>NZ_JAUSXS010000001.1:767500-6049274 GCF_030816195.1 Pseudomonas sp. W4I3 | reverse complement strand
TGGTCGAAAAATACCGATAGCATTCATCACCCCTGATGGCGCGCGGCCTTTCTATGCAATGCCTCTTCGCATGGCTATCATGCGTGCCTCATTGTGAGGCGATACCTGCATGCTTACGCTGTTAGAACTCTTGAAAGATGGCCGATTCCATTCCGGAGAGGCGCTGGGGGTAGCCCTTGGTGTCAGCCGCAGCGCTGTGTGGAAGCAGCTTCAGCTTCTTGAAGCAGAATTGAATCTACCTATTCATAAAGTGCGGGGTAAGGGTTACCGGTTAGCATCTCCGCTGGTGTTTCTGAATGCGCAAGAAATATCGCGAAGTGCGCCCTCATTGCAGTGGCCTATTCACATATACGACTCGATTGACTCCACTAACGCAGAGGCGTTGCGCTTGGTTGGTATTGCGCAGGCGGCGCCGTTCCTGGTGCTGTCTGAGCAGCAGATGGCCGGGCGGGGCAGGCGCGGTCGAAAGTGGGTCAGCCCATTCGCCCAAAACATCTATTACAGTCTTGTGCTGCGTATTGAGGATGGCCTCCGGCAATTGGAGGGGCTGAGTCTTGTTGTTGGCTTAGCGGTCATCCAGGCCTTGCGAGCGGCGGGTGTTCAGGGCGCCGTATTGAAATGGCCAAATGACGTATTGGTCGGACGAAAGAAAATCGCTGGAATATTGCTGGAGCTGATGGGAGATCCGGCAGATATCTGTCATGTGGTTGTCGGAATCGGCGTCAACGTGAATATGCAGAAAGCTGATGAGGTTGACCAGCAATGGACGTCGGTGCAGCTTGAAACGGGGGCTGCCGCTGACCGTAACGCCCTAGTAGCTCAGGTTGGCTTGCAGCTCCAGCACTACCTGGATCGGCACAGGGAGTCTGGCTTTGCGGCTCTCCAGGAAGAATGGGAGCAAAATCATGCGTGGCAAGGTCAGGCGGTATCGCTCATCGCAGGTGTGAATCGTGTTGATGGGGTGGTACTTGGTGTTGATCTTCAAGGAGCGTTGCGCTTGAGCGTTGACGGTGTTGAAAAAACATACAGCGGTGGTGAGTTAAGCCTGAGGTTGCGTGATGATTCTTGAGCTCGACTGTGGGAATAGCTTTATAAAATGGCGAGTCCTTGATATCGATAGGGCGGATGCTTTTGCCGAAGGCGTCGTCGGTTCGAATACCGCGTTGATTGAGAGTCTGAATGCGGTGCCAGATATTTTGCTGACGCGTTGCCGGTTGGTGAGTGTTCGCGCTCTGGAGGAAACAAGCAAGCTGGTCGAGGTATTGATTGAGGCTTTTGGCGTTACTGTTTCATGCGCTACGTCAGCGATGGAAATGGCCGGCGTCCGAAACGGTTATGACGATTTTGAGCGGCTTGGCCTTGATCGTTGGCTGGCGATCCTTGGTGGCCACAAATTAGCGCCAGGCGCTTGTCTGGTGCTGGATTTTGGTACTGCGGCGACTGCAGACTTCATTGGTGCCGATGGCGAGCATTTGGGCGGCTTCATTTGCCCTGGCCTACCTCTTATGCGCAACCAGCTGCGCACGCATACACGCAAGATACGCTACGACGATGCTGCTGCTGAGCGCGCTATGGAGTGTCTTTCGCCTGGGCGTACGACTGCCGAGGCGGTCGAGCGTGGCTGTACGCTGATGCTGAGGGGGTTTGTACTGACCCAGATTGAGCTCGCCAGGGGCTATTGGGGCGATGACTTCACAGTATTCCTGACAGGCGGAGATGCTGATCTGGTTTTCGACGCTGTGCCGCAGGCGCGGCTTGTTCCGGATCTGGTATTCATTGGTCTGGCAATGGCGTGTCCTTTGCCCTGAGGTGCTTATGCGTTGGTTGTTTCTGCTTCTACTGATCCTCAACGTCTTCTATTACATATGGCATCAGCAAGAGGCGCCGCTGCGCGCCAAGGACGTCACTCCTCTGAGTCTTTATCGTGGTTCCCAGCAAGACATCAGGTTGCTGAGTGAATCTTCCGACGCAATGGCTCGAAGGGATCGGCCGAAAGCGTCTGATGCTCAAAATACCTGCTTGTACATTGGCGGGTTCAGCGATCAGCGTCAGGCGCGAACTGTCGAGCAGCGCCTCACCAGCCTGGATATAAAGGTCAAGGTTCAATTGCTGAACACGGCTGAGGCTGGCGGTTACTGGCTTCGCGTGGCCCCAGAAAGCAGGCGCCTGGCGGATGATCTGCCCTTTGAAAACCTTGCTAAGGAATTCAATGAGTTAAAACATAAAATAATGCTGTGCGAAGGCATTGCAACTCTCGAATAGTTTGCATAGAATGGCGCCCGCTTCGCAGTGAAGACCTCTAGAGGGCTTTGGTGGGAAGCGACGTCAATGCAGCTAACCTCATAATTTAAATGAGAAAATGCTTGACAGAAGGTCGGCGTGATGTAAAATGCCGGCTCGCTTAGGAGGGGTTCCCGAGCGGCCAAAGGGATCAGACTGTAAATCTGACGTCTACGACTTCGAAGGTTCGAATCCTTCCCCCTCCACCATTTTTAGCGTGAGCTGCAAGCTCCGCGGGTATAGTTTAGTGGTAGAACCTCAGCCTTCCAAGCTGATGATGCGGGTTCGATTCCCGCTACCCGCTCCAAGTTTGCAGGTTGTGCAAGGTGTTTCGCTCTTGTAGCTCAGTTGGTAGAGCACACCCTTGGTAAGGGTGAGGTCAGCGGTTCAAATCCGCTCAAGAGCTCCATATGACAAGGCAGATATGAGAATATCTGCCTTTGTTTTAACAGCTGCCTCGGCTTGTATCGTGTTGTTTCTGGCGCTGGCCGTCAGTTGATTTCAAGTCTGTTGGGGTTGGTTGTTGTAAAGTCTTTTTCGGGCCTGCATAATGGTCGGCCTGATTTTGTTTTAGGTCAGTAGCTCAATTGGCAGAGCGACGGTCTCCAAAACCGTAGGTTGGGGGTTCGATTCCCTCCTGACCTGCCAGATTCACGTGGTGTATCTGGCTTTCTTTTCACAGGATCTTCATAGATGACTCCTAAGGCTGAAGCTCAAAGCTCTCGTTTCGATCTGTTCAAGTGGCTCGCTGTAGTCGCCTTGGTGGTCGTAGGCGTTGTTGGCAATCAGTACTATTCTGCTTCGCCGATCCTGTACCGTGTCCTCGCTTTGCTTGCTCTTGCTGCTGTAGCTGCCTTTGTAGGCCTGCAGACTGCTAAAGGCAAGTCTTTCGCGGTCCTGGTAAAGGAAGCTCGCACCGAAATTCGTAAAGTCGTTTGGCCGACTCGCCAAGAAACCACGCAGACCACATTGATTGTCGTGGCTGTTGTTCTGGTTATGGCGTTGCTGTTGTGGGGGCTTGATTCCCTGCTCGGCTGGCTTGTTTCCTTGATTGTTGGCTAAGGGTGTCCCGTGGCTAAGCGTTGGTACGTTGTGCATGCTTACTCGGGTTACGAGAAGCATGTTATGCGCTCTTTGCTGGAGCGCGTAAAGCTGGCAGGCATGGAAGATGGCTTCGGCGAAATTCTGGTTCCCACTGAAGAAGTGGTTGAAATGCGGAATGGCCAGAAGCGCAAGAGTGAACGTAAGTTCTTCCCTGGCTACGTGCTGGTACAGATGGACATGAACGAAGGTACTTGGCACTTGGTCAAGGATACTCCTCGTGTCATGGGCTTCATTGGCGGTACCGCTGATAAGCCTGCGCCGATCACTGATAAAGAAGCAGAAGCAATTCTGCGTCGTGTTGCTGACGGTAGCGACAAGCCTAAGCCGAAGACGTTGTTCGAGCCGGGTGAGGTTGTTCGTGTCACGGATGGTCCGTTCGCTGATTTCAACGGCACCGTCGAAGAAGTTAACTACGAAAAGAGCCGGATCCAAGTGGCGGTGCTCATTTTCGGTCGCTCTACTCCGGTAGAGTTGGAGTTCAGTCAGGTCGAAAAGGTCTAGCTGAGCAAGCATCCCAACCCCGCAGCCTAGGCTGTGGGGTTTTGTCGTCACTGGGATAAACGCGCAAGTAACCGGGGAGCCTTTCGAGGCGCTTGAACCCGTAATTGGAGTGCCTCATGGCCAAGAAGATTACCGCTTACATCAAGCTGCAAGTGAAGGCCGCTCAGGCCAACCCTAGTCCACCCGTCGGTCCAGCTCTGGGTCAGCACGGCGTGAACATCATGGAATTCTGCAAGGCCTTCAACGCCCGTACTCAGGGTCTTGAGCCAGGTCTGCCGACTCCAGTGATCATCACTGTATACAGCGACCGTAGCTTCACTTTCGAAACCAAGTCGACTCCGGCTTCGGTTCTTCTGAAGAAAGCTGCTGGTCTGACTAGCGGTTCCGCTCGTCCGAACACCGTTAAGGTTGGCACTGTGACTCGTGCTCAGCTGGAAGAAATCGCGAAAACCAAAAACGCGGATCTGACTGCAGCTGATATGGATGCAGCCGTGCGTACCATCGCCGGTTCTGCTCGTAGCATGGGCCTTAACGTGGAGGGTGTGTAATGGCTAAGCTGACCAAGCGCCAAAAGGCTATCGCCGGCAAAATCGAAGCAGGCAAGTCCTACAGCTTTGTAGACGCTGCTGCCCTGCTGACCGAGCTGTCGACTGTCAAGTTCAGCGAGTCTGTTGACGTTGCTGTGAACCTGGGTGTTGACCCGCGTAAATCCGACCAGGTCGTTCGTAGCGCTACTGTGCTGCCACACGGCACTGGCAAGACTGTACGTGTTGCTGTCTTCACCCAAGGCCCGGCAGCTGAAGCTGCTCTGGCTGCCGGCGCTGATCGCGTTGGCATGGACGACCTGGCTGCCGAAATGAAAGGCGGCGACCTGAACTATGACGTCGTTATTGCTTCCCCGGATGCAATGCGTGTTGTAGGTCAGTTGGGTCAGATCCTCGGTCCACGCGGCCTGATGCCTAACCCTAAAGTCGGCACCGTAACGCCAGACGTAGCTACCGCGGTTAAAAACGCCAAGGCTGGTCAGGTTCGTTATCGCACCGACAAAAACGGCATCATCCACACCTCCGTTGGCAAGGTCGGCTTTGATGCCGTCAAGCTGAAGGAAAACGTTGAAGCACTGATCGCTGATCTGAAGCGTATCAAGCCTGCTTCCTCGAAAGGTATCTACGTCAAGCGCGTTACCCTGAGCACCACTATGGGCCCAGGTCTGGTCATCGACCAAGGCTCGCTGGACGTATAAGACACAAGTTGGCGCAAGTGATTGCGCCAATTGAAAGATTGGGGTCCCTGCCTGGCGGGGGCTATCCAAGACCGTAGGCGACGCAAGTCTTAAACCAACAAGCCTACGCAGATGGTGCTCCCGGTTCCTTACCGAATCAGACACCAAAACGACATCAGGCCTAGGCCGGATGAAACGGTAACAAGCAGGAGTTAAACCCGTGGCAATTAATCTCGAAGACAAGAAGGCCATCGTCGCTGAAGTCAACGAGGCTGCCAAAGCTGCTCTGTCCGCTGTCGTGGCTGATGCCCGTGGTGTGACAGTAAGCGCTATGACCGGACTCCGTAAAGAGGCTCGTGAAGCTGGCGTTTACGTACGTGTTGTACGTAACACCTTGCTCAAGCGCGCTGTTGCTGACACTGAATACAGTGTTCTCAATGACGTGTTCACCGGCCCGACTCTGATCGCGTTTTCCAAAGACCATCCAGGCGCTGCTGCCCGTTTGTTCAAGGAATTTGCCAAGAGTCAGGATAAGTTCGAGATCAAGGCAGCTGCGTTCGAGGGCAAGTTCCTCGCAGCTAACCAAATCGACGTACTGGCAACACTGCCGACCCGCGACGAAGCCATTTCGCAGCTGATGAGCGTGATTCAAGGCGCTACCAGCAAGCTGGCTCGTACTCTGGCTGCAGTTCGCGAGCAAAAAGAAGCTGCCGCAGCCTAAGGCTGATCAACTTCTCTCGCGTATTTTTGTTTATTTCGATGGCCGCGTAGGCCGTCCCCCAATTCAGGAAATACAGCAATGTCTATCTCCCAAGACGATATCCTCAACGCCGTAGCTGAAATGTCGGTTCTGCAGGTTGTTGAGCTGATCAAAGCTTTCGAAGAAAAATTCGGCGTTTCCGCTGCCGCTGCTTCCGCTGGCCCAGCTGTTGCTGCTGTCGCTGCTGAAGAGCAAACCGAATTCAACGTCATGCTGCTGGAAGCTGGCGAGAAGAAAGTAAACGTGATCAAGGCAGTACGTGAACTGACCGGTCTGGGCCTGAAAGAAGCCAAGGCTGTAGTTGACGGCGCTCCTGCCCAGGTTCTGGAAGCAGTGTCGAAAGACGCCGCTGACAAAGCCAAAGCTACTCTGGAAGAAGCAGGCGCTAAAGTCGAGCTGAAGTAAGCATCGACCTTGCGTCTCCAGCCCAAGCTTTAAGCTGAAGGCTGATGGCTGGTGGCTCTTGCCACCGGCCTTTTTCCGTTCTTGGCTGACGACTCGGTCGCCGCCATTAACGCGCTGTAGCCACCCGATGCGGTGGTGCAAACCATGGGGTTTGCAAGATTTTCTGGCTGCTCCCGTCGGGAGGGCCAAACAAGCAGGTGACCAAGCTGGGGAACGCTGATGGCTTACTCATATACTGAGAAAAAACGTATCCGCAAGGACTTTAGCAAGTTGCCGGACGTCATGGATGTCCCGTACCTTCTGGCTATCCAGCTGGATTCGTATCGTGAATTCTTGCAGGCGGGAGCGACCAAAGATCAGTTCCGCGACGTGGGCCTGCATGCGGCCTTCAAATCCGTTTTCCCGATCATCAGCTACTCCGGCAATGCTGCGCTGGAGTACGTCGGTTATCGCCTGGGCGAACCGGCATTTGATGTCAAAGAATGCGTGTTGCGCGGTGTTACGTACGCCGTACCTTTGCGGGTAAAAGTCCGTCTGATCATTTTCGACAAAGAATCGTCGAACAAAGCGATCAAGGACATCAAAGAGCAAGAAGTCTACATGGGCGAAATCCCACTGATGACTGAAAACGGCACCTTCGTTATCAACGGTACCGAGCGCGTAATCGTTTCCCAGCTGCACCGTTCCCCGGGCGTGTTCTTCGATCACGACCGCGGCAAGACGCACAGCTCCGGTAAGCTCCTGTACTCCGCGCGGATCATTCCGTACCGCGGTTCGTGGTTGGACTTCGAGTTCGACCCCAAAGACTGCGTGTTTGTGCGTATCGACCGTCGTCGCAAGCTGCCGGCCTCGGTACTGCTGCGCGCGCTCGGCTATACCACCGAGCAAGTGCTGGACGCCTTCTACACCACCAACGTATTCAGCCTGAAGGATGAAACCCTCAAGCTGGAGCTGATTGCTTCGCGTCTGCGTGGTGAAATTGCCGTCCTGGACATCCAGGATGAGAAGGGCAAGGTCATTGTTGAAGCTGGCCGCCGTATCACCGCGCGCCACATCAACCAGATTGAAAAAGCTGGTCTGAAAGAGTTGGAAGTGCCGCTGGACTACGTCCTGGGTCGCACGACCGCCAAGGTCATCGTTCACCCGGCTACAGGCGAAATCCTGGCTGAGTGCAACACCGAGCTGAACACCGAGATCCTGGCCAAAATCGCCAAGGCCCAGGTCGTTCGCATCGAGACCCTGTACACCAACGACATCGACTGCGGTCCGTTCATCTCCGACACGCTGAAGATCGACTCCACCAGCAACCAATTGGAAGCGCTGGTCGAGATCTATCGCATGATGCGTCCGGGTGAGCCGCCAACCAAAGACGCTGCCGAGACCCTGTTCAACAACCTGTTCTTCAGCCCTGAGCGCTATGACCTGTCTGCGGTCGGCCGGATGAAGTTCAACCGTCGTATCGGTCGTACCGAAATCGAAGGTTCGGGCGTGCTGTGCAAGGAAGACATCGTCGCGGTACTGAAGACCCTGGTCGACATCCGTAACGGCAAAGGCATTGTCGATGACATCGACCACCTGGGTAACCGTCGTGTTCGCTGCGTAGGCGAAATGGCCGAGAACCAGTTCCGCGTTGGCCTGGTACGTGTTGAGCGTGCGGTCAAAGAGCGTCTGTCGATGGCTGAAAGCGAAGGCCTGATGCCGCAAGACCTGATCAACGCCAAGCCAGTGGCTGCAGCGGTGAAAGAGTTCTTCGGTTCCAGCCAGCTCTCGCAGTTCATGGACCAGAACAACCCGCTCTCCGAGATCACCCACAAGCGCCGTGTCTCTGCACTGGGCCCTGGCGGTCTTACCCGTGAGCGCGCTGGCTTTGAAGTTCGTGACGTACACCCGACGCACTACGGTCGTGTTTGCCCGATCGAAACGCCGGAAGGTCCGAACATCGGTCTGATCAACTCCCTGGCCGCTTATGCGCGCACCAACCAGTACGGCTTCCTCGAAAGCCCGTACCGTGTGGTGAAAGAGGGTCTGGTCACCGACGAGATCGTATTCCTGTCCGCCATCGAAGAAGCTGATCACGTGATCGCTCAGGCTTCGGCCACGATGAACGACAAGAAAGTCCTGATCGACGAACTGGTAGCTGTTCGTCACTTGAACGAGTTCACCGTCAAGGCGCCGGAAGACGTCACCTTGATGGACGTTTCGCCCAAGCAGGTAGTTTCGGTTGCAGCGTCGCTGATCCCGTTCCTGGAGCACGATGACGCCAACCGTGCGTTGATGGGTTCCAACATGCAGCGTCAAGCTGTACCGACCCTGCGCGCCGACAAGCCGCTGGTAGGTACCGGCATGGAGCGTAACGTAGCCCGTGACTCCGGCGTTTGCGTCGTGGCTCGTCGTGGTGGCGTGATCGACTCCGTGGATGCCAGCCGTATCGTGGTGCGTGTTGCCGATGACGAAGTTGAGACTGGCGAAGCCGGTGTCGACATCTACAACCTGACCAAATACACCCGTTCGAACCAGAACACCTGCATCAACCAGCGTCCGCTGGTGCGTAAGGGTGACCGCGTTCAGCGTAGCGACATCATGGCCGACGGCCCGTCCACCGACATGGGTGAGCTGGCACTGGGTCAGAACATGCGCATCGCGTTCATGGCCTGGAACGGTTACAACTTCGAAGACTCCATCTGCCTGTCGGAACGAGTTGTTCAAGAAGATCGCTTTACCACGATCCACATCCAGGAACTCACCTGTGTGGCGCGTGACACCAAGCTTGGGCCTGAGGAAATCACTGCAGACATCCCGAACGTGGGTGAAGCTGCACTGAACAAACTGGACGAAGCCGGTATCGTTTATGTAGGTGCTGAAGTTGGCGCTGGCGACATTCTGGTCGGTAAGGTCACTCCGAAAGGCGAGACCCAACTGACTCCGGAAGAGAAGCTGCTGCGTGCCATCTTCGGTGAAAAAGCCAGCGACGTTAAAGACACCTCCCTGCGTGTACCTACCGGTACCAAGGGTACTGTCATCGACGTACAGGTCTTCACCCGTGACGGCGTTGAGCGTGATGCTCGTGCACTGTCCATCGAGAAGACTCAACTCGACGAGATCCGCAAGGACCTGAACGAAGAGTTCCGTATCGTTGAGGGCGCGACCTTCGAACGTCTGCGTTCCGCTTTGGTAGGTCACAAGGCTGAAGGCGGCGCAGGTCTGAAGAAAGGTCAGGACATCACCGACGAAATCCTCGACGGTCTTGAGCACGGCCAGTGGTTCAAACTGCGCATGGCTGAAGATGCTCTGAACGAGCAGCTCGAGAAGGCTCAGGCCTACATCGTTGATCGCCGCCGTCTGCTGGACGACAAGTTCGAAGACAAGAAGCGCAAACTGCAGCAGGGCGATGACCTGGCTCCAGGCGTGCTGAAAATCGTCAAGGTTTACCTGGCAATCCGTCGCCGCATCCAGCCGGGCGACAAGATGGCCGGTCGTCACGGTAACAAGGGTGTGGTCTCCGTGATCATGCCGGTTGAAGACATGCCGCACGATGCCAATGGCACTCCGGTCGACGTTGTCCTCAACCCGTTGGGCGTACCTTCGCGTATGAACGTCGGTCAGATCCTCGAAACCCACCTGGGCCTCGCGGCCAAAGGTCTGGGCGAAAAGATCAACCGTATGATCGAAGAGCAGCGCAAGGTCGCTGACCTGCGTAAGTTCCTGCACGAGATCTACAACGAGATCGGCGGTCGCAACGAAGAGCTGGACACCTTCTCCGACCAGGAAATCCTGGATCTGGCGAAGAACCTGCGCGGCGGCGTTCCAATGGCTACCCCGGTGTTCGACGGTGCCAAGGAAAGCGAAATCAAGGCCATGCTGAAACTGGCAGACCTGCCGGAAAGCGGCCAGATGCAGCTGTTCGACGGCCGTACCGGCAACAAGTTTGAGCGCCCGGTTACTGTTGGCTACATGTACATGCTGAAGCTGAACCACTTGGTAGACGACAAGATGCACGCTCGTTCTACCGGTTCGTACAGCCTGGTTACCCAGCAGCCGCTGGGTGGTAAGGCTCAGTTCGGTGGTCAGCGTTTCGGGGAGATGGAGGTCTGGGCACTGGAAGCATACGGTGCTGCATACACTCTGCAAGAAATGCTCACAGTGAAGTCGGACGATGTGAACGGCCGTACCAAGATGTACAAAAACATCGTGGACGGCGATCACCGTATGGAGCCGGGCATGCCCGAGTCCTTCAACGTGTTGATCAAAGAAATTCGTTCCCTCGGCATCGATATCGATCTGGAAACCGAATAACACGTGACGCGAATCGAGAGTGGGGCAGCGATGCCCGCTCTCTGCTCCGCCAGGAGGAAAGGCCTTGAAAGACCTACTGAATTTGCTGAAAAACCAGGGTCAAGTCGAAGAGTTCGACGCCATCCGTATTGGACTGGCATCGCCTGAGATGATCCGTTCGTGGTCGTTCGGTGAAGTTAAAAAGCCGGAAACCATCAACTACCGTACGTTCAAACCTGAGCGTGACGGCCTGTTCTGCGCCAAGATCTTTGGCCCGGTAAAGGATTACGAGTGCCTGTGCGGTAAGTACAAGCGCTTGAAGCACCGTGGTGTGATCTGCGAGAAGTGCGGCGTTGAAGTTGCGCTGGCCAAGGTTCGTCGTGAGCGCATGGCGCACATCGAACTGGCTTCGCCGGTTGCCCACATCTGGTTCCTGAAATCGCTGCCGTCCCGTATCGGCTTGCTGATGGACATGACCCTGCGTGATATCGAACGCGTTCTCTACTTCGAGAGCTATGTCGTTATCGACCCTGGCATGACCACCCTTGAAAAAGGTCAGCTGCTCAATGACGAGCAGTACTTCGAAGCGCT
This sequence comes from Pseudomonas sp. W4I3, assembly GCF_030816195.1. GTDB lineage: Bacteria > Pseudomonadota > Gammaproteobacteria > Pseudomonadales > Pseudomonadaceae > Aquipseudomonas. Next base: position 6,038,139 of record NZ_JAUSXS010000001.1, on the reverse strand, counting down.
GGAAGAGTTCGGTGATGATTTCGATGCCCGCATGGGTGCCGAAGCTGTCCGTGAGCTGCTGCACGCTATCGACCTGGAGCACGAGATTGGCCGTCTGCGCGAAGAAATTCCGCAAACCAACTCCGAAACCAAGATCAAGAAGCTGTCCAAGCGTCTGAAGTTGATGGAAGCCTTCCAGGGTTCCGGCAACTTGCCAGAGTGGATGGTGCTGACCGTTCTGCCGGTTCTGCCGCCAGACCTGCGTCCGCTGGTGCCGTTGGACGGTGGTCGTTTCGCGACGTCCGACCTCAACGACCTGTACCGCCGCGTAATCAACCGTAACAACCGCTTGAAGCGCCTGCTCGATCTGTCCGCTCCGGACATCATCGTGCGCAACGAAAAGCGTATGTTGCAAGAAGCCGTCGACGCCTTGCTCGACAACGGTCGTCGTGGCCGCGCTATCACCGGTTCCAACAAGCGTCCTCTGAAATCCCTGGCTGACATGATCAAGGGTAAGCAAGGTCGTTTCCGTCAGAACTTGCTCGGTAAGCGTGTTGACTACTCCGGTCGTTCGGTAATTACCGTAGGCCCGACCCTGCGTCTGCACCAGTGCGGTCTGCCTAAGAAGATGGCACTCGAGCTGTTCAAGCCGTTCATCTTCGGCAAGCTCGAAATGCGCGGTCTCGCGACCACCATCAAAGCGGCCAAGAAAATGGTCGAGCGCGAACTGCCAGAGGTTTGGGACGTTCTCGCTGAAGTGATTCGCGAACACCCGGTTCTCCTCAACCGTGCACCGACCCTTCACCGTCTGGGTATCCAGGCGTTTGAACCGGTACTGATCGAAGGTAAGGCTATCCAGCTGCACCCTCTGGTCTGTGCTGCGTACAACGCCGACTTCGACGGCGACCAAATGGCCGTGCACGTACCGCTGACACTGGAAGCCCAGTTGGAAGCGCGTGCGTTGATGATGTCGACCAACAACATCCTGTCGCCAGCCAACGGTGAGCCAATCATCGTTCCGTCGCAGGACGTTGTATTGGGTCTGTACTACATGACCCGTGAAGCGATCAACGCCAAGGGTGAAGGTCGTGTGTTCGCTGACCTGCAGGAAGTTGACCGTGTGTTCCGTGCCGGCGAAGCCGCACTGCACGCCAAGGTCAAAGTTCGGATCCACGAAACCGTCAACGACCGTGACGGCGGCAGCGTGAGCAATGTTCGTATCGTCGACACGACTGTCGGCCGCGCGCTGTTGTATCAGGTTGTACCAAAAGGTTTGTCGTACGACGTCGTCAACCTGCCAATGAAGAAAAAGGCGATCTCCAGGCTGATCAACCAGTGCTACCGCGTGGTTGGTTTGAAGGAGACCGTGATCTTCGCTGACCAGTTGATGTACACCGGTTTTGCTTATTCGACCATTTCCGGCGTTTCCATCGGTGTTAACGACTTCGTTATCCCTGATGAAAAAGCTCGCATCATCGCGGCTGCAACCGATGAAGTGAAAGAGATCGAGAGCCAGTACGCCTCCGGCCTTGTAACCCAGGGCGAGAAGTACAACAAGGTGATCGACCTTTGGTCCAAGGCCAACGACGAAGTTTCCAAGGCGATGATGGCCAACCTCTCGAAAGAGAAAGTCATCGACCGTCACGGCGACGAAGTTGACCAAGAGTCCTTCAACTCGATGTACATGATGGCCGACTCCGGCGCACGGGGTTCTGCTGCGCAGATCCGTCAGCTCGCCGGTATGCGTGGCCTGATGGCCAAGCCGGACGGCTCCATCATCGAAACGCCGATTACCGCGAACTTCCGTGAAGGTTTGAGCGTACTCCAGTACTTCATCTCCACTCACGGTGCTCGTAAAGGTCTGGCGGATACCGCGTTGAAAACCGCTAACTCCGGTTACCTGACACGTCGTCTCGTAGACGTTGCCCAGGATCTGGTTGTAACCGAGATCGATTGCGGCACCGAGCATGGCCTGCTGATGACTCCGCACATTGAAGGCGGTGACGTTGTAGAGCCACTGGGTGAGCGCGTATTGGGTCGTGTCATTGCCCGTGACGTCTTCAAGCCAGGTACCGAGGAAGTTATCGTTCCTGCCGGCACTCTGGTAGACGAGAAGTGGGTTGAATTCATCGAGCTCAACAGCATCGACGAAGTGATCGTTCGTTCGCCGATCAGCTGCGAAACCCGTTATGGCATCTGCGCCAAGTGCTACGGCCGTGACTTGGCTCGTGGTCACCAGGTGAACATCGGTGAAGCGGTCGGCGTTATCGCTGCCCAGTCCATCGGTGAGCCGGGTACCCAGCTGACCATGCGTACGTTCCACATCGGTGGTGCGGCGAGCCGGACCTCCGCAGCTGACAGTGTTCAGGTGAAGAATGGCGGTACTGTCCGTCTGCACAACCTCAAACACGTTGAGCGAGTGGATGGCCACCTGGTTGCTGTGTCCCGTTCCGGTGAGCTGGCAATCGCTGATGACTACGGTCGTGAGCGTGAGCGCTACAAGCTGCCGTACGGTGCTGTGATTTCGGTTAAAGAAGGTGACAAGGTCGACGCTGGCGCAATCGTGGCCAAGTGGGATCCGCACACTCACCCAATCGTTACCGAAATGAAAGGTACCGTGACCTACGTGGGCATGGAAGAAGGCATCACGATCAAGCGTCAGACTGACGAATTGACCGGTATGACCAACATTGAAGTACTCGACGCGAAAGATCGTCCAGCTGCCGGTAAAGACATCCGTCCTGCCGTGAAGATGGTCGATGACAACGGCAAGGACTTGTTACTGCCAGGCACTGACGTAATCGCTCAGTACTTCCTGCCAGCCAACGCCCTGGTCGGTGTAGCGGATGGTGCGAAGATCGCGATCGGTGATGTTATCGCGCGTATCCCGCAAGAAACTTCGAAGACTCGAGACATCACCGGTGGTCTGCCGCGTGTTGCCGACTTGTTCGAAGCTCGTCGTCCGAAAGAAGCGTCGATTCTGGCTGAAGTCAGCGGCACCATCGCGTTCGGTAAAGAGACCAAGGGCAAGCGCCGTCTGGTCATTACCCCGAACGACGGTACCGATCCGTACGAAGAGCTGATTCCGAAGTGGCGTCACCTGAACGTCTTCGAAGGCGAACAGGTAAACCGCGGCGAAGTGATCTCCGACGGCCCGAGCGATCCACACGACATCCTGCGTCTGCTGGGTGTAAGTGCGCTGGCCAAGTACATCGTCAACGAGATCCAAGACGTTTACCGTCTGCAAGGCGTGAAGATCAACGACAAGCACATCGAGACCATCCTGCGTCAGATGCTGCGTAAAGTTGAAATCGCTGAATCCGGCGATTCCAGTTTCATCAAGGGCGACCAGATGGAACTGACTCACGTACTGGTGGAAAACGAGCGCCTGGCGAACGACGAGAAATTCGTTTCCAAGTTCACCCGTGTGCTGCTGGGTATCACCAAGGCGTCGTTGTCCACTGAGTCGTTCATCTCGGCGGCCTCCTTCCAGGAGACCACTCGAGTACTGACCGAAGCAGCGGTAACCGGCAAGCGCGATTATCTGCGCGGCCTGAAAGAAAACGTGGTCGTGGGTCGTTTGATCCCGGCTGGTACCGGTTTGGCTTACCACAGCGAGCGTAAGCGCCGCCGTGATGCTGACAAGCCGTTGCGCGTGAGCGCCAGTGAAGTGGAAGCTGCACTGACCGAAGCGCTGAACTCAAGCGGTAACTGAGTTCTGCGATAAATAAGTCCGGGCCCTGGCAACCCCATTCGTCGGATCGAGGCATTTATGCCCCGGTTCGACGGGAGGGGAGGTCGGGGCCTTGCCTTGACTGGGGACAAGATCCTCTTTAGACTCTTGTACCCCTAAATTTGGCGGGAATTCGTTCCTGCCATTTTGCTTTTCTTGCAAGACAATAGCGTCGCAAGACAACAGTGGAGCTAGTAGATGGCAACTATCAACCAGCTGGTACGTCAGCCGCGTAAGCGTATCGTCGAGAAATCCGACGTGCCTGCGCTGCAGAACTGCCCGCAACGTCGTGGCGTATGCACCCGTGTGTATACCACCACGCCGAAAAAACCTAACTCGGCACTGCGTAAAGTATGCCGTGTGCGTCTGACCAACGGTTTCGAGGTTTCCTCGTACATCGGCGGTGAAGGCCACAACCTGCAAGAGCACAGCGTGGTACTGATCCGCGGCGGTCGTGTAAAAGACTTGCCAGGTGTTCGTTACCACACCGTACGTGGCTCCTTGGATACTTCCGGCGTTAAAGGTCGTAACCAGGGTCGTTCGAAGTACGGTACCAAAAAGCCTAAGTAGTAGCGGCTTTTTGTAAACCTGAATCATCTTATTTTCTGAGTCGATAAGAGTAAGGTCGGAGGCGTCCCGAGAGGGCACCGATTCCGAGCGAACCTGAAGACCGTTTGAGGGCTTATCCATGCCAAGAAGACGCGTAGCAGCCAAGCGCGAAGTGCTTGACGATCCAAAATACGGAAGCCAAATTCTGGCCAAGTTCATGAACCACGTGATGGAAAGCGGCAAGAAAGCCGTTGCCGAGCGTATCGTTTATGGCGCGCTGGAAAAGGTTAAAGAACGCAAGAACAGCGACCCCCTGGAAATCTTCGAGAAAGCTCTCGACGCCATCGCTCCGCTGGTCGAAGTGAAGTCGCGCCGTGTAGGCGGTGCTACTTACCAGGTTCCGGTTGAAGTTCGTCCGTCCCGTCGTAACGCTCTGGCAATGCGCTGGTTGGTAGACTTCGCCCGTAAGCGCGGCGAGAAGTCTATGGCCCTGCGTTTGGCCGGCGAACTGTTGGACGCTGCTGAAGGTAAAGGTGCTGCTGTTAAGAAGCGTGAAGACGTGCACCGTATGGCTGAAGCCAACAAAGCTTTCTCGCACTACCGCTTCTAATTTTAGCTTCACTAATTTTGCGAGGGCTTTATGGCTCGTACTACTCCGATTAGCCGTTACCGTAACATCGGTATCGTCGCTCACGTGGATGCTGGTAAAACCACCACCACCGAGCGCGTACTGTTTTACACCGGCAAAAGTCACAAGATGGGCGAGGTGCATGATGGCGCCGCGACCACAGACTGGATGGTTCAGGAGCAGGAGCGTGGTATTACCATTACTTCTGCTGCTATTACCGCCTTCTGGAAAGGTTCCGAGAAGCAGTACAAAGATGAGCACCGCTTCAACGTAATCGATACCCCAGGCCACGTAGACTTCACTATTGAAGTTGAACGTTCCCTGCGTGTACTCGACGGCGCTGTCGTTGTGTTCTGCGGTACCTCGGGTGTTGAACCTCAGTCGGAAACCGTATGGCGCCAAGCCAACAAATACGGCGTTCCACGTCTTGTTTACGTAAACAAGATGGACCGTGCTGGTGCGAACTTCCTGCGCGTGATCGGTCAGATCAAGCAGCGTCTGGGTCACACCCCGGTTCCTATCCAGCTGGCTATCGGTTCCGAAGATAATTTCCAGGGCCAGATCGATCTGCTGACCATGGAAGCTGTCTACTGGAACGATGCCGACAAAGGTATGGTTCCTGTTCGCAAGCCTATTCCTGCTGAGCTGCAGGAACTGGCTGACGAATGGCGCAACAACATGGTTGAAGCTGCGGCCGAAGCCAACGAAGAGCTGATGAACAAGTACCTCGAAGGTGAAGAACTCACCAACGCGGAAATCAAGGCCGCTCTGCGTCAGCGTACTATCGCTGGTGAGATCGTCTTGGCTGTTTGTGGTTCCTCGTTCAAGAACAAGGGCGTTCCCCTGGTTCTCGATGCTGTGATCGACTACCTGCCGGCGCCGGTTGATATTCCTGCCATCAAGGGTACTGACCCGGATGACGAGACTATCGAGCTGGAGCGTCATGCAGACGACGCAGAACCGTTCTCCGCTCTGGCATTTAAAATTGCCACTGACCCATTCGTGGGTACCTTGACCTTCGTCCGCGTTTACTCGGGCGTGTTGAACTCCGGCGACGGCGTGATCAACTCGGTTAAAGGCAAGAAAGAGCGCGTGGGTCGTATGGTGCAAATGCACGCAAACGCCCGCGAAGAGATCAAGGAAGTGCGCGCTGGTGACATCGCGGCCTTGATCGGCATGAAGGACGTCACCACTGGTGAAACCTTGTGCAACGCTGACAAGCCAATCATCCTGGTTCGCATGGACTTCCCGGAGCCGGTTATTTCGGTTGCCGTAGAGCCAAAGACCAAGGATGACCAGGAAAAAATGGGTATCGCTCTGGGCAAACTTGCTCAGGAAGATCCATCTTTCCGCGTCAAGACTGATGAAGAGACTGGTCAAACGATCATCTCCGGCATGGGCGAGCTTCACCTGGACATCCTGGTTGACCGGATGCGCCGTGAGTTCAACGTCGAAGCCAACATCGGTAAGCCTCAGGTTTCCTATCGTGAGCGCATCACGAAGAACTGTGAAATCGAAGGCAAGTTCGTTCGTCAGTCCGGCGGTCGTGGTCAGTTCGGTCACTGCTGGATCCGTTTTGCTCCTGCTGACGAAGGTCAGGAAGGTCTGCAATTCGTGAACGAAGTAGTAGGTGGTGTTGTTCCTAAGGAATACATCCCTGCTATCCAGAAGGGTATCGAAGAGCAGATGAAGAACGGTGTTGTTGCCGGCTATCCGCTGATCGGCCTGAAAGCAACCGTTTTTGACGGTTCTTACCACGACGTCGACTCCAACGAGATGGCGTTTAAGGTGGCTGCCTCCATGGCAACCAAGCAACTGGCCCAGAAGGGCGGTGGTGAGTTGCTTGAGCCAATCATGGCGGTAGAAGTTGTTACACCTGAAGACTATATGGGTGATGTCATGGGCGACCTTAACCGTCGTCGCGGCATGATCTTGGGTATGGAAGACACGGTTTCCGGCAAAGTGATTCGCGCCGAGGTTCCGTTGGGTGAGATGTTCGGTTATGCGACCGACGTTCGCTCCATGTCTCAGGGTCGCGCAAGCTACTCTATGGAATTCAAAAAATACAACACAGCTCCGGCGCACATCGCTGAAACTGTATCCAAAAAACAAGGCTGATTCAGTCCTTTAGGCAAGGAGTTAATTGTCGTGGCTAAAGAAAAATTTGATCGTTCCCTACCGCACGTCAACGTTGGCACTATCGGTCACGTTGACCACGGTAAAACCACTCTGACTGCTGCTCTGACTCGCGTTTGCTCCGAAGTATTCGGTTCCGCAATCGTTGATTTCGATAAAATCGACAGCGCGCCAGAAGAGAAAGCTCGTGGTATCACCATCAACACCGCGCACGTTGAATACAACTCGCTGATCCGTCACTACGCTCACGTTGACTGCCCAGGTCACGCTGACTATGTGAAGAACATGATCACCGGTGCTGCCCAGATGGACGGCGCAATCCTGGTTTGCTCGGCCGCTGATGGTCCGATGCCACAAACCCGTGAGCACATCCTGCTGTCCCGTCAGGTTGGCGTTCCGTACATCGTGGTTTACCTGAACAAGGCTGACCTGGTAGACGACGCTGAGCTGCTGGAACTGGTTGAGATGGAAGTGCGCGACCTGCTGAGCACTTACGACTTCCCAGGTGACGACACTCCGATCATCATCGGTTCTGCTCGTATGGCTCTGGAAGGCAAAGACGACAACGAAATGGGCACCACGTCCGTTCGTAAGCTGGTTGAGACTCTGGACAGCTACATCCCAGATCCAGTCCGTGTTATCGACAAGCCGTTCCTGATGCCAATCGAAGACGTATTCTCGATCTCCGGTCGCGGTACTGTTGTAACTGGTCGTATCGAGCGCGGTATCGTCAAGGTTCAAGATCCACTGGAAATCGTTGGTCTGCGTGACACTACCGTCACCACCTGCACCGGTGTTGAAATGTTCCGTAAGCTGCTCGACGAAGGTCGTGCTGGCGAGAACTGCGGCGTTCTGCTGCGTGGTACCAAGCGTGACGACGTTGAGCGTGGCCAGGTTCTGGTCAAGCCAGGTTCGGTTAAGCCGCACACCAAGTTCGAAGCTGAAGTGTACGTGCTGAGCAAAGAAGAAGGCGGTCGTCATACTCCGTTCTTCAAAGGCTACCGTCCACAGTTCTACTTCCGTACTACTGACGTGACTGGTAACTGCGAACTGCCGGAAGGCGTAGAAATGGTAATGCCAGGCGACAACATCAAAATGGTTGTCACCCTGATCAAAACCATCGCTATGGAAGACGGTCTGCGTTTCGCAATCCGTGAAGGCGGCCGTACCGTTGGTGCTGGTGTTGTAGCTAAAATCATCGAGTAATTATCTCTTCTGAGATAGTTCTGATGTTTTGAAAGGCCCCCGCTCAGCGGGGGCCTTTTTTATTGGGTTGACACCTATCAGGGCCGTCTATAGAATTGCGCCTCCTTTTAACGGGCGTATTGCGCTCGCTGGGAATAGCAGCCGGAGTCTGAAATCCAATGCAAAATCAGCAAATCCGTATCAGGTTGAAGGCTTTTGACCATCGCCTGATCGACCAATCCACCCAGGAAATCGTGGAAACCGCGAAACGTACTGGTGCTCAAGTGCGTGGTCCAATTCCACTGCCTACCCGTAAAGAGCGGTTCACCGTTCTGGTCTCCCCGCACGTCAACAAAGACGCGCGTGACCAGTACGAGATCCGTACTCATAAGCGCGTACTGGACATCGTCCAGCCAACGGATAAAACCGTTGATGCACTTATGAAGCTCGATCTGGCGGCCGGTGTGGAAGTACAGATCAGCCTCGGCTAAGACTTGGGTCTTAGTCGTGTAACGCTCTGAAATGGGCGGCCATAGCGGGTGAAAGCCCCGTACACTCATGAGGTTTACAACATGACTATTGGTGTAGTCGGTCGTAAATGCGGTATGACCCGTATTTTCACCGAAGAAGGTGTCTCCATTCCGGTCACGGTCATTGAGATCGAGCCGAATCGCGTCACCCAGTTCAAAACTGAAGAAACCGATGGCTATCGTGCAGTGCAAGTCACTGTCGGCGAGCGTCGTGCTTCGCGCGTGACTGCTGCTCAAGCAGGTCACTTCGCTAAAGCAAACGTTGCAGCTGGTCGCACCGTCATGGAGTTCCGTCTTGAAGACGGCGACTACCAGGCTGGCGATCTGATCAACGCTGAAATCTTCGCTGCTGGTCAACTGGTTGATGTAACCGGTCAGTCCAAAGGTAAAGGCTTCCAGGGTACGATCAAGCGTTGGAATTTCCGTGGTCAAGACAACACTCACGGTAACTCCGTTTCCCACCGCGTCCCGGGCTCTATTGGCCAGTGCCAGACTCCTGGTCGTGTATTCAAGGGCAAAAAAATGTCCGGTCATATGGGCGCTGAGCGCGTGACCGTGCAGTCCCTCGAAGTAGTGCGCGTCGACGCTGAACGCAATCTGTTGTTGGTCAAGGGTGCTGTTCCTGGCGCTACTGGCGGCAACCTGGTTGTACGTCCAGCGGCCAAGGCTCGCGGTTAAGGGGAAGCTGACATGCAATTAAATGTAAATGACGCTCAAGCGATCGAAGTTTCCGAACTGACATTTGGCGGCGAATTCAACGAGACGCTGGTTCACCAAGCAGTCGTGGCCTACATGGCCGGCGGCCGTCAAGGTAGCAAGCAGCAAAAGACCCGTTCCGACGTACGTGGTGGCGGTAAGCGCCCTTGGCGTCAGAAAGGCACCGGCCGTGCTCGTGCCGGTACTATCCGTAGCCCAATCTGGCGTGGCGGTGGTACCACTTTCGCAGCTCGTCCACAGGATCACTCTCAGAAGCTCAACAAGAAGATGTACCGCGCAGCTCTGCGCTCCATCCTTGCTGAACTCGTGCGTACTGATCGTCTGGTCGTGGTTCAGGACTTCGCTGTTGAAAGTCCAAAAACCAAAGATCTGCTGGGCAAACTGAACAACATGAGCCTGACCGACGTTTTGATCGTGTCTGAAGCTGTTGATCAGAACCTGTACCTGGCTGCTCGCAACCTGCCACACGTTGATGTACGTGACGTGCAAGGTTCCGATCCAGTTAGTCTGATCGCATACGACAAGGTGTTGATCACCGTGTCGGCCGTGAAGAAATTCGAGGAGCTGCTGGGATGAACCAGGAACGCGTATTTAAAGTTCTGCTTGGCCCGCACGTTTCCGAAAAGGCTACGGTTCTGGCTGACAAGAAAGGCCAGTTCGTTTTCAAGGTTGCAACTGACGCAACCAAGCTGGAAATCAAGAAGGCCGTCGAAAGCCTGTTCAGCGTGAAAGTAGAGCGTGTTACTACCCTGAATGTTCTGGGTAAGAGCAAGCGCACTGCTCGCGGTCTGGGCAAGCGTAATGACTGGAAGAAGGCAGTTATCTCCCTTCAGCCAGGCCAAGATCTCGATTTCAGCAGCAGTGCTGAGTAAGGAAGGGGTGCATCATGGCAATCGTTAAATGCAAACCGACTTCCCCTGGCCGCCGTTTTGTGGTCAAGGTGGTCAACCAGGAGCTGCATAAAGGCGCTCCTCACGCACCGCTGCTCGAGAAGAAATCGAAGACTGGTGGTCGTAACAACAATGGTCGTATTACCACTCGTCACATCGGTGGTGGCCATAAGCAGCATTATCGTCTGGTCGATTTCCGTCGCAACGACAAAGATGGCATCTCCGCCACTGTCGAGCGTATTGAATACGATCCAAACCGTACTGCTCACATCGCTCTGCTGCTGTACGCAGATGGCGAGCGTCGCTACATCATCGCCCCTAAAGGCGTGAGCGCTGGCGACCAGCTGATCGCAGGTGCCTTGGCACCGATCAAGCCGGGCAACGCTCTGCAACTGCGCAACATTCCAGTTGGTAGCACCGTACACGGCATCGAATTGAAGCCAGGTAAAGGCGCGCAAATCGCTCGTTCCGCTGGTGCTTCGGCTCAGCTGATCGCTCGTGAAGGCGTCTACGTGACCCTGCGTCTGCGTTCTGGTGAGATGCGTAAAGTGCTGGCTGAATGCCGTGCGACCCTGGGCGAAGTCTCGAACTCCGAGCACAGCCTGCGTTCGCTGGGTAAAGCTGGTGCCAAACGCTGGCGTGGCGTTCGCCCAACCGTTCGTGGTGTTGCCATGAACCCGGTTGACCACCCACACGGTGGTGGTGAAGGTCGTACCTCTGGTGGTCGTCATCCGGTATCGCCATGGGGCTTCCCGACTAAGGGCGCGAAGACTCGTGGTAATAAGCGTACCGACAAAATGATCGTCCGTCGTCGCAAGTAAATAGAGGGATACGACAGTGCCACGTTCTCTGAAAAAAGGTCCTTTTATTGATCTTCACCTACTGAAGAAGATCGAAGTGGCGGCGGAAAAGAACGATCGCAAACCAGTTAAAACCTGGTCGCGTCGTTCGATGATCCTGCCACAAATGGTCGGTCTGACCATCGCAGTACACAACGGTCGTCAACACGTCCCAGTTCTCGTTAACGAAGACATGGTCGGCCACAAACTGGGCGAGTTTGCCGGTACCCGCACTTATCGTGGGCACGTGGCAGACAAGAAAGCCAAGCGTTAAGGGGTTAGGAAATGGAAGTAGCCGCTAAGTTGTCGGGCGCTCGAATCTCCGCCCAGAAAGCCCGCTTGGTCGCCGACCAGATCCGCGGGAAGAAGGTGGGCGAAGCGCTCAACCTGTTGGCTTTCAGCAGTAAGAAAGCCGCCGAGATCATGAAGAAAGTGCTGGAGTCGGCCGTAGCCAACGCCGAGCATAACGAAGGCGCAGACGTTGATGACCTTAAGGTCAGCACCGTTTTCGTCAACGAAGGGCGTTCGCTGAAGCGCATCATGCCACGTGCCAAAGGCCGTGCTGATCGCATCGTCAAGCGGTCTTGCCATATCACTGTCAAGGTTGCTGACAAGTAACGGAGTCGAAGAGATGGGTCAGAAAGTACATCCCATTGGCATTCGCCTGGGAATCGTCAAGGAGCACACCTCCGTCTGGTACGCAGACGGTCGGACTTATGCGGACTATTTGTTCGCTGATCTGAAGGTGCGTGAGTATCTCCAAGACAAACTAAAAAGCGCGTCCGTAAGCCGTATCGATATCCATCGTCCGGCGCAAACTGCACGTATCACCATCCACACCGCTCGTCCAGGTATCGTTATCGGGAAGAAAGGTGAAGATGTTGAGAAACTGCGTCAGGACCTGACCAAGCAAATGGGTGTGCCTGTGCACATCAATATCGAAGAGATCCGCAAGCCGGAACTCGACGGTATGCTGGTTGCGCAGAGCGTAGCTCAGCAGCTGGAGCGTCGCGTCATGTTCCGTCGCGCTATGAAGCGCGCTGTACAGAACGCCATGCGCATTGGTGCCAAAGGCATCAAAATCCAAGTGAGCGGTCGTCTCGGCGGTGCTGAAATCGCACGTACTGAATGGTATCGCGAAGGTCGTGTGCCACTGCACACCCTGCGTGCCGACATCGACTATGCCAACTACGAAGCTCACACCACTTACGGTGTGATCGGTGTAAAGGTTTGGATCTTCAAAGGCGAAGTAATTGGTGGTCGCCAAGAAGAACTGAAACCACAAGCACCAGCGCCTCGTAAAAAAGCTGCTAAGTAAGGGGTACGCCAAATGTTGCAACCTAAGCGTACGAAGTTCCGCAAGCAGATGACAGGCCACAACCGTGGTCTGGCTCAGCGCGGTAGCAAAGTCAGCTTCGGCGAGTTCGCGCTGAAGTCTGTAGCTCGTGGTCGTCTCACCGCTCGTCAGATCGAGTCAGCGCGTCGTGCTCTGACCCGTCACGTTAAACGTGGCGGCAAGATCTGGATCCGTGTATTCCCGGACAAGCCGATCTCCAAAAAGCCTCTTGAGGTTCGTATGGGTAAAGGTAAGGGTAACGTGGAATACTGGGTAGCCCAGATTCAGCCAGGCAAAGTCCTGTATGAAATCGAGGGTGTAACTGAAGAGCTGGCGCGTGAGGCTTTTGCCCTGGCTGCTGCAAAGCTGCCGCTCGCCACCGCCTTTGTTAAACGGACGGTGATGTGATGAAAGCGAATGAACTTCGTGAAAAATCCGCACAGCAGCTGAACGAGCAACTGCTCGGCCTGCTGCGCGACCAGTTCAATCTGCGTATGCAGAAAGCAACTGGCCAGTTGGGGCAGTCTCATCTGCTCTCGCAAGTTAAGCGTGACATCGCTCGCGTGAAGACTGTGCTCAACCAGCAGGCAGGTAAGTGATCATGGCTGAAGCCGAAAAGACTGTCCGTACGCTGACTGGCCGTGTTGTCAGCGACAAGATGGACAAAACCATCACCGTTTTGATCGAGCGTCGCGTTAAGCACCCGATCTACGGTAAATATGTTAAGCGTTCGACTAAGCTGCACGCGCACGACGAAACCAATCAGTGCCACATCGGCGACAAAGTCACTATTCGTGAAACTCGTCCGCTGGCCAAGACCAAGTCTTGGGCATTGGTTGATGTTCTCGAACGCGCTGTGGAAGTCTAAGGACTAGGGGTCGGAGAAATTATATGATTCAGACTCAATCCATGCTCGATGTGGCCGATAACAGCGGCGCTCGCCGCGTTATGTGCATCAAGGTGCTGGGTGGCTCCCATCGTCGTTACGCTGGTATCGGTGACATCATCAAGGTTACCGTGAAGGAAGCAATTCCTCGCGGTAAAGTGAAAAAAGGCCAAGTGATGACTGCTGTTGTAGTCCGCACTCGTCACGGCGTACGTCGTGCTGATGGCTCCATTATCCGCTTTGATGGCAACGCTGCTGTTCTTCTGAACAACAAGCAAGAGCCTATCGGCACCCGTATCTTTGGGCCAGTGACCCGTGAACTTCGTACTGAGAAGTTCATGAAGATCGTCTCGCTCGCCCCAGAAGTGCTGTAAGGAGATCCGACATGCAAAAGATTCGTCGTGACGACGAGATCATCGTGATCGCCGGCAAAGACAAAGGTAAGCGCGGTAAGGTGCTTAAGGTTCTCGCTAATAACCGTCTGGTTATCGGCGGTCTGAACCTGGTCAAGCGTCATACCAAGCCTAACCCGATGTCGGGCGTGCAGGGCGGTATCGTCGAAAAAGAAGCTCCGCTGGACGCTTCTAACGTCGCCATTTTCAACGGCGAAACCAACAAGGCTGACCGCGTTGGTTTCAAAGTAGAAGATGGCAAGAAAATTCGTGTCTTCAAGTCGACCCAAAAAGCGGTTGATGCTTGAACACTGCTAGGTAGAAGACCATGGCACGACTAAAAGAGATTTACTGGAAAGAAATCGCACCGAAACTTAAGGAAGAACTTAAGCTTTCGAACGTGATGGAAGTTCCACGCGTTACCAAAATCACCCTGAACATGGGTTTGGGCGAAGCGGTCGGTGACAAAAAAGTCATCGAGCACGCTGTTGCTGACCTGGAAAAGATCACCGGTCAAAAAGTCGTTGTGACTTACGCTCGGAAATCCATCGCTGGCTTTAAAGTCCGCGAAGGCTGGCCGATCGGCGTCAAAGTGACTCTGCGCCGTGAGCGTATGTACGAATTCCTGGATCGTCTGCTGTCGATCTCCCTGCCTCGGGTTCGCGACTTCCGCGGCCTGAATGCCAAGTCCTTCGATGGTCGTGGTAACTACAGCATGGGCGTGAAAGAGCAGATCATCTTCCCGGAAATCGACTACGACAAGATCGATGCTCTCCGCGGTCTGGACATCACCCTGACCACCACTGCCAAGAACGATGATGAAGGTCGCGCCCTGTTGCGTGCTTTCAAATTCCCGTTCCGCAACTGATTGGAGTAGGACCATGGCCAAGATGAGCATGAAAAACCGCGAGCTGAAGCGTCAGCTCACGGTTGCCAAGTACGCCAAGAAGCGTGCAGCACTGAAAGCAATCATCGTCGATCTGAACGCAAGTCCAGAAGCGCGTTGGGAAGCTACAGTTGCTCTGCAGAAGCAGCCACGTGACGCAAGCGCCTCGCGCATGCGTAACCGCTGCCGCCTGACCGGTCGTCCACACGGCGTTTACCGCAAGTTCGGCCTCGGCCGTAACAAGCTGCGTGAAGCGGCAATGCGTGGTGACGTACCAGGTCTGGTTAAAGCCAGCTGGTAAGTACTTTCAGAGTCAAGGTGGTTGGTATCGCAAGATACTGACCGCCGGTGACCTTGAATCTGGAACAAGCCCCTTTTGGGGCTTGTTTCATTTCCGGAGTGTGTCTAAAATACGCGGCTCGCCTGAGCCCGTGTTTTTATGCTCGGAGATTCTCGGCGACATATATAGCCGCAAGGCTAATTTTTTGTGTATTAGGAGCGTCTAGCCCATGAGTATGCAGGACCCGTTAGCGGACATGCTAACTCGTATCCGTAATGCCCAGATGGCTGAAAAGTCCGTCGTAAGCATGCCATCTTCCAAGTTGAAGGTAGCTGTTGCCAAAGTCCTGAAAGACGAAGGCTACATTGCGGGTTATCAGATCAGCAGCGAAATCAAGCCGTTGCTGTCCATCGAGCTGAAGTACTTCGAAGGCCGTTCGGTCATCGAGGAAGTGAAGCGCGTTAGCCGTCCAGGCCTGCGTCAGTACAAGTCCGCTGAAGATCTGCCGAAAGTTCGTGGCGGTCTGGGCGTGTCTATCGTCTCCACCAACAAAGGTGTGATGACGGATCGTGCTGCGCGCGCTGCCGGTGTCGGCGGCGAAGTTCTTTGCACTGTGTTCTAAGGGGGGATAAGCATGTCTCGCGTCGCTAAGAACCCCGTTAAGCTGCCAGCCGGTGTCGAAGTCAAATTCGCAGGCCAACAGCTTTCGGTGAAGGGTGCCAAGGGCACTCTTGAACTGAACATCCATTCGTCCGTTGAGATCGTTGAAGAAGCTGGTGAGCTGCGTTTCGCTGCTCGCAATGGCGATCAACAAACTCGCGCAATGGCCGGTACCACGCGTGCGTTGGTAAACAACATGGTCCAAGGCGTAAGCCAAGGCTTCGAGCGTAAGCTCCAGCTGGTCGGTGTTGGTTACAAAGCGCAAGCAAAAGGCACGGTTCTGAACCTTGCCCTTGGCTTCTCGCACCCAGTGGATTACGAACTGCCGGAAGGCATCACCGCTGAGACCCCTAGCCAAACCGATATCCTGATCAAGGGCATCGATAAGCAGCTGGTAGGTCAGGTGGCCGCTGAGATCCGCGACTTCCGTCCACCAGAGCCGTACAAAGGCAAAGGTGTGCGCTACGCGGACGAAGTCGTCCGTCGTAAAGAAGCCAAGAAGAAGTAGGGCATAGCAAATGACCGACAAAAAAGTTACTCGACTGCGTCGCGCTCGCAAAGCACGCCTGAAAATGCACGAACTCGAAGTCGTGCGTCTCTGCGTGTACCGCTCGTCGCAGCATATCTACGCCCAGGTCATCTCGGCCGACGGCAACAAAGTCCTGGCAAGCGCCTCGACTTTGGATAAAGAACTGCGTGATGGTGCCACTGGCAACATCGACGCGGCCACAAAGGTTGGCCAGCTGGTCGCTACACGTGCTAAGGCCGTGGGCGTCTCGCAAGTGGCTTTCGACCGCTCTGGCTTCAAGTACCACGGCCGCGTTAAAGCGCTGGCTGATGCTGCTCGTGAAGCTGGGCTGGAGTTCTAAGTTATGTCAAATAACGACCAAAAGCGCGACGAAGGCTACATTGAGAAGCTGGTTCAAGTTAACCGCGTAGCCAAAACCGTCAAGGGCGGCCGTATCTTCACTTTCACCGCGTTGACCGTGGTTGGTGATGGTAAAGGGCGCGTTGGCTTCGGCCGTGGCAAGTCACGTGAAGTGCCTGCCGCGATCCAGAAGGCAATGGAAGCTGCTCGTCGCAACATGATCCAAGTTGATCTGAACGGCACCACTCTGCAGTACGCAATGAAGTCCGCCCATGGCGCTTCGAAGGTGTACATGCAGCCTGCTTCTGAAGGTACCGGTATCATCGCTGGCGGCGCTATGCGTGCTGTCCTCGAAGTTGCTGGCGTTCAGAACGTTCTGGCCAAGTGCTATGGCTCGACTAACCCGGTAAACGTGGTTCACGCCACTTTCAAGGGTCTGAAAGCTATGCAATCTCCTGAGTCCATTGCTGCCAAGCGCGGCTTGACTGTCAAGGAGATCTTCTGATCATGGCTACCGTTAAAGTAACGCTGATCAAAAGCATGACCGGCCGCATCCCTAACCACAAATTGTGCGTTAAAGGTCTGGGTCTGCGTCGCATCGGTCACACTGTAGAAGTCCAGGATACTCCCGAGAATCGCGGGATGATCAACAAGGCTTACTACATGCTGCGTGTAGAGGGTTAATCGATGAAACTCAATGATCTGAGTCCAGCGCCGGGTTCCCGTCGCGAAAAGCATCGTCCGGGCCGTGGTATCGGTAGCGGTTTGGGTAAGACTGGTGGCCGTGGCCACAAAGGTCAAACCTCCCGCTCCGGTGGCACCATTGCTCCAGGCTTTGAAGGCGGTCAACAGCCGCTGCATCGTCGCCTGCCTAAGTTCGGTTTCGTATCCCTGAAAGCCATGGACCGCGCAGAAGTGCGTCTGTCCGAGCTGGCCAAAGTGGAAGGCGACATCGTTACTGTGCAGACCCTGAAAGATGCCAACGTGATCAACGTCAACGTACAGCGTGTGAAAATCATGCTGTCCGGTGAAGTGACTCGCGCTGTCACTATCGGCAAGGGAATCGGCGCCACCAAAGGTGCGCGTTCGGCTATCGAAGCAGCTGGCGGCAAGTTCGAGGAATAAATGGCTAAGCAAGGTGCTCTCTCAGCGCTCGGCAAAGGCGGTATGTCTGAACTTTGGGCTCGTCTGCGTTTTCTGTTCCTGGCGATTATCGTCTACCGAATAGGCGCACACATCCCGGTTCCAGGTATCAACCCGGACCGACTCGCAGACCTGTTTCGACAGAATGAGGGGACCATTCTTAGCTTGTTCAACATGTTTTCCGGCGGTGCGCTGGAGCGGATGAGCATCTTTGCACTGGGGATCATGCCGTACATTTCGGCATCGATCATCATGCAACTGATGACCGCCGTCAGCCCGCAGCTGGAGCAGTTGAAGAAGGAAGGTGAAGCTGGCCGTCGCAAGATTAGCCAGTACACCCGCTACGGCACTGTCGTCCTCGCCTTGGTTCAAGCTATCGGCATGTCCGTTGGCCTGGCCGGGCAGGGCGTTGCGTTCACTGGTGACTTTGGCTTCCATTTCGTCGCGGTATCCACGTTTGTGGCTGGTGCGATGTTCATGATGTGGCTGGGTGAGCAGATTACTGAGCGTGGTGTTGGTAACGGTATCTCGATGTTGATTTTCGCAGGTATCGTCGCCGGTCTTCCGAGAGCAATCGGGCAGTCTTTCGAGTCTGCGCGTCAGGGTGATATCAATATCTTCGCCCTGGTTGCCATCGGTTTGCTGGCAGTAGCGATTATCGGTTTTGTGGTGTTCATTGAGCGTGGCCAGCGTCGTATTGCTGTTCACTACGCCAAGCGTCAGCAGGGCCGTAAGGTTTTTGCTGCGCAGACCAGCCACTTGCCGCTGAAGGTGAATATGGCCGGTGTTATTCCGGCAATTTTCGCGAGCAGCATCTTGCTGTTTCCGGCTTCGTTGGGTACCTGGTTTGGTCAGTCCGAAAATATGGGCTGGCTGCAGGACCTCTCTCAGTCGATCGCTCCTGGTCAGCCGTTGAATATTCTGCTGTTTAGTGCAGGGATTATTTTCTTCTGCTTCTTCTATACGGCGTTGATGTTCAATCCGAAAGACGTAGCGGAAAACCTGAAGAAGTCCGGTGCCTTTATTCCGGGTATTCGTCCAGGTGAGCAGTCTGCGCGCTACATTGATGGCGTTCTGACTCGTTTGACCCTGTTCGGTGCTCTATATATGACGGCCGTGTGCCTGCTTCCCCAATTCCTGGTGGTTGCAGCAAACGTTCCGTTCTACCTTGGCGGGACCTCGTTGCTGATCGTGGTCGTGGTTGTGATGGACTTCATGTCCCAAGTACAATCGCACCTCGTTTCGCACCAGTACGAATCCCTGATGAAGAAAGCCAACCTGAAGGGCTACGGCAGCGGCATGTTGCGCTGAGTACCCCATAAGGTTCGAGGAGTTGGTGATGAAAGTTCGTGCATCGGTGAAAAAGCTGTGCCGCAACTGCAAGATTATTCGCCGCGAAGGTGTTGTTCGAGTAATTTGCAGCGCGGAACCGCGTCACAAACAGCGCCAAGGCTGAGTGTGATCCGCTTGAAGCCCGGCAGCTAGTGCGCTGCCGGGTTGATTATTTGTTATTACAGCGATATTATCTCGCGCCCTATTTCTTGGCTTCCGGGGCGTAGGTAGCTGTCAATTGGAGTCCCACTGAATGGCCCGTATTGCAGGCGTTAACATTCCAGATAACAAGCACACTGTTATCTCGCTGACCTACATCTATGGTGTTGGTCGCACTACTGCGCAGAAAATTTGCGCAGACACTGGGGTAAACCCAGCCGCAAAGATCAAAGATCTGAGCGACGAGCAGATTGAGCTGTTGCGTGGCGAAGTGGCGAAGTTCACCACTGAAGGTGACCTGCGTCGCGAAATCAACATGAAAATCAAGCGTTTGATGGACCTCGGTTGCTACCGTGGTCTGCGTCATCGTCGTGGTCTTCCAGTGCGCGGTCAGCGTACCAAGACTAACGCGCGTACCCGTAAAGGTCCGCGTAAGCCGATCCGCAAGTAATCGCCCACGCGAATCGACAGGAAAATTATCATGGCAAAACCTGCTGCTCGTCCTCGTAAAAAAGTTAAAAAGACAGTGGTTGATGGCATCGCCCACATCCATGCATCTTTTAACAACACAATCGTGACCATCACCGACCGTCAAGGTAACGCGCTTTCTTGGGCTACCTCCGGTGGTTCGGGTTTCCGCGGTTCCCGCAAGTCCACCCCGTTCGCTGCTCAAGTAGCTGCTGAACGTGCTGGTCAAGCTGCGCTGGAATACGGCCTGAAAAACCTCGACGTTAACGTCAAAGGTCCAGGTCCAGGTCGTGAGTCTGCTGTCCGTGCTTTGAACGGCTGTGGCTATAAGATCGCCAGCATCACCGACGTGACGCCAATCCCGCACAACGGGTGCCGTCCGCCGAAGAAGCGCCGCGTGTAATCCAGGAGATTGTAAAGAATGGCTCGTTACATTGGTCCAAAATGCAAACTCGCTCGTCGCGAAGGCACCGATCTCTTCTTGAAGAGCGGCGTGCGCGCGATCGAATCGAAGTGCAACATTGAAGCAGCACCTGGTATCCACGGCCAACGCCGCGGTCGCCAGTCCGACTACGGCACCCAACTGCGTGAAAAGCAGAAGGTCCGTCGTATCTACGGCGTTCTCGAGCGTCAGTTCAGCGGCTACTACAAAGAAGCTGCTGGCAAGAAAGGTGCAACCGGTGAAAACCTGCTGCAACTGCTCGAATGCCGTCTGGACAACGTTGTATACCGTATGGGCTTTGGTTCGACTCGTGCCGAATCCCGTCAGCTGGTATCGCACAAGTCGATCAGCGTTAACGGTCAGACCGTAAACGTTCCGTCTTACCAGGTTCGTGCTGGTGACGTGGTCGCAGTTCGCGAGAAGGCAAAAAACCAACTTCGCATTGTCCAAGCTCTCGATCTGTGTGCCCAACGTGGCCGCGTAGAATGGGTAGAAGTAGACACTGAGAAGAAGTCGGGCGTTTTCAAGAACGTTCCTGCTCGCAGTGATCTGTCCGCCGACATCAACGAAAGCCTGATTGTCGAGCTCTACTCCAAGTAAGGGCTAGAAAATAGGTGCATCCATGCAGATTTCGGTAAATGAGTTCCTGACACCCCGCCACATTGATGTGCAGGTTGTTAGTCCAACCCGCGCCAAAATTACCCTCGAGCCTCTCGAGCGTGGTTTTGGCCACACCCTGGGCAACGCGCTGCGCCGCATCCTGTTGTCCTCAATGCCCGGCTGTGCAGTAGTCGAGGCCGAGATTGACGGTGTGCTCCACGAGTACAGCGCCATCGAAGGTGTACAGGAAGACGTAATTGAAATCCTGTTGAACCTTAAAGGTCTGGCTATCAAGCTGCACGGCCGTGACGAAGTTACGCTGACCTTGTCGAAGAAGGGTTCGGGGGTGGTTACCGCTGCCGATATTCAGCTGGATCATGATGTCGAGATCGTTAACCCCGATCACGTAATCGCTAACCTGGCGTCTAACGGCGCCCTGAACATGAAGCTCACCGTAGCTCGTGGTCGTGGTTATGAACCGGCCGACTCGCGTCAGAGCGATGAAGACGAAAGCCGCAGCATTGGTCGCTTGCAGCTTGACTCTTCGTTCAGCCCGGTTCGCCGTATCGCATACGTGGTGGAAAACGCCCGTGTCGAGCAGCGTACTAACCTGGATAAGCTGGTTATTGATCTGGAAACCAACGGTACCCTGGATCCTGAAGAGGCTATTCGCCGCGCTGCAACCATTCTGCAACAGCAGTTGGCTGCGTTCGTCGACCTCAAGGGTGACAGCGAACCAGTGGTAATCGAGCAAGAAGACGAGATCGATCCGATCCTGCTTCGCCCGGTTGACGATCTGGAACTGACTGTACGTTCGGCTAACTGCCTTAAGGCGGAAAACATTTACTACATCGGCGACCTGATTCAGCGTACCGAAGTAGAACTGTTGAAGACTCCGAACCTGGGCAAGAAATCCTTGACTGAAATCAAGGACGTTCTGGCCTCCCGCGGTCTGTCCCTCGGCATGCGCCTCGACAACTGGCCGCCTGCAAGTCTTAAGAAGGACGACAAGGCGACTGCCTGATCGTCGTAATCACCGAACGTGAGTTTGGTAAGGAATGAACCATGCGTCATCGTAAAAGTGGTCGTCACCTGAGCCGTACCAGCTCGCACCGCAAGGCCATGTTCCAAAACATGGCGGTGTCGCTGTTCGAGCACGAGCTGATCAAAACTACACTGCCGAAAGCTAAAGAACTGCGTCGCGTTGCTGAGCCGCTGATCACTTTGGCCAAGACAGACAGCCTGGCTAACCGCCGTCTGGCTTTCGACCGTACTCGTTCGAAAGCTATCGTTGGTAAGCTCTTCAACGACCTGGGCAAGCGTTATGCTACCCGTGAGGGTGGCTACCTGCGCATCCTCAAGTGCGGCTTCCGCGCTGGCGACAACGCCCCTATGGCGTACGTCGAGTTGGTTGATCGTGCTACTGCCGGCGAAGCTGTAAGCGCCGAGTAAGACGTCAGTCTGTAACGAAGAACCGGGCCTAGTGCCCGGTTTTTTGTGCCCGTAAGAAAAGCGCGATCTGTACAAGTCTTCCGACGAAGCGGTAGGCACTATAGAGGTTGGCTTGGTAGTAATTTTCTATTGAGGCTCACGATTTAATGAATTTGTGAGTGTCATGTTGTTAGTCAATACTCCTCCCAAGCCGATTAGCCGGCAGTTCCAAGTCCGACCTGAGGAAGATTGCGCATGAGTCAGAATAAAATCCTTACCACCGCCAGCGGCGCTCCCGTTGCGGATAATCAGAATTCCCGTTCCGCCGGCCCTCGTGGTCCGCTGCTGCTCGATGACTTTCACCTGATCGAGAAGCTTGCTCACTTCAACCGTGAGAATATTCCGGAGCGCCGCGTACACGCCAAAGGTTCGGGCGCCTACGGTACGTTCACCGTTACCCAAGACATCACTCAATACACCAGCGCCAAGCTGTTCGACGCAGTGGGAAAGCAAACGCCGACCTTCCTGCGGTTCTCCACCGTAGGTGGCGAGCGCGGTTCGGCTGACACTGAACGCGACCCACGCGGTTTCGCCCTTAAGTTCTACACAGAAGAAGGCAACTGGGACATCGTCGGCAACAACACGCCTGTGTTCTTCATCCGTGACCCGCTGAAATTTCCGGATTTCATCCATACCCAAAAACGCCTGCCGCAAAGTAATCTGAAAAGCGCGCAGATGATGTGGGATTTCTGGTCGCACTCCCCAGAGGCGCTGCACCAGGTCACCATCCTGTTTTCGGATCGCGGCATTCCGGATGGCTACCGCCACATGCACGGCTTCGGCAGTCACACCTACAGCCTGATCAGCGCCAACGGCGAGCGTCATTGGGTGAAGTGGCACTACAAGACCAAGCAGGGCATCAAGAACCTCGCTCCGGCCGAAGCCGCGCGCCTGGCGGGTACCGACCCGGACTATGCCCAGCGTGACTTGTTCGGTGCAATCGAGCGTGGTGATTTCCCGAAGTGGCGCGTCTGCATCCAGATCATGACCGAGGCCCAGGCGAACGCCCATTACGAGAACCCGTTTGACGTGACCAAGACCTGGTCGCAGAAAGAGTTCCCCTTGATCGAAGTGGGTGAACTGGAGCTCAACCGCAACCCGCAGAACTATTTCGCTGAAGTGGAACAGGCCGCGTTCGGCCCAAGCAACATGGTTCCAGGTGTAGGTCTGTCGCCAGACCGTATGCTGCAGGGTCGTGTCTTCGCCTACGCAGATGCTCACCGCTACCGTGTTGGCACCAATCACCAGCAACTGCCGGTGAACGCCCCACGTAGCCCAGTCAACAGCTACCAGCGTGACGGTTCGATGGCGTTCGGCAGCAACGGTGGCGCAGCGCCAAACTACGAGCCGAACAGCTACGCCGATGCGCCAAAACAGGCGCCACAATACGCGGAACCTGCATTGGCCTTGAGCGGCGCAGCGGATCGTTACGATCATCGCGAAGACACTGACTACTACAGCCACGCCGGCGCGCTGTTCCGCTTGATGAATGACGAGCAGAAAGCGCTGCTTACCAGCAACATCGCTGGTGCGATGGGTGGTGTTTCCAGTGACGTGGTGCAGCGCCAGTTGCAACATTTCTACAAGGCGGATCCCGCTTATGGAGAAGCAATCGCAAAGGCACTGGGTGTATCGCTTAACTGACTCTAAACGATAAGCAGAACCGCCCTCATTTGGGCGGTTTTTGCGTTATTTCAGCTACTTTTCTCCGGAAATCTACGTTTTTCTGCCGTTGATCCCGTGACCTTGAAGTCATGATGGTTCAAACTACAGACTTTCAAGCAGGGAGATGTAGGGCGATGCAAGGTCACCCCGACGTAATCGATTACCTCAACACGTTGCTGACGGGCGAACTGGCAGCTCGTGACCAATATTTCATCCATTCGCGCATGTACGAAGACTGGGGCTTTACCGAGCTCTACGAACGTATCAACCACGAGATGGAGGAAGAGGCACAGCACGCTGATGCGCTGATGCGCCGTATCCTCATGCTCGAAGGCACGCCGCGCATGCGCCCCGATGACCTGGACGTGGGTACCACGGTGCCGGAAATGCTCGCTGCTGACCTTCGCCTCGAATACAAGGTTCGGGCCGCGCTCTGCAAGGGCATCGAGCTCTGCGAGCAGCACAACGACTATGTCACTCGTGAGATCCTGCGGGTACAGTTGAATGACACCGAAGAAGATCACACCTACTGGCTGGAAAAGCAGTTGGGCCTGATCAAGCTGATTGGCCTGGAAAATTACCTGCAATCGCAGTTCTGATTCCGGCAACAAAAAAGCCCCTGCCACCGATGAGGTGACGGGGGCTTTTTGTTGGGCCCGATAAATCAGGCCCGGTCGCGCTCCAGCAGCGGCTTCAGATAGTAACCAGTATGCGATTGCGGCATTTCCGAGACCTGCTCCGGCGTACCGACCGCAATGATCTGGCCGCCCTTGGAGCCGCCTTCCGGCCCGAGGTCCACCAGCCAGTCGGCGGTCTTGATCACGTCGAGGTTGTGCTCAATCACCACCACCGTATTGCCGTGATCGCGCAAGCGGTGCAGCACATCCAGCAGTTGCTGGATGTCCGCGAAATGCAGGCCTGTGGTCGGCTCATCAAGGATATACAGGGTTTTGCCTGTATCGCGCTTGGACAGCTCGCGCGACAGCTTCACCCGCTGCGCCTCACCACCCGACAGCGTGGTCGCAGACTGCCCCAGCTTGATGTAAGACAAACCCACGTCCATCAGCGTCTGCAGCTTGCGCGCCAAAGCCGGAACCGCGTCAAAGAACACCCGAGCTTCCTCGATGGTCATCTCAAGGGTTTCGTGGATGCTCTTACCCTTGTATTTGATTTCCAGGGTTTCGCGGTTGTAGCGTTTGCTCTTGCACACATCGCACGGCACGTAGATATCCGGCAGGAAGTGCATCTCCACCTTGATCAAACCATCGCCCTGGCACGCCTCGCAGCGACCGCCCTTGACGTTGAAAGAGAACCGCCCTGGCCCGTAACCCCGTGAGCGGGATTCCGGAACACCCGCAAACAGCTCACGGATGGGCGTGAACAGCCCGGTGTAGGTTGCCGGGTTGGACCGCGGCGTGCGGCCAATCGGGCTCTGGTCGATATCGACCACCTTGTCCAGGTGTTCCAGGCCCTTGATGCTGTCGTGGGCCGCCGCTTCCAGCGTGGTGGCGCCGTTCAGGGCGGTGGCACTCAGCGGGAACAGCGTGTTGTTGATCAGCGTCGACTTGCCCGAGCCGGAAACGCCGGTCACACAGGTCAGCAGGCCAAGAGGAATCTCCAGGTCCACATTGCGCAAGTTGTTGCCACGGGCACCCTTGAGGTGCAAAGCCATCTTCTTGTTGCGCGGAGTACGTTTGGCCGGCACTTCGATCTTTACGCGGCCGGACAGGTATTTACCGGTCAGGGAGTCCGGGTGAGCCATCACTTCGGCAGGCGTACCTTCGGCGACAATATGCCCACCGTGTACCCCGGCCCCGGGGCCGATATCGACGACGTAATCCGCCAGCCGAATAGCGTCCTCGTCGTGCTCGACCACAATCACCGTGTTGCCGATATCCCGCAGGTGTTTCAACGTACCCAGCAGGCGATCGTTGTCACGTTGGTGCAAGCCGATCGACGGTTCATCAAGGATGTACAACACGCCCACCAGACCCGCGCCGATCTGGCTGGCCAGGCGAATCCGCTGGGCCTCGCCACCCGACAAGGTGTCGGCACTGCGATCCAGCGACAGGTAGTCCAGGCCCACGTTGACCAGGAACTGCAGACGCTCACGAATTTCCTTGAGGATCTTGTCGGCAATCTCCCCACGCCGGCCGGTCAGCTTGAGCACGCCAAAGTACTCACAGGCATCGCCGATTGGCAGGTTGGTTACCGCCGGCAACGTCTTCTCGCCAACCCATACATGCCGCGCTTCACGGCGCAGGCGAGTGCCGCGGCAATCCGGGCAAGGCTGGGTGCTGAGGAATTTCGCCAGTTCTTCGCGTACGCTCGCCGACTCGGTCTCGCGATAACGACGCTCAAGGTTCGGCACGATGCCTTCGAACGGGTGGGAGCGTTTAACAATATCGCCCCGGTCGTTCAAATATTTGAAGTCAACGTTCTGCGAACCACTGCCGTTGAGGATGACCTTCTGCTGGTCTGCCGGCAGTTGATTGAACGGCACCTCCAGGCTGAACTTATAGTGTGACGCCAACGAGCCCAGCATCTGGAAGTAGTAGACGTTGCGCCTGTCCCAGCCGCGTATCGCACCCTCGGCCAAGGTCAGGTCGCCGTTGACCAGGCGCTTTATGTCAAAGAACTGTTTAACGCCCAGGCCATCGCAGGTCGGGCAGGCGCCGGCCGGGTTGTTGAACGAAAACAGCTTGGGTTCCAGCTCGCTGATGGCGTGGCCGCATATAGGGCAGGCAAAGCGCGCGGAGAAGATGATCTCTTCGCCTGGCTCATCGTCCATCGGCGCTACCAGGGCGATACCGTCCGCCAGCTTCAGCGCGGTCTCGAAGGATTCCGCCAAGCGTTGCTGCAGGTCGGCCCGCACCTTGAAGCGGTCAACCACCACATCGATGGAATGCTTCTTCTGTTTGTCGAGCTTCGGCGCTTCATCCAGTTCATAAAGCTTGCCGTTGATGCGCGCGCGCACGAAACCTTGCGCCCGCAGCTCTTCGAAGACCGACAGGTGCTCACCCTTGCGCTCGCGGATGACAGGCGCCAGCAGCATCAGCTTGGCACCTTCCGGCTGGGCCAGTACCAGGTCGACCATCTGGCTGACGGTCTGGGCTTCCAGCGGAATATCGTGGTCCGGGCAGCGGGGGATACCCACCCGTGCATACAGCAGACGCAGGTAGTCGTAGATTTCGGTAATGGTGCCCACGGTGGAACGCGGGTTGTGGGACGTCGACTTCTGCTCGATGGAAATGGCCGGCGACAAACCTTCAATGGTGTCGACGTCGGGCTTTTCCATCATTGAGAGGAATTGCCGGGCATAGGCCGACAGCGATTCCACATAGCGCCGCTGGCCTTCGGCGTACAGCGTGTCGAACGCCAGTGACGATTTGCCCGAGCCGGACAGGCCGGTGATGACGATCAGTTTGTCCCGGGGCAGGGTCAGGTCGATATTCTTCAGGTTGTGGGTTCTAGCCCCACGAATCAGGATCTTGTCCAAGATGGCCTCGCACGGCGGGCGTAAATAATGCCGGAGTATACGGCTAAAGACTGGATGAATATACACTGTCAAAAGGCCGCTTGCAGCCTTACATGAAAGCTGCGCGGCAAAGCGCCGCATATACCCTCTCAATCGATGGGACTGGTAGAATCGCCGCCGGTTCACACGAGGTTTTTCCATGCACGATCCCCACAGCGAACGCATGAGTAGCGGCGAGACCCGAGCGGCAAGCGGTCTGGCCCTGGTGTTCGCCTTCCGTATGCTGGGCATGTTTATGGTGTTGCCGGTGCTGGCGACCTATGGAATGGATCTCGCAGGCGCAACCCCCGCATTGATCGGCCTGGCGATTGGCGCCTATGGCCTGACCCAGGCGATCTTCCAGATTCCGTTTGGCATCATTTCCGACCGCATTGGCCGTCGTCCGGTGATCTACCTGGGGCTGATCGTGTTCGCCCTCGGCAGTGTGCTGGCGGCGCAGTCCGATTCGATCTGGGGCGTCATCGCCGGACGCATCCTGCAAGGCGCCGGGGCGATTTCCGCTGCGGTGATGGCGCTGCTGTCGGACCTCACCCGCGAACAACACCGCACCAAGGCCATGGCCATGATCGGCATGACCATCGGTCTGTCGTTTGCCGTGGCCATGGTGGTCGGCCCGCTGCTGACGCGCGCCTTCGGCCTGCACGGTTTGTTCCTTGCCACCGGCGGCATGGCGTTGTTCGGCATCGTGATCGTGGCCTTTATGGTGCCGCGCTCTACCGGCACGCTGCAGCACCGTGAATCCGGCGTCGCGCGCCAGGCGCTGTTGCCGACGCTCAAGCACCCGGACCTGCTGCGCCTGGATTTAGGTATCTTCGTGTTGCACGCAATGCTGATGTGCAGCTTCGTCGCCTTGCCCCTGGCCCTGGTGGAAAAAGCCGGTTTACCCAAGGAGCAGCACTGGTGGGTCTATCTCACCGCGCTGCTGATTTCGTTCTTCGCCATGATCCCGTTCATCATCTACGGCGAGAAGAAACGCAAAATGAAACGAGTTTTACTCGGCGCCGTCACGACATTGATGCTCACTGAACTATTCTTCTGGGAGTTCGGCGACAGCCTGCGGGCGCTGGTGATCGGTACGGTGGTGTTCTTCACCGCGTTCAACCTGCTGGAGGCGTCATTGCCTTCGCTGATCAGCAAGGTTTCACCAGCGGGCGGCAAGGGCACGGCGATGGGCGTTTATTCCACCAGCCAGTTCCTCGGTTCGGCGCTGGGTGGGATCATGGGCGGCTGGATGTTCCAGCATGGCGGTTTGTCGGTTGTGTTCCTCGGATGCGCCGGGCTGGCTGCACTTTGGCTGGTCTTTGCTGTTACCATGCGCGAACCTCCGTATGTGACGAGCCTGCGCCTGCCGTTATCGCCTGAAGCGATGCGCGAGGCTGGCCTGGTCGAGCGCCTCAAGGCCGTCGCTGGAGTAACGGACGCAGTAGTGGTCGCGGAAGAAGCTGCGATCTACATCAAATTGGACACCGAATTATTGGATCGCGCGACGCTCGAGCAACTGGTCAACCCAGTGCCGACAGCGCGCCCAGCCTAGGAGAACGTTATGGCCCGTGGGGTTAACAAAGTCATATTGGTCGGTACATGCGGCCAGGATCCCGAAGTTCGCTACTTGCCCAACGGTAACGCTGTGACCAACCTGAGTCTGGCGACCAGCGAACAGTGGACCGACAAGCAGACTGGCCAGAAGGTCGAGAAAACCGAATGGCACCGCGTGTCGATGTTCGGCAAAGTGGCTGAGATCGCCGGCGAGTACCTGCGCAAAGGTTCGCAGGTATACATCGAAGGCAAACTGCAAACCCGCGAGTGGGAAAAAGACGGTATCAAGCGTTACACCACCGAGATCGTGGTCGACATGCAAGGCACCATGCAATTGCTGGGCGGCCGTCCACAGGGCGATCAGCAAGGCCAGGGCGGCATGTCCAACTCGGCACCGCGCCCACAGCAATCGCGTCCACAGCCAAGCCAGCAGCCTCAGCGTGAGTCGCGTCCAGCGCCACAACAGGCCGCTCCGCAGCCGGCTCCGGATTTTGACAGTTTTGATGACGATATCCCGTTCTGACCCCAGCTTTTCAGAACCGTAATACATAAAAAAGCGAAGCCATTAATTTGGCTTCGCTTTTTTTATAAGCCTGATTTTTATGGCGTCAGACCACCGCGCCGGGGGTCAGTTTGTATGCTGCAGCAGCGGGTACAGCGAAATCACCAGCAGCGCCGCCATGCCGAAGTTGAATACGCGCAACCAGCGTCTGTCGCGCAAGACGTTGCGCAACACACTGCCAAACCCTGCCCATACCCCCACGCTCGGCGCATTGATCAGTGCGAACACAGTGGCGATGATCACCACGTTCGTGGTGTAGTCCTGCAAAGGTGTATAGGTGCTGATCGCACCAATCGCCATGACCCACGCCTTGGGATTGACCCACTGAAACGCCGCCGCGCCCCAGAACCCCAGCGGCTTGCCTTTGCCTTCGGTGTCTTCGGACGCCGGGCCTGAGCGGGCGATGTTCCAGGCCAGGTACAGCAAGTACGCCGCGCCCGCGTAGCGCAGGAGGGTGTAAAGCACGGGATAGGCGGTAAAAACAGCACCAAGCCCCAGCCCTACCGCCAATACCAGCACCAGGAACCCGGAACTGATGCCCAGGATATGCGGGATGGTGCGCTGGAAGCCGAAGTTGACGCCCGAGGCCAGCAGCATGGCGTTATTGGGGCCCGGGGTGACGGAGGTGACAAACGCAAACAAAGCAAACGCCAGCATCAGATCAAACGACAAGGACATGGGTATTTCCTGGAAACGGGCCTTTGCGCGTCACCTGCCACCCCGGTAGCGCAGGTGGTGGTGTGCTGTAGCCACTTGGAGTTGGAGTCAGAACAACGAACTGAGAAAGCCGATGGCAACCATCGAGTAGAACGCCGCGCAAATCAGCCCGAAGGACTTGCGGGTCCGGGTGAAAAACGGCTCTGCCGAATGGGCGGAAAACGCCAGGGCGTAGGTGCAGAAAATCAGGAAGCCCAATAACGCACAGGCGGCCACCAGCACGAAACTGGCCCAGGCCGGCGCGTTGACGCT
This sequence comes from Pseudomonas sp. W4I3, assembly GCF_030816195.1. Taxonomy (GTDB): domain Bacteria; phylum Pseudomonadota; class Gammaproteobacteria; order Pseudomonadales; family Pseudomonadaceae; genus Aquipseudomonas. The sequence continues at coordinate 6,007,740 of NZ_JAUSXS010000001.1, read as the reverse complement.
CAAGCCCACGGTGGTCACGGTGAACCAGGTCAAGGCCGCCTTGGGGTTTGTCAGATGGATGCCCAACCCCTGCAAGTAAAAGCCCAGGTTACGCGTCTGCTTTGCTCGCACCTTGGCTATCGTCGTGGCGTTATGTGCCAGCGCACTGCGCACCGATTTCCAGGCGAGGAAGAACAGGTAACAGGCGCCGAACACCTTCAACCACACAATGATCTGGGTGTTGGACATCAGCAGCGCCGACACGCCGGCAGCGGTCATCGCGCCCCAGCACAACGACCCGGAAATAACCCCCGCCGCCAGCGCAAGGCCGGGTGTGCGCCCGTAATTCAAGGAAGTGTTGGCGATGGCCAGGTTGCCCGGGCCCGGGCTGGCAGTGCCGATCACGTAGACCCCAAGGGCCGCTGCAAAACTTGAAAACTCAAACATAGGTGCACTCATACCCGTGGCGCCAGCGCGCAGTGAGCACTTCAAGCCATCAGCGGCTTGAAGTGACGTTCCAGAAAAAACTATTTGAAGCAACGATGATCCGGCTCCTGAGCGCGAATCTGCTCCATCCAGGGCTTGAGTTCCGATTGCTTGTACAGCCGCTCGCCCCAGTTCTCCGGCGAAGTCGGCAGTGGGCGCCCCGCCAGGATGTAGTCGGTGAGCAGGTGGATGAACTGCTGCAGGCAATAGGCGCCCACATGCAGGCGCAGCGATGAGGCCGTCTCGGCGGGTGCGACGTTGAAGCGCGCCACATCGATGATCTGTCCGCTGTCCACCGAAGGGGCCAGGTGATGACAGGTCGAGCCGTAGGTTTCATCGTTGTAGTAGATCGCGTAATGCTGGCTGCCCAGGCCTCGATACTTGGGTGGCGCCGGGTGCAGGTTGATCGCGCCTTTGCGGGCATTTTTGTAGATGCTCTGCGGGAAGATGAAGTCGCCCCGGTAGGAAATAATCCAGTCACCTTCCCAATTATCCAGGTGGTAGGGATACGGATCGCCCGGGTCCCAGCAGAACACCTCAAGGTTGGAGAATACGGTCTTGGCGAATTCCACGCCGTGATCACACCAGTCCATTGTGCACACCGACAGCAGGACCTTGTCCTTGCATGGCTCGATTGTCTGCATCTTCACTTCTCCATTTCCAAGTAATGTGGGTGACTACGACCGTCCCCGGTAGACTCGCTCGGTCGCTAGTACGCGACAGCCCTGACCACGGCATTGAAGCGCTCGACCATTTGCCCAAGCTCTGCTTCGCTGGTAATGAACGGAGGTGCAAACAGCACATGATTGCCTTGCGTGCCCTGCACCGTGCCACTGCCGGGATAGATCAGCAGGCCACGCTGCAGCGCCTCTCGCTTGAGCGCAGCGGCATACGCACCGCCGCCTTTGAACGGCGCCTTGGTGGCACGGCTTTCGACAAATTCGACGCCCACGAACAGTCCGCGCCCGCGCACATCGCCGACGATATCCAGGTCAGCCAGGCTTTCCCTGAGCCAGGCGCGCAGTTGCTCACCGCGTTGGCGAACCTGCGCGAGCAGGTCTTCTTCCACGATCACTTGCTGCACTTGCAGGGCAATGGCGCAGGCCAGCGGATGGTTGACATGGGTCTGGCCGTTGCCCAGCACACCCGAGCCACCGGCCATCACCGAATGCACGCGGTCACTGATCAATAGCGCCGAGATGGGCATGTAGCCCGCCGCCAGGCCTTTGCCCACCGCAACCATGTCCGGCACGATGCCGTCGTCGGCATAGGCGAACAGTTGCCCGGTACGCCCCCATGCCGGCCATCACCTCATCCAGGATCAGCAGCACATCGTGACGCTCGCACACCGCTTTGATCTTGCGAAAATAACCGGGCACCGCAGGCACCGCGCCGTTGGTGGAACCCACCACGGTCTCGGCAAAGAACGCCGCGACGTTTTCACTGCCCAGGCTACGGATCTTGGCGTCCAACTCCTCGGCCAGGCGCGTGGCGTACTGCTCTTCGCTTTCGTCGGGGCGTTGATCACGGTAGGCGTAGCAGGGCGAGACGAACTCGGCGGGCGCAAACAGTCGGCCGAACACCGACTGGCGCTGTGGGTTGCCGGAGATACTCAGGGTGCCCAAGGTGCTGCCGTGATAGCTCTGTCGGCGGGAAATGAACACCGACTTGTCGGGCAAACCGCGCTCGCATTGGTACTGGTAGGCGATCTTCATCGCCAGCTCCATCACCTCCGAGCCGCCGGATAAAAACTGCGCACGCGCAAGGCCGCCACTGGCGGCCACCAGGCGCTCGGCCAGTTCCTCGGCTGCGGCGGTGGTGAAACTGCCCGCATGGGCCCAGGCGAGTTTCTTCGCTTCGCGCTCGAATGCCGCTGCGATGCGCGGATGGCCGTGGCCCAGGCTCGACACTGCGACGCCGCCGCAGGTGTCGAGGTAGCGTTTACCCGTTGCATCTTCAAGCCACACCCCGGCGCCGCCGACCGCCAGGATCGGTGAGGTGTTGAGGTTTTTATAGATCACTTTTGACATGGGCGCGGTTCCTTGGGCGGTTGGCGTTACGATTTGCTCACGCAGTGGTCCCAGGCCGTCGGCGCCTGGTGAAAACGCCGCCCGAACCGGGACGAATGAAACACCGAACGCGTCAGCCCGATGGGCAACAGCACGACAATAAACATCAGCAATGCAAGCAATCTGAGCACGGTAAAAGCTCCAATGAGTGAAGGGTAAGGATCAATCCAGCGGGATTTCGCTGCGCCAGTCGACAGCTTCGACGAAGGTCGGTTGGCCGGGGCGCTCCAGCACGTAACGGCCCAGTACCAGCACGTCCATTTCGGTGCGCATGAAGCAGGCGTACGCTTCCTCGGGTTTGCACACGATGGGTTCGCCGCGCACGTTGAACGAGGTGTTGACCAGCACCGAGCATCCCGTTCGCTCCTTGAAACTGCGCAGCAGGTAGGTGAACGGTGCGTTGTTTTCCTCGGTGACGGTTTGCACCCGTGCCGACAAATCGACGTGGGTCACTGCTGGCAGTTGCGAGCGAATATTGTTGATACTGCCCAAGCCTCGCTCCGGGCCGCCCTCTTGCCGCGACTGCTGGGATTTGATCGAGTCGGTGACCGGCGCGACCATCAGCATGTAAGGGCTTTTTTCGCAGATATCGAAGTAGTTGCCGGCGTCCTCGGCCAGCACGGCCGGGGCAAACGGGCGGAACGACTCGCGGTATTTGATCTTCAGGTTCATGGTGCGCTGCATCTCGGGATTGCGCGCATCGCCCAGAATCGAACGCGCGCCCAAGGCCCGTGGGCCAAACTCCATGCGCCCCTGGAACCATCCCACCACCGCGCCCTCGGCCAGGCGACTGGCAACTTGGTCATACAGCCCCGCGTCGTCATAGCGGGTAAAGGGGTATTGGTTTTCCAGCAGGAACTGGGCGATTTCTTCGTCGCCAAAGCCCGGCCCCAGCAGGCTGCCGCTCATGGCATCGGACTTGTTGCCATCCAGATGCGGACGGCCGTTATGCCGCACTGCAAAATCCAGCGCCGCGCCCAGGGCACAACCGGCATCGCCGGCCGCCGGCTGGATCCAGATCGAATCGAAACGCCCCGAGCGGCTGAGCACGCCGTTGGCCACGCAATTCAAAGCCACGCCACCGGCCAGGCACAGATTGCGCTCGCCGGTCTGCTTGATCGCGGCGGTGGCCAGGCCCAGCACCACTTCCTCGGTGACCTTTTGAATCGAGGCGGCCAAGTCGCACTCGCGCTGCGAGATCGGGCTTTCGGGCTGACGGATCGGCCCGCCGAACAGCGCTTCGAATGCCTCGCCGACCATGCGCTCACCGCGCAGGTACTCGAAGTACTTCATGTTCAGGGTGAACGAGCCGTCTTCACGGATATTGATCAACTCGTCGCGAATCTTGTCGGCGTAGATAGGCTGGCCGTACGGTGCCAGGCCCATCAGCTTGTATTCCCCGGAGTCGACCTTGAACCCGCAATAGTAGGTCATGGCCGAATACAGCAAGCCCACGGAATGGGGATAGGAAATCGAGTTTTTCAGTGCAAGGTTCGAACCCTCGCCGTGCCAGATAGTGGTCGAGTGCCATTCGCCGATGCCGTCGATGCACAACACGGCGGCGTTCTTGAACGGTGACGGGTAAAACGCCGCCGCCGCGTGGGAACGGTGATGCTGGGAAGCCTGGGTTCGCGGCGCCTTGCCTCGGCCCAGCGTCTCCAGTTGCTCGTCGACGAACTTGAGCACGTTCCACTTCCAGCGAATCCATTCGGGCATCGCATTGATGAACGTACGCGCACCGCCAATGCCGCCGCTGGCAAATGACGAAATCACCCGGGAGAATTTTTCCTGGGGGTCTTCGTAGTAAACCACCGCCGCCAGGTCAGCCAGGGTGATGCCCTCGGCGTCCAGGCAATAGGCAATCGCCTGGGCCGGAAATGCCGGGTCGTGGCGCACGCGGGTGAAGCGCTCTTCCTGGGCGGCAGCGACGGGCACGCCGTCCTTGACCAAAGCAGCAGCACTGTCGTGGTAAAAGGCAGAAATCCCTAAAACATAATTAGCCATTTAACTGTGCATCCTCATCACATTCTGCCAATCCATGGAGTTGTCCTCGTCAATCGAACTGCTGACGTGCGGGCAACCTTTCTCTGTGTTTCAAGACCACCATTGCGCGAATGGCAGGCTTCGTAAAACCGGGATCAAAGAGACCACGAGCACCAAGCTCATGGTGATATTGAAAGCCTTCAACCGTTGCGGATGGGTCAGGAAGCGCCGCAGGTACTGCCCGAAAAACACCCAGACCATGGAGCACGGTGAGCCGAACAAGAAAAACAGCAGTGCGATCAGAAACACCTGCACCGTGTACGAACCTAGGGGCGAGGTGTAAGCCAGCACCGCGCCCACCGCCATCACCCAGGCTTTGGGGTTGACCCACTGGAACAGCGCCGCCGCCGTGAACCCCAACGGCTTGCCTGATTTGTCACCCAGGTCGGTGGTGGGGGCACTGGCAATCTGGTACGCCAGGAATAACAGGTACAGCGCGCCGACCACCTGCAAGCCATCATGCAGGCGTGGGTATTGCCGGAACACCGCACCAGCCCCCAGCCCGACGGCTACCAGCATCAGCGGAAAACCGATGTTGATACCGGCCACATGGCGCAGCGTTCGACCGATGCCGAAATTGGCGCCGGACGACATCAGCATCACGTTGTTCGGCCCTGGCGTGACGCATGTGGCGATCACGAACAGCACAATCGAGTAGTAATCCAGTGCCTGCATGATCACGCCCTGTTCAACGGTAATCTTCCAGCGTGCCCTGTCGACGGATGTCGACGGACACACAATGGAAACCGCCGCTCAAACTGCGCGCATGGCGCATTTTCAACGGAGCCACATCGACGCCATGTTTTTCCAGCGCACGAATCAGCGGCACCTGCTGGTCATTGATCACCGCCAGCGCCGGGTTGACCATGATGAAATTCATGCCCTGCCAGATCGATGCACGTGGGTACGACCAGCAGTAGCCGGTGTCCACCATGTCGGGGGCCCAGATGATGTCCCAGTTCTTGAAGACCTGCGGCACCTGATCCTTGCCGATGCGCTCGGGGTTCAACACCACCAGCCCCGGGCGCACCAGGGTGATGGTGGTGTCCAGGTGCGTGCCGTCGTAGAACCCGCTGAGGGCATGCACCCGGTATTGATCGCCGAGCACGCGCTTGAGCCACTCGTAGCCCAGGCGGTTGCCGCTGCGCGACACCAGGTAAAGAATGTCCCGGCCCATGCGCAGCACGTTGGCTGCATCGAAGATCGGCTCATTGTTGGCGATGATCGAGCCTTCCTGCGGGTTGACCCGGTAGGTGCTGTCGGGCAGTTCCGGCTTGGGCGCGGAAATCCAGTTGGCGCCGCTGGCGAAGTACGCCTGCAGGTGTTCGCGGTAGGCGAAGGCTTCGAAGTAACGGCTGCGCAAGGCCATCGGCGCTTCAATGATGGTCTTGCCAATCGGCAGCAGCACATCCCTCGGGCAATAGTTGTATTCGCCGTCGGTCTTCCAGTCGCCGGTGCCGAACAGCGCGGCGTGATAGGTCTCCCTGGGCCGCCGCACGGTCACCCCATGCCCGACCAGAAAAGCCGCAAAGGCGTCCAGGTCTTCCTGCGCCTCTTCAACCAGCTGTTCGGGATACGGGCCGGACGGAATCTCATGGGGCGAGTCGTGGTGCTCGCTGTAGTCGAGGGCGAACAGGCCTCTGTCCGGTCGCGGCACGCGCGCACCATGGGCGATGCCCACGATCATTTCCTCGAGGGGGTCCCATTCGTTATGCACTTCTACCAAAGACATAATTGCTCCTCGTGGCGTTAGTGTTCGCTGGTTTCCAGCATCACTTGCCGAGTAATCGGCAAGTGATGCAGATAGCCTTTTGAAGCGGCGGTACGTACTGGACGCGGGAGCACGCTGGCGTTCGATGAGAGGCTCAATCGACGCAATACCGAACTCCACTTGCCCGGCGTCGGCGCCAGGGACTCATACCCCACTCGCACGCGCTGCCATTGCGCGGCGACCTGCTCGGTGCTGGTCAACGCGCGCATGTAGGCATCAATCGCATCGGCAGCCCAGGCCGAGTGCCCGGTCGAGACGTTATCAATGGTGTTGTGCAGATCGACGAACGCCGTGCTGAACCCGTAGTGCCGTAAAAAGCGCCGCGCCGAGCGGTAGCTGCCGCCCACGCCCGACAGCTCCATCGCCAGGTTCATGCCGAGGACCTCAGGCATGAATGTCATCGGCAGCTTGCCCAGGCACAGCCAGTACACGGGCAGCCGGAATGACTCCTCATACAGACGCGGGTCTTCGGCGAAGTCACGGCTACCGGTGGGCGCCAGTTCGAAACCCATTTCGCGCAGGCCATCGCGGTAGATCTTCGGATGATTGAGCGCCTCGATTCCGTTGCCCAACTCGTCCCAATAGGTCTGGAACAGGGTGTAGCCCACATGGGAAGACGCCAGCCCAGCGTCGGTAAAGCCTTGCAGCCAGGCGCCGTCGATCAGCGTCAGGGGCGCCAGTTGCAGGGTCGACTCGATGATTTCTTCACGGCTGGGCATTTGCGCCGGGTCGCTGTCATCGAACTGCTGGCCGTTCTGGTCGTGCTTGTCCAACAACCACCCGCGCAGCACATGCGGTCCCCACTGTTCGGGCAACTGGCGCTCGGACGTTTTCAATGACTTGCGTGAACGTTCCAGCCAACGGCTCACATAGGCGTGTGCGAACGTCAGGGTCGCCGGCTGCAGCGCGCGGCCCTGCAACACAAAGTAGGCCTCGCGCAGGCTCCGGGGCCAGTGCCCGGTGTCGGCTGGGCTGGCTGTGATCGGGGGCGGCGTCTTGGCAGACCTGTCGACTGGCTGGCGCGGCAGTTGCCGGGTGGCGGCGGCCTGAGGCAACCAGTCGATCCACTGGCGAATCACGCTCAAGTCCGCCTCGCTGAAGATGCGGAACATGCGCCCGGTCGGCGCCACCAGGCTGGTGACCAGCAGGCTTTTTTTCGAGTTGCCGGGCACGATCAGGCGGCTGCGCGACAGCACATCCAGCAGAGGCAATGGGTCTTGTTGCGCCTCTTCAAGCCAGAGCGCCAGGCTGCGGCCTTCGATCAGGTAATTCTGGTGATACACCGCGCCCACCCGGGCCAGGCGCTGCATCAGCTGCGCGATGGCCTGCTGGGGCGAGGTGGCAGTCAGCGAGGCGTTATACAGCCGGGCATTCCAGCGTTGCAGCGCGCCAAACAGCCAATGGGCGCCACGCAGCAGCCGGGCTTGGCGATCCTCGCCCTGCTCGATGATGCGGTCCGCGACCCATTGGCTGATATGGCGCAACGAAGCCGGCTCCACGCCTGGAAAGGAAGCGCTCAGATCCAGCCGGCCCAGCTCCAGTGGCAGCCCTTCAAGCTTGCCCATGGCGGCCCAGCCCGGGCATAACCCGACGGCGCGCAGGGCCCAATCGACACCGCAGAGTTCGTCGCCAAAGGCATCGCTGCGCCGGCTCAAGGCCAGCAACAGCGCGGGCAGTTCGAACGCGTCGTCATGCAGGTCCGGCAAGGTCGCCAGCTGCGCCGGGGCCAAGGCATAGGCCGCCAGATGTAATTGGCCCAACAGCGCGTTGAAGTGATGGGCGCGAGAGGCGTTCGGGTAGCCGACGCCGACGTCATGGGCAAACAGTTGCATCAAGCGTAACTGCGCCGGGTCTTCAAACACGCCGGGCGCACTCATGCCTTGCAGCCAGCAACCCAGCATCGAGGCCATCGGCGCCGAATAGACAGCCAACGCCTGAGCAAAAGCCTGCACGTTGCGCTGTTCGACAGCTGCTGCGGCGGCCCCGGCATACGCCGACGCCTGTTCCAGCTGCCATGCGTCAATCCGCTTGGACAACAGTGGCAACTGCTCCGGCTCGCCGTCGTCAGCCAGCAAGTTGTCGAGGTACTGCGCATCCAGGAAACATTCAGGATCAAGCGCCAAACGATAGAGCTCGCGCCACCTGTCGTCCGAGGGAATACGCGTAGGAACCGAGCCATCCATAGCCATTACCTTCCAGTGCCGCGTCAAAACATCGGATAAATGGAGGAGTCAGGCTTTTTCTTCTTTTTTCCAAACAGGCGCTGGAAAAACTTCTTGATGGATTTCATGTGCAAGTCCTTTTAGCGGGTGACATCGAGAATAAGTTTTGAAACCAGATCGTTGCCGGCATCGGTGAAGTGGATGCGGTCAACGAATTGCCAGTCCTGCGGGCCCAACGCCTCGGCCAGCAATGGTGTGATGTCGACAAACCCCACCCCCATGGCCCGGGCGCCTTCGCGCAGGCGCTCGGCGTAGGTTTCGCGCACCGAGGTTTGCAGGATGTCGCCATACACCTCGGTGAAATTGCCGAGCTGGTCCAGTTCGGCAAACAGTTGCTCTTCCTCGCCGCTGCCGGTCTCGCGGACCCAACCGGCCAGGGGTTGCAGGATGAACGTCAGCTTTGCGCCCATGTCCGTGGCCAGGGCCCGCCAGATATTCAGGTGCTGCAAGGTCAGCTTGGCGGCGTAGTCAATCTGTTCCTGCATCGACGGCGGCGCCGGTTGCTCTGGCTCCTGAGGCTTGCCGAACAGATTCGACAGGCTCCAGGTGCTGGCGGCCGGTTGTTGCGGCCCCAAGGCATCGAAAAACTGATGGCAGTTGAAAAAAGCGCCGTGCTCGCCCCGATAGGCTTGGGGCTGTCGCGCCAGGCCAAGGTTGTTGAAACCGGAAAACAGCACGATTTCATCCACTTTGGGCAGGTGGTGCCGGTTCAGGGTAAACAGCACCAGCTCTTGCGTAGAGTTGAAACTGCGCCCGCCGAAATTGACCCAGCGCTGGGCACGAGGATCGTTGTGCGTCAGGCGCGAAGCCAGGGTCCAACTGTCGGCGCTGGCGCCAATGCCGAACACGGTGGAGCTGCCCGCCAGGAGGCGTACCGGGCCACTACCCTTGATGCCATCGACCACCGAATAGCGGGTGCCCAATGACTCGGAATAGCGAAAGCCGGATGCATCTGTATTGATCACGGGTGAAGCGTGGTCAGTGGGGTGGAAGTACATCAAATAGGGGAGCCATCGAACGTCGCCGGCATCGGTAAATTTCTGTTCGTACTCGGCCATCTGCGGTGTGAGCGTCGTCCTTGCCGTCATAGCGCTTGATCCCTGTGTCTGTTTTGTAGGGCATTTCTGAAAACTTGGTGCGTACAGTGCTGCTTTGCTATTTTGCGCCTAACGTGTCCAAGGTGTTGCGCACCGTTATGGGGCTATCATCCCAAGGCGACGATGTGTATTGCAGATACAGCGGAACTCGATCTTTTAAATACAGATCGAGTTTTTGCGCTGAAAATTTTTCAAAAAAACACCAATCTGTAACTACTTAAGCCACAGATCAGCGGCTACAGTCAGAGGCATGACTCTTTATCTGAACCTCGCCGAATTCATCAGCAGCCGCATCGAGCAGGGGCTTTACGGGCCTGGCGAGCGTTTGCCGTCTGTGCGCACCCTTAGCCATGAGCACGGCGTCAGCCTGACCACCGTGCAACAGGCCTATCGCGTATTGGAATGTTCGGGGCTGGCGGTATCGCGCCCCAAGTCAGGCTATTTCGTGCCGTCGGACCGCCGCGTGGCGCCGCTACCCCAGATGGGCCGGCCGATTCTGCGGCCGGTGGACATTTCCCAGTGGGACATGGTCCAGGAGCTGATGCGCCTTGATCAAGGCGCCGATATCGTCCAGCTGGGGTGCGGTATGCCGGATATCAGCGTGCCGACCCTCAAGCCATTGCTGACCGCGATGGCTCGTATCAGTCGACGCAGTGACAGTTTCAGCCTGCAATACAGCCACATCCAGGGTGTATTGGCGTTGCGCGAACAGATCGCCCGGCTGTCCATCGACTCGGGCGTTCGCGTGACACCGGCCGACCTGATTGTCACCAGCGGCTGCCAGGAAGCCTTGTCCATTGCAATCCGCGCCGTTTGCTCGCCCGGCGACATCGTGGCGATCGCCTCGCCGAGCTACTACGGGATGATGCAGATCCTCAAGGCGGCCGGCCTCAAAGCACTGGAAATCCCCAGCGACCCAGTGACCGGCATCAACCTGGAAGCTCTGGAAATGGCGCTCGAGCAGTGGCCGATCAAGGTGATCCAACTCACCGCCAACTGCAACAATCCCATGGGCTACATCATGCCCGACGAGCGTAAGCTCAAGCTGATTCGCATGGCACAGCGCTTCGACGTGCCCATCATCGAAGACGATATCTACGGTGACCTGTCGCATCGCTACCCACGGCCACGCTCACTCAAGTCTTTTGATGAGGACAACCGGGTGATGTTGTGCAATTCGTTTTCCAAGACGGTTGCCCCTGGCCTTCGCGTCGGCTGGATCGCCCCGGGGCGCTATCTGCCCCAGGTGCTGCACATGAAATTCATCGGCTCTGGCGCCACCGTCACCCAGCCGCAACTGGCGGTGGCTGAGTTTATCGCCAAGGGCAACTACCTGCTGCACTTGCGCCGCATGCGCAAGCAGTACAAGCGCAACGGTGATCTGATGAGTGAGTGGGTCAACCGTTACTTCCCAGCGGGGACCCGCGTCAGCCAGCCCCAGGGTGGCTTTACCCTGTGGGTCGAATTGCCCGGTGAATTCGATACCTATGCCCTCAACCGCCTGCTGGAAGCCCAGGACGTTCAAGTGGCCAACGGCAATATCTTTTCGGCGGCGGGAAAATACCGTAATTGCGTCCGGCTGAACTTCGCCAACCCGCCCACGCGCAAGGTCGAGGTGGCCGTGCAAAAGGTCGGGCAGACCATTGGCCAGTTGATGCAAATGGAGTTGGACAACCCTCTGGGCGCGCCCCAATGGCAGCCTCAGCCCTCTGCGTTTTAATCGGTTATATTCGCAGGCTGTGGTCCACCTGGAAAAAGGGAAGTCGCGATGACCTGGTCTGCCAAGCAATACACGATGTTCGAGCAACAGCGCACCCGTCCGGTCCGTGACCTGGTTGCGGCGATTCCAGATTCGCCCGTGCGTACGGCCGTCGACCTGGGGTGCGGTCCCGGCAACTCCACCGAGGTGCTGGCCCAGCGTTTTGCGCTGGCGCACGTCACCGGCATGGACAGTTCCGATGACATGCTGGCCGATGCGCGCAAACGCCTGCCCACGCTGAACTTCGAGCTGGCGGACATTGGCGCCTGGAACCCCGGGCAATCCTTCGACGTGATCCTGGCCAATGCGTCCCTGCAATGGCTGCCAAACCACGCCACCCTCTATCCACACCTGGTCAAACAGCTGAACCCCGGCGGAACGCTGGCGGTGCAGACCCCGGACAATCTCGACGAGCCCGCCCACCGGCTGGCCCGCGAGGTCGCGGCCCAGTGCCCATGGGCCGCGAAAATCGGCGTGGTCAAACATAACGAGCGGCATTCGGCGAGCTATTACTACGAGCTGCTGAGCCAGCATTGCAGCACCGTAGACGTATGGCGCACCACCTACCAACACCCGCTGGCGGACCATTCGGCAGTGGTGGAGTGGTTCAAGGCGTCAGCGCTGCGGCCGTTCTTGGCCCCGCTGAACGAGGGCGAAAAAGCCGCTTTCCTGCAGGAATACCAAGCACGGATTACCCAGGCTTATCCAGCCTTGGCCAATGGCACGGTACTGCTGCCATTCCCGCGCCTGTTCATCATAGCCACCCGCTGACGGCACTCAGCGGCGGTCAGGCCACCGCCGCTTGGGCCTTCAAGAATTCATCCGTCGACACCACGCCGGCATACCCGAAGGCCAGCGAAGCCATGTACGCGCCATGCACCTGCGCGGCGGGGATCACTTGGCCGTTGAAATCCTGGTCGCGGGTCGCGCAGGCGTCGTGAAGGACCGTGACCGTGTAACCAAGGTCCGCTGCCGCCCGCACCACCGCGTCGATGCACATATGGCTCATGCTGCCGACTACCACCACGTCAGTGATGCTGCGCTGTTCCAGCAATTCGCGCAGGTTGGTCTGGCGGAATGCGTTCACAAAGTGCTTGAGCACCACCGGCTCATCGCCCTGGTTCATCACCTTGGCATGCAAATGCGCACCTTCGGAGCCCGATGCGAAGAAGGGCGCGTCATCGCCTGCGAATTCATGGCGCACATGAATCACCGCCTCGCCTGCCTGGCGAAAGGCCTGAAGCACTTGCGCCGCCTTGTCCGCGGCAGCCTCCACCCCCTCAAGCGGCCACTTGCCCTGGGGGAAGTAGTCGTTCTGGATATCGATTAGGATGAGCGCTTGCTTGGCCATGTGTATTGCCTCGTGATGGGTTGATGGGCCCAGTATCTTAGCTGGCGCCGCTGCCGGACATTGGCTGCACCGACAATAACAGGGGGAAAACTGACAATGGCCGTGGTTGAGCTGGGCATATTGATCTACCCGGGCGCGCAATTGGCCGCCGTGCACGGCTTGACCGATTTGTTCGGCGTCGCCAATCGCATTGCCGCCGGGCACCAATCGGCGCAGTTGCCGACGTTGCGGGTCAGCCACTGGCAGGTGGATACCCAGGGCACGCCGGTGCGCGCGTTCGACACCCAGCCTGGCCCGGATGCGCCCCTGGCTGCCGTGCTGGTGCCGCCGTCGGTGGGCGAATTCAGCGAAGAACAGGCGCCCCCGGCGTTGCTCCACTGGCTGCGCCAGCAGCACGCGGCGGGCGCTGTGCTGGGCGGCGTGTGCATCGGTTCGATCATGCTTGCCCGCAGCGGCCTGCTGGATGGGCGCAGCGCCACCGCGCACTGGTCGTCCGCCGAGAGCTTCGCCATCCGTTACCCGGCCGTGCGCCTGGAAGCGGATAAACCCATCGTCGATGACGGCGACCTGATCACCACCGCCGGGCTGATGGCCTGGTCCGAGCTGGGCCTGCGCCTGGTCGACCGGCTGCTGGGGCCGAGCATCGCGGCCGATACTGCGCGCTTTCTGGTGATCGAACACGGCGACAGCGCCAGCCAGTGCGGCAGCAACTTCGCGCCGATCCTGGGGCATGGTGACGCTGCGATCCTCAAGGTTCAGCATTGGTTGCAAGCCAGCGGCGCGGTGGATGTTTCGGTTGCCGCCATGGCGCAGGAAGCGGGGCTGGAGGAGCGCACCTTCCTGCGCCGCTTTCGCAGCGCCACCGGTTTGAAACCTACCGAGTACTGTCAGCACCTGCGGGTGGGCAAGGCGCGGCAAATGCTTGAGTTCACCAACGGCACCATCGACCACATCGCCTGGACGGTGGGCTACCAGGACCCCGGCGCCTTTCGCGCCACCTTCAAGAAAATCACCGGCCTGGCCCCCAGTGACTACCGCAACCGCTTCGGTGTGTGAATCGTGCAGAACGCCGCGTGCCCACATCGGCATCGTGCAGGATGGTGCAGGCTAACTGCTATCACGGTTCCAGCAACCGGTTGATTTTCAAGCGCTCCTGCGCAACGCGAGCTTGGCGTGATCCCTGCTAGTCTTCCCTTACACACATGGCCGGATGCCAAGGGGGACGCATGACCCCGATTTCACGTAAAAAACAGGTGGTCGCTCATTCAACCCGAGTCGACGCGCCCCAACATGAAGTCCAAACCAACCTCGCCCTGGCGCGCTGGCTGGCGCAAATACTGGGGTTAAAATTCGGCGGCAGTTACGACCCGCACACACACGTTGGCCGCGATCTGTACCTGCTTCCCACACAAACCGTGGTGGGGACTGCCCAGGCACGGGCGCTGAATATCAAAGGCCCAGACGACCTGTGGGGGGGTTATGTCGATCACCCGTTCATCTGCACCAAAGCCATCAGTCACGGGCTGTTAGGCCCTGAAGCCAAGGCGCCAGAGGGTTGGTCGTCGCTGTTCAGTGAGCGCGTACGCGACGTCGTCCTCGACGGCTTGAGCGTCTTCGCGCTGGAGGACTCACGGCTTGGCGCCACTCGCTTGCTCTACAGCGGGCCGATTCGCTTGAAACCCCTGCACGCCAGCGCTGGGCGCGGCCAGCAAGTCATCCGCAGCCTCGACGAATTCGACGCCCTGCTGGCACGCCCCGAAGCTGCGGGGATCTTCAACGAAGGCGTCGTGCTGGAACAAGACCTGCACGACGTAGTCACTCACAGCGTGGGCCAGAGTTTTATCGGCGATCACACGCTCAGCTACTGCGGCGAGCAATACCTGACCCAGGACGGGCAGGGCGAAGAGGTCTATGGCGGCTCCAGATTGCTGGTGGTGCCCGGTGACTATGACAACCTGCTGACGCTGGATCTGCCCGAAGGTGTACGTGAAGCCATCGGGCAAGCGCAGGTTTTCGATAAAGCCGCTGACGAAGCCTACCCCGGCTTCTACGCCTCGCGGCGCAATTACGACATTGCCCAGGGCCTGGACAGCGATGGCCAACGCCGCAGTGGCGTGCTTGAGCAATCCTGGCGCATGGGCGGGGCCAGCAGCGCGGAAGTCGCGGCGCTGCAGAGCTTCATCAATAACCCGAGCCTCAAGGCCATTTGGGTGGCCTCGGTGGAAACCTACGTGGACCAGGCGCTGCCGGCGGATGCCATCGAGGTGTACCGGGGCCCGGCCGAGAACAGCGACTTTCTTCTCAAATATGTGACGGTTGATTCTTATGACGGCTAGAAGCGAGAGCATTGCGATCGATATAGACGAGGAACAGATGAGCGGGACCTTCCTGAGCCCCAAATCCAAAGTGCCGGGCGTGTTATTCGTACACGGCTGGGGCGGTAGCCAGGAGCGCGACCTCGAACGCGCCAAAGGCATCGCGGGGCTCGGTTGTGTGTGTTTGACCTTCGACCTGCGCGGCCATGCCGGCACCGGCATCCCGCTCTCGCGCGTAACCCGTGAAGACAACCTGCGCGACCTGCTCGCCGCCTACGACCGCCTGCTGTCCCACCCGGCGATCGACACTTCGGCGGTGGCGGTGGTGGGCACCAGCTACGGCGGCTACCTGGCGGCGATCCTCACCTCGTTGCGCCCGGTGCGCTGGCTGGCGCTGCGTGTGCCCGCGTTGTACCGCGATCAGGAGTGGCTCAAGCCCAAGCGTGACCTGGATAAAGTCGACTTGATGGATTACCGCAGCACGCTGGTCCAGGCCGAAACCAACCGCGCCTTGCATGCTTGCGCGAAATTTACCGGTGACGTGCTGATTGTCGAATCGGAAACCGACGACCATGTGCCCCACGCCACCATCATGAGTTACCGCGCGGCGTGCCAGCAAACCCATTCCCTGACCCACCGCATCATCGATGGCGCCGACCATTCCCTGAGCGATCCGGTGTCGCAGCAGGCCTACACCTCGATCCTGGTGAGCTGGATTACCGAGATGGTGGTGGGGGAACGGTTGAGCATCATTCAGTCGCAATGATTCATCTGTACCTGGAGTAGCGGGAACGAGAAGTAACCTGTGGTGAGGGAGCAAGCTCCCTCACCACAGGTGTCAGGCGGTCTTCTTCACCCGCAGCGCCTTGGCCTTGGCCTCCACCGCCAGGTACATCACCAGCGCGATCAGCAGCGGGCAAATAAAGTAGATCGCCCGATAAGCAATCAACCCCGCCAGCAAACTGCCGCGTGACGCCTCATGCTGCAGCAGGCCGATGAATACCGCTTCCAGCACGCCCAGCCCGGCCGGAATATGCGTGAGCACACCGGCAATTGCGCTGATCAGCAGCACCCCGAGCACCAGCGGGTAATCGAGTTTCGCCGGCAGCAGGGTAAAAATCACCGCTGCCATCAGTGACCAGTTCAACGCGCCCAACATCAACTGCAAACACGCCATGCGCAGCGACGGCAGGTTGATCTCCATGCCGCGAATCGTCCACGCGCGTTTTTTCGAAAACCGGCAGGCGGCCAGGTAACCCAGGCTGGCCAGTACCAGCAGCGCGCCGATGCCTTGCAATGCCGTGGTGCTGATCTTCCAACCCGGCGGCATGGTCACCAGCCCACTGCTGAACACCGCACCGGCCAACGCCATGTAGCCGAACCAGTTGGTGGCCAGGCTCAGCCCGAGGATCTTGGCGATATTGCCGGTGCTCACCCCCAGCCGCGAGTACAGCCGATAACGCATCGCGATGCCGCCCACCCAGGCGCTGAGGTTGAGGTTGAACGCGTAGCTGATAATGCCCACCGGCAGGATCTGCTTCCAGCGCAGGGGCTGGCGAATGTAGGTGCGGCCGATCAGGTCGAAGCAGGCGTAGACGATAAAGCTGCACAGGGTCAGCGCGCTGGCGATCAGCAAGGTGCGCACTTTGAATTCGCTCAAGGTGTGCAGCACTTCGCTCCAGTCGATGCGTCGGGCAAGCAAGGTGAAAAGCGCGATCAGCAACAGGAAGAACGCAATGGTCAGGGGTTTCTTCCAGCGCTGGAACCGTGAGCCGTTTTTTTCAGACGTCATGGGCCGCACTCTCGATGGGTTTCAAGCGCGGCTTGTGCGCCGGTAGCCAGCCGGTCAGCACCGGGAAGTGGCGCATCACATGAAATACCAGGAAACCCACGGTCAGCCGCCACAACCACAGGCGCGGTTTGCGCTTTTCCGGCATGGTCTGGCAATGGTCCCTGGCCAGCGCTTCCAGGCTTGCGTACAGCTGCTGATTGAAGGCCCGATCGCGAATCAGCACATTGGCTTCCAGGTTCAATGCCAGGCTCAACGGGTCCAGGTTGCTCGAGCCCACGGTGCTCCAGTCGTCGTCCACCAACGCCACCTTGCCGTGCAGCGGGCGCTGGCAATATTCGTGAATCACCACGCCATCCTTGAGCAAGTAGTCATAAAGCATGCGCGCCGCCAGCTTGGCCAGCAGCACATCCGGCTGGCCTTGCATGATCAGTTGAACGTGCACGCCACGGCGCGCGGCGTTGCGGATCTCGCGCAGCAGGCGGTAGCCGGGGAAGAAGTACGCGTTGGCAATCACCGCCCGCGTGCGGGCTTTGCTCAAGGCGTCGATATAGGCTTCTTCGATGTCGTCGCGATGCTGCACGTTGTCGCGATAAATCAAGCGGACCAGGCCGTCTTCATTCGACGTTGCCGACAGCCCAGGGCGTTGCGGGCGCCGCCGCCAAGCACGCCGCGTGCGCACCTGGCGACCGCTTTGCGCCAAGGCGAAGTGGTGCAGGTCGGCCACCGCCGGTCCAACGATCTGTACCGCATAATCCTGCTTGGCCTCAGGGCCGAAATCGCCCAAGTGGTCGGCGGAAAAATTGATGCCGCCAATAAACGCCACAGCGGCATCCACCACCACGATTTTGCGGTGCAGGCGGCGGAACCAGTTGGTGCGAATACCCAATACCTTCGAGGCCGGATCGAACATCTGCACCGCCACCCCGGCCTCGGCCAGCTCGCGCAAAAAGGAGGCGCTCAATTCGCCGCAACCAAAGCCATCAAGGCTGGCCACTACCTTTACGCCGCGTTGCGCCGCTTCGATCAGGATGTCTTTGAGCTCAAAGCCGACCTTGTCTTCGAAGAGGATAAAGGTCTCCAGCAGAATCTCCCGCTGTGCCGCGCGCATGGCCTCGAACACCTTGGGAAAGTAAGCCTCGCCGTTTTCCAGCAACTCGATACGGTTGCCGCTCTGCCAGCCGTAATCCAGGTCACGTGCCTTGGCATCCTCCGGCGGCTGGTCGGTGGCGATATGTTCTACAGCAACGTTCATAGCTCAATCTCCACCGACAGCGGCACATGGTCAGAAAGATGCGACCAGGGGCGCGTGGTCAGTACGCGGGGGTTATGCACGGTCAGGTTACGCACGTAAATGCGGTCCAGCGGCAACAGCGGCAGGCGCGCCGGAAATGTACGCGCAGGCTTGCCGTGGGTGTGCACGAAGACTTCCCGGAGACCGCTTTGGCTGAGATCGGCGCGCTGGCGCCAGTCGTTGAAATCGCCGGCCACCACCAGCGGTGCGTCAGCCGGAATTTCGCTGATGCGCTGCTCCAGCAAGCGCAGTTGCTGCTGGCGGTGCACTTCCCGCAAGCCCAAGTGAATGCAGATCGCATGCACTTCCTGCCCGCTGCCTGGCAGGCGCAACACGCAATGCAGCAGGCCACGGTTTTCATGGCCGCTTTGCGAGATGTCGAGGTTGTCGTAACGGATGATCTGGAATTTGGACAGCAACGCGTTGCCGTGATCGCCGTGGGGGTACACCGCGTTGCGCCCGTAGGCGAATTGCGGCCAGATGCTGTCGGCGAGGAACTCGTACTGCGGCATCTTCGGCCAGTCGCTGTAACGCTGAGGGTGGCGCTCGTGGGTGCCGTGGATTTCCTGGAGGAACACCATGTCGGCACCGACACTGCGCACCGCTTCGCGCAGTTCGGGCAGGATGAAACGTCGGTTCAAGGCGGTGAAGCCCTTGTGGATATTCACCGTCAGCACGGTGAAACGAGTGACGGCGGCGGTCGGCGTGATGGGGATCAATTCTGGCTGTGTCATGGCATCACTCCCGGCTCGGGCAGTCGCCCCGGCTCAGTCGCCAGGTGCTTATCCAGCCCGAAGCGCTGCAATAGTTGGCGGGCATCGAAAGGTGCGCGCACCTTGATGTCATTATCGAAAAAGCAGAACACGTCGCGCTGTTTGCGCGCGCGCGGCTTGTGTGTTGGGTCGATCAACTGCGCATCCGCGGGCTGTTTGCCGTGCTGCCAACGCTCAATGCGGTCGCCCCAGCGCTTGAGCGCATCGTCGGTGTAACCGCTGGCATAAAGTTGCTTGTCGCCATGCAGGCGCAGGTACATGAAGTTGGCGGTGACGTCTTCGGCATACGGCCACTTGCCGGCCGTGTCCGCCACCACCAGGGCGACGCCGTATTTGTCCAGCAACTGCACAAACTCAGGCACAGCGAAACTGGTGTGGCGAATTTCCACGGCATGGCGCAAGGGCTGCTTGCCATAGGCTTTCATGCTCGCCTTGCCATTCAGGCGTGGCTCATGCTGGTGGGCAAGGGCGGCGGCCTGCTGGGTGGTGGTGGGTAGTTCGGCGAGGAAGGCTTCGAATAAATCCGGGTCGAACTTGAAGCTGGGCGGAAATTGCCAAAGGATCGGCCCGAGCTTTTCCTTGAGCTCCAATACCCCGGACGCGAAGAAGTTCGCCATGGGCTTGTGCACATCCCGCAGGCGCAGGATGTGCGTGATGTAGCGGGGGGCCTTGACGCTGAACACGAACCCCTCAGGCGTGTCGGCATACCACTCGGCGTAGCGCTTGGGCGTTTGCAGCGCGTAGAACGAACCATTGATTTCGATAGCGTTGACGGCGCGTGACGCAAACTGCAACTCGCGTTTCTGGGTCAAGCCCTCGGGGTAGAAATCGCCCCGCCAGGGCGTGTAGCGCCAGCCGGAAATGCCGATGTGAATCGCCGCCATGCTTGCTCCCGTGGATGTAAGGTCGATTGACCTGCGTTTTGGGATGACTGCGATCTTCGGCTGAAAGTTTCCATGCGCCTACAGACGGTAAAGCAAACGGCAGAGGATCCAGATGCTGGCGCAGTGGGCTGAATCAGGGGAACGATCACGGCGCAAACCCGTCAGTTCCTTACAGACCCCCCTGAAGGAGCCCGGTGTTTTGCTGAATATAAAGACTGCATTACTGCTCGGCGCGCTGCTGTTCTGCGGCAGCGGCGCATTGCAAGCGGCTGCCACCGCGCCTGAACCCGAGACCCCGGCCAAGCCGGAATTGCTGGTCGAAGGCGGCCTGCTGGGGGCCATCAGTTCCAGCATCGATGATGTGCAACAGAAGCTGGACCTCAACCAGAACTTCATTGATGAATGGCGCCTGCGTGCCGACCGGGCCGCCGACGAAGTCGGGCGCCTGGTCAACCAGACGGCCCAGCGCTCGCCGTGGAGCGTGGCGGGGGATTTCCTGTTGTTGTCGGCCGTGTGGATCGGCGCCTTTGCGCTGCTGACGCTGCTGGGGCGCCTGATCGTGCGGCGCTTGTGCCAGCGTGAGTTTTTCCGGCGGCGCGGGCGCCTGCTGGGGGTGCTGGGGTACGTGCTGCCTTACACCCTCCCGGCCCTTATCTGCCTGCCGCTGACGCTGTATGTCAGCCACTTTCTGGCCAACTCGGTGGGGCGTGCGCTGGCGCTGTGTTTTGCCTACGCCACCAGCAGCGGCATCTTTTCCACTTCAATCCTGTTGTGCGTCATTGTCATGTTCAACCTGGGCCACAAACGTCCGGCCGTACGGTTGATTCGCGACTACTGCCCCAAGCCGCTGTTTCTGATTGGTTTTCTTGCCGCCCTCAGCGACGCGCTGACCAGCCCGCAAATCGCCCGCCAGTTCGGCGGCAATATCACCAGCAGCGTCGCGGTGTTTACCGGCCTGTTCGCGACAGTGATCTTCGGCGTGCTGGTGGTGCGCCTGCGTCGCCCGGTGGCGCATCTGATTCGTAATCGGCCGCTGGCCCAGCGGCTCAAGCACCCGGCGTTGCAGCAGTCACTGCGGGTGTTTTCCGGCCTCTGGTACTGGCCGATTCTGCTGATGGTGCTGGTCTCGGCGATCAACCTGATCGGTGCCGGCGACGACAACCAAAAGGCCCTGCGCTGTGCGTTGTTCACCACGATCCTGCTGATCGGCACGGTGTTTCTCAGCACCGTGCTGCAACACCTGTTCAAGTCTCGCAGCCAGGTGGCGATCCAGCGCAGCAGCGCCTACAAGGAGCGCTTCCTCAGCCTGTTGCACGCGATACTGCGCATCGTCATGGCCATCGCCTTTATCGAAATCCTCGGGCGTATCTGGGGCGTGTCGTTGTTCGAATTTGCCCAGCGCAACTCGGTGGGCCGCGCGATCAGCGATTCCCTCAGCAGCATCGGCCTGATCCTGCTGATGACCTGGCTGTTCTGGGTGGTGCTCGACACGGCCATTCAGGAAGCGCTCAAACCCCCGGTGAACAAGCGCTCCAGCCGCCAGCCCAGCACCCGCGTGAAAACCATCCTGCCGCTGCTGCGTAACGCGGTGAAGATTATCCTGGTGGTGATTTGTGCAATCACCACCATGGCCAACCTGGGCATCAACGTTGCGCCGCTGCTGGCGGGCGCTGGTGTGGTCGGCCTGGCCATCGGTTTTGGCTCCCAGCAATTGGTGCAGGACGTGATCACCGGCCTGTTCATCATCATCGAAGACACGCTGTCGATCGGCGACTGGGTGGTGCTCGACTCCGGCCATGCCGGCACCGTCGAAGGCCTGACCATCCGCACCCTGCGCCTGCGCGACGGCAAGGGCTTTGTGCATTCGGTGCCGTTCGGGCAGATCAAGGCCGTCACCAACCAGTCGCGGCAGTTTGCGTATGCGTTCTTCTCGGTGCAGTTCACCTACGACACCGATGTGGACAAAGCGGTGGAGCTGATCCGCGAGGCCGGGCAATCGATCCGCGACGACGTATTCCTCAAGTACAACCTGCAAGGCCCGCTGGAGGTGTTTGGCGTCGACAAGATGGACCTCAACGGCGTGGTGCTGACCGCGCAGTTCCGCACGGTGTCGGGTGGGCAATATGCGGTGAGCCGTGCGTTCAACCAACGGTTGAAGAAGCTTGTGGATAACTGCGATGAGGTGTTTTTTGCGCAGACTTATCCACAGCAGGTTTTATTGCCCAAGCGTACGTCGCAGGTGGATGAGCCAGAGGCGGTGATGCTGAGTGAGCAGCCCAGGCCTCAATAAGGGGTGTCTGTCATGGCCTCATCGGGGGCAAGCCTCCTCCCACAATTGATGGGGTTCGCAAATCAAAATGTGGGAGGGGGCTTGCCCCCGATAGGGCCCTCAAACTCAACGCCTGACCAACTTCTCCTGCACCGCCCTGCTGATCCACCTGCGACAAAATCTGCTGCTTGCCGCCCACCATCACCGCCGCCGGTACCCCGTCCCGATACACAATCCGATTGCCACTCACCGCCGGCACTTTGCTCCCCGGTAACAGCGTGCCCACCAGGTTCAGCGGGTCTGCGCCGCACACTGCGATCAGGCTCCCGTCATGGGGCCGTCGCCGCACTTCGCGCAGCACCGCAATCGCCTCCGGCAGCGCGAACTGTTCCCCCGCCAGGCCACTGACAAACCGCCCGCCGCGAATCTCGCCCCGTGCTTCCAGGCGGTGAAAGGTGCGCAACAAT
This sequence comes from Pseudomonas sp. W4I3, assembly GCF_030816195.1. Taxonomy (GTDB): domain Bacteria; phylum Pseudomonadota; class Gammaproteobacteria; order Pseudomonadales; family Pseudomonadaceae; genus Aquipseudomonas. The sequence continues at coordinate 5,985,172 of NZ_JAUSXS010000001.1, read as the reverse complement.
TCGCGCCAACTCGGCAGCCAGTCCGCCTCGCGCTCCAGCAAGCGCCAGAACACCACGCCATAGCGACGCAGCAGGGTCATTGCCACATGCTCCAGGGTCTCGGCCGAATGCGCGCCGGCGGCATTCGGTGCGCGGCGAATCAAGGCCCAGCGCCCGGCGTCATCCATGCCACCGATAAAGGCGCCGCGCCCCCGCCGGCTGCTGCGTGCCTGGCGTTTGCTGGCGGGCGTGGTCAGGGCGCGCAGGCCGGCGAAGCTGTCGGCATTGACCAAACCCGCGCCGACCAGCTCCTGCAGGGCGGTCTCCAGTTCGCTGCGCAGCAGATGGGCTTCGTGCACCAGTTCATCGAAAAACAGCGCGCCCTGTTCGCGCAGGGCCAGATGGACTTTTTGCGCCTTGGGCGACAGCGTCGTGCTGTCCGTCTGTTCGGTCAGCCCGCTCCACAGTGGCACCTGGCTGCGCGGCAAGAGCACGATGGGCGTGCTGCGCAAGGCGATGGCGCTGGCCTTGTGGCTCAGGCGCGTCCACACCAGCTTGCCGCTGCGGCACAAGTCATCCAGCCAGGTCGAGGTGTAATCCTTGATACGCGCGCTGAGCAGGTCACGGTCCCAGGCCGAGGTGGCGGCGGCATAGCCTTCGAACTGGCCGACGATCTGCGGCAGCACCGCGCTGCCCTGGCCACGTGTGCTGTCGGACAGGTGCTGCCAGTCGAACAGAAAACGCATGAAGTCCTGCAGCGCCACCGGTTCGATTTCCCGGCGCAGGCGCTTGACCGTGTAGCGATGAATGCGCGCCAGCAGATGCCGTTCGCACCATTGCTCCTCAACGGCGCCGGGGCTGAAGTGCCCGCGCAGCACATAACCTTCCAGTTCCAGCCGCCCCAACGCCTGGGCAACAGTGGCGGGCGGCAACGCCAGGGGCGCGGCGATCTCGGCCAGCGTCAGTGGGCCGAAACCGCCCAGGCGTGCGCGCAGCACTTCCACCAGGGCCTCGTCGAATGTCCAAGGCTCGTCGAAACCCGGCAGCAGCGGCAGGTTGTGCGGGTAGATCGCCTGCAGACAGCTCAAGCGTTCCACGGCCACCCACAGACCATTGGGCAGCGGATAAGCGCGCCCGGCCTGGGTCAACGCTTGCAGCCATTCGGCCCATTGAGGCGTGAGTTCCGGCTCTGCAAGGCAGGCCAGGCTCATCAGCGCCTCGTGCATTTCGTCCAACCCCTGAGGCGCCGGCCAGGCTTCCTCGCGCACGCCAGCGATTGCCTCGGCATCCAGCGCGCCGAGGTCGTCGGTACTTTGCGGGTCGCTCCAGCGGCGGTTGAGCACGGCCTGGGTGCGGCGTTCTTCCAAAGGCGCGTCATCGAGAAAGGTATAGGGCCGCGCGCTGAGAATTTCGGCCGCCATCGGCGACGGCGCGGGCAAGTCGCGGCTGACCATGCGCACGTCGCCCGCTTCCATGCGCCGCAGCAGCGCGAGCCAGCCCTCGCTGTCCATGGCTTCGTGCAGGCAGTCGTCGAGGGTTTGTTCCACCAGGGGATGGTCGGGCACTTCGCGTTCGCCGGCGAGGTTTTCCAGGCAGGCGATCTGGTCGGGAAACACGCTGGCGATCAGGTCTTCGCTTTTCATGCGCTGGATCTGCGGCGCCACCTTGCGCCCACCGGTATAGCGCGGCAAGGCCAGCGCCACCCCGGCGTTCCAGCGCCAGCGCACACCGAACAGCGGCGCATCCAGCACGGCCTGGATCAACAGGTGTTCGGCGCTGTGGCTGTTGAGGTAACGCCACACCTCATCCAGCGCGAAGCTGTGGCTGGTGGACAACGACAGCACAATCGCATTTTCGCTGGCCGCCGCTTGCAGCTCGAAGTTGAAGGTGCGGCAAAAGCGCTTGCGCAGGGCCAGGCCCCAGGCGCGGTTGATGCGGCTGCCAAAGGGCGTGTGAATGATCAACTGAGTGCCGCCGGACTCGTCGAAAAACCGCTCCATGATCAAGGTGTCCTGGGACGGCAATGCGCTGAGGGCCAGGCGTGCGCGGGCCAGGTAATCGAGCAGTTGTTCGGCGCTGGCGCGGTTCAGGCCGAGCGTGCCGGTGAGCCAGGCCTGCGCCGGTTGCAGGTCGCCGGGGCTGGCGCTGAGCAATTGGTCCAACTGCCCCTGCAAGCGGGCTACGGCCGCTGATAACTCGTGGCTGCGCCCCGGCGCTTCGCCGAGCCAGAACGGAATGGTCGGCGGCTGGCCGTGGGCGTCCTCCACCCGCACCTTGCCGGCTTCCACCCGCAGGATTCGGTAGGAGGTATTGCCGAGCTGGAAAATGTCCCCGGCGATGCTTTCCACCGCGAAGTCTTCGTTGACGCTGCCGATGTTCAGGCTCTGGGGTTCCAGCAGCACGCTGTAGTCGGCGTTGTCGGGAATGGTGCCGCCGCTGGTCACTGCCGTGAGCCGCGCGCCACGGCGGCCGCGCAGGGTGTGGGTCACGGCGTCACGGTGCAGATAAGCGCTGCGGATGCCCTGACGCCCGTTGTAGCCATCGGCAAGCATGCGCAACAGCGCCTGGTAGTGGCGCTCGTCCAACTCGGCATACGGCGCGGCGCGGCGGATAATTGCGAGCAGGGCGGCTTCGGGCCATTCGCGCGCACTGACCTCGGCGATGATCTGCTGGGCCAGCACGTCCAGCGGCGCCACCGGGATGTGCAAGGTGTCGAGCTCGCCACGGCGCACGCAGTCGAGGAGGGCAGCGCATTCGATCAGGTCGTCGCGGGTGGTGGCGAACAGGCGACCCTTGGGCGTGCCGCCGACCTGGTGCCCGGAGCGACCGACCCGTTGCAGAAAACCGTTGATGGAGCCGGGCGAGCTGATTTGGCAGACCAGGTCGACGTCGCCGATATCAATCCCCAGCTCCAGGGACGCGGTGGCGATCAGCACCTGCAGCTCGCCGGCCTTGAGCCGTTGCTCGGCATCCAGGCGCATTTCCTTGGCCAGGCTGCCGTGGTGAGCGGCCACCGCCGTTTTGCCCAGGCGCTCGCTCAGGTGGCGCGCCAAGCGTTCGGCCAGGCGCCGAGTGTTGACAAAAATCAGCGTGGTGCGGTGTTCACGGGCCAGTTCGGCGAGGCGGTCGTAGACCAGGTCCCACACGTCATTGGCCATCACCGCCGAGAGCGGCACCTTGGGCACTTCGATGTCCAGGTCGCGCGGGCGGGCGTGGCCGATGTCGACGATGGCGCACTCGCGTGCGGTGCCCACCAGAAACCGCGACACCGCTTCGATGGGCTTTTGCGTGGCCGACAGGCCGATGCGCGTCAGCGGCTCGGCGCACAACGCTTGCAGGCGTTCCAGGCTTAACGCCAGGTGACTGCCACGCTTGCCGGCGGCAATCGCGTGGATTTCATCGACAATCACCGTGCGCGTGCTGGCGAGCATGTGTCGGCCGGAATCCGAGCCGAGCAGCACATACAGCGATTCCGGGGTGGTGACCAGAATATGCGGCGCGCGCTTGCGCATCTGGGCGCGGTCTTTTTGCGGCGTATCGCCGGTGCGCACTGCGGTGCGGATCACCAGGGGCGGCAGGCCAAGTTTGTGCAGATGCTCGGTAATGCCCGCCAGCGGATTTTGCAGGTTGATCTGGATATCGTTGGAGAGCGCCTTGAGCGGCGAAACGTAAACCACCAGGGTTTCATCAGGCAGCTGGCCGCCGTTGGCCAGGCCCTGGTGGACCAGGTCGTCGAGCACCGCGAGAAAGGCGGTCAGGGTCTTGCCCGAGCCGGTCGGCGCGGCGATCAGCGTCGAACGGCGCTGGCGGATCAGCGGCCACGCCTGGGCCTGCGCGGCGGTCACCGAGGGGAAGGTGCTGCGAAACCAGGTACTGACGGCGGGATGGAAGCCGTCCAATGCACGGTCTGTCGATTCGGGAAGATTCATGTAGTGATTGATGCCTCCTGCTCCCACAAGTTGCACGCACGTACTTTGTCCGTGACGGTTGCGCTACAAACCCGCAAAATGCAACGATTCTGGAATAAACCTACGGCAGGGCTCATGCGCCTGCCGACACAACCATCGTTCCAAACAGACCGGGCCTGCTCAATCTATGCGAATGCGCCTTATGTTACTGGGCGGCGGGAATGCCCTCGGGCAGGCGCTGATTCGCCTCGGTGCAGAGGAAGACATCGGTTTCCTCGCCCCCAAACCGCCCCAAGACGGCTGGGATGCCGCGAGCCTCACCCAACTGCTCGACGACACCCGTCCCGATGCGTTGATCAACCTCGCCTACTATTTCGACTGGTTCCAGGCCGAGGCGGTCAGCGAAACCCGCCTGGCGTCCCAGGAGTTCGCCATCGAACGCCTGGCCGAACTGTGCCAGCACCACAGCATTACCCTGGTGCAGCCGTCCAGCTACCGCGTGTTCGACGGCTCCCGCGCCACCGCCTACAGCGAAAAAGACGAGCCGGTGCCCCTGGGCCTGCGCGGCCAGGCACTGTGGCGCATCGAGCAGAGCGTACGCGCCACCTGCCCGCAACATGTACTGCTGCGGTTCGGCTGGTTGCTGGACGACAGCGTCGACGGCACCCTCGGGCGCTTCCTGGCCCGGGCCGAACAGCCGGATGAATTACTGATGGCGGACGACCGGCGTGGCAACCCGACACCGGTGGACGATGCGGCGCGGGTGATCATCTCCGTGCTCAAGCAACTCGATTGCGCGGCGCCGCTGTGGGGCACCTACCATTACGCCGGTCACGAGGCGACCACGCCGCTGGCGCTGGGCCAGGCGATCCTCACCGAAGCGCGCAATTTCCACCCACTGGCCATCGAATCGCCGACCGCCCAAGCCCACGCGGCGCGCCCGGATGCGGCCGAAGAACCGCAGCACGCGGTGCTGGCCTGCAAGAAAATCCTGCACACCTTTGGCATCAAGCCACGGGCGTGGCGAGCAGGCCTGCCAGCGTTGCTCGACCGCTTCTACCGCCACACCTGACCCAACACAAAACCAATGTGGGAGGGGGCTTGCCCCCGATAGCGCAGTGTCAGTCAAAAGATTCCTGGACTGACCCACCGCCATCGGGAGCAAGCCCCCTCCCACATGGGTTATGCCGTGTTTTATCCTCGGTGGCCCTGGTGCCGAAATCGATACAGCGCGCCCCGGCTAGATCATCCACACCTGACACAACACAGAACCCAATGTGGGAGGGGGCTTGCTCCCGATAGCGGAGTGTCAGTCAAAAGATTCCTGGACTGACCCACCGCCATCGGGGGCAAGCCCCCTCCCACATGGTTATGCCGTGTTTTATCCTCGGTGGCCCTGGTGCCGAAATCGATACAGCGCGCCCCGGCTAGATCATCCACACCTGACACAACACAGAACCCAATGTGGGAGGGGGCTTGCTCCCGATAGCGGAGTGTCAGTCAAAAGATTCCTGGACTGACCCACCGCCATCGGGGGCAAGCCCCCTCCCACATTTTGCTTATGCGTGTGGCTTAGAATTTGTAACCGATACCCACCATGTAGACCATCGGGTCGACATCCACGTTGACCTTGGCCCGAGTGCCTTGGCCCAGTGCGTTGTTGTCCACGGTGGCCTTGGTACTGATGTCGATATAGCGCGCCTGGGCGTTGATCATCCATTTGTCGTTGATCATGTAGTCGGCCCCGATCTGCGCGGCCCAGCCCCAGGAGTTTTCAGCCTTGAAGTTGCTGAACCCGGCTTGTTCGGCGCGGCTGCCCACGTGTTCGTCGTAAATCCAGGTGTAGTTGATACCGGCGCCCACATAGGGCTGGAACGCCGACTGGTGGTCCAGCGGGTAGTACACGACGCTCAAGGTCGGCGGCAGGTGTTTGAGTGTGCCGAGCTTGCCATTGGCGGCGCCGAGGGCGGTGTTCTTGATCTTCACGTCGTGCTCGAACGGCGTGGCGGCCAGCAGTTCGATACCGACGTGGTCGGTGATCATGTAGGCGAAGTTCAAGCCCAGTTGGGTGTCGCTGCTCATGGTCGCCTTGCCGCCCAGGTTGGTGCCGGCCAGTGGGCCTTGGTCAACCTTGACGCTGCTGCTGTCGGCCTTCGGATTCACGGTGATTGCACCGGCGCGAATCAGAATGTCACCCGCCTGGTGGGCGTGAGCGACAGGGGCGACGAGGGCGAGCGCGAAGAGGGACGCGCCGAGCAGAGACTTGTTCATGGGAGCTCCAAAAGGACGTTAAAAGTTGTACGCCCAATGGTAAAGATCGTTCCGTGCGATCTTTTGACTCAGCTCAATGAAAGGCCAACCACGCCGCAAAAACTGTGGGAGGGTTATTCCTCCAACTCGTACATATAAATTTTCTTGGCATCCATCTGGTAGCCGGCGTCGGCCAACTCACTGGACGACGGCTTGACCTGCATCGCCCCTTCGATCCAGTACGGCTGATACAGCTCATCGAGTTTCACGCCGACTTCGCTTTTCACATGCACGATCTGGTTCGACGGCGGCGGTGGCACATGGATGCACGCGCCGAAATACGGCACCAGCAGGAACTCGGTGGTGCGGCCTTCCTCGCTCACCTCCAACGGCACAATGTAGCCCGGCAGGCGAATGTGCTGGCCGTCGAGACTCTGCACCACCGGCGCGTTGGGCAAGTCCTGCTTGGCGGCGGGCGCGGCCTCGACGGACAAGGCATCGGCCATGCTCGACAGGTCATGCAGCGGTTTCATATTGGGCACTTCCGGTGGCGCATCCGGTGGGATCATTTCCTGCCACGACAAATCCTTGGGCTGCTCCTCGGCCCAGGCGGGCAGGGCCATAAGCAATAGCAGGGCAAACAGGGCATGACGCATGAAGACTCCTCAGTGGGTAGCGCCAAGCTGCAAGCTTCAAGTAGAACCCGATTCGCTTGCAGCTTGGGGCTAAAAACTTGCAGCGGCTGTTCTACAGCCTAATCGACAGGCCATCGGCCAACGACTGGCGATAGGCACGCCACGCGGGCACGCTGCCCATCAATAGAGCGGCCGCCAGGATACCGGCGAGCAACGTCCATTCATATTCACTCGGCCATGCCATGGGCAGGTCCAGCCCGTAGTTGGCCTGCAGATAGCCGCGCGATGCGGCGATGCAGACGTACAGCAAACCCAAGCCGGCCACCACGCCGGCCAGGGCCAGGGCGAAGGCTTCGAAGATCAGCAGCGTTGCGATGTGCCATGGCCGTGCGCCCACCGAGCGCAGGATCGCCATTTCGCGGCGGCGCTCGTTGAGGCTGGTGAGAATTGCCGTGAGCATGCCGATCAAGCCCGTCAGCACCACGAACAGCGAGATCACGAACAAGGCTTTTTCGGCGGTGCCCATCATGCTCCACAGCTCTTGCAGTGCCACCCCTGGCAAAATCGCCAGCATCGGCTCGCCACGGAACTCGTTGATTTCCCGTTGCAGGGCGAAGGTGGAAATCTTGTTGTTCAAACCGAGCATGAACGCGGTGATCGCTTGCGGGGTCAGGTCCATGTTGCGTGCCTGATCGGCGCTGATGCGGCCCTTGCCCTGGGCCGGTACGCCGTTGTGCCAGTCGATGTGGATCGCCTCCATGCCGCCGAGGCTGATATGCAGCGTGCGGTCCACCGGCGTGCCGGTGCGCTTGAGGATACCGACCACGGTAAAGGGCTTGTCATCGTGCTTGACTAGGCTGACCAACGCTACGCCATGGGCCAGCACCAGTTTGTCGCCGAGCGTGTAGTGCAGGGCGTCGGCGACTTCGGCGCCGAGCACCACCTCGAACGGGTCGGTGGCAAAGGCGCGGCCGCTGGCCAGCTCGAGGTTCTGTTTGCGCCCGTACTGGTAATGCTCAAAGTAGGACTCATTGGTGCCCATCACCCGGTAACCGCGATGGGAGTCGCCGAGGGAAATCGGAATCGCCCATTTCACCTGGGGGCTGGCGGCGAAGTGCTCGTAGCTGTCCCAGCGGATATTGTTGGTGGCGTTGCCGATGCGGAACACCGAGTACAGCAGCAGGTTCACCGAGCCCGAGCGTGCGCCGACGATCAAGTCCGTGCCGCTGATGGTGCTGGCGAAGCTGTTGCGCGCTTCCACACGCACGCGCTCCACCGCGAGCAACAAGCAGACGGAAAGTGCGATGGCAAAAGCGGTGAGGATCGCGGTAAAGCGGCGGTTAGCCAGGCTGGCCATGGCTAGACGGAACAGATACATCTCAAACCTCTGCGAGCGTGGCGGCGCGATTGAGTTCGGCCAGCGACAGGTTGCGGTCGAACAGCGGTGCCAGGCTTTGGTCGTGGCTGACAAACAACAGGCTGGCCCCGGCCTCGCGGCATTCGGCGAACAGCAGTTGAATGAACGCCTCGCGCGCGTCGTAGTCGAGGGCCGAGGTGGGCTCGTCGGCGATCACCAGTTCCGGTTGGCCGATCAGCGCACGGGCGGCGGCCACCCGTTGTTGCTGGCCGATGGACAGCGAGTCGGCGCGGCGTTCAAGCAGGCTCGGGTCTTTCAGGCCCAGGTGGGCAAGCAAGGTCGCCGCGGCCTGATCGACGCTGCCGTGGCGCTGAATCGCGCGCTGTGCCCGCAGTTTGGAGAAGTGACACGGCAGCTCGACGTTCTCGCGCACCGACAAGAACGGCAGCAAGTTGAACTGCTGGAAGATGTAGCCCGTGTGGTCCACACGAAAACGGTCACGGGCGCCGGCCGACAGCTCGCTCAGCTCCTGGCCGAGCAGGCGAATACTGCCTCGGCTGGGTGTCTGCACGCCGCCGAGCAAACCGAGCAGGGTGGTTTTGCCACTGCCGCTGGGGCCCTTGAGGAACAGGGTTTCCCCCGGCTCCAGGCGGAACGCGGGGATGTCCAGCAACTGCGGATGACCGGGCCAGTTGAAGCTCAGGTCGGACAGTTGGATCAATGCGTGGGTCATGTGAACTCAGAACTTCAGGGTGGCTGCAGTGGCCGTCGCGTCAATACCTTGCTGACCGCTCGGGCCGATCAGTTGTACCTGAATTTTCTGGGTGGCGGGGAAGGTCTTGAACACTTGGCTCAGGTCCAGGTTGCTCAGCGCCGTGGGGGTGGCGCAGGTGAGTTCGTAGTGGGCGTGGATTTCGCTGTGGTCGTGGTGATGTTCGTGGGCGGCGGCGCCTTTGCCGTCGGTGGCGTGGTCATCGTCGTCGTCATCATGATCGGCTTGCGGCTTGTCGCCGAACAGCGGGCTGTTGAGTTCCTGGGAGCTGATGACGCAACCGGCGGCCTTGGGCAGGCTGAACAGCGCCAGCGGATCTTCCAGCTGTTTGCGCGCTGCGGCGACTTTGGCCTTGTCGGCGGCACTGGTTGGCGCGTGTTCGAAACCCACCAGGTTCATGGCCGGGCTGTCCAGCTCAAGCTCCAGAGACTGGCCGTCCAGCACCGCATTAAGGCGGCCGACGCCGTGTTCGTGAGCGCCTAGGCTGCCGTGCTCATGCTCGTGGTCTTCATGGGCATGAGCGACAGCCAGTGGCAGCAGGGCAAACGGCAAAGCGAGCAGCAGACGGCGCATGGCGGGACTCCAGAGATGAAAGTTTTGTTATGTAATCTTATAACAGAAGTGCCGAGAGTTTGACCGTCCGCTTGGCGTTGCGCAAGCTGCATGGGAGCATGCCCGTCAGAAAAAATGCTGGAGGAAGGACGATGTTGCGAATTCGTGGAACCGTCGGCGACCTGCCGGTGGACTTGACCCTGGAACTGGACGACGGCGATTGGGCACGGCTGGGCGCGCAATTGCAGGCCGCCCCGGCGCAGAGTGCGCCAAGCGCGGCACCGGCCAAGCCGAACGAAGACCACTGGCAGGGCGCCCAGGCGCTGCTGCGCGATGCCGGACAGCTCAGCGGCCTGGAATTACTGGATCGACTGGAAGGTTTGGCCGGCGATGCGGCGGCGGGCAAGCGCCTGCTGGTGCGCCTGCGCCATAGCGCGAAGGTGAAGGTGACCAGCGGCGCAGATACGCCGCTGTACACCTGGATCGACGCTTTGTAGGAGCGAGCTTGCTCGCGAAAAACGCGTAGGCGCCGCGTACATCCAGGCGGTTCGCGTTATCGTTGACGTTTTTCGCGAGCAAGCTCGCTCCTACAAGGTGAGGCTAGTACAACGCGGCAAACAATTTGCGGCGGTACACCGTGACCAGCGGGTGGTCATTGCCAAGCAGCTCGAACACCTGCAGCAAGGTCTTGTGCGGCAGGCCCTCGCTGTAGCTGCGGTTGCGCATGAACAGCTTGAGCAGGCCTTCCAGCGCAGCCTCGTATTGCTGGCGCGCCAGTTGTTGAATGCTCAACTGATAAGCCGCTTCGTCGTCCTGGGGGTTCTGCGCCAGGCGGCTTTTCAGGTCGGCGGCGTCCGGCAGGTCGGCAGCCTGGCGCAGAAAGGTGATTTGCGCCTTGGCGCCGGCGAGGGCGGCCTTGTGCTCGTCGCTCTTGACCGCATCCAGCACGGCCTGGGCTTCACCCAGTTCACCGCGTTCGGCCAGGCACCGTGCGTACAGGATCAGCGCGGCGGCGTTGGTGTTGTCTTCGCCCAACAGCGCAACCAGCACCGCTTCGGCATCGCTGATACGGCCCTCGGCAAACAGCGCCTGTGCCTGCTCCAGCGGGTCCGCCGCAGCCGGTGGCGGCATCGGCACATGGGGCTCAAGCATCGCCCGCACCGCCGACTCCGGCTGCGCCCCGGCAAACCCATCCACCGGCTGGCCGTCCTTGAACAGCACCACGGTCGGCAGGCTTTGAATACCAAAACGCGCAACGATGTCCTGCTCGGCCTCGCAATCGACCTTGGCCAGCAGCAACTCACCGCGATAGCTCTCGGCGATCTGCGCCAGCATCGGCATCAACGCCTTGCACGGCGCGCACCACTCGGCCCAGAAATCCACCAATACAGGTCGTTCAAAAGAGTTCTGAATCACCGCCTGGTCGAAGTTGGCGGTAGTGACATCGAAGATGTACGGCGTGGGCTCACTCATGAGGCGTCTCGAATAAAGCGGGAATGGGGGCAACTATAAGGGCTGGCGCGGTTGGCCGAAAGCGAGCGCGATCAAATGTAGGAGCGAGCTTGCTCGCGAAAAACGTGTAGGCAACGCGTTCATTCTGAATAAACGCGCTGCCCCTGAGTGCTTCGCGAGCACGCTCGCGCCTACAAAAGCCTTCGCGAATGGTACAGGCTCACCTTGCGAAACTCCCAAGGCTCGGCCAGGTCCGGCAAGGTCAAGGCCTCCAGCACCTCCAGGCGCTGATAATTCGGGTGCTGGAAGTCGCGCACCCGCGAATCCGCCACCAGCGCTTCGCGGCCACGGGTCAGGAACTGGTCCAGCAGCGGCAGGTTGGCGCGGTCGTAGAGCACGTCGGCCACCAGGATCAGGTCGAAACGATCGGCTTCGGCGAAGAAGTCTGCTGAATAATTCAGTTCCACGCCGTTGAGTTCGGCATTCGCCCGGCAAGCCGCCAGCGCCAGCGGGTCCAGGTCGCAGGCCACGACCTCCAGTGCCCCGGCCTTGGCGGCCGCGATCCCGGCCACGCCGGAGCCGGCGCCGAAATCCAGTACGCGCTTGCCCGCTACCCACTCGGGGTTCGCCGCCAGATAGCGCGCCAGCGCCAACCCGCTGGCCCAGCAGAAGCTCCAGTAGGGCGGCTCGTGCAGGATGCGGCGGGTTTCCTCCTGGCTGAAGGCGCGGTCCATGTTGTCGGCGTCGAGCAGCCACAACGCCAGCTCAGTGCCCGGCAAGAGGCTGGGCACCAGTTGTGCGTCGCCGATCAACTCGCTCAGGGCACGTTGCAGGTGCAGCGGTGGCGTCATGGCGCCTTGACGAGTTGCAGGGGGCCGGTGGTCTGGGTAATCGCCTGAGTGATGCGCACGGCGGGCAGGTGCAGGATCAACTGGCCGGACTGGCTGGCGCGACCGCGCAATTCAACCCGTGCACCGGCCGGGAACGCTTCGGGGTTGAAGCGCAGGCGAAAGGCCAGGGGCTTGCCGTTGCCGGTCAACACGCTGCTGGCGAGCAGTTGCTGTGGGCGCGAGCGGTCGTCGATCACCAGCAGCGCCAACTCGACTTCGGCGCCGGCCGGCACGTTGGTCAGGTTGCCGCTGATCTCGCGCTGGTAGGCGGGCAGGGGACCCAAGTCTTCTATGCCCGGGACTTTTTTCTCTTGTGCAGGGGTTGGCTGAGGCGCGGCAGGCTTGGGGGCTTCGCTGCTGCAGGCGACCAGAAAACTGAACAGAGTGATCAAAACAAGTGGTCGTAACTGCATGTACGGCTCCAGAAAGGACAAAATCCGTGGCTTAAAAAATATGAAACATAATAACCAGCCTATATACCGTAAAGGCTATGGCTTGTCTTGCGACGGGGATGCGCTACCATGGCCCTCCCATTTTTTGTTGCCTGCCAACCATGCACTGTCCCTTCTGCGGTGCCAACGACACCAAGGTCATCGACTCGCGTCTGGTCGCCGAGGGCGACCAAGTGCGTCGCCGGCGCGAATGCCTGGCCTGTGGTGAGCGTTTCACCACCTTCGAAACCGCCGAACTGGTGTTGCCACGTCTGATCAAGTCCGACGGCAGCCGCCAGCCTTTCGACGAAGAAAAACTGCGCGCCGGTATGCAGCGCGCCCTGGAAAAACGCCCGGTGAGTGTCGAGCGGCTGGAAGCGGCGCTGGTGCATATCAAGCACAAGCTGCGCGCCACCGGCGAGCGCGAGGTCAAGAGCCTGGTGGTGGGCGAACTGGTGATGGGCGAGCTGCAAAAGCTCGACGAAGTCGCCTATATCCGTTTCGCCTCGGTGTATCGACGCTTCCAGGACCTCAATGAGTTCCGCGAAGAGATCGACCGCCTGGCGCGTGAGCCTTCCAAACAATGACTGCTGAACAGGCTGTGCTCGACGCCCATTACATGGCCCGCGCCCTCGAACTGGCGCGCAAGGGCCTGTACACCACCCACCCCAACCCACGGGTAGGCTGCGTGATCGTGCGCGATGGGCAGATTGTCGGCGAAGGCTGGCACGAGCGCACCGGCGAGCCCCATGCAGAACCCAACGCCTTGCGCGCCGCCGGCGACAAGGCCCGTGGCGCGACGGTGTACGTGACCCTCGAACCCTGCAGCCACCACGGCCGCACGCCGCCCTGCGCCGATGCGCTGGTGAGTGCCGGTGTGGCGCGGGTAGTGGCCGGCATGCAGGACCCCAACCCGGAAGTGGCGGGGCGCGGCATGCAGCGTTTGGCCCAGGCCGGGATCGAGATTCGCAGCGGTGTGCTGGAGTCCGAAGCGCGTGCGCTCAACCCTGGCTTTCTCAAGCGCATGGAACACGGCCTGCCGTTCGTGCGGGTCAAGCTGGCGATGAGCCTGGACGGGCGCACCGCCATGGCCAGCGGCGAAAGCCAATGGATCACCGGCCCCGCCGCCCGCGCCGCCGTCCAGCGCCTGCGTGCCGAAGCCAGCGTGGTGTTGACCGGCGCCGACACCGTGCTGGCCGACGGCGCCCGCCTGACCGTGCGCGCCGCCGAGTTGGGCCTGGATGCACAAACCACCGCCCTGGCCATGTCGCGTCCGCCGCTGCGTGTATTGATCGACGGCCGCCTGCGCGTGCCGCTCAATGCGCCCTTCTTCAAGGCGGGCCCGGCGCTGGTCATCACCTGCGTGACCCCGGAGAACCAGTTTCCGCGTGGCCCCGAGTGCCTGGTGGTGCCGGGCGTGGAGGGCCAGGTCGACCTGCGTTCAGCGCTGGTGGCCCTGGCCGCCCGTGGCGTCAACGACGTGCTGGTGGAGGCGGGCCCAAGCCTGGCGGGCGCGTTTGCCCAGCAGGGCCTGGTCGATGAGTACGTGATTTTCGTCGCCGGCAAGTTCCTCGGTTCCGCTGCCCGGCCGTTGCTGGACTGGCCGCTTGAGAAACTCGCCGACGCCCCCCAACTCAAGATCACCGACATGCGCGCTGTTGGCGACGACTGGCGAATCACCGCCGTCCCGCTTCCGGCAGCGAGCGTATAATTTACGGCCTGCGCTTGAGCGTCAGTCCCCGTTTTCAGGAGAACGAAATGTTCACCGGCATTATCGAGTCCATCGGCAGCATCCGTGCAATGACCCCCAAAGGCGGCGATATCCGCCTGCAGGTTGAAACCGGCAAGCTCGATCTGGGCGACGTCAAGCTGGGCGACAGCATCGCCGTCAGCGGTGTGTGCCTGACCGTCGTCGAGCTGCCGGGCAATGGCTTCGCCGCCGATGTCAGTCGCGAGACCCTGGACTGCACCGCGATGAGCGATCTTGCAGCCGGCAGCCCAGTCAACCTGGAAAAAGCCCTGACGCCGACCACGCGCCTGGGTGGCCACCTGGTCAGCGGCCACGTCGATGGCGTCGGTGAAGTCGTGGCCCGCAGCGAAAATGCACGCGCCGTTGAATTCCGGATTCGCGCGCCGAAGGAGCTGGCCAAGTACATCGCCCACAAAGGCTCGATCACCGTCGACGGCACCAGCCTGACCGTGAACGCCGTCAATGGCGCCGAATTTGAACTGACCATCATTCCCCACACCCTCAGCGAAACCATCATGGCCTCCTACCAGCCGGGCCGCAGGGTGAACCTGGAAGTGGACTTGCTTGCCCGTTACCTGGAGCGCCTGCTGCTGGGCGAAAAGGCCGCAGAGCCTGCATCGGGTAATATCACCGAAAGTTTTCTGGCCGCTAACGGCTACCTGAAATCCTGACCAAGGGGGTGCCGCGTGGCGCTCAATAGCATCGAAGAACTGGTTGAAGACATCCGCCAAGGCAAGATGGTCATCCTGATGGATGACGAAGATCGCGAGAATGAAGGCGATATCATCATGGCCGCCGAGGCCTGCAAGCCTGAGCACATCAACTTCATGGCCAAGCACGCCCGTGGGTTGATCTGCATGCCCATGAGCCGCGAACGCTGTGAATTGCTCAAGCTGCCGTTGATGGCGCCGCGCAATGGCTCGGGTTTTGGCACCAAGTTCACCGTATCGATTGAAGCCACCACCGGCGTGACCACCGGCATCTCTGCCGCTGACCGCGCCCGCACCGTGCAAGCCGCTGCGGCGAAGGACGCCAAGGCCGAAGACATCGTCAGCCCCGGCCACATCTTCCCGCTGATGGCCCAGCCGGGCGGCACCCTGGCCCGCGCCGGTCATACCGAAGCGGCCTGCGACCTGGCGCGCATGGCTGGTTTCGAACCCAGCGGCGTGATCTGTGAAGTGATGAACGACGACGGCACCATGGCCCGTCGCAGCGAACTCGAAGCGTTTGCCGCCGAACACAACCTCAAGATCGGCACCATTGCCGACCTGATCCACTACCGCATGATCCATGAACGTACCGTTCAGCGGATTGCCGAGCAGCCGCTGGACAGCGAACTGGGCCAATTCAATTTGGTGACCTACCGTGATTCAGTGGAAGGCGACGTGCACATGGCCCTGACCCTGGGCAACATCTGCGCCGAAGAGCCGACCCTGGTGCGCGTGCACAACATGGACCCGCTGCGCGACTTGCTGATGGTCAAGCAGCCCGGCCGCTGGAGCCTGCGCGCCGCCATGGCCGCGGTTTCCGAGGCAGGCAGTGGCGTGGTGCTGTTGCTCGGACACCCGCTGGATGGCGATGTATTGCTGGCGCATATCCGCGAAACCGCCGACCACACGCCGGTGAAAAAGCCGACCACCTACAGCATCGTCGGTGCCGGCTCGCAGATCCTGCGCGACCTCGGTGTGCGCAAGATGCGCCTGATGAGCGCACCGATGAAATTTAATGCGATATCCGGTTTCGATCTGGAAGTTGTAGAATACGTGCCCTCCGAATAAAGGCTGGCGATTTTTGCCCCTTGTTCGCGGTTAAATCATCACTGAGGGACGCACTTTTCGCGTCCCGGCTCTTTAAGAGATTTGTCGAATGACCCTGAAGACCATCGAAGGTACCTTCATCGCCCCCAAAGGCCGCTACGCCCTGGTGGTTGGCCGCTTCAACAGCTTCGTGGTTGAAAGCCTGGTAAGCGGTGCCGTTGACGCCCTGGTTCGCCACGGTGTGAGCGAGAGCGACATCACCATTATCCGTGCCCCTGGCGCCTTCGAAATCCCACTGGTTGCGCAGAAAGTTGCCCAGCAGGGTGAGTATGCGGCGATCATCGCCCTGGGCGCGGTCATTCGTGGCGGTACCCCGCACTTCGAATACGTGGCTGGCGAATGCACCAAGGGCCTGGCCCAGGTGTCCATGGAGTTCGGCGTGCCGGTCGCATTCGGCGTGCTGACCGTGGATTCCATCGAGCAAGCCATCGAGCGTTCCGGCACCAAGGCCGGCAACAAAGGCGCTGAAGCTGCCCTGTCCGCCCTGGAAATGGTCAGCCTGCTGTCGCAGTTGGAGGCCAAGTGATTTCCGACGAGAGCGATCGTTTCAACCCACGCGACGAGCGCCCGGCCGACGCCGGCAAGCCATCGAAAAGCGAAAAGCGCCGTGCGGCCCGTCAATTGGCGACCCAAGCGCTGTACCAGCGCCACATGGCCGGTACGTCGTTGAACGAAATCGAAGCGCAATTTCGCGTCGATAACGATTTCACCTTCGCCGACCAGAGCTACTTCCACGACATCCTGCACGGTGTTCCGGCCAACCTGACCGAAATCGACGCAGCGCTGACGCCATGCCTGGACCTGACCCTCGAAGAGCTCGATCCGGTTGAACTGGCCGTTCTGCGCCTGTCCACCTGGGAACTGCTCAAGCGCGTCGACGTGCCGTACCGCGTGGTGATCAACGAAGGCATCGAACTGGCTAAGGTCTACGGTTCGACCGACGGTCACAAATTCGTCAACGGCGTGCTCGACAAGCTGGCCCCGCGCCTGCGTGAAGCCGAAGTGAAGGAACACAAGCGCTAATCCGCGCTTGATTCCTCGATGGGCGAGTTTGAGCTGATCCGTAATTACTTCGCCGCCGCGCCCTGTGCGCAAGGTGGCGAAGGCATTGCCCTGGGGATCGGCGATGACTGCGCCTTGCTTGCGCTTCCCGCCGGGGAGCAACTGGCAGTCTCCACCGATACCTTGGTGGCTGGCGTGCACTTCGCCGACCCGTGTGACCCGTTCCTGCTCGGCCAGCGCTCGTTGGCCGTGGCGGTGAGCGACCTGGCCGCCATGGGCGCCCACCCCCTTGCGTTTACCCTTGCCCTGACCACGCCGTCCGTCGATGCCGACTGGTTGCAACGCTATGCCCAGGGTTTGAATGCCATGGCGCAACGCTGCGGCGTGGGCCTGGTGGGCGGTGACACCACGCGCGGGCCGCTGAGCCTGACCTTGACCGTATTTGGCCGAGTGCCGGCCGGGCTTGCCTTGACGCGCAGCGGTGCGCGGCCAGGGGACCTGCTGTGTGTCGGCGGGGAGCTGGGCAATGCGGCCGGCGCCTTGCCGTTGGTACTGGGCCAGCGCAGCGCGCAAGCCGCCATCGCTGAACCACTGCTCGCCCACTATTGGTCGCCGCAACCGCAATTGGCGTTGGGTCTGGCTCTGCGCGGCAAGGCGACCTCGGCCATGGATATCTCCGACGGGCTATTGGCCGATTGCGGGCATATCGCCAGGGCATCGTCTGTCAGCCTGCTGATCGAACGTGACACATTGCCGTTGTCTGCGGCGTTGCTGGCGTTTGTCGGCAATGAGGAGGCCCGTGTGGCCGCGCTGAGTGGCGGCGATGACTATGTGCTGGTGTTCACGCTACCGCAGGCCGAACTGGCAGCGTTGCAGGCGAATGGCTGGCCGATTCACGTGATCGGCCGGGTGGAAGCGGGGCAGGGCGTCACGCTGCTCGATAACGTGGGCCAAGACATCACCCCGGCCGTACATGGCTACCAGCATTTTCACGAGCTATCGTAGCCAGCGTACTGCGCTACCCTTCATATGATTATCTCCACGTAGGAAGCCATCCTTATGAGTGTGCGCTGCTGGCTGCTGATCATGCTGTGTGCCTTTACCTCTGTGCTTCAGGCGGATGAAAACCCGGTGCCCGGCAAGATCACGCTGGTCAGCGAGGAGTGGAGCGACTACACCAACAATGATGGCAGCGGTCTGGCCTGGGACGTGCTGCGCCGGGTGTTCGAACCCGCCGGCATCACCGTGCAGACCCGCAGCGAGCCCTATACCCGCTCGGTGGGCCTGGCTCAGCGCGGCGAGGTGGATGGCTGGGTCGGTTCCTATCGCGACGAAGCCGAGCAAGTGTTGTACCCGCGCTGGCATTTCGACGCCGACCCTATCTATGCCCTCGGGCTGGCAACCCTGCCCACGCCCAACCTGGCGACGCTCGGCGATTACCGCCTGGCCTGGGTGCGTGGCTACAAATACGAGAAGTACCTGCCGAACGTGCGCCGATTCAATCAGGTCCAACGGCGCAGCGGTATCTTGTCGATGCTGCAACACGGCCATGCGGACTTTTACATCGAGGCGCTGACCGAAGCCCGGTACGTGCTCAGCCAAGCTGAGGACCCGTCCCGATTCAGGCTTACCCATCTCATTGAACTGCCGCTCTACGTGGGTTTCGCCGATAACGAGCGGGGGCGGGCGTTGATGGCAGTGTTCGACCAGCGCATGACCGCACTGGTAAAAAATGGCGAATTGAAGCCGATTTTCGAACGCTGGAAACAACCGTATCCGTTCTAGTAGCTTGTTCGCGACAATCGTCAACGTCATGTGGACAGTCTGAATGAACGCACTTTTTGCGAGCAAGCTCGCTATTGCATAGAACCAAGCCGAAGGCCAATCGAACCTATTGATCTTTATCAGCGATAATTCAGCTTAAGCGTCTGTAGGAACAGGCTGTTACAATGCCTGCCTCTGTGAAATCTGAAATCAGGAGCACACGGTGCCCGTCGTTTTCGTCGCCGCTTCCAAGCTGCCTACCCCTTTTGCCACATTCACCATGCATGGCTTTCTTGAAGAAGCCACCGGGCGCGAGCACGTTGTGCTCAGCCTGGGCGACATCGCTGATGGTGCGCCGGTGTTGGGCCGCGTGCATTCCGAATGCCTGACCGGCGACGCGCTGTTCAGTCAGCGCTGTGACTGCGGCTCGCAACTGGAAGCCGCGTTGCAGGCCATCGCCCGTGAAGGCCGTGGTGTGCTGCTGTACTTGCGTCAGGAAGGCCGTGGCATTGGCCTGCTGAACAAGATCCGCGCCTATGAATTGCAAGATGGCGGCGCCGACACCGTGGAAGCCAACGAGCGCCTCGGCTTCGCCGCCGACCAGCGTGACTACGCGATCTGCCTGCCGATGCTGGAGCACCTGGGCGTGAAATCCCTGCGCCTGATGACCAATAACCCGCGCAAGGTCAAAGCGTTGACCGAGATGGGCATCACCGTGGCCGAGCGCGTACCGCTGCACACCGGGCACAACCCGCACAACAAGCTGTACCTGGCCACCAAGGCCAGCAAACTCGACCACATGATGGGCAACGAGCATCAGGGTGAGGTTGACCGCGCGTGACCCGCGGCCAGGTGAAACGGCGACTGTCCTTCAACTGGTGGCAGTACCTGGCCCTGGCATTGCTGCCGTTGTTCGTGATCAACCTGGTGTTTGGCCGCGCCGAATCCCTGCTTCCCGTGCTGGCCATGCCGTTCTTTATCGCCGGCGTGGCCTCGATGTTTCTCAGCCTGCGTTATTTTCATGCCTATAAACACGCGCTGATCGCCACTTCCAAAGCCCTCGACACCCCTGAAGAACCCGCCGCCTGGATCGCCCTCGCGGCACGACGGCGCACGGCCTTGCTGGTGGCAGCGCTACCGGCCTGGATCGGCGCGCTGGCAGTGTTCGTCGGCCTGGAAGCGGTGCCGCTGTTCCTGCTGGCGCTGTCGACGATGGTGCTGTTTTACCTCTATCGCATCCCGCGCCAGTTGGGATGAAGCGCTACTGGCTGGCGCTGCTGCTGGTGTTCAGCGCCCAAGTAATGGCGGCTGAACGCGTGGTGAGCTTGGCGCCGTCGCTCTCTGAAATCGTGGTTGAATTGGGTGCCGCCGACTTATTGGTCGGTGTGCTCGATGGCGGCGAGCGTCCGGCGGCGCTGGCGGAGGTGCCATCGGTCGGGCATTACGGCCAGTTGGACATCGAACGCCTGCTCAGCCTCAAGCCCGATCTGATCCTGCTCTGGCCCGGCAGCGTCGGCACGGCCCAGCGTGAACAGCTGCTGCGCCTGAACATCCCGGTGTACGTCGCCGAACCCCATAGCCTTGATCAGCTGACCCGTCAGGTCCAAGCCATTGCCGAGCGATTGGGGCGCGGGGAGGCCGGCCAAGCGTTGGCCGAAAAACTACGCCAACGCCTCGCCCAACTGCGCCAGCGCTATCAGCGCGTCGAGCCGGTGCGGGTGTTTTATCAGGTATGGAACCCGCCGCTGTACACCGTAGGCGGTGGGCAGATTATCAGTGATGCGTTGAAGGTATGCGGGGCGCGCAATGTGTTCGATGACCTCAAGCTGCCGGCGCCGCAGGTCAATATCGAATCAGTGTTGCAGCGTGATCCGGAGCTGATCCTGGTGGGTGATCAGGCTCAGCTGGAGGCCTGGAAGGTCTGGCCAAGCATGGCGGCGCGGGTGCGCGTGGTGCCGGACAAGGGGCTGGAACGGCCCAGCGGGCAGATGCTGGAAGCATTGGCGCGGTTGTGTCAGGTGATTGCCCCGAACGTGTGAGGCCGCCATCGGGGGCAAGCCCCTCCCACATTTTGAATGTGTTCACAACTCAATAGGTGGGAGTGGGCTTGCCCGCGAAGAGGCGCCTTACATCTTCGGCGTCCACGTCACCCCGAACATCCACACTCGGCCCTCTTCCCGGTAGTCCTGATTGTTCAGAAACGCTGGATCGTCATAGCTGTAGCGCGCCCGTGAATAGGCCTTGTCCAACAGGTTGTCGACCTTCAACGACAGCAACACCGCAGGGTTCAGCGCCCAACTGCCGCGCAGGCCCAGCAATGCATAACCGCCCAGGCGATTACGGTTGGCTTCATCATCGTAGCTGCTGCTGATCGCCTGCCAGTTGGCGCCCACGCCGAGCTTGTCGAACTGCCGGTCCAGATCCAGATTCAACGTGCGCCGTGCGCGACGCGCCAGAGTATGACCATTGTCGCGGTCACGCGGGTCGATCAGCGACACGCCCAGGTTGCCCTGCCAACCAAACAGGTCCTGCTTGAGCGCTGCTTCAAAGCCGTTGATGCGTGCCGAGGCCACGTTCTGCGGTTTGCCGCCGTCGAGGATGATCGCATCGCTCAGGTCGGTACGGTACAGCGACGCTTCCACGCGGGTGCTGTCGGTGAGTTGGCTGCGCCATTGCAGCTCGTAGCTCTTTGACGTCTCGGGCTGCAGGTCGGGGTTGCTGTACTGCGTGTCGGGGTAGTAGAGGTCGTTGAAGGTGGGCGCACGGAAGCCTTCGCTGTAGCTCAGCAACACCTCGTTGTCAGGGTTGATCGGCACCGTCAGCGTGCCACTCCAGCTGTTCTGGCCGCCGAATTGCTGGTTCTGGTCGCGGCGCAGGCCCAGTTCGGTGGAAAACCATTCGCCCTGGAAGCGGTGCTGCACGAAGGCGGCGCGGTTCCAGCGGCTGTCTTCGGTAAACGTGGTGGAGCCGTGGAAGCGGTCTTCGTACCAGTCGCCGCCGACGATCAGGCTGTTGCGCTCGTTGAGGGTCAGGTCGTTCTGCCAGTTGACCGAGTCGCGGTAAGTGTTGAACACGCTGAACTCATCGCTGAGGGTGTCGCGCTTGGTGTCGCGGTTTTCGCTGTGGCCCAGTTCCAGGCGTGACTGCCAGCTTTCGCTGAGTCTGGTGTCGACATAACCGCTGGCACTGCTGACGGTGTAGTCGGTGTAGGGTTTCTGGCCGACGCTTTGTCCGGTAGCCAAGTCGAAGCGCCCGAAGCTGTTGTCGTACTCTGACTTGCCGCGGTTATCCAATAGGTTGAAGCCCACTTCCAGGTCATCGCTGAACGAATGGCTGAGGTTCAGGCTCAGGGACCGGTTGCGATAGGCATCGTGGTCGCCGTCGCTGGGAAACGACTGATGCGTCGAGTTGATGCCGGCGGTTTCGTCCAGGCTTGCGCCCAGGTTGAAGCGCGTCTGTTCATCGCCGCCCGACAGGCCGAGGCTGCGCTCCCAGGTCTGGTTGCTGCCAAAGCCCAGCTTCAAGCGCGGTTGCAGGCCTTGCTCGGCGTTGCGCCGGGTAAACACCTGGATCACCCCGCCAATCGCATCGCTGCCGTAGATCACCGAGCGTGAACCGCGCAGCACTTCCACGCGCTCGATCTGGTCGACGTTCAGGTATTGCAGGCCGCTGTCGCCTGACGTGGTGTTGGCAATGCGCTGGCCGTCCACCAGCACCAGGCTTTGCGCGGATTTGGTGCCGCGAATGTAAATCCCCGGCAGACTGCCACGGCCACCGGTGGGCGCGACTTGTACGCCGGGTACACGGCTGAGCAGGTCGGTCAGGCTGGAAGGTTGCAGGCGGTCGATATCGGCTCGGGTGAACACAGTGTTGGCGGCGCTGCTGTCGTTGCGCGCCTGCACCTGGCGGTTGGCGCTGATGACCACGTCGGAGAGTTTCAGCGCCTGGTCGCGGGTGTCGGCGAGCAGGTCCGAGGCTGGCAGAAGCAGCAAGGGCAGGGCGAGACGAAGATGTTTCATGGGCTACCCATGGTATTTGAAGATGACACATATCAAATGTGGGAGGGGGCTTGCCCCCGATGGCGCGCTGTCAGTCAGCATAGTGGATGACTGAACCGCCGCTATCGGGAGCAAGCCCCCTCCCACATTTAGAGCGGGTTCTACAGGCCGAGCAGCGCCATGCGCTGGCGCACCGAGGCTTCGATGCCGCTTTCATCCAGCCCGCACTCAGCCAGCATCTGCGCCGGCTTGGCGTGTTCGACGTACGCATCCGGCAAGCCCAGGTGCAGCACCGACTTGAGGATATTCTCCCGTGCCAGGAACTCACTGACCGCCGCGCCGGCACCGCCCATGATCGCGTTTTCTTCAACCGTCACCAGCAGCTCGTGGCTAGCAGCAATGTCGCGCACCAAGGCTTCATCCAGCGGTTTGACGAAGCGCATGTCGACCACAGTGGCGTCGATCTTCTCGGCTACCTTGAGCGCTTCGGCCAGTTGCACGCCGAACACCAGGAAGGCCGTCTTGCTGCCTTGGCGCCGCACGATGCCCTTGCCGATTTCGATAGGCTCCAGGTCCTTCTCGATGACTGCGTTCGGGCCGTTACCGCGCGGATAGCGCACCGCCGCCGGGCCGTTGTACAGGTGGCCGGTGCTGAGCATCTTGCGCAGTTCATTCTCGTCGCTGGGCGTCATCACCAGCATGCCGGGGATGCAGCGCAGGTAGGACAAGTCGAAACTGCCTGCGTGGGTCGGGCCGTCTTCGCCCACCAGGCCGGCACGGTCGATGGCGAACAGGACGTCAAGGTTCTGCACCGCCACGTCATGCACCAACTGGTCATAACCGCGTTGCAAAAAGGTCGAATAAATCGCCACCACTGGCTTGGCGCCTTCACAGGCCATGCCGGCGGCGAAGGTCACTGCGTGCTGCTCGGCAATCGCCACATCGAAGTAACGCAGCGGGAAACGCTCGCTGAAGGCCACCAGGTCGGAGCCTTCCTTCATCGCTGGGGTCACCCCCACCAGGCGCGGGTCGGCAGCGGCCATGTCGCACAGCCATTCGCCAAACACCCCGGAATACTTCGGCCCGCTGGGCTTTTTCGGCGCGGCGGCAGGGGCGTCCAGTGGTTCCAGCTTGGTGATCGCGTGGTAGCCGATAGGGTCGACTTCCGCCGGCGCGAAGCCTTTGCCCTTTTTGGTGACGATATGCAGAAATTGCGGGCCCTTGAGGTCACGCATATTGCGCAGCGTGGCGATCAGGGTCGGCAGGTCATGGCCGTCGATCGGGCCGATGTAGTTCCAGCCCAGCTCTTCGAACAGCGTGCCGGGTACCAGCATGCCCTTGGCATATTCTTCGGTACGACGGGCGATTTCCCACGCGCCGGGCAGACGCGACAGCACTTTCTTGCTGCCTTCGCGCATGCTGGCGTAGGTGCGGCTGGAGAGGATCTTCGCCAGGTAATTGGACAGGCCACCGACGTTTCGCGAAATCGACATGTCGTTGTCGTTGAGGATCACCAACATGTTGGCGTCCACTTCCGGCGCATGGTTCAAGGCTTCGAAGGCCATGCCCGCGGTCAGCGCGCCATCGCCGATCACGGCAATCGCCTTGCGATCACTGTTTTGCAGGCGGGCGGCAATCGCCATGCCCAGCGCTGCACTGATCGAGGTGCTGGAGTGACCGACGCCAAAGGTGTCGTACTCGCTTTCGGAGCGACGCGGGAAGGCGGCGATGCCGTCCTTCTGGCGCAGGCTGGCCATGCGTTCGCGACGGCCGGTGAGGATTTTATGCGGATACGCCTGATGGCCCACGTCCCACACCAGCCGGTCATCCGGGGTGTCGAAAACGTAGTGCAGGGCGATGGTCAGCTCGATCACGCCCAGCCCGGCACCGAAATGCCCACCGGTCTGGCCGACCGTGTAGAGCAATTCCAGGCGCAGTTCATCGGCCAGGGTTTCCAGCTCGGCTTCACCCAGTCGACGCAGGCCGTCCGGCGTGGCAGCACGGTCGAGCAGGGGCGTTGACGGGCGCTTGCGGGGAATCTCTTGGAACGTCGTGGGCATCAGGCGAATCGTTATAGGTATAGAAGAGGCGGCAGTTTACCTCAAGCATCGCAAACTGCCCACGCAGGGGGGCGAACTTGGTCGATATGCGGCGCTGATCGCCGCAGGCATCAGTGCCGACGTTCGACGATATACCGCGCCAAGTCACGCAATGGCTCGGCCGCCGCGTCGAAAGGTCGCAGGGCATCCAGGGCCTGATCGCGCAGCTCCAGGGCATACGCCTTGGCGGCTTCCAGCCCGAGCAGCGCAGGATAAGTCGGTTTGTCCCGAGCAATATCGGCGCCCTGGCGTTTGCCGAGGGTCGCGGTGTCACTTTCCACGTCAAGAATGTCGTCCTGCACCTGAAACGCCAGGCCGATAGCCCGCGAATAAGTCTGCAGCGCCGCCAATTGCGCGGCCTCGGCCCGGCCGCTGGCCAGGGCGCCGAGGTGCACGGCGGCCTCGATCAGCGCGCCGGTCTTGTGGCGATGCATGTGTTCCAGGGCTTTCTGGTCCAGCTTGAGGCTGACCGAACCCATGTCGATCGCCTGCCCGCCGACCATGCCGGCCGGGCCCGCAGCCAGGGCCAGCGCGGTGACCATACGCAGGCGGATCTCGGCATTCACGCGGCTCAAGCGCGGGTCCAGCAACGCGCTGAACGCCAGGCTCTGCAGGCCATCACCGGCCAGGATCGCATAGGCTTCGTCAAAGGCTTTATGGGTGGTCGGCTGACCGCGACGCAGGTCGTCGTCATCCATTGCCGGCAGATCATCGTGTACCAGGGAATAGGCGTGAATCAGTTCCACCGCACAGGCCGCGCCATTCGCCTCTTCGGCGGGCGCGCCCAGCGCTTCACACGCTGCATACGCCAGCAACGGGCGCACGCGCTTGCCGCCATTCATCACGCTGTAGCGCATGGCGTCGTAAAGGCGGCTCATTTCCGGGCCTGGCGCAACAAACAAGGGCTCCAGCGCCGCGTTCACTCGGGCTTGGCTACTGGCCTGATACGCATCGATCATTCGGGTTGTTCCGCATCGAAAGGTTCTTCAGCCAACTCCCCGTCGCGTTCAAGCAATACCTGCACTTTCTGCTCAGCCTGCGCCAACGCGCTCTGGCAGTCGCGAGTCAGGCCAATGCCTTGCTCAAACGCCGTCAACGAGTCTTCCAGCGACAACTCGCCGTTCTCCAGACGCTCGACCAGGGTTTGCAGGTCGGCGAGGGATTGTTCGAAATCGAGTGCAACTTTTTTGCGGGCCATGGCGGCAATTCCGGTAGACGGTAAACCGGCGCGACACTAGCAGACATGGGGAATCGGGGCAAATGAGTGGCGGCGTCATTCGCCTTTGGTATTGGCCCGATAACGCGTGCTGCGGCCGCCTCCGGGAAGACGGACCAGGCAGTTTTTTTCCAGCAGGTCGGCCAGATGCCGCGTGGCTGTCGCCTTGGACACTTTGGCCACTGCCTGGTACTGCGCAGCGCTGATGCCCTGCTCGAAGCCTTTCTCGCCACCGTCGAGCAGACGATTGAGTACCTTGACCTGTTCGGCCGATAACGCAGCGCCGCGGTGTTGGTCCCAGAACCGGGTCTTGCTCAACACACGGTCTATCTGCGCCATCGCCTGTTGCAGGCTGCGCAATAAAGTTCTGAGGAACCACTCCAGCCAGTCGGTAATATCGAGCGTGGCCTTTTGGCTGGACTCCAGTGCGTCGTAATAACCCGAGCGATCTTCAAGGATGCTGGCGGACATCGCATAAAAGCGTATCGCCTGATGTTCGCCCTGAGCCAAGGCCAAGTCAGTGATAGCGCGTGTCAGGCGACCATTGCCGTCATCGAACGGGTGAAGCGTGACAAACCAGAAATGCGCAACGCCAGCGCGTATGAACGGGTCTAGTTCCGGTTGATTGCGGCTCAGTTCGAACCACTCAAGAAATTCATCCAGGGCCTGCTCCAGTCCCAAGCGTGGCGGCGCCTCAAAATGCACGGTGGGACGGTCAAGACGCCCCGATACCACTTGCATCGGCTCATCCCCGCGCAGCCCCCCGACATTTATGCTTCGCGCGGCGAGGCTCGTTTCCGGAGTCGGAAACAGCAAATGATGCCAGTGCATGAGGCGCGAGTACGTGAACGGCTCGGCAAACTGCTCGGTGGCATCGATCATCAGGTCAGCGAGGCCTTCACTACGGCGGCTGACCTGAGCGTCTTGCGTCGCCTCCAAGCCTAACCGTCGCGCCAGGGAGGACCGCACCGAGCCGACATTCAGTTGCTCACCTTCGATAGCCGAAGAGGTCAGAATATTCTGCAGCAGCGTATCCAATTCGCTGCGCGCACTGGCTGCATCGGTGACGGAGCCCAGCATGCCCAGCAGCTTGCCTTGGGCCTGCCCACACTGGCGCAGCAAGGCCGCCAGGCGCTCAGGTTGCCAGTGAAAGTGCGGCCAGTCGGTGTGTTGCCAGATCCAGTGCGGGTGGTTCATGGAGAAAGTGCCTAGTGTATGAGCCGATTAAAAAGGCTTATTCGGCTCACTTAGTGAGCCGATTGTGCGGGTTATTCGGCTCATCGTCTAGGGTGGTTCTGGTCCAGATCGCGTAAATTGGGATGGCCGGAACCTCTAGTGGAGATTTGGCAACAACGAAAGCCTGCTTTTCAGGGCAGGCTTGTCGTCTCACTCGGCTGACTTACTTCTGCTGCGCCGTCAGCGCCGCATACCCATTCATCAGGTTGCGATAGTTGGGAATGCGCTGCGACAACAAATTCCCCAGGCCTTCGATATCGTTGCGCCAGTCGCGGTGCAGCTCGCACGCTACCGAGAACCAGTTCATCAGTTGCGCACCCGCCTGGGTCATTCGGCTCCAGGCCGCTTGTTGCACGGTGGTGTTGAACGTACCCGACGCATCGGTCACCACAAACACTTCAAACCCTTCCGCCAGCGCCGACAAGGTCGGGAACGCTACGCACACATCCGTTACCACGCCGGCAATGATGATCTGCTTGCGGCCGGTGGCCTTGATCGCCTTGACGAAGTCTTCGTTGTCCCAGGCATTGATCTGGCCAGGGCGGGCGATATACGGCGCGTCCGGGAACATCTCTTTCAACTCCGGCACCAGCGGGCCGTTGGGGCCTTGTTCGAAGCTGGTGGTGAGGATGGTCGGCAGGTTGAAGAACTTGGCCAGGTCCGCCAGGGCCAGCACGTTGTTCTTGAACTCGTTGGGCGAGAAGTCCTGCACCAGGGAAATCAGGCCGGTCTGGTGGTCGACCAGCAGAACGATGGCGTCGTCTTTGTTCAAGCGGCTGTAGGTTGGCGTGCTCATGGTTGAATCCTTTTTTGTTTAGGTTGGTTAGGCGTTGCGTTCAACATGGGCACAGATTAATAGGCAGCGGTCGGTAGATAAATTGGCTGCAAGGAGTCTTACTGTCCATCTACGAGAGACAATCGCAGGCCGGAAAAAGACTGACTTGGCGTCGGGTTATCGTGGTTTAATATTTTCACTAAAAATACCCTTATCGGGTGATATTAATTATGAAAATAAACCGTCTTCTAGAGGACTGGCCTTCGGGCGTGATCGCCACCCAAGCGTGGCTTCACGAACAGGGTGTCGGCCCGAATCTCGTTCAGAAGTATCAGCAAACAGGCTGGGTAGAGCGCTTGGGGCACGGTGCCTGGAAACGCAGCGGCGACAGTATCGACTGGCACGGCGGTGTATTCGCTTTGCAACAGGGCGCCACGGTGCAGATTTGGCCGGGCGGCGCCACGGCGTTGAGCTTGGCCGGATACAGCCATTACCTGACGTTTGGGACAGAGACGGTTGAGCTATCTGGCTTAGCGGGGGCTGTTCTTCCCGGTTGGTTTCGCAAGCATGACTGGGGCGCGCAGGTGAATTTCTATCCAGGCGTGCTCTTCACTGCACTGGAAGATATGGCGTTACAAGATTTCCAGATGCCTTATCGTCAATTCGCGCTAAAAATCTCTACCCCGGAACGTGCGGTGCTCGAGCTTATTCACCAAAGCGCCGACGAAATGCTGTTCAGCGGTGTGGCCGATGTTCTCAACGGCCTTGCTACGTTGAGCCCCAGGCGTCTGCAGAAGCTGCTTGAAGCGTGCAACTCCATTCGCGTCAAACGTGTGTTCTTTGTACTGGCACGTAATGCGGCTCACGCCTGGTACGGGCGGATAGATCGTTCCAGCATCGATCTAGGCAAGGGCAAGCGGCAAATCATCCGGGGCGGTCGACTCGATAAAGAGTTCCTCATTACCGTTCCGGAGAATTTTGCCAATGCCACTTGATCCACGTTATGCCGCTCAGGCCTATGGCCGAACTGCTTGCTCCGCGCTGGAAGCCGTTGGCAGGCGCGTTTGAGGCTGAGTTTGCCGGCATGACACGAGAACCGGTCACGCTTGGCCAGTTAGAAGCGACCAGAGAAGCGTTGCTGGCTGCGATCTGTCGACAATTCGGCGAACAGGATGCCGCTTTCCTCATCTCTGTCAAACAGGGAGAGCCAGACTGGGCTGCGTTGAATGTATCGGGAGTAGACCAATTACCCGCCGTACGATGGAAATTGCATAATGTCAGGCAGATATCTGCTGCAAAACGGATGGAGGCGGTGGCGAAGCTCGAGGCGGTGGTCGAGCAGTTGTTGGCTGGGCAAGGCGTGACATGAAAAAGCCTGCTTTTCAGGGCAGGCTTGTCGTCTCACTCGGCTGACTTACTTCTGCTGCGCCGTCAGCGCCGCATACCCATTCATCAGGTTGCGATAGTTGGGAATGCGCTGCGACAACAAATTCCCCAGCCCTTCGATATCGTTGCGCCAGTCGCGGTGCAGCTCGCACGCTACCGAGAACCAGTTCATCAGTTGCGCACCCGCCTGTGTCATCCGGCTCCAGGCCGCTTGTTGCACGGTGGTGTTGAACGTACCCGACGCATCGGTCACCACAAACACTTCAAACCCTTCCGCCAGCGCCGACAAGGTCGGGAACGCTACGCACACATCCGTTACCACGCCGGCAATGATGATCTGCTTGCGGCCGGTGGCCTTGATCGCCTTGACGAAGTCTTCGTTGTCCCAGGCATTGATCTGGCCAGGGCGGGCGATATACGGGCGCGTCCGGGAACATCTCTTTCAACTCCGGCACCAGCGGGCCGTTGGGGCCTTGTTCGAAGCTGGTGGTGAGGATGGTCGGCAGGTTGAAGAACTTGGCCAGGTCCGCCAGGGCCAGCACGTTGTTCTTGAACTCGTTGGGCGAGAAGTCCTGCACCAAGGAAATCAGGCCGGTCTGGTGGTCGACCAGCAGAACGATGGCGTCGTCTTTGTTCAAGCGGCTGTAGGTTGGCGTGCTCATGGTTGAATCCTTTTTTGTTTAGGTTGGTTGGGCGTTGCGTTCAACATGGGCACAGATTAATGGTTGGGCTTGAAGTGATAAATCGGCTGTTGCGTGTCTTACCGTCAACCAGAGCGAGACAATTAAAAGGCCGGTGCTTTTTGCCCGTTGGGTGTCGAGGCGAAAGTCACCTTGAGTCGCTGGCTGATACGTAGAGGTTGCGGGTCAACGTCCTCCTGAATACAAATCAGAAGGTGTAAACCTCTCAGGGCGGGACAGGCTGGGCGAATAAGGGCCAGCTCTTTTAGCATTCAATTGTCCAGCAGTTGTTGGACAAATGATCAGGGATAGACGGGCATTAAAAAGCCGGCTTGTGGCCGGCTTCTCGGGGACTGCCTCAGCTTGTTTTTGACAAGCCTCACCAGCCTTCAAATCGCTCAGCCCACATTGCGTCGGGCTGAATAGTAGGGCATCTGCGGGAACTCCTCCGCATCGCCTGACAGGGCAAACAGCGTGAAGCCATTCCCCTGCCAAATGTGCGGCGCATGATACCCACATTCACCTCAGTTGCCCACCTCCGGTTCCGATTTAGAGCCTTCCCAGCCCAGCAGGTGTTCGTCCAGCGGTACCGGTGGGCGGCGGTTGTTGAGGGTGGACCACCAGAATACCCAGCCCACTATCTGGAAGTTCTGCTCGAAGCGTTGGTCATAGGTGAGGTATTCGTCCGGGTGTTCGCTGGCGTTGTGGCTACGCATGCGCAAGCCGCCGCCAGGTCGGTTGTAGAGGTATTTGATGCGCAGCATGCCGTCGTGTTCGACGGCGTAGATTTCGCCGTCGATGATTTGGGTGCGGCCTTTGTCGACGGCGAGGGTGGCGCCTTGCTGGATGATGTCGATCATGCTGTTGTCGACCATGTAGGCGCCTACGGCGCGGTCGGGGTCTACGTTGAGGGTTTGGAGGGTGTGCTGGGAGACGCGGATGCGCTCGGTGGAGGTGAAGGTGGGGTGGAGGGGGATCTCCACGTCGGAGTTTTCCGGGCGGCAGGCGGGGCCTGTAAGGTATTTGCCGATGTCTTCGCGGGCGGGTGCAATCCTTGCGGTGGGGCCGTCCAACACGTAGTTGGCCGGTGGATGTTTGGGGCCGCGGCCGTCGCTTAACCAGCGGCTGGAGACGCACAGCAGTTCTGCGATCTCGTTGAGTCGGCCCATGGGGACGCCGCGCTTGAACCAGTTGTTCACGTGCTGAGGCGTGACGCCGCGGTTCTTGGCGAAGTCGGAGGCGGAAAGATGAACTTCCCGTAGCAGCGCTTTTAAACGATCACCTGATGTATTCATGAACGCAGAGTTTACTGGCCGGGGAAGCTATTCAAATAAACTATGCGTTGAGTTGCGCGTGTAGGCTTTTCCTTAGTTGTAGTCTTATTCTTCAGTGGTGCTTCTTAGTTGAACGTCGCAAGTTAATAAATGAACTCGATGTTTAATTTTTCCAAAAAAAAGCCCCGAGTAATCGGGGCTTTTCTATCGCCGTGGCAATGAGTTGCGGGTATCAGCCTTTGTAGGCGGCAACCGACTTCATGATCTCGGCGCGGGCGGCGTCTGCGTTGCCCCAACCGTCGATCTTCACCCATTTGCCTTTTTCGAGGTCTTTGTAGTTCTCGAAGAAGTGCTTGATCTGTTCCAGCAGCAGCGGTGGCAGGTCGGTGTATTCCTTCACGTCGACGTACAGCTGGGACAGCTTGTCGTGTGGCACTGCGATGACTTTGGCATCGCCGCCGCCGTCGTCGGTCATGTTCAGGATGCCGACCGGGCGAGCGCGGATAACCGAGCCTGGGGTGACCGGGTAAGGGGTCACGACCAGCACGTCGAGGGGGTCACCGTCGTCAGCCAGGGTGTTGGGGATGAAACCGTAGTTGGCCGGGTAGAACATCGGGGTGGCCATGAAACGGTCAACGAACAGGCAGTCGCTGTCTTTGTCGATTTCGTATTTGATCGGCGCGTGGTTGGCCGGAATTTCGATGGCGACGTAGATGTCGTTCGGCAGGTCTTTGCCAGCCGGAATCTTGCTGTAGCTCATTGGGCGTTGCCCCCGTAGTTGGCCATATGACATGGCCGGATTGGCCTAAAAGTGGCGGCGATTATAGGCATATTCTGACGCCGATGCCATGCGCCAAGCGTCGTACGGTCATTCGCCCTGTGGCTGGTAGCGCGGGTCGTGGGCCTGCAGTTGGGTCAGGCGGGCCAACGGGTCCTGGCGGTAGAAGCGGCTGAGTTGCGCGTACACCTGTGGATAATGGCTGACCAGTAAATCCGGGGCGCTGAAAAAATATTCGCTGGTCACGGCAAAGAATTCCGCCGGGTTTTCCGCCGCGTAAGGGTCGATCTCGGTGTCGGCGTCCGGGTTGGCGTCCAGTTGGCGATTGAGGTCGTCAAACGCGCTTTGCATCACGCTGGCCCATTCCTGCACGCGCATGTCGTGGTGCAGCGGCGGCAGGCCGTTGGCGTCGCCGTTGAGCATGTCCAGTTTGTGCGCCAGTTCGTGGATGACCAGGTTGTAGCCTTCCCACTGGCCGCTGGCGAGGACGCCGGGCCAGGCGAGGATCACCGGGCCCTGTTGCCAGGCTTCGCCGCTGTGTTCGCCGTCCCACTCGTGTTCCACGCCGCTGGCATCGCGGTGGCGTTGCGGACTGAGGAAGTCGTCGGGGTACAGCACGATTTCATGGAAGCCCTGATACCAGTCGAGGTCGTCCAGGTTCATCAGCGGCAGTTGCGCCTGGGCGGCGAGCAGCAGGCGCTGTTCCTGATGCAGTTCGACGCCGGGCAGGGCGGTGAGGTGTTTATCCGCCAGAAACAGCACACAGGCTTCGCGCAGCCACTGGTCTTGCTCGGCCGTGATGCCATCGAGAAAGGTCAGGTGGTGACGCACCCGCTGCCAGGTGTCATCGGCAATCGGGTGCTTGGCCAGCAGGCGCCGGCGACGCCAGGCGCTGAGGGACCACATGGGCGATCAGTGCGGGTTGGCTTCGGAGGAGGTGCGGCCAAAGCGGCTGCGCACCACGCCGATGATCATCGGTACCAGGGACAGCAGGATGATGAACACCACCAGCAGCGACAGGTTCTTCTTGATAAACGGCACGTTGCCGAAGAAGTAACCCAGGGTCACCAGGCCACCGACCCAGAGGATGGTGCCGAGTACGCTGAACCCGAAAAAGCGCGGGTAAGGCATTTTGGCAATGCCGGCGACAAACGGCGCGAAGGTGCGCAGGATCGGCAGGAAGCGCGCCAGGGTCACGGTTTTGCCGCCGTGTTTGTCGTAGAAGTCGTGAGTTTTTTGCAGGTAGTCGCGACGGAAAATTTTCGAGTTCGGGTTGCTGAACAAGCGCTCGCCCACCGTTCGCCCGATCACGTAGTTGGTGCTGTCGCCGAGGATGGCCGCCAGCATCAGCAGGCCGGCCAGCAGCACCGGGTCCATGCCGCCGCCCGCGGCAACGGCACCGGCGATGAACAGCAGCGAATCACCCGGCAGGAACGGCATGACCACCAGGCCGGTCTCGCAGAAGATCACCAGAAACAGAATGGCGTAGATCCACGGACCGTAATTGGTTACCAGCATGTCGAGGTAAACGTCGAGATGCAGGATAAGGTCTAGCGGGTTGAAATCCATGGATGGCACCTGTGTGAATGGCCCGGCTCAGCAGGCCAGTGCGGGGACGACGGGTAATAAGGCTACACGTGTATGTCGAGATTCTTACAACCCTGAGAGGTGCGCATTATACGGATTGAGAGGTGAAAAGCGTGTGGCTTTTGTAGCGGGGAGTGTCGCGAAAGTGTGAAGGGGTAGGTGCCGGATCAATGTGGGAGGGGGCTTGCCCCCGATGACGGTGGGTCAGTGTTATTAACAGTGGCTGACACACTGCTATCGCGGGCAAGCCCCCTCCCACAGGGGACCGAGCGTTAGTCTTCGTTGATCGGCAGCACGTAGTTTTTGAATTCGGTGTCTTCGCGAAATCCAATCGACTCATAAGTCTTCTGCGCCACGTCATTGTCGCTGCTGGTGGACACCCGCAGCCGCACGGCGTGGGTTTCCTTGGCCATTTTCTTGGCGGTGCGCATCAGGTTGTCGGCGACCAGTTGCCGACGCGCGTCTTCGGCCACATAGATGTCATTGAGGATCCACACCCGTTTGAGCGACAGCGAAGAAAAGCTCGGATACAGCTGGCAGAACCCCAGCAGCCGCTTGTCATCATCATCGGCCAGCGCCAGGTAGATCACCGATTCCTTGCGCCGCAGGCGCTTTTCCAGAAAGGCCCGCGACGAGTCCGGGAATGGCAGGGCCCCGTAGAACTCGCGGTATTTGACGAACAACGGGGTGAGCAGGTCCAGGTGTTCCAGGGTCGCTTGAGTAATCCGCATGCCAGGCCTCAACTTCCAAATGGGGGATGACCACACGCGCGGCCGTGATTCGATGCTGCCTAACGTCGCGAAAAAGCGCAATCGTGCCGCGATCAGTCTGCGGGCGGGCTGAGCAGGAAATTGCCTTTCGTCAGGTCCGGGTCATCCGACTCGAGGGTTTGCAGTTGAGCCTCGTCCTTGAGATTGACCCCCGACAGCTGCCGACGACACGCCTCGCGCATCAGGTACAGCAGGCGATGGGCCGCCATGCCGTAACTCAGGCCTTCCAGGCGGACATTGGAGATGCAGTTGCGGTAGGCGTCGGTGAGGCCGACCTTGGGGTTGTAGGTGAAATACAGGCCCAGGCTGTCCGGTGAACTGAGCCCCGGCCGTTCGCCGATCAGGATCACCACCATTTTGGCGCCGAGCAGTTGCCCGATCTCATCGGCCACGGCGACGCGGCCCTGTTCGACCAGGATCACCGGTGACAGCGACCAGCCTTCGGCGTGGGTCTGTTCTTCCAGACGTGTCAGAAACGGCGCGGTGTGTTTGTGCACGGCCAGCGCCGACAGGCCGTCGGCCACCACGATTGCCAGGTCCACGCCATCGGGGTGTGCTGAAGCGTAGTCGCGCAGTGTCTGCGCCGAGTCATCACTCAGGCGACGCCCCAGGTCCGGTCGCTGCAGGTACAGATGCCGGTCGGTGGCGGCGCTGTGCAGCAACAGGCTGTCGCGGCCGCGCTCGGCAAATTGGCGGCTCAACCCTTCATGATCGAAGGGCAGGTGCACCGCATCCCGCGCCTGGGCGTGGGCAAACTGGAAGTCCAGTTGCGCGCTGGTGGGAATGCTGGTGCCGGTGCGGCCCAGGGCAATGCGCGCCGGGGTCAGGCGGCGCAATTGCAGCCAGGGGTTGTCAGGCAGGTCGAGTTGCACAGGCGGCTCCTTCATCCCAATTGCGCCAAGGCGTGGCGAAATGCCGGTGGCAGGTTGTTGCCGAAGCGTACCTTGCCGTCGGCTTGCGTAAAGATGCCCATCTTCGCCAGCCACTGCTCGAACTCCGGCGCCGGTTTCAAGCCCAGTGTCTGGCGGGCGTACAGCGCGTCGTGGAAGGAGGTGGTCTGGTAGTTGAGCATGATGTCGTCGGAGCCGGGGATGCCCATGATGAAGTTGATCCCGGCCACGCCGAGCAGGGTCAGCAGGGTGTCCATGTCGTCCTGGTCGGCTTCGGCGTGGTTGGTGTAGCAGATGTCGCACCCCATCGGCACGCCGAGCAACTTGCCGCAGAAGTGGTCTTCGAGGCCGGCGCGGATGATCTGCTTGCCGTTGTACAGGTACTCGGGGCCGATAAAACCGACCACGGTGTTCACCAGAAACGGTTTGAAATGCCGGGCCACCGCATAGGCGCGGGTTTCACAGGTTTGCTGGTCCACACCAAAATGCGCGTTGGCCGACAAGGCGCTGCCCTGGCCGGTTTCGAAATACATCAGGTTCTGGCCCAGGGTGCCGCGATTGAGGCTCAAGCCCGCGTCGTAGCCTTCCTGCAGCACGCTCAGGCTGATGCCGAAGCTGGCGTTCGCCGCCTCGGTGCCGGCGATCGACTGGAACACCAGATCCAGCGGCACGCCACGGTTGATCGCCTCGATGGAGGTGGTGACGTGGGTCAGCACGCAGGCCTGGGTGGGGATGTCGTAGCGCTGGATGATTGCGTCGAGCATTTCCAGCATGGCGCAGATCGAGGCGATGCTGTCGGTGGCCGGGTTGATGCCGATCATCGCGTCGCCGTTGCCGTAGAGCAGGCCGTCGAGAATGCTGGCGGCAATGCCGGCCGGCTCGTCAGTGGGGTGGTTGGGTTGCAGGCGCGTAGACAGACGCCCGCGCAGACCCATGGTGCCGCGAAACTGGGTGACCACGCGGATCTTCTGCGCCACCAGCACCAAGTCTTGCACGCGCATGATCTTGGACACGGCGGCGGCCATTTCCGGTGTCAGCCCCGGCGCCAGTGCGCGTAGGGAGTGTTCATCGGCTGCGTCGCTGAGCAGCCAGTCGCGTAGGCCGCCGACGGTCAGGTGGCTGACGATGGCGAAGGCCTGTTTGTCGTGGGTGTCGATGATCAGCCGGGTGACTTCATCGCTTTCATAGGGAATCAGCGCTTCTTCCAGGAAGTGTTTCAACGGCGTGTTCGCCAGCGCCATTTGGGCCGCGACCCGCTCGCCATCATTGTGCGCAGCCACGCCGGCCAGGAAGTCGCCGGAGCGCGCCGGGCTGGCCTTGGCCATCAGGTCCTTGAGGCTGTCGAAGCGGTAAGTCTGTGCACCCACCGCGTGGGAAAAGCTTGCCATACAGTGTCTCCTTGACGACGCGGGCAAGGCGCCCGCGTCGAGGTTTACGGCAGTTAGTGCAAGGCGGCCTCTGCGGCCTGGATCGCCGCGAATTCTTCTTCCGGCGTGCCTGCTACCAAGTGATGCCGGCTGTAGAAAGCAAAGTAAGCAATTAATACTCCATAGATGATCGCCGCGCCAATCACCACGCGCGGATCCACCAGGAAGCCCGCCACCACGGCCACGCAGGCCAGCACCAGCGCCACGCCCGAGGTGAAGATGCCGCCCGGCGTGCGGTATGGCCGCTCCATTTTAGGGCGACGGATGCGCAAGGTGATGTGCGCGGCCATCATCAACACGTAGGAGATGGTGGCGCCGAACACCGCCACCAGAATCAGCAGATCGCCCTGACCGGTCAACGACAGACCAAAACCGATGATGCCGGGGATCACCAAGGCCAGCACCGGTGCCTTGCTCTTGTTGGTTTCGGAGAGTTTGCGTGGCAGGTAGCCGGCGCGGGACAAGGCGAAGATCTGCCGGGAATAGGCGTAGATGATCGAGAAAAAGCTCGCGATCAAGCCTGCCAGGCCCACCAGGTTGACGAAGCTGCCCATCCAGGTCGAACCGCCGTAGGACAGCGCCAGGGCTTCCACCAGAGGGTTGCCGGATTTGATCAGTGCGTAAGTGCCTGCACCACCCGGTGCAATCACCAGGATCAGCAGGGCAAAACTGGTCAGCACCACAATCGCGCCGATCAGGCCGCGTGGCAGGTCACGCTTGGGGTTCTTGGTTTCTTCAGCGGCCAGGGGCACGCCTTCTACTGCGAGGAAAAACCAGATCGCATAGGGGATCGCGGCCCACACGCCGACGTAGCCGAACGGCAGGAAGCTGCTGGCGCCCTTGGCTTCGCTCACCGGGATGTCCAGCAGGTTGGCGACGTTGAAGTGCGGCACCATCGACACCAGAAACACGCCCAGCGCGATGGCTGCGATGGCGGTAATCACGAACATCAGCTTCAACGCTTCACCCACCCCGAAGATGTGGATGCCGATAAAAATGATGTAAAACGCCAGATAGATCATCCAGCCGCCAATGCCGAACAGCGACTCGCAATACGCGCCGATAAACACCGCGATGGCGGCGGGTGCGATGGCGTATTCGATCAGGATCGCCGTGCCCGTGAGGAACCCGCCCCAAGGGCCAAACGCACTGCGGGCAAAGCCATAGCCGCCGCCGGCGGTGGGGATCATCGAAGACAGTTCGGCCAGTGAAAAGCACATGCACAGGTACATGGTGGCCATCAGCAATGTGGCGAGAAACATCCCGCCCCAGCCGCCTTGGGCCAGGCCGAAGTTCCAGCCGGCGTAGTCGCCGGAAATTACGTAGGCGACGCCGAGGCCGACTAACAGCACCCAGCCGGCAGCGCCTTTTTTAAGTTCGCGTTGTTGAAAGTAATCGGTACCGACTTTTTCGAAGTCGACGGAAGATCCAGTGGGTTCGCTAGGCATGGGGAAGTACCTTTCGTTGTTATTGTTTTAACTCGGCCTCTGTGGGCCGAATGCAGTCGCAAGTACTTATAAGTGTTCGAGTGTGGGAGGGGGCTTGCTCCCGATAGCGGTAGGTCAGTTAGTGAGTGGTTGGCGGGTCCATTGCTATCGGGAGCAAGCCCCCTCCCACATTCTTTATTGCATTCCTGAATGTGGGAGAGGGTGCTTAGTTAGAAGAAGCCCAATGGATTAATGTCGTAACTCACCAGCAAGTTCTTGGTTTGCTGGTAATGGTCCAACATCATCTTGTGCGTCTCACGGCCTACACCGGACTTCTTGTAACCGCCAAACGCGGCATGCGCCGGGTACAGGTGGTAGCAGTTGGTCCACACGCGGCCCGCCTTGATCGCACGGCCCATGCGATAGGCGCGGTTGATGTCGCGGGTCCACAGGCCGGCGCCCAGGCCGAACTCGGTGTCGTTGGCAATCGCGAGGGCTTCGGCTTCGTCCTTGAAGGTGGTGATGCTCACCACCGGGCCGAAGATTTCTTCCTGGAATACGCGCATGTCGTTCGTGCCCTTGAGCAGGGTCGGCTGGATGTAATAGCCGGTGGCCAGGTCGCCGCTGAGCTTCTCGACCTTGCCGCCGGTGAGCAACTGCGCGCCCTCGCCCTTGGCGATTTCCAGGTAGGACAGGATCTTGTCGAACTGCTGCTCCGACGCCTGAGCGCCGACCATGGTGTCGGTGTCCAGTGGGTCGCCACGTTTGATCGACTCGATCTTCTTCATCACCACTTTCATGAAGTCGTCGTAGATCGACTCTTCCACCAGCGCGCGCGATGGGCAGGTGCACACCTCGCCCTGGTTGAAGAACGCCAGCACCAGGCCTTCGGCGGCTTTTTCGATGAATTGCGGTTCGGCTTTCATGATGTCGGCGAAGAAGATGTTCGGCGACTTGCCGCCCAGCTCAACGGTCGACGGAATGATGTTCTCTGCCGCCGCGTGCATGATGTGTGAGCCCACCGGGGTCGAGCCGGTGAAGGCGATCTTGGCGATGCGCTTGCTGGTGGCCAGGGCTTCGCCAGCTTCTTTGCCGAAGCCGTGCACCACGTTGAGCACGCCGGGCGGCAGCAGGTCGCCGATCAGTTCCATCAGCACGTTGATCCCCAGCGGCGTTTGCTCGGCCGGCTTGAGCACCACGCAGTTACCGGCGGCCAGGGCAGGCGCGAGTTTCCACGCCGCCATCAGCAGGGGGAAGTTCCACGGGATGATCTGGCCGACCACGCCCAGCGGTTCGTGGAAGTGATAGGCGGCGGTGTGTTCGTTGATTTCGGCGCTGCTGCCTTCCTGGGCGCGAATGCAGCCGGCGAAGTAGCGGAAGTGGTCGGCCGCCAGCGGGATGTCGGCGTTGAGGGTTTCACGCACGGCCTTGCCGTTGTCCCACGTTTCGGTGATGGCCAGCAGTTCGAGGTTCTGTTCGATGCGGTCGGCGATTTTCAGCAAAACCAGCGAGCGGTCCTGGGCCGAGGTCTTGCCCCAGGCGTCAGCGGCGGCGTGGGCGGCGTCCAGCGCCTTGTCGATGTCTTTGGCAGTGGAACGCGGGAATTCGGCGATGGCCTTGCCGTTGACCGGCGAGGTATTGGTGAAGTAATTGCCATCGACCGGCGCAACGAATTCGCCACCGATGTAGTTGCCGTACTTGGCCTTGAACGAAACGACAGCGCCTTCGGTACCGGGGTGTGCATAACGCATGGTGGGCATCTCCTGCTTTTATGTTTATTGGAGTAGAGCGCGGCAAGCGCGTGATAAAGCCTAGAGCAAAGGTTGGGCCACTGCGTGGCAGGCCAGGTAATTCAATGGGTTGGGGTTTGTTACTGGGCGTTGCTGTCACCCGGTTGGTACAGGCGCGGTGACAGTGTGTGCCATAAACGTTACAGCTCGTGACCGGCGGGTCGGGACGGGATTGCATTGACCGGGGGCCTGGAGGATGCTGGGCGTTCTCACGCAGGGAGAATAATAAGAACATGCACAACGATCAGTTCAGCCGCCATGCCCAGCAAGTCTTGACCGTCACCCGTGGGCATGACCTCGCTCAAGGCCCTGCCAGCGATCCATCGATTGCCCGCTCCTGGCTGCGCTGCCTGGAGGACTACCACCTCGACCCCGCGCAGACCATCGCCCCCACCGTGCTTGAACAGGGCCGCCTGCTGGAAAGCCGCGAGCGCCTGCAGCACGTGCTGCACATTGCCGGCAATGAGATGAACAGCCTTCACCAGCAGCTCTCGGGGGCTGGCCACGCGGTGCTGCTCACCGACGCGCGCGGTGTGATCCTCAACTGCGTCACGGCGCCCTCCGAGCGCAAGATTTTTGAGCGCGCCGGGTTGTGGCTGGGCGCCGATTGGAGCGAGGCCCGCGAAGGTACTAACGGCATCGGCACTTGCCTGGTGGAGCGCCAGTCCGTGACCATTCACCGCGACGAACATTTTCGTGGCCGACACACCGGGCTGACCTGTTCGGCGAGCCCGGTGTTCGACCCCCATGGCGAACTGTTGGCGGTGCTGGACGTGTCTTCGGCGCGCGAAGCCGTGTCGCGCCAGAGCCAGTTCCACACCATGGCGCTGGTCAATCTGTCGGCCAAGATGATTGAAAGCTGCTATTTCCTGCGCCACTTTGAACACCACTGGCTGCTGCGCTTCCATCTGCAGGCCGAGTCGGTGGGCCTGTTCAGCGAGGGCCTGCTGGCGTTCGACGGGGAAGGGCGTATTTGCGCGGCCAACCAGAGCGCGCTGAACCTGCTTGGGCATGTGCGTGATGGTCTGCTGGGGCAGTCGGTGGAAGCGTTTTTCGATTGTTCGCTGGACCAACTGTTGAGCCGCGCCAGCGCCAATGCGACCGCCAGTTGGCCATTGCGTACCCGTAGCGGGCGGAGCCTGTTTGCCGCCTTGCGAGGCCAGCCGCGTCGCGCGCCCACCCCGATGACCAAGCCAGAAACGCCACGGTTGTCAGGTATCTGCCTGGGGGACCCTGCGCTGCAGGACGATATGCGCAAGGCGCTGCGGGTGTTCGAGCGCGATGTGCCGCTGCTGATCAACGGTGAAACCGGCTGCGGCAAAGAGGCGTTCGCCAAGGCTGTGCATCAGGCCAGTCAGCGTTCGGACAAGGCCTTCGTCGCGCTCAACTGCGCGGCCATTCCGGAAAACCTGATCGAAAGCGAGCTGTTTGGTTATCGCGGCGGCAGTTTCACCGGGGCCCTTAAGGAAGGCATGCGTGGCAAGCTGCAGCAGGCTGACGGCGGTACGCTGTTTCTGGATGAAATCGGCGACATGCCCGTAGCGCTGCAAACCCGTTTGTTGAGAGTGCTGGAAGACCGGCTGGTAGTGCCCATCGGCGGTGAACCGCAGGCGGTGAACGTGCGAATTATCAGCGCCACGCACCGTAATCTGCTGGAGCGTGTGCAGGACGGCAGTTTCCGCGAGGATTTGTATTACCGCTTGAACGGCTTGGAAATCGCCCTGCCGGCGCTGCGTGAGCGCAGTGACAAGTCGCAACTGTTGGATTTTCTGCTGGCCCAGGAAGCAGGTGAGCGGCCCTGTCGGTTTGAAGTCAGCAGCGCGGGACGTTTTGTTGGCCTACGCCTGGCCGGGCAATATCCGACAGATGCGTACGGTATTGCGCACGCTGGTCGCGCTGTGCGACACCAGCCAGATCGAGCTTGAGGATGTACCCGCGATCATCCGCCAGGCTCGTTCGGCCAGTTCCGATCCGGCCCTTTCACATTCGC
Source organism: Pseudomonas sp. W4I3 (assembly GCF_030816195.1). Classification (GTDB taxonomy): domain Bacteria; phylum Pseudomonadota; class Gammaproteobacteria; order Pseudomonadales; family Pseudomonadaceae; genus Aquipseudomonas. The sequence continues at coordinate 5,943,290 of NZ_JAUSXS010000001.1, read as the reverse complement.
CCTTGGACGATGCCGAACGCTCGGCGTTGCTGGCGACACTGGAGCAGCAACGCTGGCACATGAGCCATACGGCACAGCAGTTAGGCGTGAGCCGTAACACGCTGTATCGAAAACTGCGAAAGTATGACATTTCACGCAGCTCGCTCGCTCAGCGGTAAACGGTGCGGGTCACCCTGAAGTTTTGCCAGCCCGTCGACTGACGGCGGGCTTGGTACGGTGACCTAAAGAGTGCCATTTCCTACTCCCTGCGCTAACCTGCCTCGATGTTTTACGAGGTCAACTATGCACATTCATATTCTTGGTATCTGCGGCACGTTCATGGGCTCGATGGCGGTGCTTGCCAAAGAGCTGGGCCATCACGTTACTGGCTCTGATGCCAATGTGTATCCGCCCATGAGTACCCAGCTTCAAGCTCAGGGCATTGAGCTGACGCAAGGCTACGACCCGGCGCAATTCGACCCGGTGCCGGACCTGGTGGTGATTGGCAACGCCATGTCCCGAGGTAACCCTGCGGTCGAGTATGTCCTCAACAAAGGCTTGCCATATGTTTCCGGCCCGCAGTGGCTGGCCGACCACGTGCTGCAAGGGCGCTGGGTGCTTGCGGTAGCCGGCACCCACGGCAAAACCACCACCAGCAGTATGCTGGCCTGGGTACTGGAGCATGCGGGCATGAGCCCCGGCTTCCTGATTGGCGGTGTGCCGCAAAACTTTTCGGTGTCGGCGCGCCTGGGCGATACGCCGTTCTTCGTGATCGAGGCCGACGAGTACGACAGCGCGTTCTTCGACAAGCGTTCCAAGTTCGTCCACTACCGTCCGCGCACGGCGATCCTGAATAACCTTGAGTTCGACCACGCCGACATCTTCCCGGATCTGCCGGCCATCGAGCGGCAGTTCCATCACCTGGTGCGCACCATCCCGAGTGAAGGCCTGGTGATCCACCCGACCACCGAACCGGCGTTGCAGCGTGTGATCGACATGGGCTGCTGGACCCCGGTGCAAACCACCGGCGCAGGCGGGCAGTGGCAGGTCAGGTTGCTGCGTGACGACGGCTCCCGGTTTGAAGTGCTGTTCGAAGGCGAAGCCCAGGGCATCGTCGAGTGGGACATGACCGGCCAGCATAACGTCGCCAACGCCTTGGTCACCCTCGCGGCTGCGCGGCATGTGGGCGTGGTGCCGTCCATGGGTATCGCGGCCTTGAGCGCATTCAAAAGCGTGAAGCGCCGCATGGAGAAGGTGGCCGACGTGAATGGGATTACCATCTACGACGACTTTGCCCACCATCCCACGGCCATCGCCACCACCCTGGACGGCCTGCGCAAGCGCGTCGGCGAGGCGCAGATCATTGCTGTCGTCGAGCCGCGCTCCAATTCGATGAAGCTGGGTGCGCACCGCGATGGCCTGCCGGAAAGCGTCAATGACGCCGACCAGGCGGTCTGGTACGCACCGGCCAACCTTGGCTGGGACCTGCCGGCGATCGCCGCGCAGTGCACGGTGCCTTCGACGGTGTGTGACTCGTTGGAGGGCATCATCGAACACGTCAAGCGCCTGGCCAAGCCGGGCACGCACGTCGTGATCATGAGCAACGGCGGCTTCGGCGGCCTGCATGGCAAGCTGGCCGAGGCGCTCAAATGAGCGGGCCGGAACGCGTCACCCTGGCGATGACCGGCGCGTCCGGCGCGCCGTATGGCCTGCGTCTGCTCGATTGCCTGGTGCGTGAAGACCGTGAGGTGCATTTCCTGATCTCCAAGGCGGCGCAGTTGGTGCTGGCGACGGAGACTGACGTGGCGTTACCCGCCAAAGTGCAGATGATGCAGGCCTTCCTCACCGAATACACCGGCGCGGCGGCGGGGCAGATCAAGGTGTATGGCAAGGAGGACTGGATGTCGCCGGTCGCGTCCGGCTCCGGTGCGCCGGCTGCGATGGTGGTGGTGCCATGCTCCACCGGCACCCTGTCGGCGATTGCCACGGGCGCCTGTAACAATTTGATCGAGCGTGCGGCGGACGTGACCCTGAAGGAGCGTCGTCAGTTGATTCTGGTGCCGCGTGAAGCGCCGTATTCCAGCATCCACCTGGAGCACATGCTCAAGTTGTCGAACATGGGCGTGACCATTCTGCCCGCATCGCCGGGCTTCTATCACCAGCCGCAGACCATCGACGATCTGGTGGATTTCGTGGTGGCGCGCATTCTCAACCTGCTGAATATCCCTCAAGACATGCTGCCGCGCTGGGGCGAGCATCATTTGAGCAGCGATGAATAAGGCGTTGCTGGTAGTGCTGGCGCTGCAATTGACCGGCTGCGCCACCGCTCGCACGCTGGATGCCGCACAACCTGGCGCGCCAGTGGTGTACGCCGGCACGCGCCTGGATTTGTATGCGATCAACGGCGGCTGTTGTGCGAAAGACCGGTTTGGCGCCGAGGCTCCGACTTATCCCCATGTGGACCTGCCGGCCAGTGCGTTGCTCGATACCTTGCTGTTGCCGCTGTCGCTGTTGACGGTGTTGGGGGTTGGCTTCAACGCCACGGGCGGGCTCTAACTCGACCTTAATGGCAACACAAAACCAAATGTAGGAGCGAGCTTGCTCGCGAAAAACGTCCAGGCAACGCGTTCATTCTGGATAACCGCGGCGGCCCTGAGTTCTTCGCGAGCAAGCTCGCTCCTACAAAAAGCCTTAAGCCCCCTCCCACATTTATTGCTGTGTAGACCTTATTTACCGAGCTTGCGCAACTCATCCGACTCCACAACCCGTATCCCGTCCTGCTCCTCCAGCGCCAGACGCCACATGGCGCGGGCCAGGTCGCACACTTCGATGCCGTGGTACTTGCCGGGAATCAGGCGCGACAGCGGCCCCGCCAGCTGTTCGGCCAGGCGCGGTTCCAATCGTTCGCCCAGCAGCAATGATGGGCGCACGATGGTCAGTTGCGGCCAGTCCTGTGCTCTAAGTGCCTGCTCCATTTCCCCTTTGACGCGGTTGTAGAACACCGAAGATTTCGGATCGGCGCCAATTGCACTGATCACGATCAGGTGCCGCGCGCCCATTTCCCGTGCGCGCTTGGCAAAGGCCACCACCATATCCAGGTCAACGGCACGGAACGCAGCTTCGGAGCCGGCCTTCTTGATCGTGGTGCCCAGGCAGCAGAAGGCGATATCCACCTGGCCGCTCAGTTGTGGCAGGAATACGGCCGGGTCGCCCACGGGGTTTTCCAGGCGAGGGTGCTCAGCCAATGGTTTGCGGCTGGGTGCCAGCACGCGGGTCACGGTAGGTTCGTTGAGCAGGCGGTCCAGCAAGTGTTCGCCGGTGAGGCCGGACGCGCCGGCCAGCAGGATATGCTGCGGTGTCAGGTACATGGTGTTTCCCCCTTGTTACACGTTACAGCTTAGTTGCCTTTGGCTTCCTTGCTATTCATTGAGACGCTTTCGAGCGCCTTTCGTGCCTGCTGTTTACGTAATAGTTGCCAATGGGCGATCACGCCCTTGGGGGCCCAGATCTGCGGTTCGGAGGCTTCGAAATTGTCCGCCTGTTCGCGCTCGGCCACGTGCAGTTGTGCCAGTTTGAACGCGTGTTGCAAATCGTCCGTTTGACTGAAGGCTTGTGCGAAAAGGGCATCACCGAAGTAGGTGAAGTCTGCCTCTTCCGAGCAGCCGAACGACACGCGATCAGCGCGCGAGGCGGTCATGATCAGCGTGTGCTCGTCCTTCAATGCCGGGATGAAGCCGCCGGAGTAACAGGCGGAAATCACGATGATCTTGTCGCGGTTTTTCAGCGGCGCAAGCACGGCGGCCAGCTCATCGGCTGGCAGGTCGGCCAGTTCCATGCGCGGCTGGTCCAGCACCAGTTCGTGTTCGTGCGTGCCGTGGCTGGTCATGTAGATGAACACCAGGTCTTCCGGCCCGCTGCGTTCGGCCAGGGTTTGCACGGCCCTGCGCAGGTTTTCGCGGGTGGCCATGGGGCGGTCGGCGATGTGGTCGCGGTGGTTGACCAGACGAATCTGCCCACGCGCACCGAAGCGGGTGGCGAGCATGTTGCTGACGTAATCGGCTTCGCGCAGGAACACGCTTTGCTTGCCGTCGCCCGCCAAGGCCAGGGTGTACAGCTCGACGGCAGGTGTGGAGGGCGGCACGGCGGCGAGGGCGTCAGCCAGCAAGCGGCCCTGGGCCAATACGCCGGTTTCCAGTGGGTCGGGCAGCAGCTTGCCCTCGGCATCGCGCACGCGCATGCCGTTGACCCAGGTGCCAGCCTGCACCGTGCCGTCGGTGAGCACCAGCGTGCCGCGGCCCTGGTAGCTGTCGCTGTCGAAGCCGCCGACATAGAAACTGCCATCGGTAAGGTTCAAGCGACCTTCGCCGCTGAAACGCCAATCACTAAACTGGCCCACGTAGTGGCTGCCATCGACGCCGATCAATTCGCCTTTGCCGCTCAGGGCACCTTCCTTGAACTGGCCGATCCAGACGTCGCCGTCGGCATTTTCATAGCGACCCTTGCCATTGAGCTGGTTCTGTTTGAATTGGCCGACGTAGATATCGCCGTCGGCGCTGTTGAAGGTGCCGTTGCCTTCCAGTTGACCATCGACAAAGTGGCCGCTGAACTGATTGCCGCTGTCGTCGTTGCGCTGACCTTCGCCATTGGGTTTGCCGTGGGCGAACTGGCCTTGGTATTGGCTGCCGTCGGCCAGCTCCAGGCGACCGAGGCCGGAATACTGGTCGTCCTTGAATTCGCCGCGATAGGTCATCTGCCCCTCTTTGAGGGTGCCTTCGCCGTTGCGTCGACCGTTCTTGAAGCCGCCCACGTAGCTGCTGCCCGCCGTGGTCAGGCTGCCTTGGCCGTCAAACAGGCCTTGCTTGAACTCGCCCTTGTAGACTTCGCCATTGCTGCCGTGCCACTCGCCCTGGCCGTGCCACTGGCCCTTATCGAACTCGCCGGCGTACCAGCTGCCGTTCGGGTAGTCGACGCGGCCCTGGCCTTGCAGCAAGCCATTGACCACATCGCCCCGGTAGCGGCCGCCGTCGGGCAGGCGCGCATCGGGCGGCAACAGCGATTCGCCGTCTCCGCAAGCGGTGAGCAACAGGGCAAGGGCAAGGGGAGCGAGTGGGCGCATAGCGGGATCCGGATAATTAAGCGCCGAGTATGCCGCAGCTGCGAGTTTCATACATAAATTTACATACACTGTGGCAAGGTTTATTGCCTCGCCACAGGCAGCGTCCTACACGAAGCAGAGTGACAGCGACTCGGCGATATAAGCCGGTTTCTCCAGACCTTCGATTTCCAGGGTGGCGGTGGCCTTGAACAGCCACTGGCCAGGCTTTTTCTCGTTGACGTCGGTGAGGGTGACGTTCAGACGCACCTTGGAACCGACCTTCACCGGCTGGATAAAACGCACGCTGTCCAGGCCGTAATTGACCGCCATTTTCAAGCCTTCGGGCATGATCAGGATGTCTTCCATCAGCTTGGGCATCAGCGACAGCGACAGGAACCCATGGGCGATGGTGCTGCCGAACGGGGTTTGCGCTGCCTTGACCGGGTCGACGTGGATGAACTGATGATCGCCGGTGGCTTCTGCGAACAGGTTGATGCGCGCCTGGTCGATGGTGAGCCAGTCGGAACGTCCGAGTTCCTTGCCGACATAATCTTTGAGCTGCGCTACGGGTACATAGGGCATTGCGTCTCTCCTGGGTTCATCATTTTTATCCCCCCGCTGATGAGGGGTTTTTATGGGATACAGAGAACCAATGTAGATCATCATGGGCAATCGGCCCGGTCAACGACATGCTTTTGGCGAATGCCGGAGCATAGGGCCGGCGTGCTTATAATGCGGATGGGTTTTGAGGGGGCGAAGAGGATGCTGTTACGTGGCCTGACCTGGCTGGTGCTGTTTCAATTGATTGGCACCGCGATCAACCATTTGCTGTTGCCGGTATTGCCGGGGCCGATCATCGGCCTGTTGTTGATGCTTGGCTTTTTGATCTGGCGCGGTGAAGTCAGCGAGCCGCTGAGCCTGGCGGCCAGCAGTCTGTTGCGCTATCTGCCGTTGTTGCTGGTGCCGCCGGCGGTGGGCGTGATGGTGTATGCCAAAGACATCGTTGCAGACTTCTGGGCCATCGTCGGCGCGCTGGTGCTGTCGCTGGTCATCGCCATGGGGGTTGTCGGCGTACTGATGCAGCAGATGGTCAAGCGCAAGGAGAAGGACCAATGATGTTCGACTGGCAGGGCGCCTGGACGGCCGTCATTCATCATCCGCTGTTCGGCATCGGCGTCACCCTGGGCGCGTATCAACTGGTGCTGGCGGCGTTCGAGAAAACCCGCTGGATCTTCCTCCAGCCAGTGCTGGTCTCCATGCTGCTGGTGATCGGCGTGTTGCTCGGCTGCGGCCTGAGCTACGCCGAATACCGCAAGAGCACCGAGATCATGGGCATTCTGCTGGGGCCTGCGACGGTCGCGCTGGCGGTGCCGCTTTATCTGAACCTGCGACGGATTCGCCAATTGTTCTGGCCGATTTTTACTACGCTGGTGATAGGTGGGGTGTTGGCGACCGGCCTGTGCGTATTGTTGGGCTGGTGGTTCGGTGCCGAACACCGGGTGCTGATGACCATGGCGCCCAAGTCAGTGACGTCGCCGATTGCCATGCTGGTGGCCGAGCAGATTGGTGGCGTGGCGGCATTGGCGGCGGTGTTCGTGTTGATCACCGGCGTGGTCGGCGCGATGATCGGTCCAGCGTTGCTGTCACGCCTGGGTGTCTACAGCCCCGAAGCACGCGGCATGGCGTTGGGCATGACGGCTCACGCGGTCGGCACCTCGGTGGCCCTGCAGGAAAAGCGAAGAATGCGGCGCCTTCGCGGCGCTGGCTATGAGTTTGATGGGCGTGGCCACGGCGGTCTTCCTGCCGCTGGCCGTGTCGGTGATCGTTTAAACCGGGTTTAAGGAAACCTTTATGAGTCTGGCGCTGTTTCCGCTCAACACTGTGCTGTTCCCTGGCTGCACGCTCGATTTGCAACTGTTCGAGGCGCGCTACCTGGACATGATCAGTCGCTGCATGAAAAAGGGCGAAAGCTTCGGCGTGGTGTGCATCCTCGACGGCAAGGAGGTCGGCCTGGCCCCGGACGGCTACGCGCTGATCGGCTGTGAAGCGCTGATCCGCGACTTCAAGCAACAGGACAACGGCCTGCTGGGCATTCGTGTCGAAGGCGGGCGGCGTTTCCGCGTGCGTGACGCCGGGGTGCAAAAGGACCAGTTGCTGGTCGCCGAGGTGCAGTGGCTGGAAGAGCTGCCGGACCAGCCGCTGGAAGCAGAGGATGCCGACCTGCTGGCGCTGCTGCAGGCATTGGCGGAGCACCCGATGGTCGCTTCGCTGGACATGGACGCCCATGCCGAGGGCCAGCAGGCCCTGGCTAATCAGCTGGCGTATCTGTTGCCGTTCGACGAGGCCGATAAGATCGACCTGCTGCAACTGGACGATCCGCAGCAGCGGCTGGATGCGATCCAGATGCTGCTGGATGAGTTGCAAGGTGAGCTGTTCACCTGAAATCCCGGCCGACGTTCAATAGGCGTACCTGAGCAAGGCGTGCGAAGTACCGGTAAAGGCGATGAAAGCGAGCACGGCCACCACGGTAGGCAATACCAGCCACCAGGCTTTTTGCGTCATCGGTGGTAACGGGCTGCGGTATTGAATGACGGTGAGGCTGAACGCACACACGCTCATTGCCAACAGCGTGCCGGCCAGGATATCCGTGGGCCAGTGAGCGCCCAGGTACACCCGTGACAAGGCAATGAACGCGGCGGGTATGCAGCCCAGCAGCAGCCAGGTCAGGCGTAACCGTGTGGGTTGGCCTCGGCCAGCCAGCACCGCCAGGGCCAGAAAGAACGCAAACGAGCCGGAGGCATGGCCGCTGGGCATGCTGAAGCTGGTGAGCGGGTCGATCAGGATTTCCGGGCGGCCACGGGCGAAGAACAGCTTGGTGCCGGTATTGATTACCGCGGCGCCGCCCAGCGTGGCTCCGACGAATACGGCGTGACGCCACTGTCGCGCCAGTAACAGCAGGCCGGTGAACACCGCGCTGGCCACGAACATCTTCTTGAATTCGCCCAGCTGGGTGAGTTGCACCATCACGTGATCGAGCCATGGGCTACGGTGTTCCTGCACCAGTGCGCTCAGGCCCTGGTCGAAATCATTGAGGTGCGGGTAGCCGATAAACAGCGCGACCAGCAGAACCAGGCTGGCGCAGCCCACCCACAGGGTCGCACGACGGTGGCCGCGCAGGCTGCTGTTCAAACTCAGCCCCAGCAGTACCGCCAGGCAGGCGGCGACAATGGCGGCTTCCGGCCAGAAACCTTCGGGCAACGGCAGGCGGAATGCAGCACCGGCGGCCCATCCGGGCAGCAGGTAAGCCACGGTCCAACCCGCTGCCGCGATCACGCTTACGGCCGCGAAACGCGGGAACGGCATGTCGCACATGCCGGCGACCATCGGCAACATGGGGCGCAGCGGGCCGATGAAACGCCCGACCAGCAGGCTGGCGATGCCGTACTTATGGAAGTAGGTTTCCGCGCCATTCATCCATTCGGGATGCTGACGAAGGCCGGGCAGGCGCCTAATGTTCTGGTGGAAATGTCGGCCCAGGTAGTAGGAAACCCCATCGCCCAATAAACCGCCGAGGAACCCCAGCAGCAGGGTTTCACTCAACGACAACGCGCCGCTGCCGGCCAGCGCGGCAATCGCAAACAGCAACACGGTGCCGGGCACGATCAGCCCGGCGATGGCCAGGCACTCCACACACGCGACGATAAACACCGCCGCCGCCAGCCATTGTGGGTTGAGGGTCAACCAGCCGGTAATGCTATCGAGCCATTGGCCCATACAATCCACTCCATGTATGCAATACATATTCTGTGGGAGGGGGCTTGCTCCCGATGGCGGCATAACAGGCAGTCACTGTTTAGCTGACCCACCGCTATCGGGAGCAAGCCCCCTCCCACATAAGGTTCACTGTGTTGAGGGGGGCGTTATTCAAATCAAAAAATAATCGCGGCCTTCGACCTGGCCTCTGCGCAGCGGGTTCCGTGTGCAATAAAGCGCATAGCCAGCATCGACGAAGCGGTACATCAAATGCTCATCGCGCCCGCTGGGAATGCCCAGCCGGGTGGTCTGGATGATTCGCGTCGGCACCTGGCCCACGTCTTCTACATACAACAGTTCCCGGTCGAAGCGCTTGGCATCCCATATCGGCACCTTCAGGCCCAGCGCCTTGCACAGCAGGGTCTGGCCCGCGCAGAGTTTCTGCGAGGTGCGCGGGCTGCCGTCGGGGTTGGGGTTGTTCAAGAGCATCTGCGCCAGGCTCGCCGGCCCGGACACTTCATCGACCCAGGGATAAGCCGATTTGATCAGCACGGCATTGCCGGGGCCATGGGCGCTGAAGTTCAGCGAATCACCGCCTCGGGCGTAGTACATGTAGATATGCCCGCCATCCAGAAACAAAGCCTTACGCTTTTCTGTGTAGCCGAGCGAGGCGTGGCTGCCTTTTTCGGCCACGTAATAGGCTTCGGTTTCAATAATTCGCGCCGAAAGCCAGGTTTCGCCAACACGATGGCGGATGACTTTTCCAAGCAGTTCTTGCGCAAGCAGTTGCGCATCGCGGTCGAAGAAGCTGTCGGGGAGGGCGCTGGCGGGCAGTTCAGGGGTCATTCTGGACATAACGTTCAGGGTTATTACGGCTAAATGTGACGGAATCATAACAACTCCCGCCTTAATTACCGCTGAACCCCAGGTTTTTACAGTTCATTTCGACCATCCGCCCCTCACCGCTGTCAGTCGAGCGGCGTCACGGCTATAATCTGCCGCTTTCCTCTTTGCCAAGACGCCCTGACCATGACTGAGTCCGTCCTTGACTACATGACCCGCCTGGGTCGCGCTGCCCGTCAGGCCTCGCGGTTGATCGCCCGTGCGAGTACCGCGCAGAAGAACCGAGCGCTGTTGGCCGCCGCCGACGCTCTGGATGCTTCGCGCGCAGGGCTCGCCGCCGCCAACGAACAGGACCTGGCCAACGGCCGCGCCAATGGGCTTGAGCCAGCTCTGCTGGATCGCCTGGCGCTGACCCCGGCGCGTATCGACGACATGATCGAAGGCCTGCGTCAGGTGGCCAAGCTGCCTGACCCCATCGGTGAAATCCGCGATATGCGTTACCTGCCGTCCGGCATCCAGGTTGGCAAGATGCGCGTGCCCCTGGGCGTGATCGGCATCATCTATGAGTCGCGCCCAAACGTGACCATCGACGCCGCAAGCCTGTGCCTCAAGTCGGGCAATGCCACCATCCTGCGTGGCGGTTCCGAGGCGATCAATTCCAACCGTGCCATCGCCACCTGCATTCAGCAGGGCCTGGCCGTGGCCGAGTTGCCGGCCGAGGTGGTGCAAGTGGTGGAAACCACTGACCGTGCGGCCGTTGGCGCGTTGATTACCATGCCTGAATTCGTCGACGTGATCGTACCGCGCGGTGGCAAGAGCCTGATCGAGCGCGTCAGCCGCGACGCCAAGGTGCCGGTCATCAAGCACCTGGACGGCGTGTGCCATGTCTACATCGACATTGCCGCCGACCTCGACAAGGCGATCCGCATCGCCGACAACGCCAAGACCCACCGCTACGCGCCGTGCAACACCATGGAGACCCTGTTGGTGCACGCCGGCATCGCCGAGCGCGTGCTGCCGCCGCTGGCTGCCATCTACCGCGACAAGGGCGTGGAGCTGCGCGGTTGCGAGCGTACCCGTGCGTTGCTGGGCGCGGACGTGATCGAGGCGACCGAAGAGGATTGGTACACCGAGTACACGGCGCCGATCCTGTCGATCCGCATGGTCGACGACCTGGATCAGGCCATCGAGCACATCAATAAATACGGTTCCAAGCACACCGACGCCATCGTCTCCGAGCATTTCAGCGATGCCCGGCGTTTCCTGACTGAAGTGGATTCCGCGTCGGTCATGATCAACGCCTCGACACGCTTTGCCGATGGCTTCGAGTACGGCCTGGGGGCGGAAATCGGCATCTCCACCGATAAGCTCCATGCACGCGGCCCGGTTGGCCTGGAAGGCCTGACCAGCGAGAAGTACGTGGTGTTCGGCGACGGTCATGTGCGCACTTGATGGGTAAACGCATCGGGTTGCTCGGCGGTACTTTCGACCCCGTGCACATCGGCCATTTGCGCAGCGCCCTGGAAGTCGCGGATGCCCTGGCATTGGACGAGTTGCGCCTGATGCCCAATTTCCGGCCGCCCCATCGCGATACGCCGCAGGTTTCAGCGCAGCAGCGCCTGGAAATGGTGCGCGTTGCCGTGGAAGGGATAACACCGCTGGTGGTGGACGATCGCGAACTCAAGCGCGATAAACCGTCCTACACTGTCGACACCCTGGAACTGATGCGCGCCGAGTTGGCCGCCGATGACCAATTGTTTCTGCTTTTGGGCTGGGACGCATTTTGCGGCCTGCCCTCTTGGCACCGCTGGGAGGAACTCCTCCAGCATTGCCACATCCTGGTTTTGCAACGCCCGGATGCCGACAGCGAACCGCCGGATGCCTTGCGCAACCTGCTGGCCGCGCGGTCGGTAAGTGACCCCTTGGCCCTGACCGGGCCAAACGGGAATATTGCATTCGTCTGGCAGACCCCGCTTGCGGTGTCCGCCACCCAGATCCGTCAACTGCTGGCCAGCGGTAAGTCGGTACGTTTCCTGGTGCCTGACGCGGTCCTGGCCTACATCGATGCGCACGGGCTTTACCGTGCGTCGAACTGAAAAGGCGCGCTTGTCGCTACGCACCGTCGTGCAGCGAGCGCCCGAACATACGAGCAAAACGAGTTTTATATGACGAACAAAGACGTAAGCAAAGTTAAGCGCAAAGGCACCTTCAAAAGCGCGCCGCTGCCGGTAGAAGCCCACGTTGGCCCGGAACTGGCTGGCGAAGAGCTGGTGAAAGTCGCCGTGGCTGCCCTGGAAGACGTAAAAGCCCAGGACATCCAGGTGCTGGACGTGCGCGACAAGCAGAGCATCACCGACTTCATGATCATCGCCACCGGTACCTCCAACCGCCAGATCGGCGCGATGCTGGACAAGGTTCGCGAAGCGGTCAAAGCCCAGGGCGTGAAGCCACTGGGTGAAGAAGGCAAGGGCGACAGCGACTGGGTGCTGCTGGACATGGACGACGTGATCGTTCACATGATGACCTCCAACGCTCGCCAGTTCTATGACCTGGAGCGTCTGTGGAAAGGCGCCGAGCAGAGCCGTGCCGCCGATGGCAAGCACCACAGCCCGGAAGTGGGCCACGCGCACTTCGACAAGCTCAACAAAGACCAGGAATAAGGAACGGCTGTGCGCCTGCGTCTGATCGCTGTCGGTTCACGCATGCCCAAGTGGGTGGAAGAAGGCTGGCACGAGTATGCCAAGCGTCTGCCTGCTGAGCTGTCGCTTGAGCTGGTGGAAATACCGCTCAATACCCGGGGCAAGAATGCCGACGTGGCGCGCTTTATCCGTCAGGAAGGCGAAGCCATGTTGGCCAAGGTCGGCCCCAACGAGCGCATCGTCACCCTTGAAGTGCACGGCAAGCCTTGGAGCACCGAGCAGTTGGCGGTGGAACTGGACCGCTGGCGCCTGGATTCGCGCACCGTCAACTTCATGGTCGGCGGTCCCGAGGGTCTGGCGCCGGAAGTCTGTGCGCGGGCCGATCAGCGCTGGTCGCTGTCGGCACTCACGCTACCGCACCCGTTGGTAAGGATTCTGATCGGTGAACAGCTGTATCGCGCCTGGACAGTTCTGTCCGGGCACCCTTACCACAAATAATCTGCGCCATTCCCGATGACCCAGCCGATCCGCATCAAGGACCACGAGAAAGACGCACGTCTTGTACGGGCGCGCGTGGTGTTTGGCGCGATCATGGTGGTGGCGCTGATTGGGGTGCTGATCGCGCGCCTGTATTACTTGCAGGTGATCCAGTACGAGTATCACTCCACCTTGTCGGAAAACAATCGGGTGCATGTGCAGCCGATCCCGCCGACCCGTGGGCTGATTTTCGACCGTAATGGCGTGGTGGTGGCGGATAACCGGCCCAGCTTCAGCCTGAGCATGACCCGCGAGCGTTCCGGCGACTGGCAGCAGGTCCTCGATGTGATTGTCGAGGTGCTGCAGCTCACGCCGGAAGACCGGGTGATTTTCGAGAAGCGCATGAAGCAGGGGCGCCGGCCTTTCGAGCCGGTGCCGATCCTGTTCGAGCTGAACGAAGAACAGATCGCCCGGATCGCGGTGAACCAGTTCCGCCTGCCGGGCGTGGAGGTGGTGGCGCAGTTGGTGCGCCACTACCCGCAGGGTGCGCACTTTGCCCACTCGGTCGGCTATATGGGGCGTATCAACGAGAAAGAGCTGAAAACCCTCGATCCGGTCAATTACAGCGGCACTCACCACATTGGCAAAACCGGCATCGAGCGCTTCTACGAGCCCGAACTGCATGGTCAGGTGGGGTACGAAGAGGTCGAGACCAACGCCCGTGGCCGCGTATTGCGCGTGCTCAAGCGTACCGATCCTTTGCCGGGCAAGGACATTGTGCTGAGCCTGGACATCAAGTTGCAGGAAGCCGCCGAAATGGCCCTGGGCGGTCGTCGCGGTGCGGTGGTGGCGCTGGACCCGAAGACGGGCGAAGTGCTGGCGATGGTCAGCCAGCCGAGTTTCGACCCCAACCTGTTTGTGACGGGCATCAGCTTCAAGGCCTACGCCGAGTTGCGCGACTCCATCGACCGGCCGCTGTTCAACCGCGTATTGCGCGGTCTGTATCCGCCGGGTTCGACCATCAAGCCAGCGGTGGCGATTGCCGGCCTGGATTCGGGTGTGGTCACCGCGTCGAGCCGGGTCTATGACCCCGGCTACTACATGCTGCCCAACTACGATCACAAATACCGTAACTGGAACCGCACCGGTGACGGCTATGTCGACCTGGATACCGCAATCATGCGCTCCAACGACACCTATTTTTATGACCTGGCCCACAAGCTGGGGATCGATCGCTTGTCGGCCTACATGGGCAAGTTCGGCCTCGGTCAGAAAGTCTCCTTGGACATGTTCGAAGAGTCCCCAGGCCTGATGCCTTCACGCGAGTGGAAGCGGGCGACGCGTCGCCAGGCGTGGTTCCCCGGTGAAACCCTGATTCTCGGCATTGGCCAGGGTTATATGCAGGCCACCCCGTTGCAACTGGCCCAGGCCACTGCGCTGGTGGCGAACAAGGGCGTGTGGAACCGCCCGCACCTGGCCAGGACCATCGAAGGCGAGAAGCCGGTGGATGAGAACCCGATTCCCGACATCGTCCTGCGTGACGCTTCCGACTGGGCCAAGGTCAATCACGGTATGCAGCAGGTCATGCACGGCGCCCGAGGCACCGCACGCAAGGCGGCGGTCGGTGCGCAGTACCGCATCGCCGGCAAAAGCGGTACCGCCCAGGTGGTCGCGATCAAGCAAGGTGAAAAATACGACCGCTCCAAGGTTCAGGAGCGCCACCGCGACCACGCCTTGTTCGTCGGTTTTGCCCCCGCCGATGACCCGAAAATCGTGGTGGCGGTGATGGTGGAGAACGGTGAGTCCGGCTCCGGCGTCGCGGCCCCGGTGGTGCGCCAAGTGATGGACGCCTGGCTGCTGGCCGCCGATGGCAGGCTCAAGCCCGAATATGGCGGCCCCCCTTCAAGCCCCGAGGTTACGGCCCGTGAAGAGTAATTTTGACCGCATCCTCTCCAGTGAGGATGTGATGCGTCGCCGTGCGACGTTGCTGCAACGCATGCACATTGATGGCCCGCTGCTGGTGCTGCTGCTGATATTGGCGGCCGGCAGTCTGTTCGTGCTGTATTCGGCCAGCGGCAAGAACTGGGACCTGCTGATCAAGCAAGCGTCGTCATTCGGCCTGGGCCTGTTGTCGATGGTGGTGATCGCCCAGCTCGAGCCGCGCTTCATGGCGCGCTGGGTACCGCTCGGTTATGTCGCCGGGGTATTGCTGCTGGTGGTGGTGGACGTAATGGGCCACAACGCCATGGGCGCAACCCGCTGGATCAACATCCCCGGGGTGATTCGCTTCCAGCCGTCGGAATTCATGAAGATCCTCATGCCGGCCACCATCGCCTGGTACCTGTCCAAGCGCACGTTGCCGCCCCAGCTCAAGCACGTGGCCATCAGTTTGTTGCTGATCGGCGTGCCGTTCATTCTTATCGTACGCCAGCCCGACCTCGGCACGTCGTTGCTGATCCTGGCGGGCGGCGCGTTCGTGCTGTTCATGGGGGGCTTGCGCTGGCGCTGGATTCTCAGCGTGCTGGCCGCTGCCGTGCCGGTGGCCGTGGCCATGTGGTTCTTCTTTATGCACGACTATCAAAAACAACGGATCTTGACGTTCCTCGACCCAGAGAGCGACCCGTTGGGCACTGGCTGGAACATCATCCAGTCGAAGGCCGCTATCGGTTCCGGCGGCGTGTTCGGCAAGGGCTGGCTGCTGGGCACCCAATCGCACCTGGACTTTTTGCCGGAAAGCCACACCGACTTCATTATTGCGGTGATGGGCGAGGAGTTCGGCCTGGTAGGCATTTGCGCGCTGCTGCTGATCTATCTGCTGTTGATCGGACGCGGGCTGGTGATTACCGCGCAGGCGCAGACGCTGTTCGGCAAGTTGCTGGCCGGCAGTCTGACCATGACTTTTTTTGTTTATGTTTTCGTCAACATCGGTATGGTCAGTGGCCTGCTGCCGGTGGTGGGCGTGCCGTTGCCATTCATTAGCTACGGCGGAACTTCGCTGGTGACATTGCTGTCAGCGTTTGGGGGTTTTGATGTCGATTCATACGCATCGCAAATGGATCGCACAGGTTTGAATAAGGTGAAGATGTCAATGCAAGTAATGCGCGGCTGGGCAACTCGGCATGCGTCCTGGATGGGCCTGATTGGGCTGCTGGGCGCGACGCAGGAGGTGCAGGCCGGTGACTACGATGGTTCACCTCAGGTTGCCGAATTTGTCGGTGAGATGACCCGCGACTACGGTTTCGCCGGTGAGCAGTTGATGGGCGTGTTTCGCGAAGCCCAGAAAAAGCAGGCCATCCTCGACGCCATCTCGCGCCCCGCCGAACGTGTGAAGCAGTGGAAGGAATATCGCCCGATGTTCCTCACCGACGCTCGCGTGGCGCGGGGTGTGGACTTTTGGCGCCAGCATGAGGCGGTACTCGCCCGCGCCGAACAGGAATACGGCGTGCCGGCCCAGGTGATTGTCGCGATCATCGGCATCGAAACCTTCTACGGGCGCAATACCGGCAGTTACCGGGTGATCGACGCCCTTGTCGACCCTGGGCTTCGATTACCCACCGCGCGCCGAGTTCTTCCGCAAGGAGCTGCGCGAATTCTTGTTACTGGCCCGCGAAGAGCAGGTCGACCCGCTGACCCTCAAAGGCTCCTACGCCGGTGCGATGGGCTTGCCGCAGTTCATGCCGAGCAGCTTTCGCGCCTACGCCGTGGATTTCGACGGCGACGGGCATATCAACATCTGGAGCAACCCGGACGACGCCATCGGCAGCGTGGCCAGCTACTTCAAGCGCCACGGCTGGGTTACCGGCGAACCGGTGGTGATTCGCGCCGATGTGACGGGCGAACGCGCCGATGAAGGCCTGACCCAGGGTATCGACCCGGTGAAGACCGTCGGGGAGTTGCGAGCGCTGGGCTGGTCGAGTCAGAATGCGCCACGCGATGATATGCCGGTAACGGCGTTCCGTCTCGAAGGCGAAAATGGCCCTGAATACTGGATGGGCCTGAAGAATTTCTACGCAATCACGCGTTATAACCGCAGTGTGATGTACGCCATGGCCGTGCATCAGCTGTCAGACGAGCTGGTTCAAGCACGGGGCAACAAGTAATGCGGGTATCGCCGTTCAAAAAACCGCTCAAGTTGGTGGCGTTCACCGCGTTGTCCTTGTTGATCGCCAGCTGCTCCACGACGCCGAACCGTGCGCCGGCCAAGAAGGCCGGCGGTGCCGTGGTCCGTGCCCAGCCAGGGCTGGACATCAACCGTGCGCACAAAGACGGCGCGCCGTGGTGGGATGTGGATGTGTCGAAGATTCCCGACGCCACGCCAACCTTGCACACCGGCCCCTACAAGGCCAACCCGTATACCGTGCTGGGTAAGAATTACTTCCCGCTGCAGGAATCCAAGACCTACGTGCAGTCGGGCACGGCGTCCTGGTACGGCACCAAGTTCCACGGCCAGAACACCGCCAACGGCGAAGTGTATGACCTGTACGGCATGAGCGCGGCCCACAAGACCCTGCCGCTGCCCAGCTATGTTCGCGTGACCAACCTGGACAACAACCGCACGGTGATTCTGCGGGTCAATGACCGTGGGCCGTTCTATTCGGACCGGATCATCGATTTGTCCTATGCCGCCGCGAAGAAGCTCGGTTACGCCGAAATCGGTACCGCGCGGGTCAAGGTCGAAGGCATCGACCCGGCGCAGTACTGGGCCCAGCGTGGCAAGCCGGCGCCGTTGATGCTCAACGAGCCCGCCACACCGCAACCGCAAGTGACGGCGTCGACCGGCAAGATCGAACAATGGACGCCGCCGCCCGCGCAGCATGCGCCGGACACGGTTGTCGTGCCCCATGCCGCGCCTGGTGCCTCCACCGTAGGCGGGCAGTACCTGCAAGTGGGCGCTTTCGCCAACCCGGATGCGGCAGAACTGTTAAGGTCCAAGCTCAGCGGCATGGTCAGCGCGCCAGTGTTTATCAGCTCCATCGTGCGTAACCAGCAAACCCTGCACCGCGTGCGCATGGGGCCGATCGGTTCGCCGGGTGAGGTTGCGCAAGTGCAGAACAGCGTGCGCCTGGCCAACCTGGGGTCGCCCAGCGTAGTCACTGCGGAATAAGCAATAAAGAATTGAAGGTTCAGGCGCGTGCGCGTGCCAGGGCCCTGGTTGTTGGCTCGTTGAACAATAAAAACCCAGGGGCAAGGGGTGAGCGGGCAACCGAACACGTGACAGTCTGGAAGCGGGCTGTCTGAATAGTTTTGCCCGCGAGGGCAAGTTTCCATAAGCAATTTCGAGAGACGGATGAACATCACCACCTTAGCCAAACGTACGTGCCTGCTTATCTCGCTGATCATCACCCCGGCCGCCTGGGCGGTTGAGATGGTGCCGGCTTCCCCGCAACTGGCCGCCAAGGCCTGGGTCCTCATGGATGCCGCCAGTGGCAACGTGCTGGTGGAGAACGGCGGTGACGTGCGTCTGCCGCCTGCCAGCCTGACCAAGCTGATGACTGCCTACATCGCGACCCTGGAAATCCGTCGCGGCCAGATCGGTGAAAACGATCCGGTCACCGTCAGCGAAAACGCCTGGCGTACCGGCGGTTCGCGGATGTTCATCAAGGTCGGCTCGCAAGTCACCGTCAGTGACCTGCTGCACGGCATCATCATCCAGTCCGGTAACGACGCCAGCGTGGCCCTGGCCGAGCACATCGCCGGCAGCGAAGACGCGTTCGCCGACATGATGAACAAGACGGCTGGCGATCTGGGCATGACCAACAGCCACTTCATGAACCCGACCGGCCTGCCGAACCCGGAGCATTACTCGTCGGCTCACGACATGGCGATCCTGGCCCGCGCAATCATCCGCGTCGACCCGGTGCACTACGCTATCTACTCCCAGAAGGAATTCTTCTGGAACAACATCAAGCAGCCTAACCGCAACCTGTTGCTGTGGCGCGACAAGACCGTCGACGGCCTGAAAACCGGCCACACCGACGAAGCCGGCTACTGCATGGTGTCGTCCGCGGTACGTGATGGCCAGCGCCTGATCGCTGTGGTCTTCGGCACCAACAGCGAGCAGGCCCGTGCGGCCGAAACGCAAAAGCTGCTGACCTACGGCTTCCGCTTCTTCGAAACCCAGACCTTCTACCAGAAGGGTGCTGAGCTGGCGACTGCGCCGGTCTGGAAGGGCGCGACCTCGCAGGTCAAGGCCGGCCTGGCTGACGACTTGACCCTGACCATGCCTAAAGGCCAGCTGAAAAAGCTCGCTGCCAGCATGACCCTGAACCCGCAATTGGTTGCGCCAATCGCCAAGGGTGACGTGATCGGTAAGGTTGAAGTGAAGCTGGACGACAAAGTCGTGCACAGCGCTGACCTGATCGCACTGGACGCTGTCGACGAAGGTGGTATCTTCCGCCGCGTGTGGGATAGCATCCGTCTATTCTTCTACGGCTTGTTCAACTGATTGTGTGCACCTGCAAAGCCCCGCGTTGATCCAGCGCGGGGCTTTGCCGTCGCCACGGCTTAGCGCTTACGAGGCTGTTCTGCCATGACCGATAAAGAAGTAGAAGTGAAGGCGCCAAAGATCGAATTCCCGGTGACGGATTATCCCATCAAGGTAATCAGTGATACCGGTGTCGGCCGTAAAGACTTGATCATTGAGATCGTGCGTAAACACGCAACGATCAACGATGAGCGCGTGGATGAGCGTTCCAGCTCGACCGGCAAATACACCACGATCCAGTTGCACATCATTGCGATTGATCAAGACCAGCTCTACAACATCAACAGCGAACTGCGGGCCACCGGCTTCGTGCACATGGTGTTGTGATGTCAGAGGTCCTGGGCTTTCGCGAGCTCGGCCGGATGGCTTACGAGCCGGTCTGGCACGCCATGCAGCGCTTTACCAACGAGCGCGGTAGCTCGGCACCGGATGAAATCTGGCTGGTCGAACACCCGCCGGTATTCACCCAGGGGCAGGCCGGCAAGGCCGAGCATCTGCTACTTCCGGGTGATATTCCGGTGGTGCAGGTCGACCGAGGGGGTCAAGTGACTTACCATGGGCCTGGCCAACTGGTGGCTTACCTGTTGCTGGATGTGCGCAAGCTGGGGTTTGGCGTGCGTGACTTGGTAAGCCGCATGGAGGCGTGCCTGATCGAGCTGCTGGCCAGCTACGGCGTGACCGCTGCGGCCAAGCCCGATGCACCGGGTGTGTACGTGGATGGCGCGAAAATCGCCTCCCTGGGGCTGCGCATTCGTCACGGTTGTTCCTTTCATGGCCTGGCCCTGAATGTGGACATGGACTTGGCGCCGTTTCGGCGGATCAACCCGTGTGGCTATGCGGGGCTTGCGATGACCCAGTTGAGCGATCATGCAACACCCATAGAATTTGCCGAGGTAAGTGCCCGGCTGCGCGCGCAGCTCGTCAAACACCTCGACTATGCTGAGCAGACGACCCTGACGGGCGGAATCGATTGATATGACTACTGATGTTGTGCAAACCATGATCCCGACGCTGGACGTTACCGAGCGTCCAGCCCCGGCCCCCGCGTGCCAAGGTGGAAGCCGGCGTCAAGCTGCGCGGCGCCGAGAAGGTTGCACGCATCCCGGTCAAGATCATCCCGACCACCGAACTGCCGAAAAAGCCTGACTGGATTCGCGTGCGCATCCCGGTCTCGCCGGAAGTCGACCGTATCAAGGCCCTGCTGCGCAAACACAAGTTGCACAGCGTGTGCGAAGAGGCATCGTGCCCGAACCTGGGTGAATGCTTCTCCGGCGGCACCGCCACCTTCATGATCATGGGCGACATTTGCACCCGTCGTTGCCCGTTCTGCGACGTGGGCCACGGCCGTCCGAAGCCGCTGGACGTCAATGAGCCAGAAAGCCTGGCCATCGCCATTGCCGACCTGAAACTCAAGTACGTGGTGATCACTTCGGTGGACCGTGACGACTTGCGTGACGGCGGTGCCCAGCACTTTGCCGACTGCATCCGCGAAATCCGCAAGCTGTCGCCGAACGTGATGCTCGAAACCCTGGTGCCCGACTACCGTGGCCGCATGGATGTAGCGCTGGAAATCACCGCCGCCGAGCCACCGGATGTGTTCAACCACAACCTGGAAACCGTTCCGCGCCTGTACAAGGCTGCGCGTCCGGGTTCGGACTACCAGTGGTCGCTGACCCTGCTGCAGAAGTTCAAGCAGATGATGCCGCACATTCCGACCAAATCCGGCTTGATGCTGGGCCTGGGCGAAACCGACGAAGAAGTCATTGAAGTCATGAAGCGCATGCGCGAACACGACATCGATATGCTGACCCTGGGCCAGTACCTGCAACCGTCCCGTAGCCACTTGCCGGTGCAGCGCTTCGTGCACCCGGACACCTTCGCCTGGTTCGCCGAGGAAGGTTACAAGATGGGCTTCAAGAACGTCGCCTCCGGCCCGTTGGTGCGCTCTTCGTACCATGCCGACGAACAGGCCAAGCTGGTCAAGGCAAGCCTGGTTTCGTAACACAGATCCAATGTGGGAGGGGGCTTGCCCCCGATTGCGGTGTGTCAGTCACGGGATGTACTGGCTGATCCAGCGCTATCGGGAGCAAGCCCCCTCCCACATTTCGTTCCGCGTCATTAGGGAGACCATGGATGAATGCCCCTGTACCCGCTTTGCGCCGCGAAGGCACCATCGGCCTGATCGCCCCCGCCGGCCCTGCCGCGCTGGATGTTGAAAAAGCCGGGCAGTGGATGCGCGCCCGTGGTTACGATTTGCGCATTTTTCCCGGTGTATATGAGCGCGACGGCTACCTGGCGGGCAGCGATCAAGTACGCCTCAACGACCTGCATGCCGCCTTCGCCGACCCTGGCATCGACGCCATTTTCTGCCTGCGCGGCGGCTACGGTACGCCACGTCTGCTCGACGCACTGGATTTCGACCTGTTGCGCGCGCACCCCAAGCCCCTTGTGGGCTACAGCGACATCACCGCCTTGCACCTGGCGATCAACCGCTACGCGGGCTTCGTCACTTTCCACGGGCCGATGCTCAATGCCGACTTGCTCGGTGGCAAGCAGCAACCTACCGAGTCCTCCCTGTTCAGCCTATTGCGCGGCCAGCTTGGCGCCGGCAGCCTGCTGACGCACCCGGTGGCCTACCCATTGACCACCATTGAGCCAGGCATCGCCTGCGGGCGCCTGCTGGGCGGCAACCTGTCGATGATCGCGGCGGTGATGGGAACTGCTTACGAAATCGACGCTGACGGCATCATTCTGTTTATCGAGGACGTCAACGAGCCGCTCTATCGCATCGACCGTTTGCTGACGCACCTGCGCCTGGCAGGCAAGCTCGATCAGGTTGCGGGTGTGTTGGTGGGGGATGTGGCCGGTGTGGATCAGGCGGGACTCGAGCGACTGTTGAAGCAGACCTTCGAACCGCTGTGCATTCCGGTGCTGTCCGGCTGGCGCAGTGGGCATTGCGATCCGAACCTGACGTTGCCGATGGGCGCGTTGGTGCGCCTGGATGCGGGGGAGCAGCAGGTGGTGTTGGAGCAGGATGTGGTGTTCAACCGCTGATTTTTTAGCGGCTGCTCAACCGCATCGGGGGCAAGTCGAATCGTCGCACCGCCCCTCCCACAGTCGATTGCATTCCAAATGTGGGAGGGGCGGTGCGACGATTCGACTTGCCCCCGATAGCGGTAGTTGCTTTAAGCAGATTTAGCGACCTTGCAGTGACTCCAACAACTTCACCGTCGGATACCCATCCGCCGGCCAGCCCAGCGCTTGCTGCGCCGCTCGAATCGCTTTGCGCGTATTGGCGCCGATGATCCCGTCAGCGTTGCCCGCGTCGTAGCCCTTGGCACTCAGCGCCGTCTGCAGATCGATACGTTGCGAGCGGCTCAGCGGCAGCTCGTCCTTCGGCCAGCTCCCGCGAATCACACCACCGCCACCGAACCGCTCCGACAGCAGGCCAACGGCCAGCGCGTACGACGACGAATTGTTGTACTTCAGGATCGCACGAAAGTTATCCAGGACCAGGAACGCCGGGCCACGGTAGCCGGCCGGCAATAGCAGGGCGGCGGACAGTTGCTCGACATTGGCAGGCAGGCTCGCGCCGGGCGGCAACTGGATGCCCAGTTTCAGCCATTCGGCGACGGTCTTGCGGATGCCGCCGTCGGCCAGGGAATAGTCGAAGCCTGAAGGCAGCGGCTGCACCTCAACGCCCCACGGCTGGCCTTTCTGCCAGCCGGAACTTTGCAGGTAATGGGCGGTGGAGGCGAGGGCGTCAGCCGGGCTGTTCCAGATATCGCGGCGACCGTCGCCGTCGAAATCCACGGCGTGGGTGTTATAGGTGGTAGGGATGAACTGGGTCTGGCCCATTGCGCCGGCCCAGGAGCCTTTCATCTGGTCGGCCTGGATATCGCCGTGCTGGATGATCTGCAGCGCCGCCAGCAACTGTGCCTGCGCGAACGCCGGGCGGCGGCCTTCATAGGCTAGGGTCGCGAGGGAGCGGATCACCGAGTTATTGCCCTGGAACTGGCCGAAGTTGCTCTCCATGCCCCACACCGAGACGAGTGCCTGGCGATCAACGCCGTAACGCTCTTCGATGCGCTGCAGGATATCGGCGTACTTGACCAGCAAGGCCTGCCCATTACGCACGCGCAGCGGCGACAGCGCGCCGTCGATGTATTCCCACACCGGGCGGGAAAACTCCGGCTGGCTGCGGTCGGCGCGAATTACCGCCATGTCCGGGGTAACGCCGGCGAAGGCGTTATCGAAGACGTCAGCCGTGATCCCGGCTTGCAGGGCTTGCGCACGGAAACCCGCCTGCCATTCGGCAAAGGTCTGGGTCGGTTGGATGTTCAGGTTGTCCACCGCCAACGGCGCAACGACGGCAGGCGCAACGGCCGGTGCAGTCTTGAGCGTGGGCAGGGGTTGAGCGTCCGCGGCGGTGGGTTTTTCCGCGCAGGCGACAAGCAGAATGAGGCTGGAGGCAGCGATCAATTGGCGAAGGTGCCAATGACGGGAAAGACGAGAGGGCATGCACAGGTCCAGGGGGTTACAAATCAAGTACAGACCTTATCATGCCAGAGGGGCGCTTGCCTTCAGGCAGCCAGAAAGTAAGAAGCCTCCCAGCTATTAGACTGGAAGGCTTCGCGGCGGTAGCTGCCTTTGCCCTTGCCGGCGCGTTCCTGACGGCTGCGGAACAGTGGCTGGGCGATGATGGATTTGGCCTTGTTCGGGCCATGCTTGGATGGCTTTTTGCTCATGGTGGGTCTCTCGTTTGGGTGGGTGGAGCGGCGAAAATAATCTGCCTATATAGCGGCGCTGTAAAGCCCGAGAATTGTAAACACAATCAAAATGTGGGAGGGGGCTTGCTCCCGATAGCGGTGTAACAGTCAATAAATCAGGTGACTGACACACTGCCATCGGGGGCAAGCAAGCCCCCTCCCACATTGTTCCGCAGTGTTGCTGAAAGAGGGGTTATTCGGCAGGCAACGTCAGGCGCTGGCCGGCCATCAACAGTGACAAGCGGCTCAGGCTCATCCAGGGCGAACCGGCCGCCTGGCCTTTGATCTGTGCGTCGATGCGCTGCGCTTCCAGCAACAGTTGCGCCCAGCGTTGCGCCGAGTGCCGTTGCAGGGCCTTGCTCATCAGGGGCTTGCGCTTGTCCCACACCGGTGGCCGGGCCTGGCTGAAGCATTTGTCCAGTGGCGTGCCCTGGCTGTATTGCAGCGCAATGTTAGCCAGCACCCGCAGTTCCCGGGCCAGGGCCCAGAGAATCACCGGCGGTTCCACACCCTCACCGCGCAGCCCTTCGAGCATGCGCAGGGCGTGGGCGGGTTCGCCGTTGAGGATCGCGTCCACCAGGCCGAACACATCGAAACGCGCACTGTCAGCCACCGCGCCTTGCACGGTTTCGACGGTGATCTGCCCGTCTTCGGCCATCAGCTTGAGCTTTTCGATCTCCTGGGCGGCAGCAAGCAGGTTGCCCTCGACCCTGGCGGCGATCAGCTCGACGGCATCCTGTGTAGCCGACAATCCAGACTGTGACAGGCGCTGGCGAATCCACTGCGGCAATTGGCTGCTGTCCACCGGCCAGATCTGAATGAACTGGGTCTGTGGGCCTTCCACCAGCGCCTTGCCCCATTTGGTTTTCTGCGCGCTGCCGTCAAGCTTGGGCAGGCTGACCAGCAGCACCGTGTCTTCAGCCGGGCGCGAGCAATATTCCATCAACGCTGCCGCGCCTTTGTCGCCGGGCTTGCCCGAGGGCAGGCGCAGTTCCAGCAGGCGTTTTTCGGCGAACAGCGACATGCTCGCGCCGGCTTGCAGCAACGTTCCCCAGTCGAAACTGGCGTCGGCACTGAATACCTGGCGTTCGTCGAAACCTTGCTGGCGCGCCGCGGTGCGAATGGCATCGGCGGCTTCCTGGCACAGCAACGGGTCATCGCCGCTGACAATGTAGACAGGCGCGAGACCACCTTGCAGGTGTTTGGCGAGTTGGGCGGGAGCGAGTTTCATAGGCAGGGCGAACGGGGCGCCTTGGGCGCCCCGTCTGGCTTACTCGACAGGCACTTCAACAGGCGACTGTTTCGGCGTGTTGTCTTCGTACTCTTGCGCGGCTTTCAGGGCATCGGCGTCAGCCTTGGCCTTGTTGTCGGCAACCTGCTGCAGCTCGGCCAGTTTTTCCGGAGTCAGCAGTTGCAGGCGAGTCATCATGCGCTGGACCAGCTCACGACGCATTTCCTTGCGCACCTGAAGGGTTTCGGAGTCCGAACCCACCAGGTTGTTGCCGTCGTGGCTCACGACTTTCTGGACCTGGATCTTGTCACCCATCAGCGGCAGGTGGTCGCGGCCTTGTACTTCGAAGTTGACGGTGGTGGTCAACTCGACGTCCGAGGCACGGCCGGCACTGGCGTAGCTGATGTTGCGCTGGGTTTCGCGCTCATCGACCAGGTCCAGTTTGTAGGTGGCGCCGGTATAGACGCGCACACCGCTGTTTTCCAGGGCCTGGCGCAGTTGCGTGACGGTTTCGCCGTAGGCGTTGCGTGCGCTGACGTCGAGTTCCTTGAGCGACAGTTCGTTGGTGCCGGTGCCGCGCAGCTGGAAGCCGCAAGCGCTCAACAGAACGGCCAGGCCCATTACCAGCAGATTGCGTTTGATCATGTTGTTGCTCCCCTTGAAACCAGGCGGGCCTTATCGAGGCCCTGAAGGTTTAGTTCGGCGCAGGGCTCAAGCCCTGCGCCCGATCCAATTTAGCTGGCGACGATATTGACCAGTTTTCCGGGCACTACGATCACTTTGCGGATCGTCAGGCCTTCGGTAAAGCGCAGCACGTTCTCGTTGCAGCGTGCAGCCGCTTCGACTTCTTCACGGCTGGCGCTGGCCGGCATGTCGATCTGGCCGCGCAACTTGCCATTGACCTGAATCACCAGTTGCAGCGTGTCCTGTACCAGCGCGCTGTCATCCTGCACCGGCCAGCGGGCATCGATGACGGCACCGCTGTGGCCCAGGCGGGCCCACAATTCGTGGCTGATGTGCGGCGTGATCGGCGCCAGCAGCAGGGTAACCGTTTCCAGGCCTTCCTGGATCAACGCGCGATCCTGTTCGGTGGTCTGCGCGGCTTTCTCCAGCACGTTCATCAGCGTCATCACCTGGGCGATGGCGGTGTTGAACTTGTGGTTCTGCCCTACGTCTTGGCTGGCCTGGCGGATAGCCAGGTGAATGCTGCGACGAACGGCTTTCTGCTCATCGTTCAAGGCCGCGACATCCAGCGTGCCCGGCACGCCCTGGCTGACGTGGGCATGGGCCAGGCGCCAGACGCGCTTGAGGAAGCGGTGCGAGCCCTCGACGCCGGAGTCGGACCATTCGGCGCTCATGTCGGGCGGCGAGGCGAACATCATGAACAGGCGGCAAGTGTCGGCGCCGAACTGATCGATCATCGATTGCGGGTCGACGCCGTTGTTCTTGGACTTGGCCATCTTCTCGGTGCCGCCGATTTCCACCGGCAGGCCGTCGGACTTGAGCTTGGCGCTGATGACCTTGGCTTTGCTGTCGCGTTCGAGCTCGACGTCCGCCGGGTTGAACCAGGTGTAGGCGCCATTGGCTTCGCGGCGATAGTAGGTATCGGCGATCACCATGCCCTGGGTCAGAAGGTTCTTGAACGGCTCGTCGGAGCTGACCAGGCCTTCGTCACGCATCAGCTTGTGGAAGAAGCGCGCGTACAGCAGGTGCAGGATGGCGTGTTCGATGCCGCCGATGTACTGGTCCACCGGCAACCAATGGTCGGCCGCGGATTTTTCGACCAGGCCACCTTCATAGTGCGGCGAGGCGTAACGGGCGTAATACCACGAGGACTCGACGAAGGTGTCCATGGTGTCGGTTTCACGCTTTGCAGGCTGGCCGCATTTCGGGCAACTGCACTCGTAGAACTCGGGCATGCGTGCCAGTGGCGAACCGGCGCCATCCGGCACCACGTCTTCGGGCAGCACCACCGGCAGTTGGTCTTCCGGCACGGGCACGTCGCCACAGCTTTGGCAGTGGATGATCGGGATCGGGCAGCCCCAGTAGCGCTGGCGGCTGATGCCCCAGTCGCGCAGGCGGAACTGGGTGCGCGAGGCGCCGAGGTTTTTCTTGATCAGCGCGACTTCGATGGCGTCGAACGCGCCCTGGAAGTCCAGGCCGTCGAACTCGCCGGAGTTGATCAGGGTGCCGTGTTCGCCGTAGGCATCCTGCCATGGGGCCGGGTTGGTCTCGCCCGAGCTGGTGCGAACCACGGACTTGATTGGCAAGCCGTATTGGGTGGCGAATTCGAAATCGCGTTCGTCGTGGGCCGGTACGGCCATGACCGCGCCGTCGCCGTAGTGCATCAGCACGTAGTTGGCGACCCAGACCGGCAGCTTCTCGCCAGTCAGCGGGTGCTCGACGAACAGGCCGGTCGGCAGGCCTTTTTTCTCCTGGGTCGCGACGTCGGCTTCAGCCACGCTGCCGCCTTTGCATTCAGCGATGAACGCCTGCAGCTCAGGGTTGTTCTGTGCGGCCTGGGTGGCCAGCGGGTGCTCGGCGGCCACGGCGACGTAAGTGGCGCCCATCAGGGTGTCGGGGCGGGTGGTGAACACCTTGAGTGCGCCCGCTTCGCCGATCGAGTCGACGTTGTACGGGAACTGCACTTCCATGCCCTTGGATTTGCCGATCCAGTTGCGCTGCATGGTCTTGACCTGTTCAGGCCAGCCCGGCAAGTCGTCGAGGCTCGACAAGAGTTCATCCGCGTAGGCAGTGATCTTGAAGTAGTACATCGGGATTTCGCGCTTTTCGATCAACGCGCCCGAGCGCCAGCCGCGACCGTCGATGACCTGCTCGTTGGCCAGTACGGTCTGGTCGACCGGGTCCCAGTTCACGGTGCCGCTTTTCTTGTAGATCACGCCTTTTTCGAACAGGCGAGTGAACAGCCATTGTTCCCAGCGGTAGTAGTCCGGCTTGCAGGTGGTCACTTCGCGGGACCAGTCCACCGCCAGGCCCAGGCTGCGCAGCTGGGTCTTCATGTAGGCGATGTTTTCGTAGGTCCACTTGGCGGGGGCCACGTTGTTTTTCATCGCGGCGTTTTCCGCCGGCATGCCGAAAGCGTCCCAACCCATGGGTTGCAGGACGTTCTTGCCGAGCATGCGCTGGTAGCGGGAGATCACATCGCCGATGGTGTAGTTACGCACGTGCCCCATGTGTAGCTTGCCGCTGGGGTAAGGGAACATCGATAGGCAATAGTAAGTCTCCTTGCCTGGCTGTTCGCTGACTTCAAAGGACTTCTGCTCGTCCCAGAAGGTTTGTGCGGCATTTTCTATTTCACGGGGCTGATATTGTTCGTGCATGGCTACTTTTGAACTGAATAAGGGTGGCCTATTCCTCTTCGGTGCATTGTCCGGGTTGTTCGACACCAGAAGCGGCGCGTGCGTGCCCAAACCCTGCGGGAAGTGGAGTTACAGGAAGCGCCGTAGCATACATGACCCCACTCTATCGAGGGAAACCCTGATTGCGCGAGCCAGGCCGTCTGTCGCGGCATCGGGCAGGCGCAGCCACGGGGGCTACGCTGTTTATTGGGGAGCAAGTATTTCTTCAATGAGGTGAGGGGATGGCTGAATCGCAGCGAACTTTAACGAAACCGCAGTTATATGAAGGACTGATCGACCGTTTGGGTCGGGCATTGGATGCCGCAAGAACCGCAGGCCGATTGCGTGGTGAACGGCCTCTGGAGCTGGAGTTGCGAGGCTTGAGCCAGGCGGAGCTTGAACTGATCAAGAACTACCTGGCGTTGCGTCACCCACGTGCCTCTCATGGGCAGGCCTCCCCGCCAGTCCAGGCGTCTTCTGGTTCGGCCAACGTCTTCTGGCTGAAGGACTTGGCGGCCGGTCGCGGCGCGGATAGGTTCCGGTCCGTACGGTGCAAGTGACCCCGCGTTATCCGCTACTTTGCAAAATGTGCTGGTAAGGATTGTTGCTGAACCCCGTTGCATCTAGGCTTCGGGCATCTTTGGAGATGCCCGATGCCTTTTCGTTATTTCATTAAACAATTGTTGTTGCCTCCCGGTATTTTCTTGCTGCTGCTGGCGCTTGCCTGGTGGTTTCGCCGCAGTCGTCCAAGGCTGGCGGGGTGTTGCTTTGCCTTGGGGTTGGGCGGGATGTGGTTGATCAGCCTGCCGGTGATGGTGCAGTGGGGCGCGCACGCCTTGGAAACCGTGCCGCCCCTGGCCCGTGATGACTGGGCGACGCTGGCCCAGCGCGCCGATGCGATTGTGGTGCTCGGCTCCGGTCGCGAACGCGGCGATATTGCGTGGGGCAGTGATCAACCCACCGGCATCGGCTTGGAGCGCCAGCGTTTCGCGGCGCGTCTGGCCAAGGCCTCCGGCTTGCCGGTGTTGACCACCGGTGGCTTGCACTACGGCACACCGCCCAGCGAAGCAGAGCTGATGGCCATGTCGATGCAGAATGATTTCGGCGTGAGCGTGCGCTGGAAGGAAGAGCGCAGCCGCACTACCTGGGAAAATGCGCAGATGAGTGCCGAGATTCTATTGCCGCAGGGCATCAAGCGCGTGGTGGTAGTGACCCAGGCCTGGCACATGCCGCGTTCGGTGTGGAGCTTCGAGAAGGCCGGCTTTACCGTGGTGCCAGCGCCGGTGGGTTTCCTGGGCGTGGACAATGCGCGTCCACTGGGCGGCTGGATGCCGGAGGTCAAGTCGGTGTGGCAGAGCGGGCAATTGATCAACGAGGCGGTGGGGCAGGTGGGGTATCGGTTGTTCTACAAATAGCGCCGAGCTACAAAATGTGGGAGGGGGTTGCCCCTAATTCCAGTCAGTTAAGCGAAAGTGATTCATTGTAGGAGCGAGCTTGCTCGCGAAAAATGCCCAGGCAACGCGCTCATTCTGGATAAACGCGGGGGGTCATGAGTGCTTCGCGAGCAAGCTCGCTCCTACAAAAAGCTCGGGGGCAAGCCCCCTCCCACAGTGGTTTTGTGTTTGATCTGTTAGACCGTTTTGGCCATTCGGGCCGCCAGCAGCGCCCAGCCGAACAACAGCACGCACACGATGATCAACGGCCACGACCGCCATTGCAGGTAGGGCGTGAGGTTGTGCATCGGTACCACGTCACCGTAGAGAATGCCGCGCTCGAACTGCGGGATCTGTGCGGTGATCTGCCCAAACGGGTTGATCAGGCCGGTCACGCCGTTGTTGGTGGCGCGGATCATCCAGCGGCCGGCTTCCAGCGCACGCATCTGCGCCATCTGCAGATGCTGCAGCGGGCCGATGGAGCGGCCGAACCACGTATCGTTGCTGATCGTAAGCAGCAGGTCGCTCTGGGCCGACAGGCCGGCGGCGAACTCCGGGTACACCACTTCATAGCAGATGAACGGCGCAATCTGATACCCCTTGGCCTGGAGCATCGGCTGGTCTGAAGGGCCGCGGGCGAAGTCTGACATCGGCAGGTCGAAGAAGGCGATCAACCCGCGCAACATATCCTGCAAGGGCACGTACTCACCGAAGGGCACCAGCTTTTGCTTGAGGTAGGTGCCGTCACCTTCGCCAACCACGGTGATGCCATTGAAGTAACGCTTTTCATGGCGCACCTCCTGACGAATCGGTACCCCGGTGATCAGCGCGGTATTACGGCCGGCGGCGAACTTGCCCATCATGCCCAGATAACCTTCGACCGACTCCTTGAGCACCGGTACGGCGGTTTCCGGCCACACCAGCAAGTCGACGCGCTTGGAGCTCAAGCTCATGTCGCGGTACAGCGCCAACTGCGCATTGAGCTGATCCGGGTCCCACTTCATGCTCTGTTCGACGTTGCCTTGAATGGCGGCCACGCTCAGCGGCGGGCCGGAAGGCGAGGTCCAGGCGTGATGCTTGAGCGCCAGGCCAATGGCCCAGGGCGCAACGAGCAGCACTAAGCCTGCGGCGATGAAGCTGTTGCGCTTGCTTGCCAACAGGCGCGGCAGATTGCACAGCACGGCGGCCGTCAGCGCCAGGGCGAACGAAATCAGCCACATCCCGCCCAGGGGGGCGAGACCGCTGAGCGGGCCGTCGAGTTGACTGTAGCCGGAGTACAACCACGGAAAGCCGGTGAGGAACCAGCCACGAAACGCTTCCTGGCCGACCCACAGCGCTGCGAAGGTGAGCGCATCGGCCAGCGGTGCTTCATTGCGGCGCAGCCAGCGCGCCCACAGCCAGGCGGGCAGGGCGAAGAACCAGGCGATGGCGGCGGTGAACAACAGCATCAAGAAACCCGCCAGCAGCACCGAAGCGCCGCCGAAGTGGTGGATGCTGTAGTAGATCCAGCTGGTGCCCGCGCCAAACAGGCCAAATCCGAAACACCAGCCGCGGCCCAGGGCCTGACGGGGTGTCAGCTCACGCAGGCCGATATAGAACACACCAACCGCCACCAGCGCCAGCGGCCAGATGTCAAACGGCGCCAGCGCCAGGGTGGTAATGGCGCCGGCCACCACGGCCAGCAAGTTACCGGGCCAGCCGGGTGCAATCATACGGCGCATGTCAGTCCTTAGCGGGCAATCGGAGTCAGGCGAATCAGATGGATGCGACGGCTATCGGCATTCAGGATGCGGAAACGATACGCGCCGATTTCGGTGGTTTCGTTACGCTTGGGCAGATGCCCGAACGCACTCATCACCAGGCCGCCGACGGTGTCGAATTCATCGTCGGAAAATTCGCTGTCGAAGAACTCGTTGAAGTTCTCGATAGGCGTCAATGCCTTGATCAGGAAGTCACCGCTGGGCAGTGGCTTGATGTAGCTGTCTTCTTCAACGTCGTGCTCGTCTTCGATGTCGCCGACGATCTGTTCCAGTACGTCTTCGATGGTCACCAGGCCCGCCACTCCACCGTATTCGTCGATCACGATGGCCATGTGGTTGTGGTTGGCGCGAAATTCGCGCAGCAGCACGTTCAGGCGCTTGGACTCCGGCACGAAGGTGGCCGGGCGCAGCAGGTCCTTGATGTTGAAGCTGTCGCCGTTCTCCTTGAGGATCAGCGGCAACAGGTCCTTGGCCAACAGGACGCCCATGACGTCGTCATGGCTTTCGCCGATCACCGGGTAGCGCGAGTGCGCCGAGTCGATCACGGCCGGGAGGAATTCCCGAGGGGTCTGGGTCGCCTTGATGCTGATCATCTGCGAACGCGGCACCATGATGTCGCGTACTTGCAGGTCAGCGACCTGGATGGCGCCTTCAACGATGGCCAGCGCTTCGCTGTCCAGCAACTTGTTCTGATGGGCCTCGCGCAGCAGCTCCAGCAGCTCCTGGCGGTTTTTCGGCTCGTGGGCAAAAGCCTGGGTCAATTTACCCAGCCATGACTTTTGCCCGTTGCTCGATCGGTCTTCGCTCATAGCGATTACTCTAAATCCTTGATTGTTTCAGTTGAGTGTCGATTGGTTTTCGTCGTCTGCATACGGGTCGCGATGGCCCAGTTCTGCAAGCAACGTTCGTTCCAGTGCTTCCATTTCCTCGGCTTCGTCATCGTCTATATGGTCGTAACCCAAGAGATGCAAGCAGCCATGGATGACTAGATGGGCCCAGTGGGCCTCGAGTTCCTTTTCTTGCTCCTGCGCCTCACGCTCCACTACCGCAACACAGATCACCAGGTCGCCCAGCAGCGGGATATCCAGGAACTCGTCGGGCACGTCGGCGGGGAATGACAGCACGTTGGTCGCGTAGTCTTTCTGGCGCCAGGTGTGATTCAGCTCACGACCTTCGGGCTCGTCCACCAGACGAATGGTCAGCTCCGAATCGGCGGTGCGCTGGCGCAAGGCCAGCTCACACCACTGACGGAACCGGGCTTCGCTGGGCGCGGCCGCTTCGGTGGCCAGTTGCAGGTCAAGCTCAAGCATCGCGGCGTACGTCCTTCGACAGGCCGTCGTCGCGGTGTTCGAAACGCTCGTAGGCCTCGACAATGCGCTGCACCAGTGGGTGGCGCACCACGTCCTTGGGCATGAAATGCGTAAAGCTGATGCCTGGCACGTCCTTGAGCACTTCGATCACCTGGCCCAGGCCTGACTTGGTGCCCTTGTGGCAGGTCGACCTGGGTGATGTCGCCGGTGATCACGGCCGTGGAGCCGAAACCGATACGGGTCAGGAACATCTTCATCTGTTCGACGGTGGTGTTCTGGCTTTCGTCGAGAATGATGAAGCTGTTGTTCAAGGTACGACCACGCATGTACGCCAGCGGAGCGATTTCAATCACCTGGCGTTCGATCAGCTTGGCTACGTACTCAAAGCCCAGCATCTCGTAGAGTGCGTCGTAGAGCGGACGCAGGTACGGGTCGATCTTCTGCGCCAGGTCGCCAGGCAGGAAGCCGAGCTTTTCGCCCGCCTCGACGGCCGGGCGCACCAGCAGGATGCGACGCACCTGTTCGCGCTCCAGGGCATCGACCGCACAGGCCACGGCCAGGTAGGTCTTGCCGGTACCGGCCGGGCCGATGCCGAAGTTGATGTCGTTGCCGAGGATTTCCTTGACGTACTTCTGCTGATTCAAGCCGCGTGGGCGAATCATGCCTTTCTTGGTACGCAGGGCCACGCTGGCTTCGGCTACGGGGTTGTTGGCCAGGTCTTCCACGGCGGATTCCTGCAGGTACAGGTGCACCGTTTCCGGCGACAGCTCACTGCCCTTGGTTTCGCGGTAGAGACGACGCAGCAGGTTTTCCGCGGACGTGGTGTGGTGGGGTTCACCAATGAGCTCGAACTGATTGCCGCGGTTGCGGATCTCGATGCTCAGGCGTTGTTCGATCAGGCGCAGGTGCTCGTCGAACTGTCCGCACAGGTTGGCGAAACGGCGAGCCTCAAACGGCTCGAGGAGAAAACGATGGGGTTCTGCTGTAGGTGCGTTCAAGGTCGCTTTTAGCCGCCCTTTGGCTGTTGAGGTGAAAGAGAGAATAACGCCAGGCGTCGGTGTGCGAAAGCACTTACGTTATCGGAATGCTGCACGGTCCCAGTGTGGGAGGGGGCTTGCCCCCGATAGCGGAGTGTCAGGCAACTGATGTGTGTCTGATGTACCGCTATCGGGGGCAAGCCCCCTCCCACATTTGAATGGCGTTGACATGACGGTTATTGCACCAGAGACCCACGCAACGAGTGCGGCTGGGCCGCGTCGATGTGCACATCGGCAAACTGGCCGATCAGGGTCGGGTTATCGCAGCGGAAGTTGACGATGCGATTGTTCTCGGTGCGACCCTGCAATTCGCCAGGATCCTTCTTCGAATAATCGGTCACCAGGATGCGCTGGATCGAACCGACCATTTGTCGGCTGATCTCGAAACCCTGCTGGTTCAGGCGATGTTGCAGCGCATTCAAACGTTCCTTTTTCAGCGCTTCCGGGGTTTCGTCCAGCAGGTCGGCCGCTGGCGTGCCTGGGCGTTGGCTGTAGACAAACGAGTAAGAGAAGTCGAAACCCACGTCCTCGATCAGCTTCATGGTCTGCTGGAAATCCTTCTCGGTCTCGCCAGGGAAGCCGACGATGAAGTCCGAGCTGATGCAGATGCCTGGCACGGCGGCGCGCAATTTGCGCAGCTTG
Source organism: Pseudomonas sp. W4I3 (assembly GCF_030816195.1). GTDB lineage: Bacteria > Pseudomonadota > Gammaproteobacteria > Pseudomonadales > Pseudomonadaceae > Aquipseudomonas. The sequence continues at coordinate 5,908,479 of NZ_JAUSXS010000001.1, read as the reverse complement.
GATTTGTACTCCAGGGCCGTATGGTTGCGCTTCATCGCTGACAGGATGCGGTCCGAGCCCGACTGCACCGGCAGATGCAGGTGCTTGACCAGCTCCGGCACTTCGGCGTGGGCCTGGATCAGGCTGTCGGAGAACTCCAGCGGGTGCGACGTGGTGTAGCGGATGCGCTCGATGCCCTCGACGGCGGCGACCACACGGATCAACTCCGCGAGGTCGGCCAGACGGCCATCGTCTGTCAGGCCACGGTAACCGTTGACGTTCTGGCCCAGCAGGGTCACTTCACGCACGCCGTTTTCGGCCAGGTGGATGATTTCCGCCAGCACATCGTCAAACGGTCGGCTGACTTCTTCGCCGCGGGTGTAGGGCACTACGCAGAAGGTGCAGTATTTGCTGCAGCCTTCCATCACCGACACGTAGGCGCTTGGCCCATCGATGCGCGGCTCGGGCAAATGGTCGAATTTTTCGATTTCGGGGAACGACACGTCCACTTGCGGCAACTTGGTGGCGCGCGCGGCGTCGATCATTTCCGGCAGGCGGTGCAGCGTCTGCGGGCCGAAGACCACATCGACGTAGGGCGCGCGGTCGCGGATCGCGGCGCCTTCCTGACTGGCCACGCAACCGCCGACGGCGATCACCATGTCCGGGTTGGCCAGCTTCAATTCGCGCCAGCGGCCCAGCTGCGAGTACACACGGTCCTGGGCTCGTTCGCGGATCGAGCAGGTATTGAGCAGGATCACGTCGGCATCTTCGGCGCGGGCGGTGACTTCCAGGGCCTGGTGTTCGCCCAGCAGATCAACCATGCGCGAGCTGTCGTACTCGTTCATCTGGCAACCGTGGGTTTCGATGTAAAGCTTCTTGGCCATGGGAATCGTCAACTGGTGGTAAAGAACCGCGCATTATAGGGGGCATGCCCATTGGTTCCTAGCGCTGTGCATCGGGTGCCATGCTATAGTTCGCGCCCTCTTTTATATCCCCGATGTGTTGCTCGCCCACCATGACCAAACGTGAAGCTCCAATCTACAAGGTGATTTTCCTCAACCAGGGCCAGGTGTTCGAAATGTACGCCAAGCAGATCTATCAAAGTGATCTGTGGGGCTTTCTGGAGGTGGAAGAGTTCGTCTTTGGCGAGCGCACCCAGTTGGTCGTCGACCCGGGCGAAGAAAAGCTCAAGGCTCAGTTTGAAGGCGTGGTGCGCAGTTTTGTGCCGATGCATTCGATTGTGCGCATCGATGAAGTCGAGCGCCTGGGCACGCCCAAGATCAGCGAAGCGCGCGGCGTGAGCAATGTCATGCCGTTTCCGATGCCAATGCCTGAGAAGTAAGGCCGGTCAGGGCAGGGGTGAGAAGGGCGAACGCCCGTCGGCACTCTGCAGTTCCTGCAGGTAATTGCGGAAGATCTGCCCCAGCACCTGGGTTGCCACTTCCAGTTCATCGCGCTGCATGTGCTCGGCGACTTCGTCGGCGGTGTCCAGCGCGTCTTCGGCGCCGTTGACCGCAGCCATTTTCAGCACGATGTAGGCCTGGACGTTATTGGCCGGTACACCTTCACCGCGAAAGAACATGTTGCCCAACTGGAATTGCGCCTGGGCGTGGCCCTGGAGCGAGGCCTTCTCGAAGTAGCTCAACGCTTTGTTGAGGTCGACGGCCGGGTTCTTGCTGTCGTGGTAGTACTCGCCCAACTCGTATTGCGCTTGCGCGTCCCCCTCATCGGCCTGTTTCTGGCACGCGCTCAGGGCTTCGGCCTGGGTGTCCGGCTGGGTATTGAGGGTGCAGCGACCCATCGCTGGGATTAACAACGAGTTGCCGCCTGCTTGTGCATGCGCCAGCAGCGGCTGAAGGAGCAACAGGCAGCCCAGAACCAGGGTGCGGCCGGTGCGTTTCATGGGAATCGACTTACCTCTGACGGGGCGCGCGGACCCTCAAGGAGTCCAATAAGCGCGCATTATGAAATAAGCAGGCCTCTGCTTACAAAGTCTTTACTCGTTTTTCTGCTGCTTGGGCAAGTTATCTGCCGGATTGCAGGGCAATTCTCGAAAAAAGCAGGAAATCTCTGTAAGCAAAGTAGCAAATCTGACGCTGCCACGGGCAACGTCAGATCAGCGCCGTCACTTATTTCAGGGCCGCAAAGGCACGCTCGGCAGCATCCAGGGTCAGTTTCAGCTCGGCGTCGCCATGGGCGATCGAGGTGAAGCCGGCTTCAAAGGCGCTTGGTGCCAGGTACACACCGCCTTCGAGCATCAGGTGGAAGAAGCGCTTGAACAAGTCGGCGTCGCTGCCCATGACGTCATCAAAGGTGACGATGTCGTCGGCGCCGCTGAAATACAGGCCAAACATGCCGCCGGCCTGGGTGGTCACAAACGGGATGCCGGCGGCGTCGGCGCGCACTTGCAGGCCGTCCAGCAGGCGGGTGGTGTAGTCGGTCAGCTCGGCGTGAAAGCCCGGACGGCTGATCAAACGCAGGGTGGTCAGGCCGGCCGCCATTGCCAGCGGGTTACCGGACAGGGTGCCGGCCTGGTAGACCGGGCCCAGGGGCGCGATGTGCTGCATGATCTCGCGCTTGCCGCCGAAGCAGCCCACGGGCATGCCGCCACCGATGATTTTGCCGAAGGTGCTCAGGTCCGGTGTGACGCCGTAGTGAGCCTGGGCACCGCCGAGGGCGACGCGGAAGCCGGTCATCACTTCGTCAAAAATCAGCACCACGCCGTGCTTGTCGCACTGCTCGCGCAAGCCTTCGAGGAAACCCGGGGCCGGGGGCACGCAGTTCATGTTGCCGGCGACCGGCTCGACGATGATGCACGCAACGTCCTGGCCGACTTCACTGAGCATCTGCTCCACGGCGGCGATGTCGTTGAACGGCAGGGTCAGGGTGTGCTTGGCGAACGCCGCCGGTACGCCGGCCGAACTCGGTACGCCCTGGGTCAGCGCGCCGGAACCGGCTTTTACCAGCAGGCTGTCGGAATGGCCGTGGTAGCAGCCTTCGAATTTGATGATGCTGTCGCGACCGGTGAAACCACGGGCCAGACGGATGGCGCTCATGGTGGCTTCGGTGCCGGAGCTGACCATGCGCACCATTTCCATCGACGGCACGATCGAGCAGACCAGGTCGGCCATCTCGGTTTCCATCGCGGTCGGAGCACCGTAGGACAAACCGTGCTGCAGTTGCTGGCGTACGGCGTCCAGCACGTCCGGATGGCTGTGACCGAGGATCATCGGGCCCCAGGAGCCGACATAGTCGACGTAGCGCTTGTCATCTTCGTCGGTGACATAGGCGCCTTCTGCGTGCTTGAAGAACAACGGCGTGCCGCCCACGCTCTTGAACGCACGCACGGGGGAGTTCACACCACCGGGGATGTGTTTCTGGGCGTTGGCAAACAGGGTTTCGGAACGGGACATGATCGGGCTCTCTAAACTGAAGATTTAAGAAGGTCGTTGAATGCACGGGCGCGGCGCGTGACTTCCTGGGTGCTGTCGGCGCCGAACAGGCCGTGCACCACGGCGAGCAGGTCGGCCCCGTGGGCCACCAGCGGTTCGGCGTTTTCCAGGGTCACGCCGCCGATCACGCAGATCGGCAGGTGCAGGCGCTTGCGCGCCTCGGCCAGCATGTCAAGGCTGGCGGCAGGGGCGCCGGGCTTGGTCGTGGAATTGAAGAAGCGGCCAAAGGCGACATAGCTGGCGCCCTCCCTGGCGGCCTGTTCGGCCAGTTCGATCTGGCTGTGGCACGTGGCACCGATGATCGCCCTGGAGCCGAGCAGCGAACGGGCCGGGGTCAGCGGGCCGTCGGTCTGGCCCAGGTGCACGCCCACGCCCAGGCGTGCGGCCAGTTCGGCGTCGTCGTTGATGATCAATTGGGTCTTGTAGCGCGCGCACAGCTCCCGCAGTTTCTCGGCTTCACGCAGGCGGCGCGCGTCGTCGCTGCTTTTGTCGCGGTACTGCAGCAGCGTCACGCCGCCTTCCAGCGCCGCTTCGACGTAGGCGAGGAACTTGCCGGCCAACAGTTGGCTGTCGGTAATGGCGTAAAGGCCACGTAGTTTCATCGGGCAAGCCCCTTGCTGTGACGAGCGGTAAGTGGTGATGAACGGTGAGCTACGAGCAGAAATCCAGTGGCAACCGACGCGGTACGAACTGGCCCTGGCCGAGTTGTTCGGCGTCACGCAAGGTGCGCCAGGTGTAGTTAAGCGCCGACTGCACGGCGCTGGCCAGGCCTTCGCCCTGGGCGAGTCGCCCCGCCAATGCGCTGGCCAGCGTGCAACCGGAGCCGTGATAGCTGCCGGGCAGACGCTGGCACGTATAGGTATGGCGGCTGCCGTCGCGGCTGTACAGGCGGTTGTGCACTTCGTGCTCGTCGCCGTGGCCGCCGGTGATCAGCAGGTGCTTGATGAAAGGGAGCAGCTTCTCGGCGCATTCATCGGCGCTGCCGTCAGGCAATTCGGCAAGGATGCGCGCTTCGGGCAGGTTGGGCGTGGCGATCAGTGCCAGCGGCAACAGCCGCTCGCGCATCGCATAGCCGACTTCATCCTTGCCCAGACTGCCACCGCCGCCGGCGCGCAGCACCGGGTCGCAGACCACCGGCAGGTGCGGGTGCGCTTGCAGCAGTTCGACCACCGTGTCGACCATCGCCGTAGACCCCAGCATGCCCAGCTTCACCGCCGCGACTTCGGAATCGCCGAGCACGGCATTGGCCTGGGCCAGCACCCACTCGCGGTCGAGCACGCGGAAGTCGCTGACATTGACGGTGTTCTGCACGGTCAGCGCGGTGACGGCAGGCGCCGCGTGGCAACCCTGGGCGAGCAGGGCTTCGATATCTGCCTGCAAGCCGGCGCCACCACTGGGATCATGGCCGGAGAGACAGAGAACAACAGGGCGAGAGCTGTAGATATTCATGGTGCGCGAGCTTACCACCAAACGCTTTTTGCGTGGCTGTCCGGCGATAAGGGAATGTTGCGTTGCACAGCGCCTTTGTAATCGCAGAAAAACGAATGAATGCCCCTGAAAGCCACGTTCCAGAGCCCTCCAAAAAATAGTTCCAATGGTGTCCAATGGCCTTTAGCGGCTATGCTAGAGTGGATCCAAACAACTTACTGTATCGCCGGTATACGTCTTCTCAAAAGGATGGGGGGCTTTTTGACATAACCGGACAGGCCACGCTGGGGCTCTATGCGCTATTTGCTGATTTTATTATTGTGCGGGCTGCCGCTGCTGGCCGGCGCCGTCGAGTTCAATCAGAGCACCCGAAGCCTGCCACTGGGCCGGGTCATGCAAGTGCTCGAAGACCCCACCGGCACCCTCACCATCGCCGACGTCAGCTCCCCTGCCTACGCCACCCAATTCAAGACTCACGACAAGCCCACCCTTAATGCCGGTTATTCGCGCTCGGTGTTCTGGCTCAAGGTCAACCTGCACTACACCGCCATTGACCCTCGCTCCCCGCGTACCTGGTTTCTGGAACTGGCTTACCCGCCGCTCAATCGCCTGGACCTGTACCAGAACGACGGCACCGGCAACTATCGGCTGACCACCCGCACCGGCAGCGCATTACCCTTTTCCAGCCGTGAAGTGCGCCAGAGCAACTACCTGTTCAAGCTCAACTTCGTGCCCGACCAGCGGCAGACGGTCTACCTGCGCCTGCAAAGCCAAGGCTCGATCCAGGCGCCGTTGACCCTGTGGGCAGGCACTGCCTATATGGAAGAGCAGCCGCTGCGCCTGTATGTGCTGGGCGCTATCTACGGCGTGTTGCTGGGCATGCTGGTCTACAACCTGTTCATCTACTTGAGCGTGCGCGACACCAGCTACCTCTATTACATCCTGTATATCGCCTCGTTCGGCCTGTATCAGTTGTCGGTCAATGGCGTGGCCGTGGAGTACTTCTGGCCGAACAACCCGTGGTGGGCGAACGCGGCGGTGCCGTTCCTGATTGGCTCGGCGGCGTTGTTCGGCAGCCTGTTCGCGCGCAGCTTCCTGCACACCGCGCAACACAGCCGCTGGCTCAACCGCACTTTGCTGGCGCTGACGGCCTGTGGCGGGCTGGTCATGGTGCTGGCGCTGTTGACCAGCTACGCGGTGGCGCTGCGCCTGGCCACTGCGCTGGCGCTGGTGTTCACCGTGACCATCTTCGTGGCGGCGATCAAGGCTTGGTATTGCGGCCAGCGCATGGCGCGTTATTTCATCATCGCCTGGTCGGCGTTCTTGCTTGGTGGGGTAGTCAATACGCTGATGGTGCTGGGCTACTTGCCCAACGTATTCCTCACCATGTATGCCAGCCAGATCGGCTCGGCCATCGAAGTCGCGCTGCTGTCCCTGGCCCTGGCCGACCGTATCAACGGCATGCGTGAGCAGCAGGCGCAGATCCTGTTCGACGCCAGCCAGAAGCTCGAAGTGCTCAACCAGCAACTGGCCCGCAGCAATCGGCTCAAGGATGAATTCCTCGCCACCTTGACTCACGAGTTACGCACGCCGATGAACGGCGTGATCGGCTCCCTCGAGCTGATGCAAACCGTGCCCCTGGACGATGACCTGGCGCAATACCAGCAAACCGCTGCGGGGTCGGCGCGGGACATGATGCGCATGGTCAACGGCATTCTCACCCTGACCGAGTTGCAGGCCGGCCGCCTGGCTGCCCGACCGCAGGTGTTTGGCTTGCGCGCGGTGCTGGATACCTTGCGTCAGCAGTTCACCGCCAGCGCCCAGGCCAAGGGCCTGGAGTTTTCCGTTGACGTTGCCGATACCGTGCCGGACCGCGTGATCGGCGACGCCGACAAGCTGATCCAGTGCCTGGATTGCCTGTTGGACAACGCCTTCAAATTCACCCACCACGGCGCGGTGCGCTTGCGCGTGGTTGGGGTTCCCCAGGCAGATGGCGAATGGCGCTTGAGCTTTATCGTGACCGATACCGGTATCGGCTTCGCCTTCCTGGACGAGGCCACGCTGTATCAGCGCTTCTTCCAACTCGATGGCTCGATGACCCGCGAATACGGCGGCCTGGGCATTGGCCTGGCGATTTGCCGGCAGTTGATCGAGCTGGCGGGCGGACGTCTCACCCATCATTCAGAGCCCCGCAAGGGCAGCCGCTTCCAGCTGGAAATGGACGTCAAGACGATCCCGCCCGAACCGAAGCCGGCCACGCAGGTGCAGCCTGCACAACGAGCGCCGCTGGAATGCACAGTGCTGCTGGTGGATGACAACAGCGTGGCGCAACTGGCGGTGCGCGGCATGCTGCTCAAGCTGGGTTATCGGGTCAAGGCCGTGGACGGTGGCCCGGCGGCGCTGGCTACTTTGCAGGAGAACAGGTTCGACGCGGTGGTGTTGGATGTGCCTGAGGGCGGCTTCTCGTTGTGCTGCCAGATTCGTGCCTTGCCAGGTTGCGGTGAGTTGCCGGTGATCGGTCTGAGCACGGCGCTGAATGTGGCCGATCGTGAGCGCTGTCATGGCATCGGCATGAGCGAGCACTTGGCCAAGCCGGTACGTTTCGAGGCTTTGCAGGCGACACTGGAGCGTCTCGTACTGTGTCCGCAGCAGGGCGAAAGCGCCGAGCATTCGGCACGTATGCCACTTTTTTAAGGCTTGTGACGGTGCTTAACTGAAATCAGGGCCCCGATGTCACGTGGCCTTTTTCCAGGAGGCCCGTCATGAATCTGCACCGGTTTGCCGAAACCCACGACGTCACCAACCAGCCACCGTCCCTGGACGGTACCAACCTGTACCGCATCGACCTGCCCCTGCAAGAGTGGACGCGTCGCTTCGGCGCCGGCTGGGCCGAGTCGCGTATCGATGCCTATGGTGCGCTGGCCGGCGGGCCGTTGATGGCGGCGGGGTTCCTGGCCAATCAGCACAAGCCGGTGTTCAGCAGCCATGACCGTTATGGTCATCGGATCGATCTGGTGGAGTTTCATCCCGCCTACCACGAACTGATGCGCACCGCCGTCGAGCATGGCCTGCCGTCGTTGCCGTGGACCCACCCGCAATCCGGCGCCCACGTGGCGCGCGCCGCGATGACCTACCTGCACAGCCAGGCCGAAGCGGGCAGCGGTTGCCCGCTGACCATGACCTTCGCCTGCGTCCCGGCCTTGCGCTTGCAACCCGACCTGGCGGACCTCTGGCTGCCGAAAATTCTCAATACTCAATACGACCCGCGCAACGTCGGCATCGCCCACAAGGCCGGTGCCACCATCGGCATGGCCATGACTGAAAAGCAGGGCGGCACCGACGTGCGCGCCAACACTACCCGCGCTTACGCGGTGGGCGCGGGCGGCCCGGGGCAGGCTTACGAACTGGTGGGCCACAAATGGTTCTGCTCGGCGCCGATGTGCGACGGCTTCCTCACCCTGGCCCAGACCGACAAGGGCCTGACCTGTTTCCTGCTGCCCCGGCATCGCCCGGATGACACGCGCAACGAGTTCTACATTCAACGTTTGAAGAACAAACTGGGCAACTGCTCCAACGCCTCCAGCGAAGTCGAGTTCCGTGGCGCCCTGGCCTGGATGGTGGGTGAAGAGGGGCGCGGCGTGCCAACCATCATCGAGATGGTCGCCATGACCCGCTTCGATTGCATGGTCGGTTCCAGCGCGCTGATGCGCCAGGCATTGACCCAGGCGAGCCATCACTGCGCCCATCGCTCGGTGGGCGGCCGCGTGCTCAGCGAACAGCCGCTGATGCAGAACGTGCTGGCTGACCTGGCCCTGGAAAGCGAAGCGGCCTTGGCCTTGAGCCTGCGCATGGGACGGGCGCTGGATCACCTGGGCAATGAACAGGAAGCCAAGTTCGCCCGGCTGGTGACGGCGGTGGGCAAATACTGGATCTGCAAGCGGGCGCCGGCCATGATCAACGAAGCCGCCGAATGCATGGGCGGCGCCGGTTATGTCGAGGACAGCATCCTGCCGCGTCTGTACCGTGAGGCGCCGGTGAATTCGACGTGGGAAGGCTCCGGCAACGTGCAATGCCTGGACGTGCTGCGGGCCTTGTCGAAAGAGCCGGGCGTGCTGGAGGCGTTGTTTGTCGAACTCGGCGATGGGCATGGCGACCAGCAACTGGCGCGGCACATCGAGCGGTTGAAGTCGGCGTTCATGGACACCCAGGATATCCAGTACCGCGCCCGCCAGCTGACTGAGGATATTGCCCTGGCGCTGCAGGCCAAGCTGTTGCTGGAGGCTGGGAATGCGGCGGTCAGTGATGGGTTTATTGCCAGTCGCCTGGGCGAGTCGCACGGTCGAGTGTATGGCGCCTTGCCGCGCGGCGTGGATGTAGAAGCCCTTGTCGCCCGCTCAACCCCTGGCTGAACACGCACCCATGTGGGAGGGGGCTTGCTCCCGATAGCGGTGAGCCAGTTGATAAATCTGCTGGCTGACACACCGCATCGGGAGCAAGCCCCCTCCCACATTATTAAGAGCATTCCAATCCGACTGTTTCAGTGCAGCCTGGATACAGGCAAGATAAAGGCCTGCAAGTCCAGAACACAGGATGCTTACCGTGACCGAAGCTTTTGTTGTCGTTCAAACCGCTGAAGAGGCCGTGGACCGGCTGGCCGCTCTGCATGAGCGTGCGACTGGCGCGCTCAATCAGGCCCTCAAGCAATACCTCAAGGACCGCGTCGAACCCGACGCCGAACAACGTGCGCTGTTTCGCTACCCGGAACTGCGCCTGACTTACCACTGCCACTGCGAAGTCCCACAAACTACCCGGGCGTATGCCAAGGTGCAGTTGCCGGGTACCTACAGCGTCACCGTCACCCATCCGGCGGCGTTCCGTAAGTACCTTTTGGAGCAACTGGTGCCGTTGATGCACGACTTCACCGTGACGGTGGAAGTGGGCGTCAGCCAGCAAAACATTCCCTACCCTTACGTGGTGGAGCAGGGCGACGAACTGGCCGGCTCCGGCGTGACCGCCGCAACCCTGGCCCGCGTGTTCCCCAGCACCGACTTGTCCGCCGCCACCGACGGCATCGCCGACGGCCTGTATGACTGGGAAAACACCGACCCGCTGCCCCTGGCCCTGTTCGACGCGGCCCGTGTGGACTTTTCCCTGCGCCGCCTGGTGCACTACACCGGCAGTGACTGGCGCCATGTGCAGCCGTGGATCCTGCTGACCAACTACCATCGCTACGTTGACCAGTTCATCCTGCATGGCCTGGAGCAACTGCGCAGCGACCCACGGTTTATCCGCATGGTGCTGCCGGGCAACGTGGTGATCGACAAGAGCATGGACCACGGCGAAGCGTCGGCGATTGCCGCGGGCGTGGTGTGGCACCGTTACCAGATGCCGGCCTATCACCTGCAGGCCAGTGACGGCCACGGCGTGACCCTGGTGAACATTGGCGTGGGCCCGTCCAACGCCAAGAACATCACCGACCACCTCGCTGTGCTGCGCCCGCATTGCTGGCTGATGATCGGGCACTGCGGCGGCCTGCGCCAATCCCAGACCATCGGCGACTATGTGCTGGCCCACGCCTACATGCGTCGCGATGGGATTCTGGACCGTGTGGTGCCGCCGAACATCCCGATCCCGGCCCTGGCCGAGGTGCAACTGGCGCTTCAGCAGGCGGCGGCGAAAGTCACCGGCGAAAAAGGCGAAGAACTGAAAAAACGCCTGCGCACCGGCACCGTGCTGACCTACGACGACCGCAACTGGGAGCTGCGCTGGGCCCAGGAACGGCCGCTGATCAACCTGTCGCGTGCCGTGGCGGTGGACATGGAAAGCGGCACCATCGCCGCCCAGGGTTACCGGTTGCGCGTGCCGTACGGCACCTTGTTGTGTGTGTCGGATAAACCGCTGCACAGTGAGATCAAGTTGCCCGGTTCGGCCAACGCATTCTATGAGCGTGCGGTCAGCCAGCACTTGAAGATCGGCATCGAAGCTGTCGACCTGTTGCGCACCGAACTCAACGCGCTGCACTCGCGCAAACTGCGCAGCTTCGACGAGCCACCGTTCCGCTAAGCGGTTGGGATGGTCATTTAGCGGTCAGGCCACTAGCATTGTCGGTCCTGACCGTTAGATGTTTTCTTCGCCATGTCCCGTCCTACCCGTCCCGATTCGCGCCGCCCTGGCGTGAAACCCCCGCATGCAGGCCCGCGTCGTGTCGCCAAGGCGCCGCCCGCCGAGCCCAAGCTGATCCTGTTCAACAAGCCTTTCGATGTGCTGACCCAGTTCAGTGACGAAGGCGGGCGCGCGACCCTCAAGGATTTTATCGACATACCCGGCATCTACCCGGCAGGCCGCCTGGACCGTGACAGCGAAGGCCTGTTGCTGCTGACCAACGACGGCCAGTTGCAGGCGCGCATTGCCGACCCCCGGCACAAGCTGGCGAAAACCTACTGGGTGCAGGTCGAAGGCGAACCCACCGAAGAACAGCTGCAACGTCTGCGCGACGGTGTGGAGCTTAACGACGGCATGACCTTGCCCGCCGAGGCCCGGCAGTTGGCGGAGCCTGATTTATGGCCACGCAACCCGCCCGTGCGCTTTCGCAAAAGCGTGCCCACCCACTGGCTGGAACTGGTGATTCGTGAAGGGCGTAACCGCCAGGTACGGCGCATGACCGCGGCGGTGGGCCTGCCGACGTTGCGCCTGGTGCGCGTGCGCATTGGCGACTGGTCTATCGAAGGCCTCGACCAGGGCCAGTGGAAGGCCGTACCGGCGCGCTTATAAGGCGCCGGACTCGATCAGGCCGATCACCACGCTCTTGATGATGAACGCGGCCACGCCCAGGCCCAGCACGAAAAACAGAATGAACGAGCCAAAGCGCCCGGCCTTGGATTTTTTCGCCAGGTCCCAGACGATAAAGCCCATGAAGATAATCAGGATCGTGACCAGGCCGGTCATCATCCATTCTTCGAACAGGGCGGGGTCGATGTTGTTCATGGGCTTTTCCGACGAGGGCAGGCGGCAAGTATAAGGCAGTGTCCACAGACGCTACATTGACCTGGATCGAAGTATGCTTCAAATGTGGGAGGGGGCTTGCCCCCGATAGCGGAGTGTCAGTCGGTACATTTATCAACTGACCCACCGCAATCGGGGGCAAGCCCCCTCCCACATTTGAGCCTCAGTGTTCTCAGGTGCGCAGGTGTGTCAGCGGCAGCTCGGTGCTGTTGAGCACCTGGTTCAGTACGAAGCTCGAGCGCACGCTGGTCACGCCTTCAATCCGGGTCAGGTGGCCCAGCAGCAGTTTCTGATAGTGGTCCATGTCCGGCACCACCACTTTCAACTGATAGTCGGCATCCATCCCGGTCACGAGGCTGCATTCCAGCACCTGGGGCAGGGTGCGGATGGCCGCTTCGAAATTCTCGAAACGTTCCGGGGTGTGCCGGTCCATGCCGATCAATACGTAGGCGGTCAGGCTCAGGCCCAGCATCTTGCGGTCGAGCAACGCGACCTGGCGGGCGATGTAGCCGTCGTCCTCCAACTGCTTGACCCGGCGCGAGCAGGGCGAAGGCGACAGGCCGATACGCTCGGCCAGCTCCTGGTTGGAGATCCGTGCGTCACGCTGCAATTCCGCCAAAATACTCAGGTCGTATCGGTCAAGCTTGCTCATTGGGTTAGCCTTCGTCGTAACTATTGCGGTGAATTATCCATGAAGGGTTAAAAATTGCGCAAGCACTGTTTATTGACGCAATCTTCGCAATCATCCATCGGGCGCAGGCGGGTATCTTTATCAACAGAATCACCGCCTGGACAACAGTCCACTGCAGCGAGCCCAATCCGGCCCGCTGCGGCCGCCACCCCAGCAGGGTTGAGCCGGCCTCCAGGCTGCACACTGTCCACAAGACGGCGTGAGGTGAGCCAACGTCAAAAGCGTTGAGCCAGGACGAAATTCTCAAGGGGTGGCCGACGGGTCACCCCTTTTCTTTTCCTTCAAGAAAATAGTTCTCGTGACTGATAACCTCTCTCAGAACCGGGCGAGGCTTTTCCAGTCTCATGAACAGGCCCTAATCCGCAGTGAGGAAAAGCATGAAGCGCATCTGGCGTATGGCAGGTGTTGGTTTGCTGGTGGTCAGCGTGGGCGCCCAGGCGGTAGCCGACGAACGCGATAACTCACCGGGCCAGGGGCAGCGCCCGCAGGGCGGCGGGCAGCATGAACGGGGGCCGGAAGGCGGTGGGCGTGCGGAAAATAACCAGCCGCGCCCGCAGAACCCGCATGGCGATCACGCCGGCCAGAATGGCGGCGGTCAATGGCAAGGGCGCCCCCAGGCGAACGAACCGGGGCGGCCGCAACCGCAGCCGTCGAATAACCTGCCGATCCAGGGGCGGCCCGATACCGTGCGCCAGACCCAGGAGCCGCGACAGGGCTATTACCGCGATATCCCACGGCGTAACGACGACAACCGACATTGGGAGGCGGGCGGTCCAGGTTCACGGCCTGGCGACAATGGCCGTCCTGGCGACCACCGCTGGCCAGGTCGTCCCGATGGGCATGGCAATGGTTGGGGGTCGGGCCCGCAATATCGCCCAGGCTACGTCGTCGACCGTTTTCCCGACCGCAATTACCGCGTGCCCTACCGTGGCCAGGATTACTTTTACTCCGGCGGCTACTGGTATCGCCCACAAGGCCCGCGCTATGTGGTGGTGACGCCGCCGTACGGTATCCGTGTGCAATACCTGCCGGATTACGCGAGGGAAGTGTGGGTGGGCAGTTCGCTGTTCTTTCTCGCCGCCGGTGCCTATTACGCCTACGAGAGCAGCACCGCGCAGTACGTAGTGGTGCAACCGCCGACGGCCGTGCCGGCACCGCAACCTGCGCCCCAGGGCAACGGTTATGACGTGGTGGCGTATCCCGCCAACGGCCAGTCACCGGCCCAGGTGCAGCAAGACGGCTACGACTGTTATCGCTGGGCCGTGCAGCAGAGTGGGTTCGACCCTCGCACGGTCACCTACGCCCCCGACCCGGCAGTGGTGCAAACCTATCGCCAGGCCCAGGGCAACTGCCTGAGCAGTCGCGGCTATCAGGTGCAACAGTAGCAGCTGCAAGCTTCAAGTTTTTAGCTTCAAGCTTGGGGCTTGTTGCTTGCCGCTTTTAGCTGATCCGCAGGATCCGCATGCACCAGCACCTCGGCCTTCGGGTAGGCCTGATGAATGGCATCGGCGGCCTGATCGCTGATGCCGTGGGCCACTGACAGCGTCAGCTCCCCTGGCAACTCCAGATGCAACTGCACAAACCAGTGGTTGCCGGACACCCGCGTGCGCAAGTCATGGGCACCCAGTACGCCCGGTACGCCACGGGCGAGGTCCAGCATGTGCTGGCTGATGTCCGCCGGCAGTTCTTCGTCCATCAATACGGCGAAGCTTTCCCGGGCGATCTGGATGGCGCTCCACAGGATGTAAGCGGCGATCGCCAGGCCGAACCAAGCGTCCACCTGATGCCAGCCGAAACCCGCGAGTACCAGTGCCACCAGGATGCTGCCGTTGAGCATCAGGTCGGAGCGGTAATGCAGCGAATCGGCGCGTACCGCGTTGGAGCCGGTTTCGCGGATCACCCGATGTTGCAGCATCAGCAACGCCACGGTCAGCGCCAGCGAAAACACGATCACGCCAATGCTCAGCCAGGGCGCGCCCACGGGTTCGGGGTGCTGCAAGCGTTGGTAGGCCTGGAACGCAATCAACACTGCACTGGCGCCGATAAACAACGCCTGGGCCATCCCCGACAGTGACTCCGCCTTGCCGTGGCCGTAACGGTGATCGTCATCGGCGGGGCGCAGGGCGTAATGCACCGCCAGCAGGTTGAGCAGCGAGGTCACGCCGTCCAGCAGCGAGTCGGTCAAGCCGGCGAGCATGGCCACCGAGCCACTGAACCACCAGGCGATGGCCTTGGTGATGATCAGCACACAGGCCACGCCCACCGAGGCGCGGGTGGCCAGGCGCAGGAGCCTGGCGTGTTCGGGACTGCTGGTCATGGGCTGTCCTTACGCGGCGGGCTGCAGGCCCAGGGACGCCAGTTGGTGCACGCTGCCCTTGAACTGGATCAGGCGAGGGTCGTCCAGTGGCAAGGTGCGGCCGGTTTCCTTCTCGATGATGCTTTGCAGCTTGGCGTTGTCGACCTTGCCGTCGGCGCCGATGGCCTCGTGCAGTTTTTCCGGCGCGACCTGGGCGGTCTTGCCCGGTTCGTAGTAGATCGCACCCGTGGCGAAGTCGACGCCGAACGCGATCAGGCCGGGGATCACATAGAACAGCAGGCCGACCGCATCGAGCACGGCGATCGCCGGGTCGATCTTGCCGTCGATCTGGCCACGGCGGTCCGGGTAGAAAATCGAACCGCAGGCGGTGAGTTGGCTCAGCAGGGTGACGGCGAGGACACCGCCAATGACACGGGAAGCGATACGCATAAAACTCTCCTGAACATGGTGTGAAAGGTGGCCACAAGCGAGTCTACAAGGCGACGATGCTCCAATGTGGGCTGATGTTCTTGAGACCCGCGCAAGCATCCGGCAGTTCGCCGTTATACTCGTCGCTCTGCTTTGGAGCCAGTATGAATTCGTTGCCGATTGATGATGTTTTACCCGCCCTGCGTGACGCCTTGGCGATCCGCCACGAAGCCGTGCTGGAAGCGCCACCCGGCGCCGGTAAAACCACCCGCGTGCCGCTGGCCTTGTTGCACGAGCCATGGTTGGCCGGGCAAACCATCCTGATGCTCGAACCCCGGCGGCTCGCCGCGCGGGCCGCCGCCGAACGCCTGGCCAGCGAGTTGGGTGAGAAGGTCGGTGAAACCGTCGGCTATCGCATCCGTCTCGACAGCAAAGTGGGTCCCAATACCCGCATAGAAGTGGTCACCGAAGGCATTCTCACCCGTCGCCTGCAGGACGACCCGGCGCTGGACGGCGTGGGCTTGCTGATCTTCGATGAATTCCACGAGCGCAGCCTCGACGCCGACCTGGCGCTGGCCCTGAGCCTCAATGGCCGCGAGCTGTTTCGCGACGACCAGCCGCTGAAAATCCTGCTGATGTCCGCCACCCTCGAAGGCGAGCGCTTGGCCGGTTTGCTGGACGACGCGCCGATCCTGCGCAGTGAAGGGCGTATGTTCCCGGTGCAGATGCGCTGGGGGCGGCCGTACCAGGCCGGGGAATTTATCGAGCCGCGGGTGGTGCAGGCAATCCTTGAAGCCTTGCATGACGAGACCGGCAGTGTGCTGGTGTTTCTGCCGGGGCAGGCGGAGATTCGTCGGGTCAACCAGCAACTGGCCGATGCCTTGGGGGATGGCACGGATGTGCTGCTCTGCCCGCTGCACGGCGAATTGGACCTCAACGCCCAGCGCGCCGCCATCGACCCGGCACCGGCTGGCAAGCGCAAAGTGGTGCTGGCCACCAACATCGCCGAGACCAGCCTGACCATCAACGGCGTGCGCGTGGTGATCGACGCCGGGCTGGCGCGGGTGCCGCGTTTCGACCCCGGCAGCGGCATGACTCGCCTCGATACTCAACGCATCTCCCGCGCCAGCGCCACCCAGCGTGCCGGCCGGGCAGGGCGGCTGGAACCGGGGGTGTGTTACCGGTTGTGGTCCGAAGACCAGCATGACGGTTTGGCCGCCTATGGCAGTGCGGAAATCCTTGCTGCCGACCTCGCCGGCCTGGCGCTGCAGTTGGCCCGTTGGGGCGTGACCCCCAGCCAGTTGGTTTGGCTGGATGTGCCGCCGACTGCCGCCTATGCCCAGGCCCAGGATTTGCTGGTGCGCCTGGGCGCCTTGAATGACGACAAACTCACCGTCCATGGCCAGAAAATGGCCGAGCTGCCGGCTCACCCGCGTATCGCCCATCTGTTGTTGCGCGGGCAGGACCTCGGGCTGGCGGCGATGGCCTGCGACGTGGCGGCGCTGTTGGGCGAGCGCGATATCTTGCGCGGTGGTGGTGCGGACTTGCACAGTCGCCTGGCGCTGATGTCCGGCGAAGAGCGTGCCCGTGGTACCCAGGGCGGGGTGCAACGGGCCAGGCAGTTGGCGCGCCAGTATCGTGGTTATTTAAGAGGCAAGGCCAGCCAGCCGGTGGCCGAACCCGCCCACCCTCGTTGGCTCGGCGCCCTGCTGGCGCTGGCCTATCCGGACCGCGTCGCTCAACAGCGTCGCCCCGGTGGCGCCGAATACCGTTTGGCCAACGGCCGCGCTGCGCTGTTCGCCGAAGCTGACAGCCTGATGAAACAACCTTGGCTGGTGATCGCCGACCTGGGCAGCCGCCAGGGCCAACGCGAAGAGCGCATCTACCTGGCGGCGGATTTTGATCCGGCGCTGTTCGATACGGTGCTTGCCGAGCAAGTGCGCAACGTCGACCAGTTGGATTGGGATGAACGCGAAGGCGTGCTGCGCGCCGAACGCCAACGCAAAGTCGGTGAACTGGTGCTCAGCCGTGACCCGCTGACCGGTCTCGACGAGTCTGCGCGCAGTCAGGCACTGGTCAACCTGGTGCGCCGCAAAGGCCTGGAACTGCTGCCCTGGACCCCGGAACTGCGCCAGTGGCAAGCACGAGTGATGCTGTTGCGCCACCTGGACGCCGGCAAAACCAGCGAGTGGCCCGACCTCAGCGATAAGGCGTTGCTGGCCAATCTGGAACATTGGCTGATGCCCTATCTGGGCAAGGTCACGCGTTTGAGCCATTTCGCCAACCTGGATATTTCCAGCTACCTGCACAACCTGCTGCCCTGGCCCTTGCCCCAGCGCCTGGATGAACTCGCGCCGCAGCATGTGAAGGTACCCTCGGGCTCGTCTGTGCGCCTGGACTACAGCGAACAGCCGCCAATCCTCGCGGTGCGCTTGCAGGAGCTGTTCGGGTTAGCGGATACCCCGCGGATTGCGGGTGGGCGTCAGGTGGTGAAGTTGCACCTGTTATCACCGGCGCGGCGGCCGGTGCAGGTCACGCAGGACCTGGCGAACTTCTGGCGCAGCACCTACGCCGAGGTGAAGAAGGATTTGAAGGGGCGTTACCCCAAGCATTACTGGCCGGATGATCCGCTGGTGGCCGAAGCGACGGCCCGAATCAAACCTAGAAAGCCTTGAGTGTAAGTAACTCCCCAGTCTTTTTGATGACTGGGGTGGCTACCTGAAAGTGTGGAATCACAGCAAGGGGGTTGTCTTGAAGGACTTAAAGCGCTTCAAGCGCGCTATCAAATTCCTTATGCGCGTTTAGCAACAGCTTGCTCGATAGGGCGTGGATGCCGCAGGTGTACTCGATGAAAGAATGCTCGGCGGTTTCAGACTGGGCAATATTGTAGTTCTGAAAGGGCAGCATGGCCCTGCGCACCGGGGACTGATCCAGAATGTTTTTGAATGTGGTGCTTGCGTCATCAGCGATCCACAGCCTTCTTACTTTTCTCTGCTGGTTGCCATCGATGAATTTATGCCGGGCATGCAGGACCCGCAGGTTATCCATCACCAGAATGTCCCCTGGCTCAAGGCTGATAGGGGTAATGTAACGCTCGTTGGTGGAGTAGTGGGTCTGGATGTATTTAAACGCAGTGTTGGCCCATTCGGGAATAAAAGCAGTGCTGTCATACCGGTAGCGAATTCTTATTTTTTTATCATCGATTTTTTCAAAGACTGCGCAATCGATGGACAACAAATCGTCGCGGCAGTAAGTGACACTGCCGCGGGTCATCAATATTTTTAATGTGTCAGCCTGATTGGCAAGCAGGTCATTGTAGATTTTCTGCCCATCCACCAAGAAGTTGTCGCCGCCAAATTCAGGCTTTGAAACGCACTGGAGAATGACGAATTTGGGAGGCGTGATTTTTTTCGCAATCCCCTCTACGTAGGCGATGCCATTCAAGAATGACCCATCGGTATGCGGGAAAAAATCGCTCGACAGTTCGCCGTGATAATCATCCTTGAAACGTTGCCAGTCCTTGTTGATTGGCTCGCCACCGCCCACCACACCATGTTCATCGGACTTGGTATGAAACTGAATCAGCCCAAACTTGCCGGCGGCTTCTCTAAAGGCTTCCATAGAGTGGTCTCGAGGCGTGATGACGCAATATCCCTGCTCTTTCAAAAACGTTGAGATTTCTTTGGTTTCAAAAAAATCAAACTTACGTGTGCTCATTTCACGCTCCTTGTTTTAATGGTAGAACTTTTTATAGGCCGTTGAAAAAATGATCGAAAATCATCTTCAAACCAAAAAACGTCACTCCTGCCTTTAAAAGCACCGCGCCGACACGCTGCGATATACGGTCTCTGAGAAAGCCGCCCAGGTACGAACCCAATGTAGAGGCGGTAATCATGATGATGATCAGGTTGGCGTAATCCATGAACGCAAATCCCGCAATAACAAAGGCGGCGACCTTGAGCCCATGCAGTACGCTCATTTGCATGGCGTGGGTGACGATGACTTCGTTTTTATTAATATTCATCTTCATCAGGATGGGCTGCGATATCAAACCGGTTACTGCCACGAACAGTGAAAGAAAGGTTTGAAAGAAGCCCACTAGCGCAAAGTTTTTAAATATAAAACCCAGGCGTGCGACGATCTTGGTCCAGGTGATGGCCAGAATGAAGAAGCCGAGAATCAGTGATAAATATTGCTCGGGGAACTTGCCAATGAAGAAGTAGCCGATGAAGGCGCCGACCAGGCAGCCAATAACGTATTTAGGCAGAATTTCAACTTTTGCACTTTTGAAGTCAAACGCGAATCGACTGGCATTGCTGACCATTTGAATCAAACCGTGAACCGGTACAACTGCGGAGATGGGAATGAATTGAGGCATTACCGCAAGCAGTCCGATCCCACCGCCCACACCAATGGCGGCCGTCATGAATGAGGTGATAAAACTGACGCCCACCAAGAGATACAAACCATCAGAAAGTTCGAGCATTATTAATGTCCTGTCCAATTTTATAAAACGTGAAGCGTACATATCGATGCGTTGGCTTTTTCACAGGGTGAATAAACCGGGCGCAATCGCCTACGCGCGCGCTGAAAAAGTCAGGCGCTTTAAATTTTGGGTAGTAGTGGGTATCGATACGTGATTAAAGGGCGGCCGTGATAGCCGTTGCTTAGAACCTTCCCGAAATAAGTCATTAGAACTTCATCACCTGAAGTGATGCGATACGTGCCGGACGCTACGCCATGACTACCGGGGTAGAACATGTATATGTTTTACCCACCGACACGTTCATAGCGAGCCTCTCATACAGCCTGCGCTTTATTGCTCGGGCAGTGCCCAGGCGATGATGCTGTCGCCTAACTTGGTTGGGATCCGGTCATGACCGCCAACCACTGCCACAACGTACTGTCGACCCTGACTCATATAGGTCAAGGGCGAAGCCTGATTGCCTGCTGGGAGGCGTTCTTCCCAAAGCAGTTCGCCGCTTTCGCTGTTGTAAGCCCGCATGAACCGGTCAATAGCGGCACCGATAAACGTCACGCCGCCGGCGGTTGTCACGCCCGTTGCATCACTCGGTGTACCGATTTCGAAGCGCATCCGGGAGGCGATCCCCCAAGGTCCGCTGTCATAGCCTGTGCCGAACGGGCGGCTCCAGACGACATCGCGAGTGCGCAGATCGATACCGGAGATAAAACCCCAGGGTGGCGCAATGCAAGGCTGGTCAAGGAATGACATCCACGGATCTTTAATCGCGCCGTAAGGCAAGCCGGCCTGGACGCGGAAGCCCTGGGCGTTGCCCGGCGACTCCTGGAACGACTTGGCCTTGATGGCGTCGAGTTGTTCGCGAGACACCAGCCCCTGCATATAAGGGAGGCGCTGGTTATTGATGATCAGCAGCCCTCGCTTGAGGTCTACCATCACACCGCCCCAGTTCAAGCCGCCATGATGGCCGGGGAAGATCAGGCTTTGCTGGCCCACGACCGGCGGGGTGAAGATCCCTTCGTAGCGTGCCTGACGAAATTCGAGGCGACATTGCATCTGATCGAAAGGTGTCAGGCCCCAGGCATTGGCTTCGGTCAGTACTTCCGGTGATTTCGATGGGCGCCCCATGGTGCTCGGCATATCAGGGGACAGTGGCTGGGTGGCTGCGGTGTAGTCTCCAGGAGCGGTGCCCTGTGGAACGGGAGCTTGCACGACATCCACCAGCGGTTCGCCGGTGGCGCGGTCGAGGACGAACAACTGGCCGGATTTGGTCGCTTGGATCACGGCCGGGCGTGGCCCGGCAGCCGTCGGAAAATCAATCAGGCTGGGTTGCGGGCTCAGGTCGTAGTCCCATAGATCATGGTGGACTGTCTGGAAGTGCCAGCGGACCTTACCGGTAGTGGCGTCCAGTGCGACCAAAGAAGAGCTGAACTTGTCTTCTTGTTCTGTGCGGGTGCCGCCATAGAAGTCGCCCGCTGCGTTGCCGGTAGTGACGTACACCAGGCCCAGTTCATCGTCGGCCGACAGCGGTGCCCACGAGTTGGGCGTGCTGAGGGTGTAGGTTTCGTTGTCGCGAGCGGGGGCGTTGGTGTCTGGACGGCCCAAATCCCAGGCCCACTTCTGTTTGCCGGTCACTGCATCGTAGGCGCGCACCACGCCCGAAGGGGCAGGGCGTACATCCGAGTCAAGCACTCGGCCCCCGGTGATCACGACCCCGCGAATGACCAGAGGGGCGGACGTGATGCCCGTCGAGCCTTTTCTGAAGGTGCCCAGCCCGTCTTTTAAATCCGCAAAACCTGCGTTGCCGAAGTCGGGGCACGCCTGGCCGGTCAGAGCGTCCACCGCTCCCAGGCGAATATCATTGGTGCCCCAGATGATGCGCGAGGCGCACAAGCCACTGGCATTGGGGACTTCGAAATAAGAGACACCACGGCAGTAGGCGCCGCCATTGGCGAAGTAGTCCGGGTCGACTTTGGAGTCGAACCGCCAGTTTTCCTTTCCGGTGGTGGCATCCAGGGAAATGATGATTTGCTTGGGGGTGCAGGTGTAGAGCGAATTACCCACCTTGATCGGCGTGGCTTCGTTCAAGTACTTGGTTTTCTCACCGGGTTGTTTCACGTCGCCGTGGTGGTATTCCCAGGCTTTGACCAGGCCCGACACATTCGAAGGAGTGATTTGCGATGCGGCTGAATAGTGGTTGCCCAGGTTGGAGCCTGCATAGGCGGTCCAGTTGGTCTCGGTGTGTGACGCGGCAATATTGCCGTCTGGAGAAGCGACGGTACTGCGGCTGAAGGCGACGGCGGGGCGTGTGGTGGCGAGCGCCGAGTCGGCAAGGTGAACGCTTTTGGGGAAGAACAGCGGCACCAGGATGGTGGCCCCCATCACCAGCGGCAGCACACCCATGATGATCAAGTAATGACTTTTTCTGGCATTGGCAAAATCACGCCGTACCAAGGGCCAGAACGCCAGGAACGGCACGCTGAGAATCGCCAGCCAGGCCAGGCGTGGAATATAGGCCCAGCCATCGTAACCAGACTCCCACACCGCCCAAGCGTAGGTGGTCACAGAGGCTGCGCCATAAAGGTAGAGGCCGAGGGATTTTTTCAGGCCCATGAGGATGGCCGACAACAACAGCGCGGTGCCCATCATCGCGTAGTAGGGTGACCCGCCCGCTGCCATCAGAAGGCCGCCTTTATAGGCCAGCATCGCGCCAAGCAGGGCAACCACTGTGTTGTACACCCCGAACAGGAGGTTTGAGACTCCTGCTGCGCTACCCAATGTCCTTTCGTTCATGGCAACCATCCCTGTGCGATTCGATACGGATCCGTGTCCGAGCGGCGCGCATGATTGCCTATTGTTGTAATGAAATACAATATCTTGTGAAAAAATTAACTGTTTGGTGATTTTTTTGTATTCTGTATTGAGCGGAAACAATTGTGCTAGGCTGGTTGGCCCGTTATTGGGCGGTGATGGCAAAGCTCCGGCACTGACGGGTAGTCAGTGACGTGCTCTAGATTTGGCTATCTTCTGGCAAGACGCGCTGATCAGTCTTGAGACGGCCGACTTGATCCAGGTGGCGCCAGAGAAACTGTGCGGCTTCTTCACGCCGATCAGACTCGATGAGGTCGAGCAAATGAATGTGTTCCTGACATTGCGCCTTAAGGCGCGTGCGATCGATGTTGGCCTTGTAGCCCATAAAGCGCCTGAGCTGATTCTGGTGGCGTATGGCGTCGATGAAAAAAACGTTGCCGGAACACTGCACGATCATTTCGTGAAACTGGGCGCCCACCTGGAACAATTGCGCGCGGGACAACGTCTGGATCTCGCCGTCGATCAGGGCTTGTTGCTGTTGCCTGGCCTGGGCAAATGCGGCGTGATTGATCTGATAACCGGGCTCAAGCAGCGCCGCCGGTTCGATGGCCATTCGGAAACGGTAGCTTTGAATGTGCGCTTGCGTGTTATGCACGAAGTCCTTGAGGCCCCACCCTTGGCCCGGCTTGCGCTCCACCATGGCTTCGCTGGCCAGCCTGTTCAGCACCTTGAGCAACTGCCCCCGGGGCACCTCGTAACGCCGCAACAACTGCGCTTCGAAAAAGTGCGCAGGTATTTCTCCACTCAGGATGTCGTCGACCACGCGCAGGTAAAAGTCCTCGAAAGGATCGCTGGCGCAAGGGACTGCGGCTTCCTGAATCTGCCCGGCGCCTTGTTTGAGGAAGTAGCCACGATTGGGCTCCTGAATGGCAAGGTCCCATTCGGCGAGCAAGGCAAACACCCGCCGGATAGGCGAGCGCGATACCCCGAGCGCTTGCGCAAATGTCTGCTCGCGCAAGGGCTCACCGGCTTTCATCGAACGGGCGCGAACCATATCGATGACGCGTGGGGCCAACTGCAGGGCGAGGTCTTTCTTGATCACAGGTTTTATTCCGAATGGTTAGCTTCAGTCCGTTCCCGTCGGGGCAGATGCCCCCAACGTACTGGAGTGGGAAAATACCACACGAAGAGCATGAGTATTCGCAGTGACCACTTTCGATAGCGTGGCGCTGGAGCCGCGAAGAAGGCTCCAGGCTGATGATGTGTTTATTCCCAGGATGGATATTTATCAATGCTCAAATTCAATGCTCACCTCGGTTTTCAATTTAATGAATTGCCTTTTCTGCAACGCATCGAAGCCGCCGCCGCTGCCGGTTTCAGGGCGGTGGAGTTTCCGTCGCCCTATGAATTCGATGCGAGCCTGCTCGCCGACCACCTGGCCCAATACAACCTGCCGTTGATTCAGTTCGCGGCACCGGCGGGTGTTACCAAAGGCATCGCTGCCTTGCAGGGCAAGGAGCAGGAATTTCGCGATGGGCTGCGCGAGGCGGCCCGCTATGCGAAGGCGCTGGACTGCTCGAATGTGCACATCATGTCTGGCGTGACCACGCCCCAGGATGAGAGCGCGCCTGCCTATGCAGGTAATTTGGAATACGCGGTCAAGTACCTCGAAGACCAGGGTTTGCGAACGCTGATTGAAGTCATCAGCCCGCAGGCGATGCCAGGCTATTACATGTCCGACTTCAGCAAAGCCCAAAAGGTGCTGGAAACCTTTACGAGTGTCGGACTGATTCTGGATCTTTACCATGCCCAGTTGTTGACCGGCGACGCAGCCGGGGTGCTGGCGCAGTTTTACGACAGGACCGTCCATGTACAAATCGCCGACAACCCGGGGCGTCATGAGCCGGGCACCGGGACCATGGACTTTGCCGCCTTGTTCGCGGCGCTGGAGCAGCGTGGCTACCCAGGGTGGATCGGCTGTGAATACCGCCCATCCGGCAGCACTGTTGCCAGCCTTGAGTGGCTTGAGCCGCTGCGTGCCTAGGTGTTGAAAGGCTAGGGGTTATTGCGCGGCGGGCAGCAGGAACCGGGCGATCACCGGCAAATGGTTCGAAATGCGCAACGTATCCTGCTGTCGCACCTTGGCCTCCACCCGTTTGATCCGCGAACTGTAGAACAGGTAATCCAGCGTCCGATCCGGCCCCTCAAGGCTTGGATCGTTGGGGAAGTGCGTCAGCCATTTTTCCCGGTCGATCCCGCTGGATTGGTTGTTGCTCGGGATCATCGGGTATTTGTCCCACAACAGATGCAGCTCGCTGTCGGGCGAATACTGGCCGCGTTTTTGCGCATCCAGGCGCAGGAATTGGCCCAGCGGCAGCAAATTGAAATCCCCCCCAATCAGCCAGGGCGTGCCACGGCCCTCGAGTTTATCCAGCAGCTTCACGGTGGCCTTCACCTGCTCCTGCACTGCACTGCGCCCAGGCGCGTCGCCGTCCAGGCGCGTGTTGAGCACGGCCAGCTGGCCGCCGTCGCTCAGCGGCAGGTAGGTCAACAACAGCGCCGGTTTGGGCTGGAACTGGCGGCTGATGATATTGGCCTCTGCCGTCGGCAATTGCAGGCGCTCGGCGTGTTCGATCTGGTAGCGGCTGAGGGTGGCCAGCTTGCGCCCGACACTGCCGAAGATACGCAAGTTGGGGACAAAGTCGGCTTTCCAGTCGAAAGCCTGGGTGCTGCAGGGGTAGAGGTCGACCAGGCGCTCCTGCAACAAAGCGAGCTGATCCTGATAATGGGAGGGCTTGGCGCCTTCGTCGACTTCCTGCAACAGCAGGATGTCGGGCTGTTCGTCGCGGATCACCCGCGCCACCTCGTCGAGGCTGAAGGCCATGTCTTCAAGCGTGGGCCGTTCGTCCGGGCCGCTGCCGTCCGGGGTGTCGTACCAGAACACGTAGTTCTTGCCGGCCAGGTATTGCACGTTCCAGGTCATCACCTTGAGCGCCTGCCCCGGCAGCAGGGTGGGCGCACGCGGCGCCACGCAACTGACGGGCAGGGTCTGCTTGTCGTCCGGGCGCCAGGTCAGGCTGTAGATCAGTGCCGTCAACAGGCCCGCCATCAGCAACAGACTCAACAAGGTGATGCGCAATAAACGGGTCATCGGCTCGGCTTAAGTGCGTTTCAGAATGGGCACGGAGCATATCACCGCGCGTCGGCGTCGCCACCGATCAACATGAATAAACGGAACAGCACCACGCTGGTAAACAGCTGCAGGAAACTGTGGGCGCTGTCCATCAGCAGCCCCAGCAGCGGCGCGGGCTCGGGATAGACCGCCACGCTGGCGCCCTTGAGCAGCCACAGCGGGGTCATCACGCACAGCATGCACACCAGGATTCGCCAGAAGTGTCCGCGGGTCAGGCGCAGGCTTTCCTTCATCGCTTCAAGCGCCGACAGGCCGCGCAGTACCAGCAAGTACTCGGCAAACGCAAGCACCACCATCAACCACAGGCCCGGCAGGAAATACAGCGACAGCCCGAGCAGAATCAGCAGCGTGCTCATGGCAGTCAGCAGGGCGAAGCGCGGCCACATCGCCAGGGCCATGGCCCACACATCCCGCGTGCTTGGCGATTCGCCTCGGGTGCGCGCGTCGAGAAAGAGGATCAGGGCGCCGGTGTACAACGTATACACCAGCAGTCCCACCACCACGCTGTAACCGCTGAAGGCATCCGGCCCGAGCGTATGGTCGAGCACCTGCTGCAGCAGGGCTTCGAGGATCACCAGCGGCAGGCACAGCTGGACGATCGCGCCCAGGTTGCGTTGGGTAAAGCGGAGGGAGTCGCGCAGCACGTCTAACGGATTCATCAGAGTCATCACAGGCCGAAAAAGCAGGGGCACACTTTAACCGATAGCTGGCGTGGGCAAGCAAACGTAAACCTTGAGTAAAGACCATTGAAACAATTGGTAACAGCCCCATAACTAGGGCGTACCTTGCCTGACCTCAGGCGGGGCCCTGATTTTTACCGGCAATCTAACGAGGTCGCCATGAACAGCGAAGAACAAACCCTGATCGATGGACTGTTTTCACGGTTGCAGCAAGCCGAAACGGACTCAGCCCCCCGCGACGCCCAGGCCGAAGCGCGGATCAAGGAACACATGACTCGCCAACCGGCCGCCGGCTACTACATGACCCAGTCGATCCTGGTGCAGGAACATGCGCTCAAGAGCCTCGACGCGCAGAACAAGCAACAAGCGCAGCAGATCCAGCAATTGCAGGAAGAATTAGAGCGCGCCAAATCCGCGCCAGCCGCCCCGGCGAGCGGTGGCGGGTTTCTCTCGAGCATCTTTGGCGGCGGCGGTTCGCGTGATGCGCAGCCTGCACCGAGCAACTCGGGCGGCGGTTGGCGTGAACCGGCGCGACCCGGGTTCAACGCGCCCGCACCGCAGCAGAATTATCAACAGCCGTCACAACCTGCCGTCGCTGCGCCAGCGGGCAGCGGGTTCCTGGGAGGCGCAATGAAAACCGCAGCCGGCGTGGCCGGTGGTGTGTTGCTGGCCGAAGGCATCAGCAGCCTGTTCCACCACAACCAGCAGCCGCAGGTGGTGGAAGAGATCATCGAACAACCGGCGCCCGCCAGTGACCAGGGTGGTTGGGGCAATGATGATCAGAAATTCGCAGGCAATGACAGCTGGGGCAGCAACAACTCGGACAGCTTCGCCGACAGCGATTATTCCGACGATTCCTCCTCCTTTGGCGATGACGATTCCTTCGTCTGACACATCCAGCCGGGGCGCTGCGGCGCTCCGGTCTGATTTTTTCCCGGAAACCTTCCCTTGGCTGGCATACTGGCACCCTTTCCGGGCGCTGGCGCCTGGCGGTCAATTGAGGAAGTGCGGTGAAGAAAATTGCAGTGTTCGCCGATGTGCAAAACCTCTATTACACCGTTCGCCAGGCCTATGGCTGCCACTTCAACTACGCGGCGTTGTGGGCGGATATCAGTGCCCATGGGCAAATTGTCGAGGCGTACGCCTACGCCATCGACCGTGGCGACAGCAAGCAGCAGCAGTTCCAGCAGATCCTGCGCAACCTCGGGTTTACCGTGAAGCTCAAGCCCTACATCCAGCGCAGCGACGGCTCTGCCAAGGGCGACTGGGACGTGGGCATCACCATCGACATCATGGACGCCGCCGCTAACGTCGACGAAGTGGTACTGGCCTCCGGCGATGGCGACTTCGACATGCTGCTCGACCGCATCATCCACAAACATGGCGTGCAAGCCGTTGCGTATGGCGTACCGGGGCTGACGGCCAATTCATTGATACGCGCCGCCAGCCGCTACGTGCCGATCGAAGGCGCGCTGCTGCTCAAATAAGCGCAGCGGCCCACTACATTGTTAGACGGAGTTGGAACAGGTTTGGAACGTATAGCGGTCATCGACTTTGAAACCACCGGCATCACCCCGAGCAACCACTGCCGGGCCACGGAGATTGGCGTGGTCATCCTTGAGCGCGGGCAAATCGTCGATCGCTACCAGAGCCTGATGAATGCCGGCGTACGCGTGCCCGCGTTTATTGAACAACTCACCGGCATCAGCAACGCCATGCTGCGCAGCGCACCACCGGCCGAGCGGGTGATGAATGAGGTCAATGAATTCGTCGGCACCACGCCGTTGATGGCGCACAACGCCGCGTTCGACCAGAAGTTCTGGGACTACGAGTTGGGCCTGATCCGCCGCACGCGCCTGCAGAAGTTCGCCTGCTCTTTATTGCTGGCTCGTCGGTTGATGCCTTCGGCGCCAAACCATAAGCTCGGCACGTTGAACACGTTCGCCCAGCTGCCCCACACCGGCAAGGCCCACCGGGCGCTGGCGGACGCAGAAATGGCCGCCAACCTCACCGCGCACCTGGCCCAGGAACTGCGCCAGACCCACGGCCTGCGCGAGCTGTCGCACGATTTGCTGTGCACCTTGCAGAAAGTGCCGGCGGCGAAGATCAACGAGCATTTGAAGAAACATCGCGGGTTCTGAGCCT
The DNA here is from genome assembly GCF_030816195.1 of Pseudomonas sp. W4I3. Classification (GTDB taxonomy): domain Bacteria; phylum Pseudomonadota; class Gammaproteobacteria; order Pseudomonadales; family Pseudomonadaceae; genus Aquipseudomonas. Next base: position 5,879,893 of record NZ_JAUSXS010000001.1, on the reverse strand, counting down.
GGGCGCGGTTTCAAGAACACTGAAACTCCAAATGTGGGAGGGGGCTTGCCCCCGATGGCGGTGGGTCAGTCAGCTCATATGTAGCTGACACACTGCAATCGCGGGCAAGCCCCCTCCCACATGGGTTATGCGGCGCTTATCGAGGCTGCGTACACGCCAACGCCTGATCCACCACCCCCTTCGCCATCTCCATCAAATGCATCACCGCCCGCTGCGGCGCCTTCATCACTTCTCCCGAGGCGTGCGCCGTCTCTACCGCGCATTGCAGCAAATCAGCCGCATGGGCCAGGGCATCTTCGAGGCTCAGGTTGTCATTGAGGATAAAAATGGGCGCATCCGGGGCGGACGCCTTGAGGTAGTAGTCGATGGCGCGACGGTGGAGCAGGGCGTCTTCGCTGAGGAAGTCGGCTTTGGACTTGGGTGGATCGGGGGTGACTTTGACCATGGTGAACACTCCTTGCTGGAAGAAGTCGACACCGTTCGCTTGCACGCGAATAGGGTGGCAACTGTACGTAGGTGTGCAAGACCGGGGCAAGAAGCTAAACCCAGCAGGCCCGAAGGCCTCCTACGTACAGCCGCCATAACGGGCGAAAGCCAAGCGTCAAGCTGGGCATATGAGCTGTAGGTGATGTGTGGATTCTGCTTGCCGTCGGACTTGCACGTCCGGTCACCGAACATTCGATGACAGGGCGAGACTAGCTACCGAATCCGACGGAAACAAGGCCGTGGGATTCTCTCGGAAACGTCCCGCAAATGAAAGGGATCGGTCTTGCTGGCCATAGAAACGTCGTCTTTTTTCTGAGGGCTTTATCTGCTTTCTGAATGGTCAGTAGGCATAGTCCGGCTGTCTCGTCAGACTTTTCTGGATTGCCCATTCTCCCGTCTGTAGCCCAGCGCGGCCACTGACGCCATCGGGAGCAAGCCCCCTCCCACGGTCATCGGTGTAGGCAGCGATGACGTCAGGGAATAAAGGCCATCACCGAGGCCGGTGACCCCGAGCCACCTTCAAGCGCCAATACCCCTATAACCAGAGTTGCCCCAGTGGCCGGAAGTCGGTCGAGCTGGGTCAGGCACTCCAGCACAATCCCGTTTTCGGCCAGTATCGCGTGATTGATTGCAAACGAGCTGCTTTGCCCATAATCCACGCCATGGGTATCAATGCCCACGCCGGCAATCTGGCGATGCTCCAGCAAAAAGCCAATGGCTGCCTCGCCAATTCCTGGAAAGTGCGAGCCTTGCGCATCGTGGCCGAAAAAGGCGGTCGGGTCGTTCCAGAGGTGTTGCCACCCGGTGTACACCAGCACCACCGAACCCGTTCCAATAAGGCCGTATTGGTGTTCCCAGGCATGGATATCCTGCGCGCTGACTTCATAATCAGGGTTGCCCAGGGTTTTATCTCGCACATCGATCACCACCGCTGGTCGCACCAGCGCTTCTGCCGGGTAACCGTCAATGCCCATTCCATTGGCGTAAAAGCTGTTCGGCGCATTCATATGGGTGGCGCTGTGTTCCCCCATACTGAAGCGGCGCAGGAAATAGCCGTCCTGTTCTAACGACGCAACTTCTTCGAACTCCATGGGTGGGTCGCCCGGCCACAGTGGAATACGTGGGTTGACCGGATGGCTGAGGCTGATGACTTGCTGAAATTGCAGGTGTTTAACCGACATATTTGCCATTCCCTTCCAACTGCCCCAACGGCACATGACGACGCTGGAGAAAATAATCGAGGTCTTGCCGAACCTGAACGTTGCCACTCGATTCGGTTTTTTTCAGATCGTTCCTACGCAGAACGTGGGGACGATCAGGTCAGCAGCCAAGTGTATTGGCCTTTTAAACCTGTTTTGTAACTTAAGTTTATGCACCTTCGTTTCTAGAATAAGCCTCCCCCCTCCTGCCATAGAGCCACCCAATGCCTGGCCCACGTCGTTTCCCCTTACCCTTGATCGCCGCCTTCTTCGCCTTGTATGTCATCTGGGGTTCCACCTACCTGGTGATTCGCATCGGCGTGGAGTACTGGCCGCCGTTGTTGCTGGCGGGGATTCGGTTTTGTACGGCGGGTGCGTTGATGTACGGCTACCTCAGGTGGCGTGGTGTGCCGGCGCCGACGTGGGCGCAGTGGAAGGCCGCCGGGATGATCGGCATTTTGCTGCTCACCGTGGGCAATGGCGGCGTCAGCGTGGCGGAACATATGGGCGTGTCGTCCGGCGTCGCCGCGTTGGCGGTGGCCACGGTGCCGTTGTTTACCCTGCTGTGTGGTTTTTTCTGGGGCGCGCGTAATACGCCGCTGGAATGGGCCGGGGTGATTCTGGGCATTATCGGCATCGCAATGCTCAATATGGGCAGCACCCTGCAATCGAGCCCGCTGGGCGCGGTGTTGCTGTTGATGGCGGCGGCGTCCTGGGCATTCGGTTCGGTGTGGAGCCGACACTTGCCGCTGCCCCAGGGCGCGATGGCGAGTGCCGCTGAAATGCTGGTGGCGGGCGTGGCGTTGTTGATCGTCAGCACCCTGTCGGGTGAGCACTTGCAGGCGATGCCGCCATTGGAAGGCTGGCTGGCCCTGGCCTATTTGACGGTGTTCGGCTCGATCATCGCCTTCAACGCCTACATGTACCTGCTCAAGCATGTGCGCCCGGCGGCCGCCACCAGCTATGCCTATGTGAACCCTGCGGTGGCGGTGTTGCTGGGGATTGTGTTCGTCGGCGAGTCCATCGGCCTGGAGGAAGCCCTGGCGATGCTGGTGATCATCAGCGCGGTGTTGCTGATCAGCCTGCCCCAGTGGCGCAAGCCGAAGGCGGAAATAAGGTAAACTGCGGCGCAATTGCGACCTTGCGCTGAATTTTTCCTACGGTAAACACATGACTTTCGCCTCCCTTGGCCTGATCGAACCCTTGCTGCGCGCCCTTGAGACGCTTGGCTACCAGACCCCGACGCCGGTGCAGGCGCAAGCCATTCCGGCGGTGCTGGCCGGTCGTGACCTGATGGCCGCGGCCCAGACCGGCACCGGCAAGACCGCAGGCTTTGCCTTGCCGCTGCTGCAGCTGCTGACGATGGAAGGGCCGAAAGTCGCCGCCAATTCGGCACGTGCGCTGATCCTGTGCCCCACCCGTGAACTGGCCGAGCAGGTTCACGCCAGCGTCGCCGAATACGCCCAGCACCTGCCGCTGACCACTTACGCGGTGTACGGCGGCGTAAGCATCAACCCGCAAATGATGAAGCTGCGCAAGGGCGTGGACATCCTGGTTGCCACCCCCGGCCGCCTGATCGACCTGTTCCGCCAGAACGCGCTGAAACTCAACCAGCTGCAAACCCTGGTACTGGACGAAGCCGACCGCATGCTCGACCTGGGCTTCTCCGAAGAGCTTGCCAACATTTATCGCATGCTGCCGAAAAAGCGCCAGACCCTGCTGTTTTCCGCCACGTTCTCCGACGACATCCGCTCGCTGGCCGGGCAGATGCTCAATGACCCGCTGAGCATCGAAGTCAGCCCGCGCAACGTCGCCGCCAACACCGTGAAGCAGTGGGTGGTGCCGGTGGATAAAAAGCGCAAGGCGGAGTTGTTCGTGCACCTGATGCGCAAGGGTCGCTGGAAGCAGGTGCTGGTGTTCGCCAAAACCCGTAACGGCGTGGATGCGCTGGTGGATAAGTTGCAGGGGCTGGGCATCAACGCCGACGGCATCCATGGCGACAAGCCCCAGGCCACACGCCAGCGTGCGCTGGATCGCTTCAAGGCCAGCGACGTGCAGATTCTGGTGGCTACCGACGTGGCGGCCCGTGGCCTGGACATCGAAGACCTGCCGCTGGTGGTCAACTTCGACCTGCCAATCGTCGCCGAAGACTATATCCACCGCATCGGCCGCACCGGTCGCGCGGGCAACACCGGTGAGGCGATTTCGCTGGTGTGCGCCGATGAAGTGAACATGCTCTCGGCGATCGAAATGCTGACCCGCCAGACCCTGACCCGCAAGATGGAACCGGACTTCGAGCCGGAACACCGCGTGCCGGATACCGATGCCAGTGGGCAGGTGGTGAAGAAACCGAAAAAGCCGAAGAAGCCCAAAACTTCGGGCGGTGGCGGCAAGCGTAACCTGGGCAAGTGGGTGGACAGCGGCGATGCAGCGCCGACGGAACCGTCGATCAAGCCAGTGCGCAAGGTGCCGGTGTTCAATACTGGGCCGCGTAAGAAGAAGTAGAGCAGCTACGAGCTGCAAGTCAAAAGCTGCAAGTAGGCACGACGTAGCTATTGCTTGCAGCTCTAGGCTTGCAGCTTGCGACTGCTTTTAAGCCACTCCAGCAGCCCAAGCCCAGCCGCCCTGCCACTGGCAAAACACCCCGTCAGTAAATACCCGCCGGTCGGCGCTTCCCAGTCCAGCATCTCCCCAGCGCAAAACACGCCCGGCAGTTGCTTGAGCATCAGCCGCTCATCCAGCGCTTCAAACGGCACACCGCCTGCCGTGCTGATGGCTTCATCCAATGGCCGAGTCCTGACCAATGTCAGCGGCAACGCCTTGATATCCACCGCCAGCTGCGCCGGGTCATTGAAATGTTCAGCAGGGGCCAGCTCACGCAACAGCGCTGCCTTGACCCCATCCAAGCCCAATTGACTGTGCAAATGCTTGCTCATCGACCGCGACCCACGTGGCTTGGCCAGGGCAGCCTGCACCTTGTCCAACGGCTTGCTCGGCAGCAGATCGATATGCACGGTGGCGGCGCCGTCACGGTTGATCGTTTCGCGAATCGGCGCCGACAGGGCATAGATCAGGCTGCCTTCGATACCGGTGGCCGTCACCACGCATTCGCCCAGGCGCGGCTTATCGTCCCCCAGCCCAATGGCGACATTTTTCAACGGCGCCCCGGCGAATTTGCTGACCATCAAATCGCTCCAGGCCGACACCTCAAAACCGCAGTTGCTCGGTTGCAGGCGCACATAGGGCAGGCCGCGACCTTCGAACAGGTTGAGCCAGGCACCGTCGGAGCCCAGGCGCGACCAGCTGCCACCGCCCAAGGCCAGCAGCACCGCATCGCTGTGCACGGCTTGTTCGCCCTCCGGGCTGTGGATAAGTAAATCGCCTTCGGCATTCCACCCCACCCAACGATGCCGGGTGTGGATAACCACACCTTGCTCACGCAGGCGCTTGAGCCAGGCGCGCAGCAGCGGCGCGGCTTTCATGTTCGTAGGAAATACGCGCCCGGAGGTGCCGACAAAGGTTTGAATGCCCAGCCCATGAATCCACTCGCGCAACGCGTCGGCACCGAAGCTGCGCAGCAACGGTGCCAGGTGCGGTGCTCGTTCGGCATAACGCGAGAGGAACGCCGGGTAGGCTTCGGAGTGGGTGATGTTCATGCCGCCCACGCCGGCTAGCAGGAATTTGCGCCCCACTGAGGGCATGCCGTCGTACAGGTCCACCCGCACGCCCGCCTGGCTCAATATTTCAGCGGCCATCAGTCCGGCAGGGCCGCCGCCAATGATGGCGACACAATGAGGAGAAGTCTGAGGCATGGGCAGGGCTGCGGCGCTATGAATAGGGGCGAGTATTCTACCCGACGATGGCGGCGCTGCCTGATCAATAAATGTACAGTTTCCTGCAAGCCATACGGCTAACTGCTTTCAGACTGTTACGCTCAAGTTATCCACAGGTGGTTCCACAGGCATTGTGGGTAACGCTCACACTTCAATGACAGCCTGATGACGTCCACACACGCTGAGCGCTGTGGTGCAGGATGCCGTGGCGGCGAGCCAGGGCAGGGCGGTCCTTGCTGTAGCCGCCGCCGATCACGCCCATCACCGGAATATTGCGGCCCAGACAGTGACGCATCACGCTTTCATCGCGGGCGGCGACGCCGGCATCGGTGAGCTTGAGGTAGCCGAGTGCGTCGTCCTTGTGTACATCCACACCCGCGTCGTACAGCACCAGGTCCGGCTGGTACAGCGGCAGCAGGTAGTTGAGCGCGTCGTCGACCACCTTGAGGTAATCGGCATCGCCCATGCCCATCGGCAACCCAATGTCCCAGTCGCTCTGGGCTTTGCGCGCCGGGAAGTTTTTTTCGCAGTGCAGCGAGACGGTGATGGCATCCGGCGTGTCCTGCAGGATGCGCGCGGTGCCGTCGCCCTGGTGTACGTCGCAGTCGAAGATCAGCACACGGTTGACCCGGCCGCTGGCCAGCAGGTAATGGCTGATCACCGCCAAGTCATTGAAGATGCAAAAGCCCGCCGGGTAATCGTAGTGGGCGTGGTGGGTGCCACCGGCGAGGTGGCAGGCCAGGCCATGCTCCAGCGCCTGCTCCGCCGCCAGGATCGAGCCGCCCACCGCGCGCACGGTGCGTCGCGCCAGGGCTTCGCTCCACGGCAGGCCGAGGCGCCGTTGGTCTTCGCGAGACAACTCGCCGCTCATGTAGCGTTCGATATACCCAGGTTCGTGGGCCAGGCCCAGAATCTCTGCCGGGCACAGCTGCGGGCGCAGCAAGTGGCGGTCCTCTGTCAGTCCACTGTCCACCAGGTGGTCGCGCAACAGGCGAAACTTGTCCATGGGGAATCGGTGGTCCGCCGGGAACTCGGGGCTGTAGTCATCGTGGTAGATCAATGGCAAGGGCATGGGATTTTCTGACAGGAATCTGCGTCGGATCTTACCAGCGCTGTACACTCACGCACATCGCAAGGGAGGGGGACCCATGGAGCCGATACTGGAACTGGAAAGTGCACGGTTGATCATGCGCCAATGGCGTGACAGCGACCTGCAGGCATTTGCGCAGATGTGCGCCGACCCGCAGGTGATGCGCTATTTCCCGGCCAAGTTGAGCCACCTGGAAAGCGCCGCATTGATTGGCCGGATTCGCGGTCATTTCGCCGAGTATGGTTTTGGCCTCTGGGCTTTGCAGCGCAAGGACACCGGCGAATTCATCGGCCTCACCGGGCTGCTCAACGTCAGTTTCGAAGCGAGCTTCACCCCGGCGGTGGAAATTGGCTGGCGCCTGGCCCGTGAACATTGGGGCCTGGGTTATGCCAGCGAGGCGGCGTGGACCGCATTGCGCTGTGGTTTCGACCGCCTGAGCCTGGATGAAATCGTCGCCTTCACCACCGAAGCCAATCTGCCTTCACAAAAAGTCATGCAGGCCATCGGTATGCATTACGATCCGCAGGCAGATTTTGAACACCCCAAAGTCGCAGCCGATGACCCGCTGCGCCAGCATGTTTTGTACCGCATCACCCGCGCCCAATGGTTGGACACGCTGCATGGATAAGCAGCCCGGAATGCCCTATCGATTTTAGGAGTTGCTCTATGAGCCAAGTATTGGAAGATCTGGTGGACTTGCTGACCTTGGAGCCGATCGAGGAAAACCTCTTTCGCGGCCGCAGCCAGGACCTGGGTTTTCGCCAACTGTTCGGTGGTCAGGTGCTGGGCCAGTCGCTGTCGGCGGCCAGCCAGACCGTCGAAGAAGCGCGCCACGTACATTCCCTGCACGGTTATTTCCTGCGCCCGGGCGACGCGGCATTGCCGGTGGTGTATTCGGTGGACCGCGTACGCGACGGCGGCAGTTTCAGCACGCGCCGCGTCACGGCGATTCAGAAGGGCCACCCGATTTTCACCTGCACCACCTCGTTCCAGTACGACGAAGAAGGCTTCGAGCACCAGACCACCATGCCTGTGGTGGTCGGCCCGGAAAACTTGCCGTCGGAACTGGAGCTGACTCAGCAGCGCGCGCACCTGATCCCCGAGCACATGCGCGACAAGCTGCTGTGCCCCAAGCCTATCGAAGTACGGCCCGTGACCGAAAAGGACCCGTTCAACCCGCAGCCGTCCGACCCGGTCAAGTACGTGTGGTTTCGTGCCGACGGTGCCCTGGCCGATACGCCGGCGTTGCATAAATACCTGCTGGCCTACGCCTCGGACTTCGGCCTGTTGACCACTTCGCTGCTGCCCCATGGCAAGACCGTGTGGCAAAAAGACATGCAGGTCGCCAGCCTCGACCACGCGCTGTGGTTCCACGCCGACCTACGCGCCGACGACTGGTTGCTCTACGCCATGGACAGCCCATGGGCCGGCAATTCCCGAGGTTTCTCCCGAGGCAGTGTGTACAACCGCGCCGGGCAACTGGTGGCGTCGGTGACTCAGGAAGGCTTGATTCGCCATCGCAAGGACTGGGCATGAGCCTGGCCGACGTCAGGCATTGGGTGTTCGACATGGACGGCACCCTCACGGTGGCGGTGCATGATTTCGCGGCCATCCGCGTGGCGTTGGAGATCGCGCCGGAGGACGACATTCTCACTCACCTTGCCGGGTTGCCGGCGGACATCGCGGCGGCCAAGCATGCCTGGCTGCTGGAGCACGAGCGCGAATTGGCACTGGGTTCGGTCGCCGCCGAGGGCGCGGTGGAGCTGGTGCGTGAGCTGGCCGGGCGCGGTTACCGCCTGGGGATTCTGACGCGCAATGCGCAGGAGCTGGCGCATGTCACGCTGCAGGCGATTGGCTTGGCGGACTGTTTTGCGCTGGAGGATGTGCTGGGGCGTGAGGACGCGCCGCCCAAGCCGGATCCGGGTGGCCTGTTGAAACTGGCGGCGGCCTGGGAAGTGGATCCGAGGGAGATGGTGATGGTCGGTGACTATCGCTTCGACCTGGACTGCGGCCGGGCAGCCGGTGCGCGGACGGTGTTGGTTAACCTTCCGGAGAACCCGTGGCCGGAATTGGCGGATTGGCATGCCGAGGATTGCACGGTACTGCGCCAGATGATCCAGTCCAGCCAATAGAGATCAAATGTGGGAGGGGGCTTGCCCCTCCCACATTTGTCCCGGTTTCGTCAGTTATTGCGCGAACAGGACTTTCTGGCCTTCAGGCGAGGTGAACATTTTGTCGCCGTCATGGCCCACCCCCGGCACTTCCACCAGCCTGTGGCTCAGCTGCGGGTGCCGCTGCTTGAGGTAGTTGAAATAGTTGTGCCCGCGGATCAGCCGGTAGGCGCCCTGGGTTTCGGCTTCGCAGCTTTTATCCAACGCCGGATGGTTGGGGTCGGTGTCTTGCTGGCCCAGCAGGTAAGTGATATCGCGTGACACATAGGCCTGCTCCAACTGCTCGGCGCCCTGGCCCTTGGCGTACTCCGGCAGGCCTTGCATGCCGTATTTCCACTCGTTGAAACCCGGGCAACCGGCCGTTTCGAACTTTACCGGGCGTTGTGGGCTGAAGTAGGCGTAGGACGATGGGTTGGCCACCACATAGCGCAGGCGGATGCCCTCGGTCTGTAGCATCGGGTGAGCGTGGCCGGTGACCGCGAAGCGTTGCACCACCTGGCCGCCACCGGAATGCCCGGCGACTACGATTTCTTTGAGCGCCGGGAACAGGGTGCGGTTACCCAGGTGCTTGATGATCTGGTCCAGGGCGCCAAAAGAGCTGACCTCGCCGGGACCGGTTGACGGCTCGCCGGCCATCCAGTCGTTGCCTTTCCAGCGCAGCACCTGGTTATCCAGGTGGTTACGCTTCACATCCGACTGGTTGAGAAACTGCGGTGCAATTACGAGCACATCAGCGCCAACCCCGGCACGGGCGGCGGCGTCGATACCGCTTTGCAGGTAAGTCTGCGCGTTGCGCAGGCGGCCATGCACGATAATCAGCGCACGAGTGACCTGTGGCAGCGGTTGGCGCCAATCCTGGCTCAAGCCCACGCTGAGGTCACCTGCGTCCAAGTGCAAGCGATCAGGGCTGACCACTTTGACACCGTGTTCGGCCGCCAATGTCGAGCAGGACACCAACAAGGCCAGCAGCCACCCCATTCGTTTATTCATTTAGAGGCTCTTGGCTGCAAAGGTATCGCATTGGGAGATCTGGCCCTGGGCGAAGCCGGTCTTGAACCAGCGCACGCGCTGGGCCGAGGTACCGTGGGTAAACGAGTCCGGCACGACGCGCCCTTGACCCTGTTGCTGCAGGCGGTCATCGCCAATGGCGTTGGCGGCGTTCAATGCTTCTTCGATATCGCCGGGCTCCAGCCAGTTCAGGCGTTTCTGCGCGCGATTGGCCCAGACACCGGCAAAGCAGTCGGCTTGCAGTTCCTGGCGTACCAATAGGCCACCGTCGCCTTGCATCTGGCGACCCTGCTGGCGGGCGTTCTGGATCTTGGACGAGATGCCGAGCAGGGTTTGTACGTGGTGCCCGACTTCGTGAGCGATCACATATGCCTGGGCGAAGTCGCCGGCGGCCTGGAAGCGTTGTGACATTTCCCGGAAGAAATCCAGGTCCAGGTACACCTGCTGGTCAGCCGGGCAATAGAACGGGCCGCTGGCCGAGGTGGCGCCACCGCAGGCGGAGTTCACCCGGCCACGGAACAGGATCAGTTTCGGGTTCTTGTAGGCCAGGCCGTTCTCCTGGAACACCTGGCCCCAGGTGTCTTCGGTATCGCCCAGCACCGCGCGCACGAAGTCGGCCTGCTGATCGTTGGCGGGAGGCGCCTGACGCGATTGCGTGCTGACGGAAGGCGCCTGCTCCATCTGGCCGGTCAATTGGCCGAGGATCTGCATCGGGTCCTGGCCGGTGAGCCAGCCGATGCCGACGATCAGCACAATGGCGGTCAGGCTCAAGCCCTTGCCACCGCCGAAGCGCATGCCGCCACCGCCGCCGCTGTCATCGCGGGCATCCACCACGTTGTCGCTGCGTCGGCCTTTTTTCCATAGCATGGGGCATTCCTCTTGATAAACGGTCCGGCAAGAATAGGGGTGAAGTATGGTCGCAATTAGCGGCAATAGCCTTCGCCGGCGGCAACAATCAGGCAGTCTTTTTTATCTGCCAGCCATTTCAAACCAGTGGCTGCGCCATCCCCGGCGCGCAGCACCTGCGGGCCGTCCGGGCGGGTGAAGGCGATGCCGTCATCGGTGGCCTGGCCCTTGAACGTGCCCGAAGCGTCGGCATCAAGGCCGTACTGCATGGTAAGCAGGTAGTGGCCGCGGCCGACGCTGTCGTCCTTGGCGATGCTCATGTTCAGGCCTTCGACGCCAATCCACTTGCCTACCCAGTTATCGGTCGGCGGGGTTTGCGGTACCAGGGTCGCCTGCACGGACGCGGGGGCCGGCTTGGGCGTTTCTTTTGGGGTTTTATCGCAGGCCGCGAGCAGGGCAAGGGCAGACAGGGCAAACAGGATTTTTTTCATAGCGGCAGGGCCTTGATTAAAAAATGTGCAACGCCGGGGCGCGCGTGCAGCGTTGGACTCGAATCCGCTGATTTAGTGCGCTGTTCGCCCGGTGTTTGTTTATGCTCTTGGGGCAGACGCCTGCCCGGCTGCTAGATTACTTCGGTTAAGCGCACCGCGTTCAGCTCGCCACACAAGAGAATTCAATGACTGTCAGTACCCCGCTTTCCGGCGTCAACCATCCATTCAAAGGCATCCTGCTGATTGTGCTGGCGACGTTCCTGTTCTCCAGTCACGACGCGTTGTCCAAATACCTGGCCGGGTTCTACCCGATCGTGATGGTGGTGTGGGCGCGGTACATGGTGCACACCTTGCTGATGGCCGGGATCTTCCTGCCGCAATCGGGGCTGCGCGTGCTGCGCAGCAAGCGGCCGGGGATGCAGGTGGTGCGGGCGTTGTGCTTGCTGGGCACCAGCCTGTTCTTCACCACGGCGCTGCACTACATCCCGCTGGCGGAAGCCACGGCGGTGAACTTCCTGGCGCCGATCCTGGTGACGGCACTGTCGGTGCCCTTGCTCGGCGAACACGTCACACGAGGCCAATGGCTGGCGGTGATCTGCGGGTTTGTCGGCGTGGTGATCATCATCCATCCGGGCGGTGAGCTGTTCACGCCGGCGGTGCTGCTGCCGCTGTGTTCGGCGCTGTTCTTCTGCTTCTACCAACTGCTCACGCGCATCCTCAGCCAATACGACAGCCCCACCACCAGCAACTTCTTTGCCGGTCTGTGCAACACCCTGGTGATGAGTGCGATGGTGCCGTTCTTCTGGCAGGTGCCGACCTTGTGGCATGGCGTGATGATGCTGGCGCTGGGCACCTGCGGAATGACCGCGCACTTGATGCTCACCCAGGCGTTCCGCTTTGCGGCGCCGGCCTTGTTGGCGCCGTTTGGCTATTGCCAGATCGTGTTTGCGGGCTTGTTGGGTTGGCTGGTGTTCAGCCATACCCCCGATATGACCACGGTGGTCGGCATCGGGGTGATCTGCATGAGCGGGTTGGCCGCTGCCTGGCAGCAGCGGCGGCGTTGATTACGCGTCTACCGTAGGAATCTTGCGTGGCGCCATGAAGTACATCCACACCAGCGCGATGAAATACATCGCCGGAATCAGGGTGAACAACAGCGTGTAGTTGTTGTTGGTCACCGTCAGGATGTGGCCGACGATCTGGGTCATGAACATGCCGCCGATGGCCGCGCACATGCCGCCGAAACCGAACACCGTGCTCATCATGTGCTTGGGCGTGTAGTCCATGACCAGGCTCCAGATGTTGGCGGTCCAGGCCTGGTGCGCGCCGATGGCCAGGGAGATGGCAAACACCGCGACCCACAACTGGCTGGAACCGGCCGCCATGATCACGCCGACGATGCAGCAGGCAAACAACAGCATCGACAGCAGCCGCGCCTTGATCGAGTTCATCCCGCGTCCAATCAGGAATGAAGACAGAATGCCGCCGCCCACACTGCCGAAGTCGGCGGTGAGGTAGATGATGATCAGCGGAATGCCCATCTGCGTCACGTTGATGCCCAGGTTGTATTGCTGGTTCAGGAACGGCGGCAGCCAGTACAGGTAGAACCAGAACACCGGAGCGGTCAGCGAGTAGGCCAGCGCAAAGGCCCAGGTGCCGCGCATGCGCAGGATGCGGCTGAACGGCACGCGGGGCTGTTCCGGCTCGACTTCCCGCTGCACGTAGTCCAATTCGGATTGTTTAACGGTGGGGTGATCTTCCGGGTTGTAGTACTTCAAACCCCAGAACACCAGCCAGATAGCGCCGAGCGCCGACATGCACAGGAACGCTGCCTGCCAGCCCCACACGTGCAGGATCAACGGCAGCAGCATGGGCGTCATCATCGCGCCGACGTTGGTGCCGGCGTTGAAGATGCCCGTCGCCACGGCGCGCTCGCCGGCCGGGAACCACAGGCGCGTGGTCTTCACGCACGCCGGGTAGTTGGCGGCTTCGGTCAGCCCGAGGATAAACCGGCAAACCATGAAACCGACCGCCGAGGTGGCCAGGCCGTGGGCGCCGGTGGCCAGGCTCCACAGCAGCACTGCGCAGAAAAACACGCGCTTGACGCCTACTCGGTCGATCAGGCGGCCCTGCAGCACGAAGCCGATGGCGTAGCCGACCTGGAACCAGAAGTTGATGTTGGCGTAGTCCATCGCCGTCCAGCTCATTTCCTTGGCCAGAATCGGTTGCATCACGCCCAGGGCGGCGCGGTCGATGTAGTTGAGGGTGGTGGCGAAGAACACCAGGGCCAGCATGCCCCAGCGGGTTTTACCCACGGCCAGGGCGCCGCGGATCTTGTCGCCGATGCCGGCGTGCGGTGTGCCCGGGCGCGCGGCCAGGACGGAATTTTGCGAAGGCATGAGGTCGTACCCGTTTTTGAAATTTTTATGGTGTGTTCTGGGTCTTGGTGCAAGGTCGATGGTGCGCAGTGGTTAAAAAGTCGTCAATTCGCCAAAGGGGCATAGTGTTCGATAATCGCACCAAAAACTAACTGGTTCGTACATTTTAATTGCCGCGTGTAGGCTGGGGGCGAATAATTTGCCATAAACAACAATTGCCGGGAGTGACCCATGCAACGTTCCATCGCTACCGTGTCGTTGAGCGGCACCCTGCCGGAAAAGCTCGAAGCCATTGCCGCCGCCGGGTTTGATGGGGTTGAGATCTTTGAAAACGACCTGTTGTATTACGACGGCAGCCCGCGTGAAGTCCGGCAGATGTGCGCTGACCTGGGCATCGCCATCACCCTGTTCCAGCCGTTTCGAGACTTTGAAGGCTGCCGCCGTGACCGGCTGGCGCGCAACCTCGAGCGCGCCGAGCGCAAGTTCGACCTGATGCAGGAGCTGGGCACCGACCTGGTGCTGGTGTGCAGCAATGCCTCGGCTGATTGCGTGGGTGATGAGCGCATCCTGCTGGACGACCTCAGCCTGCTGGCCGAACACGCGGGCCGTCGTGGCTTGAGAATTGGCTATGAAGCGCTGGCCTGGGGCAAGCATGTGAACACCTGGCAGCAGGTGTGGAGCCTGGTGCGTCAGGTGGATCATCCAAACCTTGGGGTGCTGCTCGACAGTTTCCACACGTTGTCGCTCAAGGGCGACCCGAGCGGCATTGCCCAGATCCCCGGCGACAAGATCTTCTTTGTGCAAATGGCCGACGCGCCGATCCTGGCCATGGACGTGCTGGAGTGGAGCCGGCATTTCCGCTGCTTCCCAGGCCAAGGTGAGTTCGACCTGGCCGGGTTTCTCGCGCCGATCATCAAGAGTGGCTACACCGGGCCCCTGTCCCTGGAAATTTTCAACGACGGCTTTCGCGCCGCGCCGACGCGGGCCAATGCGGCCGATGGTTTGCGCTCGCTGCTGTACCTGGAAGAGAAAACCCGCCAGCGCCTGGCCGCGCAACAACCTGCCGCGCCCGTGGAGATCCTGTTCGAGACCCCGGCGGCCAGCGAATACGACGGCATTGAATTCCTCGAATTCGCGGTGGATGAAAGCCTCGGCGCCAAGCTGACCCATTGGCTGGAGCGCCTGGGTTTTGCCAAGGCCGGCCAGCATCGTTCCAAGAATGTGAGCCTGTTGCGCCAGGGCGATATCAACCTGATCCTCAATTGCGAACCCTATTCCTTCGCACACAACTTTTTCGAGGCCCATGGGCCGTCGTTGTGCGCCATGGCGATGCGGGTCAAGGACAGCACCAAGGCGCTGGAACGGGCGGTGGCCTACAAGGGCCAGCCCTATCGTGGCCTGGTCGGGCCCAACGAGCTGGAGTTGGCTGCAGTGCGTGCACCTGATGGCAGCCTGATTTACCTGGTGGACCCCAGCGAAGGCGGGCTCTACGACACCGATTTCAACCTGCAACCCGCGACCGCCGCCAGCGGCGGTTTGTTGCGCATTGACCACATGGCCATGGCCCTGCCGGCCGACAGCCTCGACAGCTGGGTGCTGTTCTACAAAAGCATCCTGGATTTCGAAGCCGATGACGAAGTGGTGCTGCCCGACCCTTACGGTTTGGTAAAAAGCCGCGCACTGCGCAGCCGCTGTAGCTCGATCCGTCTGCCGCTGAATATTTCCGAGAACCGCAACACGGCGATTTCCCACGCGCTTTCAAGCTATCGCGGCTCGGGCGTGCACCACATTGCCTTCGACTGCGCGGATATTTTCGCCGAGGTGCGCCGCGCCAAGGACGCCGGGGTGCCGCTGTTGGACATCCCGCTCAATTACTACGACGACCTGGCCGCGCGTTTTGATTTCGACGACGAATTCCTCAGCGAACTGGCGTACTACAACGTGCTGTACGACCGTGATGCCCAGGGCGGTGAGCTGTTTCATGTCTACACCGAAGCCTTCGAGGGAAGGTTTTTCTTCGAGATCATCCAGCGCAAGAACGGCTATGCCGGTTATGGCGCGGCCAACGTGGCAGTGCGTTTGGCGGCGATGGCCAAGTCGCGCAGCGGCGCAGTGCGTCAGGCACGTCTATGAATCCTTCCCACATTTGAGCGGCGAACACCGTCAAAAGTGTGGGAGGGGGCTTGCTCCCGATAGCCGTCTCCAAATCACCATCGAGGAGCGGGTAAAACGGCGGCCAGGTGCTTCCTTCGGGAAGCGCCTCGGCCCATAATCGGGCCTGCATAAAAACGCCGTGAGCGCACCATGACCCCGACCCCCGATCTCTCTGCCGTGTCAGACGCACCGCGCAAGAGTCGCAAGAACAATCCGGAAAAGACCCGCGAGAATATCCTCCAGGAAGCCATTGTCGAGTTTGTTCAGCAAGGCCTGTCCGGGGCCCGCGTGGACGCCATCGCCGAGCGCATCCACACCTCCAAGCGCATGATCTATTACTACTTCGGCAGCAAAGAGCAGCTCTACGTCGAGGTGCTGGAGAAGCTCTACGGCGACATTCGCAACACCGAAACCCGCATGAACCTCACGGCCCTGGAACCGCGCGAAGCGATCCGCCGGCTGGTGGAGTTCACCTTCGATCATCATGACCAGAATGTGGATTTCGTGCGCATTGTCAGCATCGAAAATATCCACAATGCCGAGTACGTCAAACGCACCAGCACGATCAAGGACATGAACAGCAAAATTCTCGAGGGGCTCGGTGAGACCTTGCGTCGCGGTGCCGAAATGGGGCTGTTTCGCGAAGGGTTGGAGCCACTGGATGTGCACCTGTTGATCAATTCGTTCAGTTTTTACCGTGTATCCAACCGGCATACCTTCAGCGAGATTTTTCAGATCGAATTGTCGGATGAGGCGATCAAGCAGCGGCACCGCGAGATGATTTGCGAGTCGGTGCTGCGTTACCTGCAAGCCTGAGAACCCAAAACCTCCAGGCTGGAAATGCAATCCCTGTGGGAGGGGGCTTGCCCCCTCCCACATTGGAACTGTGTTTCCAGTCAGGTCTCCATGCTCTTGAAGTGCGCCAACATCCTGCCGGCGTCTGCCGCTTCCCCACTGAACAACTCAAACGCCTTCACCGCCTGAAACACCGCCATATTGCCGCCATCCAAGGTACGGCAACCCAGGGCGCGGGCGTCGCGCAGCAGTTCGGTTTCCAGCGGGAAGTACACGATTTCCGCCACCCACAGCCCTGCATGTAATAGCGCGGCGGGCACCGGTGTGCCGGGTAGCTTGGCCATGCCCATCGGGGTGGTATTGACCAGGCCATCGGTCTCGGCCATGGCGTTGGCCAAGTCGCTGCCGACCTGGGCACGACCGGCACCAAAACGCTGGGCGAGGTTATCCACAAGCTCGCGGGCACGGTGGGTGTCCACATCGAAAATACTCAAGTGCTCCACACCTTCGGCCAGCAGCGCATGCGCCACCGCCGCGCCCGCACCGCCGGCCCCCATCTGCACCACACGCTGGCGCGGCACATCATTCAAGTTGCGCCGGAATCCTTCGGCAAACCCCAGGCAGTCGGTGTTATGGCCGATGCGCTTGCCGTCCTTGAACACCACGGTGTTGACCGCGCCAATGCCCTTCGCCTCGTCGGACAACTCATCCAGCAACGGCAGAATCGCCTGTTTACACGGGTAAGTGATGTTCAAGCCTGTGAAATGCATCTGTTCGGCGGCACGCAGCAGATCGGGCAGGGCGTGGCTGTCCAGGCGTAGCGCTTCCAGGTCGATCAGGCGATACAGATAACGCAGGCCTTGGGCGTCGCCTTCCTGCTCATGCAGCGCGGGCGTGCGGGAGGCCTGGATGCCGGCGCCGATGAGGCCGGCGAGAACGCGGGGTTTCATCAGGCGCACCCTTTCAACGAGTGGCTGAAGTGTTCCAGGGCCAAGTGATAGCCATGGCTGCCAAACCCGGCCAGCACCGCCTTGGCGATGGGCGAGACAAACGAGTGATGACGAAACGCCTCACGGGCATGCACGTTGGATAAATGCACCTCGATCACCGGCACTTCGCTTGCGACCAGCGCATCGCGAATCGCCACCGATGTGTGGGTCCAGGCCGCCGGGTTGATCACGATCCCGGCGCAACGACCACGGGCGGCGTGGATCCAGTCGAGCAGTTCGCCTTCATGGTTGGTTTGGCGAAATTCGATGGTCAGCCCGAATGTTTCCGCGCTGCGACCACACAGGGCCGCGATGTCGGCCAGGGTTTCATGGCCATAAGTGGCGGGCTCGCGGGTACCGAGCAGGTTGAGATTAGGGCCGTTGAGCACCAGCACGATGGGTGGCATCAGGTGTATCTCCACAGTTCTTATAGGTTGTGGAGATAAAATGTACTGAATGGTTAGTTTGGTCAAATGAAGTCGCTGAACCTGTTCGATTATCGAACCGTTAATCAGCAGGGCTGCTTCTGATGAACTGTTGCGTCGGATTGCAGTGTGAACACGATTTTCGGGCGCGGCCTGAGTTTACCTAGCCGTTGGCACGAGTGGTTACAACCCGGCGTTCGCCGGGTTGTTCGTCGTTACTAATCTTTGAAGCAGCTTCGTGAGCATGAAGCCGGTTGTCGGGTGGCACGGGGAAATTGTTACCTGGCGGAAAATAACCTAACGGATGGGTTACGATGAGAGTAGGTGCTTACAAGGGATATGTGATTTCGGTATTTCTCAGGGATGAGCATTGCCCGCCTCATGTGCATGTCAGAGGAAGGGCATGGGATGCGCGTTTTCGTTTCAGTTTTCTGGATGGGGACGTGGAACTGTGGGATGTAAACCCTGAACGCCGCCAGCCACCCAAAGCGGTCTTGGAGGAATTACGCAAGGCAATAATGCAGCGGCACTACCTGGCGCGGGCACGCAGGATCTGGTGGGAAAATCTGCAAACGGTTTGCCTGGAGAACCATTCCTGGGATTGGGAAACCAGTGAATTGTTGCCGGGGTTGATCATTCGGCGGGGTGTTTATGTGATCGCGCGAGCGCGGCACGACGTCGTGGGGCAAAAAACAATGTTGAGCCTGGTCAGGGCACCGGGGTCTGTGGAGATTGAATTATGAAGAAAATCGTAAAAGCCAACGTCAAACCCTACGTGCCTCTCAGCGATGCCGACGTCGACAAGGCAATCGCTCGTGGGCGCAAGCTCAAGCGTCTGTATGCCAACGCCAGCAACGTGCGCTATCAAGACGACTGCATCTCCATTGGCTTCAGCGATGGCAGCCGTGTCATGTTGCCGGTGGCCGGTTTGCCGGAGTTCAAGACGTTTTCCCAGCAGGACTTCCAGCAATTGGAGGTCGGTTTCGGCGGCAAGGCCCTTTGCTATGAGGCCCAGGACCTGGACGTTTCAATCACTGGCCTGATCGCCACAAGCCAGCCTCTGATGGACCTCGCTACAAGCCTGGTAGCCTCCCGAAACGGTCGCAAACGCAGCGCCGCCAAATCCGCAGCCGCCCGAGCCAATGGCAAGAAGGGCGGTCGGCCGCGCAAGGATGTTTTGGAACCCGGCGACTCGACGGACACATGAATTTCAGTGTGGGAGCTGATGATGCCTGGCAGATTTATCGGCGGGTCAGCAACACACCCGATTCCATATGGTGCGTCCACGGGAACTGGTCAAACATTGCGCACTGGGTAATGCGGTGCGTGTCGTGCAACTGCGCAATGTTGGCGGCCAGTGTTTCCGGGTTGCAGGAGATGTACAGGATGTTATCGAAACGCCGGGTGAGTTCGCAGGTGTCCGGGTCCATGCCGGCGCGGGGCGGGTCGACGAATACGCTGCCGAATTCGTAGCTTTTCAGGTCGATGCCCTGCAGGCGGCGGAATGGGCGCACTTCATTGAGCGCCTCGGTGAGTTCTTCGGCGGACAGGCGCACCAGGGTGACGTTATCCACGGCATTTTCATCGAGGTTGCTCAAGGCGGCATTCACCGACGTCTTGCTGATTTCAGTGGCCAGCACGTTACGTACGCGGGTCGCCAGCGGCAGGGTGAAGTTGCCGTTGCCGCAGTACAGCTCCAGCAGGTCATCCGGGCGATCACCCAGGGCGTCGTACGCCCAGTTGAGCATCTTCTGATTCACCGTGCCGTTGGGCTGGGTGAAGGCGCCTTCGGGTTGGCGGTAGCTGAAGGTGCGGCCACCCACGTCGAGTTTTTCCACCACGTAGTCGTGGCCGATCACATCGCGCTTGCCCTTGGAGCGGCCAATGATGCTCACGTTCAGATCGGCCGCCAGCTGGTTGGCGGCGGTGTGCCAGCACTCATCCAGCGGGCGGTGATAGCACAGGGTGATCATCGCATCGCCGGCCAGCGTGGTAAGGAACTCCACCTGGAACAGTTTGTGGCTCAGGGCGGCGCTGGCTTGCCAGGCGGCCTTGAGCTGGGGCATCAACTGGTTGATGCGCTGGCTGGCGATGGGGAACTCTTCGATCAGGATCGGCGTGCGCTTGTCGTCCTGGGCGAACATCGCGTAGTGGCGATCCCCGCCTTCGCGCCACAGGCGGAACTCGGCGCGCAGGCGGAAGTGCTGCAGCGGCGAGTCAAAGACCTGCGGCTCGGGCGCATCGAAGGGTGCCAGCAGGTCACGCAGGCGCGTGACCTTGTCTTGCAGTTGAGCGGTGTAGCGTGCGGCGTCGAAAGTCATGCGTTGAACCAGCCCAGCTTGATCACGAACAGAATCGACAGAATCACCAGTGCCGGGTTCAGCTCACGGTAGCGGCCCGAAAGCAGCTTGATGGCGGTCCAGGCGATGAAACCGAAGGCGATGCCGTTGGCGATGGAGTAAGTGAAGGGCATCGCCAGGGCGGTGATCACCACCGGCGCTGCCACAGTAATGTCGTCCCAGTCGATTTCAGCCAGGCCCGACGTCATCAGCACGGCCACGAACAACAATGCCGGCGCGGTGGCGAAGGCCGGTACGCTGGCCGCCAGTGGCGAGAAGAACAGCGCCAGCAGAAACAGGATCGCGACCACGATGGCGGTCAAGCCGGTACGGCCGCCGGCGCTCACGCCGGCTGCAGATTCGATGTAGCTGGTGGTGGTCGAGGTGCCCAGCAGGGAACCGGCCATGGCCGCGGTACTGTCGGCGATCAGCGCACGGCCCATTTTCGGCATGTGGCCGTCCTTGCCCATCAGCCCAGCGCGCTTGGCCACGCCGATGAGGGTGCCGGAGTTGTCGAACAGGTCGACGAACAGGAACGCGAAGATCACGCTGACCAGGCCGATGTCCAGCGCGCCCTTGATGTCCAGTTGCAGGAAGGTTGGGGCCAGGGACGGTGGCATCGAGGTCACGCCGCCGAACGGGGTGAAGCCCATGACGATGGACACAATGGTGACCGCCAGGATGCCGATCAGCACGGCGCCACGCACGGCCAGGGCTTCCAGCGCCACGATCAGCGCGAAACCGAGGGTGGCGAGGATCGGCGCGGGTTGCTTCAGGTCACCCAGGCCGACCATGGTGGCCGGGTTGCTCACCACGATACCGGCGTTGTGCAGGGCGATCAGTGCCAGGAACAGGCCGATACCGGCGGCAATCGCCGAACGCAGGGGCAGGGGAATGCTGTTGATGATCCACTCACGGATACGAAAGATCGACAGCAGGAAGAACAGCACTGCCGAAATGAACACCGCGCCCAAGGCAACCTGCCAGGTGTGGCCCATGTGCAGGACCACGGTGTAAGTGAAGAAGGCATTGAGGCCCATGCCCGGCGCCAGGGCGATCGGGTAGTTGGCGATCAGGCCCATCACGGTCGAACCGATGGCCGCCGCCAGGCAGGTCGCGACAAATACCGCGCCTTTGTCCATGCCGGTTTCGCCGAGGATGCTCGGGTTCACGAACAGGATGTAGGCCATGGCCAGGAACGTCGTGATACCCGCGAGAATCTCGGTGCGCACGTTGGTGTTGTGGGCTTTGAGTTGAAACAGCTTTTCCAGCATGCCGGCTCCCTGTGACGCTATCTTGCGTCGTGATTTGTTGACCTCTAAGTCAAAGCACAAACTGCGCCAAGCGCTTGTGGTTTCAGAGAGGATCGGAAAAAGCGGCGCATCATACCAGCAGCCGAGGCTGTGTGGCGCATGGCCTTGAGGCATACTGCGCCGACGTTTAACAGCAGGTCATCGACAGCATGAAAAAAGCCAATGCGTGGAGTCTAGCTCTGATCCCTTGCCTGAGCCTGAGCCTGAGCCTGTGGCTCGGCGCGGCACCGGCATGGGGCGCGGCTGCACCGGCCTTGAGCGAGGTGCGGGTGTTCAAGGTCGAATCGGCCAAGTGCAGCGAGGCCATCCCGGAACGGGTGCAAACCACCCAGATGTGCGAGCACCGTGGGCCCACCAAGGTCTCGGTGATGGAGGTCGGCCTGGGCAATAGCCCGATGGGCCGCTTCAATGGCGCCGAGTTGAACGGGCAACGCACGGCGGTGTGCCAGGTGGGAAACATCAGTGAGGCCTGCAACCGTGTGGGCAAGCTGATCGGCTACATCTATGTGTTTGACCTGAACGTGCAAGCCCAGGGCTGGTTCGAATTCACCAATACCTCGATCAACCCCCCGCAGAACACCTTGAAAGCCCAGCTCAATATCCGCTGATCAATTGGCTTGAACGCTCAAAACCCCGGGAAGTCGTACCCCTGAGACGGCGATTTTCCTGAACGCCGCGGATGTACACCAACCCGTGAGGTGTTTATGAGCGCGACCCCCAATGGCGCAGCGGCCCAGCCGTTCGTTGCCCACCCGATACGCTTGACCTTGAATGGCCAGGATCGCCAATTGAGTGTGTTGCCCTGGACCACCTTGCTCGACTTGCTGCGTGAACAGCTGGATCTGGTCGGCAGCAAAAAAGGCTGCGACCACGGCCAATGCGGCGCTTGCACCGTGTTGCGGGACGGCAAGCGCATAAACGCCTGCCTGACCCTGGCCGTGATGTGCGACGGCGCCGAGTTGACCACCATTGAAGGCCTGGCCGACGGCGACCAACTGCACCCCATGCAGCAAGCCTTTATCAAGCATGACGCCTTCCAGTGCGGCTACTGCACCCCCGGCCAGATCTGTTCGGCTGTCGGCCTGGCCAACGAAGGCCGCGCCCACGACAGCGCACACATCCAGGAATTGATGAGCGGCAACCTGTGCCGCTGTGGCGCTTACAGCAATATCCGCGCAGCCGTCGAAGAAGCACTTCCGGCCTGCAGCAATGTGGGAGGCAAGCCATGAACCCCTTCCATTACAGCAAACCGGCCGATGTGCACGAAGCCGTGCATTTGAGCAGCGCGGCATCGCGTTTCATTGCCGGGGGCACCAACCTGTTGGACCTGATGAAAGAGAACATCAGCCGCCCCGAACACCTGATCGATATCACCGGATTGCCGCTCAATGCCATCGAAGAAACCGCCGGGGGCGGCCTGCGCATCGGCGCGCTGGTGAGCAATGCCGACCTGGCGTGGCACCCGCTGATCGAGCAGCGCTACCCGTTGCTGTCCCAGGCCATTCTTGCCGGCGCCTCGCCGCAACTGCGCAACATGGCCAGTACCGGTGGCAACCTGCTGCAACGCACCCGTTGCTACTACTTTTATGACGCCACGGTGCCATGCAACAAGCGCGAACCCGGCAGCGGCTGCCCGGCGCGCAGCGGCTTGAACCGAATTCATGCGATCCTCGGCGCCAGCGAGCAGTGCGTCGCTACCCACCCCTCGGACATGTGCGTAGCCCTGGCGGCGCTGGAGGCGCGGGTGCATGTCGAGGGGCGCGGCGGGGCGCGGGTGATCGAGTTTGCCGACTTCCACCGCCTGCCCGGGGATGCGCCGCAACGCGACAATCAGTTGGCCGACGACGAGCTGATCACCGCCATTGAATTGCCAGCCGACAACCTGGCCCGCCACAGTCACTACCTGAAAATCCGCGACCGTGCTTCCTATGCCTTCGCGCTGGTGTCGGTTGCCGCTGCCCTCGAATTGGACGGCGACGAGATCATCGACGCCCGCCTGGCCCTCGGCGGTGTGGCCCACAAACCCTGGCGCGACCGCGCGGTGGAAGCTTCGCTGATAGGCCGCACGGTCAGCCGCGAAACCTTCAGTGACGCCGCCGAAGCCCTGCTGCAAGATGCCGAGCCGCTGCAACACAACGGCTTCAAGATCAAGCTGGCGCGCCGCGCAATCATTCGTGCACTGAGCGACGCTGCGGTCGCGGGAGAACAGCCATGAGCGCCATCGGCAAACCCCTGGACCGTGTCGACGGTCTGCTCAAGGTCACCGGCAAAGCGCGCTATGCCGGTGAATTTCCCGAGGACGGCCTGCTGCATGGCAGCGTCGTGTCGAGCACGATCGCCAAAGGCCGGGTCATTCGCATTGATACCTCCCGGGCCTTGGCCCTGCCGGGCGTGGTGGCGGTGATTGATCACCTCAACCGCCCGAAAATCGCCAGCTACGACGATGCCTTCGCCGATGCGGACGCCGCCGACGGCTCGCCGTTTCGTCCGCTGTACAACGACCGCGTGCTCTACAGCGGCCAGCCCCTGGCCCTGGTGCTCGCCGATAACCTGGAATTGGCGCGGCATGCGGGCTCGCTGGTCGACATCGAATACGCGGCCGAAGCCTTCGAAACGGACCTGATCACCCGGCAGGAACTGGCCCACCCTTCGCCCCAGACACCGCCCGGACCGCGTGGCAATTTCCAGGCCGAGTGGGCCGGTGCCGCCATCAGCCTCGACTTGCACTACAGCACGCCCATCGAACACCACAACCCGATGGAGCCTCACGCCAGTACCGTGCTGTACCAGCCCGACGGCACCCTGCATATCCACGATAAGACCCAGGGCCCGCAGAACTGTCAGTCCTATGTGCAAAAAGTGTTCGGCCTGGATAAAAGCCAGGTACGCGTCTTCGCCGCGTTCGTCGGTGGCGCCTTTGGTTCGGGCCTGCGCCCGCAGTACCAACTGCCGCTGGCGGTGATGGCCTCGCTGGCGCTTAAGCGCTCGGTGCGCGTGACCTTGACCCGCCAACAGATGTTCACCTTCGGTTATCGCCCGCGCACCTTGCAGCGCTTGCAAATGGGCGCCGCCGCCAATGGGCGCTTGCTGGCCCTGGGGCATACCGCGATTGGCCAGACTTCACGCTTCGAGGATTTCAGCGAACACGTGGTGGAATGGAGCGGCATGCTCTACCACTGCGATAACGTGCAGTTGACCTACAAGCTGGTGCCGCTGGACGTCTACACCCCGCTGGATATGCGCGCCCCCGGCGCCGCCTTGGGCGTGCTCGGCCTGGAATGCGCGATGGACGAACTGGCCTGCGCGCTGGCCATCGACCCGGTGCAACTGCGCCTGATCAACTATGCCGAGCGTAACCAGAACGAAGACAAACCCTGGTCAAGCAAAGCCCTGCGCGAGTGCTACAGCGAAGGCGCCGAGCGTTTTGGCTGGAGCCAGCGCAACCCCGAGCCGCGCAGCATGCGCGACGGCCGCCAGTTGATCGGCTGGGGCATGGCCGGTGGCGTGTGGGAAGCCATGCAGATGAAAGCCAGCGCCAAGGCGCGCATCGATGCACAGGGCAAACTCACCGTCAGCAGCGCCACCACTGATATCGGCACGGGCACTTACACCGTGATGACCCAGATCGCCGCTCAGGCCAGTGGCGTGGCGATGGCCGACGTCAGCTTTCTGCTGGGCGATTCGTCTTTGCCCACGGCGCCGCTGCAGGGCGGCTCATTTACCGTGTCGTCCGTCGGCACCGCCGTGCAACAGGCCTGTGAGGCACTCAATGCCAAGCTGCTGGCGACCGCTCGGCAGGTGTATCCGGTGTTCAAGGATGCTCAAACCGTTCGGTTCGAAGACGGCCAGTTGCGTACCGGCGACGTGAGTGTCTCGTTGGCCCAGTTGGTCAAGGACAGCGGTGAAGACGCGCTGGAGGTGCAGGTCGACAGCGAGCCCGACAAGAAGCGTGAAGGCTATGCCACCGCCACTCACTCGGCGGTATTCGTCGAAGTACGGGTGGATGAGGACCTCGGCACCATCAAGGTCAGCCGCGTGGTCAGTGCGATTGCGGCCGGGCGCGTGGTCAACCCGAAAATGGCGCGCAGCCAGATCCTCGGCGGGGTGGTGTGGGGCATTGGCATGGCGCTGCACGAAGAGACCCAGATTGACCATCAGCTGGGGCGCTATATGAACCACAGCCTGGCCGAGTACCACGTCCCGGTGAACGCCGATATTGGCGAGATTGACGTGGTGTTTGTCGAAGAGCACGACGAAGTGGTCAATGCGCTGGGGTCCAAGGGCGTCGGCGAGATCGGCATTGTCGGGGTTGCGGCGGCGGTGGCGAACGCGATTTATCACGCCACCGGCAAGCGGGTAAGGGAATTTCCGATCACCCTGGACAAGGTGCTCTAAAAAAACAGCGCGTAACCTATGTGGGAGGGGGCTTGCCCCCGATGACGGAGTGTCAGACGATCATGATGTGACTGATCTACCGCTATCGGGGGCAAGCCCCCTCCCACATTTGACCTTATTGTCAGGGCGGGTCAGGCGGTGGTTTTCAAGGCCGTTTCTTCCACCGGCACATGCATGCGGTCTCGATTGGCCAGGGTCGGGAACAGCTTGATCCATACCCCCGTCACCACCAGCGTACCAATCCCGCCCATGACCACGGCGGGTACGGTGCCGAACCAGTGGGCGGTAATTCCTGATTCGAACTCACCCAGTTGATTGGACGCCCCGATAAACAAGCCGTTGACCGCACTCACCCGGCCGCGCATCTCGTCCGGCGTTTCCAGCTGCACGAACGACGCACGGATCACCATGCTGATCATGTCCGCCGCGCCCAGCACCACCAGCACCGCCAGGGAGAACCAGAATGACGTCGACAGCCCGAACGCGATGGTCGCCACGCCGAACACACCGACTGCCGTGAACATCACGCGGCCGACTTTGCGGTCCACCGCATAGCGCGCCAGCCACAGTGACATCAGCAGTGCCCCCACCGCCGGTGCCGAGCGCAACAGGCCCAGGCCCCAGGCGCCGGTCAACAGGATGTCCTTGGCGAACACCGGCAATAACGCAGTGGCGCCGCCCAGCAGCACGGCGAACAAGTCCAGGGAAATTGCGCCGAGGATGTCTGGTCGGCTGCGGATAAAGCGAATCCCGGCCAGCAGCGAGTCCAGGGTGGCCTTGCCTTTGTTCAGCGGCGTCTGGCGGGCCGGCAGGTTCAAGGTCAGCACGCAGGCGATCAGGTACAGCACCACGGTGGGGCCGTATACCCAGACGCTGCCGAACGCATAGAGCAAGCCGCCGAGGGCCGGGGCGACGATGGTCGCCAATTGCTGCGCCGATTGTGATGAGGCCACGGCTCGTGGGAACAGCGCGCTGGGCACGATGCTCGGCAGCAGGGCCTGGGTGGTGGGCATTTCGAATGAGCGCGCGGCGCCCAGCAGGAAGGCGAGGATGAAGATCATCTCGCGGGTCACGTTGCCGGTCAGGCCGCCGATGGCCAAAGACAGGGCAATCAGCGCCTGTACGGTCTGGCAGATGGCGGCGACTTTACGCCGCTCATAGCGATCGGCCACATGCCCGGTGTGCAGCATGAACAGCACGCGCGGCACGAACTCCACCAGGCCGACCAACCCCAGGTCCAGCACATTGCCGGTCAGTTGATAGAGGTTCCAGCCGATGGCCACGGTCAGCATCTGGAAGCCGCTGGCGGTAAAGATCCGCGCGAGCCAGAACGCGATGAAAGGGCGGTGGTGACGTAACAGCAACGCGGGTTCGCTAGGCATTGGGAGTACAGGTCGGGGCCGAAAGGAACGGCGAGATTAGCATTGTGTTGTAACAAAGAGTTGCAATAACCGAGGTGAGGCAGGCTGTCACGCGGCAAAAGACCACATAACCGGACATCGGAAATGGGACTACTCTTTCAACGATGCTTGATCCAGATCAACGCCTGTATCGGGATTGCTCTGGCGGCCGAAAGGCCTGATTCCCTGCGTGACGGGTAAAAAAAGAAACGAATTGAAATTCGCCACACTCCATATCCCGTGGGGGCAGTGGGTGCAGGCTCCCAGCCCGCAGCCGGTATTACCTGACAGAGGAAGACTTATGTTCGGTTTGGAGGCGCTAGATCTCGCCCGAATTCAATTTGCGTTCACCATCTCGTTTCACATCCTGTTCCCGGCGATCACCATCGGCCTGGCCAGTTACCTTGCGGTGCTGGAGGGCTTGTGGCTCAAGACCCGCAACGACACCTACCGTGACCTCTACCATTTCTGGTCGAAGATCTTTGCCGTCAACTTCGGCATGGGCGTGGTCTCCGGACTGGTCATGGCCTATCAGTTCGGCACCAACTGGAGCCGTTTCTCGGACTTCGCCGGCGCCGTCACCGGGCCGTTGCTGACGTACGAAGTGCTCACGGCGTTCTTCCTCGAGGCAGGCTTCCTCGGCGTGATGCTGTTCGGCTGGAACAAGGTGGGGCGCAACCTGCACTTCTTCTCCACCGTGATGGTGGCCATCGGTACGCTGATCTCGACCTTCTGGATTCTCTCGTCCAATAGCTGGATGCAGACGCCCCAAGGCTTTGAAATTGTCGATGGCCGAGTGATCCCCACCGATTGGTTCGCCGTGGTCTTCAACCCATCGTTCCCCTACCGTCTGGCGCACATGGCCACTGCGGCGTTCGTCGCCACGGCGTTCTTTGTCGGCTCATCGGCGGCCTGGCACCTGCTGCGTGGCAAGGACAACCCGGCGATACGCAAAATGCTCTCGATGGCAATGTGGATGGCGTTGATCGTTGCGCCTATCCAGGCGGTGATCGGCGACTTCCACGGGCTCAACACCCTGAAGCATCAACCGGCAAAAATCGCCGCGATTGAAGGCCACTGGGAAAACATCGGCAACGAGCCCACGCCGCTGATCCTGTTCGGCTGGCCGGACATGAAAGCCGAAAAGACCAAGTACGCGGTGGAAATTCCCTATTTGGGCAGCTTGATCCTGACCCACTCGCTGGATAAACAGGTGCCGGCGCTCAAGGAGTTCCCGCCTGAAGACCGGCCTAACTCGACCGTGGTGTTCTGGTCGTTCCGGGTCATGGTCGGCCTGGGCTTTCTGATGATCTTCACCGGCTTGTTCAGCCTGTGGCTGCGCCGGGGCGACAAGATGTACACGTCCAGGCCGTTCCTGTACCTGGCGCTGTGGATGGGGCCGTCGGGTCTGATCGCGATCCTCGCCGGCTGGTTCACCACCGAAATCGGGCGCCAGCCGTGGGTGGTCTACGGGCTGATGCGCACGGCGGATGCGTCCTCCGGGCATAGCCTGGCGCAGATGACCATCACCTTGGTGTTGTTCGTGGTGGTGTACTTCGCGCTGTTTGGCGCGGGCCTTGGCTACATGATGCGTCTGGTGCGCAAAGGGCCTGTGATTCACATGGCCACTGAACCGGCCCATGGTGGCCCGGGGCAGAAACGCACACCGGCCCGTCCGCTCTCCGCTGCCGATGATGGCACCGGCAACGAGCACGACGACATCCAGCAAAAGGGGAATTGAGATGGGCATTGATCTTCCGCTGATCTGGGCTGTGATCATCATTTTCGGGATCATGATGTACGTGGTCATGGACGGCTTCGACCTGGGCATCGGCATCCTGTTTCCGTTCGTGCAGGGCAAGACCGACCGCGACGTGATGATGGACACCGTGGCACCGGTGTGGGACGGTAACGAAACCTGGCTGGTATTGGGCGGTGCCGGATTGTTCGGCGCGTTCCCGCTGGCCTATTCGGTGGTGCTGTCGGCGTTGTACCTGCCGCTGATCCTGATGTTGATCGGGCTGATCTTTCGCGGCGTGGCCTTCGAGTTCCGCTTCAAGGCCAAGGACCACAAGCGTCACCTGTGGGACAAGGCGTTTATCGGCGGTTCACTGACAGCCACGTTCTTCCAGGGCGTGGCGTTGGGGGCGTTTATCGACGGGATACCGGTGGTGAACCGCCAATTTGCCGGAGGTTCACTGGACTGGCTCACACCGTTCACGATGTTCTGCGGCGTGGCTTTGATCGTGGCGTATGCCTTGCTCGGCTGCACCTGGCTGATCATGAAGACCGAAGGCAAGTTGCAGGAGCAGATGCATAACATCGCGCGACCGCTGGCCTTCGTGGTGCTGGCCGTGATCGGTATCGTCAGTATCTGGACACCGCTGACCCACCCGGAAATCGCCTCGCGCTGGTTCACCCTGCCAAACCTGCTGTGGTTCCTGCCAGTGCCGGTGCTGGTGCTGGTGACCATGTACGGGCTGATCCGCGCCGTGGCACGCAATGCGCACTACACGCCGTTCCTGCTGACGCTGGTATTGATCTTCCTGGGTTACAGCGGCCTGGGGATCAGCCTGTGGCCGAACATCATCCCACCGTCGGTATCGATCTGGGACGCCGCCGCACCGCCGCAAAGCCAGGGCTTTATGCTGGTGGGCACCTTGTTCATCATCCCGTTGATCCTGGTGTACACCTTCTGGAGCTACTACGTGTTCCGCGGCAAGGTCACCCATGAAGACGGTTACCACTAGGAGGGTCGCAACATGCCGGGCAAACCTTCGTTGCACGACATCGAACAGGCCGAGAAGCAGCCACTGTGGCGACGCCTTGGGTGGTTGGCGATGATCTGGACCGGCAGCGTGCTGGCCCTGTTCATCGTCGCCAGCCTGATGCGCATGTTCATGAATGCGGCAGGCCTGACCACCCATTGATATCCCGAGCTGGGCTTTTGTAGGAGCGAGCTTGCTCGCGAAGAACTCACGGGCACCGCGCTCATCCAGAATGGACGCGTTGCCTGGGTGTTTTCGCTCGCTCCTACAACGGGTTTTTTATTTGCGGGCCTTGAGAATGACGAACTTGGGCGTGGCCGCCACTTGCTCGACGCCGCGGAACAGGCGCGCCAATTTGCTGTGGTAACCCAGGTGACGGTTACCGACGATATACAGCGCGCCGCCCACCACCAGGGCTTCCCGCGCCTGCTGGAACATGCGCCAGGCGAGAAAGTCGCCCACCACCTGCTGCTGGTGGAAAGGCGGGTTGCACAGCACCACGTCAAGCGACTGCGCTTCCTGGCCGGCCAGGCCGTCGCCGGCACGCACGATCATCTCGCGTTGCCCCAGGGCGTCCTGCCAGTTCTCGCCGGCCGACTGCACCGCCATGAACGACTCATCCACCAGTGTGTACTGCGCGTCGGGGTTTTGCAGTGCGCTGGCAATCGCCAATACACCGTTGCCGCAGCCCAGGTCCGCCACGCGGGCGCTGCCCAGGTTGCTCGGCAGGTGCGGCAGGAAAGCACGCGTGCCGATGTCCAGGCCTTCGCGGCAGAACACGTTGGCATGGTTGAGCAATTCAATGGCCGGCGTATCTAGGGTGTAGCGGGTAGGGTAGGGCGATACGGGGGCAGGGCGATCCGCAACGGTGGCGATCAGCAGCCGAGCCTTTTTGACCGCGAGGCTGGCGTGCATCGGCCCGATATAGCGCTCGAGCAGCTCACCGGCGGCGCGTGGCAAGTGTTTGACCATCGCCCCGGCGATCACTTCGGCGCCTGGCGCCAACTGCCCGTGCAGCCGGATCAGTTGCTCTTCCAGCAGTGCCAGGGTTTTCGGCACGCGCAGCAGCACCCGATCGAAAGGCCCAACCGGCACATCGCTGGCGGGTACGAACGGCACCGCATCAAACGCCTTGCCGTTGCGCACCAGGTTTTTCTCCAGGCCTTGGGCGGCGAGGAATGAGTCGCCGCTGGAGATCACCTGCACCTGGCCTTCAAGGCTCGCCGCGAGGGCGCCGAAGCTGTCATTGAGTACCAGCACACGGGTCGCCGGGTTGGGGTGCTGGCTGGCGAGGTGGCTGAGCAGATACTCGTCGGCGGCATCGAAGGCTTGCAGCGGGTCATTGTGTTGCTCGGGCTGACGAATCAAATCGAGCTGGGCGAAGGGGCTGTCAAGCAAGGGCATGGCGGGGGAGGCTCTGGGTAATCGACGGAACCGTCTGAGTGAACGGCGAGGCAACCTCTGAAAGGGCAGCATCAACACTCAGAATTGGCCGTAAATGTTACTTTTTTTTGACCGCGATGACATGCGGTGTTTCTTGCGGGGGTTAAAACAGCCCTGCTTTGGAGGCGCTGAGCACGGCCTGGATTTTATTGTGGACCCCCAGCTTCTTGAAGGTACTGCTGATATGAAAGCCTACGGTGCGCTCGGACAAACAGAGAATGGCGGCGATTTCGGAGGCGGTCTTGCCCATGGCGGACCACTTGAGCACTTCCGTTTCCCGTGCGGTCAGCTTGCTGGGCGCGCTGACTTGAGTTTCATCGGCGTATTTTTTCGCTACAACCGCATGCATCGCATGGCAGAGCCACAACACTTGCCCGGCTTTTTCGTAAAGTTCTTCAGGGCTGACCTCGCCTTTACCACGCGTCAGCGTCAGCATGCTGAACACACCCTGGAAGTCATGGACCGCTTGGGTCCAGCCTAAGTGCGCGCCAAACGATTGGGCCAATTCCCACAATTGAGGGGTATCACTGAAAGTTTTTTTGTTCCAAAGAATGGGCAGTACACTATTTTTACACTGGGACACCACGGGATCTACATCGAAGAAATGCGCTTGCTTGTAAATAGTTCTCCATTCATTTGGATGGTTACTAAGATGGATGGGTTCTGTTTGGTTGCTGTGCGCTTGGGAGCTCATCGTAAATGAGCAATATTGGAATCCCAACTCGTAGGTGTGATTGACGACCATTTCAAACACGCTGGTGATTTCGCTCTCGCCTTCCAGCTTGGGTAGCCGTGTATTGCGCCACTTGACCATCGTACAGTCTCCATAGGTTTTACCTGGCTCGGGTACGTCCGGATCCCAAGGTCGTTCGAAAGCAAAGTGTAGGATAAGTCGTACAAGCGAGCAGGAAAAATATTCAATCGTTAGTATGCTTTTAGCCTTGCCCGGTATATCAGGGCTAAGCGTTTTCAAGACCCAGCAAAGTAGCGCTTGCGTTTTCAACAGGTTATCGGTGGTATCAAAGTGATATCTTTCGAGCGTTCAGCTTCAACTTTTAGCGGATTTCGAATTCGGTAATAGCAAAATGTTTAGTTCGAAGTTGAGGCGGCACTATTCACCGCTTTTGTCACAACACTGACACAGTCGCCGTCTTGGGTTGATGCAATGCCAGTACAAATCAGCGGTGTTTGCGCGGCCTGCTTTGAGCGACACTAAGGCCCTGTGCAAAACGGAGCCACCCATGACGGCCAGTGCTGAAAAATTTACCCGCCAGACCCTGCTCGACGTGCAATCGTTGACGCCCAGCCTCTTCACCCTGCGCACCACCCGCGATCCCGGTTTTCGTTTCACCGCCGGCCAGTTCGTGCGCCTGGGCGTCACCAAGGCAGATGGCAGTACCGTGTGGCGCGCTTATTCCATCGTGTCGTCGCCGTTTGACGAGCACCTCGATTTCTTTTCCATTGTCGTGCCGGGGGGTGAGTTCACCAGCGAGTTGAGTCGCCTGAAAGTGGGCGATACGTTGCTGGTGGAGCGTCAGGCCACCGGCTTCCTGACCCTGAACCGTTTTGTGGACGGGCGTGATTTGTGGCTGTTGGGCACCGGTACCGGCGTGGCGCCTTTCCTGTCGATCCTGCAGGATTTCGAGGTATGGGAGAAGTTCGAGCGTATCGTCCTGGTGTACAGCGCTCGCGAGGCCAAGGAACTGGCGTACCAGTCGCTGATCACTGAACTGGGCACGCGTGAACACCTGGCTGAATATGCCCACAAGCTGACCTACATCCCTATTGTCACGCGTGAGCGGCATCCGGGCGCGCTGAACGGGCGCATCACCACGTTGATCGAGAACGGCGAGCTGGAGCGTGCTGCCGGCGTCGCGCTGACCCCGGAGCACTCCCGCGTGCTGATTTGCGGCAACCCGCAAATGGTCGATGACACCCGGCAGTTGCTCAAGCAGCGCGACCTGCAACTGAGCCTGAGCCGGCGCCCGGGGCAGGTAGCGGTGGAAAACTACTGGTAAGAAAGCCTTACGAGCTAAGGTTTGTCAGGCAAACGCCGTACTTGTGGCGAGGGAGCAAGCTCCCTCGCCACAGGTTACTTCGCGTTGCTGCTTCTTATCCGCTGGTCAGAGCGGTTTGTCATGCTGTGCCTTGAGCAGATCACGGATCTCGCCCAACAACACCTCTTCCTTCGTTGGCGTCGGCGGCAGGCTTGGGGCTACGGCCTCTTCACGCTTCAGGCGGTTGATCGCTTTTACACCCATGAAGATGGCGAACGCGACAATCACAAAATCGATCACGCTCTGGATGAATTTGCCGTAGGCCAGCACGACCGCTGGGACATCGCCTTGGGCGGCTTTCAGCGTGATGGCCAGGTCGCCGAAATCCACGCCACCAATCAACAGGCCGATCGGCGGCATCACCACATCCCCTACAAACGAGGAAACAATTTTGCCGAAAGCGGCGCCGATGATAATACCGACGGCCATGTCGACCACATTACCTTTGACCGCAAAGGCCTTGAACTCACTGATCACGCCCATAGGTTATTCCTTGTTACAGATGAGAAGGGTGGAGGTCAGTGTAAGTCAGTCGTAGCAGGCTTGCGCGACACAACCGTTAACACTGTTGGTTGTTATCGACACATTAAAACGCAATTAGTTTGCAAAGTGCCACCAATCGCGCGCGAAATACGCATAATTTCAGCGGGTTACCACATGTTTTTCTCAATCGGGCCTGTGGTGTTTTTCTATTTATCTTCTGACCCGCAGGTCACTAGCCTCTGGCAAGCACAACTGAATGTGCACTAAAAAAACCAGAGGAAACCTCGATGAACAGTTCAATCAACCGCAGGCCCGTATCGGCGCGCCAGGCGCTGGCATTGGTGACCGCCAGCCTGTTGACCCTCTCCGTGCAAGCCGCCAACCTGACCCGTGATAACGGTGCCAACGTTGGGGATAACCAGAATTCGCAGACGGCCGGCGCCAATGGCCCGGTGCTGCTGCAGGATGTCCAGCTGATTCAGAAATTGCAGCGCTTTGACCGCGAACGCATCCCGGAGCGTGTGGTTCACGCACGCGGCACGGGCGCCCACGGCACTTTCACCGTGACCGACAACCTCAGCGACTTGACCAAAGCCAAGGTGTTCGCGGCCGGTGAAGCCACGCCGGTGTTCGTGCGCTTCTCGGCGGTGGTCCACGGTAACCACTCCCCGGAAACCCTGCGCGACCCACGGGGCTTCGCCACCAAGTTCTACACTGCCGAAGGCAACTGGGACTTGGTCGGTAATAACTTCCCGACTTTCTTCATTCGCGATGCCATCAAATTCCCGGACATGGTTCACGCGTTCAAACCGGACCCGCGCACTAACCTGGACGATGATTCGCGTCGCTTCGACTTCTTCTCCCATGTCCCAGAGTCCACTCGCACCCTGACCGAGTTGTACTCGGACTCCGGTACCCCGGCCAGTTATCGGGAAATGGACGGCAACGGCGTACATGCCTACAAGTTGATCAATGCCAAGGGCGAAGTGCACTACGTCAAGTTCCACTGGAAGAGCCTGCAAGGCATCAAGAATCTTGATCCCAAGCAAGTTACCGAAGTGCAAGGGCGCGACTACAGTCATATGACCAATGACTTGGTCACCCATATCAACAAGGGCGACTTCCCCAAGTGGGACTTGTATGTGCAAGTGCTGAAGCCTGAAGACTTGGCCAAGTTTGATTTCGATCCGTTGGACGCCACCAAGATCTGGCCGAATGTACCCGAGCGCAAAGTTGGGCAAATGGTACTGAACCGCAACCCGGCCAATGTGTTCCAGGAGACCGAGCAAGTAGCGATGGCGCCGGCCAACCTGGTGCCGGGTATCGAACCGTCGGAAGACCGCCTGCTGCAAGGTCGAGTGTTCTCCTATGCGGACACGCAAATGTACCGCCTGGGCGCCAACGCGCTGCAACTGCCGATCAATGCGCCACGGGTGGCCGTCAACAACGGCAACCAGGACGGTGCAATGAACTTCGGCAAGACCACCACTGGCGTGAACTACCAGCCAAGCCGCCTGTTGCCACGGGAAGAGCCGCAAACTGCGCGCTACAGCCAGTCGCCGCTGTCGGGCAGTACCCAGCAGGCGAAGATCCAGCGTGAGCAGAACTTCAAGCAGGCCGGTGACTTGTATCGCTCCTACAGCAAGAAAGAGCGTCAGGACCTGATCGACAACTTCGGCGGCTCGCTGGCGACCACCGATGATGAAAGCAAGCACATCATCCTCTCGTTCCTCTACAAAGCCGACCCGGAATACGGCACCGGCGTGGCCAAGGTGGCCAAGGGCGACTTGGCGCGTGTCAAAGCGCTGGCTGACAAACTGAGCGACTAACCGCGCCCTCCTGTAGGAGCGAGCTTGCTCGCGAAGAACTCAAAGGCAACGCATTTATCCAGGATGCACGCGTTATCGTTGACGTTTTTCGCGAGCAAGCTCGCTCCTACAAGGGGATCTTTCTCAAGGATTTTGATCATGCGTACGCTCATATGGGCACTGCTGGCTTGCTGTTCGTTCAGTGTGCTGGCCGAACAACCCCCATCCAATGACTCTGGTGCGCTCAAGGCGCAGTTGCAGGATTACTATTTCGATGCCGCCCGCCGTGGCGACCTCGACATGCTCGATACCTTTATCGAGTCCGGCTACAACCTCAACACCCAGGACACCAAAGGCTACACCGCGTTGATCCTGGCCGCGTACCACGGTGAAAGCGCCTACGTGGAGCGCTTGCTCACCGCCGGTGCCGACGCGTGCGTGCAAGACAAGCGCGGCAACACTGCGCTGATGGGCGCCATCTTCAAAGGCGAACTGAAAATTGCCCAGCGCCTGCTGGCCACCGACTGTAACCCCGACCAACGCAACGGCGCGGGGCAGACCGCTGCCATGTATGCCGGGCTGTTCAAGCGCGTCGAACTGCTCGGCGAGCTCAAGGCCAAAGGCGCCGATCTCAACGCCGAAGACCCCATCGGTAACAGTGCTTCACGTTTGGCCAATGGCGAAATCCGGACCCCGGCGCCGCGCTGAGCTATCATCGCGGTTTTTCGGTTGGAGGTTCTCAAATGGCAAAGGCCAAGCGCATGTACGGCTGCACGGAGTGCGGCGCGACCTTTCCCAAATGGGCGGGCCAGTGCGGCGAGTGCGGTGCGTGGAACACCCTGACTGAAACCATGATTGAAAGCGGTGGCGCCGCTGCCCCCACCGGCCGCGCCGGCTGGACCGGGCAACAGGCGCAGATCAAGACCCTGGCCGAAGTCAGCGTCGAAGAGATCCCGCGCTTCTCCACCGCCTCCGGTGAGCTGGACCGGGTATTGGGCGGTGGCCTGGTGGACGGCTCGGTCGTACTGATCGGCGGTGACCCGGGCATCGGTAAATCGACGATCCTGCTGCAAACGTTGTGCAGCATCGCCAGCCGCATGCCGGCGCTGTACGTCACCGGCGAAGAGTCCCAGCAGCAAGTGGCCATGCGCGCCCGGCGCCTGGGCTTGCCTCAGGACCAACTGCGGGTCATGACCGAAACCTGCATTGAGAGCATCATCGCCACGGCACGGATCGAGAAGCCAAAGGTCATGGTGATCGACTCGATCCAGACGATTTTCACCGAGCAACTGCAATCTGCCCCTGGCGGCGTCTCCCAAGTACGTGAAAGTGCCGCGCTGTTGGTGCGCTATGCCAAGCAGAGCGGTACCGCGATCTTCCTGGTCGGCCACGTGACCAAGGAAGGCGCACTGGCCGGCCCGCGCGTGCTGGAGCACATGGTGGACACCGTGCTGTATTTCGAAGGCGAATCCGACGGCCGCCTACGGTTGTTGCGAGCGGTGAAAAACCGCTTTGGCGCGGTGAACGAGTTGGGTGTGTTTGCCATGACTGACCGGGGGCTGAAAGAAGTCTCCAACCCTTCGGCGATTTTTCTCACCCGTGCCCAGGAAGAAGTCCCCGGCAGTGTAGTGATGGCGACGTGGGAAGGCACCCGGCCGATGCTGGTGGAGGTCCAGGCGTTGGTGGATGACAGCCATCTGGCCAACCCGCGACGGGTCACCCTCGGCTTGGATCAGAACCGCCTGGCCATGCTGCTGGCGGTGTTGCACCGCCATGGCGGCATCCCAACGCACGACCAGGACGTGTTCCTCAATGTGGTCGGCGGGGTCAAGGTGCTGGAGACCGCGTCCGATCTGGCGTTGATGGCGGCGGTGATGTCCAGCCTGCGCAACCGGCCGTTGCCCCATGACCTGCTGGTGTTTGGCGAGGTGGGGCTGTCGGGCGAAGTGCGCCCGGTGCCCAGTGGCCAGGAGCGCTTGAAAGAGGCAGCCAAGCATGGCTTCAAACGCGCGATCGTGCCCAAGGGCAATGCGCCGAAGGAAATGCCACCGGGGTTGCAGGTGATTGGGGTGACGCGCCTGGAGCAGGCCCTGGATGCGCTGTTCGAGTAGTGCCAACACCACAAAACCACTGTGGGAGGGGGCTTGCCCCCTCTCACATTTTGACCTGAGCTGGAGGTTAGATTTCCAGCAATGCCGCTAACTCGCGGTGCAGTTCTTCTTCATCACCCAGGTTCAATTCGATCAAGCGTCGCAGATGGCTGATCGATTCCAGGTCGATGTGTTGGCATACAAACCCTAACTGATCATGCTCTTCGTGAGTCAGGCGTACCTGCATCTTTATATGGGCTTTCGGATCCAGACGTATGTCGACATCGAACGGCAGCGCCTTGTTGCCTTTCCAGTCTTCAGGCCGCTTCGCCAATAGACCCTTGAGCGACAAATCCACCAACTGCACCGGCCATTCGCGTCCGTTTTGCCGAAGCTCGGTCTTGGCATCGAAGGCAATCCGGCGAAAACGGCGGCGGTCAGACGCTTGCTCGGTCATGGTGAAATCCTCTGTGGAATACAGCGATTGTAGCCCTACGCCATCATTCGGCATTTATTTCTGCTTTTTTTGCACCGGCAAGGCTCTAGACCAACGTAGGGGGGTGGCCTTTAAGGCCAACAGCGCTAAACTCGGGCTGGCTGTCCTTCTGTCCACCCTGGCTGGAATATAAAAATGAAAAATAATAATAGCCTGCTACGCCATCTACCCTGGCTGGTGCTGGCAATCGTAGGAGCATGCGCCCTTGGCGTAGTGGCCTTGCGCCGCGGCGAGGCGATCAACGCCTTGTGGATTGTGGTCGCTGCAGTGGCCATCTACCTGGTCGCGTACCGTTACTACAGCCTGTTCATCGCCAATAACGTGATGCAACTGGATCCACGGCGGGCCACCCCCGCAGTGATCAACAACGACGGTCTGGACTATGTGCCGACCAACAAACATATCCTTTTCGGTCACCACTTTGCGGCGATTGCCGGCGCAGGCCCGTTGGTCGGCCCGGTGTTGGCGGCGCAGATGGGCTACCTGCCTGGCACGCTGTGGCTGATTGCCGGCGTGGTGCTGGCCGGTGCGGTGCAGGATTTCATGATCCTGTTCCTGTCCACCCGGCGTAACGGCCGCTCCCTGGGCGACATGGTCCGCGAAGAAATGGGCCGCATTCCCGGAACCATTGCGCTGTTTGGCTGCTTCCTGATCATGATCATCATCCTCGCGGTGCTGGCGCTGATCGTGGTCAAGGCCCTCGCCGAGAGCCCGTGGGGCATCTTCACGGTGATGGCAACCATCCCGATCGCGATGTTCATGGGCGTCTACATGCGCTACATCCGTCCGGGTCGTATCGGTGAAATCTCGATCATCGGCGTACTGTTGCTGCTGGGTTCGATCTGGCTGGGCGGGCAGATTGCCGCTGACCCGGTCTGGGCCAAGGCCTTCACCTTCACCGGCATCCAGATCACCTGGATGCTGATCGGCTACGGCTTTGTGGCCGCGGTACTGCCGGTGTGGCTGATCCTGGCACCGCGTGACTACCTGTCGACCTTCCTGAAAATCGGCACCATCATCGCCCTGGCGATTGGCATCCTGGTCACCATGCCCGACCTGAAAATGCCGGCGCTGACCCAGTTCATCGACGGCACTGGCCCGGTGTGGAAAGGCGGCCTGTTCCCGTTCCTGTTCATCACCATCGCCTGCGGCGCGGTTTCCGGCTTCCATGCGCTGATCTCTTCGGGCACCACGCCCAAGCTGCTGGCCAGTGAAAGCCACGCCCGCTATATCGGTTACGGCGGCATGCTGATGGAGTCATTCGTGGCGATCATGGCGATGGTTGCCGCGTCGGTGATCGAGCCTGGCGTGTACTTCGCCATGAACAGCCCGGCAGCGATTGTCGGTAGCGACGTCGTGACCGTGGCGCAGACCGTCAGCAGCTGGGGTTTTGCAATTACCCCCGAGGCGTTGTCGGCCGTGGCCCATGACATCGGTGAAACCACCATCCTGGCACGTGCCGGCGGTGCACCGACCCTGGCGGTCGGTATCGCGCAGATCCTGCACAGTGTGCTGCCGGGTGAAAACACCATGGCGTTCTGGTACCACTTTGCGATCCTGTTCGAAGCGCTGTTTATCCTGACGGCAGTCGACGCCGGTACCCGTGCCGGTCGCTTCATGCTGCAAGACCTGCTCGGCTCCTTCGTGCCGTCGCTCAAGCGCACCGAATCCTGGACCGCCAACCTGATCGCCACCGCCGGCTGTGTGGCCATGTGGGGTTACCTGCTGTACCAGGGCGTGATCGATCCACTGGGTGGCATCAACACCTTGTGGCCGTTGTTCGGCATCTCCAACCAGATGCTGGCGGGGATCGCGCTGATGCTGGCCACGGTTGTGCTGATCAAAATGAAGCGCCAGCGCTACATCTGGGTGACCATGCTGCCGGCAGTCTGGCTGCTGATCTGCACCACCACCGCAGGCTTTATCAAGCTGTTCGACGCCAACCCGGCGATCGGCTTCCTGTCGCTGGCCAAGAAATACAGCGATGCCCTGGCCAATGGCCAGATCCTGGCGCCGGCCAAGAGCATCGATCAGATGCAGCACGTGATCTACAACGCCTACACCAACGCAACGCTGACGGCGCTGTTCCTGTTCGTGGTATTCAGCATTCTGTTCTATGCGCTCAAGGTCGGCGTTGCCGCCTGGGGCAACAAAGAGCGTACGGATAAAGAAGCCCCGTTCCAGGCAGTACCGGACGCATAAACGAGGATTGCCAGCATGTTCAATGACATCAGTCGCCTCGGTAAATACCTCGGTCAGGCCGCGCGCCTGATGGTCGGCATGCCCGACTACGACACGTACGTCGAGCATATGCAAACCAAGCACCCGGACAAGCCGATGATGGACTACAAGGCGTTCTTCCGGGAACGCCAGGAAGCCCGTTACGGCGGCAAGGGTGGGCCCAAGTGCTGCTGACCCGTTAATTCGGGCTGGCGGTGACCCCATGTGGGAGGGGGCTTGCTCCCGATAGCGGTGTGTCAGGCACGTGTGTGGCACTGATACACCGCTATCGGGGGCAAGCCCCCTCCCACATTTGTTTCTGTGTTTCTTCAAGGAGAATTTCTTTGTCCTCTCCCATTCCTGTCACCGTACTGAGCGGCTTTCTTGGCGCCGGCAAGACCACCTTGCTGCGCCATCTGCTCAAGGCCGAGCACGGCTTGAAGATCGCCGTGATCGAAAACGAATTCAGTGACGCCGGTATCGATACCCAACTGCTGGGGGCCGAGCCGGTGCAGGTCATGACCCTCTCCAACGGCTGCGTGTGCTGCACCATCCACACTGATTTGACCAAGGCGCTCTACCTGCTCCTTGAACGCCTGGACAGTGGCGAGATCGCTTTCGACCGCCTGGTGATCGAATGCACCGGCTTGGCGGACCCCGCCCCGGTGGCCCAGACATTTTTCATCGACGAGGAACTGCGCGAGCGCTACATCCTCGACGGCATCATTACCCTGGTAGACGCGGCTCACGCCGAGCACCACCTGACCCAGACCATCGCCCAGGCCCAGATCGGCTTTGCCGACCGCCTGCTGGTGAGCAAGCGCGACCTGGTGGACGACGCCACCTTCGACGCCCTCAGCGAACGCCTGACCCGCATCAACCGCCGCGCACCGATTCGGGTGGTGGACCATGGCGCCATCGACCTGGCCGAACTGCTCGACGTGCGTGGCTTCAACCTCAACGCCGGCATGAGCCTGCGCCCGGTCAGCGCGGCGCCGTCCATCGACCGCATCTCCAGCCTGGTGCTGCGCACCGACCAGCCGCTGGATATCGACCGCCTCAGTGCGTTCATGAATGAACTGCTGGAAGACCACGGCAAGCAATTGCTGCGCTACAAAGGCGTGCTGAACATCGCCGGGGAAGACCGGCGCCTGGTGTTCCAGGGCGTGCTGAAGCTCTACGGTTTCGACTGGGATACCGAATGGGCCGAGGGTGAGGCGCGTGAGAGTGTAATTGTGTTTATTGCCGATGATTTGCCGGAAGACAAGATCCGCGAAGGCTTCGCCAAGGTCCACCAGCCTTGACCTGAAATACAGTCGAAATGTGGGAGGGGGCTTGCTCCCGATGACAGTGTGCCAGGCACTTATCTATCACTGACCCACCGCTATCGGGAGCAAGCCCCCTCCCACAATGGATTGCATTTCACATTCAAAAAACAGGCATAAAAAAGCCCGGCTCAAGCGCCGGGCTTTTTATTCAAGCAACTGCAATCAAGCGCCGTACACCGGCAGCTTCTTGCAGATAGCCTTGACCTTCTCACGTACCGCGTCAATCACCGATTCGTTGTTCAGGTCCGCCAGGATGTCGCAGATCCAGCCGGCCAGTTCCTTGCACTCTGCTTCCTTGAAGCCACGTGTGGTCACAGCCGGGGTGCCGAAGCGCAGGCCGGAGGTGACGAACGGCGAACGTGGGTCGTTCGGCACGGAGTTCTTGTTCACGGTGATGAAGGCTTTGCCCAGGGCAGCGTCAGCATCTTTACCGGAAATGTCCTGCTTGATCAGCGACAGCAGGAACAGGTGGTTTTCAGTCCCGCCGGATACCACGTCAAAACCGCGTTCGATGAACACGCCGGCCATGGCCTTGGCGTTCTTGACCACTTGCTGCTGGTAGGTCTTGAACTCAGGCTGCAGCGCTTCCTTGAAGCAGATCGCCTTGGCAGCGATCACGTGCTCCAGCGGGCCACCCTGGGCGCCCGGGAATACCGCGGAGTTCAGCTTCTTCTCGATCTCGGCGTTGGCGCGAGCCAGGATCAGGCCGCCACGAGGACCGCGCAGGGTCTTGTGGGTGGTGGTGGTTACCACGTCAGCGTAAGGCACTGGGTTCGGGTAGACGCCAGCCGCGACCAGACCGGCTACGTGGGCCATGTCGACGAACAGGTAGGCACCGACCTTGTCAGCGATTTCGCGGAAGCGCGGGAAGTCCAGGATCTGCGAGTAGGCCGAGAAACCGGCCACGATCATTTTTGGCTTGTGCTCGACCGCCAGGCGCTCGACTTCGTCGTAGTCGATCAGGCCGTTGGCGTCGATGCCGTATTGAACGGCGTTGTACAGCTTGCCGGAGGAGGAAACGCTGGCGCCGTGGGTCAGGTGACCGCCGTGGGCCAGGCTCATGCCCAGGATGGTGTCGCCGCCTTGCAGCAGGGCCAGGTACACGGCGCTGTTGGCTTGGGAACCGGCATGCGGCTGGACGTTGGCGTAATCGGCGCCGAACAGCTCTTTTGCACGGTCAATGGCCAACTGCTCAACCACGTCGACGTATTCGCAACCACCGTAGTAGCGCTTGCCTGGGTAGCCTTCGGCGTACTTGTTGGTCAGAACCGAACCTTGAGCCTCCATCACCGCAGGGCTGGTGTAGTTTTCCGAAGCGATCAGCTCAATGTGCTCTTCCTGGCGCACGGCTTCTTGCTCCATGGCGGCGAAGAGATCGGCGTCGTACTTGGCAATAGTCAAATCACGGCTGAACATGGCGGTCCTCAAGGATCGGGGGCAGAAAAGGAGGGCATTCTAACCCAATGGGTTTTAGATGGCATATGAAAGGACATCATGTCGCGGACAAGTGGGGCTCATCTGGGATAGGCGGTGACTGTGCCGCCGCTATCGGGAGCAAGCCCCCTCCCACATTTGGAATGCATTTCAATGTGGGAGGGGGGCTTGCTCCCGATGAGGCCATCAGCCCCACACAAAATCTCAGTCAAACATGAACAGCGCATCATTGCTGAACTGCGCCTCGAACCGGTTCGCCGGCATCGGCCGCCCGAACAGGTAACCCTGCACCTCATCGCAGCCATGCTCGCGCAGGAAGTCCAACTGCTCGTGGGT
The DNA here is from genome assembly GCF_030816195.1 of Pseudomonas sp. W4I3. Lineage (GTDB taxonomy): Bacteria > Pseudomonadota > Gammaproteobacteria > Pseudomonadales > Pseudomonadaceae > Aquipseudomonas. Next base: position 5,836,118 of record NZ_JAUSXS010000001.1, on the reverse strand, counting down.
TTCCACGCCCTCGGCGATCACCGCCAGGTTCAGGCTATGGGCCATGGCGATGATGGCGCGGGCGATCTGTGCATCCTGCTCGCCGGATGGCAGGCCATCGACGAAGGTACGGTCGATCTTCAATACGTCGATGGGGAATTGCTTGAGGTAATTGAGCGACGAATAACCGGTGCCGAAGTCGTCGACCGCAATGCTCAGGCCCAGGTTTTTCAGGCTGGCGAGGATCTGCAAGGCCTCGTTGACTTCGCGCATCAGGATACTTTCGGTCAGCTCCAGTTCCAGGCACGCCGGCGGCAGGCCGGTGTCCTTGAGGATGGTGGCGATGCGCGTGCCCAGTTGCCCGTCGGAGAACTGCCGCGCCGAGATGTTGACCGAGACTTTCGGCACCCGCACCTTGTTCTGGTGCCAGGTCTTGAGCTGGCGACAGGCTTCGCTGATCACCCAGTCGCCCACGTCCACCACCAGCCCCAATTCCTCCAGCACTGGGATGAAATCCCCCGGCGGCACCAGGCCTCGGCGCGGGTGGCGCCAGCGCAGCAGGGCCTCGGCGCCGGTCAGGCGTTTGCCGTCGCCGCTGAACTGCGGCTGGTAATAGAGCACGAACTCGTCTTGTTCCAGGGCGTGGCGCAGGTCGCTTTCAAGCTCCAGGCGCTCCAGGGCGCTGGCGTTCATGTCGGCCTGGTAGAACTGGAAGTTGTTCTTGCCGCGCTCCTTGGCGTGATACATCGCGGTATCGGCGTTTTTCATCAACTGGCTCAGCTCGTTACCGTCCTGTGGGCTCAGGGCGATGCCGATACTGGCGGTCACGAAGAACTCGCGGCCCTCCAGCACGAACGGCTTCACCAGGCTGGCCAGGATCTGCTCGGCCACGTTGATTGCACGGTTCAGCGCCATTTCACGGCTGACGCGTGGCTGCAGCAGCAAGGTGAACTCATCGCCGCCCATGCGCGCCACGGTGTCGTCTTCGGCCACGCAACCGAGCAGGCGCGTGGCCATCTCCTTGAGCATACGGTCGCCAGCGGCGTGGCCGAGGGAGTCGTTGATCGGCTTGAAGCGGTCAAGGTCGAGGAACATCAGCACCACCCACGACTTCTGCCGTTCGGCCGACTGCAACGCGGTGTGCAGGCGGTCCTGGAACAGGGTGCGGTTGGGCAGGTGGGTCAGGGCGTCGTAATACGCCAGGCGGTGGATGCGCTGTTCGCTGGCCTTGCGCTCGCTGATGTCGCTGAAGAAACACACGTAGCTGGCCAGATCGCCTTCATCGTCGAACACCGCCGTGATGCCGACCCAGGCCGGGTAGTGCTCGCCGTTAAGGCGCTTGAGCCACACTTCACCTTCCCAGGTGCTGTGCTGGTGCAGTTGCTTGAGCACGTAACGCAGGTGGGCTTCTTGCTGTTCGTCGACGGTGAGCATGTTCGGTAACTGGTCGAGCACGTCGCTCACGGCGTAACCGCTGACCCGGCTGAAGGCCTCGTTGGCCTGCACGATATAGCCGGCCGGGTCGGTGATCAGAATGGCCGAGGTGGAGTGCTCGAACACCGTGGCCGCCATGCGCAGGTCTTTTTCGGCGCGGCGTTGCTGGCTGATATCCCGGCCCACGCCGAGGATGCCTTCGAACGCGCCATGCTCGTCCCACACCAGCACCACGCGCAGCTCGATGGGCACTTTGCGCCCATCGGCGCGCAGGCAGTCGAACAGGAACAGTTGGGTCTGCACGTCATCGCGCAGGTTGTTCAACGCCTCGGGATTGCCCACGGCGCGGCTGACCTGTTCCATCAGCGCATAAATACCGGTGAGCTGCTGCGGGTTGGCAATGATGGACTGCCAGCCGTTCTTGAATACCCAGTCCACGTCATACCCGAGCACGGCGTTGACCGATGGGCTGACGTAGTTGAGGGCCAGTTGGCTGTCGGTGGAACAGATCACGTCACTGATGCTTTCGGCCAGCATGCGGTAGCGCTGTTCGCTGTCACGCAGGGATTCGCTGGCCTCGATCTGATCGGTGATGTCCTTGGCCACGCCGATGATGCGGGTGACCACGGTCGAGGTGTCCCTGGCCAGGGCCTGTTCGCGGATATCGAAGCGGCGCCACTGGTTGTTGCGGTGCCGAAAGCGCAGCTGGCAGTGCAGTTGGGTCGCGTATCCCGTCTGGCGCTGCTGCTGACGCGAGTCGTGGTAATGCTCGGCGTCTTCGGGGTGCAGCAGGATTTCCCAGAAGTACTCGCCCATTTGCTGCAGTTCGGCCTTGTTGTAGCCGAGGGTATGGCCCAGGTGATGGTTGCTGAAAATCATGCGCTGGCTGATCACGTCCTGCACATACAGGTGGTCGGGCACGGTGCGTACCACGTCCGACCAGAAACTCTCGCGCTCGACCAGCGACAGCTCGATCAGCTTGCGACTGGTGATGTCGCTGATGCTGAGGATCACCGCCCGCACGTCATCCTGCTGTTCCGGCAGACGCATGACGAGCCACAGGTATTGTTCATTGCCCGCCACATCGTTGAGCTGGATTTCCAGCTCCAGCTGTTTTTGCCGGGTCAGTACGGCTTCCAGCACCTGTTGGCCGATCGACGTGGCGTTGTGTGGGCCATCATCAATCAGGCGCTCCCAGGCTTGTTCGCAGGAGCCCACGTTCAGCAGGCGCACCGCCATCTGGTTGACTTCGGTGACGCGCAACTCCTTGAGCAGCTTGCGACGCTCAGTGGGATTGGCCCGCAGCCAGGCGTGCGACTGTTCGCGGCTCTGCACCGGGGTCTTGTCGCAAAACGCCTTCACCCCCGAAAGGTCGAGTACGCACAAGGCCACGCCGGTGCCTTCGAAGATGTCCTGGTAACGTCGCCGGCCTTCATGCACCTGGCGCTGGCGACGGCGCATGTTCAGCAGCGCAATCACCGGAACCAGCGAAAAGGCCAGGCCCAGCAGGCATTTGCCGATAAACGCCGGCAGCAGTTGTTCCAGTACCGCGCTGCGGTCGAACAGCCCGCGCAGTTGCCAGTCGCTCTTGCTCAGGGGCGTGACCAGCACACTTTGGTTCAATTCGTCCGGGGTCAACGCGCTGGTCCACTGGGCCGGCATGCCGTTGTCACGGCTGACCACGCGTTGATTCAGGCGGTTCTCGATGGCCCACATCGGGCGCTGGCCCTGGGCGTCCTGGCGAGTCAGGTTGGCCAGGTAGGTGGGGGCCAGGCGCAGCGCCCAGTACATCTTCGAGCCACCGCTGGGCTGGTGCAGCAACAGGTAGATCACGGTGCCGTCGCTGTCATTGCTCAGGTAATAGGTTTGGGCGTGGCTGCGCTTGACCAGTTCTTCGAGCAGGGCGCTGTCCTGGCTATCGTTGGCGGTGTCGCTGATCAGGGCGCCGCTGGGGGCGAGCAGGGCGAAGCTGCGCAGTTCGGGTAATGAACGCTGCAATGTGTGCATCAGCGCCTGTTGTTGCTCGGCGTTGCGCGGCGGTTCGACGATCGGCAGCAGGTTCAAGGCGATCTGCGCGCTCAAGGCCATATTCTGGCTGATCTGCTCGGCCAGGTCGGCGCTGTAGTCGATGGTGTATTGCTGCTGATTTTTCTGGTTTTGCTGTAACTGATCGAGCAACTGCCAGAACAATAACGCGAGCAACATCAGCACGAGCGTCGCCAACGCGCCTTTGAGGGTGCCGTGCAGGGGCGCTCCCGGCGCTATATGAGCGGCGCGCAAGGGAGTTGGCGGCGTGACTTTGGACAAGCTGTGATCCTGCGGTTTGGCTGGACTGGCGCGCGACGTGCACTATAAGCCGGACGCCCGAAGGGCGGCTAGCATGCCTTGAGTTGTGGCAAAGTGCCAGTCCTGCCTTGCAGACCCTGACCAAGGGCATGCACGCCCGGTCTAGAGGGGTCGGGATGCATAAACGTCCGTTTCAATCGACTTGTTGTCCTGGCTGAGCATGTTACTGGCCTGGGCAGTTACGTAGCTTTGTTAAAGGCAAATGCCGTTAACAGGGATACGTCATGAACAGCTTTCTTCATACCTCAAGCCAAAATGAAATTGATCATGCACGGTTCGAAATAATTAGAAGAAGCGAGCAAGGTGCACCGGAGCCGATAGGCTACATCCAGGATATCTACCACCGGCATTACGGCGCGCACATGACGCCCAACCCGGACCTACTGATAGCGCGACGCAGTCTGACCAGTGGCGAACTCACCGCCTGCGCCGGCATTTCATTCGCTTCGCCCAACCAGCCGTTGTTTTCCGAACGTTATTTCGACGAGCCGATCGAGGCTGTCCTGGCGTCGCTGAGCCAGCAGTGCCTGCTGCGTGAGCACATCGTGGAAATCGGCTCGCTGGCATCGGACGACTCCCACGCGGCGGCGGAGATCATCAAGGCGCTGCCGATTCTTGCCTGGTTCATGGGCGCCAAGGCCATCTTGTGCACCTCCACGCGCCGGTTGCGGGTACTGCTCAAATACCATGGTATTCCGCTGCGGATCATGGGCGATGCCGGGGCGGATCGCTTGTCCGAGCTGGAGCTGCGCCAGTGGGGCAGTTACTACGCGCAGTCACCCCAGACGGGCGTCATCCTGCTGGAGGAGTGCTCCCACTTGTTTAGCCAGTATTGCGGCAGGCTCAAGTTCTCGGGCTTCGAGCGCCTGATCGGGCATCCCGAGCAGGTGGCCGCATGAATGTCCTGACTGAAATATTGGCCCAGGCCCGGCGCACGCCCCACGCAGCGGCCGTGGTGCAACTGGACCGGGACAGCACCAAGCCGGAGGCGGTCGCCTTTACCTATCAGCAATTGGTCGCCCAGGCGCGGCAACTGGCCGATGTTGTCGCACGGGCAACACCCGGTTCCAGTCGGGTCGGCATCGTGATGGGCAACAGCGCCGAATGGGTGTTGGCCGATCTGGCCCTGATGATCGGCGAACGGGTGGAGGTGCCCGTGCCTCTGGCGTTCTCCGTTGATCAGGCGCGGCATCTGTTGCAAGGCTGCGCACTGGTGCTGACCGACGAGCAGGGCGCGCATGCTTTGCAAGCCTGGTGTCACGCGGGCCTGGCATTAGCGGCCGATGTGCGTCAGGTATCAGCGCTGCCTGGACCGGTCAGCCCGTCGACACCCTCGTCCACGGCTGGCTTGGCGCAGGACGGCGTGATCAAGGTCATCCACACCTCAGGCACCACTTCCCAGCCCAAGGGCGTGCAAATTCGTCGCGATGGCCTGGGCGCGCTGGTCGAAGCCCTATGGCAGCGCGCGCAGCCCGAGGACTACCAACGCTACCTGGTACTGGTGCCGTTCAGTCTGCTGATTGAACAGGTGACGGGGCTGTACATGCCGCTGACGTCCGGCGGCGTGGTGCTGCTGCCCCCGGTCAGCCTGGCGCCTCTGGGCAGCCCCGGCGCACTGGCCGAAGATCGCCTGGCCCTGATTCGCCAGGCACGCCCCACGGCCATGACGCTCACGCCCGCGCTGGTCGAAGCGATTGCCCAGCGTGCCGACACCTGCGGGCCGTCGATGGCCGAACGTATCGAGCAACTCTTCGGCACCCCGCGCTTGCCGTTGCTGGCGGCGGGGGGCGGGCCGGTGGAACTCGACGTGCTGGTGCGGCTGCAGCAATTGGGCATCGAGGTTTTTCAAGGCTACGGCCTGAGTGAGAACAGCTCGGTGGCCACCTGGAATCATCGCGCCGCCAACCGCCTGGGCACCGTCGGCCAGGCGCTGCCCCATGTGGCGCTGCGCCTGGCTGACGACGGCGAACTGCTGGTGCGCAGCAGTTCACTGTTTGCCGGCTATACCAACGAAGACCCCAGCAGCTGCGCCATCGACAGCGATGGCTGGCTGCATACCGGCGACTTGGCCACGATCGACCCGGAGGGCTTCGTGAGCATCATCGGTCGCAAGAAAACCATGATCATCACCGCCAACGGCCGCAACGTGTCTCCCGAGTGGCTCGAAGCAACGTACCGACAGCTGCCGAATGTGGAGCACGTCATCGTATTCGGTGATCGCGAAGCCTTCATGGGCGGCGTGTTCATCATCGACGCCCAGGCCGACCCCGCCGAAGTCCGCGAGCGGATCCGGGCCTTTGCCCGCAGCCATTTGAACGAAATCGAGCGCATTCAGCATCCGGTCCTGGTCGTGCACAGCGAAGAGGTGATGGGCCGGCTGTTCACGGTTACCGGGCGTCCGCGTCGCGATCAACTTTCCCGGTTCCTGCAGGATTCAACAGCGAGGATCTGCGCATGACGCTCTCCACGGTTCCCCACACCGAGCACAGTGGCCTGATCGTGTCGCCCCGCGCACCCCAGGCACTCTTCGAGCTGGCGCCGGACTTGCTCAAAAGTATGCTGGCCAGCCATGGCTATCTGGTGTTGCGCGGGTTTGAACACAGCATTGACCGATTTTCCCGCCTGGTACGCCAGTGCAGCGGCAGGATCAGCCTGGACCCGGCACGCACGTTTGACGGCAACACCGCGCAGAAAGTCGACGCCGGCCTGGACGCGGTAGGCCTGCATTGCGAAAACGGCAACAGCCCCTTCTGGCCGGACCTGTGTTGGTTCTATTGCCAGACCGCCCCGGCCCGAGGGTCACAGACCACTTTGTGCGACGGCAAGGCCGTGTACCGACACCTGACGGCCGAGCAGCGCGCGGCATTTACCGAGCGCGAGATCATGTACGCCCGCCGGGTCGAGGCGGACAAATGGAAAACCTACGCCTTTCATGCCCTGGCCCAGGGCACCGACGCGCCGGCCAGCATCGAGGCCGTGACCCTGCAGGATCTGATCTCGCTGACGCCTCAGGACGCGGGCTCCTTGATCGAGCTGAACGAGGACGGCTCGATCACCTACCGCTTTCGCACCCCGGCCATCCGCAACAGCCGGCTTGCGCAAGAGGCCCAGCCGGCGTTTGCCAACAGCCTGTTCGGCCCTTCCAACCATTACCAAGCGCCGCGGATCACCTTCGCCGACGGCGAGCCGATCGACCCGCAGTTACTGCACGCACTGGACGGACTTTGCGAGCAACTGACCGTCGATGTGGGCTGGCAGCGTGGCGATGTGGTGCTGATCGACAACACGCGCGTCATGCACGGGCGTCGGGCGATCGATGACCCCGCGCGCACGATTTTTAACGCCCTTTCCTACCTTGATTAAGAGCATCGCCATGAAAAACCTGAAAACCATCAACGAGCTGGCGCACATCAATTACCTGCACCCCAACCGCATGGAATGGGCGGGCGCGCGCACCGATGACGAGCTGCGCTTTTTGTCCAATGCACTGGTCGGGGAAGCCGGTCAGGAAGACAAGGCCGTGGCCTATTTGTACAAGGAGTTGGGGCAACTGGCCGAGATCGAAATGCACGTGGCCAACACCATGACGCGCATCCTGTGCGAGGCGCAGTCCAACGACGACACGCTGACTGCAGGCGACTCCCTGTACGGCGCGCTGTCCTGCTTCGCTGCCGAAGAGATCAACCACGCCAGCAGCTTCTACCAGTACATCAGGCATCTGTCGGGGCGTGACATCAAGCTCAAGGACAACCTCTTCGCCGAGCGTCGCGCCCTCTACGAAGGCGATGAGTCGCCCAAGATCAAGCTGGCCGCGCTGTGCGCCACCGCATACGTCGGCGAGTCAGTCATCACCGTGTTCGAGCGCCGGTTGAAGGTGCTGGACCCGATGCAGCACAGCCTGTTGACGCGGCTCTTGCATTTTCATGGCCTGGACGAGGCGCGCCACATCCAGTTCGACCACTTTGTGTTCGACCGGATCATTCCAACCCTCAGCAGCGAAGAGCGCCGCCGCATGCACCAATTGATTCATGACACCGAGGCGATGAACACGCAATTGGCTATCACCAGCGGCGAGCAGATCAAGGCGGAATTCGATCTGGACTACACGCAGAACAACCAGGCCGCCCACACCCAGCTGGAGATGACCCTGCGTTTCAGAGAGATCGTCCAGTCCCAGGACCTGATTCGCAAAGTCGACGACTACATGGACCCGGACACCGCGGGCATCGTCAGTGAGTTCTCCCGAGCCAGCGCGATTCACACCCAGTATTTTCATTGAGGATCGCGCCATGAAGTCACAAACGCTTGCCTCGCCAGAGGCCGGGGCAGGGAAGTACCCGCTGAGTGTGGTCGCCGTGCTGGTCGCGCTGTTCCTCGCCGCCATGGACAGCACGGCGGTCAGCACCATCCTGCCGCAGATCAACGCCCAGATGCAGGACACCACCCTGTTTCCCTGGGTGGTTTCCGGCTTCCTGCTGCCGCTGGCCCTGGTCGCGCCGCTGGCGGGCGCGCTCGCCGATCGGTTCGGGGTCGGCGCGATGATGAAGGTCAGCCTGTGTGTGTTCATTGTCGCCTCTGTCTGGGTGGCCCTGAGCCAGGACATGATCATGTTGATCGCGGGCAGGGCGCTGCAGGGCGTGGGCGCGGGTGGCATCATCGTGTTGTCCTACTCGTTGTTGGCGTCGCTGTTCGAGGGGCCCAAGCGCGCGAGCATGCAAGGCATGCTCAGCAGTGTCTGGGGGCTGGCGGCGGTGCTGGGGCCGGTGGCCGGTGCGGTGCTGGGCAGCACGCTGAGCTGGCGCGCTGTGTTCTGGCTCAACTTGCCCCTTGGCGTGCTGGCGCTGTTGGCGCTGTTCTTCGCCCCGACCATCGGCCGTGGCCAGGCCAGCCGGCATGTGGACCCACTGGCACAAGGCGCATTGGCCGTATTCGCGTGTGCGGCGCTGCTGCTGCTGAGCAACCATCCGCTGGAATGGCTTGCCCACCCGATGCCGGTCCTGACCGTGGTCATGCTGGTCGGGCTAGGTGTGTTGGCCGCTCGCGTTCGTGCCGCACCGGACAGCAGCCCGGTGCCGTTGGGGTTCTTCACACGGCCGGTGCTCGGGGTTGTCATGGTGCTGGTGATGGTCTCCAGCGTGGGCTTGTACGCGTCCGTCAGCCTGCTGCCGGTGGCGCTCGATCACGTCCGGGCCAGCGCCTTGTCCGGTGGCGCGCTGATCATGCTGGCCGCGCTGGGCTGGGTGGCCGGCGCGACGCTATGCGGCAAGCGCCTGGCCCGCGTCGGCTTCAAGACGATGGCGGTCGGCGGCATGCTGCTGCTGATGCTCGGCTGTTCGAGCGTGGCGGCCGGGCTGTATTGGGCGTTCTGGCCGGGGATCGGCGCCGGGCAGGTGATGGTCGGGCTGGGGATGGGGCTGACGGCAACCACTACGCTGGTCTTTGCCCAGAACAGCGCGCCGGTGGAACAGTTGGGGGCTTACACCTCCACGGTGCAGTTCCTGCGCAGTCTCGGCGCCGCTTTTGGCGTCAACGGGATGGTCGCGGTTGCGCTCTACCTGCCGCCGGGCCATGCCTACCCCGCGACTTTCCTGGTGCTTGGCCTGATTATGGGATGCGGTTTACTCTTTGCGTGTGGAATGCCTTCGGCCATTGGACTACGGAAAGACTCACTGGGGTAGTAATGCAAGTTGAAATGACCCACCACGCTGCGCTGGTCGTCGAGCGCCAGATAACCAAGCTGGACGCCGACGAAAGCGAACCCCATCGACACCCCATCGGGCAATTCGTCCTGGTCAAAAAGGGCATGCTGCAGGGCAGTACCGCAGATCAACGCTGGCTGCTCAAGGCGGGTATGGCGGTGTGGATTCCGCCGCAGACCCTGCACGCCGGCGCCGCCGACACCCAGGTAGACCTCACGGTGCTCTATCTGGGGGCTGAGCGGTCCAGGGACTTTTCCCCCCAGCTCAAGCTCATCGATGCGTCTTCGCTGATGATCGCCCTGTGCGAGCGCCTCGCCGAAGACAACGTGCGGCCACTGTCCGACGCCCAGCGCAACTGCATCGTGGAGTTGCTATTTGAAGATATCAGCGCGATTCCAGCCAGTGACATGGTCCTGCCGCTGCCCAGCGACCTGCGGCTCAAGCGCGTCACCGACCAACTGATTGCCCGGCCGGGCATGCGCAAGAGCCTGGCGGAGTGGGGCGGCGAGGTTGGCGCTACCGAGCGCACCCTGACCCGTTTGTTTCGTCGGCAGACCGGGTTGTGCTACACCCAGTGGCACAATCGCCTGCTGCTGGTGGAGGCTTATCGGGGACTGATGGTCGAGCACACCAATGAGCGCGTGGCGCAACACCTGGGGTTTGCTTCAAGCGATTCCTTTGGCCATTGGTTTCGCCGGGTCACTGGCAGCAGTCCCGGCAAGGTGCGCAGTACTTTGCAGGGCAGCGCGGAACACCTGGCCTGAAAATGTCCGTTCTGTTCGTTCTTATGTCCTGCCGGACCATTCTGGACGAGCGAGGACTGCCTTAGCCTAGGCCTCTGTCTTTATGTGCCACGAGGCCCGGGCGATGACCGAATACGATGCGTTGAGGATTTTCCATGTACTGGCGGCCGTGGCGGCCACCGGCCCGTTGCTGGTGGCCCCTTGGCTGTCGGCGCAGCTCAAACGGTGCGACGAGCTGACCAAGCCCTTGCTGCTGAGGGGGTTGACCTTCACGGATCGCTTTTACAACGTCGCCGGTTGGGGGCTGATCCTGAGCGGCGTGCTGATGTTCTGGCTCCTGGACTGGCGCCGCAGCTTCGAAGTATGGTTTGTGCTCAGCGTCAGCCTGTTCGTACTCGATTCGGTGCTCGAAAAATGCCTGCGCGACCCGGCCAGGGAGGTTCTTGAGCGCACGCAGGCGCAGACCGAACAGTGGCAACCCGCCGCGCGCCGCATCCACCTTGGCGTGCTGGGCCAGGCGCTGTGCACCTGCGCGATCCTGCTGGTCATGCTGTTGCACAGCCAGATGACGTTGAACATGCTGGCCCTGAGACTCTTCTGACGGAGGGTGGCTGGGCCAGTCAGCGGTCTGCATCTGTTCACGGGGTGATCTTGACGTAGAATGCAGGCCTTTGTTCAGGCTGTTACTCAGAGGGCTCCATTTTGGCTCAATACGTCTTCACCATGCATCGGCTGGGAAAAGTTGTTCCTCCGAAGCGGGAAATTCTTAAAAACATTTCGCTGTCCTTCTTTCCGGGCGCCAAGATCGGCGTGCTCGGCCTCAACGGTTCGGGCAAGTCCACGCTGCTGAAAATCATGGCCGGCGTCGACACCGAGTTCGAAGGCGAAGCCCGCCCGATGCCCGAACTGAACATCGGCTACCTGCCGCAGGAACCCCAGCTGGATCCGAGCAAGACCGTGCGCGAAGTGGTCGAAGAAGCTGTCAGCGTGATCAAGGACGCCCAGGCGCGCCTGGACGAGGTCTACGCCGCCTACGCCGAACCGGATGCCGACTTCGACAAGCTGGCCGCCGAACAGGCCAAGCTCGAGGCGATCCTGCAGGCGGGCGACGGGCACAACCTGGAGCGCCAACTGGAAGTCGCCGCCGACGCGCTGCGCCTGCCGGCGTGGGACGCCAAAATCGAATTCCTGTCCGGTGGTGAGAAGCGCCGTGTGGCCCTGTGCCGCCTGCTGCTTTCCGCGCCCGACATGTTGCTGCTCGACGAACCGACCAACCACTTGGACGCCGATTCCGTCGCCTGGCTGGAACATTTCCTTCACGACTTCCCAGGCACCGTGGTTGCGATCACGCACGACCGTTACTTCCTGGACAACGTTGCTGGCTGGATCCTCGAACTCGACCGTGGCGCCGGTATCCCTTACGAGGGCAACTACTCCGGTTGGCTGGAAGCCAAGTCCGACCGTCTGGCCGCCGAATCCAAGCAGCAATCGGCTCACGAAAAAGCCATGAAGGAAGAACTGGAATGGGTGCGCAAAGGCGCCAAGGCCCGCCAGTCCAAATCCAAGGCCCGTCTGCAACGCTTTGAAGAAATGCAGTCGCAGGAATTCCAGAAGCGCAGCGAAACCAACGAGATCTACATCCCGGCCGGCCCGCGCCTGGGTGACAAGGTCATCGAATTCAAGAACGTGTGCAAAGGCTACGGCGACCGCGTGTTGATCGATAACCTGTCGTTCGCCATGCCAAAAGGCGCGATCGTCGGCGTTATCGGTGGTAACGGTGCGGGTAAATCCACCCTGTTCCGCATGCTGATGGGCAAGGAAACCCCGGATTCGGGCAGCATCGAGATCGGCGAAACCGTGCAAATGGCCTGTGTGGACCAGAGCCGCGACGACCTCGACGGCAGCAAGACGGTGTTCCAGCAGATTTCCGACGGTTCCGACCAGATCCGTATCGGCAACTATGAAATCCCGTCGCGCACCTATGTCGGCCGCTTCAACTTCAAGGGCGGCGACCAGCAGAAGTTCGTCAAGGACCTGTCCGGTGGTGAGCGTGGCCGCTTGCACCTGGCCCTGACCTTGAAAGAAGGCGGCAACGTGTTGCTGCTCGACGAACCGTCCAACGACCTCGACGTTGAAACCCTGCGTTCCCTGGAAGAAGCCTTGCTGGACTTCCCGGGCGCCGCCATTGTGATCTCTCACGATCGGTGGTTCCTTGACCGTGTCGCGACCCACATCCTGGCGTACGAAGACGACTCCCAGGCGGTGTTCTTCGAAGGCAACTACACCGAGTACGAAGCGGACCGTAAGAAGCGTTTGGGTGAGGCCGCTGCCCAGCCGCACCGTGTGCGTCACAAGAAGCTGGCCTGATTCGGGTTGGTGGTGTGAAAGAGCGGAGCCTTCGGGCTCCGTTTTTTTTGCCTGCTTTTTCATCGAGACCGAGTTGGAGCCATCGGGGGCAAGCCCCCTCCCACATTTTGAAATGCATTCCAATGTGGGAGGGGGCTTGCCCCCGATGGCTATCTAACTATTGGTGCATAACCCAGCCTGAAATCCCCATTCAGGGGCAAAAAAGCCGCTTTATTTATACCTAATGCACCATTTAATTTCACAAAGGCGACATTTTGCCCTGTCCCGGTGCGAAATGAATTGTTAGAGTCCGGCTCAATCTCTGTTTAACAACAATCATTTTGCCGAGACTTTTCATGCACGAATCCGTCGAATCCTTCCTTGCCCGCCTCAAGAAACGCGACCCTGACCAACCGGAATTCCACCAGGCCGTAGAAGAAGTTCTGCGCAGCCTGTGGCCGTTTCTTGAAGCCAATCCCCACTACCTGACCTCGGGCATTCTGGAGCGCATCTGCGAGCCGGAACGCGCAATTACGTTCCGGGTGTCTTGGGTGGATGACCACGGCAAGGTCCAGGTCAATCGCGGTTTCCGCATCCAGATGAACAGTGCCATCGGCCCTTACAAAGGCGGCTTGCGCTTCCACCCTTCGGTGAACCTGGGCGTGCTGAAATTCCTCGCCTTCGAGCAGACCTTCAAGAACTCCCTGACCTCGCTGCCCATGGGCGGCGGCAAGGGCGGCTCGGACTTCGACCCCAAGGGCAAGAGCGACGCCGAAGTGATGCGCTTCTGCCAGGCGTTCATGAGCGAGCTGTACCGCCACATCGGTGCGGACGTGGACGTACCGGCCGGCGATATCGGCGTGGGCGCCCGTGAAATCGGCTTTCTGTTCGGCCAGTACAAGCGCCTGAGCAATCAGTTCACCTCGGTATTGACCGGCAAGGGCATGACCTACGGCGGCAGCCTGATCCGCCCGGAAGCCACCGGTTTTGGCTGTGTGTACTTCGCCGAAGAAATGCTCAAGCGCGACGGCCAGCGGGTCGAAGGCAAGCGCGTGGCGATTTCCGGTTCAGGCAACGTGGCGCAGTACGCGGCGCGCAAAGTGATGGACCTGGGTGGCAAGGTGATTTCCCTGTCGGACTCCGAAGGCACCCTGTATGCCGAGAGCGGTTTGACCGAGGAGCAATGGGAGGCACTGCTCGCGCTGAAAAACGTACAGCGCGGCCGCATCAGCGAACTGGCCGAGCGTTTCGGCCTGGAGTTTCGCCCAGGTAAAACGCCGTGGGAGCTGGCTTGCGACATCGCGCTGCCCTGCGCCACCCAGAACGAACTCGACGCCGACGCGGCCCGCGCCCTATTGCGCAATGGCTGTCGCTGTGTGGCCGAAGGCGCCAACATGCCGACCACCCTGGAGGCAGTGGATATCTTTATCGAAGCGGGCATTCTGTTTGCGCCGGGCAAGGCTTCCAATGCCGGCGGCGTGGCCGTGAGTGGCCTGGAGATGTCGCAGAACGCCATGCGCCTGCTGTGGACCGCCGGTGAGGTGGACAGCAAGCTGCACAACATCATGCAGTCGATCCACCACGCCTGTGTGCATTACGGCGAAGAAAACGGCCGAGTCAACTACGTGAAAGGCGCGAACATCGCAGGCTTCGTCAAAGTCGCCGATGCAATGCTGGCCCAGGGCATCGTTTAACCCTGGGGCTCAATGCGCAGCACTTCGATCAACTGATCGCCGACGGGGCGCTTCCACAGCACCTCGTCACCCACCTGGGCGCCCAGCAACGCGCGGCCCAGGGGCGAACCCCAGTTGATCAAGCCCGCGTTGGCGTCGGCCTGGTCTTCGCCGACCAACTGGATGCGCTGCTGTTCGTCCTGTTCATTGGCGAAGGTCACCCAACTGCCGATCTGCACCCTGTCGGTGGAAGTCGCCGGCGCCACGACCTGGGCGCTCTGCACCCTCTGGTTGAAGTAACGCAAGTCCCGCTCAAGGTCGGCCAGGCGTTGTTTGTCAGCCTGTTCGCCTTTAGCGGATTCTTTGCTGTGTTCCAGTTGCAACTGCCCCACCTTGGCCTGCAACAGCGCTAGACCCTGGGTGGTCAAGCGATTTGGCTGCTCACTGACCTGACGCTCCACCGGCTGATCAGCCTGGGCGGCGGCGTTATCTTCATTCACAAAAGCTCGGCTCATGACATTCTCCTCAATGGAGTTTGGGCCATGTCCACCGCACGATCGTTCCCACGCTCCGCTTCCAACACAAAAGCGAGCTATTGCGAGCGATAGGCTTTGGCCGCATCCCGATCTTTTTCCTGCTGCCATTCATGCTCGCGGTCGTCCCGGCGGCGGTCCTGATAGTCGCGCAGCTCCTCGTTCTCACGCATGGCCTTGCACTGGCGGAAACCGTCTTCCCAGCCTTCGGCGTATTGCCGGTCTTTCAGATAGCGCGCAACGTTCTTGCGAAACTCTCCCGTGATCACCCCGGCAGCCTGGCGACCACTGCTGCAACCGTCGTCAAAGCCATCGGCAAAGGCCGGCGGATAACCCTTGGCCAGCAAATCCTGATGGGTTGTCTGGCAGCCCAACAGCCCAACCACTGCACACAGCATGACCGCATACCGCCACATGGCGAACTCCCTGGCCGATTTACGGCTGATGGAGAAAGTCTAGTCAGGGATTTGTCGAGGCGGTGTGAAAGGGCTGTGAGAAGTAAGTTTCATCGTTCCCACGCCCTGCGTGGAAATGCCTCTTGGGACGCTCCGCGTCCCGCCAACCGCTGCAAGTTTCGATTACTGCGCACGGGTGACGCGGAGCGTCACGGGCTGCATTCCCACGCGGGAGCGTGGGAACGATCTATTGTTCAGGAGGTGTGAAAGGAGTTGGTTAAAGGGCCATCAACGACGATTCCCTTTAAATTGCAGGACGATTCCTAGAGAATCTCTGGCCTATTGCGCCGTACTGTTTGAGTCACTAGCCTCCCTGGGTCGCTGCACATCAGCGATCGGGTTTAGCGATCCGGGTTTCAGGCGTGTCACCGCTTCCAACACTATCAGTCGGCTTTTGCCTGCTTTTAACGTTTTATGGTGGCTGTGTGCTGGAGACCTTCGAGTCTACCCGGGGTGCTCCTGGCCCGGATCGCTAACCTGCACACAGCTGCCACCCTCTTCATGTTTAGCGATGTGATGTGGCGGCTCTACTTCTGCAGAGAGCAATCATCATGAGCAAGGTCGTCCCCGATCCCCCCCTGTCCACGATCACCACCCTCGGTGTTGTCACGTTTGGCGATTACGGCGAAAACGAAAAGCCACTGTTCCGCGTTAATTCAGGCATGCCGATTGAGCAAGCCCTGGAACATGCCTCTACCCTGCTTTACTACTCCAAGAAGCTCGCAATGGAAGCCGCCATGGATGTGCGCGGCGAACAATACGCATGGGCTGCACATTATCTGTGTGAGATGGGCAAGGCCGTGGTGGATGACCTGACCCAAGCGATGACGCCCTCAACGTAAGCGGATATAGCTTTTTTGGCGAGCGGGGCAAGCCCGCTCGCCACGAAACTATCGATGTTTCGGGTTCTAGATGTAGCACTCAGGCGTAATAGCCCACTGTCTTTTTCAGTTGATCTGCATATTCGTAAATTTCATCGATGGTTGAAATCGCATGTCGGGTTTCATTCTTGTCCTCATCAAATATCCCAAGATATTTTTGGCTGCGATTGAAGTGGAGTCGGCAAATGGGCTTACGATTGTTGTCATCCAGTAATATCCCAAAATAGCTCTGGGTATCTCGCTGAACGATTCGTTTGGCATCGACAACGGAGCGGACGACAGCACGGACAATGTGATAACCCTCTAACTCTTCAAGCGTTGTCAAAATCTTATCTTCTGACTCGTCACGATCAGGGCTATCTGTGCTCACGCTATTTGCAGCAGTCAAGGAAGCAACTGTCGGCTGAATTGCACCGCTCATCGCTGATTTGAGTCGATCATTGATTTGATCATTCAGAAATTGAGCCAACGCTTTTCGTGTCAATTCGAAAAACTGATCACGTACTTTTTGTGTGATCACTCCTTCGTAAACACGCGATGCGAAAAATTTCACGAAGTCGTCTTCTGGTTTGCTTACCTGGGCGCCGATAATTTTTTTGAGTTGACTTACGTATTTCAGTTCACCCGCAGCGTTGATGATCGAGTCGACGTCGAATGCAGACTTAGTGAGTTTTATCAACTCCGGCACGGAGTATTCATCAATATCCAGCAAGTCCAGTTCTAAGAACGGTTTCTCATCCATTTTATTGGGCGCATCAAGATCTGTAAAAAACCGATAAACCTGGCCGTTGGTGAGAATTGAAATTCTCGCGCTTGTGACATGGAAGTAACGAAAAAGCTGCGACGCGTGGTTAATACTCAATGATTCACCGATTTTTTTGCATTCGATGAGTATTTGAACCTCGCCATTTTTCATAATGGCATAGTCGATTTTTTCGCCTTTTTTTGTCCCGACATCGCAGACAAACTCAGGCGTCACTTCCTGCGGATCAAATACGTCGTAGCCAAGCACTGTGTTGATAAAAGGCATTACAAAGGCATTTTTTGTGGCCTCTTCTGTTTGAATGGCAGGGCCTTGCAACCTAACCTTTGCGGCCAGGCTGGTGAGCTTTTCAAAAAAATCCATAGTGAGCCTCTTACCTATTCGGGTCCGTGTATAGACGTGGTGGCAATATGATTGCTACCCGAGACTAGTTACATATCCTCATAAAGCGAGGCTTAGGCAGAGCAAGTTTTCAGTTAGTCAAAAAAGCTCAAAAACCTTCCAAAATTTTCTACTTAAAAATCAGAGACCTGGAGCTTTTTGAGGATTTTCTGTGCAGGTGAAGAATTTTGGTAACGCTTAGCGTATTTCTCCCAGGGCGGCATGCTCCGCTAACTCCTGCTGGATAAACGCTGCAATCATCGCGCGATACACCGGTTCGGTGACCTCAGGATTGGCGCCCACCGTTTGGGATATCTCCCGCACCTTGGCGATGACTTGCTCGACTCGTTGCGGTGCCTTGACGCCATCAGCGTCTTTTTTGAAGCGTGCCGCTTGAGATACGTAGCGTCCGCGCTCTGCCAGCAGGGTGACGATTTGCTGGTCGAGGCTGTCGATGTGGGTTCGGATTTCTTCGAGGCTTGTGCAGTTAACGGCCATGTTAATGATGCTCCTGGCAGGCGATACAGCTTACTTGGCTATACGAGAACCCAATGTGGGAGGGGGCTTGCCCCCGATGGCTGAGTGTCAGTCACTGCATCGGGTGGCTGGTTCACCGCTATCGGGAGCAAGCCCCCTCCCACATTTTGATGTTTGTCCGGCTTGAATCAGTAGTGATACCACTTCACTTCGAGCATCACTTCATTCACTGGCGTCGACAAGTGACTGTATTCGCGCTGGGCGCTCAAGCGCAGGCCCAGGTTGCGCGACAGTTCCCACTGCTGGTTCAGGCTGATGCTGCGCCGTACTTCGCCATTGGTGAAGAAATCCCCCTTGGCTTCCAGGCTCAGGTTGCCCAGCGGGTTTTTCCACAACACGCCGGTGTTGAACCCGGCCGCGGGGGAGATGGCTTCGCTGAAGTCATTGTTGTGTTCCACACGCACGGTGCCGAGGGCGAAGCCGAGCATGTCGTCGCTCAACTGCCAGGTGCCGCCGGCGCCGCCGTTGACGTGCGCGACGAGGGTTTCGTCGTCGTGTTTGCCCGGTACGCGCTCCAGGCCGCCGGTGACTTGCCAGGACCAGGGCTGCAGCAAGGCGTTGCGCGGGGTCAGGGAACGGATGGTGGCCAGATCCAGTTGCTGCAGTTGCCAGTGGTTGCCTTCGTACTGGCGCAGTTTCATCTGCAGGATCTCGATTTGCGCGCCAAGGGGGAAGCCCTCGGCGTTGTCGTTGAGGTCGTGGTAGGCCATGCGCAGGCCGTATTCGCCGAAGGCTTTGTCGCCACGGGTACCGATGCCGGCCTGCCAGGTGCGCGACTCGTGACCGTTTTCCGGCAGGCCGGGCGGGGTGATCTTCAGGTCTGGCGCAGGGTTCTGGTTGATCGCGCGCAGCAGTTCAAAGCTGCGCTGGGAGCGTTCGGTGTCGCGTTCCAGGCCGTTGGCGCGGTAGCGGCCGAGGCGATAGGCGGCATCGATGATCAGCGCCTGACGCTCGCGGGGCAGGGCTTTGAAGGCCGGCGCCTGCAGCTGCTTCTGGTCGTCGCTGATGCTCAGCACCCATTGTTGCTCATCGCCATCCAGCGGTTTGGCACGCTCGAGCAGTTCGCGCTCACGGGAGGGGCGATAGTCGATTTTCTCTACCAGGCCCGCGTCTTTCACGGCCTTGACGGTATCGGTGGGGATTGCGGTCAGCGGGAACTGTTCGGTCAGGCGCAGGCCGGGGCGCGCCACTTGCAGCAGTTCGAGCAGGCGGTAGGAGCAGTTTTCATCGAAGAAGAAATAGTCGAACTGGATCTGCTTGAGTTCCCACACGTGCTCGACCATGCGCTTGGTCTCGACTTCGGTGAGGTTCAGGCGGTATTCCCACAGGTCACGGTTTTCCAGGCTGCGGTACTCTGAGAGTTTTTCCTGGTAGGGCACCAGGGCGAACAGGCCGGGGTAGCCGCCCATCAGGCCCTTCCAGGCATACAGAATGCTGTTGTCCGAACCTTCGATGTAGGCGCCGAAGTTGATCGCGTAGCTGAGCAGCGCGGTGTTGTTACTTTGCACGTCGGCCTGGTCGATGCGCAGCAAGGTGTGGCCGAACATCGAAGACGGGCTGTTGAGGTACGCCGCCGGGAAAATCATCACCGCGCTGTGGGGCGCGACGTCGCTGAACCACTGCTTGAATTCCTTGCAGTCCACCGCCGGCAGGTCGTTCAACTGCAACTGGTCCTTGAGCCAGCGGGTGCGGGCGGGGTACACACATTGGGCGTGCTTTTCACCCAGGCTGGCCGGTGCGTACAACGCCTGCACGGTGGCCTTGAGTTCGGCGTCCGGATGGTGCGCGCCATCGGCGGCGAGGAAAAACTTCTTGTCGCTGACATAGCTGCGCCAGCCCTTGATCTTGCCGGCTTCGTAATGGCCCAGGGATAACCAGAAAGGGTCATTGGCCAGTTGCTGCAAACGTTGATCGTCGAGGTGCGGTGCCGCATGCAGCGGGGCGCAGGCGAAGAGAGCCAGGCAAGCGAGGCGTTTGAGCATGGGGGCTACTTAAGTCGGACTGAAAAAAAGACCCAAGGGGGACAGGTCAAAAAAATAAAGCCCGCGCCTCAAGAGACGCGGGCAGGTCGAGCTTAAGCCTGGGTAGCGTATTTCGCCAGACGGGCATCACTTTTCAGTACGGCAATGGTGTTGTTGTGCACGTCGTCAGCGGTCACGTCAGCCTTGCTGAAGATCTGCTGGAAGTGCTCGTGGGTCACGGCCGCGAAGTGCTCGCGATCTTCCGGTGCCACGCCCAGTACCACGGCGTAGGTGGTCAGCGCTTCGCCGTTACCCTTGGCCATGTCTTCGGACAGCTCGTTCATCATGCCATTCATGGCAATCCACGACTTGCCGCCGTAGCTCAGCGCGCTGTTGGTGCTGCAACCGTTGGTGCCCGAGGTCATGCCGAAGGTGGCGTTACCTGAGGTGCCGTTGGTGGTGGAGGCAAGGAAGTGGGCCGGAGTACCGCGCTGGCCTTCGAACAACATGTTGCCCCAACCGCAGTTCGGGCCACCTGGTGCTTCTGCCATTGCATTGAGGGAGACGACGGTGAAGAGAGTACCAAGAAGGATCCGTTTCATAGCTTTGTTCTCTTTGTGTGCAAACCAATGGACAAGGGTTCAGGCGCTTCGCAGCACCCTAGGGGCCAGTTATTAGTCCAACCCGCGCAGTTTGGAGTTTAGGCACGTTCCAGGGGTTCCGTGATTTTTTATAAAACATTCGGTCTTGAACGATTTTTTTGTACGGCGCGTGTGCTGTCTACGCTTTCCCATAAGCGCGCCTTGCCAGAGCGCGCAACCGAGAGCCAGAATGCCCCCATCTGCCCCGCCTGATGTAAGGAAGCCCGATGCCTGATCCTGTTGCTGCCAGCTTGCGTCTAGCGCCCGAAGCGCTGACTCGCCCTTTCTCCGCTGAACAGTTCAGCTTCTCGACCACCAATGATTTGGAGCCCTTTCGCGGTGTGCTTGGCCAGGAACGTGCGGTTGAAGCATTGCAGTTCGGCGTGGCGATGCCACGTCCCGGTTACAACGTGTTTGTCATGGGCGAGCCCGGTACCGGTCGCTTCTCGTTCGTCAAACGTTACCTGAAGGCCGAAGGCAAACGCCTGCAAACCCCGTCGGACTGGGTGTATGTGAATAATTTCGACGAGCCGCGCGAACCGCGCGCCCTGGAATTGCCAGGCGGCGCCGCGGCGGCGTTCATCGCCGATATCAACGGCTTGGTCGACAACCTAGTGGCGACCTTCCCGGCGGTGTTCGAGCACCCGACTTATCAACAGCGCAAAAGCGCCATCGACCGTGCGTTCAACCAGCGTTACGACAAGGCCCTGGACGTGATCGAGCGTCTGGCCCTGGAAAAAGACGTGGCGCTGTACCGCGACAGTTCCAACATCGCCTTCACGCCGATGCTCGATGGCAAGGCCCTGGACGAGGCGGAGTTCTCGCAACTGCCGGAAGCCGACCGCGAGCGTTTTCACACGGATATTTCCGAACTGGAAGAGCGCCTTAACGAAGAGTTGGCGAGCCTGCCGCAGTGGAAGCGTGAATCGAACAACCTGCTGCGCCAGTTCAACGAAGAAACCATCACCCTGGCCCTGCAGCCTTTGCTCGCTCCGCTGTCGGAAAAGTACGCGGAAAACGCCGCCGTCTGCGGTTACCTGCAGGCCATGCAGGTCTACCTGCTGAAAACCGTGGTCGAGCAATTGGTGGACGACTCGAAGACTGACGCCCAGGCGCGCAAACTGCTGGAAGAGCAGTACTGCCCGAGCCTGGTGGTTGGCCATGCGGTCAACGGCGGCGCGCCGGTGGTGTTCGAGCCGCACCCGACCTACGACAACCTGTTCGGCCGTATCGAATACAGCACCGACCAGGGCGCGCTGTACACCACGTATCGTCAGCTGCGCCCAGGCGCGTTGCACCGTGCCAACGGGGGTTTCCTGATCCTGGAAGCAGAGAAGATGCTCGGTGAGCCGTTTGTGTGGGATGCGCTCAAGCGCTCCTTGCAATCGCGCAAATTGAAGATGGAGTCGCCGCTTGGCGAACTGGGTCGCCTGGCCACCGTGACGCTCAACCCGCAGATGATCCCGTTGCAGGTCAAGGTGATCATCATCGGTTCGCGCCAGCTGTACTACGCGTTGCAGGATGCCGATCCGGACTTCCAGGAAATGTTCCGGGTGTTGGTGGACTTCGACGAAGACATTCCGATGGTCGACGAAAGCCTGGAGCAGTTCGCCCAGTTGCTCAAGACGCGCACCTCGGAAGAGGGCATGGCGCCGCTGACGTCGGATGCGGTGGCGCGGCTGGCGACCTACAGCGCACGCCTGGCGGAACATCAGGGCCGCTTGTCGGCGCGCATTGGCGACTTGTTCCAACTGGTCAGTGAGGCGGATTTCATCCGTCACCTGGCGGGCGACGAAATGACCGACGCCGGGCACATCGAACGTGCGCTCAAGGCCAAGGCCACCCGCACCGGTCGCGTGTCGGCGCGGATTCTCGACGACATGCTTGCCGGGGTGATCCTGATCGACACCGCAGGCGCTGCCGTGGGCAAGTGCAACGGGCTGACAGTGCTGGAAGTCGGTGATTCGGCATTCGGCGTACCGGCGCGGATTTCCGCCACGGTGTACCCCGGCGGCAGCGGTATTGTCGACATCGAGCGTGAGGTCAACCTTGGCCAGCCGATTCACTCCAAGGGCGTGATGATCCTCACCGGTTACCTGGGCAGCCGTTACGCTCAAGAATTCCCGCTGGCGATCTCGGCGAGCATCGCATTGGAACAGTCCTACGGTTACGTGGATGGCGACAGTGCCTCCCTGGGCGAAGCCTGTACCTTGATCTCGGCCTTGTCGAAAACGCCGCTTAAGCAGTGCTTTGCCATCACCGGCTCGATCAACCAGTTTGGTGAAGTGCAGGCCGTGGGCGGGGTCAACGAGAAGATCGAAGGCTTCTTCCGCCTGTGCGAAGCGCGCGGTTTGACGGGTGAGCAGGGCGCAATCATTCCCCAGGCCAACGTGGCCACGCTGATGCTCGACGAAAAGGTCCTGCAGGCTGTGCGCGCCGGGCAATTCCATGTCTATGCGGTGCGCCAGGCGGATGAAGCGCTGAGCCTGCTGGTGGGCGAGGATGCCGGCGAGCCGGACGCCGAGGGGCAGTTCCCGGAAGGCACGGTCAATGCTCGCGTGGTAGAGCGTTTGCGCGCGATTGCGGAAATGATCAGCGAGGAAGACTTGAAGGAGGCGGAAAAGGAACTGGCGCAACAGGCGCTGGCTGAGGCCAAGCCAAGCTGATTTCTCAAGGCCACTGGGATAAAAAAATGTGGGAGGGGGCTTGCCCCCGATAGCGGTGTGTCAGTCAAAAATACTGAGGCTGACACACTGCTATCGGGGGCAAGCCCCCTCCCACATTTTGATTTGTGAATGCCATTAAATTGACGAACAAACGCAAGCCAGTGCCGTTGGTCTCTACAACCCTGGTTTGTCGCGTTTTTCTTCTATCCTCAGTTTAAGGATATCCACAGGAGTCGCAGGATAGAAACAGCCTCGCCTTTGCGCTGGGGCTGAACGCCGATCTACCGAGGGTCGCCGCCATGCCGCGCAACCTTTGCCTTACCCGCCAGTGCCTGGGCCTGCAAACCCGTATCGAATGCTCCATCCGCCCCCTCGCCGGGGAGACTGGGATGTGGACGTTATTGTTTGCCGCCGGCATGTCGGGCGAACAGCCTTCCACGGTCAAGTCTCAAGGCCCGTTTCACGGGCCGTTCGTGGCAGAAACCATGTTGGGTTCCATCGTCGACAGCCTGACCCTGCATGGCTACGAACAGTTGGACGAGCCGCAGATCTGGTGCCTGCACCTGCAAGCCCATCTGCGCCAACTCAACGGCGGCCAGGAGCAATTGGCCCTGTAATCGCGGGCTATTTGCTTTCCGGTTTGTCCAGCTTGACCTCGAAGCCATATTGCACGGTGTCGAGGTCGGTGCGCTGGTAGCTTTCCAGAGTGGTTGGGTGGCCGTAGAAATAATGCACGTCAAACATCGCCGTGCCGTATTCCTCGGCGCGGTGGCTCACGCCGAGAATTTCCTTGAGGTAGTTGCCGCTGCTGTCCTTGGCGTAGAAGCGCCAGCTGTCGGAGGGAAACGCGCGCTGGTCGACGATCAGTGCGTTGTCCTTGAGCGCCAGGCCCTTGGGCAGCTGGGTTGGGTCAATCGAGGCCTTCTCGATGGTGGCGAGAAACAATGGCACCGAGCCGACCACGAACGCCGGGGTTTCCGGGAACAGGTTGAGGTCATAGGTCAGTGTGCCGCTGGCCGCGTTCAGCTCGAACGCTTCGGTGGGCAACTCGATGGGCTCGCCGCGTTCGCCTTTGTCATCGGCCGCGAAAAAGGTGATCGGCGCGTCGCTGTTGTTGCGTTCGGCGCCGACCAGGTCGTCGTTGAAGGTGAAAGGGTGGTCGAACACGACTTTCGCGGCGCTCGCGTCTTCGGTCGATTGGCTGATGGTGACGCTGCTTTTCAACTGCTCTTCGGTCATCGACGCGTCTTTGAGCCAGCTGGCGGCAGCGTCGTCATACACCGTAACCGGCATCGGCAAGGGCTGCACGGTTTGTTGCAGGCTGTTTTTGTCGAAGCGCATCACGGGCAGGTCCAGCTCCTTGCGGGTCACCGTGGCCTTGGAAAAGTCCAGGACATTGACCTGCAGCGTGTCGACCATCCCGTTGAAATACACCTTGGCGTAATGGCTGTTCTGCTTATGCTCGAAGGCTTTTTGCGCGTCGGTGAGCTGCTTTTCGAATGCCTCGGACCAGGCCTTCTGCTTTTGCATCTCGGCTAACTGGTGCTCATAGAATGCCACTTGGGCGGCATTTTCGTTGATCGAGCCAGAGCGGGTGAGAAATTGGCCGGTGCCGTCCCGTGCCTGCACCAGCAGAGGGTTCGGCGAGTCGTCACCCAGCTCGGCAGCGAGGGGCTCGCTGTTGGTCAGTTCGAGCTCGGCGTAATTGTTCTCAAGCGAGAGCAGGTTGAGGGTGATATTGCCCTCGGTGCGCGGGTGCCCCACGTCCTTTTTCGACAGGTCAAAGGCCAGCACTTTGCCTGGCGCGGCGACTTCGATCGCACCTTTGAGGCTGATGGGTTGCGGCTGGCTCTTGTTTTCGGTCTCGATACCCTCGATGAACGGGTAAGTCACCGTCAGGTCGTCGGGGTTGGTCAGGTTGGAGCTGCTCGGGCTGAGCTGGATGCCAGGATCGGTTTCCGACCATTCCGGCTGGTAGGGAACGACTTTGTTGTTGCTGAGGGTCACCGACTGCCATTCCAGGCCATGGGGAAAGGGGAACTGGTCAGGGGCGTTGAACGTGAACGGAAACACCGGCTGCAAATCCGTCAGGTAGTCGGAATGGGAGCCGCGGCGCAACACGAACAGACCATTGATATAGGTATCCACCAGGGCCTGGGGCGTGGGGTAGTGCCTGAGCAGGGCGAGGGTGTCTTCGCCGTATTCGGCTTCGATGGGCTTGGCGGCGAGCTTGAGGCGCGCGCGCTCCAGCAACAGCAGCGAGCCGCCGAGGTCGGCGATGGCGTCGCGCAGCTTGGGGTCCTGGATGCTATCGAGAGACTGTTCGAACTGGCTGGTTTTCTCTTCGAGGGTGGCCTGCTTCTGCTCTTCTTTGGGGGAGCAGCCGCTGGTCATCAGCAACGCCGCACACAGGCCGAGCGTGGCCAAAGGGGATCGCACATCCATCATCAGAGTTTTCCTGTCCGACATCATCGAGCCTGGTTGATGGGCTCGACACTAGCAGAAAAATTCTCTTACAGATGCCACTTTGGCTCAGTTTTCTCGCGGTGACAGGTGTCGGCTGGCGGCTGGTATACTCGGCGCCATTTTTAGCCACGCTGTGTGAGATTCAATGGAACGTTTTATCGAAAATACGATGTATGCCTCGCGTTGGCTGCTGGCACCGATCTATCTGGGGCTTTCCCTGGGCCTGCTGATCCTGGCGCTGAAGTTCTTCCAGGAAATCATTCATGTGATTCCCAATATCTTCACCATGCTGGAAGCAGAAGTCATCCTGCTGCTGCTGTCGCTGATCGACATGGCCCTGGTCGGTGGTCTGCTGGTGATGGTGATGATTTCCGGCTACGAGAACTTCGTCTCGCAGCTCGATATCGACGAAAACAAGGAAAAGCTCAACTGGCTGGGCACCATGGACTCTTCGTCGCTGAAGATGAAAGTAGCGGCCTCCATCGTGGCGATTTCCTCCATCCACCTGTTGCGCATCTTCATGGACGCCAAGAACGTCGATCCGCAGCACCTGATGTGGTACGTGATCATCCACATGACCTTCGTGGTCTCGGCGTTTGCCATGGGTTACCTGGACAAGCTCACCAAGCATTGACGGCCCGCGTCGGCCTTACTGCTCGACGAAGTAGTAAGGCTGGCGGTTGACCGACATTTTCTTGATCACGGTCACGTTCTGATCCAGGCGATCGGTATGGTCCAACAGCGCGACGTTGCCGGGCCTGGCGCCTAGAAAGGCGCGCAATTGAGGCTCGGTCTGCAGAATCGGCAAGTAGGCTTGCAGATAAAACACACTGGCCCCGGCGATCCGTTCATTGGGCTGGTACAGCGCCACTTGTTTGCCCTCATCCTGCAATAGCTGCACCTGGCTGATGACGGGCACGAATGAGTGACGCGCATCGGCTTTCGGCGCAAACCAGAACGCTGCGCTCAGGTAGCAGGCGATAGCCAGGCTGAACACGGCGCCGATGATGCGCCGGTGGTAGCGGTAGAGCGCCGGCTTATGTGTGCTCACCCACTCCAGCAGCACCCGCGCATATTCGGCAGCCAGTACGGCGGCAGCCGGGGTCAGTGCCATCAAATAGACCGTGCGTTTGCTGGAGGCCAAGGTCAGCAGGGTGAACTGCGCCACCAGCCATACGCTGAAAAACAGGCGGTAGCGGTTGCTCGCCAGGCTTTTGCGAAAGTGCCAGAGGCCCAGGTACACCAGGATGTTCCACGGCAGGAAAGCCTCAGGCAGTTTGGCCAAATAGTAGTAGAAGGGCTCGTAGTGCCCGGCTTCGACGAACGAGCCGCTGAAGCGTCCGACACTGTTGGTCCACAGCACCTCACCGACGGCCTGCATGCCGCCGCGTTGAAACAGAAACCCCAGCCAGATCAGCAGCGGCACCAAGGCCAGCAGTGTGAACAGCGCTGGCTTGAGCCAGTCGCCGACACGCAGGCGTTTATCCATCAGGCTGGTGCAGGCCAGGTAGACGAAAATCACAATCCCCGGCATCGCCAAGCCCAGCACGCCCTTGCTCAACGTGGCGATGACCATCCCCGCCGTAAATAACGCCCAGGCCCACACCGTGGAGCCTTGGCGCTCCGACTCGGGTCGCGTCGCCTGATAGAACCCCAGCAACGCGGCCGTCACCCCCAGGCTGAGCAATGAATCCTCACCCACCCCGCGCACGTTGCCCCAATAGCTGGCCATGGTTGCCAGGATCAACGCCGCGCTGAACGCCAGCGTGCTGGGCCGCCCGAACCGGCGCAGCATGCCGTAAAGCAGCATCACGCTGAACAACCCGGCAAAAGCAGACGCCAAGCGCACGGCGCCGGTGCTCGCGCCAAACACACGAATCGCCCCGGCATCCAGCCAAAGGCTCAGCGGCGGCTTTTCCAGAAACGGCTCGCGAAACAGGCGCGGCACCACCCAGTCATTGTCCAGGTGCATGGCCATGGCGATCCCGGACACCCGGGCTTCGGTGGAGCCTTGCAGTTCATGGTTGCCCAGGGCGAAGAAAAACAGCAGACCAGCGAGCAGGAGCAGCAGGGGAACGGGACGCGTCATGGAGTGACTACCGAGCAGGGGGACCGCTCGGGGGAGCGGCCATGGCTACCGGCGAGTATAAGGAGGGGTTTCTTAACGGTTCGTGAACGAGTGTGGGGTTTTTGTGAGGCCCGGTTAACCTTGCCCCTTGGCGGCAAACAGCTCTCTTGCGTGCGCAAAACACTTCTCGGCGATGGCCGAACGCGGTTCGGTCTTGCGCATCACCATCCCCAGCGGCGCGAGCACACTGGCGTCCGGCAGTTGGATAAACGCCAGGTTTTCAATCGGGCTTTCCAGGGCGCTGTCCAACGGCATAATTGCGCAGCAAAAGCCTTCATGGATCGCCTGGAACAGCTGGTAGGTTGAGTCGCTTTCAAGAATAGGCTGGGGGTCGAGGCCACGACTGCGAAAGCTCAGGTCGATGGACTTGCGATAGTGCATGCCCGTGCTGATCATCCCCAGGGGCAATGCGGCAGCGTCTTCCCAGCTCATCTCGCTGCCTTCGAAGTGAAAGTGGCGCGTGTCATACAACAGGCCGACGCGGGTCTCGCCCAGTTCGAAAAAATCCAGGTAATTGGCGTTCACGTGGTCCAGGTAACACACCCCCAAGTCCAACTGATTGGTGCCCAACGCCTCGATGATCTTGTCCGAACTCATGGACGACAGACTGAACTTCAGCTCCGGAAACGTCTGGGACAGCCCCTGAATGTAGCTGATCGGGTTAAAACCACTGAGCGGCACCAGCCCCAGACGCAAGTTACCCACCAACTGCCCCCGACACGCCGCCGCTTCAGCGAACAACCCGTCATGGGCCGCGAGCAAAGTCCTGGCCCAGGCCAGCACACGTTCCCCAGCCTCGGTAAAGCCTTCGAACCGCTGGCCCCGAGTGACCAACTCCAGGCCCAGCTCATCCTCCAGATTGCGCAGGCGCATCGACAGCGTCGGCTGGGTGATATGGCAGCGCGCGGCGGCCTGGCCGAAGTGACGGGTTTGCTCCAGCGCGATCAGGAATTTGAGTTGTTTGATGTCCATCAAGGCACCTGCCAGGGAGTAAGTGAACGGTCGTCATTGGCGCAAGATCAACGCAGGGTAAACAGCCTCAAAGGCATTCGATTGATAGCGGCATGCCGGAGAAAGACATGAGCGTAACGTCGGATGCAGTGTTTGTACCGCTGAATATTGCGGTATCGGCTGTCTGTGTTACGTCCGGGCAACTGTTGATCAGCCGGCTATCGGAGGCTGGACGCCGCTTGCGTGAACGCAACCTGCTCAAGGATGACCTATATAAAGTCCGCGCTCAGGTTGCGACAGGTGGTTGCATAGTGGCTATCTGAGTATCCAGCATCCGCTCCAGCAGCAACTCACCCAGCACAATCAGTTGTTGAGCAGCCAGCAACTTGTGGCGGTGCGAGCCTTCCAGTTCAAAGGCCAGATCGGTAGTCATGGCGTTCAGCGAGGCGAGGGTTTCACTGGCTTGGACCAGCAGGGCTTCGGCGGGGATGCCTGGGGCGAGGGTGAAGAGGGTGGTTGGGGGATTGGGGGTGATCTTTTTCATAACTGAAACTCCTTGATTGATGGAGTCGCCAGACATCGCTGCTAAACGAAAAGGGTGGCGACTGTACGCGGGTTAGCAGACCAGGAATCAAGGAACCCGGCGCACCCGAAAGTGCCCCTCGCACAGCCGCCATAACGCAATCCAGCGGATGCTCAAAGCATCGCGTGAATGGAGGATGGCTCTGCAGGCCTTGATATTAACCGAGCTGCTAAACCCGGTCGCTGATTTTGCAGCGACGGTGGGAGATTAGCGGGGTGGGAGCGGGAGGGGGAGTTCATCAATGGCGCGGCTTCTTGCAGGAAAATTCTGAAGGTCTGGCTGCTGGGCTTTTTAAAGCCATAGAAACAGCAAAACCCGTATAAGGCGGGTTTTGTTGATGCTTCGAATTGGTGGGCCGGGGTAATCTGAACCTGACTTTTATCTTATTGATTTTTATAATTAATATTTGTTTTGTTTTTTGGTTGGAATACCAATTGGAATACCTTGCGAATTGCGCTCCACCTGACCGCCTGTTTGTATTCGATCTGAAAACCGTTCACATCCGCGCTGACTAGAGTACTTCGTATCCATGATGAGCGGTGAGCTGCGTATAGCCGCGGGGCAACAGGCAGAATATTGGCCAGAGTGTGTAAAACGCTGAATTGGGTTTTCTCTGTCGACGCTAATAGGGCCTGCTCACGTTTCTCGCCGATCATGGCCATGACGTTTCCTGGAACAGTTAAAACGGCTCAGAAACCTCTTAAAGCCCTTTGGAGAAAGTAAATTGACCGGTTTAAAGCCGTCAACGCGTTCAGGAAGTCAGCCGTGCCGATGATTTTCAAGGTTGTGGGCGAGCACATTCTGGCTCATCTCTGCACCCGTTAGCACCTCGTTGGATATGGTAGACGTTCATGTTCGTGACGCACTGAGGTTTACCAAACAGGTCTCGCCTGACGATAGCTGCAACCTGCTTGCAGCAAATGAACGCTACCTCGATTTCTTGCAGAGCATCGTCGGCCCCGCACGGGACAATCCTCCATAAGCACAACCTCAGAGGCTTCCATGAATTGCGGGCAGCCGATGCATGCGAACGTTACGAGCAAAATCACCCATCATCCCGCGCCCATCAACGGTGGATTGCTATTAGATGAACCGACTCCTCGATCAGGAGGCTCGAGTACAAATCAGCTATGAGCTGGGGCACGGCCGTATCGGCGTGGAGTCGGCTTACATTGGTGGTCGAGCATGAGCACGGCATTCGATATGGAGCTGTTCCTGGCAGGCGTCTTGACCGGGTCACGCACCACTCGCTAACGCCATCACCATCAGGCGATACCATCCAACAGCAATCGCTGAGCGCTGGCAACGCGACAATCCATGGACTTGGCAGAGAAAACACGTTGCGCAGTTTTTGAATCAAAACCAGCACACTGAATCGACGTGCTATTACTCTCTCCTGACCGTGTGTTTGCTCACGATGCGTCTAGACAAGTCTTGGCATTTTACACCGTAGGCAAAACTCCCTATCGCGAGAGGACATCGAGCCAGACATCGCATAAAAAATGAATTTACGGACAGAATACGCCACGAATTAATCGATCATTGCATTTAGCTCTCTAGGGCTATTCATGTGTCATGGGGGATATGGAAGCTTTATCGCATCCCCTCCGACCCGAGTCTGCAGGATCATCAAAGACGTTGAATTTCATGTGATACACGGGTGCAGGTAAAACTGTGCAAGCGAAAGCGACCTCACTTGCGAGGCAACCAGCTATCGAGTCGCGCAAAGTTGGCAATAGGGGCGCGCCGACCATATCCTTTAGAAATCCAGAGCATCACCCTTCTGGTAGATTCCCTCGTTAAACTCCGAAAACCGCTCAGTCAAGTTGAATTATGCAATTCCAGCTAAAATAATGTCGTCCAGAACCGCATTTTGTGGTACCATCCTACCGCCAATTTGACCGCCGAATAAGAGACTAAATCAATGATCCGCTGCCATCTCGCACGTCTGATGGGTGAACGCAAGATGCGTATAGCAGATGTCGCCAGAGAAACAGGATTGAGCAGGGCGACCATTACTCTGCTGTACAAGGAAACAGCGCAAAAAGTTGATTTGGAAGCAATCGAACAGTTATGCGAGCTGTTTGAATGCCAGATAGGCGAGCTGTTCGAACACACACCCAGTAAACAGGGACTGTTATGAAATTTAATGAAGATACTCGAGTAAAAATCCCAACTATTCTTCACTTAATGAAGTTGGGGTACAGTTATTTGTCACTGAAAAATCAATCTTGGGATCTGGATACCAATATATTTCCTGAATTATTCAATGCTGCTATTGCGAAAATCAATCCCGACATTGCGCTCAATGACGCAGGTAGGTTGCTGGAAGATGTCAAACTATTGTTGGATAATGAAGATCTGGGTCGAGCCTTCTTTGAGAGACTCAGTGATCGCTCCAATACCAAATTAATTGACTTCGAAAACTTCAATAATAACAGTCTTCATGTGGTCACCGAACTTACCTGCAAGAACGGTGATGAAGAATTTCGCCCAGATATAACATTGTTGATTAACGGAATGCCGTTGATTTTTATTGAGGTTAAAAAACCAAACAATCGCGAAGGTATAATTGCAGAGCGCTCTCGCATTAATAAACGCTTTCAGAACCCAAAATTCAAACGCTTCACCAATATTACGCAATACATGATCTTCTCCAATAACATGGAGTATGACAACGTTGATCCCGAGCCCATCCAAGGCGCCTTCTATGCTAGCGCCTCTTACCAGAAACCAATATTTAACTATTTTCGCGAAGAAGAAACATTAAATCTAACGGCGCTTCTAAGACCATTGAAGGACGATGACGAGCTTCGGGTTTTAAAGGACAATAACTTAGAAGTAATTCGCAGCAATCCAGAATTCATAATCAATAAAGATCCGAATCGACCAACCAACCGTATTTGTACTTCTTTAGTTAGTAAGGAGCGACTAGCATTTATTCTTCGCTATGGGATTGCGTACGTCTCAGAACCTGACGGCTTACAAAAGCACATCATGCGCTACCCGCAGCTATTCGCAACAAAAGCCATCGAAGGGAAGTTGAATGCTGGTATCAAAAAAGGAATTATTTGGCACACCCAAGGTAGCGGGAAAACCGCACTCGCATTCTACAACGTGCAATTCCTGACAGACTATTTCCAGAAGCAACAAGTCATTCCAAAATTTTACTTTATTGTAGATCGTTTGAATTTGCTGCAGCAGGCTCAGATGGAGTTTACGGCTCGTGGTCTGACCGTACATACCATTAATTCCCGTAAAGCATTTACTCATGATATTAAAGCGACCCAGGTAATTCATAACCATTCTGGCAAACCTGAAATCACCGTAGTAAATATTCAAAAGTTTAAAGATGACCCTGACGTGGTATCCACAAAGGACTACGACGTTGACATCCAGCGAGTTTATTTTCTAGATGAGGTACATCGGAGTTATAACCCCAAAGGTAGCTTTTTGGCTAACTTGACCCAGTCTGATGCCGATGCCATCAAGATTGGTCTGACGGGGACACCACTACTAGGCGAAGACTACAACTCCCGGGCGCTATTCGGGGCTTACATCCATAAATACTATTACAACGCCTCAATTGCCGATGGCTACACACTACGTCTTATCAGGGAAGAAATTGCTACTAACTACAAAATGGTTTTACAGCAGGCGTTAGAAGAGGCTGAGGTAAAAATGGGCGATGTGGATCGCAAGCTCATTTATGCTCACCCGAGCTTCGTCGAACCCATGCTCGACTATATCGTCACAGACTTTAGTAAGAGCCGTGGAGCACTTAACGAGTCAACTATTGGCGGCATGGTCATCTGTGATAGCTCAGACCAAGCAAAACAGATGTATGATATTTTCCAACGTATCTATGCAGATCCGTTAAAGCCACTCTATGGGATAGAAGAATCGGCAAAAATACTGATTAACGACGTTAAGCAAGGCAGCTATGCAGCAAAATTGAAACTAGATAACAAGGTAAAGAGCGCCGCTCTCATACTGCACGATACAGGCACTAAGGAAGATCGCAAAAACTTGGTTGAGGATTTTAAAGCGGGCAAGATCGACTTATTATTTGTTTACAATATGCTTCTCACCGGATTTGATGCCAAGCGCCTAAAAAAACTTTACTTAGGCCGGGTAATTCGCAAGCACAACTTACTGCAAGCTCTTACCCGAGTTAACAGGACTTACAAAAATTTTCGATATGGCTATGTAGTGGACTTTGCCGATATTCGCAAAGAGTTTGATGTAACAAATAAAGCCTACTTTGACGAGCTACAGTCAGAGCTTGGTGACGAGATGGAGCACTACTCCAACCTGTTTAAATCTCAACAGGAGATTAGACAGGAAATCGAGCACATTAAAGACCTGCTCTTCCGATTTGACATTGAAAATGCCGAGATCTTCACTAACCAGATTTGTCAGATTCAGGACAGAAAAATCATTCTGGCGTTGAAGAATGCGCTTGCTGACGCAAAAAGCCTTTACAACTTAATCCGCCTGCAGGAGGAAAATAGCTTCCTCGACAAGCTTGACTTCGTCAAGTTGAACATTCTTTATCGGGAAACCAGCAATCATCTGGACATGCTTAATCTCAAGGAAAGCATTGAGCAAGGCACAGACACCATAAACCTACTGAGTGTTGCGTTGGAAGATGTTATTTTCAAATTCATCAAGGTTGGTGAAGAAGAACTTGTACTAGCCGACAAACTGAAGAATACGCTTCGCCAAACCCGTGAAGCTTTGACAAGC
Organism: Pseudomonas sp. W4I3; assembly: GCF_030816195.1. Classification (GTDB taxonomy): domain Bacteria; phylum Pseudomonadota; class Gammaproteobacteria; order Pseudomonadales; family Pseudomonadaceae; genus Aquipseudomonas. Next base: position 5,802,203 of record NZ_JAUSXS010000001.1, on the reverse strand, counting down.
AACTTTGACCAGCACGACCCGATATTTGTAAGTTTAAAGGAAGAGCTTGAGCGCCTATTTAAGAAAAAAAATCTTAGCGAAGTCACTCAGGACGAAATGATAGCCAATATTGATGAGCTCCATAAAATTCACAGCCGTGCCAAAGAGCTGAATCGCGAAAACGAACAGTTAAGACAAAAATATTCCGGCGACAGAAAGTACGTGCGCGTGCACAAGCGAATATTAGAGACAAATAAAGTAAGTTGTCCTGAGCGCAAATTATTTGAAGCGCTAAGGGAGGTTAAAGATCAAACTGACATTCTTATCTTGGATAATGAGCAAATCATCCATAATGAAAAGTATTTTACGCGAAAGATAGGCTCAAAAATATTTAGTGTATTTGAAGATGATCACAAGTTTGAATTGACTATACCTGCAGCTGACTATCTGCAGCATCTAGTCGCTAACGAATACACGAAAGAATTTAATACCGGAGCAGTAACGTGGTAGAAATCGAATTTCAACAAAACACCAAAGAACTAATTGATAACTTAAAGTCGATTTGCGCAACAAACGGCCTGGGGAATAGCGCAAGTGAATTTGATATCATCACCCAAGCATTCTTATATAAATTTTTAAGTGACAAATTTGCGTACGAAACAAAAAAAATATATCCGATTTTGTCCGTGGCGCAGGATTGGGAGAAAAAGCTGAATGAATTGTCAGTCCAGGCTTATACGAAGTTACAACGACGTTTAGGCTCAAGTGATACAGCACTTTTAAAGCCTCAGCATTTAATATCTTATCTGTATAAAAAACAAAACGAAGCGGATTTTGCAAAATTATTTGATGATACCCTAATAGACATTGCAATACTAAACAATGACATATTTGCAGTGATGACTGATACCGGAGAAAAAGTACAGCTTTTTACTAGGATCAGTGAAAATGTGACTGTTTCTAAACGGGACACGTTTTGCCGAGCTATTATCAACAAGCTAGCAACGTTCAGTTTTGAAAGAATTTTTGATCAGAAATTTGATTTTTATGCAACAATCTTTGAATACTTAATCAAAGATTACAACAGCAATTCAGGGGGTAAATATGCAGAATATTACACTCCTCATGCAGTAGCTCGCATTATGGCGGAGATACTTGTACCGAGAGAGCAACAAGGTAGCATTAGAAATGTCAGTTGCTACGATCCGTCTGCAGGATCTGGCACTCTGCTGATGAATGTTGCTCACGCAATAGGTGAGACGCGTTGTTCAATCTATACCCAAGACATATCCAAGAAGTCGTCCAATTTATTGCGACTCAACTTAATCCTCAACAATCTTGTTCATTCAATCCCGAACGTAATTGAGGGCGACACCTTACTTCATCCTCACCATAAAGATGGCAAGACTCTAAGAAAATTCGATTACATAGTATCAAATCCGCCCTTCAAATTGGATTTTAGTGATATCAGAAATTCGCTAGATACTAAGGAAAACCAAGATCGTTTTTTTGCTGGCATACCAAAGATAAAAGCCAAAGCCAAGGACAAGATGGAGATTTACCAACTGTTCTTGCAGCACATTATCTACTCGTTGAAAGCTGGCGGTAAAGCTGCAGTGGTAGTGCCAACCGGTTTTATCACCGCGCAGTCAGGGATTGATAAGAGCATTCGTGAACACTTAGTCAAAAATAAAATGCTCGCCGGTGTTGTGTCTATGCCCTCCAATATTTTTGCCACCACCGGCACCAATGTATCCATTCTCTTTATAGACGACAATAACAAAGGCGATGTAGTTCTGGTTGACGCCTCCAATCTTGGTCAAAAAGTCAAAGATGGTAAAAATCAGAAAACGCTGCTCGCGCAGGAAGAAGAACAATGCATAATTGATGTATTCAACGCCAAGCAAGCAAAAGAGGGCTTCTCGGTGGCGGTTACTTACGAAGATTTAGCAACGAAAAACTACAGCCTAAGCGCCGGTCAGTATTTCGATGTAAAGATTGAACACGTGGATATTACTCCGGAGCAGTTCGCTGCCAAAATGGGTAAATTTATCGACAATCTTGACCATCTATTTAACCAGTCAAAAACCTTAGAAATAGATATTAAAGAGCAACTTTCCAAGGCTGTATTAAATGGATAAGTATATGACCACTATTGGTGAAATTGCCGAAGTGTATGATGGCCCACACGCAACGCCAAAAAAAATAAAATCTGGGCCATACTTCCTTAGCATATCAAGCTTGAACCAGGGATGGTTAGACCTGTCTAAATCCGCGTTTTTGAGCGATGCAGACTTTAAAAAATGGACTAAGCGAGTTACGCCTTTAGAGGGTGACTTGTTGTTTTCTTATGAAACTCGATTAGGTGAAGCGGCTTTGATGCCTTCAGGAATTAAAGCATGCCTGGGCCGACGCATGGGATTACTGCGACCAAAGCCGGATAAAGTATTATCGGACTACCTACTATATGCTTATCTATCGCCCGCTTTTCAACAAACGATCGTAGGAAATACAATCCGCGGCGCAACAGTCGACAGGATTGCATTAAAGGACCTCCCCAACTTTGAGATACGTATCCCACCACTAGACGAACAGGCGCGTGCTGCGTCAATTTTGAAAAAAATCGACAAAAAAATAGAAATAAATATCGGTATCAACGCCGAATTGGAAGCTATGGCAGAAGCTCTCTACAACTATTGGTTTATTCAGTTTGATTTTCCTAATGCTAACGGACAACCGTACAAAACGTCCGGTGGTAAAATGTGTTACAACCAAATTTTGAAGCGTGAGATCCCAGAGGGCTGGAAGGCATGCGAGCTTGGAGATGTAATTTCTTTCAAGAGAGGGATCTCATATAAAAGTTCTGACATCCAAGAAAGGGGTGCCCCTTTCATAAACTTAAACTCATTCTCCCTGAGCGGGCAGTTCAAACCAGAGGGAACAAAGTATTTTAATGGCAAATTCAAGCCTGACAGTCAACTTAGAGCTGGCGATCTTGTTGTAGCTATCACTGATGTAACAAGAAACGCGGACATAACAGGCAAGGCATTTGTTATTCCTGACATCTTTGAAATTAATCCTTTGATTTCATGCGATGTGGCATCAGTTTCTTCAAGTGTTTTCGGTGTGGCGTACCTAGAGCAACTTTTTAATTCGCGAAGCTATCACCAATATATAAAACACTTTGCATCCGGAACGCTCGTTCTTCACTTGGATCTGAATGGTATTAAGTGGTTCAAAGCGCCGCTCCCTCCCAAAAATCTACTTGAAGATTATGAAGAGCACTGTAAATCTCTCTTTAAGCAGAGGGATATCCTGTTGAAAGAAAATATGCAGCTTAAAGCAATTCGTAACTGGCTTCTCCCAATGCTAATGAGCGGTCAAGTGAAAACAAAATGATCAATGCGAGCCTCCCTGAGGAAGCTCGCCACATTCCCGGCGTATTTTATGTTTCCGGGTGCAAGACGAGATATTATTACCGGAACTGGCCGAAGTGGGCCAGCCGGGAGGTTTCGGAGACTCCTAATTAGTCGTCAACAGAATTCCTAGCAGTTCACGCGAAAGCATATACTTGATCATCCTGTGCCGATTCATCAGGTCCTAAAGAACTGTAGTCCAGATATTAGTTATACGGCGTTACGCCATAGGCCAGCTGTGTCCCGAGCAGGGAGGCTTGAGCCCTCAATCGACGCGAGCTGGTCGGTGAGTTACTCACGGTAACAGAATGCGATTTATTCCACATTAGAGGGCCGCTTACATCGATTCGACCGATACCACTTCCACAAACCTGAATTTTTTTCTGGCCGTCTTTGTAGCTTCTTGCTCTGCAACTAGGGAGCTCAGCGTATCGGCCTCATGTACCATCTCGTGCATCTTTCCCTCGAATTCATTTCCCACCTTCAGTGTGACTCTTAGCCGGGGAGTAAAGGCTTTTGAACGTTTCTTTTTCTCCGCTGCCTTTGCCGGCCCCACAATCACGACATCCGGAGTGGTGGCTTGCACGTGTGAGTTATTTGCTAATGCCGGGGTCTCAGGCTCGCCAAATAGCGCCCAACGCATTTCTTCTTCCGTAAGCTCTGTATTCATACCATTTCTCGAGTGATGTAATGTATAGCGTTATCGATTCTATCAGCGTGATCGGATTCGATAGTGAAAAGACGTTGCGTGGTACCTGACCCGCCTAAGCCCTAGATGCCTACGAACGTTAGTTTTTGCCTGGCGCTTTCATTCGGATGCGGCACTTATTGATACTCATGCTTGTATTGTCGCGGTTTCACATTTACGCTTTGCTCCGTCGCGGTCAATCCCGCGACCGGGTGTCGCAACCTGAATCGGAACCAAGGCGCGGTATGTGCCATATCGCACAGTCAGCACTTCAAGTGCTAGCTGCTGCTTTTCTATGGCGCACCGTGCAGGGCAGGCTTCGGCCTGGCCGGGTTCCTTGGTTTCCGGTTTGCGACCCCTGTACGGTGTGCCACCTATTCGTGTCGCAACGGTGGATGGCATTCCTTAATCAAACCAAGGAGATAAGGAAAATGGCATGTCCCCCTTTTAAGCTCGTGCGCCACCTTGACCAAATGGTTGAAGCTGCAAACTATCTCGGAGGATTCCGCGATGTTTGATCTTTCGCTTCTCATTGGCCTCCCCAAACCCAACAGCATCGATACCTCATCGCTTACGCCTGAAGGTGCGGCGATTAAACTGCGGCAGGCTGCCACTCTCCGGCTTAACGGAGCCCAGAGTATTTTGCTTCATTTTCCGCAAGACGTTGAACTGGCAGTTGAGCTGTTGGATGACGCCGCCGTTTTGTACGACAAGGCATTCCGAAATTTGACTGGTATTCCAGCTCAAAGCGTTCATCAACAGATCCATGAGTACGTCTCTGTTCCGCCCGCAGAAGGGTCTCCCGCGATCCAAACACCTTGGGGCGATGAGTTCGCTCCGGTAATAAAGGAGGGTGTTCGTTGCGCAGAGACTTGGCTTGAAGGCTCATCACTACCGTTATGGTGGGCGCTGTCTCAGGACCGAAAACGTCATCGTGCAGGTGATCCACAAGAGGCATTTGAAGCAGGTTTTTTGTTGCGGTTGCAGCAGACGCTGATTATGCGACGTGAGGCCGTCACTTCCCCATCAACCCGCTTTGATGCCTGAGCCTGTAATTGACGTTTGAGATTTGCTTTTCCCGCCAAACCCTCCGATCAAGCGATCTTTGATCGCGCCGATCGGAGGGTTCACTCGCTTTTTCTCGAAGCCGCCGCGTTCCACCCTCTCATTTTCAAATTTGGTTAGCGCCATGCTTGCTTTCACCCGTCGGTAATTCCCCGCGATTTCTATCGAGCGCGGCGCCATTTCAGTGTATGTGCGGATCTTCCTCGTTGGGCATGGATGTAGGGGGGTGGGCGACAGCGGCGACGCCGGCGACAGCCCACGTGGAACGTGGCCTGGAGCATGGCGACAAAAGTGGCGACAGTCGCCACTTTCTAAGCGCTTTGGCCGTGACGCTTGACCGCCTTTTCGAGTGGGTATAAAAATTGGCGCACGGATCGCTGTCGTTGACAGCACCTGCCCAGGTAGCCAGAACCTTCAAGGCTACGCCACTTGGTGGTGGTTCTCCCGAAGTGCGATTAGCGTCCGGCGGCTCGCACGGTCACTCCCCAAGAGTGAAGGATGCCTACTCGGCTTATCTGTCCATTGCGGCAGACGATGGACCCTCCTCGCTGCGCTACAGCAACCTCACTTCTCGACGCACTTCGCTGCGCCCGACTGCGCCCGTCTCTTTCTTCTGGAAAGAGACGGGCGCTCGTACCACTGCTGCAAGCCACGTCACAAAGGGCATTGCCGCATCTCTCCTCGTGACAATCGGCCTGACAAATCCGATTCGCCGCAATCCGCAACGACACAGGCGCCGGTGCCGCAGCCTATGGAAAGACTGCACCTGACTGACAGTCAGGCATGCCCCAGGTGTCGATGTTGTTGCCTTCTCCCGCTCAGGATCTCCAGGTGCCGAACTCGTCAGCCGGCACAGCCTCCACCCGCCCGCATCTTCGGATGCGTCTAAGGAGGCCAGATTCATGGGTCATGCCCTTGCTCCCGGTCGTAAGGAGCCGTTCGTTCCACGTCAGTGAACACCTCACAGGCCGCAGGGGCCTTGATCCCTGATAACACTCAACAGCCGTGGCGGGACTACGTGAGGACAACCAGTAATGATCGAGGAGAGGGCCCATGCAGCAGTTAGATCCGAAGCTTGAACTACCACGACCACCTCGACCGTTGATTGAGTCGAACCCCGTGCCCCAGCCTTATCCCGTGCAGGCACTGGGTGGGATTCTTGGGCCTGCGGTTGAGCGCATGGCCGAGGTCATCGGCGTGCCCCAAGCACTGGCCGCGCAATCGGTGTTGGCCGCCTCGGCCCTGGCCACTCAAGGTCATGCGGGCTTACAACTCGACGGCAGACATTATCCCCTGTCGTTGTACCTGATCACGGTGGCTGCGTCCGGTGATCGCAAGACCGCGGCAGACCGATCCGCACTGCTGCCAGCGCGCCAATGGGAGCGTGAACAGTGGCAACATTATCGTGAGCAGCTCTTTCGGTACCGTGCCGCACAGCGACAAGCGCAGCGTATCAGTCCTGCCGATCCCGCCCCCACAAACAGCGTACCGCTCGAAGCGGAGCCTTCGGCCCCTCGGCTGATCACCACAGACCCGACGATCGAGGCCCTGATCAAGGGGCTCTGCCATGACTTGCCGTGCATGGGGCTGTTCTGTGACGAGGGCGGACAATTCCTTGGCAGCAGCACCATGAGTCGGGACAACCGTTTGAAAGCGGTCACGACCTTGTCGTCACTCTGGGACGGTAGCCCGATTGATCGTGCTCGCTCTATGGCAGGCGAAAGCCTAAGAGCCTATGACCGACGCCTGAGCCTGCACCTGATGCTGCAACCGTATTTGGCCATGCAGTTACTCAGTGACCCGTTGCTGCAGGGCCAAGGCATTCTAGGGCGCTGCTTGATGACCTGGCCAACCAGTCTAGCCGGGCAACGTAGCTACCAGGCTGTCGACTTGTCCAAAGACGCCGCCCTCAAGCGCTATCATCACCGCCTTTCGGCTCTGTTTTATCAGCCTTGGTCACTTTCCGCTGACGGAGCCTTGCAGCTGTCAAAGCTGAGTCTCAGTCCGCTGGCGCGTCGTCGGTGGATTGATTTGCATGATGCTATCGAAGCTCAGTTGGGGGAGTTTGGCGAGCTGGCCAGCGTACGGCCCAGCGGATCAAAGGCCGCAGATAACCTGCTGCGCGTCGCCGGCATTCTTGCAGTTGTGGAGGAGAGCAGCGTCGTGGAGGTCGACCATATCCAACGGGCCTCCGCTTTAGTCGGCTACTACCTCAACGAGATCCAGCGCCTGACTGAGCAGGAGCCAGTGTGTCGAGTAAAAGAGGAGGCAGACCGGCTGCTGCGATGGCTACAGGTCAAAGATTGGAAGCGTTTCAGTATTCGTGAATTGAATCGCAACGGTCCCCGCTTTGCCCGCAAGAGCAGTCGTCATGCCGCTAAGCTGCTGGTCGAGTTGATTGATCATCAGTGGTTGATCACTGATGGCCACACCTTCGAGGTGGGCCATGTTTAATCTTGATGAAGCGCTGCGCAACCATCTGGCTCAGCGTCAAAAGGAGCCCAAAGCGCGATTTGTCGCCGCTACTGTCGCCACTTTGTCGCCACGCTCAAAACCAGGCAGGACAAGGGTTGTCGCCGCTGTCGCCAGTGTCGCCACCACCCATAAAGCTATCGCCTCTACGACAGCCATTATTCAATGGTTGAAAGAGGAGGGTGCGCATCTTTACGTCACCGACAACACGCTGTGTTTTCGCCCGACTGATTGGGCTCAGTTCGCGATTGTAAGTGCGCACTGGCGAGCCCTTTTGCATGATCTCGCGGCAGTCGATCAGGAACAGAAAAATGGCTCGGGTCGGTAAGCGAGCGGGGCGCAATTTCGGCTTCGGTCGCCAGCTTAGCTATGCTGGACCGCAAGCACTGAAAGACCTGTTTGGCGACGGCCATTTTGCTACCGTCAAAGCCCATAGTGATCGCTGGCAGGCGTTCGTGCATTGGTGTCGATCCGATGAAGGACCGAGGGTCAACGACGCGCGCCAGATAGACCGCGAGATCCTCATGCGGTACGCCGTCCACGTGCGGGAGCAGGTTGATCAGGGCAACGTCGGTATTGCCACCGCGCAGAACCGACTGTCCAGCGTGAACCGAACGATGGCCGCGCTGCGCGGTGATCAGTACGTCAAAATCCCGAGTCCGAGTAAGGCGCTTGGCTTGCAGCGCTCAAGCGTGCGTAGTGAGGCTCCGCAAGGCCAAGACCGTGCGCAGGTCGAGTTGATCGCGCGGGCTCTGTCAGATCGTCAGCAATCGAGGGTGAGTGCCATTGTGCTCCTCGCCCGTGAGACTGGTATGCGCCTGCGCGAAGCGATCCTGGCCGATCTGCCCCGACTGCAACGTGAGGTCCGGCAACTGGGCAAGATCGATATCCAGGACGGCACCAAAGGCGGTCGATCAGGCGCATCGGCACCGCGTTGGATTGCGGTCACGGATCAAGTTCGTGGCGCCCTCGACAGGGCCAGCGAGGCCTCACCCAAGGGCAGTCGGAATCTGTTAACACCTGATGAAAGCTACAAAGATTTCTTACAGACAATCGTACGACCGGCGCGGGACATCATGCATGAGCATGGATTGAAAGGCTTTCATGAACTGCGGGCGGCTTACGCCTGTGAGCGCTATGAACAACTGACCGGCTTCTCCGCGCCCATCAATGGCGGTTGTGGTCAACGAGAGGATCGAGCACTCGATCGGCGTGCACGTCAGCAGATCAGCCACGAGTTGGGGCATAACCGCATCGACGTGGTGAGTGCCTACATCGGAGGTCGTCGATGAAGTCCGAGTTCGATATGGCGTTGTTTCTGAGCCCCGTGCTCAAAGGTGCGCATGCCACGCGGCAGCGGCATATCAGGCAGGCAGAAAGGATGCACGAGGCGATTCGTGAGCGCTGGAGTTGTGCGACCCCTTGGTCCTGGAAGGAAAAGCACACCAGATGGTTTTTAGAGCACTACCTGCGTTGCTCAGCACCAGCGACCATCTATTACTATGAGTTAACAGCAGGGCTGATCCGCCGCAGAAAGGCGCAACTCGTGGTTGTCTGATAGACCTTTAAGCGTGAGCCCCCAAGTATGGGAATGCGGAGCCTTCCCATACTTGGGGGCTTGGCCGAAGAAGCGCAGGCATGCGGCTGATTTAGCGACAGTCGCCACTTCAGTCGCCCTGCTGCACGGCACGAATTGTCGCCTGCTCAGCGTATCGGCACGACGTTACGGTCCCTGGTTTGATTGATGGCGGATGCCGACAGGCTGCCGGTGGCTGCCTTCTGGATATGTTCACTCCACCAGGCCATCATTGGACGCCGGCGTTCGATGTAATCCGCCCGGTTGTAGGCGCTTCGAACTTCGTCTTTATCGACATGCGCCAGCGCGACTTCGATTAGCTCCGGATCCCATCCATGCTCATTCAGAATTGTGCTGGCCATGGAGCGCATGCCGTGGCTGACTAAGCGGTCCTGAAAGCCCATTCGTTTCAATGCCATGTTGGCTGTCTGGCTATTCGCGTGGGTGCGCGGATTTCTATCTGACGGGAACACATATTCCCTGTGGCCGCTATGGGGCTTAAGCGTCTCCAATAACGAGAGTGCATGTTCGGTCAGCGGGATTGTGTGCGGACGACGCTTTTTCATTCGCTCTGCAGGGATGGTCCAGATGCGTTTTTCGAAGTCGATGTCTGCCCATCGGGTAGTCGCCGCTTCGGCAGGGCGGGTCATAGTGTGTAGCTGCCATTCGATCAGGCAGCGGGTCGTCCGCTTGATGCTGGCGTTCGCGATTTCCATCATGAGCTCCGGAAGCTCATCTGGTGGTAGCGCTGCCATGTTCTCTTTCTTAGGTTTCTTGAACACCGCTCGAATGCCGCTGAGAGGGTTGGCAAAGATCATTCCGGAATTGACCCCGTAGGTCATGATCTCGTTAAGGCGCTGGCTCACTCGCTTAACTGTCTCGAGGCTGCCTTTAGCTTCAATCGGACGAAGCAGCTTGATGACCATCGGCGCGTTCACTTCCGATAACGGCGTTGATTTCATGCTTGGAAAAACATGCAGTGTGAGCGAGCGCCAGATGTCTTCGGCATACGCCGGGGTAACGGAGTCCTTCTTCAATTCGAACCACGCGGTGGCTACGTTCTCGAACGTATGTTCCGTTTCCGCTCGTTTGGCTTCCTTCAGCTCATTGCGCTGAGCTTTTGGGTCGATGCCCTGCGCAAGCAGCTCTCTGGCCTCAACGGTTTTCTTCCTCGCTTGCGCAAGAGAAACCTCGGGATAAGAGCCGAGTGCCATGTTGATTCGATTCTTGGTGACGGGATGCCGGTAGTTGAAATTCCACTGCATCGAGCGATTGACCCTGACTCGCAGTTGGAGCCCGTCGCCATCGGTGAGGACATAATCTTTGTCTTTCGGTTTGACCGCCTTGAGCTGACGGTCGGAGAGGCGAGTGGTTTGAGCGCACATGAGAAGTACTCCATGACACCTTTTGGTATTCCCAAGATTAGCGCCGGGTAGCCGGGAATACCATTGGGAATACCAAATTGCCTGGAACTCTAAAAACCTCGAAAGCCCGCAATAGCCCTGAAGCCCCCGTATTTAATGGATTCCAGGCACAAAAAAAGACGTCCGTAGACGTCTTTAGATGATGAAATGGTGGAGCCGGGGGGATTTGAACCCCCGTCCGCCAGTACTCCGCTGTCGGTACTACATGCTTAGCCGTTTCTATTAAGTTAACCCTCAGCGACCCGAAGGGCAGGGTGCTTTGGGCGAGTTGTGTAAGTTTTAGCCGCTTCGTCCACAACGTACTGCACGGCGATTCTGTTCTATATGACAATCACTTTGGGTTTACAGACATCCCCTGGTGATTGCTGGACCCGAAGGTACCAGAAGCTCAGGATCTAAGGCTGCTTACGCAGCGATAGCGAATTCCTGGCCGTAGTTTTCGTCATTGGCAACTATAAGAAGTTGCAACAGTGGATTTACGAGTTCTGTTACCAACTCGGCATGCACCTAAAGTTTCGCGACCGGCGTCGAATCCTAAACGGCCCCGTGCTTGTAACTCGTTGTTTCTCGTGAGTGACAAGCCTGTGCAGTGTACGCCAAACCGTCACGGAAGGCCAACCCGAAGGTTGGCCCCGTTATCACTCACTGACCGCCTTTTTCGCTGTTCTGCAGGTCTTGCAGGGCCTTGGAGGTGATTTCGATACACTTTTTGTGATCACCCGCGGCGCTGGCCGCTTTTGCTTGGGCGACGGCGGTGTCGATTTCGCCGCTTTTGCCACTGGTGTCGGTAGCGAGGAGCGCTTTGCCGTTGTTGATTTTGTCGAGGTTGATCTGGCACAGGTCTTTATCACCGGCCGCAAAGGCAGGGGACGCCAGCATCGCAGCGGTCATGAACAAGCCAGCAAGAGCGGAACGCTTCATAAGGTATCTCCTTGCGAAATGGGCTCGACGCTGCTGGCGTTGCGGGCTTGCCAGCGACATCACTGATGGGCCTCGTTGTCGAGGCCTATGCAGATGACTACGCCGGCGCGCAAGGGTTCGGTTTTTTTGCAGGGTTAGTGGGCGCGGGCCTGGGTTACGCGGTCCACGAGGTACACCAGCCCGTGATAATCGATGCCGCCGTGCTGGGTCAGGCCGATCTCGCAGGTGCGGCTGGTGGAAATGCCTTCGCTGCAGTGCTGCACCGCGTCCTTGAGGGTGCGCAGTGAGTGGGCGTTGAGTTCCGGCGTGATAAAGCCTTTATCGCCGGCAAAGCCGCAGCAGTGAATGCCTTCGGGAATGACGACGGTCTTGGCGCAGCGTCGGGCGAGGTCGATCAGCGCTTGGCTTTCGCCCAGGTGCTGGGTGCTGCAGGTGACGTGCACGGCGATGGGCGCTTCCTGCGGCGTGAAGTCGAGGCGGTCCATAAGATGGGTGCGGATAAAGCGTACCGGGTCGTAGAGGTCCAGGCGCGTCTCGCCCAGGTCTTGTACCAGGCGCAAGGTGCACGGGCTGGTGTCGCAATAGATCGGGTCGAGGCCGCCACGGCTGGCGTGGAGCAGCGCGCCGATCAGTTCCTGGCGTTTGTGTTCGGCCTGTTCGGCGTAGCCTTTGGAGGCGAAGGGCTGGCCGCAGCACAGGTTGTCTTGATTGTCGGGAAAGACGACTTGGTAACCGGCTTTTTCCAGCAGGCCACGGGTTTTGTCGTACAGCGACATTTGTTCTTTATCACCCGCAGCCGGGCCCATGGCGCGTGAGACGCAGGCCGCCAGGTAGACCACCCGAGGTCGCTCGTCGTTGACGGCCGGGCTGAAGCGAATGGCTTTTTCCGGTTGCGGCATGGCGTTGGTCCATTGCGGGACCTGTCCCTTGGACAGCCTGGTCAAGCGGGCCGATAACTTCGCCAGGCGTGGCGCTCCCAGTAGCATGCGCGCGCCGTTGGCGACATGCAGGGTAAAGCGCGCACCTTGCAACGCGGTGGCGAAATGGGTGGCGAGCCATTCGGCGGTTTTCGTACGGTCGGCGTCGCGGCTGCGCAGCTTTTTTACCAGGTCGCCGGTATTGATGCCTACGGGGCAGCGTTGGGCGCACAGGCCGGTTGCGGCGCAGGTGTCGATGCCTTGGTAGTGATAGGCCGCTTCCAGTTCGGTGGTGTCCACGCCGGCGCGTTTTTTAGCCTGGATGTCGCGCCAGATCACAATGCGTTGGCGCGGGCTCAAGGTCAGTCCTTTGGACGGGCAAACCGGTTCGCAGAAGCCGCACTCAATGCACTTATCCACAAGCTCATCGGCGGCAGGCAGGGGCTTGAGGTGCTTGAGGTGAATCTGCGGGTCATGGCTGAGCACCACGTCTGGGTTGAGGATGCCGTTGGGGTCCAGCAGGCGCTTGAGCTGCCACATCAGTTGAAAGGCATCACTGCCCCATTCCAGCTCGACAAACGGCGCCATGTTGCGGCCAGTGCCGTGTTCGGCTTTCAGCGACCCTGCGAACTCAACCGCCACCAAGTGTGCAACATCGTCCATGAACGCCTGGTAGCGTGCGACTTCGGCGCTGCTGTTGAAGCCTTGAGTGAACACGAAGTGCAGATTGCCTTCCAGGGCGTGTCCGAAAAGGATGGCTTCGTCGTAGTGATGTTTGTCGAACAGTTCGATCAGGCGGTTAACGCCAGTCGCCAGCTGCTCGACCGGGAAAGTGACGTCTTCGATGATTACCGTGGTACCGGTTTTGCGCACGGCGCCCACGGCGGGAAAGGTGTCCTTGCGGATTGCCCAGAGGCGAGCGTTTTCCAGCGGGTCTTCGGTGAAGTCGACCTGTTTCTCCACGGGGAAAGAGGCCAGGGAGGCCATGATCAGTGCACGCTGCTCATGCAGCAATGACGACGAGGCCGCGCGGGATTCGATCAGCAGTGCGCAGGCATTTTCCGATAGATGCTGCACGAACTCCGGCATGCCCGGCTTGTTCTGTACCGAGCGCAGGCTGCGCCGGTCCAGCAGCTCGACCGCCGAGACCGGTTGGGTTTTCAGCACGGTCACCGCGTTGCAGCAGGTCTCGACGTCCGGGAACACGATCAGCGCTGAGGCTTTGTTTGGGTGATCGACCACTGTGTCGTAGGTCACCGCGCTGATAAAACCCAGCGTGCCTTCGGAGCCCACCAGCAGATGGCTGAGGATATCCAGCGGGTCATCAAAATCCACCAGGGCGTTGAGCGACAGGCCGGTGGTATTTTTCAGACGGTATTTGTGGCGGATCTTTGCAGCCAGCTCGGCGTTTGCCCGTGTCTCGCGGCCCAGTGCTGCCAGGCGCTCAAGCAGCGCTCCATGGGACTGGCGGAAGGCTTGGACGCTGGCGGAGTCTTCGGTGTCCAGGCGGCTGCCGTCGGCCAGTACCAGACGAATACCGGCCAGGGTGTGATAGGTATTTTGTGCCGTGCCGCAGCACATGCCACTGGCGTTGTTAGCGACGATGCCGCCAATTTTACAGGCGTTGATCGACGCCGGGTCCGGCCCGATCTTGCGCCCGTATGGCGCAAGCCAGGCGTTGGCCTGGGCGCCGATGACGCCGGGTTGCAGGCGGATCTGCATGCCTTGCCCGCGGATTTCGCGGCCATTCCACTGCTCACCGAGCACGATCAGCACCGAGTCGCTGATGGCTTGGCCGGACAAACTGGTGCCCGCCGCGCGGAACGTCACGGACACACGGTCGCGCTGGGCCAGTTGCAGCAGCGTGACGACTTCGTCTTCCGATTCAACGCGAATCACCAACTGTGGGATCAATCGGTAAAAGCTGGCGTCGGTGCCGAAGGCAAGGGTGGAAAGTGCATCGTCAAAACGACGATCTTTCGGAATCAGTTGTGCGACGTCGTTCAGGAATCCAGCAGGCAGGCTCATCGGTCCTCCAGAAATAGCTGACGCCGGCATGGTTGTCCGGCGTCGATTCTTACCCTATTACGTGCGCGTCTCAGTGCACCAGCATACCGGTGAACCAATACGCTTGCGCCAAGGTGATCAGCCCGACGAGGGTGGCAAAAAACAGGCTGTGCTTGAGGGTGAAGCGGAACAGGTCGGATTCTTTGCCCACCAGGCCGGTCGCCGCACAGGCGACGGCGATGGATTGCGGCGAGATCATTTTGCCGGTCACGCCACCGCTGGTGTTTGCCGCGACCAGCAAGGTGTCGTTGACGCCGATCTGGTGTGCGGTGGTGGCTTGCAACGAGCTGAACAGGGCATTGGACGAAGTGTCGGAGCCTGTCAGAAAAACCCCAAGCCAGCCGAGGAAAGGCGAGAAGAAGGGGAAGGCAGCGCCGGTGCCGGCCAGGACCAGGGCCATGGTGGACGACATGCCCGAATAGTTGGTGACAAAGGCGAAGGCCAGCACCATGCCGATGGACAGGATCGGCCAGCGCAGTTCGTAAAAGGTTTCTTTAAAAGTGGTAAGACCAGTTTTGAAGTCTATCTTCAGAACTGCCATCGAGATCAGCGCCGAGAAGAAAATCGCGGTGCCGGTTGCTGAAATCGGGTCCAGCTTGAACACGGCCGGGATGGCGGTGGGGTTGGTGACGATCGGTGCGACTTTGATCACCAGTTGGTCCAGGTGCGGGATCGCGAAGTTGAACACCCAGCTGTACATCGAGCCGCCGGCGGCGAACATCGCCTTGAAGGGTTTGAGGGTCCAGAGGGTGACCAGTACGGTGAGGATCAGGAACGGCGACCACGCCTTGAAAATCTGCCCCAGGCTGTACGGCGAAACAAGGGTGTTGCGTGGCAGGCCGAAGCCGCCAGCGCTGGCGGTGACCGCTGTGCTCGAGGTGGCGCCGGCAATCTGTGCGCCGGCGGTGCGCTTGGGTTGCCAGACTTTCAGGAACAAGGTCAGGGCGATCAGGCTGGCCAGTGCAGAGGTGATGTCCGGCAGTTCCGGGCCGATGAAGTTGGAGGTGAAATACTGTGTGACGGCGAAGCTCAAGCCCGCCACCAGGGCTGCGGGCCAGGTTTCGCGAACGCCGCGCAGGCCGTCCATCATGAACACCAACCAGAAGGGCACGAACAACGACAGCAATGGCAGTTGGCGGCCGGTCATCGCGCCGATCTTGAACGCGTCGATGCCGGTGACTTGGCCTGCAACGATGATCGGGATGCCCAGCGCGCCAAAGGCGACGGGGGCGGTGTTGGCAATCAGGCACAGGCCGGCGGCATAGAGCGGGTTGAAACCCAGGCCTACCAGCAGCGCGGCGGTAATGGCCACGGGCGCACCGAAACCGGCCGCACCTTCGAGGAAGGCGCCGAAGCAGAAACCGATCAGCAGGACTTGCAGGCGTTGATCGTCGGTAATCGACAGGACCGAGCTGCGGATGATTTCGAACTGGCCGCTCTTGACTGTCAACTTGTAGAGAAATACCGCGGCCACGATGATCCACGCAATCGGCCACAAACCATAGGCAAAGCCATAGCCGGCGGCGGCAAGGGCCATGTCTACCGGCATCTGAAAGGCGAAGATGGCGACCAGGATCGACAGCGCGAGGGTGATGCTGCCGGCCACGTGCCCCTTGAGGCGGAATACGGCCAGGGCCAGGAAGAAAAATACGATGGGGATAACGGCGGCCAATGCAGATACGCCGAGACTGCCGAGAGGGCTGTAGAGCTGTTGCCAGGTTTGCATATGGGGTGGCCCCTGATTGTTGTTGTTTGTATGGCTTGGGTAATTGGTAATACCAATTTACAGTCGCTGTGGGCTAGATTAAGAGGCCAGGCAGGGGTGTGTCAATTTGCCGCCTGCGAAACTTTGGTCGTACGCAGGGCGTTGATTGTTCTGATCGGCTGAATCGAGGGCGTTCTGATAGGTGCCGCGCGCGCGGCGATAGGCCAGAATAGAGGCCCCGGCGAGTGGTCGGGATGGTGGAGAGTGGGTTATGGGGTTTGATCAGGTGCGTCAGCGCCGTTTGTCTGACGATATTGTCGAGCAGCTTGAGGGCATGATCCTTGAGGGCACGTTGAAGTCGGGCGAGCGTTTGCCGGCCGAGCGCGCTTTGGCTGAGCAATTTGGCGTGTCGCGCCCTTCGTTGCGGGAAGCGATCCAGAAGCTGGCGGCCAAGGGGTTGTTGGTCAGCCGTCAGGGCGGAGGCAATTATGTCGTGGAGTCGCTCGGGTCGACCTTTAGCGACCCTCTGTTGCATTTGCTGGAAAACAATCCTGAGGCGCAGCGGGACTTGCTGGAGTTTCGCCAGACGCTTGAAGCTTCCTGTGCCTACTACGCGGCATTACGTGCAACCGAAGTTGATCGTGAGCGGCTGAAGGCGGCTTTCGAAGCGTTGCAGGATTGCTATGCGCGTGCCGATGAGGTGAGTCGAGTAGAGGAGGGTGCTGCTGATGCGAGGTTTCACCTGGCCATTGCTGAGGCCAGTCATAACGCCGTGTTGCTGCATACCATTCGCGGGCTGTTTGATCTGCTCAAGCGTAATGTGGTGACCAACATTGGCGGCATGTATCAGCAGCGCAGCGAGACCCGCGACATGCTGATCAGTCAGCATCGCGACCTGTACCTGGCAATTATTGAAGGGCGGGCCGAGCAGGCGCGGGAGATTTCAACACGTCACCTGCTGTATGTGCAGGAAGTGCTGGAGGAGGTGCGTCAGGAGGTTCAGCGCGTAGCCCGGGCGGAGCGACGCAAGGGCCTGTAGCCTCGGGCGGGTAGCCCGAAGCTGCAGCGTCACAAGGTTATTCTTCCTTGCCCTTGTTGCGCACCGCGCGATGCAATTCGCGATTGGAGTCGCGCTCGCGTTCGGTATCGCGTTTGTCGTATTCCTTCTTGCCCTTGCCCAGTGCAATCTCGCACTTGACCAGGTGCTTGCTCCAGTACCAGGACAAGCAGATGCACGCGTAGCCTTTCTGTTGCACGGCCGCAGCGAGTTTTTCCAGCTCGCGGGCATTGAGCAGCAGTTTGCGCGTGCGCACCGGGTCGGCAATCACGTGGGTGCTCGCAGTGGTCAGCGGGGTGATATGACTGCCAAGCAGCCATGCCTCGCCATCCTTGAGCAGCACATAGCTGTCGACCAGCTGCAGCTTGCTGGCACGCAGACTCTTTACTTCCCAGCCGGCCAGGACCAGACCAGCCTCGAACCGATGTTCGATGAAGTAATCGTGTCGCGCCTTTTTATTTTGCGCGATGGTCCCTGTGGGGTGTTTCTTTTGTTTAGCCATAGGGGCGGCATTATAGGGAGTTGCGAGCGTGTCGGCTACGGTCAACCTGCGTGCTTGAGCGTGTTGGACGAATCCCGGACAATGCCGGCAGTACTTTGGTTTTTTTCTCTCGCGGATCTGGCTGTTCTTTCGCGATGTTTGCCCGCTCAGCTGTGGAAATAACGCTCACATGACGACGCATATTCAACGTTCGGCCCTGCTGCCCTATCCCGCACAGGCGCTCTATGACCTGGTCAACGACGTGGCGCGTTACCCGGAATTCCTGCCGTGGTGCTCGACAGCCGAGGTGCTGGAGAGCGGTGACGAGCACATGGTTGCCAGCGTCGGCGTAGCCAAGGGTGGGCTTAGCCAGCACTTTGTTACGCGAAATGTGCTGGTGCCTGGAAAATCCATCGAGATGAATCTGCAGGAGGGGCCGTTCACCCAGTTGCAATGGTGTATGGGTATTCAAGGCGCTGACGGACAAGGCCTGCAAGATCAGCCTGGACCTGTCGTTCGATTATGCCGGCCCCATTGTTCGGGCGACGTTGGGACCTTTATTCAATCAGGCGGCGAATACGCTGGTGGATGCGTTCTGTGAGCGAGCCAAGCAACTGCATGGTTGAGATTGAAGTGGTACACGCCGCCATTGATCGCCAGGTTTTACTTCAGGTGACGGTTCCGGTGGGCACGAGCCTGAGGGCGGCGGTGCGAATGTCGGGGATCGCTGAGCAATTTGCGCAGCTGGCGCTGGCGGAATGCCCTTTGGGGATCTTCGGTAAGGTGGTTGCGGACGCCGACGTGCGTGTTGTGCAGCCCAGTGACCGAATCGAAATCTACCGGCCGTTGCTGGCAGATCCCAAGGAAGTGCGCAGGCAACGTGCTGCCAAGGCGGCGAAGGCCAGGCAGCAGGGCTTATAAATCAGCCAGACAACAAAAAGCCCGGCATGCCGGGCTTTTTGTTGAGTGTCGCTTTGTTACTGCGGGCTGGTGTCCAGAGGCTGTGGCGTCGGGACGGGCACGGTCTCCACGCCATCGACGTCTTTCTGGATCTGGTCCAGCAAGGAGCCTGGCTTGGCCGGCACCTCGGATTTCGGCTTCTCGGCTTCCTGCGCAGGGGCGGTCACGCTGGTGCCGGTGTCCTTGCCCAGTAGGGCTTCATCGCGGCTTACGCCAGGCATGAAGTCACCGGACAGACTGACAAGCTGGTCATTGCCATTGAAAATGACGCTGACGCGCTCCTGCTGGCGCTCACCGCCGCCAGGCTGGATGCTGTAGAGATAATCCCAGCGATCGGCATGGAAAGTGTCGGTCAGCAGGGGGTTACCCATGATAAACCGTACTTGCCGTCGGGTCATTCCCGGGCGTAACTGGTCTATCATGTCCTGCGTGACGACATTGCCCTGCTGGATGTCGATTTTGTAAACCCCGGGGAATGAACAACCGGCGAGTGCGAGCAGTCCCACAAAGGTGAAACTGGTTAGCAAGAGCTTGGTGTTTTGCATCGGTGGGCGACTTCCACTATCTTGGCTGGGACAACGTAAACGCCGATCATACCCGTATTAAGAGAAGCTGCGAAGCAGCATCCGCGAGAAAGCTAACCATGGTTGAAAATAGCGAACTACGCAAAGCCGGTCTCAAAGTGACTCTGCCCCGAGTCAAGATTCTACAAATGCTCGATTCTGCCGAGCAGCGCCACATGAGTGCCGAGGACGTTTACAAGGCGCTGATGGAGTCTAATGAAGACGTTGGCCTGGCCACGGTTTACCGTGTCCTGACCCAGTTTGAAGCCGCAGGGCTGGTGGTTCGTCATAATTTCGACGGCGGTCATGCAGTGTTTGAATTGGCCGATGGCGGGCACCACGACCATATGGTTGATCTGGATACCAATGAGGTTATCGAGTTCACCAGCCCTGCGATCGAAAAGCTCCAGCACGAAATTGCCGAGGAGCATGGATTCGATTTGGTGGACCATAATCTGGTGCTGTACATCCGTAAGAAAAAGTAAAAATCGTCGCAGATTTGCTCTGCGAAACGATTGAAGGCGACCTTAAGGTCGCCTTCGTGCTTTATATAAGAAGGAAAATGCTCGTCTCAAGCCTTTGCGGCGACGACCATTTTTTTCGCATGAGCCAGGGACTCCTTGGTCAAATCAATACCGCCGAGCATCCGCGCCACTTCTTCCACGCGCTCCGACTTGTTCAGCTTGGACACGGCTGTGCGCGTCGCGTCGCTGCCTCGCACCTTGTGCACGAACAAATGCTGATGCCCTTGGGCTGCCACTTGCGGTAAGTGGGTCACGGTAAGTACTTGGCCACGCTCCCCCAGGCGTCGCAATAACTGACCGACAATCTCGGCAGTCGGGCCGCCAATGCCAACGTCCACCTCATCGAATACCAGTGTCGGCACCCGCGAGGTTTGTGCGGTGATGACCTGGATTGCCAGACTGATCCGTGAAAGCTCGCCGCCGGAGGCGACTTTTGCCAGGGCTTTGAGCGGTTGCCCCGGGTTGGCGCTTACCAGAAGCTCGACCTGTTCGAGTCCATGGGGCTGTAGCTCATTGGTGGTGTTGGCATTCAATTGGATGGTGAAACGACCACCAGGCATGCCCAGGCGCTGGATTTCCTGTTCCACGGCGCCGGCCAGTCGGGTAGCAGCCTGCTGGCGAAGGTCGCTCAGCTCGCGAGCCTTTTCCTGATAGTGGCGAGCAAAGGAGGCGAGTTCTTCGCCGAGGCGTTCGATGGACTCGTCGTTTGCGTTCAGGGTCTCGATTTCGTCCATCAGCTTTTGCTGCATTGCCGCTACTTCGGTTGGCTGGATCCGATGTTTGCGCGCCAGGGTGTAGATGGTGTCCAGTCGCTCTTCTATTTCCTGCAGGCGTGCCGGGTCGGCGTCGAAATGATCCAGAAAGCGGTTCAGCTCACCGACCGCTTCCTCTACCTGAATTTGTGCACTGGTCAGCAAGGTGGTGGCTTCACTCAGTGAGCCGGATGCGTTATTCACGCTGGACAGGCGATTGAGGCTCGCCGTCAGTGCATTAAGCACATTGCCCGAATCGCTTTCGCTGCATTGCTCGACCACCTGGCGGCAGATACCCAGCAGCGTCTCGGCGTTGGTCAGGTTCTTGTGTTCCTGCTCAAGCTGCTCCAATTCGGTCTCACCCAGGCCCAGGCTTTCAAGCTCTTCGAGTTGATAGCTGAGCAATTGATGGCGAGCGCGTTGCTCGTCGCCGGAGTTGGAAAGGCGTTCCAGTTCCTGGCGGGTCTGGCGCCAGCGTTGGGCGGCCAGTTGAACCTGGCGAGCAAGATCGGTGGCGCCGGCATACTCGTCGAGCAGGCGGCGATGAGTGTCGGTTTTAAGCAGCGATTGGTGTTCATGCTGGCTGTGGATATCGATCAGCAGTTCGCCCAGGGCTTTCAGGTCGCCGAGGGGGCAGGGCGTGCCGTTGATATAGCCACGTGAGCGCCCTTCGGCGGTGATCACCCGGCGCAGAATGCACGGCCCTTCGTTGTTGAGGTCGCGCTCGGCCAGCCAGGTTTCGGCTTCGGGAATGTCGCCCAGGTCGAAGGTGGCCAGGATGTCGGCTTTGTCGGCACCGGGGCGCACCACGCCGCTGTCGGCGCGATCACCCAGTGTCAGGCCCAGTGCGTCGAGCATGATCGACTTGCCGGCGCCGGTCTCGCCTGTGATTACGCTCATGCCGCGATCCAGTTCGAGATCCAGATGTTCAACGATGGCGTAGTTATGTACGGACAGGTGCACGAGCATGAAGGTCGCTCCCAGGCTTTAGGTCTGGTTATTTATACAGTGTTTTGTTCCGGGCTGACAATCCTGCGGCTTAGCTCGATTTGCTTGGAAGTCGGTTTTTTTTAGTGCAATGCGAAATCTAGCGCCGGAAAACAACCGGGAGACACGAAAGACTTTTGGTAACGCCTGCGCCCTTGAACCTGAAAATTGTGGCCCCATATACCGGAACAGAAGCGCGAGTTGAGTTCGCGCATGATTTTGAAAGGAGAAATCTATGGCTGACGAACAGACGCAGGATACGCAAACGCCAGACGCCAATTCGGCTGCCGGCGATGAACTGGGTACTCGTGTGCAAGTGCTGGAAGAGCAATTGGCCGCAGCGCAGGATCAGTCGTTGCGTGTTGCCGCCGATCTGCAGAACGTCCGCCGCCGTGCCGAGCAGGACGTAGAAAAGGCTCACAAATTCGCGTTGGAGAAATTCGCCAATGACCTGCTGCCGATTATCGACAGCCTGGAACGTGGCCTTGAACTGTCCAATCCGGATGATGAAAACATCCGCCCGATGCGCGAAGGGATCGAACTGACCCTGAAAATGTTCCAGGACACCCTGAAGCGTTATCAGTTGGAAGCCATCGATCCACAAGGCGGTGAGCCGTTCAATGCCGAGCATCATCAGGCGATGGCGATGCAGGAAAGTCACGACCTTGAGCCTAACAGCGTATTGAAGGTGTTCCAGAAGGGCTATCTGCTCAATGGTCGCCTGTTGCGCCCGGCGATGGTGGTGGTGAGCAAGGCTCCTGCACCCGTTTCGCCTTCTATTGATGAGCAGGCTTGAAATCCGCCGCAAGGCCCCCATTTATAAGTCAAGCGTTTAAGTGCTACCGCAGTTAGCCACAACTGCTGCGGCAACCAAATTCAAGTTTCGGGAGAGTCAATCATGGGCAAAATTATCGGTATCGACCTGGGGACCACCAACTCGTGTGTCTCGGTCATGGAAAACGGCAAGGCCAAAGTTATCGAAAACGCTGAAGGCGCGCGTACCACGCCGTCCATCATCGCATACGCCAACGACGGCGAAATCCTGGTGGGCCAGTCGGCCAAGCGTCAGGCTGTTACCAACCCGCACAACACTCTGTACGCGGTAAAGCGTCTGATCGGCCGTAAGTTCGACGAAGAAGTCGTACAGAAAGACATCAAGATGGTGCCTTACAAAATCGCCAAGGCTGACAACGGTGACGCCTGGGTTGAAGTAAATGGCAACAAGATGTCTGCACCGCAGATTTCGGCTGAAGTCTTGAAAAAGATGAAGAAGACTGCCGAAGACTACCTCGGTGAAACCGTGACCGAGGCGGTGATTACCGTTCCGGCCTACTTCAACGACAGCCAGCGCCAGGCAACCAAAGACGCCGGCCGCATCGCGGGTCTGGACGTAAAACGTATCATCAACGAACCTACCGCCGCCGCCCTGGCTTACGGTATGGACAAGGCCAAAGGCGACCACACTGTGATCGTTTATGACCTGGGTGGTGGTACGTTCGACGTGTCGGTCATCGAAATCGCTGAAGTGGATGGCGAGCACCAGTTCGAAGTGCTGGCTACCAACGGCGACACCTTCCTGGGTGGTGAAGACTTCGACATTCGTCTGATCGACTACCTCGTTGACGAATTCAAGAAAGAAAGCGGCATGAACCTCAAGGGTGACCCGCTGGCAATGCAGCGCCTGAAAGAAGCTGCTGAGAAGGCCAAGATCGAATTGTCGTCGAGCATGTCCACCGACGTGAACCTGCCGTACATCACTGCAGACGCTACCGGTCCTAAGCACTTGAACGTGAAGATCTCTCGCGCCAAGTTGGAAGCACTGGTTGAAGACCTGGTTCAGCGCACCATCGAGCCTTGCCGCATCGCACTGAAAGACGCGGGTATCGACGTTGGCGCCATCAACGACGTGATTCTGGTCGGTGGCCAGACTCGTATGCCGCTGGTGCAGCAGAAAGTAACCGAGTTCTTCGGTAAAGAAGCACGTAAAGACGTGAACCCGGACGAAGCGGTTGCCATGGGTGCTGCCATCCAGGGTGCGGTGTTGGCCGGTGACGTGAAGGACGTGCTGCTGCTGGACGTCAGCCCGCTGACCCTGGGTATCGAAACCATGGGTGGCGTGATGACCGCGCTGATCGAGAAAAACACCACGATTCCTACCAAGAAATCTCAGGTGTTCTCGACTGCCGATGACAACCAGGGTGCAGTGACTATTCACGTACTGCAAGGTGAGCGTAAGCAAGCTGCGCAGAACAAGTCCCTGGGCAAGTTCGACTTGGCTGAGATTCCACCAGCACCTCGTGGCGTGCCGCAAATTGAAGTGACTTTCGACATCGACGCCAACGGTATCCTGCACGTTGGTGCGAAAGACAAGGCTACCGGTAAAGAGCAGAAGATCACCATCAAGGCCAACTCCGGTCTGTCTGATGAAGAAATTCAACAGATGATTCGTGATGCTGAAGCCAACGCCGATGCGGATGCCAAGTTTGCTGAGCTGGCTGGCGCCCGTAACCAGGGTGATGCGCTGGTTCACTCCACGCGCAAAATGGTCGCTGATGCGGGCGACAAGGTAACCGACGAAGAGAAAACCGCAATCGAAGCTGCTGTAGTTGCCCTGGAAGCCGCTATCAAAGGCGACGACAAGGCTGCTATCGAAGCCAAGGTTGAGGAGCTGTCGAAGGTTTCCGCGCCAGTGGCTCAGAAAATGTACGCCGAGCAAGGCCAGCCGGCCGAAGGTGCTGCACAGCAAGCAGAACCTGAAGCCAAGCACGACGATGCTGTCGATGCCGAGTTCGAAGAAGTCAAAGACCACAAGTAACTTGGTCGCCCGGTTGACCGCTCACAAGCGGTGACTGGTAGGATGTCGCCGCGCGGGAGCTTGCTCCCGCGTTGGCGTGTCTGGGGTATGCGAATTTTTACAGCATGCGACAGCGTTCGGATGCTGGCGGTGTGATCGGGAATGCTCCTGCTTTCCGAGCAGTAAATACCGCATTTTTAGTCGGGTGACCGGCTAAAAGTAGTAATGACCAGGATCGTTGAATTGACGTGAGTTGGGTCCGGGCCTTCATTGGGGCTCAACGAGTTTGGCGAGGCTCAGGAGGGTCTGGCTGAACGTCCTTAAGAGTGCAAAGACTTATGGCAAAGCGTGACTATTACGAAGTATTGGGTGTGGAGCGTGGCTCCAGCGAGGCGGACCTGAAGAAGGCTTACCGTCGCCTGGCGATGAAGCACCACCCGGACCGTAATCCGGACAGCAAAGAGTCCGAAGAAATGTTCAAAGAGGCCAATGAGGCCTACGAATGTCTGTCTGATCCCAACAAGCGTGCAGCCTACGACCAGTATGGGCATGCCGGCGTCGACCCGAGCATGGGTGGCGGTGGTGCCGGTTTTGGTGGCCAGAACTTCTCCGATATCTTCGGTGATGTGTTCAGTGATTTCTTCGGTGGTGGCCGTGGCGGCCAGCGTGGCGGTGCCCAACGTGGCAGTGACTTGCGCTACACCTTGGAGCTGAACCTGGAAGAAGCCGTGCGTGGCACCAGTGTCAATATCCGTGTGCCGACGCTGGTCAACTGCAAGCCGTGCGATGGCTCGGGTGCAAAGAAAGGCTCTTCGCCCATCACCTGCCCGACCTGTGGCGGTATTGGCCAGGTGCGCATGCAGCAGGGTTTCTTCTCGGTGCAGCAAACCTGCCCGCGTTGCCATGGCCAGGGCAAGATCATTTCCGATCCGTGCGATTCCTGCCACGGCGAAGGTCGTGTCGAAGAGTACAAGACGCTTTCGGTGAAGGTGCCGGCGGGCGTGGATACCGGCGACCGCATCCGTCTGTCGGGTGAGGGCGAGGCGGGTACTCAGGGTGGCCCTACCGGCGACCTGTACGTGGTCATCAATGTGCGCGAGCACTCGATCTTCCAGCGCGATGGCAAGCATCTGTTCTGTGAAGTGCCCATCAGCTTTGTCGACGCAGCGCTGGGTGGCGAGTTGGAGATTCCGACCCTTGATGGTCGGGTCAAGCTCAAGATTCCTGAGGGTACGCAGACCGGTAAACAGTTCCGCATCCGTGGCAAGGGTGTTGCGCCCGTGCGCGGTGGTGGTGCTGGCGACCTGATGTGTCGTGTGGCGGTGGAAACCCCCGTCAACCTGAATCGCCGTCAGCGTGAGTTGCTTGAAGAGTTCCGCAGTTCATTGGCGGGTGATGACTCTCACTCGCCAAAAACCACGGGCTTTTTCGATGGCGTGAAGCGCTTCTTCGGCGACCTGTAAGGAAGTGAGTATGCGACGTATAGCCGTAATGGGTGCTGCCGGACGCATGGGCAAGACACTGGTCGAAGCGGTGCAACTGCGCTCGCCGGCGTCTGGGCTGACCGCGGCCATCGTTCGTCCGGGCAGTACGCTGATCGGTGCGGATGCCGGTGAGTTGGCCTCGCTGGGCCGTATCGGCGTTTCGTTGTCCGGCAGCCTGGAGCAGGTGGCGGACGAGTTCGACGTGTTGATCGACTTCACGCTGCCAGAGGTGATGCTGAAAAACCTCGCGTTCTGCCGTAAAGCAGGCAAGGCGATGGTGATCGGCACTACGGGTTTGACGCTTGAGCAGAAACAATTGCTGGTGGAGGCGGGCAAGGATATTCCTATCGTCTTCGCCGCCAACTTCAGCGTTGGTGTGAACCTCTCGCTCAAGCTGCTTGATATG
This sequence comes from Pseudomonas sp. W4I3, assembly GCF_030816195.1. Classification (GTDB taxonomy): domain Bacteria; phylum Pseudomonadota; class Gammaproteobacteria; order Pseudomonadales; family Pseudomonadaceae; genus Aquipseudomonas. The sequence goes on along the minus strand of NZ_JAUSXS010000001.1, from coordinate 5,775,965 downwards.
GCGGCGCGCGTGCTGGGGGATGAGGCCGATATCGAGATCATCGAGACCCATCATCGCCACAAGATCGACGCACCTTCGGGCACGGCGCTGCGCATGGGCGAGGCGATTGCCGATGCGCTGGGCCGCGACTTGTCGAAGGTGGCGGTGTACGGCCGCGAAGGCCATACCGGTGCGCGCGCGCGCGACACTATTGGTTTTGCAACCGTGCGCGGTGGCGATGTGGTGGGTGATCACACTGTACTGTTCGCCTCCGAGGGCGAGCGCCTGGAAATCACGCACAAGGCGTCCAGTCGCATGACGTTTGCCAAGGGGGCGGTACGTGCTGCGCTCTGGCTGGAAGGCCGCGAGGCGGGCCTCTATGACATGCGTGATGTGCTCGATCTGCACTAATCAGTAGCTAAAACAGGGGCCCAGGCTTATGCTGGGCCCTCGTTTTTACCCGCTAGGCGACGTCCTGTCGCATTCTCCTGCCTTTAAGGCTCAATTAGCGGTGGACCCAAAAAGCCTTTTTCTGTAAGCTACAGCTTTAGTGTGTCCACTAAAAGCGCGCAGAATAATTCAGTGAAGAAGCGGGGTGACGTGTCCATACGTCACTCCGCTTTTTTACAACCTGCGATCGCCCTTTCAGGCTTTATTTACGGGAGGTCTTCTTGACTAAGCCAGCCATACTCGCCCTTGCTGATGGCAGCATTTTTCGCGGCGAAGCCATTGGAGCCGACGGTCAAACCGTTGGAGAGGTAGTGTTTAACACTGCCATGACCGGCTATCAGGAAATCCTTACTGATCCTTCCTACGCCCAGCAGATCGTTACCCTGACCTATCCGCACATCGGCAACACCGGTACCACACCGGAAGACGTCGAGTCTGATCGTGTCTGGTCGGCCGGTCTGGTGATTCGCGATCTGCCGCTGGTCGCGAGCAACTGGCGTAACACGATGTCGCTGTCCGATTACCTGAAAGCCAACAACGTTGTGGCGATCGCCGGTATCGATACGCGCCGCCTGACGCGCATCCTGCGTGAGAAAGGCTCGCAGAACGGCTGCATCATGGTCGGTGACAATATTTCCGAAAAGGCGGCGATTGCCGCAGCGCAAGGTTTCCCTGGCCTGAAAGGCATGGACCTGGCGAAAGTCGTCAGCGTCAAAGAGAAGTACGAGTGGCGCTCCACTGTCTGGGATCTGAAGACCGACAGTCACGCGACCATCGACGCTGCCGAGTTGCCCTATCACGTGGTTGCCTACGACTACGGCGTCAAATACAACATCCTGCGCATGCTGGTCGAGCGTGGCTGCCGCGTAACCGTGGTGCCTGCACAGACCCCGGCCAGCGAAGTGCTCGCCCTGCAACCGGACGGCGTGTTCCTGTCCAACGGCCCGGGTGACCCTGAGCCATGCGACTACGCCATCCAGGCGATCAAGGAAGTGCTGGAAACCGAGATTCCGGTATTCGGTATCTGCCTGGGCCACCAGTTGCTGGCCCTGGCCTCCGGCGCCAAAACCCTGAAAATGGGACACGGCCACCATGGTGCCAACCACCCTGTGCAAGATCTGGACACCGGCGTTGTAATGATCACCAGCCAGAACCACGGTTTTGCGGTGGATGAAGCGACACTGCCGGCTAACGTGCGTGCCATTCACAAGTCGCTGTTCGACGGTTCCCTGCAGGGCATCGAGCGCACCGACAAGAGCGCGTTCAGCTTCCAGGGCCACCCTGAAGCCAGCCCGGGCCCGAACGACGTAGCGCCGCTGTTCGACCGTTTCATCAATGAGATGGCCAAGCGACGCTGACTGAGCGGCGTGCGGGCGGCCCCTGATTTCGGTGGCCCCCGCAGGCTCTTCAAAGATTGTTCAAGACGGCTTGCCGACTGACCTGCGGATTTGAGTGACAAACCCATGCCAAAACGTACAGACATAAAAAGCATCCTGATTCTCGGCGCCGGCCCGATCGTAATCGGCCAGGCCTGCGAATTCGACTACTCCGGCGCCCAGGCCTGTAAAGCCCTGCGCGAGGAGGGTTACCGCGTCATCCTGGTGAACTCCAACCCCGCCACCATCATGACCGACCCGGCCATGGCCGACGCCACCTACATCGAACCGATCAAATGGCAGACCGTCGCCAAGATCATCGAAACAGAGCGTCCGGATGCGCTGTTGCCCACCATGGGCGGCCAGACCGCACTGAACTGCGCCCTGGACCTGGAGCGCGAAGGCGTCCTGGAAAAGTTCGGCGTAGAGATGATCGGTGCCAACGCCGACACCATCGACAAGGCTGAAGACCGTTCGCGTTTCGACAAGGCGATGAAGTCCATCGGCCTCGACTGCCCGCGCTCCGGTATTGCCCACAGCATGGAAGAGGCCAACGCCGTTCTCGAAAAGCTGGGCTTCCCCTGCATTATCCGTCCGTCCTTCACCATGGGCGGCACCGGTGGCGGCATTGCTTACAACCGTGAAGAGTTCGAAGAAATCTGCGCGCGCGGCCTGGACCTGTCGCCGACCAAAGAGCTGCTGATCGACGAATCCCTGATCGGCTGGAAAGAATATGAGATGGAGGTTGTCCGCGATAAGAAGGACAACTGCATCATCGTCTGCTCCATCGAAAACTTTGACCCGATGGGCGTGCACACCGGTGACTCGATCACCGTGGCTCCAGCGCAGACCCTGACGGACAAGGAATACCAGATCATGCGTAACGCCTCGTTGGCGGTATTGCGTGAGATCGGCGTTGAAACCGGCGGCTCCAACGTTCAGTTCGGCATCTGCCCGGACACAGGTCGCATGGTCGTGATCGAGATGAACCCGCGTGTGTCGCGTTCTTCCGCGCTGGCATCGAAAGCGACTGGTTTCCCGATCGCGCGTATCGCTGCCAAGCTGGCTATCGGCTACACCCTGGACGAGCTGCAAAACGAAATCACCGGCGGCGCCATGCCGGCGTCTTTCGAGCCGTCTATCGACTATGTCGTGACCAAGCTGCCGCGCTTTGCCTTTGAAAAGTTCGCCAAGGCTGATGCGCGCCTGACCACACAGATGAAGTCGGTCGGTGAAGTCATGGCGATTGGCCGGACTTTCCAGGAGTCCCTGCAGAAAGCCCTGCGCGGCCTGGAAGTCGGTGTTTGCGGCCTGGACGAGAAGCTCGATCTGAGCAACCCGGAAAGCATGAGCATCCTCAAGCGCGAACTGACCGTGCCGGGCGCCGAGCGTATCTGGTACGTGGCTGACGCCTTCCGCGCCGGCCTGAGCGTCGAAGATATCTTCGGCATGAACATGATCGACCCGTGGTTCCTGGTGCAGATCGAAGATCTGATCAAGGAAGAAGAGAAGGTCAAGACCCTCGGTCTGTCGTCTATCGACCGCGACCTGATGTTCCGCCTCAAGCGCAAAGGTTTCTCCGACCAACGCCTGGCCAAGCTGCTGGGTGTGACCGAGAAGAACCTGCGTACCCATCGTCACAAGCTGGATATCTTCCCGGTCTACAAGCGCGTTGACACTTGCGCAGCCGAGTTCGCCACCGACACCGCGTACATGTACTCCACCTATGAGGAAGAGTGCGAAGCCGCGCCGTCGGGTCGCGACAAGATCATCATCCTGGGCGGCGGTCCGAACCGTATCGGCCAGGGCATCGAGTTCGACTATTGCTGCGTACACGCCGCCCTTGCACTGCGCGAAGACGGGTACGAGACCATCATGGTCAACTGCAACCCGGAAACCGTTTCCACTGACTACGACACGTCCGACCGTCTGTACTTCGAGCCGGTGACGCTGGAAGACGTATTGGAAATCTGTCGCGTCGAGAAGCCAAAAGGCGTGATCGTTCAGTACGGCGGTCAAACCCCGCTGAAACTGGCGCGTGCCCTGGAAGCAGCCGGCGTGCCGATCATCGGTACCAGTCCGGACGCCATCGACCGCGCCGAAGACCGCGAGCGCTTCCAGCAAATGGTTGAGCGCCTGAACCTGCGTCAGCCGCCGAACGCCACCGTGCGCAGCGAAGACGAAGCGATTCGCGCAGCCAGCAAGATCGGCTATCCGCTGGTGGTGCGTCCGTCCTACGTACTGGGCGGCCGCGCGATGGAAATCGTCTACGAAGAAGAAGAGCTCAAGCGTTACCTGCGCGACGCCGTGAAAGTGTCCAACGACAGCCCGGTGCTGCTCGACCACTTCCTCAACTGCGCCATCGAAATGGACGTTGACGCGGTGTGCGACGGTACCGACGTGGTCATCGGCGCGATCATGCAGCACATCGAACAGGCTGGCGTTCACTCCGGTGACTCCGCGTGCTCGCTGCCGCCGTACTCGCTGCCTGCGCATATCCAGGACGAGATGCGCGAGCAGGTCAAGAAAATGGCCCTGGAGCTGGGTGTTGTCGGCCTGATGAACGTCCAGTTGGCGCTGCAAGGCGAAGACATTTACGTCATCGAGGTCAACCCGCGTGCTTCGCGTACCGTACCGTTCGTGTCCAAGTGCATCGGCGTGTCCCTGGCCATGATCGCTGCCCGCGTAATGGCCGGTAAGACCCTAAAGGAAATCGGCTTCACCAAGGAAATCATTCCGAACTTCTACAGTGTGAAAGAGGCGGTGTTCCCATTCGCCAAATTCCCTGGTGTGGACCCGATCCTAGGCCCGGAAATGAAGTCCACCGGTGAAGTGATGGGTGTGGGCGACACCTTCGGCGAAGCATTCGCCAAGGCTCAGATGGGCGCCAGCGAAGTGCTGCCGACCGGCGGTACCGCGTTCATCAGTGTGCGTGATGACGACAAGCCACTGGTTGCGGGTGTGGCCCGTGATCTGATCAACTTGGGCTTTGAAGTCGTGGCTACCGCCGGGACCGCCAAGCTGATCGAAGCTGCCGGCCTGAAAGTACGTCGCGTGAACAAGGTGACGGAAGGCCGTCCGCATGTGGTCGACATGATCAAGAACGACGAAGTCACGCTGATCATCAACACCACCGAAGGTCGCCAGTCGATCGCGGACTCCTACTCCATTCGTCGTAATGCCCTGCAGCACAAGATCTATTGCACCACTACCATCGCTGCAGGCGAAGCTATCTGCGAAGCGCTCAAGTTCGGTCCGGAAAAGACCGTGCGCCGCTTGCAGGATCTACACGCAGGATTGAAGGCATGACCAAATATCCAATGACCGTCCAGGGCTTCAAGGCCCTGGAAGAAGAGCACGCCCATCTGACCAAGGTCGTACGTCCAAAGCTGAGCCAGGACATCGGTACGGCCCGCGAGCTGGGTGACTTGAAGGAAAACGCCGAATACCACGCCGCTCGTGAGCAGCAAGGCATGGTCGAGGCTCGTATCCGTGATATCGAAGGCCGCCTGCAGAACTCGGTGGTGATCGATGTGACGACCATTCCTCACACCGGCAAAGTGATTTTCGGTACGACTGTCGAAATCGCCAACGTTGAAACCGACGAACGTGTGGTCTACCACATCGTCGGCGAAGACGAGGCTGACTTCAAACTCGGCAAGATCTCTGTTGGTTCGCCGCTGGCCCGCGCCTTGATTGCCAAGGAAGAAGGCGATGTGGTTGCCGTGAAAACGCCGAGCGGCGTGATCGAGTACGAGATTGTCGAAGTTCGTCATATCTGAAAGACGGCGCCCGCTTCGTGCGGGCGCCATGCTTTGGCAGCTCTCCCAGATGCTCTGGGTCGGTGGTCTATGGTTGTTGCACATTGGCGTGTTGCCGGCGCTGGGTTTGATAGGCCTGGCACCTTTGCTGATCGATGAGATCGGTGGGCTGCTGACTACCTTGCTGGTGAGTTTTGCTGCAGCGTGCGTGATGCTCCAGGCGTTGGTGCTGGTCAGGGCTGAAGGCTTGGGGAGTTTGTGGCGGGATATACGCGGCCAGCTCCTGCTGATGGCGCTGTATGCGTGCGCAATGTATTGCATTGTGCATGTGTGGCTACCGCAAGCGTTGCGCTGGCAGTTGTTCAGCTATCTTGTACTAGGGTTTTCTGGCTTGGTGCTGGCGATACAGCCTGCGCCGGGATGGAGTGGCGGGGCGCGCAAAGCACGCCCTTGACCCTTGTCGTCATTTGAAACGATGTACGTTCGACAGTTGCTTGTTGACGCTGAAGTTCTTGCGATGCAGCAGCGCCATCTTGCCGATAACCTGAACCAGGTCCGCTTTGCCAACCTTGCACAGTTCTGCAACGGCGGCCAGACGCGCTTCGCGATCAAGGATATTGACCTTGATTTTGATCAGTTCATGATCATTGAGTGCGCGTTCGAATTCGGCTAACACACCTTCAGTCAAACCATTGTCTGCCACAATCAGAACTGGTTTCAGATGGTGGCCAATGGATTTGTACTGTTTCTTCTGCTCTTGAGTGAGCGGCATAATCTGACCCCTGCGTCTGATCTTGTAAAAAGCGGCGGCCAGTTTACCCGAGCGAGTCCGGGACCGCCCAGTTAATCACGACCCGTTTTATTTTCGAGGTGGCCCGTGGCCCGTTCCAAAACCAGCCTTAAGTGGCTACAAGAGCATTTCAACGATCCTTACGTCAAAAAGGCGCAAAAGGACGGCTACCGTTCCCGGGCTAGTTACAAGCTGCTGGAGATCCAGGACAAGGACAAACTGATCCGGCCTGGTATGAGCGTTATCGACCTCGGCGCGGCTCCCGGGGGCTGGTCTCAAGTGACCAGTCGTCTGATTGGCGGTCAAGGCCGCTTGATCGCTTCCGACATCCTGGAAATGGACAGCATCCCGGATGTGACCTTTGTTCATGGGGACTTCACTCAGGACGCCGTGCTCGCGCAGATTCTCGAGGCCGTCGGAAATTCGCAGGTAGACCTTGTGATTTCCGACATGGCCCCCAATATGAGTGGATTACCGGCTGTTGATATGCCGCGCGCCATGTTCCTGTGCGAGTTGGCACTGGATCTGGCAGGGCGGGTATTGCGTCCGGGGGGTGATTTTCTGGTCAAAGTCTTCCAAGGCGAGGGTTTTGACGAGTACCACAAGAACATCCGCAAGCTGTTTGACAAAGTCCAGACGCGTAAACCTGACTCTTCCCGGGACAGGTCCCGTGAGCAATACCTCCTGTGCCGCGGCTTTCGCGGTGTGGAAGGCGCGGCGAGCGAAGAGCGTTTTTGAGAAAATGGAGGAGGGCGATAGGTTTTTTTATATCGCTTTCGTCACGAAGCTTTACGAATATTGTGTGGTCAAAGTTTCACAAAGGGTTACAGACGGCGCCTGCCAGTGTTGTAGGTAATGTAGTAAGTTAGGCCGGTGAATATCATGCGAAGCGCGCGCCAGTAGCGGAGCTTGCTTCAGAGGGTAGTTAATTGAACGATATGGCAAAGAATCTGATCCTGTGGTTGATCATCGCGGCTGTCCTGGTGACGGTGATGAACAACTTCTCCAGCCCTAACGAGCCGCAGACCCTCAACTATTCCGACTTCATCCAGCAAGTTAAGGATGGCAAGGTCGAGCGCGTAGCGGTTGACGGCTACGTGATCACCGGCAAGCGTATTGATGGCGACAGCTTCAAGACCATTCGTCCGGCCATTCAGGACAACGGTCTGATCGGCGACCTGGTGGACAACAAGGTCGTTGTGGAAGGCAAGCAGCCTGAACAGCAGAGCATCTGGACCCAGCTCCTTGTGGCCAGCTTCCCGATCCTGGTGATTATCGCCGTGTTCATGTTCTTCATGCGCCAGATGCAAGGCGGCGCGGGAGGCAAGGGCGGGCCGATGAGCTTCGGCAAGAGCAAGGCGCGCCTGCTTTCGGAGGACCAGGTGAAAACGACCCTGGCCGATGTCGCCGGTTGCGACGAAGCCAAGGAAGAAGTCGGCGAGTTGGTCGAGTTCCTGCGCGATCCCGGCAAGTTCCAGCGCCTGGGCGGGCGTATTCCTCGCGGCGTGCTGATGGTCGGCCCGCCGGGTACCGGTAAAACCTTGCTGGCCAAGGCGATTGCCGGCGAAGCCAAGGTGCCGTTCTTCACCATTTCGGGTTCCGACTTTGTCGAGATGTTCGTCGGCGTCGGTGCCAGCCGTGTTCGCGATATGTTCGAGCAGGCCAAGAAACACGCACCTTGCATCATCTTCATTGACGAAATCGACGCCGTTGGTCGCCATCGTGGCGCCGGCATGGGTGGCGGTCATGACGAACGTGAGCAGACCCTCAACCAGTTGCTGGTGGAGATGGACGGTTTCGAGATGAATGACGGCATTATCGTCATCGCCGCAACCAACCGCCCGGACGTATTGGACCCTGCGCTGCTGCGTCCAGGCCGTTTCGACCGTCAGGTCGTGGTTGGCCTGCCCGACATCCGTGGTCGCGAGCAGATCCTCAAAGTACATATGCGCAAAGTGCCAATGGGTGACGACGTGGCTCCGGCCGTGATTGCCCGTGGGACTCCCGGCTTCTCCGGTGCAGACCTTGCCAACCTGGTGAACGAGGCTTCGTTGTTCGCAGCCCGTACCGGCAAGCGCATCGTTGAAATGAAAGAGTTCGAGTTGGCCAAGGACAAGATCATGATGGGCGCCGAGCGCAAATCCATGGTCATGTCCGAGAAGGAGAAGCAGAACACCGCTTATCACGAGGCTGGTCACGCCATTGTTGGTCGCGTTGTGCCTGAGCATGACCCGGTCTATAAGGTATCGATCATTCCTCGCGGTCGCGCGCTCGGTGTGACCATGTTCCTGCCGGAAGAGGATCGCTACAGCCTCTCCAAGCGCGCACTGATCAGCCAGATCTGCTCTCTGTACGGCGGCCGGATTGCCGAAGAAATGACGCTGGGCTTCGACGGGGTAACCACCGGCGCTTCCAACGACATCATGCGTGCCAGCCAGATCGCACGAAACATGGTGACGAAGTGGGGGTTGTCGGAAAAGCTCGGTCCCTTGATGTATGCCGAGGAAGAAGGTGAAGTATTCCTGGGGCGTGGCGGTGGCGGTCAAAGCGCCAGTTTCTCCGGGGAGACAGCCAAGCTGATCGATTCCGAGGTGCGCAGTATCATTGACCAGTGCTACGGCACGGCCAAGCAGATCCTCACCGACAACCGCGACAAGCTGGACGCGATGGCGGATGCGCTCATGAAGTACGAGACCATTGATGCCGATCAGATCGACGACATCATGTCGGGTCGTCCGCCTCGGGAGCCTCGCGACTGGGAAGGCGGTTCAGGTACCTCCGGTACTCCGCCGGTGGTGCAGAACGAGCGTCCTGAAGCCCCGATTGGCGGCCCTGCAGCTGATCATTAAGGTTTGAAATGATTCTTGCGTCGTCCTCCACCCGGTTGCCTTGCGGCAACCGGGTTCTTGATTTGGCCCATACACATGTCATGGGCATCCTGAATGTAACTCCAGACTCGTTTTCCGATGGCGGCCGCTTCAGCCGGCAGGACGCTGCGTTGCGTCATGCGGAATCGATGGTGGCTGCTGGTGCGACGTTGATTGATGTCGGCGGCGAGTCAACCCGGCCTGGGGCTCGCGTTGTTTCTCCTGTGGAGGAGTTGGAGCGAGTGGCGCCGATTGTCGAGCGTATCGCCCGTGAGCTGGACGTGATCATCTCTGTGGATACATCAACGCCTGCGGTAATGCGTGAAACGGCGCGCTTGGGTGCGGGGCTCATCAACGATGTGCGTTCGTTGCAGCGTGACGGTGCCCTCGACGCCGCTGCAGCGACTGGTCTGCCTGTGTGCCTGATGCATATGCTGGGCGAGCCCGGAAATATGCAGGATAATCCGCACTACGACGATCTGGTTGGCGAGGTGGGGGATTTTCTTGCCGGCAGGGTCGCTCAATGCGCCTCCGTGGGTATTGCTCCGGAAAAGATCATCCTTGATCCGGGGTTTGGCTTTGCCAAGACCCTGCAACATAATTTAAGCCTGTTCAAGCATATGGAGGCCCTGCATGCCCTTGGTCGGCCGCTGTTGGTCGGTGTTTCACGCAAGAGCATGATAGGGCAGGCCTTGAATCGTCCGGTTGGTGAGCGCCTGTTTGGTGGCCTTGCGCTTGCTGCGCTGGCCGTGACCAAGGGCGCTCGTATTTTGCGTGTGCACGATGTCGCCGAGACGGTGGACGTGGTGCGCATGATTGCCGCTGTGGAATCAGCCGAATAAGAATGATGGAGCACTCATGACTAAGAAATATTTTGGCACCGACGGTATTCGTGGTCGGGTCGGCGAATTTCCGATTACCCCTGATTTCATGCTCAAGCTGGGTTGGGCGGCAGGTATGGCGTTCCGCAGCATGGGCGCTTGCCGCATCCTGGTAGGCAAGGACACGCGTATCTCAGGCTACATGTTTGAATCTGCACTGGAAGCGGGTTTGTCCGCCGCCGGCGCCGATGTGATGCTGCTGGGCCCGATGCCGACGCCGGCGATCGCCTACCTGACGCGTACCTTTCACGCTGAAGCCGGTATCGTGATCAGTGCCTCGCACAACCCGCATGACGACAACGGCATCAAGTTCTTCTCGGGGCAGGGCACCAAATTGCCCGACGAGATCGAGCTGATGATCGAAGAGCTGTTGGATGCGCCGATGACAGTGGTCGAGTCCAGTAAGCTGGGCAAGGTTTCGCGTATCAATGATGCGTCCGGTCGCTACATCGAATTCTGTAAGAGCAGCGTCCCGAGCAGCACCAATTTTGCCGGGCTGAAGATCGTCGTCGATTGCGCCCACGGTGCGACCTACAAGGTGGCGCCGAGTGTCTTCAAAGAGCTTGGCGCACAGGTAACCGTGCTGTCCGCTCAGCCTAACGGTTTGAACATCAATGACAACTGCGGCTCCACGCATATGGAGCAGTTGCAGGCTGCGGTTCTGGCTGAACATGCGGACCTGGGCATCGCATTTGATGGCGATGGCGACCGTGTGCTGATGGTGGATCACACCGGCATGATCGTGGATGGCGATGATTTGCTGTTCATCATTGCCCGCGACTTGCATGAGCGTAACAAGCTGCAGGGTGGCGTCGTTGGCACCTTGATGAGTAACCTCGGGCTTGAATTGGCCTTGGCAGAGCTGGGCATTCCCTTCATTCGCGCCAATGTCGGTGACCGTTATGTGATTGCCGAGTTGCTGGAGCGTAACTGGCTGGTGGGCGGCGAGAACTCCGGGCATGTTGTGTGCTTCCAGCACACCACGACGGGCGACGCTATTATCGCGGCACTGCAGGTGCTCCTGGCCTTGCGTCGTCGTGACGAAAGCCTGGCACAAGCGCGACAGGCGCTGCGCAAGTGTCCGCAGGTGCTGCTTAATGTGCGTTTTTCCGGCGGCGCAAATCCGATCGAGCACCCTTCTGTCAAAGAAGCTTGCGAGCGCGTGACTCAGGCGATGGCTGGGCGTGGACGTGTGTTATTGCGCAAGTCTGGCACAGAGCCGCTAGTGCGCGTCATGGTCGAGGGCGAGGACGAGATACAGGTTCGCGGTCACGCCGAAGACCTGGCAAAACTGGTAACTGAAGTTTGCGCCTGAATTCGGCTTGCCAGTGGTGATGTGGTTGGGTAACATCTGCGCCCACTTTGACCGACGGGGTACAGCATGCGTCGCACTATGGTAGCTGGTAACTGGAAGATGCACGGTACCCGCGCCAGTGTCGCTGAGCTGATCAATGGCCTTCGTCACTTGGCCTTGCCTAGCGGTGTTGATGTAGCGGTGTTCCCGCCTTGCTTGCATATCAACCAAGTGGTTGATGGCTTGAAAGGCAAGTCGATTCAGGTCGGCGCGCAGAATTCTGCGGTGGAGCCCATGCAAGGTGCGTTGACCGGTGAGATTTCGCCGAGTCAGCTGGTTGATGCGGGTTGTTCCTATGTGCTTGTCGGGCACTCCGAGCGTCGTCAGATGATGGGCGAGCGTGACGGGACCCTCAACCGCAAGTTCGCAGCGGCACAGGCTTGTGGCTTGATTCCAGTGTTGTGCATAGGGGAAACCCTTGAACAGCGCGAATCAGGCAAGACTCTTGAGATTGTCTCGCGTCAGCTGGGCAGCATCATCGAGGAGCTGGGTGTTGGTGCATTTGCAAAGGCAGTAATTGCTTACGAGCCGGTCTGGGCCATTGGTACCGGGCTGACTGCTACACCGCAACAGGCGCAGGATGTGCACGCAGCCATCCGCGCGCAGTTGGCGGCAGAGAATTCTGAGGTCGCGCAAGGTGTGCGGCTTCTATACGGCGGCAGCGTGAAGGCGGCCAATGCGGTCGAACTGTTCGGCATGCCGGATATCGATGGGGGGCTCATTGGTGGAGCTTCCCTGAATGCAGATGAGTTCGGTGCGATCTGTCGCGCCGCGGGAAACTGAAAAAATGCTGGAAACAGTCGTAGTCGTTTTTCATCTGTTGGCTGCCCTGGGCGTAGTTGCCCTGGTTTTGTTGCAACAGGGTAAAGGTGCGGATGCTGGTGCGTCTTTCGGTGCAGGTGCTTCAAATACTGTGTTCGGAAGCCAAGGTTCCTCTACCTTTCTTAGTAAGTTTACTGCTATACTTGCCGCAGGTTTCTTCATAACCAGCTTAGGGTTAGGTTACTTTGCTAAAGAGAAAGCTCATGTGCTGACTCAAGTAGGCTTGCCAAATCCAGCAGTGTTGGAAGTACCAAAAGCAAAACCGGCTTCTGATGATGTACCGGTGCTTCAAGAGCAAAAGTCGGCTACTCCAGCGACTGACGTGCCTCCAGCTCAAGAGCAGAAGTAAGAAGGGTTGTAAACGCTGTATTGCCGAGGTGGTGGAATTGGTAGACACGCAACCTTGAGGTGGTTGTGCCCATAGGGTGTAGGGGTTCGAGTCCCCTTCTCGGTACCAATTATCAAGAGAGCCCGCTGTTGCGGGCTTTCTTGTAGGTGGAAGGTTACATTGACCCTGCAAGGGATCGGTCGTATACTTCCGCCCCAGCTTTGTCGCGGGGTGGAGCAGTCTGGTAGCTCGTCGGGCTCATAACCCGAAGGTCGTCGGTTCAAATCCGGCCCCCGCAACCAGTTTTAGCGGAGCCCCTTTTAAGGGGCTTTTTGTTAGCTGGACACTTTCAACGCCGCTGTTCGACGGCGTTTCAAGGATGGGCGTTTCGCCCATTTTTTTATTTTGCACAGCATGCACATACATGCACGAGGGGGTTCAGGTGTCGAGCAAGCTAGAAGAGTTGCAGGCCTTGCTGGCCCCGGTGGTCGTGGCCCTAGGCTATGAATGCTGGGGTATTGAGTTTTCGGCTCAAGGTCGCCACTCAATGTTGCGCGTTTATATCGATAAAGAGGGCGGTGTGCTGGTGGACGATTGTGCCATCGTCAGCCGTCAGATCAGCGGTGTGCTGGATGTTGAAGATCCGATTTCCGTTGAATACACCCTCGAAGTTTCCTCGCCAGGCATGGAACGCCCACTGTTCACTATTGATCAGTTTGCAAAATTTGCCGGTGAACAAGTGAAGATCAAGCTGCGATCGCCTTTTGAAGGGCGACGCAACTTTCAGGGCCTTCTGCGCGGTGTAGAAGAGCAGGACGTCGTGGTGCAGGTAGAAGACCATGAGTTCCTGTTGCCGATCGATATGATCGACAAGGCCAACATTATTCCCAGTTTTGACTGAGACGCGGATCCCGCGGATCCAATGGCTTGCGAAAGGCGAGGCGTACGATGAGCAAAGAAGTACTGCTGGTTGTTGAGTCGGTATCCAATGAAAAGGGCGTACCGGCAAACGTGATTTTTGAAGCGCTGGAGCTGGCCTTGGCCACTGCTACCAAAAAGCGTTTTGAAGATGAAGTTGATCTGCGTGTGGAAATCAACCGCCACACCGGTGCCTATGAGACTTTCCGTCGCTGGACGGTCGTCGAAGAAGCCGATCTTGATGATCCGGCGATTGAAACCTGGCCGAGCAAGGTTGCGCAAACGCATCCGGGCGCCAAGGTCGGTGATGTCGTCGAAGAAAAGATCGAATCGATCGAATTCGGCCGTATCGCTGCACAGACCGCCAAACAGGTCATCGTGCAGAAGGTTCGCGAAGCCGAGCGTGCTCAAGTCGTTGACGCCTATCGCGAGCGTCTGGGGGAAATCATCTCCGGCACCGTGAAGAAAGTCACCCGCGACAACGTGATCGTCGACCTGGGTAACAATGCTGAGGCACTGTTGGCCCGTGAGGACATCATTTCTCGCGAAACCTTCCGTGTCGGCGTGCGTCTGCGCGCGCTGCTCAAGGAAATCCGCACCGAGAACCGCGGCCCTCAGCTGATCCTGTCGCGTACCGCGCCGGAAATGCTGATCGAGCTGTTCCGCATTGAAGTGCCGGAAATCGCCGAAGGTCTGATCGAAGTCATGGCTGCGTCCCGCGACCCGGGTTCGCGCGCCAAGATCGCGGTCCGCTCCAAGGACAAACGCATCGACCCGCAAGGCGCGTGCATTGGTATGCGCGGTTCGCGCGTCCAGGCAGTGTCGGGCGAATTGGGCGGTGAGCGTGTGGACATCGTTCTTTGGGACGATAACCCGGCGCAGTTCGTGATCAATGCCATGTCGCCAGCTGAAGTGGCGGCAATTATCGTTGACGAAGATGCCCATGCAATGGACATCGCCGTTGGCGCAGACAATCTGGCTCAGGCCATTGGTCGTGGTGGTCAGAACGTGCGTCTGGCCAGCCAACTGACCGGCTGGACCCTGAACGTGATGACCGAATCGGACATCCAGGCTAAGCAGCAAGCTGAAACCGGTGACATCCTGCGCAACTTTATCGAAGAGCTGGAAGTCGATGAAGAACTGGCACAGGTGCTGGTAGATGAAGGCTTCACCAGCCTGGAAGAGATTGCCTACGTACCGTTGGAAGAAATGCTCAACATCGACGGCTTTGACGAAGACATCGTCAACGAGCTTCGCGCTCGGGCCAAGGATCGTTTGTTGACTAAAGCCATCGCTACTGAGGAAAAGCTGGCAGACGCCCATCCGGCCGAAGACCTGCTCTCGCTTGAGGGTATGGACAAGGATTTGGCGATGGAACTGGCGGTGCGCGGCGTAATTACCCGCGAAGACCTGGCCGAGCAGTCTATTGACGATCTGCTCGACATCGACGGCATTGACGAAGATCGTGCCGGCAAGTTGATCATGGCCGCCCGAGCCCATTGGTTCGAGTAATTAGGCGCGGCCTGAGGAGAGAAGTGCATGACGCAAGTCACGGTGAAACAACTGGCCGATGAGGTCAAAACACCGGTAGAGCGCCTGTTGCAGCAGATGCGTGAGGCAGGTCTGCCGCACACCGCCGCCGATGAAGGTGTGAGCGATAGTGAGAAGCAGTCTTTGCTGACTCACTTGAAGAGCAGCCACAAGGCAAAAGTGGAAGAACCGCGCAAGATTACATTGCAGCGCAAAACCACCAGCACCCTGCGTGTTGCGGGTAGCAAGAGCATCAGCGTTGAAGTACGCAAGAAGAAAGTCTTCGTACAACGCAGCCCGGAAGAAATCGAAGCCGAGCGCAAACGCGAACTTGAAGAGCGTCGCGCAGTAGAAAATGCTGCTCGTCAGAAGGCTGAAGAAGAAGCCAAGCGTCGCGCCGAAGAAGAAGCGCGTCGCCAGCCTGCTGCTGCGCAACCTGCTAACACTGAAGCGGTTGCCGCTCCTGTTGAAGCTGTGCGTGAGGCCGCTCCGGTGGCTGCCGCTCCTGCTCCTGCAGCAGACGCCCGCAAGCGCGATGAACCTCGTCGCCCGGACAAACCCCGTGCCGACGATAACAATCGTCGCGGTGGTGGTGGCGATGGTGAGCGTAAAAACGCTCCACATCGTGCCTCGGTCAAAGAAAAAGCGCCTGCTCCACGCGTTGCCCCACGTACCACCGACGAAGAGAGCGATGGCTTCCGTCGTGGTGGTCGCGGCAAGGCCAAGCTGAAAAAGCGCAACGCCCACGGTTTCCAGAGCCCAACCGGCCCTGTCGTGCGTGATGTGCAGATCGGCGAGACCATCACCGTTGGCGATCTCGCCAATCAGATGTCGGTCAAGGCTGCTGAAATCATCAAGTTCATGTTCAAACTGGGTACCCCGGCGACCATCAACCAGGTGCTTGATCAGGAAACTGCTCAACTCGTGGCTGAAGAGTTGGGCCACAAAGTGACCCTGGTCAGCGACACCGCCCTGGAAGATTCCCTGGCCGAGTCCCTGAAGTTTGAAGGTGAAACGTTCTCCCGCGCGCCAGTTGTGACCGTAATGGGCCACGTTGACCACGGTAAGACATCCCTGCTCGACTACATCCGTCGTGCCAAGGTAGCCGCTGGCGAAGCCGGTGGTATCACCCAGCACATCGGTGCGTACCACGTTGAAACCGAGCGCGGCATGGTCACCTTCCTTGACACCCCAGGTCACGCCGCGTTTACCGCAATGCGTGCCCGTGGTGCCAAGGCGACTGACATCGTGATCCTGGTCGTTGCAGCGGACGATGGCGTGATGCCGCAGACCATTGAAGCTGTCCAGCACGCCAAGGCCGCTGGTGTTCCACTGGTTGTTGCAGTGAACAAGATCGACAAGCCGGGCGCCGATCTCGATCGCATCCGTAGCGAGCTGTCGGTTCACGGCGTGACTTCCGAAGAGTGGGGCGGTGATACGCCGTTCGTTTCGGTCTCGGCCAAAGTCGGTACTGGCGTGGACGAACTGCTCGAAGCAGTCCTGCTGCAAGCTGAAGTACTCGAACTGAAAGCCACTCCATCGGCTCCAGGCCGTGGCGTTGTAGTTGAATCGCGTCTCGACAAAGGTCGCGGCCCGGTGGCAACCGTATTGGTTCAAGACGGTACCCTGCGCCAAGGCGACATGGTGCTGGTCGGCTCGAACTATGGCCGTGTACGTGCCATGCTCGACGAGAACGGCAAGCCAATCAAGGAAGCCGGTCCTTCCATCCCTGTCGAGATCCTCGGCCTGGACGGTACCCCGGACGCTGGCGACGAGATGAGCGTGGTTGCCGACGAGAAGAAAGCCCGTGAAGTGGCTCTGTTCCGTCAAGGCAAGTTCCGCGAAGTCAAACTGGCTCGTGCTCACGCCGGCAAGCTGGAAAACATCTTTGAGAACATGGGCCAGGCAGAGAAGAAGACGCTTAACATCGTCCTCAAATCTGACGTACGTGGCTCCCTTGAAGCGTTGAACGGCGCCTTGAACGGCCTGGGTAACGACGAAGTGCAAGTGCGCGTTGTCGGTGGCGGTGTCGGTGGTATCACCGAATCCGACGCCAACCTGGCACTGGCTTCCAACGCTGTACTGTTCGGCTTCAACGTGCGTGCCGATGCCGGCGCTCGCAAGATCGTCGAGCAGGAAGGCCTGGACATGCGTTACTACAACGTCATCTACGACATCATCGAAGACGTCAAGAAAGCCCTTACCGGCATGCTTGGCAGCGACGTCCGGGAGAACATCCTGGGTATCGCCGAGGTGCGTGACGTGTTCCGCTCGCCGAAATTCGGCGCGATTGCCGGCTGCATGGTTATCGAAGGTACCGTGTACCGCAACCGTCCTATCCGTGTGCTGCGTGAAGACATCGTTATCTTCGAAGGCGAGCTGGAATCCCTGCGCCGCTTCAAGGATGACGCTTCCGAAGTACGTGCCGGCATGGAGTGCGGTATTGGTGTCAAGAGCTACAACGACGTCAAGCCTGGCGACAAGATCGAAGTCTACGAGAAGGTTCAGGTTGCTCGCAGCCTCTAACTCGCGCACTTCCGGAGCCACGCCACGTGTGGGCATGCAGATGCCCCGCGTAGCGTACGGACTCTAAACGCAACGCCCGGTCTGGCTTTTGTCAGGCCGGGCGTTTGCCGCTTTCAGACCCCACGGGTTTCACCGTGTGGCAGCAACAGGTAACAAGACATGGCAAAAGAATACAGCCGTACCCAGCGTATCGGCGATCAGATGCAGCGCGAACTGGCCCAACTGATCCGTCGCGAAGTCAAAGACCCGCGCGTTGGCCTGGTCACTATCACTGCCGTTGAAGTGAGCCGTGACGTGGGTCACGCCAAAATCTTCATCACCGTGATGGGCCAGGACAATAGCGAAGAAATCGCGCAAAGCATCAAGGTGCTCAACTCCGCCGCAGGTTTCCTGCGCATGCAGTTGGCCCGTGAAATGAAGTTGCGCAGCGTTCCGCAGTTGCACTTCCACTACGACGAAAGCGTCGTGCGTGGTGCACACCTGTCGGCGCTGATCGAGCGCGCCGTGGCTGAAGACAGCCAGCATCCGTCCACACCTGAAGACGCCAAGGAGTAAGCGGTGGCTCAGGTCAAACGTATCCGCCGCAACGTCAGTGGCATTATCCTGCTCGACAAGCCCATTGGCTTTACCTCCAATGCCGCGTTGCAGAAGGTTCGCTGGCTGCTCAATGCCGAAAAGGCCGGGCATACCGGCAGCCTCGATCCCTTGGCCACCGGCGTACTGCCGTTGTGCTTTGGCGAAGCGACCAAGTTCTCGCAATACCTGCTGGATTCCGACAAGGGTTACGAAACCCTGATGCAACTGGGCAAGACCACCACCACGGCGGACGCCGAAGGTGATGTTCTGCAGGTTCGCGATGTGACCGTTGGTCGTGCTGATATCGAAGCCGCTTTACCCGCTTTTCGTGGGCAAATCAGTCAGATACCACCCATGTACTCGGCTCTCAAGCGTGACGGGCAGCCACTTTACAAGCTGGCACGTGCGGGCGAAGTAGTGGAGCGTGAACCGCGTTCTGTTACTATTGCGCGCTTGGAATTGCTCGCCTGTGAAGGTGAAACCGCACGCTTGGCCGTGGACTGCAGCAAAGGCACCTATATCCGTACCCTGGTGGAAGATATTGGTGAACAGCTCGGTTGCGGCGCGTACGTTGCAGAACTGCGGCGCACCCAGGCCGGACCTTTCAGCCTCGCTCAGACGGTCACGCTGGAAGAGTTGGAAGCGGTACACGCCGAAGGCGGCAATGAAGCGGTTGATCGCTTCCTGATGCCATCGGACAGCGGTTTGCTGGATTGGCCATTGCTACACTTCTCGGAACACAGCGCGTTCTACTGGCTCAACGGCCAACCGGTACGCGCCCCGGATGCCCCGAAGTTCGGCATGGTGCGGGTACAGGATCATAACGGTCGCTTTATCGGTATCGGTGAAGTGAGCGAAGACGGGCGCATCGCGCCGCGTAGACTGATTCGGTCAGAATGACCGGACGAGTGTGGCTGTTAACAGGCACGGTCAACACTCATTTTTAGATACAGGGATTTGTCCCTGGCCTGTTGAAACCATCCTTTGGGTGGTTTCCTGAAAAAAGGATTGCCTCATGGCTCTCGACGTTCAAGAAAAAGCACAAATCGTAGCTGACTATCAGCAAGCTGTTGGTGACACTGGTTCGCCAGAAGTGCAAGTTGCACTGCTGACCCACAACATCAACAAACTGCAAGGTCACTTCAAGGCCAACGGTAAAGACCACCACTCCCGTCGTGGTCTGATCCGCATGGTAAACCAGCGCCGTAAGCTGCTGGACTACCTGAAAGGCAAGGATCTGGGTCGTTATCAGGCTCTGATCGGTCGCCTGGGTCTGCGTCGCTAATCAGCGATTGCGCTAGAGGTTGGTTGTCTGCCGTGTGTCAGTGGGGTTCCCGCTGGCCCATGGCAGGCTCCCAGCCTCAAGTTTTATCTGGACACACGTTTTACCCCCTGGACAAGGGTTGGGCCGATTCCCGACATTGCCCAATAATTTCGCAAGAAAACAAGTTCCCCAAGAGCCACAAAGAAGGTAGGACACCGTGAACCCGGTTATCAAAAAATTCCAGTTCGGTCAGTCGACCGTTACCCTCGAGACAGGCCGTATCGCCCGTCAAGCCTCCGGCGCAGTGCTGGTTACCGTTGACGACGACGTTACCGTATTGGTGACCGTGGTTGGCGCC
This sequence comes from Pseudomonas sp. W4I3, assembly GCF_030816195.1. Classification (GTDB taxonomy): domain Bacteria; phylum Pseudomonadota; class Gammaproteobacteria; order Pseudomonadales; family Pseudomonadaceae; genus Aquipseudomonas. Next base: position 5,756,185 of record NZ_JAUSXS010000001.1, on the reverse strand, counting down.
AAGACCGCTGACCCGAGCAAAGGCTTTTTCCCTCTGTCCGTTCACTACCAGGAAAAGACTTACGCTGCCGGTAAGATCCCTGGCGGTTTCTTCAAGCGTGAAGGCCGTCCTTCCGAGAAAGAAACCCTGACTTCCCGACTGATCGACCGTCCGATCCGTCCGCTGTTCCCAGAAGGCTTCATGAACGAAGTGCAGGTTGTCTGCACCGTCGTCTCCACCAGCAAAAAGACCGATCCGGACATCGCTGCAATGATCGGTACTTCGGCTGCCCTGGCCATCTCCGGCATTCCTTTCGATGGCCCGATCGGCGCAGCTCGTGTGGCTTTCCACGAAAGCACCGGCTACCTGCTGAACCCGACTTACGAGCAGCAGAAAGCTTCGAGCCTGGACATGGTCGTTGCCGGTACCTCCGAAGCCGTCTTGATGGTTGAATCGGAAGCCAAAGAGCTGACCGAAGACCAGATGCTGGGCGCCGTACTGTTTGCTCACGACGAGTTCCAGGTTGTGATCAACGCCGTCAAGGAACTTGCCGCCGAAGCGGCCAAGCCAACCTGGACCTGGGCTCCACAGCCAGAAGCCACCGCACTGCTGGGCGCCATCCGCGCAGAATTCGGCGCTGCCATCTCCGACGCTTACACCATCACCGTCAAGGCTGACCGTTACGCTCGCCTGGGCGAGCTGAAGGATCAGGTCGTGGCCAAGCTGTCCGGTGAAGAAGGCCAGCCTTCCTCCAGCGAAGTCAAAGCGGCTTTCGGCGAAATCGAATACCGCACCGTTCGCGAAAACATCGTTAACGGCAAGCCTCGCATCGACGGTCGCGACACCCGCACCGTTCGTCCACTGAACATCGAAGTCGGCGTTCTGCCGAAGACTCACGGTTCGGCGCTGTTCACCCGTGGTGAAACTCAGGCACTGGTTGTCGCGACACTGGGTACTGCCCGTGACGCACAACTGCTGGACACCCTGGAAGGCGAGAAAAAAGACCCGTTCATGCTGCACTACAACTTCCCTCCGTTCTCGGTGGGCGAGTGTGGTCGCATGGGTGGCGCTGGTCGTCGCGAAATCGGTCACGGCCGTCTGGCCCGTCGTTCGATCGCAGCGATGCTGCCGGCTGCCGACGTGTTCCCTTACACCATCCGTGTGGTGTCGGAAATCACCGAGTCCAACGGCTCCAGCTCCATGGCTTCCGTTTGCGGTGCTTCTCTGGCGCTGATGGACGCTGGTGTGCCGATGAAGGCGCCGGTTGCCGGTATCGCCATGGGTCTGGTTAAAGAAGGCGAGAAGTTCGCCATCCTGACCGACATCCTGGGCGACGAAGACCACCTGGGCGACATGGACTTCAAAGTAGCCGGTACCGCCAAAGGCGTGACCGCGCTGCAGATGGACATCAAGATCAAGGGCATCACCGAAGAGATCATGGAGATCGCCCTGGGCCAAGCCCTGGAAGCGCGCCTGAATATCCTCGGCCAGATGAACCAGATCATTGGTCAGTCGCGTACCGAGCTGTCGGAAAATGCTCCGACCATGATCGCGATGAAAATCGACACCGACAAAATCCGTGATGTCATCGGTAAAGGCGGCGCGACCATTCGTGCGATCTGTGAAGAAACCAAGGCTTCGATCGATATCGAAGACGACGGTTCGATCAAGATCTTCGGCGAAACCAAGGAAGCGGCTGAAGCTGCACGCCAGCGCGTCCTGGGTATCACCGCTGAGGCCGAGATCGGCAAGATCTATGTCGGTAAGGTTGAGCGCATCGTCGACTTCGGCGCATTCGTCAACATCCTGCCGGGCAAAGACGGTCTGGTTCATATCTCCATGCTGAGCGACGCTCGCGTTGAGAAAGTGACCGACATTCTCAAAGAAGGCCAGGAAGTGGAAGTGCTGGTACTGGACGTGGACAACCGCGGCCGTATCAAACTGTCCATCAAGGACGTAGCAGCAGCCAAGGCTTCGGGCGTTTAATCACCCCTAAAGCTTCAAGCTGAAAAAAGGACTCTTCGGAGTCCTTTTTTTATGCGCGCAAGAAAGTGGAGCAGAATCAGCCGTTTAGCCCCACCCCAAAAGCCGCAACTTGCATGCAGGCACGATGGGCTTCATGCAAGTTGCACGATTCCGAAAAACGGCATGTTTTATAAGCTTCTGTTTTATAAGGGTTTTTTGCTGAGTGCCGACTTGGCACACTGCCTGCAATATCCCTGTCAGCGCTGCAGCACTAAGATTTTTATGAACTGCAGACTTTTAATAAAACAGGAGTTACTCGTATGAAGAAGTTCGCTCTCGCTACTGCTACCGCTCTGACTCTGGCCATGGGTGCTAACGTAGCCTTTGCTCAGACTTCCCAAGCCCCGATGACCTTGGCGGCAGGTGAAGTGACCAAAGCCAAAGAGTCTACCTCGGACACTTGGATCACCACTAAAGTCAAAGCTGACCTGCTGACTGAAAAAGGCATCCCAGGTTCGGACATCAAGGTTGAAACCAACAAAGGCGTGGTTTCCCTGTCTTCCGAGGTTGCTATCTCGGATTCGCAGAAAGCGACCGCCGTAGCCATCACCAAAAAAATCAAAGGCGTGACTGCAGTTTCCGCAGACGGCCTGCTGGCTGGCGGCGCTACCAAGGCTGACGGTATCGATAAAACCAAAGGCGCAGCCCACAACGCTGGAGAGGCGACTAGCGACACCTGGATCACCACCAAAGTGAAGGCTGACCTGGTTACCGAGAAAGGTATTCCTGGCACCGACATCAAGGTTGAAACCAACAAGGGCGTAGTTTCGCTGTCGTCCCCTACCGCAGTGACCGCCGCGCAGAAAGAAACTGCTGTTGCGATCACCAAGAAAATCAAAGGCGTTAAAGCTGTATCGGCTGATGGCCTGAAAGCAGAGTAACCCACAGGTTTCGTCTGAACCGGATAGCGGCGGCTTAGGGTGAGTTAGATATCCACCCGAGGCACCTCTGGAGTTCATGCGACCGACCACACGGATGTGGTCATTACAGGCCCCGGCACTTGTGTCGGGGCCTGTTCTATTTGGGCGCCATAATTTGCCGGCCAGACGCGGCATCACAATGTGGGAGGGGGCTTGCTCCCGATAGCGGTGTCACAGTCAAAATATAATTGACTGATCTACCGCTATCGGGAGCAAGCCCCCTCCCACATGGGGTTACTCGGCATCCAAGTGCATCGGCGTAACGACCCGACCATCCTTCTCAGCCTGTCCCAGCTGCGCATCAATGAAGTACACGCGGTCGTCTTCCAGCTGAGCCTTATCCACCAAATAGTCCTTGATGGTACTGGCTCGGTCCTGGCCCAGTTGGCGCAGAAGCACGTCGCTGCCACTCCAGAACTTGATCACGCCATCCTTGAGCTTGGCGGTGCGCTCATCGTTACCCAAGTCCTTCCACTCGGCCGGTGGCTGTTGCTTCAGACGGGTGCGGTAGATGCCTTCCAGCAACGGCGCCTTTTCCTTCTCCGGCACGACAAGCAATGATGCCTGAGCCGGCACTTTATCGCCGCGACGCTGCAGGATCTTGTAGTAGTTGTATTGGTATTCACGCTCAAGCCGTTGTGCCGCCAGGAACGGACCGTCACTGCTGGCAGCGGCAGTGCCTTCGATCTCCAGGCGCAGGGCAGGGCGTTCCTTGAGCGCCTTGGCCAGCGTGTTGAGGGCGCCTTCGGCGTCTTTGTTCAGTTCGCTCGAGCCTGCGGCGAACGAGACATTGCCCAGGTCTTCCGAGCCCCCGCCGGTCACCAGCCCGCCAATGAACTTGAACGGCGCCGTCGCCGCACGCACCACGAGGTTACGCAGGGTTTGCCACACAATCGGCATCACGCTGAATTGTGGGTTGTTCAAATCACCGGTCACCGGCAGTTCGATGGAAATCTTGCCGTCGCTGTCCTTGAGCAGGGCAATTGCCAAGCGAATCGGCAAGTCCACGGCGTCGGCGCTGTCGACCTTCTCACCCAGTTGCAATTGCTCGACCACCACCTTGTTCTCAGCCTTCAACTGACCTTTGGTGATCATGTAATGCAAGTCCAGGTTCAGGCGACCTTTGCGGATGCGAAAACCGGCAAATTTGCCTGAGTACGGCGTCAGGGTGGTCAGCTCGACACGTTTGAAGCTGGTCGCGATGTCCAGCGCGGCCATCGGGTCAAAGGGGTTCACGCTGCCCTTGATGGTCACCGGTGCGTAGCGGTCCACCTTGCCCTTGATGTCGACGCTGGCCGGCTTGGCTTGGCGGCTGTCGATGGTGCCGATCTGGCCGTTGAGCTGTTGAATCGCAGTGGCGAAGTTGGGCGTGAGGCTGAAGTCGGCGAAATTGGCCGAGCCGTCGTTGATCGCGATCTGCCCGATGCGGATACCCAGCGGCTTGTCTTTGCTCGCTGCCGGCTTGGCAGAAGACTTGGCACCGCTGTCGGCGGGCTGCGGAATCAGCAGGTCGTCAATGTTGGTGGTGCGGTCGTCATTGATCATGAAGCGCGCATAGGGTTGCAGCAGGTTGACCTTATCGATCGTCAGGCTGTCGCCATGCTGGTAGTTCACGCCTTCCAACACCAGGCGCTGCCACTTGAGGAAATCACGAGACTTAAGGGTGTCGAGCGTGTGCAGCTGATCCACCTGCGCCCGGCCGGTGACCTGAAGGGCCAGCGGTTCGGTGCTTTTGAGGTTTACATCCAGATTGCTGCCCAGCATGCCGCTGCGCAGTTCCAGGCGAATGAACGGGCTGATATAGGATTGGGCGACGCGCAGGTCGATGTCCTGGGTGTTCACTTTCAGCTTGGCGCTGACCGGATTGAGGTTGACCTCGCCGGTTGCCTGGATCTTGCCTTGCTTGCCCAGGCCGGTGTCGACCTTCAAGGTAAAAGGGCTCTGGTTGAGGCTGTCGAAATTCTGCACGTCGACGTTCAACGGGCCCAGCTCCAGTGCTACCGCAGGCTTGGCCTGGCGGTCGGCCAGGTGCACCTGATAGTTGCGCAGTTGCACGTCCTTGAGCAGCACTTGCCAGGGCTTGTTCGGCGCGGCCGGTTTCGCTTCAGGCGAATCGGCGGTTGCGGGGGCAGAGGCAGGCTCCGGCGCCTTGGCCGGCTTGGCGGGTTGGCTGGCGAACAGCTTCTGCCAGTCGAGCTGCCCATCGGCTTCGCGGGCTGCCCAGGTTTCCAGTTTGTTGCTGCGGATCTTGCCGATCACCACCTTCTGCTTGGCGAGGTCCACCGTGGTCTCGCTGACGTCCAGGCGTTCCAAGCGTGCCAAAGGTCGACCATCCGGCGCCTTGATTGCGAAAGGCGCGATGCTGGCGGTGGTGTTGGTCAGGTTCAGTTCGGTCTCTTTGGCCAGGCTGAAGGTGTAGTCGGTGCTGAAATTAAGCACGCCGTCCTCAAGCACCAGCGGCAGGGCATCGCGCACATACGGCCACCAGGCTTTCATCTTGCCGTCGGTGACTTTGAGCGAACCTTGTGAGGTGATCGGCACCAGGCTGAAGTTGCCCTTCCAGTCGATCTGCCCGCCCGCGGGGCCTGCGGCCACCAACGTCATGTCGGCGTTATCTTCCGGCAATGTACTGAGGTTCTTCAGTTCGAAGTCGAGTTTGTCGTAGAGAAATTCGATGGGTTCGCTGGGACGCAGGTCCTCGAAGTGCACATAACCGCCCGCCAGCTTGATGCTGTCGATACGCAGCGGGAAGGGCTTGGCGTCGGGATCGGCCGGGGTCGGCTCGCTCGCAGGCAATTTGAACAGCTGCGCCAGGTTCAACTGGCCGGACTTGTCGAAGAGTAATTCGGTCTTGGGTTGTTCCAGTTGCACATCGGCCAGGTGCAGCGCGCGGGTCCATAGGCTGTCAATCTGCAGATTGGCATAGAGGCGCGCGAAGCCCAGCTGTTCCTTGCCGGGTTCACCGATCTTCAGCCCCCATAGCGTCAGCTCCAGGCTGAACGGGTTGAGCTCGATACGCTCGATACGCGCCGGTACCGTCGCGTAGTTGGCCAACTGCTGGTTGGCAATGCGAAGGGCAATGCCGGGAAGAATCAGAAAGCCCAGCAAGCTGTACAACGCAAGGGCAGTCAACAAGGCGCCTAGGGCGCGGGTCAATCCTTTGGGCATGGGTGACGCCATCTATGTCGAACGAGAGTGCCTTGGAGTATGGCACGTGATTTCGGTTCCGAAGAACAGCGGGCCTTGGGAAACTTCCTACAATTGCAGGATCAGGGTCTTCAGCGGAGGCTGTTGGTCTTTCGACGGGAAGTCCGCTCCCGGCGCCATCACCTGCCAATCGCGCACGGGGCGACCGGCTTTTTCGGCGCAACGCAGCACCTGTTCGCGCCAGTCATCCATGCTCACTTTCGCCAGGTTGTTGCAGCAAATGAGTACGCCATTATCGGCGGTGGCCAACAAGGCGGGTTTGAGCAGACTTTGGTAGTCACGCAACAGGTCGACGGTGCCGAAGGCGCTTTTGGCCCAGGCGGGGGGATCGAGCAGCACCAGGTCATACTGGCGCTGTTCCAGGCGCGGGTAGCTGGGCAATTTCTGGCCACGGCGCTGAGTGATGGCGAGGCCGGCCAGTTGGCGGATTGCAGGGAAGTAATCGGACTGTACAAACTCCATGGTCGGCAACTGCGGGTTGAGCAGGCCGTTCTCGCGACCGACCGCCAGGTTCCCCTCGGCAAAGTCCAGGTTGCAGACTTCGCGCGCGCCGCCCGCCGCCGCGCTCAAGCCGACGCCACAGGTGTAGGCGAACAAGTTGAGTACGCTTTTACCGGCGCAGTGCGCCTTGACCCAGCCGCGGGTGTTGCGCAGATCAAGGAACAGCAGCGGATCCTGCCCGGCATGGCGCCCGCGGACACGGTAGTTGAGGCCCCATTCGTGACCAACCAGATCTTCCAGCGCGGCAGGTTCGGCGCGGTAGACGGTGTCTTCTCGGTCGATCCGCGAGTTGCCACGGGAGCGGTCGTTGTACACCAGCAGCAATTCCAGGCCCATGTATTGGTTGATCAGTTGGTGCAGGTCCAACAGATCAGCGCGCTCCAGGGATTGGTGAAAGCTTTGCACCAATAATTGCGGGCCGTAGCGATCGATCGTCAGGCCGCCGGCGCCTTCCTGGCTGCCGTGGAACAATCGGTAGCAGTCAGTCCCCTGGGCATGCAGTTCACTGATCAGGTCTTGGCGATGATCGAGGGCGGCGCGCAGCGCCTGGTTCAAGGGAGTCATGGAGCGCGCCTTGCTTGCAGGTAAATGAGGACAATTGCGGTCGCGCAGTTTAACAGCCCCGGCCTGAACAGGCCGGGGGTTATTTCGAGGCTATCGGTTAAGGCGTTCCTCGATCAAGCCGTCCACCACGCTCGGGTCGGCCAGCGTCGAGGTGTCGCCCAGGCTGTCCAGCTCGTTGCAGGCGATCTTGCGCAGAATCCTGCGCATGATCTTGCCGGAGCGGGTTTTCGGCAGGGCGGGCGCCCACTGGATAAATTCTGGTTTGGCGAAGCTGCCGATTTCCTTGCTGATCAACTCCAGCAGGTGCTTTTTCAGTGCATCGCTGGGTTCGACGCCGTTCATTGGCGTGACGAAGGCATAGATGCCCTGGCCTTTGACGTCGTGGGGATAGCCCACCACCGCGGCTTCGGCGATCTGGTCGTGCAGCACCAGGGCGCTTTCGACTTCGGCCGTACCGATGCGATGGCCAGATACGTTGATGACGTCGTCGACCCGCCCGGTAATCCAGTAATCGCCGTCCTCATCGCGCCTCGCGCCGTCGCCCGTGAAGTAGTAGCCGGGGTAGGGTTTGAAATAGGTGTCGATCATGCGCTGCGGATCGCCGTAGACGCTGCGGATCTGCCCCGGCCAGCTGGATTTGATCGCGAGCACGCCGCTGCCGGCACCGCTGATTTCTTTACCTTGCTCATCCAGCAACACCGGTTGTACGCCGAACATCGGCTGGGTGGCACAACCTGGCTTGATGCGTTGGGCGCTGGCCAGCGGGCTGAGCATGATGCCGCCGGTTTCGGTCTGCCACCAGGTATCGACAATCGGGCAGCGCTGTTCGCCGACGGCGTTGAAGTACCAGTCCCACGCCTCTGGGTTAATCGGCTCACCGACACTGCCCAGCAGGCGCAAGCTGGCGCGTGAAGAGCTTTGTAGCGGGCCGCTGCCTTCACGCATCAGCGCGCGCAATGCGGTCGGCGCGGTGTAGAAAATATTCACCTGATGTTTATCGATGACCTGCCAGAAGCGCGAGCTGTCCGGGTAACTCGGTACGCCCTCGAATATCAATGACGTCGCCCCATTGGCCAACGGGCCATAGACGATGTAGCTGTGGCCGGTGACCCAACCCACGTCGGCGGTGCACCAGAACACCTCGCCCTCCTGGTAGTCCAGCACGTACTTGAAGGTCATTGCCGCTTGCAGCAGATAACCGCCGGTGCTGTGCAGCACGCCCTTGGGTTTGCCTGTGCTGCCGGAGGTATAGAGGATGAACAGCGGGGCCTCGGCGTCCATTGGCTCGGGCGGGCAATCGTCGCTCGCGGCATCCACGGCCTGTTGATACTTGAGGTCGCGGCCTTCGCTCCAGTTCACGCTTGCGCCGGTGCGTTGTACCACCAGTACGGTGCTGACGTTCGGGCAACTGGCCAGTGCTTTATCCACGTTGTGCTTGAGCGCCACCGGCTTGCCGCCGCGTACACCTTCGTCGGCAGTGATGACAGTACGACAGTCGGCATCCAGTATGCGATCACGCAGGGCGTCGGGCGAGAACCCGCCAAACACCACCGAGTGCACCGCGCCGATGCGTGTGCAGGCCAGCATGGCGTAGGCCGCTTCCGGGATCATCGGCATATAGATGCACACCCGGTCGCCTTTTCTTACGCCACGGCTCTTCAGCACGTTGGCCAGTCGGCTGACGTGTTGATGAAGTTGGCGGTAAGTGATTTTGGAGGATTTTGCAGGGTCATCGCCTTCCCAGATGAAGGCCGGCTGATCGGCACGCTGTGCCAGATGACGGTCGATGCAGTTGTAGCTGACGTTGAGCTGTCCACCTGCAAACCATTGCGCGGCACCGGTGCTGATGTCGGCGCTATGAACGGTGTGCCACGGCGTTACCCAATCGAGGAAGCCCTTGGCCTGCGCGGCCCAGAAAGTGACCGGCTGTTCGATGGATTGGCGGTAGAGGCGCTGATAGTCCTCTTGACTGAGTTGCGCAGCCCGACGAACGGCGTCGGCGGACGGGAATTGACTGATATCGAACATGAGCGCTCCTTATTCTTGTTTTGGCGACAAGTCATAAAGATGCACCCTGATGTGTGAGGGTTCAAGGCCAATGTCCGAACGGACATTGGCCTTTCACTACCTGGATCAGCCGCGGTGACGACCGCGGAAGTAGTTGATCAGGCCCTGGGTGGAAGCATCATCGGCCAAGGTTTCTTCGGCGCCGGTCAGGCGGTTGTAGACGCCTTTGCCCAGTTCCTTGCCCAGCTCGACACCCCATTGGTCGAAGGCGTTGATGCCCCAGATTACGCTCTGCACGAACACCTTGTGCTCATACATGGCGACCAGCGCGCCCAGGCGACGTGGGCTGATGCGTTCGACCACGAGCGTGTTGCTCGGACGGTTGCCCGGAATCACCTTGTGAGGCGCCAGTTTCTGTACGTCGGCCTCCGGAATGCCTTTTTCGCGCAGCTCCGCTTCGGCTTCTGCGCGCGTCTTGCCGAGCATCAGTGCCTGGCTCTGGGACAGGCAGTTGGCGTACAGCCACTGATGGTGGTCGGAGACTGGGTTGAAGCTCACGATCGGCACGATGAAGTCGGCCGGAATCAGTTGGGTGCCTTGGTGCAGCAACTGATGATAAGCATGCTGCCCGTTGCAGCCCACGCCGCCCCAGATGACCGGGCCGGTGTCGGTGGCTACCGGTGTGCCGTCCTGGCGCACGCTCTTGCCGTTGGATTCCATGTCCAGCTGCTGCAAGTGCTTGGTGATGTTACGCAGGTAGTGGTCGTACGGCAGGATCGCGTGGCTCTGCGAGCCCCAGAAGTTGCCATACCATACGCCCAGCAAGCCCAGCAGCACCGGCATGTTGTCTTCGAACGGGGCGTTCTGGAAATGCTGGTCCATGGTGTAGGCACCGGACAGCAGTTCCTTGAAGTTGGACATGCCGATTGCCAGCGCAATCGGCAAGCCAATCGCAGACCACAGCGAGTAACGCCCACCGACCCAGTCCCACATCGGGAAGATGTTTTCTTCGCGGATACCGAACGCCACGGCCGCTGCGTTGTTGCTCGACACGGCGATAAAGTGGCGGTACAGCTCGGCTTCCGAGCCACCCTGGGCCAAGTACCAGGCGCGAGCGGCCTGGGCATTCTTCAGGGTTTCAAGGGTGTTGAAGGACTTGGACGAGACAATGAACAGGGTGGTCTCGGCGCGCAGCTTCATGGTCAGCTCGTGGAACTCGCTGCCGTCGATGTTCGCCAGGTAATGGCAGCGCACACCTTTATGAGCGTAGGACAACAGCGCTTCGGAGACCAGCTCCGGGCCGAGGAACGAACCACCGATGCCGATGTTCACCACGTCGGTGATCGGCTTCTCGGTGTAACCACGCCACAGGCCATCGTGAATGCGGCCGACCAGGTCAGTGATCTGGTTCAACACCTTGTGCACGTCCGGCATGATGTTCACACCGTTGACCGACAACTTGTCGCCCACCGGGCGGCGCAGGGCGGTATGCAGCGCCGGGCGACCTTCGGAGGAGTTGACTGGCTCGCCGGCATACAGCGAGTTGATCGCATCTTTGAGGCCGACTTCGTTGGCCAGGCCCACCAGCAGGTCGCGGGTTTCGCGGGTGATCAGATTTTTCGAGTAATCGAGGAAAAGCCCGCAGCTGCTCAGGGTGAATTCTGAGAAACGCTGGGGGTCGGCATTGAACGCCTCGCGCATGCTGAAATCCTGCATGGCTTGGCGATGTTGATTGAGCGCTTGCCAGGCGGGCAGCGCGGTAACGTCATGAGGGGTGCGGTAGTACGCCATCGCTGCGGGTTTCCTTTTTATTACGGGGACTGCCTTTTAGGACACTTCAAAATCCGGAACATCCAGTCTTTTCACTGGCCACGAGTTCCAGATAGCGCTAACCATACGCGCAGGGCGATTACATTAAACCTAGCGTGTCGATATGTCTTGGCTTTGTCTGCGCTGTGGCCGGTACTTTTTTATACCGGCACAGCGATCAGGGCAATCGGCGCGGGGTGTCGAGAGGGGTCAGTCGAGGTTCAAATGCAGATTGTCGATCAAGCGAGTCGCGCCCAGATAGGCGGCGACCAGGATCACAATGTCCCGATCTTCTGGCGTGGCTGGGCGAAGGTGCACGCCTTGGCGCACTTCCAGGTAATCCATGCGCAAGCCAGCGGCTTCGATCTGCTGGATGTGCTCGGCGCGCAGCCTGGCGAAATCAGACTCACCGCTTTTGATGGCGGCCGCGATCTGGCTGAGGCTGCGGTACAGCACCGGTGCAATCGCCCGTTGCTCTTCGCTGAGGTAACCGTTGCGCGATGACAGCGCCAGGCCATCGGCTGCGCGTACGGTCGGCTCGCCGATGATCTGGATGGGCATGTTCAGGTCATGCACCATGGCGCGAATCACCGCCAATTGCTGATAGTCCTTCTGGCCAAAGACGGCCATATCCGGCTGCACCATGTTGAACAGCTTGCTGACCACCGTGGCAACGCCTTCGAAATGCCCTGGACGGCTGGCCCCACACAGGCCTTCGGAGAGCTGGGGCACGCTGACGCGGGTTTGTCCGGTCATGCCGTCGGGATACATCTCTTCGACCGTTGGCGCGAACAGCAGGTTACAACCGGCTTGCAGCAGCATTTCTTGGTCGGCGGCGAGAGTGCGCGGGTATTTGTCCAGGTCTTCGCCGGCGCCGAATTGCAGCGGGTTGACGAAAATGCTCGTCACCACGAAATCCGATTGCTGCGCCGCTTTGCTCACCAAGGTGGCGTGGCCGTTGTGCAGGTTGCCCATGGTCGGCACGAAGCCGATGCGCTTGCCGGCATTGCGCGCATGGGTCACGGCGGAACGCAGCTCGCGTAGGGTTTTAACGGTGTTCATGCAGAGAATCCATGTTCGGTGCCGGGGAAGGTCACGGCTTTGACTTCGCTGACGTAAGCGCTCAGCGCGGCGTGAATGCTGGTCTGGCCGGCCATGAAGTTTTTCACGAACTTGGGCACGTGGCCGCTGATCGACAGGCCGAGCATGTCGTGCAGCACCAGCACCTGGCCATCGGTGGCCGAGCCGGCGCCGATGCCGATCACCGGTACCTTGACGGCCTGGGTGATTTCGGCGGCCAGTTCACTGGGGACGCACTCCAGCAGGATCATCGCGGCACCGGCTTGCTCCAGGGCGATGGCATCGGCGCGCATCTGGCGTGCCTGGGCTTCATTGCGGCCCTGCACTTTATAGCCGCCCAGCAGGTTGACCGACTGCGGCGTCAGGCCCATGTGCGCGCAGACCGGTACGCCGCGCTCAGCCAGCAGTCGGATCGACTCGGCGAGCCAGACGGCACCTTCGACCTTGATCATGTGCGCGCCCGCCTGCATCAGTTTGCCGGCGTTCTGGAAGGTCTGTTCGAGCGTCGCGTAACCCATGAACGGCAGGTCGGCGATGATAAATGCACCGTCGTTGCCACGCTTGACGCTGGCGGTGTGGTACGCGAGCTCATCGGTGGTAACGGGTAGCGTGCTGTCATTCCCTTGAAGAACCATGCCCAGGGAGTCGCCCACCAGCAACACCTCGACTCCGGCCTGGCAACTGGCGTGGGCGAAGGTAGCGTCGTAGCAGGTCAGCATGGTGATTTTTTCACCTTTGAGCTTGAGGCTCTGCAAGGTGGTCAGGGTAATGTCTGGCATGAAAAGGGTCCTCGTTCAGGCGCTTGGAAACAGCGAGTAACGCGCGTGAGTCTTCGTTTATACAGGCGCACTGTCTTGAGAGCAGTGCTTATAAGGCCTGGATTGCGCCCTTCAGTGCCGGGTTGGCGGCAGCGGGACGCCTATAGTCGTGAGGAGGACACGGGAAGTCAATTGGATGTGTTACCGCATTGTTACGATGGCGGTGTTACCGCTGTTACTGACGCGATTGTAGGAGCGAGCTTGCTCGCGAAGAACCCACAGGTACTGCGTTTAATCAGGCTGGGCGCGTGATCGTTGACGACTTTCGCGAGCAAGCTCGCTCCTACAGAGGTAGGCGTTCCAGGCCGACGAATGGGCAGGCTTCAAGCAAGCCGCTGAGGCTTTGCCCGTCTGGCAGTTGCAGGTCGGCAGGCACCAACTCAGCCAGTGGATAAAGGACGAACGGCCGCAGGTGCATCTGGTAGTGCGGCACCTTGAGGCGCGGCTCATCGATCAGGCGATCGCCAAACAGCAGAATATCCAGATCGAGGGTGCGTGGCCCCCAGCGTTCAGCGCGCTCGCGGCCCTGGTCGTTTTCGATGGCTTGCAACGCATCGAGCAGGTCCAGCGGCGCAAGGGTGCTGTCCAGGGCCGCCACCGCGTTGGTGTAACGCGGTTGGCCGGGAAGCAGAGAGTCGCTTTGGTAGAAGGCGGAGACACCGGCAAGGGCAGTGCCGGGCAGTCGCGCCAAGGCTTCGATAGCGCTGCGCAGTTGCTGCGCCGGGGCAGCCAGGTTGCTGCCCATGCCGATGTAGATACGCTCCACGTTTATTCGCCCGTTGCGCCTGAGCCTTCGGCGGCGCTACGTTTGCGCTTGCTCGTGCTGCGGCGACGCTTTTTCGGCCCTTCACCGGTGCTGTCGCCTTTGCTGCCCAGTTCACGAATCATCTCGCGGCGTTGGCTGTCATTGGCATCCTGATAGTCGGTCCACCATTCACCCAGGCCGTCGGTCTGCTCGCCGGCGCTTTCACGCAGCAACAGGAAGTCGTAGCCGGCGCGGAAGCGCGGGTTCTCCAGCAACAGGTCGGCGCGTTTGCCGCTGCGGCGCGGCAGGCGCTCTTGCATGTCCCAGATTTCGCGGATCGGCAGGGTGAAGCGCTTCGGAATGGCGATGCGCTGGCACTGTTCGGTGATCAACTCGTGGGCGGCTTCCTGCATCGCAGGGATTGGCGGCATGCCACGGTCCTGCAGGCGCAGGACGCGTTTAGGCAACGCCGGCCACAACAGGGCGGCAAACAGGAACGCCGGGGTGACCGGTTTGTTCTGCTTGATGCGCAAGTCAGTGTTGATCAACGCTTCGCTGATCAGGGTGTGGGTATACGTCGGGTTGTGCTCCAAAGCCTCGGCGCTGGCCGGGAACAGTGGATCGAACAACTGCAGGTCGACGAGCATTTCAAAGGTGTCGGCGGCGTAGCCCGACAGGAACAGCTTGAGCACTTCTTCAAACAGACGCGCCGACGGGATCTCCCGCAGCATCGGTGCCAATTCGCGAATCGGTGCGGCCGTGTGCTTTTCGATACCGAAGTTGAGCTTGGCGGCGAACCGCACGGCACGCAGCATGCGCACCGGGTCTTCCTGGTAGCGTTGGGTCGGATCGCCGATCAGGCGGATCAGGTTGTTGCGGATATCGTGCACGCCGTTGGCGTAATCGAGGATGCGCTCGCTGACCGGATCGTAATAGAGGGCATTGATGGTGAAGTCGCGGCGCTGCGCGTCTTCTTCCAGCGTGCCGTAGACATTGTCGCGCAGGATGCGTCCGCTCTCGTTGCGGGAAGACTGATTGGTGTCCTCCTCTTCATCGTTTTGCGGATGGCCGGCGCGGAACGTCGCGACTTCGATGATTTCGCGCCCGAAATGGATATGCACCAGCTTGAAGCGGCGCCCGATGATCCGCGCATTGCGGAATTCGGCACGCACCTGTTCAGGCGTGGCGCTGGTGGCGACGTCGAAATCCTTCGGCGTGATATTGAGCAGCATGTCGCGTACGCACCCGCCCACCAGGTAAGCCTGGTAACCGGCGTTCTGCAAACGTTCGACGATGTTCACTGCGTAACGGCTGAACTGAGCACGCTGCAATGAATGCTGATTGCTGTTAAGCACTTCAGGCGTGCTGCGAATGTGTTGCGTACGACGCAAGGGAGAACGGAATGACTGGAACAACTTCTTCAGCATGGGATGCACTGTTTGAAGGAATGTTCGGCCATAACGAAGAATGACCGCATGATGGGCCGGGATTCTAGCATTTAGTCAGGGGATGGTGTAGGAACAAGCTGCAGGCGTTGCGCCATAAGCGTTTGAAGGTGAATCCGGAGTATCTATCGGAAACTACAAGGGGAGCCGAAGCTCCCCCAGAAGTAGTTGCGTGCTCTTTTTTTATTATGGTTTTCGGGCTTCTTGTTTTTGTTGATCGCCCTCGCCATGAAGCTTCACCTTCATGACACTCCCAATCGGGAGTCAAGAGCAAACGGATTGCTTTGGTCGCTGTGTTGCTGATCTACGATCCAACCAGTTCAGGCTCTGCCTTAGGGCAGTTTTTGTTGTTCTCGGCCTGGTTGCGGGGCAAGCCCCAATGCAACGCCTCTCCAAAAGAATCAGTTAGCTGCGCCTCCGCCGTGTTGTTTTTGTTATGCGTGAGTCGATTCGTCTTATTTTTATTGTCTTGTACAAAGCTTGTTATTGTTTTTGTACTAAGCATATAGCAGGGTGCGTGCCAACTTTTGCATCGCCCAGCAAAATCAGGGGTTTGAGGCGATTATCGGGTTTTGGCGGGCGAAAAAAAGCCGGGGCTTCGTTACCGTAAGCCCCGGCTTTTGTTACGCGTAATATCCGCGGTAACAGTTTTTTCACATTAGCAGGTGTTACCTGTGGTGCGGGCCCTCAACTCTCGCTGGCGACGCCGGTCTTGCGCCGTGGAATACCCAGGCGCTGGCGGCGTTCCCACAGGCATTTGCGGCTTACGCCCAGCTTGCGCGCCAGTTCGGTCTCGGTCATGTGGTCCTGGTGCTCGAGGACGAAGTGCTGGAAGTAGTCCTCCAGGGACAAGTCCTCCGTCGGCTCATGGCTGGTAGTGCTACCTGTGCCCTGTTGCGGCGCCAGGCCGATGAAGTCGTCGTCGTCCAGGTCGCTGAGCTCGATATCGATGCCCAGCAGCTCGGCGGAAATTTCCGGGCTTTCCGACAGAATGACCGCACGCTCAACGGCGTTCTCCAGTTCCCGCACGTTACCCGGCCACGAGTAATGCCGGATCGCCTGCTCGGCGTCCGGCGCGAACTTCAGGTCGGTTCGGTTGATGCGCGCGCTCTGGCGCAGCAGGAACGCATTGGCAATCTCGTTGACGTCGGCGCCACGCTCACGCAGTGCTGGCAGCTTGAGCGCAATCACGTGCAAGCGGTAATACAAGTCTTCGCGGAACTGGCCGATCTTGGCCAGGCTCTTGAGGTCGCGGTGCGTCGCTGCGATCAGGCGCACATCGACCTTTTGCGATTGCACCGAACCGACCCGGCGAATTTCGCCTTCCTGCAGCACCCGCAGCAAGCGCGCCTGTGCTTCCAGCGGCAATTCGCCGATCTCGTCGAGGAACAGCGTGCCGCCATCGGCGGCTTCGACCAGGCCCGCACGCCCGGCGCTGGCACCGGTGAATGCGCCTTTTTCGTGACCAAACAGTTCGGACTCGATCAGGGATTCGGGGATCGCCGCGCAGTTCACCGAGATCATCGGTGCCTTGGCGCGCCTGGACAGGTTGTGCAGGGCACGGGCCACCAGCTCCTTGCCGGTGCCCGACTCACCCTGGATCAAGACATTGGAGTCGGTGGGTGCCACTTTGCGGATCTTGCTGTAAAGGTCCTGCATGGGCGGGCAGGAGCCAATAATGCCGATCTCGCCGTTGCTGTTGTCGACGCCTGGCTTGTCGGCAGCTTTTCCTGCCGGACGCGGTTCGGCTGGCGCACTGCTGGCCGACTGGCGGTCACGCAGGATGCGGGCCACAGCCTGAAGCATCTCGTCATGGTCGAAAGGCTTGGCGATGTAGTCCACCGCGCCCATCTTCATCGAGTCCACGGCCGAGCGCAGGCTGGCGTAGCTGGTCATGATCAGCACCGGAGTGCCCTGGCCCAGCTTGATCAGTTCGGTACCCGGTGCGCCCGGCAAGCGCAGGTCGCTGACGATCAGGTCGAACGTGGGAATGCTGAACCGCTCCTGGGCTTCCTGCACCGAGCCGGCTTCGCTGACCTGGTACTGATTACGTTCAAGCAGGCGACGCAAGGCAGAGCGGATAATGGTTTCGTCTTCGACGATCAAAATGTGCGGCATTGATTCAATTCTCTCGACGGTCTCAGTTCACAGCGGACGTCGCTTCGACATGACGCGGCAAGGTCACCCGAATACGGGTGCCGCGTTGGCTTTCGGTGTCAGCCGGGCTGTCGATGGTGATTTGTCCATAATGCTCTTCAACGATGGAATAGACCAGTGCAAGGCCCAGACCGGTACCTTCACCTGGGTCCTTGGTGGTGAAGAAAGGTTCGAACAATCGGTCCATGATGTTCTGTGGAATGCCGCTGCCTTCGTCTTCCACGATCAGGTCGACCGTGTGCTCGAAAGCCTCGCTCTTGACGCGTACGGCACTGTGCGGCGGGGACGCATCACGGGCGTTGGACAACAGGTTGATCAGCACCTGCGCCAGGCGTTGTGAGTCGCCATCGACCCAATGGTCCGGATCGCACAGGTTAAAGAACTGTACTTCGAAATTGCGCCGGTTCAAGGCCAGCAGCCCAATGGCATCCTGCGCCACTTCGGCCAGGCATACCGCTTCGTCCTGATTCTGATGGGCGCCGGAGTGGGCGAAGCTCATCAGCGACTGCACGATGCGTGACACGCGCTTGGTCTGTTCAAGGATTTGCCCGCTGATCTCGGTGATTTCACCGTCTTCCTCGCGCTCTTCGCGCAGGTTCTGCGCCAGGCAGGCGATACCGGTGATCGGGTTGCCGATCTCGTGAGCCACCCCGGCGGCCAGGCGACCGATGCTGGCCAGGCGCTCGGAGTGCACCAGCTTGTCTTCGAGCATCTGGGTATCGGTCAGGTCCTCCACCAGTAACACCAGGCCGCTGTTGCCAGGGGCCAGGGGCTCGTCAATCGCGGCCTTGTGCAGGTTGAGCCAGCGGGTCTGGCCGTCGAGGGCCAGGTGCTGCTTGTGCAAATGCTCGTCGGGCAGGTTGATAAAGCCTTGCAGCAGTTCTTTCCAGGGCTCGCCGAGTGTATTGAGGCGAGAGCCGACCACGCGTTGCGCGGCTATCCCGGTCAGCTCTTCCATGGCCTTGTTCCACATCAGGATTTCCTGGTCCTTGGCCAGGGAACACACGCCCATCGGCAGTTCCTGCAGGGTCTGGCGGTGGTAGCGGCGCAGGGCGTCGAGCTCGGCGGCAAGGCCGGTGAGGCGCGAGTGGTAATCCTCCAGCCGGCTTTCGATGAAGTGGATGTCTTCGGTCACGTAGTTTTCGCCGCCGGCCTTGTAGGGCAGGAAGGTTTCCACCATGTCCTGGGACACGCTAGGGCCCATCAACCCGGACAAGTTGGCTTCGATACGGTCACGCAGGCGGCGCAGGGCATAGGGGCGGCGCTCGTCGAACGGCAGGTACAGATCCCGCAGGGCCTGTTCCACTTCCTTTTGCGCGGCCTTGGCGCCGAGCGGCTTGGCCAGCTGCGTGGCGAATTCCTGGGGCGAGGCCGCATGCAGCTCGCGGCGTTGCGGGCGGCGCACGTTATCCACCGCACAGGCCTCGGCGGCGCTGGTTTCTTCGGGGCTGGCGTTGGTGAACAGCGAGATCAGAGTGAACATCAAGACGTTGGCGGCCAGCGAGGCGATCGCGGCCATGTGCCAGCTGGTGTCGTCCAGCACGTAGATCATGTTCAGCAGCGGTATGTAGAACCCCTGCAGGTTGCCGACCAGCGGTAGCAGCATGGTCACCAGCCACACCAGGACGCCTGCCAGCAAGCCGGCGATAAAGCCCCGACGGTTGGCGGTCGGCCAGTACAGCACCGACAACACGCCCGGCAGGAACTGCAGGGTGGCGACAAATGCCACGATGCCGAGGTTGGCCAGGTCCTGGCCGGGACCCAGCAGCAGATAAAAGGCGTAACCGGCCATGATGATCGCGACGATCAGCGCGCGGCGTGTCCATTTCAGCCAGCGGTAGATGTTGCCTTCGGCAGGCGGTTGGTACAGCGGCAGCACCAGGTGGTTAAGTGCCATCCCGGACAGTGCCAGCGTGGTGACAATGATCAGGCCACTGGCCGCCGACAACCCGCCGACATAGGCCAGCAACGCCAGGGCCGGGCTGTTGGCGGCGATGCCGATGCCGAGGGTGAAGTACTCAGGGTTGGTCGTTGCCCCCAGTTTCAGTCCGGCCCAGAGAATCAGCGGCACTGCCAGGCTCATCAACAGCAGGAACAGTGGCAAGCCCCAGCTGGCGCTGACCAGGGAGCGTGGGTTGAGGTTTTCGGTGAAGGTCATGTGGTACATGTGCGGCATCACGATCGCCGAGGCGAAGAACACCAGCAGCAGCGTACGCCAGGGGCCTTCCTGCAGCGGCGTGTGCAAGGCGGCGAGGGCGGTCTGGTTTTGCAGCAGCCACAATTCCAACTGCTGCGGGCCGTCGAACACGCCGTAGAGCGCGTAGAGCCCGACGCCGCCGATGGCAATCAGCTTGATGACCGATTCAAAAGCAATCGCAAATACCAGGCCCTGATGTTTTTCGCGGGTGGCGATATGGCGCGAGCCAAAGAAAATGGTGAACAGGCTGATCAAGGCGCAGAAGGCCAGGGCGACGCGATGCTGCACGGGCTCGCGGGTGAGAATGCTGATGGAGTCGGCCACTGCCTGAATCTGCAGGGCCAGCAGCGGCAGCACGCCGATCAACATGAAAATCGTGGTGAGCGCGCCGGCCCAGGTACTGCGAAAGCGGAAGGCAAACAAATCCGCCAGCGACGACAACTGATAGGTACGGGTGATTTTCAGAATCGGGTACAGCAACACCGGCGCCAGCAGGAATGCACCGGATACCCCCAGGTAGCTGGACAGGAAACCATACCCGTATTGATAGGCCAGGCCCACCGTTCCGTAGAACGCCCAGGCGCTGGCGTATACGCCCAGGGACAATGTGTAGGTCAACGGATGGCGAATGATCGCCCGCGGAATCATTCCGCGCTCACTGATCCAGGCGACGCCGAACAGCGCAGCCAGGTAGGCGGCGCTGATCAGCAGCATCTGGGTGAGGCTAAAGCTCATCGGCATCTTTTTGGCTCTGCAGGATGAAAGTCACGACGATCAGGATCAGCCAGAGCAGGTAAGGGCGGTACCAGGCGCCTGTGGCATCGATCCACCAATCCATGATGGCGGGGGAAAACAGGTAGATCCCGACGACCAGCAGCAGGACCAATCGATAGATGTACATGTTGGCCTCTGATTGAAGAATTGCGGCGATGGTAACGGATGGCTGGCAAGCTGCAAGCGCCTTCAGTTCAATTGCGCTTCGGCCAGCGTGAGTGTGCGAGGGATCAATGTGGCATCCCACTGCTGGATGCCCCAATCCAGCAGTTCCCTGGGGCTTGCGTAAAGCAGATCGTCCCCGGCCGGCTGGCCGAGGGCGCGCAGCGCTCTGAGCAATAACGGTGTGGCCTGGTCCGCCGTCAGCGGCGGCGAACGGTACGACTTGCCCAGTTTGTTACCGTCCGGCTGGACGATCAGCGGCACATGCAGGTAGCGCGGCTGGCGCAGCCCGAGTAATTCCTGCAGGTAGAGCTGGCGGGGCGTGGAGTCGAGCAGGTCGGCGCCGCGCACGACGTCGGTAACGCCTTGCCAGGCGTCATCCAGGACGACGGCCAATTGATAGGCGTACAGGCCATCGCGACGGCGGATGATGAAGTCGCCTGAATCGCGCCCCAGGTGCTGTCGGAATTCGCCCTGAACACGGTCGGTAAAATGGTATTCAAGCTCGGGCACGCGCAGACGGATGGCGGCATCCTGCTGCTCGTGACCGGCATTGCGACACAGCCCGGGGTAAATCCCATGGTAGGGTTCCAGCTGTTTGCGCGAGCAGGTGCAGGCGTAGGCCAGGCCGTGGTTGAACAGGTCGTTCAACACCTTGGCGTAGGCGTCGTGTCGCTCGCTCTGGCGAACCAGTTCGCCATCCCATTCAAAGCCGTAGCTTTCCAGGGCATGCAGGATTGCCGCCTGGGCGCCGGGTTCTTCACGGGGTGGGTCGAGGTCTTCCATGCGCATCAGCCAGCGGCCTTGATTGGCGCGGGCGTCGAGGTAGGAAGCGAGGGCGGCGACCAGGGAGCCGAAGTGCAGATGGCCGCTGGGCGTGGGGGCGAAGCGCCCGATATAGGTAGAGGCAGTCATGGGCCGGATACTACTGGAAAATCGGTAAACGCCAGCAACAAAAATGGGGCGTTCGCACGCCCCATTCGTTCAGCTCGGCCGCTATTACTTGCCGACCTGTTTTTCCTTGATTTCAGCCAAGGTCTTGCAGTCTACGCAGAGGTCCGCGGTGGGGCGGGCTTCCAGGCGACGAATACCGATCTCGACACCGCAGGATTCGCACCAGCCGTATTCTTCGTCTTTGATCAGTTGCAGGGTCTTGTCGATCTTCTTGATCAACTTGCGCTCGCGGTCGCGGGCGCGCAGTTCGAGGGCAAACTCTTCTTCCTGGCTGGCACGGTCGGCCGGGTCAGGGAAATTGGCTGCTTCGTCCTTCATATGGTCAACCGTGCGGTCGACCTCCTGCATCAAATCCTGTTTCCACTTGTTCAGGATTTTGGTGAAGTGCTCGCGCATGGGCTCGCCCATGTACTCCTCGCCCTTTTTTTCCACATAGGGTTCGAAGCCGCCGAGGCCTTGAGTCTGCTGTTGCTTTGCTTGGGTGGACATGAATAGACCGCCTCTCACTCTTCTAATCCATTGCGCAGGATTGCAACGTCACCGACACCTGCCGGCCCTGCGGCTGCAAGCGGGCGAACTTACCAGATAGATTCGGGGTGCGCCACTCCCGGTTGTCGAGCCTGTCGCGCCGGGGTTGCAAACTGCAGCACCCCGTCGTGGCTGGCTATGTGGTGTCTCGAATGTTGATTTTAGTCGTTTTGCCGGCGCTTGCCCGGCCCGTTAAGTCGGCCGGATAGGCAATAGAGCATGTTTTAACGCGAGGGTTCGGTAGAATCCAGGTTTGTCCTCACCGTCTAAGGAAGGCTAATGGCTCAGCCCTACAGTGCGCGCAGTCGCGCCATCGAACCTTTTCATGTCATGGCGTTGCTGGCGCGGGCCAATGAGCTGCAGTCAGCGGGGCACGACGTGATCCATCTGGAAATCGGCGAGCCGGACTTCACCACGGCCGAACCGATTATCCAGGCTGGCCAAGCCGCGCTGGCCAACGGCAAGACCCGCTACACCGCCGCCCGCGGGCTGCCCGAATTGCGCGAAGCGATCAGCGGTTTCTACCAGCAACGCTACGGGTTGAACGTCGATCCGCAGCGCATTCTGGTGACGCCCGGCGGCTCCGGCGCGTTGCTGTTGACCAGCAGCCTGCTGGTGGATCCGGGCAAGCACTGGCTGCTGGCGGATCCAGGCTACCCCTGCAATCGGCATTTCCTGCGCTTGGTCGAGGGCGCGGCGCAGTTGGTGCCGGTTGGCCCGCAGCAGCGTTACCAATTGACCGCCGACTTGGTGGCTCAACACTGGAATCAAGACAGCGTCGGCGCGCTGGTTGCTTCCCCGGCCAACCCTACCGGGACGATCCTCACCCGGGACGAATTGGGCGGGCTGTCGAATGCCATCAAGGCGCGCGATGGTCACCTGGTGGTTGACGAGATCTATCACGGGTTGACCTACGGCACCGACGCCGCCAGCGTGCTGGAAGTCGACGACGATGCATTTGTTCTGAATAGTTTTTCGAAGTATTTCGGTATGACCGGCTGGCGCCTGGGCTGGCTGGTGGCGCCCCTTGCAGCGGTCGGTGATTTGGAGAAGTTGGCGCAAAACCTCTACATCAGCGCGCCGAGCATGGCCCAGTACGCGGCTTTGGCCTGTTTTGCCCCGCAAACCCTGAGCATTCTGGAAGAGCGCCGCGCCGAATTTGGCCGGCGCCGTGACTTCCTGCTGCCGGCTCTGCGTGAATTGGGGTTTGGCATCGCCGTGGAGCCTGAAGGTGCGTTCTATCTTTATGCGGATATCAGCGCATTTGGCGGTGATGCCTTCGCGTTCTGCCGCCATTTCCTGGAAACCGAACATGTAGCTTTTACCCCGGGGCTGGATTTCGGACGTCATCAGGCGGGTCATCACGTGCGTTTTGCCTACACGCAAAACCTTGATCGGCTACAAGAAGCGGTTAAGCGAATTGCCCGTGGCTTGCGGAGCTGGCAAGGCTGATGCGTTTTCATCCTCCCCTTGAAGAAGGTCGGCTGATCCGCCGCTACAAGCGCTTTCTCACCGATATCGAAACCGTTACCGGCGAGTTGCTCACCATTCACTGCCCGAACACCGGTTCGATGCTCAACTGCATGGTGGAGGGTGGCCGAGTGTGGTTCAGCCGCTCCACTGACCCCAAGCGTAAATTGCCCGGCACCTGGGAAATCGCCGAAACGCCCCAGGGCCGGCTGGCGTGCGTCAACACGGCCCGCGCCAATCAGTTGGTCGAGGAGGCATTGCGCGCCGGTGTGATCACTGAGCTCAACGGCTTTACCACGCTGAAACGCGAAGTGCCATACGGCCAGGAAAACAGTCGGATCGATTTTCGCCTGGATTACCCGCACGGCGCGGCGTTCGTCGAAGTCAAAAGTGTCACCTTGGGCTTTGATGGCACCTCTGTGGCGGCGTTTCCCGATGCAGTGACCCAGCGCGGTGCCAAGCACCTGCGGGAGTTGGCGCACCTGGCGCGTGAAGGCGTTCGGGCGGTGCAGTTGTATTGCGTCAACTTGTCGGGGATCGATGCGGTGCGTCCGGCGGTGGAGATCGACGCGGGTTATGCCGCTGCCTTACGCGAGGCCAAGGCGGCCGGTGTCGAGGTGCTGGCGTACGGTGTGCGGGTCACGCCTGAAGAAATCCACGTCGAGCGTGCCTTGAAGGTGCTGTTGAGCAACTAGAGTTCGACCCAAAGGCCTTGTTCGTCTTCGCGGCCGGGCAGGGCGGTAAGGCTTTGGCCTGCGCAGGGGCCGGCGATGCATTCGCCGCTTTCGATCAGGAACAGCGCGCCATGGGTGGCGCATTGAATCAGGCTGGCGCTTGAGTCGAGGAAGCTGTCTGGTTGCCATTCCAGCGCAATGCCGCGATGGGGGCAGCGGTTGATATAGAAGTAGGCAATGCCAGCGCGCCGCACGGCCAACAGTTTGCAGCCGTCGATATCAAAACCGAGGCTGCTGTCGGCCGCAAGGGCCGCGGATGGGCAGAGAAACTTCATATCAGTCCTTAGGTGCCTTGACGTGCAAATGCAAATAATTATCAAATGCCTGCTTCGCCCGTCAGCTGAACGGGTGCTCTATACGATGCCAGGTAGGATTTATCTGTCACATTAATGAGTACTTGAGCGGCCCCGCCTTGAAAGGAAACCCTGTTATGCGCCTGAGTGCCAGCGTTATTGCGCTTGTTGCCGGACTGCTGGTGAACCACGCGGCCCAAGCCCTGGAACTGCCGCAACGCTGGGTCAGCGCCGGTGGAGCGTTATCGGAATGGGTGACGGCATTGGGAGGGGAGTCGAAGCTGGTCGGCGTGGACACCACCAGCCAGCATCCGGCGTCACTCAAGGCATTGCCCAGTATCGGTTATCAGCGTCAATTGTCGGCCGAGGGCATTCTCAGCCTGCGCCCGCAGGTGCTGGTGGGCACTGAAGAGATGGGCCCACCGCCGGTGCTGGCGCAAATCCGCGGCGCCGGGGTGCAGGTGGAGATGTTTTCGGCGCAGCCGGATTTACCCAGCCTGAAAACCAACCTGTTGCACCTGGGCAAGCTGCTGGGCAGGGAAGCTAAGGCCAGCGAATTGTTTAGCGAGTATGAGCAGGTGCTGAATCAGCAGAAAGCCACGGTGGCCAAGGCCCGGTTGACGCAAAAAGCGCCCGGTGTGTTGCTGTTGCTCGGGCATGCGGGGGGCAAGCCGCTGATCGCCGGCAGGGACACCGCCGCAGATTGGATAGTGCAACAGGCCGGCGGGCAGAACCTGGCGACCCACACGGGTTACAAGCCGTTCTCGGTGGAGTCGCTGGCCGGGTTGAGTCCTGAAGTGCTGGTATTTGCTGATCGAGCGCTGAGCGGTGAAGCGGCCCGTGCGGCATTGTTCAAGGAAAACCCTATCCTCGCTTCCATGCCAGCGGCCAAACACGGGCGGGTGATCGAATTGGACCCGACGCTGCTGGTGGGCGGGCTCGGACCGCGCTTGCCGCAAAGCCTGGCGCAGTTGTCCGCCGTGTTTTATCCAGCCCAGGCTGAACCCGCCCCATGACGACGCTGGTTAAACCCAAAACCCTGTT
This sequence comes from Pseudomonas sp. W4I3, assembly GCF_030816195.1. Taxonomy (GTDB): domain Bacteria; phylum Pseudomonadota; class Gammaproteobacteria; order Pseudomonadales; family Pseudomonadaceae; genus Aquipseudomonas. The sequence goes on along the minus strand of NZ_JAUSXS010000001.1, from coordinate 5,730,772 downwards.
TATCGGGCTGGCGCTGTTATGTCTGGTGGCGATCTGGCTTTCATTGGCCTTGGGGCCGGTCAGCCTGCCGTTGTTCGACACACTCAGGGCGGCGTTGCGATTGGTGGGCGTGCCGATTGAGCCCCAGGGGCTTGAGCAGGCCGAATTGATCCTGGGGCAGATCCGTTTACCGCGCACGCTGCTGGGCCTGGCCGTCGGTGGCGTGCTCGCGTTGTCGGGCGTGGCGATGCAGGGGTTGTTTCGCAACCCGCTGGCCGATCCTGGATTGGTGGGCGTGTCCAGTGGCGCGGCATTGGGCGCTGCGGTGGCAATCGTCGGGGGCTCGTTTTTTGGTGGCCTGCCGGATGCATTCGGGCCCTATCTATTGTCGATTTGTGCGTTTCTGGGAGGGCTGGGCGTCACGGCGTTGGTGTATCGATTGGGGCGACGCAATGGCCAGACCAACGTCGCGACGATGTTACTCGCCGGCATTGCGCTGACAGCCCTCGCCGGTTCTGCGGTGGGGCTGTTTACCTACCTGGCGGACGACGCCACCTTGCGCACGCTGACATTCTGGAACCTGGGCAGCCTCAATGGCGCCAGCTATTCGCGATTGTGGCCGCTACTGCTGGTGAGTGCGGGCGTGGCGTTGTGGTTGCCGCGCCGAGCAAAGGCCTTGAATGCGCTGCTGTTGGGTGAATCCGAGGCCAGCCATCTGGGCATTGACGTTGAAAGGCTCAAGCGTGAGCTGGTGTTCTGTACGGCGCTGGGCGTTGGCGCGGCGGTGGCTGCGGCGGGCATGATCGGCTTTGTCGGGTTGGTGGTACCGCACTTGGTGCGGTTGCTCGCGGGGCCGGATCACCGAGTGCTGTTGCCTGCTTCGGTGCTGGCGGGCGCGAGCTTGCTGCTGTTTGCGGATCTGGTGGCGCGTTTGGCGCTGGCGCCGGCGGAACTACCGATCGGTATTGTCACCGCGTTTATTGGCGCGCCATTTTTCCTGTATTTATTGCTGCGAGGGCGCGCCTGATGCTGCGGGTGGAAGCGTTGCAGATTCGCCGCGGGGGCAAAACCGTATTGGCGGATATCAGCCTGGAACTGCGGCCGGGCGAAGTGCTGGGCGTACTGGGCCCCAATGGTGCAGGGAAAAGTACCTTGCTGAGTGCGCTGTGCGGCGAATTGACCCCTGATCAGGGCAAGGTCTGGCTGGACCAGCAAGAGCTCAAGCATCTGAGCGGAGCGCAGCGAGCCCGGCGCCTGGCGGTACTGCCTCAGAGCTCAACCCTGGATTTCGCTTTCCGTGTCGAGGAAGTCGTCGGCATGGGGCGTCTGCCACATCAGACCGGGCGAGTGCGCGATGAAGAAATCATCAGCGCGGCACTGCACGCAGCGGATATCGGGCACCTGAGTGGTCGCAGTTACCTGGCTTTGTCGGGCGGCGAGCGTCAGCGGGTGCACCTGGCCCGTGTCCTGGCACAGTTATGGCCGGGCGAGGCGGGGCAGACGTTGTTGCTGGATGAGCCGACGTCAATGCTCGATCCGTTGCATCAGCATACGACCTTGCAGGCAATCCGCAGCTTTGCTGATCGTGGTGCTGCGGTGCTGGTGATCCTGCATGACCTCAATCTGGCGGCACGTTACTGTGATCGTATCCTGTTGCTGGAAAATGGACGCCCTCATGCTCTGGACACGCCGACGCAGGTACTGCAGCCCGAGCCGCTCAAGGCGGTGTTTGGGCTGGAAGTGTTGGTGCAGTCGCATCCGGAGCGTGGTCATCCATTGATCATCGCACGCTGAGTTCAGTTTTCTCAGGCCAAAAAAAGACCCGGCAAGAGCCGGGTCAAATAACCGTGATTAGCCTGATGAGGAGATAATCTGAGAGTCCGAACCAATGGTCTTTCAGTTATCGGCTGATCTCGCGATCAGCTGTGATAATCATAACGATTCTCATTTGAGAGTCAACCGCTGTTTTCGGATTTTTCGCCACGAGTCTTTGGTAGATCTTCAGGTCTAGATCTTCTGGCGCGTCGAGAGCGCATCCAACTGACGATTCAACGCCTCCTTGCGCTCCGCGGGGATGTCGTTCCAATGCACGTCCATCAATGCGCCTTCAATCGCATACAGCAGCACTTTTGACGCTCTGAACCCGCGCGTGCGCACGGCGCGATAAGCATCGACAGCCCCCAGCCGGCGTAGGTCGGACGCGCTGTGGATGCCCGCCGCATGCAGCCACTGCGCCGACGTCTTGCCAAGATTTTTCAGGTGTTGCAGCTCATCGTTCATCAAGCCTCCTTGCGACGGCCGAATGGTGCGGTGGGTATCGTGACCAGCAAGCCTGAAAATGAGTGTAGCGCTCAGTAGGAAAAGCGTGATTCTTTGGTCGGGAACGACTCAAAAGCTTATAAGAATGGCGCTATGTGTCAGGCAGGCGCGCGCTCCCGGCACGTCTTACGCCGCCGGGGGGCTTAAGCTTTGAGTTATTTGGTGCGGTAGCGCAGGCGGGTGCCGAAGTTCACTGACATCAGGATTTCGTCAGCCGTCAGGTCGGGTGAGAAATAAGTACCGGAAATCTGCGCATGGGCGAGGCTGGCGCCTTCCAATGAGCAATCGCGTAAATCCAGCCCGCGCAGGTCAGCGGAGCGAAAGTACGCGTCGGTGAAGTCGATGCCGGCAGCATTGAGTTCGCGCAGATCCAGCCCTCGAAAGTCGCCGCCGCGCATATCGATCACGCCGTCGTCGGGGCGCTGTTGGTTGAAGCCCCGAACGTCGTCGTTGTGCAGGAGCGCGTAGAGCGGAGTATCAAGAAGCTTTGGCTGACTCATGACGGCAACTCCTGTTGGTATTGTGGTGCCATTATAGTGCCACTATCGCAGGGTCGTGCGCCTAAGTAGGCGACACGACCAAGAAATATTTCTTACAGGCCGGGCAAGCGTTGACGAATATGCGCAACCAACGCATCAAGGGTCCCGCTTTCATTGGTCTCGACGCGCTTGCTCAGGAGCAACTCCTGCGCTGTCAGCGGGTCACGATTGGCCTGTTGTTCTTCGATCACGACCAGCGTTGCGTCGGACGGATCGTTTTTATCCGCCTGACGTTGTGCCAGCCAACTGGCGATAACGGCCTGGGGCGCATTGCAATCCAGGATCAGAAACGGGGCGCCGGTGGCTTCGGCAACCCGGGCCGCCGCGTCACGCTGTTCGCGTTTGAGGAAGGTGGCATCCAGTACCACCGGGAAACCCGCGCGGAGCACGGTGTCGGCAATTTCGTTCAGGCGCGTGTATGTCGCAGCACTGGCGTCATGGCTGTAGATGCCGGCTTGCGGGGTGTTTTCCACCTGCTGCTCGCCAAACAGGCGCTTGCGCTCCACGTCCGAACGCAGGCGAACAGCGCCCAAGGCCTCGACCAGGCGCATGGCGACATGGCTTTTGCCCACGGCCGATACGCCATGGGTGATCGCCAGGAAGCGCGACGGAATCGTGCTGTAGCTTTCAGCCAGATTGGCATAGTTGCGGTACTGGCGCAGCGTCGTGGCCCGCTGCACGGGGTTGGCTTCGCTCGGCATGCTGAACAGGGCCACTTTCGCCCGCACCAGTGCGCGATAAGCCTTGTAGAAATTCAACAGCTCCAGGCCCTGATAGTCGCCGGTCAGTTCCAGATACTGGCTGATGAAGCGGCGCGCCAGGCATTTAAGGCCACGGTCTTCCAAGTCCATCGCCAGGAACGCGGTATCGGCGTAGACGTCGGTGAAGCGGAACGGCTCGTTGAATTCGATGCAGTCGAAGATCACCACATGACCATCGATCAGGGTGGCGTTACCGAGGTGGATATCACCGTGGCACTCGCGCGTGAAGCCATTGAGCTTGCGCTGTTCCAGCAGCGGCTTGAGGCGTTCGAAGCTGCTTTCGGCCCAAGCTTGCAGGGCTTCCAATTGAGTAAGGTCAGCCTTGTCACTGAGGAACGGGCGGATCTGTTCGAAGTTCTGGCGTACCGGGGCCATCACTTCTTCCGGGGTACCGGCCGGGTGCTCTTGCGCAACCTTGGGGGCGTTGAGGTGGAAGTGCGCGATCTGGCTGGCCATTTCGTCAATGTGCGCGCTGGTAAGTTCACCGTTGGCTTGCAAGGTGCTCAACATCTGGCTTTGCGGGAACTGACGCATTTTCAGCGCATATTCGATCACCGGGCCGTCGCCAGCTAATTGTGGTGCGTCGGCAGAGCCGGTAATTGGCAACACTTCAAGATACAAATCTTCGGTGAGACGCTGGTTGAGGCGCAGCTCTTCGTTGCAGAAGTGGCCACGCTTTTCCAGATCGGTGAAGTCCAGGAACCCGAAGTTCATCGGTTTCTTCAGTTTATAAGCATAGGGACCGGTCAGAATCACCCAGGAAATATGGGTTTCAATGACTTGAAACGCTTCCACCGGATGCGGGTACAAAGCCGGGTTTTGCAGGGCGGCAATCAGGGACTGGCTCACGGGCGATCCTTCAAAGTCTGGGAGAAATCATGGTGGGCATTATGGCCGCTACAGGCGGTCGTGCAAACCGCTCTCCGGCTCATGTTGATCATCAATAAAGTGCGTATAATCCGCCGCCATGACTCGAACCCGATCTCCCCGTTCCCGTAAAAAACCTCCTTCGCGCAGCCTGCGCCCGTGGCTGGGCTGGGCGCTCAAGCTCGGCCTAGTGGGCCTTGTAGCGCTCGCCGGCGTCGCGGTGTATCTCGACGCCGTGGTCCAGGAGAAGTTCTCCGGCAAGCGCTGGACCATTCCGGCCAAGGTGTATGCACGCCCGCTGGAACTGTTCGCCGGCCAGAAACTGAGCAAGGAAGACTTCCTCACCGAGCTCGATGCGCTGGGCTACCGACGCGAACCCGTCAGCAACGGCCCGGGCGCGGCGGCCGTCAGCGGCAATACGGTCGACCTGAATACCCGCGGCTTCCAGTTCTATGAAGGCCTGGAAAAAGCCCAGCCGGTACGCGTGCGTTTTTCCGGCGACTACGTGGCCGAGCTGTCGTCGCTCAACGGCGCCAAGCTGCCGGTGGTGCGCCTTGAGCCGCTGATGATTGGCGGTATCTACCCGAAGAACCTTGAAGACCGAATTCTGATCAAGCTCGATCAAGCACCTCCGTATCTGCTGGAAACCCTGGTTGCCGTAGAAGACCGCGACTTCTACAGCCATTGGGGCGTTTCGCCGAAGTCGATTGCCCGCGCGATCTGGGTCAATACCTCCGGCGGCAAAATGACCCAGGGCGGCAGTACGCTCACCCAGCAGTTGGTAAAAAACTTCTACCTGACCAATGAGCGCAGCCTGACCCGCAAGCTCACCGAAGCCATGATGGCGATGCTGCTGGAGCTGCATTACAGCAAGCAGGAGATCCTTGAGGCCTACCTCAACGAAGTCTTCGTCGGTCAGGATGGTCAGCGCGCGGTGCACGGTTTCGGCCTGGCCAGCCAGTTTTTCTTCGGGCAGCCGTTGTCCGAATTGAAGTTGCATCAGGTCGCGTTGCTGGTGGGGATGGTCAAGGGGCCGTCCTACTACAACCCGCGTCGCAACCCTGAACGAGCGCTGGAACGCCGCAACCTGGTGCTCGATGTATTGGAGCAGCAGGGCGTTGCCACAGCCGAACAGGTCGCCGCCGCGAAGAAAATGCCACTGGGCGTCACCACTCGCGGCAAGCTGGCAGACAGCTCATTCCCGGGCTTTATTGACCTGGTCAAGCGTCAACTGCGTGAAGACTACCGCGACGAAGACTTGACCGAAGAAGGCTTGCGCATCTTCACCAGCTTTGACCCGATTCTGCAGATGAAGGCAGAAGCGTCCGTCAATGACACCTTCAAGCGCCTGACGGGCCGTAAAGGCTCCGACGAAGTAGAAGCCGCCATGGTCGTGACCAACCCGGAAACCGGTGAGGTGCAGGCCATGATCGGCAGCCGTCAGGCCAGTTTCGCCGGGTTCAACCGCGCCCTGGATGCCGTGCGCCCGATCGGCTCGCTGGTCAAGCCGGCGGTTTACCTGACCGCCCTGGAAAAACCGAGCAAGTACACGCTGACCAGTTGGCTGTCGGATGACCCGCTGTCGATCAAAGGTGCCGATGGCCAGGTGTGGACGCCAAAGAACTTCGACCGCCGCTCCCACGGCACCGTGTTCCTGTATCAGGGGCTGGCGCATTCCTACAACATCTCGACGTCGCGCTTGGGGCTCGAAGTCGGTGTGCCGACTGTTCTGAAGACGCTGGCGCGGCTGGGTATCGAACGAGAGTTTCCGGCGTTCCCTTCGATGCTCCTGGGCGCGGCGGCGATGAGCCCGATGGAAGTGGCTACCATGTACCAGACCTTGGCCAACGGCGGTTTCAATACGCCGATGCGCGGCATTCGCAGCGTGCTGACGGCCGAGGGCGAACCGCTCAAGCGTTACCCGTTCCAGATCCAGCAGCGTTTCGACGCGGGCTCCATCTACCTGATCCAGAACGCCATGCAGCGCGTGATGCGTGAAGGTACCGGGCGCTCGGTCTACAGCGTGCTGCCGTCGAACCTGACGCTGGCGGGCAAAACCGGCACCAGTAACGACTCGCGCGACAGTTGGTTCGCAGGTTTTGGCCAGGACGTATTGGCCGTGGTATGGCTGGGCCGTGACGATAATGGCAAGACGCCGTTCACCGGTGCGACCGGTGCGCTTCAGGTCTGGACCAGCTTCATGCGCAAAGCTGATCCGTTGCCGCTCAACATGCCGCAGCCCGACAACATCGTGCAGGCCTGGATTGATCCGCACACCGGTCAGGGTTCAGATGCCAACTGCCCGGGCGCGGTGCAGATGCCGTATATTCGTGGCAGCGAGCCACCACCCGGTGCCGCATGCGGGGGCAGCGCCCCTGCTGACGCGGACTCGGTGATGGATTGGGTCAAGGGCTGGATGAATTAAGCAAAGAGGGTTTCAAGTGAACAAGTTGTGGATTCCAGCGATTACCGTTCTGGCTCTGCTCGGCGGTTGCTCCAGCGTGCAGCGCGGCTCGATCCCGGTTGTGGATTCGAGTACGAACGTTTCCAGTAACGACCGTATTTCGGCCACTGGCGGGTTTCGTCAAACCGTGACGAACCGTCCGGCACAGGCCAAGCCTCAGGCGATGCCGCAGGATTCGGGCGTGGTGGTGATGGTGCCGGGCAGTGGTGCTGCAACCGCAGCGCCGATCAGTGCCGAACCATGGACCCCAGGGCCGAGCACGTCGGGGCCGATCGATTCGACGCCGATGCAAGCGGCGCCCATCAATCAGGGCACCTACACCATGCCGTCGACGCCAAGCGGCATCCCTTCGTCGTCCACTGCTGGCGGCCTGTCGGCGGACGAGCAGCTGGATGGCCCGGTATTGGCGCTGCTCACCACTGCCCAGCAACAGCAGGCCGGTGGCGATCTCAATGGCGCTTCGTCGAGTCTTGAGCGCGCCCAACGCGTTGCCCCTCGCGAACCACAAGTGTTGTATCGCCTGGCCCAGGTACGCATGGCCCAGGGGGATGCACCGCAAGCCGAGCAGTTCGCGCGCCGTGGTTTGACCATGGCCAATGGACGTCCGGACCTGCAAGCCAGTCTGTGGGCGCTGATTGGCGATGCGCGTGCCGCCCAAGGCGACGCCGCCGGCGCTGCCCAGGCTCGGGCAAAAGCCAAGGTCAGCCTCTGATGGATGCGCGGTTCCCGGCGATTGCCGAACAGTTGTTATTGATCGAGCGAGAGCTGCGCGTGCAGGGCTGGTGGGATGAGGTGTCCCCCAGCACTGAAGCGCTCAGCAGCGTCGAGCCGTTTTCAGTCGATACCCTGGATTTCCACCAGTGGCTGCAATGGATTTTCCTGGTGCGCATGAAGCAGATCCTCGAACAGGACCTGCCCCTGCCCAATGCGTCCGGAATTCTGGAAATGGCCGAGATGGTCTACGCCGACCGTCCGCGCGAGAGCCTTGGTTTGCGCAATGCGCTGAAAAAGTTCGACCAATTGATCGTCGACGCTCGTTAATTGCCTGACTGCCGGCTTTTCCGGCAGTCTTGCGCACATTTCTACCGCTTGACGACATTCAGGCGAGTTTTATCCCTCCTCACAGGCCTTTCTTCTACGTTCTCATGCGCTTAGTTGGAAAAAAGCGCAATTATTGCTTGACTTGAAGGGCCTGAAACAGAAGAATCCAAAGTCCGCTGTATCGGGACTGCCAGAAGCAGGCCCGCTCAGCAGATCATGAGGCGCACATCCGCGCCGACCTGTAACACCCGCAACGCGTTACCTCGCGCTGGGTGGGAAAAGCCCGCAACACTTGGGACGATCCCAATACTTGCTCAGTCAGTGCTGACGTAGTCGGCGACCACCGTCGCTCATGCTCTGTTGAGAAGTAAACCTATTAAGACCCGTCGGTTTTCAACGGACGGTATTCTGGCGTTTTAGAGGTGAACAACGTGGAGCTTTTATCTGGCGGTGAGATGCTCGTCCGCTTTTTGCGTGACGAAGGCGTCGACTATATCTACGGGTACCCGGGTGGTGCTCTGCTGCATGTCTACGACGCACTGTTCAAGGAACCGGCTGTTACCCACATCCTGGTTCGCCACGAACAGGCCGCAACCCATATGGCTGACGGTTACGCCCGTGCCACCGGTAAAGCCGGCGTGGTACTGGTCACATCCGGCCCAGGCGCAACCAATGCCATCACCGGCATCGCGACTGCCTATATGGACTCCATTCCGATGGTGATCATTTCCGGCCAGGTCGCCAGCACCATGGTGGGTACCGATGCGTTCCAGGAAACCGACATGATCGGTATCTCCCGGCCGATCGTGAAGCACAGCTTCATGATCAAGCACGCGTCGGAAATCCCGGAAGTCATGAAGAAGGCGTTCTACCTCGCACAATCCGGTCGCCCGGGTCCTGTCGTGGTGGATATCCCCAAGGACATGACCAACCCGGCCGAGAAATTCGAATACATTTTTCCGAAGAAAGCCAAGCTGCGCTCCTACAGCCCTGCCGTGCGTGGGCACTCGGGGCAGATCCGCAAGGCCGCAGAAATGCTCCTGGCGGCCAAGCGCCCGGTGCTGTACTCCGGCGGTGGCGTCATTCTGGGGGGCGGTTCCGCACCGCTGACCGAATTGGCCAAGCTGCTCAACCTGCCGGTGACCAATACCTTGATGGGCCTCGGTGCCTACCCGGGCTCGGACCGTCAGTTCGTCGGTATGCTCGGCATGCACGGCAGCTACACCGCCAACCTGGCCATGCACCACGCCGACGTGATCCTGGCGGTTGGCGCACGCTTCGATGACCGCGTGATCAACGGTGCGAGCAAGTTCTGCCCGAATGCCAAGATCATCCATATCGACATCGACCCGGCGTCCATTTCCAAGACCATCAAGGCCGACGTGCCGATTGTAGGTCCGGTGGAAAGCGTGCTGACCGAAATGGTCGCAGCGCTCAAGGACATCGGCGAAACGCCGAACAAGGAATCCGTCGCCAGCTGGTGGAAGCAGATCGACGAATGGCGCGGTGATCGTGGCCTGTTCCCATACGACAAGGGCGACGGCAGCATCATCAAGCCACAAACCGTGATCGAGACCCTGTGCGAAGTGACCAAGGGCGACGCCTTTGTGACCTCCGACGTGGGCCAACACCAGATGTTCGCCGCGCAGTACTACAAGTTCGACAAGCCTAACCGCTGGATCAACTCCGGTGGCCTGGGCACGATGGGCTTTGGTTTTCCGGCGGCCATGGGCGTAAAGCTGAGCTTTCCGGATGCCGACGTTGCCTGTGTCACCGGTGAAGGCAGCATACAGATGAACATCCAGGAGCTGTCGACGTGCCTGCAGTACGGCCTTCCCGTGAAGATCGTCTGCCTGAACAACGGCGTGCTGGGCATGGTTCGTCAGTGGCAGGACATGAGCTACGGTAGCCGTCACTCCCATTCCTACATGGAATCGTTGCCGGATTTCGTCAAGTTGGTTGAAGCCTATGGCCACGTCGGCATGCGCATCACCGATTTGAAAGATCTGAAGCCGAAGATGGAAGAGGCGTTCGCCATGAAGGACCGCCTGGTGTTCATCGATATTCAGGTGGATACCAGCGAGCACGTCTATCCGATGCAGATCAAAGACGGCTCTATGCGCGACATGTGGCTGAACAAGACGGAGCGTACTTAATCATGCGGCACATTATCTCCCTGCTTCTGGAGAACGAACCCGGCGCTCTGTCTCGTGTTGTCGGCCTGTTTTCGCAACGCAACTACAACATCGAAAGCCTGACCGTGGCCCCAACCGAAGACCCGACCCTGTCGCGCCTGACGTTGACCACCGTGGGCCACGATGAGGTGATCGAGCAGATCACCAAGAACCTCAACAAGCTGATCGAAGTGGTCAAGCTGGTCGACCTGTCGGAAAGTGCCCACATCGAGCGCGAGCTGATGCTGGTCAAGGTCAAGGCCACAGGCGCCCAGCGTGCCGAGATCAAGCGCACCACCGATATTTATCGCGGGCAGATCGTCGATGTGAGCGCCAGCGTTTATACCGTTCAACTGACCGGTACGAGCGACAAGCTGGACAGCTTCATCCAGTCGATCGGGACGGCCTCGATTCTGGAAACCGTACGCAGTGGTGTCACCGGGATTGCCCGTGGCGACAAAGTACTCAGCATTTAACCCAATTAGCGAATGGCCTTACGGCCTGGATATATAGAGGAACCTCATGAAAGTTTATTACGATAAAGATTGTGACCTGTCGATCATCCAGGGCAAGAAAGTCGCCATCATCGGTTACGGTTCCCAGGGCCACGCTCAAGCGTGCAACCTGAAAGATTCCGGCGTTGACGTCACTGTTGGCCTGCGCAAAGGCTCGGCTACCGTTGCCAAGGCAGAAGCCCACGGCCTGAAAGTGACTGACGTTGCTTCCGCTGTTGCGGCTGCCGACCTGGTCATGATCCTGACCCCGGACGAGTTCCAGTCCGCGCTGTACAAAAACGAAATCGAGCCGAACATCAAGAAAGGCGCCACCCTGGCCTTCTCCCACGGCTTCGCGATCCACTACAACCAGGTTGTGCCACGCGCTGACCTCGACGTGATCATGATCGCGCCGAAGGCTCCGGGCCACACCGTACGTTCCGAGTTCGTCAAGGGCGGCGGTATCCCTGACCTGATCGCGATTTACCAGGATGCTTCGGGCAACGCCAAGAACGTTGCACTGTCCTACGCTGCCGGTGTTGGTGGCGGTCGTACCGGTATCATCGAAACCACCTTCAAGGACGAGACTGAAACCGACCTGTTCGGCGAACAAGCCGTACTGTGCGGCGGTACTGTTGAACTGGTAAAAGCCGGTTTTCGAAACCCTGGTTGAAGCTGGCTACGCGCCAGAAATGGCCTACTTCGAATGCCTGCACGAACTGAAGTTGATCGTTGACCTCATGTACGAAGGCGGTATCGCCAACATGAACTACTCGATCTCCAACAACGCCGAGTACGGTGAGTACGTGACTGGCCCGGAAGTGATCAACGCCGAGTCCCGTCAGGCTATGCGCAACGCTCTGAAACGTATTCAGGACGGCGAGTACGCCAAAATGTTCATCAGCGAGGGCGCTACCGGCTACCCTTCGATGACCGCCAAGCGTCGTAACAACGCCGCTCACGGTATCGAAGTCATCGGCGAGCAACTGCGCTCCATGATGCCGTGGATCGGTGCCAACAAGATCGTCGACAAAGCCAAAAACTAAGTCGTACGTATCAAGTGAAAACGCGGCTTCGGCCGCGTTTTTTCGTTTGGGTAAGCGGGTTCTGGTATAAAGCTGCATCGTTTGCCGGCGAACACTCGCCGCAAGTATCTGTCGAATTTTTTTCACACCGTTGCAAGGTAAAGTCCATGAGCGAACGTCCCGAAGAGCCAAACCAGGCTTCTGACGCCGAAAGCCTGCTACCGATCGATGAACATGTCGAAGAAGGGCACGATGCCGAAGGCCGCAAGGTCCGGCATCGTGGCATCTATCTGCTGCCCAACCTGTTCACCACGGCGAACCTGTTTGCCGGCTTCTATTCCATCATCAACTCCATGAGTGCCCAGAGCGCACTGGCGGCGGGGGATGCCGCCAGTGCAAGCAAGTACTTTGGTTTTGCCGCCATCGCTATCTTCGTCGCCATGGTGCTTGATGGTCTGGATGGACGTGTCGCACGCATGACCAACACCCAGAGCGCTTTCGGTGCCGAGTACGACTCCTTGTCGGACATGGTTGCCTTCGGTGTCGCCCCTGCGTTGCTGGCGTTCGCCTGGGCGCTGGGTGATATGGGTAAGGTCGGTTGGATGGTGGCCTTCATCTATGTGGCGGGCGCAGCGTTGCGTCTTGCGCGCTTCAACACCCAGGTAGGCACTGCCGACAAGCGTTACTTCATTGGCTTGGCCAGCCCGGCGGCGGCTGGCGTGGTGGCGGGTATCGTCTGGGCGTTCAGTGACTACGGCATCCAGGGTTCGAAGATGTCGTTCCTGGTGGCATTGATGGTTGCGGCAGCCGGCATGCTGATGGTCAGCAACATCAAGTACAACAGCTTCAAGGAGCTCGACCTCAAGGGGCGCGTGCCTTTCGTGGCGATTCTTGTCGTGGTGCTGGTGTTTGCGGTGGTATTCAGCGATCCGCCGAGAATTCTATTGCTGGCCTTCCTGGTTTACGCCGCTTCGGGGCCGATTCAGTATTTGCTGCATCTTCGCCGGGACAAAACATTGCCTTAATGTAATTTCCCTCATACTCCGCAGTCTATTGGTGCACCTGTCCTCCAATGCTGCGGAGTTGCCATGTTAATCAAATTGCCCAAAGCGTCCGATTGCCACGAGTCGGATGTCACGCCTGAATCGTTTTACCTCTCTCGCCGCAGCTTGCTCGGTGGTGCGCTTGCCGGTATTGCCGCAAGCGGCCTGCCACGTTGGGCCAGCGCCGACGAGGCTGCACGTTATGCCGATGTCGAGCCGGGCAAGGCGCCCAGCTGGTTTACGCAAAAGCTTGCGGGCACGAAGTGGCAGGCGGTGACAGTCAAGGACGAGGCCATCACGCCGTTCAAGGATGCGACCCACTACAACAACTTCTATGAGTTCGGCACAGGCAAGGGCGATCCAGCCGCAAACGCGGGCTCACTCAAGACTGAGCCCTGGAGTGTTGTGATTGATGGTGAGGTCGCCAAGCCCGGGCGCTACGCCCTGGAAGACTTCATGAAGCCCTATGAATTGGAAGAGCGCATCTATCGCCTGCGTTGCGTCGAGGCGTGGTCGATGGTTATTCCCTGGATCGGCTTTCCTATTTCCGCCTTGCTCAAGCAGGTTGAGCCTACGTCCAAAGCAAAATTCATCCGCTTTGAAACCCTGAAGGACCCGAAGAGCATGCCGGGTCAGCGCTCCAGCTTTGGCCTGATCGACTGGCCTTATATAGAAGGGCTGCGTCTGGACGAAGCGATGAATCCATTGGCGATCCTTGCCGTCGGTATGTATGGGCGAGAGCTGCCTAACCAGAACGGTGCGCCCTTACGTTTGGTGGTGCCTTGGAAGTACGGCTTCAAGAGCGTGAAGTCGATCGTGCGGATCAGTCTTGTGAGCGAGCAGCCGAAAACGACCTGGCAGAGCATTGCTGCCGATGAGTACGGGTTCTATGCGAATGTGAACCCTACGGTTGATCACCCGCGTTGGACTCAGGCGCGGGAGCGGCGGCTACCGAGCGGCCTTTTTAGCCCGAACGTGCGTGAGACGCAGATGTTCAATGGCTATTCGGATGAGGTCGCTTCTCTCTATACAGGTCTAGACCTGAAGAAGAACTACTGATGCGTCATCCGATCTGGCGCATCGGCGTCTTTATAGCGGCCGCTGTATGGCCGTTGTTCTGGCTATATGAAGCCTGGAGTTTCGCCCTGGGGCCCGACCCGGGCAAAGTGCTGGTTGATCGCCTGGGTCTGGGTACCTTGATTCTGTTGCTGATCACGCTCGGGATGACCCCGCTGCAGAAGCTGAGCGGTTGGGCAGGGTGGATAGCGGTGCGTCGGCAGCTGGGTTTGTGGTGCTTTGCCTATGTGGTACTGCACCTGGCGGCTTATTGCGTGTTCGTTCTGGGTCTTGACTGGTCGCAGCTGGGCGTGGAGTTGCGTAAGCGCCCGTACATAATTGTCGGCACGTTGGGGTTTGTATCTTTGCTGGTGTTGGCGGTGACTTCCAATCGTTATAGTCAGCGCCGGTTAGGGAGTCGCTGGAAGAAACTGCATCGCTTGGTCTACGTGATTCTGGGGCTCGGTTTGCTGCACATGCTCTGGATAGTCCGGGCGGACCTGAAGGAATGGGCTATCTATGCCTCTATAGGTGCACTGCTCCTGGTGCTGCGTGTGCCGGCAGTGATGCGTCGAATCCCGCGGCTTATTACCAAAAAAGCTCCTTCAGCAACAAAAATGTAATTAACCCTTGACGGCAGATTCTGGAAGCCTATAATTCGCCCCACTTCCGGCGCAGTCGAAACGGAAAACTCCTTGGTAAACAATGAGTTAAGTAGGTTTCGGCAGCAGGTTGCTTCAGTTCATCGAAGCCAAAAGGAAGTTGAAAAAGAGGTGTTGACAGCAGCGTGTAACGCTGTAGAATTCGCCTCCCGCTTACGAGAGATCGCAAGCGCAAGTGGTTGAAGTTGTTGAAGAATTCTTCGAAAGCTTCTGAAAATAACCACTTGACAGCAAATGAGGCTGCTGTAGAATGCGCGCCTCGGTTGAGACGAAAGATCTTAACCAACCGCTCTTTAACAACTGAATCAAGCAATTCGTGTGGGTGCTTGTGGAGTCAGACTGATAGTCAACAAGATTATCAGCATCACAAGTTACTCCGCGAGAAATCAAAGATGTAACCAACGATTGCTGAGCCAAGTTTAGGGTTTCTTAAAAACCCAAAGATGTTTGAACTGAAGAGTTTGATCATGGCTCAGATTGAACGCTGGCGGCAGGCCTAACACATGCAAGTCGAGCGGTAGAGAGAAGCTTGCTTCTCTTGAGAGCGGCGGACGGGTGAGTAATGCCTAGGAATCTGCCTGGTAGTGGGGGATAACGTTCGGAAACGGACGCTAATACCGCATACGTCCTACGGGAGAAAGCAGGGGACCTTCGGGCCTTGCGCTATCAGATGAGCCTAGGTCGGATTAGCTAGTTGGTGAGGTAATGGCTCACCAAGGCGACGATCCGTAACTGGTCTGAGAGGATGATCAGTCACACTGGAACTGAGACACGGTCCAGACTCCTACGGGAGGCAGCAGTGGGGAATATTGGACAATGGGCGAAAGCCTGATCCAGCCATGCCGCGTGTGTGAAGAAGGTCTTCGGATTGTAAAGCACTTTAAGTTGGGAGGAAGGGCAGTTACCTAATACGTGATTGTTTTGACGTTACCGACAGAATAAGCACCGGCTAACTCTGTGCCAGCAGCCGCGGTAATACAGAGGGTGCAAGCGTTAATCGGAATTACTGGGCGTAAAGCGCGCGTAGGTGGTTTGTTAAGTTGGATGTGAAATCCCCGGGCTCAACCTGGGAACTGCATTCAAAACTGACTGACTAGAGTGTGGTAGAGGGTGGTGGAATTTCCTGTGTAGCGGTGAAATGCGTAGATATAGGAAGGAACACCAGTGGCGAAGGCGACCACCTGGACCAACACTGACACTGAGGTGCGAAAGCGTGGGGAGCAAACAGGATTAGATACCCTGGTAGTCCACGCCGTAAACGATGTCAACTAGCCGTTGGGAGCCTTGAGCTCTTAGTGGCGCAGCTAACGCATTAAGTTGACCGCCTGGGGAGTACGGCCGCAAGGTTAAAACTCAAATGAATTGACGGGGGCCCGCACAAGCGGTGGAGCATGTGGTTTAATTCGAAG
The DNA here is from genome assembly GCF_030816195.1 of Pseudomonas sp. W4I3. Lineage (GTDB taxonomy): Bacteria > Pseudomonadota > Gammaproteobacteria > Pseudomonadales > Pseudomonadaceae > Aquipseudomonas. The sequence goes on along the minus strand of NZ_JAUSXS010000001.1, from coordinate 5,714,939 downwards.
CAACGCGAAGAACCTTACCAGGCCTTGACATCCAATGAACTTTCTAGAGATAGATTGGTGCCTTCGGGAGCATTGAGACAGGTGCTGCATGGCTGTCGTCAGCTCGTGTCGTGAGATGTTGGGTTAAGTCCCGTAACGAGCGCAACCCTTGTCCTTAGTTACCAGCACGTAATGGTGGGCACTCTAAGGAGACTGCCGGTGACAAACCGGAGGAAGGTGGGGATGACGTCAAGTCATCATGGCCCTTACGGCCTGGGCTACACACGTGCTACAATGGTCGGTACAGAGGGTTGCCAAGCCGCGAGGTGGAGCTAATCCCACAAAACCGATCGTAGTCCGGATCGCAGTCTGCAACTCGACTGCGTGAAGTCGGAATCGCTAGTAATCGCGAATCAGAATGTCGCGGTGAATACGTTCCCGGGCCTTGTACACACCGCCCGTCACACCATGGGAGTGGGTTGCACCAGAAGTAGCTAGTCTAACCTTCGGGAGGACGGTTACCACGGTGTGATTCATGACTGGGGTGAAGTCGTAACAAGGTAGCCGTAGGGGAACCTGCGGCTGGATCACCTCCTTAATCGACGACATCAGCTGCTCCATAAGTTCCCACACGAATTGCTTGATTCATTGAAGAAGACGAAAGAAGCAGCCCGAAATTGGGTCTGTAGCTCAGTTGGTTAGAGCGCACCCCTGATAAGGGTGAGGTCGGCAGTTCGAATCTGCCCAGACCCACCAATTTTGTGTGGGAAACGCCTGTAGAAATACGGGGCCATAGCTCAGCTGGGAGAGCGCCTGCCTTGCACGCAGGAGGTCAACGGTTCGATCCCGTTTGGCTCCACCACTACTGCTTCTGTCGGTATAAAGCTTAGAAATGAGCATTCCATTGTTGTGATGGTGAATGTTGATTTCTAGTCTTTGACTAGTTCGTTCTTTAAAAATTTGGGTATGTGATAGAAAGATAGACTGAACGTTACTTTCACTGGTAACGGATCAGGCTAAGGTAAAATTTGTGAGTTCTCTTAACTGAGAAATTCGAATTTTCGGCGAATGTTGTCTTCACAGTATAACCAGATTGCTTGGGGTTATATGGTCAAGTGAAGAAGCGCATACGGTGGATGCCTTGGCAGTCAGAGGCGATGAAAGACGTGGTAGCCTGCGAAAAGCTTCGGGGAGTCGGCAAACAGACTTTGATCCGGAGATGTCTGAATGGGGGAACCCAGCCATCATAAGATGGTTACCTTACACTGAATACATAGGTGTATGGAGCGAACCAGGGGAACTGAAACATCTAAGTACCCTGAGGAAAAGAAATCAACCGAGATTCCCTTAGTAGTGGCGAGCGAACGGGGACTAGCCCTTAAGTGGCTTTGAGATTAGCGGAACGCTCTGGAAAGTGCGGCCATAGTGGGTGATAGCCCTGTACGCGAAAATCTCTTAGTCATGAAATCGAGTAGGACGGAGCACGAGAAACTTTGTCTGAATATGGGGGGACCATCCTCCAAGGCTAAATACTACTGACTGACCGATAGTGAACTAGTACCGTGAGGGAAAGGCGAAAAGAACCCCGGAGAGGGGAGTGAAATAGATCCTGAAACCGTATGCGTACAAGCAGTGGGAGCCCACGTTGTTGGGTGACTGCGTACCTTTTGTATAATGGGTCAGCGACTTATTTTCAGTGGCGAGCTTAACCGAATAGGGGAGGCGTAGCGAAAGCGAGTCTTAATAGGGCGTCTAGTCGCTGGGAATAGACCCGAAACCGGGCGATCTATCCATGGGCAGGTTGAAGGTTGGGTAACACTAACTGGAGGACCGAACCGACTACCGTTGAAAAGTTAGCGGATGACCTGTGGATCGGAGTGAAAGGCTAATCAAGCTCGGAGATAGCTGGTTCTCCTCGAAAGCTATTTAGGTAGCGCCTCATGTATCACTGTAGGGGGTAGAGCACTGTTTCGGCTAGGGGGTCATCCCGACTTACCAAACCGATGCAAACTCCGAATACCTACAAGTGCCGAGCATGGGAGACACACGGCGGGTGCTAACGTCCGTCGTGAAAAGGGAAACAACCCAGACCGTCAGCTAAGGTCCCAAAGTTATGGTTAAGTGGGAAACGATGTGGGAAGGCTTAGACAGCTAGGAGGTTGGCTTAGAAGCAGCCACCCTTTAAAGAAAGCGTAATAGCTCACTAGTCGAGTCGGCCTGCGCGGAAGATGTAACGGGGCTCAAACCATACACCGAAGCTACGGGTATCACGTAAGTGATGCGGTAGAGGAGCGTTCTGTAAGCCTGTGAAGGTGAGTTGAGAAGCTTGCTGGAGGTATCAGAAGTGCGAATGCTGACATGAGTAACGACAATGGGTGTGAAAAACACCCACGCCGAAAGACCAAGGTTTCCTGCGCAACGTTAATCGACGCAGGGTTAGTCGGTCCCTAAGGCGAGGCTGAAAAGCGTAGTCGATGGAAAACAGGTTAATATTCCTGTACTTCTGGTTATTGCGATGGAGGGACGGAGAAGGCTAGGCCAGCTTGGCGTTGGTTGTCCAAGTTTAAGGTGGTAGGCTGGAATCTTAGGTAAATCCGGGATTCTAAGGCCGAGAGCTGATGACGAGTCATCTTTTAGATGACGAAGTGGTTGATGCCATGCTTCCAAGAAAAGCTTCTAAGCTTCAGGTAACCAGGAACCGTACCCCAAACCGACACAGGTGGTTGGGTAGAGAATACCAAGGCGCTTGAGAGAACTCGGGTGAAGGAACTAGGCAAAATGGCACCGTAACTTCGGGAGAAGGTGCGCCGGTGAGGGTGAAGGACTTGCTCCGTAAGCTCATGCCGGTCGAAGATACCAGGCCGCTGCGACTGTTTATTAAAAACACAGCACTCTGCAAACACGAAAGTGGACGTATAGGGTGTGACGCCTGCCCGGTGCCGGAAGGTTAATTGATGGGGTTAGCTAACGCGAAGCTCTTGATCGAAGCCCCGGTAAACGGCGGCCGTAACTATAACGGTCCTAAGGTAGCGAAATTCCTTGTCGGGTAAGTTCCGACCTGCACGAATGGCGTAACGATGGCGGCGCTGTCTCCACCCGAGACTCAGTGAAATTGAAATCGCTGTGAAGATGCAGTGTATCCGCGGCTAGACGGAAAGACCCCGTGAACCTTTACTATAGCTTTGCACTGGACTTTGAATTTGCTTGTGTAGGATAGGTGGGAGGCTTTGAAGCGTGGACGCCAGTCTGCGTGGAGCCAACCTTGAAATACCACCCTGGCAACTTTGAGGTTCTAACTCAGGTCCGTTATCCGGATCGAGGACAGTGTATGGTGGGTAGTTTGACTGGGGCGGTCTCCTCCTAAAGAGTAACGGAGGAGTACGAAGGTGCGCTCAGACCGGTCGGAAATCGGTCGTAGAGTATAAAGGCAAAAGCGCGCTTGACTGCGAGACAGACACGTCGAGCAGGTACGAAAGTAGGTCTTAGTGATCCGGTGGTTCTGTATGGAAGGGCCATCGCTCAACGGATAAAAGGTACTCCGGGGATAACAGGCTGATACCGCCCAAGAGTTCATATCGACGGCGGTGTTTGGCACCTCGATGTCGGCTCATCACATCCTGGGGCTGAAGCCGGTCCCAAGGGTATGGCTGTTCGCCATTTAAAGTGGTACGCGAGCTGGGTTTAGAACGTCGTGAGACAGTTCGGTCCCTATCTGCCGTGGACGTTTGAGATTTGAGAGGGGCTGCTCCTAGTACGAGAGGACCGGAGTGGACGAACCTCTGGTGTTCCGGTTGTCACGCCAGTGGCATTGCCGGGTAGCTATGTTCGGAATAGATAACCGCTGAAAGCATCTAAGCGGGAAACTAGCCTCAAGATGAGATCTCACTGGAACCTTGAGTTCCCTGAAGGGCCGTCGAAGACTACGACGTTGATAGGTTGGGTGTGTAAGCGCTGTGAGGCGTTGAGCTAACCAATACTAATTGCCCGTGAGGCTTGACCATATAACACCCAAGCAATTTGCGACTCGAGAGAGACCAGATTGCGGTGTGTGAAGACGAGATGAACCGAAAGTTCGACGCTCACAAAACACCAAATTCTATTACATACCCAATTTGCTGAAGCGAGGCCAACTGGCCACGACTCAGTACCCGAATTTCTTGACGACCATAGAGCATTGGAACCACCTGATCCCATCCCGAACTCAGCAGTGAAACGATGCATCGCCGATGGTAGTGTGGGGTTTCCCCATGTGAGAGTAGGTCATCGTCAAGATTAAATTCCAGAACCCCTGTTTGCTAACGCAGACAGGGGTTTTGTTTTGGGCGGTCGAAAAGTGTCTGGACGCTCATTGCAATGGTCTTCAGTGCTAAAGTCCATGCCTCGATTTTTGCTTTTCCAAGGAAACCGTTATGCCGGGTGCGACGTCCCTCAGCGCTGGATTCATGGTGGTTCACGGTAACCGCCTGGACGAGTTGCGCAGCCTGGTAGTCAGCTGGATGCGTCGTTATCCCCTGGCACCATTGGAAAATGAAATCGCTCTGGTCCAAAGCAACGGCATCGCCCAATGGCTCAAGCTAGCCTTGGCCGAAGATCCGCAAGAGGATGACATGGGTGGCTGCGGCATTGCAGCGGCAATCGATGTGCAACTGCCCGGCAGCTTCATGTGGCAGCTCTATCGCATGGTATTAGGGCGTGACGAAATTCCCCCAAAGTCTCTCCTTGATAAGGCCCCACTGACCTGGCGGCTTATGCGTCTGCTACCGGAGCTTATCGACCAACCTCACTTCGAGCCGCTGCAACGCTTCCTGACCCACGACAGCGACCTGCGCAAACGCTACCAGCTCGCTGAGCGCCTGGCCGACTTGTTCGACCAATACCAGGTGTATCGCGCCGATTGGCTGGAGGACTGGGCAGCAGGCCGTCATCAGTTACGCAACGGGCGCGGCGAAGCCAAACCGCTTAACCCCGCCAACTGCTGGCAGGCTGAGTTATGGCGCGCCTTGCTGCTCGACGTAGGGGCGCAGGGTATGGCCGAGAGTCGCGCGGGCGTTCACCAGCGCTTTATCGAACGCATCAATACACTTGAGCAAGCACCTCCTGGCCTACCTTCCCGAGTGATCGTTTTTGGCATTTCATCACTGCCCGCCCAAGCGCTCGAAGCCCTGGCGGGTCTGGCCCGTTTCAGCCAAGTGTTGCTGTGCGTGCATAACCCTTGCCGCCATCACTGGTCGGACATCGTGGCCGACAAGGACCTGCTGCGTAACGAATACAAGCGCCAAGCGCGCAAAGCGGGCATGCCGGTCACCATCGATCCGCAGACGTTGCATCAGCACGCCCATCCGCTGCTCGCCGCCTGGGGCAAGCAGGGCCGCGACTACATCAGCCTATTGGACAGTTACGACGACCCCAACAGCTACCGCGCCGCCTTCCGAGATGGCCGTATCGACCTGTTCAGCGACAGCCAGCCCACCACGCTGCTCAACCAGCTTCAGGACGATATTCTCGAACTGCGCCCACTTGATGAGACCCGTGAATGCTGGCCTGCGGTCGACCTGCAGCGCGACTCGTCCATTCGCTTTCACATCGCCCACAGCGCCCAACGCGAAGTAGAGATTCTCCACGACCAATTGCTCCAGCGCTTCAGCGCCGACCCCACATTGCGTCCTCGGGACATCATCGTCATGGTCCCCAATGTCGACAGCTATGCACCGCACATTCGCGCAGTTTTCGGCCAACTGGAGCGAAATGACCCACGCTTCATTCCGTTCACCCTGACAGACCAGGGCCAACGCGGCCGCGACCCGCTGCTGATTGCTGTCGAACACCTGCTCAAACTCCCGGACAGCCGCTTCCCTGTCAGCGAGATTCTCGACTTGCTGGACGTTCCCGCCCTACGCGAACGTTTCGCCATTCATGAGCGCGACCTGCCGACGCTGCACCGCTGGATTGAAGGCGCGGGCATCCGCTGGGGACTCAATGCCGAGCAGCGCGCCGGCCTGGGGTTGCCCACAGAACTGGAGCAGAACAGCTGGCGATTCGGCCTGCGGCGGATGCTGCTGGGCTACGCCGTCGGCACCGGTGTCGCGTGCGACGGCATCGAGCCTTATGACGAGATCGGTGGGCTTGATGCCGCGCTGATCGGCCCACTGGTTGCCTTGCTCGACGCGTTAAACGACGCGCATCACGCCCTGTCACAACCAGCGCCTCCACAGGCGTGGGGCGAACGCCTGCAACGCTTGATGCAGCTGTTTTTCCTGCCCAGCAGCGAGCATGATGACTACCTGTTGGGCCAACTCGAGCAGTTAAGAGAGACCTGGCTGGAAACCTGCGAGTCCGTCGGCCTGCAAGACGAATTACCGCTGACTGTGGTCCGCGAGGCCTGGTTAGCCGGGCTTGACCAGGGCCGCCTGTCCCAGCGTTTCCTCGCGGGAGCGGTCAATTTTTGCACCCTGATGCCCATGCGCGCGATCCCGTTCAAGCTCGTCTGCCTGCTCGGCATGAACGACGGTGATTACCCGCGTGCGCAACCCCCGCTGGACTTCGACCTGATGGGCAGCGACTACCGTCCCGGCGATCGCTCCCGTCGTGAAGACGATCGCTACCTGCTGCTTGAAGCCCTGCTTTCCGCGCGTGACCAGCTCTATATCAGTTGGGTCGGCCGCAGCATCCGCGACAACAGTGATCGCCCGGCCTCGGTGCTGATCGGCCAGTTGCGCGACCATCTCGCCAGCGGCTGGCATAACGCCCAAAGCGACCGCCCCTTGATCGAAGCGATGACCCAGGAGCACCCGCTGCAACCATTCAGCGCCCGCTACTTCCATGAAGGCGACCCGCTGTTCAGTTACGCCCGCGAATGGCAGTTGCTGCACCAAGCCCCCACCGCAACGACACAGGAGCCTGGGTTGGCACCGCACCACCAGGAAGAGCCCCTGAGCCTCGGCCAGTTGCAGGACTTTCTGCGCAACCCGGTAAAACATTTCTTCAGCCAACGTCTGAAAGTGTTCTTTGAAGCCGCCGAAGTGCCGCTGGCCGACGAAGAACCTTTCGTCCTCGACGCGCTGCAACGCTACAACCTCAGCGACAGTCTGCTGAACGCGGCACTGACCCGGCCCGACCAGCTTGATCAAGCCCTCAACGCCCAAGCCCTGCGTCTGCAAGGCAGTGGCTTGCTGCCTATGGTCGGTTTCGGCGAATGCCTGCGTAACGAGCTGATCGAACCGTTGCCGGATCTGCTGCAGCGCTACCAGCAACTCCTGGCGCTCTGGCCAACCCCGCATAACGGCGCGGAGCCGATCAGTTTTGCCTATCAAGGGATTCAGCTTGAAGGCTGGATCAGCGGCCTGCATCGACGCAGTGATGGCGGTTTGTTAAGCGTTACCACCATCCCTAACAGCATCGGCTCGATCAAGACGCGCAAGTGGCACCGCTTGATTCGCCCGTGGGTCAATCACGTGGTCGCCTGTGCCTGCGGCGTGCCGTTGAGTACCGGTTTGGTGGCGAGTGACGACACCCTGCTGCTGGCGCCCCTGGATCCCTCCACCGCGCAGAGCATCCTCGGTGACTTGCTGCTTGCATGGCACACCGGCATGAGCCAACCGCTGCCCGTCGCCGTCAAGACCGCCTTTGCCTGGCTCGGCCAAACCGATCCGGCCAAAGCCCAGGCCGCTGCCTGCAAAGCCTACGAGGGCGACGGTATGACCACCGACGGCGAACGCCGCGAAACGCCCGCGCTCACTCGCCAGTTCCCCGACTACGCCGCGCTGGTTGCCAGCGAAGAATTCGAAGGCTGGTGCGAAACCTTGTATCGCCCCCTGATCAACGCCCCCTGGCGTTCACTGTCCAGCGAAGGGGCCGACGCATGAGTAGCAAACCCCTGGCCTTGGCCTTCCCGCTCAAAGGCAGCCAACTGATTGAAGCCAGCGCTGGCACCGGCAAAACCTTCACGATCTCGGCTTTGTACCTGCGCCTGGTCCTCGGCAACGGCGGTGATGAGTCCGGTTTCGGCCGCGAGCTGCTGCCGCCGCAGATCCTGGTGGTGACCTTTACCGACGCGGCCACCAAGGAATTGCGTGAACGTATCCGTATCCGCCTGGCGGAGGCCGCGCGGTTCTTTCGAGGTGAAATCGAACCGCCCGACACCTTGATCGCCGACCTGCGCGACCAATACCCCGAGGAGCAGTGGCCCGCCTGCGCCAATCGACTGGACATTGCCGCGCAATGGATGGATGAAGCCGCGGTCTCGACGATCCACAGCTGGTGCCAGCGCATGCTGCGCGAGCACGCCTTCGACAGCGGCAGCCTGTTTACCCAGACCCTGGAAACCGATCACAGCGACCTGCTCGGTGAAGTGCTGCGCGACTACTGGCGCCTGTTCTGCTACCCGATGCGCGACGATGCGCTCAACTGGGTGCGCAACAACTGGGGCGGCCCGGCCGCGCTGATGCCACGGGTGCGCGCGCTGTTCGGCAGCGAGCGGCCCGCCGAGGACAGCCGCGAGCCGGCTGAAATGATCACCGCCTGCCTGCAAGAGCGCCGCGAGGCCTTGGCCAGCATCAAGGCGCCTTGGCAGCAATGGGCCGCAGAGCTGCGTGATCTCTGCCTGCAAGCTGTTGCGGCCAAGGCGGTCGACGGTCGCAAAATGCAGGCGCGTTACTTCGAGCCCTGGTTTGAAAAAATCAGTGCCTGGGCCGCTGACGAAACCCTGGAGCAACTGGACATCGGCACCGGCTTCACCCGGTTGACCCCCGAAGGCATGGCCGAAGCCTGGAAAGGCGAGCCGCCACAGCATCCCGGCATCGACGCCATGGCCGGTCTCAAAGCCGCCCTCGACGCGCTGCCAACCCCGGACGCCGCCGTGTTGCAACACGCCGCCGCCTGGGTGGGCAAGCGCTTCGAAGAGGAGAAGCGGCGCCGCGCTGAAATGGGTTTCGACGACATGCTGATCCGCCTCAACGCCGCGCTGCAGGCCGACGGCGGCGAGCGCCTTGCCAGCGTGATCCGCGAGCAATTTCCGGTGGCCTTGATCGACGAATTCCAAGACACCGACCCGGTGCAGTACAGCATCTTCGACAGCATTTACCGCATCGAAGAGAACCACCTGGACAGCGGCCTGTTCCTGATCGGCGACCCCAAACAGGCGATCTACGCCTTCCGCGGCGCGGACATCTACACCTACCTGCGCGCCCGGCAATCCACCACCGGTCGGCATCACACCTTGGGCACCAACTTCCGCTCCAGCCATGCGATGGTCGAGGCGGTGAACCATGTGTTTCAGCGCGCGGAAACAGGCCGAGGCGCGTTCCTGTTCCGTGAGCCAGACGGCCATAACCCGGTGCCGTTTCACCCGGTGCTGTCCCAAGGCCGTAAAGAACAGCTGCAGGTCGACGGCCAAACGCTACCGGCAATGCACCTTTGGCACCTGCCCACTGACCAGCCGATTTCCAACGCGATGTATCGCCAGCAACTGGCCGCTGCCTGCGCCACGCAGATCGTTGCGTTACTCAATGGTGGTCAGCAAGGTATCGCGGGATTCGTAAAAGACAGCACTTTCAAAGGCGTGCTGCCGTCAGACATCGCCATCCTTGTGCGAGATGGCAAGGAAGCCCAGGCTGTGCGCGCCGAGCTGGCGGTGCGGGGCGTGCGCAGTGTGTACCTGTCGGATAAGGACTCGGTCTTCGCCGCCCAGGAAGCCCACGATCTGCTGGCCTGGCTCAAGGCCTGCGCCGAGCCGGACGTCGAGCGTCCGCTGCGCGCGGCACTGGCCTGTGTCACCTTGAACCTGTCATTGACGGAACTGGAGCGTCTGAACCAGGACGAACTGGCGTGGGAAAGCCGCGTGATGCAGTTCCGTGGCTACCGCTCGATCTGGCGCACCCAAGGCGTGCTGCCGATGCTGCGCCGCCTGCTGCATGACTTCCAGCTGCCGCAAACCCTGATCGCCCGCAGCGATGGCGAGCGTGTGCTGACCAATCTGTTGCACCTGAGCGAACTGCTGCAACAGGCCGCGTCGGAATTGGACGGCGAACAGGCGTTGATTCGCCATCTTGCCGAGCACTTGGCGCTGTCGGGGCAAGCCGGTGAAGAGCAGATCCTGCGCCTGGAAAGTGACGAGCAACTGGTCAAGGTGGTGACGATCCACAAATCCAAGGGCCTCGAATACGATCTAGTGTTCCTGCCCTTCATCTGTTCGGCCAAACCGGTGGACGGCACTCGCTTGCCGCTGCATTACCACGACGAGCAGGGCAAATCCCAGGTGAGCCTGCGGCCCACCGCTGAGTTGATCGCCCAGGCTGACGATGAGCGCCTGGCCGAAGACCTGCGCTTGCTGTATGTCGCCCTGACCCGCGCCAAGCACGCTTGCTGGCTGGGCATCGCCGACCTCAAGCGCGGCAACAGCAGCAGCTCGGTGCTGCACCTCTCGGCGCTGGGCTATTTGCTTGGCGCCGGTGCGCCGCTGGGCGAGTCCGCCGGCCTGGCACGCTGGTTGATGGATCTGCAGCAAGGTTGCCCTGCGATCAGCTATGACCATGTGCCGCCCGCACAAGACGTTGTGTTCCATCCACCGCGCAATCAAGCCACCTTGCTGGCTCCGCTGTTGCCCAAACGCAAGGCCGCGGAGAACTGGTGGATCGCTTCCTACAGCGCCTTGCGCATTGGCGACAGCATGAGCGCCGCGAATCTCGAAGCGCCTGAAAGCCCGCAGGCGCAGAAACTGTTCGATGACGAACGCCTGGACCCCGACGCTCCGCGCGAAGTGGCGGCGTCGGGCGGTGACATTCATCGATTCCCACGCGGTCCGAATCCAGGCACCTTCCTTCACGGCTTGCTGGAGTGGGCCGGTGAAGAACGTTTCAACCTGAGCCCCGAGGCCATCGAAAACGCTGTCGGAGCCCGTTGCAACCGCCGCAATTGGGAAGGCTGGATCGTCACCCTCAGCGCTTGGCTTGGCCACTTGTTGCAAACGCCACTGCCGCTGTATGACGGTCGGGTCAGTCTCAGCGCCCTGCAGCAGTATCAGATAGAAATGGAATTCTGGTTCGCCAGCCATAAGGTCGACGTGCTCGCCCTCGACAAACTGGTGTGCCAGTACACCCACAACGGCGTTTCCCGCGTGGCGGCCGAACCGGTATTGCTCAACGGCATGTTCAAGGGCTTTATCGACCTGACCTTCGAGCACGACGGCCGCTATTACGTGGCTGACTACAAATCCAACTGGCTCGGCCCCGACGATTCGGCCTACACCCTGGATGCCATGGAACAATCGATCCTTGAGCATCGGTATGACCTGCAATACGTGCTTTACCTGCTGGCCCTGCATCGTCAGCTCAAGGCGCGCCTGCCCGATTACGACTATGAACGCCACATCGGCGGTGCCCTTTACCTGTTCCTGCGCGGCACGCAATCGGTGAGTCAGGGCGCGTATTTCACCCGGCCGCCGCGAGAGCTGATCGAAGGGCTGGACCTGTTGTTCCAGGGCAAGGCTATCCCGCCCAAAGCCGAACCTGCCTGGGAACAAGGAGTGCTGCTATGAGCCTGTCGCCGCTACTGCTGGAGGAACTGACGCCCCTGAGCCGCGCCGCCGACCTGATGCACCTGCTGGAGCGTTGGGTCGACCGTGGCTGGCTGCGGGCCCTGGACAAAGCGTTCGTCGGCTTTCTGCATGAGCTGGACCCTCACGCCGACCCCCTGGTGCTGCTGGCGGCGGCATTGACCAGCCACCAATTGGGCCACGGCCATGTGTGCCTCGACCTGTTCGAAACCCTCAAGGCGCCGGACTTTGCCTTGTCGTTGCCGCCCGAAGGTGACTTGCAAACCGGTGCGATGCTGTTGCCGTCGCAATTGCTCGAAGGTCTGGACGGCGCCCACTGGTGCCATACGCTGGCCTCCAGCCGCTTGGTCGCGCTGGCGGTCGATGGCAGTGAGTCGGCCCAGAGCCGTCCGTTGGTGCTGTCCGGAAAACGTCTCTATCTGCGCCGCTATTGGGCTTACGAACGGCGCATCGACAGTGCACTGCGACGGCGTCTGGCCAGCCACGAAACCGTCGCCGCCGATTTGCCGCAGCGCCTCAATGGCTTGTTCGATCAACCGGCGCCCGATGGCGTGATCGACTGGCAAAAACTCGCCTGTGCCCTGGCCACCCGTGGCGCGTTCAGCATCGTCACGGGCGGCCCCGGCACCGGCAAGACCACCACCGTGGTTCGCCTGCTCGCACTGTTGCAGGCGCCTGCCGTGGAAGGCGGCAATCCGTTGCGTATCCGCCTGGCCGCGCCCACCGGTAAAGCCGCCGCACGTCTTACCGAGTCGATCAGCCAGCAAGTGTTGTCGTTGAAAGTGCCCGACACAGTGCGCGAAAAAATCCCGACCCAGGTCACCACGGTTCACCGCTTGCTGGGCAGTCGCCCGGGCACTCGGCACTTCCGTCATCACCTCGGCAACCCGTTACCGTTGGATGTGCTGGTGGTGGACGAAGCGTCGATGATCGACCTGGAAATGATGGCCAACCTGCTCGACGCCTTGCCGCCCCATGCGCGCCTGGTGCTGCTGGGGGACAAGGACCAGCTCGCCTCGGTAGAGGCGGGCGCCGTGCTTGGCGACTTGTGCCGCGATGCCGAGGCCGGTTGGTACAGCCCGGCCACGCGCCAATGGCTGCAAGCGGTCAGCAACGAAGACCTCGGCAACAGCGGCTTGCAAGAGGACCTCGACGGCAGCCATCCGCTGGCCCAGCAGGTGGTGATGCTGCGCTACTCGCGTCGTTTCGGCGAGGGCAGCGGCATCGGCCAGCTGGCGCGTTGGGTGAACCAGCAGAACGCTGAAGAAGCGCGCAAGTTGCTGGCCGCGCGCAGTCATGACGACCTGTTCTGCCTCAGCCTCAAAGGCGAGCACGATCATGCGCTCGAGCGCCTGGTGCTGGATGGGCAGGGTGACGGTGCCCAAGGCTATCGTTATTACCTGAACCTGCTGCAGTCGGCGCGTCCTGCACTGGACACCCCGCGCGACGACCACGCCTGGACCGATTGGGCGCAACAACTGCTGCAGGCCTTCGACGCGTTCCAGCTGCTCTGCGCGGTACGCAAAGGCCCGTGGGGAGTCGAAGGATTGAACCTGCGCATCACCGCTGCGTTGCGCAAGGTGCGGCTGATCGAGGGCGATGAGCAATGGTATGAAGGCCGCCCGGTATTGATGACCCGTAACGACTACGGCCTGGGCTTGATGAACGGTGACATCGGCATCGCCTTGAAGCTGCCCGAAAGCGATGGCGGCCCCCAGGTGCTGCGCGTGGCCTTCCCGCGAAACGACGGCCAGGGCGGCGTGCGCTTTGTGCTGCCCAGCCGGCTCAACGATGTGGAAACGGTTTACGCCATGACCGTGCACAAATCCCAGGGTTCGGAGTTCACGCATACCGCGCTGATCCTGCCGGACGCGTTGAACCCGGTTCTGACCAAAGAACTTATCTACACCGGTATCACGCGTGCCAAACGCTGGTTCAGCCTGATCGAGCCGCGTGCCGGTGTCTTTGAGGAAGCCGTACGGCGCAGGGTCAAGCGTTTGAGCGGGCTGATGCTTGAGCTGGACGCCACACCCGAATAAAACTGACTGAACGGTCATGTAATATTTCTGATTCGGTCGTCAGACTTTTCTGAAAAAATAGGTAGCCCCGTGAAAGGCTCGCTTCGTGGGGGCTTCCGCCGCTGTGCTATCGTTGCGGCATCACTTTGAAATTTCTTGAGAGAATCGCTGCATGAACGTGGCTGTCTCGCTCACCGAGCGTAGTTTGAGCTGGAGGCGCCTGTTACAGGTGGTGGTGCTATGCCTGCTCGCTCCGCAAGCGTGGGCACAGACGCCCAGCCCGGCTGAGCAGCGCGCCCAGGCGGTGACCCAGGTCGTGCTCGGTATTCTCAGCTATGCCCGTTGGCCGGTGGAGCCCGCGCAACTGCGCTTGTGCATCGTCGGGCCCACCCAGTACACCGACGACCTGATCAAGGGCACCACCCAGGCGACCGGCCGTCCGGTGGTCGTGCGCCGCCTGCTGGCGAACAACCCCGATATCGTCGGTGCCTGCGACGCCGTTTACATCGGCAAACTCAGCGCTGACGAACGCACCGCGTTGTTTACCTCATTGATGGGGCATCCGGTGCTCAGCATCAGCGAAGGCGGTGACCATTGCACCGTGGGTAGCTTGTTCTGCCTGCGGGTGAGCGATGCGCAAGTGTCGTTCGAGGTGAACTTGGATTCCGTCGCCCGCAGTGGCGTGCGCATTCACCCCAGCGTGCTGCAACTGTCGCGCCGTCGGGCGCCAGCGCCATGAGGCCGGCTAAAGCGCGGCCGACCCTGCGTTCGGTCATTGGCCGAGGGCACATGATCCTGGCCCTCGTGGCAGTGACCCTGGCCAGTGTGTCCCTGACCCTGCTCGGTGTGCTCGCGCTGCGGGTGTACGCCGAACATAACCTGCACTTGATCGCACGCTCGATCAATTACACCGTGGAAGCGGCAGTGGTGTTTGACGACAGTGCCGCAGCCACGGAAGCCCTTAGCCTGATTGCCTCTACCGAAGAAGTCGCCCAGGCCGAAGTCTTTGACGCAAGCGGCAAACTGCTGGCGCAATGGGTGCGGCCGAACACCGGCATGTTGTCACGGGTGGAGCTGGAGCTGGCGCATGCCTTGCTCGAGCAACCCATCAGCCAGCCGATCCTTCATCAGGGCAACCCCGTCGGCAGCATCCACCTGACCGGTCATGGCGGCAGCCTGTTGCGCTTCTTGCTCAGCGGCCTGGCGGGCATTGTGATATGCACCGCGCTCAGCGCCTGGATAGCCCTGCACTTGGCACGGCGTCTGTTGAGGGGGATCACCGGGCCGTTGCAAAGTCTTGCCGCCGTGGCCCACGCCGCCCGCAGCGAGCGTGACTTCGACCGCCGCGTGCCGCCTGCACAGATCGCCGAACTCGACAGCCTGGGCAGTGACTTCAACGCCCTGCTGGGTGAGATGGAAGCCTGGCAAAGCCACCTGCAAAGTGAAAACGAAACCCTTGCCCACCAGGCCAGCCACGACAGCCTCACCGGCTTGCCCAACCGTGCGTTTTTCGAAGGCCGCTTGATTCGCGCCCTGCGCAGCGCCGCCAAAGCCAACGAACGGGTGGCGGTACTGTTTCTCGACAGCGATCGGTTCAAAGACATCAACGACAACTTCGGCCACGCCGCCGGCGATGCCGTGCTCATGGCCGTCGCCGAGCGCGTGCGTGCACAATTGCGCGAAGATGACCTGGTGGCCCGCCTGGGCGGCGACGAATTTGCCGTCCTGCTCGCGCCGCTGCATAAGCCCGAAGATGCGCAGCGCATCGCCGACAAGATCATTGCCAGTATGGACAAGCCAATCCCACTGCCTGGCAACAACCTGGTATCGACCTCCCTCAGTATCGGCATCGCCGTTTACCCCGAGCATGGCGCCACGCCCGGCGCCTTGCTCAATGCCGCCGACGCGGCGATGTACCAGGCCAAACGGCTGTCCTCGGGCAGCCAGCAAACGGCGGAATCGGAACCCTCCGTCGTCAATGTTCAACACAGGAGTTAATCCCTTGTTTTCTAACGCACGCGTCCTCTTCATCACCTTACTTGTCGCCTGCCTGGCCCTCAGCGGGTGCCAGACCCCACCGCCCAAAGGCCTGACCCCGGCGCAAGTGGCCGTGCTCAAGCAGCAGGGCTTCGAGCTGACGGACGACGGCTGGGCCTTTGGTCTGTCGGGCAAAGTGCTGTTTGGCAGTGACGTCGAAACCCTCAACAAGCCCAGCACCGAGATCGTCGAGCGTATCGGTAAAGCCTTGGTGGGCGCGGGCATCGAACGCGTGCGCGTCGAAGGTCACACCGACGCGTCGGGCAAAGAACTCTACAACCAATCCCTGTCCCTGCGCCGCGCCAAAAGCGTGGGCAAGGTGTTGAGCAGCGTGGGCATGAAAGAAGAAAACATCCAACTGCGCGGCCTGGGCAGCAGCGAGCCGGTGGCATCGAACACAACCACTGCGGGCCGCACCGAGAACCGGCGCGTGTCGATCGTAGTGATTGCCGACTGAGGCACTTCCCCCACCTCAACCTGAAATGCATTTCAAATGTGGGAGGGGGCTTGCTCCCGATTGCGGTGTGTCAGTCAGCAATTTTTTAACTGACAGACCGCAATCGGGAGCAAGCCCCCTCCCACATTGGCCTATGCAACGTGTTCAATCGGCGAACCGCATCTCCCGCGTCTGCCCCATCAGCAACCCCCGGTTCTGCTCCGTCACTTCGCGGATGTAATCCCACAACAACGTAATCCGCTTCAACTTGCGCAAGTCCTCCCGGCAGTACATCCAGAACTGCCGCGTAATCGCTATCTGCTCCCCCAGCACCGGCAGCAAGCGCGGGTCCTGCGCCGCCAGGAAGCACGGCAATATGGCCATCGACCGCCCCTGCTGCACCGCGACGTACTGTGCAATCACACTGGTGCTGCGCAGGCTGGCGCTGGCGCCTGGGACTACGTTCGCCAGGTACAGCAGCTCCGAGCTGAACGCAAGGTCATCCACATAGCTGATAAACGGATGCTCGGCCAAATCCGCCGGGCGTTGGATGGGCGCGTGTTGGTCCAGATAATCCTGGGTCGCGTACAGCTGCAGTTGGTAGTCGCACAGTTTGCAGCACACATAGGGCCCATGTTCCGGGCGTTCCAGGGCGATGACGATGTCGGCTTCGCGCTTGGACAGGCTGATGAAGTGCGGCAGCGGCAGGATGTCGACCGAGATCGCAGGGTAAGTATCGACAAAATGACTCAGTTGCGGAGTGACGAAAAAACTGCCGAAGCCTTCGGTGCAGCCCATGCGCACGTGCCCCGACAGCGCCACGCCGGAGCCGGAGACCTGCTCGCACGCCATGTGCAAGGTGCTTTCGATGGATTCGGCATAGCCCAGTAAACGCTGGCCCTCGGTGGTGAGGACAAAACCGTTGGTCCGGGATTTTTCGAACAGCAGGGTACCGAGCGACACTTCCAGTGAACTGATGCGCCGCGACACGGTGGTGTAGTCCACTGCCAGACGCTTGGCGGCGACGCTGGCCTTGCGGGTGCGGGCCACTTCGAGGAAAAACTTCAGGTCATCCCAATTCAGGGAGCCCAATGATGTGATGTTTTTTTGCATATTGAACCGGCTTTTATGTGCGTTCTTATTAGAGATTTGCACATCTATACTCCAAAAACAGTCCGAACGCCTCATCCTCAAGGCGATTCAACGCCTTGGTTCTCTGCATAATTATAAAAGTTGGAGACCCCATGAACGCATCTGCCGATATTTCCGTTAAACAGGTCAAGTTGTTGATCAACGGTGAATGGGTCGAGTCCAAGACCACCCAGTGGCAAGACATCGTCAACCCCGCCACCCAGCAAGTGCTGGCCAAAGTCCCGTTCGCCACGGCCGACGAAGTCAACGCCGCCATTGACGCCGCCCATCAAGCCTTCCAAACCTGGAAACTCACCCCGATCGGCGCGCGCATGCGCATCATGCTCAAGCTGCAAGCCTTGATCCGCGAGCACTCCAAGCGCATCGCCGTGGTACTCAGCGCCGAGCAGGGCAAGACCATTGCCGACGCCGAGGGCGATATTTTCCGTGGGCTTGAAGTGGTGGAACACGCCTGTTCCATCGGCACCCTGCAAATGGGCGAGTTCGCCGAGAACGTCGCCGGTGGCGTCGACACCTACACCCTGCGCCAACCCATCGGCGTCTGCGCCGGCATCACCCCGTTCAACTTCCCGGCGATGATTCCCCTGTGGATGTTCCCGATGGCCATCGCGTGCGGGAATACCTTCGTCCTGAAACCGTCTGAGCAAGACCCGCTGTCGACCATGCTGCTGGTGGAGCTGGCGCTGGAAGCCGGTGTCCCCGCTGGCGTGCTTAACGTGGTGCACGGCGGCAAGGACGTGGTGGATGCGCTGTGCACCCACAAAGACATCAAGGCCGTGTCCTTCGTCGGCTCGACCGCCGTGGGCACCCACGTCTATGACCTGGCCGGTAAACACGGCAAGCGCGTGCAATCGATGATGGGCGCCAAGAACCACGCAGTGGTGCTGCCGGACGCCAACCGCGAGCACACCCTCAATGCCTTGGTCGGTGCCGGTTTCGGCGCGGCGGGCCAGCGTTGCATGGCCACCTCGGTGGTGGTGCTGGTGGGCGCGGCCAAGCAGTGGCTGCCGGATCTCAAGGCGCTGGCGCAGAAACTCAAGGTCAACGCTGGCAGCGAAGCGGGCACCGATGTCGGCCCGGTGATTTCCAAGCGTGCCAAGGCGCGCATCCTGGAGCTGATCGAAAGCGGCGTGAAAGAAGGCGCGAAGCTGGAGCTGGACGGCCGTGACATCAAGGTGCC
The DNA here is from genome assembly GCF_030816195.1 of Pseudomonas sp. W4I3. Lineage (GTDB taxonomy): Bacteria > Pseudomonadota > Gammaproteobacteria > Pseudomonadales > Pseudomonadaceae > Aquipseudomonas. Next base: position 5,696,589 of record NZ_JAUSXS010000001.1, on the reverse strand, counting down.
GGGTTTCGAACAAGGCAACTTCGTCGGCCCGACGCTGTTCTCGGGCGTGACCACCGATATGCAGATCTACACCCAGGAAATCTTCGGTCCGGTACTGGTGGTGCTGGAAGTCGACACCCTTGATCAAGCCATTGCGCTGGTCAACGCCAACCCGTTTGGCAACGGCACCGGCCTGTTTACCCAGAGCGGTGCGGCGGCGCGTAAATTCCAGAGCGAAATCGATGTGGGCCAGGTGGGCATCAACATTCCGATCCCTGTGCCGGTGCCGTTCTTCAGCTTCACCGGTTCGCGTGGTTCCAAGCTCGGCGACCTGGGTCCGTACGGCAAGCAAGTGGTGCAGTTCTACACCCAGACCAAAACCGTCACCAGCCGCTGGTTCGATGACGACACGGTCAACGATGGCGTCAACACCACCATCAACCTGCGCTGAGCCCGGGAGGCACCATGAACATTGCATTTATCGGCCTGGGCAACATGGGCGCGCCCATGGCCCGCAACCTGATCAAGGCCGGGCACGCGCTGAACCTGTTCGACCTGAACCAGACCGTGCTCCAGGAACTGGCCGAATTGGGCGGCCGCGTCAGCAACTCACCGCGTGACGCGGCCCAACGCGCTGAGCTGGTGATTACCATGCTGCCGGCCGCCGCGCATGTGCGCAGCGTATGGTTGAATGAGGACGGTGTGCTCGCCGGCATCGGCGAAGGCATCCCGGCCGTGGATTGCAGCACCATCGACCCGCAGACCGCCCGCGATGTCGCGGCGGCTGCGGCCAAGCAAGGCGTAGTGATGGCCGACGCGCCGGTCTCCGGCGGCACCGGCGGGGCGCAAGCCGGGACGCTGACTTTCATGGTCGGCGCCACCCCCGAACTGTTCGCCACCTTGCAACCGGTGCTGGCGCAGATGGGCCGCAATATTGTGCACTGCGGTGATGTGGGCACCGGGCAAATCGCCAAGATCTGCAACAACCTGCTGCTGGGCATCAGCATGGTCGGCGTCAGTGAAGCCATGGCCCTGGGCGATGCGTTGGGGATTGATACAAAGGTGCTGGCCGGAATCATCAACAGCTCTACCGGGCGCTGCTGGAGTTCGGACACCTACAATCCGTGGCCGGGCGTGATTGAAACTGCGCCGTCGTCGCGTGGCTATACCGGTGGTTTTGGCGCAGACCTGATGCTCAAGGATCTTGGGCTGGCCACTGAAGCGGCGCGCCAGGCGCACCAGCCGGTGATCCTCGGTGCGGTGGCGCAGCAGCTGTACCAGTCGATGAGTCAGCGTGGGGAAGGGGGCAAGGACTTCTCGGCGATCATCAACAGCTACCGCAAGCCCAAATAAACACTGTGGCGAGGGAGCAAGCTCCCTCGCCATAATGCCTAGGCAAACACAAAATATTTGCGCACCGTCTCCACCACTTCCCACGTGCCCTTCATCCCCGGTTCCACCACAAAGATATCCCCAGCCCGCAGATGGATCGGCGCCATGCCTTCGGGTGTGATCACGCAGTAGCCTTCCTGGAAATGGCAGTACTCCCACTTCACGTATTCCACGTACCACTTGCCCGGCGTACAGATCCAGGTGCCCATGATCTTGCTGCCGTCTTCGCTGGTGTAGGCGTTGAGGTTGACGGTATGCGGATCGCCCTCGAGTTTTTCCCATTTGCAGGCATCCAGGACCGGCAAGGGGTGGGTATCGCGCAGAACAGTGATCGGCTGGGACATGATGACTCCGAGGCAAGGAAACAGAAGTCGAACCCTATAGCGCCGAGCTGTTTGCCAGTGGTCTGAACTCGACATCCGGATGCCCAGAAACGCAGCAGAACGCAATCCCCTCAGACACAATGCAGCCCAATGTGGGAGGGGGCTTGCCCCCGATAGCGGTGGTTCGGTTACAAATCAGTGACTGACACACCGCTATCGGGAGCAAGCCCCCTCCCACATGGGCCATCAGGCGAAATTTTCGAGCGTGAATAAGCTATATCCTCGCAGTAAGTGCGAAAAATTTCCGCCTTCACGGCAGAATTCGCAAGAAAATTCACAGCTGGCCCTCGTATCATTCACTCCAGTGACAGCCGAGAGCCTTGAAATGAACCCAATAACAACGTGGTGGGACATCAGCCCGCCCTTGAGCGCGGCGACCCCGACCTGGCCGGGCGATACGCCGTTCCAGGAAGAGCGCGTGTGGCAGTTTGGTCCCGAGTGCCCGGTGAATGTGGGGCGCGTGACCCTGTCGCCGCACACCGGTGCCCATGTCGACGCACCGCTGCATTACAGCGCCGACGGCGCACCGATTGGCGAGGTGTCGCTGGACGTGTACATGGGCCCGTGCCGGGTGCTGCACTGCCTGGGCAGTGGCGCTCTGGTGCAACCGCATCAACTCGAGGGACGTGTGGATAACCTGCCCGAACGGGTCTTGCTGCGCACTTATCCACAAGCGCCATTGACGCACTGGGACTCGAACTTCACCGCCATCGCCCCGCAAACCATCGAGCTGCTCGCCAGCCTTGGGGTGCGCCTGATCGGTATCGATACGCCGTCCCTGGACCCGCAACAGTCCAAGACCATGGATTCGCACAACGCCGTGGCGCGCCATGGCATGGCGATCCTCGAAGGCATCGTGCTCGATGACGTACCGGAGGGCGACTATGAACTGATCGCGCTGCCGCTGCGTTTTGCCAACCTCGATGCCAGCCCGGTCCGCGCAATCCTGCGCCCGCTTTTGGAGCCCTCGCGATGAGCCAATGTCCTTTCTCTTCAGAATATAAGCCTGCCGACGGCCAGCCCCCGGAAGAATGGCACAACGCTGAGCTGAATTTTTCCGAGTCCATGAGCTACGGCGACTACCTGGACCTGGGCAAAGTCCTCAGCGCTCAGCACCCACTGTCGCCGGACCACAACGAAATGCTGTTCATCATCCAGCACCAGACTTCGGAGCTGTGGATGAAGCTGATGCTGCACGAACTCAAGGCCGCCCGTGAGCACGTGCGCCTGGGTGAGTTGCCGCCAGCCTTCAAGATGCTGGCGCGGGTCTCCAGGATCTTCGACCAACTGGTGCACGCCTGGGCGGTGCTGGCGACCATGACACCGTCGGAATACACGGCGATCCGCCCGTTCCTCGGGCAGTCGTCCGGGTTCCAGTCGTTCCAGTACCGTGAGATTGAATTCATCCTCGGCAACAAAAGCCCGGCGTTGCTGCGGCCCCATGCGCATCGCCCGGAGTTGTTGCAGCAGCTGCAGGTGGCGATTGCCACGCCGTCGCTGTATGACGAGGCGATCAACCTGATGCTCAAGGCAGGCCTGGTGATCGATCCCACGCGCACCGAACGCGACCCGACGGCCGCCACGGTGCACGATGATTCCGTAGAGGCGGCCTGGCGTGAGGTGTATCGCGACCCGAGCCGGTACTGGGATTTGTATCAACTGGCCGAGAAGTTTATCGACCTGGAGGATTCGTTCCGCCAGTGGCGCTTTCGGCACGTGACCACGGTCGAGCGGATTATCGGCTTCCAACCGGGCACTGGCGGCACCGAAGGCGTAGGCTATTTGCGCAAGATGCTCGACACGGTGTTGTTCCCCGAACTGTGGCGAGTACGCTCAACGCTCTAAACAAAAAGCCCCCGGATCACCGGGGCTTTTCATGTGTGCAATGCAATCCAATGTGGGAGGGGGCTTGCTCCCGATAGCAGTGGGTCAGTAAACACTTCAATGACTGACACACCGCCATCGGGAGCAAGCCCCCTCCCACATGGGTACTACTGCGCTGTCACGACCTGCGTGTTTCGAACCCGCAACCGGTAGGCAACGTAGATAACCCCCACCCACACCGGCATCGCATACACCGACTCGCGTATCCCCGGGATCGCCAGCATCACGCTGACGATCATCAGCATGAACGCCAGGCACAGGTAATTGCTGAACGGGAACCAGAAGGTCTTGAACGACGGCGTCACGCCTTGCTCGCCCATGGCCTTGCGGAACTTGATGTGGGTGATGCTGATCAGCGCCCAGTTGATCATCAGCGAGGCAACCACCAGCGCGAACAGCAGCTCAAGCGCACTCTGCGGCGCGACGTAGTTGACCACCACGCACAGCAGGGTCACTGCCGCCGAAATCGCCAGCGCCCGCAGCGGCACGCCTTGCTTGTTGAGCTTCATCAGCGCTTTGGGCGCGTCGCCTTGCTCGGCCAGGCCGAACAGCATGCGGCTGTTGCAGTACACGCCGCTGTTGTACACCGACAACGCCGCGGTCAGCACCACGAAGTTGAGGATGTGCGCCGCCGTGTCGTTGCCGATCAGCGAGAAGATCTGCACGAACGGGCTGCCACTGTAGGCATCGCCCGACGCGCCGAGGGTTTGCAGCAGTTGATCCCACGGGTACAGCGATAGCAGCACGGTAAGGGCGCCGACGTAGAAAATCAGGATCCGGTAAACCACCTGGTTGATCGCCTTCGGGATCACCTTGCGTGGCTCGCTGGCCTCGGCGGCGGTGATGCCCACCAGCTCCAGGCCACCGAACGAGAACATGATGAACGCCATCGACATCAGCAGCCCCATGCCGCCGTTGGGGAAGAAACCGCCGTGGCTCCACAGGTTGCTGACTGACGCCTGAGGGCCGCCGGTACCGCTGAACAGCAGGTAGCAGCCGAGCACGATCATGCCGACGATCGCCACCACTTTGATGATCGCGAACCAGAATTCGGCTTCACCGAAGAACTTCACGTTCAGGGTGTTGATCAGGTTCACCGCGACGAAGAACACCAGCGCACTGACCCAGGTCGGGATTTCCGGCCACCAGAACTGGATGTACTTGCCCACGGCCGTCAGTTCGGCCATGCCCACCAGCACGTAGAGCACCCAGTAGTTCCAGCCGGCGAGAAAGCCTGCGTAGCCGCCCCAGTATTTATGCGCAAAGTGGCTGAAGGAACCGGCCACCGGCTCTTCGACGATCATTTCGCCGAGCTGGCGCATGATCAGGAAGGCGATGAAGCCGGCAATCGCGTAGCCCAGGATCATCGACGGTCCCGCCGACTTGAGCACCCCGGCCGAGCCGAGGAACAACCCCGTACCGATCGCTCCTCCCAAAGCGATCAGTTGAATATGCCGGTTCTTCAGGCCACGTTTGAGGCCCACCGGGTTAACCATGTCATCCGCCATTAACGTTCCCTTCTACTTGTTTTTCTTAAGGGTGAGTGCAGGCCGCATCAGCCCCTCAGAAGTGCTGAGGGTCAGATATTACTCTGCGTAAACTTTTCGTAATACAGTTGAACGCTATCAAGTGCCTGATCCTTCAGCCATTGTTGGATCGATTCGACCATCGGCGGGGGCCCGCAGACGTACATATCCGCCGATCTGTCCCGCAGTTCGGCCAGGTCGAAATGCTCGGTGAGGTAGCCGCGCTTGCCCGTCCACTGCGCCGAGGCGTCGCTGAGCACTTCGGTGTAGCGAAAATCGGCGATCTTCGACGCGTAGCCGCTGATGCGTGCGGCTTCGCACAGGTCCTGCTCGGTGCGTACGCCATAGTAAAGGTGCACGGGCTGATCGCAGCCAATGGCGGCCAGCTCATCGAGCATGCCCAGCAAGGCCGACAACCCGGTGCCGCCGGCGACGAGCACCAGCGGCTGGGTGACGTGCCGCAGGTAAAAAGCCCCCAGCGGCGCCTCCAATACCACCTCATCCCCCACCTGGCAGCGCTCGCGCAGGTAGTTGCTCATCACCCCGTCGGGCAACAGGCGCACCAGAAACTGCAGCGGGTTGCCCGGCAGGTTGGAGAAGGAATAGGAACGCCAACTGTCGGTGCCCGGCACGGACAGCCGCGCATACTGGCCCGGCAGGAAATCCAGCGGCGCCTCCACCTGCACTTGCAGGATCGCGGTACTGGCCGACACCAATTGCACGTCGCTCACCGTGCCGCGCACGTGCACCGGCCCCGGCGCGTTGCACAGGCTCGAATCAAAATCGAAGTAGAAGGTTGCGTCGGACTTCACCCGGGTCTGGCAACTGAGCATTTTGCGTTGTTGCAGGTCCAGGCTCGACAGCGCTTCCTCGTCGACATAGTCCTGGCTGTAATCGCCGGATTCGCAGCGCCCCTGGCAGGTGCCGCACACGCCTTCGCGACAGTCCAGCGGGATCTTGATGCCGTTGCGCAAGGCTGCGTCCAGCAGGATCTCATGGGCGCCCACCGGGAAGAACAGGGTCTTGCCATCGGCAAAACTGAAGGCCACTTTGTGATTCATCCACAGTACTCCGTGGGTTAAGTGTGATCACCTGTAGGAGCGAGCTTGCTCGCGAAGAACACAAGATCACCTCGTGCATCCAGAATGCCCGCGTCATCGTTGACGTTTTTCGCGAGCAAGCTCGCTCCTACAGGGTGGGATGTGTTTGATCAGAGGTGATAGAAATCCAGCACCGAGTTGATGGTGTCGTTGAGCAATAACGCATGCTTGCGGGTGATCAGCCAGCTGTCGCCGTGTGGCTTGAGACGATAGGTGGCTTGCCCGTAGAACTGCTCCGAAGTCGCCAGCCGATAGAACAGCGTGTGCCAGTTCAACCGTACCTCCAGCCCGCCATCCGCCAGCTCGCCGATGCGCACGTTGTTGATCAGGTGCAAGGTGCGTGGCATCGGCGTGGCCGAGGCGGCCTTGCCGGTGCGCAGGCGGAATACCCGGTCCTCCAGCCCCGAGCGGTTGGCGTAATAGATCAGTGACATCTCGCGCTTGGGGTCCTGGGTGTAGACATGTTCGGAGTCCCATTGCGGCAGGTGGAATTCACTCTGCGGGTCGAACAGCTGCACGTAGGCGTCCCAGTCCTGGGCGTCGCACAGTTCGGATTTGCGGTAGAAAAATTGCTCGATCTGGTACTGCAACTGGGCATTCATCACTTCACCTCCCGCGGTTTCAGCGCCTGCTGGTCCAGGCCGTTGAGCAGGAACTGCTGCCAGTTGCGGTGCTGGTTGACGTACAGGCCTTCGTGGGTGAATTCGGTGCCGGTCATGGCGGGCTGGATGCCAATGGCTTCGCTGTTGGGCGTCGGCCCGGTTTCCCAGCGATGGCTGCCGCGCGAGATGTCGCTCCAGCGCTCCAGGCGGCCCTGGAAACCCCGTTGGGCCTCGCGAAATTCCACCAGGTCATCCGGCGTGCCCATGCCCGACACGTTGAAGAAATCCTCGAACTGGCGAATGCGATTTTCGCGGTCGGCGTCGGACTCGTTCTTCACCCCCAGGCACTGGCTGATGATCTCGGTCTTGTTCCACGCCAGCGGGCGGATGATGCGCAACTGGGAGCTGATCTGGTCGAGAAAGAACAGGCTCGGGTAGATATTCAGGTTGCGCAGGCGGTGCATCATCCATTCGGCTTTCTGCTGGCCGTGTTCCGCCACAAGGCGCGGCATGATGGTGGCGTAGCCGGAGCGCACGCTGGGGTTGGGCATGTCGCTGAACAACAGGCTGTGGCCGTTCTTGAAGGCGAACCAGCCGTCATCGGTGTTGGCATCGCCGGCGCCAAGCTTGCTGTAGTCCAGGGTGCTGCCGGCACTGGCGCCATTTTCGGTATTTACCTGCTGGCGATGTTGCACCGTGGCCACGTAGTTGTAGTGCACGGTGCTGACGTGATAACCGTCCAGGCCGTTTTCGTTCTGCAGCTTCCAGTTGCCGTCGTAGGTGTAGGCGGACTTGCCCGGCAGCACCTCCAACTCGCCGGTGGCGGACTGGGCCACCATCATGTCGAAGAACACTTTGGCGTCACCCAGGAAGTCTTCCAGGCTGTCAGTGCCGTTCACGTCGAGGCTGATAAACACAAAGCCCTTGTAGCTGTCGATGCGCGCCTTTTTCAGCCCGCGCGTGGCCTTGTCGAAACCTTCCGGGTATTCCCCCGGCGCCTTGACCTTCACCAGCCGGCCGTCGCTTTTGTAGCACCAGGCGTGGAACGGGCAGGTGAACGTGGACTGGTTGCCCTTGCCCACGCGAGTCAGGGTGGTGCCGCGATGCTGGCAGGCATTGATCAGCGCATTGAGCTGGCCTTCGCCGTCGCGGGTGATGATCATCGGCTGGCGCCCGGCGCGCAGGGTCACGAAGTCGTGGTTATTGGCCAGTTCGCTTTCATGGCAGGCGTAGATCCAGTTCTTCTCGAAGATCAGTTCCATTTCCAGGTCGAACAGTTCGGGCTCGGTGAACATGTCGCGGGCGATGCGGAACACTTCATCGGCCGGGCGAAAGTCCAGGCAACTTTCGATAAAGGTTTTCCACTGCTCGACGTTTCTTGCACCACTCATGGGAGGCACCTTTTTTGATCAGGGCTAATCGGTGGTCCATTAGAGGCAGTGGGGCAGGGCGCGGGCTATCCGCTTAATCGGGGAAGATGGGCCGCAAAGTTGGGCAGCAAATACCCACTGCGGTGCGGTGGGCGAAGGTGATGCGCTACTGTGATGGGCGGTAAGGGTCGAAAACAGCCGTGAGTTATCCACATAGTCGACCTTTGCTATCCGCCCAGTGGCGACCGCGCTGGCGTGGCTTGGAACTTGCTGTCGAACACTGACGACGCGCCGCCAGAGCGCGCAAACGCCTAACCGCCGTGGGTGCACCCCGATGAGTAGCCAGACACGTGATATCCGTATTCAACGCTTCGACCTGGAGGGCGCCTGCAGCTGGATGTCCGGCATCTGCGGGCCCCATCGTTTGGCGACGGCCACGCCTGAACGCCTGCGTTTTCACCACAGTGCCAACGTGTTCAAGTCCCGCGCCACCACCCTGGGCGTGATCGAATATGGCACCGACGTGACCATCGACATCGAAGACGCCGAACACTTCAGCAGCTACAGCCTGAGCCTGCCGCTGATCGGCGAGCAGGAGCTGAGCAAGAACGGCGAGCGCTTGAGTTCCAACCGTGACCAGGGCGTGATCATCTCCCCCAACGAGCATCAGGTGCTGGCGATTTCCGGTGACTGCCGCAAGTTGCAGGTGGTGATCACGCGCGCCGCCATGAGCGAATCCCTGGAAGGTTTGCTGCAACGGCCGATCGAGGCGCCGCTGCGGTTCGAACCGGTGATGGACGCGGTGGACGGCGCCCCGGCGTCATGGTGGCGCATGGCACGCTACTTCATTGCCGAGTTCGAGCGCAGCAGCGAACTGTACGAGCAAGCGGCCTTCACCCGGGACCTGGAAAGCTCATTGATCAAGGGCCTGATCCTGGCGCAGCCGAGCAACTACTCCGAAGAACTGCGCGACGTGCTCGGCGTGAAGCTGCCGCACTACCTGATCCGTGCGCGCCAGTATCTGCATGACAACGCGCGCGAGGCGGTGCACCTGGAAGACCTGGAGGCGGTGGCCGGCGTGTCGCGTTTCAAGCTGTTCGATGCGTTTCGCAAATACTTCGCGCTGTCGCCCATGGCGTATCTGAAGAAGCATCGGCTGGGAGCGGTGCGCCAGGAAATCCTCGAGCATGGCACCACGCGGACCATCTCCGAAATCGCCCTGGGCTGGGGGTTTACTCACCTGGGACGGTTCTCGGCGGAGTACCGCAAATTGTTCGATGAATCCCCCAGCCAGACCCTGCAACGCAAGCGCCTTCGCAGCCTCTAGAGCAATGCAAATCCAATGTGGGAGGGGGCTTGCCCCCGATGGCGGCGTGTCAGCCACAAATCAGCTCACTGACACACTGCTATCGGGAGCAAGCCCCCTCCCACATTTGAACGGTGGTGTCTGGAGGGTTTCAGATCAGCTCTTCAACCAGTTGCAAGCAATGCCGCAGCCCCGGCGATTGATCATTCACCCGCCGGCTGAGAATGATCGGCGAGGTCGCGGTGGCTTCCACTATCGGTGTGTAACCAATATCCGCCCGGTGCAGCACCTGCACCGACGCCGGCACCAGCGTCACGCCCATGCCTGCGCCCACCAGGCCGATAGCGGTCTGCAACTCGTTGGTCCACTGCGCCACTTGAAGACTCAGGCCGTGGGCGTCGAACAACGCGATCACATGGTCGGCATAGCTGGGCCGCGGGTTGCCGGGGTAGAGCACAAACGGCTCGGCGGCCAACTGCGCAAGGCTCGCGGGCGCGCCCAGCAACGGATGACCGCTGGGCAACACCGCCACCAGTCGATCTTCCACCAGTACACGCTGGACGATGGCCGGGTCGTCGATGCGGATCCGCCCGAAGCCCACATCGATGCGCCCAGCCTTGAGCGCTTCGACCTGTTGCAAGGTGGTCATTTCCGACAAGCCCAATTCCAGCTCCAGCGATTCATGGCTGCGCAGCTGGCGAATCAGTTCGGGCAGCACGCCGTACAAGGTCGACGGCGCAAAGCCGATGCCCAGCCAGGTCTTCTGGCCCAGGCCGATGCGCCGAGTGTTGTCGCACACCTTGCCCAGCTGTTCGAGCAGCACGTTGGCGTGCTCATAGAAAAACCGCCCGGCCTCGGTCAGCCGCAGCGGTCGGCCGCGTTCGAGCAGCACCACCCCCAGTTCCTCCTCCAATTGCTGGATCTGCCGACTCAGCGGCGGCTGGGCAATGTGCAGGCGCTCGGCGGCACGGGTGAAGTTGAGGGTTTCCCCCAGCATCTGGAAATAGCGCAGGTGACGCAGTTCCATATTGACTCCTTTAATACCTTGAAGGTATTGAACCAGACCAATTCTATATTGGAACCCGTCAACCCTGCAGCACAGAATCGGCGCAACCCTATAAAGAACCCAACGGGTATTGCCATGCCGATTTGCCCCATCGAGTCGATCCAAACCGTCATCGTCGACCTGCCCACCATTCGCCCGCACAAGCTGGCGATGCACACCCTGCAGAAGCAGACCCTGGTGATCATCCGCCTGCGTTGCGCCGACGGCATCGAAGGCATTGGCGAGTCCACCACCATCGGTGGCCTGAGCTATGGCAACGAGAGCCCTGAGAGCATCAAGACCAACATCGACCAGCACTTCGCGCCGCTGCTGATCGGCCATGACGCGAGCAATATCAACGCGGCCATGTTGCGCCTGGAGCGCAGCATTCGCGGCAACACCTTCGCCAAGTCGGGTATTGAAAGCGCCTTGCTCGATGCCCTCGGCAAACGCCTGAATCTGCCGGTCAGCGAACTGCTCGGCGGCCGTGTGCGCGATGCGTTGCCAGTGGCCTGGACCCTGGCCAGCGGCAACACCGCACAAGACATTGCCGAGGCCGAGAAGATGCTGGAGCTGCGCCGCCACCGCATCTTCAAATTGAAGATCGGCGCCGGTGAAGTCGGTCGCGACCTGGCCCATGTGATCGCGATCAAGCAGGCGTTGGGTGAGCGCGCCAGCGTGCGGGTCGACGTCAACCAGGCCTGGGACGAGGCCGTGGCGCTGCGTGCCTGCAAGGTCCTGGGTGACCACGGTATCGACCTGATCGAGCAGCCGATCTCGCGCAATAACCGAGGCGGCATGGCACGGCTGAACCTGTCGAGCCCGGCGCCGATCATGGCCGATGAATCCATCGAATGCGTCGAAGATGCCTTCAACCTGGCCCGCGAAGGCGCGGCCTCGGTCTTTGCCCTCAAGATCGCCAAGAACGGCGGCCCACGGGCGGTACTGCGCACGGCGGCGATTGCCGAAGCGGCGGGCATCGGCCTCTACGGCGGCACCATGCTCGAAGGCGGCATCGGCACCCTGGCCTCGGCTCACGCGTTCCTCACGCTGAACAAGCTGGCGTGGGACACCGAGCTGTTCGGCCCGTTGCTGCTCACCGAAGACATCCTCACCGAGCCGCCGCTGTACCGCGATTTCCAGCTGCATGTCTCCACCGCGCCGGGCCTGGGCCTGGCGATCGATGAAGAGCGCCTGGCGTTCTTCCGTCGTGACAAACACTAAGGGGCGCCTGCCATGTTGTTCCACGTAAAAATGACCGTGAACCTGCCGCTCGACATGCCCGCCGAGCGCGCCGCTGGCCTCAAGGCCGAAGAAAAAGCGCTCGCGCAGCGCCTGCAACACGAAGGCAAATGGCGCCACCTATGGCGCATCGCCGGGCACTACGCCAACTACAGCGTGTTCGATGTCGACAGCGTGCAAGACCTGCACGACACGCTGATGCAACTGCCGTTGTTTCCCTATATGGCCATCGAAGTGAACCCGTTGTGCCGGCACCCGTCGTCGATCCATGACGACGACCGCTGAGCCTGTTTTGCACCCAATAATTACAAGATGAGGATTGCACCATGTCCATCCGACTGTCCCAGACGGCCCACGCCCAGCAGTTTCTCGAAGAAGCCAGCGGTAACCTCAATGACGGTGGCAACCCGCGCGCCAAGGCGCTGATCTACCGGATCCTGCGCGACACCGTCAACATCATCGAAGACCTGGAAGTGACCCCGCAAGAGTTCTGGAAGGCGGTCAACTACCTCAACGAGTTGGGTAAAAATCAGGAAGCTGGCTTGCTCGCCGCCGGGTTGGGCCTGGAGCATTACCTGGACTTGCTGATGGACGCCGCCGACATCGAAGCCGGCAAATCCGGCGGCACCCCGCGCACCATCGAAGGCCCGCTGTATGTGGCCGGTGCCCCGCTGTCCACATACGAAGCGCGCCTGGATGATGGCAAGGACGACGCCGTGCCGCTGTTCATGCGCGGGCAGGTGCGCGACACCAACGGCAAGTCGCTGGCCGGGGCGATTGTCGATGTGTGGCAGGCCAATACCGGCGGCACCTATTCCTGGTTTGATCCCAGCCAGTCGGAATTCAACCTGCGCCGACGCATCGAGACCGACGCCCAGGGCAACTATCGTTTTCGCAGCATCGTGCCGTCCGGCTACGGCTGCCCGCCGACCGGGCCAACCCAGCAGTTGCTCGACCAGTTGGGGCGCCACGGGCAGCGTCCGGCGCACATTCACTTCTTCATCTCGGCGCCGGGCCATCGGCACCTGACCACCCAGATCAACCTGTCGGACGACCCGTACCTGCACGATGACTTTGCCTACGCCACCCGCGACGAACTGATCGCCGAGATTCGCTTCAGCGACGATCCGCAACTGGCGCGGGAGTTTGGCGTGGAGGGCAGGTTTGCACAGATCGATTTCGACTTTGAACTGCAGGTAGCCGCTGCCCCGGTAGAGCAACAACGCCTGCAGCGCGTGCGCGCCCTCGAGGACTGAACGCGGTAAAAAAATGTGGGAGGGGGCTTGCTCCCGATAGCGGTGGGTCAGTCAAAGACACTGTGACTGACCCACCGCTATCGGGAGCAAGCCCCCTCCCACATGTGATGTATGGTGTATGTGCTATTTGCGCACAACCAGATCCAACACCTCATCCCGATCCTTGATCTTCTGCAACACAATCTCCGAACGTATGTCCATCACCCCCGCCGTGCGGTTCAGGTGGTTCACGATAAAGTCGGAAAAATGCTTGAGGTTGCGCGCCTGCACTCGCAGCACATAGTTGCTGGCGCCGGTGATCACATAAGCGCTGGCCACCTCCGGCCAACCCTGCACTTTCTTGATGAACGTCTCATGCCAGTCTTCCACATCCTGGCGCAACGACAGGTGGACGATGGCCTCCAACTCGATGCCCAACTGCTCGGCGTTGAGCACCGCCCGATAGCCGCTGATCACGCCTTCGCTCTCCAGCAGGCGCAGACGGCGCAGGCAGGCGGAAGGCGACAGCGCGACTTTTTCCGCCAGTTCCTGGTTGCTGATACGGCCATCCTGTTGCAGGAAATGCAGGAGGCGCAGGTCGGTGGCGTCGAGAATCATGGTTAGAATAAATCCGCGTGTTTAGGGGCTAAATTCGAATTTCCTACGGCTTAAATAGCCGGTTGCCCACCAGTTTGCACGAAAATTCTCTAAAACTTCGTTCATTATTTGGTCCATATTCCCCATAAAAACCAGGACCGACCATGACCCCCCGAAGCCATTGCCAAGCCCTCGACACTCAGGACCCGCTGGCGCCATTGCGCAGCGAATTTGCCTTGCCCGAGGGCGTGATCTACCTCGACGGCAACTCCCTTGGCGCGCGCCCGGTTGCAGCGTTGCAACGGGCACAACAGGTGATCGAGCAGGAGTGGGGCAATGGATTGATCCGCAGCTGGAACAGCGCCGGCTGGGCAGAGCTGTCCCAGCGCCTGGGCAATCGCCTGGCGCCGCTGATCGGTGCGCGTGAGGGCGAAGTGGTCATCACCGATACCACCTCCATCAACCTGTTCAAAGTACTCAGTGCCGCGCTGAGCGTGCAGCGCCAGCGCGAGCCTTCGCGCAAGGTGATCGTCAGCGAAGCGAGCAACTTTCCCACCGACCTGTACATCGCCGAGGGCCTCGCCGAGCTGCTGCAACAGGGTTACTCCCTGCGTCTGGTCAACAGCCCGGATGAACTGCCCCAAGCCATCGACCAGGACGTGGCGGTGGTGATGCTCACCCACGTCAACTACAAGACCGGCTATATGTACGACATGCGCGCGCTCACCGCCTTGAGCCATGAATGCGGCGCGCTGAGCATCTGGGACCTGGCGCATTCGGCGGGCGCGGTGCCCATCGACCTGCACGCGGCCGGGGCGGATTACGCGATTGGCTGCACTTACAAATACCTCAATGGCGGTCCCGGTTCCCAGGCGTTCGTGTGGGTCCACCCGGCGCTGGTGGACCTGGTCCGCCAGCCGCTGTCGGGCTGGTTCGGGCATACCCGACAGTTCGCGATGGAAGCCAACTATGCGCCGAGTGCCGGCATCGTGCGCTACCTGTGCGGCACCCAGCCGATTACCTCACTGGCCATGGTGGAATGCGGCCTCGAGGTGTTCGAACGCACCGATATGAGCCACCTGCGCGCCAAATCGCTGGCCTTGACCGACCTGTTTATCGCGTTGGTTGAAAGCCGCTGTGCAGCCCACAACCTTGTGCTGATCACGCCCCGCGAACATGCGCGGCGCGGCAGTCACGTGAGCTTCGAACACCCCCAGGGCTATGCAGTGATCCAGGCCCTGATCGCCCGTGGCGTGATCGGCGACTATCGCGAGCCGCGCATCATGCGATTCGGTTTCACCCCGCTGTACACCAGCTTCACTGACGTGTGGGACGCCGTGGAAATCCTCGGTGACATTCTCGACAACAACACCTGGGACCAGCCGCAATTCAAAGTTCGCCATAGCGTTACCTGAATAAACACAGATCAAAATGTGGGAGGGGGCTTGCTCCCGATAGCAGTGTGTCAGCTGGCACATGGAGTGACTGACACTCCGCAATCGGGAGCAAGCCCCCTCCCACAGGGATCTGTGACAACCGCTCAACCACAATAATAAAAGGGGCACACCACGTGACCACGCCAGACAACGGCTTTGCAGAAATTACCCACCGCGAACTGGGCCTCCGGCGCCAGCTCACTTCCGGGCAGATGAGCATGATCGCCATCGGCGGCGCCATTGGCACCGGGCTGTTCATGGGCAGCGCCTACGCGATTGGCTATGCCGGGCCCAGCGTGCTGCTGAGCTACGCCATCGGTGCGCTGATCACCTTGATACTGATGGGGTGCCTGGCCGAGATGACGGTGGCCCATTCCACCTCCGGCTCCTTTGGCGCCTACGCCGAGTTCTACATCAGCCCGCTGGCCGGGTTCCTGGTGCGGTATGCCTACTGGGCGGCGATTGTATTGGCCGTGGGGGCCGAGGTGACGGCGGTGGCAATGTACATGAAGTACTGGTTCGCCAATGTGCCGGAATGGGTGTGGATCGTGTCGTTTTCCAGCGTGCTGATTCTGCTCAATGCGATCAGCGTGAAGACCTTCGGCAACTTCGAATACTGGTTCTCCACCATCAAGATCAGCGCGATCGTCGGCTTCATCATCCTGGCGGTGTACGTGGTGTTCGGCTCGGGTAACCCGGATTACGGCGTGCAGAACTACACGGCCCATGATGGTTTTTTCCCCCACGGGTTGAGCGGTATGTGGATGGCGGTGATCGTGTCGATCTTCAGCTATTTGAGTGTGGAGATGATCGCCGTGGCGGCCGGTGAAGCGGCCGACCCGGAGCGGGCGGTGAAGAAAGCCTTTCGCGCAACCATCGTGCGCCTGGTGGTGTTCTACCTGCTGACCCTGGCGCTGATGCTCGCCATCGTGCCGTGGAACCAGGCCGGCCAAGCCCAGAGCCCGTTCGTCACGGTGATGCAGACCATCGGCATTCCCGGCGCCACCGGGGTGATGAATTTCGTGATCCTGATCGCGGCGCTGTCGGCGATGAACAGCCAGCTCTACATCACCACGCGCATGATGTTCAGCCTGTCCCGCGCAGGCTTTGCGCCCAAGTCCATGGGTGCGTTGAGCAAGAGCGGCATCCCGCTCAATGCCTTGCTGCTGTCCAGCTCCGGTATCGCGTTGGCGACCCTGCTCAACGTGGTGTACCCGCAAAGCTCGTTCACGCTGATGATGGCGATCTCGATGTTCGGCGCAATCTTCACCTGGTTCATGATCTTCCTCACCCACTTGTTTTTCCGGCGCTACCGCAAGCGCCATGGCGCGCCGAAGCTGTCCTTCGAGCTGCGCCTGTTTCCGTACAGCACGTTGCTGGGGCTGGTGCTGATGGGCGCGGTGATGATCACCACGTATTTTACCGAGGCGTTCAGGATGACCCTGGTGTTTGGCGTGCCGTTCCTGCTGATCCTCAGCGCGGTGTACTACGGGTTTTTCCGCAAGGGCAGGGCCAAGGTGTCGAACAAGGCCCTGGCGTAACCGGGCAGTTGATCGAACGACCGCGCGCAGAGCAGCAGTTGGCGACAGGCCCAGTCCTCCTTGAGGGGCTGGGCCTTGATGCAATCTTGCTGCGGCCAGCGGTCGAGGGCGGCCAGGGGCACGATGCCCAGGCCCGCACCGCGGGCGACCATGCGAATCACCCCGTCGAAACCTTCGGCGCGAATGCGCGTTTGCAGGCGAAACCCTGCGTGCAGCGCCTGTTCTTCCAGGTACACCGCCAGCGCGCTGCCGGCGGCGAGGCCCACATAGTCGTGTTGCAGGCTGTCGACGAAACTCACCGTGCCACTTGCCAGCGGATGCGCCAACGGCATGATCAGCACCAGCGGGTCGTCGTGAAAGGGCAGGGTCTGCAAGCCGGTTGTGTCCACCGCATCGGAGATGATGCCCAGGTCGGCCGTGCCCTGGCGCAGAGCGTGGGTGATACGCAGGCTGGGCAGCTCCTGCAGGTCGATATCCAGGTTGGGATGCTCGCACAGAAAGTCGGCCAAGCGTTCCGGCAGGTATTCGCTGAGGGCGGTGGTATTGCACAGCAAGCGCACCTGGCCTTTGACGCCGTTGGCGTACTCCGCCAGGTCGTGTTGCAGATGCTCGGCCTGTTGCAGCAGCAGGCGGGCATGGCGGCCCAGGGCTTTGCCGGCCGGTGTCGGGGTGACGCCACGGCGGCCGCGCTCGAGCAATTCGATGCCCAGTGACGCCTCCATCGCCCGAATGCGAGCGCTGGCGGCGGCCAGGGAAAAATGGCTGCGGGCGGCGCCGGCGGTGATGTTGCCGGTGTCGAGTATGTGCAGGTAGAGGCGCAGGTCGATCAGGTCAAAGTGCATGCTCAAGTTGTCCTCAGCCTCATTCAAAACAAGAGGCTGCCTCAGTATATGGTGAATTTCCAGCGGCTCAGCAACCTCGCACAATCGGGTCATGACTACTTTCCTGACGTTCTACCAAACCCTCGGTCCAGCCCTGACGCTGCTGGTGATGGGCACCTTCCTGCTGGCCGGCACCGTCAAGGGCGTGATCGGCCTGGGCCTGCCCACCGTGGCCATGGGCATGCTCGGCCTGGCTATGTTGCCAACGCAGGCTGCGGCATTGCTGATCATTCCTTCGACGGTCACCAACCTCTGGCAATTGGCGCTGGGTGGGCACTTGAGTGTCTTGCTCAAGCGGTTGTGGCCGATGTTTGTGCTGATTGCCCTCGGCGCCGGGCTGGGCACGCTGTGGCTGGGCATGGACGCTGGGCCGTGGGTGGTCCGTGCGTTGGGCGGGGCGCTGTTGGTGTATGCGCTGAGTGGTTTGTTCCTGCCCACCTTTAACGTAGCTCCCCGAACCGAGCGCTGGCTGGGCCCGTTGTGTGGGTTGATCACCGGCCTCATCACCTCGGCCACCGGCGTGTTCGTGGTTCCTGCGGTGCCATACCTGCAAGCATTAGGCTTGAGCCGCGATCAACTGGTGCAGGCGCTGGGGCTGTCGTTCAGCGTGTCGACCCTGGCCTTGGCCGCCGGGCTGGCCTGGCGCGGTGCGCTCGGCGGCGGTGAAGTGGGGGCGTCGTTGGTGGCGCTGGTCCCGGCATTGCTTGGCATGTGGCTGGGCCAGGCGCTGCGCCAGCGCATCAGTGCGCTGTGGTTCAAGCGGGTTTTTTTCACGGGCATGGCGCTGCTGGGCGCTCATTTGTTGCTGGCTGGTTAATAATGGGCGCTGATTCATGAGCCGATAAGAAGGACCGCCCGTGAAAGCCCGATCCGATGAGCTGCAGATTTTCGTCAGCGTGATTGAATGCGGCTCGATTTCCGCTGCCGCCGAGCAGGTCGGACAGACGCCGTCGGCGGTCAGCCGCACCTTGTCGCGCCTGGAAGCCAAGCTCGACACCACCCTGATCAACCGCACCACGCGGCGCATGGACCTGACCGAGGAGGGCAGGTACTTTTTCGACCAGGCCAAGGTCATCCTGGCGCAGATGGAAGAGCTGGAGGAACGCCTGTCGTCACGCCAGAAAAAACCGGCCGGGCGGCTGCGCATCAATGCGGCGGTGCCGTTCATGCTGCATGGGATCATGCCCTACATCGGCGAATTTCGTAGCCTTTATCCGGACATCCAGCTGGAGCTGAACAGCGACGATCTGATCATCGACCTGCTGGAGCAAAGCACCGACATCGCCATCCGTATCGGCGCCCTGGCAGACTCTACCCTGCATGCCCGCGCGCTGGGCAGCACACCGCTGCACATCCTGGCCAGCGCCGACTACCTCAAGCAACACGGCACGCCGAGCACTGTCGCCGAGCTGGCTGAGCATACCTTGCTGGGCTTCACCCAGACCGACAGCCTCAACCATTGGCCGCTGCGCCATGTGGAGGGCGACCGCTGGCTGGTCCAGCCGGACATTGCCGCGTCCAGCGGTGAAACCCTGCGCCATCTGGCATTGCACGGACAAGGCATTTGCTGCCTGTCGAACTTCATGACCCACGAAGACATCGAGGCCGGGCGCCTGGTACCGCTGCTGGAAGCGTTCAACAGTGGCTATCGCCAACCGATCCATGCGGTGTACTACCGCAACTCGCAACTGGCATTGCGTATCCAGTATTTCCTGGATTTTATCCAGGCCAAGCTGGCACGTTATGCCCGTTGATTCGTGACCGCAGCGCAAGAGTGAATTGGCCGACACGGGCTTATTCGGCCGCATAGCCTGCTGGATACTGGGCTCATTACTTACCCAGTCAGGAGCACTCTCCATGAATGTATTCGTTACCGGCGCAGCAGGTTTTATCGGCGGCTCCATCGCCACCGGTCTGGTCAAGGCCGGGCATACCGTTACCGGCCTGGTGCGCAGCACCGAGCAAGCCGCGCAAATGACGGCACTGGGCATCACCCCGGTGATCGGTACCCTGGATGACGCCGCCGTATTGACCGAACAGGCGCAGCACGCTGATGCGGTGATCAATGCCGCCAGCAGCGACCACCGCGCTGGCGTCGAAACCCTGCTGGCCGCCTTGAAAGGCTCCAACAAAGTGTTTCTGCACACCAGCGGTTCGAGCATCGTCGGCGATGCGTCGGGCGGCAAGGCCAGTGATGTCGTCTACTTCGAAGACAACCTGCCAGCGCCCACCGCCGACAAGGCTGCCCGCGTGGCGATTGATGACTTGATCCTGGCCGCAGCCAAGGAGGGTGTGAATTCAGCGGTGATCTGTAACACCCTGATCTACGGTCACAGCCTGGGCGTGAAGCGTGACAGCGTGCAATTGCCGCGCTTGCTCAAGCAGGCCCGCAAGAGTGGCGTGGTGCGCCATGTGGGGCCAGGGCAGAACATCTGGTCCAACGTGCATATCGAAGACGTGGTTGCGTTGTACCTGCTGGCGCTGACGAAGAATGTGCCGGGCACGTTCTACTTCGTGGAAAGCAGCGAAGCCGCATTTATCGACATGACCACCGCCATCGCACAAGCGCTTGGACTGGGTGAACCGCAGGACTGGCCCCTGGCCGAAGCGGAAGCCGAGTGGGGTTATGAAATGGCCAACTATGGCCTGGGCTCCAACAGCCGGGTGCGCGGCAAGCATGCCCGTGAATTGCTGGGCTGGGCGCCGAAGCGTACGTCGGTGGTTGAGTGGATTCGCAACGAGATGGTGTGATGTTCGGGTGATACCGAGGTGCGGCTATCGGGGGCAAGCCCCCTCCCACATTGAATGCATTCCAGAGTTGGAACACCGTCAAGTGTGGGAGGGGGCTTGCCCCCGATTGCAACGACCGAAGTCTTCCAGGCTAGCCCCACCTCGCTCAATTCCGTACCATTCCTCGCCTCATCCCCGCAATTCCCTGGTACTCCATGAACCTCACCCGTCTGCGCGCCGACGCCCTGGCCGGCCTCACCACGTCATTTGCCTTGCTGCCCGAATGCATCGCCTTCGCGCTGGTGGCCCATCTCAACCCGTTGATGGGGCTCTACGGCGCGTTCATCATCTGCACCCTCACCGCGCTGTTCGGTGGTCGCCCCGGTATGGTCTCCGGAGCGGCAGGTTCGATGGCGGTGGTGATCGTGGCACTGGTGGTGCAGCACGGCGTCGAGTATCTGCTGGCGACCGTGCTGCTGGGCGGGTTGATCATGGTCGCTTTCGGCTTGTTGCGCCTGGGCAAGCTGGTGCGCATGGTGCCGCACCCGGTGATGCTGGGCTTCGTCAACGGCCTGGCGATTATCATCGCGCTGGCGCAGTTGGAGCACTTCAAAAGCGGTGAAACCTGGCTCAGCGGTACGCCGCTGTACGTGATGGTCGCTCTGGTCGCGGTCACCATGGCCATCGTCTACCTGCTGCCACGCCTGACCCGCGCCGTGCCGCCTGCCTTGGTGGCAATCCTCGGCGTGGGCCTGGCGGTGTACCTGCTCGGCCTGCCCACCCGCACCCTTGGCGACATGGCGCACATCGCCGGCGGCCTGCCGGCCTTCGCGCTGCCGCAGATCCCCTGGACCTTCGAAACCCTGGGCATCATTGCGCCTTATGCGTTCCTGATGGCCATGGTCGGCCTGCTGGAAACCCTGCTGACCCTCAACCTCACCGACGAAATTACCGAAACCCGTGGCTACCCCGACCGCGAAAGCGTGGCCCTGGGCGCTGCGAACATGGTCTCGGGCCTGTTTGGCGGCATGGGCGGTTGCGCGATGATCGGGCAAACCGTGATCAACCTCAGTTCCGGCGGGCGCGGGCGTTTCTCCGGGGTGTTCGCCGGGGTGATGATCCTGCTGTTCATCCTGTTTCTGTCGCCGTTGATCGAGCGGATTCCGCTGGCGGCGCTGGTGGGGGTGATGTTCGTGGTGTCCCAGCAGACCTTTGCCTGGGCGTCGTTGCGGGTGATCAACAAGGTGCCGCTCAATGACGTGCTGGTGATCATGGCAGTGACGGTCATCACCGTGTTCACCGACCTCGCGACCGCTGTGCTGTGCGGCATCGTGATTGCAGCGCTGAACTTCGCCTGGCAACAGGCGCGTGAACTGTATGCCGATGAACACCTGGAAGCCGACGGCAGCAAACTCTACCGTCTGCACGGCACGTTGTTCTTTGCGTCGACCACGCCGTTCCTGAATCAATTCGACCCGGCCAACGACCCGGCACAGGTGACGCTCGATTGCCGTCACCTGAGCTTTGTCGACTATTCAGCGATTGCCGCGCTGATGACCCTGCGTGAGCGCTACAGCAAGGCGGGCAAGCATTTGCGCGTGCTGCATTTGTCGGAGCGCTGCAAGAAGCTGCTCAAGCGCGCGAAGGTTCATCACGATTAGGGTTACGGCCCGACCAGGTCTTCCAGTTCCTGCGCACGGGCCTCGGTCATGTCCAGCACGCAGCCCGAGCCGTTGACCTGATCGATGGTGCCGCCGGTGGCACTGCCGGCAAAGGCGCAATTGGCGTCACGGTATTTGATCCACAGGCGCTGCAGATCCTGCAATTGGTCCCTGCGGTTGCCTTCCTGGGCGGCCAGTGCGGTCTTGTAAGCCTTGTTCAGCCGGGCGTCCTGCACCTTGGCCTCCTTGACGTTGCAACCGACCATCTCTGCGGTGGTGTTGGCGCCGTCCATGCATTTTTTCAACGCCGGGTTATCGGCGGCGGCAGCAGTGCCGCACACGGCGAGAAGCAGGGCGCCGGCGGCGAATGTCGTGCGAATCATCTGTGTTTTCCTGGCATCGATGGGTATGAGTGTATGACTCAAGCGCGCTGTTTGAGTTTCCAGCCTTCTGCGAACGTCATGTAAGAACGCTCCTTAAATTTTCATAAAGAAGCGTTGGGCATATCCCTTCGCGACAGCGCTTATCCGTGCGCGAAAATTACTTTCATGAAATTTGAAAAAGCGCCTCGGTAATGATTTATGAGTTTCACAACCAATTCGACGTGACCCTTTCCGAGGAGTACCGCATGGCCGCATCACCGGGCTTCGGGCTGTTGGCATACGCTGCCATCGCCATCATCGCTTTGATCGTGCTGATCGCACGTTACCGACTCAACCCGTTTATCGTCATCACTCTGGTGTCCATT
This sequence comes from Pseudomonas sp. W4I3, assembly GCF_030816195.1. Classification (GTDB taxonomy): domain Bacteria; phylum Pseudomonadota; class Gammaproteobacteria; order Pseudomonadales; family Pseudomonadaceae; genus Aquipseudomonas. Next base: position 5,673,931 of record NZ_JAUSXS010000001.1, on the reverse strand, counting down.
GGCCTGGCGCTGATGGCCGGGATGCCGGCGGACACCATCATGGGCTCCTACGAAGCCGGGGTTGGCAAGACCCTGGGGCATATCGCCCTGGTCGTGGCGCTGGGCACCATGCTCGGCAAGATGATGGCCGAGTCCGGTGGCGCGGAGCAGGTGGCGCGTACGTTGATCAACCGTTTCGGCGAGCGCAACGCCCACTGGGCGATGGTCTGCATCGCGTTTCTGGTGGGGCTGCCGCTGTTTTTCGAGGTGGGCTTTGTCTTGCTGGTGCCGATCGCCTTTACCGTGGCGCGGCGCGTGGGTGTGTCGATCCTCATGGTCGGCCTGCCGATGGTGGCCGGCCTGTCGGTGGTGCATGCGTTGGTACCGCCGCACCCGGCGGCGATGATGGCGGTGCTGGCGTATAACGCCTCGGTCGGGCAGACCGTGCTGTATGCGATCCTGATCGGTATTCCTACGGCGATCATCGCCGGCCCCGTCTACGCCAAGTTCATCGTGCCGCGTATCCACCTGCCGGCGCAAAACCCGCTGGAACGCCAGTTCATCGAGCGCGAACCACGGACCCGTCTGCCAAGCTTCGCGCTGACCATGGCCACCATTCTGCTGCCGGTGGTGCTGATGATGATCGGCGGCTGGGCCAATGTGATTTCCACGCCGGGCACCGGCTTCAACCAATTCCTGTTATTCATCGGTAACTCGGTAATCGCGCTGCTGGTGGCGACCCTGGTGAGTTTCTGGACCTTGGGTCTGGCCCAGGGCTTCAACCGCGAGTCGATCCTCAAGTTCACCAATGAATGCCTGGCGCCTACGGCGAGCATCACCCTGCTGGTAGGTGCCGGCGGCGGCTTGAATCGCATCCTGGTGGATGCCGGTGTCACCCACGAAATTCTCGGCCTGGCCAACGCGTTCCAGCTATCGCCGTTGGTGATGGGCTGGCTGTTCGCCGCGCTGATGCGTATCGCCACGGGCTCGGCCACGGTGGCGATGACCACGGCGTCCGGTGTGGTCGCGCCGGTCGCCCTGGGGATGGGTTATCCACACCCTGAATTGTTGGTATTGGCGACGGGTGCGGGTTCGGTGATCTTTTCCCACGTCAACGACGGCGGCTTCTGGCTGATCAAGGAATACTTCAATATGACGGTGATCCAGACCTTCAAGACCTGGACCGTGCTGGAAACTCTGATTTCGGTGGTTGCCTTCGGTCTCACTTACGGTCTGTCCCTTGTTTTATGAGCCGTTTCTTGTAACCCGGAGCCCCCATGGACATCCTCTACCAGATCCGCGCCCGCCAGGATTCCTTCAGCGCCGGCGAAGGGCGTATCGCCAAGCTGATGCTCGGTGACGTGAGCTTTGCCGCGTCGGCCAGTCTGGAAGCGCTGTCGCAACGGGCCGAGGTCAGCACGGCCACCTTGTCGCGGTTTGCCCGCAGTGTCGGTTGCCGCGATTTGCGTGATCTGCGCCTGCAACTGGCCCAGGCCAGCGGGGTGGGCAGCCGCTTTCTGGACCCGGCGGGGTTGCCGGAACAGTCGGCGTTCCATCGGCAGATTCTCGGCGATATCGAAGCGACGTTGCGCCAGCACCTGTCGGGCTTCAATCAACACAGCTTTGCCGACGCCGTCAGTCTGCTCGGCAAGGCACGCATGATTCACGCGTTTGGCATGGGCGGCCCGTCGAGCCTGTGCAGCGATGAACTGCAGGTGCGCCTGGTGCGCCTGGGCTATCCGATTGCGGCCTGCCATGACCCGGTGATGATGCGCGTGACCGCCGCGACCCTGGGGCCGGAACAGGCGCTGATTGTCTGTTCGCTGACGGGGCTTACCCCTGAGCTGCTGGATGTGGTGACGCTGGCGCGCAATTACGATGCACGCATTATCGCCATCACCCTGGCGGACTCCCCCCTGGCCGGATTGGCGGATGTGCTGCTGCCGCTGCAACCGGCTGAAACCAGCTTTATCTACAAACCCACCGCTGCGCGCTACGGCATGCTGCTGGCCATCGACCTGCTTGCCACCGAGCTGGCGCTGGCCATGCCTGACGCAAACCAGGAACGCCTGCGCCGGATCAAACTGGCCCTGGACGATTACCGCGGCGGCCCCGACAGCCTGCCGCTTGGAGACTGAAATGAAGTACGACACGCTGATTCGCCAGGCGCTGATCATTGATGGCAGCAACAGCCCTGGGTACCTCGCGGATGTGGGCGTGCGCAATGGGCGTATCGAGACGATCGGCGACCTGTCCACGGCGCTGGCGGAGCATGTGATCGACGCCGCTGGCCGTGTGTTGGCGCCGGGCTTTATCGATGTGCACACCCACGACGACACGGTGGTGATCCGCCATCCGCAAATGCTGCCCAAGCTCAGCCAGGGCGTAACGACGGTGATTGTCGGTAACTGTGGCATCAGCGCGTCGCCGGTGAGCCTGCGCGGCGATCCGCCGGACCCGATGAACCTGCTGGGCACGCGTGAGGCCTTCGCTTACCCGCGTTTTGCCGACTACCGTGCGGCGGTCGAGGGCGCGCATCCGGCGGTGAACGTCGCGGCACTGATTGGCCACACCGCATTGCGCAGCAACCATATGGACGACCTGCACCGCACCGCGGGCGCAGACGAAATCGCGGCCATGCGGGTGCAGCTGCAGGAGAGTCTTGACGCCGGCGCCCTCGGTTTATCCACAGGCCTGGCCTACGCCAGCGCCTTCAATGCAGAGACCGACGAGGTGCTGCAACTAAGCGAAGAACTGACGGCTTACGGCGCGGTGTACACCACCCATTTACGCAGTGAATTCGAGCCGGTCCTGGACGCAATGGACGAAGCCTTTCTGATCGGCCGGCATGCCAGGGTGCCCGTGATTATTTCCCACCTCAAGTGCGCGGGTGCGGGTAACTGGGGGCGTAGCCCGCAGCTGTTGGCGTCGCTTGAAGCCGCGGCGAAAACCCATCCGGTGGGGTGTGATTGCTATCCCTACGCGGCCAGTTCTTCGACCCTGGACCTCAAGCAGGTCACCGATGCGTTTCGCATTACGATCACCTGGTCCACGCCGCAGCCTGAAATGGGCGGGCGTGACCTGCAGGATATTGCCGGCGAGTGGGGCGTTTCGCTGATGGACGCCGCCCGCCGCCTGCAACCGGCGGGGGCGGTGTATTACGGAATGGATGAAGCGGATGTGCGACGTATCCTCGCGCACCCGCTGTCGATGGTGGGCTCGGACGGTTTGCCCGAAGACCCGTTCCCTCACCCACGGTTATGGGGCGCGTTTCCACGGGTGCTGGGACATTTCAGTCGTGATGTCGGCTTGTTTGCGCTACACACAGCGGTACACAAGATGACCGGGTTGTCGGCGGCGCGTTTTGGCCTGGCGGAGCGGGGTGAGATCCGCGAAGGGCACTGGGCCGACCTGGTGCTGTTCGATCCGCTGCGCGTGAAGGACATGGCGGATTTCGAAGAGCCACAGCGCGCGGCCGAAGGGATTGAGGGCGTGTGGGTCAACGGGGTGCTGAGCTATGACCAAGGGCGGGCCTGTGGGCCGCGATCCGGCTTGTTTCTGGCCCGTTCGGGTGATTTACGTGGTGGCTTTGCTGTGAGGTCAGCAACCTGAAATATGTATTTATATTGCTTTGTTTAAAATGTGCGACTTTATGAGGGAAGGGGTTTTTCGGTTATTAATGTTTAGTCGTATTTGGTTGTTTGTGGTTACACGTGGTCGATTGTACTGACTGAAAATATCCTTATGATTTGGGGCGTTTCTCCATAGCGGTAGATATTTACTTTTTTGGGGCGGTGTCTTCAACGTCAATTTAATTTATCCGTCGTGCGCAGGCCTGTGTGTCGACTGATAGATATTAATTGTGCCTCGTTGTTGAGCTGAGTAAACGTTTTTCAAATCATTGTAAGGAATGTCTCATGCATAGCCCAGTCAATGCTATTTTGAATCGTCCTAAAGCACTTGAAGTTGCAGATAAGCAGGCGAGGGTGCGCGGTATTGTGTCTGCTCATATCGCAGCTAATAAACCGTTTACTTCTGATTCCGGCGCTGGTCTGCCTGACCCTCATCAATGGGTAAAGTCCTGGATACAGGATAATGTCGAGTTACGAACGGGTAAGCGTATCGACCCTGATAAAGTCTGGCTGCATCAGTTTTTTCCTGCACAGACCACCTCGTCTCAAAGCACTGTTACACAGTACGAGCACAGTGGCAGGCCCGAAAGGTCGATGACATTAACGGAAGCGGTAACCAGCGATTTTTTTGCGGCCGAGCAGTATGGCGTATCGGGTAAAGTGCAGACAGCGGCGCACTTCGCTTCTTCGAACATTAGTCCGATGACTATATTTCACAGTGACAGTGTCTCGGATTTTTTCAGCCGACTCGGAAGGTTGATTATTGATCGTACCGGCCCGGGGTATATCTATTCAAAAATTACCGAGGATGTTCCCGCCGCCAAGGAAAGTTGGCGGGACCTCGACGCGGCTTATGGGATTTATCTGGATGGGCCAGAAGCGGGTGTGTACAACAAAGACAACGAATTGCGCCTTAAGCCTTCGCAAATGCTGGCCATGGTGCGTAATGCCGACTTGCAAGAGCAGGTGTCGAAGTCATTCGATACATTCTGGTTAAAACATTATACCGATTGGCAAGGCATGGCTAAGGCCAAGTTCATCAGTGAGGCCAGGCTGGCGAGGGAGGCCTATCGTTCAGATCCCACCCAGGGCCTTTCGGAAAATGACTACCGCTTACTCATGGACATGGGCGCCCCCAACATTGGTCTTGACGAAGAACCGACACTGACCCAACTGCGCACGCGGGCACCTTACTCTGGATCGTCCAGTTTGCTGCGCCTGGATATCAACGGCTACAACGCCACTGATATCTATCGGTTCGTACGCAGTAATGGCGAAGAAATTGTGTACATTCCTGGGGAGAAGCCATCCTTGCTCAAGTTCTTGAACCTGACAGAACTTAATCAATGGGTGGTGGCACAGGGTAAGGACCCCATTAAGGCCGCAGCGCTCGCACAACACTTTTCTCTTGCCGATCGTCAGCAGGGTATTTTTGGGGCGCTGAGCGTCAACGGTGTAGACAGTGCCCTGAAAAAGCTTGGCACCGGTGAGATGGCGGCAGATTTGAGCCACATCAACGCCAATAATCAACGTGTGGATGATGATCTGTTTGCCTTTATGGCTAAACAGACACAAGCCCGGATTGCTGCGGATATTGATACTGAAATCAAATCCAATGCTGAGGTCCACAAGGATGATGCCCTGGGGTTTGTGCAATCGGCCAATGCGGTTTTTTCCATCCCCTTGGCGTTGCTCGGACCTATCGGCGTAGGCATCGGTGCCGTGGCCTTGGGCGCACAGGTGGGGCTGGAGGCTGAAAAGGCCGTCGACGGCGACACCCAGCAAGAACGTCAAGGGGGTTTCCAGGCAGCGTTATTCGATGTGGCCACCATGGCGTTGGTGCACGCAGCTGGCAAAAGCGCATTGCCTAAAGCCCCTGGAGAGCCTGTAACAGCTAGACAGGCGCCCTCATTGCAGCGCGTCAATGGACAGATTGGCTACCTGGCGAGCCCTACAAAACCCTTTCAGTTTTCAACGCCACGCCCGGTCAACCCTTTGTATGATCACGCCTTAGACAGTTATCTAGCACCGGGCCTCGTGGCTACTCCTGCGTTCTTGACCGAATCGAACCGCCCGTCACGGCCCGATTTGTCCAGTGAGTCCATGGCGTTTTCAGAGCCTGCGGTGGTTCCGGGCTCTCCTGTCTCATCCGACGCTGGCGATCCAATGGACGCTTCGCCGGCCTCCAATGCGACGTCCAGTGCGCAATATTCGCCCTACAACGATGCTCATGTCTTGAAAGAGAACCGGTTCAAAGACAACGTCACACTGCCTGCCGGTGGCTACTTCAATAGTCGGGGAATGATCGAAAGAACGAATATTCCAAAACTGTACCGTGCAGAGAGTACCGAGAGGGTGGAGCGGCGCGGTAGCCCGGTGACCTATGGGTTTAATGATTCAAACTTCTTCGGCGGCGTAGAGAAAATGATGGAGGGTGATGTGCTCATTACCTCTCGTTCCAAAGAAGCTGCCATCGAGTACGGTCAGACCCAATTCAATGGACAGTACAAACTATACGAAATTGACGCATCGCAAATGCCTGCGGTCTCGCTGGTTGAGAATGTGGAGCACAACCCGCAATTCTTTGAGGCGCGGGAGGGCAAAGAGCCTGGCGAAATTGACGAGTTGCGTCGCAATGGAGACTTGAACATGTTCGGAGAAGGCGCGTATGGATTCGACGAGGTTCACCTGGCTCATGATCGTGCTCTGCAGGGGCGGATAACTGAGTTGTGGGTGTGAGGACATGGCGGCATAGTGGCGGGACGCACAAGGAGAAAAATTAATGTCCCTAGGAAAAGTAACCCCCATTTTGAGGATTTTCGACGAGGCCAAGGCGCTGGAGTTCTACGTTGACTTCCTGGGGTTCAAGGTTGATTGGCAGCATCGCTTCGAGGCAAATTTCCCGTTGTACCTGCAGGTGTCGCTGGGTGATTGCGTGCTGCATTTGTCCGAACATCATGGCGATGCGTCGCCGGGCGCAGCGGTGCGGATTCAGGCGCAAGGGGTGGACGCGTACCAGCAGCAATTGCAGGCCAAGGATTACCGTTATGCCAAGCCTGGCGTCGAGCAAACACCTTGGGGCTCGCGGGAAATGAGCATCAAGGATCCGTTTGGAAATCGGCTGGTGTTTGTCGAGGAGGGGGAGGATTAACTGATTGATGACAGCCCCGGTCAGTGACCGGGGCTGTATCTGTGGTGAGCTTGCAGTTCGTTACACCCGGAAATGGCTGACCATCTGCTGCAACTGGCTCCCCAGCCGCGCCAGTTCCACGCTGGACTTGGCCGTCTCGTCACTCGCCGTAGCGGTCTGCTCAGACACATCGCGTACGTTCACAATGCTGCGGCTGATCTCTTCGGCCACGGCGCTCTGCTGCTCGGCGGCGGCGGCGATCTGCTGGTTCATCGACTGGATGTTCGACACCGTGCGGGTGATGTTTTCCAAGGACACACCGGCTTTGCGCGTGAGTTCCACGCTGCTGTCGGTGAGGCTGCGGCTGTTGTTCATCACATTGGCCACCTGCTGGGTACCATTCTGCAAGCCGGCAACCAGGCCTTCGATTTCCTCGGTGGATTTCTGTGTGCGCTGGGCCAGGCCACGCACTTCGTCGGCAACCACGGCGAACCCGCGTCCGGCTTCACCAGCGCGCGCCGCTTCAATCGCGGCGTTGAGGGCCAGCAGGTTGGTCTGTTCGGCCACGGCCTTGATCACATCCATCACGCTGCCGATCTTGTTGCTCTCTTGCTGCAGGTGCGCCATGGCGTCGGTGGAGCGTGCCACTTCAGCGGCCAGGCGTTCGATCTGGGCGATGGCCTCGGCCACCACCTTGTCACCCGCACGGGCCTGCCCATCGGCATCGGCTGCAGCCAGGGAAGCCTGTTCGGCGTTGCGCGCCACTTCCTGCACGGTGGCGGTCATTTCATGCATCGCCGTGGCGACCTGGTCGGTCTCGATCTTCTGGCTGTTGACGCCGGCGCTGGTCTGCTCGGTAACGGCTGACAGCTCCTCGGCCGCGCTGGCGATCTGGGTCACGCCATCACGGATCCCGCTGATCAACTCGCGCAAGGTGGTGCCCATGCGCTGAATGCCTTGTTGCAGCACACCCAGCTCATCACGGCGGGTGACCTGGATGTTATGGCTCAGATCGCCGGAGGCAATGCGTTCAACCACGGCCAGGGTCTCTTGCAGCGGACGGGTGATCTGGCGCGTGATCACCAGCGCCGCGATGATGCCGACCAACAGGGCGAGCAACGTGCTGATCAATTGCAGGCTGCGAGCCTGGGCGCTTTCGGCGTCGCGGCGTTCCAGCTGGATGTCGTACAGCTTGTCGCTGATGGTGACGATATCGGTGCCTTGGGTGGTCATTTCAGCGCGGGCGGTCACGATGTTGGCGTTGGCGGCCTTGTAGCTCTGTACGGCGCTGCGATAGGCGCCGAGTGCAGTTTCCAGCGAGGACAGCGCGGTTTGCTGGCTGATGCCGAAGACGGCGTTGAGGCTTTTCAACCCGGCGATGGCTTTCTCGATTTGTGCAGCGGCGCGGGCTTCGGTTTCTGCATTGACGTTGTTGGTGTAACCGCGCACTTCATAGCGCGCCAGCATGAATTCTTCCTTGGCATTGGTCACGGCCTGGAACTGTGCGAAACGCTCCGGGCTTTCCGGCATTTGTTGCACGCTGGTGTCCAGGGCATTGATTTGTGCGTTGGCGGCATCGGCTTTGTCACCCATGACCTGGCGCGCAGCGTTGCCGTTGCGATAGGCCTCACGCATCTTGTTCAGGGACTGCTGATACGCGGTAATGACGGCTTTCTGTTCGTTGAGCAGCTTGAGGTTTTCCGGGCTCTTGAAGCTGTCCAGCAGTTTCTGTTGCTGGGCGGCGAAGGCATCAAGGCTGGTCTGTACGTTCTGCGCCACGGCTTCATCGCCGTTGGCCAGCATGTATTGCAGACGCACGATGCGCAGCTTGGTCAGCGAGGCGTTGAGCTGGGTGATGTCGCTCATCCAGTTGCTGCGGTCGATCAGGCTGCCCAGGCTGTTCCAGCCGGTGAGTGCCAGGATCGAGGTGAGGACAAGCACCAGGCCGAAGCCCAGGCCCAGTTTGAGGTTGACGCTGATGTTGCCGAACCAGCTGTTCATCGAATGCTCCGCAAGAGTGATGTCGGTTTGCTGGACGGTGTTGTTGTTGGGGCCAGCCAAAGTGTGTAGCGCTGTATCGGCGGCAGGGCGTGAATCTGAAATGCTTTTATTGCCGGTGCGACGAAGGGGGCGCCAGCGCAGTGCGCGGATGGGAAGGTGGGCTCATCACGTGTCGGACTTGTGTGCTAGTCTGCGGGCCCTTTTAGTTTTGGATGGCGCGGAAAATCGCGTTGTCCTACAGCGGAGCCTCTTCATGTCCGAAGTTAATCTGTCCACCGACGAAACCCGCGTCAGCTACGGTATCGGCCGTCAGTTGGGCGACCAACTGCGTGACAACCCACCACCGGGCGTCAGCCTGGACGCGATCCTGGCCGGCCTGACCGACGCGTTCGGCGGTAAGCCAAGCCGTGTGGACCAAGAGCAAATGGCTGCCAGCTTCAAGGTGATCCGCGAAGTCATGCAGGCTGAAGCGGCCGCCAAGGCTGAAGCTGCTGCGGGCGCCGGTCTTGCATTCCTGGCTGAAAACGCCAAGCGTGACGGCATCACCACCCTGGCTTCCGGCCTGCAATTTGAAGTGCTGACTGCCGGTGATGGCGCCAAGCCGACCCGTGAAGATCAAGTGCGCACTCATTACCACGGCACACTGATCGACGGCACGGTATTCGACAGCTCCTACGAGCGCGGCCAGCCTGCAGAATTCCCGGTTGGCGGCGTAATCGCCGGCTGGACCGAAGCCCTGCAACTGATGAATGCCGGCAGCAAATGGCGCCTGTACGTGCCGAGCGAACTGGCTTACGGCGCTCAAGGCGTTGGCAGCATCCCGCCGCACAGCGTTCTGGTATTCGACGTCGAGCTGCTCGACGTTCTGTAAGACCTGCTGTTGATCATCTGTAGGAGTGAGCTTGCTCGCGAAAAAAACGTCACCGATGACGCGGGCATCCTGGATGAACGCGTTGTTTATGCGGCCTTCGCGAGCAAGCTCGCTCCTACAGGGTTTTGCAGCTTTGCTCATGGATGAAACTTGCCATGGAGCTCCGTCGCCGGGCGCAACGCTCGGGCGTAGCAGAATAGAAACAAGTTACGCACCACTTCCTTCAGCACGCCGGGTTCGCTCGAGCTCAGGCCATTCACATCCAGATCGCCTTGGTCCTGCAGTTCACTCAGCGCTTCTTCTTCCAGCACAGCACACACTTCACCGGTTTCCCGATGCAGGATCCGCAGGTAGGGGTGTGGACGGTCCAGCCAGGCGTCTATCAAATAAGTCATGGTCGTTCTCCTTGATGAGTTTCAATGAGAATAATTCTTATTCGTTGAATAGCAAGTGCCTATTGGCGGTTTCCGATATTTTCTGGGCGACGATTGCGATGGGTCAATCAAGAGGGCGAAACGCCATCCCACGGCGGGCGTGGGATGGAATGCAATAAGATCAGACTTTACGCACGAACTCGGACTTGAGTTTCATCGGGCCGATGCCGTCGATCTTGCAATCGATATCGTGGTCGCCGTCGCACAGGCGGATATTCTTGACCTTGGTGCCGACCTTCACCACCAGTGAAGTGCCCTTGACCTTGAGGTCCTTGATCACGGTGATGGTGTCGCCGTCCTGCAGGACGTTGCCCACGGAGTCTTTCTTCACGGTTTCATCGCCGGCCACGTCGGCTTCGCCATTGGCGGACCACTCATGGGCGCATTCCGGGCAGACCAGTTGGGCCCCGTCTTCGTAGGTGTATTCGGAATTGCATTTCGGGCAGGGTGGCAATGTGCTCACTAAAGCTCCTTGAAAGTCGGGATGGCTAAAAGTCGCACATTATATAGGGGTTTGTGGTCTGGCAGGTTGTATGAATCCAAATGTGGGAGGGGGCTTGCTCCCGATGGCGGTGCAGCAGCCAACTTATCCATTGGCTGACACTCTGCTATCGGGAGCAAGCCCCCTCCCACATTGTTTTGCGGCGATGGTGCTTTAGTGTGTACGGGCGACCGCAAACTCGCTCAGTTCGACCAGGGCGTCCCGGTATTCACTGGCTGGCAGGGCTTCCAGGCATTTGATTGCGCGGGCCACGTAGTCACGTGCCAATTGGGCGGTGTATTCCAGGGAGCCCGAGGCTTCCACGGCAGCACGGATACTTTCCAGGTCTTCGATGCCGCCTTTCTGGATCGCCTTGCGCACCAGTGCAGCCTGTTCCGGCGTGCCTTCGCGCATGGTGTAGATCAGCGGCAAGGTCGGCTTGCCCTCGGCCAGATCGTCACCGACGTTCTTGCCCAGGGTCTCGGCGTCGCCACGGTAGTCGAGCAGGTCGTCCACCAGTTGGAACGCCACACCCAGGTGGTCGCCAAAGGTGCGCAGGGCTTCGGCCTGTTCGGCGCTTGCTCCACACAACGCAGCGGCGCTGTGGGTGGAGGCTTCGAAGAGCATCGCAGTCTTGCCGCGAATCACTTCCATGTAGGTTTCTTCGGTGGTGCTGGCGTCGCGCACCTTCGACAGCTGCAGCACTTCGCCTTCGGCGATGATGCGCGTGGCCTGTGAAAGGATTTTCATCACGGGCATCGAGCCCAGCTCGACCATCATTTCAAACGAGCGCGAGTACAGGAAGTCGCCCACCAGCACACTCGGGGCGTTGCCCCACATGGCGTTGGCGGTCTCGCGACCACGGCGCATGCCAGACATATCGACCACGTCGTCGTGCAGCAGGGTGGCGGTGTGCAGGAATTCGATGGTGGCCGCCAGCAGGCGCAGGTCATCGCCTTCGCGGCCCAGGGCCTTGCCACACAGCAACACTAATAAAGGACGCAGGCGCTTGCCGCCCGCCGACGTAATGTAGTCGCCAATTTTGGAGACCAGCGGCACTTTAGACGTCAGCTGCTGCTTGATGATGCCGTCGACGGCGCTAAAATCGTCCGCGACCGCGCGGTAGAAAGCTTGGGGTTGCATCAGCGACAGTCGCTCCAGAAGGGTTGCGCGGCATGCTAGGACCCATGTCTCTGGGTGTCAAGGCGCGATGGACGGCCTCTTGCAACACTTCTGTTGCTTGCGTACAATCGCGCACCCTGAACTTCCTGGGCAGCACCTGCCTTACGCAATTGCATTCGGGACGTCCATCCCATGCAGCCATGCCAGCCAATACCTCTTCTTATAAAGAGCTGGGTGAGCAGGATTATCGGAGAAATACCATGTCGTACGCAGTAATTGTTACTGGTGGCAAGCAATACAAGGTCGCCCCAGGTGAATACCTGAAGATCGAAAAACTGGAAATCGCTACCGGCGAATCCGTTACTTTTGATCGCGTTCTGTTGGTCGCCAATGGCGATGACGTGAACATCGGCGCTCCAGTTGTTGCTGGCGCTACCGTTGTGGCTGAAGTGATCTCCCAAGGTCGTCACGATAAAGTCCGCATCATCAAGTTCCGTCGTCGTAAGCACCACATGAAGCGTATGGGCCACCGCCAGTGGTACACCGAGATCAAAATCACCGGTATTCAGGCTTAATTTCAGCCTAATTCCTCACTAGGAGAATTGACTCATGGCACACAAAAAAGCTGGTGGTAGTACCCGTAACGGTCGCGACTCAGAAGCCAAACGCCTTGGCGTGAAGATGTATGGCGGCCAGAAAATCATTCCGGGCAACATCATCGTGCGTCAGCGCGGCACCCAATTCCACGCCGGTTACGGTGTTGGCATGGGTAAAGATCACACCCTCTTCGCTAAAATCGAAGGCGTGATCAAGTTCGAAGTAAAGGGCGCGTTCAACCGCCGTTACGTGAGCGTTGTCGCAGCTTAATTGCGAGATCGCTGGAAAAGCCCTGTCTTGCGACGGGGCTTTTTCGTTTGTGGAGTGAGTCTCTTGCAAAGCTGTTCGTCATGGGCGAGGGCAGCAGGATTTGCGGTCGTTGCTTGAGGTCGCTGCGCTCATTTTTGCAAGAGTCTTATGTCTTGGTTTCTTAAGCTCGTCCGTGCGGCGAGAGGCGTTTTGTTATGAAGTTTGTTGATGAAGTTTCCATCCGAGTAAAAGCAGGCGACGGCGGTAACGGTTGCATGAGTTTCCGTCGCGAAAAATTCATCGAAAACGGTGGCCCCAACGGCGGTGACGGCGGTGACGGCGGTTCCATCTACATGATGGCCGACGAGAACCTCAACACCCTGGTCGACTACCGTTACACCCGGCACTTCGATGCCGAGCGTGGCTCCAACGGCGGCAGCACCGACTGCACCGGCAAGAAAGGTGAAGACCTGGTACTGCGCGTACCGGTCGGCACCACGATCATCGACTCCGCCACCCAGGAAGTGATCGGCGACCTGACCAAGGCCGGCCAGAAGCTGATGGTTGTGCAGGGCGGCTGGCACGGTCTGGGTAACACCCGATTCAAGTCCAGTACCAACCGTGCGCCACGCCAGACCACGCCGGGCAAGCCGGGCGAGCAGCGTGACCTCAAGCTGGAAATGAAAGTACTCGCTGACGTCGGCCTGTTGGGCTTGCCGAACGCCGGCAAAAGTACCTTCATCCGCTCGGTCTCGGCCGCCAAGCCGAAAGTCGCCGACTACCCGTTTACCACCCTGGTGCCAAACCTGGGCGTGGTCAGCGTCGACCGTTGGAAAAGCTTCGTGATTGCCGACATTCCCGGCCTGATCGAAGGTGCTTCCGATGGCGCGGGTCTGGGGATTCGCTTCCTCAAGCACTTGTCGCGTACCCGTTTGCTGCTGCACCTCGTCGACATGGCGCCACTGGATGAAACCAATGCCGCGGACGCCGCCGAAGTGATCGTCAGCGAGCTCACCAAGTTCAGCCCGGCCCTGGCCGAGCGTGATCGTTGGCTGGTGCTGAACAAGTGCGACCAGATCCTTGAGGAAGAGCACGAAGAGCGCGTCAAGGAAATCGTCGATCGCCTGGAGTGGGAAGGTCCGATCTACGTGATCTCGGCCATCGCCAAAGAAGGCACTGAGCGCCTGACCCGCGACATCATGCGCTACCTCGAAGACCGTGCCGACCGCTTGGCGGCCGACCCGGTATTCAAGGCAGAACTGGCCGAGCTCGACCAGCAGATCGAAGACGAAGCCCGCGCCCAGCTGCAGGCCTTGGACGACCAGCGTGCCCTGCGTCGCAGCGGCGTGAAGTCGGTCCATGACATCGGCGACGATGACTGGGACGAAGAAGACGTGGATGATGAAGACGGTCCGGAAATCATTTACGTGCGCGACTGATTCGTTGCGATAAACTTGAACGCCGCTCCCTGGAGCGGCGTTTTGGTATCCGGGTATAACGTTATGGGCGGCGCTGGGTCGCGCGGCCCTCACTCTAAGGTTGAAGATGATGCGGAGCAAAGTGACAGGCGCGCAGCGCTGGGTCGTAAAGATCGGCAGCGCATTGCTGACGGCGGATGGCAAGGGTCTGGATCGCGCAGCCATGAGCGTCTGGGTCGAGCAGATGGTGGCCTTGCATGAGGCCGGTGTCGAGTTGGTGCTGGTCTCGTCCGGGGCAGTGGCTGCCGGAATGAGCCGCCTCGGCTGGACCGCGCGACCCAGCGCGATGCACGAACTGCAAGCCGCCGCCGCCATCGGCCAGATGGGCCTGGTGCAAGCCTGGGAATCGAGCTTTGCCGAGCACGGCCGCCACACGGCGCAGATCCTGCTGACCCACGACGACCTGTCCGACCGCAAGCGCTACCTCAACGCCCGCAGCACCCTGCGCGCACTGGTGGAGCTCAAGGTCATCCCGGTGATCAACGAGAACGATACCGTGGTCACCGACGAAATCCGTTTCGGCGACAACGACACCCTTGCCGCGCTGGTGGCCAACCTGGTGGAAGCCGACCTGCTGGTGATCCTCACCGATCGCGACGGCATGTTCGACGCCGACCCGCGCAACAACCCCGACGCCCAGTTGATCTACGAAGCCCGTGCTGATGACCCGGCGCTGGACGCCGTGGCCGGCAGCGTCGGTGGTGCATTGGGTCGTGGCGGCATGCAGACCAAGCTGCGCGCCGCTCGCCTGGCTGCGCGTTCGGGTGCCCATACCATCATCGTCGGCGGGCGCCTGGAGCGCGTGTTGGACCGTCTCAAGGCCGGAGAGCGCATCGGCACGCTGTTGTCGCCGGAGCGCGGTATGCTGGCGGCGCGCAAGCAGTGGCTGGCCGGGCACCTGCAAACCCGTGGCACTCTGGTGCTCGACGCGGGTGCTGTGTCGGCGTTGTCCCAGGGCAATAAGAGCTTGCTGCCGGTGGGCGTCAAGTTGGTGCAAGGCAGCTTCCGCCGTGGCGAAATGGTGGTGTGCGTGGCACCGGATGGTCGTGAGATCGCTCGCGGTCTGGCCAACTACAGTGCCCTTGAGGCGCAGAAAATCATCGGGCAGTCGTCTGACGCGATTGTCGGTCTATTGGGTTATATGGCCGAACCGGAACTGGTTCACCGCGACAACCTGATCCTGGTTTAACCAAAGGAATACACGATGCGCATCATGAAGGGATTGCTCGGCCTGCTACTGGCCATGCCACTGCTGGCCTCGGCCGAAGAGATCGGCCAGGTCTCGACAGTGTTCAAGTTTGTCGGCCCCAACGACCGGATCGTGGTCGAAGCCTTCGATGACCCCAAGGTCGACGGCGTGACGTGTTACCTGTCGCGCGCCAAGACCGGCGGCGTGAAAGGCGGCCTGGGCCTGGCCGAAGATCGCGCCGAGGCTTCGATTGCCTGCCGCCAGGTTGGCCCGATCCACTTCAAGGGCGAACTCAAGGACGGCGACGAAGTGTTCAAGGAGCGCACTTCCTTGGTATTCAAGACCATGCAGGTGGTACGTTTCCTCGACAAGAAGCGTAATACGCTGGTGTACCTGGTCTACAGCGACCGCCTGATCGAAGGCAGCCCACAGAACGCAGTGACGGCGATTCCGATTTTGCCCTGGCCAACAGCGCAATAACCGGCGGGCGAGTTTTTCAATCGGCATCTATGATTGAAAGCTTGTGGTCTGTAATCTCGAACCGCTGCAATGCGAAGAACATGGGATATCTGGAGTTTGTCATGAGTGCTTTCCACGACCTGAAACTCAAAGCGCTGGACGGGCAAGAGCTGCCGCTGGCCCCTTACAAGGGGCAAGTGGTGCTGGTGGTCAACGTGGCCTCCAAATGCGGCCTGACCCCGCAATACGCGGCGCTGGAAAACCTCTATCAGCAATATAAAGGCCAGGGTTTTACCGTGCTGGGCCTGCCATGCAACCAGTTTGCGGGCCAGGAGCCGGGCACCGAGCAGGAGATCAGCGAGTTCTGCAGCCTGAACTACGGCGTGACCTTTCCGCTGGGCAGCAAGCTTGAGGTGAACGGGCCGGACCGTCACCAGCTATACCGCCTGCTGGCGGGCGAGGGCGCCGAATTTCCCGGGGATATCACCTGGAACTTCGAAAAATTCCTGCTCGGCAAGGACGGTCGCGTGTTGGCGCGCTTTTCGCCACGTACCCCGCCGGACGATCCTTTGATCATCCAGGCCATCGAAAAAGCCCTGAGCTAATCCTGTGCCCTGTAGGAGCGAGCTTGCTCGCGAAAATCGCCAACGATAACGCGTGTACTCTGGATATACGCGGCGTCCCCAGGCTCTTCGCGAGCAAGCTTGTTCCTACAGGTATTCGGTGGCTTTTATCGCCTTAATCACCCAGATCAATAGTGCTATCCAGCAAGCCGGGGCGCCCATATTATCCACGTCATAAATCCGTCTGATGTGGAGTGCTCCCATGCCTGTTCAAGCGTTATTCAAACCATTCCAGCTCGGTGCACTGCAGCTGTCGACCCGCGTGGTCATGGCGCCCATGACGCGCTCGTTCTCACCGGGTGGCGTACCCAACTCCAAAGTGATTGAGTACTACCGCCGTCGCGCCGCCGCCGGCGTCGGGCTGATCATCACCGAGGGCACTGTGGTTGGCCATCAAGCTTCCAACGGCTACCCCAACGTTCCGCATTTTTATGGCGAAGCGGCATTGGCCGGCTGGAAGAAAGTGGTCGACGCGGTCCACGCCGAAGGCGGCAAGATTGTTCCGCAGCTGTGGCATGTGGGCAGTGTGCGCCGTCTCGGTACCGAACCGGACGCCAGCGTGCCGGCCTATGGCCCGATAGAAAAGCTCAAAGATGGCCATGTGGTCGTCCACGGCATGACCACCCAGGACATCAAGGACGTGATCAACGCGTTCGCCCAAGCGGCCAAAGATGCTCAAAGCATCGGCATGGACGGTGTGGAGATCCACGGCGCCCACGGCTACCTGGTGGATCAGTTCTTCTGGGAGGGCAGCAACCAGCGCACCGACGAGTACGGCGGCAGCCTGGCCAACCGCTCACGTTTCGCCATCGAACTGATCCAGGCCACTCGCGCTGCAGTCGGCCCGGACTTTCCGATCATCCTGCGTTTTTCCCAGTGGAAGCAGCAGGACTACACCGCGCGCCTGGTGCAAACCCCCGAGGCGTTGGGCGAATTCCTCAAGCCGCTGTCCGACGCCGGTGTGGATATTTTCCACTGCTCCACGCGCCGGTTCTGGGAGCCGGAATTCGAAGGTTCCGACCTCAACCTGGCCGGCTGGACTCGCCAGCTTACCGGTAAGCCGACGATCACGGTGGGCAGCGTCGGCCTGGATGGCGAATTCTTGCAGTTCATGGTCAACACCGACAAAGTCGCGCAGCCGGCGAGCCTGGAAAAGCTGCTGGAGCGCTTGAATAACGACGAGTTCGATCTGGTGGCCGTGGGCCGTGCGTTGCTGGTGGATCCGGATTGGGCGGTGAAGGTGCGTGAAGGGCGTGAGTCCGACATCCTGCCGTTCAGTCGCGAGGCGTTGACGAGCCTGGTGTAAAGGGCGGTGCTCCCCGTGAACGTCGCGGGGAGCCGGTCTGTAACGTCAGTACTCCAATCCCTTCCTCAGCTCTCGGCTGTGATCGGTCTTGTGTCCGTCCTTACGTGCAGACTGGTCGTAGGTGGGGGGCTCGGCCCTGGACTTATCCAGTATCTGTTGCTGGCGTGTCCACTCTGCCGTAGACAGGTTGACGCCGTGGCGCACGCCCATTCCATAAGTTGACATGTTTCAGTATCTCCATTGAGTGAAGGGCCTGCCCAAAGTGGCAGGTATCAATGATTGGCAATTCGCCGCAGGGGCGTTCCCCTTTTAAATATCAGGTAATCCTTACCCAACCTGTCATGCCCTCTAAACCTATTTACGAGGGGCCTTCAACGCACACAAGTCCGTGAAGGGCTCACTAGCGGTTCCCCGCAGGCTCCTCGTAGCTGGCGCTCGAATTGCTCGATAATCGCCGGCCACCCTTGACGACTGGCGTGTTGCCGGGCATTCAAGCGCGCTCGGCGCAGCGTCTCGCGCTCTTCCAGCAGCCACACGGCCGCATCGCAAAATGCATTCTCATCCCCTGGCATCGCCAGCACACCGTTGTAGCCGTGGCGAATATGCTGGGTGGCGGCCGCCTGGTCGTAGGCCACCACACCCAGCCCGGAAGCCATGGCTTCCAGCACCACATTGCCAAACGTCTCGGTCAGGCTGGGAAACAAGAACAGATCGCCGCAAGCGTAATGCCGCGCCAGCGCTTCACCGCGCTGGGCGCCGCAGAATATCGCGTCGGGCAAATCGCGCTGCAACAGGCTGCGCTGCGGGCCATCGCCGACAATGACCAGCTTGAGCCGTCGCGATGGGTAGGTGCTCTGCAACGTATCGAAACAGCGTTTGAGCAGCCCGAGGTTTTTCTCTTGGGCGAGGCGTCCAACGTGCAGCACCACAAGATCGTCGCTCTCCAAGCCCCAGCTTTCGCGCAGGGCGTCGTCGCGTTTCGCCGGGTGGAACAGTTGGCTATCGACGCCCCGCGACAGCATCCCGAGACGCTCGAAGTGCCGGCGCTCCAGCTCCAGGCGTTGGCTCGCGCTGGGCACCAGCGTCAACGTCGACCGGTTATGAAACCAGCGCAGGTAATGGGTGACCAGGCGACTTAACAGACTCAAGCCGTACTGGTTCGAATACTGTTGAAAGTTGGTGTGAAAGCCGCTGACCACGCTGATTCCCAAGCGCCGCGCCGCGCGTAACGCCGACAGACCCAATGGCCCTTCGGTGGCGATATACAAGACATCCGGACGCGAACGGGTCCAGCGCCGCAGCAGTTTTTGCATCGACGACTGACCCCATTGCAGCCCCGGATACCCCGGCAACGGCCAGCCCCGGCACAGCAGCAACTCATCGTCACTCGGTCGGCTCTGGTCGACACCTTGGCGTGGGCGCACCAGTTCGATCTGGTGGCCGCGTGCGCGCAGACCGTCGCACAGGCGGCCAAGGGTATTGGCCACCCCGTTGATTTCCGGCGGGAAGGTTTCGGTGATCAGGGTGATGTGGAGCGAAGCTGTCGTCATGACCCACAGTGTCGCTGCGGGCCATGTCTTCATTGTGTCACTGGGATGATGGATTTATGACCGGGCCACCTGTTGCCCCGCCATCGCCTCCGCCCCTTGCTCGCGCACCCAGAACAGCGTGGCCCCGGCGACCGCCGCCGGCATCATCAGCAAATTGACCACCGGCACCAGCAGCACCAGGTAGACGATCCCGCCAAAGCTCATGCTCTGCCAGCGCTTCTGGCGCAGCCAGGCGAGCATTTCGTTCCAGCCCAGCTTGTGGTTGTCGGCCGGGTAGTCGATGTACTGGATTGCCATCATCCACACGCCGAACAACAACCACAATGGCGCGGCGATCAGGTTGACCACTGGAATGAACGACAGGATGAACAGGCCGATGGCCCGTGGCAGGAAATAACCCAGCTTGCGCATTTCCCGGGCCAGCGTGCGCGGGACCATCGCTATCAGTTCGCCCCAACTGAACGGTGGGAAGTCGTCGGTGCCGCGCACCACGACCTCGACTTTCTCCGCGAGAAAACCGTTGAACGGCGCCGCGATGATATTGGCGAGCATCGTAAAGGTGAAAAACACCATCAGCACCACCAGCACCACGAATAACGGCCACAGCAGGTAATTCAAGAAGCTCAGCCAACTGGGCAGCGTGGGCATCAGGTGGTCGACCCACAGGCTGAATTGATGGCCGGCAAAGTAGATCAAACCGAAAAACAGCACCAGGTTGATCGCCAGTGGCAGCAGCACGAACAGGCGCAGGCCGGGGCTCAACACCAGTTTGAGGCCTTCGCGCAGGTATTGCGGGCCGGAAAGAACGGGGGCAGGCATGGAAGACTCCGAGCAGAAGGGCGAACGCGCCGACCTTACCGGCTTTGCCGTGACGGTGAAAGTGGCGACATCAGCAGTAACACCTAAGTGAGCGAGAAGGTCGATCAAACCGGTCGACTGCATAGAGACCACCTATGAGCTGGATTGTTATTGCGTATTTCCTTAATCTTGCCCCCCTCTATACGCTGCACCCATCATTTTCAGGATCCGCGAGTTCAAGCCTTCCCCAAGTGCTTCGCGGTCCTTTTTTATTCCAGCCGTCCTGTTGTGCGGGCGGTCGATAGGAGTGAGTCATGTCTGATACCCGTCATTCGCGAGTGATTATTCTCGGTTCCGGCCCTGCCGGTTACAGCGCTGCCGTCTACGCTGCCCGGGCCAACCTCAAGCCGCTGCTGATCACCGGCATGCAGGCGGGCGGTCAGTTGACCACCACCACTGAAGTCGACAACTGGCCGGGCGATGTCCACGGCCTGACCGGCCCGGTGCTCATGGAGCGTATGAAAGAACACGCCGAACGCTTTGAAACCGAGATTGTGTTCGACCACATCAACAAGGTCGATTTCTCCAAGAAGCCTTACAGCCTGACCGGCGACAGCGGTGTGTACACCTGTGACGCGCTGATCATCGCCACCGGCGCCAGCGCCCGTTACCTGGGCCTGCCATCGGAAGAGGCGTTCATGGGCAAGGGTGTTTCCGCCTGCGCGACCTGCGACGGTTTCTTCTATCGCAACAAGCCAGTGGCTGTGGTCGGTGGCGGCAACACCGCTGTGGAAGAAGCGCTGTACCTGGCCAACATCGCCAGCACCGTGACCCTGGTGCACCGCCGCGAAACCTTCCGTGCCGAGAAGATCCTGATCGACAAGCTGCACGCCCGTGTCGCTGAAGGCAAGATCATCCTCAAGCTCAACGCCACGCTGGACGAAGTACTGGGTGACAACATGGGCGTAACCGGTGCCCGCCTGAAGAACAACGACGGCAGCTTCGACGAGCTGAAAGTCGACGGCGTATTCATCGCCATCGGCCACACGCCGAACACTTCGCTGTTCGAGGGTGTGCTGGAAGCCAAAGATGGTTACCTGGTGGTGCAGGGCGGCCGTGAAGGCAATGCCACCGCTACCAACATCGAAGGCATCTTCGCTGCCGGTGACGTGGCTGACCACGTCTACCGCCAGGCCATCACCTCGGCCGGCGCCGGTTGCATGGCGGCCCTGGACGCCGAGCGTTACCTCGATGGTCTGCAGAACGCTACATTCTAAGCAACGCTGCAAAACAAATGTGGGAGGGGGCTTGCCCCCGATAGCGGTGTGTCAGTCAGTACATTGGTACTGAACCACCGCAATCGGGGGCAAGCCCCCTCCCACATTTTGATTTGTGTTTGACTCAGGATTTGCGGGTCAGGGGTTGGGCGGTGAATGTCACGCCGGCCAGGCCGTGTTTGATCAGCGCACGGATATTGCCATGGTCGCTGCCTTCAGGCGTCGCCACCACCGAGCGGTAATGCTCACCGAACGCCAGCAACGCTTCCTGATCGCTCAAGCCTTCCAACAGCGCCAACCCCAAGGTCTTGCACGAGCCTTCGTTCTGGCCGGCAGCGTTTTCGACGTCGCCGTTGGTGAAGGCTTGCGGCTGGTAGTCGTAACCGGCTGCGACGAAGGCCAAGGTATCGGCAAATGCGTGTTGGCCGCTGGTGAGGCTGGCGCGCAGGGTGTTCAGGTCAGTCATGGGTTTTCCTTTGGCAAACGCCGCTTGCTGGTCGGCGCTGGCTTCTTTCTGGTATTGAGCTTTCCACTCGGCGTACGGCATGCCGTACACCACTTCACGGGCGTCATCGAGGCTCAGCTCGATCTGGCGCTCATCGGCCTCGGCCTTGTACCACTTGGACAGGCAGTTGCGGCAGAAGCCGGACAGATTCATCAGGTCGATGTTCTGCACATCCTTGCGGCTGTCCAGGTGGGCTACCAGCCGGCGAAAGGCGGCGGCTTCGAGTTCGAGGCGTTGTTGGTCGTTCATGGAATCTCTCCGAAGATAGCTTCAAGCGGGTAAGCTTCAAGCTGCAAGTTGGAATGCGTGTGGCTTTTAGCTTGAAGCTTGCAGCGAACGGCTTGCAGCTAACGTAATCGAAACCGACTCGGCAAAGCGCAGCGCGTGGGGCTTGTCCACTTCGACTTCGGCGTACAGCACCGATTCGTTGCTCATCACCAGGTCCAGCAGCTCCTGGGTCAGGCGCTCGAGCAAGGCAAATCGATTGCCTTCTACGTGCGCAATGATCGCCTTGGTGATGGTGCGGTAGTTCAAGGCATGGTCGATGTCATTATCGCGCACGGCTTCCTGGGCGGCATACAGGATGGTCAGGTTGATCAGCACATCCTGCTTGTTGAGGATTTCGTCCTCGTTGATGCCGATAAAGGTGCGCAGGCACAGGTCCTTGACCCGGATGCGCGCCATGCCTGGTTGAAGTTGTGGCATTGCTACTTGCTCCGTCCAATCAATTGCAGGAACTCCATGCGCGTGGTGTTCGACTCGCGGAACGCGCCGAGCATCACCGAGGTGTTCATGGTTGAGTTCTGTTTTTCCACACCGCGCATCATCATGCACATGTGCCTGGCTTCGATCACCACCGCCACGCCGGCGGCCTGGGTGACCTGCTGGATCGCGTCAGCGATTTGCCGCGTGAGGTTTTCCTGGATCTGCAGACGCCTGGCGTACATGTCGACGATGCGCGCCA
Organism: Pseudomonas sp. W4I3; assembly: GCF_030816195.1. Classification (GTDB taxonomy): domain Bacteria; phylum Pseudomonadota; class Gammaproteobacteria; order Pseudomonadales; family Pseudomonadaceae; genus Aquipseudomonas. The sequence continues at coordinate 5,651,286 of NZ_JAUSXS010000001.1, read as the reverse complement.
GCTTCGACAGGCCCAGCACCTTGCCGGTCGGAATATAGGCCACATGGGCCTTGCCGATAAAGGGCAGCAAGTGATGCTCGCACAGCGAGTACAGCTCGATGTCTTGGAGGATCACCATCTCGTCATTGTCGGAGGCGAACAGTGCGCCGTTGACGATTTCTTCCAGGTTCTGCTCGTAGCCATGACACAGGTATTGCATCGCCTTGGCGGCGCGCTTGGGCGTGTCGAGCAGGCCCTCGCGCTCAGGATCTTCACCCAGGCCCTTGAGGATTTCGCGGTAATGGTGGGGCAGGGACAAAGTCATACAACATCCTCAAAAACGGCTTATTTGATATGCCGCCCGCCGTTGACGGTCAGGGTGGTCCCGGTGACATAGGGGTTGTCCAGCAGGTAACGCACGCTCTGGTAGATCACCTCCGGCCCGGGTTCGATGCCCAGGGCCGACTTGGCCAGGACTTTGGCGCGGTAAGCCGCGTCGTCGTCCTCGTTGAACATCACCATGGCCGGCGCAATGCCGTTGACCTTGATCAACGGCGCGAACTGCGCGGCAAACGACAGCGTGAGGCTGTCGAGCCCGGCCTTGGTGGCGCAATAGGCGATGTGCTGACGGCTGCCCTTGCGCACCACGTCGTCGCTGATGTGCACGATGTCGGCTGGTGTCGAGCGTTGCAGCAAGGGTGAACAATGCCGGTTGATCAGGTACGGCGCAAGCATGTGCACGCTGAACATGTCGGTAAAGGCGTGGCTTTCGTCGTCAGGCGTTTCTGCGATCCACGCCGAGGCGTTGTGGATGATAGCGCGCAGCGAGTCGGTGCGTGCCTTGAGCTCATCGATGAACGCCAAAATTCCTGCTTCGCTGGAGAAGTCGGCAAACACGCCGACCGCACCGCGCTCGCGCAGCCGTTGCACACCCGCACGTTCACTGCGGTAGCTGAATATCACTGAATGCCCGTCGTCCAACAGGCGTTCGGCGCAATGCAGGCCGACACGCTGGCCGGCTCCGGTGATCAGGATCGGGGCGTTGGTTGCAGTCATGGGAAACTCGCGTCGCGGGTAGGTGCAAACTATACCAGCGACGAGTCTGCCCTGTACTCAAGCAGCCGCTTCGCTGGCCTTGCGCGGTGGCGTGGGATGCAGCCAGTTCGCCAGCAGGTGGGTCGACAGCGGAATGAAGAAGTAGACCATCAGCGGTGTGAGCGCCAAGGTGCTGACCAGTACCCGGCTGAACAGGTCGAGTTCGCCGAGCAAGGGTGCCAGGCCGAAGTTGAACAGCAGCGACACCGGGAAAAACGCCAACCAGATCGCCACTGCCTGTTTCCAGCGCGGCGGACGGGCGCCCACAGCGCCGAACCAGCCATCGATGCCGCTCACCCGATGTTCGGACGGGTCGGCGAACAGCTCGCTGCCACGGCTCAGCCAGGCACTGCGCGAGGCGGAAAACTCCCAGGTATGCAGGGTTTTTTCATCGGCGAAGCGGAAGATGATCTGGAATTCATCATCATGGGGCGGTGGTGCCAGCACCCCGGAACCCAGGTAACCGGGGAAGTCGGTGGCCAATTGCTCGCCTTCACGCAGCCAAGCCATCAGTTCTTCGTAGCGACCCTTGGCCACGCGGCGCGCGACCATCAAGGTGACGGGTGAGGTAGACATTGTGTATCTCCAATTAGACGGGTGCGCTGAACCGGGTAGGTGGCGCACTAAGAGGGGGCCGGGTAAGGCCGCCCTCTGAAAAACAGGCAAGGATTATTCCTCTTTTGCCGAAATACGCCAGAGACATTGGTCCGATAAGCACGGGTCTTGAAATAGATAAATCGAAATGCGTTAAATGAGGTTCATTTTGCGCTGCACATTTGGTCACCAATGCCTGTGATTACTGCTCCAATCGATAGCATCTCGCCACTAACTCCAACGGATTCAGCTCAGCTGTTTCCCATTCGGGAAGTCTCGAGATTGACAGGCGTCAACCCGGTCACCTTGCGTGCCTGGGAGCGGCGCTACGGGCTGATCCAGCCCGTGCGCACCGAAAGCGGGCACCGTCTCTACTCCATGGCCGATATCGAGACCGTCAATCGTATTATTGGATGGACTGAGCGCGGTGTAGCGGTGAGCAAGGTTGGCAAGATTCTGGCGCGTGACGATCAACAGCTCGAAGCGATTCGTGCCGAGCGCGGCGCTGTTGAAGACAACGAATGGCCGCAGTGGCGGACTCGGCTGATGCAGGCCATCAGTGCATTCGATGATCGCCAGTTGGAGAGCGTGTACGGCCAGATTTTCGCTACCTACCCCCTAAGCGTTGCGTTTCAAGACATTCTGATGCCGCTGTGGAACGACTTGCTGCGCCGTCAGGGCCGTTTCGGTCAGGCCAGCGAGTGGCTGTTTTACGACGCTTTTCTGTGTGTACAGACGGTCCTGCGCCTGCAAGCGGCGAGCGCCTCGACCGCCCCGCGCGTTCTACTGACCGCCATGCCTGGAGAGTCCCACAGGTTGGAGCTATTGGTGGCGGCGCTGTTGATGAGCCGGGAAGACTTGACCGTGAAAGTGTTGGGCTTGGGCCAGCCGGTCGACGAGTTGACCCTGGTCTGCGAAAAAATCCGCCCCCAGGCACTGATCATTTTCTCCAATCACCTGCACAAGCACGACATGGCTATGCGGTTGAACCGCCTGGCGCTGACCCTGGATTGCCCGCTGCTTCTGGCAGGCGCTGCGTCAGACCTGTTGCACACCGATCTGGACAGCACGTCCATCGGCTGCCTGGGCAGCGAAGGGCGTCAGATGCAGCGCCGCTTGCAGCAGTTTCTCAGTGGCGGTCTGGATACCTGACTCAGGCATGTACCTGCGGATGCACCAGACGATGCTGGTGCAGGATGAATTGGCGCAGGCGCTCGATCTCATCCGCGTCACTCTGATTCAAGCGGTACGCGAACAATCCACGGGCGGTTTCCCGCTCCAGTGTGCCGCGCAGCGCAATGCGCTCGTAGCCGGACGGGCTGAACCACAAGGAAAAGGTTTTTGGCGGTCTGGCCCGGCCACGCCCTTCGACCAATACGCCCTTGAATGACACTTGGTGCACCCACAGTGCGCTGGCGTAGCCCTTGACGTTCTCCAGGGCAACCGGGGTTTCAAGGGCCAGGCGCCATGGGCGGATCATCGGCCCGTCTTCATAGATACTCGGCACGCCCAGGCGAAGATGTACCGCATGAAACTCATCCTCCACCAGGTGCAGGGGGAAGGTGAGCTGCTGGTTGTCGAACTGCGCCTGGATGGTGACTTGGTCGTGAGCGGCCAGTCGAGTGAGCAAATCGCGAATCTGCGCACCGCCATTCACCGTCAGGCTCGAGCCAGCATCCCGCAGGTTGAGCTGCGGGTTATGCTGCATGTTCTGGATGAAATCCAGCTCGTCCTGCGTCAAGAGGGCATCGCGTTGCATTGATAGGGCTCAAGGGTCGGGCATTAAAAGGCCATTATTGCTCTAAAGACCGCAATTTTTACAGCTTGTTAATTCCACCTGTCGCTTTGAGCGCAGCCAACTCAGCCTTGAGCTCCGCCACCTGAGCTTCCAGTTGAGCGACGCGTTGCTGGGCTTTTACCTGGGTGGTGACGTCTTTTTGCACACCGACAAAATACGTCTGCCGGTCGGCCACGTTGTACACCGATGACAATGAGAGCTCGTTCCAGAAATGCGTGCCGTCCTTGCGGTAGTTGCGCAGGGTTTCCCGGCACGCGCCGCCGTTGTCGAGTGCGTCCCGAATCGCCATCAGGGCCGGCTGGTCACGGTCTCCCGACTGCAGGAAGCGACAATCCTGGTACAGAATTTCATCCAGGGTATAACCGGTCAGGCGTTCGAAGGCCGGGTTGACGTAGATCAGCGGTTTGTCCGCGCCTTCTCGTTCGGCAACGACAATCCCGTCATTGGAGGCGTTGATGACCATTTGCATCAGGTTGGCGTTGATCATTGAGCGGTCCATGGCTTGTTGTTGAGGTCTCAAGTTTATGACACGTCTTGAATGTTGCACGGCGCGCGCTGAAAAATCTGCACCAGCTGCTAATATCCCACGCTTTCGCTCAACTACAGGATCAGATTGATGAAAGTCGCCATCCTTTCCGGCTCGGTCTACGGCACGGCCGAAGAAGTCGCTCGGCACGCCGAAAAAATCCTGAAAGACGCAGGGTTTCAAGCCTGGCACAACCCGCGAGCCACGCTGGCGGACGTGCAGGCCTTCGCCCCCGAGGCGTTCCTGGCAGTTACCTCCACCACCGGCATGGGCGAGTTGCCCGACAACCTGCAACCGCTGTATTCAAGCATGCGTGACCAACTGCCCGCCGCCTGGCGCGGCTTGCCGGGCGCCGTCATCGGCTTGGGTGACGCCAGCTACGGCGATACCTTCTGTGGCGGCGGCGAGCAGATGCGCGAACTGTTCAGCGAACTGGGCGTGCGTGAAGTGCTGCCGATGCTGCGCCTGGACGCGAGCGAAAGCGTGACCCCGGAGGCCGACGCCGAGCCGTGGCTGGCCGAGTTGACCACCGCACTCAAGCCTTGACCGCCTGCGAGGCGCCGTCCTGCGTGTTTTTATTGACGGCGCTTCTCTGACACCTATTTGTACTATTCTCTTGGCTGACTCGCTCAGTCATCAAGCTGGCTGCGAAGGCAACTCCGCAAGCCAGGGCGTCTGACTAGACTGGCCACTCACTTACACAACAAGAATAAGTGCGCCAAGGAGGTCATCATCGTGAGTTTAGCCCCCGTTCTCTCGTCACAGAATGTCCAAGAGCAGGTCAGTGCCGCCGAATGGCAAGCCCGTGTCGACCTGGCGGCCTGCTATCGGCTGGTGGCGATGCATGGCTGGGATGACCTGATCTTCACGCATATTTCGGCCAAGGTGCCGGGCACCGATGATTTCCTGATCAATCCGTATGGGCTGATGTTCCACGAGATCACCGCCTCGAGCCTAGTCAAGGTGGACCAGGCCGGTAACAAGCGCATGGACAGCCCTTACGAGATCAACCCTGCGGGCTACACCATCCACAGCGCCATCCACGAAGTGCGCCACGACGTGACCTGCGTGCTGCACACCCACACGGCTGCCGGTGTCGCCGTGTCGGCGCAAAAGCAGGGCGTATTGCCGATCAGCCAGCAGTCGCTGTTTGTACTGTCCAGCCTGGCCTATCACGCCTATGAAGGCGTCGCCCTGAACCACGACGAGAAGGCGCGCCTGCAGGCGGACCTGGGCGAGAACAACTTTCTGATGCTGCACAACCACGGCCTGCTGACGTGCGGCGCGACCATTGCCGACACCTTTCTGATGATGTTCACTTTCCAGCGTGCCTGTGACATCCAGGTGCTGGCGCAGAACGGCGCTGCCGAGTTGATCGCCATCGAGCCGCAGGTGCTGGCTGGCGCCAAGGCGATGGTGGCCGCTGTCACAAAAAGCGCCCAAGGTATGGGGGGTGCGCTGGCCTGGCCGGCGCTGCTGCGCAAATTGGATCACCAGAACCCCGGGTATAAAAGCTGATGCCACTTGCCGAAATACCGCTCAGCGCCTGGCGCACACGTGGCCAGGATTTCGTCTTTCGCGGCCGCTCCATTCGTTACTGGGTGGCCGGGCAGGGCGAGCCGCTGCTGCTGATTCATGGCTTTCCTACGGCCAGTTGGGATTGGCATTACCTGTGGCAACCCTTGGCCCAGCGCAATCTGGTGATCGCCTGCGACATGCTCGGTTTTGGCGACTCGGCCAAACCACTGGACCACGGTTATTGCCTGCTGGAGCAAGCGGACCTGCAACAGGCGCTGCTTGAACACCTGGGGGTGATGCAGCCTGTGCACGTATTGGCCCACGACTACGGCGACAGCGTTGCCCAGGAACTGCTGGCCCGGCATTACGAAGGCCGGTTCCACATGGCCAGTTGCGTGTTCCTCAACGGTGGGCTGTTTCCCGAAACCCATCGCGCCACCCTGGTGCAGAAGTTATTGCTCAGCCCCTTGGGCTGGATGATCGGCCGCGCCACTGGACGAAGCGGCCTGGCCAACAGTTTCAACCAGATATTCGGTCCCCAGACACGGCCCAGTGAGAGCGCCCTGGATGATTTCTGGAGCCTGCTTGAACACAACGACGGCCCGCGCATCCTGCACAAACTGATCAATTACATCCCCCAGCGTCGGCGCCTGCGTGACCGCTGGGTGGCGGCAATGCAACGCGACGAGGTGCCGTTGCGCGTCATCGACGGTGAAGTCGACCCCATTTCCGGCGCGCATATGGTGGAGCGCTATCAACAGCTCGTACCGCATGCCGACGCGATATTGCTGGCCAACATCGGCCATTACCCACAGATCGAGGCGCCGGTGCAGGTGCTCACGCACTACCAGGCGTTTCGTGAGCGCATTGGCCAGCAGTCGGTGCGTGCGGCCTGTTCCTGAGCGCACGGCATCATCCCGCTGCCTTATCGAGCACTATTCAGGGTCGGCCGTAGTTATTGTGACCAAAGGCCCTGTGCCCGACACTCTGCCCATTGCCATCGTTGCCAGAGGAGTTGGGTATGAGTCAGTCAGTGCAGTTGCAGGATAAGGTCGTGATCGTCACCGGTGCCGGCGGTGGATTGGGCCGGGCCCATGCGCTGCTGTTCGCTCGGCACGGCGCCAAAGTGCTGGTCAACGATCTCGGTGGCTCGACCCAGGGCGAGGGCGCCAATGCCTCGGCGGCTGACCGGGTGGTCGCCGAAATCCGCGAAGCGGGTGGCATTGCGCACGCCAACCATGACTCCGTCACCGACGGCGACAAAATCGTGCAGAACGCGCTGGATGCATTCGGTCGTATCGACGTGGTGGTGAACAACGCCGGTATCCTGCGCGACAAGACCTTCCACAAGATGGAGGACAGCGACTGGGACCTGGTTTACCGGGTGCACGTCGAAGGCGCCTACAAAGTCACGCGCGCCGCCTGGCCGCATCTGCGTGAGCAGGCGTATGGCCGGGTGATCTTCACCGCGTCCACCTCGGGCATCTACGGCAACTTCGGCCAGTCCAACTACGGCATGGCCAAGCTCGGCCTGTATGGCCTGACCCGCACCCTGGCGCTGGAAGGCCGCAAGAACAACATCCTGGTCAACGCGATTGCCCCCACCGGCGCCACGCGCATGACCGAAGGGTTGATCCCGCCGCAGGTGTTCGAGCGCCTCAAGCCGGAACTGATCAGCCCGCTCGTGGTGTACCTGGGCAGCGAAGCCTGTCAGGAAACCTCGGGTTTGTTTGAGGTGGGTGGCGGCTGGATCGGCAAGACCCGTTGGGAGCGCAGCCTGGGTGTGGGCTTTGATCCCGAGGCGGGCTTTTCGCCGGATGACGTGGCGGCGCACTGGCAGCAGATCTGCGACTTCGAAGGCGCGGCGCACCCCAAGGACACGATTGAGGCATTGAAGGAGATGATGGCTAACTTGCAGAAGTTCAGCCTCTGATCGTTGCCATAAAAATAGTGAATCCTGCGGGGCGTCAATGGCGCCCCGTTTTTATTGCAGGCATAAAAAAGGCCGCTGCACAGGCAGCGGCCGAAGTAAGACGTTGGATCAAGGAGCGATAAATCAACGTCAGTGAACACTGGTAACAGATTGAATATAGGAACAATCCGTAGAATTCAGGCTTTTCTCCCGAATCTGGGAGCGGGCCGTTTGCCCTGAAAGCGAGGTAAGAATAGACGCTTGTAACAGAATGAGTAATAGCGCTTCAGGACAAGGACTGTTACCAAAATCACAACAATGTCCGGCACGGCATCGATGCTTCTGATAGCGCTTCATCCATCCAATCCATGACGCGCGCTACACCCTTGCCCGGCGCGGCTTGTCATCCTTTCGAGCGACAACACGAATACCTCCTTGGTGCGCTTATCGCTCCCCATGGGCAGCAGTAGGGTGGGGCCTTCTGTCACTCACCGGGGAAGACGCATGACAAAAACAACAATGCGCGCCATCTTCATGCCAGAGGCGCTGGCCGCTGCGGTTGCGTTGGGCTGCTGCGCCCAGGCTCAGGCTGTTTCGTTCAACATTGGCGAGATCGAAGGGCAATTCGATTCCTCGCTGTCGGTCGGTGCAAGCTGGGGCATGCGCGACGCCGACAAGAGCCTGGTCGGCACCGTCAACGGCGGCACGGGCCAGGCGTCCACCGGCGATGACGGGCGCCTCAACTTCAAGAAAGGCGAGACCTTCTCGAAAATCTTCAAGGGCCTGCACGACCTTGAGCTGAAATACGGCGACACCGGTGTGTTCGTACGTGGCAAGTACTGGTACGACTTCGAACTCAAGGACGAAGACCGCGAGTTCAAGCAGATCAGCGACCACAACCGCAAGGAGGGCGCCAAATCCAGCGGTGCGCAGATCCTCGACGCCTTCGTCTATCACAACTATTCCCTGGGCGACCTGCCTGGCACCGTGCGCGCCGGCAAGCAGGTGGTCAGTTGGGGCGAAAGTACCTTCATCGGTAACTCCATCAACAGCATCAACCCGATCGACGTGTCGGCGTTCCGTCGTCCGGGGGCCGAGATCAAGGAAGGCTTGATCCCGGTAAACATGCTGTTTGCTTCCCAGAGCCTGACCAACCAACTGACCGTGGAAGGTTTCTACCAGCTGGAATGGGACCAGACCGTGCTGGACAACTGCGGCACGTTCTTCGGTGGTGACGTGGCGGCAGATGGCTGCACCGGTAATTACACGGTGGGTAACCCCGCGATTGCACCGCTGCAACCGATTGCAGCGGCACGCGGCCAAGGCTTTTCAGTCACCCGCGAAGGTGTGGTGGTGCAGCGCGCCGCCGACCGTGATGCGCGTGACTCCGGCCAGTTCGGCGCGGCTTTGCGCTGGCTGGGCGACGACACCGAATACGGCCTGTACTTCATGAATTACCACAGCCGCACGCCGACCGTGGGCACGATCACCGCCAATACCAACCTGGCGACCATCGGCGCCATTGGTGCCGCCGCCCCGCCGGGCTTCGGTTCGGCCCTGGCCCAGAGCACCATGCTCGGTCGTGGCCAGTACTACCTGGACTACCCAGAAGATATCCGTCTGTTCGGTGCCAGCTTCTCCACCACCTTGCCCACAGGCACGGCGTGGACCGGGGAGATCAGTTACCGGCCCAATGCCCCGGTGCAACTCAACACCACCGACCTGACCCTGGCGCTGGTCAATCCCATCGCCGGCAATACCGCGTCGCCGATCCGCAGCTCGTTTGGCGCCGACAACAAAGGCTACCGCCGCAAGGAAATCACCCAGATCCAAAGCACCATGACCCAGTTCTTCGACCAGGTGCTGGGCGCCGAACGCCTGACGCTGGTGGGGGAGGCGGCCGTGGTGCACGTCGCGGGCCTGGAAGACAAAACCAAGCTGCGTTATGGCCGCGACTCGGTGTACGGCGCCTACGGTTTCGAAGGGGACACCGACGGCTTCGTCACCTCCACCTCCTGGGGCTACCGCGCGCGGGCGATCCTCGACTACAACAACGCCATTGCCGGGGTCAATCTCAAGCCCAACCTGTCCTGGTCGCATGACGTCGCCGGCTACGGCCCCAACGGTGTGTTCAACAAAGGCGCCAAGGCCATCAGCGTTGGCGTGGATGCGGACTACCGCAGCACCTACACCGCCAGCCTCAGCTACACCGACTTTTTTTGCGGCGACTACAACACCCTGACCGACCGTGACTTCCTCGCCCTCAGCTTCGGCGTGAACTTCTGATTTGGCTTAAAGAAGGACAAGAACCTATGCGTAAGACAATTGCAGTGTTGGCCCTGAGTCTGTTGGCCGCCCACGTGATGGCCGCGGTATCGCCGGAAGAAGCCGCCAAACTCGGCACCACACTGACCCCGGTGGGCGCGGAAAAAGCCGGCAATGCCGATGGCTCGATTCCGGCCTGGACCGGCGGCATCCCGAAAAACGCCGGCGCGGTGGACAGCAAGGGCTTTCTCGCCGACCCGTTCGCCAGTGAAAAACCGCTGTTTGTGATCACCGCCGCCACGGTCGACAAGTACAAGGACAAGCTCTCCGACGGCCAGGTGGCGATGTTCAAGCGCTACCCCGAAACCTACAAGATCCCGGTGTATCCGAGCCACCGTACGGTCAACCTGCCGGCCGATATCTACGAATCGATCAAGCGCAGCGCCCTGAACGTCAAGGCAATCAACGACGGCAACGGCCTGGAGAACTTCACCGGTAACCGTTACTACGCGTTCCCGATTCCGAAGAACGGCGTGGAGGTGCTGTGGAATCACATCACCCGTTACCACGGCGGCAACCTGCGCCGCATCATCACCCAGGCCACGCCGCAGACCAATGGCAGCTACACGCCGATCCGCTTCGAAGAGGAAGTCGCGGTGCCCCAGGCCATTCCCGATATCGATCAGGCCAAGGCAGCCAACGTACTCAGCTACTTCAAGCAATCGGTCACGGCGCCCGCACGGCTGGCCGGCAACGTGCTGTTGGTGCACGAAACCCTCGACCAGGTGAAGGAGCCACGCCTGGCCTGGATCTACAACGCCGGCCAGCGCCGCGTGCGACGGGCGCCGCAGGTTTCCTATGACGGGCCGGGCACCGCCTCCGACGGCCTGCGCACCACCGACAACTTCGACATGTTCTCCGGCGCGCCCGACCGCTATGACTGGAAACTGGTGGGCAAGAAGGAACTGTACATCCCTTACAACAGCTACAAGCTTGATTCGCCGAGCCTCAAGTACGACGACATCATCAGGGCCGGGCATATCAACCAGGACCTCACCCGCTACGAGCTGCATCGCGTCTGGGAAGTGGTCGGCACCGTCAAGCCGAGCGAGCGCCATATCTACGCCAAGCGCCACATGTACATCGACGAAGACAGCTGGCAGGTCGCCCTGGTGGACCACTACGACGGTCGCGGCCAACTGTGGCGCGTCGCCGAAGGTCACGCCCAGTTCTACTACGACCACCAAGTGCCGGCTTACACCGTGGAAACCCTGTACGACCTGATCGCCGGGCGCTACATCGCCTTGGGCATGAAGAACGAGGAGAAGAGCAGCTTTGTGTTCGGCTTTGCGGCCAAGGCAGCCGACTACACCCCAGCCGCGCTCAGGTCCGAAGGCGTGCGCTGATGTGAAATGCAATCAAAATGTGGGAGGGGGCTTGCCCCCGATGGCCATAGGTATCTACACAACTTCGCGCGGCCCTAAACCTGTGACGGCTGAGCAGCCGAAGCCTCTATAACTGACGCTCCGCGTTCCAATGTGGGAGGGGGCTTGCCCCCGATGGCGGCCTAAAAGCCGACCATGATGTTGGATCAGGGCGAGTACATATCCGTTGCTGCGGTAACGGCGGCTTAGGGTTCCGCCCTTACGGCGGGTCACTTTGGAAAAGCCCCAAAGTAACCAAAGGGCGCTTGCCCCACCACTCGGCACCTCGCCTAGGCTCGGTGTGCCCGTAATCCGACATTGATTTGGGGGGCCGCCGCCACGCGCCATCCATGGCGCGGGGCGGCTAAACCGGCATCCCTGCCGGTTTACCCCCCAAATCACTGTCGAATTCCGGCCAGCGTGGTTTAACGGGGCGCCTAAGATCAAGAGCAAGATCAAGAGCGGCTCGCTTCGCATCGTGGTTACCGTAGGCTGCTACAAAGTTGTGTAGATACCTATGCTCATCGGGAGCAAGCCCCCTCCCACATTGGGTGATATACACATCGGGTTTTGTGCATGGTCCTTAATCACCCCGCTGAATACTTCTTCAACAACCGTCCACCACAGGTCTAGGGTTGCACAACAATAAAAACGCAGGATGCAGCAATGACCGCCATGACACGCTGCCTGGACCGTCCTGGATTCATGCCTCGGCTGTCCGCTCACCATGTGTTGCGCCCGCGTCTTGCCGGGCCTTTGCTCGCAGCACCGGCACGTGTGAAGTTGCTGTGCGCGCCGGGTGGCAGTGGCAAGAGCGCGCTGCTCGCCGAGTGCGCCTTGCAGGCGCCGCTCGGGTGTCAGGTTTACTGGCTGGCGCTCAATGGTGTGGTTGCATGCCCTGACGATTTCTCCCGGCGCCTGGCCCACAGCCTGGGGCTGCCTTATATCGATGAAGCGACGTTATTGCTGGATCTGGAGCGTTGGCAGCCCACGGTCTGGTTGTTCCTGGATGATTTCTGCCGCCTGCCCGCCCCCGAGCTGGATGCCTTGCTGGACCGCTTGCTCACCGCCAGCAGCCCGGCGCTGACCTGGTGGCTGGGTGCGCGACGGCGGCCGGCGTGCAATTGGCCGCGACTGTTGCTTGACGACGAACTGTTGGAATGTGGCAGCGCGGAACTGGCCTTCAATACTTCCGAAGCCCAGGCATTGCTCGGCCCGGGGCAGAGCGTGGATAGCGTCATGCAGTTCAGCGCAGGGTGGTGCGCCGGTCTGCGCATCGCGTTGCTCAGCGACGGCCATCCCGATAAAACCGTGCTCGATTACCTGCAACACGAAGTCTTCAGCAGTTTGCCGGCGGAGTTGGCGGAAGCCTGGCGGGTGCTGGCCAATCTGCCGCGTTTCAATACGGGCCTGTGTGAACACCTGTTCGGCTCTGGAGACGGCGCACGGTACCTGCGGGAGCTGCAAGCGCTCGGTGCGTTTATCCAGCCCTGGGAAGGCAGCACCGAATGGCTGCACATCTTTGCACCGCTTTCACGGGTGCTGCGCGAAGAACCCTGGGCGGCCAAGCGCGCCTGGCACCGGCGCGCCTGCCAGTGGTTCAGCGCCGAGCAGGACTGGCAGGCCGCCTTCGAGCAGGCGCTGCTGGCGCAGGAATATGAAGGGGCGGTGAGCCTGCTGCAGCACTTCAGTTTCGAAGATTTGTTCCGCGGACAGAATGCCTTGCTGCTGTTGCGCCTGCATGAGCAGCATGGCGATGAACTGATGCTCGGCTCGGCGCAATTGGTGGGGCTGGTCACGGCCGCGCTGCTATTCGCCGGGCGGTTTGAGCAGGCGGCGTTGTGCATCGACCAGTTGGCCCGCTTCGCGCCGCGACCGACGGCAGCTGCGCAGCGCCATCTGGTGGCGCGCTGGCAGGCGCAAGTGGGCTGGTTGCTGCACTTGAGCGGCGATGCCGAGCATTCCCGGGAGCATTTTCTTGAGGCGCTGCAAGCCTTGCCCGAGAGCGCCTGGACCTCGCGCCTGATGTGCCTGTCGGGCCTGACCCAGCAAGCGATGCTGCGCGGTGAGCTGGACGTTGCCCAAGCCCTGAACCGTGAAGCGCTGTGCCTGGCCCGTGCCCACGGCTCGCTGGTGCTGGAGGCCTTGCTTGAGCTGGATCACGCCCAATTGCTGGAACAACGCGGCGCGCCTTACCGGGCGCAAAGCCTGTTGGAAAGCGTGCAGGCGATGCTGGTCGGGCAGCGCTTGCAGGCCGGGCCACTGATGGGGCGGATCGCCCTGCGGCGCGGGCATCTGGCATTGCGCCAGGGGCAGGACGCGCTGGCGAGCGAGTGTTTCGAGGCCGGTTTGAATATTTGCCTGCACAGCCAGGACAAGCGTGTGCTTTACGGGTATCTCGGGCTGGCGTTGCTGGCGGCCAATCGCGGTGACTACGCCCAGGCGTTTATCCAACTGCGCGACGCCGAACGGCTGATGCAGCAGCGCCACGTCCCCGTCGTGGTGTACCGCGCGGTGCTTTTGTTGATCAGCGGGCATTTCTGGTTGCAGCAAGGGCGCGCCGAATTGACCGTGCAAGCGATGCGCCGCGTGCTGCGTCACTTTCAAGGGCCCTGCGCCAAGCAGGCGCCGCCGGCCACCCTGGAATTGATCCCGCGTCTTGAGTACCTGTTGGTGTTGGCCGAGGTCAGGCTGGGCTGCGCCGAACGCCCGCTGGAGCGGCTCAGCGCCTTGCTCGAGAGCACCCGGCAACGCGGCATGCTGTGCCTTGAAACCGAACTGCAGCTGGTGCTGGGGGAGGTGAGCTGGCGGCTGGGCGAGCCGGCCCAGGCGCGACTGGCGCTGCAGGCCGGGCTGGAATTGGCGGCGCGTTGTCAGGTGCAGCAGGCGGTTCGCGAGTTGCGTTTACGTGCGCCAGGGCTATTGAGCGAGTTGGGGCTCGAACCGCAAGCCTCGCCAGTCGGTGTCACGGAAAACCCGCTGAGCCAGCGCGAATTGGAAGTGCTGCAGTTGATTGCGCTGGGCAACTCCAACCTGGAAATTGCCGATCGCTTGTATATCTCGCTGCACACCGTCAAGACCCACGCGCGGCGTATCCACAGCAAACTGGGGGTGGAGCGGCGCACCCAGGCCGTGGCCAAGGCCAAGACCCTGGGCCTGATGGGCTAGCGGCGAAACGCCTGACGATAGTCCCCCGGCGCGGCCCCCATGGCCTGGCGAAAACGCTGGTTGAAATGACTGGCGCTGGAAAAACCGCTCATCCAGGCAATTTCGCCTATGGCCAGGGCGCTGCTGCGCAACAAACTCTGCGCACGGGCCAGCCGGCGCGTCAGCAGGTACTGGTGCGGCGGCAGGCCGAAGCTTTGCCGGAACATGCGCGCGAAATGGTATTCCGACAGGGCGCACAGATCGGCGAGTTGGCCGAGGCTGATAGCGTCTTGCAGGTGATGCTCGATGTACTCCACCATCCGCCGCCGCTGGTGCGCGGCCAACCCACCTTTGACGCGCAGCCCCTCGCGGGCGCCGACCTGGTTGAGCAGGGTATGGCTGAGCATTTCATGGGCCAGGCTGCTGGTCAGCAGGCGCTCGCCGGGCTCGTGCCAGTTGAGGGCGATCAACTGGTGAAAGCGTGCGGCCTGGCTGGCGTCTTCAAGAAAAGTGCTTTCGCGCAGTTGCAGTTCACGGGGTTCGCGGTCGAGCAGGGTGATGCAGCCGAGGGCGAATTGTTCGGGGCTGAAATACACATGGGCCAGGCGAATCTCGCCATTGATCACCCAGGCGGATTGATGCTCGGCCGGCAGGATGCACAGCTTGTCGGGACCGCCCTTGGTGCCCGGCTGGTCACGGCGAAAGGTGCCGGTGCCGCCGCCGATGTAGCACGACAAGGTGTGATGGCCGGGCGCCTGATAATCCTGGGCATCGTGGTGGTTGCTCCACAACGCCGCGGACAAACCGTCACCGAGCTCGGCGCAGGCTTCCAGCCGTGCGTTGGGCGAGCGGTTGAGGGCTTGAAAGACTTGCAGGGATTCGAGCTCAGGCATGGTGTGTTCTCCGACGTTTTGCATCCTACTCTGCCGTCATGGCGCTGTGATCCCCGGTGCCGACAAAAGCGCAAGAATGTGCAAGAGATCCGCGCGCGATGAGGGCGACACTGTGGCTCTATCACCGGAGCCTGTTATGAACCTTTTCCTGTATTTACTCACCGTGCTGATCTGGGGCACCACCTGGATCGCACTCAAATGGCAGTTGGGCGTGGTGGCGATTCCCGTGTCGATCGTCTATCGCTTCGCCCTGGCGGCCCTGGTGCTGTTCGTGTTGTTGCTGCTCAGCCGCCGGCTGCAGGTGATGAACCGGCGCGGTCACCTGATCTGCCTGGCCCAGGGCCTGTGCCTGTTTTGCGTCAACTTCATGTGTTTTCTCACCGCCAGCCAATGGATCCCCAGCGGGCTGGTGGCGGTGGTGTTTTCCACGGCAACCTTGTGGAACGCGCTGAACGCCCGCGTGTTTTTCGGCCAGCGGGTCGCGCGCAATGTGTTAATGGGCGGCGGCCTTGGCTTGCTCGGCCTGGGCTTTCTGTTCTGGCCCGAGTTGGCGGGGCACGCCGCCAGCCCGCAAACCCTGCTCGGCCTGGGCTTGGCGTTGCTGGGCACGATGTGTTTTTCGGCGGGCAATATGCTGTCCAGCCTGCAGCAGAAAGCCGGTCTGCGGCCTTTGACCACCAACGCCTGGGGCATGGGCTATGGTGCAGCGATGCTGGCGGCCTATTGCGCCGTGCGCGGTATTCCGTTCGAGATGGACTGGAGCGCACGCTACCTTGGCGCCCTGGGGTACTTGGTGATACCAGGCTCGGTGATTGGCTTTACCGCCTACCTGACGCTGGTCGGGCGCATGGGGCCGGAGCGCGCAGCGTATTGCACCGTGTTGTTCCCGGTGGTGGCGCTGAACGTATCAGCCTTTGCCGAGGGGTATCAGTGGACCGCACCAGCGCTGGCGGGGTTGGTGCTGGTGATGTTGGGTAATGTGCTGGTGTTTCGCAAACCGAAGGTTATGAGCCCGGTCTTCAAGGCGAAGACAGTCTAAATGTGGGAGGGGGCAAGCCCCCTCCCACACTGGTTATTTCATTCCAAGGCGCTTGGCCATTCGGCCCAGGTTGGCGCGGTCCAGCCCCAGTTCGCGGGCGGCACTGGCCCAGTTGTGTTGATGGCGCGCAAGGCACGCGTCGATGATCTGGCGCTGGTACTGCTCGGTGGCCTGGCGCAGGTCGCCAGTCGCGGCGGGCACTGCGGCGGCCGGTGCTTCGAGGGTTGAGGTGCTGACAGCAGGCAGGTCCAGATCCGCAGCGCTCAGGCTGAGGATCTTCGGCCGCTCGCGGCTATGGCCCAGGGCTTTGAGCGCGCTGCGTCCGATCAAATGTTCGAGCTCGCGCACATTGCCCGGCCAGTCGTAGGCCAGCAGCGCCGCCTGGGCATCGCCCGTCAGGCGCAGACTGCCCAGGCCCATGCGTGAACGGTTCTGTTCCAGAAAAAAGCCGGCCAGCAGCAGCACATCGCGCCCACGTTCACGCAGCGCTGGTACCCGCAGTGGGTAGACGCTCAACCGGTGGTAGAAGTCGGCGCGGTAGCGGCCATTACGTACTTCTTCGGCGAGGTCGCGATTGGTAGCGGCAATCAGGCGCACATCCACCTGATGCTCCTTGTCCGACCCCAGGCGCTGCAACTGGCCGCTTTGCAGGACACGCAGCAGTTTGGCCTGCACGGTCAGCGACAACTCGCCCACCTCATCCAGGAATAACGTACCGCCATTGGCCAGTTCGAACTTGCCCCGGCGCTCATTCAGCGCGCCGGTGAAGGCGCCGCGCACATGGCCGAACAGCTCGCTTTCCACCAGCGTTTCGGGCAGCGCGGCGCAGTTGAGGCTGATCATGGGTTTGTCGGCTCGCGACGACGCGGCGTGGATCGCCTGGGCAACCAACTCCTTGCCGACGCCGGTTTCGCCGGTAATCAGCACGGTCAAGTCACTGCCGCCCACCAGTTTGATTTCCTCGACCAAGTGCTTGTGCGCCTTGCTCTGGCCGATCATTTGCGTGTGCTGCTGACCGCTGGCCTGGCGATAGATCTCCGCACGCTGGTGCTCGTCTTCGGCGCGCAGCGCCAAGCGCTCAATGCGCTCGGCGACGTTGACCGTGGCGGCGGCGAGGCTGGCAAAGGCTTGCAGGGCATCGAGTTCGACCCGTTCAAAGCGTTCGGTGTCGAGGGCGTCCAGGGTCAGCAGGCCCCAGGGTTGGTCGTCGATAAACAACGGGCAACCCATGCAATCGTGAACTTCCAGGTGCCCGTGCAGGCCGTCGACCAGGCCGTCATAGGGGTCGGGCAAGTCGCTGTCGCTGTCAAAGCGGGTGGGGCCGGGGCTGCTCAGCAGCACCTCGAAACGCGGGTGTTCGTTGATCTTGAAGCGGCGGCCCAAGGTATCGGTGCTCAAGCCATCCACGGCCAACGGCACCAGCCACTCGCCATCCAGGCGCAGCAGGGCGGCGGCATCACACGGCAGCAGGGCACGCATGGCTTGCAGCAGGCGTCGATAGCGTTCGCCTTCGGGCAGGTCCCGAGACAAGTCAGCGACCAGGGGCAGCAGGGTGGTGAGCAACGATTGTGCAGTCATAATGACTCCTTGTGGTCCTTATGACTATAAACTGTAGGAAGTCATACTGACTACATAATGTTCAACTGATTGAAAATAAAGGGTTTATTAGTTGGCACGATTACTGAGTATCTAAAGGCAACGAATTAAAAGACCCAGGAGTCTCCCATGCTGAGTGCCCAAGACCGTGCCATCGTCAAATCCACTGTGCCCCTGCTGGAAAGTGGCGGCGAAGCGTTGATCACCCATTTCTACCGCATGATGCTGTCCGAATACCCTGAAGTTCGCCCACTGTTCAACCAGGCCCACCAGGCCAGCGGCGACCAGCCCCGAGCCCTGGCCAATGGCGTGCTGATGTATGCGCGGCACATCGATCAGTTGGACCAGTTGGGCGACCTGGTGACCAAGATCATCAACAAGCACGTGGCCTTGCAGATCCTGCCGGAACACTACCCGATCGTCGGTGCCTGCCTGCTGCGCGCGATTTCCGAAGTGCTGGGCAGCGAGATTGCCACCCCAGAGGTGATGAGTGCCTGGGGCGCGGCGTACGGTCAGTTGTCGGATATCCTGATCGGGGCCGAAGCGGCTATCTACGATGAAAAAGCCCAGGCGCCCGGCGGCTGGCGCGGTGCGCGGCCGTTCCTGCTGGTCAAGCGCGTGGAGGAGAGCGACGAAATCATCTCGTTCTACTTCGCTCCGGTGGATAACGGCCCGATCCTGCGCGCCGCGCCCGGCCAGTACATCGGCATGAAACTGGTGCTCGACGGCGAGGAAGTACGCCGCAACTATTCCCTGTCGGCATTGAGCGACAGCGGCCTGTACCGCATCAGCGTCAAGCGCGAAGCCGGTGGGCGAGTGTCCAACTACCTGCATGACCAACTGCATGTCGGCGCGACCATTGACCTGTTCACACCTTCGGGCGAGTTCACCCTGGCCGCCGGCGATAAGCCGCTGGTGCTGATCAGCGGCGGTGTGGGCATCACGCCCACCCTGCCGATGCTGGAAGCGGCACTGGCCACCGAGCGCCCCGTGCACTTTATCCACTGTGCGCGTAACGGCTCGGTGCATGCGTTCCGTGACTGGGTGGACACCCTGGCGGCCAGGCACCCGCAGCTCAAACGGTTTTACTGCTATGCCGAAGACGACGGCGTGAGCCCGACGGCGGACAAGGTCGGCCTGCTGAGCCAGGAGCAACTGGCTGCCTGGCTGCCCGAGCAGCGCGACATTGACGCCTACTTCCTGGGCCCTAAAGGCTTCATGGCTGCGATCAAGCGCCACCTGAAGGCCTTGGGCGTACCGGAGAAACAAAGCCGCTACGAATTCTTCGGCCCGGCTGCGTCGCTGGAATAGGTTCTTCGCAGCAACAGTGAACCAGTGTGGGAGGGGGCTTGCTCCCGATAGCGGTGGATCAGTCAGCTTGTCTGTCACTGACACACCGCTATCGGGAGCAAGCCCCCTCCCACATTGGGTTCTTCATTTGCCTGATTAATCCGTTGTTAACCCCTCTCTGTTTTAACGAGTGCCTGTGTGTAAACTTGTTGCCATTAGGCACAACCATAATCAGGCATGGGGAAACGGGGATGAGTGACGAAATGCGTTTGGGCAGGGAGCGGCGCTTTCTGGTGTTGCTGGGCATCATCTGCCTGGCGCTGATCGGCGGGGCGCTCTACATGCAAGTGGTGCTGGGCGAAGCGCCGTGCCCGCTGTGCATCCTGCAGCGCTACGCCTTGCTGTTGATTGCGCTCTTTGCGTTCATCGGTGCCGCGATGCGTACCAAGGGAGCCGTCACGTTCTTTGAAGGGCTGGTGGTCCTCAGCGCCCTGGGCGGTGTGGCCGCGGCCGGTCATCACGTGTACACCCAGTTCTTCCCTCAGGTCAGCTGCGGCATCGATGTGTTGCAGCCGATCGTCGATGACCTGCCCCTGGCCAAAGTGTTTCCCCTGGGCTTTCAGGTTGACGGCTTCTGCAGCACACCCTATCCGCCAATCCTCGGCCTGTCCCTGGCGCAATGGGCCTTGGTGGCCTTCGTGCTGACGGTGATCCTGGTGCCGCTGTGCATCTATCGCAATCGCCACCCCAAAGTCTGAACCGGTTCAACAAAACGCCCCGGTCTCCTTGAATGAAGGCCGGGGCGTTTTTGTGTGTGGGGATTTGTGAAAGAGCCGTGACGAGCGGCAAAGAATGGTGCGCGCAGTGTGCGACATGTTGTCACACGGAGGCGGTCGCAGGCGGTTTGTGACCGGCCGAACCGGCCTCTGAATTTGCATCTACCGTGCAAATTGTGCTGTCACTTCGTGGCTTGAAAGACACCGCCAAGCACGTGGAGTTTCAGCACGCAGGCGTTGTGTAAATGCCTTGTTTTATGGGCACTTCGCTGCGTTTGCTATGCCCTTACACGCTGTAAGGGGGATGGCAATATGCCCAATAGCAGCGCAATTTTTGTGGTTTTTGTTGAGAATTGAACGCGATAAAGTCGCGAACCCTTGCAGGAATGGTGAAGGATTATTGCTGTAATCGATAAAAATTATTTCTTTATCAGACATGGTTTATACATCGCTAGCTAACTACAATCGCCCGCACTGAATGTCCGGTGCTGTTCAATATTTGAGCATTGGAGCGGTCGAGGAGCAGATGGAAGGCTCTGTGCGACCCCAGGTTCCGGCAGCCTTCAACTATCCGCACCAAATGGAATTGGTCTGTAACAAGGCCTTTAGCCACGAAATCGAATAAGAACTCACCGCAGGTCCGTGAAACGTACAGCTATGACGTGACGGGCAGGCTCTTATTCAATCGAAGAGAAATGCCAACCCTTGGCAGGGTGAAGTGTTGGCGATCAAAACCCAACTGCATTGCGCAAGCTGCTTTAGAGGTCGTGAGATGAGTAAAAACAGGTACCCCCGATTACTAGGCTTTTTGCCGCTGCTTGGCATGATGTTAATGCTGGGAGGCTGCAAGTGGACCTTGATGGACCCGAAAGGACAGATCGGTCTGGATCAACGAAACCTGATCATCACCGCCACCCTGCTGATGCTGTTGGTCGTGGTGCCTGTGATTATCATGACCTTCGCCTTCGCCTGGAAATACCGCGCGTCGAACACCAGCGCGACCTACGCGCCGAAGTGGTCGCACTCCACCAAGATTGAAATCGCAGTGTGGCTGGTGCCGATCCTCATCATCATCGCCCTGGGTTACATCACCTACAAGTCGACCCACGAGCTGGACCCGTACCGTCCGCTGGAATCCGACGTCAAGCCGATCAACATCGAAGTGGTCGCGCTGGACTGGAAGTGGCTGTTCATCTACCCGGACCTGGGTATCGCCACCGTCAACGAAATCCAGTTCCCAGAGAACACTCCGCTTAATTTCCGGATCACCTCCGACGCCGTGATGAACTCGTTCTTCATCCCAGCCCTGGGCGGTCAGATCTACGCGATGGCAGGCATGCAGACTCGCCTGCACCTGATTGCCAACGAAAAAGCTGTAATGGAAGGCATCTCCGCGAACTACAGCGGCGCTGGCTTCACCGGCATGAAATTCAAAGCGATCTCGACGAGCCAGGAAGATTTCAACGCCTGGGTAGCCGAAGTCAAGGCCGCACCTAAACAGCTTGATCAAGCTGAATACGACGCCCTGACCAAACCAAGCCAGAACAACCCAGTCGCCCTGTACTCCACGTACGAGCCGAACCTGTTTCAGAAAATCGTCGACAAGTACGAAGGTATGAAGCCAGGCAAGCCGGTCAAGCACGAGAAGAAAGAAGTGGCCGCGGTTGAAGGTTCTGACACGGGCTCGCATTCAACTGCTGGGGCAGAGGAGTAAACGATGTTTGGTAAATTAAGTTGGGACGCGGTCCCATTCCACGAGCCGATCGTAATGGTGACCATCGCCATGATCGCGCTGGGTGGTCTGGCGCTGTTTGCAGCCATTACGTATTTCAAAAAGTGGACCTACCTGTGGACCGAGTGGTTGACGTCTGTCGACCACAAGAAAATCGGTGTCATGTACGTCATCGTTGCCATGGTCATGCTGCTGCGTGGTTTTGCCGACGCCATCATGATGCGTACCCAGCTGGCCATGGCCACCGAGGGTTCGCCTGGCTACCTGCCGCCTGAACACTATGACCAGATCTTCACCGCCCACGGTGTGATCATGATCATCTTCATGGCGATGCCATTCTTCACCGGCTTGATGAACCTTGCCTTGCCGCTGCAGATCGGTGCCCGTGACGTTGCCTACCCGTTCCTGAACTCCCTGAGCTTCTGGCTGCTGGTATCCGGCGTTGTACTGATCAACCTGTCCCTGGGCGTCGGCGAGTTCGCCAAGACCGGTTGGGTTGCGTATCCACCTCTGTCGGGCCTGCAATACAGCCCGGGCGTGGGTGTGGACTACTACATCTGGGCGCTACAGCTATCAGGACTCGGGACGACATTGACGGGGGTCAACTTCCTGGCCACCGTCCTCAAGATGCGCGCCCCTGGCATGAAACTGATGGACATGCCGATCTTCACCTGGACCTGCACCTGGGCAAACGTGCTGATCGTGGCTTCGTTCCCGATCCTGGCCGCTACCATGGCGCTGCTGTCGCTTGACCGTTACCTGGATTTCCACATTTTCACCAATGAACTTGGTGGCAATCCAATGATGTACGTGAACCTGTTCTGGGCATGGGGTCACCCTGAGGTGTACATCCTGATCCTGCCAGCGTTCGGTATCTTCTCCGAAGTGATCTCGACCTTTACCGGCAAGCGCCTGTTCGGTCACCACTCGATGGTCTACGCATCGGGCGCAATCTCGGTACTGGGCTTCATGGTGTGGTTGCACCACTTCTTCACCATGGGCTCGGGGGCCAGCGTCAACGCCTTCTTCGGCCTGGCGACGATGCTGATTTCCATCCCGACGGGGGTGAAGCTATTCAACTGGCTGTTCACCATCTACCACGGTCGTTTGCGCATGACCAGCCAGGTCCTGTGGACCCTGGGCTTCATGGTGACCTTCGCCATCGGCGGCATGACCGGCGTACTGCTGGCCATCCCGGGTGCTGACTTCGTACTGCACAACAGCCTGTTCGTGATCGCTCACTTCCACAACGTGATCATCGGTGGTGCGGTATTCGGTTACATCGCTGGTTTCAGCTTCTACTTCCCGAAAGCGTTCGGCTTCAAGCTGCACGAAGGTTGGGGCAAGGCTGCATTCTGGTTCTGGATCTCGGGCTTCTTCGTCGCGTTCATGCCGCTCTATGCTCTGGGCTTCATGGGCATGACCCGTCGTCTGAACGCTACGACCAACCCTGAGTGGGTACCGTACCTGTACGTCGCCATGTTCGGTGCGCTGATGATCGCTGCCGGTATCGCCTGCCAGTTGATCCAGCTGTACGTGAGCATCCGTGACCGTAAGCAGAACGCTTGCGACTCCGGTGACCCATGGAATGGCCACACCCTGGAATGGTCGACCTCGTCGCCACCGCCGTTCTACAACTTCGCCGTGATCCCTACTGCGAACACCATCGATGCGTTCACCGAAGCCAAGGAAGACGGTACTGCGTACCAGCGTCCCAAGCATTACGAGCCGATCCACATGCCAAACAACACCGCCACTGGCGTGGTGATGGGTGCGCTGTTGACCGTGTTCGGTTTCGCGATGATCTGGCACATCTGGTGGCTGGCGATCGTGGGCCTGGTGGGTACCATCGGTTACTTCATCGTCCACGCCGCACGTGATGATCAAGGCTACATGGTGCCGGTCGAAACGATCGAACGCATCGAAGCCGAGCAGCACGCTCGCCTGGTCGCCGAGAAGAAAATCCCGGCCAACCGTGTAGAAACCTCGTTGGAACAGGCTTAAACCATGTCGAACTTAGTGACCAATGCTGGACACGCCCATGTCGATGACCATGGGCACGATGACCATCACCACGACTCGGGGCCGATGACCGTTTTCGGTTTCTGGCTCTACCTGATGACCGACTGCATCTTGTTTGCGTCGATCTTCGCGGTGTACGCGGTACTGGTAAACAACGTAGCGGGTGGCCCGTCGGGCCACGACATCTTCGAACTGCCTTACGTGCTCGGCGAAACCGCCTTGCTGTTGTTCAGTTCGATCACCTACGGCTTCGCCATGTTGGCCTTCTACAAGGGCAACAAGAAAGGCGTACTGAGCTGGTTGGCACTGACCTTCCTGTTCGGCCTGGGCTTCATCGGCATGGAGATCAACGAGTTCCACCTGTTGATCTCCGAAGGCTACGGCCCGCACCGTTCCGGCTTCCTGTCCGCGTTCTTCACGCTGGTAGGTACCCACGGTCTGCACGTAACGGCTGGCCTGCTGTGGATGGCGGTGATGATGTATCAGGTCAATAAGCACGGCCTGACCAACACCAACAAGACTCGCCTGAGCTGCCTGAGCCTGTTCTGGCACTTCCTGGACGTGGTCTGGATCTGCGTCTTCACCGTTGTTTACCTGATGGGGACCCTGTAATGGCTAATGCACACTCCCATGACCATGACAGCCATGATGCGAGCCACGGCAGCGTTAAGTCGTACGCTATCGGCTTCATCCTGTCGGTAATCCTGACGCTCATCCCGTTCGGTCTGGTGATGTACCCGACCCTGCCGAAGTCGATCACCTTGATGATCGTACTGGCGTTCGCGGTGATTCAGGTGCTGGTTCACCTGGTGTACTTCCTGCATTTGGATCGCTCCAAAGAGCAGCGCGATAACGTGATTGCGTTCGTGTTCGCAGGCTTGGTAATCCTGCTGCTGGTTGGCTTGTCGATCTGGATCATGTTCAGCATCCATACGTTCATGATGGCGAAGTGAGGTAAAACCCGATGTCGCTTAAGCACTTTATCCAAATCACCAAACCGGGGATCATTTTCGGTAACGTGCTTTCTGTGGCGGGCGGTTTCTTCCTGGCCTCCAAGGGACATGTCGATCTGGCCATCTTCCTGGCTGCGATGATCGGTACGTCCCTGGTGGTTGCTTCCGGTTGCGTGTTCAACAACTGCATCGACCGTGACATCGACATCAAGATGGAGCGCACCAAGAATCGTGTGCTGGTCCAGGGCCTTATCTCCCTGAAACTGGCACTGATCTTCGCGACCGTCCTGGGTGTTGCCGGCGTGGTGTTGTTGTACAAGGTGGCCAACCCGCTGGCGGCGCTGTTTGCCGTGATCGGTTTTGTCATCTACGTCGGCCTCTACAGCCTTTACCTCAAGCGCAAGTCGGTGCACGGCACGCTCGTGGGCAGTCTGTCGGGGGCGATGCCTCCGGTGATTGGTTATGTGGCTGTAACCAATAGCTTCGACATGGCCGCGCTGGTGCTGCTGGTGATGTTCAGCCTGTGGCAGATGCCGCATTCCTACGCCATCGCGATTTTCCGCTTCAATGACTACCTGGCTGCGTCGATTCCGGTTCTGCCGGTCAAGCGTGGCATTCAGGTAGCCAAGAAACACATCCTGCTCTACATCCTGGCCTTCCTCGTGGCGACCTTGATGTTGACCTTCAGTGGCTACGCCGGCATGAGCTACCTCGCCGTCGCCGCGGCCATGGGCATGTACTGGTTGTACATGGCCTGGACCGGCTACAAGGCGGTGGATGACACCGTCTGGGCGCGCAAGCTGTTCGTGTTCTCGATCTTCACCATCACCGCGCTCAGCGTGATGATGTCCCTGGATTTCCAAGTGCCGAAAGAGCTGTTGCTGACCTACGCCCACTGAGTGGTCTTGCAGTGAAAAACCCCGCCTTCGGAAGATGCGCGGGGTTTTTTATTGACCGCTGTGTCAAACCGGATGCGCTGCGTTATCGTTGACGTTTTTCGCGAGCAAGCTCGCTCCTACTTAATTCCACGAATGCGGGAAGCCATGCAATGAGTAAAAAAGCCGTGATGGTGTTCAGTGGCGGGCAGGATTCGACCACCTGCCTGATCCAGGCGCTGAAGCTGTATGACGAAGTGCACTGCATCACCTTCGATTATGGTCAGCGGCATGTGGCGGAAATCGAAGTGGCCCAAAAGCTGGCCAAACAGCTGGGCGCCACCGTGCACAAAGTGATGGATGTGTCCCTGCTCAATGAGCTGGCGATCAGCAGCCTCACCCGTGACAACATCCCCGTGCCGACCGTGAACAGCTCAGGTGAGAGCCTGCCGAGCACCTTCGTGCCGGGGCGCAATATCCTGTTTCTGACCCTGGCTGCGATCTACGCCTATCAAGTGAAGGCTGAGACCGTGATCACCGGCGTCTGCGAAACCGACTTTTCGGGCTACCCGGATTGCCGAGACGAGTTCGTCAAAGCGCTCAACCAGGCCCTCAAGCTGGGCATGGAATATGACGTGCGTCTCGACACCCCGCTGATGTGGCTGAACAAGGCCGAAACCTGGGCCCTGGCCGATTACCACGGGCAACTGGAGCTGGTGCGCGAGCAGACACTGACCTGCTACAACGGCATCATCGGCACCGGCTGTGGCGAATGTGACGCGTGCAACCTGCGCGCCCGGGGCTTGAATGATTACCTGCAGAACAAGGCGGATGTGATGCAGAGCCTCAAGCATAAGCTGCAGCTGAAATAGTGAGGTCCAAATGTGGGAGGGGGCTTGCTCCCGATGAGGCCGTGCCTGTGAATGCATGTTCGGCTGACACACCGCCATCGGGGGCAAGCCCCCTCCCACAAGGTTATCCGCTAGCCAATGGTTTCATGCGCTGGCACTGGTCAGATAGCGTTTGAACAACGAACGCGCCCCATAGGCGGGCAGGATATTGAAGAACGCAAAACCGACTTTGATCGCGATCTGGACATAGATCATGCTCAGCAGGTCGCTGGTCTGCATGACGCCGTAGAAGGCAATAAAGCAGAACAGGAAGCTGTCGATGATGACCGCAAAGAACGTACTGAGGAAAATCCGCAGGTACAGGTATCGGGAGTTGGTCAGTTCCTTGATTTTGCACAGCAGGTAGGAATTGATGTTCTCCGACACCAGGAACGACACCGAAGAGGCGATCAGCACCGACGACACTTGCAGGATCACGTCGTTGTAAGGTCCATCGAGTTTCCAGCCCGGCAACCCCGGCAGGAAGGTCGAGCCATAGAGCAGGATGATGATCATCGCGTTACTGGCAAACGCAAACAGAATCGCCCGGCGGGCCAGGCGCAGCCCGAAGTTCTCGTTCAGCAGGTCCACGATCAGGAAGGTCAACGGGTACAGGAACGTGCCCGGCGTGACGATGATGCCCATCGATTCCAGGTAAATCGGTTTGGTCGCGGCGATGCTGGTGAAGATATAGAACGTGAACAGCAACAGGTTCAGGATGATGTAGATCATCCACGAGTTTTCATTGCGGTCGTTCATGTCGTAAGCGGTGAGTGTGCCGGCCTGAGAGTAGAACTTCTTGTAGAGGTTCTTGATTTCCAGCTTGTTGAAGTTGTCCATCATCTCGCTGTTGAGCACTTCACTGAGCTTGATCTTGATGACCTTGCCGGTGGCGATCACCATGACCACGGCCAGACGTTTGTCATTCTCAAAGCCCAGCAGCTTGTATTTACTGTTTTCAGCGCTCACTTCAGCCGTGGTCATTGAAGCGTTCCTCGAAAATATCGCCGATGACACATAAACGTTCTGAATTCGCGCAGGGTTCGAGGCTGATGAACAGCTTCTTGGTGGCGCGGTCGTACATCAGCTTTTCCTTGTCGTCACTGGACGCGCCTTTTTGCACGATCAGCAGATCCCCCGGCTCGTTGATGCCGGGAATTGCGTGCTCCAGCAGCACGCCGATCAAATTGCAGGACAGGCCGAAGTAGTAAGTCAGCGGGAACAGCGTGGACAGTTCGCCGATGCGCTTGCCCAGGTTCTGCATGAGCAGGCTTTCCTTGAGCACCGGCACCGCTGCCGGGTTCATGTTGCCCAAGGGGGACACGTTGCTCTCGATGATTTCCTTGGCTTCGAAATTGATGGTCTCGATTTCTTCATAGGAGACCCCGAAGAAGTCGGAGATCTTGCGAATGGTCGACTGCTGTACGTTGGCGACCTTGCCTTCCAGGATGTTGTAGATGGTGGTCCTGGTCAGCCCGGCGGCGCTGCTTAACGAAAGCTGGGTTTCGCCGCGACTTTTGATCAAGTACCTGATGTTGCTCTTCAGGTGCTCGGTTTTTTCCCGTCTGTGCATCACGTGCTCACCCGTTCCTTCTTGTCATGATCGTCCATTGCCGCGCGAGACCAGCAGCCTAGAGCTTGCCGTGGCGTATTTTCGGCTTCCTGGCAACGAGTGTTACATGCGTGATCCTCGACAATAAAGCGCTGAGTGCATCGTTCCGGCAGGTCAGGCGCGGTCGGCGGCGTTGGCTCGGTTAACCAGGTAGTGCTAAATCGGGCGACATATTCCTCGTCATACTCCTCTGTACGACTCGTACGAATTCCCGTCCGCCTACAAGGAGTAGTCACCATGGTCAGCGTCAGTCGTCGGTCCGTTCTCGCACTGGGTGCGGCCTTGCCTGTGCTTGGGCATCTCGATTGGGCGCTCGCAAGCCCTGCGCCGGCGGCTTCTGACTACGTACTGCTCAATTACAATGAAAGCCCTTATGGGCCGTCGAAAGCGGCGCTCGAGGCCATGCAGCTAGGTAACCCGGCATCGGGGCGTTATCCCTACCCGCACATGTACGCGTTGGCTGCGCTGTTTGCCCTGCAGCAAGGCGTCAGCGAGGACAACGTTGCAGTGTTCGCCGGCTCCATGGCCGCTCTGCGCTATGCCGTGCTGGCATTCACCGGTCCAACCCGTGGTCTGGTGATGGCCACGCCATCCTATGAAGTTCCGCGTCAGGCGGCGGAGTCGAACAAGGCACCGGTGCACGAAGTCGACCTCGATGCCCAGCATGCCCATGATGTGCCGGCCATGCTCGCAGCGGATCCCCAGGCCGGCATGCTGTACCTGTGCAACCCCAACAACCCGACCGGCACCCTGACCCCCACCGAGGCGATCCGCCAGGCGCTGGCGAACAAACCCAAAGGCAGCGTGCTGGTGGTGGACGAGGCCTATATCGACTTCTGCGATGCCCAAAGCTGCGTGAGCTGGATCAACGATCACGACGACCTGCTGGTACTGCGCACGTTCTCGAAAATCTACGGCATGGCCGGTGCGCGCATCGGTTTGGCCATCGGCCATCCTGCGCTGTTGGAACGCCTCGCGGTGTTTGGCGGCGACAACGTACCGGCGGGTGCCAGCTTGCTCGGCGCACATGCCAGCCTGGAGGACGTGAAGCTGCTGGGCCAACGCAAAGCGCTCAATGCCAGCGTGCGTGATGAGACCCTTGCCTGGCTGAAGGGGCAGGGGTTTGCCTGCACGGTTTCCCACAGCAACTGCTTCATGATCGACGTCAGGCAACCGGCGCAACAGCTGGTCGAGCGGCTGGCTGAACAACATGTGCTGGTAGGGCGGGTATGGAAGAATTGGCCGCAGTGGGTGCGGGTGACGGTGGGTAACCGGCAGGAGATGGAGCGCTTTCGCGAGGCTTTTGCGGCGCAGGTCCATCGCGTTGGCTGAAGCAACCTAGACACTGACGTGGGAGCGGGTGTGCTCCCACGTGGTGCCAGCAATGCTTTACTGCTGGGTGATGCTGTACCCGTCAAACGCAGTCTGCTGTTGCAGCGCCGTGATCACGCTCTTGCGGCTCAAAGGCTGTTCGGTACCCGCATTATCCACAAAGCTCTCCACTTCCAGCTCGGCCTCATCGCCCTCGCCCACAAAGCTGAACCCCAGGAACTCGAACGCTTCACGGTCGACGTTGAGTTTGGAACGCGGTGTGCGCAGCGGCAGGGTGACGCTGGCGCCGTCCTTGCTGATCACAAACACTTCGGCTTCTTTCTTGGCGCGTGCGGCCTTGCCCTTGCCGGCGCTTGGGTTGCTGATAGCCTGGTGCGACTGGTTCAGCACCTTGAGGGCCAGGCCGTAGACCAGCTCCTGGAAGTCGGGGTCGTCCTTGAAGCTGGACAGGATGCGGCTGATGGAGAACTTGCTGCTCAGGTCTTCCAGGGCGGCGTTATCGGCGGCTTCGGCGTCCTTCAATTGCTTGAGCTGGCCCATCAGGTCGTAGGCTTTGTCGTCGTCGAAGGTGTCATGGGCCTGACGGATAGCCATGCGCAACTCGCGGATCTGGTCGCTTTCCTTGGAGGTGTGAAACGCGTCCAGCACCATTTCGCTGATGATCTTGGCCGCTGGCACATGCTGTGAAAGATGGATGGCGTTTTCGTACTCGGCTTTGGCGTGCAAGGCGACTACGGAGGCTTCGGCGGATTCAGCGGTGTACGAATCGGACATTGAAATTTCACTACTTCAGTAAACGGGAGAGACAAAAAAGCGTCGGGCATTTTCAGGGGGCAGGGGAGTCAGGTCAAGGCACCCCGTCAGAGGGCTAAGCGAAGGCACGCGTCTAGTCCAGTTGCTCAAGGCACGCTTGGAGCGTGTCCAGCCCTTCCTCCAGCACGGCCGGCTCGATGGTCAGCGGGGCCAGCAAGCGGATGATATGCCGCGACTTGCCGCTGGGCATCAGCAGCAGGCCGGCAGCGCGCGCCAGGCTCAGCAGTTGGGTCAGTTGCTTGGCGGCGGGCGTGCCATCGGCATGCGCCAGTTCAATGCCGCGCATGGCACCGACACCGGTCAGGCGGCCCAGATAGGGCGACAGGTGCTGCGCGCGCCACGCCTGATAACGTCCGACGATCGCCTCTTCCTGCCGAGAGCCCCATGCCTGCAGGTGTTCATCGGTCATGACTTCAAGGGTCGCCAGGGCGGCGGCGCAGGCGATGGGGTTGCCGGAATAGGTACCGCCCAGGCCACCTTTGGGCAGGTTGTCCATCAGTGCCTTGCGACCCACCACCGCCCCCAGCGGCACGCCGCCGGCGATGCTTTTGCCGAGCAGGATCAGGTCGGGTTCGATGCCCAGGCGCGAGAAGGCAAATCGTTGGCCGGTGCGACCGAAACCGGACTGGATTTCGTCGGCAATCAAGAGGATGTCGTGCTCGTCACAAAAGCGTCGCAGGGCCTGGGCGAACTCGATATCCAGGGCGAGGAACCCACCTTCGCCCTGTACCGGTTCAATGATGAAACAGGCGACATCGTTGACGTCGATTTCCACGCTGAACAGGCGGTCCATGGCCCTCAGTGCTTCGGCACAGGTGACACCATTATCGGCGCTGGGATAGGGCAGGTGATACACGGGGCCTGGCAGTGCGCCGACCTTTTGCTTGTAGGGCGCGACCTTGCCATTGAGGTTGAGGGTGGCCAGGGTACGCCCATGAAAGGCTCCGTCAAAAGCGATCACCGCCGTGCGGCCGGTGGCACCGCGCACAATCTTCAAGGCGTTTTCTGCCGCCTCGGCGCCGCTGTTGGTGAGCATACCGCTGACCGGGTAGCTCACCGGAATAAACGCGGTCAAGCGCTCCATCAAGTCGAGGTAGGGCATGTGCGGCGCGGCGTTGAACGCATAATGGGTGAGCCTGGTCGCCTGCTCGCGAATCGCGTTCACGACGGCGGGGTGGCAGTGGCCGAGGTTGAGTACGCCGATACCGCCGACAAAATCGATATAGCGCTTACCCTCGGTGTCCCAGACTTCGGCGTTTTTACCGTGGCTGAGGCTGATGGGGTGGACGATGGAGATCGATTGGCTGATCGTTTCGCGGCTCATGAATCGTTGACTCGGCAGTGATGGGCTGGGTTTTATCTAAGCCGCGCGAGCGCCCTTGCCGCAAACGAAATAAAGTCGCCGCATCATTATTAAAAGTCGGGATGTGCGCTCGGGTTGCCAGGCTCAAGTACGCGCCGACCGTCACTGGCAAGGTGACTACCGGTTAGTTATTCCGACACTCCATTTTTCCCGGCCGCCTTGGACCGATATAGCGCCTGATCGGCTCGTGCCATCAGGGCTGCCGGTGTCTCGCCCGCCCGCCGTTCCACCACGCCCAGGCTCAGGGTTATCCTGGAACCACCGACGGCGGGCATTTCCTGAATTTTAGCGCGCACCCTTTCAGCCAGCTCCTTTGCCGCCTCCACAGTACTGTTGGGCAATACCAGCATGAACTCATCGCCGCCCCAGCGGGCCAGCAGGTCACCGGCCCGTACGCAGGCTTCCAGGCCTTCTACTACCTGTATCAGCGTCTGGTCCCCTACGGCATGGCCGTGCTGGTCATTGATCGGCTTGAAGTCATCGATATCCATAGCCACCAGCGCCAGTGGCAAGCGAAAGCGCTCGGCGCGCTCGCACTGCTGCAGCAAAACCTGTTCCAGGCGATAACGGTTGGCGATGCGCGTCAGAGCGTCCCGTTCGGCCAGGGAGCGGTTTTCGTCCAGTTGCAATTGCAGTTGCTGATTGACGCGTGACAATTCAAGGGTGCGCTCGACCACCAGGGCCTCCAGCGACCGGTTACGCTTTTCAAGGCGCTCCATTGAACATTTGCGTGTATGGATATCGCGATGCGCGCCCACCATGCGAGCTACCGAGTTGTCGGGATTGCGCGCAATGATGTAGCCACGGTCCTCGATCCAGAGGTAGGTGCCGTCGTGTTTCTTACAGCGATATTCGGCGCGGTAATGGGGGGCGCGTTGGCAGATATAGTCATCGAACCCGGTCATCACGCGCGGGTAATCTTCAGGGTGGATCAGGTTTTCCCAGGTGAATACGCTGTTTTCCAGGGAGTGGCGCGGATAGCCCAGCATCTCGTACCAGCCGGGATTGCGGTAGACGAACCCGGTGTTGGCATTCCAGTCCCATATCCCATCGCTGACCAATTCCATGATTGCGTGAAACATGTCGGTACTGAAATCGGAAAAGTCATTACGCAGCGGCTCGTTGCCGGTTGTATCGTCCATCTACGCGCTTCCTGCGTGAGCTGGCTTCCAAGGCCAGCTGTGTTGACGCCGATACTCCGTGGCTGAGCTACTGTACCCGCCGTTGGCGGGCTTTGAATAGGGCAGACTTGCTGCTTCAGGAACGTGGCGCGATCATCTTCGTGCGAGGTTTACCATCCGCATTGTGCTGATAAATCGTCTCAGGTTGGCCCTGTTCGTTGAAAAACACTTGGCCGATCCCTGCAGAATTCCATAACCGCTCTCCCGCCTCGGCATGTTCCGGAATGTGTGGTACCACCTGCATGGTTCGGCGCCGGGTAAACCAGTTGAGCGGCGAGCGTGGCGAGTAGAGCCAGCGATTGAGACGGTCGAACCATTCCAGCAGGCGTGGCGGGAACTCGTTCTTGATGCCGCTGCTGGTGATCTGCCAGATATTGGGGCCAACGTTGCGGTGGCGGATCAGCACTTCGTAGACGAACGAGTAATGCACGTCGCCCGACAGAATCACGTAGTTTCCCGGTGTGCGGGAGTGGCGGAAGATGTTGAGAATCACCTGGGCGGCCCCGCGATGGGCCATCCAGTTTTCCGCGTCCACCAACAATGGGTAACCGCACCAACTGAACACTTTTTGCACGGTCTCGATCAGCTTTACGCCAAAGATCGGTGCGGGCGAGACGATGATGGCCGAAGGGTGGTCGAGCAGATCCTGTTGCAGTTCGCTCAGGGCTTCCCAGTCCAGCAGGCCGGAGGGTTGCTTGAGGGTGAACTCGCTGCGCCAGCGCCGGGTGCGGGTATCGAGCACCACCAATGCGGGGGTCGTCGGCAGCACATAGTGCCAGTGTTGGAACTTGCGCAGCGTTTCGAGTAATGCGTCCTGTGCGGCTGCGTCCAGGTGGTTGGCCTGGGTTTGGGTGGTCAGCGCTTGGGTTTGGCGCAGCAGTTCGGCGAACGCATCCGGCTGGTTGCCCCAGCCCTGGCACAGCAGATAAGCAAGCAAGGCATTGCCGATGATGCGCCTGGAGAAGGGGTGGCCATAGGCAGTTTCTTCCCATTGGGCGCTGAGGTTCCAGTCGTCGGTGATGTCATGGTCGTCAAAGATCATCAAGGTCGACAGGTGGGCAAATACCCGCGCGACACCCGGCAGGCCGTCGCGGAATCGTTCGATCCGGACCTCTTCGCTGACGTAGCGCTGCTGTCGCTCCATGCTCAGATGTGGGCGCTCAAGCGTGATCAGCGTCCAGGGCGTGGGCGACCATACCAGCAGGTACATCGCGATGACTTCGGCGAAACTCACCAAGTGGTTATCGGCGGTGCTGCTGGTGAAAATCGGCTTTTTCACGCCACCGAAGAAGCGCTCGCGCAAGGTCTCGTTGCTGTCCAGTGCCGGCAGCAGATCGGCACGCTGATAATAACTGGCCGGATGCCCGTAGAGGCTGACGCTGTCATCAACCACCGCGCCTTCGAGGTATTCGTCGAACAGGCCCAACCGGGCAATCAACCCGTGTATCGCACGCAGCATCGGCCCGGCGACATCGTCGGCGTAGACCTGATCACCACTCATCATCAGCAAAGCCGGACGTTCGGCCGGGGTTTGGGCTTCGGCCAGCAGACGGTCGACGCACAGTAAACCCTCGTCGGCACTGTGATGGGGTTTGCGGCATGAGCCGTGCACCAATTGGTGAATACGGCTATGCAACACGAAACTGGGGTATTGAGCGTCGGCATACAGCAGGTGCGGTGCCCAGTCGGCTATGCCGGTGTTGTCAAACACCAGGTCGTAGCTGATCGCGACGTCCAGGGGCAGCGCTTCGTCCAGCGACACATCTATCAAATGAATAAACGCGTGACGCCCTACCGGCACTACTTGGCACTGGTCCAGGGCAATGTCCAGTGTCTGGGCGGGCAGATGCAGCTTCAAGGTCAGTTCCAGTGCTCGACTTGCTACCAGCCACAACACCAGGCGCCGAGCTTCGAGGCGTCGCAGCAGCGGGCCGGCCAGTACGGCGGGCAGTGTGTCGGAGTGCGACATGCAGGTCGTGGTCCCAAGCTGGATTGAACCGGTGAGTTTAAGCGAGCGAATGTCATGGTTTTGTTAAGGGGAAGATACGAAGGGCCGTGCACTGCCCCTCGTAAGCGGTCAGTTAAAGCAGGTTGCCCCGACCCAGGTGATCCAGCCCACCACTTCTTTTTCTGGAACGATCATTGGTCGCCGTGCCATCTGGCTCGGCGCTATTCAATTGCATCCGTGTGGAGTCGGTGCTGCGTTTCCTTCGCTGGGACTCTGCATCATCCTGCTGCAGAGGTGGGTAGTGAAAACTGCCCAGTGAGTGATTGATTCCGCTGATCATGGATGTTTCCTTCTTGAGGAGAGGATGACTTCGCCTATTGGCGCGAAGCCAGGCCAACCTTAATAGCGGCGCAAGCGGGGCCGCTATAAACGCGTCGCTGCAAAATATGACTGCGATGTTGAAAAGCCTTTCACAAATCAAAAGGGAGGCAGATGCTCGCATGGCAGCCTTGCGCGAAGATGTCTGGTTTATTGCGTCACTGACGCTTTATTGCACGGTTGAAATATATGACGGACCGCGTCGAATAGTTTTAGATGGCGGCTTTACCCAGCCCAGTGAAGCCTGCCGGTGAGCAACCTGTTAATCGTCGACGATGACCTTGAAGTCCTCGCCCTGCTGAAGAAATTTTTCCTGCAACACGGCTATGCGGTAGAGACCGTCGCCAGTGGCCCCCAACTGTGGACGGCGATGGAACATCAGCCCGTCGACCTGATCATCCTCGACCTGATGCTGCCCGGCGATAACGGCCTGCTGCTGTGTCAGCGCCTGCGCCAGCAGTATGCGACGCCGGTGATCATGCTCACGGCCATGGGTGAGCTCAGCGACCGCGTGGTGGGCCTGGAAATGGGCGCCGACGATTACCTGAGCAAACCCTTCGACGCCCGCGAACTGCTGGCGCGGGTGCGTGCGGTATTGCGCCGCGCGGGTGAAAGCCGACCGCCTACCGGGCAGGCCGCGCGCCCGCTGATCCGTTTTGACGGCTGGCAACTGGACCTCACGCGCCGGGAGTTGCGCTCGCCGGACCAGGTGATGATTGCGCTGTCGTCGGGCGAGTTCGACCTGCTGCTGGTATTTCTCGAGCATCCCCAGCGCGTGCTCACCCGCGAACAGTTGTTGAACCTGGCGCACGGCCATAGCCATGACGCCGTCGACCGCAGCATCGACGTGCAAGTGAGCCGTCTGCGCCGCAAGCTGGAGTTCGATACCAAGCGCCCGGCGATGATCCGCACCGTGCGCAATGGCGGCTATCAGTTCACCGCCAGCGTGAGCCGCTCATGAGCCAGCGCCCGCGCGACACGGTGGCGCGCTGGATCGCGCTGACCGTGCTGGTCGCGATGATCACCGCGCTGGCGTTCAATGCCCTGTTCGTGCAATTGGCAGGTGTATGGGCCAGGCCACCGCTGACCGAAACCGGACTGCTGGAAAAAGTCGCAGTGGTGGTCCGTGTGATCGAAGCGTCTGAGCCGGCGCAGCGAGCACGCCTTGCTCAGGTGATGGGCGATGGGTCTTTCAGCGTGACCTGGGCGGCGCAGCGCGCGACCTTAGGATTGCCGGTGCTGAACGATCCTGACTTCAGCACAGGGGAGGAGGTGTTCAAGCAACTGCTTGAAGGCCCGACGCGACCGACGGAAGTCTATGGACCTGCCGACTGGCCGGACGGTAACGGCCAGTATGTGCTGTTGATGCAGCTAACCGATCGCTCCTGGCTGATGTTCAGTACCGGCACACGCAGTTGGGGGCTCGACGATGGTGTGCGCAGCCTGATCGTGCTGGCGCTGGTGCTGGTGTCTACCGCACTCGTCACCCTGGTCGCCACCCGGCGTCTGGCGCGCCCGCTGCAACACTTCGCCCAAGGTGTGCGGCGCTTTGGCAGCGACTTTCGCGCGCCGCCGATCGAGCCGGTGGGACCTCACGAAATGCGCCAGGCGATTCTGGCCTTCAATAGCATGCAAGCGCAATTGCGGCACTTCATCGAGGACCGTACGCAGATGCTTGCCGCCATCTCCCACGACCTGCGCGCGCCGCTGACCCGCCTGCGTCTGCGCGGTGAATTCGTTGAGGATACCGACCAGCAGCAGCGACTGTTCCGCGACGTCGATGAAATGCAGGCCATGATCAACACCGCCCTGGAATTTTTCCGCGACGATGCTCGCCTGGAACAGGCCACCCAACTGGATTTGGCGGAGTTGCTGCAGACCCTGATCGACGATTATCGCGACCAGGCCATCGACCTCACCTTTAGCGGCCCGCCACGCCTGGTGTACTTCGGCCGGCCCCTGGGTCTCAAGCGGGTGATGACCAACCTGATGGACAATGCGATCCACTACGGCACGGCGCCGCAGATCGAGTTGCAAAGCAAGCATGGGGAGGTGGTGATTCGGGTGCTGGACCGGGGGCCGGGCATCCCTGCGGCGCATCGGGAGGATGTATTCCTGCCGTTCTATCGTCTGGAGGGGTCACGCAATAAAAGCACGGGCGGTGTAGGGCTTGGGCTGTCGACCGCCCGAGCGATTGTGCTGGAGCATGGCGGCAGCCTGACGCTGTCCGAGCGCCAGGGTGGCGGGTTGCAAGCGGTGGTGATATTGCCTGTATGAGATTTATCCGGTAACGCAAAACAAATGTGGGAGCGGGCTTGCTCGCGATGCGCAGTATCAGTCAGCTCATCTGTCGACTGACACTGCGTAATCGCGAGCAAGCCCGCTCCCACATTTTTTTACCGCATCAGGTCAGTGAGCCTTCAGTCACCCTGGGCACGGTAAACCGGAACTCACTGCCCCGGCCCACCTCACTTTCGGCAACAATTTGGCCGCCATGGGCCTGGACGATGCCTTGGGTGATGTACAGCCCCAAACCGCTGCCGGTGGGGTTGTTTTCGGTTTTCGTCCAGTAGCGTTCAAACACGTGAGGCAACTGGTCCGGCGCGATGCCTTCGCCGGAATCACGCACCGAGAAGACGGTTTCTTCACCGTTGCTCATGGCGCTGATGCCGATATTGCCTTGGCGCGGGGTGAACTTGATGGCGTTGCCGATCAGGTTCGACAACACTTGGAACAAGCGCTCCGGGTCGGCGTTGATCAGCAGGCCGGGCTCAGCGTTGAACGACAGGTCGATGCCTTTTTCCATCGCCAGCGGGGCGAGCAGCGCGTAAGCCTCATCGAACATTTGGCTCACGTCCAGCGGCACGGCCTTGACCACATAGCGCCCAGCCTCGATTTTCGAGGTGTCGAGCAGGTCTTCCAGCAGCACGTTCATGCGCCCGGCGGCCTGTTGCATGGTGTCGATGGCCGTGGAGATTCGTCGCGAGGTGTGCGGGCCCTCGGAGCTGAATGCTTTTCGCATCATGCCGCAGAGCATGGAGATGACGGTCATCGGGTTGCGCAGGTCGTGAGACACCACAGCCACCAGGTCATCACGCGCGCGCACCGCCAACTGCTCGCGCTTTACCTGGCGGGCCAGGTCGTTTTCCAGGGCCGAGCGGCGCAGGTCGTTGGCGGCGAACAGGTCGCCATGACTCCACTTGGTGGAAATACCTGCCATCACCACTTTCCAGATTTCAAACGAGGTGCGTGGGCGAAGGCGCAAGCTACCGTCGGAGTTTTCCAGGTCCAGCGGTTTCTGCGGGTCACCGCTCCAGTTGATGTTTTCCTTCACCTCCGGGCGGAACCACAGCACACCGTTGTCCACGGGCTTGGGTAGATGCAGGGCCAGTACGCCGCTGGCCAGCTGCTGAAACTCGGCGGCCGGTGGGTAGACAGAGACCAGGTTGTGGCTGGAGAACACCGGCTCGTCGCGTTCCTGCAGCCACTTGTGCAGGGCGCGAATCTGCGCCGGTTCCGGGCAGTTGCCGTAGCGGTGCAATTGCCTGTCCTCGATGATCGCCACGCCGCCTGCCCGAGTCAGGTCCATCAGCAACTGGCCTTGTTGAGCCAGGCCGTCGAACACCGTGTCTTGCGAAGCCTTCATCGCCTGGTCGAGGAGCGCCAGCGCCTGAACTTTTTCCTCACGCTGACGGCTCAGTTCCAGGGCCTCCATGGCACTGATCTGTAACGACAGCACCTGGCCGATGGTTTGGCAGGCGGTGCGCAACTCGTTCGGCACCAGCAGTGGCTCGCGATTGCCGCAACTGATCAGGCCCCAGAGCTTGTCGCCCTTCATCAGTGAGATGCTCATGGACGACAGCACGCCCATATTCTTCATGTATTGGCAGTGAATCGGCGACACGCTGCGCAGGGTGGCGAAGCTCAGGTCCAGAGGCTGGCCGGTGTCGGGGCGCAGCTTGGGCAGCAGCGGTACGGGCTCGTAGGCGGCGTTGGGGATAATGCGCAGCCAGTTGGTGCGGTAGAGCTCGCGCGCCTGCTCCGGGATGTCGGACGCGGGGAAGAACAGGCCGTTGAAAAGTTCCATGGACGGCGCCGACGCTTCGGCGATCACTTGGCCGTGGCCTTCGTCTTCGAAGCGGTAGATCAGCACGCGGTCGTAACCGGTCATGGCCTGGATTTCATTCACGCTGATCTCGTACAGCGCCTGCAGGGTTTTCGCGGCCTGCAAGCGTTGCAGCATTTTGCCCAGGTTACTGGTGCGACCGTTCAATGCGCGCGGTGTGAAATTTTCCAGGTGCGGCTCGAATTCAAGTACCAGCACGTTTTGATGGCGGTGCAGCAGGCCCTCGAAAGGCGTGCCGTTAAGCGTGACATGCAGCGGTGGCGCATCGAAAAATGTGTTGTGCTGCGCCATGGCCTGCACGGCGTGCGCCTGCTCCGTACCGATCAGCGTGTGCAGTGGCTGGCCCAACAGCGCCTCGGGGGCATGGTTGAACAATGTACCCACGTTGGCGCTGACCTGGATGATGTTCAGGTCGGGCTCCGACAAGGTCAGCAGCGCACCATGAGGCTGGATTGCCCCCGGAAAGCGGATGGGCTCGTCAGCACAGTTGGCAAGCAGCTCTTCAAAATCGTCGGGTTTCATAGCAGTACCTCCTGGCTGTCGAGCCATTGCTCAAAGCCGCTGAATGTGGAGCGCGCAGCGATGACTGCGCGCTCTCTGGCGGTCGCGTCCAGCGGCACGCGAGCCAGGTAGTCGAGAAAATCTTTCCAGCGTCGGCCCGTCTCTACGCCGTAAATATCCAGAAACGCACCGCCGTTGTCGGCATCGATCGCCAGGCGCAAGGCCATTTCGCGGCGCAGTACTTGCCCACCGAGCGTCGCGCCTTCCAGCACATACAAGGTGCCCAGGCAGGCAGCTGGCGTGTCCAGGTCAGGGAGTTGGGTGCAACGGGGCAGGACGCGGAGGGTGTGTTCGTTCAGGCCGAGGGCGTAGAGGTCATTGACCAGTGTCGGCGTTTTCGTACGCGATGCAGCGTCATATCCGTCGGGAATTAAGCCGCTGCCATACAGCGCAGCTTCCATCGGTTGATAAAAACCGTAGTACGCCTGCAGCAAGCGCCGGTACCAGTCGGTATCCAGATGCTCGGAAAAAAACGGCAGGCGCTTTTCCAACGCGACATGCAGCAGCCCCGTGCCTGTGCGCAACGTTTCCAACAAGGAGGGCGCACTAACGTCATGGGCCTTTGAATGCATTCAATGAGCTCGAACTGTGGGCCTCTCGGCCATGAATGACGCGTGAAAATGGGCGACGATTCTACACAATTCATGGTCGTCAGCTGAACGCAGCAGCGAAAAGGCTGACCTGCGGATCAGAAATGTCGCTCCTTTCGGGTTTAGTGACCGCAGAAGGGGCCGCGAAGTTCGATTGAAGTGATATCGCGACGCTATCAATGCATCGACAGACCTTGCTGAGTCAATGCTGTTTGCACGCACTCAAGCAAGTGGTCGGTACTCCAGGGCTTGGGCAGGAACCGCACCGACCCGCCCAACTGCGACGCTATCGTGGTGTTGCCCGACGTCAGTACCACCTGAACCTCAGGCCAGCGATGAGCCACCACGCGGCTCAAGTCGTAACCGTTAAGCAGGCCCGGCATCTGCACATCGCTCACAATCAGGTCCACCGGCTCGTCGCCCCGCTCCAGATAAATCATCCCTTCGTCGGCCGAAGGGAACGACGTCACCACTGCGCCGAAGTCCTCCAGCACATCCACCATTAACGCCCGAATGATTTCGTCGTCTTCCAGCACTAAAATCGATGGCTGAGCCATGATCCTTCTCCACCATCAGGTTCCAGTAGGGTGGAGTGGAGGCTGGGCACATAGGTTCGATTGGATGTTTTTTAAACGATGGGTGGTCGTTTGACGGTTAGCGCGAGCGTACGAAGGGGGAAGTCGATTTTAAACAGGCATAATCGTAGGCAACACTCGATGCGGAGCCCTCTGATGAAGTATGCCTTGTTGACCTTAGCCCTGATCTTCAATGCCCACCCGGCGTTTGCTGCCGGCGACGCCGAGGCGGGCGGCAAGCTGTTCACCAAGACGTGTGGCGGCTGTCACAGTGTCGGCGAAGGCGCACGTGGCGGATTCGGGCCGCAACTCAACGGCATCATCGGCCGACCCGCGGGGACGACCACGGATTACCAATATTCCGACGCCATGAAAAACTCCGGCGTGGTCTGGACCCGCGACAAACTGGCGGCCTATATCGAAGCGCCGAAGAAAGTGGTGAGCGGTACGCGGATGATCTTCTGGGGCATTAGTGACCAGGAGAAGATTGAAAATATATTGGCGTATCTTGAGACGTTTCAGCCTAAATAAGCGTTGAGGCACTGCGCATCAGCTCTGTGAGCTATCGTGCCCCTGCGATCGCGGTAAAGCCTGTGTGAACACCACGCCGTTGAACGTTTGGGTGCAGTAGTCGTAGAAGCTTATCATGTGCTCGGGCGTTAGCTGCGGGTTGACCTTTTGCAGCAGGCCAGCCTCGTCCACCCACAAGCCGCTGTAGTAGCTATTTTCGTCCGTTCTTACGTATTCCTGCTTGTCGCTTTCATGCTGCGCAACCATCCAGAACACTGGATCCGGACGGTCCAGGCGGGCCTTGGCTTCGCTGAAAACTTGGCTCCATGGGTGGCCGACTTTGGACAGAAGAAAGCGGAATAGCGGTGTGTAATCGAGCCCGTGTCGTTGATGGCTGTGCATTGACCCGCGAGTTGATTGCGCGCGCTTTTCGGCCTTGCTGTGTCGTTCGTACCGGTACGCGCGGCAGCTTCCGTGGCGTACGCCATGGGTTCGGGTGTTGACTGAGCGATAGAGAGGCTTTTGCGATGTAGGTCTCATTGCATCATGATCCCTTCTTTGGTTGTTTTGGAGGCGGTGGCCACGCGCCTTGGTAACGGAAGGAAATCTGGTAGTCGAGCTGGTCGGGTTCAATCATGTGCTGGAAATACGGCTGGATAATCGTTATCCAATTAGGCAGCAGGTTGAATACATCCGCATATATCGCGGTTTCCTCACCTAACCCCAACGCTTCCAGAATACCGTCCGAGTCCTCGATAGCCGCTGAATACTCATCCGCCTTCAAGTTATCAGTGTGTTTTTCGTACCACCGCAATCTGATTTTCATCGCCATTTGCGCGTTCCTCGTTATTTGTAAATCCGACGTTTTGGGTCCGCCGGTCCTCGACGCTCGGCGGTGTAAGGGTCAAACGCGCCGAGGTGTTCCAAATCACTTTTTCGATAGACTTCCAGCTCGCCTTTTTTGGAATCCCATTCGAATATTCTCTTTCCTTTTGCGTCTATCCATCGTTCACGTAAGCCCGCTCCGCCTTTTCTTGGTGTCAAAGGTTTTTGGGGGATCAGCCCAGGGAAGCCTGTTATGTCTTCGGTTTCGAGCGCAGGGAAGTAATCATGATCTGGGTTTCGTAGCCCCTTCCTCGGCTCATTAACCGCCACATACAACGGCCGAACCCCCGACTCCACCGGGAACACCAGAATAAAATCCCGGTACTCCGGTGGATAAATCGGGTTCACCAGTATCTGCGCGGCCTTCTCCGTCGGTGGGTAGATCCACACCACCGGCGCTTGTGGCGCAGCTTCCAATGCCGGGATGCCAAGGGTGTCGCCAGGGTCAATCGCAGGCGTCCAGATCAGCTCAACGCCCTGGCCCAAATCCGCCACAAATTGATCGCCACGGCTTTGGAACTGCACGACATTGATCATCTGCCAGTTCGGGTGGTTGCCGGTATAAAACCCGTACCCCTTGAGCGTGCCGTCCTCGCGTTGCTCGATATGCAAGCGCATCTGCGAGCGTGCCTTTTGCATCGAGCGCAATTGCTCTTCGCTATAAAGCGCGCTATCGCCCAGCTCTGACGGCCAAACCAGCCCCACCAAACCTGCCAGCAGGCCAGCGCCTACGGTGCCTGCAGCCGCAGCAGCGGACTCCACGACGGCCGAGCGCAACGCCAACTGACCCAAGCCTACCGGGAGCGCGCTGCCGCTGATCTTGCGCAGGGCCATCGCGCCTCGGCTGTCCAATTCGCGCCCACCCAGCAGACTGAAATGGCCGTAGTCTTTGATCAGTTCAAGGGGTACGTAACCGGCAGGGTCGGCGTAATGAATGATTCCATCGGGCAATTGGCAGGATTTGGTGAAGGTACAGCCGGGCAGCTTCTCGGGCGCAGGCGCCGGGCCGGGAAGTGGTTCGGATAGGTCAATGTGCGGCGAATAGGGCACGCGCTTGGGCTGCGGCGACAGAATGCGCCCTCTGAGCTGTTCTTCTTCGGTGATGGGGTATGCGCGTTCTGACATGACGGCTCACTTCCTTGTACGAGGCAGTGAGACTACGAGGGAGAATCGGGGGCTGATATTGGCTTTGTTCGATGGC
This sequence comes from Pseudomonas sp. W4I3, assembly GCF_030816195.1. Lineage (GTDB taxonomy): Bacteria > Pseudomonadota > Gammaproteobacteria > Pseudomonadales > Pseudomonadaceae > Aquipseudomonas. The sequence goes on along the minus strand of NZ_JAUSXS010000001.1, from coordinate 5,607,887 downwards.
TTGCGTGGGAAAAGTCAGTTGAGCGGGGCTATGCCTGGTGCGGACTGCTTAAGTGTAAGTGCGGAGTTTGGCGGTGTAGGGGCTGGCGTCTTCGCAGGCAAGCCAGCTCCTACAGGTTAAGCGGTTGAATCGTGCAGTGGTTCAGCCCAGCAGGTGCTTGGAAATCAGGCGTGAGATTTCCACAATCGAGGTCTTGCCGGTGAACTCGAATTTCACCTTCCCCAGCGACGAGAAGTAAATCTCCAATTCCGAATCCAGATCAAACGTCCCGGACGTTTCCACCGAGTACGCCACGATATTTTTATACGGCAGCGAGGTGAAATCCTTCTTGCTGCCAGTGATGCCCTGCACGTTCACGGCAATGATGCGTTTGGTGGTGAACACTACGCCGTCGCGCATGGCCTTGTAGGAATCGACCACCTCTTCGCCCTCCAGCAGCAATGCCGCCACGCGTTCGGCGTACTCGTTGTTTTGTTTGAGCTTGAAGAAGCCTTTGTTATTGAAATCGATCATGTGCTTGTCCTGGCTGAGTGGTGTCGCTGGTGTATGACGTTTTGCGCGCAGATCTGTATCTAACGCGCGCATTTTGAACGCCCTACCATGGCGTCCAACCTTACAACGTTGACCAGATGTTTCGCGTCGACACAACAGACCTCCCCAGAGCCCAACCATGCCTGAATTGTCCAATTGGCTCGCTTATGCGCTGATATCACTCGGCATGGTGCTTACACCCGGCCCGAACATGATTTACCTCATTTCGCGGTCGATCTGCCAGGGGCGCGTGGCCGGGTTTATTTCCCTGGGCGGCGTTGCGTTGGGTTTCTTGGTTTATATGCTGTGCGCGGCATTCGGTATTACCGCGTTGGTGATGGCGGTGCCCTTTGCGTACGACGCCCTGCGGATTGGCGGCGCGTTGTACCTGGCCTATCTGGCCTGGCAGGCGGTCAAGCCGGGTGGCCGTTCGCCGTTCCAGGTGCGCAGCTTGCCTCAGGACGGCCCGCGCAAACTGTTCACCATGGGCCTGGTGACTAACCTGCTGAACCCCAAGGTGGCGGTGATGTATTTGTCACTGCTGCCTCAGTTCATCGACCCGAACGGTCATGGCAGCGTGCTGACGCAATCCTTGGTGCTGGGCTTCACCCAGATTTTCATCAGCGTGAGCGTCAATGCGGTGATTGCCACGCTGGCGGGGTCCATCGCGGTGTTTTTCGTCACCCGGCCAGGATGGCAGGTGGTACAGCGCTGGCTGATGGGCACGGTGCTGATGGGATTGGCGGTGCGGATGGCGGTATAGAGGCGTCGGTAATCGCGGTTCACAGGATGGCTTTCAGATAATCCTTGAGCGCGCCGAGCCGGGCACTGAGTGCTTCCAGTGTCGATGCCTGGTGCACGTCCAGGGCAAGCCGTTGCAGTTCCCGGCCCATCACAGTCGTTGCGCCGCCCAACGATTCGAGCGCTGACGTCAGGCATTCATCCAGCTTCAGCTGTATGCCAGGCAAATCCCCCTGGCGCACCAACAAGCCAAACACCTCGCGGTCATAGGCTTGCATCACCGGATCATCGCGCAGCAGCGGGCTGCCATCCTCGCGCTCGTGCGCCAGCTTCAGTGCAAAGAGCGCGGCCGCTTCCAGCGTCAATTCCATGGTCTGTGTTCCTGGGGCTTTAGGGGAGGGCGATGATCACTGTTCCAGGCATGAAAAAAAAGAACCGAATGCTGCGAATCGTTTGGCTTGAACCTTTTGTCGGGCAACAGGGGAGAGCGGAGGAGGGCAGATTTATTCCTCCCGGAATAAATCTGTCCCTCTTTTCGCTTTTGGAGGTAACGAGCTGTAACACCAGACTTAGATGGCCGCCGCAATCAATCCGCGCCGTTCCAACGCCACTTGCGTCTGCTCTGGATTCATCCGCACCAGGTTCACCGGGATGGATTTCGCCGCCGGTGTGTTACTTCGGCTGTCCCGGTTCGCCAGTGGCAGCAAGCCATTGGTCTCCGGGTAGTAGGCGGCGCAACAGCCTTGCGGTACGTCGAAGGGGATGACTTTGAAGCCCTGCGCACGACGCGGCGTTGTCATGTCGAGGGCCGTCTGGAATTCGACGTAGTCCCCAGCCTTGAGCCCAAGCCGCTCGATGTCCTGCGGGTTGAGCATCACCACCATGCGGTCGCCGTAGATACCCCGGTAACGGTCATCGTTGGAATACACCGTGGTGTTGAACTGGTCATGGCTGCGGATCGTCATCAACTGCAAATGATCGGCGCCCGGTGGCGTGTCGTCTTCGTCAAAAACCCCCTCGGGAAAGAGAAAGTTGGCCTTGCCCGACTCGGTGTTCCACTGGCGCTCGCTGGCGCCATTGGGCAGGCGGAAACCGCCGGGCTCTTTGATGCGCTGATTGAAGTCATAAAACTGCTCGGGCAGCACGGCTTCGATCTTGTCGCGGATACGCGCGTAATCGCTCACGTAGCTGTCCCAATCCACGTTGGGGTTGGGTTCAAGCGTCGCCTTGGCCATGCCGACGATGATCGCCACTTCGGAGATCAGGTGTTTCGACGCAGGCTCGAGCATGCCGGTGGAGCCGTGCACCATCGACATCGAGTCTTCCACCGTAACGGTTTGCGCCACGCCGTTCTGCATGTCCAGCTCCGAGCGGGCGATGCACGGCAGCAAAAACGCTTTCTGGCCATGGACCGTTGCACTGCGGTTGAGCTTGGTGTTGACCAGCACGGTCATTTTCAGGCGCTTGACGGTCGGGCACACCACGTCGATATCCGGGATGGCACGGAAGAAATTGCCGCCCATCGAAATAAACGCTTCCACCTCGCCGCGCAGCAGCGCTTCACAGGCCTCGGCCACATCATGCCCACCTTTGCGGGACGCCTCGAACCCGAACACCTTGCTCATGCTGGCCAGGAACGGCTCGCCGGCTTTTTCGTAGATGCCCATGGTGCGGTCACCCTGCACATTGGAGTGGCCGCGAATAGGGCAAGCACCCGCGCCCAGCTTGCCGATGTTGCCGCGCAACAGCAGCAGATTAATGATCTGCTGCATCGCGTCGCCACCGCGCTTGTGTTGCGTAATGCCCATGCCCCAGCAACAGATCACCCGCTGCGAACGCATATACACCGCCGCCACCTCTTCCAGCGCCTGACGCGTCAGGCCCGAATGACGCTCGATGATCTCCCACGGCAGCTGTCGGCAGTAATCGGCGAACCGCTCAAGGCCGTGGGTGTGCTCCTCGATGAAGTCGACATCCAGTACACGCGGCAGCCCTTCACGCTGAGCCGCATCGTCCGCCTCGATCACCGCTTTGCAGATGCCCTGCACGGCAATCATGTCGCCGCCGATTCTGACCTGATGGTACTGCGAGCTGATCTTCACGCCGCTGCGACTGAGCATGTCGCGCGGGTCCTTGGGGGGACGCAAACCGCACCAGCGCCTTCTCGCGCAACGGGTTGAACGAGATGATGCTCGCACCACGGCGCGCGGCGGCATGCAGCTCCGACATCATGCGCGGGCTGTTGGTACCGGGGTTCTGACCGAAGATGAAAATCGCATCGGCGTTCTCGAAGTCTTCCAGCGTGGTGGTGCCTTTGCCGACGCCGATCGACTCAGGAAGCGCCACGCTGGTGGTCTCGTGACACATGTTCGAGCAGTCAGGAAAGTTAGCCATGCCATACAAGCGGCCAAACAACTGATACAAAAACGCCGCTTCGTTTGACGTACGCCCCGAGGTGTACAACTCCAGCTTCCACGGATCGCTCAACTGGCGCAGCTCCTGCCCGATCTCGGCGAAAGCCTCATCCCAACTGACCGGCAAGTATTTGTCACTGCCCGCGTCATAGCGCATTGGCTCGGTGATACGGCCCTGATCCTCCAGGTCGTGATCGCTCCAGGTAGCCAGCTCACTCACCGTATGCTGAGCGAAAAACTGGGGCGTGACCCGCTTTTTGGTCGACTCCCACGCCAGCGCCTTGGCCCCGTTCTCACAGTATTCAAAGGTGTGCGGCTTCTTTGGGTCTGGCCAGGCACAACTGGGGCAGTCGAAGCCGTCCGGCTTGTTCATGGACAACAGGGTACGGTTGCCCTTGAGCAGGATGTGCTGGTGGAGCAGGTGCTTGTTGACGGCGTTTAGTGCGGGCCAGCCGCCGGCGGCGGAGCCGTCGGACTGGGAGCCTTGGAGTGGGGGCTGGGGATTTTTGGGTTCAGACATTGAGTGGGTTCTCCCTGTTGACGGCCGTGAAGGCGTGGTGCGTAGGGTTGTGATGCGCACGGGGAGGGAGAATTCGGGTTGGGCGACGAGCGTTGCTGACCAGATGGATGGGGCGGAGGTTCAGTTAGGGGGCGAGCTGTTCAGACAAAACTCAACTACATCTGAAACCGTTTCACATCACGGATGCGTTCTTATTTGCGAGACACATGATGATGTGATCGTCTGACTCGGTCACGGTGGCCTTATGGGCGATCAGCCGCTGGCCATTGCGGATGAGCACACCGATTGCTGTACCGGTCGGTAGGTTGATGTCCTTGGTGGCGGAGCGAAGAGGGGGCAGATTTATTTTGCTTAGATTATAGATCCGTACCCTTTTTCTGCTCGTAGGTCGCAGCGCGGGACGCTGAATTGGGAAAGCTGCGCAGCTGTTAAGGTAAAACTGATTTGCTTGGTCAAGGGCGGCTATCGGCCGATAGCAGCCACTTATGAGCGACTTCTATCGACCCATAGCGGACGGCCACAACAGTCTGCTTGCGTTCATAAGCGGACGTTTGGAAGCGACCGCTACCGGGAAACCGAGCCAAGGTAAGGGTCATGTTGATCCTGTTGAGATACTGCACCTGAGTCACCCGGTACAAAAGCATGAATACGATGAGCTAGTTTCAAGGTTGATGTATGTTGATAAAAAACTGACTAAGCTAGCTGAGGAATTGTTTCGGGCATGTTTTACAACTGAAGAGCTAAAACCATCCGCCATCGGCTATGTTGCCTGGTTCCCAAAGCTTGTGGATATTATCTTCGACACGAACCAAAATACTTTGGTTGAATCGTTAATGGACGGTTTTTGGTTTGAAGCAATTCGCACGTCAAACTGTTCAGTTGCCGTAATTGACCGTCCCGCAATTGCGAATTTTGCTTCTCCGCGTGTCATGGTGGTGGGATCGGAGGCTGCACCTGAATATTTGATAGCACTCAAGGCTCGCCTAAAAAATAATGATGTGTTGTTTGTATGTCTGCATGACCATGTGTTGCACATACGAGCCCATTATCCAGATAGCACCATTATTAATGCCGAAGGGTGGAGTATTCCTCAAATCACTGAAGCAGTGGTGAATCATGTGAAAGCGACTAATGGTCTATTAGAAGTCGCTTAGCGAGGGCGCAGGCGCTGAATCACGTGCGTTGAGAAATAGATAATGCGAGGCGGGGAGGCATGCAGCTGTTGAGGGATTGCAGCTGGAATCCACCACCCTATCCAATATCGGCTAAAAGCAGCTCTTAATGTAACGCCTGCTTTTGGCCGATTTCTGCCATTTATGGCGGGCAGCAATCGGCCAAAAGGAGCCAGTCGACGGCGTCTAGGAAATTAGGAGCGTCTCAATACATCCTGCAGAGCTTTCAAAAAAATTTGCTGCACGCGAAAAGTTAACTGAGTATTTTGAAAGGGCATACGAGGTGTTGATGCTTTCATGCGAGACATCTAAATACTGAATGCAGCCGACTGGCTAAAGCAGCTGGCTGATTTCTGGCATCGTGGGAGCCTGGTAAATGTTTACATATTCAGACCGTGACTTTATGTCGAAAAGCAGGAAGGTAGTTGTTGAGTCAATTGAGTCAAAGCTGAGTGAGCCATTCTTTTCGGAGTTCAAGGAGGTCGCGATAGCCGCAATATCAAGATCCATAGAAACAATTAAGGCATTTGAGGCGTCAGGGTTGCATCGAGACCTTTCGTGCTTCAGAGGCAATCAGGCCGAAGACTTGATAAATGCGCTTTTCTGCGAGATCACTGACGAGATAGTAAATAGCGAAGCGTTTCAGGTGCTCGACGCCTTGCGACATTCATTTGTGTGTTATGCATACAATGGCCTGCATCAACTTTATACACGTCAAGAAAATGAGTGTTGGCACCCCCAAATAGTGCTCACAGAAGTGCTTGAGCCAAACGATATTGACTCATTGCCTCGGATTTTGACCCTATATCGAGGCTGCGATAGAAGCGAGCTTGAAAACCGCTCCTTCGGGCAAGCGTGGTCTACATCGTTAGAGTCAGCTCAAAAATTTGCGTATGCTCATTATTTAGGCCAGGACTGGTTTGATGAGAATAACAGGGTCGTATTAGAAACGAGATACCTAAAAGACTATGTTTTATTTTCGGATCAATCAATAGAGTATGAGGTGGTAGTTGATATCAACAAATTGGATGGAGTACATAAACACGCTTAATAATTCGCTGTAGATGCGACGCCCTGAGCTCAGACGTCACGTCAACGTCAACGTCAACTTTGGCTGATACCGGTTATACGTCCTAACCGACCGACTGTCCTTCATGGTCTCGGCTCAAACCGCCCCGCTAGACGTCACGAGTGTAAGCCGACCTACTACATAATTGATTACCAGAGTGCCGCTAGAAGTTTCGCCTGCTTTCCTCCCCCACGTTTTATGTCGTCAAGTCGATGCAGGCGACTTCAATTTTTCACTCTTTGCCGAAAAGGGTTCTTGCCAATTTCTGCATGCGTCCCTTGTTCCCATGCTGCTCGGACAGGTTAGTGTAGATATTTGGGAGGCGTTCCTTAAGCTTGGTTACCTGGGAAGCGTACGTGTCTTTATGTTCATTAGAAATTTTCCACTCAGCGAATTGAGACGCTCTTGAATCTATAAAACTCGCTGCGGATCTTGTGCCCTCAGGATCATTGTTCATCTGCAGTAGTACCTGAAGAAGACGTTCCTCCTCTTCAGGTGTTCTCGGGGTGATGCTCGGCAACAGCTCGCCGTATTCGCCCAGAATAAAGATTGAGGCCTCCACAGAGACATTGAGATCGTATACAGATGGTCGAAGCATGGTGCCAGTAATGGCGCGGGTGTCTTTTTCAAAGAGGTTGAGCAGTAGCTTTGAATTCTGAATGATCGTGTAGGAAGGTTTGGCGAACGTGGCTTGTTTGACTGCAGCTATAAGCCAGACGGACATAGCTTGGTGAGCCGAAGTCTCACCCGCAAAATCGATTTTGTGGTCGATCATGTATCTCAACGCAGTTCGCTCATTGGTGCTGGCAGCTTCAATGAGGTTCGTCCATCCAGAAGCATCAATATCTATCCCAAAGCTACGATCAAGTATGGCGGCTCGCAACTCCAGCAACTTGGCGTTGGATCCCTCAAGGGCGTGTCTCAAGAACAGCGTGTCGATATCTGGGAGCGCGGGTACTTTCTCGGATGCCAAGTTGAACGAGGTGAACCAATCAAGAAATTCATTATCCGTTAGGTCGTAGCCACTCAGCCTACCCGCAAGGGTCGAATACGACTCATAGACGTGGTCAGAGGCAACGTTTCCGATGGCTCCGACCTTAATCAGCCTAGATAGAATCGGTGCCACTAGGTGTGAAGACTCATCTTCAATCGTCAGTTTGAAGAGGTTTTCAGAGATGATCGCTGCCCGAACCAACGCGTCCAGATAATCCTGCTCGGCTTCAAAGGCCTCCTTGATGCCTGGAATCTCGCTTAGTGGTACCCCCGTGTTCAGCCTCATGTACATGACTGCAATTGAGACTTTGATGCGGTTGGATTTCACGTTAGGTAGATGCACCAGAATCAGCTGTGGTATCGCGCTGGAAAGCTTTCCGAACAGGGCTGCTGCGAACCAGACCCTATGTTCAGTAGGGTTCAAATCAATTGCCGTCGTAACTGCCGCAGTGGCCTCAACACCTAAGAAATAAGGCCTAGGGATAGTGCTCAGTCTTTTTTGGCCAAAATAGGCTGTGAAACATGGCAGCCAATCGCTTTCATTGAGTGGAACTCGATTCAGCTTTGCATGCTCAGTCGCTGCCAGTTGCAGCACTGCGTCCCTCAAGCCATTGTCGTTGAGGCTGATTTTACTCGTATCAATCTTTTTGAGATCTGGATCGGGCATCACTATATGGAACAACAGTTCAGCACCACCCATGGTCAAGGGTTCAAAGAGGGCGTTCACAGAATCCAGGTAGCTGTCGTACCTGGTAATGGTCTCTGTATAGCCTTCAACAGACTCAGGATCATAGGCCTCTTCTGCCATTTCTTCGAACGCGGTTTTGGCAGTCGCCAGTGCTTTCTCGAAGATGTCTCTGCGTAGGCCTAACCCAATCAGTCCTTTGATGGATTCAAAGTAACTGGGTTCTGTGCTTACCGTATTCAACTGATCCCCATCCCCGAATTTCGCACTCACGTGCGGCAGCAGGTCATCAATACTGCATCCTTCCATTTGAGACGCTTGATGGAGGGTTTTCAGAAGACTGACCGGGGAAACGGGTGTCTCCAAGCGGCGAACAAAAGAGTCTTTGAACCCAAAGTAAGGGACGAGTGCGGCGAGCTTTTTACCGTCCTGGGATTCGATAGCATCTTCAAGTGGCTGGTCGATCAGCTCAGCGATGGCGATATCCGAAGATGTCTGGAAATGGATCTGTAGGATCTGGATGGGCCAGCCTGTTTTCATGTCCTCTCCCAGAAGTGCCTTCAGGGAGCGTTTAGTTTTATCGATGTTCAGCGCCACGGCTTGGGCGGTTTCATCTTCAGCCTCTGTGGCGCTCTTAGCGCTCTCACCGATCGTCGGAGCATCTGGGTCTTTCAGCATCTCCTCGATGGCCACGCTATTATATTTGCAGATTGCCAAGTAGGCAGCGATGCAGACTACGCTTGGTCTATCTGCAGTGACCAGCAGTGTGGTTGCGATGTCGTTGATGAATCTTTTCTGTAGGCGAGGAGTCACCAACCCGCCAGCCATGGGGCTATGACGCTGGAGAATCACGCTGCACGCATCAGCATCCAACAGGTTGGATGCACCAAAACTCTCACTCCAAAGTTTCCTGAATGCATCTTTCCAGCCGGATGTGATGATCGGCGGGGTACGGAACACCACAGGGAACTTTTTGGCGATGAAGTCCTTCGAGTCGTAGCTCTGCTCGTTATCACCATTGAGATATTTGGATACCTTTGTGGAGCAGAATGGCACTATGACACTGAGATTTTCCTCGCCTGTGACGGACGTGAAAATTTCTAGATCGCTCCATACCGCTCGTAAGACATCCCGTGGGAGCCTGTCCAAGTTATCGATCACAATGATGATGTGGTAATCCTTCACTGCATGTAGCTGCTTCCGGAGGGCCTGCTTCAAATCGAGAGGGCTTACCTCTTTGCTGACTTCGATAGTTTCGGTGATTCGATCATCTGAGCTGCCTTTGAGCAGACTGGCCAAGTTCCAGCGCTTCTTAGGATCCTCTTCTCTTCGGTTAGCCAGATACGCGAACAGAAGAATAATGCCAGGCGCTGTGCACGCCAGCAGGTAAAGAGCATGGAGCCCTAGGGCGAGAGAATCGCTGCCATGAAGGCGAATTAGATAGTCACGAATGAAGGTCGGCGTAAGTACACCACTTGCGATCAGTAGCACTGCCCAGATACTGATATGACTGCGGGTGTCCTTCGTGTAGCTGTAGTGCCGACCTAAGGCGATGTCGCGGCTGGTTTCGACCTCCGCGGTTTGCTTTTCTCGACCCAATGTCTTGAGCAGTTCTGTCACTTGCTCGGTCAGTTGTTGGATAAAATTGCTTTTGATCGAGCCTTGATAATTCTGCTCGCAGTCAAAGAGCCACAGCTTCGTCTTCGACTTCTCCGTAACGATCTTCTTTTCGAGCATCTGAAGGATCGAGCTCTTCCCTGAGCCGAATTCACCGTCCAATCCAATCACGCGGTGATTGGTTTTAGGCTTTAGATAATCATGCATCGCTTGAGCCACGCGGTCGTGACTCTCGCCCTTGAAAACATCGACATCGGACGGGCTTTCATTTTGGAAGTTTAGGTTGTTCATCAGTCCCTTGCGCCTCGGCCGGCCAGTACTGCATGGCCAATGGCCTCCAGCATACGACTTTGTCGGCAATTTGCACCAGAGTAGTTAGATGCGTCGCGCGCTAGGACTGCACGGTAATCGTGCTGGATCTGGAGAGAGTTGGCAGCAGGTCTTCTGCATAGCTTACAGGTATGTCATTTGCTGTATCTAAGGTCAGGCGATGATCGCTTTCGGCCAAAAGCTGACGGTGGCTACAGGCAGAAATCGACCCACTGCTGCCGTCTAGATCAGATGTGATCTTTGTTGGAGCGGGCTCACCCGCAAGGAGGCTGCTTGAGCAATGCACATACTCTTCGAGCGATGTCATCTGCGCCATCGGGAATGACCACTGAAATGCCTAAATAGTGTTCAAGGTGCAAGGCGAGCGTGTGTTCATCTACCAACAGATCCCAGTAGCGCTGGTCTTGACCATCGAGCCTCTCTTTCCAGCAACCTCCCAGCCCTTGCTCAAGAACACGGGCCACGTCCTCGAAAAACGTCCAGTCGGCTTCTTCTGATACTTCAATCCTCACAATGCGTCACCTCACCACCAGAAGTCCCCCGATTCTGGTGGCTCCTGCGAATGATCGCAATGGGTCGAAAGCGACCTCTCGCAGCTGGTAGCCTTCTCCCACATCTGTCATTTAGGCGCTAAAAAGCTCAGTGCAGTTCTGGAATCGAGAGGTGAACTCAAGTAGCTCGCGCGTTATCTGATCGGTCGTCCCATATACCCCGTTCTCAGCCAATGAATAGGCATCGTCGAAGTAACCGCATGGATTCAAGATTTCTGGGAAGTCGTAGATTGAGGCTGACCAGGATCGGTACAGCCCCTCCGCTAAAATCCGTCCAAAATCTGGTTCATTGAGGAGCCTCTTATGTGCCTTGGCGAGTAGACACGGCAAGACCTCAGCGGGGTTTAAAGAGGGCGCCCCAATTCGAACCAATTGATCTGCAATCTCGTATCGGTTCGAGTTACTCATGAGTGAAAGCTCTATCAGCTCGTAGGCAGGGTCTTCTTGTGTAGCGATTTGATCATCTGCCCATTGGGCAACGTCCGCTACGCTAAAAATACCTAGCTCTGTACCTACCTTCAGGTAAGAGATCTGTTCATTAACGCTCAAGCTCTGAGTCATTTTTGACATGTGCATGCCCTGATCATTTGACACGCCACTTTATCCTGAGACAGATCAATCCGTTAGATATCTATCAGGAGATACGCAGAAGCGCGACACCGGCATCTATCGACAGATCGCTGCCGGTGGCGAAAGGCAACAATCGGCCGATTCTGTTGAAAAAGTCGGCTTCGAATTCCACGCCATAAAAGTACGCGTCTGAGATTGAAATCTGAATTTTTGGCAGAAGGTCCAAGACTCGGATTTCACGTAGCAGCGTGCAACAGAGGTGTTTTCATCCATCAATATTCGAGTGTTTTGGGAAAGCCGACTTTTTCAACACAATCGGCCAAGAGCAGTCATTCGAGCGTACCTATAAAAATGGCCGCGATTCGCTGCGTAGATTCAGGAGGATTAGCCCGCTTTCTGAGGCTGTGGATCAGTTGTTTCTTGCCTCCTGGATTTGTTCCAAGTGTCAGCTATGCTCGTGTCCTGATCGCGCTTGGTTAGTCGCAGGTGAAGTCTTCTAACGCGATCCTGCACCATCCAGGGCAAATCATGGAGCTGCTCAATTGAAAAAGATGATGTTGGTCGCATTAAGTGTGGCAGGGTTGGGCGGCTGCCTCCCATTTCCAAAACCAGTGGATCCCGTCGAGCCGAATCTGAAGCCAAAAAAAACCGCAGGTATCTACAGGGATGAAGCGGGAACAGCTATTTATAACCCTACGCCCACGCCAAATTATTATTATGGTCAGCTACGCATCGAATCGACGTTCCCAACAACCTATTCAAGCGGCGAACAAGGTGCAATTGAAAGACTTGCACGAAATATATTTGGTCAAGAAGTACAGCAATTTGGCGTAACCGTCACACCCATACTCAACGATGTAAAGCTGCCACCGGTGGTGATTTTTAATTACAGGCGTGACGCAGGCGGCAACTCATGGCAATTATCAACAGAAGATAAGTATGAGTCACCTTCGGTACTGGTAAGAGCCAGCACCCAGCTGAAATATGAAATTAACTATGTTGCTTCTAATAGAACCGACGTATCCATCGCACAAAATATCGCCAGTGCTACCGAGGCTTTCACTTCTGTGCAGCCAGGGACATGGATTATTTCGGAGTTGTCTAAGGACTTAGTGGCTCGAGCTGTTGCTACAATTGACAGTTCTATCAGCAAAACCATAACCAAAACCAGCAATGTAACTAAGATTAGTTTTTTGCAGCCTGCAAAAGATGGAAGCAGACAGTATGTTTATAATATCCAAGGTGAGCAAGATTTGGCCAGAGGCGATGATGAAGGCGGCATAATTGCGAGGATAACAATCTACTCTCACCTCTCTCCAAGTTTCATTGCTGCTCAGGTAGACTCAAAAGGTGAAAAGCCTCCCATTATGATTCCAGACATTAATCCACTGAATAGCTTAACGGTGCAGGGAGGCCAGTCCTCAAGGCTATGGGACTCAGCGAGCAATGAGGCCTCTTATATAAACATGCAGCAGATGGCTAAGCTTACCGGTGAAGTCGATGAGTCCCAAGTTTCAGCATTTGAGCTTTACTGCATCGATTTAAAACGTCTGCTTCGGGACAAGTACTCGTTAAGTTACTACGACTCGATAAGTGCAATGAGCTACATGCTTAAATATACCCAATACGCAAAAAACCGTGATCTTTATGGTAGTACTTGTTTATCTGTTCAAGATAAAAAAGAGCTGACCGAAATGGGGATACCCATGGTGTCAAAATTCCCAGAACTCTGATGCTTTCCCTCAACAAAGCTATTCACATTTGCCGCCGGAGGAGTTTTGTATGCTGTTCGTGTCGCCGGGAGTGACACGGCTTTATTTTAGGTGTACCTCGGAACTGACCGCTTTTGGCCGACTGCGGCCTGTCGGAGTACCACTTACCGTTGAGGCGTGAGTAGAGCGCGCATAACTATTGTCTTGAATTGATAACCTCAGCCTAGCTATCAGAAACTTTTCGCCACAGATCCCAGCTTTTAGACCCGTACGCTCCTGAGCTACCTTTCCACAGTCACTGCAAATTCAGTGACCGGGCCTGATAACCCGTGGAACAATAGGCGCTCAAGCGTCTCCAGCACCATGCCGACGCTTTTTTTGCGTCCGCACAGTCGTGTTATGGCGGCTGTGCGCGGGAGGCCTTCGGGCCTGCCGGGTTCCTATTGTCCCGGTTTATCAGCCTGCGCACAGCTGCCACCCTTTCGCCTGATAACGAATGTGGCAGCTTTTCGACATTAGGAGCTAGAACCATGAGCGTTTCTGACAGGCCTTACCCTCGCAGTACCGCAATCGACACCCCCGCTCAGATCGGAGGTGCCCAATGATCAACCCACCCCTCAACAAAACCCTCGGCGTCATCACTTTTCCACCTGCGGCAAACAGCCCAACCTTCACCGCCTATTCCGCGTCAATTCCGGCGTACCCATCCGCGATGCCCTGGAACATGCTTCCGAGCTTCTGCACTGTTCCAAAATGCTGGCGTTGGATGCAGCGATGGATAACAGCGCGGATCGCTATGCCTGGGCGGCGCATTATTTGGGGGAGATGGCGAAGGCGGTGGTGGATGATTTGGCGAAGGGGATGTTGCCGAATGGGGTGGTGGAGGAGGGGGAATCGGTTGGTGTGTAGGCAGGTGGTTTGAGGGTGTTTGGGCTGGCGTCTTCGCAGGCAAGCCAGCTCCTACAGCGGACCGTGTTTCAGGTTGGCAGTGGGCGGTGAAGAATGAATCTGCGGGCTGCCCACTTTTCTATAGACGAAAAAAAAGACCTTGAATTTCAAGGTCTTTTTTTAAGATGGTGCCCCGAGGGAGACTCGAACTCCCACTCCTTTCGAAAACGGATTTTGAATCCGCCGCGTCTACCAATTCCGCCATCAGGGCTCAATGGCGGCGAAGTATAGAGATGAGATTACCGTTGGTCAATCACGTTTCATGGTCAATTTTGACTATTTCGGCTAGACTTCCCGGCCCTGCTAGACGAACCCCATCATGCGCGTTGCTGACTTTACTTTTGAGCTCCCTGATTCGCTGATCGCTCGCCACCCGTTGGCCGAGCGTCGCGCCAGTCGACTGCTGACCCTGGACGGGCCGAGCGGTGCCCTCGCACACCGTCAATTCACTGATTTGCTTGAGCATTTGCGCCCGGGCGATTTGATGGTGTTCAACAATACCCGGGTGATTCCGGCACGGCTGTTTGGCCAGAAAGCCTCCGGCGGCAAGCTGGAAATTCTGGTGGAGCGGGTGCTGGACAGCCATCGCGTGCTGGCCCATGTGCGCTCCAGCAAGTCGCCCAAGCCGGGGTCGAGTATCTTGATCGATGGCGGTGGCGAGGCCGAGATGGTTGCGCGTCATGACGCCTTGTTCGAGCTCAGGTTTGCCGACGAGGTGTTGCCGCTGCTGGAGCGCGTCGGCCACATGCCGTTGCCTCCTTATATAGACCGCCCCGACGAAGACTCGGACCGCGAGCGCTACCAGACGGTGTACTCCCAGCGGCTCGGTGCCGTGGCGGCGCCGACGGCCGGGTTGCATTTTGACCAGCCGCTGCTGGACGCCATCGCTGCCAAGGGCGTCGAGACGGCCTATGTGACCCTGCACGTGGGGGCCGGCACGTTTCAGCCGGTGCGTGTGGATAACATCGAAGACCACCACATGCACAGCGAATGGCTGGAAGTCAGCCAGGAAGTGGTGGACGCGGTTGCCGCGTGCAAGGCGCGTGGCGGTCGGGTGGTTGCGGTGGGCACCACCAGCGTGCGTTCGCTGGAGAGCGCGGCGCGGGATGGCGTGCTCAAGCCGTTCAGTGGCGACACCGATATCTTCATTTACCCAGGCCGGCCGTTCCATGTGGTCGACTGCCTGGTGACCAACTTCCATTTGCCCGAATCCACGCTGTTGATGCTGGTTTCGGCATTTGCCGGCTACCCGGAAACCATGGCCGCTTACCAGGCCGCCATCGACAATGGGTACCGTTTTTTCAGCTACGGTGATGCGATGTTTATCACCCGCAATCCGGCGCCGCGCGGCCCTGAGGACAACTTATGAGTCGTATGTCGTTTGAATTATTGGCCACCGATGGCAAGGCCCGTCGTGGTCGCCTGACGTTCCCGCGCGGCACCGTCGAGACCCCGGCCTTCATGCCGGTCGGCACCTATGGCACCGTCAAGGGCATGCTGCCGCGTGACATCGTTGCCACCGGCGCCGAGATCATCCTGGGCAACACGTTCCACCTGTGGCTGCGCCCGGGCACGGAAGTGATCAAGAAGCACGGCGACCTGCACGACTTCATGAAGTGGCAAGGCCCGATCCTCACCGACTCCGGTGGTTTCCAGGTGTTCAGCCTGGGCGCCATGCGCAAGATCAAGGAGGAGGGCGTGACCTTCGCCTCGCCGGTGGATGGTTCCAAGGTGTTCATGGGCCCGGAAGAGTCGATGCAGGTGCAGCGCGACCTGGGCTCGGACATCGTGATGATTTTCGACGAGTGCACGCCGTACCCGGCTGACGAAGATGTCGCGCGTATTTCCATGGAGCTGTCGTTGCGCTGGGCGCAGCGCTCCAAGAATGCCCACGGCGATAACACCGCCGCGTTGTTCGGCATCGTGCAGGGCGGCATGCATGAAAGCTTGCGTAAACGCTCGCTGGAAGGCCTCGACAAGATTGGTTTTGACGGCCTGGCCATCGGCGGTTTGTCGGTGGGCGAGCCCAAGCACGAGATGATCAAGGTGCTGGATTACCTGCCAGGCCTGATGCCGGCAGACAAACCTCGTTACCTTATGGGCGTTGGCAAACCGGAAGATCTCGTAGAGGGTGTGCGCCGCGGTGTGGACATGTTCGATTGCGTGATGCCAACCCGTAATGCCCGCAATGGGCATCTGTTCATCGATACAGGCGTGCTGAAGATCCGTAACGCGTTCCATCGCCATGATGATTCGCCGCTGGATCCCACCTGTGACTGCTACACCTGCCAGAACTTCTCGCGTGCTTATCTGCACCATCTGGACAAGTGCGGGGAAATGCTGGGTAGCATGTTGAATACCATCCACAATTTGCGTCATTACCAAGTCCTGATGGCTGGTTTGCGCGAGGCTATTCAACAGGGTACATTGGCCGCCTTCGTCGATGCCTTCTATGCCAAGCGCGGGCTCCCTGTGCCGCCCTTGGACTGAGTTTCCCGACCCTAAGATTCACTATTTGCAACTGGAGTGCTAAATGAGCTTTTTTATCTCTAACGCCATGGCTGACGCCGCTGCGCCTGCCGCTGCCGGCCCTATGGGCGGTGGTTTCGAGTGGATTTTCCTGGTCGGCTTCCTGGTCATCTTCTACCTGATGATCTGGCGTCCACAGGCCAAGCGCGCCAAAGAGCAGAAAAACCTGCTGGGCAGCCTGCAAAAAGGCGACGAAGTCGTGACCACTGGCGGTATCGCCGGCAAGATCACCAAGGTTTCCGATGCTTTCGTGGTACTGGAAGTTTCCGACACCGTGGAAATGAAGTTCCAGAAGGGCGCCATCGCCGCCACGCTGCCTAAAGGCACGCTCAAAGCGATCTAAGTAACAACCTTTACCAATCGACGGGGCGCGCAAGGCGCCCCGCGTTATAAGCGGGCGGCGTGATGCTGAACAAATACCCTCTGTGGAAATACGTACTGATCCTGGCGGTGCTGGCGATCGGTTTTATTTATTCCGCTCCCAATCTCTATCCTGATGACCCGGCGATCCAGATCACTGGCGCCAGCACTGCGCTGCAGGTCAATCAGGCTGATCTGGAACGCGCGAGCAAAGCGCTCACTGACGCGGGCATCCAGGTCAAGGCGGCAACATTGGCGGCTGGTGCGAAGGGCGGCTTGTTGCGCCTGACCAAGCAAGAAGACCAATTGCCGGCCAAAGACGTTGTGCGCAAGGTCATGGGTGATGACTACGTTGTTGCGCTCAACCTGGCACAGACCACGCCACAATGGTTGCGCAGCATTGGCGCGCACCCGATGAAGCTGGGTCTGGACTTGTCCGGCGGTGTGCACTTCCTGCTGGAAGTCGACATGGACAAAGCCCTCGACGCGCGTCTGAAAGTCTACGAAGGCGACGTGAAGAGCTTGCTGCGCAAAGAGAAGCTGCGCTATCGCAGCCTGCCGCAGCTCAATGGCGCCATTCAGCTGGGTTTTGCTGACGAAGCTTCCCGCGAACAGGCCCGTGCGCTGATCCGCAAGAACTTCAACGATTTCGACATCGTGCCGGCCGACCTGAATGGTCAGGCGGTGCTGCGTCTGGCGATGAGCCCGGCCAAGATCGCGGAAATCCGCGAATACTCGATCAAGCAGAACTTGACCACGGTGCGTAACCGCGTCAACGAGCTGGGTGTAGCCGAGCCGATCGTGCAGCGCCAGGGTGCCAACCGTATCGTGGTTGAGCTGCCGGGCGTGCAGGATACCGCTGAAGCCAAGCGTATTCTGGGTAAAACCGCCAACCTGGAATTCCGCCTCGCGGCTGAGCCGGGTGCTTCGCGCGCCACTTCCGAAGAGTTTGAATTCCGTGAAGGCAACCGTCCTCCCGCGTTGATCGAGCGTGGCTTGATCATCACTGGTGACCAGGTTACCGACGCCAAGGCCGGTTTCGGCGAGCACGGTACCCCTGAAGTGAACATCCGTCTGGATGGTCACGGCGGCGAACTGATGAGCCGCGCCACGCGCAGCAACGTCGGTCGCAGCATGGCGGTGATCTTCATCGAGCAACGCCCTGTTACCACCTACACCAAGCAGATGGTCAACGGCGTCGAAAAAGACGTGCCGGTGCAGACCTTCAAGGAAGAGAAGAAGATCATCAGCCTGGCGACCATCCAGTCGCCGCTGGGTGCGCAATTCCGTATCACCGGCCTGAACGGCCAGGGTGAGTCTTCGGAACTGGCCTTGCTGCTGCGTGCCGGTGGCCTGGCTGCGCCGATGTACTTCGCTGAAGAACGCACCATCGGCCCAAGCCTGGGTGCCGACAACATCACCAAGGGTGTCGATGCGGCGCTGTGGGGCATGTTGTTCGTGTCGCTGTTCATCATCGCCATCTATCGCTTCTTCGGCGTTATCGCCACCGTGGCCCTGGCGGGCAACATGGTGATGCTGCTGGCCCTGATGTCGCTGCTGGGCGCTACGCTGACCTTGCCGGGTATTGCCGGTATCGTGCTGACCATGGGGATGGCGGTTGACGCCAACGTGCTGATCTTCTCGCGGATTCGTGAAGAGATCGCTGCCGGCATGACCGTACAGCGTGCAATCAACGAAGGCTTCGGCCGGGCATTCACCGCGATTCTCGACTCCAACCTGACCACGTTGCTGGTCGGCGGGATTCTCTTTGCCATGGGCACCGGCCCGGTCAAGGGTTTTGCGGTGACCATGTCCCTCGGTATCTTTACCTCGATGTTCACGGCCATCATGGTGACCCGCGCAATGGTCAACCTGATTTTTGGCGGACGTGACTTCAAGAAGTTGTGGATTTAAGGGGCTGCCATGTTACGTACAATCAACTTCATGGGCGTTCGCAACATTGCGTTCGGCGCCACCGTGCTCCTTACCGTTCTGGCGTTGTTCAGCTGGTTCCATAAAGGCCTGAACTACGGCCTGGACTTCACCGGCGGTACGCTCATCGAGCTGACCTACGAGAAGCCTGCCGATGTAACGCTGGTGCGTGGCGAGCTGGTCAAGGCCGGCTATCACGAGGCGGTGGTGCAGAGCTTCGGCGCCACTACCGACCTGCTGGTGCGCATGCCTGGGGAAGACCCGCAACTGGGTCACCAGGTGGCAGAGGCCTTGCAGAAGGTCGGTGGCGATAACCCGGCGTCGGTCAAGCGCGTCGAGTTCGTCGGCCCGCAAGTGGGCGAAGAACTGCGCGACCAGGGCGGCCTCGGTATGCTGATGGCGCTGGTCGGGATCATGATCTACCTGGCGTTCCGCTTTCAGTGGAAGTTCGGTGTCGGCGCCATTGTGTCGCTGATCCACGACGTGATCGTGACCGTGGGTATCCTGGCGTACTTCCAGATCACCTTCGACCTGACGGTACTGGCGGCGGTGCTGGCGATCATTGGTTACTCGCTCAACGACACCATCGTGGTATTCGACCGGGTTCGTGAGAACTTCCGCGTACTGCGCAAGGCGACGCTGATCGAAAACATCAACATCTCCACCACCCAGACGCTGCTGCGCACCATGGCTACGTCGATCTCCACCTTGCTGGCGATCGCGGCGCTGATGATCTTCGGTGGCGACAACCTGTGGGGCTTCTCCCTGGCACTGTTCATTGGCGTTCTGGCGGGTACCTACTCGTCGATCTACATCGCCAACGTGGTGCTGATCTGGCTGAACCTCAACAGCGAAGACCTGATCCCTCCGGCCAGCACTGGCAAGGAGGTCGACGACCGTCCTTGATGGGCGTTTGTTGATCAACGGTTGCAAGAAGGGCGCGAGATTGAACTCACGCCCTTTTTTTTGCTCCAAGGCTGGGTATAGCGCGGATCTTTCGATCCGTTTGTGATGGTCAGGAGGTTCAACGTGAACAAGTCGTTGCTGGTTGGTGCGGTATTGGGTGCTGTCGGTGTGACTGCCGGGGGTGCTGTCGCCACCTACAGCCTGGTAAAAAGCGGCCCTGAGTATGCGCAAGTACTGGCGGTACAGCCGGTGAAAACCCAGATTAAAACCCCGCGTGAGGTCTGCAAGGACGTCACAGTGACCCGGCAGCGTCCGGTGCAGGATCAGCATCAAATCGCCGGTACCGTGGTGGGTGCCCTTGCCGGTGGCCTGCTGGGTAACCAGATCGGCGGTGGTAATGGCAAGAAGCTGGCTACGGTAGCCGGTGCGGTTGGTGGCGGTTATGCGGGTAACAAGGTTCAGGAAGGTATGCAGAACCGTGATACCTACACCACTACCCAAACCCGTTGTAACACCGTGAACGACATCAGTGACAAGGTTGTGGGTTACGACGTGCGTTACAACCTGGACGGCAAGGAAGGCACTGTGCGTATGGAGCGTGATCCAGGCGGCCAGATTCCAGTCGACAAAGAAGGTCGTCTGATCCTCGGCCAGAATCAGCAGTAACAGATTCTAAAGCCTATACAGTTCAAAATGTGGGAGGGGGCTTGCCCCCGATAGCGGTGTATCAGCCAGCCAATCAGGTGCTGATCCACTGCCATCGGGAGCAAGCCCCCTCCCACATTTGAATGGTGGTGTTGCTAGAGTTTCACTACACAGCAAATCCCAGGCATAAAAAAAGCACCCCTCGGGGTGCTTTTTTGTGCTCGCTCGCTTAGCGCTTCAGCGAAGCCGGCAGGTGCGGCTGGATCGCCGTCAGCACTGCTTTGAAGCATTTGGTGTTGCCGGCAACCACGTGGCCTTTCTCAAGGAAGTCGTGACCGCCGGTGAAGTCGCTCACCAGGCCGCCTGCTTCCTGGATCAGCAGGGCGCCTGCAGCCATGTCCCACTCGGACAAGCCCGACTCCCAGAATGCGTCGAAACGACCGGCAGCCACATAAGCCAGGTCCAGGCTCGCTGCGCCAGCGCGACGAATACCTGCGGTCTGGCCGACCAGGGCGCGGAACATGCCCAGGTAGTTTTCCAGGTTGTCCATTTGATCGTCACGGAACGGGAAGCCGGTGCCCAGCAGGGCGCCATCCAGGCTGGTGCGGCCGCTGACGCGCAGGCGACGGCCATTGAGTTGGGCGCCACGGCCACGGCTGGCGGTGAATTCTTCCTGGCGAACAGGGTCGAGAACGACGGCATGTTCCAGGCGGCCACGGTATTTGCAGGCGATGCTCACGGCAAAGTGCGGGATGCCGCGCAGGAAGTTGGTGGTGCCATCCAGTGGGTCGATGATCCACAGGTAGTCTTCGCCTTCGCCGCTACCTTTGTGCAGGCCGGTTTCTTCACCGAGGATGCCATGGGTAGGGTAGGCCTTGCGCAGAGCGTCGATGATTTTCTGTTCGGCGGCGCGATCCACCTCGGATACATAATCCTTGGCGTCTTTTTCGTCGACCTTGATGGTATCCAGGCGCTCGATAGAGCGGAAGATCAATTCACTGGCGCTGCGGGCGGCGCGCAGCGCGATATTCAGCATGGGCTGCATGGATGTGTCACCTAAGGTTGTTAAAGAAAGCCGGGCATTCTAGCAGAAACTTTCTTCAGGTGAAGGACGACGTTAGCTTTCGTGGCATAACCTTGGGCGGTTCTGTAAGATTTGCTCCCCTTTCCCGTGTCCGAGAGCGCCTCCCTTGCTGCAAAACATTCGTGTCGTCCTGGTCAATACCAGTCACCCCGGCAACATCGGCGGGGTAGCTCGAGCCATGAAAAACATGGGGCTGACACGCCTGGTGCTGGTCGAGCCGCGTGTGTTTCCGCACCACGAGGCCGATGCCCGCGCATCCGGCGCCAATGACATCCTGGAAAACGCCCAGGTTGTCGCGACCCTGGAAGACGCCCTGGTCGGCTGCAACCTGGTGCTCGGCACCAGCGCTCGTGATCGTCGCATTCCCTGGCCGCTGCTGGATCCGCGTGAGTGCGGCACCAAAGTGGTGGAGGAAGCGGCCGGTGGTGCAGAAATCGCCCTGGTATTTGGCCGTGAAGACTCCGGCCTGACCAACGAAGAGCTGCAGCGATGTCATTACCACGTGCACATCCCATCAGACCCCGAGTTCAGTTCGCTGAACCTCGGCGCGGCGGTGCAGGTGCTGACGTACGAAGTGCGCATGGCCTGGCTGGCGGCTGCCGGTCAGCCCAGCAAGATGGAAAAGGAAGAGGTTGCATCGACCAAAAGTGGCGAGCTCGCCACCATGGACGAGCTGGAGCGATTCTATGAGCACCTGGAGCAAACCCTGGTGGCCATCGAGTTCCTTGATCCTGAAAAACCACGGCACTTGATGGCGCGCCTGCGTCGCCTTTACGGACGCAGCTCGGTCAGCCGGGCGGAAATGAATATATTGCGTGGCATCCTCACGGAAACCCAGAAAGCGGCCCGTGGCGAGCTCCTTAAGCGGAAGGATTAAAAATGTTCGAGCGTTTGCGAGAAGATATCCAGAGTGTTTTCCACCGTGACCCGGCGGCGCGCAACGCCTTTGAAGTACTGACCTGCTACCCGGGCATGCACGCGATCTGGATTCACCGCTTGTCCGGCGCCCTGTGGGGCATGGGCTGGAAGTGGCTGGCGCGCCTGGTGTCGAACTTCGGGCGCTGGTTGACCGGGATCGAAATTCATCCGGGCGCCAAGGTCGGTCGTCGCTTCTTTATTGACCATGGCATGGGCATCGTGATTGGCGAGACGGCCGAGATCGGCGATGACGTGACGCTTTATCAGGGTGTGACTTTGGGCGGTACCACCTGGAATAAAGGCAAGCGCCACCCGACGCTGGGTGACGGCGTGGTGGTGGGGGCGGGCGCCAAGGTGCTCGGCCCCTTCACTGTAGGCGCGGGCGCCAAGGTGGGTTCCAATGCGGTGGTCACCAAGGCAGTGCCTCCCGGTGCCACAGTGGTGGGCATTCCTGGGCGGATCATCGTCAAGCCGGAAGTTGGCGACGAGCTGGAAGCCAAGCGCAAGGCCATGGCCGAGAAGATCGGTTTCGACGCTTACGGTGTCAGCGAAGACATGCCCGACCCGGTGGCTCGCGCCATTGGCCAACTGCTTGATCATCTGCAAGCGGTAGATGGCAAGTTGGACGGGATGTGCGGCGCGCTGAAGGATCTGGGTAGCACTTACTGTGCGAAAGAGCTGCCTGAGCTGCGTGAAGAAGACTTCGCCCAGATCAAGGACGAAGCCGCCACCAAGGCTGGCTGAGTTCTCCTGTGGGAGGGGGCTTGCTCCCGATGGCGGTGGGTCAGTCACTGAAGTATTGGCTGATGCACCGCTATCGGGGGCAAGCCCCCTCCCACATTGGGTCTCCATAGTGTCTGGAATTGCTGGTCATCCGCTGCCGCTGTTCCTCCCCACCCCACCCTGCTATGATTCGCGCGCCCTTTTTACGGGTAATCCTGACTAAAGTACTAGGTCTTATAGTTGACTTAAATACTCGGGAATCGCATACTTGCTCCCATTCTGAAACACCTTGGTACTTGTCCATGAGACTGACTACAAAAGGCCGATACGCGGTGACTGCCATGCTCGACCTGGCTTTGCACGCGCAAACTGGGCCGGTGTCCCTGGCCGATATCTCCGAGCGCCAAGGCATTTCCCTGTCTTACCTCGAGCAGCTGTTCGCCAAATTGCGCCGTAGCAACTTGGTTTCCAGCGTTCGTGGCCCAGGTGGTGGCTATCAGTTGTCCCGCGACATGCAGGGCATCCAGGTGGCTCAGGTGATCGACGCGGTCAACGAATCCGTCGACGCCACCAAATGCCAGGGTCTGGGTGACTGCCATGCTGGCGACACCTGTCTGACGCACCACTTGTGGTGCGACTTGAGCCTGCAGATCCATGAGTTTTTGAGTGGTATCAGCTTGGCTGATCTTGTGACTCGCCGTGAGGTGCAAGAAGTAGCCCAGCGTCAGGACCAGCGCCGTTGCAACACCAAGGCGCCGCGTCTGGACAAGATCGAAGCGTCCGCCGTCGAGTGACAGCCGCAGAGCTAACGGCACGCCAGCCAGCCTGATTTAGGAGAAAGTCCATGAAATTGCCGATTTACCTTGATTACTCAGCGACCACCCCGGTTGATCCGCGTGTCGCGCAAAAGATGAGCGAATGCCTGCTGGTTGACGGAAACTTCGGCAACCCGGCCTCCCGCTCCCACGTATTCGGCTGGAAAGCCGAGGAAGCGGTCGAGAACGCTCGTCGCCAGGTCGCCGACCTGGTGGGTGCGGACCCGCGTGAAATCGTCTGGACCTCCGGTGCCACCGAGTCCGACAACCTGGCGATCAAGGGCGCGGCGCATTTCTACGCGACCAAGGGCAAGCACCTGATCACCACCAAGATTGAGCACAAGGCTGTCCTCGACACCATGCGCCAACTGGAGCGTGAAGGTTTTGAGGTCACCTACCTCGAGCCGACCACCGACGGTATCGTCACCCCGGCCATGATCGAAGCCGCGCTGCGTGATGACACCATCCTGGTTTCCGTGATTCACGTGAACAACGAAATCGGCACGATCAACGACATCGAAGCAATCGGCGAACTGACCCGTTCCAAGGGCATTCTGCTGCACGTCGATGCCGCTCAGTCCACTGGTAAGGTCGAGATCGACCTGTCCAAGCTGAAAGTCGACCTGATGTCGTTCTCGGCCCACAAGACCTACGGCCCTAAAGGCATCGGCGCACTGTACGTGAGCCGTAAGCCACGCGTGCGTATCGAAGCCGCCATGCACGGTGGCGGCCACGAACGCGGCATGCGTTCCGGCACCCTGGCGACCCACCAGATCGTCGGCATGGGCGAAGCTTTCCGCGTAGCCAAGGAAGACATGGCTGCCGAAAACGTGCGCATCAAGGCGTTGAGCGATCGCTTCTACAAGCAGGTCGAGAACCTTGAAGAGCTGTACATCAACGGCAGCATGACTGCACGTGTACCGCACAACCTGAATTTGAGCTTCAACTACGTCGAAGGCGAGTCGCTGATCATGGCGCTCAAGGACCTGGCGGTATCGTCCGGCTCGGCCTGCACCTCGGCCTCCCTGGAGCCGTCCTACGTGCTGCGGGCCCTGGGCCGTAACGACGAACTGGCACACAGCTCGATCCGCTTTACCTTCGGCCGCTTCACCACTGAAGAGCAAGTCGACTACGCCGCGCAGAAAGTCTGCGAAGCTGTCAACAAGCTGCGCGTTCTGTCGCCGCTGTGGGACATGTACAAAGACGGTGTCGATATCTCCAAGATCGAGTGGGCGGCACACTAAATATAGAAGCCGCCACCCAAGCTCTGTAGGAACGTGGCGGAAAACGCAGGCGTTTCTACAGGGTTCCAGAGCGGCCCTGATGAGTGAGGAATCAGTACCATGGCTTACAGCGAAAAGGTCATCGACCACTACGAAAACCCGCGCAACGTCGGCAAGATGAACGCGGAAGATCCTGATGTCGGCACTGGCATGGTTGGCGCTCCGGCGTGCGGCGATGTGATGCGCCTGCAGATCAAGGTCAACGACGCTGGCGTTATCGAAGACGCCAAGTTCAAGACTTACGGCTGCGGTTCCGCCATTGCCTCCAGCTCCCTCGCTACCGAGTGGATGAAAGGCAAGACCCTGGATGAGGCTGTCACCATCAGCAACACCCAGCTGGCCGAAGAGCTGGCCCTGCCGCCAGTGAAAATTCACTGCTCCGTACTCGCAGAAGACGCCATCAAGGCGGCCGTTCGCGACTACAAGCAGAAGAAAGGCTTGATCTAAGCATTTGGCGACGAGTAAGGAGTCAACGATGGCTATCAGCATGACAGAAGCGGCTGCGCAGCACATTCGCCGCTCCCTGAATGGGCGCGGTAAAGGTGAGGGGATTCGTCTGGGTGTTCGCACCACGGGCTGTTCCGGCCTTGCCTACGTGCTGGAGTTTGTCGACGAGGTGGTTGAGGAAGACCAGGTGTTCGAAAGTCACGGCGAGAAAGTGATCATCGACCCGAAAAGCCTGACCTACCTGGACGGCACCGAGCTCGATTTCGTCAAGGAAGGGTTGAACGAAGGCTTCAAGTTCAACAACCCCAACGTGCGCGGTGAATGTGGCTGCGGCGAAAGCTTCAACATCTGAGGCTTCTTGTGGGTACTCCTTGTCATTTCGCTTTATTCGAGCTGCAACCGAGCTTTCGGCTGGACCTCGAGCAGCTTGCCACGCGCTATCGAGAATTGGCGCGTGGCGTGCATCCGGACCGCTTCGCTGACGCTTCCGAGCGTGAGCAACGCCTGGCGCTGGAGCAATCGGCCAGCCTCAACGAAGCCTATCAGACGCTGAAAAGCCCCCCCAAGCGCGCACGTTATTTGCTCGCGATGAAAGGCGGTGAGTTGCCGATGGAAGTCACCGTGCATGATCCGGACTTCCTGCTGCAGCAGATGCAGTGGCGCGAAGAACTCGAAGACTTGCAGGACGAAGCCGATGTGGCCGGAGTCGCGGTGTTCAAGCGTCGCCTGAAAACCGCCCAGGATGAGCTCAACGAAAGCTTCGCGGCCTGTTGGGATGACGCAGCGCAACGCGAGCAGGCCGAGCGCCTGATGCGGCGCATGCAGTTTCTCGACAAGCTCACCTACGAAGTGCGCCAGCTAGAAGAGCGCCTCG
This sequence comes from Pseudomonas sp. W4I3, assembly GCF_030816195.1. Lineage (GTDB taxonomy): Bacteria > Pseudomonadota > Gammaproteobacteria > Pseudomonadales > Pseudomonadaceae > Aquipseudomonas. The sequence goes on along the minus strand of NZ_JAUSXS010000001.1, from coordinate 5,581,518 downwards.
ACGATTAACCCAGTGCTGCCCGTGATGCACGCCTGATAGACAGATAAGACCTGATTACCATGGCTCTACTGCAAATCGCCGAACCCGGCCAAAGCCCTCAACCGCACCAGCGTCGCCTGGCGGTCGGGATTGACCTGGGCACCACCAATTCCCTGGTCGCTGCCGTGCGCAGCGGCCTGTCCGAGCCGTTGCCCGACGCCGACGGCCAGGTGATCCTGCCATCCGCCGTGCGTTATCACGCCGACCGCATCGAAGTGGGCGAGTCCGCCAAGCTGGCGGCGTCTACCGACCCATTGAACACCGTGTTGTCGGTCAAGCGCCTGATGGGTCGTGGGTTATCCGACGTCAAGCAATTGGGCGACCAGCTGCCGTACCGCTTTGTCGGCGGCGAATCCCACATGCCATTCATCGACACCGTTCAAGGCCCGAAAAGCCCGGTGGAAGTGTCTGCCGATATCCTCAAGGTGCTGCGCCAGCGTGCGGAAACAACCTTGGGTGGCGAACTGGTCGGTGCGGTGATCACTGTCCCGGCCTATTTCGATGACGCTCAGCGCCAAGCCACCAAGGACGCGGCGAAACTTGCCGGTCTGAACGTTCTGCGCTTGCTCAACGAGCCCACCGCTGCTGCCGTGGCTTATGGCCTGGATCAGCATGCCGAAGGCCTGGTCGCGATTTACGACCTGGGCGGCGGTACTTTTGATATTTCGATCCTGCGCCTGACCGGCGGTGTCTTTGAAGTACTGGCGACCGGCGGCGACAGCGCCCTGGGCGGCGACGACTTCGACCATGCCATCGCAGGCTGGATCATCAGCAGCGCGGGCTTGTCTGCCGACCTGGACCCGGGCGCGCAGCGCAACCTGCTGCAAACCGCCTGTGCTGCCAAGGAAGCGCTGACGGATGCTGCGACTGTTGAAGTTTCTTACGGCACCTGGTCGGCCCAGCTCACCCGTGAAGCCTTCGATGCGTTGATCGAGCCGATGGTCGCCCGCAGCCTCAAAGCCTGCCGCCGCGCCGTGCGTGATTCGGGTATCGAGCTGGAAGACGTCGGTGCTGTGGTCATGGTGGGCGGCTCCACCCGCGTTCCGCGCGTTCGTAAAGCTGTCGCCGAAGCTTTTGGCCGCCAGCCGCTGACTGAAATCGACCCGGATCAAGTGGTGGCCATCGGTGCCGCGATCCAGGCCGATACCCTGGCTGGCAACAAGCGCGATGGCGGCGAATTGCTGTTGCTCGACGTGATCCCGTTGTCCCTGGGGCTGGAAACCATGGGCGGCCTGATGGAGAAGGTGATTCCGCGCAACACCACCATCCCCGTCGCGCGCGCCCAGGACTTCACCACTTATAAAGACGGCCAGACGGCCATGATGATTCATGTGCTGCAAGGTGAGCGCGAGCTGATCAGCGACTGCCGCTCCCTGGCGCGCTTCGAACTGCGCGGTATCCCGGCCATGGTTGCGGGCGCGGCGAAGATTCGCGTGACCTTCCAGGTTGATGCCGATGGCCTGCTCAGTGTCGCGGCTCGCGAGCTGGGTTCGGGCGTCGAGGCCAGCATCCAGGTCAAGCCGTCCTACGGGCTGACTGACGGTGAAATCGCCAAGATGCTCAAGGACTCGTTCCAATATGCCGGCGATGACAAGGTCGCCCGCGTGCTGCGTGAGCAACAAGTCGACGCCCAGCGCCTGCTCGAAGCGGTGCAGGGCGCGCTTGATGCCGATGGTGAGCGCCTGTTGGACGCCGAAGAGCGCATGGTCATCGACCTGCAGATGCAGGAACTGGCCGAACTCATGAAAGGCAACGATGGTTACGCCATCGAGCAACAGACCAAACGCCTGTCACACGTCACCGATGCCTTTGCCGCCCGCCGTATGGACCAGACGGTAAAAGCCGCCCTGGCGGGTCGCAACCTGAATGAAATTGAGGAATAACTGATGCCGCAGGTCATTTTTCTGCCACACGCCGAGCATTGCCCGGACGGTATGGTTGTTGAGGCTGAGACCGGCAAGTCCATCCTTGAAGTCGCCCATGACAACCATATCGAGATCGAAAGCGCCTGCGGCGGTGTGTGTGCCTGCACCACCTGCCACTGCATCATCCGCGAGGGCTTCAACTCCCTTGAGGAAGCGGACGAACTGGAAGAGGATTTTCTCGACCGCGCCTGGGGCCTGGAGGCGACTTCTCGCCTAAGCTGTCAGGCAAAGGTCGGCACTGAAGACATCACTGTCGAAATCCCGAAATATTCGCTCAACCATGCGGCCGAAGCGCCGCATTGATTCAAGGAACTGTCATGAGCCTGAAATGGGTTGATGTACAAGAAATCGCTATACAACTTGCCGAAGCTCATCCTGAGGTCAATCCTCTCACTGTGAACTTCGTCAAATTGCGTGATCTGGTAATGGCGCTGCCGGACTTCGACGACATCCCTGATCGGGGTGGCGAAAAGGTCCTGGAGGCGATTCAAGGCCTGTGGATCGAAGAAGCAGACTGAGCCGCCTTTTTACGCAGTTAGGCAATACCCAATAACCCGCGTATAATTCGCGGGTTTAATTTTTCGTAAATTACCGTTTCTGGAGTTACACCATGGCTGTTCAACGTACTTTCTCCATCATCAAGCCTGACGCTGTTGCAAAAAACGTCATCGGCGAGATCACCACTCGTTTCGAAAAAGCCGGCCTGAAGGTTGTAGCTTCGAAACTCAAGCAACTGTCCAAGGCTGAAGCTGAAGGCTTCTACGCTGAGCACAGCGCTCGTGGCTTTTTCGGCGACCTGGTTGCCTTCATGATCTCCGGTCCTGTTGTTGTTCAGGTTCTGGAAGGCGAAAACGCTATCGCTCTGAACCGTGAGCTGATGGGCGCTACCAACCCTAAAGAAGCGGCTGCCGGCACCATCCGTGCTGACTTCGCTGAGTCCATCGACGCCAACGCTGTACACGGTTCGGACTCCGAAGCCGCTGCTGCTCGCGAAATCTCGTACTTCTTCGCCGCTACTGAAGTAACCGCTCGCTAAGCATCGGCTTAAAGAGTGAGGGTGAATCCATGACTACATCGACTGTTAAAACCAACCTGCTGGGTCTGACTCAGCCGGAAATGGAGAAATTCTTCGACTCAATCGGGGAGAAGCGTTTCCGTGCCGGTCAGGTAATGAAGTGGATTCACCACTTTGGCGTCGACGATTTCGACGCCATGACGAACGTCAGCAAGGCCCTGCGCGACAAGCTCAAGGCCATTGCTGAGGTCCGTGGTCCCGAAGTGGTCAGCGAGGACATCTCCAGCGACGGCACCCGTAAGTGGGTGGTGCGCGTGGCGTCCGGCAGCTGCGTCGAGACCGTGTACATTCCCCAGGGCAAGCGCGGCACCTTGTGCGTTTCGTCCCAGGCAGGCTGTGCCCTGGACTGCAGTTTCTGCTCCACCGGCAAGCAAGGCTTCAATAGCAACCTCACCGCCGCCGAAGTCATCGGCCAGGTGTGGATTGCCAACAAATCCTTTGGCAGCGTCCCGGCGACCGTCGACCGTGCCATCACCAACGTGGTGATGATGGGCATGGGTGAGCCGCTGCTGAACTTCGACAACGTGATTGCGGCCATGCACCTGATGATGGACGACCTGGGCTACGGCATCTCCAAGCGCCGTGTGACTCTGTCGACCTCCGGCGTGGTACCGATGATCGATGAGCTGGCCAAGCACATCGACGTTTCCCTGGCGTTGTCGCTGCACGCACCTAATGACGCATTGCGTAACCAATTGGTGCCGATCAACAAGAAGTATCCGCTTAAGATGCTGCTCGAATCCTGCCAGCGTTATATGGCCACCCTGGGTGAGAAGCGCGTGCTGACCATCGAGTACACCATGCTCAAGGGCATCAATGACAAGGTCGAGCATGCGGTCGAGATGATCGAGTTGCTCAAGAACACCCCGTGCAAGATCAACCTGATTCCGTTCAACCCGTTTCCGCATTCTGGCTACGAGCGGCCGAGCAACAACGCCATCCGTCGTTTCCAGGATCAACTCCACCAGGCCGGCTACAACGTCACCGTCCGCACGACCCGTGGCGAAGACATCGATGCCGCGTGTGGCCAATTGGTAGGACAGGTGCTGGATCGCACCCGTCGCAGTGAGCGTTACATCGCCGTGCGTGAGTTGAATGCCGCCGATGATGTTGCGCAAAGCGCTGCAAAACGAACCTGAGAGAGGACCTCTATGCCCTTGCGCCTTGCGCTGCTGTTGCTTGTAACCGGTCTGGCGACCGGTTGTGTTTCATCGGGCCATGACAGCCCGCTGCAAACCGGCAAGGGTCGTGAAGCGGCGCGTGTGGCCTATGTGCAACTCGGCTTGGGCTATCTGCAACAAGGCATGAGCGAGCAGGCCAAGGTGCCCTTGAAGAAGGCCCTCGAACTGGATGCCGACGATGCTGATGCCAATGCCGCGCTGGCGCTGGTGTTCAAGGCCCAGGCCGAGCCCGAGTTGGCCGATTGCTATTTCAGCAAGGCACTGGCTTCCCGACCTGGGGACGCGCGTTTGTTGAACAACTACGGCAGTTTCCTGTTCGAGCAGAAGCGGTATGCAGAGGCGGCCGGGTATTTCCAGCAAGCCAGCACCGATACCCTTTATCCTGAGCGCTCGCGCGTGTTCGAGAACCTGGGGGTGGCCTCGATCCACCTGGGCCAGCGCAAGCTTGCGCGCCAGCAGTTGGAAAAAGCCCTGCTCCTGAACGCTCGCCAACCACGCGCTTTGCTTGAAATGGCTGAGTTGTCTTACGAAGATAGGCATTATGTGCCGGCACGTGACTATTACGAGCGTTTCAGCCTGCTCAGCGGGCACAATGCACGTAGTCTGTTACTTGGTGTGCGCCTGGCGACGGTTCATGAAGAACCGGGCACAGCCGCACGTTTTGGCCAGCAACTCGAACGACTCTATCCCGGTACGCCGGAATATCAGCAATACCTGTCGGAGCAATGATGAAAGCCGCGCACCCGGAAGTTGTAGCAGCTAATCGCGTCAACCCAGGCGAGACCTTGCGTCAGGCCCGCGAAAGCAATGGTTGGTCGCTGGCGGAAGTGGCCCTCAAGCTCAATCTGACCACCACCTCCCTGGCCAACCTTGAGGCTGGCGCGTTCGACAAGTTGCCTGGGCATACCTTTGCCCGCGGCTATATCCGCGCCTATGCCAAATTGCTGGGGATCGACCAGACCGTGCTGGTCCAGGCGTTCGACGAGTTCACCGGCACCGACTCCCAGGGCAGCAATGTCCATGGCCTCGGCCGTATCGAAGAGCCCACGCGGGTTTCCCACACGATCTTGCGCATTGTCAGCCTGTTGCTGCTGATTGCCGTGATCGGCGGTGGCTTTGTCTGGTGGCAAGACCAGACCACCCAGCGCAATAAAGACCTGACCAGCAACGCTCTGGAACACGTCGAGGTCGAAAGCGCCGACGGTACCACCCAGATTCATCCGCTGGATGAGCCGGAAGACCAGGCGGTCGCTGAAGGCCAGGCCGCGCCAGAAGCGCCGGCCACCGCTGAACAGCCTGCTCCGCAAGCCAGCAACGCACCCGCTGCGACTGCGGCCGTGCCCGCTCCGGCTCCAGCAGCGCCAGTCGCCCAGGCCCCAGCGGCGGCCGCTCCAGCGCCGGCCGCACCGACGGCGCCAGCCATCTCACCGCCCACTACCCCTGCGCTGATCGCCGGTGACGGGCGCGTACAGATCACCTTCGTCGCTGACTGCTGGACGCAAGTCACCGATGGCAATGGCAAAGTGCTGTTTAGCGGTCTCAAGCGTAAGGGAGATACTCTGGACCAGGGCGGCAAGCCTCCTTTGACGCTGCGTCTGGGCTTCGCCCGTGGCGCGCAAGTGGCCTATAACGGCCAGCCTGTGGACGTGGCGCCGTTCACCAGTGGCGAGACAGCTCGCCTCAAGTTGGGACAATAGTCATGCACGGCGAATCTCCAATCAAACGTCGCGTATCGCGCAAGATCTGGGTCGGCTCGGTGCCGGTGGGCGGCGATGCCCCCATCGCGGTGCAGAGCATGACCAACAGCGACACCAATGACGTGGCCGCCACCGTTGCCCAGATCAATCGTCTGGAAGCGGCTGGCGTGGACATCGTGCGGGTTTCCGTACCAGACATGGACGCCGCCGAAGCGTTTGGCCGCATCAAGCAATTGGTCAAGGTGCCGCTGGTTGCCGACATTCACTTCGACTACAAGATTGCGTTGCGCGTAGCCGAACTGGGTGTGGACTGCCTGCGTATCAACCCGGGCAACATCGGTCGCGAAGATCGTGTGCGCGCTGTGGTGGATGCGGCCCGTGATCGCGGGATTCCGATCCGCATCGGCGTCAACGCCGGCTCGCTGGAAAAAGACCTGCAAAAGAAATACGGCGAGCCTACCCCGGCCGCGCTGGTCGAGTCGGCACTGCGCCACGTTGAACACTTGGAACGCCTGAATTTCCAGGACTTCAAGGTCAGCGTAAAGGCTTCCGATGTGTTCATGGCCGTAGAAGCCTACCGCCTGCTGGCCAAGGAAATCGTGCAGCCGTTGCACCTGGGTATCACTGAAGCGGGCGGATTACGCTCAGGCACAGTGAAATCTGCGGTGGGTCTCGGTATGCTGCTCGCCGAAGGGATTGGCGATACCATCCGTATCTCCCTGGCGGCAGACCCCGTAGAGGAAGTGAAGGTCGGCTACGACATTCTCAAATCCCTGCGTTTGCGTTCCCGTGGCATCAACTTCATTGCCTGCCCGAGCTGTTCGCGGCAGAACTTCGACGTGGTGAAAACCATGAACGACCTGGAGTTGCGTCTGGAAGACCTGCTGGTGCCGCTGGATGTCGCGGTGATCGGTTGTGTGGTCAACGGACCGGGCGAGGCCAAAGAGGCGCATGTGGGCTTGACCGGCGGTACCCCGAACCTGATTTATATCGACGGCAAACCGTCGCAGAAATTGACGAATGACAATCTGGTGGATGAGCTGGAAAAGCTGATCCGCGAGAAAGCGGCCGAAAAGGTCGCCGCTGACGCAGCGCTGATCGCTCGCGGCTGATTGAACGAATTTAAGGATTTGATGTGAGCAAGTCTCTGCAAGCCATTCGTGGCATGAACGACATCCTGCCGGAGCAGACGCCACTGTGGCGTTACTTCGAAAGCACTGTCGCGCGCCTGCTGGATAACTACGGTTACAAGCAGATTCGCATGCCGATCGTCGAGTTCACCGAGCTGTTCAAGCGCTCCATCGGTGAAGTGACCGACATCGTTGAAAAAGAGATGTACACCTTTGAAGACCGTAACGGCGACTCCCTGACCCTGCGTCCGGAAGGTACCGCCGCGTGCGTTCGCGCTGTGCTGGAGCATGGCATCACCGGTGGCGGCCAGACCCAGAAGCTGTGGTACATCGGCCCGATGTTCCGCCACGAGCGTCCGCAGAAAGGTCGTTATCGCCAGTTCCACCAGATCGGTTGCGAAGTCTTCAACCTGGACGGGCCGGACATTGACGCCGAGCTGATCGTGCTGACCTGGCGCCTGTGGGGCGAACTGGGCATCCGCGACGCGGTCAAGCTCGAGCTCAACAGCCTGGGCACCAGCGAGTCCCGGGGCCGCTACCGGGTCGCCCTTGTCGAGTACCTGTCTGCCCATCTGGATAAACTGGACGAAGACAGCCAGCGCCGCCTGAAGACCAACCCTTTGCGCGTGCTGGATACCAAGAACGCCGACACCCAGGCTGTACTGGTCGACGCGCCGAAAATGGCCGACTACCTGGACGAAGAATCCCGAACGCACTTCGAGGGCCTCAAGGCTCGCCTGGATGCGGCGGGTATTCCGTATGTGATCAACCCCAAGCTGGTGCGCGGCCTCGATTACTACAGCAAGACCGTGTTCGAATGGGTCACCGACAAACTCGGCGCCCAGGGCACCGTGTGTGCCGGTGGCCGTTACGATGGCCTGGTCGAGCAGATGGGCGGCAAGCCGACTGCGGGCGTGGGTTTCGCCATGGGCATCGAGCGGCTGATTCTGCTGCTGGAAACCCTGGAGCAAGTGCCGCAAGAGATTTCCCGTCAGGTGGACGTGTATCTTTGTGCGTTTGGCGAGGCCGCCGAACTGGCTGCCTTGGCCCTGAGCGAAAAAGTGCGTGACCAACTGCCGAACCTGCGCCTGCAGATCAATGCCGGTGCGGGTAGCTTCAAGAGCCAGTTCAAGAAGGCCGACAAGAGCGGCGCGTTGTATGCGTTGATCCTCGGCGATGACGAGTTGGCCCAGCAAGTGATAGGTTTCAAACCCCTGCGTGGCCAGGGCGAACAACAGAACATTGCCTTTGATGCGCTCGCTGCGCACCTGGCCACCTGCGTTGTGCAGGGTTGAAGCTGTCGAACAGCCGAATTTAGCGATTAAGGAGTATTGGGGTGTCGAGTACTGATGATGAGCAACTGGCCGAGTTCAAGGACTGGTGGCAGCGTAACGGCAAGCCTCTGGTTACTGGCGGTCTGCTGGCTTTAGTGGTGGTGTTCGGCTGGCAAGCCTGGACCAAGTATCAGGCCAACCAGTCCCAAGGCGCCTCGATCGTTTATCAGCAACTGCTGGAAACTACCCTGACGCCGGACGGCAAGCCGGACCCTGCTCAAGTGGCAGACCTGGCCGGCAAGTTGAAGAACGAATTTGGCGGTACTACCTACGCCCAGTACGGCAGCCTCTTCGTCGCGAAAGTCGCGGTCGATACCGGCAAGCTGGATGATGCAGCCACCGAGCTCAAGGCCATCGCCGACAAGCCGACCAACCCGACCCTGGGTGAAATCGCACGTCAGCGCCTGGCACAGGTATTGGCGGCACAGAACAAGGCTGACGAAGCACTCAAACTGCTCGACGGCGATGCTGACAAGGCATTTGTAGCCACTCGCGAAGAGCTCAAGGGCGACCTGTTGGTCCAATTGGGTCGTACCGACGAAGCCAATGCTGCGTACCAAAAAGCCAAGGCGGCGCTGTCTGATGAAGCGGCGGTCGGTGGCTTACAAATCAAGCTGGACGACCTGGCCAAAGGGGATGCGTGACGTGATCCGTTGGAAACATGCAGCATTGCTGGCTCTGGCCGTTCTGGCCGCGGGTTGCAGCAGCAACAGTAAAAAAGAACTGCCGCCTGCGGAGCTGACCAGCTTCAAGGAAGAAGTGGTCCTGCAGAAGCAGTGGAGCCGCTCCATCGGTGACGGTCAGGGCGAAACCTACAACATGCTGGTACCGGCAATCGACGGTGACAACATTGTGGCCGCTGACGTAACCGGCATCGTGACCTCCATGGATCGCATGAACGGTGACGTGAAGTGGAAGAAAGACCTTGAGTTGCCAGTTTCCGGCGCGGTAGGCGTGGGTTACGGCATGGTCATGCTCGGCACCCTCAAGGGTGAAGTCGTGGCCCTGGATTCCAGCACCGGTGAAGAGAAATGGCGCGCTCGCGTGACCAGTGAAGTCCTCGCACCGCCTGCCACCAACGGCGACATCGTCGTGGTGCAGACTCAGGATGACCGTGTGATTGGTCTGGACGCCGCCACCGGCAACCAGCGCTGGTTGTACGACAGCACCCCGGCGGTGCTGACCTTGCGCGGTACCAGTGGTCCGATTGTGACCAACAATCTGGCCGTTGCCGGGCTGTCGACCGGTAAAGTGGTCGCCCTGAATACCCAGAACGGCGTGCCTGTCTGGGAAACCCGTGTGGCAATCCCACAAGGTCGTTCCGAACTGGATCGTGTGGTGGACATCGACGGCGGCCTGTTGCTGTCGGGTGAGACCCTCTACGTCGCCACCTACCAGGGCCGTGTTGCGGCGCTGGACCTGCAGAGCGGTCGGGTCAACTGGCAGCGTGATGCTTCCAGCTACGCCGGTGTCGCCCAAGGGTTTGGCAGCGTCTACGTAAGCCTGGCGTCCGGCACCGTTGAAAGTGTCGACGAGCGTTCCACCACTGCGCTGTGGAGCAACGATTCCCTGGCTCGCCGCCAACTGTCGGCACCGGAAGTCTTCTCCAGCTACGTAGCGGTCGGTGACTTCGAAGGTTACCTGCACCTGCTGAGCCAGGTGGACGGTCGCTTTGTAGGTCGCGAGCGTATCGACAGCGACGGCCTGCGTGCGCGTCCGCTGGTGGTGGGTAACATGCTTTATGTGTATGGCAACAGCGGCAAGCTGGAAGCCCTGACCATCAAGTAAGAACGATGCCCGGGGACTAAACTCCCCAGGCAGCTTCACCTGTAGGAGCGAGCTTGCTCGCGAAAATCGTTAACGATAACGCGTGATGCTTGAATGAACGCGGTGCCTTTGCAATTTTCGCGAGCAAGCTCGCTCCTACAGTCGAGCACCAGCCGCTGCCCTGCAGCGGCTTTTGTATTTTCTGAAATAACGAAGTGGAGAGCCGCATGGTTCCCGTAATCGCCCTGGTGGGCCGACCTAACGTCGGCAAGTCCACCTTGTTCAACCGCCTGACCAGGACTCGCGACGCCATCGTCGGCGACTTGTCCGGTCTTACCCGTGATCGCCAATACGGTGAGGCAAAGTGGCAAGGGCGCTCCTACATTATTGTCGACACCGGTGGTATCTCCGGTGACGAACATGGCATGGACGAAAAAATGGCCGAGCAGTCGCTGCTGGCCATTGAAGAAGCCGATGTCGTGTTGTTCCTGGTGGACGCCCGTGCGGGCTACACCGCTGCCGACCAGATGATTGGCGAGCACCTGCGCAAGCGCAACAAGCGTTCCTACCTGATCGCCAACAAGATCGACAACATCGATCCTGAACAGGCCCGCGCCGAGTTCAGCCCGATGGGCCTGGGCGACGCAATCCCGGTCGCAGGTGCCCACGGTCGTGGCATCACCCAGATGCTGGAAATTGCCCTGAGCAGTTTCCCCAAGGATGACGCCGACGAAGAAGAGGGTGAAGAAGAGATCGTCGCCGAAGGCGAGGAAGCCAAGCGCATTCCTGGCCCGAGCGAAAAAGACGGGATCAAGATCGCCATCATCGGCCGCCCTAACGTCGGCAAGTCGACCCTGGTCAACCGCATGCTGGGTGAAGACCGGGTCATCGTCTATGACCAACCTGGCACTACGCGCGACAGCATCTACATCCCGTTCGAGCGCAACGACGAGAAGTACACGCTGATCGACACCGCCGGTGTGCGCAAGCGCGGCAAGATCCACGAGGAAGTTGAAAAATTCTCCGTGGTGAAAACCCTGCAGGCGATCAAAGACGCCAACGTGGTGATCTTCGTGATGGACGCCCGCGAAGGCGTGGTTGACCACGACCTGAACCTGCTGGGCTTCGCCCTGGAAGCCGGTCGTGCCCTGGTGATCGCGATCAACAAGTGGGACGGCATGACGCCAAGCGAGCGCGATTTCGTCAAGATCGAGCTGCAGCGTCGCCTGTTCTTCGTTGAGTTTGCCGATATCCACTTTATCTCGGCACTGCACGGCACCGGCGTGGGCAACCTCTACGCGTCCGTACAGAACTCGTTCAAGTCCGCGGTTACGCGCTGGCCGACCAACCGCCTCACCCAGATCCTGGAAGACGCGGTTGGCGAGCACGCGCCGCCGATGGTCAACAACCGCCGCATCAAACTGCGTTACGCCCACTTGGGTGGTGCCAACCCGCCGATTATCGTGATCCACGGTAACCAGATCGAGAAGGTGCCCAAGTCCTATGTGCGTTACCTTGAGAACACCTACCGCCGTGTCTTGAAACTGGTCGGTACGCCGATCCGTATCGAGTTCAAGGGTGGTGAGAACCCGTACGAAGGCAACAAGAACACACTGACCGACCGTCAGGTGAACAAGAAGCGTCGTTTGATGACTCACCACAAGAAGGCCGACAAGAAGCGCAGGGATAAGAAGTAGCAGCTGCAAGTTCCAAGCGACAAGCTGCAAGAGAGGGCTCCTTTGGGGGCCCTTTTTTGTGCCTGGCAGTTTGCCCCTTGACCTCCTTGCAGCTTGCAGCTTAAAACTTGGGCTCACCCGAAGGGGGCTCCCATGATCACCAGCAAGCTGCCGAATGTCGGCACCACCATTTTCACCAGCATGTCGCAGTTGGCGGCCGAAACCGGCGCAATCAACCTGTCCCAGGGTTTTCCGGACTTCAATGGCCCTCAAGACTTGCTCGACGCCGTGGGTCGGCACGTCGCCAACGGCCATAACCAATACGCACCGATGAGCGGTTTGCCCGCCCTGCGCCAGCAAGTGGTGGCGAAGATTGCCCACAGCTACGGTGTCAGCGTCGATGCCGACCTTGAGGTCACCATAACCCCCGGCGCTACCCAGGGCATCTTCTGCGCTATCCAGGCTGTTATCCGCAATGGTGACGAGGTGATCATCTTCGACCCTTGCTACGACAGCTACGCGCCCTCGGTAGAGCTGGCCGGCGGGCGCTGCGTGCATGTGCAGTTGGGCTTACAGGATTTCAGCCTGGACTTCGAGCGCATCAAGGCCGCGCTGTCGCCGCGCACGCGCATGATCGTGCTCAATACCCCGCACAATCCCAGCGGCGCGCTGATCAGCCGTGAGGAACTGGACCAACTGGCCGAGCTGATTCGCGGGCGCGATATCTATCTGCTCAGCGATGAAGTGTACGAACACCTGGTGTTCGACGGCGTGCCCCACGTCAGCGTGCTCGCCCACGAGGAGCTGTACTCGCGTGCGTTCGTGGTCAGCTCGTTCGGCAAGACTTATCACGTCACGGGCTGGAAAACCGGCTATGTGGTTGCGCCGCCGGCCCTCACTGCCGAGCTGCGCAAAGTGCATCAGTACGTCAGTTTCTGTGGCGTGACGCCGTTGCAGTACGCGCTGGCCGATTTCATGGCAGAGCACCCGGAGCACGTGGGGGCGCTGCCGGCGTTCTACCAAGCCAAGCGCGACCTGTTCTGCCGGTTGCTGGCGCCGTCGCGGTTCAGCTTCAGCCCGTCGGCGGGGACTTACTTTCAACTGGTGGATTATTCCCGGATTCGCCCGGACCTGGATGATGTCGCCATGTCCGAATGGATGACTCGCGAACACGGCGTGGCGTCGATTCCCATCTCTGTGTTCTACCGCAACCCGCCTCAAGGCCAGCGCCTGGTGCGCCTGTGCTTTGCCAAACGCGAGGAGACGCTGCAACAAGCGGCGGCAAAACTATGCGTGATTTGAGTGCTTTGCCTAACCTGAACATTGCCCTGGTCCAGACCACCCTGGCGTGGCACGACCGCCAGGCCAATCTGGAACATTTCGAGCTGCTGTTGGAGCAGGCCAACGGCGCCGACCTGATCGTATTGCCGGAGATGTTCACCACCGGCTTTTCCATGGAGTCGGCTTCCCTGGCCGAACCGGAAAACGGCCCGACTCACCGTTGGCTGAAGGTCCAGGCCGCGAAATACAACGCCGTGATCACTGGCAGCGTGATCATCCAGGCGGCGGACGGCAGTCACCGTAACCGCCTGCTGTGGGCGCGGCCGGACGGTGAGGTGTTGCATTACGACAAGCGCCACCTGTTCCGCATGGCTGGCGAGCACGATCACTACACCCCCGGCGAACGTCAGGTGCAGTTCGAGTTGAACGGTTGGCGTATTCGTCCGTTGATTTGCTACGACTTGCGCTTCCCGGTGTGGAGTCGAGATGCCCAGGACACTGATCTGCTGTTGTATACCGCCAACTGGCCGGGCGCACGGCGTCAGCATTGGAATCGACTGTTGCCTGCGCGGGCCATCGAGAACCTGTGCTACGTCGCCGCGGTGAACCGCGTGGGCACGGACGGGAAGGGCTTTGCCTACACCGGGGACAGCCAGGTGCTGGACTTCCAGGGCGAGACCTTGCTGAGTGCCGGGGAGGCGGATGGGGTGTTTCAGGTGAGGCTGGATGCGCCGGAGTTGGCCGCGTACCGCACCCGTTTTCCGGCGAACCTGGATGCCGATAGCTTTCAGTTTGTCTGACGGACCGCCATCGGGGGCAAGCCCCTCCCACATTTGGAATGCATTCCCCTGTGGAAGGGGGCTTGCCCCCGATGAGGCCGCCAGCAACACCGCAATTCCACAGTAAAAAGGCCCCTGGATTCTCACCCAGGGGCCTTTTGCATTGCGCCGATAAGCTTAGGCCGCTTTCGCTTCCTGCTGGCTCAACGAGCGGTTCAACGCACTGAACAGCGCCTTGAAACTCGCTGTGGTGATGTTTTCATCGATGCCCACGCCGTGTACCGGGCGTTCGCCGTTCACGCGCAGCTCGATGTACGCCGCCGCTTTAGCGTTGGTACCCGCGCCGATTGCATGTTCGTTGTAATCCATGATCTCCACGCCAATCGGCAAGCCCGCCACCAGCGCTTCCAGCGCGCCGTTGCCTTTGCCTTTCCAGTGCAGGTTGGTCTCGCCCTGGCCTTTGCCGGAGACTTCCACTTCCACGTAGCTGTTGCCGTTTTCTTCCTGCAGGCGATGGCTGACCAGCGCGTACGGAGTGTTGGCTTGCAGGTATTCGCGTTGCAGCAAGGCGTAGATCTGCGGTGCGGTCATTTCCAGGCCGACGCGGTCGGTTTCAGCCTGCACCACCTGGCTGAATTCGATCTGCATGCGGCGTGGCAAGCTGATGTCGTATTCCTGCTCCAGCAGGTAGGCGATCCCGCCCTTGCCCGACTGGCTGTTCACGCGGATCACCGCCTCGTAGCTGCGGCCGATGTCGGCCGGGTCAATCGGCAAGTACGGCACTTCCCACAACGCGTCGTCTTTCTGCTGGGAGAAGCCCTTGCGGATGGCATCCTGGTGCGAGCCGGAGAACGCGGTATGCACCAGGTCGCCAACGTATGGATGGCGAGGGTGCACCTGGATCTGGTTGCACTCCTCGACGACTTTGCGCACGCCGTCGATATCGGAGAAGTCCAGCTGCGGGTCGAGGCCCTGGGTGTACATGTTCAGCGCCACGGTCACCAGGTCGACGTTACCGGTGCGCTCGCCGTTGCCGAACAGGCAGCCTTCGACACGATCAGCCCCGGCCATCAGGCCCAGCTCGGTGGCGGCCACGCCCGTGCCACGGTCGTTGTGGGTGTGCAGGCTGATGATCACGCTGTCACGGCGGTTGATATGGCGACCGAACCACTCGATCTGGTCGGCATAGATATTCGGCGTGGCGCATTCCACAGTAGCCGGCAGGTTGAGGATCATCTTGTGCGCGGGCGTCGGGTTCCACACCTCGATCACCGCGTCACAGACTTCCTTGGCGAACTCCAGCTCGGTGGCGCTGAAGGTCTCCGGGGAGTATTCGAAGGTCCACTGGGTTTCCGGCTGCTGGGCTGCGTATTTGACGAACAACTTGGCCGCGTTCACTGCGATTGCCTTGATGCCGTCCTTGTCCTGGTTGAACACAATGCGGCGGAACGACGGCGAGGTGGCGTTGTACAAATGCACGATGGCCTTTTTGGCGCCACGCAGGGATTCGAAAGTACGGGCGATCAAGTCTTCACGGCCCTGGGTCAGCACCTGGATGGTGGTGTCCTCGGGGATGTGGTTGTCTTCGATCAGGGTGCGTACGAAATCAAAATCGGTTTGCGACGCGGCGGGGAAGGAGGCTTCGATTTCCTTCACACCGACGGCGACCAGTGTCTTCCAGAAGCGCAGTTTTTTTGCGGCATCCATTGGCTCGATCAGCGACTGGTTGCCATCACGCAAATCCGAGCTGCACCAGATCGGCGCGGTGGTAATGGTGTTGGACGGCCAGGTACGGTCCGGGATATCGATGGTCGGAAACGCACGGTATTTCGAAGACGGGTCTTTGAGCATGCTCATCGCAAAATCCTTTGTCATAGGGCCGAGAAAAGGCGGCCTGCCGAATCACTGTTGTTGGGGACGACGCTTGGGGCGAGACAGATCGATTCAGCTTGGCAGTCGTGCGCTGACGAGGCACAGACTGCGGTGCTGACGGCGCTGAATGAGGGTGTGAGAGGTTTTCATAAGCCCAACCCTAACCGTGGAGGCAGAGGATGGCAAGCAGTCGAGAAAAATTGAGATAACTTCTGCTATTCACGTAATAAACGAGATTTTATGACCATTAGTCAGGCTATGGCCGGCTTTAATTGCGCAGCCTTTCCCGGCTGCGCAATCGAATGGTTCAGGGCTGGAAAGCGCCGATAAAGATCGCCGGATCAACTCGCGCATCATTAAGGCTGACGTTCCAGTGCATATGCGGTCCGGTCGCCCGACCTGTCGAACCTACCTTGCCCACTACCGTGCCGCGTCCCAGTTGCTGGCCGACGCTCACGTCAATCTTCGACATATGGCAGAACATGCTGATAAAGCCCTGCCCGTGATCGACAAACACCGTGTTGCCATTGAAGAAGTAGTTGCCGGTAAGGATCACCTTGCCGGCCGCAGGCGTCTTGATTGGCGTACCGGCCGGCACCGCAAAGTCCAGGCCCGAGTGCGGGTTGCGCTCCTCGCCATTGAAGAAGCGGCGCACGCCGAATTTGCTCGACAGCGGCCCGTTCACCGGCTTGTCCAGCACCAGGTTGCTCGGCACGTTCGGGCTGAAGCTGCGGTAGGCCTTGAGCTGCACGGCCAGTTCACCCTCGATGCGCTTCAACTGCGCCGGGTCGGGGTTGACCTGGCTTTTGTTTTTAAGCGTGATGCGCTGTTCCGGGTATTTCTTGTAACCCACCACAAACGGCAGAACGCGTGCGCCGCTGCTGATGCGTTCATTGCCCGGCTTGACCGTCAGCGGGATGCCGACAATTGCCAGCCAGTTACTCTGCTCCCTGACCACCAGCACCGGCCGCCCGAGGTAGACCGCCTTGGGCGCCGTTGCGGCAGGCCCCAGGTCGACCACCGCCACGCCACCAGGCACCGGCTTGTTCAGTGTGCGGGTGATGTAGCTGTCGGCGTGGGCATTGAAGGTCAGGCAAGCGAGCATCAACAAACTGAGAAAGCGTGGCATCAGTCAATCCAGTAGCGAAAGGGTGACAGGCGTCAGGTGGTTGTCTTCCACACGCACTTGCAGTTGGCCCTCACCGAGGCGCGCGGTCAGGCGCTGGCCGGTATGGGTTTGCGCGGCGCTGCGAATGGCCTGGCCGCGTTCGTCCAGCAAAATGCTGTAGCCCCGGCCGAGGGTCGCCAGCGGGCTGACCACCTGCAGTGTCTGCACCTGGCTTTGCAGTTGCAGGCGCCGCGCCTTGAGGCCTTCACGCATGGCGCGGGGCAGGCGCTCGGCAAGGCTGTCCAGGCGCTGGCGCAGCAGCGCCAGTTGGCGGCCCGGGTGCTGGCCGGCGAGGCGAGTTTCCAGGCGGATCAAGCGTTCGCGACGGGTGTTGAGGCTGCGCTCGAAGGCGCGGCGCAGGCGCATGTCCAGGTCGTCCAGGCGCTGGGCCTGCTGGCGCAGACGCTCACCGGGGTGACGCAGGCGGCGGGCCATGCCTTCCAGGCGCAGGCGGCTGTGGCTCAGACGATTGCGCATCAGCATCACCAGGCGGCGATGCAGGTTTTCCACTTGGCGCACCAGGTGGCTGGCGTCCGGTGCAAGCAGTTCAGCGGCGGCCGATGGGGTAGGGGCGCGCACGTCGGCGACGAAGTCGCTGATCGATACATCGGTTTCATGGCCGACGGCACTGACGATGGGCGTGACGCAGGCATCTATCGCGCGGGCCACGGCTTCTTCGTTGAAGCACCAGAGGTCTTCCAGCGAGCCGCCGCCACGGGCCAGGATCAGCGCGTCGAAGCCGCGGGCGTCGGCCAGTTTCAACGCCCGCACGATCTGCGGGATGGCTTCGCGGCCTTGCACTGCGGTCGGGATTAACGTCAGCTCGATGTTCGGCGCGCGGCGGCCGAATACGCTGATGATGTCGCGAATCACCGCGCCGGTTGGCGAGCTGATAATGCCGATGCGCCGAGGGTGCGCCGGCAAGGGCACCTTGCGCTCGGCACTGAACAGGCCTTCTGCGCTGAGCTTTTCCTTCAAGGCATCGAAGGCCAGGCGCAGCGCACCATCACCCGCTGGCTCCACGGTGTCTAGGATCAGTTGGTAGTCGCCACGGCCCTCGAACAACGAGACCTTGCCGCGCACCTTCACCGCCAGGCCATCCTTCAGCGCCTGGCGCACCCGAGCAGCGTTGTTTCGAAACAGCGCGCAACGCACTTGAGCGCCGCTGTCCTTGAGGGTGAAATACACATGGCCGGAGGCCGGGCGGGCGAGGTTGGAGATCTCGCCTTCAACCCAGATATTGGTGAACACGTCTTCGAGCAACACCCGCGCGCGGCCGTTGAGCTGGCTGACAGTCAGGACTTCGCGGTCCAGGCCCAGTCGGGCAAAAGGATCTTTAATCATGGGCGCAGTTTATAGGCATTCGCGCAAGGTTTGGCAGAATTGCTCCACCAACGCGCTCGGCGCCTGGGCGCAGGCCAGGGCCACGGTGCTGTGGCAATCCGGGTCGGCCAGCGGCAAGAAGTGCAGGGTGGCGGGCGCGATGTCCTGCATGGATTTTGGTAACAAGGCAATACCAAAACCGGCCTGGATCAGCTGCAATTGCGTGGTCTTGCGCGACATCACCCGTGCCGCCTTGGGGAAAAATCCGGCACGCATGCACAACTCTGCCGACAGATAACTCAGCCCGCCGCGCTGGGGGTGGGGCACTGAAATAAACGCTTCGTCCTTGAGCTGCGCCAATTCCACTGGCGTATCGCGGCGTGCCAATGGGTGGCCCGGCGGCACCGCCAATAACAGCGGCTCGCTGTATAAAGGCAGCACGCGCACGCCTTCGCGCTGGCGCAACACTGGCAGGCGCAGCAGCCCTGCTTCGAGGCGCCCGTCGGCGATTTCCTCCAGCTGGGCTTCGGAGGACAGTTTGACGATGTCCATCGACACGCCGGGACAGCGTTCCAGCCAACGACTGACGCCGCGCAGCAAGGCGCCGCTCATCGGTACGGTGCTCGAATGGCTAAGGCGCAGGGTGCCGAGTTGGCCGTTGCCGACCTGAGTGGCCATTTCACTCGCCTTGTTCAGGTCGCTCAGCAGATTGCGCGCCCGAGGGTAGAACGCCTCTCCGGCAGCTGTCAGGCGTGGCTGGCGTGCGGTGCGTTCGAACAGCGGGGTTTGCAGTTGGGACTCCAGCTCCTTGATCTGGCGGCTCAAGGCCGATTGCGCCACGAACAGGCGTTCGGCGGCGGCACTGAAACTGCCGCTGTCGGCGATTTCGACGAAGTAACGCAGCTGGCGAGTGGAAATCACGGCTCATGCCTTTTTGAGATGGGTGGCGGGCTTTGACGATATTAGTCGCAACACTCCGCGATGGCTAAAGTGAACGCCATGTCTATTTAAGGAATAGCCCATGAGCCTGGTTGAGTGGATGAGTCAGTGGCCGTTCGGCGCTATGGACTGGCTGGTGATCGGCCTGGGTGTGGTGGTGGCCTATGTGGTATTTGGCATTGCCGGGTTCGGTACGGCACTGGTCGCGGGGCCGATCCTGATCGTTTTCATGCCGCTGTCGAAGATCATTCCGCTGCTGGTGCTGCTGGATTTTGTTGCGGCGTTTGGCAACCTGCTGCAATCGCGGCGAGACGTGAACACGTCAGAACTGGTGCGATTGCTGCCGTGCATGGCGATGGGTTGCACGCTGGGTGTGGTGTTTTTGCTCAACCTGCATTCGGACCTGCTGCTGTTACTGATGGGTCTGTTTATCAGCGCGTACGCGATCTACAGCCTGGCGGTGAAGGCGCGGCCCACGCAGTTGGCGACGGGCTGGTCAATCCCTATGGGTACGGTCGGCGGCTTGTTTGGGGCGCTGTTCGGCAGTGGCGGCTTTTTATATGCGATCTATTTGAATAGCCGTTTGCCCAAGGACGCGGCGCGAGCCACGCAAAGTGCGTTGATCAGTTGCAGCACGGTGGTGCGCCTGAGCCTGTTCCTGATTGCCGGGGTGTATGCGGATTTACCCTTGTTGATGCTGGCGGTGTGCCTGTTGCCAGCGATGGCCCTGGGGTTGTGGTGCGGGCGCCGGTTGACGACGCGCATGTCCCGCGAGGCGTTTGTAAGGCTGGTGACCTGGTTGGTGCTGGCCAGCGGTATTGCGTTGATTGGGCGGTATTTGAGTACTTGACCTGGGTGGAGCAGGGATTAAGCTGCCAGCCTTCAGGGCGCCATCGGGGGCAAGCCCCCTCCCACAGTTAACTGTGTTCACCATTCAAGTGTGGGAGGGGGCTTGCCCCCGATAGCGTCAGCAGCCACACCGCAGGACTCCCATGAATTCCCAAAGCATCCTTGTCCCGAAAATCTCCACCTTGCCGGTCCACGAGCCCCGCGCGCGGGCAATCGTGCGCTGGCTGGTGCGCAAGAACATCATCAAGGAAGAACTGACCACCTGCGGCCGAACCGGCAACCGCATGGCCTACGCTCTGGCCGACGGTGCCCGTGCGGTGGTGCTGCACCCGCAGGCACTGCCGTTCAACGAACCGGTCAATGGCCTGGAAATCATCTACAAACGCTGCATCTATACGCCGGCCAAGGGCTTTCTTGAAGAAGCGGGCTGCCCCGAATGCCGCAAGGAAGTCGGTGAAGCCCTGTTCGAAAGCCTGGAAGACTGGATGCCCGGCCACACCGACAACTTCACCTGCCCGCTGTGTGGGCATGAAGACGACATTAACGGCTTCCTGTTCCTGCAGGAATGCGGGTTCTCCAACCTGGGCTTTATCTTCAACAACTGGGCGGAGGCGGGCTTCAAGCAAAGCTTTATCGACGAATTTGCCGATTGGCTGGACCAGAAGATCGCCTGGGTCAAAGTCGAGCTTTGACCCCACCTATCCGTATTCCCAAATATGTCAGAGTTTTACGTTGAGACCCGAGGGGTGTCTGAGTATAATGGCGCGCTTCCATTTTCCCGCTCGGGAGCCCCCGCGATGCTGCGTATCAGCCAAGAAGCTCTGACATTCGACGACATTCTACTAGTGCCCGGTTATTCCGAGGTGCTTCCTAACGAAGTCAGTCTCAAGACCCGCCTAACCCGTGGCATCGAGCTGAATATTCCCCTGGTTTCCGCTGCCATGGACACCGTCACCGAAGCCCGTCTGGCCATTGCCATGGCTCAGGAAGGCGGCATCGGCATCATCCACAAGAACATGACCATCGAGCAGCAAGCTGCCGAAGTGCGCAAGGTCAAGCGTTACGAAGCCGGTGTGGTGAAAGATCCCATCACCATCGAAGCTGACGCTACCGTGCGTGATCTGTTCGAACTGACCCGCATGCACAACATCTCCGGCGTTCCGGTACTGCACGATGGCGACCTGGTCGGCATCGTCACTTCCCGTGACGTGCGTTTCGAGAACCGTCTTGAAGTCACCGTCCGCGAAGTGATGACGCCCAAAGAGCGTCTGGTCACGGTCAAGGAAGGCGCCGACAAGAACGATGTGCGCGAACTGCTGCACAAGCACCGCATCGAGCGCGTGCTGATCGTCGACGAAAAATTCGCCCTCAAAGGCATGATGACCGTCAACGACATCGAAAAAGCCAAGGCTTACCCGCTGGCCAGCAAGGATGACCAAGGTCGTCTGCGCGTGGGCGCCGCCGTCGGTACCGGTAAAGACACCGGCGACCGCGTTTCGGCCCTGGTTGCTGCCGGTGTTGACGTGGTGGTGGTCGACACCGCTCACGGTCACTCCAAAGGTGTGATCGATCGTGTTCGCTGGGTCAAGCAGAACTTCCCTGAAGTGCAGGTGATCGGTGGCAACATTGCCACTGGCGCTGCCGCCAAAGCGCTGGCCGAAGCAGGCGCGGACGCAGTCAAGGTCGGTATCGGCCCAGGCTCGATCTGCACCACGCGTATCGTCGCCGGTGTCGGCGTGCCGCAAATCAGCGCCATCGCCAACGTCGCCGCTGCCCTTGAAGGCACCGGCGTTCCGTTGATCGCCGACGGCGGCATCCGTTTCTCCGGTGACCTGTCCAAGGCCATCGTTGCCGGTGCTTCCTGCGTGATGATGGGCTCGATGTTCGCCGGTACCGAAGAGGCGCCAGGCGAGATCGAACTGTTCCAGGGTCGTTCCTACAAGGCTTACCGTGGCATGGGTTCGCTGGGCGCCATGTCCCAGGCGCAGGGTTCGTCCGACCGCTACTTCCAGGACTCCTCGGCAGGCGCTGAGAAGCTCGTACCGGAAGGTATCGAAGGCCGTGTGCCGTACAAAGGCACCCTGAGCGCGATCATCCATCAACTGATGGGTGGCCTGCGTTCCTCGATGGGCTACACCGGCAGCGCCGACATCGAAGAAATGCGCACCAAGCCAGAGTTCGTACGGATCACCGGCGCCGGCATGGCTGAATCCCATGTCCACGACGTGCAGATCACCAAGGAAGCGCCAAACTACCGCGTAGGTTGAGGCTTCCAGCAAAACGTTAAGTAACCGGGGCTGTTCTTTCAGCCCCGAGTTGTTTCTGATTCATTAGACGAGACTGACCTCATGGCCCTCGACATTCACGCCCACCGCATCCTGATCCTCGACTTCGGTTCCCAGTACACCCAACTGATCGCCCGCCGCGTGCGTGAAATCGGCGTGTACTGCGAACTGCACCCGTTCGACATGGATGACGAAGCGATTCGCGAATTCGCGCCCAAAGGCGTCATCCTGGCCGGTGGCCCCGAGTCCGTGCACGAAGCCAACAGTCCGCGCTGCCCGCAAGCGGTGTTCGACCTGGGCGTGCCGGTCTTCGGCATTTGCTACGGCATGCAGACCATGGCCGAGCAACTGGGCGGCAAGGTTGAAGGCTCCGAACTGCGTGAATTCGGTTATGCGCGGGTTGACGTGGTCGGCAAGAGCCGCCTGCTGGACGGCATCGAAGACCATATCGACGCCGACGGCCTGTTCGGCCTCGACGTGTGGATGAGCCACGGTGACAAGGTCACCAAGATGCCGGAAGACTTCCACATCCTGGCCAGCACCCCGAGCTGCCCGATCGCCGGCATGTTCAGCGACGAGCGTCGTTACTACGGCGTGCAGTTCCACCCGGAAGTGACCCACACCAAGCAAGGCGGGCGCATCCTGTCGCGCTTCATCCTCGACATCTGCGAGTGTGAAGCCCTGTGGACCCCGTCCAAAATCGCTGAAGACGCCATCGCTCAAGTGCGTGCTCAAGTCGGCACCGATAACGTCCTGCTCGGCCTGTCCGGCGGCGTTGACTCCTCGGTGGTAGCGGCCCTGCTGCACAAGGCCATCGGCGACCAGTTGACCTGCGTCTTCGTCGACAACGGCCTGCTGCGCCTGCACGAAGGTGAGCAGGTGATGGCCATGTTCGCCGAGAACATGGGCGTCAAGGTGATCCGCGCCAACGCCGAGGACCAGTTCCTCAACAACCTGGCCGGCGAGTCCGACCCGGAGAAGAAGCGCAAGATCATCGGCCGCACCTTCATCGACGTGTTCGATGCCCAGTCCAACAAACTGGACAACATCAAGTACCTCGCCCAGGGCACCATCTACCCCGACGTGATCGAGTCGGCCGGCGCCAAGAGCGGCAAGGCCCACGTGATCAAGTCCCACCACAACGTGGGTGGCCTGCCTGAAGAGATGAACCTCAAGCTGGTAGAGCCGCTGCGCGAACTGTTCAAGGACGAAGTCCGCCGTCTGGGCCTGGAACTGGGCCTGCCGTACGACATGGTCTACCGCCACCCATTCCCGGGCCCAGGCCTGGGCGTGCGCATCCTGGGTGAAGTGAAGAAGGAATACGCCGACCTGCTGCGTCGCGCCGACCACATCTTCATCGAAGAACTGCGCAAGGCCGACTGGTACCACAAAGTCAGCCAGGCGTTCGTGGTGTTCCAGCCGGTGAAATCCGTAGGCGTTGTAGGCGATGGCCGTCGCTACGCGTGGGTCGTGGCCCTGCGTGCGGTGGAAACCATCGACTTCATGACCGCCCGCTGGGCGCACCTGCCGTACGAACTGCTGGAGACCGTCAGCGGCCGTATCATCAATGAAATCGAAGGCATTTCGCGCGTGACGTATGACGTGTCGAGCAAGCCGCCGGCGACGATTGAGTGGGAATGATCCGTCTTCGCTAAACACAAAAGCCCGCGTAACAGCGGGCTTTTTGTTTATGTTGCGTACAGCGGCTAAACGTCAAGGCTTGGGCTTTGGTGCGAACGGCCCGACGTCACCGTGGTTAACCTACACGCCGTGCGCGGCAAGAAACAGGGCGACGGCCGAACGGCAATAGGTTTCGATTTCGTGGGCGTCTTCTGCTCTAGCCTCATCGAAGCGTACGACACTGAGCAGATCGCAGCCTTTGAACAGCGCGGCAAACAAGTGGGCGGACTGAAGAGGCGCGGGCACGTTCAGAACCTTCTTGGCGTGCAATTGACGCAACAGGGCCTCGATTTGGGCGATGACATGAAGGTGGCAGACTTCGTATTGGAGCTTGCTTAACGACTTTTGGTTGGTCTTGTCGGCCATAATCATGGCTTCGACACCACGGACTTCCGGGTTCAGGAGCGTGCGAAGCAGGGATGATCCCACGGCCATGAGTTGATCCTCGGCCGAACCGTCGATGCCTTCAAACAGCGCCTGTGGTGAAAACTGATGGCAGCGCGCCGCAATGGCCGCGCTGAACAGAGCTTCCTTGTTCTCGAAGTGCCGATAAATGCTTAGCTTGGATATCTTCGCCCGCTTCGCGACCTTGTCCATTGTCGTGGCTTGAAAACCCAACTCCACAAACAGTTCGCACGCAGCGTCGACTATCGTTTGGCCAAGCGCTTCGTTGGCGGGCCGGCCGCGTCGGGCCTGGCTGTTTTCGGTCATAAACATTCCAGTACTTGACAGTATTGTAATTCGTAAATTAGGGTACTCCAAAGTATCTTAAGCCTGCAAGCCAAGGCATCGCTGGACGATGATTGCGCACCAGGCTCGGCCCGACCCTTCATCGCAGTACGGAGTCCATCACCATGAATGACGTCATCATCATCGGCGGCAGCTTTGCCGGCCTCGCCGCCGCTTTGCAGTTGGGTCGTGCCCGCCGCGAGGTCACCGTTCTGGATACCGGCCTGCCGCGCAATCGCTTCGCGGGTCACTCGCACGGCCTGCTCGGCCACGATCACAAGCCACCGCTGCAGATCCTGGCCGAGGCGCGGCAGCAGCTGGCGCGTTATCCCTCGATCAGGCTGGTCAATGCGCGGGCCGAGAGCATCTGCGGCACCATCGACGACTTTTCTGTGCTCATTGGTGGTGAAAGCCTCAGGGCACGTCGCCTGATCCTGAGCTATGGCGTCGCCGACCAGATGCCGGCTGTTCAGGGTTTTGCCGAAAGCTGGGGTAGCTCCATCGTGCCGTGCCCGTATTGCGACGGCTTTGAAGTCGCCGGCCAGCATTGGGGCCTCGTCTGGTCCGGGCCGCAGTCGCACAATCATGTCAGGCTTTATCACGATTGGACCGATACGTTGACGGTCTTTGCCGATGGGCACGAGATTGCACCCGATATCCGGGCTGATCTGGCGCGTCGCCATATTCCCGTCGTCGAGGGCCGAATCATCGAAATCGGCCGTCACGGCAGCCGTCATGCCACCGTCAAGCTCGATAGCGGCCCCGATGTTGCGGTCGACATCTTGTTCGCGCATCCGCGCAACAAGCCGTCCGCAAGCCTGCATGAATCAGTCGGCCTTGCTACGGTCAACACGCCCCAGGGCATCGCCATCAAGGTCGACGAGCGCCGCGAAACCAGCACGCCCGGCATCTACGCCGCAGGCGACCTCGCCAATCCGCTCATGGCCTCGGTCACCCTGGCAACGTCGCATGGCGCGACGGCGGGTATCTTTGCCCAGCAGTCTATGCTGGTTTAAGCGCGCAAATGCCCATCTCCAGTTGCCTCCACCAAAGGTGGCGCGAGTCGAGACCGAACTATAAAAAGGAGCACAGCATGACCGAGCAAAATGCCTATCAGGTCGCCGACTGGAACGGCAAAAGCGGAGAGTACTGGGCCGCCAACCAGGCTCGGCTCGACGCGATGATGGCGGCGTTCGGCCAGGCCGCGATCGACGCTGCCGCGCCTGTCACGGGCGAACGCGTACTGGACGTCGGCTGCGGCGCGGGGGCTACCAGCCTTGAGCTGGCCGTCCGGGTCGGCGTGCGCGGCCATGTGCTGGGGGTGGATATATCCGAGCCGTTGATCGGCCGAGCGCGCGCACTGGCGCCGCAGGATACGCCGACCGTGTTCCAGGTGGCCGACGCCAGCAGCACCGAGTTTCCCGAGGGCGCGTTCGACATCCTGTTCTCGCGCTTCGGGGTGATGTTCTTTGACGATCCGGTGGCGGCGTTCGTGAATATGCGCCGTGCGCTCAAACCGGGTGGGCGAGTCGCTTTCGTCTGCTGGCGCAGCGCGGCCGAGAATGATTGGGTACGCCTGCCGATGGGTGCTCTAAAGGGCATCATCCCGCCGCCCGCGCCGCCCGATCCCGAAGCGCCCGGCCCATTCTCGTTCGGCGACCGGGGGCGCGTGGCGCGCGTCCTGACAGCGGCTGGCTTCACCGACATCGCGATCGAGCCCTTCGATGCTTGCATCCCGTTCGGCGTGGGCGGGACACGGGAGGCCGCGATCGACGACGCGGTGAAGATGGCGTTCGAGGGCGGCTCGCTGTCACGAGCGCTCGCCGATCAGCCCGACGACATCCGCGCTCACGCTGCGGCTGCTGTTCGTGCCGCCTTCGCGGGCCTTCCGGGCGAACGGTCGGTGATGATCGACGGTGCGGCGTGGGTCGTCATGGCACGTAATCACGCAAGCTGACAGGGATTATCAGGAAGTTTGCGACTTCATACGCTGCCCCGGAGAATCTCTACGTTAAGCCGGGAAAGGTTGGAGAATGTGCTGAGCTTGCCCATAATCGAAATGAAGCAAAGCTACCGTATTTTTTCTGATCGAATTAACAAGCAGATGCCATTGCTCAGTGTGAGCGGTCGCGATTGTGGAGGCCTGAACATGAAGCTGGAAGAGCGTATGCAGCGTGCCATTGATGGCATGCTTGAAAACGTGATCCTGCGCATGGATGTTGCAGCGCTTGGGGGGCATTCACAGGTGTCTGTCGCGCTGGATGAGCTAATGCGCAAAGGCGTGATCGTCCGCATGGGCATTGGCATCTACGCGAAAGCTTCTCGTCATCCGGATACAGGCATTGTGACTCCCGTAGCTGACCTTGAAACACTCGCCGTTGAGGTGTTTCAGCGGCTGGGGGTGAGTGCGTCTGTGCTAGTCGTCAAACCCGGATCCGGGCGTTCAGTCGTGTCAAAAGACGCAAATATATGCGTAAAAGGTAGCCGCCGGATTCGACGCAAGTTATCGCTCGGTGGACGATCGGTGGTTTATGTCAATGAACCCACCCCAGCCCGGAAACCGAAAAGCTCGGTGCGGCGTCATCCTAACACGGGGGCGTTGATCATCCCTGAGTCTGGATTGCGGCGTTACGTGATGGATCTGGCGGACTCATGCCAGGTCGCTTATAGCCGGACTTACGCAGATGAGTGGGCAGAAAATGTTTCTCGGTTGGCGGGCGACGATGTTCGCACTGATGTCATAGAAAACCTGGTCATCGCGCTGAAGAAAGAGAAAAAAGTCACCGGCCTGGAAGCGGTTCACCTGCTCACCAACTACTTGAGGGAAAAGCGGCGTGTTTGATCCATTCAAGGATTTTGACGCGAAGGGCTACCTGAGAAATGTTGTGGGTGAAAAAGACCTCAACATCGTCAAGCAGCTTGAACATGACCTCTTCACGGCGAACCTTGCTGACGCAATGGCTTATCTGGCTAAGAAGCGCACTATCACGTATCGCGATTTTCTACAGGTTCACGCGCTTCTGTTTGGCGACCTTTACCCGTGGGCAGGCAGTGACAGGATGACGACTTCTCCTGACTTGGCGATCTCTAAAGCAGGAACTTGTTTTTGCCTTCCATACGAAGCTAAAAGAGCCGTTGAAGAAGGGCTTCGTCTGGGGCAGAACAAGGCTGTCGTAAAGAAATCGCCAGGCCTGGTGATGGGGTTTTTCGCATACGGGCATCCATTTCTTGATGGAAACGGAAGAACGATGCTGGTGGTTCATTCAGTTCTCTGCCACCGCGCAGGATTCTCCATCAATTGGGGCCGGACGGATAAGTCAGCCTACCTATCCGCCCTGAGTCAGGAGATCGAGACGCCGGATAAGGGCATTCTGGATACGTACTTAAAGAAATTCATCGAGCCACCCGTTGAGCCGGCCGCCTGGGAGGCCGCTATTCATTCCGTCCGCGGCCTGAATGGATTAGTAACGACGGACACTGTCGAGGGGCGTTCAGACGATCCTGCTATTTCCCAAAAATATCAGGAGTTTGATCAGCGGCGGGGCTACACCATCGATTAAAGCCCAGCCATTCGCCCCCAAGCCTGCGCGTAGATTTCAGCGCCGCGCCACATCCGAAAAATAAAACTTATCCAACGTATGCCGCGACTCGGTGTACTCGAACTGCCGCCCATCCTGCAAAAACGTCTGGTTGCTCACCACGATCACATGGCTCTGGCCTTCTAGGTCCAGATGCGCCTGGTCGTCCTTGCTGCGGGGCAGGGCTTCGATGGTGCGTTGGGCGTAGCTGATCTGCAGTTGCAAGGTCCCTTCGATGAACGCGTAGATCGACTGTCTGGCGATGTCCGGATCCAGCCCGGGGATCAGTTCGGCGACGAAGTGGTTGATGTCCAGGATCACGCGTTTGCCGCCGATGCGGCGTACGCGTTTGATTCGTGTGATCAGCGTGCCGGGCTCGGCCTCGATGTGCTGCAGCAATGTGCCTTCCAACGGCAATTGGGTGAATTCGACCACTTCGGTGTGGATGTCATCGCCCAGGTCGGCGTGGGTTTCATGGAAGCTCACGATGCCACCCAACTGAAACTCAATCGGGTTCGGCGACAACACAAAGGTGCCCTTGCCGTGGATTTTTTGCGCGAAACCGCGTTCCTGTAGCTGTTCGATGGCCCGACGCACCGTGCCTCGGCTGGCCTGGTAGCTGTCCATCAGTTCGGTTTCGGAGGGAAGGCGCGTGCCGCGCTGCAGGCGTTCAGTGGTGATGCTGGCAAGCAGATCCGTATAGATCTGGTTGTATTTGCTCATGGGTTGGCTCTATGCCCGGCTTAAGAAGGGAACGGCGCTATCAAGGCAGGAACCTTAGTGGCACGGGTGGGGTTTGTCCATTCGCCACTGACGCTGTCGACAGGAATGTTCCGCGCCTGACCGCAAAGATAAACAAATTGTAACTCGTACAGACGAGTTGTTGATTTAACTCGTACAGACGAGTACGTTTGCCTTCTCGGCGTGCTGCCAAGACTGCCACCCATAACAACAATCACAGTGGAAACGAGCATGAGCCACGACTATGCAAACATTGCCCGCCAGATTCTTGAGAACCTCGGTGGCCGCGACAACCTTGAGCAAGCGGCCCACTGCGTGACGCGCCTGCGCCTGGCGCTCAAAGACCCGAGCCTGGTCAACGCCAGCGCGTTGAATCAGGTCGACCTGGTCAAGGGTTCGTTCTTTACCGGCGGGCTTTTCCAAGTCGTGATCGGCCCCGGCGAAGTGGAAAAGGTCTACGCCGCCCTGCGCGAACAGACGGGCCTGGCCGCCGCCACCATTGCCGACGTCAAGAAGAAGGGCGCCGACAAGACCAACGCCCTGCAGCGCCTGGTGCGGGTGTTTTCCGATGTGTTCATGCCGATCCTGCCGGCGCTGATCATTGCCGGCCTGTTGATGGGCATCAACAACCTGATGGGCGCCAAGGGCATGTTCATCGAGGGCCAGACGCTGCTGGAGGCCTACCCGAACCTGGACGGCGTGTGGAGCCTGATCAACCTGATGGCCAACACCTCGTTCGTGTTCCTGCCGGCACTGGTGGGTTGGTCGGCGGCCAAACGCTTTGGCGGCAGTGAAATCCTCGGCATCGTGCTCGGCCTGATGCTGGTGCACCCGGACCTGCTCAACGCCTGGAACTACGGCAAGGCCGTGGCGGGGCTCGACGGCCAGAGCCTGCCGTACTTCGATATTTTCGGCTGGTTCAGGATCGAGAAAGTCGGCTACCAGGGCCAGATCCTGCCGATCCTGATGGCGGCCTACGTGATGAGCGTCATCGAGAAATGGCTGCGGGCGCACGTGCCAAACGCCATTCAGCTGCTGGTGGTGCCGATCACCACCATCGTCGTTACTGGCGTG
This sequence comes from Pseudomonas sp. W4I3, assembly GCF_030816195.1. Classification (GTDB taxonomy): domain Bacteria; phylum Pseudomonadota; class Gammaproteobacteria; order Pseudomonadales; family Pseudomonadaceae; genus Aquipseudomonas. The sequence continues at coordinate 5,551,396 of NZ_JAUSXS010000001.1, read as the reverse complement.
CTGGCCCTGGCGGTGATCGGCCCGGTGACCCGTCACCTCGGCATCCTGATCACCGAAGGCCTGGTCACGCTGTTCGACCTGGCGCCGATGGTCGGCGGGCTGATTTTCGGCCTGCTGTATGCGCCGCTGGTGATCACGGGGATGCACCACATGTTCCTCGCCGTGGACCTGCAACTGATCTCCACCCAGGGCGGCACCTTTATCTGGCCGATGATCGTCATGTCCAACCTGGCCCAGGGCAGCGCCGCGCTCGCGGTGTTCTATACCTCGCGCAATGCGCGGGATAAAAGCATGGCCTCGACATCGGCGATCTCCGCTTACTTCGGCATCACCGAGCCAGCGATGTTCGGGGTCAACCTGCGCTTCAAGTTTCCCTTCTATGCCGCGTTGCTCGGCTCGGCCCTGGGCAGCATTTTCCTCTCGTTGAGCAAGGTCCAGGCCTCGGCCATCGGCGTCGGTGGCTTGCCTGGGTTTATCTCGATCGTTCCGCAGTTCATCCCCAATTTTGTGGTCGGGATGGTCATTGCGATGGTGGTGCCGTTCGGCCTGACCTGTGCGTTGAACATGAAAATTGTGCGGCCCGGTTATCGCGTCGCCTGAGCTATCGCTATCGGGGGCAAGCCCCCTCCCACAGGGGAACGCATTCCAAATGTGGGAGGGGCGGTGCGACGACTCGACTTGCCCCCGATTAGGCCTTTAAGGCCAGCACAAACTATTTAAAGGAACCGCCCATGCAAACCTGGCAACACTCGGTGATCTACCAGATCTACCCCAAAAGCTTCCACAGCCACGCGGGTAATGCCACCGGTGACCTGCTGGGCATCGTGGACAAACTCGACTACCTGCAATGGCTGGGTATCGATTGCCTGTGGATCACCCCGTTTTTGCGCTCACCGCAACGCGACAATGGCTACGACATCAGCGACTACTACGCCATCGACCCCAGTTACGGAACCATGGCCGATTGCGACCTGCTGATCAGCGAAGCGGCCAAGCGCGGCATCAGGTTGATGCTCGACATCGTGGTCAACCACACCTCCATCGAGCACGAGTGGTTCCAGCAGGCGCGCAGCAGCCTCGACAACCCTTACCGCGACTTCTACATCTGGCGCGACCAGCCGAACAACTGGGAATCCAAGTTCGGCGGTTCGGCCTGGGAGTACGAGGCGCAGACCGGGCAGTACTACCTGCACCTGTTCGACCACACCCAGGCCGACCTCAACTGGGACAACCCCAAGGTGCGCGCCGAAGTATTCAAGATGATGCGCTTCTGGCGTGACAAGGGCGTGGGCGGCTTTCGCCTGGACGTGATCAACCTGATCTCCAAGCCTGCGGATTTCCCCGACGACAACACCGATGGCCGGCGCTTCTACACCGACGGCCCGAACGTGCACGAATACCTGCAGGAAATGCACCGCGAAGTTTTCGCTGGGCATGACCTGATCAATGTCGGCGAAATGTCCTCCACCAGCCTGGAACACTGCATCCGCTACTCGAATCCGGCGTCGAGAGAACTGTCGATGACCTTCAATTTTCATCACCTGAAAGTCGATTACCCGAACCTGCAGAAGTGGGTGAAAGCCGATTTCGATTTCCTGCAGCTCAAGCAGATCTTTTCCGACTGGCAAGTGGGCATGCAGGCCGGCGGCGGCTGGAACGCGCTGTTCTGGTGTAACCACGATCAGCCACGGGTGGTCTCGCGCTTCGGTGATGACGGCGAGCATCGCGTGGTCTCGGCCAAGATGCTCGCCACGGCGTTGCACTTCCTCCAGGGCACGCCATATGTGTACCAGGGCGAAGAACTGGGCATGACCAATCCGGGGTTCGACAAGATCGACCAATACCGCGACGTGGAGACCTTGAACATCTTCCGTCTCAAGCGCGATGCCGGTGAGTCCGAGGCGTCCAGCATGGCGGCGATCATGCAGAAGTCTCGCGACAACGGCCGCACACCGATGCAGTGGAACGGCCAGGCCAATGCCGGTTTCAGCCAAGGTGAACCGTGGATCGGTATCCCGGCCAACGCGGCGCAGATCAACGTTGAGCGCCAACGGGATGATCCCGATTCGGTGTTGCATCACTACCGCGCGCTGATCGCCTTGCGTCGCCACGAACCCCTGATCCAGGAAGGCGTTTACCGCCCGCTGCTGCAGGACCACCGTCAGGTTTGGGCTTACGTGCGAGAAGGGCGCGGCGAACGCTTGCTGGTGGTCAGCAACTTCTACGGCACCCCGTGCGAAATCCAGTTGCCCGACCACGTCATCAATGCGGCGAGCGAACAACGCGTGCTGATCAGCAACTACCCCGACTGCCCGCTGCGTACTAGCAAAGTGGTGTTGCGCCCTTATGAATCCTTCGTGCTGCACCTGACTGGTTGAAATGCCGCCTGTAGGAGCGAGCTTGCTCGCGAAGATCGTCAACGATAACGCGCCCTTCCAGGCGCAGCGTGGAGGCTGGAAGTTCTTCGCGAGCAAGGGCTAGCCGCCCGCCTCGCTCCTACAGGTGATCGCGTCACACAAGACAGTAAGAAAAACAATAAAAAAATTGGAGTGGTTCATGAAGACAACAATAAAGCTGGGCCTCGTTGCATCCTGCCTGAGCCTGCCGTTTGGCGCCCAAGCCCTGGAGTTTGCTGGTTACCTGCGCAGCGGCGCCGGCACTTCCACCGGCAGCGGCAAGCAGCAGTGTTTCCAGTTGCCTGGGGCGCAAACCAAATACCGCCTGGGCAACGAATGCGAGCAGTACGCTGAACTTGAATTGCGCCAGGACCTGCTGACGTTCGACGATGGTTCGGTGCTCAGCGTCGACGCCATGGCTTCCCTCTATAACAAGTACGACCGCGCCCTGAAGTTCCAGGGCGAGGACAACGGCTCGGCGCGCATGCCGCAGATGTACGCGCAATGGTCCAACCTGCCGAGCCTCAATGGTGGTTCGCTGTGGGCCGGGCGGCGTTACTACAAGCGTAACGACATCCATATTTCCGACTTCTACTACTGGAACCAGAGCGCCACGGGCGGTGGTATCGAGGACGTGCTGATTGGCGACCTCAAGTACAGCTACGCCATTTCCCGCAAGGACAACCTGTACCAGAAGGAATACGCCACGCGCCACGACTTCAACATCGCGGGCTTCAAGACCAACCCCGGCGGCGAACTGGAACTGGGCTTGAGCTACATCGAAAAAGCCGGCGGGCGGGACACCAACAGTGGCTGGGCGATCACTGCGCAGCACGTACAGAAACCGTTCCTGGGCGGCAAGAACAAATTCGCCCTGCAGTACGGCGAAGGCCCCGGCACTGGCCTGGGTTACACCGGCAATACCTTGCTGGACAAGAGCAGCAAGAGTTACCGCGCGGTGGAGTTTTTCGACTGGCAGGTGACCCCGCGTTTCGGTGGGCAGGTCGAGGCGGTGTACCAGAAGGATATTCGCCCGGGCAGCCAGGACCAGACCTGGATGTCTCTCGGCGTGCGCCCGGCGTATGCCATCAGCGAGCAGTTCAAACTGGTCGCCGAGCTTGGGCATGATCAGGTCGATGCCACGGGTGGCACGCGCAAGCTGAGCAAATTTACCTTCGCCCCAACCTGGTCGCCCAACGGCCCGGATTTCTGGGCGCGGCCGGAAGTGCGCTTGTACTACACCTATGCCACTTGGAACGAAGCGGCCAAACGCGCGGCGAACGAACTGGCGGCGGGCTCGGCGTTGTCCGATACCGGCGCGTATGGCACGGCGCGGCATGGGTCGAATGTGGGTGTGCAAGTCGAGTATTGGTGGAAGTAAGTGTGGGAGGGCGTGCCCCGTCCCACCGTTGATTCCTGTCACCCCTGATTTTTACAGAACACAACAACAGGTGAAGCCATGAACCCCTCTCAACCCCTGGAATTGCTGGCGCCCCTGTCCGGGCTGCTGCTGGCGTTGGATCAGGTTCCAGACCCGGTATTTTCCAGCCGCATGATCGGCGATGGCCTGTGCATCGACCCCACCTCGCAAACCCTCTGCGCGCCGTTGGCCGGAACCATCAGCAATATTCAGGACACCGGCCATGCGGTCAGTGTCACCGACGACAACGGCGTGCAGGTGCTGATGCATATCGGCCTGGACACCGTGAATCTGGCAGGCAAGGGCTTCACCCGCCTGGTCGAAGAGGGCCAGCGTGTGACGGCCGGGCAGCCGTTGATCGAGTTCGACGCCGACTATGTGGCGCTCAATGCGCGCAGTTTGCTGACGTTGATGCTGGTGGTCAGTGGCGAACCGTTCAGCGTGTTGGCGAGCGGTTTGGTAGAGCCCGGCCAGCCGCTGCTGCAGTTGTCCCCACGCGACGCGGTTGAGGCGCCGGACGAGGAGGACGGCGATGCGCTGTTTTCCAAGCCGCTGACCTTGCACAACCCCAACGGCTTGCATGCGCGCCCGGCAGCGGTGCTCGCTCAGGCGGCGAAGGGGTTCAATGCCAGCATTTATCTGCACAAGCAAACCCAGAGCGCCAACGCCAAATCGCTGGTGGCGATCATGGCCCTGCAAACGGTACGGGGCGACATCCTGCAAGTGAGCGCAGCAGGGCAGGACGCCGAGATGGCGATCAATACGCTGGTGGCCCTGCTGGCTGAGGGCTGTGGCGAGACGGTGAGCAGGGAGGTTGAGCCGGTCGCTAGCGTGCCGTCGGCGATCTTGCTCAAAGGTGTCTGCGCATCACCGGGGTCGGCGTTCGGGGAGGTCGTCCAAGTGGTCGAACCTGAGCTGACGATCACCGAAGCCGGCACCGGTGAAGCGGCTGAACGCGCCGCCCTGGAGCGTGGCCTGCTGGCTGCAACCCGCGCACTGCAAGCCCTGCAAGACAAAGCGGGCGGCAGTGCCCAGGCAGAGATTTTCCGCGCTCATCAAGAATTGCTCGAAGACCCTACCTTGCTCGAACAGGCCCATCGTTTACTGGCGCAGGGCAAGAGCGCCGCGTTTGCCTGGAACAGTGCCACGGCCACGACGGCCGAACTGTTCCAGGGTTTGGGCAATGCACTGATCGCCGAGCGAGCGGCCGACCTGGCCGATGTTGGTCAGCGTGTGTTGAAACTGATCCTGGGTGTTCAGGACAGCGTGTGGGATGTGCCGGAGCGCGCGATTCTGATCGCCGAGCAGCTGACACCTTCGCAGACCGCCAGCCTGGATACGCGCAAGGTGCTGGGGTTTGTCACGGTTGGCGGCGGCGCCACCAGCCACGTCGCGATCCTCGCCCGGGCGTTGGGCTTGCCGGCAATATGCGGCGTTTCAGCCCAGGTACTCGGGTTGGCCAACGGTAAACCGGTGCTGCTCGACGCCGACAAAGGCGAGTTGCACCTGGAGCCGAACCTGGTCGAAATCGAACAGCTGGACGCCGCCCGCAAGCAACAGGCGCTGCGCCATCAGCGCGACGTGGCGCAGGCCTCGCAGCCGGCAACCACCCGCGACGGTCATCACGTCGATGTGACGGCCAATGTCGCCTCGTTGCAGGAAGTCGAGCAGTCCCTGACCCTGGGCGGTGAAGGCGTCGGCCTGTTGCGTTCGGAGTTTCTTTATCTGGACCGCAACCGCGCGCCCAGCCCCGACGAGCAAGCGGCGACCTATGGCGCTATCGCCCGCGCCCTGGGCAGCGAGCGTAATCTGGTGGTGCGCACCCTGGATGTCGGCGGCGACAAGCCGCTGGTCTATGTGCCAATGGAAGCCGAGACCAATCCGTTCCTGGGCTTGCGTGGTATTCGCCTGTGCCTGGAGCGGCCGCAATTGTTGCGCGAACAGCTGCGGGCCATCCTTGCCAGCGCCGGGCTGGCGCGACTGCACATCATGCTGCCGATGGTCAGCCTGCTGTCGGAACTGCACCTGGCGCGCAAGATGCTGGAAGAAGAGGCGCGGGCGCTCGGACTCAGCGAGATGCCCAAACTGGGCATCATGATTGAAGTGCCGTCCGCCGCGTTGATGGCGGATGTGTTCGCGCCCCATGTGGATTTCTTTTCCATCGGCACCAATGACCTGACCCAATACACCCTGGCCATGGACCGCGATCACCCACGCCTGGCCAGCCAGGCCGACAGCTTTCACCCGGCGGTGCTGCGCCTGATCGCCACCACGGTCAATGCCGCCCATGCCCACGGCAAGTGGGTGGGCGTATGCGGTGCGTTGGCCTCTGAAACCCTGGCGGTGCCGATGTTGATCGGGCTGGGGGTGGATGAACTGTCGGTCAGCGTACCGTTGATCCCAAGCATCAAGGCCACCGTGCGTGAACTGGACCTGGCCGACTGCCAGATCATCGCCCGCCAGGTGCTGGGCCTGGAAGAAGCCGGCCAAGTGCGTGAGGCCCTGCGCCAGTACCACGCCGCTACTGTTGAAACCTCATCTGTCGTGGAGCACTGAGCATGTTCGAGAAATTACAGCGGGCGTTCTGGAAAGCCCTGACGCCGGATTTGATTGCCGAGCCCGTAGAGGCGCCGACGCAGGGTCTGTTATCGGCCGACGTGGTGAGTGCGCTGGGCGGCACGGATAACCTCAAATCGCAGCAGCGTGTGGCGCTGACGCGGGTGCGGGTGCAGTTGCAGGATGTTGAGAAGTTCGATGCTGCGGCGTTGAAGGCTGCAGGGGTGCCTGGGGTGATGGTCTTGACGGGCGGGGTGTTCCATCTGATCACCGGCCTCTAAGCCCAGTGGAGATCAAATGTGGGAGGGGGCAAGCCCCCTCCCACATTGATTCTTCAGTGGCCTTAGAGCTGTGGGCTATCTTCGGGCGGCTTGGTCTTGTCCACGCCCGGCACATGCAGGTTGCCTTCCACCACCTGGTTGCCTTCCAGCTGCGGCTGGGTCACCCAGGTCAGAATGTCGTAGTAGCGCCGGATGTTCGCCACAAAATGCACCGGCTCGCCACCCCTGGCATAACCGTAGCGCGTTTTGCTGTACCACTGCTTCTGCGACAGGCGCGGCAGCATCTTCTTCACATCCAGCCACTTGTTCGGGTTCAGGCCTTCCTTTTTGGCCAAAAGGCGCGCGTCGTCCAGGTGGCCGGTGCCGACGTTGTAGGCGGCGAGGGCAAACCAGGTGCGGTCGGGCTCGGCGATCTTGTCGTCCAGCTCGTCCTTGATCTTGGCCAGGTACTTGGCGCCGCCCATGATGCTTTGCTTGGCATCCAGGCGATTGGACACGCCCATCGCCTGGGCAGTGTTCTGGGTCAGCATCATCAGGCCGCGCACGCCAGTCTTGGAGGTGACGGTCGGTTGCCACAGCGATTCCTGATAGCCGATGGCCGCCAATAGTCGCCAGTCGACCTTTTCTTCCTTGGCGTAGGTGCGAAAGTGTTTCTCGTACTTGGGCAGGCGCTGTTGCAAATGCTGGGCGAAGGTATAAGCGCCGACATACCCCAGTACATCGACGTGCCCGTAATAGCGATCTTTCAGACGCTGGAGCGTGCCGTTCTTCTCGACCTTGTCCAGGTAACTGTTGATTTCGTTGAGCAGGCTGTTGTCTTCCCCTGCGGCTACGGCCCAGCTCTGGTTGCTGGCATTGCCCAGGTCGAAGGCTACCCGCACATTGGGGAAGTACACCTGGTTCATGGCGACTTCGTTGGAATCCACCAGGGTCAGGTCGATCTGCCCTTCGTCGACCATGCGCAGCAGGTCGACCACCTCGACGGCATCGGATTCTTCGTATTCGATCGCAGGGTTCTGCTTTTTAAGCGCTGCCAACTGCTCGGCGTGGGTGCTGCCCTTGAGCACCATGATCTTCTTGCCCACCAGGTCCGCCGCGTTGGTTGGCCGCGACTGGCCGTTGCGGTAGATGATCTGCGGGGTGACTTCGAGGTAGGGGTGGGAGAAGCGCACTTGCTGCTGGCGCTGCTCGCTGCTGACCAGGCCGGCGGCGGCCAGCACCGGACCGTTGGGTTTGCCCAGCTGGCCGAACAGGTCATCGAGATTGTCGGCGGTTTCGATTTCCAGCTTTACGCCCAGGTCATCGGCAAAGCGCTTGACCAGCTCGTATTCGAAACCGGTTTCTCCGTTGCGGTCCTGGAAATACGTGGCCGGGCTGTTGCGAGTAACCACCCGCAATACGCCATCCTCCTTGATTCGCTCGAGCGTGCTGGGTTTATCAACACAGGCGCTGAGCATCAGGAAGAGTCCGGTTGCGATGAGCCATTTGGCGCAGCGCGGGCGCAAAGCAGTTGGGGAGAACATCTGCGCAGTATACGCAAACGGCCCACGGCGCCATATCTCGACAGCATCGGACTTGTCTGCTAGCGCCTCGAAAACTGTGCTGCAGCCCACAGAAACGGGGCCTGGCGCGTGATTGTGACGGTTAAAATATCTGCGCCGAACAGCCGGTATCACGTTGCCAAAGCGGCCTTATCCGGCCAACTGACGTTCGGCAGCGGCCACCGGTAGCGTTTCGGGTGCCGTTGGCGAAGGTTTACGCTAGAATGCACGGCCTCAAAGCACACCCCCTTCCGAGGCTGTCCCGAAGATGTTGATCCTGCGCGGCGCTCCTGCCCTTTCTGCCTTTCGCCACAGCAAACTCCTTGAGCAACTGAGCCAGAAGGTTCCAGCTGTTACAGGCCTGTATGCTGAATTTGCTCACTTCGCCGACGTAACCGGCGTCTTGACCGCCGACGAACAGCAAGTGCTGGCACGCCTTCTGAAGTACGGCCCAAGCGTTCCGGTCCAAGAGCCTGCGGGCCGCTTGTTCCTGGTTCTGCCACGGTTCGGCACCATCTCGCCCTGGTCGAGCAAGGCCAGCGACATCGCCCGCAACTGCGGCCTTTCGAGCATCCAGCGCCTGGAGCGGGGTATCGCTTTCTACGTCGCCGGGCAGTTCAGCGAGGCCGAAGCCGAGCTGATCGCCAGCAGCCTGCACGACCGCATGACCCAGATCATCGTCAGCCAGCTGGAACAGGCTGCCGGCCTGTTCAGCCACGCCGAGCCCAAGCCGCTCACCGCGATCGACGTGCTGGGCGGTGGCCGCGCCGCCCTTGAGAAGGCCAACACCGAGCTGGGCCTGGCCCTGGCCGAAGACGAGATCGACTACCTGGTCAACGCCTTCAACGGCTTGAAGCGCAACCCGCACGACATCGAACTGATGATGTTCGCCCAGGCCAACTCCGAGCACTGCCGTCACAAGATCTTCAACGCCAGTTGGGACATCGACGGCGAAAGCCAGGAAAAAAGCCTGTTCGGCATGATCAAGAACACCTACGTGATGCACAGCGAAGGCGTTCTGTCGGCTTATAAGGACAACGCTTCGGTCATCGTCGGCTCCGTCGCCGGCCGTTTCTTCCCGGACCCTGAAACCCGCCAGTACGGTGCGGTGCAGGAACCGGTGCACATCCTGATGAAGGTCGAGACCCACAACCACCCGACCGCGATTGCCCCGTTCCCCGGCGCAGCCACCGGTTCCGGCGGCGAGATCCGCGACGAAGGCGCGACCGGCCGTGGCGCCAAGCCAAAAGCGGGCCTCACCGGCTTCACCGTGTCCAACCTGCAGATCCCTGGCTTCGAACAGCCGTGGGAAGTGCCGTACGGCAAGCCCGAGCGCATCGTTACCGCGCTGGACATCATGATCGAAGGCCCGCTGGGCGGCGCCGCGTTCAACAACGAATTCGGACGTCCGGCCCTGACCGGCTACTTCCGTACCTTCGAGCAGTCCATCACCACCCCGCGCGGCGATGAAGTGCGCGGTTACCACAAGCCGATCATGTTGGCCGGCGGCATGGGCAACATCCGTGAAGAACACGTCAAGAAAGGCGAGATCCTGGTCGGCTCCAAGCTGATCGTCCTCGGCGGCCCGGCGATGCTCATCGGCCTGGGCGGCGGCGCGGCTTCCTCCATGGCCACCGGCACCAGCTCGGCTGATCTGGACTTCGCTTCCGTGCAGCGCGAAAACCCTGAAATGGAGCGTCGCTGCCAGGAAGTCATCGACCGTTGCTGGCAGTTGGGTGACAAGAACCCGATCAGCTTCATCCACGACGTCGGTGCCGGTGGCTTGTCCAACGCCTTCCCGGAGCTGGTCAACGATGGCGACCGCGGTGGCCGTTTCGAACTGCGCAACATTCCTAACGACGAGCCGGGCATGGCCCCGCACGAAATCTGGAGCAACGAATCCCAGGAACGTTACGTACTGGCGGTCGGCCCTGAAGACTTTGCGCGCTTCCAGGCCATCTGCGAGCGCGAGCGTTGCCCGTTTGCCGTGGTCGGCGAAGCCACAGCCGAACCCCAACTGACCGTTACCGACAGCCACTTCGGCAACAGCCCGGTGGACATGCCGCTGGAAGTGCTGCTGGGCAAAGCCCCGCGCATGCACCGTTCGGCGGTACGTGAAGCCGAGCTGGGCGATGACTTCGACCCAAGCACGCTGGACCTGGCCAACAGCATCGAACGCGTGCTGCACCACCCGGCCGTGGCGAGCAAAAGCTTCCTGATCACCATCGGCGACCGCACCATCACCGGCCTGGTGGCCCGTGACCAAATGGTAGGCCCATGGCAGGTGCCGGTGGCTGACGTTGCCGTCACCGCCACCAGCTTCGACGTCTACACCGGTGAAGCCATGGCCATGGGCGAGCGTACGCCGCTGGCCCTGCTGGACGCTCCGGCGTCGGGCCGCATGGCCATTGGTGAAACCCTCACCAACATCGCCGCCTCGCGCATTGGCAAACTGTCCGACATCAAACTGTCGGCCAACTGGATGTCCGCTGCCGGCCACCCTGGTGAAGACGCGCGCCTGTACGACACCGTCAAGGCTGTCGGCATGGAGCTGTGCCCGGAACTGGGGATCACCATTCCGGTGGGCAAGGACTCCATGTCCATGGCCACCCGTTGGAACGAAGACGGCACCGACAAGAGCGTCACCTCGCCACTGTCGCTGATCGTCACCGGTTTCGCACCGGTCACCGACATTCGCCAGACCCTGACACCGCAACTGCGCATGGACAAGGGCACCACCGACCTGATCCTGATCGACCTGGGCCGTGGCCAAAACCGCATGGGCGCCTCGATCCTTGCGCAAACCCACGGCAAGCTCGGCAAACAGGCGCCGGACGTCGACGACGCTGAAGACCTGAAGGCCTTCTTCGCCGTGATCCAGGGCCTCAACGCCGACGGCCACCTGCTGGCTTACCACGACCGTTCCGACGGTGGTTTGCTGACCAGCGTTGTCGAGATGGCGTTTGCCGGTCACTGCGGCCTGAACATCGTGCTCGACAGCGTTGCCGAGGATGCTGGCGAAATCAACGGCATCCTGTTCAACGAAGAGTTGGGTGCGGTGATCCAGGTGCGTCAGGACGCCACTCCAGACGTGCTTGCACAGTTCAGCGCCGCTGGCCTGGCCGAGTGCGTGGCGGTGATCGGTCAGCCGATCAACAACGGCGAAGTGAATATCTCGTTCAACGGTGACACGGTATTTACCGGTCAGCGCCGCCTGCTGCAACGCCAGTGGGCCGAGACGAGCTACCAGATCCAGCGTCTGCGCGACAACGTCGACTGCGCCGAGCAGGAATTCGATGTGATCCTGGAAGAGGACAACCCGGGCCTGAGCACCATGCTCAGCTTCGACGTCAACCAGGACATCACTGCGCCCTACATCAAGAAAGGCATTCGCCCACAGGTTGCCGTACTGCGTGAGCAGGGCGTCAACGGCCAGGTGGAAATGGCGGCGGCGTTCGACCGCGCCGGCTTCAATGCGATCGACGTGCACATGAGCGACATCCTCGCCGGCCGTGTCGACCTCAACGAGTTCAAAGGCCTGGTGGCCTGCGGTGGTTTCTCCTACGGCGACGTGCTGGGTGCCGGCGAAGGCTGGGCCAAGTCCGCGCTGTTCAACAGCCGTGCCCGCGATGCGTTCCAGGGTTTCTTCGAGCGCAACGACAGCTTCACCCTGGGTGTGTGCAACGGTTGCCAGATGATGTCCAACCTCAGCGAACTGATCCCGGGCAGCGAGTTCTGGCCGCACTTCGTGCGTAACCGTTCCGAGCAGTTCGAAGCCCGCGTCGCCATGGTGCAGGTGCAGGAATCCAACTCGATCTTCCTGCAAGGCATGGCCGGTTCGCGCATGCCGATCGCCATCGCTCACGGTGAAGGCCATGCCGAGTTCGCCAGCGAAGAAGCGCTGCTCGAAGCCGACCTGTCCGGCACCGTGGCCCTGCGCTTTGTGGATAACCACGGCAAGGTCACCGAGACTTACCCGGCCAACCCGAACGGCTCGCCACGCGGCATCACCGGCCTTACCAGCCGCGACGGTCGCGTGACCATCATGATGCCGCATCCGGAACGTGTATTCCGCGCTGTGCAGAACTCGTGGCGCCCGGAAGAGTGGAACGAAGACGGCGCCTGGATGCGCATGTTCCGCAACGCCCGCGTGTGGGTGAACTAAGGCCGTGTACAAGCTCGCCTTCTTCGTACCCGACAGCCACGTGGAGACGGTGAAAACCGCCGTCTTCACAGCCGGCGGCGGGCGCATCGGCAGCTACGACAGCTGCGCCTGGCAAGTGCTGGGCCAGGGCCAATTCCGCGCGCTGGACGGCAGTCAGCCGTTTATCGGGCAGGTGGGCCAGGTTGAAGTGGTTGAAGAATGGAAGGTTGAACTGGTGGTAGCGGATGAGTTGATCGTGGCTGTGGTGGCCGCGCTCAAACTCAGTCATCCGTACGAAACACCGGCGTATGAGGTGTGGCAGTTGGCGGATTTTTGATGCGCTGGCTGTCAATACAAGAAACCCGCTGGGCCAGTTTGGCCAGCGGGTTTTTTGTTGGCTGTGAGGGCCTCATCGGGGGCAAGCCCCCTCCCACAGTTAACCGAGTTCCAGCTTTGGAATGCAGTCAAATGTGGGAGGGGGCTTGCCCCCGATGGCGTCGGAACAGGCGCCTCGGAACTCGCCTCACCCCCCCGGCATCCGGCACCAACCGCCTATCGTGAAAGACGACGTACCTGTTAGTTATGACAGTTACGCTCTGGAAAATTAAGCGCTTCAATTGAGCCTCACTTCAATGCTCAAGGAGAAGTACCATGCCAGTAACGATTGTTCGGGTAAGCACTCAAGACGGTACAGCGATTCCTAATGGTGGCTCTACATCGTCGAAGGATCTCAAGGTCAGTGGGAAGGCGGTGCTGGCTGACCAGGCAATCCAGATTACTAATAACGGAATCCAGGTCGGCTATACAACGGCGCAGACGGATACGACCTATATGGCCGACGTATCCGGTTTGGCTCCTGGTCTCTATAATTTTGTAGCTTCCACGCGTGGCGGGCAGGAGCCGTCCGACGTGTGGAAGGTCACGGTCGAGGATTGATGACGGTTTGATCGCTCCCACGCAGAGCGTGGGAGCGAGTGGTCAGGCGTTGATTGGGCGAGAGACCAGCCGTTCCAGCGCCTCACCCAACCCGGACCCCTTGTCACCAATCAGCAGGTGCCAAACACCGCTGTCGAGCTGGCTCACGCCCTGGCAGCCCAGCGCAGTCAGGTCCGCTTCGGACAACACCGAATCATCCCCCAACTCCACCCGCAGCCGGGTGATCGCCACGGCTTGCAGTTGACGCACATTCGCGCGACCGCCCAACGCCTGGATATAAGCGGTTGCGCGCTGGTTATCGGTCATCACCTCGGCCTGTGCCACCTGGATATCTTCACGACCCGGCGTCTTCAGGTTGAAGCGGCGAATGCAATAAGTGAAAACCGAGTAGTAGATCAGCGCGTAAGCCAGGCCAACCGGGAACACCAGCCAGCCATTGGTGGACTTGCCCCAACCGAGCACCATGTCGATGAACCCGCCGGAGAAGGTAAAGCCCAGGTGGATATTGAGCATATTGGTCACGGCCATCGACAGGCCGGTCAGCACCGCGTGGATCAGGTACAAAAACGGCGCGAGGAACATGAACGCGAATTCAATCGGCTCCGTCACCCCGGTCAGGAACGAAGTCAGCGCCATCGACAGGAAAATCCCGCCCATCACTTTGCGCCGCTCCGGCAGGGCATTGCGGTACATGGCCAGGCACGCGGCCGGCAGGCCGAACTGGATCGGTGGCCAGATCAGACCGAAGATCACGCCCAGGCCCACCGCCGAAAACCCTGTGACAATCGGCACGAAGCGCCGCCCGCCGAAGAACGCCAGGTATTCCGGCAGTTTGATGAAGCGGTTGTACAGCCCGCCGGCCATCAGGCCGCTGGCGATACCGGCGAGCATGCCCATGTTGATGAAAGTGTCCATCACCTTGAGCGTGGAAATCATCACCAGGTAGCCGATTGCCCCGGCCAGGCCGGCCGTGCCGTTGAGCTGGTGGTGGCGGATGAGTTGATTGCGGCTGTTGTGGCTGCTTTGAAACTCAGTCACCCGTATGAGACACCGGCGTATGAGGTGTGGCAGTTGGCGGATTTTTGATTCGCAATTCGATGTAAACAAAGCCCGTTGAGCGTTATGTTCAACGGGCTTTTATTTTACCGTCGGTCTGAAAATAGCCTGCACCTGTTAAGTTTGACAGTAGATATTGTTTGTCGTCTGGGATTTTATCGCTATCACCCCAACTCGGGGTCGCCTGAAGCCCAAGAGAGCAATAAATATGAACGACAATCAAAATTCGTACGCCGACATTCCCGTTAAAAACGGTTCGCGTTATGTGGTTATCACACCCAATGGCAAAGAGGCTTACGTGAGTAATTGGTCACATAGTAGTGTGACGTTGATTGATGTTGCTACTGATACTGTCACTCAAGTGATTGACGTCGGGAAGCTCGCGGGCTTTATGGCTGTTAGTCCGGATGGGAAATATGTAATAGTCGTTACTGGTGGAAGTAGTGAGGTTTCAATTATTGATGCATTGACTAAGAAGGTTACTTTGGTGCCGGTCGATATGATTGGCTTTCAAGCGGCGATCAGTCCTGATGGCAAGAAGGCTTATATCACCGGCGAGAGATTGGTGGTTATTGATATCGCAGCTGCGAAGGTTATAGATCGTTTCCAGTTTGAACATGGCGTGGCAGGCATCGCAATTACACAGGACGGTACACATGCGTGGTTAACCATGTCGTTGGGGAATAGCGTTTCGTATGTAGAATTAGCTAATTTTAATATCATTGAATCTGTTCCTGTAAGCGCCTATCCCTATGGCTTGGCTATGAGTGAGGATGGAAGGAGGATTGTTGTAGGAGCGTTTATACATAGTACGCTGTCCGTCATTGATACTACTACTCGAAAAGTGGAAAAGGAGATCAAAGTTAACTCCCAGCCTTATGGAATTGCGTTCAGCAAAGATGGTGGTCGTGTATACGCCTGTGTTTTTCCTGATAGTGGGGTTGAGGTTGTGGATATGAAAAGTCTGGAGCGGATTGGCTCAATTTCCGCAGGGCGTAACCCTATGGGAATTGCTGTGGTAGATGAAACCCGTGCCTATGTCACGAACAGCCATGAGTCCGAAACGAAGTTGTCGGTTATTTCTTTGTCCTGAATGATGGTGCATATATGACTGCGTCGGCTGTGGAAGCAAGAAACCCGCTGGGCCAGTTTGGCCGGCGGGTTTTTTGTTGGCTGTAAGGGCCTCATCGCGGGCAAGCCCAGTTCCCACAGTTTGAACGTGTTGTCCTGTCATGCATCACCCCACTGTGGGAGCTGGCGCCTCAGACCTTTCCCACAAGCCTTTCAGGTTGTCCGTTGGAACTTACATAACTAACCTTCGCCAGTCGCTGCCAATTCAGCGACCGGGACTGCAAGCCCGCCGAAATAATGTTAGAAGCTCGGAAGCGCCGCTATAATCGTGGCGCTTTTCATGGTCATCGTGTTCTGGTGGCTGTGCGCGGGAGACCTTTGGGTCTGCCGAGGTGCTTCTGACTCGGTCTTGCAGGCCCGCGCACAGCTGCCACCCATCATCTGCAAGTGATGCTGGCAGCTCCTATTTTTCAGGAGTTTTACAATGATCAAAGACAGCCCAAACCCCCCGTCCGATCAGCTATTCAGCGTCCGACTCAGTATCGATAACGAAACCTTACTCGCCAATGCCTCGCAGGACATTGCTTCGGTGCAGGCGCTAACAAGCCATCTGGCATTTGAAGTCGCCGGCGCACAGCGTGATGTTGTTTTGGCGATTTGCCGGATGTTGGAGGGTATTCAGTTAATGGTGGATCGGGTGTTGGACTTGAACGAGGTGCCCGAACTTAACTCTTCCAGCGCCAGTTAAAGCCCATTCGGGAGCAAGCCCCCTCCCACATTTTTGATCCGTGCCGGACTTGGCAATGCGGTCAACTGTGGGAGGGGGCTTGCCCCCGATGAGGCCAGCAAAGCCACTACCTCTCTAAACCCTGGCGCCGACCTCGCGTCACTTTTACGCAACGGCGGGATGCGGAGCGTCCGAGGCGGCATTCCCACGCAGAGCGTGGGGAACGATCGGTCAGGCGTTGATTGGGCGAGAGACCAGCCGCTCCAGTGCTTGACCCAACCCGGACGCCGTGTCGCCAATCAACAGGTGCCAAACACCGCTGTCCAGCTGGCTTACACCCTGGCAACCCAGCGCGGTCAGGTCCGCCTCGGACAACCCCGAGTCGTCCGCCAATTCCACCCGCAAACGGGTCATCGCCACCGCTTCCAGCTGGCGCACATTCGCGCGACCACCCAACGCGCTCAGCCATTTCCCGGCCTCCTGCACATCCACCGCCACCGGCTTATCCACAGGCGCCACCGCCGCAGGCGCACTGGCGACAAACGAAGGCATGGCCAAGCGGATCTCATCGGCAATGCTATCGGCCATCGGCCCCACCACCACCTGCAAACTCCCGCCATTGCCCGGCCGAACCACGGCCATGGCGCCCAGGACTTTCAACTCAGCATCGACGGCCTTGTTGCGATCCACCATGTCCAGGCGCAGACGTGTGGTGCACGCGCCCACGCTGAGCAGATTGTCCGCGCCGCCCAGCGCACGAATATACGCACTGGCCCGCTGGTTATCGGTCATCACCTCGGCCTGTGCCACCTGGATATCTTCGCGACCCGGCGTCTTCAGGTTGAAGCGGCGGATGCAGTAGGTGAAGACCGAGTAGTAGATCAGCGCGTAAGCCAGGCCAACCGGGAACACCAGCCAGCCATTGGTGGACTTGCCCCAACCGAGCACCATGTCGATGAACCCGCCGGAGAAGGTAAAGCCCAGGTGGATATTGAGCATATTGGTCACGGCCATCGACAGGCCGGTCAGCACCGCGTGGATCAGGTACAAAAACGGCGCGAGGAACATGAACGCGAATTCAATGGGCTCCGTTACCCCGGTCAGGAACGAGGTCAGCGCCATCGACAGGAAAATCCCGCCCATCACTTTGCGCCGCTCCGGCAGGGCATTGCGGTACATGGCCAGGCACGCGGCCGGCAGGCCGAACAGCATTACTGGGAACATGCCGGTCATGAACTGGCCGCCTTTCGGATCGCCGGCGAAGTAGCGGGTCAGGTCGCCGGTGACCACCGCGCCCGTTACCGGGTCGGTAAAGCTGCCAAACACGAACCACGCCATGTTGTTGAGGATATGGTGCAGGCCGGTGACGATCAGCAGGCGGTTGAACACGCCAAACACGAACGCGCCGAGGCTGCCGCTTTCCATCAGCAACACGCCGAAGCTGTTGATGCCGTGCTGGATCGGTGGCCAGATCAGGCCGAAGATCACGCCCAGGCCCACCGCCGAAAAACCTGTGACAATCGGTACGAAGCGCCGCCCGCCGAAGAACGCCAGGTATTCCGGCAGTTTGATGTCCTTGAAGCGGTTGTACAGCCCGCCGGCCATCAGGCCGCTGGCGATACCGGCGAGCATGCCCATGTTGATGGAAGTGTCCATCACCTTGAGCGTGGAGATCATCACCAGGTAACCGATTGCCCCGGCCAGGCCTGCGGTACCGTTATTGTCGCGGGCAAAGCCGACGGCGATGCCGATGGCGAAGATCAGCGCCAGGTTGGCGAAGATCGCCTGCCCGGCGTCATGCATCACCGCAATGTTGAGCAAGTCGGTGTCGCCCAGGCGCAGCAAGAGGCCGGCGATCGGCAGGATCGCAATCGGCAGCATCAGGGCGCGGCCCAGGCGTTGCAGGCCTTCGATGAAATGTTGGTACATGGCGTGTCTCCCTATTCTTGTTGTTTTCAGCTCAGCGGCCAATGGTGTTGACAGGCTTGGCGAACGGCCTTGGCGCTGCTCAGGTTGAGCAGGCCGTGGCTCAGTTGCCGGCATTGCGCCGCGTCCAGGTGGCGGACGCGGTCCTTGATTTCGCCGATCTGCGGCGGGCTCACCGACAGCTCGCTGACGCCCAGGCCGACCAGCACCGGCGTGGCCAAGGGGTCGGAAGCCAGGGCGCCACACACGCCGACCCAGCGCGCGTGTTTCGCCGCACCGGCGCAAGTCTGGGCGATCAGCCGCAGCAAGGCCGGGTGCAGCGCATCGACGCGGGCGGCGAGGCCGGCGTGGTCGCGGTCCATGGCCAGGGTGTACTGCGACAGGTCATTGGTGCCGATGGACAGGAAGTCCGCATGCTCGGCCAGTTGTTCCGCCATCAGCGCGGCGGCGGGGACTTCGATCATCACCCCCAGTTCGGGGCGCTGGGCCAGCCCCAGCTCCTGGCACAGGTGCTCCAGGCGCTGGCGGATCTGCAGCAGTTCATCCACTTCACTGACCATCGGCAGCAGGATGCGGCAACGCTGCAGCGGGCTGACTTGCAGCAGCGCGCGCAGTTGCTGGTCGAGCAGTTCCGGGCGTACCTGGGCCATGCGAATACCGCGCAGGCCCAGCACCGGATTGGCTTCGACGGGCAGCGGCAGGTAATCCAGTTGCTTGTCGCCGCCCACGTCGATGGTGCGGATGATCACGGACTTGTCGCCCATGGCATCCAGCACGGCTTGATAGGCCTGGCGCTGTTCCTGTTCATCCGGCGCGGTGCGGCGGTCGACGAAGAGAAATTCGGTGCGCAACAGGCCGACGCCATCGGCGCCGTTTTCAAAGGCGAGCTGGGCTTCAGCGCTGGAGGCAACGTTGGCGGCGATTTCAATGCTCACGCCGTCGGTGGTGTGCGCTGGCAAGTGGGCCTGGGCTTGTTGCTGCTGGTGGCGCACCTTCTGCGCATCGCGAATCTGATGCACCTGGGCATGGCGCGCGTCGCTGGGGGCCAGTTCCAGGCGGCCATTGGCGGCGTCCAGCACCACGCGCTGGCCTTGGGGCACATCAAGCACCGCCGCGCCCAGCGCCACCAAACAGGGCAAGCCTTTACCCCGCGCCAGAATGGCCACGTGGGACGTGGCGCCGCCTTCGGCCATGCAGATCCCCACGGCCTGCTGTTCGCTCAGTTGCAGCAGGTCGGAGGGCGTGAGTTCATGGGCGCTGACAATCGAACCGGCGGGCAACTCGAAGTGCCAGGCTTCGCCCAGCAGCGCCCGCAGTACGCGTTGTTGCAGGTCGCGCAGATCGTTGGTGCGTTCGGCAAACAAGGGCTTGCCCAGCGCCAGCAATACTGCGCACTGGGCCTGGATCGCATCACGCCAGGCGTGGGTCGCGGCGCTGCCCTGGGCAATGGCGCCGGCAGCCGCTTGCAGCAGGGCCGGGTCTTCCAGCAGGGCGAGGTGGGCGGCGAAGATCTCTTCTTCGTCGACGTGCTTGCGTTGGCGGGCGTGGTCCAGGGTGCTGCGGATTTCGCCGCGCACCTGCTCCAGTGCCGCGTCCAGACGCTGCGTTTGCTCGCTGGCCGAATGGTTGCCGGTGTCTTCGGGCAGCTCGACGCCAGTCAAACGGAACAACGGGCCACACACCAGGCCGGGCGCTGCACAAACGCCTTGCAACACATCGGCCTCTACACTGGCGCGCCGTGGTACAGCAGCCACCACGGGAGCGTGATGTTCTTCGCTGACCGCCACGGACAGCGCCGCGATCAACGCGTGCAAAGCCGCGTCGGCATCGCTGCCACGGCAGCTGACACGCACCTCGTCACCTTCGCCAATGCCCAACCCCATCAAACCAATCAAACTGTCACAGGCTGCCGACTTGTCACCGAAATGCAGCTGCGACTGGCTGCTGAAACCCTGGGCGGTCTTGCGGATCAGCGCCGCGGGGCGCGCATGCAAACCGCCACGGTGGGTGATGCGTACGCTGGCGCTGGCTTCGGCGCTGGAGTTATCCACAGCCGCTTGAACAGGGGCGGTTGAACGCAACGCCACCTGCATCAATGGCTCTCCGACTTTGACCGTGCCGAGCGGGCAGGGGGTCAGTTCGAAACGGTCGCTGTTGGTCAGAATGATCAGGCTCACCAGGCTCTTGCACTGGCGCGCAATGCGGTCCAGATCGAATTGCACCAGCGCCTGGCCCTGGCTCACCCGGGTACCTTCCTTGACCAGCAGGGCAAAGCCTTCGCCATTGAGCTCAACGGTGTCGATGCCGATGTGCATCAGTATCTGCGCACCGTTGTCGGCACGCAGGGTCAGCGCATGCCCGGTGCGGGCGACGTGGATGATCACCCCATCACACGGCGCGTGCAGGCAATCATTCAACGGATCGATGGCAATACCGTCGCCCATGGCGCCGCTGGCGAACACTTCGTCTGGGACATTGCCCAGGGCCAGCACCGGTCCAGTCAAGGGGGCGCTAAGGGTCAGTCGGTTATTGTTGTTAGACATGGGCACGGTACTCATCAGGAAAACACGGCAATCGACTCAGTGAGTGCGAGTGACTTTGCTCAGGTGACGTGGCTGATCGGGGTTCATCCCACGCGCAACCGCCAGGCCTGCGGCCATGACATAGAAGCTCTGGATGGCCAGGATCGGGTCCAGGCTTGGGTGTTCGGCGCGGCTTAAGGTCAGGTCGCGTTCGGCGATATCGTCCGGCGCGGCCAGCAGCACGCGGGCGCCGCGCTGGCGCATATCGGCGGCCAGGGTCAGCAGGCCGGCCTGTTCGGCGCCGCGTGGGGCGAACACCAGCAACGGGTAGTCTTCGTCGATCAAGGCCATCGGCCCATGGCGCACTTCGGCGCTGCTGAAGGCTTCGGCCTGGATCGCCGAGGTTTCCTTGAGCTTGAGCGCGGCTTCCTGGGCGATGGCAAAACCGGCGCCACGGCCGATCACCATCAGGCGCTGACTGTCTTTGAGGGCCTCGATGGCTGCGCGCCAGTCCTGTTTGGCGGCGTCGCGCAGGCCCTCGGGCAGCGCCTGGCAGGCGTGCAGCAGATCGGCTTCCTGGTTCCAATGGCCAACCAGCAATGCGCTGGCGCTGAGGGTGGCGATAAAGCTCTTGGTGGCGGCCACGCTCAGTTCAGGCCCGGCGCACAGCGGTACGTGAAAC
Organism: Pseudomonas sp. W4I3; assembly: GCF_030816195.1. Lineage (GTDB taxonomy): Bacteria > Pseudomonadota > Gammaproteobacteria > Pseudomonadales > Pseudomonadaceae > Aquipseudomonas. The sequence goes on along the minus strand of NZ_JAUSXS010000001.1, from coordinate 5,530,138 downwards.
TCGCAGGCAGCTTCCAGCGGCGACTCTTCGGCGTTGACCATCGAGATGCTCAAGGCCCCGCGCTTGCGCAGCAGGCGCAGGCTGTTGACCAGGTCCGGGCTTTGCCCCGACTGGGAGAAACCAAATGCGACCTGGCCGCTGACCTTCAACGGGGCCTGCAGCAACGTCACCACCGACATTGGCAGCGACGCCACCGGAATCCCCACGTGCTGCATGGCCAGGTAGGCGAAGTAGCTGGCGGCATGGTCCGAGCTGCCACGGGCGACGGTCATCGCCACTTGTGGCGGCTGGCGGCGCAGGCGACCGGCGACTTCTTCCAGCATCGGCTCCAGGCGTTGCAGTTGCGCCGCGACGGCGTCACAGGAGGCCAGGGCCTCTTCAAGCATTTTTGAAGTCAATGGTTTCTCCTTCGACCATTACGTCGGTGAGTGTCAGGGAGCGGTCCAGGCGCACGCAGTCGGCAAAGCTGCCGGGTTGCAGGCGGCCGCGTTCTTCCAGGCCCAGATAATCCGCAGGAAATTGCGACAGGCGTTGTGAGGCTTCGCTGATCGGCAGGCCGATCTTCACCAGGTTGCGCAGCGCCTGGTCCATGGTCAGGGTGCTGCCGGCCAGGGTGCCGTCAGCCAGGCGTACGCCGCCCAGGCACTTGGTCACGGTGTGGCTGCCCAGCTTGTATTCGCCATCGGGCATGCCGGCGGCGGCGGTGGAATCGGTGACGCAATACAGGCACGGGATCGAGCGCAGCGCCACGCGCATGGCGCCGGGGTGCACGTGCAGCAGGTCGGGGATCAACTCGGCGTATTTGGCGTGGGCCAGCGCAGCGCCGACGATGCCTGGCTCGCGGTGATGCAGCGGGCTCATGGCGTTGTACAAATGGGTAAAGCTGGTGGCGCCGGCGGCGAGGGCGGCCACGCCTTCTTCATAGCTGCCCAGGGTGTGGCCGATCTGCATGCGCACGCCGCGTTCGCTGAGGGCGCGGATCAGGCTGTCATGGCCGGCGATTTCCGGGGCGATGGTGATCACCCGGATCGGCGCCAGGCGCAGGTAGGCTTCGACTTCGGCCATCAATGCGGTGTGGGCGAAGTTGGGTTGGGCGCCGAGTTTTCCGGGGTTGATGTAGGGGCCTTCCAGGTGGACGCCGAGCACGCGGGCACTGCCTGCAGGGCGCTGCTCGCAAAAGCTGCCGAGCTCGCCGAGCACACGGGAGATTTCGTCGACCGGCGCGGTCATGGTAGTGGCGAGCAGCGAGGTGGTGCCAAAGCGCACGTGGGTGCGGGTGATGGTCTCGAAGGCTTCGGCGCCTTCCATGATGTCCGCACCGCCGCCGCCGTGCACGTGCAGGTCGATGAAGCCTGGCAGCAAATAGGGCAGCTCGTTGTCGGCCGGGTTGCACGGCGTGCCTTCAATGGCAACGACCTTGCCGTGCTCGTGCACCAGGCGGCCGCGCATCCAGCCGCTGGGCGTGAGGATATTGTCTTCGGACATGGGCAGTTCTCTAGAGTCGCAGTTCAGCGGAATAATCATGACGGCGCAGCTCTGCGACGAAGTCGTAGTAGTCGTTGCGGCAGTAGGTGTCGGTGATTTCAATCGGCGTGTTGTCGGCGGTGTAGCCCACGCGGGTCATCAGCAGCATGGCGGTGCCGGGGGCGATGCCCACCAGTTTGGCGAACTCGTCCGAAGCGTTGATCGCCTGGATATGCTGCAGCGCCCGCACGATAGGCTTGCCGATGCCTTCCAGGTATTCGTACAGCGAATTGCCGATGGCTTGTGGATGGGGCAGCACTGAGGCCGGCAGGGTGGTCATTTCAATCGCCATCACGGTGTCATCGGCTTTGCGCAAACGCTTGAGGCGCGCCACTTTGTCGGTAGGCGACAGGCCCAGGCGGATCAGCTCTTCGTGGGTGGGCGGGGTGATGTCGCGCTCCAGCCACTGGGAGCTGGGCACAAAGCCCTTGAGCCGGAGCATTTCGCTGAACCCCGAAAGGCGTGACAGCGGTTGCTCCAGGCGCGGTGTGATAAAGGTGCCGGAGCCCTGGCTGCGGCGAATCAGGCCTTGGGCAAGCAACACTTCCAGCGCTTTACGGGCGGTGACTCGCGAGATGCTCAGCTGTTCGCTGAGGGCGCGTTCCGAGGGCAGGGCCTGTTCGGATTTCCACTGGCCGGCATGGATCGCTGCTTCCAGGCTGCGAGCCAGTTGCAGGTACAACGGCGTGGATTGCTTGTCGTCAGGGCGCAAGGCCAGGATGGGGTTCATTTGTCAGGTTTCCGATGCGTTATTGGAGTGTTGTCGCCCGGTAATGGCCGAAAATTAATACCACTTAGATACCATGTCAATGCTACCAAAACGGTGCGCGCCACGGTTTACGGGCACCTTAAGGGTGCCCGGTATCAAGTGGTATTAGAGAGGTCTTGGTCAGGTGCGCAAGTGCTCAGCGTGTGCCGTGAACTGGTATTCGCCGGTCAGCGCTGCTCGGGGCAGGAAATATTTTCGAATTATTTTACGAGCGGTCGAGTATCAGGGCCGAATCTCGATCAGGGTGCCGTCCTTGACCAGGCCCCAGACCTCACGCATGTCCACATTGCGCATGCCGATGCAGCCGTCGGTCCAGTCCAGGGTGTGGAACCACTGTTCCGGGTAGTCCTCGGTGTCCGGGGTGCCGTGGATCATGATCATGCTGCCCGGTTTCACCCCTTCGCGGCGGGCGCGGGCGGCGTCGCTGATATTGGGGTAGGAAATGTGCATGGCCAGGTTGAAACGCTCGCTGGTCTTGCGCCAGTCGATCCAGTAAAGGCCTTCAGGGGTGCGGCGGTCGCCCTCGATCAGCTTGTGGCCCTTGGGGTTCTTACCCAGGGAAATGCGATAGGTCTTGAGCGGCTTGCCGTCGTTGATCAGTTGCAACTGGTGGGCGGATTTAAGCACCAGGACTTTTTCGACGGGTTTGCCGCCGAGTGTTTCCACCGTGGAGGCCGAGGACAGGGCAGCGAACGACAGGCAGATAAGAGCAAGCAACCAACGCATTGAAACGATTTCCCTTTGGCGACGATTGGCCGGCTTGTTATTGGGCGGGCTTGGACAGCGGTGGCACGGACTCGCTGCGCACCGGGAACAGCTGTTGCCGACGATCGGCAAAGAAGCATTCTAAGGTACGCCCGACCGTGCGGAAAGCCAGCTCGGACCAAGGGATATCGGCTTCAGCGAACAGCTTCACTTCCAGGCTCTCGATGCCGGCGGCGAAGTCCAGGTCGACCAGCTCGGCGCGATAGAAGATGTGCACCTGGCTGATGTGCGGCACGTTGATCAGGGTGTAGATGCTCAGGTTGCGCACGCGGGCGCAGGCTTCTTCCAGCGTCTCGCGCATGGCGGCCTGTTCCACGGTTTCGCCGTTTTCCATAAAGCCTGCGGGCAGGGTCCAGTAACCCAGGCGCGGTTCGATCGCGCGGCGGCAGAGCAGCACCTTGTCGCCCCACACGGGTACGGTACCCGCGACGATATTGGGGTTCTGATAGTGAATGGTCGAGCAGTGGTCGCAGACGTAGCGCAGACGTGCGTCGCCTTCGGGAATGCGTTGGGTAACCGGTTTACCGCACTGGCTGCAGAAGTTCATGCTGGGGTTCCTGGAGAGTGGGCCTATCTTGGCGTGGCGGGCAAGGCCCTGCAAGTTGTCGTTTAGCGACATGCCAGCGGTTTTGGGCTTGGGCGCCTGCCCGCTTTGGTGCATGATGCAAGGTAGCCAACAGACCGAGATGACTCATGCTGGACGAGCTACTTCGCCGGGTAAGCAATCACACCCCCCACACTCTTGAGACTGACGGGCGTTTCCCCGAGGCCGCGGTGCTGGTGCCGATTACCCGCAGTGACGAACCCGAGCTGATCCTGACCCTGCGCGCCAGCGGCCTGTCGACCCACGGTGGCGAAGTGGCCTTCCCCGGCGGGCGCCGCGACCCCGAAGACCCGGACCTGATCTTCACCGCCCTGCGCGAAGCCGAGGAAGAAATCGGCCTGCCGCCGGGGCTGGTCGAAGTGATCGGGCCGTTGAGCCCGTTGATCTCCCTGCATGGCATTCGCGTAACGCCGTACGTCGGCGTGATCCCGGATTATGTCGAATACCTGGCCAACGACGCCGAAATTGCCGCTGTCTTCAGCGTCCCGCTGGATTTCTTCCGCCAGGACCCCCGCGAGCACACCCACCGCATCGACTACCAGGGCCGCAGTTGGTATGTGCCAAGCTACAGGTTCGGCGAATACAAGATCTGGGGCCTGACGGCAATCATGATCGTCGAGCTGATCAACCTGCTCTATGACGATGCCCAGATCAGCCTGCACCAGCCACCCAAGAGCTTCATCAATATCTAAGCCATCGTTTGAATGGCGAGCCGTGAGGGAAAACCATGAAATACCGCCTGGGCGATGCCAGCGTCGAGACCCATCCACACAGCTGGGTGGCACCCAATGCCACGCTGGTGGGCAAGGTCAAGCTGGAGGAGGGCGCAAACGTATGGTTCAACGCGGTGTTGCGTGGCGACAACGAGCTGATCCTGATCGGCAAGAACAGCAACGTGCAGGACGGCAGCGTGATGCACACCGACATGGGCTACCCACTGACCCTCGGCACCGGCGTGACCATCGGTCATAACGCCATGCTGCACGGCTGCACCGTCGATGACTACAGCCTGATCGGCATCAACGCGGTGATCCTCAATGGCGCCAAGATCGGCAAGCATTGCATCATCGGCGCCAACTCGCTGATCGGCGAAGGCAAGGAAATTCCCGATGGCTCGCTGGTGATGGGCTCGCCGGGCAAGGTGGTGCGCGAGCTGACCGAAGCGCAGAAGCGCATGCTCGAAGCCAGCGCCGCGCACTATGTGCATAACGCGCAGCGGTACGCGCGGGACCTGATTGAGCAGGCAGAATGAGCGCGGTTGAACGCCCCGTCGCCTCGCCGTGCGTGAGCATTTGCGCGCTGGATGATGAGGATATCTGCACTGGATGCCAGCGCACCGTGGAAGAGATTACGCGCTGGAGCCGCATGGACAACGCCGAACGTCGGGTGGTATTGGGGTTGTGTCATGAGCGGGCAAAGGCGAGTGGCTTGGTGTGGATGATGCCTCTGTAGGAGCGAGCTTGCTCGCGAAAAACGCAAGAACACCGCGTATAGTCAGGCTTCCCGCGTAATCGTTGACGTTTTTCGCGAGCAAGCTCGCTCCTACAGGTTCTATCGCCCCATGCTCTTCCTGATCGCCTACATCAGCAGCGTCGTGCTGATCAACTTCGCTTTTTCCACCGCCCCACACCTGGACGTCATCTGGTCCGCCTGGGGCGGCCTGGTGTTTATCCTGCGCGACATGGTGCAAACCCGCTTCGGCCACGGCGCGATCATTGCCATGCTGGCGGCGCTGGTGCTGTCCTATATCACCTCCGATCCGTCCATCGCCCTGGCCAGCGCCACGGCCTTTGCGGTGTCCGAATGCATCGACTGGCTGGTGTTCAGCATTACCCGGCGCCCGTTGCACGATCGCCTGTGGATAAGTTCGGCGCTGAGCATTCCCCTCGATACCTTTATCTTCTTCGGCCTGATCGGTGCGCTGACGCCGGCCGTGGCGGGCACTGCGCTGGTGTCGAAGTTCGCCGGTGTCACCGTGGTGTGGCTGGTCATGGCCTGGCGCATCCGCCGGCGCACCGTCGCCAACTGAGGCCAATTTTTGCAGTTCATGTAAAATGCCGGCCTTTCTCCCCCTGATCCGCTCCCCTGAGGACCTGAGATGACCCGAATCGGAACTCCATTGTCGCCAACCGCGACCCGCGTTTTGCTGTGTGGCTGCGGTGAGCTGGGCAAGGAAGTGGTAATCGAACTGCAACGCCTGGGCGTTGAAGTGATTGCCGTGGATCGCTACGCCAACGCGCCGGCCATGCAGGTTGCGCACCGCAGCCATGTGATCAACATGCTCGATGGCGCTGCGTTGCGCGCCGTGATCGAGGCGGAGAAGCCGCACTTCATCGTGCCGGAAATCGAAGCCATCGCCACGGCGACCCTGGTCGAGCTGGAAGCCGAAGGCTTCACCGTGATCCCGACCGCGCGCGCCACCTCGCTGACCATGAACCGTGAAGGCATCCGCCGCCTGGCCGCCGAAGAGCTGGACCTGCCGACCTCGCCGTACCACTTCGCCGACACCTTCGAAGACTACAGCAAGGCCGTGCAGGACCTGGGCTTCCCCTGTGTGGTCAAGCCGGTGATGAGTTCCTCGGGCAAGGGCCAGAGCCTGCTGCGCAGCGCCGACGACGTCCAGAAAGCCTGGGATTACGCCCAGGAAGGCGGGCGCGCCGGCAAGGGGCGTGTGATCATCGAAGGCTTTATCGACTTCGACTACGAAATCACCCTGCTGACCGTGCGCCACATCGGCGGCACCACCTTCTGCGCGCCGGTCGGCCACCGTCAGGAGAAGGGCGACTACCAGGAGTCCTGGCAGCCCCAGGCCATGAGCCCGATTGCTCTGGCTGAGTCCGAGCGGGTTGCCAAGGCCGTGACCGAAGCCCTGGGTGGCCGTGGTCTGTTTGGCGTGGAACTGTTCATCAAGGGTGATCAAGTGTGGTTCAGCGAAGTGTCGCCGCGCCCGCACGACACCGGCCTGGTAACCCTGATTTCCCAGGACTTGTCGCAGTTCGCCCTTCACGCGCGCGCCATCCTCGGCCTGCCGATTCCATTGATCCGTCAGTTCGGGCCGTCGGCCTCGGCGGTGATTCTGGTGGAAGGGCAGTCGACCCAGACGGCGTTCGCCAACCTGGGCGCCGCGTTGAGCGAGCCGGACACGGCGTTGCGTCTGTTTGGCAAGCCAGAAGTGAATGGTCAGCGCCGCATGGGCGTGGCGTTGGCGCGAGATGAGTCGATTGAAGCGGCTCGGGCCAAGGCTATTCGTGCTTCTCAAGCGGTTGTTGTAGAGCTGTAATACAGAACCTGTAGGAGCGAGCTTGCTCGCGAAGGTATTTCAGGCGCATCGCTGCGTCGGATGTACCTTTTTCGCGAGCAAGCTCGCTCCTACAGGCGATAGCGGTGTATCAGGCGACCTTGTTCAAGTCGTTATCCCGCGTTTCTTTCAGGCACAGCACAGCAATCAGGCTGAGCAACGCCGCCGCCGACACATACCCACCGACATAACTCAGCCCGCCCATCGCCACCAGCTTGGTCGCGAAGAACGGTGCCGCCGACGCTCCCACAATGCCGCCCAGGTTATACGCCGCCGAAGCGCCGGTATAACGCACGCGGGTCGGGAACAGTTCCGGCAGCAGCGCACCCATCGGCGCGAAGGTCACGCCCATCAGGAACAACTCCAGCGCCAGGAACAGCGCCACGGCCCAGGTTGAGCCGTGGGTCAGCAGCGGCTCCATGGTAAAGCCCGACAGAATCGCCAGGACCGCGCCGACAATCAGCACCGGCTTGCGCCCGTAGCGGTCGCTGGCCAGCGCCGCCAGCGGCGTCGCCAGGCCCATGAACAGCACCGCGAAGCACAACAGGCCGAGGAAGGTTTCACGGCTGTAGCCGAGGGTCGACACGCCGTAGCTCAGGGAAAACGCCGTGGTGATATAGAACAGCGCATAGCACACCACCATCGACGCTGCGCCCAGCAGCACCGGCAGCCAATGTTGGCTGAACAGCTCCACCAGCGGCACCTTCACCGGTTTTTCGTGGGCCACGGCATTGGCGAATACTGGCGTCTCGTGCAGCTTGAGCCGTGCATACAAGCCCACCATTACCAGCACCGCGCTGAGGATGAACGGGATGCGCCAGCCCCAGCTGCGGAACTGCTCGTCGTTCAGGCTCATGGCCAGGATCAGGAACAAGCCGTTGGCCGCCAGGAACCCAATCGAGGGGCCCAATTGCGGGAACATGCCGAACCAGGCGCGCTTGCCTTTGGGGGCGTTCTCGGTGGCCAGCAATGCCGCGCCGCCCCATTCCCCGCCCAGCCCCAGGCCCTGGCCGAAGCGCAATACACACAACAGAATCGGTGCCCAGGCGCCAATGCTGTCGTAGCCGGGCAGCAAGCCGATCAGCGTGGTACACACGCCCATCAGCAGCAGGGAGGCCACCAGCGTCGACTTGCGGCCGATGCGGTCGCCAAAGTGGCCGAACAGTGCCGAACCCAGCGGGCGTGCTATGAAGGCGATGCCGAACGTCAGGAACGACGCCAGCATCTGCGCAGTGCCGGACGTCTGCGGGAAGAACACCGGGCCGATGACCAGTGCCGCAGCCGTGGCGTAGATATAGAAATCGTAGAACTCGATGGCGGTGCCGACGATGCTCGCGGTCGCCACGCGGGCCGTCGAGTTGGTCGGGGCGGCGGTTGCGGCCTCGTTATACGTGGTGCTCATGGAGGTATCCCTGACGGTCATTGCGCGTTTGGACGCGGATTATTATTGGTCGAACACCCATGGATCAGGGTTGTGCGCGGGGCGGCTCGGGATGGGAGCAAACACCGGTCGGACATGGTGAAGCGGTGCCTGGACACGCTGAGTGCGGGTAGCACGCGGTCGGGCGGGGCTTGGGTAAGCCGTCCCGATTATAGGAAGGGGTGTGGAAATACAACAAGTAGCTGGAGCGCCGCAATTCCAAATGTGGGAGGGGTGGTGTTCAGGAAGTCAGATGGCGACAGGCACGTAGCTGGTATGCCAGATCAGTACCTTGCTCACCCGGTTGTCCTCGGTCTCGAGGATTTCCAGGCGGTAGCGCCCGATTTTCAGGCAGACCGCGCAGTCCGGGATGGTCTCCAGGGCTTCGGTCACCAGGCCATTGAGGGTCTTGGGACCGTCGCTGGGCAGGTGCCAGCCCAGGCTCTTGTTCAGCTCGCGGATCGAGGCTGCGCCGTCAATGATGTAGCGGCCGTCGGGTTGGGCTTCGATGTGCGGGTTATCCACAGCCTGCTCGCTTTCGAATTCGCCGACGATTTCTTCCAGGATGTCTTCCAGGGTAACGATGCCCAGCACTTCGCCGTACTCGTCCACCACCATGCCCAGGCGCCGCTGCTGTTTGTGAAAATTCAGCAGTTGCAGCTGCAAAGGCGTGCTTTCCGGCACGAAGTAGGGGTCGTGACAGGCGGCCAGCAGCGCTTCCTTGGTCAGGCTGGCATCGGGCAGCAGATGCTGGATCTGCCGCGTATTGAGCACCGCTTCGACCTGGTTGATATCGCTGTGGAACACCGGCAGCCGCGTGCGCTGGGAGGTGCGCAGTTGCTCGACGATGTCTTCGATCGGGTCATCCAGGTTGATGCCGTCCACTTCGCTGCGCGGCACCAGGATGTCGTTGACGGTGATGTTGTCCAGGGCATGGATGCCAGGCATGCCGAGGCTATGCTCTTCGTCGGCGTCATGGTGCGGTTCGTCGTCGTGGTCGGACAACGGCTCGTCGCTCTTTTTCACTACGCCGGGCTTGCGTGCGAACGGGCGCAGCAACATCAGGCTGATGCCATTGAGTAACCAGGCCGCGGGGTAGAGAATTTTCAGCGGTACGCCCAGCAGGGCATTGCCAAAGCCCAGTATTGCGTGCGGATAGCGAGTCGCCAGGGCGCGGGGGAGGTAGTCGGCGAGAATCAGCAGCAGCGCGCAGGAGATCAGCCAGCCGAGCCATGGCCCGTTTTGCGCCCAGGCATAAATCGCCAACAGCGTGCACAGGATGACAACGGCTGCGCGACACAGGCTGTTGCACAGGATCAGGCTGTGGCGCGGGAAGCTCAGGCGTGCGGCAGCCTTGTCGCCCTGGCGTGTGCCGGGGCGCAGGGCCAGCAGGTGTTGTTGTGCGGCTTCGATGGCCGTAAACAGCGCTGCCCATAAAATCAGCAGGGCAATTACGGCGAGCATCGGCCCAAGGGGCAAGTTGTCCATGATCGCCGCCAGTCAGATATGCAGGATGTATTCGCGGACCAGCTTGCTGCCGAAATAGGCCAGCATCAGCAGGCAGAAACCGGCCAGGGTCCAGCGGATGGCCTTGTGTCCACGCCAGCCGAGGCGGTTGCGGCCCCACAGCAATACGCTGAACACCACCCAGGCCAGGCAGGCCAGCAGCGTTTTATGCACCAGATGCTGGGCGAACAGGTTCTCGACGAACAGCCAGCCGGAAATCAGCGACAGCGACAACAAGGTCCAGCCTGCCCATAAAAAGCCGAACAACAGGCTCTCCATGGTTTGCAGCGGCGGGAAGTTCTTGATCAGCCCGGACGGGTGCTTGTGCTTGAGCTGGTGGTCTTGCAACAGCACCAGCAGCGATTGGAATACCGCGATGGTGAACATGCCGTAGGCAAGGATCGACAGCAGGATATGCGCGAGGATGCCCGGTTCTTCATCGATCACCTGCACGGTGCCGGTGGGCGCGAATTGCGCCAGCAGCACCGTGAGCATCCCCAGCGGGAATAGCAGGACAAGCAGGTTCTCGACCGGAATCCGGTAGCACGCCAGCAGTGTCAGCGCGATCACGGCGGCGGCGATCAGGCTGGCGGCGCTGAAAAAATCCAGGCCCAGGCCGACCGGGGTCATCAAATGAGTAAACAGGCTGGCGGCATGGGCCAGCAGGGCGAGCACGCCAAGGCCTGTCAGCAGACGTTTGTCCGCTTTGGCGCCTTGGGCCAGACGAGTGCCCTGATAGAGGGTCGCAGCGGCATACAAAATGGCGGCGGCGAGACTGGGTAGCAAACTGGGTGACAAAGGGAGCATAAATCCTGAGAGACAAGCCCGAAAGGCGCTGAGTTTGGCACACACCCGCGCCGCACGAAAGACTCCCGGGCCAGACAGCGGGTGTGCACGGGCGCAGTCTTCGCTATAATCCGCGACCTGCCCACGCCGCAGGCTCGCCGAGCGCTGTTTTTAATAGCGATTTACCACAGCCTGGGCTGCCATTACCTCGGTCTACCAATGCATTTCGTTGAATAGGGCCTGAAAGGATCGCGCATGTTTGAAAACTTGACTGACCGTCTCTCGCAGACGCTGCGCCACGTAACCGGCAAGGCCAAGCTGACCGAGGACAATATTAAAGACACCCTGCGTGAAGTGCGCATGGCGTTGCTGGAAGCCGACGTGGCTTTGCCGGTGGTGAAGGACTTCGTCAATTCGGTCAAGGAGCGTGCGGTCGGCACTGAAGTGTCGCGCAGCCTGACCCCGGGCCAGGCGTTCGTGAAGATCGTCCAGGCCGAGCTCGAAAGCCTGATGGGCGCGGCCAACGAAGACCTGAACCTGAGCGCCGTGCCGCCGGCCGTCGTGCTGATGGCCGGCCTGCAAGGTGCGGGTAAGACCACCACCGCGGGCAAGCTGGCGCGCTTCCTTAAAGAGCGCAAGAAGAAGTCGGTGATGGTGGTCTCGGCCGACGTTTACCGCCCGGCCGCTATCAAGCAGCTGGAAATGCTCGCCGGCGAAGTAGGCGTGACCTTCTTCCCGTCGGACCTGAGCCAGAAGCCGGTCGATATCGCCAACGCGGCTATTAAAGAAGCCAAGCTGAAATTCATCGACGTGGTCATCGTCGATACCGCCGGTCGCCTGCACATCGATGAAGAGATGATGGGCGAGATCAAGGCGCTGCATGCCGCGATCAACCCGGTAGAGACGCTGTTCGTGGTCGACGCCATGACCGGCCAGGACGCGGCGAATACCGCCAAGGCCTTCGGTGATGCGCTGCCGTTGACCGGCGTGATCCTGACCAAGGTCGACGGCGACGCCCGTGGCGGTGCCGCGCTGTCGGTGCGTGCCATCACCGGCAAGCCGATCAAGTTCATCGGTATGGGCGAGAAGAGCGAAGCGCTCGAGCCGTTCCACCCGGAGCGTATCGCCTCGCGCATCCTCGGCATGGGCGACGTGCTCAGCCTGATCGAGCAGGCCGAAGCCACGCTCGATAAAGACAAGGCCGACAAGCTGGCCAAAAAGCTGAAGAAGGGCAAGGGCTTCGACCTCGAAGACTTCCGTGACCAGCTGCAGCAGATGAAGAACATGGGTGGCCTCGGCGGCCTGATGGACAAACTGCCGAACATCGGCGGCGTGAACCTGGCGCAAATGGGCAACGCTCAGGGCGCGGCAGAGAAGCAGTTCAAGCAGATGGAAGCCATCATCAACTCCATGACCCCGGCCGAGCGCCGCGACCCTGAGCTGATCAGCGGTTCGCGCAAGCGCCGGATCGCCATGGGTTCCGGCACCCAGGTGCAGGACATCGGTCGCTTGATCAAGCAGCACAAGCAGATGCAGAAGATGATGAAGAAATTCTCCGCCAAGGGCGGTATGGCCAAGATGATGCGCGGCATGGGCGGTATGTTGCCCGGCGGCGGCATGCCGAAAATGTAAAGTATTCGAGCGCAAGCCCAGCTTGCGCTCCGACCCACAGGGATGTGGGATCTCCAGCAAACCCGCCGTTGGCGGGCGCTGACCTGCCGTTTTAACCGACGGCTCTATAGCAGATCTGAATGGCACGCTGATAGGCGCCAGAAAAAGACATTTGCAAAAGTCCGGATATTCCTTAGAATATGCGGCCTTTCGGGCACCTATGCCCGCTGTGCATTTAGATTTGCAGCACCGACTACAGGAACGATGTTCACATGCTAACAATCCGTCTTGCCCTTGGCGGCTCCAAAAAGCGCCCGTTTTACCACTTGACCGTAACTGACAGCCGCAACCCACGTGACGGCTCTCACAAGGAACAAGTTGGCTTCTTCAACCCGATCGCTCGTGGTCAAGAAGTCCGCCTGTCCGTGAACCAAGAGCGCGTAGCCTACTGGCTGAGCGTTGGTGCACAGCCTTCTGAGCGTGTTGCCAAGTTGTTGAAGGACTCGGCTAAGGCCGCAGCCTGAGCAATATGAACGCGACGCCAACTGTTGCTGATGATTTGATCGTTATCGGCAAGATTTATTCTGTTCATGGCGTTCGCGGCGAAGTGAAGGTGTATTCCTTTACTGATCCGACTGAAAACCTGTTGCAGTACAAAACCTGGACGCTCAAGCGCGAAGGTAGTGTGAAACAGGTGGAGCTGGTCAGTGGACGCGGGAGCGACAAGTTCCTGGTCGCAAAGCTCAAGGGTCTTGATGATCGTGAAGAAGCTCGTCTTCTGGCTGGTTATGAGATCTGCGTGCCGCGCAACCTGTTCCCTGAATTGACCGACGGCGAGTACTACTGGTACCAGCTGGAAGGTCTGAAGGTTATTGATCAACTGGGGCAATTGCTCGGGAAAATCGATCATCTTCTGGAAACCGGCGCCAATGATGTAATGGTGGTCAAGCCTTGCGCTGGCAGCCTGGATGATCGCGAACGCCTGTTGCCCTATACCGGGCAGTGCGTGTTGGCCGTCGACCTGGCAGCGGGCGAGATGAAGGTGGAATGGGACGCGGACTTCTAAGCGTGGCTAATTTGCGCATTGAAGTGATCAGTTTGTTTCCCGAGATGTTTTCCGCCATCAGCGAGTACGGCATCACCAGTCGGGCGGTGAAACAGGGGCTGTTGCAGCTCACCTGTTGGAACCCGCGAGACTACACGACGGATCGACATCACACTGTGGACGATCGCCCATTTGGCGGTGGCCCGGGCATGGTGATGAAGATCAAGCCCCTGGAAGACGCGTTGGTTGAGGCCAAGGCAGCCGCCGGGGAGAAGGCGAAGGTAATTTACCTGTCCCCTCAAGGCCGTCAGCTGAAACAGGCTGCGGTACGTGAACTGGCGAATGAGGAAGCACTGATCCTGATTGCCGGTCGCTATGAAGGCATTGACGAGCGTTTTATAGAAGCTCATGTCGATGAAGAGTGGTCGATTGGGGACTATGTCCTGTCTGGCGGCGAGCTGCCGGCGATGGTCCTGATAGATGCGGTTACACGACTGCTGCCTGGAGCTTTAGGGCATGCGGACTCTGCGGAGGAAGATTCCTTCACGGATGGTTTGCTGGATTGCCCGCACTACACCCGTCCGGAGGTGTATGCGGATCAGCGTGTTCCCGACGTATTGCTAAGTGGCAATCACGCACACATCCGGCGTTGGCGTTTACAGCAGTCCCTTGGTCGGACCTATGAACGACGCGCCGATCTTCTGGAAAGCCGCTCGCTTTCTGGAGAAGAGAAGAAGCTGCTCGAGGAATACATCCTCGCGCGGGACGATAGTTAACAACGTATCGATGGTAGGTCCATTGACTTACCTTAGGAGCACAGCATGACTAACAAAATCATCCTTGCACTCGAAGCAGAGCAGATGACCAAAGAGATCCCTACCTTTGCCCCGGGCGACACCATTGTCGTTCAGGTGAAAGTGAAGGAAGGCGACCGTTCGCGTCTGCAAGCGTTCGAAGGCGTGGTAATCGCCAAGCGTAACCGTGGTGTGAACAGTGCTTTCACTGTTCGTAAAATCTCCAACGGTGTTGGCGTAGAGCGTACTTTCCAGACCTACAGCCCGCAAATCGACAGCATGGCTGTGAAACGTCGCGGTGACGTACGCAAAGCCAAGCTGTACTACCTGCGTGACCTGTCCGGTAAAGCAGCTCGCATCAAGGAAAAACTGGCTTAAGTCCAGCTTCCCGATGCAGAAAAAAGCAGCCTACGGGCTGCTTTTTTGTGCCTGAAATTTGCCCAATGCCCGGTATTTGTCCATGACCACCCGCCTCGAAGAAATCCAGCGCCGCACCGACTTGTCCGTGACTCACGTGACCAAGGCCGTGTTCCCGCCGACCACCAACCACCACAACACCTTGTTCGGCGGCACAGCGCTGGCGTGGATGGACGAAGTGTCGTTCATCACCGCCACGCGCTTCTGCCGATTGCCGCTCGTGACGGTCTCCACCGACCGCATCGATTTCAATCATGCGATCCCGGCCGGTTCCATCGTTGAGCTGATCGGCCGTGTGATCAAAGTCGGCAACACCAGCCTCAAGGTGGAAGTCGAAGTGTATGTGGAAAGCATGAGCGCCGATGGCCGTGAGCGGGCGATCCAGGGCGTGTTCAGCTTTGTCGCAATTGATGCCGACAAGCGCCCGGTGCCGGTGCTGCCTGGGTTTGTCGATTGATCTGAAACCGAGTCGTGGCCATCGCAGGCAAACCAGCTCCCACATTGGCGTGCATTGCCCCTGTAGGAGCTGGCTTGCCTGCGATAGCATCCATCGCACACCACCTTCATTCGCCTGAGCCCTCATGCCCGCCATTGACCACCCCCTGATCGACCGCTTCCTTGACGCCCTCTGGTTGGAAAAGGGCCTGTCGGATAACACCCGCCAGGCCTATCGCAGCGACTTGGCGCTGTTCAATGGTTGGTTGCAGGAAAAAAACCTCGAGCTGATCAATGCTGGTCGGGAGCTGATCCTCGATCACCTGGCCTGGCGCCTGGAGCAGAGCTACAAACCGCGTTCCACGGCGCGCTTTCTCTCCGGCGTGCGTGGCTTTTATCGCCACCTGCTGCGGGAAAAACTCATCGCAGTCGACCCCACTCTGCAAATCGACATGCCACAGCTGGGGCGGCCATTGCCCAAATCCCTGTCGGAAGCCGACGTGGATGCCTTGCTCGCCGCTCCGGATCTCAGCGAAGCCATCGGCCAGCGCGACCGCGCCATGCTGGAAGTGCTCTATGCCTGCGGATTGCGAGTGACCGAGTTGATCAGCCTGACCCTGGAGCAGGTCAACCTGCGTCAGGGCGTGTTGCGGGTGATGGGCAAGGGCAGCAAGGAGCGCCTGGTGCCGATGGGGGAAGAGGCGATTGTGTGGGTCGAGCGTTACATGCGTGATGCGCGCCACGAACTGCTTGGTGGCCGCCCCAGCGATGTGCTGTTTCCCAGCCTGCGCGGTGAGCAGATGACCCGGCAGACCTTCTGGCACCGCATCAAGCACCAGGCCAAGGTGGCCGGGATCGGCAAGACGCTGTCGCCTCACACCCTGCGCCATGCATTTGCCACGCACTTGCTCAACCACGGCGCGGATTTGCGTGTGGTGCAGATGTTGCTCGGGCACAGTGACTTGTCCACCACACAGATTTACACCCACGTGGCACGGGCGCGCTTGCAGGATATGCACGCCAAGCACCACCCGCGCGGCTGAAAAATCCCAATTTACCCGGCTACGGGCTGCCCTGCGGCCCAACTGTGGTAGGCTTTGCCGGTTCAAAGGCGACGGTCACACTCCCAATTTCCAATCGGCGTACCTGCACCCGTCCCTGTATCTGCCTTCAGGAGTTCCCATGCGCTTGACCCAGATTATTGCCGCCGCAGCCATTGCGTTGGTTTCCACCTTTGCCGTCGCCGATGATGCGGCCGAGCAGGCCATTCGCAAGAGCCTGGTCAACCTGCAGCTCGACACGCCGATCGAAAGCATCAGCGCCAGCCCGATGGCCGGCCTGTATGAAGTCAAGCTCAAGGGCAGCCGCGTGCTGTACGCAAGCGCCGACGGCCAGTACATCGTTCAGGGCTACCTGTTCCAGTTGAAGGACGGCAAGCCGGTCAACCTGACCGAGAAAGCCGAACGCCTGGGCGTGTCCAAGCTGATCAATGGTATTCCGGTGGCTGAAACCGTGGTGTACCCGGCCATCGGCGAAACCAAGACCCACATCACGGTGTTCACCGACACCACCTGCCCGTACTGCCACAAGCTGCACGCCGAAGTGCCCGCGCTGAACAAGCTGGGCGTGGAAGTACGCTACGTGGCGTTCCCGCGCCAGGGCCTGGGCTCGCCGGGTGACGAGCAGTTGCAGGCAGTATGGTGCTCGGCCGACAAGAAAGCGGCCATGGACAAGATGGTCGACGGCAAGGAAATCAAGGCGGCCAAATGTGCCAACCCGGTTTCCAAGCAGTTCGCCCTGGGCCAGTCCATCGGCGTTAACGGTACACCGGCCATCGTTTTGGCCGACGGCCAGGTGATTCCGGGCTACCAGCCGGCGCCACAAGTTGCCAAACTGGCACTGGGTGCCAAGTAAGCATTAATCGTCGAGCCTTTGACGAGCATGATCCGCCGAACCGTCGGCGGGTCATTAATTGAGAGCCGCCGTTGTGCGGCTGTGTTCCACGGCCGACCTTGAGTCGGCCGTTTCATGGGGAGTTCTTCAGTGAAACCGGTCAAAGTAGGCATCTGTGGGTTAGGGACCGTCGGTGGCGGCACCTTTAACGTACTTCAGCGTAACGCTGAAGAAATTTCCCGCCGTGCAGGGCGCGAAATTGAAGTGGCGCAAATTGCCACGCGTTCGCCAAAGCCTCAGTTCGAAACGACCGGTATTGCGATTACCAACGATGTGTTCGCCGTGGCCACCAACCCTGAAATCGATATTGTTATCGAGCTGGTAGGCGGCTACACCGTGGCCCGTGAGCTGGTGCTCATGGCCATCGAGAACGGCAAGCATGTGGTCACCGCCAACAAGGCGCTGATCGCCGTGCACGGCAACGAGATCTTCGCCAAGGCGCGTGAGAAGGGCGTGATCGTGGCGTTCGAAGCGGCGGTGGCCGGCGGCATTCCGGTGATCAAGGCGATTCGTGAAGGCCTGTCCGCCAACCGCATCAATTGGGTGGCCGGCATCATCAACGGCACCGGTAACTTCATTCTCACCGAAATGCGCGAAAAGGGCCGTACCTTCGAAGACGTGCTGGCCGAAGCCCAGGCCCTGGGTTATGCCGAAGCCGACCCGACCTTCGACGTGGAAGGCATCGACGCAGCTCACAAGCTGACCATTCTGGCGTCCATCGCCTTTGGTATCCCGCTGCAGTTCGACAAGGCCTACACCGAAGGCATCACCAAGCTGACCACCGCCGACGTGAACTACGCTGAAGCCCTTGGCTACCGCATCAAGCACCTCGGCGTGGCGCGCAGCACCCCGGCCGGTATCGAGCTGCGCGTGCACCCGACGCTGATCCCGGCCGACCGCCTGATCGCCAACGTCAATGGCGTGATGAACGCGGTGATGGTCAACGGTGACGCCGCCGGTTCCACCCTGTTCTACGGCGCCGGTGCCGGCATGGAGCCGACCGCTTCTTCGGTGATCGCCGACCTGGTGGACGTGGTGCGTGCCATGACCAGCGACCCGGAAAACCGCGTGCCGCACCTGGCCTTCCAGCCGGACTCGTTGTCGGCCCATCCGATCCTGCCGATCGAGGCCTGCGAAAGCGCCTACTACCTGCGCATCCAGGCCCAGGATCATCCGGGCGTGTTGGCCCAGGTGGCCAGCATCCTGTCGGAGCGCGGAATCAACATCGAGTCGATCATGCAGAAGGAAGTCGAGGAGCAGAACGGCCAGGTGCCGATGATCCTGCTGACCCACCGCGTGCTCGAGCAGCATATCAACGATGCGATCGCCGCCCTGGAAGCCCTGCAGGGCGTAGTGGGCCCGGTCGTTCGCATTCGCGTCGAACATTTGAATTAATCCAGCTGCAAGCGCCAAGCTACAAGCTTCAAGTGGAAGCAGATCTGCTTTAACTTGAAGCTTGTCACTTGAAGCTTGAAGCCCAAACCGAAGGTTTGCCCCTATGCGCTACATCAGCACCCGCGGCCAGGCACCGGCCCTGAATTTCGAAGACGTTCTGCTGGCAGGCCTTGCCACCGACGGCGGCCTGTACGTGCCGGAAAACCTGCCACGCTTCACCCAGGAAGAAATCGCTTCCTGGGCCGGCCTGCCGTACCACGAGCTGGCGTTCCGGGTGATGCGCCCGTTCGTCACCGGCAGTATTCCGGACGCGGACTTCAAAAAGATCCTGGAAGAAACCTACGGCGTGTTCTCCCACAGCGCCATTGCCCCGCTGCGCCAGCTGAACGGCAACGAGTGGGTGCTTGAGCTGTTCCACGGCCCGACCCTGGCGTTCAAGGATTTTGCCCTGCAACTGCTCGGCCGCCTGCTGGACTACGTGCTGGAGAAACGCGGCGAGCGCGTGGTAATCATCGGCGCTACGTCCGGCGATACCGGCTCGGCGGCCATCGAAGGGTGCAAGCACTGCGAAAACGTCGACATCTTCATCCTGCACCCGCACAAGCGCGTGTCGGAAGTGCAGCGTCGCCAGATGACCACCCTGTTCGGTGAGAACATCCACAACATCGCCATCGAAGGCAACTTCGATGACTGCCAGGAAATGGTCAAGAACAGCTTCGCCGACCAGAGCTTCCTCAAGGGCACGCGCCTGGTGGCGGTGAACTCGATCAACTGGGCGCGGATCATGGCCCAGATCGTCTACTACTTCCACGCCTCCCTGCAGTTGGGCGGCCCGGCGCGTTCGGTGTCGTTCTCGGTGCCGACCGGCAACTTCGGCGACATCTTCGCCGGCTACCTGGCACGCAACATGGGCCTGCCGATCAACCAGTTGATCGTCGCGACCAACCGCAACGACATCCTGCACCGCTTCATGAGTGGCAACCAGTACGTCAAGGAAACCCTGCACGCCACGCTGTCGCCGTCGATGGACATCATGGTCTCGTCGAACTTCGAACGCCTGTTGTTCGACATGCACGGTCGCAACGGCGCGGCGCTGGCCGAACTGATGAACAGCTTCAAGCAAGGGGGCAGTTTCAGCGTCGAACAAGAGCGCTGGACCGAGACCCGCAAGCTGTTCGACTCCCTGGCGGTGGACGATGCACAGACGTGCGAAACCATTGCCGAGGTCTATGCCCAGACCGGTGAGCTGCTCGACCCGCACACCGCCATTGGTGTGAAGGCCGCCCGCGAGTGCCGTCGCAGCCTGGATATCCCGATGGTGATCCTGGGCACGGCGCACCCGGTCAAATTCCCGGAAGCGGTGGAAAAGGCCGGTGTGGGCAAGGCCCTGCAACTGCCGGAGCACCTGGCTGATCTGTTCGAGCGCGAAGAGCGCTGCACGGTGTTGGCCAACGATCTGAAGACGGTGCAGGCGTTTGTCAGCCAGCACGGCAATCGGGGCAAGCCGCTGTAAGGCACACCCGCGTAGACAAAAACGCCGCTTTCCCTTCCCTGGGTCAGCGGCGTTTTTTGTTGCTGGCAGGCCCGGCAGTCATATTGTTTATGTGAGCAGCTTATGCGCCAGCGCCATTACCGTACCAACAGCCGTAAAAAAGCCTATTGCGATGCCCACGGGGTACCAGAAGATCTCGCGGGTTATCTTGTGGACTTCAGCATTGAACGTGCGCTGTTCGGCATAAATGCGTGATATGTCCGCGTGAATTTTCTCGATCGATGCTTGTTGTTCATTGTGTTCCAACATCCTCTTCATCCTTCGCAATAAGGGCCATATGACATGCGCTCTACCCGCACGGCCGAGTGATCAGCGCTCACCGAGTATAGGATTCGCCCCCGGCCTGCGCGCTCGGCGAACCCCAAAACAGCAGCTCATTGCGTAAGCATTTATGTGCGGCCGTTTTTTCGTTGTCATGTTGCAGGCGCATGCTGGAATCCGTCACCCCCTGCGGCCCCACAGAGACGAAAAAGCGAACTTTCCTACGTCACAACCAGTCACTAGGAGAGATGCAGCACCCGTTGAAACGATTGTTCCCGAACTATTGAGTGGTGATCGAGATGGAAAGTATCAGCCTGTTGCTTGAAGAAGCACTGAGCCCTTATCTGGTTACGCTGACCACCTCTGGTGTGCAAGGCGAATGCATGGTGACCGTGAAAAACCCCGGTGGCGCCATCATGGTCGAGCGCGAAGTCAACCGCGCACAACTGAGCGACAAGCGCGCGCTGGTGGATGTGGTGGATTGCCTGCTGCGCGATTTGAAAATCGCCGAAGGTCGACTCGAGCCCTCGGTCTTCGCAGCCTTGCGAAACGCCGCCATGACACGAACCCCGGTATGCGCATGAAGAATTATTTATCCTTCGAAACTTCCTACAACACGGCCGGTCAGAGTTTGTAACAGCAAGAGCAAACATTGTGCTCCGGTGTTTGTGGCTTGTTGTACTGGTCTTTGTAGATCACGTTTAACCCCGAGTTGTCTCCCCACTCCTCGGGGTTTCTTTTTGCCTGGAATTTGGCGCAACACGCCCTCAGATCGCGCCGTCCGCACGCAAGCGGGTGATGGCTGCCGCGTCATACCCCAGGGCGCTGAGCACCACCGTGTTGTGCTCGCCCAACTGCGGCCCCACCCATTCACAACTGCCTGGCGTGTCCGACAGTTTGGGCACGATGCCCGGCATTTTAAAATCCTTGCCGCCCGGTAATTGGGCGCTGAGGAACATCTCCCTGGCCAGGAATTGCGGATCGCCCAGCATGTCTTCGGCACTGTAGATGCGGCTGGCGGGCACTTGGGCCGCGTTCAGTTGCGCCATGGCCTGCTCCAGGGGCAAGCCGTTGACCCAGCGGTCGATCACCCCGTACAGCTCGTCGCGGCGGCTGTCACGCCCATCATTGCTGGCCAGCGCCGGGTCGTTTGCCAGATCAACGCGGCCGATGGCGGCCATGAAGCGCTTGAAGATCGCATCGCCGTTGGCGCCGATCTGCACGTGTTTGCCGTCTGCGCTGGTGTGAATCGAGGAGGGGGTAATACCGGGCATGATGTTGCCGGTACGTTCGCGAATAAAACCGAACACGTCGAACTCGGGGATCATGCTTTCCATCATGGCGAAGATGGCTTCGTACAGCGCCACATCCACCACCTGGCCCAGGCCACCGTTGACCTCGCGATGACGCAGCGCCATCAGCGCGCCGATCACCGCCCACAACGCCGCATCGAGTCGCCGATGGAAATCCCGGTGCGCACGGGCGGGCGGTCTTCGAAGCCGGTGATGTAGCGCAAGCCGCCCATGGACTCACCCACCGCGCCAAAGCCCGGCTGGTCTTTCATCGGCCCGGTCTGGCCGAAGCCCGAGAGGCGCACCATCACCAGCCGGGGGTTGAGTGCGTGCAGGGTTTCCCAGCTCAGGCCGAGCTTTTCCAGCACGCCGGGGCGGAAGTTTTCGATCAGGATGTCGGCGTCGGCCAATAACTGCTTGAGGATCGCAAGGCCCTCGGGGTGCTTGAGGTTGAGGGTCAGCGACTGCTTGTTCCGCGCCTGCACGAACCACCACAGCGAGGTGCCTTCGTACAGCTTGCGCCATTTGCGCAGCGGGTCGCCGCCATCCGGGGATTCGACCTTGATCACCTCGGCGCCGAACTCCGCGCAGATCCGCGAGGCAAACGGGCCGGCGATCAACGTGCCGAGTTCGATGACTTTCAGGCCTGCAAGCGGTTTGGCGTTGAGCGACATGGGGATCCTTACACGCGTGGGACAGTAGTGTCTTGCCTTTTAACACAGGCCACCGTCCCAGGGATAAGGGGGGATGCCGCGCAGTATTCGTTCAATGGCCTCGCCATCGGTTAGACTGGCCGCCTTTCCTTGTCTTTAGAAGCCCGTTCATGGCCCAGCCGTCCACGACCTACAAATTCGAACTCAACCTCACCGACCTCGACCGTTCGGTGTACGAGAGCGTTAAACAGACCATCGCCCGCCACCCTTCGGAAACCGAAGAACGCATGACCGTGCGCCTGCTGGCCTACGCCCTCTGGTACAACGAGCAATTGGCGTTCGGCCGTGGCTTGTCGGACGTCGACGAGCCGGCCTTGTGGGAAAAGAGCCTGGATGATCGGGTGTTGCACTGGATCGAAGTCGGCCAGCCGGATGCAGACCGCCTGACCTGGTGCTCGCGCCGTACCGAACGCACCAGCCTGCTGGCCTATGGCAGCCTGCGCGTGTGGGAAGGCAAGGTCGTGCCGGTGGCCAATAACCTGAAAAACGTCCACATCGCTGCTGTGCCTCAGGAAATCCTCGAGACCCTGGCCAAGGACATGCCTCGCGTGATCAAGTGGGATGTGATGATCAGCGAAGGCACGATTTTCGTCACCGACGACCGTGGCCAGCACGAAGTGCAACTGCAATGGCTGGTGGGCGGACGTGATTGAATCTGTGGGAGGGGGCTTGCTCCCGATAGCTGAGTGTCAGCCAATGATGGTGTGACTGGCTCACCGCTATCGGGAGCAAGCCCCCTCCCACATTTGATCTTCATAGCGTTTTGAATTGTCGTTCAACCGTTGTATCAGTGAGAAGTTATCCCCACCGTATGCGTATCGATCCCCGTCCCTTGCCCGCCGTCCTGCCATTTCTCGGTGAATTGCCGCCGCTGCTGACCCGTCTCTACGCCGCACGCGGGGTGCAATCGCAAGCGGAGCTGGACAAGAGCCTGGCGCGGTTGATTCCCTACCAGCAGCTCAAGGGCATTGATGCCGCCGTCGACCTGCTGGTGACGGCGCTGGAGCAGCGTCAGCGTATCCTGATCGTCGGTGACTTCGATGCCGACGGCGCCACTGCCAGCACCGTCGGTACTCTGGGCCTGCGTTTGCTCGGTGCGGCCCATGTCGATTACCTGGTGCCCAACCGTTTCGAATACGGCTACGGCCTGACGCCGGAGATCGTTGCGGTGGCGCTGCAGCGCGAGCCGCAGTTGCTGATCACCGTGGACAACGGTATCTCCAGCGTCGAGGGCGTGGCCGCGGCAAAGGCGGCGGGGCTGAAGGTATTGGTGACCGATCATCACTTGCCGGGCGATGAACTGCCGGCGGCGGATGCGATCGTCAATCCGAACCAGCCAGGCTGTGCGTTCCCCAGCAAGGCGTTGGCCGGCGTGGGCGTGATCTTCTACGTATTGATGGCCCTGCGCGCGCGCTTGCGCAGCCTGGGCTGGTACGACAGCAACCCGCAGCCGAACATTGGCGAGCTGCTCGACCTGGTGGCCCTGGGCAGCGTTGCCGATGTGGTGCCGCTGGACGCCAACAACCGCATCCTGGTGCATCAGGGGCTGGAACGTATCCGCGCCGGCCGTGCGCGTCCGGGGATCAAGGCGATCCTGGAAGTGGCCAAGCGTGACCACGCCCGCATCACCTCCACCGACCTTGGCTTCATCCTCGGCCCACGGCTCAATGCCGCCGGGCGCCTGGACGATATGAGCCTGGGCATCGAATGCTTGCTCACCTCGGACATCGGCGCGGCGCGGGAAATGGCCGCGCAATTGGACGGCATGAACCAGGACCGAAAGTCCATCGAACAAGGCATGCAGCGCGAGGCCCTGGCGCAACTCAAGGATTTGCCGGTGGAGTCGATGCCGTTCGGCTTGTGCCTGTTCGACCCGGAGTGGCACCAAGGGGTGATCGGGATCCTGGCGTCGCGCATGAAAGAGCGCTATTTCCGTCCCACCATCGCGTTTGCCGATGCCGGTGACGGCCTGCTCAAGGGCTCCGGGCGTTCGGTACAAGGCTTTCACATCCGTGACGCGCTGGCGGTGGTCGCCACCCAGCACCCCAACCTGATCGCCAAGTACGGTGGGCACGCGATGGCGGCGGGCCTGACGCTGCCCGAAGCGAATTTCCCCTTGTTCGCCCAAGCCTTCGACGCCGAAGTGCGTCGGCAACTGCGCGAGGAAGACCTCACCGGTCGACTGCTCACCGACGGCACTCTGGCGGTGGAAGAATTTCACCTGGAACTGGCCCGCGCACTGCGCCATGCCGGCCCCTGGGGGCAGCACTTTCCCGAGCCGTTGTTTCACGGCGTGTTCCAGTTGGTGGAGCAGCGAGTGGTGGGTGAACGGCACCTGAAGGTGGTGCTCAAGAGCGAATGCGGGTCAGTGAAGCTCGATGGCATCGCGTTTGGCGTGGACCGTGAAATCTGGCCGAACCCGACGGTACGCTGGGTGGAATTGGCCTACAAGCTGGATGTGAACGAGTATCGCGGCAATGAAACGGTACAGCTGATGATTGCGCATATCGAACCGCGCTGATCATCAGCAATACCACAAACCAATGTGGGAGGGGGCTTGCTCCCGATGGCGGAGTGTCAGTCACTGTTGATAGGACTGACCCACCGCTATCGGGAGCAAGCCCCCTCCCACATTGGGTTATGTGTACCGCTTACTCGGCTTTGGCCTGATGCTTGACGATGATATCCACCAAGCGCTTGGCCAGCGCCGGGTAGTTCTCATCGAAGTGATGCCCGCCAGGCAGCTTCATGGCTTCGCCCACGGCGGTCTTGTCGGTGCAGCCGCTCTCGTCGACTTCCTCGGCGCCGTAGATGCACACCACCTTGTCCGCTGGCAGCTTGGCCATTTCCGGGCCGGTGGCGGCTTCTTTGCCGGCGTTGCCCAGCCAGCCTTCCACTTCAATTTCAAAGCTGCCGGTGCGGGCGAAGGCGAGCAGGATGATCGCGTCGACCCGTTGCTGCTCGTTTTCGGGCATGCGGTTGTAGATGGCCGGCAGTACGTCGGCGCCGAATGAATAACCGGTCAGCACGAAGCGCTTGGTGCCCCATTTCTGCCGATAGTGCTGCATCAGTTCGGTAAGGTCCTTGGCACTCTGTTCCGGGCTCTTGTGCTGCCAGTAGTAGCGCAGGGTGTCGATGCCGACCACCGGGTAGCCGATCTTCGCCATTTCGCCGGCCACGTCGCGGTCCAGGTCGCGCCAGCCACCGTCACCGGAGAGGAACAGGGTCACCGTGTCCTTGGCCTGGCCTGCTGGCACTTCCACTACTGGAATCGCCAGGCCGCCGTTGTCCGAACCCACCAGTTGCTTGCGCAACTCGTTGTTCAGGACCTGCGGGTAATGAATGTCGTAGTCGCTGATGCTGGTGGTGGCACGCGGTGTGTCGCGTACGAAACTGGCGCTTTCATCGTCAGGGTTGTCGTTCCAGGCCACCAGCCAATTGCCATGGGCGGCGGTTTTCGGCAGTGCGTCGTTGCAGCCTTCCTGTTTCAGGGCGAAGCCGACGGAGATGGCGTTGGCCTTGTCGTCGTTCTGTGTGGCCAGCCAGCGCCAGGCGAGCGCGGCGCCAGGGCCGATGCCGCTGACCAGGGTCGCCGGGCCTTTAAGCTGGCCCAGGGCGCTTTGCAGCGCTTGCTCCTGCAGTTTGCAGTCATCCTTGGGCAGGACCACCTGAACGATCTGCGCCGAGCCACCCTGGCTCAAGGCGATCAGTTGGCTGTCGGTGAGCGTTTCGTCGGCCATCACGGCCACCGCCACACGGGCTTTCGCCGTGTTGGCCGGGGTTACGCGGGTCATCACTGAGCCGTCGGCCTGGGGCAATTGCTCCAGGGTCGGCTGTGGGGCAGGGCGGTTCCAGTACCAGTAGCCGCCGCCCAGGATCAGCGCAAGCAGCACTACAAAGGCCAATACATACCGCCAGGAGCGTCGAATCATCAGCGTTTCACCAATCCAGTCAAGCCGCCCGCGATCAGGGCGGCGGTGTCGGCCAGTGCCACCAGCGGATCAAGTCCTGCGGGCACAGCCATATAACGGGGTTCCCAGTCAGGCTGGAACTTGTCTTTGAAGCGGCGCAAGCCTTGAAAGTTATACAACTGCTCGCCACGGCGGAACACCATCGAGCCCAAACGCTGGGTCAGTGGCGCGCCACGCCGTGGTTGCAGGCCCGACAACGGCACCATGCCAAGGCTGAAGCGGGCGTAGCCGTGGTTCTTATAATGTTGAATCAGGCCGACCATCATGAATTCCATGGTCAGCTTCGGCGCTTCCGGGTGGGCGCGCATCAGGTCAAGACTGGCCAGGTCATGGTTGTACGTCTCGAGCAGGTTGGCAAAGGCCACCGGGCGCCCTTCGAAGCGAATGATCGCGATACGAAAGTGCTTGAGGTAGTCGTCGCTGAAGCGGCCCAGGGAGAAGCCTTTTTCGCGCACATTCTTACCGGTTAGCCAGGCGTCCGAGATAACTTTTAATTCATCCATCGGCGCCGTGCCCGGTTCGCAGATTTCCAGGGACAGGCCGTCCCGGGTGCCACGGTTCCAGGTGTAGCGCAGATCCTTCATTTCTTTGCCCTTGGCTTCCAGGTCAAAGCGTTTCAGATCGACACGGGCTTCTTCGCCCAGCTTGATCGCGGTGAGCCCGATATCCATGTAATACGGCAGGTTCTCGGCGCGTACTTGATAGAACACCGGCCGTGCATGGTGGATGTCGCAGAGGTCGCGAAACTGCCAGATCATCTCGGCACGCGGTTGAGTGGGGCCAATCGGATCGTACAAGGCCACAAGGCTGCGCCCGCGACGGGCATACATCAGGAAGGCTTCATCGTTGGGGTGGAACAGCAACGCCTTGTCGCCGGTCAGCGCCAGGCCGCCATCAGGTTGCGAGGACGCCATCAGGATCTTGGCGGCGCGCTCGAGTTCTTCCGGGGTCGGCAGATGGATCACCGGGCGCGCGGTACGCAGCAGCCAGGTCAGTGACACGATCACCAGCAATACGGCAGCACCCAGCAATGAGCGCAGGCCGCGCGGGGCGTTGGCATCGAGGGTGAACTGCCACCAGAGTTGATGGCTGTAGGGCACGTCCTGGTAGGCGAACAGCAGCAGCCAGATCGACGCACCCAGCACGCACACGCTGGCCACCAGGTACAGCGGCGAGAACGGCAGTTCGGTCAAGCGGCTGGCGCGGTAGAACGAGCGTCGGAAGATCGCCAGCAGCACGGCGGTCATGGTCATCAGGCTGGCTTCTTCCCAGTCGAAGCCCTTGAGCAGTGAGAGCAGGGCGCCGACCAGCAGCAGCACCATGGTCAGCATCCAGGCGGCCGACAAACGTCGACGCAGGCCCTGGGCCAGTAACAGGCACAGCACGCCGATCAGGCTGGCACCGAAGTGCGAAGCGTCAATCAGGCGGTGGGGAATCAGGAAGCCGATGTTTTCCAGGCGTGAATCGATCTCCGGCGTGGCGCCGGAAAACAGCAGGACCACGCCGGACAAAAAAACCAGTACGGCCAGCACCGGTGCCGCCAGGCCTGAGGCGACCCGCAGGCTCTGCTGAGTCTGGAACAGGCGCTGGGCCTCGTTGACCAGCAGAAAGATGCAGGCGATCAGCAGCGGCAACACCACATAAATCATCCGGTACAGCAGCAGCGCGGCCGCCAGTGGCGCGGCGCCGAGCTTGTCGGCGAAGGCCGCCAGCAGGATCGCTTCGAACACCCCCACGCCGCCCGGTACGTGGCTGAGCACGCCGGCCGCCAGGGCCAGCAGGTACACCAACAGGAACGGGCCGAAGGGCGGTGCTTCCGGCAGCAGCATATAAAGCACACCCGCCGCAGCGGCGACGTCCAGTGCGGTGATGATCAGTTGCAGGAACGTCAGGCGACGGCCAGGCAGGCGCAGGGTGCGACGCCCGACCTTGACCAGCAGGTTATCCGGGTAAGGTTGTTCCGGCAGGCGACGGCGGTAGATGCCGATGCACAGCATGGCCGACAGCAGCAGCACCGCGCCGGCGACCCCACCGAGCAGGCTTTGCGGCAAATGCAGGTAGGTCGATGCCGCCGGCAAGTTGCTCAGCGTGGCCAATGCAGCCAGTGGCGGCAGCGCGCAACCCAGCGCCAGGCTGGCGAACACGGTCATGTGGGCGACTTCCGAAGCGCCAATGCCGTGACGTGCGTATAAACGGTAGCGCACCGACCCGCCCGAGAGCATCGACAAGCCAATCGCGTTGCCGATGGCAAAGGCGGTGAAGCCGCCCAAGGCCAGGGTCTTGGCGGGCAGCTTCACACCGGCATAACGCGCGCCGGAGAATTCATAGCCCAACAGAATGATGAAGCCGGCCACCCCTGCCGCAAATGCACCGAGCAAGGCCGGTTTAGGCACCTCCAGGATCGAGTCGTGGAGGGCGTAAAGGTCAAGCTCCAGCAACAGGTGCCGGCAGGCGATCAAGGCAATGGCAAACAGCAGCAGGGTGACGGCCAGGCCAATGGGCTGACGGTACTTGCTCAACAGATCCAGCCAACGCAAACGGGTGGGAGGGATCGGTTGTTCCGCTGTGACGGTGTCTTGTGGTTCAGACGAGTTGGCGCGCATCAATCACCTCGTGGATTGTGCGCGACAGGATGGAGGTATCCAGCCAAGTTACCAATCCCTATGGACAAAATAATTACAAATATTAACGCGGATCACCGAGTGCGGCGACTGCGGCCATTGGTCGTAGAGGGTAGCGCTTGAGCACTGAGCATAGCGTGCAATGAGATGGACTCTACAAACCGTCTACGGTTTCATGAAAGATGCCATGCCATTGTTTCAGAAGAACTTTTTCACCGGATACAAAAAAGGCCACTCTTTCGAGTAGCCTTTTTTGATGTTTGGTTGCGGGAGCCGGATTTGAACCGACGACCTTCGGGTTATGAGCCCGACGAGCTACCAGACTGCTCCATCCCGCGTCTGTGGGCGGCATTCTACAGTCCAGCGCCGAGGTGTCAACCGTTAATGAGCCAATGGCTTAAATAAGTGGGATTTATTCAAAATCAAGGCCTTGGCATCTCCCTGTAGGAGCGAGCTTGCTCGCGAAAAACTTCCAGACACCGCTGGCTACCTGAAGCGCTGCGTTATCGTTGACGTCTTTCGCGAGCAAGCTCGCTCCTACAAGGGGAGGGGTAAAAACAGGCGCGCACAAAAAAGGCCACTCTTTCGAGTAGCCTTTTTTGATGTTTGGTTGCGGGAGCCGGATTTGAACCGACGACCTTCGGGTTATGAGCCCGACGAGCTACCAGACTGCTCCATCCCGCGTCTGTGTGTCGGCATTCTACAGAGGAACGCGAGTGTGTCAACCCGAAAACCAAAAAAAAGCGCTTGTGCTTCAAGTGGTTAGCGCTCCAGGGTAAGCGCAGGAAGGGCGCAGAGCCAGTCAGGGCGAGGCTTTCAGCTCTATTGGAAGGCTGAATTCGATTGAGAAAACACATTCATCTGCGATATTTCCTACCGCTCAGACAGAAGATTCAAACTACTGGTGCTATATACAGGGGTGAATGCGATACTGGCCAACCGTTGACCCACACCCCGTTTATATGACGCAGCGCAAAATCATCCACGTCGACTGTGATTGCTTCTACGCCGCCATCGAGATGCGCGACGACCCGAGCCTGGCGCAAAAGCCCTTGGCTGTCGGCGGCTCGGCAGATCGGCGGGGGGTGATCGCTACGTGCAATTACGAGGCGCGGGCGTATGGGGTGCGCTCCGCGATGTCGTCACGTCACGCCTTGAAGCTGTGTCCGGACCTGACCATCGTCAAGCCGCGCATGGATGCCTATAAAGAAGCGTCGAAGGAAATCCAGACGATCTTTCGCGACTACACCGATTTGATCGAGCCGCTGTCGCTGGATGAAGCCTACCTCGACGTCTCCGACAGCCCGCACTTTGGCGGCAGCGCCACGCGCATCGCCCAGGACATCCGCCGGCGCGTGTCCAACCAATTGCACATCACGGTGTCTGCCGGCGTGGCGCCCAACAAGTTCCTGGCCAAGATCGCCAGCGACTGGAAGAAACCCAACGGCCTGTTTGTGATTACCCCGGATCAGGTCGAAGATTTCGTCTCCCAATTGCGGGTGAGCAAATTGCACGGGGTCGGCAAGGTCACCGCCGACAAGCTGGCGCGCCTGGGCATCGAGGATTGCCTGCAATTGCGTGAGTGGAACAAGCTGGCGCTGGTGCGCGAATTCGGCAGTTTTGGTGAACGGCTCTGGAGCCTCGCCCGTGGGATTGATGACCGCGTTGTGCACAATGACAGTCGGCGGCAGTCCATCAGTGTGGAAAACACCTACGATGTGGACCTGCCGGACCTTTCAAGTTGCCTGGCGAAGCTGCCCGAGCTGATGGAAACCCTGGCCGGGCGCATGGCGCGAATCGACAGCAGCTACCGCGCAGGCAAGCCGTTCGTGAAGGTCAAGTTTCATGACTTTACCCAAACCACCCTGGAGCAGGCGGGGGCAGGGCGGGACCTGGAAAGTTATCAACAGCTGATGACCCAGGCGTTCAACCGTGGTGGCAAGCCGGTGCGGTTGCTGGGGATTGGGGTGAGGTTGTTGGATTTGCGCAGCGGCAATGAACAGCTCGAATTCTCCTGGTAGACACCGGAGCAAATGTGGGAGGGGGCTTGCTCCCGATAGCTGTGGATCAGTCAATATTTTCAGTGACTGAAACACCGCCATCGGGAGCAAGCCCCCTCCCACATTTGATCTCCAACAGGCTTCAGATTTCAGCGTGCGCCAGGGTCTGCAACCAACCGTCCTGCATCCTTGGCCAGGGCCTGCAAAAACTCCTGCTGCAGCTCCGGATCATTGCGCGTCAGTTCAATCAGGCTTTGTTCCAGTTCGCTGGCTTCTTCTTCCAGGCCCAACTCCGAGAGGCGCTTGACCCGGTGCACCCATTGGCTCACTTCGTCGTCCTCGAGGTCGTCGTAGATCAGGCCATGGGCTTCCAGCAATTTGCCGCGCAGGGTGTTGCTGATCGCCAGGGTCGCGTCCGTGTGCACATCGTCCTGGCCGTCTTCCACGCTGATCTTCAAAGTGGTGACGCGGTTGAGGTCCTGCTCGGAAAACGGACTGTCCAACAGGTTCAGGCGCAGTACGCCGTCGCGGTCGGTGGTCAGGTCATGGGTCTGCCTGCCAGCGGTGACCTGCACCGGGCGTTCGCTCCAGGGCAGGCTTGAATATTCCAGGCGCTTGTCACGCTGAATTTCATCGATACCCGCGAGGTTCTGTTGCGCACGGCCGTGGGATTGCACGTTCATGAACGGGTTGATGCCGTCCACGCCATAGCTCAGCCACTCGCGCGTCATGCTGGCAGGCAGGTTGCCGAGGGCAAAGATGTTCACCACGTTGGCGCCCGCGCCAGCCACCAGGGCCACGGCACCCAAGGGCATCTCATAGAGTTTGCGCCAGGGCTGATAGGGCGTGTAGCGGTCGTAACGCCGGGTGACTTCGAATTCGGTGACTTCAAAGGTCTTTTGCTCGTGAATCCGAACCCGACGTTGCGGCAGCTCCAGCACTTTGGGCTCGCCTACATCGATCTGCAGGCTGTGGTCGAGCAACTTACGCTCGACCCGCTCCTCGTGCTCACTGCGTTGCGACATCTGGTTGGCGCAGCCGCTGACCAGCAGGGCGCCGCACAAGGCGGCGCCCCCCAGGGCTCTGGTGTTTCGCTTGAACATGACTTCTCTTGATCTGGTTTTCAGCGACGAATACGCGCCTGAAGGAAAGACAGCACGTCAGCCACCGGCAACGGTTGGGCTTGGGCTTCGGTCCGGCTCTTGTATTCCAGATTGCCATCGGCCAGGCCGCGGTCACTGACCACGATGCGGTGGGGGATGCCAATCAGTTCCATGTCGGCGAACTTGATGCCCGGGCTGGTTTTCTTGTCCCGGTCATCGAGCAGCACTTCAAAACCGGCGGCCGTCAGTTCGGCATACAGTTTGTCGGTGGCTTCGCGTACTTGCTCGGTTTCATAGCGCAACGGTACCAGCGCCACCTGGAACGGTGCCAGGGCGTCGCTCCAGATGATGCCTTTCTCGTCGTTGTTCTGCTCGATGGCGGCAGCGACCACACGGGACACGCCAATGCCGTAGCAGCCCATGTCCAGGGTGATCGGCTTGCCGTTCTCGCCCAGCACTTCGCACTTCATCGCCTTGCTGTACTTGTTGCCCAGTTGGAAGATGTGCCCGACTTCGATGCCGCGCTTGATCTCCAGGGTGCCCTTGCCGTCCGGGCTCGGGTCGCCGGCCACGACATTGCGCAGGTCTGCCACGGTCGGAACCGGCAGGTCGCGTTCCCAGTTCACGCCGAAGTAGTGCTTGTCGTCGATGTTCGCACCGATACCGAAGTCGCTCATCAGCTCGACCGAACGGTCGATGATGATCGGCAGCGGCAGGTTCAGCGGGCCGAGGGAACCGGCGCCGGCGCCGATGGCGTCACGCAGTTCGGCATCGGTGGCCATGACCAGCGGGCTGGCCACGCCAGGTTGCTGGGCGGCCTTGATTTCGTTGAGCTCGTGGTCGCCACGGATCACCAGGGCGATCAGCTTGCCTTCTTCTTCGGCGCGCACGATCAGGGTCTTGATGGTCTTTTCAATCGGCAGATTGAATTTTTCCACCAGGGCCGCGATGGTCTTGGTGTCTGGGGTGTCGACCAGGCGCAGTTCCTGCGTCGGCGCTGGGCGCGAAGTTTCCCGTGGGATGGCTTCGGCCTTCTCGATGTTCGCCGCGTAGTCCGAGCCGTTGCTGAACACGATATCGTCTTCGCCGGATTCGGCCAGCACGTGAAATTCGTGGGAGCCGGCACCGCCGATGGAGCCGTTGTCCGCTTCAACCGGACGGAATTTCAGGCCCAGGCGCGTGAAGATATTGCAGTAGGCCTGGTGCATGCGGTCGTAGGTCGCCTGCAGGGAAGCCTGGTCGGCGTGGAACGAATAGGCGTCCTTCATGATGAATTCACGGCCGCGCATCAAACCGAAGCGTGGGCGGATTTCATCACGGAATTTGGTCTGGATCTGATACAGGTTCAGCGGCAGCTGTTTATAGCTGCTCAACTCGTTGCGCATCAGGTCGGTGATGACTTCTTCATGGGTCGGGCCGGCGCAGAAGTCGCGGCCATGACGGTCCTTGAAGCGCAGCAACTCGGGGCCGTACTCTTCCCAGCGCCCGGATTCCTGCCACAGTTCAGCCGGTTGAGTGCTCGGCATCAACACTTCCAGAGAGCCGGCGGCGTTCATTTCTTCACGAACGATGGCTTCGACCTTGCGCATCACCTTCAAGCCCATGGGCAGCCAGGTGTACAGGCCAGAGGCCAGCTTGCGGATCATGCCGGCGCGCAGCATCAGCTGATGGCTGATCACAACCGCGTCGGAAGGCGTTTCTTTCTGTGTGGCGAGCAAATATTGACTGGTACGCATGGTAGGCCGTTGTCGGTTGCTTGGACTTGAAATGACTTGGGATTGTACGGGCGGTTGCTGCTGGAGTACAGGCGTGACATTGCGGGGGGATCTGACTGACTGTGGGAGATCCAATGTGGGAGGGGGCTTGCTCTCGATAGCAATGTGTCAGTGTCAGATGCACTGACTGACACACTGCTATCGGGAGCAAGCCCCCTCCCACACTGACTGAGTCGTATCAGTCTTCCTGCGGCGGATTCAACCGAATGCGCCGGTTCTCCTGGAACCAGTGCAAGGCAATCAGGAACAGCGTCGGCACACCCAGCAGGCAGGTGATCATAAAGAAGTTGTGATAGCCGAACTTCTCCACCATCACCCCGGAATAGCCGCCGATCAGGCGCGGCAGCAACAGCATGATCGAGCTGAGCAGCGCGTATTGGGTGGCGGAGAACTTGAGGTTGGTCAGGCTCGACAGGTACGCGACAAACGCCGACGTGGCCAGGCCCGAGCTGAAGTTATCCAGGGAAATGGTGACAATCAGCATCTGCAGGTCGGGGCCCATGTCGGCGAGCATCACGAACAGCAGGTTAGTGCCGGCCGAGGCCACGCCGCCGATGAACAGGATCGGCAGAATACCGAACCGCACGATCAACAGGCCGCCCATGCCGGCACCGACCAGGGTCATGATCAGGCCGAAGATCTTGCTGACCCCGGCAATCTGGTCCTTGGTAAAGCCCTGGTCGATATAGAACACGTTGGCCATCACGCCCATGACCGTGTCGGACATGCGATAGGTGGCGATCAGCCCGAGCAGCAGCAACGCCTGCCAGCGGTAACGCAGGATGAAGTCGTTGACCGGCGTCAGCACCGGCGCCAGGCCACGGCGGCCCATGGCCGAAAGGCACAGGCCGGTGAGCAGGATATAGAGGATGGCCCGCAGGAAGGCGCGGTCTTCCATCAGCAGTTCCCACAGGCTCACGCCCTGGAACAACACGCTGGCGAAATCGGTGTTGTACAGCTGGGTAAACATCGCCGGCACCGACACCAGCAGCACGATCAGCACGAACACCGATACCAACTGATGCATGAAGCTGTAGCGTCCGGCCTGCAGCTGGGTGCGCAGCGGCACGTTGGGTTCACGCATGAACAAGGTGGTGAGCAGTGCCGGCACCATCAACACGCCGAACAGCACGTAAGTGCCGGTCCACGCCGAGTGTTTATAGTTGAAACCGGTGGAGCCGAAGCCTTCGGCAAAGAACAGCGCACCGGCCGTGGCGAGCAGGGCGGCGATGCGATAACCGGACATATAGCTGGCGGCGAGGGCGGCCTGGCGGCTGTCGTCGGCGATTTCCAGGCGGTAGGCATCGACAGCGATGTCCTGGGTGGCCGACGCGAAGGCAACGACGACGGCAATGGCGATCAACCAGGACAAGTGTTTTTGCGGGTCACAAAAACCCATGCCGATCAATCCGAGGATCACCAGCGACTGGGCAAGCACCAGCCAGGAACGCCGGCGCCCGAGTTTACCGAGCAACGGCAGGCGCCATTGGTCGAGCAGCGGCGACCAGACCCATTTGAAGGCGTACGCCAGCCCGATCAGGCTGGCGTAACCGATGGTCTCGCGGGCAACACCCGCCTCACGCAGCCACACGGAAAGCGTCGAGAACACCAACATATAAGGCAGGCCGGCAGCGAAACCGAGCAACAACAGCACTAACGTCGAGGGGCTGGCATAGGCGGCGAGCGCGGCGCGCCAGGTTTTACGGGGCATGGGCTGGAGTCTGCCTCAGATTTGCGGAAACAAAGCGCGCACTCTAACCGCTGTGCTCTACCGGGCGCCAGCCATGGCGCTGAATATCAACGCGATTGTTCAGGATACTGACACCTTCGCTGCGCAAACGCGCACGTTGCTCGTCACCTGAGGCACTGCCCACCGGCAGACTTATCCGACCACCGGCGCCCAACACCCGGTGCCAGGGCAGTCGGGTATCCGCCGGAAGCTGGCTCAAGGTACGTCCGACCCAGCGCGCGGCGCGTCCCAGCCCTGCCAGGTGCGCCAACTCCCCGTAGCTCACCACGCAACCTGGCGGCACTTGCGCCAACGTCAGGTAAAGCGCGGTGCGGCGCATGTCGGCGGGGCTCTGCGGGGTGTCGGCAGGTTCATTCACTGTGAGGCTATCCGTTGAGAACGTCGGTGTTTTTGTAAGAAACGTCTGTAAACTTGGCGGTGAGAATTGAACTCACTATAAATAGTTGAGTCAGTTCAGGCTATCTACGACGATAGCCCCTTCTTTTTTCGCCAACCCCCGAGCCCCGTATCTGCTTATGTTGTCCAGAACCCTGTTGTGCCTCGCTGTCCTCAGTGCTTCCACGCCTTTGCTCGCCGATACCGTCTGGTTGAAGAACGGTGACCGCCTGACCGGCAAGATCAAAGTCTTCGACGGCGGCAAGTTGCTGATCCAGACCAGCTACGGGGGCGCAATCCCGGTGGATTGGAAGCAGGTCAAAACCCTGGAGAGCGACCAGGAGTTGCTGGTCAAGCAGGACGCCTATACCGGTGAAAAGGCCAAGTCCCTCAAGGCGGCCGAGGATGGCAAGGTCGTGCTGGCCAACGGCGAAGCGCCCAAGACCGTGGACCTGGCCAGTATCCAGCAGATCATCAAGCCCAAGCCTGTGATCGAGGACCTGGTCTGGAAGGGCAACGTCGACCTGGCGCTGGACTACAAGCGCGCCGACAAAGACACCAACGACTACGACATCGACTTCAAGACCTCGGCCCGTCACGGCCAGTGGCGCCATACCGGCAAGGGCGAATACAACCGCGAGTTCCAGGACGACGTCACCACCACCGACAACTGGGCTCTGGAATACGACCTCGACCGCTTTATCACCGAGCACTGGTTCTGGCAGGGCCGCCTGACCTACAAGCGCGACAAGGTCGAAGACCTGGCGCGCCAGCGCACCGTCGGTACCGGCCCGGGCTATCAGTTCTGGGACGACGAGCTGGGCGCGTTCTCCCTCGGCTCGCTGGTCAACCGCACCGATTACGAATACGCCGACGGCGGCAAGGACAATTTCTATTCCCTGGCCATGAAGTGGAACTACAACCGCTACCTGGTGGGCAAGACCGTGGAATTCTTCACCAACGGCGAACTGGGCAAGCCGCTGGACGGTCCGGCCGAGTACTCCCTGGATGCCGAGATGGGCCTGCGCTACAAGGTCACCGAATGGGCATCGCTCAATCTCAAGGCGGAGCGCGACGTCATCAGCGGCGACTCCGACAGCAGCCTGAGCAAAACCCGCTACACCGCAGGGTTTGGCGTGGCCTGGTAACGCTGCATCGAGCGCTCTGGCAACCTGCGCGGATATTGATTACCTTGTGTTGAGATCTATTCCCATATGCCATGGGCGGCGAAACAACCAGGAGTCATACATTGAGCGCGCACGTTGCCAGGAACGCCCGAGAGCTGTTGCTCAAGGAATACCGTGGGGCCTTGGCCACACTGTCCAAAGCCATGCCCGGTTTTCCCTTCGGTTCGGTCGTGCCGTACTGCCTCGACGAGCAGGGCCGCCCGCTGATCCTGATCAGCCGCATCGCCCAGCACACTCACAACCTGCAGAAAGACCCCAAGTGCTCGCTGCTGGTCGGTGAGCGCGAGGCCGACGATGTGCAGGCCGTCGGGCGGCTGACCTACCTGGCGCAAGCCGAGAAGCTGGAGGACGCCGCTGCCATCGAAGCCGCTGCCGAGCGCTATTACCGCTACTTCCCCGAGTCGGCCAACTACCACAAGGCCCACGACTTCGATTTCTGGGTACTCAAGCCGGTGCGCCACCGTTACATCGGTGGCTTTGGTGCGATCCACTGGATCGATCAGCTGACCTTGGCCAACCCATTCGCGGGCAAGGCTGAGCGCAGCATGATCGAGCACATGAACAGCGATCACGCCAAGGCTATCGCCCACTACGTCCACCTCGCCGGTTTACCGGCGACCGAGCCGGCACAACTGGTGGGTATCGACAGCGAAGGCATGCACCTGCGCATCGGTCAGTCGCTGCATTGGTTGCCGTTTGCCGAGTCCTGCAACACGCCGACACAAGTACGCGAAGCCCTGGTTTCATTGGCTCACGCCGAAACCTGGCCGAAAAAATCAGACGTTAGCGCTTGAATTCACGAAAAGGCGACGTCATCTAAGGTGGACTAGCAAGGCATTCTTGCGTTGAGGAACCATTTGATGCGCCCTTTTTTGCTGCTTTTTCTTTTGTTCCCGGTGCTGGAGCTGTTCGTATTCGTTCAAGTCAGCGGTGCGATCGGATTTTTCCCGGCACTGTTGCTGATCATCCTCGGCTCGATGCTCGGCGTTCTGGTGCTGCGCGTCGCCGGCCTGGCCACGGCGCTGCGTGCCCGTGAAAGCCTGAACCGCGGCGAGCTGCCCGCCCAGACCATGCTCGAAGGCCTGATGATGGCGCTGGCCGGTGGCCTGTTGATCCTGCCCGGCTTTATCAGCGACGTGGTCGGTCTGGTCATGCTGCTGCCGGTCACCCGTAAGCTGCTGGCCGGCAAGATGCGCCAACGCGCCGAAGAAGCGGCCATGCGCCAGCGTGCGTTCGCCGATGACCTGCAGCCCCGTGGCGGCCCTGCACCGCGCCAGCCCCTGGGGCGTGAAGGGGATGTGATCGAAGGCGAGTTCGAGCACCGCGACAGCAAATAACCGCTGCACTGGCACGGCACCTTCGGGTGCCGTGTTGCATTTACCCTTGAGCAGACACAAAAAATTTCATTCGCTGCCCCTTGTAATAAGCCTGGGCGCCCTTATGTAACGGTCACCGCAAGGTTTCTGGTGGTGACACTAGACAGACTTCCGCGGTTCGCCCAGCGAACCGCGACCGGCACCGCCGGAATTTAACCCGCCGGAATTGATACCGGCCGATGAAAAACACAATTAGGAGAGATCGACAATGAAGCTTCGTCCTCTGCATGACCGCGTCGTCATCCGTCGCAGTGAAGAAGAAAAGAAAACCGCTGGCGGCATCGTCCTGCCAGGTTCGGCTGCTGAAAAAGCCAACCACGGTGTGATTCTGGCTGCAGGCCCAGGCAAGGCCCTGGAAAACGGTGAAGTACGTGCGCTGGCCGTGAAAGTGGGTGACAAGGTTGTTTTCGGCCCTTACTCCGGCAGCAACACTGTGAAAATCGACGGCGAAGACTTGCTGGTAATGGCTGAGAACGAAATTCTCGCCGTACTGGAAGACTGATTCCCGCTCATTTTCCCGCTTACTCCAAAGTATTTAAGGAATATCGATCATGGCTGCTAAAGAAGTTAAATTCGGCGACTCCGCCCGCAAGAAAATGCTCACCGGTGTCAACGTCCTGGCTGACGCAGTAAAAGCGACCCTGGGCCCGAAAGGCCGTAACGTGATCATCGAGAAGAGCTTCGGCGCTCCGACCATCACCAAGGACGGCGTTTCCGTAGCCAAAGAAATCGAACTGGAAGACCGTTTCGAAAACATGGGCGCGCAACTGGTCAAAGACGTTGCCTCCCGTGCCAACGATGACGCTGGCGACGGCACCACCACCGCTACCGTTCTGGCTCAGGCCATCGTCAACGAAGGCTACAAGGCCGTCGCTGCCGGCATGAACCCGATGGACCTCAAGCGCGGTATCGACAAGGCGACCATCGCCATCGTTGCCGAGCTGAAAAACCTGTCCAAGCCATGCGCTGACACCAAGGCTATCGCTCAGGTAGGTACCATCTCCGCCAACTCCGACAGCTCCATCGGCGACATCATTGCCGAAGCCATGGAAAAAGTCGGTAAAGAAGGCGTGATCACCGTTGAAGAAGGCTCGGGCCTGGAAAACGAACTGTCGGTTGTAGAAGGCATGCAGTTCGACCGTGGCTACCTGTCCCCGTACTTCGTCAACAAGCCAGACACCATGGTTGCCGAGCTGGACAGCCCGCTGATCCTGCTGGTCGACAAGAAAATCTCCAACATTCGCGAAATGCTGCCAGTACTGGAAGCCGTTGCCAAAGCCGGCCGTCCATTGCTGATCGTTTCCGAAGACGTTGAAGGCGAAGCTCTGGCGACGCTGGTTGTGAACAACATGCGTGGCATCGTCAAAGTCGCAGCCGTCAAGGCTCCAGGCTTCGGCGACCGTCGCAAGGCCATGCTGCAGGACATCGCCGTATTGACCGGCGGTACCGTTATCTCCGAAGAGATCGGCCTGAGCCTGGAAAGCGCCACCCTGGAAAACCTGGGTAGCGCCAAGCGCGTGACCATCTCCAAGGAAAACACCATCATCGTTGACGGTGCTGGCGTTGAAGGCGACATCGAATCGCGTATCGCTCAGATCCGTGCCCAGGTTGCCGAGACTTCCTCGGACTACGACCGTGAAAAACTGCAAGAGCGTCTGGCCAAGCTGTCCGGCGGCGTTGCAGTGATCAAGGTTGGCGCTGGTTCCGAAGTTGAAATGAAAGAGAAGAAGGCCCGCGTTGAAGACGCCCTGCACGCAACCCGTGCAGCCGTTGAAGAAGGCGTGGTACCTGGCGGTGGCGTTGCGCTGATCCGTGCTCTGGAAGCCCTGACCAATCTGACCGGCGACAACGCTGACCAGAACGTCGGTATCGCTGTACTGCGTCGTGCCGTTGAAGCACCGCTGCGCCAGATCGCTGCCAACTCCGGCGACGAGCCAAGCGTTGTGGTCAACGAAGTCAAGAACGGCAAAGGTAACTACGGTTACAACGCTGCGACTGGCGTGTACGGCGACATGATCGAAATGGGCATCCTGGACCCAACCAAGGTGACCCGTTCCGCGCTGCAAGCGGCAGCCTCCATCGGTGGCCTGATCCTGACTACCGAAGCTGCTATCGCTGACAAGCCGAAGGCTGAAGGTGCTGGCGGCGGTATGCCAGACATGGGCGGCATGGGTGGCATGGGCGGCATGATGTAAGCCAGCCTTACCCGGCTACTGAAAAACCCCGCCTGCAGCGATGCAGGCGGGGTTTTTTTATGGGGGTTGCGCAAGCCGTCAAAGCGAGGTGACGGACTTCGATGGCCGGTACAACAGCACGCAATACAGGCCCAGGCAGATCAACCAGCAGAAGATTGCCGTCCACACATTGTGGGAAAAAAAGTGCGCGCCTTGCAGCATGCGGCTGATTGAAAAGACGCTGCCCAAGGCCACCGCAAAGATAAATGCGTTGCGCGCCATGCGTGGCCGGCGATCGCGCAGGGCAAAGAACCAGGCGAACAAGGCGAACCCGGTCGCCGCATGCCCGCCCGGCCAGCAGCGACCGGGTTTATCGGTAGGCGGGCGAGGGCTGAGCAGTTCGCTGTAGGTTTCCTGGCCACCAAACTCCTTGAGGCTCCACGGGCATTGCACGGCGGTGACAGTTTTCAGCGGCGCCACAAAGGCCGTCGCCAATCCCAGGGAAAGCACCAGGCACACCAGCTCGCGGCGATAAGGCCTGAGTCGCTGCAGGATGAAACTGCCGACCAGTGCGAGGATCGCCAGTACCGAGAACAGGATCACCAGTTGCTTGGCCCGGTCATGCAGGATGTCTTCGAGGAAGAAGCTGTAGCGGCCAATGAAAGCACCCTGCTCAGCGTCGTAGAAGCGTTTGGCCAGGTCCATGTCCAGCGAGGTCAGCTGCAGCAGCAGCAAGGCCAGTGCAGCGCCGGCGGGGAGGCCTAGACACAGCCAGAAATTCAGCGGTTTTGAAACGGGAAGAGAGGCGGGGGGATTCATGACGAACCTTGGCAAAAAAAGTCCCGTACTCACCTGTACGGGACTTTCCGATTAGCGTGTGCTCAAGACAGGGGCCTCTTCCTTGGGGGCTCTCCAGCTCAGCAATTGTTGTTTGTAGTCATAGCTGGCGGCCTGGTAATAAGTGATGGCCCGTTGGATCAACGGGTCATCGCTGCCCACGCGCAGTTCCTGGCTGTCACCCAGCGCCTGGTCATGGCGACGCAGGCCTTTGCGCGGGCTGAGGATCGCCAGGTTAGTCCCATCAAACAGGCCCAGGTGCTGGTAGTTGCCGACCACCACGCGCGGTGGCAGCGGATTGTCCTGCAGCAGGTTGCGGCCGAAGAACGTTGATTCGTAGCTCAGGTTGATCAGGCCCAGCAGCGTGGGCGCGAGGTCGATCTGGCTGGCCAGTTGCGCGTTTTCTCGGGCGTCGATCAGCTTGGGCGCATAGATAAACAGCGGTATCTGGTAGTTGGTGATGGGCAGGTCTTCCTTGCCTGCGCTGCCGGCGGTGTGGTCGGCAACAAACACGAAGATCGTGTTATCGAACCAGGGCTTCTGCCGCGCGGCGTCGAGGAATTGGCCGATGGCGTAGTCGGTGTATTTCACCGCACCGTCGCGGCCCTTGCCGGATTTGATATCGATACGCCCGTCCGGGTAGGTGTAGGGGCGGTGGTTGGAGGTGGTCATCAACTGCAGCAGGAACGGCTGCTGCTTGGCGTAGTCGCCGTCGGCCAGTTTCAGGGTTTGTTTGTAGAGATCCTCGTCGGCCATGCCCCAGGCATTTTTGAACGAGATTTCTGATTCGGGCACGCTGCTCTGGTCGACGACGCGGTAGCCATTGCCGCTGAAAAACGCGTTCATGTTGTCGAAATAGCCGC
The DNA here is from genome assembly GCF_030816195.1 of Pseudomonas sp. W4I3. GTDB lineage: Bacteria > Pseudomonadota > Gammaproteobacteria > Pseudomonadales > Pseudomonadaceae > Aquipseudomonas. The sequence continues at coordinate 5,487,966 of NZ_JAUSXS010000001.1, read as the reverse complement.
GCCCGCCGTAGACGAACACGCTGTCGTAGCCAATCGCGGAGAGCTGCTGCCCCAGGCTGGCGAAACCGCTTTCGCGGCCGATGCGCTTGACGATAGAGCGCCCGGGCGTAGGAGGAATCGCCAGGGTGATGGCTTCCAGGCCACGGTCGGTACGCGTACCGGTGGCATAGAAGTTATTGAAGAACAGGCTCTGTTTGCGCAGCGCATCGAGGTTGGGTGTGAGGTTGCGCTCATCACCGTTGCTGCCCATGTATTTGGCGCTGAAGCTCTCGATGGTGACCAGCACGATATTGGGTTTGCGCAGCGTGCCGGGGTTGGTGATGGCGCGGCGGATATCCAGCGGGTCCTGGTCGACGAAGCGCGCATTAGGCTCACTGAGTTCGGCGCGCAATTGCTTGGCGACCACCTCGGTCGGCAGGCTTTTATAGAACTGTGTGTAGTCCAGTTCGTTGTTCCGGAACGCGGCAAAGAACTGATAGGGACCATTACTGGCCAGTTCGTTGTTGTACGCGTTGCCGCCTTGGGTGCGCGGGCTGTCCTGGCTGATCAACTGCAGGCTGAGGCCGGCGACCACCAGCAAGGCCAGGGCACTCACCAAGCGGCCACGCAGCACCGGCAAAGGCGCGGCCATCGCCGCGTTGAAAGGCTTGCGCAGTACCACGCTCAGGATCAGCGCGAGCATCGCCAGCAGGCTGAGCAGCTTGCCGATCGGGTAGGACTCCAACAGGTTGTTCAATACCTCGTCGGAGTACACCAGATAATCAACGGCAATAAAGTTGAAGCGCACGCCGAATTCATCCCAGAACAGCCATTCGGCCACCGACGTGAACAGCATCGCGAACAGGCTCACCGTGAGCAGCGCTTGCAGGAACCAGCGGTGACCACGGCGGCGCCACAGCGCAGGCGGGCACAGCAACAGGTACAGCCCCAGCGGCAGCGCCGCATAGGCCAGGAAACCGAGGTCGTAGAGCACACCCACGCCAAACACCGGCAGCAGGTTGCCGCTCACCTCGTCCAGGTGAGTGATGAGCAGCACGCTGCGAGTGAGCAGGAAAACAACCAGCCAGGCACCGGTTATCAACAGCAGATAGCGCATAGGCGCAGTTTTGGGAAAACCCATGTCCAATTTCCTTTTATCAATGGGGGCGATCTTCACGCTGACACTGTAGTCAGTTTGTGAAGCTATAGTGAAAAACTCGTTCAGCTGAATAATCAGTTGAAAACCTTTATCGACGGGCCCTGCGGGTCTATCCCTGAGCGACACTTGGCCTTAAGCTGCGCGAGCCAACACGGCCGTTACCGCGTACGGAGACACTGCCCATGCGAATTTTATTGGTTGAAGACAACCGCGATATTCTGGCCAACCTGGCCGATTACCTGGGGCTAAAAGGCTACACAGTGGACTGTGCGCAGGACGGTTTGTCGGGCCTGCACCTGGCCGCCACCGAGCACTACGACTTGATCGTGCTCGACATCATGCTGCCGGGGATCGATGGTTACACCCTGTGCAAACGCCTGCGCGAAGACGCGCGGCGCGACACGCCGGTGATCATGCTCACCGCCCGCGACCAACTGGACGACCGGCTGCAGGGCTTCAAGTCCGGGGCCGATGATTACCTGCTCAAGCCGTTCGCCTTGTCCGAACTGGCCGCGCGTATCGAAGCGGTGCTGCGCCGTGCCCAGGGTGGCGGGCGTCGTGCCTTGCAGGTGGGTGACCTGAACTACGACCTCGATACCCTGGAGGTCACGCGCGAAGGGCGCCTGCTCAAGCTCAACCCGGTCGGCCTGAAGCTGCTGGCGGTGTTGATGCAGAAAAGCCCGCACGTATTGCGCCGCGAAATCCTCGAAGAAGCCTTGTGGGGCGACGATTGCCCGGACAGCGACAGCCTGCGCAGCCACGTTCACCAATTGCGCCAAGTGATCGACAAGCCCTTCGCCAAGCCGCTGCTGCAAACGGTGCACGGTGTGGGCTATCGCCTGGCCGAGGGCCGTGATGGAGTTTAAGCAAAGCCTTGCCCAGCGGATCATCATTGCCTTTGCGTTGATGAGCGCGTTGGTGGCGGGGGCCTTCGCCATGGGCATCGTCGCGACGGTGCACCTGGTGGAAGAGAAGTTGATTTCGGCGGGCCTGGGCGGTGACCTGCAACGCCTGCTCTTGATGGACAGCATGGAAGACTGGCGACACCGGCCCGAGCCTGACCAGTTGTTCTATTTCAGCGGCGGCCCCGGCGATTTCGAACTGCCCAAGGACTTGCGCCATCTGGACCCAGGCTTTCATGAAGTGTTTCGCGAGTCGCTGTCGTACCACGCCATGGTCGAAGTGATCGACGGGCGGCGCTATGTGCTGCTGCAGGACCAGAGCGATTTCGAAGAGCGCGAGCGCGTCCTGTTTGCCGTGGTGCTGGTGGGCTTCGTGCTCAGCCTGGCGTTGGCGGTCTTTCTGGGGTGGGTGCTGGCGCGCAGGGTGATGGCGCCGGTGGTAAGGCTGGCGCGTCAGGTGCGCCATCGCGACCAACTGCTGGGACTTGCACCGCCGTTGGCGCCGGATTATGCGGCCGATGAAGTGGGCGAGTTGGCGGTGGCATTCGATGCCACGCTGGGTCGCTTGCGCCAGGCGCTGTCTCGCGAACAGCTGTTTACCAGCGATGTAAGCCATGAACTGCGCACACCGCTGATGGTGTTGGCCAGTTCCTGTGAGCTGCTGCTGGAGAACCCGGCTATCGATCAACGGGGTCGCAACCAGGTCCTGCGTATCGCCCGGGCCTGTGAAGAAATGCGCGAACTGGTACAGACCTTCCTGATGCTGGCCCGCGCCAAACACGACGATGCCGCCATGTCGGCCCAGGTCAACCTGACACAGGTCGCCGAGGACCTGCTCGGGATCTGGCGCGGGCCCATCGAGCAAAAAGGCCTGGAATTGATCTATTGCCCTGGCAACCCGCTGGACACGCGCTACAACACCACGTTCCTGCACGCCGTAATGGGCAACCTGTTGCGCAATGCACTGCATTACACCGAGCAGGGCTTCATCCGCCTCACCCTGGAGCCGAGCGGCTTTGTGGTGGAAGATTCCGGGGTGGGCATTCCTGAAGACAAGCGCGAGGCGATGTTCGAGCCGTTCGTGCGCGGCAGCGAGAAGCGCGGCGACGGCTTGGGGCTCGGCTTGTCGCTGGTGCAGCGTATCTGTGAAAGCCAAGGCTGGAGCGTGACGTTGAGCACCATGGAGCCCAATGGCTGCCGTTTTCATGTCGAACTGGGCCGGGTCAAAACCTGACCGTTCAGTCTGTCAGTTTGCTGCTGCACGTTGCGTTCTTTTCAGCGAAGATGGCCCGGTGCTACTAAATGTTTCTGTAAAGTCTTGAAATGTATGAGATTAGACAGGACAAGTTTTTCACAATGAGTTGACTTGTTCATCACAGTTCTCTGCATAGGGTTGTAGGCATCAGTTACCGGAGACGTAAGATGCCTTCCCCGATCAAGTTGGAATTCTCAGAAAAGTACGACGATCAACACGCGCAGCAATATTTGCTCAAGCATCAGGACAACCTGGCTCGCCGGTTGTCCCACAAGCGCGACGAGCAACTGGCGCGCGGTGCGCTGGCCATGGCCGGTGAGCCGGGTCTGGTGCTCGACCTGCCGTGTGGCGCCGGTCGGTTCTGGCCGTTGCTGGCCGAGAAACCCAACCGCGTGATTATCGGGGCCGACAATTCGGCGTCGATGTTGAAAGTCGCCACGGTGGCTCAACCAGCGGATGTGGTGAAACGGGTACGCCCTTTGCAGACATCCGCCTTTGATATCGATTTGCCAGATAATTCGGTCGACAGTATTTTCTGCATGCGCTTGATGCACCACATCGGTGACCCTGCGCACAGAATGACAATACTGCGTGAGTTTCAACGTGTTACCCGCGACAGCGTGATTATGTCGCTCTGGGTGGACGGCAATTTCAAGGCCTGGAAGCGCAAGCGCGCCGAAGTGCGTCGTCGCAAGAAAGGTGAGCAGGAAGGTTACCAAAACCGGTTTGTGTTACCGGCTGCTACTGTCGAGGCAGAATTCGAGCAGGCCGGTTTCCGAGTTCAGGAGTCTCTGGACTTCATGCCGCTCTACGCCATGTGGCGAGTTTATGTATTGCGTAAGAGGTAACAGGATGGCAGTTGAGTGCGTAGTAGGCAGTCATGTAGCTCCCGAAGAACGATTTGATTTTTTCTGGCGTCAGCAGGGTGAATGGGTTGAAGAGCCCAATCGTCGGCGTGGCGGTGAGAGTGGCGTGCAGCGGGTGGTCAGTCCCAATGGGCGCTTGCTCTATTGCAAGCGCCAGACCGGACACATCTACCGCAGCTGGTTGCATCCGTTTGGGCGTCCGACCGTGTTGCGTGAGCGCGATGCCCTCAAGGGCTTGCGCTTGCTGGATGTACGCGTGCCGGAGTTGGTGTTCTGCGAGGCGCGACGCGACCCGGAGCATCAGTGGAAGGCCCTGCTGGTCACCGCTTCGCTGGACGGTTTCGACGAGATTGAAAACTGGTACGCCGCCGGCGGCCGTGAGCAATACGGTGAAGAGGTGCATGAACGCGTGCTCAAGGAACTGGCCGGCACCCTGGCGCGCATGCACAAGGGGCGCTGGCAGCATGGTTGCCTGTACATCAAGCATATCTTCGTACGGGTTACCGGCGAAGGTGACGCGGTGAACGTGGAAGTGGCGCTGCTGGACTTTGAAAAATGCCGCCAGCGTCTGACCGCTTATCGGGCCGCCTCCCATGACATGCTGCAATTGCGCCGCCATTCGTCGTGGAACGATACCGACTGGAAGAAACTCAGCTACTTTTACGAGACGGCGTTTGGCAGCGCTATCAAGGGTTTATCCAGATGAAGCTAGAAATAGCACGAGGTTTGTTCCTGGTCGGGGCATTGGGCATTGCAGCCCTGGCCCTGGCCGCGTGGGAACAGCCTCGCACACAGGTACTCAGTGCGGTGCAGGGCGGTGGGCAATGCCTGCAGCCACGTATCGCCAAGGTCAGTGTGGCGGCCAAACCCGATCATGAGCTGCTTTTGTTCATGTTCGGGATGTCTCAGGCGATGAGGCCGCAAAGTTGAAACGATTGAAACCCCCGGAAAGGGCCTTGCGATGCGAGGCCCTTTTTTTTGCAATCGGGAATCAGACCAGATGCAGGTGGTTATCCCAAAACCCCGCCGGCAATTCCAGCGGCTGCGCGAGCAATTTTTCCTGGCGGCAATCGTAGAACCGGCAGCGCCCCTGGCCTGACGTCACAACAAACCCGTCCGCCACCGCGCCCACACCGGCACAGTCTGGCAAGGGCCCATCCAGGCGCAGTTCGCCGCTGTCCATGTCCCAGATAAACAACCGGTTGCCACGCGGTGCTGTCAGCGCCACCAGCCGCAGCTCGCTGTGCACCGCGACGCTGGCGGTGTAGTGACCCATCGCCTGCAACTGCTCATCGGCCACCGGGAAAGCCACGAACGGCTGGCCCGGACGCTTGATCGCGAGCAATTCGGAACGTTCCTGGGACGGCCCCATGAACTGCTGCCCGGTGAGAATGGTGCCATCGCTGGCGATCCCCATGTGGCGCACGCTGTTCATTTGCTGGCCCAGGGTTTCCTTGCTGATCAGGCTGCCGTCGCGGTGCATCAGCACCAGGCTCGGTTCCATGGCGTTGAGGTTCATCTCCACGCGGCTTTCGGCTTCGGTGCGAATGCCGCCGTTGGCCACCACCAGGGTTTCGCCATCGGGCATCCATGACACCTGATGCGGGCCGATGCCATGGGTCGACAGTTCCCCGCTGTGCACCAGCCGCTCGCCTTCGAACCGGTACACCCCGAGCAAACCACGGCCGGGGTCCGACGTGTCGTTCTCGGTGGCGTACAGCCATTCACCGTCTTTGTGGATCACGGCGTGTCCATAGAAGTGGCGGTTGGCGTTGGAGGTAATGGTTTGCAGCAGTGCGCCATCACGCAGGTCGACCAGGTAACTCTCGGTGCCCGGGCGGCGGGCGACGAACAGCGCAATCGGCAGCGTCGGGTGGTTGATGATGTCGTGGCAGCGCTGGCCGACCTGAGTGGCGAACACCTGCTTGCCGTCCAGCCGATAACCTACGGCGTAGTGCTTGCCGTCGGCATCGTCACGCGCCGACAGCAGCAACGGACCGTGCTTGCTTTGTGAAGCGCCATTACCTTTGAACAGCGTCCAGCCACCCAGCGTGAGTGCGCTGAGCAGCACGCTGCCAACCGCCAAAGCCTGTCGCCTGAGCATCATCAGTCACCGTCGTTGGCATTGAAGCCCAGTTGGATCCCCAGCGCCTTGGCCAGCTCGCCTTCATGCAGGCGATGGACCACGTTGAGGCTGTCGTAGAGATCGTTGAGTTGCTGGCGCCCGGCGTCATCGTTCAACAGTTCGTTGAGGGAACGCTGGTTGCTGGCGAACAGTTTCAGCGACGCGGCATACGCGGCGTCGATCTTTTCGGCCAGGGCTTTCTGCTCTGCCGGCAGCAGACCGCGCAAGCCTTTGTTGTCCACACCCACCCAAACGGTCTGGGCGGCCGCGAGGCTGGCTTCAAGGCTTTGCAGCGACGACTGGCTGCGCCAGGCATCGGCCTGGAACGGTTGCGGGATGCCCTTGGTCTGGCGGCCCATCGGCGTGCCGAGTTTTTTCTTCAGGGTGTCCAGGGCGGTCACTTGCACGCGCAGCAGGTCAGCGATGGCTTCGTGGGAATCGGCATAGCGCTGGTTCGGGAACTTGGTCATCTGCGCCAGCATGCCGTCGGTGCTGTTCCAGCTGGCCAGGATCTCTTCGGCCAGGGCTTTCTGGCGCTCGCCGATGGCGATCAGCAGCGGGCAGTACCGGGCTTTCTGGGTTTCGTCGGCAACGTCAGGCTTGGCGTCGTAGAGGATATATTCGTAGGCCGACAGGCCTTGCACCACCACGCTGGATTTGGCGAGGGCGGCGCCGTCGATCTGTGGCTGGCTGGCAACCAGTTGCTCGACCTGGCGGCCTACCAGGTTCTTCTTGTCCGGCCAGAACTGCACCTGCCAGGCACGGTTGCCCTCGGCCAGCGGGCCGATCAGCAGCGGTTGCAGCTCGGCCCAGGCTTTCTGCGCGTGGAGGAAGTCGGCGCGGGCGGTGTCCAGGCTTTCCTTGCCCTGGCAGTAGGCCAGGGCGCTGACGGCCAGTTGACGGTCGGCTTCAACCCAACGGCTGTAGGTCGGCAGGATGACTTGCTTGGCGATGGCCGCCGAGGTCACCGCTTGCGGGTCCTGGGGCGAGCAGGCGCCGAGGGCGAGGGCGGCCAGGCTGGTGAACAACAACTTGGGACGGAACATGTCGAGCTCCCTTCAGTAATTGGGGCAAAGCTTATAGAGAATTCAGGAACGCCAGCAACGCGGCACGCTGCTCGGCATCGAATGACAACACATGCTGCTGCGCCGCTTGCGCTTGCCCGCCATGCCAGAGCACGGCTTCGAGCAGGTTGCGGGCGCGGCCGTCATGCAGGAACTGGGTGTGGCCACTGACGGCTTGCGTCAGGCCGATGCCCCACAACGGCGGGGTACGCCAGTCGCGGCCACCGGCCTTGAATTCGGTACGGTTGTCGGCCAGCCCTTCGCCCATGTCGTGCAGCAGCAAATCGCTGTAGGGGCGGATCACCTGGTTGGCCAGTTCAGGTTCAGCGGCGTTGGCGGCCGTGGTGAACGTCGGTTTGTGACAGCCCTGGCAACCGGCCTGGTAGAACAGGTTCTTGCCGGCCAGCACCTGCGGAGCGTTGACGTCGCGGCGCAGCGGCACGGCGAGGTTACGCGTATAGAACAGCACCAGGCGCAGGATGTTGTCGCTGACTTCCGGCTCGCCATCGGGGCCGTTGCCGTTGGGCGCCTGTTTGCAGGCGACTTGGGCGTCGGTGCAGTCATCGAAGGGTCTCAAGGAGGTGGTGAGGCCCATATCACCAGAAAACGCGTGAACATTTTGTTGATTGAGGTTGGGTTGCCCGGCTTTCCAGCCAAACCGACCGAGTACGGTTTTTTGCTCGGCGTCATCCCACACCTGGTTCGCCCGGCCGACGATGGCTTCGCTGTCAGCAGTCTCCGGGTCGGTGTTGCGCAGGATGTCGGCGTCGCTGATGGCTTCGAGCAGCCCCAGGCCGATCATCGGCGGAGCGATGCGCGCAGAGAAACGCGTGTCGGGGTGCATCGGGCCATAGCCGAGCTGGGTGATCTGCAGGTCGGGCTTGCGCAACTCGACCACCGTACCGTCCTTGAACTGGACGTTCACCGGTGTGTAATCGACCCGCACCTTGCCCTCCGGGGCCACGCCAGGCACGGCCATGTCCTGCAGTTGCCCGCCATACACCGGCTCTGGCACCACGCCGAGTTGCTCGATGAGTTTGGCGTAAGGTTCCTTTTCGGTAACAGGCGCGGCGATCGACAGGCGGACCAGCATCGACACGGCGTTCGGCGCGTCGGCCAGCGGTGGATGGCCTCGGCCGTCCTTGATATGGCAGTTCTGGCAGGCGTTGGTATTGAACAGCGGGCCCAGGCCGTCTCGTGCGGTGGTGGTGGACGGCGCGATCACCCAGGGGCTGCGAAAGAAACTGTTGCCGACGCTGAAGTCCAGGCGGCGGGTGGGCGCCAGGTTGGCCGAGGGCAGGGAAAACGCGTTCTGGTCACGCTTGTTCACCGTCGTGGCACCGCCAGCGCGCGCTTCACCCGGCTCGGCCTGGGTAAACCGAGGGGCATCGTCGCAGGCGGTCAGGCCCAGGGCCATCAAGGCTGCGCACAGGTGAAGTAGCGAACGGAACATCGAGTTTCCTGAACGAAGGCGAAAAAGGTGGTCGCAAAGTCTAACAGGGCGGGGCAGTTTGAATAAGAGCAATTATCGTTTGGTGGCATGCCGATTCATTCCGCTAGAATGACCGCACATTTTTTTCAGGAGGTGGCCAATGCAGGCTCTCGACGCTTTGCTCAACCGTGTTTCCGTGCCGCGCTTGCTCGAACCGGCACCGACCCAGGAGCAGCGCGACGTGCTGTTCGCCGCCGCCATGCGTGCGCCCGACCACGGCCAGTTGCGCCCGTGGCGTTTCCTCACCGTGGAAGGTGCCGCCCGTGAGCAGATGGGCACGCTGTTGGCCGAAGCCGCCCGCCTGCACGATGCCGATGCCCCGCAAGCCGCGATCGACAAGGCCCAGAACGGCCCATTGCGCGCGCCGCTGGTGGTGGTGGTGATTGCTCGCCTGCAGGAGCACTTCAAGGTGCCCAAGTCCGAACAACTGCTGGCAGCCGCCTGCGCGGCCCACGGCATTCTGCTGGCGGCTTATGCCCAGGGGATTGGTGCGGTGTGGCGCACGGGTGAATTGTCCTACTCGGCCCACGTCGCCAAAGGCCTGGGGCTGGCAGCTGGCGAGGAAGTGATTGGCTTTCTCTACCTGGGCACCCCACAGAACCCGCCGCGCACCGCGCCGAAGGAAGACCTGACAGCGTTCGTCCAGGCCTGGACCGGTCTGTAAGGTTTTTGTAGGAGCGAGCTTGCTCGCGAAGCACTCAGGGCCCACTCGTTTATCCAGAATGAACGCGTTGTCTGGGCGTTTTTCGCGAGCAAGCTCGCTCCTACAGGTATTGAGGCTTGCCCGATGGCGGTGGTACATACCCAGCAGCTTTTGGTGAGTCCGAGTGGATCAAGCCATTCGTTTCATTAGGGCTGCGCCACTGTCGCGTTCTGCCTGCCAGGAATAGCGTCAGACGTTGGCTTCAAGGCGCGAGTCAACTGATAAGCAATTGCCAGCCACACGAACCATCCCGGCATGACCATCAGGGCAATACGCGTATCAGGCCGCAACGCCAGCAGGCAGAGCACAAAGCCCAGAAACGCCAGGGAAACCCAGGCCATCGGTACTCCCCCAGGCATCTTGTAAGCCGACTTCGCATGCAGATCAGGGCGTTTTTTGCGATAGGCAATATAAGACGCCAGGATCGTCGACCACGTGAAAATCACCAGGATCGCCGACACGGTAGAGACGATAGTAAAGGCTGTCATGACTTGCGGAACGACGAACAGCACCAATACTCCCACCAGCATCAACAGCATCGTGAACGCCAAGCTCAACAGCGGCACGCTGTTACTCGACAGCCGTCGGAATACGTGGGGCGCGTTGTCTTGGTTGGCCAACCCGAACAGCATACGGCTCGATGAAAATACGCCGCTGTTTGCCGATGACGCCGCAGACGTCAGTACCACGAAGTTGACGATGCCAGCTGCTGCGGGGAACCCTGCCACAAGAAACAGTTCGACAAACGGGCTCTTGATTGCGGACACCTGCTGCCAGGACGTCACAGCAATAATGCAGATCAGGGCCAGCACGTAGAACAAGATGATCCGCAGCGGAATCGAGTTGATTGCCTTGGGCAGGGTTTTCTCCGGAGATCGAGTTTCGGCGGCGGCTGTGCCAATCAGCTCAGTGCCGGCGAAGGAGAAAATCGCCATTTGAAATCCGGCAAAGAAGCCGAACAATCCGTTAGGGAACGCTGCCTGTTTATCCACCAGGTGGCTCAGGGACGCGGTGACCCCGCTGGGTGAGACGAACGAGCTGGCAATCAGCACGGTGCTGACGCCGATCAGGGTCACCACCGCAATGATCTTGATGATTGCGAACCAGAACTCCACCTCCCCGAACAGCCTGACCGTCAGCACGTTGAGCGCGAACAGGGTCGCCAGCATCCCGACCGCGGGTATCCACGCCGGCACGTCGGGAAACCAATACTGGAAAAATCCGCCGACCACGACGGCATCGCCGATCACCGCCACGCTCCAGCTCAGCCAGTACGACCAGCCGAGGAAGAATGCTGCGCGCGGGCCGAGGTACGCACCGGCGAAGTCGGCAAAGGTTTTGAAGTTGAGATTGGACAGGAGCATTTCGCCCATGGCACGCATGACGAAAAACACGAACAGTCCGATGATCATGTAGATGAGGATGATCGACGTCCCGGAGAGGGCGATGATCTTCCCGGAGCCCATGAACAGGCCGGTACCAATGGCACCGCCCATGGCCATTAGCTGGATGTGACGATTGCCCAGCGTGCGCTGCAGCGCGGGCTGTTCAAGCAGCCCGGAAGAATTCGATTTCATTGCAAAACCTCTTGATTTTATGTTTTTGAGTTTTGGCAGAAAGTAGGTGTCGAGCGTTCTTGTTAGAAATACAGCGGCTAATCACAGGCATGCCTGGAAGGCGATGGCCCCCTCGCCAAGTGGCTGGGGGGCGGCCATTCCGATCAGTTGACGGTGCGCAGGCGCGAGGTTTTGGCCGGTAGCGGATCCAGCAGTTGAAAGAGGTTCTTGATGTTGGCCGGCGTCGGTACGAGGTGGATGCGTCGACCGATTTGCTGTGCCTGGGCCAGATCGTTGAGGTAGCGCAGTGACGAAAAGTCCTCCAAGGCAAAGCCCACCGAATCGAAGACAGTCACCTGCGTATCGTTTTCGCGTCCAACCACTTCACCCCGCGCAATCCGGAAAAATTCGATCACGGGAGAGTCGGCTTCCAGTTGCTGAATGTCGCCCTCAATGCGTGTCTGCGGCTCGAATTCGACGATGACCCGGGCGTTGCGCAGGATATCGGCATGCAGTTCGGTTTTACCCGGGCAGTCACCGCCGACCGCATTGATGTGCATGCCGGGCTCGATCATGTCGGGGGTCAGAATCGTTGCATAGGCTTTGTCGGCGGTGACCGTGGTGACGATATCCGCGCCTTTGACTGCTTCCTTCACGGAGCCGGCCAGAATGACTTCGATGTCCGGAAACATCGCGAGGTTATGCTTCAACTTGAGGGACGCGTCGTGATCGATATCGAAGATGCGGATTTCGCTGATGCTCAACAGGTCATGAAAGGCGAGCGCCTGGAATTCACTTTGGGCACCGTTGCCGATGAGGGCCATCGAGGTCGCATTCGAGCGAGCCAAGGACTGCGCCACCAGCGCGGACGTTGCGGCGGTACGCACGGCAGTGGTCAAGGTCAGTTCGCTGAGCAGGGTGGGATAGCCACTCTGCACATCAGCCAGGACACCGAAAGCCATGACCGTCAGCAGGTTCTGCTGGCCGTTGTGCGGATGGCCGTTCACGTATTTGAATGAATACTGCTGGCCATCGTCCGTGGGCATCAGTTCGATGACGCCTGCTGCCGAGTGGTTGGCGGTGCGCGGCGATTTATCAAAGTGCGCCCAGCGTGCGTAGTCAGCCTTGATGTAGGTCGCCATGTCGCGGATAGCGCGCCGGATGCCCACTTGGGTAAACAGGCGTGCAGCGTCATCGACATCTATGAAAAGCGTCATGTTCTTATTCTCCGTTCCAGAATTGAAGGCCGTTGAGCGAGGGATGGCTCAGCTGCGTTTGCTCTCGAATCCGTGCAGCACGTTGACGGCGTTGATGCCGATTTCGTCGACCATGTAACCCCCTTCCATCACGAACAGAGTGGGGCAGCCAACGCTGGCAATAAGCTCTCCGATCCCGATGAAATCATCGCTTTCCAGCAGGAAATGGCTGATGGGATCGTCCTTGAATGTGTCGACTCCCAGCGAAATCACCAGCACCTCTGGGGCAAAGTGCTTGAGCGTTCTGCAGGCATGGCGCAGGGCGTTGCCGTAGCTTTCCCAAGTGGTGCTTTTGGGCAAGGGGTAGTTGTGGTTGAACCCCTCGCCAAGGCCGGCGCCGACTTCGCTGCTGAAGCCTGAGTAGTAGGGATAGGAGACGGCCGGCTCGCCGTGCAGCGAGACGAACATCACGTCACTGCGGTCGTAGAAAATGTTCTGTGTGCCATTGCCATGATGAAAATCGACATCCAGTACCGCAACACGCTGGGCGCCTTGGGTAATGGCCCGTTGTGCGGCAATGGCCGCGTTATTGAGGTAGCAGTAGCCGCCCATGTATTCGCGTGCAGCGTGATGTCCCGGCGGGCGGCACAGCGCAAACGCACTGTCATGGCCTTCATCGATCAGGGCAAGGCCGGTGAGGGCTATATCGGCGCTGGTTTTTACAGCTTGCCAAGTGGTGGCGGTAATCGGGGAGCCGGCATCCATGGCGTAGAAACCCAACTTGCCGTCGATGAAGGTCGGTACTTGGTCGTTGGCCAGATCGCGCACGGGCCATACCAGCGGCAAAGCATCGTGAGTGCGTCCGGTTGCGCACCATTGCGTCCAGGCACTTTCCAGAAAACTGACGTAGCGCTCGCTGTGCGCATTGACGTAGCACGACCGGTCAAATGCGCGCGGTTCGATGATCTGGCCCAGGCCGACCTGCTTGACGCGGTCATGGACGGTATCGGCCCGGCTTGGTTGTTCGAAGGACGGCTTGAGTACGCCGTCTTTTAATTCTGTGCCGTGGTGCAAACGGTGGGAATCACTAAAAACTGTAAACATTCTGCGCATCCGTTAATGTGAACCAGTGCAAATATTCTGTTCTGGCCAGGAGGCGATTTCTTTGCTTTGTTTTCGCGGATTAGCAGATATTTCGGGTTTTTTTACTCAGGAATGGCTTAATGCAGAAAAAAAGTTCCAAACGTATCAGCCTTGACCAAACCGACCTCGCTATCCTTGAGTTGCTGCAGGAGGACGCGAGTATTTCCAATTCCGAGCTCAGTGAGCGACTATCGTCAAGCCTGACGCCTTGTTGGCGAAGGCGTAAGAGAATGGAGGAGGCGGGCGTCATAAAAGGCTATCAAGCCAACCTTGATCGACGCATGCTGGGGTTGGATATCATGGCGTTTGTGCATATCCGTTTTTCTACCCATGCCGACCATGCTCCGGACGCCTTCGAGGCGGTGATTGCGCAATTGCCGCAAGTGTTGGCCTGTCACAAGATCACTGGTGATGCCGATTACGTGTTGCAGGTGTTGGCGAAGGATCTTGATAGCTACAGCGACTTTGTCGAGCAGGTGCTCAGACGTCAGGTGGGCATTGCGTCCATCCAGTCCAGCCTGGCGTTGCGTGAAATCAAGTCCAGTAGCCGCATTGCGATACCAAAACCGGGAAAGGACTGAGCGGGGGGCAAGCCCCCTCTCACATTGAGGTGTGGTGTTGCTTAAACCTTGAATTGATCCATCAACTTCATCTGCTGGCTGGCCAAGGCATTGAGCTGGCTGCTGATGGCCGCCGACTCGGTGGCCTGGCCGGTGAGGGTTTCGGTCACGGTGCGGATCGCCGAGACGTTGCGATTGACCTCTTCAGCCACTGCGCTTTGCTGTTCGGCGGCGCTGGCGATCTGCAGGTTCATGTCGCTGATCACCGTCACCGCGTCGCTGATCTTGCCCAGCGCCTGCACGGCCTGATGGATCTGCCCGGCATTGCTCTGGGCCTGGCTTTGGCTCGAGTGCATGGTCGCCACGACGCCGCGGGTGCCGCTCTGGATGCGTTCGATCACCAGGCGAATTTCCTCGACCGAATCCTGGGTGCGTTTGGCCAGGTTGCGCACCTCATCGGCCACCACCGCAAAACCGCGCCCGCTTTCCCCGGCACGCGCCGCTTCGATTGCCGCGTTCAACGCCAGCAGGTTGGTCTGTTCGGCAATGCTGCGGATCACTTCCAGGACTGAACCGATCTGTTCGCTGTTGACGGCCAACGCCTCGACTTCGCCCACCGCCTTGCTGACTTCCTCGGCCAGGGTGGTGATGTCGCGGGTGCTTTGTTCGATGATCGACATGCCTTCGCGTGCCGACTGGTCCGCGCCGCGTGCCGCGCTGGCGGCGTTGGAGGCGCTGTTGGCGACGTCATGGGCGGTGGCACTCATCTCATTGGACGCGGTGGCCACCTGGTCGATTTCGCGGAACTGCACCTGCATGCCTTCGCTGGTCTGACGCGCAATGGCCGAGGACTGGTCGGCCGTGCCGCGCGCTTCGGTGATGCTCTGCTTGATCTGCGCAATGGTCGGTTGCAGCTTGTCGAGGAAGCGATTGAACCAGTTCACCAGCTCGCCCAGTTCGTCTTTTTTGGCATAGGCCAGGCGTTGGGTGAGGTCGCCGTCGCCGCTGGCGATGTCCTTGAGCATGGCCGCCACGCTGTTGATCGGGCGGGTCACGCCGGTGGCGGTCAGCCAGATCAGCAGCAGGCCAACAAGGCCGGCGGCCGCCGCGACCAGCAAGGCTTTGAGGGTTCCTGTGGACTGCGCGTCGTCAAGCACCGCTTGCAGCTTGACGTTATCGGCGAGCATCACGGCCTTGGGCAGCTTGATCACGACGCCCCAGGATTTGGCGTCGGCAATCGGCTTGACGGGGTACACGGTGCGAATGGTCTCGTCCTGTTCGCGGATCATCGGGCGATCATTGGCGAGCAGTTGCACGATCTCTTTGCCTTCGGCGCCAAGGGTGTCGATCAGGTTCTTGCCCACGCGCGCCGGCTCACCGCTGTAGGCGGCGATCAGGCCGGTGCTGGACAGCACTTCCAAATGCCCAGCGCCGTTGAACAGGTCTTTCTGAGCCGCATCGGTGACGGCTTGCAGGGCATTGAGGGCGATGTCCACACCGACCACGCCGATCACCTTGCCGTCCACGATCAAAGGCTGGGAGATGGTGGTCATCAGCACGGGTTTGCCGGCCACCGTGTCTTCGTACGGGTCCAGCAGGCAGGTGGTGCGCGTATCGCGTGGGCAGGTGTACCAAATGTTGTAGGGCGTGCCGCTGAGGTTGAGGGTGGTTTTCGTCAGGTCATCTTCAACCATGATCGTGTTCAGGCTTTCGCCGCCGGCCCGGCTCCAATAGCTGGAGAAGCGGCCTTTCTCGTTGGAGACGCGCGCCTTGTCGTCAACGAATTCGCTGTCCTTGCCATCCAGTGCGTTGGGTTCGAACGACAGCCAGATGCCCAGCACCTTGGTGTTGCGGTCAAAGGCGGTTTTTACGCTCTGATTGAGATCTTCGCGCAGGGCTCCGGCTTCCAGGGAACGCTTGGTCCCTAGGTTGCGCAGGTCTTTGACCTGGTCGGCGAGGGCGGTGACCACTAGCAGGTTTTCGTTGAAAGTTTTCTGCAACTGCACGGCCTGTTCGGCCGCCTTGGCCTGTAGCAGCTGTTCTACGCTGGCCGTCAGCATTCGTGAGCTTGAGTCACTGACCAGTTGGTCGTTCTGGTTGGTGTTGTAGATGTTAATGCCGACCACCAGTGCAATCACGCCTAGCAGGCAGAGGCCGGACAGCAGCACGATTTTCAAGCGGATAGAGAGGGTGTCGAACATAGGTTCACTCACGAATGGACTTGTTGAGAAGCACGCAAAAGTGCCAAGTCCATTCGGCGCCATGCCTGAAACATCGGCGTAACAAATCAATTCATGAGTAACAGCCGATGAGCGGTAGGCGCCTGCACGCAGCGTTATACGGGGCGTGCGAGCTGTTCGGGGCGCGACCAGATCCACAGGTTGCCCAGGCTCATGCCGGCGATTGCCAGGTAGATCGGCCAGCCATGGTCGAGCATCACCAGCATCAGCGCGGCGCACAGCAACATGCTCACGGTGGCGCTGACTTTGGCCCGGCGCGCGATGATCTTGCCATTGCGCCAGTTGACCAGGATCGGTCCGAACAGGCGGTGGTTTTCCAGCCAGGCGCTGAGGCGTGGTGAGCTTTTAGTGGCGGCCCAGGCGGCCAGCAGGATGAATTCGGTGGTGGGCAAACCCGGTATGACAATCGCCACCAGGCCGATCCCCAGGCTGACGTAGGCCAGCAGGCCGTACAGGATCTGCGCGATTTTAGAGGTGGATTGGAGTTTGCCGGTCATGGTGTGTGCAAGGTTGGGAGCAACAAAAAAGTCAGCATTGAAATGCGGTCTGAATGTGGGAGGGGGCTTGCTCCCGATGGCGGTGGGTCAGTAATAGATTCGTTGACTGATACACCGCCATCGGGAGCAAGCCCCCTCCCACATTGGATCGCGCTTAAATTGGGGCTCAGGCCAGTTCAGGGGCGCTAGCGTACGCCTGTTCCAGCAATACGGTGAAGCGCACGAACGCATCGATCGCACCTTTCTCCGCGGCGCCTTCCTCTTCGGCGCTCAGTTGCATCGCATCGAGGGTGCGGGTGAAGCGTTTCCAGCCTTCGGCACGCCCGCCCGCCGGCTCGCCCAGGTGACGGGCACCGAAGGTTTCGCTCAGGCCCAGGCCCACGGCACGTTTGATCAGGAAGGCAGCGCCCAGTTTGGAGCCTTCGGAGACGAACAGCCAGCCCAAGGCTTCGGCGCGGCCGGGGTTGTTGACGGCACCGGCAACCGGTGCAGGCACGTCGGTGTCGAGGTCGCCCAGGTCGAGCCTGGCAGCGTCTGCGCGGCAGCGCTGGGCCAGGTCCGGGATGATCTGGTTCAGTTCGGCATCGTTGTACAGCGCGACCAACTCCGATTGAAACAGGTACTGCGCCACCACGAAGCGGGCGAAGTTGGCCTGGGTTTCAAACGGGGCGTGGGCTTTGACCAGCGCGTCGAGCTTGGTGTGCGGTTCGTGGGTGATCTGGTTCAGGCGCTGGGAGCGCAGGCTTGGACGTTCTGCGGTAGGAGAAGCGGTCATAAAAAGTCCTTGAGAAGGGGTAGCGCCTGTTGGCTCTAAAGAGAGCGGTTATCAACTAGACGAACAGGAAGACGCGGCACAGTAAAAAATCCTCACCCCGCCGCGAAATCATCGCGGCGAGGTGAGGCGGTTGCCGTCAGATGTCCCAGATCACATTGATCGCGAAGTTGCGGCCCGGCTGGGTCAGGCGATCGAGGTTGGCCGGGCCGGTCACCGCGGCTTCGCCGACACTGTCGTAGCTGCGTACGTCATCCCAGTTCCAGTACTTCTTGTCGGTGAGGTTGTAGACGCCGCCGTTGATGGTCACGTCGTGGGTGACTTTGTAGTAGGCGGTCAGGTCGAGAATGCCGAACCCCGGCGTCTTGAACGGGCCGCTGGTATCGCCGTCCGGCGCGTGGAAAGTGCTGCTGTCGACGCGATTCTGTTTTTTCACCAAGGTCCAGCTCACCAGGCCGCCGTAGCTGTCCTGATCGTAGCCCAGGCCGAAGACGCCCTTGAGCGGGTTGACGCTGTTGAGCGGCTCGCCGTTGTCGTCGTTGCGGCCATGGGCGTAGGACACCGCACCCTGGGTATACAGGCCTTGTGGCGCACCGAAGGCATCCAGGTTCAGGCGACCCTTGGCTTCGGCGCCCTTGATGGTGGCGCGCTTGATATTCACCGCCTGGAACTGTTCGACGGTGCCGCCGACCACCGCGTTGTCTTCGTCGATGAAGTTGCGGTATTTGTTGTAGAACACCGCGATTTCAAACGAGCCCTCGTCGAACTTGCCGCGCAGCCCTGTTTCGATGCCCTTGCTGGTTTCCGGCTTGAGGTCGGGGTTGGGCTCCACGGTGTAGCCCAGGTTGAGGTTTTCGAAGCGGCCGTACAGGGCTTTGGCGGACGGTGTGCGGAAACCTTCGGCGTATTGGCCGAACCAAGTGTATTGATCGGTCAGGGCGTAGGTCAGGCCGAACTTGGGCGTGACGCGGTGCCAGGTCTTGTCCTTGCCGTCGACGGAATATTCACCGGTGGGGTTCACGGTGCTGAGGAATTCCTCGGTCAGCTTGGGCTTGAGCCGGGTGTAGTCATAGCGCACGGCGGGCAGGAAGGTCCATTTGTCCCAGGTGATCTGGTCCTGGGCGAACAGCGAATAGGTGTTGATGGTCGGATCGGGGAAGTCGCTGGCTTTCTTCACGCTGTCGCCGGCCGATGGGCTGGGCGCGCCGATGGCGGTGCAGCCGCTGCCGACCGCCAGGCAGGTGGCGCTGCCTTCGCGCGAACCGGTGACTTTCTGCTGCTTGAGCGTGGTGCCGTAGGTCACTTGGTGATCGGTGTCACCGAGGCTGAAGGCCTTGTCCAGTTGCGCATCGAAGACCCACTGTTTCTCTTCGTACAGCGTATCGCGGGTGCGCAATACGCGACGGCCCGACTGGTAGATTTCAGCCGTGGTCTGGTCGGTCTTGGCGATCTGGTAATTGAGGCTGGTCTTGATGCGGTCGGCGATGGGCGAGTCGAGGGCGAAGCTGTTTTCCAGGCCGAAACGCTCGCGGGTAATGGTGTCGTTGCCGCGACGGTCTCGGTAAAGGTTGAAACCGCGTCCACCGACGAAAGGGCCGCCCACGGCGTTCTTCAGGTTGACGTCGCGATCATCCTTGTACTTCTCGTAGGTCAGGCCCAGGCGGTTGTCGTCGCCGTAATTCCAACCCAGTTTGGCCAGCACGTTGGTAGTGCGCGCGTCTTCGGGGTTGGCGCCGGTGCGGGCCAGGCCGGTGGCGTTGTTGCCGTCATAGGATTCGGTTTCGTGACCGTTGCGCTGGCTCAGGTGCAGCAAGCCGTCGAAGTCCTGCACGCGGCCGGCGACGGTGGCGGAGGTCAGCCAGCTTTCGTCGGCGGAGCTGTAACCGGTCTTCAGGCGCGCGCCGACGTCCTGGCCGGGCTTGATGATGTCATCCGGGTCGAGGGTGAAGTAGCTCACCGCGCCGCCAATCGCACTGCTGCCGTACAGGGCCGAGGCCGGACCACGCAGGATTTCCACGCGCTTGACGATTTCCGGGTCGACGTAGTTGCGCCGGGTCTTGGCGTAGGGGCCGTTGAAGAAGTTGTCCGGCACTTCCACGCCGTCGACCTGAGTAAGAATGCGATCGCCGTCGATACCGCGAATGTTATAGCCCGCGTTGCCCGAGCGGGTGCCGGCGCCGCCCACCGACACGCCCGGCTCGTAACGCACCAGTTCGCGGGTGGTGTTGACGTTCTGGCGGTCCAGCTCCTGGCGGTCGTGCACGCTGACCATGCTCGGTACGCTGTCCACATCCTGCTCGGTGCGGGTGGCGCTGATGGTCACTTGCTGCAGGTTCAGAGCGCTGCCGGTGGCACGTTTCTCCAGGACGATGTTGTTATTGCCCAGCTTGCGATAGCTCAGGTTTGTCCCCGCCAACAGCCGCTCCAGCGCCTTCTCCGGCGACAACGCACCGCGCACGCCTGGGGACGATACACCCTGGCCCAATTCAGCCGGCAGGCCGACTTGCCAGCCGGTCACGCCGGTAAAGGCATTCAGTGCCGACACCAGTGGCTGCTGTTCGATGCTGAACGTGTAGTTGCCGTGGCTGCGCGGCACCGGTTCGGCGGCAGTGGCGGCCATCGCCGGCGCGCCGGCCATCAGTATGGCGGCGGTCAGCAGAGACAGGACGGGCGAACAAGACCGGCGGTTGAAACGAGAGGACATCGAGAGCGCTCCGGAGATACGAATCTTATAGTTGCGAACCTATCCAAATAGGAATCAGTTGCATTGGCTATAACGAGACGTATCGCCGGTCAGGATCGAGTAAAAATAATTCTCATTTAGTTCAAGATGACCAGCGCCGGGTATTCCGACAGCTTGGCCGAGGTGATGTGGGCCAGGGAACGCACCACATCCAGCGGCTGGTCGAGGCGATAATTGCCGGTGACCGCGACGCTGGCGAGCTTGTCGTTGGTGTTGACGATCCAGCCCGGGTAATAGCGACGCAGCTCCGTCAGCACCTCGCTCATCGGGCAGTTCTCGAAGACCAGGCGGCCCTGAACCCAGGCCAGGTCCTTACCGGCATCCAGCTTGGCCGGCTGGCCGAAGCCCTTGGGGCCGATGCGGATGCTCTGGCCGGCACTCAGGCGCACCCGCGCGTCGTTGAAGGTATTGCTCAGGTCGACATCACCGCGCTGCACTTGCACCTGGGCTTCGCCGTCGAGATAGCGCACGGCAAACGCGGTGTCCTGCACGCTGGCGCGCACCGGGCCGGCGTCGATTTCCAGCGGCAGGCCACGGGCTGGGGCGATGTCGAAAAACGCTTCGCCCTGGTAGAGGCGGGCGATGCGCTGGTGGTCTGTGACGCTGCTGGAAAACGCCGAATTGGTGTTCAACAGCACGTTGGAACCTTCGTCCAGTTGCAGGCGCTGGCGCTCGCCGACCACGGTGAGGTGGTCGGCCTGCAGGCGTACCGGCAGGTTGCTGAAACTGAACAGGCCGAGCAGCAGCACGGCCGCGGTGGCCAGGGGTTTCCAGTGCGGTTTGACCCGGCGCCAGGCGCTCGGTTTGCGCGGCGCGGCCAGGGCCACGGCGGCGCTGTGCACCGGCGCGCCGCCCCAGGCAGCCTGGGCTTTGTTAAAGGCGTGGGCATGCGCCGGGCTCTCGGCCAGCCAGGCCTGGAACGCGGCGTGCTGGCCTGGCTGCGGGCACTGCAAGGCGATCAGCCAATCGAGGGCTTGGTCCATGGCCGCGTCTTGCAGCACCTCATGAGCCAGCTCATGGGGGCGCACTTTATTCGGGTCCGTCACGGTGTTCCTCGGGTCTTCGCCACGTTCTATTCATTTTTCCTACAGCTTGGATCGACACTTCTGTCCGAGTGAAGCTTAAGGCTGATCCAGCCGTTCGGCCACACCTACACAGATGGCCATGATCAACTTCAGTTCCTTTTGTACGGTGCTCAAGGACACCTGCAACTGATCGGCAATCTCCTGGTAGCTGCAACCGTGCAGGCGGCTGAGGATGAAGATGCGTTGCTGGCGGGCGCTCAACTGGCCCAGGCTGACGCTCAGGTGCTCAAGCAATTGCTCGGCCTGGGTCGCGTCTTCAGGTGTGCTGATCGGGGCGGCGACACTTTGCAGGACATCCAGCGGGACATCTTCCTGCAGGGTGCGGGCCTGGATCCTGCGCGAACGCAAATGATCCAGCGCCAGGTTGCGCGCTGTCTGGTAGACGAAGGGTTCCAGGTGGTCGATCGGCCGCTCACTCAGGGCCCGAGTCACGCGCAGGTAGGTTTCCTGCAACAGGTCCTCGGCAGTGCTGTGGTTATTCACCATGCGTTGCAGAGTGCGCAGCAGGATCACCCGTTGGGTGAGAAAAACGTGGTTGAAGCGAGATTGGCTCACAGTGATACCAGACCGATTTGCAGTTAATGATAATGCTTATCATCAACTGAAATGGCAAGTGGCTATTTCTACAGCCTTGCACCGCTCAAATGTGGGAGGGGGCTTGCTCCCGATAGCGGTGTGCCAGTCAATATATGAGTGACTGACACACCACCATCGGGAGCAAGCCCCCTCCCACACAAGCCCCATTCCAAATGGGTTTTTACTCGGCGTTGCAAAGCGCCAGGCAGTTATCCAGCATGCGGTTGGAGAAGCCCCACTCGTTGTCATACCAGGCCAGCACTTTAAGCAGCTTGCCGCTGACCTTGGTGTGGTTGGCGTCGAAGATCGACGACAGCGGGTTATGGTTGAAGTCACTGGAAACCAGCGGCAGGGTGTTGTAGCCGAGGATTTTCGAGTGTTGGCTGGCGTGCTTCAACAGCGCGTTGACTTCATCAGCCGTGGCTTCTTTCTTCAGCTGTACGGTGAGGTCCACCAACGACACGTTGATCACCGGCACGCGCACGGCCATGCCGGTCAGCTTGCCCGCGAGCTCCGGCAGCACCAGGCCGACGGCTTCAGCGGCGCCGGTCTTGCTCGGGATCATGTTCTGGGTGGCCGAACGCGCGCGGTACGGGTCGGTGTGGTAGACGTCAGTCAGGTTCTGGTCGTTGGTATAGGCGTGAATAGTGGTCATCAGGCCACTTTCGATGCCCAGTTCGCGGTGCAGCACCTGGGCGACCGGCGCCAGGCAGTTGGTGGTGCACGATGCGTTGGAGATGATCTGGTGCGATTGACGCAGAATGTCATGGTTCACGCCATAGACCACGGTCGCGTCCGCGCCCTTGGCTGGAGCGGAGATGATCACCTTGCGCGCGCCGGCGGTAATATGGGCGGCAGCCTTGTCACGGTCGGTGAACAGCCCGGTGCATTCGAACACCACGTCGATCTTGTGCGCGGCCCACGGCAGGTCGGCCGGGTTGCGAATGGCACTGACGGCGATCCGGTCGCCATTGACGGTCAGGCTTTCCTGATCGTGAGCGACCTCTGCTTCGAATGTGCCATGGACGGTGTCGTATTTGAGCAGGTGGGCATTGATCGAACTGTCGCCCAGATCGTTGATGGCGACGATCTGCAAATCCTGGCGGTAGCCTTGGGTATACAGTGCGCGCAGGACATTACGGCCGATACGGCCAAAACCATTGATTGCGATGCGTAGAGTCATTGGAAGGTGCCTATCGTCGATTTGTTGTAAGAATTACAAGATTATTCGCATAAAAATAGAAAACAAGCCTTTTTAGTGGCAATATTTTGTTCAATCTACAACGAGTGACCTGAATCAACTGGTCCGATGATCCAAACGACTCCCTGCCATCCCATGCGCTGCGGGCGTTTGATCAGCATAGACACTCAGGTCGCCACATCCGTTAGCCTGGAGTTCTATACATGCATCCCCGCGTTCTTGAGGTCACCGAACGGCTTATCGCCCGCAGCCGCGCCACCCGCGAGGCTTACCTTGCGCTCATTCGCGGCGCAGCCAGCGACGGTCCGATGCGCGGCAAGCTGCAGTGCGCCAACTTCGCCCACGGCGTGGCGGGTTGCGGCACCGAAGACAAAAACAGCCTGCGCATGATGAATGCCGCCAACGTGGCAATTGTTTCTTCGTATAACGACATGCTTTCGGCGCACCAGCCGTACGAACATTTCCCTGAACAAATCAAGAAAGCCCTGCGCGAAGTCGGCTCGGTCGGCCAGTTCGCCGGCGGCACGCCCGCCATGTGCGACGGCGTGACCCAGGGCGAGCCGGGCATGGAACTGAGCCTGCTCAGCCGCGAAGTCATCGCCATGTCCACGGCGGTAGCGCTGTCCCATAACATGTTCGACGCCGCGCTGATGCTGGGTATCTGCGACAAGATCGTCCCCGGCCTGATGATGGGCGCGCTGCGCTACGGCCACCTGCCGATGGTCTTCGTGCCTGGCGGGCCGATGCCGTCGGGCATCTCCAACAAGCAGAAAGCCGATGTGCGCCAGCGCTACGCCGAAGGCAAGGCCACCCGCGAAGAGCTGCTCGAATCGGAGATGAAGTCCTACCACAGCCCCGGTACCTGCACCTTCTACGGCACCGCCAACACCAACCAGCTGTTGATGGAAGTGATGGGCCTGCACCTGCCGGGCGCTTCGTTCGTCAACCCGTACACGCCGCTGCGCGACGCGCTGACCCGCGAGGCCGCGCATCAGGTCACGCGCCTGACCAAGGCCAACGGCAACTTCACGCCCATCGGCGAGATCGTCGACGAGAAGTCCATCGTCAACTCCATCGTCGCCCTCAACGCCACGGGCGGGTCCACCAACCACACCCTGCACATGCCGGCCATCGCGATGTCGGCGGGCATCATCCTGACCTGGCAGGACATGGCCGACCTCTCCGAGGTGGTCCCGACCCTGTCTCACGTGTATCCGAACGGCAAGGCTGACATCAACCATTTCCAGGCAGCGGGCGGCATGTCTTTCCTGATCCGCGAACTGCTCGAAGCCGGCCTGCTGCACGAAGACGTCAACACCGTGGCGGGCAAGGGCTTGAGCCGGTACACCCAGGAGCCGTTCCTGGTCGACGGCGAACTGATCTGGCGCGACGGCCCCATCGAAAGCCTCGACGAAACCATCCTGCGCCCCGTGGCCCGTGCGTTTTCGCCAGAAGGCGGCTTGCGGGTGATGGAAGGCAACCTTGGCCGTGGCGTGATGAAAGTCTCGGCCGTTGCGCCGGAGCACCAGGTGGTCGAAGCACCGGCCGTGGTGTTCCAGGATCAACAGGACCTGGCCGATGCGTTCAAGGCCGGCCAGTTGGAAAAAGACTTCGTCGCGGTGATGCGCTTCCAGGGCCCGCGTTCCAACGGCATGCCCGAATTGCACAAGATGACGCCGTTTCTGGGCGTGTTGCAGGACCGTGGTTTCAAAGTGGCGCTGGTGACAGACGGGCGTATGTCCGGCGCGTCGGGTAAGATCCCCGCCGCGATCCACGTCAACCCCGAAGCCCAGAGCGGCGGGCCGCTGGCGCGGGTTAAAGATGGCGATATCATTCGCGTCGATGGCGTCACCGGCACCCTGGAGCTTAAGGTGGACGCCGAAGAGTTTGCCGCGCGCACGCCGGCCACGGGCCTGTTGGGCAATAACGTGGGCGCCGGTCGCGAGTTGTTTGCATTCATGCGCTTGGCCGCAAGCTCCGCAGAGCAGGGCGCCAGCGCCTTTACCTCTGCCTTGGAGACGCTTAAGTGAAGTTAGCGCTGGTCGGTGATATCGGGGGTACCAACGCCCGTTTTGCGTTGTGGCGGGATCAGGCACTGCATGCGATCCGCGTGCTGGCCACGGCGGATCACTCAAGCCCTGAGGAGGCCATCAAGGTCTATCTCGATGAAGAAGGCCTGGCGATTGGCGACATCGGCGCGGTGTGCCTGTCGGTAGCCGGGCCGGTGAGCGGCGATGAGTTCAAGTTCACCAATAACCACTGGCGCTTGAGCAAGACGGCTTTTTGCCAGGCGTTGCAGGTGGACGAACTGCTGCTGGTCAACGACTTCTCGGCCATGGCCCTGGGCATGACCCGCTTGCAACCCGATGAATTTCGCGTGGTCTGTGAAGGCACGCCGGAACCGTTGCGGCCGGCGGTGGTGATCGGCCCGGGCACCGGCCTGGGCGTCGGTACGCTGCTGGACCTCGGCGCAGGCCGTTGGGCCGCGTTGCCAGGGGAGGGCGGCCATGTCGACCTGCCCCTGAGCAGCCCGCGCGAAACCCAGTTGTGGCAACACATCTACAGCGAGATTGGCCACGTCAGCGCTGAAACCGCGTTGAGCGGCGGCGGGTTGCCGCGCCTGTACCGGGCGATTTGTGCGGTGGATGGGCACACACCGGTGCTGGACACGCCCGAGGCCATCACGGCGGCGGGCCTGGCGGGCGATCCGGTGGCGATGGAAGTCCTCGACCAGTTCAGCATCTGGCTGGGCCGGGTGGCGGGCAACAATGTGCTGACCACGGGCGGGCGTGGCGGCGTGTATATCGTGGGCGGGGTGATACCGAGGTTTGCCGACTTCTTTATCAACAGCGGTTTCGCCAAAAGCTTTGCGGACAAAGGTTGCATGAGCGACTACTTCAAAGGCATTCCGGTATGGTTGGTGACGGCGCCATATTCGGGGTTGACCGGGGCGGGTGTGGCGCTGGAGCAGGCATTTGCTTAGGCTGTGATGGCCTCGTCGGGGGCAAGTCGAATCGTGGCACCCCTCCCACACTGGAATGCGTTTCAAATGTGGGAGGGGGCTTGCCCCCGATGACGCCATCAAGAGCACCCCATCACAACAAGGAGGACCCCGTGAGCGTAATCAGTAAATCGATTCTCCTCGTCGACGACGACCAGGAAATCCGCGAATTGCTGCAAACCTACCTCAGTCGCGCCGGCTTCCAGGTCCGTGGCGTGGCCGATGGCGCGGGGTTCCGCCAGGCAATGAACGAGGCGCCGTGCGACTTGGTCATCCTCGATGTGATGTTGCCGGACGAAGACGGTTTCAGCCTCTGCCGCTGGATCCGCCAGCACCCGCGCCAGGCGCAGGTGCCGATCATCATGCTTACCGCCAGTTCCGACGAAGCCGACCGCGTGATCGGCCTGGAGCTGGGCGCCGATGACTACATCGGCAAGCCGTTCAGCCCACGCGAGTTGCAGGCGCGGATCAAGGCGCTGCTGCGTCGCTGCCAGTTCGGCCAGGAGCGCAGCAGTGGCGGCGAGGTGTTGGTGTTCGATGAGTGGCGCCTGGATATGATCAGCCACCGCCTGTTTCACGTGGATGGCGAAGAGGTGATCCTTTCCGGTGCCGACTTTGCTTTGCTCAAACTGTTTCTCGACCACCCACAACAAATCCTCGACCGCGACACCATCGGCAACGCCACCCGTGGTCGCGACCTGATGCCGTTGGATCGGATCGTCGACATGGCCGTAAGCCGCCTGCGCCAACGCCTGCGCGACACCGAAAAACCTCCGCGGCTGATCCGCACCGTACGCGGCAGCGGCTATCAACTGGCAGCCAGCGTGGTTGCCGGCAATGCCCACTGAACACCTGAGCGAACGCCGCCGCCGTTTTCCCGTGCCGCGCTCGCTGCTTGGGCGCATGTTGCTGCTGACCCTGCTCGCCGTGCTGTTCGCCCAGGCGCTGTCCAGCGTGATCTGGGTGTCGCAGCTGCGCGCCACCCAGTTGGAGGGCCTGGTCACCAGCGCCCGTAGCCTCGCGCATTCGATGACCGCCAGCGTGAGTTACTTCCGTTCATTGCCGGTGGCCTATCGCCCGCTGGTGCTCGACCAGTTGCGCAGCATGGGCGGCACGCGGTTTGTGGTGACCCTCAATGACCGTCCGCTGGACATGCAGATATTGCCCGAAACCCCGCGCAAGCAGGCGGTGCTGGTGGCGGTGGACGAGGTGCTGCGCCAGACCCTAGGCGCCGATGTGCATATCTCGGTGGAGTTCGTCAGCGCCGAAGACCTGCGCATCTTCAATGCCGGTCTCAAGCTCGATGAACTGCCACGCTCCTGGGCTCACTACGCATTGACCCTGGAGCCGGTCAACCCGCCGGTGCTGGTCACCCAGATTCAGCTCGCGCCCGGTGAATGGTTGTACATTGCCTCGCTGTTGCCCGAGCCCTACACCAGCCTTGAAGAGCAAGGCCTGCCCGCCCAGCAGGTGTGGTTTATCGTGTTGACCAGCGGTTTTCTGCTGCTGTTTATCGGCCTGCTGGTGCATTGGCAAAGCCGGCCGCTCAAGCGCTTGGCGCGGGCGGCGCGGGACATGTCCCTGGGCGCCGATGTAGAACCGGTGGCCGAAGGCGGCGGCAGCGAAGTGGTGGAAGTGGGGCGTGCGTTCAATGCCATGCGTGAGCGCATCAGCCGTTACCTGACCGAACGCAGCCAGTTGTTCAGCGCGATTTCACACGACCTGCGCACGCCCATCACGCGCCTGCGCCTGCGCGTGGAATTGCTCGAAGACGAGAACCTGCAAACCAAGTTCGGGCGTGACCTGGATGAGCTGGAATTGCTGGTCAAGGGCGCGCTGCAATGCGTGAAAGACACCGATATCCACGAGAACATCCAGCCTGTGGACCTTAACCACGTGCTCGAATGCGTGGTGGAACCGTACCTTGCGCCCAACGGCAATGGGCGAGTCACCCAGCATGGGCACGCCCTGACCACTTACCCTGGCAAGCCGCTGGCGCTCAAGCGTTGCATCGGCAACCTGATCGACAATGCGCTCAAATACGGGCAGAACGCGCATTTGCGCATCGAGGACAACGGCATCGAGTTCATCCTGCACGTGGATGACGAAGGCCCCGGCGTGCCGGAACAGCGCCTGGAGCAGGTGTTCGAACCGCACTTTCGCCTCGCCGGGCAGCAGCAAGGCTATGGTTTGGGGCTGGGGATTGCGCGCAACATCGCCCACAGCCACGGCGGTGAAGTGAGTTTGCAGAATTTGCGCGAGGGGGGATTGCGGGTGACCTTGCAGCTGCCCCGCGGCCTCGACTGAACATACGCCGGAGCCCATGTGGGAGGGGGCTTGCTCCCGATAGCCGTGTGTCAGTCAGCCAATGTGTAGCTGACCCACCGCAATCGGGGGCAAGCCCCCTCCCACATTTTGATCTTCATCAGGTCAGATGCTTTGGCGTAAACGGGCCAAGTCGCGCAAAGGCGGTGCACCAAACAACCGGCTGTATTCCCGGCTGAACTGCGAGGGGCTTTCATAGCCCACCCGATACCCGGCTGCCGAAGCCTCCAGCCCTTCGGCAATCATCAGTCGCCGGGCCTCCTGCAAGCGCAGTTGTTTCTGGTATTGCAGCGGGCTCATGGCGGTGATCGCCTTGAAGCGGTGGTGCAAGGTCGAGACGCTCAGGTTCACTTCCCGCGCCAGGTCATCGATGCGCAGCGGCTGTTCGTAGTTACCGTTCAACCACTTGATCGCCTGGCTCACCCGATGGCTCTGGCTGTTGGCCACGGCAATTTCGTACAGGCGATAGCCTTGGGGCCCACGCAACAAGCGGTAGAGAATTTCGCGGTTGATCAGCGGCGCGAGCATCGCGATATCTTTGGGCGTGTCCAGCAGTCGGGTCAGGCGCAGCACGGCGTCGAGCAGCTGAGTGTCGATGCGGTCGACGTACATGCCACGGGCGGTTGGACGCGATGGCACGCCCATCGGCCCGGCTTCGGCAATCAGTGCGGTGAGTTGGGCCGGGTCGATATTGATGCGCACCGAGAGGTTGGGGTCATCGGGAGTGGCGTCGATAATTCGGCCGGACACCGGCATGGCCACCGAGAACACCAAATAATTGAGCGGGTCATAAGCAAAAATTTCGTCGGCCAGGCGCACTTCCTTGCTGCCACTGGCCAGGATGCACAGGGCCGGCTCCACCAGCACCGGCATGAAGTCGCGCGGCGTGTTGTGGCGGTTCAGGTACAGCGACGTGATCGCGGTGCCGTAGGAACCATCCTCCCAGGTATGGCGGTGCACAATGCTGGCCAGTTCGGCACGCTGCTTTTCCATCTCGGCATCGAGGGGCATGGGCTTGAGGTCGGGCGACGACATGGGGCGTCCTCTACACGCGGGTTTGATGGGGCTCAGCTTAGCGGTGGGTTTTCAAAAAGTGTTACGTCGATTCTGCACAATCCTTGCCTGATCCTGCGCCATTGCGTGGATCAGGCAAGCAAAGGGGCTGTCATCTCCCTGAAACATGGCGTTCGCGCTTGGAATAAATCCGCAGCTGGGACGTCCTGCCTACGCTTCTCGCAGGATTGTGCAATAAGCCTGCAGGAATTGACTAACCGTGCCCGCACCGGCGCCGCTATCTTTGATCCTGTGGCAACACGCCCCCACAGTGCTTGCCGAGCATCACTTCTCAACGGGAGAGTCGAACATGTCCACCCCCATTCCCGCGAGCCATATGGCCTTTATCCGTGCCCGTACCGGGTGCAGCACCGAACTCGGTGCACGCTTGAGCAGTTTGATCGAACCGGGCCGACAGGCTCAGGGTTGCTTGCAGTTCTCGTTGCAGCATTCCCAGACAGACCCCGATGTGTGGCTGATTTCGGGCTTCTGGAGCAGTGAACAGGCGATGAGCGCCTACTTCAATTCGCCGGCCCTGATGGTCTTTACCGAGCTGCTGAACGACATGGTCGTGCGCAGCATGGACTTCCAGACCTTCACCGATGCATCCGCCGTCAACGCTTACGACGAGTACCTGCAACTGGCCGGTTGAGAGGGTTAGAATGGCCGACTTTTAATTTTGGCCAGGACTTTCAACATGGCACGTAAACAATTTGCCCACCACGAAGCCGTTTCCGCCGTAGTGCCGGGAGAGGGTGGCTACAGCGCCGCCGTCGCCGTCAAGGCACTGGATGGCATGGGCGCTGCGCAGTTTCACAAGATCCTCGAAGGGCAGACCTTCAAGACCGCCTCCGATGCCGACGATGCGGCGACTGTGGAGCTTGAGCACTTGGTCGATGTGGACGCAGAAGGCCAGCTGACTTGGACAACTGCCACAAACTAATGTGGGAGGGGGCTTGCTCCCGATAGCGGTGTATCAGCTACACATTAGCTGACTGACACACTGCAATCGGGAGCAAGCCCCCTCCCACAGGTTGACTGTATTTCAGTCAGGCTTTGGTGGCGCCGGGTCGGTACATCTTGAACAGCGCCTCTGGGCCCAGCTGGAAATAATCCGCCGGGCCGCCACCGCGCAAAATCGGCTCAGCGGCGGCGGTGTCGTAGATCCCATCCTTGAGCAGCCATTTGGCGATGTGCACCGCGACCACTTCGCCCAGTACCAGCCAGCTGGGTACCAACTGCTGGTCGGCGCGTTGCAGCTGGATGATCTGCGTGACCTTGCACTCGAACGATACCGGGCTCTCGCTCACCCGCGGTACGCCGACGATTTTCGACGCCACCGGCGTCAGGCCGGACAATTCGAATTCATTCACGTCGGGCGAAACGGCGGCGCAACTCTGGTTCATCTGCTCGGCCAGCGGGCGCGTCGCCAGGTTCCACACGAACTCGCCGGTCTGCTCGATATTGTTCAGGCTGTCCTTTCGACCGACGCTGGAAAACCCAATGATCGGCGGAATGTAATTGAACGCGTTGAAGAAACTGTAGGGCGCCAGATTCAGACGGCCTTCGCTGTCGTGTGACGAGATCCAGCCGATCGGTCGTGGACCGACAATGGCATTGAACGGATCATGAGGCAGGCCGTGGCCTTTGGCGGGTTCGTAGAAGTGGATATCGTCGGACATCGCCTTTTCCATACTCGGTTCTGGGGCACGCATCATAACAATGTGGGAGGGAGCAAGCCCCCTCCCATATTTTTAGTCGGTGGTGATCCGAGAATGCTTGCGGGTGTCTTTCATGGTCACGTAGACCAGCAAAGACACCGCGATACACGCGGTCACATACCAGTAATAACCGGTTTCCATGCCGATGCTCTTGAACCACAGCGCGATGTATTCAGCGGTGCCGCCGAAGATCGACACGGTCAGGGCATACGGCAGGCCTACACCCAGGGCGCGGATTTCAGTGGGGAACAGCTCGGCTTTCACTACTGCGTTGATCGAGGTGTAGCCGCTGACGATGATCAGCGCCGCCATAATCAGGAAGAATGCGCCCCACCAGGTCTGGATGGTGTGCAGCGTGGTGAGGATAGGCACGGTGAACAAAGTGCCGAGGACACCGAAGGCGATCAGGATCGGCCGCCGGCCAATCTTGTCTGACAGCCCGCCCACCAGCGGTTGCAGGCACATGAAGAGAAACAGCGTGGCGGCCGAGATGGTGGTGGAGTCGGAGATGCTCATGCCGACGGTGTTCACCAGGTATTTCTGCATGTAGGTGGTGTAGGTGTAGAACGCCAGGGTACCGCCCATGGTCAGGCCGACCACGGTGAGCAGTTCCTTGGGGTGGCGCATCAAGGTGCGCATTGCGCTTTCCTTGGCTTTTTCCTTTTTGGTGAAGGATTCGGTCTCTTCCATGCCGCGACGCAGGAACAGCGCAACCACCGCACACAGGGCGCCGATGGCGAACGGGATACGCCAGCCCCACGCATACAGCTGCTCGGTGGTCAGCACTTGCTGCAGGACGATCAGCACCGCCAGGGCTATGAGCTGACCGGAGATCAGGGTGACGTACTGGAAGCTGGAATAGAAACCACGGCGTTCCTTGGTCGCCATCTCGCTGAGGTACGTGGCGGAGGTGCCGTATTCGCCACCGACGGACAGCCCCTGCAGCAGACGGGCAAACACCAGCAGGATCGGCGCGCCGATGCCGATGACTTCATAGCTGGGGCTCAGGGCAATCAGCAGCGAGCCGAAGCACATCAGGTAGACCGAGGCCATCAGGGCTTTTTTACGCCCGACCTTGTCGGCGTACAGGCCCATCAGCCAGCCGCCGATAGGGCGCATCAGGAAGCCTACGGCGAAGATCGCGGCGGTGTTGAGCAATTGGGCGGTGGTGTCGCCCTTCGGAAAGAAGGTCTTGGCGAAGTACAGCGAAAACGCGGCGTAGACATACCAGTCATACCACTCGACCATGTTGCCGACGGAGCCGCTGAAGATCGATTTGATCCGGCTGGAGGTGGTGCGTTCTTTGGTCGGCGCAGCCGCCGACCCCAGAGGCAAGGTATTGGAGTTATCCATTGAAGGATCCTTCATCTAGTTGTTTTTATGGAGCGGCGCGTGCGCAGCCTGTTCGGGCTATAGCAGGAGCTGTGCCAGGTGGGTGAAGGCCCGGTTTAGAAGGGTTTCAAGGTTTTTTTGAGCGGAAAGTTGCTGATGGTTTTGCGGGGATGAGCGGAAATCCGCTTATGGCTGCTGACGTCATCGGGGGCAAGCCCCCTCCCACATTTTGACCTCATTGTTCCTGAATAAACGCGGTCCACTGTGGGAGGGGCGGTGCGACGATTCGACTTGCCCCCGATGGCGATCGAATGGCTGCTAGAGAAACATCTCCCGTACCAACCCATGGCGCTGCATCTTTTCATTGAGGGTCCGCCGAGGCAGTTGCAGTTCGGCCAGCACCGCCTTGATATCGCCTTTGTGCCGGGTCAGCGCGGCTTTCAGGCAATGCGCTTCAAACGCCTCTTGTTGCGCCGCCAACGATTGCCCGGCCTCGATGCCTTCCGGTTCCGGCTCGCCAAGCCCCAGCACCTGGCGCTCGGCCGCGTTGGCCAGCTCGCGCACATTGCCTGGCCAGTCATGACTGAGCAGGCGCCCCAGCGCCGGGCCACTCAACGGCTCGGCGCCGCGCCCCAGGCGCTGAGCCGCATCCTGGGCAAAATGCTCATACAGCAGCGGGATGTCTTCGCGCCGCTCGCGCAACGGTGGCAGGCGCAGTTGCGCGACGTTGAGGCGATACGCCAGGTCTTCGCGAAAACGCCCCGCGCGGGCCTCCTCCAGCAAATCCGGCTTGGTGGCCGCGATGATGCGCAAATCCACATGAATGCTTTGATTGGAACCCAGGCGCTCCAGCTTCTGTTCCTGCAACACGCGCAGCAGTTTTACCTGCTGGGCCAGGGGCATGCTTTCGATTTCATCGAGGAACAGCGTGCCGCCGTGGGCATATTCCAGTTTGCCGATGCGCTTGCCCTGGGCGCCGGTGAACGCGCCGCTTTCATGGCCGAACAGCTCGGCCTCAAACAGTTGCTCGGGGATCGCGGCGCAGTTGAGGGCCACAAAGGGCTTTTTCGCCCGTGGACCGAAATCATGCAGGCAGCGCGCAACCAACTCTTTGCCGCTGCCGGTCTCACCCCGGATCAGCACGTTGACCGGCAGCGACGCCAGGTCCAGCACCTGGCGTCGCAGGGTTTGCAGGCTCTTGGACACCCCCAGCAGGCTCGATTCCAGCTGCGCGCGATGATCGGCTTGTCGATGCAAGCGGCGGTTTTCCAGGATCAGCCCGCGTTTATCCAGGGCGCGGCGCAGGCTGTTGAGCAGGGCGTCCGGGCTGAAGGGTTTTTCCAGGAAGTCGTAGGCGCCGTCGCGCATGGCGTCGACGGCCATCGGCACGTCGCCGTGGCCGGTGAGCAGGATGACCGGCAAGTCGGCATCACGACGCTGCACTTCGGCCAGCAGCTCCAGGCCGCTGAGGCCGGGCATGCGCACGTCGCTCAGGATTACGCCGGGGAAGTCCCTGGGCAACTGCGCCAGGCATTCCTCGGCACGGCTGAACAACTGCACCTCGAACCCTGACAGGCTCAACCATTGCTCGACGGCCGTACGAATGCTGGTTTCGTCATCAACCACAATCACCGCGTTCAACATAGGTCGGGCGTCTCCAGCGCAACAGGCAAGGTCAGGGTAAACACCGCGCCGTCGCCCCGGTTGCCGGCGACCAGGCGTCCGCCCAGCTCATGCACGATAGCGTAGGACACGGCCAGCCCCAAGCCGAGCCCGTCACCCACCGGCTTGGTGGTGAAGAAGGGGTCGAAGACATTGTTCAAGTGTTCTTCGGCAATCCCGCCGCCGCTGTCGCTGACGCTCAACTGCCAGAGCTGTTGATCGGCGTGCAGGCGGATTTCCAGACGTTTGCGCGGCTTGTCGGCCATGGCATCCAGGGCGTTGCGCAGCAGGTTGATCAGCACCTGTTCCAGACGAATCGCGTCGCCACGTACCCAGGCGGGGCGGGTCACGTCCAATACGGTGCTGATCGCTTCATCGCGCAGGCGCGCGTCGAGCAGGTGCAGGGATTGATCGACCACCGTGGCCAGGTCCAGGCGTTCGCGCAGGCCGCTGGGGCTTTTACGCGCGAAGGTCTTGAGGTGGCCCGTCAGCGCGGCCATGCGTGTGAGCATGTCATCCAGCGGCGTGAGTGCCTTGTAGGCATCGTCGACGCGGCCGTGATCGAGCAACAGCCGCAGCGTGGCCAATTGCATGCGCTGGGCGGTCAGCGGTTGGTTGATTTCATGGGCGAGGGCGGCGGACATCTGCCCCAATGCCGCGAGCTTGGCCGACTGCACCAGACCATCCTGGGCGGTACGCAGGGCCTGGGTGCGCTCCTCGACCAGCTGCTCAAGCTCCTCGCGGCTGCGTTGACGCAAACGCGCCAGGCGCCAGCGTTGGCTGAGGAACAGCACTAGGAACACCAGCGCCAGCCAGGACCCGGCGGCGGCAAGGCCGGCGTTGCGTTGGTCTTCGAACGGGAACTGGGGCTTGCGCAGCAGGTGCAGGGTCCAGCCTTCGGCTTTGAGCGGCAGCGATTCCCAGATGTAGTTGGCGTTGCCATCGGGACCGTTGACGCGCATCAAGTGGCTGTTGTCGTCGAAGCGCTGCAGGATGCGGGTCTCCAGCGGTTGCAGTTGCTTCTTGTCGTATTGGCGGGTGGCCTTCAGTTCCGCCAGGTCGCTGGCCGACAGCTCACGCAAGCTGCGGTAACGCCAGCCCGGCTGGTTGGCGATAAACACGATGCCGCGGGCATCGCTGACCAGCAGCAGGTCGTTGCCCTGGGCCCATTCGCGTTCAAGTTCGGGAAACTCGAGTTTGACCACCATGGCGCCGAGAAACTGTTCGTGTTCGTCGACCACGGCGCTGGAAAGGAAGTAGCCTGGAATCCCGGTGGTCACCCCCACCGCATAGAAACGCCCGGTGCCCTGGCTCAGGGTCTGGCTGAAATACGGTCGAAACGCGTAGTTGTGCCCCACATAACTGCTGGGCAGGTTCCAGTTGCTGGCGGCCACGGCCAGGCCGGTGCGGTCCATCAATTCCAGGGTGGAAGACTGTGCGGCGCCGTTGATGCGTTCCAGTTTGCGGTTGAGCAAGTCCTGGGTAGTGGCATCCAGCGGGCCTTTCAAGGCGTTGATCATCTCCGAGTCCAGGGCCAGTACGGCGGGCAAAGCGCGGTAGCGTTCGATCAGGGTGTGCAGCGAATTGCCATATAGCGTGAGTTGCTGGTTGGCGCGGGCGGCATCGTCCACCAGGGCCTGGCGTTCGGCATGGCGCGTGGCAAGCGCTGCGGCCAGTACGGCGCCGGCAATGATCAGCAGGGAGTAGAAGGTCAGGCGCAGGGGGCGAGGGATTGCGATCATACGATGATGAACAAGCCGGTAGGGGGCGAGCACCATACCATGAGCTGTCCGGAACGTGTGTGGGAGGGGGCTTGCTCCCGATAGCGGTCAGTCAGTCAGCTAATCTTTAGCTGCCACACTGCTATCGGGAGCAAGCCCCCTCCCACATTGGTTTACTGCACTTCCACCGCCAGGCTCTCACTGATCTTTTTCTGCCAGATGGCAGGACCGGTGATGTGTACGGATTCGCCATTGCTGTCCACCGCAACGGTGACCGGCATGTCCTTCACGTCGAACTCGTAGATCGCTTCCATACCCAGTTCGGCGAACGCGACGACGCGCGATTTCTTGATGGCCTGCGCCACCAGGTAAGCGGCGCCGCCCACGGCCATCAGGTACACGGCCTTGTGGTCCTTGATCGCTTCGATGGCGGTCGGGCCGCGTTCGGACTTGCCGATCATGCCCAGCAGGCCGGTTTGCTCGAGGATCTGGCGGGTGAACTTGTCCATCCGCGTCGCGGTGGTCGGGCCCGCCGGGCCAACCACTTCTTCGCGCACCGGATCAACCGGGCCGACGTAGTAGATGAAGCGGCCCTTGAGGTCCACCGGCAGGGTTTCGCCCTTGTTCAGCATCTCGACCATGCGCTTGTGCGCCGCGTCGCGACCGGTGAGCATCTTGCCGTTGAGCAACACGGTCTCGCCCGGCTTCCAGCTTTGCACTTCTTCCGGCGTCAGGGTATCGAGGTTGACGCGACGGGCCGATGGGCCGGCTTCCCAGACGATTTCCGGGTAGGCGTCCAGCGGCGGCGCTTCCAGCGAGGCCGGGCCCGAACCGTCGAGCACGAAGTGCGCGTGGCGGGTGGCGGCGCAGTTGGGGATCATGCACACCGGCAGGGACGCGGCGTGGGTCGGGTAGTCCATGATTTTTACGTCGAGCACGGTGGTCAGGCCACCCAGGCCCTGGGCACCGATGCCCAGTTGGTTGACCTTTTCGAACAGCTCCAGGCGCATCTCTTCGATGCGGTTCTGCGGGCCGCGCTTTTTCAGCTCGTGAATGTCGATGGATTCCATCAACACTTCCTTGGCCATCACCGCGGCTTTCTCGGCGGTGCCGCCGATGCCGATGCCGAGCATGCCCGGTGGGCACCAGCCTGCGCCCATGGTCGGAACGGTCTTGAGCACCCAGTCGACGATCGAGTCGGACGGGTTGAGCATCGCCATTTTCGACTTGTTCTCGGAACCACCGCCCTTGGCGGCCACGTCCACTTCCACGGTGTTGCCCGGGACGATGGAGTAGTGAATCACTGCCGGGGTGTTGTCCTTGGTGTTTTTACGCGCGCCTGCCGGGTCGGCCAGGATGGATGCGCGCAGGACGTTTTCCGGCAAGTTGTAGGCGCGACGCACGCCTTCGTTGATCATGTCGTCCAGGCCCATGGTGGCGCCATCCCAACGTACATCCATGCCCACGCGCACGAACACGGTGACGATACCGGTGTCCTGGCAAATTGGGCGATGGCCGGTGGCGCACATGCGCGAATTGATCAGAATCTGGGCGATCGAATCACGGGCGGCCGGCGATTCTTCGCGCAGATAGGCCTCGTGCATCGCCTGGATGAAGTCAACGGGGTGGTAGTAGGAAATGAATTGCAGGGCGTCGGCAACGCTCTGAATCAGGTCGTCTTGCTTGATCACGGTCATGAGTCGCGCTCCTCTATAAGGGAACATTCAATAAGGTGGCTTCAGTGGGGTGCATCGGTCGGCTGAAACCACCTTTCCAAGGCACGCCACTGGTGCAGGCGCGACGCTAAAAAGGCGCGGCAGTATAACCCGGCGCGGTGGCCGATACACCCGACTATGGTCAAACTGTCGCAGGCATGATTCCCTGTGCGCGCCCTTTGTGATTGAGCCCTTGTATGCCTGAACTCTACGTCGGCGAACGCCATTGGTCGGTAGCCACCGGCAGCAACCTGCTGGATACCTTGAACCAGGCGGGTGTGGCCGTGCCCTACAGTTGCCGCGCCGGAAGTTGCCACGCCTGTCTGGTGCGTTGCCGGGGTGAGGTTCGAAACCTGCAACCTGACGCGTTGAGCCCGGCGCAACGCCACGACGGCTGGCACCTGGCGTGCCAGTGCCAGGTCGTCGGCGATCTGCGGGTCGAAGCCTTCGACCCTGCACGTGACGGCATGGCGGCCGAGGTCGTGAGTGCCGATTGGCTGAACGCATCGGTGCTGCGTCTGCGCCTGCTTCCCGAACGCGGCTTGCGGTACAGGGCGGGGCAGCACCTGGTGTTGTGGGCGGGGCAGGTGGCGCGGCCGTATTCCCTGGCGAGTTTGCCCCAGGAAGATCAGTACCTGGAGTTTCATCTGGATTGCCGCCTGCCCGGCGCATTCAGCAATGCGGCGCGACAATTGAAAACCGGTGATCGTCTACGCCTGGGCGAGCTGCGCGGCGGGGCGCTGCAATACGACCCGGACTGGCAATCGCGGCCGCTGTGGCTGCTCGCCTCCGGCACCGGCCTGGGACCATTGTGGGGTGTGTTGCGTGAAGCGCTGCGCCAGGATCACCAAGGCGCTATCCGCCTGATTCACTTGGCCCATGACGCCGAAGGGCATTACCTGGCCGCGCCCTTGGCGGCGCTGGCCGCGAGCCATCCGAACGTGACCGTGGAGTTGTGGACGACGGCACAGCTGGACCAGGCATTGGCACAACTGCGGCTCGTTTCCAGGCAAACCCAGGCCTTACTCTGCGGGCACCCCGTCAGCGTCGAGGCGTTCGCCAAGCGCTTGTTCCTGGCGGGACTGCCGCGTAATCAATTGCTGGCCGACGTGTTCCTGCCCCGTGGTTGAGCGCTGAATCCTCCCGCCACGAGATTCGCCATGACCGACGCCATCGCAGGCCCACAATCGACCGAGTTGTTTGAAAGGTGCACGGTCAAATGTGGGAGGGGGCTTGCTCCCGATAGCAATGGATCAGTCAGTTTATGTGTGACTGATCCACCGCTATCGGGAGCAAGCCCCCTCCCACATGTTTTCCAGCGTGACACTCAGACCTGCGGGTCGCCCACGTGCAGGATCTTCATGCCATTGGTGCCGCCAGTGGTGTGGTAGCTGTCGCCCTTGGTCAGGATGACCCAGTCGCCTTTCTCGACTACGCCGCGTTTGACCAGCTCGTCGATAGCCTTCTGGCTGACTTCGTTCGGTGCCAGCGAAGCCGGATCGAACGGAATGGTGTACACGCCACGG
Source organism: Pseudomonas sp. W4I3 (assembly GCF_030816195.1). Taxonomy (GTDB): domain Bacteria; phylum Pseudomonadota; class Gammaproteobacteria; order Pseudomonadales; family Pseudomonadaceae; genus Aquipseudomonas. The sequence continues at coordinate 5,448,796 of NZ_JAUSXS010000001.1, read as the reverse complement.
AACATCGCCGCGCGCGCCTGGGCTTCGCGGTGAGGGGTGAACGCGTAGATCGGCACCGAGGAACGGATGCGTGACATGATCAGCGGTGTGTAGCCACTTTCGGTCAGGGCGATGATCGCCTTTACGCCCGGGAAGTGGTTGGCGGTGTACATGGCGGCCAGGGCAATACTCTGGTCGCAGCTTTCGAACTCTTTGCCGATACGGTGGCTGGAGGTCTTGCTGGTCGGGTGCTTTTCGGCGCCGAGGCAGATACGCGCCATGGCCTGCACGGCTTCCAGCGGGTACGGGCCTGCGGCACTTTCAGCCGAGAGCATCACGGCGTCGGTGTAGTCGAGCACGGCGTTGGCCACGTCGGACACTTCGGCGCGGGTCGGCATCGGGTTCTGGATCATCGACTCCATCATCTGCGTCGCAACGATCACCGCTTTGTTGTGGCGGCGTGCGTGCAGGATGATCTTCTTCTGGATACCGATCAGCTCGGCATCGCCGATTTCCACGCCCAGGTCGCCACGGGCAACCATCACGGCGTCGGAAGCCTTGATCAGGCCGTCGAGGGTTTCGTCGTCGGCCACGGCTTCGGCGCGTTCGATCTTCGCCACCAGCCAGGCGGTACCACCGGCTTCGTCGCGCAGTTTACGTGCGTATTCCATGTCGGCGGCGTCGCGCGGGAAGGATACGGCGAGGTAGTCCACTTCCATTTCGGCGGCGAGCTTGATGTCGGCCTTGTCTTTTTCAGTCAGGGCCGGTGCGGTCAGGCCACCGCCGCGACGGTTGATGCCTTTGTGGTCGGACAGCGGGCCGCCGATGATCACGGTGCAATGCAGTTCGGTCGGGGTTGCGGTGTCGACGCGCATCACCACGCGGCCGTCGTCCAGCAGCAGTTCGTCGCCGACGCCGCAGTCCTTGACCAGATCCGGATAGTCGATGCCTACGACGTCCTGGGTGCCTTCGGTCAGCGGATGGCTGGTGGAGAAGGTGAATTTGTCACCGATCTTCAACTCGATCCGCTTGTTGGCGAATTTGGCGATACGGATTTTCGGGCCTTGCAGGTCACCCAGCAGCGCCACGAAGCGGCCGTGTTTGGCGGCCAGGTCACGCACCAGCTTGGCGCGAGCCTTGTGCTCGTCCGGGGTGCCGTGGGAGAAGTTCAGACGGGCAACGTCCAAACCAGCCAGAATCAGCTGTTCGAGGACTTCCGGCGAGTTGCTGGCCGGGCCAAGGGTGGCGACGATTTTGGTACGACGGACGGACATGCACAGACTCCTGAGTTCAAGCGCTGGGGAAGGCTACTATGCTCTTTCGTTGTAGTCATTGTTCGTTTGCACTACTTATCGACGATCGGTTTGTTTTTGCTGAGGATGGAAGGCAAACACCTTGAAGATTTTCGACCAGGGGTCGATACACTGCACAAGACAGGAGAACCCCCATGCGAATTTTGCTCGTTGCTGCCCTGGCCGTCAGTGTTGTCGGCTGCACCCGTTGGTCGATGGACCATCACTTGAACAACGCTTATCGCGCCTATGGGGTGGGTGACTGCGCGCGGGTCACCCTGGAATTGTCCCAGGTCGACCGTGAGAGCCGCACCCGTCGTTATGTGCAACCTGAGGTTTCGATGCTGCGCGGCCAGTGCCTGGAGCGGCAGAAGCTGTTCGTCGATGCCGCGCAAACCTATCAATTCATCATCAGCCAATACCCGGCAAGCGAATACGCTTACCGTGCCCGAGCCCGGCTCGATACCTTGCGCCAGCTGGGCCATACCTCTGGGGTGAGTGTGGCGCAACCTCGGCCGACGTCTTTGTGATGCTATTTGTCGCTTCATAACTGGCCGGTTTCCAGTCTTGGGTTATTCTTTGAATGTCTGTTTGTACAACTTTCTATTCAAAAGAATGCAAGGCCCGGATTCGGCAGCTGTTTTGTGACAACGAGCGCTTGTCACACCGATATCCAGGGAGAGCGAGCGCTGGGCTCGTTCCGAATCACTGGCTTTATTGGATGGCGAACTCAACATGTTTATCGAACGACGGATCGAACGGCATCAGCTGCCTTATTTTCTGCAGGTGTTCAATCGGCTTACGGACAAGCCAATCGGTTTTCTGGGCGACGTTTCTGAGGACGGGCTGATGCTGATCAGCCAGCTTCCGATGATGATCGGTGCAGATTTTGAGCTGTGCTTGAAAATTCCGGGGCCGGACGGCGAGTTCCAGGCTGTTAGCCTCACCGCAACGTGTTTGTGGAGCCATGAAGATGTCAACCCGCAGCATTACGACTCGGGTTTCCGCGTGCGTCAGGCGTGCGCAGAATACACACAGCTGATCAGCGCTTTGTTGCATTACTTCAGTTTCGATCCGTTGCAGGCATCTGCCTGACTATCTGCGTCTAGCCTGGTCGTATGCCTGTCTTCAGAACACGCCGGCTTTTTTCCAGCGCAGATAACGGGTCACTAGCGCGGCGCCCAACGTCGACGGCAAGCTGTCCAGCACTGCCAGCCCATGCGCACCCAGGCGATCATGCAGCTGGTTTCGCCGGTTTAGGTAGTCAACTGCGCCGCTGTAGGCCAGTGCTTCGGGTAGGGTTTGGACCGGGGCCTGGCGCAAGTGATCGAGTATTTCCTCTCGCAAGCTCGCGACCAGTACCCGGTGGTGTCGACCGATTCGCTGGATAGCCCCGAGCAGTGCTTCATCGTCTTCATCGCGCAGGTTGGTGACCACGATTACCAATGCGCGGCGTTTTTGCCGAGCCAGCAACTGGCTGGCGGCGGCCTCATAGTCGGCTGTCTGGCGTGTGCTTTGCAGGTCGTAGACCGCATTGAGCAAAACGTTCAACTGGCTGCTGCCCTTGACCGGCGCCAGGTAACGCGGTTGGTCGCCGGCAAAGGTACACAGACCTACCGCATCGCCCTGGCGCAAGGCGACATAACTCATCAGCAAGCAGGCATTCAGCGCGTGGTCGAAGTGGGACAACTCGTCATCCTGACTGCGCATGCGCCGGCCACAATCGAGCATGAATACAATCTGCTGGTCGCGCTCATCCTCATACTCGCGAGCAATCGGCGTGCGTTGGCGCGCCGTGGCTTTCCAGTCGATCTGACGCAGGCTGTCACCGTCGCGAAACTCGCGTAACTGATGAAACTCCAGGCCCGGCCCGCGCCGCTGGTGCTGACGTACGCCCAGTTGGCTCAGCCAGTTATCCACCCCCTGCAACTGCGCACCGGATAAACGGGCGAAATCCGGGTAGACGCGCGTGGCATCGCTGCCTTCGATCCAGCGCCGTGCCGACCACAATCCCAAGGGGCTGGGCACGTGGATTTCGCAGCGGCTGAAGCTGAAATGTCCACGTCGCACGGGGCGCACCCGATAACCCAGTTCGCCACGTTCGCCGGGGCGCAGCGGGATGGATTGGGGCAGGTTATCCACAACCAGTCCGTCGGGCACGTGATCGAACACCTGCGCGGTCAGCGGTTGTGGATAGTCATGTTCCAGTGACAGCCGCACTTCGCCCCAGCGCCCCAACGCCAGGCTGCCTGGCAGCGTCCTTTGCACGCGTGGGGACGGCCGGCGGCGCAACCTTAGGGCATCCAGCACCGACAGCAAAAGCAGGGCCAGCAGCAGGCCCCAGGCGATTGCGTGCAAGGCATCGGGCACCTTGAACTGCAACGCCACCGACATGCCCAGGAGGATATTGAGGGCTAGCAGCACACCCAGCCAGGTCAGGAACAGACGGGTCGGTTTCATGTCGGCGTTACTGCCTGGGTGCCGGGGTCTGGTCGAGCAACTGCATGATCACCTGATCCACCTCCAGGCCGTCGATGTCCAACTCGGGCGAAAGACGTACGCGATGACGCAGCACCGCCAGGGCGCAACCCTTGACGTCATCCGGAATCACGAATTCGCCCCCGCGCAACAGCGCCCGGGCACGGGCGCCGCGAACCAGGGCAATAGAGGCCCGTGGACCGGCACCGATGGCCAAGCCTCGCCAACTGCGCGTCGCTCGCGCCAGGCGCACGGCATAGTCGAGGACCTGTTCATCCAGGGGCATGCCGCTGGCGGTCTGCTGCATCTGCACCACGTCTTCGGCTTGCAGCACAGTGCGCAAGGGTTGCACATCGAGCATGTCGGCCCGTGACGAGCGGCTGACTTCGCGCACCATGTCCAACTCTTGTTGTGCGTCGGGATAATCCATGCGGACCTTGAGCATGAATCGGTCCAGCTCGGCCTCGGGCAAGGGGTAGGTGCCTTCCTGCTCGATGGGGTTCTGGGTGGCCAGCACCATGAACGGCGCGCCGATGGGCAAAGCTTCGCCCTCCAGAGTGACCTGGCGCTCCTGCATGGCTTCGAGCAGTGCCGCCTGGGTCTTGGCCGGGGCACGGTTGATTTCGTCGGCGAGCAGCAGGTGAGTGAATACCGGCCCCTTGCGCAGCTTGAACTGTTCGGTCTGCAGGTCGTACACCGCGTGGCCGGTGACATCACTGGGCATCAGGTCCGGGGTGAACTGGATGCGCGCGAAGTCGCCGCCAAAGCAACGGGCCAACGCCCGCACCAGCAACGTCTTGCCCAGGCCGGGAACGCCCTCGAGCAACACATGGCCACCGGCGATCAATGCGGTGAGTACGTCGTCGATCACGGCGTCCTGGCCAATGACCGCCTTGCGCAACTCAACGCGCAGGGCCTGGGCCTGTTGGCTGGCGGATTGAAGACGTTGTTCGGTGGTCAGGGCATCGGCCATTGGAGAGTCGCTCATAGGGCATTCCTGAGGGTTTGCAGGCACGCCACCTGGCGGCTGAAGTCCGCGCTGGAGAGCCGTTTCAGCGTCGGTGCGCCGAGTGCCTGGCTGATGATATGAGAGGGTTGTCGCGTCAGGCGTTCCAGCACCTGCCATTGTTCGGCCGTGTCGAGGTGTTCGAAGCCGGGGTGACGCCGTCGAGCGGTGCGCAGCAGGTCCTGCTGCAAGGCTTGCAGCAGTGTGCCTTGGCCGTTGCGGCGTAGCAGGAAGTCGGCGCTGGCGCGCAAATGCTCTTGCAGTTGTCGCCGTGCCTTGGGCGCGGTCGCCTGGATCGGGCCCTGGCGCATGCCGGCTTGCCAGAGCGCCAGCGCAATCAGAGCTGCAAGCGCGACGAGGGCCTGGGGAAAATAGCGGATTAACAGGGTGAGCAGGTTGTCCACGTCGCTGTTGAACAGCAAGGTTACGTCAGTGCCCTGGGTCAGGTACCACAGCAGCCAGGCGTTGTCGTGTTTGCCGATGCCTGGGGTTTTCCACAGGTCGCTGTCGGTAATCACCGTGACGCGGCCTGACCCAAGGTCAACTTGCATCAAATGGCTGGACTTGGCGCTGTTGGCTGAAAACTGCGCCAAGTGCTTGGGGTCGGTAAGGTTGAAGTCGGTGTCGAAACTGAAGTACGCCGGCGCGGTTTCATTGTCGACATACAGTTTGGTGAGGTCCGGCGCGACTTTTTTGCGCGGTGGCGCCGGCTCGTCGAAGTCATCACTCAAGGACTGGCGCAGATTGAGACGATCGAGCAACAAATCGCCGCTTTTTCCAGTCTCGTCATCCCATAACGCTTCGGCCACCAGTAGCAGGTGGCCGCCGGCTTTTGTCCATGCCAGCAGCTGTTCAACCTGGCGCGGGGTCATGTTGCTGCGCTCCCCCAGCAACAGCAGGCTATGGCCGGTGGCGGGCAGGTCGGCCAGGCGCTCAAGTCCATTGGCGTGCGCTACCGCCACGCCTTGCCCGCGCAGGAAATGCTCGGCCGCCAGGTAAGGATTCGCCAGTGCCTGCGGCGATGGGCCGCGATCCACGACTTCCTCATAGGGAATTGCCTTGTGCCAGGCATACAGGCCACCTACTCCTAACAGGCAAGCCAGCAGCAGCGCCATCCAGACTAAGGGTCGGTTCATTGGCTCGCTCCGCCACTGAAGAGTGCGCGCCAGTCGCTGCAGAGCTTTTGCTGGGCGGCGTCGGGAGGCAAGCGGTGGCCATAGGCGAGGTTTTGCCAGTGACGGGTCAACTCGTGACTGAATGCCAGCAACTGCGGATGCTGCAAAGGGTGAATGCGCTCCAGTACCTGGCCCTCGGTGTCGGCACTTTTGAGCGGCAGGTTGAACTCATGCAGCAGCCGGCTGAGCAGGCCGCGATAGAGCAGGCCAAGGGCCTCTCTCGGTTGGTTGGGCCATAGCTGTTCGGCGGCGCTGGCGATGTCGTCGGGCAATGTTTCGACCCCCACGTCCAGCCCGAACAACTGGGCCGGCGCAGGTTTTGCGGCTTTGGGATGAGGTCGCCGTCTGCGGCTGACAAACGTGCGCAGCCATTCACGGTAGCGCCACACCACCAAGGCCAGCCCGCCAATCACCAGGGCCCATAGCAGTATCTCCAGGCCTTGGGCCACGTGCTTGAAGGTGTTGCTGTTGAGGTTATCAAGCAAGTGCTGGAGCCACCCAGGCAGCTTGCCGTCGCCTTGGGCTTTGCGGCCAGTGGCGGGTTTTTCCTCGCCAAAACGATAACGGGTCACGGTTTCTGGGTTCTTGAACGGCGGCTTTTCCAGCAATGCCTTGATCGATTGGCTGGCCGCCTGGGTGCTGAGGGACTTTGAATCAGGTATTTCATCGGCCATCGCCGATGAACTCAGTTGCACCAGTGCCAGCCCGACGGCTATCAACAACAGCGGCGCCACACTGCTCAGACGTTGGCGCAACCTTCGAAACACCAGTTCAAGGTCCCAGGCTTCCAGTACGGTGCGACGGTTCAAATACAGGCTGAAGCCGCAGGCGACGTAGATGGGTTCCCAGAACACGAGGATCAACGCATAGAAGGCATTGCTCAGGTGTTCCAGCCATAGCCCCTGCGGGCCTGTCGCCAGTGCCAGGCGCTGCCAGTCCCAATCCAGTTCGACCTGCTCCGGGATGAATAGATAGAACAGCGCCATACAACCGAACCACAGACCGATTTCCAGATGCACTCCGATGATCGTCAACCAGCGCGCGGCGCCCGCATTGCGCTGTTGCAGTACGCCCAGGCGCTGCTGACGAGCTTGACCCTCCAGGCCTTCGAGCTGACTTACTGGCAGCACTAAGCTGCGGCTCAAGCTCAGCCGACGCCAGGTCAGGCTGGCGAGCAGTTGCCCCTTGAGCAGGCGTGGCCACTGTCGAACGGCCTGTTTCAGGCTGGGCGTTTCACCAAACAGGGCCTTGGAAAGAATGTACAACGGCAAGCGCTCGAACGCGGGCTTCAGCCACCAGAACACGAATATGGCGTAAGACGGGTACTGCCACAGCAGCGCAGTGAGCAGGGTGAACACAGGCAGGCTTACCAGTGCCCAACTGCTCATCAGCAATGCCCGATGTTCCCCGGCCATCAGCACGCCAAGGTCCATGGCTTCCCAGGAGGTGCGCGGGCGGATGACCACGCTTGAGTCAGTCAGGCGCATGGTAAGTCCGGCCGGCGAAGATCAGGTAGGCGGCCACCAGCAGCCAAAGTGCGCTGCCCACGAGGTATTTGATCCAAGGTGCAACGGTCGTGGTGGACGACCAGTAGGCTTCGACGAACGCTGCGATCAGCAGGAATATCATGACCCCGCAGAGCATCTGCACGCTTTTGCGGGCTGCCAGGCGCAGGGATTCGCTACGTGCCAGTGGCCCTGGAGCGATCAGCGACCAGCCCAGTTGCAGGCCTGCTGCACCGGCCAGAGCAATGGCGCTGAGTTCGAAGGCGCCATGACCGATCACAAATGACCAGAACGTCTGGCCGTAGCCGATTTCACTGAGGTACCCGCAGACCGCCCCGATGGTCAATCCGTTGAATACCAGGAAGAACACGCTGCCCAGGCCGAACAGCAAACCGGCGGCAAAGGTCTGGAAGGCGATGCCGATGTTGTGCATCACGTAATAGCCAAACATCATCCAGTCTTCGCTGGAGGCGCGTTCGGCCGCGCGCCCCAGGCGGCTCGCGGCGGGGTCGTACATGCTTTGCATCTCGGCCACCTGTTGCGGGCTGACAATGCTGTAGATCAGGTCGGGGAACAGGTAGACCAGCAAAGCGATACCCAGCAGGCTGCCGAAGAACAGCAGGCTGGCGACCAGTACGAAGCGCCACTGTTCGCGCACCAGGCGCGGGAAGCCGGCCAGGACGAAGGCCAGTACGTTCGCCGTCGTTTGGCTGCGATGACGATACAGTTGCTGGTGGCCGCGCAGCGCCAGTTGTTGCAGGCGGTCCACCAGGTAACTGCTGTAGCCGCGCTCCTGGGCCACGGCCAGGTGTTGGCATAGGCGTCGATAGTGATAAGGGAAGTCGGATACCTCGCAGGCTTTGCCTCGCTCCAACTGTTGCAGCTGTTCGGCGAAGGTTTCCCATTGCGGCTGGTGACGGCTTTCGAAAAGGCTCTGCTTCATGTCGGCCCCAACAAGCCATGGGCCACACCGTTGAGTTGCTCCACGGCGCGAGCCGGAGACACCTGCAAGGGCGCGGCGAGGATTGCAGCCAGTTCCTGCACCCGTTCGGCAGACAGCTCAGCCTGGCGTTCGGCGAAACCGAGTATGGCTCGCTGTTCGCTCAGGTCCAGTGCAAAGGGCAAGCGCAGGGCGGCGGCCGGGGGGATGCGTGGGCGGGCCAGCGACTGTTCGCGGTAGACCACCAGCGTACCCGCAGCCAGGTCGCCGAGCCGCTTGAAATGCGGATGCTGCAGGCAACTGACGGCGCCGAAGAAGTAGCCGAAGGGCAGCATGTCGACAAAGCGCAGCAGGTTGCGGATCAGCGATGCCGACCAGCCGATGGGGGTGCCGTCGTCCTGCACCACGCGCAGGCCCATGACCTGCTTGCCGGGGGAGCAGCCCTGATTGAGCACTTCGAACAGCACCATGTACCACCAACTGACCAGAAACAGCAGCAGCGAGCCCAAGCCGAGCCCGAGGTTGCCCAGCAGCGCCAGGGGCACAAGCAGGATGCCCATGATCACGCCACGCACGAGCAGGTCGAAGGCAAACGCCAATGCCCTTGGCGGCAGGCCGGCGGGGCGCAAGGGCAGGTCGATACCCTCCGGGGTCTCGATCTGGTAGCAGGTATCCAAAGGGGCTATTGGCATTGCGGTCCTTGGCAGTGCGAAGCGACTGAGAGAGACGGATGCTAGCAGTGTCGAGGCTGGAAGCAACCCTTCAAGATTTAACTGGATGTTTGTACAGTAAGGTATCGCTGGCCCCTGACACCTTTCAGCGCCTAGACTTTGCCGGTCTTCAGCACAGGAACAGCCCGTGACCTCCATTTTCTGGTACGACTATGAAACCACCGGGATCAACCCGCGCAGCGATCGCCCGCTGCAGGTAGCCGGCATTCGTACCGACCTCGAGCTCAACGAAGTCGGCCCGCCGATCAACCTTTATTGTCAGCCCAGCGACGATATCCTGCCCCATCCGGCGGCGTGTGCGATCACCGGGATTACCCCGCAGGTGCTGGCGCAGAAGGGCCTTAGCGAAGCGGATTTCATGACGCGGGTGCACGCTGAACTGTCTGCGCCCGGTACGTGCGGCGCGGGTTACAACACCTTGCGATTCGACGACGAAATGACGCGCTACAGCCTGTACCGCAATTTTTTCGACCCTTATGCGCGTGAGTGGCAGGGCGGTAACAGTCGCTGGGATTTGATCGATGTGATGCGCACCGCGTATGCCCTGCGACCGGAAGGGATTGTGTGGCCCGAGCAAGACGGGCGCGTGACGCTCAAGCTTGAGCGCTTGACCGAGGCCAATGGCATCGACCACGGCCAGGCTCATGATGCGTTGTCTGACGTACGCGCAACCATTGCCCTGGCGCGGTTGGTGCGGGACAAACAACCCAAACTGTATGAATGGTTGTTCCAGTTGCGCAGCAAGCAACGGGTAATGGACCAGGTGCGATTGTTGCAGCCGATGGTGCACATTTCCGGACGCTTCAGCGCCGAGCGTCATTATCTTGGAGTCGTATTGCCTTTGGCGTGGCACCCGCGCAATCGCAATGCATTGATTGTCTGCGACCTGGGGCTCGACCCGCAGGGCCTGCTCGAGCTGGATGCCGACATGTTGCGCGAACGCCTTTATACGCGCCGCGATCAACTGGCGGAAGGTGAGCTGCCGGTGCCTTTGAAGTTGTTGCACATCAATCGCTGCCCGGTCGTCGCGCCCTTGAAGGTGCTGCGGGCCGAAGATCGCGAGCGGCTGCAATTGGATATGGACGTTTATCAGGCGCGCGCGCTGCGACTAACTGACGCACAGGAAGTTTGGCGTGACAAGTTGGCGAGCATTTATACCGAGGAGGAATTTGCGGCGAACGAGGATCCGGAGCAGCAGCTCTACGACGGTTTTATCGGCGACCGTGACCGGCGTTTATGTGAACAAGTTCGCATGGCAGAGCCGGTTCAATTAGGACGTCAGCAATGGCCCTTCGATGATCGTCGTTTGCCGGAATTATTATTTCGCTACCGCGCGCGTAACTTTCCTGAAACCTTGAGCATTGAGGAACAAGAGCGCTGGAGACTTTTCTGTCAGCAACGTTTGTCAGACCCGGCGTGGGGCGCACCCAATACCTTGATGGCATTTAAGCTTGCGCGTGAGGAGTTGGAAAACAGTGCGACTTCGTTCCAGCGCCAGGTACTGGGTGAGTGGCAGGACTATGCCGACTCTTTAGCGGCTCGCCTGAATCTGTAGCGGGCAACTGCAAAAAAACCAGACAATAAAAAACGCCAGCAAGCTGGCGTTTTTAATGTGTTGCGTATCGGGTGTGAATCCGACCAGGCTTAGCCCAGCAGGGTAGCCCAACCTTCAACCACGTCACCGCCCCACTTGGCTTTCCACTCTTTTCAGAGTCTTGTGATTGCCACCTTTGGTTTCAATCACTTCACCGTTGTGCGGGTTTTTGTATTGCTTGACCTTGCGAGCACGTTTGGTGCCGGTAGTTTTCACAGCGCCGCGCGGTGCTTTAACTTTCGATTCCGGATCGAGCAGCGCGATGATGTCACGCAGGGATTTGGAGTATTCGCCCATCAGGGTGCGCAGTTTGCCTTCGAATTCCAGCTCGGTTTTCAGCTTGTCGTCTTGCGACAGGTTCTTCAAACGGGCTTGCAGCTCTTTGATAGCTTCTTCGGTGGCGCGATATTCGTTGATCAGAGACATGTGGACTACCTTATGTAGAACGCTGATTGACAGGGTGAGTGGCCTAATAATAGTCAGGCAATTTGATCAAGTAAACATTTAACCGGCTATTTAGGTGAATTACATTGAATGTTTGCGGCTGCGCTCTGCAATCGAGTTAATTATCAGGCGAGCCGCTAACAACAATTGCCTTAATGCTGCTAAGTGCCGAGTTAACCCGGGCACGGGCATATACCGGTGGTAAAACCTTACGCTATTAAGGGCTGTTGCTGTCGTTGGGGTTCAGAATAAGGCGCAAGGAGTACTGCAGTTTTTCTGCGCAATCGCTAGAATGGCGGCCTTTGTGAAGTTCTGGAGTTTCCCCCTAATGCGCACTTTTCGGCTGGTGATTGCTTGCCCGGACCGGGTTGGCATCGTTGCCAAGGTCAGTAACTTTCTGGCTTCTCATAACGGTTGGATCACCGAGGCGAGCCATCACTCGGATGATCTCAGCGGTTGGTTTTTCATGCGTCACGAAATCCGTGCCGATACATTGCCTTTTGGTCTGGAAGCCTTTCGCGAGGCGTTTGCGCCGATCGCCGAAGAGTTTTCGATGACCTGGCACATCACCGACACCGAGCAGAAAAAACGCGTCGTCCTGATGGCCAGCCGTGAATCCCATTGCCTGGCGGACCTTCTGCACCGCTGGCACAGCGATGAACTCGACTGCGAGATCGCCTGTGTGATCTCCAACCACGATGACCTGCGCAGCATGGTCGAATGGCATGGCATCCCGTATTACCACGTGCCGGTCAACCCGCAGGACAAGGAGCCTGCCTTCGCCGAGGTGTCCCGCCTGGTCAAACAGCACGACGCCGACGTGGTGGTGCTGGCGCGCTACATGCAGATCCTGCCGCCGGAACTGTGCCGCGAATACGCCGGCAAGGTGATCAATATTCACCACAGCTTCCTGCCTTCGTTCGTGGGTGCCAAGCCTTATCACCAGGCGTCCCTGCGCGGCGTGAAGTTGATCGGCGCGACCTGCCACTATGTCACCGAAGAACTGGACGCCGGTCCGATCATCGAGCAGGACGTGGTTCGTGTCAGCCACAGCGACAGCATCGAAGACATGGTGCGTTTCGGTCGTGACGTCGAGAAGATGGTGCTGGCGCGCGGTTTGCGGTATCACTTGGAAGATCGCGTGTTGGTGCACGGCAACAAGACCGTGGTGTTCTGATCAGCGCGTTGTGATTGAACAAGCAGGGGCCCGGGAGTAAAACTCTACGGGCCCTTTTTTATGTTCAGGAGCCGACCATGACTGATCCACTCGACAAGGCGACATCCAGGCCACCCGCTACAGTGGGCGAGGGGTGTCTGAGTCGCTACGACCCGGACGCGCTGGGCGCCGATGACGGTACTGAATTTCCGGGCGCTGCCCAGTTGTGGGAGCAGTTGCAGGAACCCGAGAAGCCGCCCGCGGCCCCTGGAAAAGACGCTTGAGCAGCGGTTTGCCTACCATCAACAGAAACACAGGCGCACCGGCCAGCAGATAGAAGTAGTAGGTCACTGCGCGCCAGATCAGAATCGCCGCCGCTGCCGTGGATTTGCCCACCATGGGCGCCAGCAAGGCCGCCGACGTTAACTCCGCCGCCCCGGCCCCGCCGGGCAACAGGCTGAATTGACCTGCGGTCAAGGACAGCATCTGGATCAGGAAACTCCAGGCCCACTGCACATCACCCCCCAGCCCTCTTAGCGCCAGGTACAACACGCTGTAGCGTATCAGCCAATGCAGGCTGGTCAGCGCAAACACGCCGAGCAGCGTGGGCCAGGGCAATTTCAGCGTCTGGGTGAATGCCGCGAGGAAGCGCAGCAACTGGCGGGCCCAGCGCCGACGCGTGCCGACGCGCACATGCAGGGCCTTGAGCACCCGCCCGGCCAGGCGAATCAGCCGGCGGTGAAAGCGCACTACCATCAGGCAACCGACGACGCCACCGATCATCGACACCGCACTGACCCCCAGCAGCCACTCCAGGCGCGGGCTGAGGCTATGGAACAACGCGTACAGCACGATGCCCAGCAGTGCGCAGAGGAAAAACAGCAAGTCACTCAATTGGTCCATGGCAAACACCGCGCTGCCGTGGGCAGGCCGTATGCCATTGCGCGCCAGCAGGCCCATCAGCGTCAGCGGCCCACCGCTACCGCCCGGCGTCGCGCACATGGCGAACTCGGTCGATATCACCACGCCCAGGCTTTTGCGCCATCCCAACTTGCCTCGCTGTTCGCCCAGCAACAAGCGAATGCGCAGGCTGTTGATCAACCAGCAGCCGATGATCATGGCAAACATCCCCAGTAACTGGGGCAGCGGAAACTGCCGCAGCCGTGCCATGGTTTCGCCGCCACCCAGCCACACCGGAATCACCACGGCGACCAACAGCGCCAGCAGGAGCCAGATCAGCCGGCGCATGGCAGCGTCGACAGCCAAGCGACCTTGGTGTGTGGCGTGCGGCCGTCGTCGAGCAGTCGTTGCAGGGTGTGCAGCCAGTAATTGCGCGAGAACGCATGGCGCATGTCCACGGGGTGCAACCCCAGACGGATCACCGGGGCTGTCTGCCAGCGCTGCTCGCGCCGATCACTGAGCACTTTGGACAGGCCCCGGCGCCACGCACTGCGAGCGCTCCACACCAGGCCCGGCGCATGGACGGGCGTGAAGTCAGGCAGGCGATACAGATGCTGCGGATCGCTGGTATAGCTCAGCGGTAACTGGCGCAGCGCCAGTCGGGTGCCCTGGCTCATCAACCAGGCGGGTGCCACGAACCCGTGCAGCGGCCAGTCATTACGCTGGAATACTTCAATGCCGTCAGTCAGGCGCAGTAACGCCTCGGCCTCGGACAGCTGGTAAAACTCGCCTTCATGGGTATAGATGCGCCGCATGAACCACTCTTTTGGCGTACGTGGCCGAGGTTGTTCGTCGCAGTGGTAATAACCGTGCAAGGCGAGTTCATCGCCGCGGGCTACGCGGCTATCCAGCAGGCGGCGGAAGTCACCGTGGGCGGCGAGGGCGTTATGGTGATGAAAGTCCGGGACCACCAGCCAGGTGATAGGGACATCGCCCAGCGCATCGACGGCCTCGACAAAAGGTCGGTAATCGGCCCAAGTGCTCGGCGCCACATCATGCAGCACCAGCATTACCGAACGTTCAGCCATGGGCGAGCATCGGTTTGTGAGTACCCAGCACGGCGTGGTAGTGCCCCAGCAGGCTGTCCACCACCGCATCCCACGCGTAATGCTGTTCCACATGGCGCCGAGCCTGTTCCCCAAGGCGGCGACTGTCGGCGCCGAACAGTTCGCGGACCGCATCGGCCATGGCTTTTGGGTTGTTGGGCGCGCAAAGCAGACCGCAGCGCTCGTCGACAATCTCGGTGAAAGCGCCTGCCGCAACGGCGACCACCGGGATGCCACAGGCCATGGCTTCCAGAATGACCAGGCCAAAGGTTTCCTGGTCGCCACCATGCAGCAGCGCATCGGCACTGGCCATTAAGCGAGCAACATGCTGGGCCGGGCGGAAGCCGTCGACCACGGTGACGTTGTCCGGCACGCTGGCCGGCATACCGGAGCCCACCAGCAGCAGGTGGTAACCTTCGCCCAGGCGTTTCATGCAATTGAGCAGCACCGGCAGGTTTTTTTCTTTGGAACCACGGCCGGCGAAAATCAGCAGCCGGGTGTCTTCATCGATCCCCAGTTCGGCGCGCAGGCCGGGGTCGCGCACGGCGGGGGTGAAGGTTTGCAGGTCAACGCCCAATGGCTGTACGAAGACGTTTTTCACCCCAAGCCCGCTGAGTTTGTCGGCCATCACCTGGCTGGGGGCCAGTACCCGGTCAAAATTCCCATAGAGTTTGCTGACATAAGCTTCGACGTTGGGGGTAAACCAGGCGCCCATGCGGTTGCGCACCAGCAGCGGAAGGTCGGAGTGATAAAAGCCGATGACCGGTACGTCGAGCTGGCGCCGGGCGTCCAGGGCGGCCCAGGCGGTCAGGTACGGATCGCCGACTTCGATCAGATCAGGCTGTAAATCGTGCAGGACGTTTCGCCAAGGCGCCAGGCGCAGGGGGAAGCGGTAGCCTTTGCCGAAGGGCAGCGGCGGCGCCGGCACCTCGAAGATACCGTCTCGCTCGCTCAAGTGGGCCCCAGGCACCAGCAGGCTGTGGCGAATGCCAGGCTTGAGCGCCAGGCGCCGGTGCTTGGCGTCCAGATAAGTGCGTACGCCACCGCTGGCCGGGGCGTAGAACATGGTTATGTCAGCGATATGCACGATGAACATCCCTCCGATCCATTGCTCTCCTTAACGTGGACCTGAGGTAAGGATAGATGTTCGATCGGGATTGGGACGCGGGCACGCCCGAATACCAGAAAGTGGTCCTCTGTAGGAGCGAGCTTGCTCGCGAAAAACGTCCAGGCAACGCGTCCATTCTGGATAGACGCCGGGGCCCTGAGTTCTTCGCGAGCAAGCTCGCTCCTACACAAAAAGCCTTAACGGACTGGTATCTCACATGGGGCTGGGTATCTATCAGATCCTGAAGCTACCCACCATTTGCTTCAAGCGTGCAGCCTGGCGCTCCAGGTCCGAGCAGGCGCGCAGCGTCGATTGCAGGTTTTCCACGCCTTCCTGGTTGAGGGTGTTGATTTCGGTGATGTCCATGTTGATCGACTCCACCACCGACGTCTGTTCCTCGGTGGCAGTGGCCACGGACTGGTTCATGCCGTCGATTTCGCCAATGCGTTGAGTCACGCTGTTCAAGCGTTCGCCGGCCAGGTTGGCGATTTCCACGCTGTCCTGGCTGTGGCGCTGGCTTTCACTCATGGTGCTCACCGAGTCGCGGGCGCCGACTTGCAGTTCCTCGATCATCTTTTGCACCTGTTGCGCCGATTCCTGGGTGCGATGCGCCAGGTTGCGCACTTCATCGGCCACCACCGCGAACCCGCGGCCGGCTTCGCCGGCACGCGCGGCTTCGATGGCAGCGTTGAGCGCGAGCAAGTTGGTCTGCTGGGAAATACTGGTGATCACTTCCAGAATCTGGCCGATATTCACCGTCTTGCTGTTCAGCTCCTCGATATTGGTGCTGGAGGCGCTGATCATGCTCGACAGCTGGGTCATCGCCTTGATATTGCGCTCCACTACCTGCTGGCCGTCTTCGGCCAGATGCCGCGCATCGCTGGCCTGGTTGGAGGCTTGCGCCGCGTTACGGGCAATTTCCTGAGCGGCCGCGCCCAGTTGGTTGATCGCCGCCGCGACGCTGTTGGTGCGGTTGGCCTGTTCGTCCGAATTGACCATCGATGAGTTGGAGGCGCTGACCACCCGCAGTGCGACTTCATTGACTTGTTCGGTGGCCGACGACACTTCGCGGATCGAGGTATGAATGCGCTCGACGAAACGGTTGAACGCCGTACCCAGCGTGCCGAATTCGTCGTTGTTCTGGATGGTCAGGCGTCGGGTCAGGTCGCCTTCGCCGTCGGCAATGTCCTCCATGGCCCGGGTCATCACGTGCAGCGGTTGCAGCAACACGCGGATCAACATGCCCAGCAACGCGATGATGATCACCACGGCGATGATCGTGGCGATGACCGCCGAGGTACGGAATTCACTGAGCATGGCGAACGACTTGTCTTTATCCACCGAGATGCCCAGGTACCAGTTCACCGAGGGCAGTCCCTTGATAGGGGTGAACGTCACGATATTGGCCTTGCCGTTCGCCTGAACTTCGCTGAAGTCGGTGCTGATTTTAGGTGTGTCTTTCGGGTAGACGTCCGCCAGGGTCTTCATCACCAGGGCTTTGTCCGGGTGCACCAGCACTTTGCCGTCGGCGCTGACCAGGAACGCGTAACCCATGCCCCCCAGGTCCAGTGCGCCAATGTTGTCCACCAGGGTCTGCAGGCTCAAGTCGCCGCCGACCACGCCGATGCTCTGGCCGGCCTTGGCACTCGGTGTGGCGATGGAAATAATCAGTTGGCCCGTGGCCGCGTCGATATAGGGCTCGGTCAAGGTCGAGCCGTTGCTGGTCTGGGCGCCCTTGTACCAGGGGCGAACACGCGGGTCGAAACCGTCGGGCATCTTGGTGTCGGGACGGATGGTGAAGGTGCCCTGGCTGTCGCCGACGTAGGTCGCCATGAACGACGAGGTCAGTGCTTTCTGTTCCAGCAGGCTGGCAACCACCGATGGATCGGGATTGAGGGCGATATTCTGTGCGGCGTTTTCCACCAGAGCGATGCGCCCGTTGAGCCAGGTCTGAATACTGCCGGCGGTGACGTCGCCCATTTCATGCAGGTAGCTGTTGAGGTCTTCACGAATCGCATTGCGCTGAAGGTAATCGTTATAAAGCGTAAATAACGCGAAGGCGGCGATGACGATAAGGGAGGCTGCAAGCAAAATTTTATGGCTGAAGCGCAGGTTTTTATTCATGGCTTGTAGGGTCCGCTAAGGTCTTGATATTCGAGGCGCGTCCTGGTCGGATGCGCAAAAATGGCAGCGTCAAAAAAGGTGTGGTACTTCTGGTGCTTGCACCAGGGGCACCTGTAGGAAATATCTGTCCTATTTTTAGACTTTGTAGGTTTCACATAGTCTGTATCGACCCCGCTGCACTAAAGATTAACCATAGGTGACGAAATGCCTGACTCCACACAACTGCTTATCGGTGCCGGCCCAGATGGCCTGCCCATCGCCCAGCCCATCCGTCTGGCCAACCGTCACGGGTTGATCGCCGGCGCTACGGGCACCGGCAAGACCGTCACCTTGCAGCGCCTGGCCGAAGCCTTCAGTGATGCGGGCGTGGCGGTCTTTGCCGCCGACATCAAGGGCGACCTTTGCGGCCTGGGCGCTGCGGCCAACCCCCAGGGCAAAGTCGCCGAACGTATCGCCGGTATGCCCTTCCTTAATTACGCGCCCAAGGCTTATCCAGTCACCCTGTGGGATATCCACGGGCAGTCCGGTCATCCGTTGCGCACCACCATCAGCGAAATGGGGCCGTTGTTGCTCGGCAGCCTCTTGGAACTCACCGACAGCCAGCAGTCGGCGCTGTACGCGACATTCAAGGTGGCCGACCGTGAAGGGTTGTTGCTGCTGGACCTTAAAGATCTCAAGGCCTTGCTCAACCACCTGCGCTATCACCCTGAACTGTTGGGCGACGACGCAGCGTTGATGACCACCGGTTCCAGTCAGGCGTTGTTGCGGCGCCTCGCGGTGCTGGAGCAGCAGGGCGCCGAAGCGTTGTTTGGCGAGCCGGCCCTGCAACTCGAAGATATTTTGCAGCCCGCCAGCGACGGGCGCGGGCGTATCCATCTGCTGGACGCCAGCCGCTTGGTGCACGATGCGCCGAAGGTCTACGCGACGTTTCTGCTGTGGCTGCTGGCGGAACTGTTCGAGCAGTTACCGGAGCGCGGTGATGCGGAAAAACCGCTGTTGGCGCTGTTTTTCGACGAGGCGCACTTGTTGTTCGCCGATACGCCCAAGGCGCTGCAGGACCGTTTGGAGCAGGTAGTGCGGTTGATTCGCTCCAAAGGCGTGGGTGTGTATTTCGTCACCCAGTCGCCGGGCGATTTGCCCGACACGGTACTGGCGCAACTGGGGCTGCGGATTCAGCATGGCCTGCGGGCATTCACCACCAAGGAGCAGAAATCCCTGCGGGCGGTGGCGGACGGATTCCGGCCCAACCCGGCATTTGATGCCCTGGCGGTGCTGACCGAGTTGGGCACCGGTGAGGCGTTGGTGGGCACCTTGCAGGAAAAGGGCACGCCGGAAGTAGTCCAGCGCGTATTGGTCGCACCGCCACAGTCGCGGATCGGGCCGCTCACCGAGGCCGAACGTGCGGCGTTGGTCGCCAGTTCGCCGCTGCAGGGCCGGTATGACAAGCCAATTGACCGCGAATCAGCCTATGAAGTGCTGATGGCGCGCAAGGAATTGGGGCCGACCGAGGAGGCCAAGCCGGCGACCGAAGAACCCAGCTTCACCGACAAGGCCGGCGCGTTCCTGGGAACCGCAGCAGGCAAGGCGCTGAAATCCGCCATGCAGCAGGCCGCCAATCAGATGGGGCGGCAGCTGGTGCGTGGCTTGTTAGGCTCGTTGCTCGGTGGCAGCAAACGCAAGTAGGGCTCAGGGTTTGGGCCTGGCATGGGCGGCCAGCCGTTCCAGGGCCGCGCGCAAGCCCGGGTCGTTGATCCCTTCGGCTGTCGCCTGGAGGGTTTCGGCCGCAGTTTGCGACAAGTCCATCGTATTCCCCGCCGTGCTGCGCAGTACGGTGGGCGGCTGCACCTTGAACTGGATGCGCGTCAGGCCGGCAAACTCGTCAAACTCCATCAATTGGCGCTGCAAGCGTTTTTGCTGGTAGCGCAAACGGGTTGCCCAGTGTCCGTCAGTGACGATTAATAGCAGGTTGCCTTCACGCCATGACGCCACATGACAGTGCTCGCGGGCAGCCGGTTGCAGCTGGCTTTCGAGCAGGCGTTGCAAACGCCCCAGGCGTTGCGCGTGGCCGAAGATGGCTTTGAGCGGCTTGGCTTCGCGAAGCAACACGCCGGGAGCGCGGGCTGTAAGAGGGCGAAATGCCATGTTTAGACACCTTAAGTAACAGAGCGGCTATCTTAACAGAAAGCGCCTCTTGGCCCCGAGGCCATGCAAAGGCAGGGCTTTTCTCGTGAAACCAACAAGTAACTTCTGCATTTGATGGGTTGAAGTTCCAGCAAAAGCCCTTATTTTAAACAAGCCCTCTCACAGCGCCGTGCCCGCCTCCGGGAACAACGCCACTTTCCTCACCCACGATTCCGGGTAGAATGCGCGTTCGCATGCGGCCGTGAGGGCTGCTCGGGCCACTCACGGTGCGCCCTCCATCCCTATGTGTGGAAGAACCTGCCGATATGTTTGCGCCTTTGTTAAAGAAACTTTTTGGAAGCAAGAATGAGCGCGAAGTCAAACGCATGCTCAAGACGGTGCAGCTGGTCAATGCCTTCGAAGAGCAGATGGTTGCCCTGTCGGACGAGCAATTGCGCGCCAAGACCCAAGAGTTCAAGGCCCGCATAGCCAAAGGTGAAACCCTCGACAAGCTGCTTCCCGAAGCCTTTGCGGTCGCCCGTGAAGCCGGTAAGCGCGTCATGGGCATGCGCCACTTCGACGTCCAGTTGATCGGCGGCATGACCTTGCATGAAGGCATGATTGCCGAAATGCGTACCGGTGAAGGCAAGACCCTGGTGGCAACCCTGGGTGTTTACCTCAACGCACTGTCCGGCAAGGGCGTGCACGTTGTGACGGTGAACGACTACCTGGCTCGCCGGGACGCCAACTGGATGCGCCCGCTGTATGAATTCCTCGGCCTGACCGTCGGCGTGGTGACGCCGTTCCAGCCGCCGGAAGAGAAGCGCGCTGCCTATGCGGCCGACATCACCTACGGCACCAACAACGAATTCGGTTTCGACTACCTGCGCGACAACATGGCGTTCAGCATGGAAGAAAAATTCCAGCGCGAACTCAACTTTGCCGTGATCGACGAAGTCGACTCCATCCTGATCGACGAAGCCCGTACCCCGCTGATCATCTCCGGCCAGGCCGAAGACAGCTCGCGCCTGTACACCGAGATCAACAAGTTGATCCCGCGCCTGGAGCAGCACATCGAGGAAGTCGAAGGCGTGGTGACCAAGGAGGGTCATTTCACCATCGACGAGAAGACCCGTCAGGTCGAACTCAACGAGGCTGGCCACCAGTTCGTCGAAGACATGCTGACCCAGATCGGCCTGCTGGCTGAAGGCGAAAGCCTGTACTCGGCGCATAACCTGGGCCTGCTGACCCACGTGTATGCCGGTCTGCGTGCTCACAAACTGTTCCATCGCAACGTCGAATACATCGTCCAGGACGGTCAGGTGGTACTGGTCGACGAACACACCGGCCGTACCATGCCCGGTCGTCGCTTGTCCGAAGGCCTGCACCAGGCCATCGAAGCCAAGGAAGTGCTCAACATCCAGGCCGAAAGCCAGACGTTGGCCTCCACCACTTTCCAGAACTACTTCCGTCTGTACAACAAGCTGTCCGGCATGACCGGTACGGCCGACACCGAAGCGTTCGAATTCCATCAGATCTACGGTCTGTCGGTGGTGGTCATCCCGCCGAACAAGCCACTGGCGCGTAAAGACTTCAACGACCTGGTATTCCTGACCGCCGAAGAGAAATACGCGGCGATCGTCAACGATATCAAGGACGGCATGGCCAAGGGTCGTCCGATCCTTGTGGGTACCGCGACCATCGAGACCTCCGAGCACGTGTCCAACCTGCTCAACAAGGAAGGCATCGAGCACAAGGTCCTCAACGCCAAGTTCCACGAAAAAGAAGCCGAGATCATCGCCCAGGCCGGTCGCCCCGGCGCGCTGACCATCGCCACCAACATGGCCGGTCGTGGTACCGACATCCTGTTGGGCGGTAACTGGGAAGTGGAAGTGGCATCGCTCGACAACCCGACCCCCGAGCAGATCGCCCAGATCAAGGCTGACTGGCAGAAGCGTCACCAGGCCGTGCTGGAATCCGGTGGTTTGCAGGTGATCGCGTCCGAGCGTCACGAATCGCGCCGTATCGACAACCAGTTGCGTGGTCGTGCCGGTCGCCAGGGTGACGCCGGTTCCAGCCGTTTCTACCTGTCGCTGGAAGACAGCCTGATGCGTATCTTCGCCTCGGACCGGGTGAAGAACTTCATGAAGGCCCTGGGCATGCAGTCCGGTGAAGCCATCGAGCACCGCATGGTGACCAACGCCATCGAAAAGGCCCAGCGCAAGGTTGAAGGGCGTAACTTCGACATCCGCAAGCAACTGCTCGAGTTCGATGACGTCAACAACGAACAACGTAAAGTGATCTATCACATGCGTAACACGTTGCTGGCCGCCGACAACATTGGTGAGACCATCGCTGATTTCCGTCAGGACGTGCTCAACGCCACCGTCAGCGCGCATATTCCACCGCAGTCGCTGCCTGAGCAGTGGGATGTTGCCGGTCTGGAAGCTGCACTGAAGAGCGACTTCGGGGTCGATTTGCCGGTTCAGCAATGGCTCGACGAAGACGACCACCTGTACGAAGAAACCCTGCGCGAAAAACTGATGGCCGAACTGCTGGCCGCGTACAACGAGAAAGAAGAGCAGGCGAGTGCCGAAGCACTGCGCACCTTCGAGAAGCAAATCGTTCTGCGCGTGCTGGACGACCTGTGGAAAGACCACCTGTCGACCATGGACCACCTGCGTCACGGCATCCACCTGCGTGGCTACGCCCAGAAGAACCCGAAGCAGGAGTACAAGCGCGAGTCGTTCACGTTGTTCTCCGAACTGCTGGATTCGATCAAGCGCGATTCGATCCGCGTGCTGTCCCACGTTCAGGTGCGTCGCGAAGACCCGATCGAGGAAGAAGCGCGCCTGCGTCAGGAAGCCGAGGCACTGGCTGCGCGCATGCAGTTCCAGCATGACGAAGCGCCTGGCCTGGAGACGCCTGAAGTGTTGGGTGAAGAGGTCGATGTGGCCCTGGCTCAAACCCCGGTGCGCAATGATCAGAAGCTGGGCCGCAACGAACTGTGCTATTGCGGTTCGGGTAAGAAATTCAAACACTGCCACGGCCAGATCGAATAAGATTTTCGCCTGACGCTGCAACACCCTGCGCCGCGACCGGCATCAGCCGTCGCGGCGTTTTGCCATTAATTCCCCGTCGGTAGCGACGGCACAGACATCATCTATTTCAAGGAGCGCACACATGGCTGTTGGTCTTGGTCCTTTGCCCACACTGCACCCGGTCGCCGGTTTTGAACTCGGTATCGCTTCGGCCGGCATCAAGCGTGCGGGCCGCAAGGATGTGGTGGTGATGCGCTGTGCCGAAGGTTCGACCGTTGCCGGTGTGTTCACCCTCAACGCCTTCTGCGCTGCGCCGGTGATCCTGGCCAAGCAACGTGTGGCCGGCGCGATTCGTTACCTGCTGACCAACACCGGCAATGCCAACGCCGGTACCGGCGAGCCCGGCCTTGTCGCGGCGGCGCGCACCTGCGCCAAGCTGGCGCAGTTGACCGGCGTTGACGCCAGCCAGGTGCTGCCGTACTCCACCGGTGTGATCGGTGAGCCGCTGCCGGTGGAAAAAATCGAAGGCGCCCTGCAAGCCGCGCTCGATGATCTGTCTGTGGATAACTGGGCGGCTGCGGCCACCGGCATCATGACCACCGACACCTTGCCCCAAGGGCGCGAGCCGTCAGTTCGTACACGAGGGCGTGACCGTCACCGTGACCGGCATCAGCAAGGGCGCGGGCATGATCCGTCCGAACATGGCCACCATGCTCGGCTATATCGCCACCGACGCCAAAGTCTCCCGCGATGTGCTGCAACGCCTGATGCTGGATGGCGCCAACAAGTCGTTCAACCGCATCACCATTGACGGTGACACGTCTACCAACGACTGCTGCATGCTGATCGCCACCGGCCAGGCCAATCTGCCGGAAATCACCTCTACCGAAGGCCCGCTGTTCGCGGCGTTGAAGCAGGCGGTATTCGAAGTGTGCATGGACGTGGCCCAGGCCATCGTGCGGGACGGCGAGGGCGCTACCAAGTTCGTCACCGTTGAAGTCAACGGCGGCGGCAACCACCAGGAGTGCCTGGACGTGGGTTACACCGTGGCGCACTCGCCGCTGATCAAGACCGCCCTGTTTGCTTCCGACCCGAACTGGGGCCGTATCCTCGCGGCCGTTGGTCGTGCCGGCGTGCCTGACCTGGACGTAAGCAAGATCGACGTGTTCCTTGGTGACGTGTGCATTGCCAGCCGTGGCGCCCGTGCCGAAACCTACACCGAAGCCCAGGGCTCGGCGGTGATGCAGCAGGAAGAAATCACCATCCGTATCGAGCTGGGCCGCGGCGAATGCAGCGAAACCATCTGGACCACGGACCTGTCCCACGAATACGTGAAGATCAACGCGGAATATCGCACCTGAAACCCGGAGGAAATCGGCGGTGAAACGAGTGCATGTAGCAGCAGCGGTGATCCGCGGTGTCGATGGCAGGATCCTGCTGGCACGCCGCGCCGATACTCAGCATCAAGGCGGCCTCTGGGAGTTTCCCGGTGGCAAGGTGGAGGCGGGCGAATCGGTCGCCACGGCTCTGTCCCGCGAATTGCAGGAAGAGCTGGGCATCCAGGTCACCTTGGCGCGGCCGTTGATCCAGGTGCAGCATGACTACCCGGACAAGCAAGTATTGCTGGATGTCTGGGACGTCTCGGCGTTTACCGGCGAGCCCCATGGGGTTGAAGGGCAGCCCCTGGAATGGGTGGCTCCGCGAGACTTGATCAACTATGAGTTTCCGGCGGCTAACGCGCCCATTGTTGCGGCAGCGCGCCTGCCTGCCGAATACCTGATCACCCCGGGTGAACTGGAAACCGCGCCCTTGTTGCGAGGCCTTCAAGCAGCCATTGCCGGTGGCATCAAGCTGGTTCAACTGCGTGCGCCCAACGGTTACGACCCCAAATACCGCGACCTCGCCGTGGACGCCGTGGGGCTGTGTGCCGGCAAGGCGCAGCTGATGCTCAAGGGGCCGTTCGAATGGCTGGGGGATTTTCCTTCGGCCGGCTGGCACATGACCTCGGCCCAATTGCGTAAATACGCGAGCAAGGGGCGACCACTGCCGAAGGACCGTTGGTTGGCGGCCTCGTGCCACAACGCTGAAGAACTGGCGCTGGCAGAGTTGATGGATGTGGACTTTGTCACGCTGTCGCCGGTTGAGCCGACTCAGACCCACCCCGATGCCCAGCCGTTGGGTTGGGAACAGGCGGCCGAGCTGATCCGTGGGTTCAGCAAGCCGGTGTTTGTGTTGGGTGGGGTTGGGCCTGCGCAGCGGGAAAAAGCCTGGGAGGCAGGGGCTCAGGGTGTGGCGGGGATCAGGGCGTTCTGGCCGCAGGTTTGAGGTTGCTCTGGCGGGCCTCATCGGGGCATAGGTATCTACACAACTTTGTAGCAGCCTACGGTAACCACGATGCGAAGCGAGCCGCTCTTGATCTTGATCTTAGGCGCCCCGTTAAACCACGCTGGCCGGAATTCGATAGTGATTTGGAGGGTAAACCGGCAGGGATGCCGGTTTAGCCGCCCCGCGCCATGGATGGCGCGTGGAGGCGGCCCTCCAAATCACTGTCGGATTACGGGCACACCGAGCGTGAGCGAGGTGCCGAGTGGTGGGGCAGGAGCCCTTTTGGTTACTTTTGGGGCTCTTTTCCAAAAGTGACCCGCCGTAAGGGCGGAACCCTAAGCCGCCGTTACCGCAGCAACGGATATGTACTCGCTCTGATCCAACATCATTGTCGGCTTTCAGGCCGCCATCGGGGGCAAGTCGAACCGTCGCACCGCCCCTCCCACATTGGAACGCTGGGCGTCAGTTAGAGAGGCTTCGGCTGCTGAGCCGTCACAGGCTTAGGGCCGAGCGAAGTTGTGTAGATACCTATGCTCATCGGGGGCAAGCCCCCTCCCACATTTTGATTTGTGAATGCAGTCTAGTGTGGGAGGGGGCTTGCCCCCGATGGGGCCCTGCCAGCCACGCAATAATCTTCAGTGAGGCTTCGCCGCAGCCTGCCATAAAACTTCGGCAACGCCCTGGCGCCGGGCAATCACCCTGGCCGCGACAAACAGCAAATCCGACAACCGATTGATATACGCCAACCCCACCCCTTCCAAAGGCTCCACTGCATTCAAGTGCTGGCAGCGGCGTTCGGCACTGCGCGCCAGGCTGCGGCACACATGTGCCTGGGCGATCAGCGCCGAGCCGCCGGGCAGGATGAAATTCTCCAGTGGCCCCACCTCTTCATTCCAGCGATCAATCGCTGCTTCCAGTCGATCCACTTCCGCTGCATTCAGCGCCTTATACACCGGCATGGCCAGCTCGCCGCCCAGATCGAATAACCGATGCTGGCAGGGCGTGAGCACCTCGATGACATCGTTCAATTCAGGATGTTTGCCGCTTTGTTCTTCAAGGTTTGCCAGCAGCAATCCAAGCTGACTGTTCAGCGTGTCCACTTCGCCAATGGCCTCCACCCGTGGGTGATCCTTGGGCACGCGGCGGCCGTCGCCGAGGCCGGTTTCGCCCTGGTCACCGGTGCGGGTGTAGATCTTCGACAGGCGAAAGCCCATGGTCATTGCTCCAGTTGGGTGAGTTCTGTGGGGGACAGTTGGCTGCCGGCCAGCGGCAGGCGCAAGGTGAAACACGTGCCTTGGCCCAGGGTGGAATGCACTTCCATCTGGCCCTTGTGGTTATTGGTGATGATGAAATACGACACCGACAGCCCAAGCCCGGTGCCCTGGCCTATTTCCTTGGTGGTGAAAAACGGCTCGAAGGTGCGCTTACGCACGTTTTCGCTCATGCCGATGCCGTTGTCTTCCACCTGGATTTCGGCCCACGGCGGGTTGAGGCGGGTGCGCAGGATGATGCGCCCAGGTTCGCTGTCGTCTTCGCGCAGGTGAATCGCTTGGGCGGCATTTTTCAGCAGGTTGAGGAGCACCTGCTCCAGTTCGTTGGCTGTGCCGGGGACTGGCCCCAGTTGCGGATCGAACTGACGGATGATCGCCTGGCCCTTGAAGTCAAAACCGATGGCCAGGTCGAAATCGTTTCCGGCGATCTCCACGGCCTGGTCGATCAGGCCCGGCAAGTCGCACGGTGCCATTTGCCGGTTGCTGCGCCGGCTGAAGCTGAGCATGTGCGTGACGATCTTGGCTGCGCGCGCACCGGCCTGTTGAATTCCGTCCAGCAACTGCGGGACTTCGCGGCTTTGCAGGTAGCGATTGACCAGGTCCAGCTCGATGCCGGCCTGTTCGGCGTGTTCCAGGTTTTTGGGCAGGTCGGGTGACAGGCGGCGTCGGATGTTCTGCACGTTGTGCAGGATCGCGCCCAGCGGGTTGTTGATTTCGTGGGCCATGCCGGCAGCCAGGCCGCCGACCGACAGCATCTTTTCCGATTGCACCATCATTTCTTCCAGGGACAGGCGCTGGGTGATGTCGTCGATGCGGATCACCACGCCGCGCCCGGCACCGCCCATCAACGGGTAGAACGTCAGGGCGTAATGCTTTGGCTCGTCGTCCTTGACCCAGGTGACGCGCTCGATGCGCTCCACGGTGTGCTGCTCCACCGTGGCCTTGATCTGCGGCAGGTACGGCTTGAGCGGTTGAAACGCGAGGAAGATCGGTTGGTTGAGGGCTTCGTCCAGGCGCGTGCCGGAAAGCGCGGTGGCTTCCTGATTCCACTGGGTGACGTAGAGCTGTTCATCCAGGGCGATCAGCGCTGAAGGCATCGAGTCGATAATACTGTTCAGGTAGTTCTGAAAGCCGGTGAGCTTTTTCTCAATCTTGCTGCGCACCTGAACTTCCAGTTCCAACTTGCGGTTGGTGTGGCGGGTTTCTTCGGCCAGGCCCTGAGCCTGATCGTAGGCGGCCTGGGAGTCATCCCGTGCGCGTTTGAGCTGCTGCTCGCGGGCTTCAATGCGTGACAACATGGTGTTGAACGCTTCCGCCAGGCTGCCGATTTCATCGTGGTTACCGGGGCCGGCGCGCAGGGCGTAGTTCTCTTCGCGGGTTACCTGGCGGGACAGTTCTTCGAGTTCGTGGATTGGCCGCGTGATCAGGCGTTTGATCTGCCGGGCAATCACCAGCCACAGCAACACGCTGAAAATCAGGATGCCCAGGCTTGCGGTCAGGGTGCCGGTGTAGAACGCCCACCGGTAGCTCGCTGCTGGCCACCAGCAGCAAATGCCCTGAAGGTTGGCCGGCGCGGGGCAGACTGATGACCTGGTTACTGCGAAACTCGGTGAGGCGCCAGGCCTCGATATGCCGGTAATTGTCGGGCAGGTGCAGGCGGTCGCCGTGTTGCATCTGCGCCAGGCGATTGCCTTCGCCGTCGTACAGGGCGGCGGCGCGCAACGGCGCATAGCTGGTCAGTTCATTGAGCAGCGCGTTGGCCTTGGCTGGGGATTGAAGGGCGTCGGCGGCCAGCGCAGGGTTGGACACCAGTCGACCGATGGCCTGCAAGGCCTGGGGCGCCATGCTTTCCTGGGAGATCCAGTAGGCGGCGCTGATAAAGGTCAGGTTGGCCACCAGCAACACGGTGGTCAGCAGTACCAGCAGGGCAGCCAGCAATTTCTGCCCTACCGGTAAGTTTTCAAGACGCTGGCGCAATGGCATCAGGTTGTTCACAGGCAATAGACATACGGCAGGGTAGCGCGTGCCTCAGTCGCTGGGCAATCCGCGTGCAACCAACTGCTCGACCAGTCGCGCTTGCACCTGCTGCAGATGCGGCAGTACCCGTTGGTGGCGGGCGGCCGCCTGGCAGGCGTAGCCCAGCAGGTAGCTGATTTCGGTACGACGCGCGTTGGCGACGTCTTGGTACATGGAGGAATAGTTCGCCGCGGTGGCCTGGATCACCCGTTGCACCTCGCTGTGCAGATCTTGCGCAGCCGCGGGCTGGCCGCAATATTCCAGCAGTTCGGTCAACTCGGCGCACAGGGTTGCGACTTCACATTGATGGGCCTGCAGCCCTCCGTTGCGGCACTGGTAGAGCACGGTCAGAGGGTTGATCGCACAATTGAGCGCCAGCTTGCGCCACAGGCGTGTGAGGATGTCGATGCTCCATTCATGGGGAATGGCGGCGGCCTGCAGGTCATCCAGCCACAGCGGCGCAGTCGGCCGAGCCGCATCGCCGAGCCAGGTATAGCCATGGCCGGCAAATACCACCCGCCATTCGCCATCGCGAAACGCGCCTTCGGTGCTGGACGCGAAGATGCAACGCGCGTGCGGCAACTGGGCGGCCACCGCATCCTGGCTGCCGAGGCCGTTTTGCAGCAGGATCACTTCCGCATCCGGCACCAGGCGGTGTTGCACCTGTGCGACAGCGTTCTGGGCATCGTAGGCCTTGCACGCGACCAGCAGGCGATGGATCGGCTCCGGGCTGTCGGGCGTTTCGCCAGCGACTGGGTAGGCGTGTGCAATGCCGTGCTCAACCAGGGTAAGGCCCTGGCCCGCCGCGTAGCTGGCCAGTCGCGCCTGATCGCGCAGGATCAGCCGCACCGGCACGCCCGCGCGCGCCAGTCGCGTGGCCCAGAGGGTGCCCAGGCTTCCGGCGCCGAGAATATGCCAGGTGGTCGACATCAGTGTGTGCTCCTTGGGGTTGCCGGCGGTGAACGCGGCGAAAGAACCGCTATAATGCCCCGGCATTTTAGCTCGGGCGCGCTCCATCTCTACTGAGCCCGCCCCTTATATTGGAGAAATGACATGCCTTCGTTCGACGTGGTATCCGAACTGGACAAACACGAAGTCACCAACGCCGTCGAGAACGCCGTCAAGGAACTGGACCGTCGCTATGACTTGAAAGGCAAGGGCAGCTTCGAATTCAAGGAAAAGGAACTGACCGTCAACCTGACCGCTGAAGCCGATTTCCAGCTGGAAGCGATGATCGAAATTCTCAAGCTGGCTCTGGTCAAGCGCAAGATCGACGTGCAGTGCCTTGAAGTCAAGGACGCCTACGCTTCCGGCAAGCTGATGAAGCAGGAAGCCGTGCTCAAGGAAGGCATCGACAAGGAACTGGCGAAGAAAATCGTCGCGCACATCAAGGACGCCAAGCTGAAAGTCCAGGCGGCCATCCAGGGTGAGCAGGTACGTGTCACCGGCAAAAAGCGTGATGACTTGCAAGAGGCCATCGCGGCCCTGCGCGCCAAGACGTTCGACATGCCGCTGCAGTTCAATAACTTCCGCGACTGATGGCACCTTGCGGAACCTGTGGCGGTTTTTGCCGTCCCACGCCGCAGCAACAATGCCTACCATTGAGCCCTACGGGGCTCATTTGCGTTTTCAGGCAGTCAATGAAGCCGCATATCCGCAAACAGGAGAAGATAGATGGATTTGAACGCTGAAATGGATCACTTGATCAAGACCTCGCAGTCCTGGATCCCGATGATCATGGAATACGGCAGCCGGGTACTGCTGGCCGTTATCACCCTGGCCATCGGTTGGTGGCTGATCAACGTCTTTACCCACCGGGTGGGGCGCTTGCTGGCCGTGCGTAACGCCGACCTGGCGCTGCAGCACTTCATCACCAGCCTTGCGAACATTGCGCTGAAAGTCATGCTGATCGTCAGCGTGGCCTCGATGATCGGCGTGGCCACCACCTCGTTCGTCGCCGCCATCGGTGCTGCGACCCTGGCGATCGGCCTGGCCTTGCAAGGCAGCCTGGCCAATTTCGCCGGCGGCGTGCTGATTCTGTTGTTCCGTCCGTTCCGTATCGGTGACTGGATCGAAGCCCAGGGCACCTCGGGTACCGTCGACAGCATTCAGATTTTCCACACGGTACTGCGTACCGGCGACAACAAGACCGTGATCGTGCCGAACGGCATCCTGTCCAACGGCATCATCACCAACACCAACCGCCAGCCGACCCGCAAGGTCGTGTTTGACGTGGGCGTGGACTACGAGGCTGATCTGCAGAAAGCCCGCGAAGTGTTGCTGGAACTGGCCAAAGACCCACGCGTGCTGGCCGACCCGGCGCCTGCTGCCGTCGTATCGACCCTGGGCGATAGCTCCATCACCGTTTCCCTGCGCTGCTGGACCAATACTCCGGATTACTGGGATGTTGTGTTTATGCTCAATGAGCTGGCGCGTGACCGTTTGAAAGCGGCAGGAATTGATATTCCGTTCCCGCAGCGCGTTATTCGCGTGATGCAGGAAGCCCCTTCCAAATCATGAAACCGTGTTGCGTTTAAGTTGGCCGAAAGGTCAGGTTAAATGCGACAGTTGGATATAGTTACTTAGCTTGCTAGTTATTCGTTGTTTGAAACATAACTGCAATAAAAAAGCCGCTCCCTTGTAAACAGGGGAGCGGCTTTTTATTTAAGGTCGAAACCTTAAGTCATCGTTGTAATGACTGGCGTCGTTACAGGATGTTCAGCGGGTATTGCGCGATCAGACGCAGTTCGTCGATCGAAGCCGAACCGTAGTAAACGCCATCCGACGAACGATAAGTGGCTTGACGAATACGCAGGCTCAGGTCTTTCGCCGGGCCGCTCTGGATCACGTATTTGCCTTCGATATCGCGTTCCCACTCTTTACCGTTCGATGTGGTGCCAGTGTTGGCGCCGCTACCGGTGACGTAACGAGTCATGAAGCTCAGGCCGGGAATGCCGAAGGTCGCCATGTTGATGTCGTAACGCGCCTGGAACGACTTCTCGCCCTCGGCGTTGAAGTCGGAACGTGCGATGGAGTTAGCCAGGAAAATCGTGCCGCCGCCGTCTACACCGTAAGCATAGTCGCCGTCGCCAGTAACTTTCTGGGCTGCCAGCGTGAAGGTGTGAGCACCGTAGGTATACGCACCCTGCAAGCTGAACGCACGGTTGTCGAGCTTGGTGGTGTTGTCTTTTTCAGCACGTACCAGGCCGGCGCCATCGCTCTTGGTGTCGTAGATGTTGAAGTCAACAGCCACGGACTGATCATCACTGAGCGCGTGCGTCCAGTTCACGTTGGCATAGAGTTTTTTCCAGTAGTCTTCCACTTTCGAGTAGTAGAGGCTGGTAGTCAACTCTGGCGTCCAAGAGTAAACGCCACCTACGAAGTTCGCTTGTCGCAGGCCAGTGAACGTGTTTGGCTCGCTGCTGGCGATACTGTCTTTGTAGGTGTGATCCTGGGCGACGATCGAGGTGAAGTGACCGGCTTCCAGTTTCAGGCCCTTGATCTCATTGCTAGTGATCGAGATACCCTGCGGCAGTTCCGGAAGCAGGCGGCTGTCGTCGGATGCGAAGACCGGAGCGGTGGTGTATTGGTCGCCCACTTTCAGGACCGTATCGGAAATACGGAATTTGATGGCGGCGCCACCTTTGGAGTACTCGTCCTGAGCACGACCATCGGAACCATTAGGGAACAGGCCGGTGTTGGCGCGGCCCTTGCCGCTGTCGAGTTTGATACCTAGCAAGCCGATGGCATCGACACCGACACCGATGGTGCCTTGGGTGTAGCCCGAACTGAACAGGCCGTGGAAACCGAGACCGGTTTCTTCGCGACGGCTTTGGCCTGAATCGTTGTTACGGAAGTCACGGCTGAAGTACAGGGTACGAGTCAGGATGCTGGCTGTACTGTCCTCGATGAAGCCCTTGGAATCGTCCTGGGCGGACGCCATTGCGAACTGCGAGGTGCCTGCTGAAACAGCCAGGGCGATCATGCTCCACTTCATCACGCGCATCGTGATTTGCTCCTTTGGTTTTAGGAAGAGTACTGCCGTCCCACCTGTATTTTTATCTGGGCGGCTCTTTCTTTATTGTGTCGGCGCAAAGTTATCTCACACCGGCGCTGTTGACGATACTTACCCAACTATCCTTTCAGCTTCTTTACGAGGCTGTCGTAAATTGCGAGCTCCGTGTCGCAAATCACAGCCCGACGGTAACCGGGCTGACAACTTCAATGTTCTTTTCAGACTTGCTCTAAAGTTTGAAGTCATCCCTGGTACACATTGAAACGCTACTGTTTCTTATCGCAAAACCCCTGCGTCCACCAGGTGCTGTTGCCGACGATAGCGAGGTGAATGCAACAAGCGTGCACAAAGGGCCAACCGAATGTCATTTTTTCGTGAAAAACGTTACGGCAGTGTAAAAACCGCATAAGCACGGGCTTTTTAGGCCGTTTGGTTACGGCGTAACGCGCGGGTGTTACCGCTGTTCGGTGGCCTGTAAAACCTGCGCCTGAGCAAAACGTTACCGATTGACCCTTCCGGTGGGTAGTCGGCGGCTTCCTTTGAAGCACGGGTGGGTCATTTTGGTGCATTCCTCAGACCCCCGAGTTAGCGTGGTTCAACCGTGCAGCTGCCTCGAAAGGGTGCGTCTGTGCAACGCGCTCGTCTCAAGCTAACCCTGCATTCGCCGTGAAGCCTTGGGGATTCGGCGTTATGCTGGGCACCTGAAATCGACCCACCGAACGGAGTGCCCACGTGTTCGTTTTAGATCAACGCCTGCAACAAGACACATTGGCCATTGGGGACTTCCCGCTCTGTCGCCTGCTTCTGTCCAACGACTCGAATTACCCTTGGTTCATCCTGGTACCGCGCATCAACGGTATCAGCGAAGTATTTCAACTCGATGTCGCTGCGCAACAGACGTTGTGGCAGGAAACCACGTCCCTCGCCCAGTTGCTGAACGAAGGGCTGGCGGCCGACAAGATGAACATCGGCGCGCTGGGCAATGTCGTCAGTCAGTTGCATGTGCATGTCATCGTGCGCAAGCGTGATGACGCCGCCTGGCCGGCGCCGGTATGGGGCAAGCATCCGGCGCGCCCTTACAGCACGGAGCAGGTGGCGGCAATCCGCAGCCGCTTGCGTGAACTACTGCCTGCCGACTTCATTTTTACCCAGGACTGAATCATGGACCTGCAAGATCGCGTCACCGATCTGGAAAGCCGCCTGGCCTTCCAGGACGACACCATCGAAACCCTCAATGACATCCTGGTCGCCCAGCAGCAAGCGGTGGAGCGTCTGCAATTGCAGATGATCGCCTTGCTCAAGCGCCAGGAAGAGATGGGCGGCCAGTTCGAAACTTCGGAAGAAGAAGCACCGCCGCCTCACTATTGATTGAGCGCGCAATAAAAAACCGCGATCCGGCCAACGCCGGATAGCGGTTTTTTTTACAGCAGGTGCAATCAGCGACGCGGCAGGGCTGCGATCACATCTTCAGCTTGCAGACCTTTGTCGCGGTTCATCACCGAGAACTCCACACGCTGGCCTTCGACCAGCACGCGGTGGCCTTCACCACGGATGGCTCGGAAGTGGACGAAAATATCGTCGCCCGAGTCGCGGGAAATAAAGCCGAAGCCTTTGGAAGTGTTGAACCACTTGACGGTCCCGGTATCCCGGTTGGTCATGTCGTAGTTTTGCGACGCGGCCGCTGGGGACGAACGGTAGAAGCTGATGGCCAGGTGAAGAACGATGGCGACCACAGCAATCACCAGGCTGAGCAGGATGGCCGGGTGGCCGCCCACTTCAGGCATGGGTGCCAGCAGGGTGAGGGTTTGAACGACGACGGTCAGTACCAGCAGCGCGCTGACCAGGTTTTGCAGTTGATGACGCGTGCCTTTGTTCCAGTAAGGAATTACCGGTGCCAGTGTCAGGTTGAGAAGGCCGAACAAGGCCAGGTATAGAGCGTCGTGTTGTTGCAGGTAGGGCAGGCTTTCAGGCTGCAGGCTCGGGATAAAGGACAGCAGCAAAGCTGCAACGCCCGTTAGCAGGTGGACGATTTTCAACATTTTGATTAACTCACGTTAAGACGGATCACAAGGAAGAGCTGACTGGCACGGTTCGCTTCTGAACAATGGGAGGCGTTGAGCACGTGCGCGGATATCAGCCTATGTGGCGTGCCGCAGAAATGAACGGCAGCCACACGCCGCCTATTTAACAGCAAAGGCTGTGCCTACTCAAATCAAGCATTTCGGGGTGTTGCAATCGCGGTGGCATTTTTGCGTCGAAGGCTTGTCCTAGACAGGTGCAGGTAACTTGAGCGGTCTTTTGAAGGTTTTTCCTACAAGGCAAAAGACTCTCCGGTCGCGGCCTCGCCAGCGGTGCGGGGCGATTTGTCGCACATCGCCTGGGTGTGCCGGGCTGCACGCGGCCACCACTCTTGCTAGAGTGACCCTGCACCTGATCAATGAATGCTCATCAATTGAAGGGGAAAAACATGGCAATCGATATTGGTATCAGTGAAGAAGATCGTAAATCCATCGTCGACGGACTTTCACGGCTGCTGTCCGATACCTACGTGCTGTACCTCAAGACCCACAATTTTCATTGGAACGTCACGGGCCCCATGTTCCGCACGCTGCACTTGATGTTCGAAGAGCAGTACAACGAACTGGCGCTGGCCGTGGACTCCATTGCCGAGCGTATCCGTGCCCTGGGCTTCCCGGCGCCGGGTGCCTACTCGATCTACGCCCGTCTGTCTTCGATCAAGGAAGAAGAGGGTGTGCCGAGCGCCGAAGAGATGATCAAGCAATTGGTAGCTGGCCAGGAGGCTGTGACTCGCACGGCGCGCGGCATTTTCCCCTTGCTCGACAAGGTCAGCGATGAGCCAACGGCTGACCTGCTGACCCAGCGCATGCAAGTGCACGAAAAAACCGCGTGGATGCTGCGCTCGCTGCTCGAGAATCAGTAACCGTTGAACCCCTGGCGGCGCCTCCCTGGCGCCGCTCACTCGTTTCCCCGTACTTGCTGGCGTTGTCCTACGACAACCGGTTCCCGCGTCTTCTGGCTGCTTCTCGCTTCCTGCTGTTTTATAGGCTGATCGTCCAATGGGAGAAACCCGTGGACAACGGTTTGGCAAGGGAGTGTCAGGTGTATGTCGTGTGGATTGGGTAAGGGCGTGGAAACCTGTGGTTTTCACAAGATAAAGGTCGACCCTTTCGCTAAAGGGTTCGACATGGGGCTCGCCAAACCCCTATCGCGGTCGGTGCGGCTCAACGGGTTTTCCACCTGCCTGCGGCTTGAGCAGGTCTATTGGAACATCCTCACTGAAATAGCCAGGCTCAATACCTGCTCGGTCAGTGCGCTGTTGTCCTATGTCGACCGCGAAGTGCATTTGCGTTATGGCGGTGTGAAGAACTTCAGCGGGCTGGTGCGGGTGGTGTGCGTCGTTCATGTGTTGAAAGACCGTCCTGTCGCCTCTGGGCCAATGTGATTCGATGTTGCAGGGCCCGGCCCTTGCTGCTGGCGGGCCGGGCCTCGGGCAGAAAGCCGGCTGCGCTGCCTCGATTTACCAGATATAATCCCGCGCTTTGCTGCGCATGCCGGGCGCTTTATGCACAACGGCAGGGCGTGGCGCAGTAACGATCTGATCGCCGAGACATCTCCATGCCCATGTACGACTATCAATGTGCTTCCTGTGGTCATCAGTTGGAAGCCATTCAGAAGATCAGCGCCGCGCCGTTGGTCGATTGCCCAGCCTGCCAGGCGCCTGAGTTGAAGAAGATGTTGTCCATGCCGGGCTTCCGCCTGAGCGGCAGCGGCTGGTACGAGACCGATTTCAAGACCGGCGCCAAGAAGAACCTGGCGGGCGGCGACAAAGCAGACTGAGTTGAACTCTACGCGCAGGCTCCTGCATTATCCGTCCCCTGCTTTAATGTACGGTGACGAGGCAGGCCTGCCACCGAATTTCGAATTACGAGAAGTGAAACCACTACCATGATGCGCAGCCACTATTGCGGCCAACTGAACGAGACCCTGGAAGGTCAGGAAATCACCCTTTGCGGATGGGTTCACCGTCGCCGCGACCACGGCGGGGTGATCTTCCTCGATATCCGTGATCGTGATGGTCTGGCCCAGGTGGTGTTCGATCCGGACCGCGCCGAAAGCTTCGCCGCCGCCGACCGCGTGCGCAGCGAATACGTCGTGAAAATCACCGGCAAGGTACGCCTGCGTCCGGCCGGTGCCGTGAACAAGAACATGGCATCCGGCGGCATCGAAGTGCTGGGCTATGAGCTGGAAGTGCTGAACGAGTCGGAAACCCCGCCGTTCCCACTGAACGAATATTCCGACGTTGGCGAGGAAACCCGCCTGCGTTATCGCTTCCTGGACCTGCGTCGCCCGGAAATGGCCGAGAAGCTGCGTCTGCGTTCGCGCATGACCACCAGCATCCGCCGCTTCCTCGACGAGAACGGCTTCCTCGACGTCGAAACGCCGATCCTCACCCGTGCAACGCCCGAAGGCGCGCGTGATTACCTGGTACCGAGCCGCACCCACGCCGGTTCGTTCTTTGCGTTGCCGCAATCGCCGCAATTGTTCAAGCAACTGCTGATGGTGGCCGGCTTCGACCGTTACTACCAGATCGCCAAGTGCTTCCGTGACGAAGACCTGCGCGCCGATCGCCAGCCTGAATTCACCCAGATCGACATCGAGACCAGTTTCCTCGATGAAAAAGAGATCATGGGCCTCACCGAACAAATGATCCGCAACCTGTTCAAGGAAGTGCTGGACCTGGAGTTCGGCGAATTCCCGCACATGACCTTCGAAGAGGCCATGCGCCGCTACGGTTCCGACAAGCCAGACCTGCGTAACCCGCTGGAACTGGTCGACGTGGCCGACCAGCTCAAGGACGTCGACTTCAAGGTGTTCAGCGGCCCGGCCAACGACCCGAAATGCCGCATCGCCGCCCTACGCGTGCCTGGCGGCGCGAGCATGCCGCGCAAACAGATCGACGACTACACCAAGTTCGTCGGCATCTACGGTGCCAAGGGCCTGGCGTACATCAAGGTCAACGAGCGCGCCAACGGCGTTGACGGCCTGCAATCGCCGATCGTGAAAAACATCCCGGAAGCCAACCTGAACGTGATCCTCGATCGCGTCGGTGCGGTCGATGGCGATATCGTGTTCTTCGGTGCCGACAAGGCCAAGATCGTCAGCGAAGCCCTGGGCGCGCTGCGCATCAAGCTGGGCCACGACCTGAACCTGCTGACCTGCGAATGGGCACCGATGTGGGTGGTCGACTTCCCGATGTTCGAAGAGAACGACGACGGCAGCTTCAGCGCCTTGCACCACCCGTTCACCGCGCCGAAGTGCTCGCCGCAGGAGTTGGAAGCCAACCCGGCCGGCGCGCTGTCCCGTGCCTATGACATGGTGCTCAACGGCACCGAGCTGGGTGGCGGTTCGATCCGTATCCACCGCAAGGAGATGCAGCAAGCGGTGTTCCGTCTGCTGGGCATCAACGAAGCGGAACAGGAAGAGAAGTTCGGCTTCCTGCTCGACGCCCTCAAGTACGGTGCGCCACCGCACGGTGGCTTGGCCTTCGGCCTGGACCGTCTGGTGATGCTGATGACCGGCGCCCAGTCGATCCGTGAAGTGATCGCGTTCCCGAAAACCCAGAGTGCTGCGGACGTCATGACCCAGGCCCCGGGTGTTGTGGACGCCAAGGCATTGCGCGAATTGCACATCCGCCTGCGCGAGACGCCGAAGGCTGAGTAAGGCTGCTGCGTGAAAGCGCACTGAGGTTTACGCAGTCTTAAAGGCGCATCTTCGGATGCGCCTTTGCGTTACAAGGGCTGCACTTAACACGAGACGTCCGCCTGGAGCGGGATGGATAAAGGTTTCTAGAGAATTTCGGAGTTGTGTTATGGCTGGCCATTCCAAGTGGGCGAACATCAAGCACCGCAAAGAGCGTCAGGATGCCAAGAAAGGCAAGATTTTCACCAAGTGGATCCGCGAACTGACCGTCGCCGCCCGTCAGGGTGGTGGTGATCCGGGCTCCAACCCGCGTCTGCGCCTGGCGCTGGACAAGGCGCTCGGCGCCAACATGAGCCGCGACATCATCGACCGTGCGGTGGCCCGTGGTGCCGGCGCCGCCGACACCGACGACATGGTCGAACTAACCTACGAAGGCTACGGCCCAGGCGGCGTGGCGGTGATGGTCGAATGCATGACCGATAACCGCAACCGTACCGCAGCAGCGGTTCGACATGCGTTCAGCAAGTGCGGTGGCAACCTGGGCACCGACGGTTCGGTGGCCTACCTGTTCGAGCGCAAGGGGCAGATCAGCTTTGCACCTGGCACGGACGAAGACGCGCTGATGGAGGCCGCGATGGAGGCGGACGCCGACGACGTGGTCACTAACGAAGACGGCTCCATCGACGTATTCACCTCGTTCGCCAGCTTCTACGCGGTGCGTAACGCCCTGGAAGCCGCTGGTTTCAAGGGCACGGACGCGGAAATCGTGATGCTGCCGACCACCAGTGCCGAACTGGACCTGGACGGTGCGCAGAAAGTGTTGAAATTGCTGGACATGCTCGAAGACCTGGATGACGTGCAGAACGTTTATTCGAATGCCGACATCCCTGAGTCCGTTGCCGAACAGCTGACTTAAGCGCGATGAAAATCCAGTGTGGGAGGGGGCTTGCTCCCGATTGCAGTGTGTCAGCCACACATGAACTGACTGACCCACCGATATCGGGAGCAAGCCCCCTCCCACATTGGATCTATATGTACCCTTAAAACCGCAGGCGTTATGACTTTAATCCTAGGTATCGACCCCGGTTCGCGCATCACCGGTTTTGGCGTGGTGCAACAGACCCCGCGTGGCTGTGTGTACGTCGCGTCGGGCTGCATTCGCACCGGCGCGGGTGAACTGGCCGAACGCTTGCAGATCGTTTATCGCGGCGTGCGTGAAGTCATCCAGACCTACGGGCCGGTGACCATGGGCATCGAAAAAGTCTTCATGGCCAAGAATGCCGACTCGGCGTTGAAACTCGGCCAGGCCCGTGGCGCGGCGATTGTGGCCGGGGCCGAGGAGGGCATGGAAATCGCCGAATACACCGCAACCCAGGTCAAGCAGGCTGTCGTCGGTACCGGCGGGGCGAATAAGGAGCAAGTGCAGATGATGGTCATGCACATGCTCAAACTCACCGCCAAGCCTCAGATCGACGCCTCCGACGCCCTGGCCATTGCCATTTGCCACGCCCACACCCGTTCCAGCCTGCTGCCGCATGGCTTGGGCACGGCACGCAGTCGTGGCGGACGCCTGCGTCTCTGATAGCATCAGCGCAATCGAAATGTGCGGTCAGCCTTTATCTGGCCCCCACGCTTTAAGGATCTGAACCGTGATTGGACGCTTGCGCGGCACCCTGGCTGAGAAACAGCCGCCGCACCTGATTCTGGATGTAAACGGGTTGGGGTACGAGCTTGAAGTGCCCATGACCACCCTGTATCGCCTGCCGTCGGTTGGCGAGCCGCTGACGCTGCACACCCACTTGGTCGTGCGCGAAGATGCACAATTGCTCTATGGTTTCATTGGCAAGCGCGACCGTGATTTCTTTCGCGAACTGATTCGCCTCAATGGGGTGGGGCCCAAGCTGGCCCTGGCGTTGATGTCGAGCCTGGAAGTGGACGAGCTGGTGCGAGCGGTTTCGGCCCAGGATACCTCGGCATTGACCAAGGTCCCCGGTGTCGGCAAGAAAACCGCCGAGCGCCTGCTGGTGGAACTCAAGGACCGTTTCAAGGCCTGGGAAGTGGTGCCGAGTATGTTCGCTCTGGTACCGAATCAGCCGGACATGCCGGCGGCCCAGGTTGCCAGTGCCGAAAGCGATGCCGTCAGTGCGTTGATCTCCCTGGGCTACAAGCCGCAGGAGGCCAGCAAAGCGGTGTCGGCCATCAAGGACAAGAACCTGAGCAGCGAAGACATGATCCGTCGAGCCCTGAAGGGAATGATTTAAGTGATTGAAGCTGATCGTCTGATCGCGGCCACCGGCCCGCGCGACCGTGAAGAGGTGCAGGATCGCGCCATCCGCCCCCTGAGCCTGGCCGAATACATCGGCCAGCCCACCGTGCGCGAGCAGATGGAGCTGTTCATCCAGGCCGCGCGCGGGCGCAGTGAGTCGCTGGATCACACGTTGATCTTCGGCCCGCCGGGCCTGGGTAAAACCACATTGGCCAACATCATCGCCCAGGAAATGGGCGTGTCGATCAAGTCCACCTCCGGCCCGGTGCTGGAGCGTCCAGGCGACCTGGCGGCGTTGCTGACCAATCTCGAGCCGCACGACGTGCTGTTTATCGACGAGATCCACCGGCTGTCGCCCATCGTCGAGGAAGTGCTGTACCCGGCGATGGAGGACTTCCAGCTCGACATCATGATCGGCGAAGGCCCGGCCGCTCGCTCGATCAAGCTCGATCTGCCACCGTTCACCCTGGTGGGCGCGACCACACGTGCGGGCATGCTGACCAACCCGCTGCGAGACCGTTTCGGTATTGTTCAACGTCTTGAGTTCTATAGCACCGCGGACCTGGCGACTATCGTCAGCCGGTCGGCGAGTATCCTCGGTTTGCCGCTGGACCCGGAAGGCGCCTTCGAAATCGCTCGCCGCGCTCGGGGTACGCCACGGATCGCCAACCGTCTGCTGCGCCGCGTGCGCGATTTTGCGCAAGTGCGCGCCAAGGGGCATATCACCAAGGCGGTCGCGGACCTGGCGTTGAACCTGCTGGACGTCGACGAGCATGGTTTCGATCATCAGGACCGGCGTCTGCTGCTGACCATGATCGAGAAATTCGACGGTGGCCCGGTGGGGGTGGACAGCCTGGCCGCCGCCATCAGTGAAGAGCGTCATACCATTGAGGATGTGCTGGAACCCTACCTGATCCAGCAGGGCTACATCATGCGTACGCCGCGGGGCAGGGTGGTGACGCGTCACGCCTACCTGCACTTCGGGCTAAATATCCCGTCACGATTGGGAGAGATGCCCGTGGTAGACGAATTTCTCGATGCAGTAGACGATTAAAAAATTGTAGGAGCGAGCTTGCTCGCGAAAAACGTCAACGATGATGCAGTGTGTCTGGTTGTACGCGGCGCGCTCAGGTGATTCGCGAGCAAGCCCGCTCCTACAAGGTATTTGCCATGTGGGGCGATTTATCTGAAGTTTGTGCTGTCCCAGTGTCTGGCGTCGTCATTTGAGTCACTTAAGAAAGTTTCAGGAATGAAAAAACAGTTGCCCAGCCGGATTGGCAACCTGAGGAGTAAGCACTAGAGTATGCGCGCGCAAAACGGGGATCAGTCGTTCGCACATCGCTGTCGCGTTTATTACGAGGACACTGATGCCGGCGGCATCGTTTATTACGTCAATTACCTGAAATTCATGGAACGGGCTCGAACCGAGCGGCTAAGGGAACTGGGCTTTGCCCAATCCTTGCTGGCAGGGGAGGACCTGTTATTCGTCGTGCATTCCAGCGAGGCGCGTTACCACGCACCGGCGCGACTGGACGATGAGCT
The DNA here is from genome assembly GCF_030816195.1 of Pseudomonas sp. W4I3. Lineage (GTDB taxonomy): Bacteria > Pseudomonadota > Gammaproteobacteria > Pseudomonadales > Pseudomonadaceae > Aquipseudomonas. The sequence goes on along the minus strand of NZ_JAUSXS010000001.1, from coordinate 5,406,940 downwards.
GCTGGTCAGCGCTGAAGTCATCGAATTGAACCGTGCCAGCCTGCGATTCAAGCAGCAGGTCAGGCGGGCAACGGATGCAACGCTGCTCTGTGAGGGGCAGTTCCTGGTGGCGTGTGTTCGCACCAACAGTTTGAAACCTCGGGCCATTCCCGAAACTCTACGTGCGGCCTTTGCCGCCGTGAGCGGCGCGGGTAAACAATCAAAGCAGGAGATTTAGCGTGGAACCTACCGTCGTCGACCATTCCTCCATGTGGAGCCTGGTCAGCAATGCCAGTGTCGTGGTGCAACTGGTCATGCTGACCCTGGTAGCCGCATCGGTTACCTCTTGGGTCATGATTTTTCAGCGCAGCAACCTGCTGCGTGCCGGTCGACGTGCCCTCGAGAGCTTCGAAGAGCGCTTCTGGTCGGGTATCGACCTGTCCAAGCTGTATCGCCAGGCCGGCAGCAACCCGGACCCGGATTCGGGCGTCGAGCAGATCTTCCGCGCCGGCTTCAAGGAGTTCTCGCGCCTGCGCCAGCAGCCTGGCGTTGACCCGGAAGCCGTAATGGAAGGCGTGGCCCGCGCCATGCGCGTTGCTATCTCCCGTGAAGAAGAGAAGCTGGAGCAGAGCCTGCCGTTCCTGGCGACCGTCGGTTCCGTCAGCCCCTACATCGGCCTGTTCGGTACCGTATGGGGCATCATGAACTCCTTCCGTGGCCTGGCCCAGGCCCAGCAAGCGACCCTGGCCACCGTGGCCCCGGGCATTGCTGAAGCCCTGATCGCCACCGCGATCGGCCTGTTCGCCGCTATCCCCGCAGTAATCGCCTACAACCGTTTTGCCGCCACCAGCGAAACGTTGATCGGCCGTTACTACACCTTCGCCGATGAATTCCAGGCGATCCTGCACCGTAAAGTGCACACCAGCGAAGAATAAGCAGGTAATTCCCAATGGCTTTAATCGCTCGAGCTCGCAAAAAGCGCAAGCCGGTCGCCGAGATGAACGTAGTGCCCTACATCGACGTGATGCTGGTGCTGCTGGTGATCTTCATGGTGACCGCGCCGATGCTCAACCAGGGCGTGAAGGTTGATCTGCCCAAGGTTTCCAGTGAAGCCTTGCCGCAAGACAACAACACTCAGGTCCTGACCATTTCGATCAAGGCTGACAAGACCTACTACTGGAACCTTGGCAGCGAAGTCGACACTCAGAAGCAGCAGGACAAGGCCCTGACCTTGCCGGCCATGACTGACGCCGTGACCAAGATCATTCGCTCCGGCAACGAAGGCGGCAAGCACACCCAGGTGTTCATTCGCGGTGACAAGTCGGTCGACTACGGCTCCGTCATGGGCGCCATGGGCGGGCTGCAGAAGGCCGGCGTCGGTAACGTTGGCTTGATTACCGAGGCGCCCTGATGCAGCAACAGCGAGAGCCGTCCGCCTCGGAAAGCTACTTCTGGCCTGGTGTTTGGGCGATAGCCCTGCACGTCCTGGTGTTTGGCATGCTGTTCGTCAGCTTTGCCATGACCCCTGACCTGCCGCCAGCCAAGCCGATCGTGCAGGCGACCCTGTATCAGCTGAAATCGAAAAGTCAGGCCACCACCCAGACCAATCAGAAGATTGCGGGTGAGGCCCAGAAGTCGGCTGCGCGCCAGACCGAAGTCGAGCAGATGGAACAGAAGAAGGTCGAGCAGGAAGCGGTGAAGGCTGCTGCGGAACAAAAGAAAGAAGAGGCGGCTCAAAAGGCCGAGGAATCGAAAAAGGCTGACGAGGCGAAGAAAGCTGACGAGGCGAAAAAGGCTGATGAAGCCAAGAAGTCCGAGAAAGCTGCCGAAGCCAAAAAGGCCGAAGAGAAACAATTGGCTGACATAGCCAAAAAGAAATCCGAAGAAGAAGCCAAGAAAGCTGCCGAAGAAGAGGCCAAGAAAAAGGCCGCTGAGGAAGCCAAGAAAAAGATCGTCGAAGACGCGAAGAAGAAAGCCGCCGAAGACGCCAAGAAAAAAGCTGAAGCAGACGAGGCGAAGAAGAAAGTCGCCAATGATGCGAAGAAGAAAGCTGCCGCCGACGCCTCCAAGAAAAAGGCCCAGGAAGCAGCACGTAAATCCGCCGAAGAGAAAAAGGCCCAGGCCCTGGCAGATTTGCTTTCCGACACGCCGCAGCGTCAGCAAGCCTTGGCCGATGAGCGTGGCGATGAAGTCGCGGGCAGTTTCGATGACCTGATCCGGGCTCGGGCAGCGGAAGGCTGGACACGTCCACCTTCGGCACGTAAGGGCATGACAGTAGTGCTGCAGATCGGCATGTTGCCGGACGGCACGGTGACTTCGGTCAGCGTGGCCAAGTCCAGTGGTGACGGTTCGTTCGACAGTTCGGCGGTTGCCGCAGTCAAGAATATTGGCCGGTTGACCGAGATGCAGGGAATGAAACCAAGCGACTTCGCTCCCTATCGTTCATTCAAGATGACATTCACACCTGAGGATCTAGCCTTGTGAGAAACCTTCTTCGAGGAATGCTTGTCGTTATTTGCTGTATGGCAGGGATAGCGGCGGCGGATGAAAAGAACATCCTGGTTACCAGCGGCAGCGATCGGGCTACCCCGATCGCGGTAGTACCGTTCGGCTGGCAGGGCGGCAGCGTATTGCCGGATGACATGGCCCAGATCGTCAGCGACGACCTGCGCAACTCCGGCTACTACGCGCCGATTCCGAAGGGCAACATGATCAGCCAGCCCAACCAGGCCAGCGAAGTCGTGTTCCGTGACTGGAAGGCGGTGGGCGCGCAGTACCTGATGGTCGGCAACATCACGCCGGCCGGCGGTCGCCTGCAAATCACCTACACCTTGTTCAACGTGGCCACCGAGCAGCAGGTCCTGACCGGCAATGTTTCCGGTACCGCTGAACAACTGCGTGACATGGCCCACTACATTTCGGACCAGTCGTTTGAAAAACTCACCGGTATCAAGGGTGCGTTCTCGACACGCATGCTGTACGTCACCGCTGAGCGTTTCTCCGTAGACAACACCCGTTACACCCTGCAGCGCTCGGACTATGACGGCGCCCGCGCCGTGACCCTGCTGCAATCGCGCGAGCCGATTCTGTCGCCGCGTTTTGCGCCGGATGGCAAGCGCATTGCCTACGTGTCGTTCGAACAGAAGCGTCCGCGTATCTTCGTCCAGCACATCGATACCGGCCGTCGTGAGCAGATCACCAACTTCGAAGGCCTCAACGGTGCGCCAGCCTGGTCGCCGGATGGTTCGCGCCTGGCATTCGTGTTGTCCAAAGACGGTAACCCGGACATCTACGTGATGAACATGGCGTCGCGCCAACTCACTCGCGTGACCAGCGGCCCGGGCATCAACACCGAACCGTTCTGGGGTAAGGATGGCTCGACCATCTACTTCACCTCCGACCGAGGCGGCAAGCCACAAATCTATAAAGCCAGCGTGGGTGGTGGCGGTGCGGAACGTGTGACCTTTATCGGTAACTACAACGCCAACCCCAAGCTTTCGGCCGATGAAAAGACGTTGGTGATGATTCACCGTCAGGATGGTTTCACTAATTTCCGGGTTGCGGCCCAGGATTTGCAGCGCGGAACCGTAAAAATCCTTACAGATACCAACCTTGATGAGTCAGCCACTGTTGCGCCCAACGGCACCATGGTAATCTACGCCACCCGCCAGCAGGGCCGGGGAGTCTTGATGCTCGTGTCCATTAATGGACGCGTAAGGCTCCCGCTTCCTACCGCACAAGGCGAAGTCAGAGAACCATCCTGGTCCCCTTACCTGAACTGACGCGGCGCTACAAAAAGAAGTACTTAACACACTGGGGTTCATTAGGAGTTTCACGATGGAAATGCTGAAGTTTGGTAAGTTTGCTGCTCTGGCTCTGGCTCTGTCCGTAGCCGTTGGTTGCTCCTCTAAAGGCGGCGACAATGCCGGTGAAGGCGCAGCTGTTGATCCAAACGCTGGTTACGGCGCTAACACTGGTGCAGTTGACGGCTCCCTGAGCGAAGAAGCTGCTCTGCGCGCGATCACCACTTTCTACTTCGAATACGACAGTTCGGACCTGAAGCCAGAAGCCATGCGCGCTCTGGACGTTCACGCCAAGGACCTGAAAGCTAACGGCGCTCGCGTTGTTCTGGAAGGTAACACTGACGCCCGTGGTACTCGTGAGTACAACATGGCACTGGGCGAGCGTCGTGCGAAAGCCGTTCAGCGCTACCTGGTACTGCAAGGTGTTGCTCCAGGCCAACTGGAACTGGTTTCCTACGGTAAAGAGCGTCCAGTTGCAACTGGCAACGACGAACAGTCGTGGGCTCAGAACCGTCGCGTCGAACTGCGTAAGTAATTCGTCATGCGAACGTGCCGTCGTGCTCTAACTGTATTGGCTCTCAGCCTCGCACCGCTTTCGGTGTGGGCTGCGGTTCCTGTAACGGATAACAACTCTGGCTATAACAATAGCGGCAGCAGTTATCCGCCAGCGGGTTATGGCACGAACGGCGCCTATGCTGGGGGGGCGGCTACGGCCGCGCCTTCGGCACAGGGCGAACTGTTCAACCAGCTGCAACGCATGCAGGATCAATTGGCCCAGCAACAAGGCGCCATTGAAGTTCTGCAGAATCAAGTGAACCAGCTTAAGCAAGAAGGCCTGGAGCGTTACCAGGATCTTGATCGACGTATTGGAGCCGGTGTTGCACCTGCCGCTACTCCTGATAATTCTTCTGCCGGTGGCGCACCCAGTGCCGCCGCCGGTGGCGCAGCAGCGGGGGCCGCGGCAGCGAGCCAGGCGCCGGCTGCCAGCAGTGAACCGGGTGATCCGGCGAAGGAAAAACTGTATTACGATGCAGCCTTCGACCTGATCAAGGCCAAGGACTTCGATAAGGCCAGCCAGGCCTTCACCGCATTCCTGCGCAAGTACCCCAACAGTCAGTACGCGGGCAACGCCCAATACTGGTTGGGTGAGGTCAACCTGGCAAAGGGTGATCTGCAGGGGGCAGGCCAGGCTTTCGCCAAGGTCAGCCAGCTGTATCCCAAGCACGCCAAGGTACCGGACTCGCTGTACAAGCTCGCTGACGTAGAACGCCGACTGGGTCATACCGACAAGGTCAAAGGCATTCTGCAGCAGGTAGTTGCTCAGTATCCGGGTACTTCTGCTGCGCAGTTGGCCCAGCGGGATCTGCAACGCTTGTAAGCCATGCAGCCCGTTTAGAAGAAACCCGCGCCTGGCGCGGGTTTTTTCGTTAGAATCCACGCCCTTTTATGAAACACGCTTCCTGGGGTTGACGCGTTGGCGCAATCCCCTGAAGTGCCTGACGGAGGCGGACAGCCTGTTTAGCTGTTACGCCCGTGGCGACTATGCAAGACACACTACGTATTACCGAAGTTTTTTACTCGTTACAGGGTGAAACGCGCACAGCAGGGCTGCCTACCGTATTTGTACGGCTCACCGGCTGCCCCTTGCGTTGCCAATATTGCGACAGCGCTTATGCCTTCAGCGGCGGCACCGTGCGTACCCTTGAAGACATTCTGGAGCAGGTTGCCGGCTACCGGCCGCGCTACGTCTGTGTGACGGGCGGCGAGCCGTTGGCGCAACCCAATGCCATCCCCTTGCTCAAGCAACTGTGCGACGCCGGCTACGAGGTCTCGCTGGAAACCAGCGGCGCCCTGGACATCTCTGCGGTAGACCCGCGTGTGAGCCGGGTGGTCGACCTCAAGACCCCCGACTCCAAGGAAGCCCACCGCAACCGCTATGAGAACATCGACTTGCTGACGGCCAACGATCAGGTCAAGTTCGTCATCTGTTCGCGCGAAGATTATGACTGGGCATCCTCCAAGCTGATCCAGTATGGTTTGGAGCGAAGGGCGGGCGAGGTGCTGTTCTCTCCAAGCCATCACGACCTGAACGCCCGTGAGTTGGCGGACTGGATCGTTGCGGACAACCTGCCGGTACGCCTGCAATTGCAGTTGCACAAATACCTGTGGAACGACGAGCCAGGGCGCTGATAGGACTGATCAGACAGTGGCGCGGGATGCTCAACCCCACCGAATTAAGGGCCCTGCGTACAAATTCTGAATTATTTTCAAATAAGGTGTTGAATAATCCTTAGAAATCAGTATTATACGCGCCACCACACAGCGGGTCGTTAGCTCAGTTGGTAGAGCAGTTGGCTTTTAACCAATTGGTCGTAGGTTCGAATCCCACACGACCCACCATATTTGGCGGTTTAGAAAATCCGGAAGGCCCACGCAAGTGAGGATTTCCGGGTTTTTTTTTGCCTATCATTCGGCGATTGGCAATTGGCTTGGACATTAGCTAACTGCCCTGCGAAGTGGGCGGCCAGACGGCAATCGCGTTTCCCCTCCTGAATAACCCCCTTATTGCCCCTTCTCATCGCAGCTGGATGAGCTGAATCAACGCGGCTTATCGATTTTTTATTGCCATTAAAATACCAAGGTTAAAAATATTAACCAATATTCGACCGATATTTGGTTTTTTATATAATTTTTTTCATTTTATCGACCCAAATGCGCAATTCATGTCAAGCTCTCTGCGTTTAGTATTGGATCCAATGTCGTGAAGCGTTCAGGCAACCTGCACGCGACGTCGACGATCAATTCTAAAAAGGAGAAGCGACATGATGCTCAAGGACCCTTCCAGCAAATACCGCCATTTCACCACCGTGGATCTGCCTGACCGCCAATGGCCCAGCATCGTGCAGGCTGCAGCGCCGACCTGGTGCAGTGTCGATATGCGTGATGGCAACCAGGCTTTGATCGAACCCATGAATGCCGAGCGCAAGCGCCGCTTCTTCGAGTTGCTGGTCAAGGTGGGCTTCAAGGAGATCGAGGTGGGCTTTCCCGCCGCGTCGCAGACCGATTTCGATTACGTGCGTGAGTTGATCGACAGTGGCGCGATTCCCGACGATGTGACTATCCAAGTAATGACGCAAGCGCGCAGCCATTTGATCGAGCGCACGTTTGAAGCCCTGAAAGGCGCCCCGCGAGCCATCGTGCATGTGTACAACGCCACCGCGCCGGTATTTCGAGAGGTGGTGTTCGGTGTCGACCAGGCCGGCTGCATCGACATTGCCACCCAGGCAACGCGCGAGATCAAGCGTCACATGGACAACAATCCAGATACCCAATGGACGTTCCAGTATTCCCCGGAAACCTTCTGTTTCACTGAGTTGGACTTTGCGCTGCAGGTTTGCGAAGCGGTGACGGATGCTTTCGGACCGTCCCCTTCGAACAAGATGATCCTGAATTTGCCGACCACCGTGGAAGTCTCTACGGCCAATGTCTTCGCGGATCAGATCGAATGGTTTTGCCGGCACTTCAGCCGGCGCGACAGCGTGGTCATCAGTGTCCACCCGCATAACGATCGGGGTACTGGGGTCGCGACCGCCGAGCAGGCGTGCCTGGCCGGAGCCGAGCGTGTCGAGGGCACGTTGTTCGGTAACGGCGAGCGAACCGGCAACGTGGACATTCTGACACTGGCAATGAACCTCTACACCAGCGGCATCGACCCGCAACTGGATTTCTCGGACATCATCCATGTGCAGCGCGAAGTCGAATTCTGCAACCAACTGCCCACGCACCCGCGCCATCCTTACGCAGGGGAGTTGGTGTTCACCGCGTTTTCCGGGTCGCACCAGGACGCGATCAAAAAAGGTTTTGCTGCCCGCCAAGCCAATCCCAATGGGCTGTGGGAAGTTCCTTACTTGCCGATTGACCCTGCCGACATGGGACGCAGCTATGAGGCGGTGATTCGCGTCAACAGCCAGTCGGGCAAAGGTGGCGTGGCGTATCTGCTGGAGCAGCACGGCATTGTGATGCCGCGCCGTTTGCAGATGGAATTCAGCAGCCTGGTCCAGCAGGAAGCCGATGCGTCGGGCCAGGAAGTCAGTGGCGAGATGATCCTGGCCTGCTTTACCCGCCACTACCTGGATCAAGGCAAGCCTTACACCTTGCTGCAGCCCAAACTGGTCAGCGAAGGCAACGTGACGTATCTGGAAGGCACGCTGACAGGCGGCGAGCGCCCCCTCGAACTGAGCGGCGAAGGTAATGGTCCGCTGGCGGCGCTGGTCGATGCATTCGCGCAACGCGGCATCCACTTCGACATCGCCGACTACCACGAACATGCTACCCGCGACGGTGCCCAGGCTGAGGCATTGGCCTATGTGGAAATCCGCGTGAACAACCAGTTGCTGTTCGGTGCCGCCCGCGATGGCAGCATCTTGCTGGCGTCCCTCAAGGCGGTGACGAGTGCCGTCAACCGCGCATCGCGCCTGGGCCTGCTCAGCGTGGTGAGTGCCGCGGTGCCTTCCTGAGATGAATGCGCATACCGCATTGGCGGCGCTTACCGGTAACTACGGTCATGGCGACATCGTTGCCTCGCATCGACATGACGAAGGCCAACTGGTCTACGCCATCAACGGTGTGATGCTGGTATCGGTCGTCGGCACCACCTGGGTGGTGCCTTCCGGGCACGCGCTGTGGGTGCCGTCGGGGCAGGAGCACCAGATCCGCATGACAGGCGAGGTGCGCATGCGCACCTTGCTGATCACCCCCGGCGCGCACCGTGCCTTGACCGAGGAATGCCACGTCATCCGCGTGTCGCCACTGCTGCGTGAGCTGATCATCGCAGCGTCCGAAACGCCGGACAGCGAGCCGGCGGTGGTGCGTCATGTGCAGATCGTTGATCTGATCTTCTCCGAACTCGACCGGGCACAGAGGGTTTTGGCACATGTGCCGATTCCCGACGAACCGCGGCTCAAGTCGCTGTGCGCCGACTTTATCGACAACCCATCCCAGGAGTCGAAACTGGAGAGCTGGGCGGTGCAACTCAATATGAGTTCGCGCACCCTGGCTCGGTTGTTTCAGAAAGAATTGGGCATGAGTTATGGCGAGTGGCGTAAGCGCACGCGGCTGCTGCTCAGCATGCAGCGCCTGGCGTGTGGCGTGTCCATTCTGGAAGTGGCGCTCGAGCATGGCTACCAGAGCCCGAGCGCGTTCACCGCAATGTTCAAACGCACCATGGGCTACACCCCCAGCAACTGCCGGCTGGTCTGATCGGGCCTCGCGCTCACACGTTTCCTACTGGACATGGCCTGCCTTCGCGCAGGGCCATGCGTGCGTGCGTCTGGTCGGCGAGCGCTCAAGATCGAGCGTGCGCGCGCAGGTTGTCCCAATCGAAACGATGGTTGTCTGGAACTCGGGAGATGCGCAGCGCGGTGCTCTCTTAACCTGCGTCTCTACTTAGCACTCTGGATTTCTGCGATGGGTTCGCCTTCTTTTTCCATGTGGCACAGCCGTCTTTCGCTCCTGGGCGTGGCCGTCGTCTGGTTGGCGGGGTGTTCCTCGTGGGTGGCCCATGCGCCGGCGCAACCGCACCCCCAGCGCATCGATGCGTTGAGCCGCTTGCCGCAAGGTGTATCGGCCCAGGCCTTACCCGACCGTTGGTGGCAGTTGTACAACGATCCCAAACTCGACGCCCTGGTGCAGCAAGCGCTGGCGCACAACCGCGACCTGGCGGCGGCACAGGCTCATGTGCAGTCGATGCTGGCCGCAATCATGCAAGCCGACGCCGAGCGCTGGCCGTCCACTCAAGCGTCCGTGGGCGCGGTCTACGGCAAGACTGCCGACGATCAGACCCTGGCCAAGGCCACCGACAGCCACGCGCCATCGCAGTGGGCCTTCAATCCTGGCTTCGAACTGGCTTATCAGGTGGATGTGTGGGGCCAGGTGCAGCGCAGCATCGAACGGGCGCAGGTGCAGGCGGCGGCGGCTCAGGATGCCGAAGACCTGCTGCGCATCACGGTCGCCGCGCAAACCACCCGTGCCTACGTGAATGCCTGCGCCCTGGGCGCGCGCGCCAAGGTGCAGCGCCATTCGCTGGAGGTGGTCGGACACAGCCTGGCACTGACCGATCGCCAGCGTCAGGCCGGTGTGGTGACCGATCTTGAATACAGCCGCATGCAGGCCCTGCAGGGCGAAACCCTGGCCTTGCTGCCCATGTTGGAGGCGCGCCGCCAGGTCGCGTTGTACGAGCTGGCGATGCTCACGGGCGTGGCTGATCTGGAACAGGGCTCGGGCGCTGCGACATGCGAAGTGGTGCCGCAACTTACTGGCGCGCTGCCGGTGGGCGATGGCTGGCAATTGCTGGCGCGCCGCCCGGATATCCGCCGGGCCGAGCGAGCGCTGCAAGCGGCCACGTTGCAAGTGGATATTGTCCAGGCCGACCTGTACCCGAAGGTGACCTTTGGTGCATCTGTGTCCTCCTCGGCCAACAAACCCCATGAACTGGGAGACAGCAGCGCGGTGATGTTCGGCATTGGCCCGCTGATTACCTGGCAATTCCCCAACTGGCGTGCCAACCGCGCACGGGTCAACCAGGCTCGCGCGCTTGAGCAGGTGGAGGTCGCGCAGTTCGAGGCCAGCGTGCTCAAGGCCCTCAAGGATGTGCGCCAGGCCCTGGCGTTGTACGACGGCGAGCGCCAACGCCACGCGGCCTTGAGTCAGGCCCTGGAGAGCAGTCGGCACGCCTACAAGCTGGCGCAGTTCAACTACGAAGCCGGCTCCATCGACTTTCTCGACGTGCTCGACAGCGAGCGTGAGCTGATCCGCCTGCAAGCCACTCAAGCCGATGCCGACGGCCAGTTGCTGCAACGCCAGATCAGTCTGTTTAGCGCCCTGGGCGGCGGCTGGCAGTCCACCCCCACCCCTGCTGCTGCGCTCACCCACGCCTCCGTCACTTTTTCCGGTACCCAGCCATGAATATCGCTGTTGATGAAAAAACCACTGTGCAGGATGAGCAGGAGCATGTGCTCGAACAACTCATGCACGCCCGCAAGCAACGCCGCAAACGCAACCTGATTCTGCTCGGTGGTGCGGCGTTATTGATCGCTGCGGTGGCGTTTGGTGTGTATTGGATGACGGTTGGGCGCTACCTGGAACAGACCGACGACGCCTACGTGCGTGCCGACTGGATTCCCATCAGTCCACGGGTGTCCGGGTACGTGGCCCAGGTGCTGGTGGAGGACGACCAGCCCGTCAAGGCAGGCGATGTGCTGGTGCGCATCGAGGACCGCGATTACCAGGCGCGCTTGGCCCAGGCCCGTGCGGAGTTGGCCGAAGTGCACGCCTCGATCGCTGCCCAGCAAGCCAACCTGCAAGTCACCGACAGCCTGATCGCCCAGCAAAAGGCCGGTGTGGCCCAGGCTGAGGCGCATACCCGCAGCGTGGGCGCGGAGTTGCGCCGCGCCAGCCTGGATCAGCGTCGCTATGAAGGCTTGGTGCGCGAGCATGCCGCCAGCGCCCAACGTTTGGAAAGCGCGGCCGCCAGCTACACCCAGGCCAGCGCCGCGGTGGAAATTGCCCGGGCGATGCAGCGCCAGCAGGAGACCCGCCTGAACGTCGCCATTACCCGACGCCAATTGGCCGATGCCTCGCTGCAGCAGCAGATAGCCCGGCGCGGCCAGGCCGAGGCTCAGTTGAAACTGGCGGACCATGCGCTGGAAGACACCTTGATCCGCTCGCCGATCGACGGCGTGGTGGGGCAGCGCAAGGTGCGCACCCGCCAGTACGTCGCGCCGGGGCTGCCGCTGCTGGCGGTGGTGCCCTTGCAGCAGGCCTACGTGGTGGCCAACTACAAGGAAACCCAATTGCGCGACATGCGCGCCGGGCAAGCGGTGGACATCAGCGTCGACAGCTATTCGGGACGCAAGCTCAAGGGCCATGTGGTGAGCTTCTCGCCCGGCTCGGGGGCGGTGTTCGCGCTGCTGCCGTCGGACAATGCCACCGGCAACTTCACCAAGATCGTGCAGCGTTTTCCGGTGAAGATCGTGATTGATCAGCACGATGACGGCGGCCCCATCCTGCCGGGCATGTCGGTGATTACCACGGTGGATACCCGCCCCACTGCCCAGGGCGCCACGCATGACTGAGGCTGGCGAGAAAACCGTCTCCTTTCGTGCCTGGGTGGCCGTGATCGGCGGGCTGTTCGGCTGCTTCATGGCCGGCATGAACGTGCACGTCACCAGCGCCGCGTTGCCTGAAATCGAAGGCTCGCTGGGGGCGACCTTCGAAGAAGGTTCGTGGATCTCCACGGCGTACCTGGTCGCGGAAATCGTCATGATCCCGCTGACCGCCTGGCTGGTGCAGGTGTTCTCGCTGCGCCGCGTGATGCTGGTGGGCTCGTTTGTGTTTCTGGTGGCTTCGATTGCCTGCTCCTGGGCACCCAACCTGGAAGTGATGATCATCATTCGGGTGATCCAGGGCGCCGCCGGCGCGGTACTGATTCCGTTGTCGTTTCAACTGATCATCACTGAGCTGCCGCCGAGCAAGATCGCCATGGGCATGGCCCTGTTTGCGCTATCGAACAGCGTGGCCCAGGCCGCCGGGCCATCCATCGGCGGCTGGCTGACCGATGCCTATTCCTGGCGCTGGATCTTCTACCTGCAACTGGCCCCCGGCATTCTCCTGCTGCTGGCGGTGGCGTGGTCCATCGATGCCAAACCCATGCAATTGAGCCTGCTCAAACGCGGCGACTGGGGCGGCATCCTGGCCATGATCGTCGGCCTGGGCGGATTACAGATCGTGCTCGAAGAAGGCGGGCGCAAGGACTGGTTCGGCTCCGATTTCATCGTGTGGATGTCACTGGCCGCCGGCGTCGCCCTGGTGTACTTCGTGCTGTCGCAACTGTACGGCAGCCGCTCGTTCATCAACCTGCGCCTGCTCAAAAGCTACAACTTCGGCGTGGCGAGCGCGGCGATGTTCATTTTTGGCGCGGCCACGTTCGGCCTGGTGTTTCTGGTGCCCAATTACCTGTCCCAATTGCAGGGCTACAACGCCCGGGAAATCGGGATCAGCCTGATTGCCTACGGCATGGTGCAACTGGTACTGGCACCGTTCATGCCGCGCCTGATGAAGTGGCTCAACCCCAAGCTGATGGTGGCCAGCGGCTTTTTCATCATGGCCTTGGGCTGCTATCTCGGCGCGCACCTGGACGTGGACAGCGCCGCCAACGTGATCATCCCGTCCACCGTGGTAAGGGGTATCGGGCAGCCGTTGATCATGGTGGCGCTGTCAGTGCTGGCCGTGTCGGGGCTGGCCAAGGATGAAGCCGGTTCCGCTTCGGCGTTGTTTTCCATGCTGCGCAACCTGGGTGGGGCCGTGGGCACCGCCGGGCTGACGCAGATCGTCGCCATGCGCGAGCGCTTTCATTCCGAGCGTGTCGGCGAATCGATCACTCTGTTTTCCCCGTCATTCCAGGAGCGCCTGCGCGCGGGCATGGCGGACAGCGAAGAATTCGTTTTCAACCAACTGTTGCCCGCCCAGCAGCAAGTCCTTGAGGGCCTGATGCACACCGTGCGTCGCGAGGCCTACTTGATGGCCTACAGCGATGCGTTCTACGTGTCCTGTGTCGCCTTGATCCTGTGCGGTGTGGCGGCATTGGCCTTACGTCAGCAAGCCAAGAATTGAATGCACACAGCCGGCAAGTGACGCGCGGCTCTTCTGAACGAACAAGAGGGAACTTGAATGGTAAAAAGGCGAATGGCCTGTTGACGGTTTAGTTGATTGCTAACTTAGCAATGACATGAAGTTTGCGAATGCTCGCGATGTGCGAGTAGGTAAACTATCGCCCGACAAAGTTGATGCTCATAACTTTGATCGGGCTTCTGTTGTTGTGTGTTTTGTAGTTTGGAAATAATTTGTATTATTTTTCAAGAAAACACTTGCTGATCATAATGAACTTCCTCTAAGTTTCGTCTTGCTTCGGCGGCTGACCTCTCGGGCCAACGAAGTATCACCCTGTAATCTAATTGAAATGTATCGCGTGCTGGCCGGTAATGGCGAGATAAGCCTGCTCATGCCTGAAATAAGGCAAGTGGGTATATGTCGAGTCGCCGGGGCGCAACTAAGCCTGATAAGGAGAGCATCATGGAAGATAAAAAGTCGCTATTGAATGCAAAGAAAACGGAACTGGGCAATCATCGGATATTTGCTGAAATCAATTCATTGCCTGTCTTGCGCGCCTTTATGGAAACCCATGTCTTTGCCGTGTGGGATTTCATGTCCCTGGCCAAGCGCCTGCAACAGGACCTGACCTGTACTCGCCTGCCATGGCTGCCTCCACTGGACCCGGCGGCCGCTCACCTGATCAACGAAATCATCCTCGGCGAAGAGTCTGACCAAAACCTGCAGGGCGGTCACTACAGCCACTTCGAACTCTATCTGCATGCCATGCGTGAAGTTGGCGCCAGCACCGACAAGATCGAATTCTTCGTCAAACTGATGCGTGAAGGGGTCGATCTGCAGACCGCCTTGAGCCGTTGCGACGCAGGCCTGGCGGCTTCCGCCTTTGTGACCGATACCATCGAAACTGCAATCAATGCGTCGACGCACAGTGTCGCCGCCGCGTTTCTGCATGGGCGTGAGAGCGTCATTCCAGAGATGTTCCAACGCATTCTCGATGACTGGGACATCACTGCCGACGACGCACCGACGTTCCGCTACTACCTGCAACGCCATATTGAAGTCGACTCCGAAGATCACGGCCCGGCCGCCGAAAGCCTGCTCGCGCGGCTGGTCAACGGTGATGCCCAGCGCCAGGAAGAAGTCTATGAGTCGGCCATCGCTGCGGTGCAAAGTCGCCTGGCGCTGTGGGACAACTTGCGCGTGGCCATGCGCGAAAATGTCAGTGAGTGCGTGGCATGAACGTAGAAGTCATTGAAGCTGACCAGGCCCAATGGGTCGAGGTGACATCCGAGCGCGGTATCACCCTGACGGTATTCAAGGACACCTTGGACCCTGTCACTAAAACCGGGATTCGCACGCGACTGGTGCGCTTCCATCCGGGCGGCGGCACCCGTGAAATCTATACACATGATTATCACGAAGAAGTGTATTTGATTGAAGGCGACCAGACAGAGTTAGCCAGTAAAGAGCGTCCCGAGAAAACCTACCGTGATGGCGGTTACTTCTTCAGGGCAGCGCACACCGAGCACGGGCCGTTCAATTCAAAAGACGGTTGCCTGTTGTTTGAAGTGCACTATTACTGACCATCATGAACAAAGGGAACGATTCATGAGAGCTGAAGAATATCAATCATTTTCCGAGTCTTGGGAGGAGCGGGCGACGATTCGTACGCGGCCAAGGCGTCGATTGGAAGATGATGGAAAGTTAATATTCCCGATCAGTCGCCAACCGCTGGTGATGGGTGCAACGTTTATTCGCGAGTGTGCTCACTTGCAGCACTTCGTGCTCGTTCAGAGTTTGTACAAGTTCATTAACGACGTGGTGATTTTCGAAACGGAAATCGTCGATAAAACGGCCCGAAGTATTGCGAAGGACAACTTCGCCATCCGCTTCCCGTTTGCCTGTCGGTATGACGCGATGACCGTGGTGGTCGACGAGGACTACCACGCGCTGGTGGCGATGGACTACATGCAACAGACCATCGAACTGACCGGGATCGAACCCATTAACTTGCCCGCGGAAATCGAACTCAGCCGTTCGATTCCCAAGGCACTGGCAATGGCGCCCGAGCACCTTAAAGCGGCTGTGGAGCTGATCTGCGTTGCGATTGCCGAAAACACCCTGACCAACGATGTTGCGGCATTTGCCCGGGACGACTCGGTGAAAGCGTCGGTCAAGGGGTTGATGGCAGACCACTTGGCGGACGAGGGAAGGCACTCCGGCTTCTGGGCCAACTTGACACGCATTTATTGGCGCACCGCGAGCGAGGAAGACAAGCGCTCGCTGGCCGCGATCATGCCGGTGTTCCTCGCCGAGTACCTGACCAACGAGATCCAGCAGGGGTTCGATTTTGCCTTGATCGAGCAGTTGCCGGTGAGCGTCTCCGTCAAGGCGGCGTTGCGTGAGGAAGTCGAAGGCATGAGTTTTCCGATCACGCCGACGCATCCGCTGGTGGGCAACATCGTTCGATTCTTCAAACACAGCGCCATGCTCGACGCTCCCTGCATGCAGGAAGCGCTCGCCGATTATCTGCGCTAGAGGAGAACTTCAATGAGACATCTTGATATCGTTCTGTGCGGGCGCAGCCATGCGCTCGCCTGCCTGACGCAAGAGCTGGAGCAGATGGGGCACACGACGCATCTGTTGCCCACTGATAACGCCAATGAGCTGCGCCGGTTGGCGGCGCCGGACCTGTTGATCGATGACGCCAGCACGACACGGTTCCCTGACTATCCGACAGGTCACCGTCTGTCTTTGCGGATGCGGTCCGACGATGCCGCCGATGTGTTCGCGCCCTTGCAACTTGAGTGCCTTTGGTGCGCGGGGGAGGGTGATTGGATGACGCTGGGGCGCCGTGAAGTCGGCGCCGACGCGTCCGGCAACGGGGCCGACCGGGCGCAGGAAGCCATCGCGCAAATGGTCGAGTTGGCCAGTGTGCACATTGGCCGCTACTCGCGCAGCGCCGACTATCTCGAGGCGCCGCGTGAGCCGGTGAAGTCTGCCGACAGCCTGTTGAGCCTGATCGCGCTGGATCGGCTGGCCTGGCAGCATCGTCACAATGCCACTGCCAACATCGGGGTGCTGCAGGAAGCCCGGCAACCCTTCGTACAGCGTCTGGCCGACAGCCTGCTGGCCAACGCCGAGCGCAGTGCCTTGAAAGTCGACGGGCACGGCATGTCCTACGCTCAACTGCACGCCTACAGCGTGGCGATTCAGGAACGTCTGCAGCCTTTGCTGCAAGCGCAGGCCGGGGGGCTGACCGTGGTCGGCATCTCGTTGCCCAAGGGCACGGCGCTGTATGCCGCGATCCTGGCGGTGATCGGCTGTGGCGCCGTGTACCTGCCCCTGGACCCGAACCATCCGGCGGAGCGTCGTGGCGCGATCCTCAAACATGCCAACGCCAGCTTGCTGATCCAGGACACCGAAGCCAGCAACCCGCTCCCGGGCCTGACGACCCTGGACATCGGCCATCTGGATTTCTTCCACCATGGCGCCAAAGGTTACAGCCGCGTGGCCCTCGCGCCAGATCAGAGCCTGCTGCGCGTGCCGCTGGCAGGGGCGGCACCCTGTGTAGCGATCTACACCTCGGGCACCACCGGTCAACCCAAGGGCGTATTGCTGACGGTCGACAACCTGAGTCACTTCTGCGCGTGGTATGCCCGCTACGTGGAACTGGACCGTGACAGCCGCGCCTTGCAGTTTTCCACCATCAACTTCGATGCCTCGCTGCTCGACATTTTCCCGACGCTGATCCAGGGCGCCGAGTTGATCGTACCCACCGAGGACCAGCGCCGCGACCCTGTGGCGCTGGCCGAGCTGATTGAGCAGGAGCAGGTGACTCACGCCTTCCTGCCACCGGCCTTGCTCAGCATTCTCCCGCTCGAATCGCTGTACGGCATGCGCCATCTGGTGACGGGCGGGGATGTGTGCGAGCCCCATGTCATCGAGCAACTGGTGGACCACTGCCAACTGCATAACATTTATGGGCCCACGGAAACGACCGTACTTGCCACATGCCGCACCTTCCAGCCCGGCGACAATAATCGCAACCTCGGCGTGCCGATCGCCAATACCGCGATCTACCTGCTCGACGAAGACGGCTTGCCGGTAGGGCAAAGTGGCAGTGGTGAGATCCACATCGCCGGGCCGGGGGTGGGCCTGGGTTATCTGGACGCCGTGCAAATGACGGCCGAACGGTACCGCCTGCATGAATTGCCCGATGGCCAGCTGTTGCGGTTGTACCGCACCGGGGATCTGGCGCGCTGGACCCAAGACGGCATCCAGATCATCGGGCGCCTGGATAACCAGGTAAAGATTCGTGGTTTTCGTGTCGAGCCGGAAGAAATCGAACACTTGCTGCAATCGAGCCAGTTGTTTCGTCAGTTGGCGGTCGTGATCGATCAACAGCGGCGCATCCTGGCGTTTTTCTCCCAGCCCCAGGGCGGTGACGGTCACGCCGCCAGCGAACAGCTGCAGGCCTACGCGCTCACGCATTTGCCCGATTACATGCGCCCCAGCGCTTACTGCCTGCTGGAACGCCTGCCGGCCACGGCCAACGGTAAAGTCGACCGCACGGCCCTGAAGAATCTACCCGTCAATTACAAAACCCAGGGACCACGTCAGGCACCGCAGAACCCTACCCAGGAAAGCCTGCTCGGGCTGTGGTCGACACTGCTCGACATGCCCGGCGCCGACATCTCCGTGGATGACAGCTTCTTCAACCTCGGCGGCCACTCGATCCTGCTGTCGCAAATGCTGATGGGCATTCGCGAGACGTTCGGCAAGGGCGTGTCGATCAACCGTTTTATTGAACAACCTACCCTGATCAACCTCGCCAATCTGATCGACCAGGACGTCGAGGCCACCGCCACGGTCAGCCCCCAGGCATTGCGTGACGCGATGCTCAGGCCTGAGCTGGACGTGTTGCCGATCAGCCGCCTGGGCAACCTGCACAAGGTTATCGTCACCGGTTCCAACGGGTTTCTGGGTGTGCATATCGTTGAGGCGCTGCTGGAGCTGGGCAGCACTGAAGTGGCATGCCTGGTGCGCGAATCGGCGGGGATGAGTGCCCAGCAGCGTTTCGAACAGGCGTTGATTCAGAACCGTCTCGAACACCTGGACCTGAGTCGGGTAAAGGTGTTGGCGGCAGATATCAGCCAGCCTCGGCTGGGGCTGTCGCAAGCGGATTACGAATGGCTGGACCGTGAATACGGCGTGTTGATCTACAACGCGGCCAACGTCAACCACGTGCTCGACTACGAGTCGCTGGTCAAGGACAACGTCACGCCCGTACTGGAATGCCTGCAGTTGTGTGAAGGGCGCAGCAAGAAGGTGTTCAATTTCATTTCCACCTTGTCCGCCTCCAGCACGGTGGATGAGCAGGGGCGCGTGTTGGAAGAACCGCCGGCGTTCACGCCGCCGATCTACATCCGCAATGGCTACAACCTGTCCAAATGGGTGGCCGAGCGCATCTTGTGGAACGCCAGTGAGTCGGGTGTATGGGTCAACCTGTATCGTCCGGGCAACATTGCCTTCAATACGCGTACCGGTGTGTGCCAACCGCATCAGAACCGGTTGATGCTGATGCTCAAAGGCTCATTGCAGCTTAAGGAAGTGCCTGAGCTGGCGCTGAACTTCGACCTGATGCCGGTGGACTTCCTTGCTCGGTTCATTGCCTTCCACGCCAGCCGGCATAACCGCGCCAAGGCGGTCTTCAACCTGCACAACCCGCTGCCCTTGAGCTGGACGCATTACCTGGAGGCGTTTCGCGCCGCTGGTCACGATTTCCAGATGGTCCCGGTGACACAATGGCAGCAGCGCTTGTCGGCGATCGACAGTGACAACGCGTTGTTCGGTGTCGTTGGCTTTTACCTCAATGGGTTTGAGGAAGACATTGGCGATATCTCGATGATCGAGTACCGCAATGCGCTCTCAGGCATCCGTAGCATGGGTGAAGACTACCCGGCCAAGAACAGTGCGCTGCTGCAAAAAGGCTGCGACTACCTCAAGCAAATCGATTTCATCTGAGCAAAAAAAGGAGCTGTCTCATGCAACATTTTGAACCCGATACCCTGGTGCGCAACCCCGTGGGCAACCCTGTGGTTGCCAGCGTCACCGTCAATGGCGATGCGCGCAGTGTGTGGAATATCGTCGGTGACTTTTCCGGTTTCGCGAAGTTTATTCCGGCGTTGTCGCACATTGAGATGACAGGGGAGGGCGTTCGCTCGGTGCGCAAGAAGCTGTTCAAGGACGGCAACGTGGTGATCGAGCAACTCAACAGTCATGACAACGAAGGCATGACCATGACCTGGTCGCTGATTTACACGTCGCTGAATATCGGCAACCTGTGGGCCGTCATGGAAGTGGTGCCGCAGGGCGCCAATCAAAGCCTGGCAACCTGGACCATCATTGGCCAGCCTTATACCGGTGGCCCGGAAGACGTGCCGGCGTTCGAGGCATTCCTGCAAGGGTTCGCCGAGGATGCGATGAGCAACGTGCAGAAGCTGTTCGCCTGACGCACCCCGTTGCACAGCCCCGCGAACACCTTTCTATGGAAGGTCTTCGCGGGGGCTCCAACCCCGCCGTCATCCCCCCGCAAAATGCCCTCGCACTGCCAGATTAGGCTTTTGAATCGATTCGATATTCTGTAGCCTTGCGCAGCCTCACCGTTACCCGTGCTTGATGAATACACACACTTCGTCCGGCGGCGCCCGAAGGGCTCCAGAGCCGGTGGTACACTCGATTTTCGCGCTACTGCGCCTGCAGGTCTTGCGAACATGACGCATATCTCCGAACGCCTACTGGTTCAAGCCCACCTCGACGCCAAGCAGCCCAAGGCCCTGAGCGCCGATGAGGAAGCGAGCTTGCGCGCCGCCATCGCCGCCGAGCTCAAAGCGCAGGACGCGGTGCTGGTCGCCCACTTCTACTGCGACCCGGTGATTCAGGCCCTGGCCGAAGAAACCGGCGGCTGCGTTTCCGACTCCCTGGAAATGGCGCGCTTCGGCGCCGCTCACCCGGCCAAGACCGTGCTGGTGGCGGGGGTGCGGTTCATGGGCGAAACCGCAAAAATCCTCACCCCTGAAAAACGCGTCCTGATGCCGACCCTGGAAGCCACCTGCTCCCTGGATCTGGGTTGCCCGGTGGATGAGTTCTCCGCGTTCTGTGACCAGCATCCCGAGCGTACCGTGGTGGTCTACGCCAACACCTCGGCGGCGGTCAAAGCCCGTGCCGACTGGGTGGTGACGTCCAGTTGCGCACTGGAGATCGTCGAAAGCCTGATGGATAACGGCGAGACGATTATCTGGGGCCCGGACAAACACTTGGGCACTTACATCCAGCGCCAGACCGGTGCCGACATGTTGCTGTGGGACGGTGCCTGCATCGTCCACGAAGAGTTCAAGTCCAAGCAGTTGGAAGACATGAAGGCGCTGTACCCGGACGCTGCGATCCTGGTGCACCCGGAGTCGCCGACCTCGGTGATCGAACTGGCGGACGCCGTGGGCTCCACCAGCCAGCTGATTGCCGCTGCGCAGCGCTTGCCGAACAAGACCTTCATCGTCGCCACCGACCGCGGCATCTTCTACAAGATGCAGCAGCTGTGCCCGGACAAAGTCTTTATCGAAGCGCCGACCGCGGGCAACGGCGCCGCGTGCCGCAGTTGCGCGCACTGCCCGTGGATGGCGATGAATACCCTGGAGCGCACGTTGCAATGCTTGCGCGAGGGCAGTAATGAGATCTTCGTCGAGCCGTCGGTAATCCCGCATGCGGTACGCCCGCTCAAGCGCATGCTGGACTTCACCCAGGCTGCACGTCTCAAGCTGGCCGGCAACGCCTGACCTGAGACTGGCTGGGTAAAACATGTGGGAGGGGGCTTGCTCCCGATAGCGGTGGATCAGTCAATGTATCGGGTGACTGTCACACCGCTATCGGGAGCAAGCCCCCTCCCACATTTTGATCTTCACTGGGCAGGGGATTATTTCTTCTGCTTTGGGATCCGCACCAACTGCGTGTCCGAATAGATGTCATGCCAGCTGCGCTTGTGCTTATCGAACAGCGACCAGATAAACCCCAGCCCCACGCACAGCCACGACGCGATCGACACCACAAAGCGCAACAGCGCCTGCCACAGGCTGATGCGCGAGCCGTCGGCGTTTTGCACGCGTACGCCCCACACCTGCATACCCAGGGTCTGCCCGGAATGGGTCCAGAACTTGGCGAAGAACCCAAACAGCACGAACAACAGAATAGTCGACAGCAGCGGATCACCGTCCAGCGCGCCGGATTCGGTGAGCGTGCGCATCTTCGCTTCGCCGACGAAGGCGATCCAGATCAACTTATAGATAAACGCGGTGACGATCAGCAGCGCGGTGCATAAAAGGAAATCATAGAACATCGCTGCCAGGCGACGACCCAGGCCAACGGCGGGAAATTCGCCTTGGGGACTTAGCAGGGGTTTGGACATGGCAGGGCTCTCTGGACAAAAACTGCAGTTTACGGAATAGCGGGCATAAAAAAGCCCCTGATGTCATATCAGGGGCTTTTTGTCGCAGTAAGGATCAGCCTTCTGCGTGTACTTCGTCAGCCTGCATGCCTTTCTGGCCTTGCACAGCAACGAAGGTCACTTTCTGGCCTTCTTTCAGGCTCTTGAAGCCGTTGCCCTGAATAGCGCGGAAATGCACGAACAGATCCGGACCGCTTTCCGGCGTGATAAAACCAAACCCTTTTTCGTCGTTGAACCACTTGACGGTACCGCTCTGACGATCAGCCATTTTCTTCTTTCCTTTGACGCTAAAAATTAATGACAGCCCCTTTCACATGAAAGAGCACTGGGCTGGGTTGCAGGAAAGTAAGAGACGTCGAACGGGTTGTAGCATTACTACTTCAGCTACTGCCCAGGTCCAGGTTCCAAGCGACCCATGCAAACACAGTGGGCAAACTCTACGCCAACTAATATGACAAAAACAAGCCCCGCCAAAAAGCCCGTGTTTGCTCGGGCTGACGGAACTTCTTTGAAGTATTGTGAACGGCCTTATTCGATAGTCTCGATCACTTGTTATAGGCGTATTTCACTAACAGTGACTATGAGGCGTGCACTGTTATATGGCGGTTGCGTTACAGTTTAGTGCACGTAACGCAACCGCGTTACTTATGGAAACGGTCAATCAGCCGCGGAAGTAACGTTGCGGCACGAATGGCATTTTACTTACACGTAATGGCACTTTTTTCCCACGCACCAGCGCAGCAACTTCGGTATCCAGTGCGACAAACGCACTGTCCAGGTAGCCCATCGCCAGCGGCCCGCCCAGGGTTGGGCCAAAGCCTCCGCTGCACACGCTGCCGATGACCGTACCGTGCTCATCGACAATTTCCGCGCCTTCGCGCACCGGGGTGCGTTCCTGCGGCAGCAGACCAACGCGCTTGCGGCTCACGCCGGCTTGCTGTTGGGTGAAAATCCGGTCGGCGCCCGGGAAGCCGCCGGCTCGCGCGCCATCGGCACGCCGGGCCTTGGAAATCGCCCACAACAGGCTGGCTTCAATCGGCGTGGTGTCGGTGTTCATGTCGTGGCCATACAGGCACAGGCCGGCTTCCAGGCGCAGGGAGTCGCGAGCGCCCAGGCCGATCGCCTGTACTTCGGCCTCGGCCAGCAGGCTGCGGGCCAGGCTTTCGGCATTTCCAGCCGGTACGGAGATTTCAAAACCGTCCTCACCGGTGTAGCCGGAGCGGCTGACGTAGCAGTCCACATCCAGCAGGCGCAGGGAGGCGAACTGCATGAAGGTCATCTTGGTCACTTCAGGTGCCAGGCGCGCCAACACCTTCACCGCCGCCGGGCCTTGCAGGGCCAGCAGTGCGCGTTCTTCGAACAGCGGCTCGATGCTGCACTGCTCACCGATGTGCGCGCGCAAATGGGCCAGGTCCTGATCCTTGCAGGCGGCATTGACCACCAGGAACAGTTCGTCGTTGCCCAGGTTGGCCACCATCAGGTCGTCGAGAATGCCGCCCTGGTCATTGGTGAACATCGCGTAGCGCTGCATGCCCACCGGCAGGTCAATGATGTCGACCGGCACCAGGGTTTCCAGGGCCTTGGCGGCATTGGCGCCGGTCAGGCGGATCTGGCCCATGTGTGATACATCGAACAACCCGGCCTGTTCACGGGTGTGCAAGTGTTCCTTCATTACACCGAGCGGGTACTGCACCGGCATGTCGTAGCCGGCGAAGGGCACCATGCGCGCGCCCAGTTCGAGGTGCAGGGCGTGCAATGGGGTTTTCAACAGGGTTTCGGTGGACATGTTCAGCTCCTGAAAAACGTGCCGGCGCGCGGTTAGGCGTCAGCACTCGATAATGTTGACGGCCAAACCGCCGCGGGCGGTTTCCTTGTATTTGCTCTTCATATCGGCGCCGGTCTGGCGCATGGTGCGGATCACTTTGTCGAGGGACACAAAGTGCTGCCCATCGCCGCGCAAGGCCATGCGCACGGCGTTGATCGCCTTGACCGAGCCCATCGCATTGCGCTCGATGCAGGGCACCTGCACCAGCCCGCCAATCGGGTCGCAGGTCAGGCCGAGGTTGTGCTCCATGCCGATCTCGGCAGCGTTTTCCACTTGTGACACGCTGCCGCCCAGCACCTCGCAAAGTGCGCCGGCGGCCATCGAACAGGCCACGCCGACCTCGCCCTGGCACCCGACCTCAGCGCCGGAAATCGAAGCGTTTTCCTTGTACAGAATGCCGATGGCGGCAGCGGTGAGCAGAAAGCGCACCACGCCGTCTTCGTTCGCGCCGGGGATAAAGCGCATGTAGTAATGCAGCACAGCGGGGATGATCCCGGCCGCACCGTTAGTGGGCGCGGTGACCACGCGCCCGCCGTTGGCGTTTTCTTCGTTGACCGCCAGCGCATAGAGGTTGACCCAGTCGAGCACCGACAACGGGTCGCGCAGGGCCGACTCGGGGTGCTTGCACAGTTGCCGATGCAGCGCGGCGGCGCGACGCTTGACCTTCAGGCCACCGGGCAGGATGCCTTCATTGCGACAACCGGCGTCCACGCAATCCTGCATGACTTGCCAGATTTTCAGCAGGCCGGCGCGGGTTTCCGCTTCCGGGCGCCACGCGCTTTCATTGGTCAGCATGACCTGGCTGATGGACAGCCCGTAGGTGGCGCAGTGGCCGAGCAAGTCTTTGGCGTGCTTGAACGGAAAGGTCAGTGGGGTGGCGTCCTCGACAATCCGGTCGGCGCCGGCCGCGTCTTCATCCACCACGAAACCACCGCCGACCGAGTAATACTCGCGGCTGCGCACTTGGATACCGGCGGCATCGAAGGCGCGAAAGATCATGCCGTTGGGATGGTAGGCGAGGGGTTTGCGAATCATCGCCAGGTGTTCTTTCTCGTTGAACGCAATGCTGTGTTCGCCGAGCAGATTGAGGCGACCGTCACTGCGCATCTGCGCAAGGCGCGCGGCCACGGTTTCGGTATTCACGGTGTCCGGGTGTTCGCCTTCCAGGCCCAGCAGCACGGCTTTGTCGCTGCCGTGGCCTTTGCCGGTGGCGCCCAGCGAACCGTAGAGTTCCACCCTGATGCTGTGGGTGGTGCTCAGCAGGTCGTCACGCTTGAGCCCCTCGACGAAGCGAGCGGCGGCGCGCATCGGGCCGACGGTGTGGGAACTGGAGGGGCCGATGCCGATTTTGAACAGGTCGAACACGCTAAGGGACATGGTTGTTCTCCGGTTTCTTATTATGTATCGGGTGTACTCGATCAGTGTGGGAGGGGGCTTGCTCCCGATGGCGGTTGTACATTCAACATATTTGTTGACTGACACTCCGTCATCGGGGGCAAGCCCCCTCCCACATTTTGATCCCATTCAGCCAATCGGGTTACGCGTAGCTTTCGATCGACGGGCACGCACACACCAGGTTGCGATCGCCAAACACGTTGTCGACCCGGCCAACCGGTGGCCAGTACTTGCCTTCGATCAGCGAAGCAACCGGGTACACCGCCTGCTCGCGGCTGTAAGGGTGGCTCCATTCGCCCACCAGTTCCGCAGCGGTATGCGGAGCGTTCTTGAGCGGGTTGTCGTCCTTGTCCAGCGTGCCGTTTTCCACCGCGCGAATCTCTTCGCGAATGGCGATCATGGCGTCGCAGAAGCGGTCCAGTTCTTCCTTGGATTCACTTTCGGTCGGCTCGATCATCAAGGTGCCGGCCACCGGGAACGACATGGTCGGCGCATGGAAGCCGAAGTCGATCAGGCGCTTGGCCACGTCGTCCACGCTGATGCCGCTGCTGTCCTTCAACGGGCGCAGGTCGAGGATGCACTCGTGCGCCACCAGGCCGTTGCTGCCGGTGTACAGCACGGGGTAGTGCTCTTCCAGGCGACGGGAAATGTAGTTGGCGTTCAGGATCGCCAATTGCGAGGCGCGCTTGAGGCCCGCGCCGCCCATCATGCTGATGTACATCCAGGTGATCGGCAGGATGCTCGCGCTGCCGAATGGTGCCGCGCATACGGCACCTTCCTTGCGTTCCATGGCCGCATGGCCCGGCAGGAACGGCGTGAGGTGGGACTTGACGCCAATCGGGCCAACGCCCGGGCCGCCACCGCCGTGGGGGATGCAGAAGGTTTTGTGCAGGTTCAGGTGGGACACGTCGCCGCCGAACTTGCCCGGCGCGCAAAGGCCGACCATTGCGTTCATGTTCGCGCCGTCGATGTACACCTGGCCGCCGTTGTCGTGGATGACCGCGCAGATTTCGCGGATGCCTTCCTCGAACACACCATGGGTGGACGGGTAGGTGATCATCAGCGCGGCAAGGTGCTCGCGATGCTCGACGGCCTTGGCGCGCAGGTCGTCGATGTCGACGTTGCCCCGTGCGTCGCAGGCGGTGACCACCACGCGCATGCCGGCCATGTTGGCGGTCGCCGGGTTGGTGCCGTGGGCCGACGACGGGATCAGGCAGATGTCGCGACGCGCTTCGCCACGGCTCTGGTGATAGGCACGGATGGCCAGCAGGCCGGCGTATTCACCCTGGGAACCGGCGTTCGGCTGCAGGGAGATCGCGTCGTAGCCGGTGGCCGCGCAGAGCATGGCTTCCAGCTCCGAGGTCAGTTGCAGGTAGCCGGCGCTTTGTTCGGCCGGGGCGAAGGGGTGCAGGGCGCCGAATTCGGCCCAGGTCACCGGGATCATTTCGCTGGCGGCGTTGAGCTTCATGGTGCACGAGCCCAGCGGAATCATGGTGCGGTCCAGCGCCAGGTCCTTGTCGGCCAGCTTGCGCAGGTAGCGCATCAGCTCGGTTTCCGAGTGATAGCGGTTGAACACCGGGTGGCTGAGGATCGGCGACTGGCGCAGCAGGGCGGCCGGCAGGGTGCTGTCGGTCGCGGTGAAGGCTGGCAGCGCCTTGCCGTCGGCGAAAATCGCCCACAAGGCCTGGATATCAGCCTGGGTCGTGGTTTCGTCAACCGACAGGCCGACACGCTCGGCGTCCACCACGCGCAGGTTGATGCGCTGGGCACGGGCCTTGTCGTGCACGGCGGCGGTGTTGGCGCCGGTGTTGAGCGTGAGGGTGTCGAAGAAGTGTGCCTGTTCGACCTTCAAGCCCAGGGCGGTCAGGCCCTTGGCCAGGATCGCGGTCAGCTGGTGAATACGCTGGGCAATCTGGGTCAGGCCTTTGGGGCCGTGGTACACGGCGTACATGCTGGCGATGTTGGCCAGCAGCACTTGGGCGGTGCAGATGTTGCTGGTGGCCTTCTCGCGACGGATATGTTGCTCGCGGGTCTGCATGGCCAGGCGCAGGGCCGGCTTGCCGAAGCGGTCCACCGAGACACCGACCAGACGGCCTGGCATGTCGCGCTTGAACGCATCCTTGGTGGAGAAGTACGCCGCGTGCGGGCCGCCAAAGCCCAGTGGCACGCCAAAGCGTTGCGCGCTGCCGATGGCCACGTCGGCGCCGAACTCGCCCGGCGGGGTCAGCAGGGTCAGGGCCAGCAGGTCGGCGGCGACGGCGACCAGCGCGTTGGCGGCGTGGAAGCGTTCGGTCAGCTCTCGGTAATCGAACACATCGCCGTTGCTGGCCGGGTATTGCAGCAGGGCGCCGAAGAAGGCGCTGACGTCGGTCAGTTCGCGCTCATCGCCCACCACCACGTCGATGCCCAGTGGCTCGGCACGGGTGCGCAGTACGTCGAGGGTTTGCGGGTGGCTGTGCACCGAGGCGAAGAACGCATGGCTGCCTTTGTTCTTGCTCAGGCGTTTGCAGAAGGTCATGGCTTCGGCGGCGGCGGTGGCTTCGTCGAGCAGGGAGGCGTTGGCGATCGGCAGGCCGGTGAGGTCGCTGATCAGGGTCTGGAAGTTCAGCAGCGCTTCCAGGCGGCCCTGGGAAATCTCTGGCTGGTACGGGGTGTAGGCGGTGTACCAGGCCGGGTTTTCCAGGAGGTTGCGCAGGATTGGCGACGGCGTATGGCAGTTGTAGTAACCCTGGCCGATATAGGTCTTGAACAGTTGGTTCTGGCTGGCGATGGCCTTGATCTTGGCCAGGGCCTCGGCTTCGCTCAGGCCGTCTTCCAGGCCGAGCACGCTGGTGCCCTTGATGCTTTCCGGGATGACGCTGGCGCTCAAGGCTTCCAGGGAATCGAAGCCCAGGCTTGCGAGCATCTGCTGCTCGTCTTCCTGGCGCGGGCCGATGTGGCGGGCGATGAATTCGTTGGCGGTGGTCAGATTAACGGTCATGGCACGCTCCTCAGGCTTCGGCGTTGGCTTTGATCAGACGGTCGTACGCATCCTGATCCAGCAGTTTAGCGACCGCCCCGGCATCAGCCGGTTTAAAGCGGAAGAACCAGCCTTCGCCCATCGGGTCGTCGTTGACCAGCTCCGGGCTGGCATCGAGTTTGTCGTTCACTTCGAGGACTTCACCGTCCAATGGCATGTACACGCCACTGGCGGCTTTTACCGATTCCACGGTGGAGGCTTCAGCGCCTTTCTCGTAGGCCTGCAACTCGGGCAGTTGCACGAAAACCACGTCACCCAGCGCATTCTGCGCGAAAGCGGTGATACCCACGGTGACGCTGCCATCGGCTTCGGCGCGCAGCCATTCGTGATCTTCAGTGAAACGCAACTCGCTCATGGAAACTCCTCGGGGCCAGATTCGTCTGGTGGACGGGATTGGAATGATGGGAGTTGCTTAGCAATATTGCGGCCAATGTCATTAAGTCATTAAAAAACAATCACTTAACGAAATGGGTTCTGAGCTTATGCGCTGACGGTGTAGCGATTTCGCTACAGTCGAGCCTGCGAAAAAAAGCCTATGTGGATCAAAGCCTTGCATGGCGCGCAAAAAACAGGGCTGTAGCGATATCGTTCCACTGTAGCGCTTTCAGTACAGTGGATGTCGTTCCTGGACCAAACCTGGAATGCATAGCGAATGTGGGAGGGGGCTTGCTCCCGATGGCGGAGGATCAGTTACAGACAGGCAGCTGATACACCGCTATCGGGAGCAAGCCCCCTCCCACATTGGTTTGTATTCCAACTGGAATCAGGGTTTGTTGGGTATGCCGTACTTGCGCAATCGGTGTGCGATAGCGGTGTGCGAGGTCTGCAGCCGGCTGGCCAGTTGGCGTGTCGAGGGGTAGCGGGTATAGAGCGTTTCCAGCAGGCCGCGCTCGAAGTCTTCCACCGCTTGTTCCAGGCTGTCGACTTCGCCGTCGCTTTGGCGGGCCACGGAGGTGCCGGCGATATCCAGGTCGCCGATGTCCACCAGGCTGCTTTCGCAAATGGCGGCGGCGCGGAAGATCACGTTCTGCAGTTGGCGCACATTGCCCGGCCAGCGGTTGCCCAGCAGTGCCGGGTAGGTTCCCGGCGCCAGGCGGCACACCGGGCGCTGGATCTGTGCGCAGGCCTGCTGCATGAAGTAGCGGGCCAGCAAGAGGATGTCCTGGCCGCGCTCGCGCAACGGCGGCACTTCAACGTTGAGTACATTGAGGCGGTAGAACAGGTCTTCGCGAAAGGTGCCTTCGCTGACCATTTTTTCCAGGTCGCGGTGGGTGGCGCTGAGGATGCGCACATTGACCTTCACTTCGCGGTCGCCGCCCACCCGGCGAAAGCTGCCGTCATTCAAAAAGCGCAGCAACTTGGCCTGCAGGTAGGGCGACATCTCGCCGATTTCATCGAGAAACACCGTGCCTTGGTTGGCCAGCTCCATCAGCCCCGGCTTGCCGCCGCGCTGGGCGCCGGTAAAGGCCCCGGGCGCGTAGCCGAACAACTCGCTTTCGGCGAGGTTTTCCGGCAACGCAGCGCAGTTCAATGCCAGAAACGGCGCACTGTGGCGTGCGCTGATCGCATGACAGGCACGCGCCACCAACTCTTTGCCGGTGCCCGTCTCGCCCTGGATCAACAGCGGTGCATCCAGCGCGGCCACGCGTTGCGCCCGTGCCTTCAAGGTGCGGATCACCGGGGATTCGCCCAGCAGCGCGTCGAACCCTTCGGCATGGTCATGGTGCAGCGCCGACAATTGCTCGCCGATGCGGTTGGGCTGATAGAGGGTGTGAGCAGAGCGCCGGCATCGGTAATCGGCGTGGCGTCCAGCAACAGGGTCTGGCCATTCACGCTGATTTCGCGCAACGGCAGGCGGAAGCCATGCTCCAGCAAGGTCTCCAGCAGCCCGGGGTCGTTGAACAGTTCGGCGATGCTTTCCCCGGCGGGTTCGCGCCCGTACAGCGCGATCAGCGCCGGGTTGGCCAGCAGGATCTTGCCCGCGCTGTCCAGGGCCAGTACCGGGTCGGTCATGGCCGCCAGCAGGGCGTCGAGTTGCAGGTGGCGGCGTTGACCGGGAAGGATGTCGACCACGGTCACCGCCTGCACGCCCTGCACGCTGAACAACGCATCGCGCAGTTCTTCGAGCACCTCGGCGCTCAGGGTCGGCGCGTCGATATAGACGTTGGGCGGCACCATCTCCACCGCATCCAGGTTGAGATTACGCCCACCGAGCAAGGCCAGGACTTCCTGGGTAATGCCGACGCGGTCGATGAAGCTGACGTGGATACGCATGGGGCGGATATTGATTCTGGAGTGCGGAGGGGAGCCAGTATGCCTTGGAGCTGGAGGAGATCAAAATGTGGGAGGAGGCTTGCCCCCGATGGCGGCGAATCAGCTGATAAATCTATGGCTGACACACCGCTATCGGGAGCAAGCCCCCTCCCACATGTTGAACAGTGTTGAGTCAGTTCAACCGGTTCATACCAGGTGTTCGGGCTTGATCGGGTCGCCTGATTTCACGTCCAACTGATGCCGCACATCCTCAAACATCAAGTCGTACTGCTTGTGCATCGAACCATTCAACACGGCCATTTTCGGCATGCCATATTTCTGCGCGATGTTCATCGCATGCCGCGCAAAGTCGAATGCCTGGTCCTTGGGCAGGAAAAACTCTTCCTTGAGGTCCTTGCCCTGCACCGAACCGTGCAGTTTGAACAACATGCCCTTGCCTTCCTTGGGGTCCTGGCTGACTTCATAGTCGATGCACAGGTTGTAGCTGTAATCCTGCTCATTGAGTGCGTGACGTTCGACGTGCAAGTGTCCCGGTTCAAAGGTAGCCATAGGCAAATCTCCTCTACTTCACAAATAGGTGATGCCAGGTGTCGCCGTGCTGATGCGCGTGCCGGCGCTGCCTTGGACGATGGCTTCGATGTCGGAGAGTGAACCGATCACCGCGGTTTTGCCAGTCTGGCGAGCGAACTCGCAGGCGGCCTGCACCTTGGGGCCCATGGAGCCGGCGGCGAAGCCGAGTTGTTCCATGGCGTCGGGGTGAGCCTGGCCGATGGCCTTCTGGGTGGGCTTGCCGAAGTCGATGAAGGCTGCATTGACGTCGGTGGCGATCACCAGCAGGTCGGCGTCCAGTTGCGCGGCCAGCAGCGACGAGCAGAGGTCCTTGTCGATCACCGCTTCGATGCCGTGCAGCTTGCCGTCGTCGCCATACATCGTCGGAATGCCGCCGCCACCGGCGCAGATCACAATGGCCTTTTTCTCCAGCAGCCATTTGATCGGGCGTATCTCAAAAATGCGCTTGGGCCGCGGGCTTGCGACGACGCGGCGATATTTGTCGCCATCGGGGGCGATGGCCCAGCCTTTTTCAGCGGCAAGCTTTTCTGCTTCGGCCTGGGTGTATACCGGGCCGATCGGCTTGGTGGGGTTTTGGAAGGCCGGGTCCTTGGCATCTACTTCGACCTGGGTGAGCAGGGTGGCGAAGGGCACTTCGAAGTCCAGCAGGTTACCCAGTTCCTGTTCGATGATGTAACCGATCATGCCTTCGGTCTCGGCACCGAGTACGTCCAGCGGGTAAGGCGACACGCTGGTGTAGGCGGCGGCCTGCAGCGACAGCAGACCGACCTGCGGGCCATTGCCGTGGGCGATCACCAGCTCGTTGCCGGCATGGATCTTGGCGATCTGTTCGGTGGCGATGCGGATGTTGGCGCGCTGGTTGTCGGCCGTCATGGGTTCACCACGGCGCAGGAGGGCGTTGCCGCCCAGGGCTACGACGATACGCATAATGCAATCCTTCTAGATGTGTGAACACCAGGCCCAATGTGGGAGGGGGCTTGCTCCCGATGGCGGTGTGTCAGCCAACTGACCTGTAGCTGAGCCACTGCTATCGGGAGCAAGCCCCCTCCCACATTGACTGTGTTCCAGCCGTCAAAAGTTAGATATCCGCCAGCGCCGACACCAGAATCGCCTTGATGGTGTGCATGCGGTTTTCCGCCTGCTCAAAGGCAATGTTGGACGGCGATTCGAAGACGTCTTCGGTGACTTCCACGCCATTGGCCAAGTGCGGATAGCGTGCGGCGATGTCCTTACCGATCTTGGTCTCGCTGTTGTGGAACGCCGGCAGGCAGTGCATGAACTTCACGCGTGGGTTACCCGAGGCTTTCATCATCTTGGTGTTGACCTGGTAGGGCAGCAGTTGCTCGATGCGCTCGTCCCACGCTTCTACCGGTTCGCCCATGGACACCCAGATATCGGTGTGGATGAAGTCCACGCCCTTGACCGCCTCGGCCGGGTCTTCGGTGATGGTGATGCGTGCGCCGCTTTCTTCTGCGAACGCCTGGCACTGTTTGATGAAATCCTCGTGGGGCCACAGGGCTTTCGGCGCGCCGATGCGCACGTCCATGCCGAGCTTGGCGCCGATCATCAGCAACGAGTTGCCCATGTTGTAGCGCGCATCCCCAAGGTAGGCGTAGCTGATGTCATGCAGCGGCTTGTCGCTGTGCTCGCGCATGGTCAGGGTGTCGGCGATCATTTGTGTGGGGTGGAATTCGGCGGTGAGGCCGTTGAACACCGGCACGCCGGCGAACTTGGCCAGCTCTTCGACGATCTCCTGCTCAAAGCCCCGGTACTCGATGGCGTCGAACATGCGGCCAAGTACGCGGGCGGTGTCCTTCATGCTTTCCTTATGGCCGATCTGCGACGACACCGGGTCGATGTAGGTAACGTGCGCGCCCTGGTCGTGGGCTGCCACTTCGAACGCGCAGCGGGTGCGGGTCGAAGTTTTTTCGAAGATCAGCGCGATGTTCTTGCCTTTGAGGTGCGCACGCTCGGTGCCGGTGTATTTGGCGCGCTTGAGGTCGCGGGACAAGTCCAGCAGGTAGTGCAGCTCGCGGGTGGTGTGGTGCATCAGCGACAGCAGGCTGCGGTTGTGCATATTGAAAGCCATGAGCGTTCTCCTTAATAGTCGATTGGGTCGCGGATGATCGGGCAGGTCATGCAGTGGCCGCCGCCACGGCCTCGGCCGAGTTCACCGGCGCTGATGGTGATGACTTCCACCCCCGCCTTGCGCAGCAGGGTGTTGGTGTAGGTGTTGCGGTCGTAGCCGATCACCACGCCCGGTTCCACGGCCACCACGTTGTTGCCGTCGTCCCATTGCTCGCGTTCGGCGGCGAAGCTGTTGCCGCCGGTCTCGACCACGCGCAGGGCCTTGAGGTTGAGTGCTGCAGCAACGGTTTCGAGGAAGTTGGTGGTCTCCCGTTGGATATCGATACCGTGGGGCTTGCTCTCGTCAGGGCGCAGGGTGAAGGGCACGATCTGGTTGACCACTTCGGGGAAGACGGTGACCAGGTCGCGGTCGCAGAAGCTGAACACAGTGTCCAAGTGCATCGCCGCTCGGGATTTGGGCAGGCCGGCAACGATCACGCGTTCCACCGCTTTGTTTTTGAACAGGTTGCGCGCCAGTTGACCGATGGCCTGGTGCGACGAACGCTCGCCCATGCCGATCAACACCACGCCGTTGCCGATCGGCATCACGTCGCCGCCTTCCAGCGTGGCGGCGCCGTGGTCCTGGTCGGGATCGCCGTACCAGATCTGGAAGTCCGCGTTGGTGAACTCGGGGTGGAACTTGTAGATGGCGCTGGTCAGCAGGGTTTCCTGGCGGCGCGCCGGCCAGTACATCGGGTTGAGCGTCACGCCGCCGTAGATCCAACAGGTGGTGTCGCGGGTGAACTGGGTATTGGGCAGCGGCGGCAGAATGAAACTGGCATGGCCGAGAAAGTCGCGGAACATCTCGATGGTTTTGCCACCGAAGCTGCTCGGCAAGTCTTCGGCCGATACGCCGCCGATCAGGAACTCGGTAATCTTGCGCGGCTCCAGGCTGCGCAGCCATGAACCGACTTCTTCGACCAGGCCCAGGCCGACGGTATTGGCGGTGATCTTGCGCTGCAGAATCCAGTCCAGCGCTTCGGGGATGGCGACGATATCGGTCAGCAGGTTGTGCATTTCCAGCACATCAATGTCCCGCTCGCGCATCTTGGTGACGAAGTCGAAATGGTCGCGCTTGGCCTGTGCAACCCAGAGCACGTCATCGAACAGCAGCTCGTCGCAGTTGTTGGGGGTCAGCCGCTGGTGGGCCAGGCCTGGGGAGCACACCATGACTTTGCGCAGTTTGCCGGCTTCGGAATGAACGCCGTACTTCACTTTTTCCGTGGTCATTTCAGATCCTCCAGTGAACACGAGTTACAGAGTCAGGAAGCCGTCATACAGGCCATAGGCAGCCACCAGGGCGCCAATGATCACTGCGGCGAAAATCAGCTTCTCGACGTTGGTGAATATCGGTTTGCCCAGTTCACGCTTGGCCTTGGCGAACAGGATCGCGCCGGGGGCGTAGAGCAGGGCGGAGAGCAGCAGGTATTTGGTGCCGCCGGCGTAGAGCAGCCAGATCGCGTAGATCAGTGCGATGGCGCCGATGAACAGGTCTTTGCGGCGCTCTTTGAGGGCGTTTTCGTAAGTCTCGCCGCGCACCGCCAGCAGCAGCGCATAAGCCGCTGACCACAGGTAAGGCACCAGGATCATCGAGGTGGCGAGGTAGATCAGCGACAGGTAGGTGCTGGCGGAAAACAGCGTGATCACCAGGAACAGTTGCACCATCGCGTTGGTCAGCCAGAGGGCGTTGACCGGTACGTGGTTGGCGTTCTCCTTGCGCAGGAACTCCGGCATGGTGTGGTCCTTGGCGGCGGCGAACATGATCTCCGCGCACAGCAGTACCCACGACAGCAACGCCCCCAGCAGCGAGATGATCAAGCCGACGCTGATCAGCACCGCACCCCAGTGGCCCACCACATGCTCCAGCACGGCGGCCATCGACGGGTTCTGCAGCTTGGCCAGTTCCGGCTGGGTCATGATCCCTAAGGACAGCACGTTCACCAGCATCAGGAACAGCAGCACGGTGATAAAGCCGATCACGGTGGCCTTGCCCACGTCGGAGCGTTTTTCGGCACGGGACGAGAAGATGCTCGCGCCTTCGATGCCGATGAACACCCACACGGTGACCAGCATCATGTTGCGCACCTGGTTCATCACGCTGCCCAGCTCGGGGTTTTTCACGCCCCAGATGTCAGCGGTGAAGATGTCCAGCTTGAACGCGAACAGGGCGATCAACACGAACAGCACCAGTGGCACCACCTTGGCGACCGTGGTCACCAGGTTGATGAACGCCGCTTCCTTGATCCCGCGCAGCACCAGAAAGTGCACGGCCCACAGCAACACCGACGCGCCAATCACTGCAGCCGGGGTATTGCCTTCGCCAAAGATCGGGAAAAAGTAACCGAGGGTGCTGAACAGCAGCACGAAGTAACCGACGTTGCCCAGCCAGGCACTGATCCAGTAACCCCAGGCGGAAGAGAAACCCATGTAGTCGCCGAACCCGGCCTTGGCGTAGGCGTAGACACCGCCGTCGAGGTCCGGCTTGCGGTTGGCCAGGGTCTGGAACACGAAGGCCAGCGTCAACATGCCGATGGCGGTAATCAGCCAGCCAATCAACACTGCGCCTACGTCGGCACTGGCGGCCATGTTTTGCGGCAATGAGAAGATCCCACCGCCAATCATCGAACCCACGACGAGCGCAACCAGCGCGCCAAGCCTAAGTTTTCCGGGAGAATCAGACATTGAGTGACTCCAATGCAGGAGAGAGAGACCACAGAATAATTCTGTGCGCTAATCAAACAGCTGACTCAGATCACTTCATTGGCACATTCCATTGTGAATTAACGACTTAGGGTGGATATTTCGCGGGCGATAAAAATCTCGAAGAAGCGCTTTGCAGAGCGCTTGCGTCTTTCTGATTAATGATTTGGTTGAGGCATGGATGTATGAAGCTAGTTCGTATTCGTGAATGTGCAAACTTTTTAATCGAAGTTTGACGATGGCCGTATGGGGCTCTTATTTAAATTCTAAATAAGCCTAAACTTCCTGTGTTTACATGCCCTTATGTTATGAAGCGCTACACTGATTTAATGAATTAGTTGAGTGCACAGGTGTCAGCTAAAAAATTTATCGCGAGGAGTCCCGATGCCCCACCCAGCACAGAAACTTAGGCTCAGTGCCCTGATCGCCCTGGTGGTGGGTTCGATGATCGGCGGCGGGATCTTCTCCTTGCCACAGAACATGGCCGCACGCGCGGGCGCTGGCGCGGTGCTGATCGGTTGGGGTATCACGGCGGTGGGCATGCTGGCCCTGGCCTTTGTGTTCCAGACCCTGGCCAACCGCAAGCCCGAGCTGGACTCCGGCGTGTATGCCTACGCCAAGGCCGGGTTCGGCGACTACATGGGTTTCTCTTCCGCCTGGGGTTACTGGATCAGTGCGTGGATGGGCAATGTCGGTTACTTCGTATTGCTGTTCAGTACCCTGGGCTACTTCTTTCCGGTGTTCGGCCAGGGCAACACGCCGCTGGCGATCGGCTGTGCGTCGCTATTGTTGTGGGCTGTGCATTTTCTGGTGATGCGTGGAATCAAGGAGGCGGCCTTCATCAACCAGGTCACCACCGTGGCGAAGATTGTGCCGCTGCTGATGTTTATCGTGATTGCCGCCGTGGCGTTCAAGGCGGACATCTTCAGCCGCGATATCTGGGGCTTGGGCAACCCGCAAATAGGCAGTGTGACGGAGCAAGTGCGTCACATGATGCTGGTCACGGTGTTTGTGTTTATCGGTATCGAAGGCGCCAGCGTTTACTCGGCGCGGGCCGAGAAGCGCGCGGACGTAGGCCGGGCCACTGTGATCGGTTTTCTCGGCGTGCTGGCCCTGCTGGTGCTGGTGAATGTGCTGTCCCTGGGCATCATGAGCCAGCCGGAACTGGCGCAATTGCAAAACCCGTCCCTGGCCGGGGTGCTGGAACATATCGTCGGGCCGTGGGGCGCGATCTTGATCAGCATCGGCCTGGCGGTTTCGCTGCTGGGGGCGCTGTTGTCGTGGGCGTTGCTGTGTGCGGAAATCCTGTACGCGACCGCCCAGGACAAGACCATGCCGGCGTTCCTGAAGAAGGAAAATGCCAATCAGGTGCCGGTCAACGCGCTGTGGCTGACCAACCTGATGATCCAGGTATTCCTGGTGATCACGCTGTTTTCCGCTAGCACCTACACCACCCTGATCTACCTGGCATCCTCGATGATTCTGGTGCCGTACCTGTGGTCGGCGGCCTATGCGGTGCTGTTGAGCGGGCGCGGCGAAACCTATGAGGGCGCCCAGGGTCGGCGCACGAAGGATTTGCTGATCGGCCTGATTGCCCTGGCTTACGCCGTGTGGCTGCTGTATGCGGGCGGCCTGAAATACCTGCTGCTGTCGGCGCTGCTGTATGCGCCTGGGGTGATCCTGTTCGCCCAGGCCAAGCGCGAGCAGGGCCTGCCCTTGTTTACTGCTGTGGAAAAAGGCATTTTCGGCTGCGTGGTTGCCGGGGCTGGTTTAGCGGCCTATGGGCTGTATAGCGGCGTGTTGTCGTTGTGAGGTCAGCCTGTGCGGGACTCATCGGGGGCAAGCCCCCTCCCACATTTTGAACTGTGAATACCTTGAAAGTGTGGGAGGGGGCTTGCCCCCGATGGTGTTCTAGAAGTCACCACTGCGGCTGGTGCGACCCCAATTCTCCTGCCGGCAGATCCCATTGCAAAGGCGTGCCATTGGCCGGCGGCGCCGATGCTGGCGGCGGCCAGGTCAGTCACGGCGAAGGCAGAGGGCAGGGCGCCGGACTCGCTCAGGCTCAGGGGTGTTTGCGCAAGATTGAGTGCGGCTTGGATGGGAGTCAGCAGGTCAGTCATCAAAGGCCCTCCGTAAGAGAAGGGCCACTATCGAAGAACATCAGGCCGGTGTGGCAACCCCAGGCATCAGGGGCAGTTCGATACTGGCGATAAAACCGCCGTCAGGATGATTGGCCAGGATCAACTGGCCGCCATGGCGTTCGGCGGCGCGACGTGCGATCGCCAGGCCCAGGCCGTGACCTTGCGCGGTCTGGCCGGGTGCGCGGTAGAACGGCTCGCCCAGTTGGCTCAGGTGCTCGCTTTCAACACCGGGGCCGTGATCGCGCACGCTGATCAGGATGCGCTCGCCGCGCCGTTGTGCGTTCAGCTCGATCGGTTGCTCGGCCGGGTTGAAGCGCTGGGCATTGCGCAGCAGATTGTCCACAGCGCGCTCGATCATGGTCGGCCAGCCTTTGAGACGCAGGTCGTGCTCGGCCGACAGCTGCACCACCTGCTCCGGTGCGCTGAGCTGAGCGTCCTTTTGCAGGGTCTTGAGCAGGGGGTTGAGGTCAACCTCTTCGGCGCTGGCGTTGTCGGCATCCACCCGGGCCAGTACCAGAATTTCGCTGATCAAGGCTTCCAGGCGGTCGCATTCACGGGTCAGGCGCGGCCACAGTTTTTGCCGCTCTTCGGGGCTGGCACGTTCGGCCAGGGCCAGGGCGATACGCAAGCGGGCCAGGGGTGAGCGCAGTTCGTGGGAAACGTCGCGCAACAGCTGACGCTGGCTGGCGATCAGGCTTTGCAGGCGTGCGCCCATGCGGTTGAAGTCGGTGGCCAGCACGCCGAATTCATCGCGGCGGTTGGCCAATTGCGCCAGGCTGTTCTGCTGGTAGGTGGCCTGGCCCAGGTCATGTACCGCGCCTCGCAGTCGGCTCAGCGGACGGGTGATGGACAATGTCACCAGCAGGCTGAACAGCGTGAGCACCACCAAGGCAATGGCCAGGGCGCTGAACGGCCACAACAGGCTGCTGCGGTGCCAGGCGTCGAGTTCGGGATGGGGAATGCGGTAGATCAGCAGGTAGGTGTCGCCGGTTTTTTCACTGGTGTATTCGGCGGTCAGGCGCCGCCAGGGCAGGTGACCGTCCTGGCTGTCGTTCTGCCGGGCTTCGAAGGCGGCGGCGCGGCGCGGGAAGGTGCCGCGCACCACCGGCTCGCCGCCTTCGTTCAACACTTGCACGTCAATGTGGTACTGGCGCTTGCGTTGCTGCAGCAGCTCCTGAGCCGCGTCCTCGCCCTGGGCTTCGTAGAGTTGCGTCCACTCTTGCGCCAGGTTGTTGAGGCCGGGGTGGCGGCTGAGAATCCAGGCGTCCTGGTTCAACATATGCCCAAGCAGTATCGACAGCCCGGCAACCAGGGCGATGGCCAGCCAGAAACTCGCCAGGATGCGCCAGAACAATGAACGCACAGGAAACCCTCAAATAGGAAAAGCCCAGCGGCGGGGGCCACTGGGCTGGGAGCATTAACGCAAGGGTATTATTGCGCTTTTTGCGGCTGTTGCGCTTTCCAGGCCTGGAATTCCTTCCATTCGGCACGGCGCTGCTCTTGCTGCTTGACGATATCGTCGAACTTCTTCTGCTGGTCGGGTTTGAGCACGGCGCGGATGTCGGCCTGGGTTTTCTGCTTGCCGGCGGCGATCTCGTCCTGCATGGCTTTCTGGTCGGCTGCGGGCAGCTTGGCCAGGTACTTCTGGGTCAGGTCCTTGCGAGCGTGCCATTGGTCACCCATCAGCTTGCGGATCTGCTCGCGTTGTTCCTTGCTCAAGTCCAGTTGGCTGAATGGGCCACCTTTACCACGCGGACCGTGTTCACCGTGGCCCGGGCCACCCATCATATGGCCTTCAGGGCCGCCCATCGGGCCTGGACCTTCGGGCATGGCGGCCATGGCGACGGTAGGCAGTGCAGCGGCGAACATCAAAGCGATAAGGGTCTTGCGCATGGTGATTCTCCTGTCTCTATTCCGGTGAGTCCGGATGTGAGTAGGTTACTCAGATCAAGGTCAGCGGCGGTCAGGTGAGCGTAAAGCTTGGGTAAAGAGAGTTCTGCCAGGAACTGACAAAACCCTGTAGGAGCGAGCTTGCTCGCGAAAGACGTCAACGATAACGCGGGCTGCCTGGATGAACGCGGTGTTCTCAGGTTCTTCGCGAGCAAGCTCGCTCTACAGCTTACAGGCTGTAATAGTAACCGCGGCTGCGCAGCGCCACGATCCGCGGACGGCCGTCCGGGTGTGGGCCGATCTTTTTGCGCAGGTTGCTCACGTGCATGTCCAGGCTGCGATCGTACAGGGTCAACTTGCGGCCCAGGGCGATCTGCGCCAGCTCCTGTTTATCCAGCGGTTCGCCGGGCTGACGCAGCAAGGCTTCGAGCAGGCGGCTTTCGGAGACGGTGAGGGTGAACTCCTGTTCGTCGATGCTGACCACGCCGCGCACCGGGCTGAAGCACAGGTCGCCCAGCTCCAGCTGGCTCGACACGGCTGCCGGATGGCTGCGGCGCAGCACGGCACGCAAGCGCGCGGTGAGTTCGCGCGGATCGCAAGGCTTGGCCAGGTAATCGTCAGCGCCCAGCTCCAAGCCGAGGATGCGGTCCAGCGGTTCGCCGCGGGCCGACAGCATCAGCACCGGCAACTCCGGGTGGTCGTTGCGCAATTGCTTGAGCAACTCCAGGCCGCTGCCGTCGGGCAGCATCACGTCAAGCACCACCGCCGCCGGAGCGGCTTCGGCCAGGGCCTTGCGGGCGCTGGAACCGTCGTGGCAGGCGCGCACCTGGAAACCTTCCTGGCTCAGCCAACTGGTCAGCAGCTCACAGAGCTCCTGGTCATCATCTATCAGTAACAGCTCGCTCATGACTCACTCAATTTAGCCATTGTCGACGACGACGGTGCCCCCCGCTGGCGAAGATGCCGCACAGCAAGGCGATCAGTGCGACGGCCGCGCCGGTGACAAACCATTGCTGCTGCTCGGTCAGCCATCGGGTCAACGCGCCGTCTTGTGTCTCTTTGAGTTGCTGGGCCAGGCGTTGGTTCTCCTGGCGCAAGCGACTCAGTTGCGCGCTTTCGCGGGTAGCTTGCGCGCTTTGCAGCTGCTTGCTCAGTTCTTCGCGCAGCCCTTCGCTTTCTTTCAAGCGTTGCTGCAATTCGGTGATCTGGCTGCCGGCACTCAAGGACAGCGGCGTGGAGCTGCCGCCATTGGAGGTCTCTTCAGCGTGGGCGGTCGCCCCGATCGTTAACACGGCCAACAGACACAACTGACGTAAGCGCATCGGAACTCCTGATTCCACACGAATATTCAGAACGTTGTCGGCAGGTTACCGGGAATAATGAGCCATTGGGATCGCGCCGAACCGTTTTGGTTCGGCGCGACCGGGCTCAAGGCAGGACTTGCTTGAACGGCTTGACCACGACACCCGCGTAGACGCCCGCCGCCACATACGGATCAGCCTTGGCCCACGCCTGTGCATCGGCCAGGGAGGCGAACTCGGCAACGATCAGGCTGCCGGTGAAACCCGCTTCGCCCGGCTCGTTGCTGTCGACGGCCGGGTGCGGGCCGGCCAGGACGATGCGGCCTTCGGTTTGCAGCTGCTTGAGGCGCTCGACGTGGGCCGGGCGCACGCTCAGGCGTTTTTCCAGCGAGTGGGCGACGTCGGTGGCAATGATGGCGTAGAGCATGTCAGTCCTCGGTTTTCGGCGTGGTAGCAGCAGTGTCATGCAGGTGGCGCGACAGGTAGATACCTTGGCCGACCAGGAACAGCAGGGTCATGGCCAGGCTGCCGAACACCTTGAAGTCGACCCAGTATTCCTGAAAGGTAAAGGCCACGAACAGGTTGGCCGCACCGCAGAAGATGAAAAACACGATCCAGGCCACGTTCAAGCGTAGCCAGATGGGCTCCGGCAAGGTCAGCGCGTGGCCCATGATCCGTTTGATCAGCAGGCGATCACCAATGAAGTGGCTGCCGATGAAGACCAGGGCGAACAGCCAGTTGACCACCGGGGCTTTCCATTTGAGGAAGGTTTCGCTGTGGAAAGCCAGGGTCAGGCCACCGAACACCAGGCAGGCGACGAGGGTCAGCCATTGGCTTTTTTCCAGTTTTCGCTGGGAGATGAAGATGGCGCCGTAGACCACGATCGAGCTGACGATCAGTACGGCGGTGGCGCTGTAGATGCCTCCGAACGACAGTGGGTGACCGGCGATATCGATGACCCTGGGGTCGAGTTTGGTAACGATGAAAAACAGCAACAGCGGGATGAAGTCGATGAATTGTTTCACAGTAAGAGCCAGAAGCTGGATGTGGCGGCATAATAACAAACATCCTTGGTTGCGATAGCGCCAGCTGACTTGAGGTTACACACCCCCGTGAATGTTGATTTGCACTGCCACAGCACGGCCTCCGACGGCGCCCTGGCGCCCGCGGTACTGGTTGCGCGGGCGTTTGAAAAAGGCGTGCGAGTCCTGTCGCTGACCGACCACGATACCCTCGAAGGCCTCGATGAGGCCCGCGCGGCGGCCCATGCGTTGGGTATGCAGTTGGTCAACGGCGTGGAATTGTCCTGCACCTGGGGCGGCGCCACCATTCATGTGCTCGGCTACGGTTTCGAGCAGAACGCCCCCTCCTTGGTGGCCGCCATCGCCCAATTGCACGATGGGCGCTGGCTGCGGTCCGAAGAAATAAGCCGCAAGCTCGGCCTCAAAGGCATGCCTGGCGCCCTCGAGGGCGCGCGGGCTATCCAGCAGGCGCTGGGTGACAGCGGCAATGCACCGGCCCGTCCGCATTTTGCCGACTGGATGGTGCGCGAAGGGTTCGTCAAAGACCGCGCCGAAGCCTTCCGCAAATGGTTGGGCGCGGGCAAGTTGGGCGATGTGAAGCAACATTGGCCGACCCTGGAGGACACCGTCGCGACCTTGCGGGCCGCCGGGGCCTGGGTCAGCCTGGCGCATCCCTGGCATTACGATTTCACCCGCAGCAAGCGCCGCAAGCTGATCAGCGACTATATTGGAGCGGGCGGCCACGCGATCGAAGTGGTCAACGGGCATCAGCCCGCCGAACAGGTCGGCAGCCTGGCGATCCTTGCCCGCGAATTTGGTCTGCTGGTCAGTGCCGGCAGTGATTTTCATGGCCCAGGCGGCTGGTCCGAGATCGGCGAGTATCGCCAGGTCCCGGAAGACCTGCCGCTGTTGTGGGGGCGATTCAAGCATGACCCCATTATTGCCACCGTCTGAACAGGTAGAACACGTGAGTCAATTCTTCCAGATTCATCCGGAAAACCCCCAGGCACGCCTGATCAAA
The DNA here is from genome assembly GCF_030816195.1 of Pseudomonas sp. W4I3. GTDB lineage: Bacteria > Pseudomonadota > Gammaproteobacteria > Pseudomonadales > Pseudomonadaceae > Aquipseudomonas. The sequence goes on along the minus strand of NZ_JAUSXS010000001.1, from coordinate 5,363,707 downwards.
CAGGCCGTGGAGATTATTCGCGCCGGCGGCGTGGTGATCTATCCAACTGATTCGTCCTACGCCATCGGTTGCCAGATCGGCGACAAGGGCGCGGTCGAGCGGGTAAGACGCCTACGCCAACTGGACGACAAGCACAACTTTGCGCTGATCTGCAGCGACTTGTCCCAGCTCGGGCTGTTTGCCAAGGTCGACACCGGCACCTTCCGCTTGCTCAAGGCGCACACGCCAGGGCCGTACACCTTCATTCTCAACGCCACCCGCGAAGTGCCGCGCCTGTTGCTGCACCCGAAAAAGCGCACCATCGGCCTGCGCGTGCCGGAACACCCGATTGCCCTGGCGCTGCTGGCTGAACTGGGCGAGCCGCTGATGAGCGTGTCGTTGATCCTGCCCGGCGAGACCGAGCCGCTGTATGACCCTTACGAAATGCGCCGCCTGCTGGAAAAACACGTCGACTTGATCATCGACGGCGGCTACGGCGGCAACAAAGCCTCTACTGTGATCAACCTGGCCGATGGCGAGCCGGAAGTGGTGCGTGTGGGCTGCGGCGACCCGACCCCGTTCATGGTCGAGGCCTGAATGTCGGTCGTGGAAACCGTCGACCCCCAGGCGGGAGCCCAGCAGGAACTGCCCTTTGCCATGGTCTACGGCCAGGCGGTCATGGAAATGCCCCTGGACCTGTACATCCCGCCGGACGCTTTGGAGGTGTTCCTTGAAGCCTTCGAAGGCCCGCTGGACTTGCTGCTGTACCTGATTCGCAAACAGAACATCAACATCCTCGACATACCCGTGGCGGAAATCACCCGGCAGTACATGGGCTATGTGGAGTTGATGCAATCGGTGCGCCTGGAACTGGCCGCCGAATACCTGGTGATGGCCGCCATGCTCGCCGAGATCAAGTCGCGCATGCTGCTGCCGCGCTCGGAGACGGTTGAGGCCGAAGAAGACGACCCGCGCGCCGAGCTGATCCGTCGCTTGCAGGAATACGAGCGCTTCAAGGCCGCCGCCGAAGGCATCGACGGTTTGAGCCGTGTCGGCCGCGATGTGGTGGTGCCCAAGCTGGATGCCCCGGAGGCCCGCGCGCGCAAACTGCTGCCCGACGTGAGCCTGGAAGAATTGCTGATGTCCATGGCCGAGGTATTGCGCCGTGGCGACATGTTCGAAAGCCACCAGGTCAGCCGCGAAGCGCTGTCCACCCGCGAGCGCATGAGCGATGTGCTGGAGCGCCTCAAGGGCGGTGGCTTTGTGCCGTTTGTCGAGCTGTTCACCGCAGAAGAAGGGCGCCTGGGCGTGGTGGTGACCTTCATGGCGATTCTGGAGCTGGTCAAGGAGTCCTTGGTTGAGCTGGTCCAGAATGAGCCGTTTGCGGCTATCCACGTGCGGGCGCGAGCCGAATAACGAGCTGAATCGATGAATCTGACTGAACCCCGCGAACTGGCGCCCTTGCTGGAAGCCTTTCTCCTGGCCTCGGGCAAGCCGCAATCCCTGGAGCGCCTGTTCGAACTCTTTGAAGAGGCCGAACGCCCCGAACCGCCTGTGTTCAAGAAAGCGCTGGAGATCCTGCGCAAGTCCTGCGAGGGGCGCGCCTTTGAACTGCGCGAGGTGGCCTCCGGTTATCGCCTGCAGATCCGCGAGAAGTTTTCTCCGTGGGTGGGGCGCTTGTGGGAAGAGCGCCCGCAGCGTTATTCACGGGCGATGCTGGAGACCATGGCGTTGATTGCCTATCGTCAGCCGATCACCCGAGGCGAGATCGAAGACGTGCGTGGCGTGGCGGTCAACAGCCATATCGTCAAGACCCTGCTGGAACGCGAGTGGATCCGCATCGTCGGCTACCGTGATGTGCCCGGCAAACCGGCAATGTTCGCCACCACCAAGGTGTTCCTCGACCACTTCAACCTGAAAAACCTCGACGACTTGCCACCCCTGGCCGAACTGCGCGAGATGGAAGCCGAGCCCGTTCTGGATTTCGACGACGCACCGGTCCCGGCAAGCCTGCAGGAACTGGCCGACGCCAGCGCCGAGCCGGAGGAGCCAAAAGACGAAACCAGTTTCCACACCTTGCTGCTGGAACTGGACGATATGGAGCAGGGCATCAAGACCGACTTTGACGACTTGCTGCGTGACGGCGCGGCTGAGCCTGAAACCCAGGTGAACGTTGAGGTTGAGCCTGAACTCGAAGAAGACATCCTCGGCGTTGCCGACGCTCGAGAAAAACTCCTGGCCGCGGTCGCCGCCCTCGAACAACCACCGTTGAGTGATGAGGAAGACGAAGCCAGGGCGCTGGCCGAAGCCATAGAAGCCGAACGCCGCCAACTCGAAGACTGAGGCAATCCAGTGTGGGAGGGGGCTTGCCCCCGATGGAGATGGGTCAGTGGATGCATAGGTTGGCTGACCCACCGCTATCGGGAGCAAGCCCCCTCCCACATTGGATTTGCATCGCCTGGGAGAAAATATGAGCTCCACCAAAGATCCCTGCATCAGCATCTGCAAATTCAACGACGACATCTGCGTCGGCTGTGGCCGCAGCAAGCGCGAAATCCGCGCCTGGAAGAAACTCGACAAGGCCGACAAACGCACGGTGCTGGCCGAAGCCGAGTTGCGCCTGCTGGCCCTGGGCGCCACCGGTCGGCGGAAAAGCAAATGATTGCGCCTGGATCGACTAGTCTCTGATGCGCAACGCGCGGCATGCGCGTATGATTCGCGACCCTTCGCCGACCTCTTCGGCCAAGGCCCCGCTTTCAACATTCTTCAGGCCACGCCTGAATCGACCCACCGGGAGGTGCTTAAGATGAACGACAAAGACCAGAACGACAGCCAGGAAATCGGCCCAGCAGGTGAAAAACTGCAAAAGGTGCTGGCGCGTATCGGCGTGGGCTCGCGCCGCGACGTCGAAGCCTGGATCACCCAGAAGCGCATCAAGGTCAACGGCGTCGAGGCCACCCTCGGCCAGCGCGTCGACCTGCATGACGCTATCACCATCGATGGCAAGGTCATCAAGCGTGAAGAGGCGGCCGAGTCGGTACGCCGCGTGATCATGTACAACAAGCCCGATGGCGAGATCTGCACCCGTGACGACCCGGAAGGCCGTCCGACCGTGTTCGACAAGATGCCCAAGCCAAAAGAAGGCCGCTGGATCAACATCGGTCGCCTCGACATCAACACCACCGGCTTGCTGATGTTCACCACCGACGGTGAATTGGCCAACCGCCTGATGCACCCGTCCTACGAGATGGACCGTGAGTACGCTGTGCGTGTACGCGGTGAAGTCGACGACGAAATGATCGAACGCCTCAAGGCTGGCGTGGTGCTCGAAGACGGCCCGGCCAAGTTCACCGACATCAAGCAGGCGCCGGGTGGCGAAGGGTTCAACCACTGGTACCACTGCGTGGTGATGGAAGGCCGTAACCGTGAAGTGCGTCGCCTGTGGGAATCCCAGGGTCTGGTGGTCAGCCGCCTCAAGCGCGTGCGTTTCGGCCCGGTGTTCCTGAACTCCGACCTGCCGATGGGCCGCTGGCGCGAAATGAGCCAGTACGAAGTCGACATCCTCAGTGCCGAAGTCGGCCTGACGCCGGTGGCGATGCCGCAGATGAACGCCAAGAGCAAGGACAAGCTCGAGCGTATGCAGCGCAAGTCGTCGCGTCCTGTGGCGCGCACCGAGCGTGTTGCCCGCACCCTGCGCCCGGCGTTGAATGCCCCGGCCACTGGCGGTCGCATCTCCCGTGAGCCGCAGATCGAAGGTGAGCGTCGCCCCACCGCGCCATCGCGTCAGGAAGGTGACCGCGCGCCACGCACGCCGCGTCCAGCCCCGACGGGTGGCCGCAGCAACCGTGGTGAAGCAGATCGCCCCGCCGACAACGCCAGCACCAAGCGTCCAGCCAAGCCGGCGGCCAACAAGCGCCCTGGCCCGAAACTGGTGGCTGACGAGCCGTCCAAGCGCCGTGGCGCGCCGGCCGGTTCCGGTCAGCGTCCTGGTTTTGGTCGCAAGAAGCCGCAGTGATGTTTTAAGCGCTGCACAAAAAACGCCAACCTTCGGGTTGGCGTTTTTTTTTGCGGTCTGAAATTGAAATGCAGTCACCTGTGGGAGGGGGCAAGCCCCCTCCCACATTTTGAACCTCATTTGATTCGAAATAGGAGCTCAAAAAGCAAACGTGCCATCGAACACCGGTTTGTCATCCAGCGCCAATATCCCGCTGGCAAAAATCAGATCCAGGTGATGACTGCCTTTCTGCCCGCCGCCCAGGCCCAGGTGCAGCCCGCAATGGCGCTCTTCAAAGCCGGCATTGCGCGCGTACAGATCCTTCACGCCTTCATTGGTCCCAATCCCCAGTTCCTCCACGCGGCGGTTGGACGGGTTGGCATTGAGGTACTTGTTGAAGTCATCCGCCAGCCCCGGCACGTCGCTGGCCACGCTGCAGATGGTGGAATTCTCGATCCACAGTTCCAGCGGCGACTCCAGCACGCCGTATTTGCGTGCAAAGGGGATAGTGCTGAGAAACGTGCCGACAAATCGCACTTGCCCGTTGATGGCTTCGCTGTGGGTGGCGATCTCGCCGGGCGCCAGGTCGTGGTTGCCGACGCCGTTGATATTGGTCCACTTTTTGATGCTGCTCATGGGGGCTTCAAGGCGTGAGCCGTGCTTGTCGGTGAAGCTCAGCACATTGGCCTCGGACATGCGTCGGATCAGCGTCGCGTTGAGGTCGGCAATGCGCTGCGGTTCGACGCTGAAGGTGTCGTAGAAATAATCGCCGTAGTCCTTGAACAATAGCGACTTTTTCCAGTGTTCGGCCATCACGCCCTGCAGCGCACGGATAAAGTCCGGGCCTTCGGCACGCGGGTTGGGCAGGGTGGAGGAATCGTAAAGGAACAGGTACAGGTCGCAGGCTTCGATGGCCTGGGCCAGGGATTCGCTGGCGCTCAGGTCCAGGCGCTGCACCTGGAAATTGAAACGGGCGGCACTGCCCTGGGTGATTGCCTGGGCGATGGCGTCGTAACGTTCGGTGTGGCCCAGCAGCACGGTAGGGCGGTTCAATCCGTTCAGGGCCGGGTGGTGGGCGAGGTAGTAGAGAAAATGTTCGACGGCGCGGGCCTTGTCCATGACGGGTGTCCTTCGATGCCTTGGGTAAGGGGGCAGGTGCCGTGCACAGCACCTGCCGAATGCCTGCGGGGGTGTTAGAACGGCCACATCGCGGTGCCAAATGGCACGACGGCATCGGCTTGCATCATTTCAACGGCGGCCTCATGGGTCGGTGCTTCAAACCAATCGTCGAGTTGCAGTTCGGTTTCCAGGTCTTTTTCCAGTGCTTGCATGGTGTATCTCCTAGAGGACGGTGTTTGAGAACGGCTTGCCAGCGGGCTTCGCCAGCAAGTGCAGAGAACCTAGGAGAGGATGTTTCAAAATGCAAAATATTTATTGAAACGGTTTCATTTGGATTTTTTCTTCTGTTTTTTTGACGTTGTTTTTTATCCAGGCAAAACAGCAGATTGGCTGAACCGATTCTTCAGGCCGGGCTGACCGCCAATTTTCCGTAAACCGTCATCCGAGCCTGACTGTAAAGTCTATTTTCCGGTCTGTAACGTTAGGTTTACGCGGCTGGTCTGTGATTGTTGGGGCCGAATCTTCTGTAAGGAATACCTGACAGATTGTCGCGTGCACGATGGTGGTGCGTGCCGAAGCTGTCGAGCGGTGTACAATGCGCCGCGTTTTACTGTGACGCCTCTTGCGTACCCACGCAAAGGCCAAGACCTCAGGGTTTATCCGCCCTGATCACTCCGCCCGGCCACGAGCCAGACGGGTTCGATTTCGTCACAGATAAAAACAAACAGGTGACGCATGACCGCTATAAAGACGCTGTACTCCTGGTGCCTGCGCTGGGGTTTGAGCGGCGCTGCTTGAGTCGGTAATTCAAGGCAGCAACCTGCATTCAACCTCTTCAAACCTTGCGTGAGACCCTTTTCATGAGTGGACCCCATTCTTCTTCAGGCGAGCTGAAACGCGGCCTGAAAAATCGGCATATCCAGTTGATCGCCCTGGGCGGCGCCATCGGCACCGGTCTGTTTCTCGGCTCGGCCGGGGTACTCAAGTCCGCCGGCCCATCGATGATCCTGGGCTATGCCATCTGCGGCTTTATCGCCTTCATGATCATGCGCCAGCTCGGCGAAATGATCGTCGAAGAGCCGGTCGCCGGTTCCTTCAGCCATTTTGCCCACAAGTACTGGGGCGGTTTCGCCCGGTTTCCTGTCGGGCTGGAACTGCTGGATCCTGTACATCCTGGTGGGGATGTCCGAGCTGACCGCGGTCGGCAAGTACGTGCACTACTGGTGGCCGGAAATCCCGACCTGGGTTTCGGCGGCCGCGTTCTTCGTGCTGATCAACCTGATCAACCTGGCCAACGTCAAAGTCTTCGGTGAAGCCGAGTTCTGGTTCGCAATCATCAAGGTAGTCGCCATCGTCGGCATGATTGCCCTGGGCAGCTACCTGCTGGTGAGTGGCAGCGGTGGCCCGCAAGCCTCGGTGAGCAACCTGTGGGACCATGGCGGCTTCTTCCCCCATGGCGTCGGCGGATTGGTGATGGCCATGGCGATCATCATGTTCTCCTTCGGCGGCCTGGAAATGCTCGGTTTTACCGCGGCCGAAGCGGACCAGCCGCGCACCGTGATCCCCAAGGCGATCAATCAGGTGATCTACCGCATCCTGATTTTCTACATCGGCGCCTTGGTGGTGCTGTTGTCGTTGACGCCGTGGGACAGCCTGCTGGCCACCCTCAACGCGTCGGGCGATGCTTACAGCGGCAGCCCGTTCGTGCAGGTGTTTTCGATGCTGGGTAGCAACACCGCTGCGCATATCCTCAACTTCGTCGTACTGACCGCCGCATTGTCGGTGTACAACAGTGGCACCTACTGCAACAGCCGTATGCTGCTGGGCATGGCCGAGCAGGGCGATGCGCCCAAGGCTCTGGCGAAGATCGACAAGCGCGGAGTACCGGTGCGCTCGATTCTGGCGTCCGCGGCTGTCACGCTGGTGGCGGTGTTGATGAACTACTTCATCCCGCAGCATGCGCTGGAGTTGCTGATGTCGCTGGTGGTCGCCACGTTGGTGATCAACTGGGCAATGATCAGCTTCTCCCATATCAAGTTCCGCCAGCACATGAACCGTACCGGCCAGGTGCCGTTGTTCAAGGCGCTGTGGTATCCGTACGGGAACTGCATCTGCCTGGCGTTCGTGGTGTTTATCCTGGTGATCATGCTGATGATTCCGGGGATCCAGGTGTCGGTGTATGCGATCCCGGTGTGGGTGGCGTTTATGGCTGTGTGTTACTGGTTGAAAAACAAACGTAAGGCACAAGCCGCCTTGGTCAGGCCACAGACGGTACTTGAGTAACCTCGTTAACCCTGAATAAAGAGCCCGGCGTATCGCCGGGTTTTTTTGGACTGGCGGAACGTGTGGCGTATGCTGATCGGCCTGAATCACGGACCTGTTCCAATGCTGGTAATTTCCAACAACGTGCACCTGCCCGACGCTGAAATCGAGCTGACCGCCATTCGCGCCCAGGGCGCCGGTGGGCAGAACGTCAACAAGGTGTCCAGCGCGGTGCACCTGCGTTTTGACATTCCGGCGTCGTCGCTGCCGGAGTTTTACAAGGAGCGGCTGTTGGCGTTACGCGACAGCCGCATCACCAGCGACGGCGTGCTGGTGCTCAAGGCCCAGCAATACCGCACCCAGGAACAGAATCGCGCCGATGCCCTTGAGCGCCTGGTGGAGTTGATCCTCAGCGCCACCAAGGTCGAGAAGAAACGCCGTCCGACCAAGCCCACCCTGGGCTCGAAGAAACGCCGCCTGGAATCCAAGACTAAGCGCGGCAGCATCAAGGCTGGGCGCGGTAAGGTCGACTTCTAGGCGTCGCGGGCTTCGCGTGCCTTGGGCGCCTGGCGGTAGAGGTACAGGCTCAGCAGCAAGCCACCGCAGGCAGCGAGGGCAGCGAACAGGAAGATCGAGGCAAAGCCGAAGCCTGCCGCCACGGCCCCGGCCAATGGCCCGGTGATACCCAGCGACAGGTCGATGAACAGCGAATAAGCGCCCACTGCCGCACCACGACTGGAGGCGGGCACCAGGTTGACCGCTTCCACGCCCAATGCGGGAAATACCAGGGAAAACCCGAATCCACTCAATGCCGCGCCGGCCAGCGCCAGCCGCGCATCCGGCGCCAGCCACAGCAACAGCAGGCCAAGCACCTCCACCGACAGGCAGGCAATTGCCACGCGAAAGCCGCCGATCCGGTTGATCAAATTACCAAACAGCAGGCGTGCACCGATAAAGCTGGCGCCGAACAGGCTCAGTGCCCATACCGCGTTCTCCCAATGCTGGGTGGTGTAATACAAGGTAATGAAGGTTGCGATGGTGCCAAAGCCGATAGAGCCCAGCGCCAGCGCGCAACCGTGCGGCAAGACTCGGCCCAGCACGTTCATGAAGGGCAGGCGCACCCCGGTTACGATTGGCGCGGCGACCTTGTTCCAGGCCAGCAACAGGCCGATTGCCGCGAGTAGGAGGATGCTGACGCCCATGCTCCATAGTCCGAAATTTCTTACCAGTAATACGCCCAGCGGCGCACCGACCGCCAAGGCGCCATAGCTGGCGATCCCGTTCCAGGAGATGACCTTGGCGGTGTTCTGCGCCCCGACCCGGCCAATGCCCCAACCGATGGCGCCCGAGCCCACCAGGCTTTCAGCACTGCGCCCAATACCAGACGACCGATCAGTAGGCTGGCAAGGCTCAAGGCCGGCAGGCTTGAAAACCACGCCGCGAGCAGCATGAACACACCGCTTAAGCCACACCCCGCCAAGCCAATCAGCACGGCACGCTTGCTGCCCAGGTTATCGATGATCTTGCCCGCATACGGGCGACTCAGCAGGGTGGCCAGGTACTGCACGCTGATCACCAGGCCGGCGATCACCGCGCCGTACCCCAGCTGGCTGTGCACATAGCCGGGCAATACGGCCAGCGGAATGCCGATATTCAGGTAACCGATAAAGGTGAATAGCACGATGGAAACGACTTGCAGCGTGACCGCCATGGGGCGCTGGGTATCTGGCATAGGAGAGGTCCACTGTCGCAGCAGGTAAAGATAGGCTGCTAATGATACCGATGCTTTGCTCGGTGCAGGGGCGCGAAACGCAAAAACCTCAGATCAAGCAGGTTTCAGGTTTGGGCAGGGGTCAGTAACTGGGTGGTCACCAAGGCGGCCAGGGCGTTTTCCTGGGTGCCGAAACGCTGGAGCAGCGTGGCTTGCTTGTCCGCGCTGAGGCGGTTCCACACCTCGATCATCTGCAAGGCGGCATCGAGGACGGCGGCGTCCGGGGCATCGGGGAGTGTGTCGGTCATGGTGGGTACCTCAGGGTTCAGGCAGTGTGGAAAGCGCTTGAATGTGCGCTTTCCACACGGTCTGGTACGGCGTCAGTCCTGGCGTTTGCTGTCGACTGGTTTGGCTTGTTTGGCCTCAGGCTGCTTTGGGCTGGCCTGTTGCGGTGTTGGCTGCTCTGTAGGGTGCAGGCTTGGGAAGGGGAGATTAGGTATCTCGTGCATCGTCGTCGCTCCTCGCAAGGTCTGTTGTCAATCGCAGGTGATTGCGCGCTTTCAAAAAGCCTTGGCAGGATACAGCACCCTAAATGACAAATAGACTTTTATCGCGATGGATGTACGGATTTTCATCCTGCGCGTTAGAAGGGCACCTTGCCCAGGATCATGTCGCGGTACATCACGAAATCACCGAGCAGGCTATAGAACGGGTGTTGAAAGGTCGCCGGGCGATTCTTTTCATAGAAAAAATGCCCAATCCAGGCAAAGCTGTAGCCGGCAATCGGCACGGCCAGCAACAGGCCCAGCGAGCCCCGGCCAATGGCATACGCCAGAATGCCGATCACCAGCGTGGTGCCGATAAAGTGCAGACGCCGGCACGTGCTGTTGCCGTGCTCGGTCAGGTAATACGGGTAAAACTCGGCGAAGCTGTTGAACCGCTTGAGGTTTTCCACGGTAGCAAGCCCTCTGATTGTTGTGCCGCCTGACAGACGCTCGGCGGGGAGCTTGTTTGAGTCTAGAGTGATCGGTGCTGGCAGCCAGTGACAATAGATGCCACTTTAGTATCCTTGCCTTCCTGGCTGCCATTTCGGCCCGCTTTATTCAAGAAGACGCCATGAGCGAACGAACAACTTCTGCAAGCTGGGCGATGGGGATAGTCAAGGCCCTGGAAATGGACGGCCTGGATTGCCAGGCCCTGTTCAAGCAACTGGGACTGGACTACGCCGCCCTCAGTGATCCGGACGCACGTTTTGCGCAAGACGCCATGACCCGTTTGTGGCAGCGTGCGGTGGAGTTGTCGGGCAACCCGGCCATTGGCCTGAACATGGGAAAGGTGGTGCGGCCCGCATCGTTCCACGTGGCCGGTTATGCCTTGATGTCCAGCAACACCCTGGCCGAAGGTTTCAGGCGCCTGGTGCGTTACCAGCGCATCATCGCCGAAAGCGCCGACTTGAGCTTCCGCTTGTTACCCGAGGGCTATGCGCTGATTCTGACGGTGCACGGCGATCACCTGCCGCCCACCCGACAAAGCGCCGAAGCCTCCCTGGCGAGTGCGTTGGCGCTGTGCGGCTGGCTCACCGGGCGCACCCTGCAACCGCATAAAGTACTGCTGCAGGGCGATCAGCCGGCGGGTTTGACGCCCTACAAACAGGTCTTCCACGCGCCGCTGGAATTCAACGCGGCGTATGACGCGTTGATTTTCCAGCAGGCTGACATGGATGCACCGCTGCCCACGGCCAATGAAGCCATGGCGCTGTTGCATGATCGTTTTGCCGGTGAATACCTGGCGCGCTTTTCCGAAAGCCGCGTGACCCATAACGCACGGCAAGTGCTCTGTCGCCTGCTGCCCCAGGGCGAACCCAAGCGCGAAGTGGTGGCGCAGACGCTGCATCTGTCTCAGCGTACCTTGCAGCGGCGTTTGCAGGAGGAGGGCACCAGCTTCCAGGCGCTGCTCGATGACACCCGCCGAGAGCTGGCCGAGCAGTACCTGGCGCAGCCGAGCATGACCTTGCTGGAAATCGCCTACCTGTTGGGGTTTGCCGACCCCAGCAACTTCTTTCGCGCGTTCCGCCGTTGGTTCGACGCCACGCCCGGCGAATACCGGACGCGGCTGCTGCAGTCGAGCGTCAGTGACGCCAGAACGCCGGAATACAGAGCACAAACACCGTAATGATCTCCAGCCGCCCCAGCAGCATGCCCAGCGACAGAATCCACTTGGCGGCATCCGGCAGGCTGGCGAAGTTGCCGGCCGGGCCGATGGTTTCACCCAGGCCCGGGCCCACGCCGGACACGGTGCTGGCCGCGCCGGTCAGCGCGGTCATCCAGTCCAGGCCCAGCAGCGACAGGGCCAGCGCGATGGCGCAGATGGTGATGGCGAAGAAAAACGAAAAGGTCAGGATCGACCGTACGATTTCTTCGTCGAGACGATGGCCGTTGTACTTCTGTTTGATCACCGCGCGCGGGTGAATCAATTGGTTAAGGTTGGCCTTGAGCAGGATATAGGCGACCTGGAAGCGGAAGATCTTGATCCCGCCGGCGGTCGAGCCGGAACAGCCACCGATAAAGCCCAGGTAGAAGAACAGCATCAGTGAGAAGTTACCCCAGAGGCTGTAGTCCCCCAGCGCGAAACCTGTAGTAGTCACCACCGAGGTGACGTTCAGTGCCACATGGCGCAGGGCGTCCAGCCAGTGCAGGTTGGTGGTCCACCAATACCAGGTGCCCAGCACCAGCCAGGTCACCACCAGCAAGCCGAGCAAACCCTGCACCTGCTGGTCCTTGATCAACGCCCGACGGTTGCCGCGCAAGGTCGCCACGTAGAGGGTGAACGGCAAGCTGCCGAGGATCATCACCACCACCGCCACCCAATGCACCGCCGGTTGCTTCCAGTGCGCCAAGGATTCATCGGAGGTGGAAAACCCGCCGGTGGAAATCGCCGACATGGCGTGGTTGATCGCATCGAACAGCCCCATCCCGGCCCACCAGAACGCCAGGCTGCCGAGGATGGTGATGCCCACATACGCCGCAACGATCAGCCGCGCAACCATATGCGAGCGCGGCATGACCTTTTCTGAACGGTCCGACGATTCGGTCTGGAACAGGCGCATGCCACCGATGCGCAGCAGGGGCAGGATCGCCACCGCCATGCCGATGAAGCCGATGCCGCCGAGCCAGTGCAACAGCGAGCGCCACATGAGGATGCCCGGCGACATGCTGTCCAGCCCGCTCAACACGGTGGACCCGGTGGCCGTGATGCCGGACATGCTTTCAAAAAACGAGTCGGTGTAACTGATGTGCTGCGTGAGCAGGAACGGCAGCGCCGCGAAGACGCACACCACCACCCAGCTTGTCACGGTAAGCAGGTACATGTCCCGCGGGCGCAGGTGCACGTGTTCGGGGCGACCGGGAATGATCAGCGCCAGGCCGGCGACAAAGGTAATCATGCTGGCCCACAGGAACGAGGGCAGGTCGCTGGTGCGTTCGAAGATCACCAGTGTGGCCATGGGCACGACCATGGCGATCGCAAGCGTGATCAGGAAGATGCCGATGATGAAACCGATGATGCGCAGGGTCGGCAACGCCATGAAGTTCGCTCTGGAGATTGGGCAGAGGCGCCATTCTACCTGCGGTGCAGGGCATGTAAACCGGTGAGCTTGGCAACAGGCATGGAGCAAATGTGGGAGGGGGCTTGCTCCCGATGGCGCCGGGTCGGCAAATACATCTTTGCTGACACACCGCTATCGGGGGCAAGCCCCCTCCCACATGGGTGTGTGGTGGTAGGGATGGCGCATGAAAAAGGCGACCCGAAGGTCGCCTCTTTCAACTCAGCCTGGATCAGAACTCGTGATCAGCGCTGTCCGGGTTCAGGTCGCTGATGCCCAGCTTGCCCGCGGCGGCTTCGATCGAGCCGGTCTGCTTGACCAGCGCAGCGATGGCGTCACGGACGATCTGGTTGCCGGCATCGTTACCGGCTGCGATCAACTGGTCGTAGTGCTCGCCCTTGGCTGCGTGGTCAACCATCACCTGGATCTTGGCTTCAGTTGCCGCCAGGTCAGCCTTGAGGGCTGTATCGGCAGCCGGGTCAGCTTTTGCGACCAGGGACGACAGGCTCGGACCGGTCAGCTTGTTGCCGTCAACGCGGGTGTACTCGCCCAGGTAGACGTTGCGGATGCCCTTGGCGTCGTAGAAGTGCGAGTTGTGCGTGTTGTCACTGAAGCAGTCCTGCTCGTCTTCCGGCGAGTTGGCCTCCAGGGACACCTTCATGCGTTCGCCAGCCAGCTCGCCAAGGGACAGGCTGCCCATGCCGAACAGCATTTTGCGCAGGCCGTCGGTAGCCGGTTCCGACTCGAGGGTGGCGCGGTAGTTGTCTTCGACGTTGGGCTTCCAGTTGCCGACCATTTCCTGCAGGTCGCTCACCAGCAGTTGGGTCACCGCGCGCAGGTAGGTACGACGACGCTCGTTGTGACCGCCGGTTGCACCGTCGCCGGTCATGTAGTCCGAGGCCGGACGGTTGCCGGCGCCTGGGCCGGTACCGTTGAGGTCCTGGCCCCAGAGCAGGAATTCGATGGCGTGATAGCCGGTGGCGACGTTCGCTTCGGAACCGCCCAGCTCATTGAGGCTGGCGAGTTTTTCCGGGGTGATTTCCTTGACGTCGACCTTGTCTTCGCCAACCTGGATTTCGTTGTTGGCGATGATGTTGGCGTTGGCGCCGGGGTTGCCCAGGGCGTGTTCGTAGGATTTGTCGACGTAGTCGATCAACCCTTCGTCCAGGGGCCAGGCGTTCACCTGGCCTTCCCAGTCGTCGATGATGGTGTTGCCGAAGCGGAACACTTCACTCTGCAAGTAAGGGACGCGTGCAGCGACCCAGGCGGTACGGGCCGCCTTGAGCGTGTCGGCGTTCGGGTTGGCGAGGAAGGTGTCGATGGCGCTTTGCAGGGTTTTTGCGGTGGACTCGGCGTCGCTGTACACGGCAAACACCATGTCTGCGTAATGCGCGACCACGGCCTTGGCGGCAGCCTCGTCGACCTGGCCCGCAGGCGTGGCGGCCGCAGGAGCGGTGGTGCTGGCAGCGGCCGGCGCCTGAGGCGCGGCGGCCTTGTCTTTACCTTCGCCGCAGCCGGCGAGAGAAATAGCAATGGCCAGCAGACTGGCGGTGGCCAGGGGCATACGAATCATGGCGAACATCCTGCTTCGGTTGTTGATAGGGCGCGCGCGCGGGCGCAAAAACTGCGACATAATGCGAAAGATTTGCATTTTGTGTAAAGGCTTATACGCGGGAAATATTTGGTATCGATGTGACCGGTCAAAGAATCGCCGCGTTATCACGTTCCGATTGCTTCAGAAAAGCCGCCAACTCGCGGGCCTGCAGCGGTTTGCTGTAGTGGTAGCCCTGGCCTTCATGGCAACCTTCGGAAATGATGTACGCCTCCTGCTCGGCAGTCTCCACGCCTTCGGCAATCACCTGCATGCCCAGGCTTTTGCCCAGTTGGATGATGGCCCGCACGATGGTCGCATCATCGTCATCGTCCAGCAGGTCCTGGACGAAGCTCTTGTCGATCTTGATCTTGTCCAGCGGCAGGCTTTTCAAGTAACTGAGGGATGAATACCCGGTGCCGAAGTCATCGATGGCGATCAACGCCCCCGAACGGCGCAGGCTCAGCAGGTGTTGGGCGGCGGTGCTGATGTCTTCCATCAGGCCCGTTTCGGTGACTTCCAGTTCCAGGCTGCGCGGGGGCAGGCGGTAAATCTGCATCAGGTTGTTGACCACTCGCGGCAGCTCGGTGTGGTGCAGCTGCACGGTGGACAGGTTCACCGCCATGCGCAGCTCGGTAAAGCCCAGGTCATGCCATTCGCGCAGTTGGCGGCACGCCTGATCCAGTACCCATTCGCCGATGGCAATGATGGTGCCGTTCTGTTCCGCCAGCGGGATGAACAGGTCCGGCGGAACCAGGCCGTGCTCCGGGTGCTGCCAGCGAATCAACGCCTCTACACCGACCACGCGGTGGTCGCGATAACTGATCTGCGGTTGGTACACCAGGTGAAACTGGTCGCGGCTCAAGGCATCGCGCAGGTCTTTCTCCAGTTCACGGCGCCGACGTATTTCGCTGTCGACGCTGGCGATATAGAACTGATAGCGGTTGCGCGAGCGGCTTTTGGCCAGGGTCATGGTCTGTTCGGCTTTTTGCAGCAATTTCTCCGTACTGTCGCCGTCTTCCGGGAACAAGGTGATGCCGATGGTAGCGCGCAGGCGGATCTGGTCCTGGTCGAGGGAAAACTCTGCTTCCAAGTCATCCAGGATACTTTGCGCCAGCTCGGCGGCTTCGTAGGGCTGGTCGATATCGGCCTGTACCAGGGCGAACTGGTCGCCACCCAGGCGGGCGAGCGCGCCGAGGCGCCCGCTGTGGGCGCGCAAGCGATCGGCCAGGGCCAGCAGCAGCTTGTCACCGTTCTGGTAGGTGAACTGTTCGTTGACGCTCTTGAAATCATCCAGGCCCACGCACAACACCGCGACACGGCGCTGGCGACGGCCGGCATCGGTCAGGATCCTGTCCAGCTGCTCCTGCAATTTCTGGCGGTTGGGCAGGCCGGTAAGAAAGTCATACTGAGCCATGCGCAACAGGCTGGATTCGGCCTCGTGGCGCAGGTGAGTATTGCGTTCGATGGATTCGAGCAACTGGTTGGCGGTGTTTATCCACAGGCCCAACTCGTTGCGCTCATGCCCCTTGATCTGCGGGATCTTGTGCTCGCTGGGCCGGTCCGGGTTGATCGAGGTCAGGTGCTCAATGATCCGCGACAGCGGTTTAGTCAGCAGCCAGTGATACACCAGGTACAGCACCAGGCCCATGGCCAGGGCGCGCAACACGCCGGAAATAAAAATGATCACCGAGCTGACAAGAAAACCTTCGCCGTAAGTGGCGGTGTCCAGGGTTATGCTCAGGTCGCCGTAATACTCGCTGTACGGGCCCTTGCCGACCAGCGGAGTGGTGAAGGTGCGTTCCTTTCCAAGAATCAGGTCGGTCAGCCAGCGGCTGGAGGATGGCTGCAACGGGCGGCTTTTTTCCGCCAGCATGGTTTCGTTGGGATGGCCGATGGACGCCACGCGCACGGCGTCATCCTGAAACAGGCCTTCGATCACCTGCATGCCCATTTCGCGGTCCAGGCTATAGACGGCCTGGGTCGAGGGGTCACGGAACATGTCGAGGATACGTTGCGCGTCGCCGGCTACGGCCTGGCGCGTCTTGTAGGCATCGAAAACGATCTGCGCCACGCTCAATGCCACGCCCACGATCAACGCCGAGAGCAAGACGACCCGTAGCAACTTCACCGACAAGCTGTTTTTGAGTTCCAGCTTCAAAGGGGCATTCCTTGTCTCATGCGGGTGGCCTTCAATATGCCATGAGTATTGGCAATCTGGTGATGGCAGTCAAAGGAACATTGGGACAAGTGCGGGTTTGTTCGGGCAGGACAAGGCAGGGCGAGGCGGATTTGCGTCCGCCTGCTTGGTCGAGGAGACCGCGATCAGACTGTCGCGTAGTTCACTTGGCGCTTGTGAGTCTCTTGGGCGCTGGAAAAGTCCACGGTTTTGTTTTGCGATTCCAGGGCATTGCCCAAGGATTTGGCCAGCACATCGGTGAAGGGTTTGACGAGTGGTGCGACCGACTTGGTGATATCACCGGCGGCTTTGGCCACTTCACTGATCACGGGCAGTACTGCGAGTGCTCCAATAGACATGGTTATTTCTCCGACAGGTTCCAGAGGCGAATTCCTCTGCTGCCTGGGTGGCCGGTGACGCCCACTCGGTTCCATCGACCAAAAAAAAGCCCGGCAATCGCCGGGCTCTTTCTAATGCAAACGTTACTTACGCAGTGAAGGTCTTGCCTTCGAACTGCTCAGCCACGAACTTCCAGTTAACCAGGTTCCAGAACGCTTCTACATACTTGGGACGCACGTTGCGGTAGTCGATGTAGTAGGCGTGTTCCCAGACATCGCAGGTCAGCAGCGGGGTGTCGCCGTTGGTCAGCGGGTTGCCTGCGCCGATGGTGCTGGCCAGGGCCAGGGAACCGTCAGCTTTTTTAACCAGCCAGCCCCAGCCGGAACCGAAGGTGCCGATGGACGTCTTGCTGAACTCTTCCTTGAACTTGTCGAACGAACCGAACGCAGCGTTGATGGCTTCAGCCAATGCGCCGGTTGGTTGGCCGCCGGCGTTTGGCGCCAGGCAGTTCCAGTAGAACGTGTGGTTCCAGACCTGAGCGGCGTTGTTGAAGATACCGCCCGAAGAAGACTTGACGATTTCTTCCAGGGTCTTGCCTTCGAACTCGGTGCCTGGCACCAGGTTGTTCAGGTTCACGACATAGGTGTTGTGGTGCTTGTCGTGGTGATACTCCAGGGTTTCCTTGGAGATGTGCGGCTGCAGGGCATCGTGTGCGTAGGGCAGCGGCGGCAATTCGAAAGCCATGATGATTCTCCTAATCAGGTCAGTTGCGGTGAGCGCAAGGCCGATCACGGGCGGCCAAACAAGCGCCGGCGAGTCTGTACTCTTTGCGGCGCAAGTTCGGGATCATAGCACCGGGGGTGCGGCAAAACCACGCAACAACTGTGTGGGATAGAGGTTCCAGAGCCTTTTGGAATAAGTTCATGGCGCACTGATTAACTGGTAGGCCACGCTGAACATCATCGCCGCCACCAACAGGTCCAGCAGGCGCCAGGTCGCCGGGCGTGCCAGCCACGGCGCCAGCCAGGCCGCGCCGAGCGCCAGCGTGGAAAACCACAGCAACGAAGCGCTGGCGGCGCCCGCTACATACGCACCCGGTTCGGCCTGCTGCGCGCCCAGTGAGCCGATCAGCAACACCGTGTCCAGATAGACGTGGGGGTTGAGCAGCGTCACCGCCAGGGCGCTGAGCAGCACCGCGCGTAATGAGCGCACCTTGAGGTTGGCGCCTTGCTCCAGACTCTGTTTCGAAAACGCACGACGCAACGCCAGCGTGCCGTACCACAACAGAAAAGCCGCGCCGCCCCAGCGCGCAACGCCCAGCAGCAGCGGGCTTTGCGCCAGGACTGTCGCCAGGCCGAATACGCCGGCCGCCACCAGCAACGCATCACACACCACGCACAACGCGGCCACCGGCAGGTGATGTTCACGGCGCAGGCTCTGTGCCAGGACGAAAGCGTTTTGGCTGCCGATCGCCATAATCAGGCCGAGGGACACCAACAGGCCATTCAGATAGCTTTGCCACATAGGGTTTACTCCGCGTCCGCTGCCAGTTGGCGTAGCACATTCATGGCGCGTTCGGCATCCGCGCGGCCGACGAACAGGTGATCGTGGTAATAGCCGGCGATCACGTTGCAACTGATGCCGGCCTTGCCCAGCGCGCTGGCGAACGCGGCGGTCAGGCCGACCGCTTCGAGGGCCGAATGCACATTCAAGGTGATCCAGGCCGCCACGTAGTCAAAGGCCAGGCCGGCCTGTTCGGCGTGCTGGCGTTCCAGGATCAGCGTCAAGCCTTCGTGCTCGCGAAAGCTGCCGATCACCTCGCAACCGGCCGGGATGCGGTGATCGGGCAGGGTGCAGAACACGTAATCGCCGTCATTGAGTTGCGGGCTCATGCTGCGCAACAGGGTTGCCAGAGCGGTTTCGCCAGCCATGGGAGGTTCCTTATAAAGAGAGAAGCGATGCTGGCTATTCTCTGGGTGCGCACGGTATAAGAAAAATCAATCTTACTGATCGCTCATTAGAGAAACTGATGTTCGACTATAAATTGCTCTCTGCCCTGGCGGCGGTGGTGGAACAGGCCGGCTTCGAACGCGGTGCTCAAGTGCTGGGGCTTTCGCAGTCGGCGGTGTCCCAGCGCATCAAGCTGCTGGAGGCGCGTGTCGGCCAACCGGTATTGGTCCGGGCGACGCCGCCGACCCCCACCGATATCGGTCGGCGCTTGCTCAACCATGTGCAACAGGTGCGTTTGCTGGAACGCGACCTGCAGAGCCAGGTGCCCGCGTTGGACGAAGAGGGCATGCCCGAGCGCCTACGCATCGCGCTGAATGCCGACAGCCTCGCCACTTGGTGGGCGCTGGCGGTCAGCGATTTCTGTGGCGAGCAGCATTTGCTGCTGGACCTGGTGGTGGAGGACCAGACCGTGGGCCTCAAACGCATGCGCGCCGGTGAAGTGGCCGCCTGTATCTGCGCCAGCGAGCGCCCGGTTGCCGGCGCCCGCAGCCTGGCGCTTGGCGCCATGCGTTACCGTGCATTGGCCAGCCCTGCTTTCATGGCGCGGCACTTTCCTGACGGCGTGAAGGCTGATCAGTTGGCCAGTACGCCGGCGCTGGTGTTCGGGCCGGACGATTTCCTGCAACACCGGTACCTGGCTTTGCTCGGGGTCAACGGTGGGTTCGAGCACCATTTATGCCCGTCGTCCGAAGGCTTTATCCGCCTGACGGAAGCCGGCCTGGGCTGGGGCCTGGTGCCCGAATTGCAGGTGCGCGACCAGTTGCAGAGCGGCCTGTTAGTCGAATTGCTGCCAGATAAGCCCATCGACGTGCCGTTGTACTGGCATCATTGGCGCAGTGGCGGGCAACTGTTGGGCCTGTTGACCGAGCATCTGGCGCACGTCTGTGGGCAATGGTTGGTGCCCTATCAGCAGTAACGAGCGTCAAGCTGCAAGCGGCAAGAGAATAGCTTGCGGACCGTATTTAACTTGCAGCTGAAAACTTGAAGCTTGCAGCTGTATCCGTAGGAGACACCATGAAAATTCTGGTCACCGGCGCAAGCGGCTTCATCGGCGGGCGCTTTGCGCGTTTCGCCCTGGAGCAGGGCCTGGACGTGCGGGTCAACGGGCGACGCGCCGAAGGTGTGGAACACCTGGTGCGCCGTGGTGCCGAGTTTATCCAGGGTGATCTGAACGATGCCGACCTGGTGCGCGACCTGTGCCGTGATGTCGAGGCCGTGGTGCATTGCGCTGGAGCCGTGGGGCTGTGGGGCAAGTATCAGGATTTTCATCAAGGCAACGTGCTGGTCACCGAAAACGTAGTCGAAGCGTGCCTCAAGCAGCGGGTCGGGCGGTTGGTGCATCTGTCGTCGCCCTCCATCTACTTCGATGGGCGCGATCACCTGGGGCTGACCGAAGAGCAGGTGCCCAAGCGCTTCAAGCATCCGTATGCGGCAACCAAGTACCTGGCCGAGCAGAAGGTGTTCGGGGCCCAGGAGTTCGGCCTGGAAGTGCTCGCCCTGCGCCCGCGTTTCGTCACCGGTGCCGGTGACATGAGCATTTTCCCGCGTCTGTTGAAGATGCAACGCAAGAACCGCTTGGCCATCGTCGGTGATGGCCTCAACAAGGTCGACTTCACCAGCGTGCACAACCTTAACGAGGCGCTGCTCAGCAGCCTGCTGGCACCTGGGTCGGCGTTGGGCAAGGCCTACAACATCAGCAATGGCACGCCGGTGCCGGTGTGGGATGTGGTCAACTACGTGATGCGACAAATGGACCTGCCGCAGGTCACTCGCTATCGCTCCTATGGCTTGTCCTACAGCGTGGCGGCAATGAACGAGGCGTTCTGCGCGATGTGGCCAGGGCGGCCGGAGCCGTCGTTGTCGCGCCTGGGCATGCAGGTGATGAACAAAGATTTCACCCTCGACATCAGCCGGGCACGGCATTATCTCGATTACGATCCCAAGGTCAGCCTGTGGAGCGCCCTCGACGAGTTCTGCTCGTGGTGGAAAGCGCAGCATTCGGGCCACCCATGAGTTCATAACCAGCAACACATCCGCAACCCAATGGCGGGTTGCAGGTCGATCCATGCGCCGGGGGCACCGTTTATACTTCCGACGCTCGGCTTCTCAACGGGCCATCTCATTGATTCAGGGTAGATTCATGCGTAACGATGCTAAAGACGATTTCGACAACGTTCCCAGCCTGCGGGCCGATCTTGAGGACGATGATGATTTCGTGCCGACAGCCGCCACTTCAGTGCGCTCGCGGACCACGCCCGTGGTCAAGGTGAAAAAGGCCAACACCGGCCCGCTATGGGCCTTGGTCGGCGCGCTGCTGATCGCCTTTGCCGGCCTCGCCTGGTGGAGCTTCCAGCAGATTTCCCTGATGGGCCAGCAACTGGTCGCCACCCAGGAAAGCTTTGCGCGTATCAGCGAAGAAGCGGCGGGGCGGCTGCAGGATATTTCCGGCAAGTTCGTGGCCAGCGAAGCCAACGTGAACAACGGCAGCGAAGCGCTGAAACTGCAGATCGAGCAGTTGAAAACCCAGTTGCTCGAGCAGGGCAAGCAACAAGTCGGCGTGGCCGGCCAAGCCACCGAACTGGACCAGCGTCTGGCCCAGATGAGCGCCAGCACCACCGAGCTGACGAATGCGAATGCCAAATTGCAGGGCCAGGTGCAGGCGCTGACCGATGCGGTCGCCACACTCAAGGCGGCGCAGGGTGAGACCAAGGGCCTGGCTGAGGATGTGGCGGCGTTGAAAAAACAGGGCAATCCGACGGCGGCCATCGCTCGAATCGAGCAGGATCTGCTGGTGCTCAAGAGCGCACAGGAAAACCAGCCCGCCAACGCGGATGCGCCAACCAATAAAGAGTTCGACGTGTTCCGCATCCAGACCACGCGCAATATCACCACGTTGCAGAGTCAGGTGCAGAACCTGAATCAACGTCTCAATGCGCCGGCGGCTGCTACGCCGGGTCAATGACATAAAACGATAAAATGTCACCATCTGGTGACATTTATCTTCGCCTTCGTTACTTGCCGCTTCCATGCCCTTGTTTAGACTCCGGTCACCCACAAAAAATAACAAGGGCCACCCATGACCATGCAACCACTGCCTGCCAGCAGTTGGCTGAACGCACCTGCTCATCACGCCTGGCTCGCGGCCGAAGGCCAGCGCCTGCTCTCGTTTGCCAAGGCTTCCCGCGTGCCGCACGGCTTCGGCAACCTGGATGATCGAGGTCAACTGCCGACCGACGCCCACGCTGAAACCATGAACACTGCCCGCATGACCCACAGCTTCGCCATGGCCCACGCCATGGGCTTGCCCGGTTATGCCGACTTGGTCGCGCACGGCGTCGCTGCCCTGAGTGGCCCGTTGCACGATAGCGAACACGGTGGCTGGTTCGCCGCGCCCGAGGCCATCGATGGCAACACCGGCAAGGCTGCTTACCTGCATGCGTTCGTTGCCCTGGCCGCCAGCTCGGCGTTGGTGGCCGGCGCGCCCGGCGCGCAAACCCTGCTCAACGATGCGATCCATATCATCGACCAGTTCTTCTGGAGTGAGGAGGAGGGCGTGATGCTCGAATCCTTCGCACAGGATTGGAGCAGCGTTGAAGCCTACCGCGGCGCCAACAGCAACATGCACGCCACCGAAGCGTTCCTCGCCCTGGCCGATGTCACGGGTGACACACGCTGGCTGGACCGCGCGTTGCGTATCGTCGAGCGTGTCATCCATACCCATGCCGCCAGTAACCGCTTCATGGTGATCGAGCACTTCGACGCCCAATGGCACCCGTTGCTCGGTTACAACGAAGACAACCCCGCCGACGGCTTCCGTCCCTATGGCATCACCCCCGGCCATGGCTTTGAATGGGCGCGGCTGGTACTGCACCTGGAAGCTGCGCGCCTGCAAGCCGGACTGCTCACGCCGGACTGGTTGGTGACCGACGCCCAAGGGCTGTTTGCCAGTGCCTGTGACTATGCCTGGGCGGTGGATGGTGCGCCGGGCATTGTCTACACCCTGGATTGGAACCAGCGTCCGGTGGTGCGCGAACGCCTGCACTGGACCCATGCCGAAGCCAGCGCCGCCGCCCAGGCGCTGCTCAAGCGTACCGGGGAGCTACATTACGAAATCTGGTATCGGCGGTTCTGGGAATTTTGCGAAACCCATTTTATCGACCGACTCCATGGCAGTTGGCACCATGAACTCAGCCCGCACAACCAACCCAGCAGCAAGATCTGGGGTGGCAAGCCGGACCTGTACCATGCCTGGCAAGCCGTAGTGCTGCCTGCATTACCCTTGGCACCCAGCCTGGCCAGTGCATTGGGCAGCGGGCGTTATGTCACCAAGTGGTGACATTTGTACGTCCCTTTGTTACCTGCGCCTGGAAAATCCCTGTTTAAACTCCGTGCAGCGCAAGCTCTAGACTTGCATGCATAACAACAAGAAAAGGTACTCAGATGAACGCGATTAATCGCCTCGCCGTTGCTATTTCCATTGCCTCGTTGTTCCCCCTCAGTGCATTTGCAGCCGACTCCAAAGGTACGGTTGAAGTGGTGCATTGGTGGACCTCCGGCGGTGAAAAGGCGGCTGTGGATGTCCTGAAGGCCCAAGTTGAGAAAGACGGCTTCACCTGGAAAGACGGTGCGGTCGCAGGTGGCGGTGGCGCCACGGCCATGACCGTGCTGAAAAGCCGCGCGGTCGCCGGTAACCCGCCAGGCGTTGCCCAGATCAAAGGCCCCGACATCCAGGAATGGGCGTCCACCGGCCTGCTCGACACCGACGTGCTCAAGGACGTCGCCAAAGAAGAAAAGTGGGATTCCCTGCTCGACAAGAAAGTCTCCGACACCGTGAAGTACGACGGTGACTACGTTGCCGTGCCGGTCAACATCCACCGCGTGAACTGGCTCTGGATCAACCCGGAAGTCTTCAAGAAAGCCGGCATCACCAAGAACCCAACCACCCTCGAAGAATTCTACGCTGCCGGCGACAAGCTCAAAGCGGCGGGCTTCATTGCCCTCGCTCACGGCGGCCAGCCTTGGCAGGACAGCACCGTGTTCGAAGCGGTGGTGCTCTCGGTGATGGGTGCTGATGGCTACAAGAAAGCACTGGTCGACCTGGATAACGCCGCCCTGACCGGCCCGGAAATGGTCAAGGCCCTGACTGAGCTTAAGAAAGTCGCGACCTATATGGACGTTGACGGCAAAGGCCAGGACTGGAACCTGGAAGCCGGTAAAGTCATCAACGGCAAGGCCGGCATGCAGATCATGGGTGACTGGGCCAAGTCCGAATGGACCGCCGCCAAGAAAGTCGCCGGCAAGGACTACGAGTGCGTAGCCTTCCCGGGCACCGACAAAGCCTTTACCTACAACATCGACTCCCTGGCGGTGTTCAAGCAGAAAGACAAAGGCACTGCTGCTGGCCAGCAGGACATCGCCAAAGTCGTGCTGGGTGAAAACTTCCAGAAAGTCTTCAGCATCAACAAGGGTTCGATCCCTGTGCGTAACGACATGCTGAACAAAATGGATTCGTACGGCTTCGACTCGTGCGCCCAGACCGCCGCCAAGGATTTCCTGGCCGATGCCAAGACCGGCGGCCTGCAGCCAAGCATGGCGCACAACATGGCCACCACCCTGGCGGTACAAGGTGCGTTCTTTGACGTGGTCACCAACTACATGAACGATCCGAAAGCCGACCCGGCCGACACTGCCAAGAAACTTGGCGCTGCGATCAAGTCGGCTAAATAAGCTGTAAGTTGCAAGCTACAAGCTGCAAGCAGGGGCGCCGCTGTCTTGCCGCTTGCAGCTCGTAGCTTGTGGCCGCCTCCCTTCTTCTATTGGATTTTCCCATGAGTTCTGTTGCTGTGTTCAGCAAGGCCTCGCCGTTCGATGCACTGCAGCGCTGGCTCCCTAAACTGGTGCTGGCGCCGAGCATGTTCATCGTGCTGGTGGGCTTTTATGGCTACATCCTGTGGACGTTCGTGCTGTCGTTCACCACCTCCACGTTCCTGCCCAGCTACAAGTGGGCTGGCCTGGCGCAATACGAGCGCTTGTTCGACAACGATCGCTGGTGGGTCGCGAGCAAAAACCTGGCCGTGTTCGGCGGGATGTTCATTGGGATTACCCTGGTGATCGGCGTGATGCTGGCGATTTTCCTCGACCAGAAAATCCGCCGCGAAGGTTTCATTCGTACCATTTACCTGTACCCGATGGCGCTCTCGATGATCGTCACCGGTACGGCGTGGAAATGGCTGCTCAACCCGGGCATGGGCCTGGACAAATTATTGCGTGATTGGGGCTGGGAAGGCTTCCGTCTCGACTGGCTGATCGACCCCGATCGCGTGGTCTACTGCCTGGTGATCGCCGCCGTGTGGCAAGCCTCGGGCTTTATCATGGCGATGTTCCTGGCGGGCCTGCGCGGTGTCGATCAGTCGATCATCCGCGCCGCGCAGATCGACGGCGCGAGCCTGCCGCGCATCTACTGGAGCGTGGTGCTGCCAAGCCTGCGTCCGGTGTTCTTCAGTGCGGTGATGATCCTGGCGCACATTGCGATCAAGAGCTTCGACCTGGTGGCGGCGATGACCGCAGGCGGCCCGGGCTATTCGTCCGACTTGCCGGCGATGTTCATGTATTCGTTCACCTTCAGCCGCGGCCAGATGGGCATGGGCTCGGCCAGTGCAATCCTGATGCTCGGTGCGATCCTCGCGATCATCGTGCCGTACCTGTATTCCGAGCTGAGGACCAAGCGCAATGACTAGTCTCGCCGCCAAACCTGCCATCAGCCTGAGTCGCATCGCGATCTACGCGGTGCTGATCCTTGCGGTGCTGCTGTACCTGGTGCCGCTGGTGGTGATGCTGCTCACCAGCTTCAAGACCCCGGAAGACATCAGCAACGGCAACCTGCTGAGCTGGCCGACCGTGTTCAGCGGCATTGGCTGGGTCAAGGCCTGGGCCACCGTGGACGGTTACTTCTGGAACTCGCTCAAGATCACCGTGCCGGCTGTGCTGATCTCCACGGCCATCGGCGCGTTGAACGGCTACGTGCTGTCGTTCTGGCGCTTTCGCGGTTCGCAGTTGTTCTTCGGCCTGTTGCTGTTCGGCTGCTTCCTGCCGTTCCAGACCGTGCTGCTGCCAGCGTCGTTCACCCTCGGCAAGATGGGCCTGGCCAGCACCACCACCGGCCTGGTCTTCGTGCATGTGGTCTACGGCCTGGCGTTCACCACGCTGTTCTTCCGTAACTACTACGTAAGCATTCCGGATGCGCTGATCAAGGCGGCCCGCCTGGACGGTGCCGGTTTCTTCACCATCTTCCGCCAGATCATTCTGCCGATGTCGACGCCGATCATCATGGTCTGCCTGATCTGGCAGTTCACTCAGATCTGGAACGACTTCCTGTTCGGTGTGGTGTTCTCCAGCGGTGACTCCCAGCCCATCACGGTGGCGCTGAACAACCTGGTCAACACCAGCACCGGGGCCAAGGAATATAACGTGGATATGGCGGCGGCGATGATCGCCGGGCTGCCGACCCTGCTGGTCTATGTGATCGCAGGCAAGTATTTCGTGCGCGGCCTCACGGCCGGCGCGGTCAAGGGGTAATCATGGCTACGCTTGAACTTCGCAATGTAAACAAGACCTATGGCGCCGGCCTGCCCGACACCTTGAAGAACATCGAACTGTCGATCAAGGAAGGCGAATTCCTGATCCTGGTCGGCCCTTCGGGTTGCGGCAAGTCCACGTTGATGAACTGCATCGCCGGCCTTGAGACCATCTCCGGCGGCGCGATCATGATCGGTGATCAGGACGTGAGCGGCATGAGCCCCAAGGACCGTGACATCGCCATGGTGTTCCAGTCCTACGCGCTGTACCCGACCATGAGCGTGCGCGAGAACATTGAGTTCGGCCTGAAGATCCGCAAGATGCCCCAGGCCGACATCGACGCCGAAGTGGCGCGCGTGGCCAAGCTGCTGCAGATCGAGCACCTGCTCAATCGCAAGCCGGGCCAGCTCTCTGGCGGCCAGCAACAGCGCGTGGCCATGGGCCGGGCATTGGCGCGTCGGCCGAAGATCTACCTGTTCGACGAACCGCTGTCGAACCTCGACGCCAAGCTGCGCGTCGAGATGCGCACCGAAATGAAGCTGATGCACCAGCGCCTGAAAACCACCACCGTCTACGTGACCCACGACCAGATCGAAGCGATGACCCTGGGTGACAAAGTGGCGGTGATGAAGGACGGCATCATCCAACAATTTGGTACGCCGAAAGAAATTTACAACGACCCGGCCAACTTGTTTGTGGCAAGCTTTATCGGTTCACCTCCCATGAACTTCGTACCTTTGCGCCTGCAACGCAAGGACGGTCGCCTGGTAGCGCTGCTCGACAGCGGCCAGGCCCGTTGCGAGCTGCCGCTGAGCATGAATGACGCTGGGTTGGAAGACCGCGATGTGATCCTGGGCCTGCGCCCGGAGCAGATCGTGCTGGCGGTGGGCGAGGGCAACGGTTCTTCGAGCATTCGTGCCGAAGTCCAGGTGACCGAGCCGACCGGCCCGGACACCCTGGTGTTCGTGCAGCTCAACGACACCAAGGTCTGCTGCCGTTTGGCGCCGGACGTGGCACCGCAGGTTGGCGAGACCCTGACCCTGCAGTTCGACCCGGCCAAGGTATTGCTGTTCGATGCCAAGACCGGTGAGCGATTGGGTAGCGCCGCTTCATTGCCGGCACAGGGGCATGCCGACAATGTGGCCCAGTTCAAAGGCCGTTGAAGCATCTGTAGGAGCGAGCTTGCTCGCGAAGGTCGTTAACGATGGCGCAGCGCTCCTGGTTGAGAGTGGCGCTCTCGGGTTTTCGCGAGCAAGCTCGCTCCTACAGGGATTTGATTAGGATTTAAGTTGTTGTTTTGATTAAAAAAATGTAACCCGCGTTAGATAAAAACAGTTTAATAACAATAAAGACGAGGATGTAGGGATGAAAAAGCAACACAACAACACCCGGCTGCTCTGCCAACTGTCAGCGGCAGCAGCCCTTGTATTGTCCGCCAATGCGATGGCGGCCGATGCGTTCAGCGCCGATTCCAAGTGGATGACCGGCGATTGGGGCGGCGAGCGTACCAAGCTGATCGAGCAAGGTATCGACATCAAGGCCGACTACGTTGGGGAAATGGGCTACAACGCCCACGGTGGCTACAACGATGACAAGACCGGTCGTTACTCCGACCAGTTCGGTCTGGGCGTGGCACTGGACCTGCAAAAGCTGTGGGGCTGGGATAACACCCAGGCCAAGATCCAGTTCACCAACCGTAATGGCCAGAACATCTCCAATGACCGTATTGGCGACCCGCGTGCCGGCACCCTGAGCTCATCCCAGGAAGTGTATGGCCGTGGCCACATGGTGCGCCTGACCCAGTTCTGGATTCAGCACCAGATGTTCGACAACAAGTTGGACGTGAAGCTCGGCTACTTCGGTGAAGGCGAAGACTTCAACACCTTCCCGTGCGACTTCCAGAACCTGTCGTTCTGCGGCTCCCAGGTGGGTAACTACGTAAACACCTGGTACAACTGGCCCGTCAGCCAGGCGGCTATCCGCGTGAAGTACAACATCACGCCTGAGCTGTATGCACAGATCGGTGCCTACAACCAGAACCCGTCGCAACTGGAGCACGGCAACGGCTTCAAGCTCAGCGGCAGCGGTACCAAAGGCACCGTGATCCCGGTGGAATTGGTCTGGTCGCCGAAAGTTAATAACCTGCCGGGCGAATACCGTGTGGGTTACTACAAAAGCGCCGCCGACGCGTCTGACGTGCGTGAAGACATCAACGGTAACGATGCCGCTACCACTGGCGCCGCCTACCGTACCCGCAGCAGCAAGAAAGGCTACTGGTTCGTTGCGCAACAGCAACTCACCACGCATAACGGCGACGCTACCCGTGGTCTGAACATTGCCGCCAACGCGACCTTCCACGACAAGGAAACCAACCTGGTCGACAACTACCAGTCCTTGATGCTGGTGTACAAAGGCCCATTCGACGCGCGTCCAAAAGATGACGTCGGCATTGGTGTCGCTCGTCTGCACGTCAACGATGACGTGAAGAAGAACTCCGAGCTGCTCAACGTTGCCAACGGTGTGAACGACTACGACAACTCGCTCTACACGCCGATTCGTGAGACCGAGTACAACGTCGAACTCAACTACGGTTTCCACGTCACCAACTGGCTGACCGTGCGTCCTAACCTGCAATACGTTGTCCAGCCTGGTGGCGTGGACAAAGTCGACAACGCGCTGGTAGCGGGCCTGAAAATTCAGTCTACGTTCTAACGCTGTTGCGATAAGCTCCTTCTCTCTGTGCGCATTTTGCGGGTAGCCATGGCTATCCGCTTTTTTTTGGGTGGCACTGTGATATTCAGGACCGTGGCACATGCATGAGCAACCGCTGCAACGTTTTTTCAAATCCTTGCGCGAGCGTCCGGTGTTCGCCTGGGAGCGCTTTCAGATGCGCGATGTGTTGGTGATCGACCATCCGCTGTGCCAGGCGGTGTTCAGTCGCCAGGGCGCGCAGTTGCTGCATTTTCAGCCCACCGGCCAGAAACCCTGGTTGTGGTGCGCGGCCAAATGGCCGCAAGTCGGTGCCATCCGTGGGGGTGTTCCGGTGTGCTGGCCGTGGTATGGCCGTCACCCCAGCGAAAACGCCTGGCCGTCCCATGGCTGGGCGCGCTTGATCGACTGGAAGCTGCTCGACAGCAGCACCGACGACGATGGCGTGCGCCTGCACTGGCAACTGCAGTTGTGCGACTGGCAGGTGGACCTGCACGCGCAGTTGGGTGAAACCCTCGAGCTGCGCCTGAGCACCGAGCATCAGGATGAGCTGCCGTGCCAGTTGAGCCATGCTTTGCACGCCTACTGGCGTATTGGTCACGTTGACGAGGTAGCGCTGTCTGGGCTAGACGGAGCGCAAGGTTATGACCAGCTCAACCGTCAGGCTTGCCAGCAGGAAGGTGAACTGCGTGTGGATGGCGGGTGCCAGCGGGTGTTCCAGCATGAGGGAGAACTGCACCTCAAGGATCACGCCTGGCAGCGTGAACTGTGCATCGACACGGGCGACAGCGCCGATACCGTGGTGTGGCATCCCGGTAGCCGGCCGTTACTGGGCGTGAGCTTCAACGAGGCGGCGGGTTTTGTGTGCGTCGAGTCGGCGATGGCCGGGGCGAGCCTGGCGCCGGGGGAGAGGGCGCACCTGAGCCTGCAGGCCCGGGCTGGGGTCTAGCGGTGTGGCTGAGGGCCTCATCGGGGGCTTGCCCTCGATGAGGCCAGTACATCCAACACACAAGCACACTGGCTCAGTTGAACTCATCCCCCACCGGATACCGGCTGTCGTTCAAGCTCTCTTTGATCTTGCGCAAGTGCGGTTGGAAGTCCACCCCACGGCGCAGTGTCATGCCGGTCGCCAGCACATCCAGCACCGTCAGCTGAATGATCCGCGAGGTCATCGGCATGTAGATGTCAGTGTCTTCCGGCAGTGGAATATTCAGGCTCACCGTACTGGCCTTGGCCAGCGGCGAGTTCTCGGCCGTTACGCCCAGCACCGACGCGCCGTTTTCCCGCGCGATACGCGCCACTTCCACCAACTCACGGGTGCGCCCGGTGTAGGAAATGATCACGAACAATTCACCGGTGTGCGCCACCGAGGCGATCATGCGCTGCATCAGTACGTCGGCGTGAGCGGTGACCGCCAGGTTGAAGCGGAAGAACTTGTGCAGCGCGTCCATGGCCACCGGGGCCGAGGCTCCCAGGCCGAAGAAGTGGATCTGCCGCGCCTGGATCAACAGATCCACGGCCTTGCTGATCAGCGCAGGGTCGAGGGCCTGGCAGGCGCTGTCCAGCGACGCAATGGCGCTGCCAAAGATCTTCTGCGTGTAGGCCTCAGGGTTATCATCGGCTTCCACGGCGCGGCTGACATACGCTGCGCCACTGGCCAGACTTTGCGCCAACTGCAATTTAAGTTCAGGGTAACCGCTGACGCCGAACGAACGGCAGAAACGGTTGACCGTCGGTTCACTGACCGAGGCGGCTTGGGCGAGGGCAGCGATCGAGAAGCGGGTGGCCTGCTGCGGGTTGAGCAGGATCACTTCGGCGACCTTGCGTTCGGCCTTGTTCAATTCTTCGAGGCGGTTCCGGATCTGTTCCAGAAGATTTCGCACGCGGTCCATTCAGTCTTTCCTTCGGGCGACGATGCCAATAAAAAGGCGGTAACCAATCGATGAGTGGCGTTTCGCGGTGGCCTATCCTACTGAGGGTAGCTGAACACCACCACTCGCAATGCGTTTTTGCGGAAAATGTTGTGGTTATTACTACATTTTTCCTTGAGTGATGCCTTGAAAAAAGGTATTTGTAGCTTAACTTGATAAAAGAACAAACATCATGCCTTCGATAACCGTAGAACCCTGCACCTTTGCCCTGTTTGGCGCCTTGGGTGATCTGGCGCTGCGCAAGTTATTTCCTGCCCTCTATCAGCTTGATGGCGCCGGCCTCCTGCACGAAGACACGCGCATCCTGGCGCTGGCCCGCGAAGCCGGGTCCGAGCAGCAGCACCTGGCCCATATCGAAAAAGAACTGCGCAAATACGTCGGCAAAGAGCTCGACGAAGCCGTGGCCCAGCGTTTCCTCGCGCGCCTGGCGTATGTGCACGTCGACTTCATGAAGGCTGACGACTATGTCGGCCTTGCCGAAAAAGTTGGCAGCGAGCAGCGTCTCATCGCCTACTTCGCCACCCCGGCCGCCGTGTATGGCGCGATCTGTGAAAACCTGTCCAAGGTCGGCCTGGCGGAAAACACCCGCGTCGTGCTGGAAAAGCCGATTGGTTCGGACTTGGAATCCTCACGCAAGGTCAACGACGCCGTTGCGCAGTTTTTCCCGGAAAACCGCACCTACCGCATCGACCACTACCTGGGCAAAGAGACCGTCCAGAACCTCATTGCGTTGCGGTTCGCCAACAGCCTGTTCGAAACCCAATGGAACCAGCACTACATTTCCCACGTGGAAATCACCGTCGCCGAGCAGGTGGGCATCGAGGGCCGTTGGGGTTACTTCGACAAGGCTGGCCAACTGCGCGACATGATCCAGAACCACTTGTTGCAGTTGCTGTGCCTGATTGCGATGGACCCGCCGGCCGACCTGTCCGCCGACAGCATCCGTGACGAGAAGGTCAAGGTGCTCAAGGCCCTGGCGCCGATCAGCCCGGAAGGCCTGACCACCCAGGTGGTGCGCGGCCAGTACATCGCCGGCTACAGCGCCGGTAAAGCCGTGCCGGGGTACCTGGAAGAAGAGAACTCAAACACCCAGAGCGACACCGAGACCTTCGTCGCCCTGCGTGCCGATATCCGTAACTGGCGTTGGGCCGGGGTGCCGTTCTACCTGCGTACCGGCAAACGCATGCCGCAAAAGCTGTCGCAGATCGTCATCCACTTCAAGGAACCGTCCCACTATATCTTCGCCCCCGAACAGCGCTTGCAGATCAGCAACAAGTTGATCATCCGCCTGCAGCCGGACGAAGGTATTTCCTTGCGCGTGATGACCAAGGAGCAGGGCCTGGACAAGGGCATGCAACTGCGCAGCGGCCCGTTGCAACTGAATTTTTCCGACACCTATCGCAGCGCACGGATTCCCGATGCCTACGAGCGGCTGTTGCTGGAAGTGATGCGCGGCAATCAGAACCTGTTTGTTCGCAAAGATGAAATCGAAGCCGCGTGGAAGTGGTGTGACCAGTTGATCGCCGGGTGGAAAAAATCCGGTGATGCGCCCAAGCCGTATGCGGCGGGTTCCTGGGGGCCGATGAGCTCGATTGCACTGATCACGCGGGATGGGAGGTCGTGGTATGGCGATATCTGAATTGAAACTGCCTCAGGGCGTCACCGCCCATGAGTACCGCACGCCCGTGCTGTTGGCGGACGGTCTGGCCAATGACGTGGCCGAACAACTGCGCGCGGCTATCAGCGCCCGTGGCGAGGCGACCCTGGTGGTGTCCGGTGGCCGCAGCCCCGTGGCGTTTTTCCAGAACCTGGCCAGGCAGGCCCTGGACTGGTCCAAGGTCACGGTCACCCTGGCCGACGAGCGTTGGGTGCCGGTGGAGCACGCCGACAGCAATGCCGGCTTGTTGAAGCAGCACTTGCTGCAAGGGCCGGCGGCCAAGGCGAAGTTCTTGAGTCTGTACAGCGCCGCGGCCAACCTCGAAGACGCGGCCGAGCAGGCTGATCGCCTGCTGGCCGAGCTGCCGGCGATTGATGTGCTGGTGCTGGGCATGGGCGATGACGGTCACACCGCCTCGCTGTTTCCCAACAGCCCGAACCTTGCGCAAGCGTTGCAGGCCGACGGTACCCGCCGTTGCTGGCCCATGCTGGCGCCGACCGTGCCGCACCAGCGCCTGACCATGAGTCGCGCGCTACTGGCTACGGCCCACTACACCGTGCTGTCGATTTCGGCGGCAGTTCGAAATTGACCACCTTGAGCGCGGCCCTGGCCAGTGACGATATCGCTGCCATGCCGATTCGCGCGTTTTTGCAACCTACTTTAGAGATTTACTGGTGCCCATGAGCCAAGGATCAGCCGCTATGAAAAGCCCTCAACCGACCGTGTCCATGGCGGATAAAGTTGCCTTGATCGACAGCCTCTGCGCCAAGGCGCGGATTTTGCCGGTGATCACCATCGCTCGTGAACAGGACATCCTGCCGCTGGCCGATGCCCTGGCCGCCGGCGGCCTGACCGCCCTGGAAGTGACCCTGCGTTCCGAGTTCGGCCTCAAGGCCATTCAGGTGCTACGCGAGCAGCGCCCTGAACTGTGCACCGGTGCTGGCACCGTGCTGGACCGTCACATGCTTGAAGCCGCTGAAGTGGCCGGTTCGCAATTCATCGTCACCCCAGGCATTACCCGCGACTTGCTGGAAGCCTCGGTGCACAGCCCGATCCCGCTGCTGCCTGGCATCAGCAATGCTTCCGGCATCATGGAAGGCTATGGCCTGGGCTATCGCCGCTTCAAGCTGTTCCCGGCCGAAGTCAGTGGCGGCGTGGCGGCGATCAAGGCCTTGGGTGGTCCGTTCGGCGAAGTGAAATTCTGCCCGACCGGTGGCGTCGGCCCGGCCAACATCAAAAGCTACATGGCGTTGAAAAACGTGATGTGCGTCGGCGGTAGCTGGATGCTTGATCCTGAGTGGATCAAGAACGGCGACTGGGCGCGAATCCAGGAAGTCACCGCCGAGGCGTTGGCGCTGCTGGACTGATCTGATTTACCGAATCGTTGTTGCTGTGCTTAACGGCATTTTTGCGGTGCGCTTGGTCGGCGGACCGCTTTTTTTTGCCTGTGGAAACCTCGAGAACTCCGCAAAACCAATGTGGGAGGGGGCTTGCTCCCGATAACAGTGGTTCAGTCAATACATGGGTGACTGCTACACCGCCATCGGGAGCAAGCCCCCTCCCACATTTCAATCTGTGTTGAGCTGGGTAATCGCATGCACCAGCACATTGATGTCCTTAGCTGTTGTCACCAACCCCGGCGTCACCCGAATACAAGTGCCAAATGCCGCCCCTGAGCGGGTCGTGGTAAACACGTCATACTCCTTGAGCAACCGGTCGACCATCATCTGCTGATCGCGCCCAATGAACTTGAACGCCGTGATCCCGCAATACAGTCGCGGATCATCCGACGTCAGCACTTCAATCCGCGGTAGCGGCCGCACCTGGCTCACCCAAAGATCCCGCAGATAGTTGACCCGCGCGCCCTTGGCCGCCGTCCCCCCCAATTGCCGATGCTCTTCAAACACCAGGGGCAGGCTCATCAGTGCCGGAAAGTTGGGTGTGCTGTAGGACGTTCGCGCACGCACATCAGAGGCGGGGTAGTGAAACTCACCCATGTCAGGGTCAATATCGGTCAAGCGCTCCGGAGCGATATAGAGAAAGCCCAGGGTCAGCGGCGCGCCAATCCACTTGTGCAAGTTGAAGCCGGCGAACTGAATGCCCAGTTCGGTGAGGTTGAAATCGATCTGGCCCAGGGCGTGGGCGCCATCAAGGATCACGTCGACACCGTGTTCACGCGCCGCCCTGGCGATTGCCGCCACGGGCATCACCAGGCCGGTGCGATGGGTGACATGGGTCAGCGCCATCAGCTTCAAGCACGGGTATCGAATGAAGGCATCGAGATAAGTCTGCACCAAACTGTCGAAACTGGCTGGGTGAGTGTGGGTAATTTCGACAACTTCCACCCCGCGCACGCCGGCCAGCCAACGCATCGCGCCTTTGACCGTGTCGTACTCCAGATCACTGATCAGCACCTGATCGCCCGGTTGCAGGCGGTTGTAGTTGCGGATCAACGACTGCAAGGCTTCGGTGGCGTTGCGGGTGAAGGCCACCGACTCGGGGTCGGCATCAATCAAAGCAGCCAGTTCACGGCGAATCTCCAGATTTTCCCCTTGCTCGAAACGCTGGCGTACATACACCGAGTTGCTGCGGTTGATAAACGCAACGTGTTCCAGGTACTGCGCCTGGACGGCCCGGCTCATGCGCCCGAAGTAACCGTTTTCCAGATTGATCGGGCCAGGCTCCAGCTCATAGCGCTGGGCAATGGCCTGCCAGTGGAGTTCGTTGTCTGCATTCCTTGGCATGGGGCGGCTCTTAATTAATGGCGAGGGGCGGGTTTACCGTGTTTTACGCGTAGCGGTTCGAGCAATTCGGCCAGGCCGTTGTGGTCGATTTCCTGCATCAGGGCCAGCAAACCGCCCAGTTCTCCGTGGGGAAAGCCTTCGCGGGCAAACCAGTTCAGGTAAGGGCCGGGCAGGTCGGCGATGATCCGTCCCTTGTATTTACCGAAGGGCATTTGGCGCGTGATCAGCAATTCGAGTTTTTCGGGGTTCATGGGCTTCAAGCGTTTGGTTCGATGCCTGGAAAATACAGGCATTCTGCACGAAGGCCAAATGACAGATCATGCAAATAACGTACATACAGATGGTTCAATAATTCGTAAGTTATTGAAATGAAACGATTAAGTTATTTTTCAAAACCTGGCACGAGCACTGCAATCATTAAGGCAACCTTCCTCAA
Source organism: Pseudomonas sp. W4I3 (assembly GCF_030816195.1). GTDB lineage: Bacteria > Pseudomonadota > Gammaproteobacteria > Pseudomonadales > Pseudomonadaceae > Aquipseudomonas. The sequence continues at coordinate 5,327,870 of NZ_JAUSXS010000001.1, read as the reverse complement.
CCCACATAAGGAATTGAAAAATGACTGACATCAATAAAGAATCCATCTCCGTTCTGAACGACCTGATCGAAACCAGCATTGACGGCCAAAAGGGTTTCAAGGAATGTGCTGAAGACATCAAGCACCCAGAGCTCAAAGCCTTGTTCGTTAAGCGTTCCGCCGATTGCGCCACCGCCGCCGCTGAATTGCAAACCGCCGTGCGTGCCCTGGGTGGCGAGCCGAAAGAATCCGGCAGCGTGGCCGGTGCTATGCACCGTGGTTGGGTTGACGTGAAGTCGATGGTGACCGGCAAGGACGAAGAATCGGTGCTGAACGAAGCCGAGCGCGGTGAAGACCACGCACTGAAGGCTTACAAGGAAGCGATCGAGAAGATCAACCAGCACAACCTGCTGGGCATTCGTGACCTGGTTGAACGCCAGTTCCACGGCGTGCAGCGCAACCACGACCAGGTTAAAGCCCTGCGTAACCAGGCTCGCGCTCAGTCGTAAGCCCTGAGTTGCAAATGCTGTAAAAAAATGTGGGAGGGGGCTTGCTCCCGATAGCGGTCAATCAGTCGATAAATTCACTGACTGGAAGATCGCTATCGGGGGCAAGCCCCCTCCCACATTTGTATTGCGCCAATATTAGCCGATGCTGATGGGCGGCAATTCAGTCAGCGTCACGACTTGCTGCTTGCGCGGCGCCAGGATTTCGGCCTCACCGTCCACCACCAGCTCATCGCGCTGGTTGAACACGCGCGTGGCAATACGCACACGGAACTTGGGCAGTTTTTCCAGAATTTCCAGGCGCACGGTCAGGGTGTCGCCGATTTTGACCGGCTTTTGAAAGCTCATCTGCTGGCCGATATAAATCGTGCCCGGGCCAGGCAATTCACAGGCTACCGCCGCGCTGATCAGCGCACCGCTGAACATGCCATGGGCGATACGCTCCTTGAACATGGTCGCCTTGGCGTACTCGGCATCCAGATGCACCGGGTTGTGATCGCCGGACATGGCGGCGAACAACTGGATATCGCGCTCTTCCACTGTCTTGCTGAAACTCGCGGTCTGGCCGACTTCAAGGGCCTCGTAGGGGGTGTTGGTTACCTGGGTCATCTAAGCGTGCATCCTGTGGCTAATCGGTAATTTAATAGGCTGATTTTAAACGGAAATTTATTCGCAGCGGGTAGGTCTGCGCACTGTCAGGGCTTGCTCGAGCCACGTCACTACATCCGCGGTGACGTCGTCGCGGTTGGTTTCATTGAACACTTCATGGCGCGCCTGCGGGTAGAGCGTCAATTGCACGTTCCGGCAGCCGGCCTCGCGCAGGGCGTGGGCCAGGTTTTTGAGACGCTTGCCTTCACTCACCGGATCACATTCGCCGCCGATTACCAGCATCGGCAGCCCCGGATCGATCTGCGCGAGGTTGGACACTTTGCTGATGTGCTGCAAGCCGCCGAGCAGGTCGATCCACAGTTGGTTGGTGCAGCGAAACCCGCAAAGCGGATCGTTGACGTACTTGTCGACTTCAACGGGATCGCGGCTGAGCCAGTCGAAGGCGGTGCGATTGGGTTTGAAGGCTTTGTTGAATGAGCCGAACGACAAAAAGTCGATCAACGCGCTGCGCCCGCGCAAGCCTTGGCGAGCGCGTTCGATACGCGCGATCACCCGCGCTGCGCGATACAGCGCCACCGGCTGGAAATTCGAACCGCTGAGTATTGCCCCCTGCAGGCTGGCGCTGTGGTGCAGCAGAAAAGCCTGGGCGATATAGCTGCCCATGCTGTGGCCCAGCAAAATAATCGGCAGCCCCGGTTGCTGCTGGCCGATGTGCTGGTTGAGGCTGGCCAGGTCGCCCACCACTTTGTTCCAGCCATCCTTTTCGGCATACAGCCCCAAGGTGCCTTCGTCGGCGGTTACGGCCATGCCCGCGTTGGTCCAGCGCATACACACCGTAGCCGGCTTCGCACAACGCCTGTGCCAGACGCCCATAACGATCACTGTGCTCGGCCATGCCGTGGGCAAGCATCACCACGGCCTTGGGTGCGTCATCGGGCATCCATTGACTGACGTACAGCCGGCTGCGGTCGTTCGCGGTCAGCCAGAAAGTGGTGTGGTTCATGGCGCTTCCTTTGCTCGGGGTCGTTGCAGTGTATAGCTCATCTGTCGCAGGGAGGGGTATCTGCCTACGCCTTAGCAACAAGATTCATACAATCAATGACACAGTTCAGCGTATTTGCCTGTTTGGCCATTACTGCTAACGTCCTCAAAGCTCCGCTCTTTATAGCTGTATGGAAAAGCGGCCGGACATACTCAGGTAAAGAGGACAAGAATAATGCAACCTGATTTTTGGAATGACAAACGCGCGGCGGGCGTGCCCAATGTCATCGACCTCACCAGCTATCATTCGGTGGTCGAAGTCTTCGAGCGTTCCTGCAAGGCCTTTGCCGACCGTCCGGCGTTCAGCAACATGGGCGTTACCCTGACTTACGCCGAGCTGGAGCGCCAGAGTGCGGCGTTCGCCGGTTACCTGCAGCAGCACACCGACCTCAAGCCCGGCGAGCGCATCGCGGTACAGATGCCCAACGTGCTGCATTACCCGATTGCCGTTTTTGGTGCACTGCGCGCCGGGCTGATCGTGGTCAATACCAACCCGCTGTACACCCCGCGTGAAATGCGTCATCAGTTCAAGGACGCCGGCGTGCGTGCGCTGGTGTACCTCAATCTGTTCGGCTCGCGGGTGCAGGAAGTGTGTACCGACACCGAGATCGACTACCTGATCGAAGCCAAAATGGGCGACTTCCTGCCCGCCGCCAAAGGCTGGCTGGTCAACACCGTCGTCGACAAAGTGAAGAAAATGGTCCCGGCCTACCACCTGCCGCGTGCGGTGTCGTTCAAGCGCGCCTTGCGCATGGGGGCTGGCCTGGGGGTGACGCGACATCCGGTAAGCCTCGATGATATCGCCGTGCTGCAATACACCGGTGGCACTACTGGCCTGGCCAAGGGCGCGATGCTCACCCACGGCAACCTGGTGGCGAACATGCAGCAGGCGCGGGCGTGCATGTCGCAAGTCGGGGACGACGGCCATCCGCTGATCAAGGAAGGCCAGGAAGTGATGATTGCGCCGCTGCCGCTGTACCACATCTATGCATTCACCGCGAACTGCATGTGCATGATGGTATCCGGCAACCACAACGTGCTGATCACCAACCCACGGGACATCGGCGGGTTCATCAAGGAGCTGAAGAAGTGGCGTTTCACCGGGCTGCTGGGGCTCAACACGTTATTTGTAGCGCTGATGGACCATCCCGAGTTCAAGAACCTGGACTTCTCCCACCTCAAGCTCACCAACTCCGGTGGCACCGCGCTGATCAAGGCCACCGCTGAGCGCTGGCAGCAAATCACCGGCTGTACGATCGGCGAGGGCTACGGCTTGACCGAAACCTCGCCGGTGGCCAGCACCAACCCCTATGGCAACAAATCCCGGCTAGGTACGGTGGGTATTCCGGTGCCGGCCACGGCCATGAAAGTCATCGACGACGAAGGCGTCGAGTTGCCGTTGGGCGAGCGCGGCGAACTGTGCATCAAGGGCCCGCAAGTGATGAAGGGCTATTGGCAGCAACCGGCGGCCACGGCCGAGGCGCTGGACGCCGAGGGTTGGTTGAAGACCGGCGACATCGCAGTGATCGACGACGATGGCTTCGTGCGCATCGTCGATCGCAAGAAAGACCTGATCATCGTTTCGGGCTTCAACGTGTACCCCAACGAAATCGAAGACGTGGTAATGGCCCACCCGGCCGTGGCCAACTGCGCAGTGATCGGCGTGCCGGACGAGCGCACGGGGGAGGCAGTGAAGCTGTTTGTGGTTGCGCGGGCCGAAGGGGTGAGCCTTGAGGAATTGAAGGCCTACTGCAAGACCAACTTCACGGGCTACAAAGTGCCCAAGCATATTGTGCTGCGTGAGTCGTTGCCGATGACGCCGGTGGGCAAAATTCTGCGGCGGGAGCTGCGCGACATCGCTTGAAGTGAAATAGCCAGCAACTGTGGGAGGGGGCTTGCCCCCGATTGTGGAGCGTCAGTCACATTTTCGGTGACTGGCCCACCGCTATCGGGGGCAAGCCCCCTCCCACATTGTGTTGTATGGCCTGCAAATCCCCATTCCAGAGCCTTCCAGTGGGTTATTTTGGCTACGTTTAAAGTGTGACCAATTATTGTAGGACAGTCGTGATAATGACTGTAGGGCCCTCGTTTGGCTCTAGGCGGCCCTTGGCAAAGCTGCTACTCTCGGCGCGCTTTGTGACGTCTAGGCCTGCTTTAAAGCGCCAGATTCACCTAAAAAAACATACACCAATAATAATCGCATCAAATGCGATGATGAATTCGCGTCGCTGAGGAGTGGGCTTCCATGAACGAAGACTTTTGGAAGGATAAGTACCCCGCCGGGATTGCTGCACAAATCAATCCGGACGAGTATCCGAATATTCAGGCGGTACTGAAGCAGTCCTGCCAGCGCTTCGCCAACAAACCGGCTTTCAGCAACCTGGGCAAGACCATCACCTACGGTGAACTGTACGAATTGTCCGGTGCCTTCGCCGCCTACCTGCAGCAGCACACCGACCTGAAGCCTGGCGACCGGATCGCCGTGCAACTGCCCAACGTCCTGCAGTACCCGGTCGCCGTGTTCGGTGCCATCCGTGCCGGGCTGATTGTGGTCAATACCAACCCGCTGTACACCGCGCGGGAAATGGAACATCAATTCAATGACTCCGGGGCCAAGGCCCTGGTTTGCCTGGCCAACATGGCGCACCTGGCGGAAAAAGTCGTGCCCAAGACCGCCGTCAAGCACGTGATCGTGACCGAAGTGGCCGACCTGCTGTCGCCGTTCAAACGCCTGTTGATCAACAGCGTGATCAAGTACGTGAAGAAAATGGTCCCGGCGTATCACTTGCCGCAAGCGATCAAGTTCAACGACGTGCTGGCCAAGGGGCACGGCCAGCCGGTCAGCGATGCCAACCCCACCAGTGGCGATGTGGCGGTGCTGCAATACACCGGCGGCACCACCGGCGTGGCCAAGGGCGCGATGCTCACCCATCGCAACCTGGTCGCCAACATGCTGCAATGCAAGGCGCTGATGGGCTCCAACCTCAATGAAGGTTGCGAAATCCTGATCACGCCGCTGCCGCTGTATCACATCTATGCGTTTACCTTTCATTGCATGGCGATGATGCTGATCGGCAACCACAACATCCTGATCAGTAACCCGCGCGACCTGCCGGCGATGGTCAAGGAACTCTCGAAGTGGAAGTTCAGCGGCTTTGTTGGCCTCAACACCCTGTTCGTGGCGCTGTGCAACAACGAAGCGTTCCGCAAGCTGGACTTCTCCGCGCTGAAGGTCACCCTGTCAGGCGGCATGGCGCTGCAACTGGCGGCAGCCGAGCGTTGGAAGGCCGTGACCGGTTGTGGCATCTGCGAGGGTTACGGCATGACCGAAACCAGCCCGGTGGCCACGGTCAACCCGATCCAGCATATCCAGATCGGCACCATTGGCATTCCGGTGCCCTCCACCGTGTGTAAAGTGATTGCCGACGATGGCACCGAGCTGCCGCTGGGCGAAACCGGCGAGCTGTGCGTGAAGGGCCCCCAGGTCATGAAGGGCTACTGGCAGCGTCAGGACGCTACCGACGAGATGCTCGACAGCGAAGGCTGGCTGAAGACCGGTGACATCGCGATCATCCAGCCCGATGGCTACATGCGCATCGTGGATCGCAAAAAGGACATGATTCTGGTCTCCGGTTTCAACGTTTACCCCAACGAGCTCGAAGACGTGCTGGCAGGCCTGCCGGGCGTGCTGCAGTGTGCGGCCATCGGCGTGCCGGATGAAAAGTCCGGTGAGCACATCAAGCTGTTCATTGTGGTCAAGCCTGGGGCCACGCTGACCAAGGAACAGGTGATGGAACACATGCGCGCCAACGTTACCGGTTACAAGGTGCCGAAGGCCATTGAGTTCCGCGATGCATTGCCGACCACCAACGTGGGCAAGATCCTGCGGCGTGAATTGCGTGATGAAGAACTCAAGAAGCTTGGCCTGAAAAAATAATGTGATCGCCGTTTACTAAAAAACCCGTACTTATTGAAGTACGGGTTTTTTTTGCGCTGTCGATTTGCATTGATTGCACATCGCCACTTTCCAGTGCTGATCATGAAAAATAAGCTAAATTTGTCGATCGGCGGACGTTCAAGCACATCGGTTAATCCCCTGCAGCCACTGGGTAAAGTGGCTGTCATCAAAAATTTAGCCGCCGGTGACTACCAAATCTTGTAGTTGAGCGTGGTCGTGCACTGCTCTAAAACTCTTCTTGCTGTTTCAGGGGTAACACACTGCCGCAGTGGAATTATCCCGCGTCATATCCCTGTAGCGGCGATAGCCGATAACGGCATTCAACTATTCAAGGAGAACATCATGAATAACGCAACTAACGAAACATTCGCACTTGACGCCTCTGCTGTAGAAGCTTTTGCCGATATTCTGAATGACGAAGGGCAAATGCGCGCCGGGTTTGTTATTCACGAATCCAATAACAATATCTCTGCCGATATTGAAGACGCCGGCAAGTAATGCAGCGCGTGCTATTCGAATCTTCGAGTAGGGTGGTGGGTGCCGGCGGGCTGGGTTGCCCGGCCTGATGTATCTGGCTGCCGCAGGCGTCGGGCATATCGGTATGTCAATCGATTGATGCTATTCGACGCTTTGAGCCTGCAGTTGCGCCAGGTGTCGATTCGCCCTCGCGCCAACAACCCGCTCAGTGGCGAATGCCCGCTTATCCGCCAGCCACAAGCCATCGAAGCCAGCTGCGCGGTGGCCGTTGGCGCGCAATACGCGATCTGCGCCCAGGCGCTGGAGCAGCGGCTGCTCAGCGATGCGGCGCTGCAATTGATAGATGTGCGGGATGGGTATGAGCATCTGGCGATCTCCCTGGGCGGGGTCAATATGCCCTTGAGCGAGCTGCCACAACACCTTGCCCAAGGGCTTGCGCCCATCGATACCGTGATCTATTGCAAAAGCGGCGTACGCAGTTTGAAAGCCTTGCATGCGATCAGCGCCGTTGTCGGTAGCGAGCGCTGCCGCAGTTTGACCGGGGGCCTGGACGCCTATCTCGCTGCCGGTTGCCGGGCGCGCCTGCGCCATGCCGAGGTGGGGCGATGAGCAATCCGTCACTGGGCGGGCTGGGACGCGATTTTTACTTGATTCAGCTGGCCGCGTTTCTCAACGCTGTGGGGACGCGCTGTGGTCAGTTCGCAATCGCCTGGTGGGTACTGGGAAAAACCGCTGACCCGCTTGCCTTCGCAGGCTTCGTCGCAGTTGCCACCCTGGCGGACGTGCTGTCACGCGCGGTGTTTGGCTGGCTGGGCGACCAGTATGATCGGCATCGCTTGCTGGTTGGCTGCTATACCATCAGCGCTGCCACGACGCTGGCGTTGGCAACGTTGGGCACCCTGGATCTTTACCTGCCCTGGCTGATCGCCAGCTGCCTGGCGATTTCCGGGGTTGCCATCGGTATTCGCGATCCGATTCAGATGAGCTTAGCCTCGGTATTGGTTGCCCCGCACAGGGTCAGTGATGCAGTGCGCCTGAGAAGTATCGTCGGTTCGTCGTCCGCGCTGATGGGGCCGCTGGCGGCTGGGATCTTGCTGGGGCCGCTGGGCGTATTGGGTACGCTCTGGCTGAATGCATTGGCAGTGATCGTGGCCCTGGCGCTGATTGTACTGGTCAGGGCGCCTGCCAGAGGCCACATACCGGGTGCGCAACAGTTGTCGTACCTGGCGACGTGGTACACACGCACCCGCGAAGGGTTCACCGCGCTTTACCGGGTCAAGCCCGAATGGAACCTGAGCCTGCTGGCGTTCATCGTCAACTTTTCGCTGTACCCCCTGTTTGCCGTGTTGTTTCCGGTATTGATCAACCGCCAGTTTCCCGGGGACTTGTGGCTGATTGCCGTCACCGAGGGCGCCTTCGCGGTGGGCTTGTTGGCCGGCAGTCTGTTTCTGGTCAAGCGCGCCAATCTCCGTTGGGGTCGGCCGAGGGTCGTGTTCGCCGGTTTTCTCCTGGTGGGGCTGGCGATGGTGGGGTGCGGGCTTTTCAGCCAATTCTTACATGCCCGGCCCCTAGGGTTCGCCGGCGTGACGGTGCCCTTGCTGCTTGTCGGCGGCATCGGTCTGGTCATGGTGACCGTCAATACGTCCACCGTGCGCATGCTGGCCACACCTGACAGCTACCGCAACCGCATCGGGTCGGCGACTTCGTTTGTGTCTGGAATGGTGATTCCCTTCGGCGCGCTGGTAGGGGGCGCCTTTTCCGAAACGCTGGGTGTGAGCTACGCCATGGTCGCTCTTGGCCTGCTTATCATCCTTGCAGCCATCCCCTGCATGTTCAGCGCGGTATTGGTGCGGGTATTGGGGATGGGCGATGAGCAGATCAAGAACATCTACAAGGATTTCTACCCTGATGCTTTCCCGGATTGAAGGTGAACAACGATGACTGCCACGTCCCGTGCCCAACTGTTTGATGCGAAAAATACCCCAACGATACCGGCGGCTTTCTGGGAGCACTTCGTCAGTCTCTCCGCCGCCGTGAATGACGCCGAAGGCATCACCTTCACTCGCGATTACTGCCTGAAGCATTCCAGCACCGTCGCTACGAAGTTGCGCGCATTTACCCACGGCTACAGCGAACGCTATGGCATGCCGGGACAACAGCAAAATCCAGATGTTGCTCAAGCTGTCGGCCAACGGTGTTATTCGCGATCGCTCATTGGGGCGTTCCGGCGGATCCGAATGCTGGCAACGCCTGATTCAGGCACGCGCCGACAGCCCACTGTATTTGCTGGCGTTGAATGAGGACACGGGGCTGCTGTTTGCGGGCGGCGCCATGTTGCGTAGTCAGTCATTGCCGGCCGTGCGCGTTCTGATCCATGCATTGCAGGGCACGACGCCGTTCACTTTGGCGCAGGCATTGTCGAAACAGGCCGGCGATGAGCATGTGCAGGCAGTGGTGCGTTGGCTGTATGAGCAAGCGGCGATCGACGTGTTTGCTTGAGCCTCAATAACCGCTCAAAGGTTTATACCGCAAACGATGCGAAGCTGATTCCCGCACCGGCAGGGCGCACGTCCTTGAGGAACGAGTCCTTGTCGGCGCTCAGTTCCAGGGTGATTTCCGGCTTGCGCTTGCCGGCATTGCGCACCACCAGCCCTTCGAGGTTTTCACGCAGGAACACGGTTGGCACCTTCAGGTGCAGCAACTGGTCGGTCTCGGCGTTGTGCATCAACAGGTGGATCCACTCGTACTGGCCCACGCCAATCCGCACCACTGGCAGGTCGAACCACCAGATGTTGCGTTTGGGGTCCAGGTCGGTGAAATGGCAGTTGTTGACGCCGAGTACGGCACCGCCCAGTTCCTGGTTTCTGCGGGCGATGGCCTGTGCTTTATTGAGTTTCATAACCTTCCTACGGGATCTGTTATTCAGCGTTCGAGCCTGAATCTGCCGGGCATTCTCGTGGGTTGGCCGCAAAACATAAAGGCAAACCTGCCCCTTTCGATGAAATGTCCGCTGAAATAATTGAAACTCTGGCGCTTCGCTTCGAGTCAACCGCTACGTAGTGACCAAAAACCAATTGATTGTTATCAGGAGTAATACCATGGGCAGCACTTCCGATAAGGCAAAAGGCCTGGCTAACGAAGCAGTCGGTAACATCAAACAAGGTGTGGGCAAGGTTACAGATAACGACAAACTGCGTGCTGAAGGTGTGATCCAGGAAAAGAAAGGTGAAGCACAGCAGGCAGTGGGCAAGACCAAGGACGCGGTGAAAAAAGCGACCGAGTAACACGGTTCGGCTGGCTGACCCCCAGCAGCCCGACGGCCATCCACGGATGGCCGTTTTTGTATCCGCTGCTGCAACTAAAGTTTGGAAATTGTTTCAAAGTCGCCAAATGGGCTACTTTGATGTAGAAAACGGCCCCTGAGTCGCCCGCGAACTCAACCTTTTTGCGGCGAAAGGAGACGCTATGATTTTTCCGGTACTTGATGGTCTCAAGCTGCACAAGGTGCTGGTGCGCACTGTCACCGAATTCGTCGATGACGAGATGCCGACCTACGCGTCCGCATTGGCCTACCAGATGCTGTTCTCGCTGTTTCCCTTTCTGCTGTTCCTGATTGCGCTGATCGGTTTCCTGCATCTGCCGGACTTCTTCACCTGGCTGCGCCTGCAGTCGGAGTTGGTGCTGCCGCCCCAGGCGCTGGAGCAGGTCAACCCGGTGATCGACCAATTGCAGCAATCCAAGGGTGGGCTGCTGTCGGTGGGTATCGTGATCGCCCTGTGGACCGCATCCGCCGGCGTGCGCCTGATGATGAGCGCGATGAACGCGGCCTATGACGTGGTGGAAGGGCGCCCGATCTGGAAGCGGTTCCCGCTGTCGATATTCTACACCATCGGCATTGCCGGCATGCTGCTGGCCGCCGCCGCGCTGATGGTGCTCGGCCCGCAGGTGATGGAATGGCTGGCGGGGCAGATCGGCATGCAGGAGTTCGTCGTCACGCTGTGGACCATCCTGCGCTGGCCGCTGATCGTGATCCTGCTGATGTTTGCCGTGGCCCTCATGTACTACGTGATGCCCGACGTCGAGCAGGAGTTTCGCTTCATTACCCCAGGTTCCGTATTGGCAGTGGTGGTGTGGATCGTCGCTTCCCTCGGTTTTGGCTACTACGTCAAGACATTCGCCGACTACAACGCCATGTATGGCAGTATCGGTGCGATCATCGTCCTGCTGCTGTATTTCTATATCTCCGCCGCGGTGCTGTTGCTCGGCGCGGAGATGAATGCTGTGATCGAACACATGTCCGCCGAAGGCAAGGACCCCGGTGAGAAGGAAATCGGCGAACCGGGCCATGCCGGCGAAAAACAACATGTCTCAGGCCTGGGCCGGGACCATTCCAAACCTATCATCGAGCCCGATCAATGATCCGTGAAATCCTGAAAATGGGCGATGAACGTCTGCTGCGCATTGCCCCGCCAGTGCCGCCGGAAATGTTCGACAGCCCCGAACTGTGGCAACTGATCGATGACATGTTCCAGACCATGGAGCACGTGGGCGGTGTCGGCCTGGCCGCGCCGCAGATCGGCGTGGATCTGCAACTGGTGATCTTTGGTTTCGAGGCCAGCGAACGCTACCCCGACGCACCACCGGTGCCGCAGACCATCCTGATCAACCCGTTGATCACGCCGCTCAGCCCGATACTGGAAGAGGGATATGAGGGCTGCCTGTCTGTCCCCGGCCTGCGTGGCGCCGTGAACCGTTATCAGCAGATCCGCTACGAAGGTTTCGACCCCAAGGGTGAGCCGATCGTACGCTTCGCCGACGGCTTCCATGCGCGGGTGGTGCAGCATGAATGCGATCACCTGATTGGCCGCTTGTACCCGTCGCGGATTACCGACTTCAGCAAGTTCGGGTTTATCGACGTTATGTTCCCCGACATGGACCCAACGGCTGACGAATAACCCCTCGAAGCAACCCCGGCGAACACCGTACCTGTGGCGAGGGAGCTTGCTCGCGCTGGGGCGCGAAGCGGCCCCAAACAATGGGCCTGCTGCGCAGTCCAGCGCGAGCAAGCTCCCTCGCCACAGATGACTTCTCGCTTGTGCTGCTTCTTGATCGCCCCCGCAGTGGTTATCCCTCATCCAGGGCATTCAAGCCCATCGCAATCATCGGTTTGTTGCGCTTGTAGCGCACCAGTCGTTCGCTGAGCGACTGCGGCAGCACGGTGTCTTGAGAAAAACCCATGCGCTGGTACAGCGGTTCAAGGTCTGGGTGGCACAGCAGCCATACCGTGCCGTCCACCTGCGCCACGGCCTGGTGGATCAACCGCGCTGCCAGCCCCTGGCCGCGATAGGCCGGGTCGACGAACACGCCCGTCAGCCACTGCCCACCGACCACGGGTGTCAGGCACAACCCGGCAACGATGTCCGTGTCCCTTGCCACCCACAGTTGCCCGCCCTTGAGCGCCTTCATCGACGAATTGTGGCTGCGGTAAAACTTGTTCAGCAGCGGCCATAGCGGCGCTGCCAGCAGTTCGATGTGCATGTTCAAACCAATCAAGGGGCGAGGCGGGCAGTGTAGCCGTTGCAGCCTTTGCTTCTAAGCTCAGCACCAAAGGTTCTGCAAGATTTTCGTGCGTGGTTGCACAGAGTGATAAACACTTGCTCTGAGCATCTGATGGCCAACTATCTGGATACGACCCACCGCCGCGAAATCGACGCCCTGTGCCAAGGGTTCACCGTGCGCACCGAATGGCCGACCTGGCTGCTGCTGATCGGCGTCTACGCCGGTTGGTTTGCGGTGATCTTCGCCAGCCACTGGCTCGGCGTGTGGCTGAGCACGCTGTTGCTGATCCCGCTGGTGACCTTGTGGTTGTCACTGCAACACGAATTGCTCCACGGCCATCCCACTCGCTCCCTGCGGCTGAACAAATTGCTCGGCTACGCGCCGTTTGCCGTGTGGTATCCCTACACCCTGTATCGAGACAGCCACCTGCTGCACCACAACGACGAGGACCTGACCCTGCCGGGCATTGACCCGGAAAGTCGCTACCTCAACCAGCAGCAGTGGGACCGCAGCTCAGTATTCGAGCGTGGCGTGCATTGGTTGACCAAGACCCTGCTGGGCCGCCTCGTGCTGGCGGCACCGCTGGCGATCAGCCGATTGGCTCGTCATGAGTGGCAACGCCTGCCGCACGCATGGCCAATGTGGCTGGCCCATGGCGCCGTCACCTGCCTGATGCTGGGTTTTATCGCCCACGCCAGCGCACTCCCGGTGTGGCATTACGTATTGTTGGTCACCGTGCCGGCGTTGTCCCTGGCGTCGATCCGCTCCTACTACGAACATCGACCGCACCCGCAGCCGGAACAACGCACCGTACTCAACGAAGCGTCATGGCCATGGAGCTGGCTGTTCCTCAACAACAATTTGCACCTGGTGCACCACGACTTGCCGAGGCTGCCGTGGTACGTGTTGCCCACGGTGTACCGTGCGCGGCGTGCACAGTGGGTGGCGCGCAGCGGCGGTTTCGTCGTGCAGGGTTATGGCCAGTTCATGGGGCGCTACGGCGTCAAGGCCATCGACAGTCCCCGGCATCCCTTTGCATGAGAAGCGAGCATGAGTGATCACTACGCCGAGTTGCTGATGTATGTCGCACCGGAACAGGTGCGCAAGTCCAGCCAGCAGTGGCTGGAACGCATCTTTGAACGATTGGGGCTGACGCGTCGCCGCGCCGACCACCTGGACCTGCACAGCCTGTGGCTGGCCCCCGAACTGCTGGTCGCCCAAACCTGCGGCTACCCGTTGATGACCCAACTGCGCGGCCAGGTCCGGGTGATTGGCCGCCCGCGCTACGAACTGCCCCATAGTAGCGATGGCGTGCATTGCAGCCTGCTCTTGACCCGCGAGGACAACCCGCGCACCTGCCTGCAACAGTTCTACGACAGCCGCGCGGTGATCAACGGTCACGATTCCAACAGCGGCATGAACTTGCTGCGCGAGCGCGTGGCACCGTTGCAGCGGGAGGGTCGTTTCTTCGCCAGTGTCGGTATCAGCGGCGCCCACCGTGAAAGCTTGCGCTGGCTGCGCGAAGGCCGCGCCGACCTGGCCGCCATCGACAGCGTCACGTTCGATTACCTGGCCCGTTTCGCGCCCGTCGAAGTGGCTGGGCTGCGCATCGTCAGCCGCAGCGCGCCGAGCCCGACATTGCCCTATATCGGCCCTCGGAGTTTGAGCGATGAGCGCCTGGAGCAGATTCGCGAAGCGATGAACCTTGCGCTGCGCGATCTGCCGCAGGTGGGTGAAACGCTGGGCTTGCAAGCCGTGCTGTCGGCTAGCGAGGACGACTACCGCGTACTGCTCGATTACCAGCAGCAGGCCGAAGACAGCGGCTACCCTGTCCTTGTATAAAGTTATATAGAGATGACTTTTAAATATTATTAAAGAATAAGAGCGCTTGTTAGGATCGCTCCACCGGAACACCGGACATACCGTGCAACCTACTCAGATGGAGCCACTATGTCCGGCGCCGATACTCTTCACAGCGACTACGTGGGCGGATTGTTCCACAGTCATTACGCTTGGCTGTGCAGCCGTTTGCACCGCCACCTCGATTCCCGCGCACACGCCGAAGACATCGCTGCCGACGCCTTTGTCCAGCTTCTGCGTTCACCCGACGCGGAGCCGATCCGCCAGCCCCGCGCCTTGCTCACCACCATCGCCCAGCGCCTGATGTACCAGCTGTGGCGCCGCCGCGACCTGGAGCGCGCTTACCTGGACGACCTGGATCACGACGACGCCAGTTGCACGTCATCCCCCGACGCGCTGGTCCAGCAGCTGGAAACCTTGCAGGCCATCGACCGGTTGCTCGACGGCTGGCCGGCCAAGGTCAAGGCCACCTTCCTGCTCTCGCGACTCAATGGTTTGACCTACCCGCAAATTGCCACCGAGCTGGGCATTTCCCAGCGCTCGGTCAGCGACTATTCGGCGCAGGCGCTGCGCCGCCTGCATTCACCACGAGGCTTTACATGAAAACACTCAAACACCTGAAGATGATTGCTCTCGCCTTTCTTTCGCTTGTCGCCGCTAACGTGCAGGCCGCCGATCCTCCCACGCTGCGCATCGGCTATCAGAAAAGCTCGGTGAGCATGGTGCTTGCCCGTGAGCACAAGCTCTTCGAAGCGGCGCTGCCCGGCACTCAGGTGCAGTGGACCGAATTCCTCGGTGGCCCGCCGCTGATCGAGGCGTTGAACGCGGGCAGCCTGGACATCGGCAATATCGGCGACATCCCGCCGATTTTCGCCCAGGCCGCCGGTATCGAGCTGCAGTACATCGCCGTCGAGCCCAATGAAGGCCAGGCCGAAGCTATCCTCGTGCCCAACACCAGCGCGATCCAGAGCGTGGCTGAACTCAAGGGCAAGCGCGTGGCGCTGCTCAAGGGCTCCAGTTCGCATAATCTATTCCTCAAGAGCCTGTTGCGTGCCGGCTTGCAGTGGAAGGACGTGAACGTGGTGTACCTGTCGCCTTCCGACGGGCGCGCTGCGTTCGAGCAGGGCAAGGTGGACGCCTGGGTGATATGGGACCCTTACTACTCAGCCGCTGTGGTCGACGGTGCCGCGCGCGTGCTGGGCACCGGCGAAGGCCTCAACCCAGCCGGCAGTTTCTTTGTGGCCAGCAGCGCGTTCGCCAGGCAAAACCCCCAGGCGATTGCCGCGATTCTGCATACCCTCGCCAAGGCGCAGCGTCTGTCCCTCGACCAACCCGAAGACAGCATCGCGCTGATGGCCAAGACCCTGGGCCTGCCACCGGCCGTGGTCAAGCGCTACTTCGAGCACCGCTCGCCCGAGCCGATCCGCCCGCTGCAAGCGATCGACATCGCCAACCAGCAACGCACCGCCGACCTGTTTTTCGCCAATGCCTTGATCCCGAAAAAGATCGATGTGCAGCAAGTTGTGTTCAAGGGACCATAAGCCCTGTGGCGAGGGAGCCGCTTCCTCGCCAGCGCTTGATCAGCGGTCAGCTCATGGGTTTTCCGCTGCCAACGCCGCAATGACGGCAGGCCGCTCGCCCATCCGTTGCTCAAACGCCACCAATGCAGGCCACTGCGTCAGCTCAATCCCATGAACCGCCGCCCAACGCAGCACCACAAACAGATACGCATCCGCGACCGAATACCGCGCGCCCAGCAAGTAGTCCTGCTGCTCCAGCGTCCGCACCAGCACCGCAAAACGTTTGAACAACGTGGTCAGGAACATCGCCCGCACCTCTCCCTGTATCGCAGGGTTGAAAAACACGGCGAGCCCGCCATGCATCTCGGTAGCGATGAAATTCAGCCATTCCTGCAAGCGCACGCGCTCCCAGCTGCCGTTGGCCGGGGCCAGATGGGCATCGGGCTGCAGGTCGGCGAGGTATTGCAGGATCGCGCTGGCTTCGGTCAGCACCTGGCCGTTGTCCAGTTGCAGTGCCGCCACGTAACCCTTGGGGTTGATCTGCAGGAAGTCCTTTCCATCGGCCGTGGTCTTGGCCTGGTTGTCCACGCGTATCAGCTCGAAAGGCAAGGCCAGTTCCAGCAGGACGATATGGGGGGCGAGCGAGCAGGCATTGGGTGAAAAGTACAGTTTCATGGAGACCCTCTCTGTAGGATTTGCGCCAGTCTCGCGGGCGTGACACCGTGAGTAAAATTAATCCTTCACACCTCATCCATAAGGACAGCTACTGCCATGATGAACCTGATGCATTGGCGTTTGCTGGTGGCGGTGGCCGATCACGGCAGCATCACCGCCGCCGCCGAGCGGGTGGGCATGACCCAGTCCGCCGCCAGCCAGGCCATGGCGTCCATGGAGGCCACGCTGGGGGCACAACTGTTTACCCGCGAGCCGCGCAGGACCTTGCCCACCGCCTTGGGGGTGAGTGTGCTCGAACAGGCCCGGGTGATGCTCGGCGCGTTGCAGGCGATACGCTGCCGCGTGGAAGAAGCCAGGCCCGCGCTGCGTGGAAGCCTGCGCGTCGCATGTTTTCCTCAGGTGCTGGCGAAGTTTCTGAGCCCCAGACTGCAGCGGTTTGCGCAGCTGTATCCGGGTATTGAGGTGACCACCCTTGAAGTCACCGACAGTGAAGTGAATGCGTTGCTCGACGCCGACCTGATCGACTTGGGCGTGGTGCTCAACCCCGGCACCGAGCGCAACGCCACCCTACTGGGACGGGACACCTGGCTGGCGGTGGTCCCGGCCCGGCATGAGTTGGCGCAGCAGGCCACGGTGACTCTGGCGCAGTTGCTGGAGCAGCCCTTCGTGCTCGCCACCGGTGGCTGCACCGTCAACGCCCGCAGCCTGGGGGGCGACGCCGGGCTGGTGATGCGCGATGTGCGCGTGCAAGTGCGTGAGTGGAGCAGCGCTTTCAGCCTGGTGCGCGAAGGCGTCGGCGTGACCCTGGTGCCGGAAATGACCCTGCCTGTCCAGCGCCAGGGCTTGCATGTGCTGCCCCTGAGCGTGCCGATCCATCGCGAGTTCGCCTTGGTCGGCTCACCCACCCGAGCGCCTTGCGCCGCGGCCCTCGCCTTGTTGGCAATGCTGGCTGAGTAGTAGCCTTGCATAGCGCCAAGCCCTGTCTATGCTCACCCGCAACCGTTAACGATGCTTGGCGTATAAACATTCGAATGGTTATGTGCCATGAAAAGTTTGCCAGCACCATGCAATTGAAGAATGGAATGCGCCGTCCAGGTGCCGGGACTCAAGGGTGATCTGACCATGTTCAACCTCCACCACAAATCCGACCTGCAACAACTCGAACGTTTTTCGTCGGCCCTCACCGAATCCAATGCCAAGCTCGCCGCCATCAGCCGTTCCATGGCGATGATTGAGTTCGACAGCCATGGCATGATCCTCGACGCCAACGACAATTTCTGCAAAACCATGGGGTACAACGTCGAGGAGATACGCGGCAAGCATCACCGCCTGTTTTGCGACGAGGCCTATACCCACACCGAAGCCTACGCCAACTTGTGGCGCGACCTGGCGCGGGGCGAGTCGCTCAGCGGCACGTTCATGCGGCTTAACAAGCGCGGCGAGGAAGTCTGGCTGGAGGCCAGCTATATGCCGGTGCTCGATAGCGACCAGCACGTACAAAGCGTGATCAAGGTCGCCTCGGATATCTCCGCGCGCGTCCACCATGAACACGAGAACCAAAGCCTGATCGACGCCATCGGGCGTTCCATGGCGGTGATCGAATTCACCCCTCAAGGCCAGATTCTCAACGCCAACGACAACTTCCTGCGCACCGTGAAGTATTCGCGCGAGGAGATCATCGGCCAGCACCACAGTCTGTTTTGCCATCGCAGCGACGTGGAGTCCCCAACGTACAAGGCGTTCTGGGCCTCGCTCAATCGCGGCGAATATCACTCGCACCGCTTCGAACGCAAAGACAAATACGGCAAGACCCTGTTTCTGGAGGCGTCCTACAACCCGATCTTCGATACCAACGGGCGCTTGTACAAAGTGGTCAAGTTCGCCAGCGACATCACCGATCAGGTCACCACGTTGCGCACCGCCGCTGACTCGGCCCACGCCACCTCGGTACAAAACGACGCCTGTGCGCGCAAGGGCTCGCAGGTGGTGCAGCAAACGGTGCAAACCATCCAGGCCATGTCCGATGATCTGAACCAGGCCGCGCAAAGCATCGACGCGGTGAGCAAACAATCGGACATCATCGGCGCCATCGTGCAGACCATCCGCGGCATTGCCGAGCAGACCAATATGCTTGCGCTCAACGCCGCGATTGAAGCAGCGCGTGCCGGTGAGCATGGCCGTGGCTTTGCGGTGGTGGCCGACGAAGTGCGCAGCCTCGCGGCACGCACCAGCCAGGCCACGGTGGAGATTGTCGACGTGGTGCGCAAGAACCACGACCTGTCGCTGAGCGCGGTGTCGAGCATGCAATCGAGCTTGAGCCGCACAGGGCTGGGCGTGGAATTAGCGAACGAGGCGGGGCAGGTGATCCTGGAGATTCAGGAAGGGTCACGGCATGTGGTGGATGCGATCAGTCAGTTCAATTCGACGTTGCAACTGCAATAGCGGATTGGCCCCGCTTTGATAGACCGTCGCGGCAGTCCATACGCCGTCGACGGCCCACCGTTGCCCGTCAGTGGGCGATATTCTCCAGCGCCAGGTTGCGCGTGCGCGGCCCGAACCAACTGATGGTGATCATCACGATCAACATGCTGCTGGCGATAAACGCCAGCACGCCCGGCGTGCCCAGGTGCTCGAGGATAAAACCGATCAGCAGGCTGCTGAATACCGTCGACAGGCGGCTGAACGAGTAGCAGAACCCCACCGCCCGCGCACGGATATTGGTGGGGAACAATTCGCTCTGATACGAGTGATAGCTGAAGCTCAGCCAGGCGTTGCAGAAGGTGATCATCACCCCACAGAAGATCAGCCCCAGCGCCGTGGTTTGCAGGGCGAACAGGCTGCCGAAGATCACTGCACCCATGGCCGAGCCGACGATCTGCCATTTGTTTTCAAAACGGTTGGCGACCTTCACGAACAGCAACGGGCCCAGCGGGTAGGCGAGGGTGATGATAAAGGCGTAGAGCAGGCTATGGGTCACGCTGACACCCTGGCCCGAGAGCAACGCCGGCAGCCAGTTGCCGAAGCCGAAGAAACCAATGGCCTGGAACACGTGGAACACAATCAGCATCAAGGCGCGGCGCCGGTAGGGCGGTTGCCAGATATCGGCGAAACGGCCGCTGCCCTGCACGCTGACGGCCTCGGGTTGCGGTTCATCCAGCGGTTTGCCGTGATCCTTCAGGCAGCGTGCCTCCAGGCGATCCAGGATCGTGCCGGCTTCTTCGAAACGACCTTTCTGGGCGAGCCAGCGCGGTGACTCCGGCAGCCGCTTGCGCAGTTGCCAGATAAACAGCGCAAACACCGCACTGCTGAGCACCACCCAGCGCCAACCGGAAATCCCGAACGGCGCCTGGGGCACCAGCCACCATGACATCAGCGCCACCGCCGGCACCGATAGAAACTGGATAAAAAACGCAAAGGCAAACGCCGAACTACGCATGCGCTTGGGCACCAGTTCCGACAGATACGCGTCGATCGTCACCAGCTCGATCCCGAGCCCGATGCCTACCAGAAAGCGCATGCAGATAATGCCCAGTGCGGAGGTCTGGATGCCCATCAACACGGTGGCGACGGTGTACCAGATCAGCGCAAAGGTGAAGATTGCCCGACGCCCGAAACGGTCAGCGATGGGGCTGAGCAGGCTGGCGCCGAGAAACAGGCCAAGAAAGGTGGCCGAGGCGAACGCGGCCTGGTCGGAAAAGCCGAACACGCCCTCGCTGCCCGTGTGGAAGATTCCATCGCTGATCAGGCCCGGGCTGATATAGGCCGTCTGGAACAGGTCATACAGCTCGAAAAAACCGCCGATCGACAGCAGCGCCACCAGCCGCCAGATGCTGGCGACGGCGGGCAGGCGGTCGATGCGCGCGCTGATGTGGGCGGCGCGGGTGGGGTCGATGCCGTCTGTGGCAGAGAAGGAGGGCATGGCCGGAGCACTCAGTAAGTCAGGGGGATTTCAAATGTCTGGAACGCATCATCCACGGGTTGATAGCCCAGCACGCGCGTGGTTTCGCTCAGGTCCAGTCGCTTGAAACGGTTATTGGAAATGCCATGGGCGATCAAGTGTTTCACGCCCTCGGCCTCTACCGCGCGCTGCAGCAGTTGCACGGCATCACGGGGACTGAGCCAGGCGCTGAGGTCGCGGGCGTTGGTCAGGCCGTGGTTTTCAGGAAACTCAAAGGCGCCGATGCGCAGGGCGATGGTCGACAGCGGCGTCTTGGCGGCGTAATAACCGCACAACGCCTCGCCGTAGCATTTGCTTGCGCCATACAGGTTGGCGGGGAGCACGGGCATTCCGGGCGTGATCTGGCGGTCCACCGGGTAGCCCTCGATGGTTTGCGCGCTGCTGGCAAATATCAGGCGCCGCACGCCGGCGGCCACGGCGGCTTCGAACAGGTAGGTGGTGGCCAGAATATTGTCGGGCAACAGTTCGTCGAACGTTGCGTCGGCGTGGGGGATGCCTGACAGGTGCACGATCACGTCGATGCCATCGAGCAGAGCAGCAAGGCTGGATTTATCGCTGAGGTCGGCGTGTACGAAACGGTGTTCACCCAGGTCGAAATCCGGTGTGATGCGGTCGGTGAGGGTAAAGCGATAGCGGTCTTTCGAGGCCTCGAAAAACGTCTTGCCGATGCGGCCGCAGGCGCCGGTGAGGAGTACGTGGATTCCGTTCACTGTGTCGTTCCTTTGTTTAATTGTGACCATCAAGCGCGAAGGCCCTGAAGCCGGCGTGCTGGGCGAGCCGCTGATAGTAGGCGGCAATGGCCGGGTAGGGCGGACGCTGCATGGGCGTGACCTGCCAGCGATGCACCGAGAGTCCGATCAGGATGTCGGCGAGGGTAAATTCGTCGCCCGCTACGTAAGCGCCGGTCTTGGCCAGCTGTTGTTCCAGAATGCCCATCACGGTGTTCCAGCGCTGCACAGCGGCGGCAATCTGTGTCGCGTCCAGGCCGTCGGGATTGTTACGCACCAGCGCGGTGAACGCGTCGCCCCAGGCCCGGTTGAGCTCGACCGCTTGCCAGTCGATCCATTGCTCCACGCGGGCCCGTGGCGCGGGGTCGAAAGGCAGCAGATCGGTGCGTTGATAGAGGCCGACGAGGTAGCGGCAGATGGTGTTGGACTCCCACAGCACGCCGTGATCATCGATCAGCACCGGCACCTGGGCATTGGGGTTCAAGGCAAGAAATTCGGCAGATTGGGTGGGCTTGAAGCCGATGCCCCAGTCTTCACGCACATAGTCGATGCCCAGCTCCTGGCAGGTCCAGAGTACTTTTCGTACGTTGATCGAGGAGGCGCGGCCCAAGATTTTCAGTGAGTGTCCCATGGTGCTTCCCTGGCAGTGGAGAGTGGTTAATCTAGCAGGGGCCAAGTGGGTAGAGTCAAAAAATGTGGGAGGGGGCTTGCTCTTGATAGCGGTGAGTCAGGCAGTCTATCTGTTGCTGACCCACCGCCATCGGGGCATAGGTATCTACACAACTTTGTAGCAGCCTACGGTAACCACGATGCGAAGCGAGCCGCTCTTGATCTTGATTTTAGGCGCCCCGTTAAACCACGCTGGCCGCAATTCGACAGTGATTTGGGGGGTAAACCGGCAGGGATGCCGGTTTAGCCGCCCCGCGCCATGGATGGCGCGTGGCGGCGACCCCCCAAATCACTGTCGGATTACGGGCACACCGAGCGTGAGCGAGGTGCCGAGTGGTGGGGCAAACGCCCTTTGGTTACTTTGGGGCTTTTCCAAAGTGACCCGCCGTAAGGGCGGAACCCCAAGCCGCCGTTACCGCAGCAACGGATATGTACGCGCTCTGATCCAACATCCTGGTCGGCTGTCAGGCCGCCATCGGGAGCAAGTCGAACCGTCGCACCGCCCCTCCCACATTTGGATCGCGCGGCATCAATCAGATAGCTATAGGCCGCCAGGTCGCCACGGCAGCAAGCTCCCTCGCCACAGGTTCAGGGCTACGCCAAAGTTGTGTAGATACCTATGGCCATCGGGGGCAAGCCCCCTCCCACATTTCGCGACTGAGCGCGGGCCTTCAAGTACTCTCGCGCACCTGCAACTCAAACCCCATATCCACCACCGGCTTGGCGATCTTGTTGCCGGCCATGATCGTCAACAAATGCTCCGCCGCACGCCGGCCGATGGCTTCGCGCGGTGTGCTGATGCTGCTCAGGCGCGGCACCATGAACGAGGAGGCGGGCAGGTCGTTGAAACCGAGCACGGCCACGCGCTCTGGCACGTTGATGCCGTGGCGCAGGGCTTCGAGCAGTGCGCCCTGGGCCAGGTCGTCGTTGCCGAAGAAAATCGCATCCACATCCGGATGGGCGGCGAGCAATTGCAAAAACAGTTCGCCACCCAGGCCAACGGAGGAGGGGCGCGGTGTCAGCAACTCCAGCGCCGGGTCGTACAGGCCGGCCTGTTGCAAGGCGCGGCGGAAGCCCTCACCCCGCAGCAACGTGCGCTGATCCAACTGCGCGCCGATATAGGCCAGGCGCTTGCGCCCACGGGACAGCAGGTGCGCGGCTGCCGTTTCACCGGCGGCCAGTTGCGAGAAGCCCACGCAGTTCACGCCGGCATTGGGGTCCAGGTCCATCATGTACACGCACGGCACGTTGCTGACCTCGACCATCCGTCGCGCGCTTTCGGTGCGATCGAACCCGGTCAGCAGCAATCCGCGGGGTTGGTAGGCCATGTAGTTGCGCAGCAGGTTCTCTTCTTCGTCGCGCGAATAATGGGAATTGCCGATCAGCACTTCAAAGCCCTTGGGGCGCAGTACCTGGTGGATAGCTTCCAGCGTTTCGATAAACAGCAGGTTGGATAAGGACGGCACCAGCACCACCACGGAATGGCTCTGGGCCGAAGCCAGCGCGCGGGCGGCGGGGTTGACCACGTAGCTGAGTTCGGCGGCGGCGTGCTGCACTTTTTCCACCAGTTCGGCGGCGACGGTACTGATACCGCGCAAGGCGCGGGAGGCGGTGATTGGGCTGACGCCGGCCAGGCGGGCGACTTCGTTCAGGGTGGGGCGGCCCGTGGTGCGGGTATTTTTATCGTTCTTGGAGGTCATCAGGCGGCTTGCCAAACAAAAATCGAGGCACTAAGGTAGCGCTGTCTCCGAAGGGCTGCAAATTGTTGAATGAAGGGTTGCCTGATCCTGTTCAAAACCGTTGGAGCGGATGCACGCGTCACTCCATAAAAAAAGACAAGACGGCGCGGGAAAAGCCTGTTTTTGCACTAGCCTTACAGCGTGCAAAGGTAGCGCTATCTGCGTCCTGAGGTGTTTCATGAGTCAACCTGTTACCGCCCTGGTCATCATGGGTGTTTCCGGCTGTGGCAAGTCCAGCGTCAGCGAGGCCCTGTGCCGCCTGAACGGTGCCACTGCCATTGAAGGCGACAGCTTTCACCCCGCCGCGAACATCGAAAAGATGAGCGCCGGCCACCCCCTCAACGACGACGACCGCGCCGGCTGGCTCGACATCCTCTGCGATGAACTGCGCCGTTCGCTCAAGGCCGGTGAGCATCCGGTGCTGACCTGTTCCTCGCTGAAAAAGAAATACCGCGACCACCTGCGCGAAGCCGCGCCGGGCCTTGGCTTCGTGTTTCTGGAGCTGACCCGTGAAGTGGCCGCCGACCGTGTGTCCCATCGCCCCGGCCACTTCATGCCGGCAAGCCTCATTGACAGCCAGTTCGCCACCCTTGAATCGCCCAAGGGCGAGCCGCTGACCCTGGCCCTCAACGCCAGCGAAGACAGCGTCGAGGACCTGGCCGCGCAGACCGATACCTGGTGGCGCAAGCACGGCTTTGAACCAACTCATTAATTTTTTGCCGGAAAGATAGCGCTATCCCCGGCAGGAAGTTCAACACCCGCTTTAATAACAACAACAAACAGGAGAGACCCCCCATGTTTGGCATGTCCCACGAGTCCTACCTGCTGCTAGACGCAGTAGTCACTATCATCGGGTTGATCGTTCTGATCACCAAGTTCAAGGTGCACCCGTTCATTGCACTGATCATCGCGGCCGGCTTCCTCGGCCTGACCTCGGGCATGCCCGTGGACAAGATCATCAAGGCGTTCCAGGACGGCTTCGGCGGGGTGCTCGGCTTTGTCGGCATCATCCTCGCGCTGGGTACCATGCTCGGCAAGATGATGGCCGAATCCGGCGGTGCCGATCAGATCGCCCAGACCTTGATCCGCGCCTTCGGCAAGGAAAAGGTCCAGTGGGCCATGATGTTCGCCGCGTTCCTGGTGGGCATCCCGCTGTTCTTCGAGATCGGCTTTGTATTGCTGATCCCGCTGGTGTTCATCGTCGCGCGCCGCACCGGCGTGTCGCTGATCAAGATCGGCATCCCGCTGCTCGCCGGCCTCTCGGCGGTGCACGGCCTGGTGCCGCCACACCCGGGCCCGCTGCTGGCCATCGGCGTGTTTGGCGCGGACATCGGCAAGACCATTCTGTATGGCCTGATCGTCGCGCTGCCGACCGCCATCATCGCCGGCCCGATCTTCGGTACCTTTATCGCCAAGTACATTCCGGGTAATCCGTCCCAGGAACTGGTGGATCAACTGGCCCGCGAGACCGATAACAAATCGCTGCCAAGCTTTGCCATCACCTTGGTGACCGTGCTGCTGCCGGTGTTCCTGATGCTGCTCAAAACCTTCGCCGACATCGCCTTTGCCGAAGGCAACGTGGTGCGCAACTGGATGGACATGATCGGTCACCCGATCACCGCCCTGTTGCTGGCGCTGCTGCTATCGCTGTACACCTTTGGCCATCGCCAGGGCATCCATTCCAAGCAGATCCTCAAACTGCTCGACGCCAGCCTTGCGCCCACCGCTGCGATCATCCTGATCATCGGTGCCGGTGGCGGCTTCAAGCAGATGCTGGTGACCAGCGGTGTGGGCGACGTGATCGGCCATATGGCGGTGAACGCGCAGATCAACCCGATCCTGCTGGCATGGCTGGTGGCGGCGGTAATTCGCGTGGCCACAGGTTCGGCAACCGTGGCGACCATTACCGGCGCGGGCATCGTTGTGCCGGTGGTGGGCATGATCCCAGGGGTTAACCGCGAGCTGCTGGTGCTGGCGACGGGGGCGGGTTCGTTGATCCTGTCTCACGTCAACGATGCGGGGTTCTGGCTGGTGAAGCAGTATTTCAACATGACCGTGGCCGAGACGTTCAAGACCTGGACCGCGATGGAGACCATCCTGTCGGTGGTGGCGCTGATCTTCATCATGTTGCTGTCGCTGGTGGTATAAGCCATACCACCCAACAAAGCTGGGAACCCAATCAAGTGTGGGAGGGGGCTTGCTCCCGATAGCAGAGTGTCAGTCACTGCATCTGGTGACTGACCCACCGCTATCGGGAGCAAGCCCCCTCCCACATTTCTGACCGAGTCGGGCACTGATTTTCATCATGTTGCTGTCGCTGGTGGTATAAGCCACACCACCCAACAAAGCTGGGAACCCAATCAAGTGTAGGAGGGGGCTTGCTCCCGATAGCAGGGTGTCAGTCACTGCATCTGGTGACTGACCCACCGCTATCGGGAGCAAGCCCCCTCCCACATTTTTGACCGAGTCGGGCGCTGATCTTCATCATGTTGCTGTCGCTGGTGGTATAAGCCACACCACCCAACAAAGCTGGGAACCCAATCAAGTGTGGGAGGGGGCTTGCTCCCGATAGCAGAGTGTCAGTCACTGCATCTGGTGACTGACCCACCGCTATCGGGAGCAAGCCCCCTCCCACATTTTTGGCCGAGTCGGGCACTGATCTTCATCATGTTGCTGTCGCTGGTGGTGTAAGCCACACCACCCAACAAAGCTGGGAACCCAATCAAGTGTGGGAGGGGGCTTGCTCCCGATAGCAGGGTGTCAGTCACTGCATCTGGTGACTGACCCACCGCTATCGGGAGCAAGCCCCCTCCACATTTTGTCCGGGTTAGGCGCCGGTTTTTGCTGCCAGCCCATCCGCGCGGAACATGCCGCGAATGCCCCGCACCGCCTGGCGAATCCGGTCCTGGTTTTCGATCAGTGCGAAGCGCACATGGTCATCCCCATACTCCCCAAAGCCGATACCTGGCGACACGCACACTTTGGCTTCCAGCAGCAGTTTCTTGGCAAATTCCAGCGAGCCCAGGGCTGCATACTGCTCGGGAATCTTGGCCCAGACGTACATCGACGCCTTTGGATTCTCCACCATCCAGCCCAGTTCATGCAGGCCCTTGACCAGTACGTTGCGGCGCTGGCGGTACTGCTCGGCGATGTCTTTCACGCACTGCTGGTCGCCTTCCAATGCAGCAATGGCGGCGACTTGCAGCGGGGTGAAGGTGCCGTAGTCGTGGTAACTCTTGATCCGCGCCAGAGCGTTGACCAGTTCCGGGTTGCCCACCATGAAACCGATACGCCAGCCGGCCATGTTGTAACTCTTGGACAGGGTGAAAAACTCCACCGCGATGTCCTTGGCCCCGGGCACCTGCATGATCGATGGGGCTTTCCAGCCGTCGTAGACGATGTCGGCATAGGCCAGGTCATGCACCACCAGCACGTCGTATTGCTTGGCCAGGGCGATCACGCGTTCGAAGAAGTCCAGTTCCACGCACTGCGCGGTGGGGTTGGACGGAAAGCCCAGGATCATCATTTTCGGCTTGGGGATCGAGCCACGAATGGCCCGCTCCAGCTCGGCGAAAAAATCCACACCAGGCACCAGCGGCACGGAGCGCACTTGGGCACCGGCAATCACCGCACCGTAGATATGAATCGGGTAGCTGGGGTTGGGCACCAGCACCGTGTCGCCCTGGTCCAGGGTGGCGAGCATCAAATGCGCCAGGCCTTCCTTGGAGCCGATGGTGACAATGGCTTCCGACTCGGGGTCGATGTCCACTTCGTAGCGGTCCTTGTACCAGCGCGAAATCGCCCGGCGCAGACGCGGAATACCTCTGGAGGTGGAGTAGCCGTGGGTGTCCTCGCGCTGTGCGACGGTGACCATTTTCTCCACGATGTGCGGTGGCGTGGCGCCGTCGGGGTTACCCATGCTCAAGTCGATGATGTCTTCGCCGCGCCGACGCGCAGCCATCTTCAGCTCGGCAGTGATATTGAAAACGTAGGGGGGAAGTCGATCTATGCGCGCAAAGCGGCGCGGCGAACCTTGGTCTGCCATTGTTGCCTCGAGGTACGTAAGCGCCCGGAACCGTCCGAGCGACGTCGGCCACTGCGGTGGCCTGCGGCAGACAATACGGTCGATGATGGCAAGTTGTCCAGATGCGTACGAAAAATTTCTACATGGAGTGCGTTGCGAATATGCCCCTATACTCGATGCGGGTTTGTTCCCTCATAAGAAGGAGACTGTTCGTATGGATCAGCAGACAAGACAACCGCTGGAGCCACGCATGGAAGCTGGCAAGGCCTTGGTGATCGCAGGCGTCCAGGGACGTTATTCCAAGGCCACGGTGGGTGATATTCCAAAGCTGTGGGAGCTGTTCGACAGCTGTACCAAGGACATTAAAAAACGCGTGGGCGGCGTGACCTACGGCGTGTGCCACAATGCCCATCACGGCGAATTCGACTACCTGGCCGGGGTTGAAGTCCCGACCAGAAGCGATGTTCCGAGCAATTTCGAATGTATCGAAATTCCACCGCTCAACTATGCCGTATTCGCACATTACGGGCCGGTGCATGACCTTGCGCAAACCTACGAGCGCATCATGTTCGAATGGTTGCCGCAGTCAGGCTACAAAGTGGTGGGGGCGGATTTCGAGCGCTATAGCGCTGATTTTGATGGACGCAAGGGCACCGGGACGGTGGAGATCTGGCTACCGGTTGCGCAAAGCTGACACAGCATCAAGGGGCAGGGGCACTGACGTAACCCTGCCCTTGCGGGCTATCGGCTTAGCGTGCGAGTGATGATCGATGAACTTGAACCCAGATACCCGCTGCTTTGCAATTTTTCGTCGGGCTGTACCAATTCCAGTGTTGTCACGTAATTGGTGTTTGCAGGCGAGCCTCTATAGGCCAGTGCGACCCCGTCCACTCCGAATCCCACATCCCATTGGCCGGCCAAGGTGTGCCGAATCAGATTGACGATATGCCCTCGCCCCTCGTCACGGGCCATCGCGACTATTTTGCCGTCTGCCTGGACGACCAAGCTGACGTAGGCACCCAACTTCACGTCAGTGATCCGGGGGATGCCATTATTAAATTGTAAGTCGGGTTCGCCGTTGGCTTTTAAGCGGGTGATGAAATTGATTTCCTGTGGGGTGTAGTAACTGTTCCCCACTATCGCAATGTCGCCGTTTATCGCCTGGGCCAGCGCAGTGGCCTGTTTGTTTTCCTCGTCGGTGAATGGCAGCGTGACCAATCCCTGATCGCCGAAGCTCGGGTTTGCGGTGCCGTCGTGCAGATAGCCCATGACGAATGCTTTTCTGGCGCGTGAGCCGGCGACGATGAAACCTTCAGGAGTAGGCAGCAGGGCGTTGAGAAAGATACCCGGCAGCTCAATGGGGCCGGTCTGTCCGAAGTTGATTTGCTCGCCGTCGCTGTCGAGCTGGAAGATGTAGCTGCTTGTGATGTCGTTAAACATGGCAAGAATGTTGCCGTTAGGTAGCACAGCCAAGTCACTTCGTGTAAGGCGGCCTATATCAAACCGTTTGTTCAAGGTCACCGTTCCGGCGCGGCCAAAATCAGGATCCAGCGCGCCCTTATCGTCGAAGCGGGAAATGAATGCGGTGTAGTCGAAGCTGAGTGAGCCAAGTAGCACCGGCTTCGCATCAGATTGAAGTCTCAGTGTGCCGAGAAAAACAGTGCCGCTCGGCACATAGCTCAGGGAAAGCCCATAGTCGGTATCGAGCGCCCCATCCTGCTTGTGTTTAGTGAGCCCGATATACGTTGCCCCTTCGATCCAGAGGTTTCCTGCGGTGAGGGTGGAACCGTCAGGGTGTGCTCGAGATATGCCATAGACCTGGTTGAAGAACACTTCGCCCGTTTTGGGTGTGGTGTTACCAAAGGACAAGTCCGGGCTGCCGGCGGTATTTTCTACTGAGTGAATGGAAGGAATACTCATGGGTGTGCTCCTTGCAAATTAAAAGAGGGCGCGCACCTGCTTGTCACATTTTCACAAGCGACAACGTGGGCCCACAGTAGAAACCGCCAGGTTCAGTTTGAGTAGCTGTGAGAGTCGACAGTAGACGCGGAGCCGAATCGATGAATACCGTTATCCACGTTTGCCCCGCGCTCGTAGGGGAGGCGGTAGAAAATTCCTGGTTGTACCTAAGTTGTCAGCATCTTGCGCACGTTAGTTAAACACCCAGCTCAACCGCCGTTCATGCCCGATCCGGCCCTTGTACGCTTCGCCATTGTCCACCCAGCCCTGCTTCAAATACAGCCCCATCGCCAGCGTGTTTTCAGCGTCCACCGACAATTCGAGCGCCTTGATCTGTGGCCACACCTGGCGCGCTGCGGCAGGCAAGGCTTGCAGGCAGGCTTTGCCGAAGCCCTGGCCCTGGGCGCGGCGGTCGACTTGCAGCGCATGCAGCGTCGCGCTGTCCTCGTGGGCCCAGTGCGGCAGGCAAGGCGGGCGTTTGAGCAGCAGGAAGGCCACGGGAACTTCGTCGGCCAGCAGGGCAAAGCCTTTGATAGCGTCGGGGTTGGGATTGACCAGCAGGCTGTTCAGCGCGCAATAGATATCACCGGAATACGCCAGTTGTTCTGGATTGACTTGCAGGCCGTCGAGCTGCTGTTTTTGCAAAGCGTTCAGCGTCTCATAGGGAACGAGGCGGGTTTCCATGTGCTGCACATCCGAAATCCTACAAAGAGGAGCGGATTCTAGCGTTTTTGCGAGAGGCGAAATTATTTTAGTGCGGGCTGTCGATTTGCCTGAGGCGCGTTCGACTAAGGGTGTCTTCCGAGTTTTCCACCCCAAGGAGTCATCGCCATGAGCACTGCAATCAACAGCCTGATCGAGCAATGGAGGCACGCCGTCGTCAGCCGTGATATCGACAAAATTGTCAGCTTTTACGCCGACGATATCGTCTCGTTCGACGCCGTAACCGCCCTGCAATTCAAAGGCAAGGCCGCCTATCGCGCGCACTGGGAGGCCTGCATGGAACACTGCCCCGGCCCCGGAATTTTCGAATTCCATGAGCTGCACATCGTCGAGGCGCAGGAGAGCGCGTTTGCCCATTGGCTGGCCCATTGTGGCGGCGCCGGGCCGGATGGCGAGGTGAAGGCCTGCTGGATGCGCGTCACTGCCGGTTATCAGCGTATCGAGGGTGACTGGAAGGTGGTGCATGAACACTGGTCGGCACCTTTCGATATGCAAAGCGGCACTGCGCTGTTCGACCTGAAACCTTGATCGCGGCGAACTATAGTCAGTCATCCGACACCGGAGAACGCCATGAAATACCTGTGCCTGATCTACAGCAACGAACAGGTGTTGCACACCTCGCCCGACAGCCCGGCTGATACTGAGTGTTTCGCTTATGCGCAGGCGATACAGGAAAGCGGCCGAATGCTGGCCGCCGAACCGCTGGAGTCGGTGAGCACCGCCACCACGGTGCGCATGCGCAACGGCAAGCTTTCGATCACGGACGGGCCTTTTGCCGAAACCAAGGAACAGCTTGCCGGGTTTTATCTGATCGAGGCCAAGGACTTGAACGACGCCATTTGGGTGGCCGGCGGCATTCCTGCCGCGCGGGTCGGCAGTGTGGAAGTGCGCCCAGTGCGTGAATTGAACCTGCCGCGATGACCCTCAACCGCCAGGTCGAGGCCCTTTACCGCAGCGAATCACGCCGCGTACTCGCGACGCTGATTCGCCTGCTGGGGGATTTCGACCTGGCCGAGGAGGCCCTGCACGAGGCGTTTTTTGTGGCGGTGCAACGTTGGCCGCTCGACGGAATACCAGTCAACCCACGGGCCTGGCTGGTGTCCGCCGGGCGCTTCAAGGCCATTGACCGTTTGCGCCGTCAGGCGCGGTTTACTCCGTTGCTGCAGGAGCAGGCCGATGCGCTGGAAGCGGCTGACTGGAGCGCTGAAGAGGTGGAAGACGATCGCCTGCGCCTGATCTTCACCTGCTGCCACCCGGCCCTGGCGCCTGATGCGCAGACAGCGCTGACCTTGCGCGAAATCTGCGACCTCAGCACCGAAGAAATTGCCCGAGCATTTCTCGCCACCCCCACCACCATCGCGCAACGCATCGTGCGCGCCAAACACAAGATTCGCGACGCAAAGATTCCCTATCAAGTGCCGTCCCTGGCCGAGCTGCCCGAGCGTCTCGACAGCGTGTTGCGTGTGATCTACCTGGTGTTCAACGAGGGCTATTCGGCCTCCATCGGCACCGACCTTACGCGCCAGGACTTGACCCACGAAGCGATTCGCCTGGGCCGTTTGTTGATGGAGCTGCTGCCGGAGCCGGAAGTCATGGGCTTGCTGGCGTTGATGCTGCTGCATGAGGCGCGTCGGCCGGCACGCACCTCGGCGGGCGGTGAATTGGTGCTGCTGGATGAACAGGACCGTTCTTTGTGGGACGCGTCCTTGATTGCTGAAGGCTGCACATTGGTGGAGCAGGCGCTGACGACACCGCGCTTCGGAGCGTATTGCCTGCAGGCGGCGATTGCCGCGGTACACGCCGAAGCGCCGAGTGCACAGGCAACCGACTGGCCGCAGATCGTCGGGCTCTACGATGTGTTGCTCAGGGCAGTGCCGTCGCCGGTGATCGAACTGAACCGGGCAGTGGCTGTGGCGATGGGACAGGGGCCGTTGGCGGGGCTGGCGCTGGTGGACGGCATTCTGCAGCGCGGTGAGCTGCAGGATTACCACCTGGCGCATTCGGCGCGAGGCGAATTTTGCCGACAGCTGGGACGGGTCGATGAGGCGCGCACGGCCTATGCGCGGGCACTGGCCTTGACCCGGCAAACCCCTGAGCAGCGCTTTCTGGAAAAACGCCTGGCGCAGCTCAAATCCAACGAGCAATGAGTCACTCAAGCATCTTGCCCAGTAACCAACTGCCCGCCGGCCCCGGCGGATTTTGCCGCGACCAGAGCGCATCCACCGCGACCGAGCGAGGCCAACTGCGAACCTTGAGTTCGACCAGTTGCCCGCCGCCAAAACGCTCCACCAGCCAGCGCGGAATCGGTGCCCAACCGAAGCCCAATTGCGCCATTTCCATCAACATCAGGTAGCTCGGCGCTGACCAGACACGCTGTGTGCTGCGGGTTTCATTGGGGTTGATGATGCTCGCCAAGCGCAACTCCCGGTGTAGCTGCAGCGTGTGCGGGTGCACCTCGCCCAGGCTCGCCAACGGGTGCCTGGGCGAGACGAACAGGGCGATCTCCGTGCGTTCTTCAACGCTGGAAAATGTCAGGTCGGGCGGGTAAATCTCCTGCTGCTCGATGAACGCAATATGCGCCCGGCCGCTTTGCACCAAGGCGATGAGGTCTTCGCATTCGGCGATCAGGCACTCCAACTCAAGGTCCGGGTAGCGTTGTTCAAAGGCGCTGAGGGCGATCTCGAAGCGGTCGGACTGGTAGGTATCGGACATGGCGATACTCAACCTTGGCTCCAGCCCCTGGGCCAGCTGGCTCGCCGCCAGCTCCAGCCGGCTGCTGGCCTCCAGCACCTGCTCGGCACGCTGCAACAACACCTGGCCGGCCGGGGTCAGCGTCGGTTTACGGCTGCTGCGGTCGAACAACACCACGTCCAGGTCAATCTCCAGGCTCGCCACCGCTGCGCTGATGGTGGACTGGCTCTTGCCCAGCTTGCGCGCCGCCGCGGAAAACGAGCCTTGGGTGGCGGCCTGTACAAACGCCTGCAGCACTTCATGGGAGGCCATATCTATCGCTTTGATCGATGGTTATTGGTTATGAAGTATCGGCTCAAGGGGTAATTATGGCAACTGTCGTCATTCAAGGAGCCGGGTCATGCACCCCACCAAGTCGATTACTGAACGTGTTCTGCAAGCCCTGGGTTTCGAAGGCCTGGCGTTGCTGATCTGCACCCCGCTGCTGATGTGGATCACTGGCCGGCCAGCCCTGGAAATGGGCGCGGTAACCCTGGGTATCAGCATTCTGGCGCTGACCTGGAACGTCATTTTCAACAGCCTGTTCGACCGCCTCAAAGTACGCCTGCAACTGTCCGGTGGCGCATCGACACGGGTGCTGCACGCGTTGATGTTCGAAGGCGGGCTGATTATCGTCGCCGTGCCGTTGATTGCCGCGTGGCTGAACATCAGCCTGCTCGACGCATTCATCCTCGACATCGGCGTGCTGCTGTTCTTCCTGCCCTACACCTACGTGTACCACTGGGGGTACGACGTGGTGCGGGAGAAAATCCTTACAAAAACATCCCGCCTGACGCCTCGATCCGCTGACCGGTGATCCATTTGCTGCCATCGGCCAGCAGCAGCGCAATGGCCCCGCCAATATCGTCAGGCAAGCCTGCGCGGCCCAGGGCGGTGTTGTTGGCGACCATGGCATTGAGGTTGGCGTTGTCGCGTACCGCACCGCCGCCGAAGTCGGTTTCAATCGCGCCAGGGGCGAGGATATTGACGCTGATGCCGCGCGCGCCCAGTTCCTTGGCTTGGTAGCGGGTCAGCACTTCCATTGCGCCTTTCATGGCCGCGTAGGCTGCGTAGCCCGGCAGGCTGAAGCGCGCCAGCCCGCTGGACACATTGAGAATGCGGCCGCCGTCGCGAATCAACGGCAACAGCTTCTGTGTCAGAAAAAACGGCCCTTTGAATTGGATCGCCACCAGTTGGTCGAACTGGGTTTCGGTGGTTTCTGCAAAGCTTGCGTGAAGGCCGATACCGGCGTTGTTGATCAGAAAATCAAAGTGATCCTGTGCGAAAACATCCTTGAGCACGTCGGTAACTTCACTGACGAAGCCCGCGAACGTCGCGCTCTGGCCTACATCCAGTTGCAACATGGCAGCACGGCCGCCCAGTTGTTCGATTTGCCCCACTAAGGCCTGAGCCTCATCGGCCTTGCTGTGGTAGGTGCCGATGACGTCGACGCCCTGAGCGGCCAGATGCAGCGCCGCGCTTTTGCCCAGGCCGCGGCTGGCGCCGGTGATCAGTGCGATTTTACGGGTCATGGTGGAGTCCTCTGAGCAGGTGAGTGAATGT
This sequence comes from Pseudomonas sp. W4I3, assembly GCF_030816195.1. Taxonomy (GTDB): domain Bacteria; phylum Pseudomonadota; class Gammaproteobacteria; order Pseudomonadales; family Pseudomonadaceae; genus Aquipseudomonas. The sequence continues at coordinate 5,293,593 of NZ_JAUSXS010000001.1, read as the reverse complement.
GGGACTGAGTGTATTTGTCCGCTCATAACGTGATAAACAGAGCGATACCGGAATCACTGGCCGGATAAGGCGAACAATCCCATGAACAAACTTGAGCTGCTGCGCACCTTCGTGCGCGTCAGCGAACTGTCGAGTTTCACCCAGGCGGGCGAGCGGCTCGGCCTGCCGCGCTCCACCGTCTCCGAGCATGTGCAGGCGCTGGAAGAACTGCTCGGCACGCGCCTGTTGCAGCGCACCACGCGCAAGGTCCAGGCGACGCAGGACGGGCGGGTGCTGTACGAACGGAGCAAGGACCTGCTGGCCCACATGGAGGAACTGGAAGGGCTGTTTCGCCAGGATGAGGCGCAATTGGCCGGACGGATTCGCGTGGACATGCCGAATGTCATGGCCCGCGAATTGATCCTGCCGCGCCTGCCGCAGTTCATGGACCTGCACCCGCTGATCGAACTGGAAATCAGCAGCACCGACCGCCAGGTCGACCTGCTGGCCGAAGGCTTCGATTGCGTGTTGCGCGTCGGTGCCCAGCCGGACCAATCGGTGGTGGCGCGCCTGCTGTGCAGCATGCCGATGCTCAACTGTGTAAGCCCCGCGTACGTGCAACGGCATGGCGTGCCGCACACGCTGGCGGACCTCGCCGAGCATCGGCTGGTGCATTACGTGCGGCCGCTGGGCGCGCGCTCGCCGGGGTTCGAGTACCAACAGGGCAATAAGGTGCACCGCGTGCCGATGGCCGGGCGGGTCACGGTCAACAGCACCGACGCCTACAAGGCTGCGTGCCTCGGTGGGTTCGGCCTGGCGCAAATGCCGGCCCTGGGGATTCGTGAGCAACTGGCCAATGGCGAATTGCTGGCGGTGCTGCCCGAGTACCCGGCGCCGGCGCTGGATGTGTCGCTGCTGTACGCCGGACAGCGGCACTTGCCGCTGCGGGTGCGGGTGTTCATGGACTGGCTTGCCATGACCTTGCAGGCCCAGCTTTAACGGCGGGCCGACAGCTGTTGCGGTGCGAGGAACGCACCGTGGAAGTAATCGCGGAAGGCCTGCATCGCCGGGGTGAACGCCCGCTCGCGGTGCCAGGCCAGGCCGACGCTCATGGGGGTGACCTTGTCGGTCACGCTCACGGTTTCGATGCGCTTGCCTTCCAGCGACCAGGGGCGGTACACCAAGTCGGAAAGGATCGCCACGCCGCTGCCATTGGCCACCATGCTGCGCACCGCTTCCACCGAGCTGGTGCGCAGGCGCACGGTGGGCGTTTGCCCGGCCTGTTCCCAGTAGCGCATGGCGCTTTGTTCGGCCTCGTCGACGGTGAGAAAAATGTACGGTTCCCGCGCCACATCGGCGAGGCTCACCGCCGGCTGATCGCACAGGGGGTGGTGGCTGGGCAGCCACAGGCGGCGTTCGGAGTTGAACAGGATTTCGGAGACGATATCCGGGTGCGTCAGGTTGGCGGTCAGCACCACGGCCATGTCGAACTGGCCCTTGAGCAGGCCGTGCTCGATGGCCTGGCGTTCCTGTTCGAACACCTCGATGGTCACGTCCGGGTGCCAGTGTTCCATGCGCTGTTGATGGTGCGGCAGGAAATATCCCAGCACCGTGTAGCTGGCCGCCACGCGCAGCACGCCGCTGGCGCGGTAGTCCGGCATCGGGCTGTTCAGCGCGTCGTCGACGCTGCGCACGATCACGTAGGCACGGTTGAGAAAGTGCCGCCCGGCGTCGGTCAGGCTCATGCCCTGGGCCGAGCGCACGAACAACTGCGCGCCGAGCATGGCTTCGAGTTCCTTGATCGCGGTGGTCACCGCCGATTGCGAGATGTTCAGGTGAATCGCCGCCTGTGAGATCTGGCCGATCTCGGCGGTGGCGACAAAGTAGCGAACCTGGCGCAGGGTGAGGGACATGCAGTTCTCCACAGTGAGGTTGATCGTTCCGCGTGGGAATGCCGCTTTGGGACGATCGGGTCTGGGCGCAGGCACCACACGGGTATCTGATTTTCAGAAGGCGACCCATCTGATAATAGATCTTCCCAAGGGGTCAAGGTGCAGCCTACTTTCGACGCCACGAACCTTTGCGGAGCGACCTCGATGCAGGCAGTGGATTTCAACTCGGACATGGGCGAGGGCTTCGGTCCCTGGACCATCGGCGATGGCGTCGACAGCGAACTGATGGCCTACATCAGCTCGGCCAATATCGCCACCGGCTTTCACGCCGGCGACCCCGGCACCATGCGCCGCACCGTCGAACGCGCCAGGCAATTAGGCGTTGGCATCGGCGCGCATCCGGGGTTTCGTGACCTGGTCGGCTTCGGTCGCCGGCATATCAACGCGTCGGCCCAGGAGCTGGTGGACGACATCCTCTACCAGCTTGGCGCCTTGCGCGAAATCGCTCGCGCGCAGGGAGTGACGCTGCAACACATCAAGCCCCATGGCGCGCTGTACATGCACCTGGCGCGGGACGAAGAAGCCGCGCGGCGGCTGGTGGAAAACCTGCAGATTGTCGAGCCCACGTTGTTGCTGTACTGCATGCCCAACTCGGTGATCTGGCAGGTTGCGCGGGAACTGGGGCAACCGGTGGTGCGCGAGTTTTACGCTGACCGTGAGTACGATCTCTCCGGTTCCATCGTATTTACCCGCAAGGTACGCGCACTCGATCCGGCCACTGTTGCGGCACGTGTCCTGCGGGCCTGTCAGACCGGGCGGGTGCGTACCGTCGAAGGGGAAGACTTGCTTATCGAATTCGATTCCATCTGCCTGCACAGCGATACCCCCGGCGCGCTGGAACTGGTGGAAGCCACGCGCGAGGCGCTCGACCAGGCGGGGATCGCCGTGCGAACGCCACGCTGAATGACACCGGTGCACAGACGCCGGGTTTGACTGATTTTTTGCCTGCCTTTCTACAATGATTCCAAGAGGAACAGACATGGCTGAATCTTCCCCGATCCGCTACAGCTTTGGCGGTGATGAGCACCTGTTTGCCGAGGTCAGCGAGAGCATGTCCCTGCAGGCTTTTTTCAAGGGCATGGCCGTAACCCGCGCGGTAGAACGCCTGGCGCTGGAGGGTGTGCTGGACGTGTGCCTGGCCAATGCGTCGTTCCAGATCCGTTTCGACCCGGACCGCATCGCGCCCCACGTGCTGCTCGACGCGGTGCAAGGCGCCGAAGGCCTGGCCGTGGCTGAGCGCACCCTGCACACACGCATCATCGAGATTCCGGTGTTGTACAACGACCCCTGGACCCACGAAACCCTGATGCGTTTTCGCGACCGGCACCAGGACCCGAGTGGCACCGACCTGGAGTACGCCGCGCGGATCAACGGCCTGGCGGACGTCGACGCCTTTGTCGCCGCCCACAGTGGCGCGCCGTGGTTTGTGTCGATGGTCGGTTTCGTCGCCGGCCTGCCGTTCATGTTCCAGATGGTCGAGCGCGAGCGGCAGTTGCAGGTGCCCAAATACCTGCGCCCGCGCACTGATACGCCAAAACTGACCCTCGGCCACGGCGGCTGTTTCGGTTGCATCTATTCGGTACGCGGCGCCGGTGGTTACCAGATGTTCGGCGTGACCCCGGCGCCGATCTACGACCCGGCGCAGCAACTGGCCTACCTCAAGGACCACATGGTGTTCTTCCGTCCCGGCGATATCGTTCAGTTCAAGCCCATTGACCGTGACGCCTATGACCAGGCGGTGGCCGAAGTGGATGCAGGACGTTTCGACTTGCGCATCCGCCCGGTGGAATTTTCCCTCGATGCATTTCTCGCCGACCCCACCGGTTATCCGAAAACCCTGCAGGAGGCGCTGGCATGATCAAGGTCCTCAAACCCGGCCTGGCCACTTCGGTGCAGGACCTTGGCCGTGAAGGCTACTACCACCTGGGCATTCCGCCATCGGGCGCGTTGGATCAGTACGCCTTGAGCGCGGCCAACCATCTGGTGGGTAACCCGATCGGCGCGGCGGGGCTGGAATGCACCTTGATCGGCCCGCAGTTGCAGTTCCAGCGCGATGGCCTGGTGGCGCTCTGCGGCGCGCTGATGTCGCCGCGCCTGGACGGTGAGGTGGTGCACCAGGACACCGCATTCCAGGTGCGCGCCGGGCAAGTGCTACGGTTCGAATTTCCCAAGGCCGGCGCACGTACTTACCTGGCGGTGGCCGGTGGCATCGATGTGCCGCTGGTGCTGGGCAGCCGCTCCACTTACACCCTTGGCGCGCTGGGCGGGTTTCATGGGCGGCGCCTGGTGGAAGGCGATGAACTGCCGGTCGGCGAAGCCAGCGGCAAGGGCCGGGCGGGCAACAGCCTGCCGATGGCCTTGCGCCAATCGGTCGGCGGCGATGTGACCTTGCGCGTGGTGCCGGGGCTGTATTACGAGCGGCTGACGGCAGCGGCAAAAAGCAGTTTTTTCGCCGAGCCATGGACCGTGGGCTCGGAGGCCGACCGCATCGGCTATCGCTTCAAGGGCGGCAGCGCCTTGAGTTTCCAGCCACGGGAACAACCATTTGGCGCAGGCTCAGACCCTTCGAACATCGTCGACAGCTGCTACCCCATCGGCTCGATCCAGGTGCCGGCCGGGTTGGAACCGATTGTGTTGCATCGCGATGCGGTGTCGGGCGGCGGCTATGCAATGATCGGCACCGTGATCAGCGCCGACCTTGACTTGATCGGGCAGATGCAGCCGAACCAGCGGGCGGGGTTTGTCGCGGTCACCCTGGAGCAAGCGCTGGAGGCGCGGCGGGTGTACAAGAAGCGGCTCAAGGCGATGGCGGCACTTTTTGGCGGCTGACACATGGCAAAACCGATGTGGGAGCTGGCTCCCACATCACATCTGTGGTGTCAGAACAATTGGGTGAACAGCCAGTACAAGCTACCCGACAACACAATCGCCGCCGGCAACGTCAGCACCCACGCCATCAGCAAATTGCGGATGGTGCGCATCTGCAAACCACCGCCATTGGCCACCATGGTGCCGGCCACACCGGATGACAGCACGTGGGTGGTCGACACCGGCAAGCCGAACATGTCGGCCGCGCCGATGGTCAGCATCGCCACGGTTTCGGCCGACGCGCCTTGGGCGTAGGTCAGGTGGGTCTTGCCGATCTTTTCACCCACCGTGACCACGATGCGTTTCCAGCCAACCATGGTCCCCAGCCCGAGCGCGATGGCCACGGCGATCTTGACCCACAGCGGGATAAAGCGCGTGGCGTTGTCGATCTGTTGCTTGAACAGCTGCAGCTTGCCCTGGGTGTCGGCGTCGAACTGGCCGACCTTGCCCTTGTCCATCAGGCGAATGGTTTCGCTGGTCAGGTACATGTCGTTACGCACGTTGCCCACCGCCTCAGCCGGTACCGCAGCGAGGGAGCCATAGCTTTTGACTTCGCTGCCGATATGGCCGGTGATGGCGGCAAGGGCGGGCACCAGTTCCGGTGTGGCTTCCTTGGTGCGCACGTAGGTCGACAAGGTGGCACGGGAGTCGGCAGGTGCAGGCTGCGGTGCGGCCTTCACCAACGCGGCCTGGGTTACCTCGGCGACGGCGGCAAATTGCAGCGACTGGTCGGCGGGCATGGTGCGGTTCAGTGCATAGGCCATGGGCAGGGTGCCCACCAGGATCAGCATGATCAGGCCCATGCCTTTTTGCCCATCGTTGGAGCCGTGGGCGAACGACACACCGGTGCAGGTGACAATCAGCATGCCGCGAATCCACCATGGCGGCGGGGTATCGCCCTTGGGCGCTTTATACAGCGCGCGGTTTTTCACGAAGGCGCGCAGGGCCAGCAACAGCAAAGCGGCAAACGCGAAGCCGATCAGCGGTGACAACAGCAACGCGTAACCGATTTTGGCCGCCTGGCTCCAATCCACACCGCTGGTGCCGTCGCGGCCATGCATCAAGGCGTTAGCGACGCCGACACCGATGATCGAGCCGATCAGCGTGTGCGACGACGACGCCGGCAAACCCAGCCACCAGGTACCCAGGTTCCACAGGATCGCGGCGATCAGCAGGGCAAAGATCATGGCGAATCCGGCCGATGAACCCACCTGCAGGATCAGCTCGACCGGCAGCAGGGCAATGATGCCGAACGCCACTGCACCGCTGGAGAGCAGCACGCCGAGAAAATTGAAAAAGCCCGACCACACCACCGCGAAATGCGGCGGCAACGAGTTGGTGTAGATCACCGTGGCGACTGCGTTGGCGGTGTCATGAAAGCCGTTGACGAACTCGAAGCCCAAAGCGATCAACAGTGCCACGCCCAGCAGCAGGAACGGCGTCCAGGTGGTGACCACCGTGCCCAGTTCGTGCATGTCGTGCATCAAACTGTAGGCGGTGAACAACAGGCCCATGGCGAGTACGGCGAAGAACAGGATCACCGTCACCAGACCGGGCTTGGTGTCCAGCCGGGGTTTGGGGGCTGTAGGTGAGATGTGGGGAGAGGCGGTCAGGGAGGGGGTGGCCATGCCGGAGCATCCAGTGTGGGGAGGATGTTTCCCATGATCATTGCAGAATGTTACAGAGATGCTGCGGCAGGTCAGTGTTTAGGCAGACGTGTGTGCCGCTGGTCTATTAGACACTGGCTGGCTGCGTGGGAATGCCTCCCCGGACGCTCCGCGTCCCGCCAACACTGCGCACGGGTGACGCAGAGCGTCACGGGCTCAATTCCCACGCGGGAGCGTGGGAACGATCTTCACCCCCGCAGACGGCGCAAGCCTTGAAACTGTTTTTGGCCGTGCGGGCCTCATCGCGGCATAGGTATCTACACAACTTTGGCGTAGCCCTGAACCTGTGGCGAGGGAGCTTGCTCCCGTGGCGACCTGGCGGCCTATAGCTATCTGATTGATGCCGCGCGATCCAACTGTGGGAGGGGCGGTGCGACGGTTCGACTTGCTCCCAATGGCGGCCTGACAGTCGACAATGATGTTGGATCAGAGCGCGTACATATCCGTTGCTGCGGTAACGGCGGCTTAGGGTTCCGCCCTTACGGCGGGTCACTTTTGGAAAAGAGCCCCAAAAGTAACCAAAAGGGCTCCCGCCCCACCACTCGGCACCTCGCCTAGGCTCGGTGTGCCCGTAATCCGACATTGATTTGGGGGGCCGCCGCCACGCGCCATCCATGGCGCGGGGCGGCTAAACCGGCATCCCTGCCGGTTTACCCCCCAAATCACTGTCGAATTCCGGCCAGCGTGGTTTAACGGGGCGCCTAAGATCAAGAGCAAGATCAAGAGCGGCTCGCTTCGCATCGTGGTTACCGTAGGCTGCTACAAAGTTGTGTAGATACCTATGCTCATCGCGCGCAAGCCCGACTCCCACAGGGGAATGCATTCCAATGTGGGAGCTGGCTTGCCTGCGATAGCGTCAGTTCGGGCGCGCATGTGTCAGTTGGCCCACCGCATCCGCGAGCACACTCGTTCCTGTAGGTTGAATCTCAATAATCCGTGCGTTTCCTGAACGCCCAGCGCCCTGCGATCAACGTGAACGTCGCCACCAACGCCACCAGGATCCAGAACCCTTCCGGGTCGGTTGCAAGTGGCACGCCGCCGACGTTCATGCCGAAAAAGCCGGCGATGATGTTGATCGGCAGCGCCAGCACCGTCACCACCGTGAGGGTGAACAGCGTGCGGTTGCTCTGTTCGTTGAGGTTGGCGGCGATCTCTTCCTGCAGCAACTTGATGCGCTCGCCCAGGGCCGTCAGGTCGTTGATGATCAGGGCGAACTCTTCGGTGGATTTGCGCAACTCCTTCACGTCTTCCTTTTGCAACCATTGCGGCGGCCGGTTGAGCAGGCGCAACAGTGAGCCGGGTTCCAGCGCCAGCAGGCGTTGCAACCGCACCAGCACGCGGCGCGCGGCACCGAGTTCGGCGCGGTTGGTGGACAGGCGCGAGGACAGCAACTGGTCTTCGATCTGGTCGACACTGAGGCTGGTCTTGCGCACGATCTGCGTCAGCACTTCGCCCTGGTCGCGCAGCAAATGCACCAGCAATTCCAGCGGCGAGCGAAAGCGCTCACCGGCTTTGACCGACGAGCGCAATTTATCCACCGAGTGCAGCGGTTGCAGGCGCGCACTGATCAGCAAGCGACTGCGCGCGCACACCCACAACGTGGAAATATCCGACGACACCAGGCTGCTGAAGTTGAACACCACGTCGTTGACCACCGCCAGCAGGGCCGAATCGACATGCTCGATGCGCGTTGAGCGCGAGCCTTCGTGCAAGGCTTCGAAAAATTCCTCGGGCAATTCCAGGTGCGCCTGCATCCAGCGTTCACACGCGGCGTGAGCCAGGCTCAAGTGCAGCCAGAGAAACTCTTCTGGATCCGTGGGCTGTTGCAGCGCCTTGAGCGCCGTGGCCGAATCAATCTGCTCAGCTTTTTCGCCGGGCAGAAAGCGGAAACCGTAAAGCAGGCCAAACAGATCCGAATCCTGGTGGGCGTGATCGATGCTGTGGTTCATGGAAGCTCGCAAGAAAGCGCCTGCAGGAAGTTTCACAGGTTCGCATGCGCAAATAATTGCAAGGCGGGATGACGGTTATGTGACGGTTTGGCGAGCGCCCATAAAAAAACGCGCCACCCGAAGGTGGCGCGTTTTTTAAGTTAACTCAGGTGTCTTGCTTGTCTTCCAGTACCGCGCCTGTTTTGGCATCGAGCTTCACGTCCCACTTCTTGCCGGTGGCGTCGGTCAGATCTACTTCGTAGACCAGCTTGCCGGCTTCGTGATCCAGTTCGGTATCGTTGATGGTGCCGCCGGTATGCTTGGCGAGGGCGGTAGCGTTGAGTTTTTCAAACGCCATCACGTCACCGGATTTGATCAGGCCTTCAATCTGATCCGGACGAACATCAGCCTGTGCCAAACCTGCAGTCAAGGTCAGGGCGGTGGCAGCGAACAGAGCGGTCAAGGTTTTCATGGTGTGTGTCCTTTTGGTTGAGCTGTTTAAGTGGCGCCAGATTAACCGGCGCAACTTAACTCACGCTTAATGGCTTACTGACACAAACGACTCAGTACTTATGGTCGCTCAACAGGTCCTGCACGCTGGACGACGGCCAGCGCTTGTAGAACTTCAGCAGTTCGGCCGCGCGGTTGGTGAAAATGCCATCGACGCCGGCTTTCATCACTTTGTCGAAGTCGACGGGTTCATCGACGGTGTACACGTGCACCAGCAAGCCCTTGTCGTGTGTCAGCTTATTCATTTCAGGTTTGACCAGGTCGGTGTAGCTCTGGTCGCCATGGTCGGTCAGCTCGGCCGAAGGGCCGGTGCCGATGGCGCCGAGGCTCTTGGCCTGGTCGACCCATTTTTCGAACTCGGCCGGGTCTTTTGGTTCCTGCTTGGCGTAATAGGCGGCTTTGGTTGGCTCGCCAGACTCGGCGAAGGTCACTTTGGACTTCGGCTCAATGCTGCCTTCACCGACCCACAACAGCAGGATCTTCGGTGTGTTGGGCATTTCTTTCTGCAGTTCCTTCAGGCTGGCCACCTCGAAGGTCTGCAGCACCACGCGGCCCTTGCCCTGGCCGACACCGGTGTTGCTCTTACCCAACTTGGAGCCGGCGGAACTCAGCCAGCCTTTGTCCAGCAGCTTGTTTTTCAGGTCGGCCTCGATGCCCGGGAATTGCTTGGGCTCCTTGGTCTCGATGTACAGGCCGGGTTTGTGCTGCGGATTGCCTTCGGCGATCTTGATGATGTCGTCCAGGCTCTGGATTTTCAGGCCGACGAAACCGGGGCGTGCGCGGTCCGGGTAGGCGGCGTTGAACCAACTGCCGGCGTCGAGGCTTTGCAGCTCTTTCCAGGTGAACTCGTTGGCCGGCGCGTCTTTACGCTCGGGGAACTTGGTCGCCACGTCGGTGGTGCGTTGCAGGTTGTTGTCATGCAGGGCGAACAGCACGCCGTCCTTGCTGCGCTGCAGGTCCAGTTCCAGGTAGTCGGCGCCCAGGTCGCGCGCAACCTTGTAAGCGGCGGCGGTGGATTCGGGAGCGTCATAGGAGGCGCCACGGTGGGCGATCACGGCAGGGTAGGGGATGCCTTCGTTTGTCGCCAGTTCTGCCGGGCTGATCGGGTCGGCAGCCTGTGCCGGGGCAATGCCGAGCATCAGTGCCAGCAGCAAGGCACTCCCTATGGTCGCGGGCACCGGGCCGTTGGTTAACGTGACAGGCATATGCGAAGTCCTTTCGTGGAGGTAACTTTGAGAAGGTGTCCTTTTTAACAATTGATTGCGAAAGGCGCTATCACCAAACCGACATTAACGTGCGCACGCGCCAATTTTGTGAGTTTTTTTGTGATGCGTTGCAGTACCCTTAGCCGAAGCCGCCCCGTTAGAGGACGGTATTTTCTGCCACGCGTGTAAACCATCTTTCCAGTCCCTGTGGGACTTTTCAGTGAGGTTTACCATGCGCATCACTTCCGAGCTTATCTGCCAGGCCGCCGACCAACTCCACGGTTTTGTTGGCCTGAACCGCAAGACGGGCCAGTACATCGTGCGTTTCAGCGAAGATGCCTTCGGCATGGACGTGGCCGATGACGGCATCATTCCCACCGCTGAATTCGTCTGGGTACCGGCTGCCGACCACACCATGATCCTGTCGCGTGCGCGCATTCAATTGCTGCTGGACCAGAATATTGATGAGCGCATCAACATCAGCGAACCGCTGCGGGTGTACATGCGTCGGGTCGAAATCCCACAGATCAGTGCGTTGCGCAGTCTGGTCAGTTAAGCGCGCAGGTTTGCTGGCAATGGCCATCATCCCGCGTGGAAGGCATAGGCCCGCTCCACCTTGCACACGCGGGTATGAAACGCCGAGTACCAGAGGGCGCGCCCTTTCTCGCGCACCTGGCGATGCTCGGCCTGTTGTTTCCAGGCGAGGATCGCCGCTTCGCTGCTCCAGTAGGACACGGTGATCCCCAGGCCATCTTCCCGCGCTGACTCCACGCCGAGAAACCCCGGCTGTTCACGCGCCAGTTCCAGCATGCGCGTGGCGGCCGGGCCATAGCCTGGGTCGCCATCGGTGCGCAGTGAGCTGAAGATCACCGCGTAATAGGGCGCAGCCGGAGTCTGGGCGATCATGCCGAGGCCTCCTGACACGCCTTGAGCAGGGCAAGGGCCAGCGGTGGCGTGGTGCCTTTGAGGGCAGCGCGCTCGGGTTGGAACAGGGTGGCGACGAAAAACGGGTGGTTCAGCAGCTCCATCGCGCGAAGGTCGCCCGCAGCATCATGGCCGCTGGCGATCAGTTCTCCTTCGAGCAGGGCGTGAGCGAACCCGGGGTTCATGCCGTAGCGGCAATGATAGCCTTCGTGGATAGCCAGGCTGCCATAGGCGTCAGCGATACGGGTGTAAGGCGCCAGGCGTATGGCGTCGCTTGCTTCTACCAACGCACAACTCAAGGGGGTGATGACGGCGCGCCGAGCACCCGGTGCCAACTCGCCGTGTTCGGCATCTGCCCAGCCGAGCACGTTGCGGGCATATTCCAGCACCGCGTGTTGAAAACCACCGCAGGTGCCGAGGAAAGGCCGCCGCTGTTCGCGGGCAAACCGAATGGCCCGCAGTGCGCCGTCGATGTCGCGGTAAGGGCTGGCGGGCACGCACCAGAAACCGTCGAACCCGTGCAGCGAGGCCGTTGAGGTGATGGTGTCGGTGTCCAGCCACTGCGCGTTGACGCTCACGTTCAGGACTCGGGCCGCTTGTTGCAGCGCCACGGGGATGGCCTGGTGCGCAATCACGTCAGGGTTGTAATCGCCGATCAGAGCGAGGTGCAGCGGGGCGTTATTCATCGTGTGCATCCCATGGCTTGTGGTGTCCTGATGGGCACTATAGATTGGCGCCTACGCAATCAATATTGGCGTTTTCCCACATGTTCAATGCAGCCGCGCACTATCAAGTCGACTACCCCGACCTGTCCCTGATCCTCGCCCTGGTTCGCGGCGGCACCCTGGCGCGGGCGGCGGGGCTGCTGCGGGTGGATGTGTCCACGGTATTCCGGGCAGTGCGGCGCTTAGAAGCGGCCCTTGGTCAAACGCTGTTTGAAAAAAGCCGCGCCGGCTATCTGCCCACTGGTTTGGCCAACCACTTGGCCCAGCAGGCCGAGCGTGCCGAACAGGCCCTGGAGGCTGCGCGCATCGGTGTGGAGCAGGGCGGTGAAGTGATCAGCGGCACGGTGCGCCTGACCTGTACCGACTCGGTGCTGCAAGGTCTGCTGCTGCCGGCCCTGGCCAGGTTCATGGCGGCGTATCCGGCGTTGATCCTGGAACTGAGTACCTCCAACGATTTCGCCAATCTCAGCCGTCGCGATGCGGACATCGCCCTGCGCCTGACCCGCAAGCCGCCGGAGCATCTTGTCGGGCGTTGCCTGGGGACGGTGACGTATCAGGTCTGCGCCAGTGCCGACTATGCCCGCGAGCATGCAGGCCGTGAGCTGGGCGACCTGGCCTGGATCGCACCAGACGATTTTTTGCCCGATCACCCCACAGTGGCCTGGCGCCGTGAGCATCTGCCGGGCGTACGGCCCAGTTATCGCTGCAACAGCATGCAGTCGGTGACCGAACTGGTACGCGCCGGGCTGGGGGTGGCGGCGTTGCCGGACTTTCTGATCGGGGATGGCCTGCAACCGCTGGGCCCTGCATTGGCAGGGCACGACACGGCGCTGTGGCTGTTGACGCGCCCGGACTGTCGTGGCGTTGCGTTCGGTGGTGACGCTGTTTGATGAGCTGGGGCGACATGTGCGCTGGCTGCGCAGTTAGGTTTTGCGCACAAAGTGCTCATGCATTTCACAGGTCAGGGTTTCGATACGTTCGGTCAACTGTTTGGTCATTTCCGTCAGCCGCGTGTTTTGCTCCAGCAGCTCCAACAGCTGTTTGGTGGTCTGTGCGGCCTGGGCCTGGCGGGCGGTGTTGGCGGTGGCCAGGGCTTCGCGGTGCTGCGCGTCGGCGTCGGACTGGGCTTTGTCGCGCGCGGCCTGGCGCGTCTGGGCCAGCAGGATCAGCGGCGCGGCGTAAGCGGACTGCAGGCTGAAGGCCAGGTTGAGCAGGATGAACGGGTAAACGTCGAAGTGGGTGATGCCGGTGATATTCAATACCACCCACAGCACCACAATGGCAGTTTGCGCACCTAGGAAGGCTGGCGTGCCAAAGAAGCGCGCAAAGGCTTCGGCCTTGAGGGCAAAGGTATCGTTGCCAAAGGTCGGCGCCAGGTGAGCGTGGCTTCGGTGAAAGCGCAGGTGGTCGACCGGGGTTGGGTCAGGTTTTTCTGAGGTCATGGCAGGCTCGAGTCGGTGGCGTGGGGCACATCACGCACTATAGACCGAGCCCTCTGAGAGGCACATGAAGAAGCGGTCAGCGGTTGCCCCGCTCATTGGCGAACGCGCTCACGGCCTGCACCGCCTCGCTGGTGCCTTCACGAATCTGCAGAATCACAGTACCGGCCTGGTTGGCCAGCTCCACGCCCTGAGCTGCGCGGTCGCGGGTGGCGTCCATGCTGTCGATGGCCTGGCGGGTTTCGTCCTGGATCATGGCGATCATGCCGGAAATTTCGGCAGTGGAGCCGCTGGTACGCGCCGCCAATTGGCGTACCTCATCGGCGACCACGGCAAACCCACGGCCCTGTTCGCCCGCGCGGGCCGCTTCGATGGCGGCGTTGAGGGCCAGCAGGTTGGTCTGGTCGGCGATGCCGCGAATGGTGTTGACGATGGTGGTGATCTGTTGCGAGCGCTCGCCCAATTTAGCGATCAGTTGCGAAGAAGCGTCAATGTCGACGGCAATGTCGCGCATGCCGGTGGCCGTTTTCTGAATCACTTCGGCGCCTTTTTCGGCCATGTCCTGGGTGTTCAGCGACAGGTGGTACGCCTGCGCAGCGCTGTGCGCGTCGGCCGCATGCTGTTGCACACGGGCCGTGACGTCCGAGGCGAACTTCACCACTTTGCACAGGCGCCCGCTGGCGTCGTACACCGGGTTGTAGTTGGCCTCGAGCCACAGTGTGTTGCCGTGCTTATCCACCCGTTCGAACTGGCCACTGAACAGTTCGCCCTGGTTCAGGCGTTTCCAGAATTCGCTGTAGGCTGCGCTGTTGGCCAGTTCAGGCGTGCAGAACAGCCGGTGATGCTTGCCCTGGATCTGCGCCAGGCTGTAGCCCATGCGCTGCAGGAAGTTGGCGTTGGCGGTGATGATGGTGCCATCCAGATTGAATTCGATCATCGCCATGGCGCGGTCGATGGCTTGCAGCTTGGCGTTGGCTTCGCTTTCGGCTTGCAGGCGCGGCGTCACGTCCATGGCGTACTTCACCACTTTGATTACGCGGCCGGCTTCATCGCGTACCGGGTTGTAACTGGCTTCCAGCCACACCGACTGACCGGTGCTGCTCACCCGTTCAAACGTGCCGGACTGGAATTGGCCGTTGCGCAAGTGCGTCCACAACTGGTTGTAGTCGGCGCTGCGAGCGAACGCCGGGGTGCAGAACATCCGGTGGGACTGGCCCAGGACCTGTTCGGCGCGGTAGCCCATGGTCTTGAAGAAGTTGTCATTGGCGCGCAGCACAGTGCCTTGCGGGTCGAATTCGATAACCGCCATCGATCGCTCGATCGCCTCCAGCAGGCTGGCCTGTTGCGCATTCGCGTGTTGTAGAGCGGTGATGGTTTTTTTGTGGCCGTTGAATAGCATGGTCGTGAGCTCGAGCAGGCATGCGTATGAGGGATCCATGTAAATGCGCCTGACCCCGTAGGGCACCTGGGCCTCACGGTTGACTTGCTCATTGTCAGCTTCCTTGTGCTGACAGAGGGTGGAACAACGGCTTCAGAGTGATTGGGTCACCAAGAAGTTCGCCTCTGGGGAGGTTGATTTTGGTGGAGGCGACCAATGGCGGCATTATGCTATCGCGGCAGGCTGACAGCAGAAGATTCAGACGGGAAGTTGTAGGACGACTCGGGTCGAATGCGTGAGGGTGTCTTCGCTGGTGACCACCTGGTTGCGGCCGTTGCGTTTGGCCACATACAGCGCGCGATCCGCGGCATTGAGCCAGGTCGCGGCATCGCTGAAGGCAGGTTTGAAACCTGCCAGGCCTATGCTCAGGCTTATGCGTAATTCGGGAATCTGCGGATGGCGGTAGTTACCGAGCGTTTCGCGCAGGCGCTCCATGATTTTCGCCGCCTTTTCCGATTGCATTTGCGCAAGGATCACGCAGAACTCATCGCCACCGTAGCGTCCGACCAGGTCGCTTTCCCGCAGATGCCGGCGCAGTTCCAGGCTTAGCTGGCGCAGCACCGTATCCCCGACAATGTGCCCGTGTGTGTCGTTGATGCGCTTGAAGTGATCGATATCGATCAGGGCGATGGTGGCGACGCCTTGTTGTTGCTGACGCTGATGAAACTCAAGGCTCAGCAGGTCTTTCCACGAGCCATGGTTGAGCAGCCCTGTCAGGCTGTCGATGCGACTCAGGGCGCTGAGGGCGCGCTTATGTTCCGACAGTTTGATCGCCAGTTCATAACAGGCCATGCCGATCACCATCGGGTAGAGCATCAACATTGGCAGGCAGGTGTAGACCTCAAGCAGGTCCACGTCTGGGTTGAACCGAATGCCGAACAGCGTCCAAGCCACCCCCACACCGACCGCCTGAGCCAGCAGCCCGCGCAGGAACAAGCGCCGGCCGCCGGCCGCGACGTTGTTCATCGCGATCATCGACAGAATGGTCACCGCTGTCAGGGGGGTGAATTGAGTGGCTGCGGCCCAGAAACCGCCGAACAACGAGTCATACAGAAAATTGCGTTGTTCGGCCTGATAAGGAAAGGAAGAACGCGTTGACAGCAGGTAGGCCACATGCGCCCAGGCATAGCCATTGAATAACAGCAACGCCCATACCCAACCGGGCAATGACAAGGGGTACATCGCGCCCATCAGGCTGATGCAGCCGACACCCAGTCCGATAATCCTTGGCTTGTAGATACGCTTGGCAAATGAAAGTCCCTTGCCTCGTCTGTTTTCCATAGTGTCCTGGGGCAGCTCTTTTTTTGCAGATACACCAGCGTGCGTCAGCGAGTTAACCGTTGATCGGATAAGGCGAATCAATATTGTCGATTATTCCCACCGCAATAATCACTGTCCTTCCAAGCCATTTGTGCAGAAAAGCCGGCGAGTAAGCGTAAAACGACTTGGAATGTCGTTTATTCAACAAACGTTTACTGGGGGAGGCGGGGACCGACCTCATAGCCCGCGAGGAACAGGTCGATCGCCGATTCGATCACGTGGGCCTGGGACGTTGCATCGAGGGTGGGTTGGCCAAGGGTAATCTGCGGCCAGAACGCGAACGCCTTGAGCATACTCTGGATCTGGTGAGCGGCGAACGCGGGGTCGCCGCAGCGCAGACGGCCGTCTTCCTGGGCTGCGCGAACCCACAGGGTAAAGCCTTCTTCGCGCTCGCTCAGGCGGTTGACCATGTCTTGGGCGCGTTCCGGGGAATGAATGGTAGCGGCAATGGCCACGCGCGCCAGGTCGAGAAAATTGGCGTCCGACATCATCTTCATTTTCGCTTCCAGCAACCGGCGCAGTTGATCGCGCAGTGGCTGCTCGCTGCTGTACGCCACATCCAGTTGCGCGACGCTGCTGGCCCACAACTGGTGCAGGATTTCGGCGAACAGCTCTTCTTTACTGGGAAAGTGGTTATAGACCGTGCGCTTGGAAACGCCGGCCGTGGCGGCGATCTTGTCCATGCTGGTGACCTCAAAGCCATTCTCCCGAAATTCGGCGATGGCCGCCGCCACGATGGCGTCGCGTTTACGGTCGGTGAGGCGTGGGGAGGCATTCATGGAGGGCGGTCGGCTCGAAAATGAAATTACACTCGGTAGTTTACTTGGTAAGGGTTTTGTTGCAATGTAGAAACTACACTGTGCAGTGTAATTTTTGAGCGGACGTAGGAGTCACTCTGTAATGGCCACGATTTCAACCCCTGTTGACCCGACACCCACTGCGCTCAAGCCGGTCGAGCGTGATCAGGGGCATTTCAATAACGACGCGCCGGTGCCCCACGGCGGCTTTGGCAAGACCCTGCGCATCTTCTGGAACATGGCGTTCAACAAGCCGCGCACCACGAGGCCTGTGGGCAACATTCCGGTACAACCCCTGACCCGCGAGCAGTTGCTGGCAGCCCCTGACCACAGTGTGTTCCGTCTGGGCCATTCAACGGTGCTGTTGAAAATGCGCGGTAAATTCTGGATCACCGACCCGGTGTTCGCCGAGCGCGCCTCGCCTTTCAGTTGGGCTGGCCCCAAGCGTTTCCACCAACCCCCGATCAGCCTTGAAGAGTTGCCGCCGTTGGAAGCGGTGATCCTTTCCCACAATCACTACGACCACCTTGACCGAAAGGCTGTCACCCAATTGGCCGACAAGACGCGGTACTTTCTGACGCCTTTAGGGGTGGGAGACACGCTGGTCAGATGGGGCGTAGACGCCGACAAGGTGCGGCAACTGGATTGGTGGCAGGGCACTGAAGTCGATGGCATTCGTTTTGTCGCCACGCCGGCGCAGCATTTTTCCGGGCGTGGCCTGTTTGACAGCAACCAGACCCTCTGGTGTTCCTGGGTAATGATCGATGACGCGCGGCGGATTTTTTTCAGCGGCGACACGGGGTATTTCGACGGTTTCAAGCGGATCGGCGAGCAATACGGGCCGTTTGACCTGACCCTGATGGAAACCGGGGCCTACAACGTGGACTGGCCTCACGTCCATATGCAGCCGGAGCAGACATTGCAGGCGCATATCGACCTCAAGGGCCGCTGGCTGCTGCCGATTCACAACGGCACGTTCGACTTGGCGTTCCACGCCTGGCACGAGCCGTTCGACCGCATCATGGCGCTGGCCTGGGAGCGCAATGTGTCGATTACCACACCGGCGATGGGGCAGGCGTTCAGGCTCAACCAGCCCGAACGAGGGCGTGCGTGGTGGCTGGAAGTAGAGGCTCATGAGGTGAGAGAACAGGCAGCAGGCTAAGTAAATTGCCTGTGGGAAAAGGTGTTTTCAGCGTGTTTCAGCTCTGCGACAAACGTCAGGCGGGAGTGCGATGATCCCTCGGAAAGTTAATTCCGGGGGATAGGGTGTAATGAGCGACGACTGCAAGAAACTATGGCGATCGGGAATTCCCTGCCTCTCGGCGCCGCTGCCCACCTCGCCAGCGGATTACCTCGAACCTGCCTCTTCAACCCAAGGGCGAACCGATAGCGCAAGCCCCAGTGCTATCGTCTTTGGTGCCGGACGCGTTGAGGGGACGGTGCTCATCCCTGGCTACAATGCCCTGGCACCGATGATCAGGCCCACGCGAGACCCCGCTTTATCACTGATCGCCGTCAGCGGTGTCGACCCCACTGAGCCGTTGATGGTCGAGGTGCCTCTGGTGCAGAACAATAGCGCTTTGAGTACCGCAGCGGTGCTGGCTGGGTGGCGCATCGGCTACGCCAGCCGCTATGTAGGCGGTGGTCATATCGAACTCACGGACCAAAGCGAAAACCTGCACCGAGCTTTCATCATTCTGCGCGACGCGGGGGTGCAATGGGTGGCAGTGGACGCGCAGCGCACGGACGACCCTCTCGAATCCGGCACTCTTATCGATGAACTCGTGGCCGGCCATCGCTTGGATGCCTTGGTGTCAGGCGATCCGAGTGCGGCGTTTCATGCCGCCTGCAGAAGTGGATACCCCAGCGCCTGCCAGGTACTGGACGACGGCACCAGGCTCTGGTTCTACGGCGCCCGCTGGGCGGCTGATCGCGTGAAGGTTCTGCTGCGAACTTATCGTCAGTTGGTGTCCCCTGGCGCGCCTACAACGAGTACGGAATGATCATGCCCGATAGCCGGATTAGCCTGCATAGAGCCGGCAGAACGACCTCCTAGACTGGTGTCGGGCTATCGGCCGATAGTGCTCATTAAGTCAGTGACGGGGGAATTTTATGATCGGACCATTTTCGGCAGGTGGGTGGGCGACAGGCTTGTTCCAAGCGCTTTCAAATCCGCCGCAGGGTTTCAAGGGTGCGTGTCAAATGGCAGGAGAGATGGCCAGTGGCGACGGGGTCACGTCAGAAGGGCTGGTGAAGGATGTCTTCAGACAAATAGCCAATATCGATCGTGGGCTGCAGGGCGGCAACGCGTTCATAGAGACCAATCCAGATGCGCTTGGAGAAGCCAGGGCGCGAGATGTGGAACGTAAGGAAGGCGATGGTGTGCGCGGGTATCTGCACGGCGTCCCGATCGCGCTCAAGGATGTGTTTGAGACCAAGGACCGTATGCAGACAAGTGCGGGTTCCAGGGCGATGGTGGGCAAGTCCGCGACTAAAAATGCCAAGGTCGTCGAAAACCTGCTGAAGGCAGGGGTGGTGGTGGTCGGTAAAACCAACATGAGCGAATTGTCCAACTTTCGCTCTGCATCACCGGTGGATGGCTGGAGCTCCCGAGGGGGCCAGACCCTGAATCCGCATCGCCTGGGAGGCGTGGTCGCAGGATCCAGTTCGGGTTCCGCCGTGGCAGTTGCCCAAGGGCATGTGCCGCTGGCGTTAGGCGTGGAAACCAGCGGATCGGTCATCGCCCCAGCCGGCTTCAACGGTGTTTTTGGCTTGAAAACCTCCCTAGGCCTGCTAAGTACCGAGGGGGTCATGACCAGTTCACGCATGGATACCATTGGCACGTTCACGCGCAATGTCTGCGATGCGGCAGAAGCGCTCAATGCCATGTCGCAGACCAGGCTTTACACCGTGGGCCTGCGGGCCGATGCCTTGAAGGGCAAGCGAATTGGCTATACGCCTGTGCCTGAATTGTCCGTGCAGGAAGCCAGAGACCCGGCGAAACGGGCAGACAGCAAGCATTACGCGGACGCGCTTGAGGTATTGAAGTCTCAAGGTGCGATCCTGGTGCCTTTGGGTACGCTCGAACAGGGCGTCCCTGAGCAAACCTACTCCGACTACAACGAGGCGTTGTTTTCAGACGTCAAGCACCGGCTGGAAGAGTATCTTGCCGGTCGCGAAGGTTTGCCGGTCAACTCGCTTTTGGAGCTGATTGATTTCAATAAGCGCCACCAGAAGCCCGGTGAGCCTGACCAGAACATGCTGGAACTTATCAGCGGCCTGGAGACGACTCAGGACCAGCGCGATAAGCTCTGGGAGGCCATCATCCCGGTGTTCCAGAAAACCATCGATGACCCGATGGAAGAACACAATCTCGACGCCATGGTGTCGAACTTCCGATCAAACAACTATTACTTCAGCGCTGCGGCAGGTTACCCAGGCATGTCCATTCCCTCTGGCATGGATGATGAGGGAATGCCAACGGCGCTTTACCTTTACGGGGCGGCTAACAGCGAGGCCACGTTGTTGTCGGCTGCCTATGTTTATGAGCAAGCGACAAAAGCGATTAAAGAGCCTGCATTCCTGTCTGGAACCCCCTTTACACCCGCGCCTGTGCTACCGCCTGATGCCGATGGGGTTTCGGCAGGCAGCGCCTGAATATAATCGAACCTCTGTTCAAGGGCGTGCAGCAGAGCTTGCTTCTGTACGCCCATCCCCAGAGAGGGTGCCTGGATCGCCCGGCCAACAGGCTGGACACTACGCACCATTGGGTTGAGGGGCTGATGAATCAACCGATGCAGCGGGCGAGCCGAGCAACCGAGCAATAATGCCGGGCGCCGCTGGTTCAACCGATGCGGTGTCGGAGGCGGCGTTTGCTCATCCCCCATCCCGGCGCAAACCCGGGGAAAAACACCAACCCCTGCGCTTCCAGGCAAAACGCCAAGGCCAATCGCGTTTCATCACTCACCTCGCCGTGGCTCTCCAACTGCTGGATGGCTTGCACCGGAACGCCAGCCTGGCGGGACAGTTCTTCGCGGCTCCAGCCCAGCATGACGCGGGCCTGGGCGCAGTGTTTGGCGGTGAATTGATGAAGGACGATCTGCTGTTCTACGAAAGAGCTCATTGCCAGGGAGGACATGGGATTTCTCCAGGTTCGACAGGGGAGCAACAACTATACTGTGTTTTTATACAGCTGTTTGTACCGCTCATCAATTCATGGCAGTGGGTGGTGTTTTTTAAGCTTGCGCTTACTCCATGCCTGGCGCCTCGCGAATGATCAGATGGTCCAGGTTTTCAATATTCGCGCTGAATACCCCGAACGTCTGCTCGGGGTTCTTCTTGCTTGGTACTTGCGTGAGCTGCGGCGTCACCCCATAGAAAAAGCAGTATAACGGCCGTTCGCTACCTGCCGCGGCCTTGATCTGCTCCAGAAAAGTCGTGCGCTTTCGGTAGTTCTCGAGCAGTTTTTTGCTCAGGTAGACGTTGACGGAGTAGGGCTTTTTATCGAGCCATACCTTCTTTTCGAAGTCGATGCGAAAGCTGTTGGTGTAGTCCTTGATGGCTTTGATCCTGCCCCAGTAGATCAGGCCCTTGTTGTCCTGCAGGTATTCGATTTTCTTGAAGAACGTCCAGTACGTCGCGGTGTGCTCGCCGATTTTCAACGGCATTGATTTGAGCTTGTCCTTGTCGTCGATATTCGACACGTAACATTCCACCGGGTGGGCGAATACGCTGGTTTTGTCCGGGGTGGTTTCAACGTTGCTTCGGGTGGAGGAGGCGCGATTGGCAGGGGCTTTGGTTGGTTCTGGCACGGCCACGTTCGCGGTGCCTGCCAGGGGGGGCTTGCGCTCGTATTGACGCCGTGTGAGTACAAATTCCGACGGGAAATTTTCCTCGCGTTCGTCATCACTTTCGCCGGTCGTGCCCTTGTGCGTGCTGGCGTAGCGGCAACCAACGATATGCTGGGTGCTGGTCTTGTTCTTGAAATGCGGCGTGCGCTGGTAGTTGACGTTTTTCGCGTTGAACGTGCTCAGCGTATTGTCCGAATCGAACGCTGCACGGCACGCATCGTTGGGGCACAGAAAACGCTCCTTGTCGGAGTCGAAGTCGTCGGTTTCGTCGAAATTCAGGTCTCGTACGTCATAGATTGACAGCTTGTCATCGAGACTCAGGCTGTAGGCCGTATCGAATTTCATGGGGCTCGGGTCCGTGAGAGGTTTGGCTATTAATAGCGAGAACCTGCGCAAATATCAGCAAGAACTTGCAACCCGTCGTCCACTCAGGAAACACAGGGTTCCTCCGGCTGCGGTCAACCCCGCCAGCACGTAGAACATGCTGGACGGCGCGGCATTGATCAGCAAGTAACCGCAGATCACCGGGCTCATCGCCCCGCCGAATGCCGCCAGGTTCTGCGCGCCGTAGTAACTGCCGCGTAATGCATCGGGGGCGATGGTGTCGATAAACAGGAACTCGGCAGGGTAGATGATCATCTCGCCCAAGGTGAACACGAACATCGCCAAGCACCAGGTGACCAGGCTGCCGGCCAGGCTGAAGCCAATCAAACCGCAGATGAACAACAAGGTGCCCAGCACGATCCAGTAGCGCAGTTGCTCACGCTTGAGAAAACGGCCGATCTGGTACTGCATTAAAATCACCGTGGTGGCGTTGCAGGCCAGCACCGCAGACAGAATCTTCAAGGCCTCGGCGGGTTTGTAGGCCACCAGCAAAAACTGCGACAGATACAGGGTGTAGCGCCCGTGGACAATGGTGCTCAACAAGCTGCCGCTGGTGAACAGGATCAGCGTGCGGTCGCTGCGCAAGGTCTGCAGGGTGCTGAAAAAGCTCTGGGGTTTATGACGGGCGTCCTGTGCGGTCGGCGCAATGCCGACCATCAGGAACAGGCTGCCAAAGGCAATGGCGCTGGCGATCAGGAACGGTGCCCAGGGCAACTGGCCGGCGATCACCACGCCAAGCATGGGGCCAGTGGCGTAGCCGACGTTGGTCAGGGTGTAGCGCAGGGAAAACACTTTGGCACGTTCGCCCACCGGCAGGTTTTCGCTGATGATCGCCTTGGAGCCGATCAGGAACAGCGCCGATGCGGCTTCGGTAATCACCAGGGTCAGCGTGGTGAGGTAGAGGTTGCTGGCAAACGTCAGTAACAGAAAACCAATGGAGCTGGAGAGCATGGCCAGTATCAGCAGCTTGCGCTTTTCCAGGCGGTCGATGATGTAGCCGCCATACAAGCCGAGCAATGTAGCGATAAACACCGCAACGCCCATCAGCAGGCCTATGTCCTGTTGGTTCAGACCCAGGCGAGTGCTCAGCCAAAGCGCCAGCAGCGGGCTGGTCATGGACCGGCTGACCACGATGGTCACCGAGCAGATCAACAGGCGGCGAATTACCAGGGAGTAGGTGGCCACGGGCGGAAAGCGTCCTTGTTATTTATCCAGGATCCTGCAGATCACCTGTGAACACGGATCCCCATGTGAACACAGATCCAATGTGGGAGGGGGCTGGCCCTCGATCAGGGCGTATCAGCCAATGCATGTGTACCTGACACACCGCAATCGGGAGCAAGCCCCCTCCCACATTTTCAGGTTGTGTTCACTGGCCGGCATTGATGGAGATTTTTTCCACTGCACCTTGCTCCAGGTCCCACTTCTTCAGAATCTTGCCGTAGGTCCCATCATCGATCATGCCCTGCAACGCCTCACTGATCGCAGTAACCAACTCGGTATTGCTTTTCTCGATCCCCAACCCCGTGAACTGCTTGGAAATCGCCAGGCCCACCGGCTTGTATTTGCCTTTATCCAGCGACATCAAATAGGGAATCGTCTCACTGCCCTGCATCGCCGCATCGAGACGGTTCTGCTGCAACTGCGCCCGCGCATCGGCCGAACCTTCGGTACCGATCACTACGATCGCAGGCTTACCGGCTGCTTCGCAGTTTTCCTTGCTCCAGGCGGCAATTTCCGACGGCCAGGTGGTGCGGCGGCTGGTACCGACCTTTTTACCGCACAAGTCGGCCAACTCCTTGATCTCTTCGCGCTTGGCCAAGGTGTAGAGCTGCGGGCCGCTGGTGAAGTAGTCGATAAAGGTCACCGACTTCTGGCGCTCGGCGGTATCGGTCATGCCCGACAACACGATGTCCACGCGCTTGGTGGTCAAGCCGCTGAGCATTTGCTCGAAGCCGGTTTCCTGCCACTTGATTTTCACCCCCAGGCGTTCGGCCAAGGCGTTGCCCAAGTCGAAGTCAAAGCCGGTGAGCGTGTTGGTGGCCGGGTCCTTGAAGTCCATCGGTGGGTAGTTCGGCACGATAGCCGCGCTGATTTCACCCTTGTTCTTGATCGCCGCCGGCAATGCCGCGAATACACACGAGGAGGCCATCAGGCCCGCGAGCAAGGTTGGGATAAACAGGTTTTTCATGGGGGCGTTCTCGTTAGTTTTTTAGTTAAGTGCGAACGGCAGAAATGAAGCTTTGGGTACGCGGGTTTTGTGGGCTTATTAGAATTTCTTCCGGGCTGCCGGCTTCCACAATCTGGCCGGCATCCATAAACACCATGCGGTTGGACACTTCGCGAGCGAAGCCCAATTCATGGGTGACCACGATCATGGTCATGCCGGTGGTGGCCAAATCGCGCATCACCGACAGCACTTCTCCTACCAGCTCCGGGTCGAGGGCTGACGTGGGTTCGTCGAACAACATCAGCTTGGGGCGCATCGCCAGCGCACGGGCGATCGCCACGCGCTGCTGTTGCCCGCCGGACAATTCCACCGGGTAGGCATTGCGCTTGTCCGCCAAACCCACGCGGGCCAGCAGTTCCACTGCGTCTTCGATGGCCTCCTTGGGCGAGCGCTTGAGCACCTGGCACGGGCCTTCGATGATGTTCTGCAACACGGTCATGTGCGGGAACAAATTGAAGCGCTGAAACACCATGCCGGTGGCCAGGCGCTGACGGGCAATCTGCGCTTCATTCATCTCGTGCAGCTTGTTGCCGACCACGCGGTAACCCACCAGTTCGCCGTCGACCCACAGGCCACCCTTGTCGATTTTTTCCAGCTGGTTGACGCAGCGCAGCAGGGTGCTTTTACCCGAGCCGGACGGCCCGATGATGCACATCACCTCGCCTTGCTCGACCTCGATATTGATGTCACGTAGCGCGTGATACTGGTCGTAATACTTGTTCAGGTTGACGGCCTTGACGATGCTTCTCATGGGGCAAATCTCCTCAACCCAGACTTACGAACGCTTGCCGGCGCCGCGGGCAAAGCGACGCTCGAGGCGGCTTTGACCAAATGAAAGAACAGTCACCACTGCCAGGTACCAGATGCCCGCCACAATCAGCAGCTCCATCACCCGGGCGTTGGCGTAGTAGATGTTTTGCGCGTTGTGCAAAAGCTCCGAGTACTGGATGACGCTGGCCAGGCTGGTCATTTTCACCATGCTGATGAACTCGTTGCCCACAGGCGGAATGATCACGCGCATGGCCTGCGGAAGAATGATCCTACGCAGTGCTTGCAGGCTCGGCATGCCGATGGACTTGGCGGCTTCGTACTGGCCGGTGTCCACCGACAACAGGCCGGCACGCACCACCTCGGCGGTGTAAGCGCCCTGGTTGATACTCAGGCCCAGCAGGGCGGCCACGAACGGCGTCATCAGGTCCACGGTGTCGATGCTGAACAGACCGGGAATGGCGATCACCGGGAAAATCAGCGCCAGGTTGAACCACAGCAGCAACTGCAAAATCAGCGGCGTGCCACGAAACAGCCAGGTGTAGGTGATTGCCACGTAGCGCAGGATCGGGTTGGCCGACATGCGCATGATCGCTGTGATCACCCCAATCACCACGCCCAGCGCCATCGCCAGGATCGACATGACGATGGTATTCACCAAGCCCCAAAGGATGGCCTCGGACGTGAGGAACTGGCCGATGTAGGACCATTCGATCTGGCCATTGGCGAAGGCGCGCAACAGCGCCGCCAACACAATCACGATCAATGTGGCAAAAAACATCCGCCCGTAATAGCGACGCGGCACATGCTCGTACTGCGTGATATCGAACTGGTTCTCGGACAACTTGCGCTCGGCTTCCAAGCGCTCGGCCGGGGTTTGATTCATGGTGCTACTCCAAAATTATTCTTGATGCTGATCATTCCCACGCAGAGCGTGGGAATGATCTTTAAATTCTGAAACCGGTGTAACTGTCGGCCCAACGCTGCTGAGCCGCCAACGCGGTCTTCAACCGCCCAATCTGCTCCCGAACCCGCTCCGGCGCAGTACCTCCCCAACCACTGCGCGCTGCAATCGCCGCTTCCAAAGTCAGGCAGTCGCGCACCTCGGGCGTCAACCGAGCATCCACCTGCGCCAACATCGCCGGCGAGGCTTCCCACAACTCGATCTCATGCTTCTCACAGGCCTGTACCAGCGCACCGGTAATCTCGTGTGCCTCCTTGAACGGCACGCCCCGCGTGGCCAACCAATCCGCCACCTCGGTCGCCAAGGTGAACCCCATCGGCGCCTGACGCCGCAGCTCATCCACCTGCACCCGCATGGTCGCCACCATCCCGGCCATCGCCGGCAGCACCAGCAGTAAGGTATCCACACTGTCCAGCACGCTGTGTTTGTCTTCGCTCAAATCGCGGTTGTACGACAGCGGCAACGACTTGAGCGTGGACATCAACCCGGTCAGGTTGCCGATCAAGCGCCCAGCCTTGCCCCGCGCCAGTTCGGCAATGTCCGGATTCTTCTTCTGCGGCATGATCGAACTGCCGGTGGCGTAGGCATCGTCCAGCACCACCCAGCGAAATTGCCGCGATGACCACAGGCAAAATTCCTCGGACAGCCGTGAAATATTCACGCCGAGCATCCCTGCCACGAACAGGAACTCCGCCACATGGTCACGGCTGGCGACGGCATCGATAGAGTTTTCGCACGGCCCGGTGTAGCCCATTTCCTTGGCCGAATGCTGCGGCTGACGCGCAATCGCCGAACCGGCCATCGCTGCGGCGCCCAGTGGCGACAACGCCGTACGCGCATCCCAATCCACCAGGCGCTGCACATCGCGCAGCATCGACTGGGCGTGGGCGAGCAAATGATGGGCGAACACGATGGGTTGCGCCTGTTGCAGATGGGTAAAGCCCGGGCAGATGCTCTCGATATGCTGCTCGGCCTGTTCCACCAACGCCTGCTGCAAACCCAACACCTCAGTGGTGATGGTGCGCGCATGGTCGCGCAGGAACAGGCGCAGGTCATTGGCCGTCTGGTCATTGCGCGAGCGCCCGGCGCGCAACTTGCCGCCCAGGGCGCCCAGGCGCTCGGTCAATACGCGTTCGATAAAGGTGTGTACGTCTTCGTCATCCAGGGTTGGATGCAGGCGTCCGGCGGCGAAATCCTCACCGATACGGTCCAGCGCTTCCAGCGTGCGTAACGTCTCGGACTCATCCAGCAAACCGGCGCGCTGCAGTTCACGGGCATGGGCTCGAGAGCCGGCGAGGTCGTAGGGCGTGAGGCGGAAGTAGCGCTCAGGGCAACGCGACAACGCGGCCAGCGCCGCAGACGGACCGGTCTTGAAACGAGCACCCCAAAGGCGGTCGGTGGGCTGGGACATGGGTATTCCTCACGCTTGTTTTTAGAAGAGTCGGAGGCAGTAACAGCAAAATTTCAACGCGCCAGAACCGGCGTCTGACGCGCCGTATTCAAGGTTGCCAAGGGCGGATGTTTATGTTCATTATCGCCGCCTGGCTATGTTCAAGGATTGGGTTCAAGCCTGTTGAATATGGCACTAGAGGTCAACGCGCATTATGGAAACCCCACTTTCCACTTCTGGAAACCTGCCGCCAAAACCCGGCACCCGGCCACCGCTGCAACTGAGCGGGCTGGACTTCAAATTGCTGCGGGTATTCATGGCCGTGGTCGAAGCCGGCGGTTTCAGTGCGGCGCAAAACGAACTGAATGTGGGCCTGGCGGCCATCAGCAAGCAGATCTCCGACCTGGAAATTCGCATCGGCATGCGCCTGTGCACCCGCGGCCGGGAAGGCTTCGCGCTGACCGAAGAAGGCAAGTTGGTGTATCAAGCGTCCATCGAGCTATTTACCTCGGTGGACAGTTTTCGCGACAAGCTTAGTTCGGCGCAGAATGAGCTTATTGGTGACCTTAGTGTGGGGGTTATTGATAACACCGTCTCCGACGTTAATTCCCCGCTGATCACCGCGCTAGGCAACTTACATAGCCAGTCACCCAAAGTAAGATTGCGCCTGTATGCCTCGCAGTTGGACGAAGTTGAACGCGGCGTGGTGGAAGGTCGCTTGATCGTCGGCATCGTCCCCGTCTACCAACGCCGCGAGGAGTTCGACTACTTCCCCCTTTACGAAGAAAAGGCCCACGCCTACTGCGCCGTAGGACATCCGCTGTTCAATGCGAACGACATCACTCCGCAGGTATTGCGCCGATACGAAGTGGTCAACCATCGCTACGCGATCCACCGCGACAAGCCGAACTTCGTCCACTACGACAGCCAGTCCGCCTCAGCCTCCCAGGTTGAAGCCGTCGCTATCCTGATCCTCACCGGCCGCTTCCTGGGCTTTCTGCCGGAACACTACGCCGCGCCGCTGGTAAGGGAAGGGCGCCTGCGCGCACTGTGCCCGGAGCACGTGCACCTGAACACCGCGTTCAACCTGATCCTGCGCCACAACGCCCCAAGAAGCCCGATGGTAAAAGCCTTCGCCACCGCCCTGGGCGTAAACCTAAAGACGCCGCTCTAAGCCCCGCCAAAGATCAAATGTGGGAGGTGTCGAGCTTTAGCGAGGCTCCGAAGGGATCGACTCGGTTTCCTGTTGAACCCATAAACCCGTATCGCATCTCCAGCTTCGTTAGCGTTTTTATCGAAAAATTGGATTTATTAACAAATTTGGGTGCGTATTAGCTTTTCGTGAACGCAAAATTAACGTTTTCGCCTAATATCCTCCAATAGTTATCGTTTTTTAGTTCTCGTTAGGGGATTCGACAATGCAAGTAGGTTTCAGGGTGCTCGCGGACCGCTACCGTATCGCGCTTGCGCAGCCTCTACGCGTCGAATCGGTCATTGGCACGACCCGCATGAGCCACGAGAGCAATGGACGGGTTGAACGCAAGTATCCTGCCAGCTACCAACCGTCAGACGACTTTGCAGGCCATTTCGAGTTTGGACTCAAGTACGAAGAAATCCACCTCGAATTCCTCGCACGCCTGTTTGCCGCCGCTGGCCCTGAGCCAGTCGAAGCCTGGTGCCGAAAAACGCCCTTTGGTCAATATGCCCGCCGTACCGGATTCCTTTACGAGTGGCTGACCGGACGGCATCTTGATGTGCCCGATGTCGTTAATGGCGGCTATGTCGATGCTGTTTCGGCCCAGCATTACCTGACCCGCGTTGAGCCATTACGGATACGGCGCTGGCGCATTAACGATAACCTTCCGGGTGTGCCAGCGTTCTGCCCCTTGGTCCGTCGTACCGAAGCCGTGCAAGAGGCGCTGCAGTTTGATCTGAGCGCGGCACTGCTCGAGCTGAACCAATCCTTTGGCCCCGATATGCTGATGCGTACGGCCAGCTGGCTGACGTTCAAAGAGTCGCGTGCCAGCTTTCTGATCGAGAGAGAGGCAGACAAAACCGACAGGATCCAGCGGTTTGCCCATGTAATCGCCAAGTACTGTGGCCATATCGAGGATCCGTTGAGCAGCGAAGCCCTGCACAGGTTGCAAGCCGGAATCTTGGGTGAGGAAGCACTCGGGTTGGGCTTGCGCCGCTCGCCAATCTTCGTGGGGCAGGCGACGATGCGCGAGGACATTGTGCATTACATTGCGCCGCCATTTGAGGGGCTGACGCAATTGCTCGAGGGCTTGAAAACATTTGAGTTGGCCACGCGGGGAGCCGAGCCGTTGGCCCGGGCAGCGGCAATCGCTTTCGCTTTTGTGTATATCCACCCCATGCGGGACGGTAATGGTCGGATCCATCGCTTTCTGATCAACGATACCTTGATCCGAGATAAGGCGGTGCCTGATGGCGTGATCCTGCCGGTATCAGCCACGATCACCAGTTCGATTGATTTCCGGGCGCGTTATGATCGGACGCTTGAGATGTTTTCGCGCCCATTCATGCAACGCTACGCCGCGTCCTATCGGTTTGGCGAACTTACGGTCTACGAGGATGGCACTCGCAGCAACCTGGTCTTCGACGATTACGAGGACGCGCAATTTGCGTGGCGCTATCCCGATTTGACTGAGCATGTCCTTTATACGGCGCAGGTTGTGGCGCATACGGTTCGTACAGAAATGGCTGATGAAGCGCGCTTGTTGGTCATTTTTCAGCGCGCCCAGAAGCGGCTCAAAGAGGTGCTGGAAATGCCGGACCAGGACGCAAACCGCGTCATTCGCTCTCTAAAGGAAAATGGCTGGCAGGTATCGGGGAAATTGAAGAAAGCCTATCCGCAGCTGGACGTCGCTCCCTTGGCCGAACGGGTTGTGGAAGCAGTGCGATCTGCGTTTGAAGAACGAGATTCGGATAGCGGCGACGAGTGATCGAGACTGCCGTCGGACGCGCTATCGCGCTTGGCGCAGATCAATTTGGGGGGGCTCTCGAGCCCCAGCGAGGCAGCGATGGGATCGACTCGGTGTTCCCCGATCCCAATGCCCCGCATCACCGCTGCAACCGAGCCCGCCTTTTCTTCTTCGCATGAAAGTGCCGAAAATGCGCATCCTGCGCCGCCGCCAATAACTCCCGATCCCCGCGCGTATCGCCCCAGGCCCGCAGCCGATACTCCCCCAGGTCCCCATACACCGCCTCAAGCCGCAGCACCTTGTTCTCGCACCGGCAGTTATTCCCGGTGAGCTTGCCGGTCAACACCCCGTCGACCACCTCAAGCTCAGTCCCAATCAACTTGATCCCCAGCCGATCGGCAAACGGCTGCAGCACCAGCGCCGGCGACGCCGAACACAGCGTCACCACCGCCCCCGAACCCAACTCCTGCTCCACCGACAACACGCCCGCCGGGCGCATCAAGCGCGCCCAATTGCGCTGGCAATACTCCTCGGCCTTCTGCTGCACCCACGCTTTTTCCACCCCGGTCATAAAGGTGCGGATCAACTGCGCCTTCAACTCATCCCGGCTGATCTGCTGCAGCAAAAAGCGCAACCCAGGCACGGCCAGCTTCACCATCCGGCCATAGAACGCGCCAGGGCCAAAGGCAAACTTGAGGAAGGGCACGAAACTGTCGTGGTGGGTGAGGGTGCCGTCGAAGTCAAAGACGGAAAGTACTTTGGCGTCTACGGGGCCGGCTTCGAGCATGTCTGGGTTCACGGTTGGCCTCGGTCCTGTCTAATAGTTTTAAACGTGCATCAGGTGTGACAGCAGGAGTCTACTCCCGTGCCAATCTGCCGATGTTGGCGTAAAGCCCTTCGGTGAAAGCGTCCCGATCACTGGAACGGTGACAACGCTGATGGCAATTGGGGCACAAGGCTACAGCATTGGTGATGCGATCCGAACCCTTCTGGGCCAGGTGCTTGACGTGATGTACTTCAAGAAATGGCTGACCGTTGTCTAGCGTGAACGGTGCATGTAGGCCACAGCCCTCACAAACACCTGCTGCCCGCTGACGTACCCAAGCCCGCACTTCCGGATCGCGTACGTAAGACGTGCTGGAGGTACTGACTTGTTGCGGCGTAGTGATGCCTTCGGGTTTGGTCTTGATAGGTTTGCTTTGAAGCTTCACTGCACGCCGCTCGAGTAACTCTTCATCAAACGTTGGGGCGTTGTCTTGAGATTCAACGACGCCTCGTTGCGCAAGTATTCGGACGATACGAGAGACGATTCTAGAGCCCACATTATTTGCAGCTGTGTAACCAGCAATCGGTTTCTGATTCAGCGTCTCGAATACGGCGGAAATATTGCGCATGCGATAGTCGACTGACGCTGAGGACCTAGCGGACAGCGCACCGGCACGTAAAAGCTCGTGTTCGATTGACTTTTTGTACGGCTGACCAGTTTCCTCCTGCTTCAAAATTTTGAGATAAGTATCGACGGAAGCTTCAAGCTCCTCGTCGCTCCATCCAGTATTACCTTTTTGCGTATCCATACAGTCGCCGAGGGTAGAAAACCCTCGGACGATACTGAGTAGCCATTATGGCGTCTACGAAATTTCCTACAGGTGGGTAGGAGTCGACAGTCGCGCTGGTCAACAAATTCGCTGCTTGATACGGAAAGGTTGTGCGAGCTTACGCCACCACGGCGCCTTTCCTAGCTCTCTCCGATAGGTTCGATTTACCAAAACATAAGGCATGTCTCGAAGACGTATCCAACCCTCATCCTGCCAATGCAGCAGGTTCAACGACATCTCTGGCCAATCCAGCATGCTCAACAACGGCCGTTCCATTGATCGTGTCTGGCGCTGGTCACGCAATGTCGGAACAACTTCATGAGTCAGCCGGTTAAGTAATAGGCGGTTTCCCGGTACGTAGTGATAGATCAGCAACGCATAGGCGCCGGATTCGCTAATCATCAACATTTCTTCCGGCTGACCGTGGAACAGCAGTTTCAAGGTTTTTCGTTGGTCTTCACCGAGCTTGCGAGTCGTTCGCCCATCTAAATACCAGCCCATCAAGCGCCCAAGGTCGCGAGCGCAAAACCAAGGCTGGCCCTTCTAAAAGAAGGGCATGTAGCAGATGAGTATGACGAGTGAAGACGGTGGCAATGAATGAATCATGTATTACTACCCTCTCGGTGGCAGGTGACTCGAGCAAATATTGGCTACGCATTTCTATGACCTCTACGTGTTTTATGGCAGGGCTTGAGCCCAACGTAGAGCGCGGATTAAAGAAATTCCGACGGGCTCGCCTCAACGCAGTATGAGTTCCGCAGGAGCTGAGGTCCCGACGGATTGCTGACTGTGCATTGAGGGTTGCTTCTACGTTGGGCGTTTCTTAGGCACCTGAGATGAGGCTAGCTGTATACAAGGACTCCAATCAACTCCCCAGGGAGCGCGAATAAGTAAGAAATTTCCTGTTTTTCTGCGCAGTCTTGCAATACCTGATCTATGATCTAGCGGCCATTTGCCACTTTTTCGGATTATGTTTTTAACGGATGCTGTGTTACGAGGAATCTATGGAAAGTATTACTGCGTCAGCAATTGATAATATTTATAAAGAGACGAAGAATTTTCTTATAATTGGCTTGACTGGTCGTACAGGTTCCGGATGCACTACCGCAGCTAAAATACTATCTTCTGGTGAGATAAACGTCCCTGCTGAAGGTTATGAGGGGTTAACGGCCAACGAATTGAAGAAACATAGGATCATAAAAAGATATATTGACGGAAGCGGCTGGCAGCCATTTTACAGGGTTGAGGTAAGTTGTGTTATTACATATCACTTATCTATTCTTCCAGTTCGTGCGTTTAGCAGTTATCTAGCGAGATTTTTCCCCGATTTTTCTAGGCAAGACATAATTGCGGCCTCCAAGGTTTTTCATGCAGTAAGAAAGAAGGTGGTCAAGCTTAATTTGACCTATGGGGCGCTTGCTCCAAACCATGTATTAGATTGGTTTGATCTTTACCTGAAAGAGTTGCCGATAATAACTGATAAGTTGAGGGTTGTTTTAGGTGGCGCAAATTTTACTCGGCTCTACCAAAAAACTGGGGATAATATAAGGGCGTCAGCGCGGGCTGATGAGTCGAATTTTTTTGCTGAGGAAATATTTAACTTTCCTAAGCATATTAATTTTATTATTAAGGTTGTTCGAGCTAAAACGAAATTGGATGGTTTGCCTTGTCGTATCGTGATTGATGCGATTAGGAGCCCTTACGAGGCATTCTTTCTAAAGCGCAGATATGCGAATTTTTATTTGTTCTCTATTAATACGACAGATGTTGAGAGACGTCGTAGTCTGCGAGAGTTTCGAAAATTTTCAATTGAAGTGATTGCTGAAATAGACGCTAAAGAATATCCCAGTAAGCTCTCAGGAGCAGAGAGATTCATTGCGCAAAATATGCAGGAATGCATAGAAAATTCTGATGTGCACGTTCATAACTCCAAAGGCAGTGAGTTTAATCACAATGATTTGGTGAGTCAGTTGGCTTGGTATGTAACGCTGATGACTAGGCCGGGGATTATAATGCCTACGTCTTTAGAGAACTGTATGCAGATAGCGTATACGGCAAAGCAAAATTCTGGTTGTATATCTAGACAGGTTGGGGCGGTTGTAACAGATGAATTTTATAGTATTAAATCAGTTGGTTGGAACAGCACGCCTCAGGGGCAAACACCCTGCATATTGAGAAGCGCAGAGGACTTATTGCTAGGGTTGAATAAAGATGACTACAGTGATTACGAGCAAAAAGATCCTAAGTTTAGAGCTGCGTTGAGTAATAAGTTTTCTAAAATAATCGCCAAAAGTGGGCAGGGGGATAGGAATCTATCTTACTGTTTTAAGGGGATACAAAATGAGATAGAAGGTGAGAAAAACCAAGTTCATACTCGATCTTTACATGCTGAAGAAAACGCATTTATGCAAATATCTAAGCATGGAGGTCAAAGACTTGCGGGCGGAGTATTGTTCACTACAGCTAGCCCGTGCGAACTTTGTGCAAAAAAAGCATACCAGCTTGGGCTAAAGAAAATTGTTTATATAGACCCCTATCCTGGGATTGCTACTGACCATATTTTATCAGCGGGATCAAGGCGTCCAGAACTCGAGCTCTTTAGGGGGGCGGTGGGGCGAGCTTTTTACCAACTATACCAGCCTTTAATGCCTTACAAAGATGAGGTGGAGTTGGTTTTTGATCTGGGTGTGTATCACGATCCTAAAAAGCCATCAAAAAAATTTCTACTAGATGAAAATTCTAAGTTAGCGGAGCGAAATGACTTTCTTGAGAGTGAATTGCTTCGGCTGAATGCTATTTTGAGTGGCGGAAGGGGGACTTAAAGTCTTTTGACTTAGGGTAAGTAAGCCCTGATA
This sequence comes from Pseudomonas sp. W4I3, assembly GCF_030816195.1. Classification (GTDB taxonomy): domain Bacteria; phylum Pseudomonadota; class Gammaproteobacteria; order Pseudomonadales; family Pseudomonadaceae; genus Aquipseudomonas. The sequence continues at coordinate 5,258,863 of NZ_JAUSXS010000001.1, read as the reverse complement.
TTCAGGGCTTACCAACCTCATTGATCAGCATTAGCTAAATGCAATTTTTCTCCGTAATCAATCCCAGCTCAACGCCCCACCCGTCTGATATTCAATCACACGGGTCTCGAAGAAGTTCTTCTCTTTCTTCAAGTCCATGATCTCGCTCATCCAAGGGAACGGGTTAGTCGTGCCTGGATACTCTTCCTTCAAGCCAATCTGCGACAGGCGACGGTTAGCGATGAACTTGAGGTAATCCTCCATCATCGCCGCGTTCATGCCCAATACGCCGCGCGGCATGGTGTCGCGAGCGTATTCGATTTCCAGCTGGGTCCCTTGCAGGATCATCTGGGTCGCTTCTTCTTTCATCTCGGCATCCCACAGGTGTGGGTTTTCGATCTTGATCTGGTTGATCACGTCGATACCGAAGTTCAGGTGCATCGACTCGTCGCGCAGGATGTACTGGAACTGCTCGGCCACGCCGGTCATTTTGTTGCGGCGGCCCATGGACAGGATCTGGGTGAAGCCGCAATAAAAGAAGATGCCTTCCAGCACGCAGTAGTAGGCGACCAGGTTGCGCAGCAGTTCCTTGTCGGTGTCGACGGTGCCGGTTTCGAACTTCGGATCGGAGATCGAACGGGTGTATTTCAGGCCCCAGGCGGCTTTCTTCGCGACCGATGGAATCTCGTGGTACATGTTGAAGATTTCGCCTTCATCCATGGCCAGCGATTCGATGCAGTACTGGTAGGCGTGGGTGTGGATCGCTTCTTCGAAGGCCTGGCGCAGGATGTACTGGCGGCACTCCGGGTTGGTGATCAGGCGGTACACGGCCAGCACCAGGTTGTTGGCAACCAGCGAGTCGGCGGTGGAGAAGAAGCCGAGGTTGCGCATGACGATGCGGCGTTCGTCGTCGGTCAGGCCTTCGGGGTTTTTCCACAGGGCGATGTCGGCGGTCATGTTGACCTCTTGCGGCATCCAGTGGTTGGCGCAGCCGTCGAGGTATTTCTGCCAGGCCCAGTCGTACTTGAAAGGCACGAGTTGGTTGAGGTCGGCGCGGCAGTTGATCATGCGCTTTTCGTCAACGGCGACGCGGGCGGAGGCGCCTTCGAGCTCGGCGAGGCCTTCGGCGACGTCGAGTTTGTCCAGGGCGGCCTTGGCGCGCACGATGGCGGCGGAGTCGTTGGCGGTGACGGCGCGGGCTTCAACGGCGGCGGCGGCGCCGGCACCGTCGAGGCGGTCCATGTTGGCTTCGGTGGCGTGGCCGGCGTTGGCGCCTTTGGTGGCTACTTCGCCTTCTTCTTCTTTGTCGAATTCGTCCCAGCTCAGCATGACGTGTCGTCTCCTGCGTGAGGGCTCAAAGGTGCCCGTGTGAAACCGGATGGTTGGGTGTTCACACGGCCCTGAGGCCGCGGTGGATCTTAAGGAATCGTTTGTTGCAGCAGCTAGCGCAGGCATTAAACGCAATTGGGTTACGGGTTCTGCATGAGGCTTGAGGTGCGGAGCGGTAGGGGCTTGCTCCTGCGGAGGCCTCAGGTCTGGCTCTTCGTCCCTGTGTAAAGGGATATTGCAGGCCCGATTTACCCGCGCATTATAGGGAAAAAATCAGCTTTGTGTTGTGGCGGATTGTCCCGGCGAGCGGACAAAAAGCCTGTGATTTAGGCCAGGGTGCGGGTTTACAGGGGGTTGGCGGGGTAGGAATTTTTTGACGGGCGGTGGGATGTTTTTTGCGGGGGGAGGGCGCTGGCGTTTTGCGCTGGATTTAAAGCTGGCTCTTTGCCGCAAGAACGATTTCTTGCGGCGAGTAAGAATCCACTAACTTGGTAATCAGCCGTTAGAGCAGCCGTTACCCATTACATGGTAATTAAGAATATGACGTTGGCCTTGGGAATCTTCATATTCCATCTTGGCCGGTACAACTTCGCATACTTCCGGGATGTTGCTCATGGACAGGACTTTTGCGACGTCCAAGTGGGTGCTGTAGGTATAGTCTTCAACGATGGGGGCGTTCTGGCCGGCCAGTTCGGTCGGGGCTTCGTCGGCAAGGGCGGCGGTGGCGCACAGGCTGCTGAGGGCCAAAACTAATAACGCTTTCATTTCTCTATTTACCTTCTTCAGGGCGAAAGGGGTCACGGGGCCCTTGTGAGGCCGCGTGTGTAACTTAAGAGTTGGGAAGTTCGGATTAACGTTGCCTTCGTGGGGGCTGTTGCGTTGTTAATCTCGGTGTCGTGTTGACGGCGTTGATTCTAAGCCTGTGAGTTATATTCATATACCCGTGGTTTTGATAAACACTTTTGGCGGTTTTTGTAACAATCCCTCGGTGAAGGAATTTTCAGAAACTCGCAGCGCGCCGCAGGGCGCGGGCCAGAGCGGCAAACGGGTATAGCTGGGCAGTTTGTAGGGTCTTGTTACTACCATCGTCGAATGGTTCTATAGGCCCACCCCGGCTACAACAGGGGCCATACAACAACAACTATTGTCACCGAGGTAAGAAAGATGAGTGCGGCTTCCCTGTACCCCGTTCGCCCCGAAGTAGCAGCCAACACGCTGACCGACGAGGCGACCTACAAGGCGATGTACCAGCAGTCGGTGGTCAACCCCGATGGTTTCTGGCGCGAGCAAGCCAAGCGTCTTGACTGGATCAAGCCTTTCACCACGGTGAAGCAGACCTCGTTCGACGATCACCATGTCGACATCAAGTGGTTCGCCGATGGCACCCTGAACGTTTCCTACAACTGCCTGGACCGTCACCTCGCCGAGCGCGGCGACCAGATCGCGATCATCTGGGAGGGCGATGACCCTGCCGAGAGCCGCAACATCACCTACCGCGAGCTGCATGAAGAAGTCTGCAAGTTCGCCAACGCCCTGCGCGGCCAGGATGTGCATCGCGGCGACGTGGTGACTATCTATATGCCGATGATCCCCGAAGCCGTGGTCGCCATGCTGGCCTGTACCCGCATCGGTGCGATTCACTCGGTGGTGTTCGGCGGTTTCTCGCCTGAAGCCCTGGCAGGTCGCATCATCGACTGTAAGTCGAAGGTGGTGATCACTGCTGACGAAGGCATCCGCGCCGGTAAGAAAATTCCGCTGAAGGCCAACGTCGACGATGCGCTGACCAACCCGGAAACCAGCAGCATCCAGAAGGTTATCGTGTGCAAGCGCACCAATGGCGCGATCAAGTGGAACCAGCATCGCGACATCTGGTACGAAGACCTGATGAAGGTGGCGGGCACCGTGTGTGCGCCCAAAGAGATGGGCGCTGAAGAAGCGCTGTTTATCCTCTACACCTCCGGTTCCACCGGCAAGCCCAAGGGCGTGCAGCACACCACCGGCGGCTACCTGCTGTATGCGGGCCTGACCCACGAGCGCGTGTTCGACTACCGCCCAGGCGAAATCTACTGGTGCACCGCGGACGTGGGCTGGGTCACCGGCCATACCTATATTGTCTACGGCCCGCTGTCGAACGGCGCGACCACCGTGCTGTTCGAAGGCGTGCCGAACTACCCGGACATCACTCGGGTGGCGAAGATCGTCGACAAGCACAAGGTCAATATTCTCTACACCGCACCGACTGCGATCCGCGCCATGATGGCTTCGGGCACCGCCGCCTGCGAAGGCGCCGATGGCAGCAGCCTGCGCCTGCTCGGTTCGGTGGGCGAACCGATCAACCCGGAAGCCTGGGACTGGTACTACAAGAATGTCGGCCAATCCCGTTGCCCGATTGTTGATACCTGGTGGCAGACCGAAACCGGCGGCAACATGATGAGCCCATTGCCGGGCGCTCATGCGCTCAAGCCGGGTTCGGCGGCACGGCCGTTCTTCGGTGTGGTGCCGGCGCTGGTGGACAACCTCGGCAACCTGATCGAAGGCGTCGCCGAGGGCAACCTGGTGATCCTCGATTCGTGGCCGGGCCAGGCGCGTACGCTGTACGGCGACCATGATCGTTTTGTGGACACCTACTTCAAGACCTTCCGCGGCATGTACTTCACCGGCGACGGTGCGCGGCGTGACGAGGACGGCTACTACTGGATCACCGGGCGGGTGGATGACGTGTTGAACGTGTCCGGCCACCGCATGGGCACGGCCGAGATCGAAAGCGCCATGGTGGCGCACCCCAAAGTCGCGGAAGCGGCGGTGGTCGGTGTGCCGCATGACATCAAGGGCCAGGGCATCTATGTGTATGTCACCCTCAAGAATGGCGAAGAGCCGAGCGAAGCGCTGCGCCTGGAACTGAAGAACTGGGTGCGCAAGGAAATCGGCCCGATTGCCTCGCCGGACGTGATCCAGTGGGCGCCGGGCTTGCCGAAGACGCGCTCGGGTAAAATCATGCGGCGGATTCTGCGCAAGATTGCCACGGCTGAGTATGACGGGCTGGGCGATATCTCCACCCTGGCCGACCCAGGGGTGGTGGCGCATCTGATCGAGACGCACAAGACCATGAACGTCGCGTAAGGCGGGTTTGGTAGGACAAAGCCCTATCCGGTGTCAGCCGGGTGGGGCTTTTTTGTGATCTCTCAAAAACACTGACGACCCTATGTGGGAGGGGGCTTGCCTTAATGCCAGTCAGTTCAGGCTTTTCGTAGGAGCGAGCTTGCTCGCGAAGAACTCAGGGCCACTGCGTTTATCCAGGATGAACGCGTTGCCTGGGCGTTTTTCGCGAGCAAGCTCGCTCCTACAGTGAACCTCTTTCGCTGGCTTGCCCCCTCCCACACTTGATGCGCATTTCAGATCAATAAATATCGGTTTATCGCGTAGGACGTTTCTGAATGTTACCGTCACGCCTGAATGTGTAACCCTCGGCCCAAACCTGAGGCAATGTGCTACGGCAATGCCCCGAAAAACCCCATTCCAGACCCTCTGGGAAATAAGATTAAACGCCACACTTGCCGTGCTAGAAGGGTTTGCGAATAATAGGCCCGCTATTTGCAGTATCAACTGGTTTAATATCTTTTGTCTCTGCACAAAATTCAGAGGCTGTCAATGTGCTGGAACCGCTTTCTCGGTGCTTCTGTAAATTGTTGTCGCATTGAGGAAATATCGGCTTCCAGCCTGTCGTTAGAATGCCGATCACTCGCTCGTCGTCGCTGGCACTCACTGGCGCAGGACGCTGCACCGCTATTCGGTTTCACCTTCGCCGCATCGTGGGCCATGGCTCATACTGCTGTTTTGCCCTATACCGATGGAGTCCCAAGATGAAGAAACTCGTGCTGTTGGGCGCCCTGGCGCTGTCCGTGCTGTCCATGCAGGCTTTCGCCGAAGGCAAGCCACTGAAAATTGGTATCGAAGCAGCCTACCCTCCGTTTGCCTCCAAGGCGCCGGATGGCAGCATCGTCGGTTTTGACTACGACATCGGCAACGCGCTGTGCAAACAGATGGACGTGAAGTGCACGTGGGTCGAGCAGGAATTCGACGGCCTGATCCCGGCACTGAAAGTGCGCAAGATCGACGCCATCCTGTCCTCGATGTCCATCACCGAAGACCGCAAGAAGTCGGTGGACTTCACCACCCGCTACTACCTGACCCCAGCTCGCCTGGTGATGAAGGAAGGCACTGCCGTCAGCGACAGCCTGGATGAATTGAAGGGCAAGAAGATCGGCGTGCAGCGCGGTTCGATCCATGACCGCTTCGCCAAGGAAGTCCTGGCTCCGAAGGGCGCCACTATCGTTCCTTACGGCACCCAGAACGAAATCTACCTGGACGTGGAAGCTGGTCGCCTTGACGGCACCGTGGCCGACGCCACCCTGCTGCAGGACGGTTTCCTGAAGACTGACGCCGGCAAAGGCTACGCGTTCACCGGTCCTGCGTTCACCGACGTCAAATACTTCGGCGACGGCGTAGGCATCGCGGTTCGCAAGGGCGACAAGGAAAACCTGGAGCGTATCAACGCGGCTATCGCTGCGATCCGTGCCAACGGTGAGTACAAGAAGATCCAGGACAAGTACTTCGACTTCGATATTTACGGCGCTGACGCCAAGTAAATAGTCGCAGCTGTCTGTCCGAAATGGCGCAAGCAACAGAACACTCTGAAGTTTGCGCCATTTTTTCATCCCCCTTTTCGAGGACCTGAATCATGTTGAAAGGCTACGGGGCCGTCATCCTCGATGGCGCATGGTTGACGCTTCAGCTCGCCTTGTCGTCCATGGCCTTGGCCATTGTTCTGGGTCTGATCGGGGTCGCGTTACGCCTGTCGCCGGTGCGCTGGTTGGCCTGGCTGGGTGACTTGTACTCCACGGTGATCCGCGGGATCCCCGACCTGGTGCTGATCCTGTTGATCTTCTACGGCGGCCAGGACTTGCTTAACCGCGTCGCGCCGATGCTCGGCTTTGACGACTATATTGACTTGAACCCCTTGGCCGCCGGTATCGGCACCCTGGGTTTCATCTTTGGCGCGTACCTGTCGGAAACTTTCCGCGGCGCCTTCATGGCCATTCCCAAGGGCCAGGCCGAGGCCGGCCTGGCGTATGGCATGAGCAGCTTTCAGGTATTTTTCCGGGTGATGGTGCCGCAGATGATTCGGCTGGCGATCCCCGGTTTTACCAATAACTGGCTGGTGCTCACCAAGGCCACCGCGCTGATTTCAGTGGTGGGCCTGCAAGACATGATGTTCAAGGCCAAGCAGGCGGCCGACGCCACCCGCGAGCCTTTTACCTTCTTCCTCGCAGTGGCGGCGATGTACCTGGTGATCACCAGCGTGTCGTTGCTGGCCCTGCGCTATCTTGAGAAGCGCTACTCGGTAGGCGTAAGGGCGGCTGATCTATGATCTTCGACTACAACGTCATCTGGGAGGCCATGCCGCTGTACCTTGGCGGCTTGCTGACCACCCTGAAACTGCTCGCCATCTCGCTGTTCTTCGGCCTGCTCGCCGCCTTGCCCCTGGGCTTGATGCGCGTGTCCAAGCAGCCGATCGTCAACGGTGTGGCCTGGCTCTACACCTATGTGATTCGCGGCACGCCGATGCTGGTGCAGCTGTTCCTGATCTACTACGGGCTGGCGCAGTTCGAGGCCGTGCGTGAAAGCTTCCTCTGGCCGCTGCTGTCCAGCGCCACGTTCTGTGCGTGCCTGGCATTTGCAATCAACACCAGCGCCTATACCGCCGAGATCATCGCCGGCAGCCTCAAGGCCACGCCCAATGGCGAGATCGAAGCGGCCAAGGCCATGGGCATGTCGCGCTACAAGCTGTACCGCCGCATCCTGTTGCCGTCGGCCCTGCGCCGCGCGCTGCCGCAGTACAGCAACGAAGTGATCATGATGCTGCAGACCACCAGCCTGGCCTCCATCGTTACCCTGATCGACATCACCGGTGCCGCGCGCACGGTGAACGCCCAGTATTACCTGCCGTTCGAAGCCTATATCACCGCCGGTGTGTTCTACCTGTGCCTGACGTTCATCCTGGTGCGCCTGTTCAAATTGGCCGAGCGCCGCTGGCTGAGCTACCTGGCTCCACGGAAGCATTGATATGGAACGTATCGATCACCTGTTGCCTTGGGGCCACCTGGGTTGCGAGCGCCAACTGAGCGTGTTTCGTTTCGGCGGTGGCGAGCGCAAGGCCTATATCCAGGCCAGCCTGCACGCCGATGAGTTGCCTGGCATGCGCGCCGCCTGGGAGTTGAAGAAACGCCTTGCTGAACTGGAACGCCAGGGTGCGCTCAACGGCGTGATCGAGCTGGTGCCGGTGGCCAACCCGATGGGCCTGGGCCAACTGCTGCAAGGCAGCCACCAGGGGCGCTTCGAGATTGGCAGCGGCAAGAATTTCAATCGCGATTTCGTTGAGTTGAGCGAGCCGGTCGCCGAGCGCCTGCAAGGCAAGCTGGGCGATGACCCGCACGCCAATGTGCGCCTGATCCGCCAGGCCATGAGCGATGCGCTCAACGCCTTGCCCGCGCCGAGCAGCCAACTGCAAGGCATGCAGCGGGTGTTGCTGAGCCACGCCTGCACCGCCGATATCGTCCTCGACCTGCATTGCGACGCCGAAGCCGCGCTGCACATGTACGCGCTGCCCCAGCACTGGCCGCAGTGGCGTTCGCTGTCGGCGCATCTGAATGTGAAAGTCGGCCTGCTGGCGGAAGATTCCGGTGGCAGTTCGTTTGACGAGGCGTGTTCGCTGCCCTGGCTGCGTTTGTCGCGCGCGTTCCCCGAGGCGCAGATTCCGCTGGCGTGTTTGGCCACTACCCTGGAGCTGGGCGGCCAGGCCGACACCGGCCGCGACGAGGCGATCTTCCACGCCGAGGGCATCCTGGCGTTCCTCGCTGAACAAGGCCTGATTACAGGCGAGTGGCCCGCGCCGCAACACGAACCCTGTGAAGGCATGCCCTTTGAAGGCACCGAGTTGCTGTTCGCGCCCCACGCCGGGGTGATCAGTTACCTGCGTAAGGCCGGTGACTGGGTTGAAACCGGCGAACCGATTTTTGAAGTGATTGACCCCTTGACCGACCGCGTCAGCATTATTTGCGCGGGCACCTCGGGGGTGTTGTTTGCCGTTGAACGGCTACGTTATGCCCAAGCGGGTTTCTGGCTGGCCAAGGTGGCGGGGCGCGATGCGCTGCGTCACGGGCGCTTGCTCAACGACTGACCACCTGTTTTTGTGAGAACCGACCGCATGTATAAGCTTGAAGTCCAAGACCTGCATAAACGCTATGGCAGTCATGAAGTGCTCAAAGGCGTGTCCCTGGCCGCCGCGGCCGGTGATGTGATCAGCATCATCGGTTCCAGCGGTTCAGGCAAAAGTACCTTTTTGCGCTGCATCAACCTGCTCGAGCAACCCCATGCCGGCAAGATTCTGCTCAATAACGAAGAGCTGAAACTGGTGGCGAACAAGGACGGCGCCATGAAGGCCGCCGACCCCAAGCAGCTGCAGCGCATGCGTTCGCGCCTGTCCATGGTATTCCAGCATTTCAACCTGTGGTCGCACATGACCGCGATTGAAAACGTGATGGAAGCGCCGGTGCATGTACTCGGCGTGTCGAAGAAAGAAGCCCGTGAAAAGGCCGAGCACTACCTGGCCAAGGTCGGCGTGGGTCATCGCAAGGATGCGTTCCCCGGCCACATGTCCGGCGGCGAGCAGCAGCGCGTGGCCATTGCCCGTGCGCTGGCAATGGAGCCGGAGGTGATGCTGTTCGACGAACCCACCTCGGCGCTGGACCCGGAACTGGTCGGCGAAGTGCTCAAGGTGATGCAGGACCTGGCCCAGGAAGGCCGCACCATGGTGGTGGTCACCCACGAAATGGGCTTTGCCCGTGAAGTGTCGAACCAGTTGGTGTTTCTGCACAAAGGCATCGTCGAAGAGCGCGGCAACCCGCGGGAAGTGCTGGTCAACCCGCAATCGGAACGGTTGCAGCAGTTCCTGTCCGGCAGTTTGAAATAACCACTTCCTGGGGATGCTGCTCATGTGGGAGGGGGCTTGCTCCCGATAGCGGTATATCAGATACACATTTGCTGACTGATCCACCGCTATCGGGAGCAAGCCCCCCTCCCACATTGGGATCTACATCGTTTTTGAGATTTGTGTTCGTTTACCGGCTAGCATTGGCCTTTGTCTTCATTACCGTTACTCGCTTCGGATAGCACTCCATGACCGCCCATAAAATTGGTTTCCTGATTTGGCCCAGCACAAAAGCACTCACGCTTGCGCTGGCTGAGGAGGCCTTGCGCGTTGCTCAGCGGGTGCATCCGGACGTGGTTTATGAACTGTCGTTCTTGCTTGCCGAGCCTGCGACCGAAGGTGCGTGGCAACTGCCGGGCGAGCCGTGGGCCGGCAAGCTGGAAGGTTTCCAGAAGCTGTTCCTGCTGGCCGATGAACCGCCGACCGTTATCGCGTCCCAGCTCAGCAGCGCGCTCAAACAACTGGTACGGGCAGGCTGTGTAATCGGTGGCCTGTCGGCCGGTGTCTATCCCTTGGCTCAGCTTGGCCTGCTCGATGGCTACCGCGCCGCCGTGCATTGGCGCTGGCAGGACGATTTTGCCGAGCGTTTCCCCAAGGTCATCGCCACCAGCCACCTGTTCGACTGGGACCGTGATCGCCTGACCGCCTGCGGCGGCATGTCGGTACTCGACCTGCTGCTGGCGGTACTGGCCCGTGACCATGGCGCCGAACTGGCCGGCGCCGTTTCCGAAGAATTGGTGGTGGAGCGCATCCGCGAAGGCGGCGAGCGCCAACGCATTCCGCTGCAGAACCGCCTGGGGTCCAGCCATCCGAAGCTGACCCAGGCGGTGCTGCTGATGGAAGCCAATATCGAAGAGCCCCTGACCACCGACGAAATCGCCCAGCACGTGTGCGTATCGCGACGACAGCTGGAGCGCATTTTCAAGCAGTACCTCAACCGTGTCCCCAGCCAGTACTACCTGGAACTGCGCCTGAACAAGGCGCGCCAGATGCTGATGCAAACCAGCAAGTCGATCATCCAGATCGGCCTGTCCTGCGGCTTCTCCTCGGGGCCGCACTTCTCCAGCGCCTACCGCAACTTTTTCGGCGCCACCCCGCGTGAAGACCGCAACCAGCGGCGCAGCAGCAGCCCGTTCGAGCTGTCGTCGGTGCCGTCCGAGCGCGGCTGAGCCGGCGTCGTCAATCCTCGACAGGCTCCGTCGGCGCCCCCGGCGCGTTTTCAATGCCCGGTACGCCCAGGGTTTGGCGAGTTGCACGGTAATACGCCCGTATGGTGTCCAGGCTTTGCTCCGAGAACATATTGTTGCCCAGGTTGTAGCGCGCGCCGACTGCAGCTGGGACTTGCATCAGGGCGTCGGGCATTTCAGTGATCCGGTTGCCGACCAAGTAGACGTTTTGCCACTGGTAATTATCCAGCACACCCTCCGGGATTTGCGCAATTGCCGTACTGGACAGGTTCAGGCTTTTGAGATTGCGCAGGTTCCGCAGGTCGGGCGTGATGCCCAACGTGTTGTTCTGCAGGTTCAGTACCTTGAGCTGCGTCATATCACCGAGTTTGGCGACGGTGTCAGGTGTCAGGCGGACATTGCACTGCGGCAGGTTCAACTCATCGAGCTGGCTCATTCGGAAAATCGCTTGCGGCAGATCGCCCAGGTCGTACCGTTCAATGGTCAGGCTGCGCAGGTTGGGGAGTGCCTCCAGGAAGCGTCCAAGCCTGGGGGCGGTGGGGCTGTTGTTGATCAGGATCAGTCTGAGTACATGCTCAAGTTTTTCCCCGAGTGTCGGTAGCTCTCCCAGCAACGGCAGGTTCCACGCCAGGTCGAAGTCGGCGACATTCGAGCCTTCGACAGGCCGTTTACGCCACGCCGTCAGCAGCTCTTCTTTGAACACTTCGCGGTAGGTTTCCTGTGTGTTGCGTTCTGCTGCGCCCAGTGGCTGCCCGGTAAGCGGGTCATCGGGGATTGCGCTCGCCCATTGGACGAGATCGCGGGTCAAGTCGCTGAGTTCGGCCTCCTCTCGCGTCAGAGCGATTCGGCCTTCGGCGATGGTTCCAGGCAGGTCATAGAAGTAGGTGCTGGCTGTCACCTCGTCCAGGCTGGGATGCAGCGTCCGCACTCTGGCGAGGTCTTGCGGCTCTGCCAGTACGCTAAAGTTTTGCCCTGTGTTTCGATAGTAGGTTCTGATCCGTTCGCGCGTTAAGGCACTCAGGGGGTTATTGTCAAAGACGAAGTTTTTAGCGACTTGCGGGGGCAGGTCGAACAGCTCGCGGGGTAGCTCACTGATCCGGTTGTTGTTGAACAAGGCGACTTCCAGCTTGTCGTGACGCGCCAGGCTGGCGGGAACGACGGTAAGGTCGGCCTCGGAAAGGTCGAGGTAGGTGAGATAGGGCAGGCCTTGGATGTCGGGGGTGCGTCCCAGCGGATTGCGGCGCAGGTCAAGGCTCAAGAGGTTGTGCAGCGAGGCAAGGACGCTGTGGTTTTCGGCATCCAGCACAACGCCACAATCGTTGATCGTCAGGTGCTCAAGGCCGGGCATTTCGGTGAGCGCATTGGGCAGCCGATCCAGCGCAACGTTATGCATGTCGAGGATATCCAAGCCGGTGAAGCACTTGAGGAACTGATCGTTTATCTGTACACGACGGTTACTGTGCAATACCAGTGCTAACAGGAAACTGAAATCCGCATTCAACGCGGGCATGTCGCCGATAGGCGGCAGGCTCAGTGACAGCTCGTTGGGCCTGGCGAGCGGGTTGTCTTCGCTGCGGCTGCGCCAGAAGTGTTCCAGATTGTCACGAAACTCCCGCCTGGCATTGAGTTGCTCGCTTCTTTCACTGGCGCTGAACGGCTGGCCGGTGGCCGGGTTCTGTTCAGGCAGGGCGGTGCTCCATTGCTCCAGGTCGCTGGATAGCGTTCGCAGTTCGGTCTCCCAGCGTGTGAGCTGGGCTTGTCCTTCCGTGAGCGTGCCGGGAAGCTGATACAGCAGCGTGTTGGCATGCTGCTCGGTGAGTGAGGGGAACAGGTTGATGGCGCGTTGGATATCGGCCTGTGGCATCGGCACGCCAAGGTTCTGCCGGGTGCGCGCAAATAAGGCTTTCACTTTCTCGCGGCTGGCCAGTGAAAGTGGATTGTCGGCGAAGTTGAAGCCGCTCAGGTCTCGATCCGCGGAATTGAACAGGCTGTCCGGCAGTTCGCTGATCTGGTTGTTATTGAACAGGGCGATTTCAAGGGTTGGGTTGTTGGCCAGGCTGTCGGGTAGTGCCGAAATGCCGGTATTCGGCAAGAACAGGCGTTTTAGTGCCGGCAGGGCACTGATATCCGGCGCGACCCCCAATGGATTGTTACTCAGGTTCAGCAGCTCGAGCTGAGGCAGCGCGAGGAGCTCAGATTGGCCGGGGGATGTAAGGCTAATGGCGCATAGGTTCAGGTTCAGGCTTTCCAGTGAACGCATGCGCGTAATCGCCGGTGGAATCTGACGGAGCAGGGTGTTTTGTACACCCAGGTGTTTCAAGCCGCTAAACGCATCGAGAAAGGTCGAGACCGAGCGCAGTCCGGGGTTGCCTTGCAGCGCCAGGGTGAAAATATGGCTGAAATCCACTGACAGCGTGGGCAGGTCTCCCGTGAAGTAAGCGGTGGTCAGCAGGCTCCTTGCTCTTTGCCTTGGCATCTCAGGATTGCGGGCACGCCACAGCGCGATCAACTGTTCGGCGAAGGTGTTTCTGATCGCGTATTCCCCCACCCTTTGTGCGACGGTCAGGCTTGCCCCGGTGACCGGATGGTATTCGGGAATATCGGCTCTCCAGGTCGCCAGCGTCTCGCTCAGCAGGTGGGTCTCGGCTTTCCAGTGCCTGAGCTGGCTGCGGCTCTGCTCCAGGGATCCCGGCAAGGCGTAGAAGACGTCACTGGCTTCTTCCATGTCCAGGCTCGGAAACAAGATTTGAGTGGCTTCGATGTCCGCAGGGTCCGCCGCCACCCCGAAGTCTTGCCCGGTATCGCGGGAGTACGTCTTGATCTGTTCTCGGGTGCTGGCCGTGAGTGGATTGCCTGAAAAATCGTAGCCTTGGCTTGTTTGCGCAGGCAGGTCGAACAGCTCTTCGGGCAGGCTGGTGATCTGGTTATTGCTGACAATGACCGTTTTCAGGCGTGGGTGGCTTGCCAGGCCGGCGGGTGCCTGGAAGAGGCTGGTGTTGGAAAGATCCAGTTTTTCCAAGCGTGGCAAAGTGACAACGTCGGGAGCGATGCCCAGCGGGTTGTTAGGCAGCGCCAGTGATGCGAGGTTGTGCAGGGATGCCAAGCGGGCCTGGAACTGTTCGGTAATCGCCACGCCACACTGGTTCAACGTGAGTGTGGTCAGTTGCGGCAGATGGCTGAGGGTTTGCGGCAGTTGCTCCAGAGTGAAATTGTCCAATTGCAGACTGCGCAAACGTGGGAATCGTTGGAAGAAAAGTGCGGCTGCACGGACCGTGCGGCTGCCGAACAATGTCAGGCTGGTCACATGTTCAAAGTTTACCGTCAGCTCCGGCAGGTCGCCCATGAACCTTGGGTGTGACACGAAGCTGTCCGCCCAGGCAAACGGTTGTGTTACCCCGCGAGCGCGCCAGAGGTTTTCCAGTTGTGTGGAAAATGCGTCCCGCGCCGTCAGTTCCGCCAATTGCTCCGCAGCGGTATAGGCCTCGCCGTTCAAGGGATTGAGCGCCGGCAGTTGCCTGGCCCAGCGCGACAGTTGCGAGGTCAGCTGGCCTATTTCGTTTTCCCATTGCGTCACCTGGACCCGTCCCAGGAGCAATGTGCCTGGCAACTCATAAATCAGCCAACTTGCCTGGAGTTGATCAAGCGCCGGAAACAGTGTGCGCACGCGGCCGATATCCGCGGGGTCCGGCAGGACCCCAAAGTAGAAATTTTTCTCTGTGTAGTAAGCCTTGATGCGCTCGCGGGCGGCCGCGGTGAGGGGGTTCTGCGCAAAATTCAGCCTTTGCGCATCAGTGGAGCTGAGATGGAATACGGCATTGGGCAGCTCAGTGAACTGATTGTTGCTCAGGTCAATGCTGCGCAGGCGCGGATGGTGCAGCGCCCCATTGGGCAATTCTGAAAGGCCGGTCTTTTCAAGTTGCAGATGGGTGAGCGTGTGCATCAGCTCAACATCCGGGACCAGCCCCAGCGGATTGCCCCCCAGGTCCAGGGTGGTCAGACGGGTCATCGAAGTCAGTATCGCCTGGCCGGCTGGCGTGAGCGTCAGCGTGCAATTGCGCAGTCTTAGTTGCCGCAACCGTGGCATTGACGCGATGGCTTGCGGCAGCGTTTGAAGGGGGAAGTTGCGCAGGTCAAGGCGCACCAGTTGGCCGAACCGGTGCAGGAAATGCTCGGCGCCACGGCTGCCAGGGCTGCCGTTGAGTTCCAGGGCGGACACATGACTGAAGTCGGCGCTGAGCTCTGGAAGGTCGCCCAGTATCGGCTCCAGAAAGCTCAGCGTTTGCAGGTGTGTGCCGCTGGGTTCGCGACGCCAACAGCGCTCTACGCGCTGGGCGAACAGGGCGCGGTTGTGACGCGCGGCCAGATAGTCGGCGGGTGCCAGTGCGAGGCCGTTGGCGGGGTCGATGTTTGGGGTGGTGGTTGTCCAGTAGGCCAGGTCGTCGCGCAGGCGCGTATATTCGCCGCGCAGCCGGCCCAGTTCCGCGAGCGGCCCATCGGGATGGTTTTGCAGCTGTTGGACGAGCCTGTCTATTTGCGTGTTAGAGACGCTTGGGTAAATTTCCCGGATGCGCTGCTCCAATGTGGGCGGTACTTGCTGCGCGACTCGCCGGTAGCCGTCCATGCCCAGCAGGCGCAAGGTATCGACGGCGGGCTGCTTGACCGGGCCTTGGGCGACCGCTAACCGCAGGTCATCTCGCGGCAGCGGGTTATCCCGAATTGCCTGCTTGAGTTTCGCACCCTCACCGATATGAATACCCACAGCCTGTCGCTCGGTGTCCGGCAAGGCCTGCAGCACGCTGGTGTAGAAATCGGTGGGGGAGTACAGCTCGAGACCCTCGCCGTCATAGGGCTGGTACGTGCCGACCGCTTTTCGAACCAGTACCTTCTTCACCGGTGCGTCGACAGGCCCGCAGCTGTCGAGCAGCGTTGCGCCAAACGTCTGATCATGGATTTCCAGACGCAGGTCCCTGGACCAGCCCGAGAGGCGCGTCAGGCTGTGCAAGGCCAGTGTGTCGGTTTCCGGGTTGCGCACCGAGTCCAGCTCCAGCCCTTCATAGGCACGGCTGATGCGCAGTTCCTGGTCGGCGTGGGCGGCCAGCTCCTGCTGCTCTTGCGGCCAGCGGCCCTGGCCGATTTCCAGCCACTGTTCACCGGTGGCTGTCTCAAGCAGCTCACGGGTGAGGCTGCTGGGCAGTTGTGGCACATGGTCAGCGAGTTGCCGTTGCAAGGGGTTATCGATTTTTTCAAGTGTCTGGTAACGCTCATCAAATAGTGCGGGCCTGTGCTCTTTGGCCAAAAGCACCAGTTTGGAGCGCAGCAGACCGGTCCGCGCTTCAAGGGTCTGGGTGACGGCGAACTCCTCGCCGATCAGGGTCTTGATCTGGCTTTCTGTGAGTGCCTGCAACACGCTCTTGAGCACGTCACCGCCAGTCAGGCGATGGCGCTTGATCACCGTCACGGGAAGTGAAACATCGGCGGTGGACTGCCATAGCACCTCGCCGCGTTCACCGACAAACTGCAGCCGCCGGGTCTGTGGCCAGAGGCGCTCGCGCTGCAGCACTTGCAGTTGCAGCAACGGATCTGCCTTCAAATATCGACTGGATTGAGGGCTGGACAACTGATCAATAAAGCGCTGCAGGTCGTGGTCGATTTGGAAGCGAGTGATGCTGTCAGCCAACAATGGGGGCATCGGCTCGTGGTTTACGTGCATCTTGCGTAGGGCATTTACCGATGAACCGCTGACGCTGAGGATCTGATCGCGCTCGGCCATCGAGAACCCCTCGACGCGGTGTCCAAGCCGTTGCAGCGTTTTGTCGTCGTCCCACGTCAAGGGTTGTTCAAGCTCGGTGTGCCAGGCGCCATCGTCATTGTGAAAAACTGTCGGTTGGTAGGCGTCGGGCCGGGTGGGGTGCTCGATCTGGTAGCGCCCCGGCAGGGGTGACTTGCTGACTGAAAAATGCGCCTGGTCGATGGGCAGCAGGTGTTTGCCGTTGTGTTTAACCAGGCCCAACCGATCGGTGCGCAGGCCGTTTTCGGGTGGCGGGTGTTTGTAGCGCTCCAGATCGGGCTTCCAATACAGCGTTTTGCCGTTGGGCAGCTTGACCGGCTTAAATTGATCGATAAACGTCAATACTTTAGCGGGCAGCACGTTGGGCAGTTCGGCCAAGGCGATGGAGCTACCCGCCCCGAATGCACCCATTTGGATCAGCGACTCAAGCGCCTCCCACAAGTGCTCGGCAGCTTCTGTGGTCTGGCCCTCGGCCCATTCGATGACCCCTTCGAACACTTCGTTGAGCATCTGATACGCCATATAGGCCATCAGCATTTCGCCCAGAAAGGGCACGAACGGCGCCACCACGAACAGGGCGACCTCAAAAATCGATGAAACCACTTTGACGAACGAGTCCCAGATCGCCCACCGCGCGTTACGATCGACCGTGGCGGTAGGGACGGCGATGACGCGGGCATCGTTGAGTATTCGGTTGAGTTTTCGGGTGTAGAGGTGCGGCCAGAAATCGCCGGTAATCGGCGTTGCGCGAAATTGCAAATCTGGCCGATCAATAGGCGTGTCACGCCAGGTGGGTAGAGCGCTGCCTTTCTCGGCTTGATGCCAGGTTACTTTGGACAGGCGTCGACCGAGGTCAGAAAAGAAGTAGCCGCGCTCTTCATGGGCCACGAAGCGACTGAAAAAACGCTGGTAGTCGGGCATGCGCAACTGGCGCGTCAATTCGAGCATCATGTCGTCGGTCGATGCATATTCCTTGATGGGGTGTTCAGGGTCGTCCGGCACGTAGGCCACAACCCTGACGCTCTTTCTGGCGTTTTCAAGGTTGGGGGCGAACACCAGAATGCCTGGCAGCGATGCCGACATCATCGAGAAGTCGTGGAACAGCAGGGGCTGGCCATCCAGCCGCAGACCTTGAAGGCCGTCGAGCCAGCCGTCGATCAGGCGCCAGTAGTCCTCGCTGATATCACCGTTCATTCGCGCCAATTGCAGCGCGACCCGCAACGCGCCTTCCTGGCTGGCTTTGATTTTGAGTGGCAAGATCCCCGCGACGAGCGGGTTGGTAACGCCGAGGTTGTCTTCCAGGTAGGCTTTATAGAGGCCACCAATATCCAGGTCACGGCACAACTGGGTGAAAGCGGGGATGCCGATGCTGGCGGTGAACAGTGGCAAGGTCTCGAAATGGCCCGCAGTGTTGGGTTGGGTGATAAAAGTCGAGTCGGCCTCAAAGGCGGTGGCCTCGGTTTCTCGTGCTTCGAAATTGTGCAAGGCGGCGTCCAGCAGCGAGACTGTCCAGACTCGGGCGCCTGTGTTGATCGCAAAGAACGCTGGCGTGACAGGTATATAAAGACGCAAGAACGTGGACCTGACATCCAGGTCCTGGCCGAAGCGGGCTTTCATGGCGTCCTTGAGGATCGGCTCGGCGAATGCCTTGGCGTCTTGGAGCTTCTCGAGCCGTTGGTCGATGCTGTTTTGCGCCGTCATGTAACCGTCAATCAGCGTCTGCAAATGCTCATGCTGCGGCGCCGTTGCGGTTTTGATCCGGTTGGGCAGTAGGGTTGCGTTGCGTTTCAACGCCTCGCGCCGGGCGGATGAGGCCCGGCCCAACCAGTCGGGAAGCGGGTTGATGAGCGGGGTGTAGTGTTCGGGCGCTTGGGAGATTGGCATCGGGTAGGCTCTTGGATAAGGACGCCCCAGCAAATCAAAATCCCGGGCTCGGGATGAGGTGCATACGTTGCGCACGTCGAGCTATTGCCATTGATATGTTCGCGGGCCTGCTGCAAATCTTCGCTATCGGTTTAAACTGCGCCATTGCGACGCTATTTGTCGCATTGGCGTAAACCCGCGTAAAACGCGGGTTGGCGCTATAAGAAGTTGTCGCTTGGCGGCAAGGCCGCTCTGAAAACTGTCCTTACAATCCCTGCATCGCCCGCCAGTTCCAGGCAGGCGTTCCTCTTCAGGAGACTCCGATGTCCGTTGAGCAAGCCCCGGTGCAACGTGCCGATTTCGACCAGGTGATGGTGCCTAACTATGCACCTGCCGCGTTTATCCCTGTGCGTGGCGAAGGTTCGCGCGTGTGGGACCAGGCCGGCCGCGAGCTGATCGACTTTGCCGGCGGCATCGCGGTCAACGTGCTGGGCCACGCCCACCCGGCGCTGGTCGGCGCACTGACCGAGCAGGCCAACAAGCTGTGGCATGTCTCCAACGTGTTCACCAACGAGCCGGCGTTGCGCCTGGCGCACAAGCTGATCGACGCCACCTTTGCCGAGCGTGTGTTCTTCTGCAACTCCGGCGCCGAAGCCAACGAGGCCGCCTTCAAGCTGGCCCGTCGCGTTGCGTTCGATCGCTTTGGCAGCGAGAAGTACGAGATCATCGCCGCGCTGAACAGCTTCCACGGCCGTACGCTGTTCACCGTGAACGTCGGTGGCCAGTCCAAGTACTCTGACGGTTTCGGGCCTAAAATCACCGGCATCACCCATGTGCCTTACAACGACCTGGCCGCGCTGAAAGCCGCCGTGTCGGACAAGACCTGCGCCGTGGTGCTGGAGCCGATTCAGGGCGAAGGCGGCGTACTGCCGGCCGAGCTGGCTTACCTGCAAGGTGCCCGCGAGCTGTGCGACGCCAATGACGCGCTGCTGGTGTTCGACGAAGTGCAAACCGGCATGGGCCGCAGTGGCCACCTGTTCGCTTACCAGCACTACGGCGTGGTGCCGGACATCCTCACCAGCGCCAAGAGCCTGGGCGGCGGGTTCCCGATTGCCGCGATGCTCACCCGTGAAGACCTGGCCAAGCACTTGGTGGTCGGCACCCACGGCACCACTTACGGCGGCAACCCGCTGGCGTGCGCAGTGGCTGAAGCGGTGATCGACGTGATCAACACCCCGCAAGTGCTGGCCGGCGTGAATGCCAAGCACGCGCTGTTCAAGGCGCGGCTGGAGCAGATCGGCAAGCAGTACGGCATCTTCACCGAGGTGCGTGGCTTGGGCCTGCTGATCGGTTGCGTGTTGAGCGATGCGTTCAAAGGCAAGGCCAAGGACGTGTTCAATGCGGCCGAGAAAGAAAACCTGATGATCCTGCAAGCCGGCCCCGATGTGGTGCGTTTCGCCCCGAGTCTGGTGGTGGAAGAGGCCGACATCAAGGAAGGCCTGGACCGCTTCGAACGTGCGGTAAAAGCGCTGACGCAAGCCTGATAACTACACCTTCTGCCGGCTGGACTGGGTCAAAAATGTGGGAGGGGGCTTGCCCCCGATAGCAGTCTGTCAGTTGATATATCCGGTGACTGATACACCGCTATCGGGGGCAAGCCCCCTCCCACATTGGAATATGGTTGTTCCAGATGTGTCCGGTAATTTTCCCCAATGAGTTTTAGAGTTAAGGAGTGACACCCATGCTGGTGATGCGCCCCGCGCAAATGGCTGATCTGGGCGAGGTACA
This sequence comes from Pseudomonas sp. W4I3, assembly GCF_030816195.1. Taxonomy (GTDB): domain Bacteria; phylum Pseudomonadota; class Gammaproteobacteria; order Pseudomonadales; family Pseudomonadaceae; genus Aquipseudomonas. The sequence continues at coordinate 5,238,882 of NZ_JAUSXS010000001.1, read as the reverse complement.
GCGTCTGGCTGCGGACAGCCCGATTGGTGTCACCTCCTTGCCCGATGATGTGGAACGCCTGAGCGACAAGATCGCCGCCAGCGAAGCGTCTTTCGCGGCCGAGGTAAGTTTCAACGGGGAAGAAAGCTATTTCTTCGTGCTCGAAGACACCGATACCGGCAAGCTCGCCGGCTGCTCGGCCATCGTCGCTTCGGCCGGTTACTCCGAACCTTTCTACAGTTTTCGTAACGAGACCTTCGTGCACGCTTCCCGCGAGCTGAAGATCCACAACAAGATCCACGTGCTTTCTCAGTGCCACGACCTTACCGGCAACAGCCTGCTCACCAGCTTCTACGTGGTGCCGGATCTGGTCGGTTCGCCGTGGTCGGAACTTAATTCCCGTGGCCGCCTGCTGTTCGTTGCCAGCCACCCTGAGCGCTTTGCCGATTCAGTGGTGACCGAGATCGTCGGCTACAGCGACGAGAACGGTGATTCGCCTTTCTGGGACGCCATCGGCCGCAACTTCTTCGACCTCAACTATGCCGCCGCCGAGCGTCTGTGCGGGCTGAAAAGTCGCACCTTTCTCGCCGAGCTGATGCCGCATTACCCGATCTACGTGCCGCTGCTGCCGGATGAAGCCCAGGAAGCCATGGGCCAGGTGCACCCGAGGGCGCAGATTACCTTCGACATCCTGATGCGCGAAGGCTTCGAGACCGACCACTACATCGACATCTTCGACGGCGGCCCAACCCTGCATGCGCGGGTTTCCGGCATTCGTTCGATCGCCCAGAGCCGCGTGGTGCCGGTGAAGATCGGCGAGATGGTCAAGGGTGTGGGCCGCCAGTACCTGGTGAGCAACGCACAGTTGCAGGATTACCGTGCGGTGATGCTGGAACTGGACTATGCGCCCGGCAAACCGGTAACCCTGGACCTGGCGGCTGCCGAAGCCCTGGGCGTCGGCGAAGGCGCAAGTGTGCGTCTCGTTGCAGTGTGAGAGCCGGTATAAAACAGAGTTTCGCGGGTGGCTGCAAAGCGGCCCGTTCGAGGAGATAGCATGATCGTTCGTCCCGTACGCAGCAGCGATTTACCGGCCCTGATTGATCTGGCGCGCAGCACCGGCACCGGCCTCACCACTTTGCCGGCCAACGAAGAGCGCCTGACCCACCGCGTGGGCTGGGCTGAAAAAACCTTTCGCGGCGAAGCCGGGCGCGGCGATGCCGACTACCTGTTCGTGCTGGAAAACGACGAAGGCCGCGTGGTGGGCATCTCGGCCATTGCCGGCGCCGTCGGCCTGCGCGAGCCGTGGTACAACTTCCGGGTCGGCCTGACGGTCAGCGCCTCCCAGGAGCTGAACATCTACCGCGAAATCCCGACGCTGTTTTTGGCCAACGACCTCACCGGCAACTCCGAGCTGTGTTCGTTGTTCCTGCACGCCGATTACCGCAACGGCCTCAACGGCCGCATGCTGGCCAAGGCACGCATGCTGTTCATCGCTGAATTCCCGCAGCTGTTCGGCAACAAGATCATCGCCGAGATGCGCGGCGTGTCCAACGAAGCGGGGCGCTCGCCGTTCTGGGAGAGCCTGGGCCGGCACTTCTTCAAGATGGAATTCAGCCAGGCCGACTACCTCACCGGTGTGGGCAACAAGGCATTTATCGCTGAGCTGATGCCCAAGTTTCCGCTGTACAGCTGCTTTCTTTCCGAAGACGCGCGCAACGTGATCGGCAAGGTCCATCCGGATACCGAACCGGCACTGAGCATGCTCAAGAGCGAAGGCTTCAGCTACCAGGGCTACGTGGATATTTTCGACGCGGGCCCGGCGGTGGAATGTGAAACCAGCAAAATCCGTGCGGTGCGCGACAGCCAGTCGCTGGTGCTGGCCATCGGCACGCCGGGGGACGACGCCACGCCGTTCCTGATCCATAACCGCAAACGCGAAGACTGCCGCATCACCGCCGCACCGGCTCGCCTGGCGGCGGGCACGTTGGTGGTCGATCCTCAGACCGCCAAACGCCTGCAACTGGTGGTGGGTGATCAAGTGCGCGCCGTACCGTTGTCCGCAGCCCGGGAGTCGAAATAATGAATTCGTTGTATATCGCAGGTAGCTGGCTGGCCGGCCAGGGTGAACTGTTTGAGTCGCGTAACCCGGTGACCCAGCAAGTGCTGTGGAGCGGCAACGGTGCGACGGCCGAGCAGGTCGAGTCCGCCGTGCAGGCTGCACGTCAGGCATTTCCGGGCTGGGCGCGGCGTTCGCTGGAAGAACGCATCAGCGTGCTGGAAACCTTCGCCAGTACCCTGAAAAGCCGCGCCGATGAAATCGCCCGCTGCATCGGCGAGGAAACCGGTAAGCCACTGTGGGAATCGGCCACCGAAGTCACCAGCATGGCCAACAAGATCGCGATCTCGGTGCAAAGCTACCGCGAACGTACCGGCGAGAAGAGCGGCCCCCTGGGCGATGCCACCGCTGTGTTGCGTCACAAGCCCCACGGTGTGGTGGCGGTGTTCGGCCCTTACAACTTCCCCGGTCACTTGCCGAACGGGCATATCGTCCCGGCGTTGCTGGCGGGTAACACCGTACTGTTCAAACCGAGCGAGCTCACGCCGAAAGTTGCCGAGCTGACCGTGCAGTGCTGGATCGAAGCGGGCTTGCCGGCGGGCGTCCTGAACCTGCTGCAAGGTGCGCGGGAAACCGGTATCGCATTGGCGGCCAACCCCGGCATCGACGGTCTGTTCTTCACCGGCTCCAGCCGCACCGGCAACCATCTGCATCAACAGTTCTCCGGGCGCCCGGACAAGATCCTGGCCCTGGAAATGGGTGGCAACAACCCGCTGGTGGTGGACGAAGTGGCCGACGTGGATGCGGCGGTGTACACCATCATCCAGTCGGCCTTTATTTCCGCCGGCCAGCGCTGCACCTGCGCCCGTCGCCTCTTGGTGCCGGAAGGCGCCTGGGGTGATGCATTGCTGGCGCGTCTGGTGGCGGTCAGTGCAACAATTGAAGTCGGTGCGTTCGACCAGCAGCCAGCGCCGTTCATGGGCTCGGTGATTTCCCTGGCGGCGGCCAAAGCCCTGATGGACGCCCAGGAACTGATGTTGGCCAACGGCGCCGTCGCGCTGCTGGAAATGACCCAGCCCCGGGATCAGGCCGCCTTGCTGACGCCGGGCATCATCGACGTGACGGCGGTGACCGAGCGCGAGGACGAAGAGCTGTTCGGCCCGTTGTTGCAGGTGATTCGCTACGCTGATTTTGCGGCGGCCATTACCGAGGCCAACAACACCCAGTACGGCTTGGCCGCGGGTTTGCTCTCCGATTCCGAGGCGCGTTACCAGCAGTTCTGGCTGGAAAGCCGCGCCGGCATCGTCAACTGGAACAAGCAGCTGACCGGCGCCGCCAGCACCGCGCCGTTCGGCGGGGTAGGGGCTTCGGGCAATCACCGCGCCAGTGCCTATTACGCGGCGGATTATTGTGCGTATCCGGTGGCGTCGCTGGAGACACCCAGCCTGGTGGTTCCTTCAGTGCTGACCCCAGGCGTTACGCTGGCCTGAATGTGGTGTGTTGAAGATTGCTTATAAAAACAGATGTTCGTGGAGCCTCGCCGATGAAATCCTGTGAAGTCAATTTTGACGGTCTAGTGGGGCCGACCCATAACTACGGCGGTTTGTCCTTCGGCAACGTCGCGTCCCAGAGCAACAGCCAGCAACATTCCAATCCCAAGGAAGCGGCGTTGCAGGGCCTGCAGAAAATGAAAGCGCTGATGGACATCGGCTTTGTGCAAGGCGTGCTTGCGCCCCAGGAACGTCCGGACGTAGCCGCCTTGCGCACCCTGGGTTTCAGTGGCACCGACGCTCAGGTCATTCAACAGGCGGCCAAGCAGGCCATGCCGTTGCTGGTGGCGAGCTGCTCGGCGTCGAGCATGTGGGTGGCCAACGCCGCCACCGTCAGCCCCAGCGCCGATACGGCCGATGGCCGCGTGCACTTCACCGCTGCCAACCTCAACTGCAAGTATCACCGCAGCATCGAACACCCGACCACCAGCCGCGTGCTGGGGGCGATGTTCGCCGATCAGCAGCACTTCGCTCATCACGCTGCATTACCGGCGGTGGCGCAGTTCGGTGATGAAGGCGCGGCGAACCACACGCGTTTTTGCCGTGACTACGGCGAGGCGGGCGTGGAGTTCTTTGTGTTCGGTCGCAGTGCGTTCGACGCCCGTTACCCGGCCCCGCAGAAATACCCGGCGCGCCAGACCCTCGAGGCGTCCCAGGCGGTTGCGCGTCTGCACGGCCTGAGGGATGACGGCGTGGTTTACGCCCAGCAGAACCCTGCGGTGATTGATGCCGGTGTGTTCCACAACGACGTGATCGCGGTGGGCAATGGCGAAGTGCTGTTTTATCACGAGGACGCGTTCCTCAATACCGAACAGATGCTTGCCGAGTTGCAAGGCAAACTGGGTAAGTTGGGCGGCAACTTCCAGTCGGTCTGCGTGCCGCGTGCCCAGGTCAGTGTCGAGGACGCGGTGCGCTCCTACTTGTTCAACAGCCAGTTGCTGACACGCCCTGACGGCTCGATGCTGCTGATCGTGCCAGAAGAATGCCGCGCCAACGAGCGCGTCTGGCAGTACCTGCAACAGCTCACCGCTTCCGGCGGGTTGATCCGCGAAATAAAAGTCTTCGACCTCAAGCAGAGCATGCAAAACGGCGGCGGCCCGGCCTGCCTGCGTCTGCGTGTGGCATTGAACGAAACTGAACTGGCGGCGGTGAATCCAGGCGTTATCATGACCGCGCCGCTGTACGAGACCCTGACCGATTGGGTCAACAAGCACTACCGCGACAGCCTGCGCGAAAGCGACCTGGCTGACCCGCAACTGCTGCTTGAGTGCCGGACGGCACTGGATGAACTGACGCAAATCCTTAAACTGGGCTCGGTTTATCCTTTCCAGATCAATTAACGCCCTATGGCTGAGATATTTTATTTATGACCGACACCCTGAAGCTGATCCTTGAAGACACCGACGGCACCCAGCTGGAAACGTCCTGCACCCGCGTTGCCGTGGTCTGGCAGGGCAAGGAGATCTGGATCCAGCACGACGGCCGCGGCCAGCTGTTGATCGGCGTGGATGTGGAGGAGGGCGACGCCGAGTACGCCAACCTGCTGATGCGCCCATTGGCGACCAACCTGATGAGCCTGCAGCTGGAAATGGAACCGGCCGACGTTGAAGGTGACGACGACGATCACGTTCATGGCCCAGGCTGCAACCACTAAGGAAGCTGCTTATGCTCGCCCTCGGCAAACTGCTTGAACTGACGCTCGCCGGTCGCGAACCGGCGCAAAAAATTCAACTGACTGTCGACGGCGTGCAGATGCGCTGGCTCAGTGAAGGCGCGCTCGAGGTGCGTCCTCCTGAAGCTCGGGACAACGGCACCGACCTGCTGCTGTCGTCCGGCGTCCATGGCAACGAAACCGCGCCGATCGAATTGCTCGACCGTCTGTTACATGGCATCGCACGTGGGGAGATCAAACCCCGCACCCGTATTCTGTTCCTGTTCGGCAACCCCGAGGCCATGCGTCGCGGTGAGCGTTACCTGGAACTGGACGTCAACCGGCTGTTCAACGGTCGCCACGAAAGCAATATCGGCCCCGAAGCCATGCGCGCCGCCGAGCTTGAACAATTGGCCCGCAGCTTTTTCAGCCAGCCTGGCCGTTCGCGCCTGCATTACGACCTGCACACGGCCATTCGCGGCTCGAAGATCGAGCAGTTCGCGCTGTATCCCTGGAAAGACGGGCGTCAGCATTCGCGCCGTGAGCTGGAGCGCCTGCGCGCTGCGGGTATGGACGCGGTGCTGTTGCAGAACAAGACATCGGTCACCTTTACTGCGTTTACCTATGAGCAGTTGGAGGCCGAAGCCTTTACGCTGGAACTGGGCAAGGCGCGGCCATTCGGGCAGAACCAGGGCGTGGATGTATCGCGTCTGGAAACCCGCCTCAAGCAGATCATCGAAGGCACTGAGCCCCAGACTGATAGCCTCGACGGCATGAAACTGTTCGCCGTTGCGCGGGAAGTGATCAAGCACAGCGACGCCTTCCTGATGCACCTGCCGGCGGACGTGGAAAACTTTTCCGAGTTGGAAAAAGGCTATCTGCTGGCCGAAGACGTGGCCAAGACCCGTTGGGTGATCGAGGAAGAGGGCGCACGCATCATCTTCCCCAATCCGAAGGTCAAGAATGGTCTGCGCGCTGGAATATTGATTGTGCCGACCACGGATGCTGGCCTGGCATAGATGCAAATGTGGGAGGGGGCTTGCTCCCGATGGCGGTGTATCAGTTACAGATGAGCTGACTGACACACTGTTATCGGGAGCAAGCCCCCTCCCACATTGTTTTTGCGGTGTTGCTTATACCGCTACGGCACGTGGCTCGCTGCGGCGGATCGCGCGGACTTTGTGCAGCGTGTCAGCGCAAGTACGTGCCGCTTCCTGGCCTTTGTGCACGAAGTGCTCGTAGAAGAAGGTGGTGTGTTCGCTGCCCCCGTGGAAGTGGTGAGGGGTCAGGGACACCGAGAACACCGGCACTTCGGTTTCCAGCTGTACTTGCATCAGGCCGCTGACTACCGATTGCGCGACGAATTCGTGACGGTAGATCCCGCCATCCACCACCAGCGCCGCGGCGACGATCCCGGCGTAACGGCCGGTCTTGGCCAGCAGCTTGGCGTGCAGGGGCATTTCAAAGGCACCGCCGACTTCGAAGAAATCGATATCCGATTCCTGGTAGCCCTGGGCGATCATTTCGGCAAGGAAGCCTTTGCGCGACTGGTCGACAATATCCTTGTGCCAGCAGGCCTGGATAAACGCGACGCGCTCGCCGTGGTGGTTTTTGCTTTTGCTGTCGATTGCGGTGGGTTGCATGTTCTGACTCCTGTTTAAGAAAAAAACAGGGCGTTATGAATCGAATGGGATTTAAGGGTACGCATGCCCAAGCAGGCATGTGGCCCTTAGGTGCCAATCCCGTTCTCTCTTCATCCGGACTATGACCGTCGGCCCCGGGATCACACCGGGTCTGCTGACCTTGTCGCCGTCCTGCCTGAGCAGTTCGAGGCGCCAAGCGCTCGCGGGCTATGCACATTGCGCGCAATTACCGCCGGTGGGGAATTACACCCCGCCCTGAGAACGTTGCCACCAGAACCCTGGCGGCGGAGAGTTTTTATCATGCTTTTTCAAAAACTGCACGGTTGCCGTATCGATAAGCTATATCGGTTTGTTTGGTGGGTATTCGATTGAAACGACGTGGGGCTTGATATTACGTAGCGTTGCCCGCAGTAATCATTCATAAAACCAACCCACATCACCCTTTAGAGGCCTGTTCCATGTCTGTGATCGACCTGCGCAGCGACACCGTGACTCAACCCACCCCCGCTATGCGTGACGCGATGGCCAGCGCCGTCAGTGGTGATGACGTCTACGGTGAAGACCCCAGCGTCAACAAACTGGAGGCCGTGCTCGCTGAGCGCCTGGGCTTTGCGGCTGCTCTGTTCGTGCCCACCGGTACCATGAGCAACCTGCTTGCGTTGATGGCCCACTGTGAACGCGGCGAGGAGTACATCGTCGGGCAACAGGCCCACACCTATAAATACGAAGGAGGCGGGGCGGCCGTGCTGGGTTCGATCCAGCCGCAGCCACTGGAAGTGCAACCCGACGGGTCCCTGGACCTTGACCACGTGCTGGCGGCGATCAAACCCGACGACTTCCACTTCGCCCGCACGCGCTTGTTGGCGCTGGAAAACACCATGCAGGGCAAGGTGCTGCCGTTGGAGTATCTGGCCAAGGCGCGTGCGTTTACCCGTGAGCATGGCCTGGCGCTGCATCTGGATGGCGCGCGGCTGTACAACGCAGCGGTCAAGCTGGGCGTAGAGGCACGCGAGATTGCCCGGCATTTCGACTCGGTATCGGTGTGCCTGTCCAAAGGCTTGGGTGCGCCGGTCGGTTCGGTGCTGTGCGGTTCCACGGCGCTGATCGCCAAGGCCCGACGCCTGCGCAAGATGGTTGGCGGCGGCATGCGCCAGGCCGGCTCACTCGCGGCGGCAGGCCTGTATGCGCTGGATCACCAGGTGCAGCGCCTGGCCGACGACCACGCCAATGCCCAGTGGCTGGGGGATGAGCTGCGCAAGGCCGGCTACACGGTGGACCCGGTACAGACCAACATGGTGTATGTGCAGGTCGGTGACCGGGCGCAGGCTTTGAAGGCATTTGCCGCTGAGCGCGGGATCAAGTTGAGTGCCGCGCCGCGTCTGCGCATGGTCACGCACCTGGATGTCAGCCGGGCGCAGATCGAGCAAGTCGTGCAGGCATTCGTCGCCTTTTCGCAGAAATGACAGCGCAGACCGTCTAATTGACTGTTTCTATCACATAAACACGCTGTACCACCGGCAAAGGGCCGATATAATGCGGCCCTTTGCCGTCGCTTCGTCTAATGATGTTGCGCACTGGCCTTTGGCCGCAGCCTCCGTGGAAGAACCTAATGAAAAGCGCAGAAATCCGTGAAGCCTTCCTTCGCTTCTTCGAAGAGCAAGGCCACACCCGTGTAGCCTCAAGCTCCTTGATCCCAGGCAACGACCCCACCCTGCTGTTCACTAACGCGGGGATGAACCAGTTCAAGGACTGTTTCCTGGGCCAGGAAAAGCGCGCCTACACCCGCGCGACCAGCAGTCAGAAGTGCGTCCGCGCCGGCGGCAAGAACAGCGACCTGGAAAACGTGGGTTACACCGCGCGTCACCACACCTTCTTCGAAATGCTGGGTAACTTCAGTTTTGGCGATTATTTCAAGAAAGATGCGATCACCTTCGCCTGGACCTTTCTGACCGGCGTGCTGAAGCTGCCCAAGGAAAAACTCTGGGTCACCGTCTACGCGACGGACGACGAAGCGTACGACATCTGGACCCAGCAAATCGGCGTGCCCGCCGAGCGCATGATTCGCATCGGCGACAACAAAGGTGCGCCGTACGCCTCCGATAACTTCTGGACCATGGGCGATACCGGCCCGTGCGGCCCCTGCACCGAGATTTTCTACGATCACGGTGCCGACATCTGGGGTGGCCCGCCGGGCTCGCCGGATGAAGACGGCGACCGCTACATCGAAATCTGGAACAACGTGTTCATGCAGTTCAACCGCACCGCTGATGGTGTGTTGCACCCGTTGCCGGCCCCGTCGGTGGACACCGGCATGGGCCTGGAGCGCATCAGTGCGGTCATGCAGCACGTGCATTCCAACTATGAGATCGACCTGTTCACCAATCTGCTGAGTGCATCGGCTGCGGCCATTGGCTGCTCCAACGAAGGCCAGTCTTCGCTCAAGGTCGTATCGGACCACATCCGTTCCTGCGGTTTCCTGATTGCCGATGGTGTGCTGCCGTCAAACGAAGGCCGTGGCTATGTGCTGCGCCGCATCATCCGTCGCGCCTGCCGTCACGGCAACAAGCTGGGCGCTACCGGCAGCTTTTTCTACAAGATCGTGGCGGCGCTGGTTGCCGAGATGGGCGATGCCTTCCCGGAACTGAAGCAGCAACAAGCCAATATCGAGCGCGTACTCAAGGCCGAGGAAGAGCAATTTTCCAAAACCCTGGAGCACGGCCTGAAAATTCTCGAGCAGGACCTGGCCGAACTCAAAGGTACCGTGGTGCCGGGCGATGTGGTGTTCAAGCTCTACGACACCTACGGTTTCCCGATGGACCTGACCGCCGACATCGCCCGTGAGCGCGAGCTGACCATCGATGAGGCCGGTTTTGAGCGTGAAATGGAGGCCCAGCGCGTGCGTGCGCGATCCGCCAGTTCGTTTGGCCTGGACTACAACACCCTGGTCAAGGTTGATGTGCCCACCGAGTTCATCGGCTACAAGGCTACCGCCGGCTCGGCCAAGATCGTGGCCATTTATAAAGACGGCAAGTCGGTCGATGTGCTGAACGAGGGCGATGAAGCGGTGGTGGTCCTGGACCAGACGCCGTTCTACGCTGAGTCCGGTGGCCAGATCGGTGACTGTGGCTTCCTCAGTTCGACGTCCGGCCGTTTCGACGTGCGCGATACCACCAAGACCGGTGGTGCTTTCCTGCACCACGGTGTGTTGGTGTTGGGCAACCTGGTCGTCGGTGCGCCAGTCGACACTCAAGTTGATGCCGATGTACGGCATGCAACCGCGCTGAACCATTCGGCCACTCACTTGCTGCACGCTGCCTTGCGTCAAGTGCTGGGCGAGCATGTCCAGCAGAAGGGCTCGCTGGTCGACAGCCAGCGCCTGCGTTTCGACTTCAGCCATTTTGAAGCGATCAAGCCTGAGCAGATCAAGGCGTTGGAAGACATCGTCAACGCTGAAATCCGCAAGAACACCCCGGTTGAAACCGAGGAAACGGATATCGAAACCGCCCGGAACAAGGGCGCTATGGCGCTGTTTGGCGAGAAGTACGGCGACGAAGTGCGCGTACTGAGCATGGGCGGCAGTTTCTCGGTGGAACTGTGTGGGGGTATCCATGCCAACCGTACCGGTGACATCGGCCTGTTGAAAATCATCAGCGAAGGCGGTGTGGCCTCGGGCGTGCGTCGTATCGAGGCGGTGACTGGTGCTGCTGCGCTGGCCTACCTCAACGCAGCCGAAGAACAACTCAAGGAAGCGGCCGGCCTGGTCAAGGGCAGCCGTGACAATCTGATCGACAAGCTGTCCGCCGTCCTCGAGCGCAACCGCGCGCTGGAGAAACAGCTGGAGCAGTTGCAAGCCAAGGCAGCCAGTGCGGCGGGCGACGACCTGTCGGCCTCGGCGGTTGACGTCAAGGACGTAAAAGTCCTGGCGGCGCGCCTGGACGGTCAGGACGGCAAGGCGTTGCTGGCCTTGGTCGATCAGTTGAAGAACAAGCTCGGCCGCGCAGTGATCCTGCTCGGCAGTGTCCATGAGGATAAGGTCGTTCTGGTTGCGGGTGTAACCAAGGACCTGACTGGCCAACTCAAAGCCGGTGATTTGATGAAGCAAGCCGCTGCGGCAGTGGGCGGCAAGGGCGGTGGTCGTCCGGACATGGCGCAAGGCGGTGGTGTTGACGCCGGCGCCCTGGATGCGGCCCTGGCCTTGACCGTGCCGTTTGTCGAGGCAGGTATTTAAGGCGCTGTTAATGAGCCCATGGTCTAGTCATGGGCTCGCTCGGTTGCTGGAAGATTCGTTTATTGGGCGCCCCTTTACGGGCTGAGGCGGCTTAGAAATGGCTTTGATCGTACAGAAATTCGGAGGCACCTCGGTCGGTTCTGTCGAAAGAATCGAGCAGGTCGCTGACAAGGTTAAGAAGTTCCGTGATGCCGGCGACGACCTGGTGGTGGTGCTGTCGGCCATGAGCGGCGAGACCAATCGCCTGATCGACCTGGCCAAGGCCATCAGCGGTGATCAACAACCGCTCCCGCGTGAGCTGGATGTGATTGTGTCCACCGGTGAGCAGGTGACGATTGCGCTGCTGGCCATGGCCCTGAACAAGCGTGGTGTGCCGGCGGTGTCCTACACTGGCAGTCAGGTGCGCATCCTTACCGACAGCGCACATACCAAGGCGCGCATCCTGCAGATCGACGATCAGAAGATTCGTACTGATCTGAAGGCTGGTCGCGTGGTAGTGGTAGCAGGTTTTCAGGGGGTGGACGAGCAGGGCAACATCACCACCCTGGGTCGTGGTGGTTCGGACACCACTGGCGTGGCGCTGGCAGCGGCTCTCAAGGCTGACGAATGCCAGATCTATACCGATGTGGATGGCGTCTACACCACCGACCCGCGCGTCGTGTCCGTGGCCCAGCGCCTGGACAAGATCACCTTTGAGGAGATGCTGGAAATGGCCAGCCTCGGTTCCAAGGTGCTGCAAATCCGCGCGGTGGAGTTCGCCGGCAAGTACAACGTTCCGCTGCGCGTATTGCACAGCTTCAAAGAGGGTCCGGGCACCCTCATTACTATTGATGAAGAGGAATCCATGGAACAGCCGATCATTTCCGGCATCGCTTTCAATCGCGATGAAGCCAAGCTGACGATCCGTGGCGTGCCAGACACCCCGGGTGTGGCCTTCAAGATCCTCGGTCCTATCAGCGGCGCGAACATCGAAGTCGACATGATCGTGCAGAACGTTTCGCACGATAACACCACCGATTTCACCTTCACCGTGCACCGCAACGAGTACGATGCGGCCGAGCGTATCCTGCAGAACACTGCCAGCGAGATCGGCGCCCGTGAAGTGGTGGGTGATACCAAGATTGCCAAGGTATCGATTGTGGGTGTGGGCATGCGCTCTCACGCGGGTGTTGCCAGTCGCATGTTCGAGGCGCTGGCCAAGGAAAGCATCAACATCCAGATGATCTCCACATCGGAAATCAAGGTCTCGGTGGTGATTGAAGAGAAGTACCTGGAACTGGCTGTGCGCGCGCTGCATACCGCTTTTGAGCTGGACGCTCCGGCCCGACAGGGCGAGTGAGGCGATGCCAGGAAGGCGCGGTTTACCGCGCCTTTCATTTTTTTGTTGAGTGCATGTTCTTTTGCGTGGGCTCGACAATACTTAGGCGGTAGGGCTGCGGCCTTTTGGTTGTAGGTCGAATGCCTTTTTTTTGCAGACTGTTGTTCCTGAACTGAATTGCGTGAGGTGAAAGGTATGTTGATTCTGACTCGTCGTTGCGCAGAAAGCCTGATTATCGGTGATGGCGAAATCACCGTGACGGTGCTTGGCGTTAAAGGCAATCAAGTGCGTATCGGGGTTAACGCTCCGAAAGAGGTAGCGGTCCATCGCGAGGAAATCTACCTGCGGATCAAGAAAGAGAAGGACGAAGAACCAAGCCTTTAATTTTTATCGTTTTTTATGTTTGCAAACGGGGAAGAACGTGGTTAATATACGCCCCGTGTTGCGGAGAGCTGGCCGAGTGGCCGAAGGCGCTCCCCTGCTAAGGGAGTACACCTCAAAAGGGTGTCGGGGGTTCGAATCCCCCGTTCTCCGCCATTATTTGCTTAGTACGTTGCAATCTGGTTTTTTCGGTAAGTTGTTGAAAATACTCGAAAAAATAGCTTTACATAGAGATTGAACGGCCTATAATGCGCGGCAACAAATGCACTCGTAGCTCAGCTGGATAGAGTACTCGGCTACGAACCGAGCGGTCACAGGTTCGAATCCTGTCGAGTGCACCATTTAAGAGTCAGTTGCAGCAATGCAGGTGTCTCGGCTTCAACCAGTTGTGATCTGGTCTAAAAACACAATCTGCACTCGTAGCTCAGCTGGATAGAGTACTCGGCTACGAACCGAGCGGTCACAGGTTCGAATCCTGTCGAGTGCACCATACAAACAAAAAGCCCGCCAAGTGCGGGCTTTTTGCCGTCTGGGGTTTGTGTAGGTTTTATCCTGGCGTGTGCCTTTTTCTATTTTCCATGTGTTTTCCCTTCTGACTGCGTCGTCGCAGTTCATAGATGCAGCCAATACTCAGCTTTGGTTTGCAAGCGCTTGTTCTTTCCAGTTTTTTGACGTTAAAAGTGGCCGAGCGGTGTATCATGCGCCGGTCAGCCCCGCCGGGGCTTGTGGAATGCCTCCATGGACTTACCCAGTAGTTACTCAGTACCCCGCTTTACCAATCATGAATTGACTGATTGATCCTTCCGGCGCGCTCCGCTGCTGGGAGTGGAGTTCGCCTATGACCGAAGTAGAAGTAAAGAAAACACAAGAAAGCCTGCAGGATCGTCTGGCTCAAGTTATCGAGCTACTGCAGCGCCAGCGTGTGGTCGAAGACCTCACGCACCGCCAGGAAGGTCCGCACCACGACCGCGTCGAAAACCTGGTTCATCGGCAAAACCTCGTCGAGTTGCAACGTAAACTCGATGACCTGCACTCCGCCGACGTTGCTTATATTCTCGAAGCCTTGCCGCTGGATGATCGACTGACGCTCTGGCAGTTGGTCAAGGCTGATCGCGACGGCGACATTCTCCTCGAAGTATCTGATTCGGTCCGTGAAACCCTGATCGCCGACATGGACGATCATGAACTCCTGGCTGCGGCCAAGGAGATGGATGCGGACGAGCTGGCTGACCTGGCTCCCGAATTACCGCGCGATGTTGTTCATGAGCTGATGGAGGCGTTGGACACTCAGCAGCGTGAGCGTGTGCGTTCAGCACTGTCTTACGATGACGATCAGGTCGGCGCGCTGATGGACTTCGAGATGGTCACCATCCGTGAAGACGTCAGCCTGGAAGTGGTGCTGCGCTACCTGCGCCGGCTCAAAGAGCTGCCGGGCCATACCGACAAGCTGTTCGTCGTCGACTACGAAGGCATCCTCAAGGGCGTATTGCCCATCAAGCGCCTGCTGGTAAATGACCCGGAGAAGAAAGTTGCTGACCTGATGGCCAGCGATACGGTGAGCTTTCACCCGGATGAAGATGCCTACGATGCGGCCCAGGCTTTCGAACGTTACGACTTGATCTCTGCCCCGGTAGTCGACAAGAACGGCAAGCTGATTGGTCGACTGACGATTGATGAAATCGTCGATCTGATTCGCGAAGAGAGTGAAACCGAAGTCCTCAACATGGCGGGTTTGCGTGAAGAGGAAGATATTTTTGCGTCGGTCTGGCGTTCGCTGCATAACCGCTGGGCCTGGCTGGCCGTCAATCTGATTACCGCGTTTATCGCGTCCCGGGTGATCGGGCTGTTTGAGGGCTCCATCGAAAAGCTGGTCGCTCTGGCGGCGTTGATGCCGATTGTGGCTGGCATCGGCGGTAATTCCGGTAACCAGACCATCACGATGATTGTGCGTGCCATGGCGCTGGACCAGGTCAGCACCGCCAACTCTTCACGTCTGCTGCGCAAGGAGTTGGCGGTGGGCCTCATCAATGGCCTGGTGTGGGGCGGCGTAATAGGGGTGGTGGCTTACTTGCTATATGGCAGCTGGTCGCTGGGTGTGGTGATGACCGCCGCCATGACTCTGAATTTGCTTCTGGCCGCCTTGATGGGGGTTTTGATTCCCATGACCCTGGCGCGTCTGGGGCGCGACCCTGCGATGGGTGCCAGCGTGATGATTACAGCCATGACTGACAGTGGCGGCTTCTTCATCTTCCTGGGCTTGGCTACAATCTTCCTGCTCTGACCTGTCATGCGAGGGCAAATCTGCCCTCGCTTTGCTTCCCTACTCAAATCCCACGCAAAAAAAAGCCAGCACATGGCTGGCTTCGGCTTTCAAGTGTAAATCAATTGGCTTCTGCGGCCGCCTCTACGTCGTGCGCGATAAGCGAGACGAGAGCATTTTGCTGGCGGTGGGAAAGCTGCCGAAAACGCTGCAGCAGTTCGCGTTCATGCAGTGACAGCTCTGGGCTGTCCAGGCGCATGCTCAACTCTTCACCCAAGGCACCTTCCTGAATAAGGCTCTGTTCCAGGCGGGCGATGATTTCGGAGTTCATGCTGCGATGATGATTGCGAGCCACCTCGGCAATGCGTTCACGCATTCCGTCTGGCAGACGTACGACGAACTTGTCAGCCGTACGGCTGGAATAAATTGCCTGTTTCAATGGGCGCATATATTTAACCGGTTAGTTCAGGGGAGCGGTTTCTGGAATTGGCCGCAAGATGAGTGTTAAGACAAGACTCACGACCAAAGTTCAACCCGAATTGCAAAGAGGCCGCATCATGCCTCAGATTTGACATTTCCTTGGCGTCAATTCTGTGACAAATATTGAACCGCCTAAAGGCTTTATGCCAGCACTGATTTGCATTTTTGCGGACTGGTTGGAAAAATTTTCGCGTGGGATCGCATATTCCTGATCCTCGCGCAAGCCTTATCCCAAAGTCTGGTTGAAGAGCGCACGCCCTGAGCAACATGGCCTTTTGCCCTCACGTATAAGGGTAGTGGCAGTTTGCTGATTTACTAGCACGAGGCGACATAAGGTAGGGGCGGGGGCGGGGCGGGGGTAAGGAGCTTAGCGCAACACTGGATCGAATTTTATCCGCCTGCCCACAACAAGCGTCAGGATCAGCAGGCATCCGAATACAGCGCTGGCGATGAATGCCACGGGTCGGCCGTCTTGCACGTCGTTGCTCAGGCCCATTAGGGCGGTCGCGATCGTCAGGCATAGAAAACCCCATGCAGGTTTGGACATGAATAGCGCTCTCAGAAAACCCAATGTTCGGAGGTTGGGGTGGCTTGGGTGCCTTGGGTTAGACGGATAGGAGATTTAGGGTCGCCTGTCATCACTGCCAGCTGCGGGCGTTGCTGCAGATGGTGGGGCACGGCTTGAGCGATCTCGGCGCTGTCCGAGGAATTCGTCGGTGCGAAATGAAAAGTTGCCAGCGCGGCCAGTGCCATTGCGTTGAGGCCGAGTAGTAGGGCGCTGTTCATAGTCGTCTTCTCCGTGTGCCTTGGCCAGGTTGGTTTGTAGGAGAAATATTGCAGGTGGCGTGCCAACTGATTAAATCAGTATATTCAATGGGTTACGTGATTTTAAAGGGTGGTTTTCAGTGCAATTTGCAATGATGGCAGTTTGGGGTAGTGCAATTTGCACGGCGGCAGGAAGCGTTTACGTTTAATGAGCCAAGTGCACTCGGTGCTTACAAGGATTGGCCTACGATCAAAAAGCCAAGGGATGACATGACAAAGACGACCTTGGCCGTTAACATGCACGCCGTCCGTCGTTAAGCCCCAGGCTTATCGATTGCGACTTGTCCCAGTAGCTCAATTGGATAGAGCATCCCCCTCCTAAGGGGAAGGTTGGCCGTTCGAACCGGCCCTGGGACACCATTTCATCAGCTGTATGTTGTTGGCGTTCGCCGATATCAAAAATCTTCGCTTCCTTTACCCGCCAATGGCTCTCAATAGACGGGGGTCGTTCATCAGCCTGCGGGCAGTCGGACCGTCGGGGTTGGGTCGCTGTTTCTTCTATCTATATAGAAAGCCAGCGAGACTGAAGGGAATTCAAAAGTTTTTGATTCGGGGGCTTGACGCTCTAGTTGAAAGCTGTAGAATTCGCCTCCCGCTTACGAGAGATCGCAAGCGCAAGTGGTTGAAGTTGTTGAAGAATTCTTCGAAAACTTCTGAAAATAACCACTTGACAGCAAATGAGGCTGCTGTAGAATGCGCGCCTCGGTTGAGACGAAAGGTCTTAACCAACCGCTCTTTAACAACTGAATCAAGCAATTCGTGTGGGTGCTTGTGGAGTCAGACTGATAGTCAACAAGATTATCAGCATCACAAGTTACTCCGCGAGAAATCAAAGATGTAACCAACGATTGCTGAGCCAAGTTTAGGGTTTCTTAAAAACCCAAAGATGTTTGAACTGAAGAGTTTGATCATGGCTCAGATTGAACGCTGGCGGCAGGCCTAACACATGCAAGTCGAGCGGTAGAGAGAAGCTTGCTTCTCTTGAGAGCGGCGGACGGGTGAGTAATGCCTAGGAATCTGCCTGGTAGTGGGGGATAACGTTCGGAAACGGACGCTAATACCGCATACGTCCTACGGGAGAAAGCAGGGGACCTTCGGGCCTTGCGCTATCAGATGAGCCTAGGTCGGATTAGCTAGTTGGTGAGGTAATGGCTCACCAAGGCGACGATCCGTAACTGGTCTGAGAGGATGATCAGTCACACTGGAACTGAGACACGGTCCAGACTCCTACGGGAGGCAGCAGTGGGGAATATTGGACAATGGGCGAAAGCCTGATCCAGCCATGCCGCGTGTGTGAAGAAGGTCTTCGGATTGTAAAGCACTTTAAGTTGGGAGGAAGGGCAGTTACCTAATACGTGATTGTTTTGACGTTACCGACAGAATAAGCACCGGCTAACTCTGTGCCAGCAGCCGCGGTAATACAGAGGGTGCAAGCGTTAATCGGAATTACTGGGCGTAAAGCGCGCGTAGGTGGTTTGTTAAGTTGGATGTGAAATCCCCGGGCTCAACCTGGGAACTGCATTCAAAACTGACTGACTAGAGTGTGGTAGAGGGTGGTGGAATTTCCTGTGTAGCGGTGAAATGCGTAGATATAGGAAGGAACACCAGTGGCGAAGGCGACCACCTGGACCAACACTGACACTGAGGTGCGAAAGCGTGGGGAGCAAACAGGATTAGATACCCTGGTAGTCCACGCCGTAAACGATGTCAACTAGCCGTTGGGAGCCTTGAGCTCTTAGTGGCGCAGCTAACGCATTAAGTTGACCGCCTGGGGAGTACGGCCGCAAGGTTAAAACTCAAATGAATTGACGGGGGCCCGCACAAGCGGTGGAGCATGTGGTTTAATTCGAAGCAACGCGAAGAACCTTACCAGGCCTTGACATCCAATGAACTTTCTAGAGATAGATTGGTGCCTTCGGGAACATTGAGACAGGTGCTGCATGGCTGTCGTCAGCTCGTGTCGTGAGATGTTGGGTTAAGTCCCGTAACGAGCGCAACCCTTGTCCTTAGTTACCAGCACGTAATGGTGGGCACTCTAAGGAGACTGCCGGTGACAAACCGGAGGAAGGTGGGGATGACGTCAAGTCATCATGGCCCTTACGGCCTGGGCTACACACGTGCTACAATGGTCGGTACAGAGGGTTGCCAAGCCGCGAGGTGGAGCTAATCCCACAAAACCGATCGTAGTCCGGATCGCAGTCTGCAACTCGACTGCGTGAAGTCGGAATCGCTAGTAATCGCGAATCAGAATGTCGCGGTGAATACGTTCCCGGGCCTTGTACACACCGCCCGTCACACCATGGGAGTGGGTTGCACCAGAAGTAGCTAGTCTAACCTTCGGGAGGACGGTTACCACGGTGTGATTCATGACTGGGGTGAAGTCGTAACAAGGTAGCCGTAGGGGAACCTGCGGCTGGATCACCTCCTTAATCGACGACATCAGCTGCTCCATAAGTTCCCACACGAATTGCTTGATTCATTGAAGAAGACGAAAGAAGCAGCCTAAAGGGTTGTAGCTTAGTTGGTTAGAGCGCACCCCATGCTTTGTGGTAAAGAGCGGGGTGAGGTCGGCCTTAGCAGCTCGAAATTGGGTCTGTAGCTCAGTTGGTTAGAGCGCACCCCTGATAAGGGTGAGGTCGGCAGTTCGAATCTGCCCAGACCCACCAATTTTGTGTGGGAAACGCCTGTAGAAATACGGGGCCATAGCTCAGCTGGGAGAGCGCCTGCCTTGCACGCAGGAGGTCAACGGTTCGATCCCGTTTGGCTCCACCACTACTGCTTCTGTCGGTATAAAGCTTAGAAATGAGCATTCCATTGTTGTGATGGTGAATGTTGATTTCTAGTCTTTGACTAGTTCGTTCTTTAAAAATTTGGGTATGTGATAGAAAGATAGACTGAACGTTACTTTCACTGGTAACGGATCAGGCTAAGGTAAAATTTGTGAGTTCTCTTAACTGAGAAATTCGAATTTTCGGCGAATGTTGTCTTCACAGTATAACCAGATTGCTTGGGGTTATATGGTCAAGTGAAGAAGCGCATACGGTGGATGCCTTGGCAGTCAGAGGCGATGAAAGACGTGGTAGCCTGCGAAAAGCTTCGGGGAGTCGGCAAACAGACTTTGATCCGGAGATGTCTGAATGGGGGAACCCAGCCATCATAAGATGGTTACCTTACACTGAATACATAGGTGTATGGAGCGAACCAGGGGAACTGAAACATCTAAGTACCCTGAGGAAAAGAAATCAACCGAGATTCCCTTAGTAGTGGCGAGCGAACGGGGACTAGCCCTTAAGTGGCTTTGAGATTAGCGGAACGCTCTGGAAAGTGCGGCCATAGTGGGTGATAGCCCTGTACGCGAAAATCTCTTAGTCATGAAATCGAGTAGGACGGAGCACGAGAAACTTTGTCTGAATATGGGGGGACCATCCTCCAAGGCTAAATACTACTGACTGACCGATAGTGAACTAGTACCGTGAGGGAAAGGCGAAAAGAACCCCGGAGAGGGGAGTGAAATAGATCCTGAAACCGTATGCGTACAAGCAGTGGGAGCCCACTTTGTTGGGTGACTGCGTACCTTTTGTATAATGGGTCAGCGACTTATTTTCAGTGGCGAGCTTAACCGAATAGGGGAGGCGTAGCGAAAGCGAGTCTTAATAGGGCGTCTAGTCGCTGGGAATAGACCCGAAACCGGGCGATCTATCCATGGGCAGGTTGAAGGTTGGGTAACACTAACTGGAGGACCGAACCGACTACCGTTGAAAAGTTAGCGGATGACCTGTGGATCGGAGTGAAAGGCTAATCAAGCTCGGAGATAGCTGGTTCTCCTCGAAAGCTATTTAGGTAGCGCCTCATGTATCACTGTAGGGGGTAGAGCACTGTTTCGGCTAGGGGGTCATCCCGACTTACCAAACCGATGCAAACTCCGAATACCTACAAGTGCCGAGCATGGGAGACACACGGCGGGTGCTAACGTCCGTCGTGAAAAGGGAAACAACCCAGACCGTCAGCTAAGGTCCCAAAGTTATGGTTAAGTGGGAAACGATGTGGGAAGGCTTAGACAGCTAGGAGGTTGGCTTAGAAGCAGCCACCCTTTAAAGAAAGCGTAATAGCTCACTAGTCGAGTCGGCCTGCGCGGAAGATGTAACGGGGCTCAAACCATACACCGAAGCTACGGGTATCACGTAAGTGATGCGGTAGAGGAGCGTTCTGTAAGCCTGTGAAGGTGAGTTGAGAAGCTTGCTGGAGGTATCAGAAGTGCGAATGCTGACATGAGTAACGACAATGGGTGTGAAAAACACCCACGCCGAAAGACCAAGGTTTCCTGCGCAACGTTAATCGACGCAGGGTTAGTCGGTCCCTAAGGCGAGGCTGAAAAGCGTAGTCGATGGAAAACAGGTTAATATTCCTGTACTTCTGGTTATTGCGATGGAGGGACGGAGAAGGCTAGGCCAGCTTGGCGTTGGTTGTCCAAGTTTAAGGTGGTAGGCTGGAATCTTAGGTAAATCCGGGATTCTAAGGCCGAGAGCTGATGACGAGATCATCTTTTAGATGACGAAGTGGTTGATGCCATGCTTCCAAGAAAAGCTTCTAAGCTTCAGGTAACCAGGAACCGTACCCCAAACCGACACAGGTGGTTGGGTAGAGAATACCAAGGCGCTTGAGAGAACTCGGGTGAAGGAACTAGGCAAAATGGCACCGTAACTTCGGGAGAAGGTGCGCCGGTGAGGGTGAAGGACTTGCTCCGTAAGCTCATGCCGGTCGAAGATACCAGGCCGCTGCGACTGTTTATTAAAAACACAGCACTCTGCAAACACGAAAGTGGACGTATAGGGTGTGACGCCTGCCCGGTGCCGGAAGGTTAATTGATGGGGTTAGCTAACGCGAAGCTCTTGATCGAAGCCCCGGTAAACGGCGGCCGTAACTATAACGGTCCTAAGGTAGCGAAATTCCTTGTCGGGTAAGTTCCGACCTGCACGAATGGCGTAACGATGGCGGCGCTGTCTCCACCCGAGACTCAGTGAAATTGAAATCGCTGTGAAGATGCAGTGTATCCGCGGCTAGACGGAAAGACCCCGTGAACCTTTACTATAGCTTTGCACTGGACTTTGAATTTGCTTGTGTAGGATAGGTGGGAGGCTTTGAAGCGTGGACGCCAGTCTGCGTGGAGCCAACCTTGAAATACCACCCTGGCAACTTTGAGGTTCTAACTCAGGTCCGTTATCCGGATCGAGGACAGTGTATGGTGGGTAGTTTGACTGGGGCGGTCTCCTCCTAAAGAGTAACGGAGGAGTACGAAGGTGCGCTCAGACCGGTCGGAAATCGGTCGTAGAGTATAAAGGCAAAAGCGCGCTTGACTGCGAGACAGACACGTCGAGCAGGTACGAAAGTAGGTCTTAGTGATCCGGTGGTTCTGTATGGAAGGGCCATCGCTCAACGGATAAAAGGTACTCCGGGGATAACAGGCTGATACCGCCCAAGAGTTCATATCGACGGCGGTGTTTGGCACCTCGATGTCGGCTCATCACATCCTGGGGCTGAAGCCGGTCCCAAGGGTATGGCTGTTCGCCATTTAAAGTGGTACGCGAGCTGGGTTTAGAACGTCGTGAGACAGTTCGGTCCCTATCTGCCGTGGACGTTTGAGATTTGAGAGGGGCTGCTCCTAGTACGAGAGGACCGGAGTGGACGAACCTCTGGTGTTCCGGTTGTCACGCCAGTGGCATTGCCGGGTAGCTATGTTCGGAATAGATAACCGCTGAAAGCATCTAAGCGGGAAACTAGCCTCAAGATGAGATCTCACTGGAACCTTGAGTTCCCTGAAGGGCCGTCGAAGACTACGACGTTGATAGGTTGGGTGTGTAAGCGCTGTGAGGCGTTGAGCTAACCAATACTAATTGCCCGTGAGGCTTGACCATATAACACCCAAGCAATTTGCGACTCGAGAGAGACCAGATTGCGGTGTGTGAAGACGAGATGAACCGAAAGTTCGACGCTCACAAAACACCAAATTCTATTACATACCCAATTTGCTGAAGCGAGGCCAGCTGGCCACGACTCAGTACCCGAATTTCTTGACGACCATAGAGCATTGGAACCACCTGATCCCATCCCGAACTCAGTAGTGAAACGATGCATCGCCGATGGTAGTGTGGGGTTTCCCCATGTGAGAGTAGGTCATCGTCAAGATTAAATTCCAGAACCCCTGTTTGCTCACGCAGACAGGGGTTTTGTTTTGGGCGGTCGAAAACCTCACCCCCCGGCAGACGCGAGCGTATCCGCGAAAATCACCCCTGCTGGCGCGACAGTGCCGGACATGCTCAGCATGCTGTGGATCGCTCTATTCAGGCTTTTTAGCGCCGATATCCAAAGACCAGTCGAACCTTGCGGATGTTCAAGGTTCACAGGTGGTGCGCTGCCTATTTATCTCGGATTCTATGTACCTCGCAGGCACGAATGCAGCGTCTGAGCTGTTAAGCAAAATAATCCCGGCAATGGCTCATGCCGCCTGTCCGGACCTGACCACTGCGGACTATCATTCCGATAGCCCTGTCCCCTCACTGCAAGGAGCCGCTCGGAACGCCGATGCGCCAGATCTGGAAATCTTTTCGAGCCCTTTATTTCGCTTCTTTGATGATGCTGATCGGCTCCGGCCTGCTCAGTACTTATCTGGCCTTGCGCCTGGCGGCCGACCACGTCGACAGCCTGTGGGTCGGTGCGCTGATGGCGGCCAACTACTTTGGCCTGGTGCTGGGTGGCAAGATTGGCCACCGTTTGATTGCCCGTGTCGGGCATATACGTGCTTACGCTACTTGCGCCGGGATCGTCGGCGCGGCTGTGTTGGGGCACGGCTTGATCGATTGGCTGCCGGCCTGGATCGTACTGCGGATAATCGTTGGCCTGGGTATGATGTGCCAGTACATGGTTATCGAAAGCTGGCTTAACGAGCAAGCGGACGCCAAGCAGCGAGGGGTCGTGTTCAGCGGCTATATGATCGCCTCCTACCTCGGCTTGGTGCTGGGCCAGTTGATATTGGTCATGCATCCCCACTTGGGCCTTGAACTGTTGATGCTGGTCGCGCTGTGCTTTGCCCTGTGCCTGGTACCGGTAGCAATGACCCGACGTATTCACCCGGCGCCATTACACCCGGCGCCAATGGAGCCGCGTTTCTTTATCAAGCGTGTGCCACAGTCTCTCAGCACTGTGTTGGGGGCTGGTCTGATCGTCGGCTCGTTCTACGGCTTGGCGCCTCTCTACGCGTCCCAGCAGGGGCTGACGACCGAGCAGGTTGGTCTGTTCATGGGTTCCTGTATTTTCGCTGGACTGCTCGTGCAGTGGCCGTTGGGGTGGTTGTCGGACCGTTATGACCGCGCACTGCTGATTCGCTGCTTTGCCTGTTGCCTGGCGGTGGCGGCGTTGCCCTTGGCGATCATGACCAATGTGCCTTTGGAAGTACTGTTCGTGGCAGGGTTTCTGTGTTCACTCGTGCAGTTTTGTCTTTATCCGCTGGCGGTGGCTTTTTCCAACGACCATGTGGAAGGTGATCGCAGGGTATCGCTGACCGCTATGTTGCTGGTGACTTACGGAGTGGGTGCCAGTATTGGGCCGCTTTTGGCGGGCGTGATGATGAAGCTGTTCGGCAGCCAGATGCTGTACGCATTCTTCAGTCTATGTGCGTTGATCCTGGTATGGCGCATTCGGCCGAAGGCCGTGACTAACCTGCATCAAGTCGACGACGCACCGCTGCACCACGTGGCCATGCCAGACAGCATGTCCAGTTCGCCGTTGGTGGCTGCACTGGATCCGCGGGTGGATGAACAGGTGGTACAGGAACAGATGCAGGACACGGTTCCTGATCCTGATCCCGATCCTGAGCCTGAACCAGCGGTTCAGGAGCCGGCTGCGCAGGCTCCCTCAGAGCCGATAGACCCGGACGAACATCCCCATGACCTGAGCAGGGCGCGCCCCTGAACGAAAAAACGGGCAGATCCCCTCAGGATCTGCCCGTTTTTTTTCATCCGCGTTTCAAGGCTTACAGGTCGTCATCCTTGTCGAAGCGTCGAGCTTCGCGCTGCAGTTGATACACAAAACGCTCCACTTGGCGCTGCACCAAGCCGCTCATGTTATGGAAGCGCACACCCGCGAAGGTTGTGTTGATCCTGTCTTCGAAATGCAGATAGCGCAGCTCGACAGAGGTGGTCATGCTGCCGAACGGCAGCGCGGCGATAAAGCGGTCATACACCTGGCCCAGCTGCAGGCGTTCGGAAATGTCCCCTTCAAAGCGCAATTTGCACCCGGTGGCCGAGATGTCCAGCAGCTTGCCGCTGACCGGTGCCTTGAGTTTTTCGCCACCCAGTTCAATATTCACCAGCTGCGCCAGCTTAAGTGCAGCGCGGAACGCATTACGACGCTGATGGTAGACCACCTCGCCGGGCATGCTGCCAGTGTAGATACGGTGCCCATCTTTTTCGCTGATGCTCAGTGTGCCGTTACTGTCCCAGGCAACCCGCACCCCATCATGGAAACCCTCGATGCGGAAGGGCTCGCCATTTTCCAGGTAGCGCTCACCATCACGCGGAATCATCTCGTCCAGGGTCAGCGTCTTGCTGTCCCGATCGATGTCCACAAGATAACTTTGGAAGCGCTGGCTGCGTTCGTGGAAAGTGATGATCAGCGGATCATGGCTTTCTTGGAGCATTCGCAGAGTGCTGGCGATTTCCAGAGGTGTGGTGAGGACCTTTGGTGGCTGCGGTGCATCTTCCGCATTAGGGGCGTTGAACACGGTTGTTCCATCTCCAGGCAAAATACGACTACACGCAAGAACCGGCATTTTGCCAGTATGTAGCGCACCTTGGATAGGTCGCGCTGTAAACCGGCGTCAGGCTTGGCTGCGGGTACTTGGCTTGACCAGGCGTGAAGTGGAACCTTGGGCGTTATAGAGCGCCGGGGGCTCGCCGCCATGAAGAATACGTAACTGGTTGGCGGTGGTGGCTTGCTGAAGCTGGATCGACTGGCCGTTGAGCAGGTTGGCTTCCTGGCACTGGGCGAGCAACTGATTGAGCGCTTTGCTTTGCGTCAGTAACTGTTCGCCGACCGAGGAATGGCTCGCCAGCTGTGCCAGGCCGTCGTGATCGGCGGGCAAGCCCAGGCTGATCAGAATCTCGCTGCGCTTCTTGCCGTGCTGCTCGAGCAGCACAATCAGCGACTGTTTGCGCGCCAGTATTTCTTCGAGCAAAGGCATATCCCGGCCATACAGGGCCAGGGACTCTTCTTTAAGCAGCTCGAGCAATTGTTGCGTCGGCGCCAGATCATCAATGATCAGTTGAAGCAAATGTTCGTCGTGGTGCATGGCTGGCCTTGGGTGTTAAGCGTCCAGAAGCCCAGCGCAGGCCTTTGCCTAGCGCTCGGCTTCGAAGTTAAGCAGCTTGCTGGCTACACGGTTGCTGTCGACGGTATAAGTACCATCGGCGATTGCCTGTTTCAATTCGGCCACACGGGCCTTATTGACGATCGGTTGATCGCGCAGCGAGTCAGTGACCTTTTGCAATTGTTGAGCCTCATTGCTCAGGTGTACCGATTCCCCACTCGGGCTCGCGCTTGCCTGCTCTGCTTTCACGGGCTGAGACTTGGCTTCTACGCTTTCCTTGGCACCGTTGGTGCGCGTGGTGCCCGGTAAGGGCTGGGTGCTGTTCAAACGATTGAAATCAATGACCATGATAAAAAACCTCTGGGTATTTGGACGCTTGCCATGTTTTCGGCCATACCCGGACAAACTTTAGCCGCGAGTGACAATTAACTCGCAAGGCTCGGCATCCAACCCACAGTGTAGGAAAAGCGGGCAACTGATTCCAGTCATCTATAGCGCCACCTCCACTTGGCCCGGCGCCGTCACCCGCGCCTTGATCACGCGGTTCGAGTTGAGGTTCTTCACTCGAATCTGTTCGCTCATTCCCCCATTGGACAGCGCTTCCCCCGGCATTTTTACGTTCAGCCCGCCGCTGCTGGCGGAAATTACCACCTGGTCACCCTTGCGAATCACTTCAGCCTGCTCCAGATGAACCAGCGTGATGACCTGATCGGTGACCATTGGTCGGGTAAGCCGCTGCCCGATCGCCTGGTCCAGGGAGGTAAGGTAACCCTGATTGATCAAGCTGATATCCCGCTCACGCAAAGCAACATCGTCATAGCCAATAATCCCGGTGCGCTTCAATGGTCGCGCAACCACAACAACGTCGCGAAACAATTTGACCTGGGCCGGCACGAACACCGTCCACGGGGACGCGCCTTCGCAGCGTACTTTAACGGTTACGCGGCCGATGGGCTGGGCGGGGCTTTCCAGGGTGGCTGTCAATTCCTTGTCACACATGGGCATGCGAAGGCGCGGGTCCAACTGGTTGACCTGGATCTCATAGCGCCCTGGTGTCTGTGTGGTCGCCAGATAATCTTCTACAGTGAACTCAAGAAAGCCCTGGGTGACGCCGATAAGGAGATCAGGCAGGGTGACGTTATCGGCGCGAGCCGCGACGCCCACGCCCCAGACAAGCAGCGCCATCGCGGCGCAGAGCAGTCTGCGGTACTTTGGGCGGCGGGGGCGGCGGGAAACTGTCATTTTAATATCCATAGCCAATCAAATAGCAAAACTTAGCAAAGCTCGTGCCGTTTAGTGTTGGGTACGCATCGTACCTCTGGGATTTAGGAGTCTGGGCATGGCAGGTGTAATGGATTCAGTAAACCAGCGCACACAGCTGGTAGGGCAGAATCGCCTGGAGTTGTTGCTTTTCCGCCTGGACGGCAAGCAGCTGTACGGCATCAACGTGTTTAAAGTGCGTGAAGTGTTGCAGTGTCCGAAGCTGACGATCATGCCTAAATCCAGTCCGGTGGTGTGCGGCGTCGCCAATATCCGTGGCGCGACCATTCCGATTCTTGACTTGGCAATGGCCACTGGCTCCTCTGGTTTGCAGGACCGTCAGAGCCCGTTCGTCATCATTACCGAGTACAACACCAAGACCCAAGGGTTCCTGGTGCGCTCGGTGGAACGCATCGTCAATATGAACTGGGAAGAGATTCATCCGCCGCCCAAGGGCACCGGGCGCGATCACTACCTGACGGCCGTGACGCGAGTCGACAACCAGTTGGTGGAAATCATCGACGTGGAGAAAATCCTCGCCGAAGTGGCGCCGACCTCGGAGACCATTTCGGTCGGCGTGGTGGATGCCGAGACGGCCCACAAAGCGGTGTCCCTGCGTGTGTTGACCGTGGACGACTCCTCTGTCGCTCGCAAGCAGGTCACGCGTTGCCTGCAAACAGTCGGCGTCGACGTAGTTGCCCTCAATGACGGGCGCCAGGCCTTGGATTACCTGCGCAAGTTGGTGGATGAAGGCAAGAAGCCGGAAGAAGAATTCCTGATGATGATTTCCGACATCGAGATGCCGGAAATGGACGGCTACACCCTCACGGCTGAGATACGCAGCGATCCACGCATGCAAAAATTACATATCATCCTGCATACTTCGTTGTCGGGGGTATTCAATCAGGCAATGGTCAAGAAGGTCGGTGCAGATGACTTCCTGGCTAAATTCCGGCCTGATGACCTCGCATCCCGGGTAGTCGACCGGATCAAGGCAGCAGATCACGGCTAGGGGGATTTTCCCTCCTGGCGGTCACACGATTTAAGAGGCGGTATCATTGTCTACGGGTAATTTGGATTTCGAACAGTTCCGGGTCTTCCTGGAAAAGGCCTGTGGCATATTGCTCGGTGAAAACAAGCAATACCTGGTATCCAGCCGTCTCAACAAGCTGATGGAACAGCAGGGCATAAAGTCCCTGGGTGAGTTGGTCCAGCGGATCCAGGGGCAGCCGCGCAGTGGGCTCAAGGAGATGGTGGTCGATGCCATGACCACCAACGAAACCCTGTGGTTTCGCGATACCTACCCTTTCGAGGTGCTCAAGAACAAAGTGCTGCCGGAAGCCATCAAGGCCAGCCCGGGCCAGCGCCTGCGTATCTGGTCGGCCGCATGCTCGTCGGGGCAGGAACCGTATTCGATCTCGATGTCCATCGACGAATTCGAACGGACCAACATGGGTCAGTTGAAAGCCGGCGCGCAAATTGTGGCGACGGACTTGTCGGGCACCATGCTCACCAACTGCAAGACCGGTGAGTACGACAGCCTGGCGCTGGGGCGTGGTTTGTCCCAGGAGCGGCTGCAACGCTACTTTGACCCCAAAGGGGCAGGGCGTTGGGCGATCAAGGCGCCGATCAAGAATCGCGTGGAGTTCCGCTCGTTCAACCTGCTCGACAGCTACGCCAGCCTGGGCAAGTTCGACATGGTGTTCTGCCGCAACGTGCTGATTTATTTCTCGGCCGAAGTGAAAAAAGACATCCTGTTGCGTATCCATGGCACGCTCAAGCGTGGCGGCTATTTGTTCCTCGGTGCTTCCGAAGCACTGAACGGCCTGCCTGATCACTTTCAGATGGTGCAGTGCAGTCCCGGGATCATCTACCAGGCCAAATAAGCAGCACGCAGTCAAAATGTGGGAGGGGGCTTGCCCCCTCCCACATTTTTATCTGCGGCGAAATCGAAGAAAGCGGCAACTCCCCATTGCCGCTTTACTGGCGCCAGGCGGAAACGGCTTGCCGCTTTTCTGGCATTGCCGCAAGCCTCCTCCCCGCAAGCCCCAGATATACGGGGCTCCCGAACATTGGCATGCACCTTGCTATAGCCCTGTTAACGAACAGCAGGTCAGCCTAAAGGTTTCCGCCATGAGCATCAGCTTCGATAAAGCGCTCGGTATCCACGAACAAGCCCTGGGCTTCCGCGCCCAGCGTGCCGAAGTCCTGGCCAACAACATTGCCAACGCCGACACCCCGAACTACAAAGCTCGGGATCTGGACTTCTCCGCCGTGCTCGCCGCGCAGCAGGACAAAACCAAGAACGGCACCTTCGCCTTGAACATGACCAACAGCCGTCATATCGAAGCACAAGGCCTTGGCAGTGGTGACGAGTCGCTGCTGTATCGCACGCCGATGCAGCCGTCGATCGACCAGAACACCGTCGATGCTCAACTGGAACAATCGAACTACGCCGAAAACTCGGTGAATTTCCAGGCCAGCTTTACCCTGCTCAACAGCAAATTCAAAGGGCTGATGTCAGCCCTGCGTGGAGAATAAGCCATGTCCCTGTCCAGTGTTTTCAATATTGCCGGCAGTGGCATGAGCGCGCAGACCACGCGTTTGAACACCGTCGCCAGTAACATCGCCAACGCCGAGACCGTGTCTTCGAGCATTGACCAGACTTACCGCGCCCGCCACCCGGTGTTCGCCACCATGTTCCAGGGCGGCCAGAGCGGCGGCAGTGATTCGCTGTTCCAGAACCAGGATGCCGCCGGCCAAGGCGTGCAGGTGCTGGGTGTGGTCGAAGACCAGAGCAACCTCGAAGCACGCTACGAACCCAACCATCCGGCCGCGAACGAAAAGGGTTACGTCTACTACCCCAACGTCAACGTGGTCGAGGAAATGGCCGACATGATTTCCGCCAGCCGCTCGTTCCAGACCAACGCGGAAATGATGAACACCGCCAAAACCATGATGCAGAAGGTCCTGACCCTGGGTCAGTGATAAGGGGCGCCAAATAATGGCCATCGTTGATACATCGAACAATACGGCCGTCCAGAACCTGTTCAACTCAAAGGTTCAGGACGCTTCAAATAATGTAGGAAGTGTTTCCAGCGCAGCGACCGGCAACCAGGCGTTGGGCAAGGATGCATTCCTGCAATTGCTGGTGACCCAGCTGAAGAACCAGAATCCACTGTCGCCACAGGACAACGGTGCGTTCGTGGCCCAGCTGGCACAGTTCAGCAGCCTGGAAGGCATCAACACCCTGAACGACTCGGTGAATAACATCTCGAGCAACTTCAGCTCTTCCCAGGCGCTGCAGGCTTCATCGTTGGTGGGACGTTCGATCATCACCCAGACCGACAAGGCGCTGGTCGATACCAGCAAGAGCATGACCGGTTCGGTGGCGGTGACGGCGGCGACGGGCAACGTCTCGATCAAGATCACCGACAAAGACGGCAACGTGGTGCGCACCCTTGATATGGGCGCCCAGGGGGCGGGCACTTCGGACTTCATCTGGGATGGCAAGAACGACAAGGGTGAGGTCGCCCCAGCCGGCACTTACACCTTCGCGGCCTCCACCAAGAACGACAAGGGTGACGCGGTTGCCCTCAGCACTTCGCTGCCGGCAACGGTGACCAGCGTAACGCTGAGCAAGACCGGCGGCGAAATGCTGCTGAACCTTGCAGGCGGCATGGGCAGCGTCAAGCTGTCGCAAATCCAGACTATCGGTACATAGAGCCGGCTAAATACGGCAGAGGGAGAGAAACATGTCTTTTAATATCGGCCTTAGCGGCCTCTATGCGGCCAACAAACAACTGGACGTGACCGGCAACAACATCGCCAACGTCGCGACCACTGGCTTCAAGTCGTCTCGTGCGGAGTTCGCGGATATCTACGCAGCGTCCAAGCTGGGCACCGGCCAGAACAGCATCGGTAACGGCGTGAACCTGGCGGCGGTGTCCCAGCAATTCACCCAAGGTGACGTTAACGGCAGCGGCGGAACCTTGGACATGGCGATCCAGGGCGGTGGCTTCTTCGTCCAGAAGGGCAGCGACGGTTCACTGGAATACACCCGCAGCGGTGCTTTCCGTGCCGACAAAGACGGCTACATCACCAACAACACCGGTACCTCGCGCCTGCAAGGTTACGCTGCGGATGATGACGGCAAGATCATCAAGGGCGGTCTCACTGACCTGCAACTGAACCTGACTAACCTGCCGCCCAAGGCGTCCACCAAGGTCGACTCCACCAGTAACCTGAACTCCTCGGAGCCGGTGATCGACCAAACGGCCAAGCCGTTCGATCCTACCAAGACCGACACCTTCACCACTCAATACAGCACAACCTTGTACGACTCCCAGGGCAACGCGCACCCAATGGTGCAGTACCTGGTGAAAACCGACGGCAACAAATGGAATGCCTATACCTTGATCGACGGCCGCAATCCTGATGGCTCGGCACCGACAGGCACCCCGTCGACCCCGCCTGTCGCCTCGGCATTGACCTTCGATGGTGCCGGCAAGCTCACCAGCGTAGTCACCGGTGGCGTATCCGATAAGACACTCACCGTGACAGGCTGGGTACCGGGCACTGTGACTGACGGTGTGTGGAAGGCCAACGGCGCGGATGCCAACCCGACGGGGATTGCCGTCAACATGGCCAACATTACCCAATACAATTCGGCCACCTACCGTAACCCTCCGGTTACCGATGGCTATGCCACCGGCCAGATCACCGGCCTGAAGATCGACGGCAGCGGCGTGCTGTTCGCCACGTTCAGCAACCAGCAGAGCAAGGCCATCGGCCAGATTTCGCTGGCCAGCTTCAACAACGAACAGGGCCTGCAGCCCGCCGGCAGCACCACCTGGAAAGAGACCTTCGCGTCGGGTCAGCCTGGTTACGACACACCGCAAGCCGGCACCCTGGGTTCGATCGTGGCTAACTCGCTGGAAAACTCCAACGTCAACCTGACCAATGAGTTGGTGGACCTGATCAAGGCCCAGAGCAACTACCAGGCGAACGCCAAAACGATTTCCACCCAGAGCACCATCATGCAGACCATCATTCAGATGACCTGATGCGTCAGCGCTGCACAGGAAGCCCCTCGTAAGAGGGGCTTTTTTGTGGGTGTAGGAAAGTTGCCTCAGGCACATCGGATTACTCGTTAACCGCCAGAGGAAGGAACGCGGCGCCCCCGTCTTGCCACTGATCGGACCAGAGCCTGGTAGGTTCATCAATCATGAGGGCGGGGTATGTGGGGTTCAGAGGTTTTCGCGTCCGATACAAGACGTGCCGGATTTGTGCCAGGCGTGGCGCGAATTGAATCAATACCGGTCGCGCCAGATGCCGACAAGGCAGCGGTAAAAACCTTGCTCAATGACATGCTGGAGGCAAAGCAGTCGGGCAAGACGCAGGCGGTTCAAGGTGCGCGCGACAAGTTGAATGCGCTGCGTGAGAAATTGGGAGACGAGAAATTCAAGGCGATCCTTAACACGCTGAGAGAAGACGCTTCTGGGCAATTCCTTGAGCTTTTAAAACAACTGCTGAAAGAGTGGTTTCCCGACGATGAGATAGCTCCGCCTGTCTCGCCATCGCCAAGAGGTGGCGGAGGTGGCCGCGGCAGCAGGGTAAACCCGGCGGATTTCGGTCCCCGTGAATCCATGAGCAACAAGCCGATTACCGAAGGCTCGAAACATTTCAACTACAGGCCTGATACCAGTAATCCCGGGAAAAAGCCCGACAATATATGGAGCGGTTTCAGCCAGGGACCTGACGGCAATTGCGTCACCGTTTCTGCCATAAAAGCCGCCATGATGCGCTACGGCCAGAAACCTACGGATGTCTTCAGGACGGTCAAGGAAACGGGCGCAGGTTATGACGTGACCATGCGAGATGGTTTCAAGCTGTCTTTGACCAAGGATGAGGTGAGGGAGGCGGCCACACACGCCCGTTTCAAGGGCGACGACCCCGCGATGATGACCGATGCCAATTTCATGTATGCCGCGAGTGCCAAGCGGGCCCAGATGGAAAACAATGATGGCACGGCAGGGCGCAGTTTCATGGCAGCGATGAACAGCCTCAACGATGGAGAGGTTTCCCGCGAAGGCCTGGATCGCTTGGGGCTGAGGGGGCTTTACAGGTCGGCGACGGATGCCGACTTGAGAAGCAGCAACGTCGGTACAGTGGAATACGGCGGTCACTCGATGGCTGTGATCAACGGCCGCGTCGAGTTGTGGGGGCAGCGTGGTGGTGTGCCCAATTCGGGCATAGCAACCGTCCTGGTCTAGCGACAGGCTGGTTTTCTGCCAGGCAAAAGAAAACCCCTGATACACCCAACTGCGGCCTGGGTCTATCAGGGGTTTTTCGGTTCCGGCTATACAAGCCCGGAACCTCTTCAGCTTATTGGCAAGCTTCGCAATCCGGCTCGTCAATCGCACAGGCCTTCGGCACTGGCGCCGGGCCGGCTGGCGCAGCGAGTACCGAGTCATCACCGTGGTTGCCGCTGGAAACAGCGTTGAGCTTACCGGTGTTGATGGTCGACTTCTCGGTGCTGGTCGCGGCCAGGGCACGGAGGTAATAGGTGGTTTTCAGGCCACGGTACCAAGCCATGCGGTAGGTCACGTCGAGTTTCTTGCCCGAAGCGCCGGCAATGTAGAGGTTCAGGGACTGAGCCTGGTCGATCCACTTCTGACGACGGCTGGCGGCGTCAACGATCCACTTGGTGTCCACTTCGAACGCCGTCGCGTAGAGCTCTTTGAGTTCTTGCGGGATGCGCTCGATCTGCTGCACCGAACCGTCGTAGTACTTGAGGTCGTTGATCATCACCGAGTCCCACAGGCCACGGGCTTTCAGGTCACGAACCAGGTACGGGTTGATCACGGTGAATTCGCCCGACAGGTTCGATTTCACATACAGGTTCTGGTAGGTCGGTTCGATCGACTGCGATACGCCGGTGATGTTGGCGATGGTCGCGGTCGGTGCGATGGCCATGATGTTGGAGTTACGAATACCTTTCTGCACACGGGCACGTACCGGCGCCCAGTCCAGGGTTTCGTTCAGGTCAACGTCGATGTACTTCTGGCCACGGGCTTCGATCAGGATCTGTTGCGAATCCAGCGGCAGGATGCCCTTGGACCACAGCGAACCCTGGAATGTCTCGTAGGCGCCGCGCTCGTCGGCCAGGTCGCAGGAAGCCTGGATCGCGTAGTAGCTGACCGCTTCCATGGACTTGTCGGCGAACTCGACGGCCGCATCGGAACCGTAAGGAATGTGCTGCAGGTACAGCGCGTCCTGGAAGCCCATGATGCCCAAGCCAACCGGACGGTGCTTGAAGTTGGAGTTCTGCGCCTGTGGCACCGAGTAGTAGTTGATGTCGATCACGTTATCGAGCATGCGTACGGCGGTGTTGACGGTGCGTTCCAACTTGGCGGTGTCGAGCTTGCCGTTGACGATGTGGTTCGGCAGGTTGATCGAGCCCAGGTTGCAAACGGCGATCTCGTCCTTGTTGGTGTTCAAGGTGATCTCGGTGCACAGGTTCGAGCTGTGGACCACGCCAACGTGCTGCTGCGGGCTGCGCAGGTTGCAGGGGTCTTTGAACGTCAGCCATGGGTGGCCGGTTTCAAACAGCATCGACAGCATTTTGCGCCACAAGTCTTTGGCCTGAATGGTCTTGAACAGCTTGATCTTGCCAGGGTACTGAGCCAGGGCTTCGTAGTACTCGTAGCGCTCTTCGAAGGCCTTGCCGGTCAGGTCGTGCAGGTCCGGGACTTCGGATGGCGAGAACAGGGTCCACTGGCCGTCATCGAAGACACGCTTCATGAACAGGTCAGGGATCCAGTTGGCCGTGTTCATGTCGTGGGTACGACGACGATCATCACCGGTGTTCTTGCGCAGCTCGATGAACTCTTCGATGTCCATGTGCCAGGTTTCCAGGTAGGCACACACAGCGCCTTTGCGCTTGCCACCCTGGTTGACGGCGACGGCGGTGTCGTTCACCACCTTCAGGAACGGTACGACGCCCTGAGATTTACCGTTGGTGCCCTTGATGTACGAACCCAGTGCACGCACAGGCGTCCAGTCGTTGCCCAGGCCGCCGGCGAATTTGGACAACATGGCGTTGTCGTGGATCGCGTGGTAGATGCCCGACAGGTCATCCGGCACGGTGGTCAGGTAGCAGCTCGACAGCTGTGGACGCAGGGTGCCGGCGTTGAACAGGGTCGGGGTCGACGACATGTAGTCGAAGGACGACAACAGGTTGTAGAACTCGATGGCACGGTCTTCTTTATGCTTCTCTTCGATCGCCAGGCCCATGGCCACGCGCATGAAGAACACCTGCGGCAGTTCGAAGCGGATACCGTCCTTGTGGATGAAGTAACGGTCGTACAGGGTTTGCAGCCCCAGATAGGTGAACTGCTGGTCGCGCTCGTGGTTGATGGCCTTGCCGAGTTTTTCCAGGTCGAAGGTGGCCAGGATCGGGTTCAGCAATTCGAATTCGATACCCTTGGTGATGTAGGCAGGCAGCGCCTTGGCGTACAGGTCAGCCATCTCGTGGTGGGTGGCGCTGTCGGCCACGCCCAGGAAACCCAGGCCTTCGGCGCGCAGGGTGTCCATCAGCAGGCGCGCGGTCACGAACGAGTAGTTCGGCTCGCGTTCAACCAGGGTACGGGCGGTCATCACCAGGGCGGTATTGACGTCGGTCAGGGCCACGCCGTCGTAGAGGTTCTTCAGGGTTTCGCGCTGGATCAGGTCACCATCAACTTCTTCCAGGCCTTCGCAGGCCTCGGTGATGATGGTGTTCAGTCGGCCCAGGTCCAGCGGCGCAAAGCTGCCATCGGCCAGGGTGATGCGGATCGACGGATGGGCTTGCACGGCTTCGGCGGACGGTGCGTGTACGGCACGTTCCTTGGCGCGCGAGTCGCGGTAGATCACGTAGTCGCGGGCAACTTTCTGCTCGCCGGCACGCATCAGGGCCAGTTCGACCTGGTCCTGGATTTCTTCGATGTGGATCGTGCCGCCCGACGGCATGCGACGCTTGAAGGTCGCGGTCACTTGTTCGGTCAGGCGTGCGACGGTGTCGTGGATGCGCGACGAGGCGGCAGCGTTGCCGCCTTCAACTGCAAGAAACGCTTTGGTGATAGCGACGGTGATTTTGTCATCGGTGTAAGGAACGACAGTACCGTTACGCTTGATCACGCGCAGTTGGCCAGGTGCAGTGGCGGACAGATCCATATTCGAATCGGCGGCCTGCGGCACGGAGCCCTGCGGGTTCTCGCGAGTTGTGTCGGTTTGCATGGGGGGTTGTCTCCACGTTCTATATTTGATTGCGAGTGTCAGGCTCTTCCTGCAACACCCGTACCGTTTTCCATATCGGGATGGGAAACAGCTGCCATCCGCGTGAGCGGTTTGGTCTACTGAAAATCTGTTGGTTCCACGCAGCGCCTAGTAATAAAGCGCTTGAATTTCGAGCCACTTGTGTGGTTGAGCGTTTTCTTCAAAAACCCCACATGTAGGGTCTTCTCCGACGCCGAGGTACAAGATAATGCGTTTTGGAGGGGTTGGCAACGCAGTAACCTGTGGATAACGCTGTGGGTAAAATGTGTAAGAAAGGTGGAATCAGCGTGTAGGCCGCACTGCTGCTGGATTGCGCCGTTTGTCATTAAATATTTCGGGCTCAAAACAACGTGCCCCTTTTCGAAGGGCGCGAACCCTATCACAAAAAAACGCCATTACCGAATGGATTTCCCGGCTTGTGTTTGAGGCCCCCGGCATGGCTACAATCGGGCTTCGTTATGCCCTCCAGACATGACAAGCAGGGTGTGCGTGGCGAAGATCAAAAGTCTGTACACATTCAAGCCGTGTCCGACAGAAGCACTTCTTATAACAATGAGGACCACGCATGCAGCAGGAAGCCTGGCAGGTATTGATCGTCGAGGATGACCAGCGGCTGGCCGAGTTGACCCGCGAATACCTGGAGAGCAACGGCCTGCGGGTGTCGGTGGAGAACGACGGTGCCCTGGCAGCCGCGCGCATCATCGCCGAGCAACCGGACCT
Organism: Pseudomonas sp. W4I3; assembly: GCF_030816195.1. GTDB lineage: Bacteria > Pseudomonadota > Gammaproteobacteria > Pseudomonadales > Pseudomonadaceae > Aquipseudomonas. Next base: position 5,201,852 of record NZ_JAUSXS010000001.1, on the reverse strand, counting down.
GGTGATTCTCGACCTGATGCTGCCGGGCGAAGACGGCCTGAGCATCTGCCGCAAGGTGCGCGAACGCTATGATGGCGTGATCCTGATGCTGACGGCGCGTACCGATGACATGGACCAGGTACTGGGCCTGGACATGGGCGCCGACGACTACGTATGCAAACCCGTGCGCCCGCGCTTGTTGCTGGCGCGTATCCAGGCCCTGCTGCGGCGCAGCGAGCCGGTGTTACCGGTGATGGTGGAAAACCAGCGCCGCCTGCAGTTCGGCCCGCTGGTGGTGGACAGCGCCTTGCGCGAAGCCTGGTTGCATGAAAGTGGCATCGAACTGACCAGTGCCGAATTCGACCTGCTGTGGCTGCTGGTGGCGAACGCTGGACGCATCCTGTCCCGCGAAGAAATCTTCATTGCCTTGCGCGGCGTTGGCTACGACGGCCAGGATCGCTCGATTGATGTGCGCATCTCACGTATCAGGCCAAAGATCGGCGATGACCCGATCCACCCCCGCCTGATCAAGACCATCCGCAGCAAAGGCTACCTGTTCGTTCCCGAAGCCGCCGCCGATATGCCGCTGTGAATTCAATCTTTCTGCGCATCTACGGTGGCATGTGCGCCGCGCTGGTCCTGGTCGCACTGCTGGGGGTGCTGGCGCTGCACCTGCTCAACGATGTGCGCAGCGGCCAATACCGCGAGCGCCTGGCCCACGGCACTTTCGCGCTGATGGGCGACAATCTGCAGCCCATGAGCGCCATCGAGCGCCAGCGCGCCCTGGCGGTGTGGGAGCGATTGCTGGGCATTCCGCTGCAATTGCGCACCTTCACCGACGCACAGTTGGACCTGAGCCAGCGCAAGCGCCTGCAACGTGGCCAGGTCCTGGTGGAACAGACAGGCCCCCATGCCGCGCGAGTGCTGCGTCTGGTCAGCGAAAAGGAACAACTGGTGCTCACGGGCGAAGTGCAGCAGATCAGCGAGCAACTGGCCCGCGCCACTATCTACTTGCTGGCCGACGAACTGGTGCGATTTCCGGTGGCCGAACAACCGCAACGTTTGGCTGAGCTCAAGCACGCGAAGGGCTTTGGTTTCGAAATGCACCTGATGACCCTCGATCAGGCCGACATGGACGAGGACCAGCGCCGTCGCGTCGCGGAAGGCGATACGGTGATGGCCCTGGGCAAGGGCGGCGACTCGATCCGCGTGTTTGCCGGCATGGTCGGTACGCCATGGGTGCTGGAGATCGGTCCGCTGTACCAAATGAACCCGTACCCCGCGCAATGGCTGATCCTGATCACGCTGATAGGCCTGACCCTGATCGGTCTGATCGTCTACCTGTTGGTGCGTCAGCTTGAGCGCCGGCTCAAGGGGTTGGAGGCAGCGGCCACGCGCATCGCCAAGGGCAACCTGGAGGTTCGCGTACCGGCCCGTGGCGCCGATTCGGTGGGGCGGCTGGCGGCAGCGTTCAACGGCATGGCCGAGCATTTGCAACAATTGCTGGCGATTCAGCGCGAGCTGGTGCGGGCGGTGTCCCACGAGCTGCGCACGCCGGTCGCGCGCCTGCGCTTCGGCCTGGAGATGATCGGCGACGCCACCACGCCCGAGGCGCGGCGCAAATACCTGGAGGGCATGGACGGCGATATCCAGGACCTGGATGGCCTGGTGGACGAGATGCTCACTTATGCGCGCCTGGAGCAGGGCGCGCCGGCGTTGGACTTCCAGCGTGTGGACCTCGATGCGTTGCTCGATCAGGTGATCGGCGAATTATCGCCACTGCGCCCGCAGGTCAGCGTGACCCGGGGTATCTGCTTGTCATCGGCCGATTGGGAGGACGCCTGGGTCGATGCCGAGCCACGTTACCTGCATCGCGCGCTGCAGAACCTGGTCACCAATGCCATGCGCCACGCCAAGGGCCAGGTGCTGATCAGTTATCAGGTCGGGCAGGTGCGTTGCCGTATCGACGTGGAAGACGATGGCCCCGGCGTGCCGCAGAGCGCCTGGGAGCGTATCTTCACGCCGTTCCTGCGCCTGGACGACAGCCGCACCCGCGCCTCGGGCGGGCATGGCTTGGGCTTGTCGATCGTGCGGCGGATTATCCATTGGCATGGCGGGCGGGCGTTGATCAGCAAGAGCAACAACCTGGGCGGGGCGTGTTTCAGCCTGAGTTGGCCCAGGGACCAGGAGAAAGGCTGATATCGCCATCGGGGGCAAGCCCCCTCCCACATTTGAAATGCGTTCCCCTGTGGGAGGGGGCTTGCTCCCGATAGCGGTCGATCAAGCGCCGATAGCCACCAGACTCAACAACTGGTCTCCCTCCACCGCAAACTGCCCAACCAGCTCTTTGCCATGACACCACTCAGCCGACAACTCGGTCAGCAACCTCAGCCGTACATGCCCGGCTTCGGTCCACTCCACCAGCTCAGCATGCTCAAAGTAAAAGCGCTTCTGCACGATCGGGTAGAGCGCCTTGAACAAACTCTCCTTGGCCGAAAACGTCAACGTCACCAGCAGAGCAGTCTGCTCTCGCGGCACGGTGGCCATTCGTTGCAATTCATCCGGCGTCAGAATCTCCCCGGCCAGGCGTTCCGCCCGCTCCAGCGTCAGTAGGTTTTCCAGGTCCATTCCGAGACCGCGCCACTGCGCCTTATGCCCGACAATCGCCGCGGCGTGCCCGTTGCTGTGAGTAATGGAGCCACTGATGTGCCCAGGCCAGACCGGCGCGCGGTCGTCACCGATGGCCGGGATGCAGTCCAGATGGTCGAGGCGTTGCAGCGCTTCGCGGGCGCACAAGCGGCCGGCGAGGAACTCCGCCTGGCGCTTGGCCACCGAGCGCTGAATGCTCGCGGGCGGCGGCACGGCGCTGCGCTGGAAGTCGCCGGGGTTCAATAAGTTCGGATCGAATTGCGTGCTCAAGAACACCGTGCCCGGCAACGGAGCCGGCAGCGGCCAATGGGCATCGAATGGGGTGCAACAGGCGGGTAGGGACGTCATGCGCGACATTCTGCCGAGTTGGCGCGCCAGTGCATAGCCCGTCGCGGTTCAGCCTGGGTTCAGAGCCTGTTCAGGGGGAGTTCAGGGGCGTTTGCGTAGTGTGAGCGTCACAGCCTAAACGCGTACGAGGTAACGACCATGACTGCGATCAAGAAGCTGATGTTGGCGTTGACCATGCTCAGTGCCACCGCCGGCGCGCAAGCCAGCGATAGCACCTTTGCCGCATTTGACCGCGAGAAGACCCGCAAACCCAGCAACCTGATCCACCGCGTCAGCTTCGAAGAGGTGAGTGTGCAGGCCGCGCCGTGGGGCCAGTCCCTGGACGCCGCGGCCCCTCAACCGGGCTACCGCAGCGGTTACGCGTCTGTGTCGGGCCACTACAATGGCATTAAACTGCGCCCGCAAGACCTGCTGGGCCGCTATGATATCCCTCGCTCGGACTGTTGAATTGCCTTGGAGAGCCTTATGAAATTGCTGGTGGTGGAAGATGAGGCGCTGTTGCGTCATCACCTGTTTACCCGCCTGACCGACAGCGGGCACGTCGTCGAGGCCGTGGCCAATGCCGAGGAAGCCCTGTACCAGACCGGCCAATTCAACCATGACCTGGCGATCGTCGACCTGGGCCTGCCCGGCATGGGGGGCCTGGACCTGATCCGGCAACTGCGCACCCAGGCCAAGACCTTTCCGATCCTGATCCTGACCGCCCGCGGCAACTGGCAGGACAAAGTCGAAGGCCTGGCTGCCGGAGCCGACGACTACGTGGTCAAGCCGTTCCAGTTCGAAGAGCTGGAGGCGCGGATGAACGCCTTGCTGCGCCGCTCCAGTGGCTTTACCCAGTCCACCATCGTCGCCGGGCCGCTGCTGCTGGACCTCAACCGCAAGCAAGCATCGCTGGATGAACAGCCGCTGGCGCTGACCGCCTACGAGTACCGGATCCTCGAATACCTGATGCGCCATCATCAGCAGGTGGTGGCCAAGGACCGCTTGATGGAGCAACTCTATCCTGACGACGACGAGCGCGATCCAAACGTCATCGAAGTGCTGGTCGGTCGCCTGCGCCGCAAGCTGGAAGGCCCGGCCGGGTTCAAGCCGATCGACACCGTGCGCGGCCTGGGCTACCTGTTCAATGAGCGCTGCCGTTGATTCGCTCGCTACGCGTGCGCCTGATGCTGGCCGCCGCCACCCTGGCGGTGCTGTTCATGCTGGGTTTGTTGCCCGCCATGCAGGGGGCGTTCAGCCTGGCGTTGCAGGATTCCATCGAGCAGCGCCTGGCGTCGGATGTCACCACCCTGATCTCCGCGGCACGCGTGGAAAACAACCGGCTGCTGATGCCGGCGCAGTTGCCCGATGAACGTTTCAACCTGACCGACAGCCGCCTGCTCGGCTATATCTACGACCGCGAAGGCCACCTGGTGTGGCGCTCGCGGGCTACCCAAGAAGAAAACATCAACTACAAGCCGCGCTACGATGGGCGCGGCAACGAATTTGCGCGCATTCGCGAAGCCAACGGCCAGGAATTTTTCGTCTACGACGTCGAGGTCCGGCTGCTGGGCGGCAAGAGTGCGGCCTTCAGCATCGTCGCCTTGCAGCCGGTGCGCGAATACCAGCTGACCCTCGAAGGCCTGCGCGAGAATCTCTACCTGGGGTTCGGCGCGGCGTTGCTGGTGCTGTTGACGCTGTTGTGGCTTGGCCTGACCTGGGGCCTGCAGGCCCTGCGGCGCCTGAGCCAGGAACTGGACCAGATCGAAGGCGGCACCCGCGAGAGCCTCAGCGAAGAGCATCCGCGCGAACTGCTGCGCCTCACCGGCTCCCTCAACCGTTTGCTGCACAGCGAGCGCGAGCAGCGGGCGCGCTACCGTGACTCTCTGGATGACCTGGCCCATAGCCTGAAAACCCCGCTGGCGGTGCTGCAGGGTGTGAGCGAAGACATGGCCCAGCGCCCTGAAGAGCTCAGTCAGGCGCGAGTGCTGCAATCGCAGATCGAGCGTATGAGCCAGCAGATCGGCTATCAATTGCAGCGTGCCAGCCTGCGCAAGAGCGGCCTGGTACGCCACCAGGTACGCCTGGAACCGGTGCTGCAAAGCCTGTGCGACACGCTGGGCAAGGTTTACCGGGACAAGCGCGTCACGGTGACCTTTGAACTGCCGGACGGGTGCGACGTGCCCATCGAGAAAGGCGCCCTGCTCGAGATGCTCGGTAACCTGTTGGAAAACGCCTATCGCCTATGCCTGAGCGAGGTGCGCATCAGCCTGGTTGAGAACCTTGAAGGCACTGAGCTGTGTATCGAGGACGACGGCCCCGGTGTTCCACCGGACCAGCGCGCGCGGATTCTGCAGCGGGGCGAGCGGCTCGACCGCCAGCACCCGGGGCAGGGGATCGGGCTGGCGGTGGTCAAGGACATCATAGAGAGCTATCACGCGCAATTGACCTTGGGTGATTCGGAACTGGGCGGCGCGGCGTTCAAGATTCATTTTCCGGCCGTTTGATCGGTAGTGGCTGGGCTGGCCCTATCGGGAGCAAGCCCCCTCCCACACTTTAAAATTATTCACAATTCACGCTGTGTGAACCCAGTCAAATGTGGGAGGGGGCTTGCCCCCGATGAGGCCCTCACCGGCAACACCCTTCTAACTCTCTTGCGCCCGATAAGCCCCAGGCGTCAGCCCCGTCCACTTCTTGAACGCCCGATGAAACGCCGACGGCTCGGAAAACCCCAGCTGTTCTGCAATTTCCTGCAACGACAAGTCCGCTCGCCCCAAGTGATAAATGGCGATGTCGCGTCGTAACTCATCCTTCAACGCCTGAAAACTGGTGCCTTCCTCACGCAAATGCCGGCGCAGGGTCTGTGGGCTGATATGCAAATGCTGGGCGACGGCTTCCAGGTCCGGCCAGGGTGTGTGGTCGCGGCTCAGCAGGCGGCGCAACTGGCTGCTCAAGCTGTCGCCTTCGTCCGGCCGTGATAGCAGGTCGGCGGGGGAGCGCTCGAGAAAGTGCTTGAGGGTGCGTTCGTCCTGCAACAGCGGCAGGCTCAGGTAGCGGGCGGGGAATACCAGGCTGCTGTTCGGTGCGCCGAATATGAGGGGGCAGGGAAATAACAGGTCATATTCGCTGGCGTGGGTCGGCATCGAATAGCTGAAGGTGACCTGATGCAGCCGGATACGCTGGCCGATCAACCAACTGCCCAGGCGATGCCAGATCACCAGCAGGCATTCACTGAGAAAGTGGTCCGGGTCCCACAAGGTCGCGTCGTCCAGGCTCAATCGAACCATGTCGTCTTCTCTTGTCAGCTGCCAGCGCGGCCCGTGTGGGAATAGGCTATAAAATAATAAGCCGCGTTCCAGCGCCTTCTCCAGCGTGCGGCAATGGATCAGCGCATGACACATCATGGCGAAGGTGCCGCGCTTGCTCGGTCCGTCGGCGAAGCCCAGGTATTCGTCATCCAGCGCCAGCCAGAGCATTTGCAGCAACCGGGTAAATTGCTCCGGAGCAATACGCGCACGGGGTTCGTTCAGCAATTCGGGGGTGATGCCCGCCTGCTGCAGCAGGCCGCAGTAGTCGTAACCGGCTTGACGCGCGCCGCCCAGGGCGGCGCGGGCGAAATGACTGGCAATGGTGCGTTCACGCATGACAGGGCCTCATCCATGGAATGGCCGATGGTAGTCATCACCCTGCGAAGCGACAAGGCGGATATCCGCCAAATTCCAGGATGCGATTGGACTGCTCGGCGGAAAACCGCCACCTTGTCCGCGGTCTGAGACGGGCTCTGGAAACCTTCGGGCCTGATGTCTAAAGGCCTTCAGCGTATTTAAAGCAAAGTGGCACGACGTTTGCGATAAGGATTACAGCGCAGACGTGTTTTTGCAGGTCTCGCAAACAACAAATCCCTCCAGTGCAGGAGGGTTCGCAATTCAAGTGTCGTGGGCAATGGCGGATATTTGCCACACGGGACGATTGAGGAATTTTGCAATGACGACTCGTCAGCCAATCTACAAATCCCTGTATTTCCAGGTGATCGTTGCAATCGTTATCGGTATCTTGCTCGGTCACTTCTACCCAGAGACCGGCGTGGCCCTCAAGCCACTGGGTGACGGCTTTATCAAGCTGATCAAAATGGTCATCGCCCCGATTATCTTCTGCACCGTGGTCAGCGGCATCGCTGGCATGCAAAGCATGAAATCGGTCGGCAAAACCGGCGGCTACGCGCTGCTGTATTTCGAAATCGTTTCCACCATCGCCCTGCTGATTGGCCTGGTCGTGGTCAACGTTGTGCAGCCGGGCGCTGGCATGCACATCGACGTGGCAACCCTGGACGCTTCCAAAGTCGCTGCCTACGTGACTGCCGGTAAAGACCAGAGCATCGTCGGCTTTATCCTCAACGTGATTCCTAACACCATCGTCGGCGCCTTCGCCAACGGCGACATCCTGCAAGTGCTGATGTTCTCGGTGATCTTCGGTTTCGCCCTGCATCGCCTGGGTGCCTACGGCAAGCCGGTGCTGGACTTCATCGATCGTTTCGCCCACGTGATGTTCAACATCATCAACATGATCATGAAGCTCGCGCCAATCGGTGCCCTGGGCGCCATGGCGTTCACCATCGGCGCCTACGGTGTGGGTTCGCTGGTGCAGTTGGGCCAGTTGATGATCTGCTTCTACATCACGTGCGTGCTGTTCGTGCTGGTGGTGCTGGGCGCCATCTGCCGCGCCCACGGTTTCAGCGTGGTCAAGCTGATCCGCTACATCCGTGAAGAGCTGCTGATCGTTCTCGGCACGTCGTCTTCCGAGTCCGCACTGCCACGCATGCTGATCAAGATGGAGCGTCTGGGCGCGAAGAAATCCGTGGTCGGTCTGGTGATCCCAACCGGCTACTCGTTCAACCTGGACGGTACGTCGATCTACCTGACCATGGCGGCCGTGTTCATCGCCCAGGCGACCGACACCCATATGGACATCACCCACCAGATCACTCTGCTGCTGGTGCTGCTGTTGTCCTCCAAAGGCGCTGCGGGTGTGACGGGCAGTGGTTTCATCGTACTGGCTGCCACCCTGTCGGCCGTAGGCCACCTGCCGGTTGCCGGCCTGGCGCTGATCCTGGGCATCGACCGCTTCATGTCCGAAGCCCGTGCGCTGACCAACCTGGTGGGTAACGCCGTTGCCACCATCGTTGTGGCCAAGTGGGTCAACGAACTGGACACCGACAAGCTGCAAAGCGAACTGGCGTCCGGCGGTACCGGTATCTCCGACACCCGCCCGGAAGATGACCTGGGCGTGGCCGAAGGCCCTGCACCTGTGGTCAAGTAAGCCACTGATGGCGTGAACCTGCGCCGCTCAGTTATCCGCAAACGCCCCGACCTGTTCGGGGCGTTTGCGTTTCTGCCCGCTGACTTTCGAGCTTTTTGGTTTACATTAAGTAATTGATCCACCAAGGGCCCGGTGAAGACCTGTCTTCACAAGAGAGCCTCCTCAGCCTGAGCCAATCTGTGCGCACCGAACCGCGTGACCTCTTGCAACAGATTGCTCGCCCCTAACTATGCAATGAACAGGCGGGCGTGCCCATGATTACCCTGAAACTTAACGGTCAAGACCATCGACTGGACGTCACCGAGGATATGCCGCTGCTGTGGGCGATCCGCGATGTGGCGGGCTACAACGGCACCAAGTTCGGTTGCGGCATGGGCCTGTGCGGTGCCTGCACGATCCATATCGACGGTTCGCCCGCGCGCAGTTGCATCACCCCGATCGGCTCGGTCAAAGGCCAGGCGATCAGCACCATCGACAACCTGCACACCGATCCTGTCGGCCAGGTGGTACAGCAAGCCTGGCTGGACACCGCCGTGGCCCAGTGCGGTTACTGCCAGGGTGGGCAGATCATGTCGGCCACCGCGCTGCTCAAAACCAACCCCAATCCCAGTGACGAACAGATTGAGGAGGCCATGGTCGGCAACATTTGCCGTTGCGGCACCTACAACCGAATCAAGACCGCGATCCGCCAGGCAGCCACTCACCTGGGAGCCAAGGCATGAGCCGGTTACCCGCCGATTTCGTGCTCGCTAACCTCAGTCGTCGCGGCTTTCTCAAAGGTGCGGGCGCCACCGGTGCGCTGGTCATCGCCGCCAGCTGGGGCTTGCCTGATGCGTTCGCTGCCGATGCGGTCAAACCGTACGGCGGCGATGCGATGCCCAATGGGCTGATCGACGACCCCAAAGTCTACGTCAGCATTGCCACCGACGGCACGGTGACTGTGATGTGCAACCGTTCGGAGATGGGGCAGGGCGTGCGCACCAGTCTTAGCCTGGTGGTAGCCGATGAGCTGGAAGCCGATTGGGCCAAGGTGAAGGTCCAGCAAGCGCCGGGTGATGAGGTGCGTTATGGCAACCAGGACACCGACGGCTCGCGCAGCATGCGTCATTGGTATGAGCCGATGCGGCGTTGCGGCGCCAGCGTGCGGGCGATGCTGGAACAGGCCGCTGCCGAGCAGTGGAAGGTCCCGGTCAGCGAGTGCCGTGCGCAATTGCACAAGGTAATTCACCAACCGAGCGGTCGTGAGCTGGGCTATGGCGAGTTGGCCACCGCTGCCGGCGCGCTGGCCGTACCCGCACGTGACAGCCTGCGCCTCAAGCCGCCGACGGAGTTTCGCTATATCGGCAAAGAAGGCGTCAAGGCCATCGATGGCGTCGATATCGTCAACGGCAGCGCCGTCTACGGGGCCGACGTGCATTTCGACGGCATGCTCTACGCCACCATTGCACGGCCGCAGGTGTATGGCGGCAAGGTCAAATCCTTCGATGCCAGTGCGGCGCTGAAAGTCCCGGGCGTGATCAAGGTGCTGGAAATCGAAAGCCGGCCGATCCCGTCCGAATTCCAGCCCCTGGGTGGCGTGGCCGTGGTGGCCAGCAATACCTGGGCGGCGATCAAGGGGCGCGACGCGCTGAAGATCGTGTGGGACGACGGCGTCAACGCCGGCTACAACTCGGTGGATTACCGCAAGGAACTGGAAACCGCTGCCCGGCAGCCCGGTAAAGTGGTGCGTAACACCGGTACCCTCGACCAGGCCATGGGCGAGGCGGACAGCACCTTGGAGGCGGCCTACTACCTGCCGCACCTGGCGCAGTCGCCGATGGAGCCGATGGTCGCGGTCGCCCGTTTCGACAAGGGCCAGTGCGAAGCCTGGGCGCCGAGCCAGGCTCCGCAAGTTACTCGCGAACGCATTGCCGAGCGCCTGGGTGTGCCCTTCGATAGCGTGACGGTGAACGTGACCTTGCTGGGCGGCGGTTTCGGGCGCAAGTCCAAGCCGGATTTCGTCATCGAAGCCGCCGTACTGGCCAAGCAGTTTCCGGGCAAAGCCGTGCGCGTGCAGTGGACCCGTGAAGACGACATCCACAATTCCTATTTTCATACCGTGTCCGCCGAATACCTCAAGGCCGGCCTGAACAAAGACGGCCTGCCTGCCGCCTGGCTGCACCGTACGGTCGCGCCGAGCATCACGGCGCTGTTCGCACCGGGCATGAATCACGAAGCGGCGTTCGAGCTGGGCATGGGCTTTACCAACATGGCCTACGCCATTCCCAACGTGCGTCTGGAAAACCCTGAAGCGTCGGCGCATACGCGCGTGGGGTGGTACCGTTCTGTATCGAACATTCCCCATGGTTTCGCCATTCAGAGTTTCGTTGATGAGCTGGCGCACAAGGCCGGTCAGGACCCGTTGCAGTACCAGATCAAACTGCTCGGCCCGGACCGTCAGATTGATCCGAAAACCCTGAGCGACGAGTGGAACTACGGCGAATCCCCAGAGCGCTACCCGATCGACACCGCACGCCTGCGTGGCGTACTGGAAACCGCCGCCAAGGCCGCCGGCTGGGGGCGCAAGCTGCCCAAGGGGCGTGGCTTGGGGCTGGCGGTGCACTACAGCTTCGTCACCTACGTGGCGGCGGTGATCGAGGTGGAAGTCAAAGATGACGGTACGCTGATCGTGCACAAGGCCGATATCGCCGTGGACTGCGGCCCGCAGATCAACCCGGAACGCATCCGCTCGCAGTTCGAGGGCGCGTGTGTCATGGGCTTGGGTAATGCGGTGCTGGGCGAGATCAGTTTCAAGGACGGCAAGGTCCAGCAAGACAATTTCCATATGTACGAAGTGGCGCGCATGTCCCTGGCGCCCAAAGAAATCGCCGTACACCTGGTGACGCCGGCAGGCGAAGTGCCGCTCGGCGGTGTCGGTGAACCCGGCGTACCGCCGATTGCGCCGGCGTTGTGCAATGCGATCTTCGCGGCGACCGGCCAACGTATCCGTAGCCTGCCGGTACGCTATCAGTTGCAGGGTTGGCAGGAGGCGAAGGCCTGATGGACAGTGTGGACCTGAATGTCTTGCGCAGCGTGCTCCAATGGCGCCGCGCCGGGCAACGCGTGATTCTGTACAGCGTGGTGCAGACCTGGGGCAGCGCGCCGCGCCCACCGGGGGCGATGCTGGCCTTACGCGGCGATGGGGTGGTGATAGGCTCGGTATCCGGCGGCTGCATCGAAGATGACTTGATCGCACGCTTGCAGGATGGCCGCTTGCCCGACGACGGCCCGCCCGTGCAATTGGTGACTTACGGCGTCACCCGCGATGAGGCGGCGCGTTTCGGCCTGCCCTGCGGCGGCACCCTGCGCCTGACCGAAGAGCGGGTGGATGACTGGGAGTGGGTCGAGCAATTGCTGGCGCGCTGCGAGGATCATCAGATCGTTGCGCGGGAGCTGAACCTGGCCACTGGCAAAGTGACCCTGACTGCCGCGAGCAAGACCGATGGGGTGACCTTTGACGAGCAACGCCTGCGCGCGATTTACGGGCCGCGCTGGCGCCTGCTGTTGATCGGCGCTGGGCAGCTGTCGCGCTACGTAGCGGAAATGGCGCGCCTGCTCGACTTCGAAGTGCTGATCTGCGACCCGCGTGAAGAGTTTGTCTATGGTTGGGAGGAACAGCACGGCCGCTTCGTGCCGGGCATGCCCGATGAAGCGGTGCTCAATATCCAGACCGACGAACGCACGGCGATCGTCTGCCTGACCCACGACCCACGCCTGGATGACATGGCGTTGCTCACCGCGTTGAATTCCAGCGCGTTCTACATTGGCGCACTGGGATCGCGGGTCAACACGCAGAAACGCCGGGAAAACCTGGCCGCGCTGGGGTTGTCGGCGGATGCGATCGCGCGCTTGCATGGGCCGATCGGCTTGCACATCGGCAGCCATACGCCGGCGGAAATCGCGCTGTCGCTCATGGCGGAAATCGTCGCGATCAAGAACGGCGTGGTGCCTTTGCAGCAGAAGCCGCTGCCAGTGATTGCCGAGTGACCATCACGGCGATCGTGCTGGCGGCGGGGCAGGGCAGTCGCTTTCGCGCCGAGGCCGGTGCGGACCGGGATAAATTGCTGGCGGAGTGCGTCGGCCTGGACGGCGTGACGCGGCCGGTGATCGAGCAGGTATTGGTGAATCTGCCAGCCAGCGTGACGGAGCGCTGGGTGGTGACCTCGCCGGATCGTGACCCCGTCATTCGGTTGGCTCAGGCATATGGTTGCAAGGTCTTGCTGCTGCAGTCGGCCGGCATGGGCGACAGTATTGCAGCGGCGGTTGCGGCCAGTGGTTCTGCCCAGGGGTGGTTGGTGGTGCTCGGAGACATGCCGTTTATTCGATCCACCAGCATCGAGCGGGTGATCGATGCGCTGGAGGCGGGTGGCATCAGCGTGCCGGTGCAGGCGGGTGAGTATGGGCATCCCGTGGCCTTTGACCGTGCGTTGGGCGAAGATTTGATGGCGCTGACCGGGGATCGCGGTGCAAAACGACTGTTTGCGTGTGCTTCGGTGAGTGAAGTGCCGCTGGAGGATGGCGGCGTTCTCTGGGATGTGGACGTGCCACAACGCTTGAATTTCAATGCGCACTGAAAGATAGGAAGGGCTTGCCATGGCTTTTTGTAGGAGCGAGCGAGCTTGCTCGCGAAGAACTCAGGGCGCTCGCGTTAATCCAGAATGAACGCGTTGCCTGGACGTTTTTCGCGAGCAAGCTCGCTCCTACAGTGAAGCATCGTTGCTTGTGACTATTGGCCATAAAAAAGCCCCGCCTGATCACTCAGGCGGGGCTTTTTAATGGCTGATGGAATCAGACGAGGGGTTTAGGCTCGTGCTCTGCTTCCAGGGCCTTGTGCTCCACTGCCGCGGCGGCGGCAGCCTCGGCTTCCTTGCGACGACGACGCACTTCACGTGGATCGTTCGGCGCGCGGCCGTTCTCGGTCAGTGCGCTTGCCGGTGCGGCTTCGACCACTGGGGCAGCTTCTTCGGCGACCACAGGGGCTTCAACCACTGGCGCAGGTTCCACGACCGGCGTTGGCTCAACCACTGGGGCAGCTTCTTCAACCGCGACTTCGGCAACCGGAGCCGGCGCTTCTTCGACTACCGGAGCAGGCGCAGGCGCTTCAACCGGGGCGGCAGGTTCGGCGGTCCACTGGAAGGCGGTCTGTTCTTCGCGAACTTCACGCACGGCCGGGGCAGCTTCTTCGGCAGCCGGAGCTTCGACGACTGCTTCAACCACTGGCTCAGGCTCGATGACCGGAGCAGGCTCAACGGCAACCGGTGCGGTTTCCGGTTGAGCGTCGCGTACCGGTGCCACTTCCACTTCCGGAACCACTGGGGTTTCGATCGGGGTAGTGGCTTCGACCACGGGTGCTTCTACCACTGGCGCTTCAATCACTGCTGTTTCGGCGACAGGCGCTTCTACTGCGGCGGTTTCCTCGACAGCAGCGGTAGCGCGCTCAGCCTGCTCATGAGCCTGGGCTTCAGCCGGTGCGCTGATGACCGTGCTGGCCACGGCGGCAGTCACGGCCAGGCCGGCGGCCAGTTCGTCGCCGGTCGGTTCGTTGTTGCCAGCTTCTGCGTTCTCGCCGGCTTCTTCCGAGCCTTCGATCACGTTGCCGTTGGCATCACGTTGACGCTCGCGACGGTTGCTACGACGACGCTGACCACGGGAACGGCGGCGTGGACGATCGCCTTCGGCGTTGTCCTGACCGTCGTCCTGCAGTTGCTCTTCGCCGGTCAGCACTTCTTCTTCTTCTTCACTGACGGCAGCGGCTTGCTCGGCGCGCGGTTGACGCTCTTCACGCGGGGCACGTGGTTGACGCTCCTCACGTGGCGCGCGTTCTTCACGCGGCTGGCGAGCCGGGCGTTCTTCGGTGGTAGCGGCTGCGGCTGCGGCCACGGCAGGTGCGGCGTCCAACGGCTCGCGCAGTTCACGCACACGCTCTTCACGCTCGCCACGCGGCTTGCGATCTTCACGCGGGGCGCGTGGAGTACGCGGTGCACGCTCTTCGCGAGGTGCGCGTTCTTCACGGGCTACGGTCGGTGTTTCTTCACGGGCTTCGCGAGGAGCACGTTCTTCGCGTGGCGCGCGTTCTTCACGCGGGGCACGTTCTTCGCGCGGCTTGCGCTCTTCGTCGCGACGACCGTTGCGGTTACGGCTCTGCTGACGACCGTTGCGACGCTCTTCGTTGCGCGCAGGGCGTTCGGTGGTGGTTTTTTCAACCACAACCGGAGCGACCGGCTCTTCCTTGGTGGCGAACAGGCTGACCAGCGATTTCACCAGGCCTTTGAACAGGCTTGGCTCAGGCATGGCGGCCGGCGCGGCAACCGGAGCGGCAACTTCGGTCGGCACCGGTGCGTTGGCGCGGGCCGGCGCGGTCTTTACGGCGGCTTCCTGGCGGACCAGGGTGCGGGTCGCAGCGGCTGGCTGGACTTCTTCGACTTCGGCAGCCGCCGCGGCGATTTCGTAGCTGGACTGGCCGCTGTGGGCTTCAGGGCTATCATCGCGCAGGCGCTGCACTTCGAAGTGCGGCGTCTCGAGGTGATCGTTCGGCAGGATGACGATACGGGCACGGGTGCGCAGTTCGATCTTGGTGATCGAGTTGCGTTTTTCGTTGAGCAGGAAGGCGGCCACCGGGATCGGCACTTGTGCGCGAACTTCGGCGGTGCGGTCTTTCAGGGCTTCTTCTTCGATCAGGCGCAGGATCGCCAGGGACAGCGATTCAACGTCACGGATGATGCCGGTGCCGTTGCAACGCGGGCAGACGATGCCGCTGCTCTCGCCCAGGGATGGACGCAGGCGCTGACGGGACATTTCCAGCAGGCCGAAGCGCGAGATGCGGCCGACTTGCACGCGGGCACGGTCGGCTTCCAGGCATTCGCGGACTTTCTCTTCCACGGCGCGCTGGTTCTTGGCAGGGGTCATGTCGATGAAGTCGATCACGATCAGGCCGCCGATGTCACGCAGGCGCAGCTGGCGGGCGATTTCTTCAGCCGCTTCCAGGTTGGTCTGCAGGGCGGTTTCTTCGATGTCGCTGCCTTTCGTGGCGCGCGCCGAGTTGATGTCGATGGACACCAGGGCTTCGGTCGGGTCAATCACGATGGAGCCGCCGGAAGGCAGTTCGACCACGCGCTGGAAAGCGGTCTCGATCTGGCTTTCGATCTGGAAGCGGTTGAACAGCGGAACGCTGTCTTCGTACAGCTTGATCTTGCTGGCGTACTGCGGCATTACCTGGCGGATGAAGGTCAGGGCTTCGTCCTGGGCTTCAACGCTGTCGATCAGCACTTCGCCGATGTCCTGGCGCAGGTAGTCACGGATGGCGCGGATGATCACGTTGCTTTCCTGGTAGATCAGGAACGGCGCGGAACGATCCAGGGAGGCTTCTTTGATGGCGGTCCACAGTTGCAGCAGGTAGTCGAGGTCCCACTGCATTTCTTCGCTGCTGCGGCCTAAGCCTGCAGTGCGCACGATCAGGCCCATGTCGGCCGGTGCGATCAGGCCGTTCAGCGCTTCACGCAGTTCGTTGCGCTCTTCGCCTTCGATGCGACGGGAAATGCCGCCGGCACGCGGGTTGTTCGGCATCAGCACCAGGTAACGGCCAGCCAGGCTGATGAAGGTGGTCAGGGCGGCGCCCTTGTTGCCACGTTCTTCTTTCTCGACCTGAACGATGACTTCCTGGCCTTCGCTCAGGACGTCCTTGATGTTCACGCGGCCTTCGGGGGCTTTCTTGAAGTATTCGCGGGAGATTTCTTTGAGGGGCAGGAAGCCGTGGCGCTCGGAGCCGAAATCGACAAAGGCAGCCTCAAGGCTTGGTTCGATGCGAGTAATACGGCCTTTATAGATGTTGGCTTTCTTTTGCTCGCGCGCACCGGATTCGATGTCCAGGTCGTAGAGGCGTTGGCCATCTACCAGTGCAACACGCAACTCTTCGGGTTGAGTTGCGTTAATCAGCATTCTTTTCATGTTGTACCGTCGGTTTCCGGGCTGCCGGAAACGGCGTTCGGCACACACGACTTCTCACGGTCGGTGTCAGGTGCGTCAAGAGTGGTTGGCCACTCCAGTGTCCAGCAAAACCTGCCAATTGGGCGGGTATCGCGACGGACGCGTCCTGCTTGTTAGCGGCGGTGACAAAGGCACCACTTCAACAAAAGCTAAGGTCAGGAGGAGGAATCAACCGGCGACTGTGGACGAGATGAAGCGTCTAAATATAAGCCTAGTGCTACACGGTCCGACGGTTGTGCATCTCCACCCTACACGTATCCCTGATAATTCGGGTGCTGCCGCGCGCAGAATCCGCAGCGGGTTGGCATTTACCGTGTTCTCCAATGGGGAGTCCACGCTCATGGCTAAACAAGACTAGGTGTGGGCGGTTGCGCTCTCACTCAGCTCTTAACAGGCGTTGTTTCCGAAGCATTCGCCATGGTCTGGCTCAAAACTGACTGCACTTTGTGAACTGGCCGTAAATATCGGCGCGCAAGGCGAGTATTCACTCTGCTTTGCGCACTCGCTTCAGGCCTCATGTCACCTGCGCTTGTTACAATCCCAAGCCTTCCAAGGTGGCGAACACCCCGTAGGACGGCCTCGCGTCCTGATGAATTGCGATGGTCAGGGCCGGCAGTTTGCCGCAAGTCCTCTGTCCAGGCCGCTTTTGGCGGCGTTCGCGACTATAGCAGCAATGATTAAGTGCTTCAATTCCATAAAAAATTGTTATCATCGCCGCCATGACGACTACCGCCCCCCAGACCCCCAGCGTCCAGTTGCTCGAGGTCTCGCCGGAATATGCCGGCCAACGCATCGATAATTTTCTCCTGGCCAGGCTCAAAGGCGTGCCCAAGACCTTGATTTACCGCATCTTGCGCAAAGGCGAAGTGCGCGTGAACAAGGGCCGGATCAAGCCCGAGTACAAGTTGCAGGCGGGCGATATCGTCCGGGTGCCGCCAGTGCGCGTGCCTGAGCGCGACGAGCCGGTGCCGCTGGCCCAGGGACTGCTGCAGCGCCTGGAAGCCTCAATTGTCTTTGAAGACAACAAGCTGATCGTGATCAACAAGCCTTGCGGCATCGCCGTTCATGGCGGCAGCGGCTTGACTTTCGGTGTGATCGAAGCCTTCCGTCAATTGCGCCCGGATGCCAAGGAGCTCGAGTTGGTCCATCGACTGGACCGCGACACCTCCGGCCTGCTGATGATCGCCAAGAAACGCAGCATGCTGCGCCACCTGCACACCGCTCTGCGTGGCGACGGTGTGGACAAGCGCTACATGGCGCTGGTGCGTGGCAACTGGGCCAGCTCCATCAAGAGCGTTCGCGCGCCGTTGCAGAAGAGCAACCTGCGCTCCGGCGAACGCATGGTGGAGGTCGATGAGGAGGGTAAAGAAGCCCTGACCCTGTTCAAGGTCCTGCGCCGCTTCGGTGACTTCGCCACCATGGTCGAAGCCAAGCCGGTGACTGGGCGTACCCACCAGATTCGCGTGCACACCCGGCATGCCGGTCACTGCATCGCCGGTGACACCAAATACGGTGATGAAGATTTTTCCAAGGAAATCCGCGATCTGGGCGGCAAGCGTCTGTTCCTGCACGCCTACATGCTGACCGTGCCGTTGCCCGATGGCGGTGAGCTGAAGCTGCAGGCGCCAGTCGATGAGATGTGGGCCAAGACCGTGGAGCGTTTGAGTGTCGCACCTTGATTACAAGCTGCTGATTTTCGACTGGGACGGGACGCTGGCCAACTCTATCGGGCGGATTGTCGAATCGATGCACATGGCCTCGACCCGCTCCGGCTTCGAGCTGTGCAGTGACCTGGCGGTCAAGAGCATCATCGGCCTCGGCTTGCCTGAGGCCATCCGCACCCTGTACCCGCAGATCGATGACCCGCAACTGATCGCGTTTCGGCAGCACTATGCGGACCACTACATCGCCCTTGAAGCTGAGCCTTCGCCGTTGTTCGACGGTGTGAGGCAATCCCTGGAGGCGTTCCGTGACCAGGGCTATTACCTCGCCGTAGCCACCGGCAAGGCCCGGCGTGGGCTGGACCGGGTGCTCAAGGCGCATGGCTGGGACGATTATTTCGACATTACCCGTGCCGCGGATGAAACCGCCAGCAAGCCTCACCCTCTGATGCTGGAGCAGATCCTGGCTCACTGCGGTGTAGCGCCGCGCCAGGCATTGATGGTGGGGGATGCGTCCTTCGACCTGATGATGGCGCGCAACGCTGGCATGGACAGCGTGGCCGTCAGTTACGGCGCCCAGGCGGCCGAAGCCTTGCAGCAATATGAGCCCAGGCTGACGATCAATCATTTTTCTGAACTGCAGGCCTGGCTCGGTCGGGCTCAATAAGTTTTGCTGGGGTTAATGGCATGAGTGACGAGTGGAAAGCGCCTGAAAAGGTCGATAGCAGTGACGACAAGAGCTGGAAGTTGCTGGAAAAGACCTTGCTGGCCAGCGTGCAGGAGCAGCGTCGCTCGCGGCGTTGGGGGATTTTCTTCAAGCTGCTGACCTTTGTTTACCTGCTGGGCATGCTGGCGTTGTTCAGCCCGCTGATGGATATGGAAAAAAGCGCCACCCGTGGCAGCCACTACACCGCACTGATCGAAGTGCGCGGTGTGATTGCCGACAAGGAACCCGCCAGCGCCGACAATATTGTCAGCAGCTTGCGTGCCGCGTTCGAAGATTCCAAAGTCAAGGCGGTGATCCTGCGCATCAATAGCCCGGGCGGCAGCCCAGTGCAGTCTGGTTATGTGTATGACGAGATTCGTCGTCTGCGCGCCCTGCATCCTGATACCAAGCTTTATGCGGTGATTTCGGATCTGGGGGCTTCGGGTGCCTATTACATTGCCAGCGCCGCCGACCAGATCTACGCGGACAAGGCCAGCCTGGTGGGCTCCATTGGCGTGACGGCGGCCGGCTACGGCTTTGTCGGCACCATGGAGAAATTGGGTGTGGAGCGTCGCACCTACACGTCCGGCGAGCATAAGGCATTCCTCGATCCGTTCCAGCCGCAAAAGGCCGATGAAACCCAGTTCTGGCAGGGCGTGCTCGACACCACCCATCGTCAGTTCATTGCCAGCGTCAAGCAGGGCCGTGGCGATCGGTTGAAAGACAAGGAGCATCCGGAGCTGTTCTCCGGACTCGTGTGGTCGGGCGAGCAGGCGTTGCCGCTGGGCCTGATCGACGGCCTGGGCAGTGCCAGCTCAGTGGCGCGAGACGTGGTCGGCGAGAAAGAGCTGGTGGATTTCACCGTCGAAGAATCGCCGTTTGACCGCTTCTCCAAGAAGCTCGGCGCCAGCGTGGCGGAGAAATTAGCCTTGTACATGGGCTTCCAAGGCCCAACCCTGCGCTGATACCTCAAGCCGGGTGCAGATCCAAATGTGGGAGGGGGCTTGCTCCCGATGGCGGTGTGTCAGTCACAGATAAGCTGGCTGATCCACTGCTATCGGGGGCAAGCCCCCTCCCACATTGGGTTTTGCGACGGGCTCAGGGAATTTGCACACCCTCAGTCAGCAGCATGTCCACCAGGCGGATCAGCGGCAGGCCCACAAGGCTGGTGGCATCCGGCCCTTCGGTGCTCTGGAACAGGCTCACGCCCAATCCCTCAGCCTTGAAACTGCCCGCGCAGTCGTACGGCTGTTCGGTGCGCAGGTAACGCTCGATGCGTTCTGCATCCAGCTCGCGCATGTGCACGGTAAAGGGTATGCAGTCGACCTGGCAGTGCCCGGTCTGGCTGTTGAGCAGTGCCAGGCCGGTGAGGAAGCTGACCCGCTTGCCACTCGCCGCCAGCAGTTGCGCGCGGGCGTTCTCGAAAGTGTGGGGTTTGCCGATGATCCGGCCCTCGAGCGCTGCGACCTGGTCGGAGCCGATGATCAAGTACCCTGGATAGTTGCCGGCCAGTGCGCGGGCTTTCTGTTCTGCCAGGCGCTTGACCAGCGCCACGGCGGATTCATCCGGGCGGTGACTTTCGTCGATATCCGGCGAGCTGCAGGTGAATGGCAGATGCAGGCGGCTCAGCAATTGCCGGCGATAAACCGAGCTGGATGCCAGTAATAAAGGCAGCATATACGTCTCCTCAGGACAGTCGCAGATTCTAGCGGCGTGACCGGCTGACGCACAGGGCTGAATTTCCTTTGACATGGCTGGGTGCATCCCTATAATGCTGCGCCTATGTTGAATGACCCGATTCCACCTCACGTTGACCCGCGCAAATTGGCTGATCGTGGCACCTCCCTTCAAGGTGAGTTGCTGCTGGCCGATTTGGAGAGACTCTGCGACCCGCTTTCCGACACTGTCGGTACGGTCCAGGCTAAATTCGTTTTTGAACGAGATGAACGTAAATCTGTGGTGATCCACAGCGTTATCGACACCGAAGTCAAAATGGTTTGCCAGCGTTGTCTTGAGCTGGTCACCCTGCCGATCCATAGCGAGTGCAGTTATGCTGTGGTGAAGGAGGGTGCGAATACCCAGTCGTTGCCGAAAGGTTATGACGTGCTGGAACTGGGCGAAGATCCTTTGGATCTGCATGCACTGATCGAGGAGGAGCTTTTGCTCGCCTTGCCCATTGTGCCTGCTCATCATCCGGAAGAATGCCAGCAGCCGGCGGGCCTCGATGACGAGCCCGAACCGAGCGAGGACGAGGTAACGCGGTCCAACCCGTTCAGTGTATTGGCGCAGTTAAAGCGTGACCCAAACGTTTAGGAGTTAATCAATTATGGCTGTTCAGCAGAACAAAAAATCCCGCTCCGCCCGTGACATGCGCCGTTCGCACGACGCTCTCGAGGCAAGCACCCTGTCCGTGGAAAAGACCACCGGTGAAGTTCACCTGCGTCACCACGTATCGCCAGAAGGCGTATACCGTGGCCGTAAAGTGATCGACAAGGGCGCTGACGAGTAATCACTTGTCTGCTCAAGTCATCGCGATTGACGCAATGGGCGGGGACTTCGGTCCCCGCAGCATTGTTCAGGCCTGCATTGCCAGCCTGTCTGCAACCCCCTCGCTGCACCTGACCCTCGTCGGTCAAGCCTCCCTTCTTGAAGAACTGATTGCCAGCCATCCGGCGGTGGATCGCGCGCGCCTGACTGTTACAGCGGCCAGCGAAACCATCACCATGGATGAAAAGCCGGCGGCGGCCCTGCGCGGCAAGCCCGACTCGTCCATGCGGGTGGCGTTGGAGTTGCTGCGCGACGGCAAGGTGCAGGCCTGTGTCAGTGCAGGCAATACTGGCGCGCTGATGGCTTTGTCGCGGCATGTGCTCAAGACACTGCCGGGCATTGATCGGCCCGCCATGGTGGCCGCGATTCCGACGCAGAAAGGTTATTGCCAGTTGCTGGACCTGGGCGCAAACGTCGATTGCAGTGCCGAGCACCTGTTGCAGTTCGCTGTGATGGGGTCGGTGGCCGCCGAAGCGCTCGGCGTGGTCCGCCCGCGGGTGGCGCTGTTGAACATCGGTACCGAAGACATCAAGGGCAATCAGCAGGTCAAGCTGGCGGCCACCTTGCTGCAAGGCGCGCCAGGCTTGAACTACATCGGCTTTGTCGAAGGTGACGGTTTGTACCGTGGCGAAGCGGATGTCGTGGTGTGCGACGGGTTCGTCGGCAATATCCTGCTCAAATCCAGCGAAGGCTTGGCGACCATGATTGCCACGCGCATCGAAGCACTGTTCAAGCAGAACATGGCGTCGCGCCTGGTCGGCGCGCTGGCGCTGCCGTTGATGCGCCGCCTGCAGGCCGACCTGGCCCCGGCGCGGCATAATGGCGCAAGTTTTCTGGGCTTGCAGGGCATTGTGGTAAAAAGCCATGGCTCGGCGGGCGTGGAAGGCTTTCAAAGCGCGATTGCGCGGGCCCTGATCGAGATCCAGGAGAACCTGCCGCAGCGCTTGCACGGTCGTCTGGAGGACCTGTTGCCTTAGGCGAATTGGTCCGGGAGTGCTTAAATGTGACCGGCCAGTTCAATTGACCATCCAATCTGTCAGTTTCGTGCGCTCCCACCGTAGGAGTGACCATTTTTGACGACCAGATCATTAGGGGCTTGTTACATGTCTACATCCCTCGCATTCGTCTTTCCAGGGCAGGGTTCGCAGTCCCTCGGCATGTTGGCCGAGCTGGGCGCGCAATACCCGCTGGTCCTGGATACCTTCAAGGAAGCTTCCGATGCCCTGGGTTACGACCTGTGGGCCTTGACCCAGCAGGGGCCGGAAGAGCAACTCAATCAAACCGATAAAACCCAGCCCGCCATTCTGACCGCTTCAATCGCCCTGTGGCGCTTGTGGCTGGCCGAAGGCGGCGCGCGCCCGGCATTCGTCGCCGGTCACAGCCTGGGCGAATACAGCGCACTGGTCGCAGCGGGCAGCCTGACCCTCGGTGAAGCGGTCAAGCTGGTCGAGCGTCGTGGTCAGTTGATGCAGGAGGCCGTTCCGGCCGGGCAGGGCGGTATGGCTGCCATTCTGGGTCTGGACGATAACGTGGTGATCCAAGCGTGCGCCGAAGCGGCACAGGGCGAAGTGGTCAGCGCCGTGAACTTCAACTCGCCGGGCCAGGTGGTCATCGCGGGCGCCAAGGCGGCGGTCGAGCGTGCCATTGAAGGCTGCAAGGCCCGTGGCGCCAAGCGTGCGCTGCCGTTGCCGGTGAGCGTGCCGTCGCACTGCGAACTGATGCGCCCGGCCGCCGAGCGTTTTGCCGAGTCTATCGCCGCCATCAACTGGCAGGCGCCGCAGATCCCGCTGGTGCAGAACGTCAGCGCGGCGGTTGCCCCTGACCTGGACACCCTCAAGCGCGACCTGCTGGAGCAACTCTACAAGCCGGTACGTTGGGTTGAATCGGTGCAGACTCTGGCCGCCAATGGCGCCATCGAGCTGGTCGAATGCGGTCCGGGCAAAGTCCTGGCCGGCCTGAACAAGCGCTGCGCCGATGGCGTGTCGACCGCCAACCTCAATACCCCTGAAGCCTTCGCTGCCGCTCGCGCGGCACTGGCCTGAGCCCCCCGAAATTAGGAGAAGCCTGCATGAGTCTGCAAGGTAAAGTTGCACTGGTTACCGGCGCAAGCCGTGGCATTGGTCAGGCCATCGCCCTGGAACTGGGCCGTCAGGGCGCCGTCGTGATCGGCACCGCCACTTCCGCCTCGGGCGCCGAGCGTATCGCCGCGACCCTGAAGGAAAACGGCGTGCAGGGCACTGGTCTTGAGCTGAATGTGACCAGCGATGAGTCCGTAGCGGCCGTACTCGCCGAGATCACCGCTCAGTTCGGTGCGCCGGCGATTCTGGTGAACAACGCCGGTATCACCCGCGATAACCTGATGATGCGCATGAAAGACGACGAGTGGTACGACGTGGTCGATACCAACCTGAACAGTCTGTTTCGCCTGTCCAAGGGTGTTTTGCGCGGCATGACCAAGGCCCGTTGGGGTCGAATTATCAATATTGGCTCCGTAGTGGGTGCCATGGGCAACGCAGGCCAAGTAAACTACGCTTCGGCCAAGGCCGGCTTGGAAGGTTTCAGTCGTGCGCTGGCGCGTGAAGTCGGTTCGCGGTCGATTACGGTAAACTCGGTGGCCCCAGGGTTCATCGATACCGATATGACTCGCGAACTGCCGGAAGCGCAGCGTGAAGCCTTGCTGACGCAGATTCCGCTGGGCCGTCTGGGTCAGGCTCAAGAGATCGCGAACGTGGTCACTTTCCTGGCATCCGACGGTGCGGCATACGTGACTGGGGCTACAATCCCAGTGAACGGCGGGATGTACATGAGTTAAATTGTGACGGATCGCTTCAAAAATATGTCATACGAGCTGTCTAAAATCCGTTATAAAGCTGCAACTTAATTTATAGGCAGGTGGCCGAGCGGGTACAGGGTGAAAGCTTTCGGTTGAAAAGCTGAAATGGCTTTCTATACACTTACCCACTGGCCAGCTGCCTGAATTTGTCCATTAGGAGTTAAACAAGGTATGAGCACCATCGAAGAGCGCGTCAAGAAAATCGTTGCCGAGCAACTGGGCGTTAAAGAAGAAGAAGTGACCAACTCTGCTTCCTTCGTAGAAGACCTGGGTGCCGATTCCCTTGACACCGTTGAGCTGGTGATGGCTCTGGAAGAGGAATTCGAGACCGAAATCCCGGACGAAGAAGCTGAAAAAATCACTACTGTTCAAGCTGCTATCGACTACGTTACTGCCCACCAGGCGTAATAGTTTGTAGTCGTCGCTTGCTTTAAGGGAAAAACCGCACTGCTGTAACGGCGTGCGGTTTTTTCTTTAAACGGTGACGAAAAAGTACGCTGCGAAGCAAAGTGTCGTCATTAGAAAAAGGAGAGTGCTGTGTCGCGTAGACGCGTCGTAGTCACCGGTATGGGTATGTTGTCGCCTCTGGGCACGGATGTGCCAAGCAGTTGGCAGGGCATTCTGGCTGGCCACAGTGGTATTGGTCTGATCGAACACACGGACCTTTCTGCCTATTCCACCCGTTTTGGCGGCTCGGTAAAGGGCTTCAATGTCGAGGAATATCTCTCGGTCAAGGAATCCCGCAAGCTCGACCTGTTCATTCAGTACGGCCTGGCAGCCGGTTTTCAGGCGGTGCGTAATGCCGGCCTTGAAGTGACCGACGCCAACCGTGACCGTATCGGCGTGGCCATGGGTTCGGGCATTGGTGGTCTGACCAATATCGAAGAAACCAGTCGCACGCTGCACGATTCCGGCCCCCGTCGAATTTCACCGTTCTTCGTGCCGGGCTCGATCATCAATATGATTTCCGGTTTCCTGTCCATCCACTTGGGCGCACAGGGGCCTAACTACGCCATCGCAACGGCGTGCACCACGGGCACTCACTGCATCGGCATGGCGGCGCGCAACATCGCCTACGATGAGGCCGACGTGATGATCGCCGGTGGCGCCGAGATGGCCGCCTGCGGCCTGGGTATGGGCGGCTTCGGCGCGTCCCGTGCGCTGTCGACCCGCAACGACGAGCCGACCCGCGCCAGCCGTCCCTGGGACAAGGGCCGTGACGGTTTCGTGCTGTCCGACGGTGCCGGTGCCCTGGTATTGGAAGAGCTGGAGCACGCCAAGGCGCGTGGCGCCACCATCTATGCCGAGCTGATCGGGTTTGGCATGAGCGGCGACGCCTACCACATGACCTCGCCACCGGCCGACGGTGCGGGTGCTGCGCGCTGCATCACCAACGCCCTGCGCGATGCGAAGGTCAACGCCGACCAAGTGCAGTACATCAACGCCCATGGCACTTCGACGCCAACCGGCGACCTGGCGGAAGCCGAGGCCATCAAATCGGTATTCGGCGAGCACGCTTATAAGCTGGCGGTCAGCTCCACCAAGTCCATGACCGGCCATCTGCTGGGTGCGGCGGGCGCGGTCGAGGCGATCTTCAGCGTGATGGCTATCAAGGACCAGGTCGCTCCGCCGACCATCAACCTTGACGAGCCGGACGAAGGGTGTGACCTGAACTTCGTGCCGCACGAAGCGCAACCGATGCCGATTGACGTGGTGATCTCCAACTCGTTCGGGTTTGGTGGCACCAACGGCTCGCTGGTGTTCCGCCGGTTCGCCGAGTGATGCACAGCTGGGTCGACGGTCAGCCAGCGGACAGCGTGCCCCTGAAAGATCGCGGCCTGGCGTACGGCGATGGTGTGTTTGAAACCATCGCGGTCAAGGCTGGGCAGCCGCTGCTGCTTGACCGTCACCTGCAGCGTCTGCAGGAAGGTTGCAGGCGCCTCGCACTGGCGGGGGATCACGCTCTGGTGCGTAGCGAGGTGCTCGCCTATGCCGCCGCCCTTGGCGATGGCGTGCTCAAGTTGATTCTGACCCGTGGCGACAGCCAGCGGGGTTATGGCATCAACCCCGATGCCGCTTTACGCCGTATCTTGCAGGGCAGTCCGCCTGCCGCTTATCCCCAATCCCATGCCACCGACGGCATCCGCCTGTTCGCGTGCGCCACGCGCTTGGCCGAACAACCGCTACTGGCCGGGCTCAAGCACCTCAATCGTCTTGAGCAGGTGATTGCCCGCGCCGAATGGCGTGATGCCGAGCATGCCGAAGGCTTGATGCTGGATATGTCCGGTCGCGTCATCGAAGGCGTGTTCAGCAACCTGTTCCTGGTGCGCAACGGCTTGTTACTAACCGCTGATCTGACGCGTTGCGGCGTTGCCGGCGTGATGCGCGCCGAGATTCTCGCTCAGGCAGATGTCCTGAGCATCCCGCTGGCCGTGGCCGACATCAGCCTTGAGCAATTGCAGCAAGCCGATGAAGTCTTTGTGTGCAACAGCGTTTATGGCATCTGGCCGGTACGCGAGTACGCGGGGATGAGCTGGTCGGTTGGGCCGCTCACCCGTAAACTGCAGGGTATTGTTCGCGCGCTATTGGATATTTGAGTTGATACGAAAATTGGTTGTACTGCTGCTGATCGGTCTGTTCTCGGCGGTTTTGGTGTTGGGCTTTTCTGCCTGGAAATACAACGCTGCCTTGAAACAGCCGTTGCATCTGACCCAGGAGCAATTGCTC
This sequence comes from Pseudomonas sp. W4I3, assembly GCF_030816195.1. Lineage (GTDB taxonomy): Bacteria > Pseudomonadota > Gammaproteobacteria > Pseudomonadales > Pseudomonadaceae > Aquipseudomonas. The sequence continues at coordinate 5,175,085 of NZ_JAUSXS010000001.1, read as the reverse complement.
GATGTGCCGGCAGGGGCAACGCCCACTGGCACCTTCAATCGCCTGGAAGCTGATGGTGTGCTCGACGGTGCCTTCTGGCTGCGTCTGTACTGGCGCTTCAACCTCGAGGGCCAGCCATTGCACAGCGGCGAATATCGCATGACCCCTGGCCTGACCGCCGAAGGCCTGATCGGTCTGTGGCAGCGTGGGGAAGTGGTGCAATACAGCCTGACGCTGGTGGAGGGGTGGAATTTTCGTCAGGTGCGCTCGGCCCTGGCCAAGCATGAAAAGATCGTGCAAAGCCTCGCGGGCCTCAGTGACAGCGAAGTGATGGACAAGCTCGGCCATCCTGGTGTGTTCCCTGAAGGGCGGTTCTTTCCCGACACCTACCGCTTTGTGCGGGGCATGACCGATGTCGAATTCCTGAAAAAAGCCTACAACCGTCTCGATGACGTGCTGGCCCAGGAGTGGAGCAAACGCGCCGCTGATGCGCCTTACACCGAACCTTATCAAGCCCTGATCATGGCCTCCCTGGTAGAAAAAGAGACCGGTGTGCCCGAAGAGCGCGGGCAAATTGCCGGCGTGTTTGTGCGTCGCCTGAAGCTGGGCATGATGCTGCAGACCGATCCCACGGTGATCTATGGCCTGGGCGAGCGCTACAACGGCAAGTTGACCCGCGCCCATCTCAAGGAAGCCAACCCCTACAACACCTACATGATCGCCGGCCTGCCGCCGACCCCCATCGCCATGGTCGGCCGCGAGGCGATTCATGCCGCGCTGAACCCGGTGCCGGGCAGCAGCCTGTATTTTGTTGCGCGTGGCGACGGCAGCCATATTTTCTCGGACGACCTGGATGCGCATAATGCCGCCGTGCGTGAATTCCAGCTCAAGCGTCGCGCCGATTACCGCTCCAGCCCGGCGCCGTTAGCCAAACCGCTGGAAGGCACGGTGCCACCTGTTGACGTACCGGCAGAGTCCACGCCGGACACCAGCGCCCCGCAAAGCCCGCAATGACTCTGACTAAGGACTGCCTGTGACTGGCTTGTTTATAACCCTGGAAGGCCCGGAAGGCGCCGGCAAAAGCACCAACCGCGATTACCTGGCCGAGCGCCTGCGTGCCGCGGGCGTCGAAGTGGTGTTGACCCGCGAGCCCGGCGGTACGCCGCTGGCCGAGCGCATCCGTGAGGTACTGCTGACGCCGGGCGACGAGCCGATGAACCCGGACACCGAGCTGCTGCTGGTATTCGCCGCCCGTGCGCAGCATTTGGCCGAGGTGATCCGACCGGCCCTGGCACGCGGTGCCGTGGTGATCTGCGACCGTTTCACTGACTCCACCTACGCCTACCAGGGTGGTGGCCGTGGGTTGTGCCTGGAGCGTATTGCGACGCTGGAAACCTTCGTGCAGGCGGATCTGCGTCCTGATCTGACTCTGCTGTTCGACCTGCCGGTGGAAGTGGGGATGGCCCGCGCCAGCGCCCGCGGCCGCCTGGATCGTTTCGAGCTGGAAGGCCAGGGTTTCTTCGACGCCGTGCGCAGCGCGTTCCTCGAGCGTGCCAAGGCGGAGCCTGCGCGCTACTACCTGCTCGACGCGGCCCAGCCGCTGGCTCAGGTGCAACAAGCCATCGATGCGCTGCTGCCCACCCTTCTGGAGCGCGCCCGTGGCTGAAGCCTACCCGTGGCAGGACGGCCTCTGGCAGCAACTGGCCGGCCGTGCCCAGCACGCCCACGCCTATTTGCTGCATGGCCCGATAGGCATCGGCAAGCGCGCTCTGGCTGAGCGCTTGATGGCGAGCTTGTTATGCCAGCGCCCGGTCAATCTGGATGCGTGCGGCGAATGCAAATCCTGCCTGCTGCTGAAGGCTGGCAGCCACCCCGACAACTATCTGCTGGAACCTGAAGAAGCAGACAAAGCGATCAAGGTCGACCAGGTGCGCGACCTCGTCAGCTTCGTGGTGCAGACCGCGCAAATGGGCGGGCGCAAAGTGGTGCTGATCGAGCCGGTGGAGGCGATGAACATCAACGCGGCCAACGCCTTGCTCAAAAGTCTTGAAGAGCCGTCCGGCGACACCGTGCTGTTGCTGGTGAGCCATCAATCCAGCCGCTTGCTGCCGACCATCCGCAGCCGTTGCGTGCAGCAGGCGTGTCCGCTGCCGAGCGAGGCCATGAGCCTTGAGTGGTTGGCGCAGGCGCTGCCGGAGTGCAGTCAGGATGAACGGGTTGAACTGTTGACCCTGGCAGCCGGCTCTCCCCTGGCGGCGGTGAAGCTGCAGGCCCAAGGCGTGCGTGAGCAGCGCGCGCTGGTGGTCGAGGGCGTAAAAAAGCTCATCAAACAGGAAATGTCCGCCACCCAGCTGGCTGAAACCGCCTGGAAAGACATTCCCCTGCTGCTGCTGTTCGACTGGTTCTGCGACTGGTCCAGCCTGATCCTGCGCTACCAACTGACCCAGGACGAACACGGCCTGGGCCTGCCGGACATGCGCAAAGTGGTGCAGTACCTGGCGCAGAAAAGCGCTCAGGACAAGGTACTGACCCTCCAGGACTGGATTCTCGCCCAGCGCCAGAAGGTGCTTGGCAAGGCCAACCTCAACCGCGTGCTGTTGCTCGAAGCGCTGCTGGTGCAGTGGGTCGGCCTGCTCGGCCGGCGTTAATTTCCATGGCCGGCGGGTGTATCGTTGGCCAGACACGTTCCGTCACTCAAGTTGTAGAGGCCCATGCTCGTAGATTCCCACTGTCACCTTGATCGCCTCGACCTCGCTCAGCACGGCGGCTCCCTTGACGCCGCCCTTGAAGCTGCGCGCCTGCGCGGGGTAGGGCACTTCCTGTGCATCGGCGTCAGCGCTGAAAACGCCGCCGACGTCAAAGTCCTTGCTGATCGCTACGCCGATGTGGATTGTTCGGTGGGTATCCACCCGCTGGATCTCAAACCCGGCGAAGCACCGGCGCTGGACTGGCTGCTGGGCGAACTCAATCACCCGCGCGTCGTCGCTATTGGCGAAACCGGACTGGATTACCACTACGAACCCGAAGCCGCCGAGCTGCAGCAGGCCTCGTTCCGCCTGCACCTGCACGCCGCGCAACAGACCGGCAAACCGGTGATCGTCCACACCCGCGGCGCACGTGCCGATACCCTGGCCCTGTTACGTGAAGCCGCGCTGCCGCAGGCGGGTGTGTTGCATTGCTTTACCGAAGATTGGGAGATGGCCAAGGCCGCCCTGGACCTGGGGTTCTACATTTCCCTGTCGGGCATCGTGACCTTCCGCAATGCCGACGCCCTGCGTGATGTCGCCCGCCAGGTGCCTGCCGACCGGCTGCTGGTGGAAACCGACTCGCCGTACCTGGCGCCGATTCCCCATCGCGGCAAACCGAACCTGCCGGAGTATGTGCGCGATGTGGCGGATTATCTGGCGATGCTGCGCGGTGAGTCCTATGAGCGCTTCGCCGAGCAGACCACCGACAACTTCAGGCGTCTGTTTCCACTGGCCCATGTGGCCAGCTGATTGTTACCAAATCGCGGGCAAAAAAAACCCGGGTTCTGGGGGGTGAATCCGGGCTAAGACCATTAGGAGTAAAACAAGGGCACACAGTCCGTCGGTACCCAGGTCGACGCTTCACTTGGGGGAGATGTCGCGCCGACAGTTGAAGTATTGATCACTATCGGATTCAGTCCAGTCGCGATTGATCGATTTTTAAACAGATTTGGAATACGCGTTCTTCGCTTGAGTTCTCATTGGGCCTGATGCGCAGGCTCAAGTGTCACGTACTGTTTCTGACTGATATCGCTGAAATCGTTGGCGTACTGAAAGTAAAGTGCATAACCGGTTCACATAGGCGTTGCCCAACGACCGTTCAGTCGGGATAATCCCTCGCATCGGGTAAATCGTATCGTCACGTATCAACGGCGTGCGCAACCCCCCTATTCCGACCTGTGCAGACCTCTTCCTCATGCATAAAGAACCCCGTAAGGTCCGTGAGTTTCGCCGCCGTGAGCAGGAAATTCTCGACACCGCACTCAAATTGTTCCTCGAACAAGGCGAAGACAGCGTCACCGTCGAGATGATCGCGGATGCCGTGGGTATCGGCAAAGGCACGATCTACAAACACTTCAAGTCCAAGGCCGAGATATACCTGCGCCTGATGCTCGACTACGAGCGTGACTTGAACGAGCTGTTGCATTCGGCCGATGTCGACAAGGACAAGGAGGCCTTGTCTCGCGCGTATTTCGAGTTCCGCATGCGCGATCCGCAGCGCTACCGCCTGTTTGACCGTCTGGAAGAAAAGGTGGTCAAGGGCCACCAAGTACCGGAAATGGTCGAGGAGCTGCACAAGATCCGCGCCTCGAACTTTGAGCGCCTCACCTTGCTGATCAAGGGCCGCATCAGCGAAGGCAAGCTCGAAGATGTGCCTCCCTATTTCCACTACTGCGCCGCCTGGGCGCTGGTGCATGGCGCCGTGGCGCTGTACCACTCGCCGTTCTGGAGCAATGTGCTGGAAGATCAGGAAGGGTTCTTTCAGTTCCTGATGGACATCGGCGTGCGCATGGGCAACAAGCGCAAGCACAGCCCAGAGTTGCCCGGCCCTGAAAAAGCTGGCGAAGCGCCTGCTGCCTGAGTCATTCGCCACGCTGATGACTCAATGATTTACTGCCAGGCGCAGTACCCTAGGAATATACTCAGGCAAGGACCTTGCTAAAAGCTGATTAATAAGTCAGCTTCTAGTGCGCCCTCGTAAAATCCTCTGCCGGAGTGGTTCATGATCGTTGATCGTCAAGGCAGGCGGTTTCGCAATTTGCGGATCAGCCTGACCTCAGCCTGTAATTACGCGTGTACCTACTGCGTGCCCAATGGCAAGCGGCTGGTGGCTGCCCAGGACGAACTCTCGGCACAAGCCATGGCGCGAGGCGTGGCTTACCTGATCGAGGCGGCCGGCATCGACCGCCTGCGTATTACCGGCGGTGAGCCGTTGGTGAGCCCCAAGCTGGAAGCCTTCATGGGCGCCGTGGGGCAGATGGGGCTCAGCGATATTAGTCTGACCACCAATGGCCAGTTGCTTGCGCGCAAGCTGCCGCTGCTGGTGGACGCGGGCATCCGGCGCATTAACGTTTCCCTCGACACCCTGGATGCCGACGCCTTCCGCAGTATCGCCCGCGGTGGCGACCTGGCCACTGTGCTCGACGGTATGGACCAGGCCCGCGCTGCCGGAATCAAGATCAAGGTCAATATGGTGCCCCTGCGCGGCCAGAACCTGGACCAGGTAATGCCGCTGCTCGATTACTGCCTGGAGCGGGGCTACGAGCTGCGCTTTATCGAATTGATGCGCATGGGGCACCTGGCGAAAGACTCCAACGCGTTCCTGCAGCAATTTGTCAGCCTGCAACAACTGCTCAGCCTGATCGGCGAACACCACGAATACCTGCAGGCCAATGCCCCTGTCGACGCCACCGCCGTGCGCTATGAAGTGCCGGGCAAGGGCTTCTTTGGCGTGATCGCCAATGAAAGCGTGCCGTTCTGCCGCACCTGTTCGCGCCTGCGTCTGTCCTCTACGGGCTGGTTGCACGGTTGCCTGTCTTCGAGCAATCGTCACTACATCGGCGACCTGCTGGACAAACCACGCCACCAGGCACTGCCGGCCTTGCAGGGTTTGCTGATGAAGGCGCTGGGCGACAAGCAGGAAGTCGCCTTCTCGGGTGGCGCAACGGTGATGAAGATCATCGGAGGCTGATTTGCTCCAATGTGCTTGCCCTGATGCCAGTCAGTCAGCGCAGATCCCTGTGGGAGGGGGCTTGCTCCCGATGGCGGTGTGTCAGCTAAAGATAAGCTGGCTGATACACCGCTATCGGGAGCAAGCCCCTCCCACATTTGATTCAAGCTGGCGCAGATTCTGCATCTCACGCCCATTCGCCGGTTTTCCGTCACCGGCTTCTGGAGGAATAGGATGCGTAGTCTGGTTTTGTTGCTGGTCTCGTTGGCGCTGAGTGGTTGCATGACCGTCAGCGATATGGCCGAAGGCACCCGCTATCAGATGAGCGACGCCGGCTTGCTCGACCACAGTGATACCCGCCGCACCGCGTCGGTCCGTATCCAGCCGGACTCCTTTGTGTTTATCGCCCAGGGCGCGTTCGTGCCGCCTGGCAGCGCCTATCCGCGACCGAACGTGGTGGCCGAGGAAGCGTTCAACGGCTTCGTCGAATACTTCCCCATGGTGCGTCGTGCCCGTCAGCCCGAAGGACTCGAACAGGCCATGGCCGAAGCGCGCGCGGCGGGGGCTCATTACTTGCTGTATTGCCGTTTCGCGGCAGCCGATGACCGTATCGGCAACGCCGATGAGTGGACCGACCAGCAAGCCCTGGACCGCCTTGGCCTGGACAGCGGCGTGATCCAGATCATGTTGATCGAGACCAGTACCCAGTATTTGATTGATACTGCACGCATTCGCAGTCGTGGCGGTTTACTGACGTTCCACGACAACACGCCACAAGATCTGATTGCCCGGCCCCTGGCCCAGTACGCCCGCGGGTTGCTGGGCATGAGTGATCAGTAAGCCTGAAAAGGAGACCTCCATGACCGATACCGCCAAGGCCAATGATCTATTGGCGCAACTGCCCAAAGGCAAAGGGCCGGCGCCGGTGCATCTGTGGAACCCGGATTTCTGCGGCAATATCGACATGCGCATCGCCCGTGACGGCACCTGGTTCTATCAGGGCACGCCGATCGGGCGCAAACCCATGGTCAAGTTGTTCTCCAACATCATTCGCCGCGATGGCGATGATTATTTCCTGGTGACACCGGTTGAAAAGGTCGGCATCAAGGTTGATGACGCGCCCTTTGTCGCCGTCACGCTCGAGGTGCAAGGGCAGGGCGAAAGCCAAGTGCTGCGGTTTACCACCAACGTCGACGAACCGGTTGAGGCAGGGCCCGAACACCTCCTGCGTGTGGTGATCGACCCGCTCACCGAAGAGCCGGCGCCTTACCTGCGGGTGCGCAGCAACCTCGAAGCCCTGGTGCACCGCAACGTGTTCTACCAATTGGTCGAACTGGCCGTGAGCCGTCCGATCAACGGTCAGAACTGGCTTGGCGTATGGAGCAACGGGGAGTTTTTCCCGATTGGCCTGGAGCCCTGAGGTCGGTTTTTTGAATTCCCTGGAATAATTCGCTTGCTGCAAACCACGGCTTTCGGTTATCACTTTGTACATGATTAGACATGTTCGATTCGATAAGAAAAAACGCGTCGTCGACGAGCTCATCCGCCGTATCGAAGGTGGAGTGATGGCCGACGGTTTCCTGTTGCCTGGTGAGCATCAACTGGCTGAGGAGTTTGCGGTCAGTCGTGGCACGCTGCGCGAAGCGCTGGCTGAGCTCAAGCGGCGCAACTACATCGCCACCCAAAGCGGTGTCGGCTCCATCGTCACCTTTGATGGCATGGTGCTCGACCAGCGCCAAGGTTGGGCCCAGGCCCTGGCGGATACAGGCGCACAGGTGAGCACCGAGGTGCTGCGCTTTGAAGCGGTGACGCGCCCGGACCTGTTCAGCCGTTTCGGCACCGAACAGTTCATAGCCCTCGACCGCTGCCGACGCACGGCCGACGGTACCCCGGTGTCGCTGGAGCGCTCGCTGATGCCTGCCAGTGCAGATCTGGAAAGCCTGCCCCGCACCGGCCTGATCGACAATTCCCTGACCATCACCCTGGCGGCCTACGGCTATGTGGGCGCCGCAGGTGACCAATGGATCGGCGCCGAGGCCCTGAGCGATGACGATGCCCAGTTGCTCGGGCGTCCGGCCGGGACGGTGTTTCTCAAGGCTTCGCGTACCACCTATGACCGGCGTGAGCGCTTCATGGAGCATGTTGAAAGCTTGCTCGACCCGCTGCACTTTCGTTTGCACCTGCAATTCGGGGCGTCCACATGACTGCTGAGATCCGCGCGCTCGGCGCGTTTTATGGCCTGGCCCTGGGCGACGCGCTGGGCATGCCCACGCAATCCTTGAGCCGTGAGCAAGTCCGCCAGCGTTTCGGGGCGATCACCACCTTGCAAAGCGCTGGCCCCGACCAGCCCATCGCGCCAAACATGCCCGCCGGTTCCATTACCGATGACACCGAACAGGCAATTCTGGTCGCTGAGTTGCTGGTGGAAGGCCACGGCAGGATTGAACCCACCGTGCTCGCCCAACGCCTCATCGACTGGGAAGCGGCCATGCGCGCCAAGGGTTCCCAGGACCTGCTCGGGCCGTCCACCAAGCGTGCTATCGACATGATCCTCGCCGGCCATACCCCGGAAGAATCCGGTCGCTACGGTACGACCAATGGCGCGGCCATGCGCATCGCGCCGGTGGGCATTGCCGCCGACGTCAGCGACCCGACGCGGTTTATCCAGTCGGTGATCCAGGCCTGCCAGGTCACCCATAACACCAGCCTGGGCATTGCCAGCGCGGCCGCGGTGGCGGCGGTGGTCTCGGCCGGCATCAACGGCGTGGACCTGGGCGAAGCGCTGAACATCGGCACTCAGGTTGCACAACAGGCGGAGCACCACGGCCACTGGGTTGCGGGCGGACGCATGTCCACGCGCATCAGTTGGGCGCGCACCCTGAGCGTGGGCAGTGGCGACAAGGCCCTGTTCACCGACTTGCTCTATGAGCTGATTGGGACCTCCGTCGCCTCCCAGGAGTCGGTAGTGGTGTCGTTCGCCCTCGCGCAGCAAGTGGCGTCGGGCGACATGAGCGCCTTCGAGGCGTTGTGCCTGGCCGCGAGCCTGGGTGGCGACACTGACACCATCGCCGCGATCCTTGGTGCCATGCTCGGTGCCTGTCTGGGTTTGCGGTGCTGGCCGCCGGAGATGGTGGAGCAGGTCCAGCGCGTCAATGGCCTGGACCTGCAACCGCTGGTTCAAAGCCTGCTCGCACTGCGTTGAATGATTGAAGCGTTGCCACAACCACAATAATACAGGCACCAGGAGCACTCCCATGAGCAGCACCTCTTCCGGCCAAAGCGTCGGGCAATTGGAAACGCGCGGCATCGAACCGGTCCCGGAGGGCGAGTGCAACGGGCACCCGCTGCAGCTGTTCTGGGTATGGTTCGCGGCCAATATCAGCATTCTCGGCTTGCCGCTCGGTGCCACGTTGGTTGCGTTTCGCGGCCTGGCGATCTGGCAGGCGATTATCGTCGCGATCCTGGGCGCCGCCGGTTCCTTCGCGGTGGTGGGCATTATTTCCATCGCCGGTCGCCGTGGTCGTGCGCCCAGCCTGACCTTGTCCCGCGCCATCTTCGGCGTACGCGGCAATATCGGGCCGACCCTGGTGTCGCTGATGTCGCGCCTGGGCTGGGAAACGGTCAACACCACGACGGCGGCCTTTGTGCTGCTTTCGCTGTGCTCGATCCTGTTCGGTTCGCCGGTGCAGGCCAAAAGCGCACCATTGCTCACCCTGATCTTCATCGGCCTTTTCGTGCTGCTGACCCTGGCCGTTTCCGGCCTGGGCCACGCCACCTTGCTGGTGATCCAGAAATGGGCGACCTACGTGTTCGGCGCCCTGAATATTCTGGTGGGCGGCTTCCTCTGCGCCACCATCGACTGGAGCGCGGTATTCAACGCCACCCCGGCGCCGCTGAGCGCCATGATCATCGGCGTCGGCACCATGGCGGCCGGCACCGGCATCGGTTGGGCCAACGCGGGTGCCGACATGTCGCGTTACCAGCATCGCAGCGTCAAGGCCGTGCGCCTGGTGGCTTCTGCCGCGTTCGGCGCGGGCATCCCGCTGGTGTTGCTGATCACCCTCGGCGGCCTGCTGTCGGTGGGTAACAGCGACCTGGCCTCGGCCACGGACCCGATCATTGCGATCCGCGACATGCTGCCGACCTGGATGGCGGTGCCGTACCTGATCACTGCGTTCGGCGGGCTGCTGTTATCGAACAACCTGTCGGTGTATTCCGCCGGCCTCACCACCCTGACCCTGGGCTTGAAGGTCAAGCGTGTGCATGCGGTGATCGTCGATATCGTGGCGATTTTCGCCGGCTCCATTTATTTCATGCTGATCGCCGAGAGCTTCTACGGTCCGTTCATTACGTTCATCTCGTTGCTGGCGGTGCCGATTACCGCCTGGGTGGGGATTTTCGTGGTCGACCTGATGCACCGTCACTATTACAGCCCCAAGGATTTGCTGGATGTCAGCCCCAGCAGCGCCTATTGGTATCGCGGCGGCGTGGAGTGGCGCGCCTTCGGCGCCTGGGCGCTGGCCATTGTGCTGGGTTTTTGTTTCACCACCATTGGTACCACGGCCGAAACCGTCTGGTTCGCCGGGCCATTGTCGGACTCCTGGCTGGGCCATAACGGCCTTGGCTGGATCGTCACCTTCCTGGTGGCGGGCGGTGTGTATGCCGTACTGGGCGGCGCTGCCGATCGACGCCCCGCGTCAGTCGAGCGTGCCAATGCCTAGATTGCTGCATAGCGGGCAGGTCATCGTCGACCTGGTCATGGCCCTCGACACCCTGCCTGCATCGGGTGGCGACGTGCTGGCCAGATCGGCCAGCTTCGAAGCCGGCGGCGGCTTTAACGTGATGGCCGCCGCACGGCGTAATGGCCTGTGCGTGGTGTACTTGGGGCGTCACGGCACCGGTCGCTTCGGTGATCTGGCCCGCGCTGCGATGCGCGCCGAAGGCATCGAAATGGCGCTGCCGACGAGCAGCGGCAAGGACACCGGCTTGTGCGTGGCCCTGACCGAAGCCACCACGGAGCGCACGTTCATTTCCCATCTCGGTGCCGAGGGCGAATTGAATGCCGTGGATCTGGCGTCGACCGTCCCGCAGGCCGATGACTTTGTGTACGTCAGTGGCTACAGCTTGCTGCTTGAGGGCAAGGCGCAGCCGCTGATCGACTGGCTGCTGGCGCTGCCGCGCGAGGTCGTGGTGGTATTCGACCCAGGGCCGCTGGTCAAGGCACCGGACTCGGCCGTGATGCGCGCATTGTTGCCGCGTATCGATATCTGGACCAGCAATGGCCCGGAAGCCCTGGCATTCACCGGTGCCACGAGTATCGCCGCCGCGTTGCCCGGACTGAATCGACAACTGTCTGCCGGAGCGTTGCTGGTGGTGCGCGATGGGCCGAAGGGTTGCTGGGTAGGACGCGGGAGCGAAATCGAGCATGTGGCGGGTTTCAAGGTGCAGGCGGTGGACAGCAATGGCGCAGGGGATGCGCATGCCGGGGTATTTATTGCCGGGCTTGCGAACGGCTTGAAACCGCTTGAGGCCGCACGCCGAGCAAACGCAGCGGCGGCACTGGCGGTGACACGCTGGGGGCCAGCGACGTGCCCCGGCACCGCCGAGGTGGATGCATTGCTGACTGAATAAACACACATCCAAATGTGGGAGGGGGCTTGCTCCCTCCCACAGTTAGAACTGTGGCTAACCGGCTCTTTTCAGCGCCTCGATCAACTCATCCTTGCGCATGCTCGAACGCCCGGGAATATCCCTGGCCCGCGCTTCCTTCAGCAGGCCTTCCTTGGTTTGCGTCTCAAGTGAGTCGCGGCTGCTGCGAGGATGCCCCTCACGGCTGGCTGCCGCGCGCTTGGCCGAATCCTGCCGATCCTGAGACTTCTTTGCCGGCGCTTTACGCTGGCCGGATCCGCCGGACTTTTCGCCGCCGCCCGACTGCTTGTTGACGGTAGCCCAGGCACGCGCCTCGGCTTCGTCCTTGGACAGTCCCTTGTGCTCATAGCTATCTTCGATATGAGCGGCTTTGCGTTTCTGTTCTTCGGTGTATTTCGCTTTGCTTCCACGAGGCATCGCTAACACTCCTTCTGGCCATGGAGGTATCAAGGCGCAGGTTGTTTGGGTGCACCTGGGATATTCGAATCGTCGCCCTTGTTGATCTTCGGCTCATTTTTGTCGACGCCAGGGCCCATCTTGCCGTTGCCCACGGCAGCGGGTGCCTGACGCTGGGTGTCATTGCCTTTGGTGCGCGGGTCGGCGCCGTTGTCGATGATCGCGCCGCCATTGGTGTCCAGGCCAGTGCCCATGGAATCCTGGGATTCTTGAGTGGCAGGGCTTGGCGGCGAGCCGACTGGATCAGTCTTGCCAGTGGACGACGTCGCAGCGAAGGCGTTCAGCGACGCGGCAGACAACAGACCGGTGAGAGCGAGGGCAGCCAATTTGGAATTCTTCATCAGGGTGTCTCCATTGGGATTAATGTCCTTACCCTGTATTGGTCAGCCCATATTTACGGTTCGTGCCTTGATGGCGACGAACGGTATTGCACCGCTTGTAAGATTTTGTGTGCTGGTCCCTCGGAAATTGCGCTGCAATCGGTCATCAAAGCGCCTTAGTATGTGCGCTTTGAACTTGCTCAAGGCGCGCCCATGACCATCGAGATTCGCCCCGCCGTACCCAGCGATGCTGCGCAAATCCTGACTTTCATTACTGAACTGGCCGAATATGAAAAAGCCCGCCACGAAGTGGTCGCCAGCGTGGTGGATATCGAACGCAGCCTGTTCAGCGAGGGCGCTACCGCCCACGGCCTGATCTGTTCGCGCGACGGCCTGCCGATTGGCTTCGCGGTGTTTTTTTTCAGCTATTCCACATGGCTCGGCAGCAACTGCCTGTATCTGGAAGACCTTTATATCAACCCGGAGCAGCGCGGCGGCGGGGCGGGGCAAGAAGTTGCTGCGTCACCTGGCCAGGATCGCCTGCGATAACGGTTGTGGGCGCTTCGAATGGAGCGTGCTGGACTGGAACGAGCCGGCGATCGCCTTCTACAAATCCATCGGCGCGCAACCTCAGGAAGAGTGGGTGCGCTATCGCATGGAAGGCAACGCGCTGAGGGATTTTGCCCAAGGCTGAGAGGACTTCGAAACCGGCCGATTCAGGCCGGTTTTTTTATAGGTATGCTCATATTGTGGGACGTAAATTTATATATTGAGATATTTCAAATGATGGGTTTATAGTCGCCTGCATCAGCACTCACTATCAAAAATAAAACAGGTGAAGCGATGCAGGCACAACCGTTGTCCTTACCCGCCGTGCCCGAGCCCACTTACGGCGAGCGCCTCAAGCACAAGGTGGTGATCATCACCGGTGCCGCGCAAGGCATTGGCGAGGCGATTGTGGCCTGCTTCCAGGCGCAGCAGGCGCGGTTGGTGATTGCGGACATCCAAGGCGATAAAGTCGAAAAAGTCGCGGCCCATTGGCGCGAACGCGGCGCCGACATTGTCGCTAAAGCCGTCGATATCACGTCCCAGGAGCAATGGCAGGCGCTGGTCAATGTGGCCATCGAGCGCTTTGGCCGCGTGGACGTGCTGGTCAACTGCGCCGGGGTCAATGTGTTTCGCGACCCGCTGCAAATGACCGACGAGGATTGGCGCCGTTGCTTCGCCATTGACCTAGACGGTGCCTGGTACGGTTGCCGCGCGGTGCTGCCACACATGATCGAGCAGGGCATCGGCAACATCATCAACATTGCTTCCACCCATTCCAGCCACATCATTCCCGGCTGCTTTCCCTACCCGGTCGCCAAACACGGCCTGCTCGGGCTCACCCGCGCCCTGGGTATCGAATACGCGCCCAAGGGTATCCGCGTGAATGCCATCGCCCCGGGATATATCGAAACCCAGCTCAACGTCGATTACTGGAACGCTTTCCCGGATCCCCATGCCGAGCGCCAGCGTGCGTTCGACCTGCACCCGCCCAAGCGCATCGGCCAGCCCGTCGAGGTGGCGATGACGGCGCTGTTTCTGGCCACCGACGAGGCGCCCTTTATCAATGCCACCTGCCTGATGATCGATGGCGGGCGGTCTGTGATGTACCACGACTAAATCGTTTTCCAATAACAAGAATGAGGTAGTCCATGTTCAAGAAGACACTCGGTGCTGTGGCGCTGGCAATGGCGTTCAGCGGGTTCGTATCGGCTGAAGAAGTGAAGATCGGCTTTCTGGTCAAACAGGCGGAAGAACCCTGGTTTCAAACCGAATGGGCTTTTGCCGAAAAAGCCGGCAAGGAGCACGGTTTTACCGTGATCAAGATCGCCGTGCCGGACGGTGAGAAGACCCTCTCGGCCATCGACAGCCTGGCCGCCAACGGCGCCAAGGGCTTTGTGATCTGCCCGCCGGACGTATCGCTGGGCCCGGCGATTGTCGCCAAGGCCAAGGTCAACGGCTTGAAAGTGATGGCCGTGGACGACCGTTTCGTCGATGCCAAGGGCAACTTCATGGAGGACGTGCCGTACCTGGGCATGGCCGCCTTCGAAGTGGGCCAGAAGCAGGGCGCCGCCATGGCCGCCGAAGCGAAAAAACGCGGCTGGGACTGGAAGGACACTTACGCGGTGATCAACACCTTCAATGAACTGGACACCGGCAAGAAACGCACCGACGGCTCGATCAAATCCCTGGAAGAAGCCGGAATTCCCAAAGACCATATCCTCACCGCCGCGCTTAAAACCCTCGACGTGCCAGGCAGCATGGACGCCACCAACTCGGCCCTGGTCAAACTGCCCAGCGGCGCGAAAAACCTGATCATCGGCGGCATGAACGACAACACCGTGCTCGGCGGCGTACGCGCCACCGAAAGCGCCGGTTTCGCGGCGGCCAACGTGATCGGCATCGGCATCAATGGCACCGACGCCATCGGCGAATTGAAGAAAGCCAACAGTGGTTTCTTCGGCTCGATGCTGCCTAGCCCGCACATCGAGGGCTACAACACCGCGCTGATGATGTACGAGTGGGTCACCAAGGGCACCGAACCGCCCAAGTACACCGCCATGGACGAAGTGACCTTGATCACCCGCGAAAACTTCCAGGCCGAACTGACCAAGATCGGGCTGTGGAAATGACCGCTGCGGCCCTTCGTTTTGACGCAATCGGCAAAACCTTCCCTGGGGTCAAGGCGCTGGATGGCATCAGCTTCACCGCCCACCCCGGGCAAGTGCATGCGTTGATGGGTGAGAACGGTGCGGGTAAATCGACGCTGCTGAAGATCCTCGGCGGCGCCTATATTCCCAGCACCGGCTCGGTGCAGATCGGCGAGCAGGTCATGGCCTTCAAATGCGCCGCCGACAGCATCGCCAGCGGCGTTGCGGTGATTCACCAGGAGCTGCATCTGGTGCCGGAAATGACCGTTGCCGAGAACCTGTTCCTGGGGCATCTGCCGTCGCGCTTTGGCGTGGTCAACCGCGGCGTGCTGCGCCAGCAAGCGCTGGCGTGTCTCAAGGGGCTGGCCGATGAAATCGACCCTGAAGAGAAGCTCGGGCGCTTGTCCCTGGGCCAGCGCCAATTGGTGGAAATCGCCAAGGCGCTGTCCCGTGGCGCCCATGTGATCGCTTTCGATGAGCCGACCAGCAGTTTGTCGGCCCGCGAAATCGACCGCTTGATGGCGATCATCACGCGCCTGCGCGACGAGGGCAAAGTGGTGCTCTACGTGTCGCACCGCATGGAGGAGGTGTTCCGTATCTGCAATGCGGTGACGGTGTTCAAGGATGGCCGCTTCGTGCGCACCTTCGACGACATGAGCGCGCTGAGCCATGACCAGTTGGTGACCTGCATGGTCGGTCGCGATATCCAGGACATCTACGATTACCGAGCGCGAGAGCAGGGCGGTGTGGCGCTCAAGGTCGACGCTCTGCTGGGGCCGGGCTTGCGCGAGCCGGTGAGTTTCGAGGTGCGCAAAGGCGAGATTCTCGGCCTGTTTGGCCTGGTTGGCGCCGGGCGTACCGAGTTGCTGCGCTTGCTCAGCGGCCTTGAACGTAACACCGCGGGGCACCTGCAACTCTGCGGAGAACCGCTGCACCTGCGCTCACCGCGTGATGCCATCGCCGGCGGTGTGTTGCTGTGCCCCGAGGACCGCAAGAAGGAGGGCATCCTCCCACTTGCCAGCGTTGCCGAAAACATCAACATCAGTGCCCGTGGCGCCCATGCGGCATTTGGCTGGTTGCTGCGCGATCACTGGGAGAAGGGCAACGCCGACACTCAGATCAAGGCGCTTCGCGTGAAAACGCCGAACGCCGAACAGAAAATCATGTACCTGTCCGGCGGCAACCAGCAGAAAGCCATTCTCGGCCGCTGGCTGTCGATGCCGATGAAGGTGCTGCTGCTGGACGAGCCCACGCGGGGTATCGACATCGGCGCCAAGTCGGAGATCTATCAGATCATTCACAACCTCGCGGCGCAGGGCATTGCCGTGATCGTGGTGTCCAGCGACTTGATGGAAGTGATGGGCATCTCCGACCGCATCCTGGTGATGAGCGAAGGCGCTCTCACCGGCGAGCTACCCCGCGAACAGGCGGACGAAGCACGGCTGTTGCAACTGGCACTCCCGCGTACGCGGGCTTGAAGCATTCGAGGGCACGGGTATGTCTGAAGTAAAAACTGCAAAAGGCTTCTGGCCAGGTTTCAACCAGCGCAAATTCCTGGATGACTGGGTGATGCTCCTCGCGGCGTTGGGCATCTTTGTGCTCAGCGCGCTGTTTATCGACAACTTCCTGTCGCCGCTGAACATGCGCGGGCTGGGCCTGGCGATTTCCACCGTGGGTATCGCCGCGTGCACCATGCTGTTCTGCCTGGCGTCGGGGCATTTTGACTTGTCGGTGGGTTCGGTGATCGCCTGCGCCGGCGTGGTGGCGGGGATCGTGATCCGCGACACCGACAGCGTGGTGCTCGGTGTGTCGGCCGCCTTGGCCATGGGCCTGCTGGTGGGGCTGATCAACGGTATCGTCATCGCCAAGCTGCGCATCAATGCGTTGATCACCACCCTGGCGACCATGCAGATCGTGCGCGGCCTGGCTTACATTTTCTCCAACGGCAAGGCGGTGGGGGTGATGGACGAAGGCTTCTTCGTGTTCGGCAACGGCCAGCTCATGGGCGTGCCGGTGCCGATCATCATTACCGTGTTGTGCTTTGTATTCTTTGGTTGGCTGCTCAACTACACCACCTATGGACGCAATACCATGGCGATTGGCGGCAACCAGGAAGCAGCGCTGCTGGCCGGGGTGAACGTTGATCGCACCAAGATCATCATCTTTGCCGTGCACGGTCTGGTCGGCGCACTGGCCGGGGTGATCCTGGCCTCGCGCATGACCTCGGGCCAGCCGATGATCGGCCAGGGTTTCGAGCTCACGGTGATATCCGCGTGCGTGCTGGGCGGTGTGTCGTTGAGCGGCGGTATCGGCATGATCCGCCATGTGATTGCCGGGGTGCTGATCCTGGCGATCATCGAGAATGCGATGAACCTGAAAAACATCGACACGTTTTATCAGTACGTGATCCGTGGCTCGATCCTGTTGCTGGCGGTGATCATCGACCGCATGAAGCAGCGCTGATTAAAAGTCAAATGAGGACTAAATGTGGGAGGGGGCTTGCCCCCGATGGCGGTCTATCAGTAGGCAGATGTGCAAGCTGACCCACCGCTATCGGGGGCAAGCCCCCTCCCACAGTGGATCTCCTGTGTTCAGGAGGGCGGTATTTGCCATAATGCCCCCGCTTTTTTATCTATAGGCCCGATATGCTGGAAAACGCCCACATCCCCGTCAAAGACGCCGCCCCTACCGGCACCCAGACCCTGCTGCGCGGCCTGGGCGTGGTGCAAGCGGTGGCGGCGGGCGCGCGGGACCTCAAGGAAATCGCCCGGCGCATCGGCACCACCCGCAGCACCACGCACCGCCTGGCCAGTTGCCTGGTGGAGGAGCGTTACCTGCGCGTGGTGCCGCAAGTCGGTTATCTGCTGGGGCCGAAGTTGATTGAGCTGGGCTTTCAGGCGCGCGAAGAACTGCCGCTGGTGAGCCTCGCGGTGCCGTATCTGGATGAGCTGTCGGCGCTGACCGGCGACACCATCCACCTCGCGATTCGCGAATACGACGAGGTGCTCTACCTGCACAAGAACCCTGGCCGCAACGGACCGGAAATGCGCTCGCGCGTGGGCCATCGCATGCCGCTGGCGCGCACTGGTATCGGCAAGGCGTTGATGCTCGATGATGGCGTGCAGGAGTGGCAGCGCCTGTACGAAGTCAGCCTGCCAGCGGGGGGCAAGAACCTGCAATGGCCGCAGCACCCTGAACAGTCCTGGGCGCAGTTCGAGCAGCGCATGCATGAATACGTGGTGGGCGGTTATGCGTTCGATCTGGAAGACAACGAACCGTCGATCCGTTGCGTCGCGGCACCGGTGCGCGATGCCAGCCGGCGAATCGTCGCCGGCATCAGCATCGCCAGTACCGTGCCCTACATGCCGCTGGAGAAAATGGCCGAGCTGATCCCTGTGATCAAACAGGTCGCGGCTCGGCTCTCGGCGGAACTGGGCGCGAAGGCCTGATCAGGCCTTCAGGGTCGCCATGTCGATGACGAAGCGGTACTTCACATCACCGGCGATCATCCGTGTGTAAGCTTCGTTGATCTGGCGGATGTCGAGCATCTCGATGTCGCAGGTGATCCCGTGCTCGGCACAGAAATCCAGGACTTCCTGGGTTTCGGCAATGCCGCCGATCAGCGAGCCGGCCAGCACTTTACGGCCCAGCACCAGTTTGGCGGCGTTGACGGGCGGGTCCACCGGTTCGATCAGGCCGACCAGAATATGCACGCCGTCAAAGCGCAGCACATCCAGGTAGGGGTTCAGGTCGTGCTGCACCGGGATGGTGTCGAGCAGGAAGTCGAAGTGCCCGGCGGCGGCTTTCATCTGCTCGGCATCGGTGGACACGATCACATGGTCGGCGCCCTGGCGACGGCCTTCTTCGGCTTTGCTCGCCGAACGCGTGAACAGCGTCACTTCGGCGCCCATGGCCTTGGCGAACTTGATGCCCATGTGGCCCAGGCCGCCCATGCCGAGAATCCCGACCTTGTCGCCGGCCTTCACGCCGTAGTGCTTGAGCGGCGAGTAGGTGGTGATGCCCGCGCACAGAATCGGCGCAGCGCTGGCCAGGTCGAGCTTGGCCGGGATCTTGACCACAAAGTGCTCGCTGACCACGATGCTGTCGGAGTAACCGCCCATGGTGTTGCTGCCGTCCACCCGGTCCGGGGTGGCGTAGGTCATGGTCGGGCCTTCGAGGCAGTATTGTTCCAGATCCGCCTGGCAGGCTGTGCACTGGCGGCATGAGTCGACCATGCAGCCCACGCCGACCAGATCACCCACCTTGTGGGCGGTGACACTGGCGCCGACGGCGGTGACTTTACCGACGATCTCGTGGCCAGGCATCAGCGGATAAACGGCGATGCCCCATTCGTTGCGCGCCTGGTGGATATCGGAGTGGCACACGCCACAGTAGAGAATGTCGATTGCCACATCATCGGCGCGCGGGCTGCGGCGTTCGAACGACATGGGGGCGAGGGGAGTGGTGGCCGACTGGGCGGCGTAACCGATGGCGGTGTACATGGAAAAACCTCGCAAAAGCAATGGCAAGTGAGGCGGGCCATTCTGCGTGCCGACCGAGCGGGCGGCCATGGCGATTGCTCCGAGTCTCATGCCTATTCGTCCGGGAGTGCCCTGCGTTTGGATTCATCCGCGGTCAGACCTGCGATGATGTTCTCATCCCTTTTTTACGAAGTTTTTTGCCATGTTGCTGACCCGCCATGTCGACGCCAACGCCACGCTGGTTTCCTTGATCGAGGGGCTCGCCTCCCGTGACGGTTTTTCCCCGACTCACCTTCCTGGCGTGCAGGTGCTGCGTGCCAGTTGCGATGTGGCGCGCGGGCCACAGATCTACGAGCCGAGCCTGATGTTCGTGGCCCAGGGCAGCAAGGTCGCTTACCTGGGCCCGCGTACCCTGGAATATGGCGCCGGGCATTACCTGATCCAGGCGATGCCCGTGCCGTTCGAGTGCGAAACGTTCGCCATGGCGCCCGGTGCGCCGTTGCTGGGCGTGACCGTGGGCATTGATCGGGTGGTGCTGGGTGAGTTGGTGATGGCGATGGGCATGCAAGCCGGGCCGCCGCCGGCAGCGCAGACCCTGGAATCGATGAGTTCGGTGGTGCTCGATGACGCGATGCGCGGGTGCGTCGAACGGCTGTTGCAGTGCCTGCACGATCCGCTGGAAAGCCGGATCATGGGCCCGGCGCGGGTACGCGAATTATTGTTCACCGCACTGCGCGGGCCACAGGCCGATGTGCTGCGCGCATTGGTGGAACAGCAGGGTCAGTTTTCGCGGATTGCCACCTCGTTGAACCACCTGCATGCCCATTTCGCCGAACCGCTGAACATCGAGACGCTGGCCGGGTTTGCGCATATGAGCGCCTCGACCTTTCACGAACACTTCAAGCGCTGCACCCTGTTGTCGCCGGTGCAGTACCTCAAGCGCTTGCGGTTGCTCAAGGCGCAGCAGCTATTGCTGGTAGACGGCATGGGCGTGGCGCAGGCGGCGCATAGCGTGGGGTATCAGAGCACGTCGCAGTTCAGTCGCGAGTACAAACGCTACTTCCTGCGCAACCCCGGCGAAGAGCGCGCTGCCTAGCCAATTCAGGCAAAACACAATCCAAATGTGGGAGGGGGCTTGCCCCCGATGGCGGTGGTTCAGTTGGAACATCTTTAACGGATACACCGCTTTCGGGAGCAAGCCCCCTCCCACATTTTTAATTGATGTCGGCCATAAAAAAGGCCCCCATCCGGGGGCCTCGCTTGGCTTACATATTCGGGTAAGTCGGCCCACCCGCGCCTTCCGGCGTCACCCAGGTGATGTTCTGCGAAGGGTCCTTGATGTCGCATGTCTTGCAGTGCACGCAGTTCTGGGCGTTGATCTGGAAGCGCTTCTCGCCGTCTTCCTTGGTCACCACTTCATACACGCCAGCCGGGCAGTAGCGCTGCGCCGGTTCATCGTAGAGCGGCAGGTTGGTGCCGATCGGGATGCTTGGGTCCTTGAGTTTGAGGTGGCACGGCTGTTCTTCTTCGTGGTTGGTGCCGGAGATGAACACCGAACTCAGCTTGTCGAAGCTCAGCTTGCCGTCGGGTTTGGGGTAGTCGATCTTCTTGCTGTCCTTGGCCAGCTTCAGGCAGGCGTAATCCGGCGTGGTGTCGCGCAGGGTGAACGGAATCTTGCCGCCGAAAATGTTCTGATCCAGCCAGTTGAAGCCGCCGCCGATGATGGCGCCGTATTTGTGCACCGCTGCGCCGAAATTGCGGCTGGCGAACAGCTCTTCATACAGCCAGCTCGATTTGAAGCTGTCGACGTAGGCGGTCAGTTCATCACCGCCTTCGGAGTCGGCAAACAGGCGGTCGGCCACGGCGTCGGCGGCGAGCATGCCGGACTTCATCGCGGTGTGGCTGCCTTTGATCTTGGCGAAGTTCAGGGTGCCGAGGTCGCAACCGATCAGCGCGCCGCCCTTGAAGACCATTTTCGGCAGCGAGTTCAGGCCGCCCTTGGCGATGGCGCGGGCGCCGTAGCTGACACGCTTGCCGCCTTCCAGGTACTGGGCCAGCACCGGGTGATGCTTGAGGCGCTGGAATTCATCGAACGGCGACAGGAAGGTGTTGCTATAGGACAGGTCAACGATCAGGCCGACGACCACCTGGTTGTTTTCCAAGTGATAGAGGAACGAGCCACCGGTGTTTTCGTTGCCCATGATATCCAGCGGCCAGCCGGCGGTGTGCACCACCAGGCCCGGCTGATGTTTGGCCGGATCGATTTCCCAGATTTCCTTGAGACCGATGCCGTAGTGCTGGGCGTCGGCTTCGCTGGCCAGGTTGAAAACGCTCGATCAACTGCTTGCCGATGTGGCCGCGGCAGCCCTCGGCGAACAGCGTGTACTTGCCGCGCAGCTCCATGCCAGGGGTGTACAGGCCATCTTTGGGCTTGCCTTCACGGTCGACGCCGAGGTCGCCGGTGATGATCCCGCGCACCACACCGTTCTCGTCGAACAGCGCTTCCTGGGCGGCGAAGCCTGGGTAGATTTCCACGCCCAGGTTCTCGGCCTGCTGGGCGAGCCAGCGGCACAGATTGCCCAGGGAGATGATGTAGTTGCCTTCGTTGTGCATGGTCTTGGGCACAAAGAAGTCTGGAACCTTGGTGGAGGTCTCGCTGCTGCGCAGTACATAGATGTCGTCACGCACCACTGGGGTGTTGAGCGGGGCGCCGAGCGCTTTCCAGTCCGGGAACAGTTCGTTCAGGGCGCGTGGTTCGAAGACGGCGCCGGAGAGGATGTGTGCGCCGACTTCGGAGCCTTTCTCGACCACGCAGACGCTGATTTCCTTACCGGCTTCGGCGGCCTTCTGCTTCAGGCGGCAGGCGGCGGACAGGCCAGCCGGGCCGGCGCCGACGATGACCACGTCGAATTCCATGTATTCGCGTTCCACAGGCTATCTCCTACTCAAGGCTCAACAGGCTTTTTTTCTAATGGGTGGAGGTTCGGTGATGTCTTGCGGCAACGGCAGGACCCACCTTTCTCTCTAGGTGGCGCATTATATCTACACCACTGGCAGCGTCCAATACAAACGTTTGTTTGAATTGCCCGCAGGCTAGGTAAATCAAAGCAACGCGGCTTATGACTGACCATTTTGCCGTATTGACCAGAATAGGCGTTCCGGTCAATATACGGTCGGTTTTGCGCTAACCGTAGGCAGACTGCAGGTTTCAAGAGCACGTCCAAAAGCAAGACAGGTGACGCGCGCGGCGTGATGGCGCGCAGTTTACACGCTGCGATAAAGAATGACTTCTCAGTCACCCCTGACGGACGGTCATTACTTCCCGTGAGCAAGGTCATCCGCCGACGTTTTTGGAGGTGCCCTTGTGTGCCGATGAGCATCAACCGCCAGGTTCGCCTAGGCGACTTTCTTTTCACCGGAGAGTAACGAGGAATCCATGAAGGTTCTTGTAGCTGTCAAACGCGTTGTCGATTACAACGTGAAAGTTCGCGTCAAGGCGGACAATTCCGGCGTCGACCTTGCTAACGTCAAGATGTCGATGAACCCATTCTGTGAAATCGCCGTGGAAGAAGCCGTACGCCTGAAAGAGAAAGGCGTGGCGACCGAGATCGTCGTGGTTTCCATCGGCCCGACCACTGCCCAGGAGCAACTGCGTACCGCCCTGGCACTGGGCGCCGACCGTGCCATCCTGGTCGAGTCCGCTGAAGAGCTGACCTCCCTGGCCGTGGCCAAGCTGCTCAAGGCCGTTGTCGACAAGGAACAGCCTCAGTTGGTGATCCTTGGCAAACAGGCCATCGACAGCGACAACAACCAGACCGGCCAGATGCTGGCTGCACTGACCGGTTACGGCCAGGGTACCTTCGCTTCCAAAGTGGAAGTGAGCGGCGACAAGGTGGCAGTGACCCGTGAAATCGACGGCGGCGCGCAGACAGTTTCCCTGAGCCTGCCGGCCATCGTCACCACCGACCTGCGTTTGAACGAGCCGCGCTACGCGTCCCTGCCAAACATCATGAAAGCCAAGAAGAAGCCTCTTGAAGTGCTGACTCCGGACGCTTTGGGCGTTTCCACCGCCTCCACCAACAAGACCGTGAAAGTCGAAGCGCCGGCAGCACGCAGCGCTGGCATCAAGGTCAAGTCTGTTGCTGAGTTGGTCGAGAAACTGAAAAACGAAGCGAAGGTGATCTAATCATGGCTATCCTCGTAATCGCCGAACACGATAACAAGGTGCTGGCCCCGGCCACCCTGAACACCGTTGCGGCTGCTGCCAAGATCGGTGGTGATATTCACGTACTGGTAGCCGGCCAAGGCGCGGGTCCAGTCGCTGAGGCCGCCGCGAAAATCGCCGGTGTGAGCAAAGTCCTGAACGCTGACAACGCCGCCTACGCGCATCAGCTGCCGGAAAACGTTGCGCCGCTGGTTGCCGAGCTCGGCAAGGGCTACAGCCACATCCTGGCGGCTGCTACCTCCAACGGCAAAAACATCCTGCCACGCGTTGCCGCGCAGCTGGACGTTGACCAGATCTCCGAGATCATCTCGGTTGAAAGCGCCGATACCTTCAAGCGCCCGATCTATGCCGGTAACGCCATTGCTACCGTGCAGTCCAACGCCGCGGTCAAGGTCATCACCGTGCGTGCCACCGGTTTCGACCCGGTCGCCGCTGAAGGGGGTTCGGCTGCAGTGGAAGCTGTTGCCGCCGCCCACGATGCTGGCACTTCCAGCTTTGTCGGCGAAGAGCTGGCCAAGTCGGACCGCCCTGAGCTGACTGCTGCCAAGATCGTCGTTTCTGGCGGGCGCGGCATGCAGAACGGTGACAACTTCAAGCACCTGTACGCCCTGGCCGACAAGCTGGGCGCAGCGGTCGGCGCCTCGCGCGCTGCCGTCGACGCAGGTTTCGTACCCAACGACATGCAGGTCGGCCAGACCGGCAAGATCGTTGCACCACAGCTGTACATCGCGGTCGGTATCTCCGGCGCGATCCAGCACTTGGCCGGTATGAAAGACTCCAAGGTGATCGTTGCGATCAACAAGGACGAAGAAGCACCGATCTTCCAGGTGGCTGACTACGGCCTGGTCGCTGACTTGTTCGAAGCTGTTCCTGAGTTGGAGAAGCTGGTCTAATCCAGTCGCTTCACTTATAAAGAGCCCGGTCTGATGACCGGGCTTTTTTTTGACCTGCTGGAGCACCTCGCCATGCAACTGCGTCCCTTGATCCTGCTGCTGGGCCTAGCGCTGCTGCCGACCTTGTCGCTCGCGGCCGGCAAATGCGAGCGCCTGGTGATCACCGGCAGCCCGGATGCACCGCCGTTGCTGTGGCGCGACCCGCAGGACCCGACCCACCTGATCGGCGCCACTGCCGATGTGCTGCAACAGGTAGCCGCGGACCTGGGCCTGAAAATCGACCTGCTTTACGGCGGCAAACGCTCCCTGGCCCTGGATGAAGTGCGCAGCGGACGCATGGACATACTGGCCGATGCGCCGTTGAATCTCGGCGAACTGGAAGCTCTCGACTACATCCACCCGGCATTGGTGCAGATCGATTACCTGGTCTGGACGCGCAAGGACTCACCCCTGGTCTACGCCACCCCTGACGACCTGCGCGGCCACAAGGGGGCGGTGTCGGAGCGCGCCCGTTTGAGCGCCGAGTTCGAAACCTTTGCCAGCCAGCAGCTGACCCTGCAGCGTCTGCCCAACCTGACGCCGGCGTTCCAGAAGCTGTTGCTGGGGGAGGTGGACTATGTGCTCGCCAGCCGCTACTCCGGGATGGCCATGGCCCAGACCCTGGGCATGGACCACGACCTGGCCGCACGCGAAGTACCGATCGATCAGCCAGGCTTGTACCTGGCGATTTCCCACAATTCCGCCTGCAACGATCCGTGGCTGCGCGGACAGCTGGCAAAAAAGATGACAGAATTGCCGGCGTCCGGTGTGACGCAAGCCGCGTTGCAGCGCAATCTTGAGCGTTGGAAAGCGCAATTGCTACAGCCCGTCGGCACCCCAACAAAGTAGGGATTTTCAGTGACTCTTCGACCTCTTTTCGCGGCCCTCGCCGTTGTCGCTCTGGCGGGATGCGCCACCGATCCCGCGCCGACCGAACAAATGCGCCTGACCCAGCAAGCCCTGGAGCAAGCCAACGCGGTCGGCGCCAATACCGATGAATCGACCGAGCTGAAGCAGGCCGAAGACAAATTCGCCAAAGCCAAGGCCAACATGGCCGACCAGTCCTACAAACACGCGCGTATGCGCGCCGAACAGGCCGAGTTGGATGCGCGTCTGGCCGAGGCCAAAGTGCTGACCGGCAAGAGCCAGGAACAATTGAACGTGGTCAATACCCGCATCGCCCGTCTGCGCAAGCAGCTGCAGCTGGGAGAAGCCCAATGAGCCCGATGATGCGTGGTGTGAGCGCTGTGTTAGTGCTCAGCGCTGCGGCGTTGGGCGGTTGTGCCAGCCAGCCCAATAGCGAGCAGGCGTTGCAACAGGCCGGCAATGACTTCCAGTTGGTCAAGGAAGACGCCAATGTACTGCGCTTCGCGCCCAAGGACGTGATCCGTGCCGGTGAGTCGCTCGCGCGTGCCGATCGACTGTCCAGCTACTGGGGCAGCGGCGCCGACGTGGTGCATTACGCCTACCTGAGCCAGCGTTACAGCGCCATCGCCCGCGAACACACCGAGCAAGGGCTTAACGCCGAGCGCCTGGCCAAACTCGAGCTGGAGCGCCAGCGCCTGCAACTGGCATTGCGTGAGAGCAAGCTGGCCAGCGTGCAGCAGCAGGGTAAATGGGTCGAGCAGCAAATCGCCAGCCTGACCACCCAGACCGACCGTGGCCTGGTGATGACCCTGGGTGACGTCCTGTTCGATACCGGCGAAGCAGAGCTGCAGAACTCGGCCAATCGCACCGTGTTGAAAATCGTGCAGTTCCTGCAACTGAACCCCAAGCGCAAGGTGCGCATCGAGGGCTACACCGACAACACCGGGGGCGAACGCGATAACCTGAACCTGTCCCATGACCGTGCTCAATCGGTGGCGGATTTGCTGATTGACCTGGGCATCGACGAAAAACGCATCCAGGTCGAGGGGTACGGTGACAGATACCCCGTGGAAGCCAATGCCTCCGAGCGCGGCCGCGCGCAGAATCGTCGTGTGGAAATCGTCTTCTCCGACGAAAAGGGCCAACTCGGCGCTGCTCGCTAAAGCCTTGCGCTGTTCAAAAATGTGGGAGGGGGCTTGCCCCCGATGGCGGTGTATCAGTTAAAGATGTTCCAACTGAACTACCGCTATCGGGGGCAAGCCCCCTCCCACATTTTTTCCTGCCCTGCATCTGAAATCCTGTTCACGACCCGCACAGTTTTTTCTGTCACTCCCGCCCGCGCTCGACTATTGTGGCAACTGTCCCAGTACACTTCTAAACTGTGCCGGTATGTATGTTTCACACAAAAATAAAATACCCGTGAAATCGAGTGCTGCGTCATGACCAATCTGTTGCTCTACCAACGTATTGCCCAGCAACTGGCTGAGGACATCCGGCGTGGTGTTTATCAGCCGGGGGAGCGCGTGCCTTCGGTGCGCAAGATGAGTTCCCAGCTCAATGTGAGCCATGCCACGGTGCTGCAGGCCTATGCCAACCTGGAAGACCAGGGGCTGATCCGGGCGCGCCCGCAATCGGGCTACTACGTGCACCAGACTCCAGCACTCACGGCGCCAACGCCGGACATCGCGCGGGTGGAACGTCCAGGGTTGGTCACCCGCAGCAGCATCATCCAGCAAGTGTTGGTCGAGTCGCGCCGTGAAGGCGTATTCCCCTTGGGCGCAGCGGTGCCGAGTGTGGATTACCTGCCGGTACGCGCATTGCACCAGCAGCTGGCCAAGGTCACGCGCTTCCAGAGCCCACGCGCATTCAGCTACATGTTCAGCCCAGGTTTTGAACCGTTGCGCCGCCAGGTGGCGATTCGCATGCGCGATGCAGGCGTGGTGGTCGACCCCTCCGAAGTGGTGATTACCCACGGCTGCGTCGATGCGTTGCAGATGTCCCTGCGCGTGCTGACGCGCCCCGGCGACCTGATCGCCGCGGAGTCGCCGACCTATTACGGCTTGCTGCAACTGGCTGACCTGCTGGGCCTCAAGGTGATCGAGATCCCCAGTGACCCGGCCACCGGCATGAGCCTGGAGGCTCTGCAACTGGCCGCCAATCAGTGGTCGATCAAGGCGCTGGTGCTGACTACGCGCCTGAGCAACCCGCTGGGCGGAACCATGCCCGAAGAGCGGCAAAAACAGTTGCTGCGGCTGGCCTCGGATTTCGATATCCAAATCGTCGAGGATGACATCTACGGCGAGCTGATGTTCGAACTGGGCCGCACCAAGGCCCTGAAAGCCTATGATCGTCTGGACCGGGTCATCTATTGCTCAAGTTTTTCCAAGACCCTGTCCCCCGGCGTGCGCATCGGCTGGATGATCGCCGGTAAATACCAGCAGGAAATCCAGCGTCTGCAGATGTTCAGCACCCATTCCGCGTGCAGCGTTACACAGATGGGCGTTGCGGCTTACCTGGAGAACGGCGGTTACGACCGGCACCTGCGTTACATTCGCCAGGAGTACCGCAAGAACCTCAGTGCCTTCCAATTGGCGGTGCAGCAATATTTTCCCGAAGGCACGCAGATGACCCGTCCTACCGGCGGCTTTATTTTGTGGGTCAGTTTGCCCGGACGGGTCAACACCCAGGAACTGCATGTACGTGCCCTGCAGCAGGGCATCAGTATTGCGCCGGGGTTGATTTTCAGTAACACCGAACAGTTCAACCACTGTATCCGACTCAATTGCGGCACCCCGTGGAACCGCGAGGCAGAGCGGGCGCTGATGACCCTGGGCATGCTTGCCAGCCAGTTATGCCAGGAGACGGCGGCGGGCTTTTGAAGAGGGCAAAGGGGGACAAGATTGATCTCTGTGCTTGTCATGCCACGCACAACAGGCGAGCATATGGCCTTCTGCCGTTAATGCTGTTGGCGATATGACCCCTATTTTTCGCGCTGTCTGGATGGTTGGCTTGTTAAGTCTATGCAACGTTGGCACTGCGCTGGCGGCGTCGCCTGTGACAGACGCCAAGCCTGCTGCAAGCACCGAGCAGAAGACCCCGGCGAAAAAACCGGCAGCGGCAAAGAAAGCGCCGGAGGCGAAGAAAAAAGCCGCCAAGGTAAAAAAACGCGCACCGATTGCGAACAAATCCAAGTCCGCCCACGAGGTGGCCCAGACCAAACTGCCACCGGCACAGTTGGACCTGTCTTTACCTTCGGACATGGTCAGGCTGCTGCAACCCATCGGCACCATGCCAAAACCCAAAAGCGTGCCGTTATTGCCGCCGCTGTTTGGTGACAAGCCTTCCGATAACAGTGCGTTCCAGATCAACGGCCGCTTGCTCAGCAACGAGATGAAGCTGCAGTTGCGCAACGAAGAACGGCGTGACGTGGAAGGCGCCGCGCTGGATTTCGAATTCAAGCAATAAATGTTCAATCATCCGTGACCCGCGCCACCGACCATCTGTCGCAGACTGGTCGGTCACTTTTGTTTTGAGCGAAAAACCTCTGTTGGACCATTTTAAAACGGCTGTTTAAGGGCGTACTCTAGCCCGGCCATCCCATTGAGTCGTCGAGGAACCTGCTGGTCATGAAATGCCGTGAAGGCTGTGGCGCTTGCTGCATCGCCCCCTCCATCAGTTCACCGCTGCCGGGAATGCCCCACGGCAAACCTGCGGGCGAACGCTGCCTGCACTTGTCGGTCGAACTTCTGTGCCAGCTGTTCGGCCAAGCTGAGCGGCCTGCGGTGTGCAGTGATTTCAAGGCCGATATCGACGTCTGCGGCAACGACCAGGCCGATGCGATCCGCTTGATCGGCTGGTGGGAACAAATGACGGCGGCTTGATGGGCTTTACTATCGGAACTTCAACAACAAGGAATACAACGATGGGTTCGCTGAAACGAATGGCTGTGGTATGCGGTTTTACGATGATGTTTGCTGGCGCTGCCCAGGCTGAGGATTGGCAAGATGCCAAGAACGAGGACGGCATCAAGGTGTCCCTGAGTGAGGTCGCCGGCTCCAAGTACAAGGCGTATCGCGGTGTGACCGTGATCAAGGCGCCATTGGCAAAAGTCCAGGCCCTGCAGGAAGATGTCGCCGGCGCCTGCTCATGGATCCATGAATGCAAATCCCAGAAGCTCGTCGACAAGAAAGGCGATGAGGCCTGGACCTACACCCAGTTCAAGGCGCCGTTCCCCGTGACGGACCGCGACTCGTATATCCATGTCACCACCACCAAAGCAGCTGACGGTACCGTTACCCGCAAACTGGAAGGCGTGCCTACGTACAAGCCTGAAGAGAAAGGCTATGTCCGGGTCGCCCAGGTGGAAGGTTTCTGGAAGCTGGTGCCCAAAGGTGCCAACGAGACCGAAGTGACCTACCAGGTGCACACCGAGCCAGGCGGCAGCGTGCCGTCGTGGCTGGCCAACAAGTTCGTGGTGGACGCACCGTTCAACACCTTGAAAGCCCTGAAGGAACACGCCGAAAAATAAGTGCGGCTGGTCCCGTGCCTCCTGCCTTGAGCGGAACGTTTGGTGAACCCTCAAGGTCCAGATAGATGTGAGCCCACACGCGGGCTTTATCGAGGAGGCATTGATGCAAAAGTGGCAAATTACTTTCGTTGATGATCACGGCGTGCAGTCCGTGGAGCAGTTCAGCTGCGAACATAAGCCCAGCCTCGAAGACGCTGCGCACATGATTCGCAACAAGCTGGTGCCCGTCGCCGCCGAACTCGACCTCAACGACCTCGAAGGCCGCAAGCCCGAGCCCACGGTCAAGATTCTCAAAGACCAGAACAGTATTCAAATCCTCGACATCTCGTCTGCCGTCTGAACATTTCCCAAAGGCCATTCAAGCGCCTCTGGTAGAGGTGATAGCTTCGCGCTACTCTGCAATCGAGATCAGCGAATGAATCGCTAAGGTCTGGTCTTGTCAGCTACATGCTTGTTTTCCTGCGGTGCTGTTATTGCCGTGGTACCCGCGCCAGCAGCGCGCGGGCTTCAGGAAGCACGGAAAGTCTATCCATCAGTCTGAGGAGGACGTTTCATGAGCACAGCCTATCAAGAAGACATCAGCACGAATGTTCTGCGCCGCATGAAAGAAGGCGGCTTTGATTTTTCACGTTTCCACCCCATTGAGTTCTACGCCATTTTTCCCGATGAAGAACGGGCGCGCAGAGCGGCGGGTCGATTTCGTGGTGAATCCCTGAACGCCCAGGTCAGCGCCCGCGATGATGGTGCCTGGTACCTGGAACTGAGCAAAATCATGTCCGCAACCTACGACGGTATAGGAGACTTCGAGCAGGACTTTGAGGCGGTGGTCGAGCCGCTGGGCGGGATTATCGAAGGCTGGGGCGTCAAGCAGGAGGTGCGTGGGTTACCCATGTAGTGATTCTGCGCA
This sequence comes from Pseudomonas sp. W4I3, assembly GCF_030816195.1. GTDB lineage: Bacteria > Pseudomonadota > Gammaproteobacteria > Pseudomonadales > Pseudomonadaceae > Aquipseudomonas. Next base: position 5,144,348 of record NZ_JAUSXS010000001.1, on the reverse strand, counting down.
ACACAGCGTATCGGCTGACCTTAGGGTCGGCCGTTTTTGTTTGGGCTCCCCAAAAGTTTTCGGAACTTGCATTGCGCTTTTCTGCACCAAAAAAAAAGCCACCCGAATAGGGTGGCTGAAAGGGAAGACCTAGGAGTCGGTCAGTTCACGAGCTGACACATTACGGGCTGGGCAAAGGGTTTCGCTGTAGGACATGTCCTGTTCAGCCGATGCACACGATTATCCGCAGAGGTAGGCGGGCGGTGAAATCGACTCTGACTATGCTGTTGATAGTCGTAGGCCGCATTGCAATGAGGCGTGCGACAGGGCTCCGGTCATTCTGCGCACCAGGACGGTGCGGTGAGTTTTTTCGGGTTATCTAACTTTTTGATTCTTAAGTGTTTATGCCGCTGGCACGGGCCTTGCGATGGTCCCTGCGTCCCGGGTGACAAGGAGTACGGCATGATCCGCACGTATTACAACGAAATGTACGATGGGGCAGGGCAGGTCCGTCCCCACTACCGCGAGTTCGCCCGTTGGTTGGCTGACACCCCTGCTGAACTGCTGGCTCAGCGTCGACGCGAAGCCGACTTGCTGTTCCACCGCGCCGGCATCACCTTCACGCTGTATGGAGACGAGCAAGGAACTGAGCGCTTGATTCCGTTCGACACCATCCCTCGCAGCATTCCGGCGAGCGAATGGCGAATGGTCGAGCGCGGCTGCATCCAGCGGGTCAAAGCGCTGAACATGTTCCTTACCGACCTGTACCACGAGCAGCGCATCATCAAGGCGGGGATCATCCCCGCCGAACAGGTCTTGGCCAATGAGCAATACCAGTTGGCGATGCAAGGCCTGAACCTGCACCGTGATCTGTATTCGCACATCTCTGGGGTCGATCTGGTGCGTGATGGCGACGGCACTTACTACGTGCTTGAGGACAACCTGCGTACGCCGAGCGGCGTCAGCTACATGCTCGAAGACCGCAAGATGATGATGCGCCTGTTCCCCGAGCTGTTCGCCGCCCAGCGTATCGCGCCGATTGACCACTACCCCAACCTGTTGCTCGACACCCTGAAAAGCGCCAGCCCCCTGGATAACCCCAACGTCGTGGTGCTCACCCCGGGGCGCTTCAACAGTGCGTTCTTTGAACATGCCTTCCTCGCCCGGGAAATGGGCGTGGAGCTGGTAGAAGGCGCCGATTTGTTCGTGCGTGACGACCGCGTCTTCATGCGCACCACCCACGGCCCTGAAGCGGTGGACGTGATTTACCGCCGTCTCGACGACGCCTTTCTCGATCCGCTGGCCTTTAACCCAGACTCGATGCTCGGCTTGCCAGGCCTGCTTGCCGCCTACCGTTCGGGCAACGTCGTGCTGGCCAACGCCATCGGCACCGGGGTGGCGGACGACAAATCGGTGTACCCGTTCGTGCCCGAGATGATCCGGTTTTACCTGGATGAAGAACCGATCCTGCAGAACGTTCCGACCTTTCAATGCCGTAAGCCCAACGAACTGTCCTACGTACTGGCCAACCTGCCCGAACTGGTGGTCAAGGAAACCCAAGGCTCCGGCGGCTACGGCATGCTGGTGGGCCCGGCGTCGACAGCAGCCGAAATCGAAGCCTTCCGCGCACGTATCAAGGCCAAGCCTCACGCTTATATCGCCCAACCCACCCTGTGTTTGTCCACCTGCCCGACGTTTGTCGAAGACGGCATCGCCCCACGGCACATCGACTTGCGCCCGTTCGTACTGTCCGGCAAGGAAACCCGTGTTGTGCCCGGAGGCCTGACCCGTGTGGCGTTGCGCGAAGGTTCTTTGGTGGTGAACTCGTCCCAGGGCGGCGGCACCAAAGATACCTGGGTGGTCGAGGACTGACTTATGTTGAGTAGAACTGCCTCGGATTTGTACTGGATGTCGCGCTACCTGGAGCGCGCCGAAAACCTGGCGCGCATGCTCGATGTCAGCTATTCGCTGTCGCTGATGCCCCAGGACGGACGCGGCGACGGCCTGCACGAATTGGCCATGCCGCTATTGATCACCGGCACCCTGGACGACTACCACGAGCGTCACGGTGAACTGCACGCCGAACGCCTGCTGCACTTTTTCGCTCTCGACGCCGCCAACCCAGCCAGCATCTACAGTTGCCTGGGCTCTGCGCGGGCCAGCGCCCATGCGGTGCGTGGGCGAATTACCGCCGACATGTGGGAAAACATCAATGCCACCTGGCTGGATATTCGCGAAATTGCCCAGCAAGGCTTGAGCCGCTACGGCATGAGCCGGTTTTGCGAGTGGGTCAAAGAGCGCTCGCACCTGTTTCGTGGCGCCACCTACGGCACGATCATGCGCAATGATGCGTTCCGCTTCATCCGGCTGGGTACCTTCATCGAGCGCGCCGATAACACCCTGCGTCTGCTCGACGCGCGTTACGAAATGGCCGGCGACCAGGCTGCGACGGTCAGCGATGGCACGGCGCATGCGTACTACCAATGGAGTGCGTTGCTGCGGGCATTGTCGTCGTTCGAGGCCTACACCGAAATTTATCGCGACGCTCCGGGCGCCCGGCAAGTCGCCGAACTGCTGCTGCTACGCGCGGATGTTCCGCGCTCGCTACGGGCTTGCAGCGAAGAGATCGACCAGATCCTCGCTAGCCTGTCCGGCCTCAACGGTCGTCCGGCCCAGCGCCTGGCCGCCGAGATGGACGCCCGCCTGCGCTTTACCGCCATCGATGAAATTCTTGAGGAAGGCCTGCACGCCTGGCTGACCGACTTTATCCCCTTGGTCCGCCAGTTGGGCGACGCCATCTACAGTTCCTACCTGGAGGCGGCATGAGACTTTCCATCAGCCACGAAACCACCTACCGCTACGAAGACCAGGTGCGCGCCAGCATCCAATACCTGCGCCTCACGCCCCAGGAGAGTGAGCGCCAGCATGTGCTGAGCTGGCAGCTCGACCTGCCGCGCCCGGTGCGTGCGCAAGTGGACCCGTTTGGCAACATCCTGCACGTGCTGACGCTGGATGAACCGCACGACGCCATCATCATCGGCGCCCGTGGCCAGGTGGATATCGACGAGTTGCGTGAGGCTGAGCATGAGAGCCAATCCGCCTTTCCGTTCCTGCGCTGCACGCGCCTGACCGAGCCTGACGAAGCCCTGCGTGGTTTTGCCCAGCAGCACTGCCATCAGCGCCGTGACCGCACGGCCTTGATCGACCTGATGCATGCGCTGAACCAGTCGATGGTCTACGCGCCGGGTGTCACTCAGGTCGATACCTGCGCTGCCGAAGCCTTCGCCGGCCGCGCGGGGGTATGCCAGGACCACACCCATGCGTTCCTGGCTTGCGCGCGCAGCCTGGGGATTCCGGCGCGATACGTATCAGGGTATTTGTACACCGAAGACAGCGCGCACCTGGCCAGCCATGCCTGGGCGGAAGCCTGGCTGGATGACGCCTGGTACAGTTTTGACGTGACCAACCAATTGGCCCGGCCGGAGCGGCACTTGAAGCTGGCCGTGGGCCTGGACTACCTGGATGCCTGCCCGGTGCGGGGCATGCGCCGTGGGGGTGGGCATGAGCAGATGCATGCCAAGGTGTTCGTGGCGCCGACGCCGGTGATTTCTGTCCAACAGCAGTAATCCGAAACTGAGTTCACGGTTGTGGTTGCTTGCGCCCCGCCATGTGCTTCAGATACCCCACCAGCAATTCCAGCTCATTATCCGGCAACACACTGGCCGCAAACGCCGGCATCTTCGCCTGCGGCCAATGCCTCAGGCTTTGCGGGTCACGGATGTAACGCTTGAGGAAATCACCGCCGAAATATTCGGTGGGGCTGTAGGGAATATTCAAGTCCGGTCCGAACTGCGCATCGCCTGCACCATTGAGGCGGTGGCAGGCCAGGCAGTTTTTCTGAAACAACGCAAAGCCCTGGTTGATCGGATCGTTTGCCGCTAACTGCGGGTCGGGCAGCAACGCCGGAAAACGCTCCGCCACCGTCTGCAGTTGCTTGATACCGGAGATCTGGAAGGGCCACTGTTCCGGACTGATATGCCCGGCTTGCGGGTCGGTCCATACCAGATAGAACGGCCCCGCACTCGGTTTGCCATCACCCAACGGCGGCCATGGATGGACTGGGTCTTCCACCGCCAGCCAGGCGCGCGCCCCGGTTTTCTCCAGCAACGGCGCAGCGGCGAGTTCAGCGGCAAAGCCGTCAAGGGCGACTGCTTGCAGGTGGCTTGCGGGTTTTAGGCCCGATAGGAGAATCGCCAAGGGCACCGCGCGATAGGTCATGTTGCGCTTGTAGGAAACGTCATCGACGATTTGCACCGTCTGCGCCTCCGGGTGCTTGAGCAAGTCGGCGGTCTGCCAGGTTTTGCTGGTATGGTCCAGCTCGATGGTCAGTTGCGCCGCAGAGACGGGAAGGGCCAGGAGCAGGGCAAACAAGGCGAGGATCGGTTTCAAGGGCGGGCCGTTTCAAGTTGACGGGAAGTCACCATAGCGCAGATCGGCAGGCAAAAAGACAGCCCCTGCAACAAGACCGCTATACGCAATGTCCCGGCAGGTGCTGCCAAAAGCTGCAGTCCCGATGCTGTGTGTGCACAGGGTAGGTGGCTCGAGTCGTCACCCAATAACCTTGGTTAAATTGGGCAAGATCAGAATCAGTGTGGTGGCGAACAGAATAAGTCCCGCCTGACGTACTTTCGAATGTTTGAACATGGCTGACTGCCTTTTGTTGTTATTCCTGAGCGTCAAATGCGTGCCGGTTAATCCAGTATCGCAATCCGACGTGACACTTTTCCTACAGCTGCTCCAGCAAAACCCGGCAGCAACTTCTTACTGATTCAACCTTAGAGCCCTCGTTCTTCGCGGCATAGATCCATTTCATATCAGCTAATCACTTTTTCCGCTTAAAACGGCATGAGGCCTAGTGCCATCTTGGCGCCAACCCAAGAGCTAGACAGCTAAAACGATTAACCTGGGGTTTCCCATAGCTACCTACCGTTCGTCTGAGCGAGGGGGTCAAAAGCAATGAGCGCATCCGTCATTGAAACCGTGTCAATCGGGCTTAAGGTAGGGGCATACACCGACTGTGGCTCGAGGACATCATGACCCAAGCTTTGATCTTTGACGCGATACGTACGCCCCGGGGCAAGGGCAAGGCCGACGGCGCGCTGTACAGCGTCAAGCCGGTGAACCTGGTCGCCGGCTTGCTCACAGCGCTGGCGCGACGCAACGACCTCGATACACGCCAAGTGGATGACATTGTCCTCGGCTGCGTCACCCCGGTGGGCGACCAGGGCGCCGATATCGCCAAGACCGCCGCGCTGGTAGCGGATTGGGACACCAGCGTTGCCGGCGTGCAGATCAACCGTTTCTGCGCTTCGGGCCTGGAGGCCGTCAATCTTGGGGCGATGAAAGTGCGTTCCGGTTTCGAAGACCTGGTGGTGGTCGGCGGTGTCGAATCCATGTCCCGCGTGCCGATGGGCAGTGACGGGGGTGCCTGGGTGCTCGACCCGCAAACCAATCTGCACAGCCACTTCACACCTCAGGGCATTGGTGCCGACTTGATCGCCACGCTGGAAGGCTTCACGCGCCAGGACGTGGATACCTTTGCCCTACAGTCCCAGCAGAAAGCCGCTAGGGCACGCGCAGACGGTTCCTTCAACAAATCGCTGATTTCGGTGCAGGACCAGAACGGCATTGTGCTGCTGGACCATGACGAATTTATCCGTGGCGATTCCACCCTCGAAGGTCTTGGCAAGCTCAAGCCGAGTTTCGAAATGATCGGGCAGATGGGTTTCGACGCCACCGCGTTGCGGGTCTACAGCCAGGTGGAACGCATCCAGCATGTGCACACACCGGGCAACAGTTCCGGCATTGTCGACGGCGCTGCCTTGATGCTTATCGGCTCCGAGGCCAAAGGACGCGAACTTGGCTTGCAGCCGCGAGCGCGCATTGTTGCCACGGCGGTGACCAGCACCGATCCCACCATCATGCTCACCGGCCCTGCCCCCGCCACGCGCAAGGCACTGGCCAAGGCCGGTCGGCGCGTCGAGGACATCGACCTGTTCGAGGTCAATGAAGCCTTCGCGTCGGTGGTTCTCAAATTCATCAAGGACATGGGCATCGACGCCGCCCGCGTCAATGTCAATGGTGGCTCGATTGCCATGGGCCACCCGTTGGGCGCCACCGGCTGCGCGATCCTCGGCACCTTGCTTGATGAGTTGGAGGTGCGCCAGCAGCGCTACGGCCTGGCCACCCTATGTGTGGGCGGTGGCATGGGCATCGCCACCATCATCGAACGCCTCTGAGCCCAAGGAAACTGTCATGACTGACGCCATTCGTTACGAAAAGGGCCAGGACCAGATCGTGGTGCTGACCCTGGACATGCCCGGCCAAAGCGCCAACACCATGAACGCTGCGTACCGCGAGGCAATGGCAGCCACGATCGCGCGTCTGGAGGCGGAAAAGGAAACCCTGGCCGGGGTGATCATCACCTCGGCAAAGAAGACGTTTTTTGCCGGTGGTGACCTCAATGAGTTGATCCAGGTCGACAAAGCTCACGCCCGGGATTTCTACGACGGTGTAGGCGTGCTGAAAGCCCAGTTGCGCCGTTTGGAAACCCTCGGCAAGCCTGTGGTGGCTGCGATCAATGGCGCGGCCCTGGGTGGTGGCTGGGAGATTTGCCTGGCCTGTCATCACCGGGTCGCACTGGACGACAAGTCCGTGCAGCTCGGTTTGCCGGAAGTCACCCTGGGCCTGTTGCCGGGCGGCGGCGGCGTGGTGCGCATGGTGCGCCTGCTGGGCCTGGAAAAGGCCCTGCCGTACTTGCTCGAAGGCAAGAAGCTACGACCTGCGCAGGCACTGCAGGCGGGCTTGATCGATGAAGTGGCGGCAGATCGTGATGAGCTGCTGGCCAAGTCGCGTGCCTGGATTCTCGCCCATCCGCTGGCCACGCAGCCGTGGGACAACAAGGGTTACCAGATTCCTGGCGGCACGCCGTCAAACCCCAGGGTTGCGCAGATGCTCGCCATCGCGCCCTCGATACTGCGCAGCAAGACCCATGGCTGTTTCCCGGCGCCGGAGAAAATCCTCTGCGCTGCCGTGGAAGGCGCCCAAGTGGATTTCGACACCGCGCACCTGATCGAAACCCGCTATTTCACCGAGCTGGTGACCGGGCAGGTGGCGAAAAACATGATCGGCACGTTCTGGTTTCAGCTCAACGAAATCAATGCCGGCCGTTCGCGACCACAGGGTTTTGCACCTTATGTGACGCGCAAGGTCGGCGTACTGGGTGCCGGCATGATGGGCGCGGGCATTGCCTATGTCAGCGCCTGTGCGGGTATCGACGTGGTGCTCAAGGACATCAGCCTGGCGGCGGCCGAGAAGGGCAAGGCTCATTCGGCCGCGTTGCTGGACAAGAAGGTCAGCCGTGGGCAATTGACCGCCGAACAGCGCGAAACCACCTTGGCGCGCATCCATCCCACACAGGATGACGCCGATTTGGCTGGCTGTGATTTGGTGATCGAAGCGGTGTTCGAAGACCGTGAACTCAAGGCCCGCGTCACCGCCGCCGCGCACCGCGTGGTCGGGGCTGACGCGGTGATCGCCTCCAACACCTCGACCTTGCCCATCAGCGGATTGGCGACGGCAGTGCCCGACCCTGGCGCATTTATTGGCCTGCATTTCTTCAGCCCGGTGGACAAGATGCCGCTGGTGGAAATCATCAAGGGCGCTCACACCCGCGACGAAACCCTGGCGCGAGGTTTCGACTTCGTACTGCAGATCAAGAAAACCCCGATCGTGGTCAACGACAGCCGCGGTTTCTTCACCTCGCGGGTATTCGGTACCTTTACCAGCGAAGGCATCGCCATGCTTGGCGAAGGCGTGGCTGCGCCGATGATCGAGACCGAAGCGCGCAAGGCCGGTATGCCGGTAGGGCCCCTGGCGGTGTCCGATGAAGTATCCCTGAGCCTTATGAGCCATATCCGCCAGCAAACCGCCAAGGACCTGCAGGCGCAAGGCAAGGTGGCACCGACCCATCCGGCGACGGCGGTGATCGATCTGTTGGTCAACGAATACAAGCGTATGGGCAAGGCCGCAGGTGGCGGGTTTTATGACTATCCAGCAGGCGCCCAGAAGCACCTGTGGCCAGAACTCAAGACGCGATTCGAGCAGCCCGGTAAACAGATTGCGCCCCAGGACGTGCGCGACCGCTTGCTGTTTATCCAGGCGATCGAAACCGTGCGTTGCGTAGAGGAGGGCGTGTTGATGTCTACAGCCGACGCGAATATCGGTTCGATCTTCGGCATTGGCTTTGCCGCGTGGAGCGGCGGTGCGTTGCAGTTTATCAACCAGTACGGCTTGAACGACTTTATCGCTCGGGCGCGCTACCTGGCCGACGAATATGGCGAGCGGTTCACGCCACCGGCGCTGTTGCTGGAGAAGGCCGCCCAGGGTGAGACGTTCCGCTGATCGGAGCGTGGGAGGGGCTTGCTTTGAACAGGTGTTTCAAGGCACGCTCTGGGGTGTTCAATATTCCCATCGCCGTGTCAGGTATTTTTTATGTCGCTACGCGTCTGCATCCTGGAAACCGATATCCTGCGTCCAGGCTTGATCGATCAGTACCAAGGTTACGGGCAGATGTTCAAGCGCCTGTTCGCCAAGCAGCCGATTGCCGCCGAGTTCGTTGTTTACAACGTGGTTGAGGGCGAGTATCCGCCGGATGACGAAGCCTTTGATGCGTACCTGATCACCGGCAGCAAGGCCGACTCGTTCGGCACCGACCCCTGGATCCAAACCCTCAAGACCTACGTGTTGCAGCGCTACGAGCGTGGCGACAAGTTATTGGGTATCTGCTTCGGCCACCAGTTGCTGGCGCTGCTGCTCGGTGGCAAGACCGAGCGCGCGAGCCAAGGCTGGGGCATGGGCATTCATGATTACACCCTCGATGCCTCGGCACCCTGGATGAGTCCGCAAGTACCGGAACTGACGCTGTTGATCAGCCATCAGGACCAAGTCACGAGCTTGCCGGAAAATGCCACGGTCATCGCCTCGAGTGAGTTCTGCCCTATCGCGGCGTACCACATCGGCGACCAGGTGTTGTGCTTCCAGGGCCATCCGGAATTTGTTCACGACTATTCCCGCGAACTGCTGGAGATTCTTCAGACAACCCTGGGCGAAAAGGTCTACACCAACGGCGTGGCCAGTCTTGAACGGGACCACCACGGTGCGACCGTGGCGGAATGGATGATGCGCTTTGTGGCGCACCCGCCTAAAGCCATCCCGAACGCTTGAAGCTCGCCCACAGGCTGGTGCAGCCCACCGCAATCAACCCGAGCACCGCAAAGTAGCCGTAGTGCCATTGCAGCTCGGGCATGTTCTGGAAATTCATCCCGTAAATCCCCGCTACCGCCGTGGGGAACGCGAGGATCGCCGCCCAGGCGGCAAACTTGCGCTGCACCACGCTCTGGCGCGAGGCCTCCAGCAACACCCCGATCTCGATGGTCTGGCTGGCGATATCGCGCAGGGTCGTCAGGTCTTCCATCTGTCGCGTCACGTGGATCTGCACGTCACGGAAATACGGGCGCATGTTCTTGTCGATAAACGGGAAGCTCAGCTTCTGCAATTCCTGGCTGATTTCCACCATCGGCGCCACATGGCGCTTGAGCCGCAGCACGTCGCGGCGCAGGCCGTGAAGGTTCTGAATATCACGCTCGTTCAGCGAACTGCACAGCACGTTGCGCTCCAATTCATCAATCTCGGCGTGGATCGCTTCGCTGACCGGTTGGTAGTTTTCGGTGACGAAATCCAGCAAGGCATAGAGTACGAAATCTTCCCCATGCTCCAGCAACAACGGCCGCGCCTCACAGCGCTGGCGCACAAAGCCGTAGGAGGCCGAATGCCCGTTACGTGCGGTGATGATGTAGCCATTGCCGGCAAAGATATGGGTCTCGATAAACTCCAGCTTGCCGTTCTCGCGCACGGGTGAATAGGTGACGATAAACAGCGCATCGCCGAAGGTTTCCAGCTTCGGGCGGCTGTGTTTTTCCATGGCGTCTTCGATCGCCAGTTCGTGCAGGTTGAATTGGCGCTGCAGATTGTTCAGCTCCAGGGCGCTGGGTTCTTCCAGGCCGATCCACACAAAGTGATTGGGTTTGGCGGCCCAGGCCGCGCCTTCATCGAGGGTAATATCCGTGACTTTTTTCCCGGCGCTGTAGACGGCGGCCGCAACGACTCTACCCATGGTGCTGATCACTTCTTATCAAGAGGACAGATGTTGGGCAGCTTAGCCTGAATGGCGTTCCGTTGTGATGAAGGTGGTGCTGGGCCTACTTAGGTTGATCGCTCCCACGCTCCGCCTGGGAATGCCTCCCGTGACGCTCCGCGTCGCCCTGCACGCTCCCCAGACCAAGCGCCTTCATGGCGCAGGCGTTCAAGCGTTCAAGCGCTTTGCAGCTGGCGATCCATTTGCGCAATGCATTCGTCCATCTGTCTCTGACACGCTTGCATCAAGGCCGGAACGTCATCCGCCGTCATCCCCACAGTAGGAATCGGCGCCAACGAGCGTATGAGCACATCCCCACTGTTCCAGCGATTCAGGCGCATATGGGTGACGTAGTTACTGACACACACCTGCACGATCGGCACACCGGCGGCAATCGCCATATGGAACGCGCCCTTTTTGAACGGCAGCAAACCTTTGCCCAGGTTGCGCGTGCCTTCGGGAAATACCCAGATGGAGGTGTCTTCATGCTGCAAGGTGCGGGTGGTGGTGAGCATGGCACGGCGCGCCTTGTGCGCATTGCCGCGGTCGATCAACACATTGCCGGCCAGCCAGAACAACTGGCCGAACAACGGCACCCATTTCAGGCTTTTCTTGGCGATGCATACCGTGCGGTAGGGCACCACGGTGCCGAGCACGAACAGATCATAATTGGACTGGTGGTTGGCGATCACCACGCAGGCGCCGGGCTTGTTGCGCAGGGAGTCGACATCGGCTTTCACGTTCAGGCGCAGGATCCACATCGCTGGCAGCGCATACAGGCGGGCACATATACGGCTGTTGTCCGGATTGAACGGGCGGCAGATTCCCACCAGCACGCCCAGCACACCAGCGACGATAAAGTGCAAGCTCATCAATAACATACGTAACAGAAAAAGCATCGACACGGCCCACCGGGACAAAAGGTGGCGCAGTGTACGGATGTGCACTGTATTCGGCAATTGCGCCTACATAGGTAGGAGATAGGCGATGTTTAAGCGCATGTTTCAACATCTACCGAGAGAGGCTGTCTAGAGCGGCGCAGGTTGTTTCGGTTTGAGCTGTAAGAAAAAGCCCGACTCAGGGTCGGGCTTTTGCATGGCGTACGCAGGCGTTACATCAGGACGTGGCCCTGGTCCTGGATGATTGCGTCGTCCAGGGCCTCCAGCAGTGCCTTGCGCACCTTCAATTTGGTTTGCTTGTGCGCATTCATGTTGATCTTTTTCAACTGCCGAGCTGCCTCCAGGGCTGCTGCGTGCAATTCTTCCGGCGCTACTACCTTGTCGAGAAAGCCCGCCTGCAAGGCGCCTTGCGGGTCAAACATCTCGGCATTAATCACCGACCGATGAAACGCTGACTTACGCAGGCGATCGCGCGCCAACTCGATACCGGCGTGGTGCATGGTCATGCCGATCGCCACTTCATTGAGGCCAATGCTGAACGGGCCTTCCACGCCAATCCGATAATCCGCCGACAGCAGCAGGAACGCCCCTTTGGCCACCGCATGCCCAGGGCACGCGACGATCACCGGGAACGGATGCGACAACAGGCGACGCGCCAGCGTCGAACCCGACGTCACCAGGCCGATGGCCTCTTTAGGGCCGGCCGTCATCACCTTCAAATCATAACCACCCGACAGAATGCCCGGCGTGCCCGTGATAACCACCACCGCCCGATCCTTCTCCGCCTGATCCAGCGCCGCATTGAACGCACTGACCACTGCGGGAGAAATGGCATTTACCTTGCCGTTGCTCAGGGTCAGGGTCGCAATGCCGTCTTCGAGGTGGTAGGCAATCAACTCACTCATGACGCGGTTCCTTATATGACTTGTTATAGAAGAATGCAGCAGACGTTACCCACCACGCCCGCGCGGGTAAAGCGCCGTGACTGACTGCCCAGTCAGGCTTTCGGCCCACACCCAGCAGCAGAGCGCCCGGGGCAGGGCGCAACAGCCAGCGTAGACCATCGCCATCCATGCCCGAGATTGGCACAATCACCATCGCGCAAAGGTCCGGGTCCAACATCCCCGTCTAACCGCATGAAAATTCTGAAAAAAACCTTTGCCATCAGAAAGGCTTTCGACTACATTAGCGCGCCTCGACAGACTGAACTGTTTGACGAGATACGGTGAAGTGTCCGAGTGGCTTAAGGAGCACGCCTGGAAAGTGTGTATACAAGAAATTGTATCGAGAGTTCGAATCTCTCCTTCACCGCCAAATTGAGAAAACGTAAACCCCTGATTTTCCTAGAGAAAGTCGGGGGTTTTCGGTTTCCGGCGTCCCAAAAATAGCGCCATGGGACTGCCATGGGACTGCCATGGGACTGGCGCCCCTATTTGGTGCGAAAAATCCCTTTTTTGCCCAGCGCCAAAACAGGCCGATTGGCACCTCATAGGGTGCTAAAACCGTCATAGCAAATGGCTGGAACGCGCCAGTCTGGCTACGCTACTGTCAAGGTGCCTGCTGTAGGCATCAGTGTGACGACCTCCCTCCTATCGCCTTCATACGCGGGATAACTCTGCAGCTTGCCGAGAGCGTGCGATTGCAGCTCTGTAGGCGTCCATCTCATTGAGGGAATCGGGTCAACAGATACCGTTCGTTCGAAATATCTAAATATTTTTTGATACAAGTCGAACGTTTCTTTATCAGTTTTTATACGTATATCCGTTCGTGTAAATCAGTATGAATATCAGAGAACTGTACCGCTTGTGCTCTAAGTGCAGCTACCCGCTAGAATCCCAGGTAGACAACGCTGAACTCTTGCCTAACAGGAGTTTTCAATCGGTCTGCCCAAAATGCAGACGGAGCTTTTCGATTGCGTTCATTAACGAAGCCTTGCGCCGAAATGTGTATAAATTGAGTTCATTGGCGGCGGCGCGAAGAAAATGAATCTTGGCTCTACTCCTTTGAGCCCTTCGATTTTGCGCATAACGATTGAGCGCAAGTAAGGTTCAAGGTCGGATTCTGTAATGCTCCCAGGAGGCGTGTCTCAGTTCGCACGGATGCCTGCTGAGTTGGCGCTTACTAATAACACCATTTATGTTCAATGATCCCCCACACCAAGGCCCGCTCCGGCGGGTTTTTTTACGCCCGGTGGAAACCAGACTCCGGCAGGCTGGTCTACCATTACCGCTGCGCTTGGTCTGAGCGTGCTTGCTAAGGAAGAGAGACGTGTCGTTACCCATCACAGCACGGCAGATGAACGCGCTCAGGGCTCTGCAGCTTAAAGATCCAGACTTGGGCGAGTTGGCCACGGCGATCGCGCTGGCCTTCGATGCGTCGACCATCGAGAACCCGCAAATGGCGAGGTTGATTCTAGAGAAGACCTGCCGTCGGATCGTCGCTGGCCAACCCGGCAGTCATGAAGCCATGGTCGATCACCTAAAAACCTTCGGTAACTTGAACTGCCTAACGCCCGCACAGGTCAGTGAATTTACCGAACGGGTAAGGAAGCTCGCTTAGCTATGCCACAAGGAATCCAGGAAGAAACGCTGCGCGCCATGATCGAGGGTGGCGCGGTGCGCGATGTACTGGTCAGCCGCCAGAAAGATAAATGGACGTTGGCCATACGCCTCGGGGGCGCTGGCAGTCGCTGGTTACCGGTGCGCTCGCGCCGTGAGGCGCTGCGCACCTGGGCCAGCCTGACGGCCGTAGGACGATTTGCCGATGCGGTGGGGGTGCGCGGATTTAGTGTGGAGCTGTGAGCGGGGTTAGCTTTAATGCCAGCTGCAACATCCCCACCACGTCCGGGCCGTCCTCATTGATCCACGTCCCGTAGTGCTGACGGATCATATTCCCGTTGGTATGTCCCATCTGTTCGGCGATCCAATCGATTGAGGCAATGCCCGTCGTCAGTAACTGACTGGCGTACGTGTGCCGGCACTGGCCAGGCCCGCGATAGCGAACACCGGCTGCGAGCAGGTGAGCCTTAAAAAACCGGTCACGCACCACAAAGTCGTTGGCATGCGGCAGACCGCTTTTGGTGTTCAAGAATACGAAGTGCAGCGTATGCCGGCGGACGGTCTTGTTGTCCCGCTCCACGATTTCCACCGTTTCCGCTTTTTTCCTGCGGGTCAGCGCATCGATCTTACGCAAGGCATCCCAGGCGGGGGCCAGCAGGCGAACTTTACGCATTGATCGCCGGGTTTTGGTCACGCGGTAAGCACCGCGGACCTTTGACCGACGGAACGTCACCGTGCCTTGTTCCAGGTCGACGTCCTCCCAGGCCAGGGCAATAGTTTCAGACACCCGGGGGCCGGCCCACATCATGAATTGCACCATCAATAACTCATGCGTGCGGGTGGTAGGCGTCTCCATGATCTGCTTGATTTCCGCCCGGGTAAACGGGTCCGGTGCTTCTGGATCGGGTAGCCGGACCATCAGCCCCTCAGTGGGGTCATGGGCGACCTTCATACGGGTGCGGTACAGCCGAAACACCTGGCGCACGTTGCTGATAATGTCCCGGATAGTCTTATTTTTAAGGGTTTTAGACAGCGTGCCCTGAATCCACTCCTGCAGCTCCAGGTGGTCGATCGCATTGATCTGAACCTTGCCCCAGCGCGGCCGCACATGCACCTCGGCCTTGTTGGCGTAACCTCGGTAACTCGATGCCGCCACGCTGTTGGCCTTAATCCGCAACCACAGGTCGAGGTAATGACCAAAGGTGTTTTCCACCAGTCTGGACGAGTTGGGGAAGTGTCGGGCGTAATCAAACGTCCCGGATTCGATTTCGTATTCAATGATGGCAAGTAAGCGTTTTGCCTGCGCCACTGTGGCCGGCTTGTTTCCTCCTGGTATGGATTCGCGGCATTTTTCGCCGTCGTATTGAAAATAGATTCTCACGGAATTACCGCGAGCTTCGACCCCACTCATGTAAACCCCTAACGCTGTACTCGTGTAACGACAGTCTGACGATCGGAAACAAAAAGGCCCGTTTCCGGGCCAAGTATCTGGTAGCGCATCTTCTGGTGGACGCGCCTTACCGTTTCGGCTTCTGGTTGCGTAAGTGGGCGTTCTGCAGCTGGCGCAGCTGGCTGCATTTCAGGTGACTGCCCTGTACACGCCAATAGCCGCATTGATCGCATAGGCTGGTGTAGTCAATGTTCCAGGGAAAGCGGCGTGCAGATGCTGCGGCAGGACGGTTAGACATTACGCGATACGCCCCGGTTTGCTGGCTTGGCGAGCAGTTGTGCGACTACGGCCGCATCCGTTTTGCTCAGTTCGCCCAAGGTGTCGGCCATCCGGCTGAGGCTTTCGAGACGGGTTCGTGATTCAGGGGTTTTGTGCACCAGGTAGCCAATGACGGCCGCGCCGATAATCGCGGTGGCCACCAGGTGCCGTGCCGGTGTGGTAGCCTTCGTGCCGCTGCTGCTGTGGGTCTGTGCTTGCATGGTTTAGTCCTCGGTGGTGGTTGGGTGTCGGGGAGCTGCAACTCCTCGACACTGCTTTTCAAATGCTCAGTCTTTACGGGCTAGGTGGATCACCAGGCCGTCAAAATCGCGCTCATGCTCAACGCATGATTGCCACTCCAGTACCCTCAGAATTTGTTGCCGGCTGCAGTCGTCCACCAGGATTTCGCGCTGGCCACCGGCTGCCCGAACTTCCAGGATCTCCAACAAGCCATCCTCCCCATATGCACCGGCCTGAATGATCGGCGCGCTCTCACCGGTAAATTCCAGGCGGTCCTGCACGGCTTGTAGCTTGCTTGTTTTACCGTCGCCGGCATTGCCCATAAATACTTGGATCTGCATCGGTCTTGCTCTCCTTTACGCCTTAAATGTCCAGCACTTCACTGTGGTCGGCCGGGGTTGTGAACACGGGTTGCGGCTGTTAAATGCAGCGCGCACGGCGCTGTGCACGGCCTTATTGCTGTCCAAAAACTTATGCGAGCGTGACTCTTTAAGCAGGTCGCGCAACGTGGCCACGTCGGCCAATTTCTGTTTGTGTTCGGCGGCGCGCTCGCAGAATTCGTTGAGGTTGATAGCGATCACAGTAGGGTCCGTGCTGTGGTCGACCACGGGGTCTTCGCTCAAGGATTCGAGGTAGTCGTAAACCTCCCAAAACTCGGCCACGGCCGCGTGGTCAGAGCTGATCGAGGCCTGGCGCTCGATGGCCATCCGTACGATCTGGCGTTGGGTGGCAGCGACTTGGGGGTCGCTTAATTTCAGGACCAAGCGAAGCCCATCCAGGAGCGAGAGCATTTGCGCGTGGTTTTTGCTGATGCGCTCCACGCGGATGTAGCCGCGCAGGTCATAGCCGCAGTTGGGGCAGTTGCCTTGGTCGCTGGGATAGGCCTTGCTGCAGGAGAAGCAATGGGTGTGCAAACGGCGCAGCTTCGACTCGTGTTCAGGCATACGTTGGGCGAACAGCTCAAGCACCGCCGATTCCTTGCCCACCGCACGCAACAGGAAGTGGCTGAGTGTGCCGCCGTCTAGAGCGTTGAGCTGGTCCGCTGCAGCGCGGCTTTCGGGCGTTACGGTTGGGCGTACAAAGTGCAGCTTCACAATGCGCGTCATGATCGCTTCGTGCGCCACAACAGCAGCGTTCTGGCTGATAGCTATCGTGCCCCGGAACGGCGGCTCGTACGTTTCGTTACCCGCGGTCTTGACGCCTTTGGTGGCCAAGGTGCCGCCGCCGTAGAAGTCTTTCAGCTCGTCCCATTCAAAGGTCTTGGCGTGCGCGCGATCGTCACCGTGTCGATCGGCTTCCAGAAACACAACCGGCATGCCAGAGACTTGGCCCATCAGACGAGAGCGTCCGGCCTTGGTAGATTTCATAGGATCAAATCCTTCATAGCCTTCACGGCCGAGTAGTTTCCAGAGGAGGTTCAGCAGGGTGGTTTTGCCGGCGCCGGCTTCACCCGTGGCTTCCAAAAAAGGAAATGACTGGTAGCGGGCGCGGATCTGTTCGCAGTACAGCGAGCCAAAGAAGAACACCAATGCCACAAGGCCTTGGGCGCCGAAGCACGTCCACAGCAGCTGCACCCACTTCTCGTCATAGCCCTTGGCGTCGCGCTGCAGCTTGATTGGGACGCCTTTCTGCAGCGTCTTAAGGCGCAGCTTGCCGAACTCGAAATAGTCTTCGCTGTTGACCTTGTAGGTGGTGCCGTCCTTGATCGCGATATCGCCGTAGACGTAGCAGGCGTATTCCTTGCTGTAGCCCACGTAGTCGATCGTTGAAACGGTTTTGATACCGAACAATTGATCCTTCATAAGCTTGTCGAGTTGCTGGCCGCTGCCTGTGAACATGGCACCCGCCGCCATACCGAGCAGCCGCTTTTTGAATTCGCTGGCGGCCGACAACTGGCCACTGGTGAAGGTGTTTTTCACGCTTTCGGAGTCGTGCGGGAAGTCCACGCGCATGTAGTACCAGGACTCGTCTGTTACTTCGTTACGCTGGAAATACAGCGCTTGGGGATAGCAGTTGGCGATTTCCACGACACTGCCGGACTGCTGCAGCGCTTTTTCTCGCTGTTGCGCCTGGTTCAACAGTTGGTCGTCGTGGTTCTCGCTGTCCTCGATGTCGGACATGGCCCGGTTAATTTCTCCATGTCCAACTTGAACCAGTACAACCGGTTCCCGAAGCCCAGGTGAAATTCCCCGCGTTTGTTCCAGTCGTACATGAGCAGGGCTTTTTCCGCCGCGCTCTCTGCCAGCAGCAGGGCGCCCTGGTGGCGAGCTTGCTTAAGATCCGTGGCGATCTGGTCGGCACGCTTGGCTTCGTCCTGGATGAAGCTCCAGCGCTGGTGAAGGTCGTTCCAGTCCGACTTGCGGCCGTCACGTTGGGTGATCTGTGCTGACTCGCAGACGAAGCCCAGGGCGCGTGCTTCGCGAACCCAGCGTCGGGTGTAAGCGTTGGCGCTCGGCTCGTTATCCAAAGCCCACACTAGCTTGGGCAGCTTGCCGCCTTCACGAGTTTTAACCAAAGCCTTGAGCGAGTCCCCAGGGAACGCATTGGATGACATCGCGGATACGGCCGCGATGTCGTTGTGCACCAGGGCGATGGCATCGAAGATCCCTTCAACAATCCAGATTTCTTTGGCTTCCAGCAGGTCGACGCAAGGCGGGCTCCACCAAACGCCGCGATAGCTGTCCTTGGATTTAAAGCGTGCCTTCATCTTGCCGAAGCGGTGCGGTTGATCAATCAGACGCTCCCACCAACCGCCTTTTTCCAAGGCAAAACGCACGGTCGCGCTGCCAGCGTTGTGTTCAGCCGAATAGAACGTTTCCTGGGTGAACCAACCCTGGATCAGCTCGAACCGGAAGCCCCGGGCGAACTCCAGGTAAGCGCGTGCTGTGGCGTTGGGATGCTGGTCTGTTGCCGGCGCACGCTTGCTCCAGTCTTCAAACAGATCGTCGTACAGCTCTTTCACGTGCAAGGTGTGGCCACACTTTTCAGGTCGGCCGCAGATCACCATCCATGGCGTGTCAAACCGCGAATACAGCTCTTTCTTTTTGCACTTCGGGCAAGTACCGCCGCGCATGTAATCGGTGCCTGTGCGGTGCTTGAGCCCGAAGTCCGACTGGAGGCGTTGCAACACGTCGTGGCGTAGATCTTCTTTCATGGGGTTACTTCACTGCTTTGAGGCTGTGGGACAAGGCTGCCATGAGGCGTTTTTGCGCAGCCATGACCGGGATGTGGGCGAGAATCGCGCCGTGGCGCAGACCGGCCGCAACAAGACGGAATTGGTCGTCGTACCAATGTTCATTGAGGCTCAAGCGATACTGTTCGCGCAGGTTGGCCAACAACGCTTCGGCCTCTGCAGGAGGCAGTTGAGTGGTGACAATTACGGCGTTAGCCATCGTTAAACCTCGATTTCGGGCGCAGCTCACCCAAACCCACGGGACGTGGAACTGGGAATTGGTTGAAGGGTGTTAGTCGGCGGAGGTGATGCGCGTGGCGCGGCCAGCGGATATCAAGTGCTCGTAGATCAAATGGACCGGAACCGACCATGCGCAGCCGCGCACAGGGTCGGTTATGACCACCGCATGTGATTCACTTGCCTTAAGATCGATTCGCTGCCGAACGTTGATTTCGGCAAGGTCTCCCAATGCTTCACAAGTTAGCCGAAGCGCCAAATGCTTATCGGCCTGGAAGCTGTCCACCAAGTGGTTGACGGTCCGCTCAATGAACTGACCCTGATCGCCCAAATGCTCGGCTTGATGACGTTCTAGGAATGCGAGCGCAGCGGCCCGTATGGTGCTGCGATAGTCGCGATCTTTGCAGGCGTCGTTCATTTGGCTTTCCCTGATTTGGCGCGGTAAAGATCAATCGCGGCGTAGACTTCGGCAGTCCGTGCGGCCATGTGTAAGGTATGGGCGTTCTGTATCAACTCGGCTTCGTCATCGGTGATCACACCGTCTTCAAGCGCCTGGGCAATGGCTTGGTCGACCGTTCCGCGCTTGATTGAACTCTGGATGGACCGTGAGTACATCTCTACGTTGTCCAGATTTTCTGGATGAATTACCGGTACGAACATGCCGCCGTACATTGCAGCAACGTAGTTTGGTAGGTGCTGGGTGCCGGTGGCCCGCTCCAGCTGGAATATCTGCGCGTCTGTTAACGGACGGCAGTTGTTGTTTTCATAGGCGTGATTATCAAACTTCTTAAGGGGCAGGCCGATCCTGGCGGCGGCGCACTCGCGTCCTCCTTCGAAGGTGCAAATAATTGCACTGACAACCTCGCGACGTGTTCTTAGAAGCTGGGTTTTCATCTTCTGCTGTTCCCTGCGTGCGCTGGCCATTACTGTGCAATCACACCTTCTTTGATCCCCAAGAGAACAGCTGCGCGATGTGCCTCTCCACGACGACACTGGCTTTGGCCATTCAGTACTGCATAAACAGTGCTGGGGTTCAGGTTGTGTAGAGATGCAAAATTTTTCGCGGTCTGGCCGCGCTTCTCCAGAGACGCACGCGCTTGCTGGCGGGCTTGCTCGGTGATAGCTGAGTTGGGCATAGTGCAATTCCTTGCGTTTTCGTGTGATGACGACCGCAGGATGTGGCAAAAACCTGCCAATGTAAATATGCGGATGGAAAAATATTGACACTCTCTGAAGAGATTGGCGCAAGGCTGCGCCAACAACGCGCCCAGGCTGGGCTGACGCAAGATCAACTTGCGGAACATCTTGGTGTCTCGAAACGAACTCAGGGGAATTACGAATCCGGTGCTAGCGATCCCCCTGCTTCCTATCTGAGCATCGCTGCAAGTGCCTTGGGATTTGACGTGCTTTACATCGTGAGTGGGATACGCACCACTTTGAAGGCCGAGACGTTGTCCGAGGCTGAGGACAGCATCGTCCAGCAATACCGCAGCATCCCGCCGGAGGATCAACGGGCCATCAGGCGTTTTGTTAAGGCCATGGCCGACGACGCTCTCAAAGGATCGACCTGAACAAAGTGTTTCTGCCATCACACCAGCTCGCCCCCATATCAGTGCATCAGCAATTGATTTTATGGAGTGGTAAGCATGTTGGATCGCACAAACGCCGATGTCGGTTACGTTGAAATGGCGGCATCTGCGCGGTATGAGCTTTCGCATATTGAACGTCGCCTGATTGGGTTCTATCGCCAGTTGAGTCAGCGTGACCAGGAGCAGTTGCGCCGATTGACCGAAGCGCTGATTGGTAACCCGGACCTGTCCGACGAAGATTGATTTTTGAGCCGCCGACATGTTGCTGTCGGCGGTAATCATCACGCGAGTGCCTGCGATCCTAGCTTTTCAAATAGCTCTCGTTGCTGAGCCCTGGGCATGTCTCGCAGTCGATCAATCAGCAGCCGGTCGAATGTCTGGGCTGATGGGCTGAGCGTGTGAGAAAACGTGAGGTTTGCCACCCAGCTATGCCCGCACTTTGCGTCGAGGCATTGGCAATAGAGTTTCGCGAAGTCGGTGGATAGCACCTCACGCGAGGCAATCCGACCTTTGTTCCCGCACTTACAAGTAACTCTCATGTTCCCTCCCCAGGGCGCAGAAAATTGCCACTATTTTGGCATGCGGCGCAGGATAGTTCTCTATCTTTTAAATTTCAGATAGTGTTTTCGCCTGCTTTATCGATCTTTTTCCAGTCGATATGCCTGTCATGGCGAAGCGTGTCATTGAGCTGGTTGAACAACTGACAGATCGGCCTGATCTCGTTGCTCGTGTACACGCGATCGATCTTCTCGATGTCACCAAACCCCCCGTTATTTTCTGGAATGATCCCAGCCAGCGCGGGGTTCATACGCCATGCCGCAATCACGTCATTGCGAGTTATGTTCTTGACCTTCTCCAGTTCGTCCTTGGCCTGAAAGTCCCCTACAGGGATGATCTGGATTGCGTTTTCCTTGCCGTTGGGGATGTTGACGAACATCGAGCGGAAGTTGCCCACGCCCTTGCTGGCGCTGATTTGTGCGCGCAGGTTCTCTTCGTCTTCCTCGGTCAGATCCGGGTCGTTGGTGTAGAAGATGTAACCCGCGTGCGCGCCGTTGCTGTAGTAGCGTCGGCGGAACAGGGTCGCGGCTTCGTTGAGCAACAGTGCCTGCAAGCCGCCCAGGTAGTCGGGCACTCCGTAGATGTTCTGTTCCACGTCGTAGTCCAGGACGTGTTCGATTTCGTCTTGGTGGAAGTCCATGTATTTGCTGTCTGGCAGCAGCATCCTGAATCCGCCGTCGACCTTCACGCGCATATTGATCGCCGGCAGGTGCTGCATCTCCAGCACCTCGCCGAACGCATTGGTATCGCGATAGAAATAAGCTTCGCCAAACACCATGTAATCCAGGCTGGCCCGGCCCATGGTTTGCGTGCTGCAGCCCTCAGAAGGGATGAATTCTCGCAACAGCAGGTTGCGCTTGAACTTGGGGATGGCGCCGTGGTGCGCGTTGGCGCGCAGCAGCTTGGCCAGGCCGGCCCGCGACACCGGCGGCTTGTAGATTTCGCCGTCGTCGCTTAGAAACACCCCCAGGTACTCGCCGAAGTTGCCGGACAGCACTTGCTCCGGTTCCCCGAAGGTAAACGCCCGCATGGGCTGCTGCTGTCGCGCCTGCTGGCTGGCTCGGGGTTTTCTGTGTCGTGGGTTGGGCATTGTTTCCGCTCGTGACGTAGCGGCTACGTCGCCGCTTGTTGGTATTGAGGGGTTCATTGAACAGGGCGTGCATGATCGACCAGGCGATATCGGCATGGCCGGTGGCGTCGGTGCGCGATGCGCTGTAGGTCACCTGGCCGCTGGTGGTGGTACCGCGTTTGATGGTCAAGAACGCCTGGGCGATGTCGGTCCAGCCGGCATCCCATTCGATGCGGCTGCCCTGGATCGTGTCCTGGGCCTTGAGTACCAGCGTGTTTTTGGTTTCAAGGCTGTAATGGATAGCGGTCGCACGCGGGTAGAAGTCGCGCACTAGGTCAAACACGCCGTAACCGATACCCGTCGTGTCGATGCCGATGTGCTGCACGTTGAAACGCTCGGTGAGCTTCTTGACTTGGTCGGCCTGGTATTTGAATGACTGCCCACGCCAACTGTGTTTTTCCAGGATGCGGAATTTCGCCCCGGGTTCCAGCGGTGGCGCGACCACCACGCACGTGGCGTCGTCGCGGGTGCGGCTTGGGTCGTAGCCAAGCCACACCGGACTGTTGCCGAAAGGTCTATCCAGTTCCGGGTCGTAGTCCTCCCACAACGATAGGTCGGAGTAGCAGCGCTCCAGATCCTTGAGACCGAACGCGCTCTGGCTGCTGTCGATGAACTTGCAGTAGAACAGCTGCTGGAATTTGTCTTCGTCGTACTCCAGCTGCAGCTGCTCCAGGTCGAACAGATCGCACCCGCCATCGATCGCATCCTGGATGGTGATGGTCTTGCGCCATTGACCATCAGGGCACAGAGCACCCTGGGTGTAGGACGCCTCGGTGGGCCAGGTGCCGCCGGCTTTCTTGCCGCGTTTGCTGTTGCGGAACTCCTCTCCCGACCAGAACGGGTACGCCTGGTGCGACACCGCGCTGGGCGTCGAGAAGTAGGTTTTGCGCCACTTTTTGTGGGTGCCCATGGCGCTTGCCACGGTGCTGAGCTTTTCGAAGTCGCGGATCCAGAAATACTCATCGACATAGACGTGGCCATGGTAGCCCTGGGCGGTGCTGCTGTTGGTCGACAGGAAGCGCAGTTCGGCGCCGTTGCTGAGCGTGATCGGGTTGCCGGTCAGCTCGATGTCGAACCACTGTTTGGCGAACTGGATGATGTAGCTGCGGAAAATCTCCGACTGTGAGCGGCTGGCCGACAGGAACACCTGGTTGTCGCCAGTCAGCACCGCATCCATGAACGCTTCGCCGGCGAAGTAATAGGTCAGGCCCACCTGGCGGCTTTTGAGGATGTTGCGGATCCGGCTCGTCAGCGGATTTTGCTTGGCCGCGAACAACTCCTGCTGATATCGGTACATCTTGCTGATGAACTTATCCAGGAAGTCGACTTCGGTCAGACCGCTGATATCGTTCTTGGACTTCTTTTCCTTTTTCCTGTCACCACCCTCGCCACGGCTGGAGCGTTCGCCACGCGACCGCCTGCGCGGTTCCTGCGGCTCGCCCATGTCGTCGCCGTTCGATGCCGCCACCGGTGCGGGCTTGGCCGCTTGTTTCAGCAGGCGTTCGCGAACGATCGTCAGTCGGTCCAGTTCGTTTAGGTCGTCTTTGGATAGGCTGCCAACCTTGTCCAGGAGGAGGGTGATCCGTCGGCCGACGGCCGTCAGCGGTTCTTCGTCCGACAGCATGTCCTCCCAACCGCCCTGGCGGATCCAGTAGTAAACGATCCGGATGTTGGGCAGGTTGAGCTGCGCCTGAATTTCCTTGGCCTTACAGCGGCGCAGAAACAGGCGTTTGGCGGCTTCTTTAACTTCGGTCGAGTAGTACATGGGCTGCAGTCTATGCGGCGAAAACGCTGGAAACGCGGGGTTAAATTCCGTGATCCGCCTATATCTCAAATATAGGAGAAACGCGCATTTGAACCGTTTGTTTGAGGGCTGACGGCTCCCTATCTTGGCGGCTCATTCAACCGACTGAGCGCAGTTAACGTCCATGCCCCGTTCCCTTGTTTCGTACTGGAAACGTGTCGCCACCAGCGGCACCACCGCCGATGGTCGCGAGATCCTTCCCCAGGAACTGCGCGATATCGCTGAAACCTACAAGCCGTCCAAATATACGGCAGTGATCTGGTGCGATCACGAACGCTGGAGCGGTTCCCACGGCACCGTCTTCGCGGTGCGTCTGGTGGAAGAGGGCGAAGACTTGGAGCCAGGGCAAATCGCGTTGGAGGCACAGCTCAAGCCGAACGATCGCTTACTGCAGCTGAATGATAAGGGCCAAAAACTCTTTTCCAGCATCGAGATCACCCCGAACTTCGCCGGCAGCGGAAAAGCCTACCTGACCGGTCTGGGCGTCACCGATGAACCGGCCAGCCTGGGTACCCAGGAACTCTATTTTTCGAAGCAGACCCACAAAAATTCCTTCTACGCCGCCTCCGTCGAACTGGGCTCCTTTGAAGCCGAACCGCAAAGCGAGGTCGGCAAGCTGATCGGCTTGCTCACTGGCCTGTTTAAGCGCTTTGCCACGGACGCCGAGCCCGCCGAACCCACCACCCCAACTGAGAGCAAACCCCCAATGGATGAAGCTACCGCAACGGCCCTTAAAGCCCTGCTGGAGCAGCTGCTTGTCGTCGCCGCCGGCATTCAGGCTGTGATCGAACCCGCCGCCGCAGATGCACCAGAACCCGACCAGGCACCCATCGACGACGTGAGTACGGCCGTAGACGAGATCGTTACTACAGCCGAAGAAGAACGTGAGTTCCGCCGTAGCGGTGGGTCGAACAAGGCCGTCCTAGTGCAGCTGGAGAAACTCCAAAAGCAGTTTTCCGCTCTGCAGAACACCTCAACCGGTCGCCAGTTGCCACGCAATCCCGGCCCAGTGACCACCACCAAAAAGCGGGTGCTCTGACATGGCCCAGCCATTAAGCGCCCGTGGCGCCAAACAATATGCCGAGCTGCAGGAAGCGCTCGCCGAAGCGTACGGTGTCGAAAGTTCGGCCCGGATGTTCAGCGTGGACCCGACGATTGCCCAGGAACTGAACGACGCGATCACCGCAAAAGCCGACTTCCTGGAACGCATCAACGTCACCCCGGTCAGCGAGATCAAGGGTGAGAAGGTCTTCATTGGCGTTAACGGTCCGGTCACTGGCCGCACCAACACCAAGACCACCGATCGTGAAGCCAAAGATGCTTCGGCACTGGATAACACCCAATACGAGCTGGCTGATACCCAGTCGGACGTGGGCCTTCCATACGCCAAGATCGACGCCTGGGCGAAGTTTCCCGACTTCAAAGAGCGCTATTCGGCAGCAGTGCAAAAGCGTATTGCCCAGGACCGGATCGTGATCGGTTTTCACGGCACCCACGCTGCACCGCAAACCGACCTGGAAAAGTTTCCCAAGCTGCAGGATGTGAACAAAGGCTGGCTGCAGCAACTTCGCGAGCAGGCCCCGCAGCAGGTGCTCAAAGAGGGCAAGGCTGCCGGTAAGGTCACGCTGGGCGCCGGTGGCGACTACGCCAACCTTGATGCCCTGGTGCATGACACCAAGCAGATGGTGGACGAGATCTTGCGCGAAGACGGCGACCTGGTCGCGATCATCGGCACCGACCTGCTCGCCGCTGACAAGGCCAAGCTGTACACCAAGCAGGGCGACACACCTACGGAAAAAGAGCGCATTGAAAATGCGCAGGTCATTGCGACCTATGGCGGTCTGCCGGCGTACAGCGTGCCGAACTTCCCGGTCAACGCCGTCTTGGTCACCAGTTGGGACAACCTCTCGATCTACTTCCAGGACACCAGCTGGCGTAAGCAGACGATCGAGAACCCGAAACGCTCCCGCGTTGAGGACTACAACAGCCGCAACGAAGGCTACGTGATCGAGCAGCTGGAAAAGATCGCGTTCACTGAAAACGTAGAGCTGGTGGTCGCGTGAGTCTGGCCCTGGCGCACAAGCGCCGCACCCTGGCCATTGGTAGCTCTGCAGTGGCGGCGCTCGCCGCTTCTGCAGGCTTGGCCTACACCCCAGGCGATGCCCTGAGCAGTCCCGCCAATGCGCGCAAACACTTGCTACTGCAGGAAGCCGCGTTGGATCAGGATTTGGAGCGCCTGAGCGCGATGAAAGGAGCTTTGGCAGGACGGCAGTTGCTCAAGCGCGACGAGCTGCTGCCCAAGTACCAGGAATACGTCCAGCGCTACTGCGAGTCGGGGCTGAACTTCCCCAATCGCGTTGCGGTGCAAGTGATGGTGTGGCTGTTCGACACCGCCCAGTTCGAAGACGCACTGGAGCTGGCCGACTTCCTGATGGAGCAGGGTCAAAAGATGCCGGAGCGATTCAAGCGCCGCGACATCCAGACCTTTGTTGCTGACGCGATCGCCGACTGGGCCTATGACGAATACAACGCGGGTCGCAGCCCTGAGCCCTACTTATCCGATCTGTTGCCCCGCGTTGACGGCGAATGGGACCTACCTGAGCAGATCCCGAGCCACTACCACAAGTTGATCGGCATGCGCGCTATGGAGGCTGAGCAGTGGGAGACCGCGCTCAAGCATTTGGAACGCTCCACCGAGCTGTACCCGAAAGCCGGCAACGACACCCGCATCAAAAAGGTCCGCAAGGCCTTGGAAAAACAAGCGGCCGCTATCCCGGCCTCCGAATAACCGACTACCCCCCCAGCGGGGACTTGTGGAAGTGAGCCGTCCATTTATGGACCGTCCCACTGAAAACAGGCTCCCCGCCCTATTTGAGCGGCCAGCAATGAGCTTTTCCGGGAAACCTACCGCCCTGGTGGAACACGCGATCGAGAATGACGGTTTCTGGCCAGACCTCTCTGTGTCCGAGTTCCAAAAGGAACAACGCCTGCCGGCGGAGTACCTGGTAGAGCTGCTGGTCGACACACTGAAAAGCGCCATGGTCGAGGTGAACACCGACCTGGCCCGCGTGAAAGCGACGCTGCAGGACGCCGGCGTTTCGAACCTTACCGCAGCGGCAGGTCTGGCAACCCCCGCAGAATGGGCTTACGCCAATAAGGTCGCGCTCTACAAGCGGGCTGTGTATTGCCGTGCCAAGGGACATTCACTGCCGCAGTTCGCCACCGTCACCCGGCGCGAGAGAGCGCTGAAAACACCGGCAAGGAAGCGCCCGAGCGTGCGGAAACCTTCTTGGCTTTCAGCCAGCAGGCCGTGCGTGCCCTCCAGGGCCGTGGCCGCATCACGGCGGCACTGCTGTGATCCAGCTGCAGGCGCTGACCGCCTACCTAATGGCTCGCAACCTCGTGGCGCCTGAGCTGTTCGACAGCTGGACCGAACAGGTCAGTCTTGAGCTGATATGGAAGCCCGATCGCGACGGCCTACACATGGCTGACATGCGCTATCGCGCCGTCTTTTCCTTGGAGAGCTTCACCGGCAACCCGGCCAGGCTGATGGCGCTGGTCGGCAGTTGGCTTGAAACCCACGATCCTGATCGGGACCGCCACGAACTGCCGGCGCCGCTGTTTGCGATTGAGCCGCTGGACCCTGACAGCTTCGACGTGGACCTGTCCCTGGAGTTCGTCGAGCCGCAGTACCTGGCCGAAGACCCTGACGGCGAGATCGAGGCGTTCGGCAAGACCTGGGCGTTCGTGCCATTCGATCTGTGGGTAGCCGAGCAAGCCGAGGTGGGAAGCGATGGCCGCTAACCCACTCGACCTTGATGTCAGGGGCTTGCTCGATGTCGACGCCCAGTTGGCGTTGCTTGAGCTGCCGCCCCAACTGCGCCGGCGATTGCTGAACAGAGTGACCACACGTGTGCGGACGATGAGCCGTAAGCGGGTGCGTGAGCAGAAGAACACCGACGGCACCCCGTTTGCTGAGCGCAAGGGCACTGCCAAGGGGAAAAAGAAGATGGAAGCCGGCCTGGCCAAGCTGCTGCAGGTCACCCGCGTCAGTTCGGATGAAGCTGAGCTGGGCTGGAAAAACGCCTTGACCCGTTGGGTCGCCGCGCAGCAGCACAACGGCGTCAGCGAGCGGCGTACCGCTGCACAGATGCGCCGCTGGAACAAAGTCCCCCCAGGCATCGCCTGCACCGACAAACAGGCCAAGCGCCTGCGCCGGTTGGGCTTTCGTGTTCGCCAGAAGGGCAAAAAGGCGCTGGCCAGGCCGTCAGTGCCGTGGATTCAAGAACACGTGAACTACGCCAAGGCCGGCTTGCTGATCCGCATTTTGAACGACGAACGAACCGAGTCCACCGGCGCGCAAAGCTGGGATATCACCCTGCCCAAGCGCCAGTTCCTCGGTGTGGAGAGCGGAAGCGAAACCCGCGACCTGGTTAACCAGGTGTTCCAACAAATCCTTAATTCACCCCGCTAACGAGGCACAGCATGGCACTTGGCAAAGTCAGCGTTAACAATCTCAATCTGGGCCAAGGCGCCGTGACTGAGATCGAGCGCTATTTTCTCTTCATCGGTCCCGGCCCGAAAAACACCGGCAAATTGATCGCCCTCAACACCGACAGCGATCTGGACACGCAACTGGGCCTACCGGCCAGTGACCTGAAAACCCAGGTCACTGCTGCACGCCTGAATGGTGGCGATCGCTGGGCATGCCTGGCAGCACCGATCGCGCCGGACGGCGACTGGATCAAAGCCCTGGAAATGTCCCAGCAACAGGGCTTTTCCGTCGAGGCGGTGGTAATCACCAAACCAGTGGCCACGGGGGTCGAACTGTCGGCCATGCACGACGCGGCCGTGTCGATGAATGACACCTACGGCCGTCGTGCTTTCGTTATGGCGGCCACGGCCGGCCTGTCGCTGAGCCCGTT
The DNA here is from genome assembly GCF_030816195.1 of Pseudomonas sp. W4I3. Taxonomy (GTDB): domain Bacteria; phylum Pseudomonadota; class Gammaproteobacteria; order Pseudomonadales; family Pseudomonadaceae; genus Aquipseudomonas. The sequence continues at coordinate 5,115,295 of NZ_JAUSXS010000001.1, read as the reverse complement.
CCAGAGCTGGGCCGAGTACCTGGTGGCCCAAAAAGCGATCACCGCCGGCTTATCCGCACCGCGTGTCCTGGTAGTGCCGCAGTTGCACGGTAACGACCTGGGCGTGTTGGCCGGCCGGCTGGCCAACGCGGCCGTCAGCATTGCTGACAGCCCAATGCGCGTGGCCACCGGCGCAGTGCTGGGGCTTGGCGCCGTACCTGTCGATTCCGAAGGCGTGCCATTGCCGTCCTCGATCCGCGCGGAATTGGATAAGGCGCGTTTCTCCGTCTCCCAGACGTATTCCGATTACCCGGGCGTGTACTGGGGCGACGGCAACATGCTTGATGCACCAGGCAGCGACTACCAGGTCGTGGAATATCTGCGCCTGGCTGACAAGGCTGCACGCCAGGTGCGGCCGCTGTTGATCCGCCGCGTGGCCGATCGCCGTTTGAATAGCACCCCCAACAGCATGGCCGTGAACATCAACGCGCTGATGGCCCCTCTGCGCCGCATGGCCAAGTCGGTCAAGTTCGCCGGCGAGGTGTTTCCCGGCGAGATCGAATCGCCCAAAGACGGCGACATCGTGCTGGTTTGGAAGAGCAAAACCGCCGTTGAGGCGTTCATCAAGCTCAAGCCCCACAACTGCCCGAAAGACCTCACGGCGAACATCGCCCTGGACCTTTCTAACGACGATTCGGAGTAACCCCCCATGTCACGTATTGGCGGCAAGAACTTTGACGTGAACCTGGGCGATCTGCTGGTCCATGTCGAAAGCTGCACCCTGGATATCACCGACAACAGCAAGACCGCACAAACCCGGGGCGTGCCTGACGGCTACGTCGACGGCGATGTGGCAGCGGCCGGCGAACTGGAGCTGGACTCCACCAACTTCAACCTGCTGATCGAAGCGGCGCGCACTGCCGGCAGTTTTCGCAAGCTCGATGCCTTCGACACGGTGTTTTTCGCCAAGGCAGGCGACGACGAGCTGCGCATTGAGGCCTTCGGTTGCAAGTTGAAGGTCTCCAGCCTGCTGAGCATCGATCCCAAGGGCGGCGAGAAGACCAAGCACAAGGTGCCTTTTGAGGTCACCAGCCCGGACTTTATCCGTATCAACGGCGTGCCGTATCTGGATGCCACCGAGATCGAGGGCATTAGCTGATGGTCTGCCCGTTCGATCGCGCCCAAGCCCTGGAACAGCGTCAGCGGGACCAGGCTATCAACGCCCAGTTGGCCCAGGCCCGGCGTGAGTCAGCGGGCCCAAGCCTTACCCACTGCCAGGACTGTGATAACGAGATTCCTGCAGCGCGCCAGGCGCTCGGCGGCAAGACCCGCTGTGTCCCGTGCCAGTCTTTTTTCGAAAAAGGAGTGCAGCGATGAGCACGAATCAGGCGGCCCAGGACACCGCCATCGCACTGGCGAAGGCGTCACCTGCGATCGGTGTGGCAGCCACCGGAGCGACTGGGGCCGTCGACTGGTCGGCTGTCGCCTACATGCTGACAGCCGTTTACATGGTGCTGCAGATCCTGCTGTTGGTCCCCAAGTATCGCCAGATGTTGCGCGACTGGAAGGTGAAGCCGTGAGCCTGCGCGGCAAGATCGCCGCCGGCGCCATTGCACTCTGCAGCTCTACGTTGGTGCTGTTCCTGGGCACCTGGGAAGGCAACGGCCAAAACACGGTCTACGCCGACAAGCTAGCGCGTGGCCTGCCCACCGTGTGCAAGGGCATCACCCGTTATACCAGTCCGTATCCGGTGGTTGTGGGTGATTACTGGTCGGACGCCCGGTGCAACGAGGTAGAGCACCTGGTGATCAGCAAAGGGCAGCTGCAGTTGGCCGACTGCATTACCAACCAGGACGTGGGGCAGAACACCTTCGACGCCTTGAGCAGCCATGGCCACAACTTCGGCAACCCCAGCACCTGCGCCAGTCGCGCCGTAGGCCTGATCAACGCTGGTCGCATCAAAGACGGCTGCCAGGCCCTGGCCTGGGCGCCGGACGGCAAAACCCCGGTGTGGGCCTTCGTCACCACCGCCCAGGGCAAGAAGGTGTTTGTCCCGGGGCTACATGCTCGCCGCCTGGCAGAAGCCGCGTTGTGTGAGGCGGGCTTGTGATGCGCGAAGGCATTTTCATCCTGGCGGTGTGCCTGGTGGCCTGGTTCGGCTTCGACCTGCTGGAAGGCCAGCGCGACACAGCCCGTACCGAGCGTGACGCCGCGCTGGTCGAAGCCAGCGGCTTCCGCGAAGCGGCGCGTATCAGCGGCGAGATGCTGGCTGAGCGTGACGCCATCGACCTTCAACGTACCCAGGAACTCAACGATGAACGCATCGAAAACGACGGCTTACGCCGCGCTGTTGACGCTGGCCTTAACCGGTTGCACCTCAACGCCACCTGCAGTGCCCCAGCCGCCCCACCAACGACCGGCGCCGGCGGCGTGGCTGATGCAGGCACCCCCGAACTCACTGCAGACGCTCGACAGGATTATTTCACCCTCAGAGATCAGCTTGCCCTCAGTCGGCAAATGATCCTGGGCTTGCAGGACCACGTGCGCCGGGTTTGCCTGCGCTGATTCACCACTTTTTAAACATGAACGGAGCAACACCATGACCGATACACGCGATATCACCCTGGAAGTCGGCGACAAAGAATTCACCTTCGCCCTGACGCCGCAGGACGTGACCAAGTACTTCAACGCCGTGACCCAGACCAACAAGGTCTCGCCAGCCAACAACTTGCTGGTAACCACCGTTAAGCAGGAACAGCGCGCCAGTCTCAAGGCCCAGTTGGGCAACCCGGTATTGGTCATGCAGTTGGCCGGCGCGCTCCTCGAGGAGTACGGCCCGGACGTTGAAATCACCGTAAAAAAGCCCTCGATCACGCCGAACGACTGACCGAAAACGGCCTTGGCCAACTGGTGGCCTTGGCCAGCCGCTGGCTACCTGGTGCCGAACCCACCGCCGAGGTGATGGGGACGGCCAAGTGGCTGGAGGACGAGCACTGGCGCCGGATGGAAATCGCCATTGCCAACGGCATCGCCTACGCACTCAACGGATAAACACTGATGGCTGACAAAAGCGCCCGCCTGGCCTTCATTTTGAGCCTGACCGACAAGGTCACCGCCCCGCTGGGCAAGGTCAAAATGGGCTTCTCTGACCTGGCTGAACAAGGCCAGAAGAACATCACCCAAATGGGCCTCGGCCTGGCTGGGATGGTGGGCGCCGGCGTGGCCATTACCCAGTCGCTGGAACCCGCCCTGGAGATGAACCGCGCCCTGGGCGAAGTCCGATCGTTGAACGTGGCCGAGGATGCGTTGAACGCGCTGAATCGTAAGTCCCTGGAATTTTCCGTGGCCTACGGCGAGAACGCCCGGGATTTTGTTGCCTCGGCGTATCACATTGAGGGGGCCATCAAAGGGTTGGTGGGTAATCAACTGGCGACGTTCACCAACGCGAGCGACGTGTTGGCCAAGGCCACCAAGTCCGACGCCGACACCATGGGCACCTACGTCGGCACTATGTACAACCTGTTTAAGGGCCAGGCCGACGCCATGGGCAAGGGGCAGTGGGTTGAAACCCTTGCTGGCCAAACCGCCACGGCGGTACAGCTGTTTCGCACGAGCGGCGAGCAGATCGGCGAGGCATTTAAAGCTGCCGGCGGCCTGGCCAGCACCGCAGGCGTGAGCCTGGCCGAGCAAATGGCAGTGCTGGGCACGTTGGGCAGCACCATGGACGGCGGGGAGGCCGGTGGCCTCTACAAGTCGTTCTTTGAGAACGTCAGCGCCGCATCGGAAAAGCTCGGCATGTCCTTTGTCGACCAGCAGGGCAAGTTGCTGCCGATGATGGACATCCTGGACAAGCTCAAGGGCAAGTTTGGTGACCTGACAATCGAGGCCAACGGCAAGAAGCTGCGCGATGCCTTCGGCGGCGAAGCGGCGCGCCTGATCACCACGCTGATGGGCGACACCGGCCGCTTGAAGAACGGCATGGAGCAGCTGGGCAATGTGCGCGGCCTGGAGAACGCCGAACGCATGGCCAAGGCGATGGTGGATCCGTGGCAACAGTTCGGTGCCGCTGTGCAGGCCCTGCGTATCGCTTTCGGCCAGTCACTGATCCCTATCCTGGCGCCGCTGATGGATCGCCTGGTAGGCATCGCCAGCACTCTGACCCGCTGGACCCAGTTGTTCCCCAATATCACCCGCGTGATCGGCATCGCTACGTTGGTGGTGTTCGGGATCATCGCCGCCATGTCCTTGCTGACCTTGACTGTGGGCATGTCGAAAATGGTCTGGCTGGGCATGGTCACGGTGTGGAAAGTCCTGACCATGGCCGGCCTACGCAGTATCGCCATGTTCCTGTACCACACGGTCATGGTGATCGGGTTTGTGGCGGGCCTGGTGTTGATGGTCGCCTGGATGGGCCTGGTCAAGGGCGCGATGTTGCTGTGGCAGGGCGCGATCTGGCTGGTCAATACCGCGTTGCTGGCCAACCCAGTGACTTGGGTGGTGATCGGCATTGTTGCCCTGGTCGCGGCCGTGGCGGCAGCGATCATCTACTGGGACGAATGGACCAGCGCGCTACTCAACAGTGAAGCGTTCCAGTGGGTCAGCGGCCAACTGACCGCGCTGTCCGAGTGGTTCGACTCGATGGGCGGCTGGTCAGCCATGGCCAGCGCGGCCTGGGACGGCATCGTCAACATCTTCAAGAGTGCGATCAACGGCCTGATCGAGATGTTGAACAAGATCCCGGGGGTGCAGATTGATGCGGCGTTCGGCGACATGCCGGCCGCGCCGGACTTGCCCACCATCAGCGCGCCACAGGTAGAGGCACCATTGCTGCCGCAATTGGTGAGCGCTCCCCAGCAATCCATCCAGGCGCAGCCCCTGGTGATGGCTGCTACTCCGAAAGCAGCGGCGGCGCCGGCAATGCCCACGCTCAATGCTCTGCAGCCGCAGACCCAAGCGCCGGCTCTGGTGCTGGCACCTCTGCCGAAAACACCTGCGCCGATCACCCAGCCTCTGGCCGCACCCGAGGCCCCGCGTACGGTGCCGGCCCTGGTGGCAGCGCCGGCATTAAAAAGGTCGGCGCCGATCGGGCCGCAATTACACGTTCCGCAGCCAACACAACCGCCGGCTCTGGTCACAGCGTCCAAGCCGACCGAGAAGGCCGAGCAAAGCCAACAGCGGATTAATAGCGCTGTGACCAGCCTGTCACCGAAACGGCCTGACGCCGTGCCTCGGGGCGGCTTGTTGGCCAGCATCCAGAACAACAACCAAACCCAAAATAAGGGCACCCATGTGGAGAACGTCAACATTCACACCGGCAAACCGATGAATCCGCTGGAGCTGGAAGGCATGTTGGCCATGGCGGTGGGCGGATGAGCGAGTACATCGACCTGCTGATCGCCGACAACGATCTGGTGCTGGACCCGTCGCGTCAGCCGCTGCTGATTGATGACCGGGCCAGCATCGCCCAGGACATTGCGCACATGATCCGCGAGAGCGGGTTGCTGGTCACGCTGGTGGCCGAGCGCAGCAAGCTGCGTCAGCGCGACTGCATCCAGCAATTGGAACTGCTGGTGGAGGCCGACGAGCGCCTGGTACCGGGCACGGCTCTGATTAAACAAGTGGAGTCTGGCCAGTACCTGGTCACGGCGAAAACGCTGAAATTTGGCGACATCGAGGTGACCCTGTGAGCAACGTAGATTTTAAGCAGGCTCTGGCGGATGGCGGCATCCCCGTCACTGAGGAAGGCTTGCGCCAGGCGTGGGAAAAGGAAGTCGCGGCCCAGGGCAGCAAGATGAGCAACACCAGCGCTTATTCGCCGTTCTGGCGGGTGATTACCGCCCTGGTGACTAAGCCGGTGCTGTGGCTGATCAACTTCGTCAGCGGCACGATCCTGCCGAATTTCTTTGTCAAAACCGCACGCGACAAGTGGCTGGACATGCTGGCCTGGGCGGTCAACGTCGAGCGCAAGGGTGCGACCAAGGCTAAAGGGACTCTGTTGTTTACCCGCGATGTACCAGGTGGCGCGCTGGAACTGCCGGCCGGTGTGCGGGTGCAGTCCGCAGCGATCAACGGGCATATCTACCAGTTGATCACTACCCAGGCCGTGACCTTTGCGGACGGCGTGCTGCAGCTGGAAGTCCCGGTAGAAGCCGAGGACGTGGGCAGCGGTTACAACCTGGCCCCGGGTTACTACGCAATCATGCCGGTGCCCATCGCCGGCATCGTCCAGGTGGTGAACGCGGACGGCTGGCTGATTGCACCAGGTGCAGATTCTGAGCCGGACGAACAGCTGCGTTTGCGCGTGCGCAACCAGTTCTCGGCGGTCAACCAGTGGCACACCGACTCGGTGTACCGCGCCATGATTTCGGCTTTCCCGGGCGTTCGGCCGGATGGCGTTTATTTCCTGCACGGCGCGCCGCGTGGCCCGGGCAGCGCCAATGCCTACGTGCTGTTCGATGCAGACGTTCCGGCGGCGACTTACCTGGAGCAAATCAATGCGCATATCCGCGACCAGGGCAACCATGGCCACGGTGATGATCTACTGGTGATGGTCATGCCAGAAACCCAGCACGCCTTGAGCCTCACCCTGTGGTCGCGGCCGTTACTGACTGTCGAGCAACGCACCAAGCTGCAGGCCGAGGTGGAGCAGTTCATCCGTGCGGCGTTCCGCGAGAGCGGCACCGGTGACTATCAGCCAACGCTGACCTACCCCCAGTCGCGGTTTTCATTCAGCCGCCTGGGCGAAGAACTCCACCAGCAGTTCCCCGGAATTGAGTCGCTGCATTTCGACAATGCCGACATCGTGTCAGAGCTGAGCATTCCCAGGATCAAAAGCCTGCAGGTGGTGCCGGCATGATCAAGCTCAATTTGCCCTTCTGGCTCGATGGCCCGCAGTTGGCCAAGCTGAAAGCAGCCGCCCAGTCCTGGTGGGAGAAAGTCGAAGGTTGGCTGCAATGGCCGTTGATGCAGATGGATGCTGACACCTGCCACTTGACCGTGCTGGACCTGCTGGCCTGGCAACGGGATATCAGCCGTTTCAAGGACGAACCCGAAAGCCTGTACCGACTTCGCGTCAAGTTCGCCTTCATCAATGCCGTCGACGCCGGCAGCACGGCCGGGCTCAAACGCATCCTGCAGCGCCTGGGCGTGGGTTATGTCGAGATTGACGAACGCATGCCCGATCGGGACTGGGACGTGGTGATGCTGCGCCTTTCCGATTCCCAGTTGTCGCAGAACCCGGAGCTGCTGCGCGTGCTGATACAGCAGTACGGCCGAACCTGCCGGCGCTATGACTTCGTGACCCTCACCCCCGTATCGCTGCGCATCGTCGCGGCTGACTTTAACGACGATCAGCAAACGCTGATTGCCAGCCTGTAGGAGCCTCTTATGGGAGCCAGTATTACCCTTGCAGGCGAAAGCCTGATCGCCCAAAAACTGGGCGCACAACAGCGCCTCGAGGTCGTACGCTTTGTCTTCGCCAACGTGCCCGGACTGGACCCGAACGGCCCAGTCAATCGTGCCGCGCCAAAGCCGCCGGCGGCGCAGATCGTCCACACTTACACGATTCCGCAACAGAACATCGGCTTTGTAAACCCGAATCAGGTGGTCTACAGCTCGATGCTGGGCAGCGAGATCGGGGATTTTGACTGGAACTGGATCGGCCTGGAAACCGCCGAGAATGTCCTCCTGGCCGTGGCCTATGTCCCGCTGCAGCAGAAGCGCAAGAATATTCCGCCGCAGCAGATCGGCAACAACGTCACCCGCAACATCCTGGTGGTGTTCGACGGTGCCCAGGCGCTGACCGGTATCACGATCGATGCCAGCACCTGGCAGCACGACTTCACCGTGCGCCTCAAGGGAATTGATGAACGCGAGCGGTTGAGCAATCGTGACGTGTTTGGCCGTGCGTGCTTCTACCGCAGCGGCTGGCAGGTGGAGAAGGTCGGGACCTGGTATCAGCTCAGACCAGGACTGGCCTACATCGAAGGCATCCGCTTAGAGCTGACGAGTGCTTATCAGATCGCACCTGCCAGCGCTCCAGCGCCGGTGTGGCTGCACGTTTCGTTGCGCCGGGAACTTAACGATGTAGTGGCAAGCTGGAAAGTGGTTTTTGATCCTAACCAGGTCGACTACACGGACGCCGCTGGAACGCGCAATTACTGCATTCAGTTGGGGCATATTGCAAGCTCTGGGCTGGTCACGGATCTGCGCAAAGTTGCCGAAATAGATGGGCCGCTGGTTGACCATTTCGCCGCTCAGGTCGGTCATTACCCGCAACTGCGCTCGGGCAATGCAGACAAGTTGAGCAATCCTCGCAAGATCAACGGCGTGGCATTTGATGGTTCGACGGACGTGACGGTAGAGGACAGCACAAAGTTGCCCCTCACCGGTGGCACGATGGCTGGGGGCATCCGCGCTGACTTCCCTGCAATGGGTGGCGGCTTTGTTGATTGGTGGAAAAGAACCCCGGCCCTGCAGATTGATTGCCCAGTCAATCAATATGCCTATTCCATATGGAAAGGTACCAACTGGGAGGAACGTGATCTAGCCGCGATGGATGTTTACTCCGGAGGCTCCAAAGATTCCATCCCCTCGGTGGTGCTACATGTCCATCCAAAACTTAATGCTTTCACGTTCGAAGGTAGCGGTGATCTGGCGATACTCGGCCGCTACAAGGGCAGCGGGGCGTTGCTGCAGAGTTTGAATGCGAGCGAGATTACGACCGGGACGGTACCCAAGGGCCGCCTAACTGGCACATATGACATCAGCGTGACCGGTAATGCCAAGACGGCAAGCCGGTTTGAATCTGCTCGGCGCATCAACAACACGCTGTTCGACGGCTCAAAAGATATTCAAATCACCGACGACGGAAAGCTTCCGCTGACTGGCGGGACACTGAGCGGCTCGCTCTATGCTGACTTCCCAGCCATGGCGGGTTCCTTTGTGGATTGGAAGGAGCGCAGCGCGGCTTTGCAGATCACTTGCCCCACCAACACTGCGGCCTACCAAGTATGGCGGGGCACGTGCTGGGGGGACCGCCACCTGGCGGCCATGGAGGTCTACGCCGGTGGTTCTTCGACATCTCAGCCCACCGTGGTGATGCACGTAGGTTGGGCCAACAATGCATTTACCTTCGATGGTTCTGGCTCTCTCACCATCAAGGGCTCGTACATCGGCGACGGTGGATCGCTGGGCGGCTTAAACGCCGGTGCGCTTGCCCTGGGCACTGTTCCCGCTGCGCGTCTGTCAGGCACCTATAACATTGCAGTGTCTGGGAACGCGGGCAGCGCTTCCAAACTGGCCACCCCTCGACTGATCAATGGCGTGGAGTTTGATGGCAGCCAAAACATTGCGATCGCCGACGGTTCTAAATTGCCGCTGGCAGGCGGCACGCTGACGGGCACTGCACGGTTTGATTTTCCTCAACTGGGTGGTGGGTTTGTTGATTGGCGCAGCAGGTGGCCTGCAATGCAGTTGGACTGTCCCGTTAATAGCTATGCCTACATGGTTTGGCGAGCCACTAAGTGGAATGAGCGGCATTTGGCTTCGATGGAAGCCTACGCCGGCGGCGGGGCCAGTACACCTGCACAAGTGGTGACCCATGTTGGTTTAACCAACAACGCCATGACCCTGACTGAGGGCGGCAACCTGTCCGTGGCCGGTGCCTATTTCGGTAGCGCAGCGGGGCTCACTAACTTGCCGCAGGCGACACCTGATGTACCCGGCGCGGTATTGAAAAACACAGCGTCACTGGGACCAAGCGGCTGGTGGAAATGTGCGCAAACCGGTCTCATCAAGCAATGGGGTCTCACGCTCGGCGCTTCGGACACGGTGACCCACCGTAGTTTCCCAATCGCGTTCCCAAACCGCTGCACGTCTTTGGTCGCATCCAGGACCAGCGTCTTTTATTCCGATACTTCCACCGGTACCAACACCCTGATCGTCAGCAATTCTCAGTTCTCGGTGATTTCCGGACCTTTCAATTCGCCCGATGACATCTACTGGGAGGCCACAGGCTACTAATCATGAGCATCTATTTTCACGCTGCAACAGCCGGTTTTTACGATACCCGCGCCCACGGGGAGCGCACTGTTCTTATCGCTGATCCGAAGTGGAAGCACCCCGTGATCAGCATCCCGGACCCTGACTGGATGGCGCCGGAAGGCTCAACGGGAAGCGCGCCGGTTATTAAGGTCAAAGATCCAAAAGCCAAGCCGCCCTTGATAAAAATACCGAACCCCGACTGCAATCTTCCGCCAGCGGAACAGTTGCTAGAGATTACCCAGGCGGAATACCAGGCCCTGTTCGCCGCCCAGGCGCAAGGTAAAGTAATTCAGGCCGCCAAAGGCCGCCCCGTCGCACTGGACCCGCCACCATTGACCTGGGAACAGGTAAAAGCGGGGCTTGTGACAAGCGTACAACTGTTCCTGGATCAAACTGCCAAGACGGCCGGATATACCGACTTGAAGGACGCGATCAGTTACGCGGATGAACCGGCGGTGCTCAAGTTCCAAGCCGACGGCGTGGCGTTTCGTACCTGGCGCTCGTTGTGCTGGGCCTACTGCTACGACCAGTTGGCGGCCATCGAGCAGGGCAAGCGCAAGACCCCGACCGGCGCCGAGCTGGTGGCTGAACTGCCTGCCCTGGTGCTGCCAAATGCCTGACGTGAGCTGGTCGCCAGTGACGATGCGCTGGCCTGCCCAAGCCACCAAATGGATGGGGCAGCTGTCGGCCGCCCAGGGCTTGGCCGGCGGCGAGCTGGCCAACACGGCCAAGCGCCTGGCTGACCTCGACGGCAAGACTACTACCAGCCCGGGGCCAGTGGGTGGTGCCGCCCAGGGTGCGATCGCCGCAGGCCGTGGGGCACTCGCTGATCAGATGGGAGACGCCCCGGCGTGCCTGGTGGTGACGCCTTTTCAAAGTGGCATTGGCCAGGGCCGCGGTTATCAGCGTTTTCTGTCAGCGCCGAACTTGCTGCAGCAGTTGGCCAGCAAACTGGTGGACGTGAGCGACACCGGCCGTCCGGATGGCCCCCAGTTCGCCCTGTGCCTGATGTTCCTGGCCACGCGCTTTGATCAGTTGGCCAACAGCCTGGCGCGCTTCAATGCCTTATTGCCGATGCCCGACCTGGTGCGAACCGAACGCCGCGCACGACACCTGTCCAAGCTGGAGACGGAAAAGTGGGAGATTCCCGCCGCCGGCACCTTGCCGCGTTGGCAGTCGTTGCCTCTGGAGCGTTGCACCGTGGTCAAGGCCGCGCAGCAATCTATGTCTGGCCAGCTCGCCGTCCTGGAGAGCTACGCGGCCGACAGCTCGCCCATGGGCGACCTTGCCGCGTTGGCCAGCCGCAAGGCGGCTCAACAGCAGGGCCGTGACCAGCAACTGGCCGATCTGAAAGCCATGCTCGCCGGTGGTAACCCTGACAGCAGCATGCGCGCCCGCCTGATCGGCCCAGGCAATGCCACCGAGCTGCGCCAGGCACTGTTGGCGGGCGACGCCCCAGGGCATGAGTGGGTGCTGTGCGCCGGTGTCTTGCTGGTGGGCTCTGAGAAGGGTTTGAGCTTCGTTCGCGAGTTGGTGGGCCTATGACGCTGCTACTGGATGGGCAAGAGGTGCGCGGGAAAAACCTCAAGGTCACGGGCAACCTGCGCATCGAAAGCGACGATCTGTCAGGCCAGACCAGCAACACCGACAAGGGCCACAAGGGGTTCAAGCCCAAGACCCTGACCGTCAGCCTGATGATTCCTTTTGTTGACCAGGTGCAACTGCGTGACCTGATGCGCCTGGTGGAAGCGACCGAAGGTGGTGGCCAGCTCAAGACCTACCGCATCGTCAACGATACCGCCGCTGCGTTTGGCATGCGTCAGGTGACCTTCACCGAAGGCGTGAGCGCCCGGGAAGACGACAACCTGCGCGCCTGGCTGATCCAGTTCACCCTGACTGAAAAACTGTCGAACCCGGAAAAGGTCGAAGGCCGGCGATCGGGCAACGCGGTCACAGCGCAGTCCGGCCCGGGCGGGGCAGTGGGTGGCGCCGGCGGCACCGGTGGCACCGGTGGCGACTCCAGCAACGGACCGGAGGAACTGACCGGTTTTGAAGCCACGTTGAAAAAAGTGGATGGCTGGCTGGGCGGGGCTAACACATGAAGCTGCACAAGGAGTTGGCCATCAACGGCGTGCCTTACGTCCTGATCAAAAACGAAGTCCGGCTGGACGCGAAAAGCCCCGGCCGGGCGACATTTACCATTCAAGCCAAAGGCTCGGTCAAGGGGCTGGTGACGCTCGATATCGGCTACAACGGCAACACGCTGCAGCGACACTTCATTGGCTACGTCGAACGCTCCACCACGGCCAGCAGCTCCCAGCAGGTGCTGTTCTGCCGCGAGCTGGCCGCGATCCTGGCCAACCCGCTGCCGCTGAACTTGCGTCACGTCGACCTGCGCGCAGTCCTGGTCGACATCAGCCAGCACACCGGGTTGCGCTTTCGCGTTCCGGAACGGCCGTATGCCGGCGTCAAGGCGCCTTTCTTCTACAGCCTGGCCGCTGGTTACCAAGCCATGGACAGCCTGGCCCGGGTTTTCAATATCCCCGACTTCATCTGGCAACAGCAGGGTGATGGGGAGGTGTTCGTGGGCAGTTGGGCCGACAGCTTCTTTGGCGTTCGCTCGCCGCTGCAGCTGCCGGTGGAGCTGTTCGATGACTACCAGGGCAACCAAAGCGCGATGATCGCAGCCCTTCCCGGGTTGCGACCAGGTGCAACGATCAACCACGGCGAGCGCATCACCAGTGTGGCGCTCATCGACAACCAGATGGCCATCCGATGGACGACGCAATCCGCCGCAGCGTAGAACGACAATTTCCTGAACTCACCGGTGGCTATCACCTGCCACGCTTTGCCCGGGTTGTCGCCGTGGCCGATGCCCCGGCCGGCGCCGGGATCTGTGACGACTTCCGGCCGCGCTATGCGGTCGACATCGAGGTCATGGGGCCCGACGGCGAACCGGACACCAAGCTGCCGATCCTGGCCGGCGTGCCTCTGCCCCTGCCCACTGGTGGCGATGAAATGGGGATCTATGCTTTCCCTGAGGAAGGCACCCAAGTCGTGGTGTGCTTTGCCTACGGCCTGCCACATAAGCCCTATATCCAAACCATTCTGCCCCACGGCCTGAGTATGCCCAGCGTGCCGAAGGGCGACCAGGTGTGGCAGCACAGCGAGGCTTGCCAACAGCGTGTCGACGCTGACGGTAACTGGCTGCGCCAGACTGACGGCAAGATCCGCGATAAGGCGATCGAGCGGGAAGTGGAGGCGATGGGAAATAAGGAGACGTTCCAGAATCACACCAGGACGGTGGATGACCATTCCACCGAATCAGTGGGAGGCATAAAGAAAATCGAGGCGCTGGGCGCACTCAAACTGCTGTCAGGCGGATCTGCGAGCCTGGCGGCGGTGGATGATTTGCATCAGGCGACCGGGCGGGATTTGAACTTGGTGGTGGGGCAAAAGCATAACGCCACGGTGGGTGGCGATATGGAAGAAAGGATTGAGGGGCTGCGTAAAAGCGTGGCATCGGTCAGCCAGCGTTTGGTGGCACCGAAGAACCACATCGGGTCTGAGGACGTGAACATCTTCCAGGTCGTGTGTGATTTGCTTGAGCTAGTGCGGCAGATGAATCTTCAACTGGCCAACCATACTCATCTGCCTGGCCCAGCCCTGAGCACCGCAGACGTAGCGGCGTTCAATGCGAAGGGAGTGCGAGCGCTGGAGATGGCGGCGAAATTAAAGCCTATCACTGGATAGGTCGCATCTGAGGATATTTGCCCAATAGTATGTACGCATATTTAGTGCTACCAATTTTTTTTGTTTTTTAAACGGAAGCTTATTTTGTCTATTTTAGTGAAGATTGGACCTAATACATAAGTACCAAAAAAACCACAATGCTCAATTTCCGTGTTTTCATACTTTTCGTAATCATTAAAATTATGTTCGGCAGGCTCTACGCTTAAAATATTGCTTGACTTGTCTGACTGAGAGAAAAATGATTTGAGTTCAGAAGCGCTGGCAAATTGGTCCACAATTACAGAAATACCTGCTATTTCATAAGTGGTTCCACGGTATAAACGGTGCTCCTCTATTTGTTGCCCGTCCCGAGTGCTAGTCACAATGAATTGCAGCGCATCACTATAGTATTTTCCATTGTGATATTTTTTCACAGGGCGAACGGGAACTATAAAATAATTTTTTAGTGATTCAATGTAGATGTTCCAAAATCTTTTATAACTCTTAACCTTTGAAAGTCCTTGCGGAGTAGATATGACTAACTTCTTACGAATTTTATTGTTCGCCAGCATTGAATCCAAATTCACCTTGAAAGTTGAGGTGATATAACCGGAAACTCCTTCCATGAAGCTTAGTTTAATGGTTTCAAAAGGCGCAATTATTCTGGGGGAATCTGAATAATCAATAAGCTCCACGTATATGTTTTGTCCTACTACCAAATATATGGTATTTATCGCTACCGATTTATCCTTGGTATTTTCCAATATGACTTCGCCGACATATCTTTGGCTACTCCATACACTGCCAGCTATCGAGAATATTCCGCAAAATCTAGATCCTCTTTTTGAAAAAAACTGGTAGGCTGCATAAAATAACACAATCACTGCTATTGCTAGAGACAAAGCTGCGATCGCTAATGATGTAATCGACATCAATAAATTCAAGGCTTCGCTATCTGACATACTTGGTATGTCAGCTTTACCAATTCTGCTTAGTAGTTCTTTCAGTGCGTCCATACCTACTCCCGCCTTAGTCTAAAGTGCGCCCAGTTTGGGGCATGTTCGCATCGCTCTAATTAATCCTTATATTCGCTTGTTATGGGGTCGGATTGTTCGATGGTGTCAGTAACGGTTGCTATATTTTACTAGGTCGTAAAAGCATGCGAGCCTAGCGAGGCCGCTAGCGTTTGATGTGTCAATATGTTTTCTCAATATCTCTGCTAGGTCAGAGAGTCCTTCTTTGATCAAAGCTGGCTCCATATAGGGCAGCATTCTGTTAAAGAGTTCGAAGCCCTGCTTGTGATATAACTCATTAACTCCGATTGTGACTTCGGGTACCGTTTTTGACCTTCTAAGCTCAGTTCCTCGATTCGTCTCGGTGAAAAGGTTGCCTTCGAAACGTACCTGTGCGCCGGCGCAGAGTTTTGGGATATCGGCTTTCAATGTGCCGTCATCGTTGAGACATCCAGCTTTGTTAAGATAGTAATAAATTGGAAGTTTGATGTTGCCCTTTGCGAGTTTTGGAAATACTGTTGAAACCAAATCCGCGGCATCATATTTTTCTGTTTCAAAAATAATGTCGCGGATAAGGTCGGAGCGTTCTAAACCAATTAGTCCTTGTTTTGAAATTGCCTCGCCTTTTTTTGTAGTTGAAATCGCTCCGTACCCTACGACAAATTCGGTAAGTGAGTCGCCATTCGCAAGGTCGCTCTCATTTCTTACATATAACTGGCCTTTGGGGTCATCTGTAATTACAAGTTCATATAATTCGTCTTTGATTCTTCGGAAAATATGGGCGGGTATTCGTTTTTTGGTTTCCGAAAGAACTTCGTATAGTTCTATAAAATTTCGTACTCTTAAGAGCTTTACAGGTATCCTTTTATGGATGACTGAATCGGTAATAGTAGGCTCTTCAAGCTCTTGATGCCACTCTACAAAAATTAACTTGTCTCTCAAAAAATCTAAGCTTTTTTCAGGAAAGCAGCCAATGATGTCTTCGAGTATGTCAGCAATGTGAGGGTCGGCGAGCGAGTAACCTAAAAAGATAACAGGCCGTTCGATGAATATTGTCAGAAGTTTGGAAGAAAGATAAGGGTTTTTTCTTCTGTATTCAGCATAATCTGTTTCTGTTAGAACTAGTGAGTTAGGGGCCGTTGAGCAGCCGTGAATCTTATATATTTCGGCAATTCCGTGGCTTCTTTCCGCTATTAGTCCATCTTGCCCTATGAATGTCGTAAATTTAGGGAATGTGTTCTCTATAAGGCAGTCCCAGTTGGTCGTTATTACTCCGTCAATATTGGCCTTTTCTAATAGGCTTAGCTCTTCTCTAACTTCAGCTATAATGTTCTCGTGGGCGTTTTTCAAATATCTAGATATTTCAATCTTTAATATTGAACTATCGTTTAAAAAGTGTTCGGAAACCTCCTCCGATATTTCTTTCGAATCCGGTCGTTCCCACCATGAGTTTTCGTAGCTTTTTGCGAGAAGTTGCGCGTATTTAGTTAAGTCTCCGTTTGAGCTCGTTTTTAGCTTTAGCGGATTTTCCCCAATCATATTGCAAAATCGTAGTAAGAGTTGCTCCCAGTTCTCGGTTCCTAAATAGCGCCTCGAGATTCCGGAACCGATGAATAGCATCGGAGATGCATCGAATTTTCTAAAGTGTTCCGTTAGTGCTTTTTTAAATTCCATGTATTTAAACTTCATAAATTAAGGTTGAGTTGTGCTTTGAGTATAAAGCCTCGACAAGCAAAGGGCTAAAGAAAATGAAAGGGCGGCAGAATGAAAAAAACTAACAAAAAAGCACTTATCCCCCTCCCGCCGACGGGGTTTGCATAGATTTTTTTTGCAAGGCCTAAGGTAATGAAATCGGTACTGCAGGCCAGGCCCGCTGTGGGGGCCCCAGGAAATATGCCGATTTCACAAAGTGCAAAGATGCGCGAAGAAATGCAGCCTGCTTGCAAAGCAATGCGAACTGATGGCTAGGGGGACGTCTGAGCTGCGCCCCCGGATTCATTGCGTTGGAGGATGCAAAATCTTAAAAAGCTGCAATTTTACAAAACTAGACTCATCTTTTTCTGATAGCCGCTCGTCGTCTCGTATGGAACGGATAATCTGCCACAGGGCAGGAAACATGCGGAACTCAGCGGTCTCTAAGCATTTCCTAATCTTTCACGAAGCTAATCAGTCCCTAACCGTCTTAGGCGTGCCAAGCCTTGCTTGATATGCCCTGCGTTCTCGCCGAGCGTGTCTAAGGCGCCGCGTACGTTTCCTCCCGTTTCTACTGAACCTTGTTGTTCTAGACGTAGTGTCAGCTCCATCACAGCTGCTTCAAGTGCCAGTTGGTTTTCATACATCCGCTCAAGCACATCTGAGAGGGAATATTCATGCGCCATACGTTGCTCCTTGAGTGAGTTCACAGACTAGCCCCAAATCCAGAAGGCGCGAATCTGGTGGCTATTTTGGAACCAGGGCTGGGAAAAAGGTAATTTCGGTTAGGAAGGGCGCCAACTGTGCTGTAGGCCATGTATTACAAGGGTTTGGCGTATTACCTTGAGAGGTAATATTAGGTAATGGCAAAGGTAATATTCGGGCAAATGCCCGGTTTTGCTGGGGATTGAGGGGGGCGGAAATTACCAAGTAAAAAGGTAATGACCTAACCTATAAATTACCAAATTATTACCTTTCTTCAATCCTCTTAAGTCATTGAATTTAAATGGTTTTTTATGGTTTAAAAGTGGATATTACCATTATTACCTTTTTCCCAGCCCTCAGTATAAATCGATGGGAAGGCTACCGATTCGCCCCTCTTGGCTCTAGCGCACTCTTTTGGTGCAAAACCCATGGGACTACCATGGGACTAAAAACGATGATTTTTTGAAGAGTCAGCTCCTCTGCAGCCCTTTAAATCCGCATACTTTCGTTTTGACAGTGCCTAGGCGGGTAGTTTCGAATCTCTCCTTCACCGCCATATTTAGTAAACGCAAACCCCTGATTTTCCAAGAGAAAGTCGGGGGTTTGTGTTTTTTGGCGTCTAAAAAACGGCTATATGGGAACGTTCATGGGAATACCCTCGGCGGTTCGAATCATCCGTAAGCATTGGGGCAGGCTCCCGCATCCAGAACACTGAGAAGTGAATGTCGGTTTTCGGAGGCCGAGAAGGCGCACGAGACTCCCTGCCTCCTCGCATTTGTTTCTTAAAGGACTATGACAATGAACGCCGAAAAATATGATGCGCAGATAAAGAAAATCAGACGTGAGCTAAGCGTCTATAAGGCAGACTCTGTTCTCCAATGTGTCATTGATCATCTCCACTGGTCTCAATCTCTTGAGCGTCCCGCCAGCGGTATGCCATGGATTTGCCTCTTTTTACTGAAAATCGCCATGCAAGAGTGCGGTAACGGTTATCGAGATATGGCAAAGAAAGAGTTCGGTTCACTATCGAATAGGTTGTTCCGAATTCAACACTTAGCGTGTCCTATTGGGTTGGGTGATGTGCATCTAATGATGCGGCCCATGGTCCTACAGCAAGCTTGGTATCAAGGCCCAACCTTTCCAGATATTAAGGCAATGACGCGACAAATGATCTGGTATTCAGATGAAGATGCTCCCTTCGCTGAAAAATTTCTAGAGTTGTATGGGCTGTCTCTCAGGGAGTTTTACCTGATTAGTCTATATTTAGATATTTGCGTTGCTGACGGTGCTAAGGGAATCATTGATGTTAATCTATATCAAATGATATTTTTTCTTACGCCTAGTATTTCATTGAAAAGCATTGTTAATTATTTTTTGTTGGTTGCTATCCGAAGTCAGGATCTTCCGAGTTTCTTCAAAGGTCACATTGTTAACGGTGAGTTGCACCAGCAGAGTGAGTATTTTCAAACCACTCCACTGAGAAAAAAGCCGGTCCTGTTGGATGGTGATAATCTCTTTATTTATAATTCTAAGTTGTTCTCTAGGTCGGTTGGTACACTGGTTCCGGACTTATTTAAGCAAGTTAAAGGGTGGGGGTATAAAGACTTCTTTGGCCCAACCCTTGAACGCTATATAGAGACCCTGCTTTCTTCGTCAGGCCTAAGTTATTATACGGAGGAGCAGCTCAATCAGTGTTGTCGAGACAGCAGCGTAGTCGGAGGAAAAATGGCAGATTTCATGGTTTCTGGAAAAGTGAACTTCATTTTTGAATCTAAAGCTATTGAGCCTGGCGATATAGTGTCATCTGTGTTTGATCCGGCAATCTTGAAAAGGAGTTTGGCTAGCAGCTTTATAAAAGGCATAGAGCAGTGCCAGGAGAGTGTTTACAGACTAAAGATGACCAAAGAGTACGATGAAGCAGAGTTTGCTTGCATTGTAGTTACCCATGAGGATTTTTGGTTTGCTTCGGCGGAGGATGTTGTTAGAGCAATTGATCCAGAGCTTCAGCCGAAAATTATTGCTAAATATGGCCGCGTGCCGGTTCCGTTTGAGAATGTATTGTTTGTGACAATCGATGCGGTTGAAAATATTCTACAAGCTGTCTCAAATGGCGAGGCTCAATTGGATACCTTTATTGGAGAGTGTGCTCAAGCCCTCCAGACACCTGAAGGGAAACGTTTTACAATGGATCATATGGTTCAAGAGAAATTGGTTGGGAAAAGTAGCGGAAACCCAGCGCTTAATAAGAAGGCAGATGAGTGGTTGGATTTCTTTCAGACAGAAATGGACGCTAATAAGATTGCGTGGCAAGGAATGTCTGATGAGTTAATTCGTCAGCGTATGTTTGTTATAGATATATTGCATCGGCAGTTTAATCGTAAGCATGATTTCGACTCGGTATAAAGAGTATTTGGTTAGACCCTATTATGATAGGGTCCCTTCCATTTATATTTGCCCTCGTTAAAAACCGTCCTATCAATGGGTTGAAGGTTCAATGCTATTTGTAGCATGCCTACCACGTCTGGACCGTCTTCGTTTATCCACATTCCGTAGTGCTGTCGGATCATGTTTGCGCTGGTGTGCCCCATCTGCTCTGCGATCCAGTCCACCGAGGCCACGCCAGTCGTCAACAACTGACTGGCATAGGTGTGGGCGACACTGCCCAGGACCCCGGTAACGAACGCCGGCCGCTTTCAAATGTGCTTTGAAAAACCTGTCCCTCACGACGAAGTCTCTGACGTGCGGTAGACCGCTCTTGGTGTTCAGGAATACAAAGTGCAGCTTGTGCTTGCGGACGGTCTTGTTGTCGCGCTCGACGACGTCGACCGTGTCCACAGTCTTGGGCTGGTTGATGGCGTCCAGTTTTCGCAGGGCGTCCCATGCGGGCTCAAGCAGGCGTACTTTGCGCGTCGAACGCCTGGTTTTGGTCACTCGATAGGCGCCCCGGACCTTGGACCGGCGAAAGGTTACTGTGCCCTGTTTCAAGTCGACGTCCTCCCAGGCCAGTGCAATGGTCTCCGACACCCGAGGGCCAGCCCAAATCATGAACTGCACCATCAACAGCTCCTGAGTGCGGCTGGTATGAGTGTTGAGGATCTGCTTGATTTCCGCCCTGGTGAAAGGGTCTGGCGCCTCGGGATCGGGCAGACGCACGAATAACCCTTCGGTTGGATCGTGTGCGACCTTTTTCCGTGTGCGGTACAGCCGGAAAACCTGCCGCACGTTGCTGATGATGTCGCGGATGGTCTTGTTCTTCAGCCGCTTCGACAGCGGCCCCTGGATCCACTCCTGCAGGTCCAGGTGGTCAATCTGATCGATCTGAACGTCACCCCAGCGCGGCCGCACATGGACCTCGGCCTTGTTCTTGTATCCACGGAAAGAGGTCGCAGCCACGCTGTTGCTCTTGATCGTGAGCCAAAGGTCCAGGTAATGCCCGAACGTGTTCTCGGCCAGCTTGGCCGACTCTGGAAAATGCCGGCGGTAGTCGAAGGTACCGGCCTGTATCTCGTACTCGATCACTGTGACCAGGCGCTTCGCATGCTCCCGGTTTTCCGGTGTGTTCCCACCGGGCACCAGCTCCCTGCACAGCTCGCCATTGAAACGAAAATAGACCCGCACCGAATTGCCACGGGCCTCTACGCCATCTGCCATATGCGTCCCCACGCGATGTATTGAAGATTCTTCCAACAGGAAGAAAAAAGGCCCGTCGCCGTGCCTGATGTATTGCGGGTTTAGTGTTGCCGATCACTGCTGGCGAAGTAACCAGAACAGGCTGGCACTTTTTCTAGGTGCCGGTGTGACCCCGGCTTGGGCCTCCTCCGCCCGACGCTTGGCGTTGGCCGCCTGGCGTGCCTTGCTGCACTTCTGGTGGTTGCCGTGGGCACGGGATCTGTTGCATTGGTCACAGACGCCCGTCAGGTCGAGGTTCCAGGGGAAGCATTTATCGTTGTTCATGGGATGTCCTCAATCGCCGCAGAAACAGGCAATAGCCTCGTCGTGGTCGGCAAACATGTCGAATTGAGTGTCGGAGTACTCAAGCATTTGTTGGTAGCTGGGGCGGTCGAAGCGGAAGCGGGCGCCGTCGCCGGTAAATTCCCCCGTGGATACCACTTCCCGTTCCTGCTTGGCCCATCATTCGCCTTTGCGCACAGGCGTGCCCAAGGTCGCTGGCGATGATCAAATAGACCTGTTGGGCACCTTTGAGGAAACAAAGGTCGCAGTTGCCTTCAAGAGTGCGGCCGTTGATGGTGGTCAACATCAGGTCAAACGGCTGGTTTGCCCAAAAATCCGTCACGTCCTGCACGCCAACACCGGCATCAGCCAAAGGCATCACCATTGACGCCCATTTGCTTTCGCTGATGCTTTTTCGAGTTCGAATCTTTGCCACCCGGTGAGGCTCATCTGCACGGATGCCAGTCATCATGTCGACCGGCGCTTCCTCGGTAGAAAGCCCCAGGCTGCGCAGGTACTTGTGAATGATCCTTATCTTGAGGTCGATGGTGCAGAACCTGGTCACCGGATTCCCAAGTGCAGCAGCTCGCGTTGCTCACATGATCGAAATGATAGCGCTGTATCGAACAGGAGCATTGGAAGAATCCAAGTTCCTAGAACATATCAAGAGCCTTTGAAAATACATACGAGGAATGCGATGACCGAACAATTTTTCCAAATCACACATGAAATGCTACGTGCTACACATTGGGTAAGTAAGACAACTGGTGAATCCTTCATGCTTACAGGCGATCAAAAGAACATGTGGGTATGGATGGAAAGCCGCTATCGCTTCTTTCGCTCACTTGGCAATGACTGGTTCGATAACCAACATGATATTGCAGCAGCAACTGGATGTGATCCAAGTACAGTGAAGCGCTTTATCGCCAAGCTGGCACAGCATGGTTACATCGAAGTTGAATGCCAGAAAGGAAGAGGGTTTATTCGCAGTAATAGATACAAGATCCTAGCTCCACTTCAAGTGTGTGTCGGCAAGGCCCCTACAAGCTCTATCAGGGTGAGTGACGACGTTGCTACTCCTATCTTGGGCGGTGGGCTAGATACTCCTGTAATCGCCTCTCAGGAGCTTACAAGCGAGCTGGTCCACGTATTTGAAGATGTGCCACTTGAGGCGTATACAGATACTCCGCCACAAGCTCCTGTAGTCGTGCATAAGCGCATACAGTTGTTGGGTGAAGTACCAGATATTGCTGCCCCTGTAATCAAGCGGCGGGCTGTTGTCGAGTGTGACAACCCTCTGCCCTGGTAACAGCGGCAGAGAGTTGAAAAGACCAATGTGGTAAAGATGGTGTATTGGCGTTCTATAATAGTGGTCGAGGTACTCTCTCGCTCGCTTCAACTTGTCCTGCTAGATTTCTGTCAGTGATCCTGCGGACTGCTTCAGCGGCGATGAATAGCGCTCTCATTGCCAATGACATGAGTTGCACTCTAGTCAGTCCATGGTCAGAATACCGACTGTTTACGTAATTCGGGAAGCCCTTGCTTGCTTCAAGTAAACGATCATCGTTGCTGTTTGAGTAGTATTTCACTAGGCTCTCTGAGAGCGCTACCAGATTGTGATTTAGCTTCCTCACTTCTTTTTCATCTACTCCAAGTCGCAGCAGTGCACCTTTCATAGCCAGTTCGGCAGCCAAGCAACAAGTCTGTATTGCAGAGTCTGTGTCTGTAGCTTGAAAAAGCGTGCGTGCGGTTGATGAAATAGCTGACTTCGCATTGTTCAGGTGTTGAACTGCTGCACTATCTTCAAATCGTAAATCATCTACTCCATAAGCTAGATCCCAAAGGTCGCAGGCGCTGTAAAGTGCCTTCCAGCCTAGTTCGGGGTAGTGTTTGAAAGTGTTATCCAGCTCAGCTTTGGAGATTTCAATTAAGTCTAGAGGAGTTACGCCAAATGTTCCAAATCCAACATTCACCCTGGCTGGATACATTGTGTCACGGATTGCAACCCCGGCATCTACAAGACCCGGTATTGAAAAATCCCCGCTGGGGTATAGGGCCCGATAGTCTTCCATGAGCGGCATCCAAATTCGCTCATCTAGAAAGTTACTTTTTATGTTGTTTTTCTTCATCCACTCTGCAACAACATGAAAGGGGCGTTGATGCAGGCTCAGGCCCTCATTCATCAACTCGTCATCCAATCGCCTTAAGAACTCTTTGTCTATCCTTTCCATTGTTTACTCTCCTTGGTCTATGGGGCCATGCAAGCCGAGACACGTTCATTCGTCATTACGGCATTGCCCTCAGCCTAACCTTCCTGCCATGCTAGTGGCGAACTGATTCCACGCGTTGTGGGCAGTCTATAAAGGGAATTACCGAATGCTCCATGTGCTGCTGTCTCTTGATTTCGTAAACGCAGAAGACCAACGGGCTGATTTCTATAAATACCTCGAAGGTAAGTATTGGAAAAAGCAGGCTGGCGTGGATACGGTCTGGACCATAACCTACGAGCACAAGGATCAGCTTGGGTTTTCCGAGGTGGCTAGCAACATCAGTGACATACTGTTGGCGGGTGCCGAAGGCTACAAGCCAGATGAGATAACTTACGTTGCTCAGATTGGCAACGCTGGCGCGATTGCCCGAATCGTCAAGAAGAAGCACGGTACCTACGGTGTTTTTGCACTGTAGCTGAGTTTGGTGGTAGTCCGGGGAGTAAGCTTCTACTCCTCGGAAAGCCTCACTGAAACCCCATGGAAACCTTCCACTTGAAGCGCTCTCCCCAGAACGGAGTTCTACGACGGTCGGGCTGGAGTCCAGTGTTTCCGTGGCTTGTGAGGGGAGTGGTTAAGCTTTTTCCCGTGGCTGCGATCAGATCGAGGTTTTAGCACGAGAATGCCGATTCTGGGCCGGAATCACCGGTTTTCCACCGGACGGCAACACCCAGCCCCGGATAGCTCGCCAATGGTCTAGGATTTCGGCATCGCTACCGAGGATGGCCCTCACCTCGAACAGTGGAGCAGGCCAAGTTCGTCGACGGCAACGAGTCTGGTAGCTCCACTGTGTACAGCAGGTTCTAACGTACTACTTGGTAGGCTTGTGTACTGGAAGCGTCGGGTGCTTAGGCTTGGTTTCAGGGTTTACGTGGTGCCTTCTGTC
The DNA here is from genome assembly GCF_030816195.1 of Pseudomonas sp. W4I3. Lineage (GTDB taxonomy): Bacteria > Pseudomonadota > Gammaproteobacteria > Pseudomonadales > Pseudomonadaceae > Aquipseudomonas. The sequence goes on along the minus strand of NZ_JAUSXS010000001.1, from coordinate 5,091,026 downwards.
GTCCTTGCCATCTTCTCGTGCTGGTTTGGGGCCTGGCTTGATGTCGGTAAACATGTGCTGTCCTTTTCGTTGGCGATGCGGGCTATTCAATGGATGCAGTAAGCCGTCCCATTGACCACGCGGATGAGAAGTCCCACCCGCCTGACATAAGTAGCGGCAATCTGCCATAAGTCAAGAAGGGCGGCGGAGTGGGATGTGGATGGGATCATCAAACGACCGTTAAACGATACCGCCCATCGGGTGGTTACACTGGTATCATCAAATATGGGTTTACAGGTTTATGATACCTTATCATTATGATCCCTCCATTGTTGATCCCTAGGAGGGGAGCAAATGAGCCGTCTGTTTGGATATGGTCGTGTCAGTACGACAGAGCAAAACACCGACAACCAATTGGTGGCTCTCACCTCCAACGGTTTTGATATCAAGCCTGCTCGCTGGTTTTCTGAGCAGATTAGCGGGGGCGTTCCAGCTCTACAGCGTCCTCAGTTCAGTAAGATGGCCGAACGCATGGAGGCAGGCGATACGCTCGTGGTGTTGAAGTTGGATCGACTAGGGCGGGACGTACAGGATGTGCTGGCTACTGTGTCCCACCTCGCCACTGTGGGCATCCACGTTCGCAGCATGGACCTAGATGGCGTAGACCTCACCAGTGCAGCCGGGAAGCTACAGCTAACCGTGTTAGCAGCGGTTGCAGCCTTTGAGCGTGACCGCATCAGGGAGCGGACACGGGAAGGGCTTGCACGCTCTTCCAAGAAAGGTGGTCGTCCAGTGGCTGTAGACACTACGGAGGCAGTGCAGAAGCTCAAGGCTAAAGGGCTGACACAGGCTCAGGCAGCAGTGGAACTCAAGATGAGCTTGCCAACCATCAAGAGACATTGGAACAAGGTTTGATGTAGACGTGTAGCGCCCCACAGAGCCCGCTTTGAGCGGGCTTCGTTGCACTTGATACCTAGGGCGGCACCCGGCTCAACGTCTGCCAGAAGCGAGCCTAAGGGCACCCAGCACCATACTTATTTTTGAATCAAGAACCGTTTGCATTTGACCTGTTGAGGTCTGTTTAGCAACTCGGGCAAGTCGCCGTGCCCTATTGATTATTTTTCCAGCCATAGCACCTGATCGCTTATCGAGTTGCGATCCTGTTGGAGCGGCGGGGGAAGGTTATGAGGAAAGGAGCCCCCTACATAGGGGCCCACTCCACAGCTTCATTTCAGCTGACTGGGCGAACCTCTCACGTTGAAGGACGCCCACTCAGACACCTGTGAAACGATAAGTCCGTCATCGTTATCTATAAGTGTCATGAAGTAGTCACGTAAGCCAGCTGCATTAGTTTTTTCGCGATTAAAGCACCACAGAGACTCAAGGATGCGCACAGCACCAAATGTCGCTAGCACGTCATAGACGGGCTTATAATTTCGTTGCTTTCGTAGGTCATATTCCAAAAAGTACAGAGCCATATCGTCTCTCCTTATCGCGATTTTTCAGATTGAGATAGGACAGACGCAGCGAGCGTCTTCGTGGTATCGCTGTACTTCTCGGATTGCAGAACCTGCGAGGCCTTCGTCTCCATTGCTTTCCCTGTCTCCTTTGCAGAAGAGGATTGGGAGAGCACAGACGCTGCAAAGCTTTTCGCAATGGCTGAGGTGTTAGGATCGCGAAGGGTTTCAGACGCCAGGGTGGCGACCTTCGGCGATGATTGCTTGGGGTTTTTGCTCATGATCGTAGTACCTATTTTCAGTGGGGTTGCCCGCCTGAGAACAGGCACCGTTGAGCAGTTTTCATAATCCATCATTTGACGATGGGATACGCATTCGCTCTAATGCCGATTCTCAGGTCGGGTTACAACAAACCGTTGGCTTGAGGGGCGAGTGATTACGTTCTGTCCGCAAAAACGAAGCGTAATCACCCGCTTCCTTCTTACCTGTCCATGCTAGGACACGGCTAACGCAAATCCCTACATATAGGGTTTTTTTTGCGTCTGAACACAAGATAGTGCGTTCTTGGGGGCTTAGCAACGCGCTGCATGTGGGTAACTCTGTGGGTGGAATGTGTATAACACGTGAAACACCCTTGGAACCCGCATGTTTACTACATTCAGCCACTTATCACTGAATTTCTAAAATTTTCGCCTAAAGCTATTTTTTTGACGGGCGGGGGGGGGGCGATCAGTTTCGCGTCGGATTTCTATCTCTTTTGCTGTATGTACATACAGCTTTCCGCAAAGGAAATTGCGTCGAGTGACGTAGCTGCTAATGGCTTGGGATGGTGGGCAGTTTCTTGATAGCTACAAATTTCTGAGCCGTGCTTGCACCCTTTGAATATGTATCGTGGGTGACATTCCCCACCTCGTGCCCAACCAATTCCTTAGCCAGCGCGTCCGATACATCCGCTCTTATCAGTGCGGTAACTACTGTGTGGCGGAAGCCATGAAAAACATACAGGCGCGAGAATCCAGCAGTAGTACGGAGTCTGCCGAACGCTTTTGAGATTGCGTGCGAACGTTTGCCGTAACGGTCTTGTGAGTCAGTGGGAATCAGGAACCCGTCCAGGCTAGCGGCGCTGAGGCGGTCTATGATCGGTAGTAAGTTTGGATGGATGGGAACGACGCGTTTGCTCGCCTTCGATTTGCTTTTAGGGAAGTCAAAGCACCGGATACCCTCGACGGTGATTACGCTTTCCTTGGTCAACCTGCAAAGCTCTTCGATCCTGGCGCCTGTGTACCAGCCCATTGCGATCAGATCGGCGAGAGGCTTGTCATCGTTTTCCAATGCGGCCCGGTGGAGCTTGCAGGCGTCCTCAGGGGTATATATCTCTCTGTCCAAACCTGCTATTTCAGAGCCTCCTCCCTGGGGTAGCTCGTGAGCCATGAACGGGTTAGCTTTATCCTGAAACTCTCTGCGCCACCCGGCATCGTATTTTGTTGCCCACTTCCAAAAGGATGTACCTGCCATGAGGTACTGGGCTAATGTCGCGGGCGCTCGATCCAAAGACTTGAGCCACTTATCCACCGTGTCAAAGGTAAGCGGTAGCTCCTCTTCTTTTAGAAAGGTCGAGAGTCTGTCCATCTTGCCGACCTGCTGGTCCACGTGTTTCGGAGCGCCCCCACGGCTCTCCCGGAATTCTCGATATGCTTTGAGTCTGGCGGGTGTAATTGGTGACCTCGGTTTGTGAGCGTCCGGCTTCGCGAATATCTGCCGTGCCTCTGCCTCCTCGATTGGCGATAGTTGTTGCGTTACACCGAATACCTTCGCCATGAGCTGTGGCGCCATCTCTGTAGCGAAGTCGATGTTAGCCAGTTCGCCGTCCACCCCTGTCATGATGTAAACCTGGTCTGCCTTCTCCCGCCGTTGTTTACCCTCTGGTGAGTCGTCAAACAGCCCTCGGTATAGTACTGCTACCTCCTCAGTGTCGAAAGTAGAAGGTTCCTCTGCTTCCCCAAGAGCAACATCTGTTTTGAGCTTGCGTGTGGCCTGTGCGAAGCCGTGAGCCACGTTTGCTACCGGCTCTTTCCAAGCATCACCCCGCGCTGCTCGTTTCCCTCTGGCCTGCGCAATCTGCGCCTTCCATTCCGCCAGCACCGCCAAGCGACGTTCCATGGCTTCGGATCGTAGGCCGGTCTGTAGTGAGCGAATGAGAACGGTCTTGCCTCCTATCGCGGCGCGGACATCAGCAGGCACAGCAAGTCTGCAATACCATGTGGATTCGCCTTTCTTCTGGATCAGGTTATCGGCCATGGGGTCACGCTGGGAGGGGGAGTGATACAGCAAATTGTACTACTGGTTTGTACTACTATCCAAGCTGTAAGCCCCGTAGATAGGGGTTTAAAGGGCCGGGGTGTGGTTAATTCGAATCTCTCCTTCACCGCCATATTCGAAATGACAAAACCCCTGAAAACGTTAAAGTTTTCAGGGGTTTTGTGTTTTTTCAGGTCCATAAGTCCATGAGGTACTGATTGCTGGTGGCTTTTGTTGGATGGCTTGTTATGCAATCCAATTAATGCTTCAGCGCAGCAGATGCACTGCCAAGCCCACGAATGCGCAACCCGTCAGTACCTGGATAACGCCCCGTTTGAAGCGAAACAAGGCCACTGCCGCCGCCATGGCAATCAGCGCTGAGGGCCAGTCCAGGTTGCCACTCAAACCCTGCGGCCAAAGCACGTGATAGCCGAAGAAGCACGCCAGATTGAGGATCACGCCAACCACCGAGGCGGTGATGGCGGTGAGGGGGGCGGTGAATTTGAGTTGGTTGTGGGTCGACTCCACCAGTGGGCCGCCCGCGAGGATGAACAGGAATGAAGGCAGGAAGGTAAACCAGGTCACCAAGCAGGCAGCGACGGCTCCCGCCAGAAACAGTTGATCCGCACCGAACACCTGCGAGACATAGGCGCCGACAAAGCCGACAAAGGCCACCACCATGATCAGCGGCCCAGGTGTGGTTTCCCCTAGTGCCAACCCGTCGATCATCTGCGTCGGCGTCAGCCAGCCATAGTGGCCCACCGCGCCCTGGTAGACATACGGGAGCACCGCGTAGGCCCCACCAAAGGTCAGCAACGCGGCCTTGGTGAAGAGCCAGCTCATTTGGGTCAACGTGCCTTCCCAGCCAAAAAGAACGGTCAGTACACCCATCGGCAGGGCCCATAGCGCGGCGCCAATCAGCGCGAGCAGTGCCAGCTTGAACCAGCTGAATCGGGCATGCTCCGGCGGCGGGGTGTCGTCATCGATCAAGGCCGGGCCGAAGGTTTTTTCGGCGGCGCGATGGCCGCCCGCTCTGAATTTCTCGGGTGCCAGACGACCGCCGGCATAACCGATCAGCGCAGCGCAGAGCACGATCAACGGGAATGGAACATTAAACGCAAAGATGGCAACGAATGACGCCGCCGCTATCGCCCATAACGCGTTGTTCTTCAAAGCCCGCGAGCCGATTCGATGGGCGGCCTGCACCACGATGGCGGTTACGGCGGGCTTGATGCCATAGAACAGTCCCGCCACCACAGGCACGTCGCCAAAGGCGATATACATCCATGACAACGCAATCAGTATGAATAGGGAGGGCAATATGAAGAGTGCCCCGGCAATTACCCCGCCCCAGGTTCGATGCATCAGCCAGCCGATGTAGGTCGCCAACTGTTGAGCTTCTGGCCCCGGGAGCAGCATGCAGTAGTTCAGTGCGTGCAGGAATCTGCGCTCGGATATCCAGCGCCGGCGCTCTACCAACTCCTGGTGCATGATCGAGATCTGCCCGGCTGGCCCGCCGAAGCTGATGAAGCCGAGCTTCAACCAGAACCCGAACGCCTCACGCAAACTGATCGCTTGCGGCCTCGACAGGTCTTCTTCAAGCATGGGTTGCAGTACCTTGTTCAATGGGTTGCTCCTCGTCTACAAACCCGGCGCACGCCTTCGATCATGGCGCTTGCTGCGACCCGCAAAGGTTTTTCCGGCTGAAACTCACACCTTAGGCGTTGCGCGCCGATTCTCGGCCCATTCAATCAATGCCTGCATTGATGGCCCCAGCGCATAGCCTTCGACGGTCAATTCGTATTCAACCTTCGGTGGCACTTGAGGGTATACCGTACGGCGAACAATCTCGTCTTTCTCCAGTTGCTTGAGCTGCTGGATCAACATTTTCTGGTTGATGCCTTCAATCAGCTTTTCCAGGTCGGAAAAGCGCAGCGGGCCCTTGGCTGCGAACAGTTGGCAAAGAATGATGATTTTCCATTTGCCCTCCAGAACGCGCAGGGTCTCCATCGTCGCCTCCGCCCATTTCACTCGATTTTGCGGGTCACTGCAGTTCCACTCTCGTTCATTATTCATACGATTTGGTTCGTTACTTACCTTTTGGTGTGTACTTACCATTCTGTCACCAATCTCCTAAGGTGAGCGCCTGAACTGAAATAACAGGTGAGATTTCATGAAAATTGGAATTATTGGTACAGGCAATATCGGTGGCACGCTTGCTCGAAAAATGATCGCAGCAGGCCACGAAGTCGTGGTCGCTAACTCCAAAGGCATTGAGGGTGTTCGGTCCTTTGCCAACGAGATTGGCGCAACGCCTGCCGATGTGTCTGGCGCTGTCCAAGGTGTGCAAGCGATTGTGCTGTCTATCCCGCTGCCCGCGGTCGCTGAGCTGCCCCATGATTTATTCGCATCAGTCCCAGCCGAAGTGCCGGTTATCGATACCGGCAACTATTATCCAGGGCTGCGCGATGACCACATCTCAGCCATCGATCAAGGGATGCCCGAAAGTGTGTGGGTATCCAGGCAGATCGGAAGACCGGTGATTAAAGCGTTCAACAATTTGTTGGCCTACACCCTGGCTGAATTGGGTCAGCCGGAAGGCAGCCCAGGCAGGCTGGCGGCTGCCGTCGCGGGGGATGATGAGCGTGCTGTGGAAAAGGTCATGGAGTTGGTGAGTGAGGCCGGTTTTGACCCAATCTACTCAGGCTCGCTGGAAGAGTCCTGGCGCCAGCAACCGTCCACGCCGGCCTATTGCTGCGATTACGCTGCCAGTGAGATGCGCCGCGCCCTTGATGCTGCCGTACAAGGTGAGGCAGCGAAGATCCGAGACCGTATGCTGGAGAGTTTCGCGAAGCTCGGAAGCAACCCCAGCCATGCCGATATCGTGGCAATGAATCGGTCGCTGAGCCCGATTTCGAGGTAGATCCAGATGAAGAGCGGCGCTCAGCCAACTCAGCGACTTTTGGCGATGACATCACCCATATAGTTATTCAAGTCGCGAAAGTCCTTAACGCTCCAGGCGTGCGGCGGTAGCTTCACGCCATTTTCTCGTAACGTGTTCGGGATCAAATCTCCATTTGGCCGCAGGATGATTGATGACACGATGACGCCCGGATAATCATGCAGGCGCTTTTTGAACGCGGAAGTCGTGAGGTCAGGTGTAGGTGGGCTGCTTTTACGGGCCAGCGGTCCTGTTCCTCGGATATCGGCTCCGTGGCACATGGCGCATCGCTGCGAGTAGAGGTTTTTTCCGTTGGCATTGTCTGCCAAGGAGAGTGACGGTTGAGCCAGCGACAGAACCGCCAGCGAGACGATGAACGATAGCTTCATTTAGAGGATCTGTTTGCCTGGCTCGGACGCGACCGATTTGGGTGAGCGTTGTGCTGACGCTCTACAGGGCAGCGGCGGCGATTGCGTAAAAAGACGGAGGTTCATGGGCCAGCCCCTGAAGGCAGGCCCACGATCCCTCGCTCGCCCGGGCTGCGCCGGGGCAGCTTGATACTTACTGCGCGGTTTTCAACTTGACCACATCACCGGAGATCTTGGTGGTGTAGCCATTGAGTACCCAGGCCCAGAACCATTTTTCCTGCACTTGGGTGTTGATCATCGCGTCGCCGCCTTTGGCCTTGATGGCTGCATCCTGGGCGCGCACGAAGCGGCTGTTCTGGCCAATCGGGATAATGCCCAGCAGCATGATGCCGGTGGCGCTGGCTTCGCTGTGGCCGAGCACGGTGTATTGGCTGGCGTCGTATTGCTGGGTCTTCATGGCGGTGCCGGTGCAACCTGCCAGGGTGAAACCGAGAACGGCTGCTGCAACTGCTTTACTGACGTACTTCACAAGTAACTCCATGGGCTGAATATCGAGATTCAATTCTCGAGGCGCGACACTCTAATCGCTCGGTCAGCAGATTGAAATCACCTCGCTTGCCTCCATGGTCAGCATTAGAGATGCAGCCAAGCCAGGCTGCCGAGCACCACCGCCACGCCGCCAGCGGTATACGACATGCGCTTGAGCCACTCTTTGCGTGTGAGCAAGGTGATCGCAGCCAGCGAAATCGCGATCTGAATCGCGGTCATGGCCTGGGCCCAGCGATGGTGCTGGTGCAGCACTTGTTCGGATTTGTGGTCCCATTCCCGCGAGCTGGCTTCAAGCGTCTCTGCCTGTTTGCGCACCTCTTCCTTCTGGCTTTTATAGCGCTGGATTTCGTCGTTGTAGTGGGCGGCATCCACGCCAGGGATATGCGCGGCCAGTTCCGCCAGGTTCTGACGGCTGGATTTGGCCTGGTAGTAATTCCATTGGTTCGCGGCTTCGGTCTTGATGATGGCGGCGTTGTTTTTGTCCATCGCCGCCTCGCTTTCACTGGAGCCGGCCTGGTAGCTGAGCATGGCGCCAACGGTGGCCATGATGGCGGTCATCACCGCGATGCGGCTGGCGAAGCTGTCGCCACGGCCGTGAGCATGTTCGGTGGTGTGTTCGAGGTGTTTTTCGTGGGGGCTGGGAACTTCGAAAGCTTCGGACATGGCGGCGTCTATGCAGGGGCAGGGGAACCCTGATTCTTCACCAGTGCGGCTGTCTCAAACCTGTCGATAACGCCGGATCAGTCGTACATACACCGCGATATTGACCAACAGCACCAGCGCGCCCAGGCCCAGTTGGATCTGCGGCGTCAGCCCGGCCGGATAGATCAGCGTGAGGATGTAGTGCTCGATGAAGCCCGCGCCATAACCATCCTGCCCGGCCAGGTGGCGCAACAGGTTTTCCCAGCGAGTGAGTGGGCAAGGCAGGTGAAATACTTCGACGGCAACGCCCCAGGCGGCCGCAGGCACGTGCAGCCAGATGAGCGATCGCCATTTGAGCGCAAGCAGCCCGCCAAATAACACGAACAGGATAAAGCACAAATGGAACAGCACCAGGCTGTCGGCGGCTATACGAAAGAGCATTGCAGGCACTTCTACGGGAAAGCGGGCAGTGTAAAGGGTTGCTCGCAAGCAAGTCTGGCCGTTATTGTGCTGAATCCTTTTAGTCTTTCTCCAGGGTTCTGTTGTGATGAATGCACCGCATACCGCTGTCCAGATCAAGGCCGTGATTTTCGATATGGACGGGTTGTTGCTGGACACTGAAGGCATCTACACCGAAGTCACGCAAATCATTGCTGAACGCTATGGTCGCACCTATGACTGGAGCATCAAGCAGCACATCATCGGGCGTGGCGCCCAGGACCTGGCAGACTACGTCGTCAAGGCGCTGGACTTGCCGATCACGCCGGCCGAGTTTCTAGAGATTCGCGAACCGCTGATGAGCGAACGCTTTCCCAAAGGCCTTGGGCATGCCCGGCGCCGAGGCGTTGGTGCGGCATTTGAAAGCGCACAATATTCCGATTGCCGTGGGCACCAGTTCGTCGCGCAATTCCTTCGGCCACAAGACCACTTTGCACCGTGAATGGTTTGGCCTGTTCGACACCATCGTGACCGCCGACGACCCGGAAGTCGGCGCCGCCAAGCCTGCGCCGGACATCTTCCTCACCGCCGCGCGTCGCCTGGGCGTGGCGCCCGAGGATTGCCTGGTATTCGAGGACTCGCCGTTTGGCGTGACGGCGGCGAAAGCGGCGCACATGATCGCTATCGCCGTGCCCGATGAAGCCATGGCCGACAGCAAGTATCAGCATGCTGATCAGATCATCCGCAAACTCGCGGATTTCGACCTGGCTGCGTATGGCCTGCCGCCCATGGCCTGATTCAACCCGGGAAAATGTGGGAGGGGGCTTGCTCCCGATGGCGGTGTATCAGCCAGCTTATCTATAGCTGACTCACCGCTATCGGGGGCAAGCCCCCTCCCACATGGGTTGTGCAGTGTTGCCTAAACCTCAGGCGCTGAAGCCACCGTCAATGGTCAAGCTGGCGCCTGTGATGTACCCGGCTTCCGGCCCGGCGAGATACGCGACGAAGCTGGCGATTTCCTCGACATGCCCATAGCGTCCCACCGCCATCAGCCCCATCAGACTCTCGGCAAAATCACTGTCTGCCGGGTTCATGTCAGTATCCACCGGCCCTGGCTGCACGTTATTGATAGTGATACCCCGTGGCCCCAGGTCGCGGGCCAGGCCTTTGGTCAGGCCTACCAGCGCCGCCTTGCTCATCGCGTATGGCCCACCGCCGCCAAACGGCATGCGCTCGGCGTTGGTGCTGCCGATATTGATCACCCGGCCCCCTTCACCCATGTGCCTGGCGGCTTCCTGGGTGGCGATAAAGACACTGCGCACGTTGATCGCCAGGGTCTGGTCGAAGTCTTCCAGCGTGAACGCTTCCAGCGGCGCGATGGCCAGCACGCCCGCGTTGTTCACCAGAATATCCAGGCGCCCGAAGGTGTCGACCGTCAGGTTGACCGCGTTGCGGATCGCCGTGGCATCGGCGCTGTCGGCGTGAATCGCCAGGGCTTTGCCGCCTTCGCTGATCACGCTGTTCTGCAGCGCCTCAGCCTTGGCGGCCGAGCTGACGTAGGTAAAGGCTACGGCGGCGCCTTGTGCGGCGAGGCGCTTGACGATGGCAGCGCCGATGCCGCGGGAACCGCCTTGAACCAAGGCGACTTTGCCAGTGAGGGTAGGTGTGGTCATGTCGAACTCCAAGTAGTTGATGGGGTGAGTATCGACCTCGCTCGTCGGCACCGGTAGAGCGTGATTGCTATAGTCTGTGTAAACCAAAAGTTTAGAATGGGGCGGTATGGAAAGCTTTGGCAGTATCGAATGCTTTGTGCGCAGCGCCGAGGGCGGTAGCTTCGCCGAGGCGGCGCGGCACCTTAGCCTGACGCCGGCAGCGGTCGGCAAAAGCGTGGCCAAGCTGGAAGTGCGCCTGGGCGTCAGGCTGTTTCAGCGCAGTACCCGTCGCCTGACCCTGACCGAAGCCGGCAAGCTGTTTCTTGACGAGGTCAGCGGTAGCCTGACCACGATTCAAAACGCCGTGGCCAACCTGGCCAGCGCCGAAGGGCGGCCGGTGGGCACGCTGAAGGTCAGCATGGGTACCGTGTTCGGCAATCGGTATGTGGTGCCGCTGCTGGGGGAGTTCATGCAGCGCTTCCCGTCTATCAGCCCGGACTGGCATTTCGACAATCGTCAGGTCGACTTGATTGGCCAGGGCTTTGACGCTGCCATTGGCGGTGGCTTTGAACTGCCCCAAGGCGTGGTGGCGCGCAAGTTGACGCCGGCGCACCGGGTGCTGGTGGCGTCGCCGGCCTATCTGGCGCAACGCCCAGCGGTGCGTGTGCCCGAGGATTTGTCGCGCTGCCAAGGCATCCTGATTCGTTCACCGCAAACCGGCCGGGTGCGTTCATGGCAACTGACTCATCGCGAGCGCGAGCACAGCCCGCTGGTGCTCAAGGCCGCCATGACCATGAGCGATTCCGAAGCCGCCTGCTGCGCCAGCGCCCAGGGCCTGGGCATTGCGCTGGTCAGCATGCCGATGGCGGTGCCGTTCCTCGACAGTGGCGCGGTGGTGCGGGTGCTGCCGGACTGGTATGTGGACGACGGCAATATTTCCATCTATTACGCCGAGCACAAACTGTTGCCCGGCAAGACGCGGGCGTTTGTGGATTTTGTGATCGAGCAGTTTGCTGAGCAGCAATTGGGCCGCAGATTCAGTGCAATCTAAAGCCTCGCAGTGAGCAAAATGTGGGAGGGGGCTTGCTCCCGATAGCGCTGGGTCAGCTATAGATAAGCTGGCTGACATACCGCTATCGGGAGCAAGCCCCCTCCCACATTTTATTTGCAGTGCCCAAACTTGCCGGGCCAACCCAGCACTTTCTTTGGCCTGGGCGTGGCATAGGTCCTGATCTTCGACGTGGACAACCCCAACCGCACCAGCGATTCAGCGATCGTCACCGCCGCCGTCACCCCGTCCACCACCGGCACCCCGGTGCGCTGGCGGATCTGCTCATCCAGTCCGGCCATGCCGCCGCAGCCCAGGCAGATCACTTCTGCCTTGTCCTCACGGATCGCCAGTTCCGCCTGGCGCACGATGGCCTCCATCGCAGCCAGCGGGTCTTCCTCGAGTTCCAGCACCGCCATGCCACTGGCGCGCACCGAGGCGCAGCGCTGGTATAGGCCGGCCAGCTTCAGCCGGTCTTCGATCAGTGGCACCGTGCGGTCCAGCGTGGTCACGACCGAATAGGCGTGACCCAAAAACATCGCCGTGCTGGCTGCGGCTTCGGTGATATCCACCACCGGCACGTTGAGCAATTCCTGCAGGCCTTCGCGACCATGCTCACCGTAACCGGCCTGGATCACCGCATCAAACGGCTGGTCATAGGCCATCACGCGATCCATTACCGCGATGGCCGCCAGGTAGCTTTCAAAGTTGCCCTCCACCGACTCGGCGCCGAAGTAGGGGGTAAGGCCGACAATCTCGGTGCCCGGCGAGGCCACGCTGCGTGCCTGCTGAGCGATGGTTTCAGTGATGGATTCGGTGGTGTTGACGTTAACCACGAGGATGCGCATGAAATGTCCTTGTTTAATGACTGACGTTGTCGACTGCAATACTTTCGCCGCTGACATCGGCGTAGAACGGCTGGCGCTTGGCAATCAGCAGGTACAGCAACCCTGCAATACCGGCGCCAAACAGCCAGGAGAACGGCGAGACGCTGGCGAACCCGGGCAGCAGTGCCAGCAGGATGGCGATCACCGCTGCCGGCACGAACGCCGCCACCGCGCGCAGGTTCACGCCCCGGCTGTAGTAATAAACCCCGAGTGCGTCTTCGCTATACAGTTGCGGCACATCTACCTGGCTTTTGCGGATCAGCCAGTAGTCGACCATGATCACGCCGTAGAGTGGCCCCAGCAGTGCGCCCAGGCCGGACAGGAAATACACGATCACCAGCGGGCTGTTGTAGAGGTTCCACGGCAGGATCAGCACCGCCACGGTGGCGCTGATCAGCCCGGCGCGACGGAAGTTCAGGTACTTGGGCGCCAGGTTGCTCAGTACAAAAGCCGGGGCGACGAAGTTGGCCATGATGTTCACCGCCACGGTGACGATCAGGAAAGCCAGGCAGCCGAGCACGAGGAAGAAGGTATTCGGAATGGCGGCGATGATTTCGGTCGGGCTTTCGATCACCCGGCCATTGAGCTGGAACTGTCCGCCGCACAGCAGCACGGTGATGGCGGCGAACACCAGGATATTCACCGGCAGGCCCCAGAAATTGCCCACCTGAATAGTCTTGCGGCAGGGCGAGGAGCGCGCGAAGTCGCAAAAGTTGAGGATCAGCGTGCCGTAGATCGCCAGCCACAACGCGCCACCGGCAAAGATATTGCGCCACATCTCACCGCCGCTCAGCGGCTCGCGAATCGACCAGGCAATGTTGCCGCCTGCCTGGAAGTACATCCAGCCGGCCAGCGAAGCCACGGTGAGTAAAATCACCGGTCCGGCAAAGCCCTCATAGCGACGAACCATTTCCATGCCATAGGCCAGGATCACCAGTTGCACCAGCCAGATCGCCACGAAACACGCCCAGCCTAACGACGACAGGCCGAGAATCGAGTTGTGATCATAGTCGGCAAATCCTGGATGAATCGCCGTCAGCAACACGCGGAAAACCACCGATGCCAGGTAGGTCTGGATGCCGAACCAGGCAATCGCAATCACCGCGCGGATCAATGCTGGGATCTGTGCGCCATGAATACCGAAGCTGATGCGGCTGATCACCGGAAACGGCACGCCGGTCTTCTGGCCCATATACCCCGAAAGGTTCATGAAAAAGTACACCAGTGCCGCACCGATCCCCAGGGACAGCAGGATCTGCCAACCGCCCAGGCCCAATGCATACAGGCCGATGGCGAATGAATAGTTGGCGATGTTGTGCACGTCATTGGTCCACAACGCGAAGATGCTATAGCGCCCCCAGCGACGACCTTCGGCCTTGGTCGGCGCGAGGTCCTTGTTGTGCAGGCGTGGGCTGAGTACCAGCGGGCCGGGGCTTGCCGCCTCGGGATTCAGGGCGGAGGAGGGTAGATCCAGTGCGACGTTATTCGAGAGACTTGTACGCATTCCGGCAGGCTCCAGCGCATCCGCAGCGAGACGGCAGATGGCAAAGTGTATGTAGGTTTTGTATTTATTGTATACAAAGAGCATTTCACCTTAAGCCACATGCGTGCCAGCTTTCGATCTATGAAAACGAAGGCTAATTTCGTTTTTATCGCTGATCGAAATAACTGCCTGAATTGAAAGCGATATAAATTGACCGTTCGAACAGCTATATAATTTTAAGACGAAGGCGGGAGACTTAGGAGGGCGAAAACCGAAAGACGGGAAGTGTTACGTTTTGGTGCGGTCCGACCTGGATTGCACACATAAATGGCACCGATAGTTACATCTATGTGTACATGTTTATTGCCAACACAAAACAAATGTGGGAGGGGCTTGCTCCCGATAGCGCCGGATCAGTCACCCGTATAGTGCCTGACACGCCGCCATCGGGGGCAAGCCCCCTCCCACATGTTAATTGCGTCAGCCTTTTGTCTTGCTGATGATATTCCCTGCATGCAGCCCGCATTCCTTCTGCGTGGCTTCTTCCCACCACCAGCGGCCTTCACGCTCATGCTGGTTGGGCAGGACCGGGCGGGTGCAGGGCTCGCAGCCGATGCTGATAAAGCCGCGTTCATGCAGGCTGTTATAGGGCAGCTCCAGCATACGGATATAGCCCCAGATCTCCTCGCTGGTCATTTGCGCCAGGGGGTTGAATTTGTACAGGGTGCGTTCCGGGGTAGAAAACGCCGTATCGATTTCCAGCGCGGCTACCTGGCTGCGGGTGCCCGGGCTCTGGTCGCGACGCTGGCCGGTTGCCCAGGCACTCACGCCGGCGAGTTTGCGGCGCAGCGGCTCGATCTTGCGTATGCCGCAGCATTCGCCATGACCGTCTTTATAAAAGCTGAACAGGCCCTTTTCCTTGACGAAGGGTTCCAGCTTGCTCTGGTCCGGCGAGATCAGCTCGATGTCGATCTTGTAGAACTCACGCACCTGTTCGATAAACCGGTAGGTTTCCGGGTGCAGGCGACCGGTGTCGAGGCTGAACACCTTGACGTTCTTGTTCAGCTTCCAAGCCATGTCCACCAGCACCACATCCTCGGCGCCGCTGAAGGAAATCCACAGGTCATCACCGAAATGGCTGAACGCCAGCTTGAGAATGTCCTGGGCGGACTTGTTGGCATAGGTCGTGGCGAGTTCAACGACGTCGAAGGCTTGGTTCATCAGGACGGTTCCTACAGGTCAGTGGCGCTGAGCGCTCTATGGGGGGCGATGGTATCAAAATCCGCCCTGCGTTGCGGCGGCGTGCTCGAGTCGCTAGAGTTCGGCAGTCCTTTTGCTCGCTCAACTTGAATAATACGAACGGAGTGTCTTGTGGAAATTGCCTGTCTCGACCTGGAAGGGGTGCTGGTTCCGGAAATCTGGATCGCCTTCGCCGAAAAAACCGGTATTGAATCCTTGCGCGCCACCACCCGTGACATTCCCGACTACGACGTGCTGATGAAGCAGCGCCTGCGCATCCTCGACGAGCACGGGCTCAAGCTCGGCGATATCCAGGAAGTGATTGCCACCCTCAAGCCACTGGACGGCGCCATCGAGTTCGTCAACTGGCTGCGCGAGCGCTTCCAGGTGGTGATTCTCTCTGACACCTTCTACGAATTCTCCCAGCCGCTGATGCGCCAGCTGGGCTTTCCGACCTTGCTCTGCCACCGCCTGATCACCGATGAAAACGACCGGGTGGTCAGCTACCAGCTGCGCCAGAAAGATCCCAAGCGCCAGTCGGTGTTGGCGTTCAAGACGCTCTATTACCGAGTGATTGCGGTGGGTGATTCCTATAACGACACCACCATGCTGGGTGAGGCGGACCAGGGAATTCTGTTCCATGCCCCGGAGAATGTGATTCGCGAATTCCCGCAGTTTCCAGCGGTGCATACGTTTGAGGATTTGAAGAAGGCTTTCATCACGGCGTCGAACCGGCCGTTGAGCCTTTGATAATTTAGTGAAGCTGAGGGCCTCTTCGCGGGCAAGCCCGCTCCTACACTATTTCGGGGTTCTCAAGTGGGAATGCGGTCGAATGTAGGAGCGAGCTTGCTCGCGAAGGCGGCCATCCGGCCTCGCTTAAACATCTGCCAGCAACCGCTCGTAAGGTATACAAAGGCCGTCATGCAGGCGCTTGATCATGGCCAGGCTCAGCTTGCGCTTGCCGTTCAAAACCTCCGAAACCCGCCCGCTGGGGCCGATAAATGGCTCAAGGTCGCGGGCAGTCAGACCCATCTGCTCCATACGGAATCGGATCGCCTCCACCGGGTCCGAAGGCGGCATCGGGAAATGTTCCGCCTCGTACTTCTCGATAAGAACAGCGAGAATTTCCAGTTCGTCACCTTCGGGGCTGCCGATGGTGGCTCCCCACAACTGCTCAACGCGGGCGAGCGCAGCGGCCAGGTCTTCCTGAGAATGAATAGGTTTGATGCTCATCACACGGTCTCCGCATTGATTGGGTCGTACTGCGCGTGGGTGCCGACGAAGCGTACTAACCCAAGCTGCCTCTCATAATCGATGGACATAATCACCCGGTACTTGTTGCCACCCACGTTGAATACAACCCGCCCGCCTTTGAGGATGCTCGCAGTCCGCAGCGCTGTCTTGAGCGCCTGCGGCGTCGGAAAAGTGGCCTTCTCCAGATAGCGATATAACTCGACCAGGGGCGTTTTTGCATCGGCAAATGCTGGCTGGCTTTCCCAGAATATTCGTAAGGTTGAGAGCGCAATGATTCGCATCGTCACAACCTCCCGTTTTGGGAGATGCTAGGCTCAAGTGAGCGGAGATGCAATCTCTGAAACAAGTTCTGACGGTTGAGCAATCGCATATGTGGTCCTTCACAGATGGCCGGTGGCGGCGGAAGTAGGACGCTATCGTCCAGTTCACCGTCGGTCCACCACCGTTCTGATTCAGGGTTTTTCGCATCGAGGTTGCGGCGGGAATGGCTTGTGGATCAGAGGCTTTCCAGGGTGCGTAACAACACCCGCACTTTCGTCAGCGACTCCTGGTATTCCGCCTCCCACTGCGAGTCCGCGACGATCCCGCCGCCGCCCCAGCAGCACACCTGTGCGTCCTTGACCAGCAAGCTGCGGATGGCGATGGAGCTGTCCATTTCGCCGCGCACGTCCAGGTACATCAGCGAGCCGCAGTACAAGCCGCGTCGGGTCGGCTCCAGTTCGTCGATGATCTGCATGGCGCGGATCTTCGGCGCACCGGTGATGGAGCCGCCGGGGAAGCTGCCGGCGATGAGGTCGAGGGCATCTTTGTCGTCGGCCAATGTGCCGGTGACGCTGCTCACCAGATGGTGCACGTTGGGGTAGCTTTCAAGGCTGAACAACTCCGGGACGTTTACCGAGCCGATACGGCAACTGCGGCCGAGGTCGTTGCGCAGCAGGTCGACGATCATCAGGTTCTCGGCGCGATCCTTCGCGCTGGCCAGCAGTTCGGCGGCGTTGGCGGCATCTTCTTCGGGCGTCAGACCACGTGGGCGGGTGCCTTTGATGGGGCGGGTTTCCACGCGGCGCTGGCTGACATGCACGAAACGCTCGGGCGACAGGCTCAGCACCGCGCCGTCGTCCGGCAGGCTCTGGAAGCCGGAAAACGGCGTCGGGCAGGCTTCGCGCAGTGCGCAGTAAGCCAACCAGGGATCGCCACTGCAGGGCGCACGAAAGCGCTGGGCGAAATTGACTTGGTAGCAGTCGCCAGCCTGAATGTAGTCCTGAATTCGCCCAATGGCCTGACGATAGACCTCGGCGGTCAGGTCAGGGGCCATGGGGCCATGAAGTTTGAACGGTGCCGACAGCTCGACGCTTTCCTGGCTGAACAAGGCGGCCAATCGCTGCCGCTCGCTCTGGGCCAATGTCGGGTGAAACACCAACTGACTGGACTGTGCCTGGTGGTCGCTGATCAACGCCCAGGCGTAGAGCCCAAAGCGTGCGTCCGGCAGGTTCAGGTCATCTACGGCCAGTTGCGGCATCTGCTCCAGGTGGCGGCCGAAGTCATAGCTCAGATAGCCGATGAGGCCGCCGGCAAACGGTAGCTCGTACCCTGCGGGTAAATCCGCTTCGCCCAATTGCGTCAGGCTTTTGCGCAAGCGTTGCAGGAAATCGCCGCCGCTTTCGTCAGGCTCAACCGCCAAGGTCGCCTCAGGCCAGGCGCTGAGCAGGTCATAACGGCCGCGCTCGGCAGCCGGACGGCCGCTGTCGAGCAGCACCGCGCCAGGGGCATGGCGAATCGCCGCAAAATACTCGGTAGGGTTGGCCCGATAGGGCAACGGGTAAACGGAACAAGTCGACATGCGGGGGTGAATCAGCCAGTGGCGCGAAGGGAGGGGATTGTAGTCCCCCATAGGATTTGCTCCTAGAGGGGATGTCGGGGTTAGACAGTTTGAAGGTCGGGTCAGCCTTCCACGGGCGGTATATGCCCGAACATTTCCTGCACGAACTTCACCCGCTCTTCCGGGGTTTCGCTCACGCCAGCGGCCTTCAGCTCTTCCAGTCGTGCTTCCACCGCATGGGTGCGCAAGGTCAGGCCGCAGTCGTTGGCAATCTGGATATTGAGCCCCGGCCGCGCGTTCAGCTCCAGGATCAGCGGGCCTTTTTCCTGGTCCAGCACCATGTCCACACCGATATAGCCCAGGCCGCACAGCTCGTAGCAACCGGCCGCCAGCTTCATGAAACCGTCCCAGTTGGGCAGTTGTACGCCATCCACCGCATTGGTGGTGTCGGGGTGCTTGGTGATGATGTTGTTCAGCCAGGTGCCACGCAGGGTCAGGCCGGTGGCGAGGTCGACGCCCACGCCAATCGCGCCCTGGTGCAGGTTGGCCTTGCCACCGGACTGGCGGGTCGGCAAGCGCAGCATGGCCATCACCGGGTAGCCCATCAGCACGATGATGCGGATATCCGGCACGCCCTCGTAGCTGATGCTCTTGAAGATCTGGTCGGGTACCACGCGGTATTCGATCAAGGCGCGATCGCGGTGGCCACCCAGGGAGTACAGGCCGGTCAGAATGCTGGAAATCTGGTGCTCGATTTCTTCATGGCTGATGATCTTGCCGGACACCGTGCGATAGCGCCCCTCAAAGCGATCCGCAACCACCAGGATTCCGTCTCCGCCAGCGCCCTGGGCGGGCTTGATCACGAAGTCGCTGCGCCCGCCGATGATTTCGTCGAGCTTGTCGATTTCCTTCTCGGTGGAAATCACGCCATACATTTGCGGCACATGAATGCCGGCCGCCATGGCCCGCTCCTTGGTGATGATCTTGTCATCCACAATGGGGTACAGGCTGCGCTTGTTGTACTTGAGCACGTAGTCGGCGTTACGCCGGTTGATGCCCATGATCCCCCGCGCTTCCAGGGCCTTCCAGGTTTTCCAGAGGCCGAACATTACGAGTCAGCCTTCAGGAAGGCCTTGAAACGTACCAGCTCGGTCAGGCGGTAGCCGCGATAACGTCCCATGGCCAGCATGAAACCCACCAGGATCAACAGGATCGCCGGGAAGGTGAATACGAAGTAGATCAGCTCTGGCACGCTCATGATGATGTGCGCCAGGGACGCCGCGAACAGCGTGCCGATCGCCACTTTCAGCGCATGGTTGGCGCCGCGCTCTTCCCAGGTGATCGACAGGCGTTCGATGGTCATGGTCAGGATCACCATCGGGAACAGCGCCACCGACAGGCCGCGTTCTAGGCCCAGCTTGTGGCTGAACAGGCTGATGGCGGCAATCAGCACCACCACGAAGGTCAGCACCACCGACAGTCTGGGCAGCATCTGCAGCTTCAGGTGTTCCAGGTAGGACCTGAGCGACAGCCCCAGTGCGGTAATAATGGTGAACAGCACAATCCCGAAACCCAGCTGCGTCTCGCGGAACGCCAGGGCAATCAGCACCGGGGTAAAGGTGCCGAGGGTCTGCAGGCCGATCAGGTTGCGCAGGATCAGGATCACCAGCACGCCAATCGGGATCATCACCATGATCATGAAGGTCTGCTGGGTCTGCAGCGGCAGGCCGTACAGCGAGTATTCGAGGAAGTTGGCGTCAGTGTTTTCGTCGGTCAGCTTGGCCAGGCGGATGGCGTTCATCTCGCTGTTGTTCAGGCTGAAGGTCACCATGGCTTTCTTGCCGCCATCGACCGTGATCAGGCCTTCATCGCCGGTCCACCACAGCAGGCGGTCGGCGGGCAGGCCTTGTTCACCGGTTTCCGGGTTGAAGTACAGCCAGTCATTACCGTTGAAGCTGCGCAGCCACAGTTCCGGAGATTGCGGCTGGTCCGCGACGAGGCGGATGGTATGGACTTTTTCCACCGGCACGTGGGCGATGGACAGCAGCAGCTCAACGATCTTGGCCTTGTGCGACGTCGACGCGTCGCCCGCCAGCAGCAGTTTTACGTTGTCATCGTTGAGGTTGTTGGTGCGCTTGATGGCTTCGGTGATGAAAGTCTCGACGTCCGCCGAGTGCTGGCGAATCGGCGCGAGCAAGGCTTCGGCGGCGATTTTTTCCGGGCCTTCCACGGCGATGCTGTCGCGGAAGGTCGGGCCCTTGATCTTGACCTTTTCACCGCTGTAGCGCTTGGTCAGCACCAGGCGGTAATACAAGGTCTGGTTGCCCTTGGCGCGGCGCGCCGACCAGGTGACCTTGCGGTTGCCGTCCGCACGGTTGACGCTCACCCCGTAGTTGTTTGAAATAAAACTCTCATTGAGGCTGACGAAGTCGCGGCTCAGCGGCGGCACGAACATCGAAATCTTCACCGGATCCTTGGGGTTGGCGACGAACTCGACCTTCGCGTCGATGTTCCACAAGTCGTCGGTGGCGTCCTCGGTGACGGGGATGCCCAGCACGAAGATCTGGTAGGCGGTGACCGAAATACCCAACACCACCAAAATGGTGATCAGGATTTTCAGGTGCAGGGTCAAAGAGCGCATTCGGTTTACTCGGCGGTATGAGCGTCGGCGGCGCAGGCAGGTTTGCCTGCAGCATATTTAAGGCTGGGGTCGATCAGCGCATCAAAACGCTTCAGCGCTTCGGAGCCGATCAGCAGCGGGTATTGGAAGGTGCTTCGGTCAGTCAAGTTCACCTCGATGCTGCGTAAAGCGTTGCCCATGCAGATATCCAGGGCAATCACCGGACGGGCGGTGTACTGCTTGTCCTCCTCGGGGTCGTAATCACCGGCGCGGCGCTTGATCTTGCTGACGCGGGCCAGGGGACGTTCGATAGGATGGGAGTGGGCGGCATCGATGGCCAGGTAAAAGCGTACCCAGGATTCGCCGTTGCGCTTGAAGCGTTTGATATCGCGCGCACTCAGCGAGGCAGTCTTGGCGCCCGTGTCGAGTTTGGCCGCGACTTCAAGGTCGATGCCCGCCAGCTTGGCGTATTCATTCAGGCCATACACCGTTTTCTCGGCGGCAACGCCAAGGCTCGGGAGTGACAGTAGGCACAACAGTAGGGGGAAGGGCTTGAGTCTCATAATTCCTGAGGCGATGCAGTGCGAAATTCAAGGCGACTGGCATTACTGCGCAAGCTCCCTCGTGCGCCGTTTCATCTGGCGATGTCAGGCAAATGCGGCGGGCATTCTAACATGATGCTTTTTTGGCGCCAGCGCTGGCAGGCGGCCATGCTTTCCAGAGCCCGGTGGAGGTTATTAGACGATTGTCGACAATATTGATTTATTCTTTGACTAAGCAGTAGGGATTGGCTAGTTTTTGCCGTATTGCTTTCCAAGGTGTCGACAATATGCTGGAACAATCGGAAGCACCGCCGGCGCTGTCGGACGAATCCCAAACTATGTCGGAAAACGTCTTCCGACGAATCCAGGCCGCCATCGTCAAGGGCGAGATCGCCCCCGGTACAAAGATCTCCGAGCCGGAGCTGGCACGCACCTATGGCATCAGCCGTGGCCCGCTGCGCGAGGCGATTCACCGCCTCGAAGGCCAGCGCCTGCTGGTGCGAGTGCCCCACGTCGGCGCGCGGGTGGTGTCGTTGAGCCACGCCGAGCTGATCGAACTGTATGAGATTCGCGAGTCATTGGAAGGCATGGCGTGCCGGCTGGCCGCCGAGCGCATGACCGACGCGGAAATCGAAGAACTGCGCCAGGTCTTGCACACCCACGAACGGGACGCCGCGTTCCAGGCCGGTGTCGGCTATTACCAGCAGGAGGGCGATTTCGACTTCCATTACCGGATTATCCAGGGTGCCGGCAACCGCACCCTGACCCAGATGCTCTGCGGCGAGCTGTACCAATTGGTGCGCATGTACCGCATCCAGTTCTCTGCCACACCCAACCGTCCACGCCAGGCCTTTGCCGAGCATCACCGCATTCTGGACGCGATTGCCGATCGCGATGGTGAACTGGCCGAACTGTTGATGCGCCGCCATATCGGCGCGTCCAAACGCAACATCGCCCGTCACTTCCCGGACGGCGCTCCCCAATAAATAGAGGTGAGTCATGAGTTCCACGAACAACAGCACCCCAGGCCAGCGTTTCCGTGACGCGGTCGCCAGTGAACAGCCGTTGCAGGTCGTCGGCGCCATCAACGCCAACCACGCCTTGCTGGCCAAGCGCGCCGGCTTCAAGGCGATCTATCTGTCCGGTGGCGGCGTGGCCGCGGGTTCCCTGGGCGTTCCGGACCTGGGCATCACCGGCCTGGATGATGTGCTGACCGATGTACGCCGCATCACTGACGTGTGCGACCTGCCGCTGCTGGTGGACGTGGACACCGGTTTCGGCTCGTCGGCGTTCAACGTGGCGCGCACCGTCAAGTCGATGATCAAGTTCGGCGCGGCGGCCATCCACATCGAAGACCAGGTCGGCGCCAAGCGCTGCGGCCACCGTCCCAACAAAGAGATCGTGTCCCAGCAGGAAATGGTCGACCGCATCAAGGCTGCCGTCGATGCGCGCACCGATGACAGCTTCGTGATCATGGCGCGCACCGACGCCCTGGCCGTGGAAGGTCTGGAGTCCGCCCTGGAGCGTGCCGCCGCGTGCATCGAGGCCGGCGCCGACATGGTGTTCCCGGAAGCCATTACCGAACTTGAGATGTACAAGCTGTTCGCTTCGCGGGTGAAGGCGCCGATCCTGGCCAATATCACCGAATTCGGCGCGACCCCGCTGTACACCACCGAACAGTTGAAATCTGCCGATGTTTCCATCGTGCTGTACCCGCTCTCGGCCTTCCGCGCCATGAACAAGGCCGCCGAGAACGTCTACACCGCGATCCGTCGCGACGGTACGCAACAGAACGTGATCGACACCATGCAAACCCGCATGGAGCTTTACGATCGCATCGACTACCACACCTTCGAGCAGAAGCTCGACGCGCTGTTTGCCGCGAAGAAGTGACAAGCGCGCCTCCCTGAATAACTACAAAATTGGAGAAGAACCATGGCTGAAGCAAAAGTATTGAGTGGTGCCGGCCTGCGTGGCCAGGTAGCCGGGCAGACCGCACTGTCGACCGTGGGCCAGGCCGGTGCCGGCTTGACCTATCGTGGCTACGACGTACGTGAACTGGCCGCCGATGCGCACTTTGAAGAAGTCGCTTACCTGCTGCTGTACGGCGAACTGCCGACCCAGGCCGAACTGGCTGCCTATAGCGCCAGGCTGAGCAAGCTGCGCGACTTGCCGCAAGCCTTGAAAGAAGTGCTCGAGCGCATCCCCGCCGACGCCCACCCGATGGACGTGATGCGCACCGGTTGCTCGTTCCTGGGCAATATCGAGCCGGAAAAAAACTTCAGCGTGCAGCGTGACGTCACCGACCGCCTGCTTGCCGCCTTCCCGGCGATCATGTGCTACTGGTACCGCTTCAGCCACGAGGGCAAACGCATCGACTGCGTCACCGACGAGCCCAGCATCGGCGGACACTTTCTGCACCTGCTGCACGGCAAGAAGCCGAGCGAGCTGCACGTCAAAGTGATGAACGTGTCGCTGATTCTCTACGCCGAGCACGAATTCAACGCCTCGACCTTTACCGCACGGGTTTGCGCTTCGACCCTGTCCGACCTGTATTCCTGCGTCACCGCAGCCATCGGTTCCCTGCGCGGGCCGCTGCACGGTGGCGCGAATGAGGCGGCGATGGAGATGATCGAACGTTTCGGTTCGGCCGAAGAAGCCGTCGAAGGCACCCTCGGCATGCTGGCGCGCAAGGACAAGATCATGGGCTTCGGTCACGCGATCTACAAAGACAGCGATCCTCGTAATGAAGTGATCAAGGGCTGGTCGAAACAACTCGCCGACGAAGTGGGCGACACCGTGTTGTTCGCGGTTTCCGAAGCCATCGACAAGACCATGTGGGAGCAGAAGAAGCTGTTCCCCAACGCCGACTTCTACCATGCCTCGGCGTACCACTTCATGGGCATCCCGACCAAGCTGTTCACGCCGATCTTCGTCTGTTCGCGGCTCACCGGCTGGGCCGCGCACGTGTTCGAGCAGCGCGCCAACAACCGCATCATCCGTCCAAGTGCCGAGTACGTCGGCGTAGAGCAGCGCAAGTTCGTGCCAATCGAACGTCGCTGAATGAGAGGGCCCACGGACCCGGGATTGGAATGCGATCAAAGTGTGGGAGGGGGCTTGCCCCCGATGGCAGTGTGTCATGCAACACATGTGTCGACTGATACACCGCCATCGGGGGCAAGCCCCCTCCCACATTTTGGATTGCATTTCAATTTTCCGACCGGCGCAGGCCTTCCTTTTGTAACCACCGTGACCGAGTCCTGACGATGAACACTGAATTTCGCAAACCGCTGCCCGGCAGCCGCCTGGATTACTTCGACGCCCGCGCGGCTGTCGAGGCAATCACCCCCGGTGCCTACGCCACCTTGCCGTATACCTCCCGCGTACTCGCGGAGAACCTGGTGCGTCGCTGCGACCCGGCC
Organism: Pseudomonas sp. W4I3; assembly: GCF_030816195.1. Taxonomy (GTDB): domain Bacteria; phylum Pseudomonadota; class Gammaproteobacteria; order Pseudomonadales; family Pseudomonadaceae; genus Aquipseudomonas. The sequence continues at coordinate 5,066,388 of NZ_JAUSXS010000001.1, read as the reverse complement.
ACTCTCAACGCGTCCCTGAGCCAGCTGATCGAACGCAAGCGTGACCTCGATTTCCCCTGGTTCCCGGCCCGCGTGGTATGCCATGACATTCTCGGCCAGACCGCCCTGGTGGACCTCGCCGGTCTGCGCGATGCCATCGCCCTGCAAGGCGGTGACCCGGCGCAGGTCAACCCGGTGGTGCCGACCCAGTTGATCGTCGACCACTCCCTGGCCGTCGAAGCCGGTGGTTTCGACCCGGATGCGTTCGAGAAGAACCGCGCCATTGAAGACCGCCGCAACGAAGATCGCTTCCACTTTATCGAATGGACCAAAAAAGCTTTCAAGAACGTCGACGTGATCCCGCCCGGCAACGGCATCATGCACCAGATCAACCTTGAGAAAATGTCGCCGGTGATCCAGGTGCGCGACGGTGTGGCCTTCCCGGATACCTGCGTCGGCACCGACAGCCACACCCCGCATGTGGATGCCCTGGGGGTGATCGCCATCGGCGTCGGTGGCCTTGAAGCCGAAAGCGTGATGCTCGGCCGTGCCTCGTGGATGCGCCTGCCGGAAAGCGTCGGCGTGGAGCTGACCGGCAAGCTGCAGCCGGGCATCACCGCCACCGATATGGTGCTGGCGCTGACCGAGTTCCTGCGCCAACAGAAAGTCGTCGGCGCGTGGCTGGAGTTCTTCGGTGAAGGTGCTTCGGCACTGACCCTGGGCGACCGTGCCACCATCTCGAACATGGCCCCGGAATACGGCGCCACCGCAGCGATGTTCTACATCGACCAACAGACAATTGCCTACCTGAAACTCACCGGTCGCGAAGAAGAGCAGGTTGCGCTGGTGGAGCAATACGCACGCCACACCGGTCTGTGGGCGGATGACCTTAAGGGTGCGCAGTACGAGCGCGGCCTCAGGTTCGACCTGTCCAGCGTGGTGCGCAACATGGCGGGCCCGAGCAACCCGCACGCCCGTGTCGCCACCCGTGACCTGGCAGCCAAAGGCATCAGCGGCCAGTGGGATGACGTACCGGGGCAAATGCCCGACGGCGCGGTGATCATCGCGGCCATCACCAGTTGCACCAACACCAGCAACCCACGCAACGTGATCGCCGCAGGCCTGCTGGCGCGTAACGCCAACAGGCTGGGGCTGACGCGCAAGCCGTGGGTCAAGTCGTCCCTGGCGCCGGGTTCGAAAACCGTGGCCATGTACCTTGAAGAAGCGGGCCTGGGGCATGAGCTGGAACAACTCGGTTTCGGCGTGGTGGCTTTCGCCTGCACCACCTGCAACGGCATGTCCGGCGCGCTCGACCCGGTGATCCAGCAGGAAATCATCGACCGCGACCTATACGCGACCGCCGTGCTGTCGGGCAACCGCAACTTTGACGGGCGTATCCATCCGTATGCCAAGCAGGCCTTCCTCGCCTCGCCGCCGCTGGTCGTGGCCTATGCGATCGCGGGCACCATTCGTTTCGATATCGAGAAAGACGTGCTCGGGCTCGACGCCGACGGCAAGGAAATTCGCCTGCAGGACATCTGGCCGAGCGACGAAGAGATCGACGCAGTGGTCAAGGCCTCGGTCAAGCCTGAGCAGTTCCGCGCTGTCTATATTCCGATGTTCGCGATTCACGAAGACACCGGCCCCAAAGTCACCCCGCTGTACGACTGGCGCCCGCAAAGCACCTATATTCGCCGCCCGCCGTATTGGGAAGGCGCATTGGCCGGTGCACGTCCGCTCAAGGGCATGCGCCCGCTCGCGGTGCTGCCGGACAACATCACCACCGACCACCTGTCGCCGTCCAACGCGATCATGCTCGATAGCGCCGCCGGCGAGTACCTGGCGAAAATGGGCCTGCCGGAAGTCGACTTCAACTCCTACGCAACTCACCGGGGCGACCATCTGACCGCGCAGCGCGCCACCTTCGCCAACCCGAAACTGTTCAATGAAATGGTCCAGGAAAACGGCAAGGTCAAGCAGGGCTCCCTGGCGCGTATCGAGCCGGAAGGCAAGGTCATGCGGATGTGGGAAGCCATCGAAACCTATATGGAACGCAAGCAGCCGCTGATCATCATCGCCGGCGCCGACTACGGCCAAGGCTCGTCCCGCGACTGGGCGGCCAAGGGCGTACGCCTGGCCGGGGTGGAAGCGATTGCCGCCGAAGGCTTCGAGCGTATCCACCGCACCAATTTGGTCGGCATGGGCGTGCTGCCGCTGGAGTTCTTGCCCGGCACTGACCGCCATACGCTCAAGATCGACGGCAGCGAAACCTACGACGTGGTCGGCGAACGCACGCCGCGCGCGCAATTGACCCTGGTGATCAACCGCAAGAATGGCGAGCGTGTCGAAGTGCCAGTGACCTGCCGCCTGGACACCGCTGAAGAAGTGTCGATCTACGAGGCGGGCGGCGTGTTGCAGCGCTTTGCCCAAGACTTCCTGGAATCGGCGGCAACCGCCTGAGGGACAACCATGGCACACGTAGCGCAAATCAAGATCCCCGCCACCTATATGCGTGGCGGTACCAGCAAGGGTGTTTTCTTCAGCCTCCAGGACCTGCCGCTGTCGGCGCAGGTGCCGGGCGCCGCCCGCGATGCCCTGCTGCTGCGGGTGATCGGCAGCCCCGACCCGTATGACAAGCAAATCGACGGCATGGGCGGTGCCACCTCCAGCACCAGCAAAACCGTGATCCTGGCCAAGAGCACGCGCGCCGACCACGACGTGGACTATCTGTTTGGGCAAGTCTCCATCGACCAACCCTTTGTCGACTGGAGCGGCAACTGCGGCAACCTCTCGGCGGCGGTCGGTTCGTTCGCCATCAGCGCCGGCCTGGTCGACCCAGGCCGCGTGCCTCACAACGGCGTGGCCGTGGTGCGCATATGGCAAGCCAATATCGGCAAGACCATCATCGCCCATGTGCCCATCACTGACGGGGCGGTGCAGGAAACCGGTGATTTCGAACTGGATGGCGTGACCTTTCCCGCCGCCGAAGTGCAGCTTGAATTCATCGACCCGGCGGCGGAAGAAGAGGGCGGTGGGGGTTCGATGTTTCCCACTGGCAACCTGATCGACGAGCTGGACGTGCCGGGTGTCGGCACCTTTCAGGCCACCCTGATCAATGCCGGTATTCCGACGATTTTCATCAATGCCCAGGACCTGGGCTACACCGGCACCGAACTGCAGGGCGCGATCAACAGCGACCCAAAGGCCCTGGCGATGTTCGAGACCGTGCGTGCCTATGGCGCGTTGCGCATGGGCCTGATCAAGCACCTGGACGAAGCAGCCCAGCGCCAGCACACGCCGAAGCTGGCGTTTGTGGCCAAGCCTGCGGACTACGTGGCGTCCAGCGGCAAGGCGATCAAGGCCGGCGATGTGGATTTGCTGGTGCGGGCGTTGTCCATGGGCAAACTGCACCACGCAATGATGGGCACGGCGGCGGTGGCGATTGGCACGGCGGCGGCGATTTCCGGAACGCTGGTCAACCTGGCGGCAGGCGGTGTGGAGCGCAGTGCCGTGCGCTTCGGGCACCCGTCGGGCACCTTGCGCGTCGGCGCCGAAGCGACTCAAGTGAACGGTGAGTGGGTGGTGAAAAAAGCCATCATGAGCCGCAGTGCGCGGGTGTTGATGGAAGGCTACGTACGCGTTCCCGGCGACGCCTTCTAAAGCCAACCCCAATCTAATCTGGGAGGGGGCTTGCCCCCTCTCACAAGGGATCCCTTTCAAGGCAGGCATCCAAGATCTGCCTTCAATAACCGTAAGCCCGAGGACTGACCCCAACCTATCTGTGGAGAACTGCCATGAGCGCCAACGTCGACCAGAACAACCGCCCCGACTACGATCAGGTCCTGCAGGACATTGCCGATTACGTCCTCACCTACCGGATCGAATCCGAGGCCGCCCTGGATACCGCCCGCAATTGCCTGATGGACACGCTTGGGTGCGGTCTGCTGGCTTTGCGCTTTCCCGAGTGCACCAAGCACCTGGGGCCGCTCGTCGAAGGCACCGTGGTGCCGTTCGGGGCGAGGGTGCCGGGCACTGCGTTGCGGCTGGACCCGGTCAAGTCCGCCTGGGACATCGGCTGCATCGTGCGTTGGCTCGACTACAACGACACCTGGCTCGCGGCTGAGTGGGGCCATCCCTCGGACAACCTGGGTGGCATCCTCGCGGTGGCCGATCACCTGTCGCAAAAGCGCGTGGCCAATGGCGACGCACCGCTGACGGTACGTGCGGTGCTGGAAGCCATGATCATGGCCCACGAGATCCAGGGCGTGATTGCCCTGGAAAACGCCTTCAACCGCGTCGGCCTCGACCATGTGCTGCTGGTGAAAGTCGCCTCCACGGCGGTCACCGCCAAGCTGATGGGCGCCAACCGTGAGCAACTGCTCGCGGCGTTATCCCATGCGTTTGTCGACGGGCAGGCATTGCGCACTTACCGCCACGCGCCGAACGCCGGTTCGCGTAAATCCTGGGCGGCGGGCGATGCATCGAGTCGCGGGGTGCGCCTGGCGGATATTGCATTGCGCGGCGAGATGGGCATCCCCGGCGTGCTGAGCGCGCCACAGTGGGGCTTCTACGACGTGTTGTTCAGCCACACCAACAAGGACCTGGCGCTCAAGTCAGAAGAGCAACGCAGGTTCAGCCTGTCCCAGCCCTACGGCACCTACGTGATGGAAAACGTGCTGTTCAAGATCAGCTTCCCCGCCGAATTCCACGCGCAGACTGCCTGTGAAGCGGCGGTCACCTTGCACCCGCTGGTCAAGCAACGCCTGCATGCCATCGAGCGCATCGTGATCACCACCCACGAGTCGGCGATTCGCATCATTTCCAAGGTCGGCCCATTGGCCAACGCCGCCGACCGTGACCATTGCCTGCAATACATGACCGCCGTGCCGTTGGCGTTCGGCGACTTGGTGGCTGAGCACTATGAAGACGAATTCCACGCGGCCCATCCGATCATCGATGAGCTGCGCGAAAAAATGGTCATCGTTGAAGACCCGCGGTACAGCCGTGAATACCTGGAGGCCGACAAGCGCTCCATCGCCAATGCGGTGCAGGTGTTCTTCACTGACGGCACCTGCACCGAGCAGGTCGCGGTGGAGTACCCGATTGGTCATCGTCGTCGCCGGGCGGACGGGATTCCCCTGCTAGAAGACAAGTTCAAGGCGCACCTGGCGACACGCTTCCCCGCACAGCGCTGCGCCGAGATTTTCGCGCTGTGCAAGGATCAGGCACGGCTGGAAGCGACGCCAGTCAACCGGTTCATGGACCTGTTCATGATCTGAAAAACACCACACAACCCAATGTGGGAGGGGGCTTGCTCCCGATAGCAGAATGACAGTCAACAGGTTCATTGGCTGATCCACCGCTATCGGGAGCAAGCCCCCTCCCACATTGGTTTTGCATTGTTGCAACTGTCGAGTCAGGCTCAGTTATGACTCGAACCTGAGGATTACCCTGCGGTTGTGTTTGCTCTTCTTTTCGATCTTCTCGCAGAACACCCGGCCGATTTCCTCGGTATTGAGCACGTGGGTACCCCCGCACGGCTGGATGTCGATGCCCGGAATGTCGATCACCCGTACCGAACCCTGGATGATCGGCGGCGCAACGGCCTGGGTGCGGGTGATCTGCAGCAGGGTCGAGTATTCCGTGGCCGGCATCGACAGCGTCTGCACGACGTGAGCCTGTTCGATCAGGGCGTTGAGGTCGCGGGTGATGCTGTCTTTGTCCAGGGTCATTTCCGGCAGGTCGAAGTCCAGGCGGCCCTTGTCCGCGCTGATGCTGCAGCCTGTGACGGGCGCGTCGATGATAGAACACAGCAAATGCAGGCAGGTGTGCATCTTCATGTGCTGGTAGCGGCGCTCCCAGTCCAGGCCGGCGTCTACCTGGACACCGGCAGTCAGTTGCGCCGGGCAATGTTCCACCTGGTGCCAAATGATCGAGCGCAGCGCCGGGTCGCGCACGGTGCCGGTGACCGCCACGCGGGTTCCATCGGCCAGGGTGAGGTGGCCGGTGTCACCCGGTTGCCCGCCGCCGGTGGGGTAGAACAGCGTGTGCTCCAGGGCCACGCCGTGCTCGCTGACGGCAATCACCCGGGCGCTGAAGGCGTTTTGATAAGGCGCGCTGTCGAACAGCGCCAGGGTTTCCATGGTATGCACGGACATGTTCAACCTCCAACGATCAGTGGGCTGGCTTGCAACAGGTGACGCACCATTGCACTCAAGCCAGGGGGAGAGAGCAGGGTGATTTCGAACTCCGGCCCGCAGACTTTCAGGTTCAGCGGCAGGCGCGGAAGTTGTTCGCCGACGTCGAGGCGGCGCAGGCGAAATTGCAGGTGATGACGCTCTTTCACCGTGGGTTCGAGCAACAGCCCTGGCAACGGATGAAAATCGGCGTCCAGCACCGTGACCTTATGGCCGGCATCGACCTCGCCGACCACATGCAGGCGCTCATCCAGGGCGAACGCGCCGAGGTAGTTGCTGTGATCCGACTCATTGTTTTTCTGCAGCTGGATCTGGTTGACCACCTTGACCTTGGTGCCGGCCGGCACGTCCTGGGTAATCACGCAGGAGGGGCTGATAAACACGTTGTCACCGATCTGCACATAACCCAGCACCCGCGCGCCGGAGCCGACTTCGACATTGTTGCCCAGGCGTGGATGGCGCTTGCCGTCCGGGTTGTTGGCGATGCCGCGAGCGCCGAGGGTCACGCCGCAGAGAATGTAGCAATCGTTGCCGATCTCGCAGGTTTCGCCGATGACCGTGCCGTAGCCATGGTCCAGCACAAAGCGGCGGCCGATGCGCGCCGCCGGGTGAATCTCGGCGCCGGAAAGGATCTTGCCCTGGTTGCTGAGCTGCAAGGCCATGCGGGTAAATACCCCGTGGGCGGGCTCCGGGAAATTCCACACCTGGTGCGCCAGCCGGTAGAACAACACCGCCTTGAACGACGCGTAGGACTCCAGGATCAACTCGCCGCGCCCGCGCGACGCCGGGTCGCGATAGGCGTAGGCGATCAAGTCCTCGGCCACCGCTTGAGCAGTGTTCTGGATCAGCGGCGCCAGGTGCGGTTCCAGCTGCTTCATCTGCGCAGGTGTCAGGGTTTGGATGAGGTGGGTCAGCAACTCATCGTGCAACTGTTGCATGTCGATAAAGCCTCCCATGGAGGCACCCCCGCATTCTGGTTGGTTGGGTAACCGGTTATTCGAAACTGGGCAGGTAGCTGTCGGCATTGTCGTAGACCATGGTCAACACCACCGTTTCGGGCGGCAGTTGCGGGGCGAGTTGGGCGATCGCGACCATATTGGCGGCCGAGGACAGCCCCAGGCTGATGGCGTCGGTGCGCATGATGCGTTTGATCATGTCCAGGCACGCCGAGTGCGACACCTTGAGCATGCCGTCCAGTACGTCCACGTTGAGAATGCTCGGGATCAGGCCGATCGACAGGCCCTGGATGGCGTGCGAGGCGTGCTGGTCCTTGAGCAGGTCGCATTCCTCCGGCTCCACGCCCATCACACGGATCGCCGGCCAGGCGGTCTTGAGGGTTTCGCCGATACCGGTGATATGCCCACCGGTGCCGATGCCGCTGACAAAGTAGTCCACCCGCCGCTCACCAAAGGCGCGGATGATTTCCGGTGCGGTGGTGTCGCGGTGGGTTTGCGGGTTGGCGCCATTGCGTTGCTGGTTGAGCATCACGTAGTTGGGGTTTTCCAACTGCAGCTCCATGCATTTTTCGCCGTGGGAATTGTTACCGAGGCGGCTGTCCGACAGTACAACCCTGGCGCCGTACAGGCGCAGCAGCTTCTGTTTTTCGGGGCTGTAGTTGTCCGGAATCACCAGCACCACCTTGTAGCCGAGCACGTTGCCAGCCATCACCAGGCCGATGCCGGTATTGCCACCGCTGGGCTCGATGATGGTTTGCCCGGAGTCGCGCATCAGCACGCCACGGCGCTCGGCGTCGAGGATCATGCCCAGGGCGATGCGCGCCTTGTGGCTGCCGCCCGGGTTGAGGGATTCCAGCTTGGCGTAGACCTCGATGCCGAGGTCTTCGGAAAACTGCGCCAGCCGTACGATCGGGGTCTGGCCGATCACGTCAAGAATGGAGTTATGCAGCATCAGTCGGCCCCCGCTCAGTACAGCGGCATGTCGGGTTCGACGTCGCGCACCCAGTGTTTCATGCCGCCCTGCAGGACTTTGGTGTTGGCAAAGCCCGCCGCCAGCAGGGTGCTGGCAGCCTGCTCGGCACGCGTGCCGGCATAGCAGATCAGGTAATGGGTGTTGTCGCGGCTCAGTCTGTCGAGCTGCTCATCCAGCTCGGCCAGGGGGATGTGCACCACGCCCGGCAATTTGCACACTTCCAGTTCACTGGCGTCGCGCACATCGAGCAACACGTCGGCGCTGCGGTGGCTGTCGATCACTTGCTTGAGCACGCGCGGCTTGATGTAGCGCTCTTCGCCCAGGGATGGCTGGCTCGGCACGGCATCGGCGCATACCGTCGGCGCTGCGGGTTCGCTGCGGCGCTGTTCCGAGCAGCACGGGCAGTCGGCGCGGCGCTTGAAGCGGATCTCGCTGAATTTCATGGCCAGTGCATCGAAGCGCATCAAGCGGCCGGACAAGGGTTCGCCGATGCCGATGAGCAACTTGATCGCCTCGGTCGCCTGGATCATCCCGACCACGCCCGGTAACACGCCGATGACCCCGCCGGCGCTGCAGTTGGGTGCCAGCTCTGCGGGTGGGGCCTTGGGGAACAGGCAGCGATAGCACGGCCCACCTTTATAGTTGAGCACGCTGATCTGCCCGTCGAAGCGGTAGATGGCGCCGTACACCAGCGGTTTGCCCAATTGCACGCAGGCGTCGTTGACCAGGTAGCGGGTATCGAAATTGTCCGTGCCGTCGATCACCAGGTCATAGGCGCCCACCAGTTCCAAGGCGTTGTCGGCATTGAGCGCGGTGTCGTGTGCGTTGATCTGGATGTGGCGGTTGAGGTCCTGCAGGCGCTGCTTGGCCGACTCCACCTTGGGCATGCCCAGGGTGCTGTTGCCGTGGACGATCTGACGTTGCAGGTTGCTGCTCTCCACCACGTCGAAATCCACCAGCCCCAGGGTGCCGATACCGGCCGCCGCCAGGTATAGACTGATGGGCGAGCCCAAGCCACCCGTGCCGATGATCAGCACCTTGGCTTTTTTCAGGTTCAATTGGCCTTCACGGCCGACGCCGGGCAGGGTGATATGGCGGACGTAGCGTTGCACTTCTTCGTTGCTCAGGGTATCGACGTCGATGCCGCCGGAGGTGGCCAGCAGCACTTCGATCCTGGCTTCTTTGGGCAGTGAGTCATCGGGGTCAATCAGCTCTTCCTCGGCGGTGAAGAGGAAGTGTTCCTTGAGCTGGTTGTTCTTCTCGTGAAACAGATGCGGGCGCAACTGTGGGTGACTGTCGCAGAGGTTTTCAATGACTTCGCGCAATGTCGATCCGGCGCCCTCGAGGGTCGATTCCGGTAGCTTGGCCACGCGAACCAGAATGTCGGGGAAAGAGACAGCGTTCATGGACAACTCCGTGTGCAGGTCGTTGAAAGGTTGAAGGGCAAAATGCTTGCCATCCCAGGCAAACAGCTTTGACCCCAAGGCCTGGCCTTGGCGAACATCGACCACCAGGTAGCTGACGGGGTGGATCGGCTCGCCCAGGAACAGCGCCTTGTCCTGGTCTTCATCACTGAAATAGGCACCGACATCCGGGTGGGAGTGGTAGATCACCACCACCGGGTTGTCGCTGCGAAAGGCTTTGTTCATCAGCAAGGTATCAGCGACGGAAAAGGTGTAGCCGCTGGCCGCGCTGCGCGGGTACATGTCCGGGTTCTTGCGGTGCAACTCGTTCTGGATATTGCAGCCCAGGTACACACTGCCGTCGGCGAAGACGAAGCCACAGCATTCTTCGGGATAGCTGCGGCTGGCGTGGGCATAGATCTGTTCCAGTGCTTGGGGGCGGAGCACTTCCATGTTTCTCTCGCGTCGGTTGAGGGTCAATTTTTCTTGGCCAGCAGTTTTTCGATCGGCAACTTGGTGATTGCAAAACCGGCCAGCAGGATTGCCGAGTACAGCATCAGGTCGCGAGAGATTTCCACGCCTTCGTACCAGGCACCGATGATGACCGCGAACACCGGAAAGATGATGAACACGAAGGAGAGAATGATCGGGCTCAGGCGCTTGAGCAGCATGAAATACACGATGAAACCGCCCACCGAGGCCACCAGCCCGAGGTAGAACAGCGCGCTCCAGGAGCGCAGGGTGATGTCGTCGAACGTCGGGGTCTCAAACCACAGGCCGGCCACGAACAGCATCAGCCCGGCAATGCCGATGGGCAGGGTGTTGTAGGTGATAACACTGATGGCGCTGCCTTTTTGCTTGGTAATCACGTAGCACAGCGCGTGCATGATCGCAGCGGTCAGAATCGCCAATACGCCGAAGAACTCGGCGTGGTCCAGGTGCAGTCCCTGGCTCTTGATGATCATGTAGAGGCTGCCGAACCCGATACCGATGCCGACCACCTGGGAGAAGTAGATGCGCTCGCGCAGAAACAGCGCGGAGAAGATCAGGATGAACACCGGCATGCAACTGAAGAGCAGGGCGGTCAGGCCTGACGAGACGTGCATTTCGCCGTAATTGAGCAAGTAGTAGGGAACGCTGAAATAGGACAGGGTCACGAACACGAAGAACCAGCGGCTTTCCCGTGGAAACAGGATCGGCTCGCGGCGCACCAGGGCAAAACACAGAAACAAGGGGAACGCGATCAGAAAGCGCAGGCCGGCGGAGGTCAATGGCGGCACGCTTTCCACTGCGATCTTGATACCCAGCCAGGTCGTGCCCCAGCTCAGGCACACGATCAGGAACATGAGGCTGGTGATCAAACCGGCCAGCCACTGTTTCTGGGTTTTGGTTTTTGCGCTGTTTTCAAGAACGGCGGACATTGGCATCGTTTATTGCTTCCCTGAGCCGGAATTGAACTCTATATTGAACTTGTTATAAGTGATTCAATCCGGTGATTGAACCCGCAAAAGCACACTATTAGGGCGAATGATGACTGTCAAAACAAATATTGACATGGTGTCAATTATGCGTGAGGGGTTGTCCAACGGTCAGGGCGTGAAGTACAAGCGTCTGTCCGATGTCATGGAAAGGGGCATCCTCGAAGGCACGATTGAACCGGGAAGAAAACTGCCGCCCCATCGGGTGCTTTCCGACAATCTGGGTGTCACTATCGGCACCATCAGCCGCGCCTACGGTGAGCTGGAGCGGCTAGGGTTGGTGGTGGCGCGTGTGGGTGACGGCACCTTCGTGCGCAAGCGTGGGATGGAGCGCCAGCGTGATGAAGGCTTTCGCAATTTCAGCGAGGAGCCACGCCAGTACTTCGATATGAGCCGCAATATGCATATCCCGGGGCAGGAAACGGTGTTCCTTGCCCAAAGCTTCCAGACCCTGTCGACCAATAGCAAATTCCTTCAGGACATCAGCGCCTACACCCCGGATGCCGGTCTGCCGCGCTACCGTGAGGCCGGTGCGCAATGGCTGGTGCAGCGCGACTTCCATCCGATTCCCGAGCAGGTCATCTGCGTCAATGGCGGCCAGCACGGCTTGCTCTGCGCGATGATGGCGTTGCTGCGCGCCGGCGACACGGTGGTCACCGAACAGTTGACTTACCCAGGGCTGATCACCGCCGCGCGCATGCTGGGTGTGCGGTTGATCGGTTTGGAGATGGATGAAGAAGGTGTGCTGCCGGGCGCGCTGGATGAAGTCTGTCGAAATCACCGGATTTCGGCGCTGTACTGCACGCCGACTATCCAGAACCCTACGACGGCGGTGTTATCGGTGGCGCGTCGGGAGGCCTTGGTCAAAGTCTGTCGCGAGCACAATCTGCTGATCCTTGAGGATGAAGCCCACGGCGTGTTGGTAGAAGACCGCCCGCCACCGCTGAGCGCCTTTGCGCCCGAGCGCACGATTTTGATCAGCAGCCTGAGCAAAGCGGTGTCGGCTGGGCTGCGGGTCGGTTATGTGCATGCACCGCCGGCGCTGGTCAGTCGGATCTCGGCGGCGCTGCGCTCGACCTGCTGGATGGCCACCCCGGTGACCCTTGAGTTGGCGACCCAGTGGATCGAGAACGGCACCGCGGAATACCTGCTGCGCCAGCAGATCAACGAGATCAGCCGGCGCAAGGCATTGGTCCAAGGCTTACTGACAGGCCTAGCCTACCGTACCCACCTCAATAGCCCACACTTCTGGATCGAGGTGCCTGAACCCTGGCGCGCGTCGGAAATCGAGGCGGAACTCAAGCAGAACAATTACCTGATCGCCACCGCCGAGGCGTTTGCCGTGGGGCAGACGGCGGTGCCGCAGTTTATCCGGGCGAGTATCTGCAATACCTCGGGGGATGACCAACTGTTGCGTGAAGGCTTCGATGCGCTGGCGACGGCGTTGGGGCAGGGTGGCGGCAGGTTCCAGCTGTAGGCCTGGACGTATACCGGCCATCCTGTGGGAAAAGTGGCCCACTGTAGGAGCTAGCTTGCTCGCGAAAAACGTCCAGGCAACGCGTTCATTTTCTGAATAAACGCAGGGCCCCTGAGTTTTTCGCGAGCAAGCTCGCTCCTACAAAGAGCCTTAGCTGGCTGGCACACGCCTCCCACAGGCTATTTGAAACGCCGTTCCACGCCTTTCTCCACCAGAATCTTCGCCGAAATCTCTTCCACCGAAAAATGCGTGGAATTGATGTGCGCAATATTCTCGCGACGGAACAGGTTTTCCACTTCGCGCACTTCGAACTCGCACTGGGCGTAACTGGAATAACGGCTGTTGGGCTTGCGTTCATTGCGGATCGCAGTGAGCCGGTCCGGGTCAATGGTCAGGCCGAACAGCTTGTGCGAATGCGCGCGCAGGGCGGCTGGCAGCGTCAGGTGTTCCATGTCGTCTTCGGTCAACGGGTAGTTGGCCGCGCGGATACCGAATTGCATGGCCATGTACAGACAGGTCGGCGTCTTGCCGCAGCGCGACACGCCGACCAGGATCAGGTCGGCCTTGTCGTAGTAGTGCGTGCGGGCGCCGTCATCGTTGTCGAGGGCGAAGTTCACCGCCTCGATACGCTCCATGTAGTTGGAGTTATGACCAATGGAGTGGGACTTTCCGACGGAGTAAGAGGAATGTTCGCTCAGCTCCTGTTCCAATGGCGCCAGGAAGGTCGAGAAAATGTCGATCATGAAACCATTCGACGTCGCGAGAATCTCACGGATATCCTGATTGACGATGGTGTCGAAAATGATCGGCCGAAAACCGTCTTTTTCAGCCGCCAGATTGATTTGTTGTACCATGGCCCGCGCTTTATCCACGCTGTCTATATAAGGCCGCGTGAATTTGGCGAAGGTAATGTTTTCGAACTGCGCGAGCAGGCTCTGGCCCAGTGTTTCGGCCGTGATGCCGGTGCCATCGGAAATAAAGAAAGCAGATCGTTTCATTTGAGCCCTGGGCCTTAAGCTGATGGCGAATCTTGGATATGATAGGCGCGATTTTGCCGTCCCGCAGTGGGCCGCATTCTCACTTATTTTCCAGGTCCAGGCCACAAGCGCTGGCGTTTGCTCCTACTGAGCAACCCGCGTCCTGAGCTTTTCCAACACAGAAAGTGGAGAGATCACCTTGGTAGAGTACGTAGTTTCCCTCGATAAGCTCGGCGTCCATGATGTAGAGCATGTGGGGGGCAAGAACGCATCCCTCGGCGAGATGATCAGTAATCTTGCAGGCGCTGGTGTTTCGGTGCCGGGTGGTTTTGCCACCACGGCCCAGGCTTACCGCGACTTCCTCGAGCTGAGCGGCCTCAACGCCCAGATCCACGCCGCGCTGGACGCCCTGGACGTCGATGACGTCAATGCCCTGGCCCGGACCGGTGCCCAGATCCGTCAATGGATCATGGAAGCCGAGTTCCCCGAGAAGCTCAACGAAGAAATCCGCACCGCCTTCGCCACGTTGTCCGCCGGTAACCCGGATATGGCCGTCGCCGTGCGCTCCTCGGCCACCGCCGAAGACTTGCCGGATGCCTCTTTCGCCGGCCAACAAGAGACCTTCCTTAATATCCGCGGCGTGGAAAACGTGATCCGCGCGGCCAAGGAAGTGTTTGCCTCGCTGTTCAACGATCGCGCCATTTCCTACCGTGTGCACCAGGGTTTCGACCACAAGCTGGTGGCCTTGTCTGCCGGTGTGCAGCGCATGGTGCGTTCGGAAACCGGCACCGCCGGCGTGATGTTCACCCTCGATACCGAATCGGGCTTTCGTGACGTGGTGTTTATCACTGGCGCCTACGGCCTGGGCGAAACCGTCGTACAAGGCGCGGTGAACCCGGATGAGTTCTACGTGCACAAGCACACCCTTGAAGCCGGCCGCCCGGCCATCCTGCGCCGTAACCTGGGCAGCAAGGCAATCAAGATGATCTACGGTGACGAGGCCAAGGCCGGTCGTTCCGTCAAGACCGTTGAGGTCGACAAGGCCGAACGCGCGCGTTTCTGCCTGACCGACGCTGAAGTCAGCGAATTGGCCAAACAAGCGATGATCATCGAGAAGCACTACAAGTGCCCGATGGACATCGAGTGGGCCAAGGACGGTGACGACGGCAAGCTGTACATCGTGCAGGCCCGCCCCGAAACCGTGAAGAGCCGCACCTCGGCCAACGTCATGGAGCGTTACCTGCTCAAGGAAACCGGCACTGTGCTGGTGGAAGGCCGGGCCATCGGCCAGCGCATCGGCGCGGGCAAGGTACGCATCATCAAGGACGTGTCCGAAATGGACAAAGTCCAGCCAGGTGACGTGCTGGTTTCCGACATGACCGACCCGGACTGGGAACCGGTGATGAAGCGCGCCAGCGCCATCGTTACCAACCGTGGCGGGCGTACGTGCCACGCGGCGATCATCGCCCGTGAGCTGGGGATTCCGGCGGTCGTCGGTTGCGGCAACGCCACGCAGTTGTTGAAAGACGGCCAGGGTGTGACCGTTTCCTGCGCCGAAGGCGACACCGGGTTCATCTTCGAAGGCGAGCTGGGCTTCGACATCAAGCAGAACTCCATCGACGCCATGCCGGACCTGCCGTTCAAGATCATGATGAACGTCGGCAACCCGGACCGCGCGTTCGACTTCGCGCAGTTGCCGAACGCTGGTGTGGGCCTGGCCCGCCTGGAATTCATCATCAATCGCATGATCGGCGTGCACCCCAAGGCCCTGTTGAATTACGACGGCCTGCCGCTGGACATCAAGGAAAGCGTCGACAAGCGCATCGCCGGCTACAACGACCCGGTGGGCTTCTATGTCGAGAAGCTGGTGGAAGGCATCAGCACCCTGGCGGCAGCGTTCTACCCGAAAAAGGTCATCGTGCGGCTGTCGGACTTCAAGTCCAATGAATACGCCAACCTGATCGGCGGCAAGCTCTACGAGCCGGAAGAAGAGAACCCGATGCTGGGTTTCCGTGGCGCCTCGCGTTACATCAGCGAAGCGTTCCGTGATTGCTTCGAACTCGAATGCCGCGCCCTCAAGCGCGTGCGCAACGAGATGGGGCTGACCAACGTCGAAATCATGGTGCCGTTCGTGCGTACCCTGGGTGAGGCGAGCCAGGTCGTCGACCTGCTCGCTGAAAACGGTTTGACGCGCGGCGAGAACGGCCTGCGGGTCATCATGATGTGTGAATTGCCGTCCAACGCCATCCTGGCCGAAGAGTTCCTGGAATTCTTCGATGGTTTCTCCATCGGCTCCAACGACCTGACCCAGTTGACCTTGGGCCTGGACCGCGACTCCGGGATCATTGCCCACCTGTTCGACGAGCGAAATCCTGCGGTCAAGAAACTGCTGGCCAACGCCATCCAGGCCTGCAACAAGGCCGGCAAGTACATCGGTATCTGTGGCCAAGGCCCTTCCGATCACCCGGACCTGGCTAAATGGCTGATGGAGCAGGGTATCGAAAGCGTTTCGCTGAACCCCGATTCCGTGCTTGAAACCTGGTTCTTCCTCGCCGAAGGCCAAGCGTCGGCTTAACGTCGCTACGTCAAAAGTGCCGGTCACTCCTTGAGGGTGACCGGCATTCTTATCTGTACAGGGCGGAACTCCTACCGGACGCCGCCCTTTTTTGTGCAAGAACCTTATGCAAAGCAGCAGCAACCTGTTTCCTGTCGCCCTGATCAGCGCTGAACGTCGTGGCGACCTGAGTGAAGATGTGTACCGCCTCAAACCCGGTAACAGCCCCGACGGCACCGTCGAGTTGGCGGTTACCCGGCTGGGCCTGGCCGATGGCCCGGAAAACCGGGGCACGCCGGTTATTTTCCTGCACGGCAGTTTTTCCAATCGACGCTTTTGGTATTCGCCCAAGGGCATCGGGCTGGGGGCTCACCTGGCACGCCGGGGATTTGATGTCTGGATCCCGGAAATGCGCGGTCATGGCTTGTCCAAGCGCAACCATGACTACGCCCGCAACCGTGTCGCCCATTACGCACGCTACGATTTACCAGCCATTGGCGCGTTTGTCCGTGAGCAAAGCGGACAGGTTGCGCATTGGATCGGCCATTCCCTTGGCGCCACGACGCTGGCTGCAGCGCTGGGTGGGCGACATCTGAACGCGCAGTCAGTGGCGTCGGTGGCGCTGTTCGGATGTCAGGTCAGCCGCACCCATTGGCCGTTGAAACTGCCACCGGTGGAGTGGGGCGGTCGATTTATTCTCAAGCGCCTAGGTCAGCTGTCCGGCCCACGCTTCAAGCGTGGCCCCGAGGACGAGCCGGCCGGTGTGATGATCGAAGCGATGCGTTGGAATGGCCTGTTCGGCCGCTTTGGCGATGCCGAGTGCGATTGGTGGAAAGGTCTGGCAGAAGTCGACGTGCCATTATTGGCGGTCAGCGCGGCGGGCGATCAGCAAGACCCGGACTGGGCGTGTCGCAAGTTGTTCGAGCAAGTCGGCAGCGAGCACCGCCAGTACCTGTGCCTGGGGCGTCGGCAGGGGTTTACCGATGACTTCGGACATGTACAAATGCTGGTCAGCAAAGCCGCACAGGCTCAAGTGTGGCCATTGGTGGAACGTTGGTTGAAAGACCCGCTGACACCTTTGTTCGGCACTCGGCCTGAGGCGGTCGCTGAAGTTTAGCGAGGCGCTCTGCAGAGGGCGTTTCACTCTGAAGTGGTTGCGGCTAAGATATGACGCCTCGGGCGCTTCTGGTCATATTCAGTCGCTTAACGGCTGTTGCGTTACGCTGGTGTGAGTCTGATCATGGCCGCCGCCACTGGCCCAGCCTTTAAACAATGCCGGTAGCAAGACGTTTTCTGATGTACACCGTGGGATGTTCGACCTCTTCTTTGACGACAGGAGTTTCTCGATGAACCATTACGTGACCCCCGACCTGTGCGATGCGTACCCGGAACTGGTACAGGTGGTTGAGCCGATGTTCAGCAACTTCGGTGGCCGAGACTCCTTCGGCGGCGAAATCGTCACCATCAAATGCTTCGAGGATAACTCGCTGGTCAAGCAGCAAGCCGAACAGCCGGGCGCGGGCAAGGTATTAGTGGTCGATGGCGGGGGTTCGCTGCGGCGTGCGCTGCTGGGCGACCTGATCGCCGAGAAAGCCGCGAAGAACGGCTGGGAAGGCATGGTGATCTACGGTTGCATCCGCGATGTCGATGTCATTGCTCAGACCGACCTGGGTGTGCAGGCCCTGGCTTCCCACCCGATGAAAACCGACAAGCGCGGTCTGGGTGACCTGAACGTGGTGGTCACTTTTGCAGGTGTGACGTTCCGCCCGGGCGAGTACGTGTATGCCGATAACAACGGTGTAATCGTCTCGCCCAGCCCATTGAAAATGCCTGAATAAACCGCGGTAGCCGAAAGGGGTGAGGATGTTCGAGGAAGAGAACGCGCAATGGGGGCTGGTGCATGCCCTGGTGCTGGACGGTAAAGGCGGTGCGCGTTCGATTGCCCGGACTGAGCTTGACGAGTTGCAGATGCAACCCCAGGAAAGCCTGTGGCTGCATTGGGACCGCAGCCATCCGCAAACCCAGACCTGGCTGCGCACATCCAGCGGTTTGAGCGAATTTGCCTGCGACCTGCTGCTGGAAGAAAATACCCGCCCGCGGCTGTTGCCGTTGCCGGATGCCGAACTGCTGCTGTTTCTGCGCGGGATCAATCTCAATCCCGGCGCGGAACCGGAAGACATGGTTTCGGTACGCATATTCGCAGCGGCCAATCGTGTGATCTCCCTGCGTTTGCGCCCGTTACGTGCCACCGATGAGCTGCTGGTGCAGTTGGCTGAGGGTAAAGGCCCCAGAACCGCGTCTGAACTCATCCTTTATATGGCGCAGTACCTGACCAACAAAGTGCAGGATCTGGTCACCGGGCTGTCTGAAATCGTCGATTCCGAAGAAGAAAAACTCGACGCCGACGAACGGTATACCCCTGAGCATGGCAGTGTCTTGCAGATCCGTCGTCGAGCGGCTGGGCTCAAGCGTTTTCTGGCACCGCAACGGGATATTTTTGCGCAGCTGACGCGCATCAAGTTGGCGTGGTTCTGTGATGACGACGCTGACTATTGGAACGAGTTGCACAACAGCCTGACCCGTTACCTGGAAGAACTCGAATTGGCTCGGGAGCGCGTGGGGCTTGTGCTTGAGGCCGAAGACCGGCGCCTGAGCCTACGCATGAACCGCACGATGTACCGCTTCGGGATCATCACCGGCATCTTCTTGCCGATGAGTTTTCTGACTGGCTTGCTGGGCATCAACGTGGGGGGAATACCGTTTTCCAACAGCCCCTACGGATTCGTGATTGCCTGCCTGCTGATGGTCTCGGTAGCCCTGGGGCAATGGTGGCTATTTCGGCGATTACGCTGGGTTTGAACTGAATATGAGCTGAACGTAGGAAAGGGTCGATGTGACCCGATGAAATTTACCCTCGTCTTTTAAATCACTTGCGAGAGGTCTCTATGCACGATCCGTTCGAACAGTCTTTGCGTGACATGCTCAATGCTTCGCCATCCAACCGTGATGACGACGCTTGCCTGGGCCGCGTACTGAAAACCGCCAACCGTCAGGTTGGGGCGGGTGACCTGTTCGGCCTGCTCGGGCGCTGGGTCCCGGCGTTGATGATGGCCCTGAACAACGGTTCGGCCCATGTATCGCCGGTTTCCCGTAGAAAACCTCTTGCTCGCACTGCTGATAAGGCTGATTGAATATGGAACTTGATCTCTGGACCCAGAGCCTGGTCACCGCAATGACCGCATTGTGGACCAAGGTGGCGAATTTCATTCCCAACCTGTTTGGTGCCCTGGTCCTGGTATTGCTCGGCTTTGTCGTGGCCAAGCTGCTCGACACCCTGCTGTCCAAATTGCTCGCCAAACTCGGGCTCGATCGCCTGATGGCCGGCACCGGCCTGACCAAGCTGCTGGGGCGCGCAGGGTTTGCAAGTGCCGATTTCTACGCTGGTCGGCAAGATCGTCTATTGGTTCGTTCTACTTATTTTTCTGGTTTCTGCGGCTCAGTCCCTTGGACTTGAGCGAGTTTCAGCTACGCTCGACATGCTGGCACTGTATTTGCCGAAGGTTTTCGGCGGCGCGCTGGTGTTGCTGGTAGGTGTTTTGCTCGCGCAATTGGCCAATGGCCTGGTGCGCGGAGCCGCCGAAGGCGTCGGGCTGGACTATGCGGCAGGCCTGGGGCGAATTGCCCAGGGACTGGTGATCATCATCAGTATTTCGGTCGCGATCAGCCAGTTGGAGGTCAAGACTGACCTGCTGAACCACGTTATCGTGATCGTTTTGATTACCGTTGGTCTGGCCGTTGCATTGGCCATGGGCCTCGGAAGCCGGGAAATTGCCGGTCAGATTCTTGCGGGAATCTATGTGCGTGAGTTGTATCAGGTTGGGCAACAGGTGCGTGTGGGCGAGGTCGAAGGGCAAATCGAGGAGATCGGCACAGTCAAGACGACGGTGCTGACCGATGAGGGAGAGCTGGTGTCGCTGTCGAACCGGATTCTCCTGGAGCAGCAGGTCAGTAGCCGCTAATCCGGCAAACCCTGCTAATGTACGCCGCCGCAAACCCGGCTTACCGGGTTGCAGCGGACATTGACCCGACTGCCGGCACGACTTGTTTTGAATAAAGCCCAAACGCTGTCCACGCGCTATGACCCCCGTGAGCTCTCTGATGAGGAGCTGGTCGCGCGTTCGCACACGGAGCTGTTTCACGTAACACGCGCGTACGAAGAATTAATGCGCAGATATCAACGCACTCTGTTCAACGTTTGTTCAAGGTATTTAGGGAACGATAGAGATGCGGACGATGTCTGTCAGGAAGTGATGCTCAAGGTGCTGTATGGCCTCAAGAACTTCGAGGGCAAATCGAAGTTCAAGACCTGGCTCTACAGCATCACGTACAACGAGTGCATCACGCAGTATCGGAAGGAACGGCGAAAGCGTCGCTTGATGGACGCCTTGAGTCTGGACCCCCTTGAGGAAGCGTCTGAAGAAAAGGCGCCGGCACCCGAGGAAAAGGGCGGACTCGATCGCTGGCTGGTGCATGTGAACCCGATTGACCGTGAAATTCTGGTGCTACGTTTCGTCGCAGAATTGGAATTTCAGGAGATCGCTGACATCATGCATATGGGCTTGAGTGCTACAAAGATGCGTTACAAACGTGCTCTTGATAAATTACGTGAGAAATTTGCGGGCGAGACTGAAACTTAGTGCGTAGCAAATATCTCTTACGTGTAGGCAAGTTCTGTTAGACTTGTCGCCGAGTTGTCCCCCGGTTTGTGGGACTGCTTTACAATCACCAGATGGGGATTTAACGGATGAAACTGAAAAACACCTTGGGCTTGGCCATTGGTTCTCTTATTGCCGCTACTTCTTTCGGCGTTCTGGCACAAGGCCAAGGCGCAGTTGAAGGCGAGCTGTTCTACAAGAAGCAGTACAACGATAGCGTCAAGCACATCGAAGACGGCTTCAATCCTGGCGCTCGCATCGGTTACTTCTTGACCGACGACCTGTCCTTGAACCTGTCCTACGACAAGACTAACCACACCCGTTCGAACGACGGTACTGGTAGCCAGAAAATCAAAGGTGATACCGGCAGCCTGGTTGCCCAATATCACTTCGGTCAAGCTGGCGTTGACAGCCTGCGTCCATACGTTGAAGGCGGTTTCGGCCACCAGAGCCGTACCAACGTGCAAGCTGACGGTCACAGCGGTCGCGATCAGACTACTTTCGCTACCATCGGTACCGGCGTGAAGTACTACTTCACCAATAACCTGTACGCTCGTGCCGGTGTTGAAGCTGACTACGGTCTGGACAACGGCAAGTGGGACTACTCCGCACTGGTCGGCCTGGGTGTGAACTTCGGCGGTAACGCTGGCGCAGCTGCTCCAGCTCCTACCCCAGCACCAGCTCCAGAGCCAGTTCCAGAGCCAGAAGCTCCGGTTGCTCAGGTTGTTCGTGTTGAGCTGGACGTTAAGTTCGACTTCGACAAGTCCGTTGTTAAGCCTAACAGCTACGGCGACGTTAAAAACCTGGCCGACTTCATGGCTCAGTACCCAGACACCAACGTAGAAGTTGCTGGTCACACTGACTCCGTAGGTCCAGACGCTTACAACCAGAAGCTGTCCCAGCGTCGTGCTGACGCTGTTAAGCAAGTCCTGGTTAAAGATGGCGTAGCTCCTAGCCGCATCACTTCCGTAGGTTACGGCGAATCCCGCCCAGTTGCTGACAACGCAACTGAAGCTGGTCGCGCTGTTAACCGTCGCGTAGAAGCAGCGGTTGAAGCTCAAGCTAAGTAATTAGCCGAGCTTCACAAAAAAGCCCGGCTTAGGCCGGGCTTTTTTTCGCCTGCGATTTGCCTCAGGCGCTGGCCGCCGCCGTGACGCAAGCCATCTGAGTCGCGCTGGCAACACGGCCGATCACCAGGATTGCCGGGCTCTTCAGTGCAAAAGCCCGTGCGTCTTCATGCATCGAGGCGAGGTCGCTGCGGCATTCGCGCTGCTCGGGCAACGACGCATTTTCGATCATCGCGACCGGCATATCCGCAGCCATGCCGCCTTCCAGCAACTGTTGGCGAATCTCTTCCAGCTTGGCCACGCCCATATACACCACCAGCGTCGTTCCCCCTTCAGCCAGTGCGCGCCAGTTCAGGCTGCTGTCATCCTGGGTATGCGCCGTGACCAGCGTCACGCCCCGGCTCACACCGCGCAACGTCAACGGGATATCGCAATTGGTCGCCCCGGCCAGCCCTGAAGTGATCCCATTGACCAACTCCACCTCGATCCCATGCTCGCGCAGCCACGTTGCTTCCTCGCCGCCCCGGCCGAAAATGCACGGGTCACCCCCTTTAAGCCGCACCACGCATTTGCCCTGGCGTGCATAGCGCAGCATCAGGCGGTGAATGAAGTCCTGCGGCGTTGAGCGACAGCCGCCGCGTTTGCCCACGGTGATCACTCGCGCATCGCCACAGTGTTCCAGCACTGCCGGGTTGACTAGGTCGTCGATCAGCACCACATCCGCTTCATGCAGCGCCCTTACCGCCTTGAGGGTGAGCAACTCCGGATCACCAGGCCCTGCGCCTACCAGCCAAACTTTTGCGCTCATGTTTTTGCCTCACACACTGATTGCGATTGGCTGCGTGCTGGCGGCCAAAAGACGTTTGATTTCTGGCACGCAGGAACCGCATTGCGTACCGCATTCCAATTCCTGTTTGAGTCCATTCAGGTCCAGGCCGCGGGCAATCCCGGCGCACACCGCGCTTTCGCTGACGTTTTTGCAATTGCACAGCACCTTGGTGCCGGCTGCCGCGCCTCCGGGTGGCGCGCTCAAAGGCGCCAACAGCCAGCGGCGCAGTTGATCGTCGGCACGGCCTTCCAGCCAGAGGCTTTGCAGCCAATGACGGGCAAGGGTTTCGCCGGCCAGGCGTAACGCGGTGATGCGGCCTTTCTCGATTTTCACGCGTTTACCGATGGAGCGGCGCGGGTCGTCATAAGCCATCACCGGGCCATCATTGAGCCCCAGCAACTCGTCGATGCGGTTCAATAACGTCAGGTCGGGTGCTTCGGTATGGGCTGCGCGTACCAGCAGCGCGGGTCGCTCACGGCCGCACAGGCTCAGGCTGACATAGGCAAACCCCTCACAGAGCGGACGCAGGGCTTCGAAATGCCGCTGCACGTCGCCCTCGATCAGCGCGAACAGCTGCCACGGCAGTTGCACCGCTTCCAGGCGTACACCGCTGTGTTTGAGTTCCGGCTGTTTGGACAACGGATCGAACGCGGGCTGGGTGAGTACGTTGACGCCGCCTTTGAGAAAACGGTCGCCCCAATGCATCGGCAGAAACGCTTGGCCAGGACGCACGCTGTCATCGCTGGTGACCGCCACCACCACATGGCCTCGACGACTTTTCAGGCTGACCAGATCGCCTTCCTTGAAGCGGTGACGGCGCAACTCGTCAGGATGCAGGCTCAACAGCGCCTCGCTGACATGTCCGAACAACTGCGCCGCCGTGCCGGTGCGGCTCATGCCGTGCCATTGGTCGCGCAGGCGGCCGGTGATCAGGGTTAGCGGAAAGCGTGCGTCACGCTGTTCCTTGGCGGCGCGATAGGGGTCGGCGACAAACTGCGCGCGGCCATTTTCGGTGGGGAAAATACCGTCGACGTAGAGCCGCGGCGTCCCGGCTTGCGCGCCCATGGGGAACGGCCACTGCTGCGGGCCGAGTCGGTCGAGCAGGGCGTGGCTGATGCCTGACATATCCAAATCGCGGTCGCGCGTCAGCAGCTTGAATTCGTCAAAAATCTGCGCAGGGTGCTCAAACGCAAACAGGCTGCCCAGCCCTGGTCGCAGGCGACGCTCCAGGCGTTGAGCGAAATCCACCGTAATCGCCCAGTCCGGCCGCGCTTCTCCCGGTGCGCTGATGGCGCGCCGCACGTGGGAAATACGCCGTTCGGAGTTGGTCACGGTGCCTTCCTTTTCACCCCAACTGGCGGCGGGCAACAGCAGGTCGGCGTAGGCGGCGGTCTCGGTGGTTCGAAAAGCTTCCTGCAGCACCACAAAAGGGCATGTCGCCAAGGCGGCACGCACGGCATTCTGGTCCGGCAATGATTGGGCAGGGTTGGTGCAGGCGATCCACAGCGCTTTGATCTTGCCCGCCTGCACATGTTCGAACAGTTCGATCGCCGTGAGGCCGGTGGTGGCGGGCAGTTGATCGACGCCCCAATAAGCGGCGACTTCTGCGCGGTGTTCGGGGTTGGCGGCGTCGCGATGCCCAGGCAGCAAATTCGACAAGCTGCCGGTCTCGCGCCCGCCCATGGCATTGGGTTGGCCGGTCAGGGAAAACGGCCCGCAGCCTGGCCGGCCAATGGTTCCGGTGGCCAGGTGCAGGTTGATCAGTGCGCTGTTTTTTGCGCTGCCGGCGGTGGATTGATTAAGCCCCATGCACCACAGCGACAGAAAACTGCTGGAGGTGCCCACCCATTGCGCGCACAGGCGCAATTGCTCGACGCTGATGCCGCACAGCTGCGTGACCATCTGAGGTGTGTAGTCATGCACCAGGCGCTTCAATTCGGCCAGGCCGTCGGTGTGCGCCTGGATAAAATCGCGGTCGATCCAGTCTTCCCACAGCAGCAGATGCAAAATCCCATGGAACAGCGCGACGTCCGTCCCCGGCAAGATCGCCAGGTGCAGGTCGGCCACATCGCAGGTGTCTGTGCGCCGAGGGTCGATCACCACCACTTTCATGTGTGGCCGTCGCGCCTTGGCTTCCTCCAGGCGTCGGAACAGTACCGGGTGCGCGTAGGCCATGTTGCTGCCGACGATCATCACGCAGTCGCTGGTTTCCAGATCTTCATAGCTGCACGGCGGCGCATCGGCGCCCAGGCTACGTTTATAGCCCACCACGGCCGATGACATGCACAGCCGTGAGTTGCTGTCGATATTGTTGGTGCCCACCAGCGCCCGTGCCAGTTTGTTGAAGCTGTAGTAGTCCTCGGTCAGCAGTTGCCCGGAAATGTAGAACGCCACGCTGTCGGGACCGTGTTCGGCGATGGTGGCGGCGAACACATTGGCGGCATGTTCCAGCGCCGTATCCCAGTCCGTGCGACTGCGGGCCATGCCTTTGCCCAAACGCAATTGCGGGTAGAGGGCGCGGGCGTCGAGGTCACCGGTCAGGTGCAGGCTGGCGCCCTTGCTGCACAGCTTGCCGAAGTTGGCCGGGTGGTCCGGATCGCCTTGCACGCCGAGAATCCGGGTGCCGTCATGCTCAATCAGCACGCCGCAGCCCACCCCGCAATAACAGCAGGTGGACGCCGTGACCTGGCGGTTCATCACCCTGCGTCCCGCAGAGCCAGCATCACTCGGCCGTTTTCCACGCGGGCGAGGTGATGATGGGCGCAACCGATATCCGGCGCCTGGGCTTCGCCGGATGCCAGATCGATCTGCCAATTGTGCAGCGGGCACGCCACGCGCTTGCCATAGATCAAGCCTTGGGACAGCGGCCCGCCTTTGTGCGGACAGCGGTCATCGAGTGCGAAGACTTCATCGTCGCTGGTACGAAAAATCGCAATGTCGCCCTTGGGTCCGTTGATGATGCGCGAGCCCAATGTGTTGATCTCTTCGAGGGCGCAGATATCCAGCCAGTTCATGCTGGCACCTCCAGTTGCTTGACCGGGATGACGTCGAATTCTTTTTTCAGCAGCGGCTGTTCCAAGCGTTCTTTCCAAGGGTCTTGCTCGAACGACAGCGAAAACTGCAGGCGTTCGTTGAGGGACGCGCGCCTGGCCGGGTCTTCCAGCACGGCTTTCTTGATATGGTCCATGCCCACGCGCTGCAGGTAATGCACGGTGCGCTCCAGGTAGAAGGCTTCTTCGCGGTACAGCTGCAGGAAGGCGCCGTTGTATTCGCGAACCTCTTCGGCGGTCTTGAGCTTGACGAAGAACTCCGCGACTTCGGTCTTGATCCCGCCGTTGCCGCCGATATACATCTCCCAGCCTGAGTCCACGCCGATAATTCCCACGTCCTTGATGCCCGCTTCCGAGCAATTGCGTGGGCAACCGGACACCGCCAGCTTCACCTTGTGCGGCGACCACATATTGAACAGGTCGTGCTCCAGTTCGATGCCCAGTTGCGTGGAGTTCTGCGTACCGAAGCGGCAGAACTCGCTGCCCACGCAGGTCTTCACGGTACGGATGGATTTGCCGTAGGCATGCCCGGACGGCATATCGAGGTCTTTCCAAACCCCAGGCAAATCCTGCTTCTTGATGCCGAGCAAGTCGATGCGCTGGCCGCCGGTTACCTTGACCATCGGTACGTTGTACTTGTCGGCCACGTCGGCGATACGGCGCAGCTCCGACGGATTGGTCACGCCGCCCCACATCCGTGGGACTACTGAGTAGGTACCGTCTTTCTGAATGTTGGCGTGGGCACGCTCGTTGATCAGGCGCGATTGCGGGTCGTCCTTGGCTTCGCCAGGCCAGGTGGAAATCAGGTAGTAGTTCAGCGCCGGGCGGCAGGTGGCGCAACCGTTGGGCGTGCGCCAGTTCAGGTAGCTCATGGTGCCGGCGATGGTCAGCAGGTGCTGGTCGCGAATGGCCTGACGGATTTGCCCGTGGTTGAGGTCGCTGCAACCGCAGATAGCTTTCTCGCTCTTGGGTTTGACGTCGGCGGCACCGCCCACGGTGTTGATCAGGATCTGCTCCACCAACCCCGCGCAGGAGCCGCACGAGCTGGCGGCCTTGGTGTGCTTTTTCACCTCATCGACGCTGAACAACCCCTGTTCCTGGATCGCCTTGACGATGGTGCCCTTGCACACGCCATTGCAGCCGCAGACCTCGGCGTTGTCGGCCATGCTCATGGCTTTGT
Organism: Pseudomonas sp. W4I3; assembly: GCF_030816195.1. Taxonomy (GTDB): domain Bacteria; phylum Pseudomonadota; class Gammaproteobacteria; order Pseudomonadales; family Pseudomonadaceae; genus Aquipseudomonas. Next base: position 5,039,553 of record NZ_JAUSXS010000001.1, on the reverse strand, counting down.
CCTGGCCTTGATGGCCGACGTCGCCCAGCGCATTTTCGCCAAACATCAAATGGTCACGGATCTCGCCAATCGCGTGGTTCTCACGGATTTGACGGAAATACCAACCGCCATCGGCGGTATCGCCGTACAGGCAGGCGCCGACCAGGATGTCGTCCTTGATCACCAGTTTCTTGTACACGCCGCCGATGGGGTCGGAGAGGGTGATGGTCTCTGTGCCTTCGCCGCCCATGAAATCGCCGGCGGAGAACAGGTCGATGCCGGTGACTTTCAGCTTGGTGGAGGTCACGGAGCCTTTATAGGTGGCGAAACCCAACTGGGCGAGGTGGTTGGCGCAGACCTTGGCCTGTTCGAACAGCGGTGCCACCAGGCCGTAGGCGATCCCACGGTGGCTGGCGCATTCACCGATGGCGTAGATGCGCGGGTCGTAGGTTTGCATCGTATCGTTGACAAGAATCCCACGGTTGCAGGGGATGCCGGACTTTTCCGCCAGTTCGGTGTTGGGGCGAATACCGGCGGCCATCACCACCAGGTCGGCAGGGATGATGTCGCCATTTTTGAACTGCACCGAGCCGACCCGACCATTGCCGGCATCGTGCAGGGCCTGGGTCTGTTCGCACAGACGGAACACCAGGCCACGGCTTTCCAGTTCGGTTTGCAGCAGTTGGCCGCTGGTCTTGTCCAGTTGTCGTTCCAGCAGCCATTCACCGATATGCACCACGGTCACGTGCATGCCGCGCAGCATCAAGCCGTTGGCGGCCTCCAGCCCGAGCAGGCCGCCACCGATGACCACGGCGTGGGTGTGGGTCTTGGCGGTGTCGATCATGGCCTGGGTGTCGGCGATGTCGCGATAGCCGATCACGCCCTGCAAGGTGTTGCCGGGAATGGGCAGGATAAACGGCGTGGAACCGGTGGCGATCAGCAGGCGGTCGTACTCGGCTTCGGTACCGTCCTCGGCGATGACGCGGCGCTTGACCCGGTCGATCTGCACCACCTTGCGGTTGAGCAGCAGCTTGACGTTGTTATCCAGGTACCAGTCCAGGTCGTTGAGCACGATCTCTTCAAAGGTCTGCTCGCCGGCCAGTACCGGCGACAGCAGGATGCGGTTGTAGTTGGTGTGGGGCTCGGCGCCGAACACCGTGATGTCATAGAGCTCGCTGCTGAGCTTGAGCAATTCTTCAAGGGTGCGAACCCCGGCCATGCCGTTGCCGATCATCACCAGTTTGAGTTTTTTCATGTCGCTCTCCGACCAATCACGCGCAAACAAAAAAAGGCGTCCCCGCTAGTTACCTAGCGAGGACGCCTTTGTCCTGGTCCCGTTCTCTCGGGAAGCTCGATCCTTCGACGTTGAAGGCGCGGCTGTATGTGGGTTGTTGGGATAGCTAATGCAGCAGCTGTGCCAAGTGTTGATATCCGCTGTTTTATTCGGGATTCAATGGTGATGCCGGAAAATTCTGCCCGTTAGTGGTGCAATAGCCAGAACAGCAGCACCAGATTGATCAGCAGTGAAACCACCGCCAGGGTTTGCCACACCTTGAGCGGTTCACGCTCCAGCAAGGGTCGCGGCCGCACGCTCAGCTCGCGGCGGTCGGCCTGTTCGAGCACCAGCAACCATTCCTCTGCGGTTTCATAACGTTGTTCCGGTTGCGCAGCCACGGCCCGTTCGAGGCTTGCGGGCAGCCAGTCCGGCAAATCGGGGCGGTAGCGGCTGGCGCTGACCGCATGAGTGAAACGCGGGCGTTGGAAGGCTTCGATTTCGCCGTAGGGATAATGGCCGGTCAGTAGGTAATAAAGCGTGACGCCGACGCTGTACAAATCCTGTTGCGGCGTAGGACGTTCGCCGTTGAACGACTCTGGCGCGATAAAACTCGGCGTGCCGGGCAGCACACTGGCGCGGTCTTCGGAGAGCCCTGGGCAGTAGGCCAGGCCGAAATCCAGCACGCGCAGTTCGCCGTCGTCCCCCAGCAACAGGTTTTCCGGCTTGATGTCACGGTGCAGGATCTGTCGCCGGTGCAGCAGGCCGACCGCACGCAGCAATCGTTCGGCGATGGACTGCCATTGCGCCAGGGGCAATGGGCCCTGGCGCTTGAACAGTTCGGCAAGGGTCTGCCCCGGGTATTCACGCATCACGTAATACAGATGCTGGCGCCCACTGGCGGCATGCACTTCGGGAAACGCGCGACCGGCGACCCGGCGCAGAAACCATTCTTCCGAGAGCAAGGCCTGGGCGGCGTCAGCATCTTCGTCACGATTCAACGGCAAGGTTTTCAACAACCAGGGCCGCTGTTGATCATCCTGTACCCGATACAGCAATGACTGCCGGCTCTGCGCCAACAGGCTTTGCACGTGCCAACCTTCGAAACGTTGTCCTGCTTTGAGCAATGGTGGCAGCGGCCACTGCTGCAACTGCGCCAGTGCATCACCGAGCGTGGCGGCGCCGAGGGCATCGATACGTACCAGCAAGGCGCTGGCATTGTCCTGGCTGCCTGCCAGGTGGGCGGCAGCGACCAGCGTATTGACCGCCATGTCCAAGTCGCTTTGCTCGCGCAGGATCGCGCTGATGCTGTGGTCGCCCAGCGTGGCCCAGACCCCGTCACTGAGCAGCAGGAAACACTCGCCTGCGCGCAGTTCACCGTCGAGAAAATCCAGCACCAAGTGTTGGTCCAAGCCGAGGGCGCGCTTGAGCACATGCTGCATGCCCGGCTGCTCCCACACATGGTCCTCGCTGATGCGCTGCAACTCGCCGTCCAGCCAGCGATAGGCCCGGCAGTCACCGACATGGGCCAGGGTGAAACGCTGGCCGCGAAACACCAGGGCACTGAGGGTGGTCAGCAAAGGCTGGCCGCCGCCATTGGCTTGCAACCAGCGATTCTGTGCGACCAACAAGCGTTCCAGCGCTTGGGCCACGCCCCAGGTCTGCGGCGTGGCGTAGTAGTCCAGGGCCAGGGCCTGCAAGGTCGAGCGCGCGGCCAGGCCGCCATCGGCGCATTGGCTGACACCGTCGGCCAGGGCGCACAGGTAGCCTTTGCTCGCGGCCAGTTCCGCCACGGGCGTGACCACCCGCAAGGCATCCTGATTTTCTGCCCGTGGGCCGATCGCACTGGCCTGAGCGACGCTCAGTTGCAGGCTCATCAGACGCGCGCGGCGGTCACGGCAGCCGAACCCCAAGTGGTTCTCCAGCGCCGCTTGACGCCGTGCAGGCCAAACCAGGCCAACACGCCGAGACTGGCGAACAACCACAGGGCCAACTGGTAACTGCCGGTACTCTGTTTGATCGCGCCCATGCCGGCGGCCAGGGCAAAGCCGCCGATCCCGCCGGCCATGCCGATCAGGCCGGTCATGACGCCGATCTCACTGCGAAAACGCTGCGGCACTAACTGGAATACCGCGCCGTTGCCGGCGCCGAGGCCGAGCATGGTGCACACGAAAAGCGCCAGCGCAGCGTAGGAACTGGGCAAGTTGAAACCCACCGCTGCAATGCAGATCACCGCCACGCTGTACATGCCGAGCAGGGTCTTGATCCCACCGAAGCGGTCCGCCAGGGCGCCGCCCAACGGGCGCATCAGGCTGCCGCCGAAGACGCAGGCCGCGGTGTAATAGCCGGCGGTCACCGGGCTCAGGCCGTACTGGTCGTTGAAGTAGCCGGGCAGGGCGCTGGCCAGGCCGATGAAGCCGCCGAAGGTCACGCTGTAGAAGAACATGAACCACCAGCTGTCGCGATCGCCCAGGGCCTTGAAGTAGTCGGCCATCGACTTGGCTTTCGGGCGTTGCGGGGCATTGCGGGCGAGCCAGGCGAACACGAACAGGGTGAGGATCAGCGGAATCAAGGCGAAGCCGAACACATTGCTCCAGCCAAAGGCCGCCGCCAGTACCGGCGCCAGCAAGGCGGCAAACACGGTGCCGGAGTTGCCGGCGCCGGCGATGCCCATGGCTTTGCCCTGGTGCTCGGCCGGGTACCACTGCGAAGCCAACGGCAGCGCAACGGCAAAAGACGCACCGGCCATGCCGAGGAACATGCCCAGCAGCAGGGCTTGCTCGTAGCTGTGAATCCCCAGTTTCCAGGCGCAGAACAACGCGACGATCACGATCACCTGGCCGATCAGCCCGGCAGTCTTGGGCGACAGCTTGTCGGCCAGCATGCCCATCAGAAAGCGCAACACCGCGCCCGCCAGGATTGGCGTCGCCACCACCAGGCCGCGCTGTTGAGTGGTCAGGTGCAGGTCGGCGGCAATCTGTACCGCCAGTGGGCCCAGCAGGTACCAGACCATGAAGCTCAGGTCAAAATACAGGAACGCGGCAAACAGGGTCGGGGTGTGCCCGGATTTCCAGAAGCTTGATTTCATCACGCACCTCAACGGTTGGGGGTCTAAAACGAAAAAACGCCGCCACCGGGTTCGCGAGGGCAAACCGGGTGTGCGACGTCTTTGTCGTGGGTGGGGCAACCGCCGTTGGCTACCTGTGAAGGTTGTTTAGCAAGAGCCGCGCCAGATCAGCCGAGCAATTCGCTCATGGCAATAATCTGTTCGGCTACCTGAATCAGTTTCTGCTGGCGACTCATGGCCTGGCGGCGCATCAGGGTGTAGGCCTCTTCCTCATTGCAGTCCTTCATTTTCATCAGCAGACCTTTGGCCAGCTCGATGCGCTTGCGCTCCGCCAACTGCTGATCGCGTGCGTGGAGCTGGGCGCGCAGGGCCTGGTCGCTTTCGAAGCGAGCCATGGCCACATCAAGGATTGGCTGCAAGCGCTGGGCCTGGATGCCTTCGACGATGTAGGCACTGACCCCGGACTTGATCGCCTGGCGCATGACATTCGGGTCGTGTTCATCGGTAAACATCACGATAGGGCGGGGCTGGTCGCGGCTGACCAGCACCACCTGCTCCATCACATCGCGGCCGGGTGACTCGGTATCGATCAGGATCACGTCGGGGCGCACCGTTTCGACGCGCGCGGGCAAGTCGATGGTCAGGCCGGACTCATCGATCACTTCAAAGCCGGCCTCGGTCAGCGCGGCCTTGAGCCGGCCGACTTTGCGCGGGGTGTCGTTGATCAGCAGGATTCGCAGCATGCTCGTGCTCCTGTCAGCGCAGCGCTTGGCGGCTGATGTCGTCCGCCATGGCGTGCAGGCGGAAGCTGCGCGCATAGCCGGCGGGGTCTGAGCCGTCCCAGATCTTGCCGTCGATCAACTGGCTGCTGCGCATGTCCTGAGCGTTGGTCGGGACGCCGATGGCCGTGGCGGCTTGACGATATAAGTCCAGTTGTTGCACCTGGCGGGCAACGTCAAGGTAGTCCGGGTCTTCGCGCAGCAGGCCCCAGCGGCGAAATTGGGTCATGAACCACATGCCGTCACAGAGGTAGGGCAGGTTGACCGCGCCATTGGCGAAAAAACGTAGCGCGTGCGGGTCTTGCCATTGATTGCCCAGGCCATCTTCGTAGCTGCCCAGCAGGCGCGGTTCGATGCAGTCCAGCGGTGCGTCAAGGTACTCACCGGCGCTGAGCAATTGGGCGGTGGAACGACGGTTTTGCGCGCTGGCCTCGATAAAACGACTGGCTTCGAGAATCGCCATCACCAATACACGGGCGGTGTTGGGGTATTGGTCGACGAAGGCCTGGGTGCAGCCCAACACTTTTTCCGGATGATTCGGCCAGATCGACTGGCTGGTCGCCAGGGTGAACCCTTGGTTCTGCTTCACTGCGCTGGCGCACCAGGGTTCGCCGACACACAGCCCGTCGATACGACCCGCTTGCAGGTGCGCAACCATTTGCGGCGGGGGCACCACCACACTGTCCACGTCCCGCAGCGGGTGGATGCCCTGGCTCGCCAGCCAGTAATACAGCCACATGGCGTGGGTACCCGTAGGAAAGGTCTGGGCGAAGGTGAGTTTTGTGCGGCTTTGGTGCACGTGACGGTCCAATGCTTCAGGAGTGGTCACGCCTTGCTGTTGCAGCCCACGGGACAGGTTGATGCTCTGCCCGTTCTGGTTCAGCCCCATCAGCACCGCCATCGGGCTCGCAGCAACGCCACCGATGCCCAAATGCACCGCATAAATCAGCCCGTAGAGACTGTGGGCGGCGTCCAGCTCGCCGCTGACCAGTTTGTCGCGCAAGTTGGCCCAGGACGATTGGCGCTTGAGGTTCAGCGTAAGGCCATAGGGTTGCGCGAATCCCTGGGTAGCCGCTACCACCAGTGAGGCGCAGTCAGTCAAGGCCATGAATCCCAGGTCGAGGCTGCTCTTTTCCGGGGCGTCACTGCCGTTTACCCAGGCCAGCGCGGCGTTCACCGGGCTGTTGCCGACCGAATCGTTCATCAACACCTACCTTTTCGCTCAAAAAAAAACGCCGTGCCCTCGGATGGCGATACCAGCCATTGCAGGGAAACGACGCCTTTGTCCGTAGGCCCGCTCCGTCGCTGGCGCGCGCCCTGATAAAGAGTGCGTAGCAAGGCACATGCCACGGGGCGGCCGTCAGCTTTTCATCATGATTGAACCTCGCCCGCCTTTCAGTATGGCCGCTCTTTTGCGTCCTACTCCCCCAGGAAACCCAAGGTGCCTGCTGATTTTCTCATTACGACCCACCGCCACTGGCGTCGGTAGCCTGCTGTTATGGGTCGTGCTGTTGCTGGTCGGCCGCGTTGCCTGGGGCGAGCCGTATCAGGCCAGAGATGAAAGCCTGGAAAGGTTTTTCACTGCGCTCTCGGTGCCGTTGGGGATGCCTGTGGTTGTCAGTCGGGAGGCGGCGCACAAGCGAATCAGCGGCACATTCGACTTCGAGGCGCCCCAGCAAGTGCTCGAAGCGCTGGCCCGGCAGGAAGACCTGATCTGGCACAGCGACGGGCAAGCAGTGCACCTCTACAACGCGGCCGAGGCGAGAACCTCTGCAGTGGCCCTGCGCTACATTTCGGTCAACCGGCTGCGCGGCATCATGCGTCGCACGGGGCTGGATGAGTCCCGCTATCCGCTGCGCGACAACGGGGCGCGCACGTTCTATGTGTCCGGGCCACCCAGCTATGTCAACCAGGTACTGCGGCTGGCGCAGTTGACGGACCGGCAACGCAGTGAGCTGCGTGTGGGCGCGCAGGCCTTTGGCGTGGTGCAGGTGTTCAATACCCATGTCGAGGATCGGCAATATGGCGCCGGCGTAGCCAAGGTCAACGTGCCGGGGATGGTATCCATCGTTCAAAGCCTGCTGGCCAGTGAGCACAAAGGCGTTCTGGCGGACAAGAACCTCACGCTGATCGCCTATCCGGATACCAACAGCCTCTTGATCAAAGGTAAGCCTGCCCAGGTCAGCCTGATCGAACAACTGGTGGAGCAATTGGATGTACCCAAGCAACCGAATGAAATCTCGTCATGGCGGGTGGAAGTGGCTCATGACGAATCGAAGCCCCCGGCTGGGCCGCCGCCGTTGACGGCTGCGCAATACGAACGTGTGCAACGTGCGTTCGTAACGCCGGGTCGCGAGCGTTCCCCCTGACTAAAGGCGTTTGTCCATGTACCTGGAAATACTGTTGCAGGAGCAACTGATCAGCCCCAAGCGTTTGGCTGCATTTGCGCCGGGGAAAGTGTTGCCTTTGGCGCCTGACGTCATCCATTGCGTGGAAGTGCGGGTCAATGGGCAATTGATGGCGGTGGGTGAGTTGGTGCAGCTGGAGGACCGGCTAGGGGTTGAGCTGCATGAGGTGTATCAGGAGTGGGTATCTCATTCCAGTTGAGTCCTGAATTGTCTTACAGGAGAAGGCTGAAAAGCGCTGACTGAATAGGGCTTTTCCTAGCGTTAAAGGCAACACAGGTTTTTATAGTCACGGCATCGGGCCAGTGGGCCGTCACTGGAAGAAGGGATTTGGATGTCAGCAGTCGAATATGCAGGTGCGCGATGGCCGTGGTGATTGAAGAATCGACAAACTCCTTCGTCTTCGCTCACTGGACCTTGCATGGCGATGGTCGGCTGACGGGGCGGGAAACCGATATTCAACTGCCGCCTAAAGAAGGGCGGGTGCTTCGACTGTTGCTGGCTTCCGGTGGTTCGTTGATGACCAAGGACCGCCTGTTGGCGCTCGCCTGGCCCAGGGGCGAGGTGGCCGATGAATCATTGACGCGATGTATCTACGCGTTGCGCAAACACTTGAGAGCCGACAAAGGCTTTATCAAGACCGTGTATGGCAAGGGCTATCGATTTACCTGCCCCGTGCGGGTCGAAGACCCGGCGTCAAAGCAAGTCAGGCACGTGTGTTCGGCGTGCGGGCAGATCAGCAATGTTTAAGGGGTGGGACAAGGCCCTGATACTGAGCGCGCTGATGAACAGCAACCACGCCCTGGCCTACTGTTGGGATGAAGTGGCGCGTCGCTACGACTTCGAACCCGAGTTACTGCAGGCCATCGCCGCGGTAGAGTCGGGGTACCGTGCGGAGGCGATCAACCATGCCAACGGCAATGGCACGCGTGATATCGGTTTGATGCAAATCAACAGCAGTCACTTGCCCCGCCTGCTCAAGCTGGGCATTACGGAAGAACGGCTGTTGAACGAGCCGTGCTTGTCGGTGGAAGTCGGCGCCTCGATTCTTGCCGAGTTTGTCCAGCGTTTCGGCTACAACTGGACGGCGGTGGGCTCCTACAATGCAGGGCCGGGCGACGGCGCGCAGCGTGAGGCATTGCGCATGCGCTACGCCGAAAAAGTCTGGGCGCGTTATGAGGCATTAATGGCACATCGTAATTGACGATTGGGCGGCGCGCCTCGCATGCAGCCCGACTCCCCGGCTATAATCGCGCCACCTTTCGCCGCCATCCGAGTCTAGCCCGCCCATGTATACCCTGGCCCGCCAGCTGTTGTTCAAACTCTCTCCGGAAACCTCCCACGATCTGTCCCTGGACCTGATCGGTGCCGGTGGCCGCCTGGGGCTCAATGGCCTGGTGTGCAAAGCGCCGGCGAAAATGCCGGTCTCGGTGATGGGGCTGAACTTCCCCAACCCGGTCGGGTTGGCTGCCGGGCTGGACAAGAACGGTGCGGCCATCGACGGGTTTGCACAGTTGGGTTTCGGTTTCGTCGAAATCGGCACCGTGACCCCTCGGCCGCAACCGGGCAACCCCAAGCCCCGGATCTTCCGCCTGCCGGACGCCGAGGCGATCATCAACCGCATGGGCTTCAACAACCTGGGGGTGGACCATCTGCTCTCGCGGGTTGAAGCGGCGAAGTACAAGGGCATCCTGGGTATCAACATCGGCAAGAATTTCGACACGCCGGTGGAGCGTGCGGTGGACGATTACCTGATCTGCCTGGATAAGGTCTATGCCCACGCCAGCTATGTCACCGTCAACGTCAGCTCGCCCAACACCCCGGGCTTGCGCAGCCTGCAGTTCGGTGACTCGCTCAAGCAATTGCTCGAAGCGTTGCGCCAGCGCCAGGAAGACCTGGCGGTGCGCCACGGCAAACGAGTGCCGCTGGCAATCAAGATCGCACCCGATATGAGCGATGAAGAAACCGTGCTGGTGGCCCAGGCCCTGATGGACTCGGGCATGGATGCGGTCATCGCGACCAACACCACCCTCAGCCGTGTGGGCGTCGAAGGCCTGGCTCACGGTGATGAAGCGGGCGGTCTGTCCGGCGCACCGGTGCGCGACAAGAGCACCCATATCGTCAAGGTGCTGGCGGCCGAACTGGCGGGGCGCCTGCCGATCATCGCCGTAGGCGGGATCACCGAAGGCAAGCACGCCGCTGAAAAAATCGCGGCGGGCGCGAGCCTGGTGCAGTTGTACTCCGGCTTCATCTACAAAGGCCCCGCGCTTATTCGCGAATCGGTGGACGCAATCGCTGCGCTGCGCTGATGCTCAGCTGAAACTACTGGTCAATAAAAAGGGCTCCATAAAGGAGCCCCTGGGCCGAAGCCCGCCGTCCGGATAGGACGTGCGTGGTTAAGTCTTTAGCTATTCAAGTTGATGTGTCGGAATTAAATGCCCTGATTAGCCGACGGCGTGAAGTTCGTTGAGTCTGTGGATACCCGCAGTGCCAGTCATACCGTCCCAGTTGTCGCCGCGTCCTTCTCGCCAGCCATTGATCCAGGCTTGGCGTACCGACGGTAGAGTAAATGGGCAAAGCTCACGGGATTTTCCATGAACGCCATATTGATATCCGCGTAAAAATGCTCTTTCCAACGGATCACGCTTAAGTCTTCTCATAGGGTGTTTCCCTCACTTGTTGACTGTCTAGATATCCTTCGGCCTCGTGTGAGGCCGGGCAGAGTTTTTCTGCCGTTGGTGGGCTCGCTGCCGGCGTGGCGAGCCGATGTGTCGACGCCGTTACGGCGCCAACCTGTGTTGAGTTCTAACCAATAGGTCACATGGATTCAATGATCGTTTTGTCATAAGCACGTAACCGGAGCGATGCTATAGCCATAAGCTGGGGCGGCTTTTCGCCCCTTTTATAGAGCAAAGCCAGCTATGATGTGCCCTGCGAAGCGCAACGGTTTAATCCTTTAGTGAGAATGTCCGCCTGTTGCAGTCGGTTATTATTCGACGAAGGGTCGGAATATTTCCTTTTGTTGCTTCAATTTCTTCTTCTGCCCCGTCAATAAAGGCCCGAGGGCCCGTCAGACGGAGTGGAACGGCACATTCGTGCCACGCGAGCACTCTTCAAGAAAAGTGCTTGATTGAAAACCGAACCGGTGATGCGTCGCCCGTTCATTTATTGCTGAAAAGCCTGGAATGCCCCATGTCGGACCGTTTTGAACTCTTTCTCACTTGCCCCAAGGGCCTCGAAGGCCTGCTGATCGAGGAAGCCGTCGGGCTTGGCCTTGAGGAAGCCCGTGAGCATACCTCGGCCGTACGCGGCATGGCCGACATGGAAACCGCCTACCGCCTGTGCCTCTGGTCACGCCTGGCCAACCGCGTGCTGCTGGTGCTCAAGCGCTTCCCGATGAAGGACGCCGAGGACCTCTACCACGGCGTGCTGGACATCGAATGGGCCGACCACATGGTCTGCGACGGTACGCTGGCGGTGGAATTCAGCGGTCACGGCTCGGGCATCGACAACACCCACTTCGGCGCGCTGAAGGTCAAGGATGCGATCGTCGACAAACTGCGCACCCCGGCCGGCGAACGCCCGTCCATCGACAAGATCAACCCGGACCTGCGCATCCACCTGCGCCTGGACCGTGGCGAAGCCATTCTCTCCCTGGACCTGTCCGGCCATAGCCTGCACCAGCGCGGCTATCGCCTGCAGCAGGGCGCCGCGCCGTTGAAGGAAAACCTGGCGGCCGCGATTCTGATCCGTGCCGGCTGGCCGCGCATTGCTGCCGAAGGCGGGGCGTTGACCGACCCGATGTGTGGCGTGGGCACCTTTTTGGTCGAAGGCGCGATGATTGCCGCCGACATGGCGCCCAACCTCAATCGCGAACTGTGGGGTTTCACCACCTGGCTGGGCCACGTCCCGGCGCTGTGGAAGAAACTGCACGCCGAGGCCACTGAACGTGCCGCCATCGGCATGAACAAAACGCCGCTGTGGGTGCGTGGCTACGAAGCCGATCCGCGCCTGATCCAGCCAGCCCGCAATAACATTGAGCGCGCAGGCCTGAGCCACTGGATCAAGGTGTACCAGGGCGAGGTCGGCACGTTCGAGCCGCGCCCGGACCAGAACCAGAAAGGCCTGGTCATCTGCAACCCGCCGTACGGCGAGCGTTTGGGTGACGAGGCCAGCTTGTTGTACCTCTACCAGAACCTCGGCGAGCGTCTGCGCCAGGCCTGCATGGGTTGGGAAGCGGCCGTGTTCACCGGCGCGCCGGACCTGGGCAAGCGCATGGGCATCCGCAGCCACAAGCAGTATTCGTTCTGGAACGGCGCGTTGCCGTGCAAATTGCTGCTGATCAAGGTCAACCCGGATCAGTTCGTCACTGGCGAGCGCCGTACCCCGGAACAACGCCAGGCTGAACGTGAGCAAGCGGCTTACGACCAGGCCCCGACCGAGCCGGCCGAGCGTCAGTACAACAAGAACGGCAACCCGATCAAGCCAGCACCGGCCCCGGTGGTCGAGCAGGCGCGCTTGAGCGAAGGCGGGCAGATGTTTGCCAACCGCCTGCAGAAGAACCTCAAGCTGCTGGGCAAATGGGCCAAGCGCGAGGGCGTGGATTGCTACCGCGTGTACGACGCCGACATGCCGGAGTACTCCATGGCCATCGACCTGTATCACGATTGGGTGCACGTGCAGGAATACGCCGCGCCCAAATCCATCGACCCGGAAAAGGCCTCGGCGCGCATGTTCGACGCGCTCGCAGCGATTCCCCAGGCATTGAACGTCGACAAGAGCCGCGTGGTGGTCAAACGTCGCGAGCGTCAGAGCGGCACCAAGCAATACGAGCGCCAGAGCGCCCAGGGCAAGTTCACTGAGGTCAGCGAAGGTGGCGTGAAGCTGCTGGTCAACCTGACCGACTACCTGGACACCGGGCTGTTCCTTGACCACCGTCCGATGCGCATGCGCATTCAGAAGGAAGCGGCGGGCAAGCGCTTCCTCAACCTGTATTGCTACACCGCCACCGCCAGCGTGCACGCGGCCAAGGGGGGCGCGCGCAGCACCACCAGTGTCGATTTGTCCAAAACCTACCTGGACTGGGCGCGCCGCAACTTTTCCCTCAACGGTTTTTCCGACAAGAACCGCCTGGAACAAGGCGACGTGATGGCGTGGCTGGAGGCCAGTCGCGATGAATTCGACATGATTTTCATCGACCCGCCGACCTTCTCCAACTCCAAGCGCATGGAAGGCATTTTCGACGTGCAGCGTGACCACGTGCAATTGCTCGACCTGGCCATGGCGCGCCTGGCGCCGGGCGGCGTGCTGTACTTTTCGAACAACTTTCGCAAGTTCCAGCTGGAAGACAACCTCAGCGAACGCTATGCGGTCGAGGAGATCAGCGACAAGACCATCGACCCGGATTTTGCGCGCAACGCGAAGATCCATCGCGCTTGGAAAATCACCGCACGCTGATTGTCCGCAGGGGCGAGCTCCGGTGGGAGGGAGCTTGCTCCCTCCCGCAGCAAGCGCTCGCAGTATTTACGCTGGTCAAACACTCGACCGATGGCTATAACTTAACGTCCAGCCAAAGTGACACCCCGCACGCTGGCGTTGTGAGTGTTGCCTATGCCGATGCAAGCCGTACGCCCGAAAATCCTTGGTTTTATCAGTGAACAGGCATCGGCTTGGCTGGTGGCAGTGGTGGTGTTGGCAACCGGTAGCGCATTGACCCTGGTCATCGCGTGGGCCGCTGCCGACCTCTATCAGCAACAGGTGCGCCAGCGCTTCCAGTTGCTGGTCAGCGAGCGCTACAGCAGGATCCAGGAGCGTTTCGAAGACCAGGAACTGCGCCTGGACAGCCTGCGCCGCTTTTTCGTCAACTCCGGCGAAGTATCCCGCAGCGAATTCGACGGTTTCGCCCAGCCCTTGTTGTTGCACGCGCGTGCCTATGCCTGGGCGCCGCGGGTGTCTCGGGAGCAGCGCAGCCAGTTCGAACAGGAGATCTCGCGCCAGCGCGGCGCACCTTTCAACATCCGCGAGCTGAATTCGGCAGGTGAGTTGGCGCCGGCTTCCGAGCGCGATGAATATATACCGGTGCTGTACAGCCAGACCCAAAGTCTGTTGGGCTCGCCCTTGGGTTTTGATCTGCTGGCCCAACCCCTGCGGCGCGCTGTGCTTGAGCGTGCGCAAAAAACCGGCAAGGCGGCGGTGTCCCAGCCCATGCAATTGGTGGGCGTGGAACCGGCTTATGCCGCGGGGGTGCTGCTGGTGGCGCCGGTCAGTAAAGCGGTGGATGCCCAGCCGTACGGCTATGTGATGGCGGTGATCAGCATGCGCCAACTGGTGGCCGATGGTTTGCCCAAGTCGACCCGGGATAACCTGGTGATGCAGATCGTCGACACCTCCGACACTCAGCAGCGCGTGCTGTACGCGTCCGGTAATGCGCCAGGCGGCAACGAGCACGTTGCCACCCGCCGCCTGACCCTTGGTGATCATGTCTACGCGTTGAGCCTGCGTGCCAGCGAGACTTTCGACAAGGCCAACCATTCTTCGACCAACACCATACTGGCCATGGGCGTACTGTTGAGTGCGCTGTTCAGTGCCTTGCTCTACGTGCTGGTCAGCCAGCGCCAGCGGGCGCTGATGCTGGTCGAGCAGCGTACTGCTCAGTTGCGCCTGCGTGAGCAGGAACTGCGCGGCGCCCATGGTCAATTGCGCAGCGTGCTGAACGCCGCGACGCACGTGGCAATCATTGCCACCGACTTGCGCGGGGTCATCAACACGTTCAACGCTGGCGCCGAGCGGATGCTGGGGTTCAAGAGCGAGCACGTTGTAGGCCGCCTGACACTGGAGAGCCTGCACCTGGCCTCGGAACTCGAAGCCCGCGCCGCGCGTTTGAGTGTGGCGCTGGGTAAGCGCATCGCACCGAGCCAGGCGATGCTGGTGGAAAGCCCGGACAGCCAGCATGACGCCCGCGAGTGGACGCTGGTGCGTGAGAATGGCAGCCCCTTGACTGTCAACATGCTGGCCACGGTGTTGCTGGATGACCATGGCCTGTGGGTCGGGCACTTGGCCATTTACCTGGACATCACTGAGCAGAAACGCGCCTATGAGGCTTTGGCCGCACGGGATCGCTTGCTGAAAAAGCTCAGTGCCCATGTGCCTGGCGGCATCTTTCAGTTCACCCTGGAGCCCCAAGACACCTGGCGTTTCATATACGCCAGCGAAGGCATGCGCGATATCTATGAGATCGAGCTTGGCGTGTTGCAGCAGGACGGGGGCAAGGTACTGGAGCGCATTCACCCTCTGGACGTTGAGCGGGTACGCGCCTCGATACGCTTGTCGGCGCTGCAATTGAGCCATTGGCGCGAAGAGTATCGCGTGCAGTTGCCCCAGCGCGGCCTGCGCTGGATTCGTGGCGAGGCTACACCGGAAGAACTCCCCGGCGGCGGTACGTTGTGGCACGGCTATGTGTCGGATATTTCCGATCTCAAGCGCGTCGAAGAAGAGCTGCGCACGCTGTCCATCACCGACTCCCTGACGGGCATCCACAATCGCCGCTATTTCCAGGACCGCATGAAGGCCGAACTGCTGCGCTTCAACCGCACGGCCGGCGCACTGTCGGTGATCATGCTGGATATCGACCACTTCAAGCGGATCAACGACCAGCACGGGCATGGTGTCGGCGACGGCGTGTTGCAGGAGCTGTGCAGGCGAATCAGCCAGCGCCTGCGTCGCACCGACGTGTTCTGTCGGTTGGGTGGGGAAGAGTTCGTGGTGCTATGCCCGCACACTGATGGCGCCCAGGCTTACCGCCTGGCGATGGAACTGTGGCAGTCGTTGCGCAGTGTGCCGATGGCGCCGGTGGGCATTGTCACCGCCAGCTTCGGAGTTGCCAGCTGGCGTGTCGATGAAGGCATCGATGGCTTGCTGCTGCGCGCCGACTCGGCGGTGTATGCCGCCAAGCAGACGGGCAGGGACCGGGTGCAGCCTTGTAGCAGCGGTGCTCAATAGCGTTAGAGCACCGGCGCGGCTGCAACCGCCTTCGGCTGGCGATACAGGTCCAGCAGCACCTGGTCCAGCACCGACGACGCGCCCCACGGTTTGGAATCGTTGAGAATCGCCACCACTGCCCAGGTGTTGCCGTTGTTGTCGCGGCTGAACCCGGCGATGGCGCGCACGGTGTTCAAGGTGCCGGTCTTCACATGGGCTTCGCCGCGCATGGCGGTAGTTTTCAGGCGTTTACGCATGGTGCCGTCGGTGCCGGCGATCGGCAGCGAGCTGATGTACTCGGCGGCGTAAGGGCTTTTCCAGGCCGCTTGCAGCATCGCCGCCATCTCGCGGGCGCTGATCCGCTCGGCGCGGGACAGGCCGGAACCGTTTTCCATCACCAGGTGTGGCGCGGTAATGCCTTTTTTCGCCAGCCACTGACGCACTACGCGTTGCGCAGCCTTGGCATCGTCGCCATCGGCATCGTTGCGAAACTGCGCACCCAGGCTCAGGAACAGCTGCTGGGCCATGGTGTTGTTACTGTATTTGTTGATGTCGCGGATGATTTCCGCCAGGTCCGGCGAGAACGCACGGGCCAGGACCTTGGCATCCTTGGGCACTGGCGCCTGGATGTCGCGGCCCTGGATGGTGCCGCCCAGCTCCTTCCAGATCGCGCGCACGGCGCCAGCGGTGTAGGTGGCATGGTCGAGCAGCGACAAGTAGGTCTGCGAACTGCAACCGTCGGCCAGTTGGCCGCTGACGGTCACGGTCACACTGCCATCGGCCGCGGTCATCGGACTGTAGCGCACGTCGCCAGTGCACTGTTTGGCGCTGGACACTTTCACCTGGTTGTCGATGCGAATGCTCGCAATCGGCGGCTCGACCGACACGATCACCCGGCCCGCATCATTGCGCGTCACGAAACGCAGGGCCTTGAGGTTGACCAGCAAGGCGTCGGGCTTGACCAGGAACGGCTTGTTCTCGTCGTTGCCATCGTCATTGAACTCCGGCAGTTGCGGCTGCTGGAAGAAGTTGCGATCCAGCACCAGGTCGCCGGTGACTTGCTGTACGCCGTTGGCGCGCAGGTCGCGCATCAGCAGCCAGAGTTTTTCCATGTTCAGCTTGGGATCGCCGCCGCCCTTGAGGTACAGGTTGCCGCGCAACACGCCGCCGCTGAGTACGCCGTCGGTGTAGAACTCGGTTTTCCACTGATGGTTGGGGCCGAGCATTTCCAGGGCCGCGTAGGTCGTCACCAGTTTCATGGTCGAGGCCGGGTTTACCGAAACATCGGCATTGAATACGGTCGGTGTTCCGGGGCCGTTCAATGGCAACATCACCAGGGACAACGCAGTGTTCTGCAGTTTGGCCTTCTGAAGGGCTTGGGCGACGCTGGGGGGCAGGGCGTTATTGACGGGGGCGGCGGTGGCGCAAACGGCCAGTGGCAGGAGAACGCCGGCGAGCAAAACAGAACGTAAAGATTTGATCATAAGAAATAAGACCCTACTGCTGGGAAGGGTGAAAAAGGCGAGGGGTATGGAAGAAAAATCCCTCATTGGTCACGAAAGTGTCGGCATTATGCCCCAACCCAAGCTTACTTGTAGCTGAACGATAGCGGGGAATCCGGGTTTTTTTATCGGCAAAGCGCCGCCCGTCCCAGAGAGTCGGGCAATTGCCGTCTTAAACTGCTAAAGTGCCGCCCGTTATTACTTATGAGGATTGTTCCAATGGCGACTAACCGTTCCCAGCGTCTGCGCAAAAAACTGTGCGTTGATGAATTTCAAGAGCTGGGTTTCGAACTGAACCTGGACTTCAAAGAAGGCCTGAGTGAAGAAGCTATCGACGCTTTCCTCGAAGCATTCATCAAAGAAGCCATGGAAGCCAACGGTCTGGGCTATGTCGGCGGCGATGACTACGGTCTGGTTTGCCTGCAAAAGCGCGGCTCGGTCTCCGAAGAGCAGCGTGCTGCTGTTGAAGCCTGGCTGAAAACCCGTTCCGAGCTGACCAAGGCTGAAGTCAGCCCGTTGCTGGACGTGTGGTATCCGGAAAAGCCGATCAACGCGGCCAAGTGATACTAAACAAAACGGCGACCTGAGGGTCGCCGTTTTTTTATGCCTTGCGTCCGTTCAGAATCAGCAGCGTCAACACCCCCGCCACAATCCCCCAGAACGCCGAACCGATGGAAAACAGCGTCAGGCCTGACGCGGTGACCATAAAGGTGATCAGCGCCGCTTCCCGTTCCTTCGGCTCATTCATGGCGATGCTCAGGCCATTGATGATCGAGCCAAACAACGCCAGGGCCGCTATCGACAGCACCAGTTCCTTGGGCAACGCTGCGAACAGTGCCGCCAGGGTCGCGCCGAACACCCCGGCAATCCCGTAGAACACCCCGCACCATACGGCTGCGGTGTAGCGCTTGTTGCGGTCTTCATGGGCATGCGGCCCGGTGCAGATCGCCGCGCTGATCGCCGCCAGGTTGATACCGTGCGAGCCAAAGGGCGCCAGCACCAGCGAGGCGAGGCCGGTGGTGGTGATCAGTGGCGAGGCTGGCACGGTGTAGCCGTCGGCGCGCAGCACGGCGACGCCCGGCATGTTTTGCGAGGTCATCGCCACCACGAACAGCGGGATGCCAATGCTGATGGTCGCCGCCAGTGAGAAATGCGGTGTGGTCCATACCGGTGTCGCGACTTCCAGGTGAAAACCGCTGAAGTCCAGCAGTCCCATCAAGCCCGACAACAAGGTGCCTATCACCAGCGCGGCCAGCACGGCATAACGCGGCGACAGGCGTTTGATGATCAGGTAAGTGAAAAACATCCCCAGCACCAGGCCGGTGCGATGCTGCGCGGCGACGAAGATTTCGCTGCCGATCTTGAACAGAATCCCCGCCAGCAACGCCGCCGCCAGTGACGCGGGGATGCGCTTGACCAGTTTTTCAAAACTGCCGGTCAACCCGCAGATCGTTACCAGCACCGCGCAGGTGATGTAGGCGCCGATGGCCTCGCCGTAACTGACCCCGCCCAGGCTGGTGATCAGCAGCGCCGCGCCGGGTGTCGACCAGGCAATGGTGATCGGCGTGCGGTAACGCAGGGACAGGCCGATGCTGCACACCGCCATGCCGATGGAGATCGCCCAGATCCATGAGGAAATCTGCGCCGTGGTCAAACCGGCGGCCTGGCCGGCCTGGAACATCAGCACCAGCGAGCTGGTGTAGCCGGTCATCATGGCGATGAAACCGGCGACGAGGGCCGACGGCGAAGTGTCGGCCAGCGGGCGCAAGGGCGCTTGGGTGGCGTCGGTCATGGGAAAATGATCCTTGTGTCAGGCTTTCTTTTGTAGGAGCGAGCTTGCTCGCGAAAAACCCGAGAACGCGACGGTTATTCAGGAAGCTCGCTTTATCGTTGACGTTTTTCGCGAGCAAGCTCGCTCCTACAAAGAGGGCGTGGGAAATCGTGGAATCAAGCCTAAACTCAAACGTAACGTCCCATTGCAATACAGCCGATGCCGCAAACAGCCGTACAGTGTGTTGGCGCATGGGGTTGTGTACAATGTGCCCTGTTTTTAGGTGATACTTGCCAGCGACCCGCTGTTGCCGTATTACCGTTAATTCGCCGCCGTTCTCCAAACCCGAGTGCCCATGAACGAACAGTTGCAACCTCTCAAGAAACAACCGCGAGCCGGCAAGGCTGGTCGCAGCGGAACCCAGGACGATATCGTCTACGCGCATATCTTCGAGGCGATCCTCGAACAACGCCTGGCACCCGGCACCAAATTGAGCGAAGAGGCACTGGGCGAAATCTTTGGCGTAAGCCGCACCATCATTCGCCGCGCGCTATCGCGCCTGGCCCATGAAGGCGTGGTGTTGCTGCGGCCCAATCGTGGCGCGGTCGTCGCCAGCCCGAGTGTTGAAGAGGCGCGCCAGGTGTTCATGGCCCGGCGCCTGGTGGAGCGGGCGATCACCGAATTGGCGGTACAGCACGCCACCGCTGAGCAATTGGCCGAGTTGCGCCAGATGGTCAACGACGAACGCGACAGCTTTTCCCGTGGCGACCGGGGTGCCGGCATCCGCCTCTCCGGCGAGTTTCACTTGAAGCTGGCTGAAGCGGCGAAGAACGCGCCGTTGATCAGCTTCCAGCGTAGCCTGGTGTCCCAGACTTCACTGATCATCGCCCAGTACGAAAGCGGCAACCGCTCGCACTGTTCCTACGATGAACACACCCAGTTGATCGACGCGATCGAAGCCCGCGATGCGGTGCTGGCGGTGGACTTGATGATGCATCACATGGACCACATCGACAGCAAGCTCAACCTCGATGAGGAAAGTGCATCGGATGACTTGCATGCGGTGTTCTCGCATTTGCTGCAGACCAAGAAGCCAGGGCGCTCTTCGGTAAAACTGTAATTTCCTGACTCACCTGGGACAAAAAATGTGGGAGGGGGCAAGCCCCCTCCCACATTGGTTTTGTGGTGTCGCTGAGATCAGCGCTGGTGAACCAGTTGCCCGGCTGCATAGGTCTGCAACACCGTCCGATCATCCCCCAGCGTCATCAGCACGAACAGCGTCTCGGCAATGTTATTGGCCTGCTTCAAGCGATAGCTGAGCAGCGGCGTGGCGTTGTAGTCCAGCACCAGAAAGTCCGCATCCGTGCCCGGCTGCAGGGTGCCGATCTTGTCTTCCAGGCGCAGCGCCCGTGCACCGCCCAAGGTGGTCAGGTACAGCGACTTGAAAGGGCTCAACCGCGCGCCTTGCAGTTGCATGACCTTGTAGGCTTCATTCAGCGTCTGCAGCAGCGAGAAACTGGTGCCGCCGCCTACGTCGGTGCCCAGACCTACATGCAGTTTGTGCTTTTCGGCCATCGGCAGGTTGAAAAGTCCACTGCCGAGGAAGAAGTTCGACGTCGGGCAGAACGCCACGGCCGAGCCGGTCTGGGCCAGCCGTGCGCATTCCTCGTCGCACAGGTGCACGCCATGGGCAAACACCGAGCGTTCGCCGAGCAGCTTGTAGTGGTCGTACACGTCCAGATAGCCGTTGCGCTCCGGAAACAGCGCCTTCACCCACTCGACTTCCTGCTTGTTCTCACTGATGTGGGTCTGCATGTACAAGTCTGGGTATTCCCCCAGCAATTGCCCGGCCAGGGCCAGTTGCTCCGGCGTGCTGGTGGGGGCGAATCGCGGCGTGACGGCGTAATGCAGGCGGCCCTTGCCGTGCCAGCGCTCGATCAGCGCCTTGCTTTGCTCGTAGCCCGATTGTGGAGTGTCGGTCAGGTAGTCCGGCGCGTTGCGGTCCATCATCACTTTGCCGGCGATCATGCGCAGGTCGAGTTTTTCGGCGGCTTCGAAGAACGAGTTCACCGATTGCGGGTGCACGCTGCCGAATACCAGCGCAGTGGTGGTGCCGTTGCGCAGCAGTTCCTTGATGAAGATATCCGCCACTTCGTCAGCGTGCGCCTTGTCGGCGAACTGGCTTTCACACGGGAAGGTGTAGGTGTTGAGCCAGTCCAGCAGTTGCTCGCCATAGGCGCCGACCATGCCGGTCTGCGGCAGGTGGATGTGGGTGTCGATCAGGCCGGGGGTGATCAGCGCGTCCTGATAATGCGTGACGTCGATGTCGGCGGGCAGGGTCGGCAGCAAGTCGCCGGCGTGGCCAACCGCGCTGATCCGACCGTTGTCGATCACCAGCAGGCCGTCTTCGAAATACTCGTAGGACGCGTCGATGCCGACCTCGGCGGGGTCGGCGATGCTGTGCAGGATGGCGGCACGGTAGGCTTTGCGAGTCAAAGGCATGGTTATCTCAATTCTTGGCTTGGCTGCGGCGTGAGACCGGCAGCAATTTGGCAATGGGTTCGGCGCTGGCGGTGTGCTGGCCGAACTGGGCGTTATAGGTGGCGATGATTTCGCCGGCGATGGAAATGGCGATCTCCACCGGCAATTTGCCCTTCACCTCGGTGAGGCCCATCGGGCAGCGCATGCGTTGCAGTTGCGCGGGGTCGAAGCCGCGATCACGCAGGCGATGTTCGAACTTGACGCGTTTGGTCCTGGAGCCGATCAGGCCGAAGTAGGCAAAATCATTGCGCTTGAGCAGGGCAGCGGTCAGCTCCAGATCCAGGGCGTGGTTATGGGTCATGACGATGCAGTAACTGCCCGCCGGCAAGTCGGCAATTTCGTCGACCGGCTCTTCGCTGACGATTTTACGCACGCCCTGGGGGATCTGCTGCGGAAACTCCTGCTCGCGCGAATCGATCCAGCGCACCCGGCACGGCAGGCTCGCCAGCAACGGCACCAACGCACGCCCCACGTGGCCGGCGCCGAATACGGCAATCTGCGCCTGCACCTGGCCCATGGGCTCAAACAGCAGCACTGTCACACCGCCGCAGCACTGCCCCAGGCTTGCGCCGAGGCTGAAGCGTTCGAGATGGGTGTTCTGCTGGCCACTAGCAAGCATCTCGCGGGCGATGTGCGTCGCCTTGTATTCCAGGTGCCCGCCGCCGATGGTGTCGAAGGTGTGGGCGGCGCTGATTACCATCTTGGAACCGGCATTGCGTGGGGTGGAACCGAGTTCTTCGATAATGGTGACGAGCACGCAGGGTTCGCCTTGGTTTTGCAGGTCGGCGAGGGCGCTGATCCAGTTGTTCATGGTCACCTCTTGTGGTGTCTGTCAGGCCGTCATCGGGGGCAAGCCCCCTCCCACATGGGAACGCATTCCAAATGTGGGAGGGGGCTTGCCCCCGATGGCAGCGCCTCGGTCTAGAGCGAAGCTGTCTCGGTTTCAATCTCAACGGCTGGCGCCACCTGTAACCGCCGCATCTGCTCACACCCCCACAACACCCGCTCCGGCGTGGCCGGCGCATCGATCCTGGGCTGATGACGATAGTCACCCAGGCTCGCCACCGCATCCTTGATCGCGCACCACGAGGCAATTCCGAGCATGAACGGCGGCTCCCCTACGGCCTTGGAATGGAACACCGTGTCCTCCGGGTTCTTGCGGTTTTCCACCAGCTTGACCCGCAGGTCCAGCGGCATGTCCGCCACGGCCGGGATCTTGTAGCTGGCCGGGCCGTTGGTCATCAGCTTGCCTTTGTTGTTCCACACCAACTCTTCCATGGTCAGCCAGCCCATGCCCTGGATAAAGCCGCCTTCGACCTGGCCGATGTCGATGGCCGGGTTCAGCGAGGCGCCCACATCGTGAAGGATGTCGGTGCGCAGCATCTTGTATTCGCCGGTCAGGGTGTCGACGATCACTTCGCAGCACGCCGCGCCGAAGGCGAAGTAGTAGAACGGCCGCCCGCGTGACTGGCTGCGGTCGTAGAAGATTTTCGGGGTCTTGTAGAAGCCGGTGCTCGACAGCGACACCTGGGCGAAATACGCCTGCTGGATCAGCGCCTCGAAGCTCAAAATCTGTTCGCGCACGCGCACATGGCCGTTGCGAAATTCCACGTCCGCCTCGCTGACGTCGTACTTGCGCGCAGCGAATTCCACCAGGCGCTGCTTGATGGTTTCGGCGGCGTTCTGCGCGGCCTTGCCGTTCAGGTCGGCGCCACTGGAGGCGGCTGTCGGCGAGGTGTTGGGCACCTTGTCGGTGTTGGTGGCGGTGATCTGCACGCGGTCGATATCGACCTGAAACACTTCGGCCACCACCTGGGCGACCTTGGTGTTCAGGCCTTGGCCCATCTCGGTGCCCCCGTGGTTGAGGTGGATGCTGCCGTCGGTGTAGATGTGGATCAGGGCGCCGGCCTGGTTAAGAAAGCTCGCGGTGAACGAGATACCGAATTTGACCGGGGTCAGCGCCAGGCCTTTTTTCAGGATCGGGCTGTGGGCGTTGTACAGACGCACCGCTTCGCGGCGCTCGGCGTATTGGCTGCTGGCTTCAAGTTCGGCGGTCATTTCTTCGAGCATGTTGTGCTCGACCGTCTGGTAGTAGTGGGTAACGTTGCGCTCGGTCTTCCCGTAGTAGTTGGCCTTGCGCACGGCCAACGGGTCCAGCGCCAGGTGGCGAGCGATGGCGTCCATCACTTCCTCAATAGCGACCATTCCTTGCGGGCCACCGAAGCCACGATAAGCGGTGTTGGACGCGGTGTTGGTCTTGCAGCGATGGCCATTGACCGTGGCATCGCCCAGGTAATAGGCGTTATCGGCGTGGAACATCGCGCGGTCGACAATCGAGTTGGACAAGTCCGGCGAGCAGCCGCAGTTGCCCGCCAGTTCCAGGTTGATGCCGTGCAAACGGCCGTTGTCGTCAAAGCCCACGTCATATTCGATATAGAACGGGTGGCGCTTGCCGGTCATCAGCATGTCTTCGACCCGCGGCAGGCGCATCTTCGTAGGCTGGCCGGTGAGGCGCGCCACGACCGCGCACAGGCAGGCGGGGCTGGCGGCCTGGGTTTCCTTGCCGCCGAACCCGCCGCCCATGCGGCGCATATCCACGACAATTTTGTTCATCGACACATCAAGCACTTCCGCCACCAGTTTCTGCACTTCGGTGGGGTTTTGCGTGGAGCAGTAGACGATCATGCCGCCGTCTTCGGTGGGCATCACCGAGGAGATCTGGGTTTCCAGGTAGAAGTGTTCCTGGCCGCCGATATGCAGCGTGCCCTGGATACGGTTTTTCGCCGTGGCCAGCGCGCCGGCCGAATCACCGCGTTGATGGCTGTGGCTGTCGAGCACGAAGTGTTTGTTGCGAAACGCCTCGACCACATCCAGTACCGGCTCCAGGTCTTCGTATTCGATCACCGCCGCCATGGCGGCCTTGCGTGCTGTTTCAAGGTCGCGGGCGGCCACGGCCAATACCACCTGACCGACGAACTGCACGGTGTCGATAGCCAACAGCGGATCGCCCGGCATCAATGGGCCGATGTCCTTGAGGCCCGGTACGTCTTCGTGGGTGATCACGATGCGCACGCCATCGAAGGCATAGCAGGGGGCGGTATCGATGCTGAGGATTTTCGCGTGGGCGCGGTCGGACATGCGCGCGTACAGGTGCAGCTGGTTGGGAAATTCGAGGCGGTCGTCGATGTACTGCGCCTCACCACTGACGTGCTTGGCGGCGCTGTCATGCTTGACGCTGCGCCCGACCCCGGACGTGAGGTCGCGGGCAAACAGTTCGGCCAGTTCGGCCTGGGTTTTTTCCACGGCGTGATGGTTAGACATAAGCGGTCACCCGAGTCTCGATGTGCGGCGTTTGCAGTTCGATGAAGTATTTGCGCAGCAGGTTTTGCGCACTGAGCAGGCGGTATTCCTTGCTGGCGCGGAAGTCCGAGAGCGGGGTGAAATCCTCGGCCAGGGCGGCACAGGCTTTCTCCACGGTGGCGGCGTTCCAGGTGGCGCCAATCAGTTGCGTCTCGCAATGCTTGGCGCGCTTGGGAGTGGCGGCCATGCCGCCGAAAGCAACGCGGGCCTCGCGGATTACGCCGTTGTCGAGTGTCAGGTTGAAGGCGGCGCACACCGCGGAAATATCGTCGTCCAGGCGCTTGGAAACCTTGTACGCGCGAAACAGCGAGTGGCCCTTGGGCACGATGATCTTCTCGATGAACTCACTGTCCTGGCGGGCAGTGACGCGGTAATCGATGAAGTAGTCTTCCAGCGCCAGGGTACGGCGGGTATCGCCCTTGCACAGCACAATTTGCGCGCCGAGGGCAATCAGCAGCGGCGGCGAATCACCGATCGGCGAGGCGTTGCCGATATTGCCGCCCAGGGTGCCCTGGTTGCGGATCTGCAACGAGGCAAAGCGATGCAGCAGTTCGCCGAAGTCGGGGTATTCGTGGTGCAGCGCGGCGTAGCAGTCGGAGAGGGCGGTGGCGGCGCCGATTTCCAGGCGGTCGTCGAAGGCTTCGATGCGCTTCATCTCGGCAATATTGCCGACGTAGATCATCACCGGCAGGGTGCGATGGAACTGGGTGACTTCCAGCGCCAGGTCCGTGCCGCCGGCCAGCAGGCGGGCTTGCGGGTAGGCGTCGTAGAGGTCGGCCAAGTCGGCGACGGTCAACGGCACCAGGCAGCGTTTGTCGCCGCTGTTGAGTTCACCGGTTTGGGTCGGCGCGATGGCTTTGAGGCGGGCGATGGTCTCGGCCTGGCGGCTGTCGAACTGGTCCTGAGGCTTGTTGCAGCAGGCTTGTTCCGCGGCCGCCAGAATCGGACGGTAGCCCGTGCAGCGGCACAGGTTGCCGGCCAGGGCTTCGTGGGCCTTCTGGCTGTCGGGCGCGTCGCTGTTCTTCTGCAAGGCAAACAGCGACATCACGAAACCTGGGGTGCAGAAGCCGCACTGCGAGCCGTGGCACTCGACCATCGCCTGTTGCACGCTGTGCAGTTGGCCCTGGTGCTTGAGGTCTTCAACGCTGATCAGTTGCTTGCCGTGCAGCGACGAGACAAAGGTCAGGCAGGAATTGAGGCTGCGATAGCGAATCTGCTCAACGCCTTGATCGTCACTGTGCAACTCGCCCACCACCACGGTGCACGCACCACAGTCGCCGCTGGCGCAGCCTTCCTTGGTACCGGGTTTGCCCACGTGCTCACGCAGATAGTTGAGCACGGTGAGGTTGGGGTCCAGGGCGTGCTCGCTACGGAGTTCCTGGTTAAGTAAAAACTGGATCACGGAAGGCCTCGCAGACTCATTATTGTTGTTAACCGCTTTGCGCCGAATCTAGTCATGTCTGACTTTTCGGTCAATGGTTTTCTGACCTAAGGGTCAAGAAAATGCGATCACAACACTGACAATTATGGTTCAGTCTTCTGAAACTGTTGTTTTCAGGGGCTTATCGCTATTCAGGCTTGCGTGTTTCATGCCAAATTGGCCACGGTGGGCGTAGCGCCATCAGCGGGCCAATGCGCTACACTGCCGCGCTTGTACCGATAGAAGATTTTGAAGGGAAAACATGACGTTCAAGGCGCCGGACAGTCTCGCCGAGCAAATCGCTCACCACCTCGCCGAACGTATCATTCGCGGCGATCTCAAGCCTGGGGAGCGGATCCAGGAACAGAAGGTCACGCTGGCACTGAATGTCAGCCGTGGCTCCGTGCGCGAAGCCTTGCTGATCCTCGAGCGCCGGCACCTGATCGCGATCCTGCCGCGCCGTGGCGCCCACGTCACCGAACTCACCGCGCACAAGGTGCAGAGCCTGTGTACCTTGATGGGCGAGATGTACATCCTGCTCGGCAATGCGGTGGCCGAAGGCTGGCAGACCCAGGCCGACATGGCGCCTTTCCTGCAAATCCAGCAGCGCCTGATGGGCAGCTATGAGCGCCAGGACATCCGTGCCTTCGTCGAAGAAAGCTTCAACGTGATGCGCGCCGCGTACCCCTTCGCCAACAACCCGTATCTGCAGGAAACCGTAGAGAACCTGCAGCCGGCGATGAACCGCGCCTATTACCTGGCCCTCGAGCAGCGCAAGGCGGAAATGAGCGAGTACATCACGCTGTTCGAACAGTTGCTCGCCGCCGTGCTGGCCCGTGACCTGGCGCAGATCCGCCTGGTGTTGTCGGCCTACTGCCAGCGCAGCAGCTCGCTGGTGATCGCAGCGTTGGCGGACGCCTAAGCGTGCGGCTCAAGTGCATCAAGTTGGCGGGGTTCAAATCCTTCGTCGACCCGACCACGGTGAACTTCCCCAGTAACATGGCGGCGGTGGTCGGGCCCAATGGTTGCGGCAAGTCGAACATCATCGACGCCGTCCGCTGGGTGATGGGCGAGAGCTCGGCGAAAAACCTACGTGGCGAGTCGATGACCGACGTCATCTTCAATGGCTCCACCAGCCGCAAACCGGTGAGCCAGGCCAGCATCGAACTGGTGTTCGATAACTCCGACGGCACCCTGATCGGCGAATACGCGGCCTACGCGGAAATCTCCATTCGCCGTAAAGTCACGCGCGACAGCCAGAACAGTTACTTCCTCAACGGCACCAAATGCCGTCGACGCGACATCACCGATATTTTCCTCGGCACAGGCCTGGGCCCGCGCAGCTACTCGATCATCGAGCAGGGCATGATCTCCAAGCTGATCGAAGCCAAGCCTGAAGACCTGCGTAACTTCATCGAAGAAGCGGCCGGCATCTCCAAGTACAAGGAGCGCCGCCGCGAGACCGAAAACCGCATCCGCCGCACCCATGAAAACCTCGCCCGCCTGACCGACCTGCGCGAAGAGCTGGAGCGCCAGTTGGAGCGCCTGCACCGCCAGGCCCAGGCCGCCGAGAAGTATCAGGAGTACAAGGGCGAAGAGCGCCAGCTCAAGGCACAGCTGTCGGCCCTGCGCTGGCAGGCGTTGAACGATCAGGTCGGCCAGCGCGAGGCGATCATCGGCACCCAGGAAGTCAGCTTTGAAGCGCTGGTGGCCGAGCAGCGCAACGCCGACGCCAGTATCGAACGCCTGCGGGACGGGCACCATGAGCTGTCCGAGCGCTTCAATCTGGTGCAGGGGCGCTTCTATTCGGTGGGCGGCGACATCGCCCGGGTCGAACAGAGCATCCAGCACGGCCAGCAGCGTCTGCGCCAGTTGCAGGACGACCTGAAGGAAGCCGAGCGCGCGCGCCTGGAAACCGAGTCGCACCTGGGCCACGACCGCACGCTGCTGCTGACCCTGGGCGAAGAGCTGGACATGCTCACCCCCGAGCAGGAAATCACCAGCGCCGCCGCCGAAGAAGCGGCGGCAGCCCTGGAAGAAGCCGAAACCAGCATGCACGGCTGGCAGGAGCAGTGGGACAACTTCAACCTCACCTCCGCCGAACCGCGGCGCCAGGCCGAGGTGCAGCAGTCGCGCATCCAGCAGCTGGAAACCAGCATGGAGCGATTGGCCGAGCGTCAGCGCCGCCTGCAGGACGAGCGCGTATTGCTCGCCGCCGACCCGGAAGACGCCGCGATCCTGCAGTTGAGCGAGCAACTGGCCGAAAGCGAAATGACCCTGGAAGAACTCGAAGCCAGCGAAGAGCAGCAAGTGGAGCGCCTGGAGCAATTGCGTCAGCAACTGCACACCGCGACCCAGGCGCAGCAGCAGGCCCAGGGCGATCTGCAGCGGCTCAACGGGCGGCTGGCGTCGCTTGAAGCCTTGCAGCAAGCCGCTTTGGACCCCGGCACCGGCACCGCCGAATGGCTGCGCGACCAGCACCTGGCCGAGCGCCCACGCCTGGCCGAAGGGCTGAAAGTGGAGGCCGGGTGGGAACTGGCGGTGGAAACCGTGTTGGGCGCCGACCTGCAAGCGGTGCTGGTGGATGATTTTGGCGGATTCGACCTGGCCGGTTTTGCCCAGGGTGACTTGCGCCTGCTCAGCCCGGCCGCCGACGGCACGCGCGTGCCGGGCAGCCTGCTGGACAAGGTCGAGGCGGCGATAGACCTGTCGCCGTGGCTGGGCCAGGTCAAACCAGTTGAATCGCTTGAGCAGGCCCTGGCTCAACGCGGTCAGTTGGGTGGCGGTGAAAGCCTGATCAGCCGTGACGGTTACTGGGTCGGTCGCCATTTCCTGCGCGTGCGGCGTGCCAGCGAAGCCGAAAGCGGAGTACTGGCCCGTGGCCAGGAAATCGTCAACCTGAGCGCCGAGCGTGAAGAGCGCGAAGCCACCCTGGAAAGCCTGGAAACCGAGCTGCAAACCCTGCGCGCCACCCAGCGCCAGCAAGAGACCGGCCGTGAACACCTGCGCCGCCTGTTGCAGGACGAAGCGCGTCAGCAAGGCGAACTCAAGGCCCAGCTGTCGGCGAGCAAGGCCAAGGTCGAACAACTGACCCTGCGCCGCACCCGTCTCGACGAAGAAGTGACCGAGATGGGCGAGCAGCGCGCCCTGGAGCACGAACAGATCGGCGAAGCGCGCCTGCAATTGCAGGAAGCCCTCGACAGCATGGCCCTGGACACCGAGCAACGCGAACTGCTGCTGGCCCAGCGCGACAGCCTGCGCGAACGGCTCGACCGCGTGCGCCAGGAAGCCCGCCAGCACAAGGACCACGCCCACCAGTTGGCGGTACGCCTGGGCTCGCTGCGCGCCCAGCACACTTCCACGGCCCAGGCGCTCGAGCGCCTGGAAATGCAATCGGAACGCCTCACCGAGAAGCGCGAGCAGTTGAGCCTCAACCTGGAGGAGGGCGAAGCGCCCCTTGAAGAGCTGCGCCTCAAGCTTGAAGAACTGCTCGACAAGCGCATGAGCGTTGACGAAGAACTCAAGACCGCGCAGATCGCCCTGGAAGACGCCGACCGCGAACTGCGCGACGCCGAAAAGCGCCGCACCATGGCCGAGCAGCAATCCCAGCTGATTCGCGGCCAGCTCGAACAGCAACGCATGGAGTGGCAGGCCCTGACCGTGCGCCGCAAAACCTTGCAGGACCAGTTGCTGGAAGACGGTTACGACCTGCACGGCGTGCTCAACACACTGACCGCCCAGGCCAACGAAAAAGACGCCGAGGAAGAACTTGAGCGAATTGCCGCACGTATCCAGCGACTCGGCGCGATCAACCTCGCGGCCATCGATGAGTACCAGCAGCAGTCCGAGCGCAAACGTTATCTGGATGCCCAGAACGCCGACCTGGTCGAAGCCCTGGACACCCTGGAAAACGTGATCCGCAAGATCGACAAGGAAACCCGCAATCGCTTCAAGGATACCTTTGATCAGATTAATGGCGGTTTACAGGCCTTATTCCCGAAAGTTTTCGGTGGCGGCAGCGCCTACTTGGAACTGACGGGCGAAGATCTACTCGATACAGGGGTAACGATCATGGCGCGGCCACCGGGCAAGAAAAACAGCACCATCCATTTGTTGTCCGGCGGCGAAAAGGCCCTGACGGCTCTGGCACTGGTATTTGCCATTTTCAAGCTGAACCCGGCGCCGTTCTGCATGCTCGATGAGGTTGACGCACCGCTGGATGACGCTAACGTTGGACGCTACGCTCGGCTGGTCAAGGAGATGTCCCAGACCGTGCAGTTCATCTATATCACCCACAACAAGATCGCCATGGAAATGGCCGATCAGCTGATGGGCGTGACGATGCACGAGCCGGGCTGTTCGCGTTTGGTGGCGGTGGATGTGGAAGAGGCCATGGCGATGGTTGAATCCTGAGATCAATCAGGAAGGAATTTTTACAGCACGGCGTAGGGCGATTTACCTGTCTGGCAAAAGTGGCAAATGGACATATTTGTTCAAGGCATTTTGACAGACGGTGTAAAGTTATCTTTGGTCGTGCTAGTTTAATGTCAATTTTTCGTATGCGTGGGCAAAACGCCAGTCAGAACATAGAGTTGGCGCCACGTTTTAAAGCGGTTTGCACGGTGCTAAACCCCTTATTTTTCAGCATTTTTTATAGAGGCACGGGATTACATGGAAATCGGTCTGCGCGAGTGGCTGATCGTCATCGGCATTATTGTCATTGCCGGTATTCTTTTTGATGGCTGGCGCCGCATGCGCGGTGGCAAGGGCAAGCTTAAATTCCGCCTGGACCGAAATCTGTCCAATTTGCCGGACGATGACGGCAGCGCCGAGCTGCTGGGGCCGCCCCGTGTGCTGGACACCCACAAGGAACCGCAACTGGACGAACACGACTTGCCGTCGATGAGCGCGCCAGTGCGTGAAGCCCGTGAACCCTCGTCCAAGCGTGGCAAACGCGGCAGCGCTGCATCGGCTGAGCCGCATCAGGGCGACCTGAACCTTGATGTCGATGAAGGCCCGAGCTTCAGCAGCCGCGACGATGATTTCCCGGATGAAAACGCCGGCAAGAACGCACCACGCCAATCGGTCAACGATCAGCCGGCCGCCGAAGAAGTGCTGGTGATCAGTGTGATCTGCCGCGACGCGGGTGGCTTCAAAGGCCCGGCGCTGTTGCAGAATATTCTTGAAAGCGGCCTGCGTTTTGGCGAGATGGACATTTTTCACCGTCACGAAAGCATGGCCGGTAACGGCGAAGTACTGTTCTCCATGGCCAACGCGGTCAAGCCGGGCACCTTCGACCTGGACGATATCGACCTGTTCAGCACCCCGGCGGTCAGTTTCTTCCTCGGCCTGCCAGGCCCGCGTCACCCGAAACAAGCGTTCGACGTGATGGTGGCCGCAGCCCGCAAGCTGTCCCAGGAATTGAACGGCGAACTCAAGGACGACCAACGCAGCGTCCTCACTGCCCAGACCATCGAGCATTACCGTCAGCGCATCGTCGAGTTCGAGCGTCGCGCCCTGACACAGAAACGCTGAGGATTGCGCTTCGGCGTTGTCAGTAGAATAAGCGCACTAACATATTGAGCAGCTTCGGCTGCTCTTTTGCTTTATGAGAGAACACCCATGACCGCCGCCCCTACCCGCATCCTCGAACTGCGCGCTGAACTGGATCAGCACAACTACCGCTACCACGTCCTCGACGAGCCGAGTATTCCGGACGCCGAGTACGACCGGCTGTTCCATGAGCTCAAGGCCCTGGAGGCCGAGCATCCGGAGCTGGTGACGCGTGATTCGCCGACGCAGCGGGTCGGCAGTGCGGCGCTGTCGGCGTTTACGCAAGTCAGGCATGAAATTCCGATGCTCAGCCTGGGCAACGCCTTCGATGAGGCGACCATGCTCGAATTCGACCGGCGCGTAACCGAGGGCCTGGACCTGCCGGCCGGTGACCTGTTCGGCAGCGTCGAATACAGTTGCGAGCCGAAGCTGGACGGCCTGGCGGTCAGCCTGCTGTATCAGGACGGCGAGTTGGTGCGCGGCGCGACCCGTGGCGACGGCACCACTGGCGAAGACATCAGCGTCAATGTGCGCACTGTGCGCAACATTCCGTTGAAGCTGCACGGCAGCGGCTGGCCGGCCACCCTGGAGGTGCGCGGTGAAGTGTTCATGTCCAAGGCCGGTTTCGAGCGCTTGAACGCTTCGCAACTGGAAGTCGGCGGCAAGACCTTCGCCAACCCGCGCAATGCGGCGGCCGGCAGCCTGCGTCAACTGGATTCGAAGATCACCGCCAGTCGTCCGCTGGAATTCTGCTGCTATGGCATCGGCCAGGTGACGGCGGATATCAGTGACACCCATATCGGCAATCTCAAGCAGTTGCAGAAGTGGGGCATGCCCATCAGTCATGAGCTCAAGCTGGCCAAGGGTATCCAGGAATGCCTGGACTATTACCGCGATATCGGCGAGCGGCGTAACAGCCTCGGGTATGAAATCGACGGTGTGGTGTTCAAGGTCAACAACATCGCCTACCAGCGTGAACTGGGGTTCCGCGCCCGCGAGCCGCGCTGGGCCATTGCGCATAAATTCCCGGCCATGGAAGAGCTGACCGAGTTGCTTGACGTGGAATTCCAGGTCGGCCGCACCGGTGCCGTCACCCCCGTGGCGCGTTTGAAGCCGGTCAAGGTCGCTGGCGTGACCGTGTCCAACGCTACCCTGCACAACATGGACGAAGTCGCGCGCCTGGGCCTGATGATCGGTGACACGGTGGTGATCCGCCGCGCCGGGGATGTGATCCCGCAGGTGGTGTCGGTGGTCACCGAGCGTCGCCCGGAACACGCCCGCGCGGTGCAGATCCCCGAGAGCTGCCCGGTATGCGGCTCCCATGTGGAGCGCACGCAGCTGGTCAAGCGCAGCAAGGGCAAGGAAACCGTCAGCGAGGGCGCGGTGTACCGTTGTGTCGGGCGGCTGGCCTGTGGCGCGCAGCTCAAGCAGGCGATCATTCATTTCGTCTCGCGCCGCGCCATGGACATCGATGGCCTGGGCGACAAGACCATCGAGCAACTGGTGGATGAAAAACTCATCGGTTCGCCAGCCGACCTCTACAAGCTCAAGTACGAGCAGATCATCGACCTGGAAGGCTTCGCCGACATTTCCAGCAAGAAGCTGATCGCCGCCATCGAAAACAGCAAGACGCCCACCCTGGCGCGGTTCATCTATGCCCTGGGTATCCCCGATGTGGGCGAGGAAACCGCCAAGGTGCTGGCGCGCTCCCTGGCCTCTCTTGAGCGTGTGCAGAAGGCGTTGCCGGAAGTGCTCACCTACTTGCCCGATGTGGGCCTGGAAGTGGCACACGAAATCCATAGTTTCTTTGAAGACCGCCATAACCAGGACGTGATTGGCGCGCTGCTCTCGCCGCAGCAATGCGGCCTGCAATTGCAGGAGCAGGGCGACTTGAGTGCTGAGTTCGCCGCCAGCACCACCCTGGTCGGCCTGCTCGACAAGCTGCACGTGCCCACGGTGGGGCCGGGCGCGGCGCAAAAACTGGCAGACAAGTTTGGCAGCCTCGAAGGCGTGATCCAGGCCGACTGGCTGGACATGCGCCAGGCCCTGCCCGAGAAGCAGGCCAAGGCCGTGCGCGAGTTTTTCGACAACCCCGACAACGCCCGCCATGCCCTGGCCATCGAGCAGCAGCTCAAGGACTTCGGCATGCACTGGCAAAGCGAGAAAAAAGTTGTCGAAGGCTTACCGGAAGCGGGGCACACCTGGGTGCTCACCGGCTCCCTGGAGCTGATGAGCCGCGATGTGGCCAAGGACAAGCTGGAAAGCCTTGGCGCCAAGGTAGCCGGTTCCGTTTCGGCCAAGACCCACTGCGTGGTGGCCGGGCCTGGCGCCGGTTCCAAGCTGGCTAAAGCCAGCGAACTGAGGGTAAAGGTGCTGGACGAGGAAGCGTTCGTCGCCTTCCTGGCCAAGCACAACATCAGCGTGTGAAACATTGTAGGAGCGAGTTTGCTCGCGAAGAGCCGGAGTGCGCCGCGTTGAATCAGGCACCCCGCGTTATCGTTGATGACCTTCGCGAGCAAGCTGTTGTGGCTCAATATTTATGGACCATGATGTAGGAGTATCAACCTAAGGAAGCGTCATGGGATTTCGGATCGTTACAGCCGAAGAAAAAGCCGAAGCGATTCGTCTGGTCGTTGAGTTGAACTACTCAGTGCCTAAGGCGTGCGAGCAAACGGGTGTGGGGCCGACGGCGCTGCGACGCTGGGTTTCGCGATGGCGCAAGGAGCAGGTAGGAGCAGCGCAAACGACGCGTCCTCAGGATCAGGATCTGATTGATTCGCTGCAGGCCAGGTTGGCGTTGCTGGAAGCCGAGAACGATGTCCTAAAAAAGCAGTTGCCCTCTCATCTAAAGGTGCTGTTTGGCCGAAGAAAATGATTGAGGGCGCCACAAAAAAGCTGTCGGTGCGACGTCTATGCCGCTTGCTGGGCGTGCCTCGCAGTAGCTATTACGCGATGCGCCAGCCCAAACCTGAGCGCAGAATTGAGCCCCAACTGGAAAAGAAAATCCGGCTTTTACACCGAGAGCATCGCGGAGCGCTGGGCAGTCGTGGGTTTACAAAAGCCCTGAAAACACAGGGCGTAGTGGTCGGGCGCCATCGTATGCGCAGCTTGATGAAGAGTTTGGGCCTGGTGAGACGTCGGGCCCAGTATGCGCACTATCGGCGAGCCACCAAAGTGTCCAACATCGCGCCCAATGTACTGGAGCGACGCTTTAATCCGGAACAACCCAACACGTTCTGGGCGGGAGATATTACCTATATCCGTGTCGGTGGCAGTTGGTTGTATCTAGCCATTGTGATGGATCTTTTTTCGCGCAGAATCGTTGGTTGGGCATTTTCAAGGACGGCTGATACCGAGCTTTCATTGCAGGCTTTACGACTTGCTGTGGGGCTGCGTCGACCTTCCCCCGAGCTGGTGTTTCACTCGGACCAGGGATGCCAATACACAGCTGAGCGCTTCGTCAGCTACTTGGCTGAAAAGCAGATCGTGCAGAGCATGAGTCGGCGCGGGAACTGTTGGGACAATGCGGTTGTGGAGCGCTATTTCAGATCGCAAAAACACGATTGGTCACCTGAAAATGGTTACTCAACTCACTTCGAAGCAGAGCGGGACGTGATGGACTTCATTGCTTATTACAACCATCGACGCTGTCACTCTGCCTCGAACAACCTGCCGCCAGCCATTTTTGAAAAGCTGGCGGCCTAATACTCCTACAGAATGGTCCAAAAAAACTGGACCGCTACAAGCTCGCTCCTACAGGGGGCAGAGGTGCTGATCCATCCGAGTGGAACGATCCTGCAAAGGAAATGATCTAGTCTCAGTCACCCCCTGGGAGAGATCGCCATGTTCCGCTACTTCGACCAACTCAGCTCGCGTATCGCGGCACCGTTCATGGCCGGCTCTTCGCGTAACAGCAAGGTCTGGCAATGCCGCTGCGGCCAGTCCTTGTTCTTTCGCAACAGCCAGTGCCTGGCCTGCTCTGCGCTGCTGGGCTACCACCCGCAGCAAAGTCGCTTGTCCTCGCTGCAACCCGGTCCGGTGGTCGACACTTGGCTGATGGATGACAACCTCGACGCCGGCGCCTTCCGCCGCTGCGC
The DNA here is from genome assembly GCF_030816195.1 of Pseudomonas sp. W4I3. Lineage (GTDB taxonomy): Bacteria > Pseudomonadota > Gammaproteobacteria > Pseudomonadales > Pseudomonadaceae > Aquipseudomonas. Next base: position 5,003,829 of record NZ_JAUSXS010000001.1, on the reverse strand, counting down.
CAACCTGGACACACCGGCTGCCTGCAACTGGCTGATCCCGGCGCACAGCACCTTTCCCTTGTGCGTGGCCTGCAGCCTGAACCGCACCATTCCCGACTTATCGGTCCCGGAAAACCCCGAGCGCTGGCGCAAGGTGGAAACCGCCAAGCGCCGACTGGTGGCGCAGCTGATCAGTCTGGGCCTGCAGGTGGTGCCCAAGCGCGTCGACGAAGAGACCGGCCTGGCATTCGATTTCGTCGGCATCGACCTGGCAGGCAATGCGCCCACCACCGGTCACGCCAACGGCCTGATCACCCTCGACATCAAGGAGGCCGACGACGCCCACCGTGAAAAGGTTCGCGTGCAGATGCGCGAGCCCTACCGTACGTTGCTCGGCCACTTTCGCCATGAGGTCGGCCACTACTACTGGGATCGCCTGATCGCCAACAGCCACTGGCTTGAGCCCTTTCGCAACCTGTTCGGCGACGAGCGCGCAAGCTACGCTGACGCGCTCGACCAGCACTACCAGAACGGGCCACGCCCGGACTGGCAGCAAACCTGCGTCAGCGCCTATGCCACCATGCACCCCTGGGAAGACTGGGCCGAAACCTGGGCTCACTACCTGCACATGATGGACGCCGTCGACACGGCCCTGGGCTTCGGCATGAGTGCGCGGGAGATGGACCTGGATTACCAGCCGTTTCCCCTGACCACCCTGTACGACCCCGACCACCCTGGCGGTGCGGCGTTTCTCTCCTTCGTCAACGCCTGGATCGAACTGGCCGGCATGCTCAACGAGTTGTCGCGCAGCATGGGCCAGCCGGATTTTTACCCCTTCGTATTGCCGCCAGCGGTGATTGCCAAGTTGCACTTTATTCACTTGGTGATCCAGGAAGAGGGCGGCAAGGCGGATGAGGTCCTGCAGGCACAATGATGAAAAATGTGGGAGGGAGCTTGCCCCTGATAGCAGGGTGTCAGCCAACCCATTTATTGGCTGGTCCACCGCCATCGGGGGCAAGCCCCCTCCCACATTGGATAGCGTCATTGTCGAAGGCCATGGCAAGTACTTGAAGCTTCTCATTTTTTACGGTTGTAACTTCCGATGAGATCGGTACAATGGCCCCGCTTGCCGAGAGGCCAGCGTCGTTATGGTGACCCCATCGGTCCCCCCGCAACGATTACCCGTGAACCTGGTCAGAGCCGGAAGGCAGCAGCCACAGCGGGAACATTGTGTGCCGGGGTGTGGCTGGTGGGGTTGCCTCCATAACGCTCCCTCCTGTAACACCCATCCAAATCAAAATCCCAATACCCAGCCAGTCATCTGTGACGTTTGTTGCACAGTGCATGACGGCCATTTCACGACTAGTGGCATACTCCCAAGCGTCGCTTCCCCTGGCTATGAGGCTGTATGCACTCGGAACATTTTGCGTTATCCAGCCCGGTATTCCTGCCGATCACCGACGAAACCTGCGCCGGGTTGTTGAGCGCCGACGGTGCGGCTGCGCTCGTTGCGCTGAGTGAGCCGGAGCTTGCAGCGGTGCTGGTTATCCAGAATCTGGCGCAAATGCCGGAAAACGAACTGAGTGCAGTGGGCGCTGAACGGGTGTTGGCCAAGCTCATTGGCTGGGCGGCAGAGGCCAAGCATTCTGCGGCCGTGAGCCTGCTGTCGGAAGCGCAGCGGCTGTTTGACACGCGCAAGCTGTACTTCGGCCTCAATGTGGTCAAGAGCCTTGGATTGCGTTTTCTGCTGGCCGATGAAGTGTCGGCCCGCGACTATCTCTTGCCCGACGGCAAATGGGACGTCGAGTACAAAGTCCGTCACCTCAAGGCCAACAATCCGTTCCGCCAGCAAATGGTCACGCCCCGGCACCGCGAGCGCTGGTTGAGTGCCGAGCAGGACAAGCTGGTCCGAACCTTTCGCGCCAACCTGAACGAAGACCTGCATGTCCAGGGGTACGCTGGCATCGGCAAAAGTCACCTGCTGGTGGCGCTGATGGAGCATCTGCGCCCCGAAAAGACGTTGTTGCTGGCGCGTACGCCTGCCAAGCTGGAAACCTTGCGCGCACGCATGGTGGGCACGCGGGAAAGAAAGGCCGGGCAGACCTTTCAGGCGTTCGCGCACGCGTTGTTGCATGGCCCCAGGCCGCAGCCGGTGCGTACGCAAGTGCGTGTGCCAAGCAAGCAGGCACTGGCCCAGGAGCTGAACATCTTTGGTTTTCGTCGCCTGGAAGGGCAGGCGGTGCTGGAGGTTTGCCTCAAGGTGCTGGATAGCTACTGCCGCTCCTGGGATTACAGCCTGTCGGCCAAGCACCTGCCGCATTTCAAGCAACCGTTGTCGACGGTTGACGCCCAGGCGCTGCTCGAATACTCCAGCCGGTTGTGGGGTTACCTTGAGGCGAATCCGGCCTGGAGCAGCCACACTGGCTTCGAAGCCTTGTTGATGATCAAGCGCGCAGCCCTTGCAGGCAGCGTAGTGCCTGAACGCTATACCCATGTGTTGATCGACGAGAGCCAGGATATTCCGGCGCCGCTGCTGCAAATCATCGAGCGCGGCCGCCAGGTGCTGATCACCCTGGGTGATGAATATCAGCAGGCCAGCGGGGTCATGGTCAAACGCGCCCGCGAAGTTCGCCACACCGATGTGAGCTACTCCGTGCGTTCCGGGCGCAATGTCGAGCGCCTGGTCAATCCGCTGATCAGCCGGCACTCCGAAAAAAGCAAGGTACTGTTCGAAGGTGCACGGGATGCTGATGTCGGCATCGAGCTGTATCCCCAGGGTTTTGTGCCGCCGCCAGGCTGCGTGGTGCTGACTGCGTCTTACTGGGACAGCATGAAATGGCTCATTGAACTGAACGAGGCGCGTTGTGCCTGTGCCTTTGCCAGTAATGAAGCGCAGCAGGACCTCAAATACTTCATGGACACCGTCATCGCCCTGTTCAAGCCAGAGTTTTATGGCAGCGAGTACAGTGACCGTGGGCCTCATCCGTTTTTCAGCGATATGACCGACTGGCAACAGGTGCGTGACGCGTGCCGGTTCGACGAGGCGTTTCTGTGGGTCGAGGCCAGGCTGGAAAAAGGGTTCAACGTGGCCGATGTAACGCGTTTGAACAGGCTGAGCGGCGACCCGGCCGAACGCTGTTTATTGATGCTGGCCCAGGACGCTGGCGGCATGGAATTCGATCGGGTCTTGCTCACGCCTGAGTTGCTGACCAATGTGCAGTTCAAGGACGCCTACGCGTTCGATCAGCGGCTGTGTGCGGTGTATATCGCCATTTCCCGCGCCAGGATGCAGCTTTATCTGCCGTACGACGTGGTCGAGTGGATCGACTACCACCACTATCAGAAGACTCGCCAAGTGCATGGCTACTGAATGATTTAGTCCGGCTGATTCACAACTTTTGAAGTGCCTGCTGGACAACCCCAAACCGCCTTGTTAGCGTGCGCCGGCCACTTGTTTCAGAGTATGACAAGGGCGCGATTTGATATTGAAGTGCAATCACTTCTTTAACTAACAAGGATGTCTGTCATGAAAAGCCTGCAAGGGTTGCCTCGTCTTATCAGTGCCTCGGTCGGCACCCCCGGTAAAGCCCGCAACCTGCCCGCCGATGTGCAGTGCATCCAGTATTTATTCAACTTGATCATTCCCAAGCTGGGGTTCCCGCTGCCTGAAAATGGCAGATGCGATGGCCAGTTGGTGCAATGCATCAGCCAGTACCAGTTTCGTCATCTCAAGTATGCCCATCCCGATGGCGTGATCGACCCCACCGGTCGCACTTTCAACAGCTTGATCGAAGAGGCGCTGAAGGTGCCGGTGCAGGCCTTCCCGACGACGCGTATTCCCACGTTTCTGAACGCCTTCGGCAATAACAATGCCGATGCGGTGCAGGCCACGGTCAATGTGTACCTGAACCAGGTGCGTGCGGTGATCGAGGCCGAGCGGCGCAACCGGCAGTTGATGATGCAGTCCACCTGTGATGGCGGCATGACCCTCAACGATGCCGACTTCCAGAACGCAGCCAAGCAGTTGGGCAACGGTATCTCCGTCAATGTCGTCAAAGCCTTTGCCACCGTGGAGTCTGGCGGTCGCTCTGGTTTCGGCCCGGCGAAGTTGCCAATCATTGCCTTCGAAGGCCACCAGTTTCGCAAGTACACCAAGCACATCTACGACCAAGCGCACCCACTGTTGTCCTACCCCTACAAGCGAAAGGCCGGACCGCAGTGGCAGACCAACAACAAAGATCAGGTCAAGGCATGGGAAACCATGGAGACCGCGTTTGCCCTCGATCAGGAAGCCGCGTTGATGTCCGCCTCGTGGGGCATGTTCCAGATCATGGGGTTCAACTTTGCCTCGGCCGGCTTCAAGACCGTGTTTGAGCTGGTTGCCGCCTTGAAGGTCAATACCGGCAACCAGCTCAAGGCTTACCTCAATTTTTGCAGCAATAGCACTGCGTTGATGAGTGCCATGAAAAGCAAGGATTTCACGGCCATGGCCCGCGCGTACAACGGCGATGACTTCGGCAACTATGATGTCCTCATGAAACAAGCCTACGACGCCTATGAAGGGAAGAAATAAGATGATTCGTTTGCTGGTGGCAGGTGTGTTGTCGCTGTGTGCCGTGGTGCCTGCCTTTGCAGGTTCGGCCACGTTGCAGTCGGGCAAGTACGAAGGGCTGATGCTGGCGGTGACGCCGCAGCATCAGGTCGAAGGTTTCTACGCCGAAGACATGGGCGAGGGCGTGACGCGCGGGTGCCGCTTCTTTCTGCAGGGCACGCCTGAAGCGCTGACCACCTGGCGCGATGTGGCTTATCCCGGCAGCGTGGCTGCATCGTCCGACGGCGTGACCCTGACGGTGGCGCAAGGGCGTCAGCATCCCGGCTGCATCAATGTGTTGATGCCGGAAATCGCCACGGGTCTGGACCTGAGCCAGACCGCCAGGAAGCAATGGATCGGCCTGGTGACGGTTTCGGCCGACAAGGCTTACCTGCTGAAAACCCCAACGGCGAAAGCGGCCAAGCGTCCCTACGTCGTCAAGAATGATGTGGTGGGGGTGCTGGCCTTCAAGGACGGCTGGGCACAGGTCGAGTTCATCAATGCCGATGACCGTTCGTTCACGGGCTGGATCAGCCAGGGGCAATACGCACGGTTGGCTGCGCCGAAGCGCTGACCCTGTGGGGCGCGAAGATCAGCCGAAGGTCTCGCGCAACAGCTGGGCGAACGCATCCCGCGCCAGGTGCCGCTGGCTGTCTGGGTTCCAGAACAGCAGGTTATCAACCGGCACCAGTTCCTCGAAGCGATACGACGCCAACTGATCGGCCTGTTCATACCGAGCCAGAATGCCCTCCGGCGCGAGGGCCACGCCGATCCCGGCGCTGACGCAGCCAATGATCGTGCCCCAACTCGCGTAGCTGGCGACGGCGGGCGTGACGTCATGGGGCTTGAGCCAATTTTCCAGGGCGGCGCGATACGGGCAACCCACTGGCCAGACCAGCAAGGTGCGGCCCGCCAGGTCGGCGGCGCCCTGGATCGGCGCGCTGGTTGCACTGGCGATCAGCACCAGGCGTTCGCGGTACACCACGCTATGTTCCAGCTTCGTGCGCGGGTTGGCTGACGCCACCAGCGCCACGTCGAGCCGATGGTGCTGCAGGTCGTCCAGTAACTGCGCCCAGGCGCCGGTGACCAGTTCCAGGCTGACGTCGGGATAGCGCCGGTGATATTCGGCCAGCAGCGGCGGCAGGCGGCCGCTGGCGCTGGACTCCACCGCGCCGATGCGCAAGCTGCCGCGCGGCACCGCGTTGGCATCTACTGCGCGTTTGGATTCATCCACCAACGCCAGGATGCGCTCGCAATAATCCAGGAAAATTTCCCCGGCAGCGCTGATCGCCAGGCCACGTCCGGCGCGAATGAACAACGGCGTGCCCAGCTCGCTTTCCAGCTGCTTGATGCGCGTGGTGATGTTGGACGGCACACAGTGCAATTGCAGGGCGGCCTGCGCCACGCTGCCGGTTTGCGCCACGGCTCGCACCATTTTCAGTTGGGCCAGTTCCATTGCTCAGTTCCCGTGATCTCAGAAGTCAGAAACGCTTAATTGTGCTGCGCCTGGCGCGGGCCAAGACTGACGGCATTCCTTCAGTGTCCGGATGTCGTCGATGAATACCCCAACCCCCGTAAAGCTAACGCTAGTGGTCGCCGCCGTCATCCTCTGTTGGGCGTATTCGCCGATTGGCGTGCACGTGGGGTTGCGCAGCTACAGCCCCGGCCAACTGGCGCTGCTGCGATTTTTGATTGCGTCGGTGTTCATGGGCGCGGTGGCGCTGGTGGCGGGCATCGGTCGGCCACGCCTGCGGGATCTGCCGTGGCTGCTGGTACTGGGTTTTTTCGGCGTGTTTCTGCACCACACCAGCCTTAACAGCGGCCAGCAATGGGTGACGGCGTCGGCATCCAGCGTACTGGCGCAGTCGGCGCCGCTGTTCAGCGTGTTGATTGCATTTTTCTGCTTGAAGGAGCGGGTCAGTGCCTGGCGCTGGGGGTGTGTGCTGCTGGGGTTGTGCGGTGTGCTGGTGGTGATCCGGGGCGACCAAGGCCTGGCTGATCTGGATCCACGCGGCTTGCTGATTCTGGTGGCCGCACTGTCCTGGAGCGTGTATTTCGCAGTACAGAGGCATTACGCGCACCACTACAGTCCGCTGACCCTGGCCTGCTATATGGTGTGGTCCGGCACCTTGATGCTGTGCGTAAACTTGCCGGGGTTGCCTGCTGCGGTCACACGGGCGCCGATGTCGGTAAACCTGGCGATACTGGTGCTCGGTATTTTTCCCAGTGCCTTGGCGTATCTGGCCTGGGGCTACGTGCTCAAGCATGTCGAGGTCAGCCGCGCTTCGGTGGCGATGTACTTGGTGCCACCGGTTGCGATGGCGATGGCGGCGCTGTTGCTGGGCGAACACATCGCCCTGCAGGTGGTGCTGGGCGGGCTGATGGTGTTGGCCAGCGTGGCCGCTATCGGTCTGGAGACACGCTGGGTGCGGTCTCCCCGGTGTACAGCTGGATGATGGCGTCGATCTCGCCGGACTGCTTCATCCGCAACAGCGTGCGCAGGATCTGTTGCACCGGCACGCTGGGATCGTTGCGCACGATGCAGCCCAGGTGCTGTTCTTCGATCACGGCGACGTTGTGCAAGCGGCGGGTGATCGGTAATTGCTGATTGAAGCGATCCAGTATCCATTCGTTGCTCACCGCATAGGCGTAACGCCCGGCCACCAGCTTTTGCAGCACCTGCTCTTCGCTGCGTGCGTCGTCGCGGCTCAACCGGCCATCGGCAAAGAGTGGGTCGAGCAGGGGGTAGCGGTAGTTGAGCACCGTACCGACCGCTTGCGGCACCAGCCCGGCCACCTGGACTGGCAGAGGGTTGGCGCTGATCAATACAGTGCGCTGCACCATCAGCGGTACGCTCCAGGTGTAGTCATCGGGAACGTCGCCGAGCCACGCCTGGGCGACGTAACAACGCACATCGATTTCCCCATGGGCCATGGCATTGGCCAGGCGCGCCCGGGCCAGCAGCTGGAACTGGGCAGGGCGGCCGACCTGGGTGGCCAGGCTCACCATCACGTCATACAGGATGCCCTGGGTCGGGCGGCCTTCCTCAAGGTGCACCATGGGCATCGCCCAGCTGTCGGAAATCGAGAAACGCAACGGTGCGGGCGCCGCCAGAAGGGTCGTGGCTATCATCCATAAAGCGCCCAGGACTACGCGCATATGCTCTCCGGGTTCAGGCCTTGGCGCAGCCTTTGAGGACAGCTTAGTCAGATTAGACGAGCGTGCCGGATGCAATTTCCCCCTTGCTCCGCTAGCATTACCGGCTTCCGCTTCCCAGTTGCGACGGTTTTCGATGAGTTATCAGGTTCTTGCACGTAAATGGCGCCCGCGCTCGTTCCGCGAAATGGTCGGCCAGACCCATGTGCTCAAGGCTCTGATCAATGCCTTGGACAGCCAACGGCTGCACCACGCCTACCTGTTCACCGGTACCCGCGGGGTGGGCAAGACCACGATTGCGCGCATCATTGCCAAGTGCCTGAACTGTGAGACCGGTATCACATCGACGCCTTGCGGCACTTGTTCGGTCTGCCGCGAGATCGATGAAGGGCGCTTCGTCGACCTGATCGAAATCGACGCCGCGAGCCGCACCAAGGTCGAAGACACCCGCGAGTTGCTCGACAACGTGCAATACGCGCCGAGCCGTGGCCGCTTCAAGGTCTACCTGATCGACGAAGTGCACATGCTCTCCAGCCACTCCTTCAACGCGTTGTTGAAAACCCTGGAAGAGCCGCCGCCGTACGTCAAATTCATCCTGGCTACCACCGACCCGCAGAAACTCCCTGCGACCATTCTGTCGCGCTGCCTGCAATTCTCCCTGAAGAACATGACCCCTGAGCGGGTGGTGGAGCATCTGACCCACGTGCTGGGCGTCGAGAACGTACCGTTCGAAGACGACGCGCTGTGGCTGCTGGGCCGCGCCGCCGATGGCTCGATGCGGGATGCCATGAGCCTCACCGACCAGGCCATCGCCTTCGGTGAAGGCAAGGTGATGGCCGCCGATGTGCGCGCCATGCTCGGCACGCTGGACCACGGTCAGGTGTTCGACGTGCTGCACGCCTTGATCGAGGGCGACGCCAAAGCGTTGCTCGAAGCCGTGCGCCATTTGTCGGAGCAAGGCCCGGATTGGAATGGCGTGCTCTCGGAAATCCTCAATGTGCTGCACCGCGTCGCCATCGCCCAGGCGTTGCCTGAGGGCGTCGACAACGGCCATGGCGACCGCGACCGCGTATTGGCGCTGGCCCAGGCGCTGCCGGCCGAAGACGTGCAGTTCTACTACCAGATGGGCCTGATCGGTCGTCGCGACCTGCCTTTGGCGCCGGACCCGCGCGGTGGCTTCGAGATGGTGTTGCTGCGAATGCTGGCGTTCCGGCCCGCCGACTCGACGGATGCGCCGAGACAGCCACTAAAGCCAGTGGGGATCAGCCAGGCCACAGTTGATTCCGCCAAAACAGTGGCTGGCGCGGCAGTGGTCGCGCCAGTGGTGGCTGCGCCCGCGCCGATTGCCCAAGCACCTGAGCCTGAGCCAGTAGTGGCTGCGCCGGTGGTTGAGCCGCAGACGGTTGTCGAGCCTGAGCCCGTGGTCGATCTGCCTTGGAATGACCCGGTTGAAGCGCCCGTCGAGCCCGAGCAACAGCCCGCCGTGGAGCCGGTACTGGAGACCACCGGCGAACAGCCGGAATTGACGCCAATGCCCACGCCGACCCCGGACAGCGTAGTGCCGGATGCGCCTGAGTGGGTATCCGCGCCTGTGCCGGAGCCGACCGTGGCCCAGGTTGAAGCCGCCACCCCCGGCATCGACCTCGACGACGAACCGCCGCTGGACGAGGACTACATCGAGCCGGACATGGATTCGGCCTACAGCTACCTGGACGAACTGGCCAGTGAGCACACCGCCGAGCCGGCCCCCGAGCCGGAGGTAGAGCCCGCCGCCGCCCCGGCCACCGGCCTGGCCCTGCAATGGCTGGAATTGTTTCCAAAATTGCCGATCTCCGGCATGACCGGCAGTATCGCCGCCAACTGCACGCTGATTGCCATCGAAGGCGACCACTGGCTGCTGCACCTGGATCCGGCCCACAGCGCCTTGTTCAATGCCACCCAGCAGCGCCGGCTCAACGATGCGCTCAACCAGTACCATGGCCGCACGCTGACCATCGCCATCGAGCTGATCAAGCCCGAGCAGGAAACCCCGGCCCAGGCTGCGACGCGCCGGCGCCTGAACCGCCAGCGCGATGCCGAGGAGTCGATTCACGCTGATCCGCTTATCCAACAAATGATGCAACAGTTCGGTGCGGTCGTCCGTCACGATACTATTGAACCTGTCGAAGCCCCGGCGCCCCAGGCGTCATGAACCGGGCGACTAATTTGATCCACGTACTTTTGAGGTGATTCCCATGATGAAAGGTGGCATGGCCGGCCTGATGAAGCAGGCGCAGCAGATGCAGGAAAAAATGGCCAAGATGCAGGAAGAGCTGGCCAACGCCGAAGTCACCGGTAAAGCCGGTGGCGATATGGTCAGCGTGGTGATGACCGGTCGTCACGACATCAAGCGCGTCAGCATCGACCCAAGCCTGCTCGAAGGCGTCAGCGATGACGACCGTGAAGTGCTGGAAGACCTGTTCGCCGCGGCCGTCAACGACGCCGTGCGCAAGATCGAAGCCAACAGCCAGGAAAAAATGGGCGGCGTGACCGCTGGCATGCAACTGCCACCCGGTATGAAGCTGCCGTTCTAATCGGCTGGTTTTCAGCTGCACTCCAATGCCAGGCCTCGTGCCTGGCATTTTTGTTTGTGCCTATCGGATCTGAACCCTGGCGCTGCAATCGGGGTCTGCACCCTATACTCATGAATTCGCTAAGGGAGCCCCTGATGCCTCAAGAACCGACGCTCAACCAACGCATCGTCCTGGTCTCACGCCCGCAAGGCGCGCCGACCCCGGAAAATTTCCGCCTCGAACGCGTCAACCTGCCAGAGCTGGCGGACGGCCAGGTGCTGCTCAAGACGCTCTACCTCTCGCTGGATCCCTACATGCGCGGACGCATGAGCGACGCGCCGTCCTACGCCGCGCCGGTGGAAATCGACGAGGTGATGACCGGGGGCGCTGTCAGCCGCGTCGAGCAATCGCGCAATCCGAAATTCGAGGTGGGCGACCTGGTCGTGGGTTCCACCGGCTGGCAAAGCCACAGCATTTGCGATGGCCGCAACTTGATGCCAGTGCCCAACGGCTTGACGAGTCCATCGATGGCGCTCGGCGTGTTGGGCATGCCGGGCATGACCGCCTACATGGGCCTGATGGACATCGGCCAGCCCAAGGCTGGTGAGACGCTGGTCGTCGCGGCCGCCTCCGGTGCGGTGGGTTCGGTGGTGGGCCAGGTCGCCAAGCTCAAGGGCTTGCGTGTGGTGGGGATTGCCGGCGGTGCCGACAAATGCCGCTATGTGGTGGATGAACTGGGTTTTGATGCCTGTATCGACCACAAGAGCGCTGATTTTGCCAACGAGCTGGCGCTGGCCTGCTTCAACGGCGTCGATATTTATTACGAAAACGTCGGTGGCAAGGTGTTCGATGCGGTGATGCCGCTGCTCAACCCCAAGGCGCGGGTTCCGCTGTGCGGGCTGATCGCCGGGTATAACGCCCATGAAGCGCCAAGCGGCCCCGACCGTCTGCCGGCGCTGCAACGTACTTTGCTGACCAAGCGCGTGCGCATTCAGGGCTTTATCGTGTTCGATGACTACGGTGATCGCCAGCCTGAGTTCCTGAGCGCCATGGCGCCCTGGGTGCGCGATGGCAAGATCAAGTTCCGCGAAGACGTGGTCGACGGCCTGGAGCAGGCACCTGAAGCCTTTATCGGTTTGCTCGAAGGACGCAACTTCGGCAAGTTGGTGGTGCGCGTCGCACAGGATTGAGCATTTGACGCTAATCCGGGGCGCGGGTATAAACCGCGTCTCGTTGTTTTGTCGGACCCTTCGCCCATGAGCTTCAGCCCCCTGATTCGCCAACTGATCGACGCGCTGCGTACCTTGCCAGGCGTTGGCCAGAAAACTGCCCAGCGCATGGCGCTGCAACTGCTGGAGCGTGATCGCAGCGGCGGCACCCGCTTGGCCCAGGCCCTGAGCCAGGCCATGGAAGGCGTCGGCCACTGTCGCCAGTGCCGCACCCTCACCGAAGAAGAACTCTGCCCGCAATGCGCCGACCCACGTCGCGATGACACGCTGCTGTGCGTGGTGGAAGGGCCAATGGATGTGTACGCGGTGGAGCAAACCGGCTACCGCGGGCGTTACTTTGTGCTCAAAGGTCATTTGTCGCCGCTCGATGGCCTGGGGCCGGAAGCTATCGGTATTCCACAACTGGTGGCGCGAATCGAAGAACAGGGCACCTTCAGCGAAGTGATTCTGGCGACCAACCCGACGGTAGAAGGCGAAGCGACGGCGCATTACATCGCCCAGTTGCTGACCAACAAGGGGCTGATCACCTCGCGCATTGCCCACGGTGTGCCGCTGGGCGGCGAGTTGGAGCTGGTCGACGGCGGCACCCTGGCGCACTCGTTCGCTGGCCGCAAGCCGATCGCGCTCTAAAAGCCACTGCAACATTCAATGTGGGAGGGGGCTTGCCCCTCCCACATTGGTTTTGTGTGCCTTAAGCATTGATAACCAAGCAAGCGCTTGGTAAGTTCGCTCCATCTCGCCATGGAGCTTGCCGATGTCTGCCTATCAGGACTACTTCGACCCCAGCCACCAGTTGGTTCGCGACAGCGTGCGCCGTTTCGTCGAGCGCGAAATACTGCCCGGTGTCGAGCAATGGGAGGAAGCGCACAGTTTCCCCCGCGAGTTGTACCTCAAGGCCGGCGCGGCGGGGATCCTCGGCATCGGTTATCCCGAAGGTCTGGGTGGCAGCCACGAGGACGATGTGTTCGCCAAGGTGGCGGCCAGTGAAGAGCTGATGCGCTGTGGCTCGGGCGGCGTGGTGGCGGGGCTTGGTTCGTTGGATATCGGCCTGCCTCCCGTCGTCAAATGGGCGCGGCCCGAGGTGCGTGAGCGTGTAGTCCCGTACGTGCTGACGGGCGAAAAAATCATCGCCCTGGCCGTGACCGAACCGGGCGGCGGTTCCGATGTGGCCAATCTGCAGACCCGCGCCGTTCGCGAGGGTGATTATTACCGCGTCAGCGGCAGTAAGACCTTTATCACCAGTGGTAGCCGTGCCGACTTCTATACGGTTGCCGTACGTACCGGCGGCCCTGGCTTTGCCGGCATCAGCCTGTTGCTGATTGAAAAAGGCACCCCCGGCTTCACGGTCGGCCAACCGCTCAAGAAAATGGGCTGGTGGGCGTCGGATACGGCTGAATTGTTCTTTGACGACTGCCAGGTGCCTGTGGCCAACCTGATAGGCGCCGAGAACATGGGCTTCGCCTGCATCATGGGTAATTTTCAGAGCGAGCGCCTGGCCCTGGCGTTGATGGCCAATATGACGGCGCAATTGGCACTGGAAGAAAGTCTCAACTGGGCGGCCCAGCGCGAAGCCTTCGGCAAACCCATCGGCAAGTTCCAGGTGCTCAAGCATCGCCTGGCGGAGATGGCCACGGCGGTTGAAGTGTCGCGGGAATTCACCTATCGCCAGGCGGCGAAGATGGCGGCGGGCAAGAGTGTGATCAAGGAGATTTCCATGGCCAAGAACCTGGCCACCGACACCGCTGACCGGGTGACCTATGACGCGGTGCAGATCCTGGGCGGCCAGGGCTATATGCGCGGCAACCTGGTGGAGCGGCTGTATCGCGACAATCGCATCCTGTCGATTGGTGGCGGGACTCGGGAAGTGATGAACGAAATCATCAGTAAGCAGATGGGGTTGTGATGGGCAGTGCGCTTTCGGGCCTCATCGGGAGCAAGCCCCTCCCACACGTTTGACTGTGTTCACAATCAAACTGTGGGAGGGGGCTTGCTCCCGATGAGGCCAGCCAAGGCAATATTTATCGTTCGGTCAGCGCAAACTGAGTCAGGCAGAAAGTAGGAATCCCCATATCCTCCAGCCGCTGCGACCCACCCAGCTCCGGCAGATCGATAATCGCCGCCGCTTCAAAGATGTTCGCGCCCATGCGTCGCACCAGGTTCGCCGCGGCAATCAGGGTGCCGCCGGTGGCGATCAAGTCATCGAACATCAGCACCGAGTCACCTTCGCACAGGCTGTCGGCGTGGACTTCAAGGAAGGCTTCGCCATATTCGGTCTGGTAACCCTCGGCCAGCACGTCAGCCGGCAGTTTGCCTTGCTTGCGAAACAGGATCAGCGGCTTGTTGAGCTGGTAGGCGATGATCGAGCCGATCAGGAAGCCACGGGCGTCCATTGCGCCTATGTGGGTGAAGTCTGCCTCGACATAGCGCTGGGCAAAGCTGTCGGCCACCAGGCGCAGGGCGCGGGGCGATTGGAACAACGGCGTGATGTCACGGAAGATCACCCCAGGCTTGGGGAAATCGATGACAGGGCGGATCAGGGATTTGATGTCGAACGAATCGAAGGTCATCGTCGAAGAGTCCTGGGCGGAAAACGGACTCGGAGTATACCTGCGGCCTCGCGGGTGCGCTTGGCCGCAGGTCCTGGATCAGACCTCCAGGGAACCGCCGGCCAGCGCGCAGAGCTGGATGGGGTCGAGGATATGCACTTCCTTGCCCTCGGCGGCAATCAGCGCGTTCTGTTGGAAGCGGGTAAATACGCGGGACACGGTTTCCACCGCGAGGCCCAGGTAATTGCCGATTTCATTGCGCGACATGCTCAGGCGGAACTGGTTGGCCGAAAACCCACGGGCGCGGAAACGCGCCGACAGGTTGACCAGGAAGGTCGCAATGCGCTCGTCGGCGGTTTTTTTCGACAACAGCAGCATCATCTGTTGATCGTCACGAATCTCGCGGCTCATCACGCGCATCAATTGACGGCGCAATTGCGGCAGCTGCAAGGCTAATTCATCCAGACGCTCGAAGGGGATTTCGCACACCGAGGTGGTCTCCAGCGCCTGAGCCGACACAGGGTGAATCTCGGTGTCCATGCCGGACAGCCCAACCAGTTCGCTGGGCAAGTGGAAACCGGTGATTTGTTCTTCGCCGCCGTCGCTGAGGCTGAAGGTCTTCAGCGCCCCTGAACGCACTGCATAAACGGAATCGAACTTGTCGCCCTGGCGAAACAGAAACTCACCTTTTTTCAATGGGCGGCCGCGTTTAACGATGTCGTCCAGCGCATCCATGTCTTCCAGATTCAGCGAAAGTGGCAGGCAGAGGGGTGCCAGGCTGCAATCCTTGCAATGGGCCTGGCTGTGAGCGCGCAGTTTAACTGGCTCGGACATTTCTTAAATCCTTGTGGGAAATCACACATAAGACGTAAGGGTAACGCACTGGGGGGCGATGAGGCCAGCGTGTACAAAAAACCGCCAACGGTATAAAGGTTCCTGTATCGAGGCCGATACAAGGTCACGTAACTCTTTGAATCTGGAGCTCGACACATGCTTTCCATTGGAGGAAACACCCCGGCAAGCGTCAGCGCGCTGCCTTTGCCGGAGCCGAAAGACCGCGTGGCTGAAGCCAAGTCGGCCGCGGCCGCCAAGGAACTGAAGGACGCTACTTCCGCGCCTCTGAGCACCAAGACGGAGGAAGGCGTGAAAGTGACGTTCTCCGGAGCCGCTTTAAAGGCTATCAGCGAAGCGAAGAAATCCAGCAGCGCTATCGAGGACAGCGGATTGCCGGACAACGTCCAGCAGGTTCTGAAGATGATCCGCGAGATCAAGAAACAGATCGAAGAAAAACAAGCCGAGCTGGCTGCCGTCATGGCAGACAAAACGCTGTCCGCCGAACAGACCCGGGTCAAGGTGAGCAATCTGCAGGGCGCACTCGCCTCGCTGAACGCAGCCCTCGTCACGGCGCAGACTTCGTTGACCAAGGCCATGAAGGGGCTGAGCGGCGACGATGCAATGAAAGCGGCCTCGCTGTCGATGTAATCAGATCACCCGCGAGAAACGCTGCCGGTTCTGGTGCTCAAGGTATGCATCGAACACCATGCACACCGAGCGCACCAGCAGGCGCCCGGCCGGCAGCACGCGGATGCCTTGGGCGTCCAGCTCGATCAAACCGTCGGCGGCCATCGTCTGCAGTTGCGGCCACAGCTCGTCGAAATAGCCGCGAAAATCGATGTTGTACGCCCGCTCGATGGCCTCGAATCCCAGGCTGAAATTGCAGATCAACTGCTGAATCACTTCCCGCCGCAAGCGGTCGTCGGTGGTGCAGATCAGGCCGCGACTGGTGGCCAGTTGCGCGCCGGCCAGGGCGTTCTGGTACTGGTTGAGGTCGCTGCTGTTCTGACAGTACAGGTCGCCGATCTGGCTGATCGCTGAAACCCCCAAGCCGATCAAATCGCAATGCCCATGGGTGGTGTAGCCCTGAAAGTTGCGTTGCAGGGTGCCTTCTTCCTGGGCGATGGCCAGTTCGTCGTCCGGCAGCGCGAAATGGTCCATGCCGATGTAGCGATAACCCGCTTGGGTCAACTGCTCGATAGTGGTTTGCAGCATCAGCAGTTTTTCTGCCGGCGAGGGCAGGTCGTCGGTATGGATGCGCCGCTGGGGCATGAAACGTTCCGGCAGATGGGCGTAGTTGAACACCGACAGACGGTCTGGCTGCAGGCTGATGACTTCTTCCACGGTGCGCGCAAAATTGATCGGTGACTGCTTGGGCAGGCCGTAGATCAGGTCGATATTGATCGAGCGAAATTGCAGGGTGCGCGCCGCGTCGATCACCGCGCGGGTTTCTTCCAGGCTTTGCAAACGGTTGACCGCCCGTTGTACCTCGGGGTCGAGGTCCTGCACACCAATGCTCACGCGGTTGAAGCCCAATTCGCGCAGCAGGCCCATGGTCGCCCAGTCCGCTTCGCGAGGGTCTATCTCGATGCCGTAGTCGCCCGAATCGTCGTCCAGCACATTGAAGTGCTGGCGCAGGTGCGTCATCACCTGGCGCAATTCGTCGTGGCTGAGAAAGGTCGGCGTGCCGCCGCCGAAATGCAGTTGCTCCACCGGCTGTTTGGGGTCGAGGTGGCAGGCCACCTGCTGGATTTCCTGCATCAGGCGTTGCAGGTAAGCCTGGGCGCGACCGCGGTCCTTGGTGATCACCTTGTTGCAGGCGCAGTAGTAGCAGATGTTGGCGCAGAACGGCACGTGCACGTACAGCGACAATGGCCGTGTGGCTTTGCGACTGTCACGCAACGCGTGGAGCAGGTCGAAGGTGCCGACCTGGCTGTCGAATTGTACGGCGGTGGGGTAGGACGTATAGCGCGGCCCCGCCAAGTCGTAGCGGTGAATCAGATCTGTGTCCCAACGAATGGCGTCGAGCATGCGGGCGGTCCCCCGGATTGGCTAGTGGGCCGAGTCTAGGGGCAGGGTGGGCAGGGCATGTTGATTTGCATCAACGGGGAGCGGCGCTATGCCACAGGCGGTTAGTGGCCCATCAGCCAGTGCTGGTGCGGACCCGGCAAGGTCCAGATGCCAAACAGCACCACCAGCACACCACCGGCCCTGCGCACGCTGCGCTTGCGCAACAGCGCAGTGACGCGTTCGGCGGCCAGCCCGGTCGCCAGCAACACCGGCCAGGTGCCTAGGCCGAACGCCAGCATCAGAAGTGCGCTGTCCAGCGCATTGCCCTGGCTCGCGGCCCACAGCAGCGTGCTGTAGACCAACCCGCACGGCAACCAGCCCCACAGCGCGCCCAGCAGCAAAGCGCGGGGCAGGCTTGAGACCGGCAGCAGGCGGTTTGCAACCGGCTGGATGTGCCGCCACAGGCCGCGCCCGAGGCTTTCGATTCGGGTCAGGCCACTCCACCAGCCGGCCAGGTACAGGCCCATGCTGATCAGCAGCAACCCGGCCAGTACCCGCAGGAACATCGCCGCGGGACTATTTGCTACTGCCCACCCGGCCAGGCCGATCAGCAGTCCGGCAATGGCGTAACTGACGATGCGCCCCAGGTTGTACGCCAGCAGCAGGCGAAACCGTCGGCTGCGCTGTTCCTTGGGAATCGCCAGGGTCAGCGCGCCCATCAACCCGCCGCACATGCCCAGGCAATGGCCACCGCCGAGCAGGCCGAGGATCAGCGCAGAGACCAGCAAAGGCGCCAAATCAAGCATGCGGCGGCTCTTTGGGCGGCTGCTCGGCGCGGTTGGCTTCGTCGATGGCGGCCAGGTGATTGGGGTCCTGATCGTCGAACAGCACGCTGTGGGCCGGGCCGTCGAGGTCTTCGTACTGGCCGCTGTCCACGGCCCAGAAGAATATGTAAATGGCTACACCGACTAACAGCAGCGCCGCCGGAATCATCACGTATAGAGCTGGCATCTGCACTCCATGCCCGCGCGGCTCAGGCCGGCAGCGGGCGATTGATCAAGGGGGCACTGGTGGCCGGCGCGCTCGGCAGGCGAGTCAGGCGCAGGGCGTTGAGCACCACCGTCAACGAACTGAGGGACATGCCGATGGCCGCCCAGATCGGGGTGATCCACCCCAGGGCCGCGAACGGCAACATCAGGCCATTGTACAACCCGGCCCACAGCAGGTTTTCAATGATGACCCGGCGCGTGCGGCGCGCCAAGGCAAAAGCCTGTACCAGCGCGTCGAGACGGTTGGAGAGCAGTACCGCATCGGCGCAGGTTTTAGCCAGGTCCGTGGCCGAGCCCATCGCCACGCTGATATCGGCGGCGGCCAGTACCGGTACATCGTTGACACCGTCACCGAGCATCAGCACCTTGCGGCCCTCTTTGTGCAGACGTTGCAGCACGTGCAGCTTGTCGTCGGGACGCAGGCCGCCGTGCGCTTCATCAATGCCCAACTGCGCAGCGACACTGGCGACCATCGGCGAGCTGTCTCCCGACAGCAGCAGCGTGCGCCAGCCACGCGCCTTGCAGGCGGCGAGCAGCGCCGGCGCATCGCTGCGCAGGCGGTCGTCGAGCACGAACCAGGCGAGCGCGCCGCGCTGATCGCCCAGCAGCAGCCATTGCCCGGCGTCGTCCGGGGATGCCGGGACCGGGCTGGCGCTGAGTTCACAGACAAAACGGGGTTGGCCGATGCGCAGCAGGCGCTCGCCCACACGTCCCTCCAGGCCCAGGCCGGGGCGACTCAAGACGTCATCGGCGGCCAGGGGCGCACGCCCAAAAGCGCGGGCAATCGGGTGTTCGGAACGGTTTTCCAGCGCCGCGGCGAGGCCCAGGCACTGGTCGCTGTCCAGTTCGCTCAAGGGCCGGATGGCGCGCAACGCCAGGCGCCCTTCGGTGAGCGTGCCGGTCTTGTCGAAAATCACCGTGTCGATCTGGTTCAGGCCTTCAAGCACATGGCCGCGGGTCAGCAGCAGGCCAAGGGTGTGCAAGGTGCCGGTGGCGGCGGTGAGGGCGGTGGGGGTCGCCAGGGACAAGGCGCACGGGCAGGTCGCTACCAGCATTGCCAATACAATCCAGAACGCCCGGGATGCATCAATCTCCCACCACACCAGGCCGATCACGGCCGCCGCCAGCAGCGAGCCCAGCAAAAACCACTGCGCGGCACGGTCGGCGATCTGCGCCAGGCGCGGTTTCTCGGCCTGGGCACGCTCCAGCAGGCGCACGATGGCGGACAGGCGCGTGTCATGGCCCAGGGCGCGCACCTGGACAGTCAGTGCGCCTTCGACGTTGAGCGTGCCAGCAGTCACTGCATCGCCGACATGCCGGGGCTGCGGCAGGTATTCGCCGGTGAGCAGGGATTCGTCGACGCTGGATTGGCCTTCGAGAATCACGCCATCCGCTGGCAGCACCGCGCCAGGATGCACCAGCACCCGATCACCCAGGGCCAACTCGCCGAGCAGGATGCGTTCGCTCTGCCCGTCCGCTGTGAGGCGCAGGCACGAAGCGGGCAGCAGGTTGACCAACTGCGCAGTGGCGGCGGCGGTGCGTTCGCGGGCACGCCGCTCCAGGTAGCGCCCGGCCAGCAGGAACAACGCGAACATGCCGACGGCATCGAAGTACAACTCGCCAACGCCGGTGATCGCGGTCCAGATCCCCGCCAGATAAGCCCCGCCAATGGCCAGGGACACCGACACGTCCATGGTCAGGTGGCGCGTGCGCAGGTCGCGCAGCGCCCCTTTGAAAAACGGCGCACAGCTGTAGAACACGATGGGGGTTGTAAGAAACATCGCGACCCAACGCAGGATCACATGCAACTCGGGGCTGAGGTCGATACTGAATTCAGGCCAGGTTGCCATGGTTGCCATCATGGCCTGGAACCACAGCAACCCGGCAACGCCCAGCTGGCGCAGGGCCAGGCGATTTTCGCTGGCCAGTTGTTCGGCGGCTCGGTCGGCTTGATAGGGGTGGGCGGCATAGCCGATATGGCGCAGTTCACTGAGCAGTTGGCTCAACGGCAACTGGCCGTCGGCCCAGCGCACATGCAGGCGGTGGTTGGACAGGTTCAGCCGCGCCTCGGCTACCGCTGGCAGCTTGCGCAGGTGTTTCTCGATCAGCCAGCCACAGGCCGCGCAACTGATGCCTTCCATGAGCAGAGTGGCTTCAGCGAGTTCGCCCGTGTGACGCACAAACGGTTTTTGCACATCGGCGCGGTCGTACAGCGCCAGTTCATCGACCAGTTGCACCGGCAGTGCCTCGGGATTGGCCGAGGCTTCGCTGCGGTGTTGGTAATAGCTTTCCAGCCCGCCCGCCACAATCGCCTCGGCCACCGCCTGGCAGCCCGGGCAGCAGAGCTCGCGGCGCTCGCCGAGGATTTCGCTGGTGAAGCGGCTGCCGGAGGGGACGG
Source organism: Pseudomonas sp. W4I3 (assembly GCF_030816195.1). Lineage (GTDB taxonomy): Bacteria > Pseudomonadota > Gammaproteobacteria > Pseudomonadales > Pseudomonadaceae > Aquipseudomonas. The sequence continues at coordinate 4,983,485 of NZ_JAUSXS010000001.1, read as the reverse complement.
GCAGGGCGCAGTGGTAGCAGGGGGTGGTCATGGTCGGGATCTTTGGTGGCTGGAAGGGCCTCATCGCGGGCAAGCCCACTCCCACAGGGATCGCGTTCCAATGTAGGAGTGGGCGTGCCGGCGATGCGCGAAGCGCGATCTTTTACTTCTTCAGGTCTTCGGCGCCTTGCAACGGCTCATCGCCCAGCAGCAAATCCGTGTCGTGGCTGACCTCTTCTTCTTCGAACAGGCGCCAGGTCTTGTCGCCTTCCACGCCAAGCAATTCCACGAAGCGGCGGCCTTCGACCTTGTCGGTGACCTGGCCGATGTAGCGGCCGGGCTCGCTGTCGCTGCGGGTCAGGTTGATCTTGCGATCCTTCTCTGGCTGGGTCGGCGAGATCAGGTTCAACTCCAACGTGTTCGGGTTGCTGTAGCCGGTGAGCTGCAGCTCGACTTCGCCGGTTAGCTCGTCCAGGTGCAGCTTGCCGCGCAGCTGCAGGGTCTGGGCCAGGCGCTCGCGGTCCAGGGAGCGGTTGATGCCTTTGCCGGCTTCGTAATAGTTGTCGTTGACCAGGTTGTCCGGGTGGTTCACCGCGATGGTCACCATGGACAAGGTCAGCGTCACCGAGCAGGCCAGGATCCCGATGATGATCCAGGGCCAGAGGTGCTTGTACCAGGGGCTTGCGGCAGTGGTTGCGGGCATTCTTGTGTTCCCTGTTTAACGAACTTGGGGGCCGATGAATCGGCTCTTGGCTTCAATGTGAACGCTGGTGTCGTCGGCGTCTTCGAGGATGAACCTCACCTCGTTGGTGCTGGACGGCAGCTGTTCGGGCGCACTCGACAACTCGACCGGCAGGCTGACGATATCGCCGGCGGCCACCTTGATTTCGCGTCGGCCTTGCAGCTTGAGGTCCGGCAAGCCGGCGGCGTCGAGCACGTAGGTGTGGTCGCGCTGGTCCTTGTTCATGATCTTCAGGCTGTAGACGTTTTCGATGCGCCCTTCGGCGTTTTCGCGGTACAGCACGCGGTCCTTGCTCACATCGAAGCCCACCAGCGAGCGCATGAAGAACGCGGTCACCAGCAGGCTGATCATTGCCAGCAACACCAGGGCGTAACCGATCAGGCGCGGGCGCAGCTTGTGGGTTTTCTGCCCGGACAGATTGTGTTCGGTGGTATAGCTGATCAGGCCGCGCGGGTACTCCATCTTGTCCATGATGTTGTCGCAGGCGTCGATGCAGGCGGCGCAGCCGATGCACTCGATTTGCAGGCCGTCGCGGATGTCGATGCCGGTGGGGCACACCTGCACGCACATCGTGCAGTCAATGCAATCGCCCAGGCCTTGGGCCTTGTAGTCGGCCCCCTTCTTGCGCGGGCCGCGCAATTCGCCACGGCGTGGGTCGTAGGAAACGATCAGCGTGTCCTTGTCGAACATCACGCTCTGGAAACGCGCATAGGGGCACATGTAGATGCACACCTGTTCGCGCAGCCAACCGGCGTTGCCGTAGGTGGCGAGGGTGAAGAAACCCACCCAGAAATACGACCAGCCGTCGGCCTGACCGGTGAAGAAGTCGAAAACCAGTTCGCGGATCGGTGAAAAGTAGCCGACGAAGGTGATGCCGGTGACAAAACCGATCAGCAGCCACAGCGTGTGCTTGCTGAACTTGCGCAGGAATTTGTTGGCGCCCATCGGCGCCTTGTCCAGCTTGATGCGCTGGTTGCGGTCGCCTTCGGTGACCTTTTCGCACCACATGAAAATCCACGTCCACACGCTTTGTGGGCAGGTATAGCCGCACCAGACGCGACCGGCGTACACCGTGATAAAGAACAGGCCAAACGCCGCGACGATGAGGATGCCCGACAGCAGAATGAAATCCTGCGGCCAGAAGGTTGCGCCAAAAATGAAGAATTTACGCTCCGGCAGGTTCCACCACACTGCCTGGTGACCGCCCCAATTCAGCCACACCGTGCCGAAGTACAGCAGGAACAGACCGGCACCGCCGAGCATGCGCAGATTGCGAAACAGCCCGGTGAAGGCGCGGGTGTAGATTTTCTCGCGTGCGGCGTAGAGGTCGACGGTTTTGGCAGGCGGGGTAACGTCGTGTACCGGTATCTGGTCGCTCATCATTGCATCCCACGGCGGTGGAGATTTGCCTCGGTCAGTACGTGCCAACCGGGGTCAAAATAAGGGTAGTGCAGTGGCCCAATGATACGCCCCCAGTGCTGCGCAAAGAGTGCGACCTTTGGTCGCATTGGGGCTGATCAAATGATGGTGTAAGTGATCTGGATCAATTGACTTGTGAAGTTTGGATGGTTTTGGATTGCCGAAGCTCCAAAGTGGGAGGGGGCTTGCCCCCGATAGCGATGGTCCAGTCATACCTGTACCGACTGGTACTACACAATCGGGGGCAAGCCCCCTCCATATTCCGATTGGCCTTACTGCTCTTCAGCCTTCTTGTCCCCATGGGACAAGCTGTAAACATACGCCGCCAGCAAGTGCACCTTGTCATTGCCCTGCAGTTGTTCCTGCGCCGGCATCTGGCCCTGACGGCCATAGCGGATGGTCTGCTGCAGTTGGGCGAAGCTCGAACCGTAGATGAACGCACCCGGATGGGTCAGGTCCGGCGCGCCCATGGCTGGGGTGCCTTTACCCTGTGGCCCGTGGCAGGCCACGCAGTTGGCGGCGAAGAGTTTTTCGCCGTTGGCAACGTCGGCCTTGGCGCCTTCCGGCAGCTTGCGGCCGTCGAGGTTGGTCACCACGAAGGCGGCGACGTCGGCCACGCCTTGCTCGCCGATCACTTCAGCCCAGCCTGGCATCACCGCATGGCGGCCTTGCATGATGGTTTGCTTGATCGTCGCCGGGTCGCCGCCCCAGCGCCAGTCGGCGTCGGTCAGGTTGGGAAAGCCGTAGGCGCCCTTGGCGTCGGAACCGTGGCACACCGAGCAGTTGGAGGCGAACAGGCGGCCGCCCATCTTCAGCGCTTGGGGGTCCTTGGCCACTTCTTCGATCGGCATCGAGGCGAACTTGGCGAAGATCGGCCCGAACTTGGCCTCCGATCTGGCCATTTCCTTTTCCCATTCATGCACGCCGGTCCAGCCGGTCTGGCCGTTGGCAAACGCGGTTTGCTTGTCGTTGTCGAGGTAGTTGTAGCCCGGCAACAGGCCTTTCCAGTTGCCCAGGCCCGGGTACAGCACCAGGTAGCCGAGGGCGAAGATGATGGTGCCGACAAACAGCATGAACCACCATTTTGGCAGCGGGTTGTCGTATTCCTCGATGCCATCGAACGAGTGGCCGACGGTCTCGTCCGTCTGCTCGGCGCGCTGGCCCTTGCGGGTCGACAGCAGCAGCCAGGTCAGGGCGAAGATGGTACCCAGACTGAGGACTGTGACGTACAGACTCCAGAACGTAGTCATTCTTTGTTACTCCTAGACGCTTGCTCGACGTGCTTGATGGCTTCCGGGTCATCCGCAAAAGGCAGCATGGTCGCGTCGTCAAATTCCGATTTGCGCCGTGGGCTGAACACCCACAGCGCCAGGCCGATAAAGGCCACCATCACCACAACGGTACCCAGGCCACGAATCATTCCGATATCCATGCCGGTCACCGTTTGCTTTTGATGAGGGTGCCAAGGCCCTGCAGGTAGGCCACCAGTGCGTCCATTTCGGTCTTGCCCTTGACTGCGGCGGCCGCACCGGCGATGTCTTCGTCGGTGTAGGGCACGCCCAGGGTGCGCAGGACTTCCATTTTTTTCGCGGTGTCCTTGCCGTCGAGCTTGTTTTCCACGAGGAACGGATACGCCGGCATTTTCGATTCAGGCACCACGTTGCGCGGGTTGTACAAGTGCGCACGTTGCCAGTCATCGGAGTAACGCCCGCCCACGCGCGCCAGGTCCGGGCCGGTGCGCTTGGAGCCCCACAGGAACGGGTGGTCCCACACGCTTTCACCGGCGACCGAGTAGTGGCCATAGCGTTCGGTTTCGGCGCGGAACGGGCGGATCATCTGCGAATGGCAGCCCACGCAGCCGTTGGCGATGTAGACGTCGCGGCCTTCTAGTTCAAGGGCGGTGCGCGGTTTCATGCCTTCGACCGGCTTGTTGGTCACGTCCTGGAAAAACAGCGGAACGATCTGGGTCAGGCCGCCGATGCTCACGGCGATGACCATGAAGAAGGCCAGCAGGCCGATATTCTTCTCGACTACTTCATGCTTCATCAGTGGGCTCCCACGACGGCGATCTTGGCGGCGGCTTCAGCTTGCTCTGGGTCTGACGCACGCACGGTGCGCCAGACGTTGTACGCCATGAACAGCATGCCGGCGGCGAAGAACGCACCACCCAGCGCGCGGACGATGTAGCCCGGATGGCTGGCTTGCAGCGCTTCGACGAAGGAGTAGGTGAGGGTGCCGTCATCGTTGATCGCACGCCACATCAGGCCCTGGGTAATGCCGTTGACCCACATCGAGGCGATGTAGAGCACGGTGCCGATGGTGGCCAGCCAGAAGTGAGTGTTGATCAGCCCGACGCTGTGCATCTGCGCGCGGCCGAACAGCTTGGGGATCATGTGGTACAGCGCGCCGATGGAGATCATCGCCACCCAGCCCAGGGCCCCGGCGTGTACGTGGCCGATGGTCCAGTCGGTGTAGTGGGACAGCGAGTTGACGGTCTTGATCGCCATCATCGGCCCTTCGAAGGTCGACATGCCGTAGAACGCCAGCGACACCACCAGAAAGCGCAGGATCGGGTCGGTGCGCAGCTTATGCCAGGCCCCCGAGAGGGTCATCATGCCGTTGATCATGCCGCCCCAGCTTGGCGCCAGCAGGATGATCGACATCGCCATGCCTAGCGATTGTGCCCAGTCCGGCAGCGCGGTGTAGTGCAGGTGGTGCGGGCCGGCCCAGATGTACAGGGTGATCAGCGCCCAGAAGTGCACGATGGACAAGCGATAAGAGTAGATCGGACGCTCGGCCTGCTTGGGCACGAAGTAGTACATCATCCCGAGGAAACCGGTGGTCAGGAAAAAGCCCACGGCGTTATGCCCGTACCACCACTGAATCATCGCATCCGTCGCGCCGGAATAGGCCGAATAGGACTTGAACAGGCTGACCGGCAGCGATGCGTGGTTGACGATGTGCAGCATCGCCGTGACCAGGATGAACGCGCCGTAGAACCAGTTGCCGACATAAATGTGCTTGGTCTTGCGCTTGACGATGGTGCCGAAGAACACCACGGCGTACGTCACCCACACAATGGCGAGCAAAATGGCGATCGGCCATTCGAGCTCGGCGTATTCCTTGGTGGTGGTATAGCCCAGGGGCAGGCTGATGATGGCGCCGACGATGACCGCCTGCCAGCCCCAGAAGGTAAAGGCGGCGAGGCCATCGGAAATCAGTCGCGTCTGGCAGGTGCGTTGCACGACGTAGTAGGAGGTGGCAAACAAGGCACATCCACCGAAGGCGAAGATCACCAGGTTGGTGTGCAGCGGGCGCAGGCGGCCGAAGGTCGTCCAGGGCAGGTCGAAATTCAATTGCGGCCAAACCAGTTGCGAGGCGATGAACACCCCGAGCCCCATGCCAAGGATCCCCCAGACCACCGTCATGATGGCGAACTGGCGGACTACCTTATAGTTATAAGCAGTCGGACTGATTGCTGTGCTCATTCTAAGGTTCCACGGTTTAGGTTTTTTTATAGGTAAAATCGGCCGCAAGTATGTAGAAAGCGAGAGGCCATTGCAACGCAATGGCTGACCTGTATCAATGCGTTCCACGCCAGATTCTGCGCCCTTTCCATGTTTGGTGTAAGGATAAAATCCGAAATCGAAAGCTGATCGAGTGGACAAGAAAATTTCGAGGCCTCGACAGCGCTTGTCGCGTACGCCGCAATCGCTTCGCTTGAAAGCAAGCGTAGACCCGAATCTGGGGTGGGGAAAGTTGGATCTGGGAAGGGTGCGACACTTGGTCGCGCAAATTAAAATGACATCGGATCACGGGTAGGAGCGAGCTCGCTCGCGAAAAACTCAAAAGCGCCGCGTTCATTCAGGATGAGCGCGGCGCTCTCAGGTTTTTCGCGAGCAAGCTCGCTCCTACACAAAAACCGGTTGCCGCGCCCGATGAGGGGCGGCAGTCAATGGTTATTGAGGTTGGCCTTCAGGCGTTGCGCCGTCAGCGTTATGGGAAAGGCTGTAGACATAGGCCGCCAGCAAATGCACTTTGTCATTGCCCTGCAGCACTTCCTGCGCGGGCATCTGGCCTTGGCGACCATGGCGAATGGTCTGTTGCAGCTGCGCCAGGCTGGTGCCGTAGATAAACCCGGCTGGCTCGGTCAGGTTTGGCGCGCCCATGGCTTGCACACCGTGGCCCTGCGGGCCGTGGCAGGCGACGCAGGTGGTGTTGAAGGCAGCCTGGCCCGCCGCCAGGTCGGCCGTGCTGTCGGCCGGCAACGGCAGCTTGGCCAGGTCGTGGCGTACATACGCGGCGACGTTCTTCACCCCGTCCTCGCCCAGCACTTCACCCCAGGCCGGCATCGCCGCGTGGCGACCGCCCATGATCGTGGCCTTGATCGCTTCGGCCGAACCGCCCCAGCGCCAGTTGTTGTCCGCCAGGTTGGGAAAGCCATACGCGCCCTTGGCATCCGAGCCGTGGCACACCGCGCAGTTGGAGGCGAACAGGCGACCGCCCATTTTCAAGGCTTGCGGGTCCTTGGCCACTTCTTCCACCGGCATCGCCGCGAATTTGGCGAAGATCGGCCCGAACCGGGCGTCGGCCTTGGCCATTTCCTTGTCCCATTCCTTGGCCTGGGTCCAGCCGCCTTCATAGCCTGGCAAGATGCCTTTCCAATTGCCCAGGCCCGGATAGAGGATCAGGTAGCCGACGGCAAACACCAGGGTGCCGGCGAACAGCATGAACCACCACTGGGGCAGCGGGTTGTCGTATTCCTCGATCCCGTCAAAGGCGTGCCCCATGGTCTGGTCGACGCTGCCTTTGGTTTCGCCCTTGCGGGTGCCGACCAACAGCCAGGTCAGGCCGACCAGGCTGCCCAGGGTCAGTACGCAGATCCATGTACTCCAAAAGGTGGTCATGGCCGAGTGCTCCTTGTTGCAGGCTCTTCTTGAGCGTCGGGTGGAGAAGGTTCATCGGCGAACGGCAGCAGGCGCGCCTGCTCGAATTCCGCATTGCGCCGGTTGTTGAACACCCACAGCGACAAGCCGATAAAAGCAATGGCGACTACCAGCGTGCCAAGGCCGCGGATGGTGCCCGCATCGAATTCAAATCCCATGGCTCACCTCTTGCTCTTGATGGCAGTGCCGAGCACTTGCAGGTAGGAAACCAGCGCGTCCATTTCGGTCTTGCCCTTGAGGCTGGCCACCGCGCCACTGATGTCGTCGTCGGTGTACGGCACGCCGAGGGTGCGCATCACCTTCAACTTGGTCTCGGTGTGGCTGCTGTCGACCTGGGCGGTGACCAGCCACGGGTAGGCCGGCATTTTCGACTCCGGCACCACGTTGCGCGGGTTGTACAGGTGCGCGCGATGCCAGTCGTCGGAGTAGCGTGCGCCAACCCGGGCCAAGTCCGGCCCGGTGCGCTTTGAGCCCCACAGGAACGGGTGGTCCCACACGCTTTCGCCAGCCACCGAGTAGTGGCCGTAGCGTTCGGTCTCGGCGCGGAACGGGCGGATCATTTGCGAGTGGCACTGCACACAGCCCTCGCGGATGTAAATGTCGCGGCCTTCCAGTTGCAGCGCGGTGTAAGGCTTCATGCCTTCGACCGGCTTGTTGGTCACGTCCTGGAAGAACAGCGGGACGATCTGGGTCAGGCCGCCGATGCTCACGGCGAGCACCATCAGCAGCATCAACAGGCCGACGTTCTTTTCAATCGTTTCGTGTTTCATTACGGACTCCTCAGGCCATCTGCACAGAAGCGACGGCCACGGCCGGTTGTGCCGAACGCACGGTGCGCCAGGTGTTGTAAGCCATCAGCAACATGCCGCTGAGGAACACCGCACCGCCCACCAGCCGCACGATGAAGCCCGGGTGACTGGCCACCAGGGTCTCGACGAAGGAGTAGGTCAAGGTGCCGTCTTCGTTGACTGCACGCCACATCAGGCCCTGGGCGATGCCGTTGACCCACATCGAGGCGATGTAGAGCACGGTGCCGATGGTGGCCAGCCAGAAGTGCGCGTTGATCAGGCCCAGGCTGTACATCTGCTCGCGGCCAAAGATTTTGGGGATCATGTGGTACAGCGCGCCGATGGAAATCATCGCCACCCAACCGAGCGCGCCGGCGTGTACGTGGCCGATGGTCCAGTCGGTGTAGTGGGAGAGGGCGTTGACGGTCTTGATCGCCATCATCGGGCCTTCGAACGTCGACATGCCGTAGAACGCCAGGGACACCACGAGGAAACGCAGGATCGGGTCGCTGCGCAACTTATGCCAGGCGCCCGACAACGTCATCATGCCGTTGATCATGCCGCCCCAGCTCGGTGCCAGCAGCACCAGTGACATCACCATGCCCAACGACTGCGCCCAATCCGGCAGCGCGGTGTAGTGCAAGTGGTGCGGGCCGGCCCAGATATACAGGGTGATCAGCGCCCAGAAGTGCACGATGGACAAGCGATACGAATACACCGGGCGTTCGGCTTGCTTGGGCACGAAGTAGTACATCATCCCCAGGAAACCCGCGGTGAGGAAAAAGCCTACCGCGTTGTGCCCGTACCACCACTGCACCATGGCATCCGTCGCACCGCCGTAGAGGGAGTAGGACTTGGTCAGGCTGACCGGGATTTCCAGGTTGTTGACGATATGCAGGATTGCCACGGTGATGATGAACGCACCGAAAAACCAGTTGCCCACATAAATATGCTTGGTGTTGCGCTTCATGATCGTGCCGAAGAACACGATGGCGTAGGCCACCCAGACGATGGTGATCAGGATGTCGATCGGCCATTCCAGCTCGGCGTATTCCTTGGAACTGGTGTAGCCCAGCGGTAGGCTGATCGCAGCCAACAGAATCACAAGCTGCCAGCCCCAGAAGCAGAACGCGGCGATTTTCGGCGCGAACAGCTGCGTCTGGCAGGTGCGCTGCACCGAATAGAACGAGCTGGCGAACAGTGCGCAGCCGCCGAAGGCAAAAATCACCGCGTTGGTGTGCAGCGGGCGCAGGCGACCGAAGCTGGTCCAGGGCAAATCGAAGTTGAGCGCAGGCCAAACCAATTGGGCCGCGAGAAAAACCCCGAGGCCCATGCCGACGATGCCCCACACCACCGTCATAATGGCGAATTGGCGGACCACCTTGTAGTTATAGGCGGTACTTAAAGTAGTGTTCATGGTTCCCCATCCACGGTTCAACCCAAGCCAGTGCGGCGCTTGGGCTGGAGTTATAGGCAGACTAAAAAGCGAGGCAAGCATGGGCAAAGAGCACAAGGCCAGTATTGACGGGGATCAATGGGCGCAGTGTGTGCGCGAACGCGGCTGGCTGTGGGATGTCACGGCGGATACGAAGTCCGGCGATCCCGTCACGTTGATCCTGGCCCACGGCGCCGGTGCGCCGATGGACTCGGCGTTCATGAGCGACATGGCTGCGCGCCTTGCCGGGCAGGGCGTCAACGTGGTGCGCTTCGAGTTTCCCTACATGGCCCAGCGCCGATTGGACGGGGGCAAGCGCCCACCGAACCCGGCGCCGAAACTGCTGGAGGCGTGGCGTGAGGTGTACGCCCAGGTGCGACGCCATGTCGCTGGGAAAGTGGCGATTGGCGGCAAATCCATGGGCGGGCGGATGGCCAGTCTAGTGGCCGATGAGCTGGGCGCTGATGGCTTGGTGTGCCTGGGTTATCCGTTCTATGCGGTGGGCAAGCCGGAAAAACCTCGGGTGGAGCATCTGGCCGAGCTGAAGACGCCGACGCTGATTGCGCAGGGCGAGCGTGATGCGCTGGGTAATCGAGCGGCGGTGCAGGGGTATGCGTTGTCACCGAGCATCGAGGTGATGTGGCTGGTGGCGGGGGATCATGATTTGAAGCCGCTGAAGGCCAGCGGGTTTACCCATGAGCAGCATCTGGAGGCTGCTGCAGTGAAAGTGGCTGGGTTTCTGGGTGGCTGTTAGGGCCCTATCGGGGGCAAGCCCCCTCCCACATTTTTGACCGCATTCCACATTTGGAACTCGGTCGAATGTGGGAGGGGGCTTGCCCCCGATAGCGGTCTACCGGTTAAACCGCTCTACCAGCGAGTACTGGGTATTGGCCGTATGCGTCAACTCTTCACTCAACTGCGCCGAGTTCATCGCCTGCTCCGAGGTCTGGTCCGCCAACAGCGCAATCGTGCTGATATTGCGGCTGATCTCTTCAGCAACCGCGCTTTGCTCTTCAGTCGCGGCGGCAATCTGAGTGGTCATGTCGGTAATATTCGCCACCGCCTCACTGATCCCCACCAGCGCCTGATCCGCTTCCATCACCCGTGCCACACCTTCTTCAGCCTGGCGGTGCCCGGCGTCCATGGTTTGCACGGCCGCGCTGGCGGTTTGCTGCAGCTTGGCGATCAAGGCATGGATCTGCCCGGTCGATTCAGCGGTGCGTTGCGCCAGCTGGCGGACTTCGTCAGCCACCACCGCAAACCCACGGCCCATCTCACCGGCGCGCGCGGCTTCGATGGCGGCGTTCAAGGCCAGCAGGTTGGTCTGGTCGGCAATGCCTTTGATCACATCGACCACGCCGCCGATTTCATCGCTGTCCTTGGCCAATTGCGTGACGGTGACACCGGTTTCGCCCACAGCCACCGACAGGCGCTGAATCGCCTCGCGGGTTTCCCCGGCGATATCGCGGCCGCGCCCGGTCAGGCGATTGGCTTCCTGGGTGGCATCCGCTGTGCGCTGCACGTGGCTGGCGACTTCCTGGGTGGTCGCGGCCATCTGGTTGACCGCGGTGGCCACCTGCTCAGTCTCCACGCGCTGGCGTTCCAGGCCGCTGGAGCTGTTGTGCGCCAGGGTGTTGGACTGCGCTGCCTGGTCGTTGAGGTGCTCGGCGGTGTCCTGCAGGCGGGTGAGGCAGGTCTTCAGACGGGCTTCCTGGCTGAGGATCGACATTTCCAGGCGCGCCTGGGCGCCACGGCTGTCGGTGTACATCTGCGCGATCAACGGGTCGGAGGTGGTTTGCTCGGCCAGGCGCAGCAGACGCTTGAGGCCGCGCTGCTGCCAGCTCAGGCCCAACAGGCCCAACGGCACCGACAGCCCTGCCGCCAGGGCAAAACCCCACTGAGAAGTCAGGGTGGCGCCGATCATGAAGCTCAACTGGCTGACCAGGATAAACGGCAGCCAGTCCTGCAGGACGGGCAGCCACTTGTCGCGCTGGGGAATAGCCGACTTGCCCTGATTGATGCGTTGATAGAGCGCTTCGGCCCGGCGGATCTGCTCGGCGGTGGGCTTGATGCGCACCGATTCGTAGCCGATCACCTGGTTGCCGTCGAACACCGGTGTTACATAGGCGTTAACCCAGTAGTGATCACCGGTCTTGCAGCGATTCTTGACAATGCCCATCCATGGCAAGCCTTGTTTGAGCGTGGACCACATGTGCGCGAACACCGCCGCTGGAACGTCCGGGTGACGCACCAGGTTGTGCGGGGCACGAATCAGTTCGTCGCGGGTGAACCCACTGATTTCGACGAAAGCGTCGTTGCAGTAGGTAATCACGCCTTTGGCGTCTGTGGTGGAGATCAACCGTTGCTGAGCGGGGAAGGTACGTTCGCGCTGGGTAACGGGTTGGTTATTACGCATGGTTGTTCAATCCGCAAGGCTTTCAGGGGTTATCGACCATGCCGGGCATTTATTTAACTTAATTTTTGCAACAATCCAGTGGCGAACGTTGCGCGCATCAGCCGGCCAGCATCGGGTAGGTAAACAAACCGAAGTGAAGCAGGTTCAAGCCAAAATGCGTGGCAATCGCCGCGCCCAGACCGCCGAATCGATACGCCAGGCCATAACCTGCGCCGGCAATGCTCGCCAGCAGCACCCACTGCCAGCCGGCGCCCAGATGCACCAGGCCGAACAGCAGCGAGGCCAGCAGCAGCGCGAGGTTGTCGCCGTAGGACAGGTGTTTGAAGCGCTGGCTCAGACCGCCCTGGATATAGCCACGAAACAACGCCTCTTCCACCAGCGTCACCAGCAGCAGGTTGTTCAAGACCCACAGCCACGCCGAGTCCGGCCATTTCGGTGCCCAACTGATCATCCCCAGCAGCGCTGCGCCACCCAGGGCTGCGATGGCCGTCAGGGTCAAAGCCAGGGCGGTGATGCACATCGACAGGCGCAGTGAGCGCCGCGCCACGATCCAGGGGCAGGCCAGCAGCAACCAGAAGCCGATCAGCGGTTTGTCCTGGTTCAGGTACATCGAGAACGGCACGGCATCGGCGCTAAAACGCTGTGGCGCGATGCCCTGGCCATTGTAGAAACCCGGCAGCCAATGCATCGCCAGGCCCAACGCCAGCACGATGAACAGGCCGTGGCCGAGGTAGCGTGCCCATGGGTTGCGTTGCTGGCGCACGGCATACCCGGCGATCAGCAACAGCGCCACGGAGACCGCCGCCAGCACACCCAGTTGCCCGTGGATCAAGGCCACGACGTAGCCAATGGAAAGCAGCGCAAGGTACAGCCAGGGCAGGGCAGTCATGTGAAATCCTTCGAAAAAAACCGGGCGTTATTATAGCGAGCGGTCTGGTTCGATGGCATGAAAGCTGCGTTACGGTAAGGCGCTCGCTACGGTTTGTGCGGCCGCAACACCAGCCACAACGCCCCGGCAATCAGCACCCCGCCGTACAAATGCGCCATCGACAGCGGCTCATCCAGCAGCAACGCGCCCCACAACACGCCGAACGGCGGGATCAGAAAGGTCACGGACATCGACTTGACCGGGCCGATCGATGACAGCAGGCGAAAGTACAAGATGTAGGCAAAGGCCGTGCACACCAGGCCCAAACCGAGCAACGACAGCCACACCGGCCATCCACCCCAGCTCGCCGGCGGCTGGCTGATGGCGCTGTAGGCGAACAACGGCAGCAGAAACAACGTCGCGCCCAGCATGCTGCCCAGGGCCGACAGGCGGCTGTCCAATCCGCCGCGCTGATCCAGCCAGCGCCGTGCGAGAAAGCCTGCAAAACCGTAGCACGTGGTGGCCAGCAGGCACGCCAGTGCGCCCATCAACAATTGCTGGTCAAAGGCCACCGGCCCCGCACGGGTCAGCACGCCCACGCCGAACAGGCCCAGGCACACCCCGGCGATCTTCGACGGGGTCAGGCGCTCGCTGAAAAACAGGCCGCCAATCAGCACGCCCATCAGCGGCGTGGTGGCGTTGAAAATCGCCGAGTAACCCGCTGGCAGTACCTGCGCCGCCACCGAATACATCGTGGCCGGAACCCCGGAGTTGATCACGCCCAGCAGCAGGACGGTCTTGAACTTGCCCTGAAAATCCCAGCTCACCCTCATCAGCGCCAGGATCACCAGCAAGCCGGCGGCAGCGATCGATACGCGGAAAAACGCGGTCGGCACGGTGCCGATTTCCGGCGCAATGATGCGCATGAACAGAAAACTCGCGCCCCAGATGGCGGCCAGTCCCAGCAAGTACAGGGTGTCGACAGGTCTCACGGAAAACTCCTACGCAATCAGGCGGCGGAGTGTTGCCCAGCGTTCCGGTCGACACAATCGCTAAGTACCGCAGCCGGTAAAAAATCCTCCTTCTCCTGTCTCGGTTGTCTGGCTAAGCTCAGGGCTCCCAGATACCCGTTTGAGGTTTTCCGCATGTCGCAGCCCGCCTTCGCTATCGCCCGGATGATCCTCGACGGTTTCGACGACTACCGTGAACACTTCCGCCAGATCACCGATGGCGCTCGCGAGCGTTTCGAAAAGGCCCAGTGGCAGCAGGGGCAGGCCGCGTCGGCGGCGCGCATTAACCTGTATGAAGAGAAGGTGGGCGAGGTCACGGCGCGTCTGCGCGCTGCTTTCGAGGCGGGCGTGCTGCAAGACATCGACCTGTGGCCGTTGGTGAAAAGTGCCTACATCGGCCTGATCGATTTACGTTTTGACGATGAGCTGTCGGAAACCTGGTACAACTCGGTGTTCTGCAGCCTGTTCAGCCATGACCTGATCAGCGACGGCTGCATGTTTATCCACACCACGCGCCCCAGCGTGCGTCGGACGCGGGCGGCGCAAACCCGCACCTACACGCCTGCCGGCAAGATCGCCGACATGCTCGCGCAGATGTTCGCCGACTACAGCTTCAGCGAGCCCTACGCCGACTTGCCGGCCGACCTACGACGCCTGGAAGCCCAACTGCGGGAAAACCTGCCGGATTGGGTGTGCAAAGACCCTGATTTGAACGTCGAGCTGTTTTCCTCGGTGCTTTATCGCAATAAAGGCGCTTACCTCGTAGGACGTATCTACACCCGCGACGAACAATGGCCGTTGGTGATCCCGTTGCTGCACCGCGAAGGGCGGGGTATTCAGATTGATGCGCTGATCACTGATGAAGCGGATGTATCGATCATCTTTTCCTTTACACGCTCCTATTTCATGGTCGACGTGCCCGTGCCGGCGGAGTTCATCGGCTTTCTCAAGCGCATCCTGCCCGGCAAGCACATCGCCGAACTGTACACGTCCATCGGTTTCTATAAGCACGGCAAGTCGGAATTTTACCGCGCCCTGATCAATCACCTGGCCACCACCGATGACCAATTCATCATGGCCCCGGGCGTGCGTGGCATGGTCATGAGCGTGTTTACCCTGCCGGGCTTCAACACGGTGTTCAAAATCATCAAGGACCGTTTCTCTCCGTCGAAAAACGTCAACCGCGCCACGGTGATCGAGAAGTACCGCCTGGTCAAAAGCGTCGACCGGGTAGGGCGCATGGCCGACACCCAGGAGTTCGCCGACTTCCGCTTCCCCTTGAGCAAGTTCGAGCCCGACTGCCTCGCCGAGTTGCTGGAAGTGGCCGCAGGCACCGTCGAAGTGGAAGGGGACACGGTGCTGATCCGCCATTGCTGGACCGAGCGGCGCATGACCCCGCTCAACCTCTACCTGGACAACGCCAACCCCGCCCAGGTGCGCGAAGCCCTGGAAGACTATGGTCTGGCGATCAAGCAGTTGGCGGCGGCGAATATCTTCCCCGGTGACATGTTGCTCAAGAACTTTGGCGTCACCCGTCACGGTCGCGTGGTGTTCTATGACTACGATGAAATCTGCTTTCTGACCGAAGCCAACTTCCGGCACATCCCCGCACCGCGCACGCCCGAGGACGAGATGGCCTCCGAACCCTGGTATTCCATCGGTCCGCTGGATGTATTCCCGGAAGAGTTTCCGCCGTTCCTGTTTGCCGATGCCGGCCAGCGCAGGCTGTTCAATGAGTTGCATGGCGAGTTGTATAACGCCGATTACTGGAAGGGCCTGCAGGAAGCGATTCGCGCCGGCAAGGTGATTGATGTGTTTCCTTACCGGCGCAAGTAGAGCGGTGTGTCTTGAACAGCGAAGTCCGTTTTGGGGACTGCCCCTTCGCGTCCGCGCACTTATTGATTACGCGAATGACTGGGTAGGGTCACAGACCGCTCATGAAGCTCATTCCCCGATACGCCTGGCTCGTAATGTGAGGGTTCGAAATCCTAGCGGCCGTCAGACTCGTTGCAGGCTCCGAGGCGAGGCGGGTTGTTGCCGACGAGGGCTTGTCTGTGTACGCCGGAGGATACTCATATGAGGGCGGCGGCATTGACCCGCTTGAGCGTGGTTGGTCCCGCATGGCATCAGAGTAGCTTGGAAGCCTCGGGGTAGAAGCAGGGGAATCGATAGGCATATAACGCTCCGCGGTGAAGGTGGAATACTCCGTCTTTCCAGAGGTGTCTGGAGGCTGTATTTGAACCCCGCATGCCTGGCTGAAACATCGGACTTCAGCTTTAAAAGAGTCGGAACGGTGCCCGATTTTTTGTAGGACCGGTCGTTATGATGCGGCTGTCAGTCTCGTCACTCGACACCGCAACATCTCCAGAGCCCTGTCGAAATCTGCGACAATCGCTTCCAATCCATCGACTGATGCTGCGCAGGCCTCACCTGCCTCACCCAAAAGACCTTTGCCGCCCTGATGACTGACCAAGCGCCCACGATTGACCAACTGCTGAAAAACCTCGATCACGCCATGCTCGCCGACCGCCATCGCTTGCGGCGCCAATTGCTCGAGCTGCGCAAGAAGCCCGACGAGGAAAAACTCGCGCAATGGGTGGCGCGCATGCAGGCGTCCTGTGCCCAGGTCACGGCGCGGCGGGCCAGCCTGCCGGTGATTCGCTACGACGACAGCCTGCCGATCGCAGCCAAGCGCGACGAGATCAAAGAGGCGTTGAACAAGCATCAGGTGCTGATCATTGCTGGCGAAACCGGCTCGGGTAAAACCACCCAGTTACCGAAGATCTGCCTGGAAATCGGTCGCGGCCAGTTCGGCCTGATCGGCCATACCCAGCCGCGCCGGATCGCTGCGCGCAGCGTTGCCAGCCGCGTCGCCGAAGAGCTGGCCACGCCGCTTGGCGCGCTGGTCGGTTATCAAGTGCGCTTCGAAGACCAGAGCGATTCCAACACCCTGATCAAACTGATGACCGACGGTATCCTGCTGGCGGAAACCCAGAACGACCGCTACCTGGAACGCTACGACACGATCATCGTCGACGAAGCCCACGAGCGCAGCCTGAACATCGATTTCCTGCTGGGCTACCTCAAGACCCTGTTGCCGCGCCGCCCGGACCTGAAAGTCATCATCACCTCGGCGACCATCGACCTGGAGCGCTTTTCCAAGCACTTCGACGACGCCCCGATTGTCGAGGTCTCGGGCCGCACGTTCCCGGTGGACACGTGGTACCGCCCGCTGACCCTGGAACAGGACGAGGAGGGCAACCGCGTCGAGGACGATCTGACGGTTGATCAGGCAATCCTCGCCACCCTCGACGAAATCGCCGCCTATGAGCGCAGCGAGCGGCGCAGCCCCGGCGATGTGCTGGTGTTCCTGCCTGGCGAGCGCGAGATTCGCGACGCCGCCGAAATGCTGCGCAAGGCGCAGCTCAAGCACACGGAAATCCTGCCGCTGTATGCGCGCCTGTCACCGGCCGAGCAACAGCGCATTTTCCAGTCGCACCCCGGCCGTCGCGTGGTGCTGGCGACCAACGTCGCGGAAACCTCGCTGACGGTGCCAGGCATTCGCTATGTGATCGACAGCGGTACCGCGCGCATCAGCCGTTACAGCTACCGCGCCAAGGTGCAGCGCCTGCCGATCGAGGCGATTTCCCAGGCCAGCGCCAACCAGCGTAAAGGCCGTTGCGGCCGAGTCGAGCCGGGCATCTGTATTCGGTTGTACAGCGAAGAAGACTTTATCGGGCGCCCGGAATTTACCGACCCCGAGATTCTGCGCACCAACCTCGCGGCGGTGATCCTGCAGATGCTGCACCTGCGCCTGGGTGAAATCACTGACTTCCCGTTCATCGAACCGCCGGATGGCAAGGCCATCAGCGACGGTTTCAACCTGTTGCAAGAGCTGTCGGCGGTCGACCGTAACAGCCAGCTCACACCGTTGGGCCGCCAACTCGCGCGCCTGCCGGTGGACCCACGCATGGGCCGCATGCTGCTCGAAGCCGCCAAGCTGGGCAGTCTGCAGGAAGTGCTGATCGTGGCCAGCGCCATGTCGATCCAGGACCCGCGCGAGCGTCCGCCGGAACGCCAGCAGGCGGCCGACCAGGCCCATGCCCAATGGAAAGACCCGGACTCGGACTTCGCCGGGCTGGTCAACCTGTGGCGCGGCTTTGAAGAACAGCGCCAGGAACTGACCGCCAGCCCGCTGCGCAATTGGTGTCGCAAGAACTTCCTGAACTACCTGCGCCTGCGCGAGTGGCGCGATTCCCACCGCCAGTTGAGCCTGATCTGCCGCGACATGCAGCTGACGATCAACAAGGAACCGGCGGATTTCCCGAAATTGCACAAGGCGGTGCTGTCCGGCTTGCTCAGCCAGATCGGCCAGAAGACCGAGGACGGCGACTACCTCGGTGCCCGCCAGCGGCGCTTCTGGATTCATCCCTCTTCGGGCATCGGCAAGAAGCGCCCGCAATGGCTGATGACTGCTGAGCTGGTGGAAACCACCAAGCTGTATGCGCGCATGGTGGCCAAGATCGATGCTGACTGGATCGAACCGCTGGCCGGGCACCTGATCAAGAAAAACCACTTCGAACCGCATTGGGAGAAGAAGCGCGGCCAAGTCGTGGCCTTTGAGCAGATCACCTTGTTCGGCCTGATCGTGGTCGGACGCCGGCCGGTGCATTACGGGCCGATCGACCCGGTAGTGTCCCGTGAGCTGTTTATTCGCGAAGGCCTGGTGCGTGGGGAAATCCAGTCTCGCGCCAAGTGCCTTGCGGCCAACCAGCAACTGCTGGAGCAGCTCGATGAACTGGAGGCCAAGGCGCGCCGGCGCGATATCCTGGCCGACGAGGAAACCCTCTACGCCTTCTACGATGCGCGTTTGCCTGCCGAGATCCACCAGACGGCGACGTTCGACAGCTGGTACAAGGTCAACAGCCAGAAAGACCCGCAACTGTTGATCATGCGTGAGGAAGACGTGCTGGCCCGCGAAGCCAGTGAAGTCACCGCGGCGCATTACCCGGACACCTGGCACCTGGGCGACCTGGCCCTGGCCTTGAGTTACCACTTCGAACCCAACCACCCGCGCGACGGCGTGACCCTGCGCGTGCCGGCACCGCTGTTGCCGGCCTTGCCCGCCGAACGCCTGGACTGGCTGGTGCCGGGGTTGATCGAAGCCAAGTGCATTGCCTTGGTGCGCAACTTGCCCAAGGCGCTGCGTAAAAACTTCGTGCCGGTGCCGGATTTCGTCAAGGCGGCGCTGCAACGCATCGAGTTTGGCCAGGGCTCGCTGCCCCAGGCGTTGGGCCGCGAGTTATTGCGCATGACCGGCGCGCGGGTCAGCGATGAAGCCTGGGCGGAGGCCGCGCAGCAGGTGGAAAACCACTTGAAAATGAACCTGGAAGTGGTCGACGGCCAGGGCAAATTCCTCGGCGAGGGCCGTGACCTGGCGGAGCTGACCGCGCGTTTCGCCGAAGCCAGCCAGGCGGCCCTGGCGGTGCCGCAAACCGCAAAAAGCCAGCAGCCGGTGCAAGCCAAGGTGTTTGCGCCGGTGGCCGAAAAAACCCAGCAAAACATCGCCGGCCTGTCGATGACGGTGTACCCGGCGCTGGTGGAAGAAAACGGCACGGTCAAGGAAGGGCGTTTTTCGACGGCCGCCGAGGCCGAATTTCAGCACCGTCGTGCCTTGCAGCGCCTGCTGATGCAACAACTGGCGGAGCCGGCGAAGTTTCTGCGTGGCAAATTGCCGGGGCTGACCGAGTTGGGCCTGATGTATCGCGAGCTGGGACGCGTCGATGCGTTGGTGGAAGACATCCTGCTGGCGAGTCTCGATAGCTGCGTCCTGGAAGGCGAAGCCAATCTGCCCCGCGACGGCGCAGGGCTGGCCGCGCTGGCCGAGCGCAAACGTGGCGGTTGGACCGAACACGCCGAGCGTCTGGCGCGCCTGACCCTGGAAGTACTCAAGCTCTGGCACGGCCTGCAAAAACGTTTCAAGGGCAAGATCGACCTGGCCCAAGCGGTGGCGTTGAACGATATCAAGCAGCAGTTGAGCAACCTGGTGTACCCAGGGTTCGTGCGCGAAACTCCGGCCCAATGGTTCAAGGAGCTGCCGCGTTTCCTCAAGGCCATTGAGCTGCGCCTGGAAAAACTGCCGAGTCAGGTGCAGAAGGACCGTGTGTGGAGCACCGAGCTGAGTGGCCTGTGGGCGCAGTACCAGAATCGCTTGAATAAACACACCCAGGAAGGCAAGCGCGACCCGCAGCTGGAACTCTATCGCTGGTGGCTGGAAGAATATCGGGTGTCGTTGTTTGCCCAGCAACTGGGGACCAAGGTGCCGATCTCCGATAAGCGTTTGAGCAAGCAGTGGAGCCAGGTCGAGCCTTGAGGTCTTCCCGGTTACCCAAGTGAGCAGGGGTCGAATGTGGAAGGGGGCTTGCCCCCTCCCACATTTAAACGGTGTTTGTCCGGGAAGTGGCGCCAAACCCCAGTGTTTGTGGCAAACTTCGCGCCCATAAATGCCGGGATCGTCGTAGCAGCGACGCGATGGAATAAAGCATTGCCAGTTTGATGCCCGCTGGACGGAATCGAACGACTTACAGTTTGGTACGACGGTACCAATATCTTCTGCCTGACAGATTTAGAGGAACGACCGTGCATAACGTCGTCATCAGCGGCACTGGCCTGTACACGCCGGCCAACAGCATCTCCAACGAAGAGCTGGTGCAGTCTTTCAATGCCTATGTGCAACAGTTCAACAGCGAAAATGCCGCTGCGATCGAGCGCGGTGACGTGCAGGCGCTGACGGAGTCCAGCGCGGCGTTCATCGAAAAGGCCTCGGGTATCAAAAGCCGTTTCGTGATGGACAAGGACGGCATTCTTGACCCACGGCGCATGGCTCCGCGCTTGGCCGAGCGCAGCAACGACGAATGGTCGGTGCTCTGCCAGATGGCCGTCGGTGCCGCCGAACAGGCGCTGCAACGCGCAGGCAAGACGGCTGCTGATATCGATGGCGTGATCGTCGCCTGCTCCAACCTGCAGCGTGCCTACCCCGCTATCGCCATCGAGGTTCAGGAAGCCCTGGGTATCCAGGGGTTCGGTTTCGACATGAACGTGGCGTGCTCCTCGGCCACCTTTGGTATCCAGAATGCCGCCAATAGCATCCAGTTGGGCCAGGCCCGGGCGATCCTGATGGTCAATCCGGAAGTCTGCACCGGCCATTTGAATTTCCGCGATCGCGACAGCCACTTCATCTTTGGTGACGCCGCCACGGCGGTGATTCTCGAGCGTGCCGACCTGGCAACGTCCGAGCACCAGTTCGATGTAGTGAGCACCAAGCTGCTGACCAAGTTCTCCAATAACATCCGCAATAACTTTGGCTTTCTCAACCGCACAGCAGAAGAGGGCATCGGCGCACCGGACAAACTGTTCGTGCAGGAAGGCCGCAAGGTGTTCCGCGATGTCTGCCCGATGGTGGCCGAGCTGATCGGTACGCACCTGGCGGAAAACCAGCTGGGCGTCAACGATGTAAAGCGCTTCTGGCTGCATCAGGCTAACCTGAGCATGAACCACCTGATCGTGAAGAAACTGCTGGGCCGGGAGGCGTCGGTGGAAGAAGCACCGGTGATCCTCGATACCTACGCCAATACCAGCTCGGCGGGTTCGGTGATTGCGTTTCACACCTATCAGGATGACTTGCCCAAGGGCTCCGTGGCGGTGCTCAGCTCGTTCGGCGCGGGCTATTCCATCGGCAGTGTGATCTTGCGCAAACGTTGATGTGGGCGCTGGCCGGTACTTTTACATCGAGGTATTGAATGGCTGCAGCGAACGACGCGCACCTGCTCGAACGCCTGCTCAAGGGCGAGCAGCAGGCCTACAAAGAGTTGGTCACCACTTACCAGAGCGCGATGCGGGCGGTGGCCTATGCCATCGTCGGTCAGCGTCACGCCGATGAGGTGGTGCAGGATGCCTGGTTGTCGGTGGTCCGCAACCTTGCCAAGTTCGAAGGGCGTTCAAGCCTGAAGACCTGGTTGCTGACGATCACGGCGAATTCCGCCAAAGGCCGCTACAAGCAAAATCGTCGCGAGGTGTTACTCGACGACCTGCCTTCTCCTCATGGGACCATCGGCGATGACCGCTTCGCGCCTGACGACGGTCACTGGGCCGTCGCCCCGTATGCCTGGCACCAAGACACGCCGGAAGCCCTGCTGACCGAGGAGGAATTGCGCAAATGCCTGGAGCATACGATTCTGAGCCTGTCCCAATTGCAAAGCAGTGTGCTGGTGCTGCGCGAGCGCCAGGGCCTGGAGTTGGAGGAGATCTGTAATCTTCTGACGCTCTCTCTCTCCAATGTGCGGGTGCTGTTGCATCGAGCACGGCTGAAAGTCTTTGCAACCGTGGAGCATTTTGAGGAAACGGGCGAATGCTGACCTGTAAAGAGCAAGTGGCACGTTCCAGCGACTACCTCGATGGGCAATTGACCTTTCGAGAGCGTTTACTGGTGCGACATCACTTGATGTTCTGCGCGAATTGCCGGCGATTCATTCGGCAGATGCGCTTGATGCAGGCGACGTTGCGGATCATGCCGCAGGCGCCAGTGGAGGGTGCGGACGCACTGGCCGAAAGGCTCGCGGCCGAACGGCGTAAAGACGTGTAGGAGCAAGCTTGCTCGCGAAAAACGTCAACGATAACGCGGGTATCCTGGATAAACGCGCTGCCTGTTCGTTCTTCGCGAGCAAGAACTAGGCGTCCCCCTCGCTCCTACAATGGTGAGGTTAGAACTTGGCTTCAGCATCCAGCTGCAGGGTGTTGGCGTTGGCATCTCGCTGGGTACGGCTGGCGTAGTCAGCCTTGGTCAGGAAGTACGTGGCGCCCAGGGCGAAGTTCTTGTCGATGTCGTAGCTGACCTTCAGCTTGTGGCCACGTGAACCGGTGGTGCCGTTGGCGAAGTCCGAGTCGGTGAAGGCGCCCACCACCGCATCACGTTGGGTATCGCGGTAGTTGTAGTCCAGGTTGAACCCGAACACCTTGGACTTGGCCCCCAGCAACCACGCGGTGTCCTGATCGGTCACGGCGTCGTTGTTCTTCAC
Organism: Pseudomonas sp. W4I3; assembly: GCF_030816195.1. Lineage (GTDB taxonomy): Bacteria > Pseudomonadota > Gammaproteobacteria > Pseudomonadales > Pseudomonadaceae > Aquipseudomonas. Next base: position 4,960,808 of record NZ_JAUSXS010000001.1, on the reverse strand, counting down.
GTACTGGCCGTAGAACGCCAAAGGCACGGCCAGGCCGCCGATGTCCGCTTGGGCAAAACCTTCATACAGACGGAACTCACCGTTGGCCGAGTTGCCGTTGACCGCCAATGCGCAAGGCGTGGTGGTGGTCGTGCAGCGGCTGTCCTTGTCGTTCTGGTAAGCGTAGACACTGCCGCCCACGGTCATTTTCAGGTTGTCGGTGAGCGAGAAGCGTGTGCCCAGCTGGCCGGAAGTCAGGCGCAGGTCGTGGCGAAATTGCACACCGTCGCCGTCGACGTTGTCCTTGAGGTTGTAGTTGCCCAGGCTGCCGAACAGTTCGGCACTGCCACCCAGTGGGTATTTGTACGTGACCGCCAGGCCTTCTGGGTTGATGTCGCTATCCCAGATCACATCGCCCATGTTCACCCACGGCTGCAGCATCTTGCCGCCGATCACGTGCAGGTTCTTGATCTGGTCCGGGTGGTAGTCGATGTAGCCGAGGTCCAGCCAGATCGATTTTTTATCGAAGTAGCCATCCTGGTCCTGGTTGGTGGAACGCGCATCGTCTCCGCCGCCCGTGGCGATACGGATACCGGTGTCCACTTGCGGATTGATTTCGGTGTAGGCGCCCAGGCGGGCGCGGATGCGTTGTCGGTCCTTGTCACGCCCGCCATTGTTGGGCTCGCCGTCGATCTTGATGGTTTCCTGGCGAAAGCGCACATCGCCCTTGAACTGAGTCTTGGCGGCCCAGGCCAGCTTCTGGTCGAAGCTGCTCAGCTCGTTGGTCTTTTTCGCGGTGGCCGCGATCTGTTCGTTGGTTTCCTGTTGAGCCTGCCGTGCGATCTGCTGTTCTTTCTGATCTTTGGCCAACTCGTTTTGCAATTCGGTGTACTGCGAGGCGGTGATCTGGCCGTTGGCCTTGAGCATGTCGAGCAACTTGGCGTCGACTGCAGCGCTGGCCGGAACGCTCAGGGCGAGCAACAGGCCGCCACACAGGGCCGCCGCAGTTTTAGTGGAAGCAAGACGCATATCAATCTCCGAAAGTGGGGAGGGCTAGCAAACCCTCCGGGACACAACCGACCGATCACGGGCGGAAAAAATGTCACCTGGCAATGCCCAGATGCTCTAAAAACAGGCGCCAGTATCGCGGCGGTTTATGACGAAGTAGTGGCTAAGTGATTTCATCTGCATGACATGTTGCTTGCCGATGGAACTATTGTCCGGGAGGTCTGTCCGGCTTTTTCGAGGTGTGTACGCGGCTGTGATAGGCGATACTCGCCAGGCTTTCACGCCCGGAAACAGTGAGGATGCCGATGCCGCTGCAACGCCTGGACAGCCTGTCCGAAATCACACCTCAGGTCTGGGATGCCCTGGCGCCGCAGGCCCAGCCGTTCGTGCGGCATGCGTTCCTGAGCGCGCTGGAAGACAGTGCCAGCCTGGGCCCTCATTCGGGCTGGCAGCCGGAGCATTTGCTGCATTGGGAAGGCGATCGTCTGGTGGCGGCATTGCCCGGTTATCGCAAGTTTCATTCCTATGGCGAGTACGTGTTCGATCACGGTTGGGCCGATGCCTGCGCGCGGGCCGGCATCGACTATTACCCCAAGTTGCTGACGGCCGTGCCTTTCAGCCCCGTCAGCGGCCCACGGCTGCTGGCCGCCAGTGCCGAGGACGGCTTCGAGCTGCTGAACAGCCTGCCCGGCTACCTGGAAATCGAAGGGCTCTCCAGCGCCCATATCAACTTCACCGACCCATTGGCCGACGACGCACTGGCTCGGCAACCCGGCTGGTTGCAGCGCCTGGGCTGCCAATTTCACTGGCAGAACCGTGGCTACCGCGACTTCCAGGACTTTCTCGACGCCCTGAGTTCACGCAAGCGCAAGCAGATGCGCAAGGAGCGTGAGCAAGTGGCGGGGCAGGGCATCGAGTTCGAGTGGCTGCAGGGCCATGAGCTGAGCGAAGCCCAGTGGGATTTTGTCTACGCCTGCTACGCCAATACTTATGTGGTGCGTCGGCAGTCGCCCTACCTGACCCGGGCGTTTTTCAGCCTGCTGGCCGAGCGCATGCCCGAGGCGATTCGCGTGGTACTGGCCAAGCAGGGCTCACGTCCGGTGGCCATGGCCTTCAGCCTGATCGGCGGTGACAGCTTCTACGGCCGCTATTGGGGCTGCCTGGCGGAGTTCGACCGGCTGCATTTCGAGACCTGTTTCTACCAGGGCATGGACTACGCCATCGCGCACGGCCTGCAACGTTTCGACGCCGGCGCTCAAGGCGAGCACAAACTGATTCGCGGCTTTGAGCCGGTGATTACCCGGTCATGGCATTATCTGCGGCACCCGGGGTTGAAAAGCGCCGTGGAAGATTTCCTCGAACGTGAACGGATGGGTGTTCTGGCGTATGCCGAAGAGGCGAGGTCAGCCCTGCCTTATCGGCAGGGCTGAGCCACTTGTCTGGCGGTGCTGCCTGACAAGGCCCAAACACGCTAGCCTGTATGTACAAAAGTACATACAGGGCGTGCCATGCATTTTGAGTGGGATGAGTCAAAGAACAACGCCAACATTTCTAAGCACGGCATCGATTTCAATGACGTTCCGGATATCTTCCGGCATCCAATGCTGGCCTTGCGCGATGATCGAGGGGATTATGGCGAAGAGCGCTGGATTGGTATTGGCTGGATAAAATTATTGATAGGTGTGGTCGTATACACCGAACGGCGTGGCGATGTGATCCGTATCATCTCCGCCCGAAAAGCAACCAAGAAGGAGGCCAAATATTATGACGCAAACATCGAAAACTGATTGGGAGCGCTTGGCCAAGATGAATGATAAAGACATCGATACCGGTGAAATTCCTGAACTGGATGCTGAGTTTTTTCGGCGTGCTGAGTTGCGTGTTCCGGTGAAGCAGGCGGTTACCATTCGACTTGATGCGGACGTTTTAGAGTGGTTCAAAGGTCAAGGTACTGGATACCAGACGCGTATCAACCAGCTTTTGCGCCAATACATGCAGGCTCATCAAGGCTGATCAGCACGCTCTTAAGCTCAGCCCTGCCTTATCGGCAGGGCTGAGCTTGTTTACCTCAGGCCGGCTGCTCCTTGCCCAGCCATCGATAGGCCACACCTGCGATCACCGCACCCAGAATTGGCGCGAGCCAGAACATCCATAACTGCTGGATCGCCCACCCACCGACGATCAATGCCGGGCCGGTACTGCGGGCCGGGTTGACCGATGTGTTGGTGACAGGAATGGAGATCAAGTGGATCAGGGTCAAAGCCAGGCCGATGGCAATGGGCGCGAGGCCCTTCGGGGCGCGGCTGTCGGTGGCGCCGAGGATGATCAATACGAACATCGTGGTCATCACCAGCTCACAGACAAACCCCGCCGCCATCGAGTAGCCGCCGGGAGAATGGTCGCCGTAGCCGTTGGAAGCCAGGCCACCCGCCAGCTCGAAGCCGGGTTTACCGCTGGCGATGAAGTACAGCAACGCGGCGGCAATCACACCACCGATGACTTGCGCCGCGATATACGCTGGCAGCTCCCTGGCGGGAAATCTTCCGCCGACCACCAGCCCTACCGATACCGCCGGGTTAAGGTGACAACCGCTGATATGGCCGATTGCAACGGCCATGGTCAGCACCGTCAAACCGAATGCCAGCGCAACGCCCAACAGACCAATCCCGACCGCGGGAAACGCTGCGGCCAACACCGCACTCCCGCAGCCGCCCAACACCAGCCAAAACGTACCCAAGCCCTCTGTGACTGAACGTTTGAACAAAGACATGCGACACATCCTTGATAGATCGCTCTACCGGATCAGTAAATCAATGACGCTTCCTGCCGATTTACTTCAGCACCCCTCTGGGCACTGCACTGATTACAGCACGGTTTTGACACAAATCCAGGGTATGAAAAAGCGCCAGGGCCCTTTGGGCACTGGCGCACGGTGCAAATTGTATTAACTCATAACGATCAAATATGAGAGGGGGCTGGTTGTGGCGAGGGAGCTTGCTCCCGTCCGACAGCGCAGCGGGAGCCGGCTTTTTTGGGGGCGCTTCGCACCCCAGCGCAAGCAAGCTTGCTCGCCACAACAAGCCTGCTCCTGCCGTTTGGGTGTTTGATTCAGTCGATGCCGACAAATCCACCGGTCTGATGCTGCCACAACCTGGCATACAGCCCACCATGGGCCAGCAACTCGGCGTGGCTGCCCGTCTCGGCAATCTGGCCTTTCTCCAGCACGACCAGACGGTCCATCCGCGCAATGGTCGACAATCGGTGCGCAATCGCGATCACGGTTTTGCCCTGCATCAGGGTTTCCAGGCTCTCCTGGATCGCGGCTTCCACCTCGGAGTCCAGCGCTGAGGTGGCTTCGTCCATGATCAGGATCGGCGCGTCCTTGAGCAGCACGCGGGCAATGGCGATTCGTTGGCGTTGCCCGCCGGAGAGTTTCACCCCGCGTTCGCCGACGTGGGCATCCAGCCCGGTACGGCCCTCGGAATCCGACAGCAGCGGGATAAACTCGTCGGCGCGCGCTTTGTGCACGGCGGCCCAGAGTTCTTCATCGGTTGCGTCCGGCTTGCCATACAGCAGGTTGTCGCGGATCGAGCGGTGCAGCAGCGAAGTGTCCTGGGTGATCATGCCAATCTGCGCGCGCAGGCTTTCCTGGGCGACTTCGGCAATGTTCTGGCCGTCGATCAGGATGCGCCCGCCTTGCAGGTCGTACAGGCGCAGCAGCAGATTGACCAAGGTCGATTTGCCCGCGCCGGAGGGGCCGATCAGGCCGATTTTTTCCCCGGCCTTGATCTCAAGGTCGAGGCCGCCAATGATCCCGCTCTTCTTGCCGTAGTGGAAGTCCACCTGCTCGAAGCGCACTTCGCCATGGGGCACGCGCAGGGGCGGGGCGTTGTCGCGGTCGATCACGGCCAGCGGCTGGGCGATGGTTTTCAGGCCGTCCTGCACCATGCCGATATTTTCGAAGATGCCGTTGACCACCCACATGATCCAGCCGGACATGTTGACGATACGAATCACCAGGCCGGTGGCCAGGGCAATCGCGCCCACGGAAATCAGCGACTGGGTCCACAACCACAGGGCCAGGCCCGTGGTGGTGACGATCAACAGGCCGTTCATGGTGGTGATCACCACGTCCATGCTGGTCACTACACGGCTGGCCAGCTGGGTTTTTTCGGTTTGCTCGACGATCGCTTCCTTGGCGTACTGCTGCTCGTACTGGGTATGGGCGAACAGCTTCAAGGTGGTGATATTGGTATAGCCGTCGACGATGCGGCCCATCAGCTTGGAGCGCGCTTCGGAGGAAATCACCGAGCGTTCCTTCACGCGAGGCACGAAGTAACGCAACGTCAGGCTGTAACAGATGATCCAGGTCACCAGCGGGATCATCAGGCGCCAGTCGGCCTCGGCGAACAACACCAGCGAACTGATGGCGTAGATCGCCACGTGCCAGATCGCATCCACCGCAGCCACGGCGGAGTCGCGCAGGGAGTTGCCGGTTTGCATGATGCGCTGGGCAATACGCCCGGCGAAGTCGTTCTGGAAGAAATTCAGGCTCTGCTTGAGCACGTAGCTGTGGTTCTGCCAGCGGATCAGGCTGGTCATGCCGGGGCTGATGGTCTGGTGCACCAACAGGTCATGCAGGGCGCCGAAGATCGGGCGCAGCAATAGCGCGACCACTGCCATCCAGATCAGCTCGGTGCTGTGGACCTGGAAGAAATTGGCGGGCGGCGTGCCCTGCGCCAGGTCGATGATGCGGCTCAGGTAGCTGAACAGGGCCACTTCGATCAGCGCGCCGATCAGGCCCACCACCAGCAGGGCGGCGAAATGCGGCCACACCTGACGCAGGTAGTAGAGATAGAAGGGCAGGACTTGGTCGGGAGGGGCCGCGCTGGGAGCGTCGCGGAAGATGTCGATCAGTTGTTCAAAACGACGATAGAGCATTAGGCTTGACGCCCGCCGTGCGGGCTCTCCTTTCAAATGCGCACGTCGCCTCGTGAGCAACGTGCGAAGTTTCCTGCAGACCTCAGTCGATGCGCTTGGCCGACTTGATCAGGACAGGATCGATTGGCACGTTCTGCATGCCTTGCTTGGTGGTGGTCTGGGAATTGACGATGATGTCGACCACGTCCATGCCCTTGACCACTTTGGCGAATACGGCATAGCCGGCATCGCGACCCGGGTCGAGAAAGGCATTGTCGGCCACGTTGATGAAGAATTGGCTGGTGGCCGAATCCGGGTTCGAGGTGCGCGCCATCGACAGTGTGCCGCGCACGTTATGCAGGCCATTGCTGGCTTCGTTCTTGATCGGCGCTTCGGTCGGCTTTTGCGACATCTGCTGGGTGAACCCGCCGCCCTGAACCATGAAGCCCGGGATCACGCGGTGAAAAATCGTGTTGGTGTAGAAGCCTTTGTCGACATAGGCGAGGAAATTCTTGCTACTGATCGGCGCCTTGACCGGGTCCAGTTCGATTTCAATGTCGCCATTGGTGGTGGAGATCAATACGTGGGGCGCCTTGGCGGGTTCGGCCGCCATCAGGTTGGCAGCGAACAAAACGGAACCGGCAAAGAAGGCGATTTTTTTCAGCATGGGTCAGTGATCCTGGGTAGTGGCGTCGACGGTCTGTAGAAAGTCGAGCAGGCTAGCGTTAAAGACTTCGGGTTGATCCAGGGGCGTGGCATGGCGGGAATCTTCAATCACCACCAGTCGCGCGTTGGGCAGCAGTTTTACATAGATTTCTTCCTGCGCAACGGGGTGTAATCGTGGTCGGCGCTGATGACCAGGGTTGGACAGGTGATCGGGGAAAGATGTTCCTGCACGCCCCAGCCTACAATTGCGCCGAACCAAGCCATCGGTGGACTCCGTTTCAGGCTTGCCGTGGCGCCGCGAAGGGCGCGTCCAGCGGAGCGGTATCAAAGGTACGCAACAATTCGACGAGGATTTGCGTCGCCGGCCCCAGGGGTTTGTCCTTGTTCGAATAGAGATAGAACGTGGGGTGGCGGCTGGCGCCCTGTTCCAACGGCAATTGCTTGAGCACCCCCTCGGCGAGTTCGCGCTCGATCATGTGCCGGGGCAACCAGGCAAACCCCAGGCCGCTGCCCACGAACGCGGCGGCGGTGGCCAGGCTGCCGACGGTCCAGCGCTGCTCGGCGCCGAGCCATCCCACATCCCGTGGTTGCTGGCGGCCGGAGTCACGGATGACCACCTGCATCTGGCTCTCCAGGTCCTGGAAGCTCAACTCACGGCTCATGCGATGCAACGCATGCTCGGGGTGGGCCACGGCGACAAATTCCACATCGCTCATTTCGGTACCCAGGTAACCAGGGATACTGAAGCCGCAAATCGCCAGGTCGGCCACGCCTTCAATCAACAGCTCCTCGACGCCGGACAACACCTCCTCGCGCAAACGTACCCGGCACCCTCGGCTCTGCGGCATGAAGGCGGTGAGGGCGCGCACCAGGCGCGCGTTGGGATAGGCCGCGTCCACGACCAGGCGCACTTCGGCCTCCCACCCTTGCTCCATATGATGAGCAAGGTCTTCCAGTTGGCTGGCGTTTTTCACCAGTTGCCGAGAGCGGCGCAGCAGCACTTCACCTGCATCGGTGAGGACCGCCTTGCGCCCGTCGATGCGCAGCAGCGGCACGCCGAGCTGGTCCTGCATGCGCGCCACGGTGTAGCTCACCGAGGACTGCGAACGGTGCAGCGCTTCGGCCGCCTGGGCGAAGCCGCCATGGTCGACCACGGCTTGCAGCGTGCGCCATTGATCGAGGGTAACGCGGGGCGCTTTCAAGATGAGCTCCTCTTGTCCTAAGCTGACAGTCCTTATTGGAGACTGCCGAATGAGAAAATTGTGTTGTGTGTTGCTGGCGCTGCTGCCGATGAGCGCGTTTGCCTATCCCATCGACGTGACTAAAAAAATCGAGGGTGTAAGCATCGATTACACGGCGTCCGATGTAGACGGCGATATCAGTTCGATTCAACTGAACAACTATGGCACTCAAGATGCTGTGTGTTCGGTAGTCTTCACCAACGGCCCTGAATCGCCGCGCCGGCGTACCGTCAGCGTACCCGCGGGCAAAAGCACCAACACCACGGTCAAGTTCAACCGCGCGATTATCAAGATGCGAATCGCCCTGAGCTGCGCGCCGAAATAAAGCGAAAGCGGAGCATGCCTCTAGGAATACTCCGCTTATGAACAAATTTCTAGATGGGTTATAGCAGTTTTTTGCGCTTTTTAATCGAACAGGCCGTGGTTAATCTTTTCTCCATCGACTTACAGCATTTACCGATGGAGCCTACATAGCCATGTCCAACGTTCTGATCATCGAAAGCAGCGCTCGCCAGCAGGATTCGATTTCCCGCCAACTGACCCAGCAGTTCATCAGCCAATGGCAGGCTTCCCACCCAGGCGATCAGATCACGGTGCGCGACGTGGCGCTCAACCCGGTGCCCCATCTGGACGCCAACCTGCTCGGCGGCTGGATGAAACCTGCCGAGCAGCGCAGCCCGATCGAACAGGCGTCCCTGAACCGCTCCAATGAATTGACCGACGAACTACTCGCCGCCGACGTCCTGGTGATGGCTGCACCGATGTACAACTTTGCTATCCCCAGCACCCTCAAGGCCTGGCTGGACCACGTGTTGCGCGCCGGGGTGACCTTCAAGTACACCGCTACCGGGCCGCAAGGTTTGCTCACCGGCAAGCGCGCCATCGTGCTCACTGCCCGTGGCGGCATTCACACCGGTGCTACGTCGGACCATCAGGAACCGTACCTGCGCCAGGTCATGGCGTTCATCGGGATTCACGACGTCACCTTCATTCATGCCGAAGGGGTGAACCTGAGCGGTGACTTTCAGGAAAAAGGCATCAACCACGCCAAAGCCCTGCTCGCACAGGTGGCTTGATGCTTTAATCGCCAGATAATCCGCCGGTGTTTATCTAGCCCCACGCAATCCCTTCAAGTACGCGTATCGAACCTCCCTTTGCACTTGTTGCTCCTGAGTGCTCCTGCCCGACTGCCGCTTTAGCGAGGTCGGGTTTTTTTTGCCTCGAGTTTCTTCAAACATCGAAAAGCTTTAATGTCGCGCCCATTCGAAGCGAGGCGCACATGGGCTATCTACTGGTTGTCACTCTGATTCAGGCATTTTCCTTCAGCTTGATCGGCGAATACCTCGCCGGTCACGTCGACAGTTACTTTGCGGTGCTGGTGCGCGTGGTGCTGGCCGGGCTGATCTTTATCCCGCTGACCCGCTGGCGCGCGGTGGAGCCGGCGTTCATGCGCAGCATGCTGATCATCGGTGCGCTGCAATTTGGCGTGACCTACGTGTGCCTCTATCTGAGCTTTCGCGTACTCACAGTGCCCGAGGTCTTGCTGTTCACTGTCCTCACGCCGTTGCACGTGACCTTGATCGAAGACGCGCTCAACCGACGGTTCAATCCCTGGGCGCTGGTCGCCGCACTGGTGGCGGTGGCGGGCGCAGCGGTGATTCGCTTCGACCAGATCACCCCGAACTTCCTGATGGGCTTTTTGCTGCTGCAATTGGCCAACTTCACCTACGCTGCCGGGCAGGTCATGTACAAGCACCTGGTGGCGCGCTACCCGAGTGATCAGCCGCACTACCGGCGTTTCGGTTATTTCTACCTGGGCGCCTTGCTGGTGGTGTTGCCTGCATTTCTGCTATTCGGCAAGGCGGACTTCCTGCCCCAGGCGCCGCTGCAATGGGGTGTGCTGGTGTTCCTGGGGCTGGTCAGCACCGCACTGGGCATGTACTGGTGGAACAAGGGCGCCTGCCTGGTCACTGGTGGCACCCTGGCAGTGGTGAATAACCTGCATGTACCGGTGGGGCTGCTGTTGAACCTGCTCATCTGGAACCAGCATGAGCCGCTGGGACGGCTGGCCCTGGGCGGCCTGGTGATCCTGGGCGCAGTGTGGATCAGTCGGTTGGGTATTAAGCGAGCGTCTGGCGTAGAGTCTGCGACCTGAGGGTTCCAGCGATGTGTGAGCGGTAATGAAAGTGTGTTATCGAAAAGAACAGTGCGGGGGTGGCCGGGTGGACAAGGTTGATGAACTGATAATTGCCGCCTTGAAGGACGACTCCCGAGTCAGCCTGGCGGAACTGGCGCGTCAGGTTCACAAGTCTCGGACTGCGGTGGAGTCGAGGGTTCAAAAACTCATCGAAAAGGGCATCATCCTGGGCTTTACCATTAACGTGGCCGAAGATGATGAAGCCCGGCAATCGGCATTTTTGATGCTCAAGCTCAACGGTAGCACTTGCCATTTGGTGTTCCCGAAAATCTACCAGTATCGCGAAGTGGTGCATGCCTATTCACTGTTCGGCGACCTGGACATGATGCTCGACGTGCGATACCGCAATTTTGAAGAGTTGATGGTGCTCAAGGAAGACCTGCTGAAGATCGAGCACGTGAATGAAGTGGTGGTCAACCCGGTGCTCAAGGCCTGGCGGTAGCCGGTGCCGCCTGGGACGGCAGCGGCTGCGCGGTATCACGCGCCTGCGTGGTCGTGGAGGGTTTCGAGAAAGTAGTGATTCAAGGCAGGCATCGTCTGGCGAAGGGTGTCCACGAATTCCGCGATGACCGTCTGGTTGAATTCCAACGTCGTGTCGTCATGCCCCAGTACGACCACCAGCAGACTGGAGGATGCGTCCGTCAGCCTGAAATCATGGGCATCGGCGTCGACTTTGCCGATGCTCGCCAAGGGCACGTCGCCGCAGGTATAGACGATGTCGCCCGCCGGAATCATGACGTCCTTCTTGGCAAACAGCGGGCGGAAGGCCCTCGGTGCCGGCGAGCGCATGACGTAGATATCGTCCCTTTGATGATAGGTGTGCACGCCGATGCTGACGCCGTGTCGGATCGCCACGGCGTTATAGGCATCCACCACGTTATTGATGGGGCGTACGCCGTTAGCGATGAAGCGCCGCAGCAGTTTCTCGTTGGCACTGACCGTGTTCGTGTAGCCGAGCTTTTCAAGCTGGCGGGCAAACCCTTCATAAACCAGGTTGGAGTCCAGTTCATTGAGGTGTGAGGCCACGTGATTCAGGTTGCTTTGCAGAAGGCTGACGAAACTCTGGTCGTCAGACACGCTGATGTTATCGACAACAGCGGCGCACGCATTGCGCAGGCCCAGGTCAAGGGCTGACTTTCGGATGATCAAACGACTTTTCATACCCTTAGCTCCAAAGCTTTTTACGCAGAATGGCGGTGCTGGCGTCCAACTGGTGGGGGCTTGGGTGTTGCAGCCAGAAAAGCCCAGGGCAGGTGGCGAAGTCGATCGTGACCGGCGTGGTATCCCCCGGACTGATGAAGAAGCGATGGCCGCAATAGGCTTCGTCCAGCATCGCGCTCTGCAGTTCCTGTGGGGAGGGGGCGTTGAAGGTGCGGCGTTCGTCTGAACAGAAAAAGCCAATACGGCCATGGCTGACCTGACGCGCAGCGCCAGCCGGTGGGCGAGGCCGACCGAGGTAGCTGTCGATGGCCAATGACAACAAGTCCGGCTGGTACACCTGCTGAAACAGCAGTGGGGCGATGCCGCCATGCAAGCGGCCACCCGCTTCAATCATTACCGGGCCGGTGTCGGACCAGATGATTTCCATATGAATCGGCCCAATCTCGATGCTCAAGGCCGCCGCTGCCAAACGGGCATAGTTGATCAGCGGTTGCAGCTCGTCTGCCTGGGGATCGAGCGTGTCCAGGCTTTCGTAGACGAACTTGCTGCCGTTTCGGTGAACCTTGGTGTACTTGCACACCGTGGCGATGGTGTATTCGCCATCAAAGGCGACCATGTCCACTACGTACTCCGGGCCCGACACGAACGGCTGCACGATAAAGGCCGAGGTTGTATTCCCCCAGGTCGTTTACCTGCCGCCAGGCCGCATTGTTCAAGGCGGTTTCCACTTCCTGCCTGCCTTGGGCGAACACCACGCCTTCGGTGGCGGCTGAATTCAGTGGCTTGACCACGTAGGTAGCGGTTTCCTCCAGCGAATCGACCACTTCCCGGATGCGGGTTGGCGAACTCAGCAGCTGTGAAGCAATGTTCGCCAGGCCGTGTTTCTTGAGCGCTTGCTGCATGGAAAACTTGTTGCGCCGCAGGTCGCTGGTGATGCGGCTGTTGCCAGAAATACGCAGCACTTCGGTGAGGTAATCGGTGAGGTAGATGGCGGTTTCGCAGCCTGCGATCACTGCGCTCAATCCCAGCGTTTCGAGGGTTTCCAACAGGCTCTCTTCCCAGTGGTAAACCTGTTCGAAATCTTCCCTGACCAGGTCATCAGTGAAATGTTTGGGCAGGGTGTCGGTGGAAATCACCGCGATACACTTCACGCCCTGAGCCTTGAGCAAAGGCGCATAGAGTCTGCCCGTAGAAAATGGGTCGACGATCAGTACGGTATTCAATTCAGGCATTCCTTATTCAAGGGTCGCGGTGGCCGGGGCCGCCGACGTGAGATTCCACGCCAGCACGGCAGCGGCCAGCAGGCCGGCGGAAATGATCATCAACAGGCGCGCACCTTCCAGCCCAAGCAATCCTGCAGTGGTAAAGAACGTGAGGATCATCGGCGCCGAACCGCTGACGAGCAGATAGTAGAGCGAGCTTTTTGCTGCGATCACGTCGGCAACTCGCGCGTTGGGCGCCGACTCGATCAGGTTTTTACGCAATTGGATCCGCAGGCTGTTGATGCAAAAGCCCAGCAGGAAAGCGGCCGCCATCATCACGTAGAGGTTCTGGAAGTAGACGATGGCCACATCGGCCAGCAACACCAGCAAAATCGCGCTGTAGCTGTTGAGCTTGATGCGCGGCAATACCGCCGCGCTGAAGGCACCCAGCCCCGCCAGGCCGCTGGCCACGCCGAACAGGGTGGCATTCCACTCATTGAGTTTTTGGAACACGATCGGCACCAGGCTGTTGAAGGCGCCGATGTGGAACCCGATCATGCTTAACACCATGATCAGCACGTACAGGTTTCGTGGCAGGTTCAAGACTTGAGCGACCGGCGCATCCGTTGCGTGTTCGGCAGCCTCGGCGCCGGGTGTTGCCTGCACGAAAAGAATCGCCGCCAGCGACACGATTGCCGCCAGACTGATGATTTGAAGCGTCTGGCTGACCGAAAACACGTCCACGATCACTCCGCCCAGCAGTGCGCCACCAAAGGCCCCGATCTGGATGGACGTTTGCATCAGTCGCGCCGAGGTGTCGCTGTTGGTCGCGCCGGCCAGTACCAGTTTGGTGTTTTTCGACTCCAGGGTGCTGATGGTGAAATAGTCGGTGACACCTACCACGAAAGCGATAGCCAGGAAGCCGATGGGCAGCACGGCAGCGTCCGTGAAGGACAGTCCAAGCACGGCGGCGAACGCGGTCAGGCGGATGTACAGCAGCCGTTTCATGCTCAGCTCAATGGTGAAGAATCTGCCGATGTATTGCTCGCACACATACGGCACCACGGTCGCCACGCAGAGGGTGGCCCCCACCAGGAATGTCGAACCAGTGGTCTCCAGGCCAAACCAGACCATGGCAATGACAATCGCCATGTCCAGGCCGGTAAAAAGGGTCACGATCGAGTAAAACGCTGTGAGTGTTGATTTATGAGTCATGGGGTCTTCAGTCGTAACGAGAAAGTTTGAGTAAGGGCACGCACCGTTCGGTGTCGCCCACGACGGTGCTGAATTGGTTTCTGACGCGAACGGTGGGTGGCGATTTCTTTTCCAGGTTGCACACTTTGTAAGCGTTGTCGTGCCACGGGCAGATCACGCTTTGCCCATCGCCCGAGGTTTCACCCATATGCAAGGGGCCGCCGCGATGGGGGCAGGTGGTGGGCAACAACTGAGTCGAATACGTGTGGCGCTTGAGAAAGTAGGTCTTGTCTTCTACCGCCACGTAGTTGGCATCGGTCAGGTTCAAACGGATGGCTTTCATTTGGGTTGCCTACTCAAAGGGCCGTGACGGTATAGGTGTAGGATGGGCTGACGACGCGGGTGCCATGCAGCATCCCCTTGGGAATCACCACGCCTTCCCCGGCCTTCATGCGTACGCTGAGTTCCGGGCTGGCGACAAATTCCAGCTCGCCGGTTTCAACCCAGAACAGCTCGTCGTTGGGGTGGGTGTGCGGAACCGACAGTTCGTGTTCGGTCTCGGTGATCCGCAGGTCCACCGGCTTCAGGCCTTGCTGGGCCGCAGCCTGTGCGCGGTGTTCATCCAGCTCGTCGTGCCATTGGATATGGGCATAGAGTTCTTCGTCGGCGATGTCCTGCAGTAACCTGAATTCCTCGAAACCGCGGATGAGGTCGGGAATGATCTTGCTGCCGAATTGTTTGATCATGGGCAGAATGAGGCGCTGCAACGCCATTCTTCCGTGATGGACATCGATGTGTGAATGCTCGTCGAAATAGTCGGTGGAGACGCTGCCATTGAAAATGGTCTTGATGGCGCTCGACTGGTGTTTGGTGGTGAGGGCCAGGGTGGCCTCGGTGTAATACATCGCGCCTATGTAGCGGAACAGTTCCCCATGGTTGGCTGACACATAATGGAAGTAGTTGGTCAGCGACAGCGAAGCAGCGGTGTAAAACTGCCAGTAATGGTGCACGTGATGAGACATCCCCATGTCTTTGAGCATGTCTTCAAAGATGGTGCTGTGCTTCTTCTTATCGACGCCATAACCATATTCGTCGATCAGGATCTTGAACAACTCGCTGGTGTACACGCCGCAGTTGCCCAGTACATTACGCGCCATCGCCGAGGCTTCACTGAGGAAGTCGCCAGCGCATTGCGTCATGAAAAATCGCGCGGCACGTTCAGGGTTGCGGCTGGTGGTCAACACCTTGTGCAGCTTGGACTCGGACTGTGAAACCTCCTCCAGGACTTTGTCGGTGTGAGCGATAAACGAATCGATGCACCACGAACCGTTGATATGCACCTCTTCCTTGAGCCAGTCATACAGGTACTGCTCCAGCAATGGGCGAATCTGCTTGCCGCTGGCCGCGTGCTGGGGGTCGTAGAACTGTTTGAATTCCTTGAGATCAAGCTCCATCGGCGGCTTGGGTAGAAATACCAGGTCCTGCTCGTAGATATTCAACAGCAGCCGTTGCGCCAATAGGTGCAGACTGTTTGAAAGTTGATCGCTGGTCAGGCGGGTGCTGATAATTGAATCACAGATGTCCTGCGGCCGGGACGGACGCTGGTAGGGGGTGTTGGCATAAAAGCTGCGCGGCTGAGCAAAAGCGCTGGCGCTACAGTAGTGGGTAAGTGCCTCGACATCCGAGCTGAGTACGAAGTGTGGCGCATCATCTGACAGCTTAGTTGTCCATAACATAAGAAGTGCCTTCTGGCTGATTTGTTCGATGGCCAGATGCTATAGATATGGTTTTTTTAAAAACAGTTTGAAAATCGGGCGCGTGGATAGTGAATTTCACTAAACGCGTAGGTGGAGTCTTCTTTGTTAGTTGGCTGAGTTGCTTTAGCCCGGGGCGACGACTACACATGATCGTCGGCTTTTTTCAGGCGTGCTCATGGCGCGCTTCAGCCGATGACGGAAAAGGAATTTGCCTGAAAATTCACGGCCTGTCCTTGGCCGAAGGGCGTTGAGTACCTTTACCAACAGACCGGTGATCCGCAATTCCAGCTTGAATAGCCACTTCGAAGGGCCATTCAGCCCCTCGCAACCTACCTGGTCAGTGCTCCAGGCTTTCCACGGCCCTGGTATTTTGCTGCATCGCAAACAAGCCGCCGCGCAGGTCTGTGCCGCTTGGCTGCTGATACAGGCTCAAGCCAAACTCCGGCAACACCGCCAACAGATAATCGAAAATATCCCCTTGGATCCGCTCGTAATCCGCCCACGCCGTGGTGCGGGTGAAGCAGTAGATCTCCAGCGGCACACCCTGAGCGGTGGTTTGCATCTGGCGCACCATGCAGGTCATGTTCGGCTGGATATCCGGGTGGCTTTGCAGGTACGCCAGCGCATAGGCACGAAAGGTCCCCAGGTTGGTCATGCGGCGGCGGTTGGCCGACAATTGCGCACTGTGGCCCTGGGCTTCGTTCCAGGCCTTGAGTTCGGCCTGCTTGCGACTGATGTAGCCGGTGAGCAGGTGCACCTGGGTCATGCGTACTTCTTCGTCATCGCGCAAAAAGCGCACGCCGCTGGCATCGATGAACAGGCTGCGCTTGATCCGCCGCCCGCCAGAGGCCTGCATGCCGCGCCAGTTCTTGAACGACTCGGACATCAGGCGCCAGGTGGGAATGGAGACGATGGTCTTGTCGAAGTTCTGCACCTTGACCGTGTGCAGGGTGATATCCACCACATCGCCGTCGGCACCGACCTGGGGCATTTCGATCCAGTCACCGACCCGCAGCATGTCGTTGCTGGTCAACTGCACGCTGGCGACGAACGACAGCAGGGTGTCCTTGTACACCAACAGGATCACCGCCGACATCGCACCCAGGCCCGAAAGCAGCAACAGTGGCGAGCGGTCGATCAGGGTGGC
The DNA here is from genome assembly GCF_030816195.1 of Pseudomonas sp. W4I3. Classification (GTDB taxonomy): domain Bacteria; phylum Pseudomonadota; class Gammaproteobacteria; order Pseudomonadales; family Pseudomonadaceae; genus Aquipseudomonas. The sequence continues at coordinate 4,944,336 of NZ_JAUSXS010000001.1, read as the reverse complement.
GACAATGATGATCGCGCCAAACACGAACAGCACCATCTTCGCCAGTTGCACATACCCCTTGATGGAGCGGGTGCGTGCGTGTTCGGTGCGCGCGTAGATGTCCAGCAGCGCGTTGAGCAGGGCACTCATCGCCAGCACCATGAACAGAATGGTGATTGCCAGCGCCACGTTGCCGATGAACAGGATGGCGGTCTTGCTCAGGTCCGGCACCAGGTACAGGCCAAACTGGATCACCAGGGACGGCGTCATTTGCGCCAGGCGATGAAAGACCTTGTTATGCCGCAGGTCGTTCAGCCAGTGCAGGGCCGGTTGCCGGCCGAGCAATTTGACGGCGTGCAGGATGAGGTAACGCGCCACGCGTCCCACCAACAGTGCCAGCGCCAGCAACACCAGCAAGCCGAGGCTGGAATGCAGGACCGGGTGTTCGTCGAGGGCGCCCCAAAGGTCTTGGACCTTGAGCCAGAGCTGTTTGATATCCATGAGTGAACCGATTCTTCTGTAAGACAACACGGGGGCGATTAGAGCATTTAAGTGCAACAAAGTTGACGCCATGGACAAAATCGCTGACAAAAAAGCAGCTGATTAGCACCGTTCGCGTAAAGAAACTCGGTTTGGACGCCCGAAACCGGTAACCTATGCAGCTGATATTTTGTATTTCTTCGAGGTAGCACCCGTGTTTTCCCAATTCGCCCTGCACGAACGCCTGCTCAAAGCCGTGGCCGAGCTTAAATTTGTCGAGCCTACGCCTGTGCAAGCAGCGGCCATCCCGCTCGCGCTCCAAGGGCGTGACCTGCGGGTGACGGCGCAAACCGGTAGCGGCAAGACCGCTGCTTTCGTCCTGCCGATTCTCAACCGCCTGATCGGCCCGGCCAAAGTCCGCGTCAGCATCAAGACCCTGATCCTGCTGCCGACCCGCGAGCTGGCCCAGCAGACCCTGAAGGAAGTCGAGCGCTTCTCGCAGTTCACCTTCATCAAGTCCGGCCTGATCACCGGCGGTGAAGACTTCAAGGTCCAGGCCGCCATGCTGCGCAAGGTCCCGGATATCCTGATCGGTACTCCGGGCCGCATGATCGAGCAACTCAATGCCGGCAACCTCGACCTCAAGGAAGTCGAAGTGCTGGTGCTTGACGAAGCCGACCGCATGCTCGACATGGGCTTTGCCGATGACGTGCAGCGTCTGGTCGCAGAGTGCGTCAACCGTCAGCAGACCATGCTGTTCTCGGCCACCACCGGCGGCTCGACCCTGCGCGACATGGTCGCCAAGGTCCTGAACAATCCCGAGCACCTGCAGGTCAACAACGTCAGCGATCTGAACGCGACCACGCGTCAGCAGATCGTCACCGCTGACCACAACGTGCACAAGGAACAGATCCTCAACTGGTTGCTGGCCAACGAGACCTACCAGAAGGCCATCGTGTTCACCAACACCCGGGCTGCCGCCGACCGCATCTACGGCCGCCTCGTGGCGCAGGAGTACAAGGCATTCGTGCTGCACGGCGAGAAGGACCAGAAGGATCGCAAGCTGGCCATCGATCGCCTCAAGGCCGGCGGCGTGAAGATCCTGGTTGCCACCGACGTCGCCGCTCGCGGCCTCGACGTGGATGGCCTGGACCTGGTGATCAACTTCGACATGCCGCGCAGCGGCGATGAATACGTGCACCGTATCGGCCGTACCGGGCGTGCCGGCAATGATGGCCTGGCCATCTCGCTGATCTGCCACGGCGACTGGAACCTGATGTCGAGCATCGAGCGCTATTTGAAGCAATCGTTCGAGCGCCGCACCATCAAGGAAGTCAAAGGCACCTACACCGGGCCGAAGAAGGTCAAGGCTTCGGGCAAGGCCGTTGGCGTGAAGAAGAAAAAGACCGACGCCAAGGGCGACAAGAAAAAAGCCGGCGCCAAGTCGCCAACCAAGCGCAAGATCGCCAACCGTCCTAAGACCGACAACCTGTCGCTCGTCAGCAAGGACGGCATGGCCCCGCTCAAGCGCCGCAAGCCGGAAGCGCCTGCTGCCGAATAAGGCCTTGGCGGTATAAAAAAAACCGGACGTTGTCCGGTTTTTTTATGCGCCTGATCTGATCGTTGATCGCGCCCATGCTCGGCGTGGGAGCGCAGCCAGGAGCGCTCCGCGCCACGCTTCGTTCAGTTGGACTTGGCAGCCGCTTCCTTCAACTCCTTGAGCCGAGCATTGATCAACTGGCACTTGTCGGGAAATTGCGCGCTTTCGGTGTCCAGATCCATTCTCTGCAACTCGTCGTTCATTTCCTTGGCTTTGGTAGGATTCTGCTCGGTGAGCCTGGTCACTTCCTTGGCCAGCTCCTCGCGCTTGGCCGTGGCCTCGTCTGGCGTGCAGGCCCAGGTGGGCAGGGCGCACAACAGCGTGGCGGCGATGGCCAGGTTTTTCAGGGTGCTCATGGTTCGACCTCCTTGGCGTGATGATGCTCGGTTGAGGGGGTAAACGTCTGGAAAGTTCAGCGAAACGACCGCCCGTTCATCCAGCGGAACGGCCAGCGCGTGGACGGGTCACTAGCTTTGACGGGCTAATTTATCCAGGCCTGCAGGAGGAATCAGGATGACGACTTACAACTGGGATCTGATCGAGCGGCTGTTGCACGAAGTACAAAACGGCGAGGGCAGCTTTGCTCCTCGCAAATACGCCGAGCAGGAAGCCGCCGAGAAGGCCACGGCGGGCGAGTCCACCGGCAATCTGGATGCGTTGAAAAAGACCGCTGCCGATTACGAGGCGTTACTGTTCAAGCGTGGGTTTATCGAGTCGCGCCCTGAGGAAGAGGGCGGCAATGGCGAGAATTTCATTCTGACCCCGCGAGGCGCGAGCCTGCTCTCGCTGATCGACAGCTCGATTCCGGGTAATGATCATCCGCGTCATGTGATGGACCAGCAGGAAGACGCGCTGGATGAAGACACCTTTGATCGTGTCGCTTCCGAGGCGGCCATTGCCGGGGGCGCGATTTAGCGGTCACGCGCCACACCAAAGTCGGGAGCGTGCAAGCGCTCCCGCTTTTCATTGCGCCGATGCGGCCTTCAGGCACTTCAGCGCCTTGAAGTCGTTGCGCACACCGTCGATTTTCTGAGTCAGCTTGAGACGCTGCTGAACGGTGCTTTCAGCCATCAGGTCAACGATCAAGCCGCGCGCTGCGGCTTCGGTCTGTGCGTAGGCCGTGCGGTACTCCGGGGTCCACAGGCTTTCGCGGTCGACCAGCAGTTGCTGCATTCTGCGTGGGAAGTCGGCGCTATGGCGCTGCTGCACGGCGTCGATGAACTGAGCCTGCCAGCGGGCGCGGTTGCCGATCCATTCGGTGTTCTGATCACCCAATGCGACGGACCAAGCCGTCACCCGGTTCTGCTGGCTGGGGCTCAGTGGGCCGATCCAGGCGTCCAGGCGTTTGCTCATGCGCTCGGCACGCTCTTTGATCTGTTGAGCCAGTGGCGGTTTAAGGTATTCGTCCTGACGCTTGCGCAAGTCTTTGGCCAAGGCGTCGTTCATTTCCTTGACCTGTTGATCATCCAGACCTTGGAGCAGCTGAACCGCCGTGGGCGTGATCTCGCGCGCGATCTCGGCGATGGCCTGCTTGGCTTCCACGGTACGGGTTTGCAAGGCAGCGTCCGTGACCTGATTGCTGTCTACCATCACCTGCAGGCGGTCCAGCCAATCCAGGTAGCCGGGCAATTGCGTCGTGCAGTGCCATGCCAAATGCTGCTTGAGGCTGTCGTTGAACCAGCTCTTTTGCCCGGCGTTCATGTCCAGGTAGTCGTTGAGGGTCCAGGGAATGATCACGTCGAGATTACGGTAGGCCAGGCCTACGCGGTTGCAGCCAGCGAGCACCAAGCTCAGGGTCAGCAATAACGCCAGAAATTTGAGCCGACGCAACATGGGCAGGTCCTTGCACGGAGAGGGTTAATGCATGTGAACCTGCGGCGGGGGCGACAGTTCAGCCCATCAATAAAACGATCGCACGGCCTTCAAGGTCAACAGCCCATCACATTGCGAATTGTGTCCGGAGTAGGCCGAACAGTCACCGCCGCTGAGGCTGGAATCGCTGTAGATCAAGTCCAGGTCGATGCCTTTCCATTCTCGAGAGAACTGTACGGACCAATCGCTGAAGGTGCGGATGGAGCCGTTTTCCACCGAGACCGGGGTGCCCAGTTGGTGGGTGGTGTATTTCATGCTGACCCCGATGCCGAAAGGCTGGGTACCGCCGAGGTCGGCAAACAGGGTGCTGTCCTGGCGGTCGGGATCGTTGCTGAAGGAAGCGCCGAAGCGGTTGCCTAACAGGTTCAGGCCACCATAGAACTCCTGGCTGTCCAGCGGGCTGAGTTTGGGGTAGCTGTAGTGGATCAGGCCGACTTCGTAGCCCAGGGTCTGGTCGAAAGGGTGTTTGAAACCCATGTAGGAATCGACTTCGAGCGTGCTCTTGGAGGACAGGTCCATATTCGGCGAGAACTGCCCGAAATACACGCCGCTGTCATGGCTCAAATCCAGGCCGCCGTGAAACGAATCGCTGCCGGGCGCGGTGGGCTTGACCAAGCCCTGGGCCATGCTGCGGCTGGGCGTGGTGCCCAGTTTAAGGTCGAAATCGCCCAGTTCGCGCTGGAAGATCTGCGCGTGGGCGAGGGGACTTGCGATTAACGCAGCGATTATTAAAGTGCAGGCTTTGAACATGCTTCACTCCGTGAAAAGCGAGGAGCAGTAACGGGAAAAACAGGCAGATGCCCGTGCTAGACGTGTGCAAGGATACCGGCGAACGCGAGAAGATGAGGTCCGTTCGTCGTTTTTGCGCAATTAAAAATGAAGCGAGAGGGGTGTTTCGAGGCTCTAGTCCTAGCGCCTTGAAGGCAAAGCGCTTAGGGACCAGGTGCGTTGCGCAGGTATTACTTCTTGCCCAGGCTGATCTGCTTGGACGGGCCGAAAGTCTGGCCGCTCACGCCCTTGGCAATTTGCTGGATTTCGCCACCGGACTTGAGGAACGCAGCAATCTGGCTGTTGATCGATTCGCTGGTTTCAACGGCTGGAGCTGGCTTTGCTTTGCTGTTGGATGCTTTTACACGCATGGCGGCCACTAACCTGTAGAAAATTAACTTGGCCAGGCATCGTACAGGAAATACTTGACAATTGCTTGGCAAATATCCCCAAAGAATGAATGTCGCGTCTGAAAAACGGCCGAACTTTCTCGCTGAATTAATTCGCTAACTTACTGTTTTAACTCGAAAGTACACGATGAGCCAGTGCTGGTGAGCGGCGAAATTCGCCGGATTGATCAGACGAGCGGGGCAGTGCCATTGGAGGGCCAGGTCAGCCAGCGGATTTTTCAGCCGCGCGCGCGTGCCTGGCCCAACTCGGGTAGAATACCGCCCACGTAACGAGGGTATTTGGAAATGGCTTTAGTCGGGCGCTACAACAGCTTGCAAGTGGTTAAACACACTAACTTTGGTTTGTACCTGGATGGTGCGCAAGACGGGGAAATCCTCTTGCCTAATCGGTATATCCCCAAAGACATTCCCAGTGAAGATGAAGACTGGCTAAACGTTTTCATTTATCTGGACAGCGATGACAAACTTATCGCCACCACTGAAAAGCCCAAAGTTCAAGTGGGCGAGTTTGCCAGCTTGAAAGTGGTGGAAGTCAACAGTATTGGCGTTTTCCTCGATTGGGGTCTGCCCAAGGATCTGTTGCTGCCTTATTCGGAAGAAAAGCGTCAATTGAGCGCCGGTGAGTATTGCGTTGTGCACGTCTACCTCGACAAGCACACCAAGCGCATCACCGCCACCGCGCGCCTTGACCGCTACCTGGACAAGACCCCGGCCAATTACCAGGTGGGCCAGGAAGTCGACCTGTTGGTGGCCGAAGCCACGGACATGGGCTTCAAGGCGATCATCAACAACAAGCACTGGGGCCTGATCCACAAGAACGAGGTGTTCAAGTTCCTGCGCCCGGGCAAGGAAGAGAAAGGCTTCATCAAGGAGATCCGTGCCGATGGCAACATCAGCCTGAGCTTGCAGCCGGTTGGCCAGGAGGCCGCGTCCAGCCTCAACTCGAAGATTCTTGCCAAGTTGCGTGATAACAACGGCACCTTGCCGGTCAGTGATAAAAGCGACCCGGCAGTGATCAGCAACTTGTTTGGCGTGAGCAAAGGTAACTTTAAAAAGGCCATTGGCGCGCTCTACAAACAGGGCCAGATTGTGATTCATGCGGACCGCATTGAACTAAGCTGAGTGCGGTTCGCTCTGCTGTAGGAGCACGCTCGCTCCTACAGTGGATGGGTCAAATGTCGAAGAAAACGTTGTTTGCCTATCTGGGCACGTTGTTCGCCTTCCTGGTGCTCGACGGCCTGTGGCTGGGTGTCCTCATGGGGCCTACCTATAAAAGCCTGCTCGGCTCGCTGATGCTCGATCAACCCCGCCTTTTTCCCGCAGTGGTGTTTTACCTGCTGTACGTCCTAGGTTGCGTCGTGTTCGTTGTGTTACCCAGTGCCAGCTGGCAGCGCGCCGCGCGTTTGGGGGCGTTGCTCGGGCTGGTCGCCTATGGCACTTACGACCTGAGTAATTGGGCCACACTGCAAGGTTGGTCGGCGGGTCTGGCGGTGATGGACATGGCGTGGGGCACTGTGCTGACAGCGGTTTGTTGCACGGTTGGCTACCTGTGTGCACAACGGGTGCACCGTTGATTGTGTACAGGATTGCTGTGCACCGTTGCTGCGCGTAGATCTCGTATCTGAACTTCCCTGAGTCCCTTTGGAGCGCTGCTCCGCTGGGATTGTGTGCTTTTGGCACGCATTCTGCTGAATGCCTCGTATACAACCCATGTCGCCTTCCGTATGCATACCGCCACGGCAGCGCACGGCGGGTATTCCGAGGACTCCCGCGATGACTGAACAATTGCCCAAAGGCTACAGCCCAAGACTCTACAATCAGGACTTGGGCCCACTGCCGCAAAAGTGGACCTGGTACAACATCTTCGCCTTCTGGATGAGCGACGTGCACAGCGTCGGCGGCTACGTCTTCGCCGCCAGCCTGTTCGCCCTGGGTCTGGCGAGTTGGCAGGTGTTGATCGCCTTGCTCGCGGGTATCTGCATCGTGCAACTGATCGCCAACCTGGTGGCCAAGCCGAGTCAGCAAGCGGCCGTGCCTTACCCGGTGATCTGCCGGCTGGCATTTGGCGTGTTCGGCGCGAATATTCCTGCGGTGATCCGGGGCCTGATTGCGGTCGCGTGGTACGGCATTCAGACGTACTTGGCGTCGAGTGCCCTGATCATCGTGGTGCTGCGCTTCTTCCCGTCGATGGCCGTGTATGCCGAGCCGCATTTTGCGGGGTTGTCCTACTTGGGTTGGTTCGGTTTTCTTACCTTATGGGTGTTGCAGGCCGCCGTGTTCTGGGCGGGCATGGAGTCCATCCGCCGCTTTATCGACTGGGCCGGCCCGGTGGTGTACGCGGTGATGTTTGCCCTGGCCGGCTGGATCGTCTGGAAGGCCGGCTGGGCGAACATCAGCTTTACCCTGGCGGAAAAATCGCTGTCGGGCTGGCAGGCGTTTGGTCAGGTGATCGTGGCGACCGCGCTGGTGGTGTCGTACTTCTCTGGGCCGACCTTGAATTTTGGTGACTTCAGCCGCTACTGCCGCAGCATGCAGGACGTGCGGCGCGGCAATTTCTGGGGGCTGCCAGTGAATTTCCTGGCGTTTTCCCTGGTAACCGTGGTGATCGTCTCGGGCACTCTGCCGGTGTTTGGCCAAATGCTGCACGACCCGATCGCCACCGTGGCGCGTATCGATAACAGCATGGCCGTGCTGCTGGGCGCATTTGCGTTCGTCACCGCCACCATCGGCATCAATATCGTCGCCAACTTTGTCTCGCCCGCATTCGACTTCGCCAATATTGCGCCGAGCAAGATCAGCTGGCGCGCGGGTGGAATGATCGCGGCGGTGGCCTCGATCTTTATCACGCCGTGGAACCTGTTCAATAACCCGCTGATGATCCATTACACCCTGGATATTCTCGCCGCGTTTATCGGGCCGCTGTTTGGCATCCTGCTGGTGGATTTTTACCTGATCAAAAAGCAGCAGATCGACGTGGATGCGCTGTTCGATGACAGCCCGAGCGGGCGCTATTACTTCGATGGCGGGGTGAACTGGACGGCGATCAAGGCGCTGGTGCCGGCCACGCTGGTGGGCGTCGCGATCACCTTCACCCCAGCGTTGCAGGGCATGGCCAATTTCGCCTGGTTTACCGGATGTTTGCTGGGCGGGCTGTTTTTTCTGGTGCTGGCGCGGCGCGAGCAGGCCCACGCGCCGACGCCTCTGGTCGCCAGCTGATCGATACACCACCGGCCACCAGCAGGCCGCAACCGGCAATCACCAGCGCCGGTTGCAAGCCGCCGCTCAAGTGGCTGCTCACAGCGGCCAGCAGCGGCCCGCTCAATTGGCCAATGGCAAAGCTGGCCGTCAGCAGTCCGGTGCTGCGCTGGTAGCCGTTTGGCGCTACTTCGCGCAGGCGCGCCATGACCAACTGCATGCAGGCCAGAAACGGTGCGCCGCATAGCAGCACCCCGAATGCCAGGCCCCAGCCATTGCCCAGCAAGCAAGTGAACACACCCGCCGCTTGCAGCCACAGGGTTGTCATCAACCAGCGCCGGGTGGTGTTCGGATCCTTGCGGCGCAGGCTGGCAATCACCACGCCTGTGGCCGCCGCCAGGCCGAAGCAAGGCCAGAACAAATCGGCTTGCCAGGCCCCCCTGAACTGCGCGCTGGCCATTTGCGACAGGAAGGTCGCAGGAATGATGTAGCCCAGGCCGTACAGGAAGTAAATCCAGCATAAGTGCGCGATGCTGCTGTTATTGCCAGCGCTGGACTCGGTTGCAATCGAGAGGGTCGGCTTCGGCAAGAAGGGCAGGATGGCCAGTAGCATCACCAGCGCCACGGCGCCATACACCAACCACAGCGTCGCGGAGCTTTGTCCCAGCAGGTTGGAGCCCAGTGCCAGTAAGCCGGTCAGCAGAATCCCCAAGCCCGGCCCCGCAAACACCACTGCTCCCAGGCGCGGCTTGCCGGCGGCAATCGCCAGTGGCTGGCTCAGGCTGGTGATCATCACCAACGCCCAGGCGCTGGCCACACCGATGCCGAAACGCAGCAACAGGTGCGGCCAGAAGCCGTGTGCCCAGTACGACGTGAGCGTCAGCAGCACGCACAGCCACAGCCCGCCGTACAAGCGGCCTTTAATGTGGTGATGGCTGCGGGCGAATATCGAGTCCACAGCACCGACGAAGTAACCCAGGTAATTGGCGGCCGCGATCAGCCCAGCGCCGGTCAAGTCGATTTGGCCTTCGCTGAGCAGGTGCGGCATCTGCGGGGTAAGGGCAAAGCGGCCAATGCCCATGGCCATCATCAGGGCGACGAAGCTGGCGGTTAAGCGAATCAGCGGTGACATATTCAAGAGTCCTGCAATAAACCGGAGACCGTCAGGCTAAAGCGGATTGACTTTCTGTAAAAATGAATAATAGTGACGTACTTGTTCAGTTTTGGAGAAAGGTGTGGAATTCAGTCAACTGCGCATCTTCCAGGCGGTGGCGGAGGAGGGCTCCATCACGCGCGCCGCCGAGCGCCTGCACCGTGTGCCGTCGAACCTGTCGACCCGGCTCAAGCAAATGGAAGAACAACTCGGCGTTGAGCTGTTTGTGCGTGAACGCCAGCGTTTGCAGCTTTCTCCCGCCGGTAAAGTGCTGTTGGACTACAGCACGCGCCTACTGGCGCTGCACGACGAAGCACACGGCGCCGTGCAGGGCGGGCAACCGGCCGGTGATTTTGTGCTCGGCAGCATGTACAGCACGGCAGCGATTCACTTGCCGGCGCTGTTGGCGCGTTATCACAAGGCCTACCCGAAGGTGAACCTGCAGGTTCAATCCGCGCCGAGCGGCGAACTGCTCGAAGGTTTGATCACCGGACGGCTGGATGCGGCGCTGGTGGATGGCCCGCTGACCCTTGCCACGCTGGACGGTATCCCGCTGTGCGAAGAGCGCCTGGTGATCATTTGCGAGGCCGACCACCCGCCGGTGAATGGCCCCCAGGACGTCGCCGGCCGCTCGGTATTCACTTTCCGCCGCAGTTGCGCCTATCGCACGCGCCTGGAAACCTGGTTTTCCCACGAGCGGGTGGCCATGGGCCGCGCTATCGAGATCGAGTCCTACCAAGGCATGCTCGCGTGCGTGATCGCCGGTTCCGGGGTGGCGTTGATGTCTGAATCCATGCTCGACAGCTTGCCAGGCAAGGACAGTGTGTCCGTTCATCCGTTGAACGGGCGTTTTGCCACTGCCACCACCTGGTTGATGTGGCGAAAGGGTATGCTCGGCGCTAACCTCAACGCATGGATCGAGCTGCAGCAGGCAAGCGGGGCAGAATGCTTGAAGGACACGCACGAGATTGCTTGAACGATCCGTCAGGATTCAGATCCATTCAGTAATAGTTCGTTGTGGTTTCGCACAAGCAATACGTAGGACTTAGGGCTACTATCAGTGTAGGAAAGGGCGATAGAACAGGCGCCTGCCAGCATTACCCTCAAAGGGGGCACATCATGAAAGAGAAAATCCAAACCTGGCTCCATGACCTTGGCGTTGCGCTGGGCTTGATCGAGCCGCCGTTGCAGCCGGTACCGATCCGTACCGATGACGAGCAACGTCGCCCTCGTCGGCGCTGATCCCAAGCCAACTGAGGACTCAAGTGGGAGCGGGCTTGCCCGCGAATGCGGTGATTCAGTCGATAAATAATTGACTGGTTCACTGCATTCGCGAGCAAGCCCGCTCCCTTATTTGTTTGTGTCAGGCACGAAACTCGGGGTATGACCACCCAATATCTTTCGCTTTCAAGCGTCGGAGTTGGACTACGTGCTCGTCAGAATTAGCTGGCTTATCCAGTTTTCAGGATGAGCGTAGGTTGAGTTCCGTTACGGGACTCTTTTCATGGCGTGTCGCATTCTCTTAGCGGGCGACAACAGAAAGATCGAATAGAAGGGCAGTTGCTTCCGTAACTCAACACTTTATACGTCCTCTCTTTGGGGCGTCAGTGAGTCCGAGTTATTGGAGACAACGCTATGACGTGCTCTTCCGTTCCGCCAGTTGCCGCATCCCTGATCGCCACAACCGAATGCATTTTACATATCGCGCCTGTGTCCAAAGCCTGGAAGGCTGACGCTCCTGGCAATGTCGTGTTTCTCCCGCCGACAATAACCCAGCAGACGTTGCTCACACAGATCGGGCTCCTGCGTCCATCAACGATCGTTGTCGGGGACCAGACCATAGATGCAGACGTCATCAACTTATGGCGTATCGCCCACCCATTTGGAAACCTGCATCTACTTCGCAGAGGTACGAGTCTGGATAGGGTTCGACTGGATCTGTGCGCATCCAGCGCAATTCAAGTGCACAACACGCCTGGAGTCAACGCGCCGCATGTCGCTGCTTATATCCTGCACTGGCTGGCACTGGGCGATGGCTCGGTACCCCGAGATATCCGCGTATTGGGATATGGAAATGTCGGTAAGGAACTGGTCAGGTTACTACTTGATCGAGATCAGGATGTGCGAATCAAGGTGTTGTGCCGAGATCACCAAGTGCCGGACGGCAACGCGTTCCAGGACAGCAGGGTTTCATTCGTGGTGGATCGGTTCGAGGCGATGAGGGGGGCCTGCGCGGTCGCCCTATGCTTATCTCTGACTGATGACTCGGCTCATTTCATTGATCGCACCCTTATCCAATGTATGCACAGGCAGGCCCGCCTGGTCTGCGTCGCCAAGCCGGACGTGTTCAGCGATGACGCTTTGCAGACCCTGGCCGTGGCCGACATCCAGCTTGTATTGGACTACGGGCCTGCAACATTGGATGCGTTTGGATCGCGCACAGAAAAGCTGGGTTGTAGCGTCTCCACATGGCGCACGCCGGCGACGCTGACTGCGCAGGCGGCAACTACCGAGGCCTGCCAATGCGATCTCGACTATGCCGTCTCGATTCAACTGAGCATGACCGCTTTACACGGCCTTGTCAGGCGCAAAGTTGCGCAGTCATTGACGATCCCCTTCCTGCACATAGAAAGCGATGCGCCGCGGGTGTCGATCATCGGCAGAGGGATCAACGGCTTGCTTCAAGCCTTGATGTTTCGCCTGGCGAACTATCAGGTCGACGTATACGGTGGAAACCGGCAGAGCGATGGCGCCAGCCACAAGCAGGTGAACATGCGCCATCTGTCGGCGACGGAGACGACGGCAAAGCCGCTGCACAACCCCTATCTGTTGTGCGCAAATAAGCTTTTTGCCGTCGAGTGCAATCGGGCCGGCATTGAGCTGTTTGAAAAGCTTCTGGCTGATAACCCATCACTGGCGCGATTTGCACGCTCGCCAGTTGTACGCGCCTATAGGGCGGACGCAAGCGACGTAGACGCGGCGATCAGCGAGCAACGCGATATCGAAAGCCGGCCTTGGCCGAGCGGCAAACCGGGCGGTGAGGTCACGGAGATCAGCCAGCAGCAGTTCCAGGCACATTATGGAATTCCGGGCGTCGGCCGGGCGATTGAAGTGTCGGGCTACGAGGTAGCGTTTAACGATCTGATGCTTGAGTTAGAGAGGCTTTTGCAGCGGTCCGGGGTTCACTTTCGGCCCCAGCATCTGACTCCGGACCAAATTGCCGAGTTGAGCAAAGATCACTTCGTTGTTACTGCCATGGGCGTGGAGGAGGCCAACGTCGTCGCGGTCACGGGCTGGTTCTTCAAACTGTACGCAGTGGATGATGAAGGTGCGCAGATGTGCGGACTCAAGCTGCAGTACGATCTGCCCATCGGGGTCATGAATTGTCGCCTGGATGGGAACTACATTCTCGTTTCTGGCGGGCAGGTGCCGAGTGGGTCGACGCCTGAGTACAAGGAGCAGGTTTTGGCTGCCTGCCTTGCCGCTGTTTCGCGGCACTTTCCGCAGTCGTACCTCAGTGCGGTTGAAGAAGCAGAGCTGCACATAATCGAATGTGCCAGGCCAGGCACGTCGGATGGACTTTCCATCGTGTATTGGTCTGCCTACCATCAAATCGCCGCCGGAGGAACGTATGCCGGGGGCACCACTCAAGGACTGGTGTGGGCTTCTCTGGTTCAGGAAACCGTCCAGGCCCGAGTGCGCGACAGTTGAGTATTAAAAGGCGGATGCGACATCTGACGTCGCACCCGCTGAAGAAACCGCTCTAACGGTTGATATGTTTCAAATCGCCCCAGCCACCACCGCCCCCGGTTTACGCGACAACACACTCACCATTACAAAACTCACCAAAGCCACCGCAAGGCTGTAATAGATCGGGGTGTTCGCATCCAGCCCATCCTTGAACATGAAGACCAGCGCGGTCACGAAGCCCAGGGTCATGGATGTAATCGCCCCAGAGACAGTCGCACGCTTCCAGAAGATCGCGCCGATCAGCGGGATCAGCATGCCGCCTACCAACAGGTTGTAGGCCAGGGTCAAGGCGCTGATCACGTCGTTCACCACCAGTGCGATACCCAGCACGGCTATGCCGGTCAGCAGGGTGAACAAGCGATTGACGCCCAGGCTCGACTGCTTGCCGCCGCGCAAGCGTGGCAGCAGGTCTTCGGTCAGCACGGTGGAGGCGGCGAGTAGTCCGGCGCTGGCCGTCGACATCATCGCCGCCAGGGCAGCAGCAATCACCAGGCCGCGAATACCGTCCGGCAACGACGCTTTGACGATGGCCGCGAATGCGTTGTTGACGTTGTCCAGGTCCGGGATCAGCACATGCGCCGCCATGCCGATCAATGCGCACGCCAGGCCGTAAAGAATGCAATAGAACCCGGCGAAAGTGCCTGCGTACTTGGCGACTTTTTCGTCGCGGGCGGTGAATACGCGCTGCCAGATGTCCTGGCCGATCAGGATGCCGAAAAAGTAGATCATGAAGTAGGTGATGATGGTGTCCCAGCCGATCGCGGTAAAGCTGAAACTCGACGCCGGCAGCTTGGCCACCAGTTCATCCCAGCCACCGACGCGGTACAGGCAGATTGGCAGCAGGATAAACATCAGCCCGACGGTCTTGATTACGAACTGCACGATATCGGTCAGGGTCAGCGACCACATGCCGCCGATGGTCGAATACACCACGACCACGCCACCGCCGAGCAGCACCGAGACCCAGAACGGCAGGCCGAACAGCACTTGCAATACGGTGCCGATGGCCAGGATCGAGGTCACCGTGATCATCAGCGCATAGGCCAGCATGATCACCGCGCTGGCCTGGCGGGCCGTGGAGTTATAGCGTTTTTCCAGGACCTGGGTGACCGTGAAGATTTTCAGTTTCAACAGCGGCCTGGCCAGGAACAGGTTCAGCGCGATGATCCCCGCACCCAGCGCAGCACACAGCCAGAAACCGGAAATACCGTGCACATAACCCAGGCGCACGGTGCCGACCGTGGAGGCGCCGCCCAATACGGTGGCGGCCATGGTGCCCATATACAGCGATGGCCCCAGGTTACGTCCCGCCACCAGGTAGTCTTCATGGGTCTTGGCACGGCGCATGCCGTAGTAGCCAAGCACAAGCATGCCGGCGGCGTAGATGAGTACGACGAATAAATCCAAAGCCATGACGGCGAGTCTCCGATTATTTTTTATTGTGCAGAAGGCGCTTGCTGTGGCGAGGGAGCTTGCTCCCGTTCGACAGCGGAGCTGGCGCCGGCTTTTTCAGGACCGCTTCGCAGTCCAGCGGGAGCAAGCTCCCTCGCCACAAACGTCGGGCCATAGACGGCGGCCGGTTCCGGAAACAGCCGCAGCAGGCTCAGGTACGCCACCGAGGCCAGGCCCAGCGTCACCGGCAAGCTGATGTCGATGCCCTCGGCCAGGTTGCCCAATGGCCCGACAAACTGCCCCGGCAAGTTGACGAAGCACAGGCCCACCAGCGCGCTCGGGATCCAGGCCCCCAGCCCGCGCCAGTTCCAGCCATGGCTGAACCAGTAGCGGCCGCCGGTTTCGCCACGGGTGAACACCTGCAGGTCATCCGGGCAATAAAAACCTCTACGTACGATCAGGCCGATAATCATCATCACCATCCATGGCGTGGTGCAGGTAATGATCAGCACGGCAAAGGTCGACACGCTCTGCACCAGATTGGCGGCGAAACGTCCGATAAAGATGAAGGCAATCGACATTACCCCGATCAGCAGTGTGGCCTTGACCCGCGACAGCAGGCGCGGAAACACGCTGGACATGTCCAGCCCGGTGCCATACAGCGAGGTGGTGCCGGTGGACATACCGCCGATCACCGCAATCAGGCACACCGGCAGGAAGAACCAGCTCGGCGCCACCGCCAGCAAGCCACCCACATAGTTGTTGCTGGCGATGTAGTCCGGTGCCTTGACGGCCACGATGGTCGCGGTAGCCAGGCCGAACAGAAAGGGAATCAAGGTGGCGAGCTGGGCCAGGATCACCGCCAGCATGATCCGGCGCTTCGGGGTGTGTCGCGGGATGTAGCGCGACCAGTCGCCGAGGAACGCGCCGAAGGAAATCGGGTTGCTCATCGCTACCAGCGCGGCGCCGATAAACGCCGCCCAGAAACCGCTCTGGCCGAGGGCGACGCTGCCGGAGAAGTGGCTGTCGAAGGCTGGCGCAAAGGCGAAGATCCCGAGCAGGAACAACAGGCTCGCGGCCCACACCGCAATCCGGTTGACCCACAGCATGAAGCGAAAACCGTAGATGCATACCGTCAGCACCAGCAGGGCGAAGACGCCGTAGGCCAGGCCCAGGGTCAGGTCGGATTCCGGCAGGCCGATCAGACGTTTCGCACCGCCCACCAGCGCATCGCCTGAACTCCACACCGACAGTGAGAAGAAGGCAATCGCGGTCAACAACGACAGAAACGAGCCGACGATCCGCCCATGCACGCCGAAGTGCGCGCCGGAAGACACGGCGTTGTTGGTGCCGTTGATCGGTCCGAACAGGCCCATGGGCGCCAGGATCACCGCGCCCACCAGCACGCCCAGCACAATCGCCCAGACCCCGGCCTGGAACGACAGCCCGAACAGCACCGGAAACGCGCCCAGCACCGCAGTGGCAAAGGTATTGGCACCGCCGAAGATCAGCCGGAACAGGTCCTTGGGGGCGGCGGTGCGTTCGTGGTCGGGGATCTGTTCGACCCCGTTGGTTTCTATGGTGCGAATACTGTTTTGGTTGTTTTTATTATTCATGATCAGCTCCGATCACATTGGCTAAGGGGGCGGCAGCCCTTCCGGCATAGCGGACAAATGTTCGTGACAGGCCAGCCACAGGCCTTGTTGTTGTTCTGTGCGCGACCCTTGTCGTGTGAAGACGATGGTCTCGCGTTCCTGGCTGAAGTAATGTTCCCCGTTCATGCGCAGCTCGGTGGCCACGTCATGCATGAAAATCGCCACGTCACCCTGCAGGCTGACAAAGGCGTTGCTCGAGGTGCACGACAGCACCTCGAACCCCTCGTCCCGGCGCCAGCTGTCCCACAACGCTTGGTAGGCATCGCGGCTAAGCAGCGGCTGGGGGAGGGTGTGGAACACAAAACTCGCATCGCAGGTGAACGCGCCGAAGTAAGCGGCGCGGTCGTTGCGAGCGAAGGCCCGGACCAGCGCCGCCGCAGCCTTGAGCACCGCTGGCACGCTCATCAGCGATGTACCACACCGGGCAGTACGCAGAGCATCTCGTACAGCAGGTTGGCGCCCAGCAGCGAGGTATTGCCGGTGGTGTCGTAGGGCGGTGAAACTTCCACCAAGTCGCAACCAATCAAATCCAGGCCCTGGCAACCACGGATGATCTCGATTGCCTGGATAGTGGTCAGCCCGCCGATTTCCGGGGTGCCGGTGCCAGGCGCCCAGGCCGGGTCGATGCCATCGATGTCGAAGCTCAGGTAGACCGGGCCGCCGCCGACTTTTTCGCGCACTTCGGCCATCAATGGCGCGAGCGAGTGATGCCAGCATTCTTCGGCCTGAACCACACGAAAGCCCTGCTTGCGGCTCCAGTTGAAGTCTTCGGCGGTGTAGCCCTGGGCGCGCAGGCCGATCTGCACCACGCGGTCGCAATCGAGCAAGCCTTCTTCCACGGCGCGGCGGAAGGTGGTGCCGTGGGCGATTTTCTCGCCGAACATATGGTCGTTGACGTCGGCGTGGGCGTCGATGTGCACCAGCCCGACCTTGCCGTGTTTTTTGTGGATGGCCCGCAGGATCGGCAGGGTGATGGTGTGATCGCCGCCCAGGGTCATGGGGATCACGTTGTGCTCGAGGATTTCATCGTAGGCTTCTTCGATGATGCGCACGGCGTCCAGAAGGTTGAAGGTGTTGATCGCTACGTCGCCAATATCGGCGACCGATAGCGAATCGAACGGCGCCGCACCGGTGGCCATGTTGTAGGGGCGGATCATCACCGATTCGGCGCGGATTTCACGGGGGCCGAAGCGGGTGCCGGCGCGCAGCGAGGTGCCGATGTCCAGGGGCACGCCGATAAAGGCGGCGTCCAGGCCCTTGGCCGACTGCAGGTGCGGCAGGCGCATCATGGTGGCGATGCCGGCGAAACGCGGCATTTCATTGCCGCCCAGTGGTTGGTGGAAAATCTTGTCCACGGGATTGCCTCATCATTGTTTTGTTTATCAGGGGCCGATTCTGCGAAAAGCGCAGGAAGGGAAGAATCGGCAGAGGCAAATACTTAGTTCAGATTTTTCTAAACTAACGCCTGAGGTAAACTCGGCGGCAAATGTGGGAGCGCCTCTGGAGAATCCATGGCCAACGCCTTGCCCGACCTCAAACTCCTGCGCATCTTCGTCAGCGTCGTGCGGCACCAGGGGTTCGCCAATGCCCAGCACGAACTCAACCTGTCCACGTCAGCCATCAGCACCTACATGAGCCAGCTGGAATCGGCCTTGGGCCTGGTGCTGTGCCATCGCGGGCGGGGCGGCTTCAGCCTGACCAGCAAGGGCGAGCTGTTTCATCAGGAAACCTTGCGGTTACTGGGTGAGCTGGAAGGCTTCGAACAATATGCCGCCGCGTTGAAGGGCGAGCTGCGCGGCACGCTCAAGCTTGGCGTGCTCGACTCAACCGTCAGCGATAAAGCCTTGCCGTTCGCCGAAGTGATTGGCGCCTACAGCCAGGAACACCCGGCTGTGCACCTGCATTTATCGGTCATGAGCCCGTATGAGTTGCAACTGGGTGTGCAGGACAACCGTCTGGACTTGGCCATCGGCGCGTTCTCCAACCGCATGAGCGGGCTGGTTTATATGCCGCTGTACCGCGAGCAGCACTGGCTGTATTGCAGCACTCGGCATCCTTTGTTCAATGAGCGACGCATCCCCGAGCAGGTCATCACCCAACAACGTATGGTCGGGCGCGGTTACTGGAGCCAGGCCGAACTGGCGCGCCACGGCTTCAAGCACAGCGCCGCGACGGTGGAAAGCATGGAGGCGCAGCTGATTCTGGTGCTGTCGGGCGCCTACATCGGCTATTTGCCCGAACACTACGCCCAGGCCTGGGCCGACAAGGGTGACCTGCGCGTCTTGCTACCGGCGACTTTTGGCTACCAGGCACCGTTTTCAATGATCATGCGCCGGGGGCGAAGCCGCGAGCCGCTGATCCAGACCTTTCGCGATTTACTTAAAGCCCAGCTCAACCAGGCCTGAAAAACCATGTCCAGACCCCAATGCCCGCGCTGCCTCAGGCCGACCACTCATTGCCTGTGCGCGCTGATCCCCAGCCTCGAAAGCCGCACGCGCGTGCTGCTGTTGCAGCACCCCAGCGAGGTCAACCATGCGCTCAATACGGCGCGGTTGGCGGCGTTGGGGCTCAACAACGCGCAGTTGGTGGTGGGGGAGGTGTTCGAGGACTTGGCGACGTTATTGAACTCGCCGGGGTATCAGGCGCGGTTGTTGTTTCCGGCCGATGATGCGCAGCCTTTGTGCGCCTATGCGCCTGACGATCAGCCACTACTACTGGTGGTACCCGATGGTACGTGGCGCAAGGCGCGCAAGCTGCTGTACCTGAACCCGCTGCTGGCAGCCTTGCCCCGGGTGACCTTGGCCGGCGGCGGCGTTTCCCGGTATCGGCTGCGCAAGGCGCCGGGCCCAGGGGCGTTGTCGACGGTCGAAGCGATTGCGCAGGCGCTGCAGTTATTGGAAGCGCCGGCATCGTTCGAGCCGTTGCTCAAACCCTTTGAAGCACTTATCGAGGGGCAGATCGCTGCAATGGGTGAAGAGGTTTTTCAGAGAAATCATGGCGACGGGCATTTGGGCTAGATTGTTTTTCCCGGTGCGGCCATCGGGGGCAAGCCCCCTCCCACATTCGACCGCATGCTCATGTTGGAACGCGATCAACTGTGGGAGGGGGCTTGCCCCCGATGGCGCCCTCATAGGCACCACACCTCTGCCTTATTCCTATAAGCCATAAGCACCGCACTTTGCGTGATATGGCCCGCCGACCTTTCCCGGTATGATGTCCGCCCCCGCAGTCTGGATTGCGAATACGCCATGACCTTGCAGTACCCCACAATCGCCGATTGCGTCGGCAACACACCCCTGGTCCGCTTGCAACGCATGGCGGGTGAAACCAGCAATACCCTGTTGCTCAAGCTTGAGGGCAACAACCCCGCTGGTTCCGTCAAGGACCGTCCGGCGCTGTCGATGATCACCCGCGCCGAACTGCGCGGGCAGATCAAGCCGGGCGACACGCTGATCGAAGCCACCTCGGGTAATACCGGGATCGCCCTGGCCATGGCCGCCGCGATCAAGGGTTACAAGATGGTGCTGATCATGCCCGACAACGGCAGCGCCGAGCGCAAGGCGGCAATGACCGCCTATGGCGCTGAGCTTGTCTTGGTCACCCAGGAAGAGGGCATGGAAGGCGCGCGTGACCTGGCTGAACGCATGGCCGCCGAAGGCCGTGGCGTGGTGCTGGACCAGTTCGCCAATGGGGACAACCCGGAAGCGCACTACACCAGCACCGGCCCGGAAATCTGGCGCCAGACCCAGGGCACCGTCACCCATTTCGTCAGCTCCATGGGCACCACCGGCACTATCATGGGCAACTCGCGCTACCTCAAGGAGCAGAACCCGGCGATTCAGATCGTCGGCCTGCAACCGATGGAAGGCGCAGCCATCCCCGGTATCCGGCGCTGGCCTGAGGAGTACCTGCCGAAGATCTACAACGCCACGCGGGTGGATCGCATCATCGACATGGCTCAGCGTGAAGCCGAAGACACCACCCGCCGCCTGGCCCGTGAAGAAGGCATCTTCTGCGGCGTGTCGTCCGGCGGCGCTGTGGCCGGTATGTTGCGCTTGTCCAGGGAAGTCGAAAACGCGGTGATCGTCGCGATCATCTGTGACCGAGGCGACCGTTACCTGTCGACCGGCATCTTCGACGAACCCAACTGATGGCCAAGCACGAGAGAGGCCTGCGCTTCCAACCGACGGGCGGCAGCCGGGCCCCGCAGATCCCCGTAGGCAAAAAGCAACGCCTGACCATCGAACGCCTGGCCAATGACGGTCGCGGCATCGTGTTCTTCGAAGGCCGTACCTGGTTCGTCAACGGCGCGTTGGCCGGCGAAGAGGTGGAAGCACGGGTGCTCGGCACCCACGGCAAGGTGGTTGAGGCGCGCACTGAGCGTGTATTCACCGCCAGCGAACTGCGCCGCCCCGCACCCTGTGCCCACGTTGGCCGCTGTGGCGGCTGCAGCGTGCAGCACCTGCCTCATCACGAACAACTTGCGCTGAAACAGCGCATGCTCGCCGAGCAATTATCCCGTGTGGCCGGCGTCGAACCGCAAGAATGGGCCGCGCCCTTGAGCGGGCCGGAATTCGGCTACCGCCGCCGTGCCCGCGTGGCGGTGCGTTGGGATGCCAAGGCCAAGCACCTCGAGGTGGGTTTGCGCGCCGTGGCCAGCCAGGACATCGTCGCCATCGATGATTGCCCGGTGCTGGTACAGACCTTGCAGCCGATCATGCAGCGTCTGCCGGGCATGCTGCGCCGCTTGAGCAAACCGCAGGCGTTGGGGCACGTGGAGCTGTTCAGCGGGTCGTCCATCGCCGTGTTGCTTCGGCACATGGCACCGCTGTCAGACGCGGACATGCGGGTACTGAAGGAATTCTGCGCGTTCCATGACGCGCAATTGTGGCTGCATGGCGAAGGTCAACCGGAACCGGTCGAGCCAGCCACGGCGCTTGGTTTTCGACTGGAGGCATGGGACCTGGAGCTGGCTTACCGGCCGGGGGACTTTGTGCAGGTCAACGCCGCGGTCAACGAGGCGATGGTGGCCCAGGCCCTGGAATGGCTGGCGCCGCAACCCGATGAGCGGGTGCTGGACCTGTTTTGCGGGCTGGGCAACTTCGCCCTCGCCACTGGCCAGGCAGGTACGCGAAGTGATTGCCGTGGAAGGTGTGCAGGCGATGGTCGAGCGCGCTGCGCAGAATGCCTTAAGCAACAATTTGCATAACGCCGAGTTTTTTCAAGCCGATTTGTCCCAGCCTCTGATGGATGCGCAATGGGCCAAACAAGGCTTTTCTGCGGTACTCTTGGACCCACCCCGCGATGGTGCCCAGGAGGTTGTGCGTAAACTTGCCAACCTGGGTGCCAGGCGTCTGGTGTATGTGTCCTGCAACCCGGCCACGCTGGCGCGGGACACCGTTGAATTGATCAAGCAAGGTTACCGGCTAAAGCGTGCCGGGATCCTCGACATGTTTCCGCAGACAGCGCATGTCGAGGCCATGGCGTTATTTGAAGCGGGCTAGGATGCCCGTTTAATCCGACTGGCCTGCAGTCTCCAGGGCCGTGAACTGCCAGGGAGCCTGCAGCAAGGTCGGCGATGATTTTTGGCGCATCCAAGGTGCGTCGTAGGGAAGGTAAGCAAGATGGTACAGGTGAGAGCACACCAGCCGATCAACACCGACGGCAGTATCAATCTCGAGGCATGGCTGGATCATGCCGTCAGTGTCGACCCGGCACTGGACCGTGAAGCCTTGAAAGCAGCCTGCGAGTTCGCTCGTGAGTCTGAACAGCAAGACAATGCGGCCAAGAACCTGTGGGCGGAAGGCACCTCAAGCTTTCGTACCGGGTTGGAAATCGCCGAGATCCTTGCCGATCTCAAGCTGGACCAGGATTCGCTGATCGCCGCCGTGCTCTATCGCGGCGTGCGTGAAGGGCACATTCCGTTGCCGACCGTCAGTCAGCGATTTGGCGCCGTGGTGGCCAAGCTGATCGACGGCGTGCTGCGCATGGCGGCCATCAGTGCCAGCCTCAGTCCGCGTCAGTCCATGGTGCTGGGTACTCAGGGCCAAGTGGAAAACCTGCGCAAGATGCTGGTGGCGATGGTCGACGATGTGCGCGTCGCGCTGATCAAGCTGGCCGAACGCACCTGCGCGATCCGTGCGGTGAAAACCGCCGACGACGAAAAGCGCAACCGCGTGGCCCGCGAGGTCTTCGATATCTACGCGCCGCTGGCGCACCGCCTGGGTATCGGCCATATCAAATGGGAGCTGGAGGACCTGTCCTTCCGCTACCTCGAACCCGATCAATACAAACAGATCGCCACGCTGCTGCATGAGCGGCGGCTCGACCGCGAGCGCTTTATCAGCGACGTGATGGGCCAGTTGCGCTCCGAGTTGCAGGCCACCGGCGTGGATGCCGACATCAGCGGCCGCGCCAAGCATATCTATTCCATCTGGCGCAAAATGCAGCGCAAGGGCCTGGCGTTCAGCCAGATTTACGACGTACGCGCTGTGCGTGTGCTGGTGCCGGAAATGCGCGACTGCTACACCGCGCTGGGGATCGTGCACACCCTGTGGCGGCATATTCCCAAGGAATTCGACGACTACATCGCCAACCCCAAGGAAAACGGCTATCGCTCGCTGCACACGGCGGTGATCGGCCCTGAAGGCAAGGTGCTGGAAGTGCAGATTCGCACCCACGCCATGCACGAAGAGGCGGAGCTGGGGGTTTGCGCGCACTGGCGCTACAAGGGCACCGACGTCAAGGCCGGTTCCAATCAGTACGAAGAAAAAATCTCCTGGTTGCGCCAAGTGCTGGAGTGGCACGAAGAGCTGGGCGACATCGGTGGCCTGGCCGAACAGCTGCGCGTGGATATCGAACCGGACCGGGTCTACATCTTCACCCCCGACGGCCACGCGATCGACCTGCCCAAGGGCGCCACGCCACTGGACTTCGCTTACCGCGTGCACACCGAAATCGGCCACAACTGCCGGGGCGCCAAGATCAACGGGCGCATCGTGCCGCTCAACTACAGCCTGCAAACCGGTGAACAGGTCGAGATCATCACCAGCAAGCACGGCACGCCGAGCCGCGACTGGCTGAACCCGAACCTGGGCTATATCACCACCTCGCGCGCGCGGGCGAAGATCGTCCACTGGTTCAAGCTGCAGGCCCGCGACCAGAACGTCGCCGCCGGCAAGACCCTGCTCGAACGCGAACTGGCGCGCCTGGGCCTGCCCCAGGTGGACTTCGACAAGCTGGCCGAAAAGGCCAACATGAAGATCGCCGAAGACATGTTCGCCGCCCTCGGTGCCGGTGATTTGCGTCTGGCCCAATTGGTCAACCTGGCCCAGCAACTGGTGGAGCCGGAGCGCGGCAACGAACAGCTGGAACTGATCCCGCGCAAGGCCACCGGCTACAAGCCTGGCAAGCGCGGCGATATCCAGATCCAGGGCGTGGGCAACCTGATGACGCAGATGGCCGGTTGCTGCCAGCCGTTGCCGGGCGATGCCATTGTCGGTTACATCACCCAGGGCCGCGGGGTGAGCATTCACCGCCAGGACTGCGCCTCGGTGCTGCAACTGGGCGGGCGCGAGCCAGAGCGGATCATCCAGGTCAGCTGGGGCCCGGTGCCGGTGCTCACGTACCCGGTGGACATCATCATCCGTGCCTACGACCGCTCCGGCCTGCTGCGCGATGTGTCACAAGTGCTGCTCAATGAGCGGATCAACGTGCTTGCGGTCAACACCCGCTCCAACAAGGAGGACAACACCGCGTTGATGTCCCTGACCATCGAGATTCCGGGGTTGGATGCGCTGGGGCGGTTGCTGGGGCGGATTTCCCAGTTGCCGAACATCATCGAGACGCGGCGTAATCGCACCCCATGAATATCTGGATTAACGCAGCCTGAAAGGTGGGAGGGGGCTTGCTCCCGATGAGGGCCGATCAGTCAGCACCTATATTGCTGATCTACCGCTATCGGGGGCAAGCCCCCTCCCACAGTTGATCGGCGGCGTTCTGAACTGATCGGAAAGAGACTGATGTATTCACTCGAAGACCTGCTACACCTGATGAACCGCTTGCGCGACCCGCAATTCGGTTGCCCGTGGGACATCAAGCAAACCTACGCCAGCATCGTGCCGCATACCCTCGAAGAAGCCTACGAAGTGGCCGACGCCATCGAGCGCGGCGACTTCGATCATCTGCAAGGTGAATTGGGCGATCTGCTGTTCCAGGTGGTGTATTACAGCCAATTGGCGCGCGAAGAAGGGCGCTTCGAATTTGCCGGGGTCATCGACAGCATCACCCGCAAGCTGATCCGGCGTCACCCCCACGTGTTTCCGACCGGCGACCTGTATGCACCGCTGGATATCCCGCAGTTGAGCGAAGAGCAGGTCAAGCAGCGCTGGGAGCAGATCAAGGCTGAGGAGCGCGCGGAAAAATCCGACGCCCCCGAGCAATTGTCCCTGCTCGATGATGTGCCCACCGCCTTGCCGTCTCTCTCGCGTGCCGCCAAGTTGCAAAAGCGCGCCAGCCAGGTAGGTTTCGACTGGCCGTCGGCGTTGCCGGTGGTGGATAACGTGCGTGAAGAGCTCGATGAAGTGCTCGAAGCCATGGCCGATAACGACTCGGCGGCCATTGCCGATGAAGTCGGTGACCTGTTGTTCGCGGCGGTCAACCTGGCCCGTCACCTCAAGGTCGACCCGGAAACCGCGCTGCGCGGTGCCAACGCCAAGTTCGAGCGTCGTTTCCGATTTATCGAACAGGCATTGCGCGACACGCACCAACCCATAGAAGATTGCACCCTCGAAACGTTGGACGCCCTGTGGGGCGAAGCCAAACGCCAGGAAAAGAATGTATCCAGCTGCGGTTGAGCAGTTGCCCAAGTGAGTAAGCACCATGAGCCTTTCCCTTCGCGACCAGTTGCTCAAAGCAGGTCTGGTCAACCAAAAGCAGGCCAAGCAGGTCGGCAAAGAGAAGCAGAAACAGCAGCGGCTGGTCCACAAGGGTCAGGCTGAAGTCGATGACACCCAGGCGCGCCTGGCGGCCGAGGCGCACGCCGAGAAGGTCAAGCGTGACCAGGAGCTGAACCGTCAGCAGCAGGAAAAAGCCGAGGCCAAGGCGCGTACGGCCCAGGTCAAGCAGTTGATCGAAACCTCGCGCCTGCCTAAGTTGACCACCGAGGATTACTACAACTTCGTGGATGACAAGAAGGTCAAGCGCCTGTCGGTCAACACGCTGATGCGCAACAAACTGAGCAACGGCTCCCTGGCCATCGTGCACCACGGCGGCAGTTATGAGGTGATCCCGCGCGAAGCCGCGCTTAAGATCCAGGAGCGCGCGCCGGAGCGTATCGTGCAACTCAATATCCTGACGGAAAGCCAGGTGCCGGATGAGGACGATCCGTACGCTGCCTACCAGATCCCTGACGATCTGATGTGGTAAGCCGCTGAAACAACAAACCCCGCCAAAAGGCGGGGTTTGTGTTTTAACCAGCTGCGTGCAGCTTACCAATCCACCGCATAGCTGAGGCTGAAGGTGCGACCTTCGGCATTCGGGTACGGCGCGCGGGCGTTGGCCTGGGCGAACATGTTCTGGTAGTTGCGGTTGCTGAGGTTGTACACCGCACCTTCGAGGCGACCTACCGGCAGGCTTACCGAGCCGAGCAGGTCGACCAGGGTGTAGCCCTGGATATCGCGCCCGTTGTTGTCCTTGAACGCGGCGTCGTAATTGGCCAGGCGCATGCCCTGCAGGCGCAGGCTGTAGTCGCCACGGTCATAGCCGACAAAAGCTGTGGTCTTGGCGGGCGAGATACGGGTGGCGGGCAGGTCGATCCACTTGCCGTTCTGCTGGGTCTCGCCTTTGGCGTAGGCGTACGTGCCGCCTACTGACCATTGGTCGTTGACGTTGTAGGTCAGGCTGGTTTCGATGCCACGCACGCGTTCTTTCTGATTGATCAGGCGCAGTACGCGGTCATTGGCGTCATAGAACTGCGTCACATCCGACGTGTTTTCATACGCCGTGACATTGGCCAGCCATTTGTCCCAGTTGCCACGCCAGCCCAGTTCATAGCTGTTGACCTTCAGCGCCTGGGCATTGAGGTCCTGAATGTTGTACGTGCTGTTGACGTCACGCAGGAAACGCTGGATATCCGGCAGGGAAAAGCCCTGGCTGAAGTTGGCGAATACATCCTGGTTTTCGGTCAGGTGGTACACCGCGCCGAGGTTGTAGAGGGTGTCGTCATACTTGAGGGTGCCGCCCGGCAGCGTCGCGCGGTTGCCGGTCTGAACGATTTCGCCGTAAGCGATGCTGTCGTCGACATCGCTCTCGATCCACTCGCGGCGCACGCCACCGCGCAAGGTCCAGTCACCGATGTCATAGGACAGTTGGCCGAAGATGGCCTTGGTGGTGGTCTGGATGTCCGGGCCCAGCTCGAAGGTGGTGCCGGTCTTGGTGTAGCTCAGGCCGTTGACGCGGTACTGGTCGCCGCGTTGACGCGAGGTTTCATGGTCATAGTCGGCACCCCAGACCAGGTTGCCGGTCGCCGGGCCGATGTCCGGCATCTGTGTGTCGATCGCTGCGCGCAAGCCATACACATCTTGCACGCTGTTGTTGTCCGATACGCCTGCTCGGCCCCTGGACAGGTCCGGGAAGAACAACGCATCCGCGCGGCGCCAGTAACTTTCCACCTGCAGGCCCTGGCCGTAGAAATCCTTGTCGGTGTAGTTAAGGTTGACCGCCTGGTTGTGGGTGTAAGGCTGGTCGCCCAGGTCCAGGCCCTTTACCGCGACCGCAGAGCTGGTGATGCGTGGGTTCTTGGTGTAGCGGGTGTCTTGCTCGTCCTTGTAGTCCTGCAGCGACAGGCTGAGCTTCTTGTCGTCATCGAGCTCGTAGCCGAAGCGCCCTTGCAGGTCGTAGGTGTCGGTGTCCATGTTGCTGCCCTGGGACGTGTCCTGAGGGATGCGTTTGCCGTTGCCGTCGAACTGGTCGTTGCGCTGCACGGTGTTGCCTGAGAGGTACCAGTCCACCGGGCCCTTGCGCCCTGTGGCACTTTGAAACGCCTCGTAGGAAAAGCCCTTGTGGCTGAAGTTATTGCCGGCGGTCATGCCGACCTTGCTGCTGAAGGCCAGGTCTTCACCCTTGTTGCGCTTGGTGATGATGTTGATGATGCCGCCTGATGCGCCTGCGCCGTAGACACTGCTGGCGCCGGAGATCACTTCGATGCGTTCGATGCTTTCCGGCGCTACGCTGTTGAGCTGGCGGAAGTTATCCCGTGTGGCGTTCTGGGAAACCCCATCGATCAGGATCAGGGTATTGCGCCCCCGAAGCGTCTGACCGAAGTTGCTCATGCCGCCGCTGGAAGGGGCGATACCCGGCACCAGTTGGCCGAGGATATCGGCGACGCGGCGTCCGGCCCCGGTCTGCTGGCGGATCTGCTCTTCGTTGATCACCTGCACCGAGCCTGGAATCTGCGCGATGCTGGTTTCATTGCGCGTGGCCGAGACCACGGTCTCCTGTAACTGCAGGGTGGTCGGCGCGGCCTGGGTCTGCTCTGTCTGGTCGGCCCAGGCAGGGGCACTTATCGACCCGAAAAGCGGCAGCAGCACTGCCCATTGCGATGTGTTCATGAGCTTGTCTCAGTTATTAGAAGTATTGACAGAAAGAGCCGATGTTTCAGGCATGCACGTCAACGAGCGGATTGCGCGGATGCCGACGGCGGCCAATGCATAGGTGAGTGCCACCAGCCAGAAGCTGTGCGCCAAACCCACCAAGCCCATGCCGATGCCCCCGATCAGCGCGCCGCCCAACGCACCTGCTTTCGCGGCGCTGTTGCCCATCCCCAGGGCGAAACCTTGCTGGCTCGGCGCTACGGTGTTGGCGATCAGCGTGTAGGCAACGGGCAACAAGGCGCCTTGCCACACGCCCCATAGCAGTCGACTGGCGATGAATCCCAGCCATTCACTGGCCAGCGCCGTGAAGGCCAGCGTCAAGGCGCAGGCCCAGGTGACCCACTCGATAATGCGCAGCGTGTGTGCGGGTTGATGTCGATCGAACAGGCGGCCCCATAACGGCGCGGACAGCGCCAGGGTCAATGCGCTGGCGGCATAGCTGGCGCCGATCAGCCACGCGGGGGCGTGCAGGATATCGGCAACATATAACGCGTAGAACGGTTGCGGCATCATCTTGGCTGCTTGAATCAATACGATGATTCCCAGCATCCCGCCAATCCAGCCTTTGGGAAGTGCGGCGGGCTTCGAGGTGCGTGCAGGTCTCGATCGGGGTGAGTCGTTGGGTAAAAACAGACTGATTATTGCGCACAACACGCAGACGGCGGTGGCGCTGTAGCACAGCAATGCGAAACCGGATATATCCATCAGCCAGCCGCCCAACACCGGTCCGGCCAGGGAACCGACGGCGGTGGCCGATTGCAGCCGGGCCAGAATATGCCCGCGTCCACCGTCGCCGCAGCAGGCCAGCGCATAGGCTTGGGCTGCCGCGATGAAACCGGCCAGGGCCCCTTGCGCCACGCGAATGGCCACCAGCACCCAAGGGTCGAGGGTAAGCGCCGCCAGCGCCTGGCACACCGCCAACGCCAGCAACGCACGGATGATCATCGGCTTGTGCCCGGGTGCGGTCGCCCAGTCGGCCCCACAGGGGCGTCAGGATCATCGCCGCCATCATGGGCCCGGCGTACACCAGCGAAGACAACAGGCCGGTGTACTGGGCATTGGCAACACCCAACAGCTTCTGAATCTGCAGCGGCCAGAAGGGGCCGCTCATCTCCATGGCCCCCATCGACACCAACTGAATCACCACCAGCAGCCGCAGCGCCGTGCCGTTATTCGGCATTGGCAATGGCGCTCAACGGGTTGGGCAGGCGTCCGACGATATCGGCGTGGCTTTCCATCAGGCGCATGCGCATGAACGACTTCGCTGGCCAGTCCAGCTCCAGCAGTGCCTCGCGCTCGGTTTCCCAGCGTTGCGGCTCAACCTGGCCGCGCAAGGCGTCAAAGCATTGGCTGACCTGTGCCGACAGCGCCTTCCAGAGCCGTGCCTGGGGCAGGTCGAAGTGGCGCGAGGCGAGCAGTACCAATTCGCCCAGGTGACACATGAACACCGTGTGCAGCAGCTTGTCGCGGACGAAACCGGCATCGTCGTACAGCGTCATCTTCGGGTCGTGCAGTTCAATGTCCAGGCCACGGGCGTGCAAGGTTTTGCGGTCGATACGGATATCGCCGAAATCGCGCAACAACAGGCGGCTCAATTGCCCGTCAGCAGCCATGACCATGAAGGAGTTCTGCTGATGGGCCTCGAAGGCAATGCCGTAGCGCAAATACATGCCCAGCAGTGCCGGCACGCTAATCGCGGCGTAGTCGTGGAAGAAGGCGAACATGGCGTCCGCGTCATCCTTGCCTTTGCTCAGCCGCACCCATTGCTTGAGCAGCGGCTGGCCGTGCTGGTCGGTGGCAAACAGGCTGCCCACCGGCACCGCCATTTCTCCCGGCTGGAGCTGCCTCTGCGGATTGTCGCGGTAGAGCACCGCCAAGTGGCGAGAGTGTTCATCATTGACCGGCTGTGGCTTGAAATGCACACCGATGCGCTCGGGGACGATGCTGAGGATGTTCTTAATCGCAGGCTCGCGTTCCAGGACTGCCAGCAGCAGGTGGCTGATCCGCGGGCCCATGCGCGCCGAGCGTGGCGAAACGGTGCGCTGTACGCTGGTCAGTCGCAGCGACACCGGCAGCTTGACCATCGGCGCATCGCTCCGGCCTTCAGGCAGAACGGTGCGGAACGACATGGTGGGGTGGGCAGTGAATGCAACGATGTCGGTCAGCACCAGCAAGCGGTCACCGATTTCATTGGCGAACAGCTGCGGTAATTCCTGGCGAGCTTGCCAGGGGTGGGCAGGCAGCGGCAGATAATCGCTGGCCTCCAGACCCTGAGCGGTCAGTTGTGCGGTCAATTGGCGGGCGGCCTGCGGGAAGTGGCTTTGCCACCACTGCCAGTAATCCGTAGTTCCGGCCAGGCTTTCGACATGGGCGTACTGGCGGTGCAACGCACACAGCAACACAGGGAAACGCGCCTCGAACTCTGGCGAGAAATCAATCACCTGGTCTGTTCCCAAACCCAGCTTCGTCTTGTAGTTGGGGTGCCAGGGGTGACCGAGCGTGCCCCATTGCTCAAGCACTGATGTCGGGTTGCAAACCTCGGCGTCGTTCTTGAGGTAGCTGAGCAGGTTGTCCTGATGCTCAGCGCCCATTGAGGCGTGCAGGTTCTGCGTCCATTGCTCGTGAAAGGCGAGGCACAGCGTATCGTTGATGAAGCTGTCGTCGATCTCTGCATTGAGACGGTTCAAGACCTCAGGGTCGGCAGGCGATTGCAGGCTGGTGTTGAGCAGCGTCAGCAACTGCGACGGAAACTGGATGCGCTGTTCGGGCTGCCCGGCCCGCAGCAGGCTGACCTTGCCTCGCAAGTCCCAGCTAGCCATACGGCCGGGCTGCAAGTGTTCGAAGCACAGGCGGCTCTGGTCGGGTAGCACCAACCAGCAGTGGTCATGTTCATCGTGGCTGAGGGTGTCGGGGTCGAGCAGGCCTTCACGAAACAGCGCTTGGATCAGGCGTTGAAAACTGCGTTCGCAAGCGGGCGCCAAGGTCGCCACCAGCGAATCCATGGAAAGGTGCCTGGCCTGGAATTGACGGGTGGCGAGAGCTTCACCCCAGCGGCCAAGCAGCGATTGTTCCGGTGTGATGATGTATCCGTGCATCAAGTCAAACTCCGTTTCCGTGGGGCCGAGTGAAAGCGCAGCGATACTATCGAGAATCATTACCAAATGTCTATTTGTTGTTACGCTTTTTGCATACATGATTTTTCAAGTGGGGAAGGGCGGGAGCCGCAGGATCAAGCGGGTTCAGTGCGTGTTTGCAATAAACGAAAAACCCCGCTCAAAGGCGGGGTTTTTGTGTGTAGGCGGCTCGGCTGCGTGGGCCGAGTGTCTACGTGAGTTCAGTGTTTCAGGAGCTTTTTGCCTGGCGTTGCAGTTCGAGAGTTTCCAGCTCGTTTTTATAATTGTGGGCGTCGCTCTCGTTGTGGAACATGCCGACCAATACGTCTTGCTGATGGACATCCCAGATGTGAATCCCGTGGCCTATCGCTTCATGGGACATATGTTCATCGTCGCGTTCAGTTACTTTTACAGTCATCTGCTTGCTCCAATCTCTGGTGGGCCTGCGGCAAGTCGTCGCAGGCCTTTGTTATATGATTTGTTAGCTTGCTAAGTAAACTGCTTTTGCACGCAACAATTTATTGCGGGAAACGCAACAGTGGCGCAGGCCACGTAAATCGCGGCGTTTGGCCGCAATGGCTGAGGTTGGATGACAAAAGTTTCATGTTGGGGGCAGGCTACTGACGCCATCGGGAGCAAGCCCCCTCCCACATTTTGGAACGCATTCCAAGTGTGGGAGGGGGCTTGCTCCCGATAGCGGTGGCGGCTCACAACAAAACCTGCAGGCAAAAAAAAGCCCCGCATTCAGCGAGGCTTTTCTTCGAATCATCAGCGCATCAGCTACCTTTGACAGCCTGGCCGTCAACGGTGCCATCCTGCAGCATGATGTTGTATTCCTTGCCATCGGTCTCAACCTGGCGCAAGGCAACCAGAATGCCGCCTTGGTCCTTGGCAAACCACATCTGGGTAATGCGCTTGCTCTGCGAGGGATCACGCACGCGCTCAACCTTGATCGCGTCGATGGAGCCTACCTTGGTCTGGACCTTTTCCGGGCCAATCACGCGGAAGTCATAGGTGTCGACATCAGTACCTTCGGCTACGCGGTAGCTCATGCTTTTCTTGCCGGCAGCCACGTCACGCTGAAGGGCGAGTTGGTACGTGGACTTGTCGAGCATGCCGCTTTCGAGGGTGACGTTAACCGGGTCCTTGTTTTCAAAGCCGGTGATTTTCTTGGTCGCCTGGTCGAAGTCCAGGTTGATCTTCTTCGCCTTGCCCAGGCCACCGCGTTCGAAGCTGTAGCTCTTGGGCTGCAGGGTGTCCTTGTCAAACAGGATCACGCTGGTTTCGGTCAGGCTGGCAATCATCATCGAGGCCTTGAAGTTCAAGGTCCAGGTGCCGTCGCCGTTTTTGGTCAGGCTGCGTTCAGCCGAACCACTCATGGGAAGCTGCTTCCAGTCGGCGGTGTAGCTGACGGAGAAGGGGTGAAGGTCTGCCGCTTGCACGGCAGGCAGAGCGAACAGCGCAAAAGCGAAAAGCAGGGCGCGACGCATAAAATCTCCTAGGTTCGAATCAAGTGGCCGCTGGCCGCGAGTAACTGACCGTCCAATAATGCACCCTGTTCACCAAGAATCAACCGACCCTCGGCAAACCAGCGAACAGCCAACGGGTAAATCCTGTGTTCCTGGGTATGAACCCGTTGCGCAAGTGTCTGCGCCGAGTCTTGTGACTCTACCGGAACCACTGCCTGTACGACCAGAGGCCCGCCATCGAGTTCCTCGGTGACAAAGTGCACGCTGCAGCCATGCTCGCTGTCGCCGGCGTCGAGGGCGCGTTGGTGGGTGTGCATGCCCTTGTACTTGGGCAGCAGGGACGGGTGGATATTGAGCAGGCGTCCTTCGTAATGCCGCACGAAATCAGCGCTGAGGATGCGCATGAAGCCGGCCAGGACGACGAGCTTGGGGTTGAAGGCGTCGATCAGTTCGATCAACGCGCGGTCGAAGGCCTCGCGACCATCGAATGCCTTGTGGTCCAGCGAGCGGGTTTCGATACCCGCGTCCCTGGCGCGCTGCAGGCCGTAGGCGTCGCTGCGGTTGGAAATCACCGCAGCGATGCGCACCGGGCTGTCGCCGGTACGCGTGCTGTCGATCAGGGCCTGCAAGTTACTGCCGGTGCCGGAGAGCAGCACCACCACATCACAGGTAACAGGCATCAATGCGCCTTAAGGTTCTTCAGTTCAACCTGGGCCGCGCCTTCGGCAGCGGTGGCGATCTGGCCAATCACCCAAGGCTGCTCGCCGGCTTCACGCAACACGTTCAGCGCGGTTTCAACGTGCTCTTGCGCCACGCAGATGACCATGCCCACGCCGCAGTTCAGTACGCGGTGCATTTCTGTTTCGTTGACGTTGCCTTTTTCCTGCAGCCAGTCGAAGACCGCAGGGCGCTGCCAGCTGGCCACGTCGACAATCGCCTGGGCGCCTTTTGGCAGAACGCGCGGGATGTTGTCCAGCAGGCCGCCGCCAGTGATGTGGGCCATGGCTTTGACAGCGCCAGTGTCCTTGATCAGCTTGAGCAATGGCTTGACGTAGATGCGCGTCGGGGCCATCAGCAGGTCGGTCAGGGGCTTGCCGTCGAGCTGGATGTTTTCGATATCGGCGCCGGACACTTCGATGATCTTGCGGATCAGCGAGTAGCCGTTGGAGTGCGGGCCGGAGGATGGCAGGGCGAGCAGGGCGTCGCCGGCCGCCACTTTGGAGCCGTCGATGATCTCGGCTTTTTCAACAACACCCACGCAGAAGCCGGCCAGGTCGTAGTCTTCGCCTTCGTACATGCCTGGCATTTCAGCGGTTTCGCCGCCGACCAGGGAGCAACCCGACAGTTCGCAGCCGGCGCCGATGCCGGTAACCACTTGGGTTGCGGTCTCGACATTGAGCTTGCCGGTGGCGTAATAGTCGAGGAAGAACAACGGCTCGGCGCCGCAGACCACCAGGTCGTTGACGCACATGGCAACCAGGTCGATGCCGATGCTGTCGTGCTTGTTCAGGTTCAAGGCCAGGCGCAGCTTGGTGCCCACGCCGTCGGTGCCGGAAACCAGTACAGGTTGCTTGTAGCCGGCCGGGATTTCGCAGAGGGCGCCAAAACCGCCCAGGCCGCCCATGACTTCAGGGCGCGCAGTGCGCTTGGCGACGCTCTTGATGCGTTCGACCAATGCTTCACCGGCGTCGATGTCTACACCGGCGTCCTTGTAGCTCAGGGAGGGTTGCTTGCTCATGATCCAGGCCTTTAGGGGGGATTTCTGGGTAACGACCGAGCCGGCAGGCACTTTTTGTAAAAGGCCCAGCCGTTGACGGTCTGCGAAGGCGCGCGATTTTATCAGGCTTGAGGGGCAGCGGCCATCCTCGGGCCGACGGGCAGGGCATATGAGCTTAAAAAAAACCGAATCGGGCCGGTAATGGCGCGTATTAAGGTATAGCCTTGAACCCGCTATCGTTGTGACAGCATTAAACTTACCCAGACCTGTGAATGTTTTACCGGTCGCTGTGTCACAGCCTTGCCAAACCGAGTTCACGCGGTCTGTTCCAGCCGCTAAATTTGTCGTTCGGGAATCTTCCATGCGTCTGTGTAAATTCTTTTTTGTAGGCTGCTTGTCATTGGTCAGCCTGGCGAGTCATGCCGAAACCCTCAATGGCCTCTATCAAGTCCTCGAACCGGTCAGCAGCCAGTCGCCCCAAGAGCGCGACCAGGCCACGCAGCGCGCCGTGCAGACCCTGGTCATCCGCTTGACCGG
This sequence comes from Pseudomonas sp. W4I3, assembly GCF_030816195.1. Classification (GTDB taxonomy): domain Bacteria; phylum Pseudomonadota; class Gammaproteobacteria; order Pseudomonadales; family Pseudomonadaceae; genus Aquipseudomonas. The sequence goes on along the minus strand of NZ_JAUSXS010000001.1, from coordinate 4,909,595 downwards.
TGATGCCAAGGCCGCCGAGGGCCCAGGCCTGGCGGCGATCCGCAAGGATCCGCAACAAATCATCAGCCAATACGGCTACGACGCCGGGCCGCCGGAAAGCCTGCAAGTGGATTTCGACCCGGTCAGCACCGATCGTGCGTTGCGTGACGCCGGGCTGGCGATCTGGGGCAGCAATCGACCCTCAATCCTCGGCTGGTGGCTGAACGACTCTACCGAAGGCAGCAGCCTGGTCGGCGACGGCCAGGCGGTGGCTCAAACACTGCGCCGGGCGGCCCAGCACCGAGGCTTGCCGCTGCGCCTGCCGCTGGGTGATCTGGACGAGCAGGTGGTCGCCACTGCGCCGAACCTGGAAAGTGCTGACGCCACGCCGCTGCGCGCCGCCTCCGAGCGCTACGGCGCCGATGCGTTGCTGGCGGTTCATGCGCGCCAGGAAGGCAACCAGTGGCAAGCCAAATGGCGCCTGTGGCTGGGCGATAAAACCGAGCAGGGCAGCGTCCAGGGCGCTGACACTGGCGCGGTTGCCGATGCCGTATTGCTCGCGGTCAGCCAAAAGCTCGCGCCGCGTTTTGCGGTCAAGCCGGGGGTCAGCGCCGAACAGTTGCTTGAGGTGCAAGGCATGACCCTGGAGCGTTACGCCGTGCTGGGTCGTCTGCTGGAGCCCTTTGGTGGTCAGCCGCAGCGGGTCGATGGCAGTCGCATTGTGTATCGCGTCAATGGCAGCGCCGATCAGTTGCGTATCCAGTTGAGCCTGGCCAAGTTGCAGGAAGTGCCGGCCGGTGAATCCCCCGCCCAGCAGCCAGCGGCCGATGGCGCCCAACCGGTCGCCGCGCCTGAGCCTCAGGCGCAGTTACGTTTTCGTTGGTAAGTGGCCTTCCTTCTATATAGAAGCGGCAAGTCAATAACAGAGGAAGTGGTTTATGGCGGATACGCGTCGTTGGGTGTGGCTTGGCGGGATTGTCCTGCTGTGCGTTTTTGTGTTCTTGCTGCATTCGATCCTGACGCCGTTTCTGGTTGCGTTGCTGCTCGCCTATCTGTTCGATCCCGTGGTGGATCGCCTGGAGAAAGCTGGCCTGTCGCGAACCTTGGGTGTGGTCGCGGTGTTTGCCTTGTTCACGCTGATCATCACCGGCCTGGTGTTGGTGCTGGTGCCGATGCTGGCCAAGCAGCTGTATCGGCTGTACGAACTGGCGCCACAAATGCTCGATTGGTTGCAGCACACGGCCATGCCGTGGGCCCAGGCCAAGCTGGGGCTGTCGGACGGGTTCTGGAAGTTCGACAAGGTCAAGGCGGCGATCAGCGAGCACATGGACAAGACCACCGATATCGTCGGTGTGGTGCTCAGCCAGGCCACCGCTTCGAGCCTGGCGCTGATCGGCTGGCTGACCAACCTGGTGCTGATCCCGGTGGTGGCGTTCTACTTGCTGCGTGACTGGGACATCATGGTGGCCAAGATCCGCAGCCTGCTGCCGCGCGACCGCGAGGAGCGCATCGTGTCCCTGGCGGGCGAGTGTCATGAGGTGCTGGGCGCGTTCGTGCGCGGGCAATTGCTGGTGATGCTGGCGCTGGGCATTATCTACGCCGCCGGCTTGATGGCGATCGGCCTGGAGCTGGGCCTGTTGATCGGCCTGATCGCCGGCCTGGCTGCGATCGTGCCGTACATGGGTTTCGTGATCGGCATCGGTGCGGCGCTGGTGGCGGGGCTGTTCCAGTTCGGCGGTGACCTGTACCCGATGCTGGGGATTGTCGCGGTGTTCATGGTCGGCCAGGCGCTGGAAGGCATGGTGCTGACGCCGCTGCTGGTGGGAGACCGTATCGGCCTGCATCCCGTGGCGGTGATTTTTGCGATCCTGGCGGGCGGTGAGTTGTTCGGCTTCACCGGCATCCTGCTGGCGCTGCCGGTGGCTGCAGTGATCATGGTGCTGGTGCGGCATGTCCACGATTTGTACAAGGATTCGGACGTGTACACGGGGGTTGAAGACCCCGACCTGTAAGCGCGATAACACAAACCCGGCTCATGGCCGGGTTTGTTGTTTAAGGGGAGGAGGGCGTCAAACAATCCACGTAAACCTGCAAGTTAACGCAAACCTTTGATTTTGCTTATGGTCTGCTGCATTGTGCACCCAGCGCCACGAGTATAAACTTTGCAAACTTTACACAGAGGCCACTCACGGTTCGATGGGAGCCGTTCAGTCAGCATGAAACCGATTCAGCTGCCCCTAGGTGTGCGTCTGCGTGACGACGCTACCTTTATCAATTACTACCCAGGCGCCAATGCCGCTGCACTCGGCTATGTCGAGCGCCTCTGCGAAGCCGACGCCGGGTGGACTGAAAGCCTGATCTATCTGTGGGGCAAGCATGGCGTAGGGCGTACCCACTTGCTGCAGGCCGCGTGCCTGCGCTTCGAGCAAATGGGCGAACCGGCGGTCTACCTGCCCCTGGCTGAGCTGATGGACCATGGTGTCGGCATCTTCGACAACCTCGAACAGTACGAACTGGTGTGTCTGGACGATCTGCAAGCCATTGCAGGCAAGGCCGATTGGGAAGAGGCGCTGTTTCATCTGTTCAACCGCCTGCGCGACAGTGGTCGGCGCCTGCTGATCGCCGCGTCGACGTCGCCGCGCGAGCTGCCGGTGAAGCTGGCCGACCTCAAGTCGCGCCTCACGCTGGCGCTGATTTTCCAGATGCGCCCGTTGTCCGATGAGGACAAGTTACGTGCCCTGCAACTGCGCGCCTCGCGTCGCGGCCTGCACCTGACCGACGAAGTCGGCCACTTCATCCTCACCCGTGGCACGCGCAGCATGAGCGCACTGTTCGATTTGCTCGAACAGCTCGACCAGGCCTCGTTGCAGGCCCAGCGCAAGCTCACCATTCCCTTCCTCAAGGAAACCCTCGGCTGGTAGACAGGCCTTGTGTTTCCAGGCTTCTGGCAAATTCCAGGCGCCAGAAAACCTGCGTTCTAGCCGGTTTGGCCACGCGTCAGGCAGGTATCGGGGATTGAGGGCTTAGATGGCATAGTCCAAACGAGAAGTCACAAAGAGCTCGATTGAATTTGCAAATCGATGTGATAGAGGGCATAGTCTCGCCTTCTTTACACATCAGCCACGGTCGTGCCCATGCTAAATCGCTTCGCACCCCTCGTGCCTCTCGCACTCGTTACCCTGTTGTTTGGTTGCGCCTCCCACCCTCAGCAGGTGGCAGAACAGCAAAAACCACAGGTTCAAAATCAGGCTAAATTCGTTGTTGCACAGTCTGCTTCTGTTTATGAAGAAGAGCTGGCAACCGAAAAAGAACTCACCGATTTCTCCGGCAGCAAGCCTTACCAGCTGCCTGTTCTGGCCGACAGCATTCTCGAACGCGGCATGTCCTTGATCGGTACCCGTTACCGTTTCGGCGGCACTTCTGAAGCCGGTTTCGACTGCAGCGGTTTTATCGGCTACCTGTTTCGTGAAGAGGCCGGCATGAATCTGCCGCGCTCCACCCGCGAAATGATCAACGTGAAAGCACCGTTGGTCGCGCGCAACAACCTCAAGCCCGGTGATCTGCTTTTCTTTAGTACGGCCGGTCGCGGTCGTGTCAGCCACGCCGGTATCTACTTGGGTGATAACCAGTTTATCCACTCCAGCAGCCGTCGCAGTGGTGGTGTTCGGGTCGATAACCTGGGCGACAGCTACTGGAGCAAAACCTTTATCGAAGCCAAGCGTGCACTCGCCATGGCTCCGTCTACGGTTACCGCCAGTAAGTAAAGTTAAAGTGATACTTGAAGTTTGACGTGTAAGCGCTAGAATCCCTGGACATTGTTGTAATCCGTTCGCGCGAGCTTTGCTTGCGCGTTCTGGTTTTCAGCGTTCGGCAGCGAAAGCCGCATCCAGATCAGGATTGTTCTGCCCATGTCGACCTCGGCCCGCCTCATTCTGCTTGTTTGCGCCGCGCTGCTCAGCGCCTGCGCAAGCCGTCCGCCGCCGCCCGCGCCCGTCGCAGCCAAGCCTAAGCCGGTGTTCAACTATTCCAACCAGAATTTCTCGCCTGCGGCTGAAGATGTGCTCTTCCGTGCGCTGGGCCTGGTCGGCACGCCTTACCGTTGGGGCGGCAATACGCCGGACTCGGGGTTTGATTGCAGTGGCCTGATTGGCTTTGTCTACCGCGACGCGGCCGGTATCTCTCTGCCACGTACCACCCGCGAGCTGATCGTGATGCGCGCCCAGGACGTGAGCGAGCAAAACCTGCAAACCGGTGACCTGTTGTTCTTTGCCACCGGCGGTGGCTCGCGGGTGAGCCATGCAGGGATCTATGTCGGGGAGGGGCGTTTTGTGCATGCTCCGCAGACCGGCGGTACGGTGAAGCTGGATACCCTGTCAAAGGCGTATTGGCAGAATGCCTACCTGAGCGCCAAGCGGGTGTTGCCGGCAAACCTGGCGCGCAATCCCTGAACTAAACACCCAACCAAATGTGGGAGGGGGCTTGCCCCCGATAGCGCAGTATCAGTCACAGTATCTGTGCCTGACACACTGCTATCGGGGGCAAGCCCCCTCCCACATTGGTTTTGTGCTGGCTCTCGTGCGGTTATTTGGCAGCAGACACCCGCCACACCTTATTCCCCACGTCATCAGCCACCAGCAAAGCGCCTTGCTGATCGACCACCACGCCCACCGGCCGGCCCATGGCGTTCTCATCCTTGTCGAGGAACCCGGTCAGCACATCCACCGGCTGGCCTTTGGGTTGCCCACCTTCGAATGGCACGAAGATCACTTTATAACCACTGTGCGGCTTGCGATTCCATGAACCATGCTGGCCGATGAACGCGCCGTTGCCGAACTGCGCCGGGAGTTTGTTGCCTTGGGCGAATGTCAGCCCCAGCGACGCGGTATGAGGACCCACCGCATAATCCGGCGCAATGGCTTTGGCGACCAGTTCCGCGTTCTGCGGGTTGACGCGCACATCCACATGTTGCCCGTAGTAGCTGAAAGGCCAACCGTAGAACGCGCCATCTTTGACCGAGGTGATGTAGTCCGGCACCAGGTCGCTGCCGATTTCATCGCGCTCGTTCACCGCCGTCCACAATTTGCCACTTTGCGGTTCCCACGCCATGCCGTTGGGGTTGCGCAGGCCTGAGGCGAAAATCCGATGCTGGCCCGTGGCGCGGTCGACTTCCCAGATCGCCGCCCGGCCTTCTTCGGCTTTAAGGCCGTTCTCGCCGACGTTGCTGTTGGAGCCGACGCTGACGTACAGCTTGCTGCCATCCCGGCTGGCAATCACGTTTTTGGTCCAATGATGGTTGAGGCTGCCACCGGGCAAATCGACGACCTTGGTGCCCGTCGCCTTGATCGCGGTTTCGCCAGGCTGATAGGGGAAGCGCAGCAACTTGTCCGAGTCCGCCACGTACAGGTCGTTGCCGACCAGGGCCATGCCGAACGGCGAGTTGAGGTTTTCCAGGAACACCGTGCGTGTTTCGGCGACGCCGTCGTGGTCCGCGTCGCGCAGCAGGGTGATGCGGTTCGGGCTTGGCACCCCGGCCCCCGCACGGCCCATGACCTTCTCCATCACCCAGCCGCGCACGCCCTTGCTGTCATCCGGCTTGGGCGGTGCGTTGGTCTCGGCCACCAGGATGTCGCCGTTGGGCAGCACATACAGCCAGCGCGGATGGTCCAGACCTTCTGCGAACGCAGCCACTTGGGTGCCAGCAGCGGCCGTTGGTTTGGCGCCGTCGGGCCAGCCGACAGCCGGGGCGATGTTCACGGTGGGGATCAGCGTCTTGTTCGGTTCCGGCAACGTCGGCGAGGGCCCGGTGCCATCGACCACCTGCAAGGTCGAACTTTCGCCACAGGCGGCGAGGGTGCCGGCCAGCGTGATCAGTAGGGCGAGTCTGGTTTTATGCATGGTGTTCTCCTGAATACCTGTAAGGGTAGAGAAGCACATCGCCTTGATGGTTCAAGTACAGAGCCAGCTTTAATTGACGCTCCACCCCCAACCCACTAACCTTCGCGGCTTGTTCCAGGTGCTCTGTGGCGTATGCGTCAACAGAGTGAAACAGGGAAGCCGGTGAGTGAGCGCACTTGTACACAGTGCCGCCGCAATTCCGGCGCTGCCCCCGCAACGGTAAATGAGTCAAGACGCTGCCTTCTGCCACTGTATCCACACGATATGGGAAGGCGCAGCGCCGGCCTTAACGCCACTCATGAGCCCGGAGACCGGCCTGAAACATTCAACAGCATCACGGTGGGCGATGCTTGGCTGTCTGTTTTTCTTTTTTCCTGCCCGCCGTTTTTGTCCAGCCCCAACGGAGAGCTGCCATGACCGATACCCCCGACCGCGACGAGCGCCACCTGGCGCGCATGCTGCGCAAAAAAACCGTGATTGACGAACGCATTGCCAATTCGCCCAATGAGTGCGGTTTGCTGCTGGTGCTGACCGGTAACGGCAAAGGCAAAAGCAGTTCGGCCTTTGGCATGTTGGCCCGGGCGATGGGGCATGGCATGCAGTGCGGCGTGGTGCAGTTCATCAAAGGCCGTAACAGCACTGGGGAGGAGTTGTTTTTCCGCCGTTTTCCCGGGCAGGTGCGCTTTCACGTGATGGGCGAAGGATTCACCTGGGAGACCCAGGATCGCCAGCGCGATATCGCCGCCGCCGAAGCGGCCTGGGCCGTATCCCGGGCGATGCTCAATGACCCTGCCATCGGCCTGGTGGTGCTGGACGAACTGAACATCGCCCTCAAGCACGGTTACCTCGACCTGGACCAGGTGCTCAGCGACCTGCAAGCGCGGCCGCCGATGCAGCACGTGGTGGTCACCGGCCGTGGCGCCAAGCCTGAGCTGATCGAAATGGGCGATACCGTCACCGAAATGGGCATGCTCAAGCATGCGTTCCAGGCCGGTATCAAGGCTCAGAAGGGCGTCGAACTTTGAATCAGCCCCGTCATTGCCCAGCCGTATTGATCGCCGCACCGGCGTCCGGCCAGGGCAAAACCACCGTCACTGCGGCGTTGGCGCGTTTGCACCGCAACCTGGGGCGCAAGGTGCGCGTATTCAAATGCGGGCCGGACTTCCTCGACCCGATGATTCACGAACGCGCCAGCGGCGCGCCGGTGTATCAATTGGACATGTGGATGGTCGGCGAGCAGGAAAGCCGACGTCTGTTGTGGGAAGCAGCGGGGGAGGCCGACCTTATCCTGATCGAGGGCGTGATGGGGCTGTTCGACGGCACGCCGTCCAGCGCCGACCTGGCACGGCACTTCGGTGTGCCGGTGCTGGGTGTGATCGACGGCACGGCCATGGCGCAAACCTTTGGCGCGCTCGCGCTGGGGCTGGCGCGCTACCAGCCGGACCTGCCATTCGCCGGCGTGCTCGCCAACCGTGTCGGCACTTTGCGCCATGCGCAGTTGCTGGAGGGCAGCCTGACCGAAGGGTTGCGCTGGTACGGCGCGCTTTCGCGTGAAACCGGCATCGAATTGCCCAGCCGTCACTTGGGCCTGGTGCAAGCCAGCGAACTCAATGACCTTGACGTGCGCCTGGACGCTGCCGCCCAGGCGTTGGGCAGCAGTTGCGAAGTCGCCCTGCCACCGCCGGTGACGTTCGCCGCGCCGCAGGTGATCGCCGCCGAGCCGTTGCTCGCCGGGGTACGCATTGCGGTGGCCCGTGACGAAGCCTTTGCGTTTACCTACGGCGCCAGTCTCGACCTGCTGCGGGCGATGGGCGCCGAGCTGAGCTTCTTTTCGCCGATCCATGACGGTGCGTTGCCGGAAACCGACAGCCTCTACCTGCCTGGCGGTTACCCGGAGCTGCATCACCAGGCCCTGTCGGCAAACACACCGATGCTCGACGCCATCCGCGCTCATCATGCGACCGGCAAGCCCTTGCTCGCCGAATGCGGCGGCATGCTGTACCTGCTGGACTCGCTCACCGACGTCGACGGCAACCGCGCCGAACTGCTCGGCCTGTTGCAGGGCGATGCGGTGATGCAGAAGAAACTGGCGGCGCTGGCGCTGCAAAGTGTCGAGTTGCCCGAAGGCACATTGCGTGGCCACACCTATCACCATTCCCTGACCAGCACCGAATGCCAGCCGATTGCCCGTGGCCTGAGCCCCAATGGCGGACGCGGCGCAGAGGCGGTCTATCGACAAGGGCGGATGACGGCTTCCTACGTGCACTTTTACTTTCCGTCCAATCCGGTTGCGGTAGCTGCACTGTTCGCGCCAGGCCCCGACACCGCTGTCGGGAGCAAGCCCCCTCCCACCCTTGGAATGCATTCCCCTGTGGGAAGGGGCTTGCCCCCGATGACGCCATGACCGACAACGCCTTCCCCGAGGCCGACCGCCAGGCCGTCTACCGCGCCATCGCCGAACGCCGCGACATGCGCCACTTCACCGGCGGCACCGTCGCGCCTGAATTATTGCAGCGCCTGCTCCAGGCCGCCCACCAGGCGCCGAGCGTCGGCTTGATGCAGCCGTGGCGTTTTATCCGCATCAGCGACCGTCAATTAAGGGGCCGGATTCAACAACTGGTGGAAGAAGAGCGCATACGTACCGCGCAAGCCCTGGGCGAGCGCTCCGATGAGTTCATGAAGCTCAAGGTCGAAGGCATCCACGATTGCGCTGAAGTGCTGGTAGCAGCCCTGATGGATGATCGCGAGCGGCATATCTTCGGCCGTCGTACGTTGCCGGAAATGGACATGGCTTCCTTGTCCTGCGCGATTCAGAACCTGTGGCTGGCGGCCCGCGTCGAGGGGTTGGGCATGGGCTGGGTTTCGCTGTTCGAACCCCAGGCCCTGGCCAACCTGCTGGGTTTGCCGGCGGGTGCCAAACCGCTGGCGGTGCTGTGCCTGGGGCCGGTTGCCGAGTTCTATCCGGCACCGATGTTGCAACTCGAAGGCTGGACCGAGCCTCGGCCATTAAGTGACATGTTGTATGAAAACCTGTGGGGAGTGAGTCAATGAGTGTGGCCTTGCTGTGTGTCGCCGCAGTCGCGCTGGATGCGCTGCTGGGCGAACCCAGGCGCTGGCATCCGCTGGTGGCGTTCGGCAATTTTGCCGGGCGCATCGAGCAACGTTTCAATACCGGAGGCCGTGGCTGGCGCAGCCATGGCGTGACCGCGTGGTTTATCGCGGTGGTGCCGCTGACCCTGTTGGCGACCGCACTGTCCTGGGCCCCTTACATCGGCTGGGTACTGGAGATCCTGGCGTTGTACTGCGCCCTGGGCATGCGCAGCCTGGGAGAGCATGTGATTCCGGTCGCCCAGGCCTTGCGCAGTGATGACCTGGACGAAGCGCGCAAACGCGTGAGCTATCTGGTCAGCCGCCAGACCAGCGAACTGGACCGCACCGAAGTGGCCCGCGCTGCCACCGAGTCGGTGCTGGAAAACGGCAGCGACGCCGTGTTCGCCGCGCTGTTCTGGTTCGTGGTCGCCGGCGTGCCGGGCGTGGTGCTCTATCGCCTGAGCAACACCCTGGACGCCATGTGGGGCTATCGCAACGAGCGCTTTGAACGCTTCGGCTGGGCGGCGGCGAAGATCGACGATGGGCTGAACTATATTCCCGCACGCCTGGTGGCTTTGACCTACGCGTTGCTGGGCAAGACGCGCCTGGCGCTCAAATGCTGGCGCAGCCAGGGCCCGACCTGGGACAGCCCCAACGCTGGCCCGGTAATGGCCGCTGGCGCCGGTGCGTTGGGTGTCGAGCTGGGCGGCGCGGCGATTTATCACGGCGAGCTGCATCAGCGTCCACAGCTGGGCGAAGGTCCGCCGGCCGACGCTGACGCCATCGACCGAGGCTGGCAACTGGTGCAACGCGGCGTCTGGCTGTGGCTGCTGATCCTGTGCGCGGGGGCGCAATTTTATGCTTGAACACGGTGGACGCTTGCGCAAGGCCGCGATTGAATACGGGATCGCCGAAGCCGATTGGCTGGATTTGTCCACTGGCCTGGCGCCATGGCCGTGGCCGATCCCTGACATTCCCTTGCGCGCCTGGGCCCGCTTGCCCGAAGCCGATGACGGCCTGGAAAAAGCCGCCGCCGACTACTACGGCGCCGCTCAGGTGTTGCCGGTGCCGGGTTCCCAGGCCGCCATCCAGTTGCTGCCGCGCCTGCGCCGTTCCGGCAAGGTCGGCGTGCTGTCGCCGTGCTATGCCGAACACGCCGAAGCCTGGCGCCGCGCCGGTTATGTGGTGCGCGAGGTGCAGGAGCAGGAGGTCGACTTCTTTCTCGACGCCCTCGACGTGCTAGTGGTGGTCAACCCCAACAACCCCACCGGCTTGAGCCTGGCCCCGGAGCGCCTGCTCGACTGGCACGCGCGGTTGGCCCAGCGCGGCGGCTGGCTGGTGGTGGACGAAGCCTTCATGGACGTCACCCCGCACCTGAGCCTGGCCGGCCACACTCATCATGTCGGCTTGATCGTATTGCGTTCGTTCGGCAAGTTTTTCGGGCTGGCCGGCGTGCGCCTGGGTTTCGTGCTGGCCGAACGCAAGCTGCTCAAATTGCTCGCCGACCAGGTCGGGCCATGGGCGGTCAGCGGGCCGACACGGGTAATTGGCCAGCAATGCCTGCGCGACAGCGCCGGGCACACCCGCCAGCGCACGCGGTGCATCGACGCCGGCCAGCGCCTGTTCGACCTGCTTGAGCGCCAGGGCTTTCAACCCCAGGGTGGCTGCGCCTTGTTCCAGTGGTTGATCACTCCCCACGCCGAACGCCTGCACGAGTTCATGGCCCAGCGCGGCATTCTGCTGCGCCTGTTCGTGCATGACAGCAGCGTGCGTTTCGGCCTGCCCGACAGCGAGGCCGACTGGCAACGTCTGGAGACGGCGCTGGCCGCTTACAAGGAAGCCACATGAGTACGCTGATGGTGCAGGGCACCACCTCCGATGCCGGCAAAAGTACGTTGGTGACCGCGCTGTGTCGCTGGTTGGTGCGCCAGGGCGTCGCGGTGGCGCCGTTCAAACCACAGAACATGGCGCTCAATAGCGCGGTGACCGCCGAAGGCGGCGAAATCGGCCGCGCCCAGGCGGTGCAGGCGCAGGCCGCCAACCTGGCGCCGCACACCGACATGAACCCGGTGTTGCTCAAGCCCAACAGTGACACCGGCTCCCAAGTGATTATCCATGGCCGCGCCGTAACCAGCATGAACGCGGTGGCCTATCACGATTACAAAGCCATCGCCATGCAGGCGGTGCTGGCTTCCCACGCACGTTTGAGCCAGGCCTATGGAGTGGTCATGGTCGAAGGCGCGGGCTCGCCGGCCGAAATCAACCTGCGTGCCAATGACATCGCCAACATGGGCTTCGCCGAAGCGGTGGATTGCCCGGTGCTGTTGATCGCCGATATCAATCGCGGCGGGGTGTTCGCCCATCTGGTCGGCACGCTGGAATTGTTGTCCCCCAGCGAACAGGCACGGGTCCAGGGTTTTATCATCAACCGGTTTCGCGGTGATATCGCGCTGCTGCAGCCGGGGCTGGATTGGCTGCAAGCGCGCACCGGCAAGCCGGTGGTGGGGGTATTGCCCTATGTGATGGACCTGCACTTGGAGGCCGAAGACGGTATCGACCAGCGCCAGATCGACAAGGCTGCCCAGGTGCTCAAAGTGGTGGTGCCGGTGCTGCCGCGCATCAGCAATCACACGGATTTCGACCCGCTGCGCCTGCATCCGCAGGTGGATCTGCAATTCGTCGGACCCGGTCAGCCGATCCCTGCCGCCGACCTGATCATCCTGCCCGGCTCGAAAAGCGTGCGCAGCGATCTGACCTATTTGCGCGCCAATGGCTGGGATAGCGCCGTGGCGCGGCATTTGCGTTACGGCGGCAAGGTGCTGGGGATCTGTGGCGGCTTGCAGATGCTCGGCGAGCAGGTGCACGACCCGCTCGGTCTGGAAGGGCCTGTTGGCTCCAGCGACGGCTTGGGGCTGCTGGCGTTCAGTACGACGCTTGAGCAAGAGAAGCAGTTGCGTAACGTACGCGGACGTTTGTTGCTGGAGAACGCCGAGGTCAGCGGGTATGAGATTCATGCCGGGGTGACAACCGGCCAAGCGCTGTCGAAGGCCGCCGTGCTGCTCGATGATGGGCGCAGTGATGGGGCGCAGAGTGCCGACGGGCAAATCCTCGGCACCTACCTGCACGGGCTGTTCGAAACCCCGGCGGCGTGCAGTGCCTTGCTGCGCTGGGCGGGTTTGCAGAACGTGCAGGAAGTCGATTATCACGCTCTGCGTGAACGCGATATCGAGCGCTTGGCGGACATGGTGGAAAACCATCTGGACACGGACTTGTTGCGTCGTTTGTGCGGGATCTGACGGCCTGTAAACGATACACATGTGGAAGGGGGCTTGCCCCCGATGACGGCGTATCAGCCGATGCATCACTGTCTGAAGCCCCCTCCCACAATGGACGGTCCCAGGCGCACGCTTTCGGCTGAATGAAAAAGGTAGTGGCTCATGCATCAATTGATTCTTGGCGGCGCTCGTTCGGGCAAAAGTCGCCTCGCTGAAAAACTCGCTGGCAACAGCGGGCTGCCGGTGATGTATATCGCCACCAGCCAGCCGCTGGACGGTGAGATGAACCAGCGCGTTGCCCTGCATCGGGAGCGTCGTCCCGAGCACTGGGGCCTGATCGAAGAGCCCATCGAGCTGGCGCGGGTGTTGCGCGAAAACGCCGCCGCCGAGCGTTGCCTGCTGGTGGACTGCCTGACCCTGTGGCTGACCAACTTGCTGATGCTGGAAGACCCCGAGCGCCTTGCCTTCGAGCGCGACCAATTGCTGGAAACCCTGGCGGCATTGCCGGGGCAGATCATTTTTGTCAGCAACGAGACCGGACTCGGTGTCGTGCCGCTGGGCGAATTGACTCGCCGTTATGTGGATGAAGCCGGTTGGCTGCATCAAGCCTTGGCCGAGCGGTGTCAGCGTGTGGTGCTGACGGTCGCCGGCCTGCCCCTGACTTTGAAAGGTACTGCGTTATGACGGATTCCTGGTGGCTCGACCCCTGCAAGGCCGTCGACGGCGCTGCGCGAGAACAGGCGCTGATGCGTCAGCAGCAGTTGACCAAGCCGGCCGGTTCGCTCGGCCAGTTGGAAGCGCTGGCGGTGCAGCTGGCCGGTTTACAGGGGCAGGTCAAGCCGTCGGTGGAACAGGTGTGGATCGCGATTTTTGCCGGCGACCATGGCGTGGTCGCCGAAGGCGTGTCGGCGTTTCCCCAGGCCGTGACCGGGCAGATGCTGCACAACTTTGTCACCGGCGGCGCGGCCATCAGCGTATTGGCGCGGCAACTGGGTGCGCAGTTGGAAGTGGTCGACCTCGGCACGGTGACGCCCTCCCTGGACTTGCCCGGCGTGCGCCACCTGAATATCGGCGCGGGCACCGCCAATTTTGTCGACGGCCCGGCGATGACCCAGGCTCAGGGTCGCCAGGCCCTGCACGCCGGGCGAGACAGCGTACGTCGCGCTCAGCAAGGCGGCGCCCAGCTGTTGATTGGTGGCGAAATGGGCATCGGCAACACCACCGCCGCCAGTGCGCTGGCGTGTGCGCTGCTCGATTGCCCGGTGAGTGAGATGACCGGCCCCGGCACCGGGTTGAATGCCCAGGGCGTCAGTCACAAGGTAGCGGTCATCGAGCGCGCCCTGGCCTTGCACGCGGCCCAGCGCGGCGATGCGTTGCAGACGCTGTTCAACCTGGGTGGCTTTGAAATTGCCGCGCTGGTCGGCGCCTACCTGGCCTGCGCCCAGGAAGGCATCGTGGTGCTGGTGGACGGGTTTATCTGTAGCGTCGCCGCGCTGGTTGCCACGCGCTTGAACCCGGCATGCCGCGACTGGCTGGTGTTCGGCCACCGGGGCGCCGAGCCGGGCCATCGCCACGTGCTACACAGTCTCGATGTACAGCCGCTGCTGGACCTGGGCCTGCGTCTGGGCGAAGGCAGTGGCGCGGCGTTGGCGGTGCCGTTGTTGCGCCTGGCCTGCGCGTTGCACGGGCAGATGGCGACGTTTGCCGAAGCCGCCGTGGCGGATCGCCCCGCATGACCTTGCACCTGGACCTGCTGCGCCACGGTGAAACCGAACTGGGCGGCGGGCTGCGCGGCAGCCTGGACGATGCGTTGACGGCCAAGGGCTGGGAGCAGATGCGCGCCGCCGTATTGGGGCAGGGGCCGTGGGACCGGCTGATCAGTTCACCCTTGCAACGCTGTGCGCGTTTTGCCCAGGAATTGGGCGAACGTCTCAACCTTCCTGTCAGCCTGGAAAAAGACCTGCAAGAGCTGCACTTCGGCGCCTGGGAAGGGCAGAGCGCGGCGGCGCTGATGGAAACCGACGCCGAAGCCCTGGGCTTGTTCTGGGCCGACCCCTACGGTTTTACGCCGCCAGAAGGCGAGCCGGTGAGCGCATTTTCCGAACGGGTGTTTGGCGCAATCGCACGCCTGCAGCAGGCCCATGCCGGCGAGCGCGTGCTGTTGATCAGCCACGGTGGCGTGATGCGGCTGCTGTTGGCGCGCGCGCGGGGTTTGCCTCGTGAACATTTGCTGAATGTCGAAGTCGGCCACGGTGGGCTGTTCAGCCTGCAGGTGGCGAGTGATGGCACCCTGAAGGAAGGGGCTTGAACATGCTGCCATTCTGGATCGCCCTGCAGTTTCTAAGCAGCCTGCCGATTCGCCTGCCTGATATGCCGCAACCGCAGAGAGCTGGGGCGTTCGCTGCTGTTTTACCCCGTGGTGGGCTTGCTGTTTGGCCTGCTCCTGTGGGGCCTGAACGCCCTGTTAACTGGCACGCCATTGTTGCTGCACGCCGCGCTGCTATTGACCGCCTGGGTGCTGCTCAGCGGTGGCCTGCACCTAGACGGGCTGGCGGACAGCGCCGACGCCTGGCTGGGTGGCTTTGGCGACCGGGAACGCACCCTCACCATCATGAAGGACCCCCGCAGCGGGCCCATCGCCGTGGTCACCCTGGGCCTGGTGTTGTTGCTCAAGTTCACCGCGCTGGTGGCCCTGATCGAGCAGCACAATGGCGCTGCGCTGATTCTTGCGCCGTTGATCGGTCGCGCTTCGATGTTGGCGCTGTTTCTCACCACGCGCTATGTGCGTGCGGGTGGATTAGGCCAGGCGCTGTCGGATCATTTACCCAGGATTGTCGGCCAGCAGGTGCTGATTCTCAGTGGGTTGGCCTGCATCCTCATCGCAGGCTTCAGTGGTGGCCTCGCGGTCCTGCTCGCAGCCGTGTGTTTTATCGGATTGCGCCAGCTGATGGTCAACCGCCTCGGTGGCACCACGGGCGATACCGCCGGCGCCCTGCTGGAGCTGCTTGAAGCGGCCGTATTGATTGGGCTCGCGCTGTAACACCTTCTTGCATTTCCTCAACTCCGGGTATATACACGCTCCATGCTTGCCTCCCAATGTTTATGCACCAACCTGCGACGTGCCGCCCGTGGCGTCAGCAGGCATTACGACGGCGCCCTCGACGGCTTCGGGATCAACGTTGCGCAGTATTCTTTGCTTTGCAACCTGCAGCGTCTGGATCAGCCGAGCATTTCCAGCCTGGCGGAAGCTATGGGCCTGGACCGCAGCACCCTGGGGCGCAACCTGCGCGTACTCGAAGGTGAGGGTCTGGTGCAATTGGTCGAAGGCGATGACCTGCGCAACCGCCTGGTGGTCATGACCGAGGCAGGTGAGCAGCGCTTGACCGCCGCTTTGCCGGCATGGGAAGCGGCGCAACAGAAACTGATTGATAAGCTTGGCGCCGAAAAGCGCGAAACCTTGTTGGCCTTGCTGGATGAACTCGCCTGAACGGCGGTTTGTTCGACTATAAGCGGGTACATACCCGCGATCGGAGAATAAGAAATGACCTCGATGTGGCGCACCAGTGGCTGGGTTCTGTTGGGGAGTGCGCTGATCCTGGCGTTGTCTCTGGGCGTGCGGCACGGCTTTGGCCTGTTCCTGGCGCCGATGAGCAGCGAATTTGGCTGGGGGCGTGAGACGTTCGCCTTCGCCATTGCCTTGCAGAACCTGATCTGGGGCCTGGCACAGCCCTTCACCGGGGCCTTGGCCGACCGTTTCGGTGCGACCAAGGCGGTATTCGTCGGCGGCGTGTTATACGCCGTGGGTCTGGTGTTGATGGGTATGTCGGACTCGGCGTGGTCCTTGTCGTTGAGCGCTGGATTGCTGATTGGTATCGGCCTGTCCGGCACCTCGTTTTCGGTGATTCTGGGTGTGGTCGGCCGCGCCGTACCCCCGGAAAAACGCAGCATGGCCATGGGCATCGCCAGCGCCGCGGGCTCCTTTGGCCAGTTCGCCATGGTCCCCGGCACCCTCGGCTTGATCGGTTGGCTGGGCTGGTCCGCGGCACTGCTGGCGTTGGGCCTGATGGTAGCGTTGATCCTGCCGCTGGTGGCCATGCTCAAGGATCGGCCACTGCCGGTGACGGTCGGCCAGCAAACCCTGGGCGAAGCGTTGAAGGAGGCATGCTCGCACTCCGGGTTCTGGCTGCTGGCCTTCGGTTTTTTTGTCTGCGGTTTCCAGGTGGTGTTCATCGGTGTGCATCTGCCGGCCTACCTGGTGGACCAGCATTTGCCGGCCACGGTAGGCACCACCGTGCTGGCCCTGATCGGCCTGTTCAATGTGTTCGGGACTTACACCGCCGGCTGGCTGGGTGGGCGCATGTCCAAGCCGCGCTTGCTCACCGGCTTGTACCTGTTGCGTGCGGTGGTGATCGTGTTGTTCCTGTGGGCGCCGGTCACCGAAGTCACGGCCTACCTGTTTGGCATGGCGATGGGTTTTTTGTGGCTGTCCACCGTACCGCTGACCAACGGCACCGTTGCGACCTTGTTCGGCGTACGCAACCTCTCGATGCTGGGTGGGATTGTGTTCCTGTTCCATCAACTCGGCTCGTTTCTGGGTGGCTGGTTGGGCGGGGTGGTCTATGATCGAACCGGTAACTACGACTTGATCTGGCACGTGGCAATTCTGCTCAGCCTGCTCGCTGCGGCCCTGAACTGGCCGGTGCGTGAACGGCCGGTGGCGCGGGTGCAGGCGCAAATGGAGGCGGCATGAGTGCAGCACTGCGGTGCATGGCCCTGGCGGCAGGGCTGATACTGTTGCTGCTGGCCTGGTGGGGCTGGCAGCAAGGAGGCCTGGCGTTGATGCAGTTGGGCATGTCGATCTGTTAAGTTGTTGGCCTGAACCGACTCAAGGACTTTCGATATGCGCATGCGCTGGCTCGCTTTACCCGTCCTGATGGCCATTGGCAGCGTGGCCCTGGCGACCAGTTGTCCGCCGTTGCTGGAGGGTCAATTGCCCAAGCTGCGGGCCAAGGAATCCATTGACCTGTGCCAGCGTTTCGCAGGCAAACCGCTGGTCATCGTCAACACCGCAAGCTTCTGCGGCTTCGCCCCGCAATTCAAAGGGCTTGAGGCCTTGTATCAACGCTACAAGGGCGAAGGCCTGGAAGTGATCGGCGTGCCTTCCGATGACTTCAAGCAGGAAGCCAAGACCGGCGAAGAAACCGCCAAGGTCTGCTACGTGAACTACGGCGTGACGTTCACCATGACCGAGCCGCAGAAGGTCAAGGGGCCGGATGCGGTCAATTTGTTCAAGGTCCTGGCGCAGCAGACCGACGCGCCGCCGAAGTGGAACTTCTACAAGTACGTGGTGGATCGCCAGGGCAAGGTCATCGCCAATTTTTCCAGCCTGACCAAGCCTGACAGTCCGGAGTTGATCGAGGCGGTAGAAAAAGCGCTGGCGTCCAAACCCTGATCGCCGGCCATTGAAAAGCCCCGCCTCCTTTGCAGGAGAGCGGGGCTTTTTTTATACCGCAGCGAATCAGAAGCGGTAGGTCATGCCCAGGCCGAAACCGTTGGCACTGTTTTCATACTTGGCGTTGTAGCTGGCCAACTGGTTGGAGCGTGCCACCTTGACGTCCTCTTCCTTCAGGTAGGAATAGGCCACGTCGATGGTCATGTTCGGCATGACCTCGTAGCCCAGGCCCAGACTGAAGATGGTGCGGTCGCCGGTAGGAATGCGTGGCGAGCGATCGGTGTTGTTGGTCGGCGACTGGTCGAACGTCAGGCCGGTACGCAGCACCACTTGCTTGGTCAGCTGGTACGAAGTACCCAAGGCGTAAGCCCAGGTGTCGTGCCAGTTCTGGTCTTCCTTGATGGTGCCTACCAGCGCAGGGGCCAGTGCGCCACCGGTTGCGCCGCTGACGCCGTCGTTGTTGACGGTGATGTCTTTGAGGCGGCTCCAGCGGGTCCAGGTGGCACCGGCATAGAGCTTCCAGGCGTCGGTCAGGTCCTGGGTCACCGACAGGTCGTAGGACTCAGGCGTGTCGATCTTCAGCGAAGCGTCGTAGCGGTTGCTGCGCAGGAACGGCGAGGTCGCGGTTGGCGCGGTCACTTCGGTGTGGCCGTCCAGCTTGTAGCTGACCTTGGAGTGATAGGTCAGGCCGACGCGGGTGGTATCGGTAGCTTGTACCAGCACGCCGATGTTGAAGCCCAGCGCGGTGTCGTCACCCTTGATCTTGATATTGGTATCTGGCGCGGCAGGGTTGAGCGTGATGTCCGATTCCAGCGTACCGGAAATGCGGTTGATGGTCGGGCCAAAACCGACGGAAACGCGATCGTTGAACGCGTAGCTGACCGTCGGCTGGAAGGTCATGACTTTTACTTCGCTCTTGCTGCCAAAGCCACGGCCCTGGAAGCCGCTTTCGTAGTCAGTGATCAGGCCAAACGGTGCATAGACGCCGAAACCGACTGCCCACTGGTCGTTGAGTTTGTTGGTGTAGAAACCGAACGGCACGGCGGTGAAAGGCACCATATCGCCTTTGTTGCTGCCGCGGGAGCGGCCGCTGACGTCGCTGATATCAGTGGAAGCATCAATGGCTGCGACACCACCGGTGATCTGCTGGCCATTCAGGCGAGCCATACCGGCAGGGTTACCATAGACAGTGCTTGCATCATCGGCAGATGAAGAACGACCTGCGAAACCGGTACCCATTCCGCTGACGCTCTGTTCGTTCAGAGCGAAGCCGCTGGCGAACAGTTGGGAGGAGGCCATGGCAACGGCGAGGCTAAGTGTGGTCTTGAGCATTACTTTTTTCATTATTAGAACTCCGTGTGATCACCGCTGCGGAAAGTATCAATAAATTTGTCATCGCGCTATAGGCTGTAACGCAGGAGATAGAGCGGTTTTGTAGGACAATCCGACCAGATTCACCGGGTTTTGGCGAATCTTGCAATTTGCCCGGTCAGCAGGTCACCTGTTTCATTGGGGAGACACAGGTTTGCCAGGCCTGGGAGAAATCCCGCAGCCGGCCTTGAGGGTGAAATATTTCTTTCCAGATACGTGCCATCGCCAGTACATCGCCAGCGGCGGGCAAGGCAGGGCGATGCTGTTCCACCAGCAACCAGGCAATCGCCGTGGCGTAACGCAGGTTCACCGTCAACTCCAACTGGGGCGCACTGAGGAATGCATGTTGGCTGGCTAATCCTCGCACCAGGCTCGCCCGTTCCGGGTCGAGCGCCAGGTAGGTGTCCCAAAGGGCGCGGTGGCGCGGTTCGGTGATGCTGTAGAGGCCATGGCCGCGGCGGTCATGCAAGGCTGAGCCAAGCTCCGACTGGCTGGCGGCGATGCCCAGCAACAGGGATTCGGCGGTCGGGTTATGACAGCCGAGGTACATCAAGGTCGGTCTGATCACATAGCGACACAATTCGCTGGCGGCAATACCCATAAGAGCCTCAGTCCGTCGGAATGATTGACGGGCCTGAGAAGGGGGGCTTGGCAGCGGTGGATCGGATCTCAGGCCCGTCGCAAGCGGATCATGCCGCTTGAGTTGAAGTGTAGTGTCATATTCGTCTTGTAAAGGACTGTTTTTAAAACATCTTCTTTATCCGGTTATAACGTTTATATCTATTCGTGCTTAGTAAAAAGTACCTGGGTCAAATTCCAGGCAATAAAAAACCCTGCTTTTCAGGCAGGGTTTTTGTGTTTCAGCGACTCGGGTCGATCAGGCAGTCAGTGCCTGACGGGTACGCTCGATCACGGCCTGCAGCGGCTCTGCGCTGGAGTATTGATCGGGGTACAGGCGTTCGCTGTGACGTGCGATGCCGTGTTCGTTGACCAAGGTGAAGCTGAAGCAGCCTTTGCGAGCGGCCATGATCAGGCAGTTCATTGGGGCAAAAGCGTTGGTGAGGGTGCGGATGGCATCCTGAGTGTGGATTTGAGCGTTCATATTATTGGTGTTCCTACAAATGACACGGATAAGAACCGTGCAACGTTAAAACGTTCCAGAAACGCTGATCACCATTGATCAAGCGAAAGAACCTAGTCTGGAACAAAGCAGCCAGTTTGAAGCGCTATTCAATTAGGCGCGCTTGGGCTGGCAGGTAGGTACTTAGGAGGGCAGGCAACACAACAAGGGCAAAGGTTCTGGGCCCGGGGTGAAGATCCTGATCAATTTGCAGGTTGGTTCGGTCAGAGTATGCAGACTTCGCGGCACCCTTTGCTTATTCAAAGGCAGTGTCGTCGCAAGTGATACCTGGAAACCATCGAGGTGGCCGGTCCGATGTTGTTCAAGGGATGTGTTCGGCCAGAATTGACTTTCAGCTTGGTACTAACGCCGCGGATAGTAACGGATCGAAACAAGGAAAGGAAGCGACCAGGCAAAAAAACTTTCAGCCACCCAGCAACCCACGATAGATCAACACAGTTATGGCCGCCGCCAGGGTGCAACCCAGCCCGTACGCGGCGAGCGTCAGGCGCAAGGACTGGCCGGTTTCGATGACCCGCATCACATCACGCATGTCATTGATCCCGCCATCACTCAGCTCGATGCACAGGCTCACAGCGGTCAGGGCGGCTGACAGCAGGATCGCGATGGCGAACAGGGCGCCATCCGGGGACGGTAACAGCGCATTGATGCCCAGGGATGTCGCGCAGATGGCCAGCAGCAAAGCGGCGAATAACAGAATTCCTTTCATCGGCCCTGCACGGTTGCGTTGTCGGTGGGGAAGTGTGGCGAGCCGCGACCGGTTTGAAAAGGTCCCCGGTTGGCTGGCAGTAACATTTTCCGAGCGTGTCGGACCAAAAAAAGCCGTGGATATAACCATTGGCTGTGTACTTGTGCACATTTGTCGCAGCGCGCGTAACTTCGCCGGTGACAGTGCTGGAGCCTGCCCATTTGCCTGTAATCAAAATTTAAGTCAATGAAAAATCTCGCTTTTTTTTATTGGTGAAAAAATCGTCAGTTTGACTGCGGCCCCCGTTCCATGGGCCTTTGCGCGAGTTAAAGCAGGGTTGTCCACTGAGTTATCCACAGCTTCTGTGGATTGTCCCAAGCGCTTGCTCTAGAACGGGCGTGCAGCGTTTTTTCAGCTTTACCTGTACGAAAAAAAGAGTAGAGTGGCGCGCCTTCGGTTCTACCCCACAGTGCTTTATGAAGTTTCGCTCAGTATCACCTTCTGTTACCGACACTCTCCGATCTGTTACCGCGCCCAAGCGTTTCTCTTTGAAAGTCGCCTTGTGGCTCCTGGACAGCCCGCGCCTGGGGCAGAGTACCAACATCAAGCACCTGGCTGGTCGTCTGCTCAAGCAGCCTGCGCGCGAAGGTGTGGTGGCTGCGCAGAGCCGCCTGGGCCAATTGATGTGCCGTGAATGCGGAAGTGCCCGCGATCGGCGTATCGGCCACGACCTGCTGCGTTCAGCGGCCCGCGCCGGCGACCGTCGCGCTCAGCGTGAACTGGGCCAGGTCGAAGACTGAGCTGTCCTCCCGTGCGTTGCTTGGTTAACCTTGCTCTTTTTTGGTGATGGCAGAGATGGCTATGGTTTTCGACTGGACCAGCGTCGCCCTGGGGCTTGCTGGCGCAGCGCTGCCGTTATTGGCGTTGTGCTGGCAGATTCAACAGCGGCTGACCGCGCGCACCATCGGCTGGGAGTTGCTGGAAGAGCGCCTGGCGATCGCGCAACTGGCCCAGGAAGGGCTTGGCGCCCAACTGGACGCCAGCCGCGACGAGATCAGCGATCTGAGCCAGGCCAACGCCGCCAAGCAGGCCGACCTGGCCGCCGTGCGCCGTGAAGTCGAGCTGTTGCAGATCGACCGCGACAACGCCCGCGACGCCGCCCACGCCTGGAACCTGGATCGCAGCGCCAAGGAAACCGAGCTGCGCCGGCTTGACGCCCTGGCCGCGGCCTTGCGCGCCGAGCTGCGCGAACAGCAGGACAGCCATCAGCAGCGCCTCGCCGACCTGCAAGGTTCCCGCGATGAACTGCGCGCACAGTTTGCCGAACTGGCCGGGAAGATATTCGATGAGCGCGAGCAACGCTTTGCCGAAACCAGCCAGGAGCGCCTGGGCCAGCTACTGGACCCACTCAAGGAGCGCATCCAGTCCTTCGAAAAGCGCGTTGAAGAAAGTTACCAGAACGAAGCCCGCGAACGCTTTTCCCTGGCCAAGGAGCTTGAGCGCCTACAGCAATTGAACCTGCGCCTGTCGGACGAAGCCACCAACCTGACCCGTGCCCTCAAAGGCCAGAAAACCCAGGGCAACTGGGGCGAACTGATCCTCGAGCGGGTATTGGAACATGCGGGCCTTGAGAAGGGGCGCGAGTACCAGACCCAGGTCAGCCTCAAAGGCCCGGATGGCGAACGCTTCCAGCCGGACGTGCTGATCATGTTGCCGGGTGACAAGCAGGTGGTGGTGGACTCCAAGGTCAGCTTGACCGCTTATCAGCAGTACGTCGCGGCGGATGACGAGGTGATTGGCCAGGCAGCGTTGAAGCAGCATGTACTGTCCCTGCGCAATCACGTCAAAGGCTTGGCCAGCAAGGATTACAAGCGCCTGGAAGGTTTGCACAGCCTGGATTTCGTGCTGCTGTTCGTGCCGATTGAAGCGGCGTTTTCCGCGGCGCTGCAAGCCGAACCAAACCTTTTCCAGGAAGCCTTTGATCGTCATATCGTGATTGTCAGCCCCACCACCTTGCTGGCTACCCTGCGGGTCATCGACAGCCTGTGGAAGCAGGAACGCCAAAGCCAGAACGCCCGGGAGATCGCCGAGCGCGCCGGATGGCTGTACGACAAGTTCGTGCTGTTTATCCAGGATCTGGACGAAGTGGGTAACCGCCTGCAGCAGTTGGACAAGGCTTACAGCGCAGCGCGTAACAAGCTTACGGATGGACGCGGCAATCTGGTCAGTCGCACTGAACAACTGCGCCTGCTTGGCGCGCGTGCCAGCAAAAGCCTGCCGGCGGATTTGCTGGAGCGCGCGATGACGGACGCTGATGGTGTAGCGCATTCTTCCGAATAGAATGCGACCAAAATGCGGGAGGGGGCTTGCCCCCTCCCGCATTTTTTACCGAGTACATCCCGTTTACAGAGGCAAGTGCCTGCTTAACAACGCCCTCAATGCCGCCGGTTTCACGGGCTTTGCCAGGTAATCCAGCCCCGCGCCATGCACCTGCGCCACCATCTCCGGGCGCCCGTCTGCGCTGATCACCACGCCGGGAATCGGCTCGGCCAATTGCGCCCGCAGCCAGCCCATCAACTCAGTACCGGTCTCTCCATGGTCAAGGTGGTAATCCACCAGTGCCACCTGCGGACGCATGCCTTCAGCCAACAGTGCCGCGCATTGGGCCTGGCCGGTAGCGGTCCACACCTGGCAGCCCCAGCGTGTGAGCAGGCTGCGCATGCCGATGAGGATACTTTCTTCGTTATCCACGCATAACACCTGCGCGCCGCTCAGCGGCAGGCCGCTTTCCTGGGGTGCCTGATGCTGCGCACTTGCCTGGTTGCGCGCCAACGGCACGCGCACGCTGAACACGCTGCCCTTGCCCGGCCACGAGCGCACGCTCAGGCGATGGCCGAGTACGCGACACAGGCCGTCGGCAATCGCCAGGCCCAGGCCCAAGCCCTTTTCGGCGCGGGTCTGGTGGCTGTCCAGGCGCTTGAACTCTTCGAAAATCACTTTCTGTTTATCCAGCGGGATGCCAGGGCCACGGTCCCAGACTTCCAGGCACAGTTCGCCCTTGCGGCGACGCACGCCGAGCAGCA
This sequence comes from Pseudomonas sp. W4I3, assembly GCF_030816195.1. Classification (GTDB taxonomy): domain Bacteria; phylum Pseudomonadota; class Gammaproteobacteria; order Pseudomonadales; family Pseudomonadaceae; genus Aquipseudomonas. The sequence continues at coordinate 4,885,621 of NZ_JAUSXS010000001.1, read as the reverse complement.
CCGGGCCGTCGGCATAGCGGAAGGCGTTGGTGAGGAAATTCTGCAGGATGCGCCGTAACAACTTGATGTCGCTGTCCACCCGCAGGCGACTGCCGCGCAAACGGAAGCGCAAGCCTTGCTCATGGGCCAGGGCCTTGAATTCAGCACCCAAGGTGTCGAAGAGCTCGTTGAGTACAAAAGGCTGGGGTTGTGGATTGATCTTGCCGTTTTCCAGGCGCGAGATATCCAGCAGGTCGCTGATCAAGTCCTCGGCAGAGCGCAGCGAACTGTCCAAATGCTGCACCAGTTGCCGGGCTTCGTTCGACAGGTCTTCGTGCTGGTGGGAAAGGGCGGCGGAGAACAGGCGTGCAGCGTTCAGCGGTTGCATCAGGTCGTGGCTGACGGCTGCCAGAAAGCGGGTTTTCGACTGGCTGGCGGTTTCGGCCACGCCCTTGGCCTCAGTCAGCGCGACGTTGAGCTGCGACAGTTCATGGGTGCGCTCGGTCACCCGTTGCTCCAGGCCTTCGTTGGCCTCGGTGAGCGCTTGTTCGGCTTCGCGGAACGCGGTGATGTCGGTGAAGCTCATGACAAAGCCGCCACCGGGCATTGGGTTGCCGATCAACTCGATCACGCGTCCGTTGGGGAACAAGCGCTCGGAGGTGTGCGCGCGGCCCTGACGCATCCAGTGCAGGCGTCGCGCCACATGCACTTGCGCCTCACCGGGACCGCACAACCCGCGCTCGGCGTTGTAGCGGATGATGTCGGCAATCGGCCGGCCAACGCTGATCAGCCCGTCGGGGTAGTTGAACAGCTCCAGATAGCGCCGGTTCCACGCCACCAGCTTGAGCGATTGATCCACCACGCTGATGCCCTGGGTGATGTTCTCGATCGCCCCTTGCAGCAGGGCGCGGTTGAACTGCAACACCTCGGACGCCTCATCGGCGATCCGGACCACATCCTCGAGCTGCATGTCGCGTCCTTCGATCGCCGCTTTCACCACGGCGCGTGTCGAGGATGCGCCGAGTACGCCCGCCAGTAATCGCTCGGTGTGGGCGATCCAGTCGTTGTCGGCATTCTGGTTGGGGTTGAAGCCCTTTCCTTGGCGATAAGCGAAGCGGATAAAGCTTTGCTGGGCGCGTTCCTCACCCACAAAGCGTGCAGACAGGCTGAGCAGGTCGCTGATCTGTACCGACAACATGGAACGGGCGCTGGCGCGCTGGCTGATTTCCTGGCCGATGAAGCGGCCGGCCTGCCAATGTTCGGACACCCGTGTACGCGACAGCATCGACACCCACACGAACAGCGTGAAATTCCCGGCCAGTGAGAACACGGTGCCCAACGTCAGTGAGGTCACGGAGAACCCGAATGGGTGGGAATGCATCCAGGTCAGGCCGGGGAAAAGGCTCAGCGACCACCCCAGGCTTTTCGCGGTAACCGGTAGGACCAGCGTGTAGAACCACAGGAATGTGCCGGCCGCCAGGCCCGCAAACACGCCGCGCCGGTTGGCCTGTTTCCAGTAGAGCGCACCGAGCATCGCCGGTGCGAGCTGGGTCACGGCGGCAAAGGCGATCTGGCCGATGGTTGCCAGGCTCGCGGTGGAGCCCAGCAGTCGGTAGCTCACATAGGCCAGCAGCAGGATGATCACGATGCTGACCCGGCGCACCGACAGCATCCAGTGGCGGAACACTTCAAAGGGGCGTTCGGCGCTGGAGCGGCGCAGCAGCCAGGGCAGCAGCATGTCGTTGGAAACCATGGTCGACAAGGCTATGCTCGCCACGATCACCATGCCGGTGGCCGCCGAAGCGCCGCCAATGAAGGCCAGTACGGCGAGGGCCGGGTGGGCTTCGGCCATCGGCAGGCTGATCACGTAGGAGTCCGGCAGCACCGAGCCGGGCAACAGCATCTTGCCGCCCAAGGCGATGGGGATCACGAACAGTGCGGCCAGGATCAGATAAGCCGGGAATACCCACTTGGCCACACGCAAGTCCTGCGGGTCGATATTCTCCACCACCGTCACATGAAATTGCCGGGGCAGGCAGATGATCGCCATCATCGCAACGCCGGTCTGCACCACCATCGACGGCCAGTTGACGGTCTCTTTCCAGTATTCCTCCAGGCGTGGCGCGAGCATCGCCTGGCTGAACAGATCGCCGAAACCGTCGTACAGCCCGTAGGTCACAAACGCCCCGACCGCCAGAAATGCGAACAGCTTGACCAGGGATTCGAAGGCAATCGCCAGCACCATGCCCCGGTGGTGTTCGGTGGCGTCGAGGTTGCGGGTACCGAACACGATGGTGAACAGCGCCAGCACCAGCGACACGATCAGCGCTGTGTCCTGGGCCCGGGTGCCCGTGGTCTCGGGGCCGGAGCCGATCAACAGGTTAACGCCCAGCACGATGCCTTTGAGCTGCAAGGCGATATAAGGCAATACGCCAACCAGGCAGATCAACGCCACCACCACGGCCAGGGTTTGGGATTTGCCGTAGCGGGCGGCGATGAAGTCGGCGATGGAGGTGATGTTTTCCTGCTTGCTGATCAGAATCATCTTCTGCAGCACCCAGGGCGCCAGCACCAGTAACAGTACCGGCCCCAGGTAGATCGGTAAAAATGCCCACAGCTGTTCGGCCGCCTGGCCTACCGCGCCGAAGAAAGTCCAACTGGTGCAATACACGGCCAGCGACAAGCTATACACCCACGCACGCACGCGTGGTGGCAGCGGCGCATGGCGACGGTCACCGTAAAAGGCGATGGCAAACATAATGGCCATATAGGCCAGGGCAACGGCGGCGATCAGCCCGCTGGACAGCGTCATGGTAACTCCGAGCATAGGAACACCGGGCATTCCAGGCCCGGTTGGACAGTCTCGCAGAATGCTTGGGGTTAGTCAGTGTCGACCAAGGTCGCGTGAGGGCGAATGTCGCAGGCGTGCTCAGCGAGGCGGCAGGGTTTTCTGGCGCAGGATGTAGATCGTCACCAGTATGGCGCTGGTCAGCATGAAGCCTCGTGCCCAGGGCAGGGGCACCAGGTAGCAGGAGAGTGCGATGCTCAGCCACATCAAGCCGATGGCGTAGACCTTGCCTTTGAGCGGGATGCCATTACCGTCCAGGTAGTCGCGGATCCAGGGGCCCAGGCGCGGATGTTCCACCAGCCAGTGGTAGAAGCGCGGGGAGCTTCGCGCGAAGCAGGCGGCCGCCAGCAGCAGAAAGGGTGTAGTGGGCAATACCGGCAGGAAAATGCCGATCACCCCCAACGCTACGCTCAGCCAGCCGATGGCCAGCAGCGCGTAACGCAGGAGCGGCGAGCGGGTGCCCATGGGGTCCACGGGCAAGCGACTCAGTGGTGGCGTGGCTTGAGGATCGCCGGTTTTTCGTCAGGCGCGTTGCACAGCAGGTACAGCGCGGTGAGGGCTTCGGGGATCTGCACGATCATATCGTCCATCAGGTTGGCGTCGGCGGCGATATCGGAAAACTCCGGCTGGTCGTCGAACAGGCCCGAACCGACCATGATCGGCAGCAGCATTTCGCTGACTTCTTCTTCGGCGGTTTCGAACCAGGCGGCTTCGCGCAGGAACACGCCTTCCATGAAGCCGATGCACCAGCCGCGCAGGTCGGAATCGTCCGGATCTTCGCCCAGGTCCAGCTCGCAAGGCAGCTCGAATTCCTCGTCGGAGGCCAGTTGGCGACCGATGTGGGCCTTGAGGGCCAGCAGGGTGGCTTCGATTTCTTCGCGCTGGGCGTCGTCGGCGTAGTGAGGCTCTTCGGCGAACAGCGCGTCGATCCATTCACGCTCGGGTACTTCTTCGGAGCAGATCGACAGCGCGGTCAGGTAGCCGTGGGCGGCCACGTAGTCCAGCGCCTCGTCATGCAGCTCATCGGCGTCGAGGAAGGCTTGCAGGCGGGTTAGTTGCTCAGCGAAGGACATTGAAGGACTACCTTGGGAATAAACGATGCTGAATTCTAGGCTTTCTTGAGCGCCCAGGCCAGCCGCAGTGCATTTTTGCAAGGTTTTAGACGGCTGCGGTCTATTCGTCAGTCGCGCCCTTTGCCGGTGAACGCTCGGGTATACTGCCGCGTTTTGTGATGCCCCTGCAGGCCACGCAGCAGTCCGGGAAAACTTCGCTTACGGATTATTTTCCATGAAAGCGGTTTTTTTTGGCCAGCCTGTACAGAGGGATTTCGGCACCATTTTGGAGTTTTACATGCTCGAGCAGGCTCAACGCGTCCTCAAGGACATCTTCGGCTACGACAGTTTTCGTGGCCGCCAGGGTGCGATCATTGAGCGCGTGGCCAGTGGCGGCGATGCCCTGGTCCTGATGCCTACCGGTGGCGGCAAGTCGTTGTGCTTCCAGGTGCCCGCGCTGTTGCGCAATGGCCTGGCCGTGGTGGTGTCGCCATTGATCGCATTGATGGACGATCAGGTCGCCACCCTGGAAGAACTCGGCGTCGCCGCCGCTTCCCTGAATTCCACCCTCAGCGCCGAGCAGCAGCGCGACCTGGCGGCGCGGATCAAGCGCGGCGAAGTGAAGATGCTCTACCTGGCGCCGGAACGGCTGGTGCAGCCGCGCATGCTGGCGTTCCTGCAGAGCCTGGAAATTGCCCTGTTCGCCATCGACGAAGCTCACTGTGTGTCGCAGTGGGGCCACGATTTCCGCCGCGAATACCTGCAGCTCGGCCAACTGGCGGAGCTGTTTCCCGACGTGCCGCGTATTGCCCTGACCGCCACCGCCGACAAGCGGACCCGCGAAGAGATCGTCGAGCGTCTGCACTTGCAGAATGCCGAGCGCTTCCTGTCGAGCTTTGACCGACCGAATATCTTCTACCGCATCGTGCCCAAGGAACAGCCGCGCAAGCAGTTGTTGGCGTTCCTGTCCGAGCGCCGCAGCGATGCGGGTATCGTCTATTGCCTGTCACGCAAGAAGGTCGATGAAGTCGCCGCGTTCCTCTGTGAGCAAGGCTACCCGGCGCTGCCTTATCACGCCGGCTTGCCCAACGAAACACGCTCGGCCCATCAGAAGCGCTTCCTCAACGAGGAAGGCCTGATCATGGTGGCGACCATCGCCTTCGGCATGGGCATCGACAAATCCAACGTGCGTTTCGTGGCGCACATGGACCTGCCCAAGTCCCTCGAGGCCTATTACCAGGAAACCGGCCGCGCCGGCCGTGATGGTCTGCCGGCGGATGCCTGGATGGTCTACGGCCTGCAAGACGTGGTGATGCTCAAGCAGATGCTGCAGAACTCCGAAGGCGACGAGCGCCATAAACGTCTGGAACAGCACAAACTCGACGCCATGCTCTCGCTGTGTGAAGAGACCCGCTGCCGGCGCCAGACGCTGCTGGCGTACTTCGACGAAGACATGCCGCAACCGTGCGGCCATTGCGATAACTGCACCGACGGCGTGCAGACCTGGGACGCTACCGAGCCGGCGCGTCAGGCGTTGTCGACGATCTACCGCACCGGTCAGCGCTATGGCGTGGGCCATCTGGTGGATGTACTGCTGGGCAAGGATAACGAAAAAATCCGCAGTTTCGGCCACGAAAAACTCTCGGTCTACGGCGTCGGCAAGGCCCGCGCCGAAGGCGAATGGCGATCACTGTTCCGCCAGATGGTCGCGCGCGGGCTGGTGGACATCGATATCGAAGGCTTCGGCGGCCTGCGCCTGAACGACAGCTGCCGGCCCTTGCTCAAGGGCGAAGTCAGCCTGGAACTGCGCCGTGACCTCAAACCGCAAACCACCGCCAAGAGCAGCACCAGCCAGGCCAGCCAACTGGTGCGTGGCGAAGAGCGCGAACAGTGGGAAGCCTTGCGTACCCTGCGCCGCAACCTGGCGCAGGAACACAGTGTGCCGCCCTACGTCATCTTCCCCGACTCGACCTTGTTGGAGATGCTTCGCGAGCAACCCACCACCCTGGCCGAGATGGCCAGGGTCAGCGGTGTGGGCGCGCGCAAGCTGGAGCGTTATGGCCAGGCCTTCCTCGAAGTGCTCGGTGGCCAGGCCGAAGCACCCAGGGAAGTCGCCGATATTCGCCACGAACTGATCAGCCTGGCCCGTGCCGGCATGACCCCGCTGCAGATCGCCGGCCAACTGCAGTGCTCGGAAAAGAACGTGTATACGTTGCTCGCCGAAGCCATCGGCAAGCAGCAGCTGTCGTTGGAACAGGCCCTTGATTTGCCTGAGGATTTGCTCGGCGAAATCCAGGATGCGTTTCTCGACGGGGAAGGCGAATTGCCGCCTGTCGCGGAGATCGCGCCACTGTTTACCGGGCGTGTTCCCGAGGGCGTCTTGTACTGCGTTCGTGCCGCTTTGCAGTCTGAATTCGAGATTTAGTGTACCAATTACGACAATGTAACGAATCAGTCCACGCCGGGCCTTGCCTACTGACAGGGCTCATGCTTAGCTGACTAATAATTGGCCACACTTTATTTTCAGTCTAAAACATGAGTTTTTTATGCCGTTAACCGATCAACACCGCTTTGGCATGCAGTTGGCGCAGATGTCCCGTGGTTGGCGCGCCGAGCTGGACCGCCGTTTGGCGGGGCTGGGTTTGTCCCAGGCGCGGTGGCTGGTGCTGTTGCACCTGGCCCGTTTTACCGAAGCACCTACGCAGCGTGAACTGGCACAAAGTGTCGGGGTAGAAGGGCCGACCCTGGCGCGTCTGCTCGACAGCCTGGAAGGTCAGGGCCTGGTGCAACGCCAGGCGGTAGTGGAAGACCGCCGCGCCAAACGTATCCTGCTGTGTGACACCGCCAGGCCGCTCATCGACCAGATCGAGACCATCGCCACGGCGTTGCGTCATGAACTGTTCGTTGGCGTGGATGAAGAGGATCTGCGCGTGTGCATGCGCGTGCACGGGCACATCCTGGCGAATCTGGAAAAGTCCTGATTTCAAGTCCATTGGAGATCAAAAGGTGGGAGGGGGCTTGCCCCCGATAGCCATAGGTATCTACACAACTTTGTAGCAGCCTACGGTAACCACGATGCGAAGCGAGCCGCTCTTGATCTTGATTTTAGGCGCCCCGTTAAACCACGCTGGCCGCAATTCGACAGTGATTTGGGGGGTAAACCGGCAGGGATGCCGGTTTAGCCGCCCCGCGCCATGGATGGCGCGTGGCGGCGGCCCCCCACATCACTGTCGGATTACGGGCACACCGAGCGTGAGCGAGGTGCCGAGTGGTGGGGCAAACGCCCTTTGGTTACTTTGGGGCTTTTCCAAAGTGACCCGCCGTAAGGGCGGAACCCCAAGCCGCCGTTACCGCAGCAACGGATATGTACGCGCTCTGATCCAACATCCTGGTCGGCTGTCAGGCCGCCATCGGGAGCAAGCCCCCTCCCACATTTGGATCGCGCGGCATCAATCAGATAGCTATAGGCCGCCAGGTCGCCACGGGAGCAAGCTCCCTCGCCACAGGTTCAGGGCTACGCCAAAGTTGTGTAGATACCTATGCCCCGATAGCGGTGGTTCAGTTGGAGCATTTTTGACTGATTCACCGCTATCGGGGGCAAGCCCCCTCCCACATTTACTCTGCGTTGTGTCAGAAAGTCTGGCCCAGGTTCAGGTACACCGCCTTCTGGTTGTCATCATTGAATCCATAGCTGAAATTCAGCGGGCCCAGTGGCGTATCAAAGCCGAGGAAAATACTCGCCGCGTTGATATACCCACTGTCGAACTGGTTGTCGTTGTTCCATGCCCGACCGCGCTCCACCGAGGCGCCCAGGTATAAGGGGAAATCCAGCGGCAGGTAGGAGCGCGGTGTGAGGCGGCGGTAGTACACGGCGCGCATCAGGCTGACGTTCTGGCCCGAGATCGCATCTTCGCGAAAGCCCGACAATTGTCGCGCGCCACCCAGCAGGAAGCTGGAGATCACCACATCGGATTTATCCAGGGTGCGGCCGTAGCGCCCGCCCAGGATCAGGGTGTCGGGGCCGTGGCTCATGGCTTTGTCCAGCTTGAACTCCCATTGGCGGTAGCGCTGGTCCGAACCCAGTCCCGGTTCGAACTCACGGAAGGCCAGGGCGATGTCTTCGCCGGTGTGCGGGAAGTACACGTTGTCGAAAGAATCGAACGAGTATTTCAGCTCATAGAAGCCCTCGCTGAAGCTCACGCTCGGCAGGTCGCGGTCGCCGATGCGCACGTCCGCCTTGCCCCAGGCTTCACCCACGCCGAAGCGGATTTCGCCGCTGTTGCCGATTTGCCGTCCGACGTTCAAGCCGAAACCGTAGCGCTCCAGCCGATATTCCGAGATGGGGTCGTTGTCCAGGATCAGCTCGACGTTCTGCGCCTGAGCGCTGATATAAGGCGCGACAAAGTAGCGCGAGCCCGTATCCATGGGTTGGTAGAACTCGCTGTACAGCTCCTGGCGATCGCCGATCTGTACCCGCGTCAGCCATTCGGCGCCGAGGCGGTTGATACCGTTCACCCGATAGCTGGCGCCCAGGTTGAAGGCGCTGTCGCCGCGCATGTCATCCGACAGGTTCAAGCCCAGGCGTAGGTAGTCGGTGCCGCTGCGTTTGCCTCGCGCACTGATGACCAGGGTGTTGTTCTTGGCCTTTTTCACCACGCGGTATTGCACCTGCTCGAAATAGTCGAGGCCGTACAGCGTGCCCATGTCCGATTGCAGACGGCCGAGGTTGAGCGGTTCGCCCAACTCCTGGCCGATGTAGTAGCGGATCACGTCGTCGCTGACTTTGGAGTCGTTTTCCACCTCGATGGCGGTAATGACCGGGGTGCGCTCGCCTGGCGTGCGGGCGGCGGTCAGTTGCGGGTCTAGCGGTTCGGCGGGGCGCAGGTGCGCCAGGCGCAGGTCGAGGGCACGCGTGGCGCGGTAGCCGGCATCGATCATGTCCTTGGCGCGTCCGAAATCCGTCACGCCGTAGGCCGCGAGGGGCGGTTGGATCAACACGTCCTTGGGGTGCAAGGCCTTGAGTTGCTCCTCGGAGTTACGCCGCGTCATCAAAGTGATGGACTGGTTAAGCACATCAACCACGGTCGCCAATTGCTTGCGCGAGCGTAGCGGCGTGCCGATGTCCACCACGATGGCGATGTCCACGCCCATTTCCCGCGCCACATCCAGGGGGATGTTGTCGGTCATGCCGCCGTCCACCAGCAGGCGCCCGTCCAGCTCCACCGGAGCGAACACCGCCGGGATCGACATGCTGGCGCGTATCACCTGGGGCAGGTGGCCCTTGCTGAACACGACTTTTTCGCCGGTGGTGATGTCGGTGGCCACGGCCCGGAATGGAATCGGCAGCTTGTCGAAATTACGTGTATTGCTGCTGTGGGCGAACATGCTTTCCAGCAGCAACGCCAGGTTCTGGCCCTGAATCACGCCCAGCGGCAGGCCGAGGCTGCCGTCGTCGCGAAAGCTCAGTTTCTGTTTGACCAGGAAGTCGCGGTCATCCTGCTTGCGCCTGAACGGCACGTCTTCCCGAGGCGGGGCGTCGGACAAGGCCTGTTGCCAGTCGATATTGAGCGCGAGTTTTTCCAGCTCGTCGATCTTGTAGCCCGAGGCGTACAACCCGCCGATCACCGCGCCCATGCTGGTGCCCGCAATCGCGTCGACCTGGATGCCTTGTTCTTCCAGCGCCTTGAGCACACCGATATGCGCCAGGCCACGTGCAGCGCCCCCAGACAACACCAGGCCGATTTTAGGCCGTGGGCTTTCGGCGGCATTGGCGAGCAGGGGCAGCAGGCACAGGAACAGGCAGGACAACAGGCGGCGCATCATAAGTCTCGAGGCTGGTCGATAAAGGCCGGTATTATAGCCACTCGATCCACCGAAGCCGTCACGCAGGAGCCTTTCACCTTATGTCCGCACGTAAACCCGAGATCGTGATCACCTATTGCACCCAGTGTCAGTGGCTGTTGCGTGCCGCGTGGCTGGCGCAGGAGTTGTTGAGTACGTTTGCCGACGATCTGGGCAAAGTGTCCCTGGCGCCATCAACCGGCGGCGCGTTTCGCATCACCTGCGACGATGTGCAGATCTGGGAGCGCAAGGCCGATGGTGGCTTCCCGGAGGCCAAGGTGCTCAAGCAGCGCGTGCGCGATCAGATCGACCCGCAGCGCGACCTGGGGCACAACGACCGCACCCAGTGAAGTCAGGCCGCCGCCGGCTGCTTGGCCTGGCTGGCGCCGCCCATCAGACCGGACAGCACGATGGCGACGATGATCAGCGCGCCGCCCAGCAGCATGCGCAAGGTCGGGGTTTCGGCAAACAGCAGCCAGGCCACCGTGATGCCATAGACCGGTTCCATGGCGAACACCACTGACGCGGTGCGCGCCTTGATCACTGCGAGGCTGGCGACAAACAGGCTATGGGCCAGGCCGGTACAGAACACGCCAAGCAAGCCGATCCACAGCCAGTCCAGCGCGCGCACATCGGCCAGGCCCGGCGCCGCCACGGGCAACAGGCAGGCCGCAACCACCACGTTCTGGCACAGCGCGGCCTGTACGGCGGGAATTCGCCCGGAGCTGGCGCGGTTATTCAGCGACAGCAAGGAGAACAGCAGCCCGGAGGCAATTCCCCATAGCAGTCCGCCGGTGGCTTCGCTGGCCAGGTTGAAGTCCGGGGTGACCAACACCAGCCCGACGGTGACCAACGCCACCAGCAGCACTTCATTGGCGCGAATGCGCTCGCGAAAAATCAGCCCTTCGAGGATCACCGTAAACGCTGGAAAGGCGGTAAACCCCAAAGTCGCAACCGCCACGCCGGCCACTTTTACGGCAATAAAGAACGTCACCCAATGCGCCGCCAGCAGCACACCGCTGACGAGCAAGCGGCGCCAGTCACGCCACTCGAGTCGCTTCCATGGCGCATGGCTGGCAAAGCGGGCAAACACCGCCAGGGCAATCACGGCAAATGCCGCGCGCCCAAAGACGATGATGGCGGGGGAGGCGGCCGCCAGCTTGCCGAATACGCCAGTGAGACCAAACATCAATGCGCCGATATGCAGGGCGCCGAGGGCTGAGCGGGGAGTCATGGCGATCCTTGAGCCAAGGGGTAACAGGGGCGCAGTCTACAACGCTTGGCGGCGAACGCGCTGTCATCAGACTGACGCACGGCTGTCACGGGCTATTAACCCCCAGGGCGCAAGCTCGCGAAAACAGCGTCGAGGGACACCCATGACCCGTGCCGAATTCGCCAAACCCAGCCGCAAGCAACGCGTGCGTACCCTGTGGATTTCCGACGTGCACCTGGGCACCCGGGACTGTCAGGCCGAGCACTTGTCGCACTTTCTCAAGGGCTACCACGCCGACAAGGTGTATCTGGTCGGCGACATTATCGATGGCTGGAAAATGCGCGGCGGCATGTATTGGCCGCAAGCCCACACCAACGTCATCCGTCGCCTGCTGACCATGGCCAAGCGTGGCACCGAGGTGATCTATGTCACCGGTAACCATGACGAGTTTCTAAGGCGCTATTCCAAGCTGATCCTGGGCAATATCCAGTTGGTGGACGAGGCCGTGCATGTCACCGCCGACGGCCGACACCTGCTGGTGATTCATGGCGATCAGTTCGACGTTATCACCCGTTATCACCGCTGGCTCGCCTTCCTGGGCGACTCGGCCTACGAATTTACCCTCACCTTGAACCGCTGGCTCAATCACTGGCGAGCGCGCTATGGCTATGGTTATTGGTCGCTGTCGGCGTATTTGAAACACAAGGTGAAAACCGCCGTGAGTTTTATCAGCGATTTCGAAGAAGCCATCGCCCATGAGGTAACCAAGCGTGAGTTGCATGGAGTGGTATGCGGGCATATTCACCATGCCGAGATCCGCAAGGTGGGGGCGGTGGATTACCTCAACTGCGGCGATTGGGTGGAGTCCTGCACGGCCTTGATCGAGCACTGGGATGGGCATATCGAGTTGTATCGGTTGGCGGATGCGCAGGCCAGAGAAGCGCAGCTGAGGGCCGAGGTGGCCGTAACCTGAAGGTCCTGACTCGGTCAAAATATAGGAGGGGGGCAAGCCCTAATGCCATTCAGTTAAGTGTACACCGTCCTCTGTAGGAGCGAGCTTGCTCGCGAAAAACTCACAGGCACCGCGTTCGTTCAGAAAGCACGCGTTATCGTTGACGTTTTTCGCGGGCAAGCTCGCTCCTACACAAAGCCTTAACCCCTCCCACATTTTGTTCCGGTTTTATTCAGTTGGAGACGTCGGCGATGGCCTGGGCCAGCAGGGTCAGGCGCGTGGCATCGACCCCCGCCACGTTGGCCCGTCCCGAACTGACCATGTACACACTGTGTTTCTCACGCAGTTGCTTGACCTGCTCGACACTCAAGCCGGTATAGGAAAACATCCCACGCTGCGTCCCGATGTGCGCAAACCGCTCAGCCAAGCCGTGGGGCGTCAGTGCTTCCACTAGCCCGGCACGCAACTGGGCGATGCGCGAACGCATGGCTTCGACTTCGTCGCTCCATTGCTGTTTCAGCTCGGCATCGCCCAGGATGGTCGCGACCACGGCGGCGCCATGATCCGGCGGTGTGGACCACAAATTGCGTGCGATATTGGCCAGTTGGCTGCGCACATCCACAAGCTTTTGCGCATCCGCCGCGCAGACGATCAAGGCGCCAACGCGGTCGCGGTACAAACCGAAATTCTTCGAGCACGAACTGGTGATCAACACTTCCGGCAGTTCGGCGGCGAACAGGCGTACCGCCCAGGCATCCTGCTCCAGGCCGTCGCCAAAGCCCTGGTAGGCAAAGTCGATCAGCGGCAGCAATTGGCGTTCGCGCACGATCTGCAGCACCTGGCGCCAGTCATCCTGGGACAGGTCGAACCCGGTGGGGTTGTGGCAGCAAGCGTGAAGTAGGACCACGTCGCCCTTGGGTACGCTGGACAGCGTGGCCAGCATCGCCGCCACATCCAGGCGATTGTCGCTGCCCACGTAAGGGTAGTGACTGACCTTGAGCCCGGCTTTGGCAAATATGGTTTCGTGGATCGGCCAGGTCGGGTCACTCAGCCACACGCCACGGCCGGGCAGGCTGTGAGCGATGAAGTCGGCTGTCAGGCGCAGGGCACCGGTGCCGCCCGGCGTCTGGGTGGCACCGGCGCGGTGCTTGCCGAGCAAGGCCGAATCGGCGCCAAGCACCAGTTCGCTGATCAGTGCGCCAAACGCTGCGTCGCCGTGACCGCCGATGTAGGTCTTGGTGGTCTGGCTGTCGACCAGACGCTGCTCGGCGAGCTTGACCGAGTGCGGAATCGGCGTCAGGCCCTGGTCGTCCTTGTAGACGCCCACACCCAGGTCGAATTTGTTCGGGTTGGCATCCTGAGCGTACAGGTCCATCAACCCGAGGATCGGGTCGCCGGGCACGCGGCCAATCGCATCGAAGTGCATTACTTGCGACCCTCAGCGCTCTTGGCCACTTCATCGGTGCGCGCGGCCATGATGAAGTCGTTGCGGTGCAGGCCCTTGATGGAGTGGCTCCACCAGGTCACGGTGACTTTGCCCCATTCGGTGAGCAGGCCCGGGTGATGGCCTTCGGCTTCGGAGATCTCACCCACGGCGTTGGTGAAGGCCAGGGCGAACTTGAAATTCTTGAACAGAAAAACCTTTTCCAACTGCATCACGCCGTCGCGGACTTCGATGTTCCAGTCCGGAATCTGTTTGATCAGCACCGGCAGTTCTTCATCGCTGACTTGCGGCGCATCGGCGCGGCAGGCTTCGCAGTGGGCTTGGTTCAAGGTGGTCATGAAGGTGTCCTGAATTCGAATGATTGAAGGTCAGTGGCGTCACCCTAAAGCAACGCGCGGCCAGGGAACAGACTCACCTGGCGTTAAAACGCAAGGTTCACGCGGCTTTGGGTATGGGAGGCTGCTTTTGGGGTAAAGAGCGGCGCATGCAGGCCCAACTGCATGCCGCGCTCCACCATGCCCATGATGTCTTCCTGTGCCACATCGAACAGGCGCTTGAGCTCGGGCAGCACGAAGTACAACGGCTGCAGGATGTCGATGCGATAGGGGGTGCGCATCGCTTCAAGCGGATCGAAGGCCTGGTGTTCGGGCTCGTCCGACAGGCAATACACGCTTTCCTTGGGCGACGACAGAATACCGCCACCGTAGATGCGCCGACCTTCGGGCGTGTCCACCAGGCCAAATTCGATGGTCATCCAGTACAGGCGCGCCAGGTACACCCTTTGTTCCTTGCTGGCCGCCAGGCCGAGCTTGCCGTAGGTGTGGGTGAATTCGGCGAACCAGGGGTTGGTCAACAGCGGGCAGTGACCAAAGATTTCGTGAAAGATATCCGGCTCTTGCAGGTAGTCCAGTTCTTCACGGGTACGAATAAAGGTAGCCACTGGAAACTGCTTGCTGGCGAGCAATTCGAAGAAGGTTTGGAAGGGAATCAGCGCCGGCACGCGGGCGACTTGCCAGCCAGTGGTCTCGGCCAACACGTTGTTGATCTCGGCCAGCTGTGGGATGCGATCCAGCGGCAGGCCAAGCTTGTCGATGCCGTCCAGGTATTCCTGGCAGGCACGGCCCTCGATCACTTTCAACTGGCGCGTGATCAGGGTGTTCCACACCGCGTGTTCTTCCGGTGGGTAGTGAATAAAACCTTGCGCATCGGGCTCGCGGGCCACGTAGTGCGTCTGCTTCATACGGCTCTCCTGCTAGGCATTCGTTCTTGTTATGTCCTGCGATGTCTCTATTGATAACCCGTGCAGGGCCGGTTTCCACCGGCTTCAAAGGCTTTTAGGTAGGAAAAGTTACTGGATTTTGTAAACTATTCGTTACGGATGTGGCGCCCTGCGCTGCATTGGGCTGGGAAAAGCTCACGGGCTGTCACATAATCTTGACGACTATCTGCGCCCAGCGGCAAAAAGCCGCAGCGCCACTCCACTTTTCGAGCCTTTTCATGCGTATCAAAGTGCATTGCCAAAACCGCATCGGCATCTTGCGGGACATCCTCAACCTGCTGGTGGAGTACGGCGTGAACGTCGCCAAGGGCGAGGTCGGCGGGGAGCATGGCAATGCCATCTACCTGTTCTGCCCGAACCTTGTGAACATGCAGTTCCAGGCGTTGCGCCCGCAGTTCGAGGCGATAGCCGGGGTATTTGGCGTGAAAAGGGTAGGGCTGATGCCCAGCGAGCGTCGGCATATGGAACTCAATGCGCTGCTCGGCGCGCTGGAGTTTCCCGTGCTGTCCATCGATATGGGTGGCTCCATCGTTGCGGCCAACCGTGCGGCGGCGCAGTTGCTCGGCGTGCGGGTGGATGAAGTGCCGGGAATCCCGTTGTCGCGCTACGCCGAAGACTTCGACTTGCCGGAGCTGGTGCGCGCCAGCAAGTCGCGGATCAATGGCCTGCGGGTCAAGGTCAAGGGCGATGTGTTCCTGGCGGATATCGCGCCGCTGCAATCTTCCGAACATGATGACAGCGAAGCCATGGCCGGCGCGGTGCTGACCCTGCACCGCGCCGACCGGGTGGGCGAGCGCATCTACAACGTGCGCAAGCAGGAACTGCGCGGCTTCGACAGCATTTTCCAGAGTTCCAAGGTGATGGCTGCCGTGGTGCGCGAAGCCCGACGCATGGCGCCGCTGGATGCGCCTTTATTAATAGAAGGCGAAACCGGTACCGGCAAAGAACTGCTGGCCCGTGCCTGCCACCTCGCCAGCCCGCGTGGCCAGTCGCCTCTGATGGCGCTCAACTGCGCGGGATTGCCTGAGTCAATGGCCGAGACCGAGCTGTTTGGCTACGGCCCCGGCGCGTTCGAAGGCGCACGGGCCGAAGGCAAGCTCGGGCTGCTGGAACTGACCGCCGGCGGTACGTTGTTTCTCGATGGCGTTGGGGAAATGAGTGCGCGCCTGCAGGTAAAACTGCTGCGCTTTTTGCAGGATGGCTGCTTTCGTCGTGTGGGCAGCGATGAGGAGGTGTACCTCGACGTGCGGGTGATCTGTGCGACCCAGGTGGATTTGTCCGAGCTGTGCGCCCGCGGCGAATTTCGCCAGGACCTGTATCACCGCTTGAACGTGCTGTCGCTGCACATCCCGCCGCTGCGCGAATGCCTTGACGGCCTGGCGCCCCTGGTCGAGCACTTCCTCGACCAGGCCAGCCGGCAGATCGGTTGCCCCCTGCCCAAGTTGGCGCCTGCCGCGATGGACAAGCTCAGCCACTATCACTGGCCGGGTAATGTGCGGCAGTTGGAGAATGTGCTGTTCCAGGCGGTTTCGCTGTGCGAAGGCGGGACGGTCAAGCTTGAGCATATTCGCTTGCCGGATTACGGCGTGCGCCAGCCCCTTGGGGATTTCTCGCTGGAAGGCGGGCTGGAAGCCATTGTCGGGCGGTTCGAGAAGGCCGTCCTGGAAGCCTTGTACGCCGAGCACCCCAGCAGTCGGCAATTGGGCAAGCGCCTGGATGTATCCCACACCACCATTGCTAACAAACTGCGCGACTACGAAATCCTCAAGACCGCCAAATAACAACCGGCGCAACTTGGTCAAAACTGTGGGAGGGGGCTTGCCCCCGATAGCCATAGGTATCTACACAACTTCGCGCGGCCCTAAACCTGTGACGGCTCAGCAGCCGAAGCATCTCTAACTGACGCTCCGCGTTCCAATGTGGGAGGGGGCTTGCCCCCGATGGCGGCCTAAAAGCCGACCATGATGTTGGATCAGGGCGAGTACATATCCGTTGCTGCGGTAACGGCGGCTTAGGGTTCCGCCCTTACGGCGGGTCACTTTGGAAAAGCCCCAAAGTAACCAAAGGGCGCTTGCCCCACCACTCGGCACCTCGCTCACGCTCGGTGTGCCCGTAATCCGACAGTGATTTGGGGGGCCGCCGTCACGCGCCATCCATGGCGCGGGGCGGCTAAACCGGCATCCCTGCCGGTTCACCCCCCAAATCACTGTCGAACTCCGGCCAGCGTGGTTTAACGGGGCGCCAAAGATCAAGAGCAAGATCAAGAGCGGCTCGCTTCGCATCGCGGTTACTGAGTTACTGTAGGCTGCTACAAAGTTGTGTAGATACCTATGCCCCGATAGCGGTGTATCAGCCACAGACTTATTAACTGACCCACCGCCATCGGGGGCAAGCCCCCTCCCACATTTGATTTGCGTCACTTCCAGCTGATCGTTCACGGAGCGTAGGAACGATCAATCAAGCTTGCCCCCTTTCCACATTTGATTTGCGTCGCCAACAAGACCGAGGCTTGCCGTTAGCGGCAGTAGTCCGCCGTTTTTTCGACTCTCACCCGCGCTCGCAATCTTGCATCGCCCCCACAAACCCCCGCCACGCCTGGACTTCGCCCGTTTCTGAAAAGTTGGTTCGCAAATTGCTTAAGCCTCCTCAGTACAGCGGTGGGCGGCAAGCGTCCGTCAGAAAGAGGATAGAGCGTGGACAAGTACCTTTATGTGGCAATGACCGGCGCCAGCCAGAATGCTCTGGCGCAGAAGGCCCATGCCAACAATCTGGCGAACATTTCCACCAACGGTTTCCAGCGCGACCTGGAGCAGGCGCGGTCGATGCCAGTGTTCGGTGACAGCTTTCCGGCGCGGGCCTTTGCCCTGACCGAACGGCCGGCCACCGACTTCACGCCGGGCGCGATGATTGAAACCGGTCGTGACCTGGACGTGGCCGTCAGCGGCGACGGCTGGATGGCGGTGCAAACCCCAGACGGCAGCGAAGCCTACGTGCGCAGCGCCAGCATGAACGTGGATGCACTGGGCGTGCTGCGGGCCGGCAACGGTATGCCGATCATGGGCAACGGCGGTCCGATCGCCGTGCCGCCCCAGCAGAAAATCGAAGTGGGCGCCGACGGCACCATCAGCATCCGTGCCATGGGCGAAGGCCCACGGGTGATGGCGGAAGTGGACCGCATCAAGATGGTCCAACCCGACCTCAAGAACATGACCAAAGGCTTGGACGGCACCATCCACACCAAGGATGGCCAGCCGGCCCAGGCCGACGCGAACGTCAAGCTGACCTCGGGCTTCCTGCAGGCGAGCAACGTTAATGCCGTGGAAGAAATGACGGCGGTACTGGCGCTTTCCAAGCAGTTCGAGCTGCACGTCAAGATGATGAACAGCGCTAAAGAAGACGATCAGGCCATGACTCGCGTCATGCAGATGAGCTAATTGCCTTAGTTGGCTTTTAAATAAACAGCGCAGCACGGCGCCAACAAACAGGCGCACGAAGGAGAACAGCATGCTTCCGGCTCTATGGGTTGCCAAGACAGGCCTGTCCGCCCAGGACACCAACCTGACGACCATTTCCAACAACCTGGCGAACGTGTCGACCACGGGTTTCAAACGTGATCGCGCCGAGTTTCAGGACTTGCTCTATCAGATCAAGCGCCAGCCAGGCGCCCAGTCGACCCAGGACAGCGAACTGCCGTCGGGCCTGCAACTGGGTACCGGTGTGCAGATCGTCGGCACTCAGAAAAACTTCAGCGCCGGTAACCTGCAACAGACCGGCCAGCCGCTGGACATGGCGATCAACGGCCGTGGCTTCTTCCAGATCCTGCAACCGGATGGCACCACGTCCTACACCCGTGACGGCACCTTCCACTTGGATTCCAACGGCCAGATCGTGACCGCCAACGGTTTCGCCCTGGAGCCGGCTGTCGTGGTTCCGGCAGACGCCAAGACCTTCACCGTCGGCAACGACGGCACCGTGTCGATCACCGTGGCCGGCAACCCCGCGTCGCAAGTGATCGGCAACCTGCAAACCGCCGACTTCATCAACCCGGCCGGCCTGCAGGCCATGGGCAACAACCTGTTCCTGGAAACCGCCTCCAGCGGCGCGCCGCAAATCGGCACCCCTGGCCTGAACGGTTTCGGTACCACGCTGCAAAGCACCCTGGAAACGTCGAACGTCAGCACGGTTGAGGAGATGGTCAACATGATCACCACTCAGCGCGCCTACGAGATGAACTCCAAGGTGATCTCCACCGCCGACCAGATGCTTTCGTTCGTAACGCAGAATCTGTAATCAGTCTATGGGGCGCCCTTGAAAGCGCCTGCAACACCGTGAGGTAAGGGTCATGAATCGCTTTGTTTCTGTTTTGGCATTGAGTGGGATCGCCGTACTTGCGGGCTGTGTCGCCCCGACGCCGAAGCCCAATGACCCGTACTACGCGCCGGTGTTGCCACGCACGCCGTTGCCGGCGGCGGCTAACAATGGCTCGATCTACCAGGCCGGTTTCGAGCAGAACCTGTACAGCGACCGCAAGGCGTTCCGGGTCGGTGACATCATCACCATCACCCTGAACGAGAAGACCCAGGCCAGCAAGAACGCCAACTCGCAGATCGGCAAGACCAGCAAGACTGGCATCGGCCTGACCTCGCTGTTTGGCGGTGGCCTGACCACCAATAACCCGTTGGGTGATGGTGACCTGAGTCTCAATGCCGGCTACAGCGGCGATCGCGCCACCAACGGCAAGAGTGCGGCAGGGCAGGGCAACAGCCTGACCGGTTCGATCACCGTGACCGTGGCCGACGTGCTGCCTAACGGCATCATCGCCGTGCGCGGTGAAAAGTGGATGACCCTCAACACGGGCGACGAGCTGGTGCGCATTGCCGGCATGGTGCGTGCCGATGATATTTCCACCGACAACACCGTGCCGTCGACGCGGATTGCCGATGCGCGGATTACCTACTCGGGTACGGGTTCGTTTGCTGATGCAAGCCAGCCGGGCTGGTTCGACCGTTTCTTCCTTAGCCCGCTGTTCCCTTTCTAGGTGGCCACTTTGAACTTCAAGCAGCTGATGGCGGCGGCATTGTTGCTGTGCCTGAGCGCCGTCGCCCAGGCCGAGCGTCTGAAAGACATCGCCAGCATTTCCGGCGTGCGCACCAACCAGTTGATCGGCTATGGCCTGGTGGTGGGGCTCAATGGCACGGGTGACCAGACCACCCAGACCCCGTTCACTCTGCAAACCTTCAACAACATGCTGTCGCAGTTCGGCATCAAGGTACCGCCAGGCTCGGGCAACGTGCAGTTGAAGAACGTTGCAGCGGTGTCGATCAGCGCCGATTTGCCGGCGTTCGCCAAGCCGGGGCAGGTGGTGGACATCACCGTGTCGTCCATGGGTAACTCCAAGAGCCTGCGTGGCGGTACGTTGCTGATGACGCCGCTCAAAGGTATCGACGGCAACGTCTACGCCATCGCCCAGGGTAACCTGGTGGTGGGCGGGTTCGACGCCGAGGGCCGCGACGGTTCGAAAATCACCGTCAACGTACCGTCGGCCGGCCGCATTCCCGGTGGCGCCTCGGTTGAACGCACCGTGCCGAGCGGGTTCAACCAGGGCAACAGCCTGACCCTGAACCTCAACCGTTCCGACTTCACCACCGCCAAGCGCGTGGTCGACAAGATCAACGACATGCTCGGCCCTGGTGTGGCCCAGGCCATCGATGGCGGTTCGGTGCGGGTGACCGCGCCGTTGGACCCAAGCCAGCGTGTGGACTATCTGTCGATCCTGGAAAACCTTGAGGTGGACCCCGGTCAGGCCGTGGCCAAAGTCATCATCAATTCGCGCACCGGCACCATCGTGATCGGCCAGAACGTCAAGGTTTCGCCGGCGGCGGTAACCCACGGCAGCTTGACGGTGACCATCACCGAAGACCCGATTGTCAGCCAGCCTGGGCCACTGTCCAACGGCCAGACGGCGGTGGTGCCGCGTTCGCGGGTCAATGCCCAGCAGGAAGCCAAGCCAATGTTCAAGTTCGGCCCCGGTACCACCCTGGACGAGATTGTCCGCGCGGTGAACCAGGTGGGCGCGGCCCCCGGCGACTTGATGGCGATCCTCGAAGCCCTGAAACAGGCCGGCGCCTTGCAAGCCGACCTGATTGTGATCTGAGGCCATGGTCATGGACATGCGCAAGAGCGGGATCAGCAGCACGGCGGATTCGGGGTCTTACTCGGACCTGAATCGGCTTAATCAGCTCAAGGTCGGCGCCGACAAGAACAGCGATGGCAACATGCGCAAGGTGGCGCAGGAGTTCGAGTCGTTGTTCCTCAGCGAGATGCTCAAGTCCATGCGTTCGGCCACCGAAGCGCTGGGCAAGGACAACCCGATGAACACCCCGGCGGCCAAGCAATATCAGGAAATGTACGACCAGCAACTGGCGGTGTCGATGTCCCGCGAAGGCGGTGGTATCGGCCTGGCCGACGTGCTGATGCGCCAGATGCAGAAGAACAAACCGGTGGACGCCCAGGCGGCCACCTTGCAGGGGCCGGCAGCCGAGGCGCCAGTGAAGAAAGCCGATGTGCCGACGGAAATTGCCGCCGGCACCCAGGCGCAAGGTCCGTTGGGTCGCACCAATGGCCAGCGCCCGTTGTGGGCCTACCGCGTGGAAGTGCCCCAAGGCGCCAGTGCGCATGCCAACGATATGGAGCTGATGAACCAGCGCCGTATCGCCTTGCCAAGCAAACTGACCGACCGCCTGCTGGCCGGCATTGTGCCAAGCACGCCGGTCGCCGCCCAAACCCAAAGCGCGCCGCTGCGCAACAGTGCCGCCGACGACAACGTGGTCAACAGCACCGCGCGCAGCGTTGCGGTGCCGAGCGGGCGCATGCAGGTCTACGGCCGCGCCATCGCCCAACCACCGTTGGCACCAGCGAAAAAGGCTTTCAGCTCGCAGGATGAGTTCGTCGCCACCATGTTGCCGATGGCCAAGGCTGCGGCCGAGCGTATCGGTATCGATCCGAAGTACCTGGTGGCCCAGGCCGCCCTGGAAACCGGGTGGGGTAAATCGGTGATGCGCGCCGAAGACGGCAGCAGCAGCCACAACCTGTTCGGCATCAAGGCCGGCCAGAGCTGGCAGGGCGGCCAGGCGCGCGCGATCACCAGCGAGTTTCGCGACGGCGCGATGGTCAAGGAGACGGCGCAGTTCCGCTCCTACAGCTCCTATCAAGACAGCTTCCATGACCTCGTGACCCTGCTGCAAAGCAATGATCGCTATAAAGAAGTCGTGAAATCAGCCGACAACCCGGAACGCTTTGTGCGCGAGTTGCAAAAAGCCGGTTACGCCACCGACCCGGATTACGCCAGCAAGATTTCGCAGATCGCCAAAAACATGAACAGTTACCAGAACTACGCTGCCGCTGGCGCAACCACACATTTATAAGGTCTGAACCATGAGTTTGCTCAGTATCGGGATGTCAGGGCTCAATGCCGCTCAAGGATCGTTGTCGGTCTTGAGTAATAACATCGCCAACGCCAACACCTCGGGTTATTCGCGTCAGCAGACCACGCAGAATGCCAACGCCAACAACCCGTACGGCGGTGTGTACATCGGCAGCGGCACGACCCTGGCCGACGTGCGCCGGGTGTATAACGAGTTCCTCGATGCGGCGTATCAGAACAGCACGGCGCTGAGTAACGATGCCAAGGCTTATGCCAGCCAGGCCAGCGCCATCGACAAGACCCTGTCGGACAAGACCACCGGCATGTCGTCGGTACTCAGTGCGTTCTTCTCCGCTGTGCAGACTGCGGCGGCCAACCCCAGCGACGTGTCGGCCCGGCAAGTGCTGCTGACCGGCGCCCAGACCCTGAGCAACCGTTTCAACTCGATTTCCAGCCAGTTGAACGAGCAAAAACAGTCGATCAACGGCCAGTTGGGCACCATGAGCGATCAGGTCAACCAGTTGACCTCCTCGATTGCCTCGCTCAACAAGCAGATCACTCTGGCTCAAGGCTCCAGCAGCAGCGCCCCGGCCAACCTGCTGGATGCACGTAACGAAGCGGTGCGTTCGCTCAATGAGCTGGTCGGCGTGACCACCAGCGAAAAGAACGGTGTGTTCAGCGTCAGCACCGGCACCGGTCAATCCCTGGTGTTGGGCGATCAGTCGAACACCATTTCGGCGGTACCGAGCAACAGCGACCCAAGCCAGTACACCATTCAGCTCAATGCCGGCGGCGGTACCGCGATCGACCTGGGCAACGTGCTCAGTGGCGGCAGCATTGGCGGTCTGTTGCGTTATCGCAGCGATGCGCTGATGCCGGCTATCAACGATCTGGGGCGAATTGCCCTGGCGACCGCCGACACCGTCAACAGCCAACTGGGCCAAGGCCTGGACCTGAACGGTGACTTCGGCTCGTCGCTGTTCAAGGACATCAACAGTGCCGCCGCCATTGCCCAGCGCAGTCAGGGCGCGATGGGCAACAGCACCGGCTCCGGCAACTTGAACGTGAGCATCAGCGACACCAGCAAGTTGTCGGCCTACGACTACAAAGTGACCTTCAGCAGCGCCAACAACTACACGGTTGTGCGTTCCGACGGCAAAGCCATGGGCGCGTTCGATACCAACACCGCGCCACCACCGGTGATCGACGGCTTCACCCTGGCCCTGGATGGCAAGGGCCCGATAGCCGCAGGCGACAGTTTCAAGGTCAGCCCAACGGCCACTGGCGCGACGAACATCGGCACCGCGTTGACCGATGCCAATAAAATCGCGTTCGCCGGGCCATTGCTGGGCGAGGGCAGTAAGACCAACCAGGGTACCGGCACCTTTACTCCGCCGACCCTGACCCTGCCCATCGATATCCATGGCGGCGCCGATACCGCGCAACTGCGTACCGGGATTGAACACTCGATGCCGGTGAAGATGGTGTTCGGCAAGCCTGCGGCTGATGGCACTCAGGGCTACACGCTCAACGACGCCCAGGGCAACTCGATCGGCACCGGCACCATCGTTCCGGGCCAGGGCAACAAGATCACCGTCGATGTGCCGATGCGTGACGCCAACGGCGCACTGCTGGTTCCGGCCAAGAGCTTTAAATTCGATACCACGGTCGGCGGTTCGCCAGCTGACGGTGACAGCACCACGTTTTCCTTCAACGCCTCGGGCAAGTCGGATAACCGCAACGCCCTGGCCCTGCTCGACCTGCAGACCAAGGCCACGGTCGGGCTGTCCGATGGCAGTGGCGGCGGTGTGAGCCTGGTGACGGCCAACAGCCGTCTGGTCTCGACCGTGGGGGCCAAGGCCGCTTCAGCCAATACCGACACTACCGCCACCGGCGCCTTGCTCAAGGCCAACCAGGATGCGCGCAACTCGGTGTCCCAGGTCAACCTGGATGAAGAAGCGGGCAACATGATCAAGTTCCAGCAGTACTACACCGCGTCGTCGCAGATCATCAAGGCTGCGCAAGAAACCTTCAGCACGCTGATCAATAGTCTTTAAGGGAGCCTGGGACGATGCGTATTTCTACCGCTCAATATTTCGAAACCAGTTCCGCCAAGTATTCGGATAACTACTCCAGCGTGGTCAAGGCGCAGGAACAGGCCAGCTCCGGCGTGCGCGTGCAGACCGCAGCGGATGATCCGGTGGCGGCGGCGCGGTTGTTGTTGCTGCAGCAGCAGAAAGACATGCTGGGGCAGTTCAACGGCAACATCACCAGTTTGAAGAACTCGCTGACCAACGAGGAGAGCGTGCTGGACGCGATCAGCGACGCCATGCAGCGCGCCACTCAATTGGCCCTGCGTGCCGGTGGTTCGGTAAGCGACGCGGACCGGCGGTCGATTGCCAGCGAAGTCGGTGCCATTGAAGACCAGGTGCTGGGCTTGCTTAACAGCAAGGACTCTTCCGGCAATTACCTGTTTTCCGGTTCCAAGACCCAGACGCCGCCGTACGCGCGCAACAATGACGGCACCTACAGCTATCAGGGCGACGAGACCCCGCTGAGCCTGCAGGTTTCCAATACGCTGACGGTCAGCGCCGGTGATACCGGTAAAACCATCCTGGAAGGCGCAGCCAATTCCAGTCGTACGCAGGCCACGTGGCAAGCGCCGGTGCCGCAAACGGTGCCGCCGACGGTCAACGACAACAAAGTTGCCCTGTCGGCCGGGTTGGTGACGTCGAGCTCCGATTATTCGAACAAGTTTGCTGATGGCCAGCCGTACAAGCTGACGTTTACCAGCAGCACCCAATACAAGGTGGCCGACAAGAACGGCAATGACGTGACCTCGGAGATTCCGGGCAACGGCACGTTCGATCCGACCAAGGAAGGCAGTTCCAGCGTGGCATTGCGCGGGGTGAAGTTCGACATCACCCTCAATCTGGGGGATGTCGCCCCAGGCGCCAACTCCGATGCGCTGGTCAAGGATCGCTCCTTCAGCCTTGAAGCCAAGCCGGATACCTTCAGCGTTTCGCGTACGCCGAGCAATGCGTCCACCGCGCAACTGACCGGCGCTCGCGTATCCAGCCAGGCGGACTACGCCAGCACGTTTCCCACCAACAGCGGGGCGCTGATCAAGTTCAGCAGTGCGACCGCCTATGAGGTGTACGCCCAGCCGTATACGACCGACAGCAAGGCCATCGCCACCGGCGATACTGGCGGCGGTACCACGGTAACGGCCGCTGGCGTGACGTTTGATGTCAGCGCCGGGCCACCGCAGCCGGGTGATCAGTTTTCCGTAGGGGCCAACACCCAGAAAACCCAGAACGCGCTGGACACCCTTGGTCAACTGCGCAAAGCCCTGGAGCTGCCGGCGGACGGCAATCCTGCGGCGACGATCAAGCTCAAGGACGTGCTGGATGCGTCCATCAGCAACCTCGCCAATTCGAGTTCCCAGATCACCAATGTGCGCGGTTCCATCGGTGCGCGGGAGAACGCACTGGATATCCAGTCCAGTGAGAACACCAGTGTAGGTATCGCCAATACCAGCACCATGAGCGACCTGGCCAATATCGACATGGGCGAGGCGGCAATCAACCTGACGCTGCAGCAGACCATGTTGCAGGCGTCGCAGTTGGCCTTTGTGAAAATCTCCCAGTTGAGCCTGTTCAATAAAATGTAAATTCTGGCGGTAGACCAGCGGCTCATCCCGGAAACGGGGTGGGCCGTTGTCGTTTTTGCGGCTGATTTGTTTGCAGATTTTGCACAGATCCATTGAAAATTGAGTGACCTGTGAGTCATAAAGCGCATCTTCACTGTATCGTGTGAAAAGGATAAGTCGCGTTGCCGTTGTTATTGCGCGGCTTTCAGCGAAATTTTTATGGGGTTATCCCCTTTATTGTCAGCACTTCGGGCGCAGGCCCTGGGGTGTTCTCCAGCTATTTAGTATTGGGAAGCCACAATGATTGGCATAAAAAGCATCGCCAGTTACGTGCCGGCGGACGGTATCGATAACTACGCCCAGGGTGCCAAATTCGCCAAGGATGAAGAATTCATCATCGGCAAGATCGGTTCGGCGTTCCTGCCGCGCAAGGAAGCCGCGCAGGAAACCTCCGATCTGTGTGTCGAGGCGGTCAACGCGTTGTTTGCCAACAACCCGGACTTGAAGCGCGAGTCCATCGACGCCGTAATCGTGGTCACCCAGAACGGCGATGAAGAAGGGCTGCCCCACACCGCAGCCATCGTGCAGGACAAACTGGGCCTGCCCACCCACGTGGCCGCCTTCGATATTTCCCTGGGTTGTTCCGGTTACGTATATGGCATCTACGCCATGAAGGGCTTCATGGAAGCCACCGGCCTGAAAAACGGCCTGCTGATCACCGCCGACCCATACTCGAAAATCGTCGACCCGGAAGACCGCAACACCACCATGCTGTTTGGCGACGCCGCCACCGCCACCTGGATGGGCGAAGACGCGCCGTGGTTGCTGGGCAAATCCAAGTTTGGCACAGACGGTTCGGGCGCACCGCACCTGAAGGTCAGTGATGGCGTGTTCTTCATGAACGGTCGCCAGGTCTTCAACTTCGCCTTGCTCAAGGTGCCGGCGCATTTGCACGAGCTGCTCGATGAGTCGGACCTCAAGGCCGATGACATCGATGCGTTCTGCATTCACCAGGGCAGTGCGGCGATTGTCGACGCCGTGGCGCGACGTTTTGAAGAGGCGCCGGTGGACAAGTTCATCAAGGACATGGTCGAGACCGGCAACACCGTGTCATCGAGCATTCCGTTGCTGCTGGAAAAGCATGTGATGGACGCCACCTGGAAGCGTGTGGCGATCAGTGGCTTCGGTGTGGGCCTGTCCTGGGGGTCGGCGATTCTCTATCGCCCGTGATGCTTTAGTGGCTGCATAAAAAACGCCGATGATCGAAAGATCATCGGCGTTTTTTATTTGGCGCCAGAAAAGCCAACAAACGCTGGGTTTTCGGCAGTGGTAACCCCTTGAATTGCAAGGGCTGGCACAGGGCTAGTAAAAAAAATCAAAAAAACCCTCAAGCAACCGGCTACCACGACGATAACTATTACGTAGGTTCTCAGGCCACACCCGGCGGTTGCCAGGGCCGGAAGCCGCAGTATTCATCCATCGAGGATTTCGTCATGGCTTTAACAGTAAACACCAACATTGCTTCGATCACTACTCAGGGCAACCTGAACAAAGCTGGCGGCGCCCTGGCCACTTCCATGCAGCGCCTGTCTTCCGGCCTGCGTATCAACAGCGCTAAAGACGACGCAGCCGGCCTGGGTATCTCCAACCGTATGACCAGCCAGATCAACGGCCTGGGTCAAGCAGTGAAGAACGCCAACGATGGTATCTCCATCGCGCAAACCGCTGAAGGCGCAATGCAGGCTTCGACCGACATTCTGCAAAAAATGCGTACCCTGGCTCTGTCCTCGGCTACCGGCTCCCTGAGCACCGACGACCGTAAGTCGAACAACGACGAATACCAGGCTCTGACTTCGGAACTGACCCGTATTTCGCAAACCACTACTTTCGGTGGCCAGAAGCTGCTGGACGGTTCGTACGGCACCAAGTCCATCCAGGTTGGCGCCAACGCTAACGAAACCATCAACCTGAGCCTGGACAACGTTGCAGCCAACAACATTGGTTCGCAGCAGATCAACAGCCTGGCGATCGCTCCAAGCACCACCGGCGTCGCTGGCGGCGCAATCGCGGTTACCGGCAACGGCCAAACCAACACCGTAACCGTTGCAGCTGCTGCCTCGGCTAAAACCATCGCTGCACAGCTTAACGGCGCCATCGGTGGCCTGGGCGCTACCGCCAGCACCGAAGCTGAGTTCACTGTAGCAGCAGGCGCAGCTACTGCTCCGGCCTCGTTCACCATGACTGTTGGCGGCCAAGCCACCACCTTCGTTGGTGTAAAGGATACCGCCAGCCTGGCTGACCAGCTGAAGTCGAACTCTGCCAAACTGGGTATCAGCGTTAACTACGACGAATCCAAAGGCACCCTGTCGGTTAAATCCGATACCGGTGAGAACCTGGCGTTCAGCGCTTCGACCGCTGCTGGCACCATCTCCGTCGCTACCAAAGATGGCGCAGGCGCTTACGGTGCAGGCGTGGCTCTGGCTGACGGCCTGATCGCTACGGGTGCTGTGAACATGAACTCCTCGAAGGGCTACTCCCTGGAAGGCGCTGGTGTGACCGGTATCTTCGGCGCCGCTACCTCGGCTGCTTCGACCAAGACTTCGGTATCGCAAACTGACGTGACTGACGCCACCAAGGCTCAGAACGCTGTTTCGGTAATCGACCAGGCTATCGCTACTATCTCCAGCTCCCGTTCGGGCCTGGGCGCTGTACAGAACCGTCTGACCAGCACTGTAGACAACCTGTCCAACATCCAGAAGAACACCACCGCTGC
The DNA here is from genome assembly GCF_030816195.1 of Pseudomonas sp. W4I3. Lineage (GTDB taxonomy): Bacteria > Pseudomonadota > Gammaproteobacteria > Pseudomonadales > Pseudomonadaceae > Aquipseudomonas. Next base: position 4,857,165 of record NZ_JAUSXS010000001.1, on the reverse strand, counting down.
TCGTTCCACCATCCAGGACGTCGACTTCGCTTCCGAAGCCGCTGAACTGACCAAGCAGCAAACCCTGCAGTCGGCTTCCACTGCGATCCTGTCGCAGGCTAACCAGCTGCCATCCGCTGTACTGAAACTGCTTCAGTAATCACAGCGCTTGGTAATTGACGGAAGGGCGCGTTTACGTGCCCTTTCGTCTTTTCCCGTTAGAGGAGATTGGACATGGACATGAGTGTAAAACTGAACTCGTCTTATCCGCCGCAGGCCGTTCAAGCCTCCATGGCGCCTGTGGCCGACAAAGACAAGAGCAAGGTTGAGCTGGCCGCGCCAGCCGCAGATCAGTCCCAGAAGGGCGATCTGGAAAAAGCGGTCACTGATATTAAAGAATTCGTACAAGCGGCCCAGCGCAATCTGGATTTTTCCATTGACGATTCCACCCACAGGGTTGTGGTCAAGGTTATTGCCACCGACACCGGTGAAGTAATCCGCCAGATCCCTTCGGAAACGGCCTTGAAGCTGGCGCAGAGCTTGTCCAGCGCCAGCCACGTGTTGTTTGACGACAAGGTCTGAGCTGGCATGAAACTTGTTGCCGTTTCGGCTTGAAGCGATAGTCGTCAAGATAACGGCAGCCACCGCACTAGGAGAAAGATGATGGCGGGTACAACGATTACTGGCGTGGGGTCGGGCTTCGACACTCAGGCAATTGTAAAGTCCCTGGTGGATGCCGAACGAGCGCCGAAGCAGGCGCAGATCAACGTTCAGTCGCAGAAGGCAACCACTCAGCTGTCGTCGATCGGCAAGATCCAGGCTGCCCTGGACGCCTTTCGCGGTGCCTTGACCAGCATGGGGACGGACAACAGCTTCACGGGGTTGACTGGTACGTCTTCGGATGAAAAGGTTGCCACCATGACGGCCAACCCTGGCGCTGCGAATGGTAGTTTCTCTCTGGTCGTCAATCAGCTGGCCAAGCCTTCCAAGCTGTCGACCACCAGTTTCGCCGGTGGGCAGTCGACGATTGTCAACGCGACGAACAAGGCCACGACACTCACCATCAGCCAGTCGGGCAAGAACTTCGACCTGAGCGTGCCACCGGGCGCCACCCTGCAACAGGTGCGCGACTCGATCAACAGCCAGTTCGGCACTGCGGGCTTGAGCGCCAACATTCTCACCGACTCCAACGGTTCGCGTCTGATTCTGACGTCTACCACCGGCGGTGTGGGCTCGGATCTGACAATGTCGGGTAACTCCGGGATCGATACCGGTTACAAGGTCGTCGACGTACCTCAGAACGCCAAATACACCATTGATGGCATCGCTGCGGAATCCAAGTCCAACAGCATCTCCGATGCTGTGAGTGGGGTGAGCATCAAGCTGCTCACTGTATCGCCTACCGCCGTTGCCAACGATCAGACTGAAAACCCGGTGCGTACGGCCTTGACCATTTCCGTGACCACCAGCAGCACTTCGCTGAAGTCCGGGGTCAAGGGTTTCGTCGATACTTACAACGCCCTGCTCAAGGCGATGAACGCCGAAACCAAGGTGACCAAGGATGCTGCCGGTAACTCCGTATCGGCGACCCTGACCGGCGACTCGACCATGCGCACTTTGCAGTCGGCGATCCGCAACGAGTTCAACGCGCTGTCCGGTAACGGTACCTTGAAGTCCCTGGCGCAGTTCGGCGTCACGACCGATCAGGACACCGGCGCACTGAGCATCGACAGCAAGCAGTGGGACAAGGCGGTGCTGAGCAATCCCGCCGATATCAACAGTATCTTCAGTGGCAAGACTGGTCTGCTGGCGCGCCTTACCGCTGCGACCGACGCCTATGCCAAGCCAACCACCGGGATACTGGCGACGCGCACCAGTTCCTTGGCCGACAGCCTGAAGGACCTCACCAAGCAACAGACTTCCCTGGATGAACGTCTGACCACCATGCAAGACGCGCTGACCCGCAAATACACCGCCATGGATACGCTGGTGGCGCAGTTGCGCCAGCAGAGCAGCAGCATCCTCGGTACGCTCAGTGCGATCAGTAAATCTCAAAGCAGCGATAGCTGATTGAATACACATGAAAAAGCCCAGGTCCGTTGACCTGGGCTTTGTTCTTTCTAGCGTCGGCGGGTTAAAGTTTTTTGCGATCCAGTCGACATAATGGTTACTGCAACCCTTATCGCTGTTGCCTGTCACGAGGTAGAAACATGAATCCCATGAGAGCCCTTCGCCAATATCAGAAGGTCAATTCCCATGCGCAGATCTCCGAAGCCAGCCCGCATCGCCTGGTGCAGATGCTGATGGAAGGCGGCCTGGACCGTATGGCACAAGCCAAAGGTGCCCTGGCGCGCGGTGATATCGCTCAGAAGGGCCTGATGCTGGGTAAGGCTGCCGACATCCTCATAGGTTTGCGTGACGGCCTCAATGCCGAGAAAAGCGACAACAAGGAATACGTCCAGCAATTGGAAGGTCTGTACGTGTACATGACCAATCGCCTGATGGAAGCCAATCTGCACAATGATGCCGACATGATCGACGAAGTCGCTCGTCTGCTGATTACCGTGAAAGAAGGCTGGGATGCCATTGCCGTGCCACAAGGCGCCGCACAATAAGGCCACTGGGCCCTGAGGAAATCGTCATGAGCCACGCACTGCAACGCATTGATGAAACCCGCGAAGCCCTGGTCGATGCACTGGCTGCGCGCAACTGGGACGCCATTGGCGAGCTGGACCTGGGTTGCCGCAACGTGATCGATAACGTGCTCAGCGAAGCGCCGGTGGACGAGGATGCGTTGCGCGAAAAGCTCGAGGCTCTGTTGGGGGTGTATCAGCAGTTGCTTGAGGTGACGACCGGCGAGCGCCAGGCGATTTTCGAAGAGATGGCGCAGATCAACCAAGCGAAAAATGCGTCAAAGGTTTACCATCTTTTCGGCTGATAAGGGCTCGGTTAGTCCGAACGGTGCGTCATATATTTGACTGTGCCAGCATTTTTGACTTAACTAGTGCTGTTTTCAGATTTCAGACGTCTAGTAGAGGATAAGTCTTACTGACGTCTTGATTGCCCTCATTCCGGGGCAGGAAGTTTTACTAGGGAAGTTGCTATTGCATGTGGCGTGAAACCAAAATTCTGCTGATCGATGACGATAGCGTCCGCCGCCGCGATTTAGCGGTGATTTTAAATTTTCTTGGTGAAGAAAATTTGCCCTGCGGTAGCCATGATTGGCAGCAGGTGGTCAGCTCGTTGGCGTCGAGCCGTGAAGTCATTTGTGTGCTGATCGGGACGGTAAACGCTCCAGGCGCTGTTTTGGGCTTGTTAAAGACACTGTCAACCTGGGATGAGTTCCTTCCGGTGTTGCTGATGGGCGATATTTCTTCTGTCGACCTGCCTGAAGACCAGCGCCGCCGCGTGCTTTCCACTCTGGAAATGCCGCCCAGCTATAGCAAATTGCTTGATTCCCTGCACCGCGCCCAGGTCTATCGCGAGATGTACGACCAGGCCCGCGAGCGCGGCCGTCACCGTGAACCCAACCTGTTCCGCAGCCTCGTCGGCACCAGCCGGGCGATCCAGCACGTACGCCAGATGATGCAGCAAGTGGCCGACACCGACGCCAGCGTGCTGATCCTCGGCGAGTCCGGCACCGGCAAGGAAGTGGTCGCGCGCAACCTGCACTATCACTCCAAGCGCCGCGACGGACCATTCGTGCCGGTCAACTGCGGGGCGATCCCGGCAGAGCTGCTGGAAAGCGAATTGTTCGGCCACGAGAAGGGCGCCTTTACCGGGGCGATCACCAGCCGTGCCGGGCGCTTCGAGCTGGCCAACGGCGGCACGCTGTTTCTCGACGAAATCGGCGATATGCCGCTGCCGATGCAGGTCAAGTTGCTGCGCGTGTTGCAGGAACGCACCTTCGAGCGCGTGGGCAGCAACAAGACCCAGAGCGTGGACGTGCGCATCATTGCCGCCACCCACAAGAACCTCGAAAGCATGATCGAGGTCGGCAGCTTCCGCGAAGACCTGTACTACCGCCTCAACGTCTTCCCGATCGAGATGGCCCCGCTGCGTGAGCGCGTGGAAGACATCCCGTTGCTGATGAACGAACTGATCTCGCGCATGGAGCACGAAAAGCGCGGCTCCATCCGTTTCAACTCCGCCGCGATCATGTCGCTGTGCCGCCACGGCTGGCCGGGCAACGTGCGCGAGCTGGCCAACCTGGTGGAGCGCATGGCGATCATGCACCCCTATGGGGTGATCGGCGTGGTCGAGTTGCCGAAGAAATTCCGTTACGTCGATGACGAAGACGAACAGATGGTCGACAGCCTGCGCAGTGACATGGAAGAGCGCGTGGCGATCAACGGCCATACGCCGGACTTCGGTGCATCGGCCATGCTGCCGCCCGAAGGCCTGGACCTCAAGGACTACCTCGGCAACCTGGAGCAAGGCCTGATCCAACAGGCCCTGGACGACGCCAATGGCATCGTTGCCCGCGCCGCCGAGCGCCTGCGCATTCGTCGCACCACCCTGGTGGAGAAGATGCGCAAGTACGGTATGAGCCGCAAAGAAGGTGACGAACAGGCGGATGATTGACGCCTGTTTTTCAACTGATTGATTTTTAGGTAGATTTTTTTCGGCACGGGTATTGCTACAGCCCTCGCAACGTTCCGTTTAACTGACGGTCAGCCAAGCGAGAGAGCATGATGCCCCACGCCGCCCAACTATCTACGGCCCCTGTGATCCAGGGGCTGGTTCCGCCTGTAGAGCCGCCGACCCGCCAGGGTCTTGAGCAGGCGTTCTCGCACTTCAACCAGATGTCGAGCCAGCTGACCGATTCCTACAGCCTGCTTGAAGCCCGGGTGTCCGAGCTTAAAGGCGAGCTCGCAGTGGTCAGCGCTCAGCGCATGCAGGAGCTGGCCGAAAAAGAACGCTTGGCCAACCGCCTGCAGAATCTGCTCTCACTGTTGCCCGGTGGCGTGATCGTCATCGATGACCAGGGCCGTGTGCGCGAAGCCAACCCGGCCGCCTGCGACCTGCTTGGCCTGCCGCTGGAAGGCGAGCTGTGGCGCCATGTCATCACCCGCTGCTTCGCGCCGCGTGAGGATGACGGCCACGAAGTGTCCCTTAAGGATGGGCGCCGCCTGTCCATTGCCACCCGGTCCCTGGACGCTGAGCCAGGCCAGTTGGTGCTGCTCAACGACCTGACGGAAACCCGTCACTTGCAAGACCAACTGGCCCGCCACGAGCGTTTGTCGTCGTTGGGGCGCATGGTCGCTTCGCTGGCGCATCAGATCCGCACGCCGCTGTCGGCAGCGTTGATCTACGCCAGTCATTTGACTGATGAGCAATTGCCCACGGCCACCCACCAGCGCTTTGCCGGGCGTCTCAAGGAGCGCCTGCATGAGTTGGAACACCAAGTGCGCGACATGCTGGTGTTTGCCCGTGGCGAATTACCGTTGACTGACCGCCTGACCCCGGCCGGCTTGATGCAGGCCCTGCAAGCGGCGGCGGCCACGCATATTCAGGGCGCGAACCTGCGCTGGCAATGCGACAGCCACCACGGCGAGTTGCTGTGCAACCGCGACACGCTGGTCGGTGCGCTGCTCAATCTGATCGAAAACGCCACCCAGGCCAGCGGCCCCGGTGCGCGGCTCAAGGTGCATCTGTATAGCCGCGAGCAAACCCTGCGCCTGTGCATCAGCGACAGCGGCAGCGGTATAGCCCCGGCCGTGCTGGAGCGCCTGGGCGAACCTTTTTTCACCACCAAGACCAACGGCACTGGCCTGGGCCTGACCGTGGTCAAGGCCGTGGCGCGTGCGCATCAGGGAGAATTGCAGTTGCGCTCCCGGTTGGGGCGCGGCACCTGTGCATTGATGACCTTGCCGCTGTTTTCCAGCGCGGCAAGCGCGGAGTAGAAGGATCATGACTATCAAGGTTTTATTGGTTGAAGACGATCGCGCCCTGCGTGAGGCATTGGCTGACACGCTGCTGTTGGCGGGCCATGACTACCGTGCGGTCGGCTCAGCCGAGGAGGCCTTGGAGGCGGTGGAGCAGGAAGCCTTCAGCCTGGTGGTCAGCGATGTGAACATGCCCGGCATGGACGGCCACCAGTTGCTCGGCCTGCTGCGCGCGCGCCAGCCGCAATTGCCGGTGCTGCTGATGACCGCCCATGGCGCCGTGGAGCGGGCTGTGGACGCCATGCGTCAGGGGGCGGCGGATTATCTGGTCAAGCCGTTCGAGCCCAAGGCGCTGATCGAGTTGGTCGCCCGGCATGCCCTGGGGGTGATTTCGGCGGGCGAGGGTGACGGTCCGATTGCCTTCGAACCGGCCAGCGCGCAATTGCTGGAACTGGCGGCCCGCGTGGCGCGCAGTGACTCCACCGTATTGATCTCCGGCGAGTCCGGCACCGGCAAGGAAGTGTTGGCGCGCTATATCCATCAACAATCGAGCCGAGCCCGGCAACCGTTCATCGCGATCAACTGCGCGGCGATCCCGGACAACATGCTCGAAGCCACGCTGTTCGGCCATGAGAAGGGTTCGTTCACCGGCGCCATCGCGGCCCAGGCCGGCAAGTTCGAACAGGCCGACGGCGGCACCATTCTGCTCGACGAAATCTCGGAAATGCCCCTGGGCCTGCAAGCCAAACTGCTGCGCGTGTTGCAAGAGCGCGAAGTGGAGCGGGTGGGCGCACGCAAGCCGATCCAGCTGGACATCCGCGTGGTCGCCACGACCAACCGCGACCTGGCGGGCGAAGTGGCGGCGGGGCGGTTTCGCGAAGACTTGTTCTACCGGCTATCGGTATTCCCGCTGGCCTGGCGCCCGTTGCGCGAGCGTCCGGCCGATATCATTCCGCTGGCCGAGCGCCTGCTGAACAACCACGTCAAAAAAATGAAGCATGCCCAGGCACGGCTGTCGGCCGAGGCCCAGGCCTGTCTGGTCAGTTATCCATGGCCGGGTAACGTGCGCGAGCTGGACAACGCCATCCAGCGCGCGCTGATCCTGCAGCAGGGCGGCCTGATCCAGCCGCAGGATTTCTGTCTGGCCATGGGCAATGGCGTGGCGCCGTTGCCGAGCCTGGCGCCGGCACCGGTGCTGGCCGAAGCCGAATCGGCTGGCGGCCTGGGCGATGACCTGCGCCGCCGCGAATTCCAGATGATCATCGACACCCTGCGCGCCGAGCGCGGCCGCCGCAAAGAGGCGGCCGAACGCCTTGGCATCAGCCCGCGCACCCTGCGCTACAAGCTGGCGCAGATGCGCGACGCCGGGATGGACGTGGAAGCGTATCTTTTCGCCACCTGAGCAAAACCTGGGCTGACAAGGTTTGTCGCCTTTTCTTACGAATCGCCACGGAGCTGGCACCCTTGTTGCTACCACCCCTAGTAACCGCTGCGTAGTGTCAAAAAATTGCGGGTCGTCGGAGAGAGAAGTTAATGAGCCAGGGTATTGAGTTCAATCGGTTGATGTTGGATATGCGCTCCATGCAAATGGATGCCATGGCTCAGCCGAAATCCGTCGCGCCAGCGCCGGAATTGGGCCAAAGCAATTTTGCCGACATGCTCGGTCAGGCAATCAATAAAGTCAGTGATACCCAGCAGGCTTCCAGCCAGTTGGCGACCGCGTTCGAGATCGGTAAAAGCGGCGTGGACCTCACCGATGTGATGGTCGCCTCGCAAAAGGCCAGTGTTTCCTTCCAGGCCTTGACCCAAGTGCGTAACAAGCTGGTTCAGGCTTATCAAGACATCATGCAGATGCCGGTTTAAGGGCGAGATTTAACTCATGGCAGAAGCAGTCGTGGACAACGTACCCGCCAAGACAGAAGGCAAGCCGCCGCTGTTTGGCCTGTCGTTCCTGGAAAACCTCTCGGAAATGACCATGCTGCGTCAGGTGGGCCTGATGGTCGGCCTGGCGGCCAGCGTGGCGATTGGTTTTGCCGTGGTGCTGTGGTCGCAGCAACCTGATTACCGGCCGCTGTACGGCAGCCTGGCGGGCATGGATTCCAAGCAGATCATGGAAACCCTCGCCGCCGCCGACATTGCCTACACGGTCGAGCCCAACTCGGGTGCCTTGCTGGTTAAGGCCGATGATGTGGCGCGTGCGCGGATGAAACTGGCCGCGGCCGGCGTGACGCCGTCCGACAGCAATATCGGCTTTGAAATCCTCGACAAGGACCAGGGCCTGGGCACCAGCCAGTTCATGGAAGCCACCCGCTACCGTCGCGGCCTGGAAGGCGAACTGGCGCGCACCATTTCCAGCTTGAACAACGTCAAGGGTGCCCGCGTGCACTTGGCCATTCCGAAAAGCTCGGTGTTCGTGCGTGACGAGCGCAAGCCAAGCGCCTCGGTATTGGTCGAGCTGTTTTCCGGCCGCTCCCTGGAGCCTGGCCAGGTACTGGCAATCGTCAACCTGGTGGCCACCAGCGTGCCGGAGTTGAGCAAGTCGCAAATCACCGTGGTCGACCAGAAGGGCAACCTGCTGTCGGACATGGCCGAAAATTCCGCGCTGACCCAGGCCGGCAAGCAGTTCGACTACAGCCGTCGCATGGAAAGCATGCTCACCCAGCGCGTGCACAATATTCTGCAGCCGGTGCTGGGCAATGACCGCTACAAGGCTGAAGTGTCCGCCGACGTAGACTTCAGCGCTGTCGAATCGACGTCCGAACAATTCAACCCGGACCAGCCCGCCCTGCGCAGCGAACAGTCCACCAGCGAACAACGCACTGCCAGCAACGGCCCGCAAGGTGTGCCGGGAGCTTTGAGCAACCAGCCACCGGCGCCGGCTTCGGCCCCGCAAACCACCGGTGGCGCTGCGGCGACCGCGGGTGCGATCCAGCCTGGGCAGCCATTGCTGGATGCCAACGGCCAGCAGATCATGGACCCGGCCACCGGCCAGCCAATGCTCGCGCCGTACCCGGCGGACAAGCGTAACCAGTCCACCAAGAACTTCGAGCTCGACCGTTCCATCAGCCACACCAAGCAGCAGCAGGGCAAGATCAATCGCCTGTCGGTGTCGGTGGTGGTCGATGACCAGGTCAAGGTCAACGCCGCTGACGGTGCCGTCACCCGCGCGCCATGGACCGCCGATGAATTGGCGCGCTTCACCCGCCTGGTGCAGGACGCCGTCGGCTTCGACGCCAGCCGTGGTGACAGCGTGAGTGTGATCAACATGCCGTTCTCCGCCGAGCGCGGCGAAGTGATCGCCGACCCGGCGTTCTACACCCAGCCGTGGTTCTGGGACATCGTCAAGCAAGTGCTGGGTGTGCTGTTCATTCTGGTGCTGGTGTTCGGCGTGCTGCGTCCGGTGCTCAACAACATCACCGGTAACGGCAAGAAACAACTGGCCCTGGCCGGTGGCGACGTGGAACTGGGCGGCATGGGTGGTCTGGACGGCGAGCTGGCCAACGACCGCGTCAGCCTGGGCGGCCCGCAAAGTATCCTGTTGCCAAGCCCGAGCGAAGGCTATGACGCTCAGTTGAACGCAATCAAGAGTCTGGTGGCAGAAGACCCGGGCCGTGTGGCCCAGGTCGTGAAAGAGTGGATTAACGCTGATGAATGATCGAGCCGCTGTTGCCAAGCTCTCCCGGGTCGACAAGGCCGCCGTGCTGCTGCTGTCGTTGGGCGAAACCGACGCTGCCCAAGTGCTGCGCCACATGGGCCCCAAAGAGGTCCAGCGCGTAGGCGTGGCCATGGCGCAGATGCGCAATGTGCACCGCGAGCAAGTCGAGCAGGTGATGAGCGAGTTCGTCGAGATCGTCGGCGACCAGACCAGCCTGGGCGTCGGCTCCGACAGCTATATCCGCAAGATGCTGACCTCGGCCCTGGGCGAAGACAAGGCCAACGGCCTGATCGACCGCATCCTGCTGGGCGGCAACACCAGTGGCCTGGACAGCCTCAAATGGATGGAACCGCGCGCGGTCGCTGACGTGATCCGCTACGAGCACCCGCAGATCCAGGCCATCGTCGTGGCCTACCTGGACCCGGACCAGGCCGGCGAAGTGCTTGGCCACTTCGACCATAAAGTGCGCCTGGACATCATCCTGCGTGTGTCGTCGTTGAACACCGTGCAGCCGGCCGCCCTGAAAGAACTCAACACGATTCTCGAGAAACAGTTCTCGGGCAACTCGAATGCCTCGCGCACCACCCTGGGCGGGATCAAGCGTGCCGCCGACATCATGAACTTCCTCGACAGCTCGGTCGAAGGCCAGTTGATGGACTCGATCCGCGAGATCGACGACACCCTGTCCGGCCAGATCGAAGACCTGATGTTCGTGTTCAACAACCTCGCCGATGTCGACGACCGCGGCATCCAGGCGTTGCTGCGCGAAGTGTCGTCCGACGTGCTGGTGCTGGCCCTCAAGGGCTCGGACGAGGGCGTCAAGGAAAAGATCTTCAAGAACATGTCCAAGCGTGCCTCCGAACTGTTGCGCGACGACCTGGAAGCCAAGGGCCCGGTGCGCGTCAGCGACGTGGAAACCGCGCAGAAAGAAATCCTCACCATTGCCCGCCGTATGGCCGAAGCCGGAGAAATCGTTCTCGGCGGGAAGGGCGGCGAAGAAATGATCTAAGGCGCCCTGCATGTCGAACAAAGATGAGACGCCCAGCGATCTGATTCGCGCGCGGGATGTCGGCGGGTTCGACATCTGGTCGTTGCCCAGCTTCGACCCCCACGTGCCGGAACCTGAGCCTGAGCCGGTGGAAGAGCCTCCAGCGCAGATGGAAGAAGTGCCGCTGGAAGAAGTCCAGCCGCTGACCCTTGAAGAGTTGGAAGCGATCCGCCAGGAGGCTTACAACGAAGGCTTTGCGGCCGGTGAAAAAGACGGCTTTCGCAGCACCACCCTCAAGGTCCGCCAGGAAGCCGAAGAAGCCCTCAGCGGCAAGCTGGCCAGCCTCGAGCGCTTGATGGGTACCCTGTTCGACCCGATTGCCGAACAGGATTCGCAACTGGAGAAGTCCATGGTCGGCCTGGTGCAGCACATCGCGCGCCAGGTGATCCAGCGCGAACTGGTGCTTGATTCGAGCCAGATCGAAAGCGTGATGCGCGAAGCCCTCAAGCTGCTGCCCCTGGGTGTCGGTAATGTGCGGCTGTACATCAACCCGCAGGATTTCGAGCAGGTCAAAGCCTTGCGCGAGCGCCATGAAGAAACCTGGCGCATCGTCGAGGACGCGTCGCTGCAGCCGGGCGGCTGCCGCGTCGAGACCGAGCACAGCCGCATCGATGCCACGGTGGAAACCCGCATCAGCCAGATCATGGCCAAGTTGCTGGACCAACAGCACGAACAGGCGCTGAATCCGTCCCAAGCCGATATCAGTGTTGACCTGGACGCCAGCGATGCGCCTTGATCGCACCAGCTTCGCCAAGCGCCTGGACAGCTACGCCGAGGCCACTGAGTTGCCCGGCCAACCGATCCTGGAAGGGCGCCTGTTGCGCATGGTCGGCCTGACCCTCGAAGCCGAGGGCTTGCGTGCCGCCATGGGCAGCCGCTGCATGGTGATCAACGACGACAGCTATCACCCGGTGCAGGTCGAAGCCGAAGTGATGGGCTTTTCCGGCAGCAAGATATTCCTGATGCCGGTGGGCAGCCTCGCCGGTATCGCCCCCGGTGCCCGCGTGGTGCCATTGGCCGACACCGGGCGCTTGCCGATGGGCATGAGCATGCTCGGCCGCGTGCTCGACGGCGCCGGTCGCGCGCTGGACGGCAAGGGCGGCATGAAGGCCGAGGACTGGGTGCCGATGGACGGCCCCACCATCAACCCGCTCAACCGTAACCCCATCAGCGTGCCGCTGGACGTGGGCATTCGCAGCATCAACGGTTTATTGACGGTCGGTCGCGGCCAGCGCCTGGGCCTGTTCGCCGGTACCGGTGTGGGTAAATCGGTGTTGCTGGGCATGATGACGCGCTTTACCGAGGCCGACATCATTGTGGTGGGGCTGATCGGCGAGCGGGGCCGTGAGGTCAAGGAGTTCATCGAGCACAGCCTCGGTGAAGAAGGGCTCAAGCGTTCGGTGGTGGTCGCCTCCCCAGCGGATGACGCCCCGCTGATGCGCTTGCGCGCGGCGATGTACTGCACGCGCATCGCCGAATATTTTCGCGACAAGGGCAAGAATGTCCTGTTGCTGATGGACTCGCTCACCCGTTTCGCCCAGGCCCAGCGCGAGATCGCCCTGGCCATCGGCGAGCCGCCGGCGACCAAGGGTTATCCGCCGTCGGTGTTCGCCAAGCTGCCCAAGCTGGTGGAGCGGGCCGGTAATGCCGAGGCCGGCGGCGGCTCGATCACCGCGTTCTATACGGTGTTGTCCGAAGGCGACGACCAGCAGGACCCGATTGCCGACTCGGCGCGGGGCGTGCTCGATGGGCACATCGTGCTGTCGCGCCGCCTGGCCGAAGAAGGTCACTACCCGGCCATCGACATCGAGGCATCCATCAGCCGGGTGATGCCAGCGGTGGTCACGCCGGAGCACATGGCCCGCGCGCAGTACTTCAAGCAGCTGTGGTCACGTTATCAGCAGAGCCGCGACCTGATCAGCGTGGGCGCCTACGTGGCCGGTGGCGATCGCGAGACCGATCTGGCGATTGCCCTGCAACCGCAATTGGTCACCTACCTGCGCCAGGGGCTCAACGACAAGATCAGCATGGGCGAGAGCGAAGCGCATCTGCAGTCCATCTTCGCCCCGGCGCCAGGCGGCTAAGCCATGGCCAACAGCCGCGCCGCGCGCCTGGCCCCGGTGGTGGACATGGCCGAAAAGGCCGAAAAAGCCGCCGTTCAGCGCCTGGGGTATTTCCAGGGCCAGGTGCGCCTGGCGGAAAGCAAGCTGGGTGACCTCGAACGCTTTCGCAGCGAATACCAACAGCAGTGGATCGAACGCGGCAGCAAGGGCGTGTCGGGGCAGTGGCTGATGGGGTACCAGGGCTTTCTCAATCAACTGGAAACCGCCGTCGGCCAACAGCGCCAGAGCCTGGCCTGGCACCAGAACAACCTCGATAAGGCCCGCGAAAGCTGGCAAGCGGCGTTCGCCCGCGTCGAAGGGTTGCGCAAGCTGGTGCAGCGCTACATCGACGAAGCACGGGCCATCGAAGACAAGCGTGAGCAGAAACTGCTCGATGAGCTGTCGCAGCGTCTTCCCCGCCAAGAGCAGTTCTAACCAATGTGAGAGGAGGTTAGCCCCCTCCCACATTTAATTGCTGTGTTGCTCACATCCAGTTCAGCTGCTACACCTTGTGACTAGTGCCAATGACAAGGAACCAGTCACATGTCGATCGAGCCAGATGTATCCCTGGATGGGAAGAAGTTGACGATCACGATCAAGGGCCGATTCGATTTCGGCAGCCACCAGGCATTTCGTGATGCCTACGAGCGGTTCTATAAGGTGCCTGAGTCGTACATCGTGGACCTTAAAGAAACCACGTATATGGACAGCTCCGCCCTGGGCATGCTTTTGCTGCTGCGGGACCATGCCGGTAGCGATAATTCAGACGTGCGCGTGGTCAACAGCAACTCAGACATACGCAAGATCCTCGCCATCTCCAACTTCGACAAATTGTTCGACATCAGTTGAGCGCCATGACCGCCGCTTTTGAACCGCTGACGATTCTGATCGCCGAAGACAGCGCCGCCGATCTGCTGTTGCTGACGACCATCGTGCGGCGCCAGGGGCACCACGTACTCACCGCGACCAACGGCGAGGAAGCGGTGGAGGTATTTGCGCGCGAGCGTCCGCAACTGGTGCTGATGGACGCGCTGATGCCGGTGATGGACGGTTTTTTCGCTGCGCGGTGGATCAAGCAACTGGCGGGGGAAGAACTGGTCCCGGTTATCTTTCTGACTTCCTTGAGCGAAAGCGCCGACCTGGCCGAATGCCTGGATGCCGGTGGCGATGACTTCCTGCCCAAACCCTACAACCCGTTGATCCTGGCGGCCAAGATCAACGCGATGGACCGTCTGCGCCGGCTGCAGGCCACGGTGCTGCAGCAGCGCGACCAGATCGCCCGGCACCACGACTACCTGTTGCACGAGCAGCGCGCGGCCAAGGCGGTGTTCGACAAAGTCGCGCATTCGGGCTGCATCAATGCAGCGCCGAATATTCGCTACCTGCAATCGCCCTATGCGCTGTTCAACGGCGACCTGCTGCTGGCCGCCTACACGCCGTCCGGCGACATGCACGTGCTGCTCGGCGATTTCACCGGCCATGGTTTGCCGGCCGCTATCGGTGCGATGCCCCTGGCCGAGGTGTTCTACGGCATGACCGCCAAGGGCTACGGCCTGGCGCAGACCCTGCGGGAAATGAATGCCAAGCTCAAGCGCATCCTGCCGGTGGACATGTTCTGCTGCGCGACGCTGTTGTGCCTGAGTTCCCAGCGGCGGGTGGTGGAAGTGTGGAACGGCGGCATGCCCGAGGGGTATGTGCATGCCATCGCCACGGGCAAGCGCACCGCGCTGATATCGCGACATCTGCCGCTGGGCGTGCTGTCGGCGCAGGCGTTCGATGACAGTACCGAGGTCTGGCCGATGGCCCTGGGCGACCGGGTCTTCCTGCTTTCCGATGGGGTGCTGGAAACAGCCGACGCCAACGATCAGCTATTCGGTGTCGAGCGCTTGCAGCAGGTCTTTTACGCCAACCGCGAGCCCGGCCGTTTATTCGAAGAGATCGAGCAGGCGCTGGCGGCCTTCCGTGGTCGGGCCAGGGATGACGTCAGCCTGGTGGAGATCACCTTGCAGGCCGACCCGCCGTTGCCTACGGTCCAGCCCGTGTATACCGACAGCGGGCAGTCCTGCCCGCTGGATTGGTCGGTGAGTTTCGAATTTCGCGCGCAGACGCTCAAGCGCTACAACCCGTTGCCCTACCTGCTGCAACTGCTGCTGGAAGTCCATGGCCTGCGTGAGCAGAGCGGGGCGCTGTACAGCGTCATGGCGGAGTTGTATTCCAATGCGCTGGAGCATGGCGTGCTGGGCCTGGACTCGCGGATCAAACGCGATGCCCAGGGCTTCGCGCAGTATTATCAACAGCGCAACGAACGGCTGGCGCGCCTGGATCACGGGTACATCCGCGTGCAGGTACAGGTGGTGCCGACCGCGACGGGCGGCACGATGACCTTGCGTATTGACGACAGCGGGCCTGGATTCGATGTTGAGCAAGTGCTCGCGCAGCCGCTGGACATCGACCGTCTGTCCGGTCGCGGCTTGAGCCTGGTGCGTCAACTGAGCAGCGATGTACGCTGGTCCGACGGCGGGCGCAGTGTCTGCGTGGAGTTTTGCTGGAAGGCTCTGGCATAATCCGCCGATTCTTGATCAAGGAGCGAGCAAGTGGCTGAGATTCATCTGGACCCCAATGTGCTGTCGGGCTTGCAAGAGGTGATGGAGGCCGAGTACCCGCGGCTGCTGGAGACTTTTCTGCATGATTCTGAAGAACGCGTCACCGCGCTGCGCAAGGCGCGCGATGATGCCAAGGCGCTGGGGCGCATCGCGCATAGCTTCAAGGGCAGCAGTGGCAACCTTGGGGCGGTTCGGTTGGCGCAGTTGTGTGAGCGGCTGGAAGCGGAATCCGTAGGGGCGCAGGCAGGCCTCGGTGCCCTGGTCGATCAGATTGATCACGAGTTTGCGCTGGTTCGGCCGTTGTATGAGTCCGAGCGTGAGCGCTTCAGTCTCTGAGTTCCGCTGAAGCGTAATGTACCAGCGCTGGGCAACTTGGCCCGACTCTTGCTGTACCTCTGCATACTGCATCCCCGATCCCCCATGCAGTGGAGACCTTTATCTATGCCAGTCGCCCCCAATTCGCTCCTTCAGGCTGCCCCCGCGGCCAAGCCTCAAGCGCCTGCCGCCACCCCTGCGGTAGCGGCTGCGGAACCACGGGACAAGGGCCCTGGCTTCGCTCAAGTGTTCGCCAACCAAGGCGCCAAGCCGGCGTCGAAAACCAACGACACCCCAGGTAAGTCGACGCCGACAGCGGGCGACGAGAAGTCTGCCGCCAGCACGCCAGCGGTTGCCGATAGCGGCAATCCCTTGCCTGCCACGCCGGCCAAGGCCGACGACGCGGCTGACGACGCGCCCGCCGATCCATCCCTGGCGCAACAGCCGCCAGTAGATGCGCCGGTCGACCCCGCGTTGATCGCTGCGGTCACGCCCGCTGCCGTACCGGTAGAAACCCCAGCGCCCGCCGCAGCGGTGGAAGATGACAAGCCTGCGCCGGTCGCCGCCGCCCCCGTCGCGGTGATCGATGAGGCCAAGCAACCGGCCTTCGACCCTGAAGCCGACCCCCTGGATGCGATGCCCGCCGTACGTTTGGCGATGGAGCAGGGCGGTCATGTGTCTGCCAGCAGCCAGGCGCCACAGAAAACCGCGCCAACTACCGCGCAGGATCAGCCGACCGCCGCGCAGAACTTCGCGACGGGCCTCGCGACCATGGTCGATCAGCAAGCCACCAAGGACAGCACTGACCAGGGCGGCGACAAAGCCTTCGGCGCGCTGATCGATGACGGCCTCAAGGATTTGAAGGACGCCAGCAGCGACACCCGTGTGGATGACTTCGCCAACCGCCTGGCCGCGCTGACTCAGGCCGCCACGCCGAAAACCGCCAACGCCTTGCCGCCGGTGATCAATGCGCCGCTGGCCATGCACCAGAGCGGCTGGACCGAAGAAGTGGTCAACCGCGTCATGTACCTCTCCAGCGCCAACCTCAAGTCGGCCGAAATCCAGCTGCAGCCGGCGGAGCTGGGGCGTCTGGACATCAAGGTCAACATGACGCCCGATCAGCAGGCCCAGGTGAGTTTCATGAGCGGGCATGCGGTGGTGCGTGAAGCGCTGGAAAGCCAGTCCGGCCGCTTGCGCGAGATGTTCGCTCAGCAGGGCATGGGCCAGGTGGACGTGAATGTGTCCGACCAATCTCGGGGGCAGGAGCAGCAACAGCAGCAGAACCAGGCACGGGGCGTGAGTGGCAGTGGCGGTAGGGGTAACGGTGGCGACGTCGCCGACCCCGTCGACGTGGCAGCCGCCGTCGCGCCCGTGGTGAGCAGTGTGATCGGCTCCAGCGCAGTCGACTACTACGCCTGATCCAAGCCGATCAGCGCTCAACATGTGGGAGGGGGCTTGCTCCCGATGGCGGCCTTACAGCCGACCATGGTGTTGGATCAGAGCGAGTACATATCCGTTGCTGCGGTAACGGCGGCTTAGGGTTCCGCCCTTACGGCGGGTCACTTTTGGAAAAGAGCCCCAAAAGTAACCAAAAGGGCTCCTGCCCCACCACTCGGCACCTCGCTCACGCTCGGTGTGCCCGTAATCCGACATTGATTTGGAGGGCCGCCGCCACGCGCCATCCATGGCGCGGGGCGGCTAAACCGGCATCCCTGCCGGTTTACCCTCCAAATCAATATCGAATTCCGGCCAGCGTGGTTTAACGGGGCGCCAAAGATCAAGAGCAAGATCAAGAGCGGTCGCTTCGCATCGTGGTTACTGGGTTACTGTAGGCTGCTACAAAGTTGTGTAGATACCTATGCCCCGATGACGATGTATCAGCAGCCGATTGGTTGACTGACACACTGCAATCGGGGGCAAGCCCCCCCCCACATTTGATTAATGTTGCCCTGATGCCAGACAACTCTGGCATAACACTTGCTCTTGCCTTTGCGTAGATCTATGAATCCCAGAATAGTGACGGATTATTGGCATGGCGAAGAGCGACGACGCAGCAACTCCCCCCGCAGGCAAAGGCAAGCTCAAGCTGATCCTGCTGATTGTGCTGGGCCTGCTCCTGGCCATTGGCGCCTCGGTAGGTGGCACTTGGTACATCATGCACAGCAGCGCCAGCAAGCCGGCCCCCGCCGCCGAGACCGCCACTAACGTCAAGCAACCGGCAATCTTCGAGCCGATGCTTCCGGCGTTTGTCGCCAACTACAACCAGAACGGTCGCCAACGCTACTTGCAGGTGAGCATCACCTTGCTGGCGCGCAACCAGGCGGACCTGGACGCGCTCAAGGTGCACATGCCGGTAATCCGCAACAACCTGGTCATGCTGTTCTCCGGGCAGAGCTTCGACAGCCTGGCCACTCCGGTGGGCCAGGAAATGCTGCGCCAGAAGGTCACTGCCAGCGTGCAGGAAGTGGCCCAGAAAGAGCTCGGCAAAGTCGTGGTCGAGCAGGCGCTCTTCACTAACTTCGTATTGCAGTAGGACCACGACATGGCCGTGCAAGACCTGCTGTCCCAGGATGAAATCGACGCGCTGTTGCATGGCGTCGACGATGGTCTGGTACAGACCGAAATGGCTGCCGAACCCGGCAGCGTCAAAAGTTACGACCTGACCAGCCAGGATCGCATCGTCCGTGGACGCATGCCGACCCTGGAAATGATCAACGAGCGTTTCGCCCGCTATACCCGCATCAGCATGTTCAACATGCTGCGCCGTTCGGCGGATGTGGCGGTGGGCGGCGTACAGGTGATGAAGTTCGGTGAATACGTGCACTCGCTGTACGTACCCACCAGCCTCAACCTGGTCAAGATCAAGCCGTTGCGCGGCACCGCGCTGTTCATCCTCGACGCCAAGCTGGTGTTCAAACTGGTGGACAACTTCTTCGGCGGCGACGGTCGTCACGCCAAGATCGAAGGCCGTGAATTCACGCCCACCGAACTGCGCGTGGTGCGCATGGTGCTGGAGCAGGCCTTCATCGATTTGAAGGAAGCCTGGCAGGCGATCATGGAAGTCAATTTCGAGTACATCAACTCGGAAGTGAACCCGGCCCATGGCCAACATCGTCGGGCCGAGCGAAGCCATTGTGGTATCGACCTTCCACATCGAACTCGATGGCGGCGGCGGCGACCTGCACGTGACCATGCCGTACTCGATGATCGAGCCGGTGCGCGAAATGCTCGACGCGGGCTTCCAGTCCGACCTCGACGACCAGGACGAACGCTGGGTCAAGGCCCTGCGCGAAGACCTGCTGGACGTCGACGTGCCCCTGAGCGCCACCGTGGCCCGTCGCCAGCTGCGCCTGCGCGACATCCTGCACATGCAGCCGGGGGACGTGATCCCCGTCGAGTTGCCGGAAGAATTAATTATGCGCGCCAACGGTGTGCCGTCGTTCAAGGTCAAGCTCGGTTCCCACAAGGGCAACCTGGCGCTGCAAGTGGTTGAGCCGATCAACCGACGCTGACCCGACCCCAAGCTGCATCCCCTATTTCTGATTGTTTGCTGCGCCGAGGACATGTAATGGCTACCGAACACGAAAACACATCCGCCGAAGACCAGGCCCTGGCTGACGAGTGGGCTGCTGCCCTGGAAGAAACCGGCGATGTCGGCCAGGACGACATCGACGCGCTGCTGGCCGCCGACGCCGCCTCTGCGCCGGCCGGCAAGCGCCTGCCGATGGAAGAATTCGGCAGCGTGCCGAAAAACAACGACCCGGTGACCCTCGACGGCCCCAACCTGGATGTGATTCTGGACATTCCGGTGTCGATTTCCATGGAAGTGGGCAGCACCGAAATCAACATCCGCAACCTGCTGCAGCTCAACCAGGGCTCGGTGATCGAGCTTGACCGCCTGGCCGGCGAGCCATTGGACGTGCTGGTCAACGGCACGCTGATCGCCCATGGCGAGGTGGTGGTGGTCAACGAGAAGTTCGGCATTCGCCTGACGGACGTGATCAGCCCGAGCGAACGCATCAAGAAGTTGCGCTGAAATGAAGTATTCGATGGCGGGACTGTTACTGGCGCTGCCATTGAGCGCGCTGGCGGCTGAACCGGTCGCGCAAGCGGCTGCGACTGCCACGCCTGCGGTCGGCAGCGTCGGCGGGCAATTGACGCAGCTGATGCTCGGCCTGTTGCTGGTGGTCGGGTTGATTTTCGTGCTGGCCTGGCTGATGCGCCGCGTGCAGCGTATTGGCCCGGGCAACGCCCAGGTCATCGAAATGATCGGCTCGCGCGCCCTGGGCCCGCGCGATCGCCTGGTGCTGGTGCAGGTGGGTGAGGAGCAGATTCTGCTCGGCATCACACCTGGACGCATCACCCCGTTGCACGTACTCAAGACACCGGTGGACGCGGCCAAGACCGAGGCCGCCACGCCAGAATTCGCTCAGCGCCTGATGGAGTTGCTGGGCAAGGATCAGAAGGATAAGAAGTAATGCGCGTGTTCCTGACGCTCATGCTGTTGCTGGCCGCGCCGATGGCGCTGGGCGCCGACCCGTTGTCGATCCCGGCGATCACCCTGGGCACCAACGCGGCGGGGGCGCAGGAGTATTCGGTCAGCCTGCAGATCCTGTTGATCATGACTGCGCTGAGTTTTATCCCGGCGTTCGTCATGCTGATGACCAGCTTTACGCGGATCATCATTGTGTTCTCGATCCTGCGCCAGGCCCTGGGCCTGCAACAAACGCCGTCGAACCAGATCCTTACCGGGATGGCGTTGTTCCTGACGCTGTTCATCATGGCGCCAGTGTTCGACAAGGTGAACCAGCAAGCCCTGCAGCCTTATCTTGCTGAGAAAATGACCGCCCAGGACGCGATCGACAAGGCCCAGGGTCCGATCAAGGACTTCATGCTGTCGCAGACCCGCTCCAGCGACCTCGAGCTGTTCATGCGCCTGTCCAAGCGCACCGACATCGCCACCCCCGACCAGGCACCGTTGACCATCCTGGTCCCGGCGTTCGTCACCTCGGAATTGAAGACCGCGTTCCAGATCGGCTTCATGATTTTCATCCCGTTCCTGATCATCGACCTGGTGGTGGCGAGCGTGTTGATGGCAATGGGCATGATGATGCTGTCGCCGCTGATCATCTCGTTGCCGTTCAAGATCATGCTGTTTGTGCTGGTGGACGGCTGGGCGCTGATTATCGGCACCCTGGCCGGCAGTTTCGGAGGGGTATAGCGCCATGACCCCAGAAGTTGCCGTCGACCTGTTCCGTGAAGCGCTGTGGCTGACCACCGTGATGGTCGCCGTGCTAGTGGTGCCGAGCCTGCTGGTCGGCCTGCTGGTGGCGATGTTCCAGGCGGCCACCCAGATCAACGAACAGACCCTGAGCTTCCTGCCGCGCCTGCTGGTGATGCTGATCACGTTGATCGTCGCCGGCCCGTGGCTGGTGCAAACCTTCATGGAATACATCCTGCAGTTGTACGGCAGTATTCCGCAGTTGATCGGCTGAGCCGATGCAATCCTTGCTGGCCTTGACCGACACCCAGATCAGTACCTGGGTGGCCTCGTTCATCCTGCCGCTGTTTCGCGTCACGGCGATGTTGATGGCCATGCCGGTGTTCGGCACCACCCTGGTACCGCGGCGTGTGCGGCTGTATTTCGCGGTGGCGATCACCGTGGTCATCGTGCCGGGGCTGCCGCCGATGCCTCCGGTCAACGCGCTTGACCTCAGTGCGCTGATGCTGATCGCCGAACAGGTCCTGATCGGCGCCATGCTGGGCTTTTCCCTGAGCCTGTTCTTCCAGGCGTTTGTGGTCGCCGGGCAAATCATCTCGGTGCAGATGGGCATGGGCTTTGCGTCCATGGTCGACCCCACCAACGGGGTGTCGGCGGCGGTGATCGGGCAATTCCTGACCATGCTCGTGACTCTGCTGTTCCTGGCCATGAACGGCCATCTGGTGGCGTTCGAGGTGTTGACCGAAAGCTTCACCACCTTGCCGGTGGGCTCGGGGCTGGTGGTCAACCATTTCTGGGAAGTGGTGGGGCGCCTCGGTTGGGTGCTGGGCGCTTCGCTGTTGCTGGTGCTGCCGGCGATCACCGCGCTGCTGGTGGTCAACATCGCGTTTGGCGTGATGACCCGCGCGGCGCCGCAACTGAACATCTTCTCGATTGGTTTTCCGTTGACCCTGGTGTTGGGCATGGGGATTTTCTGGATCGGCCTGGCTGACATTCTCAATCAGTATCAACCGCTGGCGACCGACGCCTTGCAGTTTTTACGTGATCTGGCACGGGCGCGCTGAGCCATGGCTGAGAGCGAGAGTGGTCAGGACAAAACAGAAGACCCCACGGAGAAACGTAAAAAGGACTCCAGGGAAAAGGGCGAGATCGCACGCTCCAAAGAGCTCAATACCGTTGCGACCATGATGGCGGGTGCCGGCGCGCTGCTGATTTACGGCGGTGGCCTGGCGCTGGACTTGCTGGAACTGATGAAGCACAACTTCAGTTTGCCTCGCGAGGTACTGCTCAACCCCGATTCCATGGGGCAATACCTGCTGCACTCGGGCAAGATCGCCATCCTGGCGGTGCAGCCGATTCTGATCACGTTACTGCTGGCCGCGCTGATCGGCCCGGTGGCCCTCGGCGGCTGGTTGTTTGCCGCCGGCAGCATGGCGCCCAAGTTCAGCCGCATGAACCCGGCGGCCGGGCTCAAACGCATGTTTTCCACCAAGGCCCTGGTGGAACTGCTCAAGGCCTTGGCCAAATTCATCCTGATTCTGGTTGTGGCGTTGTCGGTGCTGTCGTCCGACATCGACGATTTATTGCGCATCGCCCATGAACCGCTCGAGTCGGCGATCATCCATAGCCTGCAAGTGGTGGGGTGGAGTGCGTTGTGGATGTCTGCCGGGCTGATCATCATTGCGGCGGTGGATGCGCCGATCCAGCTGTGGGAAAGCCACAAAAAACTGCTGATGACCAAGCAGGAAGTGCGCGACGAACACAAGGATCAGGAAGGGCGCCCGGAGGTCAAGCAACGCATCCGCCAACTGCAGCGCGAAATGTCCCAGCGCAAGATGATGGCCTCGGTGCCCGACGCCGATGTAATCATCACCAACCCGACCCACTACGCCGTCGCCCTCAAGTACGACCCGGAGAAGGGCGGCGCGCCCATGTTGCTGGCCAAGGGCAGCGACTTTACCGCGCTGAAAATTCGCGAAATCGCTGTGGCCAACGACATTCTGCTGTTGGAATCGCCGGCGCTGGCGCGGTCGATTTTCTATTCCACCGACCTTGACCAGGAAATCCCGGCTGGGCTGTACCTGGCCGTGGCGCAGGTGTTGGCCTACGTCTACCAGATCCGCCAGTACCGAGCGGGCAAGGGCAAGCGGCCGGATCCGCTCAAGGACCTGCCGATTCCGCCGGATCTGCGTCGCGACACTTAAAATCTGCGCTGACCTGTCAACTTTGACAGTAGTCAATATGCCGCCTTCACTGTCTGATAGAGCGATGAGGCGCGCAGCCATGCGCAGCTCGGGAGGCGGTGATGGGCAGGGGCACGGTCAAGTGGTGCGATGCGGTCAAGGGCATTGGCTTCAGGGCTCTGGATCGCGACGGCAACGCCGGTTTTCATTCAGTCGGCAAGCACTGAACGCAGTGACGCCGCAGCGCCGCAACCACCGCCCAAACCCCGCAAGCGAAAAAAATCACCGGATGCTTGATCCAGCGATCAGCCTCGCCATCGTGCCTGCCGCCTACCACTCATGGCGGCGGGCGTCTACCTGTCAACTTTGACAGTAGCCAAGCGGCGCTTATCACGATTTGATCACCCTGCAGACACTGCGCGCATGTAGTAGACGAGATGCAGGGAGAGCGGTATTGAAGGTGATTACGGGGACTGTCAGCGCCTATCTCTGGACCCGGGGAGAGTGGTTGATCCAGCTGGATTACGGGGCAGAGGAGGTGTTTATCAATTGCCATGATTGGTGTTGTACTGAGCTTTGGGTGGGCAAGCACATGAGGTTCCAATTGGTCCACAGGCCTCAGGGTGTGTATGCGTTGCCGATCAAGGCGCGCAACGATGGTGGTTGTTGAGCATTCTGATCGTTCACACGCTCCGCGTGGGACATCACCCTACTTGTTGGAAATTTCTTCGAGAGTTCTGATCGCACACCAATCCAAATGTGGGAGGGGGCAAGCCCCCTCCCACATTGGGTCCTGCATGGCGTCGTACGGGCTCCAGAGCAAAGTTGGAAGGCTTCTTGCAACACCGCCTTCAGGACGCTTCTCAGCGTCAAAACTTTGCTTCAAGGACACGAGGAATACCGGTGGTAGATCGCTCTCAAATGCTCAGCACGGCCCGTGGCACCCTGACTGACTTGTCGCGGGGCAATCTGGGTGTGCCATTGTTGTTGCTGGTGATGTTGGCAATGATGATGTTGCCAATGCCGCCGTTCCTGCTCGACGTGTTTTTCACCTTCAACATCGCGCTGTCGGTGGTGGTGCTGCTGGTGTGTGTGTATGCCCTGCGGCCGCTGGATTTCGCGGTATTCCCGACCATTCTGCTGGTGGCGACCCTGCTGCGCCTGGCGCTGAACGTGGCGTCCACCCGCGTGGTGATGCTGCACGGCCAGGACGGTCACGCCGCCGCCGGTAAGGTGATCCAGGCCTTCGGTGAAGTGGTGATCGGCGGTAACTACGTGGTCGGTATCGTGGTGTTCGCGATCCTGATGATCATCAACTTCGTGGTGGTGACCAAGGGTGCCGGGCGTATCTCCGAGGTGAGCGCGCGCTTTACCCTGGACGCGATGCCCGGTAAGCAGATGGCCATCGACGCCGACCTCAATGCCGGCCTGATCGACCAGAACCAGGCCAAGTCGCGCCGTGCCGAAGTCGCCCAGGAAGCCGAGTTCTACGGCTCCATGGACGGTGCGAGCAAATTCGTGCGCGGTGACGCCATCGCTGGCCTGCTGATTCTGTTCATCAACCTGATCGGCGGCATGGCCGTGGGTATCTTTCAGCACGGCATGACCTTCGGCGATGCGGGCAAGGTATACGCCCTGCTGACCATTGGTGACGGTTTAGTGGCGCAATTGCCATCACTGTTGTTATCCACAGCTGCAGCCATCATGGTGACCCGTGCTTCGGGCTCCGAAGACATGGGCAAGCAGATCAGCCGGCAGATGTTCGCTTCCCCCAAAGCATTGGCGGTGGCGGCGGGCATCATGGCGATCATGGGCCTCGTGCCGGGCATGCCCCACGTCTCGTTTCTGAGCATGGCGGCCATGGCTGGCGGCGCGGCCTACCTGTTCTGGAAAAAGCAGAATGCGGTCAAGGTCCAGGCCCAGCAGGAAATCGCCCGCCAGCAGGAGCTGCTGCCGTCCCCGGCCCGCGCCCAGGAAACCAAGGAGCTGGGCTGGGATGACGTGACCCCAATCGACATGATTGGCCTGGAAGTCGGCTACCGCCTGATTCCGCTGGTGGACCGCAACCAGGGCGGCCAGTTGCTCGCACGGATCAAGGGGGTGCGCAAGAAGCTGTCCCAGGACCTGGGCTTTCTGATGCCCACCGTGCATATCCGCGACAACCTCGACCTGGCCCCCAGCGCCTACCGCCTGACCCTGATGGGGGTGATCCTGGCCGAAGCGGAGATCTACCCGGACCGCGAACTGGCGATCAACCCAGGCCAGGTGTTCGGCACGCTCAACGGCATCACCGCCAAAGATCCGGCTTTTGGCCTGGAAGCGGTGTGGATCGAAGTCAGCCAGCGCAGCCAGGCGCAGTCGCTCGGTTATACCGTGGTCGACGCCAGTACCGTGGTCGCCACCCACCTCAACCAGATTCTCTACAAGCACTCCCACGAGCTGATCGGCCACGAGGAAGTCCAGCAATTGATGGGTTTGCTGGCCAAAGCCTCGCCGAAACTGGCCGAAGAACTGGTGCCGGGCGTGCTCTCGCTGTCGCAGTTGCTCAAGGTGCTGCAAGCCTTGCTCGCCGAACAGGTGCCGGTCCGGGACATTCGCAGCATTGCCGAGGCCATCGCCAACAATGCCGCCAAGAGTCAAGATACTGCCGCGCTGGTGGCCGCGGTGCGCGTCGGTTTGTCCCGCGCAATCGTGCAAAGCATTGTAGGCGTTGAGTCTGAGCTGCCTGTTATCACCTTGGAGCCAAGGTTGGAACAGATATTGCTCAATAGTATTCAGAAGGCAGGACAAGGCCAGGAAGAGGGCGTTCTGCTGGAGCCAAGCATGGCTGAAAAGCTGCAGCGTTCGTTGATCGAAGCCGCGCAGCGCCAGGAAATGCAGGGCCAGCCAGTGATTCTGCTGGTGGCCGGTCCGGTCCGCGCGATGTTGTCGCGCTTTGGACGCCTGGCAGTACCGAATTTGCACGTGTTGGCTTACCAGGAAATTCCTGACAATAAGCAAGTGACTATCGTCGCGACAGTAGGGCCCAACGGCTGAGGGTAGTGGGTTATGCAAGTGAAGCGTTTTTTCGCCGCCGATATGCGTCAGGCCATGAAGTTGGTCCGCGATGAGCTGGGCGCCGATGCCGCGATTATCGGTAACCGTCGTATTGCCGGCGGTGTCGAGCTGACGGCTGCCCTGGATTACACGCCACAGGCTCTGGCTCCGCGCGTGCCGAACATGGAACTCGAGGACGAGCTGCGCAAGACCGCTTCGCGCATCGTCTCGGCCCAGGCCGAACTGAGCATGCGTGGCGACAGCGATGCCACCACCAATCGCCAGCTGTTCGCCGGCCTGCCCCTGACCGCCGCCGAGCCGCTGGTTGAACCTACCTTTGTCGAACCGCCACGTCCCGCCGCGCCAGCCCCGGCCGCCACGGTCGACCAGCGCGTGTTCGATTCGATGCGCTTTGAACTCAACGGCCTGCGCGAGCTGCTCGAAGTGCAGCTCGGCTCGCTGGCCTGGACTCAACTGCAAGGCAGCAAGCCGCAACAAGCCAACCTGTGGCGTCGCCTGCAACGCATCGGCCTGTCCGGTCCGTTGTCCCGCGACCTGCTGGCGCTGACCGCCGAAGTGCAGGAGCCGCGCCAAGCCTGGCGCATGCTGCTGGCGCACTTGGCGCGGATGATCGCCACTCCGGAAATCGAACCCCTGGAAGAAGGCGGTGTGATCGCCATGGTCGGCCCAGCCGGCATGGGCAAAACCACCACTCTGGCCAAGCTGGCCGCGCGTTATGTGCTCAAGTACGGCGCTGCGAATATCGCGCTGGTGAGCATGGACAGCTACCGCATTGGCGCCCAGGAGCAACTCAAGACCCTGGGCCGCATCCTCAATGTGCCGGTGACCCACGTCGACCCGGGCCAGTCCCTGGCCAACGCCCTCGACCCATTGCTGCGCAAGCGCGTGGTGTTGATCGATACCGCCGGCCTGCAAGCCAGCGACCCGGCCCTGCGCATGCAGCTCGAAAGCCTGGCCGGACGCGGCATCAAGTCAAAAAATTACCTGGTGCTCGCAACCACCAGCCAAAAACAGGTTCTTACCGCTGCCTATCACAGCTACAAACGCTGTGGCCTGGCCGGTTGCATCCTGACTAAACTGGATGAAACCGCCAGCCTGGGCGAAGTGCTGAGCCTGGCAATCAGTCATGAACTACCGGTCGCCTACCTGACCGACGGGCCGCGGATTCCGGATGATTTGCATCTGCCGCGCCGTCATCAGCTGGTCAGCCGTGCTGTCAGTGTGCAAATGCAAGACGAGCCTAGCGAGGAAGCGATGGCCGACATGTTCGCCGACCTTTACCACAACCCGGCAAAGCGGGTGGGGTAAGGCAGGATGAACACCGTGAAATGTACCTACATCGATGGTCTGCAAGCGATACACGCGGCCAAGCCATGTAGCCTGCGTCTAAGCAAGACAAGGTAAAGAAATAAAATGGGCAGCATGCATCCCGTACAGGTGATCGCGGTGACCGGCGGCAAAGGTGGCGTCGGCAAAACTAACGTGTCAGTGAATTTGTCCCTGGCCCTGGCAGAGCTTGGCCGTCGCGTCATGCTGCTGGATGCTGACCTGGGCCTGGCGAACGTGGACGTTCTGCTGGGGCTGACACCCAAACACACGCTTGCCGATGTAATCGAAGGCCGCTGTGAGCTGCGCGATGTGCTGCTCCAGGGCCCCGGTGGCATCCGCATCGTGCCGGCCGCCTCGGGCACCCAGAGCATGGTGCACCTGAGCCCGGCGCAGCATGCCGGCCTGATCCAGGCCTTCAGCGATATCGGCGACAACCTCGACGTGCTGGTGATCGACACCGCCGCCGGGATCGGCGAGTCGGTGGTCAGCTTTGTGCGCGCCGCCCAGGAAGTGCTGCTGGTGGTCTGCGACGAGCCTACCTCGATCACCGACGCCTACGCCCTGATCAAATTGCTTAACCGTGACTACGGCATGAACCGCTTCCGCGTGCTGGCCAACATGGCCCAGAGCCCGCAGGAAGGACGCAACCTGTTCGCCAAGTTGACCAAGGTCACGGATCGCTTCCTCGACGTCGCCTTACAATACGTCGGTGCGGTTCCCTACGACGAGTGTGTGCGCAAGGCCGTGCAAAAGCAGCGTGCGGTCTACGAAGCGTTTCCTCGTTCGAAGTGCGCACTGGCGTTCAAGGCCATTGCCCAGAAGGTCGATACCTGGCCGTTGCCTGCCAACCCTCGGGGGCATCTGGAGTTTTTTGTCGAACGATTGGTGCATCAGACGAGCGCAGGACCGGTGCTATGACATCCAGCGGCTACAACCTTTACAAAAAGTCGGCACGTGACAGCCAGGGCGAGTTGATCGAGCGCTATGCGCCGTTGGTCAAGCGTATTGCCTATCACCTGTTGGCTCGCCTGCCCGCCAGCGTGCAGGTGGAAGACCTGATCCAGGCCGGCATGATCGGCCTGCTCGAAGTGTCGACCAAATACGATGCGAGCAAGGGCGCGAGTTTCGAGACGTATGCGGGTATTCGTATCCGTGGTGCGATGCTCGATGAGGTGCGTAAAGGGGATTGGGCGCCGCGTTCGGTACACCGCAATACGCGAATGGTCAGTGACGCAATTCGCGCAATTGAAGCAAAAACCGGTCGTGACGCTAAAGATCATGAAGTTGCGGCCGAACTCCAATTGAGTCTCGATGATTACTACGGGATTTTGAACGATACCTTGGGCAGCCGCCTGTTCAGTTTCGACGACCTGTTGCAGGACGGCGAACACGAAGGGCTGCACGAGGACGGCGCGAGCGCGCATATGGAACCGTCGCGCGATCTGGAAGATGAACGCTTCCAGGGAGCGCTGGCGGAGGCCATTGCCAATTTGCCGGAGCGCGAGCGCCTGGTGTTGGCGCTGTACTACGACGAAGAGCTGAACCTCAAGGAAATCGGTGAGGTCCTGGGGGTCAGCGAATCGCGTGTCAGCCAGTTGCATAGCCAGTGCGCGGCCCGCTTGCGGGGGCGGTTGGGAGAGTGGCGCGCGCGCTGACAGGCAGTGTGGGGACACTGCAGACGCTACCGCGGGGGTATGAGCCTTCGCGGTTTCGTTGCGTGGTGCCCTGGGCAGTCCTTTTTGTGTAACGCCTGTTGATTGAAGTGGCGCGTCCAGGTGCTGGGCGCGTTTAAGACTGCTTGGAGGTCGAATTTGGACAAGAACATGAAAATCCTCATCGTTGATGACTTCTCAACGATGCGGCGGATCATAAAAAACCTGTTGCGTGACCTTGGGTTCACAAACACGGTCGAGGCGGACGACGGCATTACCGCCATTCCGATCCTCAACAGCGGCAGCATCGACTTTCTGGTAACCGACTGGAACATGCCTGGCATGACCGGTATCGACTTGCTGCGCCACGTGCGTGCCGATGAAAAACTGCGCAGCCTTCCGGTGTTGATGGTGACCGCCGAAGCCAAGCGTGAACAGATCATTGAAGCCGCCCAGGCCGGGGTCAACGGTTACGTGGTCAAGCCATTCACAGCGTTGGCCTTGAAAGAGAAGATCGAAAAAATCTTCGAACGCATCCACGGCTAAAGCCATCGCGGGGGAGCTATGGAGAATAACGAAACGTCACAGGGCGATTTTGAGTCGACCCTGAAAAAACATGCTCACCAGTTGGTCGACAGCCTTGAAAAAGGCCAGTTCGGCGATGCGGTGCAGTTGATCCATGAGCTTAACCAGACCCGTGACCGCGGCCTGTACCAGGAAGTGGGCAAGCTCACGCGTGAGCTGCACAGTGCGATCGTCAATTTCCAGATTGACCCGCGCATGCCCCAGGCCGAAGAAATTTCGCAGATCACCGATGCCACCGAACGCCTGTCCTATGTGGTCAGGCTGACCGAGGCGGCCGCCAACCGCACCATGGACCTGGTGGAAAACGCCACGCCTCTGGTCAACGGCATGGCCAGCGAAGCCCAAGCCTTGAGCGTTGACTGGGGCCGCTTCATGCGCCGTGAAGTGGGGGCTGAAGAGTTCCGTGAGCTGGCCCGCCGGGTTGACGGTTTTCTGTCGCGCAGCGAACAGGAAAACCGCACGGTGGCCAGCAATCTCAACGACATTCTGCTCGCCCAGGATTACCAGGACCTCACCGGTCAGGTGATCAAGCGCGTGACCCAACTGGTCACCGAAGTGGAAAGCAACCTGCTCAAACTGGTGCTCATGGCCGGCCAGGTCGACCGTTTTGCCGGCATCGAACATGACCGCGAAGCGATCCTCTCTGAAAAAGATCCACAAAAACATCTCGCCAAGGGTGAAGGTCCGCAGATTCATGCCGATAAACGTGAAGACGTCGTATCCGGTCAAGATGACGTAGACGATTTGCTGTCCAGTTTAGGCTTCTAAGGAGCACCCACATGAGCTTCGGCGCCGATGAAGAAATCCTTCAGGATTTCCTTGTAGAGGCCGGCGAAATTTTAGAGCAACTGTCCGAACAACTGGTCGAGCTGGAAAGCCGTCCGGATGATGCGAACCTGCTCAATGCAATTTTTCGCGGTTTTCACACTGTAAAAGGGGGCGCCGGCTTCCTCCAGCTCCATGAGCTGGTGGAGTGCTGCCACATCGCCGAGAACGTCTTCGACATCCTGCGCAAGGGTGAGCGTCAGGTTGACTCGGAATTGATGGACGTGATTCTCGAAGCACTCGATGCGGTCAACGGCATGTTCAGCCAGGTGCGTGAACGTGCACCGGTTACCGCCGCCACTCCGGAACTGCTGGCCGCCCTGGCGCGCCTGGCGGAACCCGCCGCCGAAGCACCGGTTGCGCAAGCCGAGCCCGAGCCGGTGGTAGAAGCCGAGCCGGACGTGACCGACAGCGAGTTCGAACAGCTGCTCGATTCGCTCAATGCAGTCAAGGCTCAAGCTGAGGCTCCGGCTGCAGCCGCGCCTGTTGCCGCGCCGACCAGCGAAGACATTACCGACGCGGAATTCGAATCCCTGCTCGATCAGCTGCATGGCAAGGGCCAGTTCGCGGCCGACGCCGTGGCACCGGCCGCTGCACCGCCGGCGCCAGCCGCCAGCGCCAGCACCGATATCACCGACGACGAATTCGAGGCGCTGCTTGACCAACTGCATGGCAAAGGGACGTTCGTCGCCGAAGCCCTGCCGAACGTTGCGGCCACCGCAGCCGCTCCAGCCGCCAAGTCTGAACCGGCCGCTGATGGACTGATCTCCGACAACGAGTTCGAAGCGTTGCTCGACGAGCTGCACGGCAAAGGCAAGTTCACCGAAGTGGCCCCTGCCGCTGCCACTGCCGCCGCAGCGGTGGCTACGCCCGCACCGGTTGCCGCCAAAGCCGCCGCGCCAGTCGCCAAGCCTGCTCCGGCTCCGGCCGCCGCCCCCGCCCCGGCGCGTGCCGCCGCTGCGCCGGTTGCCGACAAACCTGCCAGTGAAGCCGAAACCACCGTGCGCGTGGACACTGCGCGCCTGGACGACATCATGAACATGGTCGGCGAACTGGTACTGGTGCGTAACCGCCTGGTGCGCCTGGGCCTGAACAGTGGCGACGAGGCCATGCAGAAGGCCGTGTCGAACCTGGACGTGGTCACCGCCGACCTGCAGACCGCCGTGATGAAAACGCGCATGCAGCCGATCAAGAAGGTCTTCGGCCGTTTCCCGCGTCTGGTGCGCGACCTGGCGCGTCAGCTCAAGAAAGAAATCAATCTGGAACTGGTCGGCGAAGAAACCGACCTCGACAAGAACCTCGTCGAGGCCCTGGCCGACCCGCTGGTCCACTTGGTGCGCAACGCCGTCGACCATGGCGTGGAAACCCCGGAAGAACGCGAAGCCTCGGGCAAGTCACGGGGTGGCAAGGTGATCCTGGCGGCCGAGCAAGAGGGCGACCATATCCTGCTGTCGATCACCGATGACGGCAAAGGCATGGACCCGACCATCTTGCGCAATATCGCGGTCAAGCGCGGCGTGATGGACAAGGACGCCGCCGACCGCCTCACCGACACCGAGTGCTACAACCTGATCTTCGCCCCCGGCTTCTCGACCAAGACCGAGATTTCCGACGTGTCCGGCCGTGGCGTCGGCATGGACGTGGTGAAGACCAAGATCAGCCAGCTCAACGGCTCGATCAACATCTACTCGACCAAGGGCCAAGGCTCGAAGATCGTCATCAAGGTGCCGTTGACCCTGGCGATCATGCCGACCCTGATGGTGATGCTGGGCAACCAGGCCTTCGCTTTCCCGCTGGTCAACGTCAACGAGATTTTCCACCTCGACCTGTCGCGCACCAATGTGGTGGACGGCCAGGAAGTGGTGATCGTGCGCGACAAGGCCTTGCCGCTGTTCTACCTCAAGCGCTGGCTGGTGGCATCGGCCAAGCATGAAGAGCAGCGCGAAGGCCATGTGGTGATTCTGTCGGTGGGCACCCAGCGCATCGGCTTTGTGGTCGACCAATTGGTGGGCCAGGAAGAAGTGGTCATCAAGCCGCTGGGCAAAATGCTGCAGGGAACCCCGGGCATGTCGGGCGCCACCATCACCGGTGACGGCCGCATCGCGCTGATTCTTGATGTTCCGAGCATGCTCAAGCGTTACGCCGCACGGCGTATTTGATTCTGGCGGGGCAGGGCGGTAGCGCCCGCCCCGTCTAACGGAGTGTTTATGGCAGTCAAGGTCCTGGTGGTGGACGATTCGGGTTTCTTCCGCCGCCGCGTCTCGGAGATTCTTTCCGCCGATCCAACGATCCAGGTAGTCGGCACGGCCACCAACGGCAAAGAGGCGATCGATCAAGCCATTGCGTTGAAGCCGGACGTGATCACCATGGACTACGAAATGCCGATGATGGATGGCATCACGGCCGTGCGTCATATCATGCAGCGCTGCCCCACACCGGTGTTGATGTTCTCCTCGCTGACCCACGAAGGCGCCCGGGTCACCCTGGATGCGCTGGATGCCGGCGCGGTGGATTTTTTGCCGAAGAATTTCGAAGACATCTCGCGCAACCCCGAGAAGGTCAAGCAGATGCTGTGCGAGAAGGTGCACAGCATTTCGCGCAGTAACCGGCGCAGCCTGTTCAGCGCCCCCGCGCCGACACCTGCACCCGTGCCCGCGCCCGCCGCTGCGCCGACCTCGTCGTTCAGCCGCCCCGCACCCGCGCCGGTCACACGGCCTGCGCCCGCTGCGCCCACCCGCGCAGCTGCCCCGAGCGCCCACTCGCCCGCGCCCAAGCGTAAGGCCTACAAGCTGGTGGCAATCGGTACGTCCACGGGCGGGCCGGTGGCCTTGCAGCGTGTATTGACCCAGTTGCCAGCCAACTTCCCGGCGCCGATCGTGCTGGTGCAACACATGCCCGCCGCCTTCACCAAGGCTTTCGCCGAGCGCCTGGACAAGCTGTGTCGCATCAGCGTCAAGGAAGCCGAGGACGGCGACATCCTGCGCCCTGGCCTGGCGCTGCTGGCTCCGGGTGGCAAGCAGATGATGGTGGACGGGCGTGGCGCGATCAAAATCCTGCCGGGTGACGAGCGTCTCAACTACAAGCCGTGCGTGGACATCACCTTCGGTTCGGCGGCCAAGTCCTACGGCGACAAAGTTCTGGCGGTGGTGCTCACCGGCATGGGCGCCGACGGCCGTGAAGGCGCGCGCCTGCTCAAGCAGGGCGGCAGCGCCGTCTGGGCCCAGGACGAAGCCAGTTGCGTGATCTATGGCATGCCGATGGCCATCGTCAAGGCTGACCTGGCCGATGCGGTCTACAGCCTGGACGACATTGGCAAGCATCTGGTGGAGGCCTGTCTCTGATGGATGTCTTGAGCCTGATCGGCATCACCCTGGCGTTTGTCGCCATCATCGGCGGCAACTACCTCGAAGGCGGCCACCTGGGCGCCTTGGCCAACGGCCCGGCGGCGCTGATCGTGATCGGTGGCACCGTGGGCGCGGCGTTGTTGCAGTCGCCGATGAGTTCGTTCAAGCGCGCCATGCAGATTCTGGTCTGGATCATTTTTCCGCCACGGGTCGACTTGCCAGGTGGCATCGACCGCGTGGTCAACTGGAGTCTGACTGCGCGCAAGGAAGGCTTGCTGGGCCTGGAAGGCGTGGCCGATGCCGAGCCCGACAGCTACGCCCGCAAGGGCTTGCAGCTGCTGGTGGATGGCGCCGAGCCGGAAGCGATCCGCAGCATTCTGGAGGTGGATTTCTACACCCAGGAAAGCCGTGATATCAACGCCGCCAAAGTGTTTGAAAGCATGGGCGGCTACGCACCGACCATTGGCATCATCGGTGCGGTGATGGGCCTGATCCACGTGATGGGTAACCTGGCCGACCCTTCGCAGCTGGGCAGCGGCATTGCCGTGGCGTTTGTCGCCACCATCTATGGTGTGGCGAGCGCCAACCTGGTGTTGCTGCCGGTGGCGAGCAAGCTCAAGTCGATTGCCATGCGCCAGTCCCGTTACCGCGAAATGCTGCTCGAAGGCCTGCTGTCGATTGCCGAGGGCGAAAACCCGCGCTCCATCGAACTGAAGCTCCAGGGCTTCATGGATTGATGGGCATGAACCCTGTAGGAGCGAGCTTGCTCGCGAGAATCGTCAACGATAACGCGTGCATCCTGGATGAGTGCGTCGGCCTCGCGTTTTTCGCGAGCAAGCTCGCTCCTACAGTGGGGTTGGTTTGTGGAGGGGAGTGCCTGTGAGTCGTCGCCGTCGCGAGCCTGAAGAACACGTCAACCATGAACGCTGGCTGGTGTCCTACGCGGACTTCATCACCTTGCTGTTTGCGTTTTTCGTGGTGATGTACTCGATCTCGTCGGTCAACGAAGGCAAGTACAAGATCATTTCCCAGGCGTTGGTGGGCGTGTTCAACGATACCGAGCGCGCGCTCAAGCCGATCCCTATTGGCGAAGAACGGCCCAAGACCGTGACCCCAGCCAAGCCGCTGGTCAACGACAGCGATGAAACCGCTGCCGGCGTCGGTGGCACCAGCGACCCGCTCAAAAGCATCGCCGACGATATCAGCGCCGCGTTTGGCGACCTGATCCGTTCCAACCAGATGACCGTGCGTGGCAATGAGTTGTGGGTGGAGATCGAGCTTAACTCCAGCCTGTTGTTCGCCAGCGCCGATGCGCTGCCCAGCGACCAGGCGTTCACCATCATCGACAAGGTGGCGGCGATTCTCAAACCGTTTGAGAACCCTGTCCATGTCGAAGGCTTTACCGACAATTTTCCGATCGCCACCGCGCAGTACCCGACCAACTGGGAACTGTCCTCGGCCCGTGCGTCAAGCATCGTGCGCATGCTCGCGA
Source organism: Pseudomonas sp. W4I3 (assembly GCF_030816195.1). Classification (GTDB taxonomy): domain Bacteria; phylum Pseudomonadota; class Gammaproteobacteria; order Pseudomonadales; family Pseudomonadaceae; genus Aquipseudomonas. The sequence goes on along the minus strand of NZ_JAUSXS010000001.1, from coordinate 4,821,887 downwards.
TGCAGGGCGTGAACCCCCAGCGCCTGGCGTCGGTGGGCTACGGTGAGTTCCAGCCGGTGGCCAATAACGCCACGGTCGAAGGCCGTGCGCGCAACCGGCGGGTGGTGCTGGTGGTGTCGCGCAACCTGGATGTACGCCGCAGCTTGACCGGCACCGGCACGGCGAATGCAACACCGGATGCGGCGTTGAGGCGCGCTGGCACACAAACTGCACCGGCCCCTGCAAAGCCGTCGGTGCGGGCAAGCTCCGTCAATTCTCCGTCACCGGCTCAATAACCTATGCAATGTCTCGGTCGCGTTTGTGCCCACCGGGAGGAATCAACCGAATGAGAGTCTGGGCAGTAGCCAATCAAAAGGGTGGAGTCGGCAAGACCACCACGTCCATCGCTTTAGCCGGCTTGCTGGCCGAGGCGGGCAAGCGCGTGGTTGTGGTCGACCTGGACCCCCACGGCTCCATGACCAGCTATTTCGGCTACGACCCGGATGCGCTGGAACACAGTTGCTACGACCTGTTCCTGCATCAGGGCAGCGTGCCGAGCGATTTGCCTGGGCAACTGCTGCTGCCCACCAGCAGCGAAAGTATTTCGCTGTTGCCGTCCAGCACCGCGCTGGCCACCCTGGAGCGCCAGTCGCCGGGCCAGAGCGGCCTGGGCCTGGTGATCGCCAAGACCCTGGCGCAACTGTGGCAGGACTTCGACTACGCAATCATCGACAGCCCGCCGTTGCTGGGCGTGCTGATGGTCAACGCGTTGGCGGCCAGCCAGCAGTTGGTGATCCCGGTACAGACCGAGCACCTGGCCGTCAAAGGCCTGGAGCGCATGGTCAGCACCCTGGCGATGATCAACCGTTCGCGCAAGCAGGCGCTGCCGTTCAGCATCGTGCCGACCTTGTTCGACCGCCGTACCCAGGCGTCCCTGGGCACCCTGCGCGTACTGCGCGATGCCTACCCGGACACCATCTGGAATGGCTACATCCCGGTGGACACGCGCCTGCGTGACGCCAGCCGCGCCGGGCTCACGCCGTCGCAATTCGACGGCAAGAGCCGCGGGGTGCTGGCGTATCGGGCATTGCTCAAACACCTGCTGTCCCAGCAGCTCGTGGCGCAGGTGGCGTGATGAACCGTCCCCTGGAATTCAAGACCCGGACGCAACTGGCGCTGGAATCCTACCTGGATGCCTTGCTGCAGGATGCGACTGCCGAAGAGTTGCCTGAACCGATCCTGCTATTGGAGCCCGTCGTCGAGCCCCAAACTTCGCTGGATGAGTTCCAGCTGGCGGTGCTCGAAGAGCAGGCCCGCGATGCGCATGTCGAGGCGGCGCCCGTGGTGGTGCCCGTAGTCGTGCCGATAACGCCTGACGTCGTGGTGCCGGTGCCGAGGGTGATTGAGCCGATTGTGCAAGTGCACCTGCCGCCGAGTATCACGCCGCCGCCGGTGAGCGGCGATGGTCGCCCGTCGTGGGCCGCCGAGCCGTTCGAGTGCCTGTTGTTCGACGTCGCCGGGTTGACCCTGGCGGTGCCGCTGGTGTGCCTGGGCTCGATCTATTCCCTGGAAGGCCAGGAGTTGACGCCGCTGTTCGGGCAACCGGAATGGTTCCTCGGCATCCTGCCCAGCCAGGCTGGCAACCTCAAGGTGCTGGACACTGCGCGCTGGGTAATGCCCGACCGCTACCGCGACGACTTCCGCCAGGGCCTGCAGTACGTCATTTCCGTGCAGGGCTACGAGTGGGGTCTGGCGGTGCATCAAGTCAGCCGCTCGTTGCGTCTGGACCCGAACGAAATCAAATGGCGCAGCCAGCGCGGCCAACGGCCGTGGCTGGCGGGCACCGTGATTGAACACATGTGCGCATTGCTCGACGTCGCCGAGCTGGCCGAGTTGATCGCCAGTGGCGCAGTCAAGACGATGGCGCAAAACAAACGCAGTTGATTGAACAATAAAGGTCGTGCGGTTGCGCGGCCCACTAGCACACACGCCGTCGATTAGCGGCATTTGAAGGGGTCACAAGCATGAACAAGTCAGCGTCCGCACAAGGTTTGGATGATCCGATCCTGCAATGGGTTACCTTCAAACTGGACAACGAAACCTATGGCATCAATGTGATGCGTGTGCAGGAAGTACTGCGTTATACCGAAATTGCGCCAGTGCCGGGGGCGCCAAGCTACGTGCTGGGCATCATCAACCTGCGCGGCAACGTGGTGACGGTGATCGACACCCGCCAGCGCTTTGGCCTGAGCGCGGTCGAAGTCAGCGACAACACGCGCATCGTCATCATCGAAGCCGACAAGCAAGTGGTCGGGATCATGGTCGACAGCGTGGCGGAAGTGGTCTACCTGCGTCAGTCGGAAGTGGAAACCGCGCCGAACGTGGGCAACGAGGAATCCGCCAAGTTTATCCAGGGCGTGTGCAACAAGAACAGCGGAGTTGTTGATTCTGGTTGAGCTGGACAAAATGATGAGCGAAGAAGAGTGGTCGGAACTGGAGAGCATCTGATTTGTTCCTTGAGGCGGCGGTGATTGTCCTGGCCCTGTTGTGGGCTGGGACTTTGGCGTTCGTGCTGCGCTATATGCGCCAGCAGCGGGAGTTGCTCTTGCAACAGGCCGAGCGCGATGCGGTGCGTGATCGGCGCCTGCTTGAGCTGGTCAAGCGGGTCGACCATTTCCAGCAAAGCGCCGTGCGGGTCGGGGATGAAGTGCATGAACTGCGCGCCATTCTTGCGCCGTTGCCGGACAAGCTGGTGCAGTTGGAACAGCGTGATCCTTCGAATCTGTCGTTCGCTCAGGCCGCGAGGCTGGTGGGCATGGGCGCGACGGTGGATGAGCTGACCCAGTCCTGCGGCTTGACCCAGGCTGAAGCGCAGTTGATGAGTAAGTTGCACAAGAGCTGATTAGCGCCTGGCGCAATGTGGGAGGGGGCTTGCTCCCGATGACGGTGTATCAGTCAGCTTGTTTATAGCTGACCCACCGCTATCGGGGGCAAGCCCCCTCCCACATTTTGATTTGCGTACATCAGTCAATTTTCGCCCGTCACAGACTTTTCTCCTTGCCCTAAGGTCCACATCCTGCAAGCACCTTCGACCCAGGAGATTTCCCGATGACCAGCCCCAAAGCCCTGTTGATCCTCCACGGCAAACAAGCCCTCAACGAGGACGTGCGTGCTGCCGTGACGGCGCGGCGTGAGCAGGGGTGGGAGTTGGCGGTACGGGTCACCTGGGAAGGCGGTGATGCCCAGCGTCTGGTCAATGAAGCCCTGGCCGACGGTTACACCCACATCATTGCCGGTGGCGGCGATGGCACCTTGCGCGATGTGGCCGAAGCCATGGCCCAGGCCAGCACCGACGCCAGCCTGGTGCTGATGCCCCTGGGCACCGCCAATGACTTCGCCAAGGCTGCCGGCGTGCCGTTGGAACCGGCCGGTGCCCTGGCGTTGCTCGACGTCGAGCCACGCGCAATCGACCTTGGTCAGGTCGGCGGGCAGATCTTCTTGAACATGGCCACCGGCGGTTTCGGCAGCCAGGTTACCGCCAACACCTCCGAAGACTTGAAGAAAATCCTCGGCGGCGCCGCCTACCTGTTCACCGGTTTGTCGCGTTTCAGTGAGTTGAAGGCCGCCTACGGTGAGCTCGAAGGCCCGGATTTCCATTGGAAAGGCGAGCTGCTCGCCTTGGGTATCGGCAACGGGCGCCAGGCCGGGGGCGGGCATGTGCTGTGCCCTGGCGCGCTGGCCGATGACGGGCTGCTGGACATCAGCATCCTGCCAGCACCTCAGGAAGTGGTCGGCACCTTGCGCGAATTGATGAGCAACGGCTGGGGCCTGGACACCATGTTCGTCCGCGCGCGCCTGCCGTGGGTCAATATCAAGGTCGCGCAAGGCTTGTACATCAATCTCGATGGCGAGCCGCTGGAAGGTGACGACCTGCATTTCGAAGCCTTGCCCAAGGCCCTGCGCGTGCACCTGCCGCTGGGTTCGCCCCTAGTCGTCCAGGCTGATGATCTGCTCGCGCACCGCGAATAGCACCAGGCCTGCCACGTCGAAAATCTGCAGGCGCTTCATGATTTGCGAGCGATGCGCTTCCACGGTCTTGATGCTCAAGCCCAGGCCGTGGGCGATTTCCCGGGTGGACTTGCCACGCACGATCAAGCGCAGGATTTCCAACTGGCGCGCCGTCAGGTTGTGGCTGTGGGGAGCGGACGAGGCAGGGCCGTGAGCACGGATCAGCGCCTGGTTGATCACGGTATGGGCGATGGCCGGGCTCAGGTAGCGCTCGTTGTTGCGCAAGGCCCGCAGGGCGTGTTCCAACTCGCTGGCGGTCATGTCCTTGAGCAGGTAGCCATGGGCCCCCGATTCCAGCGCGCGCATGATCAGCTCGGGGTCGGTGTGCATGGACAAGATCAGCACTTTACTCTTGGGGTAGGCCCCCTTGAGTTGTTGCAAGGCATCCAGGCCACCGGTGTGCTTCATCGACAGGTCCAACAGCACGATATCCGGCTGCAGGGCGCGAAATTGCTCCAGCAGTTGCGCACCATCGCTGGCTTCGCCGATGACGTCGTAGCCGGGGATATCCAGGATCAACGCCCTTACGCCGGCGCGAATCAGCGCGTGGTCATCCACCAGAAGTAAACTGCAGGTCACGCGACACCCTTAGGCGCTCGGGCCCGTTCGAGGGCACGGGGCGCCCAGGGGAAAAGTGCCTCGATCCGCGTGCCCTCACCTGGCTGGCTGCTGACGGACAGCGTGCCGCCCAATTGGTCTATCCGCTCAGCCATGCCGGCCATGCCGCGTTGGCCTGCAAGGCCCGGATCGAGGGCGGGCGAAAAGCCCAGGCCGTCGTCGCAGATCATCAGCGACAAACCTTCGGGCAGGCGCTGCAGGCGCACCAGCAGGTTGCGAGCCTGGGCGTGACGAAGCATGTTGGTCACCGCTTCCTGAGTGATGCGAAATGCCGCCACGGCCATTTCTTCCGGAAGGGCGGCCAGGCGTTGCTGGCACTCCAGGCTCCAGCGCACCGGGGTGTTTTCCAGGGTCTTGAGCAGGTGCGCGCGCAAGCTGGCCTCCAGGCCCAGGCTGGCCAGCTGGCGCGGGTGGAGAATGGCGGACACGTCGCGCACTTTGGCCAGGGTTTCGTTGAGGGTGTTGCACAGCGCCGTGCAGGGGGCTTGCAGCTCAGGCGGCAGGCGACGCTGCAGCCATTCGCTTTGCAGCTTGGCGGCAGTCAGCAGTTGGCCGATGTCGTCATGCAGCTCGCGACTGAGGCGATGGCGTTCGTTTTCCTGGACCTGCAACAGGCGATCGGCCAATTCCTGGGGCTGCAGCTTGATGGCTTTGCGCGAACGCCATTGGTGCAGGCACACCACCGCCAGCGTGGCCAGGTTGAGCAGCAGCATCAGCAGTGACCAGGGAGACGCGTGCATGTAGGCCCACACGCTGGCAGACAACGAACACAGGCACAGCACGAGGACGATGCGGCGTGCGCTGCCGCGCGACACAGACCTTGTGAACAGTGGCTTGAGGTTGGCGTACATAGCGGATGGAGCCACTGAGGGTTCGCTGCGAGGAGACCGGTTGGCCGGGCTCTGTTTGGAATGCACTGCCGAATCGTTTCTGGACATGATGAAGTTGTGTCACTTCGAGGGGAGGCATAGTACCACCCCTGTTACCGCTGGTCGCCTGATTGGTTACGGCCCACGTAAATACTCTGGGTGGGTAACCCCAGAGTTTTAAAAGGAAAAGTTGTACCGTCAGGGTAGGTTTGTAACGTTATTAGCGAGCAGGTCGTTTTCAAAAAGCTCGGCGATTAACTACGACTAACTCAGGACGCATGATGCAAACGCTGCTGCGGCTTATGCCCGAAGTCCTTTTGCGGAATTTGCAGGGTGACCGTCGCAATCAGCGAAGTTTGCTCAGTTTCATCCAGGCCCAGTTCGCCGGTGCGTGCGTCAATCAGTTCCAATTGCCAGGCCAGCAGTGTCAGGCAGTTATGCAAGGCATCCAGCGCGTCGTCATGCAATTGCATGGGGCTCTGGGCATTGGCGATCAGGTGTTGAAGGTGCCTCGAGAATTCGCTGATTGCCTGCAGCGCCAGGCTGTCGGCCTTTTCAGCCAGTTTGGCGAGGCTGCTCTTCATGCAGTCGATGGCGTCGCTGTCATTACGGATCAAATGCAGATGACTCAAGCATTCTTGCGACTTGATCAGTAGCATTTCGGCTTCCATCAGAAATTCGGGAAGTGCCGTTTGCCATTCTTTCGCGCTGTTCATCATGCAAGTCTCCACAACTTAAGCTCGGGTGATGAGTTGTCGCACCGGGTGAGAGGCTTAAAACTAGCGCTGAAATATAATTGAGGCTTGTAGGCTGCTTCCGATATTCCTGTAGGACGTTTATTGAAATGCCCACGAAAGTCGCGTGTAGCCCCAGTTGAGTGGGATGACACGACTTCAGTTGCCGATACGAGAGTGCCTGGAAGGCCTGCGGACCTAGGGCTTGGGATGGCAAACAAAAGCCTGACTCCATTCATGCAATGAGAATGGCGTCACATTAATGGCTATTAGATATCGCGAATATCAGGTCGGGCCTGATTGCGTATAGGGGAATCCCCTATGCGGGGGAACCGCGCGACGATTGGAGTGTCGGGCGAAGTCGTTTCAAGCGCTGTGAGAGCGCTGAATCAGTAAAGCATGATGTCAGTGTGACATCAATGGTTTTACATGGCATTTTACTGGGGTCAAGGTCTGGCGCTTGCCGCCGATAACTTGCCTATATGAACTGCACACCCTCTCAGCGCGAAACCAACGTGCACATCAGGAGCTTTTAATGGCCGGCATTCTCGACACGGTAGATCAACGCACGCAATTGGTGGGTGAGAATCGCCTGGAGATCCTCATGTTCCGTCTGTTTGGGCGGCAGCTGTTTGCGATCAACGTGTTCAAGGTGCAGGAAGTACTGCAATTGCCCAAGTTGACCCTGATGCCCCAGCGCCATCCCTTTGTCTGCGGCGTGGTCAACCTGCGCGGCCAGACCTTGCCGGTGATCGACTTGTCCCAGGCCATCGGCATGCGCCCGCTGGTGCCGGGGCCTAACAGCACGATTATCGTCACCGAGTACAACCGCTCGGTACAGGCGTTCCTGGTGGGCGGCGTCGACCGCATCGTCAACATGAATTGGGAAGCCATCCTGCCGCCGCCGGCCAGCGCCGGGCGCCAGCACTACCTCACCGCCATCAGCAAGGTCGAGGACCAGTTGGTGGAAATCATCGATGTGGAAAAAGTCCTCGCTGAAATCGTGCCCTATAACGCCAAGGTTTCCCGTGAAAAACTCGAAGACCCAGTGCTGGAACGCGCCCGTGGCCGCGAAGTGCTGCTGGTGGACGACTCCAACGTGGCGCTGTCGCAGTTGCGTGACACCCTGGGCCAGTTGGGCGTGAAAATGCACATCGCCAGTGACGGCCTCAAGGCGCTGAATATGCTCAAGGCCTGGGCCGACAGCGGCCAGGTGATGACCGACAAGCTGCTGATGATTTTCACCGACGCCGAAATGCCCGAGATGGACGGCTACCGCCTCACCACCGAAATTCGCAACGACCCGCGTCTGCGTGGTCTCTACGTGGTGCTGCACACCTCGCTGTCGGGCAGCTTCAACGAGTCGATGGTGAAGAAGGTCGGCTGCGATAATTTCCTCTCCAAATTCCAGCCGGACAAGCTGGTGGATGTGGTGCGTCAACGACTGATGCTGGACGAAGTGTCCGCCTGACTTTAGTCTATGACACTTTGTTTCCTAGGAACGCAGGCTCATGCTCCGTCTCAGCGCGCTGTACCGTTACCCCTTGAAATCCGGCAAGGCTCAAGCCTTGCAGCAGATTGGCCTGGATAAGCTCGGGCTGGAGGGGGATCGACGCTGGATGCTGGTGGACGAAGCCAGCGGGCGTTTCCTGACGCAACGCGCCGTGGCCAAAATGAGCCAGCTGACGGCACTGTGGAATACGGCGGGCGGCCTGACCCTCAGCTCGCCCGGTTATCCGACGTTGGACGTGGCCTTGCCCGGCACCGACGCGTTGCGCGGTGTCACCCTCTGGCACGACAGCCTGCGCGTGCCGGACGCGGGCGATGCCGCAGCGGCCTGGGTCAGCGCCTTTATCGGCAAGCCCACCCGCCTGGTGCACATGCCGATCGACCGCGCGCGCACAACCGAAGCCGGCTATGGCCTGGATGACGACAAGGTCGGGTTCGCCGACGGTTACCCCCTGCTGCTGATCGGCCAGGCTTCCCTGGAGGATCTGTGCGCGCAGATCGGCCGGCCGATGGAGATGTTGCGCTTTCGTCCCAACCTGGTGATCGAAGGCGGCGAGGCCTTCGCTGAGGATGGCTGGAAACGCCTGCGCATCGGCGATGTGGAGTTCCGGGTGGTCAAGCCCTGTTCACGTTGCGTCCTCACCACCGTCGACCCGCAGACCGGCGAGCGCAGCCCGGACCGCGAGCCGTTCGCGACCTTGCAGGCCTACCGCGGCACCGAAAAGGGCGCGATGTTCGGCCAGAACCTGGTCAACGATGGGGTAGGGCGATTGGAAGTCGGCATGCCGGTGACCGTGCTGGAATGAAAAATGCCCGTCTCGCAAGAGACGGGCATTTTTTCTGCCACGTGACGCTTAGCCGCGGTATTCGCACAGGTAAGCGGTGTCTACGGCGACCTTCAACTGGAACTTGCTGTTGGCCGGTACGTTGAACTGGCTGCCGGCGGCGAAGGTTTCCCAGCCGCTGCTGTCTGGCAGCTTGACGACCAGCGCGCCGGAGACCACGTGCATGATTTCACGCTGGTCGGTGCCGAACTCGTATTCACCCGGGGCCATCACGCCGATGGTCGCCGGACCTTCCGCGGTGCCGAAAGCGATCGACTTGACGGTGCCGTCGAAGTATTCATTGACTTTGAACATGGGTGAATCCTCGGAAAAGGGTCTGGAAAGGTCAGCCAGTATGCCCAAGGGCAGGGGAGCTGCCTAGACCGGCAAAGTCAGTGGCAGCAGGCGTGCCGTGTTGCGCGCATCCTCCAGGGCTCGATGCTGCTGGCCATTGAACTGCATCCCCGCCAATTGCAGCGCGCTATTGAGCCCCAGCGGCTTGTCCAGGCGTCGGGCCTTGGCGAAACGTTGCTTGAGGTTGACATGGGGCGTCTGGCCGAGCGCACTGGCCAGGCCATGGCGTTGCCATTCCAGCTCGAGCTGCACGCGATCGTAATCTCCCCAGCTGGCCCAGCCTTCCAGGCGTGGTTGATGCTGGCCCAGCCAGCGCTCGAACAGCGGCCACACCTCGGTGATGGGCGCTGCCGCGTCAATATTGGCCTGGGTGATGTGGGTCAATTTGCGGCAAAACGGCGTCAGCAGTGGCCGCCGCAGCGGTCGCACGAAGCGCTGGAAGTGATCCAGCTCGCGGCCCTGGCGGTTGACCAGGCTCGCACCGATTTCGATGACTTCCATCTCCGTCACGGGCCAGCCGCCGTCATCCGTTGTGGCTTCAAGGTCAATAATCAGCCAATGAGGCATGCGCAGGTTCCCGTACTGTTCCTGTCCTGATGGGGATAGAGCGTAGCCGGGCCTTGTAGTTCCGCCCAGGGGCTTATTCGATCTCCAGCAAAACCTGACGATTGCGCACCTGATCGCCGGCCACCACCTGCACACCTTTGATAATGCCGTCGATACCGGCCTTCAGCGGGTGCTCCATTTTCATCGCTTCGAGCACCACCAGCAGTTGGCCTTTGCTGACGTTTTCGCCGACGCGCACCCGCACCTCGACAACCGCCCCCGCCATCGGCGCCTTCAGCGTGCCGCTGCCGGCATCAGCCTGGTGGTTGGCGATGGGCTGGGTGCCGTTGATGACCCGCAGGCCCGGTAGCCACAACTGGTTGCCGTCGAGGTGATAGGCGACGCGCCGGCGGATACCGTTGAGCACCAGAGTCGCCCAGCGCCCGTCGCTGCCGAGGTGCTGAATGTCGATCCCGTTGACGTGCAAGTGGTCGTGGGCAATCACGCCGACGCTGGCCGAGTGAACCACATCGTTGACCTCCAGGCGGCAGGCCCAGGGCACCGTGGCGTTGTTGCGCCAACCTGCGAGGCCGTGGCGATGGGCGTTGGCGCTGTGCTGGTAGAACAGCGCGGCGGCCACGGCGAGTTCCTCAGCGGATGCCGGCGGGCGGGGAATGTGGTTGAAGTGCTCGGCGATAAAACCGGTACCGAAATCACCGCTGACGAAGCCCGGGTGCCTGAGCAGGTCGGCCAACAAGCGTTGATTGGTGGCAACACCGAACAACACCGTATCTTGCACTGCCCGCAGCAACTTGCGCCGAGCCTCTTCGCGGGTGGCACCATGGGCGATGAGCTTGCCCTGCATCGCGTCGTAGAACGGGCTGATGGTGTCGCCCTCGCGCAGGCCATGGTCGATGCGAATACCCGGCGCCGGCTCCCAGCGCAGCACCGCGCCGGTTTGCGGCAGAAAGTCGTTGGCCGGGTCTTCGGCGTACAGACGCACTTCCATGGCGTGGCCGCTGAGCGTCACCTCGGCTTGGGTCAACGGCAATGGCTGGCCGGCGGCGATCTGCAGTTGCCAGTCGACCAGGTCTACGCCGGTGATCAGTTCGGTCACCGGGTGTTCGACTTGCAGGCGTGTGTTCATTTCCAGGAAGTAGAACTGGCCATTGCCGTCGAGCAGGAATTCCACCGTGCCAGCGCCGACGTAATTCACCGCGCGACCCGCCTTGAGCGCGGCGTCGCCCATGGCGTGGCGCAGTGCGTCGGTCATGACCGGGCAGGGCGCTTCCTCGATGACTTTCTGATGGCGGCGCTGCAGCGAACAATCGCGTTCGCCCAGGTAAATCAGCTGGCCATGCTGGTCGCCGAACAGCTGGATTTCCACATGGCGTGGATTGATCAGCGCCTGTTCGAGGATCAGTTCGTCGCTGCCGAAAGCGTTCAGCGCTTCGGAGCGCGCCGCGCGCAGGTGCTCCAGCAGTTGGTCCTGGTGCTGCACCAGGCGCATGCCGCGGCCGCCGCCCCCCGCGCTGGCCTTGATCATCAGCGGGTAACCGATGCGCTGGGCTTCGTGGTGCAGGGTCGCGTCGTCCTGGGCGCTGCCTTGATAGCCCGCGATGCAGGGAACGCCAGCCTGGAGCATGGCGAGTTTGGACAGGCGCTTGCTGCCCATCAGTTCGATGGCCTCGGGGCTGGGGCCGATGAAGGTAATGCCCGCCTTCAGGCAGGCCGTGGCGAACGCAGGGTTTTCCGAGAGGAAACCGTAACCGGGGTGAATCGCGTCGGCCCCCGTGCGGTGAGCGGCATCGAGGATCGCCTGGCTATCAAGGTAGGACGCGTGAACGGGGGCGGGGCCGATATTGACGGCTTCGTCGGCCATTGCGACGTGCAGGGAATGGGCGTCGGCGTCGCTGTAGATGGCCACGGTGCGGTAGCCCAATGCCTGGGCCGTGCGTTGGATACGGCAGGCAATTTCGCCGCGGTTGGCGATCAGGATCTTGGTGAAGGCGGGCATTGGTTTATCCCTTGGCTGATGGGGTGTCTGGGCTGGCTTCATCGGGGGCAAGCCCCCTCCCACATTTTGAAATGCGTCCCACCTGTGGGAGGGAACTTGCTCCCGATGGCGTCATTTGCACCACCCAGGCTTGCGCTTCTGCACAAAAGCCTGCGTCCCCTCAATCCCTTCTTCACTCACCACCGCTTCGGCAAACCACTGCGCGGCCTGGTCCAGCAGCGGCTCCAGTGGCTGCTCCACACTGGCCAATAACAGCGCCTTGGTGCGCGCATTGGCGCCGGGCGCGCAGCGCAGCACTTGCCCCAGCACCTCATCCAGGCGCTCGGCCAACGCCTGCCCGTCGTGCTCGACAAAATGCACCACCCCCAACCGGCCCGCTTCAACCCCATCAAACCGCGCCGCCGTCAGCGCCAGCCGACGCGCCTGGGTCAAGCCGATGCGCTTGACCACAAACGGCGCAATCTGCGCGGGCAGCAACCCCAGGCTGGTCTCCGGCAAGCCGAACTGCGCTGTGCCTTGTGCAATCGCAATGTCACTCACACAGGCCAGGCCAAACCCGCCGCCCAGCACGGCGCCTTGCAGCACCACGATCACCACCGGCGAAACCGCCTCCACTTCTTGCAGCAAGCTGCCAAACGCCCGATTCAACGCGGCCAGTTGATCACCGGCGGTGACCAGGTCCTTCACATCCGCCCCCGCGCAAAAGTGCCCACCCGCGCCGCTGATCACGATGGCGCGCACTTGGCTGTCCAGTTGCGCCAGCACGGCGCGCAATTCGTTGACCATCTCAAGGCTCATTGCGTTACGGCAATGCGGGCGGTTGAGGGTGATGTGCAGCACACCGTTATGCGCCTCCAGCAGCAAGGTGTTCATGGCTTTTTCCCGGGCAGGGTGCCCATCAGTTTGCAGATGATGCCCAGCATGATTTCATCGGCGCCGCCGCCGATCGACACCAGGCGTACGTCGCGATAGGCACGGGCCACCGGGTTGTCCCACATGAAGCCCATGCCGCCCCAATATTGCAGGCAGCTGTCGCTGACCTCGCGGCCCAGGCGCCCGGCCTTGAGCTTGGCCATGGACGCCAGGCGGGTCACGTCCTGGCCTTTGATGTATTGCTCGGTGGCCTGGTACACCAGCGCGCGCAGGCATTCGATTTCGGTCGCCAACTCGGCCAGGCGAAAGTGAATCACCTGGTTGTCGATCAGCGCCTTGCCAAAGGTGTGGCGTTGCCGGCAATAGTCGATGGTGCTGTCGATGCAGTATTCCAGGCCCTTGATCATATTGGCCGCGCCGAACAGGCGTTCTTCCTGAAACTGCAGCATCTGCATCATGAAGCCCGCGCCTTCCTGACCGATGCGGTTGCGCTGCGGCACGCGCACGTCGTCAAAGAACACCTGGGCGGTTTCGGAACTGTGCATGCCGAGCTTTTCCAGGGGCGGGCTGACGCTGATGCCCTGGGTGTTCATCGGCACCATGATCAGCGATTTGTTGATGTGCGGCTTGTCGTCGGAGGTGTTGGCCAGCAGGCAGATAAAGTCGGCGCTGGGCGAGTTGGTGATCCACATTTTGCTGCCGTTGATCACGTAGTCGTCGCCGTCCTTGCGCGCATGGGTCGTGAGCCCGGCCACGTCGGAACCGGCGCCGGTTTCCGACACGCCGATGCAACCGACCTGCTCGCCGCTGATGGCCGGGCGCAGGAACTCCTCGCGCAGTTCATCCGAGCCGAAGCGGGCGAGGGCGGGGGTGCACATATCGGTCTGTACACCGATGGACATGGGGATGCCGCCGCAGCGAATGCTGCCGAACGCTTCGGCGGCGACGATCGAGTAGCTGTAGTCCAGGCCCATGCCGCCGAACTGCTGCGGCTTGGAAATGCCCAGCAGGCCGAGGTCGCCGGCCTTGCGGAAAATCTCATGGATGGGAAAGCGCCCGGCTTTTTCCCACTCGTCCACATAGGGGTTGATCTCGCGCTCGACGAAGGCGTGCACGGTGCGCCGCAGTTCCTGATGTTCCTGGGTGAAGATCATGGTTGTCGTTCTCCTGTTAGAACCGCGCCACACCAAAACTGTTGGGCTGCAATGAGCGCACCTGGGCCTCATGACAGATATCCAGTAGAAACCCGAGCAAAGTTCGCGTATCGCGTGGATCGATCAACCCGTCATCCCACAGGTTGGCTGTGCCGTAGAGGGCGGTGGACTGGCTGTCGAGCTTCTGCGCGGTGACCTGCTCCAGCATGTCCAGCACCTTGGGATCGGGTACCAGGCCCTCCTTCAACTGCTTGGCCTCGGTGACGATGCGCAGCACCTTGCCCGCCTGCGCGCCGCCCATCACCGCCGTGCGGCTGTTGGGCCAGGCGAAGATGAAGCGCGGGTCCAGGCCACGACCACACATCGCGTAGTTACCGGCACCGTAGGAGCCGCCGACCACCATCGTGAGTTTGGCCACGCGGGCATTGGCCACCGCCTGGATCATCTTGGCGCCGTGCTTGATCACGCCTTGCTGCTCCGACTCAGTGCCCACCATGAAACCGGTGGTGTTGTGCAGGAACAGCAGCGGCGTGCGGCTCTGGTCGCACAGCTGGATGAACTGCGCGGCCTTGCTCGCGCCTTTCGGGGTGATCGGGCCGTTATTGCCGATCACGCCGACGGCGTAACCGTGAATATGCAGGTGGCCGCAGACCGTGTGCGCATCGAACTCGCCCTTGAACTCAAGAAAGCGCGAGCCGTCGGCCAGGCGCGCGAGGATTTCACGCACGTCGTAGGGTTTTTTCGGGTCGTCCGGGATCAGCCCCAGCAGCTCTTCAGCGGCATACAGCGGCTCGCTGTAGGCCCGTTGCGGCGCTGGCGGCAGGTGATCATTCCAGGGCAACAGGCTGACAATCTCACGCACGATGCGCACGCCGTCGGCATCGTCCTGCGCCAGGTATTCAGCGGTGCCAGCGGTTTGCGCGTGCATCTGGGCGCCGCCCAGTTCTTCATCGGTGGCGACTTCGCCGGTGGCCGCCTTGAGCAGCGGCGGCCCGGCAAGGAACAGCTTGGCCTTGCCGCGCACCACCACCACGTAATCCGAAAGCCCCGGCTGATACGCGCCACCGGCGGTGGCCGAGCCGTGCACCACGGTGATCTGCGGCAGGCCCATGGCCGACATGCGCGCCTGGTTGGCAAAACTGCGCGCGCCTTCGACGAAAATATCGGCAGCGTAATTGAGGTTGGCGCCGCCGCTTTCGGCGAGGGTCACCACCGGCAGTTTATTGTCCATGGCGATCTGTTGCAGGCGCAGGGATTTTTTCAGGCCGGAGGGGGAGATGGTCCCGCCCTTGATCGCGCTGTTATTGGCCACCACCAGCATGCGCACGCCGCTGACATAACCGATGCCGGCGATCAGCCCGCCGCCGGCGGCGCTGCCGTCCTTGTCGTCATGCAGTTTGTAGCCGGCCAGGCTGGCCAGTTCCAGAAACGGCGCGCCGGGGTCGAGCAGCAGGTTGAGGCGTTCGCGTGGCAGCAGTTGGCCGCGTTGCTCGAACTTGGGCCGGGCTTGCTCGGCCTTGGCGAGCAGGGTGTGTTCCAGCTGGCGCACGTGCTGAAGGCTGTGCAGCATGGCTTCGCGGTTTTGCGCGAATTGCGGGCTGTGGGGGTCGATCAGACTCTCGATCACGGGCATGGCCTAGTGCTCCGCCTTGAGCACATCGGGCAGGTAGGCGCGGTGAAAACCGTTGAACCCTTCGTTTGGTGCTTGCGCTTTGTGCAGCGGCCAGGCGCGGCTGCCCAGGCTGGCGGCGCCGTCGATGCGCAAGGTGCTGCCGCTGATAAACGCGGCGGCGGGGCTGAGCAGGAACACGATGGCCGCGCTGACTTCCGACTCGGTGCCGATCCGCTTGAGCGGCACGTGCTCGCGCAGGGTGGGGATCACCGCCTTGAACGCGCCTTCGTAGGTGTCCATGCCGCTGGAAGCGATCCAGCCCGGCGCCACCGCGTTGACGCGCACGCCGGCATAGCCCCATTCAAACGCTGCAGTCTTGGTGAAGTTGTCCATCCCCGCACGCGCCGCGCCCGAATGGCCCATGCCGGGCATGCCGCCCCACATATCGGCGAGCATGTTGACGATGGCGCCACCGTGGGTGCTCATCGACTGGTTGAACACTTCACGCGCCATCACGAAGCCGCCGACCAGGTTGGTGCGCAGCACGGTTTCGAAGCCTTTCTGATTGATCGATGCCAGCGGTGATGGGTACTGGCCACCGGCGTTATTGACCAGGCCATGGATCGGGCCGTGGTCGGCAACGATCTGTGCGACCAGTTGCTTCACCGCGTCTTCATCACGGATATCGCAGGCGTGCCAATCGGCGTTGCCAGCGTCTTCGGCGATTTCCGCCGCGACCTTTTCCAGCTTGTCCGGCTTGCGCCCCACCAGGATCACGTGCGCACCCAGCGCCGCCAGCTCATGGGCGGTGCAACGGCCAATCCCGCTGCCGCCTCCGGTAACGATAACGCTTTGCCCCTGGAACAGGTCGGCTTTGAAGATCGAGTCGAAGGCCACGGCGACGGTCCTTTAAGTGAGTTGATCGGCGATGTGTTGCGGCACGGCGATGGGAATTTCCAGCAGTTGCTGGGCGAAGGCCTTGCCTTGGGGGTCGATGCGCAGGCTGGCGATGCCGCCGCCGCCCAGGGCGTTTTCCAGCAGGAAGTTAAGGCTGTGGCTGCCGGGCAAATACCAGCGCTCGACACGCCCGTACACTGGGTCGAGCACATGGCTCATCCAGTCGACGATCACTTCGGGGGTGAGCACTTCGGCGATCCACGGCAGGTACTCGGGCGCGCGGGCAATCACGCCGATATTGCTGTGGTTGCCCTTGTCGCCAGAGCGCGCCACCGCGAGTTTCACCAGGGGCACGCTGGCGTCGGCGCGGCCCTGGGGCTTGGGCGGTTCGAGGGGCGCGGCAGGGGTGAGCGGCGGCCGTGGGGTGGGGAGTTCCACGGCGTGGTGTGCGCCCTGGTAGTCGAGGGTCACGGCGCAGGCAGGTTTATCGATCAGGAACGAAAACAGTCGGATCAGGGGATACACCGTGGGCCTGCCGCCGACGATCCCGGTCAGCCCCGGCGCCATGCCGGTGGCGGCCTGGGCGATTTCGCGGGCGAACAGCACGAGTGCCTGCTTGTTGGGGTGGCGCACCGCCAGCTTGATCACCACCTCCCGGCAGTCTTGGCGTTGGGCATGACCACCATAGGTGGCTTCGCTGCCGAGCAATTCGATGTTCACCTCGGTGTAGGGTGCCCAGCCATGTTGGCTGAACAGTTCCGAGGTCTTGTGGATGATGGCCTGGCTGACCCGGTCGGCCTTGGCCACCGCATCGATGCCGGCCAGCAGACACGTGGCGGTGCAGCGGAAACCGTCAAGGTAAGTGGCGCTGACCTTGTATTGATCGGTCGGCGGCAGCCCCTTGGCGCCGTGCAAGCGCACGCAATGTTTGCCTTGCTGCTGCACCTTGACCTGGCTGAAGTCGCAGATCACGTCAGGCAACCGGTAGGCGCGGGGATCGCCAATCTCATACAACAGCTGTTCGGCCACGCTCAGTTCACTGATCAACCCGCCGCTGCCTTCGACCTTGTTCACGGTGAACTGGCCGTCGGCGCTGACTTCGACGATGGGGAAACCGATGTGCTCATAGTCCGGCACGTCGCGCCAATCGGTGAAGTTGCCGCCGGTGCATTGTGCGCCGCATTCGATGATGTGCCCGGCCAGGGCGGCCTGGGCGAGGTGGTCATAGTCTTGCCACGACCAGCCGAACTCATGCACCAGCGCCGCGCTGACCACGGCGCTGTCGACCACCCGGCCGGTGATGACGATATCGGCGCCGAGCTCGAGCGCCGCGGTGATGCCTGGCGCGCCGAGGTAGGCATTGGCCGACACGCACGCAGATGGCAGCGGAGCGCCGCTGAACATGTCGGTGACGTCCGGCAGGTGCTGGAGTTGCGAATGCAGGTCATCGCCGAGCAGGACGGCGATTTTCAGGGCAACCCCGGCGCTATCGCAGGCCGCCTGCAGGGCCGCCGCGCACGCCTCGGGGTTGATGCCGCCGGCATTGCTGATCACCCGGATGCCCTGGCGCTGGATATCGGCCAGCAGCGGCGTGAGCACCTCGACAAAATCGGTGGCGTAACCGGCCTTGGGGTCTTTGATGCGCGCCCCGGCCAGGATCGACATCGTGACCTCGGCCAGGTAGTCGAACACCAGGTAATCCAGGGCGCCGCCGTGCACCAATTGGGCGGCGGCGGTGCAGGTGTCGCCCCAGAAGGCGCTGGCACAGCCGATGCGAACGGTCTTGCTCATGAGAAATCCTTCCTCGAATGGCTGGTGGCGAGGCTACCAAGCAAGCGCTTGGTTTGTAAACCCCGTGCACAAGTTTTGCCCGAGCGCTTGCTTGGTTGGCGACCACGGCCTAAATTGCCGCCCAAGACGATAGTAGACATGAGGGAAAGCAGCATGGATGACCCCCAGGCCCTGCGGGTAATGCGCACCATGGTCGACGGTGGACAATTGACCGACCCCGAGAGTGCCCGGGGCAAGTTGCTGCAAACCGCGGCGCACTTGTTTCGCAACAAGGGCTTCGAGCGCACCACCGTGCGCGACCTGGCCGGCGCGGTGGGCATCCAGTCGGGCAGCATCTTTCATCACTTCAAGAGCAAGGACGAGATCCTGCGTGCGGTGATGGAAGAAACCATCCTCTACAACACCGCGATGATGCGGGCTGCGCTGGAAGAGGCGAGCACGGTGCGCGAGCGCGTGCTGGCGCTGATCCGCTGCGAATTGCAGTCGATCATGGGGGGCAGCGGGGAGGCGATGGCGGTGCTGGTGTACGAATGGCGTTCGCTGTCCGCTGAAGGTCAGGCCCAGGTACTGGCCTTGCGTGACGTGTATGAAGATCTCTGGCTGCAGGTGTTGGCTGAAGCCAAGTCCGCCGGCTACATCAGGGGCGACGTGTTTATCACCCGACGCTTCCTGACCGGCGCGTTGTCCTGGACCACCACCTGGTTCCGCACCCAAGGCAGCCTCACACTCGAGCAACTGGCCGAAGAGGCCCTGCTGATGGTGCTCAAGGCGGACTGAGGCGCAAGCTATTAATTTGCTGGCGAAAGTTGTCTCTGCCGGGAAAAACGCCTAGCTTATCGCCATCATAGAATTCGACGGTGTGTGCCTAGATGTTTTCGCCATGGCGGCTGGCTGCAGGACTTACATGTTTGGCACTGGGTACCGCAGTCTGGACCCAGGCCGGCGCCGCGCAGTTGGTGAGGGTCGGCGCCGCGCATTTTCCGCCGTATACCGTACGCCCTGAACAAGGCGCCGATACCGGTTTACTGCCGCAATTGGTTGAAGCGCTGAACGCCGTGCAAAGCGACTATCAGTTTGTGCTGGTGCCTACCTCGATCCCCCGGCGGTTCCGCGATTTCGAGCAAGGCCGCGTCGACATGGCGATCTTCGAAAACCCGTCCTGGGGTTGGAAAGAGGTTGCCCACACCAGCGTCGACATGGGCCTGGAAGACGCTGAAATCTTCGTCGCCGAGCGTGAGCCCGGTCGCGACCAGAGCTTTTTCAACGACCTGGCCGGCAAACGCCTGGCGGTGTTCAGCGGTTATCACTACGCCTTCGCCAACTTCAACCCCGACCCCAAGTACCTGGCCGAGCACTTCCACGCCACCTTGACCTATTCCCACGACAGCAACTTGCTGATGGTGGCGCGCGGGCGTGCCGACATCGCCTTGGTGACGCGTTCGTACCTGAGTGATTTCATGGTGCGCAACGCCGACATGGCGGATAAATTCCTGGTGTCGGAGCGCACCGACCAGGTCTATCACCATTACGCGTTGCTACGGCCCAAGGCCCCGATCAGCGGGCCGGTGTTCGCGGGGATGCTCAAGCAACTGCGGGACAATGGCCAGATGCTGAAGATTTTCGAGCCGTATCGAATTGATGTAACACCTGTCCCCTGAGGTTGCAGAAGGTCAAATGTGGGAGGGGGCTTGCCCTAATGCCATTTTGTAGGAGCGAGCTTGCTCGCGAAGAACTCAGGGCCCCCGCGTTTATCCAGAATGAACGCGTTGCCTGGACGTTTTTCGCGAGCAAGCTCGCTCCTACAGTTAACTGACTGGCATTAGAGCTTGCTCCCCCCACATCTATTTCTGCTGTTTTCAGACCCTGCGTGCAAAGGTGTCGCTATGGTTGCCCGACACCTTGCGGCAGTGCACCAGCGCGTCGCGAATCATGAAGTTCACCAGCGTCGGTGAAACCCCCAGTTCCTTGGCGATATCCTTCTGCGGTACGCCGTGCAGGCGATACATCTCGAACGCGTAGCGGGTGCGCTGCGGCAGCTCCGTCAGGGCGTCGGCGATGTTTTCCAGGGTGTTGAAATTGATGTGGGACGTTTCCGGTGAAGCGCCGTGGATCACCACATTCAAGCCTTCCTCTTCGGTCCCGGAATACTTGAGCTCCAGAGCCTGCTTGCGGTAGTGATCGATCGCCAGGTTGCGCACGATCTGGAACAGATAACTCAGCTGGGCCTTGAACGAGGAGGTGATGGTCGGTGCCGACTGCAGCCGGAAGTAGGCGTCCTGCACCACATCCTCGGCACGGGAACGACAGCCGGTAATACGTGCCGCGATCTTCACCAGAATCAGTCGATTGTCGACGAACGCCTGGAGAAGTGGTGAGTCGCACCTGCCTGTGGATACTTGTTCCGTCATGGAAATCACCTTGTTGCAAAAGAGGTTAGGGGAGGGCGTCCTTGCTGAGGCCTCCTACACATCGGGCAACAAATTATGCTTAATGATAATGATTGTCAAATGAGAAGGCGAACTAATCTTATGCCTTTCAGGAAGGTGTGAAGCACGTCGCGCTCCACCCCGGCGACTAATTATTTACCGCAGCCGTCCGTTCTTTTGGGTGACAGGTCCGTTAGCAAGCGGCCAAGGATCAGCACCCGCAGGAGGGCGAAATGGGTTTTTATCGTGCACGCAGCGTGTTTCAGCTTGGGGGCCTCGCTCAATGAGTCCGCCTGCGCCGCTGCGCCTGTTCTGCCTGCCCCATTCAGGCGCCAGCGCCTCGGTCTATGCACGCTGGCGCCGAGTGCTGCCGGATTGGTTGCAGGTCTGCCCGCTGGAACTGCCGGGGCGCGGCATGCGCATGGGCGAGCCGCTGCAGCGCGATATCAAGGCCTTGGCGGCCCAACTCGCCGCTGAAATCAGCCGCGACCTCGATGGCCCTTATGCGTTGTTCGGCCACAGCCTCGGCGGCCTGCTGGCGTTCGAACTGGCGCACGCGTTGAAAGCGCGCAACGCGCCGGCCCCGCTGGCCTTGTTTGCCTCCGGTACCGCCGGTCCGGCGCGGCGCGATGTCAGCGAATACGCGATCGAAAAGACCGACGCACAACTGATCGCCCGCCTGCGCGAACTTAAGGGCACCTGCGACGCCGCATTGGCCAATGCTGAATTGATGCAGTTGATGCTGCCGATCCTGCGCGCCGATTTCCTGCTGTGCGGCAGTTTCACCTATGGCGAGCGCGAGCCGCTGGGCCTACCCATCCATGTGTTCGGCGGCAAGCAGGACAGCGTGCGTGCCGACCAATTGCTTGACTGGCAGCTCGATGCCGCCAGCGGTTTTTCCCTCGACATGTTCGACGGTCACCACTTCTTCCTCGTGCAGCACGAAAGCACCGTGCTGCGCTGCCTGCGCCGCTATGCCGACGAGCACCTGACGCGCTGGCGCAGTGGCGCGGCGCGGCAACGCGTCGCCGGCTGACCCTCACCGACTTTCCGTATTTCCCGTAAGCCGATTTCAGGCAGGAACCCATCATGGACGCCTTCGAACTTCCCCGCACTCTGGTCCAGTCCCTTCAACAGCGTGCCGCGCAAACGCCGGACCAGGTAGCCCTGCGCTTTCTGGCCGAGTCCGCCGAGCACAGCGTGGTGCTCAGCTACCGAGACCTGGACCTGCGCGCCCGCACCATCGCCGCCGCCTTGCAAGCCGATGTCGCGTTGGGCGAGCGCGCGGTGCTGTTGTTCCCCAGCGGCCCGGACTATGTCGCGGCGTTCTTTGGTTGCCTGTACGCCGGGGTGATCGCGGTGCCGGCCTACCCGCCGGAATCCACCAAGCGTCATCACCAGGAGCGCTTGCTGTCGATCATCAGCGACGCCGAGCCGCGCCGGTTGCTGACCATCGCTAGCCTTGCCGATGGCCTGGCGCAGATTGAAAACGCACCACCGGTGTTGAGCGTGGATACCCTCGACGCACAGTTGGCCGACCACTGGGTCGCGCCCGAGCTGCAACCCGACGACATCGCCTTCCTGCAATACACCTCCGGCTCCACCGCGCTGCCCAAGGGCGTGCAAGTCAGCCATGGCAATTTGGTAGCCAACGAAGTGTTGATTCGTCGCGGCTTTGGCATCGACCTCAACCCGGACGATGTAATCGTCAGCTGGCTGCCGCTGTATCACGACATGGGCCTGATCGGCGGCCTGCTGCAACCCATCTTCAGCGGCGTGCCGTGCGTATTGATGTCACCGGCCTACTTTCTGGCGCGCCCGTTGCGCTGGCTGGAAGCGATCAGCGAATACGGCGGCACCATCAGCGGTGGCCCGGATTTCGCCTATCGCCTGTGCAGCGAACGGATCAGCGAGTCGGCCCTGAACCGCCTGGACCTGAGCCAATGGCGCGTGGCCTATTCCGGTTCCGAACCGATCCGCCTGGACACCCTGGAACGCTTCGCCGACAAATTCGCCGCCTGCGGTTTCACCTCGAACAACTTCTTCGCTTCCTACGGGCTGGCCGAAGCCACACTGTTCGTCGCGGGTGGCAGCCGTGGTCAGGGCATCCCGGCGCTGCGCGTGGATGAGCAGGCGCTGGCCGCCAACCGCGCCGAGCCGGGGCAGGGCAGTGCGATCATGAGCTGCGGCACCGCCCAGCCGGACCACGCCGTGCTGATCGCCGACCCGCACACGCTGAGCGAGTTGGCCGACAACTGCGTAGGCGAGCTCTGGGCGAGCGGCCCGAGCATCGCCCACGGTTACTGGCGCAACCCCGAAGCCAGCGCCAAGACCTTCGTTCAGCATGCCGGCCGCACTTGGCTGCGCACGGGCGACCTGGGGTTCGTCCGTGACGGCGAGGTGTACATCACCGGGCGCCTGAAGGACCTGCTGATCGTCCGCGGGCACAACCTGTACCCGCAAGACATCGAGCACACCATCGAGCGCGAAGTCGAAGTGGTGCGCAAGGGCCGGGTGGCGGCTTTTGCGGTGAATGATCAGGGCCTGGAGGGCATCGGCATTGCCGCGGAAATCAGCCGCAGCGTGCAGAAAATCCTGCCGCCCGAAGCGCTGATCAAGGCGATTCGCCAAGCGGTGGCCGAGGCTTACCAGGAGGCGCCGTGCGTGGTGCTGCTGCTCAATCCGGGCGCGCTGCCGAAAACCTCCAGCGGCAAGCTGCAACGCGCGGCGTGTGCGCTGCGCCATGCCGATGGCAGCCTCGACCACTACGCGCAGTTCCCCGACCTGCACACGCAGCCGAGCGGGGCAGTGCTGGCGTCGGCCCTGCACAACCAGATCGCCGCGATCTGGTGTGAGCAGCTGCAAGTGGCAGCGGTTGCCGCCGACGATCACTTTTTCCTGCTGGGCGGTAACTCCATCAGCGCCACTCAAGTGGTCGCGCGCCTGCGCGAAACCCTGGGCCTGGAGCTGAACCTGCGGCTGTTGTTCGAGGCGCCGACGCTGCAAGGCTTCGCCGCCAGCGTCGCGCAGTTGCAGCAGGACGGTGGCGTTGCGCAAGGCACGATTCCCGCGCTGTCGCGCCAGGACGAGCTGCCGCAATCCCTGGCCCAGAACCGCTTGTGGATCACTTGGCAGTTAGACCCCCACAGCAGCGCCTACACCATCCCCGGTGGCCTGCGCCTGCGTGGCGAGCTGGACGAAGACGCGGTGCGCGCAAGCTTCCAGCACCTGATCCAGCGCCACGAAGCCCTGCGCACGCGCTTCTATGAACGTGACGGCCAGGGGTTCCAGCGCATCGAGCCCCATGTGGCGTTCGACCTGCAGGTCATCGACCTCAGTGACTTACCCGGCGCCGAGCGCGAAGCCCGTGCACAGCAGATCCGCGAAGACCAGGCACGCACCGGCTTCGACCTGGAAAAAGGCCCGCTGCTGCGGGTGACCCTGGTGCGCCTCGATGACGAAGACCACCAGTTGCTGGTGCCCCTGCACCACATCATCGCCGATGGCTGGTCGCTGAACATTCTGATCGACGAGTTCTCGCGTCTCTACGCCGCAGCCTCCCAGGGCCAGGCCCTGGAGTTGCCGCCCCTGCACCTGCACTACGCCGACTACGCCAGCTGGCAGCGCCAATGGCTGGCCGCCGGTGAAGGCCAGCGCCAGTTGGCCTACTGGAAAGCAACGCTGGGCGGCGACCACCCGACCCTCGACCTGGCCACCGACCACCCGCGTTCGGCGCAGCTGCTCAACAGCGCCTCGCGGCACACCGTACGCCTGAGCGCCAAGCTCAGCGAGGCGATTCGCCAGACCGCACAGGCCCATGAATCCACCCCGTTCATGCTGCTGCTGGCCGCGTTCCAGACGCTGTTGTATCGCTACAGCGGCCAGCGCGATATCCGCATCGGCGTGCCCAATGCCAACCGTCCGCGCCAGGAAACCCAAGGGCTGGTCGGGTTCTTTATCAACACCCTGGTGCTGCGTGCCGAGCTCGACGGCCGCCAGCCTTTCAACCAACTGCTGGCCGCCACACGCCAGGCTTCGATGGACGCCCAGGCGCATCAGGACCTGCCGTTCGAACAACTGCTGGAGGCTTTCCCCGAGGCGCGTGAGCAGGGCCTGTTCCAGGTCATGTTCAACCATCAGCAACGTGACCTCAGCGCCTTGCGCCGCCTGCCGGGCATGCTCGCCGATGAACTGCCGTGGCACAGCCGTGAAGCCAAGTTCGACCTGCAGTTGCACAGCGAAGAGGATCGCAACGGGCGCTTGAGCCTGGCCTTCGACTACGCCGATGAGCTGTTCGACACGGCAACCCTGCAGCGCCTGGCCGAGCATTACGTCAACCTGCTGCACGCGGTCTGCGCGCGACCGCAGCAAGCCTTGGCCGAGCTGGAATTAACCGCAGTGGACGAGCAGCAGGCGTGGAGCCAGGCGCCGTGCACGCCGGCCCGGCAGTGGTTGCCCGAGTTGCTCAACCAGCAGCAGACGTCGGACGCCACCGCGCTGGTCTGGGCCGACGCCAGCCTGAGCTTCGCCCAGTTGCACACCCAGGCCAACCGCCTGGCGCATTACCTGCGCGACAAGGGCGTCGGCCCGGACGTGTGCGTGGGCATCGCCGCCGAGCGTTCGCCACAGTTGCTGATCGGCCTGCTGGCGATCATCAAGGCCGGCGGCGCCTATGTGCCGCTGGACCCGGACTACCCCAGCGAACGCCTGGCCTACATGCTGGAAGACAGCGGCGTGCACCTGCTGCTGACCCAGACCTCGCTGCTGGATCGGTTGCCGACGAGCGCGGGCGTGTGCGTGATCGCCATGGACAGCCTGCACCTTGAGAGTTGGCCGACCCAGCCACCGGGCCTGCACCTGCACGGTGACCACCTCGCCTACGTGATCTACACCTCCGGTTCCACCGGCCAGCCCAAGGGCGTCGGCATTACCCATGCGGCGCTGGCCGAGCGCTTGCAGTGGATGCAAGCCACCTACCGTCTTGACGCCACCGATGTGCTGATGCAAAAGGCGCCGATCAGTTTCGATGTGTCGGTGTGGGAGTGCTTCTGGCCGCTGATCAGCGGTTGCCGGCTGGTGCTGGCGGGGCCGGGTGAGCACCGTGATCCTCATCGCATCGCCCAGTTGGTGCAGGCCCATGGCGTGACCACGTTGCACTTCGTGCCGCCGCTGTTGCAGTTGTTTATTGACGAACCTCTGGTCGCCGAATGCACCAGCCTGCGGCGTCTGTTCTCCGGCGGCGAAGCCTTGCCCGCCGAACTGCGCAACCGCGTATTGGCGCGGCTGCCGGCGGTGCAACTGCACAACCGTTATGGCCCGACTGAAACCGCGATCAACGTCACCCACTGGCACTGCGCCGTGGAGGATGGTGAACGCTCGCCGATTGGCCGGCCCTTGGGTAACGTGATCTGTCGGGTGCTGGACGAACACCTCAATCCGCTGCCGGCCGGTGTGCCGGGTGAATTGTGCATCGGCGGCATCGGCCTGGCGCGCGGTTATCTTGGGCGGGCGGGGCTCACCGCTGAGCACTTTGTCGCCGACCCGCTGGGCAGTGCCGGGGCGCGTCTGTATCGCACCGGTGACCGTGCGCGCTGGAGCGCCGAGGGGGTTCTGGAATACCTGGGTCGTCTCGATCAGCAGGTCAAGCTGCGCGGCTTCCGGGTGGAACCCGAGGAAATCGAAGCGCGCATGCTGGCCCTGCAAGGCGTCGCCCACGCCGTGGTGCTGGTGCGTGACCACCAGTTGATCGGTTACTACACCGCCACTGCCCAACTCGACACACAGGCGGTGAAAGCCGCGCTGACCCTGGTATTACCCGAGTACATGGTGCCCGCCTACCTGATGCGCCTGGACGCCATGCCCTTGAGCCCAAGCGGCAAGGTCGACCGCCGTGCGCTGCCCGAACCTGTGTGGCAAACCCGCGAACACGTCGAACCGCAGACGCCGTTGCAGCAGCAGATTGCGGCGATCTGGCGCGAAGTGCTCGGCCTGCCACGTATCGGCCTGCGCGATGACTTTTTCGCCCTCGGTGGCCATTCATTGCTGGCCACGCAAATCATCTCCCGCACCCGCCAGGCCTGCGACGTCGAACTGCCACTGCGCACCTTGTTCGACGCCAGTGAGCTGGGTGCGTTTGCCGAGCAGGTCGGGTTGATCCAGGCGTCGGGCCAACGCAATCAACAGACGGCCATCGCCAAGGTCGACCGCAGCCAAAAGGTGCCGCTGTCCTATTCCCAGCAGCGCATGTGGTTCCTCTGGCAGCTGGAACCGGACAGCCCGGCCTACAACGTCGGTGGCATGGCGCGCTTGCGCGGGGTGCTGGACGTGGGGCGTTTCGAGGCGGCGTTGCAAGCCTTGATCATGCGTCACGAAACCCTGCGCACCACCTTCCCGAGCGTCGATGGCGTGGCCTGCCAGCACGTCTCGCCACAGACCGGCCTGCGCATGGACTGGCAGGACTTTTCGGCACTGCATGAAACCGAGCGCCAGCAGCGCGTGCAGCAACTGGCCGATCAGCACGCGCATACGCCGTTCAATCTGGAGACCGGGCCGCTGTTGCGCGCCTGCCTGGTCAAGGCTGGCGAGCAGGACCATTATCTGGTGCTGACCCTGCACCATATCGTCACCGAAGGCTGGGCCATGGACATCTTTGCCCGTGAACTCAGCGCGCTGTACGAAGCGTTCATCGACGAGCGCGACTCACCGCTGGCGCCGCTGCCGGTGCAATACCTGGACTACAGCGTGTGGCAGCGCCAGTGGCTCGAATCCGGCGAACGTCAACGCCAGCTGGATTACTGGACCGCGCAGCTGGGCAATGA
The DNA here is from genome assembly GCF_030816195.1 of Pseudomonas sp. W4I3. Taxonomy (GTDB): domain Bacteria; phylum Pseudomonadota; class Gammaproteobacteria; order Pseudomonadales; family Pseudomonadaceae; genus Aquipseudomonas. The sequence continues at coordinate 4,794,798 of NZ_JAUSXS010000001.1, read as the reverse complement.
ACATCCGCTGCTGGAACTGCCTGCCGACCGTCCGCGCCCAGCAGTGCAAAGCCACCGGGGCGAGCTGTACCGTTTCGACCTGAGCGACGCATTGGCCGCCCGCGTACGCGCGTTCAACGCCGAGCATGGCCTGACCCTGTTCATGACCATGACCGCCACCCTGGCCGTGTTGCTCTACCGCTACAGCGGCCAGACCGACCTGCGCATCGGCGCACCGGTGGCCAATCGCATTCGTCCGGAAAGCGAAGGGCTGATCGGGGCGTTCCTCAATACCCAGGTGCTGCGTTGCCAGCTCGATGGGCAGATGACGGTCGCGCAGCTGTTCGAGCAGGTGCGTCACACCGTGATCGAAGGTCAGTCCCATCAGGACCTGCCGTTCGACCATCTGGTGGAGGCGCTGCAGCCGCCGCGCAGTGCGGCGTATAACCCGCTGTTCCAGGTGATGTGCAACGTGCAGCGCTGGGAGTTCCAGCAGCGCCGCCAACTGGCTGGCATGACGGTCGAGTACCTGGCCAACGACGCCCGTGCCACCAAGTTCGACCTCAACCTGGAAGTCACCGACCTCGACCATCGCCTGGGCTGCTGCCTGACCTACAGCACCGACTTGTTCGACGAGCCGCGCATTGCCCGCATGGCCGCGCATTGGCGCAACCTGCTCGAAGGGTTGATCGAGCATCCGCAGCAACGCCTCAGCGAGCTGCCGTTGCTGAGCGCCGCCGAGCAGCGCGCCGTGCAGGACAGCCTCGGTATCGAAGCCGGTGAGCATCGGCTCGACCAGTGCATTCACCCCCTGTTCAGCCAGCAGGCGCGCACGCGTGCCGATGCGCCGGCGCTGACCTTTGCCGGCGTCACGCTCACCTATGCCGAGCTCGACGCCCGCGCCAATCGCCTGGCCTGGATGCTGCGCGAGCGTGGTGTGGGCCCGCAGGTGCGCGTCGGCCTGGCGCTGCCGCGTTCGCTGGAAATGGTCATCGGCCTGCTGGCGATCCTCAAGGCCGGCGGCGCCTACGTGCCGCTCGACCCGGAATACCCGCTGGACCGCCTGCATTACATGATCGAAGACAGCGGCATCGGCCTGCTGCTCAGCGATGCCGCGATGTTCGAAGCCCTCGGCCCGCTGCCGGCAACCGTCGCGACCTGGTGCCTGGAACACGACCTGCCGCTGCTGGACACTTATCCGGCCAGCGCGCTGCCGTTGATCAGCCTGGCGCAACACCAGGCGTACCTGATCTACACCTCCGGTTCCACCGGCAAGCCTAAAGGCGTGGTGGTGTCCCATGGCGAAATCGCCATGCACTGCCAGGCGGTGATCGAGCGTTTCGGCATGCGCCCGGACGACTGCGAACTGCATTTCTATTCGATCAATTTTGACGCCGCCACCGAGCGCTTGCTGGTGCCGTTGCTCAGCGGCGCCCACGTCGTATTGCGCGCCCAGGGCCAGTGGGACGCGCAGGAAATCTGCGCGCTGATCCGCACCCATCGCATCACCATCCTCGGGTTCACCCCCAGCTACGGCAGCCAATTGGCGCAGTGGCTGGCCACGCAACACCGGACCTTGGCGGTGCGCATGTGCATCACCGGCGGCGAAGCCTTGACCGGCGAGCACCTGCAACGCATCCGCGCCGCGTTTCAGCCCCAGGTGTTTTTCAATGCCTATGGCCCGACCGAAACCGTGGTCATGCCGCTGGCCAGCCTGGCGCCCGACCAACTGGAGGAGGGCGCCGCCAGCGTACCGATCGGCAGCATCATCGGCGCGCGCGTGGCGTATATTCTCGACGCCGACCTGGCGCTGGTGCCGCAAGGCGCGACCGGCGAGTTGTACGTGGGCGGTGCGGGCCTGGCCCAGGGTTATCACCAGCGTCCGGGGATGACCGCGGAGCGGTTTGTCGCCGACCCCTTTGCAGCGAATGGCGGTCGCCTGTACCGCACCGGCGACCTGGTGCGCCAACGCGCCGATGGGCAGGTGGAGTACCTGGGGCGTATCGACCATCAAGTGAAGATTCGTGGTTTCCGCATCGAGTTGGGCGAAATCGAAACCCGCCTGCTGGAGCATCCAGCCGTGCGTGAAGCGGTGGTGCTGGCGCTGGAGTCGCCGAGCGGCAAACAGCTGGTGGCGTACCTGGTCAGCGACGCTGAGCACGGCGCCTTGCGTGACGCGCTGAAGGCTTACCTCAAAGCGCACTTGCCGGACTACATGGTGCCGGCCCAGATCGTCGTGCTCGACAGCATGCCGCTGACCGCCAACGGCAAGCTCGACCGCCGCGCCTTGCCCGAGCCGGACCCCGAGGCCAATCGCCAAGAGTACGTGGCGCCGCGCAACGCGCTGGAGCAAAGCCTGGCAGCGATCTGGTGCGCGGTGCTGAACGTGCAGCAAGTCGGCCTGGACGATAACTTCTTCGAGCTGGGCGGCGACTCGATCCTGTCGATCCAGGTGGTCAGCCGTGCGCGCCAGGCGGGCATTCACTTCAGCCCGCGTGACCTGTTCCAGCATCAGACCGTGCAGAGCCTGGCCGCCGTCGCCACGCGCGCCGAGCAGGTCAGCGCCGAGCAGGGTTTACTGACTGGCGCTTCGGGCCTTACGCCGATCCAGCATTGGTTCTTCGACAGCGACATTCCGGCGCGCCAGCACTGGAACCAGGCGCTGCTGCTCAAACCGCTGCAACTGCTGGACCCGCATCGCCTGGAGCAGGCCCTGTTGGCGGTGCTGGAGCATCATGACGCGCTGCGCCTGAGCTTTACCCAGCGCGATGCACAGTGGCATGCCGAACACCTGGCGGTGCCCGAAGGTGGCGTGTTGATGCAGGCGCAAGTGCGCGACATGGCCGACTGCACCGCGCTGTTCACCGACACCCAGCGCAGCCTCGACCTGCAACACGGCCCGCTGCTGCGCGCGTTGCTGGTGGACGGCCCCCAAGGCCAGCAGCGCCTGCTGATCGCCATCCATCACTTGGTGGTGGACGGCGTGTCGTGGCGGGTGGTGCTGGAAGATTTGCAGAATGTGTATCGCCAACTCAGCGAAGGCCAGGCCGTCAGCTTGCCGGCCAAGACCAGCGCGTTGCGCGACTGGGCGGCGCGTTTGCAGGCCTATGCGCACAGCGAATCGCTGCGCGAAGAACTGAGCCTGTGGCAAGCGCAACTGGCGGGGCCGGCGCTGGCATTGCCGGTAGATCGTGTGCACGGTGCAGGGCGCAATCGGGACGCCGAGACAGTCAGCGTGCGCCTGGATGCCGAGCGCACTCGGCAGTTGCTGCAACAGGCGCCGAGCGCCTACCGCACCCAGGTCAACGACCTGCTGCTGACCGCTCTGGCCCGCGTGCTGTGCCGCTGGAGCGGCCACGACGCGGCGTTGATCCAACTGGAAGGCCACGGCCGTGAAAACCTGTTCGATGACATCGACCTGACCCGCAGCGTCGGCTGGTTCACCAGCGCTTATCCGTTGCGCCTGACCCCGCAGGCAGAGCAGGGCGATTCGATCAAGGCCATCAAGGAGCAACTGCGCGGCGTACCGCACAAAGGCTTGGGCTATGGCGTGCTGCGCTACCTGGCGGACGACCTGTGTCAACGCACCCTGGCGGCGCTGCCCAGCGCCGATATCACCTTCAACTACCTCGGTCAGTTCGACCAGAGTTTCGGCGCCGATGCGCTGTTCCATCCACTGGATGAATCCGCCGGTCTCGCCCACGACCCCGACGCACCGCTGCCCAACGAATTGAGTGTCGACAGCCAGGTATACGGCGGCGAACTGGTGCTGCGCTGGACCTTCAGCCGCGAGCGCCACGACCAGCAGACCATTCGCGATCTGGCCGAGGCGTACCTGGCTGAGTTGCACAGCCTGATCGCCCATTGCCTCAAGGACGATGCCGGCGGCCTCACGCCGTCCGACTTCCCGCTGGCGCAGTTGAGCCAGGCGCAACTGGACAGCCTGCCGGTACCGGCCAGCGTCATCGAAGACGTCTACCCGCTGACGCCGATGCAAGAGGGCCTGTTGCTGCACACCCTGCTGGAACCGGGCACCGGCCTGTATTACATGCAGGACCGCTACCGCATCAACAGCGCCCTGGACCCGCAGCGTTTCGCCCAGGCCTGGCAGGCGGTGATTGCCCGCCACGAAGCCTTGCGCGCCTCGTTCTGCTGGAACGTCGGCGAAGACATGCTGCAAGTGATCCACACGCCGGGCAGCACGCCGATCGAGTACCTGGACTGGAGCGCCGACCCCGAGAGCGAGCAGGAACCGCGTCTGCAAGCCTTGCTCAAGCGCGAACGTGAGGCCGGTTTCGATCTGCTCAACCAGGCGCCGTTCCACCTGCGCCTGATCCGCGTGGGCGAGGCGCGTTACTGGTTCATGATGAGCAACCACCACATCCTCATCGATGCCTGGTGCCGTTCGCTGTTGATGAATGACTTCTTCGAAATCTACCTGGCCCTGGGCGAAGGGCGCGAGGCGCAACTGGCCACGCCACCGCGTTACCGCGACTACATCGCCTGGCTGCAACGCCAAGACCTGAACGAAGCGCGCCAGTGGTGGCAGCGCAACCTGCAAGGTTTTGAACGCACCACACCGATCCCCAGCGACCGGCCGTTTCTGCGCGAACACGCCGGCCACAGCGGCGGCATGCTGGTGGGCGACTGCTACACCCGCCTGGATGCCCGCGATGGCGCGCAATTGCGCGAGCTGGCCCAGGCCCACCAATTGACGGTCAACACCTTTGCCCAGGCGGCATGGGCGCTGGTGCTGCGGCGCTTGAGCGGTGATCGCGACGTGCTGTTCGGCGTCACCGTGGCCGGCCGCCCGGTCGACATGCCGCAGATGCAACGCACCGTGGGCCTGTTCATCAACAGCATCGCCCTGCGGGTAAAACTGCCCGAAGACCACCAGCCTTGCAGCGTGCGCGACTGGCTGAGCGGCCTGCTCGACAGCAACATGCAACTGCGCGAGTACGAATACCTGCCCTTGGTGACCATTCAGGAGCACAGCGAACTGCCCAAGGGCCAGCCGCTGTTCGACAGCCTGTTCGTGTTCGAGAACGCCCCGGTGGAAACCTCGGTGCTGAGCCATGCGCAAAGCCTGAATGCCACCTCGGATTCCGGCCGTACCCACACCAACTTCCCGCTGACCGCCGTGTGCTATCCGGGCGATGACCTGGGTTTGCACCTGTCCTACGACCAGCGCTATTTCGATGAAACCACCGTTCAAGGCATGCTCGGCGAGTTCAAGCGCCTGTTATTGGCCCTGGTGCAGGGCTTCCATGGCGACATGGCCGACTTGCCGCTGATTGGCGCGCAGGAACGTGAATTCCTGGTGGACGGTTGCAACCAGAGCGACCATGACTACCCGCTGCAGCGCAGCTATGTCGAGCTGTTCGAGGAGCAGGTGGCGCAGCAGCCGCAACGTATCGCCGCGAGCTGCCTCGACCGGCAATGGAGCTATGAGGAGTTGAACCGGCGCAGTAACGGCCTGGGGCATGCGCTGATCGCGGCCGGTGTCGGCCCGGACCAACCGGTGGCGTTGCTGGCCGAGCGTAACCTGGAACTGCTCGGCATGATCATCGGCAGCTTCAAGGCCGGTGCCGGTTACTTGCCGCTGGACCCGGGCCTGCCGGGCCCGCGCCTGAGCCGCATCATCGAACTGAGCCGTACGCCGTTGCTGGTGTGCACCGAAGCCTGTCGCGAGCAGGCGATCGAACTGCTCGACGGTGTCGACTGCCAGTTGCTGGTGTGGGAAGAAGTCCCCGCCCGTGGCGAGAACCCAGGCGTCTACAGTGCCCCGGACAACCTCGCTTATGTGATCTACACCTCGGGTTCCACCGGCCTGCCCAAAGGCGTGATGGTCGAACAGCGCGGCATGCTCAACAACCAGTTGAGCAAGGTGCCGTACCTGCACCTGAGCGAGGCGGACGTGATCGCGCAGACCGCTTCGCAAAGCTTCGATATTTCCGTGTGGCAGTTCCTCGCGGCGCCGCTGTTCGGCGCGCGTGTGGACATCGTGCCCAATACCATTGCCCATGATCCCCAGGGCTTGTTGGCACACGTCCAGGCACAAGGCATTACGGTGCTGGAAAGCGTGCCGTCATTGATTCAGGGCATGCTCGCCCAGGACCGTATCAGCCTCGATGGCTTGCGCTGGATGCTGCCGACCGGCGAGGCGATGCCGCCGGAGTTGGCGCACCAATGGCTGTTGCGCTACCCGCAGATTGGCTTGGTGAACGCCTACGGGCCGGCGGAGTGCTCGGACGATGTGGCGTTCTACCGGGTCGACCTGGCCTCGACGCGCGGTACTTACCTGCCGATTGGCACACCGACCGACAACAACCGTCTGTACCTGCTCGACGGCGCACTGGAGCTGGTGCCGCAAGGCGCTGTCGGTGAACTGTGCGTGGCCGGCACCGGTGTCGGGCGCGGCTACGTCAGCGATCCGTTGCGCACCGCGCCGGTGTTTGTGCCCAACCCGTTCGGCGCACCGGGCGAGCGGCTGTACCGCACCGGCGATCTGGCACGGCGGCGCTGCGACGGCGTGCTGGAGTACGTCGGGCGCATCGACCATCAAGTGAAGATTCGTGGCTACCGCATCGAATTGGGTGAAATCGAAGCGCGCCTGCACGAACAGCCGGAGCTGCGCGATGCGGCGGTCGGCGTGCAAGAAGGGATCAATGGCAAGCACCTGGTCGGCTATCTCGTCGCCGCGGACCAGGCGTTGAATGCCAGCGAGCGCCTGGACCGCATCAAACAACGCCTGCGCAGCGAGCTGCCGGAATACATGGTGCCGCTGCACTGGCTATGGCTCGAGCGCCTGCCGCTCAACGCCAACGGCAAACTCGACCGCAAGGCCCTGCCGGCCCTGGAGATTGGCCAGTTGCACAGCCAGGATTACCTGGCGCCGCGCAACGCGCTGGAAGCCACCCTGGCCGATATTTGGGCCGAGGTGCTGAAGGTCGAGCGGGTAGGGGTGCAGGACAACTTCTTCGAACTGGGCGGGCACTCGCTGCTGGCCACGCAGATCGCCTCGCGGGTGCAGAAAACCCTGCAACGGGACGTGCCGCTACGGGCGATGTTCGAGTGCAGCACGGTGGCGCAGTTGGCCGGGTATATCGAGGGGTTGGCGGCTAATGAGATCAGCGTAGAGAAGGTGGATCGGTTGAGTGATTTGATGGCGCAGTTGGAGGGGTTTTAGGGAGAAAGAGGCGCTATCCGTTGGTCCGGTAGCGCCATTTTTCGGGTCCGAACTGTGAATTCTGACAGTAGGAAATCACTTCCTTTGCGAGTGAGACTCGACGGTGACCGGATGTCTCGGTGCCGATGAGTCCACGTAAGGGAGTTATGGCTATGAATGAAAAATCTGCTGCGATCGTGCCCGAGCTGACACTGCTCGAAGCGCGGGACGGGCGTCTTGACCCTACGGGGTTGCACGAAACGGGTGCTACCGTTCGCGTCGCGTACGAAGGCATGGACGAAGGCGATGAGATCTGGATGTTCTGGGCCAGCAGACCGTTCGGGGTATATGAGCCTTTTGGGCCGAAACACGGAGTGGAGGAGGGGTTCGTCGACTTTCACATTTCGCCCTATTTCCTTGGGTTGCGTATCAACCGTTTCGCAGAGTTTCACTGCCTGATAAAGCGAGGGGGTGAGGAAGTCAAAAGCGCAGATGCGCTTATCCGTGTCACGCTGCCGTTCAACGACCTGCACGCCCCCTATATACCCCAGGCTGTTGGCGACGAGCTGGATCTCTCAAGGTTGTGCTGCAAAGACCCCGAAGTTGTTGTGCCAGCTTGGGTATTTATTGATCCCATTCAGATCGTTCAGTTACGCCTCACGGCCACCCTGCCGGATGGCTCTAACGTCTACAGATGGTTGGTTGACGGGGAGCGGGTGACTGAAGCAGAAGCGCTCGGTGGCTGGAAGAGACCTTTGCTGCTGAGTGAGTTAATGGATTTTCCCCATGGCAGCAAACTGTTCTTTTCTTTTTTCGTCGCGTTTAACGGCCCTGGCGACCAGGCTTACAGGCTGTTTCCTGGTAAATCAATCAAGTTGTTGACGCAACCCCATCTGGATCTCCCAGAGCCTGAATTGAGGGAGGCGGTACACACGGGCCAAGCTTGGGTCGTCAACCCGGTGAACACGGTTGACGGTGCACATATAGTCGTGACTTACGAGGGCATGTGCTGCGGGGACACGGTGTGCCCGACATTTTCCGGCACCCCTGGGCCGGGCTCGCCGTTGCTGGAATGTCGACAACCGGCCGAAGGTGAAAGCAGTCTGGTGTTTACGGTACCGCCATCGGCGATCAGCGCGAACTTTGAGCAAGACATTACGCTGAAGTACCGCGTCATTCGGTGCGATGGCAGTGAGTGGTTCTCGCCGTCGCCGCGGACAGTCAAAGTGCTGGAGATCAGCGGGCTGCCAAAGCCGGTCGTCATGGAGGCCACCAACGGTACGCTGAACCTCAATCATTTTACAGGTGACGCCACCGCCACCGTGGACCGCTGGCCCTACATTGCGTTGGGTCAACCGTGCTGGCTTTGGGTGACTGGGAAGTTAGAGGATGACACGCTCTATCGCTTTGAGGTGCTGGAAGGCGTGCCCGTGACGGGTGAGTGGCTAACCAATGGCGTCAATACGCCGTTGCCGCGGCTCGAGTTGGAAAAACTGGCGGATTGCAGCGACCTTGAGGTGCATTTTGCCGTGAATTTCAATGGCCGGTCCGATAAGGACAGCGCGACGCACTTCCGGCGATTGGAGCTGCACGTCACCCAGAAAGACTTGGATCTCAAAGCCGCGACCGTGCTTGAGGCCGATGGCTCAGACCTGACGATTTGGAACGGTCGCTATGGTGTGACTGTACAGGTAGCCTACGCGCGCATGAGTCACCATCATACGATTACAGCACGTTGGATCAACCCGAACGGTACAGTCCTGCCGCTTGGCTCCAAAGGCGGCGACAGCGATCGTGGCTATGTCGAGTTTACGGTCCCTCGTGAAGCGGTGATTCATGGCGCGGGGAAAACAGTCCTTATCGATTACACCGTTACCAGCGACTGTAAATTTGCACCGTCCAAAACCTTTGCGTTGAAGATCAGCAGGCCGACGCGGTTGCCGACGCCGGTGGTGGAACAGGCTACGCCACGTGCTACTCAATACGGCATTCTCGATCTGACTACCTTCCCCGCAGATGCTTTAATCACAGTTGAACCCTGGTGGTTTGCGTTGGCCGGACAATGTGTCTGGCTCAAATGCACGGGTATTAAAAAGGATGGAACTGAGCATACTTTCTACGTGGTGAAGGGCCGCCCGCTTACCCCGGAGGAGGCCCAAGCGGGGCTCTCTCAAACGCTGAGTCGATCAGATCTTTTGCTGCTAAAACATGATTCTCCCCTGACGGTCACCTGTATGGCAGCGCCAGATAGCAATGAACCAGAAAGGAGTTCCATCACCTTCCCAGTATTGAACCTGATAGTGAAGCGGCAACTGATCTGCCATGTAGAGCGCTTTGAAGGGCTGGCGTTGGGGATGTTTGCCGCAGGCGGCAGTATTCAGACGGATTTGATGAAAATAACCTTTACCTCGGGGGCGGGTTTGGCGGGTATAGGTACCTATGGTAATGACAGCTACTACTCGGGTAAGCACTTTGTCATGTGCCAAAATTCCGATCATCAAATTCCACCGCAACTGCATCGATTTGATTTCAGCCGTGAACTGGAATCTGTCAGGTTCAGTTGGGCCTGGAAACAACGCCCAGCGACAGTCACCTTTTATGACCCAGCCGGAAATATGGTCCGGCAAGAGACTTATCCCGATGATTGGCGAGGCGGTTTTTGGGTCGAGTTGGTCACGTCGCCTGGGACCACGGTGGCGTGGATGACGATACTTGTAGAGGACTATTCGTTTATCGATAACTTCAGCATGTGCTACCGGGAGTAAGCGGTGTTCGCTGATACACAGTCAGCGAATCCCATGAGTCGTTGTTCTAGAAGAGTGCCCGCCGAGTGCGGGTATTCTCCTGACGGACTGTTCAAGTACACAGCCAATGCAGGAGGGAGGGCGCTGTCCGTTGGTCGGGTAGCGCCTCTTTTTCAGTGAGAACTGTCGATTCTGACAGTAGATGCAGGCCAGAAAAAAAGACCTACTACAGGGCACGACTTGGCCGTTTGGATTGGCCAAATATAAAAGCACCCTGAACACGGAGTTTTTATCATGGCTAAGCAAACACCCCCTGCAACCCCCAAGATCTCAGCGAGCGCCGACGGCGCGCCAAAGCCACAGAACCCTGAATCGAAAGCGGCTCAGCCCAGTGCGATGGAAGTCAACGCCCCATTGATTTCCAGCGAGGTCCACGGGATTGTTGTTCCGTCCGCAATGAAAGGCTCATACCTGACTGTCGATCCACGTATGGACGGATCAGACATCACCGTCACGTTCAGCGCAAAGGAGGCGCCTGAACTTGTACTTGAGAATCTGGTGGATTCGAGCGGTGAGACAGGGGCCAGGGAGATTGAAATTCCCTTGAGCTACTTGACGAGGCTTATGGGGTTCACTGCCCTTTTTTCATATACAGGCAGATCGCAAGGTCAGCTCGCCGCTTCTCTGGTCAAGGAAGTGGGCATATCGTTCTACCCGGCAAGTGAAAGTGAAGCGCTTGCGCCTCGACTGCTTCACGAAAAAATCCTGCATAACACGCCTACCTATGACATGAAGGACCATGAAGGGAACGAGACGGTTATTGTGCCGCTCCACCCGCTGGCGAAGGCGGGCGATAAGGTGTACTGCACAGCGGTCACTGAGCAAGACGTTCCTCCGCATGAGTTCTACACCGTGATTTACGACCATAGGTTGACTGAAGAAGAGGTCGCCAGCGGTGATGCGCTGCGACCCGAGATTGCACGGGGCTGGCTGTCACGGCGCAAACCATGGAGGTCCATCACACTTCAGTCTGCCTGGATCACCAGCGGCTTACCGGCTGAACCCCCTGCTGACATTGATCCGCATCTTGAAACGCGCCTACCGCGAAATGCGCTCGAAGTTCAGCGGCGCCGTACTGCTGCGTTGATCGTGGCACCAGGCTTAGACCTGCCGCCTCCGCACCTGAGGCAGTCTGTGCAATACAACGATGAGTGGTGCCTTAACCCTGAGAACACCCGAGAGGGAGGGGAGGTCATCATTCCCGGCCTTGATGCTTATAAAGGCGACGAGGTGAAGTTTTATGTAAGCGGGCCCGGTTACGCGAAGAAGCTGCTAGGCCATGTAACGCTTGAGCAGGACGGGGACCTGCCGTGTATCAAATTGTCGGCCTGCGTGGTGGCGTGCTTTTTCACCCAGGCTATGACGCTTAGCTATACCCTTGGCTTCAACGACAATGAACAATCTTCACCTGTACGCGTCATCAACGTCCTTACCCCAACATTCCCCCCTGCGCAGATAGAGGAAGCGACTAAAACAATCCTTAGCCTTACTACGTTCAAAGGGGATGCCACGGCGAGGGTGCCGGTACCGGCCTACAGCGTGTGTTCGAGTTATTGCTGGATGTGGTTCGTGGGCAAGTATGAAGATGGCCGTGCTTACCGCTTCGATATCCTGGAAAGGGCAACGATGACGGATGCCTGGAAAGCGCAGGGTGTGATCGCACCTATCCCCAGGGCCGCGCTGCAGGAACTGGCTGATTGCAGTACGTTCGAACTGCATTTTGCGTTGAGTTTCTGTGAGAAGGACACGTTCGAGAGTGCACACGCGTTTCCCGTACAGACATTCACCATTGAGCAGGAGCCTCTTGAGTTACTGGCCCCAACAGTCACAGAAGCCGTGGGCAACGAGCTGACCGTGTGGAATGGACGAGATGGCGTGCATGTCGAGGCGAGTTACCTCGGCAACCATCCCACCCACACCCTCAGTCTGTGTTGGACGCAGCCAAACGGAACGTGCTGGCCGTTGGAGTCCCAGCCGGGCAGCGCCAGTGGAACCACTACTTTTCTGGTCCCTCGAGAGGCGGTGATCGAAAGCATCGGCAAAACGGTGAAGATCAACTACACCGTCACCAGTGCGTGCAAGGTGCAGACGTCAAAGGATCTCAACCTGCACATCAGCGTGCCGGTGCGCCTGCCGACGCCAGTGGTGGAGCAGGCTACGCCACGTGCTACTCAATACGGCATTCTCGATCTGGCTACCTTCCCCGCAGATGCTTTAATCACAGTTGAACCCTGGTGGTTTGCGTTGGCCGGACAATGTGTCTGGCTCAAATGCACGGGTATTAAAAAGGATGGAACTGAGCATACTTTCTACGTGGTGAAGGGCCGCCCGCTTACCCCGGAGGAGGCCCAAGCGGGGCTCTCTCAAACGCTGAGTCGATCAGATCTTTTGCTGCTAAAACATGATTCTCCCCTGACGGTCACCTGTATGGCAGCGCCAGATAGCAATGAACCAGAAAGGAGTTCCATCACTTTCCCAGTATTGAACCTGATAGTGAAGCGGCAACTGATCTGCCAGGTGGAGCGCTTTGAAGGGCTGGCGTTGGGGATGTTTGCCGCAGGCGGCAGTATTCAGACGGATTTGATGAAAATAACCTTTACCTCGGGGGCGGGTTTGGCGGGTATAGGTACCTATGGTAATGACAGCTACTACTCGGGTAAGCACTTTGTCATGTGCCAAAATTCTGATCATCAAATTCCACCGCAACTGCATCGATTTGATTTCAGTCGTGAACTGGAATCTGTCAGGTTCAGTTGGGCCTGGAAACAACGCCCAGCGACAGTCACCTTTTATGACCCAGCCGGAAATATGGTCCGGCAAGAGACTTATCCCGATGATTGGCGAGGCGGTTTTTGGGTCGAGTTGGTCACGTCGCCTGGGACCACGGTGGCGTGGATGACGATACTTGTAGAGGACTATTCGTTTATCGATAACTTCAGCATGTGCTACCGGGTGTAAGCAGGGCGCCGCTATACATTCAGCGCCTGGATCGTGACCCGGTGGGCAATGTTGTCGGTAAGCCTGGCAGTTACTAGAGGGCGGTTTCGTCGCCTCCTCAAGTACCATGAGGCTCGCTTTCCACAATGCGGTGATGGGGATAGACCCGATTAATGATTTTGAAGTGACTCAGCTCACGGTGAAGGAGAACATTTGATCTGGCGCTGTTGAGGCGTATCAAAAACAAGGCCTCCAGTAATGGAGGCCTCTTTCGTTAGATATTAGGGCGTTCTATTTCGGCCCCAGAATCTTCACCAACTTCTCCGGCGACGGCGCCCCCTGCTGTTGCTGCAAACCACCCTTGTCATCCAGATAGAAAATCGCCGGCGTCGCCGACAACTCCAGCTCCTCCATCAACTTCATATTGGCATCGAGCTTGGCTTCGATATCCGCCGGGATCTTGGCCAGTGCCTGCAACTTGCTGCCCTTGCCGGCGGCTTCATGTGCTTCCAGGGCCTTTTGCGGGTCCTTGGCGGCGAACAGCGCGGCGGATTTGCCGGGGCTGTCTTCGCGAATGATGCCGACCATGATGTGGCGCAGTTGCACCTTGCCGGCCTTGACCCATGGCCGCGCCTGTTCCCAGAACATGTTGCAGTACGGGCAGTTGGGGTCGCTGAACAGGTAGACGGTGCGCGGGGCGTTTTTGTCGCCGTCCTGGATCCAGCTGCTCTTCTCCATCTTGGCCCAGACTTCCTTGGCCATCGGCGCGTACACCAGTTTTTCCAGGGGCGCGCTGCTCAGGTCATTGCCCTGGGCGTCGTACAGGTTGCCGGCGAGCACGCTGTTGCCGTCGGCGGTCAGGTACAGCGCCATGCCGCGGTTCTGGTATTGCGCCGCGTAACCGGTGAGGCCGCTGGGGGCGTCGAACTTACCGAGGATCTTGGCGCCCTTGGCTTCGATCTGTTTGATCGGGGCCGGCCAGTCTTCGGCCTGGGCCAGCGTGGCGGCCAGGGTCAAAGGCAGCAGGGTCAGCAGGTGGCGGAGGCGAGGCATGTGGGTTTCCTTTGTGGGGCGGTGTCGAAGGGTTCCATGGCACGGGCCAGGCTGGCTTGGGACAACTCGCCAAGGTGGCTGTTGATCAGGCGTCCGTCGGCGGTATAGAACAGCGTGGTGGGTAAAGCCATGGAGCCGACGGCCTGGCCGAGGCGACCGCTGGCGTCGAATAGCACGTTGTCGAGGTTCAGGCCCTGAGTGGCCAGGTAAGTGCTGACGCTTTGCATGCTCTCGGCCTGGTTGACGAACAGGAAGGTGACGTCCGGGCGTTGGTGCTGGGAGCGTTCCAGCACCGGCATTTCTCGACGGCACGGCGGGCACCAGGTGGCCCAGAGGTTGATCACCAGCGGGCCGCCTTTGTAGTCGGCCAGTTGCACCACGTTGCCGTTGGCGTCGCGCAAGGTGATATCCGGCAGTTGCGAGCCCTTGTCGTAAAGGTTCAGGGAGAGGCTGGCCATGCCCCAGAACAGCAGGCCGCTGATCACCCCGGCGCTCAGCGGCTTGCGCAGGGCCGGGCGTCGCCAACCGTAGGCCAGCGCACCCAGCACCAAGGCGATAATCCCGGGCCAGGCGAGAAAGCCGCCATCGCGCAGGTCGACCATCTGCAGCCAGTCGTTGCTGTACTCGCTCCAGTACATCAGCACAAAGCTGACGCGGGCGGTCAGCATGCCCAGCAGGAACAGGCTGAACAGCACCGACTCCGGGTTTTCGCCGCCGCGTTTGGCCACGCGCCAGCCCACCAGGGTGGCGAGGATCAGCGCGCTGATCAGCAGGATGTGATTCAGGGCGATGGCGAAGGTGCCGATGGTGAGGGTCAGCATCAGCGCGCGTCTCGGGTTTGCGTCCAGCGTTGCAGGAAGGCGGCGGCATCCACTTCGCCAGTGATGCGATGGGCGCGACGCTCTTCACCGTCCGGGCCGATCCAGACGAAGCTCGGGGGCCCAGGCACTTTATAGCGGCCGAGCAGCTCGCGGCTGGCGGCGTTGTCGGCGGTAACGTCCAGGCGCAGCAGGCGCACCTCTTTCAAGGCGTCCATCACTTCAGGTTGGCCGAACACCTGTTTTTCCATGATCTTGCACGACACGCACCAGTCGGCGTAGTAATCCACCAGTACCCATTGGCCCTGTGCCTTGGCGCTGTCGAGTTGGCCTTGCAGTGCGGCGGGGTCATTGATGGTCATGAATGCATCATGCGTGCTGGTTGCCGCAGCAACCCGCGAGCCGCTGTAGACCTTCAGCGGTTGCCATAGCTCATCGCTGCCACCCGCCGCGCCCACCACCAGTACCGCGCCCCACAGGCCCAGCACCACCGAGCCTGCGCCAAACACCCTGGCGGCCAGGCCGTGTTCACGGGCCAGCGTCCAGCCGCAATAGGCCATGACCAGTGCCAGCGCGCCCCACAGGCCGATCCACAGGCTTTCGCCGACCACCGGGCGAATCATCAGCACGGCGGTACCGAGGAACAGGAAGCCGAAGACGCCCTTGAGTATGTTCATCCAGGTGCCCGGCTTGGGCAGGAAACGGTTGCCCACGGTGACCAGCAGCAACAGTGGGATGCCGATGCCGATGCCCATGGCGAACAGGATCAGGCCACCGTGCAGCGCGTTGCCGCTCTGGGCGATATACAGCAGCGCGCCGGCCAGGGGCGCAGTCATGCAGGGGCCCACCAGCAGACCGGACAACGCGCCGAGAACGCCGGCGCCGATCAGGCTGCCACCGCTTTGCTTGCGGCTGACGTTGTCGAGGCGGTCACGCAGGAAGGCCGGCAGTTGCAGTTCAAAGAAGCCGAACATCGGCAGGGCGAGAATCACGAACAAGGCGGCGAAACTGCCGAGGATCCACGGGGTTTGCAGCAGCGCGGCGAGGTTGCCGCCGAGCAACGCGGCCATTACGCCCAGCGCGGCATACACCAGCGCCATGCACACCACGTAGCTGCTGGCCAGGGCAAAGCCGCGACGCGGGCTGGCGCCGCTGCCCACCACCAATCCGGCAAGGATCGGCAGCATCGGCAGCGAGCAGGGGGCAAATGCCAGCAACAGGCCCAGGCCAAAAAAGATCAGCAGGCTCCAGCCCAGGCTGCGCTGTTGCAGGTCGCTGGCCAGGCTCTGGTCCTGGGCCTGGGCGGTGGCGGCGACCGCCGGGTTACCGCCCAGGTCCACGGTGATCGATTGCGGCGGGTAGCACAGGCCGGCATCGGCGCAGCCCTGCCAGCCCAGCTTGACCTGGCCGGTGGCGCCGGCCGGGATCTTCACTTCCAGGCCCTGGCGATACACCTGCTGTTCGCCGAAGAATTCATCGCTGTGGGCTTCCCCCTGGGGCAACACGGGCTTCTCGGCCAGGCCGTCGAATTTCATGCGCTGCTGGTACAGGTAATAACCATCGGCAATCTGCCAATACAGCTGGGTCTCGCCACTTTCAAGACGCTCGGAGGTAAACGTAAAGGCTTTGCCCACCGGCAGAAAATCGGGTTTGGTCTCGAAAGGGTTGCCCGGCGCGGCCTGGGCCAACCCCGCGAACAACACCAGCAGAAAGGTCAATAGATGCCGCATGGTCCAGCCTTAGTTCGATGCAAGTGAGGCACACAATGTGTGGCGTTGATTAACCGATGATTAACCGGGAGCTATTCTAGAGCGTAGGGATTATCTGGTGTTGCGAAGTTAGCGGCATAATGCGCGCTTAATCCGTGCCTTTTCTAATCACCCGCATCTTTCATGAAGGGTTCAGCATGCACGTACTGGTCTGTGAAGACGACGAACTGATCGCCAGCGGCATCGTGGCCGGCCTCACCGCCCAGGGTTTCACGGTCGAGCGCGTGGGCACGGCCGCGGCGGCCAGGGCGATGCTCAGGGCGGCGACCTTCGACATCATGGTGCTCGACCTCGGCCTGCCCGACGAAGACGGCCTGAAACTGCTGCAACAACAACGCAGCCAGGGCCTGGAGATTCCGGTGCTGATCCTCACCGCGCGCGATTCGGTGACCAACCGTGTCGACGGCCTGCAGGCGGGCGCCGATGATTACCTGCTCAAACCCTTCGACCTGCGCGAACTCGCCGCCCGTCTGCAAACCCTGTTGCGCCGGGTGGCGGGGCGCAGCGTCAACCTGATCGAGCATGGCCGCCTGGCCTATGACCCCAGCAGCCGCGAGACTTTCCTGGGTGGCCAGCCGGTGGACCTGTCGCGCCGTGAACAAGCGCTGTTGCAGGCCTTGTTGCACAACAAGGGCCGCGTATTGTCCAGTGAACAGCTCAAGGACAGCGTCTACGGGTTCAACGACGAGCTCGAGAGCAACGCGCTGAACGTGCACATCCACCATCTGCGGCGCAAATTGGGCAATGGCATCGTCGAGACCGTACGCGGCCTCGGTTATCGCCTGGGCCCGGCCGATGCGGGAGAGGACGCTTCGTGATGAGCCTGCGCCTGCGCCTGACGTTCAAGCTCGGCGCCGCTTTTGTGTTGATCTGGGCCCTGGCGGCGGCCTGGATGCTCAACGACCTGCGCAATCAGATGATGTTCTCCCTCGACCAGCGCTTGGTGGCGTCGGCGCGCATGGTGGCGGGTCTGACCGAACAGATGCCGGGCCTGGCCAGCGTCGGCGCTGGCACCCGTTTACGCACCGAACAACTCAACGTGCCGGGGGGCATGGCCTGCCAGGTCAGTTCCTTGCACGGCGAAATCCTCGCGCGCAGCCATACCACGCCGGATGAGGGGCTGGAGTCGCGCAAGAGCGGTTTTCGCGACCAGGTGATCGATGGCGTGGGGTGGCGCAGTTTCACCCTGTCCCGTGGTGACCTGCTGATCACCACGGCCGACCGTCAGGTGGAGCGCGAGGCGTTGAACCTGTCGATCCTGCTCGCGGCGTCGGTGCCGGTCGGCGTCGCCTTGCTGGGTTGCCTGTGCCTGTTGTGGCTGGGCATCGGCCAGAGCCTGGTGCCGCTCAATCGCATGCGTGACGCCTTGATGCGCCGCAGCGCCGACTCCCTTGAGCCGTTGCAGATCCACCCGCTGCCCAGCGAACTCAAGCCGTTGCTCGACACCCAGAACCAACTGTTGCAACGCATCGCCAAGGCCATCGAGCGCGAACGCCGCCTGACCGGCGACGCCGCCCATGAGCTGCGCAGCCCGTTGACGGCAATCAAGACCCACTTGCAGGTGGCCCGCATGACCGAGGGCGCAGCCCGTGACCAGTCCCTGGCTCACGCCGAGGAAGGCGCCGACCGCCTGCATCGCACCCTGGAGCAACTGTTGCTGCTGGCGCGGGTGGAGGGCAGTCTGTCGTTTGACGATGGTTTGCAGTCCAGCGCCGAGGAAGTCGCCAGGCTGGCGATCCAGGATGCCAACGCCGGGGACAACTCGCGCATCGACCTGATCCTGGCGGACAGCCTGGCCGACACACCGGTGGACATGCCCGTGGGCCTGGCCGTCGCGGCCTTGCGCAACCTGCTGGACAACGCCTTGCGCCACACCCCGGCCGACACCCGCGTGGAGCTGAAGGTATTTTCCAGCGCTGACAACGTGGTATTTCGCGTGCGGGATCATGGCCCGCAGATCTCCAGTGATGACCTGCAATACCTGACCCAGCGCTTCTGGCGCAATGGCAGCAGTGAAGGCTGTGGCCTGGGCCTGGCGATCGTTCAAGCGATCGTCCAGCGCTGCTCATGCTCGTTAACGTTCGACAGCCAGGTGGATGGCCTGCGGGTTGAATTGGGTATGCCGTTGCGACGCTGATCGCTTTTCTGCACGTGCCAAATAGTTACCGCCCCCCTGAGGCTCAAGACTTCAGGATGGCGGTAATTTTTTTGCGCTTGAAAGGGCCGAATGATTCGGCCCGTACTGAAAGGACGGATCTTATGTTGGTCATCGATACCAGTTTCCCTGCCAGGGATTTCAACGAACGTAACGGCGAGCCCGTCGGGCAGGTGATCCTGCATTACACCGCGGCGCCCTTTACATCGTCCTTGCGCACCCTGACGCAGAACGGGGTCAGCGCTCATTATCTGCTGCCCGATCCCGATGAGCCCGGCTACCGCGCCGCCGGTTATGACGAACTGCGCGTGTTTCGCCTGGTGAGCGAGGACCTGCGCGCCTGGCATGCCGGGGCCAGCCATTGGGACGGGCGGGATAACCTCAACAGCCGTGCGATTGGCATCGAAATCGTCAACCTGGCGCGTGATGACAAAGGGGTGTTTACCTTCCCGGCGTATCGCGAGGCACAGGTGGAAGTCTTGATTACGCTTATGCGCGACATTCTTGAGCGCTACGCCCACATCGGCCCGGTCGGTATTCTCGGGCACTCGGATGTGGCGTACTGGCGCAAAAGCGATCCTGGGCCTCGGCTGCCCTGGCGATACCTGCATGAAGCCGGGGTAGGAGCCTGGTTCGACGAAGCGACCCGAGCGATGTACCAACGCAGGTTTTACATGGGCTTGCCGCCGGAGGTGGAGGTCGAACGGGCGTTTCAGCGGTATGGGTACAAGCCGGCATGGAGTCGCCAGGCCTTTGAACAGCGCACCCGGGCATTTCAAATGCACTTTCGGGCGCGCGATTACAGTGGGCTTCTGGACGCCGAGACCTGCGCGATCCTGTACGCGCTGAATGAAAAATACCGCGGGCTTTAAGCCGAACACCGGTCAAATGTGGGAGGGGGCTTGCCCCCGATACAGGTGTATCAGCCAGCCAATGTTTAGCTGACACACCGCTATCGGGAGCAAGCCCCCTCCCACATTAAATCCGACCAGGCCCCTAAATCGCCTCGGTCCAGATGCGTCTTCAGAACATGAAGTCCGTGCGCATTCTCCACCCCCACGGATGACCACCATCACCCGCGTATTGAGGGATCGAGAGATGTCAGTCGCCACCAGCCCCATCGAAGCCGCGCCTGTGCACGTCAGCGAAACGCTTTACCAGTTCGACGACAGCCCGCTGCTGGCCCGCCAGCGCCAGCAGGAGTCGAATGCCCGCAGCTATCCTCGGCGCATTCCCCTGGCACTCAAGCGTGCCAAGGGGATCTATGTGGAAGACGTGGAGGGTCGCCGTTTCATTGACTGCCTGGCCGGTGCGGGAACCCTCGCGCTCGGCCATAACCACCCGGTGGTGATCCAGGCCATTCAACAGGTCCTGAGCGATGAGCTGCCGTTGCACACCCTGGACCTGACCACGCCGGTCAAGGACCAGTTCGTGCAAGATCTGTTCGGCCTGTTGCCGCCGGAGCTGGCGCGAGAGGCGAAAATCCAGTTCTGCGGTCCCACGGGGACCGACGCGGTGGAAGCCGCCTTGAAGCTGGCACGCACCGCAACCGGGCGCAGTACGGTGCTGTCCTTCCAGGGCGGTTATCACGGCATGAGCCAGGGTGCGTTGAGCCTGATGGGCAGCCTCGGGCCGAAGAAACCGCTGGGCGCATTGCTCGGCAGTGGCGTGCAATTTCTGCCATACCCCTACGACTACCGCTGCCCGTTCGGCCTGGGTGGCGCTGAGGGGGTGCGGGTTAACCTGCATTACCTGGAAAACCTGCTCAACGATCCCGAAGCGGGCGTGTTGCCGCCGGCGGCGGTGATCGTTGAAGTGGTGCAGGGCGAGGGCGGCGTAGTCCCGGCAGACCTCGACTGGCTGCGCGGCCTGCGGCGTATCACCGAGCAGGCGGGCGTCGCGCTGATCGTCGATGAAATCCAGAGTGGTTTTGGCCGTACCGGCAAAATGTTTGCCTTCGAGCACGCGGGTATCATCCCGGACGTGGTGGTGATGTCCAAAGCGATTGGCGGCAGCTTGCCGCTGGCGGTGGTGGTGTATCGCGACTGGCTCGACACCTGGTTGCCGGGGGCCCATGCGGGGACGTTCCGAGGCAATCAGATGGCGATGGCGGCAGGTTCTGCGGTGATGCGCTACCTCAAGGAGCACGATCTGGCCGGTCATGCGGCGGCCATGGGCGAGCGCCTGGGCGAACACCTGCGCCTGCTGCAGCGCGACTTCCCGCAACTGGGGGATATTCGCGGGCGTGGGCTGATGCTTGGCGTGGAGCTGGTGGACCCGGATGGCAAGCGCGACATCCAGGGCCACCCGCCCGTGCATCGTCTGCTCGCACCGCTGCTTCAACGTGAGTGCCTCAAGCGTGGCTTGATCCTCGAGCTGGGCGGGCGGCATGGCAGCGTGGTGCGTTTCTTGCCGCCGTTGGTGATCACTGCCGCTGAGGTCGACCAGGTCGCCGAAATCTTCGGGCGCGCCTTGGCGGCAGCGCTCGCCGGCCTCTAATTTTCGTGGCCCTTGGTACGTTTCTACAGATATCAGCGCTGTGCATGGTGCACAGCCAGCCTTTGAACGACGGAGAACAGCAATGACCTCAGTATTTGACCGCGACGACATCCTGTTTCAGGTAGTGGTCAACCACGAAGAGCAATACTCGATCTGGCCCGACTACAAGGCTGTGCCGGAGGGCTGGCGCACCGTGGGCAAGAGCGGCTTCAAGAAAGAGTGCCTGGCCTATATCGAAGAGACCTGGACGGACATGCGTCCGCTGAGTCTGCGGCAGAAGATGGATGGCGCGGCACTCGCTTAAACACCACGGATCCAATGTGGGAGGGGGCTTGCTCCCGATATAGGTGTGTCAGTATCAGATGAACTGGCTGACACACCGCCATCGGGAGCAAGCCCCCTCCCACCGTTAATCTGCGTTAGCTTGCGGTTTGTCTTTCTCCAGTCCCCCCGTCACCACCTGCACGCTCAAGCGCGGTGTCGCCAGGTCAAGCCCGGCTTCGTCCAGGTGCCGCTTGAGTGACAGGTTGAACGCCCGCGACACTTCCCACTGCTTGATCGGCGCCGTCTTGAACCGCGCGCGCAGGATGGCACTGCCCGATTCGAAACTCTCCACGCCCTGAATCTCCAGTGGCGACCAGATATTGCGGCGTTGCAGTGGATCATTGCGCATGGCATGGCCAACATCGCGTATCAGCTTGATCGCGTTGTCGATCTCCATGTTGTAGGGGATTGCCACGCGGAAGATCGCGTAGCCGAATTCGCGCGAGTAGTTCTTGATGCTCTTGATCTCGCTGAAGGGAATGGTGTGCACGATGCCATCGATATCGCGCAGGCGCACGGTGCGGATGGTCAGCCCTTCGACGGTGCCGAGGTGGCCACCGACATCGACGTAGTCATCGATGGCCAGGGAGTCTTCGATAATGATGAACAGGCCGGTGATCAGGTCGGCCACCAGCGACTGCGCACCGAAACCGATCGCCAGGCCGATCACACCGGCACCGGCCAGCAATGGCGTGACGTTCATGCCCATGTTCGCCAGGGCGACGATGGCGGCGATGATGAAGATGGTCACGAACAGCACGTTGCGGATCAGCGGCATCATGGTTTGCGCACGTGCGTTGGCCAGGCCTTTGCGCGAGCGGGTCAGGGCGTGGTGGATCGCGGTGTCGCTGAGAATCCAGATCAGCCAGGCAAACAGCAAGGTGCCGCCGAGGCTGAACAGCTTGACGCTGATTTCATGGCCGTCGCCTTCGGTAAAGCGAATCAGTGACAGGCCCCACACGCGCAGGCCCAGTTCAATGAACACTAGCCATACCAGCAGGTGCGCCAGGGTGTAGACGAAGCTTTTCAGGCGGTCGGAGTACAACGCATGGCGCTTGTGTCCGCGCTGCGGTTTGAGCGCGTGGCGCCGCACCAGCCCATTGATCACCGTGCACAACACCAGCAGCACCGTGCACAGCAGCGACTGGCGCAGGGCAGTGCTGGTGTCGCCGGCGGACAGGAAGGTGGCAAACAGCGAGATGCCCACCAGCAACAGTGCGGGCAAGTACCAGAAGGTGCCGATGATCGACAGGGTATCGGTGAGGGCGCGGCGGGTGAGGCGACGCGACAGCGGCTGGTTGCGGATCAGGTGGGCAATCGGTCGACGGAACCGCAGGATGAATACGCCAGTGGACAGCGCCGCCATCACATTGGCCACGGTTGCGGCCGTGTGGGCCAGGTGCTGGCCGAGCGCCGCGACCAGCCGCGGGTCGCTCAAGGCTTCGCCAAAGGCGGCGAAACTGCCGATCCACCACAGCGGGCGGAAGGCCTGGTGGCGCAGGATATACAGGGCGCGGTGGCGGTGCGGGCCGTCCAGCAGAGAAAAAGCAATCACGCAGATTGCCGAGAAACAGGTGCCGACAACCAGCGCGTAAGCCAGCACCATCGCCAGCGACTTGCCCAGGGACGAAGGCAGGGCGTAGCTCAGGTAAACAGTGATGACCAAGGCGATCAACCATGGGCCGAGCTTGCGCAGGGCGAAGCGCAGCATGTCCCAGGTGCGTGGGTGTTGCGGCAGCTCCTCGGGCAGGCCGAAGCGTTCGCGCACGCGATGGCTGAGCCAGATCAGCGCCGCGGCCAACAGGCTCCACACCGCCAGGATCACGGCAAAACCAAAGATGATCGGCAGCCATTCGCTGGCCGGCAGCATCAGCGCGCTGAGTTCATCCTTGGCCAGGTCGACCTCATTGGACCAGCGCCCCAGCGGGCTGTCGGCGCCGGAGAACTGCTGTTCAAAGCCCGACAGCGTGCTGCCGATCAGGCCCAGCACACCAAGCTCTGCAGCCGGTTGGGCCTTTTGCGTGGCCGCGCGCAGTTTCTTCAAGTCGCTCAGCAGTTGGGTGCGCTGCTGGTCGTTCTCCAGGGTCTTGATCACCTCGTCCAGCGACTGCCCCAATGGTACCTCGGCCTGGGGTTGCGCCTTGGTGGAACTGCCCAGCAGTCCGGGCAGACCCACGGCTTGGGCGGACGTCAGCGGCAGCAGGGTGAGCAGGGCGATGAGCAGGTAGCAGGGCAGGGCAAGCAGACGGGAAAGCACGAGGCGGTCAACCTTGAAAACGACGAATTGATCGAGTGTACGAGGCCGCTATGCCAGATGCGAGCGCATTTGTCATTCCGCCAATTTAGCGAGGATCTTGTACACCACGGTGCCGAGGATCAGCAGCATGCCGACCCACATGCCGAACACGCCAACGGGTTTGTCGCGAAAGTTGAAGCCGACGGCAAGCATGATCATGCCGATCAGGATGGGGATCAGCATGGCGTGGAAGGAGGACATGGAGATCATGGTGTGACGGCCTTGTCAGAGTGGGAATACTGACAAGTCTAGGTCGGATTATGGGAAATGCAGGTGATGCAGGTCAGCTGGACGCATAACCAATGTGGGAGGGGGCTTGCTCCTGATTGCGGCGGGTCAGTCAACAGATGTATTGGCTGGTCCACCGCCATCGGGAGCAAGCCCCCTCCCACATGTTTTGATCGCATTCAGCCCTGAGATCAGGGCAGGTCGCGGCTGGCGTAGAACGCGCCCAGTACCTTGACCAGATGCGCCAAGTCATGACTGCCGCACAGTTCACGAATCGAATGCATGGCGAACGTCGGCAGGCCGATGTCCACGGTGCGCACACCCAGGTTGCTGGCGGTGATCGGCCCGATTGTCGAGCCACAGCCCATGTCGCTGCGCACCACAAAGCTCTGCACCGGCACTTCCTGAGCCATGCACAGGTGACGGAAGAATCCGGCGGTTTCGCTGTTGGTGGCGTAGCGCTGGTTGCTGTTGACCTTGATCACCGGGCCGGCGTTGAGCTTGGGGCCATGGTTGGCGTCGTGTTTCTCGGCGTAGTTGGGGTGCACGCCATGGGCGTTGTCTGCAGACACCATCAGCGATTTCTGAATGGTGCGCACGAACTCTTCACCTTCCGGCAGCAGGCGGCGCAAGGTCTGTTCCAGCATCGGGCCATCGGCGCCGCAGGCCGAGGAGGAGCCGACTTCTTCGTGGTCGTTGCACACCAGCAAGCAGGTTTCATCGGTGTCGCTGGTGAGCAGGGCTTGCAACCCGGCGTAGCACGACAGCAGGTTGTCCAGGCGCGCACCGGCGATGAAGTCGCCATTGAGGCCAATCACCGCAGCGCTCTGGGTGTCGTAGAAGCTCAGCTCGTAGTCGAGCACCACATCGGCGTTCAGCCCGTGCTCGCGAGCCAGTTGCTCGGTGAGTACAGCGCGAAAGTCCACGCGCTCGTCACCGGCAAATTGCGCGAGGATCGGCGGCAGTTCGGTCTGGGCATTGATCGCCCAGCCCTGGTTGGCCTCACGGTTGAGGTGGATGGCCAGGTTGGGAATGATGGCGATCGGCAGCTTGAAGTCGATCAGTTGGCTTTCGACCTTGCCATCGCGACGGAACGTGACGCGGCCAGCCAGGGACAGGTCGCGGTCGAACCACGGGGCCAGCAATGCGCCGCCGTAGACTTCCACGCCCAACTGCCAGAACCCCTGGCGTTGCAGCTCGGGCTGAGGCTTGACCCGCAGGCACGGGCTGTCGGTGTGGGCGCCGACCATGCGGATACCGTCTTGCAGCGGCGAGTGGCGGCCCAGCTTGAATGCGATGATCGAGGAGTCGTTACGGGTCACGTAATAGCGACCGTTGGCTTCGGTGGCCCAGGTGTCGCGCTCGTCGAGACGCTGGTAACCGGCTGCTTCCAGGCGCTGGGCCAGGGCAGCGGTGGCATGAAAGGGAGTAGGGGAGGCCTTGAGGAAGTCGATCAGGCCTTGATTCAACGCTTCGCGCATAATTAGCTCCAGACAGCAATGCGCGGAGTTTACCGTATTGGTTTAACTCGGTGGCGAGAACTGATGCAGAACTCATGTGGGAGGGGGCTTGCTCCCGATTGCGGATCAGTCAGCCAATGTCTAGCTGACCCACTGCTATCGGGGGCAAGCCCCCTCCCACATTTGGTTCTGTGCGCTGCTTAAAAGGGCGCGGGGCACTCGAAACGCAAGCGCTCGCCGCTTTGCGGATGAGTAAAGCTCAGCATGCTCGCGTGCAGGCACAGGCGCGGCCAGGCGGCGAGGGCGTGTTCGTGGGCATACAAGCCATCACCGAGCAGCGGATGGCCGATGGACAGCATGTGTACGCGCAGCTGGTGCGAGCGCCCAGTGATCGGCGTCAGTTCCACGCGGCACCAGTCGCCGCAACGTTCCAGCACCTTCCAGAAGGTCAGCGCGTGCTTGCCGAATTCGTGGTCCACCACATGACGTGGCTTGGTCGGCGGGTCATAGCGCAATGGCAGGTCGATGCTGCCGCTGTCCAGTTCCGGCTGGCCCCAGGCCAACGCGGTGTAGGCCTTTTCTGTTTCACGGTCATGAAACTGGCGGGACAGTTCGCGGTGGGTGTCCGCGTCACGCGCCAGCAGGATGATGCCCGAGGTTTCCCAGTCCAGGCGATGAACGATGCGGGCTTCGGGGTAGCCATTTTCCTGCAGGCGGGTAATCAGGCAGTCCTTGTTGTCGTCGGCCCGGCCGGGCACCGAGAGCAACAGGGTCGGCTTGTTCACCACCAGGACAGCGTCGTCCTGATGCAGGATGTGGATATTGGACAGCGGCATTAAACAGCCTCGTAACAAACGCCAACGGCGGCTCGCCCACCTGGTTCCCGTAAAGGGATCAGGTGAGCGAGCCGCCGTGGCGGCCGCCTGTTCGATTAACGATCAGGCAGGGTGATATTGAGTTCCAGAATCGAGCAACTGCCGTCATTTTCCAGGGCGACATGCACGTCATCGTTGCCGATATTGACGTACTTGCGGATCACCTCGACCAGTTCCTTCTGCAAGGCTGGCAGGTAGTCCGGTGTGCTGCGTTGGCCGCGTTCGTGCGCCACGATGATCTGTAGACGCTCTTTCGCGACCGACGCGGTGCTTGGCTTTTTGTTGGCACGAAAGAAGTCGAGAAATTTCATTGTTTAGTTGCCTCCAAAGATACGCTCGAAGAATCCCTTCTTCTTCACATCGAGGAAGCGGTGTTCCACGGTCTTGCCCAGCAGGCGATCAACGGCATCGCTGTACGCCTGGCCGGCGTCGCTCTGGTCGTCGAGAATAACCGGCACGCCCTGGTTGGAAGCTTTCAGGACGGCCTGGGACTCCGGAATCACACCCAGCAGGGTCACTGCGAGGATTTCCTTGACGTCTTCAACGCCGAGCATTTCGCCGTTGTTGACACGCTCAGGGTTGTAGCGGGTCAGCAGCAGGTGTTCCTTGATCGGGTCCTGGCCTTCTTCGGCGCGCTTGGACTTGCTGGCCAGCAGGCCGAGCATACGGTCGGAGTCACGTACCGAGGACACTTCCGGGTTGGTCACGACGATGGCTTCATCGGCGAAGTACATCGCCAGGTGAGCACCGGTTTCGATGCCGGCCGGGGAGTCGCACACCACGTATTCGAAGGTTTCTTTCAGCTCGGCGAGGACTTTGCCTACGCCTTCTTTGGTCAGCGCATCTTTGTCACGGGTCTGGCTGGCGGCCAGCACGTACAGGTTCTCAAGGCGCTTGTCCTTGATCAGGGCCTGTTGCAGGTTGGCTTCGCCGTTCACCACGTTGACGAAGTCGTACACCACGCGGCGTTCGCAGCCCATGATCAGGTCGAGGTTACGCAAACCCACGTCGAAGTCGACGATGACTGTCTTGTGGCCGCGCAGAGCGAGGCCGGTACCGATAGCGGCGCTGGTGGTGGTCTTACCCACACCACCCTTGCCGGATGTAACCACGAGAATCTTGGCCAAGGTGTTTCACCCCTAAGGAAAAAGGACTTTCGGTCCCTGAAAAACATCTCTTGAAACTCGCTGCAGGCGGACAGCCTGTGTAGGGGAAAGCCAGGTTTTCCCCAGGGGAAACACCCTACTTTCAAATAGTCCTACGCAAGTATTGCCAGTTTCGCTTTGCTATCAGAGTCTAGAGATGCTTGGAAAATGCGGCAGTATCCGTTAAAGACGGATGATGTTCAACACATCGCCCGACAGGTTGACCTGCACCGAAGCCCCCCACAGCGGATCACGGCGCAAATCTTCGGAAACCTTGTACTGACCCGCGATGGAAACCAGCTCAGCGGTCAACTGCTGGCAGAAAATACGCGCCTTGGTATCACCCTTGATGCCGGCCAGTGCACGGCCGCGCATCGGGCCGTATACATGGATATTACCGTCGGCGAGAAGTTCCGCGCCCGGGCTGACCGAGGAGACCACCACAAGGTCGCCGCCCTGGGCGTAAATCTGCTGCCCGCCGCGCACGGGCGAGGTGATGATCCGGGTCGGCCTGATCGTCGGCTCAGGTGGTTTTTCCGGTTTTTTCTTCTCTTCACCGACCGGCGGTTCGAGTGGACGCTCGCGTGCACCGGACGGCGGCAGTACTGGCAGTTCAATGGCGATGGCGGCGGCGATGTCTTCGATCCGGCTGGCGCGAATCGCCAGGGTGCGCAGACCGTGGGAGCGGCACACGCGCATCAGCCCGGGCAGGTCGATGACGCCTTGGCCGGCCGGGAGTTTGTCCAGGGCCAGCACCAGCGGGGCATTATTGAAAAAGTTCGGTGCCAGGGCGACCTTGGCGGCCAGTTGGCGGTCGAGGGCGTCGAGGTCATTGCGGGCCAGTTCCAGCACAGTAATGGCGAGCATGCTGCCCTTCAGCTGGAACACGGGATCTTGGTCTAGCGGTTCGGTTTGGCTCATGGTCGGCAAAAGCGGCTTGTCACGAAAAGTGTCGAGACTTATAACGAGAACACTCACCCGCCGCAAGCCGAGTCGAACCGTTGTAGAATGCGCGGCCCTTGTCTTTACCGGAATCTGTAATGGATCGCCCGCGTTTTCGAGCTGTATTTCTGCACCCGCGTTTTTGGCCATTATGGCTGGGGCTGGGCCTGCTGTGGCTGGTCACCCAGCTGCCGTACCGCGTACTGCTGACCATTGGTCGCCTGCTGGGGGCGGGCATGTACCGCGTGGCCGGCGAGCGGCGCCGCATCGCCGCGCGCAACCTGGAGTTGTGCTTCCCGGAGAAGTCCGCCAAGGAGCGCAAACGCCTGCTCAAGGAAAACTTTGCCTCCACCGGTATCGCCTTCTTCGAGATGGCCATGAGCTGGTGGTGGCCCAAGCCGCGCCTGGCGCGGCTGGCCCATGTGCAAGGGTTGGAGCATCTCACCCAGGCGCAATTGGAAGGCAAGGGTGTGATCCTGATGGCCTTGCACTTCACCACCCTGGAAATCGGCGCCGCCCTGCTCGGGCAAAAGCACACCATCGACGGCATGTACCGCGAGCACGGCAACCCGCTGTTCGACTTCATCCAGCGCCGTGGCCGGGAGCGCCACAACCTCGATTCCCTGGCTGTCGAGCGCGATGACGTGCGCGGCATGCTCAAGCTGCTGCGCGCCGGTCGCGCGATCTGGTACGCGCCGGACCAGGACTACGGCGCCAAGCAAAGTATCTTCGTGCCGCTGTTCGGCATCCAGGCCGCCACCGTCACGGCCACCAGCAAGTTTGCGCGCCTGGGCAAGGCGCTGGTGGTGCCGTTCACCCAGGAGCGCCTGGCCGATGGCAGCGGCTACCGTCTGGTGATCCATGCGCCGCTCACCGATTTTCCCGGCGAGACGGACGAGATCGACTGCCTGCGCATCAACCAGTGGGTCGAAGCCTCGGTTCGCGAGTGCCCCGAGCAGTACCTGTGGACCCACCGCCGCTTCAAGAGCCGGCCACCGGGTGAACCCAAGCTGTACGAAAAACGCCGTCGGTAAGACTTCCTTTTCCCACATGGAGTGATGCAATGCGCCCAGCTGAACCGGTCACAGGCTTGATTCTTTCCGGCGGCGGGGCGCGAGCGGCGTATCAGGTGGGGGTGTTGGCGGCGATTGCCGAGTTGCTGCCGCCGGGGGCGCCGAATCCATTTGCGGTGATCGTCGGCACCTCGGCCGGAGCGATCAATGCGGTCAGCCTGGCCAGTGGCGCGACTGATTTCACCGCCGCTATCGAACGCCTTACGGCATTCTGGCAAGGCTTTCGCAGCCATCGGGTGCTGCGCAGCGACTGGCCGGGCGTGATCCGCCAGGCGAGCCGCTTCTTCATTCATAGCCTGTTGGGCCTGGGCCGGCAGTTGCCGGTGGCCTTGCTCGACAGTTCACCGCTGCGCGAGCTGCTGCAGGACAAACTGCACCTGGCGGGCATCGACGAAGCCATCCGGCTCAAGCATCTGCAGGCCGTGGCGGTCACCGCGTTCGGCTATGAATCCGGGCAGGCGGTGACCTTCTACCAAGGCGGCGGAACCATCGACCCCTGGCTGCGCCATCGGCGGATCGGCGTGCCGACCCAACTTACGGTCGAACACTTGCTGGCCAGTTCGGCGATTCCCTTGCTGTTTGCCCCGGTGAAACTCGACCAGGAATTTTTCGGTGACGGCGCCGTTCGCCAGTCGGCGCCGATCAGCCCGGCCTTGCACCTGGGCGCGAGTCGCGTGCTGGTGGTGGGCGTCAGCGGTAACCCACGCGGCAATGAACCGTCGGCACCGCGCACCTACACCGGTCAGGAACCGACACTCGCGCAAATCGGTGGGCACATGCTCAACAGCACATTCATCGACAGCCTGGAAAGCGATATCGAATTGCTGGAACGCTTGAATCAATTCAGCCATGCCTCGCCCGGCGTGGCGGCAGTTGACGTGTTGGTGATTGCGCCCAGCCAGCCGATCGACGAAATCGCGGCGCGGCACCGGCAGGAACTGCCAGCGGCGTTGCGCATGTTCTTGCGGGGGCCTGGAGCGACCAAGACCAGTGGGGCAGGGGTGTTGAGTTACTTGCTGTTCGAGGCGGGGTACTGCAGCGAGCTGATCGAGCTGGGGCGCAAAGATGCGCTGGCCAAGCGCGAGGAACTGTCGCGATTCCTCGGCCTGACGCTGAACTGAATGTGGGAGGGGGCTTGCCCCCGATTGCGGTGGTTCAGTCACTGATATGTTGACTGACACACTGCTATCGGGGGCAAGCCCCCTCCCACATTTTGACCTGCGGTGTTCAATCAGAAGTGATACTTGACCAGGAAGCTCGCCGTATCCTGAGTCGTCTTGAACGCACCCGAATCCTCAATCCCGTACTTGTTTTTCCAGTAGTCGTATTCAAAGCCCACATACAACTGTTTGTCGCCCCAATGCAGCGCCTTGCCCAGGTCGTATTTAACCTGAGGGTTGAAGTGCAGGTTGGCGTGGTAAGTGCCGCGGGCGTTCTTGTCGTTGTCCACCACCCAGTCCATGAAGCCGTCGATCAGCACATCGGAGTTGCCCACGGGAATGGTGTACGACCATACCGGCGTGATCTGCCACACGCCGTCACCCGGGCGGTTGCCCTCGGTCTGGCGCTGGTAGAAGTTCAACTGGAAGTAGTCGAAGCCCGGAATATTCAAATCAAACGCCGGGCCCAGCAGGTACGACTCGTTGTCGCCTTCGCCGAACTCGTAAGTGAAGGCCAGCAATACATCCTTGATCGGGCCGAATGACAAATCCTTGTCGAGAATCTTGCCGAACGACAACCGTGGGCTGAACTCGCCATAGTAGGTATTCGGGCCGACGTTGCCGTCTTCCTTGCCGTTGTAAAAGATGCGGTCGAGGAAGAAGAAGTTGTCGCCGTATTTCCACGCGTCGGCATGTTCGAACGTGACGGTCTGCTGGATCTGCGGGTTGACGGTAAAGCTCTTGCCCCACAGATACGTCAGGCTGTTGTTCTGCCACTGCAACAAATCGCCGGCCACGGCTTGGCCACCGGCCTGCAGGGATCCCGCCAGCATCAGGCCTTTGAACATAGGTTTCATTCGGTGCTCCCGAGTTAAAGTTTTATGTTTTTTGTAATCTGGCGCTCTGGTGTGGCGCCTTTGGATTTGCTGAAGAACTCGTCTGACTGGTCAACTTTATGCCTGTAGCAAAAGCCGCGCCAAGGCGATAAAAAACCGTCGATTCAAGCGGGCGCGGAGAATACTGGCTCCCACGTCTGGGCTCAAGTGCGCCGTTACAGCGCGCACCAGGCGACGATGGGGCACAGCTTCAGCTGTGGGCGTGCTCAACGGCAGGGCGTTCTGCACCGCCGAGAATGTTGAACAGGATGTTCAGGGACAAGGCGCTGAGGGTGGCCATGGCGATGCCGCTGTGGGTGATCGGGCTCATCCATAACGGCAATTGTGCGAAGAACTCCGGACGCACCACCGGGATCAGGCCCATGCCGATGCTCACCGCCACCAGCAACTGGTTGCGCCGGTCGGCGATGTCGGCTTCCTGCAGGATCTTGATGCCGGTCGCCGCGACCATACCGAACATCGCAATCGCCGCACCGCCCAGTACCGCCGGTGGAATCGAGGCCACCAGGTAGGCGGCCTTGGGCAACAGGCTCAGTACAATCAGGAATGCCCCGGCCATGATCGTGACCGAGCGGCAGCGCACGCCGGTCATCTGTACCAGGCCGATGTTCTGCGCGAACGAGGAGTGGGTGAAGGTATTGAAGAAACCGGCAAAGAATGACGCGCCGGCGTCACACAGCAAACCACGGCGCAGCATCTTCGGCGTGACGTCTTGGCCGGTGATCTTGCCCAAGGCGAGGAACATCCCGGTGGATTCGACAAAAATGATCACCACCACCAGGCACATCGACAGGATCGGCGCCAACTCGAACGTGGGCATGCCGAAGTGCAGCGGCGTCACCACCTGCACCCACGGCGCCTGGGCCAGGCCGCTGAGGTCGACCATGCCGAGGGTGCCACACAGTGCGTAGCCCAGGCCCATGCCGATCAGCACCGAGATATTCACCCAGAAGCCACGCATGAA
Source organism: Pseudomonas sp. W4I3 (assembly GCF_030816195.1). GTDB lineage: Bacteria > Pseudomonadota > Gammaproteobacteria > Pseudomonadales > Pseudomonadaceae > Aquipseudomonas. Next base: position 4,762,253 of record NZ_JAUSXS010000001.1, on the reverse strand, counting down.
GCGGTTGATCAGCAGGATGGTGCCCAGCACCAGCGCGGCAATCGCCAGGTACACCGGCGAGCCGAACGTAGCGGCGGCGCTGCCGCCACCGGCCCAGTTCACGGCCACGGGAAACAGCGAAAGGCCGATGGCGGTAATCACGGTACCGGTCACCAGCGGCGGGAAAAAACGCACGACCTTGGACATGAACGGCGCGATGAGCATGCCGAAGAACCCGGCGGCGATGGTTGCGCCGAAGATCCCCTGCAAGCCGATACCGGGCATGCCGGCCATGGCGACCATGCTGCCGACGGCGGCGAAGCTGGCGCCCATCATCACCGGCATGCGAATACCCACCGGGCCGATGCCGAACGACTGCACCATGGTGGCGATGCCGGCGACCAACAGGTCGGCGTTGATCAGGAAGGCGATTTCTTCACGGCTCAGCCCGGCGGCCTGGCCAATGATCAGGGGCACGGCGACGGCACCGCCGTACATCAGCAAGACGTGTTGCAGGCCTACCAGAATCAGTTGCAAGAGGGGCAGCCGCACCATGGCGGGCGCGGCAGGGTTCTGCGTTTCTAACTGGGACATGCAACACCTCGAATCTTTTTTATTTTTGTGTTGTGTGGAGCGCAATGTTCAAAACACTGCCGATCCCCTGTGGGAGGGGGCTTGCTCCCGATAGCGGTGTGTCATTCAACGTATCTGTGACTGAACCACCGCCATCGGGAGCAAGCCCCCTCCCACATTGGATCTCTGTGAATCAGTTAATTGGTACGCGCCCCCTGGTTGATCCAGGTGCCAATCAGATCCCGCTCCTGCTGGGTCATCTGGGTGATGTTGCCCAGCGGCATGATCTGGCTGGCCACGGCTTGCGCCTGGATGCGCGCCGCTTGTTGCTGGATCTGCTCCGGCGTGTCGAACATCACCCCCGCTGGTGCGGTGCTGAACAACGGGCTGGTGGGCTTGGCCGAATGGCACACGGTACAGCGCTGTTCGATCACGTTGTGCACCTGGCCAAAATCGGTGCTGGCCTGGGCCGGTGCCGGTTCGGCCGCAGGAGCGGCAGGCTCGGCCGGTTTTTTCAAACCACCACCCAGCGCGGTTTCCGGCAACGGCTGGTACTCGATGGCCGCCGGTGCCTTGGCGATCGGCTCGGCGGGTTTTGGCCCGGTCACGTACGCCAGGCTGATCATTGCCAGCGCGCCCACCGGTAAGGTCCATGCATACTTCTGGCTGTTATGCCGGGTGTTGAAGTAGTGCCGCACCAACACCGCCGCCACGGCGATCCCGGCCAGGATCAGCCAGTTGTAGTGGCTGCCATAGGTGCTCGGGAAGTGGTTGCTGATCATGATGAACAGCACCGGCAGGGTGAAGTAGTTGTTGTGCCGCGAGCGCAGCAAACCCTTGGCCGGCAGCGCCGGGTCGGGTGTGCGGTTCTCGGCGATGGCCGCCACCAGTGCGCGCTGCGCGGGCATGATGATGCGGAACACGTTGCCGACCATGATCGTACCGATCACCGCCCCCACATGCAGGTAGGCGCCACGGCCGCTGAATACCTTGCTGAAGCCGTAGGCCGCCGCAATCAACAGCACGAACAGGATCAAACCGAGCAGGGCAGGGCGCTTGCCCAGGGCCGAGTCGCAGAGAAAGGAGTAGATGAACCAGCCGGCAAACAGTGAGCCGATGCCCAGCAGTACGCCTTCAGTGCCGCTCAGGCTGCTGCCAGGGGCGAGCAGGTACAGGGTCGGATTCCAGTAGAACACCACGCACAGCAGCGCAATGCCCGACATCCAGGTGAAATAGGCTTCCCATTTGAACCAGTGCAGGTTGTCCGGCATGGTCGGCGGGGCCAGTTTGTACTTTTCCAGGTGGTAGATGCCGCCACCGTGAATCGCCCACAAGTCACCGGCCAGGCCGCTCTTGGGGTTGACGCGATTGAGGTTGTTTTCCAGCCAGACGAAGTAGAAAGAAGCGCCGATCCAGGCGACGCCGGTGATCATGTGAACCCAGCGCACGCTCAGGTTCAGCCATTCCATCAAATGTGCTTCCACAGTCTTTACCTCTCGCCTGTCACCCTTGTTGTCGGGTGATCAGACCTTCTCTTATTGGTGGGGGGCGAGGATCAACCGCTCATCCTCTTTGAAAAAATGCTCATCGCAGTTATTGCCTGTGCCACTGCGATCAACCACCAGGAAGTCATCCCGCTTTTCGATCGTCAGCACCGGGTGGTGCCAGACGCCGCGATGGTAATTGATGCCCTGCCTGCCGTTGGTGACGAAGGCGCGGACCAAGCCTGATACAGGTACATCGCCAAGTGGCGCGACCACGATCAGAAAGGGGTTGCCGAGCAGCGGAATGAAGGCCTGGCTGCCCAGCGGGTGTCGCTCCAGCATGCACACGGTCAGCGGCATGTCCTGCGCGTCGGCGCGGAAGATGCTGATGATGGCGTGGTCTTCAGGCTGTGCTGTTTCGACCGTCGCCAGTTTGTGAAAGCGCATGGTCGACCCGTTGTTGATCATGAAGTGATCGCTGCCATCGGTTTCGATAACGTCTCCGAAGGGGGCGAAGGCTTCTTTGGTCAGGGGTTCGATCATCAATGTGCGCATGGCTGTCTTCTTAATCTGGAGTTGTTATTGAATCTTTGTAGGAGCGAGCTTGCTCGCGAAAAGCTCAAGTACACCGCGTTTATCCAGGATGGGCGCGTTATCGTTGACGATCTTCGCGAGCAAGCTCGCTCCTACAGCCTCAGCATTACTTCGATACTTTGCCCAATACGCGCAGGCGACTCACACCGCCATCCGGGAACACATTCAGGCGGATGTGGGTAATCGGCCCCAGCGCCTTGATCTGCTCGGCGAAGGTGTGTTCGGCGTGCATCTCCAGTTTCTGTGCCGGCAGCAGTTCACGCCAGAACAGCGATTGGGTCTCGATCTGGCTGTCGGTACCGCCCTTGACGAAGGCGCCCTGAATCGAGCATGTGTCCGGGTAGTTGCCTTTGAAGTGCAGGGTGTCGACGACGATTTTCTCGATCTCGCCAGGGTGGCCCAGCGCGACGATTACCCAGTCATTGCCCGGCGTACGGCGACGCGCGGTTTCCCAGCCATCGCCCATGTTGATGCCACGGCCCGGGTTGAGGATGTTGCTCATGCGCCCGAAGTGTTCATCGGAGCAGGCCAGGGCACGCCCGCCGTTCAAGGCTGCTGCCAGGTCGACTTGTTCGTTGTCGCCCACTGCGGACCAGTCGCGGAACGGCACGCCGTACACACGCAGACGGGCCACGCCGCCATCCGGGTAGATGTTGAACCGCAGGTGGCTGAACGCCTGCGCGTTGTTGATCTCGTGGTAATGGTGGCTGTTGCCTTGCAGCTCCACGGCCGACAGCACTTCCACCCACTGGGTGTTGGCATCCGGTTCGCCCGAGGCGAGGAAACAGGCTTCCAGGGAGGCCGATGGCGGGAAGTTGCCGGTGAAGAATGAAGTGTCGATGTCCACGCCTTTGATCGAACCCGGTACGCCCAGGCGGATCACCGCGCTGTCGTAGCCTTCGAAGCGCTTGCGACGCGACTCCCAGCCGTCCATCCACTTGCCGTTGTCATCGAAAACGCCCTCCTTCCACACGGCCGGGGTCGGCTGGAACAGGCGGTTGGCGTCGGCGAACCAGTCATCGGTGACTTCGATGATCTTGGTGCCCAGGCGGGCATCGGCCAGGTTGACGAACTTTTCGAAAGGTACGGCGTAAGCTTTCATTCTTCTTGTCTGCCTTAGATGGAGTGGCTGGGGATGGTCGTTTTAGAGGGTCAGTAATCGGAACAACGCGATCTTGTTGATCTCGTCCAGCGCGCACTTGAACTCGACGTCGGTGTCGTTGTGGATGCGCGTTTCGAACGCGGCGAGGATCTGGTGCCGGTTGCTGCCTTTTACCGCCATGATGAAGGGAAACTTGAACTTGGCTTTATAGGCCTCGTTCAGCTCGGTGAAGCGCGAGAACTCTTCGGCCGTGCATTGGTGGATACCCGCGCCCGCTTGTTCATCGGTGCTGGCTTGGGTCAGTTGGCCCTGGACGGCGGCTTTGCCGGCCAGGTCCGGGTGAGCATTGATCAGTGCCAGTTGACTGGCGTGATCAGCGCTCAACAGGATATCGCTCATGCGCTGGTGCAGGGTTTCGATCTGGTCGATCGACGCGTCCTGGCCCAGGTCGAAGGCCTTTTCGGCCACCCATGGCGAGTGTTCGTAGATATCGGCAAACGCGGCGACGAATTCATCGCGGCTCAGGCTCGACGGTGTCAGGGTTTGGAACGCAGTCATTTCGCCGCTCCCGTATAGGGGTGGGTGTGCTGCCAGTGCCGGGCGATGTCGACGCGGCGGGTGAACCACACCTGTTCGTGGCTCTTGGCGTATTCGATAAAGCGCTTCAACGAGGCCAGGCGCGCCGGGCGGCCGATCAGGCGGCAGTGCAGGCCGATGGAAAGCATCTTCGGCGCCTCGGCCCCTTCGGCATACAGCACGTCGAAGGCGTCCTTGAGGTACTCGAAAAAGTCATCGCCCTTGTTGAAACCCTGCACCTGGGTGAAGCGCATGTCGTTGGTGTCCAGGGTGTAAGGGATGACCAGGTGCGGCTTGCCGGTGGGCGTGTTCGGTTCCCAGTAGGGCAGGTCGTCGTCGTAGGTGTCGCAGTCATACAGGAAGCCGCCTTCCTCCATCACCAGGCGCCGCGTGTTGGGGCCGGTGCGGCCGGTGTACCAGCCCAGCGGGCGTTCACCGGTCAGTTCGGTGAGGATGCGGATCGCTTCGAGCATATGCTCGCGTTCCTGGGCCTCGTCCATGTACTGGTAGTCGATCCAGCGGTAGCCGTGGCTGCAGATCTCGTGGCCGGCGGCAACCATGGCGCGGATCACATCCGGATGGCGCTGGGCGGCCATGGCCACGGCGAAAATCGTCAGCGGGATGTCGAATTCCTTGAACAGCTTGAGGATGCGCCACACCCCGGCACGGCTGCCATATTCATACAGCGACTCCATGCTCATGTTGCGCGCGCCCTGCAGCGGTTGCGCCGAGACCATTTCCGAGAGGAAGGCTTCGGACTCTTTGTCGCCGTGCAGGATATTGCGCTCGCCGCCTTCTTCGTAGTTGAGTACGAACGACAGCGCAATGCGTGCCTTGCCCGGCCAGTGGGGGTGAGGAGGGTTACTGCCGTAACCGATCAGGTCGCGTGGGTAGTCAGCGCTCACTGCAGTCTTCCTTCTTGTTCGTGGTAGCAAGTGTGTGTGGCGGCCGGGCAGTGGAAAGACTGGGGTGGCGTCACAGCGATGAGTGATTGTATACAACTTATCGCGAACTTTGTAAGCCCGGATTTCTGCATTTTTTCGCTGGGGCTCGTCATAAGGGGTGTAGCAAGAAACTTGCCTGACTGGTCAGCTAATGGACAAAAGGTCGTTTAAAAGCAAGGATTACTCAGGAATTGGCCCGTCAAGCAACACGCACGGGTAAATCCGAAGTTTTGTGATTTTTATTGTGTACAATTTTTTTGGAAAATGTCTTAATCAGCCATCGCCGGCTTTTTTGATGCCCTGAAAGAGTGCGGGTTCTCTACTACTGACTTCGGGAGGCGCGAAGACGCCATGGGACGCTTGACTACACATGTTTTGGACGCTGCACACGGCTGCCCCGGCAGCGCAATCAAGGTTGAACTGTTCCGCGTCGAAGGCGCGCAGTTGGCCTTGGTCGCCACGGCCGTGACCAACGACGATGGCCGCTGCGACGCGCCATTGTTGCAGGGCGACGACTACCGCAGCGGTGTCTACCAATTGCAGTTCAGCGCCGGCGACTATTACCGCGCCCGTGGCGTGCAATTGCCGGAACCGGCGTTTCTCGACGTCGTCGTGCTGCGTTTCGGCATCAGCGCCGAGCAGGATCATTACCACGTCCCCCTACTGATTTCGCCTTACAGCTACTCCACCTATCGCGGTAGCTGAGCGTCACCTCGCTTCATACCCCCAAAGCTCTTCGTTGGTTTTTCGCCCGCCCACACTGCGGGCTTTTTTTCGGCTGCGCATTCAACTATCTAGCCCCTTTTAAACAGCGCCGGTGCCTAGGCTGGGCTTTTTCCCCATAGAGAAGAAGCCCTATGACTTCGTCGCCCGATCAGCCGGATACGCCTCCCGCCTCCAGTCCCACCTTCGAACCCGCCGAGGCCGAGGCGCCGGACGTTGTGGCCGAGGCACAGCTCCGAGAGATTCGCGACCAGTTGGAAGCGCGGATCAACGCCGCCACCCATCCAAGCCGCCTGGTCAATCAGATCTGCCTGGCTGACCTGCGGTGCAGTGAGTCGGTAAAGGCACTGTTACGCCTGACAGGCCGCTCGCCAAAGATTCTCTCGGTGATCCGCACCGAGCTGCGCAAAGCGTTCGATATCGACCCGGACAGCCTGCTGTTTACCGAGCCCAAGCCACCCCGCGTGGCCGAAAAGGTCAACAGTTTGACTGACCGCGCGCTGGCCCTGCTGGTGCTGCCGAGTGTGTCAATCAACATCAATCAATTTACGGCCTTGAGTATCAAGGGCGATCCGGACCGGCGCTTGCCCTACACACCGTTGGAAGCCCTCCGGCGCGTTATCGAGTTGAGGCTGTTTGAACGGCTGGCTCAGGCGACAAACCGATACTGGGACTCCCTGGCGCAGGGCTCCTGGCGTTCGCGTCGGGAACGTTGGGTCGAATTACATAAGGATCTCTTCGCGGAGCGGGCGTTCATGGCGCGGCAACTGGACGAGCTATCGAGTGCGGGAATGACCATGATCAAGGCCGTGATCGATGCTCCCGACGCCGAAACACGCGAACGTGCGGGTGGTGAGTGGGCCACTGTGCAAGTGGCCCGGTTGATGTGGCCCGGTACGCCTTCGATCGCCATCCCCGGCGCATTGCATATTTATCGTAAGGATGACCCCATCGATGTGCCTCACATTGTTTACCTGCCTGGCGTAACCCGCAATTTCTACGAGTATCCATCCTTTGCCGTTCTTCACTGCGGTTTGATGGAGTTGAACCGCTCCCTGTTTCACGACCTCTGGCACTGCTTGCCATTGAGTCGTCGCAGTCAGTTATGCCGACCAGCGGAGTTGTCCCCTGCGTCCGGTGCGACTCGGGGCGCGCAGGTCATGGGCGACGCACTGGCCTTCGGCGCACAGGCATTGCTGAGTGAGCAATGGGGAAACGAATTGGCCTGCGCGGTGATGATCAATTCCTCCCACGTGTTCTCTGAAGAACGACCTCGACCTCCACCACGAAATGCCGCCGCGTTTCTCTCCTATATAGAGGGGACCAGAAAGCAACTGATCGGCAGCGCTCGGCTCGGCGAGCTTCGTGAGCCGTTGCTCAAATGGGACCGGCAACGACGACGCACGGAAATAATCTTCGCCAGCACCTCGCCCGGCTTGGCCTTGCAGACCGCTACGCACCAGATCAAGCGTTATGAAAAAGGCGTGCTTGCGCTGCTGGATCCGCAGGATCTCACCGCTCAAACGCCTGCATATGGGGAGTTCATGTCACTGGCCACTGGCCTGAAAGACCATGCGCAAGCGTTGAGTGCATTGGTGTGCGGCGCGCGGCCACGCTTGCGCAATCTGGATTTCTGGCGCGAACGGCCCGGCGGCATCGGAACGCCCAGGCGTCTTTCCTTGTTTTTGAACACTCAAGCTGAGGCGCTGCGCGACGAGGTTCAGTTGCAGTACCGGCTCAAGCTGCTGAGTACGGTTCATCGTGACCTGATGATCGAGGTGCTGGAGCACCCACTGGCCAGCCCGACGTCCCGATAGCCAAACCCGTGTACTGTCGATCGCCGTGGGCAGCGAGCCAAACGCCTTCTACCCACTCCATAATGCGTGGGTGGTCACCACAGCGGCGGCGGTGAGGGTTCCGGTACGTCAGCTTGCGGTGGTGCTGTACATGTTCGGGACGGAGGGCGGACTGCAGGCCTTCGCGGGGCTGGATGCCTTGACCCTGGGCATCAAGGCAAGCTTGGGCGGTCGGGATGATTCCGTGCTATGGGGTTGTGTCGAACGCGATAAACGCAACGACCTGCGCGCGCATGCTGTGCGGGACACACTGGCCGTGCGCTACTTGCCCGTCGACCGGAAGCCTGCACTGGTCACACTCAAGAACCTGCTTGGTTACCACGATCGCCTGGACAAAAGTACCGAGGGCATCACCCAGATTTTCACTGAGGTGAAGAGTGCAGAGTTGAGCCGCGCGTTGCTGGCGATTGAGCTGGAGGAGCAGCTGAAAGTCCCCGTCAATAGCGCCCTGAGCCATGCTCAGGCCAATATCGAGTTTTTGCGCAAGGCCACGTCTGAAGCGAAAAAAATGCCGGTATGGTTGGCGTCTGCCACACGTGTCCGGCGCAAACAGTTCAGACGCTCGCAACGCCTTTATCTGAGTGGCGCGTTCGCTTATAAAGCCCGCCTTGATGACTTCCTGCCCGACCTGCACGCCTTCGCCCGCAGCACCTTGACCGCGCGTTTGCGCCAGGACGGTGTCTTCGCTGCGCTGGACATTGATCAGCCCTTGATTGATATGCCCGATAATGTCGATGCCAGCTATTGCGGCTGGGAAAGTCGCTGCCCCGTAGGCGGTCGCAACGTCATATTTACTCCGACGACCACGCGTACAACCTTCAGCTTGCTGCAACTGTCGCTGCATAACCTGGACCCCTTGGCGCCTTGGACGGCGTGGCGATTCCATTACGCGGTTTTCCTGCAACCTGCGTGGAAGCAACAGCTCAGTGCCGATGTTCTGACCCAACTGGTGTCGTCGCTGGATATAGGCGGACATTACGACGCCTTGATCAATAAAGTGTTTTATCCGCCGATGACGCCTGACCGCAGGCTCAGCGAAGGACGGATTCCCGCGTTACTGAAACGCGCGTTAAGCGCAGGCGTCAACCATCATCTGTTTCTGGCAATACAGCGCGGCCTGACGGCAAATGCGCAGAGTATATTCAGCACGGCGATGGCGGCACGCACGCCCCAGGACCTTCTGAAAAACCACCACGATTTGCAATTGCATGTGGTGCATCTGGTGGGCCATACGATGCAGCATGATCGCTATATCGCCGGGATAGTGGTGGTGCAGGACAAACCCTCCGGGCTTTGCGTGGTGTATTGGCCGCAGGCTGCGCCTGCCTTGGTCCTTACCGCGTACAGCAGTTTGCCAGAGGCCCAGGATGCCCTGAACCGTATTGGCGCATTGCCAGGAAACGTCAAAGTGCTCGCGAGCCAAGTCGCACCCGGCTGGGCATTCGAGGCAATCACCCACCATCCGGATAAGCTCGACGAGCTTTCCAATTTGCTTGAACTCATGCCTTCCTTTGTCCTGGTGAACGGGGTATGGCGGGGGATTGAGTTCATTCGCTCATTCAAGATCACGCATCTGGAGCCGACACCGGCGCCTGATGAAATCGAAAGACAAACCCTGGAGCAGATTGCCAGTGACGCGCGGGGCTGGCTGGCGGTGGTGGCCACTTCCCACTCTGACGCCCAGGCATTGTTGTACCACGCCAACGTACTTGAGTTGCAACGCCAGACCCAAGCTGCCAGTCATTCCGGCAAGGCGCTTAAAGCCTTTCGAACCCGCCGTCTGGCAGAGCATCACTCGTCCATTCCAAGGCGGTTGGTGGGGCTTATATCCCCGTTGTTAGGGATGCTCAATGACTTCTATGAATTGCTGCTGGTCGCGCGGCAATATCACCGGTATGGCGATCCCAACAATGCGGTCGATGTGGGCTTTATGAGCGCCTTCATGGCGATAGACCTGTTGCTGAACTTTTTACCTGGCCCCAAGAAGGCGGGCAAGGTCGCCACGAGTGTTGCACGTCCCGCCCAGAAGGCCGCATTGGCGCGCATGCATCGGTTGCGTATGACGACTCGCGGGACTTCGCGCTCGGCACCCTCACCCTCACCCGCGCCTCAACTCGACGCTTTGAGTCGTTTCAAAATCAACGACGTGCCTGAAGGGGCGGTGGCATTGAAAGCGCCGGATGAGAAGGGGATCTACGTGAAAAATGGCGAGCCGTTTGTGACGGACGGCGCAGACCATTACCCGCTTTACCGGCGCGAAGGTGAATCGGCGTATCGCATGAAAAATCCGGAGACGCCGGGGCAGGATGAGTTGATTTTGGACATTTATCAGCCCAGGGAATGGTTGCTCGGCGCGGACGCGCCTCAGCCGGTGGCGGGAACGAGTTCGGGGACGCTTCGACCGTGGCGTACGCCCACGCCAGAGCCGCCGGGCTGGCAACCGCCCACTGTACGGGCCATGACGGAGAGCCGGATCACCCATTCATCCTCGACGTCTAACCAATGGCTGGAGTGGAACATTCAACGTCAGATGGACCCGCGAATGAGTGCTGTAGCGCCAGACGTGTTTTATGTTCCGGCGGACGCCGCCGGGACGCCCCATAATGTCCTGCTTATAACCACACCGGATACGCTCGCTTATTACAGGTTGCTTCCTGCGGGGGACCGAGCGCCTTTGGACGGGATCATTTTTATCCAACCGGATAACGTGTCGGGATCAGCAGCCTGGCTCGACATCAGGCGTTGGACAAGCACGGCGATGGACCAACAACCTATCCCTGTCTCTCGCAATCCGGCAGGCGGATGGATGGTCCATGACCGCTTGTTTGATAGGCCTTTGGTGGACTATACAAGGACGGCCTTTCCCAACCTGACAAGCCATAGCCGGGAATTTGCCGTGTCAAGGATGATCGAATTGAGCGGTCCAGACCGCCCTGCAACGGCCACTCATCTGCTCAATATCCGTGCAACCCTGGATGATTGGATACCACCGTTACCCGCAAGGCCTGGGCAAACGGACGATCTGTTGAGAATGTTGCGGCCCACTGAAATCTCCACCAGGTCGATATACATCGGCTACGATGGTAAGGCGCCTGGTTTCACGCGTGTCGACTACACGCCGCCCACGTTGGACGTGCAGCTCCAGCACGGCGGCAAAGCGGTGATGGCACAGAGAGAGACCGCGCAGCGTACGGCCGTCAGGACGGTGCTTGAGCAGCAGGGTTTCACTGTCGTGGAGCGTAGCGGGACACGCTACTCCAAGCCCGCCCATGAATTTATCGCCACTCATCCCAACTCTCCTGGCCAACTCTACTATTTGACATGCGAGTGGGTTGAAAAGGCGTCCATCAGAAGAGGGTCCAAGACTAAGCAAAGCTGGATTCGTGCATTCCGGGCTCCCATAGACACGGAGATGACAGACGATATCAACCGTGCACTTAGGAATAATCGCCTGGTTCGGATTATTGGAGGCATCCAATGGCCTACTGCGGGGCAACTCCCTCCTTCTATTTACTTCGTCAAATTGTCACTCGAACCTTGATCAGCGACGCCACGCCGGCACAGCCGAACAAGGCGGCACTGATGCGGTTGAACCAGCTCTGGCCCGAGCCGCTGCGCAAATACCGCGCGGCGCCCTGTGCCCCCAGGCCGTAACCCAGCTTGCAGAGCAGGTCGAGCACGGTCCAGGTGGCGATCATGGTCAGCAACTGCGGGAGGAATGCCTGCTCGGCGCTGAGAAATTGCGGCAGGAAGGCGGCAAAGAACAGGATGTCCTTGGGGTTGCTGGCACCCAGTACAAAGGCGCGGCCGAACAGCACGCGAAAACGCGGGGTGGATGCCACCTGCGGCACACTGGCGCCCTCGGCCGGCTGGCGTGATTGCTGCCAGCTCTGCCAGGCCAGGTAGAACAGGTACAGCGCGCCGACGATCTTCAGTGCGCTGAACACTTGTTCGGAAGCCAGCAACAACGCGCCCAGGCCCAGGGCCGAGGCGCTCAGCAGGCAGATCGAGGCAAACACGCCGCCCAGGAACGCCGGGTAGGAACGGCGCAGGCCGTAGTTCAAGCTGTTGCTGATCATCAGCAGGGACAGGGGGCCTGGGATCAGGATCACCACCAGCGCCGCGCCGCTGAACAGCAGCCAGGTTTCAATCGTCATTTCATTGCTCCAGTAGTCAGCGGCAAGCTTCAAGGCGCAAGTTAAAAGCTTGTAGCTTGCCGCTGAAAACTTGCTGCTATTTCATAGAAATACAAATTTGGCGATAAAAATCACACACAGTACCCACAGGCTGGCGGAAATTTCCTTGTACTTACCGGTGCCAGCCTTCAACGCAACATAGGTGATAAAGCCCAGCGCAATGCCGTCGGCCACCGAGAAGGTCAGCGGCATCATGATCGCGGTGACGATGGCCGGAATGCTGTCGGTGGCCTCGTCCCAATTGATATGAGCCATGCTCGCCATCATCAGCATCGCCACGTAAATCAACGCGCCCGCCGTGGCATAGGCCGGAATCATGCCCGCCAATGGAGCAAAAAACATCGCCGCCACAAACAGGACACCCACCGTCACGGCCGTCAGCCCGGTACGCCCGCCAGCGGCAACCCCGGCGGCGCTTTCCACGTAGCTGGTCACGGGCGGCACGCCGACCATGGCCCCGAACACGCTGGACGCGCTGTCGGCTTTCAATGCGCGGGACAGGTTATCGATCTTGCCCTCGGCATTGACCAGCCCGGCGCGTTGCGCAACGCCCATCAGTGTACCGGCTGTATCGAACATGTGTACAAAAAGAAAGGCAAATACCACGCTGATCATGCTGACATTGAATACACCCTTGACGTCCATGGCCATCCAGGTCGGCGCCAGGCTTGGCGGGGTGGAAAGAATGCCGTTGTAGTGCACCAGGCCAAGGCCCCAGCCGGCCAGGGTCACAGCGATAATGCTGATCAGGATCGCGCCGAATACCCGGTGGTAGCTGAGGATCGCAATCAGCAAGAAGCACACCGCCGCCAGCAGCGGTGCGGGTTCGTGCAGCGAACCGAGCTTGATCAGCGTGGCGGGGCTGTCGACGATGATGCCGGCGGTCTTCAGGCCGATCACCCCGAGAAACAACCCGACGCCCGCGCCCATGGCGTGGCGCAGGCTCACCGGAATACTGTTGAGCAGCCATTCGCGAACGCGAGACAAGGTAAGGCCCATGAACAGCACACCCGAGATAAACACCGCGCCCAGCGCGGTCTCCCAGTGGTAGCCCATGGTGCCGACCACGGTGTAGGTGAAAAAGGCGTTCAGGCCCATGCCCGGCGCCAGGCCCACCGGCCAGTTGGCGTACAGGCCCATCAACAGGCAGCCCAAGGCGGCGGCGATGCACGTGGCGACGAAGGCCGCGCCATGATCGATGCCAGCGTCGGCCATGATGTTGGGGTTGACGAAAATGATGTAGGCCATGGTGATGAAGGTGGTCAGGCCGGCGATCAGCTCAGTCTTCACTGTGGTGCCATGCAAGCGCAGTTTGAACAGGCGTTCCAGCCAGCCGTGCTGCGGCGGGCTGAGGTCCAGGGTTGGGGCTTCGGTTTTGCGGCTATCCACAGCGAGTACTCCTCAATCGTTTTATTGTTATTTCCAGCGCCGGTCACAGAGTGGGCAACAGCGCTTTGAGGTACTGGCGGGTTTGTTGACCAGTAGGTCAGGAACTCGCACGAAGCGAATTATGCTTTTGTATACAAATAAAGCAAATAATGTTTTCGATTATCTTGGCGCAAGGGGATGAAAGGCCGCTTCCACGACCGGAGAGCGTGTTTATTGCGCAATACGCCTTGAAACAATGCGCCGCTACCCTCACTTTGTTGGCGCAAGCGTTCGGTCAGAGCGCACACAGCGGCATAAGGGGAGCCCATGTACAAGGTTTATGGCGATTACAGGTCGGGCAACTGCTACAAGGTCAAACTGATGCTCAACCTACTGGGCATCCCGTATCAGTGGATCGATATCGATATCCTCAAGGGTGACACCCAAACTGCTGAATTCCTTGCCAAGAACCCCAACGGCAAGATCCCGGTGCTGGAACTGGAAGACGGTACCTGCCTGTGGGAGTCCAACGCGATCCTCAACTTCCTCGCCGATGGCAGCGAGTTTCTGCCGAGCGAGCCGCGGTTGCGTACGCAGGTGTTGCAGTGGCAGTTCTTCGAGCAATACAGCCACGAACCGTACATCGCGGTGGCGCGGTTCATTCAGTTTTACCTGAACATGCCGCCAGACCGGCTGGACGAATACAAGACCACCCACAAGGGCGGTTACAAGGCGCTGAAGGTTATGGAGCGGCAGCTGCAAGCCACGCCGTATCTGGTGGGCGAGCAGTATTCGATTGCCGATATCGCGTTGTATGCCTACACCCATGTGGCCCACGAAGGTGGGTTTGATCTGGCGGGCTATCCGGGTGTACAGGCATGGCTGGCTCGGGTGGCCGGCCATCCAGGACATGTCCCGATGATGGACTGACAACAAGCAGCCTCTCTGCTGGCGTTGGCGTTCCTGAAATGCCCGCGTCGGCAGACGACGAGTCGATCAAGTGGTTGGAAAATTCCGTTTGTGGGACCTGCAAATGGGAAATTCTTGGTTTTAAGCAATTTGAGGCAAAAAGCACGAACCGTTTCTGGGACGATGTGGGTAATTAGATGAACTAAAAATTACGCCACGCGGGAACGTTATGCTGCCACTTAATTATTTATGTTGGTTGCCGGATCGTATTTCATTAAACCCCTTGGATACCCTTGAACAGTCGCACGACCTCAAGTCGGGCGCGTGCAAGGTATTGCAACGTTATTATTTTCTGAATGCCGTCGCGCTGTCTTCCCGCACACACGCACATATGCTTGTGGAAACACTGGAATCGCTGATCGTTGCCAACCCGCACTTGAAAGCGCGCAAAGGTTGTCTGGTGTATGCCAAGACCCAGACGCATAACACGTTTTTTGATAATGATTGGCTGCACGAAGTCGCCGACGTGTGCGGGCTTGGTCATTGGGAAGTGCTTAGCGTCAGCTTGAATCATTGTTCGTCCGCCTTGTCGGCCGTTCACTTGCTGAAAAACAGATTAATCAAACGTGGCGAGCCGATGTTGCTGTTGACGGGAGAAAAAGCCTTTCACAGCGCTATCAATCGGCTCGATAACAGCGTGCTGGCCGAAGTGCCCGCGGTGATGCTGCTCAACGCGGGGCCTGCCCAGTGGAATGTGACACATACCGCCGTCCGGCACATGGCCGGCTTCTATGATAATCACCGCAAGCAGACACCCGCGCGCCGACGCGAGTTATATGCGTCGCTGGAACATGATTACCACGACTTTTATCTTTATGCCGTGCGCCAGTTCAATGTTCCGCTAGAGAGTATCGACGCGATCGTCCCGTGTAATCTGGACCTGCCGATGCTTAAACGCGTGGTGGAGAAACTCCAGTTCAAAGGCATTCTGTTTACCGAGCATATTGCCGAGTATGGGCACGCTTACTGCGCCGATATTCTATTTAATCTGTCCGCGCTGCTGAAGAAGTTTACAGGGCAAAGAATACTCTGCCTGACCATGGGCATGGGCGTTACGCTTTCATGCGTGCTAATCGAAAGACACCAATCCAGTGAGGTTTTACATGTCAGATCTTCTTGTGGCGATTAATAAAGCACTTAACGAAGTCATGGCTTCGGCGGTGACGGTCAGCCTGGAAACGGACTTTAACGAAGACCTCGATCTAGATTCGGTGTTGTTTGTGCAGTTCTTGCTGACGCTTGAAGAGAAAGTGCCTGGATTAATGTTTGAGCCTGATCAAATCAGTCAGGACGCGTTCACCTCGGTCGGTAAGTTGATTGCCTGGATCGAGCAGCACCTGCAGGCGGAGCGTGCATATGCCTGACCGTCCGTTCAACAGGATTTATCAGCTGTTTGCGGGCAATGAGCCTGCCGAGGCAGTGCGGCAGTTGCGCCTGGAATTGCCGCCCCAGACCCGGCGCACGTTCAGTCAGGGCTATCAACTGGTGCCCCAGCAGCATGTGGCACTGGCCGACCCATCAGCGCAGGTAGACCGGGTGCTTGCCTCCCTTGGCCTGGACCTGCGCTGGCTGGGAGAAGAGCAAGTGATCGCTGCCGACGACACCCCGCTCATGGTCTCTGTCGCTGCCCGCCTGGGCCTGTTGACCCGCATGCTGGGCATGAGCTGGACACACTTGTCCGCTCGCAGAAGCTTTGGCGTGAAAGCCACCCGGCATCAGCTGATCAAAGCCGAGTTCGCGGATCTGAGCAGCCACTGCAGCCTGTTGTCGTTGCAGTGGGGCATGCGGATCGAGGCGCAGGATTTCCAGGACGCTGAAGAGGACCATTGGCACATCACCCAATTGACCAACAGAGCGGAAAAATTGATGGGAGGCCATGGCTATCTGCTTGGCGCGACCCACACGCTGTCTTATCTCTCGATGATGATTTACAGCCTGTATGGCAAGACTACCCGTCATCACGGCCTGCCACAGCGCGATAGCCTGGGGGAGGGTGTGTGAACACATCACCCAGCTTGGTTCTGTCGCAACGCCGCGGGGCTGGACGGGACATCGCAGACCTGTTGAAGCTCGCCTGGCCCATGATTGTGGTTGCCGTTGCGGTGTCTTTTTCACAAAACATGCAGACCGCCATTCTGGGACACGGCGCCGAGACCACCTCGATTTATTGGTTGTCGATGATTCAACCGTTCAGTTTTCTGTTCCTGGCGATTCTGGAATGTCTGGCTATCAGCAATCAAGTGTTCAGCGCCAGGTCAGTGAACCTCTGGTCAAAACAGAAAGTGTTGCGCGCCACCCTTCTTTTAGCCGTGTTGGGGGTTGTGGTCATTGCCTTGCTAAGTGCGGCGGTGGCCTTATCTGCGCCGTGGCTGGAAAGAGTGCTTCCTGTCGCGGGGGAACATTTTTATCAAGAGGCGCTTCCCCTGTATTTCCTTTCGATGGTGCCGTTCATTCAGCTGGAAATGTGCAACAGCGCCTTGCGCGGGCAGGGCAGAAGCGCGTCGAGCATGCTACTGGTGATTGCCTTCATCCTCTTGAACGGCGTGATTTGCTATACCAGCTACCACGTGTACGGCTTGGGTTTTTATTCCATTATCGTGGCTAACGCGCTGGCGTCCTGTTTGTTGATTCCCGTTGCCACATGGCTGGTGTGGCATGTCGGTCGCCAGGCACAGGATGATCGCCCCCACGCATTCACTGCGCGCTTGAAAGGTTTGCTTCAGCAGGTTGGCTTGCCGATTTTCATATCGTTCATCGTGGTGTTTCTCAGTTCACTGCTGGTATTTCCCCTGATAGCAAAGGCCGGCGAACAGTATGTGGCCGCGTTCCTGATCATTACCAAGATCAGGATGTTCATTGTCATTCCTGCCGTGGCCTGCGGCTCCGCGTTGGCGATCCTGATAAACCAGCGATTGACAGTCACCAGCGGTGAAGGGCTGAAGTGGCTTTTGCACCGCGGGTTAATGTTTATCGCTGGGCTCTATCTGGTGCTCACTGCCGGGGTCTATTTCAGCGAGCGTACGTTGATCGGTCTACTTTCCGGCGACGGCGCGATCAGGGAGGCGAGTAGCCAGATGATGCTGGTTTTATTGCCGACGTTCTTTCTGACAGCGTTTGTAGCGTCGTTGCAGGCGCTGCTCGAGCAACTGGATCAGGCGCGACGTGTGTTGATACTGACGGTCATCATCGAGTTGACGATGGCGATAGTTTTATGGGCGGGTTGGGAGCACTTCTCCAGCGTGAAGCCAATCATGGCGACCATTATTGTATTCAGCGCCATCAATTTTCTGGCGTTTGCCAATGAATACTGGCGGCTCGCGAACAAGCTAGGGCGCGAGCATGTTCTTTAGTGTTATTTATCCGCTGCTGCTGATCGTGTCGCTGGTCCACCAGAATTACCTTCGTATATTGGTGGTGATGCACCGGCGGCCCACATTGCTGATGAAAGCTAAAGTCAGGCCGACGACGCACTACGTTCGAGTGTGTCGTTCAATCAGATTATTTGATTTGTATTCGTTGGACATGATGTCGTCCTACCTGTCCGCACTGTATGCCATGTACTTGTTTGAAAAGACCCGGCCATTGCCCTACAAGCCCGCAGAGATGATGTTGCTCAAGCAGTGCCGGCAGGAAAACTTCACGTGGCGACATGCTCTCGTCAACATGTTCATCTACCCGCAATCAGATCAGCAAGCAGAGAAAGTTTTGCTGCTGCACGGCTGGGACGGTCGAAGCATCATGCTCAGGCACCTTGCCCAGCGCCTGCAGGCAACAGGGTACAGTGTGCATGCGCCTGATCTGCCTGCACATGGAGCGTCCCCGGGCAGGGGCGTGTCTTTTTACGACCTCTCCAGCGCTGTGATTGATATCGAGCGACAGTATGGTCCGTTTTCGGTAGTGATCGGCCACTCGTCCGGAGGGTTAGTGGGCTGTATGGCCGCCATGCAAGGGCTGCACTTCAAGCGCATGATCCTGATCAGCAGTCCGTGCTGCTTCGGCGAGGTAGTGGATAATTATGTACTCAGCCATAAACTGCCTCGTCATATCGCCAGCGCGATGAAAAAACTTTATCAGCTGCGTTACGGTGTTCATCCCGACAAGATTGGGCCTGAATGGATTGCACAGATAAAACAGCCGGTCTTGATTGTGCATGACAAGGGGGATATCAGCATCGACCTGGAAGATGCGATGGTGCTTACCCACGTACTGGAAAAAAGCAAACTGATCGTCACAGCGGGCCAGGGCCACAATGGCGCTTTGCGTGATGCCAGTGTATTCAAGCGTATCTCTGCTTTTCTGGAGCCTACCGCGCAGGAAGACGCTACCCGCATGGCCAATCCCGTATTGCGCCTGCGCCCAACTATTGATGTACGTTTCAAGCGTTAATGCGTTGCATCCCGCGTCATGGCCTTCCCCTCAGGCCCCACTCACCTGACATACAGCCCGACCGAAATAATACCGTTACTGCCATTGTTGCTGTTACCCGGCAACAGGAAGACGACAGCCTGGCACTAATGGGAAAAGTCCGTGCTATACACAGCGTGCGAGTGGCCTGAGGTTAGTGCGTCGTTGGTTGGGTGACTTGTTATAAGGAGTTGATGTTGTTGATCAGCATGTTGCGCGAGAAGTCATTACGCTGTATCCCAAAAATAAAGTCATACTCGCAAGCTTCTTTTCTGGGGTCCTGTCGTGTTGACTTCATGATGCATTGTTTGAGTTTAAGCGGGGTTTCATTGTAGGTTTTGCTGAAACTTCGTGAGAAGTGTGGCAGTGAGGAAAAGCCGCAGGCATAGCTGATATCGGTCAATGACCATTCTGGCGCCAGCAGGATAAATTCCTTCGCCAGTGCCAGTCGGACTTTCCACATCCACTTGATCGGTGTGACGTTGTAAAACAGGTTGAACATTCGACAGATGTCGAAGCGGGACTTGCCACAGACTTTCTCCAGGTCTTCCAGGGTGATCTCCTCTGAAATATTTTCCACCATGTGGTTAATCACTCTGACAATGCACAGCGTTTTATCGGTGTGTGCATATTTCCCATAGATCTCGAAGTGACGCTTATTCAGGTCGTCCATTATCTGTTGTGTAAATAATGACTGTCCCGCGTAAGTAATTTTACGTTCCCACATACAGACTCCGTTCTGCAGCGCTCGATGGCGTAGCATTATTATGGTGTTGGCGTTGACTCGCGAATGAACAGGCAAATGCTATGCCACTATTTAACGAATTTAAGTGGCTGTTTGTTCAATGTTTTTTTAGATGTTTCGCACTACCAGAAACGCTCAGTCCCATTATCGAAATATTTTTGAAAACCACGTTGTTGTTCGTCCCGCTAATGGGATTGCTGAGCGGCGTGTGGGGAAGGCAGCGCAATCAGTGTCTCGAAAATACTTATACGGTGGTTCCGGAAGTGAGACTGTCGGCCATTGCTGTTTGGCTTTGAAAGACGACGAGGCGGATAAATCATTTTATTATCAGCACGTTATGAGTTTTAGCTTAAATTGGCACGATGCGTGCTAAAGCCTGCTTGAGCTTTTTTGAATTGGTACGGTTATGGATATCTCGATTTCAAACGAGGGAAACAAGAGTCAATGGAAAAAGCACCGTAATATTATTGCCGGTGGTGTTTTTCTACTCGTGCTGCTGTTGCTTATCTATAACTACCGATTTTCGCCCTACCAGGTAGTTCGCAGCAGCGTGGCCATTGCGGAAGTCAAATACGGTGATTTTTCTGTTGAAGTAAGGGGCAATGGCGTGCTTCTTCCTTGGGACATCAACTGGGTGGCCGCGAACGTTGACGCTCGGGTAGAGGAAGTCATTTATAAAGCGGGAATGAAAGTCAGCAAAGGTCAATTGCTGGTGGTCATGAGCAATCCGACACTTGAACAGCGGCTTCAGGAAAATCGGCTGGAGTTGGATGCGCGTCGCGCGGAGACGGAGGCAAAGAATGCCGAGCTGCAGAACAAGATTCTGAACCAGGAAGCGTTGATGCTGGATGCAAAGAGTCGACTGCTTGGTTCGACCCTGCGCCTGGCGGCCCAGAAAAAATATATTGCTGCGGTGCCCAGGCTGGAATATGAAACGACGCGCATTCTGACTGAACAGTACACGCAGCAGGTCGGCTTTGAAGAGCGGCGGTTAAAGACACTCAAACTCAGCGTGCAGGCGGATGTGAAGGCGAACTTGATGCGCCTCAACAAGATGGAGTCGCAGGTGGCATTGAGTCAGCAGGAAGTTGATTCGCTCAAGGTCAAATCCCCCATTGATGGCATCCTGCAGGACGTCAAGGTGCAGGTCGGCCAGCGGGTGACGGTGGGCAGTGATATTGCCCGCCTCGCCAAGGAAAAAGAGCTGTACGCCGAGCTTAAGGTCCCCGAGTTGCAGTCACGCGATCTTGCGGTGGGGCAGGCTGTCACGATCAACACAGGGCGCAGTCGTTTTACCGGCGTGTTGTCCAGGGTGGACCCGGCAGTGACGAACGGGACGGTCAAAGTGGATGTCACGTTCAATCAGCCGTTGCCTCAGGAGGCACGTCCTGACCTGAGTGTCGACGGCTTGATCGCCGTGACGAAAATCAATAATTCGCTGTATGTCGAGCGTCCTCCGTTCGCGCAGAATAACCTACCCTCTATGCTCTACCGCTTGGATGAGAAGGACCGCTCGGCTACCAAAATGAAAGTCAATTTCGGGCAAGGGTCTGCTGATTACATCCAGATCACCGCCGGGCTCAAGGCTGGCGACAAGATAATTCTAAGTGACAGCACCGCGTGGCAGGGGGCCGACCAGATTGAAATCGTCAACTGATACCGCTCGCGCCGGCCTTCGCAACAATGCCCAGGAGACAGCAACCATGGAACCGCTGGTAAAACTGACTGACGTAAACAAAATCTTCCTGACCGACGAAATCGAGACTCATGCGCTCAGCAAGATCACCTTCACCCTTTCAAAAGGTGAGTATGTAGCCATCTCCGGGCCATCTGGCTGTGGGAAATCGACGCTCCTCTCGGTGCTGGGGCTGCTGGATACGCCTTCGAGCGGCACTTATCAGTTGGCCGGCCACAACGTCGACAGTATTTCCAAAAAACAGCGTGCCCAGGTGCGTAACCGAGACATCGGCTTCATCTTTCAGTCGTTCAACCTTATCAGCGACCTGACCATCGAAGAAAATGTCGCGCTGCCACTGACGTATCGCGCAGACATTTCCAAAGCCGAGCGGCATCAGCGGGTCGTCGAAGCCCTGGCCAAGGTCAATATGTCTCATCGCAGTCGCCACTACCCGTCACAACTCTCAGGCGGCCAGCAGCAACGCGTCGCGGTTGCCCGGGCGATTGTCGGCAACCCCTCGATTATTCTCGCGGACGAACCCACCGGCAACCTGGATTCGCACAATGCCGAGGCGGTACTCAACATCCTCGACAAATTGCATGGTGAGGGAGCCACTATCTGCATCGTCACTCACGATCCACGCTCGGCAGAGCGTGCACAGCGCAGCATTGTCCTGTCTGACGGAAAGGTTGTCGGTGATGGAGAACAGGTGCGGCAACTGACTCTGGTGAAGGAAGCATAAGATGCTTTTTGACATTCGCTACGCCTTGCGTCTACTCCTGAAGAGTCCTGGTTTTACCTTTATTACCGTGTTGATCATGTCCTGTGGACTGGCGTTGACCCTGTATATGTTCTCGGTGATCAACACCATTATGTTCGCGCCGCTCCCTTATCCGGACGGGAAGAACATGGTCCTGATCAATCCGACCGTGAATGGCGTCAGCCTGAGTGACTCGGGCTTGAACTTCATGGATTACAGCGACATCAAGGCGCGCGTTACCGAGCTTGAAGAGGTGGGGTATTTCTATGCCGAGCGCGCGGATATCAGTGATGGCAGCAAGGCAGTTTCCTATATGGCCATCAGAAACACCCCACAGATGTTTTCGTATGCAGGCGTTCAGCCATTTCAAGGAAGAGTCCTGAATCAGGAAGATGTACAGGCAGGTGCCGAGCCCGTCGCGGTGATCAGCTATGCCATGTGGCAAAACTACTTTGCTCAGGACACGCAGGTCATCGGTCGCGATATCAGGATCAACGGCGTCCCTACGCGCATTGTCGGCATCATGCCGCAAAATTTCGCCTTTCCTTTCTTCCATGACTTATGGCTGCCGTCGCAGCTTGAACCTTCGCGGTACCTGGTGCGCAAGGGCGCTCCGGAAGTGTCGGTGTACGCGCGTTTGAAGCCCGGCACGAGCGTTGAGGATGCCAATCGCGACCTCAACAGGGTGATGCAGGCCGTCGCGCTTGAGCACCCGGAAAGTAACAAGGGGCTCTCTGCGCAAGCATTGACCTTCCAGGAAAATTTCATGGGCGAGGAGACCCGGCCGATCTTTATCGTCATGTTGTTCGCGGTCAGTTTTGTGCTGCTGTTGGCGTGCTGCAATGTCGGGAATCTGCTGCTGGCACGGACCACCGAGCGTTCCAAGGAAATCGCGATTCGCGTGGCGCTGGGCTCTCCCGCGGGCCGTCTGGTGCTTCAAATGATGCTCGAAAGCTTATTCATCTGTTGTCTGTCCGGTGTCGTGGCGGTCTTGCTGGCTGCATGGGGGCTGGAAGTCACCAACCAGATACTGCCTGGTTTCGTACCCAACAAGATCCCTTTCTGGTGGCAACTGTCCCTCGACAATGTGCTGATCTTCAATGCACTGGCGCTGGTAGCCATCACGGCGTTGCTCACCAGCGCCTTACCGGCCTGGAAAATCGTGCATGGCAACTTCAATGACGTGCTGCGCGACGGTACCCGTGGCGCGCAAAGTCGTGGTGCGGGCCGGATGTCACGGATTCTGGTGATCTTCGAAGTCGGGCTTTCCTGCTCGATTCTGTGTATCAGCGCGCTATTCGCAGTCCTGGTCTACCAGGCGACACGCGCGGACTACGGTGTCGATACTGATGGCTACCTGACCGCACAGATCCACCTCAACCCCAACAGTTACCCCGACGATGCCAGCCGTATCCTGTTTTATCAGCGCTTGCATGACGGCGTCGCCACGATCCCAGGGGTCGAACGTGCCGCATTGACCACCAGTGCCGTCGGGCAATTCACCCTGCCGCGTCAGGTGGATGTCGACTCGTCGACCAACAACACCAATGAGCGCTGGTCTTACCCGATAGTCAACGATGTACAGGTCATGCCCGGCAGCCTGTCCGCGATGGGAATCACGCCGACGTCGGGCAGGGAGTTCTCCCATGGTGATACCCAGGGCTCAGAACCGGTCGTTGTCGTCAGTCAGTCCTTTGCCGAACAGTTCTGGCCCGGGCAACGGGATGTGATCGGCAAGCGTCTGCGGTTTCGTGATAACGATGACCAGCGCTGGTACTCAGTCGTAGGCGTAGTGCCCAGCGTTATTCATGGGCGGCCTTTCAGTGCATTTCGCCATCGCGCCACGGTGTATCGTTCCCTGGAACAGCAACCCTCTTCCTCATTGATGCTGGTGCTGCGCACCCAACAGCCGGAAGGCGTGGGCCCGGCGCTGATCGATGCGGTCCGTCAGGTGGATAACAATCTTTCGGTCAATCAGATCCAGACGCTGGATGAACGCCTGGCCCGCAACACTGCAGGCTTGCATTTTATCGCCAACCTTTTCATGTTGTTCGGCCTGGTGGCGATGATATTGGCCGCAACGGGTATTTACGCAGTGATGTGCAATCTGATCAATCAGCGTACCCAGGAAATAGGCCTGCGCATGGCCATGGGCGCCACTGAAAGCAATTTGTTACGTATGTTGATGCTCCAGGGTGGCAAGCAATTGTTGGCTGGACTTGTGATTGGCTTGCCGTTGGCGTTCTTCGTGGCGCCCAAGTTGACGCGTATCCTGGGTAATGGAAACACCCCGTTTGTGCTGCTCTTCTGGATGGTGGCACTGATGATTACGCTGGTTGTGGCCTTGGCGGTCTGGCTTCCTTCCCGCCGGGCGACCAATATGTCGCCCGCCGATGCGATTCGTTATGAATAAACGACTGCCGTGCTTCCACGCACGGTAGTACAAGCTGGATGCTTAACATGAACGATAAGAAACACATCCTGGTTATAGACGACGACGCCGGCATCCTGACCAGCCTCGATATCCTGCTACGCATGCACGGCTACGACGTGACGATGGAAACCCACGCTGATCGCCTGCTTGCGCATTTGTATGCGAGGCCCGTTGATCTGGTGTTGATGGACATGAATTTTCGCAAGGACACGACGTCAGGCGTGGAAGGGCTGCAACTGCTGGCCGAAATGAAGAAATTCGATGATTGCTTGCCGGCTGTGGCGATGACCGGGTGGGGAAGCGTCGACATCATCGTCAACGCCATGCGTGCGGGGGCGGCCGACTTTATTCAGAAGCCCTGGGATAACGAGCGTTTGCTGAGCATCGTCCAACAGCAGATCACGCTGAGCCAGGCGCGTCGTTCGGGCAATTGCCTGCGTGAAGAAAACAAGCTGCTCAAGCTGGCGCTCGAAGATGACATGGACAGCGAATGGGTTGTCCGATCGCCGGCGATGCAACGTCTGATCAGCCTGGTGGAAAAGGTGGCGGTCACGGATACCAGCGTGCTGATCCTGGGCGAAAACGGTACCGGTAAAAGCCTGCTCGCGCGCTACATCCACCAGATTTCGTCACGCTGCGAACACAGCATTGTCGAAGTGAACATGGGCTGCATCAACGAGCAGCTCTTTGAAAGCGAGATGTTCGGCCACATCAAGGGCGCCTTTACCGATGCGCGGGAAAATCGAATCGGTCGATTCGAATTGGCCGACAAAGGCACGCTGTTTCTCGATGAAATCGGTAACTTGCCCCTGACCCAGCAGGTGAAGTTGCTGCGGGTGCTGGAGGAGCGGCAGTTTGAGCGCGTCGGATCTTCACGTACGCAGACCACGCAGTGCCGAATTATCGCCGCCACCAATTCAGACCTGGAAAAGGCCGTGCTCGAGGGGCGTTTTCGTCAGGACCTGCTGTATCGCATGAACCTGATTCAGATTCAGCTGCCGCCGCTTCGAGAGCGGTTGGAAGACATCGAGCCGTTGACCGAGCGTTTCCTCAAGCGTTTTGCGCGCAAGTACAACAAGCCCCGGCCCGTGTTATTGCCGCAAGCGCGACAGGGCCTGCTTGAGTATTCCTGGCCCGGCAATATCCGTGAGCTCAGTCACCTGCTGGAACGTGCCGTGTTGCTGTGTCGCGCCAGTGTGATTGACCTGGAAGACCTTTGCCTGCCGCCTTCGGTGTTGTCGCAGAGCACGGCGCGTCCGGTCACCGACGCGTCGGCAGGGATAAGCGATGCGTGCACCCTGGCCGAGGTCGAAGAAACCTTGCTGCTGCGACGCCTGCGTCAGTACGACGGCAACGCGGTCAAGGCTGCCGAATCGCTGGGCCTGAGCCGCAGCGCGTTTTATCGCCGGCTTGAAAAACTAAAAATTTGCCATGAGTAAATTTTTTTACGCATTTGAAAGACGTCACTTGCTGTTGTGCAGCCTGGCGCCAATGGGCGCCATCATTGCCTATCTGCTGCTATGGTTTTTTCCGCACCAGTCCATTTACCTGAAGCTTTTCACGCTGTTCGTCTTGTGCGTGACGATGGTTTATTTCTGCTATCACTTTTTTCAGCAGTTGATCTACAAAATCAACGTCATATCCAATTTGCTCGAAGCCGTGGAACAGGAGGATTTCAGCCTGCGCGGGGTGTCGACCGGGGCGGGGGCTTTTGAAGGCGTTATCGCACAGATCAATGATATTTCCAGCCAATTGTCACGCCACCGTCAACAGCAGCGAGAGATGGACTTTCTGCTGCAAAAGGTGATTTCCAACATCACGGTCGCGATCTATGCGTTGGACGCCAACCATCGCCTGATCTGGTGCAATGCGGCAGCGTCACGAATGCTGGGCACCTCGCTGGAGAAGTTGATTGGCGATCCCGCCAGTCGCTGGCAGCTGGATACCCTGCTGCTCAACGCCAATACGCAGCAGCCGGTGGTCTCCGAGCATGAAGGGCGACCAGGGC
This sequence comes from Pseudomonas sp. W4I3, assembly GCF_030816195.1. GTDB lineage: Bacteria > Pseudomonadota > Gammaproteobacteria > Pseudomonadales > Pseudomonadaceae > Aquipseudomonas. Next base: position 4,735,860 of record NZ_JAUSXS010000001.1, on the reverse strand, counting down.
GCTATAAGGTTTCCAGTGACACCTACATGGTGGATGGCGTGCAGAACGTGCTGTTGTTTGTCAGCGACGTCGACGACATGTTGCGTCAGGAGGAGCAGAAAGCCTGGCAGGATCTGCTGCGCGTGATCAGTCATGAAATCAACAACTCCCTGAGCCCCATTGCCTCCATCAGCCAGATGCTGCAGCAGCATTACCGGCATAACGCTGAAAACTTACCGCCAGGTTTTGCCGAGGGTATCGACCTGATCAGCCGACGGGCGCGCGAGCTGATCGAGTTCATCAGCAGTTACAGGCAACTGAGCAAACTGGCGCCGGCACGCAAGGAGCCTCTGGATTTGGCCGCCGTGATGGCCGAGTTGCCACTGCTGTTCGCTCACCGCGTGATGAGCTTGCACGGACCGCGCCCGCTGATGGCCAGCCTTGATCGGGCCCAGATCCATCAGTTAATGATCAACCTGATCAAGAATGCCGATGAGTCGATGGAAAGCAGCGCTGAGGGCATCGACATCGAATGGGCCGAAGAGAAGGGGCGCTTGCGGATCACCATCCTCGACAGCGGAGTGGGGCTGACCAACCCGAAGAACCTGTTCGTGCCGTTCTACACCACCAAACCCAATGGCACCGGCATTGGCCTGATCTTTTGCCGACAGATTGTCGAAAGCCACGGCGGCTACTTGTCTCTGGAAAATCGTCATGAGCAGACCGGTTGCAAGGTCACCATCAATTTACCGTTGCAACGCTCTGCCTGAGTTGATCGAAGGCCACGGCCTCTGCCTGCTGCGCCACTTTGACGATGAACCGGGGCACATGCCGGTTCGTCAACTGGCACACCGTTGGCTGTGCCACGTGCTGGCCGTCTACCTTGGCATCCCGGTCGATCAAGTGCGTATCGCGCGAACCGCCGCGGGTAAGCCTTGGCTGCCTGAGCACACCTGGTTGCGTTTCAACGTGAGCCATAGCGGTCGTTCGGCTGCCATCGCTCTGTGCCGGGGCCACGAGGTGGGCGTTGACCTGGAAGCAATCAGCGGGAAAGTGGCGGTGAAAAAAGCCATCGCCCGGCGTTTTTTCCATCCGCACGAGCAGTGTTGGCTGGCGCTTGATGAAGCCAACTACCTGTCGCGCTTTACGCAACTGTGGAGCATCAAGGAAACCTGGCTCAAGGCCCGGGGCACCGGGCTGACCCAATCGCTCGCAGGTTTTTGTGCGGTACCGCAAAGCAGCGCAAGCGGGGTGGCCGAGATCATGGTGAACCCGCCCGTGAGCGTTGGGCAGGTTCACTATGGTCAGGTTCAGGCCGCGCAGCTTTTTTGCCTGGCCTACGGGGCGATCCTTGCCCCGCATCAACCATCATTGCACTGGCAGTTGGTCTGTGATGAAACGCCGATCGATGGGTTGGCGCCCGTGGATCACGAACAATCGGAGGTCGAGATATCGCTGCCGAAAGCGGCCGCCGCCCCGGTATCGACCTGAGCCGATGGGCTGACAGACATGCGCGCGCCGGCCGACAGACTGCCGTTGATCCGCGGAACCTGACACAGGGAGGATTGCGCACCCATGCTCATGCGCACGGTCGCCACCTGCGCCGTAAAAGGCAACGGTTTCTTGTTGAAGGTGCCGCCCATTGCCAAATCGAGCACCAGCTCAGCCGTCTTGCCCTGGACCTCAATGTTGGCGCCCATGCTGCCGGTAACCGCCAGTTTGTGCTCATCGATCGCACAGGCAGGCGCCTGGATTTCGACTCCCGCCGTGCCCGTCAGCGCTGTCAGCGGCCCACTGGTGTAAAGCGTGATATCCAGCGCGTTGGAGAACAGCCGATCGGTCTGCCCTGCATCGTTGACGAGCAACAGGGCGTTGCCGTTGGTCGTCACCTGGAGCTTTTTCAGCGTATCGGCAGAGCCTGTGACTACCATCGATGAGGTTGCAGCGCATTTGATCGTCAGGTTGATACCTTGTCGGACCTCGACGCTGTTGAACGCGCTCAATGCCACGGTTTTCTCTGCCGCCAGCGCAGAACAGGCAGTCGTGCCGGCCAGCAGCGCCAGCATCAGTTTCATCTTGTTCATAGAGCCTCCGTTTTTCACAGTAATGTCGCGAGTGTACGCAGCGTTGTTTCCACACTTTCCTGGGGCATGCCAAAGTCCACAAGCCCCGCCACTTCATCAACGCCTTCACGCTTGAGCTGTTCCAGCTGTTTGCGGCACTCTGCAGCAGAGCCGAACAAACCGTAGTGGTTGAGGTACTTTTCCACGCCCCACTTAAGCGCGTAGTCGTGCTTCTTGTCCGCGGTCTGGTGATCGTTCGCAGAGGGTGCGTTGAGGTTTTCGGACAACTGCATAAACGCACGCAGATAGCCGGTGAGGGCTGGCCGCAGGTGCGGCAGCAGCGCCTGGCGCTCTTCTCCCGCCTGGGCATGCATCATCAGCGTCACTTTGCCGCCCGCTGGGTCCAGCCCCGCCTCCTGGCGTGCAAGGCGGTAGCTGGCGCAGTTCTCCTGCAGCTGTTCGCGAGTCTGTGAGACCAAGTGCGTCAGCACATTCAGGCCGCGTTTTCCGGCCTCGTTGAATAACAACGGATTGCTTCCCGTGGTGACCCAGGCAGGTAGGGTGCTTTGGTAGGCCGGCGGCCAGGTTTGCACCTTCAGCGGTTCCGGTTGATCGGGCCTGGACAGTTCGTGACGCGTCACCGGCTCACCGCGCCACAGCGCTTGAACCTGCTCCAGCGCGCGAAAGAGCACCTCATGACGCTCACGGTAGTTGTGTGCTTGCAGGACGAAATCGTTACGTTGCCAGCCGGCGGAAAACGCCACACCCACTCGGCCGCGTGAGAGGTTATCCACCAGCGCCCATTCTTCGGCGACGCGCAACGGATCATGCAAGGGCAGCACCACGCTGCCGGCACAAATCCGGATACGTCGCGTGACGACGGCGAGTGCGGCACTGATCACCGAGGGGTTGGGAAACATCCCACCGAACGTGTGGAAATGGCGTTCAGGCGTCCAGATAGCATGAAAGTTGAGTTCATCCGCCAGCCTGGCGGTGCTCATCAGCTGTTCGTACTTCTCAGCGAAGCTGTCCCGGGCTACGTCAGCGAAGCAAAACACGCTGAGTTGCGGGATGGCATCCGGCGTCGAATCAGGCAATGCATTCATGCGCATTGGCCTCGGCTGCCGATTCAATGGTGAAGCAGATAGGCCCCCTGGGCAGCACATTCAACCCATAAAGCGGCGTGAGTGCGGCGGGCGTCGTCGAGGGTGCCAATGCGAAAAGATAATGGCTGCACAGCGTTTCAATGGCCGTGGTGAGTTGGTCCATGGCCAGTGCCATGCCTACGCAGTTGCGCTTACCGATGCTGAACGGCACAAAGTGTTCCCGTGGAATCTTTCTCCCCTGCAGAAAACGTTCTGGCCTGAAGCTCAGGGGCTCGGGCCAGTAAGCGGCATTGCGCTGGACCAGCCAGGGGGAAAACAGCACTTTGGTACCGGGCGGGATCCTCACTCCGTCGATCTCCAGCGGGCCCTGAGTGAAGCGCTCGAAGAACGCCGTAACCGGTGTGATGCGCAACGATTCCTTGACGATGGCACTGGCCAGCTCGTGTGTACCCAGACGGGACTCGTCACGGACCTGGTGCTGGTAGTGGGCGTGCTGGGAAAGGTGAGTCAGGCACCACAGCAGTGCGACCCCGGTGTTGTCCACGCTGGCCACCAGGTTACCCAGCAACATGCTGATTGCCCGTTCCCGCTCATGCGGGTGGGCGTCGACATCAAGGGCCTGGCAAAAGCGTTGCAGCATATCCGCGCCGCCTGCGCCCCCCTTGATCAATGGCCCGACCATTGACTCAAGCTCTTCACGGAATGCGACCAGGGCCGGATGTTGGCACAGCACGGCATAGTCGGCGGCCGGCGCGGCCACAATCAGTTGCAGGTAGATCCTGCGAAAGTGATCGATCAGGCTTTCAAGCTGCAGAGGGCTGAGCGCGGAACCGACAAATCCGTCGGCAACGCAGCGCAGGGCCCACTGCAGACACATTTCCTGTATCGAGTGGTTTCCTCCGATCTGGAGCCGGTCCACTAACCACTGTGCGGCGCCTTGAGTGCCCTGTTTGAGCAATGCTGATTTGGGATTGACCAACGGCGCGGTGAGTTTTCTGGCCAGGTGCCATTCTTCACCTTCCCGGGCGGTGATCAGTGATTGCCCCAGTACCAACCGCCGGGCGGTGTGGTCATTTTCGAGCTCTTTGTGAAAGCTGCTTTCGTTCTCGAGAAAAAACCGAATATGGCGGGCGCCAGCGAGCAGCAGCACGGCTTCCTGCCCTTCGCCGATCCAGACTTTGTCGCCGTGCTGGCGACAAGCGCTTTCCGCAACTTTGAGGAAGCCCAGTTGCGCGAACTTGATGGCTGACGGTTTGACGGTTGCGATGCCAGCAGGATTATCGAGCATGGGCAGTCTCCGATAAGGCGTCCGAGGTAACGGCGGCGCTACCGACCCAGCCGCCCAGGCCCACCGACAGCAGCAGGGCAGGGCGCCCGGTTTGCTCGGGGGCGTAACGATCCAGCAGCAGCAGGGGGTCTGCGGTGTAACAGTGCCCGCACTCGCCCAGCAGGTCGGTGGCGACTGCGCGATCACGGTTTTGCCGGTGACGCAGCCAGGTCTGCCAACTGAGGCGGTTGATATTGTGCGGCAGCAGCCAGGCCTGCTTGCGCAGGGTGTCGCAGTAGCCTGCCAGTGCGTGATCCACCAGCTGGTTATGGGACTGGTAGAAGCGCTTGATATCTTCGCGTGTGCCATCCAGGCCTTGCCAGAATCCGGGATGATAGAAGCACTGGATGCCCGACACCCTGCGTTGGCCACCGCCGGGTTTGAGCAGGGCGGCCACGAAACCGTCGGCAATCATCGTGCAACCGGGGATATAGCGCTCGGCAAGGTCGAAGTCGGCCAGCGTGTCGCCCGCCAGCAGCGCCACGCAACGATGCTTACCGCTTGCCAGCAAGCGTTCAGCCAGGCGCAGCCCCCAGAACACCGTGGCGCAGTTTTGCTGGTTGAGGGTCAGCAGCGGTGCATCCGCATTGATGAAGCTTGACCGTTTTCGCAAGGAGGGCAGGTTGACGCTTTGGCGCGGGGAGGGCGAGGGCAAGCCCTGCACCAGGATAACCGCATCAACCTTCTCGCCTTGCTCCAGGCTCTCGCCCAGTTGCTGCAACAACGTGTGGAAACAGCCTTCGGCGCTTTCTCCATCGGCCAGCGTAGCCGCTTGGCGCATGCCGAACAGTTGACTGAACGTACGCGCCTCCGATGGAGGCCCCCCGCGATGTGCAACGACTTGGTCCAGCTGCACTCTGGCGGGCGGAATGTAAGTGGCCAGCGAAGCGATGTTCATCGTGGACCCTCCTCGGCCGCGAAGCCGCACAGGCTGATCCCGTTCGCGGATTCGCTGATCAGCAGGTAGTCTCGTTGTGGCTCCCACAGGGTGCGCAGTGCCACGAAGGGCGCCGCGCACAGTAACTGGGGGTTCACGGCATACGAATGGGTGCTCGCATGCGCGGCTTCCAGCAACGGTGCGGGGCCGATCAGGCTCAGGCGCTCGCTGGTCAGCCCCAATTGCTCAACGGCGTGCAACAGCCACTCGGCGGACCAGTGTGTCAGCGTCGTGCGCCTGAACCCTCGGTAGCGCAGGCCGCGTTGCTGTTTGTTCAGCAGGCAGACGCAGGCATTGTTTTGCGGTTGCAGCGCCGTCATCAACGGCGACGCGTACATCAGGCTTTTCTGCTCGGCGATCAGCAAAAGGCCGTCCTCGTCTTTTCCGGCCAGGCAATCATTGATACCGTCCAGCGCGAATAGGCCGGCGTCCGGTCCGCGGTCACTGATCGCCAATGCCAGGCAGGCGCTAAGACCCAGTTGATGGATGGCGGCATTGACCACCGAGCTGCCCATATGCAGGTCGGGCGTCCAGTGCGCCATCAGCACGGTTTTCACCCGGGCCGGGTCGATCACCGTGGCCAGCCTTGGCAGCAGGACGGCGATCATGTCGCTGAAGGATGCGCGTCCCGCGCTGGTGACCCAGGCGTCTACCTGATCATCCTGTGGGCTGAGCGTCTGACCGTTGGCGCGGAAAAAATGCTGTACGTACGAGCGCCAGTGAGGGATGTCCAGGTCGTCTGCGGGCATGGCCGCTTCGGTTTGATGAAACGACTGGAAAACAATATCGGCGGGATCCAGGCAGAGTGTCACAGGCTTTGCCCCTGAGCGGCGGGTGGACGGAAGCTGTTGAGCAGATGGATATTGCTGGTGCCTTCCATGTACTCAAACGCAAAACTGTCGCGATAGCGCCTGCGCAGCATGTGATCTTCCAGCCAGTCATCGCGGTCCAGCCAATGGGGCAGGTGGCACGCGGTCTCCTCGAGCAGGCGCGTGGCGTTGCGTTTGAGCTGGCTGGTAAGTGCATGCTGGTGCTGACCGTCGCCATAGCCCTGGGCGACGTTCAGCATCTGTTGGTAGACGGCGCGATAGGTGCGCCACTGCCTTGCCGACCAACGTTTTACCGCAGCCGACACCGGGCGCACATCAAGCGCGGTGAGCAGGCCGAACGTGGTGCCCAGGGCCATGGCCGCCACCATGGGCCGATGACGTTCGAACACCAGGCTCAGGGCGTTGAGCCCCTGCAGGAGCTCGCGGCGCTCGTGCCCCAGAATATCTTCCTGCGCGACGCGGTGGTCGGTGAACGTCAGGCGCGTCAAGCCCGCACCGGCCAGGCCCAGGGTGTCCAGCGACTCACGTTGCAAGCTTGGTACGGCTTGGTCAGGGAACACCATCACCAGCCGCTGGCTTTCTCGATAGCGCGCGAACACCAGGCCTGCGCTGGCCCGCAGCGCACCGCCGATCAGCGTTTTGGTGCCGTTGAGGCGCCAGCCCTTCTCGTTGTGCGTGAGTTCAGTACTGGCGGCTCCGGCATCCGAGCCGGTCTGGGGTTCGGTGACGGCGAAGAATGTCCATGCCGGGCGTTCAGTAAAACAGGCAAAAAAACGTGCCTGCTGCTGTTCGTCGCCCAGGGTCAGGATGGCACGCGTCGTGAGCGAAGCGCCCGGCATTAACATCATGGCGCTGGCGTCCGTGCGGCTCAGGTATTCGATGATTTGCAGGTGTTGGGAATAACTCACCGTCGAAAAGGCCGGTGTCTCCCAGCAGTTGAACCGCGAGGGTATGCCAATACAGGCGACGCTTTTGAGGTCCGCGTGGTCCAGATGGGTAATCGCCTGATGAACGTCGGTTTCCGCGAGCTGTCCGGCAGCAAGGAGTCGTTCTGACAGCGCATAGAGTTGTGGATAGCGGCGGGTGATATCGCTCATAAATGTGCATTCGCGTAGAGAAAGAACTGAGCGTTAACTTAGTGGGCCCCAACGTCCGGGTATTGCTTGAGGTTGCAAAACACCGGGATTTCGTTGCCCGCCGGCACCTCCAGCAACAGCGAGGAAAAGGTCGCTCCCATTCCCACGCTGGCCAGCATCACCTTGGCGCCACGGGAAAGCTGTTGCCCACGGATAAGTGCCGCCAGGTTCAGATAGGGATCGGCACCGAAACAGTGCCCGAAGCGCGCAACGTTACGCAGGAAAACCCTGTTGCGAGGGATCTGCAGCGCGTCGGCCACTTTCTGCCAGGAGGACAGGTTGACGTTGTGCGGGGCTATCCAGTCCACGGTGTCAAGGGCGCAATCAAAATGCTCGGCGGCGTTACGCATCGCATTGCTGACGAATGCGAAATAGGCCTCGGCGAAGGCCGGGTTGGTGCGTGGCTCGTTGCCCTTGTGCTGGCTGAATTCGCCGGCTTGCTCGCTGTACCGCGCGATGACCCTGGCGCGATCGCCGGACCGGCTGAGCAGCACGGCGCAGCCGGCTTCACCCATGATGGTGGTGTCGTCCAGCAGCTCGACTTTGGGATGGAAGGCTTTTTCTCCGATCAGCATCAAGGCGTATTCCCCGTCCCTGAGACGGCTGCAGAGGTATTCCACGCCAGCCAGCGAGGTCGCACAGTGGCCCATCGTGAGGCTGCAGTACTGGGTGTCTTCGGCGAATCCGCAGCCGTCGAGCAAGGCCCTGCCGGTTTCGTGAAACGGGCGCAGGCTGGGCACCGTATGCGCATGCACCACATGGCGGATGCGCGAGACAAGGTGGGAATGAGCGGCGACGAACTGCTCCAGCAACGGGCGTATCAGATCATCCACCGTACCGGGCTGGCGCGGGAAATGCTCAAGGCCGTAGAACCGCGAAAACATCCGCACGTCCAGCGCGCTCAGCCCAAGGGGGTGGGCAACCTCGGCCAGTGATTTGCGCTGCTCGGGAATGTGCAGGGTAATGGATTCAATGTGCCCAAGCATGGGTGTTCCCTTTTGCAGTGTCAGCCTGGTTCGCGCACAGAAACCGGGCCAGTGTTTGCAGCGCCGGTTGATGCGAAAGAATGCCCAAGTGCCCTGTGTCCTCGATCATGTGCAATTGGCTGCCGGGCAACTGAGACTGGATTTGCCTGGCGTTGGCCGGACTGATTCGCTGGTCCCGCAGGCCTTGCATAATCAGCACCCGTGCCTCGCTGAACGCGTAGGGGCTGCAGGTTTGCAAGTCGGCAAACATGGGGTAGCGGCGTTGGAAGTCGGCGCCAAGCAATGGCAGGTAGTGCTCGGCCGCACGATGCAGTACGAGGTAACGCTGCAACAGGTTTGCCAATGAGGCGGGGGCATTGAGCAACGCTACCTGGTTGAGGATAAACCCCTGGCTATGGGCCATTGCCGTGATGATCCCGCCGGCCGAATGGGCTACAACACTGTCGAACGCGCCGTATCTGGCCTGCATCATCAGCAATAACGGCGGTTGGGCAGGTAATTCGCAACCGGCGGGTGTTTCGGGGTCATGGCCCAGGAGGAAGGGTGTGTACACCCGATAGCCGCAGGCGTGCAATACGCTTTGCAGCGCACACAGCATCATCGGATGACCGCCCCAACCGTGCAGCAACAGCACGCTTTTGGCCTGGGGGCTGGCGGTGTCGTTGATCAGCACCCGGCTGCGGTAGGCACCGCAGGTGACAACCTCGGTTTTCATGCGGGCCAGTTGTTGCAGTTCGGCTGAACGCATCGGCATCACGGCCGGGTTGGCCAGGCGCTGAATCAATGAAACAAGCTGGGTGTCCATAGCGCCCCCTAGGCTTGTGCGCAAAACAGCAGGTAGTGCAGCGTTGCCCGTTGGGGCGTGGCATCGGCACTCAGGCGCTGCAGCGGGTCATACAGGTAAAGCAGGCGCTGTCCGGGTTCAAGCAGCGTGCTTGCCAGCGTGCCGACGCGTTGCGGCTCGAATTGCCCGGTGCTGATGCCCCAGGTTTCGACAAAGCCTGGGCATTGGGATATCAGGCTTTGCAGCAGTGGCGTGGCGCCACGCGCGGCTGGGTGAACGCTGTGATACACCAACTGTGTGGGAAAAGGCTCGCTGACGATGCGACGACACAGCTGCACAGCGTCCATGGCGTGCAAGCGCTCGCCGCAGTCGACCTGGGGCCAGTGCTGATACCAGCGGGCCTGGGCAGTTTGCACAATGCCGGCAATAAAGTGTCGGCTGTCCAGTGTAATGGGTTCGCAGGTACTGACGATGTCCAGTTGACCCTGCAGCAGAGGGGCGAGGGTCATCGGCATTCCAGGCTGGAGGGTGGAGGGGAGAAGCTCATGCCCAGTTGGTGGACTTGCCGTGTGCCCTCGGTGTACTCAAAGGCTTTTACATCGCGAAAAGCCTGCCAGAGGGCTGTCGGAACAGGCTGTGCGCCTTTGGGGAACGCGTGGATCAGATGGCTGACAATCTCATCGGCAAGGACGACGCACGCGGTTTTGACCATGCCGGGGCTTTTGCCTGACGCCTGTTGCGCGTCCGCCCGCTGGCAGACCGTCAACGCGTCACGGTAAGCGGTACTCCAGCGCCGCTTCAGCACCGCCAGCCGTTGCGACTGGTCCGGGGTCGGTGTGACGCAGGCGTGCCACTCCTGCAAGGCGCGTCGCGCCACACCCAGGGCCAGGGCGCCGACACAGGGACGCAGTGCATCGAAGGTGGCCATCGCTGATTGCGCAAACCGCTGAGTAGGTTTCAAGTGCTGCCCAAGCAGATCCGCAGTCGGGATAAACAGATCGTCGAAATGCATCAACGCCAGGTTGGTGCCGTCAAGCCCGGTCAGCGACAGGCGCTGGCGAGTCACCGCCGGGTTTTGTGGCGAAAACACAAAGGCGTTGATGCCCAATTGTCCCGGTGCGGTGCGCGCAAACACGACGCCGGTGTCGGCGACCACGCCGTTGCCGATGAACATCTTGCTGCCGCGGATCAGGTAGCCACCGTCAACCGCCGTTGCGGTGGTTTGCATGGCCCCGGCATCACTGCCCTGGGTGGGTTCGGTCATGGCAAAACACGACCAGCACAACGCCCGTTGAAACTGGCCGAAGAATGCATCCTGCTGCTGTTCGCTGCCCAGCCCGGCCACCACATAGGCCGCCATGCTGGGGCCTGGCGCACTGAAGATGAGTGCCGGTGAAACGAAGCCAATTTGCTCGTAGAGTTCAAAGCGCGCCGCCAGGCTGACTGCCTGGTCATTGGCACAGGCCAGATAGCGTTGCGGCACGCCGAGCTGATTCAATGTCGCCGCGAACGACCACTGCCCCAGGACCTGTCGCGTATCGCCCATATGACGCAACTGGTCCGCCACCTGCTCGGCGTCTGCGCCCAGCGGGCTGGATGAGCGAGCGAACAGTTCATCGTAGATTCGATTCATAGCGGGCCCGACATGATTTCAATAATCCCGGCATCCCGGTGATAGAGGTGGCTGGAGCGATGGTGGTCATCGAACGCGTTGAATGGGCGCGTCAACACCATCCAGCCAGCCGCTTTCATGGTCTGCAGTTGCTGATCGAAGTCACTGACCTCAAAACAGATGTGGTAGGGCAGTGACGACTTGCCGGATTTGTCCAGTAGCTCGCATAACGGCCGGTTGTTTTGCGAAGGTTCTACCAACTCGATCTGGCTGTTCCCTTCAGCCGTCGCCATCAGCGTGATGAAGACTTTTTGTGCGGCCATGTATTCTCTGAATCGGACGACCACCGGGAAAAACGGTTTGACCGCAGCAGCCGTTGCATCGCTGTCGCACACCACATAACCGATATGACTGAAACGCATCGCGCCGCCCTTTATCCTTGAAGAGAGTGTTTGACGCCGGCACCTGTGCGGTACCGGCTTACAGCGTGGCGAGCATTTTCGCCGGCATGGCGCAAAGTTTTTTATATGTGCTTGCAGCCCATCATCCCGTAACCCCCGGCGCTGCCTTGTGCGCCTGTACCAGTTGCTGGCGATCGATCTTGCCGTGCAACGTGACGGGGAAGGTCTGACAAAAGAACAGGGACTTGGGGATCATGTAGCCCGGCAATTGCTCCGCCAGGAACTGGCGCAGGGCTTCGCGGTGAGGCGCACTGTCGTCATGCAGCTGTATGAACAGTTGCAGGTCGATGACCTTGCCTTCTTCTCTGATCGGAACGGCGCAACACTGGATCACCTGCGGGTAGCGACACACGCTGCTTTCGATTTCGCCCAGTTCCACCCGATTGCCGTTCAGCTTCAGTTGGTTGTCATCCCTGCCGTGGATAAACAGCGACTGATCGTCATCCACAAAACCGCGGTCGCCCGTGGCGTAGTAACGTCCGAATGTGTCATGGCTGAAGGCGTTGTTACGCGGGTCGTCCTCCGGCTGGTAGCCCAGTGCAACTTGCGGGCCGTACAAACGCACTTCACCCATTTCTCCAGGCGGCAGGCTGCGGCCATCGGCGTCCACGATCCTGACCTGGGTCAACCCGCAGGGTCTGCCAAGCGACAGCAGGCCTGCATTGTGTTCGGGCGGCTGGCCCAGCGCGAACGTATGCGTCATGCCGGTGGTTTCGGTAGGGCCATATCCGTGCATCACTTCAAGGCCTGGAAAGCGGGCCTGCAACTGCGTCACCAGGCCCAGTGCGGCGCGCTCGCCGGCCATGAAGAACCGCTTGAGGTCAGGAAACTGTTCGCGCCCGAACAACGGGTCCTTCAACATCAGATCGACAAAGCTCGGCGTGGAAAACCAACTGGTGACAGGGCATTGCGGGTAACGCGACATCAAACGAATATTCTGCCTGGGCAGCATATTGTGGCGGTGATCGAGCATCAGCAGCGCTCGGCCCGCGCACAGCACCGGGAAGAGATCGAGCAAGCCCATGTCGAAGGAGAAACAGGCGTGGCTCACATGGCACCCCTGTGCAATCCCGTCGCTGATCATCGGGCTGTACCACGTGGAGAATGCGGCGAAGTTCTCATAGCTGACCACCACGCCTTTGGGTTCACCGGTACTGCCGGAGGTGGGAAGAATATAAAAGGCCGGCTGGGTCAGTTCAGGCTCGAGCGGCAGTGTCGCCGGGTCGCCATTGTCCAGGGATGACGTGACCCATTGTGGCCAGCGATCCAGGCCTTCCAGCCGTTGCGGCGTCGCAGTGACGATCACCTCGGCGCGGATCAGGTCGGCAATTTTTTCAACCCGCGCAACCGGGTTGGACTGGTCGACGAAGGTGAAGCAGCTTCCCTGGCTGATACACGCCAGCATGGCCGCTACCGCATCTTGTTGCTTATGCCCATGGACCAGCACGTTGCGGCCTGCCCAGGGGGCGAGTGCACGGGCAATCGCGGCCGTGCGCAGGCCCAGTTCCGCGAAGCTGTAGCTGCCCTCCTGGTTGATCAGCGCGACAGTCGGGTGCTGATTTTTGAGGCGCTCAAACAGCGGTTTGATTTGCGATGAAAACATATCTCTCTCCATGGTCCTTCGCCAATTGCCAGGCAACCGAGCGATCCAGTTTGCCGTTGTGATTCAGTACGGTGCGCGGGGTGCTGTACCAGTAACGTGGAATGGCCCACGGGGGGAAATGGGCTTGCATGGCAGTGCCCAGTTGCGACAGATCACCGCCCGCATTGAGGATGACGCAGGCCTGGATCGCCTCAGCGTTGCCCTTGCGCCAATACGGCTCGACCACCACATCGGCGACCAGGTTACGGTCACGCAGGAAATGCTCGATTTCGTGCAGGTCAATACGGTGGCCCTGAACCTTGACCTCGGCGTCTTCGCGCCCAAGGAAGTAAAACCAGTGGCCATCAAACAGTCCGATATCCCCGGTGGCGTAAGTGGCGTGCCCCGCCTGTCGACTGAAATTGGCCTGGCGCGCGGGCGTCGCATTGAGGTAACCGAGGCCGACGCACGCGCCGCTGATCAATATCTGTCCGCGACCCGAAGCGTCCAGCGGATGGGCCAGGCGCAATGCCGCGCCCGGGCGGGCGCGCCCAATCGGCAGCGGCAATGACGACGCCACCATCTCCACAGTGATCAGCACCTGCGAGGCCGCCACGGTGCATTCAGTGGGGCCATACGTATTGATCACCTCGCAACCTGGGAAGCGTGCCCATAACTGCGTGACGATCTCTTTAGGCAGCGTTTCACCGCAGAAGATAAACCGGCGCAGCTGTGCAAGCGTTCCGGCGTTGAAGGTCGGATCCAGCAGGTAGAGACGCACCATCGACGGCGTGGAGACCCAGCAGGTCAGCGCCATGTGCGCGTGCTGGGCAATCATCTTGCGGGTGTTGATCAACTCTCGATGGTCGAGTACCGACAGCGGTTGCACAAATGTCCAGGCGAGCCAGATTTCAAACAGGCAGACATCGAAGCAATACCGCACATTGCCGGTGACAGCCCCCTCCAGGGCAAAATCGTTGCGCACCCAGGACACGAAATCAGCCAGGTTGGACAGGCTGATCTGAATGCCCTTGGGCTCCCCGGTGGTGCCTGAGGAAAACATGATGTAGGCCAGCGGGGCGATGACCGCGTCGTCGAGCCGTCGGCGGGTGGCGTCGAGCAACTGCCGCAGTGCCGCTTGATCATGGTGCAGCCAGGGCAGGTCAGCGAGGGCGACCACCCGGGCATCGGCCGCGAACAGCGCAGGGCCGTCCGTGTTCAGGATCAGGCTTGCGCCGACAGTGCGGGCAATTCGTTCCAGGCGCTCAGGTGCGTTGTCCGACTCCACCGGCACGATGGGACAGCCGCACAGCAGGCAGGCCCACCAGGCGGCTAGAAAATCGAAAGACTTATGGCCATACACCAGAACCGGCGCCATGGGGAGTTCGCCATGGGCATGCTGGCGCATTATTTCATGCGCGATATCCTGCGCCCGCTGGCTCAGCGCCGCGTAGCTGTGCGTCACTGACTGGTGGTGCCAGGCGGCAGCGGGTTGAACCCCAAAGCGCATGAACACGCTTATGAGCGCAGACCAGGCGTCCATTCATGCCGCCCGGCTGGCGAGTTGCAGCTCAATGAAATTGGACAGACTGCCCACGGTTTCGAAGTGCTGGAATTCCAGCGTGGCCGGGTCGAGGACCAGGTCCTCGATACTTTCCTCAAGGTACATGATCAGTTCGATGTACAAGCCGCTCTCAAACCCCAGGTCGCGCTCCAGATGGGTTGCGGCATTGAGTTCCGAGAGGTTTGAGGTTTCCAGGACCAGTCCGATGGCTTCAATGATGGTTGGCGTATACATGGTGGCTCCCCGTTTGTTGTGTGCAGCCGACGTTAAGGTTGTTTTCGCGGCGCGGCATAAGGGTGGATAGCTGGCCACGGTCAACTTTGCCGTTGTTGTTCCTGGGTAATGCTTGGCTGAAGTAATAGCGATGGGGCCGCTTGTAGGCTTCCAGGTGGGTTTGGCAGAACGCTTTGAGCGACGCTTCATCGAGGGGCGCGACGCATTCGATACACGCGACTATTTCGTCGCCATGGACCGGATGGGCAATGCCAATCACCGCGACCTGGAGTACGCCAGGCATACGCTTGAGCACGCCTTCGACTTCCCGGGGCGCGACCTTTTCGCCGTTGGTCTTGAGGATGTCATCGCTGCGCGAAAGGAAGTAAAGCAAGCCTTGTTCATCCAGCCGGCAAATGTCGCCGGTGTAGAGAAGCGACTCACCGTGCAACGGTCCGGGGCGCAGCTTTTTCGCGGTTTGCTCCGGGTTGCGCCAGTAGCCGCGCATCACGGTCGCGCCACGAATGACCAGCTCGCCAGTGGCATTGCTGCGGTGTGCAACACCGTCATCATCCACCACCCACAGCTCGGTATTGGGGATGGCGTAGCCCACGCTGTCCTTGTGTTGTGACAACAACGCCGGAGGCAGCCAGGTGCAGCGATGGCACTCGGTCAGCCCGTACATGGAGTAGATCTGGGCTTGCGGGAACAGCGAGATCAGCAGATCGATATCGCTGGGGTGCAGGGCCGCGGCCGTATTGGTGATTTTGCGCAGGCTGGAAAAATCGTAGCGCTTGGCCAGGGGCGCGATGATCGCCAGCAGCGTGGGAACAATCGGCAGCACAGTCGCTTTGTGCTTCACCAGTTGTTTGAGCGCAAACAGCGGGCGGCTGAAATCCTTTTCGATAATCAGCGTTGCGCCGACTTTGGCCGTCATGATCGCTTGGTACAGCCCATAGTCGAAGCTCATGGGAATCGTGCAAAAGATCCGGTCAGCGGCGCTCAACTGCAGGTAAGTGGCAACGGAGTCCGCCGCGCTGAGCATATTGCGCTGGGTCAGCATCACGCCCTTGGGATCGCCCGTCGAACCCGAGGTGTAGATCAGGCAAGCCAGGTCAATGTCCAACGCACCTTGCCAATGCGAAGGCTGCGCCGGCGGGAACAGCGCTATCTGCTGCAGGGACAGGGGTGAAGAGCCGCACGCTGGCGCGCTGAGTGGCTGATCGAACAGGACGTGTACGTCACGCTCGCCAAGCGTTTCAGCCAGCGCCGTGGCTTGCCCGGCCTGCGCGATCAGCAGGTGTGACTCTGCGTTATCGAGTAACCAGCCGACCCGTGCCAACGGCGTATCCGGATTGACCGGCACGAACACCGCCTGCAGGTATTGCACGGCCCAGAAGCAGACGACGAAATCCACCCCGTTCGGCAGCCACACCAGTACGCGATCGCCGCGATCGACCTGCTGCTGGGCCAAGTATGTGGCGGTGTTGATTACGCGCTGATAAAGGGCGGCCCACGTCACGGCCTGCTCACCCTCGATCAGCGCGACTTTTTCGGGGAACCGCTCTGCAGCCTGCACCAGCCACTGGGTCAAATGGTTCGTGCTCATGTCTGCTCCTCTGGATTCATTTCAAGAACGATGGCGGCAAACGTGCCCGCAATGCCGGACGCTACGGCCAGAATAGGGTGAACGGCGACAGCCTTGTCGCGCTGCGCCAGCAGGCTTTGCAGGTTGAGGAACGCGTCGCTGCAAAAGCAGTGTCCCAATTGGTAGAGATGGCGGCGGTAAATGATGTCGCGGGCGAAAGCGGCGCCGTCGGCAATCCTGTCGAAGGTGGGTGGGCTGATGTGGTAGGGGATCAGCGTGCGCAGTTCGTCAGGACGACGCCCCGCTTGTTGCAATACGGTTTGCACGGTCTCGAGCATCGTCGGGATAAACGCGTGGTCATAGGCGTTTTCACTGGCACGATCCGTCGAGTGGGTGCGCGTCGCGTAGGCGGCCAGTTGCTGAACATGCAGGGCACCCACGCGCACGGCGCCAGGGATCGGCTGCGCGCTGACCAATGTGGCGCAGAAGGCTTCGCCGAAATAGCCATTCTGATCAACGTACTGCACGGTGTCGTGGAAGCACTTTTCTCCGGTGATCAACAGGCCGCAGACGTCTTCCTGCCTGGCCTGGGCCGCAGAAAGCTTAGCGTCGAGAAACTTCAGCCCCACCAGTGCCGAGGCACATGAAGCCTGGGAGACAGAGAAAAACTCAACCTGCGGTCGATCCATGAACCGACGTATCTCATCGGCCAGGTCGCAGCCAAGGTCAAACGGGCTGGGGCAATTGAGCGAGTGTGCCCAGGCCACATAGCCAATGCGCCCGAACAGCACCGGGTCGCACTCGGCGCGCAGTCGCTGCAGCAGCTTCATGATCAACTCAGGCAAGGTCTCGTGCGCAAACAGGCTGGCCGACTCCATGCGATGGAAGCGTCCAAAAATCTTGGTGTTTCGCTCACCCCAGGCATACTTTTGTGCCATGGCGGGAAGCGCAGTAAGGTGCTCGGCGACCAGGCTGGTTATCGTGTGGATATACACGTCAGGCCCCCGCCACAAAGCCCGCGCAGGCCAGGGACTCACCCTCCGGCAGCATCAGCAGGATACGCAGGTGGGTCGGTGCCAGTTGGGCCAGCCGCGCCCAGGGCGCGCAGGACAGTAATGACTCGTCCCAGCTCTCGATGCGATGAGCAGCCAACGGCGCGTGCTGGCGCAATTGTTCGGCAAAGCCCGGCGTGGTCAGGATCAGCAGGGGCAACAAGTCTTCCGTGGAGGTAAACATATCCAGAATGGGCAGCAGGGTATCCAATGCCTGAGGGAAGGCCACTTTGCGATAGTGCTTGAACGCGATGCCCGCGCGGGGTTCGGCGGCGGGGCCGCTCGGCAGGCTGCGCAACATCACCACACAGGCGCTGGGCTCCGGGTTCAGGCGGGCGAGGGCAGGGCTGTCATACAGGATGGCGTCCTGGTCTGCGATCAGCAGCAGGGCCTTTTTTTCGCGGTCGCTATGGATCCCGCCATCGAGGTAATCCTCAATGACTTGCAATGCCAGAAACGGGCTGCTCAAGCCGTGATCGCTGATGGCAATACCAAAGGCGTCGTGGCAGCCCGTCTCATGGATGATGGCATTGGTCACCGAACAACCGACCTCAACGTCCGGCGTCCAGTGGGTGAGCACCAGCAGGTCCAGGTCATCGAGTCGAACCTGGTTTTGCAGCGCTGCGACCACCTGCTTGAGCATAACCCTGAACGCCTGGTTTTGTGAGGCATACCAGCGCCGTGCATGCTGTTCCTGTGCCCGTTCCTCACGCCCATGCGAATCGAAAAAGCCGTTGACGAAGTCCGTCACCAGTTTCATTTGAGCGCCGTCCGGGGCAGGCGCATCGTCTTGCCGCTCGAACTGGCGCCAGCGGATGTGAGAAGTCGTGAATTCCAGCGACATGGCGACTCCTTCAGGCGTTGGGCAGAGGCAAACGCTGGCACACCTGCGGCGCCAACAGAGTGTCCACGCTGTCTGCGGTGCGGATCAGGAAAGCCTGATCGCGCTCGACAAGCACTTCCGCCGGGTGACCGAAGCTCAAGAAACCCACCGGCGACGCACTGGCCCCATAGGCACCGGAATGCCCGATACCGATCAGATCGCCCGAGCGAAGCTCGTCGAGCATCACGTTCTCGCCCAGCAAGTCGGTGGGCGTGCACAGGGGACCGGTCACTTGATAACGACGCTGGGCGTTCTGCCGGGATGGGCCAAGACGCGCCATCGGGAAGTTACGGCGGATCAGGGAGTTGATGCCGGCCGCACTGCCGTGACAGTTGGCACCGCCATCGCACACGGCAAACCACTCGTCTCGGGACGGTTTGAGGTAGTTGATCCGCGTGACGAAGATACCCGCGCGCGCAATCAGGAAGCGGCCCAGTTCGATCACGATTTTGCATTGTGGAAAACGTCGGCGGTAATCGTCGACTACCGGCATCAACGCTTCACCCAGGGCGGCCAGGTCGAGTGCTTTTTCCTTGTCGAAGTAGCGCACGCCGAAGCCGCCACCCACATCGACAAACTCGAAGTTCACGCCATGGGTCTGCTGCAGCGTGGCGGCCAATGCCAGGATGTTCTGCGTGTTGTTGGCCAGGGCCTGCCAGTCAAGAATGCGCGTGCCCAGATAAATATGGATACCTGCCAGTCGCAGGTGCCCCAGTTGTGCAAGTACGCCGAATGCCTGCGGCAGCAGCTGTTCATCGATACCGAACTGCCGGGGTTTGCCGCTCATTACCAGCTTGGCTTTTTCGCCGGTGAAATCGGGGTTGATGCGCAGGGCGATACGCTGAGTGACTTCCAGGCCTGCGGCAATATCATTGAGCAGAAGCATTTCTTCAATGGATTCCACCACCACGGCTTTAATGCCGGCGATGCAACATTGCGTTAACTCGTTGATATGCTTTCCCGGCCCGACAAAGATGATTTCGTTCGGTGGCACACCTTGGCGCAGTGCAATTTCAAGTTCCGCCAGAGAGCATACTTCGCAGCCCGTGCCGGCCTGATGCAATAACCCCACCAGTGCCTTATTCGGGTTGGCCTTCAGCGAGTAGAAGTAATCAATGTCTTGGGGGAGCCTGCGTTTAAGTTCTGCAAAATCGGTTCTTATTTGTGTGGCGCTGTACGCATAGAAAGGCGTGGGTACTTTATCGGCCAGCAAGTGATAAGGAATGTCTTCAATCTTGTCGGTGTGGATGTAGTGACTATCAGGAGCAAAAGCTGACATGGCTGAATTTCCCGTTCAATAACGACTCGATGCGATTGATGTCTTTGAAGTTGTCGAACAGGTCGTCATCGAGAACGTCGAAAAAACTCTCGGCGTCGCCGGCTGTGTTGTCGATCCGCTCACCAATGGCTGAAATAAGCCCAACTAAATGCACAGAATCCAGTAGCCCCTGCGGACCATACATTTCTGCACCGTCGTTGATAGACGTCAACTTGTCCTGGGCAATGCCTATGTCTTTGAGCGATGCGAGAATAAAAGCCCGAGCTGTTGTAGGTGAGTTGCTCATGAATGTGATAACCCTTTAAACGTCGTAGGCGTGATCATATACATGGCATTTGGCCGGATTTGCTTCAAATTGCAACGGCACTCGCCGCTTGCTCTTTATTCAACTAAGGCGTGTGCGGGCGGTGTAGCCTCGAGTTTTTTCCTGCACTACACGCAACTAAGCACTGGCCAGCCGCTCACTCAGGAGGTCGAAACAGCGCTGCGCTGCCGGGCTCAATGCCATCGCGCTGCGACTGATCAAGCCAATTTCCCTGTTCACCCCGGGATGATCGATGTTGATCCGCTTCAACCCCTGGAGGCTGTCCGCCGCCGATTCCGGCAGCACGCTGATCCCCAACCCCTGGCGCACCAGTGCCAGCACCGTGGACATGTAGTTGGCCTCCATGCCCGCATTCAGCGTCAACCGCGTCTCATCAAACAGCGTATCCACTTGCTCGCGCACGCTGCTGTCGCGCCCGGTGAGGATGATCGGCTGGTCGGCCAGTTGGGCCAGGCTCAGCTGCCGATGGTGGGCGAGGGGGTGATCCAGCGGCACGAACGCACACAGGCGATCATTGAGCACCGGCACAAAATCCAGGCCGTGGCTCAGGCGCGCACGTACGCCGATGCCGAAGTCCACCTCGCCGGACCGCACCTGGGCATGGATGCGGTGGGCCACCAGGTCGTGCAAGCGCACTTCGATTCCGGCGAAGCGTTCACGGAACAGACGCAACACCGGCGGCAGGCTGCCGGCGCATACCGAGGGCAGGGCGGCAATGGTCACGACGCCACGGCGCAGGGCCGCGAGGTCACGCGAGCCGGTGACGATGTTGTCCAGGTCCAGCAGCAGTTTTTCCATGGGGCCACGGGCATCCTGGCCGGCGGCGGTGATGGTCACATGACGAGGGCTGCGGTCGAGCAGGGCAACGCCCAGCCAGTCTTCCAATTGTTGAACCTGCACGGTCAGCGCCGAGGGGGACAGGTTCAGCTCGTTGGCGGCCTTGGTGAAGCTGCCCGTGCGAGCGACGGCGAGGAACGCCTGAATGTGTTGGATGCTGTTTTTCATAACGGCAGCTTCATTTTGTTTTTCCGAATGCGGGTGCCTGAATATTCCAATTTACAAAGCCTAACCCGATTCCAATACTCCAGGGAAAACAATAACCGGCCACAAGGCCGCCCTGGAGTCCCCATGCTCGCAACCCTGGGTGTCATCACCATCCTCTGCCTGCTTGCCGCCGTCATGAGCAAGCGCCTCTCGCCTCTGGTCGCGCTGATTGCCCTGCCGATCATCGCCGCGCTGCTCGGCGGTTTCGGTCTGCAAACCAGTGCATTCATCATCACCGGCATCAAGAACGTCGCCCCCGTGGTGGGCATGTTTGTGTTTGCGATCCTGTTCTTCGGGATCATGACCGACGCCGGCATGCTCGACCCGATCATTGATCGCATCCTGCGCACGGTCGGCACGCGTCCTACACGCATTGTCGTCGGCACAGCGACCCTGGCGCTGCTGGTGCACCTGGACGGTTCCGGCGCGGTGACCTTCCTGGTGACGGTGCCGGCGATGTTGCCGCTGTACACCCGGCTGGGCATCGACAAGCGCATCCTCGCCTGTGTCTGCGCGATGGCCGCCGGGGTCAACTTCCTGCCCTGGACCGGCCCGGTGCTGCGCTCGTCGGCAGCGCTGCACGTGCCGGTGGCGGACCTGTTCCAGCCGCTGATCCCGGTGCAGATTGTCGGGCTGATCTTTGTGTTCGCCTGCGCCTGGTGGCTGGGCCATCGTGAAGAAAAACGCCTGGGCCTGGGCGCTGGTTCCAGCGTGGACGCGGTGCCGCAGCGGGTGCTCAGTGACGATGACATCAAGCTGCGCCGTCCACGGCTGTTCTGGGTCAACCTGATCCTCACCGTGCTGGTGATGGTGGTGATGATCGCCGGCTGGGTCGACCCGGTGGTGATGTTCATGCTCGGCACCGTGGTCGCGCTGTGTATCAACTATCCCAACGTCGACGCCCAGCGTGCGCGCATCGATGCCCATGCCAAAACCGCCCTGACCATGGCCAGCATCCTGCTCGCCGCCGGCGTGTTCACCGGCATCATGCAAGGCACCGGCATGCTCAAGGCCATCGCCGAAGTGGCGGTGGCGCAGATTCCAGCGGGCCACGGCAAGCTGATCCCGGCGGTGGTGGGTTTTATTTCCATGCCGTTGAGCATGCTGTTTGACCCCGACTCCTACTATTTCGGCGTGATGCCGGTGATCGCCGAAGTCGGCAAGGCCCTGGGCGTCGACCCGCTGCAAGTGGCCCAGGCCTCGCTGCTGGGCGTGCACACCACGGGTTTCCCGGTCAGTCCGCTGACCCCCGCGACCTTTCTGCTGGTGGGTTTGTGCAAGATCGAATTGGCCGATCACCAGCGCTTTACCATTCCTTTTCTGTTTGCCGCGTCGGTGCTGATGACCCTGACCGCGCTGCTTCTGGGAGTTATCTAAGATGAAAACCTTGCGCATCGGCGCCGGTGCCGGCTACTCCGGTGACCGCATCGAACCCGCCGTGGAGCTGGCCGAACAGGGCGACCTGGATTATCTGGTGTTCGAATGCCTGGCCGAACGTACGATTGCCCTGGCCCAACAGGCGCGGATCAGTGAACCGAGCGGTGGCTACGATCCGCTGTTAAGTGAGCGCATGCGCCGCGTGCTGCCCTTTGTCGGGCGGCATGCAGGTCGTCGTCGCCTGCGCGTGATCACTAATATGGGCGCAGCCAACCCGATGGCGGCGGCTGTTGAAGTACGGCGGATTGCCGCTGAGTTGGGCTTGAGCCTCAAGGTTGTCGCTGTGGTTGGGGATGACGTGCTCAGCGTGTTGAATCCCCAGCAACTGTTGGATAACGGCCAGTCGGTTGAGGCCTTGGGTGAACGGCTGATTTCGGCGAACGCCTACCTGGGCGTCGACGGCATCCTTGAGGCGCTGCGCGCTGACGCCGATGTGGTGATTACGGGTCGGGTAGCCGACCCGTCGTTGTTTCTCGCGCCGCAGATGTTTGAGTTCGGCTGGGCCGCCGACGATTGGCAGCGCCTGGGCAGGGGCACGCTGGTGGGGCATTTGCTCGAATGCGCGGGGCAGGTCAGCGGTGGTTATTTTGCCGATCCTGGTTTCAAGGATGTGGATGACCTGGCCCGCCTGGGCTTTCCGTTGGCCGAGGTCGATGCCGACGGCAATGCCTTGATCACCAAAGTGTCAGGCTCTGGGGGGCAGGTCAGCCGCGCCACCTGCAGCGAACAGTTGATCTATGAAGTGCACGACCCCCAAGCGTATTTGACCCCGGACGTCACGGCCGATTTTTCAGCGGTGGGGTTTGTCGAAGAGGGCGTTGACCGGGTGCGTGCCCATGGCGCCGAGGGGCGGGCGCGGCCCGAACAGCTGAAAGTCAGCGTTGGATACCTTGATGGCTGGATCGGTGAAGGGCAGATGTCCTACGGCGGTCCCGGCGCTGTCGCACGGGCGCAGCTGGCGCGGGAGGTGGTGCTCAAGCGTCTGGAACTGATCGGCGTGAAGATGCAGGACGTGCGCGCCGAGTTGATCGGCATGGATTCATTGCACGGCCCTCGCAGCAGCGTCGAGCCCTGGGAAGTGCGCTTGCGCGTTGCCGCTCGCTGTGAAGAACGCAGCGACGCCGTACGCGTCGGCAATGAAGTGGAAACGCTCTACACCAACGGTCCGTCTGGCGGCGGTGGGGCCAGTAAAAGTGTCCGGCAAGTGGTGGCGGTGGCGTCGCTGCTGCTGCCCCGCGACAAGGCCAAACCGAGGATAGAAGGATGAAGTTGCACTTACTGGCCCACTCCCGCACCGGGGATAAGGGCGATACCTCAAACATTTCGATCATTGCCTACCGCGCCGAGGATTTCCCGTTGCTGTGTGAACAGCTCACCGCCGAGCGCGTCGCCGAATGTTTCGCAGGCCTGCTGGAACCCGGCGCGGCACCGGTGCGACGTTACGCATTGCCCAACGTGCAGGCGCTCAATTTTGTGTTGCCAGGCGTCCTGCGCGGCGGCGTGACCCGTTCGCTGGCGCTGGATGCCCATGGCAAGTGCCTGGGTTCGGCGCTGCTCGATCTTAACGTGATAGCAACACTGCAAGACTGAATGTGGTGGGCTTGCCCTGATTGTAGGAGCGAGCTTGCTCGCGAAGCACTCAAAGGCCCCGCGTGTATCCAGAATGAACGTGTTGTCTGGACGTTTTTCGCGAGCAAGCTCGCTCCTACAGAGTACTTTCGTGTTGATCAGATCGCGGCGAAGCGCTTGTCCAGGTAATCGATGATGACCTTGGAGTCGTACATCCAGGTGGTCTGGCCGTTTTCTTCGATGCGCAGGCACGGCACCTTGATCTTGCCGCCTTGCTCCAGCAGGGTCTGGCGGTCTTGCGCGTTGTTTTTCGCGTCCTTGAGGGCTACCGGTACATTCAGGCGATGCAGGGTGCGCCGGGTCTTCACGCAGAACGGGCAGGCGTGGAACTGATACAGGGTCAGGTTCTTGGCCGCTGCGTTGACCTGGGCCTGGTGTTCGGCGGGGCGCTGCTTTTTGCGCGGACGGGTCAGGAAGTCGCCGGCGATAATGATCTGGCCGAGGCCCACTCGAAGTGCTTTGACGAACATGGCTGAAAACCTCTTGCCCATGAAGAAGGGGTCGCAGCTTACCTGAATTTTGCAGGCGAAAAAAAACCGACGATGAACGCCGGTCTTTTCCTACGCAGCCATTTACTTGATCAGGCTGAGAAATTCGCTGCGGGTGGCCGCGTTTTCGCGGAACTCACCGAGCATCACCGAAGTGATCATCGACGAATTCTGTTTTTCCACGCCGCGCATCATCATGCACATGTGCTTGGCCTCGATGACCACTGCCACACCCAGGGCGCCGGTCACTTCCAGCACCGCATCAGCGATCTGGCGGCTGAGGTTTTCCTGAATCTGCAGGCGACGCGCATACATGTCGACGATCCGTGCGACCTTCGACAGGCCCAGCACTTTGCCGCTCGGGATATACGCTACATGGGCCTTGCCAATAAAAGGCAGCAGGTGGTGTTCGCACAGCGAGTACAACTCGATGTCCTTGACCAGCACCATTTCGCTGTTGTCGGAGCTGAACAGGGCGCCGTTGGTGACTTCTTCCAACGTCTGTTCGTAACCGCGGCAGAGGTACTGCATCGCCTTGGCGGCACGTTTTGGCGTGTCGAGCAGGCCCTCGCGGGAGACGTCCTCGCCGAGTTGGCCGAGAATCTCTGTGTAATTCTGTTCCAGGGACATGAAACTACCTGTGGGATTTTCGCAAAGCGCAAGGTTACGGGGGCGGACACATCGCTGCAAGCCTGACGATGGCACTTGTTACTCGTCGCGGCCTTCCATCATGGTGCGCTTGAGCATCACATACACCGCGCCGGCGCCGCCGTGGCGGGCCTGGCAAGACGTAAAGCCGAGCACCTGGGCATGCTGGCGCAGCCAGGTATTGACGTGGCTCTTGATCATCGGCCGCTTGCCGTCCAACCGCACGGCCTTGCCGTGGGTGACGCGCACGCAGCGGATTTCGAATTTGGTCGCTTCGGCAAGAAAGGCCCAGAGGGTTTCCCGGGCTTTTTCCACGGTCATGCCATGCAGGTCGAGGCTGCCTTCGAACGGGATCTGGCCGGCCTTGAGCTTGCGTATCTGGCTTTCCTGCACGCCGTCGCGAGCCCACATCAACTCATCTTCGGGGCCCGACGTCGATCACGAACTGGTCAGACAGCCCATCGACGGTGGTGGCATCGGTGCGCACGGTCGCGGCCTGGCGCAGCTTGGCGATCTGCGCCCGATCAGCCTTGGGTTTGCCGGTGTCGGCGCGGTCGTGCTTGATCGGCTTGACGCCGCGCAGCTCGTTCTTGAACAGGGAAAAGTCGTCGTCTTGCATGTCAGCCTCCGCGAAGGGCGGGCAGTTTACCTAAATCGCGGCGGCCGCGGCGCAGCAAATGCTATCCAAGCGCCATCAGTCGTGCTTTTTCATCAGGTGCGAGGCGATATTCAACGACAGCGGCTGGCGCATTTTGCGCCGGCTGCGGCGCCATAACCACACGCCCAGCCACACCACCAGCAGGCCGATGCCCAGCAGGATAGCCGAGCCGCCAGGGCTGGCATTCAGTTCGCCGAGTGCCGGCGAGTGCCCAAACAGACCGGCGCCACCAGCGCCCGCCAACAGCAGACCTACAATCGCCAGCAGCGCGGCAATGCCCGCTACCAGGCGCAGACGCCAATTGCTCGGGCCCTTGGGGCGCAAGCGACGAGCATCAAAACCATCGGATATCTTCATTCCGACCTTTCCTCCAGGGTATCGGCCCTTCGACCGGAAGATACACAGGTTGTTCCTGTGCCCCAGGTAAATGCGTGAAATGAGCGTGCTTTGCGGATGAGCGGGGCGATCAACATTGGCGCACCGCTCATCTGGGAGGCGATCAGATCAGGTCTTTGGTCAGCGCCAGGGTGGCGAAGTTGTCAGCCATGATGGCCATTTCAGTCTGCTGCACGTGCTCGGCGCTCAGCACGCCGCCTTTGTACGGCAGGTCGCGCGTGGCGCAGGCGTCTTCCACCAGAGTGCAGCGAAAGCCGAGGTTCTTGGCGGCGCGCACGGTGGTGCTGACGCTGGAGTGGCTCATGAAACCGCAGACGATCAGGTCCAGCGAACCCAGGTCCTGCAGGTGTTTTTCCAGGCCGGTGCCGTGGAAGGCGCTGGGCAGCAGCTTGCCGATGATGGTTTCGTCACCTTCGGGTTCCAGGCCGGGGATGAACTCGCCGCGCTCGCCTTGCGGATCGAACAGGCCGCCAACGGTACCCAAGTGGCGCACATGCACGATCGGGCGTCCGGCGCTGCGCGCAGCGCTCACCAGCTGCTTGATGTTGCCGACCGCCGCGTCCATGCCCGAGAGGGCGAGTGGGCCGCTGAGGTATTCCTTCTGGGCGTCGATGATCACGAGCGTCGCATGGGCAAGGTTGGCAGCTGCGTAACCACGACCGCTGAGTTGAAACATCGTCTTTGGAACGGACATTCTGGGGCTCCTGTCAGGGGGGCTTTTGCGACATTGTCCACTGGCTGAGCGGTTCTGTGAATCGCTACCATCGTAAGGTACGCCGTTGTTGACGTGCAGCCATGTCAAGTGGGCCGCTTGTTTAACCCAATAGTGGCAAATTGGATGAAATCCGACGGATGGCAAAGGCGTTTCGTACATCGTCGGTACAGGCGAACGCTGTTAGAATCGCCAGTCGTTTTTTCCAGGAGTCTGCCCCCCGTGATCACTTCCCGCCTGCGCACCTTGCGCGACCATATCCGTTGGGCTGTCAGCCGTTTCCATGGGGAAGACCTGTTTTTTGGCCACGGCACCGACAATGCCTGGGACGAAGCCCGGCAACTGGTGCTCGGCGCGCTGCACCTTCCGTGGGAAATTGCCGACAGCTACCTGGACTGCAATCTGGAAGAAGAGGAAATCTCCCATGTGCAGCGTTTGTTGCACCGTCGCATCCATGAGCGCGTGCCCACCGCCTACTTGCTCAAAGAAGCCTGGTTCTGCGACATGTCGTTCATCGTTGACGAACGCGTGCTGATCCCGCGTTCGCCGATTGGCGAATTGATCATGAACCGCTTCGAGCCTTGGCTGGCCCAACCGCCGGCGCGCATTCTCGACTTGTGCACGGGCTCCGGCTGCATCGGCATTGCCTGTGCCTACGAGTTCCCGGACGCCGAGGTGGTGCTGGGCGACTTGTCCTTCGAAGCCCTGGAAGTGGCCAACCAGAACATTGAGCGTCACGGCGTGGATGAGCGCGTGTATACCGTGCAGGGCGACGGCTTTGAAGGCCTGCCGGGTCAGCGCTTCGACCTGATCGTGTCCAACCCACCGTATGTGGATGCCGAAGATTTTGCCGACATGCCGGATGAATACCAGCATGAACCGGAGCTGGGCCTGGCCTGCGGCGATGACGGCCTGAACCTGGTACGACGCATGTTGGCCGAGGCGGCAAGCCACCTGACCGATAAAGGCTTGCTGATTGTCGAAGTGGGCAACAGCCAGGTACACGTCGAAGCGCTGTACCCGGAAGTGGACTTTGCCTGGCTGGACTTCCAGCGCGGTGGGCACGGCGTGTTCATGCTCACGGCGCAGCAGTGCCGGGAACATCAGGCGGTGTTCGCCGCCCGGGTATAACGGGAGCGGTGGGGTCAATGTGGGAGGGGGCTTGCCCCCGATAGCGGTGTGTCAGCTACAGATGCAGTACTGACACACCCTCATCGGGAGCAAGCCCCCTCCCACCGTTTGATCGCATTTCAATCTGCTAGCGATGGGTGGCAATCCAGATCAACAACCCCGCCTGAAACACGGTAAACGCCACCAGGCAGGTGATGGTAAAGCGCAACCCACTGTCCTCGCGCTTGAACTTGGTGACTTTTTCCTCTTCCTTGCGCAGTTTCACTTCCTGCTCGGCCAAGTTCTTCTCGGCCTGCTGCAGCATTTGCGCGGCTTCGAGGATTTCCACGAATTGCACCTTCTCGGTGTTCCAGCTGTCCAGCACATCGCTGACCTTGCCCGGCTGCACGTTGCCCTTGAGGTGTTGTACGTCGGCGTAGGCCACATCGAAACCCTGGATGCGCAGGAAGTGATCGCGGCGCAGGCGCGTGGCTTCGTTGAGCGCGTCCTTGTTGGCCAGGTCCACGCCATCGACGCGGTAGTGCGACCACTTTTTCTTGGCCCATGCGGCTGCCTGGGCCACCAGGAAACGTCCAATACCACGGTTGGCCGGTTCGATTTCCAGGCTGTTGCCCGGGCCGAAATGCACGCGATGTTTATCGTGATCCACCCAGACATCCAGCTGGTTCTGCTCGCGCCGTACGCGCTGGCCGGGCAGTTGGATCACCAGGCGCAACAGGCTGTGGTGCGGGTCATGGCGCTCGGCATAACCAAACTGCACAAACCGCAAGGGTCGCGCGCCGGTTGCGCGGTCTATGGCCAGCGGGGCGAGGCGCAGCATCTTGAAATGTTCGGCGTGTACGTCCGCCCACGGCAGGGCCGCTGCGGCGGCCGCCTCGGTGTCAGCCGGGATGTCGGCGGTGGATTCTGGGGTTGCTTCAGTGGTTGTCATGCGGCGCGATCCTGTCCAGGCCCTGCGAGCCGACAGTCTTTTTACTGTCGATTCTGGGCTTATCGGCCGTTTTCTTCAGGACTGGAGGCAAATTGCCGCTTAACGGGGTTTAAGTCCGTCGATAAAACCCACTATCCGCTCACCCAGTTCGGCGGCGAGGGGCAATTTCGGGTCGTTATAGGACGCCAGTTGCTGCTCGACGTTGTTGGGCACGATGCGCATCACATGGTTCATGCCTTCGATCACGGTCAACTGCGCGTCGGGCTTGGCTTTCTTCAGTTGCTGGGCATCGCCGATGCCGACCTGTATGTCGTTGGTGCCCTGAATGATCAGGGCCGGCATGGTCAGCCGTGCAAAGGCCGCCGACGGATCGGCGCGGAACAGGCTGATCAGATAAGGCTGTACGCTGGGTCGGAAAATACCTTCCAGCGGGCGCGGTACATCGGCATCCACCTGGCCGGACTTAAGGTGGTCGAGCATTTCGTTGCTGCGCAGGAGCAGGGCCGGGGGCAGGTGATCGGCCAGTTGCTGGCGAATGACCTGGTCGACCGGGCGGGCACTCCCGGACAAGGAAATCACCCCGGCCGGATTCAACTGCGGCGCGGCGAGGGCCGCTACCAGCGCGCCTTCGCTGTGGCCCAGCACGATCAGCGGGCCCATGCGCGCGTCGGCCTTGAGCAATTTGCCCCAGGCCACGGCGTCGGACACATAGGCGTCGAGGGTCAGGTTGCGTTCGTCCGGGGTCGCGGCCAGGCTGGCCGCCACGCCGCGTTTGTCATAGCGCACGCTGGCGATATTGTGCCGGGCCAGCACCCAGGCCAGGCGCTTGAGGCTGTCGTTGCGCGCGCCGTCGGCGCTGTTGCCGTTGCGGTCGGTGGGGCCTGAGCCGGCGATGATCAGCACCACTGGCACGGGCTGGTCGGACTGCGGCAACAGCAGCGAGCCAAACAGCTCACCGCTGCCGGTGTCCAGGCTGATGGGCCGTTGCAGCACGACAGGGGAGGCGGCCTGGGCCACGAAGGTGAAGAGGGTGAGGGTGAACAGCAGAACTCGCAGCATCATAGCGCCATCATTGGAGAGGTGCCGGTTGGACCAACGTCTACCGGTAAGGTTTCGAGGATGAACTAGTCGGTTAGCCTGCGTATACTGGCCGCCTTAAGTTATTACGGTTGACGTGTTTCAACTGACTTCACGGAGCGCCCTGCATGTCCGGCAATACCTTCGGCAAGCTGTTCACTGTCACCACCGCGGGCGAAAGCCATGGCCCGGCGTTGGTCGCCATTGTCGATGGCTGCCCGCCCGGCCTCGAGCTGTCTCTGGAAGACCTGCAGCGCGATCTGGACCGCCGCAAGCCCGGCACCAGCCGTCACACCACCCAGCGCCAGGAGCCCGACGAAGTCGAGATCCTTTCCGGCGTGTTCGAAGGCCGCACCACCGGCTGCGCCATCGGCCTGCTGATTCGCAATACCGACCAGAAGTCCAAGGACTACTCGGCGATCAAGGACCTGTTCCGCCCGGCCCACGCCGACTACACCTACCACCACAAATACGGCGAACGCGACTACCGCGGCGGCGGCCGCAGCTCGGCCCGCGAAACCGCGATGCGCGTGGCGGCCGGTGCCATTGCCAAGAAGTTCCTGGCGACCCAGGGCATCGTCATTCGTGGCTACATGAGCCAGCTCGGCCCGATTGAAATCCCGTTCAAGACCTGGGACAGCGTCGAAGACAACGCCTTCTTTTGCCCCGACCCGGATAAAGTCCCGGAACTGGAAGCCTACATGGACCAGTTGCGCCGCGACCAGGACTCGGTCGGCGCGAAGATCACCGTGGTGGCCGAAGGCGTGAAGCCGGGCCTGGGCGAGCCGATCTTCGACCGCCTCGACGCCGAACTGGCCCACGCGCTGATGAGCATCAACGCGGTCAAAGGCGTGGAAATCGGCGCCGGTTTCGCCTGTGTGTCCCAGCGCGGTACCGAGCATCGCGACGAGATGACCCCGCAGGGTTTCCTCAGCAACAACGCCGGCGGCATCCTCGGCGGCATCTCGTCGGGCCAGCCGATCGTGGCGCACCTGGCGCTCAAGGCCACGTCGAGCATTACCACCCCGGGCCGTTCGATCGATGTGCACGGCAACGCGGTTGACGTGATCACCAAGGGTCGCCACGACCCATGCGTCGGCATCCGCGCCACGCCGATTGCCGAGGCGATGATGGCCATCGTGCTGATGGACCACCTGCTGCGCAACCGTGGGCAGAATGCGGATGTGCAGGTGAGTACGCCTGTGCTGGGCCAGCTGTGACGCGCTGAAGGTGACAGCTCTCCCTTACTGGCGCCTCTCCAGCTTTTACCTGTTCTACTTCGCCCTGCTCGGGGCGACGGCGCCATTTCTGGCGCTGTACTTCGATCACCTGGGCTTTTCCAGTGCGCGTATCGGCGAGTTGGTGGCCATTCCGATGCTGATGCGTTGCGTGGCGCCCAACCTCTGGGGTTGGTTGGGCGACTACACCGGCCGGCGCCTGGCCATCGTGCGGTTCGGGGCGGTGTGCACGCTGTTGAGTTTTTCGCTGATATTCGTCAGCAAGACCTATGCCTGGCTGGCGTTGGTCATGGCCTTGCACGCATTCTTCTGGCATGCGGTGCTGCCCCAGTTCGAAGTGATCACCCTGGCCCACCTGCACCAGCAGACGTCGCGCTACAGCCAGATACGGTTGTGGGGCTCCATCGGTTTTATCCTCACCGTGGTGATCATGGGCCGGCTGTTTGACTGGCTGAGCGTGGCGATCTACCCGGTGGTGGTCGTGGTGATCATGGCCGGCATCATCGGCGCCAGCCTGTGGGTGCCGAATGCCCAGCCCGCCAGCCACGGCCAACGCCGGGTCGGCGACGGTTTCATCCGGCAATTACGCAGCCCCGGCGTGCTCGCTTTCTATGCCTGTGTGGCGCTGATGCAGATGAGTCATGGCCCGTATTACACCTTCCTTACGTTGCACCTTGAACACCTGGGCTACAGCCGAGGCGTGATCGGCCTGCTCTGGGCCCTCGGGGTGGTGGCGGAAGTCTTGATGTTCCTGGGCATGAGTCGCATCCTGGCGCGCTTTTCGGTGCGCCGGGTGCTGCTGGCCAGTTTCCTGCTGGCGGCGCTGCGCTGGCTGCTGCTCGGCGGCTTTGCCGAATTTTTCTGGGTGCTGTTGCTGGCGCAGGTGATGCATGCCGCCACGTTCGGCAGCTTCCATGCAGCGGCCATCGCCTTCGTGCAGCGCAGTTTCGGTGATCACCAGCAAGGCCAGGGCCAGGCGCTGTACGCGGCATTGGCCGGTACCGGCGGCGCGCTGGGTGCGCTGTATGCCGGTTACAGCTGGAACCTGCTGGGCCCGACCCTCACATTCAGTATCGCCAGCATCGCGGCCCTGGCTGCCGCCGTTATCATTGGCTTTCGATTGCAAGAGCCGAACCAAGGAGCCGTGCAATGAGTTACGTCGCTGTCTATCACATCACTACACCGGACACCCCGAACAAAGTGCTGACC
Source organism: Pseudomonas sp. W4I3 (assembly GCF_030816195.1). Classification (GTDB taxonomy): domain Bacteria; phylum Pseudomonadota; class Gammaproteobacteria; order Pseudomonadales; family Pseudomonadaceae; genus Aquipseudomonas. Next base: position 4,703,555 of record NZ_JAUSXS010000001.1, on the reverse strand, counting down.
CACTTCGACGACATCCAGTCGACCCTGGCCGAAAACGGCGTGCGCTTTGAGCGCTGGCAGCCCAGCCCTCTCGAAAAGGGTGCCAGCGAGGCACAGATGATTGCCGCGTATCAGCCGCAGATTGACGCGCTGGGCTATGCCGGAGTGAAGGTGATCAGCGTGACCGGTGAGCATCCCCCACACGACACGTTGCGCGCTGAAGGGCTCCAGGAGCGAATCTGCAGTGAAGACCAGGCGCGATTCTTCATCGCGGGTCAGGGGTTGTTCTCGTTGCACATAGGCGATCACGTCTACGGCGTGCGGTGTGAGAAGTACGATCTGCTGATCGTACCCGCCGGCGTGCCCCATTGGTTCGACATTGGCGAGAACCCGCATATGGTAGTGCTGCATCTGTTCAACACGCAGGAGGGTTCGGCGCCCACCTTGACGGGTAATGACATTGCTCGTGACTTTGGCAAGTTGGACGACTAAGGCAAGTTTCTTAAATGTTCAACCCCGGCACGTTGGAATGTGCTGTGGGAAGAAGCCTAATCACCTGTAAGGCTTGGCTGTTTATTCTCGGCCTTGTCCTCTCGTTGTGCACATTATGTAACTCTCTCCTTAATTCGATGTTTATGTTGCCTGTCAATAGGAGCAATCCGAAGGTGGGCAGCGCATCGGCATATAAAAAGGAGAAATCAATGAGTCGCCCCGAGGAGTTGTCTCAGCCGTTGGACAGTGTGCCGACGGCTATCAGAAGACGTTTGAGTTTACTCGGTAAGCCCCTGACCAGGACGGAGCTGGAGATCCTGCGGTGGGCCTCCGAAGGCAAGACCATCTGGGAGATGAGCAAGATCCGATGCACCTCCGAGGCCACGGTCAAATTCCACCTGCGCAATATCTACAGCAAGCTTGATGTAACCAACCGCGTGCAGGCGATGAATGAAGCGGGGCGGCGGGGGCTTTGCTGACGGCATAAAAAAGGGCCGCGACGCTCAACGGCGTTGCGGCCCTTTTTATTGGGTACTGCTTATGCCGAATGGTAAGTCGGCAGGGCAAAGCGATTCTGGCTTTGCAGCATCGAAATCTGCGGCAGCTCACTGGCTTGTTCGGCCAGGTCACGGCGAATTGCACTGATCACCCAAGTGAGTTGGTCGGCGGTGTGCAGTTGCTGATACGAGATCGAGCGTTTGACCTGCTTGCCTTCGCTGTTACGCAGGGTCAACAGGATGCCGCCGTCTGGACGCGGTTGGGTGGTGACGTCGTAGTTGGAAAATACCGAAGCGAATTTATCTTGGATCAGGCTCATGTCTATCAGCTCCATTGGCTCAAGTTGGCAAGCATGGAGTGATAGGTGCAGCGTTTGTGCCAGTATTGAGTCTTGTAAAAAACCCTTATAAAACAGCTAGTTATAAATTTAAGGATTTTTCTTTTTCGTGCAAATTGCATGAAAGGCCATCGTGCATCCTGCATTTTGCGTTATCTGCGCGGCTATTTCCTACACACAATGTTCCTTTCCTAACGATTCTGACCGCGTGTTTGACCGATAAATCCCATCCGAGCCTCGGGATACAAAACATTTCAAATCGTGCGTGTACAGCCTGAGAAGGGCTGACGTATTTTCCTTTGAGGGGTAAGGCGAATTCACTCGGTCACCGTCGATGGTTCCGCACCCGATAAACAATAAGAACAGGACGTCCCGCCATGGCTCATCATCCAAACGACATGATCACCTGGCGCATGCTGCTGCGAAAGGTGCCCACTATCGTGCGGGCGCTGCCGCGGGTGTTGCGCGGCATGCGCGCTGCCAACGTTACCGACCCCACACAACCCTGTGGCCTTGGCTGGCACTTCGAGCAAGCCACGCTGCGCAACCCGCACGGGGCCGCCTTGCTCTATGGCGACAGCGTGATCAGCTACCACGACGCCAACCGGCGTGCCAATCGCATCGCCCATTACCTGCAGGATCAGGGCATCGGCAAGGGTGAAGTGGTGGCACTGTTCATCGAAAATCGCCCGGAGTTGCTGCTGACCGTACTCGCCGTGGCCAAGCTCGGAGGGATCTGCGCCATGCTCAATACCGCGCAGACCCAGGCGGCGCTGGTGCACAGCCTGAGCCTGGTCAACCCGGTGGCGATTGTGGTGGGCGAGGAATTGGCAGGCACCTACGCGGTAGTGCGCAACCAGGTGGAGATTGCGGCTGAACGCACCTGGTTCGTTGCCGATCAGCACGTGAGTGGGCGGCCCGAGGCGTTTATCGACTTGATGGCCGCCAGCGCGCAGTGCCCCGTGAACAACCCCGCCAGCTCCGCCCAGGTGTTCTTCGATGACCCCTGCTTTTATATCTACACCTCCGGTACCACCGGCTTGCCCAAGGCCGGCATCATGAAACACGGGCGCTGGACCAAGACCGCCGTGAGTTTCGGCAGCATCGCCCTGGACATGGGCCCGCAGGACGTTGTGTATTGCACGCTGCCGCTGTACCACGCCACCGGGCTGTGTGTGTGCTGGGGCTCGGCAATCATTGGCGCGTCCGGCTTCGCCATCCGCCGCAAGTTCAGCGCCAGCCAGTTCTGGGACGACGTGCGCACGTTCAACGCGACCACCCTGGGTTATGTCGGCGAGCTGTGTCGCTACCTGCTCGAGCAGCCGCCCAGCGAGCAGGATCGCCATAACAGCGTGACCAAAATGGTTGGCAATGGCCTGCGCCCAGGCGTGTGGACGCAGTTCAAGCAGCGCTATGGGGTCGAGCATATCTGCGAACTCTACGCGGCCAGCGACGGCAATATCGGCTTTACCAACGTGTTGAATTTCGACAACACCATCGGCTTTTGCCTGCAGCACTGGGCGCTGGTGGATTACACCCACGACAGCGGTGAGCCGCTGCGGGGCAGCGACGGGTACATGCACAAGGTGCCCACGGGCGGGCAGGGTGTGTTGCTGGCGAGAATTGATGACAAGTCACCGTTCGACGGCTACACCGACCCGCAAAAGAATCGCAAGGTGGTGCTGACCGACGTGTTCGAAAAGGGCGACCGCTATTTCAATACCGGCGACCTGCTGCGCAGTATCGGCTTCGGCCATGCGCAATTCGTCGACCGACTGGGCGACACCTTCCGCTGGAAGGGCGAAAACGTGTCCACCACCGAGGTCGAGAACATCCTGCTGCAGCACCCGCAAATTGCCGAAGTGGTGGCCTATGGGGTTGAGATCGACAACACCAACGGGCGTGCGGGGATGGTCGCGATCACACCCCGCGAGTCCCTGGCCGCGCTGGATATGCGCGAGTTGCTGCAGTTCGCCCACGGCAAGTTGCCATCTTATGCGGTACCGTTATTCCTGCGGATCAAAGTGAAGATGGAAACCACCGGCACCTTCAAGTATCAGAAGGTGCGGCTCAAGGAAGAGGCGTTCGACCCGGATAAGGTCGGGCATGATCCGCTGTTTGCCTGGTTGCCGGGCTCAGACAGCTACGTGCCGGTAACCGCGCAACTGCTTGCGCAGATACAAGGCGGACATTTTCGCTATTGATTGTGCCTATGGACGCTTTTGGCAAAAAAGCCATGACAGCGGGGAACTCCATCGCGACACTGGGCGCCATATACAGCATCACAAAGGAGCCCCTCCATGTCGACCCAGCCCAAACAAATGACAGAAGACGAAGCCGCCGAATTTGCCGAGCAAGTCTTCGACGTCGCCCGCAAGGGCGACGCTGCCATGCTCGCAGCCTTACTGACCAAAGGCTTGCCGGCCAACTTTCGCAATCACAATGGCGACACGCTGCTGATGCTGGCGGCTTACCACGGTCATGCCGAGGCGGTAAAAGTGCTGCTGGAGTTCAAGGCTGATCCCTTGATTGCCAATGACAAGAACCAACTGCCGATTGCCGGTGCGGCGTTCAAGGGCCACCTGGCCGTGGTCAAGGCACTGATCGAAGGCGCAACCCCGGTTGAAGCGGCTTCCTCGGATGGGCGCACGGCCTTGATGATGGCGGCCATGTTCAACCGGGTCGACATGGTGGACTACCTGCTCGGCCAGGGTGCCAACCCCAAGGCCACCGATGCCCAGGGCGCGACGGCGCTGGCGGCGGCGCAGACCATGGGGGCCGTGGATACGGCGGCGTTGTTGCAAAAACTGGTGTAGGCTACGCGCCCTCGAAAACCCGCCCGCCACAGGACTGCCCATGAAAACCGCTCTCGTCGAACTCATCAGTAAAATCAGCGCCGGCGTCATGGGCGCGGACGAAGTGGCGCGTATCGCCGACGAGGCGGCCCAGGCCTACGCAGACCCTGCGGCGTTCCTGGCGGCCAATCCGGATATCAACTACGACGACACGTTCCCGATTCCATTGGGGGAGTGGGTGGTGGTCGGCAGCCTGCCGGACACGGTGCTGTTCCAGGCCGATACCTACGCCGACCTGTTTGCCCAGATCGTCGCCTCGTTCGGCACGGGTGTGGCCTTCAACCTCAAGCCCAAGCAATTGGCCAAGACCGAAGACCTGACCGCGCTCAATCGCATCCAGATCCAGATGAGCGCCCTGAGCCCGGAAGACGGCGGTTATGTACTGCTCAACTTCAGCCAATTGCTCGACGACGAAATCCAGGCCGTGTTGGTGTTCGGCAATGACCTGCCGCGCGTGCTGCAACTGTGCGCCGAAGTCGGCATCCGGGCCGAGCCGTCGCTGGAAGCGCTGAAGATTGCCGTTCACGTCTGAAATAATACGGAACCCCTGCCAGGGCTGACTATCCTACAAGGGCAAGCCCTCACTTAGGAGCGACACCATGGGTTCCACTTTCAATGGCCTGATTGGCCTGATCATCCTCGCGCTGGATATCTGGGCGATCATCAACGTGTTCAAAAGCGGCGCGAGCACGGGCGCCAAAGTGCTGTGGATTTTGTTGATCCTGCTGCTGCCGGTACTGGGCCTGATCATCTGGGCGATCGCCGGGCCGCGCGGTAACGTGCGGATCTGATCGTTCGCTCACTTTAAATCCTGTAGGAGCGAGCTTGCTCGCGAAAAACATCCAGGCAACGCGTTCATTCTGAATAGACGCACGGGCCTTGAGTTCTTCGCGAGCAAGCTCGCTCCTACAAAAAGCCTTAACTGACTGGCATCAGGGTTCGTCCCCCTCCCACATTTGCTTTCAATACGTCTGGATTTGTGTGTCGAAACGATTCGCTGCACGAATTTTTCACATCCCATCCAAGACAATTCCCCCCGCTTTGTTCCCCTGCCGAGGCTCTATCCCCTGGCGCTTATGAAGGCAGGGCGGCGGCGCACGTTCAGTAATCTATAGCGTTGATGCCGTTGATCGGGCACCATTTGCCCCACCGCGTTAACCGCCCACCCCGGCCAGCCTGGGCGAGGGGCGCACGCCACCGCATTATTTCGCAACTTCAACTTCCAATGGGTCCTAAAACGACATGGCAAACCCGGACGCCCTGAATCAGCAGCGAGCTTCAAATCGCCTGCTGCAACCGACCGTCAAATCCCATCTGGCGTACACGCTGCTCTGCGCACTGGTCATGATGGTGATGTTCTCCCTGCTGCGCCTGGCGTTGCTGGTCTACAACCGCGAGATGATCCTCGACACGCCGGCCTCGACCTTCCTCGAAGCGTTCGCCAACGGCCTGCGCCTGGATATTCGCCTGGTGATGTACCTGCTGATCCCGCTGCTGCTGGCCTTGTTCAGCGTACGGGCCATGGCGGCGCGCGGGTTCTTCCGGTTGTGGCTGACCGTCGCGTCCAGCATCGCGCTGTTCCTGGGCCTGATGGAGATGGACTTCTACCGCGAGTTCCACCAGCGCCTCAACGGCCTGGTCTTCCAGTATGTGAAGGAAGACCCGAAAACCGTGATGAGCATGCTCTGGTACGGTTTCCCGGTAGTGCGCTACCTGTTGGCCTGGGCCGTGGGCACGCTGATCCTGAGCATGGCCTTCAAGGGCGCCGACCGCGCAACGCGCCCGCGTGGCCCGTTCAGTGGCGGCAGCATCGGCACGCGTCAGGTGGCGCCGTGGTACAGCCGCATCGCGGTGTTCGTGGTGTGCCTGCTGGTCGCCGTGGTCGCCATCCGCGGCACCCTGCGCCAGGGCCCGCCGCTGCGTTGGGGTGATGTGTACACCACCGATTCGAACTTCGCCAACCAGTTGGGCCTCAATGGCACGCTGTCGCTGATCGCCGCCGCCAAGTCGCGCTTCTCCGAAGAGCGTTCCAACATCTGGAAAGCCACCCTGGAGCAACCGCTGGCCACCCAGACCGTGCGTGACATGCTGGTACTGCCGAGCGAGAAGCTGGTGGATACCGACACCGCTGCCGTGCGCCGTGACTACACGCCGCCGGCCGAGAAGACCCTGCCGATCAAGAACGTGGTCGTGATCCTGATGGAAAGCTTTGCCGGTCACTCGGTAGGCGCCCTGGGCCGTCCCGGCAATATCACGCCGTACTTCGACAAGTTGTCCAAGGAAGGCCTGCTGTTCGATCGCTTCTTCTCCAACGGCACCCACACCCACCAGGGTATGTTCGCCACCATGGCCTGCTTCCCGAACCTGCCGGGCTTCGAATACCTGATGCAGACCCCGGAAGGCAGCCACAAACTATCGGGCCTGCCGCAGTTGCTCAGCGCGCGTGATTTCGACGATGTGTATGTCTACAACGGCGACTTCGCCTGGGACAACCAGTCGGGCTTTTTCAGCAACCAGGGCATGACCAACTTCATTGGCCGCAATGACTTCGTCAACCCGGTGTTCTCCGACCCGACCTGGGGCGTGTCCGACCAGGACATGTTCAACCGTGGCCTGGAAGAACTGAAGGCCCGCGAGGGCGGCAAGCCGTTCTACGCGCTGCTGCAGACCTTGTCCAACCACACCCCATACGCATTGCCGACGCCATTGCCGGTTGAGAAAGTCACCGACCGTGGCAGCCTCAACGAGCATTTGACCGCCATGCGTTACTCCGACTGGGCGTTGGGTCAGTTCTTCGAAAAGGCCCGCAAGGAGCCCTATTTCAAGGAAACCCTGTTCGTGGTGGTGGGTGACCACGGCTTCGGTAACGAGCAGCAGATCACCGAAATGGACCTGGGCCGCTTCAACGTGCCAATGCTGATGATCGCGCCGGGCGTGCAGGAGAAGTTCGGCGAGCGTGACCACACCGTGGGCACTCAGATCGATATCGTCCCGACCATCATGGGCCGCCTGGGCGGTGACACCCTGCACCAGTGCTGGGGCCGTGACTTGCTCAACCTGCCGGAAGGCGACAAGGGCTTCGGCGTGATCAAACCGTCGGGCAGCGACCAGACCGTCGCCTTGCTCACCGCTGACCGCGTGCTGGTCCTGCCCAAGGAAATGCCACCCAAGTTGTGGCAATACGAACTGGGCGCCAACCCGACCGGCAAGGTGATTGCGGAGTCGCCTGACGAAGCAGCGCTGAAGCAGAAACTCGAGTCGTTCCTGCAGACCGCCACCAAGAGCCTGCTGGATAACACCGCAGGCGTTGTAGACGGCAAGCCGGATTAACCGATCGGCAATAAAAAAGAGGCCTCATCGAGGCCTCTTTTTTTTGTTCGTAAAAGCGGGTTTATATCTTGCCGAGTAACAATAGCACCAGCAGAACGACCAGCACCACACCCAGAATACCCGACGGGCCATAGCCCCAGTTACGCGAGTGCGGGAACACTGGCAGGCCACCGACCAGCAACAGGATCAGGATAATGATCAGAATCAGGCTCATGGTTTTATTCCTTATAGGCCTTCTGTAAAGACCGGTTATTCAGCGGGAGTCTCGTCCACTTGATGATGGACGGCTTACTAACTCCGACTCTGCGCCTTCACAAAAAATTCCGTATTTTTTTAAAGCAATTTGCTCGCTTGCTTATTTCTTTTAACCGCTACGCAAGTGCAACCACTTAGTTGAAAAAGATTGAACTTAGTTTATGTGTGCGCATCCGACCGATCCCGCGGTTTGCCTGGGGCATTCATCACTCTGATGGTGCGTGGGTGTGGCAAAAACCTTCGCTACACTGCCGGTCACTCCTCTGGTGAACCACAAGGCTACTCTCTATGCAAAACCGCATGATGATCACTGGCGCCGGGTCCGGCCTGGGTCGTGAAATTGCTCTGCGCTGGGCCCGTGAGGGTTGGCAGTTGGCCTTGTCGGATGTCAGCGAGCCCGGCTTGCAGGAAACCCTCAGGTTGGTGCGCGAAGTCGGTGGCGAGGGGTTCACCCAGCGCTGTGACGTGCGCGACTACAGCCAGCTCACCGCGTTTGCGCAAGCGTGCGAAGTGAAGCTGGGTGGCATTGATGTGATCGTCAATAACGCCGGTGTGGCGTCCGGTGGCTTCTTTGCCGAGCTGTCGCTCGAGGACTGGGACTGGCAGATCGCAATCAACCTGATGGGCGTGGTCAAGGGCTGCAAGGCGTTCCTGCCGCTGTTGGAAAAGAGCAAGGGCCGCATTATCAACATCGCCTCGATGGCTGCGCTGATGCAGGGGCCGGCCATGAGCAACTACAACGTGGCCAAGGCCGGTGTGGTGGCGTTATCGGAAAGCCTGCTGGTGGAACTCAAGCAGCAGGAAATCGGCGTGCATGTGGTATGCCCGTCGTTTTTCCAGACCAATCTGCTCGACTCATTCCGTGGGCCGACCCCGGCGATGAAGGCGCAGGTGGGCAAGTTGCTCGAGAGTTCACCGATCTCGGCGACCGATATCGCCGACTATATTTACCAGCGCGTGGCCGAAGGCGAGTTCATGATTCTGCCCCATGAACAAGGGCGGATGGCCTGGGCTTTGAAACAGAAAAACCCGCAGTTGCTGTATGACGAGATGACCCTGATGGCCGACAAGATGCGCGCCAAGGCGCAGGCCAACAAAGGCTGATCGGGTGCGGTCTGTCAGGTAAATTACCTATCTGTGTAGGTAGTGCCTGATTTGGCCGCGGGTTATTGTGAGTTGCGCGGCAAACAAGGATGGTCGGGGTCCTGATATTGGAAAAGGACAACCATCATGCTGGTCTTAAGTCGCGCTGTAGGCGAAAGCATCTCCATCGGCGATGACATCGCTGTGCACATTCTTGAAGTCAGCGCACACCACGTGAAGTTCGGCATCGAAGCGCCGGCCGGGGTGAGCGTGCACCGCGCCGAGGTCTACCGCAAAATCCGCGAACGCGAGGCCAGCGCGACTTATCCGGTGCCGGTCCCCAACCCTTAATATTGCCGTCAGTCAAACAGATGCTTGGGCACATCGTGCTTGAGCATCAATTGGCATTGCTCGCTTTCTGGGTCGAACACGATCAGGGCCTGGCCCTTGGTCAGTGCCTGGCGCACGCGCAATACGCGGGTTTCCAACGGAGTGTCGTCGCCATTGTCGGTGCCGTCGCGGGTGACGAAATCTTCGATGAGGCGGGTCAGGGTGTCGACTTCAAGCGCGTCGTAGGGAATCAGCATACAAGCCTCGGGTGTCAGGTCCCGGCGATGCTACTGTGCCGGGACCTTGGTTGCCAGTATCAGCTGTTGCCGGCATCAGACTTATGGCCGACCAGGCTGTCTACCGATGGCACGCGGGTATCGTTCTCCATGTGCGTCTCATGTTCGATCTGATGGCTGAAACGGTCCAGGGAGCCTTGGGCAGGTTGCGCGTCGCTGGCAAATACCGGTGGGCTGAGGATGTACGCACCCAGCAGGCGGCTGAGGGCCGCCAGGCTGTCGATATGGGTGCGCTCGTAGCCGTGGGTGGCGTCGCAACCGAACGCCAGCAGGGCGGTACGGATGTCATGCCCGGCGGTCACCGCCGAATGCGCATCGCTGAAGTAATAGCGGAACAAGTCGCGGCGCACCGGCAGTTCGTTATCCGCCGCCAGGCCCAGCAAGTGGCGTGACAAGTGATAGTCATACGGCCCGCCGGAATCCTGCATGGCCACGCTCACTGCGTGCTCGCTTGAGTGCTGGCCGGGGGCGACCGGGGCGATATCGATACCGACAAACTCACTCACATCCCAGGGCAGGGCCGCAGCCGCGCCACTGCCGGTTTCCTCGGTGATGGTGAACAGCGGGTGGCAGTCGATCAGCAACGGTTCGCCGCTGTCGATGATCGCCTTGAGCGCGGCGAGCAGGGCGGCGACGCCGGCTTTGTCATCCAGGTGACGCGCGCTGATGTGCCCGCTTTCGGTGAACTCCGGCAAGGGGTCGAATGCCACGTAGTCGCCGATGCCGATCCCCAGGGAATCGCAATCGGCGCGGGTCGCGCAGTAGGCGTCCAGACGCAATTCAACATGGTCCCAGCTCACCGGCATTTCATCCACGGCGGTGTTGAATGCGTGCCCGGAGGCCATCAATGGCAACACGCTGCCGCGAATCACGCCGCTGTCGGTGAACACGCTGACGCGGCTGCCTTCGGCAAAGCGGCTGGACCAGCAGCCGACCGGTGCCAGCGTCAGGCGGCCGTTGTCCTTGATGGCGCGGACGGCGGCACCGATGGTGTCCAGGTGCGCGGAGACGGCGCGGTCAGGGCTGCTTTTCTGGCCCTTGAGGGTGGCGCGAATGGTACCGCGCCGGGTCATTTCAAACGGGATGCCGAGCTCTTCCAGACGTTCGGCGACGTAGCGCACGATGGTGTCGGTAAACCCGGTGGGGCTGGGAATGGCGAGCATTTCCAGCAGGACTTTTTGCAGGTAGGCGAGATCCGGTTCGGGAATGGTTCGGGTCATGGAAACTCCTGATGAGTGGAGGGCATCGATGGTTTCGATGAGTTAAGGGGGAATGTAGTTGCCTTCACCGGCCTCATCGGCGGCAAGCCCCCTCCCACCTTTGATAGGTGAACACCGTCAAATGTGGGAGGGGGCTTGCCCCCGATAGCGGTTTCACATTCAACACATTCCTCAAGCGGCCGGCTGACTGTGCGGAAACAACAAGTCCACAAACTTCTCAGCGGTCGGTTGCGGTTCATGGTTGGCAAGGCCTGCCCGTTCATTGGCTTCAATGAAGACGTATTCGGGCTGATCGGCCGCAGGCACCAGCAAGTCCAGGCCGACCATGGGAATGTCCAAGGCGCGGGCGGCACGCACGGCGGCATCGACCAGGGTCGGGTGGAGGATCGCGGTGACATCTTCCAGGCAGCCACCGGTGTGCAGGTTGGCGGTGCGGCGCACGGCCAAGTGCACGCCGCGTTGCAGCACGCTGTCGTAGTCATACCCGGCGGCTTTGAGGGTGCGCTCGGTTTCGGCGTCCAGGGGAATCTTGCTTTCGCCATGGGTAGCGGCCTGGCGACGCCGACTTTGAGCCTCGATCAGGGCGCGGATTGAATGCTGACCGTCGCCTGTCACTTCGGCGGGGCGACGAATCGCAGCGGCGACCACTTCAAAACCGATCACCAGAATGCGCAGGTCCAGGCCTTCGTGGAAGCTTTCGAGCAACACCCGGCTGTCGAACTGGCGCGCCGTATCAATCGCCTGCTGGACCTCCTCGATGGTCTGCAGGTCTACCGCCACGCCTTGGCCTTGCTCGCCGTCAAGCGGCTTGACCACGATGCGCTGATGCTCGTCGAGAAACTCAAGGTTGTCGTCGGCACTGCCCGCCAATTGCTGCGAAGGCAAATTCAAGCCGGCGGCCTTGAGCGTCTTGTGGGTCAGGCTCTTGTCCTGACACAGGGTCATGCTGACGGCGCTGGTCAGGTCGCTCAATGACTCTCGGCAGCGTATGCGACGCCCGCCGAGGCAGAGGGTGAACAGGCCGGCATCGGCATCGTCCACCTGCACATCGATGCCACGTCGGTGGGCTTCTTCAACGATGATCCGCGCATAAGGGTTGAGCCCGGCCTGTGGGCCAGGGCCCAGAAACAGCGACTGGTTGATGCCGTTCTTGTGCTTGATCGCAAAAGTGGTCAATGCACGGAAGCCCAGCTTGGCGTACAGGCTTTTGGCCTGGCGGTTGTCGTGCAGCACCGACAGGTCCAGATAGCTCAGGCCACGGCTCATGAAGTGTTCCACCAAGTGGCGCACCAGCACTTCACCCACGCCCGGCCGTGTGCACTGCGGATCCACCGCCAGGCACCACAGGCTGCAACCGTTTTCCGGGTCGTGAAAGGCTTTCTGGTGGTTCAGGCCCATCACGCTGCCGATGACCGCGCCGCTGTCCTCGTCCTCCGCCAGCCAATACACCGGGCCGCCTTGATGGCGCGGTGTCAGGCGCTCGGGGTCGACCGGCAACATGCCGCGCCCCTGATACAGCAGGTTCACCGCGTGCCAGTCGGCTTCGCTCTGCACCCGACGGATCCGGAAGCCGCGAAACACCCGTGTAGCGGGGCGATAGTCGCTGAACCACAGGCGCAGCGTATCGGAAGGGTCGAGGAACAGTTTTTGCGGATCAATGCCGAGGATCTGCTGGGGCGCGGCCACATACAGCGCAATATCACGCTCACCGGACTGCTCCTTGAGCAGCTCCTGGGCGAGGCTGGCAGGGTCTGCAAAGGTATGCCCGATCAGCAGGCGGCCCCAGCCGCAATGCACGGCAATCGGTTCCGGGCCCTGGGCGCTGCCGTCTTCGGCAAGCCGCGCCTGCAGGCGCTCGTAGGTCGGCGCCTGGCCCTTGAGTAAGCGTTGGCTGTACGCCGCGGCGTTAGGTTTCATGGATCAGATTCCTTGTTCGCTGAGCCACAGGTTCAGCGCTGCCAGTTGCCACAGCTTGGAGCCGCGCAATGGGGTCAGTTGGCCTTGTGGGTCCGTCAGCAAGCGATCGAGCATGGCGGGGTTGAACAAGCCACGGTCCTGGCTGGGGTCCAGCAGCAGTTCGCGCACCCAGTTCAAGGTGTTGCCCTGCAAATGCTTGAGACCGGGCACCGGGAAGTAGCCTTTCTTGCGGTCGATGACTTCGCTGGGGATCACGCGGCGCGCGGCCTCCTTGAGCACCTGTTTGCCGCCGTCGGGCAGCTTGAACTTGCCCGGCACGCGGGCCGACAGCTCCACCAGGCGGTAGTCGAGAAACGGCGTACGCGCTTCCAGGCCCCAGGCCATGGTCATGTTGTCGACGCGTTTGACTGGGTCGTCCACCAGCATCACCGTGCTGTCCAGGCGCAGGGCCTTGTCCACCGCGGCGTCCGCACCGGGCATTGCAAAATGCTCACGCACGAAGTCACCGGCGGCGTCGTTGGCGGTCAGCCATTTCGGCGCAACGGTGGCGGCGTAGTCGTCGTAGCTGCGGTCGAAGAACGCTTCGCGGTACGCCGCATACGGGTCGCTGGCGCCATCCACCTGCGGGTACCAGTGGTAACCGGCGAACAATTCGTCGGCGCCCTGGCCGCTTTGCACCACTTTGCAATGCTTGGCCACTTCCCGCGACAGCAGGTAGAAGGCGATGCAGTCATGGCTGACCATCGGCTCGCTCATGGCGCGAAAGGCCGCCGGCAGTTGCTCGATGATTTCGCTCTCGGCGATGCGCAACTGGTGGTGATGGGTGCCGTAGTGCTTGGCGATCAGGTCCGAATACTGAAATTCATCGCCGCGCTCGCCGCCAGCGTCTTCAAAGCCGATGGAGAAGGTCGACAGGCCTTCGACGCCCACTTCGCGCAACAGGCCCACCAGCATGCTCGAGTCGACGCCGCCGGAGAGCAGCACGCCGACGTCCACGGCCGCACGTTGACGGATGGCCACGGCTTCGCGGGTGCTGTCGAGCACGCGGTCGGTCCAGTCTTCCAGGGTCAGGTTTTTCTCGTCCTCATGGGGACCATAGCGCAGGGTCCACCAGGTGTTCTGTTCGGTCTTGCCGTCGGCCTCGATGCGCATCCAGGTGGCTGGCGGCAGCTTTTCGATGCCCGCCAGCAGCGTGCGCGGAGCCGGCACCACCGCATGGAAATTGAGGTAGTGGTTGAGCGCGACCGGGTCGAGAATCGGGTTGATATCGCCGCCCTTGAGCAACGCGGGCAACGCCGAAGCAAAGCGCAGGCGCTGGCCGGTACGCGACAGGTACAACGGCTTGACGCCGAGACGGTCGCGGGCGATGAACAGACGCTGGGCATCGCGTTCCCAGATGGCAAAGGCAAACATGCCGTTGAGCTTGGGCAGCAGCGCTTCGCCCCAGGCGTGATAGCCCTTGAGCAGCACTTCGGTGTCGCCGCCGGAATAGAAGGCATAGCCCAAGGCTTCGAGCTCTTGGCGCAGTTCCGGGAAGTTATAGATCGCGCCGTTGAACGCCAGGGACAGGCCCAGTTGGGCGTCAACCATCGGTTGGGCAGAGCCATCCGACAGGTCCATGATTTTCAGGCGGCGATGGCCCAGGGCAATCGGCCCTTGGGCATGGAAGCCCCAGGCGTCGGGGCCACGAGGGGCGAGGTGATGCGTGATGCGTTCCACAGCTGCCAGGTCGGCAGGTTGATGATCAAAGCGTAACTCGCCAGCTAATCCACACATAAGTTCCTTACCGGTTTTTCCGTTGGGGAGGGGTCAATACTCAATACGCACCAAAAGGGCGCTTACTCAGAAACTGACCCCAGGCACAACGCCGGAGTTTTAGAACGATAAGTTATAAGTGGACTTTTATTAATGGCGCACGCCGCATTCGTCGCTTGGCGCTCAGGATGCCGTGCGCGGTTTGCCGCGTATCAATTCGCGCAAGGCGAAGCGGTTCGGATGACAGGCCTGGGCGACGCTCAGGGGCACGGGCAAGGGCTCGTTATCCAGCCATGCCGCCAGCAGTTGCGCCGATAACGGCGCGGTGATCAACCCGCGAGAACCGTGGCCGCTGTTGATGTACACACCGTCGAGCCACGGGCACGGCGTAGCGGGTACCTGGCGTGCATCCCTGGCCAATACGGCGTACGCCTGGGCAAACGCGGTGGCATCGGCCAGCGGGCCGACGATGGGCAGGTAGTCGGGGCTGGTGCAGCGAAATGCAGCGCGGCCCTGCAGGGTGTCGAGCGACTCGCCTTCCGGATGCAAGGCGTTCAGCAAGGCCGGGGAAATTTCCCGCAGCATGGCCAGGTTATCGGCATGTTCGGCGAGGGTGGGCGTGAGATCGTCGCTTTTGAAATCGAAACTGGCGCCCAGGGTGTGTTCGCCCAGCCGTGCCGGCGCGACGTAGCCTTGGCCGCAGACCACCGTGCTCAACGCTTGGCTGGCAGCGGTTTGCGCCAGGCAGGTGATTTGCCCGCGAATACGCTTGAGCGGCAGCGCGGCGCTGAAGGCAAAGCGCTTGATCTCGGCGGCGCCGGCGAGAACCACCACCGGCGCGCTGGCCACCAGCGTCTCGCCGTTGTAGGCCTGCCATTGGCCGTCAATGCGTTGCAACGTCAGCGCCTCCTCATGCAGGCGCACTTGCACGCCGGGATGGCGGGCCTGCCACTGGCACAACGCAGGCGGATGGACCCAACCGCCTTCGGGGAAAAACAGCCCGCCCGTGTCCAGTGGTATCTGGGCGTGGGCCTGCGCCTGGGCGGCATCCACGCGGTGCAGCAGGTCCGGCGTGAACGCCTCGGCCAGTTGCGCCTGGCGTTCGGTCTCCTTGGCATTGAACGCCAGTTGCAGCACGCCGCAGGCGTCCCAATCCACCCCACGCTGCAAATGTTCAAGCAGCCGGCGCGTGTAGCCAAACCCGCTGACAATCAATTGCGACAGCGCCGTGCCATGGGCCGAGAGCTTCAGGTACAGCACGCCCTGGGGGTTGCCGGAGGCTTCCTGGGCCAGGGCGTCGTGGCGTTCCAGCAGGCACACCTGCCAGCCTCGCGCCGCGAGGCTGGCTGCGGTGCAGCAACCGGCCAGCCCACCGCCGATCACCAGGGCTCGGCGTTCACCGGTCGCAGGGGCTGGCCGCGCAAACCACGGCGCGGTCACGGCGGGCGGTGGCGTGTGTTCGGGCCAGCCGAGAAACTCGCCGCGCAGGATCTCCCATTTGTGGCCGATGCCCGGCGTGCGTTTCATCTTGAAGCCGGCGGCATTGATCAAGCGCCGTACCCAACCGGTGCTGGTGAAGGTGCTGATGGTCGAGCCCGGTGCCGCCAGGCGCGCCAGTTCGGCGAACAGCTCGGAGGTCCACATGTCCGGGTTTTTCGCCGGGGCGAAGCCGTCGAGAAACCAGGCGTCAACCTGTGCATCCAGTTGCGGCAATTGCTCCAGGGCATCGCCGATCAACAGCGTCAGGGTCACGCGGCCATGGTCCAGCACGAGCTGCTGGAAGCCTTGGTGAATGGCGACGTACTGGGCCAGCAGCGCTTCGGCGTAGGTTTGGAGTTCGGGCCAGAGGGCGAGGGCGCGTTGCAGGTCGTCGTGGCTCAGCGGGTATTTCTCCACGCTGACAAAATGCAGGCGTGCCCCGGCCACCGCGTGTTGATCGAACAGCTGCCAGGCGCATAAAAAATTCAAGCCGGTGCCGAAGCCGGTTTCGCCGATGACCAGCCGCCCACCCGCTGGCAAGGCGGCGAAGCGCTCCTGCAAACGGTTCTGTTGCAGGAACACATAGCGGGTTTCTTCAAGGCCCGACTGGTCGGAGAAATACACGTCGTCGAACATCCGCGAATGCGGGCGACCGTGGTCGTCCCAGTCGAGCTGGGCGTGGGCGATGGGGGTCATGGGCGGCTCATAAATAGACAGCGGGCAAACACTAGGCGGCCATTCTAGCCGATCGACAGGCCTGGAATTGACCCATGGCAAGCATCGGTGGAATTTCCCTCCGCGCGTTGCTGCCCAATCCGCTAGTCTTGAGCATCTTGAAACGGAGCAGCCCATGTTCGAATCCGCCGAAATCGGTCACGCCATTGACAAAGACACCTTTGAGGCCGAAGTGCCCGCCCTGCGCGAAGCCTTGCTGGAAGTGCAGTACGAGCTGCAACAGCAGAAGCGCTTCCCGGTGATCATCCTGATCAACGGCATCGAGGGCGCGGGCAAGGGCGAGACGGTCAAGCTGCTCAACGAGTGGATGGACCCGCGCCTGATCGAAGTGCGTACCTTCGACCAGCAGACCGACGAGGAACTGGCGCGCCCACCGGCCTGGCGCTACTGGCGGCATCTGCCGGCCAAGGGGCGCATGGGGATTTTCTTCGGCAACTGGTACAGCCAGATGCTGCAGAGCCGGGTCCACGGGCGCATCAAGGACGCGCGTCTGGACCAGGCCATTGCCGGGGCCGAGCGCCTGGAAAAGATGCTGTGCGATGAAGGGGCGCTGATCTTCAAGTTCTGGTTCCACCTGTCCAAGAAGCAGATGAAAGCGCGGCTCAAGGCGCTGGCCGATGACCCGCTGCACAGTTGGCGCATCAGCCCGCTGGATTGGCAGCAGTCGGCGACCTACGACAAGTTTGTGCATTTCGGCGAACGCGTGCTGCGCCGCACCAGCCGCGACTACGCGCCGTGGCATGTGATCGAAGGTGTCGACCCCCATTACCGTGGGCTCACCGTGGGCAAGATTTTGCTCGAGGGCTTGCAGAATGCCTTGAAGCTGCCCAAGGGCAAGGCCAGCGGCATGAACCCGGCGCCCTTGATTGCGTCGGTGGACGAGAAAAGCCTGCTCGACAGTCTCGACCTGTCCCTGCGCCTGGACAAGGACGATTACGAAGAACAACTGATTACCGAACAAGCGCGCTTCTCCGGCCTGATGCGCGACAAACGCATGCGCAAGCACGCGTTGGTGAGTGTCTTCGAAGGCAACGACGCGGCCGGCAAGGGCGGGGCGATTCGACGCGTGGCGGCCGCGCTGGACCCGCGCCAGTACCACATCGTGCCGATTGCCGCGCCCAGCGAAGACGAGCGCGCCCAGCCGTACCTGTGGCGGTTCTGGCAAAAGATCCCGGCCCGCGGCATGTTCACCGTGTTCGACCGCTCCTGGTACGGCCGTGTGCTGGTGGAGCGCATCGAAGGCTTTTGCACCCCGGCCGACTGGATGCGCGCCTATGGCGAGATCAATGACTTCGAAGAGCAACTGCGCGATGCCGGGGTGATCGTGGTCAAGTTCTGGCTGGCTATCGACAAGGACACTCAGTTGGAGCGTTTCCAGGCGCGCGAAGAAATCCCTTTCAAGCGCTTCAAGATTACCGAAGACGACTGGCGCAACCGCGACAAGTGGGACGACTACCGTGCCGCCGTCGGCGACATGGTCGACCGTACCAGCACCGAAATTGCGCCGTGGACCCTCATCGAAGCCAATGACAAGCGCTGGGCGCGGGTCAAGGTACTGCGTACCCTCAACCGGGCGCTGGAGGACGCGTTTGCCAAGAGCGACAAGCACGACAAGAAGAAAAAGAAATGACCTTTGAAGGTTGATCGCGAATTGCTGGTCAACCACCGTCCAATGTGGGAGGGGGCTTGCCCCCGATAGCTGTGGGTCAGCTGCGAATTTGCTGACTGATACACCGCCATCGGGGCATAGGTAGCTACACAACTTTGTAGCAGCCTACGGTAACCACGATGCGAAGCGAGCCGCTCTTGATCTTGATCTTAGGCGCCCCGTTAAACCACGCTGGCCGCAATTCGACAGTGATTTGGGGGGTAAACCGGCAGGGATGCCGGTTTAGCCGCCCCGCGCCATGGATGGCGCGTGGCGGCGGCCCTCCAAATCACTGTCGGATTACGGGCACACCGAGCGTGAGCGAGGTGCCGAGTGGTGGGGCAGGAGCCCTTTTGGTTACTTTTGGGGCTCTTTTCCAAAAGTGACCCGCCGTAAGGGCGGAACCCTAAGCCGCCGTTACCGCAGCAACGGATATGTACGCGCTCTGATCCAACATCCTGGTCGGCTGTCAGGCCGCCATCGGGAGCAAGCCCCCTCCCACAGGTTGGCTCATTCACTCAGTCAGGCCAGTGGCCGTACTTCGCCAACCTGCAGCTGGCATTGCCTGGCGCGTGATACCTGCCCCCGCAAATCAAAGGTGGAAGGGGGCTTGCCCCCGATAGCGGTGGGTCAGCTGCGAATGTGCTGACTGATACACCGCCATCGGGGGCAAGCCCCCCTCCCACATTGGATTCCCATGCATCCGATAGACCGCATACCGGCCTCATGCTTTTGCATCCATGCAGTGAATGATCATCGCGGTCGCCCAGGGCCCGCTCTATCCTCGGTCCACAACCACAAGATCGAGGTAGCCCCATGCGTGAAGTAGTGATCGTCGACAGCGTGCGAACCGGCCTGGCCAAATCCTTTCGGGGCAAGTTCAACCAGACCCGCCCTGATGACATGGCGGCCCATTGCGTCAACGCGCTGTTGAGCCGCAATGGTATCGACCCGACAACGGTGGAGGATTGCATCGTCGGCGCTGGCTCCAACGAAGGCGCCCAGGGCTACAACATCGGGCGCAATGTGGCGGTGCTGTCCCAACTGGGCACCGGTACGGCGGGCATGACGCTCAACCGTTTCTGTTCGTCGGGCTTGCAGGCGATTGCCATTGCCGCCAACCAGATTGCCTCGGGGTGCAGCGACATCATCGTCGCCGGCGGCGTTGAGTCCATCAGCCTGACCATGAAAAGCGTCAACACCGATCACCTGATCAATCCGCTGCTTAAAGAGCAGGTACCGGGCATCTACTTCCCCATGGGCCAGACCGCCGAAATCGTTGCGCGGCGCTACAACGTCAGCCGCGAAGACCAGGACCTGTACGCGCTGCAAAGCCAGCAGCGCACGGCCCAGGCCCAGGCCGATGGCTTGTTTGATGATGAAATCGTGCCGATGGCGGTCAAGTACCGCGTCGAAGATAAAGCCACCGGCCAGGTGCAAGTGCTCGACGGCGTGGTCGACCGCGACGACTGCAATCGCCCCGACACCACCTTGGCCAGCCTCAGTGGCTTGAAGCCGGTGTTTGCCGAAGACGGTTCGGTGACCGCGGGTAACTCGTCGCAGCTGTCCGACGGCGCGTCGATGACCCTGGTGATGAGCCTGGAAAAAGCCCTGGCGCTGGGGCTCAAGCCCAAGGCGTTCTTCCGTGGTTTTACCGTGGCCGGCTGCGAGCCGGACGAAATGGGCATTGGCCCGGTGTTCTCGGTGCCCAAGTTGCTCAAGGCCAAAGGCTTGCAGGTGGCGGACATCGACCTGTGGGAGCTCAACGAAGCGTTTGCCTCGCAGTGCCTGTATGCGCGTAATCGCCTGGGCATCGACAATGCCCGGTACAACGTCAACGGCGGTTCGATCGCCATCGGCCATCCGTTCGGCATGACCGGGTCGCGGCAGGTGGGGCACCTGGTGCGTGAGCTGCAACGGCGGGGTTTACGCTACGGCATCGTCACCATGTGCGTGGGTGGCGGGATGGGCGCAACCGGGTTGTTTGAAGCGGTGCGCTAGAGGGATTGACGGTTGCAGCGCGTGTCACAGGGGGAGCTTAGCTCCCCCTGTTTGTATCGGCCATTCGTGAATGCAACTTGCCCTGTCGGTTGAATTTCTTAGTTGCAAAACCCCAGTAAGGTTTATTGTTTTAAACGGGTGTGTAGTCATATTCTTACGGTTATATCTGGCTCTGAATTATTAGCATTAACGTGCATGTAGTCCAATTCCTTCAGCCAATTTATTAGTTTTGGCAAATGGCCATAATTTTCCTGCAAGCCTTGATATGCAAAGGCTACATCGTTAGAAGAAACAGCTGGCTTACTTCTTCAAGTGTGAAGCGGACACTTGCCCGGCGTTGAGCGTGGTCCTGAAATGCAATACAAAAAGTTGGAAAGCACGGCAGGAGCAACCCCTCGAAGCATTGGTCATACCGCTCTTTTAATCAGCCCTGTGCCTATTGGTAGCAAGGCTTCTTAATGACACTTGTTAAGTGGGAATCTGTAGATGAAAACCAAAATGAAAACTGTGCTGTTGTCTGTCGGTCTGCTGGCGGGTTCGATGTCGATGGCGCACGCGGCGGACGGAACGGTGACGTTTTTGGGGTCGGTCCATTCGGGGGCTTGCTCCATCAAGCCTGACTCCGTTGATCAAACCGTTCGCCTGGGGGCGATAGCCAAGCATCAGCTGCAATCGGGGGGCAAATCCGAAGCCCGGCGCGTGCTGATCGAGCTGGAAGGTTGCGATCTGACGGGCCTCACTGACAATACGGTCACCACGACCTTCACCGGCGCGCCATCCACCGTTGTACCGGGCGCGATCGGTACGGTCGGCGGTGCCGGCGGCGTGGGCATCATGATGACCCACGGCGGCGACCAGGTTCAGTTGGGTGTCCCTACCGCACCGCAAATCATTGCCGTCGGCGATAACACCCTGGAGTTCGGTGCCTATGTACAAGGCGCCGCCACCGGCACCATCGTTCCTGGCGACTTCAGCGCGGTCACCAATTTCACCTTGGCTTATCAGTAAGTTTTTCCCCCGCCACCTGGTGTGGCGGGGGAACGCTGACAGGAGATCCAGGTGAAAACATTCATACGTTTGGCTTTCGCCTCTTCATTGACGACGTTCATCAGCCCTTGCGTGGTCGCCCAGGCGTCAACGCAAGGCGATGGGGTCGTGCTGCTGGGAGGCGAAGTGATTGATTCCGCCTGCGGGCTGGAACTGGGCAGTATCGATCAAACCATTGAAATGCCGCCCGAACCGGTTGGCCGGCTCTTGCGCAACACGCGGGGCGAAGACCACCCGTTCCAGTTGCGTCTGGTCAATTGCTCGTTGACCCGCCCGGACCCGTCGCGCCCGGGTGCAACCCTGCCTGACTGGGAGCACATGCGCGTGACGTTCGATGGCCCCACCGACAGGGCCGGGCTTTCCTTCGCGGTCTTTGGCGCTTCGCAGGGGGTTGCCCTGCACATCGTGGATGCCGCCGGCGAAGAAAGTCTGCCGGGGCAACGCATGGCCCCGGTGCCGCTGGCCGAGGGCGACATGACACTCAACTACCGGTTTTACCTGGTCGGCAACGGCTTGCCATTGGTGGTTGGGGCTCACAGTGCCGCGGTGCGGTTCAAGTTGGAATACTTTTGAACAGTGATGGACAGGCTTGCATGTTGAATACGTCGAAGATCAAAAATACGCTTCGCCCCGGACTGTTAGGCGGCTTGATGTCACTGGCGGGCACTGCAATGGGCGCCGGCGATATCGAGTTCAATACCGACGTTCTCGATCTGAGTGATCGCACCAATATTGACTTGTCTCAATTTGCGCGCAGCGGATTCATTCTGCCAGGCACTTACTCGATGGCTGTGCAACTGAACGCCCAGCCTATTCCTGAACAAGCGGTGGCGTTCTATCCCCCCGAAAACGATCCCAAAGGCAGCCAGGCCTGTTTGTCGCACAGTCTTGTCGAGCAATTGGGCCTGAAAGTCTCCGAAGCCGGCAAACTTGCCTGGTGGAGGGACGGCGAATGCCTGGATATCGCCAGCTTGCCGGGCATGGAAGTCAGTGGCGACCTGGCCACCTCGACCCTGAGCATCAATCTGCCCCAGGCGTACCTTGAGTACAACGCCATCAATTGGGACCCGCCTTCCCGTTGGGACGAAGGGGTGCCGGGGTTACTGGTGGACTACAGCCTGACGGCGCAGTCCAACTACCAGAAGAACGACGGCCAGCGCAAAAACCTCAGTGGCAACGGCACCGTCGGCGCGAATGCCGGCGCGTGGCGCCTGCGGGCTGATTGGCAAGGACGCGTGGAAGATGGCCGGCAGGAAGCGGCCGGGCCGCAAAAGCTGGAATGGAGCCGTTACTACGCGTACCGCGCTATTGCGGCGTTGAAGGCGCGCCTGGTGGTGGGGGAGAGTTACCTGTATTCGGACCTGTTCGACAGCTTCCGTTTCACCGGTGCTTCGCTCAATTCGGATCAAAGCCAGCTGCCACCGAACTTGCGTGGTTACGCGCCGGAAGTGGTCGGCGTGGCCAAGACCAATGCAAAAGTGATCATCAGCCAGCAGGGGCGTGTGCTTTACGAGACGCTGGTCGCGGCGGGCCCTTTTCGCATTCAGGACCTCAATGATGCGGTGACCGGCAAGCTCGATGTGCGCGTGGAAGAACAGGACGGTTCGGTCCATACCTTCCAGCTCAACACGGCCGGTGTGCCGTACCTGACGCGCCCAGGCCAGGTCCGTTACAAGCTGGCGACTGGGCGACCGTCCAACCTTCAGAACGGCTCCGATGGCAATGTCTTCGGTACCGGAGAGTTTTCCTGGGGCGTGAGCAATGGCTGGTCGTTGTTCGGTGGCGGCATCACCGATAACAACTACCGGGCCTTATCCGTGGGGGCCGGTCGGGATTTGCTGGCGTTTGGCGCCGTCTCGCTGGATGTCACGCAGTCCCATGCCAGCGTGTGGAACGAGACGCTCTCGGGTAAATCCTACCGCCTTCAATACTCCAAGAACTTCGAACAGTACGACAGCCAGGTGACGTTCGCCGGTTACCGTTTTTCCGAGAAGAACTTCCTGAGCATGAGCGAATACCTGGATGCCCGGTATTACGGGCTGAACGGCGAACTCGGCGGGCGTGGGGACTATCGCGACCCCGATGAGGGCTGGAAGCCTATCGGCGGCAGCAAGGCGCTGTACACGGTGACGGTCAACAAGCAGTTTCGTGACCTGGGCGCCACCGTCTACGCCAGTTACAACAAGCAAACCTACTGGGATCGGCCGGACACCCATCGCTGGAACCTGTCGCTGTCGCGCTACTTCAATGTGGGCACGGTCAAGAACATGAGCCTGTCCCTGAACACGTACCGCACCCAGGAATATAACTATAAGGATAACGGCATGGCGCTGACCGTCAGCCTGCCGTTGGGGCGTACCGGCACACTCTCGCTGGATGCCAGTCGAGCCGCCGGCAAAAACAACGTTGCAACGCGCTACAGCGATCGCCTCGATGAGCGTAACAGCTACCAGCTCAGCGCGAGCGACACGTCTGCCAGCGGTTACCTGAGCCATATGGGCGACTACGCCGACATCGATGTGAGCGCCAGTCGGCAGCAGGGCGGCTCCAGCAGCCTCGGTGTCTCGGCGCGCGGCGGTGCCACGCTCACCGCCTACGGCGCCGCGCTGCATCGAACCACCAGCACCGGCGGCACCCGCCTGATGGTCGATACCGCGGGTGTGCCCGATGTGCCCGTACGCGGTTACGGCGCGCCGACCCGCAGTAATGCCTTCGGCAAGGCCGTCATCTCGGACATCAGCAGCTACCAGCGCACTGCCGCCAGTGTTGATCTGGAGCGCTTGCCGAGCAACATCGAAGCCACTCAATCCGTCACCCAATTGACACTCACCGAAGGCGCGATCGGTTATCGCTCGCTGGACGTGATCGCCGGTGAAAAGGCCATGGCGGTGTTACGCCTGGCCGATGGCGGTTCGCCGCCCTTCGGCGCGACGGTGAAAAACCTCAAGCAACAGGACACCGGCATCGTGAATGACGGCGGCCATGTCTACCTGAGCGGCATCCAGGCCGGCGAGCAGATGTCCGTCAGTTGGGGTGGCGGCGAGCGATGCCTGCTCACGTTGCCGGCCACCTTGCCCGCCGATGGCTTGACCGACGCCCTGCAATTGCGCTGCCAGACGGTAGTCGCTGACCCATCCTTGCCCGAGCCCGCCGGGCTGACCGGCAAGCCTACCGATACGGAGAACACAGCATCATGAGATCGACCACAGGTTCCACATTCCCGGCCTTTGCGCTGTTGGCCCTGGGCTTGAGCCAGAGTGCCAATGCGGCGGTGGGTCTGGACCGTACCCGGGTGATTTTCGACGGCGGCAAAGACGCCACCAGTGTGAACATCACCAACAACAATACCCAGCTGCCGTATCTGGCCCAGGGTTGGATCGAGGATGAAGCCGGTAAAAAAATCACCACACCGTTGATCGTGCTGCCACCGGTGCAACGACTGGAGCCGGGCAAACAAAGCCAGGTGAAAGTCCAGGCGTTGCCGGCGGCCAAGGCGCTGCCGCAGGATCGGGAAACGGTGTACTACTTCAACTTGAGGGAGATCCCGCCGCGCAGCGATAAGTCCAACACCCTGCAGATTGCCCTGCAAACCCGCATCAAGTTGTTCTACCGACCGCAAGCCATCACGCCGAGCCAGCAGGACTTGTCCAACCCCTGGCAGGAGAAGCTGACCCTGACCCGTGAAGGCGATCAATACCGGGTGAATAACCCGACGCCCTACTACGTGACCCTGGTGGATGCGCGCAGCAGCAAGGACGGTAAGACCGTGCCCGGCTTTACGCCGCTGATGGTGCCGCCCAAGGGCGCGCTGACGCTGGGGGCCACGGCCAAGGCGTTGGGTACTAGCCCTTATCTGGCCTATGTCAACGATTATGGCGGGCGCCCGGTGCTGGCCTTCAGTTGCACCGGTGACACATGCCAAGTAAACCCCCAGGCCGCGCCGGCGAATGAGTAATGCTGCTGGAGAACGCCATGAAATCGCAAAAAGTGAAGGCCCTGGGCGGCCTGTTGTGGGTCTTGGCGGTGAGCGCACATGCCGCGGACGAGGAAGATATCGAAGGCATGAGCGGCATGCTGAATGTGCTTGGTTCCATGCACGAGTCGCCTTGCAGTCTGGACATGACGTCTCTGCACCAGACCGTCGACCTGGACGCCGTGTCGACCAGCCAGTTGCAACGCCCCGGCGACCAGGCGACCGCCAAGGCCTTTCAGTTGCGGTTTACCGATTGTCTGCGCACCGCCGGCCGTATGCGCAATGAACGTACGGGGAACTTGACCTGGAGTGCCTACCAACCGGTGCTGTCGGTCACGTTCAGCGCGCCGGCCGACGCCGATGATTCGCGTCTGGTCAAGGTACAGGGCATCACCGGCATGGGCCTGCAGTTGACCGATGCCCTCGGCCGAGACGTGCAACTGGGCTCACGGGGTCAGCCGCTGTTTTTGCCCGTGGGCCGCAATACCCAGACCTGGAATGTACGTCCCACGCGCACTGTCGCGCCGTTGACCAGCGGGGCATTCAGGGCCGTGGTGGATGTCAGGCTCAATTATGACTAAGGGTGCAACGATGGCTAAATCAATCGGCGTGATCGCCGCCGGCGTGTTGCTGGCGCTCAGCCAGGGCGTACAGGCCGCGACCAGTTTGACCATTCGCGCGGTGATCATTGCGCCCCCGCCGTGCGTCATCAACGGTGGCAGCACCCTCGATGTGCCGTTTGGCAATGACCTGCTGACGTCACGGGTCGATGGGGTCAATTACCGTCGCGATGTGCCGTACACCGTCACCTGCGACGCTCCGTTCAGCAATGCGTTGACCCTCGAACTCAAGGGCACCGCGGCGTCGTTTGATAGTCGTGCGCTCTCCACCCGCAAGGCGGACCTTGGGGTCAGGCTGTTTGTGAATGGCGCTGACTGGCCGGTGAACACGATGGTGAATTTTACCTACCCCAATTTTCCCGTGGTGCAGGCTGCGCCCGTCAAGCGTGCGGGCAGCAAGCTGACCGGCGGGGCCTTCGATGCCACCGCGACGCTGGTGGTCGATTACCAATGAGCGCCAGCGACAGAACGGCTACTGATAACAAGAGGAACCACCCATGACAGCTTGGCAGCCGCGAGCGTTGCTCGCCCTATGGGCCATTGGCCTGTGCAGTGGCGCGTCGGCCAACTTGACGTTCAGCGGGACGTTGAATGAGCCGCCACCGTGCACGATCGACGCAGGCAATACCATTGAAGTCGACTTTGGCGATGTCGGGGTGAAACGCGTCGATGGCGTGAGGTACCGCCGAGGGGTCGGCTACGCGATCAATTGCGGTGCCAACACGCTGCCGTGGGAGCTGAAATTGAGCGTCAACGGCACACCCACGGCGTTTGACGGCTCAGCGGTGCAGACCAGCGTGCCTGCGCTGGGCATTCGAGTCTTTCAGAATAATGTGCCGTTTCCACTCAATACGGCCCTGGATATCAGCCTGTCGTCACCGCCGACATTGGAGGTAGTGCCGGTGCAACAGCCCGGTGCAACGCTGCCTCCTGCCAGGTTCACGGCGGTGGCCACGTTATTGGCCGAATACCAGTAGGGAGCTGATCGATGCGATATCAAAGGATTCAAAAGCACGGCCTGGCGCTGCTGTTCATCTTCGGCCTGATACCCATGGCGCACGCGGCAGACAATCTGAGTTTCAAAGGCAACCTGGTTGAAGAGGCTTGCACCCTTCGACCCGGCGACGAAGCCATCGCGCTGGAACTCTGGGACCTCACCAGCAAGTACCTCTATCTCAACACGCGCTCGGTGGGTAAGCGTTTCAAACTGCACCTGGAAGACTGCGACACCACGATTGGCAACTCGGTGACCATCACCTTCGGCGGCGCGCAGAACAGAGAGCTTCCCGGTTTGCTCGCGCTGGACAGTGGCAGCGGCGCCTCTGGCATTGGCGTCGGCATCGAGACGTTGAGCGATAAACCCTTGCCCCTCAATACCGTCAGCGACAAGCAGGTGTTAAGCGACGGCAGCAATGTCATTGAGCTCAAGGCGTATGTGCGGGGCGAGCCGAAAGCCCTGCAGAACCAGACCATCGGGCACGGTGGGTACACGGTGACCTCAACTTTTACGCTGGACTATCCATAACGCTGTTTCTGGGTAGAACAGAGGAGTGAGACCAAGATGAAACGATTATTTGGAGCCACCGTGCTTCTTGTATCGACCGGTGTCAGTACCGCTGTGTCAGCAGCCGATTGCCGTGTGAATGGCGGCGGGTGGGTGCATGTGGGGGCAGGCGGCACGCTGAACCTGCAGGTGCCCGTCATGGTGCAAACGGGTTCGGACAGCTCGCGTATTTACCTCGAAGGGGCTCGGTTGGAATGCCGATTTACGCCGGGTCAGGTTTTTCCCACGTACCGGGACATATGGTGGACCGCGATACAGGCCGGCCCTCCGTGGACGCCCGGCCCTAAATTCACTGACCAAGGCACCGGCTTGCGAATAAACGGTGCTTACCTCAATACCCCGGTCCCGTATGGGATCCAGCTGGCGGTCATGCCCAATAACGGTGTGGGCGTCCCCATCGATGTCACGCCCTACATTCTGATACGCAACAACCCGACGAACCCTATCGACGTGCGGATTGGGGATAATCTGGGCGTGTTGCGCCTGCGTCAGACAAACAACTACGACGCCACCAGCACGGTGCTTGCGCTCACGTACCTTGCGGCCAATAACTTCTCCGTTTCGCCCTCAACCTGCACGATCAACAACAACAACCCCATCGAGATCGACTTCGGCACCGTGAATCAGCGGGCCATCGGCACGGACCCGCTGACATCGTCCATCGTCATCAACCGCAGGCTCATCTATTCGTGCCCGGACGGCGGTATCACTACACCGATCACCATTACGTACAAAGGCAGCCCATCGTCGTTCGACGCACGTCTGCTGCTGATGACCAATCCGGACGTGGGCACGGCGCTGATTCGCGCGGGCTCAGCGGTGCCTGTGAACGGCTTGTTCCAGACCCATATCACCAACAGCGTGGGCGGGGACGATGTGACGTTTTCGCTCGTTCGGCGCACCGGGTCCCTACCGTCCGCCGGGGCCCTGAGCGGGAGCGGTGTGCTTGTTATGGGGGTGCCCTGATGCGTAAGCCAAGCTGGCCTGGTGCGGATGCAGATCCACAGGCAGGCGCGAGCTTGTTCGCGAATACGGTGTATCAGTTGATAACCCTCTAACTGACCCACCGCATTCGCGAGCAAGCCCGCCCTTGAAGGGACGTGCTCTATTTTAGAGGTTTGATGGAGTTCAAGATGCAACGACTATTTGGAGCCCTGGCGCTTCTCGTTTTGACGGGTATGACCACGACCGCGCACGCGGTCGATTGCCGTGTCAACGGGGGCCCCTGGCAAAATGGCAACCCGAACCTACAGGTTCCCGTTACCGTCACCCTGAGTGCAGACCGCAGCAGGATCATGCTGGAAGGCGCAAGACTGGAGTGTCGATTCACCTACAGCGGAGGTCCCGCTTGGCACGCTGACTATTGGGCCAGTGGGAGTGCGGCGGGAACCGCTTGGACGCCCGGCCCGAAATTCGTAAACGAAGGAACCGGATTACGCATCAATGGCGCCTTTCACAACACGCCGGTACC
Source organism: Pseudomonas sp. W4I3 (assembly GCF_030816195.1). GTDB lineage: Bacteria > Pseudomonadota > Gammaproteobacteria > Pseudomonadales > Pseudomonadaceae > Aquipseudomonas. The sequence goes on along the minus strand of NZ_JAUSXS010000001.1, from coordinate 4,674,670 downwards.
GTCGGGCATACGGATAGTCACCATCCCCAACAACGGGACCTTTTATCCGATCAATGTCACGCCCTACATTCTGCTGCGTAACTATCCATCCAACCCGTTCGATGTGCGCATCGGCGACAACCTCGGTCTGTTGCGTCTGACCAGTTCGAACAACTACGACGGCACCCGACCGCGACTGACCGTCACGTATACCGCCGCCAACAATTTCACCGTCTCCCCGTCAACCTGCACGATCAATAACAACAATCCGATCGAGATCAACTTCGGCAACGTGCACCAGCGGGCCATAGGTACTGACCCACTGACATCCGCCATTGTCAGCCACCGCAGGCTGGCCTATTCGTGCCCGGATGGCGGCATCAATACACCGATCACCATTACCTACAAAGGCACCCGCTCGGCGTTCGATTCACGGTTGTTGATGATGACCAATGCCGACGTGGGCACGTCCCTGGTGCACGCCGGGTCGGCTGTACCGGTCAACGGTTCGTTCCTGACCCGTATCACCAACAGCACGGGCGCGGACGATGTGACGTTTTCCCTGGTACGTCGGGCGGGCTCGTTGCCGGCCGCCGGCCCCATCAGCGGCAGCGGGGTATTGGTGATGGGCGTGCCTTGAACACCGTTGTACCCAAAGCCCAGTGCATGCCCCTAGAATGCCGGTTCCACTTCCTCTGGCATCTGGGGCACTCATGCACATTTCTTCCGGCCGCTGGGTCTACGGTTTTTTCCTGACCCTATTGACCGCGCTGCTCTGGGGCATTCTGCCGATCAAGCTCAAACAAGTACTGCAGGTGATGGACCCGATTACCGTCACCTGGTTTCGCCTGGTGGTGGCCGGCAGTTGCCTGTTTATCTATCTCGCGGCGACCAGGCGCTTGCCCAGTCGCAAGGTGCTCGGCCCCAAGGGCGGTTGGCTGGTGGCGATGGCCGTGTGCGGGCTGGTCGGTAACTACGTGTTGTACCTGGTGGGCCTGAAAATGCTCAGCCCCGGCACGGCGCAATTGGTGGTGCAGATGGGGCCGATTTTTCTGATGGTTGCCAGTGTGTTTGTGTTCAAGGAGCGTTTCAGCCTGGGGCAGGGTGTAGGGCTGATGATATTGATCGTTGGCTTCGGGCTGTTCTTCAACCAGCGCCTGGTGGAACTGCTCACATCGATGGGTAGCTACACCGCAGGCGTACTGACGGTGCTACTGGCGACCACTATCTGGGTGTTCTACGCCCTGGGCCAGAAACAGTTGCTGACGGTATGGAATTCGCTGCAGGTGATGATGGTGATCTACCTGTCGTGCGCCGTGTTACTGATGCCTTGGGCGCACCCGCTGGAGGCGCTGCAACTGAGCCCGCTGCAAGGCTGGCTGCTGCTGGCGTGCTGCATGAATACCCTGGTGGCGTACGGCGCCTTCGCCGAGGCGCTGGCCCATTGGGAGGCATCGCGGGTCAGTGCGACCCTGGCCCTGACGCCGTTGGTGACCTTTGTCGCGGTGGCCTTGGCGGCGTGGCTGTGGCCGGAATTTGTGCGGGCCGAGGAGATCAATGCCCTGGGGTATTTCGGTGCGTTGGTGGTGGTGACCGGCTCGGCGATGGTGGCGCTGGCGCCGTCATTGATGGCCGGGCTCAGGGCCCGGCGATTGCGCATGGCTTCATGATTAAATGTGGGAGGGGGCTTGCTCTATGCCCGTCTGTAGGAGCGAGCTTGCTCGCGAAAAACGTCCAGGCAACGCGTTCATTCAGGATAAACGCGATTGCTCTGAATTCTTCGCGAGCAAGCTCGCTCCTACAAAAAGCCTTAGCTGACTGGCATCAGGGCTTGCCCTCCCACATTTACACGTGCCTTGAGCTGTTAGTGCCCGGCCTCCAGCATATTCTCCGGGCGTACCCACTGGTCGAACTGCTCATCGGTGAGATAACCCAGCGCCAGTGCCGCTTCACGCAGGGTCAGCCCTTCGGCATAGGCCTTCTTGGCGATCTGCGCGGACTTGTCATAGCCGATATGCGGGTTTAGCGCGGTCACCAGCATCAACCCGCGCTCCAAGTGTTCGGCCATCTGTTCGGCGTCCGGTTCGAGGCCGGCGATGCAGTGTTCCTGGAAGTTGTTGCAGCCATCGGCCAGCAGGCGGATCGATTCCAGCAGGTTGTGGATGATCACCGGCTTGTACACGTTCAGCTGCAGGTGCCCCTGGCTGGCCGCGATGCCGATGGTCACGTCGTTGCCCATTACCTGGCAGGCCAGCATCGACAGCGCTTCGCACTGGGTGGGGTTGACCTTGCCGGGCATGATCGAGCTGCCCGGTTCGTTGGCTGGCAGCTTGACTTCGGCCAGCCCGGCGCGCGGGCCGGAGCCCAGCAGGCGCAGGTCGTTGGCGAGTTTCATCAGGGCCACGGCGAGGGTTTTCAGCGCGCCGTGCAAGGTCACCAGCGGCTCATGGCCGGAGAGGGCGGCGAACTTGTTCGGCGCGGTCACGAACGGCAAGCCCGACAACGCCGCCAGCTCGGCCGCAATCGCCTCGCCAAAGCCATGGGGGGAGTTCAGCCCGGTACCGACGGCGGTGCCGCCCTGGGCCAGCTCGCACACGGGGGGCAGGGCGCTGCGGATGGCGCGTTCGGCATAGTCCAGCTGGGCGATAAACGCCGAGAGTTCCTGGCCGAAGGTGATCGGCGTGGCATCCATCATGTGCGTGCGGCCGGTCTTGACCAGCTTCATATGCCGCGCCGCCAGCTCCGCCAGCCCACCGGACAGCACGGTGATGGCCGGCAGCAACTGCTCGTAGACCGCCTTGACGGTGGCAATGCTCATGGCCGTGGGGAAGCAGTCATTGGAGCTCTGCGAGCGGTTCACATGGTCGTTGGGGTGTACCGGGCTTTTGCCGCCGCGGTTATTGCCGGCCAGTTCATTGGCGCGGCCGGCGATCACTTCGTTGGCGTTCATGTTGCTCTGGGTGCCGCTGCCGGTCTGCCACACGACCAGTGGAAACTGGTCGTCGTGCTGGCCGTCCAGCACCTCGTCGGCGGCCTGTTCGATCAGGCGGGCGATATCGGCGGGCAAGTCGCCGTTGCGGTCGTTGACCCGTGCGGCGGCCTTCTTGATCAGGGCCAGGGCATGCAGCACCGCCAGGGGCATGCGCTGTTCGCCGATGGCGAAGTTCACCAGCGAACGTTGGGTCTGGGCGCCCCAGTAAGCGTCATCCGGGACGTGGACGTCTCCCAGGCTGTCGGTTTCGATACGGCTCATCGGGCACACTCCTTCAGGTTCGTTTGCGCAGTTTAGGCTCTGATCGGCCCAGCGGGTTCCAAAAAACACGCTTCATCGGATTTGCAGCGCGCAAAACCAGGCCCGACAAGGCCTGGGGTTGAGCCGCGAGGTTTTTTAGGCGCAGAATGGTCGCCCTTGGGGTCTTACCTCGCCTGCTAGAAAAGGAAACTCGATGACTCGTCTTCGTGCCATCTGTACCGCGGTTGCTCTGGTTTGCGCCAGCGGCCAGGTTTTTGCCGATACCGCCAGCCACAACGCCAGTGCCGAAGCCTTCCTTACCCTGGCCCACGCTGACAAGCTGGGTACCCCGGTGTACATGCAAGTGCAACAAATGTTCGCCCAGCGTTTCGAACAGACCAAGGCGCCCGCCGCCAAGCAGTCGGTCCTCGACAGCTACCAGGCCAAGGCCAATGCTGCCCTGGACCAGGCTATCGGCTGGCCGAAGCTGAAGCCGGACATGGTCAAGCTCTACACCACCAACTTCAGCGAATCGGAGCTCAAGGACCTGGTTGCCTTCTACCAGTCGCCACTGGGCAAGAAAGTCCTGGAGAAAATGCCGCAACTGACCCAGCAATCGGCCCAGATGACCCAGGCCAAACTGGAAAGCGCCGTGCCGGTAGTGAACAAGCTGCTGGAAGACATGACCAATGAGCTGGCGCCCAAGGCAGCCGCACCGGCCAAGAAGAAGTAAACAGGAATGACCATGCAACAGCGTATTGAAACGGCACTCGCCGCCCTGAGCCCGCAACACTTGAGCGTGCTGGATGAGAGTCATATGCACAGCCGTGGGTTGCAGACCCACTTCAAGGCCGTGCTGGTCAGCCAGCAGTTCGAGGGGCTCAACCGCGTCAAGCGCCACCAGAAGGTCTACGCCACCCTGGGTGACCTGATGAGCGAGTTTCATGCGCTGGCGCTGCATACCTACACGCCTGAAGAATGGGCGAACATCGACGCAGCGCCGGCCTCGCCGACCTGCGCCGGCGGGCATTGAGCGCAGCCTCGACCCGCGCGAGCGGGTCGAGGCGATGCCAGTACCCGGATACACAAAACATCCCCCAGCACCACCGTGTTCCACCCCCACTTCCCTAGGCTTTCAAGACTACTTATTCAGCAATAAGGTCTTGAGCTCATGCCTGATTCCGTCCATCGAAACACGCCGTCCCTGGCCGCGGTCGACCCGCGTGGGTTAATTGTTCGTAACATCGGCTACCACCGCGTGAGTGCAGAAGTTGAACCGCAGGTGCGCATTCATCGCCAGGTGTTTGGCAGTACCGGCTTGATGATTGAACAATGGGACCCACGTTTGTTGCAGTTGTCACGCTCACAGCCCGACACTGCGCCCAATCTCCGCACGGTTTATGGCCTTGGCGGACACGCGTTGCGCACCAACAGCGTGGATGCCGGCTGGCGGCTGACGCTGATGGGGCAAGCCGGGCATTTGCTGGAAGAATGGGATGGGCGGGGCGCTCACCAGGTTCATCACTACGATCAATACCTGCGGCCGGTGGCGGTCTTCGAGCAGGCGGCCGGTGACGCCCAAGCGCTGTGCGTCGAGCGTCTTGCCTATGCTTCATCCTCCGATGCAGAAGCTGCACGCAACCGATGTGGCCGGGTGATTCGCCACGATGACGGCGGCGGCTCGTTGTTCCACGAGGTGTATGGGCTGCACACGCAGGTTGTGCAACAGACCCGACGTTTCAGGCGCGCAGGTGCCGCGCTGGATTGGCCGCAGCCCGATGCACAACGCGAGCTGCGTCTGGAACCCGAGGCGTTCCAGACATCCGTTGGCTTTAACGCGTTGGGTGAGCGCCTGCATCACACTGACGCCAAGGGCAATCGCTTCGACTACGCCTACGGCATTGACGGCCAACCGGCGAGTATCGGTGTGACGCCCAGAGGCGGCGCCCGTCAGCAGGTGCTGGGCGAGCGCCGTTACAACGCCGCAGGCCAGGTGCTCAGCGAACGCGCTGGCAATGGCGTTGTGCGCGCGATGCAATACCGCACGTTCGATGGCCGCTTGCGGCAAATGACTGCGCACCTGCCCGGGCAATCGGGCGCAGCACTGCAAGACCTGCGCTACGACTATGACGGCGTTGGCAACGTCGTGCGGATCGACGACCTTGCCCAGCCGACGCAGTGGTCCAGCAATACCCAAATCGGTTCGGCCAGCGTCTATGAGTACGACACGTTATCGCAACTGACCAAGGCCACCGGCCGCGAAACCGCCGGCAACACTGCAGGCCCGGCGTTACCGGCGAGCGTAGCGTTTGGCTCGACTGACGACAGCGTATGGCGTCGCTACACCCAGCGGTTCAGCTATGACGCCGCCGGCAATTTACTCGCGTTGCAACACGTGCCCAGCAGCGGCACGGGCTACACGCGGCAGATGAACGTGGCCGCAGGCAGCAATCATTTTCTGCCGCAGGCCGATGGCCAGGCCGTGCCGGGGTTGGGCCAGGGCTTTGACCGCAACGGCAATCTGCAAGCGTTGGCAGGCGACCACACGATGGGTTGGGATGTGCGCAATCAACTGGTGCGCCTCACGCAGGTGCGGCGCGAGGGGGGCAACGACGATGAAGAACGCTACGCCTACGATGCCACGGGCCAGCGTATCCTCAAACGCCGGGTCTCCCAGGCCCGGGGCGTGGCGCATACGGCCGAGGTGCGCTACCTGCCTGGATTGGAAATTCGCCATGACAGCGCAACGGGTGAGCAGCTCAATGTACTCAACCTCGATGCCGGTACGACCACCGTCCGCGTCCTGCTTTGGGATCGCCACCCTTCGGGCGTGCGCCAGGACGCGCAGATCCGTTACGGCTTGTCGGACCACTTGGGCAGCAGCAGCCTGGAACTGGGCGAGCAGGCGCAACGGCTCAGCCAGGAAAGTTATTACCCCTATGGCGGGACCGCGTGGTGGGCGGCGAAAAACGCCAGCGAGGCGAGTTACAGGTTCATCCGTTATTCGGGCAAGGAGCGCGATGCCAGCGGGCTGTCCTACTACGGCTTCAGGTATTACGCACCGTGGTTGTGCCGCTGGATCAGCCCCGACCCGACCGACGATGCCGATGGCTTGAATCTGTACGCCATGGTGGGCGGTAACCCGGTCACCCAGGTCGATGCGCAAGGGTTGGCCGCAACACCGGCTCTGGAGGCGCCTCGGGGCAACCCAATGCGCCGGCTTTCCATTACCCGCCGTCTTGCGAATATCGGGTGGATCATGCGCCCGAGGGTACAAGCGGCCGCGTCGGCCGCGATTCGCGATGGTTTATCCACCTATATTGCCAATGCGGTCGCGACGGGCATCGATCTGGCGCTATTCAGCAGCATCGAGCCCACGCCGCAACGCAATCAGGCCTTGCGCTATAGCGTCGCGGCGCTTGATGCCCTGGCCACGATGCATATGAGCACCGGTATCGTCGGTAACTGGACCCGCCTTGCGCCACAGATCGGTGCTATTTCGGCAGGCCTCGTGGGAAGTGCTTATGCCCTCCAGGTCGACGTGTTGAGCGTTCAAGGCGAGGAACGCTGGGACCCCATTGCGGTGCAGCGGTTGGGCGGGCATGTCCGCTCGCTCTCCAGGGAACTGGTGCAGCAGATCATGCGTGGACACGGCACCGGCGTGTCCTGGGGCAACACTTCCCTGCGGGCCAGGGTCGGCCGCACCGCCGGCTCGACGGCGGCGTACGCGGTTGCAACCGTCGCCAGTGCGGTGTACGGCGGGGAAGTGCCTGCGCTGATGCAACCCAATGTGTCACCCGCAGTTGAAGCCTACGGCGGGGCGATGGGAACGATGATTCGCAGCGGCCACCCCATGGCCGTTCACGATCCCCATGGCCTGACCGTGCAGGCGCCGGACCCTGCGGCGATGATGCACGGCGGGCTGAGCAGAATGTTCAATCAGGTGTGGACGTACTGGGCCGCGACTGGGGTCGAAGCATTGGCCGTTGCGCTGACCGGCCTGCCCCAGGCCGCGCAAAGCCGGGGCACCCGCACGATGGTCATGGCGGCCCGCGGCCTGATTGCATCACTGACCGAATGGCGCGGCTTTTTCGTCGCGTTCGCCAGGCGCGGGTACACCACCCTTGCCTCGAACTGGGGCACAGCCCGGCGACGCTGACGAGCACATGAATGGGCCGCCGTCGCGGCTCATTCGTACCCGTTTCGCGTCGATCCCTAAGCCCTCAGGATTCGTCAGCCAGTATTGGGGCGGGGGTCAGTTCTCCATAGGTGTCGTTTTCGTCCTCATTGACGGTATACCAGGCCCAATAGGTGGTACGCCGCATGAATCCCCCTGCGGTGAATGTCTGGGTCGGGCGTCCGAGAGGGTCATACAATTGCCGATCGCTGTGGCCCAGCTTGCGCATGGAGTGATCATTGACGTAGGCGTGGCTGTTGGCGAAGTAAGCGCGGTAGAGGCGTATCACCAAGCCCTTGTTGTTGTATTCAACACGCTCGCTGACGCGCCAGCGGGGGTCGGCATGCACTTGACGCAGCTGCCGCTTCAGGATGCCGGATGCGTCCGGCAGCTTGTCGACCAACAGGTTGCCCTTCTCGTCGACCGCGTGGGCCAGGCCGGGTTCGGTCTTCTGCTTGGTCTGCAATGAACGGCCAAAGCCATCCCAGCAGGTCAAGGTCATGCGCACCTGTCGTTCGGCATCGCCGGGGTAGCGGTCGGCTTGCAGCATGAGCCCATGTACCGGCGTCCGGCTGGCCGTATCGATCAAAGCCTTGAGTTGTTTTTCGCTGTCGCTGAGCGCTTGGCGAACGCCACTCAGGCGCGCTCGCGCGCTCATGCGGATATGCCCGCCGGGGAGCAGATAGCCTTCGGTAATCCATTCGGGCTTGACCTGGGCCACGTCGATGCTGCCCATCCAACTGAACGGGGCGTAGCAGTGCGCGCTGGCCATGTCTTGCAACACGCTTTGCGCCTGCTCAATGGCAAACGCGGGCGTCACATTGGTGAGCGGGCGGTAGCTGTCCAGCGCGGTGAAGCCCACCCTGAGGCCTTGTTCATGGCCATGAAAACTGCTGGCAAGCAACTGCCCAAAACCGTCATAACGCGCCTCTTGCACCGTGCCGTTTGGGTCGACGATTTTTGTCGGCAGCAGCAATCGATAGTCGTAGTCGGCTTTGGTCACGCAGCCGTCGGGCGTTTTTACCTGCACGGTTTGCAGCAAGTAGGGGTCGTATTGGATGTTCGTTTCGCCGTGGGCCTCGGTGGCCCGCAACGCCCTCAACCGACAAAACCGGTCGGCCTTGTCATAGCGGGGAAAGTGGCGGCGAATCGACCATAGGCGGTTTTCCCCGGGCGGCGCCTCGCCGTCGAACAGAAAAAACATCGCCATGGTGCGATAGCCGCTGTCGGTGAGCTTTTGCACCAGATCCACTGTGGGTTGGTTGGGCATGGCCGGAATGTCGTTATAAGCATTTAGGGCCTGGTCATCCAGCTCGGCGGTTTCCAGGTAATCGGTCAATGCCTGGGCCGTGGCGACGCCGGGCTCCAAGGTTAGACCGCGGCCGCCGGCCTGCCGGTAGCGCTGCACCGACAAGCCGCTCAGTGTGCGCCTGGCCCCTGCGGCCAACGGCCCGTCGCGGGTGTCGATGAACAGCTCATAGGCGATACGTGCAGGGTCCAGTCCGCCAGGGGCCGGCGCCTTGCCGAGCACCAGGGCGTTGTTTCGTTGACGGTAGGGCAAGGCCAGGCACCACTGCTGTGCAGTGTCCAGGTGAATCGGCTGCGCCAGCGTTTCGCTCAGGTAATAGAACTGTTGCGCGCTGTCATGGGTATCGCGCCACCAGCGCTGCGGGTGCTCATCCGCCAGCACGGCGGGTGGCGTGTCGTCGGCGGTGGTACGGCGGGCATAATGCAGGGTCACGCCGTGCACCAGGCAACCATAGGCATCCCAGCGCAGGTTGATCTGGTGTTGGCAGACGGGATCGTCCGCTACACCTTCATATTGATAGCTGATCGACTCCAGCGCTAATGGCAGTAACCGGGCGTAGGGCGTATGAGCACTGGCTGGCGCCAGTTCGCGGACCCGATACCGATGGTGGGTGACCGAGTAGGGCACGACGCCGTGCGCCGGGTCCGCCGGCATCACCTCAACCCGCAGCACCACGCCACTGAGTGCACGCGCCACTTCGCGTGCCAGCGCTGGCGCAGGATCGCTGATCACGTCGTCATGATGATCCAGCGGCTGTGCCTGAGCCGCCGCCCTGTGGCGGCTGACCAGGGTGGGCCCGCAAGCCTTGGCGTGCGGGTCGTGAGGGCTGTGGCCGAGGGTGGGCATGTCCAGGGATCGCCCGGTGTGAAACCAGGTCTTGCTGAGCACGGGGGCGCTGGAACCGGGCGTGGGCGGGGAGCCCTTGCGGCTGTCGGTGTCGGTTTGCAGCAACAGCCCGAAGCCACGGAACTCACGGTCCAGACGATCGTAGTAAGCCTGGCGATAGCTCACACGCTGGGTCAGTTGGTTGCCGGTAATCTCGTCCCGTTGGGTTTGTTGGCTGACCAGCAGCAGCGCAAAGGGTAACTGGCTGATCGCAGGCTGGCCCGTGGCATGCAGCTCGCGTTTTTCATCCAGCCACTCCTGGGCACTGCTGCGGTATTTGATCAACGCCTGGGCGCCCAGGTTGTTGTCGGTGCGCGCGAGCAGCCAGGGCTTGTGGCTGAAGAAGTCGTAACGCCAATGGATGGGGGTCTGGTGGGCAGCGGTCAGGATCAGGCTCGGATAGCCCAGGCCGAGCACGTCGATAATGCTGACCTGGCAGTGGTCGTCGTACTGCATACCCTCTGGCCACGGCACGTTGATCGCCTGTGTCTCGAAGCCGTTGCCGCCTTTGTTGAGGAAAATCATCAGGTGGGTGGTGCTCAAATACAGCAAGTCCGCGGCGCCACCGCCATCGAGGTCGACGAGCCGTACATGCGCCGCGTTGAACGTTTGATAACGCAACGCCAGTGTGGCCAATACAAAGCCCTGGCCAAAACGGCCGCGACCCAGGTTCGGCCAGCATTTGACTTCGTTATGCCGGACACGCACCAGATGCTGTTGGCCCGTGGCGAGTACATCGCTGAACGCCACCAGTTCGTGGGATGAGGAGGAAATGATCGGCAACTCATCGTCGGGCCTATGCGGTACCTCGGTGGCGGGTGCGAAGCCGGATGTTCGGCGATTTTCATACAGGCGCACGCTACGCGGGCCGATCATCGCAAGGTCATGACGGCCTGTTCCCATCAAGTCTGCGAGCATGCCCTGGGGGTGGAAGAACTCCGACGGGAATGCATCGAACGGCGTATAGGCTGACCAGTTGCGCTGTTCATCCAGGCTGAAAAAACCGCTCATCCCGGGCCCGGCCACCAGCCAGTCCAGACGCCCGTCGCCGCTCACATCGGCCAGCGCCTGGTGGAAGGGCCGGGTGCTGTCGGCCACCGGCACCCGCGTCAACTCCACTGGCGCGGCGTAGCTCACCTCGTCGCTGGTGGGCGAGTGTGGCGGCCTGAGCGGTTCACGGTAATACCAACTTTTGTCTGTGCGGTACAACACACCGGGCAGGCCTTCGCCATAGAGATCCACCAGTTGATAACGAGCGCCGTCATACAGCCTGGGCAATGCGCTGAATGGCTGGTAGTGGCTTTGGTCAATCTTGAGTTGCCTCGAATGGTAGAAGCACTCCAGCGGCGGGCGGCTCACGCTATTGCCCAGGTTATCGAAGGCCTGCTCATGAACTGCGCCCAACAAGCTGACATCCCTGGATGTGCGGTATTCCAGCAGCAGGCGCTTGACCAGCACCGGGTCGGTGCCCATTTGCGTTTCTTTGGGAAAGTGGTGAAACATCAGGACCTGGCTGCAACGGCGCAGGGTGCGTAACTCGAAGCCAAAGGCAAAGTCCGAGCAGGGGTCGGGCCGTTCCGGCCATTCCCGGGTTTTCCGATACGTCGGGTGCTGGTCCAGTTCAAGGGCGCGTTCGCCGTAATCAAAGACCAGTTGAAAGTGCCAACCCACGTCCGGTTTATCGTCGGTCTGCCAGAGGTAGAGCTGCTCCTGCTCTGTGGCGATGAAGTTGCCATAGCAGACGCTTTCCAGGTAGTGCCGGGCGCGGCAGTCCCTGGGGTAGCGCGTGGTGTCGGTCTCTTTTTTGTAGTGATAATAAATGTGCTCGCCGCGGGCATTCAGGCTTTCCTGCAACAACCACTGGGCCACATGGTGCGTCTGGTCCGGATCGGCAATCCGCGCCAGCGAGGTTTTTCCGTAAAAGTGCTGGCTACCATCGGCGCTGTGTATCAACCAGAAGCCGGCCGTGTCGGTTGCCGATTGCCAATGTTCGATACGGTCGAAACGGCTCTCGACCCTGGGGAAGTGGCGGGTAACCGTATACGTAATGGGCAGCGGCAAGCCATTGAACGAGGCGAGGCGGCGACTGCTGATTGCGCCCTCGGCGTCGCGTTCCGGTAGCCAGATTTGCGCGTCGGGGCCCACCAGCACATCGTGCATCGTGTAGCCAGGCACGCCATGGGAGGTGCGTCGGCTGACGGCAGGCTGGGGCATACCCCAGCCCAGGCCGAAGGGGCCGTTACCCGCGCCGCTTTGGTAGGTCAGTGACAGGGCCGGCGCGTAGCCGCGCCCGGGAGAGACGGGCAACGGAATTTCAAAGCTTGCCGTACCACTGGAACCAATGTCGCCCCAGCCCTTGCCGGTACCTTGGATGGCCGCACCGCTTTTGGGCAATGTCGGCGTATTGATCTGAAGCTTGAGGGTGTCGTCACTCATGCCTGGCCCCCACTGACAGCGGCTGCCCTTGCGGTGTAGCGCAGGTGGATGACGATATCGTTGATCGATTCCAGGACGGCTTTTTGCCGGTCCGGGTTGGGAAACTCCAGCGTCCAGTCGGAGATAGCCCCGGTGTATTCGAACGGCAAATAACGCTCGTTGCTGTCGAACGTGAGGGTGAACAGGCCATTGTCATCCAGCCCGGTGGACAGTGCGATTTGCTGATGAGCGCGCCTGTCCGTGTGCACCCCGCCCGTGGGCAGTCTGATTTCGTTGTGGGTCTGGGTCAGTATCGCCTTGATGTCTTCATAGGGGCCCAGGGTCGCGGGCAACGATACGCTGATGCCTTTGATCCGCCGCAGGATGTGCCCGGGGTAATCCTCTTCAAACAGTGCCGCGGGTAACTTGAAGCACAGCGTGCCTTTATTCACCAGTTGCCGTTTATGATCGGCCCACTTCTCTTCGTTAGAGGAGGGCGGCGTCTGGGAGGTGTCGGTTGAGCGGGAGGATATCTCGCACTCGTTCAGGCGATGACGCAGGGAAATGGTCTTGACGATCTCCAGATCCCTCACGTTATGGTTCAGATAGGCTTGGTTCATGTTCAACAGCGCGAGCTTCAGGGCTTCACCCGCCAGATAGCCACGGTAGTTGTTGTTCCAGGCGCCGGGCTGGATAAACGTGCGCGAATCGTCCGCTATTTCGTAGTGCCAGCATGCCTGGGCAGTGCGGCACAGCGAGAGGCTAAGGTCATAGACCTGATAATAGAACGTGCTCAATTGAGCATTGAGCCAGCCATACAGCTGTGCCTTGGAATAGCGCTTGGCCAGCAACTGATAGTTGGACCAGGCCTGGGCAAGGGAGGTCTCGGCCAGGCGCAATTGCAGGCGCGTGGCTTTTTCCTGCTCGGCATAGGCTTCCAATTGGGCATCGACCTGGGCCAGTTCGAGTCTGGCCTGGTCCTGGGCATGGGCCCACTCTTGCGCCCGGCGGTTGAATTGCTCGGAACGATCCAGGTCTGCGGCGGTGCCGCGCAGCGCCGTGGCAACGCCTTGCGCGATGGCTTGGGCGGCGTAGAACGGCCCTTCCCAGCGCGAGCCGCCGACACTTGTACCGAAGATATTCGGTGCCACCATCGCGATGCCGGCCCCTGAGGCGGCGGCGCAAGCGGCGGTGTCGAACCCGGTACTGATCAGGTAGAGCACGCCTGCCTGGAGTTCGCCGGGGCTGATGCTTTCGGTGAGCTGGTGTGTGTAGTAATGCATCCGCGACTCGATCATGCGCCGACTGGCGTCGAGTGCCTGGCGGTTCTTCCTGTCAACCTTCAACGCCTGCGTTTGCTGGGTCACGATGATATTGGCCAGGTCCCACGCTTGTTGTTGCTGTAACTCCAGGTATTGCGCCTGTTCCTTGCGTTCAATCAGGGTCAGTACCGTATTGCCGAACTGAATCACCGCTTCGGTGGCCGTGAGCGCGTGGCTCAACATCGACTGGAAGCGATAATGGCCAACCTGCGTGTTGATGTGATCCGCTGGAGGGTTTTCGCCGAACGCCCCTTTGCCTTGGCTGGCCATCAGCTTGAGAGGCGACAGCGGGGCCGCGTAGAGCGGCAGGCGCAAGGGTTTACCGGTGATGTCGAGATTGTGCCGCAGATTATGCAGACGGCTTTCAAGCTTGTCCCAGCGCGTCACCAGCTCGGCGTTGAAGGGCAGGCGCAGATTATCGGAGTGGGTGAGCCAAGACCGTGCATCGACGTCGACCGGCAGGTTGACGTCGATTGTCGGGTTTGTTTGCTCAAAGTTCGCCAGGGCTTGAGAACCCTCCATTGCCAACGCGGCAAGGGTGATTTGCGCCCACGGTTCGGTGGTGGTGACCTTGGGCCGAGCGCCAAGAAAATGCTGGACCCGGGTGTACCAGAGTTTGGCTTGGGTCAGGCTGTCCGGGGTCAGCTGGCGATAGTACGCATCGCCGCGATTGAGCAGGAGGTCCAGATAAAACAGGTAGATCGCCTTGCGAAAATACACAGGGGCGCGTATCGCCAGTTCGTGGGGATCGTGGTTGGTGTAACCGGGCAGCCGTTCTTCACGGACAAGTTCGCGTAATCCCCAAAAGGCAGGCCGCTTGCTGGAAGCGTCGGCGGCTCGTCCAGGGTCGAACAGATAGCCGAGCCAGGTTTGCGCTTCGGCATACTGTTGCTCTTGATTGAGGCGATGGGCTATCAGCCAGGGCAAGTACAGGAACAGTTCCCAGAAGTACTTGCCATTGGCACCCTTGAAGTCGATGCCTTCTGTTGTGCCGCCAGCTGTGAGTGGAGGCTCTTGCCATGTTTCTGGCATCAACGAGAATAAACGGTCAAGACTGACATTGGCCGCCTGGACCAGCTTTGCGGCAAAACAGGTATTCATGCGCAGGGCGGTGGACATGTCCCCAGGCAACCTTGCCGAGCTGTTGGAAAAGTCAATGAATTCGGCGGTGCCGATTGTGTCCGATACGAGTCTCTTGATTGTCGGCGCCAATTGCTGGGTGGGGGAGGGGTCAGAAACAGTTGCCGTCAGCTTCAGGGTTGCCGTATTCAATGCATAGCCAAGGATGTTCGTGCCATCTTCCCCAGGCTCAAGGACCACCACCCCATGTATCAGGGTAATGCCGGACATTAGTTGCTCCTGTGTTACCGGAAGGCGCGCCGTGACGCGGTGCCCTTTAGGTAATTCGGGACTTGAGCCGGTGAGGCTCTCGTGAGCTGTGTCCTGAAAGTTGATGATCCGATGAGTGTTGGCATTGACCTCGTTGGTAAATGGGTAGTCTTCGAAGTTCGCGCTCATGATGACGTGTTTGTAGGCGCGTAAGTTAGGCGTGGTCACGTCTGCCCTTTGGGTAAACGTATAATTTTGTGCATGTAGCCTGTCTTTTTCACCCGGTTGCTTGGTAATGCCGTAACGGGCAAGAGCGAAATGGAAATGTTTGCTTGTGTATAAATCCACGAAAGCGTTCTTCTCGATGAAGTTACCTTCCAACGAGAGCTTGCCTGCGTCGCCCTGCTCTAATTTATGGGAAAAGAGTGGACCGTCAGCATGATGTACAGCGTTAGGGAATTCCTCCAACGTGTTAGAATTTCTTAGATATATTGAGTAAAGATTAGTTTTCAGGCCTGTTTCGGCACGTTCGATGATAGAACCCTGGCTCAGTTTCATTCGTGTCGTTTTCGGGTCATCCAGCGCGTCATTAGTCGTCAACGTGATAAGCATACTCAGCGGTCTGGATAATGTGACGGTGTACGGATGGCTGAAGCTGTCACTGAGGGTAGAAGAGAACACAAGTTCTTGGGTGCTTGAATCGAAGAAAACGTTAGTGTCGTCTGTGTCTTTTATGTTTGCTTGTTTTTGTTCAAAATTCCAGTGCTCTTCGCTTTCGAAAACCTTTTCCGACGTTATGCTAATTGTTTGCTCGGCTGCCGGCGCTATTTTGAACTGCAAGTTGCCCTGGTTTTTGTGAGCAAAGAGCGTAAGGAATTGTCGGGCGCTGTCGGGCAGCAACTCGCTGTAATACCCGTTCGTGCTTCGCGCCTCACCCTTGAGTTGAGCCTGTACTTTGGTTTTCTGGGAGGGATCGAAGGGTTGCAGCAGACGGTTTATTTCTTCGGCCACCTTTGAACCAGGCAGCACGCTATAGCGCTCCGGGCTGCCGCCATCAGCGACAGTGGTGATATTGAAGGACTGGTCGAGATGAACCGCCTGGAAAAATTTGCCGATAAAATGATCCTGCTGTTTAGGATCTTTACGGCTGGTGGCGAGCACGCTTAAAAAAAGCACAGGCGTGCTGCTGCTGTCGACGATTGCCACCGTTTGCGTAATGCTTTTGAGCAGCTCGGAGGTCGATGCGTTAACGTCTTCGGTCGCACAGTGCTGCTCAATGCACGCTTGGGGCACGCTCCAACTGCCGTCGTGCTTTTTATACGAGAAATTGAGCCGGAATTTGACGTAATGGGTGTTGATCCAATCGGCCTGATTTTCCTTTTTCCTTGAATTGCGTTGCGCCGCCTTAAGCGAACTCGACGGGGTGGGTTTGATGCATTCGGCCCAGATGAAAAACAGCCGGCCATTGAAATACACCGGGCGGATACTCTGCTCGGCGGTGGCGTCGGAGACCGACAGGTTGATTTTTTTCCAGTCTGACCAGGCGCCCGGTAAAAGCACCGCGCCGGAGCGCCTGGACAGGTCCAGAGTGCGCCAGTGATAGGTGTTCTCGGAGCTCGACTTACCGACGAAGTAATAGGTGCCGTTATGCAGGTTGCTCAAGTCTGCGTCGATATAGCCGTTGATCGTGCGTATGTTGGCGGTTTCCTCGAACCTGGCCAGATAATGCTGAACCGCCGTGGCGACGGTGTCCGCTTGAATCCGGTATTGGCTGAGGTCGTTTTCCAACTGTTGAAAACTGTCAGTCTTGTCACGTCGTAACGTCGGGTCCAGATAGTTGGCCGGGTGATAGCGCAGTTGCTGGCTGGCATGCCACAGCGGGTAGGTGTGCAACTGTTCGCGCCAGAGCTTGCCCTGTTGCGCGGTCATGCCCTGGTGCTCATAGCCCGGCTCCAGGCCCAATTCAATACGGCTGATGTATTGCTGCAGGCTGGAAACGGCGCAGGCTAACGGGCTGGTTGGCACGGCTTGGCTGACTTGCACGTCAAGTAACCAATACGCGTAAAGGTCATCGGCCGTGCTGATTGTTGTCTTCAGGGTCGCAGGCACTTTATGGGTGAGGTAGTACGCGAGCATGGCGTCGCGCAGGCTTTCATTAAGCTGTTGGTCAAGCGAGTGAGACATGATCAATCCTTGAGCAGGTCGGGCGTGGAAGGTTCGTTGGCCGGGGAGGCATGCACGCTTGTGAGCGCTTCACCGACGGCTTTCCACTGAGCGAATGTGGAGTCGGTTTTAAGTTCGCTGGCGGCGATCAGCAGGGTGGCCGACAGGCCGGTTGCGGTGCTGGCTTGGCGGCAGCGCAGCAGCCAGTCCAGGCGATCCATGGAGGTAATGCGTGGCGGGTTCAGTTGGCTGCTGAAGACGTCTATTTCGCTGGCACTCCAGCCACAAAGACGGGCCAGATGCTCGTTGACTTCGTCACTGTTGTTTCGTGCAGCGTTACTGGGCGGTGTGTTGGCCTGCCTGAAGACATCGAGAATTTGTCCTTCCGTCAGGCCAAAGCGGTCAATGCAATGGTTGAACTGCTGCATGAGGTAGAGGGTGTGCGGGTTCAATTCAAGTAACGAAGAGGTTTGATAGTCACTGTCCAGCCAGTGCGGGTTTATCAGAAACTGATCAAGCGCCTGGCGGCTGAGCGGCAATTGCAGAACATCGACGGCGTGAGGCAGCAGTAATATCAAGTAGCCGAGGGTTTGCAGGGGTGGGGCAGCGGGCGCGTATAAACGCAGGTAATGGCCGTAACCATCATATTTTTTATGATCGATGGCATTGCCTGGCGGCTGGGGTACGTCGCTGATGATCTGTCTGAGGCGCTTATACAGCAGCCATAACTCTGTACTCACCGCGGTCATCAGTGTCTCGAGCTTGGGTCTCTCTTGTTTGATGATGCTGGCTCCGCGTCTGAGATCCGTGCTGATTGCAACGGACGGCAGCAGCTCATCGAGCGCCTCGTCGATACGCATGCCCAGGCGCATCCGTTGCAGTACTTGCTGGGCCAGGAGTTCCCAGTTCACCGCGGGCAAGCGAGTTGTTTCATCATCGAGTTGTTGGGGAAGTTCGAGCGCGTGCAACTGTTTGGAGAGAGAAGCCTGGTCATAGCCCACGAACTGTTTCAACAGCTGGTTGATGGTCGGGTCCTGGACCTGCTGATCGAGTAACAGTTGGCGCCTGAACAGTGGCAGGCTGTTGCCATTCTCCTTGAGCCAACGGCTGCCCCACTCCAAGTGCATCAGCATATCGAGAAAGTCAGTCGCGCCGTGCGGCGCGCTGCGCAGCGTTGGGTGACGCAGTTGCTCAAGAAAGTTTTTCTTGCCGAGCAATTGCGCCAGCTGCTGGCAATGCATGACTGACAAACCGAACAGGCGAGCGATTCGCGCTTGCCGATAAAGTGCGCTGACGGTCTTGATCGTACGGGTTGCAGGCTTATCGGCGATCAGCAACTGCAGCGAATCGTGGGTGTCTTGCAGGCCCAGCCCGGCGCACACTTGTTGCCCGGTTGTTGCGTCGAATTCGCGGCCGTCCAGATACAGGGGAGGCAGGGCGGAACCTGCGCGGTTGAAGACCTGATCGAACAATGACACGCGCTCACCCGAGGCGTGAACGGGCAACTGATGGAGCCAGGCGGCAAACTCTTCGGCTTGTACGCTGTAGCGCTTGCTCAGATAGCAAAAGACCCCCAGCGCCCTAAGGGTGTTATGGGTGATCAGCAGCGTGGGGTTGCTGGCGCCTTCGCAGCGCATGGCACTGACCAGCAACGTGTCCAACTGCGCGAAAGGCAGGCCGAGCCAGCGCTGCAGGCGAATCATCCGTTGCAGCCTGTCGAAGCGTTCGAGGCTCACGTTGACCAGCTTGGCGGGGGCGCCGTTGTCCAGGTTGATCGCGGGGGTAAGCGCAGCGGCAGGGCCCGTCGCACCGTTGATGTAACAGGCACCGTAAGTGAGGCCGGTGTCCTGCTTGCAGTAAGGCGATTGGCGCGGTGCTTGTGTCTGTTGCGCCAGCAGCGCTTGAAGTTGTTCGGCATCCAGTTGCGTGTGGCGCAGAAAGTCATTGACGTTTTCCGGCCCCGTCTCAGCCGTCCAGTTGAAGTACCTGAGATAGAAGGTTTGCGCATCCTGCGGCGTTACCCCGTCATTTTTCAGCATTGCCTGTTGTTCAGGGCTCAACCCGGATAACAGACACTGGACCTCATTGTTTTGGGTAACGACTTTCCCGTAAGTGCTGGTTTCTCGCGCCAGCGGCAACTGGCGACTGATGCGATAGTTCAACTCACCCAACATCGGCTTGTCGCCCGACAAGCCCAGCCGGCATTGCTGGTGGTGGAAATGATACGGCAGCGAAAACGGGTACCAGGTCTTGCTCAGGAGTGTGTAGGCGTCGCTGTCGTTGGCGCCCGCGATAGTGCGCAGCAAGGTCTGATTGACGATTGACAACATGGGCACCTGGTCCGCGGCGCTGTGTTGGTCAATCACCAAGTCCTTGAGGTCCGCACGCCGGTCCGACAAGGTGATCGCGTCTGCCCCTTTGGCATTTTTTTCCAGTTGCAGGGCGAACAGATAAAGCGCACGCAGGTAGGCCGCCGGCGAATCGACCGCAGCTATGGACGAACTGGCGCAGAACCGTTCCCAGTCTTCCTTGAACAAGGCCTGGTAGGTGGCACCGGTATCGGCGGCGACATGGCGTTTATGGCGCAGGGCAGGGCGGTCCGGCGAGACTTGCTGTTCGCGAAACAACGTTTCCAGTTGCGCGGCAGCGCTTTGAGCCTTGCGATACACCGCGTGAGCGTCGTCATCGTTGCAGGTGGTCAGTTGCTCAGCGAAGGCCTCTTCGCTGAGTTGCACAATATCGAATACCGAATGCATGTTGAGGCGCTGCAACGCGGTCTTGAAATCGTCCCGACCAGGGGCGGGAGGGTGTGTGTGATCAATCAGTTGGTCGAGCAAGGAGCTGCTGTCGGCTTGCATATCTATACGTTCCTTCACGGCCGCCGATGGGTCCAGCGGGCAATGAAAAACGCTATCACGCAGGTTAACGGGGTCAGGAATAGCTATTTACAGGTATAGCCATTTACGGGCATCGCCGGCCCCCCGCCGATTGAGGCGTCCATACGCCGCTACCACCTCGGCGCGAGACATGAACCCTAGGCTTTGCTGACCATTGTGCAAATACAGGGCATCTGATCATGTCTGCTTCCCTTCATCGAAACACGCCCTCGCTTGTTGCGGTCGACCCCCGTGGGTTGACCGTGCGCAGCGTCGACTATCTGCGCGCTACGTCTGAGACAGCGCCATCAACCCGCGTCAGGCGGCACGTCTATGGGGCCAGTGGCCTGTTGCTTGAGCAGTGGGATCCGCGCCTGCTGACCCTGAAATCACGCGAACCGTTGACCGAGGCGAATCAAGTGTCGGTGTACAGCCTGTCCGGTACGCTGATCCGCAGCGATGATGTGGACGCCGGCCTGCGGCTGATGCTGGCGGCGCCAGCGGGGCAACTGCTGCATGCCTGGGACGGGCGGGGTGCCTATCAGCGCCACGACTACGACGCCTTGCAGCGTCCGGTAGCGGTGTTCGAACAAGCTGCCGGCGAAGCGCGACCCCGGTGTGTGGAGCGCCTGGTGTATGCCATGCCAACGCCTGAGGATCGCGCACTTAACCGCAGTGGCCGTCTGGTACGCCATGCCGACCCGGCAGGCACCCAAGTGTGCGACGCGTATGGGATTGCCGGGCAGATGCTTCGTCAAACCCGGCGGTTTCGCGAGGCGCCAGGCGATGTTGACTGGCCGCTTGCCCAGGCCGATCAGGACCAGCCACTGCAGAGCGTGCATTACACCACTCGCTGGAGGTTTGACGCCCTTGGCGGCACGTTGGAGCAGGTCGACGCCAAGGGCAATGCCCGACAGTTCGCCTATGGGCTGGACGGGCAGGCGAAGAATGTTCACCTCACCTTGAAAAGTGGCACGCGCAAGACCGTAATAGAGCGCTACGCCTACAATGCCGCCGGTCAGGTGGAAGCGGCCGTGCTGGGGAATGGCGTGACCAGCATGGCCGCGTACCGCGCCGAGGATGGCCGTATGGACCGGCTGACGGCGTACCGCAAAAATGAGCCGGCGGCGCCGCTGCAGGATTTGAACTACGACTATGATCCCGTGGGAAACATTTCGAACCTGCAGGATCAAGCGCAACCGACGAAATGGAGCCACAACACGCAAGTGGAGGCTTCATATCGCTATGAATACGACTCGCTGTACCAACTGACCCAGGCCACGGGCCGGGAAAGTACCGCCGCTGCCATCGGCCAGGCACTGCCCCCACGTATTTCGTTCGGCTCGACCGATACCGGTTTATGGCGCAATTACACCCAGCACTATGCCTATGACGAGGGGGGCAACCTGACACGGCTGCGCCATGTGCCCTCCAGTGGCGTCGGTTACACCCGTGACATGCAGGTCGCAAGCGGCAGCAATCGTGCGCTGTCCAGTGAACATCCGGTGGCTGAGTTGGTGCAGGGGTTTGATGCCAACGGCAATCAGCAACAACTGGTGCGTGGCCTGCCGATGACGTGGAACGTGCGTAATCAACTGACTAACGTCACGACGATTCTGCGAGAGGAGGGCAACCCGGACGAGGAGGCTTATGGGTATGCAGGCGACGGCCAGCGGGCGCTCAAGTTCACGCATCAGCAGGTGGCCGGCAGTCGGCAGACCGCGCGCGTGTATTACTTGCCCGGCCTGGAAATTCGTCATCGACCGTTGCGCCGGCTGAATGTGGTGCGCCTTGAAGTGGCGCGTTGCACGGTTGAGGTCTTGCAATGGGAGCTGGGACTTGATGAGGGAGCGGCCGATGAAACCCTGCGTTTTTGCCTCACGGATCAGCAATCGAGTCAGGGACTGGAGCTGGGCGAACAAGCCCAGTTGTTGAGCCAGGAAAGTTATTTTCCGTACGGAGGGACGGCATGGTGGGCATCGCGCAACGCGCTGGAGGGCAGCTACAAGACTCGCCGATATTCAGGCAAAGAGCGTGACGCCAGCGGTTTGTATTATTACGGTTTCCGCTATTACGCCCCGTGGCTGCAGCGATGGATAAACCCTGACCCCGCAGGAAATGGTGCACAGCTCAATCCCTATCTCATGGCGTTCAACAACCCGATCACGTTCGTGGACTCAATGGGGCTGCAGCCCGCTGCCGTGGAGAACGTCGTACGAGAGCTCGCTATGATAACCCTCCTGCTTTTGGTCTTGCTGGGCCTGGCCGCGGGGACGCTGCTTGGCAATGCGGCGATGGGGGCTTCCGTTGGGGGCCTGGTGGGCGGCGCACTGTTTGGCGCCGTCCGTCTGAGCGTCTATCAACAGATGCAACCGCAGGCCCAGGCCAGGGCCGTGGAACAGGTAGAAGAACTATTCGCCAGGAATGTTTCGGAGATGGCGATCACGTTGGCGCAGCAGGCGCAATTGACTCACGAAGAAACGGAGCGGATGGTGAATTTTGCCTATGGGCGCCGCCATACGGACGAAGGGATTTCCCTCTACGTCTTTACGTCACCTCAGAAGAATGTCTACGGTTACGCGGGGCCTGTGGACAAACCGGGAGACGTCGAAAAAATACTGAAGGGCAGTCGTAATCCGATGCCTGAATTGAAACGCATGGGCTATGCCGCGGTACTGCTGCGAAAACCAGGGCTTGAGTCCGCTGCCGCAAGTGGTCAGCAGGCGGGGCCAAGCGCGTTCGAAGTTGGGGCGACGACACAGGTTGCCGGCTCCGGCCGCGCACGCGGTGGTCGGCAAGCGCCTGCCCAACTGTCGATGCTGGCGCCGATGACGGCGGGAGCCGCTGCCCAACGGATGCAGATCGATACTCAGGCGCTTGGAAGTATCGATCCATTGAGCCGCGAGGGCCGCAGTATTGCCCTTACCCTCAGCCACTTGGGCGAAGGGCGTTTGCGCGCGGTTCATTGGCATTCTCACAGCGATCAACTGTGGTCTGCGGATTTGCATGGCTACTCCGCTTCGCGTGGACGCGGCGCCTATCGTTTGATGTTGAAACATCTCGGGGGCCAGCGGTACCGAGTGGAGGGCATACGCAACCCGCACCGCTGAGGCCGATTGCCGCCAGGGGCCGGGGAATATCAGCGACTGCGTGTCGATGCGGTGGCTGCATGGTTTTGCTAGAATGCGCGCCGCGCCGCCTGGCCGGCGTCCTTTTGCATCCGGTTCACCCTTTACGAGGGTAGCCACCTGGAGAGAACACCCATGACTCAACCGATCGTCGTGGCGGCACTGTACAAGTTCGTCACCCTCGAAGATTACGTCGCCCTGCGCGAGCCATTGCTGCAGGCGATGGTCGACAACGGCATCAAAGGCACGTTGCTGATCGCCCAAGAAGGCATCAACGGCACCGTTTCCGGCAGCCGCGAAGGCATCGACGGCCTGATGGCGTGGCTCAAGAACGACCCCCGCATGGACGATATCGACCACAAAGAGTCGTACTGCGACGACCAGCCGTTTTATCGCACCAAGGTCAAGCTCAAGAAAGAAATCGTGACCCTGGGCGTCGAAGGCGTTGACCCGAACAAGCAGGTCGGCACCTACGTTGACCCCAAGGACTGGAATGCGCTGATCAACGACCCCGAAGTGTTGCTGATCGACACCCGCAACGATTACGAGGTGTCAATTGGTACCTTTGAAGGTGCGATCGACCCGAAAACCACCAGTTTTCGCGAATTCCCCGACTACATCAAAGCCAACTTCGACCCGGCCAGGCACAAGAAAGTCGCCATGTTCTGCACCGGTGGCATTCGGTGCGAAAAAGCCTCGAGCTATATGCTCAGCGAAGGCTTCGATGAGGTCTATCATCTCAAGGGCGGCATCCTCAAATACCTCGAAGAGGTGCCGCAGGAAGAGACCAAGTGGCAGGGTGACTGCTTTGTTTTCGACAACCGCGTGACGGTGCGCCACGACTTGAGCGAAGGCGACTACGATCAATGTCATGCCTGCCGCACACCGGTCAGCGTCGAAGACCGCGCGTCCGAGCACTACGTGGCCGGCATCAGTTGCCCGCATTGCTGGGATAAGCTGCCGGAGAAAACCCGGCGTAGCGCCATCGATCGACAGAAGCAGATCGAACTGGCCAAGGCCCGCAATATGCCGCACCCGATTGGCTTCAACTACAAGCAAACCCCTTCCGAGGCCTGAACCATGCCCGCGCGCCTGCTCTATGTAATGGACCCGATGTGTTCCTGGTGCTGGGGCTTTGCCCCGGTGGCGCAGGCGCTGGTTGAGCAGGCCCAGGCGGCCGGTGTGGAGTTGCACCTGGTGGTGGGCGGCTTGCGCACCGGTAGCGGCGCGGCGCTGGAGCCGACCACCCGGCGCTATATCCTTGAGCACTGGCAGGCGGTGACCGACGCCACCGGCCAGCCGTTCAAGCGCGAGGGTGCGTTGCCTGATGGGTTTGTCTATGACACCGAGCCTGCGTGCCGTGCCATCGTCACGGCGCGCAGCCTGGCACCCGATTGCGCCTGGAGGCTGCTGGGGCTGATCCAGCAAGCGTTCTATGTAGAGGGCCGCGACGTCACCTCCGCCCACGTGCTGGTGGAACTGGCGGAGCAGGCTGGCATTCCGCGTATCGAGTTTGCTGGCGAGTTTGACCGCGCCGAGCAGCACGCGGCCACCGCCGCCGATTTTACGTGGGTGCAGGACCTGGGCATTGCCGGCTTCCCGACCTTGCTCGCCGAGCGCAATGGTCAGTTGGCCCTGCTGACCAATGGTTACCAGCCGCTGTCCGAGCTGTCGCCCTTGCTGGGCCGATGGTTGGAGCGAGCTGCCTGTGCATGATCAGCCTGACGCCCCTGAATCAAGGCGTACCGACCGTCTGACCTGGGCGGAAATTCGCCGCCTGGCCCTGCGTCACAAGAAATCCCTGTGGATCGCCAATAGCGTCGCCGTGCTCGCAACCTTGTGCAGCGTACCCATTCCCTTGCTGCTACCGCTGTTGGTCGACGAAGTGCTGCTGGGCCATGGCGATACCGCGCTCAAGGTGATGAACCACGCCTTGCCGCTGGGCTGGCAGCAGGCCGCCGGCTATATCGGCCTGATGCTCCTGATCACCCTGACCCTGCGCTGCGGCGCGCTGGTATTCAACGTGGTGCAGGCGCGGCTGTTTGCGCGACTGGCCAAGGACATCGTCTACCGCATCCGCGTGCGGCTGATTGAACGGCTCAAGCGCATTTCCCTCGGCGAATACGAAAGCCTGGGCAGCGGCACGGTGACGACTCACCTGGTCACCGACCTGGACACCCTGGACAAATTCGTCGGCGAAACCCTCAGTCGTTTTCTGGTGGCCATGCTCACGCTGGTCGGCACATCGGCCATCCTGGTGTGGATGCATTGGCAACTGGCGCTGCTGATCCTGCTGTTCAACCCGTTGGTGATCTACGCCACGGTGCAGTTGGGCAAACGCGTCAAACACTTGAAGAAACTCGAAAACGACAGCACGTCGCGGTTCACCCAGGCGCTGACCGAAACCCTGGACGCTATCCAGGAAGTGCGCGCCGGCAACCGTCAGGGCTTTTTTCTCGGGCGCCTGGGCCAGCGGGCCCAGGAAGTGCGGGACTATGCCATTCATTCGCAATGGAAAACCGACGCTTCCAGCCGTGCCAGTGGCTTGCTGTTCCAGTTCGGCATCGACATCTTTCGCGCAGCGGCGATGCTCACCGTGCTGTTTTCCGACCTGTCCATCGGCCAGATGCTCGCGGTGTTCAGCTACCTGTGGTTCATGATCGGCCCGGTGGAGCAATTGCTCAACCTGCAATACGCCTACTACGCGGCGGGCGGTGCGTTGACGCGCATCAACGAGCTGCTGGCCCGCGCCGACGAGCCGCAATACGCGGGTGGTACCGATCCGTTCAGCGAGCGTGCGACGGTGGGCATCGAAGTGCGGGGCCTGGACTTCGGCTATGGCGACGACTTGGTGCTCGACCAATTGAATCTGGTCATCGCACCAGGTGAGAAGGTTGCAATTGTCGGTGCCAGCGGCGGCGGCAAAAGTACCCTGGTGCAACTGTTGCTGGGCCTCTACACGCCGCAGGCCGGCACCATTCGGTTTGGCGGCGCGACCCAGCAGGAGGTCGGCCTGGCGACCATTCGCGAAAACGTCGCGGTGGTGCTGCAACACCCGGCGCTGTTCAACGATACGGTGCGCGCCAACCTGACCATGGGCCGCGAACGTACGGACCAGGCGTGCTGGCAGGCACTGGAGATTGCTCAGCTGGACGCTACCGTCAGAGCCTTGCCATTGGGTCTGGACAGCATAGTTGGCCGCTCTGGCGTGCGCTTTTCCGGTGGCCAGCGCCAGCGCCTGGCCATCGCCCGCATGGTGCTGGCCGAGCCCAAGGTGGTGATTCTGGATGAAGCCACCTCGGCGCTGGATGCAGCCACCGAGTACAACTTGCACCAGGCGCTGGCGCGCTTTCTCAGCGGGCGTACTACACTGATTATCGCCCACCGGCTTTCAGCGGTGAAACAGGCTGATCGGGTGCTGGTGTTCGATGGCGGGCGTATCGCAGAGGATGGCGACCATCAGCAGTTGATAGCCGACGGCGGGCTGTACGCCAAATTGTATGGACACTTGCAACAAGTGCGGTGATTTAGCTTAGGCTGGGCGATCGGGAGCGGATTTTCGCGTGCGTATTGAGCTGTGCATGTGCAAGGGACTTCATGAAGCAAAAGCGGACTCTCGGAACGCCACGGCTGCTGGGCATTGTCTGGCCCTTTATCGCCGTTGTGCTGTTCCAGGCATTGTTAGGCTGCGTCAGTCTTTACGTGCTTTCGGCGGTGCGTGGCTATGTGGCAGGCGAAAGCCTGTGGTCCAAGGGCCAGAAGGATGCCATCTACTACCTGACCCTCTACGCCGATGATCGCGAGGCGAGCACCTACCTCAAGTACCAGCAGGCCATTGCCGTGCCGCAAGGCGGGCATGAATTGCGCATCGCGCTGGACCGCCCCACACCGGACATCGCCGCCGCCCGCCAAGGCATCATCAAGGGGGGCAACCACCCCGACGACGTCTCCAGCCTGATCTGGCTGTACCTCAACTTTCGTCATTTCAGCTACCTGGAAAAAGCCATCGAGCTGTGGACGGTGGGTGACGGCTACTTGTTGCAACTGGATGACCTCGCTCGGGAAATGCACGGTGCCATCGTTGCGCAAAGGGTCAATGCCAATGATGTGCGCCAGTGGAAGGCGCGCATCACCGCGATCAACGAAGGTGTGACACCGGCCGCCAAGGCGTTCAGTGATGCCTTGGGTGAAGGGTCGC
The DNA here is from genome assembly GCF_030816195.1 of Pseudomonas sp. W4I3. Lineage (GTDB taxonomy): Bacteria > Pseudomonadota > Gammaproteobacteria > Pseudomonadales > Pseudomonadaceae > Aquipseudomonas. The sequence goes on along the minus strand of NZ_JAUSXS010000001.1, from coordinate 4,647,657 downwards.
GGATGATCCTGCGGCTGTTGTTGATCACCAACCTGGCCACGGCGCTGGGCCTGATCGTCCTGGCGCTGCTGCGCACGCACAAGCTGCTCGCCCAGCGCCATGCGTTCGCCGATGCGCTGCAGGCGGAAAAAGAGCGGGCGCAGATCACCCTTGAATCGATTGGCGACGGGGTCATCACCACCGACGTGGACGGTGCGATTGCCTATATGAACCCCGCCGCTGAGGCGCTGACCCACTGGACCTCGGCCCGGGCCCAGGGCCTGCCGTTGGCGGCGTTGTTCAAGTTGCTGGATGAAAACGCCGAGCCGGACGGCTTTACCCTGATCGAGCACATCATCACCGGCGACCTCAGTGGCGGCAGTGACCATTCCAAGCTGATCCAGCGCCTGGACGGCAGTACGGTCTCAGTGACGCTGGTTGGCGCGCCGATTCGCAGCGCTGGCAAGGTCAGTGGTGCGGTGCTGGTGCTGCATGACATGACTCAGGAGCGCCAGTACATCGCCAACCTTTCGTGGCAGGCGACCCACGATGCCTTGACCGGCCTGGCCAATCGCCGCGAATTCGAATACCGCCTGGAGCAGGTGCTGCAGCAGGTGGCGCGCCAGAAAAACGGCCGCCACGCCCTGATGTTCCTCGACCTGGACCAGTTCAAGCTGGTCAATGACACCTGCGGCCACGCGGCGGGCGACGAGTTGCTGCGCCACATCTGCGCGCTGCTGCAATCGGACCTGCGCGAAGGCGATACGCTGGCGCGGCTGGGTGGCGATGAGTTCGGCATTCTGCTGGAGAACTGCCCGGCATCGGTGGCCGAAAAGATCGCCGAGAGCCTGCGCCACACCGTGCAGAGCCTGCATTTTGTGTGGAAGGGTCGACCGTTCATGACCACCGTCAGCATCGGCCTGGTGCATATCTCACAAACCCCGACCACCCTGGAAACTTCCCTGCGCGCCGCCGACATGGCGTGCTACATGGCCAAGGAAAAGGGGCGCAACCGGGTGCAGGTGTATCACGCCGATGACTCGGAGCTGTCCCTGCGTTTTGGTGAGATGGCTTGGGTGCAGCGCCTGCACATGGCGCTGGAAGAGGATCGCTTTTGCCTGTACGCCCAGGAAATCTCCCCGCTGGGCCATACCGAGGCGGGCAATGGGCACGTCGAAATCCTGCTGCGGCTGCACGACGAAGCGGGGCGGATCATTCTGCCCGACAGTTTTATTCCAGCGGCCGAACGTTACGGCTTGATGACGTCCCTGGATCGCTGGGTGGTGGAAAACGTTTTCAAGATCATCGCGCGTTGCATGCATGAGCGTCCGGGCCGACCTATGGCCATGTGTGCGATTAATCTGTCAGGAATAACTATTGGCGATGATGATTTTCTCGGGTTTTTACGTGAGAAATTCGGCACTTACAGTATTCCGCCGGAAATGATTTGTTTTGAAATAACTGAAACCAGCGCCATCGCCAATTTAGGCAGCGCGATTCGTTTTATTAATGAACTCAAAGCGTTAGGTTGCCATTTTTCCTTGGATGACTTTTGCGCCGGAATGTCCTCATTCGCCTATCTCAAACATTTACCTGTAGACTTCCTGAAGATCGATGGAAGTTTCGTAAAGGATATGCTGGACGACCCGATTAACCGCGCCATGGTCGAAGTGATCAATCACATCGGCCATGTCATGGGTAAACGCACCATTGCCGAGTTTGTTGAAACGTCGCAGATCGAACAGGCGCTACTTGAGATAGGTGTGGACTACGCTCAAGGCTATCTGATCGAGCGTCCGCAACTGTTTACCTTTGATAGCCTGCAGTGCCGACCCGTGCGGCCACAGCCCCTGTTATTCAAGGCGCCCGGCACATTCCGCTGAAACTTTGCTGGTCTGTACATCACACTTAAAAAGGAGCCCTACAGTGATCGACGCATTCAACAGAACCGGCCCGCTTATGGAAGCCTCAAGTTACCCAACCTGGGCGCAGCAACTGATCCAGGACTGTAGCGAGAGCAAGCGTCGGGTTGTCGAACACGAACTGTACCAGCGCATGCGCGATAACGCGCTCAGCGCCAAGACCATGCGCCACTACCTGATCGGTGGCTGGCCAGTGGTGGAGCAGTTTGCCTTGTACATGGCACAAAACCTCACCAAGACCAAGTTTGCCCGTCATCCTGGGGAGGACATGGCGCGACGTTGGCTGATGCGCAACATTCGCGTGGAATTGAACCACGCCGATTACTGGGTGAACTGGGCGCATGCCCACGGCGTCAGCCTCGACGAGCTGCAGGCACAAGAAGTGCCACCGGAATTGCACGCATTGAGTCACTGGTGCTGGCACACCAGTTCTGCCGATTCGCTGATTGTCGCGATTGCCGCCACCAACTACGCCATCGAGGGAGCGACCGGGGAGTGGTCCGCCGTGGTCTGTTCCACGGGGGTGTATGCCGCCGCCTTCCCGGAGGAAGAACGCAAGCGCGCGATGAAATGGCTGAAGATGCACGCCCAGTACGATGACGCGCACCCTTGGGAAGCCCTGGAAATCATCTGCACGCTGGCCGGCACGAACCCGAGCAAGTCACTGCAGGTGGAGTTGCGCCAGGCGGTGTGCAAGAGCTACGACTATATGTATCTGTTCCTGGAAAGCTGCATGCGCCTGGAGCAAGAGAAGGAAAAGGCGCCGTCACTCGTTCGTGAGCGCCAGGCTCGCGTCGCCAGCGAGGCGTGAGGCACCGGTGATGGCGGGGTTCTACCCCGCCATGGCCAAGCGATTGCGGCCTTCGCGCTTGGCCACGTACAACGCATTGTCGGCCCGGCGCAGCAGGCTTTCAGCCGACTCCGCCGCCAGCAACGTCGAGCAGCCCAGGCTGACCGTCAATTCGACCCGCTTACCCTCCACCCAATAATCCTGGGCTTGGGCCGCCTGGCGCAGGCGCTCGCCGACCATCCGCGCCGCATCGCGCCCGGTATTGGAAAGCAGGATCAGAAACTCTTCCCCGCCGAACCGAAACACCATGTCCACGTTGCGCAACTGACTTTTGATTGCTGCGGCCACGGCGCGCAGTACGCTGTCGCCAGCCGTATGGCCGTGGGTGTCATTGACCCTTTTGAAATGATCGATGTCCAGCATCAACAGGGACAGCGGGTGCATGTGGCGCCGAGCCATGTCAATTTCCCGTTGCAGGGTCTGGTCCATGGCGACGCGATTGCCGGTTTCGGTCAAGGGATCGCGTAACGCGCTGCGAGTGGCGGTGCGGTAGAGCAGGGCGTTACGCATGGGATAGAGCAACGTGGCCAGCAGGGATTCGAGTTGGCCGAGTTCTTCTTCCAGAAAACGTTGGTTGCGGCGAAATATCAGCTCGCCCAAGTGCTCACCCTCATGGCTCAAGGTGTAGCTCACCGAATGATGGCCGCGATGGCCGAACTCAAGGCGCAGGTCGCTGATGGCATGGCGGTAATGCAGGGCATCCAGCGGCACCAGGTGTTGCACTTCACGGAAGAACAGGGCGAGGATGCGCTCCGGTTCCAGGCTGGTCTGCAATTGCTGGCCCAGTTGCTGGCGAAGCTGGCCGAGGCTGGTGGGGCGATGGGGACGAAGGGACGGCTGACCGAATCCCAGGCGTTGCAATTTGGCACTGTCGAAGTCAATTGCGTTGGTCTGGGTCGGTGTTTTCATAATTAGGCGGCCTCTAAGCACTTGACTGTCTTACAGGCGGGATGAGAGTGGCATGTGCCAAGCGTCTTACTGTTCCTTCAGTTCCGTAAAACATTGGAAACAGTCTAAACCGCTTTGTGCTGGGTTATAAGCCCAGTGCACTGCCACACGTCTTGTCATCGCTTGACCTGCTTGAGTGGGGTTAGAGCTAGATTCGTGCCAAATCGTTTGAATTAATAATTAGCTATATAAATCAACCGACTGCCAGGGTTCGAAAAGCAGTCAACGTTCAGTCGCGTCATTTCTCTGGCTAAGGTTGAGGGTCATGACGCGGTTACCAGTGTGGAGCGGTCGATCTGTGCGATGGAGGTGACGCCGGTCAGCGTCATCGCCACTCGCATTTCCTTGGCGAAGATATCCAGCAGGTTTTCCACGCCATGTTGGCCGTCGGCCGCCAGCGCATACACCGTAGAGCGCCCCAGCAGGCAGGCCTTGGCGCCGAGCGCGAGCATGCGCACCACGTCGAGCCCGGAGCGAATACCCGAATCCACCAACACCGTGAGGTCATCGCCGACTGCCTCGGCAATCGGCGGCAACGCCTTGGCGGTGGACAGCACGCCATCGAGCTGGCGCCCGCCATGGTTGGAGACCACGATGCCGTCGGCGCCGAAGCTCACGGCATCCTTGGCGTCCTGCGGGTCCAGAATGCCTTTGATGATCATCGGGCCTTTCCAGAATTCGCGAATCCACTCCAGATCTTTCCAACTGATCGACGGGTCGAAGTTGCTGGCCAGCCAGCCAATGTAGTCTTCCAGGTGCGTGGGTTTGCCCAAGTACCTGGAAATACTGCCGAGGTCGTGGGGACGGCCCATCACGCCCACATCGAAGGCCCATTGCGGCTTGGTCACGGCCTGCAACATTCGCCGTTGCGCCGCATACGGCCCGGACATGCCCGAGTGCGCATCACGGTAACGGGCACCGGGGGTTGGCATGTCGACAGTGAACACCAGTGTGGTAACTCCCGCCGCTTGCGCCCGCTCCAGGGCATTGCGCATAAAGCCGCGATCCTTGAGCACGTACAGCTGGAACCAGATCGACTGTGGGCTTTGCGAAGCCACTTCCTCAATCGGGCACACCGACACCGTCGACAGGCAGAAAGGCACGCCTTTGTTCGCCGCAGCCTTGGCCGCTTGTACTTCACCGCGGCGTGCGTACATGCCCGTCAAGCCGACCGGGCTGAGAATGACCGGCATGGCCAGTTCCTGATCGAAGAGCGTGGTCTTCAAGCTCAGGTTGTCCACGTTGCGCAAGATGCGCTGGCGCAGGCTGATTGCTGCCAGGTCCGAGCTATTGGCGCGCAGTGTGTGCTCGGCGTAGGCGCCACCATCGATATAGTCGAATAAAAAGCGCGGCAACTTGCGCTTGGCGGCCGCGCGGTAATCGGATGCGGACGAAATAATCATGCACGTGGGCTCCACTCGGGAAAGTGCTCCACGATAAGCAAAGTTCTGGCATGATAAAAACAACTTTTATCGCTGCCACCCAGTCGTTTAAGGAATACTGATGAACCTGCGAACCCTGCGAGCGTTTGTCGAAGTGGTACGCCAGGGTGGTTTTTCCCAGGCGGCCGAGGTGGTGTCCCTGACCCAGTCCACCGTCAGCAAGGCGGTGAAGACCCTTGAGGAAGAATTGGGCACACCGCTGCTCAACCGTCTCGGCCATAGGAACGAACTCACCGCCGCTGGCGAAATTGCCTACCGCCGCGCCCTGGTACTGCTTGCCGAGCATCATGACCTGATGGTGGAGATCAACGACCTGCGCGGCTTCAAGCGCGGGGTGCTGCGTATCGGCCTGCCGCCGGTGGGGTGTGGCGTACTGTTCGCTGCAATGTTTGCCACCTACCGCACACGCTACCCCGACATCGACATCGAGCTCACCGAATACGGCAGCAAGAAACTGCGCGAATGCCTCGAAGCAGGGGAGGTCGACCTGGCGGCCTTGCTGCTGCCGGTAGACGAGGGCTTCGACTATCAGCCTGTACGCAACGAACCGTTGATTGCCGTATTGCCTGTCAGCCACCCATTGGCGCGCCGCAAACGCATTGACTTCACCGACCTGGCGGACTCACCGTTCATTCTGTTCGAAGCGGGTTTTGCCCTCAACGCGAAAATCCTCGCCGCCTGCGAACGCAAGGGCGTTGTTCCCAAAGTGACGGCACGCAGCGGGCAGATCGACTTTATTGTCGACCTGGTCACCGCCGGCCTGGGCGTGGCCTTCCTGCCACGGATGCTGGCGCACAAACACCAACACGCCGGCATCGCACTGATCCCCTTGAACGAGCCACACACCGACTGGCACATCGCCCTGGCCTGGCGCGCCAGCGCCCACTTGCCACCGGCAGCGCGAGCCTGGCTGGAACTGGCCAAGGAGCAGGCGGTTTCGACCGATCATCCTGCGCAGGCGTGACGCACGTCAGAAGAGGGTTGACTTCTTCTTTTTAATCAGTAACATACGGCGCATTCCGCGATAGCTCAGTTGGTAGAGCAAATGACTGTTAATCATTGGGTCCCTGGTTCGAGTCCAGGTCGTGGAGCCAGATAGAGAAAAGCCTGCAGCGATGCAGGCTTTTTTTTGCCTTGGATTTGACCAAGCCATCCAGATGCATGGCGCAATTCGTGATGCCACCTTTAATCCTTCGATTCGTTAAACTCAGTCATCAATGGGTTGGAGGGCGTATGGAGTACTCAGGTGAAGGATTTTTTCTTCGAGCATTAACGAGTGACGACTGTGAGCTGATTAACCGCTACGAAAAAGCGAATCGTGGTCACTTGCAACGCTGGGAACCGCTAAGGGATGAGCAGTACTTCACCGCTGAGAGCGCTAGGGCGAGGGTCCAGGAGCAGCTTGAAAGTATGCAAGCCGCAGGGGCCGTTTTTTTTCTCCTGCTGGAACCTGAGAGTGGAGAGCTTCTGGGGCGCTGTAATTACACGAACATCGTGAGGGGCGTTTTTCAAGCATGCAACCTCGGCTTTTCACTGGCAGAAGCTGCCCAAGGCAGAGGTTTGATGAGAAAAGCACTTCAAATCACCAACGATTACTGCTTTGAGCAAGTCGGCCTGCATCGAATTATGGCCAACCATTTGCCGAGCAATGTGCGAAGCGAGCGCCTTCTACAGTCCTTGGGGTTTGAAAGGGAGGGCTACGCCCGAGCCTACCTAAAAATTGCTGATGCTTGGGAAGACCATGTACTGAGATCGCTGATTAATCTTCGATAAAAGTTCACATTGGTGGGAGAGGGCGCTATCTGTTGGCTGTCACGAGTCACGAGTTTGACTGGCTAAGCCGTCTGGTATTTCCAAACATACTGACTAAGTCGGTCGCAATCACTCCGGGTTTATACTGGTCACCTTCAAACACATCGAGATCCCCATGAGCACCTCTCTTTCCCTGACGCCGGCGCGCAAGCCAGTCGCGCCCCTGGTGGCCTTTATCGTCCTGGTAGCAGGCGCCCTGTTCCTGCAAAACGCGGTGGGTATCCGCCAGGTTCTGCTGTTGATCGTCGGCGCCGCCTTGGGCTTGACGCTGTACCACGCCGCCTTTGGTTTTACCTCGGCCTGGCGGGTGTTTATCAAGGACCGGCGCGGCGCCGGGTTGCGGGCGCAGATGGTGATGCTGGCGGTGGCGGTGGTGCTGTTTTTCCCGGCGCTGGGGGCGGGAACCTTGTTTGGCCAGCCGGTGGTCGGGTTGGTGGCGCCGGCTGGGGTGTCGGTGGTATTCGGGGCCTTTATCTTCGGCATTGGCATGCAATTGGGCGGTGGTTGTGCGTCGGGCACGCTGTTCACCGTGGGCGGCGGCAATGCGCGCATGTTGGTGACCCTGCTGTTCTTTATCTGCGGCTCGTTGATCGCCACTCATCATGTTGACTGGTGGTTTGCCTTGCCGTCATTTGCGCCCGTTTCAATCGTCAAAAGCTTCGGCGTACTGCCGGCGTTGGTCCTGAGCCTGGCGGTGTTCGCGATCATTGCGCTGGTGACCGTGCGCCTGGAGAAGGGCCGCCACGGCCAGCTTGAAGTCGGCGTGAGTAGCGAACATCAAGGCCTGCGCCGCTTCCTGCGCGGGCCTTGGCCGCTGGTGTGGGGGGCAATCGGCCTGGCCCTGCTCAACTATGCCACGCTGGCCCTGGCCGGGCGGCCATGGGGGATTACTTCGGCGTTCGCGCTGTGGGGCGCCAAGGTGGCGAGTGGGCTGGGTGTGGACGTCGCCAGCTGGGCGTTCTGGCAAATGCCGGGCAACGCCAAGGCCCTGGCTGCACCGGTCTGGGAAGACATCACCAGCGTCATGGACATCGGCATCGTGCTTGGCGCGTTGTTGGCCGCTGGCCTGGCCGGGCGTTTCGCGCCGAGTTTGAAGATTCCGGCACGCTCGTTGATCGCGGCGGTCATCGGCGGGCTGTTGCTCGGTTATGGTTCGCGCCTGGCGTACGGCTGCAACATCGGCGCCTACTTCAGCGGGATCGCCTCGGGCAGCCTGCATGGCTGGCTGTGGCTGGTGGCAGCGTTTATCGGCAATAGTGTGGGCGTGCGCCTGCGGCCGTTCTTCTTCGCTGGCGAACGGCCCCAGGTCGCGTTGAGTGGTTGCTGAAGAGTGGCGAAGGTCGCATGTCCGAATCGGTCCTGAACCGGTCCGTCTCGCGCCTGTTGCGCATCCGGCCCGGTCCTTACCATGGCTTGCATCATTCATCGCAACGTAAGTCAGGAAGGACCACCCATGCGCCACAAAGCCCTGATCGTGATCGACGCCCAGCATTCCTTTCGTCATTCATCCTACTGGTCCGAAAATGACCTGCCCGATTACCTGGCAAACCAGCAGGCGCTCATCGACGGTTGTGTTCAGCAAGGCATACCGGTGGTACAAGTCTTTCATGTGGAAGACCAGGGGCATTTTTCGATGGCATCGGGCAACGTCAGGGCATTGAGCGAACTGTCGATCGATCCGCAGTTGGTCATCCACAAACGCTACCACAGCGCTTTTGCCGGTACGGCGTTGGCCGCGCACCTCACGCAGAGGGGCATCACCACGTTGATCATCAGTGGTATTCGCACCGAACAGTGCTGTGAAACCACGACGCGGCAGGCCTCGGACAGCGGTTTTAATGTCGACTTCGTCAGTGAGGCCACGCTGACTTTTGCTATGACCCACGTACGCAGCGGCCGCGTCTATACCCCGGCGCAGATTCGCGAGCGAACGGAGCTGGTCCTGGAGGATCGGTTTGCGCGCATCGTCACCGTCGCCCAGGCATTGGCGGGGTGAACCGATGAGCGTGCCGGTGCTGTTCGTGCTGTTGCCCAATGTGCTGATGCTCGATCTGGCGGGCCCTGCCGAAGTGCTGCGCCTGGCCGCGCAGGTCGATGACCCGGCGGCCGTGGCTTTCGAGCTGCAGTACGTCAGCCCGGTGGCGTCGCTGCATAGCTCCATCGGCTTGCCGCTGACGGGCCTGGCACCTTTGCCGAGCAGCCTGGCGCCGGGCACCCTGGTGGTGTTGGTCGGCTCCAGCATGAAGGTAGAGAAAACACGCCAGCAAGCCTTTGAATCAGCCAGCGACCGCCTGGTGCAGTGGCTGCAGAATGTGTTCGCGCCGTCCGGCGAGCGGTTGATGTGCGTGTGCGCCGGCGCGCTGACGGCCGCCCGCGCGGGGCTGCTCGACGGGCGCCAATGCACCACGCATCACGCGCTGTGCGCCACCCTCCAGGCGCTGGCGCCGAAGGCCCGGGTCCTGGAAAACCGCCTTTACGTCACTGACGGTCCGGTCAGTTGCAGTGCCGGGATCACCGCCGGCATCGATATGATGCTGCACCTGGTCGCCGAGCGCGCCGGGCCCCGGCTGGCGTGCGCCGTGGCGCGGGATATGGTGGTGTATGTGCGCCGCAGCGGCAGTGATCCGCAGCTATCGCCATGGATAACCGGGCGTAATCACCTGCACCCGGCCGTGCACCGCGTGCAGGACGCTATCGCCTGCGCCCCCTGCGAAGCCTGGACCGTCAGCCGCATGGCGGACCTGGCCTGCACCGGCAGTCGCCATCTGGCGCGCCTGTTCCACGAGCATGTCGGCATCAGCCCGCTGGATTACCTGCACCGCCTGCGCCTGGCCGTGGCCCGCGAGCTGTTGGTCGAGTCGAGCCTGGATATCGAAACCGTCGCCGAGCGCGCAGGCTTTGGTTCGGCGCGCCATCTGCGGCGTATCTGGGGCAAATACGAAGCGGGCACGCCTTCAGCGATGCGCCTTATTCAGCAGGCGTCTCGGGGGACGTAACCGGCGTTTGGTCGGCCTCGGCCGCCAGCTTCAAACGGTCGGCCTTGCTGACGTATTTATCTTTGCTTTTTGGCGCCAGTTTGGCGCTGGCCTTTTTAGCTTTGGCCTTGAAGAGTTGCTGGAGTTTTTTCTGGCGGTTCATGGGTGTTGGCCTGGTGGGTGAGGGCGCGGATGATACCAGCTTCAAAAGCTTGGCCCGATCAACGTGCCAGAAACTGGGTTATCCGTAGGACCACCACGTCGTCTCGGATCAGATGGGGCTTGGCAGTTTTGGTCATGTGCTGGCCTCCCGCTCTACCTATCACGCGCGCCATGTCAGCTGGCAGTCACGGCGCCACGCCCACCCGCCATTGTCCCGGCGGCAGCACGCCATTGACCAGGTAATCGCCGACGATCCGCGACTTGTACACCCGCGGGTTGTGGTTCGCCAAGGTGCGCGCATTGCGCCACAGCCGGTCCAGCGCCTTGTCACTGGCGGTGGCACTCGCGCCGAGGGCATCGAACAGTGCGGTGGTGGCGGCAAGCGTCGCATCCACCACCGGATTCACCGCCAGGCACACTTCCAGCTCTGCCAGTGCCACCTGCGGGTCGTCAGCCGGCAGGGCTTGCTGAGCGGCGATCACTGCGTACGCGGTGTGCTCCAGCCGCTGCGCCGCTTGCTGAGTGATGGCGTGAGCCGCATAGGCTTGGCTGGCGACTTCGCCGATCACTTGCAGCAATTGCACATCGCGGCCCGCCGTGTCGGCATTGCCGGTGGTGAAGGTCCGCGCACGCTTGCGCAGTTCTTCGGCGCCGCTCAACGCGGCACGGCGGGCGATCCCGGCAAGGGTGCTCAAGTGGTACAGCTGGTAGAACGACTGGCCGTGGCCGAAGCGCTGGTCCGTGGGGCGCAGGTCGTCCTCCACTAAGGCATTGTCGAAGACACAGGCGCCGCTGGCGGTGAGGCGTTGGCCGAAGCCGTTCCAGTCGTCGATGATCTGCACACCGGGCGCTTTGAGGTCGACCACCACACTGTAGGTCTTGCCGTCTTCAAAGGTGGCGAGGGTGCTGATCAGGTCGCTGTAGAGCGCGCCGGTGGTGTAGAACTTTTTGCCGCTGATGCGCAGTGCGCCGGCTTGATCACGGTAGAGCCGGGTGTCGAAATCGCCACGGGCCTGGCTGCCCACTTCGGTGCTGCCGGGCGAGAGCAGGGCGCCCTGGCTCAGGCGGTCCAGCCATTTGGCGCGCCACTGGACATCTTTGGCGCTGAGCACGTCCTCGCAAAAACCAAAGTGCCCGCGCAGTGCCTGGGTGATATTGGTGTCTGCGGCGGACAGCTCGGCCAGCAGCGCGACAGTTCAACCAGCGTCGCGCCATGGCCGCCATAACTTTGTGGCAGACGCCAGCGTGGCAGGCCGAGTGCGTTCAGTTGCTCGATGACGGCGGCCAGGCTGCCGCGCGATTGATCCGCTTCGGCAGCCTGCGCAAGGATCTGCGCAAAGAGCGGGCGAAACGGTGCGGCCAGTTGTTCGTAACGGGCGGAGGGCGCGATGCCCCAGATATTCAAAGCGGGAGTCGACATGCGATGGACCTTGCTGAAAGTGGCTCAGGTGCTGGGGTCCAGTGGTCTGGTGATCCGTAATGCCAAGGGCCTGATGAGCGCGCCCACGTATATCGTCGCGTATGAACCGGCGCTGGCGCAGAAAGGCGCGATCATCAAGGATTTTATCGCGCGCCTGACCCGCGCCCGTGTCTGGAGCAGCACCCACGTCGACGAATATGCCGAGGCCTGGTCCAAGGCCAACCAGTCCGCGCCGGACATCGCCAAGGTGTGGTTCAAGCGCGACGCGATCAAGGTGCTGCCAATCTCGCCCACGATCATCAGCGAAGCCCAGGCCACGGCGGATTTTCTGGTAGATGCGCAGATGCTCAAGCAGCGGTATGACGTGACGCCGTTGTTTGATCGGGCGCTTTAAACGCGAGTGAAACAAGCGCTAATAGTATCGAACGGCTGCTCAGCTGGTTGCTGGACTAGGGTTTTTTCTTGCGGCCTACACCGCACTAAAAAATTCGCTGGCATCAACAGGGAGTAGCCAGTAGGCTACATTTGGCTTTGTGATCAATACGATTGGCAAGACGCTGGAGTTCGATACATGGCTCGATGCCCTGAGAGGTAGATGAAATGAGCGAATCGAAATTCAAACCCGAGGACATGCCGATCCTCGACCTTGATACCTCCGGGACCAGCGTCTACGAAGCTTCGCGCTTCCTCGACGATCCCGAGGCTATCAGCGCCTACCTTGCGCATAGCATGGAGGCTCAAGACCCGCACATCCTCATGAAAGCCCTTGCCGAAGTGGCCAAGGCCCAAGGCGTGAACAAAGTGGCCGAGGCTGCGGGCGTCAATCGGGAGAGTTTGTATAAAACCCTCAAGGGCGGCTCTAAAACGCGCTATGAGACGGTCCAGAAGTTAATGGCAGCGTTGGGGGTAGAGCTGACCGTGCGGCCGCTTGCGCGCAAGAAAGCGTCGGTAGCAAAACCCGTGGCCGCTGGCAAATAAGCGACCACGGCGCTGACTGCAGGAGCGGTCGAGCCCCTGCGAGGCTGCGATGGCTCCCACATCCAGCCCTACCGCACCAGGCAAGGACGCTTGTTGTCGAAGTTCCAGCCCGGAATCAGGAACTGCATCGCCACGCTGTCATCCCGTGCCCCCAGCCCCATGCCTTTGTATAACTCGTGGGCGCGGGCAAACGGCGTCCATGTCGATATCCACGCCTAGGCCAGGCTTGGCGGGCACCTTCACGTAACCGCCCTCAATCTGCAGTGGCGCCTTGGTCAAGCGCTGGCCGTCTTGCCAGATCCAATGCGTGTCGATAGCCGTGATGTCACCCGGCGCGGCGGCCGCCACTTGAGTGAACATTGCCAGGGAAATATCGAAGTGGTTGTTGGAGTGCGAACCCCAGGTCAGGCCCCACTCGTTGCACATCTGCGCCACGCGCACTGAGCCTTGCATCGTCCAGAAGTGCGGATCGGCGAGGGGAATGTCCACCGATTGCAACTGGATCGCATGGCCCATCTCGCGCCAGTCGGTGGCGATCATGTTGGTGGCGGTTTTCAGGCCCGTGGCGCGGCGAAATTCAGCCATGACTTCGCGGCCCGAGTAACCATTTTCGGCACCGCAGGGATCTTCGGCATAGGCGAGCACGTGATGCTGGTCGCGGCACAGGCGGATCGCTTCCTTGAGTGACCAGGCGCCGTTTGGGTCGAGGGTGATACGCGCATCCGGAAAGCGCTCGGCCAGGGCGGTGACGGCTTCGATTTCCTCGTCACCACTCAGTACGCCGCCCTTGAGCTTGAAGTCATTGAAACCGTATTTCGCTTTGGCGGCTTCGGCCAGGCGCACCACGGCGTCGGCGGTCAGGGCCTTTTCATGGCGCAGGCGAAACCAGTCGTCATCGGCGTCGGCTTCATTGCGATAGGCCAGGTCGGTGGCGCTGCGGTCGCCGACGTAGAACAGATAACCGAGCATTTTCACCGCATCGCGTTGCTGGCCCTCACCGAGCAGGGCTGCCACCGGCACTTCAAGGAACTGGCCGAGCAGGTCGAGCAGGGCGGCCTCCATCGCGGTCACGGCGTGAATGGTGATGCGCAGGTCAAAGGTTTGCAGCCCACGACCCGCGGCATCCCGTGAGGCAAAGGTGGTGCGCATTTGATTGAGGATGCGCTGGTACTGCCCGATCGGCTGGCCGATCACCAGGCTGCGCGCGTCTTCCAGGGTTTGGCGAATGCGTTCGCCACCGGGCACTTCACCCACGCCGGTATTGCCGCTGCTGTCCTTGAGAATCACGATATTGCGGGTAAAAAAAGGCCCATGGGCGCCGCTCAGGTTCAACAGCATGCTGTCGTGGCCGGCGACGGGGATGACGTGGAAATCGGTGACGATGGGAGTGGTCATGGCAAGGTCCTGAGTGACTTAAAGAGGTTTGCTGATGGCGGCGCGCGTGGGTGCGGCGTCAGGCGAGGTCAGCACGGCAGAAGGCGAAGTCTTGGCGAAAAACACCAGGATCGCCGCCAGCACTGAGGTGCCCGCCAGGCCGTAGAGCCCGCCCTGGATCGAACCGGTGGTCTGCTCCAGAAAACCGAACGTGGTCGGTGCGACAAAGCCGCCGAGGTTGCCGATGGAGTTGATCAGCGCGATCACGGCGGCGGCGATGCGCACATCCAGATAGCCCTGGGGGATTGGCCAGAACAGTGAAGAGGCTGACTTGAAACCGATGGCGGCAAAGCAGATCGCCACGAAGGCAAAGATCGGCCCGCCAGTGGTGGACATGAACATGCCGACGGCAGCAATCAGCAGCGCGGCGGCAACCCAGGCCTGCTGGAACTTGAACTTGCCCGACAGCGAGGCGAAGGCGTACATGGCGATGATCGAGATCAGCCAAGGAATCGAGTTGAAAAACCCGACCTGCACATCGCTCAGGTCCCCCATTTTCTTGATGATGCTCGGCAGCCAGAATGTCGCGGCATAAATCGTCAGTTGGATGCAGAAATACAAGGCGCAGAACAGCAGGATCTGCCGGTCCTTGAGCAGCTTGCCGAGGGTTGGCTTGACCGTAGTCAGGGCTTCGCGATCACGCTGTTCCTGGTCGATAGCTTCCACCAGCGTGTCTTGTTCCTCACGGCTGAGCCATTTGGCGTCATGAGGCTTGGAGTCCAGCCAGAACCATACGAAGAAGCCCAGCGCCACCGAGGCCAGGCCTTCGATGGCGAACATCCATTGCCAGCCGTGAAAGCCGAAACCTTCGATCTGCAACAGCGCACCCGACAGCGGGCCGGAGATCAGTGATGCAACCGCCGAGCCGCTGAGGAAGATCGCAATGGCTTTGCCGCGTTCCACCCCGGGCAGCCAGCGCGTGAAGTAGTAGATCACCCCCGGAAAGAAGCCCGCTTCAGCCACGCCGAGCAGGAAGCGCAGGATATAAAAGTGGGTTTCGTTCTGGATGAACGCCATGAGCGTGGCGACGATGCCCCAGGTGAACATGATGCGGGTCAGCCAGATGCGCGCGCCGACTTTCTGCAGCAGCATATTGGACGGCACTTCGAAGATGGCGTAGCCAATGAAGAACAGCCCGGCGCCGAAGCCATAGGCCGCCGCGCCGATGCCCAGGTCATGCTCCATGTGTGTGCGCACGAAGCCGATGTTGACCCGGTCGATGTAGTTGAGGATGAACATGATCACGAACAGTGGGAGCACATGGCCCTTCACTTTGCTCACGGCGCGGGTGAGCACCGAATCAGTTTCTGGTGCGGCAGGTGCATGGCTTGAAGTGTTCACCATTCAAAACTCCCCCTGATTTGTTTTTATGCGGGTTGGTGTGTCTTGTTGCCAGACATCATACAAGTGAGCTTTTAGAAATCGCAATGCACTGGCGCGTGTATTTGTTCTTATAAAGACGCCACACAGCTACGATTTTTAGTTATTAATCGAGGGTTAAGCTCTTTTTTAAGGCACTTTAAGGCCTTGGCTGCTGGGTAAAAAAATTGCGATACGCGACCGGCATCATCGGCATATAGGTTGGTTGTCATACAAGTTGATGCCGCTATGAATCAACTCGGCGCTATCCATCAGCAGGGTGTTAAGCTCCCCTCAGCCCAACCCCGTGGACCCTAGCAATGCCCATTGAAAACGCACCCGCCGTGCGCAAACGCTCCACCAACCTGGCCCAGGGCGTGGTCGACGCACTGACCCAGTGCATCCTGCTCGGGCAGCTCAAGCCCGGTGAAAAATTGCCGTCCGAATCCACCATCGTGCTCGAGCACGGGGTGAGCCGTACGGTGGTGCGCGAAGCCATCTCCAAGCTGCAAGCTTCCGGGCTGGTGGAGACGCGCCACGGCATCGGCACCTTCGTGCTGGCGCAGCACCCCCAGCAAGGCTTGCGCCTGCACGTGGACACGGTGGCCAGCGTGCGCAACATGCTCGAACTGCGCCTGGGCCTGGAGGTGCAAGCCGTGGCGCTGGCCGCGCTGCGCCGTACCGACGCGCAACTCGCGCACATGCGCCAGGCGCTGGACGATTACCAGGCCTCGCTTGCCAGTAACGACAGCTGTGTGGAAGAAGACAAGCGCTTTCACCAACTGATCGCCGAGGCCACCGGCAACACGTTTTTCAGCGAAATCATGCAGCACCTGGGCACTGCGATGATCCCCCGTACCCTGGTGGTGGGCGCCGAGCGCGGCGGGGCGGATTTTGCCAAGCTGGGGCAACTGGCGAACCTTGAGCATGAGGCGATCTTCAATGCGATCAAGCGTCAGGACCCGGATGCCGCGCGGGCGGCAATGGTGCTGCACCTGACCAACAGCCGGGACCGATTTTCCGGAGAATGAAAAGGAACCACCGTTGAACGAACACACCTTGTCCATGCGCCTGGAGCGTGTGGCGGCGCTGGTACCGGCCGGCGCGCGCCTGGCCGATATCGGCTCGGACCATGCTTACCTGCCCGTGGCATTGTTGCGTCGTGGCGTGATTGCCCTGGCGGTGGCGGGGGAGGTCGCGGCTACGCCGTTTCATGCGGCTCAGCGCACCGTGCGTGATAACGGCCTGGAGCAGCGTATTCAGGTACGCCTGGCCAATGGCTTGGCCGCCATCGAGCCGGACGACGCCATCACCGCCATCAGCCTGTGCGGCATGGGCGGCGAGACGATTCGCGACATTCTCGACAGCGGCAACGCGCAGTTGAGCGGCGAGGAACGCCCTGATCCTGCAACCCAACGGCGGCGAGCAAGCGTTGCGCCACTGGTTGATGGATAACGGCTACCGAATCGTCCACGAAGAGCTGCTGCACGAAAACCGCTTCTATTACGAAATCATTGTCGCCGAGCGTACCGGGCCGGTGACCTACACCGAGGAGCAACTGTACTTCGGGCCGCTGCATCTAGAGGTGCGCAGCCCGGTGTTCGTGGCGAAGTGGCAACGCCTGCTGCGCAAGAAACAAAAGACACTGGCCAGTTTCGAGAAGGCCAGGCAGTCGGTGCCGGAAGAAAAGCTGCAAGAGATTGCCCGGCACATCCAATGGATTAATCACGTGCTGGCCTGAAAACCGCTATGTCCTGCATTCGCCTCCCAGGCGTTGTGTCCCCGGCGGTTACAGGACGTGCCCGACACTGAGTGCTTTTGCCCCATTTTCGCGCACTTCTGGCCAGTTTCGCGGCGCCATGGCGCGTGTCGCCGCGCTTGCACCTCACGGCCCATATCTTGCTAGAGCCAGACTAATCAATGACATGGCATTTTGCCGTTAGTCATTTCCAGGCTGTGAAGTATGGGTTCGTTCAGGGGAGCTGCAGGGCATGCAAAGACTTTTATCACCGGGTATCCGCCTGCTTGGACGGTTCGGTTTCGCGCGCAAGTTCCAGGTGCTGTTCTGCCTGTTCATGCTGCCGTTGGCTGGGAGCCTGTGGATGATTGGCCAGGATTACCACGACAAACTCGCGGTCATTTCCAGCGAACAGTCCGGCGTGTACCAACTGCTGGCGCTGGACCAGCTCGATGCGCAACTGGGCGCCCAACGCAACCTGGCCGCCCGCTGGAAATCCGTGGACATCCTGCACACTCCAACCCCTGCCGCCCAGGCCGCGATGGACAAGGTGGATGCCGGCAGCCCACTGATTCAGCAAGGTCTGCAAACCCTGGGCGATGCGCTCAAAACCCATAACGCCAGCGCCGACACCCTGGCGCGGTTCGACACGTTGCAGGCCGCGGTCAAGGGCATGGACACCCAGGCCCTGCGCACCGTCGGCTGGTGGCCGGATGGCTACGACCGCTTCACCGCCGCCCTGACCGCGATGCAATCGTTGCGGGAGCAGATCACCCTGGACGCCGGCCTGATCCTCGACCCATGGCTGGAAACCTACCTGCTGATGCAGATTTCCACCCAGCACACACCGGACCTGATCGAGCGTATCGGGCGCACGGCCAGCGTCGGCCAATCCTCGATTGCCTCGGGCCAGTTCACCCTGCAAAGCCGCTTGCAGATGCGCGATCTGCGCGGCCGCATCGGTGATGCGCGGGACCAGTTGGTCAAGGCAGCCGGTGCGCTCAAAGCCAGGCAATATCCCGGCCTGGAACCCTGGATGGTGCAATACGAAACCAGTCTGCAACGCCTGGACAGCGAGCTGAAGGCCTTGGACGACGGCGTATTCGGCGGCACCATCAAGCTCGACGCCACGGCCTTCGACCAGAGCGTCGACGCCATGCTTGCAGCACTGGGCGCATTGCGCAGCCAGTCGCTGCATTCGCTCGACGCACGCCTGAGTTACTACCGTGAACGTTCGCTGCAACACTTCGTCCCGGTGGCGGCGACGTTCAGCCTGTTGGCGCTGGCCGCGTTGTACCTGTTCATCTGCCTGCAAGCGTCGATCCGCCGCAGCGCCAGCGGCATTACCACGCTCGCCGAGTCGTTGCGTGACGGCAACCTGCGCGTCGAAGTGGCGGTGGAAGGCCGCGACGAACTGGCCGCCATCAGCACGGCGCTCAACGTTGCCGTGGTGCAACTGCGCGCCAGCCTGCTCGGGGTCAATCATGAAACCCAGCAACTGAGCGCCACCGTGCTCACCCTCAACGCACAATCGGGCAGCACCCTCACCGAAGTTGAAGACCAGCAGCACCAGATCAGCCAGATCGCCGCCGCTGCCACCCAATTGGCCGCCACGTCGATGGGCGTCGCTAAAAGCTGCGAACAGGCCTCGGGCAGCGCGCAGCACACCCGGCGTATCGCCGAAGACAGCAGCCGCGACAGCCAGCGCACCACGGCGAGCATCCAGCAACTCAACCAGCGCCTGACCGACACCGCCAATGCCCTGGAACAGGTCAGCCAGCAGGGCCAGCAGATTCAATCGGTGGTCGACACCATTCGTGGCATCGCCGAACAAACCAACCTGCTGGCGCTCAATGCCGCCATCGAGGCCGCCCGTGCTGGCGAACAGGGCCGGGGTTTTGCCGTGGTGGCCGATGAAGTGCGCAGCCTGTCGCAACGCACCCAGGCCTCTACCGCGCAAATCGCCAGCACGGTAGACAGCCTGCGCGCGACGGTCAGCCAGGCCGTCACGCTGATGGGCGCAGCCTGCGACCAGGCGTTGACCGACGCCGAGTCCGTCACCGGCCTGGGCACACGCTTGGGCGAGATCGCCGGCGCGGTGCAAAACGTCACCGACACGCTGGCGCACATTGCGGCGGCGGTGGAGGAGCAAGCCGCGACTGCCGATGAGGTCAGCGGCAATATCCAGCAAGTGGATCAGGCGGCAGGGCGCTTGCTGGAAGGCGCGCGGGCGGTCAACCAGGCGGCTGATACCTTGAGTAAAGGCAGCAAGGCGCTGAGTGACAATACGGCGCGGTTTCGCTTGGGCTGACGTTCAATCACCCCCTTGAATATCTACCGCTGCCACGCACGGGCCGCGCTTCATGCTGAGGGTTCACCCCATCAGCATGAGGACAGCGTCCATGAGTACGCCAAATGATCCGTTACCCAAACTGACGCTTCAGGAACTGCGCACACACCTGTTTGAAATCGAACCTGACCTGCGCAGCCAAACCCGACTACCCGTCCAATTGCCCGCAGAACTGCTGGCGTTGGAAAAGCTCAACACCACCCTGATTGCCGCGAATGAACAGCTTTTGAGCCAGTCACGCAGCCTGTTCCAGGCCTTGACCGAGACAGACCTCACCCACGAGACCGGCAAAGCGCTGCTCGCCAGGCTTAAAGCCAACTTGAACAACGACCTGCAAAAACTGGACGAGACCAGTACGGTCGACGGCCTGGGCCGTCGGAGCTATCTCGCGCAGACGGCCGGCCTTGCTGCCTTGGAACAGCAGGTTGCCCTGGACGTACGTGATTACCTGTTGTCTCCCGCCGAACAACGCATGATTGAAGACTGCTCTCGAGGCCCGTCCTTACGGCCTGGCATGTATTCGCTGACCTTCAGTTACCAGGACAAAACCGTGGAGTTTGCCGGGGCCTTCGTCCTCACACGCAAATCCAGCCCTGTCGTGGATGACCTCACGTCAGGGCAGGACCTGGGTCAGGTTCTGTTGTTCACGCCGAACCGAGGGTTGGAACCTTTCGCTTCTCTGGCAGAACTCGACATGGGTCTGAAAGCGATCATGAAAGTGCCGGCGGGGCGCGAAGAGGTCTGCCGCCATTTGCCGGTGCGTTACCAGGCGCTGGACGCAGCGGGTATCTGGCCTTTGCAATTGCGGGCGCTCGAAGGCGAGCCACTGTTTGAGCACACCTACGATGCGCTGCTCGACAAACGCCGCCAGGACATCGACCTGGCCTTGAGCCTAATCGACAACCCGATGCAGGATGCCGCGCGGTTGATGGCCGCGCTGGACACTGCGGTAAAAGCCGCGCTCCCGGATTTGTCCTTGCGCCTGGCGTTCAGGCAGCAACGGCTGCTGGAGCGCAGCGTGTACAACAGCTTGCCTGACTGGTACCGCAGCGCAGACGCGACGGGCCAGCAGACCCTGAGTGGATACATCCAGGCTTACAATCAGGCCCGCAATACCCTGGTCGATTTACTGGGCCCTGCCGCTTCGCCCCAGGCACTGGCCAACTTTCAGCTCACAGAGTACCTGGACGAAGCACTGGAGATGCATGGCCTGGATCCCCAGCATCTGCACGTCACCACCCGACGTAAAGTCGCCAATGTCGGCACCTACGAGCAACAGCACAGCCTCGTGCAGTTGTGCTATTGGGGATTGCATAGCCGTGACGAGCTGCCCGGCTCGGACTTTCTGGCCAATACCACGCTCACGTATGCGGGGGCTGCACTCCAAGGCGAGCATGCCGACCTGAATGCGCAGAGCCTGCTCGACATGCTCCGCGAGCCGGACCTGCGGCCGCGCCTGGAGTTTGGGGCGCTGCAAAAAGACATGCAGGTCAAGCCGGCCATCAAGCAGGCGGCCCGTGACCTGTTCGATCAGCGCCTGGTATTGCTGGCCTACGTCGCGAGGTTGCGAGGCGACTTGGTCCAGGCGGATTACCAGCTGTTCGAAGACCTGCGAGCCGGTACGAATCCACAGGTGTGCGCACAAACCGTGCTGCTGCATGGTGCGCAACTCAAAGACCTGTGGCTGCTGCGCGAACAGGAAGACGGGAAGCAACCCCGACGTCTGCTGTTGTGCACCCCCGGCTCGCCTCGCGAACAGCAGTTCATCGCATTCGCCACTGAGCGCGAATGCCAGGCGCATATCATCGCCTGGGCCGATGACAAGACCCGTTACAACGACCGGACCATGATTGATTACCTGCTTGAGCAGTGCCCTCTGCGCTTTCGCCCGAAGATGGGGGCGTTCCTCGCCGGGCTGGGGTTCAAGCCCGACATGAAGGAACACGAAGAGGTGACCTTCGGGCCTTTGTGCGCCCATGCGGTTTGCCTGGATGCCATGGTTGTTCATTCGCAAAACGCAGCAATGGACGACTATGAACACAGTACCCCGCTGTGGTATCGCTCGGCCCCGGCGGCCGACCGGGCGCGGTTGACTAGCCTGAGCGAGGACGCCGTGGGTGCGTTGCGCGTCTACAACGCCAGGCCTGATTCCGAAGCGAACTTCATCACCTTCAACGCCTATCTGCATGAACAAGCCACGCTCAGCCTGAACCGACTGCTGGGGCGCCGCCAGAACTATATCGACCCGGACACTGTTTACGTTACAGCCCCTTGGCCGCTGCTGGGCGGCAGGCCGCGTGCCCTGTCTTATACCAGGCTGTACAGAGACGGCTACGAGGATAACGTCGGCTTCATCGACTCGAAGTTCTCCACCTCGGCCACCTTCAGCGGGCCTGACGGCGTCGACCTGAGCCGCTTGACCCCGCAGAATGTTGCTCGCTCGGTCACCGGCGTGTGGATCGGCCAGCGCTACACCGACGAAGTACGTAGCCGCTTGCAAAGCGCAAGCAGCCCCGGCTACGCCGAACGGCGCAATGCCACGCTGGCGATCAACCAACTGCAGATAAAATATGCGGCGCTGGACGGCTGCCTGCGCGGCCACATCGCCCGTATCGACCTGGCCTGGCTGGAACGCGCCATCGACAGCCTTGGCGATACCACCGTCGCGACGCGCAACCGCTATAAGGTCCATCGGCTGGTGATCGACGGTGAATGGGTGATGGGCATTTATCTGTTCAGTCATGCGGACAATCCGGTGCTGTTGTACACCCCTAACGCCCCCGACGGCATCGAGGTGCGTGAGGCGAAGCTGTTCAACTATTGGCTGAAAAAAGTCGATGGCGTTTCGGGTTATCTGATTGACCGGGTGGCGGTGAGAGGCAAGGCCCGCGTCACCGGCTTCCTGGACGCTGCCCGCAAGGGGCTGCCGGAGACGATAAACCGCACGACGCCAAGCCCCGCCCGCCATGAGCCGATAGACCGCGTTGCACCTCTGAGCGACTTGCGTCATGAGTTCTACAACAGCGTGCTGCAGCGCAAAATAGATGATGTGGTCGCCACCACGGTTAACCGCACTCAAATGATCATGGGCATTCTCTGGACTTGCGTAGAACTGGTCACCGCCATTGCCACCATTCCCTTCCCGGTGTTGAGCCTGAGCCTGGGTGGCCTGCTGGCGTTCAAGGATGCGATGCTCGCCATCAGTGCCTTTGAGCAAGGCGACAAGGACGGTGCCCTGCAACACTTCATCGGCTACCTGACCAATCTGGGGGGCGCCCTGTTGTTCGACTTCCGTCCAGCCTTTAAAGGCCCGTTCAACGCCCTTTCCATCAGGCCGACCCTTAAAGCGCAAAAACACGCCGCGCTGCTCAAAGAGCTTCAGCCGCGCATCCCTGTCGATATGAAACCCGTGCTATTTGAGGCCAAGGATTTCTGGGTGAAGAACACCCCGGATTCCTTGGGGCGTTACGTGTTGTACAGCTATGACCCACTCACTGGGCAGATGCGTTCAACCGCACGTCTGGTCAACCGCAATACCAAAGGCCGTTGGATACGTTCCGGTGTTGCGGGCGGAGGGCGCAGGAAGTATCAGCGACTCTCCCAGGACGTTGAACAGCCACTGGCCCTGTACGAGAGTTCACCTGCGCAAGGTAGATACTTCAGAGCGGCACTTGACCCTGATTTCGCCAAAAGCCTCGCCAATTACCCGGACGAAGTCATTGCGCGGAGCGCCCGGGAAGGGGCCTATCTCGACTTGAAGCCGCTGCGCGACAGCTACCCCAACCAGGTGAAACAACTGACCCAGGATGCCGAAGCCTTCTACGCCTCACCCCCGGCGCGCCCGAGTCGCGAAGGTTTGCCGGTACTGGCGCCCGACGCCAGCCCGGCCACCGTGCTTGCCACTGTGTTCCCCCTTAAAAAAGGTCTGATCATTGGTGCTTCCAACGCTGGCGTCGCCAGTAAGCAGTTGCTGATCGAAAATATGCAGGCATTGACCGAGCAGGGGCTTAAGCGTGTGTACATCGAAAACCTGCCGGCCGATGTTTTTCGCAGCAAACTCACTATTATCAACGGGGAAGTCAAAGGCGATGTCGCCCACGCCTTGAGACGCGTCACAGACCATCTGATGCGGGTCGATAAAGCCCTGGGCTGGGGCAAGGATGCCCCGTTCACCTACCGCAAGCTGATGCTGGAAGCGCGCAAGCACAAGGTTGCAATCGACGGCGTGGACGCGTCGAGTTCCTATCATATGGAACACGTGTTGGAACTGCGCGGCGGAGAACGATTTATCCCGCGCAGCAGCAAACTCAGAAACTTCTATTCCCACAAAGCGCTTGCGACAAGCGATCCCGATGAAGGCTGGATCGCCTTGGTCGATCACAACCGCATAGGGCGTGCTGAAGAGATACCAGGCCTGGCTGATCTGCAGAACGTCATTGCCCTGCGCGTGGACGACGTTGCGCCGGGCCAAACCGTCGGTGTGCAGTTCGATACCGCTTCCGCCGCGCAGTCCCGAGCTGACTACAAGCTGACAATGGCCCCGGCCTCTCAAACGCTGCCCACTGCCGGCCCTTCGATGACGGTACGGTCCCCCGCTGCAGTGTCCCATTACAGTGAGTTTGATCTGCCCGCGATCTACAAACGCAATCTGGAAGACATAAGGCAGTCGAGGAAAGGCTTCGATCCCGAGTACGTCCCGCTACACGACAGCCAGGATAAAGAGGCGTTCGAGGCGTTCATACGGACCCGCGCTCGCTTGGAGAAAACCGCCAAAAAGGCTTTTGCTGCTTACGTCCCACCGGCGCGCGGCGATTTCTCCGACCTTGCCACGGCGACCAGTGAGGAGATGTTTATTGAGAAACTCTACAAGCAGAAGTGGGGGCTAATCATTGGCGAATCTCACAGCCACAGTTCGAGCAAACAGTTCCTGATCAACCATATGAAATTACTGAAGAAGCAGGGCGTAAAGACCTTGTACATGGAACACCTGCTGACTGATCTGCATCAGGCAGAACTGGAGAGCTTTTTCAGTACACAGAAAATGCCGGAAAGCCTGAAAGGTTATTTGAGGTCCCAGGATATAGGGCATATGCACCTCTATGCGGGCGAGGCCAATTACACCCATGTGGTCAGTGTCGCAAACAAGTACGGCATACGCGTCAGGGCACTTGATTGCATTGCCAGCTATCACCTTAGAGGTATGCCTGGAACGGACCCTCGTGCAAGCATGTTCAGTTATTTCGCCAATGAGGTGATCAAAGCTGATCAGGCGGCACTGGGCCCTCATCGATGGGTTGCGTTTATGGGCAGCGCGCACTCCGATATGTTCCAGGGCGTGCCAGGTATCGCCCAATTGCAGGATGCGGTCAGCCTGACGGTTCGTGACGTCGCTCCCGACAGTGCGCGCCCCCTGCATCCAGGCGGTTGGGAAATCTTCAATGCCGTTCGCGGCGAAAGTGGCACCCCGGCCGCGCGCAGTGATTTCAAAGTAGACGTCGGCATTGCCGGTACTCCGCCTCCTCAAGCCAGGGTTCTACCAGACCGCACGCGGCTCAGGGCGATCGGCAGTTTCCATATCGAACAGCCCTCCAGGACCCAGGCCAACCTGGTCCACCGTTCCAATAGTGGAGAACTTATCACCACGCCTATTCAGATCAACGACAGGGGATTGTTTTTCATTGAGCGCTGGCCGCAACTGAAGGATAAAGCCTATCTGACGCTGGAAGAGCTGAGCAACGCACTTACGTTGGAAGTGAAGTTGACCGCCGTCGCCTAAACGCCGGTCTCTCTTGGTCCTGCCCTCTACGTTGTGGGGGGCCGGAATTTTGGGTGGACACAATCATCATGACTAACCTGAACGCGTCGGTGACGGTGTAGTCTTCCTTTACACAAACCCACACCTGTTCAGCGGAGCGCCCATGATCACTGTTCACCATCTCAACAACTCGCGTTCCCAACGCATCCTCTGGCTGCTCGAAGAACTGGGCCTGCCCTACGAAATCAAGCGCTACCAGCGCGACCCGAAAACCAACCTCGCGCCACCTGAGCTCAAGGCCATTCACCCCCTGGGTAAATCGCCGGTGATTGAGGACGGCTCCCGCGTACTGATCGAGTCGGCGGCCATCATCGACTACCTGATCCGCCGCCACGGCAACGGTCAACTGCAACCCGATCCGGCCAGCGCCGCCTACGATGAATACGTGCAATGGCTGCACTTTGCCGAAGGCTCGGCCATGCTGCCGCTGATGCTCAACCTCTACGTCGGGCGCCTGGGTGAAGCCGGGGCGCCGCTGCATCCACGCATTGAATCGGAGCTGGCCAACTACCTTGGCTACCTGAATGACGTGCTCGGCAAAACCGCCTACCTGGCGGGTGAGGAGCTCAGCGGTGCGGACATTCAGATGAGCTTTATCGGCGAGATTGCCAAGGCCCAGGGCAAGTTGCAGGCGTATCCGAACCTGGCGGCCTGGGTGGACACGCTCCAGCAACGACCGGCTTATCGCAAGGCGGTGGAGCAGGGCGGCGAGTATGCGTTTGCAAAATAGAGGCACTTGAAGCGCGGCTGAACCTTCACGCCAGGCAGCGTTCACTTATCAAGTGACGCTGTCTTCTGGTCGAAAGGAATCTGCATGCATCCGATCTCGTCAACCAACCCCGTAGAGCGCGAACTCAGCGGGCGAGCCGTCATCACCGGGGTGCTGCTCGGCATCCTGCTGACCCCCTCTAATGTGTACGCCGGCCTGAAGATCGGCTGGTCGTTCAACATGTCGATCATCGCGTTGCTGATCGGCTATGCGATCTGGCAGGGCCTGGCCAAGCGCTCGTCGGCTGCATTGCCGTGGACGCTGCACGAAAGCAATATCAACCAGACCGTCGCCTCGGCCGCCGCGTCGATCATTTCCGGCGGGCTGGTCGCGCCCATCCCGGCCTACACCTTGCTCACCGGCAACCAGCTGGAGGCGATCCCGATGATCGCCTGGGTGTTTTCCGTGAGCTTCCTCGGCATCTGGATCGCCTGGTACCTGCGGCCGTCATTGCTCAATGACAAGGCACTGAAGTTTCCCGAAGGCATGGCCACGCTGGAGACCTTGCTGCATATCTACAACCACGGGCGCGAAGCCGCGACACGCTTGAAAGTGCTGCTCAGCGCCGCCGTGCTGTCAGGACTGGTCAAGTGGGTGGACACCTTCCTCTGGGCCTTTCCACGCTGGTCGCCGAGCGCGCAGCTTGAAAGGCTGACGTTTACCGCCGACCCTTCGCTGTTGCTGCTGGGGTTTGGTGGCATCATCGGCATCCGCGTGGGCCTGACCCTGCTGCTCGGCGCCTTGCTGGCCTGGGGCGGGTTGGCCCCATGGCTGTTGGCCCAAGGGCTGGTGAACCTCCCGCCCGGTAGCAGCGGCCCGCAATTCGCCGCGCTGGTGGAGTGGCTGCTCTGGCCAGGGGTGAGCTTGATGGTGTGTTCCACCCTGGCCTCCTTGGCGATTCGATTGTGGGCGTTGCATCGCTCCACTCAGGCTGACGGTGGCACGCCATGGACAGTTCCCAAACCCGGTCCAGCCGCAGGCTTTGTGCTGGCGATCGGGTTGGTGGTGAGCCTGCAGGCGCTGTTGTTCGGGATCAACCTGTGGATGGCGCTGTTGACCATTCCCCTGGCGATCTGCCTGGCCGCCGTGGCGGCGCGGGTGGTGGGGGCCACTGGCATTCCGCCGATCGGCGCGATTGGGCAACTGTCCCAGTTGAGTTTCGGCATCGCCGCGCCGGGGCAGGTGCCGATCAACCTGATGAGCGCCAACACGGCCGGCGGTTCGGCCGGGCAATGCACGGACCTGATGAACGACTTCAAGGTGGGCAAGGCGATTGGCGCCACGCCCCACAAGCAGGTGATCGCGCAGATCCTGGGGATTTTTGTCGGCAGCATCGTCGGTGTATTCGCCTACCTGGCGCTGATCCCCGACCCACAGACCATGCTGCTCACCGAAGAGTGGCCGGCGCCGGCCGTCGCCACCTGGAAAGCCGTGGCGCAAACCCTGACCCACGGGCTGGACTCACTGTCGCCGAGCATTCGCTGGGCCATCGGCATTGCAGCCCTGATCGGCGTCGTGCTGGGCGTGCTCGACAGCACATTGCCCGCCCATCGCAGCCGCTACCTGCCCAGCGCGGCGGCCCTGGGGTTGGCGTTTGTATTGCCGGCGTCGGTGTCGCTGATGATGGCGCTGGGTGCGGTCATCACCTGGTTGGTCAGCTGTCGTTGGCCAAGCGTGACGGAGCGCTTCGCAATTACCGCAGCGGCGGGTTTGATTGCGGGGGAGAGCATTACCGGAGTCGGCGCGTCGTTGTGGCAGATGATCCATTAATGGCGTGAGAAACACGCGCTATGAGTGTGGGCAAATGTCGAGATCAGACACGATGATGGCGCGCTCAGGCTACTTTGGCCGTGTCCAGCGCACTTAAGGTGAAGGGCACTAGTCGCCCGAGAACAACAAAAACAATGAATAGCCTCAACTGCAACGATTCCAACGGTCAGCTGGCGCAGGGTTTCAAGCCGCGGCACGTCACCATGTTGTCCATCGCAGGCATTATCGGCGCGGGGTTATTTGTCGGTTCCGGGCATGCCATCGCGGCAGCGGGGCCGGCGGTTTTACTGGCTTACCTGTGCTCCGGCCTGCTGGTGGTGCTGGTGATGCGCATGCTCGGCGAAATGGCGGTGGCGCGCCCGGACACCGGTTCGTTTTCCACCTATGCCGACCAGGCCATTGGACGCTGGGCAGGCTTCACCATCGGCTGGTTGTATTGGTGGTTCTGGGTGTTGGTGATTCCGATCGAGGCGCTGGCTGCCGGGCATGTGCTCAATCAATGGTTTCCACAGATCGATGCCTGGTTGTTCGCGTTGCTGTCGATCATTTTGCTGGTGATCACCAACCTGTTCAGCGTTGCCAAATATGGCGAGTTCGAGTTCTGGTTCGCGATGGCCAAGGTCATCGCCATCGTCGGGTTTATCGGCCTGGGTTTCAACGTGCTGATGGGCTGGATTCCTGATCGCCAAGCCAGTGGCTTGAGCCGGTTGATGCAAGAGCACGGCGGCTTTGCCCCCAACGGCCTGTCGGCGGTGGTGGGGGCCTTCATTACCATCATGTTCAGTTTCATTGGTACCGAGGCGGTGACTATTGCCGCGGCTGAGTCGAGTAACCCGGCGCAGAACATCGCCAAGGCAACACGCTCGGTGATCTGGCGCATCGGCGTGTTCTACCTGTTGTCGATCTCGGTCGTCATCTCCGTGGTGCCGTGGAACGACCCGCTGCTGGCGTCCGTGGGCTCTTACCAGCGTGCGCTGGAGTTGATGAACATCCCCAACGCCAAGTTCATGGTCGACGTGGTGGTGCTGATCGCCGTCGCCAGTTGCATGAACTCCTCGATCTACATCTCCTCGCGCATGCTGTTCTCCCTGGGTAAACGCGGCGATGCGCCACGTGCCCTCAAACACACGTCAGTGGCGGGCGTGCCGAGGGCGGCGGTGATTGCCAGCACCATCATCGGAGCCGGGGTGACGCTGCTGAGCTACTTCATGCCTGCCGGGCTGTTCCAGTTTCTGCTCGCCAGTTCCGGTGCTATTGCGTTGCTGGTGTATCTGGTGATCGCGGTCTCGCAATTGCGTATGCGGCGTTTGCTGCTCCGGCAGAACGTCGAACTGACCTTGCGCATGTGGCTGTTTCCCTGGCTGACCTATCTGGTCATCGCGTTCATCTGCGCGGCGCTGACCGTGATGATGGTGACGCCGGAACACCGCGCAGAAGTGTCCTCGACGATTGGCCTGGCGCTGGTGATTTCCTTTATTGGCCTGGTCACCTCGCGTCAGCAGGGGCAGGCGGTCAAGCCGGTGGCGCTGGAGCAATCCTGACAAGCCTCGCCAATCCCTGAGGATCAAGGACACCAGCGCGACGACTTTGAACTCCCCCGCCAAAGGCTCACTCATAACTGACGAGGCACTGCACAAGGACGGAGGTGACCATGACCCAACCACACGCCGACACCCAAGGGGCGCTGTTCGAGACTGACCTGCCCGCGCGCCTGGACCGCTTGCCCTGGGGCCGCTTCCACACCTTGCTGGTGTTTGCCCTGGGTATCACCTGGCTGCTCGACGGGCTGGAAGTGACCCTGGCCGGCTCGGTGTCCGGGGCGCTGAAAAGCAGCGCTGGCCTTAACCTCAGCAACTTCGACATCGGCCTCGCCGGTGGCGTCTACATCGCTGGCGCCGTGCTGGGTGCGCTGTTGTTCGGCTGGCTCACCGACCGCCTGGGGCGGCGCAAGCTGTTCTTCATCACCCTCTGGCTGTACGTGGGCGCCACCGCGGCCACGGCGTTTTCCTTCAACCTGGAAACCTTTCTGCTGTTCCGCTTCCTCACCGGCATGGGCATTGGCGGCGAATACACGGCGATCAACTCGACCATCCAGGAATTCACTCCGGCGCGCTATCGCGGCTGGGTCGACCTGACCATCAACGGTACCTTCT
Source organism: Pseudomonas sp. W4I3 (assembly GCF_030816195.1). Classification (GTDB taxonomy): domain Bacteria; phylum Pseudomonadota; class Gammaproteobacteria; order Pseudomonadales; family Pseudomonadaceae; genus Aquipseudomonas. Next base: position 4,617,781 of record NZ_JAUSXS010000001.1, on the reverse strand, counting down.
GGCTGGGCGCCGCTTTGGGTGCCGGTGGCGCCATCGTGTTGCTCGACCCGCACATCGTCGGCGGCGACCTCGGTTGGCGCCTGTGCTTCGGCATCGGTGCCGCGCTGGGCCTGATCATTCTGGTGATGCGCCTGTGGTTACCGGAAAGCCCGCGCTGGTTGTTGATCCACGGCCAGCAGGACGAAGCGCGGCGCATTGTCGAGGGCATCGAAGCGCGCCTGCGCGAACAAGGCCACGCACTGGCCCCGGTCAACGGCCCAGCCTTGCGCCTGCATGCGCGCGACCACACCCCGCTGGCGGAGATTTTCCATACTCTGTTTGTCAGCTTTCGCCGTCGTGCCCTGGTGGGCATGACGCTGCTTACCGCCCAGGCGTTTTTCTACAACGCGATATTTTTCACCTATGCGCTGGTGCTCACCGACTTCTACGACGTGCCCGCCGAGCGCGTCGGCTGGTACGTGCTGCCGCTCGCCCTCGGCAACTTCTGCGGGCCGCTGCTGCTGGGGCGGTTGTTTGACGTAGTCGGCCGGCGCGTGATGATCAGCTCTACCTACGCGATCTCCGGCGTGCTGCTGGCGCTCAGCGGCTACGCGTTCCAGCAAGGCTGGTTCGACGTGACCCAGCAAGCCATCGCATGGATGGTGATTTTCTTCTTCGCCTCGGCAGCGGCGAGTTCGGCGTACCTGACCGTGGCGGAGACCTTTCCGCTGGAGATACGCGCGCTGGCGATTGCAGTCTTTTATGCCTTCGGCACGGGGCTAGGCGGGATCATCGGGCCAACGCTGTTTGGGCAATTGATACAGACGCAACAGCGTGGAAGTTTGTTCGTGGGGTATTTGATCGGGGCAGCGCTGATGTGCGCCGCTGCGATAGTGCAGGCGATCTGGGGCGTGGCGGCGGAGCGCAAGGCGCTGGAACGGGTGGCGCGGCCGTTGTCGCAGGCGGCTGATTGAAGGTGGGTGCCAGCGCCAAATGATCGCGCTGTGTGGGTATCGAGCCATCGCCACACGCGTAGCTTTGGGCAGCAACGACGTTCAAATGGGGGCGTCTAAAGATTGCCTCATCCGCGTCGATAACCTGTATGACCCCGCCAATCATGGATCGATTAAAATGGCACTTTCCGTCAGCGCTGCCCATCTCGCCCCGGCCACTATCAGCCTGGCGCCTTCCGACCAGAAACGCGTGCCCCAGGCGCCGTCGGACGTCGCCACCCAAGCCCTGGCAAACGCCGGCCCGGCGGCCATTTACCACCCCAGCGAAGCCGCCCAGACCCTGAGCGCGCCACTGGAGGTGGTCAACACCTGGGTCGGCCGGTCCGATTCGCCGGATTTGCCTCGCTTCGTCGACCGCTTCAATGGCGCACACGGCGTGCTGAAAAGCGCGTTCAACGCATTCCAGGCCTCCCTGGCCAGCACCGCGCCCGACCTGGCTGGAACCGATTACGGGTTTACCGTGCAAGCCGACGGCCGCCTGAAAGTACTCGATAAGGCCGGCCAACTGAGCGATGCGAATGTCCAACGCCTCACCGACCTGCTCAACCGCGCCCCCGGCCTGCAAGCGGCCGCCGTGGCCTACCGCAACGCCGCCATCGACATGGTCGACGCCGGCTCGCCGTCGTCGGGCAGCCTCATGGGTTTTCGCAGCCTGACCAACGAGAATTTCGCCAGTACTATTGATCTGGCGCCCTTGCTCAGGCCCCATGACCCGTCGAACCTGAAGGGCGCCCAGGACCGGCTGTTCATCACTCAGTTGGCCTACAAGGGCGAACGGGCGACTGAGGAGACGGAGCGGGCAATGTTTGAGCGGCGCGGGGGCGAGGTGATCAACGTGACGGTCTGAAGGCTACGGTAAGGGGGAGACAAGCATTCAGGGGTGTAGGCCGTTGTTGAACTGGCCTACGACCAAAAGCAGCCCCTTTCTGCGCCAACCGGTTTACCATGCCCGCTCCCGGCAGTGGTTAAAAGCGCTACCGATTTCATTTCTGAAGGTATCGCCATGTCCATCGACCAAATCTCCCTGCCCAAAGGCGTCGGCCCCCACGCCGCCAAACTCCTCGACGCCATCACCGGCGCGTCCACCCACGAGGAGCTCAACCGCGCCGGCGGCAAGGCTGAAGGTTTTGTGTTGGGCCTGGAGTCCACCAAGGCCATCAAAAGCCAGATCGCCGAGTCGCTGTATGTGGCTTACGATGATGCGGCGAGCAATCGGGCCAGCGAGTTGAAGTAGCGCCCGCTGCAGCGGGGTATCACTCGTGCCCTATACGAAACCCAGGCATTACGCCACCTGCGCCTTGGCGGTCGGCCCGGGCGACGTGCGATAAGTCAGCAACACAATCCCCGTGACCACAATAACCCCGCCTGCCATCTGCCCGGCGCTGAGCATCTGGTCGAGCACGATCCAGCCCATCAACAAGGTTGCCAGCGGCTCGATGTTCATCACTGGTGCATTACGCGGCATGTCCAGGCGCGGCACTGAAATGAACAGCACGATAAAACCGGTGCCATACAGCACCACCAGCGTGGCCAGTGCCAGCCAGCCGGTGCTGGTTGCCGGCAGGTTCAAGCCATCGGCAAGCGCACCGGTCCAGCCCGCGATGTTGACGCTGCTGAATACGATGAAGATCGTCAGCAGGCTGCGCACAGAACCGCGTACTTGAGACAACTTGTGGTCGGTGATCCACAGCGCACAGGCGAATACGAACGCGGCGCAAAAGGCTAGGGTGACGCCGAGCAGCCATTGCGGGCCGAGGCTGGTGTGGGTGGCGAAGCGGCCGGGTACGTCAAGCACGAACACCAGGCCCACCAGAATCAGGCCCATCAGCAAGGCCGTGCGCGCGGTGGGGCGTGGGCCGCCGAGCGCCCAGGTCAGCAGCGCCAGCAGAATCGGGAAGACGTTGGCGACCAGCAGGGCCAGCGCTACCGGAACGCGGGCGACGGCAGAATAGAGACAGAGGCTTTGGGTGGCGATCAGCAGGCCCAGAAGTACTTGCCAGCGCCATGCGCCTGGGGGAAGGCGCAGGCTTTGGCGTTGCCACAGGACCAAAATGGCCAGCACGAGCAGGGTGCCACCTGAGCGCATCAGGATAGCCAGCAGGACACCGGCGCCGTCGTCGAAGGCTACGCGCGCGGCGATGTGGTTGCCGGCGAAGGCAGAGCCCATGCAGAGCAGGATGAGGACGGCGATGTGGCGGGAGAATGGGGCGGGGGCAGGGGGAGTCATGGCGGGGCTCGAACAGTTGGCGCCATCCTCGAGGGATGGGGATTATTTTTAGGTTGTCGTACAACTTGGTGATGGGATTTGTAACGTGTTTGGTTTGGAGGCGCAAGGTGATGTGTGAACATCGACTGAAATACCTGCCCTTAAGGGGCAGGCGCTCGAAAGCCGGCCAAGCGGCAAATCTTCGGGTTGTCGTATGAGTTATCGAGGCGATTCATATTGAGGTACGCGCAGGGCGCGCGAAAACAGCGTTGAAAATGCGCTGACCATAGAGGCCGACGGCCAGGCCAAGTACGATCAGCACCACCGCCAGTACCTTGCTCACCGGCACACTTTCGTTGAACACCACGACCGAGCCGAGCATGCCGAAGATCGGCACCAGCAGAGACAGCGGCGCCACTGTGGAGACCGGATAGGTTTTGAGCAGCGAGTTCCAGACCCAGTAGGCGAACAGCGTGTTGGGATAGACCTGGAACAGGATCGACAACACGGTAGTCGTGTTCACCTGACTGACAAACGCCGTGTAGCCGGCGCTGCCGTTTACCGCGTAGTCGAGGGCGAACAACGGAATCGGTGCGAACGCGCTGGACCACACCAGAAAGCCGAAGACATCCCTGGTGCTCGCCTTCTTGCTGATGATGTTGGCAACGCTCCAGGACGCTGCGCCCACCAGCACCAGCGACACGCCGGTCAGGCTCACCGAACCGTCACTGATCGTGATGATGCACAACAGCCCCGCGAGGGCGATCAACATGCCCAGCACCTGAAAGCGGGTCAGCGCTTCCTTGAACACCCAACTGCCGAGCAGGAGGGTGAAGAACGCGCTGAACTGCAGCACCAGCGACGCGATGCCCGCCGACAGCCCGGCCTTGATCCCCAGATTGACCACGCCCCACAGACCGATGCCGAACACCAGGCCATAGCCGATGATGTAGCGCCACGGCACGTCGGGTTTACGGATGAAGAACATCGCCGGTAACGCACAGAGACTGAAGCGGATACCCGCCAGGATAAACGGGTCGACGGTCGCCAGACCCAGTTTGATCACCGAGAAATTCACACCCCAGATTGCCGTTATCAGTACAGCCAATATTACGTGCAGTGGTTTCATGGATTATCTGCCTTGATAAAGAAGGTCGGTGTCACGCCATAGAAGTCGAGCCGTCCATTACTTGCGGACGCAGGAAGTTTGATTGACGTTGGAAAGTTATTTGCGGGTCAACTCCAGGTAAATCCAGTACAACAGGGCGACTGCGCTGATGGCCGCACCCAATACACAAACGGCAACCCAGCCAAAGTGTGCATAAGTAAACGTTGCGGCTATTGCACCCAGGCCACTGCCCACCGAGTAGAAGCACATGTAGGCGCCCACCAGTCGGCTTTGGGCATCGGGGCGTGCGGCGAAGATCAGGCTCTGATTGGTGACATGGACGGCTTGCACGGCGAAGTCCAGTAACACCACACCCACTACCATGGCGAACAATGAATGTTCAACGAACGCCGTAGGCAGCCAGGACACGGTCAACAGTGCCAACGCGACGCCCGTGGTGCGATTGCCGAGCCCTTGGTCGGCGAGCCGTCCGGCGCGTGCCGCTGCCAGGGCACCGGCTACACCGGCGAGTCCGAACACACCAATCTGGGTGTGTGACAGCGACAACGGTGGCGCGCTGAGCGGCAGCACCATCGAGGTCCACAACACGCTGAACGCGGCGAAGATCAGCAGGGCGAAGGTGCCCCGCACACGCAATGTGCGTTCGGTCAGGTATAACTGGAACACCGAGCGCAACAATTGCCAGTAGCCACCGTTCGCCGGTGGCGTGCTGGGGGCAGGCAGGGTGCGCATCAGCACCAGCGCCATGCCGATCATCAGGGCCGCCGAGACAAAATAAACGCCGCGCCAACCGGCCAAATCAGCCACTGCGCCGGAGACGAAACGGGCCAGCAGAATGCCCAGCACCACGCCACTGGTCACGGTGCCGACGGTTTCGCCACGCTGCTCGGGACTCGCCAGCGAAGCGGCGTAGGCAACCACCACTTGCACCACGACCGCCATCAGGCCCACCAGCACCATCGCGCCGAGCAACATGCCCCAATCCTGCGAAAGGCCAACGGCGCACAGGGCCAGCGCCGACAGCAGCATTTGCGTAAGGATAAGTTTCTTGCGATTGAGCACATCACCCAGCGGAACGATGAACAACAACCCGACGGCGTAACCGGCTTGTGTCGCGGTGACTACAACACCAATCGTCCCCGGCGAAACCGACAGGCTGGCAGCCATCGATTCCAGCAAAGGTTGGGCGAAGTAGACGTTTGCGACCGACATGGCGCAGGTAATGGCAAAAAGAAAAGTCTGATAGCGACTGAGGGTGGAGGTGTCCCGGGGTTGCGGAGCTTGCGGGTGCCCACCGCTGGATTTTTCAGCTTCGATGTCCATCTTTACCGGGGCATGAGACTTGAACGGCATCACTCCATCCTTGGGATTTGTGGTTTTGAATAAAAACCAGTTTGTTGATTTTTAACAAACGAAGTTGTTAAATGCAACCACATTTGCAAAGCGTTTTCGTCTGACGTTAGAACGTTTTCCCACTTCCTACTGACTCGCTTCCAGGAGACCCATGGCCAGACAGCACTTACTGGCGCAGAGCGAATGCCCGGTCGCCCGCACGCTCGAAGCAATCGGCGATCGCTGGGTATTGATGATCATCCGCGACGCGTTCGATGACGTTCGCCGCTTCAGTGAATTTCAGAAACGTCTTGGTCTCGCCAAGAACATCCTCACGGTCAAGCTCAAACTGCTCGTCGAGTTGGGCATTTTCGACATCCAGCCGGCATCCGACGGCAGTGCCTACAAAGAATATGTGCTGACTGACAGTGGGCGCGCGGTGTTTCCCATCGTCGTCAGCATGCGCCAGTGGGGGGAGCGCTACTTGTTCAACAAAGGGGAGAGCTACTCGGTGCTGCTCGACAGTGAATTGTCGGAGCCGGTAGAGACCATCGCCGTGCGTTCCAAGGCGGGCAAGGTGTTGGCCCCGGCCGACTGCCATCGACGGGTCGTCAAGCGCCGGGGTTGAGAGGCGAGTCGAAACGGCGGCTCGACAGCAACGGATCTTTTTTCTGGTTTTATTTCGAACTTGATGAAACCTGCTCAGTAATCAGCTGAGCCAATACCCGCACCGGTTCCGTGAAGCTTTGCCGGGCTCGATGGACAAGCCCAATGTCACGGTGAAAGGTGTGCTGTCCCAGATCAAGAACCCGCACACCGGCTGGCCACTCTTCATGAGTTGCTGTCTGCGGCACTAAAGCGACACCCACACCGTTTGCAACCAGCTTGATAATCGCTTCCAGTTCATCCAGTTCGCACACTTCACGCAGGGTGAAATGCATGTGCCGCAGGAATCGGTCGACCTGCCTGCCTCCGAAGGATGATCGGTCGTATCGAATGAACGGTTGGTTGGAAAGCAGCTTTGACCAATCCTCCCCAGGCACCTCGCGCGGGATAACCAGACGGTAGGGCTCCAGCGCCAAAGTCGTCCAACGCAGATCGCTTTGCAGCGAAAACGGCGGGCGAATGATCGCCGCCATATCGATTTCTCCCGCATCCACCATGTTGACCAACTCCATGGAAAGCCCTGGGATCACACGGGTCCGGCATTGCGGGCACTGTTGATGAAACTTGGCTAGCGCGTCAGGTAAAAAGGATCGCTGAACGGAAGCAATAGCGCCGATATTCACCAGGACGCTGGCGGGAAGTCCAACTGTAGTGGAACCCAGACTGTCGTAGAGCCTGAGCAGCTCCTGCGCTTGCAGGAGTATCTGGTGGCCCATTCTATTGAGGCTGGCCGAGCGACCTTTTCTGTCGAATATTTCAAAACCGAGCTCGGCCTCCAAGCGCTGAATCTGAGCGCTCACCGCCGCCTGGGTAAGGCCGATCTTGTTCCCCGCCGCTGCGAAGGTGCCTTCCCGCGCTACGGCGACAAGTGTTTTGAGTTCTTTGATCATTCACAAATAATAATTGTGTTTCTAAGAAAATTATATTGATTTTTTTGCTGGAAAACCCGGACTACGATGGACCCATTCCCGGCAACTGGTGCTGCACGAATGCCAATGTCGTGAAACGCGGACGTCATGCGATACCAGGGTGAGCGATATGACGCCACCCGACGCCCACCACAACAATAAAGTCTTTGGAGTTCTCATGAGCCTCTCACCTTTCCATCTCGCAATCCCTGTTTACGACCTCGCCGCCGCACGCACTTTTTACGGAAAAGTGTTTGGTCTGGAAGAGGGTCGTTCCAGCAACCAATGGGTCGACTTTAACTTTTACGGTCATCAACTGGTCATTCACGAACACCCGAAAACCGCGTCTCAGGAAAGTGTGCACAGTAATCCGGTCGACGGGCATGACGTGCCTGTTCCGCACTTCGGCATCATTCTCGGCTGGGCAGAGTGGGAAGCGCTGGCGGAACGCCTGAAGTCATTTGGCACCGAGTTTGTGATCGAACCTTATATACGCTTTAAAGGCCAGGTCGGCGAACAGGCCACGATGTTCCTGTTTGACCCTTGCGGCAACGCACTCGAGTTCAAGGCCTTCAAGGATATGAGCCAACTCTTTGCCAAATAACCGCAGTACCCATGGCACAACCGTGTTGTGCCATTTGATCTCAAGTGAGCTGGAAGCTCATGACTCTAGCAACTGCCAATAAACGCAGACCTTTCATTCCAACAAGAAGGCTAGACATGAAACGTATTCCCTTGGTGTGGCAAATCGTTGCCGGGCTATTGCTTGGCGTGCTCGTCGGTTGGTATTTCAATACGCATCCTCACTATCAAGCGTGGGTCAGCGCGGAAATTCTGAAACCGCTGGGCGATATCTTTATCAAGATGATGAAGATGGTGGTGGTACCGATTGTGTTCTGCTGCATGATTTTGGGTATTGCCGGTGGTGGCGATAACAAATCGTTCGGTCGCATGGGCATTAGATCGCTGAGTTACTTCTTCGCGATTACGGGTCTGGCCATTGTACTGGGGCTGTGTTTCGCCAACCTCTTCGAGCCGGGCAACGGTACCGATATTTCCGGTATTACTCATAGCGCGGCGTCGCTAACGATGGAGCCATCAAAGGGGGCCTTGGTCGTTGTGCAGAACATTGTCCCGGACAACGTGTTCGTGGCGATGTCGGAAGCGAAATTACTCTCGGTGTTGTTCTTCGCCGTATTATTGGGCATGGCGCTCAACTCACTGCCCCGCGAGAAGAGTGCCCCGGTAGTCGCGGTAGTGCAGGGCCTTTCCGACGCGATGTTCAAAGTGGTTTCCATTGTCATGGCTTATGCACCAATAGGTGTGTTCGGCATGATTGGCGCCACGGTTGCGACGTTTGGTTTTGCTTCGCTGTTGCCATTGCTCAAGCTGATCGGTGTGGTTTACCTGGCACTGATTGTTTTCGCCTTGGTGGTGCTCGGCGGGGTCTGCTATCTGATCGGCGAGAATATATTCAAGCTGATCAAATACTTTCGGAACGAGCTGATTCTGGCGTTTTCCAGCGCGGCCTCTGCAGCCGTCATGCCGCAGCTTATGAGCAAACTGGAGAGCTACGGTGCGCCACGTCGGATCGTCAGTTTTGTGGTGCCGGTGGGCTATGCGTTCAATCTTGATGGTGCATCGATTTTCCTCGGCGTGGCGACCATTTTCGTGGCTCAGCTCTACGGTATTGATTTGTCCCTTTCTCAGCAGATCCTGCTTGTGGTCACGATGGTGTTGACCTCTAAAGGGGCTGCTGGAGTGCCTGGTTTTGCCATCATTATCCTGTCCGCGACATTGGCGTCTGCTGGCCTTCCATTGGAAGGGGTCGCACTTATCGCTGGAATTTTCAGGATTATTGACAGCGGAACCACCACGCTAAACGTGCTGGGTAATGCCGTAGCGCCATTGGTTATCGCCAAATGGGAAAGGGAAGCTCTGGAGCCTGCAAGGATCAGGTGAGCGGGATAAAGCGGATTTTCTAGACGACCGGTCTAGTTTTGTGTAGAGTGCCTTCCCTATGAAGAAACCTATGCAAGATATGCGACAGCACATCATTGATGTGGCTAAGTCACTGATGACCAACAAGGGCTACACCGCCGTTGGTTTGTCGGAAGTCCTGACAACCGCCGGCGTGCCCAAAGGGTCGTTTTATCACTATTTTCGCTCGAAGGAAGAATTCGGCCAGGCGCTGCTCGAAGAATACTTTCAGGAATACATCGGTCGCGTCGACATCGTGATGGCGGCAGAAGGCACTGGCGCCGAGCGGCTCTTGGCCTACCTGAATTATTGGGCCAAGACCCAGGCATTCGATCATCCCGATGAGAAATGCCTGGTGGTGAAACTGGGTGCCGAAGTCTGCGACTTGTCCGAGGACATGCGCACAGTGCTGGAAGAAGGCACCGCGCTGATCATCCAGCGCATCATGCGATGTGTTGAGCAGGGCATGGCGGATGGTTCGATTCTGGCTGGGCAGAACGCGGCGACCTTGGCCGAGTCGCTCTACCAGCTTTGGCTTGGCGCTTCCCTGTTGGTCAAGGTCAAGAAGACTACGGCTCCGTTTGAAACCGCACTGATCACAAGTAAACGCCTTCTGGGGTAGGGCGTTTTTTTTAAGTATTTTTATAGACGACCGGTCTAATATTTAAGGGTTGAACATGATTGATAACAGTCTTAACACCGATCTTTTTTCGCCGACGCAGATGGGCGCCATCCAGTTGGCAAATCGTATTGTCATGGCTCCGGTGACACGTAGCCGGATGGCCGATGATGGCGTTCCGAACGAACTGCACGCCACCTATTACGCCCAGCGTGCAAGCGCAGGCTTGATCATTGCGGAAGCCACGAACATTTCGGCGCAAGGGCGCGGTTACGCAATGACGCCGGGGATCTGGTCAGAAGAACAAGTCGCAGGCTGGAAAAAAGTCACTGACGCGGTACATGCGGCAGGCGGCAAAATTATCAGCCAGCTTTGGCACGTGGGTCGCTTCTCCAGCGTCGAGTTACAGCCAAACGGCGAGGCCCCCGTAGCACCCTCTGCAATCAAGGCTGAAGGTACCACCTACACCAACAATGGCATGGTGGAAGTGTCCATGCCTCGGGCGCTTGAGACCTCAGAGATCCCGGGAATTATCGAGCAATACACGCATGCGGCTGAAAATGCCAAGCGAGCGGGTTTTGATGGAGTGGAAGTCCACTCTGCAAACAGCTATCTGCTCGACCAGTTTCTGCGTGATTCAACCAATCACCGATCCGACCAGTATGGCGGATCCATCGAGAACAGAACGCGGCTGACCCTTGAAGTCACCCAAGCTGTGGCCGCGATCTGGGGCAGTGGCCGAGTGGGTATTCGTTTATCACCGGTGACACCGGATGCAGGCAATACGCCGCCTGACAGCAACGTTATGGCTACCTACGGCTACCTGATCCAGCAGCTCAACCGATTCAACCTGGCCTACCTGCACTTTGTTGAAGGCGCCACCGCAACCTCCCGCACGGTTCCTGAAGGTGTCGATCTGGACGCACTGAGTGCTCAGTTTGAAGGGGCTTTCATCGGTAATAACAACTACGACCTGGAGATGGCTATTGAGCGCCGCGCACAAGGGAAAATCGATGCAGTTGCCTTTGGCCGCTTGTTCATTTCCAACCCGGACCTTGTAGAGCGTCTGCGTCGTGGCGCCGAACTTACCATTGCACCACGTGAGAGTTACTACGGCGGAGGCGCCAAGGGTTATACCGATTGGCCAACCGCCCACTATTGAGTCGTTCTCCCTGCGTCGGCGCGGCTGCGTCGCGAAAGCATTCACAGTACGAAGGATTCTGAGCATGAACTACCTGCAAAACAAAGTTGCCATCGTGACAGGCGCATCTTCGGGCATCGGCGCCGCCACCACTCGCGCGCTCGCCGCGCAGGGGGTTCGCGTGGTAGCTGCAGCGCTTGATCAGCAAGGGTTGGAAGCGTTTGTTGCAGAACTGCGAAAGTCCGGCAGTGACGTGGTCGCCTACACCACGGATGTTACCCAGCTGGATCAAACCAGGGCGCTGGCCAAGTTTGCGCAAGACACTTATGGCGCCGTGGACATTCTGGTCAATAACGCCGGTTTGATGCTGTTTTCCAATTGGGTCGATCTGGCCGTGCAGGATTGGGAAAAGATGATCGATGTAAACATCAAGGGTTACCTCAACGCTACTGCTGCGGTACTTCCGTTCATGTTGGAGCAGAAGTCCGGGCAGATTCTCAATATGGACTCTGTTGCAGGTCACCAAGTTGGGCCCTCGGCAGGGGTTTACAGCGCTACCAAGTTCTTCGTGCAGGCCATGACCGAATCCATGCGCAAGGAGTTGGGCGTACAGCATGGCATCCGCGTGAACACTGTCAGTCCCGGCGTCATAAATACCGGCTGGGCGGACAAGGTCAGCGATCCTGAAGGGTGCAAGGCTGCTCAGGAACTCAACCGGATTGCCATTGCGCCTGACGATATAGCCCGCGCGGTGATTTACGCGCTCAACCAGCCCCAAAACGTCACCGTAAACGATTTGATCATTTCACCGACTCGTCAGGATTGGTGAGGTCATTGGAATCATTCATTAGGAGTAGATCATGAGCAACCCAACTTACGTTCAGGAATACAACGCAATCATTGCCGTTTTGAACAAGTACAACGAAGGTGGCGCCAAAGCTGATAGCGCATTGATGAAGCCTGCCTTTAATGAACAGGCGACTATTTTTGGCCTCGATGGAGGCAATCTTGTCGGCGGCGCGATCCAAAACCTGTACGACGTTATCGACAGCTCTTTTCGTCCGTCCCCCGAAGCCACCGCCGCTATCGTTCGCATAGACATCGTGGGCACTGCAGCCAGTGCTCGCGTTGATACCGACAATATTTCAGGGTTTCGCTTCACCGACTTCTTCAACCTTCTGAAAGTGGATGGCGCCTGGACGATTGTCAGCAAAATCTACCACACGCATACAAGCGTTTAATCGCGCCACTGCATTGGCGAGGTGCGTTGTACCTCGCCCTCGCCCAAAGGAGAGACTCGTGTCAAAGAACATCAAAGCAGTACCCACGTCCGAATACACCGCTGTCATCGCCACCGCGAATCAGTACGTTGAAGGACTACGTGCAGGTAGCGCAGAAAACGTCGCCCAAGCCTTCCATAAAGATGCCGTGATGTACGGGTTTACAAATGGCGAACTGCTCGGTGGCCCGATCAAGAACCTGTTTGATTTCGTTGAAAAGAACGGTGATGCCCCCGAAATCACCACCCGACTCGACGTGCTGGCTATCACCCCCACGACAGCTGTGGTGCGTGTCGATATGGAGAAGGATGCCATCGGCGCCGACTACAACGATTACCTGACCCTGATCAAAATTGACGGTGGCTGGAAGATCATCGCCAAGGTTTATCACCAGTTCGAAGGGTGAGTGTTCGCCGATTGCACGTCATTTCCCTTCGAACGGTGCATTTGAGGAGGGCCTGGATGTTTTCACAAATAGACAATTTGAAGGGACTACAAAATGCCTGTCGTTGAGTTTTCCGCTGTCTTGGACAGCGATACAGGACATGCCTGGAGCGTATTGAAGAAATTTGGCGAGATTCATAAATGGCATCCATCAATTGTCCAAAGCAGTATTGAGGACAATCAGCCTGATGGAATGGTTGGCTGCATCCGCCAGCTCAAACTGGTCGATGGCGCAGTTGTCAGGGAGCGCCTGCTGGCGGTCGATGACCGCAACACAATGCTTTCCTACTGTTTCGAGGAGGCCCCATTGCCCTTGGACAACTATGTTGCCACCGTGAAGTTGGAATCTCTGACAGGACAATCCAAGACGTTCATCAAGTGGTCTGCAGGCTTCGACCTGCAAAACCTGAATACTGGCGAACACTATCAAGCGCTCATTCGACAACTGATCGTTGATGGTCACAACAGCCTTCAGCTGTTTCTTGAGCAGCGCTGAATAAACAACTGACTCAGTGGGGTATGTCGCTTAGCCGTGGTCACATGCAACGGACCAGCATCGCGACGTCAGTGGCATGACCACTGTGCGTCGTTTTCGCTTTGCAGCAGCTCTATACTGGCCGCCCAGGACGGTAGTTCGAGCCCAAAAATATGCCCGTTACGCCCACTCAAAATTTCCCGGTTGTTTTGGCCCGAGCCCAACAGAGCGACCTGGACAATCTCGTAGCCATTCGAATTGAGGCGATGCGCGAAAGCCTGGAGCGTGTTGGGCGATTTGATCCAGTGCGCGCACGCGAGCGGTTTCTTAGCGGTTTTGAAGCCCACAGCACACACCACATCGAGGTGTCGGGAGAGAGGGTTGGGTTTGTTGTGCTCAAGCATCACCACAATGAACTGTTGCTCGACCACTTATATGTGAGACCCAGCGCGCAAGGATTGGGAATAGGCGCTGCTGTTCTTATGCAGATTTTCAAAACGGCGGATGCGGCTGCACTCCCTGTTAAAGTGGGTGCTCTCAAAGAAAGCGCTTCGAATCGCTTTTATACTCGCCATGGCTTCCAATTCGTCGAGAGCAGCGAATTCGACAATTATTATGTTCGACAGAGCGTTGCGCCGATTGGCCCCGCTCGGTAGTTGGATGCGATGCACTGGGATGTAGGTTTTAACGCGCCATGGTGCCGATAGCGGCTTATCGGGAGAGGGCAGTTATTTACGTCATTAGTCAGTGACGTGTCTCTATGATTTACCGCTACCTCCTGATGATCACGCGAAAAGGACTCTGCACGTGGATATTGAGATGGCCAAAGCGATCGAGGCTGCAGAAAGCGAGTATTTGTGTGCTCGAGTTGAGAGCTTGTCTCAGGTAAGTGGAAACCCTTTTGGTGCTCGTGTGTTTTTCAACGAGGCTTTTCCATGCTTTCAAGTGAAGGCCTCACCTAGCCCGATGCTCAATCGCATCTACGGCGACAGTGCCGAAAGTCCTGAGGTACTGCTGAGCTTACTCAAGAAGTCGGCAGCGTATTCGACCGTAACACCTCTAATCGGAACGGCCTCGACGCTGGGGCAGCACGCTCATGTGGGCGGCGAGCGATTGGAGCGCCTGAGGGGGTGGACACATCTGCAACTTGCGTGCTCTATCGATGACGTCATCTTGAACCAACACTCATTCGAAATCGAAGAGGCCACCTCACACACGCTTCCTGAGTTCGCATCCGTTCATGCGAGTGGGTTTCATACCAAACCAGAGCATCGTCAGATGAGCCAGGCTTCGTTCGCGGGACTGATGTCAAATGACCGTCTTAAAATCTACGTGCTTGAAGTGGATGGGCAGATTGTTGCTGGAGCGCTGATGTACCTGGCCAGCAATGGAATTGCCTACCTTGGGACGGCGGCTACACAAAAAAGTGCGCGAGGTTTGGGCTATCACGCAGCCCTGATCGGTCATCGAATAGCGCAAGCGAAAAAACATGGCAGTGTTGTGATCGCTGCAACTGCGCTCGCCAGCTCGCAAAGTCGCCGTAATTTGCAGCGTTTTGGGCTAGCGACGTCCCATGTTCAAGCGCTGTATCGCTTGGCAACTATCTGATCAAAAAGCAAAAAGGGCGGTGGGGAATTTTCCTTCAGCTTGAGTTTCTTTGCGTCTGGCTCTCCACGCGCCAGTCACCAGTTCCATCTGTCGCGTTTTCAAGGATCGGCTTTCATCCGCCCCAGAACCGCCGTGCGCAGGCACTGCCAGGCGATAAACCCGATAATCAGCACCTCGATCACACCCAAAAACACATTGAATGAAAAAGCGACCGGTTGTTCGGCCCAGTAGAACGTCGTGTATCCCGATCTGAAACCGCTGATCCGCAACCGCCCGCTGATCACCGCCGGCACCAGTGCGACGACCTGATTCAGCTCCAGCACTGCGAGGAAAGTGCCTATCAGCGCGAGCAGGGCGCGCGCGGGAATGCCGAGTTGTTCGGTCGACTCAGCCGCAGGCACGGGGCCTTTGGCTTTGCGCTGCCTGGCGATCTTCGCCGGCGTTGGCGCCGGCCGATAGGGTGCCGGCTTACCGACCGCCGATTCAATGACGACCTCGCCAGGCACGGCCACGTCGAGGTAGTCGGCCAGTGTCCGTAGCCAAAGGTCGGTGCGTTTGCTGCCCGGCACCACCGGGACGTTATCGGTGGTCAACCGGTGCTCGCCGCCATCGCGCGTTGCCAGCCACAGCTGGGTGTAGTTGGGCTCGGCCTGCTCGCGGCGACGCAGTTCCAGGGCACGCGGGTTATCGAGGTTGAATACCGACTTCACACGCTCTCGGCGCCCGAAAAAGTTCTGTGTGCGGCGCTCGCCTTTCCCGCCGACGCGTGACAAGCACAACGACTCGCGCGAGCCCATGTACACCATCAGTGACAGGCCCAAGGCAGGCATCAGCAGCAGCGTGAGTACTAACAGAAGGGTCGACAAGGGATTCAGATCAGCCAGCTGCGCTTGCCATTCGGTAAGCCAGAAACCGACGCAGGCCACCGGCAGGATCAAGGTGATTGCGCCGGTCAGCAGCAAAAATGCGCTTTGCACGAGGTTGCGTGAGTGGATGTGCAGATCGCCGTTGGCGAGGTGTTCGAAGCGGTGGCCGATTAGCATGTAGAGATCCATAGGCGCCGGCTCAATACCGCTTCAGGGGCCGGTAGGCTGGGGGCGAGGTTGATGCAGCGCAGAATACCTTATGCAGGGCCTGCTTTCTAAGAACGCATACCCATCCAGATAACCGCCTCCGTCCATGCGGTCACCATCGGTGCCAATACCCCGAACCAGGCGAGGTTTCCGGGCTCGCCTGACCCTCTGTTTTCTGACGCTACTGTCATTTGCGGGATGTCAGTATTTTCCTCATACCCATTACTTCAAAGCGCCTGAAAACGAGAGGGTTCCCTTTCACGGCCGGAGAACGGCTGCGCCGAGTTTAATGGGGTAATTTGGCAATCACCTTGATCTCGAAGTCGAAGCCGGACAGCCAGGTCACGCCGATCGCGGTCGCCGTCGGGTAGGGCGCTTCGCCCCAGTACTCGGCCACGACTTCCCAGATCGTTTCGAATGTCGAGGCGGGGTCGACCATGAAGATGGTCGTGTCGACCACATCTTCGAAACTGCTGCCAGCCTCGGCCAGGATCGCGTTGAGGTTGGCGAAGGCCAGGCGAACCTGTACCGCGAGGTCCGGCTCGGCCGAACCATCCTTGCGGCTGCCGACCTGACCGGAGACGAACAGAAAACCGTTGGAGCGAATCGCCGGCGAGTAGCGGTGGAGCTCGTACAGTGCATGGCGGTCAGGGGGGAACACGACGTCACGTTTACCGGTCATTGCATACCTCCTTCGGGGCCAACGCGGCCCGCTGTTTATGATGGAGTCAGTGTAAAAAGACGAGCCACCTGAATAAACGCGCAACACTGGTCATGACTGTTTGTAGAATCCAAACTATCCAGACCCCAGTGAGGCGTGAAATGGACCGTTTCGATGCAATGCAGGCCTTTGCCCGAGTTGTGGAAACCGGCAGCTTCACCAAGGCGGCAGCCACCCTGCACATGAGCAAGACCACCGTGACGCAGCTCGTTCAGCAACTGGAAGCGAGGGCTGCGCGTGCGCTTGCTCAACCGCACCACACGCAAGGTCAACGTCACCGCCGATGGCGCGGCCTACTACGAGCGCGTCATCCGGTTACTGGTCGATATGGACGACGCCGAGACCAGCCTGTCCAGCGCGTCGATGACACCGCGCGGGCGCCTGCGGGTAGATGTGCCGAGCCCGTTTGCGCGCATGCTGCTGATACCCGCCTTGCCGGGCTTCTTTGCACGCTATCCGGAAATTCAGCTGACCCTGGGCGTGAGCGATCGGATTGTCGACATCATTGGCGAAAACATCGACTGCGTGGTGCGTGGCGGCGAAATCATCGATCAGTCCCTGGTGGCAAGGCATGTGGGCGATCTGAACATCGGCATGTATGCCGCGCCCAGTTATCTGCAGCGCTCCGGTACGCCAGCGCACCCCCATGAAATCGAGGAGGGCGGGCACAGCACGGTGGGCTTCCTCTGGTTTCGTACGGGCAAATCCTTGCCCTACGCGATGCAGCGTGGTGAGGAACGCATCGAGACCCAGGGCCGCCCGCAACTGACGGTCGACGACGGCAATGCGTACCTCGCCGCCGGCCTGGCGGGTCTGGGCATGCTTTGGCTACCGCAGTACATGGCCAAACCGCACCTGCTCAGCGGCGAGTTGCTGCCGCTGTTTGAGGACTGGCACATGACGCCAATGCCCATGTACCTGGCATTCCCGCCCAATCGCCATGTCAGCGCCAAGGTGCGGGTCTTTATTGACTGGGTGATAGAGTTGATGGCCGAGCATGCGCCGGTGGCTCGAGCAAGGACGGGCTCGATGACCAAGCCCCTCGAACAAGAAACGTCAAAGTGAAATCAGCGCAACCGCCATGCGCGCGAGCCTGGTGCGATCTGTATCTCATGAATGACCGCCTCTGGCCTGGAGTCATCGCCGAATCATTCGATTCAATCACTAGCCATTCGAATCGGTTTCAGTCGTCTCGAGCATTTGGGTTATCGACGCGCCAGCCTCGCACGCCAGTCACCCCCCTGTTGCACGCGGCACTCTTCTTCGGAGTCAAACTGCACGCAACGCTCCATCGCCACGGCTGGAACATCGGCGGCATGCAAAGCCGTGGCGGTCAGCTCGCGCATGCGTTGGTCGGCACCGGTGGCGAGGGCGAGTGCCTTGTTGGCGCGGGTGTCGAACACCCAGGTCACGCGCAGGCTTTGGGGGAAGGCGCTGTAGTCGACGGTGTGGGTCAGCCAGTCGAAGCCTGGAATTTCGGCCTTGGCGGTTTCGCAGGCTTCAGTAAGGGTAGCGATCAATTGGCGGTCGAGGCGGGCGCTGTCGCGTTGGGTCAGCGGCATCTGGGGCTCCGGTTTTTGTGAGTGCAGGCACCCATCATACTGGAGTCGTGGGTGCGGCTGATCTGCGGTAGAGTCGAGGCGCGTAGAACAGATCCCCCAGGAATCTTCATGACATTGACCGTCGACACATTACTCCAGCTGGCCATGACCAACCCCGTCAACGCTGAGATTACCGCACGCTTGCCGTCGCTCGGGGTGCAGCAGTGCCTGCTCACGGCGGGCTGTTTGTTTCAGGCGGTGTGGAACCATCAGGCGAATCGCCCGGTGGACGAGGGGGTGAAGGACTATGACGTTTTTTACTTTGATCAGGACCTGTCCTACGAGGCTGAGGATGCGGTGATCCGTAAAGCCGAGCAGTTGTTCCAGGACCTGGGCGTCAACGTGGAGGTCAGAAATCAGGCGCGGGTTCACCTCTGGTATGGGCAGCGATTTGGCCGGCCATACCCTCAGTTGCATTCGGCCAGGCAAGGGGTGGACCGTTACCTGGTGGCGGGCACGTGCATCGCCTTGGACATTGCCACGGGGGAGGTGTATGCGCCGTATGGGCTGGCGGACGTGGAGCAGGGCGTGCTGCGCATTAACCCCGTGCATGCAGAGCCAGAGCTGTTTTTGCACAAGGCCCGAAGTTATCAGGCGCGCTGGCCTTGGCTCAGGATCGTGCCACCGGGGCCAGCCGAATAACCCGCCGAGCGCTGTCTAGAACTGCGCCTGTCACGATGGCCCTGCAAACCGAGATCCCGCTGACACCGCCGGTACCCTGTAGGAGCTGTCGAGCTTTAGCGAGGCTGCGAAAGCGGTGTGTCTGGCGATGAAGAGGTTGACTGTGCCGCCGCCATCGCAGCCTCGCCGGGGCTCGACAGCTCCCACATTCGAGCGGCGTTGCGGGTCAGAACTGTGCTCGTCTCGATGGCGCTGTAAACCAAGATCTCCTTAACACCGCCGATCCCCTGTGGGAGCTGTCGAGCTTTAGCGAGGCTGCGAAAGCGGTGTGTCTGGCGATGAAGAGGTTGACTGTGCTGCCGCCTTCGCAGCCTCGCCGGGGCTCGACAGCTCCCACATTCGAGCGGTGTTGCGGGTCAGAACTGTGCTCGTCTCGATGGCGCTGTAAACCAAGATCTCCTTAACACCGCCGATCCCCTGTGGGAGCTGTCGAGCTTTAGCGAGGCTGCGAAAGCGGAGTGTCAGGCGATGAAGAGGTTGACTGTGCCGCCGCCATCGCAGCCTCGCCGGGGCTCGACAGCTCCCACATTCGAGCGGTGTTGCGGGTCAGAACTGTGCTCGTCTCGATGGCGCTGTAAACCAAGATCTCCTTAACACCGCCGATCCCCTGTGGGAGCTGTCGAGCTTTAGCGAGGCTGCGAAAGCGGAGTGTCAGGCGATGAAGAGGTTGACTGTGCCGCCGCCATCGCAGCCTCGCCGGGGCTCGACAGCTCCCACATTTGAGCGGTGTTGCGCGTCAGAACTGTGCTCGCCTCGATGGCCCTGAAAAACCAGGATCCCGCTGACACAGCCAACCTCCTGTGGGCGCCGCAGTGGTTTTGGCTTCATGACGTGAGGACGAAACGGCCTGCCTGTCATTTTTGCGGCGCACATTGAATTTATCTGCGCTAGTTTGAGTCATTGAAAGCATAGCGTTGCTTTCCACCCACTCGACCTCAAGGACCGATCATGACCTTCTTCATTTTCCTGCTCGCCTGCGCCGCCGCCGCCAGTACCGGTGTGATCTTCAAACCCGGCGCCTGGTATGAATCCCTGGTCAAGCCCAGCTTCACTCCGCCCAACTGGTTGTTCCCAGTGGCGTGGACGATCATTTATCTGCTGCTGGCCTGGGCCGGTTATCGCTTGAGCCTGATCCCCGGCAGTGAAATGGTGTTGGCGCTGTGGGCGGCGCAGATTGCGTTGAATACGCTGTGGACGCCGGTGTTCTTCGGCGCGCATCGCTTGTTCGCGGGGATGGTGATCATTGTGCTGCTGTGGCTGACCGTGGCGGCGATGGTGGTGCTGGCGGTGCGTCTGGACCTGATTACCGGCTTGATCCTGTTCCCGTACCTGGCCTGGCTGTGCGTGGCGGCGGCGTTGAACTTCTCGATCCTGCGTAACAACCGCTGATGGCCTACCAACACTGGCCCGCCAGCGAGCCCGAGCTGGCGCAGATGCGTCGCTTCAATCAAACGCTGGCGTGGATGCCGCGTTTCAAGGTGCGCAACCGCTTCACGCCGCGGGTGATCCAGGCGCTGCTGCGCACCCGGCAAAGCTTCAAGAAGGCGCCGGTGGTGGAGCGCTACCTCGTTGGCTCCGTACCGGTACGCATCATGCGGCCGGCCGGTGCGCCCAAAGGCGTGGTGTTGGATATCCACGGCGGCGGCTGGGTGATCGGCAACGCGCAGATGAATGACGACCTCAACCTGGGCATGGTGCGCGCCTGCGACGTTGCGGTGGTGTCGGTGGACTATCGGCTGGCCGTCAGCACGCCAGTGGAAGGGCTGCTGGAAGACTGCCTGGCTGCTGCGCGCTGGCTCTTGGAAGACTGCGCCGAGTTTGCCGATTTGCCGGTGATTGTTGTCGGCGAGTCGGCCGGTGGGCACCTGGCGGCGGCGACGTTGCTGGCGCTCAAGCAGTGGCCGCAGCTGCTCAAGCGCGTCAGTGGCGCCGTGTTGTACTACGGCGTTTACGACCTGACCGGTACGCCGAGCGTACGCACGGCCGGCCCGCAGACGCTGTTGCTCGATGGCCCGGGCATGGTAACGGCGCTGCGCTTGCTCACGCCGGGAATCACCGACGAAGAGCGTCGCCAGCCGCCGTTATCACCCTTGTATGGGGACTTCTCCGGCATGCCGCCGGCGCTGATGTTCGTGGGTGAGTTGGACCCGCTCAGAGACGACACGCTGCTGATCGCCGAGCGCTGGGCAGACGTAGAGGCGCATCTGTTGCCTGAAACGGCCCATGGTTTTATTCACTTTCCGGTGGCGATGGCCGATCGGGTTCTGGCTTATAGCCGCCAGTGGATAACGGGCAAGGTTTCCGTTGCCCTGCATCCCGAGAAGCTTCAGTCTTATTGAGGTTTTATGCACGAGAGGCCCACCATTGAGGCGGTCAGCGCTGCTGCTATCCCCGATGTTCTGGAATTTGTGATGCGGGCGCGTGCCGAGCTTTTTCCCATGCTCAGCAATGCCGCCTTGCCGGACGATCTGGCGCGCTTCGAGGCGGTATACCTCCACGGAGGTGGGCGATTTCTGACTGCCCAGGCCGATGGGCAGATCGTTGCCGCCATCGGTTATCTGCCGTATGACGGGCGTTTCCCTCAGTTGGATTACCAAGGGCTCAAGACGGTGGAAGTGGTGCGCCTGTACGTACTCCCCGCATGGCGTCGCTTCGGCCTGGCGGGTGAGTTATACCGTTCGCTGGAGGCGCTGGCGCGGGCCGATGGCGTGGAGGTGGTTTACCTGCACACCCACCCGTTTCTGCCCGGGGCGATTGATTTCTGGCGCAGGCAGGGCTTCGACGTGGTGGATGTCGAGGCGGATCCGGTGTGGCAGACCACGCACATGCATCGGGTTCTGTAGATCTGCTCCGGGCGTCAGTTGGAGCGCAGCCGCAGAATTTTCGCACCGTCAAACGGATCTGTCAGGTAATGGCCCTGCACCCCGAATGTTTCCTGTAGCCGCTGCGGCGTCAGTACCTGCAGCGGCGTGCCCAGCGCCACCAACCGCCCACGGTCGAGCACGGCCAGGCGATCACAGGTCAGCGCCTGGTTGAGATCGTGCAAGGCTATCAAGGTGGTGACCGGTAGCGCCTGCACGCCTTTGAGAATGGTCAGTTGGTGCTGGATGTCCAAGTGGTTGGTCGGCTCGTCCAGCAGCAGAATCTGTGGCCGCTGCGCCAGCGCGCGGGCGATATGCACGCGCTGGCGTTCGCCGCCGGAGAGGCTGCGCCAGGCGCGATGGCTCAGGTGGGTGGCGTCCACGTCGTGCAGGGCCTGGCGCACGATGGCGTCATGTTCCTGCGACCAGGGGCTCAGTGCCGACAGCCACGGCGTGCGGCCCAGGGCAACGGCATCGAACACGCGGATGGCGTCGTCGGTATCGGCCTGTTGCTCCACCACGGCCACTTGCCGCGCAATGGCGCGACGGGACAAGTCGCCTAAACGCTGGTCGCCCAGGCGTACCTCGCCGTTGGCCGGTGTACGCAACCCCGCGAGCAACTTGAGCAGGGTCGACTTGCCCGACCCGTTTGGACCGACGATGCCCAGGGTTTCACCCGACTCGACCTGCAGGTTAATGTCGCGTAACAGCTCAGCCTCACGCACCCTGAAGCCCAACCCGCTGCAACTCAATACACTCATCGCGCATTTCTCCGGCCGATCAGGATCAGCGCAAACACCGGGGCGCCGACGAGTGCGGTGACCACACCCACCGGAATCACCTGGCCTTTGATCAGGGTGCGCGACAGCACATCGGCGGCGATCAGAAACAACGCGCCGCCCAGGGCGCTGGCGGGCAGCAAACGCGAGTGCCCGGTGCCGAGTATCAGGCGTGCGGCATGGGGAATCACCAGCCCGACAAAGCCAATGGAGCCGACAATCGACACCATCACCGCCGTCACCACCGCCGCGCAGCCCACCAGCACAAACTGCACGCGCCGCACCGGGATACCAACGGAGGCCGCTGAATCGGTGCCGAAGGTAAACGCATCCAGCGCGCGCCGGTGCCACAGGCACACCACCAGCCCCGCCAACGCCACCGGCACCGCCAGCCACACCGCCGGCCAGCGCACGCCGCTGAGGTTTCCCAACAGCCAGAACATGATGCCGCGCGCCTGTTCGGAGCTGGCGGATTTGGTAATCAGGAACGCGGTGAGCGCATTGAACAGCTGCGAGCCGGCGATGCCAGCGAGGATAATCTGCCCGGTGCCGCTGGACGAGCCGCTGGCCCGCGCCAACAGAATCACCAGCGCAAACGCGGCCATGGCGCCGACGAATGCGCCGGCCGACAACGAAATCAAACCGCCGCCCACGCCGATCAATGCAATCAGCACCGCACCGGTCGAAGCGCCGGCGCTGATGCCCAACAGGTACGGATCGGCCAACGGATTACGCAATAACGACTGCAGGATTACCCCACACGTCGCCAGGCCCGCACCACAGGCGCCGGCCACCAGGGCGCGGGTCAGGCGATAGTTCCACACCACGCCTTCATCGATGGGGTCAAGCACGTAGCCGGCCGCCCAGAGTTTGTTGGCGAGCACCTGGAGCACCACCTGCGGCGAGATGGCGGTTTCGCCGATGGCCACTCCGGCGAGCAGAGCGATCAGCAGCAGCGTGAGGGCGAGCAGGGTCCGTATCATTGCGGCAGGTCGTAGCCGTCGATGGCGGCAGACAGTTGTTCAAGGCCGTCGAAGGTACGCAGGCTGGCCTGTAGCGCCAAGGCGTCAAGGATGATGATGCGGTTGTTTTTTACCGCGTCCATGTTGCGGGTCACCGGGTCGCTGCGCAGGAAGGCCAGTTTCTTTTCATGGTCGTCGGCGGGATAGCGGCGACGGTCCATGCGCGCAATCACCAGAAAGGTGGGGTTGGCCTTGGCGATGGTTTCCCAGCCAACGGCGGGCCATTCTTCATCGGACTGCACCACGTTGCGCAGGCCCAGGGTTTGCAGCATGAATTCGGGAACGCCTTTGTGGCCCGCCACGTATGGATCACTGGCCATCTCGGCGCTGGAAAACCACACCAGCGCGCTGGCCTGCTTCAAACCTTTGCGCTGCACGGTGGCAATGGACTTGGCCAGGCGCGCCTTGAGTTCGTCGGTAAGCTGTTGGCCGCGAGCTTGCACGTCGAAGATCTCGGCCAGTTGGCTGAGGCTCTTGTAGATCGTCTCGATACGGAACGCTTCCAGCCGCGTGCCGTCAGCGCCCACCCGATTGTCCTTGGCTTCGCAGTCCGAAGGTAGCAGGTAGGTGGGGATGTTCAGCTCATGAAACTGCTCGCGGGTGCCCACCACGCCTTGGGGGCCGACCACCCATTCCAGCTCGGCGGCCACCAGTTGCGGGCGCTTGGCGATCACCGCCTCGAAGCTCGGCTCGTTATTGGCCAGGCGCTCGATGCTGTCGTTCTGCGCCTTGTACTGTGGCAACACATCGTTGAACCACAGCGAGGTGCCGACCACTTTATCGCCAACGCCCAACGCATACAGCATCTCGGTGGCGGCCTGGCCGATGGTCACGCTGCGCGCGGGCGCTTGCGCAAAAGTGACGTGGCTGCCGCAGTTTTCCAGCGTCAGCGGGTAGTGGGTAGGCGCCGCGTGTGCCAGGGCACAGCAACCCAGGCCGATGATCAGGGCCGTAACGCGTGGCAGCATGGGGCAATCTCCGTTTGAACCGTAGGTGAAGCAGGGGCGGTACGGTACGGAAATACACCCACGAACGCTGCCGGCCGGGCAGGGCAAGGATGGCCTTCCCGGACACCCCGCCGGTTAGTCAGTCACTGGGCCGGCAGGTCTCCTGACTGATGCGTCGTCGCCATGCTCCGGCCTTCCCGGACAACGTCCAGTGGCAGTGGGGAGCAGGCTCGGCATCTACAGTTGCGGGGGCAGTTTCGATTGACGTCGCGGGCGGCGTTTCGAATTCCCTATTAGTCCCATGTGGGAACCGGCGGCGCTATGGTAGTTGATTCGGCCCCGGAGAGGGAGGTTGAAGTGACGCCGGTCACAGGCGGATATCCCCAGGCCCGCGGATCAGCGCTTCGATGCGCGTTCCCGTGGCGCGCTCTTCGTTGCTGAAGCCGTCGTAGTCGGCCAGGTTGCCGAAGCGGATGCCGGTCAACCGTTCGATCTGAATCACGCTGCGCTGGTAGGTCCTGAGCGGGCCGAACACCAGGTCCAGTTGGCCCAGTTCGCGGCTCTGGTCGATCATGTAGGCGCTGGCCGAGGGTTTGCCGTCGTCGCTGAGGTAGGCCACGACTTTCCAGAACGCCTTGGGGATTTTCACGCCACGGTACAGGCGGTCGTCGTCGGCGAACACCGGGCCGGTAAATACGCTGGCGCGGGCTTTCCAGCGCTGGGTGTTGTCGAGAATGTAGTCCTCCAGTTCCAGCCAGGTCTTCTGGTTGAAGCCGCTCATCTGCGGCGAGCAGTTGGTGAAGTGGAAGGTGTCGCCATTGGCGGTGTTCGCCTCGTCGCCCCAGTTGGGGTCCTGGCGCCGCACCAGATGACCACGGTCAAGGCCATTGCCGACGTACAGGTCTTCTCCCACCTGGGCGTCGATGGGCAGGCGGCCATCGTAGGCCCAGCTGTCGTTGCTGCGCACAATGTCCACATGCTTTGCGCCGTCGATGTTGACGCCCACATACAGGGCCAGCCGGCGGGAACGCGACATGCTGATGGAAAAGTGCGTGTAGTCCAGGCGCCCGGGCTGGGCGTCGCCTGCCTGGGCCGGGTCAAGCGTGGGCCAGGGCACGCCAAAGCTGCCAAGAAAATCCTCGGCGTAACCGCGCCGGTCTTGCAGGTCCTTGGCTGGGGTGACGCGTGGCGTTGCGGCCCTGGCTTCCAGCAAGGAGGGGCCCGGCGTGATCACGGGGCGAAGGTCGGCCAGCCTTGGTCGCCAGGCCAGGTCGATTTTGACGGTGCGTGCCGGCATGGGGTACTCCTGATGGTTTGGGATAAACACGACTGCAACATGTTTTCATGACAATTTAGCCAAGGCGGCAGACTCCGGTCTATCCTGAAACCGTTAACCGGCCGTTCACCACACGCCAAAAAGGAGCCAGCTTATGTGTGTTCGCCAACAGCGCAACCCGATTTTCTGCCTGATCCCGCCGTACATGCTCGACCAGATCGCGCGCCACGGCGATAAAGCCCAACGGGAGGTCGCGCTGCGCACGCGCGCCAAGGACAGTACGTTCCGCTCGTTGCGCATGGTCGCCGTCCCCGCCAAGGGCCCAGCCCGCATGGCGCTGGCCGCCGGTGCCGTGAAACAGCGCTCGATCTACAGTGCCGAAAACACCGACAGCCTGCCGGGCAAGCTGATCCGCGGCGAAGGCCAGCCAGCCAGCGGTGATGCCGCGGTGGACGAGGCCTATGACGGCCTGGGCGCGACCTTCGACTTTTTCGACCAGGTATTCGACCGCAACTCTATCGACGATGCCGGCATGGCCCTGGATGCCACGGTGCACTTCGGCCAAGGACTACAACAACGCGTTCTGGAACTCGACCCAGATGGTATTTGGCGACGGCGACCAGCAGCTGTTCAACCGCTTCACCGTGGCGCTCGACGTGATTGGCCATGAATTGGCCCATGGGGTTACCGAGGATGAAGCCAAGCTGATGTATTTCAACCAGTCCGGTGCGTTGAACGAGTCGCTGTCGGACGTGTTCGGCTCATTGATCAAGCAGTATGCGTTGAAGCAGAAGGCTGAAGACGCCGACTGGCTGATCGGCAAGGGGCTGTTCACGAAAAAAATCAAAGGCACCGCGCTGCGCTCGATGAAGGCCCCCGGCACCGCGTTTGACGACACGTTGCTGGGCAAGGACCCTCAGCCGGGGCACATGGATGACTTTGTGCAAACCTATGACGACAATGGCGGCGTGCATATCAATTCCGGCATCCCCAACCATGCGTTCTATCAAGTTGCGACCCGGATCGGCGGCTTTGCCTGGGAGCGTGCCGGGCGCATCTGGTATGACGCCTTGCGCGACGCGCGATTGCGGCCGAATTCGGGGTTTCTGCGTTTTGCACGCATCACGTACGATGTGGCCGGGCGTCTGTATGGCGCGAACAAGGATGAGCAGAAAGCCGTCAAGGAAGGTTGGAACGCAGTGGGCATTAACGTCTGACAATCCGCCACGGCGGTGAGGAACAGCGATGCGAATCTCGATCAAGGAAAACGGCGGCCCGGCGTTCTTTCCGGGCCTGGCCCAGCCTCGCAGCGTCGAGCTCGATGCCCTGCCCGAGCAGGATCAGCAGGAGTTGCGGCAACTGATCGCGGAGTCGAAGTTTTTCCAGTTGCCGCAAAGTACCCGGCCCTCCGGCAATCCGAGCCAGGTGCATTACACGCTCACCGTGACCGAAGGCGAGCGTGAACACACGGTGTGCGTCCTGGCACCGGTGAAACCGCAGGCGTTGGATGGGCTGGTGCAGTGCGTGCGGCGGCACATTCGCTGTTGAAGCTGGCGCCCTGTAGGAGCGAGCTTGCTCGCGAAAAACGTCAACGATGACGCGCAGAACCTGGGGCTGCGCGTGTTCTGAGGTTCTTCGCGAGCAAGCTCGCTCCTACAGTAAGCGGTACGCTTTGTCTGGCTTATTTACGGTCGAACCACACCGTCTGCGCATTGCAGAATTCGCGTACGCCGAAGTGCGACAGTTCGCGTCCGAACCCGCTTTTCTTGATGCCACCAAACGCCACCCGAGGGTCGGAGACGCTGAATGCATTGACGAAGATCCCGCCGGTTTCCAACTGGTTGGCAATGTCCCGCGCTTTCGCCGGGTCGGTGGTGAAGATACTCGCGGTCAGGCCGAACTCGCTGTCGTTGGCCAATGCCACCGCATGGTCGGCATCGCGGGCGGTGATGATGGACGCAACAGGGCCGAACAGTTCCTGCTTGAACGAAGTCATCTGGTCGGTGACGTCAGCCAGCACGGTGGGCTCATAGTAGTTGCCGGCGCCAGCGACCTTGTTGCCGCCCAGGAGCAGGGTCGCGCCTTCTTCGAGGGTGGCCTGGACCTGCCCATGCAGTTCATCACGCAAGTCGAAACGCGCCATGGGGCCGATGTAGGTGGCCGCCGAGGTCGGGTCGCCCATTACCAGGTTGCGGCTGGCTTCGAGGAACTTGGCGGTAAAGGCTTCGACCACACCGGCTTCGATGATCAGGCGCTTGGCGGCGGCACAGACTTGGCCGCTGTTCTGGAAGCGGCCGATCAGCGCGGCCTGTACGGCTGCGTCGAGGTCGGCGTCGTTGAGCACGATGAACGGATCGGAGCCGCCCAGTTCCAGTACGCATTTTTTCAAGGCTGCACCGGCCTGGGAGCCGATGGCGATCCCGGCGCGCACGCTGCCGGTGAGGGTGACGGCGGCGATGCGGGGGTCGGCGATGGCGCTGGACACGCCCTCGGTGGTGACGTTGATCACCTCGAACAAGCCTTCAGCGAAGCCGGCCTTTTGGAACGCCTGCTGCATCAGGTAGGCGCTGCCCATCACGTTCGGCGCATGTTTAAGCACGTAGGTGTTGCCGGCCAGCATGGTCGGTACGGCGCCGCGCAGCACTTGCCACACCGGGAAGTTCCACGGCATCACGGCGAGGATCGGGCCCAGCGGGCGATATTCGATCTGCGCGCTGCCGTTGTCCACCAGCGTCGGCTCCGGCGCGAGCATGGCGGGGCCGTGCTCTGCGTACCACTCGCTGAGCTGGGCGCATTTTTCGATTTCGGCACGGGCTTGGGCGATCGGTTTACCCATTTCCAGGGTGATCATCTGTGCCATGGCTTCGGCCTGGTCGCGCAGTGCGCTGGCCAGGGCCAACAGCAATTCGGCGCGCTGGCCAACGGGTTGGCGGCGCCAGGTGCGGAAGGCAGCGGTGGAACGGTTGAGCGCGGCATCCAGCTGCGATGGGCTTTCATACGCGTAGCTGGCGACGGTTTCGCCGTTGGCCGGGTTGATCGACAACGCGTGGGTCTGGTGCGAAATAGCGTTCATGGCATTGTCCTGCTGGGGTGATTGGAATGGAGCCCAGCGTACGGCGCTGTACCTTTTCTGGAAACTGAATAATATTAAGCAATACATTCACGATTGGAGAATGACTTGGACCTGGTGCAACTGGAAATTTTCAAGGCCGTTGCCGAACAAGGCAGCATCAGCGCCGCCGCGCAGTTGATTCACCGCGTGCCGTCGAACCTGACCACGCGTATCAAGCAACTGGAGCAGGACCTGGGCGTGGAGCTGTTCATTCGCGAGAAGAGCCGCCTGCGCCTGTCACCGGCCGGGTGGAATTTCCTCGGCTATGCGCGACGTATTCTCGATCTGGTACAGGAAGCCCGCGCAACGGTGGCGGGGGAGGAGCCCCAGGGCGCGTTTGCCCTGGGCTCGCTGGAAAGTACCGCGGCGGTGCGTATTCCCGCGTTGCTGGCGGCCTATAACCAGAAGCACACCAAGGTCGAGCTGGACCTGAGTACCGGGCCGTCGGGCACGATGATCGAAGGCGTGCTGTCCGGGCGGCTGACGGCGGCCTTTGTCGATGGCCCGGTGCTGCACTCCACCTTGGAGGGCGTGGCGGTGTTTGAAGAGGAAATGGTGGTAATCGCACCGCTGCACCATGCGCCGATCACGCGGGGGCGAGAGGTAAACGGCGAGAATATCTATACCTTTCGCTCGAACTGCTCCTACCGGCATCACTTTGAGCGTTGGTTCTCACAGGACGGTGCAATGCCGGGCAAGATCTTCGAGATCGAGTCCTACCACGGCATGCTCGCGTGCGTCAGCGCGGGGGCAGGGCTGGCGTTGATGCCGCGCAGCATGCTGGAAAGCATGCCGGGGTTTGCAGCGGTGAGCGTGTGGCCGCTGGCAGACAGCTACCGTGTGTTGAACACCTGGCTGATCTGGCGCAGGGGCACGGTGTCGCAGAGTTTGAACAGCTTCGTAAAACTGCTGGAGGAACGCGGCTTGGTAGCCGCCTGAATCCAATGTGGGAGGGGGCTTGCCCCCGATAGCGGTGTATCAGTCACTGAATTACTGACTGGACTGCCGCCATCGGGAGCAAGCCCCCTCCCACATTTTGCCCTTCATCAGCCGCCGAACTGGAAGGTGCCCATGGCCAGCTTGGCCATGATCGCGGTCGCGCCCAATTGCACCAGCCACAACGCCAGGCCACCGAGGAACACCCCCAGCGCCACTTGCAGCACCAGGCTTTTCTGGCGCTTGGCCTGGGGCACACGTGGGGCGTAATCGTGCAATTCGTCGCGATCGGCGCGCAGGTCCAGGTCATCGTTTCTCATAGGGTTCTCACAGCAAGAGGGCAGTTGGTGTCCAGTCTAGTGGTTCGCCAACAAAAAAGGGGGAAGCCATTGGCTTCCCCCTCGTATAGCGCTTTGAGGTTTACAGCACCTGAACGATGGCTTTGGTCACTGCGCCAATGTTCGACTGGTTCAGTGCCGCCACGCAGATACGCCCGGTGTCCAGTGCGTAGATACCAAACTCGCTGCGCAACCGGGTGACTTGCTCAACGCTCAGGCCGGAGTAGGAAAACATCCCGCGTTGACGCCCGACGAAGCTGAAGTCGTGGTGGGGAGCAGCCTTGGCCAGTTCGGCCACCATTTGCTCGCGCATGCCGCGGATGCGCAGGCGCATTTCGGCCAGTTCCGCTTCCCACTGGGCGCGCAGTTCAGGGTTGTTCAGCACCGCTGCGACGATCGCCGCGCCGTGGGTCGGCGGGTTGGAGTAGTTGGTACGGATCACACGCTTGACCTGGGACAGGATGCGCGCGCTTTCTTCCTTGGAGTCGCTGACGATGGACAACGCGCCCACGCGTTCGCCATACAGGGAGAACGACTTGGAGAACGAGCTGGATACAAAGAAGGTCAGGCCCGATTCCGCGAACAGGCGCACAGCGGCGGCGTCTTCCTGGATGCCGTCGCCAAAGCCCTGATAGGCCATGTCGAGGAACGGCACCAGGTTCCTGGCCTTGACCACATCCAGTACGTTTTGCCAGTCGGCCGGGCTCAGGTCGACGCCGGTCGGGTTGTGGCAGCAGGCGTGCAGCACCACGATGGACTGTGGCGGCAGAGCGTTGAGGTCGTCGAGCAGGCCGGCACGGTTGACGTCGTGAGTAGCGGCGTCGTAGTAGCGGTAGTTCTGCACCGGGAAACCGGCGGTTTCGAACAGTGCGCGGTGGTTTTCCCAGCTCGGATCGCTGATGGCGACGACGGCGTTGGGCAGCAGCTGCTTGAGGAAGTCGGCGCCGATCTTCAGCGCGCCAGTGCCACCCACGGCCTGCACGGTCACCACACGGTTGGCTTCGAGCAGCGGCGACTCGGCACCGAACAGCAGGGTTTGCACGGCCTTGTCGTAGGCGGCGATCCCGTCAATCGGCAAGTAGCCACGGGCTGCATGTTGCGCCACGCGAATGGCTTCCGCTTCGGCAACGGCACGCAAGAGTGGAATCTTCCCCTCCTCGTCGCAGTAAACGCCCACGCCAAGGTTGACCTTGGTGGTTCGTGTATCAGCGTTGAATGCTTCGTTGAGGCCCAGGATTGGATCGCGTGGTGCCATTTCGACAGCGGAGAACAGGCTCATTTTTGCGGCAGCTCTATGGGGGAAGGGAGGGACGTGTCGCGCTCCAGCCGGTTGTACTAGAGCGGTGCACAAACGGGGAGCTAGTATAGAGGCCATGACGGCTGAGGGCGACAGCCGAAATGGCTTTTCGGCCAAGTTTTTCGGTTTATTTGCCGACCGTTAGTCTTATTGCAATATTGACCCGGACGGCAGGTAGGACGATTGCCTTGAAACCGGCCACATTCGTCACCACTACTACGGCTATCATGGTTTTTTCCTGCAGCCTGCGATGACTATTCGCCGGTTGCTGAGCTATTTCGTCCCTGGCGGTGTTGAGTCTGGGGTGACCACACGAGGTACGTTATGTCGGATTTCCAGCTCGTCACCCGTTTTGAACCCGCCGGCGATCAACCGGAAGCCATTCGCCAGATGGTCGAAGGCATCGAGGCTGGCCTTGCGCATCAGACGTTGCTCGGGGTGACCGGTTCAGGCAAGACGTTCAGCATCGCCAACGTGATCGCACAGGTGCAGCGCCCCACCCTGGTGCTGGCGCCGAACAAGACCCTGGCCGCCCAGCTGTATGGTGAGTTCAAGGCATTCTTCCCGAACAACGCGGTGGAGTATTTCGTTTCCTACTACGACTACTATCAGCCGGAAGCCTACGTGCCGTCCTCCGATACGTTTATCGAGAAGGACGCGTCGATCAACGACCACATTGAGCAAATGCGGCTGTCGGCGACCAAGGCCTTGCTGGAACGTAAGGACGCGATCATCGTTACCACGGTGTCGTGTATTTACGGCCTGGGCAGCCCCGAAACCTATTTGAAAATGGTGCTGCATGTCGACCGTGGCGACAAACTCGACCAGCGCGAACTGCTGCGCCGTCTGACGAGCCTGCAGTACACCCGCAACGACATGGATTTTGCCCGCGCCACGTTCCGCGTGCGCGGCGATGTGATCGACATCTACCCGGCCGAATCTGACCTCGAAGCGATCCGCATCGAGCTGTTCGACGATGAAGTCGAAAGCCTGTCGGCCTTCGATCCGTTGACCGGCGAGGTGATCCGCAAACTGCCGCGTTTCACCTTTTATCCGAAAAGCCACTATGTCACCCCGCGTGAAACCCTCATGGGGGCTATCGAAGGCATCAAGGTCGAGTTGGCCGAGCGCCTGGAATATCTGCGCGCCAATAACAAGCTGGTGGAAGCCCAGCGCCTGGAGCAGCGCACCCGCTTCGACCTGGAGATGATCCTGGAGCTGGGCTACTGCAACGGTATCGAAAACTACTCGCGCTACCTCTCGGGCCGCGATTCCGGCGCGCCACCGCCGACACTCTATGACTACCTGCCGCCGGACGCCTTGCTGGTGATCGACGAGTCCCACGTCAGCGTGCCGCAAGTGGGCGCGATGTATAAGGGCGACCGTTCGCGCAAGGAAACCCTGGTGGAATACGGCTTCCGTCTGCCCTCGGCGCTGGATAACCGGCCGATGCGTTTCGATGAGTGGGAAGCCATCAGCCCGCAGACGATCTTTGTCTCCGCGACGCCTGGCAACTACGAGGCCGAACATGCCGGCCGGGTAATCGAACAGCTGGTGCGGCCGACCGGCCTGGTGGACCCGCAAATCGAAATCCGCCCGGCACTGACCCAGGTCGACGACCTGCTGTCGGAAATCAACAAGCGCGTGGCTCTGGAAGAGCGGGTGCTGGTCACCACCCTGACCAAGCGCATGTCCGAAGACCTGACCGACTACCTGGCCGACCACGGCGTGCGCGTGCGCTATCTGCACTCGGACATCGACACCGTAGAACGCGTGGAAATCATTCGTGATCTGCGCCTGGGGACCTTCGATGTGCTGGTGGGCATCAACCTGCTGCGCGAAGGCCTGGACATGCCGGAGGTGTCGCTGGTGGCGATTCTGGACGCGGACAAGGAGGGCTTCCTGCGTTCCGAGCGCTCGCTGATCCAGACCATCGGCCGTGCGGCGCGTAACCTCAACGGCCGGGCGATCCTGTATGCGGACCGCATCACCGGGTCTATGGAGCGGGCGATTGGCGAGACCGAGCGCCGTCGCGAGAAGCAGATTGCGTTTAACCTGGAACATGGCATCACCCCCAAAGGCGTGTTCAAGGACGTGGCCGACATCATGGAAGGCGCCACCGTGCCTGGCTCGCGCAGCAAGAAGCGCAAGGGCATGGCCAAGGCCGCCGAGGAAAGCGCCAAGTACGAGAACGAGCTGCGCTCGCCGAGTGAGATCACCAAGCGCATTCGGCAGTTGGAGGAAAAAATGTATCAACTGGCGCGGGATCTTGAATTCGAGGCCGCAGCGCAGACGCGCGATGAGATTGGCAAGCTGCGTGAGCGGTTGCTGGCTGTTTGATTGGCGGTGACTGGCAGGCCTCATCGGGAGCAAGCCCCCTCCCACATTTGAAGGTGTTCACACATCGAGATGGGGGAGGTGGCAGGTTGCTGGCTGTTTGATTGGCCTCATCAAGGGCAAACCCCTTTGCACACCTTTTTGATGTGTGAACGCATTCAAATGTGGGAGGGGGCTTGCCCCCGATGGCCGCGCCTCGGTTTTCCAGAAATCACCCAGGCTGTTACCATTCGCCCCTTGTTTCAATTTTCAGTTTTATCGCCCATTCGAGACCTGCCATGACCACCGTCCGCACGCGCATTGCGCCATCGCCTACTGGGGATCCCCACGTCGGCACTGCTTACATCGCCTTGTTCAACTACTGCTTTGCCAAGCAGCACGGCGGTGAATTCATCCTGCGGATCGAAGACACCGATCAACTGCGTTCAACCCGCGAGTCGGAACAGCAGATTTTCGATGCCCTGCGCTGGCTGGGCATTACCTGGGCCGAAGGTCCGGACGTCGGCGGCCCCCACGGCCCGTATCGCCAGAGCGAGCGCAGCGATATCTACAAGCAGTACACCCAGCAACTGGTGGACATGGGCCATGCATTCCCCTGCTTCTGCACGGCCGAAGAGCTGGACCAGATGCGCGCCGAGCAACAGGCCCGTGGCGAAACCCCACGCTACGATGGCCGCGCGCTGCTGCTGTCCAAAGAAGAAGTGGCCGCGCGCCTGGCTGCCGGCGAGCCCCATGTCATCCGCATGAAAGTGCCGAGCGAAGGCGTATGCGTGGTGCCGGACATGCTGCGCGGCGACGTCGAAATCCCGTGGGACCGCATGGACATGCAGGTGCTGATGAAGACCGACGGCTTGCCGACGTACTTCCTGGCCAACGTGGTGGACGACCACCTGATGGGCATCACCCACGTACTGCGCGGCGAAGAATGGCTGCCATCGGCGCCGAAGCTGATCCTGCTCTACGAATACTTCGGCTGGGAACAGCCGCAGCTGTGCTACATGCCGCTGCTGCGTAACCCGGACAAGAGCAAGCTGTCCAAGCGCAAGAACCCGACGTCGGTGACCTTCTACGAGCGCATGGGCTTCATGCCCGAGGCAATGCTCAATTACCTGGGTCGCATGGGCTGGTCGATGCCGGACGAGCGCGAGAAGTTCTCGCTGCAGGAAATGGTCGATAACTTCGACCTGTCCCGCGTCTCCCTGGGCGGGCCGATTTTCGATATTGAGAAGCTCTCGTGGCTCAACGGCCAGTGGCTGCGTGACTTGCCAGTAGAGGAGTTCGCCAGCCGCGTGCAGCAATGGGCGCTCAACCCCGAGTACATGATGAAGATCGCGCCGCTGGTGCAGGGCAGGGTGGAGACATTCAGCCAGGTCGCACCGTTGGCCAGCTTCTTCTTCGCAGGTGGCGTGAACCCGGACGCCAAGCTGTTTGAATCGAAAAAGCTTTCGGCCGACCAGGTACGCCAACTGATGCAGTTGATCCTGTGGAAGCTCGAAAGCCTGCGTCAGTGGGAGAAGGAGGCGATCACTGCGACGATCCAGGCGGTGGTCGAGTCTCTGGAGCTGAAGTTGCGCGATGCCATGCCGCTGATGTTTGGCGCGATCACCGGGCAGGCCAGTTCGGTGTCGGTGCTCGACGCGATGGAAATCCTCGGCCCGGACCTCACGCGTTTCCGTCTGCGCCAAGCCCTTGATTTGCTTGGTGGTGTCTCGAAGAAAGAAAACAAAGAGTGGGAAAAGCTGTTGGGCGCTATCGCTTAAACAGACGGTGGTAAGGACGAAACCCCGGTTTTCCGGGGTTTCGACGGTAAGTGATTGTTATCCCGGCAAAAAATTTTGAAAATTGTTGAAAATAAATTTGACACGTTTCGAAACCGCCATTAAGATTCGCCCCGTCCTCACCGATGAGGGGCTATAGCTCAGCTGGGAGAGCGCTTGCATGGCATGCAAGAGGTCAACGGTTCGATCCCGTTTAGCTCCACCAATTTACAGATTCAAGGTCTGGCCACACCGTCCTTGAATTGATCAGCACTCAGCGCTGATCGGATGTACAGAAGGTTTTGTCCCCTTCGTCTAGTGGCCTAGGACACCGCCCTTTCACGGCGGTAACAGGGGTTCGAGTCCCCTAGGGGACGCCAGTTTCAACAAGCAGCTCGAAAGGTCTGCTGCGCCGCCAGGCGAAAAATCGGGGCTATAGCTCAGCTGGGAGAGCGCTTGCATGGCATGCAAGAGGTCAACGGTTCGATCCCGTTTAGCTCCACCAATTTACAGGTTCAAGGTTCCGGCCACACCGTCCTTGAATCGATCAGCACTCAGCGCTGATCACTGTACAGAAGGTTTTTGTCCCCTTCGTCTAGTGGCCTAGGACACCGCCCTTTCACGGCGGTAACAGGGGTTCGAGTCCCCTAGGGGACGCCACGATTACCCGCTTTGCGGGATTTTTAAGGGTCATTCAATTATTGAATGGCCCTTTTGTTTGTCTGGCGTTTGGCCAATCCTTCCTCTCTTCTTTTTGCTTCTGTTCTGACCAGTGGTCATGCTTGTCGCTTGCGCAATATTATTATGGTAATAATATTCAACCCATGAGAGACGGAGGCTTTGATGAGCGATAAGAAAGCGCAAACTCGCGAACGTATTTTGCAGGCCGCCAGTGCGGCATTGATCCAGCGTGGCCCGGCTGAGCCGAGCGTTGGTGAAGTCATGGGGGCGGCAGGGCTGACGGTCGGTGGTTTTTACGCGCACTTTGAGAGCAAGGACGCACTGATGCTGGAGGCGTTCACTCACTTGCTGGCCAAGCGCCGCGCAGCGATCGAAGAAGTCGACTCACAACTGACCGGCGAGGAGCGCAGAAGCCTGGTGGCGGCGTTCTACCTGTCGCGCAAGCACCGCGACGCCACCGTCCAGGCGTGCCCGCTGCCTGCGACCGTCGGCGAGATGGGCCGTTTACCGGATGAATTCCGTCAGGTGTTGAACGAACACTGCGAGTTGATGGCGGCCCAACTGGCGGCCAGCCCGGAAGATACCGACAAGGCGCTGGCCGACATGGCGCTGATGGTCGGTGGCCTGACGCTGGCGCGAGCCCTTGGCCCCGGCGAATTATCCGATCGTGTGTTGCGCGCCGCCAAGTCGGCGGTACGCTGAAGAGGGTTCAGAGCATGGGCAGCTTGACCTGGGTTCGTGGCTTCAATGGCACTGTCGGTCGACTTGCACCGCAAACGGTGGCCAACAAGATGTGTCGCACCTTCATGACGCCCCGCGAGCTGCCACCGCGTGAGTGGGAGCTGCCGTTGCTGGCGCAGTCGCAGCGCATCACGTTGCGTTTTGGCCTGTCGGCGCTGTGCTGGGGGCAAGGGCCCGCGGTGTTGCTCATGCACGGTTGGGAAGGGCGCCCCACGCAGTTCGCCAGCCTGATTATGGCGCTGGTGGAGGGCGGCTATTCGGTGATTGCCTTGGATGGCCCGGCCCATGGCCAATCGCCGGGGCGTGAAGCACATGTGTTGTTGTTCGCCCGTGCCATGCTGGAGGCGGCGGCGGAGCTGCCACCGTTGCATGCGGTGGTCGGCCACTCGATGGGCGGTGCCAGTGCGATGCTGGCCGTGCAGTTGGGGCTGCGCACGCAGGCGTTGGTGAGCGTCGCTGCGCCGGCGCGGTTCCTCGATGTGCTGCGCGGTTTCACGCGCATGATGGGTTTGCCGCCGCGCGCGCGTTCGGCGTTTATCCAAGAGGTCGAGCTGACGTTCGGCATGCCGCTCAAGCACCTGGATGTCGCCCGCTACCACATGAACCTTCCCGGCCTGATCGTGCATGCCGAAGACGATACATTCGTCCCGGTCAAAGCCTCCCAGGCCATCCACGAGGCCTGGTTCGACAGCCGCCTGCTGCGCCTGGAGCAGGGCGGGCACCAGAAAGTCCTGGCTGACCCGCGTGTCATCGAAGCTGTACTCGCCCTATTGGCGGGCTGCCATTTACAGGAGCGCCAAACCGCCTGATACACTGCGCCGGCCGACATCAATCGACTGGAGCAACGCATGGGCTGGGATTTGGCAACGCCGTTTATCATCGATCTGCAGGTTGCCCCTGAGGACATCGACGGCCTGGGGCACGCCAATAATGCGGTGTATGTGGCCTGGCTGGAGCGTTGCGCTTGGCGTCATTCCCAGCGCCTGGGGCTGGACCTCGCCGAGTACCGGCGCCTGGACCGTGCCATGGCCGTGGTGCGTCATGAGATCGACTACCTGGCGGCCGCCTACGAAGGCGATGAACTGCAACTGGCCACGTGGATTGTCGACTGGGACCAGCGTCTTAAGATGACGCGCCGTTTCCAACTGGTACGTCCGCGTGACGGCGCCACCTTGTTGCGCGCGCAAACCACCTTTGTCTGTATCGAACTGTCCAGCGGCAGGCCCAAACGCATGCCTGCCGAGTTTATCGAGGGTTATGGGCCTGCGCTGACAGGGGGTTAACGGTTGTTGCGGGAAACCCAGTAAACTGCGCCACGATTTTTGTTGAGTGTTTTCCATGCAAATTGCTTTGGCGCCCATGGAGGGGTTGGTCGACAACATCCTGCGGGACGTGTTGACCCGCGTGGGCGGTATTGACTGGTGCGTGACCGAGTTCATCCGCGTCAACGACCGCTTGCTCACCCCCGCCTATTTCCACAAGCTCGCCCCGGAACTGCTGCACGGTGCCCATACCGCCGCGGGCGTGCCGCTGCGCGTGCAATTGCTGGGCTCTGACCCAGTATGCCTGGCGGAAAACGCCGCCTTGGCCTGTGAGTTGGGGTCGCAGGTAATCGACCTCAACTTTGGCTGCCCGGCCAAGACCGTCAACAAGTCCCGCGGCGGTGCGGTACTGCTCAAGGAGCCGGAGCTGCTCAACCGGATCGTCGAGCATGTGCGCCGTGCGGTCCCGGCCCATATTCCGGTCACCGCCAAGATGCGCCTGGGCTTCGACAGCCCGGATGGCGCGCTGGTCTGCGCCACGGCACTGGCCGAAGGCGGTGCTGCGCATATCGTGGTGCATGCACGCACCAAAACCGATGGCTACAAGCCACCAGCCCATTGGGAATGGATCCCGCGGGTGCAGGAGGTGGTCAAGGTGCCGGTGTTCGCCAATGGAGATATCTGGAGCGTCGAAGACTGGAAACGTTGCCGCGAGGTCAGCGGCGCTGAAGACATCATGCTGGGCCGTGGCCTGGTGGCGCGCCCTGACCTGGCGCGGCAGATCGCGGCGGCGCGTGCTGGGCAAGAGGTTGTGGAAATGACATGGGCGCAGATGCAGCCAATGCTCCAGGCGTTCTGGACCCAATCGGTGGCGCAATTGACTGAGCGCCAGGCGCCCGGCCGATTGAAGCAGTGGCTGGCGATGCTGACGCGCAACTACCCCGAAGCGGTAGAGCTGTTTACGGCGATGCGCCGCGAAACCGACCTGCAGCAGGTCAGTCGCCTGCTGGGAATGCCCCATCCCATGGCTGCGTGAAGCCAGTCGACTGCAACTTCTGATCTCTTGTCCCATGAAGGCGCCACTGCAGGCGCCTTTTTTTCGTCGGCGAGTTAACACAAGTGAGCGACGAGTAGAGGGGTGGAATGTTATCGACGAGTGACATTCCTACAGAGTATTAGCGCGTGTGACCACACTTGAGTGTCAACAAAGCCTTAAATCAAGGCTTGGTGGGAATTGTCCATGGGGCAACGTCTGATAGTGCGCTTTGGTTTCCTTATATGAACTGCGATTCGCGGAACTCGATAGCTTAACTATTCCACGAATAGATGGACTGAAACAGTGCCGTTGTTATCAGTCCATAACTACCACTCCTCTGGCCAGTCACAGGTCAGCTGGTATGAAATAAAAAGGAACTTGCGCATGTCTATGCCAGTTAACACGCTGCCAACGCTAAACGTCTA
Organism: Pseudomonas sp. W4I3; assembly: GCF_030816195.1. Taxonomy (GTDB): domain Bacteria; phylum Pseudomonadota; class Gammaproteobacteria; order Pseudomonadales; family Pseudomonadaceae; genus Aquipseudomonas. The sequence continues at coordinate 4,578,118 of NZ_JAUSXS010000001.1, read as the reverse complement.
TACAGTTACCCTTGATCAACAAGCGGTTTTAAACAATAACGCTGTAGTCAACGCCATTCCCCGACGCTCCCACACCCGACCTGACAGTCCTGTCGACGACCCGTCTGCCGAACGCGTGGGTATTTAATAACCGGTCAAGTTCCAACTTTTAAAAATAGCCGTTGTTTTTTGTTTTTATAAATAAAGGTATTTTTCGAACGTGTGTTTCGGGAAATGCCGGCGTATGGAGAAGTCTATGTCACTTTTTTCAATTGATAATGTTGCACGGATTACTGATGTCAGGCAGTCAATATCAATCGATCCGCTCCGTGCCAGTAATGAACACGCTATTGACCCAACTGCCAGTCGCGAGCCAGTCAGGCATGCGCCAGTTATAGCGTACCGGGATATTCCGAAAAGTTCGACAGGCCTCGGCGATGATGCGCAAGCAACCCATGCAATCGTGGCTTTACTCACTTCGTTCCTTACTCAGTTGCTCGCGCTGATAGCTAATCACAAGCACAGGAGTATCCCGGACGCTGCTCCGGCTCCGGCTCCGGCTCCCTCTCCCGTTGTCCCGCAGGTAGCACCTCAACCGGTGTTACCGAAACCTGATGCCGCAGCGGGCATTCCTGGTTTGTCGGAAAAGCGCAACGGCTCGAAGCCCGACAATATCTGGAGTGGCTTTCGCCAGGGCTCGGATGGTAACTGCGTGACGGTGTCGGCTATCAAGGCTGCGATGTATCGATTCGGCCAAAGCCCCACGGACATTTTCAAGGAGGTGGCGAGGATGAACGACGGTTATCACGTGATCATGCGTGATGGCTATCGGCTCACGCTCACCGACCGCGAGTTGGCGGAGGGCGCTCGGGGCGCCAGGTTCAGCGGGCCCGACAACGGCATGCTCAAGGATGCGCAGTTTCTGTTCGCCGTCAGCGCCAAGCGTGCGCAGATGGAAAACAACGATCGTACGGCCGGTCGGAGTTACCACGCGGCGATTCGCAGCCTCAACGACGGCGAAGATGAGACAGGGCCTGGAGAGGGCTTTCTGCGCCTCGGGCTCAGAGGCCACATGAAAAGAGTGCCGGTGCGTGACCTCGCCCGAGGGCAGATAGGTATGTGCAACCGGACCGGGCATTCGGTGGCGGTCATCAATGGCCGCGAGGAGTTATGGGGGAAACAGGGGCGAGTCCCCACGCATGGTCACGCCGTTGCATTGATTTGACCTTGTTGCACCTGGGCAGGGATAACCCAGGCTGCATTTTGTTTTTGCTCTCTATTCCAGTAACTGCCTGAACCCCTCTATCGGCAATGGCCGGCTATGCAAATACCCTTGATACAAATGGCAACCGAGCTTCTGCAGGAACGCCAGCTGTTCTATGGTTTCGACGCCTTCGGCAATCACTTCCAGATTAAGACTGCGAGCCATGGCGACAATAGCGCGGATGATTTCGGCGTCATTGGGATCGTGAGTCGCGTCGCGCACAAACGACTGGTCGATTTTCAGCGCATCCACCGGCAAGCGCTTGAGGTAGGTCAGGGACGAATAACCGGTGCCAAAGTCATCCATCGCAAAGCTCACACCGAGTTTTTTCAGGCGCCGCATCTTCATTACGGTGTCATCCAGGTTCTGGATCACGATGCCTTCCGTGATTTCCAGCTTGAGCAAACTGTAGGGCAGTTGGTGCTGGGCGAGACTGCGTTCGACCCGTTCCACAAAGTCGTTCTGGCGAAACTGCCGGGGGCTGATATTTACGCAGAGGCTGAAATTGAGCGGGTCCACCAGGCCCTCGGCAATCAACTGCGCAAATGCGCCGCAGGCTTCATCGAGGATCCAGGTGCCCACCTCCAGAATCAAGCCGCTGTCCTCCAGCACCTTGATAAATTCCGCCGGTGACTGCGCGCCCAGCTGAGGGTGCTGCCAGCGCACCAGGGCCTCGGCGCCGACAATCGTATTGCCGCGCGCATCCACCTGAGGTTGGTAGTGCACGCTGAATTCGCCGCGTGACAAGGCCAGGCGCAGATCGGTTTCCATGCGCAGGCGCTCGCTGGCGGTTTTCTGCATGCTGTTGTGGAACATTTGGATGGTGTTGCGCCCGGAGTCCTTGGCGCGGTACAGGGCGATGTCGGCGCGCTTGAGCAAATCGGCGGGCGTGGTGCCATGGTCGGGTATCAGCGCCACGCCGATGCTCGGCGTCACCTGCAAGCGATGGCCATCGAGGAACATCGGCTCGGAAAGCAGTTCGCGCAAGGTATCGGCCAACTCCTGCACCTGGCTGCTGACTTGCGTGCGTGAGCCATCCAGGCCGCTGAGCAATACCACGAACTCATCCCCGCCCAGGCGCGCCACCGTGTCTTCCATGCGCACACTGGCTTCCAGGCGTGCGGTGACGATTTTCAGTACGGTGTCGCCCACCGGGTGACCGAGGGAGTCGTTGATATGTTTGAAGTGGTCGAGGTCCAGAAACAACAAGGCCCCGCGCAGGTTGTGGCGCTTGAGCAGGGCGATCTGCTGGCTCAGGCGGTCCATCAGCAGCGCTCGGTTGGGCAGGTTGGTCAGCGGGTCGTGATAGGCCAGGTGGCGGATCTGTGCCTGGGCATTTTTCAACAGGCTTACGTCACGGGCGGTCAGTAGCAGGCACGGCGTTTCATTCAAGGTAATCGGTTCGACCGACACCTCTACCGCCAGCACCTCGCCCAGCTTGTTGTGCCAAAGCATTTCCAGGTGATGGATGCGCCCCTTGATCTGTAGTTCAGCCAAGAGCGCGGTGCGCTGGTTTTCATCGGCCCAGATGCCAATCTGGTACAGGGTAAGGCCGATGGCTTCTTCGGCGCGGTAGCCGGTCAGACGGCAAAACCCATCATTGACCTCCACATACCGTCCCGTATCGCGCTCGGTGATCGAAATGGCATCGGGACTGGAATGGAAGGCTTTGGCGAACTTCTCTTCGCTGGCCTTGAGCGCCGCTTCCGAGCGCTGCTGCTGGGTGATATCGCGCAGGGTGGTGACGATGCACGGCTGCTCGTTGACCTTGATCAAACGGCTGGAAATCACGCAGGTCAGGCTCTGGCCGTTCTTGGCATGCACCACGATGGCCACATTGTTCAACGACTGTTCGCGAATCACCTGCTCGATGCGTTGCAGGCGCTTGCTTGACTCATCCCACAAGCCGATCTGCTCGACGCTTTTGTCGATCACTTCAGCGGCTGTCCAGCCAAACGTCTGGGTGAACGCCGGATTGATCTCGATAAACGCGCCGCTGTCCAGGCGCGTGACGCAGATAGGGTCGGGGCTGGCCTGGAACAGGCTGGCGAATTTCTCTTCGGACGCGCTCAGGCGTTGCTCGCGCTCCACCTGGTCGGTGATATCGAGCAGGGTGCCGGCCATGCGCAGGGGCTTGCCGGACTCATCTCGATACAAGCGTGCGCGGCTTTCCAGGTAGCGCGGGCTGCCGTCCTCCAGCAGCACGCGATAGGTCAACTGATAATTACCGTCGGGGCCTTCGCGCAGGGTGCGGTAGGCATGGCGCATGCCCTCGCGGTCCTTATCGGACATGCCTTCAAAAAACGCGTCGAAGGATTCGTGGAACGGTTCACACGGCAGGCCGTGGAGTTGGGCGGCACGGGCCGAACCGTAGAGCATGCCGCTGGGGATGTGCCAATCCCAGGTGCCCAGTTGGGCCGAGTCCAGCGCCAGGTCCAGGCGCTCCTGGCTGTCCTTGAGCGCTTGCTCGGCATTTTTGCGCTCGGTGGTATCGAGGAACGTACTGATCAGGTAGGCCTCGCCGTCCAGTTCGACCTTTTGCGCACTGAGCGTACCGTCGTGGATCTGGCCGTTGCTGGCGCAGAACTGCACTTCCATGGTGATGGATTCACCTTTGCGCTGGGTGGCCTTGACCAGGTGGGCGCGCTGTTCCGGGTGCCGCCACAGGCCCAGCTCCAAGGTGGTGCGGCCGATGGCTTCATTCACCGGCCAGCCGAACAGCATTTCGAAGTGGTGGTTGGCTTCGCTGATCAGGCCGTCGGCCTGGCGCGTCAGCAGCACCATGTTCGGGCACAGGTGGAAGAGCGTGGCGAAGCGCTTTTCAGAATGGCTGAGGGCGTGTTCCCGCTCGCGCTGGTGGGTGATTTCGCGGATCACCCCGATCATGCGGCGTCGGCCGTTTTTGTCCGGCACCAGGCTGCCATTGATTTCCAGCCAGTGCAGGCTGCCATCGGGCCATTGAATGCGGTGATGCATGGCCTGTTCGACCGGCTCGCCAGCCAGCACCGCATGAAACGCCCGCACCACGCGGGCGCGGTCTTGCGGCGCCAGCAGGTCGAGGTAATTGAGGTCGTTGGGCAGTGGCTGGCGAGGATCGTAGCCAAACAATGCCTGAGTGCCGCGCGACCAGCTGATTTTCCCCGTGTCGATTTCCCAGCACCACGCGCCCAGCCGTGCGGCATTGAGCGCCGACAGCAGTTGCGGGGCGCTGTCCCAGCGTTGTTCCGCCTCTTGAGGGTCCAGGGCGTGTATGCGGGGCAGCGGTGGCACGGAATCAACGGGGGTGCGCATTGTTCAAAGGGCCTTGGCTCGATGGAAGACAGCGCGGTTTGGTCAAAACCCGAGGCCGCACGGTGTCATGCCGGTATCCCTGGCAGATCGACCTGTGCATCCAACAGGCTCATGAAAGCCCGCGCAGCGTTCGACAGCGTCCTTTCGGTGTGCACGATATAGCCTAGCTGGCGACTGAGCTGTATGCCCGGCAAAGCGATACTCGCCACCTGATCATCGAGCATGGTGCGCGGCAACACACTCCAGGCCAGGCCGATGGACACCATCATCTTGATCGTTTCCAGGTAGTTGGTGCTCATGGCGATGTTCGGCGTCAGTCCCTGGGCTTCGAACAGGCGGCTGACAATATGGTGGGTAAAGGTGTTGCCGCCGGGAAACACCGCAGGGTGCCCGGCGATATCGGCCAGGTTGACGGTGCCGTTGCTGATCAGGCTGTGTTCGGGGGCCACCACGAAATCCAGCGGGTCGTCCCACACCGGCGTCGCGCGCACCAGGTTGTGCGGTTCCGGCGCCAGGGTGATCACCGCGACTTCGGCGCGGCCGTGGAGGATTTCTTCGTAGGCCACTTCCGAATCGAGGAACTGGATATCCAGCGCCACGTTCGGGTATTGCCGGGTGAAGGTGCGCAGGATCGGCGGCAGGCGGTGCAGGCCGATGTGGTGACTGGTCGCCAGCGTGAGGCGCCCACTGACTTCTCCCGTCAGGTTGGTCAGGGCGCGACGAGTGTCATCCAGCACGTTCAGGATCTGATAGGCCCGCGGCAGCAGAGCACGCCCGGCTTCGGTCAAACCCACTTCACGGCCCAGGCGGTCGAACAACCGCACCTTCAGTTGTTGCTCCAGACCGGCAATGCGTTTGCTGATGGCCGGCTGAGTCAGGTGCAGGCGTTCACCGGCACCGGAGAAGCTGCCGGTCTCGGCGATAGCGATAAAGGCGTTGAGGTTGGCCAGGTCCATGGTGCTATTCCAGTTGGTAATCCAAAGCATAAAAAATATGAATTTGAGTTATTTAATGTAGCGCCATACCATCAGCCTCACAAGCCAAAGGGTTATTGAAAAGCCCGGCACAAAGAAACACCGCTGATGAGGACCGACTGATGGCCGGCAAAACGCTTTACGACAAGCTTTGGGATTCCCATGAAGTGAAACGGCGCGATGATGGGTCGTCGCTGATCTATATCGACCGTCACATCATCCATGAAGTGACCTCGCCCCAAGCGTTCGAAGGCCTGCGGCTGGCCGGGCGCAAGCCATGGCGCGTCGACTCGATCATCGCCACACCGGACCACAACGTGCCGACCACCCCGGAGCGTAAAGGCGGGATCGATGCCATCGCCGACACCGTGTCGCGCCTTCAGGTGCAGACCCTCGACGACTACTGCGACGAATATGGCATCACCGAATTCAAGATGAATGACGTGCGTCAAGGCATCGTCCACGTGATCGGCCCGGAGCAGGGCGCGACCTTGCCAGGCATGACCGTGGTCTGCGGCGACTCCCACACCTCCACCCACGGTGCCTTCGGTGCCCTGGCCCATGGCATCGGCACCTCCGAGGTGGAGCATGTGTTCGCCACCCAGTGCCTGGTGGCCAAGAAAATGAAAAACATGCTGGTGCGCGTCGAAGGCCAGTTGCCGTTCGGTGTGACCGCCAAGGACATCGTGCTCGCGGTCATCGGCAAGATCGGCACCGCCGGCGGTAACGGGCATGCCATCGAGTTCGCCGGCAGCGCGATTCGCGACCTTTCCATCGAAGGCCGCATGACCATCTGCAACATGTCCATCGAAGCCGGTGCCCGCGTGGGCATGGTGGCGGCGGACGAAAAAACCGTTGAATACGTCAAGGGTCGCCCATTCGCTCCGCAAGGCGCCGATTGGGACGCCGCGGTACAAGCCTGGAAAGACCTGGTATCCGACGCCGATGCGGTGTTCGACACCGTGGTCGAGCTCGACGCGACCCAGATCAAGCCGCAAGTCAGCTGGGGCACGTCCCCGGAAATGGTGCTGGCCGTCGACCAGAACGTGCCGGACCCGGCGCAGGAAGCCGACCTGGTCAAGCGCGGTTCCATCGAGCGTGCCCTCAAGTACATGGGCTTGAAGGCCAACCAGGCGATTACCGACATTCAGTTGGATCGCGTGTTCATCGGCTCCTGCACCAACTCGCGGATCGAAGACCTGCGCGCCGCCGCCGTGATCGCCAAGGGCCGCAAGGTCGCCTCGACCATCAAGCAGGCCATCGTGGTGCCAGGTTCCGGCCTGGTCAAAGCCCAGGCCGAAGCCGAGGGCCTGGACAAGATCTTCCTCGAAGCCGGTTTCGAATGGCGTGAGCCGGGCTGCTCGATGTGCCTGGCGATGAACCCGGACCGTTTGGAGTCCGGCGAGCATTGCGCCTCGACCTCCAACCGTAACTTCGAAGGGCGCCAGGGCGCCGGTGGCCGTACCCACCTGGTCAGCCCGGCCATGGCTGCCGCTGCTGCCGTCAACGGTCGTTTCATCGACGTTCGCGAATTGATCTAAAGGAAAACCCGATGAGAGCTTTTACCCAACACACAGGTCTTGTCGCGCCGTTGGACCGTGCCAACGTCGACACCGACCAGATCATCCCCAAGCAGTTCTTGAAGTCGATCAAGCGCACCGGTTTCGGCCCCAACCTGTTCGACGAGTGGCGCTACCTGGATGTGGGCTACGCCTACCAGGACAACTCCAAGCGCCCGCTGAACAAGGACTTCGTGCTCAACGCCGAGCGTTACCAGGGCGCCAGCGTGTTGCTGGCGCGGGAAAACTTCGGCTGCGGCTCCAGCCGTGAACACGCGCCGTGGGCCCTGGAAGAATATGGCTTTCGCAGCATCATCGCGCCGAGCTATGCCGACATCTTCTTCAACAACAGCTTCAAGAATGGCCTGTTGCCGATCATCCTGACCGACGAAGAAGTCGACGAGTTGTTCAAGCAAGTGGAAGCGCAAGAGGGCTACCAGTTGACCGTCGACCTCGCTGCGCAAACCGTGACCCGTCCGGATGGCAAGGTGTATCACTTCGAAGTCGACGCCTTTCGCAAGCACTGTTTGATCAACGGCCTGGACGATATTGGCCTGACCTTGCAGGACGGTGACGCGATTGCGGCGTTTGAAGCCAAGCATCGGGCCAGCCAGCCTTGGTTGTTTCGCGATTGATGTAGGCAAGACCACCTCCATCGGGGCAAGCCACCTCCCACAGGTGTACGCATTCCAAGTGTGGGAGGGGGCTTGCCCCCGATAAGGCCAGTGTTAACAACACAGAACCCAAGGAAAGCCCCCATGACCAGCACCGCCCACACCCAAGTTGTGCAAAAACAATTCGGCGAGCAAGCCTCGGCCTACCTGAGCAGCGCCGTACACGCCCAGGGCACCGAATTCGCGCTGCTGCAGGCCGAACTGGCCGGGCAGGGTGCGGCGCGACTGCTGGACCTGGGTTGCGGTGCCGGTCATGTGAGTTTCCACGTGGCGCCACTGGTCAAGGACGTGGTCGCCTACGACCTGTCCCAGCAGATGCTCGATGTGGTCGCCGCCGCTGCGCAGGATCGCGGCTTCACCAATATCAGCACCGTTAACGGCGCCGCCGAACGCCTGCCGTTTGCCGATGGCGAATTCGACTTCGTCTTCAGCCGCTACTCGGCCCACCACTGGAGCGACCTCGGCCTGGCTTTGCGTGAAGTGCGTCGAGTACTGAAACCCGGTGGCGTGGCGGCCTTCGTGGATGTGTTGTCCCCGGGCAGCCCGTTGCTGGACACTTACCTGCAAACGGTTGAAGTACTGCGCGACACCAGCCATGTGCGCGACTATTCTGCCGCCGAGTGGATGCGTCAGCTCAGCGAAGCCGGCTTGCATGTACGCAACAGCAGCCGCCAGCGCCTGCGCCTGGAATACACCTCGTGGGTCGAGCGCATGCGCACGCCGCTGGCCTTGCGCGCGGCGATCCTTGAACTGCAACAGGCGATGGGTCAGGAAGTGCGCGATTATTACGAAATTCAAGCCGACGGCACCTTCAGTACCGACGTGCTGGTGGTGTGGGCCGAACGCTGATCGATTTTTCCCGACCTGCCCATGGGCAGGTCGCTTGATGAAATGAGGAACGCATGAGCAAGCAGATTCTGATTCTTCCTGGCGACGGTATTGGTCCGGAAATCATGGCCGAAGCGGTCAAGGTCCTTACACTCGCCAACAGCAAGTACAGCCTGGGCTTCGAACTGAGCCACGACGTGATCGGCGGCGCGGCCATCGACAAGCACGGCGTACCGCTGGCGGACGAAACCCTGGAACGTGCCCGTGCGGCCGACGCCGTGCTGCTGGGCGCCGTGGGTGGCCCCAAGTGGGACAAGATCGAGCGTGATATCCGTCCTGAGCGCGGCCTGCTGAAAATCCGCGCGCAACTGGGCCTGTTCGGCAACCTGCGCCCGGCGATCCTTTACCCGCAGTTGGCCGACGCGTCGAGCCTCAAGCCGGAAGTGGTTGCGGGCCTGGATATTCTGATCGTGCGCGAGCTGACCGGCGGTATCTATTTCGGCTCGCCACGGGGTGTGCGCGAGTTGGAAAATGGCGAGCGTCAGGCCTACGACACCCTGCCTTACAGCGAGAGCGAAATCCGCCGCATCGCCCGTGTCGGTTTCGACATGGCCCGCGTACGTGGCAAGAAGGTCTGTTCGGTGGACAAGGCCAACGTCCTGGCTTCCAGCCAGCTGTGGCGCGAAATCGTCGAAGAAGTCGCCAAGGACTACCCGGACGTTGAACTGAGCCACATGTACGTCGACAACGCCGCGATGCAGCTGGTGCGCGCGCCCAAGCAGTTCGACGTGATCGTCACCGACAACCTGTTCGGCGACATCCTGTCCGACCAGGCGTCGATGCTCACCGGTTCCATCGGCATGCTGCCCTCGGCGTCCCTGGATACCAACAACAAGGGCATGTACGAGCCTTGCCACGGCTCGGCGCCGGACATCGCCGGCCAGGGCATTGCCAACCCGTTGGCGACGATTCTGTCGGTGTCGATGATGCTGCGTTACAGCTTCAGCCTGAGCGACGCGGCGGACGCGATCGAGAAGGCCGTGAGCCTGGTGCTGGACCAGGGCTTGCGTACCGGCGACATCTGGTCGCAGGGTTGCACCCAGGTAGGCACGCAAGAAATGGGCGACGCTGTAGTCGCCGCGCTGCGGAATCTGTAATCTCTCGGGCCCGCTTGCAGTTGTCGCTGCAAGGCGGCCCACTTTTTAACAAGGTGTAGTTGCGATGAAACGTGTAGGTCTGATCGGTTGGCGCGGTATGGTCGGTTCCGTGCTCATGCAGCGGATGCTGGAAGAGCAGGATTTCGATCTTATTGAGCCGGTGTTTTTCACCACTTCGAACGTAGGTGGCCAAGGTCCGTCCGTGGGCAAGGACATTGCTCCGCTCAAGGACGCCTACAGCATTGAAGAGTTGAAGACCCTCGATGTGATTCTGACCTGCCAGGGTGGCGACTACACCAGCGAAGTCTTCCCCAAGCTGCGCGAAGCCGGCTGGCAGGGCTACTGGATCGACGCCGCGTCGAGCCTGCGCATGCAGGACGATGCCGTGATCATCCTCGACCCGGTCAACCGCAAGGTCATCGACCAGCAACTGGATGCCGGCACCAAGAACTACGTCGGTGGCAATTGCACCGTCAGCCTGATGCTGATGGGCCTGGGCGGCCTGTTCGAGGCCGGCCTGGTCGAGTGGATGAGCGCCATGACGTATCAGGCTGCTTCCGGCGCCGGTGCGCAGAACATGCGCGAGCTGATCAAGCAGATGGGCGCGACTCACGCCGCGGTTGCCGATCAACTGGCCGATCCGGCCAGCGCGATCCTCGATATCGACCGCCGCGTGGCCGAAGCCATGCGCAGCGATGCGTACCCGACCGAAAACTTCGGCGTGCCACTGGCCGGTAGCCTCATTCCCTGGATCGACAAGGAACTGCCGAACGGCCAGAGCCGCGAAGAGTGGAAGGCCCAGGCCGAGACCAACAAGATCCTCGGTCGCTTCAAGAACCCGATCCCGGTGGACGGCATCTGCGTACGTATCGGCGCCATGCGCTGCCACAGCCAGGCGTTGACCATCAAGCTGAACAAGGACGTGCCGATCGCCGATATCGAAGGGCTGATCAGCCAGCACAACCCGTGGGTCAAGCTGGTGCCGAACAACCGTGATATCAGCATGCAGGAGCTGAGCCCGACCAAGGTCACTGGCACCCTGAATGTACCTGTGGGCCGTCTGCGCAAGCTGAACATGGGCAGCCAGTTCCTCGGTGCGTTCACCGTTGGCGACCAACTGCTGTGGGGCGCGGCCGAGCCGTTGCGTCGCATGCTGCGGATTCTGCTGGAGCGTTGATCGTTTGCAGGCTTTGAAAAACCCCGCGTACTGGTGACAGGCGCGGGGTTTTTTATGGTTCTTTCGGGCCCTATCGGGGGCAAGCCCCCTCCACACTTGAATGTGTTCACAGGTCAAAATGTGGGAGGGGGCTTGCCCCCGATAGGGCCATCAACCACACCACAACCCCCAGTTTAATTGCCTCGCCCCGCACCACCCGGTAAAGTGCCGCTCCCCGCAATGCCCGAGGCAGCCCCCATGACCCAGACCTTTGAAATCGCCGTGATCGGCGCCACCGGTACCGTTGGCGAAACCCTGGTGCAGATTCTCGAAGAGCTGGACTTTCCGGTAGGCATTTTGTATCTGCTGGCGGGCAACAACTCCGCCGGTGCATCGGTACCGTTCCGGGGCAAGAACCTGCGGGTAAAGGAAGTCGATGAGTTCGATTTCAGCAAGGCGCAGTTGGCCTTCTTCGCAGCCGGCCCGGCGGTGACCCTGAGCTTCGCCCCGCGTGCCATCGCTGCCGGTTGCTCGGTGATTGACTTGTCTGGCGCGTTGCCTGCCGAGCAGGCGCCGCCAGTGGTGCCCGAAGCCAATGCCCCTGTGCTCAAAGGCTTGAAAAAACCCTTCCAGGTCGCAAGCCCCAGCCCGTGCGCCACCCACCTGGCGGTGGTGCTTGCGCCATTGCGCGACCTGCTGGATATCCAACGCGTGAGCGTCACCGCGAACCTGGCCGTGTCTGCCCTGGGTCGCGAGGCCGTCAGTGAGCTGGCCCGGCAAACCGCCGAGCTGTTGAATGTACGCCCGCTGGAGCCGACTTTCTTTGATCGGCAAGTGGCCTTCAATCTGCTGGCACAAGTCGGTACGCCAGATGCCCAAGGTCACACGGCGCTGGAGAAACGTCTCGTACATGAATTGCGCGCCGTGCTGGAAACACCTTTACTGAAGATTTCCGCAACCTGCGTTCAAGCCCCGGTGTTTTTTGGCGATAGCCTGACGGTGTCACTGCAGTTGGCGGCGCCGGCCGATTTGGCGGCAGTGAACCGCGCATTGGATGCGGCGCCGGGGATCGAGCTGGTCGAGGCGGGCGACTACCCCACGGCAGTGGGCGATGCGGTGGGTCAGGACGTTGTCTATGTAGGACGCGTACGCGCCGGTGTCGACGACCCGGCGGAACTAAATCTGTGGCTGACGTCAGATAACGTACGCAAAGGGGCTGCGCTCAACGCCGTGCAACTGGCGCAGTTGTTGATAAAAGGCCTTGCGTAAAAGATACTTGGCGCCAATTTGTAGATTGATTCTCACCAAGCGCTATGCTTGGCCCAAAGCGGAACAGAAGCGCGTCGGTGACCTATCGGCTCGCCATGCCTTATGGCAGCGGTTACCAACCTTCTCGCAGGCCGGGGAGTGTTCAGACAAAGGATGAGGCTATGGTTCAAGTTCGCAAACTGGTGTTAGCAATAGCGGCCGCCTCGGCGCTGTCCTCCGGTATGGCGCAGGCGCTGCAACTGGGGGAGATGACCCTCAAGTCGAAGTTGAACCAGCCGCTGTCGGTGGAAATCGAGTTGCTCGACGTGGGTGGCCTCACGGCCTCCGAGATCACCCCGAGCCTGGCCTCGTCCCAGGCGTTCGTCGATGCCGGTGTCGATCGCCAGGCCTTTCTCGACGAGCTGACCTTTACCCCAGTGGTCAACCCCAATGGCCGCAGCGTGGTGCGTGTCACCTCCAGCAAACCGCTGCCCGACTCCTATGTGCGCTTCCTGTTGCAGGTGCAATGGCCTAATGGCCGGCTCATGCGTGACTACAGCGTGCTGCTCGACCCCGCCAAGTTCGACCAGCCGACACCGGCCGCCAGCGCGCCAGCGCCGCGCTTGAATGCGCCCGCCGGTACTGCGGCGGCCGTCAGCGCGCCAGCGCAACATACCACCACTGCCCGCGATACTTTGTGGGAAATTGCCGAGAAAAATCGCAATGGTGGCTCTGTGCAGCAGACGATGCTGGCCATTCAGGCACTCAACCCGGATGCCTTTATCGATGGCAACATCAACCGCCTGAAAACCGGCCAGGTCCTGCGCCTGCCGGACACCGTGCAGAGCACCGCGCTGGCACAACCGCAAGCGATCGCCGAAGTGTCTGCGCAAAACGCCGCCTGGCGCCAGGGCCGCCGCACCGCCAATCGGCAAGTGGCGGGCAAGGCCCAGTTGGATGCCACCAAGCGCACCGAGACGGGTAATGCGCCGTCGAGCACCAACGCCAAGGACAACTTGAGCCTGGTTTCGGCCGAGGCTGCCAAAAAAGGCGCAGCGGGTAAGGCGGGTGATAACCGCGCGTTGAGCGACAAGCTGGCGATGACCCAAGAGCAGCTCGACACCACCCGTCGCGATAATGACGAACTCAAAAGCCGTGCGGCCGATTTGCAAAGCCAGTTGGACAAGCTGCAAAAGCTTATCCAGTTGAAGAATGACCAGTTGGCCCGGCTGCAAGCCGAGAAGGGCGATGCGACTGCTCCCGCAACGGCGGCGATGCCAGCTCAGCTGGCCGGTGAGCCGGCCCCAGCCCCAGTCCCGGCGGCCTCGCCGGCTCCGGAAGCGGTTGCTGCACCTGCACCTGCTCCTGCGCCAGAGCCGGCCAAGCCGGTAGTGGCGCCTGTGACCACCGAAGGCAAGTTCAACGAGCTTCTCACCAACCCTGTCGTGCTCGGTGTGCTTGGCGGGGCGGCGGTGATCCTGGCGCTGCTGCTCCTGCTGCTGTGGGTGCGCCATCGCAACGCCCGTCTTGAAGAAGAAAAGCACCTGCGCATGGCGCGAGCGCTGGCTGAGGAACCGGAATTCACCTCAAATATCGAGCGCGACCTGCCGCCCGATAGTTTCGAGGGCCTGGAAGTGCCGCCGCCGAGCGTCACCCTGGCGGCCGCGCCTGCGCCTGCACACGCTCCGGTGGTTGAACCCGTAGCGCCAACCGTCGCCTCGGTGCTGGCGCCGTTGGCGGCTGCCGTGGCACCGAGTTCCAGTGATGCGTTGGCCCAGGCCCAGTCCCATATCGACCGTGGCCACCTGAACCAGGCGGCTGACGTGCTTGAGCAAGCCATCAAGCAGGAGCCCAAGCGCAGTGACCTGCGTTTGAAGCTGATGGAAGTGTACGGCCTGCAAAATGACAAGAACGGTTTTGTCAGCCAGGAGCGTCAACTGGTGGCCAATGGTGAAAACCACGCCCAGGTCGAGCAGCTCAAAGGCCGTTTCCCGGCCATGGCCGTATTGGCGGCAGGCGTGAGTGCCGCAGTCGCCGCAGCGGCCCTGGACGCCCAGTACGTCAAAGACTTGCTGGAAGACAAACCGGCCGCGCCGGAGCCGGAGCCTTTCGATACCGATTTCGACTTGAGCCTGGATGATCTTGAGGCGGCATCGCCGGCTGAGGTCAAGGATGATCAGCAGACGTTCGAGGCGCTTCTTCAGCAGCAAACGGCGGCCAATGCCGATGCGGATGACCTGTCGGACTTCGACCTCGACCTGCAGCTGGATGCTCCGGCGTCCGCGCAGTCCGATGACGACTTCCTGTCCGGGCTCGAAGAGCAGATGAAGGACGTGCCTGCCGTCGAGCCGCCGACCCTGACGCCGGCAGCGCTGGATGACTTCGACTTACCGGAAGATTTCGACCTCTCTCTGGCTGACGAGCCTGCATCGGCGGCCAAGCCAGATGCGTTCGCTTCGGAGCTGGACGACGTCAACGCTGAGTTGGACCGTCTGTCCCAGAGCCTGGAACATCCGTCCATCGAGCCGTCCTTCACGGCTGAAGACGCGGCGATGGGTGACGACGAGCCTGAGTTCGATTTCCTGTCGGGCTCTGATGAAGTCGCTACCAAGCTCGACCTGGCCCAAGCCTATATCGACATGGGCGATGCCGACGGCGCCAAAGACATCCTTTCCGAAGTGCTGACCGAGGGCAACGAGGTGCAGCGCGGCGAGGCCAAGGAAATGCTCGGCCGATTGGCGTAAGCCAGGCAGTGAATAGTGCGGCGACCTTCGGGTCGCCGTTTGCTTTTGTGGGGGTTGGCCTGGCCGTGATGCAGGCGGCATGCTCTTCCAGTAAAATCCGGCCGAAGTTATCGCAGGCAAGCCAGCTTTCCCGCAAACCTGCATAATGCCCGCTTTGCGCAACTCATCAGGCTCTCAGTTCTTGGCAAATATAGATAACGCGGCTGCCGAAATGGCGGCCGCAGGCTTTTACCGCATCGCCCTGGGCGTTGAATACAAAGGCTCGCGCTACCGCGGCTGGCAGCGCCAGGCCTCCGGCGTGCTGACGGTGCAGGAAACCCTGGAAAACGCTTTGTCGAAAGTCGCGGACTCGCCGGTGTCGCTGATGTGTGCCGGGCGTACCGACGCCGGCGTGCATGCGTGCGGTCAGGTGGTGCATTTTGACACCCAGGCCGAACGCTCGATGAAGGCGTGGGTGATGGGCGCCAATATCAACTTGCCCCATGATGTCAGCGTCACCTGGGCCAAAATCATGCCGGCGCATTTTCATGCGCGCTTCAAGGCCATCGCCCGGCGCTATCGCTACGTGATCTATAACGATCAGATCCGCCCGGCGCACCTTAACCAGGAAATTACCTGGAACCACCGCCCGCTCGACGCCGAGCGCATGGCCGAAGCTGCGCAGCATCTGGTGGGTGTGCATGATTTCAGCGCGTTCCGTGCGGGCCAGTGCCAGGCCAAGTCGCCGATCAAGGAAGTCCACCATTTGCGCGTGACCCGTCATGGCAAAATGATTGTGTTGGATATCCGTGCCGGGGCATTCCTGCATCACATGGTGCGCAACATTGCTGGCGTATTGATGACCATCGGTACTGGTGAGCGTCCGGTGGAGTGGGCCAGGGAAGTGTTGCAAAGCCGCATCCGCCGTACGGGTGGGGTCACGGCGCATCCGTTTGGTCTGTATCTGGTGGATGTGGAGTACCGCGACGAGTTCGAGTTGCCGGAACGTTTTCTCGGGCCACACTTCCTGACCGGTTTCAGCGAACTTGGCGGCTGACGCCTGGAAAAGCTTTTGTTACCATCCGGGACTTTCTCGGTGCAACCCCTGAGGTTTCTAGGTTATGTCAGCCGTTCGCAGCAAGATTTGCGGGATTACCCGCATCGAAGACGCGTTGGCGGCGGTCGAGGCGGGGGCGGATGCCATTGGCCTGGTGTTTTATGCCAGGAGCCCGCGGGCGGTCAACGTGTTGCAGGCGCGGGCCATCATCGCCGCGTTGCCGCCGTTCGTGACCACCGTGGGCTTGTTCGTCAACGCCAGCCGTTGCGAACTCAATGAAACCCTGGATGCCGTGCCGCTGGACATGCTGCAGTTTCATGGCGACGAAACCCCGGATGAATGCGAAAGCTATCAGCGCCCCTATATCAAGGCGTTGCGAGTCAAGGCCGGAGACGACATCGCCGCAGCCTTTGCCGCCTACGCTGGCGCTCGTGGGATTCTGCTGGACACCTACGTCGAAGGCGTTCCCGGTGGTACGGGGGAGGCGTTCGACTGGACGCTGATTCCGCAGGGCCTGAGCAAGCCGGTTATCCTGGCCGGTGGGCTCACCCCGTTGAATGTCGGCGCGGCCATCGCGCAGGTTCGGCCATATGCCGTGGATGTCAGCGGCGGGGTGGAGCAGGGCAAGGGCATCAAGGATCACGACAAGATTCGCGCATTCGTGCAGGCCGTGCGCAACAGCAGCGGTGCGATGTGACGGCTGGCAGTCTGCCGCCGTCCATAACTACCACTGTGTAAAACAGCACCGGCGCCGCCTGCGGGAGGCCCGGAAACGAAGTGGCAACCCTGCGCTGGCAGGTTGTCTGGAAGGCTGAGGATGCAGGCGGGAAATGGCTGGTCGAACGTCTGACCCCGTCCCCCGGCATCATCGCCACATATGAATTTAGCTCAAGGGCATACGCGGGGCTGTGTTCAAGCCACCGGTACTGGAGAAAGAAAGCATGAGCAACTGGTTAGTAGACAAACTGATCCCTTCGATCATGCGTTCCGAGGTGAAGAAAAGCTCGGTTCCTGAAGGTCTGTGGCACAAGTGCCCATCCTGCGACGCGGTGCTGTACCGCCCGGAGCTGGAAAAGACCCTGGACGTTTGCCCCAAGTGCAACCATCACATGCGCATCGGCGCACGCGCCCGTATCGACATCTTCCTCGATGCCGACGGCCGCAACGAGTTGGGCGCTGATCTGGAGCCGGTCGACCGTCTCAAGTTCCGCGACAGCAAAAAATACAAGGACCGTCTGGTCGGTGCGCAGAAGCAGACCGGCGAGAAAGACGCGCTGATTTCCGTCAGCGGCAAGCTGCTGGGCATGCCGGTGGTGGTTTCGGCCTTTGAGTTCTCCTTCATGGGCGGCTCCATGGGTGCCATCGTCGGCGAGCGTTTCGTGCGCGCCGCCAACTACGCCCTGGAAAACCGCTGCCCGATGATCTGCTTCGCCGCCTCCGGTGGCGCGCGTATGCAGGAAGCGCTGATTTCCCTGATGCAAATGGCCAAGACCTCGGCGGTATTGGCGCGTCTGCGCGAAGAAGGCATTCCGTTCATCTCGGTGCTGACCGACCCGGTCTACGGCGGCGTTTCCGCCAGCCTGGCGATGCTGGGCGACGTGATCGTCGGCGAGCCAAAAGCCCTGATCGGCTTTGCCGGCCCGCGCGTCATCGAGCAGACCGTGCGTGAAAAACTGCCGGAAGGTTTCCAGCGCAGCGAATTCCTGCTGGAGCACGGCGCCATCGACCTGATCATTGCGCGCGGTGAGCTGCGTCCACGCCTGGGTAACCTGCTGGCGCAAATGATGGGCCTGCCGACGCCTGTCTACGTCGCGCCTAAAGTCGAACCGATCGTCGTGCCGCCGGTGCCAGCAAACCTATGACCCAACGTACCCTTGGCGAATGGCTCGCCTACCTTGAGCAGTTGCATCCGTCCGCCATCGACATGGGCCTGGAGCGCTCGCAACAGGTAGCGGCCCGCCTTGGGTTAGGGCGGCCGGCACCGCGTGTGATCACGGTCACCGGCACCAACGGCAAAGGCTCGACCTGTGCCTTTGTCGCGGCGCTGCTGCAGGCCCAGGGGCTGAAGGTAGGCGTGTACAGCTCGCCGCACCTGCTGCGCTACAACGAGCGGGTGCAGCTCAATGGCGTCGAAGCTACCGACGAGCAACTCTGCGAAGCCTTCGCCGCCCTCGATGCAGGGCGTGGCGACATTTCCCTGACTTATTTCGAGATGGGCACCCTGGCGGCGTTGTGGCTGTTCGAGCGTGCGCAACTCGATTTCGTCGTGTTGGAAGTGGGCCTGGGCGGGCGTCTGGACACGGTCAACGTGGTGGATGCCGACCTGGCGTTAGTCACCAGCATCGGTGTCGATCACGCCGATTACCTGGGTAACACCCGCGAATCCGTGGCTTACGAAAAGGCCGGTATCTTCCGCCAGGGCAAACCTGCCTTGTGCGGTGACCTCGACCCACCGCAACCCTTGCTGGACAAGGTGCGTGAGCTGGATTGCCCGTTCTTCCTGCGCGGGCGCGAATTCAATCTCGAGATCGGCGATCAGCATTGGCAGTGGTCCGGGCACGATACTCGCGGCCAGCCGGTAGCGCTGCGCGATTTGCCGTTGCTGAACCTGCCGATGGAAAATGCCGCGCTCGCGCTGCAAGCCTATCTGCTGCTGGATTTGCCGTGGAATGCCGCGCAAATTACCGCCACCTTGCAGGCAGCGCGGATAGTGGGGCGCCTGGATCGGCGTACCGTCGAATGGCAAGGCAAGCGTCTTAATCTGCTGCTGGATGTCGGTCACAACCCGCACGCCGCCGAATACCTGGCGCAGCGCTTGGCGCGCACGCCATTGTCCGGCCGTCGCCTGGCGGTGTTCGGCCTGCTGGCCGACAAGGATCTTGACGGCGTGGTTGCGCCGCTGCTGAGCAGCGTGCAGTCCTGGGCGGTTGCACCGCTGGATACGCCGCGCAGCCGTCCGGCGGCTGAGCTGGAAAGCGCGTTGCAGAACCTTGGTGCGTCGGTGACGTCGTATACAGGCGTTACCGCTGCGCTTGAGGCGCAGTGCGCGGTGGCGAAGGCCGAGGACGAGATTCTGTTGTTCGGATCATTTTATTGTGTTGCCGAGGCGCTCGAATGGCTGGCCCGGCGCTCCACGGAGGAAGCTGCACATGGCATTACTGGATAGCGCATACAAGCAGCGAATGGTGGGAGCCCTGGTGTTGGTGGCATTGGCGGTGATTTTCCTGCCGATGCTGTTTTCCCGTCAGGACGAGCAGCGTCAGGTCGTGGTTGAAGCGCCCGCTGCGCCGCAGGCGCCGGTGGTTCCTCAGGTTCAGGTTGAACCGGTGGTGGTGCCTGAGCCCCAGGTGCTGCCTGAAGAAGAGCCCGTACCGAGCGATGAAGAGGTCGCTGCGCAACAGGCACCTACCATGCCGGTGCAGCCGAGCGTGCCGGTGGTCAAGCCGACACCCGCGCCGACTGTTGCCGCCAAGCCGGCGACGCCAGCGCCTGCGCCTAAACCGGTAGCGCCACAGCCTGCCGCGCCGGGCAAGCCGGATGTAGGTCAGAGTCGCATCGATCCCAATGGCCTGCCGATCAGTTGGTCGATTCAGGTGGCCAGCCTGGGCAATCGCGAAGGCGCCGACGCCTTGCAGAAAAAGCTGCGTGCCCAGGGCTACAACGCTTACATCCGCAGCGCCGATGGCAAGAATCGGGTGTTTATCGGACCGCTGATCGAGCGCGCCGAGGCCGACCGCCTGCGGGATTTGCTGGATCGTCAGCAGAACCTCAAGGGGTTCGTTACCCGTTTCCAGCCTGAACGCGGCTGACTCAAGCGAGCAAACCGATCTAAATGTGGGAGGGGACTTGCCCCCTCCCACATTGGTTTTCAGTGGTCTTGAAATAGCGTTCGCACCGCCCCATCTATTGATTTGCAAAGCACCCGCAATCACTGCTTACCGATAACCCGGCGCTCTGCTAAAATGCGCCGCCTTATCCGTACGTAGGCTGCACTGTGCCATTTACCTGGGTTGATTGGGCGATCGTTGCAATCGTCGCCATCTCCGCTTTGATCAGTCTGAGCCGCGGCTTCGTAAAAGAAGCACTGTCGTTGCTGACCTGGATCATCGCAGGAGTCGTAGCCTGGATGTTCGGTGGTTCATTGTCGGTCTACCTGGCCGGGTACATAGAGACACCTTCGGCTCGCGTCATCGCGGGCTGCGCCATCATGTTCATCGCCACGCTGCTGGTGGGGGCAATGGTCAATTATCTTATTGGCGAGTTGATACGTGTCACCGGCCTCTCAGGGACCGATCGATTTCTCGGCATGGCCTTCGGCGCCGCGCGTGGCGCGTTGCTGGTGGTCGTGGCGGTCGGGCTGTTGAGCCTGGGGCCGGTACAGCAGGATTCGTGGTGGCAGGAGTCGGTACTCGTGCCAAAATTTCTATTGGTTGCAGACTGGTCCAAGAACCTCATATTGGGGTGGAGCAGTCAGTGGCTGGCCAGCGGAATCAGCGTACCCGCTGATCTTCCGTTCAAGGAACACCTCTTGCCGGCCAAAACGCCGCAGTAAGAGTGTTCAGTCAAGATCCATAAAGTAGGGGTTGCGTCGCATGTGTGGCATCGTCGGTATCGTCGGTAAGTCGAACGTGAATCAGGCGCTGTATGACGCGCTAACCGTCCTCCAGCACCGCGGCCAGGACGCTGCCGGTATTGTGACCAGCCACGACGGCCGGTTATTCCTGCGCAAGGACAATGGCCTGGTACGTGACGTGTTCCACCAGCGTCACATGCAGCGCCTGGTCGGGCATATGGGCATTGGCCATGTGCGCTACCCGACCGCCGGTAGCTCGACGTCGGCTGAAGCTCAACCGTTCTACGTCAACTCGCCTTACGGCATTACCTTGGCGCACAACGGTAACCTGACCAACGTTGAACAGCTGGCCAAGGAGATTTACGAATCCGACCTGCGCCACGTCAACACCAGTTCCGACTCGGAAGTGCTGCTCAACGTGTTCGCCCATGAGCTGGCCCAGCGCGGCAAGCTGCAGCCAACCGAAGAAGACGTGTTTGCCGCCGTGATCGACGTGCATAACCGTTGCGTGGGTGGATACGCCGTCGTGGCGATGATCACCGGTTACGGCATCGTCGGTTTCCGCGACCCCCACGGCATCCGCCCGATCGTGTTCGGCCAGCGTCACACCGACGAAGGCGTCGAGTACATGATCGCCTCCGAAAGCGTGTCCCTGGATGTGCTGGGGTTCACCCTGATTCGCGACCTGGCACCGGGCGAAGCGGTCTACATCACCGAAGACGGCAAACTGCACACCCGCCAGTGCGCCGTTGCGCCGAAACTCACGCCCTGCATCTTCGAGCACGTCTACCTGGCGCGTCCGGATTCGATCATCGACGGTGTTTCGGTGTACAAGGCACGTCTGCGCATGGGGGAGAAGCTTGCCGAGAAGATCCTGCGCGAGCGTCCCGAGCACGACATCGATGTGGTTATCCCCATCCCGGACACCAGCCGTACCGCTGCGCTGGAACTAGCCAACCACTTGGGCGTCAAGTTCCGCGAAGGTTTCGTCAAGAACCGCTACATCGGCCGTACCTTCATCATGCCGGGCCAGGCTGCGCGCAAGAAGTCGGTGCGCCAGAAGCTCAACGCCATCGAGCTGGAATTTCGTGGCAAGAACGTGATGCTGGTGGATGACTCCATCGTACGTGGCACCACGTGCAAGCAGATCATCCAGATGGCCCGTGAAGCCGGTGCGAAGAACGTCTACTTCTGTTCCGCCGCGCCTGCCGTGCGTTACCCGAACGTGTACGGTATCGACATGCCGAGCGCCCACGAACTGATCGCGCACAATCGTTCGACCCAGGACGTGGCCGACCTGATTGGCGCCGACTGGTTGATCTACCAGGACCTGCCGGACTTGATCGAAGCGGTCGGCGGCGGCAAGATCAAGATCGACCAGTTCGACTGCGCCGTGTTCGATGGCAAATACGTGACCGGCGATGTCGATGAGGCCTACCTGAACAAGATCGAGCAGGCGCGCAACGACTCGTCGAAGATCAAGACCCAGGCGGTCAGCGCGATCATCGATCTGTACAACAACTGAGTAAACACCGGCCCTGAGGGGCCGGTTTTGTATCTTAAATAAAGAATTCGAGTAAGGAGTCGCAGCATGAGTCAGGAATGGGATGCCGGTCGTTTGGACAGCGACCTCGATGGCGTAGCTTTCGATACCCTGGCTGTGCGCGCCGGCCAGCACCGTACCCCGGAAGGAGAGCACGGTGACCCGATGTTCTTCACCTCCAGTTATGTGTTCCGCACGGCGGCTGACGCCGCTGCGCGCTTTGCCGGTGAAGTGCCGGGCAACGTCTACTCGCGCTATACCAACCCGACCGTGCGTGCGTTCGAAGAGCGAATCGCTGCCCTGGAAGGTGCTGAGCAAGCGGTGGCTACGGCGACCGGCATGGCGGCGATCCTGGCGGTGGTAATGAGCCTGTGCAGCGCCGGCGACCACGTGCTGGTATCGCGCAGCGTGTTCGGTTCGACCATCAGCCTGTTCGAGAAGTACTTCAAGCGCTTTGGTATCGAAGTGGACTACGTGCCCCTGGCGGATTTGTCCGGTTGGGAGGCAGCGATCAAGGCCAACACCCGGCTGCTGTTCGTTGAATCGCCGTCCAACCCGCTGGCTGAGCTGGTGGATATCGCCGCGCTGTCCGAAGTGGCGCATGCCAAGGGCGCGATGCTGGTGGTCGACAACTGCTTCTGCACCCCGGCCCTGCAACAGCCGTTGAAGTTGGGCGCGGACATTGTGGTGCATTCGGCCACTAAGTTCATCGACGGCCAGGGCCGTTGCATGGGCGGCGTGGTGGCCGGGCGCAGCGAGCAGATGAAGGAAGTGGTGGGCTTCTTGCGCACCGCCGGCCCGACCCTGAGCCCGTTCAACGCCTGGATCTTCCTCAAGGGCCTGGAAACCCTCAGCCTGCGCATGAAAGCCCATTGCGCCAACGCCCAGGCACTGGCCGAGTGGCTGGAGCAGCAGGACGGTATCGAGAAAGTGCATTACGCCGGCCTCAAGAGCCATCCGCAGCACGCATTGGCCCAGCGCCAGCAGCGTGGGTTCGGCGCGGTGGTAAGTTTCGAAGTGAAGGGCGGCAAAGAGGGCGCCTGGCGCTTTATCGATGCCACGCGCCTGATCTCGATCACCGCCAACCTGGGTGACAGCAAAACCACCATCACCCACCCCGAGCACTACCTCCCACGGGCGCCTGGCGCCGCAGGAGCGTGAAGCCGCAGGCATCCGTGACAGCCTGATTCGCATCGCGGTCGGGCTGGAAGATGTGGCTGACTTGCAGGCCGACCTGGCCCGCGGGCTGGCGGCCTTGTGATTGAGTGGTCCATGGAAACCGCAGCGGCCACTAACGGGCGCGTTGCGCTGGTGACCGGTGCGGCGCGGGGCATTGGCCTTGGCATCGCCGCGTGGCTGATCAGCGAAGGCTGGCAGGTGGTATTGACCGACCTGGACCGTGTGCGCGGTTCCGCGGTGTCCAAGGTGCTGGGCGAAAATGCCTGGTTTATCACCATGGACGTGGCCGACGAGAAGCAGGTGGCCCAGGGCGTCGCCGAGGTGTTGGGGCAGTTCGGGCGCCTGGATGCGTTGGTGTGCAATGCGGCGGTGGCCGACCCGCGCAATATCACCCTGGAAAGCCTCGACCTGGCTTACTGGAACCGCGTGCTGGCGGTGAACCTCAGTGGGCCGATGCTGCTGGCCAAACACTGTGCGCCGTACCTGCGCGCCCATGGTGGCGCTATCGTTAACCTGGCCTCGACACGGGCTCGCCAATCGGAGCCGGACACCGAGGCCTACGCGGCGAGCAAGGGTGGGCTGCTTGCACTGACTCACGCCTTGGCGATGAGTCTGGGGCCGGAAGTGCGGGTCAATGCGGTCAGCCCTGGCTGGATCGATGCGCGGGATCCTGCTGCACGGCGTGCCGAGCCGCTCACCGACGCCGATCATGCCCAGCATCCGGCGGGCCGGGTAGGGACGGTGGAGGACGTAGCGGCCATGGTGGCGTGGCTGCTGTCGCGCCAGGCAGGGTTTGTCACTGGCCAGGAGTTTGTGGTGGACGGTGGCATGAGCAAGAAGATGATTTACAGCGAGTAGGGCGGTCTTGAAGCATTTTTGTCTTTTTCAGAAAAACTTCAAGCAGGCTATTGACTTAGGTCCGCTACCTGCGTAAATTTCGCGGCCTCAACGAAGCAAAGGGTGATTAGCTCAGCTGGGAGAGCATCTGCCTTACAAGCAGAGGGTCGGCGGTTCGATCCCGTCATCACCCACCACTTCTTGAGAGTTTTGCCCTTGTGGCAAGACGCAACGTTAAAGGTTGCACCGACGCGCAGCGGTAGTTCAGTCGGTTAGAATACCGGCCTGTCACGCCGGGGGTCGCGGGTTCGAGTCCCGTCCGCTGCGCCATATTTTCCAGGTTCGATTCGTCGGGTCTGAGATTGAACAGCAAAGCTGATCAGTCAGATGTTTAAAGGTGATTGAGCGTTTACGCTCAGTCAGCCAAGCGATACGCAGCGGTAGTTCAGTCGGTTAGAATACCGGCCTGTCACGCCGGGGGTCGCGGGTTCGAGTCCCGTCCGCTGCGCCATATCAGCCTCAAGGCCCACTGAACGCCTTGAAGCACAAGCAAAGCCATTGGCTGAGTTTGATTCGATAGCAAAGACCCTGGTCGAAAGACCGGGGTTTTTTGTGTCTGCGATTTGACTATCCTGCCAGGGAGCCGGCGAACCGGCTCCCGTTGTGCGTCAAAAGCCCAGCTTATCCCGCAGCCCGTAATACCACGCGCCCATCGCAGCAAAAGGCGTGCGCAGCAGCTGCCCGCCTGGGAACGGGTAGTGGGGCAGGTCGGCAAACGCGTCAAAGCGCTCTGCCTGGCCTCTCAGGGCTTCGGCCAGCACCTTGCCCGCCAGGTGCGTGTACGTCACGCCATGGCCGCTGCAGCCCTGGGAGTAATAGATGTTGTCGCCAAGGCGGCCAACCTGTGGCAAGCGCGACAATGTCAGCAGGAAATTGCCGGTCCAGGCGTAGTCGATCTTTACGTCCTTGAGCTGTGGAAACGCCTTGAGCATTTTCGGTCGAATGATCGCTTCGATATTTGCCGGGTCCCGCGCGCCATACACCACACCGCCGCCGAAGATCAGGCGCTTGTCGCTGGTGAGGCGGTAATAATCGAGCAGGTAGTTACAGTCTTCCACGCAGTAGTCCTGCGGCAGCAGAGTCCTGGCCAACTCGTCACCCAGCGGCGCGGTGGTGATCACCTGAGTGCCGCACGGCATCGATTTCGCCGCCAGCTCCGGCACCAGGTTGCCCAGGTAGGCATTGCCAGCGACGATGATGAATTTGGCCCTGACCTTGCCTTCGGCGGTATGCACCACCGGATTGGCGCCACGTTCAATACGCACCGCTGCCGATTGCTCATAGATCGTGCCGCCCAGAGACTCAACGGCCGCCGCCTCACCCAGTGCCAGGTTAAGCGGGTGGATATGGCCGCCGCTCATGTCCAGCAGGCCGCCTACGTAGTTGTCACAGGCCACGACTTCGCGGATGCGGCGCTCGTCCAGCAGTTCCAGTTGCGTGTGGCCGTAGCGCTCCCATAGGCGCTTCTGCGATTCCAGGTGGCCCATGTGCTTGCTGTTGAGGGCGGCGAACACACCGCCGTCCTTCAAGTCGCACTGGATCTGATATTTGGCCACACGCTCACGAATGATCCTGCCGCCCTCGAAGGCCATCTCGCCCAGCAGCTGCGCCTGCTTGGGCCCGACGCTGCGTTCGATGACGTCGATGTCGCGGCTGTAACTGTTGACGATCTGCCCGCCATTGCGACCAGACGCACCAAAACCCACCTTGGCGGCTTCCAGGACCGTCACGCGAAAACCGTTCTCCAGCAGAAACAGCGCGCTGGAAAGGCCGGTGTAACCGGCACCGATCACACACACATCGGTTTCCACCTCGCCTTGCAGTACCGGGCGCGGCGCAACCGCGTTCGCGGACGCGGCGTAATAGGATTGGGGGTAGGGGGTGTTCGCCATCCTGGAACCTCTGTTTTATATTTTTTACGAGTGCGGCGATCCTACCTGAGTTGAAAATTGCCCGCCAGCCACCCGCAAATCACGGGTGCGCTGCCCGCGAATAAAAAATTCGCATATTCATAGGGTTAGCTGCAAAAAAGATGTTGACACCCCTACGGAATTCCGTAGAATGCCGCCTCACAGCAGGCACGTAGCTCAGTTGGTTAGAGCACCACCTTGACATGGTGGGGGTCGTTGGTTCGAGTCCAATCGCGCCTACCAAACAAAATCCGCTCTGCTGGGCGGTCTAGAAGGGCTCACCGAAAGGTGAGCCCTTTTTTGTTGTCTGTCGTTTGGTCATGCTGGGAATACTTTGAGCAAACGACCGTCCACTTCAAGTCAGCTTTCATCTTCATATCAACCTGAAAACCTGCCTACGGCCAGCTAAGTGGTCCGCACGATGCCGCTCAAGGCCGCGCAACCATAGTTGCGATCATTGCTCATTTTCCTGACCACGATAAAACTTAGGGATGCGGCCATTAAGGGAAGGCAAATAGCTCCACCGACAAGGATGATCAGCCTGGGCTGTGTAGCGATGTAGCCATACCGAAATCGCCTCGCAAGCGATAGTTAGTGCAAGTTGCTGACCTGGACATTCATGCCTCCCTGAGCCGAAGCTGAAGGTTCGTCGTTGTGTTCGTTTGAGCAAGAAGCTATCGGGGTCTGGGTTCGCGTACGAATCCCGGTTGGCTGAAGCGAGCAACAATAGAACGGTGTCGCCCGCCGCCAGTACGTTGCCCCTGACAGTGCATCGCTTTGCTACGAATCGCCGGGTGTTTTGCACGGGCGAGTCGTAGCGCGCGACCTCTGCCACCAAGTCCGCAACGAGCTTCGGCGTTGTGTGCATGTCTGCGATCAGGCCAGGGTTACGATGGAGCGTCACGAGGGTATTGCCGATCAAGCCTGCGGTGGCTTCGCAGGTCTGTGACAGCAGACCGATGAGGTTAGCGATCAACGCATCGTGATCGCTCCAGTCGATAGCTTCGCCACTGCTCAGGATATGGCGCAAGAAGCGGCTGCTTTCAGCGTCGCTGCGCAGTAGCTGAGTGAATAATTCGCTTAGCCGAGTCGCGCCGCAATGAGCTGCACCAAGCTGAGCTGCGTCGCTTAACGGCGACAGGCAGGCAGTAAAATCCCGTACCAGCCCCGCGACTTCCCGTAGCCGGCTGGAGGGAAGGCCTATCAAACCCGCCATGACCGAAACGGGCAACGTGAACATCAGCTCGTCAGGGTTTTCGAGGGGGTTATCCAGGGTCTCAACCACGCGTGAAACCATCTCTGCAATGTTTTCTGTCTCGATAGATCTCAGAGCAGGCTCGATAGCCATCCTGGGGCAAAGGTGTCGCGCGCCCTCGTTCATGCGCATCAAACGACCGAAAATTCCTCCTGCGATGCCTTGCGCAATGGCTGGAGGGATCGGCTCGTTCAGCGGACGCACCCGGCAATCGGGATGCGCCAGGATGGTTTCAACCGCCTGGGCGTCACTTGCGACCCATAAACGAAGGTCTGCATCGAACGACAGACCGTTTTGCCGCCTGAGGCGTGAGTAATAAACGTAGGGATCAGCGTGGGTAGCTGCTTCAAAGGGCGTCATGGCGCAAATCCTGTTTGCTAAGAACAGCTACTATCGGACACTCTTCATGCCGACGATTCGCTCAGGAACGAAATATGGATGCGCAAAGCAATGACACTGCGATTTCTCGGATCGCCGGCGCGATTGCCGAGCCTGCGAGGACGAAAATGCTTTGTTCGCTGATGGACGGCCACGCTCGTACCAGTACCGAAATGGCCGTCGTTGCCGACGTGAGTGCATCCACGGCGAGCGCGCATTTGGCAAGATTAAGACAGGACGGGTTGGTTAGGTTGCACACGCAGGGCAGGCATCGCTACTACAGTCTGGCGGACGCTCAAGTGGCCCAGGCTATTGAAGCCCTGATGGTGATCGGCCAAAACGCGGATACGCGTTATGTTCCCACTACCCCGACCCGTTTGCAGTTCGCACGCACCTGTTATGACCACATGGCAGGAACACTGGCGGTGCGACTGCACGACCATTTCATGGGAGCAGGCTGGTTAACCGTGCCGTTCGCTGGGGAGCGCATGTATCAGCTTACGATGAGCGGCGAAAAAGCCATGACTGCTCTGGGTATCGAGATAGAAGCGGTAAGGGCACAACGACGTCGTTTCGCATGCTCATGCCTGGACTGGAGCATGCGCCGCCCTCATCTTGCCGGAGCACTCGGCGCCGCTTTACTGCAAACGGTCATAAGGCGCAAATGGGTTACCCAGGACCTTGATAGTCGGGCACTTGCATTGACGCTCAATGGGCAAAAGGAGCTGTCTGGCAGATTTGGGATCATGCTTGAAAACGAAGAGATCGGTAGATCAAGATTGTAAGATCGACAATATCGAGTTCAACGATAGCGATGTCTCACGTCGTAAAGCGTTCTATGGGTCGGTATTGGTTGGCCTGGAATTCAAGCAATGCCATACCCAGTGACACCTTGAGGCGCACTTGGAGATTGGCGTCTCAATCAACAGAAAAGCGTAGCCACCGACAGCAGACAAATGATCTGGACCGCCATCTGGCAGCGTATCTCGCCAATCGTTGTCGCCATACTGCTCATATGACCGGCATACATAGCTGGACTCCTCATTATCGGCAAAAGCGCGATGATCTGCTGGCGTATCACTGCTGAGTATAGAGCCAATCCCGAATCCCTCCACTTGGCCCACCTAGCGGTGCCAATATCGACAAAATTTATTGGTCCGCAACAACAATTTTTCTTGTTGGACACCTCCCGCCTCAAGGCAGCAAAGTTGCCGCCACCGCTCGACCTTTCGGGTCAACAATAAAAAAACCGAGCCGACTGCACGCCACTTTCATGCTGTGAGCCCTTTGCTCACATCCTGCTGTAATGGCGCCGCAGCGCGCACTAAAGGACCTCTTCGCCATGCAAACTGTTGTGAACTTATGGCCGTTGATCGGCGTACTTGTCATCGTGGTCGGCTTTGTATTGCGCTTCAATCCATTGCTGGTGGTTACCGCCGCCGCTATCGCGACCGGGCTCGCCGCCCAGTTCCCGCTGGAAAAAATTCTCGCCACCATGGGCGATGGCTTCCTTCAAACCCGTGCGCTGCAATTGATCCTGCTATTGCCGCTGGCGGTGATTGGCCTGTTGGAGCGTCACGGCCTGCGCCTGCATGCGCAGAACTGGATCGCCCGCTTCGAGCGGGCAACAGTCGGACGTCTGCTGATCATCTATCTGTTTGTGCGTGAATCGACCGCGGCCATGGGGTTGACCAGCCTGGGTGGGCATCCGCAGATGGTGCGGCCTTTGCTGGCACCGATGGCTGAAGGCGCTGCGGAAAAGCGCTACGGCAAGCTGCCGGACAAGCTGCGTCACAAGGTGTTGGCCATGTGCGCCGCCACCGACAATGTGGGGCTGTTTTTTGGTGAGGATATCTTCGTCGCCTTTGGTGCGATCGCCTTGATGCATACCTTTCTGCTGGGCTCGGGGATTGATGTCGAGCCGCTGCACATTGCGGTCTGGGGCATCCCGACGGCGATCTGTGCCTTTATCATTCATGCCATCCGGCTGCATCGGTTCGATCGAAGGCTGACCCGTGAGATGAACGCCGTTGCCCCCTCGGTGGAGGCCGCACGATGATTATTTCCATTCAGTACCTGTACTGGCTGGCCGGTGTGCTGTTGCTGATCACCGCAGGCATGATCCTGCTGGATCGCACGCACCCCAAGCGTTGGTCCAGCGCGCTGTTCTGGCTGCTGTTTGCCATTCCGTTCCTAGTGGGCGAGCGCCTGCCCTCGGTGGTCATCGGTGTCGGCGTTGTGCTGATGGCGTTGATTGCGGGCATGGGCGGTGTTGGTCGCGGCCAGCACGCCGAACTGCACGACAAGGCCTCTCGCGCCAGCGCCGGTCGCCTGGGCCATAAACTGTTCATCCCGGCGCTGGCCATCCCGTTGACCACCGTGATCGGTTCGGTGTTGCTCAAGCACACCGAAATCGGCGGTGTACCGCTGCTTGATCCGAAGAACACCACCTTCGTCTCGCTCGGCATTGGCTGTTTGATCGCCCTTGGCCTGGCCTGTTGGCTGACCCGCGACACGCCCGTGCAAGCCTTGCGCGAATCGCGTCGCCTGACCGAAGCCCTGGGCTGGGCCATGGTGTTGCCACAGATGCTGGCGATGCTTGGGCTGCTGTTCAACGAAGCCGGGGTTGGCACGGCCGTGGCCCACGTCACCACCACCTACATCAACCTGGACTTCAAGTTGGTGGCGGTCATGGTTTATGTGCTGGGCATGGCCTTGTTTACGGTGATCATGGGCAATGGTTTTGCCGCTTTTCCGGTGATGACCGGTGGCGTCGGCGTGCCGGTGCTGGTGGGTATCTATGGCGGCAACCCGGCGGTAATGGCAGCGATCGGCATGTTTTCCGGCTATTGCGGTACGCTGATGACACCGATGGCGGCCAACTTCAATATCGTGCCGGCCGCACTGCTCGAGTTGCCGGACAAGAACGCGGTGATCAAGGCCCAGTTGCCGACCGCGTTGATGATGCTGGTGGTCAATATCGTACTGCTTTATCTGTTGATGTGAGGTCAGGATGAAAACCCTATTGCTGATGGGCTTCGAGCCTTTCGATCACGACGTCGTCAACCCCTCCTGGGAGGCGGTGCGCCAGTTGGAGGGGGTAGAACTGAGTGAGGGCGTGCGGATCGTCGCGCGCCGATTGCCCTGCGCCTTTGCCACGGCTCCCGAGGCCCTGATCGAGTTGATCGAGGAATTACATCCGGCAATGGTCATCGCCACGGGCTTGGGCCCTGGACGCAGCGATATTTCCATCGAGCGGGTCGCGATCAACGTCAATGATGCGCGCATTCCGGACAACCTGGGCGCCCAGCCGATTGACACGGCGGTGGTAGAAGGCGGCCCGGCTGCTTACTTCTCCACATTGCCGATCAAGAGCATGGTCAGGGCAGTGCGTGAAGCGGGTATTGCTGCCTCGGTTTCGCAGACGGCGGGCACGTTCGTATGCAACCAGGTGTTTTATCGATTGCAGCATGCGCTGGCGGGCTCTGAGGTGCGCAGTGGGTTTATCCATGTGCCGGGATTGCCTGAGTCCGGTCAGCCGTCGATGGCGCTGCCTACGTTGGTGGAAGGCCTGCGCCTTGCGGTCGCGGCAGCCTGGCAAACCCAGGTGGATATCGTGGAAGCGGGTGGCAGGGTGAGCTGATTCAGTACGCGGCGGTATAACTTCGGCTACAGTTCCACAAGTATCCCTCTGGAAAACACATCATGATCAAGTGCCCTAAGTTTGTGTCTGTGGTGTTGTCGCTCGCCTTGTTTGCAGGCAGCGGTGTTGCCTTGGCCGATCCTGGCAATGGCAAAGGCCAGGGGAACAACAAAGGTAATAATCAGGCGGGGCAGGGCCACGACAAGCCTAAAGGCAAAGGCTCGGCAGGCAGTCATGGCCCCAGCGTCGATCGAGGCAGTGTGCTGAGCCTGGTGGGCGGTAACCGCGATTACTGGAGCCCGGGCCCCGCGCTGCCTCCCGGTATTCAGAAAAACCTGGCTCGCGGAAAACCGCTCCCGCCTGGTATCGCCAAGAAACTTGATGGTCGCCTGGCGGGGCGCTTGCCTCATTACGATGGGTACGAGTGGCAGCAAGCGGGCACTGACTTGATTCTGGTAACCATTGCCACCGGTATCATCTACGAAGTGCTCAACGGGGCCTTTGATTGACGAGGCATCGCCTCACGCTTCCTGCGCGGGGAAAAACAACTCAAAACGCGTGATGCCGTCTTCACTGCTGACGCTGTAACGCCCGTTATGCAGTTGCATGATGGTCGCCACAATCGACAGCCCCAGTCCATTGGATTGGGAAGAGCGTTCGCGGGATTCATCCACCCGGTAAAACCGTTCGAACAGCCGCGGCAGATGCTCGGCGGGAATGGTTTCACCGTGATTGCTGACCCTCAGGTTGATGCCCTCATCATCTGCAATCGCCTGGATGCTCAGCTGCGAGCCCGGCGAACCATACTTGATGGCGTTGGCGCAGAGGTTCGCCAGCGCGCGACGCAGGAGCATCGGCTCCGCCCAGATCACGCCTTCGCCTTCGGCAACAATGTGCATGCCGACGTCACCGGCGATCCCTTCAAAATAATCCGCGACGCGTTCCACTTCCTCGGCGGCGTCCAGCGCCTGACGTTGGCGCAGCGCGCTGGCGGGGTCTGTGCGCGCCAGGAACAGCATGTTGTCGAGCATCCGCGCCAGGCGTTCGAGTTCTTCGACATTGGAGGCCAGCAGCTGCTGGTAGCTTTCGATACTGCGCTGCTGCTGCAAGGCAACCTGGGTTTCGCCGAGCAGGTTATTGATCGGTGTGCGCAGTTCGTGGGCCATGTCGGTGGAAACCTGGCCCAGTTGCACGAAGCCCTTGGACAAGCGTTCCAGCATGGTGTTGAACGACTCGATCATCGGCAGCAATTCTTTGGGTGCGCCCTGGCTGTCGAGGCGTTCGGCCAAGTTGCCGACGCCGATCCCTTGAGCGTGGCGGGCGAGCCGGCGCAAAGGCAGCAAGCCGCGATGCACCAGCAGGTAACCGGCCAATGCCAGGAGGATCGCGGCGATGCTCGCCAGGATGTAAACGCTCAATCGATAGTTGGCGAGCACGGCGGTGCGCTCGGTCATCAGGCGGCCGCTGGTGACTTGCAGGCTACCCAGGTCGCCGGAGTCGATGGTCGCGGCCACGGTTGAGAAGGGAATGCCGTTGAGCCCCGGCAGATGCTGCACATCGCTCAGCGCCAGTACGTGATCCTTGGGCACCGGTTTGATCGAAGGCAGTTCGATATTTGCCGGGTTCACCAACAGCAACGGTTGTTGACCGGGGGCGGCGATACTCAATACGGATTCGCGGTTGCCCAGCATGTTCTGGAACAGCTCTGGCTTTGTCTTGATCAGGCCCAGTGTATTGCTGTCGTTGAGCAGGTTGCGCAGTTGATCCACGCGGGAGATCAGCGCAGTGTCGTCGCGGCGAATCAGCTCGCGCTCCAGTTCACGGTAGAGTGCCACGCCCAGGGTGGCCAGCAAGGCAAAGGCGAGCAGGGCGAAGATCAGGGCCAGGCGCAGGGTCAGCGAGTAATGGCGAGTGCGGCTCATGGCTGGGTATCGAAGCGGTAGCCGATGCCACGCACACTGTGGATCAACTTGAGTTGGAACGGGTCGTCGATTTTCAAGCGCAGGCGCCGCACGGCCACGTCGACCACATTGGTATCACTGTCAAAATTCATGTCCCATACCCGCGAGGCGATCAGCGAGCGCGACAGCACCTGATCCTGGTGTGTGGCGAACAGATGCAGCAGGGCGAACTCCTTATTGGTCAGGGTAATGCGCGTGCCGGCGCGGGTGACGCGGCGCTTGAGCACATCGATCTGCAGGTCGGCGATGTGCAGGTGCTCGTCTTCTCGTGTCGGGCCGCGCCGGGTCAGGGTGCGTAGGCGCGCGACCAGCTCGGCGAAGGAGAAGGGCTTGATCAGGTAATCGTCGGCGCCCAGTTCCAGGCCTTTGATGCGGTCGGCAATATCATCGCGGGCCGTGAGGAACAGCACGGGGGTGTCGGCTTCCTTGCGCAAGCGGCGCAGCACTTCCCAGCCATCCATTTTCGGCATCATCACGTCGAGCACGATCACGTCGAAAGGCGTTTCCAGGGCTTGGTGCAAACCGTCCACGCCGTCGCGGGCCAGGCTCACGCTATAGCCCAGCTCTTGCAGGCCATTGAGCAGGTAATTGCCGGCCTTGGGTTCGTCTTCGACTACGAGGATGTTCATGGGAAATGCCCTGATTCAATGGGTTGCGCAAGTGTAGCCTGATCAATTGTCACTGGCGCAACCCGTGCCTTGCACCCGGTAGTCCAGCACATGCTCACGGTCCTGATGGTCCAAATAGCGCAGTTGCGCCGGGACGATACCGCATTGGCCGTAGGTGTCGGTACTGGACAGCACCTTGGCGACATCCAAGTGAACGAAGAAGCCGGTCTTATCGTGGATCACTGGAGCGGTGTCGGCGGCGAATACCGAGCCAGTGGCGAGCAAGGCGGCGAAGGCGAGGGCAAACCGTTTCATGGCGATATCTCTGTGTAGGTTGGCTGCCGGGCTTGGCAGTGAGTTCACAGTAACCAGGCGACCCGAACAGCCAACCAACAGGATGATGACAAGTTCGTCATTCAAGATTTGAGGCTGGCACCTCGCAGCGTTTACAAGTGCCGAGGTGAACCGTAGATTGCAGGGATCCATCATCGCTTGAACACATGGGGAAACCGCGCAGTGCCCAGCCTAAATCCAGCCGTATTTACTCAGCGTTACCGTGCCTTTCTGTTCGACATGGACGGGACCCTGCTCAACTCCATTGCCGCTGCCGAGAGGGTGTGGAGCCGCTGGGCCGAACGCCACGGCCTGGATGTGGAGGCCTTCCTGACCACCATTCACGGCGCCCGCGCGATTGATACGATCACGCGCCAGGGGTTGCCGGGTGTAGATGCAGAAAAGGAAGCGGCATGGATTACCGAAGCGGAATTGAACGACGTCGAGGGTGTCGTGGCGATTTGCGGTGCGGTTGAGTTCCTGAACAGCTTGCCCGCCGAACAGTGGGCTCTGGTTACGTCTGCGCCCAAAGCACTGGCGTTGCGTCGAATGGAAGCGGCAGGTATTTGCGCCCCGGCGGTCATGGTGACGGCCGAAGATGTCGCCAGCGGCAAGCCAGATCCGGCGTGTTATGTGCTTGGCGCCCAGCGCTTGGGCGTGCCGGTGCAGGATTGCCTGGTGTTCGAGGATGCGCCCGTAGGTATTCGCGCAGCAGAAGCGGCAGGAGCGGATGTGATGGTGGTGACCTCGACGCACCTCTCACCGATGGTGACTGAGCATGCGTGTATCGACGGGTATGAGCGGCTTGAAGTCGTGCAGGAAGCTGACGGCCAGCTGATTGTACGAGAGCGGTAGGAAACTCAGCGTGCCGTTTTCTGATCAGCGCGATGCGCCTCGCGCTGGCACAGCTTGCGCAAGATAACCTTCTGAATCGGCTTGAGGCAGAACGCAAACAAGTAGGCACACAGCACAAGCGCCAAGTCCAGCCAGGAATGGTCAGCGGGGTCGACAGCCCCCTCGACCTCCCATCGCAGTCCATACCCGAGCGCCAGGAAGATCAGCCCTATGAGCAAGGCGATTGTCCAGGATAGGGAAACCATGGGCTGTGTAACGGTTGGCCTCATCGACGTGCTCCTGAATGCACTCGGACCGCAGGATGACGTGGGATTTGGCTACAAATGATGCAACAAGTTCCGGGCATCTTGGCAGTTTCATCTTGCAGCGAAGGGGCATCTACGGGCGCACAACTCGGGTAGGAAAAGCGAACGGGCCAATCAGGTTTTCGCCAGCCGTTACGGTGAAGCAAAAGGCTGGCTACTGGAGGGGCTTCAAGGCGTCTGGTTTTTGTCCGGCGCAGTGAGGCCGGCCTGGATGCGCTGATAAATTTCCTCGCGATGCACGGCAACATCCTTGGGGGCGTTGATGCCGATTCGTACTTGCTGGCCGCTAACGCCCAGAATGGTGATCGTAATGTCATCA
Organism: Pseudomonas sp. W4I3; assembly: GCF_030816195.1. GTDB lineage: Bacteria > Pseudomonadota > Gammaproteobacteria > Pseudomonadales > Pseudomonadaceae > Aquipseudomonas. The sequence goes on along the minus strand of NZ_JAUSXS010000001.1, from coordinate 4,542,449 downwards.
CCGATGTTTATGCTTTCACCAACTTTGCGGGTGAGTATAAGCATGGACTTCTCCTTGATTACTTTTAAGGACACATGTTCAGACAGGGCAGGTGTCGGATGTGCGTAGCTTACTGCGAAGCGCTTCCCTGTGACTGCCTCTTTTAGGACGCATAGAGGCGACATTAATTCCCATGGCGGCATCATACAGGTCGCGATACATCATTCGCATTGTTTAAGCCAACGTTTATGACGGCCAGAATAGACAGTGAATGGTAAAGTCGCCTCTTTATCTTCAAAGGAGCAGGGCAGTGCGTAAAGTAGCGATGGCAATTGCGGTGTTGGCATTGGCCGGATGCGGCGAAGGTAAACCTGTCGATGCGCCCAAGGCCAAGCCTGTCGTGACCCAAAGCCAGCCACAAACCGGTGCGATTGCCGCTCAGGAATGGGATGTATGGGTGGGTCCGCCGGATCACAAGCTGCAGGCGATCACCGATTTGACCGCCTGGCTGCTGGAGCATGGTTTCAATTTCTATATCGTGAAGGTCGACGGTAAGGATGAGGTACTGCTGGGCCCGTTTGCCAGCAAGGCCGAGGCTGAAGCCAAGCAGGCACTGCTCAACGAAAAGATGGCGCGGGCCAAGAAAAACGACACCGTGTCAGAGGTCATCGAACACAAAGTCGCGCAGTAGCGGGGCGGATGGGCGCACGTTGCGCCCAGCTTCAGCCACAGGCCTTGAGATTCACCGGGCCGACAAACTCGTTGCCACGGCCCATCACGCAGCCGACTGTCTGGTTGCGCTGACGTTCCCAGGCCTGCACGGGATAGGTCTTGTTCCAGGCTTCATACAGTTGGCGATCCTGTTTCGACAGGCGCAGGCCGTATTGCTTGCTCATATAAAAATAGGTGCGCGCGATCATTCCGCGAATGGACGGTCGCGGCATGACCTTCTTGGCCTTGAAGTCCACCTGGGTCAGGCATGAACCGTATTGCCCGCTTTGCACCGGCAGCCAGCCGAAGCTGAAGTTGTTCCGGTCGCCATTCACCTCGCCGATGCTCGGTACCAGGTTGTGCAGGTCTGCTTCGGCGCGCTTGAACACATCATCATGACGCGTGCAGTTTTTACGCCCGCCATTTTGCCAGCACTGCCGCTGGTGGCCGATCTGCCAGGCAGGAACAATGTGTTCCCATTCGATGCGTGCGGCGCGGTTGGCGTTCTTGCGTGGGATGTAGCCACAAGCTTTCAGGTCTATACGGTTACCGGTGTATTTGCAGCCGCAATAGAACTCGGTGGATTGCGGGGCGTAGAGTTTCCAGGCGATTTTTTTGGCTTCACTGAAGGTTCGGGGGGCTTGGGCGTTGGCGGTGACGGCAAAAAACAGGCAGCACACAGCAAAAAAACGGACACTCATTCAATCAATCTTCCTTCGGCACAACCCAGAAAATCTGCACACCACCATCGTCCCGATAGGCGAGGGTGACGTTGTCGTTTTCCGCTATCTCTTCAAGCAAGCGCGCCCAGTCGTCCTCGGGCTCATCCGGCAAACGAAAGATCAGCGCGGCCTTGGCTTTTTGGGCATTGGTCGAATTGATGATTTTTTGTACGCGAATGGCCAGGCGCTGGTAGGCATCTGGCGCTGCGGGTGCTGCGGAGGAGGGCTTTGCCACGGAGTATTCCTTAGTAAGCTGTACGCACATACAGTATTTAACTGTAAGTAATTTCGCAACTGCTTAAATTCAAAGAATTCCGTCTGACAACGAATTTGGAAAATTGCTGTGATTCTTTTGTGAGGAACTGTAGGAGCGAACTCGCTCCTACAGGTAAACCGTGGAATCAATATTCCCAGAATATCCGCTGCAGCTCTTTGCTGTCCTGGGTCTTGGTCAGGGCGACCATGGCCAGAATGCGCGCTTTCTGCGGGTTCAGGTCGAGGGCTGCGACCCAGTCGTATTTGTCGTCTGGCTGTTCGGCGTTACGCAGCACCATGCCACCGGCGTTGACGTGAGAAGAGCGAATGATCTGTACGCCTTGCTTGCGCAATTCCACCAGTGCGGGAACGACCTTGGACGACACCGAGCCGTTGCCGGTGCCGGCATGGATGATCGCTTTGGCGCCGGCTTGGGCCAGGGCTTTGTAGGCCGTGTCGCTTACGTTACCGTAGCCGTAGGCAATTTCAACGTCAGGCAGGCTCTTGATGGTCTTGATGTCGAATTCCGAATCCATGGTGTGACGCTTGGCCGGCAGGCGGAACCAGTAGGATTTTCCTTCAACGACCATGCCCAGTGGGCCCCATGGGCTCTTGAACGCCTCGGTCTTGATGTTGATCATCTTGCTTACGTCGCGACCCGACTGGATCTCGTCGTTCATGGTCACCAGCACGCCTTTACCCCGTGCGTCCTTGCTGCCAGCGACGGCAACGGCGTTGTACAGGTTGAGCATGCCGTCAGCCGACATGGCGGTGCCAGGACGCATGGAACCGACCACCACGATAGGCTTGTCGGTTTTTTCAACCAGGTTGAGGAAGTAGGCGGTTTCTTCCAGGGTGTCGGTACCGTGGGTGATCACGATGCCATCCACATTCTTGTCGTCAGCCAGTTCGGCGACGCGGCGACCCAGTTGCAGCAGGTTCTCGTTGTTGATGCTTTCCGAAGCAATTTGCATCACTTGTTCGCCGCGTACATTGGCGATCTGGCTAAGCTCAGGAACACCGGCGATCAATTGTTCAATGCCGACTTTAGCCGCCTGGTAGGTGGCGCTGTTGGCCGCACTGGCGCCGGCGCCGGCGATGGTGCCGCCGGTGGCGAGAATCACCACGTTGGCGAGCTTGGTCTTGGTTTCTACTTCTTTCGCCTGGGCAGCGACGGGGAACAGCAGCAGCAGGGCGAGTGCCCCGGGAACAAAGGTCTTCAATGCAGATTTCATTATTTTTCTCTCTGGTTTTTGATGAGTGCGGTAGCAGGTTCATCCAGAACACCCGGGCGACTCTGAACGCCTCGAGGTGCTGGGAAAGAGCAGGATCTGTACCAAACCCATGATTGCCGGGTAGATAAATTAACCTATTGATTTAAAACAATTAAAATTGATATTCCGGGCTGCTCCCACACGGCATCGTCCGGCTTTCCGAACGCAAGAAGCTTCGGTGTTCGGTTGTCCGAAAACTCTGAAGGGGTTTGCCTCGGGATACGTGTTAAACCTGCGCCGATCCTGTCATTTCAGACGGCGGCAACTTGATGGGCGGGTTCAGGATGAAAGGTGAGTGCTTGCCGTTGACAAATCTCAACAAGGTTCTCATAGTTCAGTTAACGCAAACGTTTGCGAGATGTTTCTTCGGTGCAAGCGTTGCTCACAATAATCATAAGATCGGAGTACATCCATGAAGCTGCCATTTGCAGGACGTCTTCTCGCTGTCGCTGTGCTTGCTGCCGCATCCGCTGCCCTGCCTCTCTCTTCTGCTTTCGCTGACGATGCTGCCACCAAGCCCAAGGTTGGCCTGGTGATGAAGTCCCTTGCCAACGAATTTTTCGTGACCATGCAAGAGGGCGCCAAGGATTACCAGAAATCCCACGCCGCCGACTTCGACATGATCACCAACGGCATCAAGAACGAAACCGACACCAGCGCGCAGATCGACATCGTCAACCAGATGATTCTGGCCAAGGTCAACGCCATCGTCATCGCACCGGCCGACTCCAAGGCGCTGGTCACCGTGCTGAAGAAGGCCTCGGATGCCGGCATCAAGGTGGTCAACATCGACAATCGCCTGGATCCGGACGTGCTGAAAAGCAAAAAACTCGATATCCCCTTCGTAGGCCCGGACAACCGCAAAGGCTCCAAGCTGGTCGGTGACTACCTGGCCAAGCAACTGGCTGCCGGCGACAAGGTTGGCATCATCGAAGGCGTACCGACCACCACCAACGCTCAGCAGCGCACCGCTGGCTTCAAGGATGCGATGGATGCCGCCGGCATGAAGATCGTGTCCACCCAATCCGGTAACTGGGAAATCGACCAGGGCCAGAAAGTCGCCTCGGCGATGCTGAGCGAATACCCGGACCTCAAGGCACTGCTGGCCGGTAACGACAACATGGCCCTGGGCGCCGTCTCCGCCGTCCGTGCGGCAGGCAAGGCCGGTAAAGTGCTGGTGGTGGGTTACGACAACATCGAAGCCATCAAGCCGATGCTGCAGGACGGCCGCGTGCTGGCAACCGCCGACCAGGCCGCTGCCCAGCAAGCCGTGTTCGGTATCCAGAACGCGCTGAAGCTGGTCAAGGGCGAGAAGGTCGATGCTACCGAAGGCGTGATCGAAACCCCGGTTGAACTCGTCCTCAAGAAGTAATTGCGGCAGTAGCCAACAGCGCCCGTTCGTCCTGAGCGGGCGCCTGGAGATTTTCCTATGTCATCTTCCGCCCCGAACGCTGTCCTCTCGGTCAGCGGTATCGGCAAGACCTATGCCCAACCCGTTCTGTCCGACATCACGCTCACGCTCAACCGTGGTGAAGTGTTGGCGCTGACCGGTGAAAACGGCGCAGGCAAAAGTACCTTGTCGAAGATCATCGGCGGGTTGGTCACGCCGACCACCGGGAACATGCAATTCAATGGTCAGGCTTATCAGCCCGCCAGCCGCACCCAGGCCGAAGCGCTGGGCGTGCGCATGGTCATGCAGGAGCTCAACCTGCTGCCCACGCTGACAGTGGCTGAAAACCTGTTCCTGCATAACCTGCCCAGCCAAGGCGGCTGGATCAACCGTAAACAGCTGCGCAAAGCCGCCACCGAAGCCATGGCCCAGGTTGGCCTGGACGCCATCGACCCGGACACGCTGGTGGGCAGCCTGGGTATTGGCCATCAACAAATGGTCGAGATTGCCCGCAACCTGATCGGCGACTGCCACGTACTGATTCTCGACGAACCTACGGCGATGCTCACTGCCCGTGAAGTCGAGATGCTGTTCGAACAAATCACCCGCCTGCAGGCCCGGGGCGTGGCGATTATCTATATTTCGCACCGGTTGGAAGAGCTGGCCCGTGTGGCCCAACGCATTGCGGTATTGCGCGACGGCCAGCTGGTCTGTGTCGAGCCGATGGCCAATTACAACAGCGAGCAACTGGTCACCCTGATGGTGGGGCGCGAGTTGGGCGAGCACATCGACCTGGGCCCGCGCACCATCGGCGAGCCGGCCTTGACGGTCAAAGGTCTGACGCGCTCGGACAAGGTCCGCGATGTGTCTTTCCAGGTACGCGCCGGCGAAATCTATGGCATTTCCGGCCTGATCGGCGCCGGTCGTACCGAGTTGCTGCGCCTGATTTTCGGTGCCGACCTGGCCGACAGCGGCACCGTGGCTCTGGGGCCGCAGGCCAATGTGGTGAGCATTCGCTCCCCGGCGGACGCGGTCGGTCATGGCATCGCCCTGATCACCGAAGACCGCAAAGGCGAAGGCCTGCTGCTGACCCAGTCCATCAGCGCCAACATCGCCTTGGGCAACATGCCGGAGATCTCCGCTGGCGGGCTGGTTAACAGCCGCGATGAGACGTCCCTGGCCAAGCGCCAGATCGACGCCATGCGTATCCGCAGCTCCAGCCCGGCGCAGTTGGTCTCCGAGCTGTCGGGCGGTAACCAGCAGAAGGTGGTGATTGGCCGCTGGCTGGAGCGCGATTGCTCGGTGATGCTGTTCGACGAGCCCACTCGAGGCATCGACGTGGGTGCCAAGTTCGACATTTATGCCTTGCTCGGCGAGTTGACGCGCCAGGGCAAAGCGCTGGTGGTGGTCTCCAGTGATCTGCGCGAATTGATGCTGATCTGTGACCGCATCGGCGTGTTGTCCGCCGGACGCTTGATCGAAACATTCGAGCGCGACAGCTGGACCCAGGACGAATTGCTCGCCGCCGCCTTTGCCGGCTATCAGAAACGTGATGCGCTGCTCAACGATGCAGCGCCTAGGAATACCCCATGAAAACAACCCTTTCCCCCGGTAAGACTGGCGGCAACTTCTACGGCCTGGGTACTTACCTTGGGCTGGCAGGTGCCTTGCTGGCGATGATTGCGCTGTTCTCGGTGCTCAGCGATCACTTCCTGTCCTATGACACATTCAGCACCCTGGCCAATCAGATTCCGGACCTGATGGTGTTGGCGGTGGGCATGACGTTCATCCTCATCATCGGTGGCATCGACCTGTCGGTAGGTTCGGTACTGGCGTTGGCAGCGTCGGCGGTCAGCGTAGCGATTCTGAGCTGGGGCTGGAGCGTGCTGCCGGCCGCCGTGCTGGGCATGGGTTGCGCTGCATTGGCCGGTACCCTTACCGGTTCCATCACCGTGGCCTGGCGGATCCCTTCCTTTATCGTATCCCTCGGTGTGCTGGAGATGGCCCGAGGCGTGGCCTACCAGATGACTGGCTCGCGCACCGCGTATATCGGTGACTCGTTTGCCTGGTTGTCCAACCCGATTGCGTTCGGGATCTCGCCGTCGTTCATCATTGCGTTGCTGGTGATCATCGCCGCCCAGTTGGTGCTGACCCGCACCGTGTTTGGTCGCTACCTGATCGGTATCGGTACCAACGAAGAAGCGGTGCGCCTAGCGGGTATCAATCCCAAACCCTACAAGATCCTGGTGTTCAGCCTGATGGGCCTGCTGGCCGGTGTGGCCGCGCTGTTCCAGATATCGCGCCTGGAAGCGGCGGATCCAAATGCTGGCTCGGGCCTTGAGCTGCAAGTGATTGCTGCTGTAGTGATCGGCGGTACGAGCCTGATGGGCGGGCGCGGCTCGGTGATCAGCACGTTCTTTGGTGTGCTGATTATTTCGGTATTGGCCGCGGGCCTGGCGCAGATTGGCGCGACCGAACCTACCAAACGCATTATCACGGGTGCGGTCATTGTGATCGCGGTGGTTCTTGACACTTACCGCAGCCAGCGCGCCAGTCGGCGGGGCTGATCCATGGCAACGATCAAGGATGTGGCAGCGCTGGCGGGGATTTCCTACACCACGGTGTCTCATGTGGTGAATAAGACGCGCCCGGTCAGCGAGCCGGTGCGCATCAAGGTCGAGGCGGCGATCAAGCAGTTGGACTATGTGCCGAGTGCGGTCGCGCGCTCCCTCAAGGCCAAGACCACGGCGACGATCGGGTTGCTGGTGCCCAACAGCCTCAACCCGTATTTCGCGGAATTGGCCCGGGGCATTGAGGATTACTGCGAGCGCAATGGCTACTGCGTGATCCTCTGCAACTCCGACGACAATGCCGAAAAGCAGCGCAGCTACTTGCGCGTGCTGCTGGAGAAACGCGTCGACGGCTTGATCGTGACCTCGGTGGGTGGCGACGACAGTGGCCTTGCCGCTGGCTTGAGTGCAGTGCGCACGCCGATGGTGATTGTCGACCGGGCACTGGATGGCATCGATGTCGACCTGGTGCGCATCGATCATGAAGAGGGCGCTTACCTGGCGACCCGGCACTTGCTTGAGCTGGGTCATCGCGACATCGCCTGCATCGCCGGCCCCGCCCGTACTCGCGTGGCGCAAATGCGTTTGGCAGGCTATCGGCGTGCGCTGCGCGAAGCCGGTGTTGAAATAGCGCCTGAGCGCGTCCGCGAAAGCGATTTCACCAGTACCGGGGGTTATGCCGCCGCCGTGCAATTGCTCGCAGAACAACCGCCGAGTGCGATTTTTGCCTGCAACGACATGATCGGTTTTGGCGTGCTGCGTGCCGCGGCAGAGCACAATATCCGCGTGCCGGGCGAGCTCTCAGTGATAGGTTTCGATGACATTCAAATGGGCCGCTACGTCTATCCGGCGTTGACCACGGTCGGGCAATCGATCGTGCAACTGGGCGAGACCGCGGCCGAATTATTATTGCGACGTATAGCGACACCTCAACTGCCGATCGATCAACGCATCGTGACGCCGAGTATTGTCTTGCGTGAATCGACGGCGGCGTTGGCCGATGTGTTCGCCCAATACCGCTGAACCGAATTGATGAGTACTGAAGTATGCCCGCAAAAGTAGTGGTAATAGGCAGCTTGAACATGGACCTGGTCACCCGCGCCAGTCGTTTGCCGCGTGCCGGTGAAACACTGATCGGCCAGACGTTCTCCACCGTTCCCGGTGGCAAGGGCGCCAATCAGGCGGTCGCCCTGGCGCGCCTGGGTGCGGATGTCGCGATGGTCGGTTGCGTCGGCACCGATGCCTACGGCGACCAATTACGTGATGCACTCGTGGACGAAGGTATCGATTGCCGGGCCGTCAGCACGGTGGAAGGCTCCAGTGGTGTCGCGTTGATCGTGGTGGATGACAGCAGCCAGAACGCGATTGTAATTGTGGCGGGCAGTAACGGTCAGTTGACCCCCGCGTCGTTGACCGCCTGTGATGCCGTATTACAGGCCGCCGATGTGATCATTTGCCAGCTCGAAGTGCCGATGGAAACGGTCGGCCATGCGCTCAAGCGCGGTCGCGAGCTGGGCAAGACGGTGATCCTCAATCCAGCACCGGCCAGTGGGCCCTTGCCGGCCGAGTGGTATGCCTCGATTGACTACCTGATTCCCAACGAAAGTGAAGCCACTGCCTTGAGCGGTGTCGCGGTCGACTCGCTCGACAGCGCCAAGCTCGCCGCGACAGCATTGATCAAGGCTGGTGCCGGCAAGGTCATCATTACCCTTGGCGCCCAGGGCGCACTGTTTGCGGACGGCGACAGCTTCGCGCACCTGGTCGCGCCCAAGGTCAGGGCGGTGGACACCACGGCTGCCGGTGATACCTTCGTGGGTGGTTTTGCCGCAGCGCTGGCCGCTGGCAGCAGCGAAGCGGAAGCGATCCGTTTCGGCCAGGTCGCGGCAGCGTTATCGGTGACCCGTGCCGGCGCCCAGCCCTCCATTCCTACGCTGCACGACGTACAAGGTTTTGTGCCCTCATGAAAAAGACACCTCTGCTCAATATCGCCCTGTCCCGCCTGATCGCGTCACTGGGGCACGGCGACATTCTGGTCATCGGTGATGCCGGTCTGCCGGTGCCGCCCGGTGTCGAGTTGATCGACCTGGCGCTGACCCAGGGCATCCCGGATTTCATCAGCACCCTGCGCGTTGTGCTCAGCGAGATGCAGGTAGAAAGCCACGTGCTGGCTGAAGAAATCCTGCTCAAGCAACCGCCGGCGCTGATTGAACTCGATGCTCTTACCGCACAAGCTGCCCTTGGCGAGCGTCGTCTGCTCAGTCATGACGCCTTCAAGCAGCTGAGTGGCAAGGCGCGTGCCGTCGTGCGCACGGGCGAATGTCAGCCTTACTGCAATATCGCGCTGGTATCCGGCGTAACCTTCTAGAGTCCCCCTACGACAAGGAGTGTTTTATGCAACGTGGTCTTCCATCCCTGAAAAACCTGTTCCGGAGTGTTCTGCTTGTGTCCGCACTCACAGCTGCAAGCGCCCAGGCGGCGGAAAAGATCGACCTGATCATCGATACCGATCCGGGCGCCGATGATGTGGTGGCCTTGCTGTTCGCCATGGCTTCGCCGGAAGAGTTGAGCATCCGCGCGCTGACGACCGTGGCCGGCAACGTGCGCCTGGACAAAACATCACGCAATGCGCGTCTTGCGCGTGAGTGGGCAGGGCGTGAGGATATCCCGGTTTACGCGGGTGCCCCAGCGCCGTTGCTGCGCAAGCCGATCTATGCCGAGAATATCCACGGCAAGGAAGGTATTTCCGGCGTGACCGTGCACGAGCCGAAACAAGGCCTGGCTGACGGCAACGCCGTGGATTACCTGATCAAAACCCTGACTGCCGCCAAGCCCCACAGCATCACCATCGCCATGCTCGGCCCGCAGACCAACCTGGCCCTGGCACTGACCCAGGCACCAGAAATTACCCAGGGCATCAAGGAAGTGGTGGTGATGGGCGGTGCGCATTTCAATGGCGGCAATATCACGCCGGTGGCCGAGTTCAACCTGTTCGCCGACCCGGTGGCGGCTGAGATTGTGCTTAAAAGTGGCGTGAAGTTGACCTACCTGCCGCTGGACGTGACCCATAAAGTGCTCACCAGCGAGGCGCGCCTGAAGAAAATTGCAGACTTGAACAACAATGCAAGCAAGGTCGTCAGCAATATTCTCAACGAGTACGTCAAGGGCGATATGGAGCACTACGGCATTCCTGGCGGGCCGGTGCATGACGCCACGGTGGTCGCCTACCTGCTCAAGCCGTCGCTGTTCAGCGGTCGCCAGGTCAACGTGGTCGTCGACAGTCGTGAAGGTCCGACTTTCGGCCAGACCATCGTCGATTGGTACGATGGCCTGAAGCAGGACAAGAACGCATTCTGGGTCGAGAACGGCGACGCCCAAGGCTTTTTCGATCTGTTGACCGAACGCCTGGCACGCTTGAAGTAAAGCCCTTACCGGTCGGCGTCCGCCGGCCGGTTCTTATTCGCGCTCTTGCGCGCCCGGGTGGTCGGTCGGGTATTTCTCGAATACCTGGCCGACAAAGGCTTGGGCGCCCTGGGTGCCGAGTTCCTTGACCAGCAGGTCGATACCGATGATCGCCAATTCTTCCGGGCTGCCGGGGCTGTAGGAGCTTTGCCCTTGGGGCCATTTGGCTTTTATATCGGCTTGGAGCGTTACGGTGGTCATGGGAATCTCGCGGGCGGTAGGTACTGGGCATTGCGCTGGCGTGCGGCTGCAACGGGCGCAGTTAAGCATTTTGCACGGGAATTGGCACTGCGACTTAGGCATGAGGGCGGGGTGTGCGACACTGTCCCCCTGTTTATTGGCCGAGAAACACCGAGTGCAGATCGATTTGAACAACCCCGAAAATCTTACGCTGGTAGCCGTGCGCCAACTGCTTGCCAGCGCCAGTGACGATGAACACACCCAGCTGCGGGTCACCAAGGCCGGCATCGCCTACATCTCTTCTGGCGTAGTAGGGGGCGCCGATATCGGAGGTCTGCTGTTTCGCCTGGAGACTTGGGCCAAGGGTTCCGGTTATGTGGGTAACGTGGCCGCGAATGATGAAGTCTGGGTTATGCAGATTTTCAACGCGCTCAAGCAGAATTGGCCGAAGCCGTCGTCTGACTACATCGATATCTACTGAGCATGTTCATATCCAGTCATGATTGACTGGGCGCGTGCGTTGCCTGAGTCAGGCAGACTTGGGTGTGAGGCGTTAACGTCTTGAAACCAATCAACTCAATCGCTGTCGCACGATCTCTGTCCATTTTTTATCATAGGAGGCTTCATGCCTTGGAAGCTCGCATCATTCGGTACTTTGTTGGCAGCACTCGCGTTGGCGGGTTGCAGCACCCCGGGTGCCTCTGAGCCAGGCAAAGATGCCACTGTGACCGATGCTGGTCATAGTCGCTGTGAGTCGAAGGCCGCCGAGTTCACGATCGGCCAGAAAGCCTCGCCTCAATTGCTGGAGCAGGCGCGTGCGCGTTCCGGTGCGCAGAATGCCCGTATCCTCAAGCCCAATGACATGATCACGCTGGAGTATCGCTCCGACCGCTTGAACCTGAACACCGACGACAATCTGGTGATCACGCGGGTCAACTGCGGCTGATAGTGTATGGCTTTTGCAACACCCATAAAAAACCCCGTCACATGGACGGGGTTTTTTTAGCTCAGCGGAGTATTACTCGCCGCGAACTTGTGCAGCTTGCATACCCTTTTGGCCTTTCTCAGCCACGAAGGAAACGGTTTGGCCTTCTTTCAGGCTTTTGAAACCGTCGCTTTCGATAGCTTTGAAGTGTACGAACAGGTCGTCACCGCCACCTTGAGGAGTGATGAAGCCGAAGCCTTTTTCATCGTTGAACCATTTAACGGTGCCGGTTTGGCGATTAGACATGGTGTATCTCCAAGAAACATATATTTTCAGTAGTGCTGTGCTGCTCAGGCCAACTGGGCACACAGGGCTATCATAGTCGAAATGTTCGGCTTGGGAGCCCCCCCAAGGCATTGTTTGCTAATCAATAGCGTTGCGTTTAGTGCCTGGTTTGGCTGAAAGCCCCGATCTACGGGGCTTTGGTGCGAAATATCAGCTGTTAAAAAAAGCCGTAAAACCTGCATAATTTGTGAGAAACAGCCGTTTTAGGGCTGTTTTTCTGGCGAAAAAGACGCCCGATCAGTGGGCGTTCTTACTTTTTCTTCACGACTTTGCAGGACGAAATAGCCGCGACCGCTTTGTTTTTTAGCTCCGGGCTAGCGTTCTGATTGGTCATCAATTCCTTGATTTCCGCAGTGCTCAATTCGGCGTTGATCTTGTCGGCGCCACATTCGCAGTGGGCTTTGGCGGTTTTGACGTCGACGTTCTGGCTGGCCGCAGCGCTGCAGTCGTTGACGAAGGCGTCACGGGCGCCCGCCGGCCAATTCGAAGGCGCAGCGGCTTGCGCGCCGAGCGAAAGGAATGCCAGGGAAGCGGCGAGGGCGAGGGTCGATGTAAAACGCATCATGGGATGCTCCTTTGGGTCGAGGACGAACGGCGATTCTCGGGGTGTTTGAGGCGTGGCGTACAGCTCAAGTTCACTTTTGCCGCCATAAAGCATGGAATTTGCTTTTACCGCAGGCCGCGTCGGCGCGATGACCGTTCATCTGTGCTAGCATCCAGCGCTTGGCTTTTTCCAGGTGCGCCATTTGCCGCCTTGCCAGGTTCTTTTTTGTTCAATCCAGTCACTCTGGTTCGATTATCGGTTGGCCGAAAGGCTCCTGCCGCTGTAAGGCAGGCGTTCAGCATTGAGCGGCCTGGTGTTGGATCTTGTACTGGCTCATCCCAACCCACGTGACCTTTGGTAGGGGTCACCACTAGGAGAGGAGGCGCCATGCCAACTATTACTCTACCCGACGGCAGTCAACGTTCGTTCGATCATCCGGTTTCCGTAGCCGAGGTCGCCGCATCCATTGGTGCAGGCCTGGCCAAGGCCACCGTGGCCGGCAAGGTCGACGGCAAGCTGGTCGATGCCAGTGACCTGATCACCTCCGATGCCACCCTGCAGATCATCACGCCCAAGGATCAAGAGGGGCTGGAGATCATTCGCCACTCTTGTGCGCACCTGATTGGCCATGCGGTCAAGCAGCTGTACCCCACCGCAAAAATGGTGATTGGCCCGGTCATCGACGAAGGCTTCTATTACGATATCGCCTATGAGCGTCCTTTCACGCCAGACGATCTGGCGGCGATCGAGCAGCGCATGCACGCGCTGATCGAAAAAGATTACGACGTCATCAAGAAAGTCACGCCGCGTGCCGAAGTGATCGATGTGTTCACCGCCCGTGGCGAAGACTACAAGCTACGTCTGGTGGAAGACATGCCGGACGAGCAGGCCATGGGCCTGTACTACCACGAAGAATATGTCGACATGTGCCGTGGCCCGCACGTGCCGAACACGCGTTTCCTCAAGTCCTTCAAGCTGACCAAGCTGTCCGGCGCCTACTGGCGCGGTGATGCGAAGAACGAGCAACTGCAACGGATCTACGGCACTGCCTGGGCTGACAAGAAACAGCTGGCCGCCTATATCCAGCGTATTGAAGAAGCCGAAAAACGCGACCATCGCAAGATCGGCAAGCGTCTGAACCTGTTCCACCTCCAGGAAGAAGCGCCGGGCATGGTGTTCTGGCACCCGAACGGCTGGACCCTGTACCAGGTGCTCGAGCAGTACATGCGCAAGGTTCAGCGTGAAAACGGTTACCTGGAGATCAAGACCCCGCAGGTTGTTGATCGCAGCCTGTGGGAGAAGTCCGGGCACTGGGCCAACTACGCCGACAATATGTTCACCACCCAGTCGGAAAACCGCGACTACGCCATCAAGCCGATGAACTGCCCGTGCCACGTGCAGGTGTTCAACCAGGGCCTGAAAAGCTACCGCGAGTTGCCAATGCGCCTGGCCGAGTTCGGTGCCTGCCACCGCAACGAGCCATCGGGTGCGCTGCACGGCATCATGCGTGTACGCGGCTTTACCCAGGACGACGCGCATATCTTCTGTACTGAAGAACAGATGCAGGCTGAATCCGCCGCGTTCATCAAGTTGACCATGGACGTTTACCGCGATTTCGGTTTTACCGAAGTCGAAATGAAGCTGTCCACTCGTCCGGAAAAGCGCGTCGGCTCCGACGAGCTCTGGGATCGCGCCGAAGCTGCACTGGCCGCAGCGCTCGACAGCGCGGGCCTTGCGTACGATCTGCAGCCGGGAGAGGGGGCATTTTACGGTCCCAAGATCGAGTTCTCGCTGAAAGATTGCCTTGGCCGCGTCTGGCAGTGTGGTACCCTGCAGCTCGATTTTAACCTGCCGATCCGTCTGGGAGCCGAATACGTCTCCGAAGACAACAGCCGTAAACACCCGGTTATGCTGCACCGGGCGATCCTCGGCTCGTTCGAACGGTTCGTCGGAATCCTGATCGAGCACTACGAGGGTGCATTCCCGGCGTGGCTTGCTCCGACCCAGGCAGTGATCATGAATATCACTGATAAACAGGCAGATTTTGCCGCTGAGGTTGAAAAAACACTCAACGAAAGCGGATTTCGTGCCAAGTCCGACTTGAGAAATGAAAAGATCGGCTTTAAAATCCGTGAGCATACTTTGCTCAAGGTTCCCTATCTTTTGGTTATTGGAGATCGGGAAGTCGAGATGCAGACTGTCGCTGTGCGTACTCGTGAAGGTGCTGACCTGGGCTCGATGCCCGTCGCCCAGTTCGCTGAGTTCCTCGCGCAAGCGGTTTCCCGGCGTGGTCGCCCAGATTCGGAGTAATTATTATTAAGCGTGAAATGAGACAAGATAAACGAGCTGCACCGAAAGCCCCGATCAACGAGAATATCTCGGCACGCGAGGTTCGGTTAATTGGCGCTGATGGCGAGCAGATTGGCATCGTCTCGATTGATGAAGCGCTTCGTATTGCAGAAGAGTCCAAGCTGGACCTGGTGGAAATTTCCGCCGATGCAATCCCACCCGTTTGCCGGGTGATGGACTACGGCAAATCGATCTTCGAGAAGAAGAAACAGGTTGCCGCAGCGAAGAAGAACCAGAAGCAGATTCAAGTAAAAGAAATCAAGTTTCGTCCAGGGACGGAGGAAGGGGATTACCAGGTAAAACTGCGCAACCTGGTACGTTTCCTGAGTGATGGGGACAGGGCCAAGGTATCCTTGCGATTCCGCGGCCGTGAGATGGCCCACCAGGAGCTGGGGATGGAACTCCTCAAGCGGGTTGAAGCTGACCTGCTCGAGTACGGTTCGGTCGAACAGCATCCTAAGATGGAAGGACGCCAACTGATCATGGTCATCGCCCCGAAAAAGAAGAAGTAATCAACAGGGCACGGCAGGCCTTCTGATTATGTTTATCAACTGAATGCGGAGTATCCGAACATGCCAAAGATGAAGACTAAAAGTGGTGCTGCTAAGCGGTTTCTGAAAACTGCTAACGGTATCAAGCACAAGCACGCTTTCAAGAGCCACATCCTGACCAAAATGTCGACCAAGCGTAAGCGTCAACTGCGCGGTAGCAGCTTGCTGCATCCGTCTGACGTGGCAAAAGTCGAGCGCATGCTGCGCCTTCGTTAATTTTTGGATCAAGAATAGAGGAAGTAACTCATGGCTCGTGTAAAGCGTGGCGTCATTGCCCGTAAGCGTCACAAAAAAATTCTGAAACTTGCTAAAGGCTACTACGGCGCGCGTTCACGCGTATTCCGTGTTGCCAAGCAAGCGGTAATCAAGGCAGGCCAATACGCCTACCGTGACCGTCGTCAGAAAAAACGTCAGTTCCGCGCTCTGTGGATCGCTCGTATCAATGCTGGTGCACGTGTTAACGGTCTGTCCTACAGCCGTTTCATCGCTGGCCTGAAAAAAGCGTCCATCGAAATCGACCGTAAGGTTCTGGCTGAACTGGCCGTGAACGAAAAAGCGGTGTTTGCTGCGATTGTCGAGAAAGCTAAAGCCTCCTTGGCTTAAGTACCCCCGACAGTCACCCTGGGTTACTCCTGTAGCCCAAGGTGGTAAACGTCATAAATAGGGGAAGAGCCTTCAAGCTCTTCCCCTATTTTGTATCTGGAGTCTGTACATGGAAAAACCTGGACGCGCTCGTCGCTCAAGCTCTTGAGGCTGTGCAAAGCGCTGAAGATATCAATGCCCTGGAGCAAATCCGGGTTCACTACCTTGGCAAAAAGGGCGAATTGACTCAGGTGATGAAGACCCTGGGGAATTTGCCGGCAGAGGAGCGTCCGCAGGTCGGTGCGCTGATCAACGTTGCCAAGGAGCGCGTCACCGAGGTTCTCAATGCGCGCAAGGCGTCGCTCGAGGAGGCCGATCTTGCGGCCAAGCTCGCCGCCGAGTCCATTGATGTGACCTTGCCTGGCCGTGGCCAGGCCTCGGGCGGTCTGCATCCGATCACTCGGACTCTGGAACGTATCGAACAGTTCTTCACCCACATTGGCTACGGCATTGCCGAGGGCCCTGAGGTCGAAGACGACTATCACAACTTCGAGGCGCTCAACATCCCAGGCCATCACCCGGCCCGGTCGATGCACGACACCTTTTATTTCAACGCGAACATGTTGCTGCGCACCCATACCTCGCCGGTACAGGTCCGCACCATGGAAGCGAACAAGCCGCCGATCCGCATCGTCTGTCCAGGCCGTGTGTACCGTAGCGACTCCGATATCACCCACTCGCCGATGTTCCACCAGGTCGAAGGCCTGCTGGTTGATCGCGACATCAATTTCGCCGACCTCAAAGGCACCATCGAAGAGTTCCTGCGGGTGTTCTTCGAAAAAGAGCTGGCGGTGCGTTTCCGTCCATCCTTCTTCCCATTCACCGAACCGTCCGCTGAAGTCGATATGGAATGCGTGATGTGCAGCGGTAAAGGCTGCCGCGTGTGCAAGCAGACCGGCTGGCTGGAAGTGATGGGCTGCGGCATGGTTCACCCCAACGTGCTGCGCATGTCCGGGATCGACCCGGAAGAGTTTTCGGGCTTTGCCTTCGGCATGGGCGTTGAGCGTCTGGCCATGCTGCGTTACGGCGTGAACGACTTGCGTCTGTTCTTCGACAACGACTTGCGGTTCCTCGCGCAATTTCGCTAGTCGTAACGAATCTTTAGGAGAGCAGGATGAAATTCAGTGAACAATGGCTGCGTGGCTGGGTAAGCCCGCAGGTAGATCGCGACGAGCTGGTTGCTCGTCTGTCGATGGCCGGTCTTGAGGTCGATAGCGTCACCCCGGCCGCCGGTGTATTCAGTGGCGTGGTGGTGGGCGAGGTGCTGAGCACCGAGCAGCACCCGGATGCCGACAAGTTGCGTGTATGCCAGGTCAGCAATGGCGTGGAAACGTTTCAGGTCGTGTGCGGAGCGCCCAATGTGCGCCCGGGCCTGAAGATTCCGTTCGCCATGATTGGTGCCGAACTGCCGGGCGACTTCAAGATCAAGAAGGCCAAGCTGCGCGGCGTCGAGTCCAACGGCATGCTGTGCTCCCAGGCGGAGTTGCAGGTCGGCGAGGGCAACGACGGCTTGATGGAACTGCCGGCCGACGCGCCAGTAGGCCAGGACATTCGTGTTTACCTGGAGCTGGAAGACGCCAGCATCGAGGTCGACCTGACCCCGAACCGTGGCGACTGCCTGTCTCTGGCCGGTCTCGCCCGTGAAGTGGGCGCGCTGTACAACGTTCCTGTCACCCGTCCAGTGGTTGCCAGCGTGCCGGCCGTGCACGATGAAGTGCGCTCGGTTGAAGTACTGGCACCAAACGCCTGCCCGCGTTACCTGGGTCGCGTCATCCGTAACGTCGATCTGTCCAAACCCACCCCGTTGTGGATGGTTGAGCGCCTGCGCCGCGCCGACGTGCGCAGCATCGATGCGGCTGTCGATATCACCAACTATGTGATGTTGGAACTGGGCCAGCCGCTGCATGCGTTCGACCTTGCCGAAATCAATGGCGGCATCCGCGTGCGTATGGCAGAAGAAGGCGAGAAGCTGGTACTGCTCGACGGCCAGGAAGTCAGCCTGCGTGCAGACACCCTGGTTATCGCCGACCATGCCCGCGCCCTGGCCATCGCCGGCGTGATGGGCGGCGAGCACAGCGGTGTGTCCGCGACCACTCGCGACGTGTTCCTTGAAAGCGCATTCTTCGACCAGATCGCCATCGCCGGCAAGGCCCGTTCCTACGGCCTGCACACCGATGCATCGCACCGTTATGAGCGTGGCGTAGACTGGAAGCTCGCCCGTGAAGCCATGGAGCGCGCCACTGGCCTGCTGCTGGAAATCACCGGTGGCGAAGCCGGCCCGATCACCGAAACTGTAAACGAACAGTTCCTGCCGTCCATTGCGCCGATCACGCTGCGTGCCAAAAGCGTTGAGCAAATGCTCGGCCTGGTGATCGAGCCTGCCGAGATCGAGCAACTGCTGTCGGCCCTCGGCCTGGCCATCTCCGCCGGTGGGGAAGGGCAGTGGCTCGTTGAAGTACCAAGCCATCGCTTCGATATCAGCCTGGAAGTCGACCTGATCGAAGAACTGGCGCGCTTGTACGGTTACAACCGCCTGCCGGTTCGCTACCCGCAAGCGCGTCTGGCACCGCAGCCCAAGGCCGAAGCGCGTGCGCACCTGCCTGAATTGCGTCGCCTGCTGGTTGCTCGTGGCTATCAGGAAGCCGTGACTTACAGCTTCATCGATCCAAAGCAATTCGAGCTGTTCAACCCAGGCGTTGAGCCGCTGTTGCTGGCCAACCCTATTTCCAACGACATGGCGGCCATGCGTTCGTCGCTGTGGCCAGGCTTGGTCAAGGCGCTGTCTCACAACCTGAACCGCCAGCAAGACCGCGTGCGCATGTTCGAAAGCGGCCTGCGCTTTATGGGCCAACTCGATGGCTTGAAGCAAGAGCCCATGCTGGCGGGTGTGGTCTGCGGTAGCCGGCTGCCGGAAGGCTGGGCACAAGGCCGTGATGCCGTGGACTTCTTTGACGTCAAGGCTGACGTGGAAGCGGTGCTGGGCTTCGCCGGTGCGCTGGATGCCTTCACGTTCCTGCCCGGTAAACACCCTGCGCTGCATCCGGGCCAGACTGCCCGTATCGAGCGCGAAGGTCGTTTGGTCGGCTTTGTCGGCGCCATTCACCCGGAACTGTCGAAAACCCTCGGTCTGGACCGTCCAGTCTTCGTTTTCGAGCTGCTCCTGGCTGAAGTTGCGTCGGGCAAGATGCCTAAATTCAGCGAGTTGTCGCGCTTCCCTGAAGTGCGTCGTGACCTGGCCCTGATCGCCGATCGTGAAGTCGCCGCCACTGCCGTTCTGGATGTAATCCGTGAAAATGCAGGGGAATGGCTGACAGACCTCAGGCTATTTGACGTCTATCAGGGTAAAGGTATTGATCCGCATAGAAAAAGCCTTGCGGTTGGCTTGACCTGGCAGCATCCATCGCGCACTCTTAATGACGATGAGGTGAATACCACGACACAAAATATCCTCACCTCGCTCGAACAAAGGTTGAACGCCACGTTAAGGAAGTGACGTATGGGGGCTTTGACGAAAGCTGAGATGGCGGAACGTCTGTACGAAGAGCTGGGTCTGAACAAGCGCGAGGCCAAGGAATTGGTCGAGCTGTTTTTTGAAGAGATCCGGCACGCTTTGGAAGACAACGAACAGGTCAAATTGTCCGGTTTCGGCAATTTTGACCTGCGGGACAAACGCCAGCGGCCTGGCCGCAATCCAAAAACGGGAGAAGAAATCCCGATCACGGCTCGCCGTGTGGTCACCTTTCGTCCAGGGCAGAAGTTGAAGGCCCGAGTTGAGGCTTATGCTGGAACCAAGTCATAACGACGAACTACCCGTCATCCCGGGCAAACGCTACTTCACCATCGGTGAAGTCAGCGAGCTGTGTGCGGTAAAACCGCACGTGCTGCGCTACTGGGAGCAGGAGTTTCCTCAACTCAACCCCGTCAAACGTACTGGGAACCGTCGGTATTATCAGCGCCAGGACGTGCTGATGATCCGACAGATCCGCGCGTTGCTGTACGACCAGGGGTTCACCATCAGCGGCGCGCGCCAGCGCATGTCCGGTGATGAAGCCAAAGACGACACCACCCAATACAAGCAACTGATCCGCCAGATGATCTCCGAACTCGAAGATGTGCTGGTGGTATTGAAGAAGTGATTCAGGCTTTTAAAAATACTTCCACATTTCAAAAGCTTGCGGTATATTCCGGTTCGCTTCGTTAAGAAGCAAACCCAGTAACACGCCTAGTCGGGGCGTAGCGCAGTCCGGTAGCGCACTAGCATGGGGTGCTAGGGGTCGAGTGTTCGAATCACTCCGTCCCGACCATATCTTTCAATGACTTAGCCCAATCTTCGCCGGTTGGGCTTTTTCATATCTGAAAAAAATACTCCCACATTTACTCCCACGGATATCTTGGATCTCGGTAGCTATGCATCTGAGAGGCGTTCGAGTCTTGTGTCCCCCCGGACAGCCCCTACGGGTGCAAGAACCTGAAGAAGCGAAGACGTTCGTAATGAGTTGCCGATCTGGACAGTCCGCGAGGCAAGCTTTGGGCGATGGCTGTAGGTTACGCGGAGCTCTCTGTTGCTGATGAGTGATCCGGGCATTCGCTCAGACTTCGGAATATCACATGATTCCAGCGGCGGAGGTTCGTGTCGATGGGTGTTATGAACTTCCTGGTGATGGAGCCATATGGCCGATCAGCGCAGTAACCTGATTGTTAGAGCTATCGATGCCGTGCTTGGGTGGTTGCGGTTGACGCTGAGCCGCGCCACATAGCGTGGTGAACCCGAAGCCTGTAAATACAGTCAAGGTCGTTCTCTTCGAAAAACATTTTGACTTGGCCCTAGATCAACACTTTCGGGCAGAATAATTTCAAATATGCGCCCAGATTTGCCCCATTCGCGTGCCGTACATGAGCGTTCACGAATGACGCTCTAACGATATCGAGGTATCACGGTGTGGTCTCCAATGTACTTTCGCGCGGGGATGGACGGAAGCCGGACCGCCTCTACGGCAGTGCCGGCAGCGCTCCGTTCACCCTGCAGCATCCGGAGTGCTTTTTAGGTCAGTGGCAACACCTTGCTCACCTTGAGCCGTCACGCGCAACCTGGAGTTTTGCCCACTGCTAACCGGTAAATCTGTCAGCAGGGTGGCCATGCGGGTGGCTAACTTGAACGAAAAGCGCCGAAGCTCAGGGACGGCGGTGGCTTCCCAATACTGCGCCTTGAGCATGGGCCCCACGTAGCTAAGCCAAGGGATCGGCTGATGCTGCTGATCCAACACGCGCAATTGGTCGTCCACAAGTATCCCGAAGCCACAAGGGTCGGCGCTAAGAAGCTCTTGCTCCAGCAAGTTGTTGACTAGGGGGGTATCGACTCGCTGGATGTCAAGGTTGGGCCCGGTGCAATTGATGATGCTGCTGACCCTGAGCGATACAGTTGCCTGGTCGCTGCGCCGTTTAAAACCCACAATCAACCCTTCGCCCAGCAGCGCCACATTGGTCAACCTGCCGGCATGAATGGTCAGTTGTCCACTTTCCAGATGGTTTCGAAAGTGGTCGAAAGTGGTAGGCGCCAAACGATGACGATGGACGTCCCACCAAGGTTGGACATGCCGTAGAAATTGTCGCTGCTGCGTGGTATCCATTGCGCACCAGAGTTTTTGTACCCACGGACGCAAGCTGTCGATCACGGCTCGCCAATCGCCTCCGCGGCGCTGGTGCTCCTTGACCCGCTTGCGCAGTGTCGCCATCAGCTGTCGAGGTGAGCCGCGCCCCAGGTGCACAGGGGCGCAAAGGGGGGCAATGGCCTCCGTTGAGTGTCCAAGGGGCAAGAGCCCGCGCCGAGAGAGTAAATGGATTGGGCCGCGATGGCCTTTTTGAAGCAGTAGCAGCGCCATGTCGACCGCTGTCAAGCCGGAGCCGATCAACAGCACTGCGGCGTCTGGATCGGACGCCAGGCATAGGGGAGGACTCCAGGGATCATGCGCGTAGGTCTGCGGACGTAGGGCCTTGTTCAAATTGCAGCAGTCGGCGGGAGGGAAGTTGCCAAAGGCGAGGATCACATGATCCGCCTCGAGGGTAAATCCATCCGACAGCTTGAGCCGGGCGCCGTCACCGCAGGGCTGCACCTGTATGACCTCCGCGACAATCCGTGACAACTGCGCGCCAGGGTTTAAGCGTTCAGCGCTGTCGAGCACATCGTTCAAGTAGTCGCCATAAAGGTTGCGACTGACGTACGAAGTAGACTCGACGTTGAGGTGTCGGCTTCTGCAGAACCTCAAAAAATCTTCTGGATCATCATCCAGCGCACTCATTTTCCCCACGCTGGCGTTCAATAGGTGAAGGGGGCTGCTGGTGCCGTAGGCCAGCCCTCGTGCCATGGCCCGCATACGATTGACCAGTATTATGCGCAGTTTGGTGTCTGCGCCGCGCAGGATCTGTGCCGCAGTGGCCACGCCGCTGAAGCCGGCACCGACGATAACGAGCGTCTTCATAATGGTTGCCCCATATGAGTGTAACGGTTAGTTCCAGCACCGGCGGTTGTGCAGGAATGCTTCGATGGTGTGCGCGGCCTGCTCGACAGAGATCGTTGCGCTATCGATCAAGATGTCGGGGGAGGGAGGCCGTTCATAGGGGGAGTCGATACCGGTGAAATTCTTGATCAGGCCCTTACGCGCCTTGGCGTACAGCCCTTTGGGGTCGCGTCGCTCCAGGACTGCCAGCGGCGCATCAATGAATATCTCGATGAAATCGTCGGGGGCGAAGAGAGCTCTGGCCATGCGACGCTCTTGTTCGAACGGTGAGATCAGGCACACCAAGGTGATCACGCCCGCATCCACCATCAGTTTGCCCACCTCGGCGGTACGCCTGATGTTTTCCTTGCGATCGTCATCGACAAAGCCCAGGTCGGCGGTCAGGCCCTGACGAAGCCGGTCACCGTCCAACAGGCACGTGTGCAATTGATGCTTGTGCAGGTTGGCCTGGACCCGGTTGGCTATGCAGGACTTGCCCGCGCCGGACATGCCGGTGAACCACAACAGGAGTGAACGGTGGCCCTTCAGATCGGAATGTTCCTGACGCCCGATCTCGAAGGGGTGTGCGGGACCAGGTCCGCATGCACTGGGAGGGTTGGCGGTAGTGCCAGCGAAGAAGGCATGAGGTATCTCCGTGGAGTTTGTGTGGGTCAGAACTCAACGACGGCGCGATAACGCACCTGATTGTTGCGCAGTGCATCCAGGGCCTGATTGATTCCTGTCGCCGGAAATGTCTCGACCAGTGGCCAGACGTGGTGCTCGCTGGCAAACGCCAACATTTGCAGCATGTCGTGACGCCCGCCAACGTTGGCGGTGGAAACGGTCAGGGTTTTGTAGGTCATGGCTGCGATATCCAAGGTGACCGGGTTGGGCATGCCTGCAAAGCACAGGGTGCCGCGCGGTCGCAGCAAGGCGATGGCGCTCGCCCAGTCCTGATCGTTGGAGGCCGTCACCAACAGGAAATCCAGCGTGTTTTCCTGGGTTTTCAACGTATCCGGGTCCAGGATGCAGAAGTGGCTGGCACCCAATTCCATGGCTTGGGATTTCTTGTCTTCAGAGCTCGACAGCGCGGTCACAGTGCACCCGAATTTGGCGGCGAACTGGATGGCCAGGTGACCCAGCCCGCCGATCCCCAGCACGCCGACCCGCATGTCCGGGCGAGTGCCACGCAGCAGTGCGGTAAACACCGTCTGTCCCGCGCAAAACAATGGCGCCGCCATGGCTGAGGGTAGGGCATCGGGAATGGCGAATACGAACTTTGCGTCACAGGTCAAAAAGTCCGCGAAGCCGCCTCGCTGCCCATCGCTGCACGTAGGCACCACCTTTGGACAATGCTGCTCTTCACCCTTCAGGCACCACTCGCATGCGAGGCATGCCCCCTTGTACCAGCCGACACCGACCCGTTGCCCCGCGGCGAGCCCCGTTACCGAGGACCCGCTGCGGACTACTTTTCCGACCACCTCATGACCACACACTTGCGGGTATTGAGAGGCTTCGCCCCAGTTTCCTTCGATCAAATGCAGGTCGCTCGTGCAGGCGCCGCAATGGGTGACCCGGATCTCGACTTCATTGGGACCCGGGTCCAGGCGGGGGTACGTAAAGGGCTCCAATGGCGAGCCTGGGCTATGGGCCGCCCATCCGGTGGTAGTCTGTGTCATGGGGTCTCTCCTGTGTCCAGGTTGAGTGCGGTGAGGTACTGCTGCGTCCATTCGGCATCGATCACCGGGCATTCCAGCTGCGCGACTTGCAACGGGGCCGGGTGGCTGAAGTGTTTGAAGTCTTCGATGATCATTGGAAGGATCAGCAACGTGCGCTGTAGCACGGCGTTGCCAGGTGCCTGGGCTTCGAGTCTGACGCGCCATTGAGCAAGGGGGAGTGCCGTGAACCGGTCCGTCCCCAAGAGTGTCTGGATCCAACTGCAGATCTGTTCCCAGCGGGTGTTTTCTGGGTTGTAAAGGTGATGGATTGACGTCGATTGCGTCATCAATCCGCCGAGGGCACAGCGCACGAAGATCCGTGCGACATGATCCACCGGCGTGAGATTCAGCGACCAGTCGCTTTGCGCCGGCCAGGCCTTGAGAGCAACACAGCTACGAATCATCAATCCGACATAGTCGTCGGGGTTGATGCGGTCGCAGGCATTGGCCTCAAGGGGAGCGCTGATGTCCCCGCATCTCAGGATGTGCAGATCTATGCCGGTCTGTTCACGGAACCTTATCGCCACGCTTTCAGCCACCAGCTTGGCTCGGTTGTAGCCTGTGGTCGGAACCGTCTCGGGCAAGGTTGAGGCGATGACAACGCGGGCACCGCCAAGGGCAGCCAGATGCAGCACTTCCAGAACGCCGCCCACGTTAGTCTCGGCCAGGCGTTCATAACGCTTGAGCCAGTTTACCTCGGCACCACAATGAATGATGCAGTCGACCTCCGAAGACAATCGACGGTAATCCTCGGGTGACAGGCCTAGCCGGGGTTGGCCCAAGTCCGCAACGACAGCCTCCACTGACCCAAGATCCGCAACCCGCTGCTGTGCGTGAGCCGGGTTTTCGGCCCGCACCAGACACAGAATGCGTTCCACGCCCACGGCCTGTTGCAGGTGGCGCACGATCATCCGTCCCAGGTACCCCGTGGCTCCTGTAACCAGTATCGTGCGCCGTGCCTCGCGTGGAGGCACATGCCTAACAGGCGCTTGCAGCCTGCCCAGGTAAAGCTCGGTTTCGGCTTCGACAGAGAAGGGGGGCTCCTTGACGCGCTCGCCTTGAAGCTCAAGCGCGATCAGCTGCGTAATGCCCGCCAGGGTAGCGTCGCGGGTAATGTCGGCAACGGAGAGATCGAAACGGAAAGTCCGGTTGATCAGGTTTATCAATTCCAACAGCAACAGGCTGCCACCCATGTCGAGGAAGTCACTGTCGGGGCCCAGGGTCACACCCTGAAGGTTCAGGCAGTCGCCCCATAAGGCAGCGACCCGGGATTGCAGGGGCGTGAGCGGCGGTTCGTCATCTGGCAGAGGGACCAGTGGCAGTTGCAGCAGTATGTGCGAACTCAGGCGCTTCTGACTGGCACCGGCCGGGATCGATGGGGTCAGGAAGTAGGCCACCGGAACGCTGAAGGCCGGCAAGTGTTGACTCGCCCATTGCCGCAGCGTGCTGGCATGGGGCGGGTGTTCGGCATCCGCTGGGGCGATAAAGGCCACCAGTTGCAGGTCAAGCCCGTCGCCGCGCGTGGTGACCAAGGCCGTACGTACTTCGGGATGAGCAATCAGGATGCGTTCCACATCGGTGCTGAATACCTTGAACCCGCGCAATTTCAAATGCGTGCTGCTGCGGCCCAGCAGGTGGATATTTCCGCTTTCGGTGAGTTGCACCCTATCACCGGTGCGCAGCAGCCGCCGGGCCAGGTCCGGGTGGGTTGGGCGCAGCGGATTGGATACGAAGGCCGCCTGGTCGGCCGTATCGTCCTTCAGATAACCCGGCGTGAGTCCCTGGGTGTGCACGTAGAGTTCGCCAGGGCTGCCCAGGCGAACGCATTCAAGTGTCGAGTCCAGCACGAAGGCTTCGGTGCCAGGGGTGAAGTGCAAGCGGCCTTGCGGGCCGACCAGGGCCACGTCCCCGGCTTCGTTCGAGCCATACAGATCGAGCACCTTGCAGTGGGGCAGGCAACGCGTGATCTGTTCGCGAATCGCGTCGGGTAGCGGCTCGCCGCTCAGCCACAGGGTATGCACACTGGCAAACGCCTGCTGGAATGCCTGTTCGTTTTGCAGCAGGCCGGCCACAAGACTGGGGGTGATCATCAATTGAGAGAGACGACTGCTTTGAATAAAACCTGTGAGAGCGTGGGGATCCAGCACCATGGCGTCCGGAATCAGGCAGGCCACCGCGCCGCTGAAGATGGGGTAGTAGACATAGCCGGTCATCCACGCATTGAGGCCGATGCGATCACCGGGACGCAAATGCTGACGCCAGAAGGCGAGTGAATCGAGGCGAGCGTGTTCGCCAATTGTGACGACCTTTGCCATACCCGTCGTACCAGAGGTCAGCAAGCCATAGGCCACATCACCGAAGGGCTGCGGTCGAACCTCTGGCGCAGCGTCGCAGCGCTCCGGCAGGCGGTCCAGCAGCAGCGTGCGATAACGGCCTGCCAGGGACTGGAGAGTCAGTGTATCGCCCACCACGACCACTGGATCGAGTTTCGCCAGGACGTTCGCGGTGGCGTCGGGGCCGTACCATTGCGGGATGTCCAGGTAGGGCCAGCGCAGCAGGCTGCAGGCGGTCATGGTCACTAGCGTGCGCAGGTCTTTGTCCAGGCGGATAGCCACCCAGCCGCCGTGGGGGCAACTGTGCAAAAGTCGCTCAGCCAGTTTGCAGGCCTGGTCATTCAGATCGCGGGCGCTCAGGCTTCGTTGGGGGCTGGCGGCGACCGTGCTGTCTGGGGCATCGCGCAGCAACTGACGCAGATGCGTGTGCCAGGAGGGCGTTGTTGCATCGGCCGGGGCGTTGAGACGCTGGGTCGTGATCTGCTGCTCGCGACTGTGTTGAGCTGCCGCCCGCTGGTACTGAGAAATCTGTGGGCTGACTTCATTCATCGCCGGGTTATCTCGATCGACAATGATCAGCTTGACCCCGGTGTGGCGTGCGTACGGGCTGTCGGGGCAGATCAGGCACAGCTGGCGATGACTCAGACGGCGTACGAACTCAAGCGACACCGGGTCTTCAGAGGTCGTCAGCGTCATCAGAGGCAGGTCCTGCAGCTGCTCGATCTCGCGGATGATTGCGTCGAAATGGCAGGCTGTGGGGCTGCTCCATAGCCAAACGGCATAGTCGCCAGGCAATTGCGCTGCCCATTGCAACGCACGCAGGAGCTGCTGCCTCGTCGATGCCAGCAACAAAACGCGCAGATGTGCCTGCGCCGGTTCATAAAGGCAGGCAAGGTGATCCTTCGTGGGGGGCACGCGCTGCCAGGCAGCTGCCAGATGGAAAAACGTGTAGAGGGGTTGCTTGTCCCGTGCCGTGGATTCGACGGCATCCGGAACCGTGATTTCCGGGTGCACGACTTGGGCGAAACCGCACGAGCGCTCGGCATCGTCATGCCAGCCTTGGAAAAATTGCCACTGTTCGACCTTTTCCGGTGCCCAGCTCAACAGGCGAGGCGAAAAGTCGACACCGGCGAAATCACAAAAGCGCGCCAGCGTGCCTCGCGTATCACCCATCAGGTCCTCATCACTGTCCAGGTACAGCACCTGATTGGCATCACACTGTTCGAGCACCCGCTCATGGATACGAGCCAGCTCATCGAAGCCGGATTCATCCGCATCGAAATACGTGGTGCCACCGCTCTGGCTGACGCGATACAGCGAACGCATCACATCCCGCGGCTGGCGGACCAGGAACACATGCCTGAATTGCGCCAGCCACGTGCTATCGATCGAGTCGAAGTCGACGAAGTAAGCGATCTCCTTGGAGAATTGCAAGCGGTGCGGTGGTGCTGGACGTGCGCCGAGCAACGCCATCGCCTCGGCGTAACCGGTAATGCCGGGCGGTCCGTTATTGGTCCGGCGGGTGTGCTCAATCAGGGCATGTTTTTCGGGAAAGTGCTTGGCCAGAAAGGGTTCGGAGAGTCTTTCGTGCAGCACCCTGACGTCCGGATGTTGCATCACGGCCCGCTCGAAAGCGGTAGAGCGGCTGCGGGAAACCGCCCACAGAATCACATTGGGCAAGGAATCAAATGACGTCAGCATAAACAGCTCCTTGTTAAGGCCTGTGCATGTGAAGCGTTCAGCGCGTAGCGTTGGGCTTTTTCAGCAGGATGAAGCCTGAAATCAGGATAAGGGCCAAACCGACCGCGGACCGGCCATTGAGCACTTCATTGAACAGCAACGCCCCCCAGGCAATCGCGAAGATCAGGTAGGTGTAATCGAATGCGCCGATGATCGAGGTCTCGCCGATTTGATAGGCGCGGGCGATGCCGGTACTGACCAGTACCATCAGAATCGCCAGCACCGCCATCACGCCCCAGTCGCTGATCGCCATGGGCGACCAGTCGCCTACCAAAAATCGCAGGCCCTCGTTGGCCGGCAGATGAGGGCCAGTCTGTGCAACGACAATGCTGCCGACCACCCCCATCAACAACAGGACGATGTTCAGCGCCAGGGCCAGGTGCATGGGCACCTCATTGGCGCACTTGCCCTTGGTCACGACCGCTGCGAGGGCATAGAAAATCGCAGCGAGCACGGGCAGCAGTGTCCATAGGTTGAAGTCAGCCTGACTGGGCGCGAGCGTGACCAGCACCCCGGCGAACCCCACCAGAATGGCCACCCATTTGCGCGGTGTGACATGCTCGTCCAGCGTGACTGCCGAGAACAAAGCGATAAACAAAGGTGTCGTATAGATTGCCAATGCGGCTATGGTCAGGCTGATGAAGGGCAGCGCGCTGTAAAAGGCAATCCACATCAGGGCAAGCAGCAGGCTTCTTGCGCCTATCCACAAAGGGGAAAGCGGCCTTTGCTGAGTTGTGCCGCGGCGGTACATCAGCAAGACGACGAGCATACCAATGGCCAGTACCGAACGAATCACGTAGAGCTGCCACATCGATGTATCGGCGCTGGTAGCCTTGATAAGAGCATCTGACACTGACAACAGGAACACCGAACCTACGACGATGAGTATGCTTTGTCGGTTTTCAGCGGCGGTAACGGTTGTGGTTGCAGACATGATGGATCCTGATGTGATCGACCTGGAGGATTCTGGTTGAGCTCGTATTGCATTTAAAGTGACTTATGGTTACGCAGGAGGAATGAAAATTATGGATAACTTCAAACGCTCACTGCCCCCACTTTCCAGCCTGGTTCCCTTTGAAGCCGCGGCGCGTCTGGAAAGTTTTTCCAAAGCCTCGGATGAGTTGCATCTCACCCAGGCTGCAATCAGTAAACAGATACGATCCCTGGAAGAATTCCTTGGCGTCGCGTTATTTACGCGTAGAAATCGCGCCGTATTTCTAACCGAGGCGGGCGCAGAGTTTCGCGACGCGGTGCGCACGGCGTTCTTGGGCATTGCTTCACGCGCCGAAGACTTGAAGTCAGGGCGAGATAACAGTGAAATCGTCCTAGAGGTTCAATTGTGCGAAGCCTTTTACTGGTTGATGCCAAATATCACGCATTTGCACAGGAAGTACCCTGACCTGGAAGTTCGCCTTAATGCATCCATCCAACCTATTACCGAAACCGCAGAAAAATTCGATATAGCCATCCAAACCTCGGGTCGCCCATCCGGTGATCACACCCGGCTGTTGACCTTGAGTGATGACGTGTTTCCGGTGTGTAGTCCCGGCTACCTGGCCTCGTTGGGCGATCACCCTCTGACCTTGCGAACCTTGGTGGATCTGCCTTTGCTGCATCACGTCGCTACGCCTCAGTACTGGAGCACCTGGAGCGACTGGCTGGGGGAGTTTCATATCAGGCCCGGCGAACTCAAGGGCAAGTTCTATGACAGTTATCCGGTCATGATGCAGGCGTGTGTCGAAGGCCTGGGTTTTGCCCTTGGGTGGCGTCGAACCAGTGAAAAGATGCTCGCCAGTGGTGATCTGGTAAGACCTTTTTCCGAATCCATACACCTCCCTGAAGCCCTGAGCGTGTACAGATGGCGTGATGAAACCCTGAACCTGTCGGCTCGCCAGGTGCTGGAATGGTTGAGTTCATCGTTCGCAGACTGACGACTGGTGGTCCGTGTGCAGCAGTCCCAGCGCGGCGAGAGTTTTTTTCTGAATATCGTGCACGGCATGCTCGCTGTTGGCCCCAAGTGCCGGGTCAACGATAAAGCGACCTTGCTGGTAGCCGTCGCTGTTCAGGCCGCGCTGCACACTGGCGCACAGGGGGATGTCTTCTTCACGGATCACGGCGACGAAATCGATGACCTCTTGCTCTTCGTGGGAGGGCGTTGCTGCCGTGCAAAACCATTCAACCACCTGCAAGGTCTTGTCCACGCTGACCGGCAAATGATGCAACACATTCATGTACCCTCCTGGATAGACCTCTAGGCAAAAGTTCGGCCACAGGTACCAGGCGCCGAATTCGCGCGATCGGGCCGAGCCTTGCTTCATCGTATAGCCCTGGTTGGCGCCGCTGTCGCTGCTGATATGGGCGTGATAATGCTCGTGGATCGCCAGGTGATAACTTTTCAGGTCAAGGGTTGCTGTCGAGAGAGTGGGATGGCACATCGGGCAGTGGTAACACTCCGAGTAATTTTCCACGGAGACCTTCCAGTTGGACTGTACGCCGTATTCCTTGGAGTAGGCGTGGAAAAGCTTTTCCGGAGCTGACGAAAAGGTTCGGATCGATGACTCGAGGCCGGGTAGCAGGGCCTGCATGGGCTGCGCATTCCAGTCGAAGTTGATGAAAATGAAACCGCAGAACACCTCCAGGCGTACCGGCTTGAGTTGAACCTGATCCGTGCTGAAGTCCTTGAGGTGCTCGGATTTACGCGCGCTGATCAACTGTCCACGGGTGTTGTAGGCCCAGGCGTGATACGGGCAGGTCAATAACCCAGGCACATGGCCGCTGCCCTCGACCAATCGATGCGCGCGATGCTGGCAAACATTATGAAAGGCCTGCAGCGTGCCGTCCTTGTCCCGGACCACCAGGGCACTTCGTCGACCGAGGTCTCGCACTCGATAGTCACCCGCGTTGGGCAGCGCGGAGACGTGGCAGACGTATTGCCAGGTACGTGCAAACACCGCTTCCATTTCCCGGTCGAACAACTGGTTGTCGATGTAATGTTCGTTGGGCAAGGTAAAAGACGCAAAAGGGTCGATGTCGAACCCGCGAGCCAGGAGCGACGGAGAAGGGGCGCTGGTCATGGAACCTCCATGGATCAGTTGGAAGGACAGTGAAATTTATCCGTACTGGGCGACGGGGTGCTCGAACTGCCGGGAGTCAAGCGTCAGCCCCAGGCCTGGGCGGTCACGCAGGTAGGCACGGCCTTGGCTGATTTCAAAATCCACCTCGGCCACGCGCATCTCATGGTGTCGGCAGCAATTCCAGCTGGCACGATGCAGGCGGTCAGGGGTCGAGGCCGCTAGATGCATCACGGCGCTGTCACTGACCTGGGTGCCGCCAACGTCTTCAATATTCATCCGGATGCCGTGGTAGATGCAGAAGTCCCGAAGCTGTCGGGCTCTGGTCAGGCCTCCAACGCGGCCAATCTTTAACCCGATCAGTTGGGCGATGTTCTGGCGCTGGCCTTGTATCAGGTCGCCAAGGGTCACAATGGACTCATCCAGAATGATCGGGTTCCTTGTCAGTTCTCGCACCGCTCGGCATTGCTCCAAGGATTCGCAGGGCTGTTCGAAGCACACTGTGGGGTCTTCCACGCTGTTCATTACGGCGACGGCCTCCGAAACCGTCCAGGCACGATTAACATCGAAAGTGATGACCTCCCCGGGCAGGCGCTGATCGAGCAGGCGCTGGATCTGAGCCACATCCTCCTCCACCCCGATGCCGACCTTGCAGGAGTGGGTGCGATAGCCTTCGCTGCGAGCGAGGGCCAAGTGGGTTGCCATCTGCTCTGTATCATCGGTGGGGATGCTGCTTTGCAAGGCGATCGACGCCTGGAACCGTCCACCAAGCAATGCATATACCGGCAACTGGCAGTGTTTGCCGAGGATGTCCCAGCATGCCAGGTCGATTGCAGTTTTCACGTAGGGGTGACCCGGTAGCATCACGTCCATGCGTGCATTGATCTGATCCAGGTGCAGTGGATTTTCACCCAGTAGATGCGGCGCCAATTCCTCAATGCCGGCCCGCACGCCTTTGGCATAGGCCGGCAAGTAAGTGGCGCCCCAAGGGCAACTCTCGCCGACGCCCACCAGGCCGCTGTCCGTGGTGACCAAGACGATGGTGGAGTCGAGTGAGTCATAGTGCAGTCGACCGCCGCTGAGGCTGTATTTATTCTTGAGCGGTATATCCAGTTGATAGACCTTGATAGAGGTAATTTTCATGGCGCGACCGCTCCCTGCCGCAGCGCCTGCCCGACTGCGCGGGCATGGGAGGGAACGCCCAAAATCAACTGGTGAAAAATTTGCTCGATGACGGGTAGTCTCAACGCCTGCTGGAGCTCGCCAACCGCTGCGATACTGTCCAGGCACGGTTCATAGCTATCCAGGTGTTCGGCAACCCAACTGGGGCCGCAACTCCAGTTCACCACCTGCTCGATCAGCGCGTCCGCAAGGCCTATTGCGCGGCCGATTTGCCAGGCCTCGTCGAGGATGACCTTATTGATGCAGGCCAAGAACTCCACTAGGTGCGAGGCCAGCTTGATCTTGCTGTTGTCGGTGAATACCAGGCCTGAATGAAACATCGGTGTGAGGGCTGGTGTGATACGGCCCATGAGGTCCTCAATCACTTCGCCGCTGTGGCAATAGTCGCGGTTGGCGCCATAGGGCGAAGGTGCATGAAAATCGGGGAGGGTGAGGGATAGATCGTTTTCCCGCTCACTCAAGGCCACAACTTTTACATGATTATCCTGGCTGTCGAACAGCGTTCCCGCCTGGCGATAGCGCTGGGCGACGATGCGTCCCAGCGGCATTGCCACCCCCAGTTCATCGGCCAGTGCCTCAGTGAGACTCGTGTCCTTGACGGTGATCTCCAACGTACAGGAATGATCGTAGCTAGCGTCGAATATGAACGGGGTCAGCTGGTTGCTGACAAAGCAGTTTCCCCGCGAAACTTTCACGTAGTCCCAGAGCCAGTGCAGCGGAATATCGTGGGCCTTGGCCATGACCAGTAATTCGGCCCATACCACGGTAGCGGTGTAGAACAGCAGGTTGGTGAGCAACTTGACCGATTGGCCGGCGCCGATCTCTCCAACGTAGAAAGACTTGCGGCCCATGGTGTCGAGCGTGCTCTGGCTCAATCGGTAGCCGCGCTCATCCCCGCCGATGTAGAAGCACACATTGGCGAAATCCACGCCCATATGTGACAGGTTGCTGACGGGCGCTTCCAGGCTGAATATATTTTTTTGCCAGGCTAATTCAGCGATATGACGGGTGTTGTGGTAATCGGTGGTGGATGTGTCGATCCACACCGTACCTTGCGCCATGCCTGCCAGGGCTCCGTGCTCGCCGGTCATGTTTTCCAGTACATGGTGCGGTAGCGGCAGGCAGGTCACCACGATCTGGCATGTGTGAGCGCACAGCGCAGGCGTGTCTTTCCACATGGCGCCCAACTCGATCACCGGGCCCGCACGTGCGGGGTCGATATCATGCACCTGGACCTCGTACCCCGCGTTCAGCAGGCGCTCTATCAATGGACGGCCCATATTGCCGGTACCGATGAAGCCGACTTTCGGCTTGGCAGCTTGCATATCGATTCCTCTTGAGGGTAATCAAGCGAGTTCGCGGGCCCTGCCGGCACCCTGGCCGGTTACCCAGATTGAGTTGAAGTTTTCAAGCATGACTTGCTGGCACGACAAGACCTGGTCGCTGCCCAGAGGGTTGAACCTGGCGTCCACGTTCGGGTACACAAAAAACGGCAGCGATACACGGGCGCTGTCCGCACGGTGAATGACTTGGTGCGGTGTACTGGTAAACAGGCCGTTACTCCACTTCATCAGCATGTCCCCCAAGTTGATCACCACTTCGTGTCCCCGAGGCGGTACGTCGATCCAACGTCCTTGGGAAAAAGCGCGTAGCGCGCAGGCATCACCGGCCTCTTGGAAAAGCAAGGTGAATATGCCGTTGTCCGTGTGTTTGCCCGCGCCACTGCGCTGGGGTGGGTAGTACAGGGCGCGCTGGATCAGCACCGGATCAGAAAAGAAGGGCTCGAAAAATAGCTTGTTCAATCCCAGTGCAAGCGCCAGCCCGTGTAATAATCCAGGCACCACGCGGTGCATGACTTGATCCTGCATGGCCAACATTGCCTTGGCAAAACCGGGAGCTATTTGCTCGTCGGGGAGCAGGTTCGGACCGGTGAAGGGTTTTTCACACAGGGCGGCTTCCCTTCCCATGTCGAAGTGCTGTTTACAATCGGGGCCCGTAGGCGCGTGCAATGTTTCGCCAAAGGTATGTACATAACCCCGACAAGTTTTGGGGCTGACCTGTTGGTGGTCTTGGGAAAACTGATTCTTGATCTCCAGCGGCAGTTCGAAGAATTGTCGCGCCGCAATAAATGCCTGTTCGATAAGCGACGGATTTATACCGTGATCGGTTAAATAAAAGAAACCGTCCTTAATACAGGTTTCACGTAGACGGCGTACTTCGCGCGGCGTATCAATAGACTCAAGCATTTCAAGTGAAATGCGATTTAAGGCTTCCATGCTACAGTCTCCTTATCGGGCAACTCTAAATGCCAGGTAGTGAGCATGTACCTCATCTAAATAAGGAGCATTCATAAGTGACGGTAGAGAGGATAGTTTTCTTGCCGCGACTAAACTGTCCAACAGGTCCGAAAAGTTTTCTGCTGCATAAAACGTGCAGCGCGTGCTAAACAATAAAAGTCCGCCGGGGGAGGTCATGCGAATAAGTTCGTGAATGGCTTCTATGGGCAGGTGACCTTCGATGAACGCACCGCAACACAAGGTTACGTCATACCTGTTGTCCGCAATCAACGTGTTGTGTTCGGTCAGATCCACGCCGCCGTAGAGCGCCCCATACGCTTGAGTCTGACGCGCCAACTCTGTCATCGCCGGTGATAGGTCGCATCCTTCTATGCTGCTAAAACCTCGCTGGGTCAGTTCTTTCCCCACCAATCCGGTCCCGCAACAGGCATCCATGATGCGCAAAGCGCTACGAGGTTGTTTGTTGTTTGTGTCTGCGTTGCCAAGCAGCGATGTCAGCAGGTCGCTGATCACGAGTGGGCCACAATAGTTCTCTTCTGACACATCGTTGTCGTAATCAGTAGACCATGTCTCATAGTAATCCCTGAGGCGAAAGTAGTCGCGATTGAAGTTCAGGGCGCGATTGACCGATGTCGCACAATAGGCGTCGGAAGTTCTCGTGGCGTTATTTTCGCTGGCCATACTGTATTCTCCGGAAAATTATTTTTCAGGTTGAATGAATCAGGGTGGTGGCGTGAGTGAGTGTTCATTCTTATTCGCCAGTTGGCGCACTGTAAAGACCAAATAGACGACTTATCCTTCGTCTTTTTCCTACATTGGTAACCAGGTGTTATACATTCCGTCTGCCCGTGGGGGGCGCAAGCCAAGGGCTATCGGAGTATTTCTACTTCAAAGTTCAGTTGGTTGATGTGTCGCTATCGCGCCGGAGCACTCGGTTGCTCAAGCCCATCGGCGGAGGAGCGAATCTCATCGGCCTACCTTCACTCAGCGGTGTTTGCGAAGATCAATGGGGGTGATTTCGAGAGGGCAATACTGAACGTGAGGCTGAGGGCATCCGTGTCAAGCCATCCCAAGCATGCCCTCAACCCTGGCCCGAAGGTAACAATTCACCGGAAGTGGATGGACTTCTATGGTCTACGAAAAACAGAAGTGATCAGGATGAACAAGCTTCCTGACGACGCTCAAAGACTCTCAGGGTCGCCAAAGAACATTTTGCCTAGGCTCTAGGGCGGCTATTTCAGGTCAATAGAGCTTTTGTTTGCCCCCACTTTTGCCCCCAGTCGCCGTGCTCTAGGCGGCTTTCGTCTACTCGCAAGAATGGCGCCTCGATCCTCGAAGGCTTTTAAGCACTTGCAAAGTGGCTCGTCGCAGTGAGCGACGCACTTTCCATAGGCTGATCTCGCATCCCTAGGCAGGTTAGATCAGCGTTAGTACCAAATAGCTTACACCGTCTGCGGCGGGCAGGACCGGTGACCAAGCCCATTCGTGCCATCGCGGCATGTCTGAAATTCCATCTGATCGCATTTCCCTGGCTCCCGGAAACCCCTAATTTAGACGCCTACGTATGTGTTTGAAGGATGAGAGATATTCTTCAAGTAGCGCTCGACCACTGTTGATCAACCCTGCAAAGCGCTTGGCGTCCAGAGGTGGAATGCGCGTTCAGGCTGTGACGACGTAGTACGCAGCCTCGGGTATGCGGTTAACGCACATGAATTGATTCAGGGAAATGATCAAAAAATTATGCCTCACGTGGAATGCCTATCTTTGTTCTGCCGTCTTATATGGACTTTTAACTAAATGTCTATGGGGTTTCATATTAAGAGAGCGCAGTAATGATCAGATTTAACGACCTAGCCATTTTTGTGCGTGTGGCAACCGTTGACAGTTTCTCCGTCGTGGCCAGGGAAATGGATCTCTTTCCTGCTCAAATCAGCGCCGCTATCAAACGCTTGGAGTGTGAACTTGATACGCGCCTGTTTGCGAGATCAACACGAAGTCTGCGCCTAACAGCCGAAGGCGAACGTTATCTGCCTTATGCTCGGGAGGTTTTGAACACACTCAGTGAGGGGCGAGCCGGGTTACAACAGGACGATCGTAAACTCCATGGCGTCTTGCAGATCGCCAGTGCCTCAGATTTCGGGAGAAATGTGTTGCTTCCTTGGCTGATCGATTTTCGTCGAGACAACCCTGGTCTGGTGCTTCGAGTGATGTTGTCCGATAGCGTCTCGGACATCTTTCGCGATCCGATAGATGTAGCCGTCAGGTATGGCACGGTACAAAACGCCGACTTTATCTCTTTGCCCTTAGTGCCTGGCAATCGGCGTGTACTGGCTGCATCGCCGGCTTATATAGCGCTGCACGGGCGGCCCAAGTCCGTGGAAGATCTTAAGACTCATGCGTGTCTTCGTTTCCATATGAATGGAAAACTCTACGACAGGTGGATATTTCCCAAGTTGCCGGAGAGCGACTTCGTTATTGTAAACGGCCCTGTTCTAAGCGATGACGCAGACGTCATTCGACGATGCGCCATCGCGGGGGAGGGGATTTTGTACAAATCATGGATGGACGTTTGTGAAGATGTCAGTGC
Organism: Pseudomonas sp. W4I3; assembly: GCF_030816195.1. Lineage (GTDB taxonomy): Bacteria > Pseudomonadota > Gammaproteobacteria > Pseudomonadales > Pseudomonadaceae > Aquipseudomonas. Next base: position 4,505,131 of record NZ_JAUSXS010000001.1, on the reverse strand, counting down.
CGGTCACTTGGAGGTATTACTACCTGAGGTTCCAGGTGAGCTTTACCCTTTGAGTTTCGTTTGCCCGCACAGGAAACAGTTTACCCCGGCGATTCGTTTGCTTTACGCGTACTTGAAAGATAAGTGTGAATCGCTGTTGATGACGCACGCCTAGGCGTGCGCCAGACGTTATTGTGCCAACACCTATCTGCTTCAATCTAGCTGGACAGAAAGCCCGGGATAGTCGGTGTACCCTTCCTTCCCTTGGCTGAACCACGTCGAACGATCCTCTTGCCCCAGCGGCAAGCGACGGCGAAGTACCTCTGGCAGCTGGGGATTGGCGATAAATGGACGTCCGAACGCCACGGCGTCGGCAATACCCGCTTCCACAACCGCCTCGGCACGAGCCGAATCGTAATCTGAGTTAAGGATAAGCGTGCCTTTGAAGGCATTACGAATGATGGCTGCGCTTGGAGGGTATTCCGAGACGCCAAAACTCCCGTCAGCCGGCGGCTCGCGAAGCTCGAGATGGGCAATACCGATCTCGGATAACACTTCAGCGGCGTGGGTAAACAAAGGCACAGGATTACTGTCCCTCACGCCTTGGTCATGACTGCTGGGGGTTAACCGAACACCCGTCCGATCTGCTCCAACGACTCCCGCGACCGCTTGCGTCACTTCCTTGAGCAGCCTGACCCTGTTCTCAATTGAGCCTCCATAGGCGTCGGTGCGAAAGTTGCCGCTGTCGCGTAAAAACTGATCGATCAGGTATCCGTTGGCGGCGTGAATCTGGACGCCATCAAACCCCGCCAGCAACGCATTCCTGCCTGCCTGGGCGAAATCGGCAATCAGTGGCGCGATCTCCTCGAGCGGTAGCGCTCGAGCCTGGGAGTAGGGTTGTTTCCCCGCGTAGGTATGGGCCAGTCCAGGTGCTGTCGTCACCGAGGGACCTATGGGTTGTGCGCCGTCAAGGAAGCTGGGATGTACCACCCGGCCCATGTGCCACAGTTGAGCAATTATTCGACCACCGCCAGCGTGCACAGCGTCGGTAATCAATCGCCAGCCGGCAATTTGCTCAGCGGACCAGATACCGGTTGCATAGGCCCATCCCAGGCCTTGCTGGCTGATGCCGATCGCCTCGCTGATGATAAGCCCCGCCATCGCTGACTTATACCCTAAACGGTACATAGTTTTGTCATCTGGGACCGAAGGTCTAACAGGTGTTGGCTTTCAATCATCCTAGCCTTACGATGTAGAAATACATCCTAAGACATCGTAATTCCTAAGCGCCCACGGCTACGTCGGCGCTTTTTTATTTTCCGATCCACAGCCCTAGTCGCGGCCCCTGGCCCAGTGTTTCCAGTCAGGCTGAAGGATGGGTAGTTGCACAGACTTGCCCACCCGTTTGCATTCAACTTGACCAGCCATTTGCATCGGACTTGACTACCAGCGTCGTGGCGGTGACCGGCAGAGAACGACCCACTGCAGCCGTTCAAACTTGCACCAAGCGCGTCCCCGGAGCGAGGAATTCTTATTCCCGAGCTGGTTGCATGCCTTAGACGATCTTTCCACGAGGTGGTGCGCTCGAATAGTGAAAGCCTGGATGACATCGGATTTGATCCAACTCTGTACGGTATCCACACGTTAGGGAGAACCAAGGCCTTGTTGAGCGGTAGATAGCCGACCGCGCGCTAGCTTGCTCGCGAAAAATCGTCCGGTAAATGCGGTCATGCAGACTAGTTCCGTAATCGATGGCGTCGTGCATTCACTCTCATTTCGTCCACAGTGTTTGTCCGGCGCTGCACTGTTTGGCGCCAGGGCAAACCCCTAGCATCGTCTCTACCAACTGAACCCATCCCACGGGTTCACGGGGTAACAGTCATCCAACCTGAACGAGACGGTGAACTCCATGAATATTTCGAAAATCGCGATTTTTCTGGCACTCAGTTACATCGGTGCGCAGGCCTCTGCCGAAGAAAGCCACGCCAAGGTGTCGGCCAATCAGCCAATGGTTGAGACTTACACCTATGGTTCGAAACTGGACGTGAAAAAGGTCATTTCCATAACCGATGTTCCGCCAGAGTGTGGCCCGGTTTCGGCGCAAATGACTTATGAAGATTCTCAAGGTCAGCGGCATGTCCTGCAATATCAAGTCATGGGCACCGGATGTTCGAACGGCTGAGTGCTGTGATGAAAGTGGAGGGTCGACACTCCATCTGGGCAGAACGTGTACTTTCAGTTGTTTTTTTAGTGTTTTGACGAGCGCGCAATTTTGTCATCGGTCGCCAGCAACCCTGGCAGATAATCTTTGAGAAACTGCACCCAGGTTTTTATTTTTGCATCGACGAATTTTCGTGAAGGGTAAATCGCAAACAGGTTCAACTCCTCAAAATGGTATTCCGGCAATACCCGCACTAAGGTGCCTGCCTTGAGACCGGCCACGGCTGACGCAATCGGCTGGATGCCAATGCCCATGCCACAAGTGATCGCAACGGTCATGGCATCAGCAGTGTTGACGTGGAACGGCGACACGGGTGTATTCAGCGTTTCCACGCCTTCAGGCCCTTCGAAAATCCAGTGTTCGGCCGGCATGACCGTGTTGACGATCCTCAAGCAATCATGCTCACCCAGCGAACCCGGCGTGTCGGGCATTCCGCGTTTCTTCAGGTACACAGGCGAAGCGCACAGAATGCTGTATGTGATGCCCAGCCGTTGTGCGACAAACCCCGAGTCGGGCAAGTCCCGCGCCAGCACGATCGACATGTCATAGCCTTCCTCCAGCAAATCCGGCAGCCGATTGGTCAAGGTCAGATCAAACAAGACCGAGGGATGTGTCTCGCGGTATTGGGCGATGGCGTCGATCACGTAATGGTTGCCGATGGCCGACATCGCATGAATCTTCAAGCGGCCCACAGGGGTGATCTGTGCGGTGCCTGCTTCCTCCTCGGCTTCACGCAGTTCTTCCAGAATTCTCTCGCAGCGTTGCAGATAACGTGTGCCGGCCTCGGTCAACGCCAGGCGGCGGGTCGTGCGGTTGATCAGGCGGGTTTGCAGACGGGCTTCCAGACTGGAAACCGCTTTGGAAACGTTGGTCGTGGTGGTGTCCAGCAACTGGGCCGCTGCGGTAAAGCTGCCGCTTTGGGCGACCGCCATGAAGCAGCGCATGGTCTGGAAAACATCCATCGGTTTCACCTCAAGGTATAGCCAAAAAAAGGGACGGTCGGTGCCGTCCCTTGTCGTGCATTATTGTTTGCGCGGGATGAATCCCGGCACACCCGTCTCGACCACCGAATTGAAGCGTATCCGCGTTGTGATCTCTTCGCGAATTTCCAGCATGGCCCGGTGCGGCAAAGTAGCGATATCGAAGTTTTCGCGGATATGGCTCGGTGTCGCCGAAGTAGTCAGGAACGCTACACCCCGTTGCACAGCCCAGGCCAGTAATACTTGGGCCGGGGTGCGCTGCAAATGCCGGGCGATCCCGGTAATCACCTCGTCTTCCAGCACGTTCGGCTCCATGCCATGCCCGAGCGGGGCAAAGGCGAGGACCACGATGCCATGCTCCTTGCAGAACTCCAGCAGTTCCCATTCCGGCAAGTACGGGTGGGATTCGACTTGCACCACTGCGGGTTTGATCCGCGCCTCGGCCACGATCTCTTTCAGCGCTTCGAGGGTGATATCGGACAAGCCGATTGCGCCGCAACGACCCTCATCCACCAGTTGCTCAAGTGCGCGCCAGGTGTCGATCAGCTTCACGTCACCGTCGTAGAGGACATGCCCGAAAGCATCCCGCGGGTCTTGATCGTCACCCGCCTTGAAGGCGAAAGGCGTGTGGATCAGGTAGCAATCGATGTAGTCCACCTGGAGCCGACGGCAACTGGCTTCGAACGCCGGCAACACGCGCTCGGGACGGTGGTTGGTGTTCCACAGTTTGGTGGTGATGAACAAGTCTTCGCGCCGCGCCTTGCCCGCGTCCAAGAACGCCTTGAAGGCAACGCCAACACTTTCTTCGTTGCGATACCGCTCGGCGCAATCGAAATGGCGGAACCCGGTTTCCAGCGCGTGGGTAATCGCCTCGGTAGTGACGCTGAGGTCTTTGAACAGGGTGCCGAAGCCGACGGCAGGCATCTTGCCCGTACCGTGATTCAGCGCAAATTTTGTATCGCGAAGTTCATCGTGAAAGGCTTCGTAGGACATGTCATTACTCCAATATCGAGGCCGCAGCCTCTACTGATACGAACGTTGTAGGGCTTCGCGACTGGCAACCCGTTGCTCGAAGACGCCAATGGAATTGCCGCCGAGGGCAACAAACAGCTGCACGGTGTCGAGGTACTGCGCGGTCTTCACGCGGATATGGCCCAGCAGCGACTGTTGGTAGGCTCGCTCGGCTTCCAGCACCTGGAGGATGCTGTTTTCACCTTGGGCATAGGCTTGCTGGTTCAAACGCAGGCTGGTTTCGGCCGCTTGCAGAGCGTCTTCCTGGGCACGGAATTCTTCCGCGTCGTGGTTGATCGCTTGCAGCGTGTCCGCGACCTGGCCGAACGAACTGATGACGGTCTGCTGATAGCCGGCGAGCGTCGCGTTGTAGCCTTCGACGGCTGCCTGCTGCTCAGCCTTGAGGGTTCCGCCGTTGAAGATCGGTGCCGTCAGGCCCGCGGCAAAACCCCAGAGCGCGGCACCGCCATTGCCTGAAGCGGCCTGGGCCAGAGACGCGGACAACGTCACCCGCGGATAGAGATTGGCGGTCGCCACGCCAACGGCGGCACTGGCGATGTGCAGCTCGGCTTCGGCCTGGCGCACGTCTGGCCGGTCGTGGGCCATTTCCGAGGGCAGGCTGACCGGCACGTTCGACGGCAAGGCGAATTCGTCGAGGTGGAAGTCCGGCGCGATCCAGTCCGCCGGGCCGTTGCCCGTCAGGATCGACAGCGCATGGCGGGCCGCATCACGTTGCTGGGCCAATGGCGGCAGCAGCGTGCGGTCCTGGGCAAGCCGCGTCTCGGCCAGCGAAACATCAATCTGCGTGGTCGCGCCGTTGATCAGCGCCGCGCGTACCAGTTCGAGGTTCTTGGTGTCGTTGGCCAGCAGTTTCTCCACGGCCTGGATTTGCGCGTTGGCCGATGCGATCAACAACGACTGGCTGGCAACCTCGCCGGTCAGGGTCAGGTACGCCGCCTCAAAGCGATGCTTTTGCAGATCGGTGAGCGCTTGCTGCTGTTCGACCAGCCGTTTATTGCCACCGAACACATCCAGGTCGAAACCGACCCGTGGCCCGATCGCGTAGAAGTTGGAGATCGAAGGCTCCTTGGCGTTGTGCACCCGTTGACGACCCGCCGTCGCGCCGAAGTCGACCTGCGGGTATAACGCGCCTTGCGCCGCCGCTACGGATTGCGACGCTTGGCGAATGGTGGCGTCGGCGGCGACCAGTTCAAGGTTGCCGTCGATGGCCCGGCGTACCACCTGGTCGAGCTTGGGCGAGCGGAAGGCCGACCACCATTGCCCACTGACTTTCTGGCCAAGCGCGATGCGCTGCTGGCCGCCGAGATGTTGTTCGGCCTGTTGGTCGTAGTGCTGCGATGGGCTGGCACCCGGAGTTTTAAAGTCAGGGCCGACGGTGCAGGCCGAGAGAAAAACCAGCGCCGACAGTGCCGTGAGTTTCGGTTGGAACAAATGACTGGATTTCATTGGGCACACTCCACGAAAACTAATTGGCCGCAGCGGGTTTGCGAAGAAAGACAATCAGCGGACTCACCACCAGCATCGCCACCATCAAGATCTTGAACTGGTCGACAACGGCGATGAACGCAGCCTGGTGGGTGATCAGGTGGTTGAGCCCTTCAAGCGCCGGCAGTGGCAACGACGCGGTACCGAAATGCGCGGCGGTGCTATAGGGCGTCACGTTGTTGCCAAGCGCCAGATGCATCGCCTGCGTATTGTTGAAGAAGAAAATCTGCACGATCGCCACACCGATGGTGCTGCCGTAAACACGGGAAAGATTGAACAGACCAGTGCCTTCCGGACGCAGCGCAGGGTCGAGTGTGCTGAACGCAACCTTGGTCAGCGACGGCATCAACATGCCGATGCCGATTCCCTGGATCGCCCCGGTCACCGCAACCGGCGACCAGTCCATCAACGGCGAATAGCCGAGCATCAACCAGTTGGCATAAATCACCGCGCCCGCGCCTGCCGCCACGAACCACCGACGGTCGAAACGCTCCGGCACACGCCCCATCAGCAGGAACGCGCCGACCAGCCCGATACCGCGCGGGATGGTCAGGGCACCGGTGGTGTCAGGCGGATAGCCGAGGATTTCATCGAGCATCGGCGACGTCAGGGCCATGGTCGACAGCAGCACGAAACCGACGGCGAAAAAGATGATCGTCGACAGCACGAAATTGCGATCGCGGAACAGGCTCTTGTTGAGAAAATGCGCCTGTTTGGTGAACACATGCACCAGGAACAAGTGAAAACCCAGCCCGCTGGCCAGCGCCTCGATCCAGATTTCCGGCGAGTCGAACCAGTCCATGCGTTCGCCACGGTCGAGCAGCATTTGCAGGCTGATCAGGCACAGCGTGAAACTGCCGAAGCCGAAGAAATCGAAAGACGGCGCCTTCGCGGCTTTCTTTTCGGTGAGCAACAGCGCTACGACCAGGAAGATGTACGCCGACAACGGCAGGCTGATGTAGAAGATCGGACGCCAGTCGTAATGCTCGGCGATCCAGCCACCGATGCTCGGGCCGCTGACGATGCCCACTAGCACGATGGCGGTCCAGGTCGCGCCGAACTTCATGCGCTTCTCGGGTGCCAACGTCTCCATGGCAATCGCCATCGACAGCGGCGCCAACACACCACTCGCCAAGCCTTGAATAATGCGTGCACCGATGAACTCCAGCGGCGTACTGGAAACAGTGGCCAGCAGCAAACCGAGCACGAAGAACGCCAGCGCGGCTTGATACACAAGCTTCAAGCCAAAGCGCCCGGCAAGCCATTGGGCGATTGGCATGGTGATCGCGCTCGCCGCCAGGTACGCGGTGAAAATCCAGCCCGCCTGGTCGTCGGTCATCGACAGGCTGCCTTGAATCAGCCGCAGTACCGCGTTTGGCAACGGCAGGTTTGCCGACTGCATGTAAGTCGCGAGCAGAACGGCCAACCTGAGCGAGCGCGCACTGCTTGCATTCGGGGTTGTATCTGCAGGGGCGTTCATTAGAAGTTACCTGCCGTCAGCAACGATTTGAGTGGTTGCCACCATGGCGTGCTGTAACCGGTGTCAACCTTGACCGTGGCGCTGGTGCCCGAAAACAGCGGCAGGGCGGGGTCGGCGTCGTCCAGTTCAAGGCGAACCGGTACCCGCTGAACCACCTTCACCCAGTTACCGGTGGCGTTTTCCGGCGGGAGCAGGGCGAAGTCCGAACCGGCACCGGGGCTCATGCTGGTGACGTGGGCCTTGAACACGCGATCCGGGTAGGTGTCGATGCGGATGGTCGCTTCCTGTCCGGGGCGCATGTGCGTGACCTGGGTTTCACGGAAGTTGGCTTCAACCCAGATATCGTGGTCGGAAATCAACGCAAACGCAGGCGCGCCGTTGTTCAGGTAGTTGCCCACCTGCAAGTCATCGACCTTGGCAACGATGCCGTCAGCCGGCGCATAAACCGTGGCGTACGCGAGGTACAACTGCGCTTCGTCCAGATGCGCCTTGGCCTCACGAACGCTCGGATGGCTATCGGCTTCGATGTTCGGGGTGCCGTTCAAGGCCACAACGGTGCTGGCGATCTGTTGCTCGATGGACGCGATGCGCTGCCGTGACACTTTGAGGTCGGTTTCCGAGCGCTCATAAAGCGAGCGGGAAACGAACTCGGTCGCCACCAGCGCTTTCTTGCGGGCAAATTCCTTCTGATCGAAACCCGCCGATTCTTTGGCCGATTGCAGTTCCGCTTGTTGCTGGCGATAGCTGGCCTTGAGGCCATCGATGCGCAACCGCGCGACGCTCAGTTGTGCTTCGGCACGATTGATCGCGATCTGCAACGGCTTGGGATCGATGCGAAACAGCACCTGGCCCTTGGTGACCTTCTGATTGTCCTCAACGGCGATTTCCACCACCTGTCCGGAAATCCGTGCGTTGATCGAGGCCTTGGCCACCCGTGCGTAGGCGTTATCGGTAGTGACGAAAGGCACGCCCGTCATGTAGTGGGCGTAGCCAATGGCGGCGAAGAGTGCAGGCACCCCAACCATCAGCCAGGGCCGCAGTTTTTCCTTCAAGGGTTTCTTGATGGGCGATTGGGCCTCAAAGGCCTGCGAAGCGGGGATATCGATTTGTGTCGTCATGATCGAAAGCACCTTTAACCGGGAATTCGGGCCTGGCGTCATCGCCTGGTACCGACATGAATAAATGCTGTTGGAAAGCAAACCCGCAGGCGGTTGGGAGGATCACTCCGCCGCCTCTGTTTCGTCGTTGCAACACCCGGTTCGAGCTTCGCGTGAACAAACATGGATCAAGGAATTTGTGGTTCCTTATTTTTGTGCGATGGTGTAAAAATATCCCCGCATTCACCTTCCTGCAAGGAATTTGTACGACATGGCACAAAATAAACTGACAGAGGCTAAAGGCCGCGGCCGGCCCCGCGCGTATGACCCGCAGACGGCGCTGCAACAAGCGCTCGGTGTTTTCTGGAGCACCGGCTATTCCGGCGCGTCCCTGGACAGCATCGCCACGGCGGCGGGGATGAATCGTCCGAGCCTCTACGCGGCCTTCGGCGACAAGCATTCCCTGTACATCAAGGCGCTGGAGCAGTATTGGGAAGTGGCCTCCGCGGAAATGCAGGCGGCGCTGACAGACACAGGCCTGACGTTGCGTGAGGCGCTGTTGCGTTTTTATGAGGGACAGTTGTCGATCTACTTCTCGGGCGAAGGCCAACCACGCGGCTGCTTCGCGATCGGCACGGCGACCACCGAAGCGGTGGACGACCCGGAAATTCGCGCGGTGCTTTCGGACCGGCTCAGCCGGCTCGATGCCGACCTGGAAGTGCGCCTGCGAACGGCCATTGAATCCGGCGAATTGAAAGGCGGTGTCGACGCAGCGGCGCTGGCGGTACTGGCGTCATCGTTACTGCACAGCATCTCGATTCGGGCGCGGGCGGGTAAATCCCGCGGTGAATTAACCGCGCTGGCGCGCGGTGCGGTGAGCGTAATCTGCGGTGAGTGAGGGGCTTGAAGATATTTTGGCTGAGCGGCTGGCGGTGGTATTTTGCGGGATCAACCCTGGGATGACTGCTGCTGCCCTGGGGCATCATTTTGCGGGCAGGGGTAATCGTTTCTGGCGCACTCTGCATCTGGCCGGGTTTACTCCGGCGCAACTGCCCCCGGAAAACGACCGGACAATCGTGCTATATCAGTGCGGTTTGACCGCGGTGGTCGAGCGACCGACGGCACGGGCGGATCAGTTGTCAAAGCATGAGTTTGCCGCAGCGGCGGCGGCTTTCGAACAGAAGATCGCTCATTATGCACCGCGCTACGTGGCGTTTCTCGGGAAGGCGGCGTACTCGGCTCTATCCGGCCAGCGAGCAGTGGATTGGGGGCTTCAGAGCCTGACTTTTGGCAAAGCTGCTGTATGGATCTTGCCCAACCCCAGCGGGCGGAATCTGGCGTTCAACCTGGAGAAACTCGTGGTTGCTTATCAGCAACTCAGGCGGGTGGCGATCGATCCGGATCAATAGTGCGCCCCGTCATCAATTGTGATGCCTCGTGCACGCATGGACTAGATCTATGGCTGCTATCCAGAGCTGTTAGATTCATCGCTCATCAGCTTCAAAGCATTCGGGCAACGCGCGGGTAGTCATTTGCCAACACCGCGAAGACGGCATCGCCGAAATGGCGTCAATGCGCCAAAACCGTGCTCAACCTGCAAAATGAGCTAGGGGTAAGCTTGAAATGGTTCGTCCAGATACTCTTCTATTAAAAGCACGGATTGGGAAGGCCCTTAGGGTTATCAGCGTACATGGCGCCGGGTAGAGCTATCTAAATGAGGAGTTGCTCAAATGTCCTTGAGGCCACCCAGCGGCAGCACTCCCATAGCCGACGTTTATCGGATGAATAACGCCTTCGACAGCCCTAGCTCAAATAGCACCCATACTTTTGGGGTGCTCACAGGTTGCTCACCATTCAGGGGTGATGATGGCTGGAACCTTTCAAGAGGAACTGCGCCGGGCTCATGTGGATCTGACCTTCGCCACAGCCGAGGTGATGGCTTCAATTCGTGACGGAAAGGCATTCGAGGAATGATGGGATGCAGCGAATGAGCGGGAGACTACCGCCCGCAAAAATATTCCTCGACTGCTGAGTGGTTTGGCTGTTCGTTCTGAGAATTTCTAATGATTTGCGGCGGCCGCTTTTGGCCCAGAGTGTGTAAAAACGCTTCGCCAAAATTGAGGTGTGCGCGTCTACGTTAAATCTGAAATTTATCGGCACGTCAGCAGATGTGGATTTTGCGTAGAAGCGCGATTTCCAGTCCGGTTTTGAGTACCTGTGGCGCTGAAAAACGTTTTTACACAGCCTCGGCCGGATAGCGACGGTCTGGTCCAGACCGTCGCAGTGTTGGTTAAACCTCTGTCTGCTCTGCCATTTCCAAAGCATCATCGACCTCGATACCCAAGTACCTGACAGTGCTTTCGAGTTTCGTATGACCAAGCAGGAGTTGGACAGCTCTCAGATTCTTCGTCCTGCGATAGATCAACGATGCCTTGGTCCGCCGTAGCGTGTGAGTACCGTACATGGTTGGGTCAAGGCCAATGGCGGTCACCCACGCTTTGACTATTCGAGCGTTCTGTCTGGTGGAAAGATGGTCTGAGTCGTGCAATCGGCTCGGAAACAAAAAGTCCTCGCTTCGCAGACGCGCCCGATGCATCCAAGCTTCCAATACCGTTCGGGTTTGCTCAGTGATTTCAAATTGCACTGGATGCTGAGTTTTCTGCTGCATCACGATGGCCCGTGACGACACATGCTCCCCATGGGCGATGTCTCGGACTCGTAGCATGGTTAAGTCACAGGCACGCAGTTTGCTGTCGATGGCCAAGTTGAAAAGCGCCAAATCACGTGTCTTCTCTGCGAGCTGGAGTCTGATCCGGATGGCCCAGATATCTCTGACTCGAAGCGGGGCTTTCTGCCCGACAAGCTTTCCCTTGTTCCAAGGCTGATGGCGGGATCTAGTAGCGGTATTCATGGCGTGTCCTCCATATTGATGGAGGACAAGGGTGGATCAGTCAGAACGAGCGGTGGTCGCAGTTCGACCCAAAGTTGACTGTCGACAAGAGGCTGAATCAGCTCAAGCAAACAGCAATTTTTGAGTCATGCATTCCGTGCAGGAATACGCCACATAAAATTAATGAATTTTTATTATTGCTGTGTCTGGCGTAGCTTGATTTCAGGACATGGAGAACCGCCTTGAAATCATCCCCTCTCAACTCAGCTGAAAAATTTGATACCTCACGAGCCAATGAGTACGGACGACAGAGCCGTATTGCACTAGCTGGATATGACGCCTGCCAAGACTTGGCTGCGTGCATGCTGGCGGCAAGCCTGGGCAATACAAGTTCGGCAAAAATACTTGTAGTTGGCGCTGGCGGTACGGCGCAGGAAATTGTTGCTATGGCCAAGCTTGAGCCGGGTTGGCGCTTCACGGCCGTTGATCCATCCGAGCCGATGTTGGAGGCTGCGAAGCAGCAATTAGAGGCAAAAAACTTGCTTGAAAGAACGGCCATGCATCTTGGGCAAGTTGAAGACCTGGCAGCAGACGAGTCATACGACGCAGCGACCTTGATCGGTGTACTCCATCATCTCGATGGAGATGAAACCAAGCGACAAATTTTACGATCCATTCGGGCTCATCTAAAACCGGGTGCGCCGCTGATTGTCGCGGGGAATCAATACGCTTATGCCAGCCAGCCGTTACTGCTTGCGGCCTGGGGGCAGCGGTGGCGGCAGCATGGAGCCAGCGCGGATGAAGTGAAGCTCAAGCTTGGGAAAATCCTTCAAGGCGCTGATCCTCCACATTCCGAGGCGGCGGTTCAAAAACTCTTGCATGACGCCGGATTTGGAGACGCTACCCGTTTCTTCAGCAGCCTTTTCTGGGGGGCGTGGTTGACGTGCAAAGTGGTCTGAACATGGCCGCGAATGACTGCTTCTGGCCGTTTTCTGCCCATCCCAAGAGGCAAAAAGCGACCCAAAGCGGGCACTAACGATCAGGTAAACGGCAGGCAAAAGCGTACCGTTTGACTGTCTGGCAAGCCAAGTGAGCGACGCTTGCGTATTGTTAAAAACCATATACACAATTGCCTAGTAAGTCGCGAAAGGCGTTAGTTAGCGTGCCTATGGCAGTAATAACGATGCCTAGTGCAACATTATTACCAATCCTCCGTTCTTCTGCTGTCGTGATTATCGGCGTGCCGTCGGTGTGGAGGTCAGCGAAGCGCCCAGCGCTGGATTGTGACTTATAAACTCCGCTTGAAAACAGAGGTGACATAGTAAAAAGCAGGCCGACCACTATAACCACCGCGCCAAATCGATTCATCCACGACCAGTTTTCATTAATTAATGAAAAAGTAATTCCTGCGCCAAAGGCTGCTAAAGAAATAAAAATTAAAAAACCCTTAGAGGCGAGGGGTTTTACTATTGAATCGAGTATATGCCTGTCTGGATGTCGGTTTTGGGTGAACACGGAGCATTCCTTTGGCTACTAACGTTTGGTTAAGGGGCGGGCTTTAGCCCGTCCCAGTGAGCGAAGCGAATGATTTGAACCATTTGTTAGGTGGTGTGAACGATGTCGGCTGTTACAGACAGAGTTGAAAAAGCTCCTCGCCCAGGATCTTCAATGCCTGAATGGGCATAGCACTTGCTCCAACCTTGAACAATTTTAAAGTAGCATTGCCTTTTTAACTTCAGCTCCTTTATTTCTGTGATCTCGAACATCGAGCCTAAACCCAGAAACGCCTGCTCATCGGCTCGGAATGGTTGAAAGAGACCAAATGAACTCCAAGAAACTAAAAGCGACCACACTCTAACTAGTAGGCGCAGGTCGTTGTCAACGTCACTCCACTGGACAATTGGCATTGCCTCGTTGTGTGAAACTAGCTTGTTTCTGAATAATAATGTCTTGGAGTTTTCGTTTGTAAAGAGGCCGGATTTTATTTCCATTGCCGAGTGGATATAGTCGACTTCTTCTTTAGTGCACGCGCCGTTAGAAAGCATTAATGGAGAGGCAAGCTTCCATAACTTGCGCAATGAGTTGTCGCGTTTGTCTTTGCTTACAAGCTTTCCAATAATTGTGAATACACCATAGATTGAGCCGAGATACCATTGAGCATAAAAACCACTGTCTTTGAATGGATTGTTTTTTGTTTCTACATTTTGAAATGCATACACCATGGCTCGCCATTCGATGAGTTCAAGAATTAATTCATCAATGCCCTGAGGATAGTTTCCTTGCTTAAAGTCATCGCTATTTTTCCATTCTTTCAATTTTTCCAGTTCACTTAGCCATAAGCCCCGAGATTCCTCACTGTGTGCGCTCTCAAACATTTCCTGATAATGGCTTATGGTTGAGTTAATTTCTTCAAGTGTCTTCGCTTTGTTTGTGAGAGCGACAACATACTCTTTAGCTTCTTCTACAGTGCAAAACTGCATGTGCGGCTCCACCTAACGATTGAGCTAAGGGGCGGCGGCACGCCGTCCCAGCGAACGAAATGAGCGATTTCAGCGCCTTATTATCTCTTCACCATGTTTTTGTTCAATGAACTCAATAAAATCATCTAGTGGAGTCTTGGCCATATAATATCCCCTTTTTTTTTGGTAGAACCAGCCTGACTGCCGTTGACCTTATCTGTTGCAGACCTAAATTTGGATCCTGGTTCAATTGCCCAGTATCTTCCGAATCGCTCGAGCAAAACCCACGTCGAACAACGTCCGTCCGCGCTCATTGACAATTTCGCCGTGGCTACCTTCCCGCAGACCGCATGTTTCCAAGTGTTCGGGCGATATAGCCTTCAGCAAGGCTTCGTACTCAGATGGGGTCAGTTGCGCAGCAAGGGCGAGCACTGCAACCTGCGCTCCAGGCGCACTCGCAATGGTTGCCCCCAGTGGACGCCGATCCACCGTAACTTGCGTGTTGGCCTTCAGGACGTTGAGCTGTGCCTTGAGCTTATCTCGCTCGGCAATAATGGCTTGCATGATGGAGCGAATGGCTGGATCTTCAATACGCATCAGATATTCGTGGCTCGCGAGAATCTTTGCCGGTTTGGGCGCGGGCGGTCCCGCGTAGGCGGCCCAGGCTTCGATGAGCACTCGGTAGTCAGCAGACTGAGCATTGTAGAGCGCTCGGCCCTTTATGATGCCATCCGCTTCTGCCAGACGGCCGATGGCTGGCAGCAAGAAGTCTCGAGAGCTGGCCTCATACTGCTTGCGGCAAAGTTCGTGCATCTTAACTAGGTTGGCGCGCCGGTTTGATCGCCCGCCCTTAGCGACTAAAACTTCCAAGATCGCGTCCGGGTGGATGTCCGTTTTGCCATTCATGTTTCATCTCCCGCGAGGACTTGGTGCACGGAAAAAGCCGCCTGAACGCCTTTTTTCGTCGGTAGTAGAGTAGACAGGTCAATATCGAAGTGGTGACTGAGGCTCACGCCCGCATCAATCAAATGAATGACTTGGCGTTGACCAAGTGCGGGATTTTCAGGGTTCATTTTCTGCGCAAGGTGGCGCATGAAAGCGTTGCCGGCGAGAAGTTGCTCCTGTTCACTTAACAGCATGAACAGGGGAGAAAGATCCTCGCGATAAAGGGTCGCGTCGAGCAATTGGCTGCGACGGAATATTGCTTTGCCCGGCTCTAGGTCGGGGTAGACCTCTACGCTTTCGCATACGCCCGCTAACTGGAGCAACTCCGATTCCGTCTCTTCAAAGACAATATTCGCATCACCCAACGTGCCAGCGGCAACCAATTGCGTACCATCGCTAGATGGCGCATTGAGGGCGTCCTTACATCGTTCGATGAGGCGCCAGCAGGCTACCAAGTCCTCGGCAAGGTCGCTGAAACGCTTCATGCTTTTTTCCCACATTCGTTCTGCCTGCCGGTATGTGTCGATCCGCGCAAACGGTTGGTTTTCTTCCTCGGCGTCAGCTCGTTGTTTTTTCAGGTCCTGCAGCGTTTTTTCGTGGGCAATACAAATGTTACGCGCCTCGTCAAAGTGGTAGGCGAGTGTATTGAAGTGGGCAGCCAGTGCAGGCAGGTGGTGCGGTTCAGTCACGAACCAGCGGCAACGTACGCAATTTCTGCTCCCGCCTGGCACGGGGCCATGTTTTTTCGAGCAAAGTGAGCCGATTTGAGGGCCACCGTTGTAACAGCCGCCCACCGAGTCATTTTCTTCGATTTCGCTGGTGTTGCCGCCTACCAAGCAAAGCCCGTGGTGCATTGGCATCCAGCCGACTGCGTTCCGCGCGGCCGGATGCTGGGGGATAGCTGCGGCAATACTGGAAACGCTGTTGCAGATGGTTTTATTTAAGAGTTCGCCATATTCGGTGTCCAGAAGAAAGTTTTGAATGCTCGCTTCTTTGTTCGCTTCCAGTCGTTCTACTGCCTTGAGTAACACGTCGTTGATATACGTCGCGCCAGGCTTGGTGTAATACAACGTCATCAGTAAGCGGCTGTGGCCTACGAGTTTTTGTAGGATGGGGAACGGCACCAGCCCCTCCAGGGCGAGCGCGGTGATGAGTGAAACTCGCAGGCTATGCAAAGGAAAAAGAGTTTTCTTCGAGGATAACTTTCGCTCTTCTAGGGGAGGAAGAAATCGTATCGGCTGCCCTTTGCAATGGGTTTCTCCACGCTCGATTAGCCGCAGTTCGAGCGCCTCAAGCAAGTTAAACCAAGGTTTCTCTAACGAATCTAAGGTCAATGGAAGATGGCGTTCGCTCGCCCGCGATTCCGCCAGACGGAACAGAAAGCAAGCATCAGAATAACCGGCCAATTGCAGTGCGCTCTTGGCTTTGATGTGACGGCCATCTAGCTGAGTCCAAGAAGTACGCTGCGAGATGGGGTTGTACTTTTCTTGCCAATTGCGCATCTTTTCAAGCCAGTAGTACACATCCTGATGCACTGATCCACCGAATGCCCACGGAAGTAAATAGCCTTTGTCGGGACCGTGCTTGGCTATATCGGCGGTCTTATTGGTGTTGATATACAGTACAACCGGAACTCCTTCGCTATCGGCGAGCTGGCTGGGGTAACGGAACACACCTTGTTGAATTGGTCTACGTTCACTGCCCTGGGCGAGTCGGCCCTTGTTTGGCTCCCAAGTTTCCCTTGCGTAGCGCCGAGTATCAGCTTCGCCCGAGTCGAGCATACGGATCTGGAAGGTGCGGAGCGGCAAGATAAGCTTGACCAGCAGTGCTACCCAGCGAACCGGGCTCCACATTTCTAAGCGCCTCCCATTCTTTGCCGAACGCTCACGCCATACGCAATCCGGGTCGCTCCGATCAATTTGCTCCTCGATTACCTCGAACCAGGCAGGCCCACCGGGCCCGCACAGACCAGCTACTTCGCTGAGTCCACCTTGGGCCCAATGCCAGTCACGAAAATGCGGCCCTGCGGCAAGTATTTGCCGCAGTTCCTCGATGTAGCCGTAGGGCAACGGTGAATGCACACTTTCGTCTAGTTTGCGTAGACCAGCGAATGAGAGGCGGGACACAGGATTGTGGAAGCCGGTTAAGACTACCGGTTGATCGTTGTGCCCAAGTTCACTGAAATTCCGCAGCAGAACGAAGTTTAGAAACGCGTGAATATAGTTGTTGTACCTAACACCTCTTTCCGAGTCGGGGCACGTCATCCGGTAGAAGTCAGGCAAAACTGACTCTCTCGCTAGAATTACCGCCGGATCGAGCGGAAGATTCTGTTGGATAAGAAAACGTTCTAGGAAGGCTACCAACCCGCTAAGTTTGGCGCTTACGTCAGTCATCTCACCCTTTAGCCAGTCAACAGCTAAGATGCGCCAAACGGTCAGTTCCGGGTATTCGCGTTCGACCCACCCAAGCGCCGTGTCCGTTTCACGTGTAACTCCTACTACCTTTGCGGTCGGAATGCTGGAGGGCTTTGGCATCACTTTGGTTCTGGCAGCCATGAGAGTCCCTCAGTCGTTGTGTCCCATACCGGGCAACGATAAGTCAGATGTATAGAATGTATAGAATGTCCCGGCGTATTTGTTCCGTAGTAGCTGCGCAGCTATTTCCAGTGATGCAAGAGCCTCACGCGTGTTTGCCTGCGTGTATACCTCCTGGCTTTCCAGCGAGGCGTGATACATGAAGCGGCGGATGAGCGCTTTGTCGATGCCGGCTTTGCTCAGCCGGCGGCCATAGGCGTGACGGTGGCCGTGCGGCGTCGTGCCCAGAGCCTTGCCTACTGTGAGACCAATACGCTCGCAGGCGGCGGCGTGTGCCTTGTTGTACTGGGTGAGCGTGTACATTGCACCGACGGGCTCGCGGCTAAGGTTTATGAAGGCGAAGGGATGGTCGCGCTCGACGTGCACCACCTGTGCCAGGTATCGGTACCAAAGGTTCAGGAACCACTCGCCAAACTCAGGCAAGAACCAATATGCCTGCTTGTAGTAGGGGCCATCGTGTGTGCCACCTTTCCAGCCGGCGTGACGGCTGTTCATTAGCTCAGTACGGGGCGTGAGGCCGAACTGATGGGCAAGGTATTCCGCTCGATTACCGTTACGTGATCGTCCTCGCTCATCGCGCCAATCCCCAGGTGCTGCACCGTAACTCGGATGGTGGATGAGGACCTTCGCCTTGCTCTTGTTCGCGGGCTCAGGGATCACGTCAGGAATATAGAGATGAAGAGGCTCCAACTCGCGAAAGCCCGCGCCGTGCAGCAACAAGGTGATGAGCATCCCGCGATAGTCGTATCGTCCACCAACGCAGAATCCCTTATATAGCAGCTCCTCAAAGCGCTCCTCCGGGAAAGCCGGTGGTTCGGGCTTCTCTACCTTGGGCAGGCGCCGGCCTCGCACACGGTGTCCGGTCTCGACGTGGGAGGTGTTTGCCGCCCAGGTGTGGCCAAGGAAAGCCTTACTACGTCGGTACTGGTAAGCTGCTTCTTCAGCCTGTCGGTCGAAGGCGCCAATCGTATAGCGTGGGTTCACCTTTGCAGCCTCGGGGCGCATCTCGCCGAGCCAGTCGAAGAAGTCAGTCAGGTGGGTGATAATGTGCGAAGCGTCTTGAGGAGTTCTCTGAACCCAGCATAGTTCGCTCGGGTCGAGGCCTGTCTCGCGGTTGAATGTCCCAGTGTAGAGGCGTTGAGCGAAATTCTGAAAAAGTCGAAAGGTATCGCGTTCTTCGGGATTTATTTGTAGATACTCAAGGAACATCCGAACTGAGCGAGCCACTTTCGTCATCCACGTCAGGCTGCGGTCGTGGCTGCGATAAAGGTAATAGTCGAGCAACGGTTCCAACACTCCAGCGGGCGTCAGCAGCACTGGAAGTTCTGTGTAGACACCTGTGGCATCTGTATAGACGCGCGCCTTGACTGTCACAAACATGAGATCTGACCTATCTGCGCAATGTACTTGTCAAATCTCCCATTCTTGTCCTTCTCCAATGACCTGGTGCGTCTCGCTGACCACAACTAGCGACTTGC
Organism: Pseudomonas sp. W4I3; assembly: GCF_030816195.1. Classification (GTDB taxonomy): domain Bacteria; phylum Pseudomonadota; class Gammaproteobacteria; order Pseudomonadales; family Pseudomonadaceae; genus Aquipseudomonas. The sequence goes on along the minus strand of NZ_JAUSXS010000001.1, from coordinate 4,486,491 downwards.
CGCGATGAACCAAGCAGAAGCTAGATACGAGATCGGTGTCGACACCAACTGCGGACGTTGTGTCGCCAAGCGAGCCGATCCAGACATAGCGGTAGGTTTCGAGGCACGCCAGGTAGTATCCGGTAGGCATGTCATTGCTCCAATCAATGAGGTCGTGAGATGCGAAGCAATCTAATGCAAGCGCTAGCGACGATGGAAATGGGCAGGACGGACATTGCGACCAACGAGGTTGAGGCTAAGTTCTGCTCAACGTTTGTGTGTCGCGTGACTAGGCTGCTATCCAGTTTTCCATGGTGCGCGTGGGTTACATCGGATTGAACGGCGCCTACATACCATGCTAGATCACGGTATGGCTTTCACATTCGCAGAGCAAAAAAATACCCCTCGGAGAGGGGTATTCGTGTAGCAAAAACCTGAAAAGCCCCAAATTATGTATTCCAAAGTGGGGGGAATAAGTCGCACGTTGGGCATAGTAGTCGACCATGATGGGGGTAGGGACGTGATTCTGCGTTCCCCTGGCCCGAGTCATTGGGGCCATGATGATGCGGTTAGGTAATGTCATGGCGCCCAGACGCAGGGGCTCGAACAGTGTGGCCATGTGGATCTCCTTTGTGTTGACGAAAATGGCAGGTTTAAACCAGGCGTGCGCCGCCATCGACGTTGATCGTGGCGCCGTTCATGAAGCCGTTGCTCATCAGGAAAACCACCGCCGCGGCCGCTTCGTCGGCAGTGCCCAGGCGGTGCAGAGGCAAGGTTTTCTCCAGTGCAGCGACAAAGCCATCGCGCGCATCGCCCATGGCTTTCGCGAGGATCGGCGTATCGATAGGGCCTGGAGACAGGGTGTTGACCCGGATAGGCGCCAATTCGAGGGCCAGGCCGCGGGCGAATGCTTCCATGGCAGCTGATGCAGCGGCGAGCACCGCCGTGCCGTGCGCATTGGGTCTATCTGCAAGCGCACCCGAAATAAAGGTGACGGAGCCGTCTTTGGAAAGGCGATTGCCAAGCGCTCTCAAGGCATATACCGAGGCCCAGATTCGCTCGTCGAAAGCGCGTTGCAAATACGCCACATCCGCTTCGAGCACTTTGCCGGCGACGAACGTACCGGCCAGCAGCACCAGGTGATCAACCTTTGGGATATCGGCCAGAGCGGCCTGGATTTGTTCGGGCTTAGTGACATCAGCGGCACGCCAGCCATCCAGCTCGTGGGTATTGGCGGCTTGCTGTGCCCGGTCTGGGTTGGAGCCGATCACGAAGACCTTTGCACCAGACGCCTTGGCCTGAATTGCAGCTGAAAGGCCGATACCAGATGTGCCGCCGACGACTACCACGGTTCGATCCAGAAGGGCGTGTGAGCGTACGTTGCTATGGCTTGGGTTGGAAATGTCGATCATCACTGTTGGCTCCTCAAGGCATCGAATTGATGCTGTGAGGACAGCGTATGCGTAACCTTCAAAGTTGATAATAGGGTTTCAAGTGGTTACTATTGTGCCATGAAAGCACAAATTGGATTGGACCGCCTGACAGGTCTTATTGCCTTTGCTCGCACGGCCTCGCTGGGCAGCTATACAGCCGCTGCACGGGATCTCTCCGTGTCACCCTCGGCCGTCAGCAAAAGCGTTCAGCGACTGGAAGAACATTTAGGTCTGCGCCTCTTCAGTCGCACCACCCGCTCGCTAACCTTGACTCCCGAGGGACGTGAACTGTACGAACGTGCGTTGCGGGTGATCCGGGAAATCGAGGACATTGAACAGACTGCGGTAGCGTCGAGGGGCGAGCCGTCAGGCACTTTGAAAGTAACCGCACCGCTACCCATCGGCGTCAACATTCTTGCTCCTGCGCTCCCGGCCTTCCGTGAGCGTTACCCGAAGCTGGTGGTGGACCTGCGGCTCGGCGATCAATTCGCCGACATTATCGAGCAGGGGATAGATGTCGCCATCCGGGTCGGCAATCTGGCTGACTCCAGGCTGGTTTCCAAGCCTCTCGGCCCACATCGAATCTGCACCTTCGCATCGCCTGGCTATCTCGCGAGAAAGGGCAAACCGCGCAATATCGACGATCTGGTCAATCATGACTGCATCAATTTCCGTTATCAGAGTTCGGGGCAGGCGCTACGTTGGCCATTTCAGGTGGGGGAGCGCGTCGTCGAGATCACTCCCGACGCCACCATGACAATTGATGTAAGCGATGCAGTCGCGGCGACGCTCGCCGCAGGCGGCGGTATTGGTATCTCTCCGACGTATGTTGCCGCGCCTTATGTGCTGCGGGGTGAGTTGGTACCGGTGTTTCCCGAATATGCGGTAGACAGGTTCGTCATCACCGCTCTCTGGCCCGAAAGCCGGAGAGGCAATCCAAACGTGAAGGTATTTGTAGACTTCCTACAAGAAGTATTCCCGGTACCGGCCCCTTGGGATGTGATAGTCGAATCGGCGGGTAATGCTCAGCGCTAACGACATTCGACAGCGCAGCGCTCAGTTGAGTTGCTCGATCCAGGAGGACACCGAGTCACCACTGCTCATGTTCGGCCGGATAATCCCGTTGATCATGAACGTGGGCGAAACGTGGACGCCGTTTTGTCGAGCATACTTGCACTGCCATTTGATGGCCTGATCCAGGGTTGGAATTGCGAAGGCCTCTGCCAGTTTGATGCCACTGTAATGCTCGAGGCGCTTAATGATGTCTTTGGGCGTTACGTCCAGATTGGGGCCTTCAGCGTGATTGTCGAATTCGAATTCCCTCCGGTGCGCTGCGACAGCGGCCATGACATTCTTGGCATTTTCTTTGCCGCCCTCAAGCGTCGCTGCGGCAAGGATGCACCGGATGATGACGCCTGAAAACATATGCCAGGGCTGGGACTGCAGGCGAATGATCAACGTGATCCGGTCTTCGCCCGCCTCTGCGAGGAGCGCATCGAACTTGAGGAACGCCTTGACGGAATAGGGGCAGGTAGGCTCGAGAAAAACTTCAAACAGGTGAGGGCCCTGACCCCACGAAAGCGTATCCACTTTCACTGGCCGGTCGTTTTCAGGTTTTTGCATAAAAGTACCTTTCAGTGAATCAGAACGAAGTGAGGGGCCCCTGCGGGAGACAAAATAGCCTGAGTACACTCAGGCATAGAGCACATCCCAGAGCCGTTTTAACTTGAGTGTCATATTGGTTTCAGACACGCTCTGAAGTGTTATGACTTCTTTGAAATATTTGGCGTAAATCGCTTCAGTTACGTGCCGGACCTCGCCGTTTTCATCCATTTCGACATCGGAAAATCGAAGGATACCTACCGGTTCGAACCCCGCACGCTCAGTGAACTGTTGCATGGCTTTCGACTTCATCGTGACGTATGAAAAAGCCATTGCGATACCCATCGCTTGAGCCAGCGCATCCACGATATAAGCCGCAAAAAGCGTAGCCCCCGTGCCCCGATGCGCCGGAGCGCACACACCATAGCGGCTATGGAGAGTCAGCGCGTCTCGATCCACTTCCAGGCACAAGGCGCAGACAATTTCCTCGCCGTGTCGACCGATGTAGACGATAACGTCCTTCGCCTCTTCACCCGAAAAGTAAACCTTCGTCTCGTAGAATCGTGGGTCAATATACTTTTTCCCAGATCCGACACTGATGTCCGGATACCACGACTTGATAAGCGCGCATAGATGGTCAATATCGTTACGTTCCAATTGCTCGTAGTTATATTCAGTCGGAGTGATGGTATTTTTGGGCAGCTCCGTGAGTAGCGGCCAGGATGCGTGTTTTATCATGTCGATCTCTTGGGGCGTTAAAGTTCAGGCGTGATGCTGCTGACGATTTGAAAGCAGTTGTTTGCCCGAAGTCATGGATTTTTAGGCTCGAAGCTGGTCAGTGGTGCCTTAGCCATTTCAAAAACCCTCCAGGTACCGCCGACGGCGCTTTCTGCATAAGAATGGAGCGGGCATGTTGCTGGCGGAGCATTTGGAGACGGGTGAGGGACGTGCGTAATTGCGACCTTTCACCCATACACCGACGTACTTCATCCCGGTGCAGTTGAAGTAATTTCACGGCCGAAAGCGCAATGAATTGCGCGCCGTTTGGCTTGTTATCCATGACGCCTTCTTCGCCTAATACTTCCCCTGGTCCCATCCGCGCGACCTCGACCCAATGGGCCCGATCGTACAACTGGACTGACACCACACCACTGCCGATAACCAACAGGTGGTCGCTGATTTCGTTGGCTTTCAACACAAAGTCGCCAGTTGCCAGCCAGGTTGATAGTAGATTCATGGCGAGACGGTCTTTATCCTCTGAAGTGAAACTTGCGAAAATGCGCACGTCGTCCAGCACAAAGCGAGTGATACCGGCCACCGGGATTTCAGCGGCATTGGCGATATCAACGCCGGATGCGCGTAGATGCCTGTAAGCAATGTCGTAAAGGCGATTACGTGCTGCAATTTTTTCGGCAGGCGTGCCGACAAAACCGATGGCCTCATACTCCAATAAGCCCTCCGTTATGTTTTTCAGAATGACCTTGGGCGCAGGAACTGGCAGTAGCGCTGAATAACCCAGCAGCGCCTGCTCCAGTATTTCCTGGACGCGTTCGGGGCGAAATCGCAGAGGCAGGTGCAGGCTGATCGTCACCCCGTGTTGATCTTCGGGCCTGCTCATGTTTTGTATTTTGGTTTTCGCCGCCACCGAATTGGGTATGACGACGGTGCTGCCTTGCGAGGTCAGCAACAACGTGGCGCGCCAATCGATGTCGGTGACCCTGCCTTCCATGCCATCGATTTGAATCCAGTCGCCCACTTGATAAGGGCGAGTGGCATTCAGGACGATCCCACTGAACACATCGCTGAGTGTGCTTTGCAAAGCCAGGCCGACGATAATAGCCAACGCGCCAGAAGTGGCGAGCAATCCTTTGACGGGAAGTTCCAGTACGTAGGCTGCCGCTGCGACGGTGGCGACGAGGAAAATTAGAGCGCCGAGCACTTCCCTGAGCAAGCGACCGCCTCCCTCAGTTCTGGATATCAGGATTGCGCCGAGCAACTCCGTCAGCATCCGCGCGCTTAAAAACCACCAGACGATCACCAACAGTGTTGCAGCCAACTGCCAGGAACCAGCGTCAGGATCGTGCACTGGTTGCAAGGGTGAGTTGCCGGACAGAAAGATGGCAGCGCTGTAACAGGCGTAGAGACAAATATTAATGCCCACGCGCAACCCCTGCAGCCTTCGGGGAACCACCCACCAACCAATAATATCGGCGATTAATATCGCCCCGAGGAGGGCGCACAGCCATTCAAGTGTCACGATGTGACCCTCCAGGAGTCTGGTGCATTCGTGCTTTCACACAAGGGCGGAACACGCGATTAAACGGCGACGCCGCGCCAGAACTGGTGGAGTTCAGCACTGATGAATTCAGGCTTTTCCTCGAATACCCAATGTCCGCACTGCTCGATGACCCCACCTTTTGCCGACAAGGCGATGTGTTTTGCCGAGGTAAAACAATGGTCGCCAAATGACACTTCGCCACCCCAGGCCAACACTGGGATCGTTAGCTTCCCTTTGGTCAGTTGCGCGGTCTGCTCCGCCATTTGCGGGATAGAACCATAATGGTTCAGGCTCGCGCGCAGGTTGCCCGGTTGGCGCATCTGCATGACGTAATAGTCGATGTCGCTTTCGGGCATTGCCGTCGGGTTGTAGGCAAAATCTCTGAAGAAGTGCTGCAGGTACATATCCTCCCGCCCTTCAATAAGGGCACGGCTGATGTCCATGTTCATGTGCATGCTCAGATGCCAGTAGGGCACCCGCGGATCGACATAACCTGGAAAATCCAGGCCAAAAAAAGGTGTTTCGATAGTGGCCAACGACAAAGCGCGTTCAGCCGCCAGGTAGGCCAGGGCAACCGAAGGCGGACCTCCCAGGTCATGGCTGAGGATGTGGAATGTATGAGCCTGTTCAACCTCCAGCAGACCGAGCATGTCTTTAGCGATATTGATAGGGTCGTAACCTTGATACGGCTTATCGCTGTCGGCGAAGCCGCGAAGGTCGGGGGCGATGAACGTGTAATGCTGTGCGAGCCTGTCGATGACCGGCATGAACTCTCGATGATTTTGTGGCCAGCCGTGCATACAGAGGACCACGGGGCCTTTCCCGGCAACCACGTAGTTGAGTCGAACACCGTTAACGGTGGCGCGTTTGTGCGTCAGGTTGGTCATGGCGAGTGCCTTTTTTGTCCCGTCTGACCCGGGCCTTTCGAGCCTGGGAGCGTAAGGCGGGTGTGCAATGTGATGCATGCCGGACCCGGCCGGGTGAACGGCATGCGCAAGGCTTGCTTAGTTAAGGTGAGCCTTGAGTTCTGTGCCCGCCTGCCTCATGGCCGCCTTGACTTCAGGTACCTGGCTCAACGGGTTCAGCAGGCCATAGTCATGGATCATGCCGTTGTAGCGAACCGCCGTGACATCGACCCCGGCCGCGTCCAGCTTCTGCGCGTAGGCTTCGCCTTCATCGCGTAACACGTCCAGCCCCGCAGTCTGTACGAGGGCAGGTGGAAGTCCTTTCAACTGATCGATGCTGGCCTTGAGCGGGGAGGCATGAATTTCCGCCCTGGCTTTCAGGTCGGTTGTGTAACTGTCCCAGAACCAGGTCATCATGTTCCTGGTCAGGAAGTGGCCTTCAGCGAACTGCTTGTAGGTGTCCGTCTCGAAGTTGGAGTCCGTGACCGGCCAGAGGAGCAGCTGAAATCGAATTTTCGGAGTGGCTTTTTCTTTAGCCATCAGGCTCACGACGGCGGCCATGTTGCCGCCGACACTGTTACCGGCCACCGCCAGGCGCTTTCCATCTACGTTGATCTGTTTGCCGTTTTCCGCCACCCACTTGGTGGCCGCGTAAGCCTGGTTAATGGCGGTGGGATAATGGGCCTCAGGGGATGGTGTGTAATCGACGTACACCGCGACCGCACCGGAGGAGACGACAAGGTCGCGAATCAGGCGCGCATGGGTGGGATAATCCCCCAGGACCCAGCCGCCACCATGAAAGAACATGAAGACTGGAAGCTCGCCTTTGGCTTTTTCAGGCCGAACCACCGTCAGCTTGATCGTCTTGCCATCGGCGGTAATGGTCTTGTCACTCACCTCAACGCCCGATAGATCAACCTTTACCGAGTTTTGCGCGCCCGTCAGCACCGCGCGGGCTTCTGTTGGACTCAATTGCTCGAGCGGCTTGCCGCCCCCCGCCGCCAACGCATTCAGAAAGGCTTGGGTTTGATGTTCCGGTATTGGATTGCCAGCGGCCATTGCGGACCCAACCGATAGGGCGATCATCGCCGGCACTGCTTTCACGACGTGTTTCATGTTGCCTCCTGAAGCTATTGGTTTGTATGAAGCGTGTAAGAACGACGGCGACTATCGGTGTCATCCGGTCAGCCTCGTATGGGGGGGTTATTGGGCGAGATAACCGCCATCAACGGCCAGGCTTTGTCCGGTCACGAAACTGGCGGCGCTGGAGGCGAGAAACAGAATGGTCTGCGCTACTTCCTCGGGGGTCCCGAGACGCTTGGCCGGGATCAGGCCGCTCAGCGCTTCTTCCGTCAGGCCGATCTCGGCCAATCTGTGAACCATCGGCGTGTTGGTCGGGCCAGGGGCGACGCAATTGACTCGAATGCCGATCGTGGCGACCTCCAGTGCTGCGGACTTGGTCAAGCCTTCCACCGCGTGTTTGCTGGCGGCATAGAGGGCGCTGCCGGGAAAGCCGACGCTGCCGCCGATGGATGACAAATTAACGATGCTGCCAAAGCCCTGTCGTTTCATGGCGATCAACTCGTGCTTCATGCTGAGGGCCAGCCCCAGAACATTGGTGTCGAATACTTCGCGGTAGATCTCTGCAGTAATCTGGTGGATGTCGGTGAACGTACCTTCGATGCCTGCGTTGTTCACGGCAACATCCAGGCGTCCGTATTTGGCGTCGATAAATTGCACAGCCGTCACCACGTTGTCCTCGAATCGAACATCGACGTTAACGAAGTCTGCGTCGGTAGCCCCTTCCTGAAGCAGTTCGTTACGCAAGGACTCACCCGCGTCGGTACGCCTGCCGGTTGCGACGATTGATGCACCGTTGCGGGCAAATGCGAGGCAGGCGGCTCGGCCAATCCCGGTTAAAGCGCCGGTCACAAGAACGACGTTGCTCATCATGATTTCCCTTTTTCTAATAAGACATGGCCACGTCAGGACGACGCAGCGCGTGAGGTGTCTCGACGTCAAACCAACCGCGAACCGCCATCGACATTGATCGTGGCGCCGTTCATGAAGCCGTTGCTCATCAGAAACACCACGGCTGCACCCGCTTCGTCCGCCGTGCCGAGGCGATGCAGCGGCAGGGCTTGCTCCAGCGCGGCGACATAGCCATCGCGCGCATCGCCCAAGGCCTTGGCAAGGATCGGCGTGTTGATGGGCCCCGGAGACAGGGTGTTGACCCGGATAGGTGCAAGTTCCAGAGCAAGGCCACGGGCCAATGCCTCCATGGCAGCCGATGCGGCGGCGAGCACCGCGGTGCCGTAAGCGTTTGGCCGATCTGCCAACGCACCTGAAATAAAAGTCACCGAGCCCTCTTTGGAAAGACGATCGCCGAGAGCCCGCAAGGCATGTACCGACGCCCAGATCCGCTCATCAAAAGTGCGCTGCAAGTACGGGATGTCCGCTTCGAGGACTTTGCCGGCGACGAAGGTCCCTGCCAACAGCACCAAATGGTCAACCTGCTGTATGTCTGCCAGCGCGGCATGGATCTGTTCGGGCTTGGTGATATCGGCCGCACGCCAGCCGTCCAGCTCATGGGTCTTGGCGGCCTGCTCTGCGCGTTGCGGATCTGAACCCAGAACAATGACCTTTGCACCCCGACCCTTGGCCTGAATCGCGACAGCCAGGCCAATTCCGGAGGTCCCCCCAAAGACAACAATATTTTTGCCGGCTAAATCACCGGTTATGGCGTCCTGCGTGGAAGTAATAGAGTTCATGTTTAATCCTCATGCTGATCGCGGGTGGTGTATTTTTGAAGTCTTGCCCGACGCTACTTGATGGTCTGCCGTAGGGACGTTCGGAGCCAGTTCGATACGGCCTGTGCAAAGGCTTCAACGTCTTTTCCATTGCCAGTGATGATCCACTTCAAGGCCACAACATCGTCGGGCATAAATATCGCGCCATAATTACTCAACTGAATCACCAATTCGACGGAGTTATTGATGGTTGCTTTTTTTCCAACCAAGATGCCTGCTTGGGCAAGCACTATTGCGCCAAGTCCGATGCCGGCAACCAACTTTCGGGCTTTATCGAATTCTTGTAGTTGAGCGATAACATTGATGTTATTCCACAAATATTCTTTAGTCCCCGCTCCCCCCATGACAGCGATGGCATCGAAACATTCGCTGTACAGTTCTTCCAAATCTTGAGTCTTGATGTGTTCAAAAGTCATTCCTTGCGTAGTGCGTGCATCGACTGAGAAAATTTTCAGGTTATATTCTTTGCGCCATACACCCAGGCACGACAAGAGCATCGGTGCGTCTATCCGTTTCGGCGGGATAATGATGGCTAAGCTTTTCATAGATATATCCTAACAATGCAGCCAACTAAAGGTGTCGTATGAAAATGCATATTGGCTATCGCCGTTACCTGTAGCCGCTGCACCGACTGCAGCTCTGGAGTGAGCATCACCCTGTCGCATTTAAAAATACAGGTGCGCTACGGATTAACACCTAAACTCTTGCGATGTAAATGCGTGCAGCCCAGAGTTTTAAAAGCGTAGCGGCATTAGCACTAAATTCATTTAAGTCCTAAATGCTGGCGTGCGTTCTCTTCTCCGCTGCTTGGAAATATGATCCAACTGCAAAGGGTTTACTCGTTGATCAATCTGCACGGTGACCCTTCTAAGGCGGCATGTCGTCAATTGAATATGTGAAGGTAATCCGTGAGGTGTTGAATGAACGAGCCATCGGAAAAACTGCAGGTGTTCGTAAGCTATAATCAAATCCGGGTGCAATTCCATGCCTGTCCACCTCGGCCTTGCCCTGAACTGCAAGATGCCCTTGATCGCCTCGCATCGTTGCCTGGATGCGTTAATTACGCATTAAGCTATTGGACACATAGTGCATTCCAATGGTCGATTATGGGTGTATGGACTGACGAGGAAGACCGTGATCGTCATTACTGTAGTGAACAGATTCAAGTTCTTTTCAATTGCCTTATTCAGCAACATGCCGCATTGATCTGTTGCAGCGAGGGGCAGATTTGAGCTTTGTGGTGGGGAACGTCTGAGTGTCCTACATCCGGGAGAATAAAAGGAATGAGCTTCGAAAAGCGTTATCAACCTTACCGCGGCCCCGCAGCAGGATGGGGAGCTCTTTTGTCCGTTGCGAAATATTGGATGCGAAGTGGTAATGCAATGAAAAATGTCCGCGCGCTTCTGGCAGTGAATCAAGGTAACGGCTTTGATTGCCCCGGTTGTGCCTGGGGTGAGAGCCCTGAAAAGCGTCCCGTAAAATTCTGCGAAAATGGTGCGAAGGCAGTGAACTGGGAGGCCACCAACCGGCACGCGGGGCCGGCATTTTTCAGAAGATATAGCGTTTCCTGGTTATCCGGCCAAAGTGATTACTGGCTGGAACAGCAAGGGCGGCTGACGCATCCGATGCAGTTCGACGCGGCTTCTGGTCATTACGTTGAAGTGAGTTGGGATGAGGCGTTTGCCTTCATCGCCCAGCAGCTAAATCAGCTGGAGTCCCCAGACCAGGCCGAGTTTTATACGTCCGGCCGGGCCAGTAACGAAGCCGCGTTTCTGTACCAGCTGTTCGTCCGCGCCTATGGGACGAATAATTTTCCGGACTGCTCCAACATGTGCCATGAAGCCAGCGCCATTGGAATGTATGAATCTTTGGGCGTGGGGAAGGGTACGGTGACCCTGGACGATTTCGCCAAGGCCGATGCGATTATCGTGATGGGGCAGAATCCCGGGACCAATCACCCACGGATGCTGGAGACGCTGCACGAAGCGGTTACTCGAGGCGCTCAGGTGGTCGTGTTCAATCCCCTGAAGGAGCGCGGCCTGGAACGATTCCAGCATCCTCAGCATCCGCTGGAGATGTTGAGCAATGGATCGAAGCCGACCAGTACAGCGTATTTTCGTCCAGCCTTGGGCGGCGATATGGCGGCTATGCGCGGAATGGCGAAATTCCTTTTGCAGTGGGAAAGGTTAGCGCAGGCGACCGGCACAAAGCCGGTGTTTGATCAGCGCTTCATCGAAGAACATACCTCGGGCCTGGAAGCGTATGTGGAGACCGTTGAATCGACGCATTGGGACGAGATACTCACGTTGTCGGGCATGACGCTGGAGGACATAGAGGCGGCTGCGCGCGTCTACCAGAAGGCAAGCAATGTGATCGTTTGCTGGGCCATGGGCTTGACTCAACATGCCCATTCGGTCGCCATAATCCAGGAGGTGATCAACCTGCAACTGCTGACCGGGAATATGGGACGGCCCGGCGCCGGTATTTGTCCTGTACGTGGTCATAGCAACGTCCAGGGCGACCGCACGATGGGTATCAACGAGCTCCCACCCCAAGAGTTGCTGGATGCCATTGAAGCCCGCTTTCAGTTCAAGGTGCCGCGCCATTCGGGGCATAACACGGTGGCCGCCATCAAGGCGTTCGAGGAAGGCAAGTCGAAAATCTTTATAGGTCTGGGCGGAAATTTTGCGCAGGCAACGCCGGACACGTCTCGTACTCATGCTGCGCTCAGGCGCTGCGAATTAACCGTGCACATCTCCACAAAGCTCAATCGCAGTCATCTGGTCACTGGAAAACACGCTTTTATCCTGCCTTGCCTGGGGCGGACTGAAATTGACATGCAGGCATCGGGTCCACAGGGCGTCACGGTCGAAGATACATTCAGCATGGTCCACCTGTCCCACGGTCCTTTGCGCCCCCAGTCGTCTGAACTCAAGTCCGAACCGGCGATAGTTGCGGGATTGGCGAAAGCGGTATTAGACACGCATCCAATCGATTGGAGTTGGGTGATAGAGGATTACGGTCGGATTCGTGCACTGATTGCCGACGTCATTCCCGGATTCGCCGGTTTCAACGAGCGACTTAAAGCGCGTGGCGGATTTCACTTAGGCAACGACGTTGCCCTGCGTATCTGGCGCACTTCGACATCCAGGGCGCGCTTCATTTCGAACCGGTTGCCGGGCGACCAGATTACTTCTCTCGCAGAAGAAACCGGCGATCGGGCAGACCTTCTCCTGCAAACCCTTCGTTCTCACGACCAATACAACACGACTGTTTATGGGCTCGATGACCGTTATCGCGGTGTTCACGGTACTCGCCATGTCATATTCGTAAACGCTGAAGATATCACTCGGCTAGGATTTGAACCGGGAGAACAGGTCGATATTGTCTCGCTCTGGCCGGATAAGCGAGAGCGTCGGGTGACCAGTTTTACGCTCATCGCCTACGACATACCTCCAGGCCAGGCTGCTGCTTATTATCCCGAGACCAACCCACTTGTCCCATTGGAAAGTTACGGACATCGAACCTTCACACCAACGTCCAAGTCTGTCGCTATAAAACTTGTAAGGTCGGCCGTTGAGGCGGGTGGCCCCTTGATTTCTTATGTTTCGGTTCCGTGATATCGCGGAAAACCAAAAGGACACCGCCAGGCACACGTCAGAATTACCAAGAAGCTCAATTGCTCGCGGAGCTGGGCCATCTCGGGGCTGGGGGCATCCTTTTCAAACCATCCAAAGCATGCCCTCAAATATGCCCTCAATGTAGCAATCCACTGGAGGTGAATGGAGCTCCATGGTTATGGAAAGGCAAAAATGATCAGCCAAACAGCCTGCCCAACGACGCCTAAAGACTCTCAGGGTCGCCAAAAAACATTTTGACTTGGCTCTAAACCGGTAGTTACAGCCCGAAAAAATAGAATTATGCCCCCAGTTTTGCCCCCAATTGCACTGGGTGTGCGAGCGATCGCGAATGGCGATTCCTGACACGGACTGGGGTGGCAGTGGCTGGTATTCAGTGCGCCTCCGTATACTGGATGAGCAACCCGTATCTGGCAACTCCGTGGTCGTATGGAAGAGGATATGGGGAATAAGTCGATAGCCTTGATCGGAGTTGTCGGGTCTGGCTATCAGCACCCATCCTGAAATTGATTCGCGAGATGCTTGTGTTCTGTGTGATGTTGCAAGGGCACTGGTTGGTAGGTCATGAACCGGCTCCACAGGTTCTGCGCTCTCTGATTGCGGAAGACGAGAGTCAGCATAATGGATTGACTCCCATCGCATGGAAGGTGCTCCAGCTCACCATGAAGCTGTTTGCCATGCAAATGCAGAGGGCCCACGCAGATGGCGTACTGGACTCCGAGAAGGTCTCAGGTTTGTTCTTTGGTGGCCCGGGTCTTGAGTTGATTGCACGCGAGGTCATCCAGCCGATTTTACTGGCGCGCCCTAGCCAATAACCTTCGACCTTCGACCTCCGATCATAGGTCATGGGCCGTTGGGTTCGCTATCACAGCCTTCAATCCTGATGCGGATGGGTCATTCCAATGACCAAGCCGCACCATCTATTATCGGGTAATCGCCAATCACCCGGTTGAGGATTAACCAGGGCAATGTTGGTCCATACTGGCAGATTCCGTCTAGTTCAATCTCGCAGCCGTGGCGAATGCCAAGCCAAGAAACATGCCTTGATTAAATCGGCGGAGCGGCTGACCAGCCCCCAAAGCCGTCATACACCCGCATTTTCACCCGAGTGGCGCGGCGGTTAGCGAACAGATAAGCAAAGTGCGGCAATCACTCGGGCCAATGCTGTTTCAGTGATGCACGCAGGTCCATGGGCTCGGTGGTTAGTTTGCATTCCGCAGGGGCACCGTTGTGATGTTCCTTGGATCGATTAGCAATTTCAGACCAGAGGCGTTCGCTTGGTCGAGCCCATACTCTTCCAAGTCATCTACCTTCGGTCGAACATCAAGGGCCTCGAAGCGGATGGATCGATATTGCCAGTCAGGATCTTCGGTCTTTACAAAAAACGCCTTCGCGCTGAAAGCGATGCTGGTATCGGCAAATGTCGCGATGTTGAAATACAACCCTTCCGCAGGGGGAAATGCCTCTTCAATTTCTATAGCTTGAAATTCAAAGCGCGCGTCGGGCTGCGGGTTTAGCAGGATGTCAACGGCCATCCGTGCTTCATTCGCCTCCCAGAAAGCATCGAGCGTCAAACTAGCAGTGGAGCGCATGCCAGCGTTTGTTAGAAGACGCAACCACCCGTCCGCGAATGTGGAAATGAGCGGTAGTTCTTCGATGTACGGCACTGTGACCGGTTGATCGACATGCAACGTGATCGCGGGAATTTTCCGGTTTCCGGTAATCGTCAAGGTCGCGCGACCAGATGACATGAGCGTGAGCGCGCGAAGTAGCTCTGCCCATTTCTCCAAGGTTTGCTGCATATCATCGATCGAGCCGATGCTTTCAAGTTTCAGTCCCGTTGGGGTCAGACGGATGATCATTTCTGCGGAGCGGATCAGAAGCTCCGGTCCATGAAGTTCTGAAAGCGGCGGTCCGATAAACATTTCAGCGTCGAACCGTGCAGCTTGTCCGAAGCCTAGGCCACGTATCGAAATCTCGCAGAAACCCAGGGCGGGAGGCGTAAGATAAAGCGCCTCGATGTCGTCAAAAAGTGTGCCTTGATAGGGAAGGCGTATGCCAAAACGGCTATCGAACACTTGGAGATGGCGCGGTTTTAACGGCGCAAGGCCGAGTAGGATATTGCTGAAATGCTCCGGACCTTCGATTTGAATAATGGCTTCTGCCTCGTACCGCCCATTCTCATAACCGAGTTTGACAAGCTGCCGCTGCTTCTCGATTGTGTAGGCGTTAGGATTTTGCCCACACGCGTCACTCATCGCGGCCAACAAGCCCCCGGGTGTCGGTTTGAAACGTAACCCAATTTTTTCGTAGGCGTAGCTGATATCGGTGTGGTTGATGTCATGCGCCTTACGAGCCTCCGCGAGCCTCAACCGTTTAAGAATGCGTGCGAGCTCTTTCCCTATAAGATGGACGAGATACGCGGTGTGGATTTCGCCGTCACTGCTCAGGCAAAACACGATGATGAGGGCGGGCCGAGGATCCTTAGCCAGGCGTTCAATGGCCGAAAGGCTTAGACGGATACGGTTCCCGGTGCGGCCGAGCGTTGATTTCAACTGAACCCGAGCAGCATTGGTTAGACGTTGATCGAGAGGCAACGACGGTTGCCCGGCCAGCGCCATCGGGAATTCGACGATAAAGTCCCAACCCATGACGTCGATGGCGCTCTTATTGCAACAGAGAGCAGCGCGTTCGCAGAGCAATTCGAACTGTCGCTCCCCAATGCGGCCGATGCGATCGGATTCTAGTTCGTTTGCCATTTAGCTCTCGATACCTCTAATGATCATGCGCGTGATAGCACTTGCGCCATGTCTAAGCGTCGATGAATCAGAGAAACGATCGACATCAGGTCTTGTGCGTCTTCCTTGGTCATCGCCCAATGTATTCGGGCCTCATGCGCGGTCGGATTGCGAAACATGCCGAATGTACCGCGGACAAGATTGGCAAACCCACTCTGCTCGCTACGTTCGCTAGCCGTCGACAGCGCGTTGATAGTCATGAGAGGGGGATTGCCAGGGAGAACACGATCCACCAGAGCAGATCCGTCATCGGCTATTCCGGTGCGGGTACGCATCTTGTCAGCAACACTTTTGACAGCTTCTTGCACCGCATGAAAGTAGTTGTCAACGAGAAGCTCGGCGCGGCAGAATTTCAAGTCGTCTGTGTGAACCCCTCGCCCTTCAAGGTCCGCGCTCAAGTCGCGAGCCCTCTGCAGAGCTTCTGGCAAGGTCTTTGCTAAATCCGCCGACTTCAGCTCGCCGGCCTCATCGACCACAAGTCCGGCGAACACAAGCGCCTGGTTCAGGCGAGCCCGCATTGGCTCGTATCGGTTAGGCTCGTGAATGTAGCGAGCGGGCTTCAAGGCGCGCCGAATGAACTCGAGGATGTTGGTACGGTTTCGTTTGGTGTTCTGGCATTCTGCAAAAGCGTTGTAGATACGGACGCGCTTCGTCATAGGTCCGGGATCGGCAATCTTGCACGAGGCCAGCAGGTGCTCGATCTCAGGTCCGCTCAGACCCTCAGTGGTATCGCCAAGCACGCGGGCGATCGCATCTAACTGATCTTGCGAGAAAAAAGCCATGGGGGTCACCGGCCGTTTGATAGGCGACGCAAGAAAGTCCTCGCCGTAATGAGCACTACATGTAATCGGAAGGTGCTGTGATCCTCGTCGGAAAGGCCCGGATGGGAGCCTTCCGAGTGGAGCATCTTGAAGAGACCGTTGATGTAGTTCTTTCCATCCTGCGTCCATTCGTTACGGTCCACAGCAAGAAAACCGATCTCCGCAAGGAGTGCGCGCCGGTTCTCAGAGCTTGGGCGCTGAGCCGACTCTAGCGGCCGGATATTACGGGCTATCTCGTCCAACAGACTTTCGAAGAACGTCCGAAGCTGGCTATTGCAGGCCGCCCAATCGCCGCGTGTGTGGGCTTCAATCGCCTGGTCAATATGACCGAGAGGGATAACGAACCCGAAAAATTTCAGGAGGCGGTGGACCTCGTCGTCGGTTTCAGGAAGCTGGACCTCGCCGGGCAGGGCGGCGCGAATGGAGGCGTTTAGCCCATAGTCATCAAAGACGAGCACGTAACCGTCCCGAGCCAAGCTCCGCGCGAAAGCTGTATGCAAGGACTGAGTTTGATCCTGTTGCTCCAGCTGTGCGGCCTGTCGAATCACGGCCTCACCCAAGCTCATGGTGCCATCAAGCGTCTGAACTACGGTCTCAACGCGTTGCACAACGATGCGGCCGAGGAGATCGCATTTCTTGACCACGCTAAGGCTAGTGCTTGAGGTGATTTCATCCTCGAGGCCAAGCCGGAGCACAACCTGATTAAAGCGTGCCTGTGTGTTCTGCTCTAGTAATTCGACTGCAGCGATAAGTGTAGGTCTAGTAAAAGGCTTGGATCGCATAGGGTATGTTCACACTCGCATCAGTACTTCTAATGGGGTACCAAAGATGGGCAGGGCACAGGCATTGCATCGTTAGCGTCCAGCCCGTAGATCGAGGTGATCAAGCTCTTCTAAGGTGTGAACTACTGACTCCACAAGCTCTGCATCAAAATCATCGCGGTCAGCTTCTTCGTGCGTTCCCTTGTTAAGGTAGGTCCACACTAGGTTAGTAGCTGGGATTCCCAAAATGCGATCATAGGCGGTCAACAGGGGGTCTTTGTTGGCATGGTTGAATGTTTGTGCATCCCGTAACTTCTTGACCAGTGCTTCACAAAGGTTTCTCAACCCGGGCTCGGCACCAACCCCGGCGAGCATGATATTTAAGACACCCTGGTCGTGACTGCCGAGCCAACGCCATACCTTTTCAGACAGCATTTCTAAGGCTTGGCGTGACGCTGCTAGGGCATCTCTATCATTCAGGGCCTCTCTTGCGGCCCTAGCCTTCGCGATGTAGTTTGCGCTAGGTACGTTTCCGGTCACTCTGGGTTGATAGTTGCCGTCATGATGGCGTAACAGATAGACTTGGCAGCCATTGCGTCTCTGGACGGGGAGATGTTGCTGGATGTCCTTGATGAATTCGTTGCTGTGACAGGTGACGATTAATTGAGTTTGAGCAAAGTGGTCACTTTCAAAGATTGTTTCTCGGATACCGCCTCGATGATCGTGGTCGATTGCATTAATGGCGTCGTCGAAGACAATGACAGGGCATTCTATGCTTTTCGCCTTAGCCATGAGGATTGCCAACCCGAGGCAGCGAATATGGCCTTCGCTAAGTATGTGAAGTGCATCGACCCGAGCTCCCGGATTACCTTGGAAGCAGATCTCAATCTTCCCTTCACCTCCAATTGGAAGGTGCAGTGCGAATAATTTGTCCTCATCCCGATCATTGCGATTGAATGCGTTGTAAAGATCCTTGGCTGCGTCGTTGAGTCCCGCTATCAACTGCCCCGGGAGCTGATCCCTGTAGGACCTTAGTTCTACAAGAAATCGGTCATAAGTCCCCTTGAAGGGGGTATCCCGCTCTATGTCGAGAATCTCTTGGTTCGCTTGGGCGATTAGCTCAGCATTTGTTTCGTCGAATGCATTTATACGGCTATTTGCAGCCTCAACGTTCTTTTGCAGTTGCTGTCTCTTAAGATCCTGGGCTTGAACCTTGAGCTGGAATTCGTTGAGCCGTCGACGCTCCGTAATGTGCGGCTGGCGATCCTGCTGAGCTTGCAATGACGCAACGTCTTGGGCTGCCATGCGATCCACCACAGACAGGATTTCATCAAGGGACGGTAGTGCATCTTGAATCACCATCGTTTGGGGGTAGATGCTTGACCACCAACGTTCAACCGGTTCTTCTGGAAGCTGACCAATCCACTGGGAAATGGCCTTATTTTCTCCGGGCTGGGCATCGATGAAAGCGGCGACGGGACTGAACATCTGGCGCAACTCACGTGACGCTTGCCCAAACGTGGTCTGCGTAACCTGCTGCTGCTCCTGGAGAACGCCAAGCTCTTCAAGCTGTTTAAGCCCTTCACCCGCCCTTAGATATGGATCTGCAGCTACGTGAGTCTGACCTTTCAGTGGGGTGTCACAGGCCGGGCACCGGTCTCCCACGACTTCTTGTAGGGCCAGGACCGAGTCATAAAGCGCCTTAAAAGAGACTTGGTCGCTTCTGGCGCGAAGAGCTTCAACGATGTCTTTGAGCTCCTCATCACATTTGTGTGTTTTCTCAAAAGCATCTAGAAGGCCCTGGCGCGTTACGCCGAGCACATTAAGCGGTACCGCTTCCAAAATCGCTTCGAGCTCCTGAAGGCGACCCGGAGTTTCGGCGGTACCGATAAGCTCTTTAAGCACGTCATATGTGATCTCGGCGTCGTACTCCTTCGCTAGGGCTGCCTCTTCTTCCGCCAGTGCTTGCTGGGATGCTGCTTCATTTTCAACGGTCGTTCTATCTGCTGCCAATGCATTTCGGCGAGCAGTCAATGTGGTCTGTTGTTCGCCGAGAAGGATAAGCTGCCCATCGATGCTCTCATTGAAATGGCCCACGAACTCATTGAACTGATCCATGCCGAAGAGAGTGGCAATGAGTTCCGCTCGTTGGGCATTAGGGCGTGCGGCGATTCTGGAAAACGCGTCGATCCGGTTCTTTTCTACGAAGCAGAAACGATAGGTGTCAGCGTTGGCAACGACATTTACTTCTCGCCCTTGCTGATCGGTCGCTTTCAGTATTGGTGCGTTGAATCGCCCATCATGGACATTGGCGAGATAAGTGCGGGCTGCAATGCGCTTGCTTCCCGCCTCTTCGACATCTCCCAAGAGCGCGTACTCCAGTCCTTCGCACAGACTGGTTTTGCCGCTACCGTTGGGGCCGTAGAAAAGGACGATTTGCTTGGTGAGGTCGAATGGCTCGGCTGCTCGAAAGCCTCGAAATGGACCGAGTGTCAGATGTCGAAGTTTCGCCCAAGGCCATGTCCCGAGATCAGCCTGAGCAACTGCGACCGGAGCAATATCTGCGGTACCCTCGAGTTCTCGTCGAATCAGCTCAACTAGGTATATGGATCGCTGGCTTCGTTGACGCGAGGTCCCAGCCAATTCATCGAATTTCGACAAAACCAAGGCAGCTAGACGACGGACATTCGCAGGGATGTCTTTTTCAGGCTGATAAAGCCATCCCACAAAACGCTCAAAATCCTGCCTGGCCGATGCCATATCCTCTCCTTTGGTACCGCCTCGTTGCGTCCAGCTTAGCGTAATATCATCTTGATGGCGTCTTCATTTGCAATGTATGAAATTCAAGCGCCAGCCGGAATATGGGTACGAACTGCGATGCCTCGAGCCGTCCGATACGAAGCTCCAAATCTACAGATAAACGAGTATTTGCAGCCATGCTGTCGCTGCTTGAAGCGAACAAGCCTGAATGGGCGGCTTTCCTGGGCTACTCCATAAGCCGGTGCATACGGGACCCCTCATATCTGGAGGCTTTTCGAGGTATATCGCGAGGCGCCTGTTTAAGGTCGTTCTACCTAGCGGTGTGGTCCTCATGCTTTCTCCATAATGCTCCTGTGCCGCGGCTCTTACGTTGCGAGGGTAGGCGGTTGAGGAATAGGGATATCGGCCAATTGCCATTAGTGGTAGCTTCCGTACTAACACGCGCGTCTGCTATCCCTAAGTGACTCAGGATGCCGACGTGACCGGCTCGATTCAAGCGATACAGGGACGTCATGGTGCTTATCAATATCCCATCGAACAAAGGTGGGCCTGCGGCAAGGCAAGGTTTCAAGTACCAGGATCACGTTGCCGTTTCCTTCATACTGAAGATGCTTCGCGATAGCAGTTACCAGCACGTCGAGTGTGAGACTGCTGACGACATCGTGCTGGTCTCTCGCCAGTCTGGTGAGACGGTTAACGAATATATTCAGGTCAAAACCACCGAAGGTGACAGCAAGTGGAACCAGAGTGAAGCAACAGCTCTGGACAGCGGTCGGGCTGACACTTCTCTACTGCAGAAGTCACTGCTATGTGACTGCCGCCCTGGAAAAGCTCTGTTTCGAATGGTCACCAAGCGCGATACCGCCAAAGCTTTGAGTTGCTTCAAGTTAGAGCTTGAAAAGCGAACTCAGCCTGATCTTGCGACCAGTCGTGGGACAGCCCTTGCTAAGAAGTTTAAGAAAACACGATCACCCATGGGGCGTGACTTTTGCTATTGGGCGGATAATTTTGTGTGGCAGATCTGTGGCGATGTGGACGCGCTGGAGTCAGTGAATCTGCGTAAGCTTGCAGAAATAATCGACATGCAAGGCTCGTGGCCTACGCACAAACAACAGCAGGCAATTTACGCGGAATTTCTTAGCTGGGCAGATGATGCGGCAACCGCAAACGTCATCTCAGAACCTATCCAAAAGGTCATTACGCGCGCGGATGCCATGGATCGCCTTGATGCACTCTTGGCGGCGGCTGATAGCAAAAACATCACTTACTCGAAGCCCTATAAATCCAAGCCTCCGCCGTTTCTGGTCGAATTCCATGCTGCAACCGACGAGGGATTGCTACGAAGCCTGACTGGGTACGACGTTCAGTATGACTTTGGCGAGTGGAGGCATAAGGAACTTGCTGAGCACCTGGTTCAGTGGCTTCCTGAGTTCTGTTTACAAGCCAGCGAGATTGTGAATTTTCAGGTTCACCATGCTCAGACGATTCTGTCGAAGGCGATTGCTACGTTCACTCAGAATGGTATGGAGCGCGATAAGTTAATTGCAGAACTAATCCTGCATGTGATTTTGAGAAATAAGGAAAATAGCGAGCCTATAGCGTGCAAAGTATTTTTTGCCTCAAAGACAGGCCTATCCGAGTTCGGGAACGCCCATATTGTTCAGCGCTCAGGCGAGGTTGATCAACTCTGGTTGGGGTTGGCGAGGATGATTACTGTGGGAACCATGGCCCAGACTGTGGCGCAGGTTTGCAGCACTCTGGATTCGACAATTAACAAAGCCGCACTGACCAACGAGCGCGAGATCATTATCTCGCTGCGCGAACCGAATCACCTTCGCTCCAATTCGGAGGAGTTGAACAAAGCATTAGAACGAAACGCGCCTGCTGAAGAAATGCTGAAGGTGCTGTGCTTTCCTGTGTTATTGGCTTATGACAGTGATGCCTTATCCTCCGGGTACCTCTCCGACTATATTGATCGGCTGAAGCACGAGATCAACGATCACTACAGTTCATTGAAAGTCCATCTGCCGAAGAAAATGGATCAAATCCGAATTGCTGTGTTCCTTGTTCCTATCGAAAGCATCCAGAACTTGATCAAAGAGTTTAACTCACGTTGTAGGGTTTAGGCTGACATGAGATATGAAGTAGTTAAGGAACGACTCGAACGGCTCGGTGAAGATTCAAGCTCCAGGATCGAGCTTCTCCAAGCTATCAGTGTTGCCGTGAACCGGGGGAACCCAGAGTGGGAAGGACGGGACCTCGTCATCCGTGCGCTGGATAAATTCGCCTTGTTTGGTGAAGTTGAGCAATCCCTTTTGCTGAGTATGATCCGCGCGGTGGGCCTATTCCCTTACATCACTCCGTACCTCGATGGAATATCGATTTCAGACCGTCTGGCCTATGAGGTGCATCGGGTGGACGGAGTTGAAGCGGGCATGGTTTTTCATCGGCTGCAGGCTCATGTGTTCAGCTTGCTGATGCAAGGACGTAACGTCGTGCTGAGTGCCTCAACAAGCGTCGGTAAAAGCTTGGTGATAGACGCCGTTCTGGCCCAGGAAAAATTTCGCAAGATCGTGGTCATCGTCCCAACCATCGCCCTCATCGACGAAACGCGCCGACGTCTGGTCAAGCGCTTCAAACAGAGGTGCAATGTCATTACGCATCCGACTCAGGAAGCCGACGACGCCCGAGTAAACGTTTACCTGCTGACCCAGGAGAGAGTCCTCCAGCGTGACGATCTACAGGACGTCGGCTTTTTCGTCGTAGATGAATTCTATAAACTTGACCTGTGCAGTGACTCGGAAACTGGCAGCCGTGCAATTGATTTGAGCTTGGCTTTCCACAAGCTGGCAAGACAGGGGGCACAGTTCTATCTACTCGGCCCGCATATCCAAAATATCCACGGTCTCGACGCTTATGAGTACAATTTCATCCCCTCCAACTTTTCCACAGTGGCCGTCGATGTTGAGTATTTCAATTTGCCGACCAACGGAGATGCACGCAAGGACAAGCTCCTAGAACTCTGCCGCAAAATTGCCACCCCCACGCTCATCTACTCTCAGTCGCCAGCAAGCGCTAACAAGGTTGCACAGCTCCTTATCGAAAAGGGTGGGTTTTCGCCGCTCGCGCAGACCCAAGACATTGCTCAATGGATCGCGAAGGAATACCACCCCCAGTGGAACGTCGCGAAGGCCATATCGCTTGGTATCGCCATTCACCATGGTGGCGTCCCTAGAGCGCTGCAACAGTATTTTGTGAAGCTCTTCAACGAGGGGACAATCAAGTACATCATCTGTACGTCAACGATGATTGAGGGGGTCAATACTTCAGCAGAAAACGTCATCATTTATGACCGCCGGGTTAGTAACACGCCGTTCGATTTCTTCACGTTCAAGAACATTTCTGGCCGCGCGGGTCGCATGAACCGCTACTTCATCGGCAAGGTTTACATGCTGGAGGCTCCGCCGGAAGAAAAAGATCTCACTGTTGATTACCCGATTGGACTGCAGAACGAAGATTCTCCGATGGGGCTTTTGATGAAGCTAGAGCCGGAGTACCTCACGGATATCTCCCGTCAGCGGCTGGATCGGGCGTATGCGACACCGTTGCTGTCTACTGCGACCCTCGTCGAAAATCGGCATATCCCGGTTGACCGGCAGATAGAGATCGCCGAATCAATTATCAGGAATCTTGCAGTGAGTCGCCGAATGCTCACTTGGAAAGGAAACCCTGAACAAAACCAGCTCGAATACGTGTGCACCTTAGTCTGTGATCACCTTCAGACCAAACTGATGGATTATGGAATCATTTCAGGCCCTCAGCTCGCCTTTCATATCAACTCTGTCCGAATGGAGAAAGACTTCTCGGCGTATCTGCAGAACGCAATCGACACTAACCGAGCGGGCACCACTGCGAGCGAAGCGATCAACCTTCGTCTCAAGTTTATCCGTAACGTCCTGTGCTATCGCCTTCCTCGTGATTTTATGGCCATAAGCAAGATCCAGGCGGATGTCTTCACCCAGCGCAATATTGAGCCAGGAGACTTCAGCTTCTTCTCTGAGCAGATGGAGAACCTTTTTCACGATCCCTTACTGACGGCGCTGGACGAATATGGGATTCCCACGCAGGTCTCGACGCGTATTAAGAGTTCAATTCTTCCATCTGACAACCTGAATGACCTGCTGAACAAGTTACGGCACTTGGCGATCCGCCTGGATGGGATGCAGCTGTCCCCGTTTGAGCGAAATATTATGAAATGGGCGATTGCCGAGATGTAGCTCTAAGGCGCTGGCAGAGAGCATCTGCAGGGGCAAAGCGTGGTGCGTTCGGCTTCGACTTGTGCCCCGTGAGATGTATTTAAATCGTTGAGCTGGCAACAGGGACTGACGCGCAGTGCGCAATCCTTCGCCTGGTTGCCTGAGTCGAGTCTGGGATGTTACGGACATTTAAGATTTTTCAATTTTTAAAAAAATATTGTCCGAAGGCACCGGCGTAGCTTCGAATAATAGTTTTGGTTTTTCTAGCAAATAGCCCTGGAGTTTTCCTTTCTTCCGAGGACCTTCCACCTGACAGACCCAAATATTTAAACCATTGTCGCGCTTCCTGTGGACATTCAGCTTCTCGAACTGCTTTTGCACCCAACGCCACTCTTCGATCTCTTGGCAGGCGCCCTGAGAGATACCGGGGAATTCCTGCGTATAGCGTTGAAAGAGACCAGGCGTGACCAAAAATACGCTCCCATCCACCGTGTGGATTTTAGCCCTGCTGTCGTTGATGATCAGTTTGTGGCTGAGAATGCCTTCCTTAACCCAATTCAGGAATGCCTGGCCTGGGTTATCCGATTGAAGCATTGAAGTTTCGACAGCACTTTCTGACAGTGCGTCACTGGCCTCAGGCTCTTTCAATTCGAACATGTCCAGCAGCGTGCCGAGGTAATCGGCATCATCTAGTGCCAAGGGATCCGGCTGCGGTTGGCTTTGACCTGATCCTGCACTGCCTGTCTCGGGCGCTGGTACTGGTACCGGGGTATCAGTTGAGTGGTCATGGGCCGCAATGCTCACCGTTCCGCTAAAAGCCTCGGGCCGGTCTTCGTTCCCCCAAATCAGTGCCGGTTGAAGGCGCAGAAAGGTGAAACTCTGCTGCCAGTTGCCTTGCGCGACAAGCGCGGTCCAGATGGCTTTGCCTTCCGGCGTGGACTCAACCAATCCATGTGACTGCAGCTCGTCGAACACCGCGATGTTGGATGAGGGAATGCCTTCAATCGATTGGGACAGCAGATAGGCTCGCAGCTTGTCCGTGACCGTCTTGCTGACTAGCCAGAGTGCGTCGTGGGTCAGCCATCCCGCGGCACCTGGCTGGTTGAGTTTCAGTTCGTGCTGAACCAGATGGCGCAATCCGTTGATCAAGTGATGTTGCAGCGAATGAATCGGTGCTTGCAGCGCCTTGCTCGGGTTACCACCGATGTTCTGTGCGGTGGAAACGCGGTCGGCCTGCATCACCAACTCACCGAGCACACCGGCACGTTCGTACTGGCCGGCCAGGACATACAGCAGGCTGGCCCACAGTGACGGAAATCCACTCAGCCAATCGAGGATCGGGCGGTCGAGAATCTGGGTGTAGAGCAAGCCTGCGGCGGCGCCGTGCAGGTGGTAATCACGACCCTTGAGGTAGCGAAAACGGTAGGGCTGATCCAGGGGACCCTGCCAAGGATGCCAAAGACCGCCATCCTGGCGTTCGACCTGCAAGTCCACGGCGATCTTGCCGATGTCATGCAGCAGGGCGCCATAAGCAATACCCGCCGACCAGGCATCGGTCTGGGCGGCCTGGTCTTCGGGCGCGGCGCCGGTGGGCAGCAGATAAGACTGACGCAGTTTCAAACTGCACGCGACCAGTTCCAGTCCATGGTCGAGCATGCCGCCGAGATACGCATGGTGGTGCGTCTCGCTGGCCGGGAGTTGCTGGACCTGTTCGGTGTAGCGATGGATCGGATTTAAATAGAGTTGGATGAACTGCGCGTGGGAGAGGGCGGTGTACTGCCAGATGCGATCGAGCAATTGGCGGCGGTGCTCGGCGGCTAACAAGCTGTGGGCCGATTCGATGGGCAGGTAACCTTCGGCGACGCTCACGGTCGGTGGTGGAGGGGGCTTCTGCCTTTTGTGGCGAAATAGACTGAGCATCTTGACCTCCGGGCGGTGGTTGGGTCAGTGGCCTTTTAGCCTTTTCGGATAGCGCTCTTACCCTTGAGTCCCCATTCCCTTCCAACCCTTACCCGTCCTTTTGGCGCGTGTCCCTTTGTGCGGCAATCGAAATATGGATACTGCTGAACATCGTTTTGTTGGGGGGCTAGTACGGAAAAGACAAGAGTCGGTACACTGCGGTGCATATTTTTTGGGTCTTGCCATGAACCTCACTGACGCCACGCTCGTGCTGCTGCTCGCGGCACGTATCCATGGGACCGACGAAGCCGTCCGGGCCTCGGCGAAGAGCGTGGTCAAGAAGTTGCCGCGCAGTAAGCGTGATCTGATCTACAAGGTAATCGACAGCCGAAGTCCGCTTGAGCTGGTGGATTTTCTAGCGCAGAACCTGGATGCGGAATGACAGGCTGCGGGTGTGTTCCCATCCCTGACTTTTTGCATCAGAGCCCCGCGGAATGGGTTTTCTGGGCGCAGAAAAAAGGGCCCAACTCGCGTTGGGCCCTGTGATGCGATTGCAGCGGTGAGGTAACGATCAAACTCCATCGTTCATGCATCGTGAGTCATCCATTACCATCTGCTTCAGTTGCTGCTCCAGGTTGAGTACATACTCCGAGGCGCTTCGGGCCTGACCACTGGCGCGAAAGATCGCGCGTTTGTCAGCCTTGAGCAGGCCGAGCCAGGAGTCGATGTAGCCCTCGTGCCGCAGCTCCCCCTGTATACCGGCGTAGGCACATAAAAAAGCAGCGCCCATCTCGGCGATCAACTCCTCAAACGCGTAGCCTGGCGAGCCGAAAGGACAGGATGACGTCACACCCTCGCGTTGCAACCGAGAGTGATGCCCAGTCCAGTGCGTCAGCTCGTGAAGTGCAGTGGCGTAGTATCCACCTTCGTCTTGAAACTGCGCTTTTGTCGGCAGCTGGATGAGATCCCTGATCGGGTGGTAAAAGGCTTCGTTGGCAGATCGATGAACGATGTGTGCCCCCGAACGTAACAGCAGATTTTCCGCAGCGCTGTTGGGCTGGAAGGGATCACTCTGTTCCGTCTCGAGCTGGGTGTCATTGAGCATTTCGAGCCCCTCCGTTTGCTCGATGTTGAACAAAAAATGTGTCCTGAGAATGCCGAAGTGAGCGACCTTGTGTTGACCGTTTTCATCGAGTACGGGCTGGCCTGACTCGGTCTGTTCCTCGCGCTCCATCGGCTTGTAGAGCACCGCCAGAGTGCTGTGCTCACCCTTACGAATGTGCCCACCGGTCTTTTTGGCTTGGTTGAAGGTCAGCCAACGATCTTGAGTGAACCCCTGCAATCGGGCCTCGGCCCAGAGCAGCGGTAAATTGATGCCCGAATACGGACGTCGCGTGATGGCGTTGATGGGGTAGGGTTGATGGCCGATGTAAGCGGAGCCACTTGAGGACCATGGCTTGATCCAGGGAGCAACGCCTTGGTCTAACGCGGTAACGATCTTGTCAGTCACGTCTTGGTAGATATCGCGCATGGCAATTTCCTCGAGAGAAAAACGGAGGAACGCCGTGCCCGTCGGGGAGGGTTCCCCGGTTGGGTGATGGGCTGGATTGATGCAGGTCTTGCATGCCGTCCGAATGTGGAGGTGGGCGCCGCCAATTGCGCTTAGCGCTGGTGTTCTCCTGCAAGCGCTATCAGCAAGGCGCCAGGCTGACCCGGTTCTTGGAGTAGGCTCAGACTCAATTGCAGCAACGGGTCGTGGTCTAAGTGATCTGTTGGTTCAACCCGGACAACCTCGAACATCACATAGGGCTCGTGTGGAGAGGCGAGGTGAGCTTCGAAGGCTGCGCGCAATACGTGGCTCAACCGATCGACCTGCAGCTTCTCAGCGTGATCGGATTGCTCGAGCAGTACTGCGCGTTGCCACGCGCCAGGGGTGAACACAATGGGTAACCGAAGAGTGTTCAGTGTTTCCGGTGTAAGTGAATCGGGCATGGCATGTCTCCGTCGAAAACGCGAAGAAACCTGTCCCGTGCGGAGAAAGATTTCCCCGCAATGGGTTGAAGAAAATTAAGAGGGCTTACCTCGCGAGCAGAGCTCAAAAGGCGCTCATAAGAGCAGTAGGCGTTCATCACCGTAGAAACGGTCACTGTGCGAGCCACCGAACGCTAATCGCACTTGGGAGGAACCATCATCGAAGTGACGTAGCCTTGAAGGTTCTGGCTACCTGGGAAAGTGCTGTTGATAACAGCTATCCGCACCTTGTATTTAGCCGGACGATTTATCTGGGTCAATCACTGTAGAGACGCTGTTTCACGGGGATTGTCTTCTGTCTTCCAGTGAAGATTTTTCGGCTGGGGCAAACTGATAAACGGTCAGGCACGGGCCGATTTCAGTAGTACGCTATTGCTCTTGTCTCAACCATGAAAACGCTCAGAAGAGGGCGAGACCATGCCGATTCAGCAACCTGTTCAGAGTTCACGTGCCCACCGCTGGGCGTACGTCTGTGGTATGTCGGTGAAGCGTGGTTACCGTAGGTTGAAAACGTTTGAATCCCGTGTGGTTGAGCGTGCGGAGACGGTAGGTATGCCCGCAGGTAAATTTCTTGTTCGCGGGAGCTTTTTGATTTCCAAACTGGCATTGATCGGAGGATTGCTCTTTGTTAGTGTTTGGATGGTTACTTTCATTGTGATGATGCTGGCTGTCACTACTTTGCTATGGCTCAGGGGTTTTATTTGTGCCGATCAACAAGAGAAAAATCCAGGGCCAGACTACCTAGGTGCGGACCTCTACATTGGTGACTTCGACGACAATGGGCATTATATAGGCGACAGCAAGTCATCTAATTGAGCGCTTAGCAGCACCCAATATTTGATCCGTACCTTTGCTCGCTGAATCACTTGCGGCTTTGCTACCGTTCGCCAACATGCCTTGAATCCCGGTGCCGACTGAATATCCTGCCCAGCTCATGGCCCCTAGAAACAGCATCGGCAGCACGATAAACATCGCCCCCATCACATACTCAATTACCTGTGCCGTGACCGTCCCATCCATAAACCCAGATGTGGGCAGCGACAACAGCACCTGATTGGAAGCCGAAACCTGGTTGTACAGGGTATCGAGCATGCTGGAGTCGACCCAGCGGGCCAGTTCCCACCAGAAGCTCAGCATATGCAGTGTGAACAGTGCGAACGTCACCGTCATGACGGTCTTCAACTGGTAGTTACTGACCAATAGAATCAGCGGCAAGCTGATGATGACGCCCATGATCAGGAAGGCCTGCACCATCGGTAGGGCGGCGCGTAGCGCATTCATTGCGGGAAAATTACTGAAGGAACCCAGTGCCAATCCGGTATTGGTGGCTAGGTTATTGAGACCCTGATTGATCGAGCCGCCGCGGGCACTGGAGCCATAGTCCTGGTACACCTGTCCGGGCGACATGGACATCGATTGCTGGCGCGGGCTGACCAGCTCACGCAAGGTGGCATCCTCGATATCGTTGCTGGAACGACCAGTCAACCAACCTTTCAGCTGAGTCAGCAGCGAGGGATCGACCTGCTGGATCAAGCGCTCGCGCAACCCAACACCGCTATCACTCCACCACTGCTTGCAGGTGGGATAGCCTGCGCCATTCTCTAACCGAGGCAAGGAGACATCGCGGTTTTCGTCATACGGCCAGCTGGCTCGCGGTGCGCGTGAGCGATCGGTGTCGTAGTAGCCGGGGGAGTCTAGAAAATAGCTTGAACCGATCCAGGAAGCGTCATGACTTTGTGCCTTGTCCAACTGCGGACGGTTGGTGAATAGCCGAGAACGGGAATAGCCATAGCAGTCGCGGGTGAAGTCGGCGACTTCCTGCAGCAGGACCTGGCTGTCGATACGCGAACTGTCGATCTCCATGCGCATCTGCCGGATATCCGGTGCGCAGGGAATGGAGGCGGTGGCCGCGGCGGTTACCCCTTTGCTCAAGGCATGCACCAGAAACCACCAGATCGGCACGTTGGCGGAGCGTTCGCCAATAGTATTGAAAGTCGTCCCCCAAGCGGTTTCCGCCGGCTTGGCCACACTCACGCCGCAGCGCTGACTCGCCGCATCATCGAACGCCATTGACGTGAGACTCAACGGAAAGACCGGTGCGCAGCCGAACAATACGACGATGTAGGCCAGCCACAATCGGTTCTCGATTCGCGGTACCGACAATAGTCCCTTGTTGCCTTCATCTGCGCCTTGTTGACGGGCCGATAGCCATTCTTGGAGGATGATCGCGCCGAAGGGCGCGGCGAACAGCCCGGTGTCGGACAGGACGCTCCAGAGGCCGTTGTTGATGATCCAGGCCAGGAGAGAGAGGTAAAACTCCAGGTAGCTGTTGGTGCTCATGAGCATGGTGGTGACCTCACAGCCGGGTGAGTTCGACGACGGTAAAGAGCACGAATCCTATTGCCCCGATGCGTTTCACGCGCAGTCGATCCCGTGGTCGATGTCGATAACGCCGAAGCAGATCACACCAGAGTGCAAAGAGAGCGCCGTAGAGCAGGGCACGCCACCATCGCAGATAAGGCCGTACGGATTCGAATGCCTGCTGCCAAGCCTCGAAACTACCCAGTGCAGTACGGCTGACCCAGGCGACCAGTGCGGCGGTCAGGATCATCAGCGCGGCAATCCCCAGACCTGAAAGCAAAGTGAATAGCGGTGAGCGTTTCATGGCTGCCTGGCGTCAGCATCATTGAGTCGGCCCGGCTCAGGGTCGCCTTGCTCCACGGTGCGCGAAGCATCGGCACCGCCCGCATGTCGATCAAGCACCAGGCTGGCGGTGTTGGTAGCCAGTATCTGCCGAACCTGCAGTTCGGTCTGCAGCAGACGTATTTCGCGCTCCAGGGCGTCGATGTTTTTCGTCAAGGCGATTTGGGCCGGCTCGGCGGAGGCGATGTTCGGTTCGTGACTTCCCGCCAGCATAGTGCGCAGTAGCAGGAGCGCCTTGTCGAGTACGCTGGACAAGGCTGTCTCGCTGGCCAGGCGTCGTGCCAGCAAATCCTGGTCGGGATCGTCGCGCAGGGCTTCAACCACGCCACGGGTCACCGGCAGCATTGGGCTTGAGGCTTTTGCCAGGTTGTCAGGGGTAGGCGGCAGAGAGCCCGACAGCAACCCTTGCAGGGCTTTCAGTCGCTCGCTGTAGGCCTCCTGGATCAACGGCGTCAATCCGCTACCCGCGGTCACGCGCAGGGTTTCGCAGCTGTCACAGGTCGCGACTTCGCTCTCGCCCAGTACGCGGACGGCCCATGCGGCTTCCTCTTGGGGCGAAGCCCAGGTCTGACAAATTGTCCCACCTAAGCAGTCGCTGCTATTGATTGAGGTGCTGTCATCTACTGACCGATTATGCAGCAGGTTATAGCCCGCGCGCACCGCGTCGGAAGTCACACGAATGGGTGTTTGCCCGTCACCTCCGGCTTTTGAGCCACCGACCCAGGACACTCCATTGTTGCCGTTATGGGCCTCGGTGTTTTTCACCGCGGCCACCGCATCACCGCCGGTTTGCTCCAGGTTGCCTTGCATTTCTTGGTTCTTGGCCAGCGCGCCCCAGCCGGCTTGACCGACCTTGTCCGCCATCTTTTCTGCCATGGCCTGGCAGGTCAGCTTGGAGCGGTCGAAGTCGATGCGCCCCTGCATCACCCCATTACTGAGCAACTCATAGAGGCCTGGGTTGGCGCGCTGAATGATCAACGCCGGCAGCGACATCACAGCTTGGGTCGCGTTCTGCACGATGCTGCCCATGATTTGCTGGAAACCTTCGGTGACGCCGTTCAGTTGGTTTTGCAGGGTGTTGGTAAGACTCATGTTTCCGCACATCATGTTCGCTCGCCATGACCCGCCGACACCGAGACCACTGGGTCGGTAGAGCGAACTCGGTGAGCCGACTGCCGAGCCGCCACCAATGGTGTACATCACTCGGTCGTCGAGTACTTCACCTTGAGTACCCAGACGGTAACCACCCTCGGCGGCGTAGGCATGTGTGGCAATGGCGAGCAGTCCACAGAGCAACAGACTCATCGTGCCCAACCAGTGCCGCGCGAGCCGACTCATGAAGCACCTCCTTCGAAGTCGATGCTGAACAGGAAGGTCTGTCCCTCACGTTTGCAGCAGCTATAGGGACGCCACAGCGACCAGGCGTAGCCGCCATCCGCGCTCTGTACCGGATCGCTGGGGAAGATGGCGCACGTTGGCTGCACCTGGGGGTAGAGCAATTGCCATTTGTGGGTCGAAGCGTCGTTTTCAACGATCGGGCCAGGCGGCCAGTAGCCGTCGCGTTTGGCGGGCGTGAGTGGTAAGTACACATGCGGCTGCCAGTTGTGGGTAATCACATCACCGGCCCGTTGCGCCATGACCGCGGCTGCCTTGAAGTCGTCGGGCTGTACTAGAAAGCCCTGCCGGGGATAGACGTTGCCCCACATATTTCCCAAAGCCTGACGACCAATTTCACGGATCCCCGGCATGAGCGACTCGGGGTAAAGACTTTCCGGGATGCCATGGCGCCAGGCCAGTGAGTCCAGAGTACTCAGGTAGTAGGGCATGAACGCCGCGGCGCCGCTGGCGCAGGCGTAACCAGATTGCGAGGCTAGTTGCGTGGCGGCCCATCCACCCGGGTGACCGATGCCATCAACGTTTTTGAAACGAGGCAGGTTATCGCGCTGTGTGTTCGGCGTGATCAGGTTACCACCACCTTCCGCACCGCTAATGGGAGAGGAGAGGGGAGCCATCTCGGTCCAGGGGTTATTGCCGGTGGTGGCGTAGCTCGAGACCACCAGTTCAGGAATGAAATGTCGAACCTTGGTGGAGGTTTTAACCGTGCAGCCGAAGGGCGTGCAGAGCAGCCAGAAACAAATGCCGATGACCCTGTATTCGAGGCAGTCTGGAGAAAGCACGGAGGCGGTAATGCTGGCGGTATCCAGTGCCACGCTTGGGCCGCATGCCAGCAGGGCGCTCAGCGCTAACGGCCGTAGCTTCGTAGGTGAGGAGATTGGCGAGCGGGCAACAGGCATGATCCAGGCTCTCTGTGTATGGCCTGGGCAGGTTCGGTTAGGGTCTGAAGACTGTCAGCGGAAATTATGAAGGCGAATCTATCGGGATTGTGAGAAGTGAGACTATTATTTGACGGGAAGGGAGCTACGCAAGCTATCGGGCTCCACAAGTAACTGATCTGCGGTAATTTCGAAAATGTTGGCGAGTTTGCACAGGACCAGTAGCGACGGATTGCCCGTGCATCGTTCGATTTGACTGACGTAGGTACGATCCACCTCGGCCATGAGCGCCAATTGCTCTTGGGTAAGGTTCTTCAGGCGTCGCATCGAGCGGATATTTTCCGACAGTTGCAGACGAAGCTGTTCGTAGTCTTGAGTCATGCGCGCAAACTGCGCCTTGAGGGACTCTCAATCCACGGGATATAGTCTACATTGGCTCTGATTTGGGTCTTTTAGAGCTCAGGTGCCAGTAACAGCTCCGTTTCTATGATGCTCAGACCAGACGCAACATCAAAAATAAACAGAAATCTAAGGTGTGTATGGACGAAAACTACGTTTCAATTCCAGCGGCGGATGGTTGCCCAAGCCTTGTAACACCGTGGGGTAGCGAGTTTGCTTCCCTAATCGAACATGGCGTGCAATGCGCCCAGACATGGCTCGATACACCTAGTGAGATACCGCTGTGGTGGGAGCTGGCGCAGGCACGTAAAACCTGCCCTGCAGGAGACTGCCAAGATGCGTTCGAAGCCGGTTTTTTGCTGAGAATTCAACAGCGGCTTCGGGGCGCGTCAGCGTAACCGTGCGGCTCCAGTCCTGATGACATGGCTTGCGGCACAAAAATATGTTGGAAGGTATGGTTTCAGCCTCCATTCCTCTAGAATGGATACCTGACAGACGTAGCGTTGTCTGCGACAAACAGATTAGCTAGGATTCTGATAAGTGCAGATTCTGCACGCTCTGAGAACGTGGAGCGCGATATGAAAGCCGACCAAGTGTTGAGTGATGATCTGGTGAGCCGGCTGGAGGGTAAAATTCCAGCCATGGCTGAAGGCGCGATCAATACGGCCTATATCAACGCGCTGGCGGCCGGACGCAGCGTGATGGAAGTCATAGACGGCATGCTCGTTGAGACGACTGCCGATGGTAAGCACAAGGTTATTCGAGTGGCCAAGCCAAAGCATAAAGTGACCTTGGGCGGGGTTATCAAGGTTCACCGCTGCTCATGACCGTTCCTCGGTTGAGGGTGTTTGCCGGTCCTAACGGTTCCGGCAAAAGCACGATGAAAAGTGCCGTTCCCTCCCATCTGATTGGTATCTATATCAATCCGGATGAAATCGAAAAGGCTGCCAAAGAAGGCG
This sequence comes from Pseudomonas sp. W4I3, assembly GCF_030816195.1. Lineage (GTDB taxonomy): Bacteria > Pseudomonadota > Gammaproteobacteria > Pseudomonadales > Pseudomonadaceae > Aquipseudomonas. The sequence goes on along the minus strand of NZ_JAUSXS010000001.1, from coordinate 4,452,186 downwards.
GACGCCTGGAGTTCAGCGATTTTCAACTGGAAGTCGAAGGCGACGAGGTTCTCGGTTTTATCAAGGCGCACCGACTGATTCGATCGGCCCAGCTCGGTGAAGAGGCAACCAAAATAGGCTTCAGCAATAACGGCCTGAATTTCCAGTCCGTAGCGATGAACTCCTATTTTGCTTCCGTGCTCTCTGATTTTATCCGGCACAAGCTCCTCGAGGCCCAGCTGTCTTTCACCTTCGAAACGGTGATGTCCAGCGAGGACAAAATCGCTTTTATGCTCAAGGCAAGAGCGTTGGGGTATCGCACCTACCTCTATTTTGTGGCCACTGAAGACCCTGATATCAATATCAACCGGGTCAAGAACCGTGTTGCATCCGGCGGACATCCAGTTCCCACGGAAAAAATTATCCAGCGCTACGGTCGCTGTCTGAACCTATTGCCTGCGGCCATCGCGGCCTCGAACCGGGCTTATATCTTTGATAACTCGGGTGCTGATCTGGTGCTGCTCGCTGAGGTGACGGACGGAACTGACCTTGAGTTCAGAGCTGGTGAGGTCCCTGACTGGTTTATGCAGGCCTATGTGGAAAAGGTGTTCACGGATCTGCTACCGGATTGATCGAAACCTAGAATAAGCTCCGTTTCACTTAATTCCTCGCATCCTATCGATCCGTTCAGCTACCCGATACGCTGCTTCCAACTCTGACCAACCGTTCTCCTGCATCAATGTCCAACGTTCGGCTTTTTCCTCTGGCTCCGTCATGGCGAGGGCTAAGTAAAGACTGGGCGGCACGGCTCGAAACAATGTTTCAAGTTTCTTCGACAACACCACTCCTTCCGTGTATTTGCCTGGTTCCTTACTGGCGGACAGCAGCAAGGCTTTCTGTGCCGGCGTGAGTTTCTTGAACCGTGCGATCTCTTCGATTTCCGCGGGCGGCATGTTCAAACAAATCCACCACTCGATCATGTTGAGCATGGTCTGCGCCGCGGTGGGAAAGTCGGCAAGGTTTTGTGTCGCCAGCCAGAACCAAGCGCCGAGCTTGCGCCACATCTTCGTCCCCTTGACCACGAAGGGCGCCAGCAATGGGTTCTTGGTGATGATATGGCCCTCATCGGTGACCATGATAATCGGTCGGCCCAAGTACTGGTCGCGCTCGGCGAGGTTGTTCACGGTGTTCATCAGGGTGATGTAGCTGATGGACATCTGTGCCTCGTAGCCTTCGCGAGCGTAAGTGGCCAGGTCGACGATGGTCACATCACTCTCGGGCCAAGGCGTACCCTCGCGGTCGAACAGTTCCCCCTCGAACCCCTGGCAAAACAGGTCGATGGACTCGCCCATTTCCTGGGCTCGCTCACGACGCTTTTCTGGCAAGTGCGGGTCGGCGGCGACGCGCAGCAAGGCGTCGCGCACGTCGCGGGTCAGCACCTGACACCCCGCGGTGACGCAGGTCTGTGCCGCATCGAGAATGCTCTCGCGGATTAGACTGCGATCGGCTCGACTCAGGCGCGCCTCTTCCTTGGTTTCGCCGCCGGTGATCATCAGCCGGGCGGTGATTTCCAGTTCTCCGAGAACATCGCGCTGGTCTTCGCGACTGGTTATCAGCTCATCGTCCCACTCATCGATCGACAGACTCGCCACCTGATCCGGTTGCTCCACCAGGCGCCAAGCATCGGCGAACGGGGCGAGACTGACCGAGGCGCCAGGCTTTAATTGGACCTTGTTGACCGACAGGCCCTGTGTTGCGAAGTAGTCGCCCTGCAAGCCGAATGAGTTACCGGCCTCGACGATAAACAGGCGAGGGCGGTACACCGCCATGACCTGCATCAGCAGGGTGACGAGGGTCGCCGACTTGCCGGCACCGGTGGGGCCAAACAACAGCAGATGACCATTCATGGCCCGGTCCAGGCGTGACAACGGATCAAAACTCAACGGCGAGCCGCCACGATTGAACAGGGTGATGCCCGGGTGGCCGGTGCCCGTGCTGCGGCCCCAGACCGGAACCAGGTTCGCTAAGTGCTGGGCGAACATCAGGCGGGTGTACCAATTGCGCGTGTCGCGAGCCGGGTTGTAAACCATCGGCAACCAACGCAGGTAGCTGTTGCAGGCGGCGACTTCATCGCCCTCGCGTACGGGTTGCAGCCCCGCCCCCAGCAGCGCGTTGGCCAGGCTGACCGAGCGCTGGTGCAATTGCTGTTCATCGTGACCGCGTATGTAGAACGCCAATGTTCCTCGGTAAAGCTTGTGCTGGCGGCCTATGATCGCGCGAGCCTCTTCGACATCCTGACGAGTCTGGGTGGAGGCCAGGTTTTCTCCGATGGCTTTGCGCGCCAGTCGATTCAATTGATCCTCAAGTACATCCTGCGGTTTGACCACCAACGTTAGACTCATCACTGTACCTTCGGGTAACTGGTCGAGCAGTGCATTCAGCGCGTCACCTTTGCGGGTTTCTCCGGTGAGTTGACCAATCAAGGGCGCTCGGCGCAGCTTGTCTACCACCATGACCCGGTGAGGTTGATCGTCAAAAAGCCACAGTCCGTGCTGCACATCCGAACGCGGCTCATTGAAGAACAGCCGCTCGGCGAAGTCATGATCGAAGGGCAGATCCAGCGACCCATCGTCACCCGACTCCGGATAGGCTACGCGGCGGTAGAACTCCTCGGGTGCTTCATCAGTCAGCCTGGGCGCCGGATTGAACCAGGGCAACAACCAGGCATACAAACCGCGGCCATCGACTCGCGTTGATTGCACCCCGCACGCCTGCAGCGAAGCCGCGATACGTTCGCAAGCCTGTTGCAGGCATTGCACCGGGGTGAGCCCCGTCTCTCCAGAGTCAGACTCAAGCCAGCGATAGACCACCAGGCGCACCCGTCGGTTATTGCCACGCCAGGGAAGGCGCGTCACCACCTTATCCTCGAACAGCCCCCCGGGCTTGGCGATGGCTTTCAGATGACGACGGCTGAGCTCTAAATACGCCTCGGTGAAGACCGTGCCTCGCGCGCTGTCCTGAATATAATCGTTGAGCTGGGTCAGGTAGGGGGTGAAGTCGTTGTCATCCTGGCAGAAAAACTGCGCCACCCAAGGCGCTTGATCCAGCTCGTCAAAGCTATCCTGCAGGGCATCCTCAAGAGCATCTCGGGCCGCCATCAACCAATCCGGTTCGCGCCCTTCAGTGCCGATGGGCAGCAACTCGAACACCGCACCCACCGAGCGATTGTCATCGAGAAGGAAACACTGCTCGGTGTCGAGGTACTCGACCCACGGCAGGTGATCGGTGAAGCTGGGGTTGTGTGCATAGAGTGCGGCGTCATCGGCCAACGTGGCGCGAGGACGTAATGGGTTGCGCCAGGCTTTCCACGCGCCAGTGCGGTTACCCGAATCGCCGCTACGCATTACAAGTCTTCCTGACGTTCACCCGGCAATGCGTACTGCACACGTTGGTAGAACGGAAAGACGGTCGAGTAACCCGGGACCGGTGCCTGCTCGGTACCACTCAGATGCGGATACACGTACAGCACCAGATCGGGATTGGGCAGGCGAGGGAACAAATTGTGGATCTCGTTCGCTGCGGTGCGCGTATACGGTTTCTGGAGAGACACGGAGAAATCCGCCTGAGCGAGCGGGCGGCGTAGCTGCTGCCGAGCATCTAACAGTTGCTGCTGAGTGCCTTGCGAACCGGCGCCGTTCCAGATGTCCAGCATGGTTTGCTCGCCATGGGGCAGAAGCGTTTCTTTGTCGGTGGAACACCCTGCCATGCCCCAGCAGAACACGCTAATCCAGATTAGGTAGGGAGGCATGATCTTTTTCATGGCGAACACTCCGGCCCTTGGGCTCGTAGTCGATGGTGATTTCATGGTCGAGGTGCAACGCGACTTGGGCGGCCGGTGGCACGTATACGGCAGCAAAGGCTTCGCCATAGAGTTTGTTGATCCACTCACGGATGTCGCTGACCCCGCCACTGAGAATTGAATTCAGTGCGCTATTGCCACTGCTGCTGGAGACTCCGAAGGCAGTGCCGCCCGAACTGATCACGCTGCTGTTATTTTGCTCATTCCCGAGCAAGGCAGCGACGCCCGCGCCCGCCGCAGTGATCAAGCTCTGGCTACCGAGATACTGCTGGGCGTTCGAGCGGCGCTCGCCGGCAATGCAAGGAATGCCATATGGATCGGACAGGTAACCGAGTCCACCGCGTATTTTGTCGGTGTTTGAGCTCTGGGTGGTGGAGGCATTGCGGCTGGCTACCGACTTCGGCTGAGGCACCGTGCGGATTGTGCCGTCGGTAAACACAAAGGTGATCGACTCGACTTGTCCGCGGACACAAGACAGGGTCCAGTCGCCGGACGCCGTGCCGCTCATTACGGCGCCCGCGACGTCCGGCAGGTCGATGCCGTTGGCGGTCAGGTTCTCGGGGCCGACCAACACCTTGAAGGGGTAGGGATCATTCACTGTGCCGTCCACCGGGACTCGGCCGATCAGCGCGGTCATGGCGACCGAGCCCATCAGCGTGGCGTTTTCAGGAATGGTGTAGACCGGCTTCGCGCCTTCAGTACGGTCAACGGATCGCGTCAGGTCACGCTCCCCCTTGGTGACTGCGCGTAGCTGTTTCTGGCTACGATCAATGGCATTATCTTTCAAGCCTTCCAGTGAGTTGAAGGCGGTAGGCAGACTCAGTGCAGAGGAGGTCTTGGTGTTGCTTCGGGCGTCGGTGGACGGAGCATCCGAGGGTTCAATCCACTGCAGCGTATCATTGGCAGAATGCTGCCCTCCAAACTGCGCCCCGTCGCCCGACTCAAGCCCCAATCCGATCGGAATATCCTTGCCTTTGCCAGACAGCCCCGACAACTGTTCCTGCAATTGCGTCAACAGACCACGAGCCTGACGACTGTCTTGTTCTGCTTTGAGTCGGGCCTCGTTGGCCTGGCGGCGACCTTCGTCGACCTGCTGCGTTACACTGCCAAGCGCTGTCTGGATACGCGAATCGACACTGTTTTCCCGCTCGCGCAGGCGGTTGTTCTCCGTCTGCAGCGAATCGTTGTGTTTCTTCAAACCGAGCATGTCGCTGCGCATGGCCTTCACCTGGCCGACAAGAGTGGCGACCGTATCGCGTGGGGTGTCGCCAGCAATGCCGAGCGACTTGGCTTGCTCGGCGGATAACTGAAGATTGCTCTGATCAAACGGTTTCTCTGGAGATGAGCTGCTGCCACCCGCGACCCAGGTTTTCAGGATGATCAGCACCACGGCCAGCAGCGCAGCCGGTACCAGCCATTTGAGCAAGGCGTTAGCCTTCATCGTCAGCACCTCGCGCTACGGGCGGGAGCAGCACGGCGTGTTCGAGGCCAGCACCGTGGGTGACGAGGTAAGCAATCGTGGTGTCTTCAGCGCTGCCGACAGGCCCGAGGAACACATGCTGGAAGGCCGCGGCGAACAGCGTGGCCTGAAGCTGACGTGGGTCGAGCTGCAGAGTCTCCGAACCACGATTGCGTAACTTCACCGCCGTCACCCAGTAATCACCGAGTCGCCAGGCGGCGATGGGTGTGCTGGACACGTTTTCGGTCGGCAGCAGGGTCGGCGACTCGGTGCGCAGCTTGAGCGGGACGCGGCGTACACCGGGCAGGGACTCCACGGTGCGCAGAGGCGCGTACAGACTTTGCGCGGCGTAGCGCGTCAAAGCGATCGGGATCGGTGTACGTTGTGCAACAGGGGCGGCGCTCGATTCAACCTCGGTAGCCTGCGCCTGGGCATTCTTGAGAATACGCACGGGCTCCAGCGGTTGATCGCCAGGCGTGGCTGCAATGTCCAAGAGGATGATCTCGCCCGTCGCGACCGATTGCAGTTGCAGGCGGGTCGGGGCAATGGCTACCGACGCGCGCAGGTACAGTGTGCCACCGGTGGATTGCACGCGCAGCTTGCCCGTCAGCGTTGAGGGCACGCCGACTCGAACATCCTCATCGACAAAGACCACCCGCTCCTGATTGATCACCAGTGGGACCGCGAGGGGGAGGCGTTCCCAGTGCATCAGCTCGACGGCCTGTGCCGCGACTCCCCACAGCGTCAGTGCGACGGTGAGTCCCAGGGTAGACATCCGCTTCATGGCTCACCTCCAGGCAGTGAGATTTTTTGCGGCGTGCCCTGATAACAATCCAGTGCCAGCCCCCACTTATTGCGTTCGGGGTCCAGATCGAAACGCACCACGCGTAACGGATAACGCACCACTACCCGTTTCATCACCGGTTCGGCGGCGTAATACTCATCGGCGTTTAGGTCGAGGGCGACCAGCCAGCTGTCGCGATCGAGTTGCTTGACCCGCATTTCCGGATCTTCGCTGTAGCCTCGGCCCAGAATTTCGTAGACGCCACGCACCCGCTGGCGCAGCTCGCCGGCGGCCTTGCGGTACTCATAGTCGCCATCGAGAAAGGCCTTACAGGCGGGTGTCAGGTAGGACTGCAAACTGTAGATGGCGCGGCGGTAATCCTGCTCGCCATCCGAAGGCCAGCGGTTGAGCTGACCGAAGATGTACAGGGCGAAGGCATAGACATTCTCCGAGGGAATATCCCACCACTTGCGTGTGCTGCCTGAGCGCAGATCCGGGGGGACGTGCACGGTCAGATCGGTCGGTGCCGAGCGCCAGCCATACCAGAGTCCGACGCAGACCAGGGCGAGGATCATTACTGCCATACGCAGGCTGAAGATATGGGCCTGTTGGGCATCTACCTTGTTCCGAAATCGGCTCATGGCTGCCACCGGGGTAGGGCAGGGCGCAGTCGACGCGAACGGCGAACCGTCCAGGCGCCGGAGCGCAGGATCAGAATTCCGCGCCCCAGGCGCCAGCGGCTGACGAGTATCCATTCGAGTTTGCGGTACAACCAGGTCTCGGGCCGGGCCCGTTTGGCTCGGCGCAGTAATGTGCCACCGGCGAACAACACCAACGCCATGCTTGCGATCATGCTGGTCGGCGCCATTGCAATGGAGGCGGTGGCGATCGCCAGAGGAACGCCCAGCAGCAGGCCAATGACGGCGCCGGTGCCGAGCGCTACCCACATCTCATCATTGGTTAAACCGCGCAATACGGCGGGATCACGATTGAGTCGCTCGGGCAGAAAGACCAAGGTGCCGTCGGCAAGGCGTTCGATAGTGTCGTTCATGTCGACCTCACAGAATCGCGGCGGCCTTGGTCAGGAACCAGATGATGATCACCACCAGCAGGGCTCCAATGCCGACTACGGCGCCGAGGTCTTTCCAGGTCTTGCGCTGGTTCTGCACGTCGGCATAGACGGTCAGGGAATGCCAAGCCACACCGAGAAAAGCGAGAAGGGCGATTAGCAGACCGAGCAGGATCCCGCCGTCGTAGGCGTAGTTTTTAATTGTCTCGATCAACCCGGAGCCTTCGCCCCGCGAAGGGGCTTCCATGGTCGGGAGCTCGGCAAACGCTAGGCTTGGACCGAGCACCAGCAACAGACCGATCAGGCGCTGACTGGCACGATCACGCAGGTTGTTTTTCAAGGGGGCAAGGCACTTGAGCATGACGGTGATCTCCTGGATTAGGACAGGGTGAAAAACATCAGTACGAGCAGCGCGAGCAAGACGCGCGCGGCGCTGCCGCCGAAGGCTCCAAAGCGCACGCTCCCGGTGGCCCAACCCCGGTAGGCCGTCCACATCACCCAGGCGCACCAAAGCAAAGCCAGAACGAGAACCAGGGACAACCACAGTGTCGAACTGCTCTGCGGTGCGAAGCCGGAGGCGTCTTTAAAAGCTGCTGTCTGCGCGTCGGTCATGCTCATGGCGAAGGTTCCTCGGGCAGAGCGTCGAGGTAGTAATCACCGACCAGTTCACCAGGATCTCGAGGTTGAGCGCGGGAGGGTGACAGATAGCCCTGCACACCTTGACGAATGCGTTGGATGTCTTGAATTAGGCGGAGATAGTCAAAGCGATAGCGTGCGGACTCATTTGGTGTATTGGTTGTGTTTGCGCGACTTACAAGATGCTCTGTAATCTCAAGCTGTTTTTGAATGAGCACCATCTCAATCTGGTCCTGACTAGATGCTGCATTGGCACAGCTGGACGCTAGCAACAGTACGGAAATCAGAGGGCGGAGGATAAAGGGAGTAGGCATGGCGATTGGCTCTGGATTCTCACGTGCAGGATTGTGAAAATGACCAGCTAAATCCCTGAGAAAACTGAAGAAGAGACAATCGTTTTTGGTGGCGATTGACCTCTTGGGTATTCTTGTCTGTATGGTCCACATACGTAACGACGGTAAGGTTGTACCGAGGGGCTACCCCTCAGTTCTGAACATGAGGTTGGATTTTGGGGGGCAGTTTGATGCAATGGCTTTATCTGTTTATAAAACCGTATTATTGGATATCTTTCATCGCTTCTTATGGTGTGGCGCAGAACCTCGAAGGGATCGGGTGGTTTGGTTATTTTAATAATATATACGAGCCAGGCATACCGTACCCGTTGTTGAATCTTAGTCCCGTCGTTGGCGTCAAAACAATTTCTTTGTTTTTTTTCACGTTCTTTGTTTGGTTGGCCTTTATATTTGTTAGAGGGGCTTATGTTTTAGGGCGTAAGTCGGGCATGGTGGGCTTGTTAATGGTGCTTTTTCCTGGGGTCTTGTCACTGGCTGGGGTCTCACCGAGTTGGTGGTTGCTTATTCCTGAAGAGTTTCATCTGGGGGCGGGATATATTGGTGGGTTCTGGAGTAGTGGAATAAACTTTATAATCTCCCTTCGTCTCTGGGTGGTCAATTGCTTTAATTGTAGCTAACTTTTTTAAGAGTCCGAAATTTAAACATGGCTATGACCATCTGTGGTGCATGTTAAGTCTAGTGGGTTGCATGTACTTGGTGGTTGATTCTCAAGCAAAATCTGATCGGGAGCAGATGTTAGATACTAATAAGCTGCTGGGTGACTACTTGCAGTTTTATAAGGCTCGGTATCAGAGCTTGACAGAAAGCTGTCTATCGGATACCTCTTTTTCAGCGGCCGAAAATGCAGTCTGCAAAACCGCTTTCAAGGTATATTCAATACTATCGTTTAATAGTGTCGGGGATGAGCCAGAATTGAGAAGATATGGAGATTCCTGGTTGCAATCATTACCGGGTCCCAATGCCATCGCCAGAATAAATTCTTATTTTTGCTCTCATGCCAATGTCAGCGGCGTGTGCCGTGAAACGCCCTCCCATTTAATGGTAAACAGTCAGGAGTTTGGAAGCAAAGATTATATCCCGCTGCCTGCCCATGGGGATCGGGTCGGTAAACTCTATGAGAGGCTGGGAAAATTAGTCGATAAAGTTAAGCTGAGTCACGAACATGAAAATTTAAAATATTTTCTATTTTGTATTATTTCTTTTCTTGCAGGCGGCAAAGCTGCAACAGCTTCATTGTCAATAATTGGTGAGGGTAACATGAAGTCGCGCTCGTGGTTGTTAAGATCAATGAGGGTGTTGTTTTTTAAGTGGTGGTTTTTCATAAAGCTGAGGAATCGCTAAGTGGAATGTTATTCTGGTTTTAGGCTTTCCTTAAATTATTTTGGTTAATTTGGATAGGGGGTGGTGAGTTATTTAATTAATATTAAAGATATTTGATTTTGTTAAATGTATTTTTTGAATGTTGTTGTCGTCAGGGCCGTGGCTGCGCCGAGCATGACGGAGCAAGGAAGAAAAATGGCCATTGGGTTGAGTGTGATGGGTAATGATAGGTAAATGATCCAAGGCAGAATAAATAGCGGCACCACAGTCCGTTTTGCGCGATGGTAAACAAAGCTACTTTCCCGACCTGCACCAAATTTGCGCAGGTCACGGCGTATCAAACCATCGACAAAACCAGTGAGCATGGTCAGCAAGAACAGTGGCGTGGCCAGTACCAGAATGGTCAGGCGCACCACGAAGGTAAAGGTGACATACACCGCTGCCAACACGAAATCCTCAATGCTTACGTAGAGCTGGTTGGTCCATCCCCAGATGCCGTTGCCCTGGCTTGACGCGCGCGTCTGCCGGGCAAAATCCGCAAAGCCAGTCTTGACCAACAGCCAATGATTTAGGAAGTCCAGTACTTGAACAATTGTCTGTCCGGGTTGTTGGAGGATGAGAGAGGATTTGAAGTGCTCACTGAGCCATTCCAATTCGCTATTGAACATGGCTTGGCTGTGTCGCCAACCCTGATCGCCCCAGAACAGTAGCAAACCGGCGAACTCGACGAGGATCGAAAACAGCAACGAGGCGATCAGCAAACCGATGATGCGCATTACCAGGCTGATCGTGGAGATGATCAGTCCTGGACGCTGGATCGGTTGTGGTGGCGTGTTCTGAGCGGAAGTCGCCATCGTTCACTCCATAACGCGCTGCAGAGCTGATGTGGGCATTACATCTTCTGGACCGTTTTCTGCTGAATCGAAACCTGTGGCGGGGGAGAGCTAACCCACCTGATCCAGATCGAAGTTGGTAGTTGGGCCGCCACCACTAGCACTCCACCACTGCCCCGCCTGCTCGTTGTAGGCCGCCCGCATCCGCTGAGTGAGTTCCTGTAGATCCTTGGGCATGGCATCGTCGTTGGAGGGTTTCGGCAACGGCATGCGGACCTTCCAGAGCTGACCACCAGCCTGGAAGGAAAACATTTGCCCCTTGGGCAAACTGACAATGTGAGCAGGCTCGATCAGCGGCACGCTGGTGCTGCTGACACGGTCCTGTGAGGACGAGGTGAAGTCGGTATTGGCCTCAGGATCGGAGGTGTCGGTAGCACCCGACACCAGCGTCTTGGTCAGCACGTTGACCTTTGGCAACTGCTGGGTGAGTAATTCAGCGGTGGCGGTCTCGCGCACCCGCAGCATCTGCAAGGTGTTGAAATTGCCGATTACCTGGCCAGCCTTGGCGCGGTTGCCGATACGTGCTTCGATATCGCTGAGGGTCTGGGTGTAGGCGGTTACCTGGATACCAGCACCGCCGCCCTTATTGATCAAAGGAATGAATTCATCGCCCATCAACTCGTTGAACTCATCGGCGTGCAGGTTTATTGGCAGTTTGTCACTGCTCCTGCCTGACTGAGGCAGGCCGTGGTCGATGCCATGTTTATAGATGTGACCCGCAACCGAGACCAAGTCGGCGAACATGGAGTTGCCAACAGCGGCGGCCACCTCGGCGTCGGTCAGCGCATCCAGACCGACGTAGACGATGCCGCGTTTTCGGATGATCTGCATCCAGTCGAAGATCGGACGTGGGTCGTCCAGATCAGTGTAGTTAGGGGCCAGTAACTGAGCAGTTTTGCCGGTGGTGAGTTTCTCCAGCAGTGGCAGCAGCGAAGCAACGATTTTGTCGAAGTAAGTACGGTCATATCGGACCGCTGAACGCAGTCCGTCCATTACCGGATCAAATACCCGCTTCACCGCCAGGTACTGTTCGATGGCCACTACCCGCTTTTCGCGTCCCACCATATGCCGGGGGATGTTCTTCTCGGTGAGTTTGCCTTCAAGCTGAACGATCACCTCCCACGCTTTCGGGTCGGTCTTAGCGAAAAACTGCTGGGCGTACTCGATGAACAGTGCATCGATGTTGACCACGTGCCGTTGGATCTGCAGGTAGTCCGGACGCCTGCCCAACTCGATCAAAGCCCGGGCAATGATGTTGACGAAACGCCAGGCGAATTCACGAAAGGCCGCCGAGTTGCCTTCACCGCTGAGCTGCCCGGCGATGCGCGACGCCACTTCCGAAATGCGCCCGAAACGTCCTACGGCGTTGTAACGCGCTGATATCTCTGGCCAGCCTAGATGGAAAACATAGAATTCCTTTTCCCGACCGGCGCGTTTGGCTTCGACGTACATGCGTTTGAGCAGGTCGGCATCACCCTTCGGATCGAAAACGATGACCACCTCATGTTCGACGCGGTGAATGTCCTGGGTGATGTACACCTCGGCGAGTCGCGTCTTGCCGACACGAGTAGTGCCCAGCACCAAGGTGTGTCCGACCCGTTCGCCCAGCGGCAGACTGACTTCCGTTTCGTCGGGCTCGACCCCATGCAACAGCGGCGAGCCACCGACGGGGGGCAAAGGGCGTAATGGATTGAAGGCACTGTCCCAGGCAGTGATACGCGCCAGTGTCGAGAGTGGAAACGGTGCGTGCTCCAGGCGCCGTTCGAGTCCACGTGCCAGGCGGTAGTGGGTCGGTTGGTCAACATAGTGAGCGACCGCCGGATCCTGGGCCTCGACCAAGCGCTGGGTGTGCAGACGGGTCCAACGGAAGCCTCGGCCCATGAACAGACGTTTTCGGCTGACCGGAATCTGCCGACTTGTCAGCTCGTAGCGGGGCAGCCGACGGATATTGCGCCGATAGCGCAACACCTTCCAGGCCTGTCGCAGGCGGGTCAAGCCGAACAGGGCATAGGCCAGCGCCGCAACCTGACCGATCTCGGGTGACAGCGCCACCGCCCAGGGTGAGTACACGCACAGCACTGCGGCGGCGACGCAGATCGCTACGGTGTACAGCTCCACCGCTGGCCGGAGCTTGGACTCCATCGCATGCTCGGCCATGACCTGACTCACTGTTCCAATGAGGTGGCGGTGATCAATATGGGGTAGTGCTCAATCTGCAGGCGGGTGGCGATGTCGTTGCCGTTGACCGGCAGGATGGTGATGCTCGGAGCGGCTGCTCGAATCCGGGCCAGGGCTTCAGCATTGGCCACTTCGACAGCGAGGCCCGCCGCGCCAATTTCCTGCAGTTCAGCCGCGTGTTGACGCAGCCAAGCCAGCGACTGGGGATCGTCACCGACCAGGAAAAATGGCTGCAAACCAGCCATGTTCAGGGCGCGGGGAGTGATCTGGCCGGGGCTCAGCCGAGAACTGCTGATCGGTAATATCCAGTTCTCATTGGCAAACCTCGACAGGTCTGCATGCACGGCCCGGGAAGCCTGAATTCTGTTATTTATGGACAGGTCCGTGGCCTGGAAACGGGATTGGGTGAGGTCGCCAGCCGGATCCCTGGCTACGATTGGTTTCGCCTGGGCTACAGGTGCTAAGAACAGTATGAAATAACAGGTAAGGAATATTTGCTTCATGGCGGTGTGCCCTGTTTGACGGAAACCAGCAACCGTACGAGTTGCTTGGAAAATCCAGCGCGATAACGCGCCGCCGGCGCTCCTCCTGCTGGGCGGTGATAGCGTCCGGCAGCTGACACCCAGTCACCAGTGGCGGCGTGATGCTCCTGCAGCAGCGCGGCGGTGACGGCGAGATTTCGGTAGGGGTCGAGGGCCTCGCAGGGACTGGAAAAATTTTGTCCGTGATAACCCAGATTGGTTTGCCCGAGACCGACATCGACCCGCTTGGCGTGATGTCGGGCGAGTGCCTGAAGCAAAGCGTGACAGGCGGCCTGGTGAGTGGCGAAGCGGTAGGGCGTTCCGGCGATGTTCAAGGTCCACGGCCAGGGCAGCAGTCGGCCACGGATGCGGGTCCCACTCTCCTGCAGCGCAATCGCGAACAGCACCGTAGAAGGGATGCCGGCGTCATTCGCCGCCAGTTGATAGGCCGGAGGCGGAAGTTCGTCAGCCTGGACGGCGAGCACCGTCAGCATGAGCGCAATACCACTCAGTCGATGCGTTGCCATTGTCCGTTCACCTGTTGAAATGTGGCGGGCAATGGCCCCGGAGCACCCAGGCTGAACCAGCGACCACGGTCATGGTTCAGGGTGATCTGCCGACGTTGAACCTTGGCCGGGTCGATGTCCGCTTGCCGAGCCCAGCGACGGACGCGTTCATCCTCGCCTTGGCTGCCCACCAGGTAAATATCGAACGTGGTGTCACTGTTTTGCAAACGTTGTGCTTCAGCGGTGCACGCCGGGCAGTGGTCCTCCACAAACAAGGCTGGGCGCGGCGCGACCGATGAACTGGTAGGGGACGAAGATGCCATGCCTTGGATCGGCAGCAGTCCGGGAAACAGCTTGGCCCAGGCCGCCGTGTAAGCGTTTTGGTAGGCCAACTCGCGCTCGGCGCGTTTGGCTTCCAGCGCTACCTGTAGTTCGGCATAGCGCTGGCGCTCTGGGTCGGTCTGGGCTTCAACCCCAAGTGCGGTCAACGGATCGAGGTTTGGGCTCCAGAAACCGCGTGGGCCGGCTTGGATCTGTTCGAAGCGCGTCCACTCCTGCTCGGTCAGGCCCCAGCTCGCCGCCTGTTCAGAGTCAGAGCGCCCCAAGGGCGCGACCTGCGTGTTCTGGTTCTGTGACGGTGTCGTGACGGGGTTACCCATCGCAACGCCCATGGCCAGTAGCGAAGCGATACAGACGGCGGAGGGCAGTAGCGCTCTGTTCATGATCACTTCTCAAGGGAGGTACACGATCTGGTCTGGCTGAGCGGCCACCGCGAAGATGGCTGCGTTCGGCTCCAGCACTTTCAGGCTCCAGGCGCCGAACTGCTCGCCGCTATGCAGCAGCTGAACATCCACAAGCGAGCGACTGTCAGGAGGTGCGACCGTCAGAAAACGCTCGCCGCCGCGGTACTCGATACTCAACACTGAGAACGGTGGAGAGAGCGTAAAGGGCTTGCGGCGAGCGGTCTTTTTCGGTTTGGCCGCGGAAGAAGTAGATGGTGGGAGTGATGGCTGGGTCTTGAGCTCCAGAAGCTGCTGCTCGATCTGCTCAAGACGTGCACGTAGCGCTGTCAGATCTGCCACGGTGGCGCGGTCTGCCAGACCGTCGCGCAGTTCCTGTATTTCTTGCGCCCATTGATCCAACATCGGATCGAGGGTATTGGCCTGTAGCTCACCGGTATCGACCATCTGCTTCAGGTCTTTCAGTGCGTACTGTAGTTTTTCCTGAGCATCCTTGAGGGTGCTTGAATCACGCTGCAAGGTGTCCAGGGTTTGCCGGTATTGCGTGTCCGTGTCCTGCAGTTCGGCCATGCGCTGATATTGGTTATACAAACCACCGCTCAGACCGGCGACTGAGAGGCAAAGCGATCCAATGATGAGGATTTGAAACGTCGAGGCTCTCATGATCGCGCCTCCGACTGATGAGGCAAGACGGGTGTGGTCAGTGCGACACCGTCCTTCGTTTTCTGCTGTTCGAAGCAGATCGAACGGTTGACTTCATCGGTTTTGAGTTGCCAGGCGGGGCCAGCCAGCACTTGTAGCGCGCTGCGCAAGGGGATTGGACCCAGCCGGTAATGGGCCGCAGGCAGGGGCCGAGTAAAAAGCACTTTCACCGCTGCGGTATCGGGACACAGCGAATAGCCCGAGCGCTGCAATACGTACTGCAACGCATCCTGCACCGAAGGATTCAGGTTGGATGGGATACTCACATCGATGATTTGGGCGAGAAGATCGCGTTGTTCCGTGGTGGGCTCGGTGCTGACCAGCGTATAGCGGCCATAACGAAGTTCTGTCGGATGGCTTTCTTCGGCTGTGCCCCCCGAGTGCTGGGCCTGATTGGAGCCACTGTCGATTTCTGAATGGGGCTGCATCGGGGTGGGGGTTTGCGCAGTGCAGGCACTCAACAAACCCAGCAGGCAAATAGGCGTTAAAATGCGCTCCATGGAAAAACCTCATGTCAGATTCAGTGCAGAACCTGACATGGATAAAGGAGCCATTCAGTGAGAAAGTTGATTCAAGGCGAGTCGTGTTAACGCTGAAGACCCTGCTACTCATCAAAAATGGCTAGCCCATCCAAGACGGCAGCGTCGGGATCGAAAATCAACAACCTCACATCCGCCAACGCCGCCAGATACAGTACGTTGACCAGGGCTTCCGGCGTACCGGCGTCGAGCTGCTCTTGCCTTAGCGACGAGTAAGGACTGCCCTCGATCTTCATCAGGTTCTCGTCGGTCCAGGGCGTGCCGATCAGCTTACACCCGATGCCATTGCAGTCTGTCAGGGCAAAGGGCTCAAACAGAAGTCCGGTTGGTCTGGAGTCGACATTGCCAACCCGGCTTTCCAGGTGGCGCAGTGCTTCGTCAGTGAGGTGCGCGGTACTGATTTCCCAGGCTCGACTGTAGTGTCCTGTGTCGAAGCTCAAACGATGGACCATGGCTTGGGCTTCTTCCAGAGAGTACAGGTCACCGACGTGATGTCGCTCGTTGAGCATTTCACCATTCACGGCGTAGATCACTTGGCGCACCAGCCCGGTGGATTGGCAACGTTCATCCAACTCATCCGGAATCAGTTGGTCTTCGCTGATTATGGCGAAATCATCGCAGAACAGGCAGGGGAACAGTTCTAGCGCATCGTCGGGCAGATGAGCTTGTGAGTCGTGTACGGAGCGAAGGCAGGGAGGGCAGTCGTTCGCGTAGGTGATCAGCAGCAGCCGTTCGATAGATAGATTGTCATAGCCGCGAACGAATGGGTTTGAGGCCCCCAGCATCGCTGGGGCTTGGGTAGTGGATTTCATGACTATTCTCCAAGATGAAAATGAACAAGGCGCCCGAAGGCGCCTGTAAGGGTTAAAGCCAACCGTATTCGGCAAGAGAAAGTGGGCGACCTTCACCAACGATGAAGTGATCCAGTACGTGAACCTCGATCAAGGCCAAGGCCTCTTTCAACCGTGCGGTCAAGACGCGGTCTGCCTGGCTGGGTTCTGTACATCCCGAAGGGTGGTTGTGAACAAAAATGACGGCTGCTGCGTTATGCGCTAAGGAGCGCTTGACGACTTGGCGGGAGTAAACGCTGGCGCCATCGATGCTCCCGTGAAAGAGGATCTCGAATGCCAGAACGCGATGGCGGGCATCGAGAAACATCACACCGAAAACCTCATGCTCTTGAGGTGCAACATGCAGTTTTAGGTATGAGGCCACGGCGTCAGGTGACGTCAGGCTGGGGCCGCGGGTGAACAGTCGTCGATCCAGAATGTGCAGCGCTTCGTCGATCAGCTGGTTTTCTAGGACGATACGATCAGCCTCGATATTCGAGGTTTCGATGAGGGTGAGTTGGGTGCTCATGGGATACCTCCGAAGGGAACAATCTGGGGGTACACACCCAAGGGGAGTGTTGTCCCCAAGGTGGATATAGAGTGACGGGCATTGCCCGATGACGCGCTGTTTACAGCTGAGTGAATCGGTGGCGTTGTCCGTTCAGGTGTGAATCACAACTGTTGCAGGGCAATGGGGAGTAGGTTCTTATTCCACGGCCAGTTTCGGGATCGAAGTCGGCACTGATGGGCATTAGCCGAACCAGCCCACGATGGAGACCGGCGATGCGTTCCTCGACCTCATCCGTCGTGTAATAGAGCGATAACGTGCTGTAGTCCTCGTAAGCCGCAGCGAACAGGCAATCGTCGCAAAGCCAGAAGGATTCCATATTGGTTCTCCTGTGCTGATTGAAAAAAAGGCGCTCGATTGAGCGCCTTGATGTAAACATCGTGGATTGTTCAGGCGGGCTGAACAGTACGGGTGGCGACACGGCGGGCCGTGCGGGGAGTGGGTACAGATTCAGGCTCAATCCTGGACTCTGTTGGGTTGTCGGTATCCTCAGCTTCGGCATCAGCCGACGTTGGGGATGGCTCACTGTTTGGCGCTTGCTCAGCAGATGCTGTTGCCTCCTGCCTGGCAGGCGCTTTGTACTCGAACGTGCCATTGACTTTGATCCAGTCGATGTACAGCAGACGACCTTTCAGGCTGGCGCCCGGCTGGCCTTGTTTAGCGCCTTTCTCATAGAGAAATGGGTCGATCCACAGGTCGCCGATACGGAACGACAGCAAGACCTTTTTCTCGGCATTGACGGCGTCCATATAGAGGCGAATCAAACGTTCAGCTTCGCCGCCAGCGACCTTGCAGTCGAAGCGGGTGTACTCGACTGCATCAGTGGCGCCATGCAGAGCCGCGATATCGCAGGCCATGAACGGCTGGCCGCGGCGGACTTGTACCTCGCGTACACGGTTGAGGTAGCCGATACCGACGGTGTGCAGATTGAAGTAAGTGGTCGCTTCTTGGGATTGGTTGGCGTAGGCCATGGTGATTCTCCTTTCAAGGGAAACGGCGACGCACAGCCCCTGACGGGGAAGTGAGCCCCGTCAGGGTGGGTAAGATGAAGGCAAGCGATGAACGACACGGCACCGGCAAGCCGATGACGATCAGAACGGTGCGCTTGAGAATAGTGATGCAGCAGAAAACGATCCGCAGTCGTGGTCTGCGGATTTGGGGTAGTGGGCATTCATCACCGCTGAAGCGGTAATCGTGCGAGCCTCCGAATGCTGATCGCACTTGGGTAAACCACCACAAGCGTGGCGTAGCCTTAAAGGTTCAAGCTACCTGGGCTGGGCTGTCAACGACAGCGAACCACACCCTTTGTATAAGCCTGTCATAGGGGAGCGTCAAGACGCCGCAAGCCGGTTTTTTATGGTCGGAATACAGTGGAAATTACTGGACTGAAGAAAGTGAAGAGTGGGCCTGACGGGGTGCCAGGCGGGGAATAGAAAAGCCACCTTAGGCAGTCTGACGCAGTCGACAAGCTCCTCGCAAAACTTGATTTAACTGCGCCATGATCCGCCAACCGACCCTTGTCGTGGCCTGGGTCGGAACACGCTGGCACGCATCCGCGCACAAAGGGTGCCCAGTGTTTCCCCGGCGGGCTCCGGGACTGAATGCGATCGCCGTAGCGGATGACCGCTGATGCCTGGCAGAGGCAACAGTGGTCATCCGCCACCACGATCAGGTCGAGCACAAAACGGGAACGGAATTCCGCAGAAGAGAAGGCTCCGAACTCAAGGAGTCCGACCGAGCTACCCGGAGCGAATCGGTCTTGGGTCGCCGTAAGCGATGATCCTGAGGCACTACAGCAGAGCGGGTGTGACGACGTCAAGCCAGTGGGCGAAGAGGTTATTTGCTACTGAGGTGAGCGGCCAGCTGTTCGACGGTCGTCAGGATAAAGGCACGGTCGCTTTCTTGAAGGCCGCTCAGTAGTCCCGCGATCATCTGGCCCTGGTCGTTGGGACGATTGCTCGACTCCGTCAGCAGTTCATCCATCCGGCAGTCGAAGATGTCCGCCAGTTGCATCAGCTTGACCACGGAAAGCTCCACCACACCCCGCTCAAGGCGCGAAATGGCTTCGCTGCCGATCCCCAAGCGTTCAGCCACTTCTTCCTGGGTCAGATTACGCTGAGTGCGGTGCTTCGCGATCATGCGTCCGATTTGGGCTTGGGTTGGATGTTTATATGCCAAGTGATGAGTTCTCCAATTCAACCCGAATGGTTGAGCAAAGACCCATTGACATGAACATCCTTAACGGTTGAGTATCGACTTATAGGGTTGTTATAGTGACCGAAATTGCTGTTTGTCGCGACGTGACATCTATTCCTCCAGGGATCAGAGCCCGAAGTGACCAGTGAGACTGAGCGGTCTGATAGGGCCAAACGGAGGCAGGGTTGAGCATGGATGAGCAGCGCGAGGACGTCATGGACCCGATCTGGGATCGAACACTGGAGCTGTTCATCAAGATCCATGATTGCCCTGATAACCCCGCACACCTCGACAGCCTTGTTCATTGGCTCAACGAAGATCCTGCTCACCTGAAAGCGTTCAACGAACTGGGGCAGATATGGATCGCGACAGGCATCGCTTTGGCTCGTGAAATCGGACAACCGCTAATGGACTTGGAGAAAGATCAGCCTCCATTGATGACGCACTGACCCGGTACATCCACTCCAAGATTTTGGTGATCACCAATGATGTGTCATGGGTGTCGCCTACCTTTGCTGATCGGCAGAGTACCTTTGCAGTCCGGGTAGTGGGCGCATGTCCAGAACGGTCCTGATTTTCCCTTCCGCCCTGAGCATTGATGCGTTGCAAATGGGGCAGCCAGGCCCGGCTTCGACCGGTACCGACAAGGTAAGCGCTCCGCAGTTCGCGATCAGCTGCGTAATCCAGTGCGCCTGCTTGGCAACGAATGCATCCAGGGTCAGGCGTCCCGCTTCGATTTCATCCAGAGCTTGCTCCCAGATCGCTGTCATACCCGGATCTGCGACTGCTGCGGGTACCGCTTCGATCAGGGTATGGGCCGCTGCGGAGGCCGTTAATGCACGTTTTTTCTTCAGCAAGTAACCGCGATCAATCAACCCCTTGATGATGCCGGCTCGCGTGGCTTCGGTGCCGATACCGGTGGTATCTCGAAGTTTCTGTTTCAGGCGTGGGTCGTTGACCAGCTTGGCGACGTTTTTCATCGCCTTAATTAGATCGCCCTCGGTGAGCGATTTGGGCGCAGCGGTGCGCATGGATTTGAGTTCAACGTCGTCCACTGCGCACTCGGTACCCTGTTGCAGGATGGGCAACACCTGGGACTTATGACTGGGTTCATCGTCTTCGGGGTTGTCGGAGAGCAAGCCTTTCCAGCCTTGGACGACGATCTGTTTGCCAACCGCAGTCAAACGCTCGGCGCCGCACTCCAGTTCGACCTCGGTTCGATCAAACTCGTGATGCGGCAGAAATTGCACGAGGTAGTGGCTACGAATCAGTTCGTAGACGTGGCGTTCTTGTTCGGACATCCGCACAAGGTTTGCCGGCTCGGTGGTGGGAATGATGCCGTGGTGCGCGGTGACTTTGGCATCGTTCCATACGCGGGAGCGCAATGATCGATCGAGGCTCCCGAATGCCGATCTGAGTGCAGGATCCGTTTTGAGCAGGGCATCGAGTACCGCAGGTGCCTCGTTGAACATACTCTCTGGCAAATAGCGGCAATCGCTGCGCGGGTAGGTGGTGGCTTTGTGGGTTTCATACAGGGCTTGGGCAATATTCAGGGTTTCCTGAGCGCCGAGTCCCAACTTGCGTGAACAGACTTCTTGCAATGTGCTCAGGTCGAAGGGCAGGGGTGGCGTTTCGCGGAAATGCTCAGTCTGCAGCGAGACTACGGTGGCGGTCTTGCTGCTAGAAATCGCTTGGACGGTCTGACTGGCAAGCGCCTGCTGCAGGCAGCGACCGGCTTCGTCACGTCCCGAACTTGGCGGTATCCACGATGC
Source organism: Pseudomonas sp. W4I3 (assembly GCF_030816195.1). GTDB lineage: Bacteria > Pseudomonadota > Gammaproteobacteria > Pseudomonadales > Pseudomonadaceae > Aquipseudomonas. Next base: position 4,431,282 of record NZ_JAUSXS010000001.1, on the reverse strand, counting down.
GATGAATGGCTGTCCCATTGAAGACAGGTGCACATTCACTACCCAATACGGCACAGAGGCGAAGCTGGCAATCGCGCGGTCTCGTTCAACCACCAAGCGCAAAGTGGGCGTTTGGACGCGTCCAACTGACAACACGCCGTCGTAACCTGCTCGCCGACCGAGAAGGGTAAACAGACGGCTGAGGTTCATGCCGATCAGCCAGTCGGCGCGGCTGCGTGCGAGGGCTGAGTGATAAAGCGGGAAGGTCTCTTGACCGGATTTCAGCGTGGACAAGGCTTTGCGAATCGACGCCTCGTTAAGTGCGGACAACCAGAGGCGCTGAACGGGGCCTTGATAGTTGCAGAGCTCCAATAACTCGCGGGCAATCATTTCACCTTCGCGATCAGCGTCGGTGGCGATCACCACGGTGGTAGCTTCACTGAGTAGGCGTTTAATGACTTTGAACTGTGCGGCAGTCTTGGGTTTGACCTCAACCTGCCACTGCGCGGGAATGATTGGCAAATGATCCAACGACCAACTCTTGAACTGCTCACCATAAGCTTCAGGTGGGGCTGTCTCTAGCAGGTGACCGACACACCAGGTGACGGTGGAGTCGGGTCCGATCAGGCAACCATCACCACGCCGAATGGCCCTGAGTATTTTGGCGATGTCCCGGCCCTGGGAAGGCTTTTCGCATAGAAAGAGGCGCATAGAACTGCTCCGGATTGAGTTCAGCGCAGCGTTGTTGGAAATAGCGGTGGCGAGATACGAGAAACCTGAATGGCAGGTTCCTCATATTAGTCGGTGAGTGCAGCTTTGGATGGGCCGAGACTGCTACCTTGGTGTAGCGTGGGCGACAGGATGAGTCTTTACGAGCAGCGAGTAATGACAGGCCAGCAACTTCACGCAAAGCGCATTTTTTTATGCCTGGGGTATGTCGCTCCGTAGGTGTCTACCCTCTGCGCTTCTTGGGTTTCGACGCCGGTGTACTGGCCTGCTCTGTATTTTGAGAGGCCGCCGGTTCACTGGAGCGCTCACGCATGACCACGCCGTGTACCCGGTGAGGCAGGATACCGACTCGACGGGCCTCGATCTTGAAGGTCACTCGTGCGTTGTCTTCGCTGTCCTCCCACTCGTCGCGTACCGTACGACCTTCGACCAGGACCCGCATGCCTTTCTGGTACAGCGTGCTCCAGTGTTCAGCCTCGCGGTGCCAGAGCTCAACCGGAGCCCAATAGCCGCCTCGATCTTCATAGCTCCCCTCACGTGGCACGGGGTTGTCGAAGTACACATTCAGTCGCAGCAAGCGCCGTGGTTCGTCATTACCTGAGGCGAACTCCTGGAACTCTGGCGCACTGCCGATATTGCCTTCGCCGACAAAAAAAGTGCTCATCATGATATCTCCACTGCGGGTGTGAACTGGCGCAGTAACCGTTCGGCACTGGCCATTTTGATCGCACAGGTCGAGGCCTGGCGGTAAAGCGAATGCACCACGCTCATCTGTAGGTTCAGTGCAATGCGATCGCATTCGAAACGGTGCAATCTTTCGCGCACGACCTGCGGCAGGGTGCTGTTACAAATCTGGCGTTCCCAGACTGCAACTCCCATACGTGTAAAATCACGGGCGCGCCAACGCAAAAAGGTGCTGCCCGCGCTGGTGTTCTGCAGCACCAATCGGATATCCAGCAGTGAGTAAGGAGGCTGTCCGGCTTGCTGCACCACAGCCTCCATCAGGTGACATAACTGCACCTCGATTTCCCTCGCCACCTGCGCCAAGTGCTCCAACTCCCCCTTACCCTTAAAAGGTTTTAAAAGGCCTTTTAGTGAGGCAGCGTGTTCGAGCTCTCGATAGGCACCAGATGTCACCGCTTCGAGGTCCCTCGGTTGAGCCGGGATCATGGGATTCATGCGTCGTCCTCCGGCTTATCCACGGTCGCGAAGGGCTCTCTCGCGTTCTCTGCCAATGCGTCATCGTCATCCACTGGCACAGCGCCACGGCGAATGATCGGGGGCGCGAACTGGGAGCGGCGATGACCCTCAAGGATGTCCATGGGCGGCATACCAAATTTATCGATGGCTGCCAGGGCGCGAGCGTTGTTCGCCGCCATGTCATCGCGTGTGACACCAGCATGCCGATAGCGCTGCGCTTGGCCGAACAGACTGCGCAGCAGATGGGCGCCGTCATCAATCCAGGCCTCCATGTCCCTGCGACCGATCAAGGCGGTGTGATGAGACAACAGTGTTCGGCGCACCAGAGTGTCGTAATCGGTCAGTAGGTAGACCGCTAGAAACCCCAGCTGGCTGCCGATGTACAGCGGCAAAGTGACGGGGTGGATGTTGAGGTTGTCGCCCATGTCGATCTGTGTCGGCAGGTCTTGTCTGATTCGATCCAGCTGTTGGGTCAATTCCAGCATCCCAGCTTTAGCCTGCATCAGCTTTTCTTCGAGTTGCACCATGGCCCAGTCGGCATAGGGGTCGTCATGGGCCGCGGTTTGTTTGATCAGGTTGGTGACGCTGATGTAGCCGGCCATACCCATGATGGAGTGGACGCCTTCGCGTGCGGTTCGACCTTGCCAGATGCGGGCGGCGTGGTGAGTGTGCAGGGTCAGGGTGATGCTGCTGCGCAATGAACCCAGGTTGAGTTGATAATGATCGGCCACGGTGTTGTCCTCGCATTCGCTTGGACAGGAACGTTGCGACAGGTGAGGGTCAAGGACAGCCAAAAAGCTGAACGCGGTCTGTTCGGTTTGGTGAGAGAGGGCAAACTCCTGACGTCTACGTTTATTGGAAGAATGTCCCGGCGTTTCCCTAAACGCTCCATGGTTCGGTCCGATATTTCCGTAGATTGGGACTCTATGGATTTGATGCCACTGGCATCAAATCTATTGAGTTCCACCGCGTCCACGCAGTTGGCGCAGCTCATTCAGACACGCTTGGGCGAGGGCTGATGCGGGTTCGCCCTTTTTCCGAGTCGGCCGCGAGGGAGCGGGTGGGGGCAGTTCTGCGACGGGTGACGGTTCGGCCTGACTTGCCCAAGGACGAAAGTCGCCTTTCAGCGCACGCTGGATCAGACCCATCAGATAGGCCGCTGGCTTGCGGATACCGCCGGCCTTACAGCGTGCTCCCACCTCGTTGAGCACAGCCTGCTGATCCGCTGGGTTGAGCTTGATCAGCGCCACCGCGACGGCCTGACGTTCGCTTGGGCTCAGGTGCAGAGAAGTGGGCCAGTGCAGGTTATCCACACTAGAGGTCGTGCGCGGTACTGTACATTTACTTTCTTTTAATACAGTACAGGCGGCGTTCGGATTCCGAACGGTGCTGGAAACGTTAGCTCTCAAGCCTGATTCGGAATCCGAACGAGGGCCTGCACGATTCCGAACGTGGTGATCTTCCCCCCGTTCGGAATCGTGGGATGCATCATCGGACGGCTGATCCAAGCCTTGCTGCGTCCACTGTTCGCCCCAGCTGTCGAGCCGCGTCGGTAACCGACCCCGATCGATATTCGTGTCCTGTCGAACCTCCTCCACAATGTGCTGAGCGACAATACGCACGGCCTTTGTCGCATGTCCGAGGGCATGTCCGACCAGTTCTAGGTAATCCTGATCGAGCTCCATGGCTTCGGCGGGGGTTAACGGTTCATCGTGCAGAACATACAAAGAACCTTGTAGCTGCCCGCTGATTTGATCGCGACCGCGGCTAACCAAGCTGAGCCAACGAGTGAGCCTGAGCATCGTCAACACGCGAGCAATGGTTTCACGCGAGGCTGACGCACCGTAGGGCACGCTCGAGAGGTAAGGCTGCAAATCCTCATAGCGCGGCGTGACCACGCCCTGGCCTTGCAGCATGAGTCGAAATACCTGCCAGGCATTTCGCTCCAATGGCGTCAGCCGATTATCCAACAGCAGCCGACGTGGCACGATTTCGTGTGATTGGCCACTAAACAGAAAGCCAGCCTGTAGAGCCTGGTTGGAGGGCTGTTCAGTGGTAGGGCGTGCTGGCCAGCGTTCATGCAGCTGCTGTGTGCATTGCTGCAGGACACGTTGCCAGCGACTGGCAGGAACAGCATTCATGTTTTGGTGCTGTACTGGTCGATTTGCTGCCAAACGATGGTCAAGCTGATCTGCTGTTCTTCGGCAAGCATCATCATGGCGTCGAGTTTATCCTCGGTGCCGTCCTCTGTTCGTATTTGGCACCAGCGTTGCCACAACGCATGCTCCTGCGCTTCGCTTAAATGTTGGGGGCGGCCTTTACGGGTTTCTATCTTGAGTAGACGCCGGCGCATGGCGGTTTCCGAATGCGCCAAGCCAAAGCACTGGTACATGATGGTGCTGCTGGCGCCGAGTTTGAGCGCTCGGTTGATCAACCGTTCGTTCTGTTCATCGCGGTCAGCCTGTTCGATCAATCGATGCAGCACTGGCGAGTCAATCTTGACCTCAAGCCAAGGGACAGTGGCATGGGCTAGGCGCGATAGCGTTGTCGGTGGTAAGGATTGCAGCAAGAAAATGTCATCCTCACTCAGTCCAAGTGCCTTGCAGCGTTGCAGGTTGCCCAGGCGCAGTTCGTGCAGTACCTGGGTTAGCATGGCTTGATTGAGCATATTGAAGGACAGGTTCATCTCAGCTCCTTCGGTAAGTTTTCTTCAGAGGTGAGCGTTAAGTCGATTAGTCTCCGGGCCAAGCGGATCAGGCGAAACAGTTTGATTAGCAGATTGTCAGGCAGTCGCTCCAGCCCCACGTCTGTGACTGGTCGATCTGGTAGAGGGAGTTGATAGACCCCTAACAACAGTTGCCCGAACAGTGCGGAAGGTATTTGCTTGCGATCTTCCCAGTTCACCTCGTCTTGAGCACGTAGCAGGGCCAGGAGCATTAGGTGAACGCCGGTCGAGCGAGGCGCTGAAAGATCGAGTCGCTCAATGTCCAACGCGAAGCCCAAGCCAAGCTTTTGATCAATGATGCACTCGGCATCTCCGGCATAGGCCGCCATTTCACGAGCCAGTCCGGCAATGGCTAAACGCAGTTGCTCGGGGGTATCCATCAGTGGTTTGATGATCCAAAGGTCGTCGATTGGGCAGGTTTCGACTGGGGACGTCGTTTCGGTGGCTATCTCGCGATCGATTTGCTCACGAATCTGTTGAACGCGTGATCGAGGACTGGCCGCTGGTAAAGCATTTGTTTCGGGTTCTGCGAGCAGTTCTTCTGAAATTGGCTCTATCCTGCTCTCGGCCTCGATTGATTTTGATTCCGCATCGGAGGAGGGCGGTTCTGCCGCGGCTTCATGCTCGCTTGGTGGATGACTGCTTTCTGAAGGCGTGGTGACGATAGCCCCAGGCGTGCGGGGCGCCCCGTTGGGTATCGCTCAGCTCCAGGGCCAGCATACGGTAGGACTGTCCGAGCAAGCTGCTCATGCGTTCGAGCAGTTCGTCCTGGATCTGCTCAAGATCAAACGAGTCAGGATCACCATCGAAGTAGCCCATGGTTTCCAGCCAGAACTCTCCAAACGCAACTGTGGCAGTTGGATAACGGTTCCAGGTTCGTTCAGCCTGACTACGTAGACCGATCAGACGCTCTATCTGGGGCTTACCCAACCCGGCATACAGAGTTTGTGGAATGGCGGGTAATAAGTGTTCGAGGGTGTCTAGCATGCGGCTGATATGCGACTGCGAAATCGGATAGCCTCCAGCGGCAAGGCGTCGAGCCAGCTCCCGTTGTGAGAGCTCTGGGCCATCCGACTCAAGCATGGTTTTGAGTTTGGCTACCGCCAGAGCCCGTTCGATGAACGTGAGTTGACCGTGCAGATCGCTTTCAGCCAAATGACCGAGTAGGGCGGTGATTTCATTGCTCCAAGGTCGGAACAGGCAGTGGATCCGAAAGAAACGCTCGTCGCGAGTTTCCTGCCACAGCTCGCCGAGAATTGCCAAGCGCGTATTACCGCCGTTGCGGATGATGAAAGAGGTTTCACCCGGCCGGCGGGTAATCGGTGGCGGTTGATCCAGCCCGCGTTCACGGATCGATGCCTTGATATCGTCATAAAGCGGGTTACGTATGAAGCGTGGGTTGTGTTCGTAGGGACGTAACTGTTCCAGAGTGACCAACATGGGAGTGTCGATGACTGGATCGGACAGTCGCTCCAGTCCAGGACCTTGAGTGAAGTGGTCCTGGCGCAGCTTGTCGGTGATTTCCTCCTGACTGAGCTTCTTCATCGGAACCGCCTCGATTAACGCCGGCTACGCAAATGGTCACCGACCTCGAATTTCACGATTTCGGCAGTCCCTGAACCTTCGAAATGTTGGGAGAGTTCTGCGAGGAACCACACCATGGCCGAGCGCCCCCCTTGCAAACGAAAAACCACGGTGCAGTACTCCTCGCAAGCCGCGTCGCTGGGTCGAATGGAAGGCTGAACAACGATAGGAAACTGATCCAACATTAGAAAACTCCTTACCAAGCCCTGTTGGCTTCAAGGTCGATCAAACAAAAGTAATTGGGTGAAATGCTGATTGGGCAATTTGTTTTATTGAGGTTCCGCACACCTCATTACCGATGAGATCGCTTCGCGCCATTCCGGAAATAATTCGATGGCCAGCGCCTGCATGATTTCTAGCGCAGACTGCGAGCGTCGACGTTTACTCGACGGGCGTGTATCTATTCGGTGGACCGGTAAGCCGAGGGAGGCGGCATTGAGATAGGCCACTCGGTCCGGGATTACGGTGTCTAGCACCGAGATATTGGTAGCCTCTGCGAAAGTCTCGCGCAGGCTTCGGATGATCATCCGGGTGTCCACTCGATTGACGTTTACCTGGTTCAGTAAGAGCCGTAAGGGCGGCGGGTCGATGCCCAGGTGGCGAAACGGCTCGAGCTCACTCAATAGCTTCAAGGTGCCACGGCGCATTTCGCGGGCAGCGAGCATTTCTGGCGTGATGGGAGAGAGGGCGAGATCGGAGGCCAGGATGGCCATCTCCAGCAGTACACTGCGTGCTCCCTGAGTATCGATCAAAAGCAGGTCATAATTGAGACACAACTCGTTGAGCAAATTGTGCAGGCGTAGTCGTCCGTCAGGGGCATGCAGCAACAAGGTGCTCAGTCGACCTTGATCGTCGTTGGAGAAAATCAGGTCGAGACCGACGACTGCAGTCCTAGATATTATTCGCTCAGGTATTGTTAGCTTGAGTGCAATGAGTTCGTACGCACCTGCATGAGCTTTTTGGCTCAATGAGTAATAACTGGATAGGGTGGGTTGGCTATCTAGATCCAACAGCAGAACGCGCAAGCCAGCATCGGCCAACAGACCACCGAGATTGGCCGCTACTGTCGTTTTACCTACCCCGCCCTTAGTGGAAACCACCGATATCACGTGCATCCCCTCACTCCTGTTGCGAAAGGCGTTCTGCAATCCAGTGCTCGATTTCCAGTGAGTCCCAGCCAACTGCGCGCAGTCCGATACGCTTCGCCCGCGGAAACTTGCCTTCCTTCATCAGGTTGTAAATGTGCGCACGTTTGAAGCCGGTTTTTTGTTCAACCTCATCACGTCGCATGATGTGGCGTTGGGGTTGAGGTGCTTCAACTGAGGTGACAGATTGGTTGGACATGCTAGTCACTCCTGGCGCCGATTGGCGCGTGGTGGGAAGTGACATGGATTGAATCGCACAAGGCGGGATGAGTCATTGCATTGCAATCAAGCCTATTGCAACGCAATTGACTGGATCAGTTGTTTTTTTTGAGGCTACGATTGGCCACGGCAAACTTTTCATCCAGCGTGCGCTTGCTGAGGCCGGGCACATCTTTGTGACGAGCGACAATGGCATCAACGATGGCTGCTTGATTCGTGAATACCGAAAGAGGTTTTCCGGCGGGCGAATGGTCCAAGAGAAGGCTGACCAATGCCCCAATGATGTTGTGATAGGTCAGTTCGCTGCGCTCGCTGAGTTGACCATTCGTTTTGGCCAAGGCTTTGAGATCATCTCTCTCAAGTCCAATCGACTGGAGTTCTCCCAAGATTTCTTGAATGAGCTGCTGTTGCGCTTTGAACGCTCTCGATAACTCATCTCGATCTGCTTTCAACGAGAGAAAAGTTCCGAGGCTCACCTTTGCAGGTGCATCCTCACCGGACTCGAATAAAAAACTGGGCTTATGGTCGGGATAATGAATCTCCATCCAACGGCGTAAGTCTGAATGGCGGATGGTAAGCTGATAGGGCTCTACATAGCTTCCCAAAGGAACAGAAATGCCGAGGCAACCATAAGGCAGTTCTCCATTTCGTAAAGCATCACCGATCTTTTCTACGGCTGCCTGAAGACTTGGCCATCGACAAAACAGCTGAGGCAGGTTATTTGGCTGCAGCCAAGCGGCTTTCAATATTTCAGACTCATGATGAATAAGATTACACCAGCGCAGAGCCGCTTCTATGGGCCTATAGAAGAGCTTGGTTTGCGGATTAGAAAAGTTAGTAGGCATCTACTGGTAGACCTCCATTTCTGGATGGATGGGCCTCCCGTAGTACCTTCTTACATCGCGAACCTGCTAATAGCTGATTTGCAGCGACGGATTCACTCAAGTTGACTCGGTGAGGTCATTCCATTTGACTGATTATATTGCCGGCGCAGTTTTTATATCCCGATTTGAAAGTATAAGTTAGTTGGAACAGTTGCAGCGAGGATGTCTTATGCGCTACACCTCGGCCGATATCTAAGGGCACCGACCGGTAGCAACTGTTATTACATGCTCTACAGGGGGGTGGCGCATCCTGTGCTTGCATCGAGAAGGTTATTAATTCATAGCATGCGGCGCAACACATTGTTACGAGGGTCGCGGTCGAAGAGTCGGTGCTTGAGCGCACCCGCGATATGCAGCACGATCAACACCAGCAAGGTATAGGCCAGTACCTTGTGTAGCCATTGGAACACGACAAACCAATCGTCATTCTTTGTCAGCAGCTCCGGCAGGTTCACACCGAAAAAGAATACCCCGTCGCTCATGGTGTAGGTGCTTGACATCGAGTACCCCATCAACGGGACGGCCACGATCAGCACGTACATGGAGCGTTGTACAAACCGTGAGAGGAAACGCTCATGCGCCGCCAGTGTTTGCGGTGGCTGCGGAAGGGCGGGGGTGCGAACACGCAAGGCGATCTGTACTAACACCAGCAGAAACGCCAGCACGCCGAACGATTTGTGCCACGGGTAGTAGAGCGTGTATTTACTCACGACTTCATCATCGAGCCCGGTCATGTGCCAGCCGGCCCAGAGCAGCCCGGCTATGACGACGGCACGCACCCAGTGCAGGATGCGCAGGGACACGGGATACCGATCGATTGCCGTTTGTGTTTGGTTGTTCATCGCAGTCTCTTCATTGATCATCAAGGCGTTGAAAACGCACGATTGAATGCCACCCTCCGCGGCCATGGCCGCGAGGATGGCAAGTGCAGTGACTGCTCTCAGGCAGGCAGCAGCACGGTGATCACTTTCTCCTCGGTGTAGACCAGCGCGCCGCTCAGCCCGCCTTCGCGGCCGATGCCGCTGGCCTTGACGCCGCCCCACGGCAGGTTGGCGTCCAGCGGGCTCCAGCAGTTGACGCCGATGGCGCCGACCTTTACCGCTGCGGCCACGCGGTGCGCGCGCGCTAGGTCGGTGGTCCACACCGTGGCGGCCAGGCCGTAGGCGGAGTCGTTAGCCAGTGCCACGGCTTCTTCTTCGCTGTCGAAGGTGATCACCGTGCCGACAGGGCCGAAGATCTCGTCCTGGGCGATCGTCATGTCATTGCGGGCATTGGCGAAAATCGTTGGGCGTACGAACCAGCCCTGGTTAGGGGTGGATACGCCGCCGGCCAGCAGCGAGGCGCCTTGGTCGATACCGAGCTGGATGTAACGGTTGACGCGATCAAATTGCGCTTTCTTGGCCACCGGCCCCATCTGCACGTCAGGCTGGCGAGGATCGCCGACCTTGACCGCGCGCGCGGCGTCGGCCAGTGCACCAGCGAATCTCTCGGCGAGGCTGCGCTGGACCAGGATGCGCGAGCCGGCTGCACAGATCTGCCCCTGGTTGGCGAACAGGCCCAGGGTGCAGCCGAACAGCGCCTCATCGAAAGGCGCATCGTCGAACACGATCTGCGGGCTTTTGCCGCCCAGTTCGAGTGCCACACGCTTGAACAGCACACCCGCGGTGCGCTGGATCTCACGCCCAGCCTCGGGGCTGCCGGTGAAACTGATCTTGGCCACATGCGGGTGTTCGCATAAGGCGCGGCCTACCTGGGCACCGTAACCGGTGACTACGTTAATCACGCCGTCAGGAAATCCCGCTTCCTGCGCCAGCGCCGCCAGATGCAGGGCCGATTGCGGGGTTTCTTCCGAAGGTTTGATAACCACGGTGCAGCCCGCCGACAGCAATGCGGCGAGCTTCCACACGGTGATCATCAGCGGTGAGTTCCACGGCACGATGGCGCCCACGACTCCCACTGGCTCGCGTACGGTGTACGAGAGGGTCTTGCGACCGAAGTAGCCGCCGGTGGGAATGGTGCGTCCTTCAAGCTGGTTGGCCCAGCCGGCGGCGGCGCGCAGGTTGGCGATAGCGTTGGGCAGGTCCATCCGGCGCGGTTCGAGCGGTGAACGGCCGATGGCGTCGGCGTCCATGTCGGCCAGTGATTCGCTGTCGCGCTCCACCAGGTCAGCGAGTTTCGATAACAGCCGGCCGCGCTGGGCGCCGTCAAGCCGGCTCCAGGCGCCACCTTCCAGCTGGGCGCGCGCCGCTGTCACGGCCCGGTCCACATCCTCGGCGGTGCCGCTTGCGCAACTGCCGTACACCTGTTCGGTCACGGGATTGATAAGGGGGATGCGCGCGCCGTCGCTGGCTTCGAAGGGCGCGCCCTGGATAAAGTGGTTCAGGTGCTGAGTCATGTGGATGTCCATGCGTGATTGTTCGGAGGTGACACGCCTCATGCCTTGAGGGAAGCCAGCGCATCACCAAAGATGTCCAATGCCTTGAAGAACAGCGAGCGTGTGATCGTCAGCGAGGGCATCACACGCATCACGTTGCTGTAGCGCCCGCAAGGGATCATCAGTACGCCATGGTTCATCAGGTAGCCCATGAGTTGGCCAATCTTGGCGCCCTCGAGCGGTGTCTTGGTGGCGGCGTCTTCCACCAGCTCGATACCGATCATCAAACCGCGGCCGCGGACTTCGCCAACGAACGGGCTGTTGAACCCACGGATACGTTCCTGCGCTTCCAGCCCCAGGGTGTGGGCGCGATCGAGCAGACCGAGTTCCGGGTCCTGCAAGATACTGATATTGGTCAACGCCACGGCCGCAGACAACGAGTTGGCGGCGAAGGTATTAGGCATCGAGCCGTCGGGAATCTGGGCGGCGAGGTCCGAACGCATGATCAACCCGGCCATTGGCAAGTCGCTGCCAATGCCCTTGCCGAAGGTCAGCATGTCGGGTTTCACACCGGAGTGTTCGACCGCCCACATCTTGCCGGTGCGGCCCGCACCGGACTGTACTTCGTCAACGATCAGCAACGCGCCGGCGCGGTCGCAGGCCTTGCGCAACAGTTGCAGGAACTCGGGGGAGGGCGGCACGTAGCCGCCTTCGCCCTGCACCGGTTCCACAATCACCGCGGCCACGTCATCGGCGGCGGTGTAAGGACTGTTCAGCAGGTAGTCCACATAGTCGCCAGCAATTTGCTCGGCACTTTTTTGCCTGGTGTCGAAGGGAAAGCGGTAGGCGTATGGGTAGGGCGCGTGAATCACGCCGCCCATCATCGGGCCGTAGCCCTTGCGGTAGGCTGTGCCGGTGGTCAGGGCGCCGGAGGCGTTCCACACGCCGTGGTAGCCGCCGTGGAAGGCGAGGATCTGGTGGCGCCCGGTAATGCGTTTGGCGAACTTGATCGCAGCTTCCAGCGCATCGCTGCCGCTTTGCGTGAAGAACGTGATGCAGTCGCCGCGCAGGCCGTCGGGCGCGATCTCGGACATCTTGGCGGCCAGTTCGGTGCGGCGGGTGCTGTTGATTTCCAGGGCATGCATCAGCACTTCGGACTGTTCGCGGATGGCTTGCACGACTTTCGGGTGGCAACGACCGACGCTGCTGACGCCTACGCCCGCAGACAGGTCGATGAAGGTGTTGCCGTCGGGATCCTTGAAGGTCGCGCCGAACGCGCGGTCCATGGCGATAGGCATGCGGCCGCCGCCACGCGCCATTGATTCGGTGCTCGCCGACAACGCCAGGGCCTCGCGGGTCAGGGGGCCGGGCAGGGTGCTGGAAATAATTCGCGGGGCATCCGCGAAGTGCAGGGATTCTAGTTTGGACTCGATCATGACGCACTCTCTGGGGTAGCGGTTTCAGTGTGTGGATCATTCTCATGGAGTGTCCTTGACCGTTAGCCCGAATCGGCAAATAGATGAATCGGCCGTCCGCAGTTTTCGACAAAGGGGATTTGAGAAGAAATTTCGCGGGATTTGAACTTTGTGCGAATATCGCAAAGGAATGCGAACTAAAAACAAAAATTGGCAGAGGCTTTTCGCACATCATGAGAAACCACCACATAAGCCATTTTCGTGATATCCATGTCCATGCGGCCACCGTTCAGGAGTGGAACCAGGATTACAGCCAGTTAACCGCCGGTCTGGCCGAAAGTTCGCTGATGCAGCTGACCACTGCGCGTTGCCACGTTTTCCGCGAGCAGATCAACCAGCGGGTGGTGCAGCGCGGTGTGGCGCCGCGCGGCAAGATGTGCTTCGCCGTGCCGATCAGCGTGCCGGGTTCGACGCGCATGCAGGGGCGCGAAGTGGATGACAGCAGCCTGTTCTTTCTGCAGGGGGGCGAGGAGTTCATGTTCCATATGCCGATGGGCATGGAAGCTGCTGTCCATCACTTTCGAACGCGATTGGTTCGAACAGGCGCTGGCGCAGACGGCGTCGGCCAGTGAGATCACTCGGTTGCTGCGCCAGCCAGTGATCCGAGTGTCCGCCCAGCGCTTCACCCAGGCTCGGCTTCGATTGCTCGCGATGCTTTCCCTGGCTGAGATCGATGACGAACTCGACAGCGTGCGCGAGCAGGGGCTGGAACGGGCCTTGCTCGGTGAGTTGTTGCAATTGCTTACCGACCCGGCCTGTGACAAGCAGCAACGCAGTCCGAGTTCCACGCGCAGCTTCATTGTCGAGAAATGCCACCGGCTGACGACTGCCGAAATGATCAACGTGCCCAGCGTTAACGAGTTGTGCCAACGCCTGCAGGTAAGTCGGCGCACCGTGCAAAACAGTTTCCGCTCGGTAGCCGAGACCACGCCGCTGAACTACTTGCGCTCGGTCCGGCTCAACGGTGTGCGCCGCACCCTGATGTGTACCCTCGCGTCCCACCTTTCGATTGGTGATGTCGCCGCTCAATGGGGTTTCTACCACCTCAGCCATTTTGCCGAAGAGTACCAGACGCTGTTTGCAGAGTTGCCGTCCCACACTCCTCGCGCTGCCATCCCCGTCTGCGCGCGCGCCTGAACACCAGCGCGGCGGTGGAGCTGAGCGTACGCCTGGCCGCGCAGTGCGGTCGATGCCCGCTACGTTCTAGGCGCGGAACTGGTCCATCAGTTTCATTTGCTGGTTGGCCCGTTCGTTGAGCTGACTGCTGATCTGCGCCGACTCGGCGGCCTGTTCAGTCAGTGTCTCGGTCACGCCGCGGATGGTCGAGACGTTGCGATTGACCTCCTCGGCCACCGCGCTCTGCTCTTCCGCCGCGCTTGCAATCTGCAGGTTCATGTCATTGATGACCGTAACCGCGTTGCTGATTTTACCGAGCGCCTCCACGGCCTGATGGATCTGGCTGGCGTTGCTCTGGGCTTGAGTCTGGCTTGAGTGCATGGTTGCCACTACGCCACGCGTACTGGTCTGGATACGCTCAATCACCAAACGGATTTCCTCTACCGAATCCTGAGTTCGCTTGGCAAGGTTGCGTACTTCGTCGGCAACCACCGCAAAACCCCGGCCGCTTTCCCCGGCCCGTGCGGCCTCGATCGCGGCGTTGAGGGCGAGCAGATTGGTCTGTTCGGCGATGCTACGGATCACTTCCAGCACCGAGCCGATCTGTTCGCTGTTGATCGCCAGAGCTTCGACTTCAGTTACGGCCTTGCTGACATCACTGGCCAGCGCGTTGATGTCACGGGTGCTTCGCTCAATGATGGTTATGCCTTCTTTGGACGCCTGGTCTGCGCCCCGGGCCGCCAGGGCTGCGTTTGACGCGCTGTTGGCGACTTCGTGCGCAGTAGCGCTCATTTCGTGGGAAGCGGTTGCCAATTGATCAATCTCGCGAAATTGTACCTGCATCCCTTCGCTGGTCTGGCGCGCGATTTCCGAAGACTGGTCGGCGGTGCCGCGCGCTGCGGTGATGCTCTGCTTGAGCTGCGCGATGGTGGGTTGCAGTTTGTCGAGAAACCGGTTGAACCAGTTCACCAGTTCGCCCAGTTCATCTTTCTTGCGGTAATCCAACCGCTGGGTCAGGTCGCCGTCGCCGCTGGCAATCGCCTTGAGCATTCGAGCGACACTGTTGATGGGGCGTGTCACACCGGAGGCGGTGAACCAGATTAGTAGCAGGCCCAACAACCCTGCGCCGATGGCGACCAGCAGCGACTCCAGTATGTCGCGGGTTTGCGTCTGGTCAAGCAAGGCCTGAAGCTTCATTGAGTCCGCCAGCAGGACGCCCTTCGGCAGGTCGATAGCCACTCCCCACGCCGCCGCTTCGGGCATTGGCGCAACGGGGTAGACAGCGCGAATCAGGTCATCACGTGCCAGCACTACCGGCTTTTGTTGTTTCAATGCGGTGAGCACTGCTTTGCCATCCTCTGCCAAAGGAACGCTGATGTTTTTTCCGATCTGACTCGCGTCCGCGCTGTAAGCGGCAAGTACACCACTGTCGGAAACAATCAGCATGCGCCCTGAACCGTTGAACAGCGTACGCTGAGCATCGCTGGCGGCAGCTTGCAGAGCGCCGAGCGCGAGATCGACCCCAAGGGTGCCGACGACCTTGCCATCGGCGATCAGGGGCATCGACAGCGTGGTCATCAGTTGAACCTGTCCGGCCTGGGTGTCGGCATAAGGGGCCATCAGGCAAGTGCTTCGGGTATCTCGTGGGCAGGTGTACCAACTGTTATAAGGCGTGCCGCTGATGCTCAGTTCGGTTTTCTGCAAGTCGCTTTCAGGGATCAGGATATTCATCGCTTCGCCTGCGCCGCGATTCCAGGCGCTGGCAAACCGTCCATCTTCGTTGGAGGCGCGTGCGGCGTCGTTGGCGAACTCACGGTCTTTTCCATCCAGCGCATCAGGTTCGTAAACCAGCCAAAGCCCTAGAACCTGCGGATTGCGTTCGAACGTCGTCTTGAGCGCCAGGTTAAGTTCCTCACGCAATGTAGCGGCCGCCAACCCCCGCTGGGCGGCCATGGTGCGTAAGTTGGCCGCCTGGTCGGAAAAAGCGCTGATGATCTGCAGGCTATTGCCGAAGACTCTTTGCAGGTTCGTTGCCTGCTCCGCGGCCCTGGCCAGCAGCAGGGTTTCGCCGCTTTCGGTCAGCATCCTGCTGCTCGAGGTGCTGATCAACCGGTTGTTCTGGTTACCCTGATAGAGGTTCATGCCGACGATCAGGCCGATCACGCCAAGCAGGCACAAACCGGACAAGAGGACGATTTTCAAGCGGATGGAAAGGGCGTCGAGCATTTGGCTATCTCACAGGTGAACAGCGTGTTGATCGATCATCGGTTGGTTTGGGACCACCGACTTTTTATTGGATGTGTCACTACATCGGCTGCTGTCACCTATTCATGACAACAGTTTACGTGGCCTGACCAGCAGCGCTGCCATTAGCAACAATGCCGCACAGGCCGCCAGCACGGCGACGAAACCTGCGTCGAACGCCGCACGGGCTAACTCGGTCAGCATCGTGACGTGTTCGGGCGAAGACGTCGCGGCAACCACCAGCGCATCGTCGAGGCTCTCGAAGATCATGGGATTCAGGGCCAGCCATGGCGCAATCGTCTGGCTCGCCGAGTACGTGTAGATTGCCGATAACAGGCTGCCCGCCAGCGTCACGCCCGCGGCGCCGCCCAGTTCAAAGGATACTTCCTCAAGGGAGGCGGCCATGCCGGCTTTGTCGGCGGGCACGCTGAGCATGATCGTGCTGGACGCTGCGGTCAGCGCTGCGCCCATCGTAAAGCCCAGCAGCGCAAGGCTGACGATCTGCACTGGCGCTGCGGCGTTGTGCGCCAGCAAATAGGTGAGCATCGCAGCGGCTGAGAGCAGCAGCGTCCAGAACAGCATACGCTGCTCTCCCAGGCGCGGCAGGTAATGCCCGGCAAGCGGTCCGGCGACGAACGAACCCAGCGGCAGCGGCAGGATGAACAGCGCCGCCTCCAGCGGCGACAGGCCCAGCACCAGTTGCAGGCGCTGGCTGAATACCAGTTCCATGCCGATCAAGGCGGCGGCTGATACCACTGCTGAAATCACTGCATTTCTGAAGCCTGACGCGCGGAACAGCGTCAGATCAAGCATCGGCTGATCGGCACGCCGCTGACGTCGAATGAAAAGCGTCAGAAATAACGTGCCCAAGACGAGCGCAATCAGCATGGCTTCGAAGGAGGGGTGCCGTTTACCCAGTTCCTTGACCGCATAAGCTACGCTGATCAAGCCGATCATGACCTGCAGCGAACCCAGCCAGTCCCAGCGTCTTTGCGCATTCCCCGGGTGATCGGGAATCACTGTCGCTGCGAGCAGCAGAGCCAGCAGCACAATCGGTACATTGATGAGAAACACCGAGCCCCACCAGAAATGCTCCAGCAAAAGCCCACCCACTACGGGGCCGAATGCGGCGCCCCCGGAGGCTACTGAGGCCCAGATACCGAACGCCATGGCTTGCTCGCGCGGGTCGGTAAACGTCAAACGCACCAGCGCCAACGTAGCGGGCATCATCATCGCGGCGCCGACCGCGAGGAAACCACGGGCGCCGATCAATACGCTGGCCGACGGCGAGAATGCAGCGATCAGCGAGAACAGGCCGAAAACGCCCAGGCCACCGATAAACAGGCGTTTGTGCCCAAGGCGGTCCCCGAGGGTGCCCATGCCCAACAACAGTCCGGCGGCGACCAGCGCGTAGATATTAATGATCCAGAGCTTTTGTGACGCCGTGGCCCCTAGCTCTCGTGTCAGTGTGGGCAAGGCGGTATACAGCACCGTCATGTCAATGACGATAAGCAGTAATGCGCTGGAGATTATGGCCAGTATCAGCCAGCGGCGCTTGGAGTCAGTAAAGGGCATGGCTGGCATCCAGAATAGGGGGCTGGACCTAGCATGCCTGAATGCAGAGGGGCTCCGTTATCCCAAATCGGTCCTGAAGGCCGGTATCTGTCGGTCTGATGTGACACCGGCGATGTTACCGATTTGGGATAGCGGGTTGTTCGTGGGGGGGCATAGCATCGAATACAGCGTGCAATCCCAAAAACAAAAGCGCTACCTGGTACCGATAGCGCCTTGATCGGACCTACACCACAGCGACTGCCTCATACAATAAGGTTAAGAACATGAGTCTATCTATCCCGGTCAACAGCTCCACGGAGCTCAAGCGTGGCGCCTTGGGTGTCGGCTTTATCATCTTCTTCGTGATTTCGGCGGCGAGTCCGCTCAGCGTCATCGCAGGAGGATTCCCGATTGGCATCATGCTGGGCAATGGTGCCGGTACCCCGGCGTTGTTGTTGCTCGCCTTGCTGGTGCTGGTGGCGTTCTCGGTCGGCTACACCACCATGGCTCGCCACGTCACCAACGCCGGTGGTTTCTACGCCTTTACCTCGCGTGGCTTGGGTGGCCTGGCCGGAGGGGCGGCGGGTGTGCTGGCGATGTTTGCCTATAACATCCTGCAAGTTGGCCTCTATGGCATGTTCGGTGGTGTGGTCAGTGGCACCATGGAGAGCGTGTACGGCTTGGTGTTGCCCTGGTGGTCCTACTCGCTGATGGCGATGGTCAGCATCGCGATCCTCGGCTATCGCAAGATCGATCTGTCGGCCCGCGTATTGTCGGTGGTGGTGATTGCCGAATACCTGGCGATCCTGACCCTGGATGTCGCGATTCTCAAGACCGGCGGCGACAGCGGTGTCAATCTCGACTCCTTCACCAGCCGGCACGTGTTCAGCGGTACTCCGTCGATCGGCCTGCTGTTCTGCTTCGCGGCCTTTATCGGCTTCGAGGCCACTACGATTTACGGCGAAGAAGCGAAAAACCCACACCGCACCATTCCGATTGCCACCTACAGCTCCGTGCTGCTGATCGGCGGGTTCTACGCGCTGTCAGTCTGGTCGATGGTGGTGGGCGTAGGATCGGATAAAATCGTGTCGATGCTGCAAGCCTTGCAGGACCCGACCACCTTCATCTACGGCATGTCGGACCACTTTGTCGGCCCCTATCTGACGCAAATTATCCGCGTGCTGTTCATGGTCAGCATCTACGCCGGGCTGCTGGCGTTTCATAACGCCGCGGCACGCTATTTCTACGCCATCGGCCGGGACGGTCTGCTGCACAGTTTGCTGGGTACCACCCACCGTGTGCACCAAAGCCCGCATATGGGTTCGGCGTTGCAAAGTCTGATCGCCGCAGTCGTGGTGCTGATCTTCGCCGCCATGGATGCGGATCCGATCCTGCAACTGTTCGCCTGGTTCTCCAACCTCGCCACGCTGTGCGTCATTTTGCTCATGGCGATGACTTCGATCTCGGTGTGTGTGTATTTCCACCGGCATCCCGAACTCAACGTCGGCATCTGGCGGGGGCGTATTCTGCCGATTTTCTCCTGCCTGGCCTTGCTGATGGTGCTGGTGCTGGCGGTGGTGCATTTCGATGTGCTTACCGGCGCGAGCCAGCTCTTGTCCTACGCCTTATGCGCAGTCATTCCAGCGGCGCTGCTGGGCGGGGTTTTTCTCGCCGCGCGACTGCGCAAGGTATCGCCGCAGCGTTTTCTGGCGCTGGGCAGCCACAAACTCTGAGGCATTGAGCGATACCGTCTCACTGCACCTTGCACACTATAGACTGTTCGCTTGCCGGTGTCCGGCAAGGCTCGCCAGCGTTAAAGGAAGATGACACATGCACCACTACAAGATGCTTATCGATGGGGTTCAGGTTGCCGGTGAAAACGGACAGTTCGAGGTGATCAATCCGGCCACCGGCGCCGCATTTGCCCAATGCCCGGCCGGCTCGCTGGCTCAACTGGACGATGCGGTGGCCGCCGCCCAGGCGGCTTTCAAGGAATGGCGTCATGTTTCGCATGCTCAGCGCTGCGAGCGTCTGTTGGCGATTGCCGAGGATATCGAGCAGGGCGCCGATGAGTTGGCCCGGTTGATCGTGCGCGAACAAGGTAAGCCGCTGGAGCTGGCATTTTCCGAAGTCATGGGCGCCGCCGCCTGGACCCGCTATGCCGCCGAACAGCAGATTGGCGTGGAACTGGTGGAAGAAACCCCGACCCAGCGCATTGAGCTGCACCGCAAACCCTTGGGTGTGGTGGCTTCCATCACTCCGTGGAACTGGCCGTTCATGATCGCCGTGTGGCACATCATGCCGGCACTGCGCGCCGGCAACTGCGTGATCAGCAAACCGTCGAGCCTGACGCCGCTGAGCACCCTGCGCCTGGTGGAAATCATTGCGCGGCATGTGCCCAACGGTGTGATCAACTGCGTGACCGGCGAGCAGGGGTTCGGCAGTGCGATCACCTCGCACCCGGGGATCCAGAAAATTGTCTTCACCGGTTCCACCGCCACCGGCCAGAGCGTAATGCGCGGCGCGGCCACCAATCTCAAGCGCCTGACCCTTGAACTGGGCGGCAACGACGCCGCGATCGTATTGCCCAGCACCCCGGTGGAGGAGGTGGCCGAGGAGATTTTTCAGGCCGCCTTCCTCAACATGGGCCAGACCTGCGCTGCGCTCAAGCGTTTGTACATTCACGAATCCCAGTACCAGGCCTTTGCCGATGCGCTCACGCTAATTGCTGAACGCCAGGTGGTGGGTGATGGCTTGGAGCCCGGCGTCAACTTTGGGCCGGTGCAGAACCTCGATCAATTGCAACTGGTTGAAGCCTTGGTCGCCGATGCACGGGCCCAGGGCGCACGGGTGTTGTGCGGCGGCGCACGTCTGGACCGTCCTGGGTTCTTTTATCCGCCTACGTTGGTCGCGGATGTGACCGACGGCCAGCGTCTGGTGGACGAGGAGCAATTCGGACCAGTGCTGCCGCTGATCGCTTACAGCGACGTCGAGGATGTGCTGCGCCGTGCCAACGCCGGTGACATGGGCCTGGGCGGCTCGGTATGGGGACCGGAAGTCGAACAGGCCCAGGCCTTGGCCAGTCGCTTGGAAAGCGGCGTGGCCTGGGTCAACTGCCACGCCCGGATCCAACCGAACACGCCGTTCGGCGGCAGCAAGATGTCCGGCTTCGGCGTCGAGTTCGGCCTTGAAGGTCTGTTGGAGTTCACCGGCCAGCAGTTGCTGTTCGTCAATAAGCGCGCGGGCGAGTAACGCCTCGGCGAACCTGGCGCAGCGCGGCTGCGCCCCTGTTATGCCAATTACCTGAGACAGCCTTTAAAGGCGCACTTCAAGGAGCTTCGATCATGCGGTATCCCTCCACTTCATTTCTCAACGGTACATTGGCCTGTACCCTGACGCTCTGCGCCATCAGCCAGGCCCAGGCCTACGAGCTGTACAGCGATGAGAGCCGCCATTTCAACGCAGACATGACCGCCGTATTCGGTATGTTCAACAGCCGCAAGAACTATGACGGCACGTCGGGTGGCTCAACCTGGCGCGAAGGCTTTATCAAATACGGCTTGAGCGGCGACCAGTCCCTGGCGGGCAACGGCACCGCCTATGGTGCGTTCGCCCTGCTCAGCTCCGCCACTTGGGGCGACGGCGACCCGGCCGGCAACACTCTGGGCACCGAACGCACCACCAAAATCGAAGACGCTTACCTGGGGTGGCGCTCCGGCGATCTGTTCCCGGCATTGGGCCAGGACGGTGTGGATATTTCCGGTGGGCGCCAAGTGGTCAAGCTCGGCAGTGGCTTCCTGATCAACGACGACGGGCCGAACCTGGGCAAGGGCCCGGCCGATGGCAAGCTGAACCGGGGCGGTGCTTACTACCTGGCGGCGCGCCATGCTTTCGATCAGACCGCGTTCCTGCGCTTGGGCGGCAAGGATGGCCTGCATGGCAGCCTGTTGTGGCTCAAGTCCGACAACCGCGCCCAGGCTGAAACCGAAGTGGCCGCCGGTACGCTCGATTACACCACCAAGCCCGGCACCCTGGGGTTGACCTGGGTGCGTGGCATTGATGTGAATGATCGCTGGGCGAGTGATTTTCAGCGCCAGCGCAAGGGTATGAATATCTATAGCGTGCGCGGCGAAGGCGATGCGGGCCTGCCGAACGTCAGCCTGGCATTCGAATACGCCTGGCAGGACAAAGACAGCGGACCGGAAAAAGCCTGGTACGGCGAAGCCGGTTATACCTTTGCCGATGTGGCCTGGGCACCGAAGGTTACCTATCGTTATGCCCGCTATTCACAAAAATGGGATTCGCTGTTTACAGGTCTGAGCTCCGGCTACGGCACCTGGCTGCAAGGCGAAGTCGCCGGCAACTATGCCGGGCCGTTCAACAGCAACACGCGCATCCAGCATGTGGGTCTCAAAGCCACGCCGCTGGAAAACCTGACCCTGGGTGCGTTGTACTTCGACTTCGACACGCTGCGCAAAAGCGATGCGCTGAATCTCAGTGCGCGGGAGCTGGACCTGTACGCCGACTGGGCCGTCAACCCACACTTGATCATCACGCCGCTGATCGGTCTCTACAAGCCAAAACAGGACTCCACTACGGGCGGAAACCAGGCTGTCGGCAATGGCACCAACCTATACAGCCAGGTGACCGTCGCCGTACCGTTCTGATCCACCCTGGCTGTCGCGCCTCAACTTCAGGGCGCGGCGGCGCCCGGCTGATTGCGCATGTTCTCGGCAATCCGTCGCGTGGTGTCCATCACCATCTCGATCACGGTTTCCTGGCGCAGCAGCCTGAAGCTTTGAGTACTGCCGACGGCGGATAAGCTGCCCACCACTTCGTCCATATCCGGCTGGATGATCGGCGCCGCGATGCCGGTCAGGCCCAGGTTGAGTTCATCGTGGGTCAGGCAATAGCCGTCCTTGCGAATCTTCTTCGTGGCCTTTGCAAAGCTTGCCCAGTCATAGGCACTTTCCGGGTCGCCGGCCATATGTTCTTCGAACAGGCGTTGCAAGCGCCGACCTTTCTGATAGGCGATTAACACCTTGGATTGCGCACCGCGAAAAAACGGCAGCGGGTGCCCGCGCCCGAAGGAGAAGTGGTAAGTGTCAGTCGGTTCGGCGATGTAGGTGTTGATGATGCGCCCGTCATAGAAAACGCTGGCGAACACCGCAAGGCCGGTCTGCGTCGACAGTTCATGCATCAGTTCGCGCCCGGCGAGAAGGATGGGGTCGTACTGGCGCATCATCCAGTCCAGCTCGATCACGCGGGGCCCCAGGCCGTAACTGCCGGCGTCCACGCGCGTCAGCAGCCCGGCGTCACACAGGTCCTTGACGTAGCGATACGCCGTGGCGCGCGACAGGCTCATGCGCTCGGCGATGGTGTCCGGGTCGATCTTCAACGTCTGTGGACCGAACAGGTCCAGGACACTCAACAACTTACTCAGACTGCTCATTTCGTTCCTAGAGAAGGGGAGGCGTGCGGGTAAGCACTATAGGCGAAAACGCCCCAGATCCAATGTGGAGCGGGGCTTGCTCGCGAAAACGGTACTTCAGTGACGGCTGTGTGGACTGACATGCCGCTTTCGCGAGCAAGCCCGCCCCCACACGTCATCACTCTATATTGAGAACGTATTAATTGCACATAATCTCAAAATAAGAGATTTAACTTAAATTAAATCTTGTTATGAGTGTCTTTATATGTGATAAATCTCATCAAAGAAAACGCTCAAGTGAGAGGGCTGACAATGAATGGCGCACAACTAATAGTGAATGCGGCAGCGGCAAGTGGTATCGAATACTGCTTCGCCAACCCGGGAACCACCGAGATTCCGCTGGTGGCCGCCATGGCCAGTGCACCCGCCCTCAAGCCGGTGTTGTCGTTGTTCGAAGGGGTGTGCACCGGCGCGGCGGACGGTTACGGTCGTATCGCCGGCAAACCGGCAATGACCCTGACGCACCTGGGCCCGGGCTTTGCCAACGGCATCGCCAACCTGCACAACGCACGGCGCGCCAACACGCCCATCGTCAATGTGATCGGCGACCACGCGTCATGGCACGTCAATTACGACCCGCCTTTGGCCAGCGACATCCAGGCCCTGGCCGGTACTGTTTCCGGTTGGGTACGCACCTCGCGCACCGCGTCCGGTGTGGGCGAGGACTTGCAGGAAGCCATGCGCGCCGCCTGGCAAGCCAAAGGCCAGATCGCCAGCTTGATCCTGCCCATGGACCTGCAATCCAATACGGCGACCCACAATGGGCAGTTCAGCCCGCTACGTGCGCCGGTCCGGCGCTTTGCCGGCGACCGTATCGAAGCCGTGGCCCAGGCGCTGCGCGATGGCCAGCGCCTGGTCTTCATCGTCGGTGACCAAGGCTTGTCAGTGGCCGGCCTGGAAGCGGCGGGGCGCCTGGCGCAACTGCCCGGCGTGCGGATGTTTGCCGAGACTTTCCCGCGCCTGAGCTACCGCGGCGGCGGCTTGCCCGACCTGGATCGCTTGCCGTATTTCCCGGAAGTGGCAATTGAGATCCTCGAGCAATACGACAAGGTTGTGTGCGCCGGTGTCGTGGAGCCCATCAGTTATTTCGGCTACGAAGGTATTCCGTCACGGTTGGCTGAGCGTGAGCGTCTGCTGTCGCTGGCCGAAGTGGGCGACGATGTGGCCGGGGCGCTGACCGCGCTGGCCGATGCGCTGGATGCGCCGGCCTATGTACCGACGCCGCAGGACATCCAGCTGCCGCCGGGCGAGGCGGCTTTGAGCCCGCAGTCGGTGGGGCAAGTGTTGGCCGCCGCGCTGCCGGACGACTGCATTGTCTCGGTGGAGGGCGGCACCTGCGGCTATCCGTTTTTCACCGCTTCTGCCCGTGCCGCGCGGCACCGTGTATTGACCAATACCGGTGGCGCCATCGGCCAGGGCATTCCGGTGGGTTTTGGCGCCGCACTGGCCGAGCCTGGCAACCGGGTGTTTTGCCTGCAATCGGACGGCAGCGCCCAGTACACCATTCAGACCCTGTGGAGCATCGCCCGCGAGCAATTGCCGGTGGTGATCCTGATTGCCGCCAACCACCGCTACGCGATCCTGCAGAACGAACTGCGCCGTTTCGGCATGACCGAGCTCGACCCGCAGGCGCTTAAGCTGACCGTACTCGACAGTCCGCGTATCGATTGGAAGGCCCTGGCCAAAGGGTATGGCGTGCCGTCCTGCACCGTACACACCAACGCCGAATTGCAACGGGCGCTGGCCAACGCCGCCGCCAATGCCGGGCCTTGCCTGATCGAAATGGCGCTGTGAAGGAGTCGACCATGAACCTGCTCCAATTATTGCCTGCCGTCCAGGCGTTCCTGGACCAGCCCGGCCGCCTGTTTATCGGCGGTACCTGGCAGGACGCCGCCGGCGGTCGTCGCTTTGCCGTGGAAAATCCGGCCACTGAACAGACCCTGACTGAAGTCGCCCAGGGCGATGAGCGCGATGTGAATGCGGCCGTGGCAGCTGCCCGCGCAGCCTTCACCGGCGCCTGGGCCTTGCAGTCACCGGCGCAGCGCGGTTTGTTGCTGTTTCGCCTCGCCGATCTGTTGGACCAGCACCGCGAGGAGCTGGCGCAACTGATCACCCTGGAGAACGGCAAGCCGATCGCCAATGCGCGCGGTGAAGCGGCCAGCGCGGCGAACATCATTCGCTACTTCGCCGGCTGGCCCACCAAGATCGAAGGCAGCACGCTGCCCGTCTCGCCGGCCAGCGGCGCGCCGATGCTCAACTACACCCTGCGCGAGCCGGTGGGCGTGTGTGCGCTGATCGTGCCGTGGAACTTCCCGTTGACCATGTGCGTGTGGAAGCTCGGTCCGGCGCTGGCCACCGGTTGCGTGGCGGTGCTCAAGCCCGCCGAGCAGACGCCGCTGGTGGCGATTCGTCTGGTGCAACTGATTGAAGCGGCAGGCTTCCCGGCGGGCGTGGTCAACCTGATCACCGGCCTGGGCGTCGACACCGGCGCGCCACTGGCGCAGCACCCGGACGTCGACAAGATCGCCTTCACCGGCTCGACCCAGGTCGGTCGGCTGATCGCCCAGGCCGCCACCGGCAACATGAAAAAGGTGTCCCTGGAGCTGGGCGGCAAATCGCCGAACATCATCTTGCCCGACGCCGACATCGTGCGCGCCGCCAAGGGCGCCGCCGATGGGATTTTCTACAACCAGGGCCAGGTGTGCACGGCCGGTTCACGCCTGTATGTGCATGCCAGTGTGCTTGATCAGGTGCTCGAAGAACTGCAGCGTCATGCCGCCGCCCACGTACTCGGCGATGGCCTGGACCCGGCCAGCAGCATGGGCCCGCTGGTGTCCGCGCGGCAATTGAACACCGTCAAGGGTTACCTCCAGCGGGGCCAGGAAGAGGGCGCCGAACTGATCTGCGGCGGCGGCCGTCCCGAACACCTGGAGCGTGGTCACTTCATTGCTCCGAGCGTGTTTTTGGACCGCGCCGAGCGCGCCTGCGTGGCCCGCGAAGAAATCTTCGGCCCGGTGCTGACCGTGATGGCCTGGACCGAAATCGACGAACTGGTGCTGCGCGCCAACGACTCGCCCTATGGCCTTGCCGCCGGCCTGTGGACCCGCGACCTGCGCTCGGCGCACCGCGTGGCCGCGCAGCTCAAGGCCGGCTCGGTATGGATCAATTGTTGGAACGTGGTCGATCCGGCCTCGCCGTTCGGCGGCTACAAGCAATCCGGCTGGGGCCGGGAAATGGGCAAGAACGTGATCGACGCCTACACCGAGACCAAAAGCGTCTTCGTCGATCTCGCCTGAATCGAACAATCACAAGAGGAAATGGCAATGGATCTGGAATTGAAAGGCCGTGTGGCAATTGTGACCGGCGGCGGCATGGGCATCGGCAAGGAAGTCGCACGTTTTCTGTCCGAGGAAGGTTGCAAGGTGGTGATCTGCGCGCGGCGCATGGCGTTCCTGCAACTGGCTGCCGAAGAGATCACGGCACAGACCGGTAATGAAGTGCTGCCGCTGTTCTGTGACACCAATGACATGAAGGCCGTGTCGGAGATGGTCGATGCGGCGTACAAGCATTTCGGCCGCATCGACATCCTCGTCAACGGTGCTGCCGCGCCGTCTGGTGTGGTACGCAATGACATCGAGCACGCCGGCGACGAGGAGTTGCTGTCGGACCTCAACACCAAGGTGATCGGCTACTTCCGTTGCGCCAAGGCCGTGACCCCGCACATGAAGGCTGCCGGCTTCGGTCGCATCATCAACATCGGCGGGCTCACCGGGCGCAGCAGCAAAGTGCTCTCGGGCATGCGCAACCTGGCGATTGCCCACATGACCAAAACCCTGTCCGACCAGCTCGGTCCGTCGGGCATCACGGTCAACCTGATTCACCCCGGCGTGGTGGATACCCCGCATATCCAGGAGCTGTACGAGCGCGAAGCGGTCAAGCAAGGCAAGACCGCGGAACAGGTTGAACAGGCCTACATCGACGCGACGCCGATTCGCCGCACCCTGGCACCGATCGAAATGGGCTGGCTGATCGGCTTCCTGGCGTCGCCGAAGGCTGGCGCGGTAACCGGTGAGTCCATCGGCATCGACGGTGGTTTGACCCGTGGCATCTATATCTGAGGAGTATCAGAGATGAGTAACGGAACCCTTTTAGTCGCCACCGTCGGGCAGGCGGTGATTCGCAGTGCCGACGATGGCAAGACCTGGCATCGTCTGGGCCTGGGGCAAGACCTGGAATTCGACGCGATCACCCGCTCCTTGAGCGTGCATCCCGACACGCCCGAGCGAATCTATGCCGGCACCGACGTGGGCTTGTGTGTCAGCCACGACACCGGTGGGCACTGGCAGCGCGTCGATTCGCCGTTCAACGGCGAGACGGTGTGGAAGGTCGCGGTGGACCCGCAGGATGCCCAGCGGATCTTTGTCGGTACCGGTGCGCCCTCGCGCGCTGTGCTGTGGCGCACCCTGGACGGCGGCCTGAGCTGGGATCGCGCGCCGGTGGAGATCCCGGAATTCTGCGACGGCGTCAGTCGCCCACGTTTGCTGGCCTTCGCCTACGACCCCACCGACCGCAATCAGGTGTGGTTCGGCCTGGAGGAGGGTGGGCTGTTCCATTCCCGCGACGGTGGCGACAGCTGGACTCGGGTTGATGACCGCCTGCTGTGGGACTTCAACTCGGATATCCACAACATCCTGGTGCTGCCCAACCATGGCGAAAAAGTCATCGTGGTGGTGTGCGTCAACGCGGTCTACCGCAGCCTTGATGAAGGCTTGACCTGGACCGGCATTGTTGGCCGGGAAGCGTTCGGCCTGTACTACATACGCGCCATGAACGCGCCGCCGGGCACCGAGGACACGCTGTACCTGAGCATTTCCGACGGCACTCCCGGCACCACCAGCAAAATCCTGATTTCCCGTAACGCCGCCCTCAGTTGGGAGGTATTGCCGCTGCCGCAGCAACCCAACTCCTGCGTCTGGGCCATTGCCTTCAACCCGGCCAACCCGCGCCAGATCGTGGCGGGCACCAAGTATGGGCACTTGTTCACTTCTGACAATGGTGGGGACGGCTGGCAGAAGCACTGGCGTGAATTCAGTGAGATCGCGGATGTGCTCTGGACGCCTGCCGTGGCGCAGATCAAGGCCGGGCATCAATCCATCGTCAAGAAAAACTGAGGAAATCGGTGATGAAAGTCAAAATCCTTCGGACTCACTTATCGCTATTTGTGAGTGATCCTGATGTGTCGGCGCGCTGGTATGCCGACATCCTGGGCATGCACGAAAGTGCCCGGGGCGAAAGCTGGGTCATGATGGCGTTTGGCACCAAACATCACGACATCGCCTTGATTCGTGCAGAACCGGGCGCCCATCAGGGCGGCCTGGGCCTGCAGCACTACGGATTGGAAATCGAAGGTGACATGACCACCTTGCGCCAGCTCTACGGCATGTTGCTGAAGAAGGGGGTGGAGGTGGTGAAAATTACCGATCATGAAATCGGCAACGGCCTGTATTTCAACGACCCCGATTGCAATCGCATGGAATTCTTTCTCGAGACAGAGCATGACGATGCGTGCGGCAAGGCCCGCTTCAAGGCCGCCCGTGCGCCGAGTCGCAACATCACGCTTGACCCCCTTGACCCCCTTGACCCGATTTGAACCGAGGTTCACCTGATGAAAACCGCGAATTTTGCCAGCTATCACATCCGCAAATGGTACAGCTTCATCGAAGAAACCCTGGCCAACGAAAGTGGCCAACTGGCCGATGGCGAGCCGCTGTTCAAATACGCCGTGGCTGCCGTGATCGCCAACCCTTATGCCGGGCGCTACAGCGAGGACCTCTCGCAATTGACTGAGCCGTCGCCGCTGCTGGGCGAAGAGTTCGGCCGGCGCATCAAGGCATTGGCCGGCGCACATGAAATTGTCAGCTATGGCAAGGCCATCCTGGTGGGCAGCGCGGGAGAATACGAGCACGGCAACGCGTTCCTCACCAACCCGGCCGCCGATCCGATCCGCGTCGCCCTGGGCGGTGGCAAGTCGTGGGTGCCCTCGACCGGCAAACGCGGCGGGCCGGGTTCGACCATCGACGTACCGCTGGCCCACAAAGACGCGCTGTACGTGCGTTCGCATTACGACAGCTTCTCCCTGACGTTCGGTGACGGCCCTTCGGCTGATGAGGTAGTGGTGATTTGGGCGTTCGCCACCCGCGGCCGTTTGCATGCGCGGTTGGGCGGCCTGAAGGCCGAGGATGTAAAAGGTATTGACGGGCTGCACTGATAAAGGCGCAGCATCAAGCAGTATTGGATCAAAACCACAACAAGAAAGCGGTGAATAGCGATGAAGCAGGAGAAGACCCAGGTTGTCATCGTGGGCGGTGGCCCCAATGGCATCACGGCCGCGCACTATATGGGAATGTACGGTATCGACTGCATCGTCCTTGAACTGGCCGACGGCATCCTGCCTTATCCCCGTGCCGTGGGCATGGACGATGAGGCATTGCGTGTGTTGCAGGGCATCGGTATCGCCGAACTGGCGGTACGCGACATGATTTGCGATGTGCCGCTGCGCTACTACAACGCGCGCGGCGTGTGTTTCGCCGAGGTCAAGCCAAGTGCTGCCCACTACGGCTGGCCGATGCGCAATATTTTCATGCAGCAACTGCTCGAAGGCACCTTGCGTGAGCATCTCGGGCAGCGCGCCAGCGTCGAGTTGCGCCAGGGCCACGAACTGCTCGAACTTGCGCAGGACGATCAGGGCGTGACCCTGCAGGTGCGCGGTGCCGACGGCGAGACCTACCAGCTTCAAGCCGACTATGTGATCGGTGCCGACGGCGGTCGCTCCACGGTGCGTAAAAAACTCGGTATCGAACTGCTGGGGCTGACCCATCCACGCAAATGGGTGGTGGTCGATACAGCCAACGACACGCTGGACGCACCCTACACCGCGTTGCATGCCGATCCGCAGCGGCCTTTCGTGTGCATCTATTTGCCGTACCAGCAGCGGCGCTGGGAATTCATGCTGATGGAGGGCGAGGACGAAGCGAAAATGTGCGAAGAGGCAACGATTCGCAAGCTGATCCACGGGCATATCGGCGATGCCGTAAACGACCTCAATGTCATTCGCATTCGTGCCTATACCCACCACTCGCGCGTCGCGGCGCGCTTTGTCGAAGGGCGTGTGGCGCTGGTGGGTGATGCGGCGCATATTTCTCCGCCCTGGGCCGGGCAAGGCCTTAATTCCGGCCTGCGCGATGTGGCCAACGTGGCCTGGAAGCTCGCGGCGATTATCCAGGGGCGTGCGGCGCCCTCGATCCTGGCCAGTTACGACCAGGAACGCCGTGGTCACGCCACTGAACTGGTAGCCCTGGCCGACAATATGGGCGCCGTCCTTGGCTTGACCAACCCGCTGATGGCAGGCGTGCGCGACTGGCTGTTCCAGGCAGTCAACAGCGTCGACAACCTGCGTTCGCACTTGCTGGAGTTCAAGTTCAAACCCAAGGCGACCATCACCAAAGGGCTGGTCTATCACGAGCGGGCCGAATTGCGTGAGGATGATCTAGTCGGGCAACTGTTCATCCAACCGAATATCGAAGATGCGCAAGGTCAGCGCCGGCGCCTGGACGAAGTCCTCGGCAACAGCTATGCCGTGCTGGGTTACCGCGTGAATCCGCGCGAGCACCTCAGCGAACCGATGGCGGATTATTGGGCACGTTGGGGCACCTGTTTCATCCAGGTCAACCGGTCGCGCAGCGGCGTGGGCCGAAACCAGCCGTTGACGGCCAGCGACGCCGTGAGTGTGGAGGACGTGGATAACCGCCTGGGCGAATGGTTCTCCAAGGTGCGTGACTGCATCGTGGTGGTGCGTCCGGACCGATTTGTCGCGGCGATTACCACTCCGGAGCGGCTTGATGGCGTACTGCGCAAACTGGCGGAGCAACTTTCATGAGTGGCGCCAACGCACTGCTCGGCCAACTGTACGAGGCCTGGCGCACCGCCCAGCCCATTGCACCGTTGCCGCCCGAGGCGCTGGACCGGCTGGAAGGCTACGGTCTGCAGCTTCAGGGGCTGGCACGGCGCCAGGCCGGCGGCGAGCGGCTGAGCGGTTGGAAGGTCGCCTTTGCAGGCCGCGCGGCGCAAGCGCGCTTTGGCCTCGACGAGCCGGTGTATGGCGGCCTCACGGCGGTCATGGAGGTCGAGCCGGGCAGCACGGTGTCATTTGAGCGGTTGATTCAGCCCAAGCTTGAGGTCGAACTGGCGTTTGTGTTCGGGCGCACGCTGGTAGCGGGCGACTACGGGGATGAGGAGATTCTGGCGGCCATCGCCGAGGTGGCGCCGGCGTTCGAGATCGCCGACTGTCGCTGGCAGGGCTGGCATTTCGGGCTTGGCGCGTTCCTGGCCGATAACGCCGCCGCGGCACTGTACTGTGTAGGGCAGCCTGTGCCGTTCGATCCTGTCCGGCATGCGTGCGTGGCGTATCACTTGGAGCATGAGGGTGTGTATCTGGGCAGCGGCGATACCCAGGACCGAGAAGACAGCCCCCTGTTCAACCTGTGCTGGCTGGTGCGGCGCTTGCTGGCCGATGGTCATCGCGTAGAGGCCGGGCAGGTGGTGCTTTCCGGTGCGCTACTGGCGCCGATGGATATTCACCCAGGCACTTATCATCTGCACATGCTTGGCACGGAACTGGCTTTGGTTTTCCAGGCGGACGTTGCGCCTGTGTAACGCCAACCGATGTCACGGATGACTGAGCCACCTTCAGGCCAAAAGCAAGAACCCGGCCGCCGAGGAATGACGAATATGCTCGCTGAAGTCCGAACCTTCAATGACTCTCAACAGCACGCCGGCTCGATCCAGGGTTGGCAGCAGGTCTATGACCAGCTCGGTCGCGGCTGCCTGACCAGTGAGCTGCGGCAACTGACCGGTGATCGCTTCCAGATCTTCCAGGAGGTGCTGGACAAGCGGGTGGTGCAGCATGGCCGTTCGCCCCAGGGCCGCTTGTGCGCAGCCATGTCACTGGGCAACCCTCCGGTGGTCCAGGGGCAACGGGTAAGCGCGCAAAGCGTGGTGCTGCTGCGTGATGCCGAAGAGTTCGTGCTGCATGCGCCGCAAGGCACGCATTTTTTTGCATTCAACGTCGATGCCGTGCGTTTCGCCAAACTGGCGGCTTTCGAGTTATCCAATGATCAGCTCAAGCGTTTGACCAGCGTGCCCGCGCTTAACGTGGATGAACCGTCACTGCTGCGCATTCGTCAGCGCATTCACCTATTGTTTCGTCACTTTCTGGAACACGCGGACGCCATCAGCCCGGCGTCGGAAAAAATCCTGGAAGATGAGCTGCTCGGTGCGTTCCTCGATCTGTTCACCCACGCAGGCGACGAAGTGCGTGGCCGGCGTGGCAATTTCGCGGTCAGCGCCTATTTGGTCAGACGCAGCCAGGAATTGATCATTGCCAGTGGCGATACCCCGCTGAGCATCCTGGACCTTTGCGAGCAGTTGCGCGTCAGTCGCAGAACCCTGCAGAACAGTTTTCAGGCAGTGACCGGTATGCGGCCAGTAGAGTACTTGCGCAATTTGCGTCTCAACGCGGTCAGGCGACGCCTGATCGCAACCTGCCCGAGCAAGAAAAACGTCGGTGAAATCGCCGTGGCCATGGGTTTTTTTCACCTGAGCCATTTCGCCACGCATTACCGCGAGCTGTTCGGCGAATCGCCGTCGGAAACGCGCAGGTCACCGCGCTGAATCCGCCAGGCCTGGGTCCACCCGCTTGCCGATGTCCTTGAGCCGCGCCAGTTGGTCGATCATCGAAGGCGCTTCATCCAGGCAACTGACGAAGGTCCACAGGTAGGTCATCACCGCGTAGATATGCCCGGCTTTCACCGCTGGCGCCAAGGCCAGTTGGGTGATCGCGACCACGAACAGCAGCGCCGCCAGAATGCCAATGGACAGGAACGCCACTGCTTCACGGTCCGATAGCCCGATGCGCAGCCGCGACAGCACCTGATAGTGGCGGTGCAAGGTATGCGCCCCGACCGTTTCCACCAGGCCGATTTCCTTTTCCAGCCGATTGTTCAAGCGCTCATGCAAGCGTTGGTTGCGCCGCGCGAAGCCCGGCATGAGCGTGACGCATAGCAGCAACGCCAGCAGACAGGCCAGGCCGACCCAGGGCTCGATCACCAACAGCATGCCCGCCGCCCCGACGATCGACACCAGCGCGGTGGCGATTGTCGGCACGTGCTTTTCAAAAAAGTCGACGAAGTCGCGCGCCAGCACCACCCGCGCCGCCGCCTTGGAGGTGCTGTGGCGTTGCAGGCGCTGGTTGAGAATTACCGGTACCGCAAGGTCGGCGTAGATGCGCGTAAAGGTGCGCGTATCCAGCGCCCGCCGCGCCGCGCCAACCACCCAGAAGCCCAATACCACGGCGGCATACCACAATGCACTGGCGGCATCGCCGCGGATGATCGAGTCCACGGCAAACCCGGCGAACAGCGGGTAGGCCAGCAGCAGCGCATTTTCCAGTGCGACCAACGATAAGGTGCCGAACAATTTACCGGGATAGGCCCTGGCGATGGCCTTGAGGGTCTGGCTGGCAGATTGCTGTCCCAGTTTTTTACTTTCTTCGAGCAGAATCGGCGGTGTTACGGATGCCATGGTGCACCTGTGTCGCGCGTTGCGCGTTGATGAAAGTCGCGGGAGATGCCGAGCCGATGACGCGCTTCGTCGGTCATCAACAACAGATCGATCTGGACTTCTTCGATGATGATTTCCAGGGTGATCAGGATGCAGATGGTCGGCGCTGTCAGCAGCCAGTGATAATAGGATTGGGTTATCAGCGATGCACATACGCCCAACAGCCACAGGGCCAAGACACAAGAAGGCGCGTACTTTTGCAGGGGAATACAGAAGCGCTGCACCTTTTTGAGTTTGAATGTGTAGAGCGTCAGTGACGCTTCCAGTTGTTTAAGGGCGATAGGCATCCGCGCTGAATGCAGTGTCGGCATAACAGTTATCCACGTTGGAACGTTAAACAAGGGTGCCAGGCATTACACGGTGTGGCTGATCGCTGCCCGGCGTTCAAGGCCTGGCAGCGTTTGATTGAGCCAGGCGAGATTGACTGCTTCGACTTCCATCCATTCACCTCTGTTGGGGATTTCTTCGCAACTCATGAATGCGATACAACGTCCTTGTAGGTCCAGTAAGGCAAAGTGGCGATATTTAATTGCTCTTTTGAATAAAGAGATACGGAGACGCATGCCATCACCTTGGTGGGTGTTAATAGAGCAAACTTCGCTTCAAGGTTGTCAGGGTTCGATATTCAAAAGGGTTGCCGTTGGCCAACTGAGTTCAAATAAAGTGCCGCCATTTACAAGTGTTCGACAGGCCACGGCGCCGCCATGGGCCAGCGCGATCGAACGCACCACGGCCAGGCCCAGGCCACTGCCGCCCTGGGCGCGGGAACGCGAACTGTCGCCACGCTGAAACGCATCGAAAATAAGGGCGGCGAACGGCTCGTCGACACCCGGACCCTCATCCGCGACCCTCAGGAAATTGCCGCGCTCGTCACTGCCGAGCTGAACGCTGACGTTGCCCGGCGTGGCATGCCGGCGGATGTTGTCCAGCAGTGCCAGCAAGGCCTGGCGGATGCGGGCGGGATCGCAGTGCACGGGGCCCTTGCGCAGGTCCAGCAGCAGGACGAAACCGGCACTGTTCAGGCTGGGTTCGAACAACCGCGCTTCGGCCTCCAGCGCGTCGGCCAGCTCGACATGCTTGATTTCCAGCTTCAGGTAGCCGTTATCCCCCATGCCCACCACGCGCAGATCTTCAACCAGGCGCGTCAACCCTTCGACCTGGCTGAGGAGACTATAGAACTGCGAAGTGTCAGGCTTGAATACACCCTCGGCCAGGCCTTGCAGACGGCCGCGCAGGATGGTCAGCGGGGTGCGCAGTTCATGGGCAATCGCGGCGTTCCAGAAGGCTTGTTCTTCGGCCATGCGTTTCAATCGGTTCGCCATGCTATTGAAGTCATTCACCAGGCGGGCAGCTTCGCCCGGAGAAACGTCTGGCGCCACTGCCCGTGCATCCAGGTCGCCGTCGGCCAGGCTGCGCAGACTGGCCGCCACCGAGTTCAGC
The DNA here is from genome assembly GCF_030816195.1 of Pseudomonas sp. W4I3. GTDB lineage: Bacteria > Pseudomonadota > Gammaproteobacteria > Pseudomonadales > Pseudomonadaceae > Aquipseudomonas. The sequence continues at coordinate 4,396,446 of NZ_JAUSXS010000001.1, read as the reverse complement.
GGCATGAGAATGCGTCGGGACAATTTGACGGCCACCGCCACGCCGACGCCCAGGCTGACGCAGGTAATCAAGCTCATCCAGGCCCATTCTACGCCACTGGGCAACCATTCATCCGCCTCCAGCTCCAGCTGCGTCGGGGGCGACAGGGTCCAAAGCAATGCATAGAACACGTAGGTGCCGACGACCGCGAGTGCGATTACACACAGCACCACGGCGGTCATCGACAAGATGATCTGCCGGCTCATGCTGTTGCTGACGTTCATGCCTGGCTCCCGAACCGGTAGCCGACGCCCCGGATGCTGGCCGGCACGCCGCGCATGCCGAGGTCTTCGATCTTGCGGCGCAATTTGCTGATATGGCTGTCGACCGTACGCTCCAGGCTGTCGCTCTCAGGTGAGCAGAGCACCAGCAGTTCGGCGCGGCTGAACACTCGACGCGGCGACTTTGCCAACTGCGCGAGCAACCTGAATTCGGTCACCGTCAGTTGCAACGGCTGTTTTTGCGTGCCGATGCGCACGCTTACCTCATGGTTGTCGATGTCGATCTCGAATGGGCCGACGCGCAGCACACTGTGGCCGCTGCCATGTCCCTGATCGGCGCATCGGCGCAGTACTGCCTGGACCCTGGCGATGACCTCCGCCGGGTTGAAGGGTTTGACGATGTAGTCATCGGCGCCTATGCGCAGCCCCATGAGCTTGTCCATGTCCTGATCCTGGGCCGTCAGCATGATCACCGGCGTGTTGCCGCGATGACGAACTTCCGCCAGCACCATCCAGCCGTCCAGCTTCGGCATCAGCACATCGAGCAGCACCAGATCGGGCTTGAGCGCCTGATGCAGCTCAAGCGCGCGCCGCCCGTCCTGCGCATGCACGGTTTTAAAGCCGGCGCGCTTGAGATAGGCCGCGAGGATATCGGCAATCTCCGGCTCGTCTTCGGCGATCAGGATCAGCGCCTGGTTGGCGCTCGATGCAAGGGATGATTCAGTCATGGTCTGCTCGGTCGATGTGCTATGCCGTGGCTCAATGCTGCAACGGTGCGCAGTTTTTCAGCAACGGATTGGATGATGCCTCATCAGCATGCACGTTCAGCGTAGGGTTTATGGAGAAATGATGGAGACCGAAACTTAATTTCCCGGCGAGGGAAGGGAGGGCGGGGTTTCAGGCGAAGCTGATGCGCTCGTTATAGGCGTTTCGCAGCATTGTGCGTTGGTATTCGCAGGGCGTTGTACTGACCAGTTTCTTGAAGTCGCGCAGGAAGTGCGACTGATCGGAAAAGCCCAGGTCCAGGGCGAGTTCCGAAAACGATACATCGTGCTGGGTATTCAGGGTTTCCAGAGCCGCCTGGCAGCGGATGATCCGGCAGAAGGTCTTGGGTGACAGGCCAGTGTCCTGGCTGAACTGGCGATGAATGCTACGGCTGGTGTAGCCACTGAGGTGTTCAAGCTGTTGGATGCGCAGGTCGCCGCGGTGGGCGAGCGCCTGTTGAATGACCATGGCCGTCAGCTTTGAGGTCCTGCCCATCAAGCGCGGGATCAGGTAGTCGTTGAACAGCTTCATTTGCTCCTGCAACTGCGGGGCCTGGACGATGCTCTCGAAAATGCGCTGGGCAAATGCAGACACTTCCAGCAGGTCCCATTCCTGTTCGGTCAGGTCCTCGGCCAAGACGTTGATGAAACCCGGAATCACCCCCGGCGAAAAGCGCACGCCGAAGTAATGATGACCCTGCAGCAACTGGACCCGCTGCGCCTCCAACGGCGTGCCACAAATCCTCACGCTGGGGCGCGTGGCATCACAGTCGAACACGATGTCCACACAGCCATCCGGGACCGCCAGCAGGTCGGCCGAGTCGGCAACGTCAAAGGCATAGAAATGCGAAATCGCCGGGTGATCGGAAGGCACTACCGAATACCGCGATGAGTTGAGCACGAACCAGGGTTGTTCGTACGCGGTGTGGTGCCGCAGCGTCGGCGCGCACAGGTTGACCATCATAGCACCTTCAAGTGGAGACATCCGGGAATAATCACGCATTTATCGCGCCAGTACGTGCGCGCGGAATGCACCGTGATGTCCGAAATTTACAATACCGCCGAAATTCGCCCGCTGATACTCAAGGTCGATAGCGTGGGAGCAGCGCCTACCGCAGCGATATTACCTCCAGTCCGAGAATAATTATGTCCATTACTACAAAAATAGACTTCATCTACCTGTCCGAGCAGGACATGATCCGCGCTGGCGTGACCGACATGCTCGCCTGTGTGAACACCATGGAAGAGATGTTCGGCCTGCTGTATAGCGGCGACTATCGCATGGCCGGGCCGAACAATGATTCCCACGGCGCCATTGTGATATTCCCGAAGGATTCGCCGTTCCCGAACATGCCCAAGCCCACCGCTGACCGGCGCATGATGGCGATGCCGGCCTACCTGGGCGGCAATTTCTGCACTGCGGGCGTCAAATGGTACGGCTCCAATATTGCCAACCGCGAAAAAGGCCTGCCCCGCTCGATTCTGATGTTCACCCTCAACGACCCCGACACCGGCGCGCCGCTGGCGCATATGTCCGCCAACCTGCTGTCGGCCTATCGCACCGGCGCGATCCCCGGCGTGGGCGCGCGGCACCTGGCCCGCAAGGATTCAACGGTGGTCGGTCTGCTCGGCCCGGGTGTGATGGGCAAGACCACGCTCGCCGCATTCATCGCCGTTTGCCCGCAAATCGATACGTTAAAGATCAAGGGCCGAGGCGAGAAAAGCCTGAACGATTTTATCGCCTGGGTGAAGGAAACCTACCCCCAGGTAACCACGATTAAAGTGGTCGATAGCCTCGAAGAAGTGGTCCGTGATTCCGACCTTGTTACTTATTGTAGCTCCGGTAAGACGGGCGACCCCTCAATCTACCCAATCGTTAAACGCGAGTGGGTCAAACCGGGGGCCTTCATGGCGATGCCGGCATCCTGCTCCCTGGATGAAGGGATGGAGCGTGCCGACGTGCGCAAGGTGCTGGACAACACCGGCCTCTACGAAGCCTGGTTCGAAGAATTGCCCAAGCCTGCCCACCACTGCGTGCCGGTGATCGGGGTGCGTTTCATGGACATGATCGCCGAAGGCACGATGCAACCCGAACAGCTTGAAGACATCGGCAAGATCATTGCCGGCGATGCCCCAGGGCGCAGGAACGATGAAGAAATCATCATCATGTCGGTCGGCGGCATGCCCGTGGAAGACGTGGCCTGGGGCACCGTGGTGTACCGCAATGCAATCGAAAGAGGCATCGGCGTGAAACTGAATCTGTGGGAAACCCCGGAGCTGCGCTGAGCCATTTCCTATACAACTGAAGAGACCTTCGACATGACAAAAATCATCAAGCTCAAGACCGGTTCCCCGTTTGAAGACCAAGCCAGCTATTCGCGCCTGGTGGTGGTGGACAACTGGATCTATGTTTCCAACACCGCCGGCCGTAACCCTCAAACCAAATTGATCCCGGAAGACGTCCTCGAGCAGGCGCACCAGGTCTTCGCCAACATCGAAACCGCGCTGGCCGCCGTCGATGCCAGCCTGGCCGATGTGGTGTGCTCGCGCGTGTTCATCCAAGACCCCAAGGATGTGCCGGCGGTGATGGCCTTGATCGGCGAGAAGTTTCGCGGCGTCGATCCGGCCAGCACCGTTACGTGCCCGCCGCTGGGCTCGACGGTCTACAAGGTGGAATTGGAAGTGACGGCTTATCGCAACGCTTCCAAGGCGCAAGTCGACGTCATTCGCCTGTCGCAGTAACCCGTTACGTGGCTGTGCGCGTGCGCGGCTGACCTTAATTGCTTATCGAGTCTTGATCATGGCCCCGACGATTGCGCCCGTGGATACGTCCACCGTGTTTCCCACTGCGACCTGCGTCGTCATTATCGGCGGCGGCATCATCGGCTTGACGGCTGCACTGACGCTGGCCGAACGCAATATTCCGGTGGTGGTGCTGGAAAAAGGCCGTATTGCCGGCGAGCAGTCCTCGCGAAACCTGGGCTGGGTGCGCAAGACCAGCCGGCACGCGCACGATATACCGCTGGCCCTGGCCGCAGACCGCTTGTGGGCGCAAATGCCCGAGCGGGTGGGCGCGGATGTGGGCTATCGGCAAGAAGGCATCATGTTTGTCGCCCGCAACGACACGCAAATGGCCATGCATGAAGGTTGGCTCAAGTCGGTCGAGCATCTGTCCCTTGATTCTCGATTGCTGAGCAAACGCGAGATCGAACAATTGGTGCCGGGCGGCGAGGGCGACTGGGCCGGCGGGATCTACACGCCGTCCGACGCGCGTGCGGAGCCGACCCTGGCCAGCAGTGCGATTGCCAAGGCGGCCATGGCCCTGGGCGTGGTGATCATCGAGCAATGTGCGGTGCGTACGCTGCAGATGTCTGCCGGCAAAGTCAGTGGCGTGGTTACTGAAAAAGGCGAGATCCGCTGCGATCAGGTATTGCTCGCCGGCGGTATGTGGTCGCGGCGTTTTTTGGGCAACCTCGGTGTGTCCTTGCCGACGCTGGCCTTGACCTGCTCGGTGTTGCGTACCCATCCGATGCAGGGCCCTACTGAAATTGCCGTGGGCGCGCCGGACTTTTCGTTTCGCAAACACAAGGACGGCGGCTTCATCATTACCCAGCGTGGCAAGCTGGACGCCTTCCTGACCCTCGATCACCTGTTGCTTGCCAAGCAATACATGCCGCAATTTCGTGCGCAGCGCAGCGTGTTGAACGTGTCGCTGGGCAAGTATTTTTTCAACGACCTGGCGCTGCCCCGGCGTTGGTCGGCCGACAGCATCAGCCCGTTCGAGCGTGTACGCACGCAAGACCCCGCCGCCAACCCGCGGCTGAACAATGATGCGATGAACAACCTCAAGGCGGCCTGGCCGGTATTCGAGCAAGCCCGGATCGCTCAAGCCTGGGCAGGCACCATCGATGTGACCCCGGATTCCAACCCGGTAATAGGCCCGGTCGCGCAAATTCCCGGCCTGACCGTGGCCACCGGTTTTTCCGGGCACGGCTTTGGTACTTCACCGGCGGCGGGTCACCTGGCGGCGGATATTGTCAGCGGGCACGCGCCCATCATCGATCCCAGCCCTTATCGCTTCGATCGTTTCTAAGTCGATCCAGGCCCTGCACTCACGGAGCAAAATCATGTCCCCAGACAGCCGCTTTTTCACCAATCGCGCCGGCTTGCGTTTGCATTTTTTACGTTGGGGCGACCCGAGCGGCGTGCCGCTGGTGCTGTTGCATGGCTTGCGCGCCTATGCACAGACCTGGGAGTCGTTGGTCGAGGCGTTGGGGGGTGGTTATTGCATCTACGCCCTCGACCAGCGCGGTCGCGGGCTGAGTGACTGGGCCCCGGCCGCGAGCTACCACACGCAGTCTTATGTTGAGGATCTTGAGGACCTGATCGCCCATGTGGATCTGCAGCGTTTTGTCTTGCTGGGGCACTCATTGGGTGGGGCTAACGCTCTCGAGTATGCGCGGCAACATCCGGGTCGTTTGGATGGCTTAATCATCGAGGACATTGGCCCCGGCTCCTCAAGCCAAGGCGATGGCGCTGCGCGTATTCGCCGCGAGATGGGCCAGACGCCGTTGCACTTCGACAGTTGGGAGGCGGCCCGCGCATTCTGGAAGGCTTCACGCCCGGGCTTATCGGAGCAGGGCCTAGCGTCGAGGCTGACATATTCGATGCAAAAGTGTGACGGCGTGATTGCCTGGCGCCATGATCAGCAGGGGATCGCCGAGGCACGGCTGAGTATCGAACCGACGGATTTGTGGCCAGCGGTGCGCGCGCTGGATTGCCCAAGCTTGTTCATTCGCGGCAGCTGCTCGGACTTTCTGCCCCCCACGGCGCTGCAGGCGATGAGGGCCAGCAACTCGCACGTGCGGACGGTGGAGGTCGCCGACGCCAGTCACTATGTTCACGACGATCAAGGTGCTGTATTCAATGCGCTAGTTGCAGACTTTCTTGCAAGCCTTGCGCGCTCCGAATGAAGCCCACTTTGCGCTTGGTTGCTCTGCTGGCCTCGCTGACGGCCTTCGTGCCTTTTTCTATCGATACCTACCTGCCCAGCCTGCCGCGGATTGCTGTTGAACTGTCGAGCAGCACTGCTCACGTGCAATATACGATTAGCATTTTCCTCGCTGGCTTGTGCCTGGGCATGTTGTTTTATGGTCCGCTGTCGGACCGCTATGGGCGGCGCCCGTTGCTGCTGGGAAGCCTGGTGCTGTACGGTCTGGCGACGCTGGGTTGCCTGTTTGCTGCAAACATCGAGCAACTCATCGCCTGGCGCTTTATCCAGGCGCTTGGCGGGGCCGGTGCAATGGTGCTGGCCAGGACTGTGGCCAGAGATCTGTACGGCCTGGCGCAGGCCGCGAAGGTGCTGTCCTGGATGCAAATGCTGACGATGATGGCGACGCTGGTCGCACCAATGGTCGGCACCTGGCTGGTACTGATCGATGGTTGGCGCACCATATTCGCCGTGCTATTCCTACTATGTGGGCTGTGCCTGCTGATGGTCAGCGTGGGCTTAGAAGAGAGCCTGTCGCCGCAGGCTCGAAGCACCTCTGTGAAAGCGGCGTTTGCGGCCTATCCGAGTATTCTCCGTCAACCCCGGGCAGTGGCATTGATCCTATGTATGTCACTGACGTTTGGCGGTGTGTTCGCCTTTATCACCGCTTCGCCCTTTGTGTACGTGGAGTACTTCGGTGTGTCGCCGCGCACGTTCAGTGCGCTGTTTGGCCTAAATATTTTAGGCATCATCATGGTGAGCTTTATCAATGCCCACTGGGTCAATCGCCTGGGGCCACCACGTATGCTGGGGTTTGGCGCAGTTGTGGCGGGTGGAGCGGGGCTAGCGTTAATGGTCGCGGGATACACGCAGTGGGTCGGCCTGACCAGTATCGTGTTGTGCCTAATGCTGTACATGGGTGTCACCGGGTTGCTGGGGGCCAATTGCACGGCAAGCCTGATGAATATGTTCCCGACGCAGGCGGGGGCGAGCGTCGCACTGGGGATCTCAATGCAGTTCGCCTTCGGGGGGCTGGCGAGCCTGTGGGTCAGCCGCATAGCGGACGGCACGCCATGGCCGATGTGCCTGGTGGTGGGCTGTTGCGGGCTTGGCTGCCTTTTGGCATACGGCATTGCGCGGTGCGCGCCGGCGATGCCTGCTGACGCCGCATACCCGTTATCTGATCGTTATTGCCGAGATTGCACGGACGAAACCCGGTGCGTTGCTCATCAACACCGCGCACGTCCCGTTGGTGAATGACAACGCGGTGTCCGACGGCCTTGCAGCTGCCAGTTGGGCGGCACCGTGCTGGATGTACTGCACATGGAGCCGCCGCAAGCCGATCGCCCGATTTGCATGATGGCAATCTGAATCACTTCGCTGACGGTCGGAACGTTGCTGCGTTGCCGAATGCGATCCATTGCGTGCCTATCAGCCAAACGACCGCTGCACTGAAGCGGGCGGCGGTTGTTCTCGACCAGATCATGGTCAAAGAGCGGGTGGATGATCTGGAGGAGGAGTTCTTCGCGTTCTGGCGTGGTGACTACTACTACACCGATATTGAGAGGCCTGAATCTGGCGAAGTCGCAGAGCTGAGTCTGGGTAAAGGGCAGAGGCTCGTTTCACCGATGACCTGGCCAGAGTGGCGTGTGGTATGACTGAAGCTGATGCCACCGCAACCGATACCAGCGCTTGATTTTGTACAGGTGGTGCCAAGGCGTATTGGCTGACATGAGGCTTGTGCAACTTTAGCGAGGCGGAAGCAATCAGCCATCCGCTCGAGTTGAATAGCGAGCATCGAGTCTAGATGTGCACCGAGACGATCAGACAGCGCGGTCTCCTGCGTGGAACCCACTTCGGCCACTTGCGAATGCTCGTCACTCAGCACGCGGTCAAAGCCCGTCCGGGCGACAACCTCATGCTGCATTACGCACTGGATATAGCGGAGCCGGGTGATGTGGTGGTCGTCGATGCTGGGGGCGATCTATCCAATGCCTTGATCGGCGAAATGATGGTTGCTTACGCCATCAAGCGCGGTGTCGCGGGTATCGTTATCAATGGCGCGATTCGAGATTCGGCAGTCATCGGCGCGGATGATTTTCCCTTGTTCGCGGCAGGCATTTCACATCGCGGCCCTTACAAGGATGGTCCGGGTGAGATCAACGTGCCCATTGCGATCGATGGTATGGTGATTGAGCCCGGCGATCTGATTATTGGCGATGATGACGGCCTCTTGTGTGTGCCATTCGATCAAGTCGGCGAAGTCTATGAGTGGGCGGCTGCCAAGCATGCCGCCGAGAGCAAGCAGATGGAGCAGATTGCTATAGGCACCAACGACCGTACCTGGGTACTGGAATCGCTGAAGAAAAAAGGTTGCCTGCTGCCGTAATCTGCCATTGATGCGTGCGGGGCGGGCATTACTGTTACTTGTCAATCAGGAGCAATGACTTGCCTGACCCCCACACCACGCACCGTAGTCAGTGGCCTGCATCCGTGAGGGCGCTGGCACATCGCAATTTTCAAATCTATTTTGCAGGGCAAGCCGTTTCCACCCTAGGCAAGTGGGTTCAACAAGTCGCGTTGTCGTGGTTGACCTATCACCTGACAGGCTCGGCGGTGCTGCTCGGCGCTATTACCTTCCTCAGTCTGGCGCCACAGCTGCTGATTGGCCCTTTGGCAGGCGCCTGGACGGATAGGCACGACAAGCGTCGCCTGCTGATTATCGTGCAGACCGTCCTCGCTCTACAGTCCTTGGCACTGGCGATTCTCGCCTATGGGCAATGGATGAACGGCCTGACTATTGCGCTCATGGCTTTGCTGCTCGGATTGCTCAATGCCGTGGAGACTCCGCTCCGTCAGGCGTTGATCGCAAGCTTTGTTCCTGATCCGGCCGACCTGCCCAATGCCCTCGTACTTAACGCCATGTTAATCAATGCGGCTCGCTTTGTCGGGCCACCCTTGGCCGGTGCCTTGATTGCCTTGGCGGGGGAGGCAGGCTGCTTTTTACTGACTGCCCTGGCGTTTCTGTGTCTGCTGATCGGGCTCATGAAAGTGCGCGTGACGCCAAGCCCAAGAGCCAGTGGCTCAACAGGTGAAGTGTTTCGAGAAGGGGTGCGTTATCTCTGGAGAACGCTTGAAGTTCGGCGGTTGATGGTCAGTGTCGTGATTATCAACCTCCTCGCGTCCTGCTATACCGCGTTGCTGCCCATTTTAGCCAAGACAGTTTATGAGGGGGATGCTCGCACGCTTGGGTGGCTATGGGGCGCTGCAGGTGCCGGCGCTTTCCTGGCGACCGTCGTGTTAGCGGTAAGCGGTTCAGCGTCGAGGTTGCAGCATTTTATATTGGCTGGAGCGGTGTTATGCGCAATGGGCTTGCTTGGGCTGGCTGTGCCTGGCCATCTACTGCTGGCGTTAGTGTGTTTGGCAGTCCTCGGGTTTGGGATCACCGTGAGTAATGTGAGCAGTAATATGCAACTGCAAAGTGGCGCGCCCAGCGCACTTCGCGGACGAGTCATTGCGTTTTACATCGCATTGCGTTTCGGTTTCGAGGCCATTGGGGGGCTGTTTGCGGGACTAATTGCGGCCCACCTGGGGGCGCCTTTGACGCTTGGCATAGCTGGTGGACTGTTGTTAATGATCGTTATTGGTCGTGAAATCGCCAATCGTGGGTAACGTGCCCTAGGGGCAGTCTGAAATAGAAGCTGGAGCGGGTCTGCGATGACACCCGGCGTATTGCTCAGGGGCAACGGCGCTGGTTGGGGATCGGATTCGCGCCGTCGACGCTGTACGGCGCGCTACCTGAGCTTATCCGACGCCTGCGCAGCGATGGCGGTATCGAGCTGGGCCTGTCGGAAATGGTCATGTTGCAGCAGGTCGAAGCCCTGAAAAGTGGGCGTATCGATATCGGTTTCGGGCGCATCCACATCGACGCCGCCGTGGTGCAAAAAAGTTATACATCAGGATCCCCTGGTCGTGGCGCTGCCCGCCGGGCACCACTTGCTGGGCGCGACGGTAAGCATGGAGCAATTGGCCCTCGAACCCTTTGTACTCTATCCTGGCAATATTCGCCCCAGCTATGCCGATCATGTGCTGCGGCTATCTGCCCGGCATGACTTGAAGGTCCGTGTGGCGCAAATGACCAATGAACTGCAGACCGCCATCGGGCTAGTAGCGGCGGGTATTGGCATTTCCCTGGTACCGGCTTCGGTGCAGCGTTTGCACCGCGACGATATTGGCTACTCGCCCTTGTTGGAACCTTTGGCGACTTCGCCGATTATTGTCAGTTACAGGGCAGGGGATGAGTCGGCGTTGCTGCAGCAGTGCCTGACGTGGATCGCCAAATTAGCTGCATCGATGTCGCTCGCCGCTGAAGTTCAACAGGAGACATCTTCGAGGCACCGGGATGTTGCGCATCAAACATCGGACCTGTAAGAGCGATCTGGAAGTTGGAACGACTTTCATCTGGACTCACATGGAGCGCATGTTCCAGCTCGGGTGCGCTGCTTCTTGGATTACCTTGTCGAACCCTTCCGATACTGAGACAGCGTTGGTTAAGGGGAACTGTTTACAGTGACAGCTAATGAGTACACAATTCAGGCCATAAAGAAACTGTTACATTCTGAAACCCTAAGACTTTCAAGAATTTGGAGGGTGAGTAATGGTCCCGTCCGCTGCGCCATATTTAGCTTCGAGGCCCTTGAACTCCTTGAAGCGAAAGAAAGCGACCTTAACAGGTCGCTTTTTTTGCTCTTTTTTCAGGTGCGGTACCACGGAAATAGCATCCGTGAGCCGCTTTTTTCGTTTTCCGAATTCCACTGAAATCCATCTCCAGCCACGGTTTTCAAGTACGTATTCAAGTACACCGCTGGCACAGCCCTTTACGATTCCTTGTGCATCAACTTTCGGATGGGTCCTTCTACCGCTGGGTTGTATTCCCTTGCTTGATGCGGCCAGGAGTGTTCGGGATTGCGGTGTGTCGCTCAGTCTATCTATTGACCGACACACCGCAATGCTGGGCAAGCAGGCTTATCTGCATTGTCAGTTCGGCGGGTGCTGTTCAGGATTGGCGCAGAGGCCTCGTTAGCAGCTCAACCGAATTGACTTGCCGATTCAACTGCGGTTTTTGGCTTCCTGCTACGTGTCAGCTGATAAGCAATTGCCAGCCATATGAACCACCCCGGCATGACCATCAAGGCAACGCGGGTGTCAGGTCTTAATGCCAGCAGGCACAGAACGAAGCCCAAAAAAGCCAGTGAGAACCATGCCATCGGGACGCCGCCCGGCATCTTGTAAGACGACTTGGCGTGAAGCTCAGGATGCTTTTTGCGATAGGCAATGTAGGACGCGAGGATGGTCGACCACGTGAAGATCACCAGAATCGCTGACACGGTGGAAACGATGGTGAATGCCGTCATGACTTCCGGAACGATGAACAGCACGAGTACACCCGCCAGCATCAACAGGGTGGTGAAGGCCAGGCTCAGCAGCGGCACACTGTTGCCCGACAGTCGCCGAAAAATACCCGGGGCGTTGTCCTGATTCGCCAGCCCGAACAGCATACGGCTGGAGGAGAATAAGCCACTGTTGGCCGATGACGCGGCGGATGTCAGGACCACGAAGTTAACGATGCCGGCTGCTGCGGGAAAGCCGGCGACGAGGAAAAGTTCGACAAAAGGACTTTTTACAGGTGACACCTGTTGCCAGGACGTCACGGCAATAATGCAGCCCAATGCCAACACGTAGAACAGGATGATTCATAGCGGAATCGAGTTGATTGCCTTGGGTAGGGTCCGCTCCGGAGACCGGGTTTCTGCCGCAGAGGTGCCGATCAGTTCGGTGCCGGCAAAGGAAAATATCGCCATCTGGAAGCCGGCAAAGAAACCCAGCACGCCATGAGGGAATGCAGCCTGCTTATCCACCAGGTGGCCCAGGGACGCGGTAACGCCACTGGGGGATACGAACGAGCTGGCAATCAGCACGATGCTCACGCCGATAAGCGTCACCACGGCGATGATCTTGATGATCGCGAACCAGAATTCGACTTCACCGAAAAGCCTGACCGTCAGCACGTTCAGGGCGAACAGTGTCGCGAGCATCCCGATAGCCGGTATCCAGGCGGGCAGGTGGGGGAACCAGTACTGGAAAAAGCCTCCCACCACGACGGCATCGCCGATCACCGCAACGCTCCAGCTCAGCCAATACGACCAGCCGAGAAAAAATGCGGCGCGGGGCCCCAGGTAGGCGCCGGCGAAATCCGCAAAGGTCTTGAAATTCAAGTTGGAAAGCAGCATTTCGCCCATGGCACGCATGACGAAGTAAACGAACAGGCCAATGATCATGTAGATAAGGATGATCGAGGTGCCGGAGAGGGCGATGATCTTTCCGGAGCTCATGAACAAGCCCGTGCCAATGGCGCCGCCCATGGCCATTAACTGGATGTGACGATTGCTGAGCGTGCGCTGCAGCGCAGGCTGCTCAGCCCGCTCTGATGAATTCGATTTCATTTCAAAACCTCTTGATCTTATGTTTTTGAGTTTTGGCAGAAAAGTGGATATCCAGCGCCATTGTCAGGAGGCAATGGCGGGTGACGGTGTTGTTTTATGTGGACAGTGACGGCCCCCAGTTCAAATGCCGGGGGCGTCACTCGCAGGTCAACTGGCCGTGCGCAGATGGGCGGCTTTGGCCGGCTGCTGATCCGGCATCTGGAACAGGTTCTTTATATTTTCAGGCGTGGGGACCAGGTGGATGTGCCGACCGACCTGATGTTCGTGCGCCATCGCCTGCAGGTAGCGAAGCGACGAGAAATCCTCAAGGGCAAAGCCCACGGAATCGAAGACCGTCACCTGTTCATCGTTCTCGCGTCCCTGGACGTCGCCTTGCACGATTTGGAAAAACTCGACGACGGGCGAGTCAGCCTCCAGTTGCTGAATATCACCTTCAATCCGCGTTTGAGGTTCAAATTCCACGATGACCCGGGCGTTGCGCAGGATGTCGGCGTGCAGTTCGGCCTTGCCCGGGCAGTCGCCGCCGACGGCATTGATATGCATGCCGGGCTCGATCATCTCGGGCGTCAGGATCGTTGCGTAGGCCTTGTCGGCGGTCACGGTGGTGACAATGTGCGCGCCCTTGACCGCCTCCTGTATGGAGTCGGCGTGAATCACGTTGATCGTCGGGAAAGCCGCCAGGTTACGCAGCAGCTTGAGTGAGGCATCGCGATCAATATCGAAGATGCGGATTTCGCTGATGCCCAGCATTTCATGGAAGGCAAGCGCCTGAAACTCGCTCTGAGCGCCATTGCCAATGAGCGCGGGTGCCGGTGTGGATCGGCGGGAGGCCGGGCTTGCGCAAGGTCAGTTGCAGGTCGGGGCTGATCCGCACCCACCAGCCCTCGCGCAGCGCCATCAGATCAAGCGGCGCAGGCGGCGCGGCAAACGATTAATGTCCATGCGGGCGTCCTCCACGACCAGTGACCGTGGCGAAACGCTCCATCCAGGCCGGGAACAGTTCACCCGCCAATGCGCGCATTGTTTCCAAAGCAGCGGGGGCAGCGCGGCCTGACGGCTTACGGTATTCGACCCGATGCACCGGCCACTGCTGGGTAGCGGCGCGCGGATAGGCATCAATCGCCGGCACCGCCGTGTGCAGCACCTGGACCCCGCCGCTATGGCCGAACACCTGGCGCAGTGCCCGTTGAATTTGCCGCGCATCGGCCGAGACCGGGTGCACACGGTTGATCAACAACCGCAGCGGCGGCGGCTGGATGCCCAAGTGACGGTAGGGCGCAATATCGTCCAGCAACTGCAAGGTGCCCCGGCGCAGTGCGCGCGCTGCGAGGATCTCCGGGGTCACCGACGACAGCGCCAGGTCTGCCGCCAGCACCGCCATCTCCAGCAGCACACTGCGCGCGCCCTGGGTGTCGATCAGCAGCAGATCGTAATACGCTTCAAAAGTCGGCAACAGGTTGCGCAACCGCAAGCGCCCATCGGGGGCATGCAACAGCAAGGTGCCGAGCTGCCCCAATTCGTCGTTGGAGAGGATCAGATCCAGGCCGGGAATGCTGGTGCGCGACACCAACCGCTGCAGGTCATGCTCGTTCAAGGCCAGCAACTCATAAGCGCCGGCACATGCTTGGCGAGTCAGGGCAAAGTAGCTGGACAGGGTCGGCTGCACATCCAGATCCAGCAGCAACACGCGCAAGCCGGCGTCGGCGACAAAGCCGCCGAGGTTAGCCGCCGTGGTGGTCTTGCCGACACCGCCTTTGGTGGAAATCAGGGACACAACACGCATGGTCATCTCCCCTCAGTTGCGCTCGGCGCGGCGTTCGGCGATCCACTGTTCAACCTCCAGCGAATCCCAGCCCACCGCACGGATGCCCAGTGGAATGCTTTTAGGGAAGCGCCCGGTACGCATCAGAGCGTACAAGTGAGCGCGCTTGAGGCCGGTTTTATGCTCGACATCCACCCGGCGCGCAGTACCCGGCGCTCGGCGTGGGAGGCTATGGAGGTGTTATCAGTCATGGTGATCACTCCGGAAGGCTTGTATAGGGTGATCGGTATTCAATAGCCTGCCTCAGCCGACGGCTACCGCAACTACGGCGCGTCCCACCGCAAGTGCGGCACCGGCCAGCAGGCTCAAGCGGCCAAGCTGCGGCGAGCGGCCGCGAAATGCTTTTGCATCGTGCGCTCGGTAATACCCACGCGCCCGCCGTGGTAGGTCATGACTGTCTGGATGATCGCCGCGTCACTGTCGAACTGGCTGTAACGCTGGCCACCGGGGGAGCTGCCGCGCAGCGCCGTCAGCAGGCCGCCGATGATGTTCAACAGTGCGGAGCGGCCGCGATCACTGAGTTCCTCGCCCGGCGGCGGCAAACGCCGGACCTCGGCTAAACTACGTTTGAGCAGGGTGTTGCGTTCCTTCAACTGCGCGGTTTTATCAGCGCACATATCGAGCTGCACTTTCAAGGCCGTGTGATTGGCGGACATTTCCTGCAATGCCGCCCGACTCAGTCCACGGCGTTCGGCCGGGCCATACAGGAAACGCGGTTTTTCTTCCGGGTAGTTTTGCTGCATCCACGCCTTCAGATGCACCTCGCATACGCACAGGCCCGGGTCATCGAGTAGGCTCACGTCCCGGCAAGTGACCCCGTGTTTGCCGAAGGGCAGATCACCGTTGTGCAGCCCGCAGTAAAGCCGCTCGCTATTCAAATACAGCGTTGGCCAGCGTGGAAAGTCGTCCTGGGTCGGGCGCAGACGGCTTCCGAGTTGGGCCAGGATCAAGGGTTCGAAGCGGTGCAGGTTGCTCCAGCGGATTGCCGCTTCAATCGGGTGGTAATAGGCTTTGATTAACGGAGTAGGTAGTTTTCGCATGATCAATACCTTGCATGAAAAGTGAAGTCATCAATCAATTCCTAGTTTGGGCGGCCATGCTGACAATGAAATAAACGAGGCGTGTGCCAGCAGCCGTCGCGGGTAGCATCTAACGAAACGGTGGAGTTTGGGGGGCGAAATACCGGCCAATGCCAAATACGCGGCCGGTAGACATGCTCGAAGAGCCGATACCCCTGGCGGCATCTGGAAGTGCAGGTTTTCCAAACGGCAGCGCATGGAAAAGTTGCCGTAGGACCACACCGACGCCAACCGCGAATCCGCGCCGATGCGTGTCAGCGGCCGGTCACCTGGCTCGCCACAGCTATCATCCTGCGGGCGTGGCGGGGACCAGGACGCAACATCGTCTGACGGGGCGCACGGGAATGAGGCAAGAGAATAGGATGACGACTCCATTCGGCACCCTAGGAGTAGAACGAAAATGGGCGCGGTGCCTGGCTGAACCGCAGCGCCCCCGGCAGGCGGGGGCTCAAGGTTTGGTGGGGACATCGGGGTCAGATTAGGGCGTGACGGACCACAGCATCAGGCGGGTCGATGTTGCGGTTAGTTCAAGATCGTCCTCACCGTTGAGGATGCGTGTGAACGCCCCCCACTGAGGATCGAAATATTCCCCGAAATCGTCGCCGCCGAGCTCGTTGCGGGCCAACGCCCACCAGTCGTCGAACGCGTCGATATCGGGATTGCAGCCGACCGCGTAGGCAATCACTTTTTGGCGTCCATCGGCTTGGCGCTCGCCCCGCTCGGCGAGCCAGTAGACACCTTGGTCCTTGACCAAAATGATGCAGCATTGATTGGCGATGGCCTCTACCAGCACCGGCTTCAGATCGCTGCCTTTGAAGAACAATGACATGGAGGTCTCCTTGCAACAGCGGGACCTCCTACCGCAAGGGTGGGCGTCCCTTGGGTTGACGGAAGGATGAAGGTATGAGGCGGCCGATACGCCATTGACGCACCGCGGTCTTGAAGGCTTTGACCGCCTGGGACGTTGCTGGCGATGCCAGCGAACATGGCGGCAGCGTGGTCGGGGTGAGTGGCAGCCGGCATCCGTTAAACCGCATGAGGGACGTACCGGTTTATGGCGGTCAGTACTCATCTAGCAGGAACACTTCGGTAAAGTTCCGGGCTGATTCGGTGAAGATACGGAGGTCGAATCCATCGCCGACGGCGTAGGACGACAGCAGGTAGCCGCCGAGGGCCACGGCCGCACCGTTGTAGCGTCGATGCTCTTCGCGCACATCGTCCCAATCACCGCAGATATGTCGGCGCACATAGGGTAGCGGGTCGAGCCGGTCCTGTCGGATCAGGGCGTCCACAGAGCTGGAAAAGCTCAGGCCGTCCAAGGAAAAACGGGGCTTGGGGGAGCGCACATGGCGCTGCGCAAACACTCCGTGGTGCTGGGTCTCGGTACTTTAGCAGGGCAAATATCCCGACGCGGCGGTCAGCGTCACACTCGCGCCGGGGGAAGGGTGTCGGCCGGCTCTCCGCACGTATCCAATCCAATGGGGACACTTTGTTCGTTGAAGGTAACTGCGCCACTCCTGCTGCGTTGTGCGTTCGGAACGGTTGGTTTCCTTGACCGCAAATAGCAGGTAGCGCACCGCTTCAGGATAACGACGTATTTGGCATGGCGTTTGTTCTTCATGAGGTGCGTGTTGGAACCGTGAGGCTTTTGCCAAAATTATCTAATACATAGCGTTTATCGATGAGGTGATAGCTGCGAAGGCCAACGCTATTTCATCGCGGTCGTGTCTATCAATGCGATACGGCGTGCCGGTAATCGCTTTCAGCGCCGAGAGGACCATTGGCATATTCCGGCATATGCTCGGGTCATCTGCAAATGTCTCAGGCGGGTGAGGATGGCCGTAGGATGTCTGCAACCATGGGGATCCCCTGGGCGCATTGATATCGCCCTTGCTGGCGAATATTGGATCTATGGGCAACGCAGTGGTGCGAGCGATTGCCTGTGGCGATGTAATTATTGTGCGCTACATGCCATGTACGTGCTGGCGAGTTTCCTAGTGCTCTTTTTGGGACTGTCTCGCCGTCAAGACGATTGGTTCAGGGGCTGATCACTGCTGGGGATATATGTCCTAGCGATAATCAGGTTTGTGCATCTGCTTGAGCAGGAGGTAGAACGGCCGGTACGAAAAATCACAGCTCCCGTTATCGTAGATGATCAGGTCCCTTTTATTGTTTGGCTAGGGCAAATGCCTGATGTGAGGCTTTGTTTTAGCCTGGCCCGTACCGAATTGAATCTGCTTCAGCAGTTTTTATCCATTGACCTGTTGCAAATATCTCTAAGCTTAAGTCGAGCGGGGAGAGAAGAATATTTGATTTCAGGTATGTGATTTCCTGACGGGTAGGAGCATTTTTATACATGACGTCTAGTTAGTTGGCCAGCCGTTCTCAGTTGAGATATTTTGCCTTCAATCTGAGTCCGGCCTGCCGCAGGAGCGTAATGGGTGAGCGCGAACCAGGCTGACGCTAAACGATCTTAATCCTGTGGTATACAGAGCTCAGACTGCTCAGACCTCGACGTGCAATCATTCGGTTTTGTGAGTGAAGAAGATATGCCTCTTCAACTCCAATTCTAGCGAAGGCTTAACTGGCTAGTTCAGCTCGTTTTTTAATTAGATTGCTTGAGGTCGTGTCAGGTTTGTGATTTGGCACGTTCGGTAAGCTCAGCGCTTCTTGTGAGAATACATTAAATTTGTCGCTTGATTTAATGCCGGAAATGGCGATATTTATTTCTTTAGCCTTAGCAAGCTGCTCCTGCATAGTGTTTTCAATATTTGATTTTAATTTTAGAGTTTTATTGTTTGTGAGTTCTAGGATCGTATTGGTATCGGTGATAACTTTATTTGTCATATGTAACAGCTGTATATGATCGATTCTATCAGCGAGTTCGACCGCATTCTCACGTTGGTTTTGTAGTTCAATAATACTCTTTTCAATAAGATTGGCTTTATATGGAATAGACTGCAGCTCCGAAAAATTTGATTTATATGAGTTTACCAGTGGCTGGGTATTGTCACTAACGAGATCTTCCCTGCGTTCGGCAACCGTAATAACTGAGAGCGCTAAAACTTCTCGGTGATCTAGCAGGCTACTTTCCAGAGTCTTGATTTCGGTATTTTTCCTTGACATCTTCCCCTCAAGCGCTGAAATGCTTCTATCGGCATTACCCCAGGCTGGCGACAGTGAGCCCCGCTCACCATACATGTCGATTATGTTGCTTTTAGTTTTTTGATGCGAAGCTATTTTTTGCTTAATAGCATATTTATCCCCATTCAAGTTATTGATTTTTTCTTCTAGTTTAAGGATGTTGGAAAAACCACTACCCAACTCATTCAAAACCCCCCCAACTTCAGCTCTGAATTCAATACCTATATTGTTGTAAAGAATAGAATTTGAAATTTTCTGCACATGCTCATGGTGCCCATTCATCATTTTCTGCAGTCCAGTCAGTTCATTTTTCGCTTGGGTTATTCCTTTGTTGTATATTTCTACAGCGCTAAGTGCATGCGTCTTCGCAAGATTTGTATTGACCTCTTGAGGCATAAACTGCTTCAGTTCAGGGTGCTTTCCAACTTTCCTCGAAAGTAACTTTACGATTTTTTCGGGAATGTTTTGTGTTTCTTTCAGGCCCTCAGCAATACGTAACGTTCTGCCTGAAGAAATGTTGCCTCCCGTTATGTTGTGAAACTTGATGCTGATACGATCTGTGACACTTAGCGACATAAATTCCCACTTGTTCGATTCGTTAATTGATGAGCCAGGCAAGTACTAAACTATTTAAATTTCTCCAATATTTCAGTAATAGAGTTAAGTCCATATGCTTGGCTGTGGCGAAGCAGCATTAAATTGTGTTTTGGGGCCTGGGTAGAGTATAAAGTCGCATAGGTCAGTAAATTCCGTCAGGTATTTTCTATTGTGTCAGCCAAAAAACTTAAAGTTGCATAAAGCGATTCAGCTAGCATTGCTCTTGCGTCTAGTTAAACCTCGGTTTTTAATACCTGCATGAATGATGCGTATGAATGAAACCATCCTTGAGGATGTGGGATTTCTAACGCGGTTCAATTTTTGAGTAGTGCCTTCGCTAAGAGTATGAGACGCTTCTCGATTCAGCAAGGAAATTTCTATATAGTGCATGGAGGTTTCTGTGGGCTCGCATGTTCATAGTAGCACAGGTCTGTGCATAATCACACTTTGGAAAATATGACATCTAACTCCTCGTAACATGTGTCCATTCTAATTTTTTATTCGTGTGCGGAAGGGGTGCGATTGTTCTATTGGTGGAATACGTCCGCTGCAGTTGCAGTTGTGATAACTGCTCCCCTGAGACGTCTGCGTTGAAATTTCTCATGGGTCAAGGGAAATTTCCGAAGCGATTATAGGGGTTTCTCGATAGAGCGGCAGGTATTTGCATGCAATAATTAATGAGCTGGCCGATGGTGTATTGTTAACGTTGCTTATGGCCGCCGTCAGGAGCAACAAGGTGAAAGCTGCCTCTACGGTTAGAGAGCGGTCGAGCAATGATTTAGTAATCTCTTAATTATGTGTTCAGGTTCCCCGGGGAAGAATTGTTTCGTATCTTGCGGATGGGGTGGGGGCAGGTTTCAGTGATGGACGAGCTGGCTAGATCATCATACTTTTTTGGTGTCATCATAATCTACTCAAGTTTTATTGCTGATTAATAAGTATGCTTATGTTTGCTTATGTTTGCTTAGGTTGATGGGTATCAATATGTCTATATATGAAGGTTCTTCCGTACGTACGGGAAGCTCATGGCCTACAGATTTCGCATCGGTCAAAGATGGGCTTTTTGCTTGGCGTTTGACTGTCGGGACTGAAGACATATCCCTAATCAATGTTTCATCTGAGGACGCATGCCAAGAGCACTACAATTTTTCCGCCGGGTGGCACGGCTTGCTGGTCGGCACCGGGTTTGAGGTGATTTGCGGTGCAGGCCATGTGCAGTCTGTGAGCCTCGCTACGTTGGCTCGATTGCAGTTGTTCATTGATCAGTCGGGAGTGCTGCCTGGCGAAGATGTAATTACATCGCAGTCGTTTAATTCTATTGCCCTGGAAATTACCAACTGGCAATCAGATATTGAGTCTTGGTACCTAGAGCAAGGTTGGTGTGCTTCGCACAGTTATTTGCGGTTGGCGGCCTACCTGCGCCGAACGGAGGCCTATGGGTTGGTCAGCTTTTTATGGGGTAGTGGCACCGGTGCCGAAAAGTTGCACAGTTTGGCCAAGCGTTATGGGGTGTCAGTGCCTCATTTTCGCCGCTTATGCCGTCGAGTTATTGGGAAAACCACCAAAACCCAATTGCGTGATTGGCGTCTTGCCCGTGCATTAATGGATTTGACAGAAGGTAAACATACGCTTGTCGAGATTGCTTTGAATCACGGCTTTTCTTCTTCCGCACATTTTTCTCGGGAAATGAGTGAGCTGCTTGGGGTGTCACCGCGAGGCTTGTCTGATATCACCAAGTTGGCAGCTAAATGAACAGTGTTATAATGAAGTTACATACTAGATTAGGCTTGGGGTTTTTGTTTTTTCTAACCTCGGTTACCAGTGTATATGCCGCTGACGGGTACGTTGCGCGGCAAGATAATTTGCGAACCTTTTTTGAGGCCTTCTCAGGCGAGCTGGGGAAGCCGGTGGTCGTGAGTAAAGGCGCTGCACGCCGAACAATTACCGGAGAGTTCGTATTCAAGCAGCCTGAGGTTTTGCTAGGAAAGCTGTCTCGACAAATGGGCTTGGTCTGGTATGACGATGGTCAATCGATCTATTTGTATGAGGCCTCTGAGGCAAAGAGAGCGGTTGTTTCCTTGCATAATATAACAGTGACGAAGCTCAATGCTTTTCTGCGACGTTCTGGCCTGGATGATGCGCGGTTCCCTTTACGCAGCGATGGTCTACGTACTTTTTATATTTCCGGGCCACCCATTTACGTAGATTTGATTAGCCAAGCTGCCAAGCTGATGGATGAGAACAGCTCGGATCTTGAACTGGGGCGACAGCGTATTGGCGTGATTCGTCTGCAGAATACATTCGTCGGCGACCGCTCGTATGCGCTGCGTGACAACAATGTGGTCATTCCCGGTATGGCAACCGTTATTGAGGGTTTGTTGCGTAATGAGCAGCGGGCGGTTGAGGGGGTGGATTCGACCCGACCGGGCTCAACAAAGCTGTCGGATTTTACGCTGAAGGAGCTGGCAGAGAAAGCTCCGCAAGACGCGAGCGAACTGCCCCGTATTATTCCAAGGGAACTAGCGGCCGGGAATATTCGTGTCATGGCTTATCCAGATAATAACAGCCTTTTGGTCAAGGGCTTGCCTGAACAAGTGCGCTTTATAGAAAATCTTGTAGGGGCCCTAGATGAAGAGAAACGCCATGTTGAACTTGCGTTGTGGATTATTGATCTGCAAAAAGAAGATCTTGATCAGTTAGGCGTGAGCTGGCAGGGCTCGGCAAACTTAGGTGGGAATATCTCTGTTTCCCTAAATGGAGGTTCCCTCAGTACCCTAGATGGTCAGAGCTTCGTCGCATCGGTGCTTGCACTGGAGCGAAAAGACCGGGCTCGTGTGGTTTCACGTCCCGTGTTACTTACCCAGGAAAATACGCCGGCCATCTTTGATAATAATCGTACGTTCTATACGCAGCTGATCGGTGAACGCAGTGTGGAGCTGCAGCACATAACGTACGGTACCTTGGTCAGCGTGTTGCCACGGTTCTCTGCTGATAATCAGATCGAAATGTCGTTGAGTATTGAAGACGGCAATGAAGTTAAGCAGGCAGAAAACGGAACCCAAGGTGCTATTTTACCTACAGTAGGGCGCACCCATATTAGTACAGTGGCGCGTGTGCCTGCTGGTAAAAGCCTGTTGGTGGGTGGTTACACTCGAGACGAGAGCGGTGAGCAAATAGGGCGGATCCCTGTGCTCGGTTCTATTCCGTTTATTGGGCGCTTGTTTAGTTATCGGCAGTCCCGGCAAACGAATACTGTTCGGGTCTTTTTGATCGAACCGAAGGAAATCACTTCCCCTCTTGAATCACATGGAGATGTGCTGACTGGGACAGCGAACTCCGGGCGTTGGGGTGCAGAGGATGCCAAGCTTCTGAAGGCGTTAGGCCGCTGATGGTTACCTCTATACCCTCGGCCGGGCGCTCTCCTCAGCATCAACAGCAACTGCATATCAAGCGAGAAAGTCGAGAAGCGAAAGCGCAACAGTCTCAGGCAGCGGCCGAGAATGGAGCTGATTCCCAGATTGAGGACACCTCGCCAGGCGCGCAACTGCAAAAATTTATGCAGAGCGTTGATGAGCTTTCAACAGGGATGCGCAGTTTGTTGAATCGTCGTCGCTTTGAGAGCAAAGGAGAAAGTCTTAGCGATAGTTTTGAGCGTGTACTCGAAGAAGACCTTCTTCCGAGGGTCCAACAGATTTTAAGTATTGCCAAATCGGGCGGGCAGTCGCTTGAACTATTGCTTCAAAAAGCACGTAGCCTGTTCGCTGATGACAGCGACCTGGCGCTGGTTCTGAGTGAATTATTGCGGCGTCGAAATCTGGATAAGGCTCAGCGCAAACAGCTTGAGCAGATGCTGGAAACATTGGTGGCCCAAGCGCCGCCCAAGCGTCTGCGGGCGGGTATCAATTGCGCGTTGAAGGCAAAACTGTTTGGCAAGGCAATGGCTCTCAAGCCGGGTTTTTTGCGCCAAAGCTACCGTGAGTTTCTTGAAAATGAACATGGGCCAGTCTTGGACTATGAAAATTGGATCGCGCTGTATGGTTATACGCAGCGTACCATCGTGCTGGATTTTATCGAGGCGGCGCTGCTAACCGATATAGATGCTCAGGAACCGAGCTGTTCTAAAACTGAGTTTGGCGAGCTACTGAAGAAGCTGAATCAGCTCAAATGCCTACGCTCGGCTGATCTTCTATTCGTGGGACGGATGCTCGGAGACGAAATAACCAGGCGTTACAACGGCTGCGAGTCTGACTGGTTGCTGTTCCTTATTGGCTTGTTGCAGGCGCCCGAAGAGTTGGACGAATTGCTGTATGGAGTGCTAGGGGAGGCGGTGATTCTGGCTGAACCGCATCAACGCGCGGCTTTACTGGGGGCGGTGCGACGCGGATGTTCTCTTTTGCCGCCAGCATTATACGAGGATGACGAGATACCTGGTTTGCTGCAAGAGCGGTTTGAGGTCTTGATGAGCATCGCTTTTGAAACGGAAGTCTTAGCCCGGCGGCGCTGCTGCCCGAAAGTTTATAACGTGGAAGCACTACGCTCTTATGTTTAATTCTTTGCTACGCAATATTCAGTCGCGTCCGGAATTGTTGATCCTGACATTGATGATCATGATCATCGCCATGTTGATCATTCCACTGCCAACACCGTTGGTGGACTTTCTAATTGGCTTGAATATCGTCATTTCCATTTTGGTGTTCATGGGTTCTTTCTATATTGAGAGGATTCTTAATTACTCGACATTCCCTTCGTTGCTGTTGATTACAACCTTGTTTCGCTTGGCGTTGTCCATCAGCACCAGTCGCTTGATTCTCACGCAGGCTGACGCAGGCGATATCGTTGCGTCGTTCGGCCAGTTTGTGATTGGCGACAGCCTAGTGGTGGGGTTCGTCATTTTCTCAATTGTGACGGTGGTGCAGTTCATCGTCATTACAAAGGGTTCGGAGCGGGTTGCAGAGGTTGCAGCGCGGTTTTCCCTTGATGCGATGCCTGGCAAGCAAATGAGTATCGACGGCGATCTTAAGGCCGGGGCAATCACCTCTGACGAGGCGAGCGAACGAAGAAGTGTGCTGGAGCGTGAAAGTCAGCTGTATGGCTCATTTGACGGCGCCATGAAGTTTATCAAAGGCGATGCTATCGCCGGGATAATCATCATTTTCGTCAACTTCATCGGCGGTATCGCCGTCGGTATGGCGCAGCTGGGGATGGACCTTTCAACCGCGCTTTCGACATTCACCATGCTGACCATCGGCGATGGATTAGTCGCCCAAATACCGGCTTTGCTCATCGCTATCAGCGCTGGCTTTATTGTGACCCGCGTCAATGGTGATGATGCGAATCTAGGTCGAAACATTGTTGCCCAGGTACTTGGCCATCCATTTGTGATCGGCGTAACTGCGGTGTTGGCCCTGGCTGTAGGCTTGCTTCCTGGTTTCCCTACACTGACATTTGCCGTACTGGCACTGGCGCTGGGGTTATTACTTTTTTTCCGTCACAGGGCTACGCTCAAGGCGCAGACCGGTATCTCATCCGATTCGGGTACGGCAGAGGGTAGTGCCAGAGAGGAAGGTGCACTGGGTTTGATCGAAGATTTGGAAGCCACTGCGAGTGAAACCGTTCCTCTTATTCTCTTGGTCGCACCGACGCAAATAGAAGACTTGCGCGTGCACCGCCTTGGAGAGCGCATACGTAGCCAGTTCTTTATCGATTATGGAGTGCGTATCCCCGACTTGAGCCTGCGAAGTGTCGAAAATATGCCCGTTGACCAGGTATGTGTACTGATCAACGAGGTGCGCGCAGATCAGTTCGATATTCATTTTGAGCGGTTGCGCGTCCTTAACCATTCTGATGAGCTTGAAGGTCTGGGGCTGGACCTTACGGTGGGTCAGGACAGTAATAAGCAGGTCTCGATTTGGGCGGGGATGGAAGACAAGACACGTCTCGTCGCGCTGGGTTACGACCTGAGGCCTGCCTACGATGAAACCTATCATTGCCTGGTTGCGCTTTTGGCGCGCAACGTCAACGAGTTCTTTGGCGTGCAGGAAACCAAGACATTACTTGACCAGTTAGAAGCTAAATATCCCGACTTGCTCAAGGAAGTCTATCGGCATGCCAGCGTGCAGAAAATCGCTGAAATCCTACAGCGTTTGCTCTCTGAGCGTATTTCAGTACGCAATATGAAGCTCATTTTGGAAAGCATCGCCCACTGGGCCTCTCGAGAAAAAGATGTATTGACGTTAGTGGAACACGTACGTGGGGCATTAGCGCGTTACATCAGTAATAAATTTACCGTGCAGGGTAAGTTGCGGGCCCTGATGTTATCGGCAGACTTTGAGGATGTAGTGCGTAAGGGCATTCGGCAAACGTCAAATGGTTCTTTTCTAAACTTGGAGCCCACCGACAGTGATGGATTGTTGGATCGCCTAGTGCTGTCCATGGATCGAGTTAAAATTCCGCACAAGGATATGGTGATTCTCTGTTCTGTCGACGTGCGTCGCTATATTAAGCGTCTTGTTGAAGCGCGTTATCGGGAATTAGATGTTATGTCCTTTGGTGAAATTTCCGACAGTGTGTCGGTTGATGTTCTACAACAGATATAAGGATAAGTCATGAATTTAGATATTGGTATGCTCGTACGAGGAGCGTTGGAACATAGTGGCTGTACTGGGGGCCAGATCGGTAATTTTGATGGTTACTCTACTATTGCCTTGGAGCTGGACGGGCTGCCGAGCGTTTATATTGGTTCAGAAAATAATGACTTTTGGATCTGGTCTGAACTGGGTGAGTTTTCTGCTTCCCAGATATCCTACTGTTCGGATGCGCTGCTGACTGAGTTGATGCGTGCTTGCGACTATGCGCGTCCTCGGCAGGCACAGCTGCTGAATCTTGATGGTGTGTTGGAACTGCGAGTATTGCTCGGTGAGATGGCATTGGGCGATCCCCAACATATGGCCGCGGCGCTCGATCAATTCCTAGAAAGTCTTACAAATTGCAGTGAAGCTCTTCGTCGGTGAAGCGTAGCACAATACTGCGCTGCGGCGCTCATCCACAACGAGCCGCGGGGCCGATCCTAGAGGCGCGTTTACGCAATGTGGTTATTGGCGAGCTCTGTGAGGTGCGGCGACACTGGTTGGATGAGACGTCCGTCGCTAAGGCGCAAGTCATAGGCTTTCGCGCGGATACGGTTTTACTGAGCCTGTTGGGTGAAGCGCGAGGTTTATCCCGCGAATCCATCTTATTGCCCACGGGGGGGGGCGCCCAGCTCAATTGCAGCGCGCAATTATTGGGCACGGTCATTGATGCCAGTGGTCAAGTTGTCGAACGTCTGTCGGAGCCGGCAAGCGGCAGGGAGAGCGTGCTTCTACCACTGGACGCTGACCCTCCGCCTTACTTTCAGCGCCGATCAGTGCGTGAACCGCTGATAACCGGCATACGCACGATCGATGGCGTTTTAACCTGCGGTGTCGGGCAACGCGTGGGCATTTTTGCATCCGCCGGTTCGGGTAAGACTTCCTTGATGAATATGTTAATTGAACATTGTCAGGCGGATGTCTTCGTCATCGGTTTGATCGGCGAGCGAGGTCGTGAAGTGACGGAGTTTGTCGAGGCATTGCGCCTTTCACCCAAGCGCAGTCGCTGCATAGTCGTTTATGCAACCTCTGATCAAGCATCCGTTGATCGCTGTAATGCTGCGCTGCTGGCAACCACCGTTGCCGAATACTTTCGCGATCAAGGGGGGAGGGTAGTGTTGTTCCAAGACTCCATGACACGTTATGCCAGGGCACGGCGAGACCTGGCACTGGCGGCGGGTGAGGCACCCGCTCGGCGGGGTTATCCAGCCTCTGTATTCGATTGTTTACCGCGCCTGCTGGAACGGCCAGGCGTAACAGAGAGCGGTAGCATCACGGCCTTTTGCACGGTACTGCTGGAAAGCGATGACGAACCTGATCCTATTGCTGAGGAGATCCGCTCTATCCTCGACGGTCATATCTACCTCAGCCGTACACTTGCGGAAAAAGGCCAGTACCCCGCGATCGATTTATTACGCAGTGCCAGTCGGGTTGCGGCTCAAGTTACTGATACAGACCATCAGCGCTTGGCAGCGAAATTGCGGGAGATGCTCGGGCGTCTTGACGATCTGCAGATACTGATCGATCTAGGCGAGTACAAGCCTGGGCTCGATGCTAAAAATGATTTCGTCATGGACCGTTCGGAGGCAATACGCGAATGGTTGTCCCAACCTATGGCTGAAGAGTGTGCGTGGAGCGAGACACTGGATAGTTTGCAATGCTTGGTGAGTTGATTTTCCCCAATCAATATCCAATCAAGACTTAAAGCGGCTTGACCCCCCAGTATTAGCTGCCGAGAAAGGCGGATACAGGAGCAGCTGTGAGCCATATTCATGGTATGACCCGCTTGCTGCGAGGTGTGGCGCAGCGCCAACGGCGCCACGAGGCCAACATGGCTCGGATTAGTGAGCGCATAACGCGTCTTTCAAGGCAAGTAGATGAAATGGATGAGCGTGTATGTAGTTTGAAGGCGTTATTAGCTTCTCATGATCCGAGCTCAAAACGGCTGGACAGGGGAGAGCTGTTCGAGGTCCAGCGCCGCCAAGCAGTTATTCGTCGCCAGATGCATGTGCTCGCCTTAGAGCGTTCTCGGTTGCTGGCCGATAAGCAGATAGTAGAACCGGAACTGGCCAACGCCCGTGAAGCGTACCTAGTGTGTGTGAAAAAGCAGCAGAAATACCAACATCGGCTGGTGCAACTTAAGCGTGCGCGTAGGCTCGCCGCATTGTGCCGTGATGAACTAGAACAGGAGGAGCTAACCCCATGGGCGAAGTAAATATCCCCCCGTCCCCCAGCATTAAAGTGGTCCCACTGTCTGTTGAGGGTGACGCTATTGCGGATCAGCTCGACCAAGCTCTAGAGTTCGCAGTTAGGGAGGATGACTTGATAAAAGACCAAGTTGATCAACTGCCGGAAACATTGAGAGCGCTGTTGGCGCATGTCCCTGTTGTCTTCGCGGGCGGCGACCAAAATATGCTGGATAAGGCGCAAAAAGTACAGGTGAGTGTCGATGTACAAAAGAGTCCATTGAGCTCGATAAAAGCACCGGCAAATACGCAAGCACTGGAATCAGATGTTCACCACTCAAAGTTCGCAGTAGATTCGTTCCAACAGGTGGAGAGCCCAGCGCCGCGCTTGAAGTTTCATCGGCCAGCGCTTGAACGTTTTGTAGAGGCGGGCGCTGCCGCCTCTAAGGTGAAAAGGATCGCCGTGGAAAAGCCAGTACATGAGCGAGTTTCGGCAGCGATACCAGTAATGAATGGCCCCGTGGAACGGGCATCGGGTGACCAGGTGGTTATTCACCAAGGCCTCGACGTCTGGAGCTTAGCCACAGCGCAAACCGCGACTAATGACACCCCATCACAACCTGAGCTTGTCCAGTCGATCCCTGCTGCGCGGTCAGGCGCTTACTTGAGTATTGGAAGTACTCCCTCCGAAATCGTCGGGCCTCAGCCGCGTACGCAGCTCCCAGGGGAGCAGCGCATACAAACGGAAGCTGCACCGATCGAAGGGGGGAGCAAACTCGTTTATGAGTTCAACTCTCCAAAAGCGTTTGGCCAAGTGGTGGTGCAACGACAGGAGCATGATTCCGGCATGCGGCTACAGATCAGTAGCAATGATCCAGGGCTTCATCGTGAGCTATTACACCACTTTCCGGCGGCGCGTGAGCCCTCCTGGCGATTGACTCAGGATCAAGGCCAGGGCGGAGGAAACGGGCATCGCTACGAAGAAGAAGAGTCGGCCGAGGAGCAAAGCGGATGAGACAATTGTCCTTGCGTCGTTACGATCCGAAAGAGCGCAACGACGAGCGTCTACTTGCACTTTGGGGTTCTGCTGGTAATGAGTTGAAGGCCGCTTCACTGTGCTCTGCTACGCAGTATTTGCATTTCGAGGCCGAGGCGCTGCAAGGCCGCTGGCGTGGTCTGTTGGAACCCCGTGAATGGCTGGCTGCGGCAGTACCTGGCCTCGCAGGCTATGCGCCGCAGGGGGTAACTAACGAACGTATTGTTGAATTATTTGCTGCATCGCCCCAACCGCTGGACTTGCCGTTTAATGAGTTGGCGATTAAACGTGTTATTTCGTGCGAGATACAAAGAGGAGCGGACTACGGCGTTAAAAAATTACCCAGTATACAGACCCCATTTGGTCAACTTTGGTTATCGGCCTTGCCTGAGATATTCACACCGATGAATAACTCGCTTGAGCACAGACTAACGAAATTATCTTTTCCTATAAGTGTGGTACTTGGCTATACCGACGTGAGTATGCCTATCCTGCGTCGATTGGCTAAGGGCGGCGTACTGTTACTGGCCGATAAGGCGCAATACTTCATCATGGCGGGCCGTCGCCTTGGCCACTTTGATCTAACCGGAGAGGGAATACAGGTGCACACGCTCGAAAAGACACATGAAAAAAACAGGCTTAATCCGGTCGTTGATCTGGGGCATTTACCGGTGCGCCTGGAGTTTGTGCTGCAAGAAAGCGTACTTGACCTCAGCGAGCTGAAAGCACTGAACGAAGGAGGGATTCTGCCCCTCGTGCCAGGTGCTGAGCGGAGTGTTGAGCTGCGAGCCAATGGCCTTCGCTTGGCGCGAGGAGAATTAGTTCAACTCGATGGCAGCCTGGGCGTTGAGTTAATGGAGTTGTTTATTGAAGGTAACGAGCATGTCGAATGACATCTCAATGATTGCACTGCTGTCGTTCGCGACACTGTTGCCATTTCTGATTGCGTCAGGAACCTGCTATATAAAGTTTTCGATCGTTTTCGTCATGCTGCGTAACGCCTTAGGGTTGCAACAAGTACCCTCAAATATGACATTGAACGGCGTTGCGTTGCTGCTCTCGTTTTTCGTAATGATGCCAGTGGTGCAGTCAGCTTATAGCTATTACCAGGAGCACCCGGTTAGTTTCAACAGCGTCGACGCAGTCGTCGAGTTCACCGATACCGGTCTGCAGGAATACCGTGCCTATTTGGAAAAATACACCGATCCTGAGTTAACGCAATTTTTTGAACGCGCCCAGCTTGAGCGAGAGGATCGAGTAGAGAGAGAGCAAGGTTATGCCGACGCCGAGGCGCCGCGTGCCTCTTTATTTTCGTTGTTGCCAGCTTATGCGCTAAGCGAAATAAAAAGTGCCTTTAAAATCGGATTTTATTTGTATCTTCCCTTTGTCATTGTCGATCTTGTAATTTCAAGTATCTTGCTGGCGTTGGGGATGATGATGATGAGTCCGGTAATTATATCGGTCCCGATAAAGCTCATTCTATTCGTTGCATTGGATGGCTGGACCCTGCTTTCCACAGGGCTGATTGGTCAATATCTTGAATTGACTTTTTAGGGAGACGCCCAATGAACGATTTGGTGTTTGTCGGGAACAAAACGCTTTATTTGATCCTCATGCTTTCTGCCCCTCCCGTGATTGCCGCGACGGTGGTGGGGTTGCTGGTTGGTTTGTTCCAGACAGTGACCCAGTTGCAAGAACAGACGCTCCCCTTCGGTTTCAAATTGCTGACGGTCAGTTTATGTATGTTTATGTTGTCTGGCTGGTACGGGCAAACGTTGCTTAACTTTTCTCGTGAAGCGTTCCGCTTGGCGTTGCGCCATACAGGTTAATGTATGGTATTGCCCTTATTCTTCGATTTACATCTCTGGTTGGCCGGGGCGGCCCTTGGGTTTGCACGATTGGCCCCGGTGTTTTTCATGCTGCCATTCCTCAATAGCGGTGTGCTATCCGGTGTGGCTCGTAACGCTGTAATTGTGCTGGTGGCATTTGCGCTTTGGCCGTATTCCGCTGCTGAGTTGCCGGCCATGGATAGCTTGCACTACATGGGGTTGATGCTGCGTGAGGCAGGCGTCGGCGTGCTCCTCGGCTGCTTACTTTGCTGGCCGTTCTGGGCATTGCATGCCCTCGGTTGTCTGATTGATAACCAGCGCGGGGCCATGCTGAGCAGTACTGTAGACCCCGCTAATGGTGTGGATACCTCAGAACTGGCGAACTTCTTCAATTTATTTGCAGCGGCGGTTTACCTTGAAGGTGGCGGCTTGCTGCTGATGGTTGAAACGTTGAAAGCAAGTTATCACCTCTGCGATCCTTTGGGGGCATGCCTGCCTGGCCTCCCGCCTGTATTAGGAATGCTTGACGGCTTGGTCACCCGTAGCCTGTTATTGAGTGCACCCGTCGTAACCGTACTATTGCTCAGTGAAGTCGTGCTCGGCTTGTTGTCGCGTTTTGCACCTCAGATGAACGCTTTCTCAGTGTCGCTGACGATTAAAGGCAGTATCGCACTATTGATGGTTCTGTTGTATTTCGGTGCTTACTTGCCAGATGAAATTCTCCGACTCGCTCATAATTCACTTGGGTTTGCTTCTTGGATAGACGCGGGAGTCGATTAAATGTCTGCGTCTTCAAAAACCGAGAAGCCCACAGCAAAACGCCTACGGGACGCCGCAAAGCGCGGCCAGACATTTAAGTCCAAAGACTTGGTGACTACCTGTTTGATGCTGTGCGGCATTACCTTTTTAGTGGGCAGCGTATCGTTGCTGGAATTAATGGCGCTCTACCGGCGCTATATTCAAAGCGGTTTCAGCCTGGCCCCATCGGTCTATATAACGGACCTTGCTTTACACGCGTTTAAAGTTGTGGCGCCTATCATACTAGTTTGCTTGCTTGCGTCCGGCCTGCCGAGTTTATTGCTCAGTGGGTTCCAGTTAGCCTCCGAAGCGCTGAAGTTGAACCTGGGGGCCCTCAACCCAGTAAATGGTTTTAAAAAGCTATTCAGCCTGCGTACCGTCAAGGAAGCGATTAAATCGCTGTTATACCTCATCAGCTTTGTTGTCGCGGTAAGCGTTACTTGGCAGGTTGTACGTGATCGGATTTTTTCGCTCGTCTACGCGCCCCTTGGAGGGCTATTTGCTATATGGGGCAGTCTCTTACTTTCATTGATGCTTATATGGCTTGCCTGCATTGTACTGATCGTACTGCTGGATATGTTGATCGAATATTTCCTGTTCATCAAGGAACATCGAATGGATAAGCAGTCGGTAAAGAATGAGCATAAGGAGCAAGAAGGCAGCCCTGAAACGAAAGGTCGGCGCCGCGAACTGCATCGAGAGTTACTGTCCGAGCAGATCAAATCAGATATACGCAACTCCAAGGTAGTCATTGCTAATCCTACCCATATTGCGGTGGGTATTTATATGAACCCAGAAGTACTGCCCATTCCTTTTATCTCCGTGATGGAAACCAATCAGCGAGCCTTGGCGGTGCGTCGTTACGCTGAAAAAGTGGGGGTGCCAGTGGTGGCTGATGTGGCGTTGGCGCGGCGTATCTTCAAAACGCACACGCGTTACAGCCTGATCAAACTGGACGAGGTCGAGCAAGTGCTGCGGCTGTTGCTGTGGCTTGAGCAGGTGGAAAACGCCTGAGCCCTCCGTATGAGTGATTTGTGAATGAACCAAAAGCTAGAGCTTGGCTTAATGAACCTGTCCGGCGAACCGGCAAAGGAGTTACGTAAATGAGTTCGCAGATGTCAGATGATGACGAAGTAGCAGCGGATGTAATGCAAGCCGTTCTGGAGGGCGCAACCCTGCAGGACCTGCATGGTATTTCAGAAGGGCAAATGGAGAGCCTCTACGGCTATGCCTATGATTTTTACTGTCAGGGACGATTGGAAGACGCGGAAAAGTTTTTCCGGTTCCTGTGCATTTATAACTTTAACAATACCGATTACTGGATGGGGCTCGCCGCTGTATACCAAATGCAGAAGCGCTTCGAAAAAGCCTTGGATATGTACACGGTAGTGTTTGCACAAAGCAAAGCTGATTACAGCTCGATGCTGCATGCAGGGCAATGTCAACTTGCCTTGAGAAGAGTGGGCAAGGCTCGACGATGTTTTGAACTGGTCATTGAGCGAGGAACCGCTGAGTTGTGCGCAAAGGCACAGATCTATCTGGACGCGATGCGCCAGGCTGCAGCTACCAGCGCTAACGAGGATGATGATGAATAATATCAATGCGGTGAGAGATACGCGGGTTGTGGGTGCATACCTGAATCAGGAGCAGCGTGTGGACACCGAGAAAGCAAGTTTCGCCAGTCCGGACTTTGTCCGGCGGGCGCAAGACTCGGCGCAGCAATTGGCGACTGTGGTCTTGGGCCAGTCCACGGAGCAAGGCCGATTTGATCCGTCTGCACCGATGCTGCGTATGCCGGTACAAAATGAAAAAAAAGAAGGCATGAGTTCCCAGGAGCATTTCATGCTCGTGCTCGCGGCTGTCATGGAGCTTGTCGAGGGGGTCACCACGGCTACCCTTAAGCGCAATCTGGAAATCCTGCGATCGTTCGCCGCCGCGCACGCAGAAAGTAGCACCAAGCGTTCCGAGGAGTTTCAAGGCGCCGTGGACGCTGCGTCCGAAGCAATAACGGATGCCGAACAAACTGAAAAAAACCTGAACAGCGCACTCGGCGCTCAGAAAACGGCCCAGGGTGCGCTGGATCATGCGCAAGCCGAATTGGATGCAATGGATCCGGATGATCCGCTGTATGCAGCGGCGCAGGCCAAGCGTGATAACGCAGCCAAGCAACTGAGCCAGGCAAGCGGTCAAGTTAAAGCGGCTACCTCGGCGCACAACGATGCTTTGGTGAAGGCAAATGCCAAGCAGGCTGAAGCTGAAGCACTGAAAGAGCAACTGGAAGGAAAGCAAAGCCTGACAGGGCCAGACAGTGCCAACGCTGAAAAAACCTTAAATAATACCGGGCTCTTGCTTAAGTTGATGTTGAGCGTTGCGCAAATCATGTCGGAGGCGATCGAGGCGGACAACCAGGCGCAGTTTGAACTTAACAAATCAATGAGCAAGGCACGCCAAGCCTATCTGGAGAAAAAGTCCGACGAGTACCTGGAAGAGGTACGCAAGGCCGAAGAAATGCAAAAGGCCA
This sequence comes from Pseudomonas sp. W4I3, assembly GCF_030816195.1. Taxonomy (GTDB): domain Bacteria; phylum Pseudomonadota; class Gammaproteobacteria; order Pseudomonadales; family Pseudomonadaceae; genus Aquipseudomonas. The sequence continues at coordinate 4,362,291 of NZ_JAUSXS010000001.1, read as the reverse complement.
TGGGGTGCCTGGGGAAAGTATTGGGTGGGATCCTTACGGCAATTAGTGTCGTGGGCGCGGTATTCACAGGTGGCGCGAGTCTGGCAGTCGCAGCTGTAGGGCTCGCACTCATGGCCGGCGATATGGTGAGCAAGGCACTGTTTGACTTCTCCTTTATGGAGGCCGCACTCAATCCAATCATGGAGCATGTGTTCAACCCTATCGTTCAAGCGTTGGGCAAAGGTATCACCGAGTTATTAAAAGCTGTGGGTGTGGATTCGGCGGCAGCCGAGATGATCGGCATGATTACCGGCGCCATTCTCGCTGCGGCAGCAATGGTGGGCGCTGTCGTCCTGGGCGGCGCTGCTGCCGGCAAAGTAGGGGCGAAGATAGCCCAGAGCAGCATCAAGAAGAGCATTGAGCAAGCCCTTGGCAAATTGATGGATAAGCTGGTACCGGACCTAGTCAAGCAACTCGCACGTGGGGCCGGGCGTGGCATGGGCCAAGCTGTAAGTAAGGTCGGCACCCAGGCGCGTGAGTTTTTTGGGCTCAAGAGTGATGCGGCTTCAATACAGCGATATTCGAAAATACTTGATGGTATGAGCACGGGCGTTCAAACCGTAGGCGCGACCTCTACGGCATCAATGAATGTCGTCAAGGGGCACAGTGAAATGAAGGCTGCTGAAGCCTTGTCTGAAGTTGAGTTGAGTCGCGCGGATATTGAGCAACTTCACCAGATGCTGACTAAATTGATCCAAATGATCCACGAGGCAGTCCAGGACGTGCAGCGTCAGTTTATGAAAGCGATCGATAATCTGGAAAATCAGTTCGCAGTGGCGCACTCAGTCGTTAATAAAATTAACCGTTCGGTTTAATGAGCTTTGTCTATGTCTATTAATATTGGATCCGCCTCTCAAGGGCCCATTGTAAACACCAACGCGGTTGATGCGAGCCGACATAACGAAAGCCGTCTTGCGATCGCTGAGACGCTTTCTTCCGATGCAGTAATCTCTCGTGCACAGGTAACTGTCGAAAATCCGCAAATAGAAAAAATGCTGAACTTCATCAAGGAAGCCGGACTCGCTGAGCTACCCACACTGGCTGAGCAACAAAAGCTCAGGATTGCATTGTATGAGATGGTGCCTGAGGCTTTACGACTGGCCGACAAGCTCGGCCCTAAAACCGGGAATGTCGGGGAAATCAGCCAGGCAACCGAGGTATCCATCGAGAGCGATTTTGCAGAAGCCGTTCGCGCCGCAACTGAGAAACCGGAAAAAACTGAGGCGTTCCTGGACCCGCTGACGCTGACAGGGCGACAAGCGCTGCTGTATCAACTGTTATTGTTTGTCGAGTTCGAGGCGAGGGCCGCCAAAGATAAACAAAAATCAGCCTATGCGATCATGTCTTTCGAACAGATGCTATCAAAGGCGGCGGCCAAAGTTCAAGAAGGTAAACAACTGTTTCATGCGGCCATTGCCAACAGTGCAACGTCGCTTTCGATGACGGTGGGTGGTGCTGTCGCTTCTGCTAAAGCAATTCATACAGAAAGTGTCACGCTGAAAAAGAATAAAATGCCCGCGAATGACCTGGGGCTGAAGATTCAAAATAAGAATCTGACCATTGATTCCGGCGGACTTCAAATTAATCCCCAAGATAATCTTAAATCATTAACTCGTCACAAAGGAGCGGGCACCGAAGAAATGCAACTCGCGCCGAGTGGGCACCAGACGACAACGGAAGAGCGAGCAATCATGAAGCGCGACCTGCTTGATGATCAGGCGCGTGTTAATGAACTGGAGCAGATGCACCAGCAAGTCATGCTCAAAGCGGAAAAGCTAAAGCTGGTAGCGCAAACGCTGATGAGTAGTGGGCAAGTGCTGGGTATGACGATGAACAGCGCACTACAGATTGAAGCCATGGCCCTGCAGGCAGATCAGATGATTAAAGAAGCGGCCAGTTCGGTGATGGGCTCGCTGTCGCAGTCGTCTAGTACGGAAGAAGGCTATAGCCGCGATCTGATCAGGAAATTACTTGAACTTTATGATAGTTATCGAAAAGCAGATGTGGCTGCTTTGAATCATATTGCTAGCAAGATTTAAATTTAACTTCACTATCGGCTGGTATGGTCGAAATTAGGTAACGTATGTCTGATATAGCTGTTTTTACAGGGGCCTCGACGCGCTCATCCAATGTGTATGGGGCAAGTGAAACCGATTCGGTGCGCGCGGATGCGGTTAGCGCCGAATCAACAAGGGGAGTGGAAAGCTGCCGGGCTGAGAACAAAAGCCCCGAGCTTCTGCGCAGTGTACAGTTATGGTCGAATAGCGTCGAGGCACTTCAGCACAAGCTGAGATTGGTTGATATAAATAACGATGATGGCTCTCGAAAGCTGAGGGAATTGCTGGAAGAGGCATTTGTGTCTAAAACCAGTGCGCTGTTAAATCTAAAGAAGGCAATGTATTCTGGTGCTTTTGATTTGGGGAGGCTTGAGGCCTATATAAAACCGATAAATAGCGCGTTGCAATTAAGTTCTATAGGATCGTCAGATATGGGGCGAAGCAGTGAGGTTGAGAAAACTTTGGAGGATAAAATTGTAGAACTTATTGATCAGTTGGATAAAGAATATCAAGCATCTTATTTCTTTATTGTTGAGCAGTACGCTGAATTTTATTCTGACTTTAATGAAAAAATTACAGCAGAGATGTCGCATTGGATCGAGGGTATTGGCGAATCAGAAGTGAGGATCGAATTTGGTGCCATGAAGGTCGCATTGGACGCCATGATCGAAAAGTATAGCGATCAACCTACAGGTGTTTTATATCCACCTCAGGAAGACGGCTATGTAAGTGTCGTAAGCCGCGAAGAAGCGGAGAAATGGCTCTCAGAGCTTGGTTCAGGGGTTATCATTGAGAATGACGACGGCGGATGCATAATAATGATGGATCTTACTCCGTTAAAAAAAATGATAGACATGATGCCAAATCACGGTAGTCATATGGAGCCGGGAGACTGGTTTCGGTTTGACTCAGCGAAGTATTCAGCTTGGCAAACAGCTTTTAGCAGCCAAGAGGAAGAGCTAAAAAATACGCTTCAACAGTTCACAAACAAACTGGACTCTGCAGCAAGCTTGGTGAGAAGTTTTATTCAAACGCTGTCATCAAGCATTAGCGCAATCGAACAGACCAATAATCAGATTATGAGTAATTTGAAGTAGGTGGCTCTATGGAATCAATTTTTCCTTCAAATATCGCCAGACTGTATCCCAGAGATAACTCTTATAACCAAAATTATCTCGGTGGAAAGTTGGCTAGAGGGGTTAATACAGACAAACAAGTAAAATTTTCATCAGGTGCTGGCGCTACAGTGCGTCAACATCAATTAAGAAATTTAGTGGGCGCGGAGTCAGTGGACTCAGTACTTGAAAAGCATAGTAATTTGAAGGGTGCTTTGGATGAGTTAGCGTCAAATTACAGGCGGGCACATTTTTCTCCCGAGGCCAATAGTTGTTACCAGAAGCTTAGCGCTTCGCAGCTGCGTGAAATGAACGATTTGCAGCGGGTGATAATTGTGACTGCCGCCAATATGCCTTCAGTCGCCGAGAAATTACTTAGTGAGCTTAATGCCTTTTTGCAGGATAATGCAGATAAATTAAAAGGGGCAGTCTCGCTTATTGCGTCTGGCTCAAAGTCTGCCTCGCTGGTTGAAAGTTTTGATGCTTTAAAACAGTCTGTGGCGAAGCAGGTGCGTTATGAAGAAGCCAGCGGTTTTTATGCTGATGTTAATAAAAATTTTGGTAAGCCTGCTATCTCTGCATATTTGAAAAATAGGGGGGTTTCGATCCCTACTGATACTGTGTTGCCTGCAGATAAAATCATGAGCCAGGCGGCCGCTGAGACAATGGATAGTCTGAGGAGAACGAATACAGAGGGTAAAACTGGCGGTGTGCTGGATTTTTTTTCACTATCTGAGGTAGTAAAGTGCGTAATGACCGAGGTGGATCTTCGCCGTTCACTGATTGAGAAATCGCCGAAAGAGCAGGTGGGCGACGGTGGCTCTGGGACTGATCGCTCGACCTCCGCGCCCGAAAGAAGAGGCCAAAATGCGCCAGGCACACCAGGAATCACGAACTCAAATGTGCAGAATATTAATATTAGCGCAGATTTATTGAGAGCTCTGGCAGGCGCGGCAAATAGCCATGAGCCAACTGCCATAAATAAAAAAACTTCAGATCAGAGCGTGCCTGATGAATCAATACCTGCTGGAACTGATGCGCTAGACACGCCGCAGGACGTTAACGATAAGACGAATGTTGCAGAGCTGAATTCGCTACCGCCGCCGCCGCCGCCGCCGCCGTCGTCGCCGTCACAGTCGCCGTTGAATCGTAAAAGTTCAGTTAGAGCGCTAATTGAAAAGTTTGACGGAGATCGAAATGATACCCTTGATCGGGTGACTCTCAACAGCCCTGAACGCGATAAAAAAAATGATGATGTTGAACTCCGACATAAACTCAATCCAAACTCGCCAGCGAGTGTATTGAGTTTTGGAAATGTAACATACGCACCTTGGACTGATCGGGACTTTAGTAAACGCGGCAGTATTATGCTCGATGCGCGCGAGAGCCTGACTGCGATACTCAAGGCTGTGAGTTACTCTTTGCAGGTTTCTAGTACTGACACGAAGAACCAACGGCATGCTGTTAACCTGCTTAAGCGAGATTTGAGTAACTTTGATGATACCCAAAGTCTTTCCAGTGCCAGTTTTGAGACGTTAAGTCAAATGCTGAACAGCGGCCGCATGAATAAATTTGCATTGGATCTGAAAAGTGGGTTGAAGTCATTTGAAAATAACAATATCAAAATGCGACGTAACTATGAAAGCGTGAGGCAAACAATAGAAAAACTGCAAGCATTATTCACGTTCCTTGAGTGATCAACTTCACGGCTTGTTCAAGCGCAGTAATATGAGGTGGAGGGCGGGGGGTGAATGAAATTGATCCAGTATTTAGTATGCTACGAGCACTATTAGCCTATCACTTCAGACTTGCTCAAGAAAAGATAACTAGCAAGACACTAATTATTGAGCAGCTTATGGCGGATTCGTTAGACTTAATTGATATAGGCTTGCAGTTGAATGAGGTATTTAAAATTGATTTGAATGTGTCGCTGGTAGCGACTAGTCATAGCGTGGAGGATATGTATTTGCACGTTAAAACAGCGCTCGCGCTGAACGAAAATACGTAAAGTAATGCCGTAAAGCGTCTTAAAATAATAAAAAAATCCAATTATGCAACTTAAGCATCAATCATTCTATGAGCCTGTGCGCTACTAGTGCGTCAGAAATTTCTTGTGTCGTACTGGATGTTTCCGGCGCTATTGTGGTCGTTTCTTATCCACCCGGCGCCTTTCTTGCCTCTAGTATAGCTCCATCGATTTTGGGTAGTCGTTTTGGCGGCGCATTATACTGGCGAGGTTAGAAAAGTGACTGACATAGTTAATCCTTCTTTTACTGAAGATGTGGCATTTGGGAAGTGGGTTTGGAGAAAAAACAGAGGTCTTTGGTTAGGCAGTGAGTGTGTTCATTTGCCTCCTAAAGAATCCAGGCTCCTTGAACTATTGCTTGCCTCTGAGGGGCGGGAGCTGAGCAAGGATAGGTTGCTGGATAGTATCTGGCCACATCAGGCGGTGGGGGAGGAGTCTCTTAGCCGTTGTATTTATATCTTGCGCAAAATACTGCGCTCGTCAGATAGCAAAAGTTATATCGCAACCATCTATGGCAAAGGCTATCGGTTTGTTCGGCCTGTTATATCCATACCTGAAACCACGCACTCGATCGCGATTGCGCACTCTGTGAAGTTAACCCCGAATGGTGCCAGTAGTGGTCGTTCAGATTCCGCTCACGCGCCGTCTATTGTCACCGCACTTATCTGCGACACTCAAATGCTGGATGAGCTGGGTGGATTGCAGAACGGTCGACGTATGTGTTTAGAGCTGGTCAACCAGTGCGGCACCTTGACACTGCGCCGATTGAATCCCTCCGCTCCAGAGCCTATTGAACGGTTCACTTCTGGGGCGAGTCGGAGTGCTGCCTAAGCATGAGAATATATAAAAAAGTTGAACTTGCAGTCCATTCGAGCGCCGCACCATTGTCCGGTGGATCCAGGTTATTTGAAGAGTGTCCTGTTTGTCTTGTCAGCCAAAGACGCCTGCGAGAATCGGCCAGGTTCGCGGGGAGGCTGCTTTGACCCGATATCTCTTGGTCGGCCTGCTACTGTTGACAAGGCCTTCTTGGGCGGATGCTTTCTGCTGGGAACAGGTGGGAGCGTCCTACGACATTGAACCAGAGCTTCTTTTTGCTATAGCACAAGTCGAGTCTTCGCTGCGAACAGATGCGCTGAATCATAACCATGATGGTTCGCGGGATATTGGTTTAATGCAAATCAATAGTCGCCATCTACCGTGGCTCAGTGAGATGGGTATCGACGAAGGCCGACTATTAAATGACCCCTGCTTGAGCATCGCTGTGGGTGCCTCAATACTGAAAGAGTTTATTGGGCGCTTTGGCTATAGCTGGGAAGCTGTCGGCGCTTACAACGCTGGAGGTTCTGCTTCTAGGGCAACGTCACGGCAGCGTTATGCCAAGCGTGTCCAGGAGCGTTATCACATGATGCGCAGTGATTTGAATCTTGATGGATAATACTTCTATCCATCAAGATTTAATATCGAGTTGGCATTAATCTATGTCCATATCGCGCGATGTAAAACGGTGGAAGGGCAATATGTTGTTAGGCGAAAAAGAGCAAGGCACCACGGACTTCGGTTGCGTGCTACGTGTTCTGGATGGGCCGCTGTGCGGCTGTGAGTATGAGTTGCGTGATAAACAAAACCTGTTCGTCGTCGGTATGGAAAGAGAATTTTTCAACGATGAATCAGCCGTTTCCTTTCCTGAGCACTCATTTTATATACCGCTGGAGGGTAGTAGTAGTAATTTTGAAGTGCTTGTTGAAGAAACTGCACAGTCTGGCGTCATGGTGCGTATATTCGGTGAGGAAGTAGTAGAGCGATCTTTAACTTATCAAGTCATTCACAGTGTAGGTAGTTTGCGTATTGCTTTACGTCCGCTGGATGCAGACTGGGTTGACGGTTTGTTTGACGAGCCTGCGCCCGAAACGTTTGCACGGACAATTTCTAATAGGCTCTCGGTGAAGAGCGTAATTGCGATGCTACTAAGTGGCGTAGTATTGATCGCCTGCTTCTGGTGGGAAAGCCGGCCAACGCCAGTGGTGAGTGTGAAGTCTGTCGTTGGCGGGGTCAGCAGCCCTTACAGAATTATTAAAGGCCGCGATGACAAGATTTACATGTTTGCTTCAAGCGAGCGCGAGCTGAGCTGGGGGCGACAGGTCATGATGCGAAACAATAGTACTGGCATCGATGTGATGTCGATACGCGAGGAAGCAAAGCGTGTTGAAGGCGAGTTGCTTCGTCATTACCCCGGTTTAGCATTCCATCGACTCGATCTGAGTAATCCTGAATTTCCCCGTCTGGTTCTGAGTAAGGAGCGTGCTCACTTAGACTTGGCCGCTGGCGAGGCGCTTAGGACTTTCTTGTTAAAGGACATGCCTTATGTGCAGTCAGTAAAAATCGAGCGACGCAGCGACCTGGAGCTAGAGGCACTGGCAAAAGATGGTTTGCAGCGCTTGGCTGTTCCATTTGAACGAATGCATCACCCGGCTGGCGTCACGTTTAAGGTTAGAGGTGCGTTGAATGACGGTGAACTAAATAACGTACGCGAGCTGGTTGAGTCGTTTTATCAGCAATGGGGAGGACGTTATGTTTCATTTGCGCTAGAACTCGATGACGATTGGTTGAAAGGCAAGTCCTATCAGCTAGGTTCACAAGGTTATATAAAAATGAGTCCGTCTTCTTGGTATTTTCCCGCACCGACTTAATAAATTTGAGGTAATAAAACATGGCAAACACTAATAGCCCTAAACCGGCAGCGCCTAGCGGCTGGTTGACCGAAGTTTCACAAGATTTCGATGAGTCGGTGACGGATCTTAAAAAGGCATTGGATGCTTCATTGGATAAGCTAAAGGGTGATGCTTCAGATCCCTCCCTACTTGCTGATTATCAAGCTCGGTTGTCGGAGTATAATTTGTTTCGTAACGCACAATCGAACACCGTAAAGGTATTCAAAGATATTGATGCTGCGATTATTCAAAACTTCCGTTAGTGCTTAATTGGTCTCCTTTTTTCACATCTTGGGGCCCCGTACCGGGGCTGGTTAAGTGTAGAGTGTATTTATGTCCGGCTTAGAACTAATCGCTTCTCCTGGCGCACAGGTGAGCTTTTTAAACAACCCCGCCAGTGATGCGTCAGAATCTTTGGAAGGCCGGCTTATCCAGGCCTTTTCTGAAAAAAGCGTGGAAGCAGAACACTATGTATCCGCAATCAACTCAATTTTGTCGCGTCCGGGAATGCTCAGCGACCCAGAGGTTCTCTTCGAACTGCAACAGCAAACCGCGAATTATAATCTCGATATCTCCATGGTCAGTACACTTACACGTAAGGCCGTGGGGGCCGTTGAGGCATTGATGCGCTCATGATACTGCGGTGGCTATTACTCGGATTGGTGTTCTTGGGGTTGGTAGGCTGTCGTCAGGCGGATCTGCTGGACGGATTAGATCAGCACCAGATAAATGCTGTTATCGCTGTACTGCAGCGTAACAATATTGAGGCGGTCAAAGTCGATCAGGGCAAGAATGGCTATAGCGTCCACGTCCGCCAGTTGGATTTTACCGCTGCAGTTGACTTGTTACAATTGCATGACCTGCCACCCAAGCCTCGGCTTGAGGTTGCACAAATGTTCCCACAGGATTCGCTGGTTGCTTCGCCCCGAGCAGAGAAAGCCAGATTGTTCTCAGCCTTGGAGCAACGCCTGGAACAAACATTGGCCACACTGGAAAAGATTGTCCGGGCCAGGGTGCACGTCAGTTATGACCTGGATGCCGGGGAAGGAGGCCGTAAGGCTTCGCCCATACATCTTTCTGCCCTGATCGTGCATGAGCGGGGTGTAGACTCACAACTATTGATCGGTGATATCAAGCGGTTTTTGAAAAACAGTTTTTCGGATGTCAGTTACGACGATATTTCAGTTGTGCTTTCACCTAAAAGCGAAATTCAGCACTTTGCGCCTTCAGCGGCACCCACGAATCATAATAAGAATTACCTGCTGGGCGGTCTGATTCTGATGGTCTTATTAGGCGGCCTATCGAGTGCTTATTGGTATTGGTCAGTAAAGCGACGCCAAACTAAGGCGGACCTGTGATGGATCTTGCCCCGCGGTTGAGACATATCATGTTTGATCCTTTGGCCTACCTACATCCAAGTCGTCTGAGCAGGACAATCAATCTTAGTTCTGCGCGGCAACGGAGCGCGCTTAATGGGATTTTTCTTGACGCACTACCCAATGCGATGCCGGCTACGCCGGAGGTTGATTCTGTGTATGCGCATTGGGTGAGATATTGGCACCGCCTGCCTCATATTGCTCTGGCTCTGGGGGCGCAGCAATTGCGTCAACACCTGGCGCAAGGAGGGACTTGGTTATGCCTGCCTGAGCAAGCCCAGGCCTTCGCAGCCTGTAAGCTTCGTGAAGCCCGCGAAGAGGAAAAAACGTCTTTGGTGTCTGTGGCCCAAGTCCAGGCATGTGGGCTTTCCGCATTGCTGGCGTGGAGAGAGTGGGTGCCTGAGGCACTGGTAGCACGGCTGCCGCTACTCTTCCCTGAGAAAATAGTCGAGCTGCAGGGAACCCAGCCGATACCTTCTGCTGATCTATTAATTTTTAAATTGGCTCTACAAAATGATCAGAATTATTCCCATTCACGATAACCTTCTGATTGAGGATAGCGTCTGGGTCGCCTCAGTGCATCTGCAGAAGCAAACGCAGGCCGTCGACATTCTTGACCAGGCGATTGCTCAAGCCAATAGCCGTATCCACGCGGCTCAGTGCGAAGCGGATGCAATTCATCAGCATGCTTTTCGCCAAGGGTATGACAAGGGCGTCTGCGCCCTGGCGCAAGATGTCGTACATGCAGTGGGTCAAGCAAGTGCTCTTCAGAAGCGTCTAGAGGTGATCTTGCATCGTACTGCTGTTGATTTAGTCGCAGACTTGCTGGGCCGGCCTGAGTGTTTGGAGGCCATGTTTGCCAGATGGCTGAAAGAGGGCAGAGCCGACGCCAGCTCGGACCAAGCTATGACCGTGGTATTGCCTCAACGCTTGGATGCGTGTGGTGAGGAGTTTGTGGCTCGTCTACGCTTGCATTGGAGTGGCACAATGAATGTCGAATTCGTCGACGGGGAATATTACCGATTTCGTTGTGACCAACAATTTGCCGAACTGAATGGTCGGGCTATCGGCGAAGAACTGGCCCCGGAATTGATGGTGAAATTAGGTCTATTGACGGAGCAGTGCGGGCGGATTTCCGGCGAGGTCCGGTCTGCTATTTTGCGGTTTACCGGGTTGGATGAGTCGATTTGTTTGAATAAAGGGATCACGGAATGAACATTGGTGCCATTCGCCCCGCTGGTAGCCAGGCCGTGCTCGCCGCTCAAGAAGCGATCCTTGACCTGGATCAGCGTGTGCTTGAAGTTGGTGCGCTATCCAAAACCTCTTTGGATGATCCTAATTTCGAAGCGTTCTACCAGAGGTTATTGGCTATAGCAGACGATGGTTTGAGCGGCGCAACAGTTTACGAGTGCTTACGCGCGTTTGAGGCTGATGGAGCGCATCCTTATCGCACCACTGAAACCCAGGCTGCAGTTTTGGCCTTGACCCTGCAGCGCCTTAAAGAGGATAGTCTCCAAGATACAGCGCTATATAAGAGTGTCACAGAGGCTCAATCTCGTGTTTTTTCGACGAAATTTATGGTTCAGGAATATATGCAGCAAATATTCATGGTGGCTGAAGAGCTGCCCGAATGGTGAGCTCACAATGTTGACGACATCGCGCCTGATCACTTCAGAGGTCGCGGGCGCAGTCGATCTTTTAATACCATTATCAGGTGTAGACAGTGGGAAAAATACTGATTGTTGATGATCATCCGATACTACGATTAGCTGTTCGTTTGTTGTTGGAGCGTGACGGGCACGAGGTGGTGGGGGAGGCGGACAATGGGGTCGATGGTGTCAGTTTAGCTCGAGAGCTGAACCCTGGCCTGGTGCTGCTTGATATAGGTATTCCGAACCTCGATGGGTTGGAGGTAATCGCCCGTATCCAGACATTGGCAACGCCGCCAAAAGTCCTGGTACTAAGTGCACAGGAACCTGCTTACCTTGCCCACAGGTGCATGCGGGCTGGGGCTGCCGGTTTTGTGTTTAAGCAGGAGGACCCAGCGGAGCTACTCGCTGGTGTGCGTGCAGTGTTGTCGGGCTACAGTTTTTTTCCTAGCCAAACGCTCAATGACGTTCGCAATGACGCAGGGAAATCTGACGAGGCTACATTGTTAAGTACGCTGACCGATCGAGAGCTCACCGTTCTTCGTTATCTGGCGTTGGGATACACGAATAAACAAATAGCTGATGAGTTACTGATCAGCAACAAAACGATCAGCTCTTATAAAATACGCTTGCTTGAAAAATTGAACGCCTCTAGCCTTGTAAGCTTGGCCGAACTGGCGAAAAGAAATTCACTGGTATGAACGTTTAAACAACCGCTTGCGGTAAAGCTCTGTCATGAGCGCTATTTGAAAGCCTGCTTCAGACGCTATTGATACTTTCAGGTCTCATTTGGCGTCTTGAGGCAAAATAAATGAATGTTAAAAACGTTGTCGCCGGGTCACCGCCAGTAGGCGTGTTTCCCAGAACGACTTCAGATCTGCCAGTGCGAACATCGTGCAGTATTCGTAATGTACTAGGGATTCCCAGCCGCCAGCTAGATGAGTTTTGTTCCGAACATTTTGGAAATATTCTTACGTTGTGTGCATCGGATAGGCAAGCATCAGCGATCATGGCGGGCCACTTAGAGAACTTACTGGAACAAGTACGCGAAGTCACGCCCGACCAATGTGATAAACATAAAATTGTCAGCAGCCTCACAAATAATTTGCTGGCCAGTCTGACTCATATCGACTTGGAACAAGCGCAGCGCGCTATAGAAAAAATCCAAAGTCATTTCGATCAGAGCGCATTAGATGGCGCTCTGAATGCGTTGCGTCTGTCCTATCACAAAGCTACCCATTCAAGCGGTCGAATGGCGCACGCACAAGAAATGCAGAGTGACGTACTGCATTTTTTCCAAGGGCATTCTTTCGAGCGTCTAGCCGGTTTTCTCGCATATTTTCATGATCACGTTCAAATACTACAAGAAGATGGCACTGGCATTGGCAATCAACTGCATTGGGGGCTGAATGAGATAGCCACGGCTGCGGCCTTGGGGACCTTGGCCGGAGAGGCAAGGGTCGACGTTACGGGGCAAGAAAGTCTTTGCCGGGTTGCGGCTGCGGTTATTCCCAGCGGCACAGCTTTCGATTTTATGCCAAATATAGGTAGAGACGGAAAACCTGGGCTTGGTACTGTCATTGAAGGCCTGTTGAGAAGTGGTGCACTTTCAATTCCGGATAATGCAGCATGCGAGGATATGGTGGCGATGGCGTACACTCTTGCCATTTGCGATACACAGCGTAACAACCTATCCGGTCTCGCTAGGCCCACGAATAAAATTGTGTACACAGTGGCGCCTGCAGTTTATAGGCTGTTGATGGAGTGCGCACAAGAAGATCCCCTGAAATTCGGTACTCTATTTTTTGACAACGGGCGGCTTAGCGAGGCCGGCCTTGCTCTGTGCAGCAAATTGACAACTACGGTTGAAGTGTTTGAAGAGTTTGCGCCTTATACGGATGCCACAGCTAAGAATGAGAAAGGGGGGCCTAACAATCCGCTCAGCGTGATTTATACCGAGGGGACTCTGACTGCGCACGAAAAACAGCGTGCAGTACTTGAACTTTTAGGTGGAAATGGTTTCTTTGGTTCCGCCAATGTGGCAGAGGATATTGAGGGGTTCTCAAAAACATTCCATCATTCCGTCCTAGAAAAAATAAGAGGACGTTCCATAATGCCCGATCCGCGAGGAAGTTATATATATGGGTACGCAAAGCTCTCAGAAAAGCTTGGAGCTGAATGTCATGCAGGAAGAGTTAACCTGGATGCTGTGCTTGGGGAAATTAAGGCTATGGGTGGGTCTGTGTTAGACCGAGAAAAAAACCACTGAGAATATCCTATGCTTGTCCTGCTGATGTAGTCCAAGTAATCCATTACATAATTTCTCGCGTACCTTGTCTTCATGGCATGGGGCGCGAGTAATACCCATCCAGCTCTGTCAACTGAACTCTAGATTATTTCGTTGCTGGGGTTGGACCAAGCTTGACGCTGCCATAATATGGAAAATAATCGTAACCGGCGAAGATTGCTTCGATTGCGTTAAGGAAGTCGCGTATGCCTGCGCGCTTACTGACAAAACCGGAGGCGCCGGCCCGTAAACAATATTCTGCGCAAGGCACTGCGGGATATGTACAAAAAATTAACATGCTAGGAGCATTCGATAACGAAGACATTTGTTTGATAATTGCTAACCCCTCTGTTTGATTTTGGCCAATATCAAAAGTTACAAGATCGGGATGATACAGGTTCGCAAGTCTTAGACCGTCTACTCCGTCGCTGACGTCGGCCAGAACTTTAATGCCTCGTCTTTCTAACACCGCTCTGATTGCCAGTCGCACAATCGGGTGTTTATCAATAATTATCACACTGTTCGAGTCTATCATGCGTCTACACCTTAGATGGAATAAGAATTCTACAAGAACTCGTAAGACTTGCAATGGCAGAAGGGGCTGAAAGACAGTAGGAAAATTCTAGGCGCGCTAATTGTGTCGCGCGGCGGAAAGATAATAGCGCCAGTTGTAGGCAGGGCTTATACAACGTTTAAGGTGCCTTTAAGCGGTAAGGCGGGCAAACAATTGGCCGCTTATATCCAAGGATCGGTGTTACGGCCGTAATGAGTACATCGCGGGAGAGGGCGCTTTAGTCCACCTACTCAAAGTGTTTTTTTCTCTGGCGAATCAGATCGCGTTCTAATCCTACCATTGCCTGATCAAGGGCTAGGACCACGGCCGGTAAATTAGAATCTGACGGGTCAAGGTGACAGGAAGCTTCCAAAGCTTCACAGTGCTTGATCAGACTGCGAACCTTAACAACGCGAGCACTGCCCTTGATTTTATGAGCAAGCTCGGATAAGCCACGCAGATTGTTGTTTTTATTAAGCCGTCGTAATTCCTCTAAATCATCGGTGATACTATTAATTAATCCATCCAGCACACGCTTTAATATGTTGAGGTCTCCACCGGTAAGGTGCTCAAGGGTATTCAAGTCAAATTTATCGGATTCAGAATAATTAATTTCGTCATGAATGGCTATTGCGGAGCGTTTGATGAAACGCTCTAAGGTATCCAGCTCCACTGGTTTAAATAGGCAGTCATCCATGCCAGCCGATATGCACCGCTCGCGCTCCTCACGTTGAGCATTAGCAGTAAATCCTAAAATGATAGAGCGCACCCGGTTTTGAGCGCTCTCAATCACGCGTATTGCTTTCGCAAGCTCATATCCGCTCATCACTGGCATATTGCAGTCGGTAATGATGACGTCAAATATTTTCTGTTTCCATAATGCAAGGCCTTCAGCACCATTTTCAGCAAGATGCACGGAGTGCCCCAAGTATATTAGCTGTTCACTCAACAGCAATCGATTGGCGTAGTTGTCGTCAACCACTAATACACCTAAAATTGGAGCCGGGTTGGCTGCGGAGCTGTTTAATACTTCCGCCTTCTTTTCCTGCTGTGGTTCGAGCACGTTCAGTGTCAGTCGGCCAATGGCTTGTGTGCCCTGATCGATTTCGCTGTTGAGCTCCAATTGGCCTCCCATCATTTCACATAGATTACGGGAAATCATTAATCCTAATCCTGTACCAGAGCGGGCGTGCTGTCTCGTTCCACCTATCTGGGTAAATGGCTGGAATAAGCGCGCTATATCGTTAGCAGATATACCAATACCGGTGTCATTGACCGAAAATTCGACCTGTAATTGATCATCTGCTAATAAGCAAGAATGAACAACCACATCGACCCCGCCGTTTTCGGTAAACTTAATCGCATTACTGATTAAGTTGGAAAGTACTTGTTTAAAGCGCAGCGGGTCAACCAATACGTCGTAATTTATACTTTCGTTAATGTCTAACTTTAGAGTTAGGTTCTTTTGCTTGGCCAGTCCACTGAATACTCGAATAACAGATTCTACTAGGTCCTTTAGGTTGGCCCGCTCTTGATTCAGACTAAGGTGACCTGTCTCTATACGGGCAATGTCGAGTATATCACCAATTAAATCAAGCAAGCCGCGGGCGGAATGATAGGCGACTTCTATTGATGAGCGGTCATATTTTTCTTTATCGCGTTTCAAGCTTAATTCCAGCAATCCTATGATCGCATTCATAGGTGTTCTGATTTCATGGCTCATAGTCGCAAGGAATGTAGTTTTGGTCCGATTAGCCTCATCAGCATCATTTTTGGCTTGTTTGAGCTCCTCCAGAAGCAAGTGCCGCTCAGTTATATCTATCCAACCTCCGATTAAGCCTTGATTGGCACCTTCAGAGTTAGAGAAAGGTAGCATCCAGTGATAGATAGTTTGATGACGTCCAGCAATGTAAACTTCTCGATCACGCAAAAGAGGTTGGCCTGTCTGCAATACAGTTTGGCAATCCTTTTCATAGGCCGCCGACCTTTCCAATGAGGTTTTTGCTGAACTTAAACCACGAGCAATATCACCCTCGTTTGAAAGCGATTTTACGTAACTGTCATTGCAAATTAATAGGCGATTTTCTAAATCCCGCACGTAAATTGGATGCGGCGTGCCGTTTATCAGGGCTTCCATAAAGTGAAGCTGATTGCTGAGTTCTCTTTCGGCTGCTCTGCGTTGCATGATTTGCCGACGTAAGTAAATTCCCCAACCCAATGCGATAGTCAATAGTGTGATAGTGCCAACTACGGATTTAAATATAATCTGACGATAGTCGCGCCATGATGGGGGCGCAATAACTGCGTTTGTGCGCCACCGGTTGGTAACAGAATCAATAACATCTGGCGGGATGCTTCTTATGGTTTTATCGAGAATTGCGTAAAGCTGACCTTGCCCCTTAAGTACACTGAGCGACGCTGTCGCAGGTGCAGAGTTTATAATCGATGCAATTTTCAGTGAGTTATCGCGGCTACGCAAATTGTAGCTGGCAATAGGTGCAGGTAGGATTGTTGCATCTACTGAGCCATCCTCTACCCAAGCAAGGGCCTCAAAATTATTCTCTGCGTTCTTTAAACGAATGAGCGGGTAATGTTCGCGTAACATCGGCAGAAGCGCATGGCCTGGCGCAACGCTTAACGTCCTGCCTGCCAGAGCCTCCAGCGTATCTGGGTATGCACTTTGACTGCGTACTACAAGTGCATAAGGTGCGATTAAATAAGGACGTCCAAATAAAAAAGATTGCATGTTTTCCTGGTTTTTAGGCAGGTCCGTTGCGATTTGCACTCTTCCCGCTTTTAAGCTTTCCTGCATTTCTCTAATGTTGGGGTGAGGTTGTATGTTGAATTTTAAGCCCGTTTTTCTCTCAATTAACTTAAGCAAGTCTCGTGTAATACCAAAATAATTACCATGGATGTCGAAATATGAAACGGGTGCCAGGTACCGGCTCACTGCTATATTTACCACAGGGTTTTTCTTGATCCAATCTTTCTCGTCTGCACTTAAATCCAGTGGCTGGAGCGTGAATAAGAGTTTTTCGCTCCAGCGTGTTTGTATTTCAGTTTTTACCTGTTCTGGCACGGCCCCTAGGGCGGTATTGATAAGGTTCAGCAAACGCGGGTTATCAGCGTTAATGGCAAAGCTGAAGCCTTCTTGTGCCGGGGGGGCGATATCCAAAATATCGAGATGGCTGGAATAATTTCGCGAAATAAGGTATTGAGAGGATATAGCATCCCCTAAAAATGCATCAGCTTGTCCAAAGGCGACTGCCGCGATAGCATTTTCTGTCGATGTGAACACTTCTATGTTTGCTTGAGGAAACATCCGCCGAGCCGCAGCCTCACTAATATAGTCGGAGTCAATTGCCAAGCGAATACGCGCGACTTTATCGTCGAAAGACAGGCTAATGCCTATGCGGCCGATTAGAGCGAGTCGATCATCGAGGTAGTTGTTGCTCAGTGCCAAATCTATTCTATTTTTTTCTCTTCGATTAGCGCTGCCCAATAAATCTATTTCGCCAGTTTTCAGTGCTTCCACGGCTTCCATATGAGTAGCGTAACGGCGAACGTCCACGGTTACACCAAGATAACCAGAAATTATCTGCATGTAATCTGCTGTGATACCCTCATAGTCACGATTGGAACTTGATATGTCCAACGGCGGATAATCAGGAAGCGACGTACCCAGTACCAAAGTCTTCTTTTTCTTTAGCCAGCGCCAACCGTTGTAGTCTAAATTTAACTTCTGGTGATCTTCATTGGTGTGGCTGAAGAGTTCTAAATTGTCCACACGACTAGCATGGGCTTCTGGCCCGGCGAATAGCGCGATCCAAAGCGCCGCACAGATATTGAGCGACAGCGTCTTCCTGAATATGTATTTTGGTGTTGGTTTTTTTTTAATTTGCACGCTTAGGTGAATCGATTTCATGGTAACCCCTCTACAAATGTAGAACAGTACTTGAATATTTGGATGGTTGAGGCTTTGTTGCAGGATCGCTTTTTGAAATACTACTATAGCCTATTGCTGTAGGTTTTGTGTGTATAGCGATGCCTTTCTTTTGAATTGGGAATTGTAACTTGGCCAGTATTTGAGGAGTAGTGTAATGAGTGGTTTTGAGAGCGTTAGTGTTAGTAGCAGCGGGGAACAATTGGCGGTGCGAATTTATCCTAGCACATCAGTGATCCCGGCACCTGTTCTGGTGCTGTGCCATGGGTTTTGTGGCATCCAGAACGTTGTTCTGCCTGAGTTTGCTTTCGCTTTTGCTCAGGCTGGCTACAATGTCATTACCTTTGACTATCGAGGTTTCGGTGAAAGTGGAGGTGAGCGCGGCAGGCTTCAGACCAAAATGCAGATAGAAGATATTCATGCCGTTGTTAACTGGGTAAGCCAGCAACCGTCATTTGATACGTCACGCATTGGTCTGTGGGGAACATCACTAGGTGGCTGTCATGTCATTACGGTTGGGGCGCAGAACCCGCTGGTCAAATGCATCATCAGCCAAACAGCCTTTGCTGACGGGGAAATATTAATCACTAGCGCAATGAGTATTAAAGAGGAAAGTAAGCTATTTTCGACATTAAATCGGATGCAGGAGAAGAAAGAATCAAGCGGTAGGGAGTTATTTGTGCCTCCGTTAATGGTGCTGGATGATGAGCAGTCTCGAGTGTTTTTCGAAAAGCATCAAAAGTTTAATCCTCAGCTAAATACAAAAATACCCTTTTTAACCGTCCGGGAAATCATAAACTACAAACCGGTTATCATGGCCATGAGCGTTCGTCAGCCTGTATTGGTTGTCGCTGCCGAACACGACATTGTTAATCCCCCGGATCAAGCAGTCCGATTGTATGAAGCGCTGCATGCTGAAAAGACAATCATTATGCTTGAAGGTGCTGGGCATTATGATGTCTATGAAGGTGACACTCATTTTAAAGTTTTAAGACATCAAATTAACTGGCTGGGAATGTATCTTTAACCGCCACACCTACAGCAAGGAAGAACTATGGAACCTGTGGCTGCAATTAATGAGATTTTACTGAGTAACGAGCGGACTGTGATTGGGCGTGAAGATACTCGTAGATTTTTGCGTCTTGTAAGCGATGTGCATAATACCACTGCCGAATTAGTTTTTTCTGGTAAGACGCCGACCGTTGGTGCTACGATTTTTCGATTAGTTACTTTAGCGCTATCCTCAATATCGTTATCAGCAGGCTCTTGGTTAGGTCCGCCCGGAGCGCTTGCCACGCCATTATCGAACCCATTGTCAGACGATTTATTCAAAACACATATCGAATCTTTTGGGTTTGATGTTGTGTCAAAAGGCTTCGAGAGTCTAGAAGGGGCTAAGCGGGAATTTCTCACGCGAACTATTAATAACGGGATCTCTGTGGTTACTTCAGTAATAGAGTCTCTAAAAGGTATTGATGATCCGACATTTGATGCCAAGCTTACTGAGTGGGGAGTGGATCCCAGTATACGTCCGAGACTGTTGGAGAATTACAGAGCGATGCAGTCAATGTTGCTTTGGATGACGGAAGAGGGCGGGCAAGATATTTATCTTGTGGAACCGTATGACAATTCCGATCCCACTGCCGCCATTAACTTGGTTCAAGACGGCGAGCAAAGGATTGCGTTTTCTCTACAATTCTTTAAGAAATGCGCCATTCCCGCTGTTAATGCGCTTTTGCATGAGGTGGCGCATCTCTGCTGTAATAAATTTGATTTCTATTATTTTTCTCGTGAAAAGTCTTGCTTGGATGATCAGTATGCTGAACTGCCTTTGCATAGACAGATAAAAGATTTCGCCAGAGGTTTTGAGCAATCCTCCAAGCTTGTGGCAGAGCATATTGAAGGTGAGGAATTTCTTTCCGCTATTGCTCCCAAAGATAACACAAAGACGCTCACGCAACTTTATAATGAAGATGCTGACACCAAAGTAATGGTGAACTTTATGAATGCCGATTCGGTTAGCGCGTTGGCGATCGTTATTGCAGACTATAATTTACACCATGATGGCAATGTCCCTTTAAAGGAAACGTCATCCTTTAAATCTCCACCGGAAGCGGGTCTATATGTGGAGAGTTGAGATTCGTTTCAATCATTGATTTGTAGGATCTCGCACTGTTTCGTAAGCAGTGCGAGCTGGTTTTGTTGCGGGTGGTACTAAGGATAACGAAGAGTCCGTAATACATCGGAGGTTTGGCTTAAAATAGCATCCGCTTATAGCGAGATATAAAAGTGGCGCCGAATTCCAAACGTCATACAGTTGCAGAGTTTGTATCGGTAGCTATTGTCATACCGCAATAGCTGCATGTGTAACTGGTTATCGAACCATAAAGGGCAAAAAATAGTTTTTTTCGTGCAGAATCTCAGAGGTAAGAAAGTTCCTCGTCCGACGAGGAAGATTCTTGCCGCTGCATTGAGCGGTCTGATGTTGTGGTGCATCTCGATGTGAAAAAATTATAGACAGTTGGAACGAGCCCGTAGGCTAAAAGTGTGATCCAACCTATTTCTCATCGTGACTGCGTGGTTGTCCCTAACTTTGCCGCCGGAGCAGGTCTGGTTCCGGTTGGAGTAAAGCGTCGGGTAGCTCCCATGTGCCTTCCAGTCATTTAGTGCGTTCTTTAAGGGCATAAAGGAGCAATGCCTGTTTAAAAAGGCGCCCTGAATAATTCAGTAAGAAAATTTACTGTTGATATCTGCCGTTAGTAGTGAGAGAGCACATCAAGCATGTTTTACGAGAGCAATATTATGTGTTGCGATGATATGTTAAGGCTCGGCGATTTTGAGTTTTATAATGGTACATTAAAAGAGGTTTGTTGTGGTGATGCGTTCGATAGTATTAGCAGCGTTGATTTTTTTCTCACATCAGGCCTTAGCAACCTGTAGCATAAGTGGTGCAGGCGAATTTAAACTTGGAAAGGATATAGCGCTTTCGAGTAATGTTCCTGTAGGTACTGTACTAAGTAGTCATCGTCAGGTTATTACATACGGGGGGTGTCGGGCGGACGGGGTTGCATATTTGGAGGTGCCTCAAAAGCTACAAGTCGGAAGTGGACTATCAGTTGTTTTTTATTACGACGAGAAGCCAATAAATGGGACTACTGCAAGGCTGGGATTTTTCAATTCTCGCACCGCTAATCACTACTTTGTGTCTTTTGATTTGGTCCGCAGCGCGGGTCCTGTAGCGGCTGGTGATTTACATGCCGGCGGGATTCGGGCTAAACAGCTAGATTCTGATGGTGTCTCGCTAGGACCAGACCAACCAGGCGCAGTAATTGGTAGTGCTATTCTCGGAACGTGCGTTGTTACAACCCCAAATATACATGTTCCTTTGCCGGCGGTAACCAGCTCTGAACTTTCTAGCATAGGCGCAACATTTGGTGAGGTATTCTTCACTATGGCTGTCAGCTGTAACAGCTCGAGTAAGGTATACGCCGAATTCACTGACTCGAACAATGTATCTAACAGTGGTGAGTCTTTGGAATTAGGAGCGGGCTCGACGGCAAAAGGGATTAGGTTTCAGATGTTGCTTGACGGCTCTTTGGTAAGGTATAAGCAAAGAAGGGGCTTGGGCGATATTCAGTCGGATGGCCTAATTCCCATGTCAGTTCGTTATATTCGAGACGGTAATCTCATTCCGGGTAGGGCTGTTGCGCAGTCTACTTATATAATCAGTTATGATTAAATTCTTGACTAAGCCATCTTTTTTTCTCCAGGTGTTTCGAGAAAACCGCTGTCGAACAATAATAGAGCCGTTGAATGTGCTCTTTGAATGCGATACTCAGTTGTGGTTGATGATTAAAATTGTAATGCCCCCTACACTCGTGCCTACTGCGATTTGTCAGTAAGCAATGGTGTTGGCGAGCCAATTAAAATTCATATATAAACTAAGCCGCGCTCTTTATTCTGCACTCTGTGTTGCTGCTGCAGTCAGCAAGGATGTTCATGGGGTGTTAGGAGGCGGATTGTAGGAGGGGCATAGGGTTGCTGCCCCGCTGAAATAGTTTCTGCCATGGCGACGGCGGCAACCAGCTTTGGTGGTTAGATGCTTGGCTCCGATCGTTTATTGGGTGAGAGGGCCAAAGGCCCTCTCACCTTGTCCTATTTCCGGCGCTTTGATTTGGATAAATGAAATGGTATCTGCCTCCAATAATACCAGTCCACTTCCTTGCGCGCTAAAGTCTGCTACATTATCCGGACAAGTCATTTCCTTTTGGGGTGAAATAAGGATAAAGGCGTTCGATATTTCACGAAGTTGTCCATCTGATTCAGCCTAATATACTGCTATTCGAAGCCGGATGCAGCGGTTCTTCAATCCCAGCGGGTCGTCGATTTTAGTGCTGCTGGCATTGATTCGACTGGCGCTCTTGGAATGGGCGGGGCGGGGTAAATAAAATCTAACGGGCTCATTTTGGGTCCATGTTCGCTCGTGTCATTAGGTGTGGGGTTCAGTCTTTCTCGAGTGAGCTTTATATCCTTATCATAAAAAATGCTCTTAGCATGATCATCTTCTCTCATACAGCGTTTGTTCACAGCGCTGTCGTTGGCGGGCAGGGTTTCGATTGCTGGCTTGGATAGTGCCTTTACAGGTTGCTCAGGCCTAGCGCACTTGGAGTGTATAGTATTGTGGTGGTAAACATAATTTTTCTGACCTCTTGCTTGAAGCGCTGACCAGCTGTATTCCCGTTTGAATTTCATCCCTATTAAACAGCTTGTATAATCGGCTGATTTTTCTGCTGGAGTCCGCATCGTTAATGTTTCTAAATCCTTGAGTAGTTCGGTTTTCCTCCTCAATGCCTTAGAATTTTGTGTATAAAGGATTTCGCGGATGTGTTTGACAAATTCTCTTGCTTCGTTTTTTTTTCGCGGAGTTGTATAGCTTTATATGGCTGTTCCGTACTATTTTAATGGTTTTTTTTAAGTCCCCGCTTTTGACTCTTTGATTAACTATTGTTTTGGCTGTTAAGCTCGATATTGCATGATATGCTGATTTTTCGGATATTTTCATAGAACGTCAAATAGTGATGGTTGTAGTTTGGTTTTCCGTATTTTGGCGTGAGAAAGTTTAGAGTTGCAATTTTCAGGTGTTTTAGGCCTTACAGGTGCGCTCAGTGGACCTTAGTATTGGGCTTGATACTAAATATACAATTTATGTAGGGGGCTTAATTTCAAAAAACGCTCTCAGGGTCTACGCATTTAGGGCCGGCACCGGTCGCCGGCTACCAGGCAATGTGGCCTACAAAACCTTAGAAGCCAGAGCAATTCGGACGGAGAGGGCATGCAGATTTTGGTGGGGAGCTAGAAGCAATTCATCCCGCTCCGAGAAAATTCTGGTCTAGGGCGAGCGAATTCTGACTTGAAATGAGAGCGTGCTGATGTGACGGGCTTACGGCCGAGTTTAAGATTTTCTGCCCTGTCAGGTATCGCAGCACCTAAATATCTGAAGGCTAAAAAACTCAGTTTATTCTAACTTGTCTATTGCGAGACCCGCATAAATGAACTTCAAAGTGTTTTCTGTTGCTGTCTGTTTTGTCAGCCTAAATCTGCCCGTCCTTGCTCTCGCCGCCCAGACTGGACAGATCAACATCACTGGCAGAATTATCGAAACGAGTTGCGTACTTGATGCTTCTTCCACCAATGTCAACGTTGTACTGCCGACCGTGGACAAAAGTCAGCTCGCTGGCGCTCAGAGCGCTACCGGTCGTACCGGCTTCACGCTGCAGGTGACCGACTGCCCGGAGGATGCCAAGGTTTCTGCTGCATTTCTGCCTGATTCCAATGTTAATCCCTACGGCAACTTGGTAAACAACGCTGTAAACAAAGCCTCCAACGTCGAGGTTCAACTGCTCGATCAAAATCATACCGTCATCAATATCAATACCGATGACAATGCTTCCCAGGCTTCACGTGCCGTGGATATCAACGGAAAAGGCAGCTTGCAGTACTTCGCGCAGTACTTCTCCCAAGAGGGGAGCGCGGGTGGCGGTGATGTTTCCGTCATGGCCAATTTCATGCTGACCTACGAGTAATCGACTCGCCCGGGGTGTTCACCTCGGGCACCACTGAGGTACCCCCTGATGTCACCTGTCTCCGCTCGACACTTGCCCTCTTTGATGGCAGGGCTGTTCCTTGCTGCATGCTCGATGTCCAGTGCTGTTGCCGGTGTCATGATCGATGGCACCCGTGTGATCTATTCCGCGAAGGAACGAGAAGTCACCGTAAAGCTGACCAACAAGGGCCAGAGCCCCGGGCTCCTGCAAGTCTGGATTGATCGTGGCGACGCCCAGAGCCGACTTCAAGATGCAGACGCGCCCTTTCTCGTTACGCCACCCATTTTCAGGTTGGACCCACAAAAAGGCCAGAGTGTACGCATTGTGTTCACCGGTGAAACGCTGCCTCAGGACAGGGAAAGCTTGTTTTGGTTCAACGCCCTGGAAATCCCACCTATTCCTCAAGGTGCCAGTGCTGGGGCGAACATGATGCAAATCGCTGTGCGTTCACGCCTGAAGATGTTCTATCGCCCGGTCGCTCTGTCCGGCGATGTTCGTAGCTCCGTGAGTCGGATGAAGTGGTCTGTGCAGCGAGTCGATAAGGGCTATGTCCTGCGCGGTGATAACCCGACGCCTTATCACCTGTCGTTTGGTGAGCTGTCAGTGAAGCAGGGCGACAAACGCTACGAAACCGGCGGCGGCATGATTGCTCCCTTCAGTCAGCAGGATTTTTCTCTCGCCGGTCATACCGGCAGTACTGGTGGCCAGGTGCTCTACCGCTGGATCGGTGATTTTGGCACCACCGCCGAACAGAGCATCACACTGAACTGAAATTGACGAGCTGATGTGCCGACAGGTATCACCTCGATACGCGTGCTCAGGTAATCCCATGTTTTTGACGACTCATGCACCGCATTATGCCGGCCGTTTTTTTGCTGCCCGGCATTGGCTATTTGTTACGACGCTCGGCGCGGTTCTGCCCGACAACCTCGCACAAGCCGAGGAAAGCAATGCTGCTCTCGCGTTGTTTAATCCGGCCTTTCTACAAGGCCAGGAAAGAAGTCTGGATATGTCGCGCTTCGAACGCGGGAACGGGGCCATGCCAGGCTCATATCGCCTCGATGTCTACGTCAACCAGCAGTGGATGGGACGCCAGGACATTCGGGTGCGTGACGGCGGCGATGGGAAACCGTCGCGAATTTGCTTTACTCCCGCGCAGGTCTCCAGCCTGGGCATTGACCTCAAGCGCCTGCCTGAAAGCCACGCCCTTGAAAGCGATGACTGCGCGGATATCGGCCTCTGGGTCCCTGATGCCCATATCGACATGGACCTGGGGGCATTGCGCCTGGACTTGAGCATTGCCCAGACTTACCTGAACCGCGCAGCACGAGGCTACGTTGATCCAGGTGACTGGGACCGGGGCGTGACTGCTGCGTTCGTTGACTACAACAGCAATGCCTTTCATAACGATTCACGCGGCTCCAACAGCACAGAGTTCTACACGGGTATCAATAGCGGTTTGAACCTGGGGGACTGGCGTCTGCGCCACAACGCAAGCTACAACCGCAGCAGTAGTGTTGGCGAATCCCGGAGTAAGTACAGCGCGCTGAGCACCTATGCACAGCGCGACCTGACCACGCTCAAATCACAAATTACCCTGGGGGATTACTACACGCCATCCGAGCTGTTCGACAGCGTATCTTTCACCGGTGTGCAAGTGGCGTCCGATGATCGCATGCTGCCTGATTCCCAGCGTGGATTTGCGCCCTCCATCCGAGGCATGGCGCAAAGCAACTCTCGAGTGACCGTGCGTCAAGCTGGCAACATACTTTACGAAACCAGCGTGGCGCCCGGCCCGTTTGTCATCGACGACCTCTACAGTACTGGCTATTCCGGTGACCTAGATGTCACGGTGACCGAGGCTGACGGCCGTATCCACAGCTTCATTGTGCCCTTTGCTTCGGTGGCACAATTGCTGCGCCCAGGGACCTCGCGCTACAGCGTCTCTGCCGGTCAATACCGTGATGACCGCTTGCGCAAAGTGCCAACATTCGTCCAGGCAACCTATCAGCGTGGCATTTCCAACCAGGCGACGGCCTACACTGGCAGCGTCGTCGCCGACCAGTATCTGGCGGTACAGGGCGGTATGGCGTTGAGTACTTCGGTGGGAGCGTTCGCGTTCGATGTCACACAGTCCAACGCTTCTGGTCTGCAGTCAAGCGATGAGGGTACTGACCCACTCGATAGCACCGCTAGCGGAAGGAGTTATCGACTGAGCTACAGCAAGCTCGTCGATAGCACCAAGACTAACTTCGTCATGGCAGCTTACCGTTTCTCCAGCGAGGGCTACCTGTCCTTTAGCGATTATGCCCGAGCGCAAGACCTGACTGGTCCGGCACCTAACCGCCAGCGCAGTCGGCTTCAAGTGAACATCAACCAGCCATTGCCTGGCGATGCCGGCAGCCTGTACCTGAGCGGGTCGTCGCAGAATCACTGGAATAACGCCAAGAGCCGCGATACCAGCTTCCAGGCCGGGTATTCCAATAGCTATAGCTGGGGAAACCTGAGTCTTTCAGCCAGCCGTACCCAGGGTAGCAATAACAAGGACGATACCCAGTACATGCTGACGCTCTCGATGCCACTTGGCAGAGATCGCCATACCTCATACCTCACCAGCTCCACGACTTATTCGGGTAAAGGTGATGTGGGGACTCAGGTTGGGCTGTCTGGCTCTGTGGGGGAGCAGAGCGAACTTAGTTATGGGGTGTATGGCTCGCATGATCGTGCCTTCGGAGCCAGCAATAGCTCTACGGGGGCCAATGCCCAATACCGTATGGCCAAGACCAATCTATCGGGAAGTATTGGACAGGGGGAAGAGTACAAGCAAGTCGGTATCGGCCTTTCCGGCAGCATCGTGGCCCATCCTGGCGGCGTGACCTTCAGTCAGTCCAAAGGTGAAACGCGTGTCATTGTGGAGGCCAGGGGGGCACAAGGCGCGAGTCTGCTCAACAGCAATGGAGGCGCAATCAGCAGCAGCGGGTATGGAGTGGTGAGCGGCCTGATACCTTATCGTCATAATGAAGTTGTCATCGACCCGAAAGGTATGGCGGCGGACGTTGAGCTGGAAATGAGTTCGCAGAATATCGCACCGCGTCATGGCGCAATCGTGATGCTGAAATATCCAACCACTCAGGGGGCGCCGGTTCTGCTTAACCTGCGTGACGAGGCGGGTAATGCGTTGCCGACGGGGGCCGAAGTACTGGACGCTGAGGGCAATAGCCTGACCTTGGTTGGGCAAATGAGCCGAGCATTCATTCGTGCAGCGGAGCCGAAAGGTGAGCTGATAGTGCGTTGGGGAGACACGCTCGACGGTCAATGTCGCGTTTTGTACACCCTGTCAGCTGCAGCACGCAAAGATAAAGTGGATTTCGAAAAAGTCGACGCGTTGTGCACTAAACAATCAAGCACCTCCGTGGCGCTTAGGTAATGGCTACCGTTGAACTATAAGGTTAAATATGAGTCGCTGTCTGCTTGTTTTCTATTTCGTCAATTTCCAAGGCCGATGTCGGCATCCCGCTCACAGCGCAATTTTTGCACGGGATAAGGCGATTGGTTCTACCACTAACTGGAAAGAAAACACAAACTCTCAGCGCGTAGGGATGCTATGCCAGTACATGGGCGGGCGTAATGTCGGCATAGTGAATGGCACGCTTGTATCTGGATACTCAGATGCCTATCAGCCCAGTAATCCCGGTATAGGTATCCGTTTCAGAGCAACTACTTGGTATTCAGCTTCACAGCAAAGAGCGCTTCCATTTGATATTCCTGGGAATGGGCCCTCCGACTGCTAACCTTGCGTCACCATAATAAAAAATATGAGGGCTTCTGCACAGCTCGTCGTGGTGGGGCAGGTCTGTGCAGGCATTATTATGTCATTTCCAACCGCCCGCATCAGCTATTATGATTCTTAAGAGAGGGGGCCAATGAACGTGAAAATCAGCACGTTTCCAAGTATTATAGAAGCATCGTCCTGTAACGTAGATGGCGACATTATTGCCACAATGCCCAGGATTGAAATAAATCGACTCCCAAGCGTCGGAGCGGTCGCTGAAAGGACGCCTTTCACTATTGGAATGAATTGCGATTCTTCGATTGCTGTTCATATGGTCATCACTGATGCACTTAATCCGGGTAACATTGGGAATGTGCTGACGCTCAGTTCCGACTCGGAGGCAATGGGTGTGGGGTATCAGATTCTACGCGACAACAGCCCGATCAATTTCGGTCATGCCTCGTCTATTGCGGGCGCTTTAAATCAATTCAAGATTGTAAGTTCTACAGGTGGCACCGGGGGCCGGTTCCTGATTCCGTTTGATATCCAATATCAACGAACGGCGTCTTCGAGGCCGAAAACAGGCACGGCCAATGCCGTTGCGGTGTTTACCATGTCTTATCAGTAGTATTCAAATCGCACAATTAAGCGTCAGTACTGTGCGGTGAAAAGGAATGAATTGACTGAAGTTTCGCTCTAGCGAGGCAAAACCTAAAAGGTTGAATGATGAATCTTTATATACTCCCGCTGGTATTTTTGGGGGCTTTCTCGTCTCTATCAATTGCCGCTGTAAATATTCCCCTCGATAGCGCTGTTTTCGCGCGCGATAGGGAAGTCGGCTCGACCACCAACTGGAAAGCCAGTACTGGTTCTCAGGGCGTATGGGCGAAGTGTTCATACGAGGTGCGCAGTATAGGAACGATTAATGGCCCTCTTGTTCCAGGCTTTTCGGATGTTTATCAGACTAATAATCCTGGCATTGGCGTGCGTTTTCGGGCGACGTCGTGGGATGCAGTTTCAGTACAGCGTACTCTTCCGTTCGATGTTTCTGGTGTTGGAGCTAGCTGTAAACCCAATCAGGATGTATTAAAACACATGAAAGCGACTGCGCAACTCGTGATAGTCGGCCCCGTCAGCTCTGGAACGATAACTGCATTTCCGTCCGCCAATGTGACCTATATTGATAAGGTTAAGAGAGGGCGTAATGGATATCAAGATTAGCACTGCTCCAACCATAAAGGCGTCGACCTGTGATGTTGATGGCAATATTGATATCAAGATGCCAAACATTGGGCTAAATCGCCTTCTGGAAGTTGGATCGGTTGCCGGCAGAACGCCTTTTAATATTGGAATGAATTGCGATCCTTCGATTTCTGTTCATATGGTTATGACCGACGCACAGAACCCGGGAAACACTAGCAATGTGCTGTCGCTCAGTCCCGGCTCGGATGCAACGGGTGTAGGGTATCAAATTTTACGCGACAACAGCCCAATCAATTTAGGTCCTGCCTCGTCTATCGCGGGCGCTTTAAATCAATTCAAGGTTTTAAGTTCCACAGGCAGCGCCGGAGGTAGGTATCTCATTCCGTTTTATATTCAATATCAACGCACAGCGTCTTCCAAACCGGGATCCGGTACGGCCAATGCAAATGCAGTGTTCACGATGTCTTATCAGTAGCCTCCAGAGTGGTTAGTCCAGACCTCCTAGTCTATTGCGAAACCCCAGGTAAAAAATTTAGCCAATTTCTAATCAATCGAGGCCGGCCTGAAATTTCCCAAGGTGCATGGGAAATTTCCAGGGTGATCGCAGGGCTTTCCAATAGGCTCGCACTCGTTCGCGTGTAAAAATTTACATGCTGGCCGGCTGGATGCGGATAACGCTATTTGGTTGATATCAGTCTTATTGGATGCGAGGATCGAAGCTATGAAATTTCTTTGGGGTGTATCTGCGTTAACTTGCGTTCTACTTGGTGGGGTGGGTGTGGCGCATGCAGCAAGTAGTGGAAAAATTGAATTCTCTGGCGAGCTGATTGCGGCAAGCTGTACGGTCGCACCGGGTGCTGGTTCGTCAGGTAGCAATGGCAATATTAACGTAGATCTTGGGAAGGTTTCACTCAGTGATGTTGGTGATCCCGGTGTGGGCGTCACTGCAGCTACTCATATCAACTTGGACATTGATTGTTCATCGGGTGTGGGTGGCTTGAGTACAGTAAAAGTAAAGTTTGACCCGCTTTCTGGCTCTGGAATTGATAGTGCTGACGGTCGCCTGCTTAAACTGCAAAGTAGTGAAAAGGCGGCAAAAGGTGTCGCCATTGCAATTCTCAATGACAACAATCAAGTTCTAAACCTGAGTGCCAACGAAACGATCGATGCAGCGCTGAAGGTTGACGAGGGGAAAGCTACCGCTAACCTGAGCATGCGCGCTGCTTATGCGCTTAATGGGGCATCAGATGATGTTAAAGCTGGTGTTGGGAATGCGACCCTGCCTTTTACCCTGACTTACGAATAAAAAATTGCGATGGGGAGGATGATCTCCCCATTTGTAGCTTCGTGGAGGCGAATCAGGTGTTTAATAAGGCGCTATTTAGTTTTTCATTATTTCTATTAACCTTCTTTGTCAATCATTCGCAGGCAGCCATCTCATTGGGTGCCACTCGAGTGATTTTCGACGCTAAGCATCAAGAAGCTTCGTTGTCTGTGCTAAATCAAGGTGGTGAGGATGTACTGGTCCAGTCTTGGCTAGAGTCTGACTCAGCAGATTTTAACATTTCATCCTTTGCGGTCACTCCACCGTTATCCCGCCTATCGAAAGAGGGTCGTCAACAACTAAGGATACTTTACAGTGGAGAGGGAGTTCCATTGGATCGAGAGTCAATTGCTTGGCTGAACGTACAGGAAATCCCACAAAAAGCTAATGGGGAAAGTGTTCTGCAGCTTGCGGTACGCCAGCGGATTAAAGTGTTTTTTCGACCGCCTGGGTTGCCGGGTAGTGCGGTAGAGGCACCGACTCAGCTTAAATGGACGTTAAATAAACGTTCTCAGACTGCCGTACTGAAGGTTGAGAACCCAAGTCGATTTCATGTGTCGTTGACTGGATTGAGTTTGAGAGGCGCTGGTTACAATGATTTTCTAATGGGGGAGGGGCGTATGGTCGCCCCTAGTGAGAATGTAGAAATACCAGTCAATCCAATGGCTTCGGCTGCCAGTCTCAAATTGAATTTCAACGTCATTAATGATTACGGCGGACAGAACTCATATACGGCTGATCTATATATAGATAAAGTCAGTTCCGCTACGCCGAATACATTGGCTGACAAATAATTTTTATTCGCCAAGTTCTGTTGTACTGTCGAAAGGTTTGTTCTTGTGTTTTTTATGAAAAAAATCAGTGCTGAAAATCGCTCGGGTCTGTCCGCGCGCGTGCAGGAAAACACGGCGGCACCTCACGACTTGGCGGGTAAAGGTTTTAGACTTCGTAAGCTCGCTCTTGCAGTTGCCTTAGCGTTACCGGGGGCGGCCTATGCTAATTCCACGGGGAGCGAAGCAAATATTCCAGAGTTCGACCTTGCCTTTATTCAGGGCGGAGGCGAACAGCTTGACCTAGCCGAGTTTCTCAGGCAGGACAATGTTGCGCCTGGAACCTATCGTGTTGATATTTATGTGAACCGAGCTCTGACTGGGCGCAGAGATATTCGTTTTGATATCATTGATAAGTCAGGTAGGACTAAACCCTGTTTGACTCTGGAAGTGCTCGAAAAACTTGGCGTGGATGTGGAAAAGCTTAAGCGTAATGGTGTGATTGACACGGGCCTGCCGGACCGCTGTTATGACGTGAGTGAGTTAATCGACAAAGCCAGCGTTGAATACGATGCTGCTCGACTTCAACTGCATATTGGCATACCTCAAGCGGCTATGCTGCGAAGTGCCAGGGGCTATGTTGATCCTGCCCTTTGGGACTATGGTGTCAATGCTGGCTTCGTAAACTATCAATTCAGTGGACGTCGCAGTGAAAACTCAGGTAGCACGAGTGACTATTACAGTTTGGGATTGCGTAATGGCTTAAATATCGGTCAGTGGCGTCTGCGTAACGAGTCATCTTTGTCGGATGGCAGTGGAAATAAACGGCGCTTTACCAGCAACCGTATTTTTGCCGAGCGCGACATCACGTCGTTGAAAAGCCAATTGACACTGGGGGAAACTTACACCAGCTCTCAAACATTTGACAGTGTGCGTTTTCTCGGCATCCAACTGAGTTCAGACGAAGCCATGCTTCCCGATAGCCAACGGGGCTATGCGCCCGTTATCCACGGGACTGCGCAAACCAACGCGACCGTTGAAGTGAGCCAGAATGGTTACTTGCTATATAGCACTACGGTTTCCCCCGGGCCATTCGAAATTAGTGATATCTATCCCAGCGGATCAAATGGAGATCTTGAAATCACCGTGATCGAGGCGGATGGGAGTCGCAGTAGTTTCACCCAGGTTTACGCATCTCTACCACAGATGGTACGACGCGGAATGCTGCGCTATAACGCTGCCGCTGGCGAGTATGCGAGTAACAATCCTGATGACGCAGCGCCTTCACTGGCGACCTTAGGGTTTGCCTACGGCCTGACCAACGCCACAACCCTTGTGGGGGGCGTGCAGTGGGCTGAGGACTACAGGGCAACGAATGTTGGCGTCACACAGAACACGCCTCTTGGCGCCTTCGCGATAGATGTCACCCAATCAAATAGTGAAACCCGACAGCAGCGAAACCGAGGGCAAAGCCTCAGGTTGAACTATGCGAAAACACTCGCCGCTACCAATACGACTTTTACCCTAGCTACTTACCGTTATTCGACTGAAGACTATCGGACATTGGGCGACCATGTCACCGACCTGCGATTCATGGACGGTAACCACAGAGGGCGTGCGAAAAACCGTTTTGATATAACGATAAATCAGAGTTTGGGCTCGAGGGGAGGATCGTTTTATCTGAATGGAACTGAACAGCGTTACTGGAATTTACCCGGCAGTTCTCAGCAACTTCGCGTCGGCTATAGCAATAACTGGGGCTCGATCAATTATAATATTGACACCTCCTTTAGCCGTAACGATGCCTCTAATTATAAAAATGATAAAAAGCAGGTTGCTCTGTCGATCTCTATGCCTTTGGGAAGTTCACAGCGATCGTCGCGTGTCAGCTCCAATCTGAATTATGACAATCAAGGGCGTCATTCAACACAGATGGGGCTTAATGGCAATCTTCCGGGGCAAGATGATGCTTATTACAACCTCCAGGCAGGGCATGACAGCAGCGGGGGGGGCTCAGGGTCCGCAAGCCTGAGTGCGGTCACCTCAGTGGCTCGGGTGAATGCTGGTTACAGTCAAGGTCGTGATTATCAGACTTTTAGTGCTGGCGCTTCCGGTTCGGTAGTAGCGCATGCCGGAGGAATTAATCTAGGTCAACCCGTGGGCGACACATTTACCCTTGCAGAGGTGTCTGGGGTATCTAATGCAAAATTTTCCAGCCACGCCGGGGTTATCACCGGAAGGAACGGCTACGCGGTAGTACCCAGCGCTCAGATATATCGGACCAACTGGCTTACTCTGGATGCCCGTGACCTCGGGGCGGATACTGAGCTGCTGACCACCGCCCAACAACTGGTTCCCCGTCGCGGTTCCATAACACTAGCTAGCTTCGCGGCGGAAAGTGGGCGCCGAGTACAATTTGAGTTTCGAAGCGTAGACGGTAGCCCTATACCCTTTGGGGCTAGTGTTCAGGATGAAAATGGCAAAGTGCTAGGCGTTCTAGATCCAAAAGGTATGGCGCTTGCCTTAGTTGACCAGGAAGAATCGACTCTGATTGTAAAATGGAAAAGCGATAGTTGCCAGGCACATTATATTCTAGCACCACGAAAGCTCGATACAAGATTTGATAAAGTTCAGTTAGCATGCAAATGAGGGGAGTAAATTTAGGCGTTATTGCCAGTCTCTATTTTTGTTGAAGGTGTTAATCAGTCATCTCGACAGATATTAAATGTTTAGGGGGTTAATATGGGAAGCGAAATTATCGGTTGCTTAATTTGTGGTGCTATTATTTTGATCGGAGTGCTTATGCACTTCGCAAAGTGGAAGGTATAAGGCACGCCGCTTTATCAGCTCATCTGTCAGGTCGCAGCTAGTTATCAGACTATTGAGCGGTAATCGCAGTCAGCAGTTAATTGGTATTTTACAGAGAGAGTTACTTGAATAACCGAAGTGAGCAGTCGTTGCTCCAACAATCTACCGTCATGATGTTAGCAGTAGCGATCGCTGGGATTGCTACTGGTTTCGTTACGGGCGCTCAATCCGTCCTGTTCGATGGTTTTTTCTCGTTGATTGCAACCTTTATCAAAGTATTAATGCTGATTACAGCCAAACTGATCGCCAAGGAAAGTAATCACCGGTTCCAGTTTGGCTTCTGGCATTTGGAACCCATGGTGTTACTGATCGAAGGCAGCTTTCTGTTTTTGATCGCAATCTATGCATTTCTTAACGGAGTGTCTGGATTCATCAACGGCGGTCGTGAGATTGAATTAGGGATGCTGATCATCTATGCGGCAGTGTTTACAGTCGTCGAGTTCGCCTATTTTTTCTACATCCGTTATCGAAACCGTGAGCTTAAATCAACGCTGATTCAGTTCGATAACATTAGCTGGTTGGTAGATGCGATGTTATCGGTAGGACTGCTTGTCAGCTTTCTCACTGCGTTGTTGCTCACGTCACGGGGCTATGGTCATTTGGCCGTATATGCCGATCCGCTGATTTTGATCTTGCTGGCACTGAGTATATTGCCTCCCGCTTTCAATATACTGCGTCCGGCCTTGCGTGATGTGTTGGGCATGGCGCCAGACCAATTGGACAACAAAGTGCGACAGGTGATGGACGCGATTAAAATCGAGTACGGCTTCGAGCATTACGTTTCTTATGTACAGAAGCATGGGCGAGCGCGATTTATCGAGATCCATATTGTGCTCTCGACTGATTATCACGTGGAAGCGGTCGGGAACCTGGATACGTTACGTGACGAAATCTCGGCGAGATTGGGCCACGCAGATTCGGCACGGTGGCTGACGATTTGTTTTACGGGGGACCGGAAGTGGATTGTTTGATCTCTACGTGGTCGTCACTGAAGTGGGCAAGTTGCAAGGTGGACGTAATCAGCGGGAATGCGAGTGAGTTTGAGCGATAGTGCGTTTACCTTCTACGATGTTGCTGGTGACCGGGTCCGCACGGGCAAGCTGTGGTCGGTGCTGTCCGACAAGTTCGATCTGGAGCGGCGGTTATGGATCATACCGGCGGAGGTGATGAACAACTCCAGTTAGTGGTACGAAAACCAGGTAACTCCCTTTCTGAAGATCTGCGAGGTGCAGGTCATCAGGTGGGGCGTTCCATGGCTCTGAGCTTGATGAAGAAGGTCGGGATCGCCAGCCGCCAACGCAGGCCCCACAAGTCTTCAGACGTCGAGTCTTTGGTGGCTGAGCAGAGCTGGAGCGTGAGGTTTACGTAGCTAATACCGTTCGCGGACGTCACCTATATCCAGCTCGGTAAGCGCTGGATCCGCGCTCGGTAGTTTTGGATCCGTTTGCGGCCGAATGGCGGGATGGGCGTATTCATTGGGCGCCGATGCGGCACTGGCAAATGAGGCGGAGGGCTGTTGAATTGATAGGGCGGCCTGAGGGCGTGCCGTTTCATTCTCACCAAGGCTGTCAGTACAATAGTCAAATAATTCAGGGCTGAACTGCAAGCACATAAGCTGAAGCAGCGCATGTGTCGAAAAGGGCAGTGTTGGGATAACGCATGATTGAGCTTTTTTGGCAGTTTGAAGTCCGAATGGGTACCCTAGAGAGGTTATAGCCCGGAGTATAAGGCCCCGGTAGACATCAACCTATATGTGGTGCACTGCAACAGCGCAAGGCGCTACGGTTACAAGAGCTATCGCTCGCCGATGGTGGCGGAAGAGCTAGCGGTGTGAGAACCGAAAAAACTATCTGCAATTACTGGATCAGTCCAATGCGACAAACCCCTTAATCCGCTGCTCTCTTGCGGGGGATTAAGGGGATTAAGGTTTAACGGACAAATGCGACGCCGTTACTGCTCTCCTTGATATTCTCGATGATAAGTTCGAAGCGATAGTCCTTTCGTTTGACCAGCTTCCAGCCTGCCGGGAAAGTTTCAGGATAAGTGATGAAATTTAGAGAATCTGTCGGCGCATCATACATAAAATAGGCTGCGCCAATTTCCATCGGAACCTTGTTTTTATCAAACAGGATGACAGACGTGACATACATTCTTCCATCATTGGGGATAAGCCCGACAATCTGGAAATCATCATTTACAAGAATATTTACCGGATTATCGATGGTATATGTCTGGACGAAAACATAATCTAGCGCTGTGTTTTCTGAACTGTTCGTTAGTTTAATCGACAGAAGTTGCGTATTTTTCGGTGCCACAACAAATTTGGAAAGTCCCTGAATTTCAGTGATGTCCGATGTGGACTCTGTCCATACTTTATAAATTTGATCAGCTTGTGAGTCCCGAAAGTGTCGCCATCCATGAACCAGACTTTGTTTGCCAATTTTAACAGAGAGAAAAGTATCATTCAGTTCCGATGGAAGCTCATAAACTACTTCCCTTTCTTTATACTCATGCGGCGTACCACTGAAATTTTTTTTGTTGATAAAATGTGGCGCCGATTGAGCTATTTTTTTGATCCTTCATATAACGCTCCTTTTTGAGTAAATCTTCCAGATATTAACCTAGCAGGGAATTGGATAAAGCGCAAGAAAAGGCACTGGAAGAAGAGTGCTTTACCCAGGAAGTGGAAAACGGTTGCCATATCGAAGTCAGGGCCCGGGAGCGCGAAGACGCCGATATCGAAGTGTTGGTCAGCGTCTATACCGCGACGGGGCAATGCGTGGTCGAACGCACAAGGCAACTGCCCGGCGCCGAATGGACCGTGCACGACGGGCTCAAACGCGGCATCGATCAGGCGGAACGGATTGCCGGCGGGGAATCGGGACGCTTGCCCTGCGCTGACGCGCATTTGCACGACGACGATTGACGGAGGCGCTGCGCTGGTCTCCCAGCGGAAAACGGAACTTTGGCGGCGCGGGCATTTCCCATTGTAGATAGCCCTGCGTCAGCCGGCCCGCGCCGGATGATCGCTCATTGCAACCCACGCCAGAGCCGCCCATGCCCGTATCCAGCCTGACCCAAGGCGCACCCTCCAAACCGTCCTTGCGCCGCGCCGTGACGGGGCCGATGTTGTTTCTGTTCATCCTCGGCGATGTGCTCGGCGCCGGTGTGTATGCACTGGCCGGCACCATCGCCGGCGAGGTGGGTGGGGCGATCTGGGTGCCGTTGCTGGTGGCGTTGTTTTTTGCCATGCTCACGGCAGGCTCGTACGCGGAACTGGTGACCAAGTACCCCCATGCTGGCGCCGCTTCGGTGTTCGCCGAGAGGGCATTCAAGTCACCGCTGATTTCATTCCTGGTCGGCTTCAGCATGCTTGCGGCCGCCGTCACCAGCGCAGCGGGGCTGTCCCTGGCGTTTGCCGGCGACTACCTGGCGGCGTTCATCGAGGTGTCACCGCACCTGGCCGCGCTGATATTCCTGGCAGTGATAGCGCTTCTGAATGCGCGCGGTATCAAGGAGTCGCTGGGCGCCAACATGGTCATGACCTGCGTCGAACTGTCCGGGCTGCTGTTGGTGGTGGTGGCCGCGGCCTGGTGCATACAGTCCGGCGAAGCCAACCTCGGCCGCGCGCTGGAGTTCAAGGCCGGAGTCAACCCGATGCTTGCCGTACTGGGCGCGGCATTGCTGGCGTTCTATTCGTTCGTCGGTTTTGAAACGTCGGCCAACCTGGCCGAAGAAATACGCGGCGTGCGCAAAGTGTATCCGCGTGCGCTGTTTGCTGCGCTGGTGACGGCGGGCGTCGTATATATGGCGGTCGGTGTCGCCGCTTCGGTGGTGCTGCCGATGGACAAGCTGACGGCCACATCCGCGCCGTTGCTCGAAGTGGTGCGTGCCTCGGGCTTGAGCATCCCGCCCCAGCTCTTCGCCTTCATCGCGCTGGTGGCGGTCGCCAACGGTGCGCTGCTGACCATGGTAATGGCCAGCCGCCTGGCCTATGGCATGGCCCGCATGGGCCTGTTGCCGGAGCCACTTTCGCACGTGCTGCCCAAGCGGCGTACGCCTTGGGTCGCGATCATCGCCAGCACCCTGGTGGCCATCGCCCTGACCTTGACGGGTACCCTCGCGGCGCTGGCCGAGACGGTCGTGCTGTTGCTGCTCTTCGTGTTCCTCAGCACCAACCTGGCGGTGCTGGTACTGCGCCGCGACACCATCACCGAACAGCATTTTCGCGTGCCGACCTGGGTGCCGGTGCTGGCAATTGTTTCGTGCTTGATCCTGCTCAGCCAGCAAAGCCTGGACACCTGGCTGCGCGGTGGCGCGCTGATGCTGCTGGGCATGGCGCTGTACGCATGCAACCGCTTGGCGACACCGGCTGTAGGCCCAGGCTAACCACTCATCTGATCTATATCCCCGGCTGAAAAATCCCTGTAGTGCCCTTAGGGCTTGAACACCGCCAGCAGGCAATTATCGGCCTGGAAGACATCCCTGACGAGGATTGGCTAAAGACCTTTAACGTTAACGTCACTGCGATGTTTCGCATCTGCAAGGCCGCGCTGCCGCACATGGTCCAAGGCAGTTCGATCATCAACACCAGCTCGGTCAATTCCGATGCGCCCAACCCCACGCTGTTGCCGTATGCGGCGACCAAAGGCGCGATCGCCAACTTCACTGCGGGCCTAGCGCAGATGCTCGGCAAGCGCGGTATTCGCGTCAACAGTGTGGCGCCCGGGCCAATCTGGACGCGATTGATCGTATCGACGATGACCGAGGACTCCGTGAAGAGTTTTGGTGGCAATACGCCGCTGGGGCGCCCCGGCCAGCCAGCCGAAGTCTCGCCCATCTATGTGCTGCTGGCGTCGGATGAGGGCAGTTATATCTCCGGTGAACGTTACGGCGTGACAGGTGGCAAGCCTATTCTTTAAATGAAGCGAGGCATTCGATAACGACGACGTAGGCGACTTTCTGGTTGAGCGGCTCAGCCAACGGGGGGGGGGCGATGCCGCAGAGGCACTAGCAGCGCTGTTACCGTTGTCCATCACACCATGTACCGTCCGCTTGCTGGTCAGCTTGGATGCTGTCCGCCTGATGGCGATGGACAGGATGAAACGGCACAGCCGGGATCCTGCTTTCTAGGCCTTGATACTCCCAGAAAACAAGTCCAGAATTAAGTCTTTTCCTGCCCAGGAAAGAAAAGAAACCCCTTAGATTTCAATGAGTCGGACGCCAGATACGAGTCTCGTTTCCCTCTCCAAATACACAAAAACGCCGCTTACTGAGCGGCGTTTTTGTTTGTGTGTAATTTGTTGGGCTGCGTCGATGGGAAGTCGCGATCTCCACATTCGTTCCGGCGCTTTCTGCGAGAACCACCCCCTGAGCCCGTTTCTCAGGAGTGTAGCTGCAGGCAACAGGCATTCGAAAAACTAGCCGCCGGTCGAAAAGCAAGACTTCATCCAAGGTGTGGGCTGGAGTGTGGGCTGTGAGGTTTTGCAGCCAAACCCCAGAAACGAAAAAGCCCTGAATAGTCAGGGCTTTAACGTACAAATATGGCGGAGGCGATGACATCTCCTATTGTGTCTTAAGTCCCCCCAAACCATCCTGGCCGATCAAAATGTCGATGAGCTTCTCGCTCAACAGGTTCCAAGCTTCTTTTTTCTCTGCAGCATAATCATGGTGTAAGTAGTGACGGCGGACCCGGGAACCTGCCAGCACGTGGTTCTGGCACCGGTCTATCACATCAAGGCTTACCCCCGAGGCTTGCATCATGGTTGCACCCGTTCGTCTCAAGTCATGAGGTGTCCATTCCCCATTCAAACCACCGGAAAGCACCAGGGTGTCATCATGTCGGCGACGTGCAAGCGGCTTGCGATTTTTGAAACGTGATTGGCGGTCCCCCACCTGTTTGCTGACGACCTTCAGATCGACATGCCCATCATGATGCTTTGCGGGGAAGCACCATTGAGAGTGTCCTGTGAGCTGCCGAAGCTTGCTGAAATAGTGGGTTGTAAACGCAGATAGGAACACGTGGTGGTCCTGCTTCTTTCTCCGGCTGCCTTTGACGTTTGCAACGGGAATAAACCAGACGCCATTTTCCAGATCAACGTTTTTCCATTCGGCCTGAAGCAGTTCACCGATCCGGCATAACGCTCCCAAACAGATCCAAAGTGCAAGTTGGGACTCTGGTTTAAGTGGGCGAATTCCATCGTACTTTTCGCCGGCAGGTAGCGCTGCATAGTCGGTGGTCATTTTCTGAAAGCGTTGGTGTAATTCTTGAAGTTCGGTGGGAGAGAGGATCCGAGTTCTCTCCTCCTGGTAGTCACTGGGTATAAGCTTATCGATTTCGACCAAGTCTGCTGGATTTCCGTCGACCAGCAGTGTTCGCCATGGCTGGCGTTTCTGCGCCCATCCAAACATCTGAACGATATCCGAAAAAAGACTGATGGCCTGCCGAGTAGCACCTCGAGCTATTACGGAACGCACCAGGCCCCGCAAGTCATGTTCACTGACTGTACTGAGGACTTTAGAGCCAACGGCGGGGTAAAGATCTTTCGCGAATTTTCTCCGTAGCTCGGCATTACCATCCTTTCGTGCCACGCCATCGCGAAGCCATTCTCCCGCTAGGTCAAGCAGCGTTAGCTCCTTAGTT
Organism: Pseudomonas sp. W4I3; assembly: GCF_030816195.1. Classification (GTDB taxonomy): domain Bacteria; phylum Pseudomonadota; class Gammaproteobacteria; order Pseudomonadales; family Pseudomonadaceae; genus Aquipseudomonas. The sequence goes on along the minus strand of NZ_JAUSXS010000001.1, from coordinate 4,321,854 downwards.
TTTTGCTGATCGGCTTCTGCGAGTTGTGCAGCCAGTTCCGCTTTTAGTCTGACCTTCTCTGCGCGCTTGTTCTCATTAGGATTGATCCCTTTGGCTACAAGGTCTCGCGCTTCGTTGCGCTCCTTGCGGATTTCGGTCAACGACTTGCTTGGCCAGGTACCGCACGAGAAGCGGGTGTAAATCCCTGCCCAGCGAAACTGGAAGTAAAAAGGGATGGCGATACCTTTTTTGCGGAGTGAGACTCTGCCCGCGAGGCTGCCTTCGTCGCGTATGATAATGCCGACATCCTGCTCGGTCAGTGCTTCCAATTCCTTGGCAGTGAGCTTGGCCATAATCAACCTCCTGATAAGTTTACTCCCACATTTACTCCCACTGATTCGTCAGCTAAGGGTAGATCAGGATAGAGGTCGTTGGAAGGGTGAGGCGCTAAAGGTGCCTTGTTTTACTGGGCTTTAGGATTCTATAGGGGAATGGCGCGAGCCATGGATGACTAATGCTTAACTGCATGGGGTGCTAGGGGTCGAGTGTTCGGATCACTCCGTCCCGACCATATTCACTGAGTAAAATCAGGCAATTGAGCCGATCAACTAGATCGGCTTTTTTGTGCCTGCGATTTCGACCCCCCAAGTCAAACGCACCGCGGAAATATTCTGAGCCTCATCGTTAAACGAGCCTCTCCAAACCCACCCCCACAAACCGATTCCCCGGCCGAACCAACCCCAGATTCTCCCGCAAAGTACTGCCACTGTATTCCCGTCGAAACAACCCACGCCGTTGCAGCTCAGGCACTACCCACCGAGCCACATCCTCCAGCCCACCTGGCAGGTGCGGCACCAGAATATTGAAGCCATCCGCCGCGCCTTGTTCAAGCCAATGCTGCATCTCATCCGCGATCTGAACCGGTGTGCCGATCAAGCTGTGATGACCGCGTCCGCCCGCAATCCGCCGTCCCAGTTGCGCCAGTGTCAGGTGTTCGCGCTGGGCCAATGCGCTCAGCAGTTGCTGGCGGCTGCGTTGTCCGCTCTCGGTCAGCGGCAGTTCCGGTAGCGGCCCATCGAGTGGGTAACCGGACAGGTCGAAATTACCCAGCATGCGTCCCAGCAGGGCGACGCCCACCTCTGGTTCCACCAGGTTCTGGAAGGCCTCGAACTTGGCCTGTGCCTCGGTCTTGGTCTGCCCGACCACGACAAACACGCCAGGCATGATCAGCAGCGAGTCCGCCGTGCGTCCGTAGCGGCCCAGGCGTGCCTTGAGGTCGCTGTAAAACGCCTGTGCGTTGGCCAAGGAGGTTTGTGCGGTAAACACCACTTCGGCGGTCTGTGCGGCCAGTTCTCGACCGGTCTCCGAGGAGCCGGCCTGTACGATCACGGGTTGGCCCTGGGGTGAGCGCGCCACGTTCAGCGGGCCTTTGACTCGGAAGTGCTCGCCGACGTGGTCGAGCACGTGACGCTTTTCGGGGTCGTAGTAGCGGCCGCTGGCCTTGTTGCGCACGAAGGCGTCGTCGTCCCAGCTGTCCCACAGCCCGGTCACGACCTGGTGAAACTCCCGCGCGCGACTGTAGCGTTCTTCATGGCCCAGGTGCTCCTCGCGGCCGAAATTCAGCGCCTCGGCGGCGTTGTCCGAGGTCACCAGGTTCCAGCCTGCGCGCCCGCCGGAGAGGTGGTCCAGCGAGGCGAATTTGCGCGCCACGTGGTAGGGCTCGTTGTAGCTGGTGGTGGCGGTCGCGATCAGGCCGATATGCTCGGTCACGGCGCTGAGCGCCGAGAGCAGGGTGAGCGGTTCGAAATGATCCGAGCGTGCCATCTGGCTGGCGACTTCCCCGGTGGCGGCGGCGATGCTGTCGGCGACGAACAGCGTGTCGAACTTTGCCGCTTGCGCTACCTGCGCCAAGTGCTTGTAGTGGGCGAAATCCAGCCCGGCATTGGCCGGCACATCCGGGTGGCGCCATGCGGCCACGTGGTGCCCGGTGGCCATCAGGAAGGCGCCGAGTTTCAGTTGGCGGCTCATCTTAGAAATCCTTGCGCAGTTGCACGCCGAAGTAACGCTCATCGTCACGGGGTACGGCGCGGTAGATGTAGTTGCCGCCGCTGGCCAGCAGCGGTGAGTAGGATTTGTCGGCGAGGTTCTTCGCCAGCAGCGCCACGCGCCAACCGTTGGTGTAGTCGGCCAAGGCGACGCTGGCGTTCCAGATGCCGTACGCGCCTTGCTTGGTGTCCAGGTTCTGACTGATGTCGTATTGCACTTCGCTCTGCCAGTTGTAGTCGGTGCCCAGTTCGATATCCAGGCCATTGTCCAGCGGGATCGTGTAATCGGCGCGCACGTAGCTTTTCCAGTCCGGGCTGTACGGCAGTGGCTTGCCATTCACATTGCAGGTGGCCGCCGCGCCTGCCGGGCAGGCGAATTCATCGATGCGCGCGCGGGTATAGGCCAGGGCGCCGGACAGCTTGAGTTGCTGGGTGGCCTGCAACGCGTAATCGAGCTCGACGCCTTCGGTGCTGACGCTGCCGGCGTTGATCAGGCGCGTCACCACTTGGCCGGCGACGGTGTCGAAAAAGTTGGCCTGGTAGTTGTCGTAGTCACTGTGGAACACCGCCAGGTTGGTGGTCAGGCGATTGTTCCAGGCGGTGGCCTTGATCCCGGCTTCCCAGGTGTTGGAGGTTTCCGGCTTGAGCGCCTCGGTGTCGCGCGGCTGCATGTTGAAGAACACGTTGTACGCCGGGCCTTTATAGCCACGCGAGTAAGTGAGGTAGCTGGTGACGTTGTCGGTAAGGTCGTACTGCACACCGAGCCTGCCGGACCAACCATCCTCGTCCACCGAACCAGAACTTGCGGTGGCCGGTTGAATGCCGCTGACGGTAGTGGCCGAGGTGGACACGCGACGGTGGTCGTACTTCAGGTCGTCGTGGGTGTAGCGCAACCCGGCAATGCCGCGAAAGCGCGAGGTGAAGTTGAGGGTGGTCTCGCCGAACGCCGCGTAGCTGTCGCTGGTGGTGCTGTAGTCGGCGACGCCACGGTCGGTGCGCGCACTGGTGGTCAGGGTGCGTTGATAGGTTTCCTCGTCCTTGCCATGCATGTAGAACAGGCCAGCGACGTATTCGAGAAATTCGCCCTTGGGTGAGGCCAGGCGCAACTCCTGGGAGTATTGGTCGAACGCCAGGTCGCCCTTGTCGGCGGTGCCGGGAAAGGCAGCAGTAACCGTGCCGAGGCGGTCGCCGTCCTGGTACTGGGTGTTGTCCCAGCCGCGCCAGGCGGTGATCGACGTCAGGGTGTAGTCGCCCAGGTTCCAGTCCAGTTGGGCCGACAAACCTTTGTTGGTGTCTTCGACATGACTGCGGGTATCGGTGTTGATGTCGCGGTTGTCGTTCGCGGCGCGCACCGGGCTCAAGGCGTTGCTGAAAGCCGGGCTCAGGGACTTGCTGACCACGCCGTTGGGCGCGTCATCGTGGGACTGCATGTAGTCGGCAATCAGGGTCAGCTTCACGTCGTCATTGGGCGTGAACTCGAGCTTGCCGCGAATACCTTTGTGGTTGTAGCCGTTGACCTCCTGGCCGTTGTGCCGGTTGTCGACGTTGCCGTCATAACTGCCGAACAGGGTACTGATCGAACCCTTGAGCACCTCCGGTACCAGGCTGCCACCGATGCCGAAGCGGGTGCGGCTTTCATTACCGCTGTAGAACGACTGATCGATAAAGCCGTGGGTGTCGGCCGTCGGCGCCTTGCTGGTGATGTTCAGCACACCGGCCGACGCGTTCTTGCCGAACAGCGTGCCTTGGGGGCCGCGCAGCACTTCGATGCGCTCCAGGTCCAGCAGGTCGAGGGTGGCCTGGCCGGGGCGCGCATACACCACGCCGTCGATCACCGTGGCCACGGTCGGTTCGACGCCAGGGGAGGTGGAGATGGTGCCCACGCCGCGCACGAACAATGAGGTGTCCTTGTTCGAAGCGCCGGTGCGGAAATTCAGCGACGGCACTTGCTGCGCGATGCTCGCCACACCGTTGCGGTTGTCCCGCTCCAGTTGCTCGCCGTCGAGCACCGAGACCGCCACCGGCACTTTCTGCAATGACTCTTCACGCCGGGTGGCGGTGACCGTCACCGCTTCGAGCGTAGGTTGCTGTTCGTCGCCAGCGTAAGCGCCGGGGGCGGGAAGGGCGCTCAGGCCGGCTAGAAGCAGTAAGGATGTGTGCCGTGGAAAGTTGTGCATAGAGTGCCCGCTCGAAAAAAAGCCCTGGTCCGCTGCGGTTCTGCGACCGTCAGCGCCTGTAGAGATGTCGTGGGCATTCGCTCGAGCGAGTAGCAGACACCGCGCTTTGTTAGCGCTACCATCGGCATTATTGAAGGCTCTGGTTTAGAGCGTCAAATACTAAAAAACTAGCCCTATATTCCTTTTTGTTTTTACCCAGGATCATCCCGTGGACCCATCACAACCGCGCAAACGCCGTGGCGCCGGCCGCGTCACACTTAACACCGTAGCGCGTCAGGCCGGGGTGTCGGCCATCACCGTGTCGCGTTATTTCAACCAGCCGGAGCAGGTTTCGCCCGAACGCCGCGAGCGTATCGCCCAGGTCGTCGCGCAGCTGGGCTATGTGCCGAACCTGGTGGCCGGTGGCCTGGCCTCTGCGCGGGGCCGGATCGTGGCGATGGTGATCCCGAATATCTCGGGGCCGATCTTTGCCAACACCCTGCAGGGCTTCAGCGACACCCTCAGCCGGCACGGCTACCAGCTGTTATTGGCGTCCAGCTACTTCAGCGTCGAGCAAGAAGAAAGTGCGGTGCGTGCGTTTCTCGGGTGGTCGCCGGCGGCATTGGTCCTCACCAGCCGCTTCCACAGTGCCGGCACTGAAAAGATGATCGCCGAGGCGGATATCCCGGTGGTCGAAACCTGGGACTACGTGCCGCAGCGAACGCCGTTGCAGGTGGGGTTTTCACACTACGAGGTCGGCGTCATGGCCGCGCATTACTTGCATGGCAAAGGGTATCGGCGCATGGCCTTCGTGCAAAACAGCGCGGCCGGGGACTTCAGCGCGCTTGAGCGGCGCGATGGGTTTATCGCGACCCTCACCGAACTCGGCGTGCCGCCCTGGGTATTCGCCCCGGACGCCGACCGCGCGCCCTTCGAAGCCGGCAAACAGGCCATGGAAGCGCTGATGAGCCAGACCCTGAAACCCGACGCCATCTTTTTCGCCAATGACAACCTGGCCGCCGGCGGTCTGCTGGCCGGGCAGCGTGCGGGGCTGAGCATCCCCCAGGATTGCGCGGTGCTGGGCTTTGGCGACTACCCGTTTGCGCAGATGTTGCTGCCCAGCCTCAGCACCCTCCAGCCGCCTGCCCTGGAGATCGGGGTATTAGCTGCCACGCGTGTTCTGGAAAGTTTGGGTGTATTACCGGTCGAGGGCGAAGTTGAGCGCCTGAATCTTTTGCACTGCCGGTTAATTGAACGAGAAAGTGCATGAGCAACTTATAAGTATGGCTAATTGCAACTAATGGCTATTGGCTGCCAGCGCTCTAAATCAGTGCATCCAGCAATGTTTTGTATTTTTATTCCCCATCTTCAGGAACTAGCGCTATAACTTCCAGTCGATACCCCCGGCTAATTCCTGCCAGGGCAATGGCGAACTAATGGCATTGTTCGGTAGTTTCAAATAGCCATACTTTTCGCTTATCAGATATCACTCCACTATGTCGTCAGCCCTTATCGATGCCTGCCAGATGCCTGTCCCGCACACCGAGCAGGTGTGTGCATGGCTGATGGCGCATGCCGGGTTGAAGACTGTCGACCTGGAACGCGCCCGGCGCTTGTCCACCGAGGGTGCTGACCTGCTCGGTCTGCTCTCGCGCCTGGGGCTGGTCAGCGAAGCTGAATTGGCCCGCGCCTGGGCCGCCTTGCTCGACGCGCCCCTGTTGCACGCTGATGCGGCGCCGCCGCTGCTCGACCCTTTACCCATGTTGACCGAGCGCTTTCTGCGCCACTACCAGTTGGTGCCCATCAGTTGGGCCGATGGCGGGTTGCGCGTGCTGTCGGCCAACCCTTCCCAGGTGTATCCGTTCCAGGCCCTGGCCTATGCCTGCCAGGTGCCGATCTGGCTGGCCGTCGGCCCACGCACTGAAGTCGACAGCCTGATCGAGCGCTACTACGGCCAGGGCCGATCCGCCATGGGCACGCTGGTGGAGAACCTGGGCGAGCAGGGCGGCTCCGTCGAAGATATCGAGCACCTCAAGGACATGGCGTCCGAAGCGCCGGTGATTCGCCTGGTCAACCTGATCCTGCAACGCGCCGTGGAACAGCGTGCTTCGGATATCCACATCGAACCCTTCGAACACCAGCTCAAGGTGCGCTACCGCATCGACGGTGTTCTGCACGACGCCGAGGCTCCCCCGGCAAGTTCTTCGGCGGCGGTGATTTCACGGGTCAAGATCATGGCGCGCCTGGACATTGCCGAGCGCCGCCTGCCCCAAGACGGGCGCATCATGCTGCGCATCCAGGGCAAGGAGCTGGACTTGCGCGTGTCCACCGTGCCCACCAGTTTCGGCGAATCGGTGGTGATGCGTCTGCTCGACCGCCAAACCGTGCAATTCGATTTCCCCAGCCTGGGCTTCGATGGCCAGCGCCTGGATACCTTCCTTCAATTGCTGGAACGGCCCCACGGCATTCTGCTGGTGACCGGGCCGACCGGCTCGGGCAAAACCACCACGCTCTACACGGCGTTGTCGCGCCTCAACACCCCTGAGCGCAAGATCATCAGCGTGGAAGACCCGGTCGAATACCAGCTCGAAGGCATCAACCAGATCCAGGTAAAACCCGCCATCGGCCTGGACTTTGCCGGTGTGCTGCGCTCCATCGTGCGCCAGGACCCGGACGTGATCATGATCGGCGAAATCCGTGACCTGGAAACCTGCCGCATCGCCATCCAGTCCTCGCTCACCGGCCATCTGGTGCTGTCCACCCTGCACACCAACAGCGCCGCCGCCAGCATCACGCGGCTGCTGGACATGGGCGTGGAAAGCTACCTGATCGCCTCCACCGTCAGCGGCATTCTGGCCCAGCGCCTGGTGCGCCGCCTGGACCCGGCCACGCGCGTGGCGTTCGAAGCGCCACCGGCGTTGATCGAGGAACATGGCCTGGAGCGTCTGACCGACCAGCGCCCGATCCTGCTCTACCACGGCGACTACCATGGGCGCAGCGCCCTCACCGAATTGCTGGTGATGAACGATGAACTACGCGGCCTGCTGATGCGCCACGCCGACGCCGCCACCCTTGAGCAAGCTGCCCGCCGCGCCGGCCTGCGCACCTTGTATGAAGAGGGCTTGCGCCAGGCATTGGCGGGCATCACCACGCTCGAAGAAGTGCTGCGCGTCACTCGTGGGGAACCCGCGTGACGCTGTTCAAGTTTCGCGCCCTCGACAGCCAGGGTGTCGCCCACAACGGCACCTTGCAGGCCAAGGACCACGCCGCTGCCGTTGCCGCGCTGCACAAGCGCGGCCTGCTGTTGTTGCAGCTCGAAACGGCGGGCAGGCCCTTGTTGACCCCGGTGCGCGGGGCGCTGAAAGGTGCGGGCCTGGTCAGCTTCACGCAACAACTGGCGACCCTGCTGGGCGCCGGCCAGCCCCTCGAGCGCTGCCTTGGTTTACTGCTCAAACAACCCGGCCCACCCCAGGTACGCGGCTTGATCGAACGCATCCGCGACGAGGTCAAGGCCGGCAAGCCGCTGTCGGCCGCGCTGGAGCAGGAGGGCGGCAGCTTCTCGCCGTTGTACCTGAGCCTGGTGCGCGCCGGTGAAGCCGGCGGCGCGCTGGAACGTACCCTGCACCAGCTCGGCGACTACCTGGAACGCAGCCAGCGGCTGCGTGGCGAGGTGATCAACGCGCTGATTTACCCGGCGTTCCTGGTGGTGGGTGTGTTGGGCTCGCTGGCGCTGTTGCTGGCATACGTGGTGCCGCAATTCGTACCGATTTTCCAGGACCTGGGCGTGCCGATCCCGCTGATCACCGAAGTGATCCTGGGCCTTGGCGAGTTTCTGGGTGCCCATGGGCTGCTGGTGCTGGCCGGATTGATCGCGATCCTGTGGACGCTGCTGATCAGCCTGCGCCAGCCACGCCGTCGCGAGCGCTGGGACCGTCGCGTGCTCGGCCTGCGTGTGCTTGGCCCGCTGTTGCAGCGGGTCGAAGCGGCGCGGTTGACGCGCACCCTCGGCACCTTGCTCAGCAACGGCGTCGCGCTGCTGCCGGCGTTGGTGATTGCCCGGCAAGTCTGCAGCAACCGTGCGCTGCAGGCGCAAGTGGCGATGGCCGCCGAGTCGGTGAAGGCGGGCGGCAGCCTGGGCCGGGCGTTTGGCGAGCAACCCTTGCTGCCCGAGCTGGCCCTGCAAATGATCGAAGTCGGTGAACAGGCCGGTGAACTGGACAGCATGTTGCTCAAGGTCGCCGATATTTTCGACGTCGAGGCCAAGCGCGGCATCGACCGTCTGCTCGCCGCGCTGGTGCCCAGCCTGACCGTGTTCATGGCGGTGCTGGTGGCGGTGATCATGCTCGCGATCATGCTGCCGCTGATGAGCCTCACCAGCCATATATAAACTTCCAAGGAGCTATAAACGATGAATGCCCGACGCCGCCAACGTGGTTTTACCCTGCTGGAAATGCTCGCCGTGATCGTGCTGCTGGGCATTGTCGCGACCATCGTGGTACGCCAGGTCGGCGGCAATGTGGACAAGGGCAAATACGGCGCGGGCAAGGCGCAGCTCGCCGGCTTGAGCATGAAGATCGACAGCTATGCGCTGGATGTCGGCTCGCCGCCCACCAGCCTGCAACAGCTGGTGGACAAGCCTGCGGCGGCCTCCAGTTGGGCCGGACCGTACGCCAAACCGTCGGAACTGAAAGACCCGTTCGGCCACGCGTTCGGCTATCGGTTTCCCGGTGAGCACGGCGCCTTTGACCTGATCTTCTACGGCCAGGACGGCCAGCCCGGTGGTGAGGGTTACAGTGCCGACCTGGGCAATTGGGAATAAGCAGCCGATGGCCCAGCGTGGCTTCACCCTGCTGGAAATGCTGGTGGTGATCCTGCTGATCAGCCTCGCTGCCGGCTTGCTCAGCGTGGGGCTGCGCCAGGGCCTGCAAGCGGCCAAGGAGCGTCGTGTGGTCGGGCAGATGGTCGAGGCACTGCGCACTACCCGGGCTGCGGCGATTATCAGCGGCCAGGCGGCGCGTACCGAGTTCGATCTGCCCCACCGCGCGTTCAGCGCACCTGGCCGCGCGCCGCGCTATTGGCCGCAAGACCTGCAACTGAGTGTGCATACCGCCGAGCAGGTCGGCTCGGCGGTGGAGTTCTACCCCGACGGCAGCTCCACGGGCGGCAACCTGCTGTTGGCCAACGGCACGCGGCGCTGGCGTATCGATATCGGCTGGCTGACCGGCAGCGTGCAGTCCAAGGCGTTGCCATGAAGCGCCAGGCGGGATTCACCCTGCTCGAGATGCTCGCCGCCCTGACGCTGCTGGCGGTGTGCAGCACGGTGCTGCTGGTCGCCTTTGGTCAGAGCGCACGTTCCCTGGCACAAGTGGCGCGCAGCGACCGGCTGACCCACGCGGCGCTCACGGTGCTCGATCAGGAAACCGCCGGCCGCCTCGACAGCGGCGTCAGCCAAGGCGACCTGGATGGCATCCATTGGCAACTCACGCTCAGCCGCCAACCGCCGCACCTGTATCGCGTCGACCTGATCGTCAGCGAAGGCCCGCACCAGGCCCACTTCAGCACCTTGAAGGCACGTCTGTGAAGCGCCGCGAACAGGGCTTCACCCTGCTGGAAATCCTCGTGGTGCTCAGCTTGCTGGCGGTGCTGCTGGTGCTGGTCGGCGGGGCGCTGCTGGGCGCCAACCGTGCGGTGACCAAGGCCCAGCGCTACAGCGTCAGCCTGGACGAAATGCGGGCCGCCCAGCAGTTCTTGCGCACCGCCATCAGCGAGGCGCTGCCCCTGGATGTAACCGAGGACGACAGCCAGGCTGATGGTTTTTTCAGCGGCACCCCCGAGCGCCTGCAGTTTGTGGCGACCTTGCCCGGTGTGCTCGGTGGCGGTATCCAGCGCTTTACTCTGCAGCGGGTCGACCAGGCCTTGCAGGTAGAGTTTGCGCAGTTGGAATCGCGCATCAACCCCGCCCGCGTTGAACCGCAGGTACTGCTCAACCACGTTGAACACCTGCAGTTCAGCTACCGCGGCCTGTCACCCCTGGGCCAGCCTACCGATTGGATCACTGACTGGCCCTGGCCCCGGCGCTTGCCTTATGCGGTGCGCATCGCGGCCAGCGTCAACGGGCCGGTGCCGTGGGTCACCCAAGTGATTGCGCTGCGCCTGAACCTTTCCAGCGGCAGCCTGGAAGAATGAAGCGCCAGCGCGGTGCGGCGTTGCTGCTGGTGCTGTGGGTGCTGGCCTTGCTCAGCGTGCTGCTCGGCGGCCTGGCCGGTTGGGTGCAATTGCAAAGCCGCCAGGCGCTGTGGCTGGGCCAGCACACCCGCACGCAATTGGCCGCTCAGGCCGGCATCGCCATGGTGATGGCGCAGCCGCACTGGGTGGCCGACGGGCGTGCTATCGCGCTGAACTTTGATGATGCGCGGTTGCAGGTCAGCCTGCGCAGTGAGCGCGGCAAGCTGTACCTGATCAATGCGGCGGCGGATGACCTCACGCGCCTGGCCCTGGCCTGCGGTGCCACGCCCGTCCAGGCGCAGCAATGGGTCAAGGCCCTCGAAGCCCGGCGGCGCCAGGGCCTGGCGCCGTTCCGGGTGCTGGAAGAAGTGCGCCAACTGCCTGGCATGACCCAGGTGCTCTACAGCCAACTGTTGCCCGAAATCACCTTATGGAGCGACCTGGATCGACCCGATCCGGCGTTCGCCAGCCCCTTGATGCGCAAGGCGCTCAACCTGCCAAGCCGCAACGCCGAGGGCGCTGACCCCGGCCAGGTCGTGGAAATCGACAGCCACGCCGAACGGCCCGGCGGTTATCAGGCGCGCCTGCGTATCACCGTTTCACTGAGCCCCGTGGAGGACAGCGCACAGCCCTATCGGGTGGTGCGGTGGCAAGAATGAATCGACTCGAACCTATCGCCCGCCACTGGCGCGGCAGCCTGCTGCAACAGGCCTGGCGCCTGTGGCTTACAGAGCTGAGCGGCTGTGTGCCGAGCTGGCTGGCCCTGCAGGAACCGCCGGAGCGCATCCATCACTGGCCGCTGACCGCACCGGTCGAACCGGGCCATGCGCGCCAGGTGCTGATGCTCGGCCCTGACCAGGTGCTGTGGCAAACCGTGCAACTGCCCCTGGCCGCCGCGCGCCACCTGGACAATGTGGTGAGCTATGAACTGGACCGCTACACCCCGTTCGAGGCCGAACAGTTGTACTTCGTCGCCCGTCAGGAGCAACGCACGCCCACTCACCTTGAGGTGACGCTGGTGGCGATCCTGCGCGAACGCCTGGACCCGATCCTCGCCGCCTGCGCCACCTTGGGCCTGCGGCCCCATCGCGTGGATGTGGCCGACCTGAGCATCAACCTGTTGCCCGCCAGCCTGCGCCCGCGCCAACGCCCGCCGGGCCTGGGTTTGCAGCGCAGCCTGCCATGGCTGTGCGGCGCGTTGCTGATCGGCGCGATGCTGCTGTGGCTCAACGACCGCCAGCGTGTAGTCGATGCCATGCAGCACAGCGTTCAGCAGCAGAAAGCCCAGGTGGCCCAGGTGCATGCGCTGCGCCAGCAACTGCTCAACACCCAGGGCGCGGCGCAGTACCTGGCGCGACGCAAACTGGCGCAACCGCCGTTGGCCGGGCTGCTCAATGACTTGACCCACTGCCTGCCGGCCGACACCTGGCTCGACCAGCTGGACGTCAAGGGCAGCGAGATTTCCATCGCCGGCCAAAGCGCCAAGGCAAGCGGCCTGATCAGCCGGATCAAAGGCTGCCAGCGTCTGGACAACGCCCAGTTCGAAGGGGTGATTCAACCCGATGCACGCACTGGCAAGGATCAGTTTGCCTTGCGTGCCCACTTGCGCCAGGAGGCAGCCGATGCGCCGACCCCTCACACCCCGTGAGCGTCGCGGGGCAGCCTTGCTGATCCTCGCCGCCGTGCTTGGCGCGGCCTACTGGCTGCTGATCGACAGCTGGTTCGCCGGCCCGCTGCGCAGCATGGGCGCACACGCCGAACTGTTGCGCGAACAGCAGCAGCGCTATGCCAGCGTGTTGCGCCAGGGCGACGCGCTGCGCCAGCAGCTTGAGCGGGCGCAGCAGGACCCGGCCAGCAGCGCCAGCCTGTTGCCGGGGGATGACCCCGACGTGGTCGCCGCCGACCTGATGCAGCGCCTGGCCGATCTGGTCGCCAGCCAGGCCGGGCGCGGCGGTGGTTGCAGCCTGACCCAGCGCAAGCCCATCACCGCCGAGCAGGACGATGGCGAGCCGTATCGTCAGGTCAAGGTCAGTTTGACCCTCAATTGCGCCATCGAACCCTTGACCGCGATCCTGCATGCGCTGGAATACCAGCCGCCGTTTCTGTTCGTCGACGAACTGCGCATCCGCCGCAGCCGCGAGGCGCCCGCACGGGGCGGGGCGGGCAAGCTGGTGGTGAACCTGCTGGTGCGCGGCTACCTGCAACCGGCGCGGGTGGCACCATGAACAGCAGATTACGCCCCTTGGAGTGGGGCTTGCTCGGCATTGCAGGCTTGTTGGGCCTGCTGATGGCGGTGATCCTCAGCAGCATCGGCGATGCGCCGCAGTGGTTACCCGCAGCACCGCTGGCGGCGCAGCCCTCGGCCAACCTGCAGACGCCACCCACAGTGGCCTTGGCCGACCTTGCCGGCACCTGGCAGGCGCCGCTGTTCAGCACCGATCGCAGCCCGGACCGCGTGGTGGGCAAGGCGCGGGTCACCAGTCTGTCCAACCTGACCCTCAGCGGCATCATGATCACCGGCAACCTGCAAATGGCCATGCTTAAACAAGCCGACGGCCCACCTCTCACGGTGCGCCTGGGCCAGAGCCTGCCCAACGGCTGGCGGTTGGAACACCTCACCCCGCAGTACGCCCGTTTCGCCCTGGATGGGCGCACCCAGACCCTGAGCCTGTACGGCAAGCGGTTGCCCTCGATTTCCCCTTCTCGCGAGCCCCTCCCTTGATTGATATGCGCACCTCGTTGTTTTGCCTGGCCACCAGCGTCGCCCTCGGCGGCTGTGGCGCGTTGCCCGACCGCCTCGACCCGGATCAGGCGCTTTTGCACGAAGCCCTGCAGGGCACCGGTTCGCAACGCCCGCCCAGCGAGGCACCCACCGTGCAAAGCGCGCCACCGGAGGCGAAGCCACCCGCGCAGCGCCAGCTGATTCGGGGCAACCAGCAGTTGGTACGCGCGCCGGTATCCAGGCCTGCGGTGAAGGAGGCGGGGGGCGACATCGTCTTCAACTTTCAGGACCAGCCCATCGAAGCGGTGGTCAACAGCGTGATGGGCGACCTGCTGCACGAAAACTACAGCATCGCCCAAGGCGTGAAGGGCAACGTCAGCTTTTCCACCTCCAAACCGGTGGACAAGCAGCAGGCGTTGTCGATCCTCGAAACCCTGCTGTCCTGGACCGATAACGCCATGATCAAGCAGGGCAACCGTTATGTGATCCTGCCGGGCAACCAGGCGGTGGCCGGCAAGCTGGTGCCGCAGATGCGCGTGGCGCAGCCTTCCAGCGGTCTCTCGGCACGCCTGTTTTCGCTGCGTTATATCTCCGCCACCGAGATGCAGAAACTGCTCAAGCCGTTCGCCCGGGAGAACGCCTTCCTGCTGGTGGACCCGGCGCGCAATGTGCTGAGCCTGGCCGGCACCCCGGAAGAACTGGCCAACTATCAGGACACCATCGACACCTTCGATGTGGACTGGCTCAAGGGCATGTCGGTGGGGGGTGTTCGGTCTGCAACGCGCGTCGGTGGCCGAGCTGATGCCCCAGCTGCAGGCCATGTTCGGCGCCGACAGCGGCACGCCCCTGGCCGGCATGCTGCGGTTTTTGCCGGTGGAGCGCACCAACTCGGTGGTGGCGATTTCTTCCCAGCCGCAGTACCTCAGCGAAGTGGGTGACTGGATTCGCACCATCGACGAAGGCGGCGGCAACGAGCCGCAGATGTATGTGTACGACGTGCGCAACATGAAGGCAGCGGACCTGGCCCGCTACCTGCGGCAGATCTACGGCAATGGCGCGATCAAGGACGACACCCCGGCCAAGGTTGCGCCGGGCTTGCGCACCACCACGCTGTCCTCGTCCACCAGCGCCGGTCTGCAGGCCAACACCCCGATGCCCGCCGCCGAGGAACCGGCCTCCGAAAGCAGTGAAGACGCCCCGGCGCCGCCCATCAGCGACCTGGAGGCCGGCACCCGCATCACCGCGCAAAAAAGCAGCAACCAACTGCTGGTGCGCACGCGTCCGGCGCAATGGAAAGAAATCGAAGCGGCGATCAAGCGTCTCGACAACCCGCCGCTGCAGGTGCAGATCGAGACACGCATTCTCGAAGTCAAACTCACCGGCGAACTGGACCTGGGCGTGCAGTGGTACCTCGGCCGCCTGGCCGGCAATTCCACCAGCACCACGGTGGCGAATGCGTCCGGCAGCCAGGGTGCATTGGGCGGCGGCGGGGCGGGGCTGGGGGCGGCGGATTCGCTGTTCTATTCCTTCGTCAGCTCCAACCTGCAAGTGGCCCTGCACGCCCTGGAAACCAACGGCCGCACCCAGGTGCTGTCGGCACCGTCGCTGGTGGTGATGAACAACCAGCCGGCGCAGATCCAGGTCGGTGACAACATTCCCATCAGCCAGACCACCGTCAACACGGGGGACGCCGACACCACGTTGAGCAGCGTCGAATACGTGCAAACCGGCGTGATCCTCGACGTGGTGCCGCGCATCAATCCGGGCGGGCTGGTGTACATGGACATTCAGCAGCAGGTCAGCGATGCGCAGAGCGAGAGCAGCAGCAGTGAAACGCCGGTAAACCCGCGGATTTCCACACGCTCGGTGTCAACCCAGGTCGCGGTGCAGAGCGGGCAGACGGTGTTGCTGGGCGGGTTGATCAAGCAGGACAACGCCGAAAGTGTCAGTGCCGTGCCGTACCTGGGGAAAATCCCGGGCTTGCGCTGGTTGTTTGGCAACACCAGCAAGTCCAAGGACCGCACCGAATTGATCGTGCTGATTACCCCCAGGGTGATTACCAGCAACAGCCAGGCGCGGCAGGTGACGGACGATTACCGCCAGCAGATGCAGCTATTGCGGCCCCTGTAGGAGCGAGCTTGCTCGCGAAAAACGTCCAGGCAACGCGTTCATTCTGAATAACCGCGCAGGTCCTGAGTTCTTCGCGAGCAAGCTCGCTCCTACACATTGAACAAACCCTCCCACATCTGGCTTTCATCGGGCTTGAGACATTATTTATACGAATAAAGATATTTATAAATAATGAAATTCAAGAATATTAGCTTATGCCCAAATAGCATTATATTTTTAAAATTCATTCCGTTATGTTTGAACGCAACAGCCTACCCCTGACCCCGGATGGTACCCAGCGTGATTCAGATTCTGCGCAACTGACCGGGTAATCCCCGGCAGCAGAATCGTTGGAACGGAGTTCAACGTATGTTGCCCCTTCAAGCCCCTCGCTCGCCCCACACCTAGTTCAAACCGCACCCAACCGTGAATACCGGCCATGCCGCGCCCAGCGCGTGGCTGCCCGACCCTGCGATTTGAAAACCTGGGAATAGCGATGAAGCATGTTCTACCCCCCACCGCAGCCTTGACCCTGTCCCTGCTGGCCGCCGCGGCCCAGGCCCAGGATGACAGCACCCTGTCCACCGTGGTCGTCACCGGGAACCGTGGCGCCGAGCAGCGCACCGTCACCAGCAGCCCGGTGCCCATCGACGTGGTCAGCGCCCGGCAACTGCAAAGCACCGGCAAACCCGGTTTGATGGAAGCGCTCAGTGCGGTGATCCCGTCGCTGACGCTACCGGAAAAAACCGGCTGGGACGCCAGCGGCATTGCCCGTGCCCCCAACCTGCGAGGCTTGAGCGCGGCCGAAGTGCTGGTGCTGGTCAACGGCAAGCGCCGCCATACCAGCGCCACCCTGAACATCAACGGCATCAACACCGGCGCGGCCCCGGCCGACCTGGACCTGATCCCCATCAGCGCCATCGACCATGTGGAAGTGCTGCGCGATGGCGCCGCCGCCCAGTACGGGTCCGACGCCATCGCCGGGGTGATCAACGTGATACTCAAGGCCGACACCAGCGGCACCTCGGTGACCAACGCGGGCCTGGGTTATGACGGCAAGAAACAGACCGTGCAGCAAAGCCTCAACAAGGGTTTTGAAATCGGCGACGGCGGTATCGTGCAGTTGGCCCTGGATGCGCGCAGCCAGAACGACGACAACAAGGCCAGCGCCAATGGCTATACCTATGAACAAGCCTACGGCCTGGCCGGCAAGTCCACCTACGGCGGCTACGGCACGCCCAAGACAAATCTGCTGACTCTGGGCTACAACGCCGAACTGCCCATCGACGACAGCCTCAGCCTGTATTCCTTCACCACTTATTCACGGCGCAAGGCCGAGCAGGGCCAGAACTTTCGCCTGCCGACCATCACCAACACCATCACCACCGGGCCCAACGGCTACCCCTCCGGCTACACGCCCACCTGGTATATCGACGAAGACGATTTCCAGGCGGCATTCGGCGGCAAGGGCACCCTGGGCGAGTGGGACTGGGACCTGTCCACCACTTACGGGCGCAACGAAGCGGAGCAGGGCACCACCCATAACCAGAACCCATCCCTGGGCGAGGCCACACCGAACAGCTTCACCTCCGGCACGTGGATTTCCACCGAGCTGACCACCAACCTGGACTTCAAGCGCGGGTTCGATATCGGCCTGCAAAAGCCGCTGGACCTGTCCTATGGTTTGGAACATCGGCGCGACACCTATGAGGTGCAGGCCGGCGATTACGCGTCCTACGCCAACGGCGGTTACTGCGTGGCACCGGGCAATTGCGCGTCGTCCGGGGCCCAGGTCACCAACGGCATTTCCCCCGACGAAGAAAGCACCGCCTCGCGCAACAGCGTCGCAGGTTACGTGGACGCGGGCTTCAACCCGTTGCCGGACTGGTACGTGGGCACCGCCGTGCGCTATGAACATTACAACCAGGGCGTGGGCGCCACCCGCAGCGGCAAACTGACCACGCGTTATGACTTCACGCCGCAATTGGCTGTACGTGCCACTGTGAGCAATGGCTTTCGTGCGCCCTCGCTGGCCAACAGCCTGTTCAGTGCACGCTCGACCACCTACGGCGTGGTCGACGGGGTGTATCAGTCGATCAACTACGGCGTATTGCCGGTCGGTTCGGCGGCGGCCAGGGCACTGGGCGCCGAGGACCTCAAGCCCGAGCGTTCCACCAACTTCAGCCTCGGTTTCACGCTCACACCCACCGACCGCCTGAGCTTCACCGCCGATGCCTACGTGATCAACCTGCGCGACCGCATCACCCTCACCGGCACCCTGCTCGGGCCCGAAGTCACCCAGGTGCTGCAGAACAACGGCGTCAATTCCACCTCTGGCGGCCAGTACTTCATCAACGGCGCCGACACCCGCACCAAGGGCCTGGACCTGGTCAGCAGCTACAACCAGGACCTGGGCGCCTTCGGCGCGCTGAAGTGGACCGCCGCATTCAACTGGAACCAGACCAAGATCCTCAATTACAAGGAGTCGACCAACATCCTCGGCACCTCCTACGAACTGATGGACCGCCAGGCGCGCAACCTGATCACCGATGTGCAACCCAACACCAAGCTGATCCTCGGCGGTGACTGGAGCATCGGGCGCTTGAACCTCAACCTGGCCCTGACTCGCTACGGCGCCTACAAGGAAGTCAACGCATCAGCCAATCGCGACCTGGACCGCGTCTACAGCGCCAAATGGATCACCGACCTCGACCTTGGCTACAACCTCACCAAAGACCTCAACGTGGCCATCGGCGCCAAAAATCTTTTCGACATCTACCCCAAGAAACAAGGTGTGCCGAGCAGCACCATGCTCGCCAGCTACGGCACCTATTCGCCCTATGGTTTTACCGGCGGGTACTACTACACCCGGCTGACTTATGCCTTCTAAGGCCTGCGAGGACTAGCACATGCCCATTGTCGCCAAACCCTATGACCTGATCGATGAGGTCACCGATTACCCGCTTCGCCAGCGCCGTGTTTCCACACCGATCCGCGCCCTGCAGGTAGTGCCGGCCCGGCATCCCTGGCGCTGGGCCGGCTCGATCTTTGCCGCGTTGGTGCTGCTTGCCATCGTGCATTCCCTGGCCACCAACCCGCGCTGGGAGTGGGGCGTGTTCGGCCAGTGGTTTTTCTCGCCGTCGGTACTGCGCGGTCTGGGGCAGACGCTCTTGCTGACATTGCTGAGCACGCTGTTCAGCATCATTCTCGGTACCGCGCTGGCCCTGGCGCGGCTGTCGGGCTCGCCGCTGCTGGCGGCGTTGGCCTGGGGGTATATCTGGTTTTTCCGCTCGATGCCGGCGCTGCTGGTGCTGATCATCCTCTACAACTTTGCCTACCTGTACGACCACATCGTGATCGGTGTGCCGTTCACCGATCAGGTGTTCGCGCAATGGTCCACCGTGGATGTGCTCAGCCAGTTCACCGTGGCGGTGCTGGGCTTGAGCCTGATGCAGGCGGCGTACGCGGCGGAGATCATTCGCGGTGGCCTGATCGGTGTGGATGCGGGCCAGCATGAAGCCGCAGCGGCGTTGGGGCTGCCGGCCTCGCGGCGGATCTTCCGGATCATCCTGCCCCAGGCATTGCGTTCGATCCTGCCGTCGGGTTTCAACGAGATCATCGGCCTGGTCAAGGGCACCTCGATTGTCTACGTGCTGGCCCTGCCGGAGCTGTTCTACACCGTGCAGGTCATCTACAACCGCACTCAGGCGGTGATCCCGCTGCTGATCGTGGCCACCGTGTGGTACCTGATCATCACCACGGTGCTGACCAGCGCCCAGTATTACGTCGAGCGCCACTTTGCCCGTGGCACCGCGCGGGTGCTGCCGCCGACGCCGCTGCAACGTCTGCGCCATTGGCTCAAGGAGCAATCCCATGGCTGAAGCACGCGCAGGGCGTATCCAGATCCAGGGCGTAGGCAAGCGCTTCGGCAACCAGCAGGTGCTCGATAACATCGACCTGACCATCGATCCGGGCAAGGTCACCGTGATCCTCGGGCCGTCCGGCTCGGGCAAGTCCACCTTGCTGCGCACCATCAACCACCTGGAGAAGATCGACAGCGGGCACATCACCATCGACGGTGAGTACGTCGGCTATCGGCGCAAGGGAGACCTGCTGTTCGAGCTCAAAGAGCGCGAAATTCTCAAGCGGCGCATCGACGTGGGCTTCGTGTTCCAGAACTTCAACCTGTTCCCGCACCTCAGCGCCTGGGAAAACATTGCCGAAGCGCCGTTGGCCCACAAGCGCTGGAGCAAGGCCCAGGCGCGAGACAAAGCGGCCGAGTTGCTGGCCAAGGTCGGCCTGGCGGACAAGCTTGATGCCTACCCGCGCCAACTCTCGGGCGGCCAGCAACAGCGCGTCGCCATTGCCCGCGCGCTGGCGCTGGACCCCAAGGTGTTGCTGTTCGACGAACCCACCTCGGCCCTCGACCCGGAGCTGGTGGGCGAAGTGCTCGACGTGATCAAGGGGCTTACCCGATTGGGCGTCACCCTGGTGATTGTTACCCATGAGATCGGCTTCGCCCGCGAGGTCGCTGACCACGTGGTGTTTCTCTGCGACGGCCAGTTGATCGAAGAAGGCCCGCCCGAACAGATCTTCCGCCAACCCCGACACCCCCGCACCCAGGCCTTTCTCGGCAAGGTGCTTTAGTTCAAGGAGTGACTGCCCATGTTTACCCAACCTATCCGCCTGGCCGTGCTGGCGCTTGCCATCGGCACCGCACCCCAGGTGTTCGCGGTGCAGCAGGTCGACCTCAGCCCCGACCGCCCGCGCATTCATGCGCCACGTAACGAAGCGGCCATCGCGCAAATCCCGCCCGGTTTCAAGTTCGCCCAGCCCGGCAAGTTCACCGTCGCCGTGTCCGGTGTGGCCGGGCCGCCGCTGGCGCTGCTGGCCAGTGATGACAAGACCACCATCGGCAGCGAAGCCGACACCGCGCAGTTGGTCGCCGACAGCCTCGGCTTGCAGCTCAACGTGGTGCAGACCAGTTGGGAGGACTGGCCCCTGGGCGTCAGTTCGGGCAAGTACGACGCGGTGATCAGCAACGTCACCGTGACCGAGGCGCGCAAGAAGCGGTTTGACTTCGCCACCTATCGACAGGATGTGCTCGGCTTTTACGTCAAGAGCACCAGCCCGATCAGCGAGATCAAGCAGGCCGCCGACATCGCCGGGCTGAAGATCATCGTCGGCTCCGGGACCAATCAGGAAAAGGTCTTGCTGGCGTGGAACGAGGCCAATGAGAAGGCTGGCCTCAAGCCTGCGCTGCTGCAGTACTTCGACGACCAGGCCGCTGCGCAACTGGCGGTGCAGTCGGGACGCAGCGATGCGCTGTTCGGGCCCAACTCGGTGTACGCCTATTCGGCGGCGATCACCGGCGGCATCAAGCGCGTCGGCACCGTCAACGGCGGCTGGCCGTTGCAGGCCGATATCGCCGTGACCACGCGCAAGGACAACGGCCTGGTCAAGCCGATCCACACCGCCCTGGAAGGTGCGATTGCCGGGGGGCAATACGCGCAAGTGTTGCAGCGCTGGGGCCTGGATGTGGAGCGCGTCGACCAATCGCTGATCAACCCGCCTGGGCTGCCGGATTAGGAGTATCGAACATGGGACTGACACGACGTGAAGCGCTGTCGAGCATCGCCGCGGTCGGCGGCGAAAAGGCGGCCCAGGATGCGCTGGCCGCATTGGGCCTGGGGCCGTCTTCACACCGGCGGCCGCAACCGCTGAAACTCAAGGACGGGCTGGGGCAGGGCACACGCGTACTGGTACTGGGCGCCGGGATTGCCGGGCTGGTCAGCGCGCTGGAACTGACCCGCGCCGGGTTCACCGTGCAGGTGCTGGAGGCCCGCGACCGTGTGGGCGGGCGCACCTGGACCCTGCGCAATGGCGACCGCGTGGACTACAGGGACGGCCGCTCGCAAACGGTGGCGTTCGATCCGGGCCAGTATTTCAACGCCGGCCCGGCGCGCATCCCCAGCCAGCATCGCACCCTCCTCGACTATTGCAGCGAACTGGGCGTGCCGCTAGAGGTGCTGGTCAACAGCAGCCATGGCGCCCAGGTGCGGCCAGACCTGCAACAACCGGCGTTCACCGTCGGCCAGGCGGTGAACGATGCACGCGGGCATCTGTCCGGCCTGCTCGCCAAGGCGGTGCAGCGCGATGCGCTCGATGACGTATTGACCTTGGATGAGCGCACGCGGCTGCTCGCGTTTCTGCAGGTGTATGGCGACCTCTCCCAGGCATTGGCCTACGAAGGCAGCTTGCGCGCCGGCCACCTGGAATCGCCCGCGCACCCCGGCGCACTGCCCGCTAGCGCCACGCCGATTGGCCTTGAGCGCCTGCTGCATCCAGAGCTGTGGGGCGCGCTGCTGCACACTGAGTTCCCTGAGTTTTCAGCGACCATGTTTCAGCCAGTGGGCGGCATGGACCGTATCACCGACGCGTTCTACCAGCGCGTGCGCGAGCAGGTGCAGTTGGGCGCCCAGGTGCGGCAGATCCGCCAGTTGGAAGACGGCGTGGCGGTGACCTATCACGACCAACACAGCGGCCGTGAACAGGTGGTGCGCGCCGATTACCTGGTCTCCACCTTGCCGCTGCCGTTGCTGGCCAGACTAGACACCGATTTCAGCGACCCGATCAAGGCGGCCTTGCTCAGCACCCGCAGCGACCAGGCGACCAAAGTGGCGTGGCAATCGCCGCGCTTCTGGGAAAGCGATTACCGCACCTATGGCGGCTTGTCCTGGGTTGAACATCCGGCGCGCCTGCTCTGGTACCCAAGCAACGACCTCAACACCCGCGAAGGGGTGCTGGTGGCCGGTTACGTCACCGGGGAGGGCGCCGACGTGTTCGGCGCGCAGTCCTTCGGCGCGCAATACGCCACCTCCAGGCAAGCCGTGGAACTGCTGCACCCAGGCTATTCCAGGCACCTGCGCCACCCGTTGGCGGTGTCCTGGGAACAGATCCCCTACAGCGAAGGCCCGTGGCTGCAACGCGAGCATTTCCCGGCCGATGCCAGCGCGCTGCTGGAACAGGCCCACGGCCGCGTCTACTTCGCCGGCGACGGTCTGGTGCAAAGCGGCGTGGGCATCTGGCAAGAGTCGGCAGCCAATTCGGCACGGCACGTGGTCGCGCAATTGGCGGAGCGCGTGACGCAACAACGCCCAGATCACCGCACTGGCGGCGTCATGAGACTGCGCTGTCGTGGCGAGGGGCAGCCTTCGAGCGTTGTGTAGACATTCAATCAAGGAGCAACACCATGAGCGATAGCATCCAACGCACCAGCGTCGGCGATTTTCCCATCTCGCAAACCGTGACCGTGCCGGCCTCGGCCAGCCTGGTCTTCGTCAGCGGCACCTTGCCGGACCTGGCCGACCCGAACGTTCCCGGGGTTTACGGCGACACCGAAGTGCAGACGGTGTCGGTGTTCAACAAACTGCGCAAGATCCTTCGGCAGCAGGACCTTGACCTGGGCGATATCGTGCAGCTGCGGGTGTTTCTGGTCGGCGCCCCGGAAACCGACGGCAAGCTGGATTTCGCCGGGCTGCAGCGTGGTTATACGCAGTTTTTCGCCACTCCCGAGCAACCGAACAAGCCGGCGCGCACCGCGTTGCAGGTGGTGGCGTTGCCCCTGCCGGGGGCGTTGGTGGAAGTGGAGGCGGTGGCGGCCAGGGCGGGGTGAGGGGCGCGCAGGCGTCAAACCGTAAAGATGACCTGCGCGCGCCGCTACTCCTGCAACTGCAACGCCTGCTGTTTGAGCCTGCGTTTTTGCTCGAACGGTAACTTCTCGTTGTCCCCGTACGGCGCGCTGTACCAGTTGCCGTAACTTGGATTGGGCAGCAGGAACCAGCGCTGCCCCAGCCAGTTCACATAGGGCTCCACTGCCTTGCGCTGGGCCGCCAGGTTGTTGTGTTCGGCCTGTACGAAATCCCCCAGGGAATCGCCGGCCATCAACAGCACCCGAGCATGGCTGGCGACCCATTGGCGTCGGCAGTTCTTGCCGTAGCCGGCGCTTTCGCAGTGGCCGGTGGGCGTGCTGGCCGCCAGGATCTGTTCATCGGCCTCAATCGGGAAACCGCGCAAGCGCAAGTTCCTCGCCGTGGCGGCTACCTGGCTGTGTTCGCGGTTGGTGAGGTAATAGACCGTGACGCCTTTTTGCCGAGCCGCTTGCAGAAACGCCACCGAACCCGGCAGGGCTTCAGCCTTGGCCTGGTCGACCCAGGTGTTCCAGCGGTCGTAGGAATACACCTGGTTGTTGAGAATGTCGCGGGCATTGAGCGGCACGTTGTCCAGCAAGGTTTCGTCGATATCCACCACCACGGCCGGAGGCAGCCCTTTCAACTCTCGCGCAGCAAAGGGCAGGGCGTCCCAGGTCGGATCGGCCAGGGCGGCATCGAGCTGGCGCGTAGCGTTGGCAAAGAGCTGGCGGTAGATCAACTCGTGCTCGATGGAGGTCTGAGTCCAGAGCACGGCGTCGAGCTGGTCGTTGGCCGGTGGAGTTTGCTGGCAGCCTGCCAAGGTGGTCGCCAAAAGGCAGGTACCGGCAAAGATCAGCTTACGCATGGTGCGGTCTCGTCGTTCGGGGAACAGGGATGAATCAATAAGACTCACCGATGGAGCAGTGCGCAATCAGACCTTGTATCGATCTGCGTAACACGCTTTCTTCGTGCTTATTCATGTGTATCACCAGGGAGCCGTTCGGTTGCAGGATGATAATGCCGGCGAGCTTGTCCCGATAGTTAACCACCTCATGGAAACCACTCTTGTCTGTGAACAGCAACAGGGCTGCCTGCTCGGTTCTGGTGATTTCGTAGACGCCGCTCATTGGGCCGTTTACGGCGGTTTCGAACAAGCCAAGCATTGCTTGGCGGGCTGGCTCACCGGGACGTACCGCCGTCTGATAATAGTCGGCAAGTATCAATGACATGCCCGACTGCGTGATATACCCCGCCGTATTTGGCCAATCAATGTAGGCCTGAGGATTCAGGACATGCGCCATCGAGCTTGAAACGTCGACGATAAGCTTGGGTAACGGCAGCGCATATTCGGTAAGTGCGCGTCGCAAATGCTCACGCAACTGGCGTGCCGATTCTGCATTGGAGGGGGTGACACAGGCGAATGCCTCGCATCGTTCGCTGACGTTTACGTCGCCTGCCCGCTGACACAGTTCAAGGAGTTTTTTAGGCTGGCAGCCAGGTACAGGCCCATAGTTTGCGAGCGCTACCAACGCCTCTGTATTAAGTTTTGCGTAGTCACGCAGGGCGTGATTGAAGTTTCGCGTATTGGCTCTGGCGTACTGTTTGGCTTCAAGCACATAGATGATGCGATGACCTCCATTCGCTTGGCGTTGCAGGAGTGAATAGTCCGGTTGGATATTCTGGTTTCGACCTGTGCCCATCAGTGCAATACCGTGGGCCGCCACCCGGAACTCTGCGATCAACTCTAGAACGTCATTACCGACATGCAATTTGGCGATAAGGGTGGGACTGAAAGCGAATGTCAGGCAGTTGTTCTGCCCCATCAGTTGGAAGTGTTCACCGGCTTGTTGCAGCTCTCGTTTGATCAAGGTAACGAGCCAAACAGAGTAAAGCTGTGAACGCTGCTTCCAGATCGGCAGATCAAGCAAATCTTCAAGTTGATGGTAGGACGCGTTTGCCGCCACCACGTCGGAGTGGGCATTGACCAGCGCGTTGACTTTTTCTGCCAGCACGCCACGGTGCGAAGAGGGCACAAGCTGATGGTAATACCAAAGCATTGGCAAGAGATGCAGGCGCGCAATGTGATCATCTTGCGCGTGCGCCAGGCATGACTCGCTCCATTGCCTGATCGGTGCGCGCTCCGACCTATCTGGCTCGCTGTCTATGCGGGCGCTGCGTAAATCGCTCTGGCTGGTGTAACGGCCTGTACGGCGGCACAACTCCTCGACCATTGTCGCGACGGGCAGGAGTGCTTGGGTGAGCGGGTCTGTGCTTGCCCCCATGGGCAGCGGAACGGGCGTGTCGTAAGCCCAATCGAAATTGTTTATCCAGGTATTGGCTTCATCGCTTGCGATGGGCTTGCTGAGGGCCGCCCGGACTTTTTCCATGCCGAGCGCGTCTGCCAAAGCGGTCCTGAGTCCCCAATTGATCGCTATCAAGTCCTCGGGTTTATAAGCGCGATGCGCAACAGTGCCGTGCAGGTTTTCCATTACGTTACGCGCATGGCGAAAGGCATCTGCATCAAACGAGAGTTTATGACCTTGATTGAAGTCGAACTCAATCAACAGCCGCTCGTTGCTGCGGGAAACGCCCCCGTCAACGAACATGTCATAGATGTCAGTAAGCATCATGCTGAACGGCTGCAAGGCATTCAGCACGGCAACCAGGAACGTTGTTATCTCGACGTCTTGCTGGTTCAGGTAAGCGCCGACATCCTGGGACGCAGGTATGTGCAGTTGTGCACGTAAGTCCGCAACGAATTGCCTGTCATGGCTTCTGGGAGCCAGGCGGCCATTTGAGTTCAAGCTATCCCAAAGCTCGGCCGCGGTTTTTAAGGGCACGGGGTCATCCTGGATCAAGGTGGGTGGCTATTGGCCATATTCGTAAAGCGTGAGATGTTACCCGACTTACGAAAATCATGCGCTTATCAGGATCAATATGAACGTCCAGCAAGGGCTTTACGAAAATGTCACGCTCATTGACGTGCAACTAGCATCTGTCTATTACCCGATTCTGGTTGACCTGGCGCAGCACAAGCATTGCCTGACTTACACGGAGCTGGTCGATCGGGCCAAACATGAAAACCCTGATAATAAGATCGTCAGCAACGCGATTCCCGTGTCCACCGGGCGGCGATTGGACGTGGTCAGGTTATTCACAAATGAACGTGGGTTACCAGACTTGACGTCTCTGGTCATCAGTAAAGGGTCGGGGGAGTGTGGGAGCTTTTTCACTCGGCATTTCGATCCTGTCGCAGCGCGTGAGCAGGTCTTCTCATACGATTGGAATACCGCAACCACCGATTTCGAAGGTTTCGTCGACGTGACCGAGAAAGCGGTAAGACCTCGGAAAAAGGTCAAGAAGCCACAGGCTCGCGAACGAATGGCGGCTTACTATCAGGCTCATAAATCCGGCTTGCCGTTAAACGTGAGCGAATACAGAGAAGCCATCATTGAGCTCATTATGGAAGGCTTCTCTGACGAGCAAGCCTATTCGATGGCGCTTCGCCAAACGGGCTGAGCATCCTTGTCTACCGTCCAGTGAGGCCGCCCTGGTTCAATGCAGATGCCCCCAACCCAGCGAACGTGTGAGCTGTGATCGGGCCAATAGGCGTTTGCGTCGAGTACTTCTAGACCTAATGCGGTCACTGCCAAGCCTCGCCGAGGCCACTCAAGATGTGTCTCGGTTTCCACCAGCAACGGCTGGTCGCCATCGATCAACGGCCGCAACAGCGCATGAAACATCATGTCACCCAGAAACGGCAGCGGTTCGCGCTTGGCCATCAGTTCTGCGAATACCCGGCCAAATGGCACTGGCCCGGCATCGGCGATGTAGCTCAGGGCCAGGCGTTCGGTCAGGGACAAACCATCCTGCGTTCCAGGTAACTCACGCAGCTGGCGCAGCAGCGCAGGAGCCAGAAGGGGTAGGGCGCGATGGTTGCCGTGAGCCAATTGCGCCCATTGCAAAGGTGAGTGGCTGCAGTACGCCGTCCACGCCTGTTTGGCCAGTTGTATCGCGGCCTCATCGATCAAGCGTCGCTGCGGCCAGAGCCAGGCGAGCACATCGGGCGCCAATTGGCCGATCCCGATAAAGCGCTCGACGCCGGGAATATGGTTCACTTCAATCAGTTCAAGTTTAGGCGGTAGCCGTTCAAGATCCGCCAAGGCGCGAACCAGAAACAGCTGGTCGTAGGCATCCGCTTCGCACCACAGCACGCTGTGCTGCGCTGTGGCCAGGGTTTGGAGCTGAGCATATTCGTCGGCCAATCGCCGCGCCACGTCAGTTGCGTTCAAGCCGAATGCATGGCTGATGAAGGCTCCACGCAGGGTTTGGTATTCATCGCCAGGCAGGTCGCGTACCGGGCCCATGCACAGCGGGTCGGTCAGCATCCGGAACTGCCCGTTGAACCCCGCCAGTTGCAGGCTGTGGGCGATGTCATTGCCGCACCGCCAGTGAGTGGTGCGGGCTTCGTCGCTGGCAATGAAGTCCGGGTGGCGCGCGGCGAAATCAAGGGCGTCGACATGGGCTTTGAGCTTGGGCCAGCTGCTGAAGCTCAACTGTTTAGCAATCTGCCATTGGGCTTGGGACAACGTTGCATTGGGGTCTTGGCGCTTAAGGTGCGACAACAGTTCCTTGGCGCGCTTGCGCTGCTGCTCAAGGTTGAGGCGGCCGTTGGTAGTGGAGGCAAAAGGGGGATGCGACATACGAGCTCCTTGTACAAACCTTTTCCGCTTTAAGGTTGGGAGTCGTAGAAATGAGGTAGAGCTGTGTGTCTTGGGCGCAGCCCTTTCCGCGGAAGGTGGCGTAGAGAGCGCCAGGCGCAAAATATAGGCAGTGCGGCGCTCAATTGCAAGCTCAGACGAGCTGGTCAGGCTTGCGATCAATCCAATGGGTCTTGATGCCTTTGGCCCAGGCCACTGTATAAAAACAACTGAGCAGCACAATGCCCCATTGCTCGGCATTGATTGACGACCAAAACCAGAACGGCTGGCCGGCCATGCCGAACAGGCAGGCGTAGCGGCGTACTTTCAGGCGTTTGCTTTGGCTGAACCAGATGGCGACCACCCCGAGGGCGGCGATCATGATTTGTGCGATCAACGCTGTCTCCTTGATCGAGGTGAGAGGGCACAAGCCCCTCCCACCTATTGATCTGCTGTGTGTCGCAGAAGGGTTATTTGTCCTTGCGCGCGTCCATGGTTTTCTGGTGCTCGGCGAGGAACGGCTGCTCCGCCGGATCAAAGCGATCGATCCCTGCGGTGAACCGATGCCAGTACGGGTACAGCGGCTGGCGACGCGTCACGGCCTCAATGCGTGAGGACTGCTCCTCGGTCAGCTTCAATTCCGTGGCCGCCAGGTTGTCGCGCAGGTGCGCCTCGGTGCGGGCGCCGACGATCAGCGAAGTGATCCCCGGGCGGTCCTTGAGCCACGCCAGGCAAGTGCGCGCCACCGACACCCCGTGTTCATCGCCCACGGCGGCCAGGGTTTCGATGATGTCCAGCGCCCGTTCCGGGTCATGCACATAGGGTTCCGGCCAGTCGCTGCCTTGGCGGGTGTTGGCAGGCGGTTTATGCCCGCGGCGGGTCGAGCCGGTCAACAGGCCTTCACCCATCGGCCCCCATACCAGCGTGCCAACCTGTTGGTCCAATGCCAACGGCAGCAGTTCGTACTCGGCCTCGCGGGATTCGGGCGTGTAGTAGATCTGCTGGGTGATCGGTTTGAGCATGCCGTGCAACTCGGCCTTGCCCAGGGTTTTCATCATTTGCCAGGCGGTGAAGTTGCTGGTGCCGAAGTAGCGGATCTTGCCCGAACCGACCAGCAGGCGCAGCGCTTCGAGCGTCTCTTCGATGGGCGTCAGGCCGTCCCAGTTGTGCAGTTGATACAAGTCGATATGGTCGGTCCCCAGGCGTTTCAAGCTGGCTTCACAAGCGCGAATCAAGTGATAACGCGATGAGCCGGAGTTATTCGGGTTCTTATCCACCGGGCTGCGGCCTTTGGTCGCCAGCAGGACGTCGTTGCGCTTGTCGCCCAGGGCTTTACCGACCACTTCCTCGGCCAGGCCATGGGAGTAAAGGTCGGCGGTGTCGATCATGTTCACCCCGGCCTCGAACGCGATATCGAACATGCGCC
Source organism: Pseudomonas sp. W4I3 (assembly GCF_030816195.1). GTDB lineage: Bacteria > Pseudomonadota > Gammaproteobacteria > Pseudomonadales > Pseudomonadaceae > Aquipseudomonas. The sequence continues at coordinate 4,292,801 of NZ_JAUSXS010000001.1, read as the reverse complement.
TGGCCAGAGGTACGTCCACCGCACCGCATTTTTCAAACTCGGCGCGACCGCCAAAGGGCACCGTGCCCAGAATGATTTCCGAAACCAGCAGGCCGGAGTGACCCAGTTGTCGGTATTGCATGTTGCCTCCTACTTTGCGTTGCACGTGAAGGTGTGAACGACAGGGGGGGCGATAGTTTGAATTTTTTCATGAAAACTTCGGCGTCTACCGCAACAATGCCGCCTCGCTGATCCTGATCAGTGGCGCGTTGCCTCTACTGTTGTGCCTGGGCCCGGAGCGCCAATGGCTGTGGGCGGCGGCATCAGCAGCAGCTGTACTACAAATCAACACACGTATTAATTGTCATCGCTGATCTTAATTAACTTGGCCTGGCAGTATCGTCCTACATATAGTTCTCAAGTGGAGGTCGGAACTTTCTTACTCCTGCCTATCCGTTTTGCTAGCTATTTTTTTTCTGAGTGATTTGCTAGCGTTCAAGCCTGCCGTAAAAATTGCAGGGGCTTGAAAATGGAACTCAAGGATATTGGAAATACGCCACTAGTTGAATTGGCGACGTTTTTCGAAAATGGCAATAGAATCATTTCCAAGTGCGAGTTTTTAAATCCTTCGGGAAGTCATAAGGATCGAACTTACTTAAATATTGTAAATCGGTTGGAAGAAGCTCGAATCATTGCGCCGGGTATGACGCTGATTGACTGCTCTACAGGTAACGGAGGGGCAGCACTGGCATGGATCGGCAGACTGAAGGGCTACAGAATAAAGATATTTATGCCCGAGGGTATGACGCAAGAGCGCAAAGCGCAGATACGTTTGTATGGTGCTGAAATAGTAGAGACTCCAAAAGAGTTGTTCTTGTCGGGATCGGTGCTTCAAGCGAAAGCTTATGTATCGGAAAACTCTTCTAATGATGTCTATTATGTGGATCAGTGCAATTGCTTGTTGAATAAGGATGGTTGGAGGATATGCGGTGAGGAAATGGTTGAGCAGCTGCGCGCACAAGATGTCGTGCCTGATTTTTTTGTGTGCGCAATCGGTACGGGGGGGACGTTTTCAGGTATTGCTGAGGTAATGAAACGAGAATACGCAAAAATTAAAACGATAGGGTTAGAGGTAGACCGTTCGGCGCCTTTGTTTTCGCAAAGGAATAACCTGCCGTTTAATCATCATTCTCATAATTTGATGGGTTTAGGGGCGGGCGTCATATCGGCCAATACAGACCCCAATCTAGTGGATGAAATAAGAGTGGTGGACGGCACCGGCGCATGGTCTCGAATGAAGCACTTCATTGAATCAGAAAAGCTTCCCATTGGGCCGACTTGCGGAGCTAACCTTTTGGCGTGTGATGAGCTCGTTAGAACCCTAAAAAACAAGAACATAGTGACATTGTTTTTTGACAGTGCTTGGAAATATGAGAGCCGCTGGGACGGGCTTTATCCTGAGTACAGTGAGGTGAATCATGTTGCTGGAAGAGATTTATAAAAAAGCTAAAGTTGTACGGTCGGGCAAATCACTCACTACCGTGAATGAATTTACTGACCAGATACCCGCCTTGCGACCAGAAGTCTTAATGGAGGTTGCTTACAAAATAATCAGGGTAATGAAGCAGGGGGCTTCGAAAATTGTCACAGAAGAAGATAAAGGCGTGGCGCTGGCAACTACCGTCTCGTTGTTAACTGGCGTTCCCTTAGCTGTTGCGAGGTGGTATTCCTATAGTCTCGGAGGTCTAAAAGAGCAAGTAGTTGCTATCGATTCTGAGTACTTCCAAGGGCAACTATATCTTAACGGGGTTGAGGCCGGTGACCGAGTCATTATTATTGATGATACTTTAAGTTCTGGAGGCGCGGCCATTGCATTGTCTGATGCCGTCAAAGGGGCCGGAGGTGAGTTGGTAGATGTCGTATGCGCCGTAGAGAAAATTGGAAATGGTGGGGCTGATAATGTACTGAGGGCGACTGGGCTTACCGTTAAGACAATTATAAGAGTGACGGTTGCCGAGGACGGCGTAAGCGTTGATTGAGGGCGTTCAAGCGCGCATGGGGGGATAAAATATAATGCAACGAATCGGTGTCCTCATCGGCTTGGTGTTTTGTTTCATCAGCGCCGCGTTCGACGTTTACGTTGCGCTGGTCACTCAATCCATCAGCACGTTGACTGTGATTTTTTATTGTTTCATCACTTCCGCCTGCTTTTTTGGATTGTTGGCGTTCTATCGAAATACGGATTTGTTGTTTTCAAAATTTAAAGCTCACTGGCGATTGGTTGTTATCGTCAACCTTGCAGTTCTTCTTAATTGGGGTGGGCTGTTTTATGCGTTGCGTTATCTGGAACCCGCGGTAGTCGGGGTTGCCTCGGTAGCCTGTGGTCCAGCACTAACGTTGATTATATCGTTGGTGAAAAAACGTAGCGCCAAGGTCGCTTTCGCAGACACGGCGGTTTCCTGGCTAGTGCTCATCTCGGTGGCAATCATGTTGTTCAATTCTTTTATCGGTGAGAGCGGAGTAGTCACTACCACCGGTGGGCAACGTGCGCTTGGTATTGCCAGTGTTTTGGTGTGCGCGCTGGGCACGGTCGTGTACACGATTTTTTCCAGGGAGATGTTTGCTCGCCAATGGACCGTCTACGAGATTCTGGGTATTAGAAATTTTGCGATGGTAGGTGTTTGTGCCGTGGCAATACCTTTCACAGGCGCAAGTTTTCTACTCGATGGTGAGCGCGTACCGGCTATCGTGCTCCTGGTAGTGTTAGGGCATTTGCTACCCATTTACCTGATCCAGAAAACGATCTATTACCTCACACCCATTCACGTTTCCCTGGTTTTGCTGACGCTTCCTGTGTTCGTTTTACTGCTCCAGTACCTGGATGCGAGAGTTGAATTCTCCCTCGCCAGCGTGGCAGCGGTCACTGTGATTATCTTTTTACTGCTAGGCAGGTGGTTGTATGCATTGAAAAGGGAGGTTTTATGAGAGTCGTCATGGTCGATGGGTTTTCATCAGGGAAGTTCTTGGCCAAGCGCTTAAAAGATGAAGGTTGTGTGCTGGCGCACGTTGCTTCTTCAGAAGCGCTGGACAGCTACTATTACAAGGGTTTTGACTGCGGGCTCTATGAACAGATGATCGTCAACGCGGACGTTGCAACGACATTGACGCAAGTCCAACGTTTCAAGCCACAGTTCGTTCTTCCGGGGGCGGAAACCGGTGTGCTTCTGGCTGACCACTTGAATGAACGGTTACAACTGCCTTATCGCAATCATTTCGACAAAACTAGCGCACGTCGAAACAAGTACGAAATGATCCAGTGCATAACCCAGGCGCAACTGCCGGCCGCACAGCAGTTCATCACTGGCTCTTGGGAGCTTGCGCGAGACTGGATCAGTGAGCACGGACGTTTTCCTGTAGTAATCAAGCCCCTCGAAAGTGCAGGCGCCGATGGCGTGTTTATCTGTGAAGATTTGCACGCCTGCCAGGCTGCCGTGGAACGTCTATTGGGAACGACTAATAAGCTGAATATCCCTAACACGCAGGTCCTGATCCAGGAGTATCTGGTGGGGGTGGAGTTTGTGGTGAATATGGTCTCTCTCAACGGGCAGCAGCTTGTCACTGAGGTCGTACGATACCAAAAGCAGCGAACGCCGACTGGCGGGGTTCTCTATGATATTGATGAGCTGATTGGACCTGACTCGCCGGTTTACTCAATTCTGGTCGACTACACGAAAGCAGTGGTGCGGTGTCTCGGTATACGAAACGGCCCCAGTCATGCCGAGGTCATGCTCACCGAAAGCGGTCCGAAACTGGTAGAAATTGCTGCCCGCACTGACGGCATTCTCCGGCCTGATGTTTCAAGAATGACCACTGGCCTTGGGCAGATTGACGCCGTGGTTTTATCCCTCATACAGCCTGAGGTATTTCAGCAACGATTGGAGAGCAAGGTTGATTATCGGCGTCTGCAACACACCTACAATGTTTGCTTGATCAATCGCTCGGAAGGCCGTTTTGAAAGGGACGTATTTTTGAAAGAACTGCTCAAGCTGGAGTCGTTTTTCGAGGCAGTGTTTTACGTCGAGAGCGGCCAGCACATAGGCGTAACTCAAGATGTGTTCAGTCAGCCGGGCACGGTGTATCTGGTACATACCGACCCAGCGGTGATCGAAGGGGATTACCGCAGGATTCGCGCCCTTGAATTGCGGGGAGCTTACCTGGCTAGCGGGTAGTCATGAGTGATGGATCGGGTGGTTGTTTCATTTTATGAAATGCTCGATTGTATAAACTGGTCATTCCGCTGGCGGTTAGCGCATAAGAAGATTGCAGCCATCGACACGAATACTCGGTCGACAACGCCCTGGAGTCTGTCATGCCCGCAATCAAACTGTATGGTCTCACCCTGTCCGGTCACTCCCATCGGGTCGAGCTGATGCTCTCTCTGTTGGGCCGGCCCATGGAGTTTATCCAGGTGGACCTCAAGCAAGGCGCGCATAAAACGCCCGAATTCCTCACTGCCCTTAACCGCTTCGGCCAGGTGCCGGTGATCGACGATGGCGGGACGATTCTGGCGGACTCCAACGCCATCCTGGTCTACCTGGCCGCCACCTATGGCAACGGCCAGTGGCTGCCCGCTGATCCGGTCGGGCAGGCGCGCGTGCAGCGCTGGCTCTCGGCTGCGGCCGGCCAGCTGCATGCGGGGCCGGCCACGGCGCGTTTGGCCACGGTGTTTGGCGCCGAGGTGGATACGGGCGTGGCGATCAGTCGCGCGCACGCGCTGCTGGCAGTGATGGAGCAACAACTGGGCGAAAGCCGTTTCCTGGCCGGCGACCAGCCAAGCATCGCCGATATTGCGTTCTACACCTACACGGCCCATGCGCCGGAAGGCAACGTGTCGCTGGCCGACTATCCTCAGGTACGCGCCTGGCTCGCCAGCATCGAAGCACTGCCGGGTTTCATCGGCATGCCGCGCACGGCGGCGGGTCTGCAATCACAGTAACCAGCAAGGGGCGTCGATGGACCGTTTTCATGAAATGCAGGTATTCCTCGCGGTGGCCGACGAGGAGGGCTTTGCCGCCGCCGCGCGCCGCCTGAATACCTCGCCGCCCAGCGTGACCCGGGCGATCGCCGCGATGGAACAACGCATCGGCACCCAACTGCTGTCGCGCACCACCCGCAGCCTGCACCTGACCGAAGCCGGGCAGCGTTACCTGCAAGACTGTCGGCGCATTCTCGCCGAGCTCGATGAGGCCGAGGAAGCCGCGGCGGGCAGTTATTCGATCCCGTGTGGGCAGCTGAACGTCACCGCCCCAGTGCTGTTCGGCGAGCTGTTCGTGGCGCCGGCACTGGCGGATTATCTGGACCAGTTCCCACTGGTGAACATTCATGCCTTGCTGGTCGATCGCGTGGTCAACATGACCGACGAAGGTGTCGACGTGGCCGTGCGCATCGGCCATCTGCATGAGCCAGGGCAGCAGGCGATCAAGGTCGGTGAAGTGCGCCGGGTGGTCTGCGCATCGCCCGACTACCTGGACCGACAGGGGCGACCCCAGCGGCCTGAGCAATTGCGTGAAGCCAAGGTCGTTACCTCCTCCTCCAGCCAATTGGTGAGTGAATGGGCGTTTGTCGACGGCGGCCAGCCGCTGGCAGTGCCTATCGAGCCGCGCCTGGTGGTCACCGCGAACAACGCCGCGATCAATCTGGCACGCCTGGGTTGGGGGATGACGCGGGTGCTGTCCTACCAGGTTGCGGCAGCCGTGGCGGCGGGGGAGTTGGAAGTTGTGCTGCAGGATTTCGAGCCGGCTGCGCTGCCGATCCAGGTGGTGTTTCAGAACAACGGTCGAGTGCCGGCCAAGGTCCATAGCTTTGTCGATTTTCTCACCCAGCGTCTCGGGCAGGATAGGGCCTTGAACCCGGCGATGAAGCAGCACGACTGATGGAACGTTATCGCGATATGCAGCTGTTCGTGGCGCTGGCCGGGCAACCGAGCCTGGCGGCGGCGGCGCGCATTGCGCAGGTCTCCGGCCCGACCCTGATGCGCGCAATTGCGCGTCTGGAAGCGCGTCTGCGCGTGATGTTGTTGCTGCGCAGTACCCGTGGGGTCAGCCTGACGGATGCAGGCCACGCCTATCTTGCCGACTGCGTGCGGTTGCTGGCGGCGGTGGACGCCGCTGAAGCCTCGGCCAACGGCTCGCATGTGCAGGCCCAGGGCAATCTGCGGGTATTTATGCCCTTGCTGTTCAGCCGCCATTTAATGGCGCCGCTGCTGGCCGGCTATATGGACCGCTACCCGGCGGTGCGTCTCGTCGCCCATTACCATGACTATTACCCGAACCTGCACGAAGAGGGGCTGGATGTCGCCGTGCTGGTCGGTGAACTGCCCAGTTCGTCGCTCATTGCACGGCAAGTCGGGCAGGTGCGCAGCATCCTTTGCGCCAGCCCTGCTTATCTGGCGGCCAAGGGCGAGCCGCTGCAGCCGGCTGATCTCAAGCAGCACCATCTGATCGCCGGCGCCGAGCCCGTTCACTGGCATTTCCCGCACGACGTACTCAAGGCCCGCGCACGCCTGAGTTGCACCACGGTGCAAGGCGCAATCAATGCCGCTGTCCAGGGTGCGGGGGTGATTCGTTGCCTGAGCTATGCCGTTCACGATCACCTGATGAGTGGCCAACTGCGGCGTATCTTGCCGGACTTCGAACTGCCGCCGCTGCCGGTACATATCGTCCATCGCGAAGGCCGCCATGCGTCGATGCGCGTGCGCAGTTTTGTCGACTACTGCGTCGTGGCGTTGCGTGAGCACCCGGCATTTCAGTTGGCGTAATGGTGGATTGCCTTGGCTGAGCATTCTCCCCAAAACGATAGGGGCGCAGCATCGAGGTATCACAACCAGAGGTGGTCGCCATGAACCCGATCGAACAATCTCCGTGGCATGCCGGTGAACGGCAATTACAGGACAGTGCCGGTGTCGGCGAACGCATGGCCGTGATCGGGCCTAAGGTCATACGCGATCATTTGCCGGAGCAGCATCGCGATTTCTATCCCTTGCTGCCTTACCTGATCGCGGGCGTGGTGGACGAGCAGGGCATCCCCTGGGCGACGCTGCTGGAAGGCGCGCCAGGGTTCGCGCATTCGCCGGATCCGCAGACGCTGCTGATCGACAGCCTGCCCGCCAGAAGCGATCCCGCCCGGGCCGGCATCTTTAACGGTGCGTCTGTCGGGCTGCTGGGCATCGACCTTGGCACCCGCCGCCGCAACCGCATGAATGGTCGGATTGGATCGCTTGATCACGACGGCTTCGCGGTCGATGTGGTGCACACCTTCGGTAACTGCCCGAAGTACATCCAACTGCGGCCCGTCGCCGGTATAGCGCGAAAACCCGGCACCGCCGTCGAGCGCAGCGACCAACTGGACGAGGCTGCGCAGACGTTGATTCGCCAGGCCGACACCTTTTTCGTTGCCAGCTATGTGGACGCGCACGGCGAGCGTTCGGTGGACGTTTCTCATCGCGGTGGCAACACGGGCTTCGTGCGGGTTGAAGGCAATGTGCTGACCATTCCGGACTTTCCCGGCAATCTGTTCTTCAACACCCTCGGCAACCTGCAGGCCAACCCGGTGGCGGGGTTGTTGTTCATTGATTTTGAGAGCGGCGACGTGCTGCAAGTGGCCGGGCGCACTGCGTTGATCCTCAGCGGGCCGCAAGTGGCCGAGTTCGAAGGTGCGCAGCGCTTGTGGATGTTAACGGTGGAGCATGCCGTGCGCCGCCCGGCAGCGCTGGCCTTGCGCTGGCAGTTCGCCGAGTTTTCGCCGCATAGCTTGGCGATGGGCACCTGGTAGCCAGGCGCGGAATGCCCGTCACTGGCGAGCAAATGTGGGAGGGGGCTTGCCCCCGATAGCGGCGGTTCAGCTGGCGCATTCGTAGCTGATGCACCGCCATCGAGGCATAGGTATCTACACAACTTTGTAGCAGCCTCCGGTAACCACAATGCGAAGCGAGCCGCTCTTGATCTTGCTCTTGATCTTAGGCGCCCCCCAAATCACTGTCGGATTACGGGCACACCGAGCCTAGGCGAGGTGCCGAGTGGTGGGGCAAGAGCGTTTTGCTAACTTTTGCGCTTTTCAAAAGTGAGCCGCCGTCAGGGCGGAACCCTAAGTCGCCGTTACCGCAGCAACGGATATGTACGCACTCTGATCCAACATCCTGGTCGGCTGTCAGGCCGCCATCGGGAGCAAGCCCCCTCCCACAGGGTTCTACTTCGCTGGTTGGGTTGCGTTCTGGATCTGACCACCGGGCATTCCCGGTTCAGCGCTTGATCTACGAGTAACTGCGCTATTTCGGTCATCTGCACGATTGCCAATAGAGGCCTGCGACGTGCGCCATCAAGATGTTCGGCACAGTCGTAGGCGCAGACAGTCGCTGACTCCAGCATTTATCAGGCATTGCTAAGGCGGCTTCGGTGCTGAGGCCGGGGCGTTGAAATTGCGCTGAGCATTGTTCAGATGAACGCGTCACGGTTTAGGAATATTCCGATAGAAATCAGCTGAAATAGAAGGACGTTGTTACCTGTTGCCCCTCTGAAATCAGGAACCTTTCTCACCGACTTGCCACGCATGAGGACTTGCCGGATGCAATAACCGACGGTGACGGTTGGCAAGTAATGTTTTCTGAATCGCAGCATGAATTATCCAGTGCGATTCCCATCCTTTTATCAATGAGGCTAAACAAGATGGTCACGCTCGACACGTCGAACAACAGGCAGGTTTATTCCGCCTATGCAACGTCTGAACAGCTCGATAAAACACGCGATCAGTCCAGCCCTGACCGATTGAATCGTTTCGGACAACTGCCGGCCCATAACGCGGTTGGTCGAACGATCCAGTCAAGCGGCAGTGATCGAGCAATGGCCGAGCTGTTGATGTTACTCGGTACGCTCATAACGACGCTCAAGACATGGATGGACCGAGACAATGCGCCACCTGCGCCGCAGCCACCCATGACGGTGATTCCCAAGCCCCGAATTGATGTGGCGCCCGCCCCTGAAACCGTGCAGCCCGGTAAGCAAGTGTGGAAAGAACAATTGGCGCCGTTCATGAATCGATCGGATCTGACCCGTAGCCGCAACGCTTTTGATACCGAACTCATCGAGATGTTTTCCGATAAGCACACCGAGCCGTCGAACACGTTTTTATCGAATAAAGCCAAAGGGCAAAAGCCCGACGATATTCGCAACGGGCTGCGCGCCACCTACGAGAGTTATCCCTACGTAGGCACCACAGGCAGAGAAGAGCACGTCGCCGCGATCAAGGTGGCCATGGCCACCTTCGGACAAAGCCCTGCCGGGGTTTTCGACGACATCGTCAAGAGTGGAGACGGCTATAACGTGACGATGAAGGACGGCTTCAAACTGCATATCACCCGTGAAGAACTTCAACTGTCGGCCAAGGCGGCGAAATTCAGTGGCGGTGACGAAGGCATGGTCAAGGATGCGCAGTTTCTGTTTGGCGTAATGAGCAAGCGTCGACACATGGAACTGGAACGCAACAACGCAACGGACCGTTTTTTCAGCCTGTATGACAAAGACAGTGCCTACCATGCCCACCGTACTTTTCCGGGCGTGTTGGCCGCAGCAGGGCAGGGCATCGACGGCGACAAGGCGTTGTCGTACCTGGGGCTGAAAGAGCATATGCAGGTCGTTGATGCCGGAGCATTGGGCGTGCGCGTCGGGGTGCCATTGGACAAGGGTGCGAGAAACAAGAATGGCGCTGTCTTCGCCGGAAGCATGGAAGGGCAGTTATACAATAAACCGGTTGCGCCAGCATTGAAGGTTGTAACGCTGCGCGGTTAAGTCGAGTCAGACCACTTTCTAAAGCTGTTTATTTGATTAAAACACGGGGCCTTCATGTTCATGGCGCTGACGTCTCGTGCGCCTTTTTCAAGCCCGTTATGCGAGTGATTGAGATGCTAGTGTCTAATGTTAATTATGCTGTTGCAGGCTTTGCCGAAGCGAGTCATGCGATTATTTCTCCACGTTCTTCCATTGAGGCTGCACCCGCCGGAACAGCCGAACAGTTAAGTCGCCTGGTGGCTGAGTTGGAGCGTTTGTTAGCGCTGTTGTCCGCGCGGTTTAAACCCACAGTCGAAGTAAAACGCGCGCCTTACGATAACAGTACGGTGAATGAGCGGCGCACCGGTAATCGCGACGAGTTTCTAAAAGGAACACCGCAGAATACCGGCGTCAAACCCCCTGATATTTTCCAGGATTTCTATCAGTTGACCGAAGGCAATTGCGTGACCGTATCTGCGATTAAAGCCGCCATGATGAGATTCGGTCACAACCCTCACGGCATCTACAAGGCCATTCACGCCACCGACGCCGGCTATCGTGTCGTCATGCGTGATGGCTTCAAGCTCGACATCACGCACGACGAGTTGAAACAGGCCAGGACCGGCGCGAATTTCGGCGCCGTCCGGCCCAATGATGTGCTGGTCAACGCACAGTTTCTGTACGCAGTCAGTGCCAAGCGCGCGCAGCTGGAAAATAACGACGGTGTCGCCGATCAGAGCTTCACCGCTGCGATGCACAGCTTGAATGATGGCGAGTATCCGGGGCAGGCGCTGCGCCGCCTGGGCTTGAAGGACTTCGTTGCGCCCGCAGCGCTCGAGGAATTGCGCAACGGCGCTATCGGCACGATCGTCAGCGGGTCTCATTCAATGGTGGTCGTGGACGGCTTTCTGGATCGTTATGGGGACAAGCGGCAACTGGATGACCACAACTGGAGTCGTCCCCTCGTTGGCCTGAAGCTGCTCTAGCGGCTGACCGCCAGGCTCGGCGGCGCGCCCCACGCGCCTCCTAGCGCGGTATACACATTCACCTGCGCGACCAGTTGCGCCAGTCGATCGACAATCAGCGCCTGCTGTGAACTGAACAATGAGCGCTGTGCGTCGAGAAAGGTCAGGTTGCTGTCGACGCCACTGCGGTAGCGGTGCTGGGCCAGGTCGTAATAACGCTGGTTGGCGGCGACAAAGTCGCGTTGCGCGTCCAGTTGATCGTTATAGGTCTGGCGCGCCGCGAGGCCATCGGCGACTTCCTGGAAGGCGGTCTGGATGGATTTTTCGTACTGCGCCACCGTGATGTCCTTCTGCAGCCTGGCGTAATCAAGGCTGGCGCGCAGGCTGCCGGCATTGAAGATCGGCAGATTGATTTGCGGCTGAAACGTCCAGGTGCCCGCGCCGCCCTTGAACAAACCGGAAAGTTGCGTGCTGGTGCTGCCGGCGTTGGCCGTGAGCGTGATCGACGGAAAGAACGCCGCCCGCGCCGCACCGATATTGGCGTTGGCTGCCTGCAACTGCAGTTCGGCCTCAAGAATGTCCGGGCGCCGTTGTAACAGGTCCGAGGGCAGGCCCGCAGGCACGCTGGCCACCAGATCGTCGGACAGGGGGCGTGAGGGCAGGTTTGCATCCACCGGGCCACCGACCAGCAGGGTGAGGTTGTTGAGGTCCTGGGCCACTTGGCGTTCGTAGCGAGCCACGTTGGCACGGGTGCTGTCTACGGCGGTGCGCGCTTGCACCACGTCCAACGCCGAGGCTTTGCCTGCGGTTTTGCTGCGCCGGGTCAGCTGCCAGCTGTGGTCGTTGGCGACCAGGGTCTGCTCGGTCAGGGCCAGCAGTTCCTGGTCGGCACGCCAAGTCAGGTAGGCGTTGGCGACGTTGGCCACCAGGCTCAGCTGCGCGCCACGGCGGGCCTGTTCAGTGCCCAGGTAAGTCAGCATGGCCTGTTCGCTGAGGCTGCGAACGCGGCCGAACAGGTCCAGTTCATAAGCGCTCAGGCCCAGGGTCGCGGAATAGCTGGAGGTGATCGCCGACTTGCCGGTACCGGTCACGCTGCCCGGCAACTTCTGGCGTTTGCCGGCCCCCGTGGCGGACACCGCCGGGAACAGGTCAGCGCGCTGGATGCGGTACTGCGCCTGGAACGCCTGCACATTCAGCGTCGCTACCCGCAGGTCGCGGTTGTTGACCAATGCGGCGCCAATCAACTGTTGCAGCGCCGGGTCGTGGAACAGCTGCCGCCAGTCCGCTGTAGGCAGCAGGCTGCCGGCCTGCGCCTGGCGGTACACCCCGTCTTGGGGATAGTGTGCCGGCACGGGGGCGTCGGGCCGCTGATACTCTGGAATCAGCGAACAACCGCCGAGCATCCAGGCCACGCCAACGGCGGTGAATGTCCGTTTGTGCATCAGGCGCCCACCATCCATTTGGCCAAGCCGTGTCGGCCACTCACGCCCAGCTTGGCCGCGGCGCGCTTGAGGTAGGTTTCAATCGAGCTGTTTTTCACGCTGAGTTTTTCCGCGATCTGCGGCACGGTGCCGCCTGTCAACAGCCCCAGGCAGACCTCCTGCTCGCGCGCCGACAGGGTGATGTCACTCAGCGACAAGCGCTTGTAGAACTCACGCTGCAATTGCGATTGCTCCAGCACGGTGTGCCCAGGCTCCCCTTCGAGCTGTGGCGCCTGGCGCAGCAGTTGGGCATGGCGCTCCATCAGCGGCAACAGGGTGTCGGACAGGCACTTGAGAAACGACAGCTGCGCCAGGGAAAACCCACGTTCGGCGGGCGGGCGGTAGAACGAAATCACATAGCGTCGATGGCCCTGGCGCGAGACCAGGTTGCATTGATGCGAACTGCCACGCGGGTGGGCGCTGTCGGCCTTGGCCTTCATCTGGATCAACAGCGGGTCCTGCATGCGCAGCATTTGTCGCAGCAGGGGATGATCGTCAAGCGAGTGCAAGGTCTGGGGCACGGGCAGGTCTTGGTTCAGGCCGGCGCTGCCCAGCAGCTTGATCTCCAGCACGCTGTCACGCAGTTCATCGAGGCTCCACTCGCTGAGGTCCACCAAATGAATGGGTATCCATTTGTCCACCAGGTGCAGCATGTTGGCGGCGAAATTTTCCTGGCCGCTGCTTGAAATAAGTTCGCCCATTTCGGCGTAGAAATGTGGGCTTTGGGTGTCGCCAATACTACGGGTCAGACTCATAGCCATCTCATCCTTGATGTCGAAAACCGTCAACGGGTGCCCGGGGTCTGTTCGGGGCGCTCCGTACTGCTTGAACGTAACTCGGCGTTCGAGATTTCATTTAGCCATATCGATTTATCCTACGTATGTAGCGGAAACGAGGGACATACGCTGCCATAAAGTCCGCGTCATTAATTCGACGTTTCCTACGGATAATTCGCTGCACGACAAACAGGTCGCGATATTTATCTATGTCTAACTCATTGAAATTAAATATAAATATAAAAATTCAAAAATATTTTTCAAATTTAACGTCGGCCGCTTGTAGTCAATTTCCTACAAGCCTTTAATCGTTTCAGCAGTGAACCCCCAGCCAAGCCCGTTTCTATCCGTTTGGATGTCCGGGTTTCGGGTGTCAGACGCCACCCCAGCCGCATGCTCAAATCCGGCTGATTCGTGGTAATGGGCGACCCTGCGCGGCCAGTGCCTGACCCCCATGAGAAGGATCTTATGACGCAACTTTCCAGTCTGCCGGCCAGCTTCCCCCTCACCGCCGCACAACAGGACATCTGGCTCGACCAACTGCGCGCCGGCGATTCGCCGTTGTACAACATCGGCGGCTATGTTGATCTGGCCGGCGCCATCGCACCCGAGCTGATCCAGCGTGCGGTCGAGCTGCTGGTGGCACGGCACGATGCCTTGCGCACCCAGTTGCACACCGACACCCACGGCTTGCCCCGACAGACCTTCACCGCCGACTGGGCGGTGGACGTGGCGCAGTACGATTTCAGCGGGCTGCCCGACCGTGAGGCCGCAGCCCAGGCCTTGATGCAGGCGCAAATGGCCCGGCCCTATGCACTGAGTGGCGAGCCGCTGTTTCGCTTTTTCCTGGTCAAGCTCGACGACGACCATTACCGCCTCGGCACCCAGGCCCATCACCTGATCCTCGACGGCTGGGGGTTCGGTCAGATGCTGCAATCCCTCGCCCAGCTGTACACCAGCCTGCAGCGCGGCGGGCAAACGCACGTGCTGGCGCCGTCCTATATCGACTTCATCGACACCGACCAGCGCTACCTTCAATCCGCCCGCTGCGCCCGCGACCGTGACTATTGGCTGGATAAATACCAAGTGCTGCCCGAGCCGCTGCTCACCCCAAGGCACACCGCCAGAGCCGCGAGCAACACCTGTGTGCAAGCCTTTGAGGTGGCACTGCTCAACCGTATGGAACACGTCGCCAACCGCTACCAGGCGTCGGCGTTCCATGTGTTGCTGGCGGCGCTGTATGTGTATTTCACCCGTACCAGCCAGCGCAGTGAATGGGTGGTGGGGCTGCCGATTCTCAACCGCTCCAACGCGCGCTTTCGCGCCACGGTCGGCATGTTCGCCCAGGTCAGCGCGGTACGTTTTCAATTCAGCGAGGCCTTGAGTTTCAGCGAGGTGGTGCGCGGAGTGCGCGACCAGCTCAAGCAGGACTTTCGCCACCAGCGTTTCCCCCTGAGCGAGATGAACCGCGAGCTGGGGCTGCGGCGTACGGACCGTGGCCAGTTGTTCGACCTGTCGGTGTCGTTCGAGCAGGACGACCATGACCTGCGCTACGGCCAGGTGCAGGCCCGTGCGATCAAGGTGTCCAACCACCATGAACCGCTGCCGATAGCGATCCACCTGCGTAGCAACCGTTATCAGGACACCGCGTGCCTGCATTGCGTCTATAACGAGGCGTACTTTGAGCATCATGAAGTGCAGGCGTTGGCGCAGTGCGTGACCGGGTTGTTGCAGCAGGGCCTGGCCGACACCACGCTCACGGTGGGCGAGTTTGATCTGTTGACGCCACAGGACCAGGCCTTGTTGCAGCAATGGAATGCCACCGCGCAACCCAACGCCACGCCGCAGACCCTGCACGGGCGTATCGAGGCTCAGGCCGAGCGCACACCGCAGGCCGTCGCGGCGGTATACCAGGGGCAGGAACTGACGTATGCCCAACTCAACCGCCGAGCCAATGCGCTGGCCCATCGACTGTTGGCCCTTGGCCTGCAGCCGGATGACCGCGTGGCGGTGCTGGCGCGGCGCGGCCTGGACACCCTGGCAGGGTTGCTGGCGGTGCTCAAGGCCGGCGCCTGCTACGTGCCGATAGACCCGGCGCACCCCACCGAACGCGTGAACTACCTGCTGCACGACAGCGCGCCCGTGGCAGTGCTGGCCCAGCCCGACTTGCTGCAGCGCCTGCCGCCGTTGCAGGTGCCGGTGCTTGCGCTGGAGCCTTGCAGTGGCCCCGGCAGCGACAGCAACCCGCAGGCCCCGGTGACGGCGTCCAACCTCGCCTATGTGATCTACACCTCCGGCTCCACGGGCTTGCCCAAGGGCGTGATGGTCGAACACCACAGCGTGTCCAACCTGGTGGACTGGCATTGCCAGGCCTTTGATCTGCACGCGGGCAGCCACACCGCGAGTGTCGCCGGGTTTGGTTTCGACGCGATGGCCTGGGAGGTCTGGCCGGCGCTGTGCGTGGGCGCGACCCTGCACCTGCCGCCCGTGCATGACGGCGCGGAAGATATCGATGGGCTGCTCGACTGGTGGCGCAGCCAGCCGCTGGACGTGTGTTTCCTGCCCACGCCCGTGGCCGAATACGCGTTCAGCCAACACCTTGCGCACCCCACCTTGCGCACCTTGCTGATCGGCGGCGACCGCCTGCGCGGGTTCAATCGGGCGCAGACGTTCGACGTGATCAACAACTATGGCCCCACCGAAGCCACCGTGGTCGCCACCTCGGGGCGCGTTGAGGCCGGCCAGCCGTTGCACATCGGCGCGCCCATCGCCAACGCCCGCGTGTACCTGCTGGACGCACAACAACGGCCGGTGCCGATTGGCACGGCGGGGGAGGTGTACGTCGGTGGCAAGGGCGTGGCGCGTGGTTACTTGAATCGCCCCGACCTGAGTGCCGAACGTTTTCTCGACGACCCGTTCAACGGTGGCCGCATGTACCGCAGCGGGGACCTGGCGCGCTGGCTGGCGGACGGCACGCTGGAGTACCTGGGGCGCAACGACGACCAGGTGAAAATTCGTGGCGTGCGGATCGAACTCGGGGAAATCGAATCGGCCCTGGCCACGCATCCCTTGATCAAGGCCACCGTGGTGGAGTTTCGTGACGGGCAATTGCTGGCCTGGTTCATCCAGCACCAGCCTCTGCAAATCGAAGCCCTTCGCGCGCACCTGCAAGCCTCGCTGCCCGATTACATGCTGCCGGCGGCCTACGTGCGCCTTGATGCGTTGCCGCTCACCGCCAATGGCAAGCTCGACCGCAAGGCGCTGCCGGCACCCACTCAGCAGGCCTTCGTCACCCGCCGCTATGAGGCGCCCCACGAGGGCGTCGAAGCCACCTTGGCGCAGATCTGGGCCGAGTTGCTGCAGGTGCAACAGGTTGGCAGGCAGGACCATTTTTTTGAACTGGGCGGCCACTCGCTGCTGGCGGTGCAACTGGTGCAGCGCATGCGCGAGGCCGGCCTGCAGGCCGACGTGCAAGTGTTGTTCGGCCAGCCCACCCTGGCAGCGCTGGCGGCGGCCAGTGTCGGCAGCGAAGTGGCGGTGCCGGCCAATCGCATCCCCACCGGTTGCACGCGGATCACGGCCGACATGCTGGCCCTGGCCGACCTTGACGAGCCTAGTCTGGAGCGCATCGTCGCCAGCATCCCCGGTGGCGCCGCCAACGTGCAGGAGATCTACCCGCTGGCGCCATTGCAGGAAGGCTTGCTCTACCACCACATTACCGATGAGCGCGACCCGTACCAGCAGCATGCGCTGTTCTGCTTTGCGCGCCGCGAACAGTTGGATGCGTTTGCCCAGGCGCTGCAACAGGTCATCGACCGCCACGACATCCTGCGCACCAGCCTGGTTTGGGATGCCCTTGATCAACCGATGCAAGTGGTGTGGCGCCAAGCGCGGTTGCCGGTCGAACCGCTGCGTGAACACACCCCGCCGCTGGACTTGCGCCGCGCACCGCTGATGGCTCTGGACTACGCCGAAGAACCGCATCACTCGCGCTGGGTCGCCAGATTGCGCTTCCATCACCTGGTCAACGACGCCACGTCGACGGCCGTGTTGGTGGACGAAATTCGCGCCCATCTGCTGGGGCAGCACGCGCAGTTGCCGGTGCCGGTGCCGTATCGCAACGTGGTCGCGCAGACCCGTTCACTGCAGCGGCAAGCGGCACATGAGGTGTTCTTTCGTGAGCGCCTGGCGGATGTGGACGCACCGACCCTGGCCTTTGGCTTGCAGGAACGCCAGGCGGAGCGGGCTGACATCGAAGAATTCGTGCAAGCGGTGGACGAGTCGCTCAACCAGCGACTACGGGCCCAGGCCCGCGCTGTTGGAGTGAGCGTCGCCAGCCTGTTCCACCTGGCGTGGGCCCAGGTGCTCAGCCGCGTCGCAAGCCGCGATGACGTGGTGTTCGGCACCGTGTTGCTCGGCCGACTGCAAGCCGGCGAGGGGGCGGATCGCGCCCTGGGCATGTTCATCAACACCCTGCCGCTGCGCCTGCGCCTGGCCGGGCAAAGCGTGGTGGCGGCCGTGACGGACACCCACACCCAACTGAGCGCCTTGCTTGCGCATGAGCAAGCGTCTTTGGCGCTGGCCCAGCGCTGCAGCAGCGTCGCGCCGCTGTTCAACAGCCTGCTCAACTACCGTCACACCAGCGCCGAGCCAGACCTGAAACTGGTGCCGGGCATCGCCTTGCTCAGCAGCGAGGACATCCTCAGTTACCCGCTGATGCTCACCGTGGACGACATCGCCAGCGGCTTGCGGCTCAAGGCCAAGGCGCCGCGCAAAGTGGGGGCTGAACGTGTGCTGGGTTACCTCGACACCGCGCTCAACGGCCTGGTCGACGCGCTGGAGCAGGCGCCCGCCACCCCGTTGCGCGAGGTGCCGGTGCTGCCCGCCCACGAGTTGCAGACATTGCTGGTGGACTTCAACGCTACCGCTGTCGACTACCCCGACACCCTCACTGTGCAGGCGCTGTTCGAAGCCCAGGCGCGGCACAGGCCGGATGCCGTGGCAGTGCAGGCGGGTGTGCAACAACTGACCTATCACGAACTCAACCAGCGCGCCAATCAACTGGCCTTCCACCTGCGCGAGCGCGGCGTACAGCCGGATGCGCGGGTGGCGCTGTGCGTCGAACGCGGGCTGGACCTGGTGGTGGGCTTGCTGGGGATTCTCAAGGCAGGCGGCGCCTATGTGCCGCTGGACCCAGGCTACCCCCGCGAGCGCCTGGCCTACATGCTGCAAGACAGTCAGCCGGTGGCGCTGCTGCTACACGCCGCCACCCGTGACCGGGTGCAGGACGTTGCGCTGCCAGTGATCGATTTCGACCAATGCACCTGGCACCAGGCACCGAGCGACAACCCCGTGGTGCCGGGTTTGACCATGAATCACCTAGCCTACGTGATGTACACCTCCGGCTCCACTGGCACCCCCAAGGGGGTGATGATCGAGCATCGCGGCCTGGGCAACCTGATGCACTGGGGCGCGCGGCTATGCCCGCAGGCCCCAGGCGGCGCCTTGTTGCAACGCGCGCCGTTCAGTTTCGACGGTTCGGTGTGGGAACTGTTCTGGCCGCTGACCCAAGGCATGCGCCTGGTGCTGGCGCGGCCCGACGGGCATCGAGAACCGGCGTACCTGGCACAGCTGATCCGCGAGCAGCACATCAGCGTGATCAAGTTTGTGCCGGCAATGTTGCAACAGTTTCTTGAATTGCAAGCGTCAGCCCTGTGCACCAGCCTCACCGACATACTGTGCGGCGGTGGCGAGCTGACCGAAGCCCTGGCGCGCGGGGTGCAGGCGCGCTTGCCCGGCGTGCGGTTGCACAACGTCTACGGGCCTACCGAAGCCACGGTGGACAGCAGCGCATGGACCCTGGAACCGGGCGCGCCCGTGCCCGCGCTGCAACTGCCGATAGGCAGGGCGATCAACAACACCCGCCTGTATGTGCTGGATGAACACGACGCGCCCGTGCCGATGGGCATCAGCGGCCAACTGCACATCGGCGGGGTCGGCGTGGCTCGGGGCTACCTGGGCCTGCCCCAGATGAGCGCCGAACGCTTCATCGACAGCCCCTTCGTCGCGGGTGACCGGCTGTATCGCACTGGTGACGTGGTGCGTTACCTGCCGGACGGCAACCTGGAGTTCCTCGGCCGTAATGACTTCCAGGTCAAACTGCGCGGCGTGCGTCTGGAGCTGGGCGAAATCGAAGCGCGCCTGGCCGCCCACCCCGCGTTGCGAGAAGTGGCGGTGCTGATTCGTGACGAGCGCCTGATCGCCTACTTCACCCTGCGCGAGCCGGCCCCTAGCCTGGACTCATTGCGCGCCCATGTACTGGAGCAATTACCCGAATACATGGTGCCGGCCGCCTTCGTGCAACTCGACGCACTGCCGCTCAACCCGGCCGGCAAACTCGACCGCAAGGCCCTGCCGGAACCCGGCCTGGACGCCGTGGTGAGCCGCGCCTATGAAGCCCCGCAAGGCGAAGTGGAAAACCTGATGGCGACGATCTGGGCGCAGGTGCTGAAGCTGGAACGGGTAGGGCGCCACGACCACTTCTTCGAACTCGGCGGGCACTCGCTGCTGGCGGTGAACCTGGTGGCACGCCTGCGCAAGGCCGGGCTGGAAGTGGATGCCCGCACCCTGTTCAGTCAGCCGACACTGGCACAACTGGCGGCGCGCACAGTGGCGCACGTGCAGCGCGTGCAAGCACCCGAAACCGCCATCCCCGCACTCAACCGCCGACGCCGAATCTGAAGGGGGAAGGTAACCCATGTGGGAGGGGCTTGCCCTAATGCCAGTCAGTTAAGGCTTTTTGTAGGAGCGAGCTTGCTCGCGAAGAACTCAGGGCCTCCGCGTTCATTCAGAATGAACGCGTTGCCTGGACGTTTTTCGCGAGCAAGCTCGCTCCTACATTGAGCCCCGATAGCCATAGGTATCTACACAACTTTCGCGCGGCCCTAAACCTGTGACGGCTCAGCAGCCGAAGCCTCTCGATCCAAATGTGGGAGGGGCGGTGCGACGGTTCGACTTGCCCCCGATGGCGGCCTGACAGCCAACCAGGACGCGGGATCGGCGCACGTCAGCTAAGAAGCAGCGCGCAGCACCCCCAGTCTTTTTAAACAAAGAATGGGGTCGCTCCGCGCCCCACGGGAGCAAGCTCCCTCGCCACATGTTATGAGGTTGTCTTCAACGGCCTCATGCACTCGATGGAGCGATCCACGGTGGTCTTGGCGATCTCCAGCAAATGCCACACCGCCAGAATCTTCGCCCGCTCCGGGCTGCTCAGCAGCTCCCCACAATCGAACGCCGTCGCTGAAGCGCTGTCGAGCAAGCTGGCGGTGTAGAGCAGGGCATCTTCGAAGCTCAGGTCTTCGTTGACGCTGTGGAAGCCTTGGGTGGGCAGATAATGGTCGATAGCACGGTTGAACGCGGCACGGTCTTTGGCGGGATCGAGGGGTGGGTCGGGGATGACTTTGTTCATGGTGTAACTCCTTGTGAGTATTGGAGCCGACGCCTCTCGCGACTAAACGAAGGTGGCGGCTGTACGCAGGTTAGTCGACCGGCCACAAGGAAATCCGGCGCGCCCGAAGGCGCCCTGCGCACAGCCACCATAAAACTCCATGTGACCATGCGCCTTGTGACATACCGAGCGACTAAACCCGA
This sequence comes from Pseudomonas sp. W4I3, assembly GCF_030816195.1. Taxonomy (GTDB): domain Bacteria; phylum Pseudomonadota; class Gammaproteobacteria; order Pseudomonadales; family Pseudomonadaceae; genus Aquipseudomonas. Next base: position 4,272,132 of record NZ_JAUSXS010000001.1, on the reverse strand, counting down.
TCACTGATGAGCAGTGACGGACCGCAGACTAGCCACCGATTCCAACCGGCACAAGGCGGCGGGGATTGTCTCGGAAACGTCCTGCAATTTAAAGGGATGTGGCTTGCTGGCCATTTGAAAATGTTTCAGTAGGTGAACGGCATCACCGCTTGTCGGATAATTTTCTTGATTTGTGAAATGACGCGGTCCGTCCTACACAACACGCGTATGTCGACATATTGATAGGGGCATTCCGTAAGCTGTTAATTTGAAAATAAACATCGCAGGTTTGATGCTGCCTGATCCGAGATTTGCTTTTTAAGCAATTACCAGTGTTCCGAATAAATTGAGAGAAGCGTCCTAATCTAAGGTGGTAAATTTCCTACATCAAAAATATTAAAATATTGCACGTTTACGTAGCTTGGCTAAATTGTCAGTGTCACTTGCGAAAGAGTGATCTCGGGTATGTAAGGAGAACCAAAATGAAAGATGAAGAGTTTGGGGAAGTGATTTTTGACTTTGATAGTGAGTATGGATTTAATCCATATGCTGGCAACGCAGGCGCATCAGGAAGTCAGGGTGGCTGCGGTGGCAGCGGAGGTTGTGGTGGCGGTGGAGGGTGTAGTGGAGGGAGCGGCGGCTCTGGTGGATGTCATAACTCGTTCATGGAACAGCCATTGGCGGAAGAATAATAAAACTTATCCACTCGACGGGGTTTTCTAATCGACGGTAGAAAGCCCCTGGGGGGCTCTCGATGAACATAACTGTACCTAATTACCAAATTTTGAATTTCGAAAAAGAAAGTCTGGTAATGTCTGAAATTGGTGTTTCCAAGGTGCATTCTCAGTCGTTATTAAAGGCCTTGAGAGCGATTCAATCAACCAGCTTGATAACAAAGGAAGAATTACAAGCCGTGCTCTCCGAAAACGGCTTAAATCCCGATAGCGCATTTGGCTTTCTGGAAAAAATTATACCGTTTAAAGAAGTTGAGGATCTTTATTTCGAAAAGATCATAGTCGTTCATTCGTGGGAGAATCATGAGCGTTATGAAACGCTATTCAGGCAAGAGCTGTCAGGTATTATAGAGTTTAAGGCGTTTTCAGATGACATAATAAAGGCAGTCGTTGGATTTAGGTGTTTCATTGTTTTGTTATGTCACAGTTACGACTACGAAAATCTTAAAAAACTTCATTTTGATTTGGCGAGCGCTTCACCCCATAGCGCTATCAGTGTTTGCTGGCCAATGGGCGGTTTTTTTTGTATAGGGCAGCCTTATATCGCAGAGGTTGGGAACCCTTGCCATTTTTGTACGGTTGACAGGCTGCTTAATAATGACTCCATGACGCCCGAAAAAAATAGCTGGGCCAGGGTGCTGGATTTTTGTAGAGCCAGGCATGTCTGTACGCCTTTTGACTCACTAAGCCTATTTCAAGAATTAATTATTGTAGGCAGTGTTGTCAGGAATATAAAATATTTTACTGAGAACGGCGCGTTGCGTAAGTATCATGATGAGGTGCTATCTGTCGCTTATGTGCGGTTAAGCGATGGCAAAGTCTTCCAAGAGTCAAGTTCGCATTGGTATATGTGTGACTGCTTGGGGAGGTCGGAATGAAGAACATACCTCACGATTATTACTTAAGGTTTGTAGACGCGGCAGTTTATGCTGCGGTAATCGATTTTCATTGCAAGGGAAACTTCACTTTTCATAAGGCGTTTCGACAATGTACTGGCCTTCATTCGTTAAGCGAAAGTCAGTTGGCGCAATTGTCAGGAAATGAGTTAGCACTTTATCCTGATATGGGTTTGACGATAGATATGAAGATATCTGAGCGAGACCGTGAAAAGTGGTTGTACCGGAATGAGTCATGTGAAAAATTTTCACCGGCCTTGTTAAAGTTTGAAGAGGTTGAGAAGTTAGTTTCTCCGCTCGTTTCTAGAACTGCCGAAACGCATAAGCGGGGATATCCGAGTGGGGGGGCGCTTTACCCCGTCGAGTTATTTATTTGTAAACTGACTGACGATATTGGTGAGTGGCCCGCGGCGGGGCACGTTTTGCATCTGCTTCCAAACTCCAGAAAGTTTGAAGTTATGCAAGACAAATCGACGATTGAAAACATTAAATCTGCTGTGTTGACTTCCGAGGCGATCGGTAGTCCGAGTTTGGCGATCGTTTATGTGGTTTATCTTCCAAAGAATCTATTCAAATACAGGTACCGTGGATATCGAATGGCGCTTATGGAGGTTGGTTCGATCTACATGCTTGTGGAAGTACAAGCCAAGCAGCTGGGATTAGCCTGCAGGCCTTGGTCAGCCTACACAGATACCATGCTTTGTAAGGGGCTGGGGCTTAACCCTGCACTGTTCCTGCCTATGTGCGTTCATTTAATAGGGAAAGGGGAGCAGCATGAAAATGTTTAATGCAATGCAGAGGCCCGACCTGCCTGGAACACTTTTATTTCAGCCGGCGGCTTTGCTTTCTTTGCCAAACTCTGTAGAAGTCTCAGACGCACAATCAGTCAATGGCTCTGGTGTTGGAGCAGGTTCTCAGTCAGTCAAAACCGCAGTAGGTGAATATTTTGAGCGTCGTCATTTTTACAGAGAAATTGTGTCAAGGAAGCGTGGTCTACTAGCGGAATCATTAACAGCGCCTGAGGTTAACAGCTTCACCCATGCGCTCGCTCAGACGGCGTCGACGCCTATGTCCGCTAAAGCGATTAAATATCATCGTTTCTCATTAATCAAAGTGATGAGGGCTTCGGATTTTTCGGAGTGCTTTATTCCTGCAATATGCGTTTCGCTTTCATACTCAGGGTTAGAGAAAGATAATTTTTTATATCCGCTAAGAGATACGTGCGGTTGCAGTTTCTATTGGCAACCGAATGCGGCTTTTTTAGGGTCTGTAAAAGAGTATCTTGAGAGGCAGTTTCTAGTAAGATTTTGGTTAACTAAACAATGTCGGTCGCGGGTCACCCACGCGACAATTACGGAGCTTTTAGCGGGGCGAAGGGTTCGGCATTTGTATTGTGCGCTTGTTGCGGTCGGTCAGGTTTCCGTACTCGATATATCCGATTTCCGATTTCCGGGTACTTGTTTTCTGGTCGTGTATGGCCAGAAAAATTCGGATCATCACGTGAGGTACTGCGCAGGCATGTCTTATGCCGCTGACATTTGCGATGCATTAGAAAAGTCCATACTCGAATTGTGGCAAACTTACCGATTTATGGACTTGTTTAAGGCAATTGAGTCCAAGGAAAATAAAGTTGAGGATGCGTATCTTCGATATTTTTTGAGCTGTAATATCTATGAGGCTTATAGGGAAGTCACTGAGGGTTTATTTTTCGTTGAGGTGTCTTCGGAAAAGTGTAAGGAAGAATTCTCTTTGTCCGGATTATTATCTATATTAAATAAACTGGGGGTTTCAGGGTATTTTTACTCGAACTGTTCCGCTGTTAATGGTGTGAGCTGCGTGTTTAGTAAATATGTGTCGCCAGATCTTTTTTTACATATGAATACTTCGAGGAATATAAATTTAAATAATAAATACTCTGAGGGCTTCGAATCTTCGATCTTACGCTCTCAACTGAAAAAAATGGTCCCCTTTCCTTGAGGTGATATATGCTTGTTTACCCTTTTTTAAAGCCTTTTCATCTAGCGGCGCTTTTCATTAAGGAACAACTCAAGGAGCCTATAGCACTTTTTTGGATAGTCGTGTCGCCTGTCGCCACGTTTTATTTAATTATGTACGCTAGGGCGCCTGAGGAGTTACCGACAGATTATTTATCTGTCACCTCGTGGTTTTACGCCTTCGTCTCGTCAAGCGTAGCGCTGTTTGGTTTGGCTTTTTACATAGTGGGTCGCAGGGAAAGCGGGTTTTTACGATCGTTTGTTTATACACGAAAAACAAAATTGACGTTTCTGGTAGGACAGTTTCTCGCGTATTCCTTTATGTCAGTGCTCTATTGCACCGTTTTTTACGGATTGACGCGTGGCTATTTTGGCGAAATGGGTTTTTCCGAATTGGTTGTTATAGTTGTGCGCTTTTACGTTTGCTTTCTGCTTTTTTCGATACCTTCGCTTTTGCTCACGCTGATTCCGGTTAGTTTTCAAAATGCGAGCACTTTGTTTTCCATACTGTCATTTTCAATGTTGGCACTGGGTATCGCCAGCATGAATTCAGTGGCACCTGTCATCGAGTGGATCAGCTTTTTTAATCCGATGTCTTGGGCCAATCGAATTATGGCGGTTGGTGTGGGTAAGGCATTGCCTGTGGTAGCGATGGTCGTTTTTTTAGTCGTGTGCACGGGCTTTATAACGTTCCGGTACTTACTGATTAACCCGGTTTGGAGTCGCTACTGATGAAACAGATGGTCGTGAACTCATTGGATATCAGCTACGCACAGCATGTGCTGTTCAAAAATGCCTCATTGAAAGTCGAGGCCGGTGCAATTTCGGGCCTGCTAGGGCCTAACGGTTCCGGAAAAACAACGCTTTTTGACGTGATTTGCGGCTTGAAAAAGATGGATGGCGGCGAAATGCATCATTCCTTTTCCAAACTGCTGTATCTCTCTCAAGTCATTGCAACCCCACCTGTATTCCGTATGTTCGATGTGTTCAAGATGATGATGCTTTTTTGCGCAGATGCGCCTGTGACGCAGCGGCATGCCTTGGAGAAGGTTGAAAAGTGGAGCCCTGGGATCGCCGACCGTTATTGCGAGATATGGAAGAAGAAATCATCCCTGTGCAGTTATGGGGAAAAGCGCTGGTTTTTTACACTGTCCTTACTCTGCGTCGGTGCTGATTTGGTGATTCTTGATGAGCCGACTGCCGGGGTCGATCCTGAGTTTCGGTATCACATCTGGCGGTGTCTTGAAGGGGCGGCGGCGGAAGGTGTCGCAGTGCTTGTGTCGTCGCATAACGTTGATGAGGTTGTCACTCACTGCGATGACTTTTACATGCTTAGCCAACGGCGCTTTAATCGCTTCACCGATGCGGCGGGCTTTATGCGCACGTATGAAGCCAGCAGTCTGGACGAGGCGTTTATTCATGCGGCCAGTATGACGAACGACTGAAAAGAGCCTTGGCTAGGTGGAGAAAAAATAAGGTTTTCATTCCTCACGTCTCAACGCCCAGCAGGAATAAACGCCACGCTCCCCCCCGAGCGCTTCTGAAACAACCGTTCCCCATTATCCGGTTGCGTCGTGACCACCTGATGATCAACCCCCAGAAACGCCAACGGCTCGGGATCTTCCTTGGAGTACTGCGCGACGATAATCGTGTGCTTTGGATCAAACCCCTGGCCGCTGGTTTTTTCCAGCCAGGCCATGAACGCGGCGCTGTCGCCCTGGCGCGGGTAGTCTTGGGTTTCGCTCACGTAGTAGAACGGTTTGCCGCCGTTCTGCAGGTACATCGGCAGCTTGTTGTCGACCTCCACCAGGATCAGCTGCCAATGGTTCCAGGGCGCGCTTTTCAGTGCCTGGGCTTGGACGTCCTCGGCGAAGCGGGTCACGCCGCCGTTGCGCGTGGTCCAGGGATAGATCACGCCCAGCACCACGGCCAGCAGGCCTGCGGTGATGCCGAAGCTTTTTTGCCAGCGCGGCCAACTGGCCGGTTGTTTGCGCAGGTGTTCGCTCAGCCACCAGGCGGCGAGTAATTGGGCGAAGGGCACCAGGGGCAATACGTAGTAACTGCGTCGGCTGCCGCTGGCGGTGAAGAATACGAACAACAGGCCCAGGCTCCACACCAGCCAGCGCACGTTGGGCGGCGCGCGGTGCCAGTGGCGCACCGCAAGCCATGCGCCGAGCATCCAGCACGGTGCCCAGGGCAGGGTGTAGACCGGCAGGTAGATCAGGTAGGTGTAGATCGGGCCCATATGGTCGAAGGGGTCGAAGAAGCGCACCACGTTCTCGCGAAACACCAGTTCCAGGCCGCTCTCGCCGTAGGTAGGCGCGCCGTAGAGGTGCGACAGTACGAAGGGGATGGCGTAGAACGCGCCGGCGATAACCAGCGCCAATACCAGCCGCAGGTTGAGGTGGCGTTTGTAGCGCTGATGGCTGAGCAGGTGCGGCAGCAGTGCCAGCCCCGGCAGCACAAAGCCGATCAAGCCCTTGAACAGCGACGTTGCCGCCAGCAGCAGGAAGAATACGCTGTAGCGCCCCAACCGGGTGTCGTCCGGCCCGCGCCAGTACCACCAGACCGCCGCCAGCACGCCGCACACCGTCAGCACGTCGGCCGTGGCCACGCGGGCCCAGAACAGGAAGTAGAAGGTGGTGGCGAGCATCCACCCGGCGATCAGCCCGGTGCCTTTGCGAAACAGCTGTTCGCCGATCAGGTACACCAGCCAAATGCTCAGCCAGGCCGCGATTACCGACGACAGGCGCAGTGACCACGGGCCAAGGCCGCCCATCAGGTTGGCGAAGCCGGTGATCAGCCAGTAGGACGGCAGGGGTTTGTCGTAATACGGTGTGCCTTTGAGGTAAGGATCGAAGTAGTCACCGCTTTGCAGCATCTGCAGGGCAATGTTCGCCCAGCGGGTTTCCGGCCCCCACAGCTCGCGACTGCCCAGGCCCAGCAGCAGGAGCAAGGCCGAGACACCGAGCAATAAGGCGAGGGCGCCGCGTTCGGTTTTCCAGAAGCGCATGGGCTGTTCCTGTAAAGGCGATCAAGGTTGTTGGGGGTAAATCATCAGTACCAGGCTGCCCTTGCGGTAGCGCTTGCCACCCGGGGGCAATTGGCCTTCCTCAAGATGTTCGCTGGTGCTCATGACGCGCAGCAGCACGCCGACTGAACCGTGTTGGCGAGCCTCGGCCAACCAGGGCTGCACGCTGTCCAGCGTGACCCTGCGCTGCTGCGTATCCGGGTAATCCAGGCCGTAGCGCAGCTCGCCCGCGGTGTTGTAGAACGCTACCTGCGGCCGGCGCAGGCGCCATGACAGGGCCGACGCCGCGCCCAGGTCGTTGCTCAGCAAAGCATGCGTGTGTTGCAGTTCATCCAGATGCTCAAGCACGAACTGGTCGGGCATTTCGTTCGCCGCGATGATCTGCGGCATGCCCGCCGGCAGCAGCGCCACCAGCAGGCCGATCCCCAGCGCTGGCATCGCCCATAGCGTCAGCGGACGCATCGCTTGCAGCAGGTTGGTCAGGATCCAGCCGAGCAGCACGATAAAGGTCAGGGACAGGCTGAACATCTCGGCGTGGCTGTTGCTGTAGACCGGGTTGGCGATCTGCAGGTAAATCAGCGTCACCATGGCCGCCATGCCGAGGACGAAGTTCAGCGCGCCGTTGATGAAGATTGCACGGGGCTTGTGCCGGTTGAGCAGGTCAATCAAGGCATGGCCCATCAGCAGCGCCAGCGGTAACAGGCACGGCATGATGTAGGTCGGCAGTTTGCCGCTGCTCAGGCTGAAAAAGCCCAGGGGCAGCAACAGCCACAGGCCGAGAAAGGCGATAGCGGGCTGGCGTCGGTCTTTCCAGGCCTTGAACAGGGTGTTGGGCAGCAGGGCCGCCCAGGGCAGGCACGCCACCACCATGATCGGCAGGAAAAACCAGAACGGCCGCGCATGCTGCGCATTGTCCGAGGCGAAGCGGCGGATGTGTTCATGCCAGAAGAAGAAGCGCCAGTAATCGGGCTCCTGCAGATGGATCGCCAGCGCCCATGGCAAGCAGACCAGCACCGCGACCAGGATCGCCAATGGGCCGTAACGCAGCAACTCGCCGACACGCCGCTGCCAGATCAGATAGGGCACGGCGATCAGCACCGGCAGCAGCCACGCCAGAAAGCCCTTGGTCAAAAAGCCCATGCCGCACGCCAGCCCCAACAGCGCCCAGGCACCCAGACGTGCGCGGGGCGTGGCGCTGTCGAGCGCAAACCAGAGGGCGACCAGGCTCAGGTTGACCCAGAACGTGAATTGCGGATCGAGGTTGGAATACCCCGCTTGCCCGGCCACCAAGCCAAAGCTTGCGTAGAGCAACGCGCAGGCGAAGCTTTTACGCGGCTCGCTCCATAGGCGCCGTGCAATCAAGTATGCCAATAGCACACTCAGCGCCGTGGTCAGGACGGAGGCGATGCGCACGCCGAACAGGTTCTGGCCAAACACGGCCTGGCCCAGGGCAATCAGCCAATAACCGGCGGCCGGTTTTTCAAAATAACGCACTCCCATGAAGTGCGGCGCCACCCAGTTGCCGCTCATCAGCATTTGCTGGCTGACCTGGGCGTAGCGGGTTTCATCTGGCGTCCACAACCCGTGCAAGCCCAACGGCAGCACAAGGAAAACGATCAGGCCAAGCAATAGCACGGGCACGGGCTTCAATAGGTTCATGACACTATCGCTCCAAGACCTTGAGTCGCGGATGCGAAGTTTGAATAGTTAACGGCGTCAAGCATTAAGGGCATCACTAATTCTGGGGTGGAGTTAGGGCGTCCTGAACTAACAGGCGCACTTAAAATGCCAGACGCAGGCTGTCATCTTGCTGAACGCACTATTCACCAATATGTAAAAAAGTGTATTTAAAGTTGCTTCAGTGCGGCCGCCCAGTCCTCGCTTTTCATAGTGCCCATGGCTTTGAATGTGCCGTTGGGCAATACCTGCACGAAGAGTGCGCTGCCGTACTCGGCGGCCTGGGCATGGGGGTAGCCGAGTGCCTCCTGCAAGTCGTTCATGCAAGCGCTGTGGGTGATCAGCATCAGGTTGCGATCGGCGTGTTTATGGCTGAGGATTTCCTCATCCATGGCATCTCCGCAGATGGCGAGCGGACCAGGGGAAAGCTCGGTCTTGCCGAACATGAACAGCGACGTCTGTGCGGTGCGCGTGGTGGGGCTGCTGAGCACGTCAGTGCGTTCCATGCCCAGTGTTTCAAAGGCTAACCCCAGATCTGCCGCGCGTTGAGTGCCATTGATCGTCAGGCCGTCGGCCGGACCAAAGCAGGGATTGTCCGAGCGATCGCACCGCTCCTCATGACGCACCAGCACCACCAGGTCGCCGTTGCGCCAGCTGGCCAGCACGCCAGAGGTGACCAGGCGATTGCCGATGCCCAAGTCTTCAGGTGACCGTGGCCAGAATAAAAAAGCGGTCACCAGCAATGCGAATACGATGATGGTTGCCACCGGCACGCGGTATTTTCTAAGGCGCTTTAACCTGGCCCGCTGGGGTTTGGTCAGGGTAATGTCTGCCACGCTGTTCACCATCGGCACGAGTGATTGTTTTGTTGTTAAAAGACGCACGCAACTAATTGCGGCAACTGCCCTTAATAGCGCAGAAGCCTGTCATACGGCTGCTGTCTTTTAGCTGAACATATGAATATTAAGAAACATCGCGTGGGCCAACTTAAAAGTGTCCGGTTAATGGTGCCTCGGCGCAGAATTTAAAGTGTCTGGGGTGGGCAAGCGGTGAAATCAATGTGAAAAAATTGCGTAGGAGCGCCGCGCAGCCGTTATTCTCGTTTGCAGTCCTTAACCCGAGCGTTCGTATGTTGCAGGTAGAAGGTGTTGTTAAAAACTACGCGACCCCCCAAGGTCCGCTGGCCGTTCTGGCAGGCGTCGACCTGCACCTGGGGGCGCGCAGCAGCCTGGCGCTGATGGGCGAGTCGGGCAGTGGCAAAAGCACGTTGCTGCACCTGGTGGCCGGGCTGGACCGCGTGGACGGCGGCAGCATTCTGATCGGCGGCCAGCGCCTCGATCGCCTCAACGAAGGGCAACTGGCCCACTGGCGACGCACCGAAATTGGCTTGGTGTTCCAGCAGTTCAACCTGATCGGCAGCTTGCGGGTCGAGGACAACCTGGCGTTCCAGGCGCGCCTGGCCGGGCGTTTCGATCCGCAGTGGCAGGCACAGCTGGTGGAGCGCCTGGGGCTGGGCGACTTGCTCAAGCGTTACCCGGAGCAGTTGTCCGGCGGCCAGCAGCAGCGAGTGGCGGTGGGGCGCGCACTGGCGTCCCGCCCCGGTTTGCTGTTGGCCGATGAGCCCACCGGCAACCTCGACGAAACCACCAGCGACGAGGTGCTGCAGCTGCTGCTCGACCTGCTGCGCGACAGCCCCACCAGCCTGTTGATGGTCACTCACAGCCCACGTCTCGCCGCGCGCCTGGATCAGCAAGTGGTGCTGCACCACGGCCGTGTCGTGCCGATGGAGCCGCGCTGAGATGGCGGTGTTCTATTGGGCGCTGCGGGCGCTGTTGAGCCATTGGCGGCGCCACCCGGTGCAGTTTTTCAGCGTGCTGACCGGCCTCTGGTTGGCCACCGCGCTGCTGATTGGCGTGCAGGCGCTGAACAGCCAGGCGCGCGACGGCTACGCGCGTGCCAGCCAGTTGATCGGCGGCGAACCTCAAGCCAGCTTGAGTGCGCCGGACGGTGCCGGATTCCCCCAGGCGTGGTTCGCCGAACTGCGTCGCGCCGGGTGGCCGGTGTCGCCGGTGGTGCAGGGCCGCATAGTGCTCAAGGGGCATGAACAACAGCGCCTGCAGTTGATGGGCATTGAACCGGTGTCGTTACCCGGCAGCGGCAGCGTGGCGGGACAACGCTTGAGCCAGGCCCAGATGCTGGCGTTCTTCGAGGCGCCGGGGCGCACCTGGATTGCCGCGCAAACCTTGCAGGCGCTTGGCTTGCACGCCGGCGAACAACCGCTGACCGCTGACGGGCAACGCCTGCCGCCGTTGCAGGTTCAGCCGGACATGGCCCCCGGCCTGCTGCTCACCGATATCGGCTTTGCCCAACCCCTGCTCAACCTGCAGGGACGACTGTCGCGCCTGCTGCTGGACAACCGCTTCGCCGCCCGCCATCCCACGCCACCTGCCGGGCTGCAACTCAAGCAGGGCGACGACAACAACCTGTCGCGCCTCACCGAAAGCTTTCACCTGAACCTCGACGCGCTGGGCTTTTTGTCCTTCGTGGTAGGGCTGTTTATCGTGCACGCGGCCATCGGCCTGGCACTGGAGCAACGCCGGGGCCTGTTGCGCACCTTGCGCGCCTGCGGGGTCAGCGCACGCATGCTGATCCTCAGCCTGGGGGTGGAGCTGGGCTTTTTGGCGTTGCTCGGCGGCGTGCTCGGTGTGGCCAGCGGTTACCTGCTCGCCGGGCTGTTGCTGCCCGACGTCGCTGCCAGCTTGCGCGGGCTTTACGGCGCCGAAGTCGCCGGCCAACTGAGCTTGAGCCCGTGGTGGTGGCTTGCAGGCCTGGGCTTGAGCCTGCTCGGTGCGTTGCTCGCCGGGGCCAGCAGCCTGTGGCGTGCGGCCCGCCTGCCGTTGCTGGCATTGGCCAACGCCCAGGCCTGGCACGAGGCCCACGGCCGTTGGTTGCGGCGCCAGGGTTGGGTAGCGGCTGCGGCCCTGCTCATCGCCTTGGTGGCGCTGGGCTGGGGCAATAGTCTGGCGGCCGGGTTTGTGCTGATGGCGGCGTTGCTGCTGGGCGCCGCTCTCGGTTTGCCGGTACTGCTCAATGCGCTGCTAAAGGGCGTGCTGGGGCGCAGCCGTTCGGTGCTGGGCCAGTGGTTTCTCGCCGACTGTCGCCAGCAACTGCCGGCCCTGAGCCTGGCACTGATGGCGCTGCTGCTGGCCCTGGCGGCGAACATCGGCGCGGGCTCCATGACCTCGGGTTTTCGCAGCACGTTCAATCACTGGCTGGAGCAGCGCCTTACCGCCGAGCTGTACCTCAACCCGCAAAATCCGGCCCAGGCCGAGCAACTGCAGGCCTGGCTGGCGCACCAACCGCGGGTGAAGGCAGTGCTGCCCAGCTGGCAGGTCGCGGTGCAGTTGCAAGGCTGGCCGGCGGAGGTGTTCGGCGTGGTCGACGACCCCACCTATCGCCAGCACTGGCCGTTGCTGGAGGCGGCGAGCGCGCCCTGGGATCGCCTGCTGCAGGACGACAGCGTGATGCTCAGCGAGCAATTGGCGCGGCGCCTGAACGTGCGCCTGGGCGACACGGTTCAAGTCCCCACGCCCCAGGGCTTGTGGGCACCCAAGATCGTCGGGATCTACGCCGATTACGGTAACCCCAAGGGCCATTTGCTGGTCAACGTCAAACACCTGTTGACGCATTGGCCGACGCTGTCGCCGGTGCGCTTCAACCTGCGCGTGGCGCCCCAGGATGTGCCACCGCTGATCGCCCAAGTGCAGGGTGAATTTGCCCTGGAAGACAGCCGCATCGTCGACCAACAACAGCTCAAGGGTTGGTCCAGCCAGGTATTTGAACGCACCTTCGCCGCCACCGGCGCGCTGAACAGCCTGACCCTGGGCGTGGCGGGGGTGGCGCTGTTCATCAGCCTGTTGACCCAGAGCCAGAGCCGCCTGGGTCAATTGGCACCGCTGTGGGCGCTGGGAGTGACGCGCCGTCAGCTGATGCTGCTCAACCTGGGCCAGACCTGGCTGCTGGCGGTACTCACCCTGGTGCTGGCGTTGCCATTGGGTCTGCTGCTGGCGTGGTGCCTGGATGCGGTGATCAACGTGCAAGCCTTTGGCTGGCGCCTGCCGTTGCAGGTGTTCCCGTGGCAACTGGCGCAGTTGATGGGGCTGGCGATGCTTGCCACGTTGCTCGCCTCGGCCTGGCCATTGTGGCAACTGTATCGAAGCCGCCCGGCGGACTTGTTGAGGACGTTTGCCCATGAAGATTAAAGCGTTGGGGTGGGCGGTTTTGCTGCTGCTGGGCGCGTGCGACCAGGCACCGGCCCCCGAAGAAGGTTTCGCCGGCCTGGGCAGTGATGCGGCGGACTTTGTACAGGTGGTGCCCGGCAAAGTCTTCAACTTCCCTGAAGACCACGGCCCGCATCCGGGCTTTCGCATCGAATGGTGGTACGTCACCGCCAACCTCAAGGACGCCCAAGGCAATGCCTTCGGCGTGCAATGGACCTTGTTCCGCAATGCCGTGAACGCAGGGCCGGCGCAACCGGGCTGGCGCGACTCGACCATTTGGCTCGGGCATGCTGCTGTCACCTCCGCCACCCGGCACTACGCCGCCGAGCGCTTCGCCCGTGGCGGCGTCGGCCAGGCCGGGGCGCAGGCGCAGCCCTTTGACGCGTGGATCGACAACTGGAACTTCGCCACCCGCCCTGGCGCCGCCAGCCCGTTGGCCGACATGCAACTCAAGGCCAGCGGCGCGCAGTTCGCCTACGACCTGCAATTGACCTCCAGCCGCCCGCTGGTGCTGCAGGGCGATAACGGCTACAGCCGCAAATCCGACCAGGGCCAGGCGTCCTACTACTACAGCCAGCCGTTTTTCACCGCCAGCGGCAGCCTCAGCATCGACGGCCAGACCTACCAGGTCAGCGGCCCCGCCTGGCTGGACCGTGAGTGGAGCAGCCAGCCACTGGCCGCGAGCCAGACCGGCTGGGATTGGTTCTCCCTGCACCTGGACCGAGGCGAACACCTGATGCTGTTTCGCGTGCGGCAGAAGGACGGTGGCGGCTACCTCACCGGCACCTGGATCGATGCGCAAGGCCATACCGAGACCTTGCACAACGCCGATATCCAACTCGCGCCGCTGGCCAACACCCAGATCGAAGGGCGCAGTATTCCCACACGCTGGTCGCTGAAAATCCCCGGCAAACACTTGGACATCACCACCGAAGCCGTCAATCCAAAGGCTTGGATGAACCTGGGAATTCCCTACTGGGAAGGGCCGGTGAAGTTTGACGGTGGGGTGGGGTATTTGGAGATGACGGGGTATTAGGGGCTTTTCATGGACGCCTTTGGATTAGATCAGAAAAATTTTCAGAAAATACTGTACATATAAACAGTATCGTCCTACATTCCATCCCAGGTGACCGGATGTCACCGGTTACCTGAGCTTCAATTTTTTAACTATGGATGGATAAAAAAATGAAATCGAAAAAAGCCCTTATGCTAGGTGCGGCCATGATGGCCTCCTGCTTCGTTTCGGCCTTCTCCCTCGCTGATCAAGCGCCTCGCACACTCAGTGCCGCAGCGGCAAAACAGGCCGCGGAAAAAGCGCTCAAATCCGGTGGCAAGCTGGACGCGGCGAAGGTTTCGTCCGCGCTCAAGCACAAACTCCTGGCGGCCAAGAGCGGTCAATCCAAGGCCGTGACCCAAGCCATCAAGTCCGCGCCGTTCGACAGCGTGGTCAGCGAGCTGAAAAAACCGGCGCAGGGCGCTTCGAAAAGCGCGGCCGCTGCGGCGTTTGAACCGCTGTTTCCTACCCTGGATATCAACACGCTCTACACCATCGATGCGGTGCAGACCGGCAACGAGTTCGCCTACCATTTCAACCTGCCGCAAAGTGCGCGGGTGCAGGTGCAACTGGTCAACCAGAGCGCAGGGGCGGATATGTCGCTGACCCTGTTTCAGGATGACGGCCAGGGCAACCTGAGTGTGGTGGGGTCTTCCGATGCCGCAGGCAATGCTGACGAATACCTCAACGGTGTACTGCCGGCCGGCGACTATTACTGGTACATGGTGGCCAAGGTCGCCGACAACGCGCAGTTCAGTTTTGGCGTGGCGGTAGACAGCAACATCGATGCGTTCGAGCCCAACGACAGCGCGCAAACAGCGTTCGTATTGCCGGACTCGATGAACAAGGTCAGCGGTAACCTCGACAGCGCCGATGATGTCGATTACTTCGACTTCAAGGCGGTGCGTGGTCAAAGCGTGAGTCTGTACCTGGCGGGCGACGAGAACGGCAGCCGTGACCAGTGGATCTTCGACCGCTTCGATGGTGCCAATTGGCTCACCGTGCCGGCGGGTTCCACCTCGACTTACCCGAGCGTCGCGCCGGGCACCACGGTGAAGGTGCGTGTACGGGCCAACCCCGCAGTGGCTCAGGACCCGAGCAAGTACTACCAGTTGAGCCTGGGGTCCACGCCGATCCTGAAGACGTTTGATGTGAAGGGTGACAACGTCGTACGGGTGCCGGTCAGCGAGGCTCCGCTGGCCACCCAGACCGCACGGCAGTTGAACTGGTCCACCCAGTGGTCTGACTCCACCGGCGCGCCGCTGCTGGGCGTCACCCCGGTGTTGCGTGTGGACAATCACTTCGTTGACTTGAACTTCCACTGGGTCGACTACCAGGCGACTACCAACAGCGCCGGTGCGTCTGCGGCCACGGCCAATATCGGCACCTGCTTCGGTGATTACACCACGGTGATCACGACAGCAGCACCGGTGTGCCGTACAGGTGGAGAACCACCTACAACGAGGGTGGCTGGCGCATCGATCTGGCCGAGTTCCCCGGCGTGGGCGTCGGCGGTGACAACAAGCAATACGTCAGCCTGGGGCATATCTGCACCCAGACCATCATCCCTTGACGGCGTGATGTGAAACAGAAGGGGCAGCCTGCAGAGGCTGCTCCTTTTTTTTGCGGCGCACTCATGATTCGCAGGCAGCACGCTACAAATGTGGGAGGGGGCTTGCCCCCTCCCACATTTTTGACCGCGACCGACCAGTGGAGGCTTGCGCAGGTCCAATTTACTTGCTAGCTTCTGACAAAATGTTAACGATAACATTTGCTCTAAAAATAAAAACAAAACAGAGACCCACGCCATGAAAATGCTTCCGAAAACCCTGTGTTTATTGGCTGCCAGCATCACCCTGGGCAGTGCTTCTCCGGTGTTTGCCGACGCCGCCAAACCGATCCGCATCGGCGCCTCGTTCCAGGAAATCAACAACCCCTATTTCGTCACCATGAAAAACGCCCTGGAAGAAGCTGGCGCGAGCATCGGTGCGAAACTGATCATCACCGACGCCCGCCATGACGTGTCCAAGCAAGTCAGCGACGTTGAAGACATGCTGCAAAAAGGCATCGACATTCTGCTGATCAACCCGACCGATTCGGTCGGTGTGCAATCGGCGGTCAAGTCCGCCCATGCCGCCGGGGTGGTCGTGGTGGCGGTGGACGCCCAGGCCGATGGCCCGCTGGATTCCTTCGTCGGCTCGAAAAACTACGACGCCGGTTTCCAGGCCTGCGAATACCTGGCCAAAAACATCGGCGACAAAGGCAACATCGCGATCCTCGACGGCATCGCCGTGGTGCCGATCCTGGAGCGCGTGCGCGGCTGCAAGGAGGCGGTGGCCAAGCACCCGGACATCAAGATTGTCAGCATCCAGAACGGCAAGCAGGAACGTGACCAGGCGCTGACCGTCACCGAAAACATGTTGCAGGCCCAGCCCACCCTCAAGGGCATTTTCAGCGTGAACGACAACGGCTCCCTGGGTGCGCTGTCGGCCATCGAAGCCAGCGGCCTGGACGTGAAGCTGGTCAGTGTCGACGGTGCGCCGGAAGCGATCAAGGCGATCCAGAAACCCGGCAGCAAGTTCATCGCCACCTCCGCTCAATACCCCCGCGACCAGGTCCGCCTGGCTCTTGGCATCGCCCTGGCCAAGCACTGGGGCTCGCAAGTGCCCGCCACGCTGCCGGTGGACATCACCTTGATCGACCAGGCCAAGGCCAAGGACTTCAGCTGGTAAATCGCCTGCGCCCCACGCTTGCCGTGGGGCTCGGGTTGTCCTTCTGAGTGTGAGGTCGGCGGTATGAGCAGTCTTCTGAAGCTGGAAAATATCTGTAAGCGTTACCCGGGGGTACAGGCCCTCAAGTCCATCAACCTGCAAGTGGAGCGCGGCGAAATACACGCGTTGCTGGGGGAGAATGGCGCGGGCAAATCGACCCTGATGAAAATCCTCGGCGGCGTCGAGCATCAGGACGAAGGGCAGATCCTGATCGACGGCCAGGCCCGGCAATTCGCGACCTACCGGGATGCGATCGCGGCCGGCATCGGCATCGTGTTCCAGGAGTTCAGCCTGATTCCCTACCTTACGGCGGTGGAAAATATCTTTCTCGGCCATGAGCTGAGCAACCGCTTCGGGCTGTTGCGCAAACGCGACATGCGCGAGGCCAGCGAGGCGCTGTTCAAGCGCCTGGGCGTGTCGATCAACCTCGATTGTGCGGTCAAGTACCTGAGCGTGGCCGAGCAGCAGTTCGTCGAAATCGCCAAGGCCCTGGCCCTGGATGCGCGCCTGCTGGTGCTCGATGAACCCACCGCCACCCTGACCCCCAGCGAAGCCGAGCTGCTGTTTCAGATCATGCGCGAGCTCAAGCGTCAGGGCGTTGCGGTGATCTTTATCTCGCACCATCTGGAAGAAATTTTCCAGGTGTGCGACCGCATCAGCGTGCTGCGCGACGGCGGCAATGTGGGCGTCACCGATGTGGCCGACAGTGATATCGACCGCTTGGTCGAGATGATGGTCGGTCGCCGCCTGGAATGCAGCTTCCCGCCCAAGCCCACCACTGAGCGCGGGCCGTTGCTGCTGGAGGTCAAGGACATCCAATTGGTACGTGACGGCCCGCATAACCACTTCGACTTGCACCAGGGCGAAATCCTTGGCTTTGCCGGATTGGTCGGTTCCGGCCGTACCGAGCTGGCCCTGGGCATGATGGGCGCGCTGCCCTCGGTGAGCAAAGAGGTGTGGCTGCGCGGTGAAAAGGTCAGCCTCGACGACCCGGCCCAGGCACTCGCCCATGGCATCGGCCTGTTGCCCGAAAGCCGCAAGAGCGAAGGGCTGATCACCGACTTCAGCATTCGCGAAAACATCTCCTTGAACAACCTGCCCAAATACCAGAACGCCAGCGGGCTGATCGACAAGGCCAGGGAATGCGCCAGCGTCGAAGCGCTGATGCGCCAGCTGTCGATCAAGGCGCCCAGTGCGGAAAGCCGGGTATTGAACCTCAGCGGCGGCAACCAGCAAAAAGTCGTGATCGCCCGCTGGATCAACCACCACTGCGACGTGCTGGTGTTCGACGAACCCACCCGTGGCATCGACGTCGGCGCCAAGGCACAGATCTACGCGCTGATGCGCAGCCTCACCGAACAGGGCTACGCAATCATCATGATTTCCTCCGAACTGCCGGAAGTCATCGGCATGTGCGACCGCGTCGCGGTGTTCCACAAGGGCGCGATCGTCAAGGTCCTGGAAGCGTCCGCCGTCAATCCTCAAGAGGTCATGCGCCATGCAACAGGGGGCTCAAGTGAATACGTCCATTAACACCGCAGCCGGCAGCCGGTTGCGCCTGAACCTGGCGCGGTTGCTGCGCTCGCCGGCGTTCTATCCCTTCGTGGGCCTGGTGGTGGTGACCCTGGTGATGATTCTCGCCAGTGACACCTTTCTCACCGCCAGCAACCTGTCGAACATTGCCCGCCAGGTGTCGATCAACGCGATTATCGCGGTGGGCATGACCTGCGTGATCCTCACCGGTGGCATCGACTTGTCGGTGGGGCCGGTGATGGCATTGTCCGGCACGCTCACGGCCGGCTTGATGGTCGCCGGCGTACCGCCAGGCCTGGCCATCGGCGCCGGAATGCTGGTGGGCGTGGCCTTCGGCATCGGCAATGGCCTGTTCGTGGCCTACCTGCATATGCCGCCGATCATCGTGACCCTGGCGACCATGGGCATCGCCCGTGGCCTGGGGCTGATGTACACCGACGGCTATCCGATTTCGGGGCTGCCGGAGTGGTTCGCCTTCTTCGGCCGCTCCAGCGTTTTCGGCATGCAGGTGCCGATCCTGATCATGTTGCTCACCTATCTGGCCGCCTATGTGCTGCTGCAGCACACCCGCATCGGTCGCTACATCTACGCCATCGGCGGCAATGAAGAGGCGGTGCGCCTGTCCGGCGTGCGTGCGGCGCGCTTCAAGCTGCTGGTGTACGGCATCAGCGGCCTCACCGCCGCGATTGCCGGGCTGGTGCTGACTTCACGCTTGATGAGCGGCCAGCCGAATGCCGGCGTGTCGTTCGAGCTGGACGCGATTGCCGCCGTGGTACTGGGCGGTGCGTCGATTGCCGGCGGGCGCGGCGTGATCGTCGGCACACTGCTGGGCGCCATGCTCCTGGGCGTATTGAACAACGGCTTGAACATGCTCGGCGTATCGCCATACGTCCAGAGCGTGATCAAGGGCGGGATCATTTTGCTGGCGATCTTTATCAGCCGTCAGCGCCATCGATAAACACCTCTCCACACAGGACCGAACACCATGGACAAGCACACTCACATGCAAGCCGTCGTCTGCCACGGCCCGAAAGACTATCGCCTGGAGCGCATCGGCCGGCCCCGGGCCCGCGCCCATGAACTGGTGATCCGCATCGCCGCGTGCGGCATCTGCGCCAGCGACTGCAAGTGCCACTCTGGCGCTGCGATGTTCTGGGGCGGCGACAATCCCTGGGTCAAGGCGCCGGTGGTGCCGGGCCACGAGTTTTTTGGCTATGTGGTGGAGGCGGGCGAGGGCGCTAAGGAACACTTCGAAGTGGCGGTGGGTGACAAGGTGATCGCCGAGCAGATCGTGCCCTGCGCCAAATGCCGTTTCTGCAAGTCGGGCAAGTATTGGATGTGCGAAGTGCACAACATCTTCGGGTTCCAGCGCGAAGTGGCCGAGGGCGGTATGGCGCAGTACATGCGCATTCCCAAGACCGCCATCGTGCACAGGATTCCCGAGTCGGTGTCCTTGGAAGACTCGGCGCTGGTCGAGCCGATGGCCTGCTCGATCCACACGGTCAACCGTGGCGATATCCAGCTCGATGACGTGGTGGTGATTGCCGGCGCCGGCACCCTGGGCCTGTGCATGGTGCAAGTGGCGGCGCTGAAGACGCCGAAGAAACTGGTGGTGATCGACATGGTCGACGAGCGCCTGGAATTGGCGAAGAAGTTCGGCGCCGATGTGGTGATCAACCCGTCCCGCGACAACGCCCGCGCGATCATCAACGGCCTTACTGATAACTACGGCTGCGACGTGTACATCGAGACCACCGGCGTACCGGCCGGCGTTACCCAGGGCCTGGACCTGATCCGCAAGCTCGGGCGTTTCGTCGAGTTCAGCGTGTTCGGCGCCGAGACCAGCGTGGACTGGTCGATCATCGGCGATCGCAAGGAGCTGGACGTGCGCGGTGCCCACCTCGGCCCGTATTGCTACCCGATTGCCATCGACCTATTCGAGCGCGGCCTGGTCACGTCCCAAGGCATCGTGACCCATGACTTCCCGCTGGATGACTTTGCCGAAGCCTTCGAGCTGGCCAACTCCACGAAGTCGATCAAGGTCTTGTTGAAGCCGGTGCTCTGACCATGAACTACGTGATGGGGGTCGACATAGGAACCCAGAGCACCAAGGCGCTGCTGGTGGATGCCCACGGCACGATCATCGCCCAGCACAGCCAAGGGTATCGCGTGGATACGCCGAAAGTGCGCTGGGCCGAGCAATGGCCGCAGGTCTGGCTGGAAGCGGTCGAGGCCTGTGTGGCGCAGTGCATGGGCAAGGCCTCGGTGGAGAAGGCGCAGGTCAAGGCGCTGTGCATCAGCAGCCTGTATGGCGGCTCGGGGATTGCGGTGGATGCGCAGATCACACCGTTGCATCCGTGCCTGATCTGGATGGACCGGCGGGCCGGCGAGCAGGTGCAGTGGGTGCGCGAGCACGTGGACCTGGACCGACTGTTCGCCGTCACCGGTAACTCGGTGGACAGTTACTACGGCTTCACCAAGATGCTCTGGCTCAAGCAGCACCGGCCTGAGGTGTGGGCGAACACGCGCTACCTGCTGCCGCCCAACAGCTATATCAACTGGTGCCTGACCGGCGCGCTGGCGGTGGACCATAGCAGCGCCGGCAATATCGGCGGTGTCTACGATGTGGCCGCGCGCAACTGGTCCGGCGAGATGCTCGAGGCACTGGGCATCCCGCCTTCGATGATGCCGGAGCGGTTGGTGTATTCCGGTGAAGTGGTGGGCGGTTTGCTGGAAGGCTGGGCCGATCGCCTAGGCTTGCAGGCGGGTACGCCGATACTCGCCGGCGGTGTGGATGCGGCCATGGCGACCCTGGCCGCGGGCGTCACGCAGCCGGGCAACCATGTGGCGATGATCGGCACCAGCATGTGCTGGGGCTACCTCAACCAGCAGGTGGATGCGCGGCATGGGTTGGTGAGCATGCCCCACGTCTACAACGGCCATCGCGACCTGTACATTTTCGGCGGCGCGATCACCGCCGGGGCGTCGGTGAGCTGGTTTCGCGAACAGTTCTGCCAGGCCGAGGAGCAGCAGGCCAAAGCCACCGGCCAGGACAGCCTGGTGCTGCTGGAACGCAGCGCGATGGATATCCCGGCGGGCAGCGAGGGGCTGTTGTTCTTGCCGTACCTGATGGGCGAGCGCAGCCCGGTCTGGGATGACCGCGCCAGCGGCAGTTTTGTCGGGTTGAACCTGTACCACACACGCCTGCACCTGTACCGCGCCGTGCTCGAAGGGGTGAGCTTTGCCCTGCGCCACAACATCGAGGCCGGCACCCAGGGCGCGCATTCCCTCGACCCGCGCTTGATTGTGGTGGGCGGTGCGAGCCATTCGGATGTGTGGATGCAGATCATCGCGGATGTAACGCGCTACCCGGTGTACACCATTGTCCAAGAAGTCGAAGCGGCGCTCGGTGCCGCGTTGTTGGCGGCGCACACGGTAGGGCTGGTGAGTGATGGGGAGATGGACAAGGGCTGGGTGCAGTTGGCGCTGCGGGCGCAGCCCAAGCGGGAGAATGTTGCGATCTACGATCAGGCATTCAGCGAATACCTGAAGCTCTACCCGGCCTTGAAACCGATCATGCACAAGCTGCAGACAGCTGACCCAACCCGGTCCAAAAATGTGGGAGGGGGCTTGCTCCCGATATAGGTGGGTCAGTCACAGCTGCATTGGCTGATACACCCTCATCGGGAGCAAGCCCCCTCCCACAGGGGACTTTCATTGTTTCGGGAATTTTATTTATGCACGCCACCTTTGACTTCACCGGCCAGCGCATCCTTGTCACCGGCGCCAGCAGTGGCATCGGTCGCGAAATCGCCCGTCAGCTCTTGCTCAGCGGCGCCGAGGTGTTTGCCCTGGGGCGTGACGCGCAGGCGCTCGCTGAGCTGGGGTGCCGCACGCTGTGCCTGGACATTGCCGACAGCCGTGCCCTCGACACCGCCCTTAACGAACTGCCGCCGCTGCACGGCCTCGTCAACTGCGCCGGTATTTCCCGCCTGGAACCGGCCGCCGCCATCAGCGCCGAGGCCTTCGACCAGGTCATGCACGTCAATGCCCGCGCCGCTGCGCAAGTGGCCAGTCGCGTGGCGGCGAAAATGATCAAGGCTGGCCTGGGCGGCAGTATCGTCAACGTGTCCAGCCAGGCGTCGCTGGTGGCCCTGGACGATCACCTCGGCTACTGCGCCTCCAAGGCCGCGCTCGATGCGATCACCCGCGTGCAATGCGCTGAATGGGGGCGCTTCGGCATTCGCGTCAACAGCGTCAACCCCACTGTCACGCTGACGCCCATGGCGACCATGGCCTGGTCTGATCCAGCCAAGCGCGATCCGGCGCTGGCAGCGATTCCGCTGGGCCGTTTTGCGCAAACCGTGGAGGTGGCGTTGCCCGTGCTGTTCCTGCTCAGCGACGCCGCCAGCATGATCAGCGGCGTGAGCCTGCCCATCGATGGCGGCTACACCAGTCGCTAGCCGTTCTCCAATTGCCCCGCGATAACCACCTTGTCCCGTGGCTTGTGCGGGTCTTGCAGGCGATCAAGCAGCAGGCGCACCGCGCTGCTGCCGGCGAGTGAGGCGTCGTGGGCCACGCAGGCAATCGGCACGCCGAAAATATCGGCGAAGGGCAGGCGGTCGATGCCGCAGATGGTCAGGCTGTCGTGGGCGATGTTGTGCATGCGTAATGCACGCAGGGCGCCGAGGGTGATCAACTGGTTGAAGCCCATGATCGCGTCCGGCGCCGAGTGCGCGGCGAGGTAGTCGAGGGTGTGCAGGTAGGACGGCATCAACGTGTAGTCCCCGGCCTGCACTTCAACTTGCACCTGGGGATGCTCGGCCAGCACTTCGCGCAGGCCCTTGAGGCGCTCCACGGTGATGCGCGAGTGTTCGGGGCCGGTCAGCACCAGCAGGCGCTTGAGGTGTGGGGTCTGGCGCAGCAGGTAGTGCGCGGCCTGGATGCCGCTGTGGTAGTTGTCGAGCACCACGCGGCTGAACGGGCTGTCGTGGATCGTGCGGTCAAGCAGCACCACGGGCGTCTTGCCATTGCCCAGGCGTTCCAGATAGTCGGGTTGGTAGCTCGGCTCATCGGAAACCGGCGACAGGATGATCCCCGCCACGCGATACCCCAGCAGGGTATCGACGGCCTTGCTTTCCAGTTCTTCCAGCTCGTCGGTGTCCACCAGCATGATGGTGTAGCCGTGTTTTTTCGCTTCGCGGGAAATCGCCTTGATCATTTCGCTGTAGAACGGGTTGTCCACCGACGCGGTAATCACCCCGATGATCAGGCTTTCACTGCGCTTGAGCCCGCGTGCAAAAGCGTTGGGCACGTAGTCGAGTTCGCGCGCCACTTCCAGAATGCGCGCCAGGGTGGCGGGCTTGACCAGGTCAGGTTTGCTCAGCGCCCGAGACACGGTGATGGTGGTCATGCCCACCCGTTTGGCGATGTCGCTGATGGTGACGGACTTTTTCTTGTTCATCGATAAGGCTGCGAAAGGAAACACCCGCAGGCTAGCACGCGCGCAGGTGCGGGGTGATTCAAATCAGCGGGTCCCAGCGTTGCGACCAATCGTCCTCAGCCTTGACCACCTCGCGCAACAGCGTCAATGCCTGCTGCAGCACCGCTGAATCCCGTGCCCGCGCGTACACCAGGTAGGTCGGGAAGCTGAATTCCGGCGCCTTGGCCACCCGCTGCATCACGCCGCTGTCCAGGTAGCTCTGCACCACCCGCGTGCGGAAATACCCGGCGCCGCCGTTCTCCAGGATGTACTGCAACGCCAGCGGCCCCAGGTTGAAACTCACGGCGGCGCGTGCACGGTCGGGCAGGGCGGCGTCGTGCTGCTGGCGAAAGCCCGGGCCCCAATCGATATACACGTAGGGCTCGGGCTTGCTCGCCAGTTGCACCAGGATCAGTTTTTCTTCCAGCACCTGCTCCACCTGCAACCCCGGCCAGTATTGGGGCTGGAACACCAGCGCGGCGTCGAGCACGCCCAACTCCAACTGGCGCAGCAGGTACTCGCCTTCACGCACTTCCGTGCGCAGCGCGTGCCCCGGAATACGCTCACGCAGCGCCTTGGCCCAGCCGAGCATCAGCGGGTTGCACAGGCTGACTTCACCGCCGATGTGCAGCACGTTGCGATAGCCATCGGGCAATGGCAGGTCGCGGCGGGCAGCTTCCCAGGTCTGCAGCAACTGGTTGGCGTACACCACGAAGGCCTCGCCATCGGCGGTCAGCCTGGCGCCGGCGCGGTTGCGCACGAACAGCGTACTGCCCAACTGGTTTTCCAGGTTTTTGACCCGTGCGGTGATGGCGGTCTGGGTGACGTGCAGTTTTTCAGCCGCCGCGGCCAGGCTGCCGCAGCGGGTGATTTCGAGGAAGGTGCGTGCCAGTTCGATGTCCATGAAGCCCCCCGGGAATGAATGGAGGGCATTGTAGTGGAATGCGGTCAAAACTGTGGGAGGGGGCTTGCTCCCGATGGCGGCCTGACAGCCGACCAGGATGTTGGATCAGAGCGCGTACATATCCGTTGCTGCGGTAACGGCGGCTTAGGGTTCCGCCCTTACGGCGGGTCACTTTTGGAAAAGAGCCCCAAAAGTAACCCAAAGGGCTCTTGCCCCACCACTCGGCACCTCGCTCACGCTCGGTGTGCCCGTAATCCGACAGTGATTTGGGGGGCCGCCGCCACGCGCCATCCATGGCGCGGGGCGGCTAAACCGGCATCCCTGCCGGTTTACCCCCCAAATCACTGTCGAATTCCGGCCAGCGTGGTTTAACGGGGCGCCTAAGATCAAGAGCAAGAACAAGAGCGGCTTGCTTCGCATCGTGGTTACCGGAGGCTGCTACAAAGTTGTGTAGATACCTATGGCTATCGGGGGCAAGCCCCCTCCCACATTGGATCTACAGTGTTCTGGTGATCGGGGCTTGCAGGTGCTGGGTGGGGAATGCCTCGGCGTATGCCTGGCACACCCGCAACACCTGCTCATCGGCAAACCGCGCAGCCACCACATGCAACCCCACCGGCAAGCCATTCGCTGCCAACCCGCAGGGCACTGACGCGGCGGGTTGCTGGGTGAGGTTGAAGGGGTAGGTGAACGGCGTCCACTGCGTCCATTCCTGCAGGCCCGAACCCGGCGGTACGTTGTGCCCGGCCGCGAATGCGGTGATTGGCATCATCGGTGACACCAGCACGTCGTAATGCTCATGGAACGCCGCCATCCGGGCCACCAGCGCCGCACGTGCCTCCAGGGCCGCGTTGAAATCATCCAGGCTCAAACGCTCGCCCTGCTGTGCGATGCGCAGCAAACCCGGATCGAGCAGCTGCTTTTGCGCGTCGCTCATGCCGCGCGTCAAGCGCGCAGCGCCAGCGGCCCACAAAGTGCTGAACACCTCCAGTGGATCACTGAAGCCCGGGTCGATCTGCTCGACGTGGGCGCCCAACTGCGCCAGGCCATCGACGGCGGCGGCGATCACCTTGGCCACCTGCGGGTCGACCTGCACGTAACCCAAGGTGGGGCTGTAGGCGATACGCAATCCTTTCAAGTCGGTGCCCGGCGTCAGCCATGGCGTGGCCCTCGGCGCACCGATCAGCCCGTCCCGCGCGTCCGGCTGCGCCACGGCCTGCAGCATCAACACGCTGTCTTCCACGGTGCGCGTCATCGGGCCCAAGTGCGACAGAATCGTCATGGAGCTTGCCGGCCATTGCGGCACATAGCCGAAGGTCGGCTTGATGCCGAAGGTGCCGGTGAATGCACAGGGAATCCGGATCGAGCCGCCCGCGTCGCTGCCCTGGTGCAGCACGCCCAGGTTCAGCGCCGCCGCCGCACCGGCACCACCGGATGAACCGCCCGCCGTGGTGCGCGTGTCCCAGGGGTTGCGCGTGATGCCGTACAGCGGGTTGTCGGTGACGCCTTTCCAACCGAATTCCGGGGTGGTGGTCTTGCCCAGCAATACCGCGCCGGCCTTGCGCATGAACGCCGTAAACGGCGCGTCGACGTCCCACGGCCCGTCGGAGGCGGTGGTGCGCGACCCTTTGCGCGTGGGCATGCCGGCCGTCAACGTCAGGTCCTTGATCGATGCCGGCACGCCGTCCAGCGCGCCGCAGGGCTGGCCCTTGAGCCAGCGCTGTTCGGCGGCGCGCGCCGTGTTCAACGCGCCCTCCGGGTCCACATGGCAATAGGCGTTCACCACCGGGTTGTAGCGCTCGATACGCAACAGTGCATCTTCGGTGACTTCCACCGGCGACAAGGTCTTGTCGCGAAAATGCTGCAGCAGTTGCACCGCTGTCAGTTGGCCGATCTCGCTCATGGCTGAACTCCCTGCGCCGCATTGACCATCGCCCGCAACAACACCGCGCAGCCTGCCGCCAGGTCATCCGGCGCGGCGTTTTCGATTTCGTTATGGCTGATGCCGCCTTCGCACGGCACAAAGATCATCCCGGCCGGGCCGAGTTCGGCGACGAAGATCGCGTCATGCCCAGCGCCGCTGACGATATCCATATGGCTCAAGCCCAGGGCGCTGGCGCCGTCGCGCACGGCGTTCACGCAGTGGGGGTTGAAGTCCAGGGGCGGGAAGTCGGCGGTGGGGGTCAGTTCATACGTGAGGCCGTGCCGGGCGGCGCTGGTTTGGATCACGCTGCGCACTTCGTCGACCATCGCTTGCAGCTTGTCTGCGTGCAGGTGGCGCAGGTCGATCGTCATGTGCACCTGGCCTGGAATCACATTGCGCGAGCCGGGGGTGCAGGCTCAGGCAACCGACGGTGCCGCAGGCGTGCGGCTGCTGCTGATGGGCGATGCGGTTGACCGCGCTGACCACCTCGGCGGCGCCCACCAGGGCGTCCTTGCGCAAGTGCATCGGCGTCGGGCCTGCGTGGGCTTCGACGCCGGTGAGGGTCAGGTCGAACCATTTCTGGCCCAGGCAACCCATCACCACGCCGATGGTGGTGGCCTGGTCTTCGAGCACCGGGCCCTGTTCGATATGCGCCTCGAAATACGCGCCCACCGGATGGCCCAGCACGGCGCGGGAACCGGCATAACCGATGCGCTGCAATTCCGCGCCCACCGACAGGCCGTGCTCGTCTTGTTTATCGAGGGTGTCCTGCAGGTCGAACTTACCGGCGAATACCCCGGAACCCATCATGCACGGCGGAAAACGCGAACCTTCTTCGTTGGTCCACACCACCACTTCAATCGGCGCCTCGGTTTGTATGTTCAGGTCATTCAAGGTGCGGATCACTTCCAGGCCGGCCATCACCCCGTAGCAGCCATCGAACTTGCCACCGGTGGGCTGGGTGTCGATATGGCTGCCGGTCATCACCGGGGGCAGGGTGTTGTTGCGTCCGGCGCGGCGGGCAAAGATATTGCCGATGGCGTCGACGCTGACGCTGCAGCCGGCGGCCTCGCACCACTGCACAAAGAGGTCACGGGCCTGGCGGTCGAGGTCGGTCAGGGCCAGGCGGCACACGCCGCCTTTGGCCGTAGCGCCGAGCCGGGCCAGGTCCATCAAGGATTGCCACAGGCGGTCGCGATTGATCAGCGGGGCGTTGCTCTGCAGCGGTTGCGCAAAAGAATTCATGGGCATTCTCCGGTCAGGCACTCAGGGCCAGGTAGCGATTCTTGATGCTCGGGTCGGCGCGGAAATCCGCAGCGCTGCCTTCGTACACCACGCGGCCCTGTTCGAGTACGTAATGACGGTCGGCGAGCTTGTCGCACACCATCAGGTTCTGTTCCACCAGCAGCACTGGCAGGCCGTCGTCCTTGACCTTGCGCAGGATCTTCACCAGTTCGTCGACGATTACCGGCGCCAGGCCTTCGGTGGGCTCATCGAGGATCAGCAGCTTGGGATCGTTGAGCAGGGCGCGGGCGATGGCGAGCATCTGTTGCTCGCCGCCGGAGAGCGCATGCCCGGCATTCCTGCGGCGCTCCTTGAGGCGCGGGAACATGGCGTACACGTCTTCCAGTTGCCAGCGGCTGGTCTTGCGCACGGCGATGCGCAGGTTTTCCTCGACGCTGAGCAGGCGGAAAATCCCGCGGTTCTCCGGGACCAGCGCCAGGCCCTGGCGCGCGATTTCAAAAATCTTCTGCCCCACCAGCGCCTGCCCGTTGAAGTGGATCTGGCCCTGGCGCGGGCAGATGATCCCCAGGATGCTGCGCAAGGTGGTGGTCTTGCCGGCGCCGTTACGGCCCAGCAGCGTCACCAGCTCGCCGGGGTTGACGGTCAATGACACGCCTTCGAGCACATGGCTTTTGTCGTAGTAGGAGTGAATGTTTTCGACGATCAGCATCACGCCGCCTCCCCAAGGTAAGCCGTGCGCACACGTTCATCGGCACGCACGAATTGCGGCGTGCCTTCCACTAGGATCTGCCCGTGGCTCATCACCGTGATGCGTTGGCTGATGGACATGACGATGCTCATGTTGTGTTCGATCAGCAGCACCGTGTGGTCGCGGCCCAGGTCGCTGATCAGTTGGGTCATGATCGGAATGTCATCGATGCCCATGCCCGAGGTGGGCTCATCGAGCATCAACAGTTTGGGCCTGGAACAGATCGACATGCCCACTTCCAGCACGCGCTGCTGGCCGTGGGACAACTCGCCGGCCAGGGTCTCGGCGCGGGCGGTCAGTTGCAGGCGCTCCAGCACCTGGTCGGCCATCTCCAGGTGCTCGCGCTTGCTGTCCACGCGGCGCCAGAAATTCAGGGCGCGCGCGCCGTCACGGCCTTGGGCGGCCAGGCGCAGGTTTTCACGCACGCTGAGGTTCTGGAACAGGCTGGTGAGCTGGAACGAGCGCGCCATGCCCAGGCCGACGCGGCCATGGGCGGGTTTGCGCATCAGGTTCTTGCCGTCGAAGTGGATCGCACCGGCGGTGGCCTGGCGTTCACCGGTGAGGCAGTGGAACAGGCTGGTCTTGCCCGCACCGTTGGGGCCGATGATGGTGTGGATGGTGCCGGCCTCGACCTTGAGGTTGACGCCGTTCACCGCATGGAACGCGCCATAGGCCAGTTCCAGGTCTTGAGTTTCCAGCAAAATGCTCATTGCACGTGCTCCTTTGCCACGACGCTGGGCGTGCGACGGCCGCGTAGTTTTTCGAACACAGCGGCCAACCCGCCCCACAAGCCGCCGCGCATAAAGATCACCACCAGGATCAGGATCACCCCCAGCAGCATCAGCCAGCGCGGCCACAGGTCCGACAGGAAATCCCCCAGCAGCACGATGGAACCAGCGCCCAGCAACGAGCCGAACAGTGAGCCGGTGCCACCGACGATGGTCATGATCAGGATGTTCTCGGACATTGCCAGGTCGATGTTCGACAGCGGCACAAAGTGCAGCAGCATGGCGTACAGCGCCCCGGCAATGCCGGTGACCGCGCCGGACAATACGAACACCAGGATCTTGAAGTGCCGCGTGTCGTAGCCAATGGCCGAGGCGCGGGTTTCGTTTTCGCGGATCGCCATCAGGGTGCTGCCGAACGGCGAAGCGATCACCCGGCGCGCGCCGATAAAGATCAGCAGGAACAGCACGGCGACAAACCCGTAAAAGGCGCGGGCGTCGGCCAGCGACAGCAGCACAGTGTCACCGATGCGGATTTCCGGGCGCGGCACACTGAGCAGGCCGTTGTCGCCGCCGGTCCAGTCGCTCAGGGTGTAGGCGACGAAGTAGGCCATCTGGCTGAACGCCAGGGTGAGCATCACGAAGTAGATACCGGTGCGCCGAATGGCCAGGGCGCCCACCAGCAAGGCCAGGAAGCCACCGGTCAGGGCCGCGCCGAGCAGGGCGCTGAACAGACCCAGTTGCAGGTGGATCATCAGCAGCGCCGCGCAATACGCACCGGCACCAAAGAAGATGCCTTGGCCGAACGACAATAGTCCGGTGTAGCCCAGCAGCAGGTTGCAGGCCAGGGCGGCCAGGGCGAAGATCAGGATTTCGGTGGCCAGCGTCGCCGAAGGCAGGATCAACGGCAGGCCGATCAGCACCGCCACTACCCACAGCAACATCGCGCGCGATTGGGTCTTGGCAAACGGCAGGGGGTTTTTCTCGCTCATGTCAGGCTCTCCCGAACAGGCCGTAGGGGCGGACCAGAATCACCACGGCCATCGCGCCGTAGATCATCAGGCTCGCGCCCTGGGGCCAGAGTGTGGTCATCAGGCTTTGCACTACGCCCACCAGCAAACCGCCGACCAGCGCACCGCTGAACGAGCCCATGCCGCCGATCACCACCACCACGAACGCCACGCCGAGGATCTCCGGGCCAACGAACGGCTGGGCACCACGCAGCGGCGCAAACAGCACCCCGGCGACGCCGGCCAGGGCCACGCCGAGGGCGAAGGTCATGGAGAACAGGCGGAAAATATTGGTGCCCAGCAGCGACACGGTTTCGGTGCTTTCGCTGCCGGCGCGCACCAGGGCACCGAAGCGCGTGCGTTCCAGCAGCAGCCACAGGCCCAGGCCCACCAGCGCGGAAAACACGATGAGGAACAGGCGGTAGTAGGGGTAGACGAAGTCGCCGACCACCAGCACGCCACGCAGCAGTTCCGGCACCGCGACACTTTTGCCCACCGGGCCCCAGATCATCACGCTGGCTTCCTGGATGATCAGCGCGATCCCCAGGGTCACCAGGATCTGGAACATGTGCGGCAAGTGGTAGATCCGCTGGATCAGCAGGCGCTCGATCACCCACGCCAGCGCGGCCACCACCAGTGGTGCAATCAGCAGCGCCAGCCAGAAGTTGCCGGTGAGGCTGACGGCGGTGTAGCAGAGGTAGGCGCCCAGCAGGAAGAACGCGCCGTGGGCGAAGTTGACGAAGTTGAGCAGGCCGAAAATGATCGTCAGCCCGACCGCGATCAGGAAGTAGATCATTCCCAACCCCAGTCCGTTGAGTATCTGGAACAGGTAAAGATTAAGCATGCGCAAGCCCTCAGCAGGAAGCCGGTGCAACGTTCAGGGAATCAGGCGAGCGTGCAGCCCGTGGCTTCCACCGGCGCAAAGGACTGGCCGGCGCTGAGCACCTTGGCCAGGTCGTCCTTGTCGGCCATCTCGCCGGCGGCCTTGCCGATCAGCAGGTAGTAATCCTTGATCACCTGATGGTCGCCGGCGCGGATCGATTCCTTGCCGGTCGGGCCCTCGTAGCTCAGGCCCTGCATGGCTTTGGCCACGGTCGGCCCGTCGAAGCTGCCGGTCGCGATGATGGTCTCGAGCATCACCTTGGTGCTGATGTAATCGGCGGCCAGCGGGTAGGTGGGGTTGATGCCGTATTTGGCCTGGGTCAGCTTGACCAGCTCGCGGTTGAGCGGCGTGTCGACCTGGTGCCAGTACTGTGCGCCCAGGTACACGCCTTCGAGCACATCGCTGCCCAGTTCCTGAAACTGGTCGAGGCCGGCGGACCACACCAGCAGCACCTTCATGCGTTCCTTGATGCCAAAATTCACCGCCTGGCGCAGGGTGTTGGACGACTGGCTGCCGAAATTCAGCAGCACCA
This sequence comes from Pseudomonas sp. W4I3, assembly GCF_030816195.1. GTDB lineage: Bacteria > Pseudomonadota > Gammaproteobacteria > Pseudomonadales > Pseudomonadaceae > Aquipseudomonas. The sequence goes on along the minus strand of NZ_JAUSXS010000001.1, from coordinate 4,240,730 downwards.
GCACATCGGGCTTGGTGGAGATGGCGTTGGTCAGGTAGCCGGAGAATTCCTGTTCCTGCAACGAGTGGTAGCTGTTGCCGACGTGCTCCAGGCCGTGTTCCTTGAGTACGTTTTTCGCGCCTTCAAGCAAGGCTTCACCGAACACGTATTGCGGGGTGATGGTGTACCAGCGCTTGGCGTCCGGCAGTAGCTTGATCAGCGGCACCAGGGTTTCGCGGATCGCGCCGTAGGTGGGTACCGACCAGCGAAACGTGGCCTTGTTGCAGTCCTTGCCGGTGACCTCATCGGCGCCCACCGGGGTCATGAACACGCCACCGACCTTGTCCACTTCCTTGGCCACCGCCAGGGCGGAGGAGGACAGCGTGCAGCCCTGGAAGAACCGCGCGCCGTCCTGCTGAATCGCCTCCTGCACCTTGCGCACCGCCTTGCCGGCATTGCCTTCGGTGTCGATGACCTTGTAGTTCAACGGGCGGCCGAGCAGCTCGGGGTGCTGTTCCACCGCCAGGCGCGACCCCATGTCGGCAAACTTGCCATAGCTGGCAAAGGCGCCGGACATGGACTTGAGGCCGTAAAAGGTAAAAGGCTCGGCGGCGAATGCCGAACGCACGCTCAGCGGGAGGCTGAGGGCGGAGGCGAAGGTGAGACTGGCTTTCAATAACGTACGACGCTGCATGGGGTGACTCCCTGGTTTAGTTTTATTGGCAGGAGCGGCAAGGGCGATACGGTGGAGCAAGGGCCTGTGGGCAGGCATTTTTATTGAGGTGAAGCGGTCTGTTGATTGGAATGCAACCCAGTGTGGGAGGGGCGGTGTTTGGGTTAAGAGTGGTCGAACTCCAGCAAGAAGTGCGGGCTCACCTGGCCTTCCAGGGCAGTCATATGGTGTTCGGCATCGCACATGTGTTCATGCATCAAGCTGCGCACCGCGCTTTCATCGCCGGCGCGAAAGGCGAGTAGCAATTGCTTGTGGTAGTCCAGGTTGGCCGCATCGAACTGCTTGCGCTTGGGCTTGTAGGCTTTTTTCAGCACCACCAGGTCGCGCAGCAGGTCGTTGAGAAACTGCGCCATGAAACTGAGCAGCGGGTTGGGGCAGGCCTTGGCCAGCAGGTTGTGAAATTCCAGTTCCGCCAGGCGCTGTTCGCGCTGGCCGGCTTCGCTGTCTTCGGGGGCGCTGCAAAAATCGACGTTGTCCTGCAAGGCCTGGTAGTCGTCCTCGCTCAGGCGCCCGAGCACCGACACCGCCAGCTCCACTTCGATGACCTTGCGCAGCTGGTACACCTGCTCACCGTCCAGGTGCTGGAAGTGCAGGTAATTGCGCAGTGCGCGGCTGGCGGGTTCGGTGCCGGCCTGGTTGAGATAGGCACCGCCACTGGGGCCGGTGCGCGTACTCACCAGGCCTTCGACTTCCAGCGCCTTGAGCGCTTCACGGGCCGAGCCCTTGGAGCACTGGAAACTTTCCATCAGCTCGCGTTCGGTGGGCAAGCGGTCGCCGGGCTTCAAGGCATCGGTGACGATCGAGCGCTTGACCGACTCGACGATCACATCGGAAAGCTTCTGGCGTTTGCGGCGTAGCGGACGGCTCAGCATGGGTTCGATTTATCATATTAATGCGGATAAATAGCACTTAATAACGATCGGGCCGCAGCGTCAACGCAGGGTGTCGTTTCTAGTATCAAGAGGTCGTAAACGGTCAATCCCAACCGCCACGGTCCAGACACCGTGTGGTCGAAGGTGGCTGTTTGCCGTACGCCAGAAATTCACCGAGCCAGCGACTGACGCAGCCATCGCCACTGGCCTGGGCGGGTTCCTTGAGCAGCAACAGGTCGATGCCGGAAGCAGGCGGTTCACCGCGCCCGCTGTTGACCAGCACCATGCGTGCGAGGCGTTCGGGGAACAGCGCGCCATAGCGGTTGCCGAGTCGCGTCGCATCGGCATTGCCGATATAGCTGAGCCGGGCCTCGCCCAGTTGCGCGCGCACATACTCCATATCCCGCGCCGCCTGTTCGATGGCGTTGTCCTGTTGCAGGTCGCGGCTGCTCAGTTCGATCACGTCATAGCGGTCGACCAGTGTGCGGTAAGCCTGGGTGGCGTAAGACTCCCAGCGTCCGGCCAGGTGCAGGGCAAACGTCGCGTTTTTGGACGTAGGAGGTTCACCGGACTGGATGAATACCACGCCCTCACGGTTGAGCGGGTCGCGCGCGCCGACGCGTGTCAGGCTCAGGCGTGTACGCCCGCGCCCAGGCGCGGCATGGTCGCGGGGCACGGTCACCCGGGCGCATTGGGTGCGGGCGAGGACTTCGGGGTCGAGCCGTTCAAATGCCGGAAAGGGGCAATCGAGTAACCAGTCAATGGCAGTGGGCGCGATCAGGTCTTCGGCCAGGGCCAGGTGTGCGAACAGCCAGCCGCCAAGGCAGACCAGGCATTTTCCAACAACGCTGGGTTTCATTAAAAGGTCCTGGAGCGCCGAGTGAAGGCGGCTTTTTTACCAAGGACCTTGGGGCTAATAATGTAAGGCAATTAAACGGTTTGTGTAAGAAGTTGGAGTTTCGTTTATCAGATCTCGTTACTCCAACCGCCGCCCAGGGCTTTATACAACGCGATGCTGGCTTGCAGGCGCGAGAGGCGCAGCTGCACGTTGAGGTCCTGAGCGGCGTACAGGCTGCGTTGGGTCTCCAGCACCGTGAGCCAATCCTCGGCACCGGCCTGGTAGCGGCTTTGCGCGATCTGGAAGGCCGTCTGGGCCTGTCGCAGCTCTTCGGACTGCCATTGGCGCTGCTGGTCCAGGCGGGTGATGCTGCTGAGGGCTTTTTCCACGTCGGCAAAGCCGTTGATGATCGCCCCACGGTAGGTTTGCAGCAGCTCATCCTGGCGTGCGCGGGCCTTGTCGCGCTCCGCGCTCAGACGACCATTGTTGAAAATGGGGGCCACCAGCCCCGAGGTCAGGGTGTAGAACGGGCTGCGCAGGATATCGTCGGCCTTGTACGCGCCCGAGCCCAGGGTCGCGCCCAAGGTCACCGCCGGCAGCATCGCCGCACGGGCCACGCGCACGTCGGCATGCGCCGCTGCCAACTGTGCCTCGGCCTGGGCGAGGTCGGGGCGCCGGCTCAATAACTGGCTCGGCACGCCGGGGCCGATGATTGGCCAGGTCAGGGCCTGGAACGGCTCGCCGCCCAGCTCCAGCGCCTGCACGGGCTGGCCGAGCAACGCGGCGAGGGTGATCCGCGACTCTTCCGCCAGCTGCTCGATCAGCGGCAGTTGCCGTTGCTGGCTCGCCACCAGGCTTTTCTGCTGCGCCAATTCCAGGGCGGTCGCAGAACCGGCGTCGTAGCGGGTTTGCACCAGCGTGAGCACGTTGCGTGCATTCGCCAGATTCAGCTCGGCGATCTGCTGGCGTTGGCGCGCGGCCAGGGTTTGTGCGTAGCGGTCGGCGACGTTGCTGAGCAGGGTCAGCTCCACGTTGGCCTGGTCGAACTGGCTGGCTTGCAGGCTGTGCAGCGCACTGTCTCGCGCAGCGGCGCGGCCACCCCAGAAATCGAGTTCGTAGCTGGCGCTGAGGTTGGCGTCATAGCTGCTGACGGTTCGGTCGCTCTCGGTGGCGTTCAGGTCCGAATTGCCGCTGCCGCGCAACAGCTTTTCGCGGCTGGCGGTGAGGTTGAACTTGACCTCGGGCAGCAGCGGCGCGCCGGCAATCACTGCCGTTGCCTGCGCCTGACGCACGCGCGCCATGGCCGCGGCCACGTCGAAACTGTCACGGCGGGCCTGGTCGATCAAACGGTTGAGCGATGGGCTGCCAAATTGCATCCACCAGCGCTGGTTGGTGGCCTGGCTGGCTGCGCGCTCGGCATTTTGCCAGGCGGCGGGCGGCGCGATGCCGCTGTCGATGGCAGGCGCATTGCCCGCGCAGGCATTGAGCAACAGGCACAGGCTGAGCAGCGTCAGCGCGGGTGCGAGGGTTTGTTTATTCACTGGTCAACGCCTTAACCGGATCGAGCCGGGCAGCTTTACGGGCCGGCATAAAGCCGAATACGACACCGGTGACCAGCGCGCAGCCAAATGCGCCGAGCACCGCCACCAGGGAGAACTGCACCGCCACATCGGCCAGCACCAGCACGCCGCCCACCAGCAGCGCCAGGGCGATACCGAACAGCCCGCCGACCACCGAAAGCATCACCGCCTCGGTGAGAAACTGACGCAAAATGTCGCGCTGACGGGCGCCGGTGGCCATGCGGATGCCGATTTCGCGGGTGCGTTCGCGCACGGTCATCAGCATGATATTCATCACGCCGATACCGCCCACCAGCAGCGAAATCGCCGCAATCGAACCGAGCATCAATGACAGGGTATTGGCGGTGCGCGCCTCGGCCTGGATCATTGCGGCGTTGTTGGTCAGGTGGTAGTCGTCCTTGCCGTGGTGCAGGCGCTTGAGCAACTGATCGATGGCCTGTTCGGCGGCGTTAACGCGGCTGGCGTCGGCGGCGGCAATCACCACGTACTCGGGGTTGTAGCTGCCGAACAGGCGAATGCTGGCGGCGGAGTAGGGGATGGCAATGCGGTCATCGCTGTCTTTGTTGCCCGAGCTGGAGCCTTTTTCCTGGAGCACGCCGACCACCTGGAATGGCACGTTTTCGATCAGGATGTATTGGCCGATCGGGTTGACCAGGCCTTTGAACAGCTTGTCGCGCACCCGTGCGCCGATCACTGCGACGGTGGCGGCGTTGCGTTCGTCGGCCTCGGTGAAGTAGCTGCCCTCGACCACCGGCCAGTTGAAAATCGTCGGGAAATTCGTGTCATTGCCGCCGACATAGGCCATGTAGTCGATGTTGCCGAACCGCACGCCGGCTTCGGCGCCGTTGACCGGCATGATCTTTTTCACCTGCGGCAGCGTTGCCAGGGCGGCCACATCCTCGGGGGTGATGATGCCCAGAGGCGTGCGCGGGTTGGGTGACGAGCCACTGACATACAGGATGTTGGAGCCGAACGCGCCCATCTGCTCCATCACCTGGCGCTTGCTGCCTTCACCCACGGCGAGCATGACCACCACCGAGGCCACGCCAATGATGATCCCGAGCAGGGTCAGCGCGGTGCGAAAGCGGTTGATCCACATCACGCGCCAGGCCGCTTGCAACGCGTCGAGCAGTTCGGCTTTCCAGGCACCGTTGTGTTCGGCGCCGTCGGCCAGGCGTTGACGCAGGTCTACCGCTTGCAACGCAGCGCTGTTCGCTTTGGCGAGCACAAAGGCGTTGGCGTTGGCCGAGTCGCTGATGATCCGGCCGTCGCGAATCTCGATGATGCGGTTGGCCCGTGCGGCCACTTCGCGGTCATGGGTGATCAGGATCACCACGTGGCCCTGGCTCGCCAGTTCGTCAAGCAGGGTCATCACTTCGGCGCCGCTGTGGCTGTCGAGGGCGCCGGTGGGTTCGTCGGCGAGGATGATGTGCCCACCGTTCATCAACGCGCGCGCGATGGACACCCGTTGCTGCTGGCCGCCGGAAAGCTGGTGCGGGCGGTTGCCGGTGCGTTCGGCCAGGCCCAGGCGGGTGAGCAGGGCGCTGGCGCGTGCGTGCCGTTCGCTGGCACTGATGCCGGCGTAGATCGCCGGCATCTCGACGTTTTCCTGGGCCGATGCCGACGGGATCAGGTGGTAACCCTGGAACACAAAACCGAAGGCCTCACGGCGCAGCCAGGCCAGTTCGTCGCTGCCCAGGTGGGCGACGTTTTCGCCGGCGAACAGGTAGTCCCCTTCGCTCGGGCGGTCGAGGCAGCCGAGGATATTCATCAGCGTCGATTTGCCGGAGCCGGACGCGCCGACGATGGCGACGAATTCCCCGGCATGGATCGACAGGTCGATACCGCGCAGCACGTCGACCTGCGGGCTGTCGCCGCCGCCGTAGGATTTGCGGATGTGCTTGAGTTCGATCAGGGGCGTGGTCAACTCAACCCCCGCTGCTGTCGGCCGGGCCGATCAACAGATGATCGCCTTCGTTGAGTCCTTCCAGCACCTGGACGCGCAGACGGTCGCTGATGCCCAGACGCACCTCGCGCTGCTCGATGCGTCCGTTTTTTGCCACCACCCGGGCGACTTGGGTGTCCGCGTTGGAGGTGCCTTGCAGCGCGGCGACAGGCACGGTGAGGGCGTCCTTGACCTGGCTTGCGACGAAAAACACCTGGGTGGTCATCTCGGCCATCAGCGCGTTATCGGCGTTGTCCACGTCCAGCAATACCGTGTACAGCACCACGCGGCCGGTGCCGCTCTTGCTGGCGCTGCTCGGGCTGCCGCTGCCCTGGGTTTCGTTCAACGGCTTGGGCGGGATCGGCAGGATCTGGCGCACGGTGCTTGTCCAGCGCCGGCTGCCGCCGCTCAAGGTGGTGAAGTACGCACGCATGCCGGGTTTGACGTGGCCGATGTCTGCCTCGGACACCTCGGCCCACACGGTCATCGGCGACAACCTGGCGATGCGCAGGATCAGCGGGGTTTGTTGCTGGGCGTTGAGCGTCTGGCCGACCCGTGCATCCACCGCGACCACGGTGCCGGCCATCGGTGCGTAGATGCGCGTATAGCCCAGTTCCGCCTCGTCGCTGCGCAGGCTGGCCTGGGCCTGACGGATCTGGGCCTGGAACATGTCGACCCGCGCCTGGGTCGCGCTCAGTTCAGCCTTGGCGGTTTGTACATCTTCTTCGCGGGTGGCGTTACCGGCGCTCAGGCGTTGCTGGCGCTGGTACTTCTGGCGTGCCAAGGCGTGCAGGGCCTTCTGCTCCTGCAACTGCGCCGCAAGGTTTTCGATGGCATAGCGGCTGGCGTCGAGCTTGGCTTTTTGCGTCGACGGGTCGATCTCCACCAGCAGTTGGCCTTCCTTGACCTGGTCGCCGGCCTCGACGTGAATCTTCTGGATCTGCCCGGAGGCCTGGGCGCCAACATCCACATAGCGCCGCGGTTGCAGGGTACCCAGGGCCGTGACGCTGTTTTCGATATCGCCCCGGGTGACGGTGACGGTGGCCAGCGTGTCGCGGCCCGGCGCAAGGCCCTGCCAGGTGGCAAACGCAACGATGGGGATCAGGCACGCCACCACAAGCAGGGCGCGTCGGGCAGGTCGAGGGCGTTTCATGCGTAGGTTCCAGCCAGGAAAGATCGGGGCGCAGTCGCGCAGAGCTGACAGTTAAACGAAGAAAAGGCCCGCGGATTTAGGCGTGTTACACGTGCGATTACAGGATGCGTGGAGAAAAAAATCGACGGTTGATGCAAGACTGCTTTAAAAGTAGATGAGAATTACACTATAAATTGCACACACTCAAACTGCCATCATCCACAGGCTTGTTCCTACACGGGCTGGCATCGTTAGCACCACGGCCATGGGGCCAGGAGTCATGTTGGAAAACTACTATCGCGAGCTGGTGTGTTTCCTCAACGCCAAGCTGGGCAACCGTCAGGTGGCCGAGGATGTGGTGCATGACGCGTATCTGCGGGTGCTGGAGCGCTCCAGTGACACCCCGATCGAACAGCCGCGCGCGTTCCTCTACCGCACCGCGTTGAACCTGGTGATCGACGGCCATCGGCGCAATGCCCTGCGCCAGGTAGAACCCCTGGAAGTGCTGGACAGCGAAGAACGCTTCGCCCCGTGTTCACCCCACGCCAGCCACGACCAGGGCCAGCGCCTGGAGTTGCTCGAACGCGCCCTGGCCGAGTTGCCGGCTGCCTGCCGCGAGAGTTTCCTGTTGCGCAAACTCGAGGGTCTGTCCCATCTGCACATCGCCGAGCGCCTGGGCATTTCCCGTAGCCTGGTGGAAAAGCACATCGTCAACGCCATGAAGCACTGCCGGTCACGCATGCGCGAGTGGGAAGCGCACTGAAGCGCTGTTAGTTAAATTTTATTTCACTGTCCTCGTTTCCTATCAACACACGGCCTGTTGTTCAGGCCATGAAGGTATTCCCGCCCCAACCGCCAAGGGGCTTATCCAGAGGACACTGGAATGACACAGGCTATTGCTTCGCCCGCGGTTCACGACCTGATCGGGATCGGTTTCGGCCCTTCGAACCTGGCGCTGGCCATCGCCCTGCAGGAGCGTGAAAAGGCCCAGGGCAAACTGGACGTGCTGTTTCTCGACAAACAAGCCGATTACCGCTGGCACGGCAATACCCTGGTGACCCAGAGCGAACTGCAGATTTCCTTCCTCAAGGACCTGGTGACCCTGCGCAACCCCACCAGCCCGTACTCCTTCGTCAATTACCTCAAGGCCCACGAGCGCCTGGTGGACTTCATCAACCTGGGCACCTTCTACCCGTGCCGCATGGAGTACAACGACTACCTGCGCTGGGTCGCCGGGCAATTCCAGGCCCAGGCCCACTACGGCGAAGAAGTGCTGGCCATCGAGCCGATCCTGCATCAGCAGCAGGTTGAAGCGCTGCGCGTGATCTCCCGTGATGCCCAGGGCGAACAGCATGTGCGCACCACGCGCTCGGTGGTGGTCAGCGCCGGTGGCACGCCGCGTATTCCCGAGGCGTTCAAGGCGCTCAAGGGCGACGGCCGGGTGTTCCACCATTCCCAGTACCTGGAGCGCATGGCCAGCCAGCCCTGTGTCGACGGCAAGCCGATGCGCATCGCGGTGATCGGCGGTGGCCAGAGCGCCGCCGAGGCGTTTATCGACCTCAACGACAGCTTCCCGTCGGTGCAGGTCGACATGATCCTGCGCGGCTCGGCGCTCAAGCCCGCCGATGACAGCCCGTTCGTCAACGAAGTGTTCTCGCCGGCCTTTACTGACCTGGTGTTCCAGCAGGTCGGCGCTGAGCGTGAGCGGCTGGTCGCCGAGTACCAGAACACTAACTACTCGGTGGTGGACCTGGACCTGATCGAGCGTATCTACGGCATTTTCTATCGGCAGAAGGTCTCCGGCATCGCGCGCCAGGCGTTTCGCACCTTGACCGTTGTTGAAAAAGCCACCCCCGGCCCGCTGGGTATTGAACTGACGCTGCGCAACAACGCCAGCGGCGAAACCAGCGTCAGCCACTACGACGCGGTGATCCTGGCCACCGGCTACGAGCGCCAGATGCACCGCGAACTGCTCGCGCCGCTGCAGGCCTACATGGGCGATTTCGAAGTGGCCCGCGACTACCGCATCGTCACCGACGAGCGCTGCAAGGCAGGCATCTACATCCAGGGGTTCAGCCAGGCCAGCCATGGTTTGAGCGATACGTTGCTGTCGGTGCTGCCGATCCGGGCGGATGAGATTGCGGCGTCGCTGTATGCCAACGACCGTAGCCGTGATTCAGCACGCTCGGTACAGGATCTGCTCCTGGCAGCCAGTTGACGTGGCCCTGTAGGAGCGAGCTTGCTCGCGAAAAGCGTCAACGATAACGCGCCTCTTCTGAATCAACGCGGCGCTCTTGCGTTTTTCGCGAGCAAGAGCTAGCCGCCCGCCTCGCTCCTACAAACGGCACTTGTGACAGGGAGTGGCTGCTGATACTGTACAAAAAACCAGTATCGGTAGCTTCCCATGCAGTTGATCGAAAAACTCAGCATCCTCGCCGACGCCGCCAAGTACGACGCTTCGTGCGCCAGCAGCGGCGCACCCAAGCGCAGTTCCGAAGGCAAGGCGGGGCTGGGTTCCACCGATGGCATGGGCATCTGCCACAGCTATACCCCGGATGGGCGCTGCGTCTCGCTGCTCAAGGTATTGCTCACCAACTTTTGTCTGTACGACTGCCAGTATTGCGTCAACCGCCGCTCCAGCGACGTGCCCCGGGCGCGCTTCAGCCCGGAAGAGGTGGTCACCCTGACGCTGGACTTCTACAAGCGCAACTGCGTCAGCGGCCTGTTTCTCAGTTCCGGCATCATCCGTTCAGCCGACTACACCATGGAACAGTTGGTGCGGGTTGCCAAGCTGCTGCGCGAAGAGCACGACTTTCGCGGCTATATCCATCTCAAGACCATCCCCGAAGCCGACCCGGCGCTGATCGCCGAGGCCGGGCGCTATGCCGACCGCCTGAGCGTGAATATCGAACTGCCCACCGATGCCAGCCTGCAAACCCTGGCGCCGGAAAAGCAGATCGGCTCGATCAAGCAGGCCATGCAGACCATCTACACCGGTGAGCAAACGGTGTTCAACGAGCCGCGCGCGCCGCGTTTTGCCCCGGCCGGGCAGAGCACGCAGATGATCGTCGGCGCCGATGACACCGATGACAGCACTATCCTGCATGGGGCTGAAGCCTTGTACGGCAATTACAAGCTGCGCCGCGTGTATTACTCGGCATTCAGCCCCATCCCCAACAGCCCGAAAAAGCGTACCCCTGGCCGCGCCGCCACTGATGCGCGAGCATCGCTTGTACCAGGCCGATTTCCTGTTGCGCAGCTACGGTTTCAGCGCCAACGAGCTGTTCGAAGGCCCCGGCCACCTGGCCCTGGATATCGACCCCAAGCTGGCGTGGGCGCTGGAACATCGCGAGGTGTTCCCCCTGGACCTGAACCGCGCTGAACCGACCTTGATCGCGCGCATCCCCGGCATCGGCCTGCGCACCACCCAGCGGCTGGTCGACCTGCGCCGCGAACGCAAGATCCGCTTCGAAGACCTGGCGCGCATGCGCTGCGTGCTGGCCAAGGCCAAGCCGTTCTTCATCACCAGCGATTACCACCCCCAGCAGGCCGACAGTACCAGCGTACTGCTGCGTGAACAGCTGCGTGATCGCCCGCAACCGCAACAAATGGGGTTGTGGGGATGATCAGCCTGGAATGCGACAACCTGTTCAGCACCTGGCGCGAACAGGCGCGCTGGCTGCTCAGCCATCAGGTCGACCCCAGCCAGGTGAGCTGGGGCGAGGCTGAGGTGGCGGATCTGTTTGCCACCGACGAGCCGATTCCGGCCGAGCCCGGTCCGTTCCAGGCGCGCATTCCCAAAGCGTTGCTGCAACTGTTGGAATCGGCCGCCTGCTACCACGGCGAGCAGCGCTGGAGCCTGCTCTATGAGGTGCTGTGGCGGGTCAGCCATGGCGATCGCACGGCCATGCTGGCGGGTGACAAGCTGGGTAGCGAGTTGCAGCGGCGCATCAAGCAGGTCAGCCGTGAAGCCCACCACTTGCATGCGTTTGTGCGGTTTATTGCACTGCCGGCCGAGGCGGGGCCCGAGCTGCCGGAATACGTGGCCTGGCACGAGCCCGCCCACGACATCCTCAAGAGTGCCAGCCAGCATTTTGTCGGGCGCATGGGCCGGCATCGCTGGATGATCGCAACCCCGCTGGACGGGGTGTATTACGACGGCGAGCAGTTGATCCACCAACGCCGGTGCCCCGAGGCCTGGCAGCAACTGGCGCAGAATGTCGAGGATCCGCACAGCGCCATGTGGCTGACCTACTACAGCCACATCTTCAACCCGGCCCGGTTGAACCCCAAGGTCATGGAAGGGCATTTGCCCAGCCGGTTCTGGAAGAATCTGCCGGAGGGCAAGTTGATACCGGGGCTTATCAGCGAGGCGCGCACCGGCAAGCAGAAAGATGGGCAGGCCAAATGGGTCGGCGCCAAGCCAGGCAAACGAATTGCAAGCGGGCACGGTTAGAAAAAATGTGGGAGGGAGCAAGTCGCACCGCCCCTCCCACATTGGTATTGTGGTGTTTGTTATAGCGCCGTCAGCCAGGAGCAAGCATGTCCACCGTCGTTCGTATTGCCCAAGCCTCAGATGCCGAAGGCATCAGCCAGGTCATCCTCGCCGCCTTGCACAGCAGCAATGCACGAGATTACCCGGCGGATGTGATCGCCCGTGTGGCGAGCAATTTCACTCCCGAGGCGGTGCTGGAACTGCTCAAGCGGCGTGTGGTGCTGGTGGCGGTTCAGGCGCAGGTGATCGTCGCCACGGCGGCCCTGGATGCCAATGTGGTGCGCTCGGTGTTCGTCAACCCGGCGCTGCAAGGGCGGGGCATTGGTCGGCTGCTGATGATCGAGATCGAACTGCGTGCCCGCGAAGCCGGGGTGACCGTGTTGAGTGTGCCGTCCTCGCTGACCGCCGAACCCTTCTATAGCAAGCTGGGTTTTCATACCGTGCGCGATGTCTATCACGGCAACGAGCGCACGCTGGTCATGGAAAAGGCCCTGCTGTCTCGGCACCCCATCGGCCTGTATCGCGACCGCCAGCACCGTGCGCAGGTGGTTGCGTTATGGCAGGAAGCGTTCGGCTACGACACCGCGCATAACCTGCCAAGCCTGGCGATCGATAAGAAACTGGCGGTCAATGATGGGTTGTTCTTTGTGGCGACCGATAAAAAAACCGTGATCGGTACGATCCTCGCCGGGTATGACGGCCATCGTGGCTGGTTGTATTCGGTGGCGGTGCATACCGACTATCGTCGTCACGGCCTGGGTTCATCGTTGGTGCGTCATGCGGAGCAGGCGCTGACGGCGCTGGGGTGCATGAAGATCAACCTGCAGATCACCAGCGGCAATGACGCGGTGGCGGGGTTCTACGAGGCATTGGGGTATGGGGTGGAACCGAGGATCAGCATGGGCAAGAAGATTGCCAGCAATATCCCCCAACCTTGAAAATACTGCAGATCAAATGTGGGAGGGGGCTTGCCCCCGATGGCGGTGGGTCAGCCAATACATCTGCTGACTGATAGACCGCTATCGGGAGCAAGCCCCCTCCCACAAGGTTTTGCGGTGCTGCTTAGACTTTTACGATCCAACCTGCAGGCGCTTCAACGTCACCGGTCTGCACGCCAGTCAGCTCTTTGTAAAGCTTCTGGGTAATCGGGCCCACTTCGGTCTCGCTGTGGAACACGTGCAGTTTGCCGTTGTACTGGATGCCGCCGATGGGCGAGATCACTGCAGCGGTACCGCAGGCGCCGGCTTCCTTGAATTGATCCAGCTTGTCGATGAACACTTCGCCTTCGACCACGTCCAGGCCCAGGCGGGTCTGGGCCAGTTCGATCAGCGACAGGCGGGTGATGCCTGGCAGTACCGAAGGCGACTTCGGCGTGATGAACTGGTTGTCATGGGTGATACCGAAGAAGTTGGCCGAGCCGACTTCTTCGATTTTCGAATGGGTCATCGGGTCCAGGTAGATGGCGTCGGCGAAGCCGGATTTCTTCGCTTCCGAACCTGGCATCAGGCTGGCGGCATAGTTGCCGCCCACTTTCGCGGCACCCGTGCCCTGTGGTGCGGCGCGGTCGAAGGTGGAGATCTGGAAGTTGTGCGGCACCAGGCCGCCTTTGAAGTACGCGCCGACCGGGATGCAGAACACCGAGAAGATGAACTCCGGCGCGGTGCGTACACCGATGTTGTCACCGGTGCCGATCACGAACGGGCGCAGGTACAGCGCGCCGCCGCTGCCGTAAGGCGGAATGAAGCGCTCGTTGGCCTTGACCACTTGCTTGCAGGCATCGATGAATGCGTCGGTTGTCACATGTGGCATCAGCAGGCGGGCACAGCTGCGCTGCATGCGCGCGGCGTTCTGGTCCGGACGGAACAGGTTGATCGAACCGTCCTTGCAGCGGTAGGCCTTGAGGCCTTCAAAGCACTGCTGGCCATAGTGCAGGGCAGTGGAGCCCTCGCTGATATGCAGCACGTTGTCGTCGGTCAGGGTGCCGTCTTGCCATTCGCCGTTTTTCCAGACCTGGAGAAACCGCTTGTCGGTCTTGATGTAGTCAAAACCCAGCTTGTCCCAATTGATGCTTTCGTTACCCATGACACCCTCTAATCTCTGGTCAAGTCGGATTTTTTTCTGGATGGCAGCAACAATACTTCATTCGCAGGCACGTTCGCATCCCCCACGTCCCCTGTAGGAGCGAGGCGGGCGGCTAGCCCTTGCTCGCGACACACTACAGGGCGCCGCGTTCATTCCGGTTTCACGCGTTATCGTTGACGATTTTCGCGAGCAAGCTCGCTCCTACAGGTGAAGCGCGTGGCCCAGTGCCCGCAGCGCGGCTTCCTGCACGGCTTCACCCAACGTCGGGTGAGCGTGGATGGTGCCGGCCACGTCTTCCAGGCGCGAACCCATTTCCAGGCTCAGGCCAAACGCTGTGGACAGTTCCGACACCCCTGCGCCTACCGCCTGCCAGCCGACGATGAGGTGATTGTCCCGCCGTGCCACCACCCGCACGAAGCCGGCTTTCGACTCCAGGGTCATGGCCCGGCCGTTGGCGGCGAAGGGGAAGCTCGACACGATGCAGTCCAGACCGGCCGCCTTGGCGTCGTCAGGCGTCTTGCCGACCACTACCAGTTCCGGGTCGGTAAAACACACGGCCGGGATCGCCGCCGGGTTGAACTCGCGGGATTTACCACTGATCAGTTCGGCAACCATTTCGCCCTGGGCCATGGCCCGGTGCGCCAGCATCGGCTCGCCGCTCAGGTCGCCGATGGCCCAGACGTTGCGCATGCTGGTCTGGCAGCGGCTGTCGATCTTGATCGCCGCGCCGTTCATCGCCAGGTCCAGCGCTTCGAGGTTCCAGCCCTGGGTGTTGGGTTTGCGACCCACGGCCACCAGCACCTGGTCGGTCTCCAGCGACAGCGTATCGCCATTGGGGTCGCGAACTTGCAGGCAGTTATCGGCAAAACCGGTGACGCTGTGCTTGAGGTACAGCTTGACCCCCAGTTGCTTGAGGGACTCGCCGACCGGCTGGGTCAGCTCGGCGTCATAGGCCGGCAGGATGCGGTCCTGAGCCTCGACCACACTGACGTCAGCCCCCAGTTTGCGGTAGGCAATGCCCAGCTCCAGGCCGATATAACCACCGCCCACCACGATCAGCCGCTTCGGTACGCGGGTGGGTGCCAGGGCTTCGGTGGACGAGATGATCGGCCCGCCCAGTGGCAGCATCGGCAGTTCGACGCTTTTCGAACCGGTGGCCAGCAGCAGGTGTTCGCATTGAATACGCTGGTCGCCCACATCGACGGTCTTGCCGTCCACCACCTTGGCCCAGCCGTGGATCACTTGCACCTTGTGTTTCTTCAGCAGTGCGGCGACGCCGGTGGTCAGGCGGTCGACAATGCCGTCTTTCCATTCCACGCTTTTGCGGATGTCCAGGCTCGGCGCATTCACTTCGATGCCCAGGGGTGAGCCCTGGCTGTGGTGCACGCTTTGCTGGAACTGCTCGGCCACATGGATCAAGGCCTTGGATGGAATGCAGCCGATGTTCAGGCAGGTGCCGCCCAACGCCTGGCCTTCCACCAGAATGGTCGGGATGCCCAGCTGGCCGGCGCGAATCGCCGCCACATAACCGCCAGGGCCGCCGCCGATAATCAGCAGCGTCGTGTGTAGTGTCTGAGTCATGCCCTTACTCCAGGAACAGGCTGGCGGGTTGTTCGAGCAGGCCGCGAATGGCCTGGATGAATTGCGCCGCGTCCATGCCATCGACCACGCGGTGGTCGAACGAGCTGGAGAGATTCATCATCTTGCGCACCACGATCTGACCCTTGATCACCATGGGCCGCTCGACGATGCGGTTGACGCCGACGATGGCCACTTCCGGCAGGTTCAGTACCGGCGTGCTGACAATCCCGCCCAGCGCGCCAAGGCTGGTCAGGGTGATGGTGGAGCCCGACAGCTCGTCACGGCTGGCCTTGCCATTGCGCGCCGCCGTGGCCAGGCGTGCGATTTCTTCGGCGTTGCCCCACAGGCTGCGAGCTTCGGCGTGGCGCACCACCGGCACCATCAGGCCGACGTCGCTCTGGGTGGCGACGCCCACATGCACCGCGCCGAGACGGGTGATGACCTGGGCTTCATCGTCGTAGCGGGCGTTGATCTGCGGGAAGTCGCGCAGCGCCACCACCATCGCACGCACGATGAACGGCAGCAGGGTCAGCTTGCCGCGTGTGGTGCCGTGTTTCTCATTGAGGTGCACGCGCAGCTCGTCCAGCGCGGTGACGTCGATTTCTTCCACATAGCTGAAATGCGCGGCGCGGCGGGTGGCGTCCTGCATGCGTTGGGCGATCTTGCGGCGCATGCCGATCACCGGAATCTGGTGCTCGTCGTGGCGTTCGGCGTAGGGGTTGGCGGCGGTCGAGGGGCTGCTCGCGCCTTGCTGCAGGTAGGCGTCGAGGTCTTCATGCAGGATCCGCCCGGCCGGGCCTGTGCCCTGTACCAGGCGCAACGGGATACCGGCGTCCAGCGCATGCTTGCGCACGGCGGGGGAGGCCAGCGGTCGCTCGGCCGCGTCGCGGGCCACGGGCGCTTGAACCTTAGTGGCGACAGGCGCGGGCTTGGCGTCCACCGGTGCCGGTTTGCTCTGCACTGCCGGTGCGGCAGCTTGCACGGGTGCGGCTGGCGCTGGCGCTTCCTTGGCGTTACCGGCGCCTTCCACTTCAATGCTGATCAGAATACTGCCCACCGCCATGACTTCGCCCGGCTCCCCGCCGAGGGACAGCACCTTGCCGTGGACGGGCGAGGGGATATCCACCATCGCCTTGTCGGTCATCACGTCCGCCAGCACTTGGTCTTCGACCACCAGGTCGCCGACTTTTACGTGCCACTGCGACAGTTCAACTTCTGCGATGCCTTCGCCAATATCCGGCATCTTGATAACGTGCGTGCCCATTCAGACCTCCATGACCCGTTTCAACGCCGCGCCCACTCGGGACGGGCCTGGGAAATACGCCCACTCCTGCGCGTGCGGGTAGGGGGTGTCCCAGCCGGTGACGCGCTCGATCGGCGCTTCCAGGTGGTGGAAGCAATGTTCCTGCACCAGCGACACCAGCTCGGCGCCAAACCCGCAGGTGCGAGTGGCTTCGTGCACCACCACGCAACGGCCGGTCTTTTTCACCGACTTGACTATGGTGTCCAAGTCCAGCGGCCACAGGCTGCGCAGGTCGATGACTTCAGCGTCGATGCCGGTTTCTTCGGCGGCGACTTGCGACACGTACACCGTGGTGCCGTAGGTCAGCACCGTCACGGCCGACCCCGGACGCACAATGGCGGCGACGTCCAGCGGCACGGTGTAGTAACCGTCCGGCACTTGCGCTTGCGGATGTTTCGACCACGGCGTTACCGGGCGGTCGTGATGACCATCGAACGGGCCGTTATACAGGCGCTTGGGTTCAAGGAAGATCACCGGGTCATCGTTTTCGATGGACGCGATCAGCAGGCCCTTGGCGTCATAGGGATTGGATGGCATCACGGTGCGCAGGCCGCATACCTGGGTGAATACCGCTTCGATACTCTGGCTGTGGGTCTGACCACCATAGATGCCGCCGCCGCACGGCATGCGCATGGTCAAGGGCGCGGTGAACTGCCCGGCCGAGCGATAACGCAGGCGCGCCGCTTCGGAGATGATCTGGTCGGTGGCGGGGTAGACGTAGTCGGCGAACTGGATTTCCGCGACCGGGCGAAGGCCATACGCGCCCATGCCCACGGCCACCCCGATGATGCCGCTTTCGGAGATCGGTGCGTCGAATACCCGTGAGCTGCCGTATTTGGTCTGCAGGCCTTCGGTGCAACGGAACACGCCGCCGAAGTAACCGACGTCCTGGCCGAACACCACCACGTTGTCGTCACGTTCAAGCATCACATCCATGGCCGAGCGCAGGGCCTGGATCATGGTCATGGTGGTGGTGGTCATGGCGGTTTCCAGTTCGATGCTGTTGTTGTGATCGTTCATGTCAGACCCCCAGCTCTTGACGCTGGCGCTTCAAGTGCTCCGGCATCTCTTTGTAGACGTCTTCGAACATGGTCGCGGCGCTTGGAATCTGGCCGCCGGCGAGGGTGCCGTACTGTTCGGCCTGTTTTTGTGCCGCGATGACTTCGGCTTCAAGTTCGGCACTGACCGCCGCGTGTTCCTCTTCGGACCACTGGCCAATCTTGATCAGGTGCTGCTTGAGACGGGCAATCGGGTCACCCAGCGGGAAGTGGCTCCAGTCATCGGCGGGGCGGTACTTGGACGGGTCGTCGGAGGTCGAGTGCGGGCCGGCGCGGTAAGTCACCCACTCGATCAGCGTCGGCCCCAGGTTACGCCGCGCACGTTCGGCGGCCCAGGCGGAGGCGGCGTACACCGCGATGAAATCGTTGCCATCGACCCGCAGCGAGGCGATGCCGCACCCCACGCCGCGTCCGGCGAAGGTGGTGGCTTCACCACCGGCGATAGCTTGAAAGGTCGAAATGGCCCACTGGTTATTCACCACGTTGAGGATCACCGGGGCGCGGTAGACGTGGGCGAAGGTGAGGGCGGTGTG
Source organism: Pseudomonas sp. W4I3 (assembly GCF_030816195.1). GTDB lineage: Bacteria > Pseudomonadota > Gammaproteobacteria > Pseudomonadales > Pseudomonadaceae > Aquipseudomonas. The sequence continues at coordinate 4,222,599 of NZ_JAUSXS010000001.1, read as the reverse complement.
GAAGTCGGATTCCGCCGTGGCGCCGTCGCCGATCCAGGCCGAAGCGATCTTGGTATCGCCCTTGATCGCCGAGGCCATGCCCCAACCCACGCCCTGTACGAACTGGGTGGCGAGGTTGCCGGAAATGGTGAAGAAACCGGCGTCCTTGACCGAGTACATGATGGGCAGCTGGCGACCCTTGAGCGGGTCGCGCTCGTTGGAGAGCAGTTGGCAGATCAGGTCGACCAGCGGCACCTCGCGGGCCATCAGGATGCTTTGCTGGCGGTAGGTGGGAAAGCACATGTCGTCGATGTTCAAGGCCAGGGCCTGGGCGCTGCCGATGGCTTCTTCGCCAAGGCTTTGCATGTAGAACGACATTTTTTTCTGACGCTGGGCGACCACCATGCGGTTGTCGAAGATGCGCGTCTTGAGCATCGCGCGCATGCCGCGGCGCATGATCTCGGTCGAGACACCTTCGGCCCACGGGCCCAGGGCCTGGCCCTGGTCGTCGAGCACTCGGATCAGGCCCTTGGCCAGGTCGGCGGTGTCGGAAGGTTCTACGTCGATGGCGGGTTTGCGCACCAGGCCGGCGTCGGTCAGGCGCAGGTAGGTGAAGTCGGTCTTGCAGCCTGGACGGCCCGAGGGTTCAGGGACGTGCAGGCGCAGTGGTTCATACTGCTGGGTCATGGCTTCTACGCTCGATCTTGTGAATTTCTTGTAGTGGGCGCGCTAGCTGACAGTCATTCTTCGGGTAGAAGAAATCTTGTCCTACAACAATCATAGGCGTGGCGTAGAAGAATATTTATCTGTGTTTCATTGCGCCTGAGATCATTTGCGGATAAAAAATCTGCATAAACATAATAAACAGGTGATTTTGTCTCATGCGCAAACTGGACCGTACCGATATCGGCATTCTCAACGCCCTGCAGGAGAACGCCCGCATCACCAACGCCGACCTGGCCCGCTCGGTCAACCTGTCGCCCACGCCGTGCTTCAACCGGGTGAAGGCGATGGAGGAGTTGGGCCTGATTCGCGAGCAGGTCACGCTGCTGGATGCCGACCTGCTGGGGCTGCACGTCAACGTGTTCATTCATGTGAGCCTGGAAAAGCAGAATGAACTGGCGTTGCAGCAGTTCGAAGGGGCGATCTCGGACCGCCCCGAGGTAATGGAGTGCTACCTGATGGCCGGCGACCCGGACTATCTGATTCGGGTGCTGGTGCCGACGATCCAGTCACTGGAGCGCTTCATGATGGATTTTCTGACCAAAGTGCCGGGCGTGGCGAATATCCGCTCCAGCTTTGCCCTGAAACAGGTGCGCTACAAGACCGCGCTGCCACTGCCGGCCAACGGCATCAGCCTCGGTTCCTGATTCAACACGAAACAAAATGTGGGAGGGGGCTTGCTCCCGATAGCGGTGGGTCAGCTGCACATGAGTTGACTGTCACACCGCCATCGGGAGCAAGCCCCCTCCCACATTTTTAACCCTGTTTCAAAGTTGGTTGAGGGGGATCTTGAGGTAGGTCACGCCGTTCTCCTCCGCCGGCGGCATGTTCCCCGCCCGCACGTTCACCTGGATCGCCGGCAACAACAGCGTCGGCATTCCCAGCCCGGCATCGCGTTGGGTGCGCATCGCCACGAACGTCGCCTCATCCACGCCGTCATGCACATGGATATTGCCCGCACGCTGCGCCGCCACGGTGGTCAGGCATGTGGCCTCGCGGCCTTCGGGCGGGTAGTCATGACATACATACAGTTGGGTTTCGGCCGGGAGCGCCAGCAACTTGCGCATCGACGCATACAACTGACGCGCATCGCCGCCGGGGAAGTCGCAGCGCGCGGTGCCCACGTCGGGCATGAACAGGGTGTCGCCCACCAGAATCAAACGCCCATCGATCAGGTAGGCCATATCCGCCGGTGTATGCCCTGGCACGTGCAGCGCCTGGGCCTGCAAACCGCCGATATGAAAGATTTCATCCGGCGCAAACAAGTGGTCGAACTGCGAGCCATCGACGCGAAACTCCGGCTCCAGGTTGAACAGGTGCTTGAAGACGTGCTGCACCTTGCTGATGGACTCGCCAATCGCAATCTTGCCGCCCAGCGTGCGTCGCAGGTAAGGCGCGGCGGACAGGTGGTCGGCGTGGGCATGGGTTTCCAGCAGCCACTGCACCTCAAGGCCATGCTCGCGAACGAAGGCAATCACCTTGTCGGCCTGGGCGGTGTCGGTGCGCCCGGAAGCCGGGTCGTAGTTGAGCACCGAATCGACGATGGCACAGGGACCGCCATCCGCCTCATAGACGACGTAGGTATAGGTCGACGATGCCTCGTCCAGAAAGGCTTGAATCAACGCTGGCATGGCGGCTGTCCCCGGTGAAGAAAAATGTAGTTACAATCAGTTTATGTTTACACATAATGTTTTGAGCTTAAGTGAGACAGAGGAGCCGAGGCAAATGGAATCTACGTTGAGTGAGGGCGAAGTTGCCCAGTTGCGTGCATCGGCGTCCAAGGCCTGTTCCTTGCTCAAGGCGCTGGCCAATGAAGACCGCCTGCTGATCCTGTGCCAGTTGACCCAGGGCGAGCGCAACGTCGGCGAGCTGGAAGCCCTGACCGGCGTACGCCAGCCTACGCTGTCACAACAGTTGGGCATCTTGCGTGACGAAGGGTTGGTCGCCACCCGTCGGGAAGGCAAATACATTTTCTACGGATTGGCCAGCCACGAAGTGATTCAAGTGATGAAGACCCTGTCCGGCCTGTACTGCGGCGCGGTCATAAAAAGCTGGGCGTGACGCCATCCGGCAGCGACCCTTGTGTGCATTGACAAAAAAGGCAGTAGACCATGACCGAACAACACTGGGGACCCACCATCAGTGGCGATATCGTAGTCATCGGCGGCGGCTCGGCAGGCATCGGCCTGCTGGCCAGCCTGCTCAAGCGCGACCCGCAGCTGAACATCATCCTGATCGAACCCAACGATTTCCATTGTTACCAACCCGCCTGGACCCTGGTCGGCGGCGGCGCCTATGACCTGCAAAAGACCCGGCGCCCGCTGGCCGATGTACTTCCCAACGGCGTCACCTGGATCCAGGCCGCCGTCAGCCAAGTGCTGCCCGACGAGCAGCAACTGGTGCTCGACAACGACCAGCGCGTCAGCTGGAACCACTTGATCGTCTGCCCCGGCCTGCGCCTGGCCTGGGAAAAGATCGAGGGCCTGCCAGAAACCCTTGGCCGCCACGGGGTCACTTCCAACTACAGCTACCCGCATGCCGCCTATACCTGGCAACTGGTGCAGCAACTCAAGGGCGGCAAGGCGCTGTTCACCCAGCCGGCCATGCCGATCAAATGCGCCGGCGCGCCGCAGAAGGCCCTGTACCTGTCCTGCGACCACTGGCTCAAACAGGGCACGCTGCAAAATATCGACGTTGAATTCAACCTGGCCGGTGCCGCGCTGTTCGGCGTGCCGACCTTCGTGCCGCCCTTGATGAAATACGTCGAGAAATACAATGCACGCCTGGCCTTCAATGCCAATCTGGTGAAAGTCGATGGCCCGGCGCGCACCGCCTGGTTCGAAGTCAAGGACGCCGAAGGCAACGTGACGGTCGAGGAGAAAACCTTCGACATGCTCCACGTCGTGCCGCCGCAGGTCGCGCCGGACTTTATCCGCCAAAGCCCCCTGGCCGATGCCGGCGGCTGGTGCGAAGTGAACCCCCACAGCCTGCAGCACCTGCGTTACCCGCACATCTTCGGCCTCGGCGATGTGTGCGGCACCAGCAACGCCAAGACCGCCGCAGCGGTGCGCAAACAGATCGTGGTGGTTGCCGAGAACCTGCTGGCCTTGCGCAAGCAGGCGCCGCTGCCGCTCAAGTACGACGGCTATGGCTCCTGCCCGTTGACGGTGGAGAAGGGCAAGGTGGTGCTGGCCGAGTTCGGTTATGGCGGCAAGCTGCTGCCGACTTTTCCCCTCGACCCGACCCAGGCGCGCCGCTCGATGTGGTTCCTCAAGGCCACGCTGCTGCCGTGGTTCTACTGGAATGGCATGCTCAAGGGACGCGAGTGGCTGACCCGCCTGAGCAAGGTGGACTGAATGCTGCTGGCCAGTGTGTTGGGGGTATTGATGGGCCTGGTCATGGGCCTGACCGGCGCGGGCGGCGGCATCCTTGGGGTGCCGGCATTGGTGTTGGGACTGGGGTTGACGATGACCCAGGCCGCGCCGGTGTCATTGCTCGCGGTGGGCGCTGCGGCGGCCGTCGGCGCGATTGACGGCCTGCGCCACGGCCTGGTGCGTTACCGCGCGGCGCTATTGATCGCGTTGCTGGGCGCGCTGTTTTCGCCGCTGGGGGTATTCATCGCCCATCAACTGTCGGAGCCGGTGCTGATGGGCCTGTTCAGCGCACTGATGGTACTGGTGGCCTGGCGCATGTTGCGGCGTGAAAAGGTCCAGGCCGGGCCGAGTGACCATGGCGCCGCCTCCTGGGGCCAGAAGAATTGCATGCTCAACCAGCAGACCGGGCGCCTGGCCTGGACGGCCAAATGCACGGCGACCCTGGCGGCATTGGGCGCGGTCACCGGTGCGGTCTCGGGCCTGCTCGGTGTGGGCGGTGGCTTTCTGATCGTGCCGGCGTTCAAGCAACTCACCGACGTGCAGATGCGCGGGATCGTCGCGACCTCGTTGATGGTCGTCAGCCTGCTCTCGTTGATCGGCGTGGTGGGGGCGTTTCATGCGGGCGTGAGCATCGAGCCGGTGGGCGGGGTGTTTATCGGTGCGAGCATTGTCGGCATGTTGGCCGGGCGGCGCTTGTGCTCGGTGATTCCTGCGCGGGCGTTGCAAGTGGGCTTCGCCAGCCTGTGTGGGGTGGTTGCCGCCGGCATGCTCTTGAAGGCCGCGCTTTAGCCGCAGGCGGCTGCAGGCATCAATTGCGTGTCCAGGATGACAAAATGAACCTCGCTCAGGTTTACTGTTCTCTGAGTTAATGGCTTCACCGGCCTTGCGCGTCGGCTCATCAAGGTCACCGAATGGACAAATACACCCCGCACACCTGGCAACCCCACGAGCGGCCGAGCCTGCCGGGCTCGCCGTCGACGCCGTTGCACCCCACCCACAAGCGCTGGCTGTTTGCGCTGGTTGGCGTACTGGTGGCAATCACCGGCGGGTTGGGTAACGCGCTGGTGATTGCCAACCTGCAATACCTGCAAGGCGCCTTGGGCGCGACCACGGCGGAAATGGCCTGGCTGCCCGCCGCCTATGTCATGACCAACGTGTGCATGAACCTGCTGCTGGTCAAGTTTCGCCAGCAGTTTGGCTTGCGTGCATTTACCGAAGTGTTCCTGGTGCTGTATGCGCTGGTCACCTTCGGCCATCTGTTCGTCAATGATCTCAACTCGGCCATCGCAGTGCGGGCGGCCCACGGCATGGTGGGGGCGGCGCTGAGTTCGTTGGGCTTGTACTACATGATCCAGGCGTTCCCGGCCAAGTGGCGCCTCAAAGCGCTGGTGCTGGGGCTGGGTACGGCGCAGTTGGCGTTGCCCCTGGCGCGGCTGTTTTCCGAGGACTTGCTGCAAATTGCCGAATGGCGTGGCTTGTATTTGTTCGAGCTGGGCCTGGCGTTGATCTGCCTGGGCTGTGTGTTCCTGCTCAAATTGCCGCCCGGCGACCGCTTCAAGACCTTTGAAAAACTCGACTTCCTGACCTTCGCCATCCTCGCCACCGGCGTTGCCTTGCTCTGCGCGGTGTTGTCCCTGGGCCGCATCGACTGGTGGCTGGAAGCACCCTGGATCGGCATCGCCTCGGCCTGTTCGCTGGTGCTGATCATGGCCGGCCTGGCCATCGAGCATAACCGCGCCAACCCGATGCTGATGACCCGCTGGCTGGGCAGCGGCACCATGATTCGTCTGGCGCTGGCGGTGATCCTGATTCGCATGGTGCTGTCGGAACAGTCCACGGGCGCGGTGGGATTCATGCAGATGCTGAACATGAGCTACCAGCAGATGCACACGCTGTACGTGGTGATGCTGGCCGGTGCGATTGCGGGGCTGGTGGTCAGCGCCTTGACGATCAACCCGGCGCACTTGCTGATGCCGCTGGTGATTTCCCTGGCGCTGATGGCGACCGGGTCGGTGATGGACAGTTTCTCCAGCAACCTCACGCGGCCGCAGAACCTGTATATCAGCCAGTTCCTGCTAGGCTTCGGCGGTACCTTTTTTCTTGGGCCGACCATGGTGCTGGGCACCAAGAACGTGTTGACCAACCCGCGCAACCTGGTGAGTTTTTCGGTGATGTTCGGGATTTGCCAGAACCTCGGCGGCCTGATCGGCGCAGCGCTGCTCGGCACCTTCCAGATCGTGCGCGAGAAGTATCACTCCAGCATGATCACCGAACACCTGACCCTGCTGGACCCCCTTGTTGCGGCGCGGGTGCAGAGCGGCGGCTCGGCCTATGGCGGTGTCGTCGCCGACCCGCAATTGCGCAACCTCATGGGCATCCGCAGCCTGGCCACGGCGGCCACCCGTGAAGCCAACGTGATGGCTTACAACGACGTGTTCATGCTGATCGCGATCATCGCGATCCTGACCATGATCTGGATCTTTATCCGCAGCCTGTGGCTGATGAGCACCACCAAAGCAGCCACCCCTCCCGTTCAACCTGTCGGCGCCTCTTCATGACCGAACCCACGTCCACCACCACGACCACCAACGCCATTGCCTCCACGCCTGAGGGTTCCACGCCGCCGGGCGCTACAGTGACCGAACCGCGCTCGTTGCGGGTACGCATCGTTTCGTCCCTGGGCTTTGCCGCGATTGCCATCGTTGGCGTGCTCATCGTGCTGTATGCGTGGCAGTTGCCACCGTTCAGCAGCGCGGTGGAAACCACCGAGAATGCGCTGGTGCGTGGGCAGGTGACCATAATTGGCCCGCAGCTCAGCGGCTATGTATTCGAAGTGCCGGTGCAGGATTTCCAGTACGTGAAGGCGGGCGACCTGCTGGTGCGCCTCGATGACCGCATCTACAAGCAGCGCCTGGACCAGGCCCTGGCGCAGTTGGCGGTGCAGAAGGCGTCGCTGGCCAATGTGGTGCAGCAACGCAACAGCGCCGAGGCGACCATCAAGTTGCGCCAGGCCGCGCTGGTGGACAGCCAGGCCCAGGCCCGCAAAAGTACCGCTGACTTGCGCCGCAATGAAGAGTTGATCAGCGACGGCTCGGTGTCCAAGCGTGAACTGGACGTGACCCGTGCCGCCAACGCGCAGACCATCGCCGCCGTGGCCCAGGCCCAGGCCAGCCTGGAAATCGCCCGGCAGGACCTGCAAACGGTGATCGTCAATCGCGGCTCGCTGGAAGCGGCGGTGGCCAGCGCGGAGGCGGCGGTGGAGCTGGCGCGGATCGACTTGTCGAACACGCGCATCACCGCGCCCCGCGATGGTCAGCTGGGGCAGATTGGCGTGCGTCTGGGGGCCTACGTCAACTCCGGCGCGCAGTTGATGGCGCTGGTGCCCAAGCAGTTGTGGGTGATTGCGAACATGAAAGAAACCCAGATGGATAACGTGCAGGTTGGCCAGCCGGTGACCTTCACCGTGGATGCGTTGAACCACCGCAAGTTTCACGGCACCGTGCAGCATATCTCCCCGGCGACCGGGTCGGAGTTCAGCCTGTTGCAGGCCGACAACGCCACCGGCAACTTCGTCAAGATCGCCCAGCGCGTGCCGGTGCGGATTACGGTGGACCCGGATCAGGCCGATAGCGAACGGTTGCGGCCAGGGCTTTCGGTTGTCGTCAGTATCGACACCGCCGGGCGGCTCAAAAACAGCCCGCCCTGACACGCCGTAGAGCTGAGTGTGGAAGGGTTTATGTAGGAGCGAGCTTGTAGCGGTCCAGTTTTTTTGGACCATTCTGTAGGAGTATTAGGCCGCCAGCTTTTCAAAAATGGCTGGCGGCAGGTTGTTCGAGGCAGAGTGACAGCGTCGATGGTTGTAATGAGCAATGAAGTCCATCACGTCCCGCTCTGCTTCGAAGTGAGTTGAGTAACCATTTTCAGGTGACCAATCGTGTTTTTGCGATCTGAAATAGCGCTCCACAACCGCATTGTCCCAACAGTTCCCGCGCCGACTCATGCTCTGCACGATCTGCTTTTCAGCCAAGTAGCTGACGAAGCGCTCAGCTGTGTATTGGCATCCCTGGTCCGAGTGAAACACCAGCTCGGAGGAAGGTCGACGCAGCCCCACAGCAAGTCGTAAAGCCTGCAATGAAAGCTCGGTATCAGCCGTCCTTGAAAATGCCCAACCAACGATTCTGCGCGAAAAAAGATCCATCACAATGGCTAGATACAACCAACTGCCACCGACACGGATATAGGTAATATCTCCCGCCCAGAACGTGTTGGGTTGTTCCGGATTAAAGCGTCGCTCCAGTACATTGGGCGCGATGTTGGACACTTTGGTGGCTCGCCGATAGTGCGCATACTGGGCCCGACGTCTCACCAGGCCCAAACTCTTCATCAAGCTGCGCATACGATGGCGCCCGACCACTACGCCCTGTGTTTTCAGGACTTTTGTAAACCCACGACTGCCCAGCGCTCCGCGATGCTCTCGGTGTAATAGCCGGATTTTCTTTTCCAGTTGGGGCTCAATTCTGCGCTCAGGTTTGGGCTGGCGCATCGCGTAATAGCTGCTGCGAGGCACGCCCAGCAAGCGGCATAGACGTCGCACCGACAGCTTTTTTGTGGCGCCCTCAATCATTTTCTTCGGCCAAACAGCACCTTTAGATGAGAGGGCAACTGCTTTTTTAGGACATCGTTCTCGGCTTCCAGCAACGCCAACCTGGCCTGCAGCGAATCAATCAGATCCTGATCCTGAGGACGCGTCGTTTGCGCTGCTCCTACCTGCTCCTTGCGCCATCGCGAAACCCAGCGTCGCAGCGCCGTCGGCCCCACACCCGTTTGCTCGCACGCCTTAGGCACTGAGTAGTTCAACTCAACGACCAGACGAATCGCTTCGGCTTTTTCTTCGGCTGTAACGATCCGAAATCCCATGACGCTTCCTTAGGTTGATACTCCTACATCATGGTCCATAAATATTGAGCCACAACAGCTTGCTCGCGAAGAATTCAGGCCCCCCGCGCATATTCAGAATGAACGCGTTGTCTGGTCGTTTTTCGCGAGCAAGCTCGCTCCTACATAAGTCTTAGGGCAAGCCCCCTCCCACAGTTGGACTGTATTTCAGGGTGAAATCGAGGCAAATCGACTGGTTCTGTTCCAGTAACTTCAAGCCCGGCTTGCCTGGCAGGTGATGGGCATTCACCGGATGGCTGACCGGTTCGATGCAGAAAAACCCCAACCCTGGCGGGCAGTACAGCAGGAAGTAATCGGCGCCGGTGGCCTGGCATTCGAGGGTGTATCCCAGCTCCGGTTGTTCGATCAAGCAATACCCATCCCATTCGCAGAAACCATTGTCCACCAGGCCTTCCGGCAGCGTTTGAGGTTGCCTGAAATCCCAATCCTGCGGCACTGACGCCAATCCGGTCGGCAGCTTGGACGCGTCACTCAACCACACCTGTGCCGCCTTGGTCTGCAACCGTGTACTCGGCCTGCGCGGAAAGTACGGATGCAGGCCCACACCATGCCATGCGGCTGTTTCAGCCAGATGCGTGACCCGTAGCTCAATCCTCAGCACCCCACCGCTTAGGCGGATACGTTGCTCGGCGCGATAGGCGAACGGCGTGTCGCACGTCACTTCCAGCAGCACCTCATCCGCTGATTGGCCAACCACCTGCCACGCCTGTTGCCAGGCCGAACCGTGAACTGGCAGGGGGTCGGTGAGGCTGTTCGGGGCCAGTGCGAGCCAGCCACTGGGCGTGTCGAACCCGCCTTCGGCAATCCGGTTGGACCAGGGCGCCAATGGATAACAGCCCAATTTGCCCGGCAGGCCGGTGTTGATGGCGTGTTCGTCGCTATGGCGCAACAACGGCTGCCCGGTGGCCCGCACCGTCCAGTTGACGAGGCTGGCGCCGATGGCGGGGGCAAGTACCAGATGGGTGAGTTGATCCGTAAGCTCAACGAAGTTCAAAGACACGATCGACCTGCCGTATGGAAATAGTAAAAACAGCGCTGCCCGAAATGTGGGAGGGGGCTTGCTCCCGATAGCGGTGGTTGAGTCAACGCTGCAGTCACTGATCCACTGCTATCGGGAGCAAGCCCCCTCCCACATTCAAGCGCCTTTGTTCTTGAAATTGGATTTACAGCACCACGCTCGGCAGCCACAGCGACAGCGCCGGAATGTAGGTCACCGCCATCAGCACCAGAAACAGCACCGCATAAAACGGCAGCAGCGCCTTCACGGTCTTCTCGATGCTGACCTTGCCTACCGCCGCGCCCACGAACAGTACCGCGCCCACCGGCGGGGTGATCAGGCCGATGCCCAGGTTCACCAGCATGATCATGCCAAAGTGCACCGGGTCGACGCCGATGCCGAGGATCACCGGCATCAGGATCGGCGTGAGAATCAGGATCAGCGGCGCCATGTCCATCACCGTGCCGAGCAACAGCAGCATGGCGTTGATGCACATCAGGATCACGTAGCGGTTGTCCGACAGGGTCAGGAACAGCGTGGTGATCTTCGCCGGGATCTGCATCAGGGTCATGATGTAGCCGAAGCTGGCCGCGAAGGCGATCAGGATCATCACGATGGAAATGGTGCGCACCGTGCGGTGCATCAGCTTGGGCAGCTCGCGCCATTTGTAGTCGCGGTAGATGAACATGGTCACAAAGAACGCCCACAGCACCGCAATGGCGGCCGACTCGGTGGCGGTGAAGATGCCCGACAGGATACCGCCGAGGATGATCACCATGGCCATCAGGCCCCAGAGCGCGTCGGCGGCGATCTTCAGCGCCTGCTTCAAGGGAATGACTTCACCCTTGGGGTAATCGCGCTTTTTCGCGAAGATCAGGCACAGCACCATTAGGCACGCGCTCATCAACAGGCCCGGCACCACGCCGGCCATGAATAGCGAGGCGATCGATACTGTGCCGCCTGCCGCCAGGGAGTAGAGCACCGAGTTATGGCTGGGTGGCGTCAGCAGCGCCTGCACCGAGCCGCTGACCGTCACGGCCGTGGCGAACTCGCGCGGATAGCCGCGGCGTTCCATCTCCGGAATCAGCACCGAACCGACCGAAGCGGTATCGGCCACCGACGAGCCGGAGATTGCGCCGAAAAACGTCGACGCCATGATGTTGACCAGCGACAGCCCACCGCGCACGAAGCCCACCAGCACGCCGGCAAACGCCACCAGGCGCCGCGACATGCCGCCCTCGGCCATGATCGCGCCGGCCAGCACGAAGAACGGAATCGCCATCAGCGAAAACTTGTTCACACCACCCGCCACCTGAATCATCAGGGCCTGGAACGGAATGTCGATCCACCACGCACCGATCAGCGCCGACAAGCCCAGGGCGTAGGCCACTGGCATGCCAATCAGGATCAAGGCGATAAAACTGCCCAACAGAATCAATGCGTCCATATCAGGCGGCCCCTTCGCTTTCTTCAACCAGGTCGAAGCGCACCACGCGCCGGTTGCTCTGGTCGCCCAGCAGTAGTTTTTCCACCACGAATATCAAGGTCAGCAGTCCGCCGATCGGGATCGGCATGTAGGTGATGCCGACCCGCAGCGTAGGGATGGCGCTCATGAACTGGTTCCAGGTGGACAAGCACAGCTTGGCGCCCCAGATCGTCATGAACAGACAGATGGTGCCCATCAGCAGTTGCGAAACAATGCCGGCAATGCGGCGTTGGGCGGGAGGCAGGCGGTCGGTGATCATCGCCACCGACATATGCGCACCGGCGCGGTAGCTCGCGGCGGCGCCGATAAATGTGAAAACCAGCATCAGCAGGATGGCGGTGGGCTCCGGCCAGCTTGAGCCGGTGCCGAGGATGTAACGGGCAAAAATGCCCCAGGGAATGATCAGTGCGACCCCGAGTACCGAGAGGCCGGCGACCCAGATGCAGGTCATGTAAATGCGGTCATTGATGCGCAGCACCAGATTCTTCATGGCGTTCACCGTAACCGGGCGCAGCTCGCTGCAAAAGCAGCGGAGCGCGCCGGGCCTTGTCTGGGAGGAGGGCGTTATTGGACGGCGTCGATACGCTTGATGATGTCGGCGTAAGGCGCGCCGTACTTGGCGCGAACCTGTGCGGTGGCGTCGTAGAAGGGTTTTTTATCGACGGTGATGAACTCGACGCCGGCCTTCTTGAGTTTTTCTTCGCTGGTGGCGGACTTGGCGTCCCACAGTACGCGTTCATCAGCCTGGGCGGCCTTGGCGGCTTTGCGGACCATGTCCTGCTGCGCGGGAGTGAGCTTGGTCCAGGTGATTTTCGACATCACGATGGGCTCGGGCAGGATCAAGTGTTCGGTGAGGGTGTAGTACTTGGCGTTCTGGAAATGGTTGTGCTCAAGCATCGTCGGCGGGTTGTTTTCCGCGCCGTCGATCACGCCGGTCTGCAGCGCACTGAAGATCTCGCCGGTGTCCATGGCGATGCCGTTGGCGCCCATTGCATTGAAGGCGTCGATGAACAGCGGGTTGCCCTGCACGCGAATCTTCATGCCCTTGAGGTCTTCGATCTTGCGCACCGGTTTCTTGGTGTAGAGGTTGCGCGTGCCGCCGTCCATCCAGGCCAGTGCGACCAGCCCGAATTCGGAATCAGTGATCTTGGCGAGGATCTCGTCACCAATCTCGCCGTCGATGACCTTGCGCATGTGCGCCTGGTCGCGGAACACGAAGGGCAGGTTGAACACGTTGACGTCCGGCACCACCGGGCCGACGATGCCGAGGCTGACGCGGGTCATCTGCACGGCACCGACCTGGGCCTGTTCCACCACTTCCTTTTCGGAACCCAGCACGCCACCTGGGAAGTACTTGAAGGTCAGTTCGCCGTTGCTTTCCTTGGTCAGGGCCTTGCCCATGTTTTCTTCGGCGACGACGGTGGGGTAGCCGGCGGGGTGAATGTCGGCGAACTTGATTTCCAGCGCGTGGGCGGCGCTGCTGAGGGCGACAAGTGTTGCAGCGAGCAAGGTGCGTTTGAAGTCCATGGGAGGTCATTCCTGTCTTGTTATTGTTGTATTCAAGGCACAGCGATACAGCTAGAGGATGAAGCGGGGTTCGGGTAGGCCTTGGACGCCGGGGTTGAGGGCGAACACGCCGCCGGACAGTGATTGTTCACTCGCGTCGTCACGGATCGAGGTGACGTACAAGGTGTCCAGGCGACTGCCGCCAAAGGCGCACATGGTGGGTTTTTTCACCGGAACGGGCAGCGATTGGTCGAGGCGACCGTCCGGGGTGAAGCGGTGAACCAGGCCGGCATCGTTGGCGCAGATCCAGTAGCAGCCGTCGGCGTCCACGGCTGCGCCGTCGGGCCGACCGAGGTAGTTGTGCATGTCCACGAACACACGGCGGTTGGACGGCGTGCCGCTCTCGATGTCGTAATCGAAGGCCCAGATCTGCTGCACCAGGGGGTGTGAATCCGAGGCGTACATCGTGCGGCCATCGGGGCTGAACGCCAGGCCGTTGAGGGTGATGAACCCGCCCAGCTCGGCATGGGGCGCAGCGCCTGACGCGAAGCGATAAAGGCTGCCTTCGGTGGCGTTCTGGCTCATGTCCAGCACCATGCTGCCGGCCCAGAAACGGCCCTGGCGGTCACAGCGGCCGTCGTTGAGGCGCATGTCGGCGCGTGGATGTTCGACGCCGGCCAATAGCGTGGTATCAAGGCTGCCATCGCTGTTTGGGGTGAGTTGGAAAAAGCCGGTTTCCATGCCGGCCACCCAATTGCCTGTGTCGGTGCGCGCAATGCAGGCGAGCATCTCTGGGGCTTGCCACGTTGCGACGAGGCCAGTGGCCGCGTCCCAGCGCTGCAAGCGACCGTTGGGAATATCCACCCAATACAGCGCGTTTTCCTCGGGCACCCACACCGGGCATTCGCCCACGGCGTTGCGGGCGTCGACAATCAATTCTGCACTCATGGCCACTCATTCCCTTGGGTTGCAGTGAACTCAGTCACCGAAGGGTCCCGCCGCGCAGAACGCGCCGCCCTGGTAGATTTTCGCCGGGTCGTTGTCAGCCACTGGCGGCTGGGCCTCGACCTGGGCGCGGAACACTTCGGAGCTGTCCTTGGGCGCAAAACCCAAGTGCGCGGCGTAGCGGTTGTCCCACCAGGTGTCGAGGTTATCCGACATGCCGTAGACCACGGTATGGCCGACGTTCGGCGTGTACAACGCACGTTCGAGCAGTTGGGTCAGGTCGTCGAAGCTCAACCAGGTGTGCATCATCCGGCGGTTCTGCGGTTCCGGGAACGACGAGCCGATACGGATGCTTACGGTCTCGATGCCGTAGCGGTCGAAGTAGAAACTCGCCATGTCTTCGCCATAGGACTTGGACAGGCCGTAGTAGCTGTCCGGACGACGTGGCGAGTGGGCGTCGAGTTTTTCGCCCTGTTTGTAGAAACCGATCACATGGTTGGAGCTGGCGAAGATCACGCGCTTGACCCCATGGCGGCGCGCCGCTTCGTAGATGTGGAAGATGCCGCTGATGTTTGCACCGAGCACTTCTTCAAAGGGGCGCTCCACCGACACGCCACCGAAATGCAGGATCGCGTCGACGCCTTCCACCAGGTGGTGCACGGCTTGTTTGTCGGACAGATCGCAGGGTTGCACTTCTTCATGGGCAGCGGCGGGGGCCATGTCGGCGATGTCCGACAGGCGCAGCACCTGGGCGTAGGGGCGCATGCGTTCGCGCAGGACTTTACCCAAGCCACCGGCGGCGCCGGTGAGCAGGATGCGGTTGAAGGGATTGGGGGTAGTGGTGGTCATGGGTATTCCAGTTTTTGTTGTAGGTTGTCGTATGACTATGCCGAAGTATTGTTAGGGATCCCCAGGTTGTCAACGTTCTTACAGCCGAGTGAGATTCAAATGTGGGAGGGGGCTTGCTCCCGATGGCGGTGTGTCAGCAGTGCATTCGGTGGCTGATACACCGCCATCGGGAGCAAGCCCCCTCCCACATGGGTTTTGCAGTGTTTTTCAGATGATCGGAAACTTTTAAAGTAGCGAAATGGGATAGCTGATAAAGATCCGGTTTTCGTCGAATTCGTTATTGCTGAAGTCCCGACGCATGGTCGAGTTGCGCCATTTCACGTTCAAGTCCTTCAGCGCACCGCTTTGCACCGTGTAGGCCAGTTCCGACTCGCGGCCCCATTCCTTGCCATCGGTGATTGCCCCGGTGTGCACGTTACTGCCGCTGATGTAGCGGTTCATCATGGTCAACCCGGGAATGCCCAGCACCACGAAGTTGAAGTCGTGGCGCACCTGCCAGGATTTTTCCTTGGCATTGTCATAGCTGGAGTTGTAACTGTCGTTGGCCAGTGTGCCGCCGCTGGTGCCGTTGATGCGCATCCACACGCTGTCGCCGGTGAGTTTCTGCAGGCCCACGTAGAAGGTGTTGCCGTTGTACTTGGCCGACAGCAGGGCGAACGCGGTCTTGTTATCGAGGTCGCCGGCCAGCGCGCTGCCGTCTTCCTTGCCGTTGAAGAAACCGAGGTTGGCGCCCAGGGTCCAGTCGCCGACCGGCTGGTTGTGGGTGAGGTTGAGGTACTGCTGCTGGTAGATATCGGTGAGCTCGGCGTACCACAGGCCGACCTGGGTGCGCTTGTCATTGAAGGTGTATTCGCCACCGCCGAAGTTGAACCGGTCGGAGGTGAACGCGGCTTTGCCGTTCATGAACATGTCTTCCATGCTCGCGTCGTTGCGCGGGCTGTTGCCGCGGAACTGGCCGCCGTAGAGGGTCAGGCCGGCAATCTCGTTGGACGTCACCTGGCCGCCGCGGAAGGTCTGGGGCAGGGAGCGGCCGTCATCGGAGCGCAGGATCGGCAACACCGGCATCCATTCGCCGACCTTCAATTCAGTCTTCGACAGTTTGGTTTTCAACGCCACGCCCAGGCGTCCGAAGTTGTCTGCGGGGCGACCATCATCATGCACCGGCAGCAGCTGGGTGCCCGCGGTGCCTTTGCCGCCATCGAGCTTCTGCGAATACAGGCCCAGTACGTCAATGCCGAAACCTACCGTGCCGCGGGTGTAGCCGGACCGGGCGTCCAGAATGAAGTTCTGCGTCCACTCTTCGGCCTTGCCCTGGGCATTGGCGGGGTTGGTGAAGTTGCGGTTGAAGTAGGCGTTGCGCAGGTTGAGCGTGGCTTTGGCGTCTTCGACAAACCCATCGGCGTGGGCCGTGAGCGGCAGGGTGAACGCGAGGCTGCTGAGGCTGATGAGGCCGAGGCGGTAGGAGGAATTGCGGGCGAAATGACTCACAGTGAGGCTCCCTTTTCTTTTGTTGTTTTTATTATTTGTCATACGTTGTCGTACAACATTGGGCGGGATATTTACGGGGTTTCAAGGGTGTGTCAAGCAGAAGTTATAGGATGACTTGCTCAGCCCGAATAAAAAGCGGGCACGGACAAATGTGGGAGGGGGCTTGCTCCCGATGGCGGTGTGACAGTCAACTTATGTGTAACTGGCCCACCGCCATCGGGAGCAAGCCCCCTCCCACATTGATGACAACCATGAGAATGGCGGAGTTTCAGCTGGACATGACCATCGGCGGCAGGGTGCCGAGCAGGGAAACCGCCGCCACCGCTGCAACACCTAGTAACCATTCCACCATCACGCTGGCCTTCAAGCTGCCTACACGCTGTTCGCACTGTTTCAAGCGCAACCGGTTCAGCAAGGCCAGCACCAACATGCCCAGCACCAGCAGCACCTTGATCAGCAGAATCAAAGCAAACCCTTCGAACAGCGGCGTAGGCCACCATTGCTCGGTGAGCACGCGTACATTGATCAAACCGGTCACCAGCAGGCCGGCGACCAAGCCATAGCCCACGCCACTGAAGCGCCGCAGGATCGGCTGCAGCACAAAGTGCGAGGGTTGCCTGAGGATCAGCACCAGCAACAGCAAGCCCCCAAGCCATGCGCCGACACACATCAAATGCACCACTTGATTGAGTATCAGCAGTCGCCCGCTGAGCCCATCAAGCATGGCGCCATGCCCGACCGGCGCGAGCGTCGCCAACAGCAGCGCGACGATCGGCAGGCGCAGTGCGGCCCAGGGTTTTGTCAGTACGATGACCAGCGCCAGGCTGAGCAGCAAATGCCACACCCACACCTGCCCAAAGAAGGTCTTGCCCAGCACCAGCTCCACAGTGGCCGGCTGCAATGCCGCGTCCCAACTGCCGGCCATGCTCGCGGTGATCAACAGCAACCAGGCGATCCCGGAGCCCAGCCCCAGCCATGCCAGCCCACGGGTAATGCGCAGCAGCAGCCGGTCGAGTGCGGGTTGCGCGGCCGCGCCGAGCAACAGGGGCCTGAACACACTGGCCCCGAACATCAACAGCACAACGATGAAATGCACGAAACGGCACAGCACCAGCAGGGTCACCATGGATTACTGGCCGACCTTGAAGCTGTAGTTGCCTTCGCTTTTGTGGGTGTCGACGGACACCGCGTGCCACTCGACTTTATAAGTGCCGGCTGCCAACGGGGCGGCCGGGGTGACCACCAGGGTTTTCTTGTCGGCGTCCGGGGTTTCCAGGCCCTTGATCGCGATTTCCGTGCCGTCCTTGCTCAAGGACACTTTGGTGAAAGTCGCTTCGACGCCTTCGCTGAACGTCAGGCGCAGATCGCTCGGTGCGGCAACGCTGCTGTCGGCCGCCGGCGTGGCGCTTTTAAGGTGGGCATGGGCAAAGGCGGCAGAAGCGCCCAGCAGAGAGGCGAGCAGGGCGACGGTGGTCAGGGACTTCTTGATCAACATTGTTCAATACCAATCAAAGGATAGAAGCTGGCAGTGTACGAAGTTTCGGTTCGGCGTGTCGCCCCGATCTAGAGCCGATGGTAGTCTTTAGCTCGTGTTGTTGTCAGGGAGCCCTTATGGGCAATCACAAGATCGGAATTCGGCGGGTCAACGTCGAGAAAATCCTGCTGGCGGCGGAGAAAGTCTTCGCTGAAAAAGGCTATGGCAGCACCGCCATGGCCGACATCGCCAAAGAGGCGCAACTGCCGCGCTCGAATCTGCATTACTACTTCACCACCAAGAGCGAGCTGTACAGCGCCGTGCTGTTCGACCTGCTGGAACTGTGGAAACAGGACGCCCTGAGCTTCGAGACTTTCGATGACCCACGGGTGGTCCTCAGCAGCTACATCCGCGCCAAGATGCAGCGCTCGCGCACGCGGCCCTATGGCTCGAAAGTCTGGGCCAATGAAATCATCCACGGCGCGCCCACACTGGGTGAGGCACTGGATGAAAGCCTGTATGACTGGGCCAAGATGAAGGAAGCGAAAATTCGCCATTGGGTGGACGACAAACGCATCCTGCCGGTGGAGCCGTCGAGCCTGCTGTTTATGATCTGGGCATCGACCCAGCACTACGCCGACTTCGATCACCAGGTGAACATTTTGAATGATCACCAGCCGTTGTCGGACATGCAGTTTGAGCGGGCGATACAGACGGTGACTGGGGTGATATTGCGTGGGATTGGGTTGGAGCCTTGAGCGCTGTGGTGAGCCTGCTGGCCCTATCGGGGGCAAGTCGAATCGTCGCACCGCCCCTCCCACATTTGATCGGGTTCACACAGATCCAGTGTGGGAGGGGGCCGCTTGCCCCCGATAGCGGTCTACAGGACTACACAGCCTCCCGATAAGGATTACGCGGATCCTGGGTCCAGTTCAAAAACGGCTTGCCCGTGTCAATCGGCACCATCTCGATGCAATCGGCCACCGGGCAGGTGATCTGGCACAGATTGCAGCCCACACACTCGTCATCGATCACTTCATATTTATGCGTGCCGTCGGCCTGCTTCAGGCTGGCGATGGCCTGGTGCGACGTGTCCTCACAGGCGATGTGGCAGCGCCCGCAGCCAATGCACGCTGCCTGGTCGATGTTGGCGATCACCTGATAGTTGATATCCAGGTATTTCCAATCCGTGGTGTTGCCCACCGCTCGCCCGGAAAATTCCTGCAAGTTGGCGTAACCCTGGCTGTCCATCCACCGCGACAAGCCATCCTTCATTTCTTCAACGATGCGAAACCCGTGCAGCATCGCCGCCGTGCACACCTGCACCGCGCCGCAACCCAAGGCGATGAACTCCGCGGCGTCGCGCCAGTTGCCGATGCCGCCGATGCCGCAGATCGGCAGGCCTTGGGTCTGTGGGTCGCGGGCGATTTCGGCGACCATGTTCAAGGCAATCGGCTTCACTGCCGAGCCGCAGTAGCCGCCATGGGTGCTTTGGCTGCCGACCATGGGCAGGGCGACCATGCGTTCCAGGTCGACGCTGGTGATGGAATTGATGGTGTTGATCAGCGACACCGCATCCGCGCCGCCGCGATACGCCGCCCGCGCCGCCACGCGGATATCAGTGATGTTGGGCGTGAGCTTGACGATCACCGGCAGTGAGCAATAGGTCTTGCACCAGCGTGTCACCTGTTCCACATACTCCGGCACTTGGCCCACCGCCGCGCCCATGCCGCGTTCGGGCATGCCGTGGGGGCAGCCGAAATTCAGCTCGATGCCGTCGCAGCCGGTGGCTTCTACCAGGGGCAGGATGTTTTTCCAGGATTGCTCAACACACGGCACCATCAGCGACACGATCAAGGCGCGGTCCGGCCAGTCCTTTTTCACCTGGGTGATTTCGCGCAGGTTGATCTCCAGGGAGCGGTCGGTGATCAGCTCGATATTATTGATGCCCAGCACTTCGCGATTGGCCCCATAGTGGGCCGAGTAGCGCGACGACACGTTCACGGCCGCCGGGTCTTCACCCAGGGTTTTCCAAACCACACCGCCCCAACCGGCCTCGAACGCGCGCACCACGTTGTAGGCCTTGTCGGTGGGCGGCGCGGAGGCCAGCCAGAACGGGTTGGGGGCTTTGATACCGGCGAACACAATCGACAGATCGGCCATTACGCGGCCTCCACATTGAGCATGAGTTGGGCGTGCATAGCCTCGGCGGCCAGCTTGCCGTGTTGCACGGCCTGCACGGTAAGGTCCTGGCCGAGGCTGACGCAGTCACCGCCGGCATACACCCCGGGAATGCTGGTGCGCAGATGTTCGTCGACGAAGATGCGTTCGCCCACGCGGTGCAGTTGCTGGGCCAGCGGGTCGTGCAGCGCTTCGCTGGCAAAGCCCTGGCCGATGGCCTTGAAAATGGCGTCTGCGGCCAGCTCGAAGGTTTCTCCGGTGGGGTGCAGGCGACCGTTCTCCATGCGCGTGCGGGCAAAGCGCATACCGCGTACGTGCCCCTGATCATCGAGCAACACGTGCTCCGGTTGGGCCCAGGTCAGCAGGCGTACCTGATTGGCCTTGGCGATGTCCTGCTCATGCTGGGTCGCGCCCATGTCGGCCAGGCCACGGCGGTACACCAGGTTCACGTCCCGCGCACCGAGGCGGGCCATTTGCACGGCCATGTCGATGGCGGTGTTGCCGGCGCCAAGCACGATGCAGCGGTCGGCCAGCGGCAGTTGGGTGAGGTCATCGGCCTGGCGCAGTTCGCGGATGTAGTCGGTGGCGGCGAGCAGGCCGGGGGCGTCCTCGTGGGGCAAACCCAACTGTTTGCTGGCCGCCAGGCCGAGGCCGAGGAACACCGCATCGAATTGGGAATGCAGTTCGCTGAGGGTGAGGTTGTCACCCAGGCGCTGGCCGTGACGGATGTCGATGCCGCCGATCTGCAGCAGGAAATCCAGTTCCTTCTGGGCGAAGTCATCCACCAGCTTGTACTTGGCGATCCCGTATTCGTTCAAGCCGCCGGCTTTTTCCCGCGCTTCGAAGATCACCACGTCATGGCCGTGCAGCGCCGCGCGGTGAGCGCAGGCCAAGCCCGCCGGCCCGGCACCGACCACGGCGATGCGTTTGCCGGTGAGCGCCGCGCGCTGGAAGGGGTGGTGGCTGAAGTGGGCGTTGTCCACCGCGTAGCGTTGCAGCAGGCCGATCAGCACCGGGGCGCATTCTTCGGCGTTGTTCCGCACGCAGGCCTGCTGACACAGGATCTCGGTGGGACAGACCCGTGCGCAGCTGCCGCCGAGGATATTCGCCGAGAGAATTGTCTGCGCCGCGCCCTGGACGTTTTCGGTGTGGATGTTGCGGATGAACGACGGGATATCGATGTCGCTGGGGCACGCGTTGACGCAGGGTGCGTCGTAGCAATACAGGCAGCGCGAGGCTTCCAGTTGCGCCTGGCGGGCGTTGAGGGGCGGTGCCAGGTCGGTGAAATGGCTGGCGAGGGTCGCCTCGTCGTCGCGGGGGTGGGGAAGGTGGGTCAGGGTCTGGATCACGGTGGTGGCCTCACGGTTTTTTCTGGATTGCCTCTAAGCGGGCATCTTGTTGCCTGTACTGGCCTCATCGGGAGCAAGCCCCCTCCCACATTTTGATGTGTGAACACATTCAAGTGTGGGAGGGGGCTTGCTCCCGATAGCGGTCTCAGCGTTTCACAGCAGTGGGCCTGGACTGCTCCGCCCGCTTGCTCAACTGCTCGAACACCGACGGATACGCCGGCCGCGGCACATAGCGTCCGGCGCCGCGCTCGGCGCGCAGGTCGCCATCGGCCCAGACCAGCTTGCCCTGGCTGATGGTGTGGCTCGGCACGCCGCGTACGGTCTTGCCTTCGAAGATGTTGAAGTCGACCTGCTGATGATGGGTCTTGGCGGAAATGGTGCGCGTGCCGTCTGGGTCCCACAGCACCAGGTCGGCATCGGCGCCTACGCGGATCGCGCCTTTGCGCGGGTAGAGGTTGAAGATCTTCGCGGTATTGGTGGAGGTCAGTGCGACGAATTCGTGCATCGACAGGCGCCCGGTATTGACGCCCTCATGCCACAGCAGCGCCATGCGGTCTTCAATGCCGGCAGTGCCGTTGGGGATCTTGCTGAAGTCGTCACGCCCGGCGGCCTTTTGCTCGGCGCAGAAGCAGCAGTGGTCGGTGGCGGTGGTGTGCAGGTTGCCGGCTTGCAAGCCGTGCCACAGCGCCTCTTGGTGCCCGCGTGGGCGGAACGGTGGGCTCATCACGTAGCCGGCGGCGGTCTGCCAGTCGGGGTGTTGATAGACGCTGTCGTCGAGCAGCAAGTGGCCGGCGAGCACTTCGCCGTAGACCGGCTGCCCTTTGCTGCGGGCGTAGGTGATTTCGTCCAGCGCTTCCCGGGTGGAGACGTGCACCAGGTACAGCGGCGTGCCGATGGTCTCGGCGATGCGGATCGCACGGCTGGCCGCTTCGCCTTCGACCTGGGAAGGCCGCGACAGTGGATGCGCTTCCGGCCCGGTGATGCCCTGGGCCATCAACTTGCGCTGCAGGTGATAAACCAGCTCGCCATTTTCCGCATGCACGGTGGGCACCGCACCCAATTCCAGGCAGCGCTCGAAACTGGCCACCAGGGTGTCGTCGGCCGCCATGATTGCGTTCTTGTAGGCCATGAAATGCTTGAAGCTGTTGATGCCGTGATGGCTGACCAGTTCGGCCATGTCCTCGCGGACCTGTTCGCTCCACCAAGTGATCGCCACATGAAAGCCGTAGTCGGACGCCGATTTCTCGGCCCAGCCGCGCCACTGGTGGAACGCCTCCATCAAGGACTGCTGCGGGTTGGGGATCACGAAGTCGATGATCGACGTGGTACCACCGGCCAGCCCCGCCGCCGTGCCACTGAAAAAGTCTTCACTGGCCACGGTGCCCATGAACGGTAGTTGCATATGGGTATGGGGGTCGATACCACCGGGCATCAAGTACTGGCCACTGCCATCGAGTACTTCGGTGCCGGTCGGAAGATCCAGGTTCGTGCCAATAGCACGGATCAGACCGCCGGCGCATAACACATCGGCGCGGTAACTTTCATCATGGGTAATAACGGTGGCGCCACGGATCAACAGCGACATGTCGAGTTCCTCACAGGCTTGACCGGCTTGTGCCAGTTCTAAGTGTTGTAATACGGCGCGCCGATGGTCGGTTAATTCCTGTCATCGGTGACAGGAATAGAAACTAGCCCGAGTTTTTCGATTGGGCAAGAATATTTTTATTAAGCTTATAACAGTTATAACTAACTGATTTACATAGATAAAAAACGTTATTCACCAAAATGAAGCAGCCAAACACCATTTTGACGCACTTGACAGGTTGCCGATTTGAGCAACATTTCTTATTGCAAATCAGCCGGTTGAGAGACGGCGCTTGACGGCGTCGGGAAATAAAAATAATTGTGTCGCACCAGTTTGAGTCCTTCGGGTTCGTACAACTTGCGTGCTGCCCCGCCTGGGGCGCATGGCAAGTTTCGAAGACGCAATCGGTCAATGAGATAAAGCTGATAAACATCAGCCACTTATAGATGCAGTGTGGGTCGGGAAGTGCTGGTCGGCACGGTTATTGAGTGCAGTGGCGGCTGGCCGGGCCTGAGATGTCATGTTGTAAACGAGGTACTCCGGCCGCCTGCCTTAGCTGGGCAGGTGAGCAACAATAATTTTAAAAAAAACCGTGGAGCGGCCATGCAACAGAACAGATCGCAAGTCATTGAGCGTAACGGCCTGTACGAACTCGACGCCGGCCCCGACGTCCTCGACAGCCCTCGCTACAACCACGACATGGCACCGACCAAGGTGCACGAACGTACCTGGAACACCTGGCATATCACCGCGCTGTGGGTCGGCATGTCGATCTGCGTGCCCACCTACACCCTGGGCGGTGTGCTCACCGCCTACTTCGGGTTGTCGGTGGGCGAGGCGCTGATGGCGATTCTGCTGGCCAACATCGTGGTGCTCATTCCCCTGACCCTCAATGCGTTTCCCGGTACCAAGTACGGCATTCCGTTTCCGGTGCTGTTGCGCTCATCCTTCGGCATCCTCGGTTCCAACGTGCCGTGTCTGATTCGGGCGCTGGTGGCGTGCGGCTGGTTTGGTATTCAAACCCTGTTCGGCGGGTTGGCGATTCACCTGTTTCTCGGCTCGATTTTCGAGGGCTGGAAATCCCTCGGCGGCACCGGTGAGGTGATTGGTTTCATGCTGTTCTGGACCCTCAACCTGTGGGTGGTGCTGCGCGGCGCCGAGTCGATCAAGCGCCTGGAAACCCTGTCGGCACCGTTGCTGGTAGCGGTGGGTATTGGCTTGTTGGTATGGGCGATGCCGAATGTATCGATCAGCGAACTGATGGCGATCCCGCCCAAGCGTCCCGAAGGCGCGAGCCTCACCGGTTACTTCATGGCCGGCCTGACGGCGATGGTGGGTTTCTGGGCGACCTTGTCGTTGAACATTCCAGACTTCAGCCGCTACGCCAAAAGCCAGAAAGACCAGATCCTCGGGCAGATTTTCGGCCTGCCACTGACCATGTTCCTGTTCGCCTCCCTGGGCGTGATCATGACGGCCGCCTCGGTGAAACTGGTGGGCGTGAGTGTGTCCGACCCGGTCAGCCTGATCGGCCATATCCAGAGCCCGGTGTGGGTCGCCATCGCCATGGCGCTGATCATCATTGCCACCTTGTCGACCAATACGGCGGCGAACATCGTCTCGCCGACCAACGACTTCCAGAACCTTGCGCCCAAGCTGATCAACCGCACCAAGGCCGTGATGCTGACCGGGCTGGTGGGGCTGGCGCTGATGGCCCATGAGCTGCTGAAAAAGCTCGGGCTGATCGTTTCCGATGTCAGCCTGGAGACCGTGTATTCCAACTGGTTGCTCGGCTACTCCAGCCTGTTGGGGCCGATCGCCGGGATCATGGTGGTGGACTACTTCATTACCCGCAAACAGCAGCTGGACCTGGCGGGGCTCTACCGCGACGACGTGTACCCGGCCTGGAACTGGAGTGGGTTCATCGCGTTTGGCGTGCCGGTGGCGCTGACCTTGATGTCGCTGGGCAGCGATGCGTTCAGCTGGTTCTACAGCTACGGCTGGTTTACCGGTTCGGCGTTGGGCGGGGTGTTGTATTACGGTTTGAATGCCAGGCGCGGTGTCAGTCCAGTACCGGCGAAATCCGCGCTGTAACGCAAGTGGAATGCAATCCCAGTGTGGGAGGGGGCCTGCTCCCGATTGCGGTATTTCAATCACAGCATCATTGATTGATCCACCGCTATCGGGAGCAAGCCCCCTCCCACATTGGACCGTGTTCCAATCTTAAGAAAAACTCAGCCTGAGGAGATCCCCATGAACGCTGCCCTCGACGTTCTGCAATCGACCCATCAGCACATCAACCGCGACCGTTTGTGGCAGTCGCTGATGGACCTGGCCAAGCTCGGCGCCACCCCCAAAGGCGGGGTGTGCCGACTGGCCCTCACTGACCTCGACCGCAAGGCCCGCGACCTGTTCGTGCAGTGGTGTGAGCAGGCCGGTTGCACGGTGACCGTCGACGGCATCGGCAATATCTTCGCCCGACGCCCAGGGCGCAATCCCGACTTGCCACCGGTGATGACCGGCAGCCATATCGACACCCAGCCCACTGGCGGCAAGTTCGACGGTTGCTTCGGCGTGCTGGCCGGTGTGGAAGTGCTGCGCACCCTCAACGACCTCAAGCTTGAAACCGAGGCGCCGCTGGAGGTGGTGGTGTGGACCAACGAAGAAGGCTCGCGCTTTCCACCCTGCATGATGGGTTCCGGGGTGTTCGCCGAGAAATTCAGCCTGGCCGATACCCTGGCCAAGGTCGATGCAGACGGCGTGAGCGTAGGCGATGCGTTGAATGCGATCGGCTATGCGGGGAGGCGGCCGGTCAGCGGGCACAAGGTCGGGGCGTACTTCGAAGCGCATATCGAACAGGGGCCGATTCTGGAAGACGAGAACAAGACCATCGGCGTGGTGCTCGGCGCACTCGGGCAGAAGTGGTTCGACCTGAAACTGCGCGGCGTTGAGGCACACGCGGGGCCTACGCCGATGCACCTGCGCAAGGATGCGCTGGTAGGCGCGGCCGCGGTGGTGGCTGCGGTGAATGCGGCGGCGCTGCGGCACCAGCCCCATGCCTGCGGCACCGTGGGCTGCCTGCAGGCGTATCCCGGTTCGCGCAATGTCATTCCTGGCGAAGTGCGCATGACCCTGGATTTTCGTCATCTGGAGCCGGAGCGACTTGAATCAATGATTGCCCAGGTGCGCAAGGTGATCGATGAGACCTGTGCCAAGCATGGGCTGAGTTTCGAAATGGAACCCACCGCTGACTTCCCGCCGCTGTACTTCGATAACGGCTGCGTGGATGCCGTGCGCGATGCGGCCAATGGCTTGGGCTTGTCGAACATGGACATCGTCAGCGGGGCAGGGCACGACGCGATTTTCATTGCTGAGCTGGGGCCGGCGGGCATGATCTTTGTGCCGTGTGAAGGCGGCATCAGCCATAACGAAATCGAAAATGCCGCGCCGGATGATCTGGCGGCGGGGTGTGCGGTGCTGTTGCGCGCCATGCTGGCCGCTTCGGCCGCTATTGCCAGCGGCAAACTTGCGGCCTGAAATGTGATTAAAAATGTGGGAGGGGGCTTGCTCCCGATGGCGGTGTACCAGTCACCAGACTTATTGACTGACCCACCGTCATCGGGAGCAAGCCCCCTCCCACATTTGAACGGTGTGCTTCAGATACAGCGTCAGACCCAGATGGCATCCCACAGTGGGTAGTCGCCAATCCGCTCGACCAGGCCCGCTCGCAGTGGGTTGGCCACCACGTACCTGGCCATGTTTACCAGGTCATCCTCTTTGCGCAGTGCTCGGTCGTGGAAGCTTTCTTGCCAGAGCCGGCCTTTGCGGCCGGTCGCGCCGTTGATGGTTCGTGTGCTTTTGGATTTTACTTGGCACATCAAATCCGCCAGCGTGCCTTTTTTCAGTTCAAGCAGCCAGTGAAAGTGGTCAGGCATGACTACCCAGGCCAGGGAGTTCGCCAGCCCTTGGTATTGGGCGATCCGAAATTGCCAGACGACCAGGCGCCCGAGGTGGAAATCGCTGAATAGGCGAACTCGTTCATGGGTATTGGTGGTAATCAAGTAGATGCGGTTCGGTTCGCTGTACCGACCGATGCGCAGGCGGTGTGAAGCGGGTAAGTCAGGCATTCCTTGGCCTCTCTGCTAAGTGGATTCCGAGAGGCTAGATGGGGTGGGCCGAAGGTGGTGTGCAGGCTTTTGGCTGGATGTGTCTGGAGGGGCGCTATCGGGAGCAAGCCCCCTCCCACAGGGGCCGGCAGTGTTCATACATTGTGTGTCTGGCCCACATCCAAATGTGGGAGGGGGCTTGCTCCCGATGGCGCCGGAGCTGACGCCGCCGACCCCATTGTCGAGCAGGTATCAGGCACCCGGCCGCCAGCCACCCCCCAACGCTGTCACCAACCCCACACTCGCCTGCAACTGCCTTGTCTGCACCGCCTGCAACGTCCGCTGTGCCTGCAGCGCCGCCGTCTGTGCGGTCACCACATCCAGGTAACTCACCGCACCGGCCTGATAGCTGTTCATTGCCAGGGCCTGGGTGTGCTGCGCCGCATCCGCCGCCGCTTGTTCATCCTGCGCCTCCTGCTGCAAATCGCGCAGTTGCGCCAGGTTGTCTTCCACCTCGCGAACGGCTTTCAACACTCGGCTGCGGTATTGCGCCGAAGCCTCTTCAAACTCGGCCTTGGCCTGGCGTTCGTTGGCACTCAGGCGTCCGCCATCGAAGATGGGCACGTTCATCAACGGGCCCAGCGCCCAATACCGGTTCCGCGCCGAAAGCAGGTTGCCCACGCCCTGGGTCTGGCCGCCAATCAACCCGGTCAGACTGAAATCCGGATACCAGGCCGCCTTGGCGACACCGATGTTGGCATTGGCCGCAAACACTCGGCGTTCCGCTGCCGCGATGTCCGGGCGGCGTTGCAGCAGGTGGCTCGGCAGTTGCGATGGAATGCCGGGCAAGGTGATCAATTGCGGGGTGGGCGGCAGTGAGAAATCACTGGCCGCCGCGCCCACCAGTTCGCCGATGGCGTGCTCGGTCAGGTTGCGCTGCCCGCGCACTTCATCCAGTTGTGCCTTGGCCTCGGCCAGTTGACTTTGTGCACGGGTCAGGTCCAGTTCAGAGGCGATCTGGCCTTCATAGCGGCTGCGGGTGAGTTGCAGTGCCTGGCTGAAATCGTCCAGCGAGCGGTTCAGAATCCGGCTCTGCGCATCCAGCCCATTGAGTTGCACATACAGCGTTGCCAATTGATGTTGCAGGCTCAGGCGCGCCACCGCCAAGTCATCGCCGGACGCTTGCGCCTGGGCGTCGCCGGCTGCGACCTGGTTACGAATTTTGCCCCACAGGTCCAGGTCGTAACTCAACGAAAAATTGGCGGTGTTGCTGTTGTACACCGACGGCTGCGAGCTGCCGCGCAACGGTTTCGAATCCGACTGGCGCTGGCGCAACGGTTGTGCACTGGCGGTGATTTGTGGAAACAGCCCCGCATGCAACTGGCTGGCATACGCCTGGGACGCATCGAAATGCGCCAGCGCCGCGGCCAAGTCCGGGTTGGCCTTGAGCAGGTGTTGCTGCAGCTCATCGAGCTTCGCGTCGTTATAGAGTTTCCACCATTGAGGCGCCAGTTGATCGGACGGTTGCGCGCTGTGCCATGGGCCATCGCTGGTCTGTTCGCGATAACCCGCCGGCAAGTCAACCGACGGCACCTGATAGGTGGGCGCCATGGAACACCCTTGCAACGCCAGCAACATGAGTGCCGCCACAGGTTTAAGCCTTGGGCGCATGGGTACCCCCAGTGGCGGCTGCCAGTTGCACCGGGTCGCCTTCGCGCAGGGCGTCGGGCGGGTTGTCGATGATGCGGTCGGCGGGTTTCAGGCCCTGGTCGATCACCAGGCGTTCGCCCAGGTCCAGGCCGATATGGATGTCTTGCAGGTGCACATGGTTTTGCCCATCCAGCACCGCGACCTGGGTGCCCTGGGCACGGAAGATCAACGCGCTGGCCGGGATGCTCACGCCGTGGGTGTCGGCCGGAATCGGCAAGCTGGCTTCGGCGTAGTCGCCGGGCAGCAGCTCACCGTTCGGGTTGTCGGCGACGAATTGCGCGAGCAGGGTGCCGGAGCGTCGGTCAATGGCCGTGGAGTCGCCGATCAAGTGCGCCTTGAAGTGTTCGCCCGGGTGCTCAGGCACGCTCAGCTCGGCTTCGAGGCCGGGGTGGATCACCGCCGCGTAGTTCTGTGGCACCGGCACGTACAGGCGCAACTGGTGGGTGTCGGCAATGCTGAACAGTTCCGGATCGCTGTCGGTGTCGGCCTTGATCAACTGGCCAATGTCGGTGTTGCGCGCGGTGATGGTGCCGGCGAAGGGCGCGCGGATGGTCTTGTAGCTTTCCAGTGCGCACAGCCGCGCATAGTCGGCGGCGGCCGCGTCGGCATTGGCTTTGGCGGCGGCGGCATTCGAGGTTTTCTCGTCGGCCTCCTGGCGCGACACGGAATGGCTGGCCAACAGGTTTTGCCAGCGCGTTGCGGTGGTGGCGGCCAGGCGCGCGTTGGCCTGTTCCTGGATCAGATGAGCGTGGGTTTGCGCCAGTTGCTGGTCCAGGTCCGGGCTGTCGATTTGCGCAAGAACCTGCCCAGCCTTGACCTGGCTGCCGATATCAACTTTCCAGTCTTTCAAGTAGCCGCTGACGCGTGCATGGATCGGCGCTTTGCTCCAGGCCTCCAGGTGCGCCGGCAAGCGCAGCGTATCGCCAGCCGCATTCTGTTGGGGCTGGAACACCAGCACCTGCGGGATGGCGGCGGTTTCCGTCCAGGCGGTGACCGATTGTTCATGCAGCGTGCGGGCGTGCAAGCCGTTGGCGACCAACAGGGCGGCCAGGGTCAGGCCGCCGACACCCAGGAGCATCAGACGCTTGCGCGAGGGTTTGTGATCAGACGACATGGGGCATTTCTCCAGCAGTTGCGCGAGTAGGGTGACGGCCGTGGACCAGGCTGAAGACCACGGGAACAAACAACAAAGTGGCGATGGTGGCGAAGATCAGGCCTCCGATCACAGCGCGACCCAGCGGCGCGTTCTGCTCCTCGGAAAGCGCCAGGGGCAGCATGCCAATGATCATCGCCAGGGCGGTCATGCACACCGGGCGAAAGCGTGTGTAACCGGCCTCCATCGCGGCTTTCAACGCATCGCCATGCTCGGCCAGGCGCTCACGACAGAAGCTCACCACCAGAATCGAGTTGGCGGTGGCCACGCCCATGCACAGAATCGCGCCGGTGAGGGCCGGCACCGACAATGAGGTGCCGCTGAGGAACAGCATCCACACGATCCCCGCCAGTGCCGCCGGCAACGCGGTGATGATCACAAAGGGGTCGGCCCATGACTGGAAGTTGACCACGATCAGCAGGTAGATCAGCACCACGGCGCCGAGCAGGCCGAAGCTCAGCCCGCTGAACGCCTCATGCAGTGCATCGATCTGCCCGTGCAGGCTGATCGTCGCGCCTTTGGGGCGCATGGACGCGGTGTCATCCAGCACTTTCTGCACATCCCGGGCCACGCCGCCAAGATCGCGGCCTTGCACGTTGGCGTACAGGTCCAGGGTGGGTTCGATGTTGTAGTGCGTCACCACCGCCGGGCTTTGTACCCGCGAGATGCTCGCCACCCCGCCGAGGATTTGTGACTGGCCATCGGCGCCGGTCACCGGCAGGGCCTCCAGCGAGGGCAGGCTGTCGAGGCGGTATTGCGGGGTTGCGGCCACGATCGAGTAGGACACGCCATTGGCCGGGTTCAGCCAGAACGTCGGCGCCACCTGGGAGCTGCCGGCGAGGGAGGCGACCATGCTGTTGGTCACGTCTTTCTCGGTGATGCCCAGGCCATTGGCGCGCAGGCGGTCCACATTCACCTGCAGCGACGGGTAGCCGGTGGACTGCTGGATGCGCAGGTCGGCGATACCAGGTACGTGTTGTAAACGGCGTTCGAGCTCCACGGCATAGGCGCGGTTTTCTGCGTCGCTGCGCCCGGAGATTTTCACGTCCAGCGGTGCCGGCGCGCCGAAGTTGAGGATCTGGCTGCTGATGTCCGCTGGCAGGAACGCAAAGTGGCTGCCGGGGAAACTTTGCGGCAGGGCTTCACGCAGTTTTTTGACGTAGTCGGCGGTGGGCGCGTGGTCCTTTTTCAACGTGACCTGGATATCGCCGTCCTGTGGGCCGATGGTGCCGCTGCTGCTGTAGGCCATGTCGATACCGCTGAGGGGGATGCCGATGTTGTCGACAATCGTGTCCAGCTCCTGCGCCGAAATTACCTCGCGAATGCGCGTCTCGATACGGTCGAACGCGGCGGCGCTTTCCTCGATACGCGTCCCCAGTGGCAGGCGCACATGCAGCGCCAGTGCACCGGCATCGGTCGCCGGGAAAAAATCCTGACCCAGGCTCGGCAGCAACGCGAACGAGGCCAGCACGCAGGCGAGAAAGCCGACGATAAAGCGCTTGCGCGCGCCCAGTGCGAGCGTCAGCAAGCCATGGTAGGTGTCGCGGATATTCGAGAAGTGCCGCTCGAATCCCTGCTGGAAGTTCAGCACCGATTGCAGCACGGCGTTGCGCGGCTTGGTGTGCTGTTCGCCCTCATGGTGGTTGATGAATTGATCTTCCGGATGATGGCCCGGGCCTGGCTCCGGTGTGTGGGGCTTGAGCAGGAACATCGCCAGTGTCGGCACCAGGGTGCGCGAGAGGATGAACGAACTGGCCATGGCAAAGATCACCGCCAGCGCCATCGGCCGGAACAGATAACCGGCGATGCCTTGCAGCAGGAACATCGGCACGAACACGATGCAGATGCACAGCAGCGAGACGAACGCCGGGCCGACGATTTGTGCGGCGCCGTCGAGGATCGCCGTCTTCACCGCCTTGCCTTGTTCCAGGTGCCAATTGATGTTTTCGATGGTCACCGTGGCGTCGTCCACCAGGATGCCCACCGCCAGGGCCAGGCCGCCCAGAGTCATCACATTCAGGGTTTGCCCGCTGACCGCCAGCAGCGCGATGGCCGACAGCACCGCCAGGGGAATCGATGCGGCAATGATCAGCGTCGAGCGCCAGCTGCCGAGAAACAGCAGGATCATCGCACTGGTCAGCAGGGCGGCGATGATGCCTTCCTGGGCCACGCTGCCCACCGATTGCTTGACGAACACCGAGGCGTCGCCCAAGAGCGATGTCTTCAGTGACGGCGGCAGGGTTTCGTTGATGCGCGGCAGCATGTTGCGGATGCCGTCGATGATCGACAGGGTCGAAATGCTGCCGTTCTTCAACGCCGGCATCAGTACGGCGCGGTGGCCGTCGACGCGCACGATATTGGTCTGCGGCGGCGAGCCGTCCCGTACGTGGGCGACCTGGCCGATGGTGATGATCGCGCCGTCGACGCTCTTGATCGGCAGGTCATTGAGCTCATCGATGGCTTTGGGGCTGTTGTTAAGCAGGATCGTGTATTCGTTGGGGCCGAGCTTGGCGGTGCCCACCGGGATGATCTGGTTCTGCAGTGCCAGGGCATTGCCGACGTCTTGGGCTGACAAGCCTTTGGCGGCCAGGGCCTGGGGGTCGAGGTCGAGGGTGATCTGGCGCTGCTTGCCGCCCATCGGCGTGGGCATCGCCAGGCCGGGCAGGGCGCTCAGGGGCAGGCGGATGTTGTTCTGCACCAGATCGCGAATCCGGGCTTCAGACAGGCTCGGGCTGGAAAACGCCATTTGCAGGATCGGTACGGTGGACGCGCTGTAGTTGAGGATCAGCGGCGGTGTGATGCCCGGTGGCATCTGCTTGAGCACGGTCTGGGACACCGCCGTGACCTGGGCGTTGGCGGTGCGGATATCCACGCCGGGCTGGAAGAAAATCTTGACGATGCCCATGCCGGGCAGCGATTGCGACTCGATGTGTTCGATGTCGTTGACCGTGGTGCTCAGGGAGCGTTCATAGGTGTAGATCACCCGGCCGGCCATGGCGTCTGGCGACAGGCCGTTGTACTGCCAGACCACCGCGACCACGGGGATACCGATATCGGGGAAAACATCCGTGGGCGTACGCAGGGCCGCCATGGGCCCGATGATGCAAATGAATATGGCCAACACGATGAACGTGTACGGCTTGTGCAGTGCGGTCTTTACCAGCCCGAGCATGCGTGGATCTCCAAAAGAGCAGGATTGCAAACCCCGGCAGTCTTGCCCGACCCACCTAACACGCACCTTTCAGCCAGGTGAAGGAACATTTAGGTAACGGCTGAAGATCGTTTCATTTGTATTCATTTGTTCTACAAACGGCAGCTCTTCAAGCTTGTCAGCCATCGAATACCGCTTTTTTACTGATGTGCTTTGGAGCCCTGCCATGTCACCGAAAACCCTGTTGTTGATCCCCACCCTTGCGGCTGTCTTCTTGTTGTCGGCGTGTGCTGGCCCGATACCCAAGGCGGACCCGAGCGAAGCCTGGATCGGCTTGACAGAAGAAGCACCTAACGACCTGATGGCCGAGCGCGTCGACGGTCAGCGTGTGGATGATGGGCGCTACTTTGAAGTGAGCCCCGGGGCACACCGCTTGGACGTGACGCTATTTGAGGAAGAGGCCGGCGATAACAACCAGCAGGACTGCCAGGGCAGGGTCGAGTACAAGGATTTCAAGGCGGGTGAGCATTACACGCTGGAGGAGTCGAGTCTGGGTACCACCGTGCGCGCAGCGCTCAAGGATGGGCACGGCAAGGAAGTCGCCGCCACGCAGAATTTCACCTGCATGCCCGGCTAGGCGTGATGCGCCGTCGCCTTGCGCGGCTTGGCGGGCGCAGCGGGTTTGACGTGGGGGTGATGATGGCGGCGCGTCACGCGCATGACCCCCCACAGCATGGCGGCGGCCACCGCCAGCCAACCGCAGATCAACAGGAACATCGTCGTTGCAAGGCTCATTCAGGCCTCCCTTCACCCCGTCCGGGGTACACACAGTCTTCTCAATGGACAGTCTAGCTAGCTGGCGGTTGCCTGCTGTTGACCAATGGTCGTGTCTTCCAACTTGTTTGCTCTATGGCAGGCGCTTTACCGACACTGGAGGCTATACCCCCGCCCAAGAGCATCCTATGATCGTGGCCCTCACCGGCAGTTGATCAAGAGAGTACAAAATTGCGCTTACGGTCAAACCTTAAAGCATCCTTCCTGCTGGCCTGCGCGCTGGGGATGGTGGCCTGTTCCAGCCAGCCTTCGAAACTCCCCGGTCTGCCGGAGCGGGTTGAACTCAATGGCGTACCGACCTTTCGCAGCGAGGCTTATCAGAGTGGTCCTACGGCTCTGGCCAGCATGCTGTCGCAACAAGGCATTGTCATGACACCGGGGTTACTCGATAAGCCGCTGCACTTGCCGGGCGCCGAGGCCGACCTTGAGCGCAACATGCAAAAGTTGGCGCGTGAGTACGGGCTGATGGTGTACCCACTGGACGCCAAGCTGACCGCGGTGCTGGCGCAGGTGGCGGCGGGCTACCCGGTGATGGCGCGCATCGACTCAAGCTTCTGGTCGGGGCCACGCTATGTCGTGGTGGTGGGGTTCAATCAACAGAAGAGCACGGTGCTGCTGCGTTCCGGCAGGGAACGGCGCTTGATGATGAGCTTCAGCGACTTTGAGTCGGCGTGGAAGAGCGCGGGTAACTGGGCGATTCTCACTCAGCGGCCGAGCCAGTTGCCGGCGAATGTGGAGGCACAGCGCTGGCGGGAGGCGGCGAATGCTACTGCCCAGTCCGGGCAAGAGCAGTCGGCGGCCCAGGCACTCAAGGTGCTAGCTGAACACAAATAAAAATATGGAAGGGGGCAAGCCCTGAAGTGGTTCACTGTAGGAGCGAGCTTGCTCGCGAAAAACGCCCAGGCAACGCGTTCATTCTGGATAAACGCGGGGGCCCTGAGTTCTTCGCGAGCAAGCTCGCTCCTACAAATTAGGGCAAGCCCCCTCCCACATGGGTTCTGCGGTGTTGTTCAGCGACGGACTTCCGTCGCACCCGCGCGATTTTTCAGATTCTTGTCAGCCTTGTAGCGCAGTGCCACATCCGGCACCGAACCGCTTGCGCCGGTCTCGACCCAATTGCGAATACGGCTGGCATCGGCGAAATGGGTGAATTTGCCGAACGCATCCAGGATCACCAGCGACACCGGACGGTTGCCCATGCTGGTCACCAGCACCAGGCAATGCCCGGCCTGGTTGGTAAAGCCGGTCTTGGTCAGCTTGATGTCCCAGTTGGCACGGTTGATCAGGTGGTCTGTGTTTGAAAAACCCAGGGTGTAGTTGGGCTTGCGGAACGCCACGGTCTTTTCCTTGGTGGTGCTCAGTTGGCTCAACATCGGGAATTTGCGCGCGTAGGCCAGCAGCTTGCTCAGGTCGCGGGCGGTCGACACGTTATGGATCGACAGGCCCGTAGGCTCCACGTAATGGGTGCTGGTCATGCCCAGCGCCTTGGCCTTGGCGTTCATCGCGGCAATGAACGCCGAGTAGCCGCCCGGGTAATGGTGGGCCAGGCTCGCGGCGGCGCGGTTTTCCGAGGACATCAGCGCGATCAGCAGCATCTCCTTGCGCGGCATCTGGCTGCCGATCTTCACGCGGGAGAACACGCCTTTCATCTCCGGGGTGTCGGTGATGTTGATGTCGATGTATTCATCCATGTTCTGCTTGGCTTCCAGCACGATCAGGCCGGTCATCAGCTTGCTGACGGAAGCGATGGGCACGACCACGTCGGGGTTGCTGGAATAGATGACCTTGTTGGTCTGCAAATCCACCAGCATGGCGCTGCCGGAGGCGATGTGCAGCTTGGAGGCGTCACGCGGGGCCAGGGTGGTTTCGGCGGCGTGGGCGAAGGTGCCTGTCAGAGCAAAAAACAGGCTGACGATGGAAAGACGAATTTTCACGCGGATGAACTCGCTAAAAAGTAAGGAAATACCGTTGGGTAACGGGTTTGATGATAAATGACGTTACATTTTAGGAGTATGGATCAGAAACTGTCGAATGTTCTTCCAGAACCAGACGAAAGTGCTTAAAAACTATGAAAAAACAGATTTTCTTCGGGCAATAAAAAGCCCTGCGATAAGGCAGGGCTTTTTCAGTACGCCTGGTTATTAGCCGTGCAGGGTTTCCGCTGCGTACAGGGTATTTTCCAGCAGGCATGCTCGGGTCATCGGGCCTACACCGCCTGGGACCGGTGTGATCCAGCCGGCGCGGGGCAGGGCGGTCTCGTAGACCACGTCGCCCACCAGCTTGCCGTCATCCTGGCGGTTGATGCCGACGTCGATGACGATGGCGCCTTCCTTGATCCACTCACCCTTGACCAGGCCCGGCTTGCCGGCGGCGACCACCACCAGGTCAGCGCGGCCTACATGGCCGGCGAGGTCCTTGGTGAAACGGTGGGTGACGGTGACGGTGCAGCCGGCCAGCAGCAGCTCCATCGCCATCGGCCGACCGACGATGTTCGACGCGCCGACCACCACCGCGTCGAGGCCATACAGATCAACCCCGGTGCTTTCCAGCAGGGTCATGATGCCTTTGGGGGTGCAAGGGCGCAGCAGCGGGATACGCTGGGCCAGGCGGCCGACGTTATAAGGGTGGAAACCGTCGACGTCCTTGTCCGGGCGGATACGTTCCAGCAGCTTGGAGGCATCCAGGTGTTCGGGCAGCGGCAACTGGAGCAGGATGCCGTCCATGTTCGGATCATCGTTGAGGCTGTCAATCAGGTCGGTCAGGGCCTGTTGAGTGGTTTGCGAAGGCAAGTCGTAGGCTTTGGAGATAAAGCCGACCTCTTCGCAGTCTTTACGCTTGTGCGAGACATAAACCT
Organism: Pseudomonas sp. W4I3; assembly: GCF_030816195.1. GTDB lineage: Bacteria > Pseudomonadota > Gammaproteobacteria > Pseudomonadales > Pseudomonadaceae > Aquipseudomonas. Next base: position 4,185,902 of record NZ_JAUSXS010000001.1, on the reverse strand, counting down.
GAGAGGCAGGATCGCTGCCGACCAGGATCACCGCGAGGCCGGGCGTGCGCAGGCCTTGCTGGCGACGCTCGGTGACGCGTTTGGCGATCTGCTGGCGCAGGCTGGCGGCGATTGATTTGCCGTCGATAAGTTGTGCAGTCATTACGCGTGATTAACCATCGAGAGGGGGAAGAAAAGTGCGCGCATTCTCGCATGCCAAGGCGCGAGGGCAAAGGCGCTTGGTCTGCAAATTGCCCTAACCCCTTAAATAAAATCAGTTTTTTTCAAAAAAGATTTGACGGGTTTCAGGACCCTCTATACTATTCGTCGCACTTGTCGGGCACAGCCTAGCACTGGTTAGAAGGTCGAGCAGAATTGTTGTGTTGCAAGGCTGGAAACACTTAGTTTGTAATCCTCCAAGAGTACAGATTAATCAGGCGCCCGTAGCTCAGCTGGATAGAGCATCCGCCTTCTAAGCGGATGGTCGCAGGTTCGAGTCCTGCCGGGTGCGCCATTAGGCAGCTTTGGCACAAGTAGCGCTAGATGGTGGGCGTAGCTCAGTTGGTAGAGCACGGGATTGTGACTCCCGTTGTCGAGGGTTCGATCCCCTTCGTCCACCCCATATTTTGAAAAGGCGCCAGATTAATCGTCTGGCGCCTTTGCTTTAAGAGCTTCAAGCGCGGATGTGGTGGAATTGGTAGACACACTGGATTTAGGTTCCAGCGCCGCGAGGCGTAAGAGTTCGAGTCTCTTCATCCGCACCAAATAAAACCTTGTTCGGCTGTCAGGCGGGGCAAGGTTCAACAAAGAAGTAGTTTGGTTTCTTTGTTAACGCAATATGGTGGGCGTAGCTCAGTTGGTAGAGCACGGGATTGTGACTCCCGTTGTCGAGGGTTCGATCCCCTTCGTCCACCCCATATTCGAAAGGCGCCAGATTTAACAGTCTGGCGCCTTTTTTGGTTTTGGCGGTTTGAATTTCGGTGGTCCCAGGTACTGGGCTGCATCGGCAGGGCGTTTCATCGTATTTATGTATCTCGATGATGCCGCGTTGCCTGGTCGCCACGTTCGCGGGGCGGGCCGTCAGGGAGATGATTGGCTGTTTCTTCTATATATAGAGGGGCGGCGCAGAGCCCTGGCGCAATTGGCTGTATTTGTCACCGGGGCGAGGTACTTCAGTGCCTTCGTACCGATAAATTGCCGGCTGTTTCCAGGTGTATTTTCAGTAGGGTGACTTCTTGAGTTCGACCCACTAGAATGCATGCCCTTGATTGGGGTCGGAAATGGCCGGCTAATGTCTGTGCAACGAGGAATATCCATGCAAGTTTCTGTTGAAAATACTACTGCTCTCGAGCGCCGCCTGAGCATCACCGTGCCGGCAGAGCGTATCGAGACTGCGGTCAACAAGCGTCTGCAGCAGACTGCCCAAAAGGCCAAGATCGCTGGTTTCCGTCCAGGCAAAGTGCCAATGAGCGAAATCAAGCGTCGTTTTGGTGCCGATGCGCGCCAGGAAGCTGTAGGTGACGTGATCCAGGCTTCCTTCTACGAAGCCGTTGTCGAGCAGAAGCTGAACCCGGCTGGCTCGCCTTCGATCGAACCCAAGTCCCTGGAAGCTGGCAAGGACCTGGAATACGTAGCCGTATTCGAAGTGTTCCCGGAATTCGAAGTGGCGGGTTTCGACGGCATCACTATCGAGCGCCTGAGCGCCGAAGTGGCTGATTCGGACCTGGATAACATGCTGGAAATCCTGCGCAAGCAGAACACCCGTTTCGAAGTGGTCGACCGTGCCGCCCAGAACGAAGACCAGTTGAACATCGATTTCGTAGGCAAGGTCGACGGCGAAGTATTCGCTGGCGGCTCCGCCAAGGGCACTCAGCTGGTGCTGGGTTCCAACCGCATGATCCCGGGCTTCGAAGACGGCCTGGTTGGCGCCAAAGCCGGCGAAGAGCGCGTGCTGAACCTGGAATTCCCTGCTGACTACCAGAACCTGGACCTGGCCGGCAAAGCCGCCGAGTTCACCGTGACCGTCAACAGCGTATCCGAGCCTAAGCTGCCAGAGCTGAACGAAGAGTTCTTCGCTCAATTCGGCATCAAGGAGACCGGCATCGAGGGCTTCCGCGCCGAAGTTCGCAAGAACATGGAGCGTGAGCTGCGTCAGGCCATCAAGTCCAAGGTCAAGAACCAGGTCATGGACGGTCTGCTGGCCGCCAACCCGATCGAAGTGCCCAAGGCTCTGCTGTCCAACGAAGTGGATCGTCTGCGCGTTCAAGCTGTTCAGCAGTTTGGTGGCAACATCAAGCCTGACCAACTGCCGGCCGAGCTGTTCGAAGAGCAAGCCAAGCGCCGCGTTGTGCTGGGCCTGATCGTGGCTGAAGTGGTCAAGCAGTTCGACCTCAAGCCAGACGAAGACCGCGTTCGCGAGATGATCCAGGAAATGGCTTCGGCCTACCAGGAGCCTGAGCAGGTCGTGGCTTGGTACTACAAGAATGACCAGCAGCTGAACGAAGTACGTTCGGTTGTGCTGGAAGAACAAGTTGTGGATACTGTTCTGCAGAAGGCTAAGGTGACCGATAAAGCGGTCTCTTACGAAGAAGCAGTCAAGCCGGCGGAAGCAGCACAAGCCGACTGATTGTCCAACTCGTTGGAAATTCAACCATAAGCCAGCCTCGCGCTGGCTTATGCGTTTTCAAGACATGACTATTTGGGAGTAACTGCAGAGCATGTTCCGTAATTCCTATATTCAGCAGAACTCTGATATCCAGGCCGCAGGCGGCCTGGTCCCGATGGTTGTCGAGCAGTCCGCTCGTGGCGAACGCGCCTATGACATCTACTCGCGCCTGCTCAAGGAGCGAGTGATCTTTCTGGTTGGCCCGGTAGAGGACTACATGGCTAACCTGATCTGTGCGCAGCTGCTGTTCCTTGAAGCGGAAAACCCGGACAAGGACATCCATCTCTACATCAACTCGCCGGGTGGTTCGGTGACTGCGGGCATGTCCATCTACGACACCATGCAGTTCATCAAGCCAAACGTGTCGACTACCTGCATTGGCCAGGCCTGCAGCATGGGTGCATTCCTGCTGACCGCCGGTGCCGAGGGCAAGCGTTACTGCCTGCCTAACTCACGCGTGATGATTCACCAGCCGCTGGGCGGTTTCCAGGGCCAGGCGTCGGACATCGAAATCCATGCCAAGGAAATCCTCTTCATTCGTGAGCGCCTCAACACGCTGATGGCCAAGCACAGCGGGCACACACTTGAAGAAATCGAGCGTGATACCAACCGTGATAACTTCATGAGCGCTGAAGCGGCCCGTGAATACGGGTTGATCGACGCAGTGATCGAAAAGCGCCCCGCTTAATATAAGCCGCTCAAAATAGGGCTGGTCGGCATGTCCGACCACTGGCGGGCTTGAAAAAGCCCGCATAAGCCTTCATCTTGTGTTGCAAGCCTATCGGATTTGGATCGAACGAATGACTGACACCCGCAACGGCGAGGACAACGGCAAGCTGCTCTATTGCTCCTTCTGTGGCAAAAGCCAGCATGAAGTACGCAAATTGATTGCCGGCCCCTCGGTGTTTATCTGCGACGAATGCGTCGACCTGTGCAATGACATCATCCGCGAGGAGGTGCAGGAAGCCCAGGCCGAGAGCAGTGCGCACAAACTCCCATCGCCGAAAGAAATCAGCGGCATCCTTGATCAGTATGTGATTGGTCAGGAGCGTGCAAAGAAGGTTCTGGCCGTAGCGGTATACAACCACTACAAGCGCTTGAACCAGCGTGACAAGAAAGGCGACGAAGTCGAACTCGGCAAGAGTAATATCCTGCTGATCGGTCCTACAGGCTCGGGTAAAACCTTGCTTGCGGAAACCCTCGCGCGCCTGCTGAACGTTCCGTTCACCATCGCCGACGCTACCACCCTCACCGAGGCTGGTTATGTGGGCGAAGACGTCGAGAACATCATTCAGAAACTGCTGCAGAAGTGCGACTACGACGTAGAGAAGGCCCAGATGGGTATTGTCTACATCGACGAAATCGACAAGATTTCGCGCAAGTCGGACAACCCGTCGATCACTCGGGACGTTTCCGGTGAAGGCGTACAGCAGGCTCTGTTGAAGCTGATCGAAGGCACGGTCGCTTCGGTACCACCACAAGGCGGCCGTAAGCACCCGCAGCAGGAATTCCTGCAGGTCGATACGCGTAACATCCTGTTCATCTGTGGCGGTGCGTTCTCCGGGCTGGAAAAGGTTATTCAGCAGCGTTCCACCCGCGGCGGCATCGGTTTCGGCGCGGAAGTGCGTAGCAAGGAAGAAGGCAAGAAGGTTGGCGAGTCCCTGCGTGAAGTTGAACCTGACGATTTGGTCAAGTTCGGCCTGATCCCGGAATTCGTTGGTCGTCTGCCGGTCCTGGCCACGCTGGACGAGCTGGATGAGGCGGCTTTGATTCAGATCCTCACCGAGCCGAAAAACGCCCTGACCAAGCAATACGCCAAGTTGTTCGAGATGGAAGGCGTGGACCTCGAGTTCCGTACCGACGCGCTCAAATCAGTGGCCAAGCGGGCACTGGAGCGCAAGACCGGTGCACGTGGTTTGCGCTCAATCCTCGAAGGCGTATTGCTCGACACCATGTACGAAATCCCCTCGCAGTCCGAGGTGAGTAAAGTGGTGATCGACGAAAGCGTTATCGAAGGCAAGTCCAAGCCACTGTATATCTACGAAAACAGTGAGCCGGCGGCCAAGGCTGCACCTGACGCCTAAGCGTCTTTGCAGTGGTGGTACAAGCAAGGGGCCTTTCGAGGCCCCTTGTTTTTTTTGGGGTGTTTTTGCGGGCCGGCCGATTAAATCGCGTTTATTCATGCGTTTAAGTGCTGGCATTGAGCTTGTTTTTTTTGCATGCAACCCCCATCTTGGTTTCAAGCTTATTTTTCAACTGTCATAGAGGCGAAATCATGAAGACAACCAGCGAATTGCCTCTCCTGCCGTTGCGTGATGTCGTCGTCTATCCGCACATGGTTATCCCGCTGTTCGTGGGGCGCGAGAAGTCTATCGAAGCCCTCGAGGCCGCGATGACGGGCGACAAGCAGATCCTGCTGTTGGCCCAGAAGAATCCTGCTGATGATGATCCAGGCGAAGACGCCCTGTATCGCGTCGGCACCGTTGCAACTGTCCTGCAATTGCTCAAACTGCCCGACGGTACCGTCAAGGTTCTGGTGGAAGGCGAGCAGCGCGGCGCAGTAGAACGTTTCATGGAGGTGGACGGCCACCTGCGCGCCGAAGTGGCGCTGATCGACGAAGTCGAAGCCCCTGAGCGTGAATCCGAAGTGTTCGTGCGCAGCCTGCTTTCGCAGTTCGAGCAGTATGTGCAGCTGGGCAAGAAAGTCCCGGCTGAGGTGCTGTCGTCCCTCAACAGCATCGATGAGCCAAGCCGTCTGGTCGACACCATGGCTGCGCACATGGCGCTGAAAATCGAGCAGAAGCAGGACATCCTCGAAATCATCGATTTGTCGGCCCGTGTCGAGCATGTGCTGGCACTGCTGGATGGCGAAATCGACCTGCTGCAGGTTGAGAAGCGCATTCGCGGCCGTGTGAAGAAACAAATGGAGCGCAGCCAGCGCGAGTACTACCTGAATGAGCAGATGAAGGCCATTCAGAAAGAACTCGGCGACGGCGAGGAAGGGCACAACGAGATCGAAGAGCTGAAGAAGCGTATCGATGCCGCTGGCCTGCCCAAAGACGCGCTGACCAAGGCAACGGCCGAGCTGAACAAGCTCAAGCAAATGTCGCCGATGTCGGCCGAAGCCACCGTGGTTCGCTCCTACATCGATTGGCTCGTGCAAGTGCCGTGGAAGGCCCAGACCAAGGTGCGCCTGGACCTGACCCGCGCTGAAGAAATCCTCGACGCCGACCACTACGGCCTCGAAGAGGTCAAGGAACGCATTCTCGAATACCTCGCTGTGCAAAAGCGCGTGAAGAAAATTCGCGGCCCGGTGTTGTGCCTGGTCGGTCCTCCTGGTGTGGGTAAAACCTCCCTGGCAGAGTCGATCGCCAGCGCCACTAACCGCAAATTCGTGCGCATGGCCCTCGGTGGCGTGCGTGACGAAGCCGAAATTCGTGGCCATCGCCGGACGTACATCGGTTCGATGCCAGGAAGATTGATTCAAAAGATGACGAAAGTGGGCGTGCGCAACCCGCTGTTCCTGCTCGATGAAATCGACAAGATGGGCAGCGACATGCGTGGCGACCCGGCGTCGGCATTGCTCGAGGTGCTCGATCCCGAGCAGAACCACAACTTCAACGACCATTACCTGGAAGTCGATTACGACCTGTCCGACGTCATGTTCCTGTGCACCTCCAACTCCATGAATATTCCGCCAGCATTGCTGGACCGGATGGAGGTGATTCGTCTGCCGGGCTACACCGAAGACGAGAAGATCAACATCGCGGTCAAATACCTCGCGCCCAAGCAAACTTCGGCCAACGGCCTGAAGAAAGGCGAGATCGAATTTGAAGTCGAAGCGATCCGTGACATCGTGCGCTATTACACCCGCGAGGCCGGTGTACGGGGCCTTGAGCGTCAGATCGCGAAGATCTGCCGCAAGGCGGTCAAGGAGCATGCGCTGGAAAAACGCTTCTCGGTAAAGGTGACTGCCGACTCGCTGGAGCATTTCCTGGGCGTGCGTAAATTCCGCTACGGCCTGGCCGAGCAGCAGGATCAGGTAGGGCAGGTGACTGGCCTGGCGTGGACGCAAGTGGGCGGCGAGTTGCTGACCATTGAAGCGGCCGTGATCCCGGGCAAGGGTCAGTTGATCAAGACCGGCTCGCTGGGTGATGTGATGGTCGAATCGATCACCGCCGCGCAGACCGTGGTGCGCAGCCGCGCCAAGAGCCTGGGCATCCCCCTGGACTTCCACGAGAAGCACGACACCCATATCCATATGCCGGAAGGGGCGACCCCGAAGGACGGCCCGAGCGCGGGCGTAGGCATGTGCACGGCCTTGGTGTCGGCATTGACTGGCATTCCGGTGCGTGCCGATGTGGCGATGACCGGGGAAATTACCCTGCGCGGTCAGGTATTGGCGATCGGCGGGCTGAAAGAGAAATTGCTCGCGGCACACCGGGGTGGAATCAAGACGGTGATCATTCCTGAAGAGAATGTCCGCGACTTGAAGGAAATTCCTGACAATATCAAGCAAGATCTTCAGATTAAACCGGTTAAATGGATTGACGAAGTCCTGCAAATTGCGCTGCAATACGCGCCGGAACCCTTGCCGGATGTGGCTCCGGAGATAGTCGCGAAGGACGAAAAACGCGAGTCGGATTCCAAGGAAAGAATTAGCACGCATTAATGTGTTTAAGCCTGGGGGCTTCCTTGACAGCTTTTTAGAGCCCTTGTTATAAAGCGGCTCTTAAGTGTTCTGTAGGCCATTCAACACTGGCTTTTGCTTTTTACCAAAAAACTTAGAATCATACTCATAGATATATAAGGGGACTTAGAGTGAACAAGTCGGAACTGATTGATGCTATCGCTGCATCCGCTGATATCCCGAAAGCTGCTGCCGGCCGTGCGCTGGACGCAGTAATCGAATCCGTCACTGGCGCTCTGAAGGCCGGCGACTCCGTGGTACTGGTAGGCTTCGGTACTTTCTCTGTGACTGACCGCCCAGCTCGCACTGGCCGTAACCCACAGACCGGCAAAGCACTGCAAATCGCTGCTGCCAAGAAACCAGGTTTCAAAGCCGGTAAAGCCCTGAAAGAAGCCGTTAACTAAGCTTCGATCTAGCCTTTGCTTACCCGGGTCAGACGCAGGTCTGGCCTGGCAGCGGAGCGGTAGCTGACCCACGCATCCATTGGGTCGCCACGCCGGGGGTCAGAGTTCAAACCCCCGTCCGCTCCGCCAGTTACGAGAAGGCGCATCCTCGGATGCGCCTTTCTTCTATCCGGATTCTACCCACGCTCCACGGTTGCCTATTTTTGATGTTCAACCGTTTCTGGGGGACGCATGCTGCAAAATATCAGGGACAATTCACAAGGCTGGATTGCCAAGACCATTATCGGGATCATCGTCGCGTTGATGGCGTTCACCGGTATCGAGGCTATTTTCCAGGCTTCGGGTAATAACAAGCAGGACGTGGCCAAGGTCAACGGTGAGGAAATCACCCAGACCGAATTGAGCCAGGCCGTCGATATGCAACGGCGCCAGCTGATGCAACAACTGGGCAAGGATTTCGATGCTTCGCTGCTGGACGAAAAACTGCTGCGCGACGCGGCCCTCAAGGGCCTGATCGATCGCAAGCTGCTGCTGCAAGGCGCTGCTGATTCCAAATTCGGCTTCTCGGAAGCGGCATTGGACCAGGTCATCCTGCAGACGCCGGAGTTCCAGGTGGACGGCAAGTTCAACACTGAACGCTTTGACCAGGTGATCCGTCAGTTGGGCTATAGCCGCCTGCAATTCCGTCAGATGCTGACCCAGGAAATGCTGATCGGCCAGGTTCGCGCAGGCATCGCCGGCAGTGGTTTCGTGACCGACGCCGAGGTGCTCGCATTCGCCCGTCTGGAAAAACAGACCCGCGATTTCGCCACCGTCAACATCAAGGCTGACCCGGCAGCGGTGAAACTCACCGACGACGAAGTCAAGGCCTACTACGACCAGCATGCCAAGGAGTTCATGACCCCTGACCAAGTCGTCATCGACTACCTGGAGCTGAAGAAGTCGTCCTTCTTCGACCAGGTCACCGTCAAGGACGATGAGCTGCAGGCTGCTTACGAGAAAGAAACCGCCAACCTCGCTGAACAGCGGCGTGCGGCGCACATTCTGATCGAGGTCAACGACAAGGTCACCGAGGCGCAAGCCAAGGCCAAGATCGAAGACATCCAGGCGCGCCTGGCCAAGGGCGAAAAGTTTGAAGCCCTGGCCAAGGAGTTCTCTCAGGATCCGGGCTCGGCCAATAACGGTGGCGATCTTGGTTTTGCCGGTCCTGGCGTCTACGATCCGGACTTCGAGACGGCTCTGTACGGCTTGAAGCAAGACCAGGTGTCGGTGCCGGTGCGCACCACGTTCGGTTGGCACTTGATCAAGCTGCTGGGCGTTGAGGCACCACAAGTGCCATCGTTCGCCAGCCTGAAAGACAAGCTGACCCGCGAGCTCAAGACCCAGCAGGTTGAACAGCGCTTTGTCGAAGCGACCAAGCAATTGGAAGATGCGGCATTCGAAGCCTCCGACCTGGCCCAGCCGGCGTCCGATCTGAAGCTGACCGTGCACACTTCCGCGCCGTTCGGCCGTGAAGGTGGCGAAGGCGTCGCGGCCAACCGTGCCGTGGTCACCGCCGCGTTCAGCCCGGAAGTGCTGGATGAAGGTGCCAACAGCACCGCCATCGAGCTGGACCCGGAAACCATCATCGTGCTGCGTGCCAAAGAGCACCGCAAACCTGCCCAGCTGCCGCTGGAACAGGTTGCTGCGCCGATTCGCGCACAGATGACCAAGGAGCGTGCCAGCGCCGCCGCCAAAACCCATGCCGACGAGTTGATCGCCAGCCTGCGTGATGGCAAGACCGCGCTGAACCAGCCGATTGACGGCCAGGCCTGGAAGGTCACCGAAGCCGCTACCCGTGGCCAGGAAGCGATCGATCCTGCCGTGCTGCAAGCGCTGTTCCGCATGCCCAAGCCTGCGGCGAAGGACAAGCCGACCTTCACCACCGTCGCTCTGCGCGACGGCAGCCTGGTGATCGTGCGCTTGAACGGCGTCAATGAAGCGGCTGCGCCTACGGACGAAGAAAAGGCGCAATACCGTCGCGCCCTTGCTTCGCGCATTGGCCAGCAGGACTTTGCAGCCTACCGCAAGCAGCTGGAAACCCAGGCAGACATCAAGAAGTTCTGATGCGGCCTGAATAAAAAGACCCCGTCCTGAAGAGGCCGGGGTCTTTTTTTGCGCCGCTTAAAGCTCAGGTCGACCCGTGATACCTGCAATCCGGGGCGACGATTTTGTCTACGTAGCCATCCATCACAGCATCGACGCCAACGTGATCAGCTTACGAGCGCACCGCCCAGGTATTGTTCGTCGGTCACCGGCTCCATCCAGTCAGTATTCTTGCCATCGATCGTTTCGGTGACTGCGAAATGGGACATCGCAGTCGTCGCAGCAGCGCCGTGCCAATGCCGTTTTCCGCAAGCACAGGAGACGACGTCGCCCGCGCGAATCTCGGTTCGCTGGCCACCTTCGCATTGAACCCAGCCGACACCCGTCAATACCACTAGCGTTTGACCCGCCGGATGAGAGTGCCAGAAGGTGCGCGCGGATGGCTCAAACGTGACGATGGCGCCCGTTGCTCGACCAGGCGCTGTCGCCTGGAACATAGTGTCGATACGAACCGAGCCAGTGAACCAAGTATCAGGGCCCTTTGCAGATGGGTTGCTTGCGTTGCGGATGATGGTTAGGTCTGAATCACTCATGGAATTCTCTCTGAGTCGCGGGTGGCTTGAGCACGCATTGCGCCACCGATAGTGGGCGGCAACTGCCACGTCGGTGGGCACCTGCCTTGCGGAAAATATTCACAGGCCCTGCTTATTTGCCGGTCCCCTCGAACACCTTGCGTGCGATATTCAGTGCGGTCGCCGCGACGGGCCAGCCGCCATAGAACGCCAGATGGGTGATCGTTTCGATGATTTCTTCACGGGTCACGCCATTCTCAAGGGCAAGCTTAAGGTGGTACGGCAACTCGTTTTGACGGTAAAGCACAATGAGGGTGGTGATGGTTACAAGGCTGCGGTCACGAGGTGAGAGACCGGGCCGTTTCCACACATCATCGAACAGCAGGTTATCGGTGTATTCGGCAAGCGCCGGAGCAACATCGCCAAAAGCCTTGTGGGCTGTACCTTTTTCGTATGCCATCAGAATTTCCCTCCTTTCACTCCGCGCGAGGCCGCGCTGGATCAGAAACTAAATTAACAGCCACGATTGCTTCTGATAACGTGCTTAAAATTGATTAGATATATAAGGGAGGCTTATCAATGCACAAGCAGACCGCTGCCGACCTCGTCGCGTTTTTAGTGGTTGCACAAGAACAAAGCTTTACCAAAGCAGCGAAGCAACGGGGTGTCTCCCAGTCAGCGCTGAGCCAAACGATGCGGGCATTAGAGACGCGCTTAGGCGTAAGGCTCCTCACTCGGACGACCAGACGCGTGTCACCCACTCATGCCGGCGAACGCCTGTTGCAAACCGTCGGTCAACGGTTCGCGGAGGTCGATGCGGAGTTAGAGGCGGTGACTGCATTGGGCGAAAATCCCAGAGGTACTCTGCGCCTCGCGGCTACCGAAAACGCCGCGGCCACGGTGCTCTGGCCCAAGCTGGAGAAATTCCTTCCTCTGTACCCAGAAATCAAAATTGAAATTGTCGTAGATGTAGGGCTGACAGATATCGTAGGCGGGCGTTTCGATGCTGGCATTCGACCTGGCGAAACGGTAGCGCAAGGCATGATAGCCACCCGGATAGGGCCAGACATGCGCATGGCGGTAGTCGGTACGCCCGTGTACTTCGAGCAGTACGGACAGCCGCGGGCGCCCTCCGACTTGACGTTTCACAACTGCATCAACCTGCGGCTTCCTACACATGGTGGACTGTACGCTTGGGAGTTCGAGAAGGACGGCCGAACTGTAAACGTCCATGTAGACGGTCAGCTTGTTGTTGGATCTGCGTCCCTCATTTTGATGGGGGCTCGATCAGGTCAGGGTCTCGCCTATCTACCTGAAGAGCAGGTGAAACCGGACATCGAGCACGGCAGCTTAATTCGAGTTCTAGAGGACTGGTGCCCGCCGTTTTCCGGATATCACCTGTACTACCCAAGTCGACGCCAACCCACACAAGCGTTCAGCCTCCTCGTGGATGCGTTGCGCTACCGCGATTGACGTCGTTCGGAGCGCCGGTTGGCCGCTTTGTACGCCGCATGCTTATGGCGGTGGCGCTTAGCTCTCAGATTGCTTGCCCGAGAACTTGAGCTTGCCCCAGGTCAGGCCAATGACCGCCGCCAGGGTCGAAGCCGTCAATACGCTCAGCTTGGCCGCCGACAGCAAGGCCGGGTCGGAGAACGCCAGGGACGAGATGAAGATCGACATGGTGAAACCAATCCCCGCGAGCAGACCCACCAGGCCGACACCCGACCAGGTGACGCCGTCCGGTAGCTGGCAGAGGTTGAGCTTGACCAGCGTGACACTGGCCAACATCACGCCCAACGGTTTGCCCAGCACCAGGGCGAAGATGACCCCCATGAACACGCCGTGGGGCAGGGGGTCGTCCAGGTTGAAGCCGCTCAGGCTGACACCGGCGTTGGCCAGCGCGAACAGCGGCATCACGCCGAATGCCACCCACGGGTGCAAGGCCGATTGGACCCGCTGCACTGGCGGTAAGATTTCGCGCTGCGCTTCGCGCAATTGCTTGAGTGGCTGCGTAACGTGCTCCGGGTCTTCATGGGACTGGGAGAAGCGCTCCATCAATTCGTTGAACGTGCGGCCTATGGTGTCCAGCGGGCGCTCGGTGGTGGGCTTGGAGTTGACCGGCGTCATCAGCCCCAGGATCACGCCCGCGAGCGTTGGATGAACGCCGGTCTTGAGCAGGCCGAACCACACGATTGCCCCGGGCAGCAGGTAGACAGCGGCCTTGCCGATGCCCATGCGCTGGAAAACCAGCACCAGTGCCAGCCCGCCAACGGCGATCACCAGCCCCATGTAATCAAGGCTCGCGGTGAAGAAAACAGCAATGATCAGGATCGCCACGATGTCATCGATAATCGCCAAGGCCAGCAGCAAGATACGCACGCTGCTGGGAATCGACCTGCCCAACAGTGCCAGCACGCCGACGGCAAAGGCGATGTCCGTTGCGGTAGGTACGGCCCAGCCACTGGCGGCGGCGGTGCCGTGGTTGAGCACGGTGTAAATGATCGCCGGCATCAGTACGCCACCCAGCGCAGCGCCCAGTGGCAGTGTGGCCAGCTTCAGGTTGGCGAGTGCGCCGTCCTTGATTTCCTGGCGTATCTCCGCGCCCACCACCAGAAAGAAGATGGTCATCAGGCCGTCATTGACCAGAAAGTGCAGGGAGCGCGATACGCTGTAGTCGCCCAGGCCCAGGGTGATCGGGGTGTTCCAGAAGTGCTCGTAGGTGTCGGCCGCCGGGCTGTTGGCCCAGATCAAGGCGACAATGGCGGCCAATAACAGGACGATGCCGCTGACGGCTTCAATGTCCGAAAAGCGCCCAAGGGCAGAGAGTGCGCCCTCGGTCAACCGCTGCGGGCGGGGGATGGCTGGGTATTTATCAGGCACGACCTATCTCCATTGGCGGCCCGACCAACGCTATCCTTTAACCTGCGCTGTGCCGTATGCAGCAGCGCACCCAGGGCGATAATAGGAAGTTGGGGAATAAGTTGTAAACAAACTTGTCATAGTTGGCAGCGCCAGCCTTATGAGCTTGTGACGTTTTACCGACAGGAATGCGCGCGCCAAGGCCTCGTTCTGTTGCACAATACCGCCCGGACTGTTTTTCTCAGGATTTTCGATGTCGACATCATTTCACTTGCGAAACCTAGGGTTGGCGCTGGTGCTGGCGGGCGCGGCGGGTTGCTCGTCACCCAAGACCGCTATTTATGAACATGAGAATTTCGACGACTCCGGTACCTTTTCCCGCGATTACCCGGTGAGCGATGTGGCGGCCTGTGAAGCGGCGCGTCGTGCGCTGCTCAGCCAGGGCTATATCATCACCAGCAGCGATCCGAAGTTGGTGGCCGGCAACAAGAGTTTCCAGCAGACCGGCGAGACCCATCTGCAGATCAGCTTCAACGTGGTGTGTGCCGCAGATGGCAAAGGCAGCAATCACTCGACGATGTTCGCCAACGCCTTGCAGGACCGTTATGCGCTGAAGAAGGTCAACAATTCCGCGAGCCTCGGGGTTGGGGTATTGGGCTCGGTGTCGATGCCCATCGGCTCCACCGATGACTCGATGGTCAAGGTGGCGAGCGAGACCGTCTCGGCGCCCAAGTTCTATGAGCGTTACTTTGCCTTGGTGGATGTGTTCCTGCCCCAGGAAGTGAAGCAGGCGGCGCATATTCCCGAGAAGCCAAAGGACGAGCTTGGCATGCCCGAGCAGAAAGCTGCGCCGGCAACCGAGAAGGTCGAGACGCCTCAGGAAACGCCTGTCACGCCTTCCGCTGCACAGCCGCTCGCACCGCCGCCCGAAGCCGCGCCCATCGCGCCAAGCGTAGAGCCCGTCCCGGAGACGGCACCGACACCGGTAACAGAACCCGCGCCTGCGCCGACCAATCCGAACCTGCCCGCGCCGACAGAGGCGATTCCACCCCTGCCGACCCCAGCCCAGTAGCTCAGACCGTTACGGGATCTGCCTTGTCGGCATTGATCCCGTAGCGGCTGATGGCGTCCACGACCTTGTCACGGCCGATCACGCCGTCATCTGCCAAGGCCTTCAGGGCCGCCAGCACGATGAAATGTCGATCCACTTCAAAAAACTCGCGCAACGCTTCGCGTGTATCCGACTGCCCGAAACCATCCGTGCCCAGCGCCACAAAGCGGCGGCCGTGTACGAAGGGGCGAATCTGGTCGGCGAATAGTTTCATGTAGTCGGTTGCGACCACCACCGGTCCGGTCTTGTCGGCGAGACACTGTTCCACATAGCTCAGGCGCGGTTCATCGCTCGGATGCAACAGGTTCCAGCGTTCCATCGCGTGCCCGTCGCGGCGCAGTTCAGTCAGGCTGGTGACGCTCCAGACATCGCTGTGCACGGCGAAGTCCCGCTCAAGCAGCGCAGCTGCGGCGATCACCTCACGCAGAATCGAACCACTGCCCATCAGTTGCACGCTTGATTGGCGGTGGGTGCTCAACGGATACATACCCTTGAGAATGCCAGTCTCGACGCCTTCGGGCATTGCCGGGTGCGGGTAGTTTTCGTTGAGCAGGGTGATGTAGTAGTAAATGTCTTCCTGCTCGACATACATGCGTCGCATGCCTTCGCGAATAATCACCGCCAGCTCGTAGGCAAAGGTCGGGTCATAGGCCACGCAGCAAGGAATCACTGACGCCAGGATATGGCTGTGCCCATCGTCATGCTGCAACCCTTCACCCATCAGGGTGGTGCGCCCGGCCGTGGCGCCCAGCAGAAAGCCGCGGGCGCGTGCATCACCCGCCGCCCAGGCAAGATCGCCGACGCGTTGGAAGCCGAACATCGAGTAGAAGATATAAAAAGGCACGGTCATCAGGCCGTGGTTGCTGTAGGACGTACTCGCCGCGATCCATGAAGAAATGGCACCGGATTCATTCAGGCCTTCCTGCATGATCTGTCCGTCTTTGCTCTCTTTGTAGTAGCTCAGTTGCCCAGCGTCCTGTGGGGTGTATAGCTGGCCAACGGCAGAGTGGATGCCGATCTGCCGGAACAGGCTTTCCATACCGAAGGTGCGCGACTCATCCGGCACGATGGGTACGATCAGTTTGCTCAGGTGCGGGTCCTTGAGCAGCGTGCCGAGAATGCGGACGAACGCCATGGTGGTGGAAATAGCGCGCTCGCCGGTGTCCTTGAGTTGAGTGGCGAATGCGGACAGGGGCGGGATCGTCAAAGGAGCTACGCTGCTGTGCCGAGCCGGCACGTACCCGCCCAGGGCCTGGCGCCGGGCGCTGAAGTAGTGGGCTTCTGCACTGTCGGCGGCGGGTTTTAGGTAAGGAATCGCGTCGAGCTGGTCATCGGCCACGTCCAGCCCGAAGCGATCGCGGAAGGCTTTTACCGCCTCGGCACCCATCTTTTTCAATTGATGATTGATGTTCTGGCCTTCGCCGGCCTCGCCCATGCCAAAGCCCTTTACGGTCTTGGCCAGGATCACAGTGGGCTGGCCCTTGTGGCGTACCGCGGCGGCGTAGGCGTTGTAGACCTTGGCCGGGTCATGCCCACCCCGTGAGAGTTTCCAGATATCGTCGTCGGACATGTCTGCAACCAGTGCCAACAGCTGCGGATACTTGCCGAAGAAATGTTCGCGTACGTAGGCGCCATTCTGGGATTTGTAATTTTGGTAGTCGCCGTCCACACATTCCATCATGCGTTGGCGCAGCAGGCCGCTGTGGTCCTTTTCCAGCAACGCGTCCCAGCCACCGCCCCAGATCACCTTGATCACATTCCAGCCGGCGGCGCGGTACACGCTTTCGAATTCCTGGATCACCTTGGCGTTACCGCGCACCGGGCCGTCCAGGCGTTGCAGGTTGCAGTTGACGACGAAGATCAGGTTGTCGAGTTTTTCGCGCCCCGCCAGGGAGATGGCCGCCAGTGATTCCGGTTGGTCCATTTCGCCGTCACCGAGGAACGCCCAGACCTTGCGATCCTGGTATTGCTTGAGCTCGCGAAATTCCAGGTAACGCATAAAGCGCGCCTGGTAAGCGGCAGTGATCGGCCCGAGCCCCATGGACACCGTTGGGAATTGCCAGAAGTCCGGCATCAGCCGTGGATGAGGGTAGGAAGACAGACCTTCGCCACCGGCCTCGCGGCGGAAGTTATCCAGTTGGGCTTCGTTGATACGGCCTTCCAGATAAGCGCGACCGTAAATGCCTGGGGAGGAATGGCCCTGGATGTACACCAGGTCGCCGTCGAACGTATCGGTTCGGCCACGGAAGAAATGGTCGAAGCCTACGTCGTAGAGCACCGCGGCTGACGCATAGGTCGCGATATGCCCACCTACGCCTGAGTGTTTGCCGGCACGCAATACCATCGCCATGGCGTTCCAGCGGATAAACGCATTGGTCCGGCGTTCGATGTCGAGATTGCCGGGGTAGGGCGCCTCGCGATCGACGGCAATGGTATTGACGTAAGGGGTGGTCACCCGTCCATAAAAGTCGCCGTGGCGCGCTACGTCGAAATCCAGCAACTGGTCGATCAGGTAATGGGCGCGCGGGCGGCCTTCGGCAGACAGCACCGATTCGATGGAGTCCAGCCACTCGCGCGGTTTCCTGTGGATCGTTGTCCAGAGATGCTGCGTTATTGGGGTTCATAAAAGGCTCCAGGGTAGGCGGATTCCAGGCGGCGGACTCCTTGTGGGCGTGGTGCAATGTAGTTGCAATTGCAATGACATGCCGGAATTTAGCCTGGGATGAGCTACTATTGCAACCTTCTTGAAAATCCCCGGATGGTGTTGCATGTCGTCGAAAGAGCCTGATGTATGGTTCCGTTTTGTCAGGGCCCACAGGACGGTCATCCGTGAGATCGAGCGCCGGTTGGCCGAGGCGCAACTGCCGCCGTATGCCTGGTACGACGCGTTGTGGGGGCTGGAAAGCGGCGCTGAAGGCACTCGCCGCATGCATGAACTGGCCGATGTGCTGGCCATTGAGCGTTACAACCTCACCCGTCTGGTCGACCGCCTGGAAAAAGACGGTCTGGTGGTGCGCTCGCGTTCCGACGGTGATGGCCGAGCGGCGTTTGCCTCGATCACCGAGGCGGGCCGCACCCTGCGCAAAAAGATGTGGAAAATCTACGAAAGCACCGTTGACGAGCTGTTCTTGTCGCAGATCGAGCCTGAGCAGCGCCAGGCCTTTGCCGATGCGCTGGAGCGCACGGCGGGGCTGGCGATGGATGCGGGTGTGCAAACCCGTGGTCGACGCAAAAGCTGAGTGCGCAAGCTGCTGCATCCCAGCTCATTTCAGGCAATAGCGTTGCAGGGCGTCTGCCACTTTCTGTGTGTCCAGATGCCCGTCATCGGCCAAGGCTTTCAGCGCCAAGGTTGCAATCCAATAACGGTTCGGTGCTGCTGCCTGCACCGAGCCTGCGCCCAGCGCCACGAAGCGCGTGTCCACATGCGCCGCCAACGGGTCAACGACCGTCTGTGGGTAGCCAGTAACGGCAATCACCGGGGTTCGGCTCCCCGCCAGGCAGTCGCGCAAATGGCAGCTACGCCTGGGCGCCAGCGGATGCAGGCGGTTCCAGTGCTCAGCGGCCGCCGCCTCGCGGGCCAACCGTGTGTAACTGGGGCAACTCCATACGTGCGCGGTGATGCCCCATTCCTGCTCCAGCAACTGCGCGGCGTGCAGCACCTCCGCCAAGGCCCGGCCGGCGCCGAGCAATCTCACAGCCTCCACGCTGCCTGGTTGCCGAACCGGATACATGCCCTTGATCGTGCCTTCAGGATCCAGCGCCTGAGGTGCAATGGCGCTTTCCTGATCATGCAGCGCCAGGTAATAAAACCCTGGCTTGCCATCGACATATAACGTGCGCAACCCGGCCAATACGATCGTGCGTGCTTCTTCGCCCGAGGCTGGGTCGTAGGGTGTGCAGCGTGGATCGGTCGACAGCCACAATGGCAGCGACGGGTGCGCGCCCTTCGGCCAAGGGGATGGCTGTGTTTCGCTGTCATTGCACAAGATGCCGCGTTGGGCGGTGCAGTCTGACAATGCGCGCAGCTGTGCGGACGACGTCACGCTGTGCAGGTAGAGCATGGGTTTCTCGCCGGTGTTGCGCGCAAACCACGTGGGCCAGTTGCCTGCGCGTCGGCTGCGTGACTGGCCGCGAATCACCCAGGCGTGCCGGCTGAATTCCAACGCGCTGGCCATGGTCATGACCGTGTACAGCGGCGAGCTGCGCGAGTCTGCGCAGGTGCTAAGTGCGTCGATGCACCACTGCGCGGCGTTTGCGGTAGAGGCGGGCATGGGCGTGGCTCCAGACGACAGGTGTGCCTACCCTAACGGAGTCCGGTTAATGATTGCAATTGCAATGATTGCAAGTGCATCTAAAAAATCGCCATTTAAATCAGCGTGGCCCTGACACGTTTAATCTTCAAAGGCAGGAATGTCACGGCGCAGACATTTTTTCGTCATGACGGCACTTTACGCTGCGGGTGCAGGTCATTAATCGTGCGGCCGAATTTAACTCAACAAGGAGTCCCCCATGGACGATTACCAGGAAGAACTGCTGGAGTACCAGGCATTCGAATTCGACCCGCTGGATCCGGTCGACGATGCCACCGAGCTGTAACCCCGACGTCAGGCGGAATGCCGCTGGCTGCGGCGAAATTCCCCTGGGGTCTGGTTGTTCCAGCGCCTGAAGGCGCGTTGGAAGGCTTGGGCCGAGGCAAAACCGAGCAAGTAGGCAATCTCGCCAAAGGCCAGCTCCGTGTCGCGGATGTAGGTCATGGCCAGGTCGCGGCGGGTGTCGTTGAGAATCGCGCGGAACTGGGTGCCCTCGTCGGCCAGTTTGCGCCGCAGTGTCCAGGTGGGCAGCTTCAAGCGTGCCGCCACTTCTTCCAGGTCGGGTTCCCGGCCACCATTGAGCATCGGCCCGAGCAAGCGAGTAATGCGCTCGCGCAGGCTGCGGGTGCGGGTCAGTTGCTCCAGTTCCCGTTCACACAGCTGCAGTAAAAGCTGCCAGGTACTTGGGCAGTGTTGCGGGTTGCGCAGGGCCAGGGTGGGTTGGCTGAGGCGCAGTTGATTGTTCTCGGCGCCGAACTGCACCGGTGCGTCCCCCAGCACGCCATACAGCTCGCTGTACTCCGGCGCCTGGAACTCGATCTCGATGCGTTGGGCCTGCACGCGCTGTTGCGCCAGGCTTGAGAGTTGATGCAGCCAGCCGGCGATGATCGAGTCCACCACAAAGCGGTTGTAGGCATTGTAGGGACTGATGGAATAGAACCTCAGCCAGGCGCCTTCAGCGTCTTCATGAAAACTCGACTGCCCACGGTAATTGGAGCCATACAGAGGTTCGAAACGTGTCAGCGTGCGCGCAGCTTCGCGCACATTCGGCGCCTGGGCGGCGGTGACACCGGCGAGCCCGGCTTGGCTCAGGCGACTGAGCTGGCCCATGCGCAGGCCCAGGCCCGGATCGGCGGTCAGTTGAATGGCCGCATGGCCCAGGCGCATATAGCGCGGGATCGACAAACGCGCCCCCGCTTCAGCCAGGCGTGCAGGGTCCAGGCCGTATTGCAGCAACAGAGGTTGCGGGTCCAGACCGTGGCTATGGATGGCATCGGCCAAGGTGTGCACGAAGCCCACCGACAAATCCCCCAGGCGCACCGGCTTCACGCAGTTACAGCCAGATATTCAGCAGGCGCGCGCCACGGGCATCGCCGTCGGCGAACAGCTGCCCGTTGCGGCTCAGAAAGCTCTGCCCGGCGCTGCCCAGGTCCCAAAACTGTCCGCGCAAGAACACGCTCATGCCCGTCGTGGCTTGGCTGATGGGCGGCTGGCTGATCAGGGTCAGGCGGCGCCAGGCTTCGCCCTCGCTGGTTTCTTCGGGCTTGAGGCTGACTTCAGGCGGGGTCGACACGCTCTTGAAGCCGCGCCAAGGACGCTCCCAGGTGTCGCGCCCGGTCACGTAGGCCGGTACTGCAATCAGCTGGGCTGATTGTTCGTTGAGCTTGCGGTAGTTGTCCGGGTACCAGCTGTCGCTGCCGATCAGGATGCCCAGGCGCCCGGCCGGGGTGTCGACCACGCTGACGACGTTTTCATCGCCGGGTTCGATAAAACCGCGTTCGTCGTAGATCGGGTACAGCTGACGCTGCGGCTGGCCCAAGGGCAGGCCATCGGCGGCGAACACCAGGCTGACGTTGTACAGCGCGCCGTGGCCGACCTGCAGTTGCCCCTGGCTCACCGTGGGGTTGGGCAGGGCGATGGAGCCGGCCACCAGGGTCACGCCGAACTCCTTGGCCAGCCCGCCGAACAGCACTTGATAATCGCGCGCCATGCCCGGCGCTTTCATGCGCAGGTACGCATCGTCCATGCGGTTGTCGCCGGTGGCGCTGATCCAGGCACGCATGAACGGCACCGGGTTGCTGATCGACAGCCAGTTCATGGCGTCCTTGAGATGGGTAGCCTGGTACAGCTCGTTTTTCTCGCCGGCCAGCATCAGCCAGGTGCCGATGTGTTCCGGCAGCACTACGACGGTCTTGTCGTTGATCAAGCCCATATCACGGGCCTTTTGCAGATAGGCCGAGAGCTTCAGGTGCAGACGTTCCAGGCTCTGGTAGTCGGCGGGAAACAGCTCCGGCTGGATCCCCAGCAGGTTGCCGCGGTCGGCCGGTTGGCCTTCATTGACGGCTAGGGTGATGCGCAGGTCCGACAGGTAATGCGCCACGGGGCGCTCCTGGGTCCAGACCAGATACGCGGCGAGGGCGGCAAACAGGGCCATGGTGACGGTGAACACGAGTAATTTGCGCATGGGGCAACAGACAACAGACCGGAGACAGGGTTCGCGACAGGGTAGGGCCCATGGCCCGGCTTGCCAAGGGGCGCTGTGCATTTGGATCAATAAGTTGTCAGTTTCGGTCATTGAGCGGTAGCTGATCGCCTCTTAGTCTGTGGGACATAAACCGATGGGGTGCCATTCGAGCGCTCCACGTCCCGTGATGATCCGTTGTGGAGCTGTACCATGACCGCTGCTGCCTACCCGCACTTGCTGGCCCCGTTGGACCTGGGTTTTACCACCCTGCGCAACCGCACCCTGATGGGCTCCATGCACACCGGCCTGGAAGAAAAGCCCGGTGGATTCGAACGCATGGCGGCTTATTTCGCCGAGCGTGCGCGTGGCGGTGTGGGCCTGATGGTGACCGGCGGCATCGGCCCGAACGACGAGGGCGGCGTGTATGCCGGCGCGGCCAAGCTGACCACCGAGGAAGAAGCGCAAAAGCACCGGATCGTCACCCAGGCCGTGCACGAGGCCGGTGGCAAGATCTGCATGCAGATCCTGCACGCCGGGCGTTATGCCTACAGCCCCAAGCAGGTGGCGCCGAGTGCCATCCAGGCGCCGATCAACCCGTTCAAGCCCAGGGAGCTGGATGAGGAAGGCATCGAGAAGCAGATCCAGGATTTCGTCACCTGTTCGCTGCTGGCCCAGGTCGCCGAGTACGACGGCGTCGAAATCATGGGCTCTGAGGGCTATTTCATTAACCAGTTCCTCGCCGCCCACACCAACCACCGCACCGACCGTTGGGGTGGCAGCTTTGAAAACCGCATGCGCCTGGCCGTGGAAATCGTGCGCCGGGTGCGTGAAGCGGTAGGTCCGAATTTCATCATTATTTTCCGCCTGTCGATGCTGGACCTGGTCGAAGGCGGCAGTGTCTGGGAAGAAGTCGTACAGCTGGCCAAGGCCATCGAGCAGGCCGGCGCGACCCTGATCAACACCGGTATCGGCTGGCACGAAGCGCGCATCCCGACCATCGCCACCAAGGTGCCGCGTGGTGCGTTCAGCAAGGTCACCGCCAAGTTGCGCGGCGCGGTGCAGATTCCGCTGATCACCACCAACCGCATCAACACCCCGGAAATCGCCGAGCAGATCCTCGCCGAAGGCGATGCCGACATGGTTTCCATGGCGCGACCGTTTCTCGCCGACCCGGACTTCGTCAACAAGGCGGCGGCCGGGCGTGCCGACGAGATCAACACCTGCATCGGCTGCAACCAGGCGTGCCTGGACCACACCTTTGGCGGCAAGCTGACCACCTGCCTGGTCAACCCGCGGGCGTGTTATGAAACCGAGCTCAACTACCTGCCGGTCAAGCAGATCAAGAAAATCGCGGTAGTCGGCGCCGGTCCCGCAGGCCTGGCGGCGGCCACAGTGGCTGCCGAGCGCGGCCACCAGGTGACGCTGTTCGATTCGGCCAGCGAGATTGGCGGCCAGTTCAATATCGCCAAGCGCGTGCCGGGCAAGGAAGAGTTTTTCGAAACCCTGCGCTACTTTAAGCGCAAACTGCAGACCACCCATGTCGAGCTTTGCCTCAACACCCGTGTGGACGTGGCGCAACTGGTGTCGGGCGGGTATGACGAGGTGATCCTGGCCACCGGTATCGCGCCGCGCACCCCGGCGATCCCAGGCGTGGAGCACGCCAAGGTGCTGAGTTACCTCGACGTGATCCTCGAGCGCAAACCGGTTGGCAAGCGTGTGGCGGTGATCGGCGCGGGCGGCATCGGGTTCGACGTGTCGGAATTCCTGGTGCATCAGGGCGTGTCCACCAGCCTGGATCGTGAAGCGTTCTGGAAAGAGTGGGGCATCGACACCCAGCTTGAGGCCCGTGGCGGCGTCGCCGGGATCAAGCCCGAGCGGCATGCGCCGGCGCGTGAGGTGTTCCTGCTGCAACGCAAGGCGTCCAAGGTCGGCGACGGCCTGGGCAAGACCACCGGCTGGATCCACCGTACCGGCTTGAAGAACAAACAGGTGCAGATGCTTAACAGCGTCGAATACCTGAAGATCGATGATGAAGGTCTGCACATTCGCATCGGTGCCGAGGGTGAGCCTCAGGTGCTGGCGGTGGACAACATTGTCATCTGCGCCGGCCAGGACCCGCTGCGCGAGTTGCATGACGGCCTGGTCGCCGCCGGGCAGAACGTGCACCTGATTGGCGGTGCCGATGTGGCGGCAGAGCTGGACGCCAAGCGCGCCATCAATCAGGGCTCGCGCCTCGCCGCCGAGCTGTGAAGAGAAGGAGCGGTGCTAGACTGCCGCTCCTTTTTCATGCAGATGCGCCCCCATGGGTCCTTTCGATTGGCTGCCCCACGCCCCGCTTGAACCCCTGCAGTTGGACTGGCTGCAGGGGGTGGAGCTGGCCGTACTGCGCCTGGACCGCATCGACCCGCTGATCAGCGGCAACAAATGGTTCAAGCTCAGCGGCCACCTGGCCCAGGCTCAGCAGGCCGGCGCCGGCGGCATCATCAGCCTCGGCGGGGCCTACTCCAACCATCTGCACGCGCTGGCGGCGGCGGGCAAGCGCTTTGGTTTCCCCACCGTCGGCCTGTTGCGCGGCCATCCCCAGGACACGCCCACCGTACTCGACCTGAAAGCCTTCGGCATGCACCTGCACTGGCTGGGGTATGGCGGTTATCGCGAGCGGCATGCGCCGGGGTTCTGGCTGCCCTGGCGCGAGCAATATCCGCAGTTGTATCCCGTGCCTGAAGGTGGTGGCGGATTGACGGGGGCCATCGGCTGCGGCGTATTGCTGGAACAGGCGCGGGCGCAACTGGTTAACCTGGGCTGGGCGGATTACGACGCCTGGTGGCTGGCAGCCGGCACCGGAACCACCCTGGCCGGCCTGGTGCTGGCCGAGGCGGGTGCGCATGCGGTGTACGGGGCAATGGCGGTGCCGGATGATCACGGCGTGGCGCAGAACGTCAGCGCCATCGTGCAACACGGCTATCACTTGCTGGACGCCAGCCGTGGCGGCTTTGCCAAGGTCGACCCGCTGTTGCTTGAGTTCATGGACCGCACGCAACAGGCCTGCGGCATTCCCCTGGAACCGCTCTACACCGCCAAGGCGTTGCTGGCGCTGAAGCAGCAGATCGAGGCCGGACGCTTCGCGGTCGGCACCCGGCTGATCTTCATCCACACCGGCGGCTTGCAAGGCCGCCGAGGTTTTGAGGCCTAGCTCAGTGCCCGCTCCTGCCTGGCATCATGCGCAATGCGGTGTTATCGCGCAGCACGTAGTGATGAAAGATCCCGGCCAGCGCATGCAGCCCGATCAACCAATAGCCGGCTTTGCCAAACCACACATGCCAGCCTTCGATCTGCTTGGCCAATGCTTTGTTCTCGCCAATCAACGGCGGCAATTCCATGCCGTAGAACATCACCGAATGCCCCTCGGCGCTGACGATCAGCCAGCCGGCAATCGGCATGCCGATCATCAGGGCGTACAGCGCCCCATGCGTCAGCGTTGCCAGCAGGCTCTGCCATTGCGGCGGTGCCGGCAGTATTTTCGGCGCAACGCCCAGGCTGCGGGCAAACAGGCGCAACCACACCAGCACGAACACGGTCAGGCCAAGCATGAAGTGCATTTCCACAATCAACGTGCGTGCGCCGCTGCCTTTGGGGAACTGCCCGCGCAGTTCAATGCAGGCGTACACCACCGCCAGCAGCACCACCATCAACCAGTGCAACGCAATCGACATGGTGCTGTAGCGCGTATCGGAATTTTTCCACGGCATCGCTGGGTTCCTCACTTGTCAGGGCATGCCTCCGTTCTTTGACGGAGTGAGTTAACTGTATGCCTGTTTCAAGCGCTTCGCCTGTAGCAATTGCCGTGGCCTTGACCTCAATCAGTGGCTCTGCGGCATTTCCCCTCGCGCCAGGCGCGCATTGATGTCGGCGATGACCTGCGGCAGATCGGCGATGGTGTCCACCCGGTAGTGCGGGCGTGAACCTTCGAACATCGCTTCGATACGCTGGCGCTCGCTGGCCAGGGTGGCGCTGTCCAGCGCACAAAATTGCGCGTAGGTCAGGCCCAGGGCGTTGCCGGAACAGGTCAGCGCCACGGTCCACATGCCGGCGCGTCGGCCTTCGAGGATGCCCGGAACGGTGTCGTCGACCTTCACGCACGCCGCCACATCGTCAATGCCCAGCGCGATCACGTTGGCCAGGGCCTGGGCCGGCCATGGGCGACCGTTGGGAACTTCATCGGTGGCGACTACGTGGTCGGCGATGTAGCCGTTGCTCGCGGCCAGGGCGACCACCTTGTCCATCACTGGCTTGGGGTAGCCGGAGCAGGACCCAATCTTGAGACCTTGCGCGCGCAGCCCGGCCAACGTATCGAGGGCGCCTGGAATCAAGGCCGAGTGTTCGGCGATTTTCTCGATCTGCAACGGCATGAAGCGCTGGTAGATCGCCGTTACGTCGTCGTCCGTGGGCGTGCGGCCGAACGCCTTGCGGTAGCGCTCGGCAACCGGTGGCTGGTCGCACAGCGTGCGGATATGGTCCCACTTGCCCATGCCCATCGGGCCGCGGGCTTCTTCGATGGAAACCTCTACGTCGAACTCGGCGAAGGCCTCGACAAAAATCTGCGTGGGCGCAAACGAGCCGAAGTCGACCACGGTGCCGGCCCAATCGAGGATGACGGCCTGGAGGGCGGTGGGGTGCTGATAGTTCATGGTGCAAATCCTGTCGGTAGGGGGAAGATCAGATGTCCAGCACGTGCATGTCCTGCAGCACCTCGGCGATAGCCCTGACCGCAGCTTGCATGCCTGCGGCATCGACCTGGCCGATACAGCCCACGCGGAACGTGTCCACCTGGGTCAGCTTGCCCGGGTACAGGATGAAACCCTTGGCCTTGACCTGTTCGTAGAACGCCTTGAACTGGTAGCGCGGGTCCTTCGGTGCGTGAAACGTGACGATGATCGGTGCCTGGATTGCCGCCGGCAGGAAGCTGCGCAGACGCAGTTCGGCCATGCCGTCCAGAAGCGTCTGGCAGTTGTGGGCGTAGCGTTGGGCGCGGGCGGGCAGGCCGCCTTCTTCGTGGTATTGCAGCAGCGCTTCGTGCAGGGCGGCGACCACGTGGGTCGGCGGGGTGAAGCGCCATTGACCGGTCTGGGCCATGTAGCTGTGCTGGTCGAACAGGTCCATCGCCAGGGAGTGAGAGTTGCCCCGGCTGGCGGCCAGCGCGGTTTTGTCAGCGAACACAAAGCCCATGCCCGGCACACCTTCCAGGCATTTGCCGGAGGCGGCGATCAGCGCGTCGAAGGGCACTTCGCGCGCATCGATGGGCAATGCGCCGAACGAACTCATCGCGTCGATGATCAGGCGCTTGCCGTGGCGTTTGACCACCTCGGCGATCTGCGCCAGCGGGTTGAGGATGCCGGTGCTGGTTTCGCAGTGGATCAGCGCGACATGGGTGATGGACGCGTCGGCGTGCAGCAGGCGGTCCACATCGGCAGCGGCGGTGGGTTCGTCCTCCAGGGTTTCAAAGGTGCTGAACGCGCGGCCGAGCACTTCGCAAATCTTCGCCAGGCGCTTGCCATAGGCGCCATTGACCAGCACCAGCACCTTGCCATTGCGCGGCACCAGGGTGCCAATGGCGGCTTCGACGGCGAAGGTGCCGCTGCCTTGCAACGGCACGCAATGGTGGTGCTCGGCGCCATGGATGATTGCCAGCAGCTGTTCGCAAACGCTGGCGGTGAGTTGGTTGAAACGCTCATCCCACGAACCCCAGTCCACCATCATCGCCTGACGGGTGCGGTGTGAAGTGGTCAGGGGGCCGGGGGTAAGCAGCAGTGGCGCGGCAGGGTTCATCTCGGGTCCTCGCAAAACAACGGGTCGACTCTACGGCGCCTAAATTGCAGTTTGGCTTGTTATCAATCAAATTGTTTGTTGTTATGCGAGCTATCAGTGAGGCCGATAGCTATGAACCTGTTCCAACTGCGCGCATTCGATGCCGTGGCCCGCGAGGGCAGTTTTACCCGTGCGGCGGCCCGGCTGTTCATCAGCCAGCCGGCGGTGACCGGGCATATCAAGGCCCTGGAAGAGCACTACCAGATTCCGTTGTTGCGCCGCACTGCGCGGCGGGTGGAGTTGACCGAAGAAGGCGCGCGCCTGGCGGCGATCACTCGCGCGATATTCGGCTTGGTGGACGAGGCGCAGGCCATGCTCGAAGCCAACCGCCAATTGCTCACCGGGCGCCTGGAAGTGGCGGCGGATGGCCCGCACCTGGTGATGCCGATGATTGCTCGCCTGCGCGCACGCTATCCCGGCATCACGGTGAACCTGCGCTTGGGCAACGCCCAAGAAACCCTCGCGGCGTTGTTGTCGGAACATGCCGACGTGGCGGTGCTGACCGAAGTTGAGCCGCGCAATGGCCTGCACCTGCAGCCCCTGGGCGAGTCACGCATGTGTGCGCTGGTACCGGCGGCGCATCCGTGGGCGGCGCAGGCCAAAGGCATTGAACTGGCGAAGTTGAACGAGGTGATCATGGTGCTGCGCGAGCCCAGCTCTATCACCCGGCGCACCTTTGACGACGCGTGCCTGGCCGCCCAGGTCCGGCCCAAGGTGCTGCTGGAACTGGACAGCCGGGAAGCGGTGACCGAGGCCGTGGCCGCCGAGTTGGGCGTTGGCGTGGTGTCGTCGATGGAGGTCAGTCAGGACCCGCGCGTACGGGCGGTGCCGGTCCTGGGTGATGGCCTGCTGAATCGCCATAGCCTCGGCTGCCTGGAGCGGCGCCGGGCGTTGCGCTTGATCCAGGCGTTTTTCGAGTTGGCGCCTTGAGGGTTTTTGGTGGAACGATGCGTTCTTGCGCTATAAACTCTGCCCCCAAAGCGCCGGCCAGTAGACGTTTCGGCGCGATGGACAGCAGAGAGTGAGTCATGGGCGCACAGTGGAAAGTCAAACATAAAGAAGCGGCAGCCAATGCCAAGGGCAAGATTTTCGGCAAGCTGGTGAAAGAAATCACCATCGCCGCCCGCAACGGCGCGGACACCTCGACCAACGCCCACTTGCGTCTGGTGGTGGAGCAGGCCAAGAAGGCCTCAATGCCCAAGGAAACCCTGGACCGCGCGATCAAGAAGGGCGCCGGTCTGCTCGGTGAAACCGTGCAGTACCACCGCGTGACCTACGAAGGTTTTGCCCCGCACCAGGTGCCGTTGATCGTCGAATGCGTCACCGACAACATCAACCGCACCGTGGCGGAAATCCGCGTGGCGTTCCGCAAGGGCCAACTGGGGGCTTCCGGCTCGGTAGCCTGGGACTTCAACCATGTCGGCTTGATCGAAGCGTCGCCGGACACTCCGGACGCAGACCCGGAAATGGCCGCTATCGAAGCCGGCGCCCAGGATTTCGAAGACGGCGAAGAAGAAGGCACCAGCCTGTTCATCACCGAAACCACCGACCTGGACGCCGTGCAAAAAGCCTTGCCGGAACAGGGCTTCACCGTGCTGTCGGCCAAGCTGGGCTACATCGCGAAGAACCCGGTGACCGGCTTGAGCGAGGAGCAGATGGCGGAAGTCGAAGCCTTCCTGGAAGGCCTGGACAACCATGATGACGTGCAGGATATGTTCGTCGGCCTGGCTGGCTGATTCGTATCTGAATGCAGGGTGTCAAAATGTGGGAGGGGGCTTGCTCCCGATAGCAGTGGGTCAGACACAGAGAATGTGGCTGATACACCGCCATCGGGGCATAGGTATCTACACAACTTTGGCGTAGACCTGAACCTGTGGCGAGGGAGCTTGCTCCCGATGGCGACCTGACGGCCTATAGCTATCTGACTGATGCCGCGCGATCCAAATGTGGGAGGGGGCTTGCTCCCGATGGCGGCCTGACAGCCGACCTGGATGTTGGATCAGAGCGCGTCCATATCCGTTGCTGCGGTAACGGCGACTTAGGGTTCCGCCCTGACGGCGGCTCACTTTTGAAAAGCGCAAAAGTTAGCAAAACGCTCTTGCCCCACCACTCGGCACCTCGCCTAGGCTCGGTGTGCCCGTAATCCGACAGTGATTTGGGGGGCCGCCGCCACGCGCCATCCATGGCGCGGGGCGGCTAAACCGGCATCCCTGCCGGTTTACCCCCCAAATCACTGTCGAATTGCGGCCAGCGTGGTTTAACGGGGCGCCTAAAATCAAGAGCAAGATCAAGAGCGGCTCGCTTCGCATCGTGGTTACCGTAGGCTGCTACAAAGTTGTGTAGATACCTATGGCCATCGGGGGCAAGCCCCCTCCCACATTGGTTAGTGGTGTTGGATGGGTTGAAGCACGAGTTCGATATCTGCGAAGCTCGGTCGCGCCAGCACATCGGGTTGGCAACAGCTAATTTGCAGCTCAATCAGATCGTCTCCCGCTGCCCCCTCAACCCGCTCCAGCAACTCCCCCAACAACACGCCAAATGCGCGCACTTCAATGCGCTGCAGCGCCCTGGTTTCCAGGGTGTCCGCCTTGGTGTGAAACGACGCCGCGCCAAAGTCCCCCAGTAAACACTCGCCCGCGCTATTCCACAGAATATTGTGGCCGTACAGGTCGCCATGGGTGATGCCATGCCGGTGCAGGTGCGCGGCCACCGAGGCGATGCCACGGGCCATGCGCACTGCCACGTCGAGGCTCAAGCGCGTGCCAGGCTCGTACACATCCCGGGTACAGGACGCCAGGCTTGGCAGCGCCGCGAGGTTGCGGTAGCTCGGGTCGATCAGGTCCATCACCAGCGCGGCCTGGTCATCCGGATGGCCGACGACACGCCCCTGCACCTTGATCAGGTTAGGGTGCAGCCCAGCGGCGATGCACGCTTGCATTTCATGCAGCGGCGAACCGTCGCTGGTGATCGTGCCTTTATACAGTTTGACTGCCACCGGCAGCGCATGAGGCGTCCACACCGCCTTGCGGATAATGCCGGAGGCGCCTTCACCAAGCACTTCGCCCAGTTCCAGTTCGGCCCAGGCAATATCGGCTGTCGCGTCATCGCCCGCCACGTCCACGGCCGTCTCCACCGGATTGCCAGCATAGGCCAGCCACGTCAGGCTCGGCATCGTCAGCAGCCAGTCGGGCAGGTGGGTCAGGCGGTTGGACGCGATGCGGATCAATTCAAGGTTTTCGCAGTGGGTCAGGCTGGGGGGCAACTGTGTCAGTTGGTTGCCGGCCAGCATCAGTTTTTGCAGCAACGGGCGCTGGCCGAGCTCGTCGGGCAACTGGCCGATGCAGTTGTCGGTGAGGATCAGCCAGCGCAACTGGGGCGGCAGGGCGGCGGCAGGCACGTGGCGGATCTGGTTGGCCTTGAAGCCAATCATGCTCAGCGTGGTGCACTGGCCCAGGCATTCCGGCAGTTCGGTGAACGCGTTGTCCGAGCAGAACAGCACGCGCAAGTGCTTGAGGCGGTGCAGGTCGTCCGGCAGGCTGCTCAAGGCGTTGCCCGTCAGATTGAGGATTTCCAGCGAGTCGGCCAGTTCGAAGATCTCCCGAGGAAATTCGGTCAATCCGCAGGCCAGGTCCAGGCGTGTGGCACCGGCCAATTGGCCGGCCTTGAGTTGGGCGAGGGTATTGATCAACGGCGCGGTCACTCGGCAAAGGGGCGTGAAAAGGCGCTCATGATACCGGGTCGGGCGCAGGTTGCGTGCTGTACCCTTGCAATTGCCCCAGGCGGCTGGCAGTCCGGGCCAGATCAATGGCCTTGCCACTCAAGGCCTGCTCCAGCGGGTGGTCGCCGATCAGGATCAGGTGTTTGTCGCGGTCGTAGAGCACGTCGATCAGGTTGATAAAGCGTTGCTGCACGGCTATCGGGCAGTCGGCAAGGTGGGGCAGGCCGTCGATGATCCAGTGATCGAAGTCCTGGCACAGCAGCAGGTAATCCATCACGGCGGTGAGCTGTTCGCACAGATCGTTGAAGGTGAACGCGATGCTCCGCGCTTCATGGCGGCGGCACTGCAGCTGCCGGTTGCCGACGGCCAGGGGCAACGCCGGGCAATCCGCGTCGGGCAGCCCAAGCGCCGCACGTTGCGCCACGCTGCCTGGCCAGACATACAGGCCGCTGCTGAAGCGCTGTTCCGTATGGGCTTGGGGCAGGCGGCGAAAATCCTCGGGCGCACTCACTTCCAGCACGTCCATGCGCGCTGCGATCAGGTCGATCACTGGCTTGAAGCGCTGGTGGTACAGCGGGTTGGGCAGCAGGCCCTCGGGCGCGTAGTTGGACGTCACCAGCACCAGCACGCCGCGCTGGAACAAGGCCTTGAACAAGCGGCTGATGAGCATGGCGTCGCCGATGTCGTGCACGTGGAATTCGTCGAAACACAGCACGCGGGGGCAGCCCGCCAGTAGTTCGTCCAGCGTCACGGCCAGCGCATCGTCGTGTGCGCGATGCTGGAACATGCCTCGGTGCAGTGCGGCGAAAAAGTCGTGGAAGTGCACGCGCTGCTTGGCGCTGATCGGCAGCGCCTGGAAAAAGCCGTCGAGCAACCAGCTCTTGCCGCGCCCCACCGGGCCGTGCAGGTACAGGCTGCGCGTGGGCTCACCATTTAGCAGGTGTTGGGTTTCGCGGGCCATGGCGGCAATTGCACGGGTCTGTCCGGCACTCAGGGTGTACCCCTGTTGCTCGGCCTTGTTCTGGAAGAATGCCGGAATAGGCGAGTCTTGCGGGCTTGAGGGGCTAGTGCCTAGCAGACGCCGGATCAGGGAAAGCACGGTCAAAGCGCGTCACTCTTGTTTCGGTGGTCGCTCACTTTAGGATGCTCGCCGCGATTTGACCAATAGCCAGGATGCGCCCAGCCATCTCAAAAAGGCATGACGCACGGGTTTTCCTGACCAGACTGGCAGAATCGCTCCCAGTGACTACCCTTGTACCAAGGAGTCACCCCTGTATAAGGATTTGGGGCAGTGAAGGAACGAACAGTACTGGCAATCATGGCCGCAATGCTCTGCAACACGGCGTTTGCCGCGCAGCTCCAGGTGGAGGTGCGCATCGACGTGCAGCGCGGTTGCCAGTTGGTCGGTACCACGCGCGATGCGGGTATCGAACAGCTTGGGGTTCTGGATTTCGGCCGTGTCCCGCGTCTGGATGACCCGGCAGGCCCTTTGAGTGCAGCGCTGATCAGCCAGCGTCAGCCGCGGCTGGAGTGCAACCCTGATACGCCCTACCAAATACGCGTTGACGGCGGCCTGCATGGCGGTGTCGGCGAAGTGCGTTATCTGGTCAACGGAGCGCCTGCGAGCAAGCCCATTCCCTATCGCATCTATGCCGATGCCGCGCGGTTGATTCCGTTACCGGTCAACGTGCCCGTCAGCGGCCGCGTGCCGGACACCGGTTCCGTCGACCTGCCGCTGTATGGCCGTATCGAACCGCTCAAGGACATTCCCGCCGTCGGCCGCTATTCCGACCTGCTCAAGGTCACGGTCACATGGTAAGCCGCTATCTGGCCGCGACGGCCCTGGGCAGCCTGCTGTGGCTGGCGCAAGGCGCACAGGCCGGCGCGGTCAACGGGCAGATCCACGCACGGTTGGTGATCACCGCCAGCTGCGAAGTCAGCAAGGGCATGGAAACCGCGCCGGTGACCCCCGAGGGCGGCACCGCGCGCCTGGATTTCGGCCAGCAAGGGCCGACCTGGAATGACACCTTGGGTGCGGCCATTTCCGACACCGACAAGGCTCCGCTGTCAGTGTCCTGCAACCCCTCGGTGGTCAGCAGTTTCACCGTGACCATCGACGGTGGCGCCAATGGCGACGGCACCACGCGGCGCTTGAGTAACGGCCGCCACACCATACCGTATCGGCTGTCGGCCGATGCTTTGGGCCGCAGCACCTACAGCATCGGCCAGCAACGCAATTTCGCCGTGACCCATGGCACCCAGGTACCGATCCCGGTATTTGGCTCCGTGGTGGCGAATACCAGGGCCCTACCGGCCGGCATCTATACAGACACCCTGACGGTGACTCTGGATTGGTAAACCATGAGGATGGATATCATGCATGTACTCGTATCTCGATTAGGCGTTTGTGCCCTGGGCCTGGCGATGGCCTCCAGCCTCAACGCCGCGACCACCGTGACCGGGCAGATCAGCTCCAGCCTGACATTGATCGCCAGCTGCCAGGTCAACGGCTCTGGTGCCGCCACCGGGTTGAACTTCGGTAGCCTCAACTTCGGTACGACCAACAGCTTGTTTACCAGTGCCAATGCCCAGTTGCTGGGCGGTACCGGAACGGGCGGTGCGCTGTCGATCCTGTGTTCGGCGGGCACCACGCCTGCCGTCAAAGTGCGCGCCGGTGCCCATGATGGCGCGTCCCCGGGCGGCACTCGAGCACTGGCCGATGGCGCGGGTAACTTTGTGCCGTACGACTTTTACACCGACAGCGGTTTCTCTTCGCTGCTGGCGATCGACGGCGTGATTACCCTCGCCGCGAGTACCGGTGTGGCGCAAACCGTGGGCCTGTATGGGCGTGCAGTGGGCAAGCCGGGGCTGCCGGCAGGCGTCTACACCGACACCGTCGCCGTGGAACTGACGTTCTAGTGAAGCTGCGCGCACTGTTTCTGGCCTGCGGGCTGGCATTGCCGCTGCCGTTGTCGGCGGTCACCAGCCAGAGCTTCCAAGTCAGCGCGACCATCACACCGGGGTGCCTGATCGTGGGCGGCGGCAGCAACTACGGCGCGCTGGCCTACGGCAGTTATTCGGCCCTGGCCACCAGCACCGTGAGCGCTGCGCTGACCGCCGGTGTGACG
Source organism: Pseudomonas sp. W4I3 (assembly GCF_030816195.1). Taxonomy (GTDB): domain Bacteria; phylum Pseudomonadota; class Gammaproteobacteria; order Pseudomonadales; family Pseudomonadaceae; genus Aquipseudomonas. Next base: position 4,152,052 of record NZ_JAUSXS010000001.1, on the reverse strand, counting down.
CTGCAATGCACGCCGGGCGTGGCGTTGAGCATGAGTGTCGACGGCGGGCTGCACAGCAGCACCGGGCGCAACCTGCAGCTCAATAGCGGCAGCGCGCGGGTGGCTTACCAATTGTTTCGCGATGCGGCGTTCAGCCAGAGCCTGGGGATCAGCCAGAGCGTCAGCGTGAGCTACAGCGATGCGAACAACATCAGCCTGCCGATTTACGGGCGGGTGGTACTACCGGGCAATCAGCCTGGGGGGATATACAGCGACACGCTGCAGGTGCAGCTGTCGTGGTAGGGCTATCGGTATAAGGAGTGGTTTTATGCGTTCACCTTCCCGGCGGTTGTGGGCCGCGGGTGTTGTCTTGAGTGCCCTGGGCACGGCCGGGCTCGCGCAGGCGGCCAGCTCGGTGCTGATCTGGCCCATCGACCCGGTGCTGGAGGCCGACCAACAGGCCAGCGCGCTGTGGCTGGAGAACCGTGGCAGCGAAACGGCCAACCTGCAGGTGCGCGTATTCGCCTGGAGCCAGAATGGCTTCGACGAGCAATACCAGAACCAGCGCGATGTGATCGGCAGCCCGCCGGTGGCGAAGATCGAGCCGGGGCAGAAGCAACTGGTGCGCCTGACCCGTACCCGTGAAGTGCCGCCCGGACAGGAATTGGCCTATCGCATCATCATTGATGAAATCCCCTCGGCGCTGCAGGTGCCCGCGCCACCAGAAGGCAAGAACACGGCGGCGGCGATTCGTTTCCAGATGCGCTACTCGGTGCCGTTGTTTGCCTACGGCGCCGGCCTGTGGAGCAAGGACGACGCGACCCGCCAGCGCGACCCCAAAGGCGCGGGCAAGCCGCAATTGAGCTGGCGCAAAGTCAATGTGGCCGGGCGCAGCTATATCGAGGTACATAACCAGGGCGCCGTGCATGCGCGGTTGACGGATGCCTCGTTCAAACAAAGTGGGCAGACGCGACCGCTGGTAGAGGGGTTGCTCGGCTATGTGCTGCCGGGCGCAACCATGCGTTGGCCGGTGCCGGACGCCGTGTCGGCCGACCAGCCGTTGCAGGTCAGGGTCAACGGCGCAGCGCAGTTGGAGAGCCTGGCGCCGAAACGCTAAACAGCGTGTCGCGGGACGGGCGCACGCCCGGGTTTTGACAGGATGGAGATGTCCATTGAAGGACGCAACGCCATGCTGAGTCGTGGTTGGGCTCGTGGTATATGGCCATCGGTGGCAGTGGCTAGCGGGCTGTGGGGCGCTGCCGTAGCGGGCGACCTGCCGCCGCCGCCGAGCAGTATGGAGGCGGTCGCCGATGCACAGCTGTTTTTGCAACTGGTGGTCAACCAGATGGACACCGGCCGTGTCATCGCGGTCGATCAACGGGCCGGGCAGCTTTATGTGCCGGCCAGCGCCTTGCAGGACGTGGGCATGAAGCTGCCCGGTGACCCCGACGGCAGCGTGGCGCTGGACAAGGTGCCTGGCCTGCACAGCGATTACGACAGCAACGGCCAGCGCCTGCTGCTGGATGTGCCGCCGGGATGGTTGCAGGAACAATTTATCGGCAACCGCAATACCTACCCGCGCACCCAAGCCATGAGCAGCTTCGGCGCCTTGCTCAACTACGACGTGTATTTCAACGACACCGACGAAGGCGGCAGCTACCTCGCGGCCTGGAACGAGGTGCGTCTGTTCGATAACTGGGGCACCTTGTCCAACACCGGGCAGTTGCGCCAGACCCTAACCCGTGGGCTCAGCGACAGCACGCTCAATAACGGTTACCGGCGCTACGACACCACGTGGCGCTTCTCCGATGATGAACGACTGCTCACCTATGAAGCCGGGGATGTGATCAGCGGTGCCTTGCCCTGGAGCAGCTCGGTGCGCCTGGGCGGAGTACAGCTGTCGCGCGATTTTGCCGTGCGCCCGGACTTGGTGACGTACCCCTTGCCGCAATTTGCCGGTGAGGCAGCGGTGCCTTCGTCGGTCGACCTGTTTATCAACGGCTATAAATCCGAAAGCGCGCAGCTGCAACCCGGGCCCTATACCCTGACCAACATTCCCTTTATCAATGGTGCCGGCGAGGCCGTGGTGGTCACCACCGACGCCCTCGGTCGCCAGGTGTCGACCACCGTACCGTTCTATGTCACCAGCACCTTGTTGCAGCAAGGCCTGACCGATTTTTCCGTGGCTGCCGGTACCTTGCGTCGCGACTACACCGTGCGTGATTTCGGCTACGGACCGGGTGTGGCCAGCGGTACGTTCCGCTATGGGTATTCCGACAACCTGACCTTGGAAAGCCACGCCGAAGCGTCCAGTGACCTGACCCTCGGCGGGCTTGGCGGCAACCTGCGCCTGGGCAATTTCGGCGTGCTCAATACCGCCGTCAGCCAAAGCCAGTTCGACAGCCGCAGCGGCCAGCAACTGAGCCTGGGCTATCAGTACAACAGTACGCGCTACAGCCTGATGTATCAGCGCGTCGAACGGCGCGACGCGTATGCCGACCTGACCCTGGTCGACACGCCGTACGCCAGCCTCAGCAAGCGCAGCGAACAAGTCACCCTGAGCCTCAATCTGGAGCGGTTCGGCAGCCTTGGCGTGGGGTATTTCGATGTGCAGGCGGCGGACGATTCGCGCACGCGCCTGCTCAACCTGAGCTGGAGCAAACCGCTGTGGCGCAACTCCAGCGTGTACCTGTCGGCCAACCGCGAAATCGGTGACAGCAACTGGGCGATGCAGGCGCAACTGGTGGTGCCCTTCGATCTCAATGGCAGCCTGGCCTTGAGCACCGAGCGCAGCAAGGCCGGCGCCAGTCGCCAGCGCATCAACTACAGTCGTGCGGTGCCCAGCGAAGGCGGGGTGGGCTACAACCTTGGCTACGCCCAGGGCGACGGCCCCACCTATCGCCAGGCCGACCTGACCTGGCGTTTGCAGTCGGTGCAATTGCAGGCCGGCGTGTACGGCAGCAGCGACGCCGAGACGCGCTGGGCGGATGCCAGCGGTTCGCTGGTGTGGATGGGCGGTAACGTCTTCGCCGCCAACCGTATCAACGATGCCTTTGTGGTGGTGAGCACCCAGGGGTTCGCCGGGATTCCGGTGCGCTATGAAAACCAGTTGGTCGGCGAGACCGACAGCAAGGGCCACTTGCTGGTGCCGTGGAGCAGCGCCTACTACCGCGCCAAATATGAAATCGACCCGCTTAACCTGCCGCCGAATGTGCAGAGCCCGAACGTGGAACAGCGCGTGTCGGTACGCCGTGGCAGTGGCTACCTGTTGGAGTTTCCACTGCGCCGGGTGCTCGCCGCGAGCATCACTCTGGTCGACAGCCAGCATCAGGAGTTGCCGCTGGGCAGCCTGGTGGTGCATGAACAGAGCAACACCCAGGCGGTGGTGGGGTGGGATGGCCTGGTTTACCTGGAAAACCTCAGCGCCCACAACACGCTGCAGGTGACCCTGGGCGAGGGCCGCACCTGCCAGGCGACCTTCACCATCGATGAGCAACAACAGGACGTGCCGCTGATCGGGCCGTTAGTCTGTCAATGAGCGGATGCACAGGGAGCGTGCGAGTGAGAGGCAAGGGATGGCTGTATGGGATAGGGCTGCTGTGTTCGGGCCCGGCAATGGCGGCATGTTCGGTGGTGTCTACGGTGCCGGCCAGTTTTGGCTCGATCAGTTCGATGACTGTGCGCACCGCCGCGCAGACCAGTTCCACCACCAACGCCGGGCTCAGTTGCACCTCGGCGCTGATATCGCTGCTGGTGTCGACTGACCATTTCTACGCCACCATCACCTCGACCAAAACCGGCATGGTCGGGCCGACCGGTGATGTGATTGGCTACACGATTTACGGCACTAACAGCACCAGTTACCCGATCACCCGAGGCGCGCAGTTCGATTTTGGTGGCTCGGGCGGCATTGCGCAGATCCTCGGCCTGATTGCCGGGCCAGGTGCGAAAACCGTGCCGCTGTATGTGAGCAGCATCACCGGCAGCAATGTTGCCGCGGGTTTGTATACCGAGACGCTGAGCATCGCCTGGAACTGGAATTATTGTTCGGGGATCGGCCTGGGCGGCATCTGCCTGGGACGTGACATCGGCAGCGGCACGGGTTCACTGACGGTGAGCATGAACGTGACCAATGACTGCCAGATCACCGCCCCCAATGTCAGCTTCGGCAGCGCGCCGGTGGTGAGCGGGTTCACCGCCGTCACCGGGCAGACCATCAATATCGCCTGCACCAAGGGCAGTGCCTACACCGTGGGGCTGAGTGACGGCCAGAACCCGGTCAGCGTCGGTGGGCGGCGGCGGATGATTTCCGGCGCCAACTACCTGGCCTACGACCTGTTCAAAAGTGCCGGTACCACCCGTTGGGGCAGCGTTGGCGCGGCGCGGCGGGACAGTTCCACGGCGGAGGTCAATCCCGGCAATGGCTTGGGCACGGGCAGCCAGGTGTACAACTACAACGCCCGGGTCTACACCGACCAGCCCACGCCGCCCGCCGGCACCTATGTGGACAACGTGGTGCTGGACGTGGGCTTCTAGAATTCCATGTGTGGCGCGGTGACCTGATCGACCGGGCTGACCATCGCGTAGTTGTAGCCACCGCCCGACCAGTAGTCGGCCTGCAAGCCGTCGGCGCTGCGGCTGCCGCGCGGCAGGAAGCCGTTGTTCGGGCCAGGCGGACGGATGTAGAAGCTGATGCGACGACCTTGCGCGTCTTCGTACAGCACCATGGCCGCCGCGCCTTGATCGGTGGTGAGCAAGCGCCCGCTGACCGGCTTGAACCCGGCCTGGCTGAGGTCGGGCAAGCGATGGGCCTGGTTGAAATAGCGGTCGAGCCAGGCTTGCATCGTGCTGCGGTCCTGGGCGTTGTAGTCCGCGGGCATGATGCCGTCCTGGGCAAACAAGCGATATGCCTGCATGGCATCGGCCATTGGCAACAGCGGCGGCTGGGTGGCTTCGCGCGCGTGCCAGCCGCCCAGCCCGCCGAGGCTGACGGCAATCAGCAGCAGCGCCGCAGTGGCGAGGTGGCGGCGGGACTGCTGCCTGATGCGCTGGCGAATCAGCGCCGGGTCCAGTGCCGGGTTGCTCGGCTGTTGCAGGGCACCGCTTAACGAGGCGCGCAGCAACTGCGCATCCTGTTGCCAGGCGTGCACCTGGGCGGCCACGTCGGGGTGGCTCGCCAGCCAGGTTTCAAGCATTCGGCGATCGCTGTCCAGTAACTGGTGATCGACGTAGGCGTGCAGGTCGCGTTCGCTGGGGGGCAGGCTGATCATTTGAGTATCCGCAGGGAAGGGCTGGCAATTTCGCCATCACTGAGTTGACGCAGGGCCTGGCGGGCGCGGGACAGCCGCGACATCACCGTACCGATGGGCACTTCGAGAATGTTGGCGACTTCCTTGTAGCTCAAACCTTCGACCGACACCCACAGCAGCAGTGCGCGCTGCTCGGTATTGAGTTGATCAAAGGCTTTCAGGGTGGATTGGGCCATCACCGTGCGTTCCACCGACGGCTGCGCATCGTCGCGGCCGGTGAAGAATTCGAGCATGCGTGCGTAGCGTCGGCTGCGCCGATGGGCATCGAGGAACTGCCGGTAGAGGATCGAAAACAGCCAGGCGCGCAGGTCGCCTTCGATGCGCTTGTCGGCCCACGCGATGATCGCCCGTTCCAGGGTCGACTGCACCAGGTCGTCGGCGCTGCTGGTGTTACGGGTCAGGGACACGGCGAAGCGCCGCAGCCTGGGGATGATTTCACGTAACGGTTCGTCGAGTTCATGCATGGGCGTCTGGCTGGTCGCTACGCTGGGACTAGGGAGACGTCCGGCGCTAAAGGTTATTCCTTGGGCTGAAGAAATAAAACGCAGCCGTGGAATAGAGCTTATCGGCGTACGTCTCAATGCTCCGACCTTGTGTTTCATCCCCTTAGGCCTCTGGCCTGGAGTTCATTCATGGTAGATCACTCATCACCGCCTCGTCCTCCGTTGAGCACTGCGAGCCTGATCGCACGGCTCGTGGGTATCGGTGCCGTGGTTGCCGTTGTTGCCGGGGCATTTGCCTACGTCAACGGCACCCTTGACCCACAACGCCTTCGCCCAAAAACCTTGGTCAATGCCCTGGAAACCAATAACGGCGTGCACCCCGGGTTTCGACGTAACCATGCCAAGGGTGTGTGCGTGGCCGGGTATTTCGAGAGCAGCCCCGAGGTGCGCCCTTACTCCAGCGCCCAGTTGTTCAACGAGGCAAAAACCCCGGTGATCGGGCGGTTTGCGTTGCCCAGCGGCAACCCTTATGCACCGGACAGCAGCGTGCCGATCCGCAGTTTCGCCGTACAGTTCAGCCAGGCCAACGGCCAGCAATGGCGTACGGGGATGAACAGCATGCCGGTGTTCCCGGTGGGCACGCCCGAGGCGTTCTACCAGTTACTCAAGGCCGGCGCACCGGACCCCGCCACGGGCAAGCCGAACCCGGCGAGTATGCCGGCGTTTTTTGCCGCACACCCTGAGACGGCACCGTTCCTGGCATGGGTTAAAACCGCCAAGCCATCGGCCAGTTACGCGACCGAGACCTATAACGGCATCAATGCGTTTTACCTGGTGAGCGCCGATGGCCAGCGCCAGGCCGTGCGTTGGGCCGTGGTGCCGCAGAGCCAGGACGCCGCAGGCGATACCGTGCCAGAGGGCGGCGACTTCCTGGAAAAAGACCTGGTGCAGCGCCTGGCTGCCGGGCCTCTGCGTTGGCAGCTGAACATGACGCTGGCCAACCCTGGCGATCCACTGGATGACGCGAGCAAGACCTGGACCGGTGAACACAAGGTGCTCAACGCCGGCAGCCTGGTGTTGCAGAGCAGCCAGCCGCAAGCTGATGGCGATTGCCGCGATATCAACTTCGACCCGCTGATTCTGCCCAGCGGTATCGAGGCCTCCAATGACCCGCTGCTGGCTGCACGCTCAGCTGCCTATGCCAGTTCTTATCTGCGCCGTGCCGGTGAAGTCAGCCCGTTGCACAGTGCCTCCCAGGAGTCGAAGCCATGAAGGTTCAACCAAGGTTTTTCGCCCCGTTGGCGCGTTTGCTGCACTGGCTGATGGCGCTGATGATCATCGCCATGCTGTTTATCGGCGCGGGCCTGGCGGCGTCGGTGTCTGAGCGCCACGAGTGGCTGATTCACCTGCACAAGCCGCTGGGGATCGCCATTCTGGCGCTGGTCATTGTGCGTCTGGCAGTGCGTTTTTCCACGCGCCAACCGCCGCTGCCAGCGGACTTGCCGCTGTGGCAAGTGCTGGCAGCTAAGGCTTCCCACGTGGTCTTGTACGGGCTGATGCTGGTGTTGCCATTGCTGGGTTGGGCAATGATTTCGGCGGCCGGTGACCCGGTCATGCTCAGCAGCTCGGTGCAACTGCCGGCACTGGTGTCGGCGAATGCACCGTTATTTGCACTGTTGCGCAAGGCCCACGGTTACCTTGCCTACCTGCTGTTCCTGACCGTGCTGGTGCATTTGGCGGCCGCCCTGTTCCATGGGTTGATCCGTCGTGATGGCGTGCTGCAAAGCATGACGGGCACCCGGCACTGATCAGGCGTTTGATCGACGGTTAACGCACGTGGCCGATAATATCGGCCACGCTGCTCAGGACGTCCTTGCCCAGTTGCTTGGAGCGATCGCCGGACCAACCGGTTTTCGGGTTGGGCGCGTCGTCGTTGTCCTTGAAGGGCATCTCCAGGGTCAGGGACAGGCAATCGTACTTCTCACCCACTGCGTTGCAGGCCAGGGTCATATTGGCCTGGCCGGGCAGGTCGCGGGTATAGCCGTGGGTGGTCTGGAAGTCACGGGTCAAGTGGCTCAGGTGGCTGCGGAAATGTTTTTCCAGGGCTTCGATACGCGGGGTGTAGCCGGGGTTGCCTTCGCAGCCGGCGGTGAAGACGTAGGGGATCTCTTCGTCGCCATGGATATCGAGAAACAGGTCGACCCCGTATTTCTCCATCTGCTGTTGCACGAACAGGACTTCCGGGCTGAGTTCCTCGCTGGCGCTCTGCCAGGCGCGGTTGAGGTCCTGGCCCATGGCGTTGGTGCGCAGGTGGCCATGGAACGCGCCATCGGGGTTCATGTTGGGCACCAGGTACAGGTCGGCCACCGCCAGCAGTTTCTTCAATTCGGCGTCACCGTCCTGTTGCAGGCGTTCGATGACGCCTTCCATAAACCATTCGGCCATGTGCTCGCCGGGGTGTTGCTGGGCGATGATCCACACCTTGCGGCGACCTTCGCCGCCTTTGCCACGGCGCAGCAGCTGGATATCCCGACCCTCGACACTCTTGCCGGTGGCGAGCAGCTTCACGCCGGCGTACTTCAAGGCCTGCTCGATCAGCCAGTCGTGACGTTCACGGCTGTACGGCTCGAAGTAGGCGAACCACGCGTGCTTTTCTTGAGTTTGGAGGCTGATGTGCAGGATCTCGCCATCAAAGCGCGACGGCACGCGGAACCAATTGACATGGTCATAGGACGCCACGGCGTTATAGCCGCTCCATGCATGCTTGTAAGATGAGCGGCCCGCGTTGCTCAGGCGAAAAATATGGGTGTGACCCACATGCATGCCTTCGGCCTTGAAGTGGAACCACTGGAAGTGTTGGCTACGGGTATCGGGTTTGATTGCCAGCAACAACTGGTAGGCATCGCTGGCATCCAGTACCTGGATATTGCCGCTGTCGAAATCAGTGCTGATCTTGATGGAAGTCAAGGCCACGGTCATAGTCTGGTTGCCTGAATATGAGGATGTGGCGGCTATCTTACACAGACGGCAGGTAAATTCTGGAAGCAAAATTATTGCGCGGGGGAGGGGGGCGTCATCCGTGACGCCGCAGCAGCTTAGAGTCTATGAGATTGATTCTCAAGCGCTAAATCGCAAAGATCCAGGCTAGAGCCTTGGTGCGTCTTTCTTTTCGCGATGGTCTTTTGCTACCATGCGCGCCATCAAGCAACACACAGTCTTCATTAGCCTGAAGCCATGCCAGGAACGACTGGCAAAAAAAAGACCCGGCCAAAGAGCCGGGTCAAAAACCGTGATTAGCCTGATGAGGAGATATTCCAAGAGTCCGACCTAAGGTCTCTTGGTCTATCGACTGATCTCGCGATCAGCTGGGTCCAATAATAATCATTATCATTTGCAAGTCAAATGTTTTTAGCCGCTCGATAGAATTTTTTTTCGTGCGCGCCTCACACTTGGGTCTGAGCCTCTGGTGCTCGTAACGACCGCTCCACCATCGCCTTCGCCATATCGATCAAATACACCACTGAAAACGCCAGGTCGCGATGGTTGCCTTGATGGCTGCTTGCCGACTCGTAGGCGGTTGCCGCGGCACTGCGCAGCAGGTCCGAGGCATGCACCAGCGCTTCCTCCTGGCTGATGCCTGACTTGATGGTGAAGAAGGCCGCGTCGGCAGCGGGTGCAGACATATCTTCTTTCAAGTAATAGTCGAGCGCGCGCTGAGCCGCGCCGCTGCAGCGCAGGTCGTTCAACTCAGTGTGTTCAGGTGTTTCAGGCAGGTGATACGGGCTTGTCGTCATAAGGCGGGGTACTCCGGGTGGGTGTCGAAAACCTTATGTCGATGATAGTACGTATCGTATTTATGTCGTTTTATGGATTACTACAAACTGTTTATTGCCCTGAAAAATACGCAACGTATTGTCAGCGCCATGGATAACTGGATAGCGTTGGTGCGAGCCAACATGAAAGACCGCAAGGTCACGCAGGATGAACTGGCAGAGCGCCTGGGCATGTCCCAGGGCGGCGTGGGCCATTGGCTCAACAAGCGCCGCGTGCCGAGCCTTGCGGACATGAACCGGGTGCTGGCGGAGCTGGGGCTGGGCGACCTGGAGGTGGCGCTGGAGATTCGCGAGAGGGTGCAGGCAGAGGCGCCACGGGTGCACCACTACAACCCGTATTTTCGTTACCCGGTCAGCGATTGGAACGGCCTGTGCGAGCTGCGTGAAGCACGCGCCAGCTATGGGCCGGCACGCTTCGAATTGACCGATTACCACGCCCACGGCGAAGCCTTCTGGCTGCCGGTGATCGGCGACGCCATGACCGCCCCCAGCGGCCTGAGCATCAGCGCCGGCATGTTGATCCTGGTCGACCCGGCCATCGCTGCCGAGCCCGGCAAACTGGTGGTTGCGCAGTGGCTCGACAACCCCCAGGCCACTTTTCGCCAGTTGCAGGCGGACAGCGGCCAGCTTTACCTGGCGCCGCTCAATCCGACCTATCCCAAGCTGCTGTTCACCGACGATTGCCGAATCCTTGGCGTCGTCGTGCAAGCCACGGCGAAGTTCTAGTCCGCCGTTTCCAGTTCCACCAGCGCACTGCCTTCGGCGACCATCTCGCCTTCCTGGCAAAACAGCGCCTTGACCACACCCGCCTCGGGAGCGCGGATGCTGTGTTCCATCTTCATCGCTTCAAGTACCACCAGTTGCGCACCGGCTTCCACGCGTTGCCCGATGTCCACCAGCACCCGCACGATGCTGCCGTTCATGGGCGCGCTGAGACCGCCCTGATGGGAGTGGCTGGCATCGACCGCCGCAATCGGGTCGAACAGGCTGATTGCCTGCATCTCGCCATCCCAGCGCAGGTACACCGTTTCCTCATTGCGCACCGCCAGATGTGAGCGGCGTACACCTTGGTGTTCGAGCATTAGTTGCTCACCCTTGAGTGGCAATGATGGCCCTGTCAGCGTGACCAGCCGATCCTGCCCATTGCAGCTCAAATGCAGCGAGACCTGCGCCGGCAACCCGGCGCGAAAGCCCTGGGTGGCGGCCCAGGGTCCGTCACCGCTGGGCAAACTCTGGATGAAGGCCGAACCCGCCGCCTGCCAGAACTCATCGCTCAGCGCACCGACTGCTGGCAGTAGCTGTTCCTGATAGCGCGGAATGAATCCGGTATCCAGCTCAGCCGCGGCAAATGCCGGATGACCGATGATACGCCGCAGGAAGCCCAGGTTGGTCTTGAGCCCGCCCACTGCAAATTCGTCGAGCATGCTCAGCAGCCGCAGTCGCGCCTGCTCACGGTCCTCGCCCCAGGCAATCAGCTTGCCCAGCATCGGGTCGTAGAAGGGCGAAACGCTGTCCCCTTGTTCGACGCCGCTGTCCACGCGTCGACCCGGACCTGGGCTGGACTCGCGATACACCGTCAGCCGCCCGGTCGCCGGCAGGAAATCATTGGCCGGGTCTTCGGCGTACAGCCGTACCTCGATCGCATGGCCCCTCAGCGGCACCTGCGCCTGGGTGATCGGCAGCGCCTCGCCCTGGGCCACGCGGATCTGCCAGGCCACCAGGTCGAGGCCGGTAATCGCCTCGGTGACCGGGTGTTCCACTTGCAGGCGCGTATTCATTTCCATGAAGAAAAACTCGCCGCGGGCATCCAGCAAAAACTCCACCGTCCCCGCGCCTACATAGCCTATAGCCTGCGCCGCGCGCACCGCTGCTTCGCCCATGGCCTTGCGCTGATCGCTACTGAGCCCCGGCGCGGGGGCTTCTTCCACGACCTTTTGATGACGCCGCTGGATCGAGCAATCACGCTCATTGAGGTAGAGGCAGTTGCCGTGTTGATCGGCAAACACCTGGATTTCCACATGGCGCGGTTTGAGCAGGTATTTCTCCACCAGCATCTGCCCGTTGCCAAATGACGACAGCGCCTCCCGCTGGGCGGAGGCCAGGGCTTCTGCCAACTGGCTGACCTCCTCGACCACCTTCATGCCCTTGCCGCCACCGCCGGCCGTGGCCTTGAGCAGCACGGGGTAACCGATGCGCGCACAGGCCTCGCGGAAAGTCTCCAGGTCCTGGGCTTCGCCGTGATAACCGGGCACCAGCGGCACGCCTGCGGTTTCCATCAGCGCCTTGGCCGCCGACTTGCTGCCCATGGCGTCGATTGCCGAGGCGGGCGGGCCGAGGAAGATCAAGCCCGAGGCTTCGATGGCCCGAGCGAACCCGGCGTTTTCCGAGAGGAAGCCATAGCCCGGATGAATCGCCTGGGCGCCGCTGGCGTGGGCGGCGGCAATCAGTTTGTCGATCTGCAGGTAGCTGTCCGTGGCCTTGCTGCCACCCAGGTCGACGCAAATATCCGCTTCGCGGCTGTGCCGGGCATCACGGTCGATCGCGCTGTGCACGGCCACGGTGGTCAGCCCCATCGCCTTGGCGGTGCGCATCACCCGGCAAGCGATTTCGCCACGGTTGGCCACCAATACGGTAGTGAGTGTCGTCATGGGTGCGGCTCCTTGGACTGCCAGCTCGGCGCGCGCTTTTGCAGAAAGGCGCGCAAGCCTTCCTGGCCCTCGGCACTCACCCGGATACGTGTGATGGCATTTTCACAGTAGCGCCGCAGCGCCGGGGTGAGGGCGCCGTTGCCCACCTCGCGCAACAAGTCTTTGCTCGAGCGCATCGCTGCCGGGCTGTTTTGCAGCAGATTGGCGACCCACGTGTCTGCCTGTTGGTCCAGCGCATCGGCCGGGTAGCTTTCCGCCAACAACCCGATCTCGCGCGCACGCTGACCGCCGAACCGCTCGGCCGTCAAGGCATAGCGACGGGCCGCGCGTTCACCGATGGCCTGCACCACGAATGGGCTGATCACCGCCGGCGCCAGGCCGATACGCACCTCCGACAGACAGAACTGCGCGTCATCCGCGCCAATCGCCATGTCGCAGCAGCTGATCAAGCCCAACGCGCCGCCGTAGGCCGCGCCTTGCACCACCGCCAGCGTGGGGATTTTCAGCTTGGCCAGGTTGTACATCAGCTCGGCCAGTTCACGGGCGTCGTCCAGGTTGGTGTGATAGTCCAGCTCGGCCGACTGCTGCATCCAGGCCAGGTCGGCACCGGCGCTGAAGTGCTTGCCGCGCCCGCGCAGCACCAGAAAGCGCAGGGACGGGTCGCCCTGTACGTGGTCGAGGGCGATGATCAGTTCGCGGATCATCTGCGCGTTGAACGCGTTGTTCTTGGCTTCGCGACTGAGCCACAGCGTGGCAAAGCCACGGGGGTCGGTGATCAGTTCGAGGGTGTTGAAATCGCTCATGGGTACAGCTCCGATTACATGCGGAACACGCCGAAGCGGCTCGGCTCGATAGGGGCGTTCAGGGCGGCGGACAGCGCCAGCGCCAGCACGTCGCGGGTCTGCAGCGGATCGATGACGCCGTCATCCCACAAGCGTGCGCTGGAATAGTAGGGGTGGCCCTGGGTTTCATACTGGTCGAGGATCGGCTGCTTGATTGCCGCTTCATCGCTGGCACTGAATGCTGCGCCTGCGCGCTCTGCCTGCTCACGCTTGACCTGCACCAGCACGCCCGCGGCCTGTTCGGCGCCCATCACGCCGATGCGTGCGTTGGGCCACATCCACAGGAAGCGCGGGTCATAGGCGCGGCCGCACATGCCGTAGTTACCGGCACCGAAACTGCCGCCGATGATCACGGTGAACTTCGGCACCTTGGCGCAGGCCACCGCCGTGACCAACTTGGCGCCATGCTTGGCGATGCCGCCGGCTTCGTACTTCTGGCCGACCATGAAGCCGGTGATGTTCTGCAAGAACAGCAGCGGAATCCCGCGCTGGCAGGCCAGTTCGATAAAGTGCGCGCCTTTCTGCGCGGCTTCGGCGAACAGAATGCCGTTGTTGGCCAGGATCGCCACCGGATAACCGTGCAAGTGCGCAAAACCGCAGACCAGGGTGGCGCCGAACAGTGCCTTGAATTCATCGAACACCGAACCGTCCACCAGCCGTGCGATCACTTCGCGCACATCGAACGGCTGCTTGGCATCGGCCGGGATCACGCCGTAAAGCTCTTCGCTGCTGTACAGCGGCGCCACGGGCGGACGTTGGCGCAACTCACCCAGCTTGCGCCAATTGAGGTTGGCCACGCTACGGCGGGCCAGGGCCAGGGCATGCTCATCGTTGTCGGCATAATGGTCGGCCACGCCGGAGATTCGGCAATGCACATCGGCACCCCCGAGGTCTTCGGCACTGACCACTTCGCCCGTGGCGGCCTTCACCAGCGGCGGGCCGGCGAGGAAGATAGTCGCCTGCTGGCGCACCATGATTGCTTCGTCGGCCATGGCCGGCACATAGGCGCCGCCAGCGGTGCACGAACCCATCACCACGGCGATCTGCGGGATGCCCTGGGCGCTCATGTTGGCCTGGTTGAAGAAGATTCGCCCAAAGTGTTCGCGGTCCGGGAATACTTCATCCTGACGCGGCAGGTTGGCGCCGCCTGAGTCCACCAGATAAATGCAGGGCAGGCGGTTCTGTTCGGCGATGGTCTGGGCGCGCAGATGCTTTTTGACGGTCAACGGGTAGTAGGAACCGCCTTTGACCGTTGCATCATTGGCGACGATCATGCATTCCACGCCTTCCACGCGGCCGATGCCGGCAATCACGCCAGCGGCCGGCACGTCTTCGCCGTACACCTGATGGGCGGCCAACTGGCTCAATTCGAGGAACGGCGAACCGGGGTCGAGCAAGCGATTGATGCGCTCGCGTGGCAGCAGCTTGCCGCGCGAAGTGTGGCGTTCCTGGGCCTTGGCGCCGCCGCCTTGTTGTACCTGGGCGAGCAGGGTATGCAGCGCATCGACCTGGTGGCGCATCGCCGCGCTGTTGGCGCTGAACTCCGCCGAGCGTGGGTTGAGCTGGGTGTGTAGAAGCATGGGCTACTCCGTAGCAGCTTTGAGTTTCGAGCTACAAGCTACAAGTTAAAAGCAAGAGCACCGTTCTCTTGCCGCTTAAAGCTTGTCACTTGCCGCTGACGAAATTTATTTCGTCTCGTTAAACAGTTCGCGACCGATCAACATCCGTCGAATCTCACTGGTGCCGGCGCCGATTTCGTACAGCTTGGCGTCGCGCAGCAGGCGCCCGGCGGGGAATTCATTGATATAACCGTTGCCCCCCAGAATCTGGATCGCATCGAGGGCCATTTGCGTGGCGCGCTCGGCGCTGTAGAGGATCACCCCGGCTGCGTCCTTGCGCGTGGTTTCGCCGCGCTCGCAGGCCTGGGCCACCGCGTAGAGGTAGGCGCGACTGGCGTTGAGCTGGGTGTACATGTCGGCGACCTTGCCCTGGATCAGCTGGAATTCGCCGATGCTCTGGCCGAACTGCTTGCGGTCGTGGATGTAGGGCACGATCAGGTCCATGCAGGCCTGCATGATGCCGGTGGGGCCGCCGGAGAGCACCACGCGCTCATAGTCGAGGCCGCTCATCAGCACTTTGACGCCGCCGTTGAGCACGCCGAGGATGTTTTCCTGCGGTACGTGCACGTCATCGAAAAACAGCTCGCAGGTGTTGGAGCCGCGCATGCCCAGCTTGTCGAACTTGCTGCTGCGGCTGAAGCCTTTCCAGTCACGCTCGACAATGAACGCGGTGATGCCGTGGGCGCCTTTCTCCAGGTCGGTCTTGGCGTAGATCACGTAAGTGTTGGCGTCGGGACCGTTGGTGATCCAGGTCTTGCTGCCGTTGAGTACGTAAAAGTCACCCTGCTTGTCGGCGCGCAATTTCATCGAAACCACGTCGGAGCCGGCATTCGGCTCGCTCATGGCCAGTGCGCCGATGTGCTCGCCGCTGATCAGCTTGGGCAGGTACTTGAGCTTCTGTTCGTGGCTGCCGTTGCGGTTGATCTGGTTGACGCAGAGGTTGGAGTGGGCGCCGTAGGACAGCGCCACCGAGGCCGAGCCACGGCTGATTTCTTCCATGCTCACCACGTGCGCCAGGTAACCCAGGCCGGCACCGCCGTACTCTTCCGGCACGGTGATACCCAGCAGGCCCATGTCGCCGAACTTGCGCCACAGGTCGGCGGGGAACAGGTTATCGATGTCGATCTGGGCCGCTCGCGGTGCAATTTCCTTGGCCACGAAGGACTGCACCTGGTCGCGCAGCATGTCGATGGTTTCACCGAGGGCGAAGTTCAGGGACGGGTAACTCATGGACGGGCACCTTAATGTGAGCTTTTGTTGTTGTGCGGGCGGGGCGCGGAGGAGGGCGCTCACCTTTACGTTAACGTAAGCTTGCGTTAAGGCGCTGTCAATCGTAGTTTACGTTTACGTCAACCTACAAAAAAGACAACAGGGGTCGTTATGGATCAACCGAACCTGAGCTACAGCCGTGGCTCCCAGGACAAGGCCTTGCTCGCCGAAACCATTGGCCAGGCCTTTGACCGTACGGTGGCACGCTACCCGGATGGCGAAGCGCTGGTGGTGCGCCATCAGCAATGCCGCTACACCTGGCGACAACTGGCCGAGACGGTGGACGTACACGCCCGTGCGTTCATGGCCCTGGGCATGCAGGTCGGTGACCGCCTCGGCATCTGGGCGCCAAACTGTGCGCAGTGGTGCATCAGCCAGATCGCCAGCGCCAAGCTCGGGGTGATCCTGGTCAATATCAACCCGGCGTATCGCAGCAGTGAATTGGAGTACGTGCTCAAGCAGTCCGGCTGCCAGTTTCTGGTGTGTGCCGGCTCGTTCAAGACCTCCGATTACCACGCCATGCTGCAGGCGCTGAAGCCCGATTTGCGCGCTATTGTCAGTCTGGACCCCAGCCCGCCTGCGGAATTCGTGCCCTGGTCGCACTTGCTGACCCTGGCAACGCAGATTCCGCCTGAACAATTGCACGCTCGCCAAGCCAGCCTGCACGTCGACCAGCCCGTCAATATCCAGTACACCTCCGGCACCACCGGCTTCCCCAAGGGCGCCACCCTCAGCCACCGCAACATCCTCAATAACGGCTACATGGTCGGGCAAAGCCTTGGCCTCACGGCGCAGGACCGCCTGGTGATCCCGGTGCCGCTTTACCATTGCTTCGGCATGGTGATGGGTAACCTGGCCTGCATCACCCACGGCACCACCATGATCTACCCCAATGACGGCTTCGACCCGCTGCTCACGCTCACCACCGTCGCCGAAGAACGCGCCACGGCGCTGTACGGCGTGCCGACCATGTTTATCGCGCTGCTTGATCACCCGCGTCTCGACGAATTTGAATTATCCAGCCTGCGTACCGGGATCATGGCCGGGTCGACCTGTCCGATCGAGGTGATGCGCCGCGTCATTGGCCAGTTGCATATGAGCGAAGTGCAGATTGCCTATGGCATGACCGAAACCAGCCCGGTGTCGTTGCAGACCGGCGCCGATGACGACCTGGAGCGCCGCGTCACCACTGTGGGGCGCACCCAGCCGCAACTGGAAAACAAGATCGTCGACGCTGATGGCAACACGCTGCCACGCGGTGAGATAGGCGAATTGTGCACGCGCGGCTACAGCGTGATGCTCGGCTACTGGAACAACCCGGAGGGCACCCGCGACGCCATCGACGGGGAAGACTGGATGCACACCGGCGACCTGGCAACCATGGATCAACACGGCTATGTGTGCATCGCCGGGCGCAACAAGGACATGATCATTCGCGGTGGTGAGAATGTGTATCCACGAGAGCTTGAGGAGTTTTTCTTCACCCATCCGGCAGTGGCCGATGTGCAAATTATCGGCATTCCCGATGATCGCTATGGTGAAGAAATTGTCGCCTGGATCAAGCTTCACCCAGGGTATGTGGCGAGCGAACTGGAACTGCAAGCCTGGTGCAAGGGCCGCATCGCCCATTTCAAGACGCCCAGGTACTTCAAGTTCGTGGATGCGTTTCCGATGACGGTGACGGGCAAGATCCAGAAATTTCGCATGCGCGAAATCTCCATTGAGGAGCTCCAGGTTCGTTGACCGCTCCCTGCTGGGAAGAGCGTGCCGGCCATTTTGGCTTGCCCTGATGCCTTTGTAGGAGCGAGCTTGCTCGCGAAGAACCCAAGGCCTGCGCGTTTATTCAGAATGAACGCGTTGCCTGGACGTTTTTCGCGAGCAAGCTCGCTCCTACAATGGGCCACGTTCGTTCCCACGGAGCGCGATTACGGGCGGTACATCCGGCGTATCACGAAAAGCACAAAGGGGACCCGAAGGTCCCCTTTAATGTGTCGTTGCGTGCTCTTTTTTTATTATTGAGGGGCGGTCTATTGTTGTTTTTGGCAACCGTTACCCTTTACCGCTGTTTTTGGCGACCCCCATCCGGGGTCAAGAGCAAACGTATTTTTTTGAACGCTGATCTGCTTCTTCGTCAATGATCCAACCAGTGGGTAGCTACCTGAGGTAGTTTTATTTTTCTCTAACCGGTTGCGGGTTTCGGCATGCCGTTCCCTGCGAAGCACATCTTCTCCAAAAAAATCTGTTAGCTGCGTCTCTGCCGTGTTGTTTTTGTTATGTCAGAGTCGTTTCGTCTTATTTTTATTAGGTTTGGCGCTTTTTATTCTTGTTATGCCATAGAGATAGCAGAAGCCGTGCCAACTTTATAAATTCCTTTAAAATCAATGGATTGATTTTTTGGTGGGAAATATCTTTCATGAAATACGACAGATTATGTTCCCGCGTTACCCGCTGTGTCGGTGTGCGGTAACACATTGTCACAGCTGTGCTACTCAACTGGCGCTACGCGCTTTCGCCACCCGCGATCCGGTTGCCCGGCCCAGCACCTGGCTGATCTGCTGGCCCGCGCCGATCAAGCGCTCCAGGTCGATACCCGTCTCGATGCCCAGCCCATTGAGCAGGTACACCACGTCTTCGGTGGCGACGTTACCGCTGGCGCCCTTGGCGTATGGGCAGCCGCCGAGGCCCGCGATAGAGCTGTCGAACACCTGGATGCCTTCCAGCAGGCTGGCGTAGATATTGGCGATTGCCTGGCCGTAGGTGTCATGGAAGTGGCCCGCGAGCCTGTCGCGCGGCATCTGGGCCCCGACCACCTCGAACAGCCGCCGTGTCGCGCCTGCCGTGCCGGTGCCGATCGTGTCGCCCAGGGACACTTCATAACAGCCCATGGCGTACAGCTCGCGGGCGACAGCCGCCACCTGCGCCGCCGCGATGTCGCCCTCATACGGACAACCCAGCACACAGGATACATACCCGCGCACGCTGACCCCGTGCTGCCGGGCCGCCGCCATCAGCGGTGCAAACCGATCCAGGCTCTCGCTGATGGAGCAGTTGATATTGCGTTGGGAAAACGCCTCGGACGCCGCCGCAAATACCGCGACCTCCTTGACACCAGCCGCCAGCGCATCTTCGAAGCCGCGCAGGTTCGGCGCCAGCGCGCCATAGGTCACGCCAGGCTTGCGCTGGATCTGCGCAAACACCTCGGCGGAGCCTGCCATCTGCGGCACCCATTTGGGCGATACGAAACTGCCGACCTCGATATAGCTCAGGCCGGCGGCGCTCAAGGCGTCCACCAACTGAACCTTGTCGGTCACGCTGATCGGCTGGGCTTCGTTCTGCAAACCGTCGCGCGGGCCGACTTCCACCAGGCGTACGTGTGAGGGGAGGGACATGGCGTTACCTTCTGATCAATGGCCGGCCTGGCTCATGGTGTGTGCCAGGGCCTGGGTGCACCGCTCTTCGGCGGTGTCCAGTTCCAGCTTCATCTGTTCGATATCCAGCAACTGTTGCTCGAGCTGCTCGCGGCGTTCGGCGATTTTTGCCAGCATGCTGTTGAGTTGGATGTGGTTGCCGCTGGTGGGGTCATAGAGTTCGATCAGCTCGCGGCATTCGGCCAGGGAGAAGCCGATGCGCTTGCCGCGCAGAATCAGCTTGAGGCTGACCTTGTCCCGCGCCGAATAGATACGCTCCTGACCCCGGCGTTCCGGGGCCAGCAGGCCTTGTTCCTCATAGAAACGAATGGCGCGGGTGGTGATATCGAGTTCGCGGGCCAGGTCGGAAATGCTGTAAGTGGTGCTCATGGCGATGCTCAGGAAGGTCTTGGCGCTAAGCTAATTGCAGGTTGACGTAAACGTCAAGGGCCTGCTGCGCAGGCCATCGGGGCAAGCCCCCTCCTACAGGGGAACTCGGCTGCCTCAGGCCTGCTGTTTATCCAGCTTTTTCTCGTGGGCCGTCACCTGCTGGCACAACTCGATCATCTGCTCGCGCATCCAGCGGTTGGCCGGGTCCTGGTCGGTGCTTTCGTGCCAGTACAGGTGGGTTTCCACCGCCGGCACATCATTGACCGGCAAGTTGAACCAGTGCAGTTCATGGCGACGGGCGAAGCGCTCGGGCACGGTCATCACCATGTCGGTCTGCTGCAACACTTGTGAGGCCATCAGATAGTGCTGGGAGCGCAGGGCGATCTTGCGCTGGATGCCCATCTTGCCCAGGGCCAGGTCGACATGCCCCAGCCCGTTGCGGCGGCTTGAAATATGAATATGGGTCAGCGCCAGGTAGTCATCCAAGGTGAATTTGTCCTTGCCCGCCATCGGATGGCCCTTGCGCATGGCGCACACGTAGCGGTCTTCCATCAGCTTGACGTGACGCACTTGCGGGTCGGTGTTGAGCGGCGCATCCACGGCGAAATCCAGGCGACCGGCGGCCAGCTCCTTGGTGGTTTCGCGGCGTTTGGATAAAAAGCTCTCGATGACCACCGTCGGCGCCAGGCGGCGCAGGCGCTGGAACAGCGGCGGCAGAATCACGGCTTCGGTCAGGTCGGTCATGCTGATGCGATAGGTCTTGGCCGCCTGCTGCGGATTGAAAATCCGACTCTCCTGCACTGACACCCGCAGCAGCGACAAGGCATTGCGCACCGGGCCGATGATGTTCTGGGCCATCGGCGTGGGCACCATGCCTTGGGCAGTGCGCACGAACAGCGGGTCGTTGAAGGTCTCGCGCAGGCGCGCCAGGGCGTTGGACACCGCCGGCTGGGTGATGCCGACAATCTGCCCAGCGCGGGTCAGGTTGGCTTCGGTGTAGATCGCGTCGAAGACGATAAAGAGGTTCAGGTCGACCTTGCTCAGATTCATGTCGTTGCACTCTTATTGTTAGGTATTCATACGCCGATCATATATCGGTGATGAATGTTAATACACGCCGAGAATAGGCTAGGTAAATTATCAGCGCTGTTCTAGCATCGATTGCATGACCTAAACAACCTCTCAGAGAAGGGAGCCGCTCATGGATTTCGCCTATTCGCCCAAGGTTCAGGAACTGCGTGAACGCGTCACCGCATTCATGGACGCTTACGTCTATCCGGCCGAGCCGGTGTTCGAACGCCAAGTCAGCGAAGGTGACCGCTGGCAGCCCACCGCCATCATGGAAGCGCTCAAAGCCAAGGCTAAAGCCGAGGGGTTGTGGAACCTGTTTCTGCCCGAATCCGAGCTGGGCGCCGGCCTGAGCAACCTCGAATACGCGCCACTGGCCGAAATCATGGGCCGCTCGCTGCTGGGCCCGGAACCGTTCAACTGCTCAGCCCCCGACACCGGCAATATGGAAGTGCTGGTGCGCTACGCCAATGAAGAGCAGAAGCAACGCTGGCTGGAACCGCTGCTGCGCGGTGAGATTCGCTCAGCCTTCGCCATGACCGAACCGGACGTAGCCTCCTCGGACGCCACCAACATGGCCGCCCGCGCCGAACGCCAGGGCGATGAGTGGGTGATCAACGGCAAGAAGTGGTGGACCTCCGGCGCCTGTGATCCACGCTGCAAGATCCTGATCTTCATGGGCCTGAGCAACCCGGATGCGCCACGCCACCAGCAGCACTCGATGATTCTGGTGCCGGTGGACACCCCTGGGGTGAAAATCGTGCGTCCGCTGCCAGTGTTCGGCTACGACGATGCGCCCCACGGCCATGCTGAGGTGCTGTTCGACAATGTGCGCGTGCCGTACGAAAACGTCTTGTTGGGTGAAGGCCGTGGGTTTGAGATCGCCCAGGGCCGGCTTGGCCCGGGCCGTATCCATCACTGCATGCGTTCTATCGGCATGGCCGAACGTGCATTGGAATTGATGTGCAAACGCTCGGTCAGCCGCAGCGCCTTCGGCAAGCCTTTGGCGCGTTTGGGCGGCAATATCGACAAGATCGCTGACTCGCGCATGGAAATCGATATGGCGCGGCTTCTGACCTTGAAGGCTGCGTACATGATGGACACCGTGGGCAATAAAGTCGCGAAAAGCGAAATCGCCCAGATCAAGGTGGTCGCGCCGAACGTGGCGCTGAGGGTGATCGACCGCGCGATCCAGATTCACGGCGGTGCCGGCGTTTCCAATGATTTTCCGCTGGCCTACATGTACGCCATGCAACGCACCCTGCGCCTGGCCGACGGCCCGGACGAAGTGCACCGTGCGGCGATCGGCAAGTTCGAGATTGGCAAGTATGTGCCTAAAGAGTTGATGCGCGGCGGGCAGTAGCACCGCGTCGCCTATATCGGGGGCAAGCCCCCTCCCACATTTTGCCGGTGTACACCAATCCAAGTGTGGGAGGGGGCTTGCCCCGGTACAAACCGGGGACATCGTTTACATTTCTAACCGGGGACATGGTTTACAGGTTAATACGCATGATCAGGAGGTAACTGATCATGCCCTGGAACCAAGAGTCTCCGATGAATCAACGAATCAGACTGGTCGCCGACTGGCTTTCTGGCAACTACACCAAAAGCCAATTGGCGCGTCGCTTTGACGTTAGTCGGCCTACCGTCGACAAATGGATTGCCCGGCACAACGGCGATTTAAAATCCTTATCCGAACTGTCCCGGCGACCTCACAACAGCCCCAATAAAACCGACGACGAGATCTTGGCCCGCGTTATGGCGATGAAGCAGGCTCACGATAAATGGGGGCCAAAGAAGCTCCTCGAGCTATTACGGCTTGAAGATCCCTCAGTCGCCTGGCCTTCTCCGAGTACAGCAGGCCAATGGCTTGATCGGCTCGGGCTCGTCAACAAGCGACGCTTCAAGCGTCGGCACACTATTTCCCACGCAGAAATGCGAGAGGCCAACGAACCTAACGAGACGTGGTGCGCCGACTACAAAGGGCAATTCAAGATGCTTAACGCGCAGATGTGCTTCCCTCTGACCGTTACAGACCACGCGTCTCGGCTGATTCTGGCATGCAGGGCCCACCCCAAGATCAAGACCCAGCCGGTAAAACAAGCATTTGAGAGGCTTTTTCTGGAGTACGGCATGCCAGAAGTTATCCGTTCGGACAACGGGGTTCCGTTCGCCTCTCCTGGCCTGGCACGAATGTCCACCCTGGCAGTTTGGTGGATTCGCCTCGGCATCTATCCGGAGCGCACCATGCCCGGAAGACCCGCGCAGAATGGTCGCCATGAGCGAATGCACCGCAGCTTGAAGCTTGAGCTGCCCTTAGGGAAAAACTTGGTCGAGCAGCAGCTTTTGCTGGAGCACTTCAGGCATGAGTTCAATTACGTACGCCCTCATGAAGCACTCGGTATGAAACGTCCGGGAGATTTGTATGTACCGTCTACCCGACCTTACCCAGGATGCTTGCCCGATGTGGAGTATCCCGCGGAAATGAAGGTTCGCAGCGTCAGACAGGATGGATCGATCAAATGGAACGGCAAGTTGGTATTTATTAGCGAGGCGCTATCTGGGGAACGGATAGGGCTCAAAGAAGCTGACGAGGATGTTTGGGATTTGTACTTGTGTGATTATCCCTTGGGGAGGCTTGGACGAGGTATGACGCGCGTCCAGGCCTCAAAAGTGTAAACGATGTCCCCGGTTTCAGATGTAAACGATGTCTACGGTTCTACACCCCGATGAGGCCATTTCAGCCACCCCAGACCCCAAGGTTCAGTACACCCAAACCTCCACCCGCCGATTCTTGATCCTCCCTTCATCCGCCGTATTCGCCGCCACCGGCATCTGCGCGCCAAACCCGCGAATATCGCGCAGCACCACGCCGCTTTTCACCAGTTCCCTGCGCACGGCCATTGCCCGCAACTTCGACAGCAAGGCTGCGCGCTGCGGATCATTCTTGGCATCGCCGAACCCTGCCAGCGTCACCTGCTCGTGCAGTTTGCCGTGGCTTTTCAGATAAACCACCACCCGCTGCACATCCTGACGCGCCTTGTTGTCCAGGCTGGCACTGCCTTCCTCGAAACGAAAATTCACCGTCAAGCGCTGGGCGTTGCGCGCAATTGCCTGATAGTCCTCGGGCATTGAGGCGCGTGGCTCTACGTCCATTGCCTGCACGTGCTGGGCGACAAAGCCGTTGGCCGCCACCAGCGCCTGGCCCTGGGCGCTTTGGGCGAAGTCCACCAAGGCCTTGGCCCACGGGTTATGGACTGTTGGGGGCAGGTAGAAGTACAGCCGCCGTGACAGTGGGTAATCCTCGGTGGCGATCAGGCTGTTCAGTGGCAACATCGGTTGCGAGTCGCCATCGTTAATCGCCACTGCCTTGGCGTGGCGTACGTAGGGCAGGCCGATAAAACCAATGCCCTGGGGGTCCTGGCTGACCGCGTCGGACAGCGCTTCGCTCGATTCAAAACGCTGCGCAGACGCTGCCAGCGGTTTGCCGCGGCGATTCAGCACCAGCTCCTTGAAGGTGTCATAGGTGCCGGACTGATCATCCCGCGCGTACACATGAATGGTTCCGCCAGTGCCGCCCAGCATTTCCCAGGTGCTGATTTCGCCATTGAAGATTTGCGCCAGTTGCTCGGTGTTGAGGCTGTTCAGCGGGTTGCGTGGGTTAAGGATGATCGCCAAGCCGTCAATAGCGATCACATGTTCGGCGCCGGCGCTTTTCAGGTCACCCAGGGACTCGAGGTCAACCAATTCGCCGTCCTTGATCGGGCGGGACGCTGCGGCCAGGTCGGCGCTGTGGTTTTTCAGCGCGGCAAACCCGGTGCTGGAACCATGGGCGGCGACGTCGATAAACACGGTTTTACCCTGACGGGTCTTGCCGATTACACGCTGTTCATTGGCGCCCTCAACGCGTTCGCTGTGCACGCCTTGCACACCCTGACGCTCCATCAAACCTTTGACCAATGCCGGGCCCAACGCCGCGCCAATGGTGTTGGAGCCCTGGATGCGCAAAGCCGGGCCTTGGTCGGGCATGGGCAGCGGGGCGGACAGCGCGAAGAAAGGGAAAAGGGCGAGCAGTAACAGAACGCGCAGCATCAGCCGGCACCTTCGTCAGCCAAAGGGAGTGCCGCCAGATTAAGTCAGTTGGATTGCAGCCATATGACTGACACGCCGCAGATCAAAATGTGGGAGGGGGCTTGCCCCCCTCCCACATGGGTCAGTGAATCAGCTCAACTCAAGCCAGATCGGCGCATGGTCCGACGGCTTTTCCAAGGCGCGCAGATCGTAATCCACCCCCGCATCCTTGACCCGGGGCACCAACCCGGTGGAGGCCATGATCACGTCGATGCGCAGCCCGCGCTTGGGCTCGTCCTCAAAGCCACGGCTGCGGTAGTCGAACCAGCTGAAGCGGTCGGTCACCTCAGGGTTCAAGTGGCGGAAGGTGTCCACCAAGCCCCAGTTTTTCAGGCGGGCCATCCATTCGCGCTCTTCCGGCAGGAAGCTGCACTTGCCGGTTTTCAGCCAGCGTTTGGCGTTGTCGGCGCCGATGCCGATGTCGCAGTCTTGCGGGGAAATATTCACGTCGCCCATCACCACCAGTGCCTGGTCATTGCTGAACTGGCTTTCCAGCAGCTGTTGCAGGTCTTCATAGAAGCGCTGCTTGGCCGGGAATTTAGTCGGGTGGTCGCGGCTTTCGCCTTGGGGGAAGTAGCCGTTCATGATGGTGACCGGGTTGCCGTGCTCGTCAGCGAAAGTGCCCCAGATGAAGCGGCGCTGGGCGTCTTCTTCATCGCTGGCAAAGCCTTTGTGCACGCTCAACGCTTCTTTGCGCGAGAGCAGGGCCACGCCGTAGTGGCCTTTCTGGCCATGGTAATAAACGTGATAGCCCAGCGCCTGGACTTCAGCCAACGGGAACTGGTCATCGTGGACCTTGGTTTCCTGCAGGCCGATGACGTCCGGTTGATGCTTTTCAATCAGCGCCGCCAGCTGATGAGGGCGGGCGCGCAGCCCGTTGATATTGAAGGAGACGATTTTCATGGTCGGCAGTCCAGTCTGGCAAAAGGGCGATGCTAGCCGACAAGTCGGGCGGGGGCCAGCGTGGCGGCCGCAAGCATGCGCTGCTAAGGTCAGGGAACGACTGGCGCTGCGCAGGTTCGTACCCATAAGAACGCCGCCTCGTTGAGTGGCGTCCAGGAGATTGACTGTTATGCCTGACACTTCGACAGCCGTTGCCGAGATCCGCCTGCTCAATAGCGGTTATTCCCGCGAAGCGCGCTCCCTGCTGTACCAGGCCTACCGTCACGAACCGACCTTCGCCTACATCTTTGAGGCCGAGCGGGCGGGTTATGAGCAGCGGGTACGGGCCACCGTGCGCGAGCTGGTCAAGCAGCATTTTTTCCAGAAGCTTCCGGCCATTGGCTTGTTCGTCAACGACCGTTTGATCGGCATTGCCCTGATCGCCCCGCCGCAGCGGCGCCTGGGCATCACTGAAAGCTGGGCCTGGCAGATCCGCATGTGGCTGAGCACCGGCGTGCGCGGTACGCGGCGTTACCTGGAATACCATCAGGCCGTGCTGGCATGCCTGCCCAGCGAGTCGGTGCATGTGTTGCCATTGCTGGGCATTCACCCGCAGTTGCAGGGCCAGCACTACGGCGAGCAATTGCTCGAAGCGGTCCACAACTGGTGCGCCGAGGACCCGCATTCCTCGGGCGTGGTGCTCGACACCGGCAACTCCCGTTACCTGGATTTCTATAAGCGCCAGGGCTACGAGGAAATCGGTGAAATTGCCGTAGGGCCCGTCCTCGAACATGTGTTTTTCCATCCCAATCCCCAGGCGTTAACTGCCGCAACGGCTTGAGACAGATTTATTCAGACAAATCCGGGTTCAAACATCCGCTCTCGCTCGTGTAGCATCCGCGCCTATGAAGTTTCCAGACAGATTTACCAGCGGCTTGATTCTGCTGTTCACAAGCTGCGGCGTACTGGCGCAAAGCGAACTGGACGTGCGGATCAAGCCCTCAAACGACGCGCTGAAAGCCAACATCGAAGGCTACATCGGCGGGGTGGGCGATCGTGATGAAGAAGCGCTGCTGCGGTTCAGTCGCGGCGCCGAAGAACAAGCGCGCAAAGCCGCCCAGGCGCTGGGCTTCTATCAGCCGCAGATCGCCAGCGAGGTGAAGGGCGGGAAGAACCCGCGCCTGACCCTGACCATCGAGCCCGGCGAGCCGGTGCATTTGCGTAACGTCACTCTTCGGGTCGACGGTCCGGCGGCCAGCCTCAAAGCATTTCGGGTGCCGGCCAGTGACGACCTCAAGCCCGGCGCGGTGCTCAATCACGGCCATTACGACGATGCCAAGCGCCTGATCCAGAATCAGGCGTCGCGCTATGGGTTTTTCAGCGGGCGCTTCACGCGCCAGACGCTCTCCGTAGATCCCCAGGCGGGCGTCGCCGACATCGAGCTGGTGTACGACAGCGGCCCGCGCTACAGCATGGGCAAGGTCAGCTTCAGCGGCGATACGCCATTTGATGAGGAACTGCTGCAGCGCATGGTGCCCTTCGAAAGCGGTACACCCTACGACTCCGAATTGATCGCCGAACTCAACCAGAACCTGCAGGCCAGTGGCTTCTTCGAAAGCGTGCGGGTAGACGCCAGCCCCACGGCCTCGACCAACGACGTGATTCCGGTGGCCGTGCAACTGGACACGCGCAAGCCACGCACCATGGGCCTGGGTCTGGGTTACTCGACGGACGTCGGCCCTCGGGGCCGGGCCAACTGGACACGCCACTGGGTCAATCCCCAGGGCCACAGTTATGGCTGGGAAGCCGAGCTGTCGGCGCCGCGGCAGAACGTTGGGCTGTGGTATGACGTGCCGCTCGACCCACCGCTCACGGATAAATTGCGCTTCGCCGGCGGTTACCAGAATGAAGAGTTGGCCAACACCGACACCTTGAGCAAGTTGCTCACGATCGGCCCCGAATGGCACAGCAAATTGCCCAGCGGCTGGACGCGGGTTATCTCACTCAAATATCAGCGTGAAGAATACAAACTGGGCAATGACTCGGGCATGAGTAACCTGGTAATGCCGGGCATCAGCTACTCCTACCTGCGCAGCGACAACCGCATCGATCCACATAACGGTTATCGCCTGATGTTCGACAGCAAGGTCGCCAAGGAAGGGCTCGGTTCCGACACCAACCTGCTCTACGGCACCGCCACGATCAAGGGCTTGACCACCTTGTGGGATAACCACCGCTTTTTGGGTCGCGCGCAACTCGGTGGCAGTGCCACCAACGGTTACAAGTCGGTGCCGCCGTCGCTGCGCTTCTTTGCCGGTGGCGACCAAAGCGTGCGCGGCTATGAATACCAGACCCTGTCGCCGGAAAACGACCGCGGTGATCGCATCGGCGGCCGCTATATGGTGGCCCTGAGTGCCGAGTACCAATACTCCATCGCCGAAAAATGGCGGATCGCGACCTTTATCGACCAGGGCAACTCGTTCAATAACCTGGAACTGCCGAGCCTGAAAACCGGTGTGGGTGTGGGGGTGCGCTGGGTTTCGCCGGTTGGCCCGATCCGCCTCGACCTGGCCCATGCCCTGGAAGACCCGGGCGGCATTCGATTGCACTTTTCCATGGGGCCTGAGCTGTGATGCGTGGTTTGAAAATAGCGGGGCTGGTCGTGATTGCCATCCTCGCCGTGGTGCTGCTGGCGCTGTGCTCGGTAGTGGCTACCCAGTCTGGCAGCCGCTGGGTCTTGGGCCTGGTGCCGGGTTTGCGCGTCGAGAATTTCGAGGGGCGTCTCGGCAGCCAGTGGCGTGCCGATCATCTGCTATGGGAACAAGACGGTAGCCGCGTAGAGCTGAATGCGCCGACGTTTGCCTGGTCGCCCGCGTGCTTGCTGCAAATGACCTTGTGCATCGACAAGCTGGACGTGGAGCAAGTCAGTCTGCAATTTGCGCCCAGTGCCGAAGAGAGCAGCGGGCCTATTGCGTTGCCGGATCTGAAACTGCCACTTGCCATCCAATTAGGCGAGGTTCGCGTCGGTACGTTGCTGTTTAACGGCAGTGAACAACTCAAGGGTTTGCAACTGGCGGCGCACTGGACTGCCGAAGGCCTGCAGATCGACGCGGTGCACCTGCAACGGGACGGTCTGGTGCTGGACCTGTCCGGCCTGCTGCAACCGGTCGGCAATTGGCCTTTGACGGCCAGCGGTCAACTCAGCCTGCCTTATGCGCCGGGCGGCGCGCCCTGGACGGTTGCCCTCAAGGTCGACGGCGACCTGCTCAAGACACTCAAACTCGACGCTGACAGCAGCGGCTACCTGCCGGCCAAGCTCAGTGGCGAGTTGCAGCCGCTGGCGGACAACCTGCCGGCGCAAGTGCGCATCACCGCTGATGCCTTCAAACCCAGCGCCGATCTGCCCGATACCTTGCGGCTCAATCAGCTGGACCTGAGCGCCAAGGGTGACCTGAAAAACGGTTACCAATTGCTGGGTAAAGCACTGCTGCCAGCGGAAAAAGGCCCGGTGGACCTGCTGCTGCGCGGCAAGGTGGATGCCAAGGGTGCGCAGATCGCCGGCCTGGACCTGACTGCCGGCGACCAGCAAAGCCTCAAGCTCAGCGCCAATCTGGACTGGCAACAAGGCTTCAGCGCCGATGCCAGAATCGACTGGCTGGACTTCCCCTGGCATCGCCTCTATCCGCTGATCGATGAGCCGCAGGTCGCCTTGCGCACCTTTAACGGTGAAATTTCCTATAAGGACGGCAACTACCTGGGCAACCTCAAGGCCGATCTGGACGGCCCGGCCGGCAAGTTCAACGTAGTCACGCCGTTCAGTGGCGACCTCAAGCAAATCTTCCTGCCCGAGCTCAAGCTGACCGCCGGTCAGGGTAAGGCCGAAGGCCGGGTGACGGTGCAGTTCGCCGACGGCATCGCCTGGGACACCGCGTTGGATTTGACCGCGTTGAACCCGGCCTATTGGGTCGCCGAATTGCCCGGCACCCTGGCCGGGCCGCTGCGCAGCAAAGGCGAATTCAGGAACGAACAACTCAAGCTCAACGCCGACCTTGACCTCAAGGGCCGCCTGCGCGGGCAAACCGCCGTGCTGGCAGCCAAGGCCGAAGGCGCGGGCGAACAATGGACCCTCGCCAACCTGGACATCCGCCTGGGCGACAACCGCATCAACGGCAGCGGGAGCCTGCAGCAGCGCCTGGCCGGACAGATCGACATCAAGCTGGCGCGCCTGGCCCAGCTCTGGCCGCAACTGCGCGGGCAAATCAATGGCCGCGTCGATGTCGCCGGCACCCTGAAGGCGCCACAAGGCAAGCTAGACCTCAAGGGTCAGCAACTGGCATTGGCCGACAATCGCCTGCAAAGCCTCAGCCTCGACGCGACACTGGACAGCGCCCAGCGCGCCCGCATCGACCTCAAGGGCGGCGGCATCCAAAGCGGCGAGACCCAAGTCGGTACCCTCACCGCCAGTGCCCAGGGTGATATCAAGAACCAGAAGGTCCAGTTGGACCTGGCAGGTCCTTTGCTCAAGCTGGCCCTGGCCCTGGACGGCAATCTCGACCAAGGCAACTGGCGCGGGCGCCTGGCCAGTGGCGACGTGCAAGCGGGCGGCCAGGACTGGCGGCTGCAAGCCCCGGCGAAAATCGAGCGCCTGGCCGATGGCAAGCTGACCTTTGCCGCCCATTGTTGGGTGTCCGGTGGCGCCAGCCTGTGTGGCGAAGACCAGCGCCTGATGCCCGAACCGAAGCTGCGTTACCACCTCAAGCAATTCCCCCTCGACAGCCTGGCGGCGTTCTTGCCCAAGGACTTCGCCTGGCAGGGCAGGCTCAATGCCGATGTGCAACTGGATCTGCCGGCCAGCGGCCCCAAAGGCGTGGTGTCGGTGGACGCCGGTGGCGGCAACTTGCGCGTCAGGGACAAGGGCCAGTGGCTGGATTTCCCCTACGACACGCTGAAGCTGGAAACCACCCTCAATCCCAAGCGCATCGACACTCAGTTGAACTTCCATGGCGGCAAGCTCGGCGAGTTGCTGCTGCAGGCGCAGATCAACCCGCTGCCGGCCAGCAAACCGATCACGGGCAATTTCAGCCTCACCGGGCTGGACCTGGCGGTGGCACGCCCGTTCGTGCCAATGGTGGAAAAACTCACCGGCAAGCTCAATGGCAGCGGGCGGATTTCCGGCGGCTTGCTTGCGCCACAGATCAACGGCAGCGTTAACCTGGTGGACGGTGAAATCTCCGGACCCGAACTGCCTGTAAGCCTGGAAGGCCTGAACGTGCAAGCCCTGATCGCTGGCGAAAGCGTGCAACTCAATGGCGCCTGGCGCAGTGGCAAGGCCGGGCAGGGCAGCCTGCGCGGGCAGATCGACTGGGGCCGCGCGCTGGTGGTCGACCTGAGCCTCAAGGGCTCGCAACTGCCCGTGACGGTGGAGCCCTACGCCGTATTGGAAGTGGCGCCTGACCTCAAGATCAGCCTCAAGGACGACAAGCTGGCAATCGCCGGCAAGGTGCACATCCCGCGTGGCGATATCACCGTGCGCGAACTGCCGCCATCGACGGTCAAGGTGTCCGATGACACGGTCATCGTCGGCAGCCAGACCGAAGAGGGCAAGCCGCCGATGGCCATGGCCATGGATATCGACGTGGAGGTGGGCGAAGACCAGCTCAACTTCGCCGGCTTCGGCCTCACCGCCAAAGTGCAGGGCCATGTGCATATCGGTGACAACATGGACACCCGTGGCGAGCTGTGGCTCAACGACGGCCGTTATCGTGCCTACGGCCAACGCCTGAATGTGCGCCGTGCGCGGCTGTTGTTCGCCGGGCCGTTGGACCAACCCTTCCTGGATATCGAGGCGGTCCGCGTAACCACCGAATCCTCGCGCACGGTTACCGCTGGCATTCGTTTGAGCGGCAGTGCCGAGCAGCCGACCACGCAAATCTTCTCCGAGCCTGCCATGGCCCAGGAAGACGCGCTGTCCTACCTGGTGCTGGGGCGTTCGCGGACCAACAACGGTGAAGACAACAACATGCTTGCCGAAGCCGCCCTGGGCCTGGGCCTGATGGGCAGCGCCGGGGTGACCACGGACATCGCCAACAAACTGGGGATCCAGGATTTCGACCTGGACACCCAGGGCACCGGCAACAACACGGCGGTGGTGGCCAGCGGCAAGATCAACGAGAAACTCAGCCTGCGCTACGGGGTCGGGGTGTTCGAACCGGCCAACACCATCGCCTTGCGCTACCTGCTGAGCAAGAAGGTGTACCTGGAAGTGGCCACGGGCGTCGCCAGTTCGCTGGATATCTTCTACAAGCGCGATTTCTAAGCATCGCGCGGTCAAAAATGTGGGAGGGGGCTTGCTCCCGATGGCGGTCTGTCAGTCAGCTTATTTGTAGCTGACCCACCGCTATCGGGAGCAAGCCCCCTCCCACATTGGTATGTGTTTCACTCAGGCTTGGGGTAATTACCAAGCAACCTAACTATTCCATTTGACATTCGCTGCCTAAGCAGTAATATCTCGTCACACATTCACTGCCTAGGCAGTAATAAGGTGACTTCCGATGCCTCATTTCACCCCGGATAACTTCCACAAGTGCCATCTCGGCCTGTTGCTGGGCCGCGCTGCGATCCTCAAGGACCGCATCATCGACACCCATATGGAACCCCACGGCATTACCGCCGCGCAGTTCAAGGTGTTGATCATCATGGCCCAGTTTGGCGTCGATACCCCGGCCGAGCTGTGCCGCAACCTGTCGCTGGACAGCGGTTCGATGACGCGCATGCTCGACCGTCTGGAGCAAAAGCATTTGCTCAGTCGCAAGCGTTCCGAACTCGACCGCCGCCAGGTGCAGTTGGTACTCACCGCCGACGGCCAGCGCCTGGCGGACATGCTGCCGCACATCGGCGCCCAGGCCCTCAACCAACTGGCCGGTGTACTCGAGGTGGGGGAGTTGGAAACCCTGGAACGGATCCTCAAGAAAATTCTGATAGCTGCGGGTGATCCCATCACCCTCCAGCGGGTAGGTCATTGATGAACACACGCGCATTCAGCCTGGTGCTGATGGCGATGACGTTGGCCGGTTGCGCCAACTACAGCGGCCTTGATACCCAAGGCAAACGCCTCGACGCCAACACCTTGCAAACCGGCAAATCCCTGAGCGGCGTCAGCCTGTCCAGCGCCGCATGGCCCGCCGCCGACTGGTGGAAAAGCCTCGGCGACCCCCAGCTTGACGGACTGATCCAGGAAGCCCTGCAACACAGCCCCGACATGCAAGTGGCCAGCGCCCGTGCGCATCAGGCCGAGGCCGCAGCCTATGCCGCCAACGCCGCGCGCATGCCTACCGTGGATGCCAGCGCCGGTGTCAGCCGTTCACGGCTGGCCAAGGACCAGGATCCGCGTGGGGAGGGCGATGCCTATTCGACGGTGCGCAACATCGGCGCCAGCTTCAATTACAACTTCGACCTGTGGGGCGGCCAACGCGCAGCCTGGGAAGCCGCACTCGGCCAGGCCCGCGCCGCCGAAGTCGACCAGCAGGCCGCGCGCCTGACGCTGGCCGCCAACGTGGCCAAGGCCTACAGCGACCTGGGTCAGGCGCATATCGTGCATGACCTGGCCGCCGAAGACCTCAAGCGCACCCGCCAGATGCTCGACCTGAGCAAGCGCCGCCTGAGTTCCGGTATCGACAGCGAGTACCAATACCAGCAAACCGAAAGCCTGGAAGCCAGCTCCCAGTCGCAGTTGATCGATGCGGAAAAACAACTGCAAAGCGCCAAAATCGCCCTCGCAGTGTTGCTCGGCAAAGGCCCTGACCGTGGCAACGAATTGGCCCGCCCGAATGTGCTCAAGCCCGCGGCGGTCGCCGTGCCGTCGATGCTGCCCGCCGAATTGCTCGGCCGGCGCCCGGACCTGGTCGCCGCACGGTGGCGGGTGGAAGCCGCGAGCAAGGACATCGCCGCCAGCAAGACCCGCTTCTACCCCAACCTCAACCTGAGCGCGAGCGCCGGCGCCGAATCGTTGCTGGGCGACGCGATGTTCGGCTCGGCCAGTCGCTTCTTCAACATCGCGCCGACGATTTCGCTGCCGATCTTCGACGGCGGGCGGCTGCGCGCCGACCTTGACGCCCGTGACGCCGATTACGACCTGGCCGTGGCGCAGTACAACAAGACCCTGGTGCAAGCCCTGGGCGATATCGGCACCACCCTGTCGCAACTGCGCGACACCGGGCGGCAGATCCAGGCCCAGCAACACGCCGCGGACATCGCCCAGCAGTCCTACGACACCGGGGTGCAGCGCTACAGCTCCGGCATCGGTAACTACCTGGATGTGCTCAGCATCGAGCAGCAATTGCTGCAGGCCCAGCGTCAGCTGGCGGCCTTGAATGCTGCGCAGATCGATCTGTCGATTCAATTGATGCAGGCCCTGGGTGGCGGGTTCAACGCCGACAACGTGGCCGCGACCACCCCAGCCCACCGCACGGAATAATTTGAGGTATTTTTCATGGCCACTGCCGACAGCAACAACACAGCCGAACACACCCAAGACAACAATCCACGCAAACGCAAAGTCCTGCTGATCGGCCTGGTGCTGATCGTGATCCTGGGTGTCGTCGGCGTATGGGCCTGGTACGAGCTCTACGGGCGCTTCAACGAAAGCACCGATGACGCCTACGTCAATGGCAACGTGGTGGAAATCACCCCGCTGGTCACCGGTACCGTGGTCAGCATCGGCGCCGACGATGGCGACCTGGTCCACGAAGGTCAGGTGCTGGTCAGCTTCGACCCCAACGACGCCGCCGTCGGCCTGCAAAGTGCCCAGGCCAACCTGGCCCGCACGGTGCGCCAGGTCCGTGGCTTGTACAGCAACGTCGACGGTATGAAAGCCCAGGTCAATGCGCAGAAAGCCGATGTGCAGACGGCCCAGGACAACTACAACCGACGCAAGACCCTGGCCCAGGGCGGGGCGATCTCCCAGGAAGAACTGTCCCACGCCCGTGACAGCCTGACTGCGGCCAAGAACGCCTTGACCAACCTTGAGCAGCAACTCAAAACCAGCAACGCACTGGTGGATGACACGGTGATTTCGTCCCATCCGGATGTGCAAGCCGCCGCCGCGCAACTGCGCCAGGCCTACCTGACCAATGCCCGCAGCACCTTGATCGCACCGGTTACCGGTTATGTGGCCAAGCGCACCGTGCAACTGGGCCAGCGCGTACAACCGGGCACCGCGCTGATGGCGGTGATCCCGCTGGACCAGCTGTGGATCGACGCCAACTTCAAGGAGACCCAGCTGCGTGACATGCGCATCGGCCAGCCGGTGGATATTGAATCCGACATCTACGGCAGCGACGTGAAGTACAGCGGCACCGTCGACAGCCTGGGCGCCGGCACCGGCAGCGCGTTCGCCTTGCTGCCCGCGCAGAACGCCACCGGCAACTGGATCAAGATCGTGCAGCGGGTACCGGTGCGCATCCATATCAACGCCGAAGAGCTGGCCAAGCACCCGCTGCGGGTCGGTTTGAGCACCGTGGTCAATGTAGACCTGCACGACCAGAGCGGCCCGGTCCTGGCGCAACAGGCGCCGCAAAAGGCATCGTTCACCACCAACGTGTACGACCGCCAACTGGCCGAGGCCGATGCCATGATCAACCAGTTGATCCATGACAACAGCGTTGCCGCTCCCAAGGCTGCGCAACGCTGATGAGCAATAACGCCTCGTTCACGCCACCCAGCCTGTTGATGGCCACTATCGGGCTGTCGCTGGCGACCTTCATGCAGGTGCTCGACACCACCATCGCCAACGTGGCGTTGCCGACTATTTCCGGCAACCTGGGGGTGAGTTCGGAGCAGGGCACCTGGGTCATCACTTCGTTTGCGGTGAGCAACGCGATTGCCTTGCCGCTCACCGGCTGGCTGAGCCGCCGGTTTGGCGAGGTGAAGCTGTTTCTGTGGGCG
This sequence comes from Pseudomonas sp. W4I3, assembly GCF_030816195.1. Taxonomy (GTDB): domain Bacteria; phylum Pseudomonadota; class Gammaproteobacteria; order Pseudomonadales; family Pseudomonadaceae; genus Aquipseudomonas. The sequence goes on along the minus strand of NZ_JAUSXS010000001.1, from coordinate 4,116,290 downwards.
ACCCTGCTGTTTGTGCTGGCGTCGTTCCTGTGCGGTATCTCCACGTCGATGCCCGAGTTGATCGGCTTTCGCGTGCTGCAGGGCCTGGTTGCCGGGCCGTTGTACCCGATGACCCAGACGCTGCTGATCGCGGTCTACCCGCCGGCCAAACGCGGCATGGCCCTGGCGCTGCTGGCGATGGTCACGGTGGTGGCGCCGATTGCCGGGCCGATCCTCGGCGGCTGGATCACCGACAGCTACAGTTGGCCGTGGATCTTCTTCATCAACGTGCCCATCGGCATCTTTGCGGTGATGGTGGTGCGTGCGCAGCTGAAGAAGCGCCCGGTGGTCACCAGTCACCAACCGATGGACTACGTGGGCTTGTTGAGCCTGATCGTCGGCGTCGGCGCCTTGCAGATCATCCTCGACAAGGGCAACGACCTGGATTGGTTCGAATCCAACTTCATCATTATCGGTGCGGTGATCTCGGCGATCGCTCTCGCGGTGTTCGTCATCTGGGAAATGACCGACAAGCACCCGGTGGTGAACCTGCGCCTGTTTGCTTACCGCAACTTCCGCATCGGCACCATCGTGCTGATCCTGGGTTATGCGGGCTTCTTCGGTATCAACCTGATTCTGCCGCAGTGGCTGCAAACCCAGATGGGCTACACCGCGACCTGGGCCGGGCTGGCGGTGGCGCCCATTGGTATCCTGCCGGTGCTGATGTCGCCGTTCGTGGGCAAGTACGCGCACAAGTTCGACCTGCGCCTGCTGGCGGGCCTGGCGTTCCTGGCGATCGGCTTGAGCTGCTTCATGCGCGCCGGTTTCACCAACGAGGTGGACTTCACCCACATCGCCCTGGTGCAGCTGTTCATGGGTATCGGCGTGGCGCTGTTCTTCATGCCGACCCTGAGCATCCTGATGTCCGACCTGCCGCCACAGCAGATCGCCGACGGGGCGGGCCTTGCGACCTTCCTGCGTACCTTGGGCGGTAGCTTTGCGGCGTCGCTGACTACCTGGATCTGGATTCGTCGGGCGGACCAGCACCATGCCTACATGAGCGAGAACATGACTACCTATGACTCGGCGACCCGCGACGCCTTGCAGGCGCTCGGTGGGGCAGGGCAGAAGGCCTACACGCAGCTGGACCAGATCCTCACCAGCCAGGCGTACATGATGTCCACCGTGGATTACTTCACGCTGCTGGGGTGGATGTTCATGGGCCTGATGCTGCTGGTGTGGCTGGCCAAGCCGCCGTTCGGGGCGAAGGCCGGGCCGGAAGCGTCCGGCCACTGATCTCCGAGAGTTGAAATGCATTCAAATGTGGGAGGGGGCTTGCCCCCGATAGCAGTGTGTCAGTCAACTCATCAGTAAATGACCGAATGCCATCGGGGGCAAGCCTCCTCCCACATTTTGATTTCTGTTCACAGTGGATCAGTGGTGTTCGGGCTCAAGCGCCAGGCAACGCCAACTGCGGATTGACGAAGTCAAACGCCGCCAACTGAAAGCCTTGCTCATCCACCTGCAACGCCCACCCTTGCTTGTCCCAGTCCCCCAGTACAATGCGCTTGGCCGCCTGGTCGCCAATCTGCAGTTTGTGGATGGCAGGGCGGTGGGTGTGGCCGTGGACCAGGGTGCGCACGCCAAATTGCTGCATCACCCGTGGTACTTCTTCCGGCGTGACGTCGACTATGTCGTTGGCCTTCATGCGTACCTGGGCACTGCTTTCGCTGCGCAACTTGCGCGCCAGTTTGTGGCGGGTGCGCAACGGCAGATGCCTCAGGATAAACAGCACAATCGGGTTACGCAGGATGCGCCGCAGCTTCATATAGCCAAGGTCGCGGGTGCAGAGGCTGTCGCCGTGCATCAGCAGCACGGGTTCGCCGGCGAGCTGCACGACACTCGGGTCCTTGAGCAAGGTTGCGCTTGCAGCTTTGCAGAACGCCTTGCCGATCAGGAAATCGCGGTTGCCGTGCATGATGAAAATCGGGGTGCCGCTGTCGCTCAGTTCGCGCAGCGCTGCACAGATGGAACGCTGGAACGGTGTCATCCCATCGTCGCCAATCCAGGCTTCAAAGAAGTCCCCTAGAATATACAACGCCTGGGCGCCACGGGCGCGGCCGTGGAGCAGATCCAGAAACGCCCGGGTGATGTCCGGGCGCTCCTCTTCCAGATGCAAGTCTGAAATCAGCAATATCACGCTTCGATGATCTCGGCTTTCTCGACGATCACGTCTTCTGCGGGAACATCCTGGTGACCGGCCTTGGACGTGGTGGACACGCCTTTGATCTTGTCGACAACGTCGGTGCCAGCGGTGACTTTACCGAACACGGCGTAGCCCCAACCCTGCACGTTCTTGCCGCTGTGGTTCAGGAAGGCGTTGTCGGCAACGTTGATGAAGAACTGCGCGGAGGCCGAATGCGGCTCCATGGTACGGGCCATGGCGACGGTGTACTTGTCGTTGGAAAGGCCGTTGTCCGCTTCGTTCTGGATGCTTGGACGCTTGTCTTTCTTCTCTTTCATGCCTGGCTCGAAACCGCCGCCCTGGATCATGAAGTTGCCGATGACACGGTGGAAAACGGTGTTTTCGTAGTGGCCGGCTTTGACGTACTCGATGAAGTTGGCGACGGTGATCGGCGCTTTCTCGGCGTTCAGCTCGATGACGATGTCACCGTGGTTGGTGGTCAGTTTGACTTGAGTCATGTTCACTACTCTTTTCAGGGAATTCGTGGGTTTGAGCGCCTGGGCGCCTTACCTGTCTGGCTAAACGTCGGCCAAGGCGCGCAGTTTAGCGTGCCGCGCAGGAATTTCGAGGTGGTTTTTTACCACTGGTGCGTTAAAAGCACCTCAACCGCTGTCAGCGCCTTGACAGCATCAGCTATGATATCGCCTTTGTTTTGTCTGGCCCCAACCGGCCACGAACCTGTCTGTTCAAGGATCCTATGAGCAAGCCCACTGTCGACCCTACCTCGAATTCCAAGGCCGGACCTGCCGTCCCGGTCAATTTCCTGCGCCCGATCATCCAGGCGGACCTCGAATCGGGCAAGCACACGCAGATCGTCACCCGTTTCCCGCCAGAGCCCAACGGCTACCTGCACATCGGTCACGCCAAGTCGATCTGTGTGAACTTCGGGCTGGCCCAGGAGTTCGGTGGCGTCACGCACCTGCGTTTCGACGACACCAACCCGGCCAAGGAAGACCAGGAATACATCGATGCCATCGAAAGCGACGTGAAGTGGCTGGGCTTCGAATGGTCCGGTGAAGTGCGCTATGCCTCGCAATACTTCGACCAGTTGCACGACTGGGCCGTCGAGCTGATCAAGGCCGGCAAGGCCTATGTCGACGACCTGAGCCCGGAACAGGCCCGGGAATACCGCGGCACCTTGACCGAGCCGGGCAAGAACAGCCCGTTCCGCGACCGTTCGGTAGAAGAGAACCTCGACTGGTTCGCCCGCATGCGCGCCGGTGAGTTCCCGGATGGCGCCCGCGTGCTGCGCGCCAAGATCGACATGGCCTCGCCGAACATGAACCTGCGCGACCCGATCATGTACCGCATCCGCCATGCCCACCACCACCAGACCGGTGACAAGTGGTGCATCTACCCCAACTACGACTTCACCCACGGTCAGTCGGACGCCATCGAAGGCATCACTCACTCCATCTGCACCCTGGAGTTCGAGAGCCATCGCCCGCTGTACGAGTGGTTCCTGAGCAACCTGCCGGTGCCGGCACAGCCGCGCCAGTACGAGTTCAGCCGCCTGAACCTGAACTACACCATCACCAGCAAGCGCAAGCTCAAGCAACTGGTGGATGAGAAGCACGTGCATGGCTGGGACGATCCGCGCATGTCGACCCTGTCGGGCTTCCGCCGTCGCGGCTACACCCCGGCGTCGATCCGTAACTTCTGCGACATGGTCGGCACCAACCGTTCCGACGGCGTGGTCGACTTCGGCATGCTCGAATTCAGCATCCGCCAGGACCTCGACGCAAACGCGCCGCGTGCCATGTGCGTGCTGCGTCCATTGAAAGTCGTGATCACCAACTACCCGCAAGACCAGGTCGAAAACCTCGAACTGCCGCGTCATCCGCAGAAAGAAGAACTCGGCGTGCGCAAGCTGCCGTTCGCCCGTGAAATCTACATCGACCGCGATGACTTCATGGAAGAGCCGCCAAAAGGCTACAAGCGCCTGGAACCGAACGGCGAAGTACGCCTGCGCGGCAGCTACGTGATCCGCGCCGACGAAGCGATCAAGGACGCCGATGGCAACATCGTCGAACTGCGCTGCTCCTACGACCCGGACACCCTGGGCAAAAACCCCGAAGGCCGCAAGGTCAAGGGCGTGGTGCACTGGGTACCGGCCGCCGCCAGCATCGAATGCGAAGTGCGCCTGTACGATCGTCTGTTCCGCTCGCCCAACCCTGAGAAGGCCGAAGACAGCGCAAGCTTCCTCGACAACATCAACCCAGACTCCCTGCAAGTACTCACGGGTTGTCGTGCCGAGCCATCGCTTGGCGACGCACAGCCGGAAGACCGTTTCCAGTTCGAGCGCGAAGGTTACTTCTGCGCGGATATCAAGGACTCCAAACCTGGTCATCCGGTATTCAACCGTACCGTGACCTTGCGTGATTCGTGGGGCCAGTGATTCTCTAAGGAAGCCGTTGTGCTAACGATCTACAACACACTCAGCAAGACCAAAGAAGTCTTCAAGCCGCTCGATGGCAACAAGGTGCGCATGTACGTGTGCGGCATGACCGTGTACGACTACTGCCACATCGGCCATGGCCGCAGCATGGTTGCCTTTGACCTGGTGACCCGCTGGTTGCGGTTCAGCGGCTATGACCTGACCTATGTGCGCAACATCACCGACATCGACGACAAGATCATCAACCGCGCCAACGAAAACGGCGAGTCGTTCGACGCGCTGACCGAGCGCATGATCGCCGCGATGCACGAGGACGAGGCGCGCCTCAATATCCTCAAGCCAGACATGGAACCGCGTGCCACGGACCACATCCCTGGCATGCACGCGATGATCCAGACCTTGATCGACAAGGGCTACGCCTACGCGCCAGGTAATGGCGACGTGTACTACCGCGTCGCCAAGTTCATGGGCTACGGCAAACTGTCGCGCAAGAAGATCGAAGACCTGCGCATCGGCGCGCGCATCGAAGTCGACGAAGCCAAGCAGGATCCGCTCGACTTTGTCCTGTGGAAAGCCACCAAGCCTGGCGAGCCAAGCTGGGAGTCGCCATGGGGCGCCGGGCGTCCGGGCTGGCACATCGAATGCTCGGTGATGTCCACCTGCTGCCTGGGCGAGACGTTCGACATTCATGGCGGCGGCAGCGACCTGGAGTTCCCGCACCACGAGAACGAAATCGCCCAGAGCGAAGCCGCCACCGGCAAGACCTACGCCAACGCCTGGATGCACTGCGGCATGATCCGCATCAATGGCGAGAAGATGTCCAAGTCCTTGAACAACTTCTTCACCATCCGCGACGTGCTGGCCAAGTACCACCCGGAGGTTGTGCGTTACTTGCTGGTGTCCAGCCATTACCGCAGCGCCATCAACTACTCGGAAGACAACCTCAAGGACGCCAAGGGCGCCCTGGAGCGTTTCTACCATGCGTTGAAAGGCCTGCCCTGCGTGGCACCGGCTGGAGGCGAAGCCTTCGTGGCCCGCTTCACCGAAGTGATGAACGACGACTTCGGTACCCCCGAAGCCTGCGCGGTACTGTTCGAGATGGTGCGTGAGATCAACCGCTTGCGCGAGACCGATGTCGAGGCGGCAGCGGGTCTGGCGGCTCGTCTGAAAGAACTGGCGAGCGTGCTGGGCGTGTTGCAGATGGAGGCTGATGACTTCCTGCAAGCCGGCGCTGAAGGGCGCGTGGATGCGGCGCAAGTCGATGCGCTGATCCAGGCGCGCTTGACCGCTCGGGCCAACAAGGACTGGGCCGAATCCGACCGTATCCGTGACCAACTGACCGCAATGGGCGTTGTGCTGGAAGACGGCAAGGGCGGGACGACCTGGCGGCTGGCTGACCAGGCCTGATTGGTAACCCGATACAAATGTGGGAGGGGGCAAGCCCCTCCCACAATTTTTTTTCACGGCTGCTGACTTCGGCGCGCCCCCTGAATCCAGATACTTACTTTTCAGTGAGCCCATTACCTTTTCGTGCGTTCTTGTGGCCCTCTGCGTCCCGTTCCTATCCTGCGGTCTTCATTTACCCAGGAGTCGGTTTCATGAGCTTTGATCTAGAACTGGAAGGCCTTCGTGCACTCGTTACCGGAGGCACCAAGGGCATCGGCGCTGCGGTGGTTGGCGCGTTGCAGGAACAAGGCGTGCAAGTGATTTCGGTCGCGCGTTCGGCGGCGGATTTGACACCTGAAGGCGTGCATTTCATCGCCGCCGACCTCGGCACTGCCGCCGGTTGTGCGAGTGCCACCGAGGCGGTGCAAGATCGCTTTGGCGGTGTGGATATCATCGTCAATGTGCTCGGTGGTTCCAGCGCGCCAGGCGGTGGTTTTGCCGTGCTGGATGATGAGCAGTGGGCAAGTGCGCTGGGCCAGAACCTGATGGCGGCGGTGCGGGTGGATCGAGCGCTGTTGCCGGGGATGATCGAGCGTGGGGCAGGGGTGATTATTCATGTCACGTCCATCCAGCGCGAATTGCCGTTGCCGGAATCGACCACGGCGTATGCCGCCGCAAAGGCAGCGTTGGCGACCTACAGCAAGAGCCTGTCCAAGGAGGTGACGCCAAAAGGTGTGCGCGTAGTGCGTGTATCGCCGGGCTGGGTGGAGACGGACGCGGCGGTGGCGCTTGCAGAGCGCTTGGCGCAGCAAGCGGGAACGGATTACGAGGGCGGCAAGCAGATCATCATGCAGGCGCTGGGCGGCATTCCGCTGGGTCGGCCGGCCAAGCCCCGGGAGGTGGCGGATTTGATCGCCTTTCTGGTGTCGCCGCGCGCCGCTTCGATCAGCGGGACCGAATACGTGATCGACGGCGGCACCGTGCCCACCGTCTAGATTACCGGCTTGGCGGCCTGCCATTTGAGCAGGCCATCCAACACCGGGCACAGGCTCTGGCCCCACTCGGTCATGCGGTATTCCACTTTGGGCGGCACCACCGGGTAGACCGTGCGGTGCACCAGGCCATCAGCTTCAAGCTGGCGCAGTTGTTGGGCGAGCATTTTCTGCGAGATATCCGGTATCAGCCGCTCAAGGTCCGAATAACGCTGCACCTGGCCGCCGAACAGATGAAACAGGATGATCAGTTTCCAGCGGCCGCCGAGCCAGTCGAGGGTGGTTTCGACGGCAGCCGCGGCGGTGGCGGGGGTGTGGGTTTCGCTCATTGCGTAGCTCCTGGATATTTGCAACAGCTTCAAATGTGGGAGGGGGCTTGCTCCCGATTGCGGTGGGCCAGTTACAGATGAACTGGCTGAACCACCGCTATCGGGAGCAAGCCCCCTCCCACATTTTTAACCGTGTCGATCTTTAATCAGCGGCGGCTGCTGACTTCGGCGGGTACATCGTCGCCGGCCATGCGCTTGCGGAACAGCGCGGTCCGGGCCAATAGCAGCGTGGTCACCGGCACCGTGATTGACAACAGAATCGGTATCAACCAGCCGTGCAACACTGGCCCGGACTTGAGCACCGAAAAATAGATGATCGAGGCCAACGCCACGCACCAGGCGCCAATCGTCGAGGCCAGCGCCGGCGGGTGCATGCGCTGGAAGAAGTCTTTCATCCTCAGCAGTCCAATTGCTCCGATCAACGCGAACACACTGCTGAGTACCAGCAATGCCGCAACGACAATTTCCATCCATAACGGCATCATTCGATCACCTCGCCACGCAACAGGAATTTGGCCAGGGCAAACGAGCCCACGAAGCCAAACAGCGCAATCAGCAGCGCTGCTTCAAAGTAGGTGTCACTGGCATACCGGATGCCCAGCACCAGCATCATCAGCATGGCCAGGATGTACAGGTAGTCCAGTGCCAGTACCCGGTCCTGAGCTGACGGGCCTTTGAACAGGCGGATCAGGGTCAGCACCATGGCCACGGAAAACAGGAACAGGCTGAGCAGGATCGCATTGGCGAGCAGGGCGCTCATTCGAAGATCTCCATCAGGGGCCGCTCGTAGGTGGCCTTGAAGTGCTCGATAAAGGACGCTTCCTCGTCCAGGTCGAACACGTGCAAGAGCAGGACGCTGCGGTCCAGCGCCAGTTCGGACCAGATGGTGCCGGGAATCACCGTGGTGATCATCGACAGCGCCGCGAGGCCATTGGGGCTGCGCAGGTCCAAGGGAATCTTGATAAAGCGCGAACGCGGCGCTCGTGTGCCGCAGGTCAGCACGCCCCAGGCCACTTGCAGGTTGGAAACGATGACGTCGCGGCCCACCAGCAGGAACAGGCGCAGCACCACCCCGGGACGACGCAGGCTGATCGGTTGCGGGCGCAGTGGCGCCATCATCAGCGGCGCCAGAAAACCCAGCAGCGCGCCAAGCAGCAGGTTGCCGGGGCTGACCGACAGGTTCAGCACCAGCCACAGCATCCAGAGCGCCAGGGACAGCCACGGTGCAGGGAGCAGTTGCTTCATGGTTGCACCTCCAGCGCGGCAGCCTGGGCTTCAGGGCTCGGCACCGGGCGCGTGGCCAGCACCGCCATCACGTAGCGTTCCGGGTTGTTCAGGCTGACGGCGGTGGCCTGGGTATAGCGCATCAGCGGCTCGGCCTTGAAGGTCAGCAGGATGCTCAAGCCCAGCAGGAAGAAGATGGGCACGCACTCGTAGCGGCGCAGCAACGGCGATGGGCGCTCTTCGGGGGTCCAGAAGCGCTGGATGCCGAGCCGTGCGAATGCAATCAGCGAGGCCAGGCCAGACAGGATCAGCAGCGCCACCAGGCCCCACGCCGCCGGGCGAATGGGTTCATCCACCGCATTGCCCAGGCCCAGCGGGTTGACCAGCGCGCTCAACAAGCTGAGCTTGCCGATAAACCCGGACAGCGGCGGCATACCGATAATCAGCAAGGCGCAGGCGACAAAGCTCAAGCCCAGAAACGCCATGGTCCAAGGGATCACCTGGCCGACCACGGCTTTCTGCTCATCGTCGAGGTTGACGCCGGGCCGTGGATGCAGGGATTCCATGGCCTTGGGCAGCGCGTCGATCTCTTCGTCCAGCGGCAGGTCATTGGCCGAGCGCGAGCGTTCGATCAGTTCAGCCAGCAGGAACAACGCGCTCAGCGCCAAAGTGGAGCTGACCAGATAAAACAGTGCCCCGGCCGTCAGGCTCGGCTGGGCAAACCCCACGGACGACAACAGGATCCCGGCCGAGACCAGGATGCTCAGGCTGGCCATGCGTTCCAGGCGCTGCGCCGCGAGCATTGCCAGCGCTGCGCACACAATGGTCGCCATGCCGCCGTACACCAGCCAGTCACCGCCAAACAACGCCGAAGCGCCAGCCTGGCCGGAGAACAGCAACGTCCACAAGCGCAGCACGGTGTACACGCCGACCTTGGTCATGATCGCGAACATCGCCGCCACCGGCGCGCTGGCCGAGGAGTAGGCAGGCGCCAGCCAGAAGTTCAGTGGCCACATGCCGGCCTTGGCCAGGAACGCGGTGGCCAGGATCGCCGCGCCGGCGTGCAGCAGGCCGCGATCGGCCTCCGGCACCAATGGGATTTTCAGCGCCAGGTCAGCGAAGTTCAGCGTGCCGGTCACCCCGTAGATCATCGCCGCGCCGATCAGGAACAGCGACGATGCCAGCAGGTTGATCGCGATGTAATGCAGCCCTGACGACACCCGTGCGCGGCCGGAGCCGTGCAGCATCAAGCCGTAGGACGCCGCCAGCAGCACTTCGAAGAACACGAACAGGTTGAACAGGTCGGCGGTGAGGAAGGCCCCGTACAGGCCCATCATCTGCACCTGGAACAGCGCGTGGAAGCTGGTGCCGGCACGGTCCCAGCGGGCCATGGCGAACAGCAGCGCGCTGACGCCGATGATCCCGGTCAGCACCAGCATCAGCGCCGACAGTTGATCCACCACCAGCACGATACCGAACGGCACTTGCCAGTTGCCCGGCAGGTACACGCCAATCGAGCCGGGGCCGCCTTTTTGCGTCCAGTACAACAGCAGAACGGCGACGCCCAACCCGAGCATGCTCGAGACCAGGTTGATTTTTGCCTTCAGCGGGCGGCGTTTTTCGCCGAGCATCAGCATCAGCGCTGCAGTCAGCAAGGGCAGCAGGATCGGCGCGACGATCAGTTGATTGACCCAATTCATTGCTTGGGCTCCCGGCCATCCACATGGTCGGTGCCGGTCAGGCCTCGGGAGGCCAGCAACACCACCAGGAACAACCGCGGTCATGGCGAAGCTGATCACGATGGCCGTGAGCACCAGCGCCTGGGGCAGGGGGTCGGTGTAATTGAGCAGGTCCTGTGGCACGCCGTCCTTGATGATCGGCTCTTTGCCGATAAACAGGCTACCCATGCTGAAAATGAACAGGTTGACCCCGTAGGACAACAGGCACAGGCCCATCACCACCTGGAACGTCCGTGGCCGCAGGATCAACCAGACGCCGGAGGCTGCCAGCACCCCAATGGCAATTGCGATGACTTCTTCCATCAGGCGGCAGCTCCTTGTGGGTTGGCGACGGGTTTGGGCTGGTTGCTCGGTTTGTGCGCTCGCACCGACTGGTGGCCGAGGGCGGTGAGCATCAGCAGGGTCGAGCCGACGACCATGGCGTACACGCCGACGTCGAAGAACAAGGCGCTGGCGATATGGATATCGCCCAGCACCGGCAGGCTCAGGTGCCAGGTGTGGGTGGTGAGGAACGGGTACCCGACGAACAACGCGCCAAGCCCGGTGAGGGTCGCCGACAACAGGCCGAAGCCCATCCAGCGCATCGGCCGCAGGCTCATCTGCGCCTCGACCCACTGCGTGCCGGCCACCATGTATTGCAGGATAAACGCCACCGACATCACCAGCCCCGCGACAAAGCCGCCGCCCGGTTGATTGTGCCCACGCATGAACAGGTAGAGCGACACCACCAGCGCTATCGGCAACAGCAGGCGCACCAGCACCGCCGGCACCATCATGTAGCCCAGGGCGGTGTCGCTGGCCTGGCGTGGGTTGACCAGGTCGGTGGCCACATCGGGCGCGAGTTGACGCTGCTGGGGCGGCAACTCCATGCTTTCCTTCGACGGACGGAAGCGCCGCAGCAGTGCGTATACCGTCAGCGCCACCGCGCCGAGCACGGTGATTTCGCCGAGGGTGTCGAAGCCGCGGAAGTCCACCAGCATCACGTTCACCACATTGCTGCCGCCGCCTTCGGGCAGTGCGCGGCTGAGGTAGAACGAGGAGATATCGTTGGGCGTCTGGCGGGTCAGCATCGCGTAAGACAGCAGCGCCATGCCGCCGCCCACCACGGTGGACAGCAGGAAGTCGCGCAGGCGCCGGACGCGCGCCTTGCGCAGCGAGCTGGGCAGCGGCGAGACCTCTTCGATCCGGCGTGGCAACCAGCGCAGGCCGAGCAGGATCAGCACGGTGGTCACTACTTCCACCACCAGTTGCGTCAGCGCCAGGTCCGGCGCCGAGAACCACACGAAGGTAACGCAGGTCATCAGGCCGCACACGCTGACCATGGTCAGGGCTGCCAGCCGGTGGTACTTGGCCTGCCAGGCGGCGCCCAGCGCGCAGGCAATCGCCAGCAGCCACAGGGTGACGAACACGATGGAACCGGGGATCTTCGGCCGGTCGCCCCAGCTCAGGCCACTGTTGAGCATGGGGATCATGGCGCCGATCACCGCCACGATCACCAGCAGGAACAGCTGGGTCTGCAGGCGCTTGGTGCTGATGCGCTTCTCGATGCGGCGCACGCCGCGCATCATCAGCACCAGGCAGCGCTCGAAGCCGCGCTTGCCATTGAAGTAGCCGATCAGCGGCGGGTAGGCGAAGCGGCCGCGCTTGAGTTGCTTGCGCAACATCAGGTACAGCACCACGCCGCCGCACATGGCCACCAGGCTCATGATCAGCGGTGCATTCCAGCCGTGCCAGATCGCCAGGCTGTACTCGGGCAGCACGCCGCCCACCACCGGCAACGCGGCGGCGGCGAGGATCGAACCGACCATCTGCGCAGGAAAGATGCCCACCAGCAGGCAGGTGAACACCAGCAGTTCAACCGGCGCACGCATCCAGCGCGGGGGTTCGTGGGGGGTGTGAGGCAGGTCGGTGGCCGGCGGGCCGAAGAACACGTCCACGGTAAATCGCAAGGCGTAAGCCACGCTGAAGGTACCGGCGATGGTCGCGATCACCGGCAGCGTGATTTCCACCCATTTTGTCGCCGAGATAAATACCGTTTCGGCGAAGAACATCTCTTTGGACAAGAAACCATTGAGCAACGGCACGCCGGCCATCGAGGCACTGGCCACCATCGCCAGGGTCGCGGTAAACGGGATCAGGCGCACCAACCCACTGAGCTTGCGGATGTCCCGCGTGCCGCTTTCGTGGTCGATGATGCCCGCCGCCATGAACAGCGAGGCCTTGAACGTGGCGTGGTTGAGGATATGGAACACGGCCGCGACGGCAGCCAGCGGGCTGTTGAGGCCCAGCAGCAAGGTGATCAGCCCGAGGTGACTGATGGTGGAGTAGGCCAGCAGGCCCTTGAGATCGTTCTGAAACATGGCGCAGTAGGCGCCGAGGAGGAGGGTAATGGCGCCGGCGCCGCCGACGATCCAGAACCATTCTTCGCTGCCGGACAATGACGGCCACAGGCGGGCCAGCAGGAACACGCCGGCCTTCACCATCGTGGCCGAGTGCAGATAGGCCGAAACTGGCGTGGGCGCCGCCATGGCGTGGGGCAGCCAGAAATGGAACGGGAACTGCGCGCTTTTGCTCAAGGCGCCGAGCAGCACCAGGGCCAGCATCACTGGGTACAGCGAGTGCGCGCGGATTTGATCACCGGCCGCCAGCACCTGGTCCAGGTCATAGCTGCCGACGATATGCCCGAGCAACATCACCCCAGCCAGCAGGCACAAGCCGCCCGCGCCGGTGACCATCAACGCCATGTAGGCGCCGCGCCTGGCATCGGCGCGGTGGTGCCAGTAACCGATCAGCAGGAACGAGAACAGGCTGGTCAGTTCCCAGAAAAATACGATCTGCACCAGGTTGCCGGAAATCACCAGGCCGAGCATGGCGCCCATGAAGGCCAGGAAAAACGCAAAGAAACGCGGCACCGGGTCGTCCGGCGACATGTAGTAACGCGCGTACAGCGACACCAGTGTGCCGATGCCCAGCACCAGCATCGAGAACAGCCAGGCGAAGCCATCCATGCGCAGCACGAAATTCAGGCCGAGGCTGGGCAACCACATGAATTCTTCACGGATGACGCCACCGTGGGCGATCTGGGGGTAAAGCAGGGCGACTTGTACGGTGCCGACCAAGGCCACCAAACCAGCCAGCAACGATTCGGTGTTACGTGCGTTGTGCGGCAGCAAGGCCGCCAGACAGCTGCCAATGAATGGCAGAAGCAGTAGAACTATCAGGGACATAGGCTTCTAATCTGCGGGAGTTTGGGATGCATCATACGTGCCGCTTTCTCGATCACCAAACGGCAAGATGTGGCAGAATCCTACAGATGCAGTAGAAAGCAGCTACAAGCGGCAAGCTGCAATAGAATAGCCGATCGCGTATTTCTTGCAGCTTGCAGCTCAAAACATCACCGCTGACTTTCCGGTTCAACTTCGACCTTGGCATCGATCACTTTCGAGCTGCTTCTCTTCATCTCACTCACAATCACCGCCAGCACGATCAACGCGGCCCCCACCATCGCAATCGGCGGGAATCGCTCGCCGGCCAGTCGCCCCACCACGCCAGCCCACACGGGCTCACCGGCATAGATCAAGGTGGCGCGGGTCGGCGACACACTCTGCTGGGCCCAATTCATCGCCACCTGGATCACCGCGCTGGTCAAGCCCAGGCCGACCGCACTAAATAGCAGCAGCCACGAAAAACCCGGCAAGGCCTCACCCATCGGCACCACCATCAGGAACGACAGCAGCGACGCCGTGGCCAGTTGCACCACGGTTACGCGCCGCACGTCCACCTGCCCGGCAAAGGCGCTGATCATAATAATTTCGGCGGCAATCGCCACGGCGCTGATCAGCGTAGCGATTTCACCGGGGCTGAAATTCAGCGACGCACCGGTCGGGCCAGTCAGCAGCATCAACCCGGCAAACGCCAGCATGATGCCGAGGCTCGGCATCAACCCTGGGCGTCGGCCCAGCACCAGCCACTGCAACAACGGCACGAACGGCACATAGAGCGCAGTGATGAACGCCGACTGGCTGCTCAGAATCGTCTGCAGGCCAATAGTCTGCAGGCCGTAGCCGAACATGATCGCCACGCCGATGAACACCCCGGCCTTCAACTCCAGAAAGGTCAGGTCGCGCAGGGTGCGCAGGGAAAAAAAGCCGACCACAATGGCTGCCGCCGCAAAGCGCAGGCCCACGAAAAACATCGGCCCGCTGACGGTCATGGCATGGTGCACCAGCAAGAAGGTGCCGCCCCAGATCATGGTGATGACGACCAGGATGCATTCGGCTTTGCTCAAACGATTGAAACGCGAAGGGGAGTTCGGGGCGGTCATGGCGGCTCGGTCTTGCAAGGGAAGGGCACGGACCGCACAATGCGCCGCACGCTGGGCAGTATACTGCGCACACCTACCCATTGAGCAATATAGTGCACAAAGAAAATCCACAACGGGCTTCGGTCCTGCAACACGTCAGCCAGAACGTGCGTCGCCTGCGCCATGCCGCCGACCTGAGCCAGACCGCGCTTTCGGAAAAGTCCGGGGTCAGCCGGCGCATGCTGGTGGCCATTGAGGCCGGCGAGAAGAACGTCAGCCTGTCGACCCTCGACCGCGTCGCGGAAGCGTTGGATGTCGCCTTCAGCGATTTGATCCAGGCGCCGGATGCAGGCGACCACAGTCGCATCAACGAACTGGCCTGGGCCGGTGATATTCCCGGTAGCAAAGCGGTGTTGCTGGCCAAGGCCACTGCGCGGCGCGAAGTCGAGCTGTGGGAGATGCACCTGGCACCGGGCGACCGCTACAGCCCCGACCCCGACCCGGACGGCTGGAGTGTGCAGCTGTTCGTGTTCGAAGGTTGCCTCACGCTGTTGGTGGGGGATGAGGAAAAGCGCGTCGCCGCCGGTGAGTTCTATATGTTTGCCAGCCTTCATGTGCACGGCTATCGCAATGATGGCGACGTGACAGTGCGCTTTGTACGCAACGTGGTGATCTAACTGTTCGCTCGGCAACAGCGGATGGACACTTTGCTGGTATGACAGTCTCCACGGAACTTTCGGTAATGCATAAGTATTTGATTTAAATAATAATTTGTTTTGGGCACGACTTCTGCAAAGGCTCTGTTATTCCTTAGCAGCCTGGAAGTCGGCCCATGTCAGCCCACCCTCAACACCCTGCTCACATCATTCGCTCGGATGCGCAGGCAATCGAAGTTGCCACGCGCCTGGCCGCCCGTTTCGCCGTTGAGGCGAGTGAGCGCGACCGTGAGCGACGCCTGCCCATTACCGAGCTCGACGAGTTTTCCGCCAGCGGCCTGTGGGGCATCACCATTCCCAAGGCCTACGGCGGCGCCGAGGTGTCCTATGTGACCGTGGCCGAGGTGATCAAGTTGATCTCCGCCGCTGATCCTTCACTGGGGCAAATCCCGCAGAACCACCTCGGCGTGGTGGATATCCTCTTGCAAACCGCCACCGAGGAGCAAAAACGCCACTACTTCGGCAAGGTGTTGGCGGGCTATCGCTTCGGCAACGCTTTTTCCGAAGCCAAGAGCAAAAACGCCGGCACCTTCGACACCCAGATTCGCGTGGAGGGCGACGTAGCCCGCATTGACGGCGAGAAGTTCTACTGCACCGGGGCGCTGTTCGCCCATATCGTGCCGACCGTCGGCAATAACGAACACGGTCAGGCGTTGATTGCCTTTGTCGAGCGCGATGCCCCCGGCCTCACTGTGGTTGACAGCTGGGACGGCTTCGGCCAACGCACGACTGCCAGTGGTGGCGTGACCCTTGACGGTGTGACCGTACCCTCGAGTGCGGTGATTCCCGCGCACCAGGCGTTTGATCAACCCACCGCCAACGGCCCGATTTCGCAGATTATTCAGGCGGCGGTCGACACCGGCATTGCCCTCGGTGCCCTTGAGCAGGCCAAGCTCCATGCGCGCCAAGCGCGGCCCTGGATTGATAGCCAGCAGGAGCATGGCTGGCAAGACCCTTTCACCATCGCCGCTATCGGCGACCTGGAGTGGCGCGTGCACGGCACCGAAGCGATTCTCGCCAAGGCCGGCAGAGCGATCGACCTGGCCCTCGCCGAACCGACTGAAGACACTGTCGCCAATGCCTCGCTGATCGTTGCCCAGGCCAAGGTGCTGTCCGCCGAAACGGCCTTGCTCGCCAGCAGCAAACTCTTCGAACTGGCCGGCACGCGCTCGGTCACGGGCAAGCACAACCTCGACCGTTTCTGGCGTAACGCCCGCACCCACACGTTGCATGACCCGGCTCGCTGGAAGTACCACCTGATCGGCAACTTCGTGCTCAACGGCGTGAAACCCGCGCGCCACGCCTGGAACTGAGGACACTCCCAATGACTGCACTGAACCAGGCACGCCAACTGCTGGAAACCACCCGCCGCTTTGTCGAGCGCAGCGATGACCCGTATGTGATCAGCCGCTTCGGCGATCTGCAAATTCGTGTCGACGTGGCCGCCGCGCTGTTCGAGCGTGCCGAAACCGACCCCAGCCCGGTCGCCACCACCGAAGCCCAGATCGCTGCGGCCCAAGCCTTGATCGCCGCCAGCGATGCTGAATTCGAACTGACCGGCCAACGCACCGCGTTGCCGTCGTCGCTCGATGACCCGTTGCGCTGGAAATACCAGGTCGTTGGCAACTACCACCTCAACGGAGTGCTGTGATGTCCCGCCAAATCCGCTTGAATGCCTTCGACATGAACTGCGTCGGCCACCAATCTCCGGGGCTCTGGGCGCACCCGCGGGACCGTTCCTGGCAATACAAGGACCTGGAATACTGGACCGACCTGGCCAGAATCCTCGAGCGCGGCAAGTTCGACGGGCTGTTCATCGCCGATGTGCTGGGTATCTACGACGTGTACAACGGCAACGGCGATGCGGCGATCCGCCAGGCGGCGCAAGTGCCGGTCAATGATCCGTTGTCGCTGATCGCGCCGATGGCCATGGTCACCGAGCACCTGGGGTTTGGCCTGACGGCGTCGCTGTCGTTCGAACATCCGTATCCGTTCGCGCGCAGGCTTTCCACCCTGGACCACCTGACCAAGGGCCGTGTCGGTTGGAATATCGTCACGTCCTACCTGGAAAGCGGCGCCAAGAACCTCGGCCAGAAGGCCCAGACCGAACACGACGCACGTTACGACTACGCCGAGGAATACCTGGAAGTTTGCTACAAACTCTGGGAAGGCAGCTGGGAAGAGGGCGCGGTGTTGCGTGACCGCGAACGCCGGATTTTCAGCGACCCCAGCAAGATCCACGAGATTCGCCATGTGGGCAAACACTTTCAGGTGCCCGGCATTCACCTGTGCGAACCCTCACCGCAGCGTACGCCGGTGCTGTACCAGGCAGGGGCCTCCAGCCGTGGCAAGCAGTTCGCCGCCGAACAGGCCGAGTGTGTGTTCGTCGCCGCGCCGTCCAAGGTCCTGCTGAAAAAGACCGTGGCCGACATACGTCGGCGCGCAGCCGAGGCGGGGCGTGACCCGCGCAAAATCCTGATCTTCAACCTGCAGACAGTCATCGTCGCCGAGACCGATGCGCAGGCCAAGGCCAAGTTCGATGAATACAAATCCTATGTCAGCTACGAAGGCGCGATGGCGCTGATCTCCGGCTGGACCGGTATCGATTTCAGCCAGTTCAAGCCGGATGAGCCGCTCAAGCATGTACACACCAACGCGATTCAGTCGGCGGTGGAAGCCTTCTCCACGGCGGACCCGAACAAGGTCTGGACGCCGAACGCGCTGGCCGACTGGGTCGGCATCGGTGGTTTTGGCCCGTTGTTTGTCGGCGGCCCGGAGACGGTGGCGGATTTGCTGCAGGAATGGGTGGAGGAAACCGATGTGGACGGCTTCAACCTGGCCTATGCGCTGACTCACGAAACCTTTATCGACGCGGTGGAGTGGCTGGTGCCGGAGTTGCAGAAGCGTGGGGTGTACAAGACCGAATACGCCCAGGGTACCTTGCGTGAGAAGCTGTTTGGCGACGGGCCGAGGTTGGGCGCCAGTCACCCCGGCTCCGGCTACCGCGACCTATCTGGTTCACACAAAACCCCTGTGGGAGGGGGCTTGCCCCCGATAGCGGAGGGTCAGCAGTTGATCGGTGCCTGACACACCGCTATCGGGAGCAAGCCCCCTCCCACAGTGATATTCGTTGCCTGATATAGCCCCGCCAGCGGACCACCGCACGCCCACCACAAAATAGGAGCATCACCCCTATGAGCGTGCCCGCCCCCCAAGCCGCCCTGGAACGCCTGCACCACTGGGCACAACTCACGCCGCTGCACATCGCCTTGCGCCACAAGCGCCAGGGGCAATGGCATGCCTGGCGCTGGATCGATGTGTTGCGCGACGTTGAACGCCTGGCTGACGGTTTACGCCAGCTAGGCTACAACGAGCAGTCGCGGCTGGCGCTCAGCGGCGCGTTTGAGCCGAACCTGCTGTTGCTGGCGCTGGCGGCCGAGTCGGTGGGCGGGCAGGTGCTGACGCTGCCCGACAGCCTGGCGCCTCAAGTCTTGCAGCAACAGTTATGGCGCATTCGTCCCAGCCACGCCTACGTGCACGGCCGCCAGCCCGACTGGGAGTTTACCCAGCGCCTGGGATTCGCCCAGTTGCTCGGCCCCGTGGACCCCGCGCAGCACATCAGCCGTTGGTGGCATCCCAGCGGCGAAACCACGCTGTGGAGCGAGGAGGGCACCCATTGGCAAGGTGGCCTTGCGGTTGTGCTGCAGCAATGGCTCAACAGCGGCCACGGCCTGGCCTTCCCGGAAAGCCCGGCCTCGGCGCGGCGTGATCGCGGCGAAGTCGCCCCCACCGGTCTGCTGCTGTCGCCTGAAGGTTTGCAGCGCCTGGCCGGCGACATCGAAAGCCGCCTTGCCCCTCATGGCACCTGGCGCCGACGCCTGTGTGACTGGGCCATCGCCCATCCACAAAGCGGCCTGCGCCGATTGCTGAAAAATCGTGTGCGCAGATTGCTGGGCTTTCAGCGTCTGGCCTATATCTGGCAGCCGCTCAAATCCACTGCTGAGCCGACGTGGCTTGCCGAATTCAAACGGAAAAGCGCATGAGCCAAGCCATCCTTCAGGTGCGGGACATCTCGCTGTCGTTCAAGGGCGTCAAGGCGATCAATGCGTTGTCGTTCGAGGTGCGGCGCGGTGAGATCTGCGCGTTGATCGGCCCTAACGGCGCCGGCAAAAGCTCGCTGCTCAATGTGCTCAATGGTGTGTACCGCTTCGATGCCGGGGAGATCGTGTTCCAGGCGCAGCACTTTGATCGTATCGACCCGCTGGGCGCCGCTCGCCGAGGCATTGGTCGCACGTTCCAGAACAATGCGCTGTTCAAGAAAATGAGCGTGCTGGACAACATTCTCACCGGCCTGTCGCGGCATATGCGCAGCACTTTCATCGAACAGGCCCTCGGCTTGCCCCGCGCACGTCGAGAGGCCGCCGCGTTTCGCGAACGCGCCCAGGGCATCCTCGAATTCCTCGAGTTGCAGGCCCATCGTGAGGTGCTGGTGGGCAACCTGTCCTATGGCCTGCAAAAGCGCGTGGAACTGGGACGGGCGTTGATCGCCGGGCCCAGTCTGTTGTTGCTGGACGAACCCATGGCCGGGATGAACGCCGAGGAAAAACAGGAAATGGCGCGCTTCGTCGCCGACGTAAATCGCGACCTGGGCACCACCGTGGTGTTGATCGAGCACGACATGGGCGTGGTCATGGGTTTGTCCGACCATGTGGTGGTGCTCGATTACGGGCGCAAGGTCGGCGACGGTTCGCCGGCCGAGGTGCAAGCCAATCCCGAGGTGATCGCGGCCTACCTGGGCGTGGCGCAACCATGAGTATTCAAGCATGACCTTCTTCTTCGAAACCCTGCTCGGCGGCCTGCTCGCCGGCACCATGTATTCTCTGGTCGCCATCGGTTTTGTGCTGATCTACAAGGCCAGCGGCGTGTTCAATTTTGCCCAGGGCGCGATGCTGCTGTTTGCCGCGCTGACGTTCGTCAGCCTGCATGACCAGGGCGTGCCGTTTGCCCTGGCGTTGCTGCTGACGGTGATCGTGATGATCGTCGGCGCCTTGCTCATCGAGCGCCTGGTGTTGCGGCCGCTGGTGAACCGTTCGCAGATCACCCTGTTCATGGCCACCCTTGGCCTGTCCTTCATTATCGAGGGCTTGGCGCAGGGCTTGATGGGCTCGCAGGTGCGTGCGCTGGACCTGGGCATCGATGATGTGCCGCTGTTTATCGGGCCGCTGATGCTCAGCCAGTTCGACCTGATCGCCGCGGCCGCCGCCGTGGTGCTGGTGACGGTACTCGCGCTGCTGTTCAACAAGACCCGTATTGGCGTGTCGCTGCGTGCGGTGGCGGATGACACCACGGCGGCGCTGTCCATCGGCATCAACCTCAACCGGATCTGGCAGATCGTCTGGGCAGTGGCCGGGATCGTCGGGCTGGTAGCGGGGCTGTTGTGGGGCGCGCGCCAGGGTGTGCAGTTCTCGCTGTCACTGGTGGTGCTCAAGGCCTTGCCGGTGTTGATCATCGGTGGTTTCACCTCGATTGGCGGGGCCATTGTCGGCGGGCTGGTCGTGGGCGCGGCGGAGAACCTCGCCGAGGTGTATATCGGCCCGTTGATCGGCGGCGGCATCACGCCGTGGTTCGCCTATGTATTGGCCCTGGCCTTCCTGTATATCCGTCCCGCCGGCCTGTTTGGCGAGCGCGCCATCGAGCGAGTCTGAAACCATGTCGACCTCTGTTGCACACCACACTGCGCCGCTGCTGCTGACCACCCGGCGTGTGCCCTGGGGCCTGGTCGCCTGGCTGGCGCTGGCGTTTATCGCGGTACCGCTGTGGGGCGATGATTATTGGCTCAATGCGATCCTGATTCCATTTTTGGTGCTGTCACTGGCCGGCTTGGGCCTGAACCTGCTCACCGGTTACGCCGGGCAGACGTCGGTCGGCGCGGCAGGCTTCATGGCGGTGGGGGCCTTTGCTACCTACGGTTTCCTGCTGCGCCTGCCGGAGTTGGGCTTGCCGGTGGCGCTGCTCGGTGGTGGGGTTATCAGCGCGTTGGTGGGCCTGTTGTTCGGCCTGCCCAGCTCGCGGATCAAGGGTTTCTACCTGATGGTCACCACGTTGGCGGCGCAGTTTTTCCTCGAGTGGCTGTTCGTCAAATTCCCCTGGTTCTACAACTATGGCTCTTCCGGAACCATTTCCGCGCCGCAACTGACACTGTTGGGTCACGACCTCAACACCCCGCTGGGCCGCTACTGGCTGACTCTGGTCACGGTGCTGCTATTGACCTGGACCGCCGTCAACCTGGTGCGCAGCCAGGTCGGGCGCAACTGGATGGCGATCCGCGACATGGACACCGCCGCCGCCGTGGTCGGCATCCCCGTGGTGCGCTACAAGCGCCTGGCGTTTGCGATCAGCTCGTTCTACCTGGGCATCGCCGGCGCGCTGTGGGCCTTCGCTTACCTGGGCACGGCCAGCGCCAGCAGCTTTGATATCAACCGCTCATTCCAGATCCTGTTCATCATCATTATCGGTGGCATGGGCAGCATTGCCGGCAACTTCGTCGGCGCGGCGTTTATCAGTCTGCTGCCGATCCTGCTCAGCCACGCCGGGCAGGCGCTGTTCGGCGGCGCGGTGGATGCGGGGCAGCTGCAGAACCTGCAGAAAATCATTTTTGGCGCATTGATCATCGTGTTCCTGATCAAGGAACCCGAGGGTTTGATTCGCCTGTTGCACAACCTGCGTGACCGTCTGCGGCAGTGGCCGCTGCGCTTCTAACCTTCCTTCCCTCAAGAGAATCTCCATGCGTGCATCCTTGAAACGTTCCCTGGTCGGTACTGCGTTCGCACTGGCGGCCCTGGCCGGCGTTGTGCCCCAGGCCATCGCCTCGCCCGACCAGCAATTCATTCCCCTGGCCACCTACCGTGTTGGCGCCTACGCCTCCAGCGGCGTGCAGGTATGGGCCGGGATGATCGACTACCTGCGCTATATCAATGAGGTCGAAGGCGGCATCAATGGCGTGAAGCTGGTGTGGCAGGAGTGCGAGACCGAATGGACGGCAGAGAAGGGCATCGAGTGCTACGAGCGCTTCAAGAACGGCCTGGATGGCGCGCCGGTCGCGGTGTACCAACCCAATGGCGCACCGGCTGCCTACGCACTCAGCGAAAGAGCCGAAGTGGACAAGATCCCGCTCATCACCCTTGGTTACGGTCGCACCGAAGCCACCGACGGTACGGTGTTTCCGTACAACTTCCCGGTGATGCTGACCTTCTACAGTGAAGCCTCGACCCTGGTGAACTACATCGCCGAGCGCGAAGGCGGTTTCGACAAACTCAAGGGCAAGAAAATCGCCACGGTTTATCACGACTCGGCCTACGGTCGCGAAACCCTCGGCCCGCTGAAGCTGCTGGCCGAAAAGTACGGCTTTGAAAATATCCAGATTCCGGTGGCCGACCCCGGCAACGAGCAATCGGCGCAATGGCGCCAGGTACGCCAGGCCAATCCGGACTGGGTCTTCCTGCGCACCTGGGGCGTGTCCACCCCGGTGGCGGTGAAGACGGCGGCGCGCTTCGGCTTCCCGGTGGACCATATCATCGGCGATATCTGGGCCAGCTCCAGCGAAGACGTATTACCCGCCGGTGCCGCCGCCAAGGGCTACCTGGCGCTCACGCCCTACCCGGCGGGCAGCGACTTCGAGATCCACAAACGCCTCAAGCAGTACGTGCTCGACAAGGGCCACAGTGACCTCAAGGACCTGAAAAACTTCGGCAGCGTTTACTACAACTCAGGCCTGGTGAACGCTGCCGTGGCGGTGGAAGCGATCCGTACCGCCCAGGCCAAATTCGGCAAGCGCCCGCTCAATGGCGAAGAAGGCCGCTGGGGCCTGGAGCACTTGAACATCGACGATGCGCGGCTCAAGGACATGGGCTACCTGGGCCTGATGCAGAACCTCAAGCTGTCTTGCCGCGACCACGAAGGCGGCGGCTCGGCGCGGGTGCAGCAGTGGGACGGCGCCAACTGGGCGCTGATCAGCGACTGGATCGCCGCCGACCGTGCGCTGCTGCGCCCGCTGATCGATGAAAAGTCCGCCGCGTTCGCCAAGGAAAAACACCTGACGCCACGCACCTGCACCGGGGATGAATAAACCATGAGCCAACCTGCCACGCAGCCAGGGCGCCAGTCGTTGCTGAAGGTCGACGACATCGAGGTGATCTATGACGGTGCGATCCTGGCGGTGGCCGGGGTGTCGCTGAGTGTGCCCAAAGGCGCAATCGTGGCGCTGCTCGGCGCCAATGGCGCCGGCAAGAGCACCACGCTCAAAGCCATTTCCGGGCTGGTGCGCGCCGAGCGCGCCGAAGTCAGCCGTGGCCTGATCGAATACGCCGGCCACGACCTGGCCGGCGTAGACCCCAGCCAGCGCGTGCGCCAGGGCATGGTGCATGTGCTGGAAGGCCGGCATGTGTTCGGCCAGCTCACCGTCGAAGACAACCTGCGCAGCGGCGGCTTTGTACGGCGCTTGAGTCGCAAGGACATGGCCCACGATCTGGAGCGCATCTACACCTGGTTCCCCAGGCTCAAGACCAAGCGCCACACCCGTGCCGGGCTGACTTCCGGCGGCGAACAGCAAATGGTCGCCATTGGCCGGGCGTTGATGACCCGGCCGGCCCTGGTGCTGCTCGACGAGCCGTCGATGGGGTTGGCACCGATGATCGTGCAGGAAATTTTCGCGATCATCGCGCAGCTCAACCGCGAGCAACAGGTGAGCTTTTTGATCGCCGAACAGAATATCAACGTCGCGCTCACCTATGCGTCCCAAGGCTACGTGCTGGATACTGGGCGGGTGGTGCTGAGTGGCAGTGCCGCCGAGTTGTTGGCGCGCGGTGATTTGCATGACATCTATCTGGGTAAGCGCTAAGGACCAACGTGCATGAGTGAATCCATCCGCAACGCTGATGTACTGATCGTCGGCGGCGGCCTGAGCGGCACGATGCTGGCGGTGCAACTGCTGCGCCTGCCAGGCCGGCGGCGCATCTTGATAATTGAACCGCGTGCGGAACTGGGGCGTGGCGAGGCCTACAGCGCGGTCGAGCTGGGCCACACCTTGAACGGCAATGCGGCGCGCATGAGTGTCGACCCGGACAACGCCGATGACCTGACCCAATGGCTCACCGACTACATCGGCGCCGGGGGCTGGCCGGAATCGGCGCAGCAGCCGGTGCCCATCAGCGAACTGTTTCCGCCACGCGGGATTTTTGGTCTGTACGCACAGCAGCGCCTGGCCGAGGCCAAGGCGCTGTCGGCTTCCACGGTCGAGCATGTTCGTGCAGAGGTGGTCGATGTGCAGGTCGATACAGCCGGCACCCTGGTGTCCCTGGATACCGGCGAGCGCCTGCGGGGCGCCTTTGCGGTATTGGCCACCGGCATGTTCCCGGCGGCCCGCACGCCGCAGACCGAATCCAGCGGCCTGAACGCTGCGGCGCTGGACCCGTGGGACGTACAGGCCATGACCCGGCTCGACCCGCATTCGACTGTGCTGATCATCGGCTCCGGGCTGACCATGGTGGATGCCGTGGTGTCCCTGGAACAAGCCGGGCATCGTGGGCCGATCGAGGTGTTCTCGCGCCACGGTCTGTTGCCCCATGTGCGCCGCCAGCCGCCAAGCTGGGACGACTTTCTTGGCGCTGATCCCGCGCTGCGCAGCCCTCGGCAACTGGTGCGTGAAGTGCGGCGTCAATGCCGTATCGCGCTGGACCAGGACGTCGATTGGCAGGCGCCGCTGGACACGGTCCGTGTGCACATCGCCAGGTTGTGGAGCCAGGCCAGCGAGCGCGAGAAACGCCAGTTCGTGCGGCATGTGCGGCCGTGGTGGGAAAGCCACCACCACCGTTCGCCGCCGTTGAGTGCGCAGTTGGTGGAACGCTTGCATGCACAAGGGCGCTTGCGGATTCGCGCGGCGTCGTTCAAGGGCTTGGTGCCTTCGGCCAGCGGCGTGACGATTGGCTTGCGCTATCGCGGCGAGCAGACCCTCAGCCAAGTGTCCGGCACGGCGCTGATCAACTCCAGCGGCATCGAATACGACTGGCGCCGCGTGGCCCGGCCGTTGCCGCAGCAATTGCTCAAACGTGGGTTGATCCAGCCTGGGCCGTTGGCGCTGGGGATTGCAGCGGATGCCTCTGGCGCCGTGCGAGATGCCCAAGGCCAGGTGAGTGAGCGGCTGTTCGCCATGGGCCCGCCGTTGCGCGGGATGTGGTGGGAGAGTACCGCCGTCACGGATGTGGCGATTCAGGCCAAGGCACTGGCTTTGAAACTGACACAAATCTAAATGTGGGAGGGGGCTTGCTCCCGATAGCGGCGAATCAGTCACACATGCTTTAACTGACCCACCGCTATCGGGAGCAAGCTCCCTCCCACAATTGGGTTTTCATTTATCTTGAGGTTTTTACAAATCCGGGCTTGAGGCCGAACACCTCGACGCCCTGCGGCGTCGATTGCCCGGTCGTCACCTTCACCCGCTCCACCGGCTGGTCCATCGCCGCCCGGTACTCGACGGTACTGTCGGCCCGGATCGCCTCGCTCGGTACCACGATCGCCTGCGCATTGCTGTACGTCACAATGGTCAACCGCGCGCTCATCCCCAGCCGCACACGCTGCAACTGCTGCGCGGTGAGTGTGGGGATTGCCAACGTTACTGGAAATTGCGCGCTGCCCTGGCTGTCGTTGGCGATGGCCAGGCCACTGACGACGCTGACCGACCCCGTCAGCCGCTCACCGTCGAACCCGTCTCCCATGACTTCCACGGCCTGGCCTTGATGCAGTTGGTTGATGTCCAGCTCAGAGACCTTGGCGACGATTTTCAAGCGTTCGATATTGGCCAGGCCGAACAGCACCTGGCCCTGGCTGACCTTGCTGCCGGCCTGGACCGGTACGTTGTTGTTGCCGCCGCCAGCGGAGGAGGTGCTGTTGCCGGGCGCGGGTACCACGATGCCGGAGAAGGGCGCCTTGACTTCCTTGCCCTCGAGCAGCGTGTGCAGCGCGTCATATTTCACCGTGGCGTTGGTCAGCTCCATATCGGCGATCTGCCGGTATTCGCCCTTGCCCTGGTCCAGCGCCTGTTGCAGTTCACTGCGCGCCGCTGCCAGGTCCAGCTGTTGCTGCTGGGTCTGTTGCTTGAGGTCATCGAGCTCGTTGCGCGGGATGATGCCGCGCTTGAACAGGTTTTCGCTTTCGGTGAGTTTGCGCTGGGTGTTACCGGCGCTCATTTCTGCGGTGCGCAGGCTGCGCCGGGCCCGGCTGACGGCGGCGCTGCTGTCCCAGTCCTGCATTTCCTGCACGGTGCGCCGGGCCTTGAGCTGGGCCGAGAGGGCCTCGCGCAGTTGCACTTCGAGCGTGGCCGGGTCCATGCGCAGCAGCACCTGGCCGGCCTCGACGCGCTGGCCTTGTTCGACCAGGTTGGCCAGTACATTGCCGTCGAATGGCGCGGTGAGCGTGACGGTGGTGTCGGGCTCGATCTTGCCCACCAGGCCGATCTGGTGCACCAGCGGGTCGGGCTTCACCGCCAGCCAGTGTTCACCGGCGCTGGCCGGGCCTTCAGCCGGGCTGCGTAAGGCCAGCCCCGCGCCAGCCACCAGCACGATCAACAGAGCACCCAGCAGGCGTTTGCGATTAGTAGTCATTGAGGGCGATTTCCCAGCTTTCCAGGGTCATGCCCAGCGTCAAGTCCAGCTGGGTCTGAGCGTTCAAATAAGCGATCAGCGCATTGAGCCGCGCGTTTTCGGCGTTGCGCAGGTCAGTCTCGAAGCTCAGCACCTGAAAGTTGGTGGAGCGCCCGGCGCTGAGTTTTTCCCGTTCGATCTCGATCTTGCGCCGCGACAGCTCCACGGCACGCTGGGAGATTTCGTATTGGCGCCAGCGGGTGCCGAGGTCGCGCACCACTTCGTTGACGTTGCGTTCCAGCTCCTGGCGGGCGTCGGTGATGCGGATCTCCTGGTCCTCGACATTCACCCGCGCGCGAATTTCGGCCTGGCGCGTGCTGATGTCACCGATGGGGATCTGCACCTGTACCCCGGCGTAGCTGTCCCAGGTACGGTTATTGGTACGGCCGTTGTCGCTGTCAAAGGCATCGCGCACCTGGTTTGCACCGGCCACCAGGTCCACTTGCCAACGCCCGGAGTCTTTGGCGATCACCAGGTTCAGGTCGGCTTGCTGGCTGCCCAGCAGGGCGGCGAGGTATTCCGGTTGCTGGGTTTGCGCCAGGTTGAACGCCTGGCGCCTGTCGATTTCCATGGGCCGGGCCTCCAGGGCTTCGGTGGCGCGAATCGGCGTGGACAGGTCCAGTGCCAGCAGGCGCAGGAGGGCAAGGCGACTGGTATCCAGTTGGTTCTGCGCTTCCTCCACGCCCAACTGCTGGGTGGCGATATCGGCCTCGGTCTGCACGATCTCGAACTCGGCCATGCGTCCGGCGCTGATCAATGCCCTGTTCACCTCCAGCAGCGTAGTGGAACGCTTGAGCGCTTCCTGCACGATCACTTGTTGCTCCTGGGCCCGCAGTAACTCGCGGTAGGTCGCGATGATCTGGCTGATGGTCTGCGCCACGGTGGCTTTGAGGTTGAGGCGGTTGGCCTGTTCCGCCAGGCGCGACAGGCGCAGCGGCGCCGTGGTGGCGTCCCAGCCGGCGCCGCGCATCAGCGGCTGGATGACGGCCAGGTCAAGCCCGTCGCTGCGGTAACGGCCGGCGCGGTTGGCGTTGTTCAGTTGCTGGGTCCAGGCCATGCTCAGACGGGTGCCGTACTCGCCGAGCAGGCTGGTGGACGGTGCCAGGTTGGCGTTGCGCGCGCTGTCCTGGGAGCCTCGGGTGCCGCGGTAGTAACTGTTGAGGGTGAGCTTGGGGTTGAACACGTCTTCGGCGACCCGCAGGTCGAACTTTTGCGCCACGCGCTGCAGGTAAGCGCTGCGGATCGCCGGGTTGTTGCGCAGGCCCAGGTACACCGCGTCGCCCAGGGTCAACGTTGTCGCCTGGGCGTTCAGCGATACGCCCCGGTCATAGCCGCTGCGGGTGGTGCTCGGCGCCGAAGGCTTGACGACCACGTCAGCCGCCATGGCGGGCAGGCCGATCAGCGCCAGCAGCAGTAGCCATCTATTCATCGCGCAGGGCCTCCACCGGTTGCAGGCGTGAGGCCGAGACCGCCGGGTAGATGCCAAAGAACAGCCCCACCAGCAACGTGCTGCCGACGCCCAGGGGCAGGGCGGCCACCGCCAGGGAAAAGGCCCAGCCCGACAGCCACGCGTAGAACCAGGCGGCGGTCATGCCCACTACCGCGCCGCACAGCGCGCCGACGGCGGTCAGGGTGACGGCTTCGAGCAGGAACAGGTTGCGGATATCCCGCTGGCGCGCGCCCAGGGCCATGCGAATGCCGATTTCGCGGCGACGCTGCGAAACGTTCATCAGCATCACATTCATCACCCCGACACCGCCGCCTATCAGCGAAATCGCGCCGAGGGCCAGCAGCAGATAGGCGAAGGTGCGGCTTTGGCGGGTCATGCCATCGATCATCTGCTGGGGCACGGTGATGTCGACATTGTGCTCGGTCAGTTGCGGTTGCAATGCAGCGGCGGCGTCCCGGGCCACGCGTTCCATGTCTTGCCCAGGCTGGGCCCGGATGATCACGTTGTTGATCTGCGGGCTGGCGAAGATGCGCCGCATGCCCTCGGCAGGCATGAACAGCGATTCATTGGCCTGCACCGGCATCAGCATGGCCCGGGGCTGGTTATGCAGGATGCCGACGATCAGGAACAGGTAGTCGTTGATGCGCACGCGATCACCCAGTTTGAGCGGATCGCCGGGTGCGCCGAGGGCCTGGGCGACCTGGTCGCCGATCACTCCATACGTTTCGCTGGCATCGAAGGCTGACAGCAATCGCCCCTCGCGCACCACCAGGCGCATGGCGGCCTGCACATCCGAGGTGCTGCCGACGAAGTTTGCATTGGCGGTGCGGCCATGGAACACAATGGGCCCGCTGAACAAGCTGAGCGCGCCGATATGGGCAATGCCTGGCACGCCCTGGCGCACCGAGCCCAGGTCGAGCTGGGTACGCATCGGGACGTTGCTGGTGCCTTTGGGCGGGAACTGGACGACCAGGGTGTCGGTGCCCATGTCCTTGAATATCATCGCGGCGTCGGTTGCGGCGTTATGGCCGATATTGATCAGCGCCACCACTGACGAACTGCCGATCACGATGCCCAGCAGGGCCAGCACCGAGCGTTTGCCCAGGGTGCGCAGGCTGATGAACGCTTCATGCAGCAGTTGGCTCAGGCTCTGCTCGACCCGCAGGCTCATGGGCGCAGGTCCTCGTGCACGACGCCGTTGCGCACCAGGATCTTGCGCTCCAGCCGCTCGGCGATCTGCGCGTCGTGGGTGACGATGATCAGCGTCACCTGTTGCTCGCGATTGAGCGCCAGCAACAGGTTCATGATGTCCTGTGCGGTGCTGCTGTCGAGGTTGCCGGTGGGCTCGTCGGCGAGGATCACCGAGGGCTTGCCGACCAATGCACGGGCAATGGCGACCCGTTGGCGCTGGCCACCGGAAAGGTCGGCGGGGCGATGGTGGGCACGCTCGGCCAGGCCGACCTGCTCAAGCATGCGCAAGGCCTGCTCCACCGATTCGTGACGAGACACGCCGCGATAGCTCAGGGGCAGTGCAACGTTGTCGAGGGCGCTGAGGCGCGGCAACAGGTTGAAACTCTGGAACACGAAACCGATCTGCTGGTTGCGCAGCGCCGCCAGTTCGTCGGGCGTGGCGTTGAAAATGTCGTGGCCGGCAAAGTGGTACTGGCCACAGTCGGGCAAATCCAGCAGGCCGAGGATATTGAGCAGGGTGCTTTTGCCGGAGCCGGATGCGCCGAGGATGCCGCAACTGTCGCCGCTGGCAATCGACAGGCACACATCATTCAGAATGGACAGGCGTTGCCCGGCAAGCTGATAGCTTTTGCCGATGCCCTGCAGGGAAACCAAGCTGTGGTGCGTGGGGGTCTCTGTCATCATGACTACGCCTGCAGTCTCGACGGTGCTGGGCTGCCCTGTAAATCTTTGTAACAACTTGGGGGGCTGCCGGTGCCCGTTACGGACTGGTTTTATTTCTTGTTTTTAAAAAATTGTTTGAATAGTAACCGCGTTCAAACGGCTTCGCCAGCGGTGGATTTAGAGCGGTTTGATGCGTTGAAATACTGTGTGCCCAGACTTTGCGGGGCGCGAAAACCAGTGTTGGCGGCCTTCGATGTTGCTGTAGCCAAAGGCTTTCAAGACTATGCCACCGTGTCATTGCTTGCTTTCGAACGAAGGCCCCGGTATAAAAAATCAAATAATTTTTTTAAACAATATTTCCCACCCGTGGAACCCTTATGGTCGCGAAGAAACTCAGCGCTCCAAACATCACCAAGACTCGACTGCTGGATGCGACAGAGGCTCTCTTCATCAAGTACGGATATGACGCGGTTTTATTACGGCAGATTACCGAGCGCGCCCAGGTCAACCTGGCTGCGGTGAACTATCACTTCGGGGACAAGGATTCCCTGATGAAAACCCTGCTGATGCAGCGCCTCGAACCGCTCAATGAGCAGCGCCTGGAGCTGCTGGCGCGCTGCGAGGCCGAAGCCAGCGGCCCGCTCGATTGCGATACGCTGCTGGGCGTACTGTTTGCCCCGGCCATGGGTCTGGAGCGCAGTGACCCAGCCAGTGGGGAAGGGCGTTCATTCATCCGGTTTCTCGGTCGTGTGTACAGCGACACCTCGCCGTTTATCCAGGAATACCTGAAGGTGCATTACCAACCGGTGTTCCAGCGCTTTTTCGAAGCCTTTGCCCTGGCGCTGCCGGATTTGCCGCGCAATGAATTGGGCGTTCGCCTGCAGTTTGCGCTCAAGGCGATTTCCGGGGTGATGGCGGGCACCGAGTTGCGCTTGCTGATGAATTCCATGAGCCTGGGCCGCCCGGCCACGGATGCCGAGGTGATGGCCAAGCTGATCACCCTGGTGTCGGCGGCCATTCGAGTACCACAGCAAAGCGCGGAGGCCGAAACAGCCTTGGCCAAAGTGCTGGAGACCCAGCGCGCCATTCGCGAACAGGCCACACGCTGACCCCAATCCCCAAACCCCTGTAGGAGCGAGCTTGCTCGCGAAAAACGTCAACGATAACGCGGGCATTCTGGTGAGTCGCGCCGTCATTACGTTCTTCGCGAGCAAGCTCGCTCCTACAAAGGCGGGGCGTTTTCCAGCGCAAAAAGCGGGCAAAAAAAAGCCCGCTGGGGCGGCGGGCTTGATATGCAACGTTTGTAACGGATGAGGCTTTACCTTACGTTCGCGGATGTGAATAAAGCGTGAAAAAAATGTAAGAAAAAGTGAGGAGCCGGAAATTTCCACGAGTGGGATTTCAGCCGTTCGTCGCCACTGTCAATCCTAACAGCTAGACGCTTCCTCCTTGCGGGTGTGTGATTTCCTCATTCGGCGTTCGTGCCCGAGTCACCATGCCAGGAGTACTTGCCATGTCTTCAGAACCCAATCTTCCTGCCCTCAACCCTGTATCTTCAGCCAGCCTTACCCTTGAACCGCCATATTTGAACCAAGGCGTATTGAATGTTTTGGGTGCTGAAGTAGGCGGAGGGATTCGTCATACCGAGAACTTCATGTATGTGAATATCCCGCGATGGAGCGTTGTGGAGGCGTTTGATATTTATGAGTTTTATATGGGCGATCCACGATTTCCCATGGCATCGGCCTCGGTGTTACCAGGACACGAGTATAGGCCTTACTATGAACTGGCGATCGCTCAAGAGCATGTACCTGAAGGTTTTTCATTTCCTTGTTTCAGCGTTGTCAGGCGTTCAGGGTCCGGTACATCCGAGGGTTCGGCTGAAGTTACCTGGTTTATCAAGGTTAATCGCCCTGGCGGTTCGGACATGGGCCACGAGATGTTCCACCCTGCCTTGAAGCTCAGTTTGCCCCCTGACCTGGCAGCGCCCGGGGCGATACTGGATCCTGATCGGGCCGCACTGGGAGTGCTTTGCACTATCGAGCCATACCCCAATATGCGAGTGCGCGATACGGTGGAGGGTTTCTGGGACGGGCGAGTGGTCAACCTCCGGTTGGATGATGATCATGTGAGCGGCGCCAAACCTATTGAAATTTTTTTCCCTCCGGAAATTGTTTTAATGAGCGCCAGTGGCAATGTAACCATCCGGTTTGGCCTGTTCGATGAGGTGCTCAATCGCTCAGGTCCGGACCGCCGATGGTCGCAAGCGGTTCACCTCGAAAGTGATCTTCAGGCCGGGCTACTTTCAAGGCCCTATTTCCTGCACGATCGCAAAGATATTTTTGATGTCAACTTCGATACTCAAGGCTCAGGGCGCTTTGAAGTTGAAGTTGTTACACCCCGCAACTTGCCCGATGGCAGAACGACTCCTCCGGGAACCCAGATTATCGTGAAGCTGAGTGGGGTCCGTGCTGATGGTACCTTGTTGGAGCTGCGATTACCGGCGTTTGCCGCTCTAATCGAACGCTCCGCCTATACGGATGTAAGCAGTGCCGTACTCAAGGAACTCATTAATGGGACGTTGAGGGTTTCCCATGAGTTACAGTTTCCCCTGGGGACCGTTCTGGCTAGCTCCCGCCGCGTGACCGTGACGATTTTTGGCGTCGTCTCGGTTATGCCTCCCGTCACCATTGTGCAAAATGAAGGTGGTTTGATCGACCCTGAGGCGCTCTTCATTACCGTTCAATTTCCCGACTATGTGCCTTATGGCCGTGACTACAACGTTACCTTGCGTTTGGAGGCCATCGCAGCAGGTGGCGGTGTGGTGTCCTTTGAGCAAACCCGATTGGCGGGCGATCCGCCGCCGCAACCACGCACCATACTGCGCGAGGATTTTGAACCCTTCATTGGCTTGGGAAATGTGAAAGTCTTCTACCGAGTCGATGATGGCGAGATAGAAGTAACGGATGTCGGGACACTGGCGGTCCGCGAGTCAGAACCGTTGACAGTAAGCTTTGGAGAGCGTGTGCCACAGCTGCCACCGGCTGAAATAGACCCTGTGGATGAAAATGGCAATATTGATCCAGACACTGTCTTCGGCAGTGTGAAAGTGACCTTGCCTTATTCCCAGACCATTCCAGGTGACAAAGTGACGTGGAGCTGGACAGGCACGGGAGGCCCCGGCGGTAGCACGGCAGGCTCATTCACGCTGAATGGAGGAACGGCCGGCAGGCCCCTGATATACGATGTAGACAAGACGTTTGTAGAAAATAACAACGATGGCGAGATACGTCTGCGTTACTACCTGGAACGTGACGACAGCGCTACGCTTTACTCCCATGAATTGGTAGTGAGTGTCGGTAAGGCAATGGGGACTCTGGTGGCCCCTGAGGTACTTGAAGCCACAAAAAATCCTGATCAACTCGCGCCGGAAGAGGCAGTCGAAGGCGCAACCATTCGCGTGGCGTTTGAGGAAATGGTACCTGCGGACCGGATCCGAGTTGAGTGGCGGGGGGTAGTGGATATTGGTACTTACGATGACACTAAGAACGGCGATGTAAGCAAGACGCTTGACTTCACCGTGCCAGCGGAGGTTATCGGCGCAAATATTGCCCCGTCGGGGCGTAACATCGAAGTGCAGTTCTTCCTGCTCCGGGGTAGTCGGGAGATACCTTCGCAAGTGCTCGACCTGAGGTTGTTAACGCTGACTGTCAAACCGGTGCCGTTGATAGACGGAATTGGCAACGTTCCGATACTGGAACTCTTTAACCTGGTCAATACAGCACGCACCCGAACCGCTCCGTGGCTATTCAGTCATCGTGAGCAGCGGGTATGGATGGAGTACAGAGGTGTTTTTGCCGATGGAAACCTGTTCTCCGATCGCACCTATACCGCAGACCGCCTGGGAGAGGTCGTCGGGCTTTCGCCCCCGGCTCCCGTCGACAAGCTTAAAGCCCTGAGGGATGACTCGATATTGACGATCACGGTCAGGGCGTCTTTTGACCGCAGTTTCAATGAAGGTAATGCCGTGACGATGGAGGTCAAGGAATACCTTGTTCAGGCGCTGCCGGGTACTTTGCCGCATCCGACCCTTGTAGGTGCTGATGGGGTAGGTTCGGTGATATCGGTAGACCCTTTATCCATTGAGCACAATCGGGAAGTTAAAGTCTCTTATGCGCCTATGAATCCAACCGATATGATCACGCTGCAGTGGGTCCAGCAAGATGGAGTGACACCTTATATCGCTCCAAAAAACGGTCTGGTCGGGGGGACGGTAGTTTTCCCTATCAGCACGGAGGTCCTGGCCCGGAGTGTGAAAAGCCAAGTGCAGTCAAGGTACTCGATTGTACGAAATAACACCACCATCGAGTCATACATCCAGACGGTCAACGTGGGCACTATTTCCTCAGCCCATTTACCTGCGCCCACGCTTAATGGTTTCGCCGGCGGCGTACTGGATCTTGTCCAGTTCACAGGCAACGCACTCGCTGGTATCAGTAAGTGGCCATTAAGCGCTGCAGGCACTTACGCGCAAAGGGTATGGCTGATCTGCACGAGCGAGGATGCCGAGCCGCTTTACGTATTGAGTAATCATGTCCTTACCGCTGCCGAACAGGCCAATGGCTTGTTGAATGTTCCGGTATCGCGGTTGTGGTTGCAAGCCTTGAAGTACAACAGCGCGGTAACGCTGACCTGCAAAGTGACTTACAACGGCAGTGCGTTGGAGTCCGCAGCTATCACTTTTCCTGTGGCGCATTTTACCGTGCGGCCTGGGTTACTGGATGAGACGAATGACTTCAATAGCTATGACTTGCAAGGGTGGAGCGCTATACACCCGTCGGTGGCAATTTCGGTCGCGCACTCGGGTTCTGAGTTTTACATTTTTACCGATCATAATGCCTACATGGGGTGTCAAAAGAGATTTGCCAATGCAGGGCCTGGCGACTACGAAGTGACCATCAGGTATCGCGTTAGTGCGCCGTCGTCCCGAAACTACGTTTATGCCAATGTGTCCTCTGTGTAAATACTTTGATGCAGTGGTGAGTGGCAACTGGACAAACACAACACAGTCGCCCCTTGTTTCCAACACTACAGGCGTGCTGTTTCTTATTAGTTTTGAAAGTGCACGAACGCAGATATCGTCGATTCGGGTGAGGCAAATATCCAGGTCTGGGTAATAGCGCACGAGAAGAAATCTGGATGGGGGCTCAGTTGTGCTCCCCGTCTAGGCGTGTTTTTTATTAGCAGGTGAGGCTGGGTATCGTTATGCGTCATAGCCATCCAGATATGCCGCTCGTCGTTACTGTCAACTGTAACAGCTAGACGCCGTTCTATGGCAGGCGTCTGATTCCCTTGTCCGGCGTCCTTTTTGGCGTCGTCACTAAAAGGAGCACTCCAATGTCCGGCGAAATTAATACACTTATCTGCACACAGGGTAATGTCCGGGCAGGTCTGGAACCACCCTATATTAATAACGCAATCCGAACGGTGGTCGGCGCTGATGTGGGGGCGGGTATTAACCAGTTGGCACACGGCCTTTATGTGATTTTCGAACGTTGGCCAATGACGAGCGTGGGCGATATATTCGAGTTTTACATGGGCGACGTTGTGCCTATTGCAATGGGAGAGGTGTTAGCGGGGCAATTGAACCAACCCCGCTTTTATCTGCAAATTCTGGATGAGATACCCACAGATTTTACCCGGCCTTGTTATGGCGTCGTCAGGCGGGCGGGTGGCGGCGATGTCGACACATCGATCGTGCAAACCTGGTTTATCCGAACCGACCGGCCGGGGGGGGTTGATACCGACCCCGGCGTGCCCTATCACACCGAACTTAAGTTCAGCCTTCCTTTGGATCTGCAGGGGCCCGATGCCGAGCTGACCACGGACCGGGCTAACCAGGGGGTGATTTGTACGATCAAGCCATATCCGAACATACGTATACGAGACAAAGTTGTTCTTGAATGGGATCAAAAGTCACCAATGGTCGAGTTGAAATTGGATGACGACCATTTGAACGGAAACAAACCGATTGAGGTCTTCGTTCCGCCGCACGTCATCCTTGAGGCGGGAAGTGGGCTTCTGGCAATTCGCTTCAGGGTATTTGATGAGGTGAACAACGGTTCCGGGCCGACCTACCCCTGGTCACAATCGACCCACCTCAAGAGTGACCTGGATCCGGCTTTGCTCGAGCGGCCCTACTTCCTGATAAACGGCGTGGATTATGCGGATGTGGACCTTGATACCCAAGGCGCCGGGCCCTTCGAGATTGAGGTTTTCACTCCCCAATTCCTTCCCGACGGCACCCGCACCCCCGTGGACACTCAAATCGTTGTGACATTTTCACCGACACGGGAACTCCCCCCCGTCGATGCACGTATTGGCCGTTCAACTTTTATTAGCGTCGATAAGGCTTTTGTCGAAGAGCTGCTTAACAGCTCTACCAATATTACCTACTCACTCCAGTTCCCTTTGGGTAACGATATTGGGCGTTCCCGTCAACTGAGGCTCACGGTGACGGGCACTGCCTCGAACCTGCCACCCGTGCGCGTTGTGCAGTCCCAGGGCGGCGTGATTGATCCGCAGGAACCGTTCATCAGGGTGGAGTTCCCCGATTACGAACCTTATGACGCCAGCTACAACGTGACGTTGGTGATTGAGGATGAAACCGGTCAGGTCGACGCGTTTGAGCAGAATCGTCTCGCCGGTCCACCGCCGCCGCCAACGCGCTTTCGGATCGTGACCGACGCGGAGTACGAGCCTTTCGTCGGCCGAAGCAACGTCAGCGTTTACTACCGCGTGGATGATGGCAAACCCGGTATCACTGAACCGTCCGCCGTTCGTGAATCCGTTCGCTTACCCGTGCAATTTGGCACTGTCTTTCCTGATCTTCTTGCACCGCTGATCGCCATGACCGATGAACATGACAACCTGGACCCTGCGGTGCTGATTGGGCGGGCGACGGTCACTTTGCCTTATGTCATGACACTGGTTGGCGATAAAGTCACCTGGACTTGGATAGGCTCAGGAACCGGCGGCAGCACAGGGGGGGAGATCACCCTTAATAGCGGAACGGCGGGCCGTCCCCTGGAGTTTGATGTTGACAGGACGTATGTCGATAAAAACCTCTCCGGTGAGATTCGCCTGAGCTATTTCATCGAGCGCGAGGGGAGCCCGATATTACGTTCCGCAATACTGCGCGTGACGGTGGGACCAGGACTGGGCGAATTGCTCAGGCCGGAAGTGTGGGAGGCTTCGCGAAACCCTGATGAGCTTGCACCTGAAGCGGTAACCGCCGGGGCAACTATCGTGGTCAGCTACCTGCGGATGCTCCCAACCGATCAGATTCGGGCGCGATGGAAAGGCCTGCCGGGCATCGGCAGCTTCAGTGAAATAAAAAACGGTAACTCTCAGGGGCGTGTCGAATTTCTAGTACCTGCCGAGGTGGTAGGGGTCAATATCCATCGCCTCGGACGTGATGTTTCAGTGCAATACGATGTGCTGCGCGGAGGGCGTGAAACGCCGTCGCCGGTCTTGTCACTTCTTTTACTGCCCATCGTGCATTTGCCGACGCCCATATTGGATATTGCCGGTGAAAATCAGGTGCTGGAGCTATTCAAACTCGATGGTCTCGAGCGCACGCGCATGAATACCTGGCCATTCGTGCATGCCTTGCAATACATGTGGCTTGAGTACATGGGGACTTTCAGGGACGGGTCAAGCTACTTCGAGGCCCGTTATGACGGCAATCTGGTGGGCGAGGAAGTAGCCACCAACGGTGTTTCTGTCGCGGCCCCGGTGGACAAGTTACTTGATCTGCTGGATGGGTCGGACCTGAGTATTTTGTTTTATGCCAACTTCGGACGGAACCCGGATCGGGAGTCAGCGGTGTTATTCGGTGTCCGAAATTACTTGATTCAGGAGTTACCGCAAGAATTGCCCTATCCCACGGTGGTCTATGCAGTGGGCTCCGACTCTCTGGTAACGCTGGATTCGCTGAATGCACAGAATGGCGGGCAAATCATCGTCGCCTATACCCCTATGTCAACCCAGCATCAGATCACATTGGTATTGGAGGGGACCGAGGGGGCAGGGTCGTTCACAATCACATTGCCGGGCGAGGTCGATGGAAGTGTAGCGTTCGCCGTGCCTGCCAGCGTGATAGCCGCCAATATCGGGAATGGCACCACCCGTTTCACCGTTCAATACCACGTGGCAACGGGAGCCGGAGACAGTATTCCATCGGGCGTGGTGACTGTCATGCTGACACCCCTGACAGCCGCCCACCGGCCTCCGGTGATCATCAATCAAGCCGATCCCGTTACCAAGGTCCTGGAACTGAGTCGTGTGATCAGTGGGGCGATGGTGCGTGCCTCTACATGGCCGTTCATTGCCGCGCATCAACCGGTCTACCTGAAACTTAAGGGCACCCGGGCTGATGGGCAACCTCACAACTATCAAGTCTGGGCTCTTGAAAGTGATGTTGTGACGCAGCAATGGGTGACGAATGGTTTCTTTGAGGCCGCTGTTCCAGCGAGTTATTTCAAAGACCTGAAACACGGCAGCACCTTGACCACTGTGTTCAGAGTCTCACTGGCATCCAGCCCGGCGTTTGACCGTGAGGTCATCGATTTTCAGCAGGAGGTCTACAGCGTTTCTGATGTGACGGAGCGTCCTGTGATCATTTATGCACGCGATGACCGAGATAATCTGATCGTGGATGGTGGCTATACTGTGGCCGTTGCCGTGACGCTCAGCGGCACCGCTGCGCCCGGTCGTGATGTGGATATCTTTGACGGCTCTGTCCGCAAGGGAACAGCTAGGGCTGACAATAACGGTGTCTGGCAATTGCGGTTGACGGGGCTGTCCCAGGGACTTCGTCGTTTTACCGCTAGGGCGCTCTATGGGGACTTACCGATCTCGGCCCAATATTCAATGACTATCCTCAACAGTGTGACCCCCACTATTGCTGTCTTTGACTCAAAGGGCGAAGTTACCCATAACGGAACGACCTTTGATACTCAGGTGACGCTCAGAGGTGTCGCAACGCCTCGTCTTAAAGTGCAGTTATATGAAGACGGTAGCCCATCGGTAGTGTTGCCTGTCAATCTGACAGGCGAGTGGTCATTGATCAGGAGTAACTTGGCGCAGCGAACCTATTCGTTCAAAGTCCGGGCGCTGTATGACAATCTTGAATCCACAACCCGATCCTTTACCGTGGACCGTACCGTGCCGTTCAGCTTTAACACGACAACGGTGGTGCGCGATCAGCGTTTGTATTTGTGGGCGGGCCTGGGTACCAATCCAGCCTTCCGACCTCAACACAATCTGGATACGTTTCAGCATCGTGCCAGTGGTGGGCGCGAACCTTATACCTATGCGTCAAGCAACCCTGCCTGTGCGGTAGTAGACAGCACTGGCGCAGTAGTTATTCGAAATAACGGCAGTACGCGCATTACCTGTCGTGATGCTCAGGGTACCACCTTGGGTTATGACGTACAGGTAAGAAACGTGGCGTTTTTCCGCGACTACGGCGGCGGCGGCGGATATAAGGAGTGCTTGAAGCAGGCGGCCAGTCGTGGGGGAAGATTGCCGAGTCTGAATGAGTTGAGGGGGATCTATGCTCAGCATGGCGGTTCAGGCCGCTGGCAAGGGCAGGCCCACAACTTATTCTGGTCAACCGACAGTTCCGGATTTCTTGCCAGATGGGGGAAAAGTATATACAACGGCGGCGAAGCCAGCATGTCGGAACTGGGCAACCGTTTGACGATGGTAATGTTTTGAGTTAATGCGCGGTCCTGGGAATATCCGCATTTCGGGTATTCCTGGGGGCGACGGAGGCAGGATATTCGAATCGTATTGAAACTTTCGCCACTGGAGTGGCGAAAGTTAATTTAATGCGCGGAATTATAATTAAACTTCATTCGCATTTTTGAGTGGCGTTATTAAATATTTTTCCATTAGGGCATGTGAAAATGGTTTTCAGCCATCGTCCGTGAGCGGTATTATAAATGCAGTGATAGTATTTCCCCGGCGTATTGCTCGCAAAATAACCGTTTACTGAACAGGGGGGGTCGGGCGGTATTGATGGGTCATTTGTTCCCTGGGGCTCAGGGTAAGTCCACTGTTCGTCCTGCGTGGTGCAAGCGCTGGTCAACACCGCAAGTCCAATGAGAAATACGAATTTCGGCATGTTGTTTTTTAGGTGTCTAACATTAAGTGAGCGCATGGCGTTATCCTTTAGAGGGAGATGCCCGAATATTTGGCTATTAAAAGATTTTATTGTCTACTGTCATAACTAACAGGTAGGCCGGGTTCTCGGATGGAAGGTAGGCCACCCACCGATCGTTGATCGATGTGCTATCAAATTTTCCAACGCCCGGCACTTTTGGCCAATCTGCTGCGCATCACTTCTACATTCGCGGCCAATTGCAACGTCAACAATCGGTAGCCATCCAATCCGTTATGTACCGGTGTATCCAGCATTCTGACGTTCGACGCAGCACTACCCGGCCTCTCCAACCGCTGCGTCACCCCCGATTTCAACGCCCGCGCCATCCCCACCAACTGCACCCGAATCTGCCGGTGCTCAACCTTCAACACCTCCTGCATCTGTGCCATCGCTTGCTCATCCCGAGGATCCGGGCGGGTATTGCCCAAAATCTCCAGAGTGCTGATGCACATGCGCAAGTGCCGCTGGATCGCGTCCAGTTCGGTCATGGAGATCCGCACTTCCTTGGACACCGACGGCATCAGCGAGCGCAGTTGCAGCATCGCCGCGTTCAAGCGGTTGAGCAGCTTGAGGTGTTCATCGTCAGTTACCGATTGACCCTTGATGATCCGACTATAGATTTGCGCGCAATCGCGTAACGCACTGGCCAGGTTGTAGCGCCACGAGTACACCGCGTACAGCGGCAGGGCGAAGGAAAACGCCAGGGCCAGCGCGATGCCGATCAGAATATCGACCGTGCGCCATAAGCCATCCGAGATCGGGTTGTCGCCGTGGCCCGCCACGATAAACACCGTGATCGCCGACAGCAGCGCGATGTAACCGCCTTTGCCGATGGCGTGATAGGAAAAGAACCCGCACACCACCGACATCAACAGATAGGTCAGCAGCGGCAGGCCAAAGTACGCCTGTTGCACCACCAGCAGCAAACCGACGCTGGCGCCGATCAAGGTGCCGTAGGCGCGTTCCACGGCTTTCTTGCCGATGTTGCCGTGGTGCTGCAAGCCACCGATCACGATCAGCATGGTCACCGAAGCCCATTCTCCATGGGGCAGATTGAGGCCGGTGGTCAGCAGGATCGTCGCCAGCAAACCGACCGACACGCGCGCGGCGTGGATCAGCTTGGCGTGGCGAAAGCGGCGGTACGGGTCGAGCAGGGGCCGCAGCAGGCGCCGGGCAAATACAGGCAAGTGCACGTTAATCAACGGCGAACCGTCCTTTAGAAAATGTAATCGGTGGTCAAGAAGCTGGAGTCGCGGTTGCGCAGAATCTCGCTGATCAACGCTTTATTGCTCTCCTGGAACTTGGTCGCCACCAAGGTGCGGATCGAGAACACGCGCAGGGCGTCATGTACCGACAACGTACCCTCGGCCGAGTTCTTACGCCCGTTGAAGGGGAAGGTATCTGGCCCGCGTTGGCACTGGGCATTGATATTGATCCGGCCGACCTGGTTGGCGAAGGTGTCCACCAGCCGTCCGATTTCCACGGCGTTGGTGCCGAACAGGCTCAATTGCTGACCGAAGTCCGAGTCCAGCACGTAGTCGATTACTTTTTCCAGGTCCCGGTAAGGCACGATCGGCACCACCGGGCCGAACTGCTCCTCGTGGTACACGCGCATCTGCGGGTTCACCGGGTACAGCACCGCCGGGTAGAAGAACGAACCGCGGCTTTCACCGCCGTGTTCATTCACCACCTTGGCGCCGTGTTGAGCGGCATCGGCCACCAGCCCGTTGAGGTAGTCCACCTTGCCTACTTCGGGCAGCGGCGTCAGCGCGACACCGTCCTCCCACGGCATGCCGGGTTTGAGCGTGGCGAGCTTGCGGTTGAATTTCTCGATAAAACTGGCGACCACATCCTCATGGACGAAGAGGATTTTCAACGCGGTGCAACGCTGGCCATTGAACGACAACGAGCCGGTGAGCGCTTCGCTGACCGCATTGTCGAGGTCGACCTCGGGCAGCACGATGCCGGGGTTTTTCGCGTCCAGGCCCAATGCGGCGCGCAGGCGGTGTGGTTTTGGATGGAGTTTCTTAAGGTCGCTGGCAGCCTTGTTGGTGCCGATAAACGCAAAGATATCGATCTTGCCGCTGGCCATCAGCGCGCTGACGGTTTCGCGCCCGCTGCCGTAGATCACGTTGATCACCCCGGCCGGGAAACTGTCGCGGAACGCTTCCAGCAGCGGGCGAATCAGCAGCACGCCAAGCTTGGCCGGCTTGAAGACCACGGTGTTACCCATGATCAGCGCCGGGATCAGCGTGGTGAAGGTCTCGTTCAGTGGATAGTTGTACGGGCCCATGCACAGCGCCACGCCCATCGGCACGCGGCGGATTTGCCCCAGGGTGTCCTGCTCCAGCTCGAAACGGCTGCTGCGCCGGTCGAGTTCCTTGAGGGCGTTGATGGTGTCGGTGATGTAATCACAGGTGCGGTCGAACTCTTTCTGCGAGTCCTTGAGGTTCTTGCCGATCTCCCACATCAGCAGCTTGACCACCCCCTCGCGCTGTTCGCGCATGCGCCGCAGGAAGGCTTCCACATGCAGGATGCGGTCAGCCACTCGCATGGTCGGCCATTCGCCCTGACCCCTGTCGTACGCGCGCACGGCGGCGTCGAGGGCGGTGAGGGCGGTCTCGGCGTCGAGCAGCGGTGTGCTGCCGATGTGT
The DNA here is from genome assembly GCF_030816195.1 of Pseudomonas sp. W4I3. Lineage (GTDB taxonomy): Bacteria > Pseudomonadota > Gammaproteobacteria > Pseudomonadales > Pseudomonadaceae > Aquipseudomonas. The sequence continues at coordinate 4,073,097 of NZ_JAUSXS010000001.1, read as the reverse complement.
ACGCGTTCGTCGCCAACTTGCACCGGGCTTTGAATACGCGCTAATGGGCCATTCCACACCCGCAACTGGCCGTCGACCAGGTAATCACGCTGTTCAATCGGCTCGCCCAGGCGAAAGGCCTCGGGAATATCGGCGGTGGAGGTGGGAAACAGCTGGGCGAGCAGGTTACTGGTGGTCATGTCGCTACCCCTGGAATAGTTGCAAAACATGACTAGAGAGTCACCCATACACGGGCTCTGTGGCAAGGCTTGCGCGCTTTGCACTGCGCATTGCGGGCGCTTCGGGATAAACTGCGCGGCTTTCTTGAAGGAGTTCACATGAGTCAGTACCAGCCGGGCATTCTTGCCGCACCGGTGCCGTTGCAGGCACGCCATCTGTTTTTTGCCATTGAGTCCCCGGGCGCCTTGCCCGCTGCGCTGGACGCGCTGGTGCAACTGACGGATTCAGCGGCGGTGGTCGGTTTCGGTGAGCCGCTGGTAAAGGCGCTGGGTGCCGACATCGCTGGGTTGCGGGCCTTCCCTGCGGTCAGCGGCACGGGCGCACACAACCCGTCGACCCAGCAGGCGTTGTGGGTATGGCTGCATGGTGTGGACCGTGGTGAATTGCTGCTGCGTAGCCGCTCGTTTGAAAAAGCGCTGGCGCCGGCGTTGCGCCTGGTACAGATGACCGAAGGTTTTCGCTACAAGACCGGATTCGACCTGACCGACTACGAAGACGGCACCGAAAACCCCCACGACGATGCCGCCGTGGAAGCCGCGCTGACCGACAGCGGCGCCAGCTTCGCTGCTATCCAGCAATGGCAGCACGATCTTGACGGTTTCGCCGCGTTACCTGCCCAGGAGCGTGACCACATCATCGGTCGTCGGCATGGCGACAACGAAGAAATCGATGACGCCCCCGAATTTGCCCACACCAAGCGCACCGCCCAGGAAAGCTTCACCCCCGAAGCCTTCGTGGTGCGTCGTTCAATGCCCTGGGCCGAAAACGGTCAGGCGGGGCTGATGTTTCTGGCATTCGGGCACTCCTTCGACGCGTTCGAGGCGCAGTTGCGGCGCATGAGCGGGTTGGAAGATGGGATTGTCGATGGCTTGTATCGCATCAGCACACCGTTGACGGGAGGCTATTACTGGTGCCCGCCGCTTAAGGACGGGCGCCTGGACCTGGGCTTGGTTTTTGAAGCGCCGCAGCGCTGAAAAGGCGGGGTTTGCCTTGAACGGTCATTGCCTTGCTCGCTTTTGCAGAGAGCCTAACCGAGCACTTTCACCTTGCCGCTGTGCAGCTTGTACACGCCGCCGACGATCAACAGTGTTCCCGCCGCGACCGCATCGGCCAGCAGGCTTGATTCAGCCATCAGTCGCGCCATGGTGTCGGTGACATTTTGTGCGATGGCATTTTCCAGCAGATCGCCGGGCGCTTTCAATACCTTGTTCACCGAGGGTTTGAAGGTGTCGGCCAAGCCCTGAATCTTGCCGGGAAACCGGGCGTTATCCTTGACGGCCTTGACCCCCGCCGCGACGGCGCCGCACTGGTCGTGCCCCAATACCATGATCAAGGGAGTGCCCAATACGGCCACGGCATATTCGAGGCTTGCAAGCCCGCTATCGGTGACGAAATTGCCCGCGACCCGAACCGCGAAGAGGTCACCGCGGGCGGTGTCGAAAGCGTACTCGGGAGCGATCCGCGAATCGGCGCAACTTAACACCGCGACAAACGGATTTTGCCCGCCCACCAACACTTCGCGTTCGCTCATAAAGTCATGACGCTTGGTCACGCCGTCGGCGTAACGCTGGTTGCCGTCCATCAGTCGCTGAAAGGCAAGCTGTGGGCTGAGGTCGTTGGCGGGCTTGGGCAGACCCGCGGGCGTCGGGGCTGCGTGCGCCAGGGAGGGCATTGCGCCGGCAAGCAGGGTTGCGCCTGCACTGACGGCAGCCAGCTGCAGGAAGTTTCGTCGGTCTTTCATAGAGGGGTGGCGATCGCACATAGGCAAGGTTCTCAGGCGCGTTTAGAAAAGAAGGTGCCTAGCGTGGGAATGATCGCCTTGAAAGGATGTAAGAATTTTCTTTTTTTCAGTAAGTTATTTTTTTTAGCCCAGACGTCGTCCGGCCTTATGCACTTTTCAGACTGTCCAGCCAGGCCGGATCCAACCGGGTTTGTGCGATATCGATGCCCAGTGCCTGCATTTTCGCCCTATGGGCGTCTATCTCACCGGCCAATTGCGCCTGCGCGCTGGAATTGGCGTCCAGAGCGTGCATCTGCGTCAGCCCCAGGTGGTAGAAGCGCAACAGCTTGATGGCTGCCGGGTCGTTGGCCTGCACCCGCTCGCTGACCTTGTGCATCACATTGGTCACGCTCATCAGGCTGCGCTTGAGCTGCCAGCCGTATACCGCCGCTGCCATCCACGGCTGAGTCCAGAAGGGGCCACGCACCAGGGCGACGGTGATCAACACCCCGGCAAACACACCGCCGACATTGAAGCGAAAGTTGTCGCCGCCCGGTTCACCGAACAGCATCACCGCCAGGCTCGACAACAACATGGCCAGGGCCAGGAACACCACGGCGATGATCAACGTGCTGCGGCGGGTCTGCTGCCGGTAGACGGCGGGATCACAGGGTTTGAGCTCGAACATGCGGGTCAGGTCTCCGGAGCGGGGAGGCATCTTCTCATGCTTGAAGCAATCAAGTTGAACGATGGCCACCGGTGGTTCCTCTAAATCCGTGAAGTCTCCATGAGGTCACGATCATGTCCGAACACAAGCAACCGCCGCCTGGCACGCCCGATCCCAATCGCACCCCCGGTGAAGAGGAGCGCGATAACGATGCACTGCGCCCTAACGATCCGGCGGAGCGTCAGGACAACGACGACGTGGAGCGGGTCGAACAAGACCTGGAAAATCTCCACGACAAAGCCCGTCCGCTGTAAGCAAGGAGGTGTTTATGAGTAGTTCCCCGAATGGCCCGCGTTCCGATGAACATGCCAGCGGCAAGGAAGAGTTGGGGTTCGATCCCGACTCGCCCGACGTGGCCGACCCGCAGGTCGACCCCATCGGCCCGGCCATCGCACCGCTGGACAAGCAAAAGCAGTCGGAAAAAAAGCCGCCTTACGATCCGCTGGGCGACTTGAAGAAATGAACTAGGCCCCGCACGGATGCGGGGCTGTGTTTATTTTGGTGGGTTCCAGCTGACGTCAGTAATGCCGAACTTTTCCGCCCAGGGCCGGGTGGTCTTTTTCACCTGCTCGTGCCCCACGCGACCAATGCGGCTGACGTGCGCAATGTCGGCATCGACGGCTGCCCAGTGCCAGGCCTCGGTACTGTTCATCACATCGGCGCGCACCACAAAAGACTTGGGTTTACCGTGCAGCTGATAGTGGATGGTGTAGATTTTAGCGGTACTCATGTTGCCTCCCTGTCTTGTTATAGATGGATAGGCAGGCGCGGCCAAAGGTTCATTCAAAATGACAATTCGCGCCGGTCCACGGCATAGTGTTGCCTTCGTACTGCGCCGAAGGAGCGCGCCATGACCTCGCTCACCCATAGCCGCGTGTACCTGCAACGCCTTGGCTACGACGCGCCGCCGCCGCCCACGCTGCAAACCTTGCGCGACCTGCAACTGCGCCATGTGTGCACCTTTGCCTTTGAAAGCCTGTCGACCCTGCTGCGGATGCCGGTGCCGATCGACCTGCCCAGTGTCGAGCAAAAAGTATTGCTCGATGGGCGCGGAGGTTATTGCTACGAATTGAACCAGCTGTTCCTCGCGCTGTTGCTGGAGCTGGGGTTTGACGCGCGTGGTATCACCGGATGGGTGGTCATGGGCGGCCCGCCGGATGCACGCACCGCGCGCACCCACCGCCTGAGCCTGGTGACCCTGGATAGCGTGCGTTACATCAGCGATGTCGGCTTTGGCGGCATGGTGCCCAGCAGCCCATTGCGGCTGGACAGCGACGCGCCCCAAGCCACCGCCCATGAACCCTACCGGCTGACATTGAAGGAGGGTCACTACACGCTCTGGGCCCAGGTCGCCCAGGCGTGGCGCGGCTTGTACGTGTTCGATCTGCAGCTGCAAACCGACATCGATTATGAAGTCGGCAACTGGTACGTCTCTACGAACCCCCACTCACCGTTCGTGGGGCAACTGAAAGCGGCGCTATTGGCCCCGGGTAAGCGCCATACCCTGGCCAACGCCCACTATGCGACTCATTATCTGGATCGGCCCAGCGAAAAGCGCGCGATCGAAAGCGCCGACCAAATGTTGGCGTTGCTGCGCGACACCTTTGCCATTCGCCTACCGGATCATCCGCAGTTACATGCGGCACTTGAAGGCTTGGTCCTGGCCCAAAGCCAAGAGTATTGACCTAGAGCCTTCGCTGAACCGTTTTTTCTCTGTTTTGGTGCAAATCCGTTCGAACTTTTTGCAAACGCCAAGGTTCGAACCGGTTCCTGAATACTTTGCCCACTCAAAAAATGGAGATGTAAAACGATGTCCAAACTATTCGGAAAATTCCTCAAGAGCACTTCGTTGTTGGCCCTGGTAGCGGCGCCAACCGTGGTGTTCGCTGCACCGTCCACCGACCCTATTTCCACCTTCGGTATCCTGGGCAGCTATAACGACTTCAAACTCGAAGGCGGTAGCGAAAGCGACAAGGACCACATGCCCGAGGCGGGGCTGTTCTACAACTTCGGCAACAAGCTCACCGCCGAATCGGGCTTCATCTACCAGGCCGGTATCGAAGCCAAGTACGGCGAGAAAAGCGATAACAAGCTCAAGGAAGGCCAGGCCGATCTCGACCTCGGCTGGCGCGCCGCGCTGGATGCGCGCAACTTCGTCGACGTGATCGTCGGCGGTGGCTACACCTGGACCCGTTACGAGCCGGACACCAATGGCTATGACATGAAGCTCACCAACAAGTCGCCGTTCGCCAAGGCGGCCCTGGGTTATAACCACCAGTTCGATGACATGACCCTGCGCGTTGAAGCCGGTGCCCGTCACACCATCGATGGCCGCGCCAAGCTCAAGGTAGACGGCATCGGCAGCGACAGCGTGGATCTCAAGGACCGCACCAACCCGTACGCCGAAGTGAGCCTGCTGATGAACCAGAAGGGCAACATGCCGGTGATGGCGGGCCTTTACTACACTCGCACCGAATACAAGCTTGATGACGACTCTTATGTCGCTGAAAACACCAAGCTCAAGCGTGATGAATACGGCTTCAAGGTCGGTATCGCGTTCTAAGGCACTGCCCAGGATGTGGGGGGCCAACCCCCACATTTCCTATCGGGCATCTCTCAGCTTAATGCAGCGAGTTGCGCCACGGTTTCCGGAAAGCGCGCCACCAAGCGGATCAGGGTGACGGCCTGGGCGTTGGGTTTTGCTCGTCCTTGCTCCCAATTCTCCAGGGTGCGGGTGTTGGTACGCAGATACATGGCAAATACCGACCTCGAAAGATTGAGTTGCTGACGTACTGCAATCACTTCGTCGGCAGTCAGTGGCGCCAGTTTGTTGAGGTGGACCTTGTGGGTGCGCAGGGTGATCTTGCCCTGACGTTCGTCCGCCAGGGCGTCGAAGCCCTCGACCAGTTCGGAAAAGATTTCACGTTTCATTATGTGCTCTCGCTTTGATTTCCCTGTCCAGCATGTGTTTAAGGGCTTTCTTGTGTTGGGGTGTCAGGTCGCTCTGTTCGTGTTTGCCATACAAGGTGAATAACCAGAATTGCGTGTCGCCTGACCACCAGTAGTAAATGACCCGCAGGCCACCGCGCTTGCCTTTGTTTCGTCGCTCATCGACGAAGCGAACCTTGCGTAACCCTCCCGTTCCTTCGATCACATCTCCCGCTTCCGGGTTTTTCATCAGTTCTTGTTGAAAACCCTGGAAAAGCTCGTCACTCAGATAGTCCCTGCGATGCCGTTCGAATGCCGGCAGTTCGATAAATAGAGCATCCATGTTCTGTACGTAGCCTGCGTATAGTTTGGTGGCCCACCCGCAACGGGTCAAGTGACCTTGCTGTGGGAACTTTCTTAAAACGCAACCACCTTAAGGCCGCTTCCGGCGGGTAGATGCCAGACGAAGCGGCAGGCCAAGGAGGAAAAGTCAGCGAGCAGGGAAGGGCAAGAACCAAGCCTTGGAAACGCAAAACGGCGCCCGAAGGCGCCGTTTTGTTTACTGCATCAACTTAAGCGATCAAACCCCCAGCACCGCGTGCTGCACCAGCGTCAGCAACGGTTGTGGGTACACGCCCAGGAAGAACGCGAGCAGGGCGATGGCCAGCAGCATTACGCCGCCTGCCTTCTGTTCCCAATGCAACTCGGCATCCACACGGCGCAGGTTTGGCTCGATCAGGTACAGGGTGACCATCACGCGCAGGTAGTAGAACACGCCGATGGCGCTGCCCAGTACCAGCGACGCGACCAGCCACCATTGGTGAGCTTCGACGCCGGTGGCGACGATGTAGAACTTGCCGATAAAGCCGGCCGTCAGCGGGATACCGGCCAGGGACAGCATCATCACGGTGAGTACGGCGGTCAGGTACGGACGGCGCCAGAACAGGCCGCGGTATTCGTACAGGGCGTCGGCGTCACGGCCTTTGTACGGCGAGGACATCAGGGTGATCACCCCGAACGCGCCGAGGCTGGTGATCACGTAGGTGACCAGGTACACGCCGATGGCTTCAACGGCCAGGCCTTTGCTCGCCACCAGGGCGATCAGCAGGTAGCCGAAGTGAGCGATGGACGAGTAACCCAGCAGACGCTTGAGGTTGTTCTGGGTCAGGGCCAGCAGGTTGCCGAACAGGATCGACGCAATGGCGATCACAGTCAGCACGTTGCTCAGCACACCGGTATTGGCGGCAGGCGAGATCTGGAACAACCGCACCATCACCGCGAACACCGCCACTTTCGATGCCGTGGCCAGGAACGCGGCCACCGGCGCCGGGGCGCCTTCGTACACGTCCGGGGTCCACAGGTGGAAAGGCACCAGGGAAAGCTTGAACGCCAGGCCGATCAGCATCATTGCCAGGCCCAATTGGGCGATTGGCGCAGGGCTATTGGTGGCGGCCAGGGCGTGGCCGATACCGGTGAAGCTCAGGCTGCCGGCTTCGGCGTAGAGCAGGGCCATACCGAACAGCAGGAACGCGGAACCGGCGGCCGACAGCACCATGTACTTGATGCCGGCTTCCAGGGACCGCTTGTTGAAGAAGGCATAGGCCACCAGGCCGTAGGTCGGGATCGACAACAGTTCCAGGCCGATGAACAGGCCCGCCAGGTGCTGTGCGCTGACCAGCACGATACCACCAGCCGCAGCCAGCAGAATCAGCAGGTACAGCTCTTCCTTGTTGCCCGGATAGCCGGTGCCGCCTTCGCCGAGGTAGGCGTGGGCGAGGGTGACGCAAGCCAGGGTCGCGACCAGGATCAGCGCGATGTACAGCAGCGCGAAGTCATCGACCATCATCAACGGCGTAACCGCCAGTGGCGCGACCTTGAGGGCCGGGATGATCGACAGCAGGGCCAGGTTCAAGCCGGCACAGGACAGCAGGAACGTTTGCGAGTGATTGCGGCGCCAGGCGATCGCCAGCATCACCACCACGATGGTGAGGCTGGTGATCAGCAGCGGCGCAAGCGCGATAAAGTGTTGGATCGTGAATTCCATAGCGCTCTTACCGGGCCGAAGCGAGTTGAGAGAAGGCGGTGCCGAACCACTGCTGCACGCCATGCATCGTGGCGGCGGAAGTGTCCAGGAACGGCTGCGGGTACACGCCGATGTAGATCAGCAGTACCGCCAGGCCGAGCACCATGATCAGTTCGCGCGCATCCATCCCTTGCAGGACGGTGTCGGACTTGGCCGGGCCGAAGTAGGCGCGGTGGATCATGATCAACGAGTAGACCGAACCGAACACCAGGCCGGAGGTGGCAATGGCGCTGATCCATGGCGTCTGCACGAAGGCACCCATCAGGATCAGGAACTCGCCGATGAAGTTACCGGTACCCGGCAAGCCCAGGGAGGCAGCGGCGAAGAACAGGCTGATTGCCGGCAGGTAAGCGATGCGCGACCACACGCCACCCATTTCACGCATGTCACGGGTGTGCAGGCGCTCATACAGCTGGCCACTCAGGATAAACAGGGCAGCGGCCGAGACACCGTGGGCCAACATCTGGATCACCGCGCCCTGCAGCGCCAACTGGCTGCCGGAGTAGATGCCGATCAGTACGAAACCCATGTGGGAAACGGACGAGAAGGCGATCAGACGCTTGATGTCGGTTTGTGCGAACGCCAGGAACGCACCGTAGAAGATCCCGATCAGACCCAGGGTCATCGCAATCGGCGCGAACTCGGCCGAGGCATTCGGGAACAGCGGCAGGGCGAAACGCAGCAGGCCGTAGGCAGCGGTTTTCAGCAGGATACCGGCCAGGTCCACGGAACCGGCGGTTGGCGCCTGGGCGTGGGCATCCGGCAACCAGGAGTGGAACGGCACCACCGGCAGCTTCACCGCGAAGGCGATGAAGAAGCCCAGCATCAGGATGTACTCGGTGGTCAGGGACATCTTGGTTTTCAACAGGTCGGCGTAGTTGAAGGTAATCACGCCGGTGTAGTTGAAGTTGACCAGTACCAGGCCCAGGATCGCCACCAACATGATCAGGCCGGAAGCCTGGGTGAAGATGAAGAACTTGGTCGCCGCGTAGATCCGGGTTTTCTTGCCGTCCGAAGAACTGTGACCCCAGAGCGCGATGAGGAAGTACATCGGCACCAGCATCATTTCCCAGAAGAAGAAGAACATGAACAGGTCCAGCGCAAGGAACACGCCGACCACACCGCCCAGGATCCACATCAGGTTCAGGTGGAAGAAGCCCACGTGACGCTGGATCTCTTTCCAGGAGCAGAGTACCGAGAGGATACCCAGCAGGCCGGTCAGCAGGATCATCAACAGCGACAGGCCGTCGAGGGCCAGGTGCACGTTAATGCCGAAGCGCTGGATCCACACGTGCTTGAATTCAAGCGCGAAGGTTGGATCGACACCCGGAGCCGGCGCGAATGAATAGTCGCCATGGGCCCACAGCCAGAGGCCGAGCGCGAGTTCCAGGGACATGGTCAGCAACGCAATCCAGCGGGGGAGGGTGGCGCCGAAGCGTTCACCCATCCAGCAGAGCAGGCCGCCGATAAAGGGGATCAGGATTAGCCAGGGCAGAATCATGACAGGCTCGTTTCCTTTCGCAAGTTCGCAAAGTTCATATCAGACCGCTACCACTACGATGGCGCCGATCACCAGCACGGCACCGGCCGCCATGGAAGCTGCATACCAACGCAATTGCCCTGTCTCGCTACGGCTCAGTGCGGTGTGACCGCCCTTGGCTGCACGTGGGATCAAACCGATGGTCTGGTCCAGCGGGTCTTTGCGCAGTACATGGCTGATCGCAAGGTAAGGCTTGACGAACAGTTTGTCGTAGATCCAGTCGAAGCCCCAGGCGGCGAACCACCAGGCCGACAGGAAGCGGCCAATACCGCTGTTGGCCACGGCGGTCACGAAGCGACGCTTGCCGAGGAACAACAGGGCCGCCAGCAGAATACCGGCAATGGCGATGGCACCCGAGGCGATTTCCAGGCTGTGTTTGGCGTCGCCGCCGGCATGGCCGACGCTCTCCGGCAGTACACCGGCCAGTGGCGGAGTGATCAGGGCGCCGATGAAGGTCGACAGGATGATCAGCACCGACAGTGGCAACCAGTGCGAGATACCGTGGCCGGCGTGCGCTTCGGTCTTGGCTTCACCGTGGAAGGTGATGAAGATCAGGCGGAAGGTGTACAGCGAGGTCATGAACGCACCCACCAGGCCTGCGTACAGCAGGTTCTGGTTACCGCTGGCAAAGGCTTCCCAGAGGATTTCGTCCTTGGAGTAGAAACCGGCGGTCACCAGCGGCAGCGCGGCGAGCGCGGCACCACCGACGATGAAGCTGGCGTAGGCCAACGGCAGTTTCTTCCACAGGCCACCCATCTTGAAGATGTTCTGCTCGTGGTGGCAGGCAACGATCACTGCACCGGAGGCGAGGAACAGCAGGGCCTTGAAGAAGGCGTGGGTCATCAGGTGGAAGATCGCCGCGTCCCAGGCGCCAACGCCCAGGGCCAGGAACATGTAGCCGATCTGGCTCATGGTCGAGTAGGCGAGGATACGCTTGATGTCGGTCTGCACCAGCGCGGCGAAGCCGGCCAGTACCAGGGTCACGCCACCGACGATGCCTACCAGGTGCAGGATGTCCGGCGCCAGGGTGAACAGGCCGTGGGTACGCGCGATCAGGTAGACGCCGGCGGTCACCATGGTCGCGGCGTGGATCAGTGCCGACACCGGAGTAGGGCCGGCCATTGCATCCGCCAGCCAGGTTTGCAGCGGCAGTTGCGCGGATTTACCCACGGCGCCGCCCAGCAGCATCAGGGTCGCCAGGGTGATCCAGAAGTCGCCGACCTGGAATTTCTGCGGTGCCAGCACCAACAGTTCCTGGATGTTCAGCGTGCCCACCTGTTGGAACAGGATGAACAGGCCGATGGCCATGAACACGTCGCCGATACGGGTAACGATGAACGCCTTGAGTGCCGCGTTACCGTTGTTGCGGTTGCTGTAGTAGAAACCGATCAACAGGTACGAGCACAGGCCCACGCCTTCCCAGCCGAAGTACAGGAACAACAGGTTATCGCCGAGCACCAGGAACAGCATGCTGGCGATAAACAGGTTGGTGTACGAGAAAAAGCGCGAGTAACCGGCTTCACCGCGCATGTACCAGGAGGCGAACAGGTGGATCAGAAAGCCTACACCCACCACCACGCCGAGCATGGTGATCGACAGGCCATCGACGTAGAGGGCGAAGTTGGGCTTGAAGCCTTCCACCGACATCCACTGCCACAGCACCAGGGTGTAGTGACCGCCTTCCGGCGGCGCCACGTTGAATTGCCAGATGACGTAGGCGGCGACGATGGCCGACAGGCCAATGGAGCCCACGCCGATCAGGGCCGAGAGGTTTTCCGACCAGCGTCCACGAGAGAACGACAGCAGCAGGAAACCGATCAGGGGAAATACGAAAGTCAGAAAGATCATGTTCATCCGCGCATCTCACTGGCAGCGTCGATATCAAGCGTGTGGAAGCGACGATACAGTTGCAGCAGGATCGCCAGGCCGATACTGGCCTCGGCGGCTGCCAGGCTGATCACCAGGATGAACATGACTTGTCCATCCGGCTGGCCCCAACGGCTACCCGCCACGATGAACGCCAATGCCGCTGCGTTCATCATGATTTCCAGGCTCATCAACACGAACAGAATGTTACGGCGAACCATCAGGCCGACCAGGCCAAGGCAGAACAGGATGCCGGCGACCGCCAGACCATGCTCCAAAGGGATAGCAGGCATCGTCATTGCTCCTTGGCTTCGTTGCGGCCCAAGTGGAAGGCGGTGATGGCTGCGGCGAGCAGCAGCATCGAAGCCAGTTCGACCACCAGCAGGTACGGGCCGAACAGGCTGACGCCCACGGCTTTCGCATCGACGGTGGTGTGGCCGATGGCCTGGCCGCTCTGGTGAGCGAACAGCACATACAGCAGTTCAGCCAGCAGCAACGCTGCCAGCACAACCGGGCCAAGCCAGATGCCGGGCTTGAGCCAGACGCGTTCCTGGGCGACCGAGGCCGGCCCCAGGTTGAGCATCATCACCACAAACACGAACAGCACCATGATGGCGCCGGCGTAGGCGATCACTTCCAGCACACCGGCGAACGGTGCGCCGAGTGCGAAAAAGGTCATGGCCACGGCGATCAGCGAAATGATCAGGTAGAGCAGGGCGTGCACAGGGTTGGTGTTGGTGATCACGCGAAGCGTGGACACAACCGCGATACCCGATGCGAAATAGAAAGCGAATTCCATCTTTCTTCCTTAAGGCAGCAAGCTCTTCACGTTGATCGGCTCGGCTTCGTTTTGTGCGGCGCCCTTGGGCTTACCGGCAACGGCCATACCTGCAACACGATAGAAGTTGTAATCAGGGTTTTTACCGGGACCAGAGATCAGCAGATCTTCTTTCTCGTACACCAGGTCCTGACGTTTGAACTCGGCCATCTCGAAATCCGGCGTGAGCTGGATCGCGGTGGTCGGGCAAGCTTCCTCGCAGAGGCCGCAGAAAATGCAGCGCGAGAAGTTGATACGGAAGAAGTCCGGGTACCAGCGACCGTCTTCGGTTTCAGCTTTCTGCAGGGAGATGCAACCCACCGGGCACGCCACGGCGCACAGGTTGCAGGCTACGCAACGCTCTTCACCATCGGGGTCACGGGTGAGTACGATGCGGCCACGATAGCGCGGCGGCAGGTACACCGCTTCTTCCGGGTATTGCAGGGTGTCGCGTTTGCGAAAGCCGTGACCGAACACCATCACCAGGCTTCGCAACTGGGTACCGGTACCCTTAACGATGTCGCCAATATATTTGAACATGGGTCAAATCCTCACTGAACCGCGGCTGCTGGCGTGTTCAACAACACGACGGCGGCCGTCACCAGCAAATTGATCAGGGTCAGCGGCAGGCAGAATCTCCAGCTGAAATCCATCACCTGGTCATAGCGCGGGCGCGGAATCGAGGCGCGCAGCAGGATGAACAGCATGATGAAGAACGCGGTCTTCAGGAAGAACCAGAAGAAGGCCAACTGCGGCAGGATGCCAAACGGACCGTGCCAGCCGCCAAAGAACAGCGTCACCAGCAGGGCCGAGATCAAGATGATGCCGATGTACTCACCGACAAAGAACATGCCCCACTTCATGCCGGCATATTCAATGTGGTAACCGTCGGCCAGTTCCTGCTCCGCTTCCGGCTGGTCGAAGGGGTGACGGTGAGTCACGGCTACGCCAGCGATGAAGAAGGTGCAGAAGCCAAAGAACTGCGGAATGATGAACCACAGGTTCTGTGCCTGGTACTCGACGATATCGCGCATGTTGAACGAGCCAACCTGCACCACGATGCCCATCAGTGCCAACCCCATGAATACTTCATAGGATACGGTTTGCGCCGAGGCCCGCAAGCTGCCCAGCAGGGCGAACTTGTTGTTGCTCGACCAACCGGCGAACAGCACCGCATACACCGACAGACCCGCCATGGCGAAGAAGAACAGCAGGCCGATGTTCAGGTCCGCCACGCCCCAGGTCGGGGTGATCGGGATGATCGCGAAGGCGATCAGCAAGGCGCTCATGGCCACCACCGGTGCCAGGGTGAAGATCACCTTGTCGGCAAACGGCGGGGTCCAGTCTTCCTTGAAGAACATCTTGAGCATGTCGGCGGCGATCTGGAACATGCCGAACGGGCCAACGCGGTTCGGACCGTAACGGTCCTGCCACCAGCCCAGCAGGCGACGTTCGACGAAGCTGAGCAAAGCGCCCGCAACGACCACGGCCAACAGGATCACGATGGCCTTGACGACCGAGATGATCACGTCGATCACTTCAGGGGTGAACCAGGTCATTGCGCTGCCTCCTGCAGACCGTCAACGGTTTGGCCAAAGATCGCTGGAGGAATACCGGCGATGCCTTTAGGCAGTGCAACCAGGCCGGCACCCAGCTCTTCGTTGATGCGCAGCGGCAGACGCAAGGTCTGGCCGGCCACGTTCAGGCTGAGCAGGGCACCGTCGTTGACGCCCAGGCGGTCGGCTTCGGACTTGGCCAGGGCCACGTAGGCGGCTGGAATGCGTTCTTGAACCGGCGCGGCCTTGGAAGAGTTCTCTTCGCTGCCGAACAGGTGGAAAAACGGCACGACCTGCCAGGTACCCGGCGCCGGGTTGAACGGACGCGGTACGGCGGCGAACCAGTTCAGCGAATCACCGGTGCTTTCGATCAGGCGGGTGCCTGGGTCGCCAGCGCGGATGTGACCACCGACTTCGTCCTGGAACTTGTTCCAGGCCTGCGGCGAGTTCCAGCCCGGCGACCAGGCGAATGGCACCTGCTGACGTGGCTCGACCGAACCCGAGTAACCTTCCATGGAGAAGGCGAACGCGGTGTCGGCGTCTTGCGGGGTACGCGGTTCGTGCACGCTGATGTTGGCGCGCATGGCGGTACGACCGGAGTAACGCAGCGGCTCACGGGCCAGTTTCAGCCCCTTGATGCGGAACGCGGCGGACGGCGCGGCATCGACGATGCGCGCCAACTGCGGTGCGCTGGCGGCGGTCGCGGCGGTGACGTGGTCCAGCTGGGTCCAGTCGATCGGCTGGTTCAGCAGGGTCGCGCGCAGGGCATGCAGCCAGCGCCAGCCTTCGTGAACCAGGATGCTGGCGTCCATGTATTTCGGATCGAACACCTGGAAGAAGCGCTGGGCGCGGCCTTCCTGGCTGACCAGGGTACCGTCGCCTTCGGCGAAGGTAGCGGCTGGCAGTACCAGGTGCGCACGCTCGCTGGTGGCGGTCTTCTGGTGATCGGCCACGATCAGCACCTTGGCGGCGTTGAGTGCAGCGTCAACCTTGGCCGCAGCGGTGCGGGTGTACAGGTCGTTTTCCAGGACCACGATGGCGTCGGCGTGGCCGTCGGTCACCGCTTGCAAGGCCGCGTCCACGGACTCGCCACCGAGCATGGCCAGGCCAAGGCTGTTGGCTTCCGGTACGACCAGGCTGATGGAGCCGTTCTTGTCGCGCAGCTTCAGGGCCTTGGCGATGTTGGCGGCGGCTTCGATCAGCGCCTTGGAACCCAGCGAGGTACCGGCGATGATCAGCGGGCGCTTGGCGGCCAGCAGGGCGTCGGCGATGCGCTGGGCCAGTGCCACGGCTTCAGTGTCCAGGCCGTCAACGGCAGGCGCGCTGGCGTCGAGGGCGTGGGCCACGGCGAAGCCGATGCGCGCCAGGTCGTCCGGTGCGGCGTGGACGCATTCTTCGGCGATGTCGTCGAGCTTAGTTTCAGCCAGGGAAGCGATAAACAGCGGGTTCAGCGCGTGCTGGCCGATGTTTTTCACCGCGGCGTCGAGCCAGGGCTGGACGCGCATGGCATCGGCCATTTCCTCGGCCTTGCCTTTGACCGACTGACGCAGCGACAGCGCGATACGCGCGGCGGTCTGGGTCAGGTCTTCACCGAGCACGAAGATCGCATCGTGGTCTTCGATGTCGCGCATGTTCGGCACTGGCAGCGGGCTGTCGTTCAGCACTTGCAGGACCAGGCGGATACGTTCCAGCTCGCCGGCTTCGATACCGCAGTAGAAGTGCTCGGCGCCGACCAGCTCACGCAACGCGAAGTTGCTTTCGAGGCTGGCGCGCGGCGAACCGATACCGACGATGTTACGGCCACGCAGCAGGTCGGCGGCCTTGTCCAGCGCGGCGTCCAGGCTCAGCTTGGCGCCATCGGCCAGCAGCGGCTGGCGTGGACGGTCTTCGCGGTTGACGTAGCCATAGCCGAAACGGCCACGGTCGCACAGGAAGTACTGGTTGACCGAACCGTTGAAGCGGTTTTCGATACGACGCAGTTCACCGTAGCGCTCGCCCGGCGAGATGTTACAACCGCTGGAGCAGCCATGGCAGATGCTCGGCGCGAATTGCATGTCCCACTTACGGTTGTAGCGCTCGGAGTGGGTCTTGTCGGTGAACACACCGGTCGGGCAGACCTCGGTGAGGTTGCCGGAGAATTCGCTTTCGAGCACGCCGTCTTCAACGCGACCGAAGTACACGTTGTCGTGGGCGCCGAATACGCCCAGGTCGGTGCCGCCGGCGTAGTCCTTATAGAAACGCACGCAACGGTAGCAGGCGATGCAGCGGTTCATTTCGTGGGAGATGAACGGGCCGAGGTCCTGGTTCTGGTGGGTACGCTTGGTGAAGCGATAGCGGCGCTCGTTGTGGCCGGTCATCACCGTCATGTCTTGCAGGTGGCAGTGACCGCCTTCCTCACAGACCGGGCAGTCGTGGGGGTGGTTGGTCATCAGCCATTCGACGACACTGGCGCGGAACGCCTTGGATTCATCATCGTCGATGGAGATCCAGGTGTTGTCGGTGGCTGGGGTCATGCAGGACATGACGATACGACCACGGGTGTCGTTCTCGTCGGTGTACTGCTTGACCGCACACTGGCGACAGGCACCGACGCTACCGAGCGCGGGGTGCCAGCAGAAATACGGGATGTCGAGGCCGAGTGACAGACATGCCTGTAACAGGTTGTCCGCCCCATCGACTTCGAGCGCTTTGCCGTCTACGTGGATAGTGGCCATGGTTCAAAGTTCTTCGTTGGCCCGTTGTCAGCGGGCGTGGCTAATGGAATCTTGTTATTCATGTGCATCTACACAGCCATCAAGGCGTCCGCACATGAGAAAAGCGAAAGGCACGAACCCTTCGCTTCTTTAAGCTCTACGCACCGACCATGGTCGGTGATACCACCTGAGTCAGTTCGCCCGCGCGGTTTGGCGCGATGCCGGCCTCGAATTCAGGGCGGAAGTATTTGATTGCGCTGCCCAATGGTTCCACGGCGCCCGGTGCGTGCGCACAGAAGGTCTTGCCTGGGCCGAGGAAGCCGACCAGGCCCAGCAGGGTTTCGATGTCGCCCTCGCGGCCTTCGCCATTTTCCAGGGCCATCAGCAGCTTGACGCTCCATGGCAGACCGTCACGGCAAGGGGTGCAGAAGCCGCAGGATTCGCGGGCGAAGAACTGCTCCATGTTGCGCAGCAGCGAGACCATGTTCACCGTGTTGTCCACCGCCATCGCCAGGCCAGTACCCATCCGGGTGCCCACCTTGCCGATACCGCCGGCATACATCTGCGCGTCCAGGTGCTCGGGCAGCAGGAAGCCGGTGCCGGCGCCGCCTGGCTGCCAGGCCTTGAGGGTGTAGCCGTCGCGCATGCCGCCGGCGTAGTCCTCGAACAGCTCGCGCGCGGTCACGCCGAACGGCAGCTCCCACAGGCCAGGGTTCTTGACCTTGCCGGAGAAGCCCATGAGCTTGGTGCCCATGTCTTCACTGCCTTCGCGGGCCAGGGATTTGTACCAGTCCACGCCGTCGGCGATGATCGCCGGCACGTTGCACAGGGTCTCGACGTTGTTCACGCACGTCGGCTTGCCCCACACGCCCACGGCGGCGGGGAAGGGCGGCTTGGAGCGCGGGTTGGCGCGGCGGCCTTCGAGAGAGTTGATCAGTGCGGTTTCTTCACCGCAGATGTAACGCCCGGCGCCGGTGTGCACGAACAGTTCGAAGTCGAAACCCGAACCCAGGATGTTCTTGCCCAACAAGCCTGCCGCCTTGGCTTCAGCCACGGCACGGTTGAGGTGCTTGGCGGCGGTGGTGTATTCGCCACGCAGGAAGATGTAGCCACGGTAGGTTTTCAGCGCGCGGGCGCTGATCAGCATGCCTTCGATCAGCAGATGGGGCAGTTGCTCCATCAGCATGCGGTCTTTCCAGGTGTTGGGCTCCATTTCATCCGCGTTGCACAGCAGGTAGCGGATATTGATGGATTCGTCTTTGGGCATCAGGCCCCACTTCACGCCCGTGGGGAAGCCTGCGCCGCCGCGGCCCTTGAGGCCGGCGTCTTTCACGGTCTGGACGATGTCGTCCTGGGCCATGTCGGCGAAGGCCTTGCGCGCGGCGGCGTAGCCGTTCTTGGCCTGGTACTCGTCGAGCCACACAGGCTCGCCGTCGTCACGCAGGCGCCAGGTCAGCGGGTGGGTCTCGGCCGAACGCTTGATCAGGTTGGCCGGGCCGAAGGAAGTCAGGGTCATGGGTAGCCCTCGAGCAATTGGGTCACGCCAGCAGGCTGTACGTCACCGAATGTGTCGTCGTCGATCATCAACGCCGGCGCCTTGTCGCAGTTGCCCAGGCAGCACACTGGCAGCAGCGTGAAGCGGCCGTCTGCGGTGGTCTGGCCCAGGCCGATGCCCAGCTTGGCCTGGATCTCGCTGACCACGGATTCGTGGCCACCGATGTAGCAGACCATGCTGTCGCACACGCGAATGATGTGGCGGCCGACCGGTTGACGGAAGATCTGGCTGTAGAACGTCGCCACGCCTTCAACGTCGCTGGCCGGGATGCCAAGGATCTCGCCGATGGCGTAGAGGGCGCCGTCCGGCACCCAGCCGCGTTCCTTCTGCACGATCTTCAAGGCTTCGATCGACGCCGCGCGCGGGTCTTCGTAGTGGTGCAGCTCGTGCTCGATGGCCGAGCGCTCGGTTTCACTCAAGGTGAAACGGTCTGTCTGGATAAGCGTGCTGTTCATGCTTAGCGGTCCACGTCGGCCATAACGAAATCGATACTACCCAGGTACGCAATCAAGTCCGCGACCATCTCGCCTTTGATCACCGAAGGGATCTGCTGCAAGTGCGGGAAGCTTGGGGTGCGAATCCGGGTGCGGTAGCTCATGGTGCCGCCATCGCTCGTCAGGTAATAACTGTTGATGCCCTTGGTCGCTTCAATCATCTGGAAGGACTCGTTGGCCGGCATGACCGGGCCCCACGAAACCTGCAGGAAGTGCGTGATCAGGGTTTCGATGTGCTGCAGCGTGCGCTCTTTGGGCGGCGGCGTGGTCAGCGGGTGATCCGCCTTGTACGGACCTGCCGGCATGTTGCGCATGCACTGCTCGATGATCTTCAGGCTCTGGCGCATTTCTTCGACGCGCACGATGCAACGGTCGTAGGCATCGCCATTCACGGCTGTCGGAATTTCGAACTCGAAGTTCTGGTAGCCGGAGTATGGGCGCGCTTTGCGCAGGTCGAAATCGAGCCCGGTGGAACGCAGGCCGGCACCGGTGACGCCCCATTCCAGGGCCTCTTTGGTGTTGTACTGGGCCACGCCGATGGTACGGCCCTTGAGGATGCTGTTATCCAGCGCGGCCTTTTGGTATTCGTCCAGACGCTTGGGCATCCAGTCGATGAATTCCTTGACCAGGCGCTCCCAGCCATTGGGCAGGTCGTGGGCCACGCCGCCAATGCGGTACCAGGCTGGGTGCAGACGGAAGCCGGTGATGGCTTCGATGACCTTGTAGGCGCGTTGACGGTCGGTGAAGGTGAAGAACACCGGGGTCATGGCGCCGACGTCCTGGATGTACGTACCCAGGAACAGCAGGTGGCTGGTGATCCGGAAGAACTCGGCCATCATGATGCGGATGGTGTCGACGCGGTCGGGTACCGTGATGCCGGCCAGCATCTCGACCGAGAGCACGTACGGCAGGTTGTTCATCACGCCGCCGAGGTAGTCGATACGGTCGGTGTACGGGATATAGCTGTGCCAGGACTGGCGCTCGCCCATCTTCTCGGCACCACGGTGGTGGTAGCCGATGTCCGGAACGCAGTCGACGATTTCTTCGCCGTCCAGTTGCAGGATGATACGGAACGCACCGTGAGCCGAAGGGTGGTTCGGGCCCAGGTTGAGGAACATGTAGTCCTCGTTGGTGCCGGAACGCTTCATGCCCCAGTCTTCCGGGCGGAAGCGCGCAGACTCTTCTTCGAGCTGCTGCTTGGCCAGGTTGAGGGTGAACGGGTCGAATTCGGTGGCGCGGGCAGGGAAGTCCTTGCGCAGCGGGTGACCTTCCCAGGTCGGCGGCATCATGATGCGCGACAGGTGCGGGTGGCCGGGGAAGTCGATACCGAACATGTCCCAGACTTCGCGTTCGTACCAGTTGGCGTTCGGCCAGATACCGGTCACGCTCGGCACGCTCAGGTCGCCCTCGGACAGCGCGACCTTGAGCATCACGTCGCTGTTACGTTCAAGCGACATCAGGTGATAGAACACGGTGAAATCGGCGCCGCTCGGCAGGCCTTGACGCTTGGTGCGCAGACGCTCGTCCACGCCATGCAGGTCATAGAGCATGACGTACGGCTTGGGCAGGTTGCGCAGGAAGGTCAGGACTTCGACAAGCCTGGCACGCGCCACCCACAGCACCGGCATGCCGGTGCGTGTGGCCTGGGCGGTGAAGGCGTCAGGGCCAAAACGGTTATTGAGTTCGACGACCACATCCTGGTCGTCTGCCTTATAAGGCGGGATGCGTAGAGCACTGCCTGTAGTCATGGTTTTTTATCGCTTTCGGTCAACGTAAAGAATGAAGCCAGGTTTTCGTTCTATTTAAAGAAGCGGGCTGGATCAGACTTCGTCGGGGCTGCGCAGGTTGGTGACCTGAATACGCTGTTCGCGGCGCTGTTCCTTTTGGGACGGCATCTCGGCGCGATACACGCCTTGATCACCGACCACCCAGGAAAGTGGGCGACGCTCCTTGCCAATCGATTCCTGCAGCAGCATCAAGCCTTGCAGGAATGCTTCGGGGCGGGGCGGGCAGCCAGGCACGTAGACGTCCACGGGCAGGAACTTGTCCACCCCTTGAACGACCGAGTAGATGTCGTACATGCCACCGGAGTTGGCGCACGAACCCATGGAGATAACCCATTTCGGTTCGAGCATTTGCTCATAGAGACGCTGAATGATCGGCGCCATCTTGATGAAGCACGTACCGGCGATAACCATGAAATCCGCCTGGCGCGGTGATGCCCGGATAACTTCGGCGCCAAAGCGCGCGATGTCGTGGGGCGCCGTGAAGGCGGTGGTCATTTCCACGTAGCAGCACGACAGACCGAAGTTGTACGGCCACAGGGAGTTTTTACGCCCCCAGTTGACCGCGCCACTCAGCACGTCTTCGAGCTTGCCCATGTAGATGTTTTTGTGGACTTGGTCTTCTAACGGGTCGGAAACGGTTTCTCGTTCGCCGATGGGGTACTGCTCGTTAGGAGCATCCGGGTCGATCCTGGTGAGATTGTATTGCATCGCCAAAGCCTCATTGTTTCAGCTTCGCTTGCCGCTTACGACGAGCTTCCGGAGCCCAGTCAAGGGCGCCCACTCGAAATAGGTAGACAAGGCCTGCCAACAGAATTGCTATGAAAACGAGGGCTTCGACGAATCCGGTCCAGCCGCTTTCGCGAACGGACACAGACCAGGCAAAGAGAAAGAGGGCTTCGATATCGAAGATCACGAAGAGCATCGCGACCAGATAGAATTTGGCTGAGAGCCGCAAGCGGGCGCCACCTGTAGGTAGCATGCCGGACTCGAACGGTTCGTTTTTGCTGCGGCCCCAGGCTTTTGACCCGAGAAGGCTGGAGACGCCAAGCATGAAGGCGCAAAGGCCTACAACACCGAGAAGGAAAATGGCAAAGCCCCAGTTGTGGGCCATGAGTCCTGTCGCGTCGGTCATGCTGGAAATCCTTAACAGAGAGCAAAGGTCTCTGAGCTCGAAAAAGTAACGATGCAGTGACGATATGTCGCACTGCAATCAATCGCGGTGATTTTATGGCTAAACACCGGGCAAGTAAAATTCCTGTGGCGAAATTATTCGGTGGAATAAGCACATAGTGCACCTTTGTGGGGCTCAAGCCCTTGCGTAGTGGGCATTAGGGGGCTTTTCATCAAATGTGTTTTGTTTTAGCTGTAACGAAGTTTCTGCGCGCCAAATGATAATGAATATTGTTTGCGCAGGTTTTAAGCGAATGTTTCTCATGTGGCGGGGAAGTTACCGTTACTTGGTTGAATGCTGTTTAGTTGCTGCAGCGGTTCTTTTAACCGATCGGACCTGTGCGGATACCGCTCTGGATCAATCTTTTGCGCAAAAAATCCCAGGGCTGCATGCATTCTGGTGTGGGAGGGGGCTTGCTCCCGATAGCGGTGGGTCAGCTCCAAATAAGCTGACTGATATACCGCAATCGGGGGCGAGCCCCCTCCCACATTTGCTTTTTTGTATTGCTGAAATAAAAAACGCCCCGAACCAGTCGGGGCGTGATTGTGATGCGGCACTGCGGTTAGGTCTTCCCTGGGGCCGCAATGGCCGTGTACGCGGTGCTTAGTGGAACTGCTCTTCTTCGGTCGAGCCGGTCAGCGCGGTGACGGACGAGGTGCCACCCTGGATTACGGTGGTCATGTCGTCGAAGTAACCAGTGCCCACTTCCTGCTGGTGAGCCACGAAGGTGTAGCCTTTGGCGGCGTCAGCGAACTCCTGCTCCTGCAGCTTCACGTAGGCGGTCATGTCGTTGCGGGCGTAGTCGTGCGCCAGGTTGAACATGCTGTGCCACATGTTGTGAATGCCAGCCAGGGTAATGAACTGGTGCTTGTAGCCCATGGCAGACAATTCGCGCTGAAACTTGGCGATGGTCGCGTCGTCCAGGTTCTTCTTCCAGTTGAAGGAAGGCGAGCAGTTGTAGGACAGCAGTTGGTCCGGGTATTCCTTTTTGATCGCTTCGGCGAAGCGGCGGGCTTCGTCCAGGTCCGGCTTGGCGGTTTCGCACCAGATCAGATCGGCGTACGGCGCATAGGCCAAGCCGCGGGCGATCGCCTGGTCAAGACCGGCGCGCACTTTGTAGAAACCTTCCTGTGTACGCTCGCCGGTCACGAACGGCTGGTCGTAAGGGTCGCAGTCCGAGGTCAGCAGGTCGGCGGCGTTGGCATCGGTGCGCGCCAGGATGATGGTCGGCGTGCCGGCAACGTCAGCGGCCAGACGGGCAGCGGTCAGCTTCTGTACGGCTTCCTGAGTGGGCACCAGAACCTTGCCGCCCATGTGGCCACATTTTTTCACCGAAGCCAGTTGGTCTTCGAAGTGCACGCCCGCAGCGCCAGCCTCGATCATGCTTTTCATCAGCTCATAGGCGTTGAGTACGCCACCGAAACCAGCTTCAGCGTCCGCCACGATAGGCGCGAAGTAATCGATGTAGCCTTCATCGCCCGGGTTCTTGCCGGCTTTCCACTGGATCTGGTCGGCACGGCGGAACGAGTTGTTGATGCGCTTGACCACGGTCGGTACGGAGTCCACCGGGTACAGCGATTGGTCGGGGTACATGGATTCAGCGGAGTTGTTGTCCGCTGCCACTTGCCAGCCGGACAGGTAGATCGCCTGGATACCGGCTTTTACCTGTTGCACTGCCTGGCCGCCAGTAAGGGCGCCCATGCAGTTGACGAAATCTTTGTCGGGGCGAAAGGACGGCTTGGCACCTTGGGTGACCAGGTTCCACAGCTTCTCGGCGCCGAGTTTTGCAAAGGTGTGCTCAGGCTGGACCGAGCCACGCAGGCGGACGACGTCAGCAGCGGAATAAGCGCGGGTCACGCCTTTCCAGCGTGGGTTTTCAGCCCAGTCTTTTTCAAGGGCTGCAATTTGCTGTTCGCGTGTCAGTGCCATGGGGAAAAACCTCGTCGCATAGGTCTAGGTGGAAAATTCCATTTGCCAGCCGCGTAGTCAGTACGTGGTTATGGCTGCTCGCTGACCAGAAGCTCAGGCGGTCAAGCCGGGTTTGGCGGGGAGGGCGACGGGATGAACGATTGGCTCAAAGGCGGAATTGAGCAGGTAAGGGCAAACTGCGAACGGTCTTCGGGCATCGTGGGCCTTCGTACGATCCATCAGTGTGTAGCCGGGTTACCTGGTTAGCTTCCGTCCCTCGGGACAACTTCGTTCCAGTCGCAACCAACGTCAAACACACCTTGTGGGCGGTACAGACACGAATCGGCTCAGGTGGGTAGTTTAGAGCGGCGATCCGAAGGCCCTTGCCAGGGCCCCTGATTAGCGGGAGCGAGGCCATCATGCCCATGCTTTTTTGGCTCGTCAAACGTTTTGTAGTGCTTTTTTTAAAGCACTACATCTTTGGTCTAATACGACTCGCCAGTCAGTTTTCGGTGCTTCAGTTCAGCGTGTCGACTTTGACCCGCACCGTCAGGTCGTCACGGCCCTGAGTAGAGTAGCTGCGGGTTGTAGAGGATTTGTCGGCTTGGGTTTCACGGTTGATGCCAGCCAGCGTGATCCACTCGCCCAGGCGACCGCTGACGCTTGTGTCGGTACTTTGTACGTTCACTACATCGGGACGTTCCTGGCTCATGCGGTCACGGTTGGTACTGATGGCGAGGTGAACGGTCTCGCCGGTGACGCTGGCGGTCACGTAAAAGCCCTGGGTGACGTTGCGATACTGGGTCTGGTTCTGCAGGCGCCCGTAACTGTCCTGCTGGGTGGTGGTCAGCGGTACGCTTTGGCCGACCTGAATCAGCGCGGGTACGCCTTCACTGGCCTGGATCTGCTGGATACCGCCGTCGCGGCTGGTGGTGCCGTAGCTGATGATGCGGGTCTGGCTGTCGCCGCTGTTCTGCTGATTGTTTTCATTGGTGTCGACGGTGATCAGCAAACGCTTGGCGGGCGTGTCCAATTGGCCAAGCAGCGCGCGCAACGCCTCGATCTTGCCCGGTTCGGCGTTGACGATCAATTGGTTGCCATAGGCGCTGACGGTGCCGTCCTTGCCGATGAAATTCTGTGCGACCGGCAGCAGGTCGGCGCTGGTGCGGTTGCTCAGGTTGACGACCTGGGTGTCGGCCATGGCCGAGACGCTCGCGGTCAGGATGAGAGCGGTGAGCAGGGTGCGTAGGGACATGTCCGTGATCTCTGCAATTCATTTGGCGTGATAGTGCCAGTTTGTCGGCTTGGCAGCGCGCAAGTTGAATCGTAGACGGCAAAATGCCCTGGCATGGCAGGGCATTTTGGGTGTTGCTGAAATAGTCATCGGGGGCAAGCCCCCTCCCACATTTTGACCGAATACATCCTTTGGAATGCGGTCAAGTGTGGGAGGGGGCTTGCCCCCGATGGTGGCGACGCGGTCTGGAATCAGCCCTCACGCACCATATCGACATGGGGAATCCCGACTTCCAGGAATTCCTCGCTGACGATCTTGAAGCCAAGTCGCTCATAAAATGGCGCCGCGTACACCTGCGCACTGAGAAACTGCTTGGTCTGGCCGCGTTGCTCAGCCTGGCCAATCACTGCTTCCATCAGCTTGTCGCCGACCTTCAGCCCGCGCCAGTCCTTGAGCACCGATACGCGCCCGATCTCGCCACTGGGCAACAAACGAGCCGTGCCAATCGGAAAGTCGCCTTCGAATGCCAGGAAATGCATGGCGCCGGCGTCGTCCGCATCCCACTCCAGCTCCGGTGGAACCGATTGTTCAGCGATAAATACCGCTTCACGAATGCGCCGAATCTCGTCGATATCCTTTCGCCAGTCCGCGACACTTACGTGAATCTTATTCATCCGCAAACCCCAGGCTGCCTTGCTTGACCAATTCGCACAGCAGGTCGCGACCGTCTTCGTCGGCCAGCCAAACGCCGAGGTTTTCGCTGTGCAGGGCGTCTGCCGAGCACACCAGCTTCAGCAGTTCGCGCAGTTTGCCCGGCAGGTAACGGCTCTGGCCGCTGGCGAACAGCAGTACGTCGTCGTCCACTTCCGACCAGGCCAGGCGCGCGCTTGGGTTGCGCACCAGGATCGCGCCGTCTTGCAGGCTGCTGATGAAATCCTCCTCGCCCACCTCTTCGCCCGCCACCAGCTCCGGGTAGCGCGGTTCGGTCATGAACTGGCCGAACCAGGTCAGCAGCATGCGCTCGTCGCTCATGTGCTCGGCCAACAGGCTCTTGAGGCGGTCCAGTGCATCGCTCTGGATCTGGTGCGGGTCGCTGACCGGCTGGGCGTCGGCGTCGGTGTAGCGCTCTTCGTCGGTCAGGTACTGGCTGAGGAAGTCGGTGAAGTGGGTCAGCACTTCGGCCGCGCTCGGGGCGCGGAAGCCTACCGAGTAGGTCATGCAGTCGTCTTCGGCAATGCCGAAATGCGCCAGGCGCGGCGGCAGGTACAGCATGTCGCCCGGCTCGAGCACCCACTCCGCGCTTTCTTCGAATTCGGCGAGGATGCGCAGGTCGGCGTGCTGCAGCAGCGCACTTTCAGAACTGCACATCTGGCCGATCTTCCAGTTGCGCTTGCCCTGGGCCTGCAGCAGAAATACGTCGTAGTTGTCGAAGTGCGGACCGACGCTGCCACCCGGCGCGGCGAAGCTGATCATCACGTCGTCGATGCGCCAGCTCGGCAGGAAGCGGAAGTGCTCGAGCAATTCGGCAACTTCCGGCACGAACTGGTCGACCGCCTGCACCAGCAGGGTCCACTCACGCTCGGGCAGGGTGCTGAAGGCGTCTTCGGCGAACGGGCCGCGACGCAGCTCCCACGGACGTTCGCCGTGTTCGATCACCAGGCGCGACTCGACTTCTTCTTCCAGGGCCAGGCCGGCCAGTTCGTCGGCGTCGATCGGGCTTTCGAAATCAGGGATGGCCTGGCGGATCAGCAGTGGCTTTTTCTGCCAATAATCGCGCAAAAATTCGCGTGCCGTGATGCCGCCCAGAAGTTGAAGAGGAATATCAGGATTCATGTGTAACCTATTGAAAAAAAGCACTTTTAAGACAGGAATAAAAACGCCCGGCGCGGCCGGGCGTCTTAAAGGGTCGTGCGCTGATCAGATGCGTTTGGCTTGCTGGACGGCGTTGCCGATGTAGTTGGCCGGGGTGAGCAGTTTCAGCTCGGCCTTGGCAGCGGCTGGCATGTCCAGGCCGTCGATGAAAGTTTGCAGTGCGTCGGAGGTAATCCCCTTGCCGCGCGTCAATTCTTTCAGCTTCTCGTACGGGTTTTCGATGTTGTAGCGGCGCATTACGGTCTGGATCGGCTCGGCCAGAACTTCCCAGCAGGCGTCCAGGTCAGCGGCAATTTTCTGCTCGTTGAGCTCCAGCTTGCTGATGCCTTTGAGGCTGGCTTCGTACGCGATCACGCTGTGGGCAAAGCCCACGCCGAGGTTGCGCAGTA
This sequence comes from Pseudomonas sp. W4I3, assembly GCF_030816195.1. GTDB lineage: Bacteria > Pseudomonadota > Gammaproteobacteria > Pseudomonadales > Pseudomonadaceae > Aquipseudomonas. The sequence goes on along the minus strand of NZ_JAUSXS010000001.1, from coordinate 4,046,538 downwards.
CGGTGGAGTCGGTCAGGTCGCGCTGCCAGCGCGAGATCGGCAGTTTGCTGGCCAGGTGCTGGAACAGCGCATTGGCGATGCCGAGGTTGCCTTCGGAGTTTTCGAAGTCGATCGGGTTGACCTTGTGCGGCATGGTCGACGAACCGATTTCACCGGCAATGGTGCGCTGCTTGAAGTAGCCCAGGGAGATGTAGCCCCAGATATCGCGATCGAAGTCGATCAGGATGGTGTTGAAGCGCGCGATCGCGTCGAACAGCTCGGCGATGTAGTCGTGAGGTTCGATCTGCGTGGTGTAGGGGTTGAAGCCCAGGCCCAGCTCGTCTTCGATGAAGGCGCGCGCGTTGGCTTCCCAGTCGACCTCGGGGTAGGCCGACAGGTGAGCGTTGTAGTTGCCTACCGCGCCGTTGATCTTGCCCAGCAATGGCACGGCGGCGACTTGAGCGATCTGGCGCTCCAGGCGGTACACCACGTTGGCCAGTTCTTTACCCAGGGTGGTCGGCGATGCCGGCTGGCCATGGGTGCGCGACAGCATCGGCACGGCGGCGAAACGGATGGCCAGCTCACGAATGGCGTCGGCGGTCTGGCGCATCAGTGGCAGCATCACGTCATCACGGCCTTCGCGCAGCATCAGGGCGTGGGACAGGTTGTTGATGTCCTCGCTGGTGCAGGCAAAGTGGATGAACTCGCTGACCTGGGCCAGTTCCGGCAGCTTGGCCGCTTGTTCCTTGAGCAGGTATTCGATGGCTTTGACGTCGTGGTTGGTGGTGCGCTCGATCTCTTTCACACGCTCGGCGTGCTCCAGGGAGAAGTTTTCCGCCAGGGTGTTGAGCACAGCGTTGGCTTGGGCGGAAAACGCCGGCACTTCGCTGATGGCAGGGTGAGCGGCCAGGCGCTGGAGCCAGCGCACTTCAACCAGGACACGGGCACGGATCAGGCCGTACTCGCTGAAAATTGGGCGCAGGGCCTGGGTTTTGCCGGCGTAGCGGCCGTCAACAGGGGAAACCGCAGTGAGCGAAGAAAGCTGCATGGGGTGTTCTCGGACAGTCGGGCAACGAAATGGGGCGCGTATCATACATGAAAATATCCGCCGGTCCGTCGCCAACTGACCGGCGTATTACGCGTAACGGCTTGAAATGGTCTGCTGATACGACTTATTCGTTGCGCATCAACGGGTAAAGCTCTTTGAGCAATTTGCGTCGGCTGATCACCAACTGCCAGCGGTGGCCACCCAGTTGGCGCCACAACCGCGCCGAACGAATCCCCGCCAAGAGCAGCGCGCGGATTTTCGACGCGTTGTTCGGTTGCTGCAGGTTGCGCATGTCGCCATGCACTTGGATACGCTGGCGCAAGGTGCTCAAGGTGTCCTGGTACAGCGCGCCGCAGGCGGCGATCACGTTCTCGTGGGCCGGGCCGAAGTGTTCCACCTGGGACTGGATCTGCGGCAGGCGTTTGCCGATGGTCTCGAGCATGTCCTCGCGCTTGGCCAGTTGGCGCTCAAGGCCGAGCATGGATAGGGCGTAGCGCAAGGGTTCGCGCTGCAACGTACTCGGGTCGCGTTCCAGGGCGCCGATCAGCGCACGGTAACCTTCACGCAGCGCCAGGTCGTCGCCACCGTAGACTTCAAGGGTGTCCTTGGGGTCGCGGATCAACAGGCTGCCGAGCATGCAGGTCAAGCCCGCCTCGGTGACCTGGCCGGTCTTGGCGATCTTGTCCACCAGCACTGCGGCAAGGAAAACCCCGCCCAGCGCGGTCAACTGCTCCTGGGTCGGGCTCATGCCGCGTTGCTCCAGGCTTGCGCCACTTCAATCACGCCGCCACCCAGGCAGACTTCGCCGTCATAGAACACCACGGATTGGCCAGGGGTGACTGCGCGCTGCGGGTCATCGAAGGTGGCACGGTAGCCGGTAGCGGTTTTTTCCAGGGTGCAGGCCTGGTCGCTCTGGCGATAGCGCACTTTGGCGGTCAGGCGGCGCGGGGTGCTCAGGTCGATCGGGTTGACCCAATAGATTTCCGAAGCGAGCAGGGCGCCGGAGAACAGCAGCGGGTGCTCGTTGCCCTGGCCGACGACCAGCACGTTGTTTTCCAGATCCTTGACCAGCACGTACCACGGCTCTTCGCCGGCGTCTTTCAAGCCACCGATCCCGAGGCCCTGGCGCTGGCCGATGGTGTGGTACATCAGGCCGTGGTGACGGCCGATCACTTCACCTTCGGTGGTCTTGATCTCGCCCGGTTGTGCCGGCAGGTATTGCTTGAGGAAGTCGCTGAAGCGGCGCTCGCCGATAAAGCAGATCCCGGTGGAATCCTTCTTCTTGGCGGTGGCCAGGCCGTGTTGCTCGGCGATCCTGCGCACTTCGGGCTTTTCCAGTTCGCCCACTGGGAACAGGGTCTTGGCGATCTGTTCGCCGCCTACGGCGTGCAGGAAGTAGCTCTGGTCCTTGTTCGGGTCCAGGCCCTTGAGCAGTTCGGTGCGACCATCGATATCGCGGCGGCGCACATAGTGGCCGGTGGCAATCAGGTCGGCGCCGAGCATCATCGCGTAGTCGAGGAACGCCTTGAACTTGATCTCGCGGTTACACAGGATGTCCGGGTTCGGCGTGCGGCCGGCCTTGTATTCGGCCAGGAAGTGCTCGAACACGTTGTCCCAGTATTCGGCGGCGAAGTTGGCGGTGTGCAGCTTGATGCCGATCTTGTCGCAGACCGCCTGGGCGTCCGCGAGGTCGTCCATGGCGGTGCAATATTCCGTTCCATCGTCTTCTTCCCAGTTCTTCATGAACAGGCCTTCCACCTCATAACCCTGCTCCATGAGCAGAACGGCGGAAACGGAAGAATCCACGCCGCCGGACATGCCGACGATGACGCGCTTCTTTTGTGTGTCAGAAGGGGCTGGATCACGCATAGGGTTTCAACGGGTGTCTTGAAAAAGGACGCGATTCTAGCAGGCCTGGGCCCGCAAGGCTAAAGAGAAGGGCGGATCAATTCCAGACTGTGGCGCTGACCGGCCAGATAATCATCGATGCAGCGGATGATCAGTTCGCTGCGCCAGTCGTCGCGCAAGGCCATCAATTCGTCGCGGGTCAGCCAACGGGCGCGCAGGATGCCTTCGTCGAGTGGGTAGTCTGGGTGGTGTTTCAGGGCTTTGGCGATAAAGCAGACTCTTTGATAGGTCACGCCGTTGCTCGGGGCGGTGTACAGGTAGATGCCGACGATGCCGGTGGCTTCGACGTCCCAGCCGGTTTCTTCAAGGGTTTCGCGCACGGCGGCTTCGGTGAGGGTTTCGTCCGGATCAAGGTGGCCGGCCGGTTGGTTGAGCACGGCGCGGCCGCCCTTGAGTTCCTCGACCATCAGGAAACGGCCATTGTCTTCGACGATGGTAGCGACGGTGATGTGGGGGAGCCAGGTCATGGAAAGCCTCTTGATTCAGGATATAGCGCGTTCTTCGAGCAGGATTACCGCCAGTGTGGCCCGATAGCAGGGTGTCAGCCAGTACATTGAAGTCTGACACTGCGCCATCGGGAGCAAGCCCCCTCCCACATTTGGATTCGGTTTTGTCAGCGATGATGCATAAGCATTCTGCATGGTAGATCTGACATTTCATGATTGTACCGATTTGAGCGCAGGGCGCAGCTTATCTCTCCAGACCCTCAACTTGGAGAGATCCATGACCCCAATGGCCGATAAAACTTACGAAGTACGCCTTACCTCGCCACTGCCCATTGCGTTCATCCTGCTATGGAGTTCCGGCTACATCGGCGGTGCGTTCGGTATGCGTTATGGCGAGCCCTTTACCATGACGTTCTATCGGTTTGCCTTGGCTGCCCTGGTGTTCCTGGGAGTGGCGCTCGCCATCAAGGCCCAATGGCCCAGGCGGCTTACACCCTACCTTCACGCGGTAGCCGTGGGTTTGCTGTTGCAGGCGCTGCAATTTGGTGGCCTCTACACCGGAATAAGTCAGGGCGTCCCGGCTGGGCAAGCTGCGCTGATTGTCGGGCTGATGCCTGTATTCGTCGTGATTGGCGCCTACTTCTTTTTGGGCGAGCAATTGAGCTGGCGCGACTTGCCGGGCTCGATCCTGGGCGTGGGCGGTGTGGCCATCGTTGTGGCCAGCAGCTTTTTTGGCTCTGAGGCGTCAGTTGGCGGTTACGGCGCGGTGGGCTTGGGGCTATTGGGTATCACGCTTGGCACGCTCTATCAGAAGCGCTTTCTTGGCGGGGTGAACCTATGGGTGGGTTGTTTCATACAGATGGTCACCGCGTCACTGGTCATGTTGCTCTTGGCCTACACCACCGAAACGATGCAGGTGACCGAGTGGGCACCCTTCGCAGTGTCGCTGGCCTGGGTCACGCTGATGAACTCCGTGGGTGCGCTGACGCTGCTGTATTTGATGATTCGGCGAGGGGAGGCGAGTAAGGCGACGAACTTGTTTCATGTGATTCCGGCGGTCACGCAGGTCATGGCGTCGTTGCTGTTGGGTGAGGTGCCGAGCGTGGTTGCGATTGTCGGGTTTGTTGTTTCGGGGGTAGGCGTTTGTTGGATGAATCATGGGCGTGCCAAGTAGGCGGCCTTGACAGATAGAGCGGGTGCCTTGCACTAATGGCTGGAAATATTTACTCACTCATATGGGTGTGTCATGAGAGTCAATCTTGATATCCAGTCGCTGCGCAGTTTTCTCAAGGTCGCAGAACTGGGCAGTTTCACCCGCGCCTCGCAAGCGTTGAGCCTGACCCAGCCGGCAATCAGCCAGCAAATTCGACGGCTTGAGGATTTGCTGGGTGTCGAGCTGTTTGCCCGCGACAATCGGCAGGTGCTGCTCACCCTGGAAGGAGAGCGCCTGACCGGCTATGCCCAGCAAATGGTCAGCGTTAACGACAAGGTGGGGAGCCTGTTTGATGTCAGCCGCGCTCAAGAGTCCGTGACGCTGGGTATTCCGGAATATTTCAGCGAGGAAATCCTGCAGCGCGTGATTCCTGCTGTGGCACTCGAGCTACCTTCAGTGCGAATTGTGGTCAAGGTGGCGCGTTCCATGTTGCTCGCGGAGGCGTTCAGTGAAGGACGAATCGATATTGGCCTGATGATCGATGAATTGCCAAAAGTCGCTGGCGTGCCTTTGCATGCACTTTCGTTGATGTGGCTGGGTGGCGAGTGTGCAGCAGCCCCCGTGGAGGGGCAGGAAGTTTCGCTGGCCCTGTTCAAGGCGCCCTGCGTGTTCCGAAGCCTGGCGATTCGGCGTTTGGAGGAGAGCGGCATCAAGTGGCGCTGTGTGTATGAGTCTGAAGACTTGATGTCGCTGCGTTCAGCGGTCCAGGCGGGAGTCGGTGTGGCACTTTTGCCATGGTTTGCCCAGGTGCCGGGCTTGAAAAACGTCGAAGCGCTCGCGCATTTGCCGGCGCTGCCGGGGTTTGGGGTCGAGCTCAAGCAGAGGGCGGGGTGGGAGCCTTGGTACAAGCCGCAGTTGTTGGCGATTATCGAGGCCGCGTGGCGCCAGGAATACGGCGTTGTATAAACCCTGAAAGCACAAACCCCGGCACGTGGCCGGGGTTTGTGATGCATCCTTACAACCTTACTTCAACTTGGCAATCGCCGCATTGAGCGTATTGCTAGGGCGCATGGCCTTGCTGGTCAGCTCTGGGTTCGGCGCGTAGTAGCCGCCGATGTCCACTGGCTGGCCCTGTACGGCGTTGAGCTCGGCAACGATGGTTGCTTCGTTCTCGGCCAGGGTCTTGGCCAGTTCGCCGAACTGCGCTTGCAGTGCGGTGTCTTCGCTCTGGGCGGCCAGGGCTTGGGCCCAGTACAGCGCCAGGTAGAAGTGGCTGCCGCGGTTGTCGATGTTGCCGACTTTGCGCGATGGCGACTTGTTGTTGTCCAGGAACTGGCCGGTGGCCTGGTCCAGGGTCTTGGACAGTACCAGGGCTTTCGGGTTGTTGTACGTCACGCCCAGGTGCTCGAGGGACGCGGCCAGGGCCAGGAACTCGCCCAGGGAGTCCCAGCGCAGGAAGTTTTCTTCCAGCAGCTGCTGCACGTGTTTCGGTGCCGAACCGCCGGCGCCGGTTTCGAACAGGCCGCCGCCGTTCATCAGCGGTACGATCGACAGCATCTTGGCGCTGGTGCCCAGTTCCATGATCGGGAACAGGTCGGTCAGGTAGTCGCGCAGTACGTTGCCGGTCACCGAGATGGTGTCCAGGCCCTTGCGGGTGCGTTCCAGGGTGAACTTCATCGCGTCGACCGGGGCCATGATGCGGATGTCCAGGCCTTCGGTGTTGTGGTCTTTCAGGTAGGCCTGAACTTTCTCGACCACGACGCCATCGTGTGCGCGCTTAGGGTCCAGCCAGAAGATGGCCGGGGTGTCGCTGGCGCGGGCGCGATTGACGGCGAGCTTGACCCAATCCTGGATCGGCGCGTCTTTGGTCTGGCACATGCGGAAGATGTCGCCGGCTTCGACTTTCTGTTCCATCAGCAGGTTGCCCTTGCTGTCGGTGACGCGGACCACGCCGTCAGCCTTGATCTGGAAAGTCTTGTCGTGCGAGCCGTACTCTTCGGCTTTCTTCGCCATCAGGCCAACGTTTGGCACGCTGCCCATGGTGGTCGGGTCGAAGGCGCCATTGGCCTTGCAGTCTTCGATGACCGCCTGATAAATGGTGGCGTAGCAGCGATCCGGGATCACCGCCTTGGTGTCGTGCAGTTGGCCGTCGGTGCCCCACATCTTGCCGGAGTCACGGATCATGGCCGGCATCGAGGCGTCGACGATGACGTCGCTCGGCACGTGCAGGTTGGTGATGCCTTTGTCGGAGTTGACCATCGCCAGGGCAGGGCGAGCGGCGTAAACGGCCTGGATGTCTGCTTCGATCTGCGCCTGCTGGTCAGCTGGCAGCGCCTTGATGCGGGCGTACAGGTCGCCGATGCCGTTGTTCAGGTTGAAGCCGATCTGTTCCAGCACGGTAGCGTGCTTGGCCAGGGCGTCTTTATAGAACTCGGCAACGATCTGGCCGAACATGATCGGGTCGGAGACCTTCATCATGGTGGCTTTCAAGTGAACCGACAGCAGCACGCCTTGTTTCTTGGCGTCTTCGATTTCGGCGGCGATGAATGCGCGCAGGGCCTTCTTGCTCAGTACGGCGGTGTCGATGATCTCGCCGGCCTGTACGGAGGTCTTTTCTTTCAGGACGGTGGCGCTGCCGTCTTGGGCGATCAGCTCGATTTTGACAGCGTCAGCGGCTTCGATCTGTACGGCTTTTTCGCTGCCGTAGAAGTCGCCGTTGCTCATGTGGGCAATGTGCGACTTGGAGTCGGCGGCCCAGGCGCCCATCTTGTGCGGGTGCTTGCGTGCGTAGTTCTTGACCGACAGCGGCGCGCGACGGTCGGAGTTGCCTTCGCGCAGTACCGGGTTCACGGCGCTGCCCTTGACCTTGTCGTAACGGGCACGGGTTTCTTTTTCCGCGTCGGTGGTTACGGTTTCCGGGTAATCCGGCAGGGCGTAGCCCTGGGCCTGCAGCTCCTTGATCGCGGCTTGCAGCTGCGGGGTCGAGGCGCTGATGTTCGGCAGCTTGATGATGTTGGCTTCAGGCGTAACGGCCAGGTCGCCCAGTTCGGCGAGGTGGTCCGGGATGGCCTTGGCGCCCAGTTGCTCGGGGAAGCTTGCGAGGATGCGCCCGGCGAGAGAAATATCGCGGGTTTCCACGGCAATATCAGCGGAAGCGGTGAAGGCCTCTACGATAGGCAGCAGTGAATAGGTGGCGAGGGCTGGGGCTTCGTCGGTGAAGGTATAGATGATCTTCGAGCGGGTGGGCATATTCGGATTAACTCTCTTCTTTGCTGAAAGCGTGCGCAGAAACTCGAGATGCGCCGGGTGGAGCGCGTTCGTTCAAAGTCATCCATGAGCGAAATGTCGAGGTTTCTTCGCGGTGATGTTGGGTTGCATCAGTCGAGCGTCAAGCGTTTGGACTATTGTAATAGTCCTGCTTTCTGGCTGAAGGCTACTGTCTAGAGCGGTCAACCGTCGTGACTCTTGGGTCAGCGGCGGCATTATACATAGGTCGCTATGCTTACGCTGAGCCTTCATACAAAAGGTGTGTCGTCCATTGGTCTAAAGGTCGCAGGTGGCTCGGGTGCGCGCTATGTCGCACGTTGTGCTCAAGATTGGCGGTTTTCCCTTTGGTTTCAGGCTTGTAGGCGACAAATTATGCTGTTTTCGATGCAAATGAGCATGGCGCAAGGTTTCAGTCGCCATTTATCTGGAGTAGGCTCGAACGCAGCCAGATGTTCAATCCATAGATGGAGTTCAGCATGGGATACAAGAAGATTCAGGTTCCGGCAGTCGGCGACAAAATCACCGTCAATGCAGACCATTCTCTCAATGTTCCTGACCAACCGATCATCCCTTATATCGAAGGTGACGGTATTGGTGTCGACATCAGCCCGGTGATGATCAAGGTGGTCGACGCCGCTGTTGAAAAGGCCTACGGCGGCAAGCGCAAGATCTCGTGGATGGAGGTTTACGCCGGCGAGAAGGCGACTCAAGTCTACGACCAGGACACCTGGCTGCCCCAGGAAACCCTGGATGCGGTCAAAGATTATGTAGTGTCCATCAAGGGCCCGCTGACCACCCCGGTCGGCGGCGGCATCCGTTCGCTGAACGTGGCCCTGCGTCAGCAACTGGACCTGTATGTGTGTCTGCGTCCGGTGCGCTGGTTCGAAGGCGTGCCCAGCCCGGTCAAGAAACCGGGCGATGTGGACATGACCATTTTCCGCGAGAACTCCGAGGACATTTACGCCGGCATCGAATGGAAGGCCGGTTCGCCTGAGGCGATCAAAGTGATCAAGTTTCTCAAGGAGGAAATGGGCGTTACCAAGATCCGTTTCGACCAGGACTGCGGGATCGGCGTGAAGCCGGTTTCCAAGGAAGGCACCCAGCGTCTGGCGCGCAAGGCGCTGCAGTATGTGGTGGATAACGACCGCGACTCGCTGACGATCGTGCACAAAGGCAACATCATGAAGTTCACCGAGGGCGCGTTCAAGGAATGGGCCTACGAAGTGGCGGCCGAGGAGTTCGGTGCGACCCTGCTCGATGGCGGGCCGTGGATGCAGTTCAAGAACCCGAAGACCGGCAAGAACGTGGTGGTCAAGGATGCGATTGCCGATGCCATGCTCCAGCAGATCCTGCTGCGTCCGGCTGAATATGACGTGATTGCGACGCTTAACCTCAACGGTGACTATTTGTCTGATGCCCTGGCGGCGGAAGTGGGTGGCATCGGTATCGCCCCAGGCGCCAACCTGTCCGACACCGTGGCCATGTTCGAAGCCACCCACGGTACGGCGCCCAAGTATGCGGGCAAGGACCAGGTCAACCCGGGCTCGTTGATCCTGTCGGCGGAAATGATGCTGCGGCACATGGGCTGGGTCGAGGCGGCTGACCTGATCATCAAGGGCACCAACGGCGCCATTTCGGCGAAGACCGTGACCTATGACTTCGAACGCCTGATGGATGGGGCGACACTGGTGTCATCGTCGGGCTTTGGTGATGCGCTGATCAAGCATATGTAATCAGCCATAAAAAGCCGGCCATCCTGATTCAACAGTATGGCCGGCTTTTTTACCGCTCGGAGCTGGCGCAGTAGACTGTTACGCAGTCTGCGTGGGCGTTCTTTGCGCCTTGATTGGATTGTCTTCGCTGATTCTTGTGTCCTCGGTGGTCTTGGAAGCCGTGACGGGCTTGATATCCGTCACAAGCATGCCCTTGGGCCCTTGAATAACATTAAAGGACACCTGCTGACCCGCCTTCAGCGTTTTGTAGCCTTCCATCGCAATTGCTGAGTAATGCGCAAAAAGGTCTTCATCCTTGCCGTCTTCGATAATGAAGCCGTAACCCTTGGCATTGTTGAACCACTTGACCTTACCACTAGCCATTCCCATATCCCTCTGCACCAGACTCCATCACTGGAGTATCATCCTGTCTATCCGTCCTAACCCGAATAAATAAGGTTGACTGCGCGGACCTTTTTTACCCACTGTGGGCTCTATTGGTTGTAACACCGATTCGCCGATAGTCAAGGCGACCATAGGGTCAGAGTTGAAATTCTGACAGCTCGCCCCCACCACTGTATTTGAACCACTGACGAACCTTTCTTTCCATGCATGCAAATAGCCAGATTCGACTAACATTCAATCAGGATCGCCCGGATCAGGAACATGACGACGACGGTTCTGCAGGCATTGCTGTTCAGGAGGCCAAGCCTGCTTTACAGGCGCCGCCGATGTACAAGGTGGTTTTGTTCAATGATGACTACACACCGATGGATTTCGTCGTCGAAGTGCTCGAGGTGTTTTTTAACCTGAACCGCGAGTTGGCGACCAAGGTAATGCTGGCCGTTCACACAGAAGGACGGGCAGTATGTGGAGTGTTTACCCGCGACATCGCCGAGACAAAGGCCATGCAGGTCAACCAGTACGCCAGGGAAAGCCAGCATCCGCTACTCTGTGAAATCGAGAAGGACGGTTAACGCCGACCACTTGGGTATGAGGTGAAGCTATGTTAAACCGCGAGCTCGAAGTCACCCTCAATCTTGCCTTCAAGGAGGCTCGTTCGAAGCGTCATGAATTCATGACCGTCGAGCACCTGCTGCTGGCACTTTTGGATAACGAAGCTGCCGCCACCGTTCTACGTGCGTGCGGCGCCAACCTCGACAAACTCAAGCATGACCTGCAGGAGTTTATCGACTCCACCACGCCACTGATCCCCGTGCATGACGAGGACCGCGAGACCCAGCCAACCCTGGGCTTCCAGCGGGTATTGCAGCGTGCTGTATTCCACGTACAGAGCTCCGGTAAGCGTGAAGTCACGGGCGCCAACGTGCTGGTGGCAATATTCAGCGAACAGGAAAGCCAGGCCGTGTTTCTGCTCAAGCAGCAGAGCGTTGCCCGTATCGATGTCGTTAACTACATCGCCCACGGTATCTCCAAGGTGCCTGGGCACGGCGATCATTCCGAGGGTGAGCAGGATATGCAGGACGACGAGGGCGGTGAGTCTTCTTCTTCAAGCAACCCGCTGGATGCCTATGCCAGCAACCTCAACGAGCTGGCGCGCCAGGGGCGGATCGATCCGCTGGTGGGGCGTGAGCTTGAGGTTGAGCGCGTAGCGCAGATCCTCGCGCGTCGTCGCAAGAACAACCCGTTGCTGGTGGGTGAGGCGGGCGTGGGCAAAACCGCGATCGCCGAGGGCCTGGCCAAGCGTATCGTCGACAATCAGGTGCCCGACCTGCTGGCCAACAGCGTCGTCTACTCCCTGGACCTGGGCGCGTTGCTCGCCGGGACCAAGTACCGTGGCGACTTCGAGAAGCGCTTCAAGGCGTTGCTCGGCGAGCTGAAAAAACGCCCGCAGGCGATCCTGTTCATCGACGAGATCCACACCATCATTGGTGCCGGTGCCGCATCCGGTGGGGTAATGGATGCGTCCAACTTGCTCAAGCCGCTGCTGTCGTCGGGTGATATCCGCTGCATTGGCTCGACCACGTTCCAGGAATTCCGTGGGATTTTCGAAAAAGACCGTGCCCTGGCGCGTCGCTTCCAGAAAGTCGACGTGTCCGAACCTTCGGTTGAAGACACCATTGGCATCCTGCGCGGGCTCAAGGGGCGTTTCGAGGCGCACCACGGCATCGAGTACACCGATGAGGCGCTGCGTTCGGCTGCTGAACTGGCATCGCGCTACATCAATGACCGGCATATGCCGGACAAGGCGATTGATGTGATCGACGAGGCGGGTGCCTACCAGCGCCTGCAGCCGGTCGAGAAACGTGTGAAGCGCATCGACGTGCCGCAGGTCGAGGACATCGTGGCGAAAATTGCGCGGATTCCGCCGAAACACGTCACCAGTTCCGACAAGGAGCTGCTGCGTAACCTGGAGCGTGATCTCAAGCTGACTGTGTTTGGTCAGGATGCGGCCATCGACTCGTTGTCCACCGCGATCAAGTTGTCGCGTGCGGGCCTCAAGTCGCCAGATAAGCCGGTGGGTTCGTTCCTGTTTGCCGGCCCGACCGGTGTCGGCAAAACCGAAGCGGCGCGGCAGCTGGCCAAGGCCATGGGGATCGAGCTGGTTCGCTTCGACATGTCCGAATACATGGAGCGCCACACCGTGTCGCGCCTGATCGGTGCACCTCCAGGCTATGTCGGCTTCGACCAGGGCGGTCTGTTGACCGAGGCGATCACCAAGCAGCCGCATTGCGTGTTGCTGCTCGATGAAATCGAAAAGGCGCACCCGGAAGTCTTCAACCTGCTGCTGCAGGTGATGGACCACGGCACCCTGACCGACAACAACGGGCGCAAGGCGGACTTCCGCAACGTGATCGTGATCATGACCACCAACGCCGGCGCTGAAACCGCTGCGCGGGCGTCGATCGGCTTTACCCATCAGGATCACTCTTCCGATGCGATGGAAGTGATCAAGAAGAGCTTCACGCCGGAGTTCCGCAACCGTCTGGACACCATTATCCAGTTTGGTCGCCTCAGCCATGAGGTCATCAAAAGTGTGGTGGACAAGTTCCTCACCGAGCTTCAAGCGCAGTTGGAAGACAAGCGCGTGCAGCTGGATGTGACGGAAGCGGCACGCAGCTGGATTGCCGAAGGTGGCTACGACGCGGCAATGGGCGCCCGCCCGATGGCGCGCCTGATCCAGGACAAGATCAAGCGGCCGTTGGCCGAAGAGATCCTGTTTGGCGAGCTCTCCGACCATGGTGGCGTGGTGCACATCGATCTGAAGGACGGCGAGCTGACCTTCGAGTTCGAAACCACGGCTGAAATGGCCTGATCGTTCTGCAATGACAAAAAGGCGCCGAAAGGCGCCTTTTTGCTGCCTGAAACGCCGTTGCCAAATTAATGAAAGTCCAATGTGGGAGGGGGCTTGCCCCCGATAGCGGTGTATCAGTCACCCATGTACGGGCTGACCCATCGCAATCGGGAGCAAGCCCCCTCCCACATTTGGTTGTGTGTGGATGACAAATACTGCACACACAAAAACGCCCGGCATAACCGGGCGTTTTGTATTGACTTGCTTAGCGAGCGCGGTAAGTGATGCGCCCTTTGCTCAAGTCATAGGGCGTCAGCTCGACGCGCACTTTGTCACCGGTAAGAATACGAATGTAGTTCTTGCGCATCTTGCCGGAGATATGCGCGGTTACGACGTGCCCATTTTCCAACTCCACACGAAACATGGTGTTGGGCAGGGTGTCGACGACAGTGCCTTCCATTTCGAAGCTGTCTTCTTTCGACATGCAGTAAAGCCCTCGGTATCCAGTGAATGGCCCGGTGCAACTGCGCCAGGCAAAAGCGGCGTGCATTGTGCCCGAAAAAGGGTGTTCAAGCCAAGGGGTTCTAGTTAAGCGTGACCCATCTTTGATTAATCAGCAGCTCAATGGGCCGATATTGGGTCTTGTAGTTCATCTTTTTGCAGTTCTTGATCCAGTATCCGAGGTACACCGCCTCCAGTTCCAGGCGCAGCGCTTCGCCTATTTGCCAGAGAATCGCAAAGCGCCCCAGGCTGCGGCGTTCTTCAGCAGGTTCGTAGAAGGTGTACACCGCCGACAGGCCATTGGGCAGCAGGTCGGTCACCGCCACCGCCACCAGCCGTCCGTCGAGGCGGAATTCGTAAAAGCGCGAAAAAGGCAGGTCACGCACCAGGAACGTCGAAAACTGATCGCGGCTGGGTGGGAACATATCGCCGTCGGCGTGGCGTTGTTCGATGTAGCGTTGATAAAGATCGAAATATTCTTCGCTGTATTGCGGCTTGACCGCATTCACCGTCAGGTCGGCGTTGCGCTTGAGAATGCGCTTCTGGTTGCGGTCCGGTAAAAACTGCGCCACGGGAATGCGCGCTGGCACGCACGCGTTGCAGTTCTGGCAGTGGGGGCGGTACAGATGATCGCCGCTGCGCCGGAAGCCCATCTCGGATAGGTCGGCGTACACGTGCACGTCCATCGGCTGGCTGGGGTCGAGGAACAGCGTGGTCGCCTGCTCGTCGGGCAGATAGCTGCAAGAGTGGGCTTGAGTGGCATAGAACTTCAAGCGTGCCAGCTCGGTCATGATCAACCCTCGGGATAAGCTTTGAAATAAGTGTAAGCCAGGTACGCGGATGTCGCCTAAGAAACCCACGGCCCAGAGCTGGGCTGGTCCAGATGATTGTGCAGGAACTGCGCGAACTCACTGCGCGGTATGGCGCGTGCGCCCAGGCTATGCAAGTGGTCGTTGGGCATCTGGCAGTCGATCAGCACGAAGCCCCAGGCCTGCAATTGCCGGGTCAGCGTGGCAAAGCCGAATTTGGAGGCGTTGTCGGCGCGGCTGAACATGGACTCGCCAAAAAACAATTGGCCCATTGCCAGACCGTACAGGCCCCCGACCAGTTCGCCCTGGTCCCACACCTCAACGGAGTGGGCGTAACCGCGCTGGTGCAGCTCCAGGTAGGCGCTCTGAATGCCTTCGGTGATCCAGGTGCCATCGGCATAGGCGCGAGGCGCGGCGCAGGCTCGAATAACCGCGGCGAAATCCTGATCGAAGGTCACGCTGTAACGCTGTTGGCGCAATAGTTTGCCAAGGCTGCGTGAGACGTGCAGCTCGTCGGGAAATATCACCGTACGTGGATCCGGCGACCACCAGAGGATCGGTTGGCCTTCGGAAAACCAGGGAAAGCAGCCGTGGCGATAGGCCTGGATCAGCCGTTCGGCCGAGAGGTCGCCGCCGGCGGCAAGCAGGCCGTTGGGTTCGCGCATGGCCTTGGCCAGTGGCGGAAAAGTCAGGGTGTCGCGTTGCAACCAGGTCAGCATGGCATCCAGGCTTACGGAAGGGGAGGGGAGTGGCAGGTCGGGCGCCTGCCCCAAGGTATGATTATTGTCGACACAGCGCCACGGGGCCAGCCCGAACAGGTTCTCGGCCTGGATTAACGTGTAAGGGTGTTTCTGCAACTCTGTGCATAAGGCGCGGTCGTAAACGGGGCTGGCGAATGCAGGCCAATTGCCAAGCTTGTCTGGATTGGCAAATACAGCGCATAAGCCTTTGTCAGCAAAGACAATGCATGCTCAAATTGACCGTGCTGCAACGCCTTGGAAGGTTGAGCTTGCCGCGTGATGGGCAAGTGCGTGGCATCGCGCACGCAAACCCGTACAATGCGGCGATTGTGGCGTTATCGCCGTTTCGCCTATGGGTTGCACGGTGTTAAAAGTAGATTCAGTAACATTCGTCATTTTTCACCTGCTCGGGATAGAGCAGTCGTGTGCAGTCATTCAACAGATGGACGCGCTAAAAGGCGCAGGAAAAGACCCGTTTTGAAGAAATCCGCCGCAACACCCAAAGCAGCAGTCGTGCCGGCCTGGCGTCAGCACCTGCATTATCGACTCAAGGAAGGCGCGCTGATCGCTATCGGCGCGCTGTGCCTGTTCCTGATGATGGCCTTGCTCACCTATGGCAAGGACGATCCCGGCTGGAGCCATAACAGCAAAATCGACGATGTGCAGAATTTCGGTGGCCCTGTGGGTTCGTACAGCGCCGATATCCTGTTCATGATTCTCGGTTATTTCGCTTACATCTTTCCGCTGTTGCTGGCGATCAAGACCTGGCAGATCTTCCGCCAGCGTCATGAGCCGTGGCAGTGGAGCGGCTGGCTGTTCTCCTGGCGCCTGATCGGGCTGGTATTTCTGGTGTTGTCCGGCGCGGCCCTGGCGCATATCCATTTCCATGCACCCACCGGCCTGCCGGCGGGTGCGGGCGGGGCGCTGGGCGAAAGCCTGGGCGATCTGGCGCGTCGCACCCTGAATATCCAAGGCAGCACGCTGATGTTCATCGCGCTGTTTCTGTTCGGTCTCACGGTATTCACCGACCTGTCATGGTTCAAGGTGATGGACGTGACGGGCAAGATCACCCTCGACCTGCTCGAATTGTTCCAGGGTGCCGCTAACCGCTGGTGGTCTGCGCGTGTCGAGCGCAAGCAGATGGTTGCGCAATTGCGCGAAGTGGACACCCGCGTCAACGAGGTTGTGGCCCCAAGCACGCCGGACCGACGCGAGCAGGCCAAGGTCAAGGAACGCCTCATTGAGCGCGAACAGGCTCTGAGCAAGCACATGTCGGACCGCGAGAAGCAGGTGCCGCCAGTGATCGCCCCCGCGCCGCCCAAGGCGCCGGAGCCAAGCCATCGCGTGCAGAAAGAGAAACAGGCCCCGCTGTTCATCGACAGCGCCGTAGAAGGCACCTTGCCGCCGATCTCGATTCTCGACCCGGCGGAAAAGAAACAGCTCAACTACTCGCCGGAATCCCTGGCGGCCGTTGGCCACCTGCTGGAAATCAAGCTCAAGGAGTTCGGCGTCGAAGTGTCGGTGGACTCGATTCACCCAGGCCCGGTGATTACCCGTTACGAGATCCAGCCGGCCGCCGGCGTCAAGGTCAGCCGTATTTCCAACCTGGCCAAGGACCTGGCCCGTTCCCTGGCTGTGACCAGCGTGCGCGTAGTGGAAGTGATCCCCGGCAAGACCACCGTGGGTATCGAGATTCCCAACGAAGACCGCCAGATCGTGCGGTTCTCCGAGGTGCTGTCGACCCCGGAATACGACAACTTCAAATCGCCGGTCACCCTGGCCCTCGGCCATGACATCGGCGGCAAGCCGGTGATCACTGACCTGGCGAAGATGCCGCACTTGCTGGTGGCCGGTACCACCGGTTCCGGTAAGTCGGTGGGTGTGAACGCGATGATCCTGTCGATCCTGTTCAAGTCGGGTCCGGATGACGCCAAGCTGATCATGATCGACCCGAAAATGCTTGAGCTGTCGATCTACGAAGGCATTCCGCACCTGCTGTGCCCGGTGGTGACCGACATGAAGGACGCCGCCAACGCCCTGCGCTGGAGCGTCGCCGAGATGGAACGTCGCTACAAGCTGATGGCGAAGATGGGCGTGCGTAACCTGTCCGGCTTCAATGCCAAGGTCAAGGAAGCCCAGGACGCCGGCACCCCGCTGACCGACCCGCTGTACAAGCGCGAAAGCATTCACGACGAAGCGCCGCTGCTGACCAAGTTGCCGACCATCGTGGTGGTGGTCGACGAATTCGCCGACATGATGATGATCGTCGGCAAGAAGGTCGAAGAGCTGATCGCGCGAATCGCCCAGAAGGCACGTGCGGCCGGGATCCACCTGATCCTCGCGACACAGCGGCCTTCGGTGGACGTGATCACCGGCCTGATCAAGGCCAACATCCCGACGCGTATGGCGTTCCAGGTATCGAGCAAGATCGACTCGCGGACCATCATCGACCAGGGCGGCGCCGAGCAACTGCTGGGCCACGGTGACATGCTCTACATGCCTCCCGGCACCAGCCTGCCGATCCGTGTCCACGGTGCTTTCGTTTCCGACGATGAAGTGCACCGCGTGGTGGAAGCCTGGAAACTGCGTGGCGCGCCGGAATATAACGACGACATTCTCGCCGGCGTCGAAGAGGCCGGCAGCGGCTTTGATGGCGGCAGCGGGGGCGGTGACGATGACGCCGAAACCGACGCGCTGTACGACGAAGCCGTGGCGTTCGTGCTGGAAAGCCGCCGTGCCTCGATTTCTGCCGTGCAACGCAAGCTGAAGATCGGCTACAACCGCGCCGCCCGCATGATCGAAGCCATGGAAAACGCTGGCGTCGTCACCGCAATGAACACCAACGGCTCGCGTGAAATCATCGCCCCCGGGCAGATGCGCGACTGATCCCGCGCCGCGTGGCAGCACGCGGCGCGCCCTGACCATTCAATGAGGACTCCCATGCGCATTATCCGCATGCTGTTGTTGCCGGCACTGGCCCTGACCGCCGTTTCGGCCCACGCTGACCCGGCTTCCGTGGCCAGCCTGAAGAACCTGCTGGACAAGTCCCAGACCCTGACGGCGCGCTTTTCCCAGCTGACCCTGGACGCCGGTGGCACCCAGTTGCAGGAAACCGCAGGCGAAATGGCCGTGCAGCGTCCTGGCCTGTTCTACTGGCACACCGAAGGCAAGGCTGAGCAGACCATCGTTTCCGACGGCCAGAAAGTCACCTTGTGGGACCCGGACCTGGAACAGGCGACCATCAAGAAGCTCGACCCACGTCTGAACCAGACACCGGCGCTGCTGCTGTCGGGCGATGTATCGAAGATCAACGACAGCTTCGACATCACCTCCAAGCAAACCAGCAACGTGATCGAATTCACCCTGAAGCCCAAGTCCAAGGACACGCTGTTTGACAGCCTGCAACTGTCATTTGGCAACGGCGTGATCAACAACATGCGCCTGATCGACAGCGTCGGCCAGCGCACCGATATCCTGTTCTCCGGGGTCAAGGCCAACCAGCCGGTGCCCGCCTCCAAGTTCAAGTTCGACATCCCCAAGGGTGCCGACGTGATCCAGGAATAAACTCCCCAGAGGTTTCAAACGCTGCCCATGGACCTGTTTCGAAGTGACCCGATTGCCCAGCCACTGGCCGCGCGCCTGCGCTCGACCAACCTGGATGAGTACGTCGGTCAGGAACACCTGCTCGCTCGCGGCAAGCCCTTGCGTGAAGCCTTGGAGCAGGGTGCGCTGCACTCGATGATTTTCTGGGGGCCGCCGGGAGTGGGTAAAACCACGCTGGCGCGGCTGCTGGCAAAGGTCTCGGATGCACACTTCGAAACGGTGTCCGCGGTACTGGCCGGGGTCAAGGAGATCCGCCAGGCGGTGGAAATCGCCAAGCAGCAAGCCGGGCAGTACGGCAAGCGCACCATCCTGTTCGTCGACGAAGTGCATCGCTTCAACAAGTCGCAGCAGGACGCGTTCCTGCCGTACGTCGAAGACGGCACCTTGATCTTTATCGGCGCCACCACCGAAAACCCTTCGTTCGAATTGAATAACGCGCTGCTTTCGCGGGCTCGCGTGTACGTGCTCAAGAGCCTCGACGAAGCGGCGATGCAGAAGCTGTTGCAGCGCGCCTTGAGCGAAGACAAGGGGCTGGGCAAGCGCCAGCTGAGCGTGAGCGAGGAGGGCTTCAAGATCCTGCTCACCGCCGCTGACGGCGATGGCCGGCGGTTTCTGAACCTGTTGGAGAACGCCTCGGACCTTGCCGAAGATGGCGGCGAAATCGGCGTCGATCTGCTGCAAAGCCTGCTGGGTGATACGCGCCGGCGTTTCGATAAAGGCGGCGAGGCGTTCTATGACCAGATTTCGGCGCTGCACAAATCCGTACGCGGTTCCAACCCGGACGGCGCGCTGTACTGGTTTGCGCGCATGATCGACGGCGGTTGCGACCCGTTGTACCTGGCGCGTCGGGTCGTGCGCATGGCCAGCGAAGACATTGGCAATGCCGACCCGCGCGCCTTGAGCCTGTGCCTGGCCGCCTGGGACGTGCAGGAGCGCCTCGGCAGCCCGGAAGGCGAGTTGGCGGTGGCCCAGGCCATTACCTACCTGGCCTGCGCGCCCAAAAGCAACGCGGTGTACATGGGCTTCAAGTCGGCACTGCGCGCTGCAGCCGAGCACGGTTCCCTCGAAGTGCCGATGCACTTGCGCAACGCGCCGACCAAGTTGATGAAACAGCTGGGTTACGGTGATGAATACCGTTATGCCCATGATGAGCCGGACGCTTACGCGGCCGGCGAAGATTACTTCCCCGATGATCTGGAGCCGTTGCCGCTCTATCAGCCAGTGCCTCGCGGCCTGGAGCTTAAGATCGGCGAAAAGCTCAACCATCTGGCCCAGTTGGACCGTCTCAGCCCAAGGCAGCGGAGAAAGTAGTGCTCAAGACGATTCTTGCCGTGTCCATCGCCGGCATCGCTGGTACATTATTGCGTTTCGCCACCAGTACCTGGGTCAGCGCCCATTGGCCGAAGCATTTCTATGCGGCGACCTTGGCGGTCAACCTGGTGGGCTGTTTGATTATCGGTCTCTTGTACGGCTGGTTCCTGTTGCGCCCGGAAGTGCCGATTGAAATTCGTGCCGGCTTGATTGTCGGCTTTGTAGGCGGTCTGACGACCTTTTCATCCTTTTCACTGGATACGCTGCGCCTGCTGGAAAGCGGGCAGGCCCTGACGGCCTTCGGGTACCTGGGCATCAGCGTATTCGGCGGGCTGCTCGCGACTTGGGCCGGCCTATCCTTGACCAAACTTTGATAAACGAGAGACCGACATGCTCGATTCCAAACTGTTACGTAGCAACCTTCAGGACGTAGCGGACCGCCTGGCATCCCGTGGCTTTGCCTTGGATGTTGCACGCATCGAAGCGCTGGAAGAACAGCGCAAGACTGTCCAGACCCGCACCGAAGCACTGCAGGCTGAGCGTAATGCGCGTTCCAAGTCCATCGGTCAGGCCAAGCAGCGCGGCGAAGACATCGCGCCGTTGATGGCGGACGTCGAGCGCATGGGCACCGAGTTGTCCGACGGTAAAGCCGAGCTGGACAAGATCCAGTCGGAGCTGGACTCGATCCTGCTGGGCATCCCCAACCTGCCGCACGAATCCGTGCCGGTGGGCGAGGACGAAGACGGCAACGTTGAAGTGCGCCGCTGGGGTACGCCAAAAGCCTTCGACTTCGAGATCAAGGACCACGTCGCCCTGGGCGAACTGACCGGCGGCCTGGATTTCGAAACCGCGGCGAAAATGTCCGGCGCGCGTTTTGCCTTGCTGCGTGGCCCGATCGCCCGCATGCATCGCGCCCTGGCGCAGTTCATGATCAACCTGCACACCGCCGAGCACGGTTACGAAGAGGCCTACACCCCGTACCTGGTGCAAGCGCCGGCGCTGATGGGCACCAGCCAGCTGCCGAAATTCGAAGAAGACCTGTTCAAGATCAGCCGCGACGGCGAAGCCGACCTGTACCTGATCCCGACCGCTGAAGTGTCGCTGACCAACATCGTCGCTGGCGAAATCCTCGATGCCAAGCAACTGCCGCTCAAGTTTGTCGCCCACAGCCCGTGCTTCCGCAGTGAAGCCGGCGCATCGGGTCGCGACACCCGCGGCATGATCCGCCAGCACCAGTTCGACAAGGTGGAGATGGTCCAGGTGGTCGAGCCTTCCCAGTCGATGGAAGCGCTGGAAGGTCTGACCGCCAACGCCGAACGCGTCCTGCAACTGCTCGAGCTGCCGTATCGCGTATTGGCGCTGTGCACCGGCGACATGGGTTTCAGCGCCGTGAAAACCTACGACCTCGAAGTGTGGGTGCCGAGCCAGGACAAGTACCGCGAGATTTCGTCGTGCTCCAACTGCGGCGATTTCCAGGCCCGCCGCATGCAAGCGCGTTTCCGCAACCCGGAAACCGGCAAGCCGGAACTGGTGCACACCCTCAACGGTTCGGGCCTGGCGGTAGGCCGTACGCTGGTGGCAGTGCTGGAAAACTACCAGCAGGCTGACGGTTCTATCCGCGTACCTGAGGTGCTCAAGCCGTACATGGCGGGCGTTGAGGTCATTCGCTAAATGGAATTTCTGCCGCTGTTTCATAACCTGCGCGGCAGTCGTGTGTTGGTCGTCGGCGGTGGGGAGATTGCCTTGCGCAAATCCCGGCTGCTGGCCGATGCCGGTGCGTTGCTGCGGGTGGTTGCTCCCCAGATCGAAGACCAGTTGCGTGAATTGGTGCTGGGCAGTGGCGGGGAGCTGACGTTGCGCGGTTATCAGGAGGCGGACCTCGACGGTTGCGTGCTGATCATCGCGGCAACCGACGACGAGCCACTGAACGCGCAAGTGTCCAGTGATGCCAAGCGTCGCTGCGTGCCGGTCAACGTGGTGGATGCGCCGGCCTTATGCAGCGTGATCTTCCCGGCGATCGTCGACCGTTCGCCGTTGGTGATCGCGGTGTCCAGTGGCGGCGATGCGCCGGTGTTGGCGCGCTTGATCCGGGCCAAGCTGGAAACCTGGATCCCGTCCACCTATGGCCAGTTGGCCGGGTTGGCGGCGCGTTTTCGTGCCCAGGTCAAAGGCTTGTACCCGGACGTCCAGCAGCGTCGGGCATTCTGGGAAGAGGTGTTCCAGGGCCCGATTGCCGACCGCCAATTGGCCGGGCAGGGCGATGAGGCTGAGCGCCTGTTGATCGAAAAGGTCAATGGCGCTCCGCCTTACGCACCGGGAGAGGTGTACCTGGTGGGCGCAGGCCCGGGCGATCCTGACCTGCTGACCTTCCGCGCCTTGCGCCTGATGCAGCAAGCCGACGTGGTGCTGTATGACCGTCTGGTCGCCCCGGCGATTCTGGACCTGTGCCGTCGCGATGCCGAGCGGGTGTATGTCGGCAAACGACGCGCCGAGCACGCCGTGCCCCAGGACCAGATCAACCAGCAATTGGTGGACCTGGCCAAGCAGGGCAAGCGCGTGCTGCGCCTCAAGGGCGGCGACCCGTTCATTTTCGGGCGTGGCGGCGAAGAAATCGAAGAATTGGCGGCCCACGGCATTCCGTTCCAGGTGGTACCGGGCATCACGGCAGCCAGTGGTTGCGCGGCGTACGCGGGCATTCCGCTGACGCACCGCGACTATGCGCAGTCGGTGCGCTTCATCACGGGGCACCTGAAGAACGGCACATCAGACTTGCCCTGGCAGGACCTGGTGGGACCGTCGCAGACCCTGGTGTTCTACATGGGCTTGATTGGCTTGCCGATCATCTGCGAACAGCTGATCAAGCACGGGCGCTCGGCGGACACGCCGGCGGCCTTGATTCAGCAGGGCACCACCTCCAACCAGCGTGTGTTCACCGGCACCCTGGCGGACTTGCCGCGCATGGTGGCGGAGCATGAAGTGCACGCGCCGACGCTGGTGATCGTGGGTGAAGTGGTGGTGTTGCGCGAAAAGCTCAAGTGGTTCGAAGGGGCTCAGTCCCAAGTCTGAGAACACAAGCATCGGGGCAAGCCCTAATGCCAGGCAGTCAAAAAGCAGCACAGGCACGCGGTTGCCTTGACTGACTGGCATTAGCTCAAGCCCCCTCCCACATTTGGAACGCATTCCAATGTGGGAGGGGGCTTGCTCCCGATGATTCCTTCAAACACACCACATCTCTTGAATCAGCTCCAGACGCCTTTACCACTCAAACGCTGACGGTCATGCCCGGCATCGAACCGTTGCAGTGGCCCCTTCGGCACAATCCCCGTCGGGTTGATCTTCCGATGGCTGGCATAGTAATGCCCCTTGATGTGCTCAAAATCCACCGTCTCGGCCACCCCCGGCCACTGATACATCTCCCGCAGCCAATTCGACAAATTCGCATAATCGGCAATCCGCCGCAGGTTGCATTTGAAGTGGCTGTAATACACCGCATCGAAACGAATCAGCGTAGTGAACAGCCGTACATCCGCCTCGGTCAGGTACTCGCCGGCCAGGTAGCGATGCTTGCCCAGGTGCTGTTCCAAATGGTCCAGCTCGGCAAACACGTCATCGAATGCACCTTCATACGCCTGCTGCGAGGTGGCGAACCCGGCGCGGTACACGCCATTATTCACGGCCGGGTAGATGCGTTCGTTCAGCGCGTCGATGGTCGAGCGCAGGGCTTGCGGGTAGAAGTCCAGGGTGTTGCCGGTCAACCCGTTGAACGCACTGTTGAACATGCGGATGATCTCCGCCGATTCATTGCTGACGATGCGGTTGAGCTGTTTGTCCCATAGCACCGGCACCGTGACGCGACCGGTGTAGTCAGCGGTGTCGGCGGTATAGCGCTGATGCATGAAGTCCAAACCGTCCAGCGCGTCGCCGCTGGAGCCGTGGGCCTTGTCGAAGGTCCAGCCGTTTTCCAGCATCAGCCAACTGACCACGGAGACGTCGATCAGGTCTTCCAGGCCCTTTAGCTTGCGCAGGATCAAGGTGCGGTGGGCCCAGGGGCAGGCGAGGGACACGTAGAGGTGATAGCGGCCAGCCTCGGCCTTGAAGCCGCCTTCGCCACTCGGGCCGGGTTGGCCATCGGCGGTCACCCAGTGACGGCGTTGCGCCTGTTCGCGCTGGAAAGCGCCATCCGCGCTACTTTCGTACCACTGGTCTTTCCAATGTCCTTCGATCAGCAAACCCATGACTGGCTCCTTGGCTAATAAGCGTTGGAGCCCAGTTTAAAGGGATGAGTTCGAACTAAAAGCGCAAAGACCGGAGGTGAATGATCGATTAAATCGATCTGTCCCGCGCATCCCAATACTGTTGGGCCAGTTCGAATGCCTGCTCGCGCGTGCGTCCAAGGCCGCGCAAGGCCAGGGCCATGGTCGCGATCAGGGCCAGTTGCGGGTAGCTGTCCTCGACGTCGCCACGCCACAGGGCTTTGAGATGCTCAGGCTCCAGGCTCGCGGGTTTGACGTGACGCTGGGCGGAGAGGGCGGGCCATTCTTCATCCCAGCTTTGGCCGCCCGTGGTGCCATACAAGTGACTGAGGGTGTCGGGGTTGATTTCGATCTCGCCGCCATCGCCCTTGACCACGATCACGTTGTCGCCCATCAGGCCACTGGCGTCGCGGTGTACGCCCTGGTAGCCGGGGTGGAAAATGCTTTGCAGGCCGCAACGGGCATTCAACGGGTTGAGCAAACGCGCCAGGGAGTGGATCGGCGAGCGCAGGCCCAGGGTGTTGCGCAGGTCGATCATGCGCTGCAACTGAGGTGCCCAGTCACCCAACGGGATAAACGCCAGGTTGCCGTGTTCATACGCCGCCTCGACCTGCTGCCAATTGCGGCACAGCGGTATCTGCAACTGCTCCAGCAACTGCTCGGTGTACAAACGCCCCGCCGTATGCGCGCCACCGCCGTGCATGAGGATGCGCACGCCATTGTGCGCCAGGCATTTAGCCGCCAGCAGGAACCACGGCAAGTGGCGCTTTTTGCCGGCGTAGGTCGGCCAATCGATGTCCACATTCAGGGCTGGCGCGTGCAAGCGTTCGCGCACCGCTTCGGTGAAGCCGGCGAGCTCTTCCGGGCTTTCTTCCTTGTGGCGCAGCAGCATGAGGAAGGCGCCCAGCTGGGTGTCTTCGACCTTTTCGTCGAGCAGCATGCCCATGGCTTCGCGCGCTTCCTCACGGGTGAGGTTGCGTGCGCCGCGCTTGCCTTTGCCAAGGATGCGCACGAATGGCGCAAACGGATGTTCTTCAGGCGTGGAGAGGGTCAGGGGGGCAAAGTCGGTCATAAGCAATTCGTCGGCCTGGGCAGGCCCGCCAGCTTGGCGGCGAGTTTGGCGGGAGTGCCGTTGAACAGTTTGTTGAGGTGCAGGCTGTTGCCCTTTTGCGCGCCGAGCTTCAAGGCGGTGTACTTGATCAGCGGGCGCGTGGCGGGGGACAGCTGATACTCCGTGTAAAAGCCGCGCAGCAGCTCAAGGATTTCCCAGTGGTCCGGGGTCAATTCCAGCGATTCGGCGGCCGCCAGGGCAGTGGCCACTTCGGCGGACCAGGCGTTGAGGTCGACGAGGTAGCCGTCCTTGTCCAATTCCAGCGTGCGCGGGCCGACGGTCAGGGTGTTCATAGCCAGCTGTTGACCTTGTCGTAGTCGATGGACAGCTGCACAAAACCGGGATAATCCACGCTGTCGGCCCAGTCCGGTAAGGGCAAGTTGCGCGCCTGCAGGTCTTCAGCCAGCACAAACACCTTTACGCCCTTGGTGGGCAGGGCCGGGTTGTGCAGGCCGTAGGCGCCGTCGCCGCACAACAGGATAGCGTCCGCGCTGCCACAGACACGCAGGCAGCTGTCCAGGCGGTTATCGGTGAACGGGGAGTGAGAGACTACATGTAAGGTCGACATCAGAGGGTCATCACCTGGTCGTAACGATCAATCAGTTTGCAGATATCTGCGCTGTCCAGCGCCTGGGCGTTTTCCGGCGAAGCCAGCCCGCGCTCGGCCAGGCTGTGGCGGCAGGCGAACACCTCATCAATGCCGAACAGGCCCAGGGCTTGCAGGTTGGCGCTCAAATCCTTTTGCTGCACGGCCTTGGCGTCCTGCTGCGGCGCCAGTTGGAACACACCGTCATCGAGAAACAGCAGGCCGATAGGCAGATCGAACGCGCCGCCGGCCAGCACGATGTCCAGCGCTTCCCGTGCACTTGGCCCGGACCACGGCGCCTGGCGGCTGATCACCAACAATGATTTGGCCATCTTACGAGCCTCCAAAACAGATCAGGCGGTCGGCGTCCTGGATGGCGTCATGCAATTGCCCCAGGCCCGACAGCGCCCAAGGCGCATCCAGATTCACCGCGCTGCGTTGATAGCGCGTGGCTTCCTCGGCGTTGAGCACCCCACGGCGCAAGGCCGCGGCGATGCACACCACGCCGTCGAGCTGGTGGGTGCTGACGAACTCGCGCCATTGGCGGGCGATGTCTTGCTCATCCTGGGGCGCGACGATGTTATTCGATGCGCTGTATACGCCATCCTGATAAAAAAACAGCCGCACAATCTCATGCCCGCCGGCCAGGGCCGCCTGGGCGAACAACAGGGCGCGGCGCGAGGAGGGCGCGTGGGCGGCGCTAAACACTGCAATCGCGAACTTCATGAAAGACTCTGCCAACAAACGTGGGCCAATGATAAAGCCGCCGCGACGAAAAAGCCCGCCGTGATCAAAACGGTCACTGCGGTTGATCGTTCTGACGATTGCCGCCAGTGCTGCAGGCTGACTACGCTGTGGCCAGTCGAATCGCAAACGGAGTGTGTATGACAGGCCCCTTGGCGTCCCTCAAAGTGCTGGATTTTTCTACCCTGTTGCCTGGCCCGTTTGCCTCGCTGATGTTGGCGGACATGGGCGCCGAGGTGCTGCGCATCGAATCGCCGACGCGCCCGGATTTGCTGCGAGTGCTGCCGCCCCATGATGGCGGCACGTCGGCAAGCCATGCCTACCTCAATCGCAACAAGCGCAGCCTGGCGCTGGACCTCAAGCAGGCCGAGGCGCTGCAGATCGTCCTTGAGCTGGTCAAGGGCACCGATATCCTCATCGAACAATTCCGCCCCGGCGTGATGGAACGCCTGGGCCTGGGCTACGCGGCATTGAAAGCGATCAACCCCAGGCTGATCTACGTGTCGATCACCGGTTACGGCCAGACCGGGCCTTATCGGGATCGCGCCGGCCACGATATCAACTACCTGGCCGTGGCTGGTGTGGCCAGTCACACCGGGCGGCGCGACAGTGGTCCGTTACCGCTGGGCGTGCAACTGGCGGATGTCGCGGGTGGGTCGTTGCATGCGGTGGTGGGCTTGCTCGCGGCGGTCATTGCGCGGCAGCAGAGCGGTGTCGGCCAGTACCTGGATGTGAGCATGACCGACTGCTCGTTCAGCCTGAACGCCATGGCCGGCGCCGGTTACCTGGCCTGCGGGGTGGAGCCAGAGCGGGAAAACCATTTTCTCAATGGCGGCAGTTTCTACGACTATTACCGCACGCGGGATGGGCGCTGGATGTCGGTGGGTAGCCTGGAGCCAGCATTTATGCAGCAATTGTGCGAAACCCTGGGGCGACCGGATCTGGCGGTGCACAGCGTGAAGCCTGAGCAGCAGCCAGCACTCAAGCGGGCCCTGCAGGTGGAATTCGAAAAGCGCAGCTTTGATGAACTGTGCGCGTTGTTCGCCGACGTGGATGCGTGCGTGGAACCGGTGTTGAGCTTGAGTGAAGCGCTGGAGCATCCCCAGTTGAAGGTGCGAGCGCTGGTCAGCCAGGTGCCGAGGGGCGATGGCTCGACCCAGGCGCAGATTGCCTGCCCGCTGAAGTTCTCCGAGGGGTTGCCGGCACCCCGGCATATTGGCGTGGCCGTAGGGGCGCACAGTGATGAAGTGCTGGCGGAGTTGGGGTTCAGTGCTCAGCGGATAGGGGAGTTGCGCCAGGCCCGGGTTGTCGGGTGACTGTTCTGGTGCTATCGGGGGCAAGCCCCCTCCCACATTTGAATGGTCGACACAGTCAAAGTGTGGGAGGGGGCTTGCCCCCGATGAGCATAGGTATCTACACAACTTTGGCGTAGCCCTGAACCTGTGGCGAGGGAGCTTGCTCCCGTTGCGACCTGGCGGCCTATAGCTATCTGATTGATGCCGCGCGATCCAAATGTGGGAGGGGGCTTGCTCCCGATGGCGGCCTGACAGCCGACCAGGATGTTGGATCAGAGCGCGTACATATCCGTTGCTGCGGTAACGGCGACTTAGGGTTCCGCCCTGACGGCGGCTCACTTTTGAAAAGCGCAAAAGTTAGCAAAACGCTCTTGCCCCACCACTCGGCACCTCGCCTAGGCTCGGTGTGCCCGTAATCCGACATTGATTTGGGGGGCCGCCGCCACGCGCCGTCCATGGCGCGGGGCGGCTAAACCGGCATCCCTGCCGGTTTACCCCCCAAATCACTGTCGAATTGCGGCCAGCGTGGTTTAACGGGGCGCCTAAAATCAAGATCAAGGGCGGCTCGCTTCGCATCGTGGTTACCGTAGGCTGCTACAAAGTTGTGTAGATACCTATGCCCCGATGAGGCCCTCACTCCACCCGAGTTTCCCCAGTGAACACCAGGGTCTGCCGGCACCGCCGACATAAATACCGCCGCCCCTGGCCCACCAGCCCATGCCTCTGTGGTGAAAACGGAAAATCGCTGTCGGCGCACGGGCAGCGGTAGATGTAACGAGTCACCTGACGACGCTTGACCTCATAGGTATGGCAACGGTCCGGTGGCAGTTCGTAAACCCCGCGCATGATCAACTGCCATTCCTCACCATGGGGCTGGATGCGCTCGCCGAAGAGTTGGTGGGCAATCAGGTGCGCCACTTCATGGGCCACGGTCTGTTTCAGGAAGTGCTGGCTGTTTTCACGGTAGAGCTGAGGGTTGAAGCGCAGCAGGTTTTCGTGCAAATGCGCGACACCGGCTTTCTGGCCCCGCAGCTTGAGGCTGACCTTGGGGCGTTTGAAGCTTCGTTTGAAAAAGGATTCGGCTTGCAGGAAACAATCTTCGACGCGGGTATTGAGTTGCTCGGGCATGCTGTACATATCTCCAGAGACGCCCAGTATGCCGCAAAGCAGGGTGTTTCCGAATCTGTCAGGCGCCGAATGGTCATGCATAACGCACAAAGCCACCTTGTCGGTGGCTTTGCCTGCGGTAAAAAGGCCTAACTGGTGTAGATCGGCCCAACGCCCAGGCCCCAGACGATCACGGTAAACGCCATGATCGCCACCAGCACTACCAGGCCGACGGCGAGTACCGAACTGGAAAACAGAAAGCCTTCATCCGGGTCGATACTCATGAACGTCGGCAAGCCTACGTACAGTAGATACACCGTGTAGCAGATCGCCGCCGTGCCTACGACCATGCCCAGCCACATGTGCGGATAGAGCGCCGCCAAGCCGCCGATGAACAATGGTGTCGCCGTGTAGGTGGCAAAGGCTACGCAGCGCGCCATGCTGGGGTTGGCGTCATAGGTGCGCGCCATCCAGTGAATGAACGCGCCCATCACCGCCACGCCGCCGAGCATGGCCGCGTACGACATCAGGGTCATCCAAAGCGCGCTTTCCTGGGTCAGCATGACCGGGGCACGGTTGCCGATGACCCAGCCAACCTGGGTGGTGCCGATAAACGCAGAAACGGCGGGAATCGCCGCGAGAACGAGGGTATGGGTGAGGTACATGTGGCTGATGCTTTCTTCTTTATCGCCACGAATTTCCCGCCATTCCTGGTCGGGATGGGTAAAAAGCCCCACGACGTGATGGATCATGCCAGTCACTCCTGTCGTTATTACTATCGCCCCGCATCGGAGCGCCCACCGGCCAAATAGCCTGCAAGGTCTGGATAGTTGTGCGACCTCACGTCGCAGTATAGGAAGTGATGTCCGGGAAAACCGTAGGGCCTTTAGAGTAAATCGCGCTGTAAACCCGGGTGCTAATCGCGGCACGGTCTGTGACTGGCCATGCATTCAAAGGTGGGAGGGGGCTTGCCCGCGACAGCGGTGTATCAGTGACTGATACTGGGACTGACACGCTGCAATCGGGGGCAAGCCCCCTCCCACATTGAATCTGTGGCGCTCACGTCGTTAAAATACCCCGCTTTTCGTCACACACTTCCAGCGGATCCAAGCGCCATGGGCACTCTTACGGTCAATCAGAACAAACTGCAAAAACGCCTGCGTCGCCTGGCCGGTGAAGCCGTCGCCGATTTCAACATGATCGAGGAGGGCGACAAGGTGATGGTTTGCCTCTCCGGCGGCAAAGACAGCTACACCTTGCTCGATGTGCTGCTGCACCTGCAAAAGGTCGCGCCGATCAAATTCGAGATCGTCGCCGTCAACATGGACCAGAAGCAACCGGGCTTTCCCGAGCATGTGCTGCCGGCCTATCTCGAGGCGCTGGGCGTCGAGTACCACATCGTCGAGAAAGACACCTATTCGGTGGTCAAGCAACTGATTCCCGAAGGCAAGACCACCTGCTCGCTGTGCTCGCGCCTGCGGCGTGGCACGCTCTATACCTTTGCCGACGAGATTGGCGCGACCAAGATGGCCCTTGGGCATCATCGCGACGATATCGTCGAGACCTTCTTCCTGAACATGTTCTTCAACGGTTCGCTCAAGGCCATGCCGCCCAAGCTGCGCGCCGATGACGGGCGCAACGTGGTGATCCGCCCGCTGGCGTATTGCAACGAGAAGGACATTCAGGCGTATTCCGACTTCAAGCAATTTCCGATCATTCCGTGCAACCTGTGCGGCTCCCAGGAAAACCTGCAGCGCCAGGTGGTCAAGGACATGCTGCTGGACTGGGAACGCAAGACGCCGGGGCGTACCGAAAGCATCTTCCGCAGCCTGCAGAATGTGATCCCGTCGCAATTGGCCGACCGCAACCTGTTTGACTTCACCAGCCTTAAAATCGATGAAACCGCCGCATCGCGTTTCGTCAACGTAGTGAACCTCTAACGCTCTACAACGCTCTGAAAGACGGCGCTTACGGGCGCCGTTTTGATTCCGATTGCCGCAATTCAACTGCCAGGAGAGGGCATGCGCGACTACAAATGGCTGCACGAATATTGTTTGAACCGTTTCGGTTCGGCGGCCGAACTGGAAGCCCATCTGCCGGTACCCAAGACTCCGGCGCAACTGCGCAAGATCAGCGATGACCGCTACCTGTCGACCCTGGCGCTGCGCGTGTTCCGTGCAGGCTTGAAGCACAGCGTGGTGGACGCCAAGTGGCCGGCGTTCGAACAGGTGTTCTTCGGTTTCGACCCGGAAAAAGTGGTACTGATGGGCGCCGAACATCTGGAGCGGCTGATGCAGGACACGCGGATCATTCGTCACTTGGGCAAGCTCAAGAGCGTGCCGCGCAATGCGCAAATGATTCTGGACATCGAGCAGGAGAAGGGCAGCTTCGGCGCGTTTGTCGCTGAGTGGCCGGTCACCGATATCGTCGGGCTGTGGAAGTACCTGAGCAAGCACGGCCATCAACTCGGCGGGCTGTCAGCACCGCGCTTTTTGCGCATGGTCGGCAAGGACACTTTCGTGCCGAGCTACGACGTGGTGGCGGCACTGAATGCACAGAAGATCGTCGACAAGGCACCCACCAGCCTGCGCGACCTGGCGACCGTGCAGGGCGCGTTCAACCAGTGGCATGCCGAGAGTGGGCGGCCGATGTGTCAGCTATCGATGATGTTGGCGTACACAGTCAATCACTGACCATGTGCTGGCATTCTGTGGGATGTGATCAGGTGGGCAGTGGCTCAACGGCCAACCGCCGATTCAACTGATGCCGCCAGCGCACATACAACAATGCCGTACAAAACAGCGCCAGGCTCGCCGCCATCTCCAGCACCCCGAACCATTGCCGGTTCGGGTCATACGCCGCCAATGCACCCTTGATGAAGTACAGGTTCACCACAAAGCACATCCACGAATGCCCGCGCGCGCTGCCCATGATCATCCCCGGCGCTAGCACCAGCAGCGGCACCAGTTCGATCAGCAGGATCACCCACGGGCGCGCCCCGTGCAGGTCGGCCACGAACAGGTAGTACACGCACAGCAAGCCGACCAAGGCGAAAAACGCCAGAAGGCTGAGTGCGCGTGCAAGCTTGACCCGAGGTTCCAGCCACGCTTGAGGCGGCAGTACCTTAGGCTTCCTGGCCACGGCCGTTCTCCAGCAGTGTGGCGGTTTTGGCCAGGCGCAGGCCCAGGGCGCGGCACAGGGTAATTTCATGGGGGTCGAGCATGCGCTTGCCATCAGGCCCGGCGTGGTGGCTGGCGCCATAGGGCGTGCCGCCGCCCTGGGTGTCGAGCAGCGCCTGTTCGCTGTAGGGCAGGCCGGTGATCAGCATGCCGTGGTGCAGCAGCGGCAGCAGCATCGACATCAGCGTGGTTTCCTGGCCGCCGTGCAGGCTGGCGGTGGAGGTAAACACGCCGGCGGGTTTGCCCACCAGGGCACCGGTGAGCCACAGGTTGCTGGTGCCGTCGAGGAAGTACTTGAGCGGCGCGGCCATGTTGCCGAAACGCGTCGGGCTGCCGAGGGCCAGGCCCGAGCAGTTCTTCAGGTCATCCAGGCTGGCATACAGCGCGCCCTCGTCGGGGATGCTCGGCGCCACGGCTTCGCACTCGGTGGAAATCGCCGGCACGGTGCGCAGCCGGGCTTCCATACCGCCTTGCTCGATGCCCCGGGCAATCTGCCGGGCCATTTCGCTGACCGAGCCGTTGCGGCTGTAATACAACACCAGCACATAGGACGTCGTCACGGCAGGATCTCCAGTACGTTTTCCGGCGGCCGGCCGATGATGGCTTTATCGGCGGTTTCCAGGATCGGGCGTTCCATCAGCTTGGGGTGTTCGGCGATGGCGGCGATCAGTTGCGCTTCGCTGAGGCTGGCATCGGCTAGGTTGAGACTTTTGTATTCCTCTTCGCCGGTGCGCAGCAATTGGCGTGCGCCAAGGCCAAGTTTGACGAGCAGGGCCTTTATCTGTGCAGCGTTCAGTGGGGTTTCGAGGTAGCGCACCACGGTGGGCGTCAAGCCGCGTGCTTCGAGCAGTTCAAGCGCACCGCGGGATTTCGAGCAGCGCGGGTTGTGATAAAGCGTCAGATCGGTCATGTGCGGGTCGCATCTTGCGTAAGGTGGCGGGTATTCTACCTGCGCTGCGGGCCGTCCTTAAACCGTAAGAGGCGATAGGCCGCAGCCAACGTTCATTTTTACGAAGGATTACCCCATGACAAGGCGACTGATCGGTGCATTGGCGATCATCACAACCCTGCTGCTCAGCGGCTGCGGTAACGATTACGGCGTGGACCAATACGGCCAGAAAGTGCCGGCCGAACGCCTCGACAAGCAGTGGCTGGTGGTTAACTACTGGGCCGAATGGTGTGGCCCATGCCGCACGGAAATCCCCGAACTCAATGCCCTCGCCGAGCAGCTCAAAGCGCAGAACGTGGGCGTGTTCGGGGTCAATTTCGACAATGTGCAGGGTGAAGAGCTCAAAGCGGCCAGCGACAAGCTGGGCATCAAGTTCACCGTGCTGGCGCAGAACCCGGACGGGATCTTCGATATTCCACGCAGTGAAGCGCTGCCGGTGACCTACATCATCGATGACAAGGGCAAGGTGCGTGAGCAACTGATGGGTGAGCAGACGGCGCAAGGCGTGTTGGCCAAGCTCAAGGCGCTACGCGGTTAAAACAACGCCTCAAAAACAAATGTGGGAGGGGGCTTGCTCCCGATAGCGGTGTATCAGCCAGGAATTATTCAGCTGACCCACCTCAATCGGGAGCAAGCCCCCTCCCACATTTGAACCCCCATTGATTCAGCGACCGGGGATATCAGCCTTCTTCGAGCCACAGGCGAATCGGCTTGCCTTCGGCGGGCCAGAAGCGGGTCTGCTCGATCGGCGAGATGTCCCAGCGCTGTACGCCTTGCAGCGCCTGGAAGAAGCGGTGCTCCTGCTCCATCAACGCCTCGGCGCAGAGTTTTCGGGTACTGCCGATCGGGCCGAAGCTGAGCGTGTTGCCTTCAAGGGTGTACGGCGCAAACCAATGGTTGCAGCCGCCGTTGCCATACGCGCGACCATCGGCGCCAAGGGTGACGGTCAGGTGTGCGTAGTCCATCAAGGGTCGCTCGCCGATCCATTCCACCACGTAGCTGTGATCCTGCTTGAGCTTGACCGCATCACCGGCGCAGCCACTCAAGGCCGTACCCACGGCGGCGAGCAGCAGCAGGCGCTTCATTGCGCGGCCTGCTGGCATTTCGGGCAGCGGTGCTTGTCGCCTTCGCTGGCCCAGCCGAGCGCTTTGATGCGCGCATTGGCGGCTGGTTGCAGCGGTTCCTTGGTGAGCTTGGTTTCCACCGCGAATTCAAACTCCAGCACGTTGTCGCAGCTGTCGCAATTGACCTTCCAGGTGTGAATCTCCAGCTCACCGAATTTCGGCCCCTGGGCCATGGCGACCCATTGGCCCGCCGGGCGGATGGAGTAGCGCGCATCACCTTCCACGGTCAGGCGCATCGACAGGGTTTTACTGCCGCGCAGGGTGACGATCAGCACGTCGCCATGCTTGATCGAACCCCCATTGCCGGTGACTTGATAGCGGCCCGGCACCAGGGCGCGGCATTCGATCAGGGTGTGTTGCGGGCTCAGCAAGCTGAAGCGGAAATCGTGTTCGGCCATGGATCCTCCAAATAGGCGCGGCATCCTATCACGGGTGCTGGCTCATCATGAGCCCGGTATGTGACCGCTGATCATCCCTCGACCAGGTTCTGCGCACGGCCCTCGGCCCACGCCGCAATATTGGCCAGCGTAGTGCCGGCAATCCCCGCCAGTGCCTCGCGGGTCAGGAAGGCCTGGTGTGCGGTGATGATCACATTGGGGAAGGTCAGCAGGCGGGCGAGCACGTCATCCTGCAGGGGCAGGTCCGAGCGGTCCTCGAAAAACAGCTGGGCCTCTTCCTCATACACATCCAGCCCCAGGTAACCGAGCTGGCCGTTTTTAAGCGCTTCAACCAGTGCAGGTGTGTCGACCAGGCCGCCGCGGCCGGTATTGATCAACATGGCGCCCGGTTGCATGTGCGCCAGGGAATCGGTGTTGATCAGGTGCTGGCTGTCGGCGGTCAGCGGACAGTGCAGGCTGATGATCTGCGCCTCGGCGAGCAATTCGGGCAGGCTCACGTAGCGCGCGCCCATGGCTTGGACCTGCGGGTTGGGGAAGGGGTCGTACGCCAGCAACTGACAGCCGAAACCGGCCATGATTTTGGCGAAGGTGGCGCCGATCTGCCCGGTGCCGACCACGCCGACGGTCTTGCCGACCAGATCGAAACCGGTGAGCCCGTGCAGGCTGAAATCGCCATCGCGGGTGCGGTTGTAGGCCCGGTGCAGGCGACGGTTGAGGGCCAGGATCAGGGCCACGGCATGTTCG
The DNA here is from genome assembly GCF_030816195.1 of Pseudomonas sp. W4I3. GTDB lineage: Bacteria > Pseudomonadota > Gammaproteobacteria > Pseudomonadales > Pseudomonadaceae > Aquipseudomonas. The sequence goes on along the minus strand of NZ_JAUSXS010000001.1, from coordinate 4,011,315 downwards.
GCCACCGCGTGGGGCGAGTAGGCCGGCACGCGCACCACGCTCAGGCCCAGGTGCTGGGCGGCCTGCAAGTCGACATGGTTATAGCCGGCCGAGCGCAACGCAATCAGGCGCGTCCCGCCTTTGGCCAGTTGCTCAAGCACCGGGGCGCTGAGGTCGTCATTGATAAAGGGGCAGACCACCTCGTGCTGTTGGGCCAGGGCGACGGTGTCGAGGTTAAGGCGGGCGGGCTGGAATTGCAGCTCGATGCCCTGAGGGCGCGGCTCACCGAGAAAACTGTCACGGTCGTAGGCCTGGCTGCTGAAAAGAATGACGCGCATTAAAAAGCTCCCTGCACTTTATACCTTGGAAATGCTGACTAAATGTGGGAGGGGGCTTGCTCCCGATCGCGGTGTATCAGTTACGAATATAGCGACTGACACACTGCAATCGGGAGCAAGCCCCCTCCCACAGGGTTGAGCGGCTGCCATAAAAATGGGTCAGGCGCTGACCCGCGCCTCACTGGCCAATCGCGCAATCGCCATGTCCAGCTCGTCCAGTGCGGCCATGGCCTTGGCGTCGTCCTGTTTGAGCAGGGTTTCGGCACGTTGGCAGGCCGCGCGCAATTGCGGCACGCCGCAGTAGCGTGTGGCGCCATGCAGGCGGTGGACGCGCTCGATCAGCGCGTGGTTGTCACTGGCTTCACGGGCGAGCGTGATTGCGTGCCGATCGGCTTCCAGCGAGGCCAGCAGCATGGCGAGCATGTCGGCTGCCAGGTCCGCCTTGTTGGCGGCCAGGCGCAGGCCTTCATCATGGTCCAGCACCAGTAACTGCACGCCTGGGCCAAGGCCTTCGGTGACGCGCTCCGGCCCTTGGTTGCGCAGGGCCAGGCCGGTCCATTTCAGCACCACCTGGGCCAGCTGCCGCTCGCTGATGGGTTTGGTCAGGTAATCGTCCATGCCGCTTTGCAGCAGGGCCCGTTTTTCGTTGGCCATGGCATGGGCGGTGAGGGCGACCACCGGCAGCGGCGTGCCATGGCGTTCGCTCTCCCATTGGCGAATCGCTTCGGTACTCTGGCGCCCGTCCATGCCGGGCATTTGCACGTCCATCAGCACCAGGTCGAAGGTTTCCTGCTTCACGGCGTCGATCGCCGCATAGCCGCTTTCCACGGCCTGCACCTTGGCCCCCATGTCTTCAAGCAGGGTTTGCACCAGCAACAGGTTTGCCGGGTTATCGTCCACGCACAGCACACGCGGCGCACGGCTGGACAACGGCTCACCCGGCTCGCTGCGCGAGGGCCGCGGGCTGATCAGATCGGCCAAAGCGCGGCGCAGCTTGCGCGTGCAGGCGGGTTTGGCCTGCAACTGGCTGTTGGGGTTGGGCACCGATTGGTTGAACAGCATTTGTTCGGTGGTCGGGCACAGCACCAGCACCTTGCAGCCCAGGTGTTCGAGGTCCCACAGATGCTGGTTGAGGCGCTCGGGCGGGATGTCGTTGGCGGTGACGCCGAGCACCGCCAAGTCAATTGCCTGTTCGGTCTGATGCGCGCTGGTGATGCCGTTGGTCAGGCTTTCCAGGGTATTGAACGGCGTGACTTCCAGGCCGCAGTCTTCCAATTGGTGCTGCAGGGCCTGGCGCGCCAGCTCGTGGTTTTCCAGCACCGCCACGCGGCGACCCAGCAACGGCGCGCTGGGCAGGTCTTCGACGTCGTCGCGGGTCTTGGGCAGGTTCAGGCTGATCCAGAACTCCGAGCCTTCGCCCGGTGTGCTGTCGACGCCGATCTCGCCACCCATCTGTTCGATCAGGCGCTTGGAAATCACCAGGCCCAAGCCTGTGCCACCTGGCTGGCGCGACAGTGAGTTATCCGCCTGGCTGAAGGCTTGGAACAAGGCGCGCACGTCCTGATTGGACAGGCCGATGCCGGTGTCCTGCACACTGATGCGCAGTTGCACGCTGTCTTCTTGTTCATCCTCGATCATCGCCCGCGCAACGATAGTGCCTTCGCGGGTGAACTTGATCGCGTTGCTGACCAGGTTGGTCAGGATCTGCTTGAGGCGCAGCGGGTCGCCCACCAGGGCCAGCGGCGTGTCGCGGTACACCAGGCTGACCAGTTCGAGCTGTTTGGCGTGGGCGGCGGGGGCGAGGATGGTCAGGGTGTCTTGCAGCAAGTCGCGCAGGTTGAAGGGCACGCTGTCGAGCACCAGTTTGCCGGCCTCGATCTTTGAGAAGTCGAGAATCTCGTTGATGATGCCCAAAAGGTTGTCGGCGGATTTTTCGATGGTGCCCAGGTAGTCCAACTGGCGTGGCGACAGCTCACTTTTTTGCAACAGGTGAGTGAACCCAAGGATGCCGTTGAGCGGCGTGCGGATTTCATGGCTCATGTTGGCCAGAAACTCCGATTTGATCCGGCTGGCTTCCAGGGCTTCCTTGCGAGCCAGGTCCAGCTCGATGTTCTGGATTTCAATGGTTTCCAGGTTCTGGCGCACGTCTTCGGTGGCCTGGTCGATGCTGTGCTGCAATTCTTCCTGGGCATTTTGCAGGGTTTCGGCCATGCGGTTGATGCCCGACGCCAATTGATCCAACTCCTGGCTGCCCAAGGGTGGCAGGCGGGTTTCCAGGTTGCCGTCCTTGAGCTGGGCCACGGCCTGCTTGATCAAGCCGATCGGCGAGTTGATGGTGCGGCTGATGCGCAGCGCCAGTGCCGCCGTGCCGATCAAGCCGATCGCGATCAATATCAGGCTGGCGAACAGGCTGCGATAGCCGCGCAGCAACATGCCGTTGTGGGACAGTTCCACCTCGACCCAGCCCAACAGGCGGTCGGACTCGTCTGGAATGACCTCGCCCGCCAGGTTGCGATGGCGGCCGAATACGGGCATCAGGTAGCGGGTGGCGTCATTGCCGGTACGCTGCAGCAGGTGAGAACTGTTGCCGGTAGGCGGTTGATTGAGCATGGTCGGGCCGGCATGGGCCAGGGACGAGCGGTCCGGCGCCAGGAACGACACCGCGCGCACGTCCGGTTGTTCCAGCGATTGGGTTGCGATGCGTTCCAGCAGATCGGCATTCCTGCTGCTCAGTGCGGGGGCGACCAGCGGCGCCAACTGCTCAGCGATCATTTCACCGCGCTGCAGCAACTGGGTTTGTAGCTCGGAGAGCTGCATCCAGGTGAAATAGCCCCCCAACAACAGGGCCATCAGGCTGGTCGGCAATAAAGTCAGCAACAGTACGCGGCCTTTTATTCCCATTCTTCTAAGCACGCCACTCTCCTGCTACCACATTGATATCAATCACCACGCCGGCATCCGGCCCGCGCCACCTGCGCAGTGTAGCCATTTGCGCCGGCAGGAATCTCGTAAATTAATGACACGTCGCAATCTTCGGGCCATTCGGCGGCGACCGGCGATTGCCTGTAACACTTAATCTTGAATAATCAGTCATTGAGAATGACTTGCAGACGCTAATGAATCCCGCAGCCGTTGGCCTACCCAGTATCCTGACCATCGAAGATGACCCCGTGCTGGGTGCCTACGTCCATGAGCACCTGGGCCGCTGTGGCTTTGAGGTCACCTGGTGCCAGAATGGCCAGCAAGGCCTGCAACTGGCCCGCGACCGGGCGTTCGACCTGGTGCTGATGGACGTTCTGCTGCCAGGGCTGGACGGGCTGTCGATCCTTACGCACTTGCGCCAGAGCCATGCCATGCCCGTGATCCTGATGTCGGCCCTGGGCGCCGAAGCCGACCGTATCAGCGGCTTTCGCTTGGGCGCGGACGATTATCTGCCCAAGCCGTTCAGCATGATTGAGCTGCGCGTGCGCATCGAAGCCATTCTGCGCCGGGTGGCCCTGGATCGCCGCCCCCAGCCAAGCCTTGCGCCCTTGCGCGATGATGCGCATGTCCTGGATTTTGACGATGAGCGATGCGATGTCGTCTACCAGGCGAACTGGGCCGGCCTGACGCGCAGTGAATACCGTCTACTGGAAACCTTGAACCGCAATGCTGAAGAAGTGCTCAGCAAAGCCTTCCTTTATCAGCACGTGCTGCAGCGTGGTTATGCCCCACACGATCGCAGTCTGGACATGCACGTGAGCCAGATTCGCCGCAAACTCAAGGCCGTCGGCTACACCGAGCGCGAGGTGCGCACGGTATGGGGCAAGGGCTATGTGCTGAGCGGTCACGATGAAGGGCTCTGAGCGGTTGCCGGGCCGGCACTCGCTGTTCTGGAAGCTGGCGTGCCTGCTGATCGCCTTTTGTTTGCTGATGATCTGGCTCAGTTGGTCCTGGGGTCGGTACATGGAGCAGCAAAGTGCCTACCTCTCCGAAGAGGCCCGCGATACGCTTCGCGGCTATGCGGCGGGGGCCGAGCTGGCCTGGAGCACTCAGGGCAGCGCCGGGGTGGATGCCTGGCTTGAGCACATGGCCGACCGTGAAACCACGTGGCTGGGTGTGATCGGCAATGACCTGCAATCCCTTGGCAGCGCACCGTTGAGCGACAAGGAAAGCCAGCGGCTGACTTTTCTGCGCGGTTTGGATTGGCCGGTGAGCCGCCATACCAAAGGCCTGCCCTGGTTGAAGATCGCCTTTCCCGTAGACCCCGATGCGGGTTCACTGGTGATCGAGTTGCCCAAGCGCTTCATGCCGGGGCGTTATCAACTGTTCTGGCGGGTTATCACCAACGGCGTGATTCCCGGGCTATTTACCTTATTGCTGTGTATCGGCCTGTATCGACTGCTGATCATGCCCCTCAATCAGTTGCGCGAGCAGGCCAATGCGTGGCGTGCCGATCAATTGAATACGCGGATGTCCCGCGACGCGACCAGTCGCCAGGATGAATTGGGTGAACTGGGACGTGCCTTTGACCACATGTCCGAACGCTTGCAGGGCACCGTGCAGTTGCAACAACAACTGCTGCGGGACATGTCCCATGAGTTGCGCACGCCCTTGAGCCGCCTGCGGGTGGCGTGTGACAGCGAACAGGATCTGGCGCGTTTGCGTGAACGCCTGAGCCGCGAAATCGACTCCATGCAGCGCCTGGTGGAAGACAGCCTACAGCTGGCTTGGCTGGACAGCGACAGGGCGCCGTTGCCCCAGGAGGCCATTCAACTGCCGGCGTTGTGGGACATGCTGCGCGAAAACGCGTGTTTTGAAAGCGATTGGCCGGCCTCGCGCTTGCCCTGCTTATTGCCGACCGAGTGCTGGGTACGCGGTAATCTCAATGCACTCGCCCAGGCCCTGGAAAATATTCTGCGCAACGCGATACGCCATTCTCCGGATCAGGGAAGGGTGACGTTGGACGGCGCGCGCGAGGGCGATCACTGGCATGTCTGGCTGGAGGATCAGGGGGGAGGCATTGATGAGGCCGACCTGGAACGGATCTTCGCGCCCTTCATCCGGTTGGACGGTTCACGACCCGGTGATGGCGGCTTCGGCCTGGGCTTGAGTATTGCGCGCAACGCTGTCCAGCGTCAGGGCGGTGGTCTATGGGCAGAGAATAGCGGGCAGGGCCTGCGCGTGCATCTGCGGTTGCCTGCCCGTTAGCCATCAGCGCCGGCGCAGTTTGCGTTTCTTCCACTGGTGCGCGACCCACCAACGCCAATATCCCATGGTCAGGCAATAGGCCAATGCGCCCAGCACCAATCCACATACCACCGAGCCCAGCAGGAACGGCTGCCACATCGTGCTCAACTCGCCACTGATCCATTCCCAGGTGAGGTTGTCGGGCAGGCTGCGGGGCGGCACATTCATCAACCAGGCACCGGTCATATAGGTGCAGAAAAACACCACCGGCATCGTGATCGGGTTGGTCAGCCAGACCAGGCTGACGGCAATCGGCATGTTGCCGCGCACCACGATCGCCAGGACCGCAGCGAGCAACATTTGCAAGGGAATGGGGATAAACGCGGCAAACAAACCCACGGCCATGGCGCGGGCCACCGAGTGTCGGTTGAGGTGCCAGAGGTTCGGGTCATGCAGCAGGGTGCCAAGAAACTGTAATGACTTATGTTCCCTGATACTGCTGGGGTCGGGCATGTACCGTTTGAATAAGCGCCGGGGCATAAGGGGTCCAGGTCAGTTCGAGGGGCAAGTATGCGCGCATTCTATAAACAGAAAATTCAGACTTTGTGACAAAACATCAAAGGCGCCGCCGGGAACCCGCGACTAAGACTCAATGGATCACTGAAAGGAATGCTCCATGAGAACAGGGATGTTCGCGCTTGCGCTGGGATTGCTGACCCTGCGTTTTCTACCGGCATTGCCGCCCACCGGATGGCTGTTGGCCATGCTCGTGTTGGCATTGATGTTATTGCCGTTTCGTACCTACCCGCTGGCGTTTTTCCTGCTGGGTTTGAGTTGGGCCTGCATCAGCGCGCAGTGGGCACTGGATGATCGATTGCGACCGGCGCTGGACGGCGAGACGCGCTGGTTGGAGGCGCGGGTGGTCGGTCTGCCCCAGCAGACGGACACGGGCGTACGCTTTGAACTGGCCGACAGTCGGTCGCGCAAGGCCAGGCTACCCAAGCGCATCCGTGTGTCCTGGCACGGCGGGCCGGCGGTGCGCAGTGGGGAACGCTGGCGCCTGGCTGTCACCCTCAAAAGGCCGTCCGGCCTGCTCAATTTCCACGGTTTCGACTACGAGGCCTGGCTGCTGGCGCAGCGCATGGGTGCCACGGGCTCGGTGAAAGACGGTGAACGCCTCGCACCGGCCCGCAACGCCTGGCGCGACGGCCTGCGCCAACGCCTGCTGGCTACCGATGCGCACGGCCGTGAAGCCGCAGTGGCGGCGCTGGTGCTGGGGGATGGCTCGGGGCTGGGGGCACAGGAGTGGCAGGTGCTGCAAGACACCGGCACCGTGCACCTGTTGGTCATTTCCGGCCAACACATCGGCTTGCTGGCCGGGCTGATCTATGGGCTGGTGGCTGGGTTGGCGCGTTATGGCTGTTGGCCGCAAACCCTGCCATGGCTGCCTTGGGCGTGTGGCATGGCTTTCGTAGCCGCCTTGAGTTATGGCCTGCTGGCGGGTTTCGGCGTGCCCGTGCAGCGGGCCTGCGTGATGGTTGGTCTGGTGTTGCTATGGCGGCTGCGCTTTCAGCATCTGGGCGCCTGGTGGCCGTTGTTGCTGGCGTTCAACGGCGTACTGCTGCTTGAGCCGCTGGCCAGTCTGCAGCCGGGGTTCTGGTTGTCGTTTGCGGCGGTTGCGATCCTGCTCCTCACGTTCGGCGGACGGTTGGGGCCATGGAGCGTCTGGCAGGCATGGACGCGTCCGCAGTGGCTGATAGCCATAGGCCTGTTTCCATTGTTGCTGGTGCTGGGGCTACCCATCAGCCTTACCGCGCCAGTGGCCAACTTGTTCGCCGTGCCGTGGATCAGCCTGGTGGTACTGCCGTTGGCGCTGCTGGGCGCGGCGCTGCTGTGGGTGCCGGTGGTCGGTGACGGCTTGATTTGGTTGGCCGGCGGAGCGCTGGAGGCCTGGTTCAAGGTCCTGGCGCTGCTGGGCGGGCACTTGCCGGCCTGGACTCCGGCCGAAGTGCCGCTGGCTTGTTGGCTGGTCAGTCTGGCGGGCGCGGTGCTCTTGCTGCTGCCCAAGGGCGTGCCGTTTCGTTTGCTGGGCTGGCCCATGCTGTTGCTGGCGGTATTTCCACCCAGGGAACCGATACCCCATGGGCAGATGACCGTGGTGCAGCTGGATGTCGGCCAGGGGCAGGCATTGATCCTGCGCACCCGCAATCATGCCCTGCTTTACGACGCCGGGCCTCGTTCGGGGTCGGTGGATCTGGGCGCGCGCGTGGTCTTGCCGTCGTTGAAAAAGTTCGGCATAGAGCGGCTGGACATGATGCTGCTGAGCCATGCCGATGCGGATCATGCCGGTGGCGCGGCAGCTATCGCCCGTGGGGTGCCCATCACGCGTGTGGTCGGCGGCGAAACCGAGGGGTTGCCGGCTTTTCTGAAGACTGAGCCTTGTATCAGCGGTGAGCGGTGGGAGTGGGATGGCGTGTCGTTCGTCTTATGGCAGTGGGTTGATGCCATCAGTGGTAATTCCAAATCCTGTGTGTTGCAGGTGGTGGCGGGCGGCGAACGGCTGCTGCTCACGGGCGATATCGACCGTGCAGCAGAGCGCGCATTGTTGGATACGTCATTGGCGGTGCCAACCGATTGGCTGCAAGCGCCCCACCATGGTAGCCGCAGCTCGTCATCCAAACCCTTTGTTCAGCGGCTTGCGCCTAAGTCAGTACTGATTTCCAGAGGCCGGGGCAACGCCTTCGGTCATCCCCATTCGCAAGTGCTGGAGCGCTATCAGGCCCTGGGCAGCCGGATACATGACAGCGCCGAACAAGGTGCTGTGCGTGTTCAGTTAGGGGCGTTCGAACCCGCCGTTGTTGCGCGCAGTCAACGCCGGTTCTGGCGCGAACCGTTACCGTAATCCGGCGTTACCAAACACGGCGCGCCGCGACAGTCCGGTCTGCGGCCGACGAACCCCGCTGCCGAACCTATATGGTAAAGTGGCGCACTTTTTCGAGGGGGCATTCACTGTGTGGGAATTGGTCAAATCCGGCGGCTGGATGATGTTGCCGATCATCATGAGTTCCATTGCCGCACTCGGCATCGTCGCCGAACGCCTGTGGACCCTGCGCGCCAGTCGCGTTACCCCCGAGCACTTGCTGGGTCAAGTGTGGGGCTGGATCAAGAACAAGCAGCTCGACAAGCAAAAGCTCAAGGAGCTGCGCGCCAATTCGCCGCTGGGTGAAATCCTCGCCGCGGGCCTTGCCAACTCCAAGCATGGTCGCGAGATCATGAAAGAGTGCATCGAGGAAGCCGCTGCACGGGTGATCCATGAGTTGGAGCGCTACATCAACGCCCTCGGCACCATTGCCGCGATGGCGCCGCTGCTCGGTTTGCTGGGCACGGTGCTGGGCATGATCGACATCTTCAGCTCGTTCATGGGCTCGGGCATGACCACCAACGCCGCCGTGCTGGCCGGTGGTATTTCCAAGGCACTGATCACCACCGCTGCGGGCCTGATGGTAGGTATCCCTTCGGTGTTCTTCCACCGGTTCCTGCAACGGCGCATCGATGAACTGGTGGTCGGCATGGAACAGGAAGCCATCAAGCTGGTGGAAGTGGTGCAGGGCGACCGTGATGTGGACCTGGTCGAGGGCAAAGCGTGAAATTTCGCCGCAAGCAACGGGAAAATGTCGATATCAACCTCGCGTCACTGATTGACGTGGTGTTTATCCTGCTGCTGTTCTTTGTCGTCACCACCACCTTCACCCGCGAAACCCAGCTGCGCGTCGACTTGCCCGAAGCCGTGAGCGGCTCGCCTGCTGAAGACCAGCAGGTCAAGCAATTGGACATCGCCATCAGCGCCGATGGGGTGTTTTCGGTGAATAACCAGTTGCTGGAGAAAAACGACCTGGCCAGCCTGATGGAGGCCCTGCAGAAGGAGTCCGGCGGCGACACCAGCATGCCACTGTCGATCAGTGCCGACGGCAAGACCCAGCATCAGGCTGTGATCATCGCGATGGACGCTGCCGGCAAGCTCGGTTTCAGCCATCTGCGCATGACCACTGTCGAGGCGGCGAGCCCACCCTGATGGCCATGTCCGATCGCTTGCTCAAGGCCTGGTACGAGGGCCACCCGGCGCTCCTGCTGTTACGGCCGTTGGAGTCTTTGTATCGCCGAGTGGTGCAGCGCAAGCGTGCGCGCTTCCTGGCGGGTGAGGGCGCTATCTACCAGTCACCGGTGCCCGTTGTGGTGGTGGGGAATATCACGGTAGGCGGCACTGGCAAGACGCCGATGATCCTCTGGATGATCGAGCACTGTCGGCGCAGAGGGTTGCGCGTAGGCGTGGTCAGCCGTGGGTATGGCGCCAAGCCGCCACAGTTGCCATGGCGGGTCGAGGCCAACCACAGTGCCGAAGTGGCCGGCGACGAGCCTTTGCTGATCGTGCAGCGCTGCGGTGTGCCGTTGATGATCGACCCGGATCGCAGCCGGGCGGTGCAAGCGCTGTTGGCCAGCGAAACCCTGGACCTCATCCTTTCCGACGACGGCCTGCAACACTACCGACTGGCCCGCGATCTCGAACTGGTATTGATCGATGCCGCCCGTGGCCTGGGCAATCGCCGTTGCCTGCCGGCAGGGCCCTTGCGTGAGCCGGTGGAGCGCCTGCAGAGTATCGATGCGCTGCTCTACAACGGTGCCGCCTCGGACCGGGAAGACGGCTTTGCTTTTCGCCTGCAGCCTTCGGCGCTGGTCAACCTGCACAGCGGCGAGCGGCAGCCGGTCAGCTACTTTGCGCCAGGCCAACCGGTGCACGCGGTGGCCGGTATCGGTAATCCGCAACGTTTCTTCAATACCCTTGAAACGCTACACTGGCAGCCGATTCCTCATGCGTTCGCCGACCACGCGCCCTACAGTGCCGAGGTGTTGAGTTTCACACCGCCATTGCCGCTGGTCATGACCGAAAAAGACGCGGTGAAGTGCCGCGCCTTCGCCCGGCCCGACTGGTGGTACCTTGCGGTGGATGCGCTACCGTCGCCAGCCTTTGTCGCCTGGTTCGACACGCAGCTGATGCGCCTGCTGCCCAACCGTCTTTTGCCTTGAACCGCTTATCTCCAGGAAATACCCATGGATACCAAATTGCTCGACATCCTCGCTTGCCCGATCTGCAAAGGCCCGCTCAAGCTCAGCGCCGACAAAACCGAGCTGATCAGCAAAGGTGCCGGCCTGGCTTACCCCATTCGTGACGGCATCCCGGTGATGCTGGAAAGCGAAGCCCGCACCCTGACGACCGACGAGCGCCTGGATAAATGACTACCGCCTTCACCGTGGTGATTCCCTCGCGCTATGCGTCGACCCGCTTGCCGGGCAAGCCGCTGCAAATGATCGGCGCCAAGCCGATGATCCAGCTGGTATGGGAGCAGGCCTGCAAAAGCAGTGCTGAACGCGTGGTGGTGGCGACCGACGATCCGCGCATCATCGAAGCCTGCAAAGGGTTCGGCGCCGAGGCGGTGCTGACCCGCGAAGACCATAATTCCGGCACCGATCGCCTGGCTGAAGTGGCGACGCAACTGGGCCTTGCGCCCGAGGCCATCGTGGTGAACGTGCAAGGCGACGAGCCGTTGATCCCGCCAAGCGTCATCGACCAGGTCGCCGCCAATCTGGCGGCCCATGGCGAAGCACGCATGGCGACCCTGGCCGAACCGATCGAAGACTGCGAAACCTTGTTCAACCCGAACGTGGTGAAAGTCGTCAGCGATATCAACGGCCTGGCCCTGACGTTCAGCCGTTCGACGCTGCCCTGGGCACGGGATGCCTTTGCCAGCAACCCCGGCGTACTTCCGCAAGGCGTGCCGTACCGCCGCCACATCGGCATCTACGCCTATCGCGCCGGTTTCCTGCATGACTTCGTCAGCTGGGGCCCGTGCTGGCTGGAAAACACCGAGTCGTTGGAGCAACTGCGGGCCCTGTGGCACGGCGTGCGTATCCACGTGGGTGATGCGCTGGAAGCGCCGCCTGCAGGCGTCGACACCCAGGAAGACCTCGAGCGCGTTCGTCGCCTGCTGGGGGCTTGATGGAGGTCCTGTTTGTCTGCCTGGGCAATATCTGCCGCTCGCCCACTGCCGAAGGCGTCTTGCGCCATAAGCTGCGCGACGCCGGTTTGGCCGGTCAGGTTGAAGTGGCATCAGCAGGCACTGGCGAATGGCATGTCGGCAACCCACCGGATCAGCGCAGCCAACGTGCGGCACTGGCGCGAGGTTATGACTTGTCATCCCAGCGTGCCCAACAGGTCTCCCGCGCCGACTTTGCGCGCTATGACCTGATCCTGGCCATGGACCACAGCAACCTGCGCAACCTCAAGGCCATGCAGCCAACACAGGGCAAGGCGCAGCTGGATTTGTTCCTGCACCGCTTCGAGGGCGAAGTGGAAGAAGTGCCAGATCCTTATTATGAAGGCGACCAGGGTTTTGAGCGGGTCCTGGACCTGATCGAGCGTGCCTGTGATTTATTGGTGATCGAATTGAAGGGGCGGTTATGACCTTGCAAGTACAGGCGCAGGTATCGCTCAAGCCGTTCAACAGCTTTGGCATCGAGGTGCGCGCCCAACTGTTTGCCGAGGCCCGCAGTGATGCCGATGTGCAGCAAGCCCTGGCCTACGCCGAGGCGCACCGTGTGCCGCTGCTGGTGATCGGCGGCGGCAGCAACCTGCTGCTGACCCAGGACGTGCCGGCCCTGGTGTTGCGCATGGCGACCCAGGGTATTCGCGTGCTGCACGACGACGGCGTGCACGTAGTGGTCGAAGCCGAAGCGGGCGAAGCCTGGCATCCCTTTGTATTGTGGACCCTTGAACAGGGTTTTTGCGGCCTGGAAAACCTCAGCCTCATCCCCGGCACGGTGGGTGCGGCGCCCATGCAAAACATCGGCGCGTACGGCGTTGAAATCAAGGACGTGTTTGCCGGCCTCACGGCACTGGATCGCCAGAGCGGTGAACTGCGGGACTTCAGCCTGCAGGAATGCAGGTTTGCCTACCGCGACAGTCTGTTCAAACATGAAGTCGGGCGTTGGGTGATCCTGCGGGTCCGCTTTGCCCTGAGCCGCGCCAGCCACCTGAAACTCGACTACGGCCCGGTGCAGCAGCGCCTGGCCGGGCAGGGGATTACCGACGCCACGCCGGCGGATGTGAGCCGGGCGATTTGCAGCATTCGCCGCGAAAAATTGCCGGACCCGGCAGAGCTGGGCAATGCCGGCAGTTTCTTCAAAAACCCTCTCGTGCCCCAAGCCTTGGCTGTTGAGCTGAAAAGCCAGTACCCGGATTTGGTGGCCTACCCTCAGGCAGACGGGCAGGCCAAACTCGCCGCCGGTTGGCTGATCGACAAGGCGGGATGGAAGGGCTTTCGCGAAGGCGATGCTGGCGTGCATAAAATGCAAGCGCTGGTGCTGGTCAACTATGGCACGGCCACCGGCCGTGACATTGCCAACCTGGCGCTGCGTATCCAGCAGGATATCGCCGAGCGCTTCGGGGTAGTGCTTGAGATGGAACCCAACCAGTACTGATCCGTCCCTGCGCCGCAGAAATGAAAATGCCCCGTATCTCGCGATACGGGGCATTTTTTTACGACCTTAACAAATCAGTCGTCACGGCTCATGATGCCGAAGATCTGCAACAGGCTGATAAACAGGTTGTAGATCGACACATACAGGCTGATGGTGGCCATGATGTAGTTACGCTCACCACCGTGGATGATGGCGCTGGTCTGGAACAGGATGCACACCGAGGAGAACAGCACGAAACCTGCGCTGATCGCCAGTTGCAGGCCGCTGATCTGGAAGAACATGCCGGCTACCACAGCTGCCAGCAACACGAAGAAGCCAGCGGTAATGAAGCCGCCCAGGAAGCTCATGTCCTTGCGGCTGATCAGCACGTACGCCGACAGGCCACCAAACACCAACGCGGTCATGGCAAATGCCGAGCTGACCACTTCCGCGCCGCCGGCCATGCCGAGGTAACGGTTGAGGATCGGGCCGAGGATAAAGCCCATGAAGCCGGTCAAGGCAAACGCCGACACCAGGCCCCAGGCCGAGTCGCGCAGCTTGTTGGTCAGGAAGAACAGACCATAGAAGCCGATCAACACGACAAAGATATTCGGGTAACCGACGCGCATCTGCTGGGCCACGTAAGCCATCACGCCGCTGAATGCGAGGGTAAGGGCGAGCAGGCCGTACGTGTTGCGCAAGACGCGGCTGACTTCAAGCTGCTCAGCCTGCGCGTTGCCATTCACTGCGTAATTCTGTTCGCGCATGGCGACACTCCTTCAGTTTTGAAACGTTCAGTCGCAAAGATCATAACAGACGCTCTGTAACAAGCTATGCAGAGAGTTTGACAGTGTGTTTCATTCGGGTATTATGGCGCCCGCTGAGACGGGATGAGCTATGATAATCCTGTGACGCACAAGGGAAATTGGCAGAGTGGTTGAATGCACCGGTCTTGAAAACCGGCGAACGTTAATAGCGTTCCCAGGGTTCGAATCCCTGGTTTCCCGCCAAGATTTACACAAAAGCCCCGCGATTGCGGGGCTTTTGCGCTTCTGGGGTAGCGAGATGAAGCCAACATTAAGAATCCTTCCTGCCTGGGCTGCGCCGGCAGTCCGGTTGAAGAGGCCTCGTAGACTCTACGAAGTGATACGTGCGCGTGATACTAACGGGCCAGGTGATTGGTAAAGCCCAGCTCAATCAAGTGCTTCCAAGCAGCCTCGACTTTTTTTGGTAACTCTTCTTCGATCTGAAATCCCTTGTTTGGATACAGCATAATGCGCTGTATATCACCCACCATTTCATCGATTAATCCAAGCACCCCGACCTGATTGGAAGTCTGTTCAGGGAAACAGTAGCTCGGAGCATCAACCCATGCATCAAGGCCCGGCCACTGGATAGGTAACGTCAGCTTTACTCGGCGGATTGAGTTGGGCTTGGTAAGAAACGTAGCACTTTGTATTTGTGGAAACATTTCTTTGGTGAAAGCGATGTTTTCAGCAAAGTTAGTTGCTCGTTTTTCCAGGCTGAATTGCTCCTGTAGCACTCCGAGATCCAGCGCGCGCTGAGCGAAAACCTCGGCTTCCGTCTTGTCCCATAAATGTCTCGTCCAATTGCCCGTATTGCCTGTGAACACCAGGTGTCCAGCGACGCCCTTGCGAAGCAATTCACACGCGTAATCGCAGACGCGAAGATCGTACGACCCACAGACTACTAGCAAATCACAGGTGTCATGCTGACGCCCTTCAGATAAGTACTCCCAAAGAATAGCGGCATATTTCAGTGTGGATGTCATTAAGAAGGTGATCTCCTGGAACTATGGCTACCGAGAACCAAGCCGTTTTCAGTAAGCCGAGAGGTTGGTGTCGAGCTTTCTATCGTGGGCAGAGCGTTAAAATCGGCGTACACCGATTTGGCGCCGTGGTTGCGCAGCGAAACGTCGTGACCAATACCGAGGCAAATTGCGCCGCTGCTAACCGCCGACTGGACACCGCTTACGGAGTCTTCGAAGACAAGGCACTCATTGATGGGGTTGTTCAGTTTTCGAGCCGCTAGCTGATAGCAGTCAGGGGCGGGCTTTCCACTGCTGACATCTTCGCGTGAGACAATACATTCAAAGGCAGTTTCCAGCCTATGATGATTGAGCACATAGGCGATACGAGCGGGCCAGCTACTGGTTACCAGCGCCAACGGCACTGATCGTTCCCGCAAGTGTGAAATTAGCGTTGCCACCCCAGGCACCAACGAACAGACTGCCACCTCTTCGGCCGCATCTACTTGTTCTTTGATAATGCGACGGGTTGGTTGATCAAAGCTGGGGAATAGAGCGTCAAGCGTATACTCCCCTGGTCGACCATGGATATGCTCATGGATAAAATCCTGGCTAATTTCAACGCCATATTTGCGCGCCACGCTGCTCCAGGCATGTTCAATAACGTCGCGTGACTGGATAAGGACGCCGTCCATATCAAAACAGACCGCCGTAAACGTGTGTATCGTCATGCTTGGAGTTCCGCATTTTTTGGTAAGCAATTAAGGCCAGTAGCGCGCCGAGTAAGGCGATGGTGGCCATTACATAAAAAGACCCATTGGGTATTTTCTGGTAAAGATAGCCGGAAAAAGGCGTGGCTATCCCCATGGGTACCGCGACTGCGAAAGAATAATAGAATCCCTGAGTTAAAGTCTGTATGTCCTGCGGAGCGTGGTCGCGGATAAAGCGCATAATCGCCGTGTGATAAGCAGCAAAACTCAGAGCGTGCATGCATTGCCCTATGATGATGAGTGATAGGGCGTCGCTGTTAGAGAAAAACGCCCAGCGAAGCGATGCACATAAGCTGGACAAAACGACAATGGATAAAGGAGAGAAGAACTTTAAAATTTTATTTGAGAACGCAAAGTAGGTGATCTCAGCAATCACAGCAATTGACCAAAATAATCCAATGGTGGTCGATGAATGACCTTTAAGTCCCCAGTTTATTGAGGCTGTAGCAAAATATAAGGTGTGGCTTAACTGAATAATGCTTGCAGACGCAATTGCCAATAGCAGCGTTTTGTTTTCGAATAGCCGCCGCCAGTCTGGTTTTTTAGCGCGCTGAGTATTATCAGAGGCGCTTACATTCGGGACCTGATGTCTTAACCATAAACAACTCAGCGCCGTAAAAATCATGCTTGCTGCAACGCTGACAGGCACCCACGAGAGCCCATAAACAGTAAAAAAAACACCGCCAAGTGTTGACGTTAAAATAAAGGCTGAAGAGCCAACTGCTCTTACCCAGCCATAATTTTGAATGGATTGCTTATCGCGTTTAAGCAGATACGACTCCGACAGCGGCAGTACGACCATCCACAGTCCGCCGAACGAGATGCTTAACGCGATAAAAGTGAACAGGGAAGCGGGTAGAAAATAAAACAGTAACGTGCTGACTGCTGCTGAAAAACTGAGCAGTGCGGCCAGGTAAATTTGATCGATGCGCCAGTCCGCGGCATAGGTAATCAATACCCCGGTTACAATCTGAGGCCAATACGCTGCCGCGATCAGCAAACCGATCTGACTGGCGCTAAACCCGAGCGTGTCTAGCCAGGTTGGCCAGAAGGGATAAATAATGCCCTCGGCTGCAAAGAAACCAAAAAATATAAGGTACATCGGGTCACCACATAAACACCGTTGAACACCCATTCTGGGAAAAAAGGGGCTTGAAAAGCCCCTAGGCATGTCGGTTTTACTCAAAGCGCTGCAAGGCAAAACTGTTCTTGTTTTTACGCCAGATGATTAACGACTCACTCATGACTACCAAATCGACCATGCCTTCTTTAAGGGCAGCCAAGGCATCCTGTGAAGTGCATACAATCGGCTCTTCATGACGATTGAAAGACGTATTTATCAACGCGGACTGCCCTGTTCGAACGTGCCAGGCATTGAGAAGCTTATGCATGAATCCATCTGCCTCAGGACGAATTACCTGCGGTCTGGCAGTACCGTCAACATGCACAACGGCGGGGCTGGCCTCGATAAATTGCGGATGGCAATCATAGGTCATCGTCATGGTGTCTGCGGCAACATGCTCTTCGGTCCAGCCGACATAGCATTCTGCGGCCTGTTCGACAGCGGTCACGGGGCCAAATGGCATGAACTCGGTCCGGTGCATACGCTTATTGAGCCAGTCGTTCACATCTGCATCTTTGGCATGGTAAACAATGCTTCTGTTGCATAGCGACCTCGGACCAAATTCCATTTTTCCTTTAAACATTCCCAGAACCTGGTTTTCCATTAAGGCGTCTACGAGCGTCTCAATGATGTTAGTGGGGTTGTGATAGCCCAATTCAGGGTAGTCGCGATTTATGAGGTTTATGTTTTGCGAAACGCTACGTGCCGCTGGGCCCAGCGTCATTGCCGGGTTTTTGAATCGAGTGCCATTTTCCAGGTAAGCGGTACCCACTGCAGCGGCCAGTGCCAGACCGCCGTCTCCCATGCAGGGCAGCACATAGACGTTATTCACGTTGGGGATTTCTCGTAAACGCTGGTTAAGCTTTACGTTGCCGAATACACCACCCGCTAAGCATAGATTACGACTGCCTAGTCTGTCTAAATGGTAAGTTACGACTGTAACAAGCATGTCTTCAACGTGGCGTTGAACGGCGGCTGCGATATCTTCCGGTTTTTCATTTGCTAGTAAAGATTGCAGCGTGTCGCTGTAACCATTATACGAAGGTAGGAAAAGATCCCCGCATTTGGCCCTGATGCGTCCGCCCTCGACATCAATCATTTGCTGCATGACGGGCAGCAATTTTTCAGGGTCGCCGAAGGCAGCCAAGCCTGTGATCTTGCCTTCGTGACGGTTAGGTTTGTAACCCATCAGATGGGTGATACGCCCGTAGAAGTACCCCAAACTGTCGATGCTTGTTTCACGCTGTAATATCGTGGTTTCGTTGGGTGTGTAATGTGTCAGCGTCAGCGATTGGAAATCACCTCGCCCATCACATGTTAGGGTTAAAGCTTCATCGAAGGGGGAGCATACATAAGCACCCAATGCGTGACATTCATGGTGATCTATGTAGTAGGCAGACAACGCATGGTCTGAAATAAACTTATCGAACTCAGCTCTTTTTTCTTTATCGTTGGATATTTCGTCAACAATGCGTTGTCGAAAAAGTGGTAGCCCATCAGGGTTGTTTTTTACTTCATCTACAATGCGGTCAAAATATAAAGGTAAATGCTTTTCAGCGGTGAAGCCTGCGTTCCAACCATAGGCTACGTAGTCTACGTCCTCCAAGCTCATACCGCCCTCAGCCAGTACAAACGAAATAGATTGCGCAGGCCAGACTTTGTCATCTTTGATACGGGTGAAACGTTCTTCGCTCACCGCAGAGAGAATGTGGTCGTCGCGGACAAGGCAGGCACCTGATAAATCATTGTTAGTAATTCCTAAAATAATCATAACAACTCCATGTCTTTACAATTCAGTGATTATCAGAGATCACTGCATCAGCACCGCCCATCATTCTGTCCTCAGAATATTCCCTGGCGTCCAGTGAGCCGTTTAATAGCGCCCAAGTGGGCGATCCTGCCCTCTGACACAGGCAGCGTAGCAGTAGGTTGTGACACCTATATGAAAACTTTCATGAAAAAAGGAACAAACGGTACGCCAAACTATGCCATCTACTATGTGTTTACGCATTGTGAGACCGATAGGCTGAAGCCCGATAAGCAAAGGCTTGTCCCCCAATTCCACCGCAAATCCATAAGTATTAACGGCATCATATTAATTAATCTAATGCCCGCTCCTGGTGGCGCTGTTCAGTTAGCCTGCCGTCAAGTGATGTAAGGGTTCTAAAAAATACGGCCCCTGCGCGCCTTGTTCAGTGTCAGTCAAAGCGCCCGGCAACTTTGAATTTTTCGGTAGCTTCGATCAGCGTGCTCAAGATGCCAGGCTCCGAAGGTGAATGGCCAGCGTCCGGCACTAGTTTCAGCACCGACCCTGGCCATGCTTTATGTAAGCGATAAGCGGAGTTGGGCGTTGCAATCATATCGTGGCCACCCTGAACGAGGGTGCAGGGTAGATGGCGGATCGCCGCGATGTCGCGAATCAGTTGATCTTCTTCGAGGAATAAATGATTGAGAAAATACCAGGCATCCAGTGTCGCCATGCCGATGCTGGTCTCGTCGTCCGCCGCCTGCTCCTCAACGCCTTCCGGGTCATGGCGCAGCAACGAGCAACTCGCCGAGTAGCGTATCCAGCCGCGAATGGCCTCCATGCGGATCGACTCGTCTTCACCGGTCATGCGGTTCAGGTAGGCCTGCAGCAGGTCGGCGCGTTCGGCTTCGGGAATGAGGTTGACGAAGTCCTCATGCGCCCTGGGGAAGAATCGCCGCATGCCGTGGATGAACCAGTCGATCTCATCACGTGTGCCAAGGAACACGCCGCGCAGGATAAAACCCAGGCAGCGCTGCGGGTGCGCTTCGCCATAGGCCAGCGCCAGGGTCGTTCCCCATGACCCGGCGGTGACCAACCAGCGCTCGATGCCCAAGTGTTGACGCAGCGTTTCGATATCGCCCACCAGCGCTTGGGTCGTGTTGTTGCGCCGCGCCGCGAGCGGCGTCGAGCGCAGGGCGCCGCGCTGGTCAAAGAGCACGATTCGGTAATGATCGGGGTCCCAGAATTGTCGCGAGCTCGGTGGCGCGCCCTCGCCAGGGCCGCCATGCAGGTAAACCACCGGCACGCCCTCGGGGTTGCCGCTTTCTTCCCAGTACAAGGTATGCAGTTCATCCACGGGCAGCATGCCGCTGCGCCTTGGGTTTTCGATGGGAGGGAACTGGCTGTAGGTGATCTGGCGGGGTGCGTCCATGGCGCTGCTCCTGAGCGGGTTTTCAAAATGGATCGTCCAGTTTCGAAACGGGCCCCCAGCCCTTGGTTCACAGGCGCGACGAGCAGGGCAGACGAACGGAACATGAGGCGTAAACCGCCGTTTATCGTTCCAAAAAACCTTTGCTGATCCACACCAGTCATTACTAGCAAGGCTTATGCGGAGGGAAGACTGATGGCGGGGGCGCGGGATGAATACGAGGAGCTTTTAGATCAACCGGAGTCGGCTTCGACCGATGCCGGGCAGGTGGACTTCGACTGTCTAGTGATCGGGGCAGGCTTTCACCGGCGTGTATTGGGGGTGCTTCAAACAGGGCGCAGGTCGCGGAACCTGCGGGGGTTTTTCAATGGATGTTTTCCGTGTCGAATCCGAGGACGGCGGCTGGGTGCTGTACAAGGCCCACGGCTATAAACCGGTGATGCGCGCCGACTGCCAGTCTGACTTGATCCAGCATGTCCAGGTGATTACGGGCGGGAAGGGCGCGGTTATTCGGTTCTGGGCGCAAGCGGGCGTGCGAGAACTTCGAGTGGGCGGAGTCGGTGTAGACGATGCATGGGGACTTTAGGTCGCCGGCCAGGACCCTGACCAGGCGTGGGGCAAAACGCAACGCTTCGCTATCGTGCGCATTCTTTCGTCCGCTCGTCGAGGCACCCGCACGTTCTCTCTACACCGCACCTCTCATACCTGTGCGCAACCCTGCGCTACAGAGAGGAGGTAGTTATGGTCGATGATAATAATGGTCCGGCAGCGCCATACCCAGGACCCAAAAAAGAAGTCCCTGATGCCGGTGAAGGTCATGACTCAGGTCTTGACCAAACCAAATCCGAGCCCAAGCAGGGAACGGGCGAACAACCGGTAGACTGGAACCCGCCGCCGGGCAACCCTGGGTCTGATCAGGATGCTCAAACGGAACGCGAGAACAGTGGTTCGAAGTAAATGACAAAGGGGTGCAAAGACCGTCAACAACCCGGCCACAGCGCCGGGTTGTTTATTGCCCGAGTTTCATCTGTGGCTAGGGAAGTGCTTGGCAAGGCCTAGCTATTTACCCAGGTTTTGATTCATCAAGTTGGCTTAATAACAGCTGCTGTTAGATGCATAAAGGCCCTGACTATAAAAGATAAATGGATCAGTAAAAGATCCGTTGGTGGCACATTTCGTAGGTCCATTAAATCGCGATCTATCCCAAGCCCAAGGATCCCTTGGCAGCGCGCGTAGAAAGCCTTCCCTTTGCCGCTGAGGATGCCAGGAAGTTTGCCCAGGCGATGACGCTGCCAGGTAATTGAAACTTCTGCCGCCACGCGGCGCTCTCCTGTGCATCAACCAACTGGAGGTCAGACATGAATTGCTATCTGTGCGGGCTTGAAGCGAAGCAGTCCGATGAGGGGCAGAGTACTAAGCTCGTTGACTGCTCCGACTGCGGTACTTACAGAATCTCGAGTCTGGTACTGAAGGAATTGGAGACCAGGAACTTCGAGTTTTCGAAAATGCGGGATGACTTGCACCGCCAGCGGCAGTTCAATGCCACGTCCGTGGCAGAAATTAATACAGAAACGGCGATCTGGTCTTGAATGTCGCGGTCAAGTGAGCCGATGCTAGAATCTGCGCGCTAATCCTGAGCGAATACAGGTGCGCGCAGGCGCTGTAGGCGTCAACCTCACCAGATCGGGCCAATGGTGCATTATGTTTCTGAGTCTTGAAGTGCGCAGCTACGAGCGCGAAAACCACAACCACCACCATGACCACACTCAATTGGTGCTGCCGATCCGCGGCCGCATGGAAATCGACGTAGGCGGCCGCAGTGGCTGCATCGATCAGTCAGTGGCTGCGCTGGTGGCGCCTGGCGCGGTGCATTCGCAGCACACGAACGCCGATAGCCGCTTTCTGGTTCTGGACTGCGCGCCGACAACCTTGGAAACGCTGCACATCGAGCGTCTTGCTCAGCAGATATATGTCCCCATTCCTCTGGCGACGCGTCGGCTGATCGAGTTTGCTGAGTTGGTAGGCAACGCACAATTGTCCATCACGGCCTCGCAGCTGGGCCCATTGCTTTTGTCATCCCTTAGCCCGGATGTCCCGCGTTTTTGCGACCCGTTCGAGCAGTTGATTGCTCGTCTGCGGGCAAATCCGGGAGCGAACTGGAGCAACGACGTCATGGCTCAAGTCGCAAACATGAGCATGAGCCAACTGCACCAGCGTTTTCGCCAGGCGTTCGACATGAGCCCGCAAGCCTGGTTGACCGATGTGCGCATCCAGGAAGCTCAGCGATGGCTGCGCGCAACCTCATTGCCGATCTGCGAAATCGCCTTGCGCGCCGGTTTTTCCGACCAGGCCTCGCTGACCCGAGCCATGCAACGGGTAAGCGCCACAAGCCCGGCGGTTTATCGTAAAGCGCAAAAACAGTCTGGGTAAAAAATCCCGCGTTTACCGACAATAATTCCCAAATCCAGCTGAAGCAGACTTCCTTCATTACGCTTGGGGAGTGCGGATGAATGTTTTTGCTGATCGATCTTTGCTCAAGGGCATCGTCTACGGTGTTTTCGCGGGGCTGTGCTGGGGCGTGATATTTCTCGGCCCCCAGCTTACGCCGGGGTTGAGCGGGCTGCAGTTCGCCGTGCTCAGGTTTCTCTGTTATGGCGCGATCTCATTGGCCTTGCTGCTGCCGCGCTGGCGGCGGGTTTGCGCCAACCTGACGGTGGCCGACTGGAAGTCACTTTTCTGGCTCAGCCTGGTCGGCAACCTTATTTACTATGCGCTGGTGGGCACCGGAGTGCAGTTGGTGGGCATTGCCACAACCTCGCTTATCGTTGGGCTCATCCCGGTGTTCGTCACATTGGCGGGGCGTCACGATGCCAACGCCGTTGCGCTGCGCAAGCTCGTCCCCTCGCTGTGCTGTGCCGTCGCAGGCGTGGTGCTGATCAGTTGGCATGCGCTGGTCAATGGCGACAGGCCCGACACACTGACCAACATTGCTGGGATTTTATGCGCGACCGGCGCCCTGGCGACCTGGAGCTGGTTCGCGGTGAGCAACGCTCGGCGGCTGGTTCAGGTAGCCAGCGTGTCCTCCCATGACTGGGCACTGCTGACGGGTGTGATGACCGGCGCGCAGTCGCTGCTGTTGGCGGCGCCAGTCCTGGGTTTGCACGCCGCCAGCCATGACAACGCTCAATGGCTGCACTTTTTCCTGGTGGCTGGCGGCGTGGCGCTTTTATCGTCGGTTATCGGTGGCGCGTGTTGGAATCAGGCCAGCAGGCTTCTGCCATTGGCGCTCAGCGGGCAAGTGCTGGTGATCGAGACGCTGGCGGCGCTGGTTTTTGGTTTTCTATGGGAGCATCGATTCCCCGATTCGTACGAACTCGCCGCGATCCTGCTGCTTGTCACCGGTGTCGTGTGGTGCCTGAACAGTCATCGCGCGCCCCAGCACGCGCCGGCGAACGCTTAGTCCTCGGCCACTGTAGTGCGACTCCCTAGGGTCTGGAACGACGCGTCGGACTCTCAGTGTCCAACTTCAACTCGCTCGTCTCGGCATTGGCGCACAGTGACCTAGTGGCGGTGGTGCCAGAAAGGCTAGTGCAAGATGAACCAGCACTGCACGTCCAAGCGCCTCCACTGGCCATTCCCGGATTTGAAATGCTGACCCCTAGGTTCCCTTGAAGTGTCTGGCCAGCCCGGTTTCTCGGTGACAGGACTGCTAAATCAACTGACGGATCCCCAACGACAAAATCAACCCGCCACACAGTCGGTCAATCGCTTTTCTCCGTCCTTGATAAGCGCTGGCGATCCTGGGCTGGGAAAGGGCGATTGCTACCATTGCATACCAGGCCAGCGAAACTACCACTACGACTGCCAGCATCGACAAGAACGTGCCTGGCGAAACGTGGGCGGGGGCGGCGGCTGAGAAGACAGCGGCATAGAAGGCCATGGACTTCGGGTTACCCAGGTTGGTAATCACACCTTGAGTGAAGGACTGTCGGCAACTGCCGGCGACGGCATCATTTGAGGGACCGATAGCATTCCTCCCGGCATTGAGTAGCAATCGGAACCCGAACCACATCAGATAGGCTGCCCCGAGCACCTTCACAACCAGGGCGGCCCAGGGCAGGGCAGCAAATACGATCCCCAGCCCACCAATCGCACAGGTTGACCAGAACAGATTGACCACGACGATTCCCGCCACCAAAGCCAGAGCTTCAGCGCGTGTAGCGGCCACAGCCTTATGGACGACGGCAACGAAATTCGGGCCAGGAATAACGACACCCGCCAGGTAGACCAAGAACACTGTTAACACAGCGGAACCGTCGATCATGTGATTACTCGCAAGGTCTGCAGGGAGGCGGCGACTGTCACCAAAGCCTGAGTTTTACACAGTCGCAGCAGATCCGGGCCTGTTTTATGTAGGCGTCCCTTGCGCAGTGCCGGAAGATGCCAACGGCCGGCTACGCGGCCAAGCCGTCAGCAGTGTGGACCGTTACTCGACCGTGCAGATCCAGCGGTGATTGTGCCGGTAGGGCGCGCGCGTGAAGTGGACATCGGAAACCAGATTCAAGCCGCGCTCTTTCAAGGCTTCGGTCAGTTGTACGAGTGTCTCTGCCTGGATAGTCATCACTGTTACCTCGTCAAATTTACCGCATTCATAATTCTTGACTGAGCGGGCAACTCGCTAATTCAAATTTTCTACAGGTTTAATAGTGGACGGCCGCGCCTGTAGTCCGATGCTTATCTAAACCCGTGGTGCTGCACTTTTTTTGATTTTCCTGATCTACCTCTGTCTCTGCCATGCGACTCCTGCGATTGGCCAACAGACACAGACCCGGAACCGATGCATCGAACGTTCACTGTTTTCATCACCCGATGGCCGCCGTTGCTGGCTGCGATGCTCGCGCTGTGTGCCGTCGGTTGCAGCCAGCAACAGGGGCGCGACATCGCCAGGCAGTTCAGCGATGGCAAGCCGGATGAGTTCTTTCAAACCAGCGTGGACCGCATGGCCACCCTGGGCATGCGCGACAATCTGCAAAGCCTGTATCTGCTGATGAGCAAGCTTTACCTGCGCAATCCCAACCAGTGGCGTCAGTCCGGTTACCCGGATGCGGTGAGCGCCGCGCGGGCTATTCGTCAGGCTATCGAAAACCGTCAGCCATTGCCTGCGCTGGGTGAGCGGCGTGACCTGGCGGCCTTAAGCTACTCCTTGAGCCCGGAGTTTCGCGGCGATCGAGTGGGGGCGTTCATCTACGCGATCGGCAGCATGCTCGTGACCGCGCACGGTGGGCGTACGCAGTTCTATGTGACCGACTCGATCAACCCACAGTTTGTCAGCAACGCCGCACGCAATATCGAGAAAGCCACCTGGCTGCTGGGCCAGCGCCAGGACGCAAACGGCGTGTTGCTGCTGTTTTCCAACGAAATATCGGAGGAGGGCAGCAACCTCAGTTTCGCCGTCGAGTTCGGCAAGATCGTCGCGCGCCTGGACCTGCTGACCCAGATACTCGATGAGCGCTACCGACGTATCGGCCTCAACTATGCGCAAAGTCTGCTGCTGATGAATTTCCTGCCTGTGCAGTGACGCGTTCGCTGCCGGGACAGGCCCGCGGGGTGCGGTGTTTCTCTTTCCTCTGTAGGAAGGTGCCTATCATGCCCAGGACCGCTTGAAACACGCCCCCGGTCAGCCCTAGCCTCGGACTTTTCTTAAACACGAGTGCCTACCTTGGGTAAGCGAAAAACGGTTTGGCCTACTGATCGCGAAATCCGCCTGCGATTTATCCTTTTTGCTGTCATCGACGCCGCCAGTGCCCAGGGGGTGGCTGCGGATGTATTGCTCACCGCGCATAAACTGTTGCGCGACTCACCGACGGAGGCGCAGCTATGCGATGCGCTTG
Source organism: Pseudomonas sp. W4I3 (assembly GCF_030816195.1). GTDB lineage: Bacteria > Pseudomonadota > Gammaproteobacteria > Pseudomonadales > Pseudomonadaceae > Aquipseudomonas. The sequence goes on along the minus strand of NZ_JAUSXS010000001.1, from coordinate 3,985,589 downwards.
CCGACATTCTGGCTGCCGATGAGATGTATGGGTTCAGATTTCCCGTCGGTTCGGACGCTGACGATCTGATGCAAACGCTTGCATTGCCGGGCAACGGGGCGCGCGATTGATCCATTTGCCCAGGGTTAGACCGTTTATTTCCATCTGGAATATTTAAGTTCCTGGTTCGAATATCCATCGCGTCTATTTCGAAACTACCGTGGAGGGTTATGCCGCTATAGCATCGGTGTCGACGTGATGCCGGTTTTAGCGCGTGTTCAAACCCACCAAGTCGCCCCTGGAACATCCAATCCTGCTGCTCTGCCAGCGTCTTGCGCCGTTGCCTGGCGGCTCTAGAATCGGCGCCAGAACCTGGCCTTTCCTGTCGATTACGGAGTTTCGAACATGATGAACGCAATGCAGATGCCGATGAACACCTCCATGCCAATGATGCCGATGATGGGCATGCCCATGATGATGGCGACCCTGCAGTGCGAAATGGCCGGTGACGCCATGATGTGCACCCTGAAACCTGCCGCAGGCATGGACATGGCCCAGTTCAAGACCAGCGCCGAGATGATGGCGATGATGATGAACTGCGGCATGCCGATGATGATGCAGTGCGCCAATATGAACATGATGTGCATGTCGGCGGACACGATGAACATGCTGTCGAGCATGAACATGCCGATGCCCATGGGCATGATGAAATGCGTGATGGAGTGCACCCTGCAGGGTGACAGCATGATGTGCAAAATGATGCCGATGTCGGGCATGAGCATGGGCATGATGGAAAACTGCTGCATGCTGATGAACAAGATGATGAACGACTGCGCCATGCCGATGATGATGAGCTGCAACGGCATGCCGATGATGTGCTGCACCTGCTGACAGCTCGCCTGTCAGAAAAAAGCCCCGAATTCTCGGGGCTTTTTGCATTCAGTCCAGGCGTTCCGGGTAGATGATCACCAGGAACGCCACCGCCTCGCTGTCAGCCGGGTTGCGATAGCGGTGCGGCTGGTCGGCGAAAAACAGAATGGAATCGCCGGTGGAGAGCAGGTAGCGCTCATCGTTGACGCTGACCTCCAGCACCCCCTGGGCGACCACCAGATTTTCCTGGATGCCCGGACCGTGCCCCTCGGAGACTTCCTCACCCAGGCCTCGCAGGCGGATTTCATAAAATTCGGACTGGCGCGCCCTGTCGAAAGGGAACAACGCCCGGCTGACGAACGCTCCGTCAGCGCTCACCAGGCGTTTGCTCTGTCGCGCCGGCAGCACTTCGACACCCTCGAACGCGCGATCCTCCAGAAACGCCGCCACTGATACCTTCAAGCCCTTGGCAATCTTGCACAGCACCTTGATCGACGGCACGCTGCGCCCGGACTCGATTTGCGCCAGCATTGCACGGCTCACGCCGCAGGCCCGCGCCAGCCCGTCCATTGACAGGTGGCGCTTGCTGCGCAGGCGTTGCAGGTTATGCGCCACGCACAGGCTGATCACATCATCGTCGGTGCTGGGGGTGGGCAGTGGCTCAGGTGGTTCGGGAATGGCGTGAAGGAAGTTCATCGGCCTTACGCCTGGCGGGTATCGCTGTTTGTCGTGGCGTGCGCAGTAAACACGGCCAGCCCTGCACGCGCTGCGTACATCGCCCACATCAACTCGGCCGCCGCACGTGCCTGGCGGCGTTTACGGTGAAGGGTGAAGTCAATGAGGGTGGCGGATGTTTGCATGGGTAGGCTCTCGCGATGGAGTGGTTCGATGGCCCACAGTAAGGCGTAGCGGTTATTTCCTTAAATACTGAGTTTTCATTTGTTAATTCGATTTTGGACTTAACAGCGAATCCCCATGCGCGCGTGACCTGACAGGTGTGGGCGCCTTCCCATGACTGTTCGCGTGCCGGCGCTGCCGTCCACGCCCTGTCTTTCAAGGACCCGCCCATGCTGTTGCGACAACCTCCGCTGCTATTCGCCACCCTGGCCCTCAGTTCGCTGGTACAGGCCGACAGCCTGCAATTGGCGCCGGTTGAAGTCACCACGGACCAGGCCAGCGCCGGCGACATCGCCCAGGCGCAGCTCAAAAGCGTGCCCGGCGGCACTAATTTCATTGACATGAACAGCGTGCAGCAAGGGCGAATCAGCACCAATGAGGACGTTTTCAAATACCAGGCCGGGGTCTACGCCAAGGCGGCGAACAACGAAGGGGTCAAACTGTCCATTCGCGGTTCGGGCCTGAACCGTAGCCCCGGTGCCCATGGCTCGGGGCTGTACGAAATGTTCGACGGCCTGCCGCTCACCGGTCCCGGCGGTACGCCTTACGAGCTGAAGGACCCGCTATGGCAGAGCCGGGTGGAGGTGCTGCGCGGCGCCAACGGTTTCGATCAGGGCGCGTTGGCCCTGGGCGGCGCTGTCAATTACGTCACCCGTACCGGTCTTGATGCGCCCAAGCTGCAAGTGCGCTATGAAGCGGGCAGCCGTGGCTACGCCCAGCGCGAGATCAGTTCCGGGCAGGTGCTCGGGGATGCCGATTACTACATCAGCCTCACCGATTCGCAGTCCGACGGTTTCCAGCACCAGAGCGCCGGCACCGGCAAAGGCGTCGCGGCCAACTTCGGCTACCGCTTCAACCCGGACCTGGAAACGCGCTTCTATTTTCGTTACCGCGAAACCACCAACGACACCCCGGGCAAGCTCACGCGCTACCAGATCAGCCATGACCCGCGTGCCGCCAACAGCCTCAACGCCGCCCGCGATTCCAAGCGTCTGCAACCGGGCTCCACCTGGATCGCCAACAAGACCACCTTGCAATTGGACGACGCTTCGCGGGTTGAAGTCGGGCTGGCCTATCACGACTACCCGATGGACCTGCGCGAAGGCACCAACCGCCTGAAAGTCGCCTACACCGACATCAGCAGCACCCTCAATTACATTCGCCAGGACAGCCTGTTCGGCCACGACAGCAACACCACGCTCGGCCTGCGCACCACTCAGGCGATGCCCAACAATGGCGCCTCGGAGTACGTGCGCACCCCGGCGGGCAATACGAAGGACTTCGCACCCGGCACCAAGACTCGCGACTACACCTACCTGGGTTCCGATACCGTGCTTCACGTCGGCAACGAGCTGGAGCTGGTGCCTGACCTGTGGCTGACCACCGGCCTGGCCGCGATCTACACCCGCCGCGAAACCCAGGTGACCTATCCAGACGGCCAGGCACCGATCAGCCAGCACGATTGGGACTACGCGCCACGCATTGGCCTGCGCTATGACTTCACCCCGCAATTGCAGGTGTACGGCAACCTGAGCCGTTCGGTCGAGCCGCCGCACGCCTGGTCGATGATCTGGGGTTCCAACAAGTATTTCGGCCCCGGCAATGGCGCGGCCACCGGCTTGCAGCGCGAAGGGGTGAAGCTGCGCAATCAGAGCGCTACGACGCTGGAAGTCGGTGGGCGCGGTGAGGCCTGGCTCGGTCAATGGGACCTGGCGCTCTATCGCTCCGAGGTACGCCACGAGCTGTTGAGCGTGGAAACCCAGGCCCAGACGGCCACCAGCAATGCCATCGTCGCCGAAGCCAATGCCAGCCCCACCGTGCACCAGGGCGTGGAGCTGAGCCTGCTCAGCCCGCTGTGGGACGGCGGACGCGACGGCCAGCTGGCGCTGCGCCAAGCCTATACCTTCAGCGATTTCCACTACCGCGACGATGAGCGTTTCGGTGACAACACCTTGCCTGGCATCCCCAAGCACTATTACCAGGCGCAGTTGCGCTACAGCCACCCGACCGGCTTCTACACCAGCCTCAACAGCGAGCACGCCTCGCGGGTGGCGGTGGATTACGCCAACTCTTACTACGCGGCGGCCTACACCACCCTGGGCGCCACGTTCGGCTACGATGCGCCCAGGCAGGACTGGCAGGCCTGGGTCGACCTGCGCAACCTGACCAACCGGCGCTATGCCAACACCGTCACGCCAGGCTATGACGACAAGGGCGTGGATGTGGCGCGCTCCACGCCGGCCGATGGCCGCGGTATCTACACCGGCGTCTCATGGAGTTGGCGCTGAGAAGGCATCTGTAAGCGCGCGTGGGCGTGCTGCTTTAGCCTTCGTTCTGGCGCAGGCGCTTGTACAGGGTATTGCGGCTCACCCCCAGTTCGCGGGCGAGGTGAGATATGTTGCCGCCCGCCGCCTTCAAGCGCTGCGTCAGGTCGACGCTGTCATCCAGACGCTCACTGGCGGGCTCGGGTGTGGGCCCCAGCAAGTCCACAAAAAAATCATCGGGCAGGTGCTCCGGGCGGATGGGCTGTTCTTCGGCCATCGCCAGCGCCACCTGCAGCACACTGCTCACCTGACGCAGATTGCCCGGCCACGGATGCTGTTCGAACAGCTTCAGCACCTCGGCGCTCAACCCGGCCCACTGCGTGGGGTCGCGGTGCTGCTGCCACAGTTGCTGGAACAGCGCCTGCTTGTCGCTGCGCTCGCGCAATGGCGGCAATTCCAGGGTCAGGCCGCCAATGCGGTAATACAAATCCTCACGAAAGCGACCGGCTTGCACCAGTTCCCGTAGCGCTCGGTTGGTGGCCGAGATGATGCGCAAGTCCACCGGAAACACCTCGCTGCTGCCCACCGGTTGCACACAACGCTCCTGCAGCACCCGCAGCAGCCGGGCCTGGGTGGGTAAAGGCATGTCGCCGATTTCATCGAGAAACAGCGTGCCCTTGTCGGCCTTGCGGATCAGCCCGATGCTGCCTTTTTGGTTGGCACCGGTGAACGCGCCTTTTTCGTAGCCAAACAGTTCCGATTCCACCAGCTCAGCCGGAATCGCCGCACAGTTCACCGCGATCAATGCCTGCTGGCTGCGGGAACTGGCCTGGTGCAGCGCTTTGACGAACACCTCCTTGCCCACGCCGGTTTCGCCGTGGATCAACAGCGGAATGTCCTTTTCCAGCAGGCGTTCGGCCTGACGCACGGCTTTCTCCACCCGCGTATCGCCAAAATGCAGGGTCGTGAGGCTGATGGCGGCGGGCTTGGACGCCGCAGGTGGGTTGAACATCCGCGCCTGCACCGGCGTCTGCCGGGGCCGCTTGAGCAGGCATTGGAAACGATTGCGTCCCGCCGCTTGCAGGGAGAAGGGCAGGCCCTCCGGCTGATTGAGCAACTCCAGCAGCGAGACCTTGAACAAGCTGTCGATCATCACCCGCGACAGACTGATACCCAACAAATTGTCCGCACGCCGGTTAGCCGACAGCACCTGGCCGCTTTCGTCGAAAATCAATAGGCCTGCCCACTGGCTGTCGAGGTTGCTCAGGCCGGTGTTGAACGTCAGCTGGAAGTGCTCGCCGCGAAACAGGTTGAGGATCAGCCGGTTTTCCACGGTCTGGCTCATCATCTTGACCATGCCCAGAGTGTGGGAGGGCGGCAGGTAGCTGTCGCTGGAGACGTCCAGCACCGCAATGATCTCACGTTGGGCGTCGAAAATTGGCGCCGCCGAACCGGTCATGAATCGGTTGGCCTTGAGGAAGTGTTCGTCGTGCTCGATATGCACGGCCTGGGCGCAGGCCAATGCGGTGCCGATGGCGTTGGTGCCGCTGGCATGTTCCATCCAGCTGGCGCCTGCGCTGAAACCACGGGCCAGCCCCGGTTCGATAAACCGCTGGGTGCCCCACGACGTCAAGACCTGGCCCTGGTTGTCGGCCAACATGATCAGGCAGTTGGAATTGCTGAGGATGTTCTCGTAGTAGGGCAGCACTTCCTGATGGGTGGTCTGCACCAGTGAATGCTGACTCTCCAGCAACTGGCGAATGCCCTCGGCGGGCAACTGGTCGAAGCTGGGCGTGCTCTGGTGATCCAGGCCAAAGGCGCGGCAACGGCGCCAGGAGTCCTGGATGATGGTGTCGTGAGTCAGTGGTTCGGCCATGTGTTGACCTTCATTTTTATTGTTTTGGGGTCTTGCACACCAATGGATGTAACCAGGTCAATGTGGGAGGGGGCTTGCCCCCGATAGCGGTGGGTCAGTCAGCACTTTTGTCACTGATATACCGCCATCGGGAGCAAGCCCCCTCCCACAGTTGATCTGTATTGATCAATCAATCGGGGTCCAAAGAGTGTTGTTCAGAACTGTTCATTGTCAACCCCCTGACTGTTCAGTTGATCAGCCAAATTGTTCACTCCCGAACAGCGGATTTACCCCATTTCCTTACGGATCAACCACCTGCCATTTCTGGCACGAAACTCGCTCTGACAACTGGCCAGATTCATTCCAATAATAAAAAGGTCGTGTCATGTCATTGACCCTGGAACATGTCTCCCGCGTTGTCGAAGGCCAAACCTGGATCGACGATGCCAACCTGCGTTTCGAAGCCGGTTCCTTCAACGTATTGCTCGGTCGCACCCTGTCCGGCAAGACCAGCCTGATGCGCCTGATGGCCGGCCTGGACAAGCCCGACAGCGGCCGCATCCTGATGAACGGTGTGGACGTCACGCAAAAACCGGTGCGCTTGCGCAACGTGTCCATGGTGTACCAACAGTTCATCAACTACCCCACCATGACCGTGTTCGAAAACATCGCCTCGCCCTTGCGCCAGGCCGGTGTGTCCAACGAGCTGATCCAGAGCAAGGTGCTGGAAACGGCGCGGATGCTGCGCATCGAGAAATTTCTGCAACGCCACCCGCTGGAACTGTCCGGCGGCCAGCAGCAGCGTACGGCCATGGCCCGAGCACTGGTCAAAGACGCCGAGCTGATCCTGTTCGATGAGCCGTTGGTCAACCTGGACTACAAGTTGCGCGAAGAGCTGCGCCAGGAAATGCGCGAACTGTTCAAGGCGCGCCACACCATCGCTATCTACGCCACCACCGAGCCCAACGAAGCCCTGGCACTGGGCGGCACCACCACCATTCTCCACGAGGGCCGGGTGATTCAGAGCGGCAAGGCCGCCGAGGTCTATCACCAGCCGCAAAGCGTATTGGCTGCGGAGCTGTTTTCCGAACCGCCGATCAACCTGATGCCCGGGCGCATCAGCGGCAATGAAGTGAGTTTCGCCAACTTCGTGCATTTCCCGCTTAACGTCGACCTGCGCCCCATCGGCGAAGGCGAATTCCGCTTCGGCGTGCGCCCCAGCCATATCAGCCTGGTGCCCAGCAACGACGACGACCTGGAGCTGGCGGTAACCGTGGAAGTCGCCGAGATCAGCGGTTCGGAAACCTTCCTGCACGTGCGCAGCGAACATTTCCTGCTGGTGCTGCACCTGCCGGGGGTGCATGAGTACGACGTCGACGCGCCGATCCGCGTGTATATCCCCACCCATAAACTGTTTGTGTTCGATGGCCAGGGCCGTTTGGTCCAGGCCCCCGGGCGCCGTGTCGCGAGGGTTGCCTGATGGCCGAGATCCATTTGCAGAACCTGGCGCACAGCTACAGCCCTACGCCAAGCGGCCCGGAGGACTACGCTATCCGGGCGATGAACCACGTGTGGGAGCAGGGCGGTGCCTACGCCTTGCTCGGCCCGTCGGGCTGCGGCAAGTCGACTTTGCTCAACATCATTTCCGGCCTGCTCAGCCCGTCCGAAGGCCAGGTGCTGTTCGATACCCAGGTGGTCAACGACCTCACCCCGGAAAAGCGCAACATCGCCCAGGTGTTCCAGTTTCCGGTGGTGTACGACACCATGACGGTGTTCGATAACCTGGCGTTTCCCCTGCGCAACCAGGGCATGGCCGAGGCGAAAATTCATAGCAAGGTGCAGGAAATCGCCGAGGTCCTCGACCTGCAGAACCTGCTCAGCAAAAAAGCCCGCAACCTCACCGCCGACGAAAAACAGAAAGTCTCCATGGGCCGTGGCCTGGTGCGCGACGACGTGTCGGCGATCCTGTTTGACGAGCCGCTGACGGTGATCGACCCGCACCTGAAGTGGAAACTGCGGCGCAAGCTCAAGCAGATTCACGAGCAGTTCAATATCACCATGGTCTACGTCACCCACGACCAGCTCGAAGCCTCCACCTTCGCCGATAAAATCGCGGTGATGTACGGCGGGCAGATCGTGCAGTTCGGTACGCCGCGCGAATTGTTCGAGCGGCCGAGCCACACCTTCGTCGGTTATTTCATCGGCAGCCCTGGGATGAATCTGATCGAGGTGCAGGCCGAGGCGGGCGGGGTGCGGTTTGCCAACACATTGCTGCCGCTGTCCGAGGCGTTGCAGCAACGCCTCAACGCCACCGACTACAAGAAACTCCAGGTGGGTATTCGCCCGGAATTCATCCATGTGTGGGACGAGCACAACCCTGACGCCTTGCAGGCCGATGTCACTCACGTGGAAGATCTCGGCACCTACAAGATCATGACCCTCAACCTTGATGGCGCCACGCTCAAAGTGCGCCTGGCCGAAGACAAACCGGTGCCCGAAGGCCGAGCCTGCATCAGCTTCCCCGCGCAATGGCTGATGCTCTACGCCGACGATTACCTGCTGGAGGTGCTGCCATGAACAAGGTGCAGAACAACAAGGCCTGGTGGCTGGTGCTGCCGGTGTTCCTGCTGGTGGCGTTCAGCGCCGTGATCCCGATGATGACGGTGGTCAACTATTCGGTGCAGGATATTTTTGACCAGTCCAGCCGCTACTTCGTCGGTGCCGACTGGTACAAACAGGTGCTGCTCGACCCACGCCTGCATGATTCGCTGCTGCGCCAGTTCATCTATTCGGCCTGCGTGCTGCTGATCGAAATCCCCCTGGGCATCGCCATCGCCCTGACCATGCCGACCAAGGGCCGCTGGTCGTCGCTGGTGTTGATCGTGCTGGCAATCCCCTTGCTGATTCCGTGGAACGTGGTCGGCACCATCTGGCAGATCTTCGGCCGCGCCGACATCGGCCTGCTCGGTTACAGCCTCAACGCTATGGGCATCAGCTACAACTATGCGGCCAACACCATGGACGCCTGGGTCACCGTGCTGGTCATGGACGTTTGGCACTGGACCTCACTGGTGGCGTTGCTGTGCTATTCGGGGCTGCGGGCGATTCCGGATGTGTACTACCAGGCGGCGCGGATCGATCGCGCATCGGCCTGGGCGGTTTTCCGACATATCCAGCTGCCCAAGATGAAAAGCGTGCTGTTGATCGCGGTGATGCTGCGTTTCATGGACAGTTTCATGATCTACACCGAACCGTTCGTACTGACCGGCGGCGGGCCGGGGAACGCCACCACCTTCCTCAGTCAGACCTTGACCCAGATGGCCGTAGGCCAATTCGACCTCGGCCCGGCGGCGGCATTTTCGCTGGTGTACTTCCTGATCATCCTGTTGGTGTCCTGGCTGTTCTACACCGCCATGACCCACTCCGACGCCAACCGCTGAGGCCGCCAACATGAGCAAGCGCAAGCTGGTTCCATTACTGATCTACATCCTGTTTCTGTTGGTGCCGATCTACTGGTTGCTGAACATGTCGTTCAAGAGCAACACCGAAATCCTCGGCGGGCTGACCCTGTTTCCGCAGGATTTCACCCTGGCCAACTACAAGGTGATCTTCACTGACCCGAGCTGGTACACCGGCTACCTCAACTCGCTGTACTACGTGAGCTTGAACACGGTGATTTCCCTGAGCGTGGCCTTGCCGGCAGCCTACGCGTTTTCGCGCTACCGTTTCCTGGGCGACAAGCACCTGTTCTTCTGGCTGCTGACCAACCGCATGGCGCCACCTGCGGTGTTTCTGCTGCCGTTTTTCCAGCTGTATTCGTCCATCGGCCTGTTTGATACGCATATCGCGGTGGCACTCGCCCATTGTCTGTTCAACGTGCCGCTGGCGGTGTGGATCCTTGAAGGGTTCATGTCCGGCGTACCCAAGGAAATCGACGAAACCGCCTACATTGATGGCTACTCGTTTCCCAAGTTCTTCGTGAAGATTTTCATCCCGTTGATCGGTTCCGGCATCGGCGTTACGGCGTTTTTCTGCTTCATGTTTTCCTGGGTCGAACTGTTGCTGGCGCGCACCTTGACCTCGGTCAACGCCAAGCCCATCGCGGCGGTGATGACGCGCACGGTGTCGGCCTCGGGTATCGACTGGGGCGTGCTGGCAGCGGCGGGGGTGTTGACCATCCTGCCGGGCATGCTGGTGATCTGGTTTGTTCGTAACCACGTGGCCAAGGGCTTTGCCCTGGGCCGGGTCTAGAGGAATCGACGATGGAATGGATGGCCTGGACCACCCCGACTGCACTGTTCTTTGGCGGCATCGCGCTGATTCTGGCGGGCATGACCACCTGGGAGTTGCGCTCGCCGAGTATCCCTCGGCGGGGTTTTCTGCCGATCAGCACCACCCGTGGTGATCGTTTGTTTATCGGTCTTCTCGGCAGCGCCTACCTGCATTTGCTGGTAATCGGCGCCACCGGCTGGAGCATCTGGGTAGCGACCGCGCTGTCCCTGGTGTGGCTGTTGAGTGTGATGCGCTGGGGCTAGCACCGACTCCTTCGTGTAGGCGCGAGCTTGCTCGCGAAAATCGTCAACGATAACGCGTTGCTCCTGGTAGTGCGCGGGGTCTGTGAGTTTTTCGCAGCAAGCTCGCTCCTACAGGGGGAGGTATTTGATAGTCCTGTTCGAAATTAACCAGGAGGTCTCTATGTTGAATAAAAACAATAAGCTGCGACATAGCATTTCATTGGCTGCCGTACTGGCCCTCAGTGGTTTGAGCGCTTCGGCCTGGGCCGATGCGTATGAAGATGCGGCGAAAAAGTGGATCGGCAGCGAGTTCAAACCGTCTACCCTCACGGCCGACCAGCAACTGGAGGAATTGAAGTGGTTTATCAAGGCCGCCGAACCGTTCCGTGGGATGAAGATCAACGTGGTGTCGGAAACCCTCACCACCCACGAATATGAATCCAAGGTGCTGGCCAAGGCCTTCAGCGAAATCACCGGGATCAAGCTGACCCACGACCTGCTGCAGGAAGGCGACGTGGTGGAAAAGCTGCAAACCCAGATGCAGTCCGACAAGAACATCTATGACGGCTGGGTCAACGACTCGGACCTGATCGGTACGCACTTTCGCTACGGCAAGACCGAATCCATCACTGACCTGATGGCCAACGAAGGCAAGGACTTCACCTCGCCAACCCTGGACCTCAAGGACTTTATCGGCCTGTCATTCACCACCGCTCCGGACGGCAAGGTCTACCAGCTGCCCGACCAGCAGTTCGCCAACCTGTACTGGTTCCGCGCCGACTGGTTCGAGCGCCCGGAGCTCAAAGCCAAGTTCAAGGAAAAGTACGGTTATGACCTCGGCGTGCCGGTGAACTGGTCGGCCTATGAAGACATCGCCAAATTCTTCAGCGAAGACGTCAAGGAAATCGACGGCAAGCGCATCTACGGGCACATGGACTACGGCAAGAAAGACCCGTCCCTGGGCTGGCGCTTCACCGACGCCTGGTTCTCCATGGCCGGTGGCGGCGACAAGGGCCTGCCTAATGGCTTGCCAGTGGACGAGTGGGGCATTCGCGTGGAGGACTGCCACCCGGTGGGCTCCAGCGTCACCCGCGGCGGCGACACCAACGGCCCGGCTGCCGTATTCGCCACGCAGAAATACGTGGACTGGATGAAAGCCTATGCGCCACCGGAAGCGGCGGGCATGACCTTCTCCGAATCCGGCCCGGTGCCGTCCCAGGGCAACATCGCCCAGCAGATCTTCTGGTACACCGCGTTTACCGCCGACATGACCAAGCCGGGCCTGCCGGTGGTGAACGCCGACGGCACGCCGAAATGGCGCATGGCGCCGTCGCCGGTCGGGCCGTATTGGGAGAAGGGCATGAAGAAGGGGTATCAGGACGTGGGTTCCTGGACTTTCCTCAAGTCGACGCCGGAAAAACAGAAACTCGCCGCCTGGCTCTACGCGCAGTTCGTGACCTCCAAAACCGTGTCGCTGAAGAAGACCATCGTCGGCCTGACGCCGATTCGTGAGTCCGATATCAACTCCCAGGCCATGACCGACCTGGCGCCCAAGCTCGGTGGCCTGGTGGAGTTCTACCGCAGCCCGGCGCGGGTCGAATGGACCCCGACCGGCACCAACGTGCCGGACTACCCACGCCTGGCGCAACTGTGGTGGAGCAACATCGCCGCCGCCGCCAGCGGCGAGAAAACCCCGCAACAGGCGCTCGACAACCTGGCCAAGGAACAGGACGCGATCATGACGCGCCTGGAACGCTCCAAAGTGCAGCCGGTATGCGGCCCGAAAATGAACCCCGAACGAGACGCGCAATACTGGTTCGACCAGCCTGGCGCGCCGAAGCCAAAACTGGCGAACGAGAAGCCCAAAGGTGAGACCGTGAGCTACAACGACCTGCTCAAGCAGTGGGAGGCGGCGCGCAAATAAAGGGCTGCGCAATGCGCTGAGTCCCAGTGTGGGAGGGGGCTTGCTCCCGATAGCGGTTTGTCAGTGAAAAATGTATTCACTGATCCACCGCTATCGGGAGCAAGCCCCCTCCCACATTTGGATCTGCTTCACGAGCCCAGCTTGCCGAGCGACCGCTTATCCCTCCTTTCCCAACCTCATTTGAATTTTTCGCACCCTCCTAGGCTCTGCATTCTATAAGCGCGTGGTTCAAAGCGCTTTTGCGGGGCCGCCTTGCGGGGTGGTCCGTTGTAACGGACTTTGCGGAAACTGCCACCATGACACTCCTCACAGCGCTGTCGGGCCAACCGGCCTCTGTCACCGACGCGGCCCAGGGTCGCCATCAACGGGTTTATCAACAGTTGTATGGAGAATCCCCGGATGCCATGGAGCTGGCGCGGGAATACTTGCAGGACCAATTGGCCCAGGTAGAAACGAGCGCCAGCGACCTGCCCGATGCGCCCGAACAGCTGCCGGCCTGGGTGGAACAGCGTTGCGCCGCCGTGGCCCAGGCCTATGCCGAGTACTTGGAGCAACGTCAGCAAGGCCGACCCCGTCGCTACTTTCAGAACAAGGCGCACGCCTTGTATGTGCTGCAACGCGTCGCGCCGACCAAACAGGTGGACGGCGCGTGGCTCTATGGCCTGCTGCACTATTGGCAGGACCAGCGTTTCGACGGCCTGCTCACCACCTACCTCGAAGAACTGGGCGATGGCGAAGCCGCACAGAACCACGTGGTGATCTATCGCAAGCTGCTCAGCGAGCACGACGCCGACAGCGAGGCCGGGCTTGAGGATGAGCACTATCTGCAGGGCGCGCTGCAACTGGCCCTGGGCCTGTGCGCCGATGAATTTCTGCCGGAGATCATCGGCTACAACCTTGGCTACGAGCAGTTGCCGCTTCACCTGTTGATCACCGCTTACGAACTGAGCGAGCTGGGTATCGACCCCTATTACTTCACCCTCCATGTGACCATCGACAACCCCAGCAGCGGCCACGCCGCCAAAGCCGCGCAATCGGTGTTGAACCTGCTGCCGCTGGGCGAGGGCAGGGAAGCGTTCTATCGTCGCGTCGCCGCAGGCTATCGCCTCAACGACCTTGGCCGCGGCACCACTGCGGTGATCGAACAGTTCGATCTGCAGGAAGAAGTGGTGGCCATGCTCGAACGCAAGCGCACCTTTGGCCAGCACATGCACTCGGACTATTGCCGCTTCGAAGGCAAGACCGTCAACCAATGGCTGGCCAAGCCCGGGCAAATCGCCGATTTCCTCAAGGCCATGGAGGACAAGGGCTGGATCAAACGCAACCAGGACCCTGCTGAAAGCCGCTTCTGGCAGCTGATTGAGGGCGCGGGCGCCGCGATGTTTGGCGTGTTCAGCGGTTATGAAAAACAGGTGCTGCACGACTGGATCGCCGGTGACTGGATCGGCACCCAGCGCGTGCCGCCGGTGCGTCCGGGACGCGGCAGCCGTTTTTCCCGTGAGCAGCACCGTCCGGCTGACCCAGACACCCAGGCGCTGGCCGATTCACTGTGGAACCTGCCCGATGAGCAGCAGCTGGGCACGCTGATCCCGTGGATGTCGGCGCGGCGACACTGCTGCCCGGCAGGGTTGTACGCTACTCGCCGTTTTATCCAACTGCGCGCGCGCCTGCGCTAAGGAAGTCGTCCATGTCTGCACAACAACTGGCTGATCGTGCTCTGTTGAACCTCGGCCGAGGCCTGAAGGAGAGCGGCTACCGGTTTATCACGCCTACGCCGTTGACCCACGAGCGCGTATTCCGGCGCCTGGGCACACCCCTGGCGATGAACCTGCGCGATGTGTTCGGCTGGTCGATGCCGTTCGACACCGAGCTGTTGCCCGAGGCGTTTCGTGACGAGCTGCAGCAGGCCGAGGTGATCGAAAAACAAGATGCGCTGTGGCGCAGCAGCGTGCGCTGGTCGAGCCTGGATGACCTGTTGTTTGCCCATTCGCCTTATCCCACCGTTGAGGCGGACGCGGTGTTTTTCGGCCCCGACAGCTATCGATTTGCCCAGGTTATCCAAGCCCATCTGCAGCAGCGTTTCGAACCGCTCAAACGCGCAGTGGACATCGGTTGCGGGGCGGGCGTGGGCGCGCTGGTCATCGCCCATGCGCGGCAGGACGCGCAGGTGCTGGCGGTGGACATCAACCCCCGTGCCTTGCGCCTGACCGCGGTGAATGCCGAGCTGGCTGGGCTGGCGAACGTCAGCGTGTACCAAAGCGATGTGCTGGCCAGCGTCGAGGGCGAGTTCGACCTGATCGTCGCCAATCCACCCTACATGAATGACGACCGCCAGCGTGCCTATCGTCATGGCGGTGGCGCGCTGGGCGAGCAGTTGTCGGTGCGCATCGTCAGCGAATCCCTCGGGCGCCTCGCCGTTGGCGGTAGCCTGGTGTTGTATACCGGCGTGGCCATGGTGGCGGGCGGCGACCCGTTTCTGGAGGCGGTCAAGCCATTGCTGACCAGCGACGCCTATGGCTGGACTTACCGTGAACTGGACCCCGACGTCTTCGGCGAAGAACTCGATAAACCGGGTTATGAACGCGTCGAGCGGATCGCCGTAGTGGCGCTCACCGTCACGCGTCTGCGCTGAACGCTCAGGCTCAAGGCGACCATTTATCAGTTGCGCCGCAGTTCGGGGGAACGCCCCGGTACTGCGCGCGCCCTTAAGTAGTAAGCCCCAACCACAGGAGTGCAGAGCATGCGCGCGATGACTTACCAAGGCGCCCACAAAGTGCAGGTCGATACGGTCCCTGACCCGATTATCGAGCAGCCCGACGACATCATTTTGCGCGTCACCGCCACCGCGATCTGCGGTTCGGACCTGCACCTGTATCGAGGCAAAATTCCGACGGTGGAGCATGGCGATATCTTCGGGCACGAGTTCATGGGCGTCGTTGAAGAAACCGGCCCGGCAGTGACGGCAGTGCAGCGCGGCGACCGCGTGGTGATTCCGTTCGTGATTGCCTGTGGCGACTGTTTCTTCTGCCAGTTACAACAGTACGCCGCCTGCGAAACCACCAACGACGGGCGCGGTGCGATCTTGAATAAAAAGGCGATCCCACCGGGCGCCGCGTTATTTGGCTACAGTCGCCTGTATGGCGGCATTCCTGGCGGCCAAGCCGAGCTGGTGCGTGTGCCCAAGGCCAACGCCGGGCCGTTCAAGGTGCCCGGTATGCTGGCGGATGAAAAGGTACTGTTCCTCTCCGACATCCTGCCCACGGCCTGGCAGGCGGTGACCAATGCCGGTATCGGCAAAGGCTCCAGCGTAGCGATCTACGGTGCCGGCCCCGTGGGCTTGCTCAGCGCGGCATGCGCGCAGATGCTCGGCGCCGAACAGATCTTTATGGTCGACGATCACCCTTACCGCTTGGCCTACGCGCAAAAGATGTACGGCGTGATCCCGATCAACTTTGAACAGGACGACGACCCCGCCGACACCATCATCCGCCAGACCGCCGGCATGCGCGGTGTCGATGGCGTAGTGGATGCGGTGGGTTTCGAGGCCAAAGGCAGCACCACCGAAACCATCCTCACCACCTTGAAGATCGAAGGCAGCAGCGGCAAGGCTCTGCGTCAGTGCATCGCTGCCGTGCGCCGTGGCGGCGTGGTCAGCGTGGCCGGGGTCTATGCCGGTTTTATCCATGGCTTCATGTTTGGCGACGCATTCGACAAGGGCCTGACCTTCAAAATGGGCCAGACCCATGTGCAGCGCTACCTGCCGGAGCTGCTGGAGCGCATCGAGGTGGGCCATCTGAACCCTGAGGCAATCGTCACCCACCGACTATCGCTGGAACAGGCAGCGCGCGGGTATGAGCTGTTCGACAAGTGCGAGGAAGAGTGCCGCAAGGTGATTCTGCTGCCAGGTAGCAGCGACCGGCCGTTGACCGAGCCGCTGGAAGAACTGTCTCCCGAGGTCCGCATGCAAGGCGTTCCCGGTTTTTAATCTGCTAATACAAAACCAATGTGGGAGGGGCTTGCCCCCGATAGCGGTGTGTCAGCCAACCAATGCTTAGCTGGCTCACCGCCATCGGGGCATAGGTATCTACACAACTTTGGCATGGCCCTGAACCTGTGGCGAGGAGCTTGCTCCCGTGGCGACCTGGCGGCCTATAGCTATCTGACTGATGCCGCGCGATCCAAATGTGGGAGGGGGCTTGCTCCCGATGGCGGCCTGACAGCCGACCAGGATGTTGGATCAGAGCGCGTACATATCCGTTGCTGCGGTAACGGCGGCTTAGGGTTCCGCCCTTACGGCGGGTCACTTTTGGAAAAGAGCCCCAAAAGTAACCCAAAGGGCTCTTGCCCCACCACTCGGCACCTCGCTCACGCTCGGTGTGCCCGTAATCCGCCACCGATTTGGGGGGGCCGCCGCCACGCGCCATCCATGGCGCGGGGCGGCTAAACCGGCATCCCTGCCGGTTTACCCCCCAAATCACTGTCGAATTCCGGCCAGCGTGGTTTAACGGGGCGCCTAAGATCAAGAGCAAGATCAAGAGCGGCTCGCTTCGCATTGTGGTTACCGCAGGCTGCTACAACGTTGTGTAGATACCTATGGCCATCGGGGGCAAGCCCCCTCCCACATTTGAAGTGCGTTCAAGTCAATGCTTGTGGCTGAAGGTGCAATTGGTCATCGACATCCTTCACCAACCCGCTGGCCAATAGCAGTGGCGCCACGCGCTTGTGCAACTGCGGCTCGACAAACTCCTTCAGCGTATCCAGCGCCAACACACCGCTAAGCGGCAACTCCGCTTTGGTGTAGGACAACCAGGCTTTCTTCAGCGCCATCAGCACATCACTGCCGGCCGTGGAGGCAAAGCGGCGGTGCGTGGGCTTGCCGTCGAAATTAAATGTGTGCTGGAACGCATAGCCGGTTTCATCGCCACCGCCGGCGCTGCAACGAATGCAGGTGCACGGGCCGTCCCCAAAGGCGCTGCGCAGGTAGGCGTTGAAGTCCACCACGGGCTTGAGTGACAGGCGTTTATCAACCTCGAACAGGTCCCCGGTCATTTTTTCGTCAGTGTCCAACGTCCATTTCCTCGCAAGTCGGTAGCGGTCTTTCAAAGCGCGGCACAATACCAGCCGAGCGCGTGTTTGGGGATTATTTGAACCGTACGCACGGTTGCCCGAGCAAAATCAGCGGAAAAATTCACCGGGCGTGGCGTCGAACTGCTGGCGAAACGCATTGATAAACGCCGAAGTCGATTCATAACCACAGCCCAACGCCACATCCGTCACCCGTTCGCCTTGCTCCAGGGCGGGCAGGGCGCTGAGCAGTCGCAGGCGTTGGCGCCACGCGCGAAACGTCAGCCCCGTGTCACGGAGAAACAGACGGCTGAGGGTTTTTTCACTCACCCCCAGCTTACCGCTCCATTGACCCAAGGTGGTCTGCTGCTCCGGGTGCAGGCTCAGGCTGCGGTAAATCTGGCGCAGGCGCGGGTCATGGGGCAAGGGCAACATCAAATCCACTTGAGGCGCTGCGGCGAGTTGGTCCAGCACCACTTGGGCCAGGCGGCCGTCCGGGCCGTCCTCGGCATATTCCACCGGCAGTTCACTGAAGCTGCGGATCAACTCGCGCAGCAAACTGCTCACCGCCAGCACCTGACAACGCTCGGCCGCCCACGCGGTGACGCGGCAATCGAGGTAAAGGCTGCGCATCTCGGTGTGGGGCGAGCTGTACACGCGATGGGGCATGCCCGCCGGAATCCACACTGCACGCTGGGGCGGCGCAACGAAGCGCCCGGCGCTGGTCTGGATCTCCAGCACTCCGGAAATCGCATAGGACAACTGCACCCAAGGATGGCTATGCCGCCGCGTCAGCGCCCGATTCGGCAACGATTCGGTGCGCCCGTACACCGGCCGTGGCAGGCTGGACAGCCCGGGCACAGTGCGTCGCACGGTTTTGTCATGTCCTTTGGGCGGCATTTACTGGCTCATTGGCGTTAGTCGGTAAAAGAGGGTTACGTTAGAGTCGCCAGTACGCTCTTGGCAACCCCTGGAAGATTTGCTTATGACCCGTCCTCGTTTCCTGCCCGACAATTTCACCCTGACCCTGATCGCTACGGTCATTCTCGCCTCGCTGCTGCCCGCCAGCGGCCAGACTGCCGTGGCGTTCGGCTGGGTCACTAACCTGGCCATTGCGCTGCTGTTTTTCCTGCACGGCGCCAAGCTGTCGCGCGACGCCATCGTCGCCGGCGCTGGGCACTGGCGCCTGCATTTGCTGGTGTTCAGCCTGACGTTCGTGCTGTTCCCGCTGCTGGGCCTGGCGCTCAAGCCCTTGCTGTCACCGTTGATCGGCAACGACCTGTACATGGGCATGCTCTACCTCTGCGCGCTGCCGGCCACCGTGCAATCGGCGATTGCCTTCACTTCGCTGGCGCGCGGCAACATCCCGGCGGCGATCTGCAGCGCAGCGGCCTCCAGCCTGTTCGGTATCTTCCTGACGCCGTTGCTGGTGACCCTGCTGCTCAATGTGCACGGCGATGGCGGCTCCACGGTCGACGCGATCCTGAAAATCAGCGTGCAGCTGCTGCTGCCCTTCGTCGCCGGCCAGATCGCCCGGCGCTGGATCGGCGACTGGGTCGGGCGCAATAAAGCCTGGCTCAAGTTCGTCGACCAAGGCTCGATCCTGCTGGTGGTCTACGGCGCCTTCAGCGAAGCGGTCAACGAAGGCATCTGGCACCAGATTCCGCTGTGGGAGCTGGGTGGGCTGGTAGTGGCGTGCTGCGTGTTGCTGGCGCTGGTGCTGGTGGCGTCCGCGCTGCTGGGCAAAGCGTTCGGCTTCACACCAGGAAGACCGCATCACCATCCTGTTCTGCGGTTCGAAGAAAAGCCTGGCCACCGGCGTGCCCATGGCCCAGGTACTGTTCGCCGGGGCGACCATGGGCGTGCTGATCCTGCCGCTGATGCTGTTCCATCAGATCCAGTTGATGGTGTGTGCGGCATTGGCCCAGCGCTATGCGAAACGGCCGGAAAGCATTCCTGAGTTGATGACGCAGGTGGATCCGTGAGTCAGTTTTTATCGACGGGCAAATAGCCTCACGTTAACGCTGCGCCGATTGACGTAACTGCCCCTGCGACAAATGCACGCAGCGGCTCGGCGATAACTGGACGGGATCGGCGCCAACAGCCGCGCGAGAAACCTATAGAATGTTCAACGGCCCCGCCTGTTCGGCGCGGCCGTTTGATCACCGTCAGAGTACCTCGCCCGTCAATGAGCCTTTCAGCCGCAACCCCTCAAGCCAATTGGCAACCGGTCATCGCCCTGGCGCTGGCCGCGTTTGTGTTCAATACCACCGAATTCGTGCCGGTCGGCCTGCTCAGCGCCATCGGCGCCAGCTTTGACATGCCTGTGGCCAGCGTCGGCCTGATGCTGACCATCTATGCGTGGATCGTGTCGCTGACGTCGCTGCCGGTGATGCTGCTCACGCGTAACGTCGAACGGCGCAAATTGCTGATCGTGCTGTTCGGGCTGTTTATCGCCAGTCATATCCTGTCCAGCGTGGCCACCAGCTTCGGCCTGCTGATGGTCAGCCGCGTCGGCATTGCCCTGGCCCACGCCTTGTTCTGGTCGATCACCGCGTCGCTGGCGGTGCGCCTGGCACCGGCGGGCAAGCAGGTGCAGGCCCTCGGTCTGCTCGCCACCGGCACGTCCCTGGCGATGGTGCTGGGCATCCCCCTGGGTCGCCTGCTCGGCGAGGCCATGGGCTGGCGCACCACGTTCCTGGTGATCGCCGCGTTCGCGGCGGCACTGGTCTTCTGGCTGGCGCGCACGTTGCCGCCGCTGCCGAGCCAGAACTCCGGCTCCCTGCGCAGCCTGCCGTTGCTGTTCAAGCGCCC
The DNA here is from genome assembly GCF_030816195.1 of Pseudomonas sp. W4I3. Lineage (GTDB taxonomy): Bacteria > Pseudomonadota > Gammaproteobacteria > Pseudomonadales > Pseudomonadaceae > Aquipseudomonas. The sequence goes on along the minus strand of NZ_JAUSXS010000001.1, from coordinate 3,965,408 downwards.
GGCACTGGTGGCGCTCTACGTGCTGACGGCGATGACCGTTACCGCACAATTCACCGCCTACAGCTACATCGAACCCTTCGTCGAAGGTGTCGCCGGCCTGGGCGGCAGTGCGGTCACCCTGATTTTGCTGGTGTTCGGCGGCGCCGGCATCATCGGCTCGCTGCTGTTCAGCCTGGTGCACCGTTTCAATCCGCACGTGTTCGTGATCAGCTGCGTGTTCCTGCTCGCGGCCTGCCTGGCGCTGATGCTGCCGCTGAGCGGCGCCGAATCCTACCTGGTGGTCCTGAGTATCTTTTGGGGCATGGCGATCATGGGTTTTGGCCTGGCGATGCAGTCCAAGGTGCTGGTGCTGGCCCCCGACGCCACCGACGTGGCGATGGCGATGTTTTCCGGCATCTACAACATCGGCATCGGCGGCGGCGCGCTGATGGGCAGCTGGGTCGGCAGCCACTTCGGCTTCGCCTGGATCGGCGCGGCGGGCGGCTTGCTGGCGGCGCTTGCGTTGGTGGGGTATTGCCTGGCGATTCGGCGGTTTGGGACGGGTGTGGTGCAGAGTTGAAAAATAGACGGCGGCCCTGTGCTAATGCCAGTCAGTCCAGGCATAGGTACCACACAACTTTGTAGCAGCCTACGGTAACCACGATGCGAAGCGAGCCGCTCTTGATCTTGCTTTTGATCTGAGGCGCCCCGTTAAACCACGCTGGCCGGAATTCGATATTGATTTGGAGGGTAAACCGGCAGGGATGCCGGTTTAGCCGCCCCGCGCCATGGATGGCGCGTGGCGGCGGCCCCCCAAATCAATGTCGGATTACGGGCACACCGAGCGTGAGCGAGGTGCCGAGTGGTGGGGCAAGAGCCCTTTGGTTACTTTGGGGCTTTTCCAAAGTGACCCGCTGTAAGAGCGGAACCCTAAGCCGCCGTTACCGCAGCAACGGATATGTACGCGCTCTGATCCAACATCCTGGTCGGCTGTCAGGCCGCCATCGGGAGCAAGCCCCCTCCCACAGGTTGCTTTTTTACGGCTGCCAGGTCTGCACAGCCTTGGCGTCCACGGCCCTGGGCAACAACCCGGCCTTGAAGAACGCATCGGCAATGTTCTGCTGTTCACCCAACTGCTCCAGCGTCACCGGTTGCACCTGGTAACTGCGGTGCGCATTCGCCGCTTCCACCGTTGCCGCATCCAGGTTGCCCCACAACGGCCCGAGTACTTTCGCCGCGTCCTGCGGATGGGTTTTTACCCATTGTCCGGCCTTTTCCAGCTGTGCATACACCACTTTCAATACCTCGGGATGGGCCTGGGCGTAGGGCGTACCCGTCAGGTAATAACGCTTGTAACTGGCCAGCCCTGTGCCGTCCGCCAGAGTGCGCGTCGGTAATTGGCGCTGCACGCTGGTGAGGAAGGGTTCCCAGGTCACCCAGGCATCCACCTTGTTGTTTTCGAACGCGGCGCGACCGTCTGCGGGCGAGAGATACGCCGGCTCGATATCCGAGAAGTCCAGGCCAGCCTTGTTCAAGGCGGCGATCAGCAAATATTGGGTGCCGGCAGCCTTGGTCACCGCGATTTTCTTGCCCTTGAGGTCCCCCAGTTGCTGGATCGGCGAGTCCTTGCGCACCACGATGGCTTGGGCTGCGGGCGAGGGCGCTTCCTGGGCGAAATAGGTGAGCTTGGCTTGAGCCGCCTGGGCGAAGATCGGCACCGTATCGGCCACATCGGCGCTGATATCGACGTTGCCGACGTTCAATGCTTCCAGCAAGGGCAGCCCGCTGGGGAACTCGTGCCAGCTGACGTCGATGTGGTCGGCCTTGAGGGCTTTTTCCAGGGTGCCCTGGGTTTTCAACAGGGTGATCAGCGTCGAGGATTTCTGGTAACCGATACGTACGGTTTCCTGAGCGGGCGCGCTCAGCGCAACGCAGAGTGTGAGTAACCCGAAGGCAACAGCGAAAGGACGACGAAGGGACATGGCGGGCTCGATTTTCTCTATGACGGCCCAGCTTAATGATCTGAAAAACGTTTAATAAATACCCGTTCGATCTGAGCTTAGGGCGCTTTTCCCCTGAGTACTACGCACGCATCGCCAAGGTGGTGGAAGAGGGGCTGCTGGGGCTGGAGGAGACTGGTAGCCAGCCCAACGCTCAACCGATCATTCCCACGCTCCCGCGTGGGAATGCAGCCTGTGACGCTCTGCGTCACTTGCGGCGTCTGGCGGGACGCGGAGCGTCCCCAGAGGCATTCCACGCAGAGCGTGGGAACGATCCCCCACTTCGCTTGTCCCCGCTTCCCATGTCACCCCCCGCCGCACAAATCCCTTAATTTTCCAAGCCTGTCGGAAGCCTCTCCAGGCCCCCGGCTGCGCCGATCCCAGCGGCAACTGAATACGGACATTCTCTTCAACCGTGACATATCAGGCAGGTTTCCCCATGCAGTTCAGCGAATTACTGGCAGCGATCTCCACCCATGCGATCCGTCTGCAAACTGAAGACGGCGACCTGATCGTCCTGGGCGATGACCAAGCGCTGGATGATGCGCTGTGGGACCAACTGATCACGCATAAACCCCAACTGCTTGAGTGGGTCGCGGCGCAGGGCGGCGACTGGTTGAGCCCGGCCTATCGCATCACCCCGGATATGCTGCCGCTGGTCAGCCTCGACCAGCCGGCCATCGACCGCATCGTCGCGGCGATCCCCGGCGGTGCGGCGAATGTGCAGGATATCTACCCGCTGGCGCCGCTTCAGGAAGGCATGCTCTACCACCATCTTTCGGCGCAGCAGGGTGATCCCTACGTGCTGCACGCGCAGTTCGTGTTCGACAGCCGCGCCCGTCTGCACCGCTTCGCCCAAGCGCTGCAATGGGTCATCGACCGCCACGACATCCTGCGCACGTCGATGGCCTGGGAGCGCCTCGACGAGCCGCTGCAAGTGGTGTGGCGCAAGGCAACCCTGGCCTGTGAAGAGGCGCAGCTGGACGGCGCCGACCGCCTGGCCCAGTTGCTTGCGCGCTACGACGCGCGTACCTATCGCATGGACCTGGGCCAGGCGCCGCTGCTGCGCCTGGTGTTCGCCGACGATCCGGCCAACCAGCGCGTGGTGGCGATGTTGCTGTTCCACCACACCATCCTCGACCACACTGCCCTCGACGGGGTGCGCGAAGAGATCCAGCTGTATCTGGCCGGCCAGCAGGCGCTGGCCGCACAGCCGGTGGCGTTTCGCAGCTATATCGCCCAGGTGCGCCACGGTGTGAGCGAGCAGGCGCATGAAGCCTTCTTTCGCGACATGCTCGCCGACATCGACGAACCAACGTTGCCCTTCGGCCTGCAGGACGTGCAGGGCGATGGCCTGGGCATCGACGAAGCGCGCATCCCGGTGGATCACGCGCTCAGCCTGCGCCTGCGCAGCCTGGCGCGCCCGTTGGGCGTGGGTGTCGCCAGCCTGATGCACCTGGCGTTGGCCCGCGTGCTGGGGGTGGTGTCCGGCCGCGAGTCGGTGGTGTTCGGCACCGTGATGCTCGGCCGCATGGGCGCAGGCGAGGGCGGTGAGCGTGCGTTGGGCATGTTCATCAACACCTTGCCGCTGCGCGTGGATGTGGGCGGGCAAGGCGTGCGCGCCGCGATCCAGGCCACTCACGAACGGCTCACCGCGTTGCTTGAGCACGAGCACGCGTCCCTGGCGCTGGCGCAGCGGTGCAGCGGAGTGGCGGCACCGACGCCGCTGTTCAGTGCGATGCTCAACTACCGCCACAGTGCCGCCACCGACATGCACGCGGTGATTGAGGTGGCCGAAGGCATTCAGGTGCTCGGCGCCGAGGAGCGCACCAACTACCCGCTGACCGTCAACGTCGATGACCTGGGCGAAGACTTTGCACTGACGGTGATGGTCGATGCGTCCATCAGCGCGCAACGGGTCGCCAGCTACCTGCACACGGCGCTGGAAAGCCTGGCCGATGCGCTGGAACAGCGACCGGACATGCCGCTTCGCGGCCTGAACATCCTGCCTGACCTCGAACGCCACACCCTGCTGCATGGCCTCAACCAAAGCCCCGCGAACTACTCCGACACCGCACTGATCCACGAGCAGGTTGAACACCACGCTGCCGCCCAACCCGACGCCATCGCCTTGCGCTTCGAACAGCGCAGCCTGACCTACCGTGAACTCAACGAACGCGCCAACCAGGTCGCCCATGCGCTGCTGGCCCAGGGCGTGCGCCCCGACGCGCGCGTGGCGATCTGCGTGGAGCGCGGCCCGCAGATGATCATCGGCCTGCTCGGCATCCTCAAGGCCGGTGCCGGTTACGTGCCGATCGACCCGGCTTACCCGCTCGAACGCATCGCCTACACCCTGAGCGACAGCGCGCCGGTGGCGGTGCTGGTGCAGGCCAATACGCGGCACCTGGTCGGCGACCTGGCGCAGATCGACCTCGATGCCCTGCACGCAGAGGCTATCGTCAACCCGCGGCTGCACCTGAGCGCGGCCAACCTCGCTTATGTCATCTACACCTCCGGCTCCACCGGCCAGCCCAAGGGCGTGATGATCGAGCACCGCCAGGTGGCGCGCCTGTTCAGCGCCACCCAGCACTGGTTCGGTTTCAACCAGCACGACGTGTGGGCGCTGTTCCATTCCTTTGCGTTCGACTTTTCCGTGTGGGAAATCTGGGGCGCGCTGATGCACGGTGGCCAGTTGCTGATCGTGCCGCAACTGGTCAGCCGTTCGCCGGATGAGTGTTACCAGCTGCTCTGCGACGCTTCGGTGAGCATCCTCAACCAGACGCCGAGCGCGTTCCGCCAGTTGATCGCGGCCCAGGGCAACAGCGACCGGGCGCATTCGTTGCGCCAGGTGATTTTCGGCGGCGAGGCCCTCGAACCCGGCATGCTCAAGCCGTGGTATGAGCGGGCGGTCAACGCCGGTACGCAACTGGTGAACATGTATGGCATCACTGAAACCACCGTGCACGTGACGTACCGCGCCCTGGAAGCGGCCGATGCGCAGTTGGTGGGCGTGAGCCCGATTGGCGTGCGCATCCCGGACCTGCAGCTGTACGTACTGGATGCGCAGCGTGAGCCGCTGCCGTTCGGCGTGATCGGTGAGCTGTATGTGGGTGGCGCCGGCGTGGCGCGCGGTTACCTCAACCGTGACGCCCTTAACGCCGAACGCTTCCTGCCCGACCCGGCCACCGGCCTGCGCATGTACAAGACTGGCGACCTCGGTCGCCTGCGGGCCGACGGCAGCGTCGAGTACCTGGGGCGCAACGACGACCAGGTGAAGATTCGCGGTTTCCGTATCGAACTCGGCGAAATCCAGGCGCACCTGGCCACTGCCGACGGCGTGCGCGACGCGCTGGTGATCGCCCGCGAAGACACACCGGGCGACACACGCCTGGTGGCCTACGTGATCGCTGACGGCGCAACCAGCGCCGCCGCCCTGCGCGAGCATCTGCTGCTGAACCTGGCCGACTACATGGTGCCCGGCGCGTTCGTGCTGCTGGAGCGGTTCCCGCTGACCACCAACGGCAAACTCGACCGCAAGGCGTTGCCCGCACCCGACGCCGACGCGCTGGCCCGGCGCGCTTATGCAGCACCGCAAGGCGCGGTGGAAACCGCCATCGCCGCGCTCTGGCAGGACTTGCTCAACGTCGAGCAGGTAGGGCGCGAGGACAATTTCTTCGAACTCGGCGGCCACTCCCTGTTGGCGGTCAAGCTGATCGAACGCATGCGCCAAGTGGAGCTGAGCGCCGACGTGCGCGTGCTCTTCGGCCAGCCAACCTTGGCCGCGCTGGCGGCGGCGGTGGGCGGGCAGCACGAAGTGCAGGTGCCGGCCAATCGCATTGAAGAACACAGTGAGGCCATCACGCCGGACATGCTGCCGCTGGTGGACCTGGATCAGGCCGCTATCGACCACATCATCCAGGCGGTGCCCGGCGGCATTGCCAATGTGCAGGACATCTACGGCCTGGCGCCGTTGCAGGCCGGGATTCTCTACCACCACCTGGCCACCGCGCAGGGCGACCCCTACGTGCTGCAGGTGCAATTCAGCTTCGCTGATCAGGCCGCCGTGGACGGGTTTATCCAGGCGCTGCACAGCGTGATCGAGCGCAATGACATCCTGCGCACCGCGATCCTCTGGGAGGGCCTGGATGAGCCGGTGCAAGTGGTGCTGCGCCAGGCGCCGCTGGCGGTCGAGCGGGTCGAAGCCACGGGCGACAATGCCCTGGCTGAACTGCAGCAGCGCTTCGATCCGCGTCATTATCGCCTGGACCTGTCACGCGCCTCGCTGATGCGCCTGGCCTATACCGAGGAGCATGCCCAAGACCCTGCGCAGCAACCGGGCCGCCTGGTCGGCATCCTGCTGCTGCACCATATCCTGCTCGACCACACCGCCCTGCACGTGCTGGTGCAAGAAATGAGCGCCAGCCTGTCCGGGCGCAGCGCACAACTGCCCGACGCGGTGCAGTACCGCAACTACGTGGCCCAGGCGCGCCTTGGGGTCAGCCAGGCGCAGCATGAAGCGTTCTTCAGTCAGATGCTCGGCGATATCGACGAGCCGACCCTGGCGTTCGACTTGCAGGATGTGAATGGCGACGGCAGCGGTATCGTCGAAGCGCACCTGCCGCTGGAGTCGGGGCTGAGCCTGGCGCTGCGCGAACAAGCGCGGCAATTGGGCGTCAGCACCGCGAGCCTGGTGCACCTGGCCTGGGCCCAGGTGCTCAGCCAGGTTTCCGGCCAGCCGGAGGTGGTGTTCGGCACCGTGCTGCTGGGGCGCATGCAGGGCGGCGAGGGCGCGGATCGGGCGCTGGGGATGTTCATCAACACCTTGCCACTGCGCGTCAGCCTGGGCGCCACGGGCGTACAGGCCGGTGTGCGCGCGACCCACGCACGGCTGGCGCAATTGCTCGGTCACGAACATGCCTCGTTGTCCCTGGCTCAGCGCTGCAGCGGCGTACCGGCTGCGTTGCCGTTGTTCAGTACCTTGCTCAACTATCGCCACAGCGCAGCGGATCAAGCGCCGGGCGACAGTCCGTTCGCCGCGTCCGGCATCCAGGTGCTCAGCTCCCAGGAGCGCAGCAACTACCCGCTGGTGCTCAATATCGATGACCTGGGCACCGGCTTTGCCCTCACCGTGCAAGGCGTCGCCACCCTGGATGTGCAGCGCGTGGCCGAGTACATGCTCACCGCCCTGCGCCAGTTGGTGACGGCGCTGCAACAGGCGCCGACCACCGCGCTGCAGGCGCTGTCGATCGTACCGCCCGCAGAGCGCCGGCAACTGCTGGTGGAATTCAACGCCAGTGGCCGTGACTACCCGGCGCATCTGGGCGTGGTGCAACTGTTCGAAGCCCAGGCGCTGGCACGGCCTGAAGCGGTGGCGGTGGTGCACGGCAAACTGTCCCTGAGTTACCGCGACCTCAATCGCCGCGCCAATCGCCTGGCGCATCACCTGATCAGCCTGGGCGTGCAACCTGGTGAGTCGGTGGCCTTGGCGCTGCCGCGTTCCATTGATCTGGTGGTCAGCCAACTGGCCGTGCTCAAGTGCGCGGCGGTGTACGTGCCGCTGGACGTCAACGCGCCGGCCGAACGCAGGGCGTTCATGGTGCGCGACAGCGGCGCGCGCCAGGTGCTCGACAACCTGGCCGGGCTCGACCTGGAAGGGCTACCGTCGAGCAATCCCGCGCTGAAGCAATCTGCCGACAGCGTGGCCTACATCATGTACACCTCCGGCTCCACCGGCACGCCCAAAGGCGTATTGGTGCCCCATCGCGGCATTGTTCGGCTGGTGATCAATAACGGCTACGCCGACTTCAATGCCCAGGATCGCGTGGCTTTCGCTTCCAACCCGGCGTTCGACGCCAGCACCATGGACGTGTGGGGCGCGCTGCTCAATGGCGGGCAGGTGCAGGTGATCGACCACGCCACCGTGCTCGACCCACAGGCGTTCGGCGCCGCGCTTAAGGGCGCCACGGTAGTGTTCGTCACCACCGCGCTGTTCAACCAGTATGTGCAACTGATCCCCGATGCACTGGCCGGCCTGCGCATTCTGTTGTGCGGCGGCGAACGTGCCGACCCGGACGCCTTCCGCAGCCTGCTGGCCCAGGCGCCGGCCTTGCGCCTGGTGCATTGCTATGGCCCGACTGAAACCACCACTTATGCCTGCACTTACGAAGTGCGTGCACTGCCCGACGACGCGCAGAGCGTGCCCGTAGGGCGGCCCATTTCCAATACGCAGGTGTATGTGCTGGACGCGCAGTTGCAACCGGTGCCGCTGGGCATCATCGGCGAAATCTGCATCGGTGGCGATGGGGTTGCCAAGGGCTACCTGAACCGCCCGGACCTGACCGCCGAAAAATTCGTGCATGACCCGTTTTCCGAGCAGCCCCACGCCTTGATGTACCGCACGGGCGACCTGGGACGCTGGTCGGTGGACGGCTTGCTCGAGTGCCTGGGACGCAATGACGATCAAGTGAAAATCCGTGGGTTCCGTATCGAACTGGGCGAGGTCGAGGCGCGCCTGGCGAGTTGCCCCGGCGTCCAGGAGGTTGCCGTGCTGGCCAGGGAAGACGCGCCGGGGGACAAGCGCCTGGTCGCCTATTTCACCTGGTCCGACGCTGCGCTGAGCATCGATTACGTGCACGCGCACCTGCAAGGCCAGTTACCCGATTACATGCTGCCCTCGGCCTATATGCCGCTGGACAGTCTGCCCTTGACCAACAACGGCAAGCTCGACCGCAAGGCCTTGCCCGCGCCGGATCCGCAAGCCCTGCTCAGCCGTGGCTACGAGGCGCCGCAAGGCGCGGTGGAAAGCTTGCTGGCGCAGATCTGGCAGGACGTGCTCAAGCTTGAGCGCGTCGGTCGCCATGATCATTTCTTCGAGCTGGGCGGGCATTCGTTGCTGGCGGTCAGCCTGATCGAGCGCATGCGCCGCGTCGGCCTGAGCGCCGATGTGCGCGTGTTGTTCAGCCAACCGACCCTGGCGGCGCTGGCGGCGGCGGTGGGCAGCGGTCGCGAGGTCGTGGTGCCGGCCAATGGCATCCCGGTGGGCTGCACCCACATCACGCCGTCCATGCTCAGCCTGGTGCAACTCGACGCGGTCGCCATCGAACGCATCGTCGCCAACGTGCCGGGCGGTGCGGCGAATGTGCAGGACATTTACCCGCTGGCGCCGTTGCAGGAAGGCATTCTCTACCACCACATCAGCGCCGAAGAGGGCGACCCGTACCTGCTGCAATCACGCATGGCCTTTGACAGTCTCGAGCGCCTGCAGGGTTTCATGGGCGCGCTGCAACAGGTGGCAGCCCGCCACGACATCCTGCGTACCGGGGTGGTCTGGGAAGGCCTGGACAGCCCGGTGCAAGTGGTCTGGCGCCAGGCGCAACTGGTCGTACAGGAAGTCAGCCTGGACCCGGCCGATGGCGGCATCATTGAACAACTGCACGCACGCTTCGATGCGCGCCACTACCGCCTGGACATCACCCAGGCGCCGCTGCTGCGCATGGTCTACGCCCAGGACCCGGCCAATCAGCGGGTCGCGGCGATCCTGCTGTTCCACCACCTGGCGCTGGACCACACCGCCATGGCCGTGGTGGGCGAGGAGATGCGTGCGTTCATGCTGGAGCAGGCCGATGACTTGCCCGAGGCCGCGCCCTTTCGCAATTACGTGGCTCAGGCGCGCCTGGGGGTCAGTGTTGCCGAACATGAGCAATTCTTCCGCGCCTTGCTCGCCGATGTCGACGAGCCCACGTTGCCGTTCGGCCTGCAGGATGTGCAGGGTGATGGCAGCGCCATCGAAGAGGCCGAACGCCAGCTGCCGGCCGAGTTGGCCCAGCGGGTGCGTGAGCAGGCGCGCCAGTTGGGCGTCAGCGCCGCGAGCCTGATGCACCTGGCCTGGGCGCAGGTACTGGGGCTGGTGTCCGGGCGCGACGACGTGGTGTTCGGCACCGTCCTGATGGGCCGCATGCAGGCCGGCGACGGTGCGGACCGCGCCCTGGGCATGTTCATCAACACCTTGCCGCTGCGGGTCGATGTGGCCGCCGGTGCCGCCGACGCGGTCAAAGCCACCCATGCACGCTTGAGCGCCTTGCTCGGGCATGAACATGCCTCACTGGCCCTGGCCCAGCGTTGCAGCGGGGTGGCGACGTCCACACCGTTGTTCAGCGCCTTGCTCAACTACCGTCATAGCAGCCCCGACGAAATGGCACGCGACGGCCATGGCATCTGGGAGGGCGTACAGCTGCTCGGCGGCGAAGAGCGCAGTAACTATCCGCTGACCTTGAGTGTGGACGACCTGGGCGAGGGCTTTGCGCTGGCGGTGCTGGCCGTGCCGCAGATCGGCGCCCAGCGGTTGTGCGACTACATGCACAACGCCGTGGCGCAACTGGTTGGCGCCCTGGAAAGCGCGCCGAACACCCGCTTGAACCATTTGCCGCTCCTGCCGGCGACGGAGCATGACACGCTGCTGCGCGAGTTCAACGCCACCGCCCATGACTTCCCGCGTGGGCATACCCTGCACGGCGCTTTCGAGGTGCAGGTCGAGCGTCAGCCCCATGCCATCGCGATGAAGCAGGACAGTGCAACGCTGACCTACCAACAGCTCAATCAACGCGCCAACCAGCTGGCGCATCACCTGCTGGCGCTTGGCGTGCAGCCGGACGACCGCGTGGCGATCTGCTGCCGTCGCGGCCCGCAGATGCTGGTGGGCCTGCTGGGGATTCTCAAGGCCGGCGCCGGTTATGTGCCGATTGATCCTGCGTACCCGGCTGAAAGGATTGCCTTTTTGCTGGAGGACAGCGCACCGGTCGCGGTGCTCTCGCAGGCCTGCACACAAGACCTGCTCGGCGCCGTCGCCAGCATCGATCTGCACGATCCCGGCTGGCAGCGCCACGCGGTGAACAACCCGCAACTCGACGCATTGACCCCGGCGCATCTGGCCTACGTGATCTACACCTCCGGCTCCACCGGCCAGCCCAAGGGCGTGATGGTGGAGCACCGCAGCGTGGAAAACCTGGTGCACTGGCACTGTGAGGCCTTTGGCCTGAGGACCGCCAGCCAGACCAGCAGCGTCGCGGGGTTCGGTTTTGATGCGATGGCCTGGGAAGTCTGGCCGGCGCTGTGCGTGGGCGCGACCCTGCACCTGCCGCCCACCCATGTGGGCAATGAAAACATTGATGAACTGCTGGCCTGGTGGCTGGCGCAGCCGCTGGACGTGAGTTTCCTGCCCACCCCGGTGGCCGAATACGCGTTCAGCCTGAACCTGCAACACCCGACCTTGCGCATGCTCCTGGTGGGCGGCGACCGCCTGCGCCAGTTCACGCAAGAACAGCGTTTTGCGCTGATCAATAACTACGGCCCCACCGAAGCCACGGTGGTCGCCACCTCCGGCCGTGTGCGTGCCGGGCAGCCTTTGCATATCGGCCGGCCCATCGCCAATGCCACCAGTTATGTGCTGGACGCCCAACTGCGCCCGGTGCCGGTCGGCGTGGCGGGTGAATTGTATGTGGGCGGGCGCGGCGTGGCGCGCGGTTACCTGAACCGCCCGGACTTGACCGCCGAGCGCTTCCTGCAAGACCCGTTCAACCCTGGGCGCATGTACCGCACCGGCGACCTGGTGCGTTGGTTGCCCGATGGCAATCTTGAGTACCTGGGGCGTAACGACGACCAAGTCAAACTGCGCGGGGTGCGCGTTGAGCTGGGCGAAATCGAAAGCCGCCTCGCGGCTCTCGACGGCGTGGCGGAAGCGGTGGTGCTGGTGCGCGAAGGGCGCTTGATCGCCTGGTTCACCGAGCGCCAACCGCTGCCGATCGAAACGCTGCGCACCCAGCTGCAAGCGCAGTTGCCCGAGGCGCTGGTGCCGGTGGCCTACGTCAAACTCGCGGCCTTGCCCCTGACCGCCAACGGCAAGCTGGACCGCAAGGCCCTGCCGGCGCCCGACCAGGCGGCGCTGCTGACCCGTGACTATGAAGCGCCCCAGGGCGAGGTGGAAACCCGCCTGGCGCAGATCTGGGCCGAGGTGTTGCAGGTGCAGCAGGTCGGCCGGCATGACCACTTCTTCGAGCTGGGCGGGCACTCGTTGCTGGCCGTCAGCCTGATCGAGCGCATGCGCCAGGTGGGCCTGAGCGCCGATGTGCGCGTGCTGTTCAGCCAACCGACCCTGGCCGCGCTGGCGGCCGCCGTCGGCAGTGGACGCGAAGTGCAGGTGCCGGCCAACCGCATCCCTGCCGGTTGCCAACGCATCACCGCCGACATGCTGCCCCTGGTCACGCTGGCGCAATCGACGCTCGATCAGGTGATTGCCCAGGTGCCGGGCGGCGCCGCCAATGTGCAGGACATCTACCCGCTGGCGCCGTTGCAGGAAGGCATTCTCTACCACTACCTCACCGCTGAGCAGGGCGACCCGTACCTGTTGCAATCACACCTGGCCTTCGACAGTGTCGAGCGGCTGCAAGCCTTTGCCCAGGCGCTGCAACAGGTGATCGACCGCCATGACATCCTGCGCACCGGCGTGGTCTGGGAAGGCCTGGTACAACCGCTGCAAGTGGTGTGGCGCCAGGCTCAATTGAGCGTGCAGGCGTTGCAGTTGCACGGTGACGTACTCGCCGGCCTGCATCAGCGTTTTGACGCACGCCGATATCGCCTGGATATCAGCCAGGCGCCGCTGATCCGCTTGATCCATGCGCGCGATCCGGCCAACCAGCGTGTGGTGGCGGTCTTGCTTTACCACCATATCGCCCTGGACCACACCGCGTTCGACGTCGTACTGCGCGAAATGCAGGGCTACCTGCTGGGCCACCCCGCGCCTGCCGCCGCACCGATGCCGTACCGCAACTACGTGGCCCAGGCGCGGTTGGGCGTGAGTGAGCAGGAACATGAAGCGTTCTTTCGCGACATGCTTGGTGATGTCGATGAACCCACCTTGCCGTTCGGCCTGCAGGACGTGCGCGGTGACGGTAACGCCATCGAAGAACACACCCTGCACCTGGACGCTGAACTGAACCGACGCCTGCGTGCCCAGGCCCGCTTGCTCGGGGTCAGCAGCGCCAGCCTGTTCCACCTGGCCTGGGGCCAGGTGCTGGCCGCCACTTCGGCGCGCCACAGCGTGGTGTTCGGCACCGTGTTGGTGGGGCGCCTGCAGGGCGGCGAGGGCGCCGACCGGGCCCTTGGGGTGTTTATCAATACCTTGCCACTGCGTCTGGACATCGACGCCCAAGGCGCCCGCGAGGCGGTGCGCGCCACCCATGCGCGGCTCACCGCCTTGCTCGGCCATGAGCACGCGTCCCTGGCCCTGGCCCAGCGTTGCAGCGGGGTGGCGGCCCCGGCACCGTTGTTCAGTTCGATGCTCAACTATCGCCATCGCGGTTCCGCCACCCGCTCGGCGGATGCGCAGCACGCCTGGGAAGGCATGCAGACCCTGGTCAATGATGGGCGCACCAACTACCCGCTGACCCTGAACGTGGATGACCTGGGCGACGGTTATGACGTCACCGCCCTGGCGCGGGTGGATGCACAACGGGTCTGCGGGTACATGCAGACCGCCTTGGCCGGCCTGGTTCAGGCATTGGAGCAGGCACCGCAGCAGGCGTTGAATCGCTTGCCGGTGCTGGGCGCCGAAGAACGGCACAAACTACTGGTCGAGTTCAACGCCACCGAGGTGAACTACAACCTCGAGCAGACCCTGCACGGGATGTTCGAAGCCAAGGTCCGCCGTTCACCGGAGGCGGTCGCGGTGAAGGCCGGCGAGGAGCAACTCACCTACCAGCAGCTCAACGAACGCGCCAACCGCCTGGCCCATCACTTGCGTGCGCATGGCGTACAGCCGGATGCGCGGGTGGGTATCTGCCTGGAGCGTGGCCTGGACATGGTCATTGGCCTGCTGGCCATCCTCAAGGCCGGCGGCGGTTATGTACCGCTGGACCCGGCCTACCCCCAGGAGCGCCTGGCCTACATGCTGCAGGACAGCGCGCCGGTGGTGGTGCTGGCCCAGGGTGCAACCCGTGACTGGCTGGGCGCTGTGCCGGTCATCGACCTGGACCACGACACCTGGCAGCACCAGCCTGCGAGCAATCCACAGGTGCCTGGCCTCACGGCCCGGCATCAGGCCTACGTGATCTACACCTCCGGTTCCACCGGACAGCCCAAAGGCGTGATCAACGAACACGCCGGGGTGGTCAACCGTCTGCTGTGGATGCAGGACGCCTATGGCCTCAAGGCACACGACGCGGTGCTGCAGAAAACCCCGTTCAGCTTCGACGTGTCGGTGTGGGAGTTCTTCTGGCCGCTGTTGACCGGTGCGCGCCTGGTGATGGCGCGTCCGGGCGGGCACAAGGATCCGGCGTACCTGTGTGATGTGATCGAGGCCGAGCGGATCACCACGCTGCACTTTGTACCCTCGATGCTCGACGTGTTCCTGGCCCACGGCGACGTCAGCCAGGCGGCCGGGCTGTTGCGCGTGATGTGCAGCGGTGAAGCGCTGCCGGGCAGCCTGGTGCGGCGCTTCAAGCAGCAACTGCCGGACACCGGTTTGTACAACCTGTATGGCCCGACCGAAGCCGCAGTGGACGTGACCGCATGGAACTGCGCGCGCGCTGAGGTGCCGGACAACACCCCCATCGGCAAGCCGATTGCCAACACGCGCATGTACGTGCTGGATGAGCAGTTGCAGCCCGTGCCGCTGGGCGTGGTGGGCGAGCTGTTCATTGCGGGCGTGCAAGTGGCGCGTGGTTACCTCAACCGTGTGCAACTCACCGCTGAACGCTTCCTCAAGGACCCGTTCAATGAGGGGCGGATGTACCGCACCGGTGACCTGGGGCGCTATTTGCCGGACGGCAATATCGAGTACCTGGGCCGCAACGATGACCAGGTGAAGATCCGCGGCCTGCGTATCGAACTGGGGGAAATCCAGGCGCGCCTGGTCGAGCATCCGGCGGTCAAGGATGCGGTGGTCGTGGCCCGCGAAGAGCGCCTGGTGGCTTACTACACCGGCGTGGCAACCGCCATCGACGCGCTGCGCGGCGAACTCCTGCAGCACCTGCCGGACTTCATGGTACCCGCCGTGTTCGTGCACCTTGAAGCTTTACCCCTGAGCCCCAACGGCAAGCTGGACCGCAAGGCGCTGCCGGCGCCGGGCATGGCGGCGTTGAGTGTGCGCGAGTATGAGGCGCCCGAAGGCGACACCGAAATCCTGCTGGCCCAGCTCTGGGCCGAGTTGCTGAAGGTGGAGCGAGTAGGGCGGCACGACAACTTCTTTGAACTGGGCGGGCACTCGCTGCTCGCCGTGAGCTTGATCGGGCGCTTGCGCCAGGAAGGCATGGAAGCCGATGTGCGGGGGTTGTTCGAACAACCGACCCTGGCCGGCTACGCCGCAATGACCGAACGAATGGAGATCGTCCTGTGAACATCCTTGAGCTGCTGGCAACCCTGAACACCAAGGACGTGCAACTGGCGCTCAAGGGCGAGCAGTTGTCGGTGCAAGGCAACAAGCACGCCCTGAGCGACCCGGCGATCCTCGCCGCGCTGCGCGAACACAAGCCGGCACTGATCGAGCTGATCAAGGCCGGTGACTATTCGGCCACCAAGGCCGGTGAGGTGCAGGTGCCAGCCAACGGCATTGTGCCGGGCGCCGAGCGCATCACCCCGGCGATGTTGAGCCTGTCCACGCTGAGCCAGGACGAGATCGAGCGTATCGTCGCCACGGTCACGGGCGGTGTGCCGAATATCCAGGATATCTACCCGCTGGCGCCCTTGCAGGAAGGCATTCTGTTCCATCACGTCAGCGCCGAGCAGGGCGACCCGTATGTGATGCAGTCGCAGTTCGCTTTCGACAGCCTCGAGCGTTTCGACGCCTTTGCCCAGGCCCTGCAACAGGTGATGGACCGCCATGACATCCTGCGCACGGGCGTGGTCTGGGATGGCCTGGAGCAACCCTCGCAAGTGGTGTGGCGCCAGGCGCGCCTGCCGGTGCAGGCGCTGATGCTGGACCCGGCCGACGGCGATATCGCCGCGCAACTGCACGCGTTGTTCGACGCGCGCCACTACCGCCTCGACGTGACCCAGGCGCCGCTGTTGCGCCTGGTGCGTGCCGACGACCCGGCCAACGGGCGCATCGTCGCCACCTTGCTGTTCCATCACATGGCGCTGGACCACAGCGCCCTGGAAGTGGTGTGCCATGAAATGCAGGCGTGCCTGCTGGGCCAGGGCGCCGCCCTGGGCCAGGCGGTGCCGTTTCGCAACTACGTGGCGCAGGCACGGTTGGGCATCAGCGAGCAGGAACATGAACGCTTCTTTCGGCAGATGCTCGGCGACATCAGCGAGCCGACCTTGCCGTTCGGCTTGCAGGATGTGCAGGGCGATGCGCGGGGCATTGTCGAAGTCAGCCTGGCGTTGGCGCCGCAGCTTTCGCGGCGCTTGCGCGCCCAGGCACGGCAGTTGGGGGTGAGTACCGCCAGCCTGTTTCATATGGGCTGGGCCCAGGTGCTCGGGGTGCTGGCCGGCAAGGCTCAGGTGGTGTTCGGCACCGTTTTGATGGGGCGCATGCAGGGCAGTCATGCCACGGATCGTGCGCTGGGCATCTTCATCAATACGTTGCCGTTTCGTGTGGACGTGGACACCCAGGACGTACGCACCGGGGTCAAGGCCACCCACGCACGCCTCACCACGTTATTGCGCCATGAACACGCGGCGCTGGCCCTGGCCCAGCGCTGCAGCGCAGTGGTGGCGCCGACACCGCTGTTCAGTGCGCTGCTCAACTACCGGCACAGCGCGGCGGCGGCCAGCGCCGAGGCGGTGTCGGCGTGGCACGGCATCACCGCGCTGCGGGCCGAGGAGCGCACCAACTATCCGCTGACCCTGAGCGTGGATGACCTGGGCGAGGATTTCGGCCTGAGCCTGCTCGCCAGCACTGCCGTCGACCCGCAGCGGGTCTGCGCCTACCTGCAAACCGCGCTGGAACACCTGGTGACCGCGCTGGAGCAGGCGCCGCACACTGCGCTCAACCAACTGCCGGTGGTGCCGGTTGCCGAACAACGCCTGTTGCTCGAGCAGTTCAACGCAACCCAGGCGGTGTTCCCCCAGGGCACCACCGTGCACGGCCGCATCGAAGCCCAGGCCGCGCTCACCCCGGATGCCATCGCGGCGGTGTGCCTGGAGCGCACGCTGACCTACGCCGAACTCAACCAGCAAGCCAACCTGCTGGCCCATCATCTGCTGGCGCTGGGGGTCAAGCCCGATGATCGCGTGGCCATCGTTGCGCGCCGTGGCCTGGACACCCTGGCCGGGCTGCTGGCGATCCTCAAGGCCGGCGCCTGTTATGTACCGGTCGACCCCGCCCACCCGGCCGAGCGCCTGAGCTACCTGCTCAGCGACAGCGCCCCGGTGGCGGTGCTGACCCAGCACGCCTTGCTCGAGCGCCTGCCGCCGCTTGACGTGCCGGTGATCAACCTCGACCGCTTCACCTGGCAGCACCATTCGGCGAGCAACCCCAAGGTGGCCGTCACGCCGTCGAACCTGGCCTATCTGATCTATACGTCCGGCTCCACCGGCCTGCCCAAAGGGGTGATGGTGGAACATCACACCGTGGCCAATCTGGTGGACTGGCATTGCAGCGCCTTCGACCTGCGCGCCGGGCGACATACCGCCAGCGTGGCCGGTTTCGGCTTTGATGCGATGGCTTGGGAAGTGTGGCCGGCGCTGTGCGTGGGCGCCACCTTGCACCTGCCACCGGCCCACGACGGCGCCGAAGACCTCGACGCGCTGCTGGCGTGGTGGTGCGCGCAGCCGTTGGACGTATGTTTTCTGCCGACGCCAGTGGCCGAATACGCCTTCAGCCAGAACATCGAACACCCGACCCTGCGCACGCTGCTGATCGGCGGTGACCGCCTGCGCCAGTTCGGGCGAGCGCAGCGCTTTGAGCTGATCAACAACTACGGCCCCACCGAAGCCACGGTGGTCGCCACCTCCGGCAAGGTCGAGGCGGGCCAGCCCTTGCACATCGGCAAACCCATCGCCAACGCCAGGGTCTATCTGCTGGACGAACAGCAGCGCCCGGTGCCGTTGGGTGTGGCGGGCGAACTGTATGTGGGCGGCACGGGCGTGGCCCGTGGTTACCTCAATCGCCCGGAACTGACCGCCGAGCGTTTCCTGCGCGACCCCTTCAACAGTGGCCGCATGTACCGCACTGGCGACCTCGCGCGCTGGCTGCCCGACGGCAACCTCGAGTACCTGGGGCGCAACGATGACCAGGTGAAGATCCGTGGTATGCGCATCGAGCTGGGCGAGATCGAAACCCAGCTCAATCAACTGCCGGGCATTCTCGAAGCGGTGGTGCTGGTGCGTGAAGAACGGCTGGTGGCCTATTTCACCGAAAATCCGCAACTCGATGGGCTGGCGGTCGCTGATATCCGCGCGCACCTGGTGGCCCATCTGCCGGACTACATGGTGCCGGCCGCCTTCATGAAGCTTGACGCACTGCCGTTGACCGCCAACGGCAAGCTCGACCGCAAGGCGTTGCCGGCACCCGACAGTGCTGCGGTGTTCAGCCGCGACTACGAGGCACCGCTGGGCGAGATCGAAAGCGTATTGGCGCAGATCTGGGCCGATGTGTTGCAGGTGGAGCGGGTCGGGCGTCGTGATCACTTCTTCGAGCTGGGCGGGCATTCGTTGCTGGCCATGCGCATGGTCTCCCAGGTGCGCCAGCGCCTGGGGGTGGAGCTGGTGCTGGGTGACCTGTTCGCCAATGCAGAATTGGCAGCGGTCGCCGAGCTGTTGGCCCGCGCCGGGCGCAGTACCTTGCCGGACATCCTGCCGGCCAATCGTGACGCCGAGCTGCCGTTGTCGTTCGCCCAGCAGCGCTTGTGGTTCCTCGCCTTGATGGAAGGCGCCAACACCGCTTACAACATCCCCATCGGCTTGCGTTTGCGCGGGCACCTGCATGTGCAGGCGCTGCAGCGTGCCTTGGCGCGCATTGTCGCGCGGCATGAAACCTTGCGCAGTCGCTTCGCCCAGCACGGCGACGAAGCCCAGGTGCTGATCGTGCCGGCCGAAGACATGCTGGCGCTGCAGGTGCAGGACTTGCGCCGCCATCCGCAACCGCAGCAGGCGCTGGACGCGCTGATCCACGGTGAAGCCTCGGCGCCGTTCGACCTCGAGCGCGGCCCCTTGCTGCGCGGTCGCCTGGTAGTCATGGCCGACGATCACCACGTGCTGCTGCTGACCCTGCACCACATTGTCTCCGATGGCTGGTCAATGGGGGTGCTTACCCGCGAACTGATGGCGCTGTACCAGGCCTTCAGCCACGGCCAGGCTGACCCACTGCCGCCGTTGCCGATCCAGTACGCCGACTTCGCCGTGTGGCAACGCCTGTGGCTGAGCGGTGAGGTGCTGCACCGCCAAAGCAGCTATTGGCAACAGGCCCTGGCCGGTGCGCCGGCCTTGCTTACTTTGCCGACCGACCGCCCGCGTCCGGCGCAGCAGGACTACGCCGGCAGCAGTGTCGAAGTGCGCCTGGATGAGCGCCTTACCGCCGGGCTCAAGGCCTTGAGCCAACGCCATGGCACCACGCTGTACATGACCTTGATGAGTGCCTGGGCCTCGTTGCTGGCGCGCTTGTCCGGGCAGCACGACCTGGTGATCGGCTCGCCGGTGGCCAACCGCACACGCACTGAGGTGGAAGGGCTGATCGGACTGTTCGTCAACACCCTGGCGGTGCGTATCGACACCAGTGGCGAACTGAGCAGCGAAGCGCTGCTGGCGCGGGTCAAGGCACTGACGCTGGCGGCGCAGGCCCACCAGGATTTGCCGTTCGAGCAGGTGGTGGAAATCACTCGGCCACCGCGCAGCCTCTCCCACAGCCCGTTGTTCCAGACCTTGTTCAGTTGGCAGGACAGCAGCGCGCCCACCCTGGCCCTGGGCGACCTGGCCCTGGAAGGCATTGTGGAGAACAGCCACTTCGCCAAGTTCGACCTGTCGCTGAATCTGGGCGAAGTGCAGGGCACGCTGCTCGGTGTACTGGAATATGCGGTGGCGCTGTTCGATGAATCGACGGTGCAGCGTTATGTCGGTTATTTCACCCGGGTGTTGCAGGCCATGGTCGATAACGATCAGGCGGTGCTGGAACACGCGCCGCTGCTGGATGAGCGTGAACGCCAACATCTGCTGTTCGATTTCAACGCCACCGCCGTGGACTACGATCTCGACCAGACCCTGCACAGCCTGTTTGAAGCGCAGGTGCTGCGAACGCCGCACGCCATTGCGCTGAAGGCCGGCGAGCAGCAATTGACCTACGCCGAACTGAACGCACGCGCCAACCAGCTGGCCCACCACCTACTGGCCCTGGGCGTGCAGCCGGATGCGCGGGTGGCGATCTGCGTGGAGCGTGGCCTGGACATGGTTATCGGCCTGTACGCGATCCTCAAGGCCGGCGCTGCCTATGTGCCGTTGGACCCGGCGTACCCGCTGGAACGCCTGGCCTACATGCTGCACGACAGCGCCCCGAGCGTGGTGCTGGCCCAAGGCAGCACGCGCGGCTTGCTGGGCGAGGTGGCGGTGGTCGACCTGGACCAGCCGAGTTGGCAACACCAGCCCCAGCACAACCCCGGCGTGGCGAGCGTGACCGCCTACGTGATCTACACCTCCGGCTCCACCGGCCAACCCAAGGGCGTGATCAACGAACACGCCGGGGTGGTCAACCGCTTGCTGTGGATGCAGGACGAATACGCACTCGGCGCGGCTGATACGGTGCTGCAGAAAACCCCGTTCAGCTTCGACGTGTCGGTGTGGGAGTTTTTCTGGCCGCTGTTCACCGGCGCTCGCCTGGTGATGGCGCGGCCGGGCGGGCACAAGGAGCCTGAATACCTGTGCCAGGTGATTGAGGCCGAACAGGTCACCACCTTGCATTTTGTGCCGTCGATGCTTGATGTGTTCCTCGCCCACGGCGACGTCAGCCAGGCGGCTGGGCTGGTGCGTGTGATGTGCAGCGGCGAAGCCCTGCCGGGCAGCCTGGTGCGGCGCTTCAAGCAGCAGTTGCCGGGCGCGCAATTGCACAACCTCTACGGCCCGACCGAAGCGGCGGTGGATGTGACGGCTTGGGACTGCAGCGGCCCGCAGACCCCGGACAACACGCCTATCGGCAAGCCGATTGCCAATACCCGTCTGTACCTGCTGGACCCGCAGTTGCAGCCGGTGCCCCTGGGCGTGGTGGGCGAACTGTTCATCGCCGGCGTGCAGGTGGCGCGCGGCTATCTGAACCGCCCCGAGCTGACCGCCGAGCGCTTTCTCGACGACCCCTTCGTGGCGGGGCGCATGTACCGCACGGGCGACGTAGGGCGCTATTTGCCGGATGGAGCTATCGAGTATCTGGGGCGCAACGATGACCAGGTGAAAATCCGTGGCCTGCGCATTGAACTGGGAGAAATCCAGGCGCGCCTGACTGACCACCCAGCGGTCAACGAAGCCGCAGTGATCGCCCGCGAGCAGCGCCTGGTGGCGTATTACACCGGCGTGCGCTGCGACCTCGACGCCTTGCGCGCGCACCTGTTGCAGCACCTGCCGGAGTTCATGGTGCCGGCGACCTTCGTGCACCTGGAGGCATTGCCGCTGAGCCCTAACGGCAAGCTTGAGCGCAAGGCGCTGCCGGAGCCTGGCGTGGACGCGCAGAGGCTGCGCGAGTATGAAGCGCCCCAGGGCGACACCGAAATCGCCCTGGCCAGCCTGTGGGCCGAGTTGCTGAACGTGGAGCGGGTCGGCCGCCACGATAATTTTTTCGAACTGGGCGGGCACTCGTTGCTGGCGGTCAGCCTGGTGGGGCGCATGCGGCGCCTGGGGCTGGCGGCGGACGTGAAAGTGCTGTTTGGCCAGCCTACGCTGTCGGCGTTGGCGGCAGCCCTCGGCAGCGGGCGTGAAGTGGCGGTGCCGGCCAATGGCATCGCGGCCGACTGCGTACGGATCACCCCGCCGATGTTGACGCTGATCAAGCTCGACCCGCCTGCCATCGAGCGCATTGTCGCGGTCATTCCCGGCGGCGCGGCGAATGTGCAGGACATCTACCCGCTGGCACCGTTGCAGGCGGGCATGCTCTATCAGCATCGGGCGGCGCAGGGGGACGACGCCTACGTACTGCAGGCGCAGTTCGGCTTCGACAGCCGTGTGCGCCTGGACGCGTTTGCCCATGCGTTACAGGCGGTGATCGAGCGGCACGACATCCTGCGCTCCTCCTTCCATTGGGAGGGCCTGGAGCAACCGGTGCAGGTGGTGTGGCGCACGGCTTCACTGCGCGTCGAAAGCGGGCCGCTGCCACAGCGCCTGGAACTGGACCAGGCGCCGCTGATGCGCCTGGTGTACAGCGAGCAGGCGCAGCGCGTGGTCGCGACCTTGCTGTTCCATCATCTGGTCATGGACCACGTGGCGCTGGAGATTCTGCAGCATGAGATGCAGGCGTTTCTGTTGGGGCGCGAGGATGAACTGGGTGCGGCCGTGCCGTATCGCAACTACGTGGCGCAGACCTGCCTGATTGACCGCGACCACGAGGCATTCCTCCGCGAGATGCTCGGTGATATCGACGAGCCGACCCAGGTTCAGATTACCGACGGTGCGCACCGCGCCCAGCTGTCGCTGGATCCAGGCTTGAGCCAGCGCCTGCGGGTGCAGGCCCGGCAGTCGGGCGTGAGTGCGGCGAGCCTGATGCACCTGGGTTGGGGCCATGTACTGGGCAAGGTCAGTGGGCGTGAAAACGTGGTGTTCGGCACGGTGATGCTCGGTCGCCTGCAGGGCGGTGAAGGTGCCGAGCGCGCCATGGGCGTGTTTATCAACACCTTGCCGCTGCGCATCGACCTGGGTGAGCGCTCGGTGCGCAATGCGCTGCGGGCCACCCATGCGCGCCTGAGTCAATTGCTCAGCCATGAGCATGCGCCGTTGGCCCTGGCCCAGCGTTGCAGCGGCGTGCCCGCCAGTACAGCGTTGTTCGACGTGCTGTTCAACTACCGCCACAGCGCGCCGCAAGCGGGCGCCGTGGCGCAGGCATGGCAAGGCATTGAGTTGCTCAAGGCCGAAGAACACACCAACTACGGCCTGTCATTGAGCGTGGACGACCTCGGTGAAGGCTTTACCTTGAGCGCCATGGGGCCGGGCGCCGAGCGTTTGTGTGCATACCTGCAGGTTGCCCTGGAGCACCTGGTGCAAGCGCTGGAAAGCCACAGCGCTATTGCCATCGGTTGCGTGCAGGTGTTGCCGGCGACGGAGCGCCAGCTACTGTCGGACTTCAACGCCACCGCCCGTGATTTCCCGCGCGAGCACACCGTGCAGCGTTTGTGCGAAGCCCAGGCCCAGGCGCGTCCCGACGCGCTGGCGGCGGTGCACGGCGAGCAGCGGCTGAGCTATGGCGAGCTGAACACGCGGGCCAACCAGTTGGCGCATCACCTGATGGGCCTGGGGGTGCTGCCCGGCGATAACGTCACGATCCTGCTGCCGCGCTGCCTGGATTTGTTGGTCAGCCAACTGGCGATTCTCAAATGCGCCGCCGCCTACGTGCCGCTGGACATCCACGCACCCGCCGAGCGCCAAGGCTTCATGCAGCACGACAGCGGCGCGACCTGGCTGTTGACCCACAGCGATACAGCGCTCGACTTCGTGGCGCAACGCCTGGACCTGGACCGCCTGACGCTGGCTGCGCAACCGAACCATAACCCCGACCTGTCGCAGTCCTCGGACAGCGTGGCGTACATCATGTACACCTCCGGCTCCACCGGCATACCCAAAGGCGTGTTGGTGCCCCATCGTGGCATCACGCGTTTGGTGCTCAACAACGGTTACGCCGACTTCAATGCCAGTGACCGCGTGGCCTTTGCGTCCAACCCGGCCTTCGACGCCAGCACCATGGACGTGTGGGGGCCGTTGCTCAACGGCGGCCAGGTGCACGTGATCGAGCATGCCACCTTGCTCGACCCGCTGGCGTTCGGCGCGGCACTGCAGGACGCCACGGTGCTGTTCGTCACTACCGCGCTGTTCAACCAGTACGTGCAGATGATTCCCCAGGCCCTGGCCTGCTTGCGCATCCTGCTCTGCGGTGGCGAGCGCGCCGACCCGGCGGCGTTCCGCAGCCTGTTGGCGCAGGCACCGGCATTGCGCCTGGTGCACTGCTATGGCCCGACCGAAACCACCACCTACGCCACCACCTATGAAGTGCGCGCATTGGCTGACGAGGCCGACAGCGTGCCGATCGGGCGACCGATCGCCAACACCCAGGTGCACGTGCTGGATGCGCAATTGCAGCCGGTGCCATTGGGCGTCAGCGGTGAAATCTGCATCGGCGGTGACGGCGTGGCCAAGGGTTACCTGAATCGGCCTGAACTGAGCGCTGAAAAATTCGTGCACGACCCCTTCAATCCAGGCGCATTGCTGTACCGCACCGGCGACCTTGGCCGCTGGACGGCGGACGGCCTGCTGGAGTGCCTCGGGCGCAACGATGATCAGGTGAAGATCCGCGGTTTCCGTATCGAACTGGGCGAGATCGAGGCGCGCCTGGCGACCTTTTCGGGCCTCCAGGACGTGGTGGTGCTGGCGCGCGAAGACGTGCCGGGAGACAAGCGCCTGGTCGCCTATTTCACCTGGGCCGCAGACGCGGTTAGCCTCGACCGGGTGCGTGCGCACCTGCATGAGCAACTGCCTGAATACATGCGGCCCTCCGCCTATGTGCCCCTCGACCGGCTGCCATTGACGGCCAACGGCAAGGTCGACCGCAAAGCCTTGCCGGTGCCTGCGTATGACGCGCTCGCCAGCGGCGAGTTCGAGGCGCCCCTCGACGCCCTGGAACAGCGCCTGGCGCAGATGTGGGCGCAGGTGTTGAAGCTGGAGCAGGTGGGGCGGCACGACAGCTTCTTTGATCTGGGCGGGCATTCGCTGTTGGCGATTCGCCTGGTCACGCTGCTCGACGAAGCCGGTTTGCCGGTGTCGCTGGCCGAGCTGTTCCAGCATGTCAGCGTGGCGGGCATCGCCGCGCTGTTGCGCCAGCGTACCGACGCGCCTGTGCGCGACACCTCGGTGATCACCGTGCGCGAGAGCGGCACGCAGGCGCCGTTATTCCTCGTGCACGAATTCAGCGGCATGGACGTTTATTTCCCAGCGCTGGGCCAACACTTGCCCGGCGATTACCCCATCTACGGCCTGCCGGGGGTGCCGCTGGGCGAGGCGCATCTGACCACCATGGAAGGCCTGGCGGCGCGCATGGTCGGGTTGATTCGGGGCATCCAGCCCCATGGCCCTTACCGCGTCGCAGGCTGGTCGTTTGGCGGAGTGCTGGCCTATGAAGTGGCCATGCAACTGCTGGGGCTCGATGAGCCGGTGGCCTTTCTCGGCCTGATCGACAGCTATGTGCCGCGCATGACCGACCAGGGCAAGGCGCGCTGGAGCGGGCCGCACGCGCTCAAGCGGCATTTGCTGCTGCAGTGCACGGCGTATTGGAAAGCACAGGGAGGGGTCGATGAGCTGGCGAGTCTGGAACAACTGGAGGCAAACCTTGGACAGCTGGACGTTGCGGGCCTGCTGCAACGCTGTCGCGATCAAGGTCTGCTATACGCGCAAATGGCGGCGGCTGCGGACGCGGATCTGGTGAGCTTTCTCGAACGTGAAGTCGGGCATGGGCATGCGCTGGCCCATTACAGCCTGTTCCCGCTGCCGATCCCCGTGCATTTATTCAGTGCCGAGCAGCGGCCCACCGAGCTGTCCCGGCGCAGCGCGGCGCTGGGTTGGGACACGGCGCTGGCGCCGGGGCAGCTGCACCAGGTGCCGGTACCGGGAGACCACCAAAGCATGATGCAGGCTCCGCACATCCAAGGTCTGGGCCGGGCGATGACGCAGGCGCTGCAGGCCGGCGCGCCAGTCAGTTGCGCGGTGCATCAACCGGTGTTGCGCATTCAGAGTGGGCGAGCCGGGCATGCGCCGGTGTTCTGTGTGCCGGGGGCGGGAGACAGCGTGACCGGCTTCGTCGGTTTGAGCGAGGCACTCGGGCGTGACTGGCCGTTGTATGGCCTGCAACCGCGCGGGCTGGACGGTGAAGCCGTGCCCCATAGCCAGGTGGAAGCGGCGGCGCAGTGTTACCTGACCGCACTGGCCCATGAGTGTCCGGCGGGGCCGGTGCACCTGGTCGGGCATTCGTTTGGCGGCTGGGTCGCGCTGGAAATGGCCCTGCGCTTGCAGGCGATGGGCCGCGAGGTGGCGTCGTTGACCGTGATCGACAGCGAGTCGCCGGGCGGCAACGGCGTGGTGGGGCGCCCGTACACATCGACGGCGGCGCTGTTGCGGCTGATTGAAGCGATGCAGTTGGCGGCCGGGCAATCGCTGGGAATCGACCCGCTGGAGTTTGCTGGGCGCGATGAGCTGGCGCAGCGCCAGGCGTTGCATGCGGGAATGGTCGACGTCGGGTTATTGCCGGCACGCGCTGCCGTCGACGCCATGGCCGGGCCGGCGCGCACCTATGCGGCGGCGTTGCGCACGGTGTATCGACCACAGGCGCGCTATGAAGGCGTGGTGCGCCTGGTGCTGGCGCGGGACCCTGCGCTGGATGCGGCGGGCAACCAACGCGAGCAGGGGCTGATGGTCGAAGGGTGGCGACGGCAGGGGCGTGGTCTGCAGGTGTGGCACGGCGGGGGCAATCATTTCACCTTGCTCAAGGCGCCGAACATTGCGGCGTTGGCCAAGTGGTGGCTTGAGGGCGTTGTGGTTGGGGAGCGGGTGTCTTGATGGCCGATAAAGGTGGGAAGGGGCTTGTTCCTGATACACCTCGGTCCAAATGTGGGAGGGGGCTTGCCCCCGATGGCGGCCTCTGGGCCGACCAGGATGTTGGATCGGACCGGGTACATATCCGTTCCTGCGGTCACGGCCACTTAGGGTTCCGCCCTTACGGCGGGTCACTTTGGAAAAGCCCCAAAGTAACCAAAGGGCTCTTGCCCCACCACTCGGCACCTCGCTTGGGCTCGGTGTGCCCGAACGAAGGCTTGAATCCGTGGGCCGCCGCCACGCGCCATCCATGGCGCGGGGCGGCTAACCCGGCGTCCTGCCGGGTTACCCACGAATCCAAGCCTGCGTTCGGCCAGCGTGGTTTAACGGGGCGCCCAGGATCAAAAGCCAGATCAAGATCAAGAGCGACTCGCTGCGCATCGTGGTTAGCGTTTGGATACCCATGCTCAATCAAAAAGCCCAACTTTATGGTCATTTATGCAAACGTTTAAGTTACGCAAAATCGGCATATTCGCAGTGTTGGCCATTGCCGTCGCATTGGTTATCTACACCGTAAAGGCTCCCGCCGATGCGCCCTTGTACCTCACCGCCACGGTCGAGCGCGGCGATATCGAGAACGCCGTTCTGGCCACCGGCCTGCTGGAAGGCGTCAAGCAGGTCGACGTCGGTGCCCAGGTCTCCGGCCAGTTGAAATCGCTCAAGGTCAAGGTCGGCGACAAGGTCAAAAAGGGCCAGTGGCTGGCCGAAATCGACCCACTGATCCTGCAGAACACCCTGCGCAAAGCCCAGGTCGATGAGGAAAACCTGCAGGCCCAACGCCGTGCCACGGCGGCGCAGCTCAAGCAGGCCAAGTCGGTGTATGAACGCTACAAGGGCTTGCAGGACGATGAGTCGGTGTCGCGCCAGGACTTCGAAGACGCCGAGTCGACCTTCCAGGTGCAGCAGGCCAATCTGCTGGCCCTGGACGCCCAGATCAAAAGCGCACACATCCAGATCGACACCGCCAAGATCAACCTGGACTACACCCGCATCAATGCGCCCATCGACGGTGATGTGGTGGGCATCGTCACCCAGGAAGGCCAGACCGTGATTGCCAGCCAGCTCGCGCCGGTGCTGCTCAAGCTGGCCGACCTGGACACCATGACCGTCAAGGCCCAGGTCTCGGAAGCCGATGTGATTCACATCAGCCCCGGCCAGCAGGTGTATTTCACCATCCTCGGCGAGGCCGACAAACGCTACTACGCCAAGTTGCGGGGTACTGAACCTGCGCCGCAGAACTTCCTGGAAACCCAGACCGCCGGCACGCCCAAGCAGAATACGGCGGTGTTCTATAACGCGCTGTTTGACGTGCCCAACCCCGACCACCGCCTGCGCATCGCCATGACCGCCCAGGTGCGCATCGTGCTCGACACCGCCGAGGCCGCGCTGATGGTGCCGGTGGCGGCACTCGGGCCGCGCAACGCCGATGGCAGCTATGCGGTGCGGGTGCTGGACGCCAAGGGCAAGGCGCTGGTGCGTGAGGTCAAGACCGGCATCAACAACAACGTCAAGGTGCAGATTCTCGACGGCCTGGTCGAGGGCGATAAAGTCGTGATCGGCGATGCAACGCCTGCCGTGGCGGGGAACTGAGCCATGACCCAACCTCTGTTGGAACTCAAGGGCATCACCCGCAGTTTCATGGCCGGAGAGCGAGAGTTCATTGCGCTCAAAGGTATCGACCTGACGATTCATGCGGGTGAGATGCTGGCGATCATCGGCGCGTCGGGTTCGGGTAAATCGACGCTGATGAATATCCTCGGCGGCCTGGATTACGCCACGGCGGGCAGTTACAAAATCAATGGCATCGAGACCCGTTCCCTGGGCGATGAGCAACTGGCGGAACTGCGCCGCGACTACTTCGGGTTTATTTTCCAGCGCTACCACCTGTTGGCGCACCTGAGTGCCTTGCACAATGTGGAAATGCCGGCGATTTACGCCGGCACCCCGGAAACGCAACGCCACAGCCGCGCGCGGGATCTGCTCGCACGCCTGGGCCTGGCGGGGCATATCACCCATCGGCCGAGCCAGTTGTCCGGTGGCCAGCAGCAGCGCGTGAGTATCGCCCGGGCGTTGATGAACGGCGGTGAAGTGATCCTCGCCGACGAACCCACCGGGGCCCTGGATACCCAGAGTGGCAAGGAGGTGATGCGCATCCTCGCCGAGCTGCATGCGGCAGGGCACACGGTGATCATCGTCACCCACGACCCCAAGGTGGCGGCGAATGCCCAGCGTATCGTCGAGGTGTGCGACGGCGAGATCGTCAGCGACAAGGCCAATCAGAGCACTGGGGCGCAGCTGCCCAACGAAGCGCCGGTCGAACCCAGGCGCAGCGGCGCCCGGCGCTTGGTGGCGAGCCTGGGGTTGTTCAAGGAGGCGTTCAACATGGCCTGGGTCGCGCTGATTTCCCATCGCATGCGCACCTTGCTGACCATGCTCGGCATCGTTATCGGTATCACCTCGGTGGTGTCGATCTCGGCCATCGGCGAGGGCGCCAAGCGCTATGTGCTCAAGGACATCCAGGCCATCGGCAGCAACACCATCGATATCTTTTCCGGCACCAGTTTCGGTGACAGCCGCGCCTCGGCCATCGAGACCCTGATGCCTTCGGATGTGGACGCGTTGAACCAGCTGTATTACGTCGACAGCGCCACCCCGGTGGTGGGACGCAACCTGTTGCTGCGCTTTGGCAACATCGACGTGGATGCACAGGTCAACGGCGTCAGCGATCGTTACTTCAAGGTCAAGGGCCTCAAGCTCGAAGCGGGCATCGCCTTCAGCGAAAGCGATGCACGGCGTCAGGCGCAGGTGGTGGTGATCGACCACAACACCCGCCAGCGCCTGTTCGGGCCGAACGTCGATCCGCTGGGCCAGGTCATCCTGGTCGGCAACCTGCCGTGCACGGTGATCGGGGTGACGGCGGACAACAAGAACATGTTTGCCGCCAGCAAGGCGTTGAATGTGTGGGTGCCGTATGAGACAGCGGCGGGGCGCTTGCTGGGCCAGCGTCATCTGGACAGCATCACCGTGCGCATCAAGGACGGCCAGCCGAGCAAGGTGGTGGAAGACAACGTTAATAAGCTCATGCTGCAACGCCATGGCACCAAGGACTTCTTCACCAACAACCTCGACAGCATCATGCAGACGGTACAGAAAACCAGCCGCTCACTGGCGCTGCTGTTGTCATTGATCGCGGTGATTTCGTTGCTGGTGGGTGGCATCGGGGTGATGAATATCATGCTGGTGTCGGTGACCGAACGCACCCGCGAGATTGGCATTCGCATGGCAGTCGGGGCGCGGCAGTCGGATATTCGTCAGCAGTTTCTGGTGGAGGCGGTGATGGTGTGTCTGATCGGCGGGATCATCGGCATCTCGTTGTCCTATGCCATCGGCTATCTGTTTTCGCTGTTCGTGAAGGAATGGGAAATGGTGTTTTCCGTGGGCTCGATCATCACCGCGTTTGCCTGTTCGACGCTGATCGGCATCGTATTCGGCTTCGTGCCCGCACGGAACGCGGCACGACTGGATCCCATCGAGGCACTGGCCCGCGACTGAAAACTGCCGGCCGACACAGATCAAATGTGGGAGGGGGCTTGCTCCCGATGACGGAGGTCAGTCAACATTCATATGGCTGACGCACCGCCATCGGGGGCAAGCCCCCTCCCACATTTTTTAGAAGCTGGCGCTGTCGTCCGTCGAATACATCCACCGCAACAATGAGTGCCGCCCGCTGATCCCCAACTTGATCGCTGCGCGCTTGAGGTAGCTCTCGATGGTGTTGACCTTTAGCGCCAGTTGCTCGGCCAACTCCGGCGCGGTGCGCCCGGCCAGCAGGCCCACGCACACTTCCAGCTCGCGGTTGGACAGGGTCAACCCCGATTGCACCAGCCGCTCCTGAATGCGTCGGCGCAAGGTCTCGATGCCCTGGTGTTGTGGTTCCAGTGGTGTATCGCCCGCAGGGCTTGGCTGGATTGCGCTGATGTGTTTTTCCACCATGGGCAGCAGCAGCGTCGAGAAGTCCTGCAGCATGCTGCGCTCTTGCGCCGAGAAGTTTTCGGAGTCGTGGGAGCGGTACACCGAGAGCACATAGCGCACATCATCTTTACGCCGGGTGAGGTGCAGCTGGGCGGCGGGTTGTTCCTCGCCCAATGCCAACGTCGAGTCGGTGTAGACCGGGCTGATCTTGCGGCGCGTGTCGCCTGCGGCATTCACCCGTAATTGCGTAATGTGGGTGGCGTCCACTGCCAATTGAGTGAGGATCAGGTCATGCAGCATGCGTGGGAAGTGGCGACTGCCCGTGCTGGCGATGACCTTGCCGAGATGTGGGAACAGGTGTGAGTTCATCAATTCGTCCATGAGTTTCGGTGCAGGCATTCGGCATATAGCGACGGGGATTAAAATGCTAGCCAATACGAATACCCTGCGGTGATGGTGCAGCCCGCCGAGACGTATGCTAGTACAGCCTGACAGAAGGGTGGGGATCCAATCGTCAAAAAAACCAGATTAAAAACGCATAACGGCGATCAGACTTGTCTGGTCGCCGTTGTGGGAAAGCAACACGCCAGCCTGACGGTCATTTCATCGCGTGGGCGTCCAGCAAGGTTGGGCGCGCAACGGCACGCGCACATTTGGCCAACGCCTGCTGCACATCCGCCAACAGGTCGGCGACGTCTTCAAGCCCCACCGACAAGCGCACCAGGCCTTCGCTGATGCCGTGCTGCGCACGTTCCTCGGGGGTGTAGGTGGAGTGGGTCATGCTGGCCGGGTGCTGGGCCAGTGATTCGGCGTCGCCCAGGCTGACCGCACGGGTAAACAGCTTGAGCGCGTTCATGAAACGCCGGCCCATGTCGATCCCACCGGTGAGCTCAAAGGCAATCATGCCGCCCGCCTGTTTCATCTGGCGTGCCGCCAATTCGTATTGTGGGAAAGACGCCAGCCCCGGGTAGGTCACCCACCTCACGGCGGGGTGGGCCTGTAGCGCCTCGGCCACGGCTCGAGCGTTGCTGCAGTGGCGGTCCATGCGCAAGGCAAGCGTCTTGAGGCCGCGCATCAGCAAGGCGGCGTCCTGGGGTGACATCACCGCGCCGGTCAAGTCCTTGAGCCCTTGCAGGCGAATACGTTGCGCCAATGCCTGACTGCTGACCGCGATGCCTGCGGTGATGTCGCCATGCCCGCTGAGGTACTTGGTGGCCGAGTGCACCACCACGTCGGCGCCCAGCTCCAGGGGCCGTTGCAGGTAGGGCGTGCAATACGTGTTATCGACCACCACGGTGACACTTGGCTGTTGATGGGCGAGCCGCGCCACGGCGGCGATGTCCACCAGGCGCAGGGTGGGGTTGGCCGGGGTTTCGCAGTAGATCATGCGGGTGGCGGGGGAAAGTGCCGCTTGCAGCGCGTTCAGGTCGGTGAGGTCGACATGGCGCACCTTGATGCCGAACTCGCCGATGCCGTGGTGCAACAGGGCGAACGTGCAACCGTAGAGCGTCTGGCTGACGATCACCTCGTCTCCAGGGCGCAGCAGGGTCCAGAACGTTGCCGCAATCGCGCCCATGCCGGAACTGAAGGCCACCGCCGCCTCGCCGTTTTCCAGGGTGGCCATGCGTGACTCGAGCAGTGCCAGGGTCGGGTTGGAAATGCGCGTATAGAAATGCCCGCTGGCTTCCCCGGCAAAGCAGGCCGCGCCGTACTCGGCGGTGGGAAAAGCGAAGGTGGCCGACAGGTAGATCGGCGGTACGAGGGCGCCGTGATGGTCCTTGGGGTCGTAACCGTGGTGAATGGCGCGGGTGGAAAAACCGAACGCAGGGTGTTTATTGTTCATGTCTGGCGCTCCTTATTTCCTACAATGCTATGCTCATAACCACAGTTGAACGTTGCGAAAACGCCCGCAAACACGGGGCGTCATGGAAGAAAAACCGACAAAAACAATGAATAGAGGCACGTTATGCCCGCCCGTCTGGACCGCACCGATAAAGCCTTGTTAAACGCCTTGCAGAGCAACGCTCGCCTGACCGTGGCCGAACTGGCCGACCGTGTAGCCCTGACCACATCGCCATGCTGGCGGCGGGTGCGCAGTCTTGAAGAGAGTGGGGTGATCAGCGGTTACCAGGCGATCCTGTCACCCAAGGCCCTGGGCTATGGAGTGACCGCCTTCGTCAGCATCATGATGGACAGCCACACCCAGGAAATCGCACGGGCGTTCGAGCAACGGCTGTTGGCGATTCCGCAGATTGTGGCCTGTCATAACGTGTCGGGACGGTATGACTTTTTGCTCGAAGTGGTGGCCACGGACCTGGAGTCGTTTGGCGAATTTGCCCGGGAAGTGCTGCAGACGTTGCCCTGTGTGAAAGAAATCTATTCGAGCTTTTCCTACAAGTCGGTGCGGCCATTGCGAGTGATCCCATTGCCGGACTGACGCAGCCGTTTACCCGCCGTCAATCACCTGACCGCACCGCCTTGACCAGCAGCGCCTCGAACACCCGCTGCACCCGTGGCTCATCACTGTGGGCCACGTTGAAGCGCATCAAGTCGCGGTGGGCAGGGTCGTAGCCAAACAGCGTGCCGGGCGCCAGCACCATGCTGCGCTTCAAGGCTTCCTGAGCCAGCACTTCGCCGTTGACCCCAGGCGGCAGGCGCGCCCAGATGAACATGCCGCCTTCAAAGGCCATCGGCAGCTCGCAGCCGCAGCGCTTGAGCCATTGCTCGACGCGCCCACCAGCCTCCATCAGGCGCTGGACCATGCGTTTGCGGTGCTTGGCATAGCTGCCTTCGCTGAGCATGCGGTACACGATCTGCTCGAACAGCTCCGAGGTCACGCCGCCGCTCATCAACTTCATATTGGTCAGGTTGGCCGCCAGTTGCGGCGCGGCCACCACGTAGCTGACGCGGGTGTTGGCGCTGAGGATCTTCGAGAACCCCGACAGGTAGGTGACCTGGTCCAGCCCGGCGACGGCAGCCAGGCGTGGCGGTGGGTTGGGGTGCAGGTCGCCGTAGAGGTCATCCTCGACGATATGGCAGTGGTACTGCTGGGTCAGTTGCAGCAGGCGAAACGCCTGGCTGGGGCTGAAGGAATGGCCGGTGGGGTTATGCAAGACGCTGGTGGTCAGGTACAGGCTGGGGCGGTGTTCGGCGAGCAGCTGTTCGAGGGCGGTGAAGTCGAAGCCGTCGGGGCGACGTTCCAGGGTCACTACCTTGACGCCATGCAGGGCCAGGTTGGCGTGGAAGTTGAAATAGCAGGGCGCGTCCAGCAGCACCGTGTCGCCGGGACGCACCAGCAGGCGCATGAGCATGTCCAGGCCTTGCACGGTGTTGGGCGTGGTGATGATCTGTTCCACCGGCACCGA
Organism: Pseudomonas sp. W4I3; assembly: GCF_030816195.1. Lineage (GTDB taxonomy): Bacteria > Pseudomonadota > Gammaproteobacteria > Pseudomonadales > Pseudomonadaceae > Aquipseudomonas. The sequence continues at coordinate 3,931,339 of NZ_JAUSXS010000001.1, read as the reverse complement.
CAGGCCTTCGCCGTGCAGTTTCTGTTGCAGCGCCTGGCGCAACGGCAACAGCCCGGCCGGCGTACCGAGCCCGGCAATGCGCAGCGACGGCGCACGCACCACGCTGCGCATGGCTTGGCGGATCGCTTCGCCGTTCAACCAGTCTTCCGGCAAGTGGCCACCACCGGGGCGCAGCTCGCCACTGGCGGTCGCCAGGGGGCGGCGCAACACGCTGAGCAGGTCCTGGGGCAGCAGGTCGACCCAGGTCGCCGCAGCCGGACGCGCGCTGTCCATCGCTACGAAATAGCCACGGCCCTGGCTTGAGGTGAGCAGGTTGCGCCCGCGCAGGCGATCCAGGGCTTCATTGAGGGTGAACTTGCTGACACCGAGGATCTCGGTCAACTCACGCACCGACGGCAACTTGCTGCCGGGCGCCCATTCACCGGCCTCGATGGCCTGGCTGAAGGCCTCCACGATCTGCTGGACCTTGGGGGTGCCTTCCACAAAGGCGATGGCGGATACCAACATGAAACGTCCTTATGTTTGCCGGTGCTTTTACCGGTGAAGTTAGGCCGAATTAGGCATCACTTTACCTGCCTGGCGCAATGCCATTCCCCTAGACTGCGCGCCATCTCGCCAGGAGTTGGCGAAATTTCCTACAAGCGAGCAATGGATTCTGCATTCTCATGAAGACTTATATGTGTGCACCCTGCGGTTTTATGTACGTAGAAGAATTGGGCATTCCGGAGGACGGGATACCCGCGGGCACCCCTTGGGAAGAGGTGCCTGAAGACTGGACATGCCCGGATTGCGGCGTGACCAAGGCCGATTTCATGGCCATCGAACTCGCTGACCCGTTACACGCCTGATCCTCCATCAACGAAAGGAATCGCTCCATGGAAAGCAAACTGATCAACCCTGCCGTGCCGTTCTGTACCGGTGTGGCGCACCAGAAATACCTCGACGCCGAACAGGGCTTGCAAACGGCCATCGAAGGCCAGTGCACCCACTGGTATGTCGACGGCAGCCTGTTTGGCGAAATGGTCGACGACTGGACCGATGCGCGCATCGAAAGCCTGCAGGCGCAGATCGCCGCCAGCGGCGTCAAGCCGATCTTCCATGGCAACTTCAAGGCGCCGCTGGGCAGTGACGTCGAGGCGTTTCGCGTGGCGGCGGTGGCCTACGTAAAGAAAGAGATTGATATCGCCAGTCGCCTGGGCGCGCCGTTGATCATTCACGGCGGTTGCATCGTCGAGCCAAAGATGGTGCTCAAGGCCAAGAAAGTCGCCCTGGAGCACTACCTCAAGTCAGTCCAGGAACTGGCCACTTACGCGGCGCATAAGGGCACGGATATCTACCTGGAAAACCTGTCCAACTATGTCAACTACCGGCCTTTCCAGTTACATCTTCACCCATGAGGCCGAGTACGCCTTCGTGTTCGAGCGTCTGCAAGCCCACGACAACGTGTTTTTCTTCCTCGATGCCGGCCACGCCAATATCGAGAACGGAATGCCGGCGGCTGTGGTGCGCAAGTATCACCACCTGATCAAGGGGATTTCCTTCAGCAACAACAACGGTGTGCAAGACCAGCACTTTGGCATTCACGACGGCAACTGCGACTACGCCGACGTGATGCAGGCCATCGTTGAAACCAACTGGAAAGGCCTGGTGGCGTTCGAAACCCGCAACCAGACCGCCAAGGCCGCCCTGGCGGACCTGGCCTTGATGTACCGCGAATCCCTGACGACCGAAATCGCGGTCGCCTGATGTAAACCACGGGCGCACGTCTGTGGCGTGCGCCCCATTCAAGGTCCCGGACCATGACAAGCGCGTTAACCCTGTCTTCGTTTCTCTACTTCCTGTTGTTCTGCGCCACCATGACCTTCAGTCCCGGCCCCATGACCCTGCTGTTGTTGAGCCTGGGCTTGAAGGATGGTTTGCGCAGTTCGATTCCGGCGCAGATTGGCGCCAGTGTGTCGTACCTGATTTCGATCCTGATCTTTGCCGTGGGCTTTTCGGAGCTGATCAAGGGCAACCTCGCGATCACCCAAGCCATCCAGTTCGTCGGCGTCGCCTACATCCTTTACCTGGCCTACAAGCAGTGGACCAGCAGCGGTGTGTCGATCGACAAGGCCGGCGCCGTGGAGGGCTCGCGCAGTCTGTTCGGCAAGGGCTTGCTGACCGGTTTTTCCAACCCCAAGACCATCATCATGTTCAGCGCCGTGTTCCCGCAGTTTGCTGGAGGCGGGGAGCACAGCTCGGCGGCGGACATCGCCATCCTCGGCTTGACGTTCCTGTTGCTGCAATTTGCCAGTGGTTGTCTGTATTGCTATTTCGGCCAGCGCATCAAGCACGTGCTGGAGAACCCCAAGCGGCGCGTACTGTTGCAGCGGATCACAGCGGTGATGTTGCTGGGTGTGGCGCTCATGCTGGCGCGCGGGTTTTCGCACTGAAGCATTAGCCGGTAAGCAGTAGTGGCGATTTGCCGTTGCCCTGATAGACTCCAGGCATCCACTCAGGATGCCCCTCATCATGTCAGCTGCCGGAGGAAATGGACTTCCGCTCGCTTCGCGCTTGTACAAATCCCGCCTCCTGGGGCTGACGCTCGGCTTCGTTTGCGTGGCGTTTGCGATGTATCCGCTCAATCCATCCGTATGGGTGTGGATTTGGATGCTGATAAATGCGTTTGCGTGGCCGCATCTGGCGTTTCAAGCGTCCGTGCGTGCCGCTCATGCACTGCGCAGTGAGCGCCGCAATCTGTTGTTCGATTCCTTCTGCGGTGGCTTCTGGGTCGGCGCGATGCACTTCAACCCGCTGCCCAGCGTCACGACCTTGTCGATGATGAGCATGAACAACGTTGCCATCGGCGGGCCGCGCTTCATGCTGGCGGGGTGGGTGGCACCAGGCGCTGGGCATCGCCACCGCGCTGCTGATGTTCGCGCCGGCATTTGTCGCTGTTACCACCCAGGCCCAGTTGTATGCCTGCCTGCCGATCCTGATGCTGTATCCGCTGGCCCTGGGTTGGATCTGCTACCGCCAGGCCGTGACCCTGGCGCGGCACAAGCGCGAACTGCTGGCCCTGAGCCGCACCGACAGTCTGTCGGGCCTGCTCAATCACGGTGCCTGGAAAGACCACCTGGAAATCGAATTCCAGCGCTGTCGCCGTGGCCCGGCCGGCGCCGCCATCGCGCTGATCGATATCGACCACTTCAAGATCATCAACGACACCTATGGCCATGTCACCGGCGATATCGTGCTGCGCCAGCTGAGCAAGGTGTTGCGCCAAAACCTGCGCGCCACCGACCTGGCCGGGCGCTACGGTGGTGATGAGTTCTGCGTGATCCTGCCGGACATGCCGCTCGACCGTGCCACGCAAGTGATGGACGCCCTGCGTGATCGGTTCAACGCCTTGGCCTACGCCCAGGACCCGACCTTGCGCGTCAGCTTGAGCATCGGCCTGGCGCCGTATCAGCCGAGCCACGCCGACTCCACCAGTTGGCTCAACGATGCCGACCAGGCCCTGTACGAAGCCAAAAGCAGCGGGCGCAACCGGGTCAGCTCGCTGCAGGGGGCTTGGTAGCGGTCCGTTGAGTGGGGTAGGGTGTGGCGGCACCCTATCAACAAAAACAAGGATCGGTTCATGCTCTTCACCTTCCCCCGTACCCTTCTGGCCGCCACCCTGGCCTTGTCCTTCGCCGTGCCGGCCTACAGCGCCGAACCCCACAAGCAGATCCAGGCGGACGCCGAACAGTACAAGGCCGAGGCCCTGAAACTGCTGGAGCGGCTGGTGAATATCGATTCCGGCTCCGGCTATGAGCCGGGCCTGACTCAAGTGCGCGATATTGCCGTGGATGAATTGAAACAGTTGGGTTTCAGCATCGAGCTGGTGCCGGACAAAGCCGCCAACAACAGCCACGTGATCGCCACCCTGAAGGGCACCGGCAAGGCCAAGATCCTGCTGATGGCGCACATGGACACCGTGTTCAAGGAAGGCTCGGCTGCCGAGCGCCCGTTCCACATCAAGGACGGCCGCGCCTATGGCCCCGGCGTGATGGACGACAAAGGTGGCATCGTCGCCGGCATCTACGCGTTGAAGGTCTTGAAAAACCAGGGCTTCAAGGACTACGCACAAATCACCTTCCTGCTCGACGCCAGCGAAGAAACCGGCTCCGACGCCGCCTCCGAACTGATCCGCACCACCGCCAAGGGCCACGACGTGACCCTCAACCTGGAACCCGGCCGCCCAGCCGATGGCCTGGTGGTCTGGCGCAAAGGCAGCGCCACCGCCGTGGTTGAAGTCAAAGGCAAAGCCGCCCACGCCGGCGTTGCCCCGGAGTTGGGGCGCAACGCCGCCATGGAAGCCGCGCACCAGATCCTCCAACTGGGCAAGCTGGGCGATGCCGAGAAGAAAACCACCATCAACTTCACCGTGCTCAAGGCCGGCGACCGCACCAACGTCATCCCCGACCAGGCCACCGCCAAAGCCGACGTACGCGCCGCGTTGCCGGAAGAATTCGACCGCATCGAGAAAGACCTGGCGCGGGTTTCAGCGGACAAACTGATCCCCGAAACCGAAGTAACGACCAGCCTGCAGCGCGGCTTGCCGCCGATGCCGCAAACGGCGGAGTCGGACAAACTGGTCGCGATTGCCCAGGGGATCTACGGCGAACTGGGTAAAACCCTGACCATTGAAGGCAGCGGCGGCGCGGCGGATGCGAGCTTATCGGCCGGGGTCGGGACGCCGACGTCGGATGGGTTTGGCATAGTGGGCGGGAATATTCACACGCCGGAAGAATACGCCGAGGTTGAGAGCGTGGCGCCGCGGGTTTATTTGTTGAGTCGGATGATCATGGAGCTGTCCAATCGCTGAAAAGGTCATGTACCTGTGGTGAGGGAGCTTGCTCGCTCGCCACAGGGGAATTGCATTTGATAGCTTTTATTTGATTAAGGATTTATGGGTGTTTGCTTGGCTGCTGTTCGTTTGTGACGGCTTCTAGGTTGTAATGTCGTAAGCAGCTTAGGAGTACCCTCATGAATTCTTGTTGGTCGAGTACTTCGGTGCCGAAATAAGTTGCCATTTTTTTGAATACACCATCGAAGCTATCACCAGCCATCAAGAAGTGCTCAATTGAATCAATAAACCAATTTTGCTCGGATTTGGTGTATTCCATGAATTCTGGTTTGGTCAGTTCGTTAAAAAGCTCGATGAGTTCTTTTTTGTTGTTTACATCTTTTGACGCGATGAATTTTTCTCTTTTTGGGTCGTCAGTGTTCTCGATGTCATAAGTAAACAGCAGTCCGCGAATTATTGACATGCTGGGTGCTTTTTTATTCATAATTATAGTTCCGCATAGGCTGTCTTGGGTTGCGGTCTTTATCCAATGCTGCTCGGAAAAAGGGCAAAGATTTATTTGTTGATATTACACGCCGGAGGAAAACGCTGAGGTGTAGATCGTGGCGCCTCGGGTTTATTTTTTGAGTCGGATGACTGTGAAACTTTTCAAACGCTGATTTAAGTGGACCGTTCCATTATTGCTGTAGGTGAAAGACCTCGTGGCTGACGGGCGTTTTGTGGCGAGCGGAACAGGCTCGTTCGTCACCGGTTAGGATTAGGGTGCTATGGTTGATTCGCGCTCGACGGCTTCAAGGTTGTATCTGTTAAGGCAGTTTAATAGGGTTTTCATGAATTGTCGTTTATCGGTTATTTCATCGTTGAAGTGAGTGTCAAAGAGATAAAATACTGACTCGAAGTTTTCGTTCGTGCTTAGGAAGTGTTGAAGGGCGTTAATGTGCCATTCTCTTTCATCTCGCTTGTATCTGATGAATTCTGGTCTGGTTAGCTCGTTAAATAGTCGTGTAAGTTCCTCCTGGCTGTTTGTGTTTATTGATGAGATAAGTTCTTCTCTGTCTGCGCTCCTAGTGTTTTCGATGCAGTAAGTAAAAAGAAGACCTTGTGTTATCGAGAGGCTTGGCTTGAGTTTCATTCGAGATCCGCAAATGATGTGTTAGGTTTTCAGTCCTCGTTTAAGAAAACTCTAGCTTCTTCGTTTAGCTATATTTAAAGCCATTCGTTTATACCCTTGTGCAATTATTTTTCTCATGTGCATGGATTGTTTGGGTGCCGATAATAAACCTGCGTGGGAGGAAATAGGTTCATTTGGTGCGGACCTATTGATCAAGTTAGAGATCTTTGTCTGATAACTTTTTGTGGCGAACTGGCATGCTCGCTCTTCACGAGGAATTGTGGCCTTTAGAAAGTGTGGTGGTGGCTCTACTAGGTCTTCGCCTCAGTTCGATAACGAGTCAGACATTCGAGTAAGGTCTTTATGAATGCTCTATTGTTGTTAATGTTATCCTCAAAATATGTGTCAAAAAGATAAAAGACTGAGTCGAAAGTTTCTTCGGTTGATAGGCAATATCTGATGGTTTCGATATACCAGTCCTGTTCTTCCAAGGTGTACGTATAAAATTCTGGTTTGGTTAATGCATCGAAAAGCTCTGCTAGTTCTTTTGAGTCATTGACGTTTTTTGAAGCTATGATCTCCTCTCTTTCTAGATTTCTAGAGTTTTCGATGCAATAGGTAAATAGCAACCCTTTAAGTATTGATAGCTGTGGTCGTCTTTTCATTTTTAAATTCGCGTAAGCAGTAAAAGTGGTTCCGGTGAACGCCATTTAAACCCAAATGACACAGTCATGATCATCCATGTGTACTAGGAACGTAAGTTTTCTATCCGTTATCCAGAATGGGTATCCCGAGGTCTCACCTAAAATGGATGTAATATTTTGCGCGCAATCGATTTCCCAGCCTCTATATCCTGAGTCAAGTACTAAAAGAATCAGGTTTTTTTTGTCAATGCGATGCTGTATTTCCGCCCAGAAGTCGGGATTGTGTTCCGTGCTGTTTCTCGTTCATTTCGACTGGGTCAAGAACGTTGCTTTGAAATCTGAAAAAATGTTTCGTGAGATCATTTACCAACGTTGTGAGTTCGTCCTGCCCAAGCTTTTTGGCGTTTATAGCCAAGGTTATGCAGGCTTCGTCTATTTCCTGTTCCAGATAGTTCATCACAGGGTACCAATCTTAGATCGAGTAACGGGGACCAGCTTTAGCAGTATATGACCTCTTTTTGCGCCACCGCCTGCTCTTTTGCCTGGAGTTTGATAACCAATATGAGGCGATTTCGGACCTTCTTTGCTTGGGATAAGTGTGGGGTCGTCAATATTCACTTCCGCTCCTCTATTTGGGCCTGTTTGTACGCGCCACTCGGTCGGAAATGATTTTCCATACTGGTCTTTACCCCATTTGGATACGCTGTATTCATCCTTGGGTATGCCGGCTCTACGAAAGGCCTCATCTAAACCTCTATGCATTTGTTCGTAATTGCTACCGGTTTGTTTGCGCCAGTCCAGATCGACATCGGCGTTAAATTTCCAGGTGCTTCGATTTTGGGGGTTGGGGCAATCTGTGGGTACACAAGCTAACCCTAATGGATCAATCCAGCCCGTAGGGTTAGGCACGTACTGGTATGCATTGATCCCTCCCGCCAGCTTCACCGGGTCAGGCGTCAGGTAACGACCAATATCAGGATTGTAGTAGCGATGGCGGTTGTAATGCAGGCCGCTTTCCGGGTCGAAGTATTGACCTTGGAAACGGAGCGGGTTGTCGATTTTGCCTACGTCGAGACGGCTGATTTCTCCGTAGGCGCGGTAGTGAGCGGACCAGACGATGTCGCCCTCAGGGGTGGTGAGTTCCTGCGGTGTGCCGAGATGGTCGAGTTGGTAGTGGTAGGGCTTGGTTTCTTCTGGGCCGAAGCCTGCCAGCAGTGCCAATGGGCGGAAGCTGTCCGGTTCGTAGAGGTAGCTGCGATGACGATCCGCGTGATGCTCAGCGACTACTTTGTCGCCTTGCCAGAAGAACTCCGTGGTGATTCCGTCGACGGTTTTGCTGATACGTCGTCCAAACGGGTCATAGCGATAACTGGCAGTTTGACCGTTGGGCTTGGTGATTCCAGTCAGCCGATGCTGGCAGTCATAGCGATACTCGGTAACGAGTGAGTGCCCCTTGCCACGCCGCTCACGGATGAGGTTGCCGAAGGCGTCATAGTCGTAATGGTGATCGCCCTGAATCATCAGGCGATTGCCCGCAACGATGTCCGGCCCCGGCCGGTTTTGCATGAGTAAATTGCCCGCCGGGTTGTGGCCGAAACGCTCCTGTACGTCTTGCGAATGATTGGCGCGGGTCAGGCGCTGGAGCGGGTCGTAGTGATAAACGTGTTCGCCTTTGCGGGTGTCGTGCAGGCGGGTGAGGTTGCCGGCTTTGTCGTAGTCGTAGTGGCGTTGGTAAAGGTGGTTTTGTTGCTGGGTGACGGCGTGGGCGTGCAGGCGGTTTTGGTCGTCGTAGTGGTAGTGGCTGAGCAGTTGCCCTTGTTGGCGCTGGTGTTCGCGGCCGGCTTTGAACAGGTGGGAAGTCAGTAACGAACCGTTCAGCTCGACGGTGGCGAGGTGGCCGCCTTTATCGTGGTTGAAGGTGAGGCGGTTGTTGTCCGGTAGGCGTAAATGTTGAAGCTGGCCGCAGGCGTCGTAGCCGTAGCGCAAGGTGCCCCAACCCTGGTGTTCGGCGGTGAGGCGGTTTTGTTTATCGTATTCGTAGGCCAGGAACCACTGACCGTCGTCGACGCTGAGGAGGTTGCCTTGGCGGTCGTAGGCATAGTCGACAGTGCTGCCGTCGGGCAGGGTTTTTCGTACGAGACGATCGGCGTGGTCGCGCTGGTATTGGGTGACTAGCTGACGGCCGTCGTCGCCGTGTTCGGTCTTTTCCTGCAGGTTGCCGTTGAGGTCGTAGGCGTAGGCGGTGCGTTGGCCGTCAAAACCGGTTTCCTGTTGGATCAGACCGTTGGGGTGGTAGTCGAGCTGGTAGGTTTCGCCGACTTCGTTTTCGATGGCGGTCAGCAGCAATCGGGCGTTGTCGTAGCGGTACTTGACCTGGCTGCCATCGGCGTTGATGCGACGGCTGATCAAGTGCAGGCCGTCGGCGTATTCGTAGCGGGTGACGTAGCCGAGTTCATCGCGTTCGGCGATGATTTTTCCGTAGGGGTTGTAGCTGAATTCCCGTGCGGCACCGTCCGGCAGCACCAAGCGCGTTAACCGACCTACGCCGTCCCATTGATACTGGGTCAGCGCGCCATGCTCATCCTCTCGGGCAACCTGCCGGCCCAGGTCGTCATAGCGATAACGCTTGGTCCCGCCATTGGGCAGCTGTTCTTCAACGAGTTGCCCGCGCTCATTCCACACCAGCCGATGGCAACTGTTGTTGGGGTACCAAACGCCGGTGAGTTGCCCCTGCTTGTCGTAGCTGTAGTCGGTGGCATGGCCATCCGGATCGATCTGGCGAATGACATCGCCCTGGTCATTACGTTCGTATGTCCAGACCGCCTCACCCCGGCGCATAACCCGTACGAAGCCGTTGTCATGCTCGTAGGACGTCGGCTCGTCATCCCCCGGAAACAGCGCCACCAGACGTCCGGCGTCGTCGTACTGATAAGCCGTCACCGCGCCCAGCGGGTCTTGCTCGACGGTCAGGCGGCCCTTGTCATCGTAGGATTTGAAGTGCCGGGCGCCGTCCGGGTCGATGCGCTGTACCAGCCTTGCCCTTTGATTGTGGACGTAGACTTCCTGGCTGCCATCGGCGTTGTGCACGGTGACGCTGCCGTCGTCGTCCCAGGCATAGCGCGTGTCCATCTGCGAAAAGCTGGCCCAGTGCCGGACACAGCGTGCGGCCTTTCCAGTGCGTTCCCATGCCCAGAAAAAACTCGCGCCACCGGCGAGTTGCCGCTCAAGAATGACGTGTTGTTCGTCGTACCGATAAACCTCGCGTTCACCGACAGCGTTGGTCGCCGACACCAGTCGTCCACTGTCGTCATAGGCGTAGGAAACGACGTTCTGCTCGGTCACCCAAACAAAGGGTTCATGGCCCTTGGCGCGATGAACCTGGTAGTCCACTGCGACAATGCGGTCGAATTCATAACGCAATAAAAGCGAGCGACCGGAACCGTTGTCCACTCGCTCAATCCGCCCCAACCGATCCCGGAAAATGCGCAACCGGTTGTCATACGCATCGCTGATCGCCGTCAGCACGCAGTCGCAAAAGTGGTAGAACCGCGACCCCTGGGCCAGCACCAATTCATCCTGCAACGACCCCAAGTAAATCGCCGCTTCGGCCAGGCTATTGGTAATCGCCGGCCGAGCCACCGTCGGCAAAGGCAGGGTGGTCGAGCGGTTTTCATGGTCGGTCCACACCACCGAATCGCCCGACACCACCAGCCGCTGAGCCAGTGCATGGCTCCAGCCAAACCCCAACCCGCAATCCACTTCCACCGCGCTGGTGCGGTACAAGCGCGTCCACTCGAACGGCAAAACTCCATCCAGTGCGCCATCGGTGAGGGTCAGCAGTTCCTCGCCGGTAACCATCGACACCGGGCAACCGTGGGTGACGGTTTTGTCCGAGGAAGCAGCAGCATCCCCGGCCGGATTTTTCGCGGAAGCAGGCACATCATCCACCGCCTCCTGGCGGACCAACGCCGTGCGCTGGGTCTTGCGGCGCACCGCCGACACCGGGTTGGCAACCAACTCCTCACCCGCCTTCAACGACGCCACCGGCACCGCCTTGACCGGCACCGCCGCACTGTTCAGCAACACCGGCTTGGCGGCTTCCACGTGCGTTTCCAGCCGAGGCCCTGCAACCTGCTTGGCCATAAGCTCCAACAACGCCCGCGCCCGCCCGGATTTGACCTGGCTGAGTACCTGAGCCCCCAGCCGAAGTTGGAGCCCAATCCCCCGCGTCGCCCAAATCAGCAACAGGTTGATCAGGATTTCGCCGGTTATCTCACCCACCAGCTCGTACATCTCGGGCGGCGGCAGCAGGCGTAGCCAGGCCACCACCGCCGATAAATAAATGAACAACAGCGGCTCATCACTGAGCACCAGCAACCCCTGGGCGAGCGTGTCTTTGCCCAGCTTGAGTAACTGATCCAGCTCGGCTTGAGAGAGGTACTTCAGCAACTGTTCGCTGTTGGATTTGAGGTTCGCCAGCAGGTCGACCAGCTCGGTAATGTTGTCCCACAGGTTGTAGAAGGCCTTGCCGACGCCGGTCGCAAAGGCCACGCCCTGTTTCGCACTGCGCTCGAAGCGCGGGGCTTTTGCAAAGTCGGCCCATTGAGGCTGGAACTGCTCGTTCCATTGCTGGCGCAGGTCTGCTTCCAGCCCGGCAATCACCGACTGGTAGGACGCATACAGTGCCCTGACATGATCTTTGGAAACGTTGGGGTAGAACGTGATCTGGTACTGCTGGTCGCGGGTGCACTCGGGCACTTTAAGAATGCCGCTGGGCCCGATGGTTCGCTGCAACCGGCGCGCCCATGGGCGTGCCATCCTGGGCGATGGCTTGCAGCGTGACCGGCGTATTGCCGATCGGCACGAACCGGGTGCTCTCGAATAGATGCACCAGGGTCAGCCCGCCCTGGGCCTTGCACTGGGCGACGGTGCGACTGGGCTTGTCGGAAGAAATCGGCGCAACCAGTGCGACGTCGTCACCGACCTTGAACACCTGCTCCACTTCCAGTGCCGAGCCACTTAAAAAGCTGTCAGCCCACGTATCGAAAGTGTTCAGGCAGTTGCGGAAATCACGAAGAACCTTTTCAGCGTCCAGCGCTTCGGGATCCATCGGTGCCAGTACAAAGCTGGCAATCACCGGAATCAAAAGACGCCCCGGACAACCTGGGCGCTAACGAAAAAAACCATCTGCAATCCCTCGCACTGTTTGATCAGGCGAGGGACTTTGCAGCGGTTTTCAAGGGAGGGGAGTAGAGCTTATCCGGCGGTTACGTGGGAAGTTTCGGCAACCCGGTCACGCAGTACCAGGCTGCACAGCGCCGGCAGGAACAACAGCGTCAACACCGTGCCCACCAACACCCCGCCGATCAGCACGTAGGCCAGGGACGACCAGAACACCGACAGCGTCAGTGGAATGAACGCCAGCGCCGCCGCGAGTGCGGTGAGGATCACCGGTCGCGCCCGGCGCACGGTGGCTTCGATGATCGCCTCGCGTATCGGCATGCCGTGATCCTGGTTCTGGCGAATCTGGTCGGTGAAGATCAGCGTGTTGCGCATCAGAATCCCGCCGATGCCGATCAGCCCGAGAATCGCGTTGAAGCCGAACGGCTGGTTGAACAGCAGCAAGGTCGGCACCGCGCCAATCAGGCCCAGCGGCGCGGTGGCGAAGACCATCAACATCACGCCGAAGGAGCGCACCTGGAACATGATCACCGTGAGGGTCAGCAGGATCATGATCGGGAACAGCGCCGCCAGGGCGACGTTGGCCTTGGCGCTTTCTTCCACCGGGCCACCGATTTCTATCCGGTAGCCGCTGGGCAGTTTGGCGATCAGCGGTTGCAGGTCTTTGTACACGGACATTTCCACATCCGGCGGTTGTACGCCGTCGATGATGTCGGCGCGCACTTCCACGGTGGTGGCGCGGTTGCGGCGCTTGAGGATCGGCTCTTCCATCACCGCCTGGAAATGCCCGACCTGGGCCAGCGGTACCGAGGTGCCGGCGCTGTTGGTCAGGGTCATGTTGTTGAGGTTGCCGAGGTCTTCGCGCTGACTGCCCTGGGCGCGGGCCACCACGGACACGGTGCGGTTGCCTTCGCGCACTTCGGTGATGGGGTTGCCGCTGAGCAGGGCGTTGAGTTGGGACTTGACCTCGTCGGGCGTGAAGCCGAGCAGGCGCAGGCGATCCTGGTCCAGTACCAGGCGATAACCGCTGGCGCGCTCGCCCCATTCGAGGAAGGCGTCGCGGGTCAGCGGGTTGCCGGCCACCACTTGGCGCACATGCTCGGACAGCCCGCGCAGCACATCCAGGTTCGGCCCGGACACACGAAACACCACCGGGAAAGGCACCGGCGGGCCGAACACCAATTGCGTCACGCGCACTCGCGCGGCGGGAAACTCACCGGCGGCGATGCGCTCGCGCATGCGCACTTTCAATGCGTCGCGGGCGTGAGAGTCCGGGGTTTGCACGATCAACTTGGCGAACGCCGGGTCCGGCAGTTCAGGGTTCAGCGACAGGAAAAAACGCGGTGCGCCGCCGCCCACATAGGTGTCGACCAGACGGGTCTGCGGTTCTTGCAGCAGGGCCTTTTCGACCTGCGCCGCCACCGCTTCGGTGCTTTTGAAGGCACTGCCGGGCGGCATGTACACCTCCAGAATCAGCTCCGAACGGTCGGAATCGGGGAAGAACTGTTTCTTCACCACCCCCATGCCCAGGCCGCACAACACAAACGCCGCCACCACCAACCCGGTCACCAGCCAGCGCCTGCGCACGCAGGTTTCCACCAGGCTGCGCAGTTTCTGGTAGTAGCGCCCGGCGTAAATCGCATCATGCCCGCCAGGCACCGGCTTGATCTGCGGCAACAGTTTCACGCCCAGATACGGCGTGAACACCACCGCCACCAGCCAGGACGAAATCAGTGCAAAGCCAACGATCCAGAAGATATTCCCGGCGTACTCGCCGGCACCGGATCGCGCGAATCCCACGGGTAAAAAGCCGATGATCGTCACCAGCGTGCCGGTCAGCATGGGCGCCGCCGTGGAACTCCAGGCGTAGGTGGCCGCATGGATGCGGTCAAAGCCTTCCTCGAGTTTCACCACCATCATCTCGATGGCGATGATGGCGTCGTCCACCAGCAGGCCCAGGGAAATGATCAGCGCACCGAGGGTGACGCGGTCGAATTCACGGCCGGTGACGAGCATGATCACAAACACGATCGACAGCGTCAGCGGCACCGCCGCCGCCACCACCAGCCCCACGCGAAAGCCCAGGGCCAACAGGCTGATCAGCATCACTACGGCCAGGGCGACGAAGAATTTGAGCATGAACTCGTTCACCGCCAGGCTGATGTTTTTCGCCTGGTCGGACACCTTGGCAAAGTTCACGCCCAGGGGCAGGTCGGCCTGGATTCGGGCTTCCTGGGCCTGCAGGCTCTTGTCCAGTTCCAGGCCGTTCCAGTGTTTCTCCATGATGACCCCGAGCATCAGCGCCGGGTCGCCCTGGTGGCGGATGCGGTAGCTGGGCGGGTCTTCATAGCCTCGCCGGACGGTTGCCACATCGGCGATGCGCAGCACGCGGCCATTGGCTTGGATCGGCACGTTTTCGATCAACGCCAGGCTGTCAAAAGCGCCATCGATGCGGATGTAGGCGCGGGCACCGGCGGTTTCGACGAAGCCTGAGGGGGCCACGGCATTTTGTGCGGCGAGGGCGGCGAAGATCTGTTCGGGCTTGATGCCCAGGGTCGCCAGGCGCTCATAGGAGAACTCGACAAACACGCGCTGGGCCTGTTCGCCGAGGATGTTGACCTTCTTCACGCCCGGCAGGTTGAGCAGGCCCTGGCGCAGTGCTTCGGCCATTTGCACTTGATCGCGATGGGGCAGGTGTTCGGCCTCAAGGGCATACAGCGCGAAATAGACATCCGAATACTCATCGTTGAAAAACGGCCCGATCACCCCTTTGGGCAGTTTCGCGGCTTCGTCGCTGAGTTTTTTACGGGTCTGGTAGAACAGGTCCTGTATCTCGCTTGGGCGCGTGGATTCAAGAAAAGTCATGCGCATCGAGACGAACCCCGGTTGGGCGATGGTCTCGACGCGGTCGTAGTAGTCCAGTTCCTGCAGACGCTTTTCCAGACGGTCGGCCACTTGCTCCTGCATCTCCACGGCGGTGGCGCCGGGCCAGGCGGCGGTGATGGTCATGACCTTGACGGTAAACGATGGGTCTTCGGCGCGCCCCAGTTTGCCGAACGCGAAAATCCCGGCAGCGATAATTGCGATGATCAGGAACAGCGTGACCGCGCGGTGCTTGACCGCCAGTTCCGAGAGGTTGATTCCACGCATGCTCATTGGTCCTGTTTGCGGTTGAGGGCCAGCGCCTGGGCGGGCAGCAGGCGTACCTTGTCACCGCTGTGCAGCAGGTGCGCGCCGAGGGCGACGATGGTTTGGCCGGGCGTGACGCCGCTGTCGAGCAGGGCCTCTTCCTGGCCGAGACTGGCGACTTTCACCGGGGCGAAGCTGACGGTGTTGTCTTCACCGATCAGCCATACGCCGGTGCCTTGCCCCGCGTCCTGCAACGCGCCGATGGGCACGCGGGTTTGCTGGGCCTGACCGTTACCCTGCAGGCGCACGGTGATGGTGGAACCGAGGGCGAATCGTTCGACCGGGCCGTGCAGCACATAGCGTGCGCGGTAGGTGCGGGTGGTGGGGTCGGCGCTGGCGGACAGCTCACGCAGGGTGGCGGTGACCGACTGTTCCGGGGCGCCGAAGGCGAAGGCCAGGGCGTTTTGCGTGGCCTGGGCGCGCTGGTGTTCCGGCAGATTGACGATGGCTTCGCGGGCGCCGTCATGGGCCAGGCGCGCGACGGTCTGCCCTTCGGCCACCACCTGGCCGCGATCCGCCAGCACGTCGGTAATGATGCCGTCGCCATCAGCCTTGAGCACGGAATAGGTGCGGCGGTTTTCGATCTGGCTGGCGTCCGATTGCGCAGCGGCCAGTTCCGCTTCGGCAACCCGCAGGTTGGTCGCCGACTGGTCGAAGATCTGCCGTGACACCGCGCCGGTGCTGGCCAGGCGCTGGTAGCGGTTTTCGTCATCGCGGCGCTGACGCAACTGCGCCTGGGCGGCGTTGACGCGGTTTTTCGCCGAGCGCAGTGCCAGTTCGAAGTCGCCGATGTCCAGCACCAATAACGTACCGCCACGGGAGACGTGCTGGCCGGGGTCGACCTTGCGTTCGATCACCTTGCCGCTGACCCGAAAGCCCAGGTTGCTTTCGGTGCGGGCGGCGATCACGCCGGTGTATGCGCTCTGCTGGGTGCCGCCAGCCTCGACGTTAACAGCCAGGACCGGGCGCGGCGGGGAGGCTTGAGCGGCGCTGTCGGCCTGGCTGTTGCAGCCACTGAGGACGACGAGCAAAGCCAGCGGCGTGAGAAGGCGCAGATGGAGAGGGG
This sequence comes from Pseudomonas sp. W4I3, assembly GCF_030816195.1. GTDB lineage: Bacteria > Pseudomonadota > Gammaproteobacteria > Pseudomonadales > Pseudomonadaceae > Aquipseudomonas. Next base: position 3,915,317 of record NZ_JAUSXS010000001.1, on the reverse strand, counting down.
GCATGACGGACTCCAGGGTGACCACAGGGTAAAAAATTATGGACATAATTTTTCGTCCATATTATGGTCGAAATATAAATTAATCCAGCCCCGGATATCTCCCATGGCAAACGCCCCGACACCTTCGCGCCGCTTGTTGTTCTTACTGGTTGCCTTGACCGCGCTGGGTGAAGTCTCCACGCAATTGATCATTCCGGGCCTGGGCGCCATCGAGCAGGCACTGGCGGCGCCGCAAGGCTCGGCGCTGATGGCACTGTCGGCGTTTGTCGCCGCGTTCGGCCTGGGCCAGTTGCTGTTTGGGCCGTTGTCGGACCGTATCGGCCGGCGCCCGGTGTTGCTCGCTGGCCTCACGCTGTATGTGCTGGCGACGCTGTCGATGCTGCTGGTCACTGACATCCAGCAATTCATCGCCGCCCGCGTGCTACAGGGCCTGGGGGCGTGCGCCGCGTTGGTGTTGGCGCGCACGGTGGTGCGTGATGTGTGGAAAACCGAGGCGGGCCCGGCCCTGGCGCTGACCATGATCGGCATGCTTTATGCCATCGTTGTGGCGCCGATGGCGGGCGGCTTGCTGATCAAACTGTTCGGTTGGCACGCGCCCATCGTGCTCGCAGGGGTCATTGGCAGCGTGGTGTTAGTGCTCGCGGTGCTGTTCTTTCGCGAGAGCAACCTTCATCTCGATCCCAGGGCCGCGCATTGGCGCACCCTCGGCGGGCACTATCTGGATTTGCTCAAGGGTCGCCAGTACCGCGCCTACGCTGTGGCGCTGGCCTGTACCTACGGCGCGATGTTTGCGGTCATTGCCGGTTCGTCGGCGGTGTTTATCAACCTGCTGGGCTTGAGCAGCCTGGAGTACGGCATCAATTTCGGCCTGATCGTGTCGATGCTGATCGTCGGGTCCACCTATACCCGGCGCAATATCCTACGCCTGGGACCGCAACGGATTGTGACGATAGGCGTGACGCTGGTGGCCGCCGGCGGGGTGTTGGCACTGCTGATCTATGCGCTGTTCGGGCTCTCAGTGGTGGGCCTGGACCTGCCCATCGCCCTGGCCACGCTTGGCGGCGGGCTGGTGCTGCCCGGGGCGGTCACGGGCGGGGTGATGCCCAACGCCCACCGTGCAGGTCTGGCGGCCGGGTTGATGGGGTTCGCGCAGATGTTCGGGGCCACCTGCAGCGGCGTGCTGTTGAGCCATCTACGCGATGGTAGCGCGACGCCGATGATCGTCATCCAGGCCGTTTTTGCTGTCACGGCCTTCGTCGCGTTTCACCTGTTGCGTCAGCGGGCGGCCAAGGCATTGTCCTATACATAGAACGATCCGGGCCGCTTTCGCCGGCTAGTGCGCAACGGCCGAGGGCCTTATGGTGTAGGCACTTTGGAGGTACACCATGAAAAAACTGATCGGTATCTACACCAGCCCACGCACCCACTGGGTTGGCGATGGCTTTCCGGTGCGCACGCTGTTTTCCTACGACACCATGGGCAAACACATCAGCCCATTCCTGCTGCTGGACCACGGCGGCCCGGTCGAATTCACGCCTACCGACACCCGTCGCGGCGTCGGCCAGCACCCGCATCGCGGCTTTGAAACGGTGACCATCGTTTATGACGGCGAAGTGGAGCACCGCGACTCCACCGGTGCCGGCGGCAAAATCGGCCCGGGTGATGTGCAATGGATGACGGCTGCCAAAGGCATTCTCCATGAAGAATTCCACTCCCAGGACTTTGCCCGCACAGGCGGTTCGATGGAGATGGTGCAACTGTGGGTCAACTTGCCCGCCAAGGACAAAATGACGGAGCCCGGTTACCAGACCATCGTCGATGGCGACATTCCGGTGCTGCCGCTGGCGGACGATGCGGGGCACCTGCGCTTGATCGCCGGTGAATTCGCCGGTATTCAAGGCCCGGCGCGCACCTTCACGCCGATTGACGTGTGGGACCTGCGCCTGAATGCCGGCAAGGCCGTGACGCTGGACTTGCACGCCGGGCGCAACACCGCGCTGGTGATCCTCAGCGGAACCGTGCTGGTCAATGGCGAGGAAGTGGCGCGCCAGGGGCAGTTGGCGTTGTTCGAGCGTGACGGTGACCGGATCAGCCTGGAGTCCAATGACGACGCCAAGGTGTTGTTGCTCAGCGGCGAGCCGATCGACGAGCCCATCGTCGGCCACGGCCCGTTCGTGATGAACACCGAGCAGGAAATCCACCAGGCGTTCGCCGACTTCCAGTCGGGCAAGTTCGGGCGGATGCAGGGTTGATCCCAGTCGCTTAAGAGTAAGTGGTTCATTGTAGGAGCGAGCTTGCTCGCGAAAAACGACCAGGCAATGCGTTCATTCTGGATAAACGCGGGGCCCTGAGTTCTTCGCGAGCAAGCTCGCTCCTACAAAAAGCCTTTGGCTCACTGGCGTTCGATGATCGTTCCCACGCTCGCGGGAACGATCAAAGCCCCTCCCACTTTTTTTGCTGCGCTATACCCGCCATCAGCATTTCATGCGATCTTCTCGGCATTCGCCCTGGAGTCGCCTGGATGCCCTCATTTATCACTGATCACCCGATGTTGTGCGCCGTGGCGCTGATCCTTATCGACATCGCCGTGTGGCGCCTTATTTCGCCCACGCTCGCTAACTGGAAACTCGCGGCGCGGCTGGTGATCTTTGCGGTCTTCAGCGCAGTGTTGTTCAACGACGGCATGAACCCCATGCAAGCGGCGCCTTACGCCGATGACACCACCCTGCACCTGGCGGCAACCGCGTTGCAGATCGGCTGGTGGCTGTTCGCGGCGCGTACCCTCACGGTTCTGCTCGGCGCGGTGATGATGCAGCGGGTCGGCCACACCGGGCGGCTGTTGCAGGACCTGATGGGCGCGGTGATTTTCCTGATCGCGATCATCGCCGCCATGGCCTACGTGCTCGACCTGCCAGTCAAAGGCGTGCTCGCCACCTCCGGCGCCGTGGCGATCATCGTCGGCCTGGCCCTGCAAAGCACCTTGAGCGACGTGTTTTCCGGGATCGTCCTCAACACCACCAAGCCGTATCAGATCGACGACTGGATCTCCATCGACGGCACCGAAGGCCGTGTCACCGACATCGACTGGCGCGCCACGCGGTTGCAGACCTCCCAGGGCAGCCTGGCGGTCATCCCCAATTCCCTGGCGGCCAAGGCCAAGATCATCAACTTCTCGCGCCCGGCGGACATGTTCGGCCTCGCGGTCAGCCTGCAAGTGAGCCCCCATGCGCGCCCGCAGACGGTGATCGAGGCCCTTGAGCGGGCCATGCAAGGCTGCCGGGCTCTGTTGGCCAAACCGGCCCCGAGCGTCGCATTCAAGGCCTCGACCAGCGGCGGCGTGGAGTACGAAATCAGCGGCTTCGTGCCGGCCATGGGCCTCAAGCGCGACGTGCGCAACCAGCTTTACGACCTGGCTTTCCGGCACCTGCAAGCGGCGGGCGTGGGCCTGTTGTCCGCCACTGAGGGCGGCACGCCCGCCACGGTTTCCGGCGCACGGGCATTGCTTGAACGTTCGTCGATCTTTTCCACCCTGCGCCAGGAAGAAAAAGACACCTTCAGCCAGAACATGAGCCTGCACACCTACCGCGCCGGCGACATGATCCTGCCGGCGGGGGAGGTCAGCGATCACCTGTTCATCATCGAATCCGGGGTGGTCTCGGTGATGCTGGTCAAGGGCGGCCACACGTTCGAGGCCGGGCGCATGGGACCGGGGGAGGTGATTGGCGAGTCCGGCATCCTGACCGAGCAGGCCACCCTGGCGGACTTTACAGCCAAGACCTACTGCACGCTGTACCGCATCGAAAACGAGTACCTCAAGCCGTGCCTGGATGCGCGGCACGACATCGGCGAAGCGATGAAGGCGTTGTTGGACTTCCGCGTGCACGCTGCCCAGGCGCTGACCGAGGACGCGCCGGTGGTGCCGATGAAGAAGGGCTTCCTGCAGTGGCTGAGGAATCGTGGCCTGTAGATTGGTCACCTGTTCTTCTCCCGGATTGGCTATTTCTCCAGAACGCCCAGGTGACTAACCTGCTCACCAATCCCACCGTTCTGGAGTATCACCATGCAAACCCGTACCGATTTCTACACCGCTTCCCCAGACGCCATGAAGGCGATGCTTGCCCTGGAGGCAGCGGTCGGCAAGCTGTCCATCGAATTGCCGCTGCTGGAACTGGTGCGCCTGCGCGTCTCGCAGATCAACGGCTGCGCATTCTGCCTCGACATGCACACCGCCGACGCACGCAAGGGTGGTGAAACCGAGCGCCGCCTGTACACCGTGTCGGCCTGGCGTGAAACGCCGTTTTTCACCCCGCGTGAACGCGCTGCCTTGGCCTGGGCCGAAAGCCTGACCCTGCTCAGCCACACCCACGCCCCGGACGAAGACTTCAACACACTGGCCGCCGAATTCAGCCCACAGGAACAGGTCGACCTGAGCGTGGCGATCGCCACCATCAACAGCTGGAACCGCCTCGCGGTGGGCTTTCGCAAGATGCCTAAATAATCAGAAATTCACTGACGCACTCAGGCGCGCCGTCAGCGGTGCGCCCTGGAACAGGTAGTCGTCACCCATGTATTCGCCCGCGTCGCGCCAGTAGCGCTTGTCGAACAGGTTGTCGACGCTCAGGCGGAACACCGTTTCATAGCCATCGACCTTGGTGGTGTAGCGGCTGCCGACGTTGACCACCGCATAATCGCCCACCTCCACATTCCCGCTGCGGTTGGCGTACTTCTTGGCGCTGTATTGCACGCCGCCGAGCACCGCCAGGCCATTGACCCACGGCAACGCATAGTCGGCGTACACGCTGGCGCGTAGCTTGGGCACGTTGATCGCCTGATGGCCCTCGTAGTCCGGCGTGCCGCTGCCCGTCACCCGTGCCCGAATGGCTGCCACGCTGGTGGCGATCTGCAGGCGCTCGGTGGCCCAGCCGTTGGCCGACAGTTCGACCCCGGTGTTTTTCTGCTGGCCCTGTTGCACGTAGTTGAAGCCACCGTCTTCGGGCTTCGCGTACTGATAGGCCTGACGCGTCTGGAACACCGCGGCGGCGAAGCTGATGCGCCGCCAGTCGTATTTCACCCCGGCTTCGATTTGCCGTGAGGTGGTGGGTGCCAAAGTTTCGCTGCTGTTGCTGGCAAACCACGGTGCCGTACCGCCCAGGGACAAGCCTTTGCTGTAGCTGGTGTACAGCGAGACATTGTCCACCGGTTTATAGATCAACGACGCCTGGGGCAGGAATACATACTGTTGGGTGTGGCGCGCCTCGGTGCCGTCTTTGTCGTAGGCCTTTTCATCCAGGCGCACTTCGCGCCCGCCGAGGAGGGTTTGCCATTGCTCGTTGAAACGAATGCGGTCGGTGACAAACACGCCGTATTGGCGACTGTCGAGGTTGCGATGGCTATCGTTGAGCGGCTTGTCGGTGGGCGTGAAACTCGGTGCGTCCTGATGGATGTTGCCGCTGCCGATGTACTCGTTGACCGAATCACGCTTGTCGACCACCCGGCGAAACGCGCTGGTGCCAAAGGTCAGTTCATGGCCTAGACCTGCGGTGTCGAACAGGCCGGTCATTGCGGCCTGGATTTCATCGTCACGGCGAGTGTCGTCGGGGCTGCGGTAGTCGTAGATGCCGTAGTCGCCCTCCGGCGTGAAGTAATTGCCCACGCCATTGGTATCGCCACCCCAGGCAAACGCGCTGTAGTCATCGATCACCACCTTGCTGCGCGCAGCGCTGACACTGCCTTTCCACTGCTCGCTGAAACGGTATTCGAACGTGCCGTTGAGGTTGAGTGAATCGATGCCCACTTGCCGCGAGCCGGTCTGATGGCCGAGCAGCTTTTTCGGCGAGGCGTCGTGGGGGACCTCGGTACCGCCGAGCAGTTGATAACCCGGCACCGAACGCTGCTGTTTGTTCTGGTATTCGGCGTCCAGTCGCAGTACAGCGTCGGGGCTGATGTTCCAGTCGAAGGCCAGGGACACAAAATCGCGCTGGCCGTTGGCGTGTTCCACATAGGAATTGAGGTCTTCGTGGGCGACGTTGGCGCGCAGGCCGAACTGCTGCTCACTGCCGAACCAGCCGCCGATATCGGTGGCGACATAGCCGCTGCCGCGATCATCGGTGGACACCGTCACCGAGCGCACGTCCTCGGGGCGCTTGGTCACGTAGTTGATCACGCCGCTGGGCTCGGCGATGCCGCTTTGCAAGCCGGCCAGGCCCTTTAGCACTTCCACCTGTTGCTTGTTTTCCAGGGCGACGTTCTGCTCGCCAGTGATGGTGCGCCCGTTGATCTTGTAGCTGCTCGCCGCATTCAGCGAAAAGCCGCGCACCACAAAGTTTTCGTAGTAGCCGATGGGCGCGTAGCTGTCGCCGACTGAGGCGTCATTGCGCAGCACCTCACTGAGCAGGCGTGCTTGCTGGTCCTTGATCAGCGCGGCGTTGATCACGCTGATCGAGGCGGGCGTATCGAGCAGGGGCGCTTCATCGAAGCCACCGACCGAAGCGGTTTCGGTGTGATAGCCGGACTCATCCTGGCCCTGGACGTTGACCGTCGGCAGTTCGATCTGCGCCGCCAGGCTGTTGCCGATCCCGCCGCTGAGCAACAGGCTGAGGGCGAAACGTGAAGTGACGACGGGACGAAAACGCAAAACCATGGGGCAAGGCCTTAAAGCGCTGGGCGGGGGGCGCATAAGCTAGGGGCAAGTGCCGAGTTTTACAAGGTGTGCTCGATTCAATGTGGGAAAGAGGCTTGCCCCCTCCCACAGTGTTAACCGCGTTTTTTCAGCAGGGTTTCGCTGGGCAGCTCTTTGAACAGGGCGCGGTAGCTGTTGGAAAACCGCCCCAGGTGCCAGAACGACCAATTCATCGCCACCTCGGCCACGGTAGTGTCGGCGCACGCCAACAACTCCCGCCGCGCGCCATTCAATCGGCGCAGGCGCAACCACTGCGCCGGGCTCAGGCCGGTGTAGGTTTTGAACCCTTGCTGCAATTGGCGCAACGGCACGCCAGCGATCTGCGCCAGCTCCAACAGGTTGACGGTTTCGTCCGGTGCATCCGCCGCCCATTCGCCGATGCGGGCCATCAACAGGCGCTCGGCGCCACGTTTTTGCAGCGAACTGCGGTCCAGGCACACGCAGGCGTTATCGAGGATGAACAGGCAGTCGTCGAGCAATTGCTGGGTGAGGGCGTCGCGGCTGGCCGGTTCGATCACGGCGGACAAGCGCGTGAGCGTGCCACTCAGCCACCGGGCAAACAGCGCGTTCTGCTGGCACGTCAGTGGCGCCATGAACAGGCCTTCAAGCCTGGCCATGTCCAGCCCGTGGCGCTGCACGAACTGCGGGCCGAACACCACCGCGGTCTCACGGTAGTTTTCCGGGGTGATCCAGGTATTGCGGCTTTCGCCATTGAGCAGGTACAGCGCGTTGTCGCTGCCGTCGAAACAGAACGCCAGCGAGCCGGGCGGGGCGTTGAAATGCTGCTCGACGCGGGTGTTCATGCTCTCTTCGTACACCTGCACGCCTTGCAGGTCGAGGTAGCGCACGCATCCGGCAAAATGCCCGGGAGACATCTGCTGGTACTGCTGCACCCAACCGGGTGTCGCCTGGCATTGAGCGGCCACATCGCCGGTGGCGAAGGCCTGTACGCGCAAAGCGGTTGCCTGTGTCATGGGTGGTCCGTGCGCACTCTATTGGTGCGTTGTGTGGCGTGCAAAGTGGATAGATGCCGTTTGAAGGCGGGCCCAAGATAGACCTCAATGCGCCGCCAGTACAAGCCTGTGCGGCATCCCACCCAAGACGAGGTCCTTATGAACGCCCCCTTCGATCAGCTTTCAATGTGGCTGAAAGAACACAAGATCACCGAAGTCGAGTGCGTGATCAGTGACTTGACTGGCATCGCACGCGGCAAGATTGCGCCCACCAACAAGTTCCTGCATGAGCGAGGCATGCGCCTGCCGGAAAGTGTGCTGCTGCAAACGGTGACCGGGGACTTTGTCGACGACGAGATCTACTACGACCTGCTTGACCCGGCCGATATCGACATGATCTGCCGCCCGGTGGCCAACGCCACGTACGTGGTGCCGTGGGCCATCGAACCCACCGCCATCGTGATCCACGACACCTTCGACAAGCAGGGCAACCCGATCGAACTGTCGCCGCGCAACGTGCTGAAAAAAGTCCTGCAGCTCTATACCGAGCAAGGCTGGCAGCCGATTGTCGCGCCGGAAATGGAGTTCTACCTGACCCAGCGCTGCGAAGACCCGGACCTGCCGCTGAAAACCCCGATTGGCCGCTCCGGCCGCGCCGAAACCGGGCGCCAGTCGTTCTCCATCGACGCCGCCAACGAATTCGACCCGCTGTTCGAAGATGTCTACGACTGGTGCGAAGCCCAGGGCCTGGACCTCGATACGCTGATCCACGAAGACGGCCCGGCGCAGATGGAAATCAACTTCCGTCACGGCGACGCACTGGACCTGGCCGACCAGATCACCGTGTTCAAGCGCACCCTGCGCGAAGCCGCGCTCAAGCACAACGTGGCCGCCACCTTCATGGCCAAACCGGTGGCCGACGAACCTGGCAGCGCCATGCACCTACACCAGAGCGTGGTCGATATCGCCACCGGCAAACCGGTGTTCGTCGACGCCGACGGCAAGATGAGCCAGTTGTTTTTGCATCACATCGGTGGCCTGCAGAAATACATTCCCAAACTACTGCCGATGTTCGCGCCCAACGTGAATTCGTTCCGGCGCTTTCTGCCGGACACCTCCGCACCGGTCAACGTCGAGTGGGGCGAAGAAAACCGCACCGTCGGCCTGCGTGTGCCCACCTCCAGCCCCGACGCGATGCGCGTGGAAAACCGCCTGCCGGGGGCCGATGCCAACCCGTACCTGGCAATTGCCGCGAGCCTGTTGTGCGGCTACCTGGGCATGATCGAGCAGATCGAACCCAGCGCGCCGGTGGAAGGGCGTGCTTATGAGCGTCGTAATTTGCGCCTGCCGTTCACCCTCGAAGACGCGCTGGCACGCATGGAGGACTGTGCCACGGTCAAGCAGTACCTGGGCGACAAGTTCGTGCGCGGCTACGTGGCGGTCAAACGTGCCGAACACGAAAACTTCAAGCGCGTGATCAGTTCCTGGGAGCGCGAATTCCTGCTGTTGAGTGTCTGACAACCATCGTAAAGAGGTGTGGATATGCGTGTTGTGAACAAGCTTCTCCCGCTGGCCCTGCTGGCGGCGTTCAGCAGTGCCGGCCAGGCTGCACCAACGGTCAGCGTCTACAACTGGACCGACTATATCGGCGAGACCACCCTGGCGGATTTCCAGGCCAGCACGGGCATCAAGGTGGTCTACGACGTGTTCGACTCCAACGAAACCCTGGAAGGCAAGTTGCTCGCGGGGCGTACCGGCTATGACGTGGTGGTGCCGTCCAACCACTTCCTGGCGCGCCAGGTGAAAGCCGGCGCGTTCCTCACGCTCGACCGTGCACAGTTGCCCAATTTCAAGAACCTCGACCCGAGGCTGCTCAAATTGCTCGAGCAGAACGACCCGGCCAACGCGCACTCGGTGCCGTACCTGTGGGGCACCAATGGCATCGGCTACAACGTCGACAAGGTCAAGCAAGTGCTGGGCATCGACCGCATCGATTCCTGGGCCGTGCTGTTCGAGCCGGACAACCTCAAGAAGCTGCACGAGTGTGGCGTGGCCTTCCTCGACTCGGCGGATGAGTTGTTTCCGGCGGTGCTCAACTACCTGGGCAAAGACCCGCGCAGCGAGAACGCCGCAGACTACAAACTCGCCGAGGCCAAGCTGCTGACGCTGCGGCCGTACATCACCTACTTCCATTCCTCCAAGTACATTTCGGACCTGGCCAACGGCAATATCTGCGTGGCGTTCGGTTATTCCGGCGATGTGTTCCAGGCGGCCAACCGCGCCAAGGAAGCCAAGAACGGCGTGAACATCGCCTATTCGATTCCCAAGGAAGGCTCCAACCTGTGGTTCGACCTGCTGGCGATCCCGGCCGACGCGAGCAACCCCAAACAAGCCCACGCCTTCATCAACTACCTGCTCGAGCCCGAGGTGATCGCCAAGGTCAGCGCCTCGGTGGGTTACGCCAACGCCAACCCGGCGGCCAAGCCGTTCATGGCGCCGGAACTGGTGAACGACCCCGAGGTGTACCCGCCCCAGGCCGTGCTCGACAAACTCTACATTTCCACCACGCCCACCCCGGCGACCATGCGCGTGATGACCCGTGCCTGGAGCAAAGTGAAGTCCAACCGATGATGCAGCCCAACGACCACGCCCCGTCCTATTACCGCGCATCGGCCCACGCGATGCCGGAGCGGGCGGCGCTGGATGCTGACCTGAGCGCCGACGTGTGTGTGATCGGCGGCGGTTTTACCGGGGTCAACACCGCCATCGAACTGGCCCAGCGTGGGCTCTCGGTGATCCTGCTCGAAGCGCGCCGCATTGGCTGGGGCGCCAGTGGGCGCAACGGCGGGCAGTTGATTCGCGGCATCGGCCATGATGTGTCGGGGTTTGCCAAGCATGTGGGCGAGGAGGGCGTGCGTTATCTGGAACGCGCCGGCATCGACTCAGTGGCACTGGTGGGCGAACGCATTCGCGCGCACGGCATCGACTGCGACCTGCGCTGGGGTTTTTGCGAACTGGCCAATACCCCGGCGCAATTCAATGCCTTCAAGGGCGAGCAGGAGCACCTGGCGGCGCTGGGATACGCCCACGAAACCCGGCTTGTCGGCCGGCAGGAGATGGCGCAGGTGGTGGACTCGACGGTGTACGCCGGAGGCTTGATCGACATGGGGTCCGGGCACCTGCATCCGCTCAACTTGGTGCTGGGCGAGGCGCGAGTGGCCGAGTCCCTCGGGGTGCGCATCTTCGAACAGACCCAGGTGCTGGAGTTGATCCACGGCGACACCGTGCAGGTGCGATGCGCCGGCGGCACGGTGCGTGCGGGCAGCCTGGTGCTGGCGTGCAATGCGCATCTGGAAGACCTGGAACCACGCCTGAGCGGTAAGGTGCTGCCGGCGGGCAGCTACATCATCACCACCGAACCGTTATCGGCGGCGATGGCCCATCAGTTGATCCCACAAAACCTGGCGCTGTGCGACCAGAAAGTCGGGCTGGACTACTACCGGCTGACCGCCGACCGCCGCCTGCTGTTCGGCGGCGCCTGCCATTACTCGGGGCGCGATCCCCAGGACATCGCCGCGTATATGCGGCCGAAGATGCTCAAGGTATTTCCCCAGTTGGCCAACACCCGGATCGAATTCCAGTGGGGCGGCAAGATCGGCATTACCGCCAACCGTTTCCCCCAGGTCGGGCGGCTCAGGCAGCACCCCAATGTGTTCTACGCCCAGGGCTATTCCGGCCATGGCCTGAACGTGACCCACTGGTGCGCGCGGTTGCTGGCCGAGGGCATTCACACCGGTGTCAGCCAGGGCCTGGACGTGTTCAGCCAGGTGCCGCACATGACCTTTCCAGGCGGCAAGGCGTTGCGCTCGCCGCTGCTGGCGTTGGGGATGTTGTGGTATCGGTTGCGAGAGATGCTCTGATTACACGGGTTCTGCCTGTGGCAGTGATCCAAATGTGGGAGGGGGCTTGCCCCCGATGAGGGGGTGTCAGTGAATGCATGTGTGACTGACCCACCGCTATCGGGGGCAAGCCCCCTCCCACATTTGAACTGCAGAGCATCAGTTAGAGAGTTGCAGGTTCAGTCAGCACTTTACGAAACGTCTCCACCAACGGCCGCAGGTTGATCCGGTGCCAGGCCGCCCATAGCGGGGTGGTGTAGCTCAGCCAGGGCAGTTCGCGCAGTACCACGCCCGGTGGTGCGTTGCGGCTCAGGCCTTTTTGCACCATTGCCACGCCCAGGCCGGAGGCCACCAGGCCCAGGGCGGTGAAGGGTTCGCTGGCTTCCATGGGGATCTGTGGGGTGAAGCCGGCCCGGATGCACGCGGCGACAAAGTCATCAGCCGGGTTGGCGCCGGGTTTGCGCTGCACGCCGATCCATTGTTGTTCGGCCAGGTGCTCGGGCAATAACGCGCGCTGTTGGGTCAGTGGATGATGCTCGGGCAAGGCCAGCAACATCGGGTCATCCAGCACCTGTTGGGCGGTCAGGTCCGGGTCGTCGGGTGATGGCGGTTCGCCCACAAGGGCCACGTCCAGGCTGCGTTGGCGCAGGCCTTCCAACTGTTCGAGGGAGGGCAGGTTATACAGCTTGATATGCACGTTGGGCCGGTCATCGCGCAACACGCGCAAGGCGTTGGGCAGCACACCGGCGTGCATGGCGTTCTCGATATAACCGATGCATAAACCGCCTTCTTCACCCCGACCCAGGCGCTTGCCCAGGGATTCCAGGCGGCTGGCGTGGGTCAGCAGCGCCCTGGTTTCGGCGAGAAAAGTCTGGCCGTCGCGGGTCAGGCGGATGCGTTGTTGGCTGCGTTCGAACAGCGTCAGGCCCAGGCGCTCTTCAAGTTGGGCGATCTGCCGGCTCAACGGTGACTGGGAGATGTGCAGGCGCTCGGCGGCGCGGCCGACGTGTTGCTCTTCGGCGACCACTTCGAAATAGCGCAGTTGGCGTAGATCAATCATGTAAGACCTATCGGGACTCAAGTTGGTCGCAGTATGTCTTGGACGGTCCGATCTAGGCAATCTAGGATCTGCTCAACGGTCATTGCGACCCACAACCGATTGAGGAACCACCATGAGCTTGAAAGACAAATTGCCCGGCGTATTGGGCTTTGGCACCGCACCGCTGGGCAATATGTTCCGCGCCATCCCTGAAGACGAAGCCCAGGCCACCGTCGAAGCTGCCTGGAATAATGGCGTACGTTATTTTGATACCGCACCGTTCTACGGGTCGGGGTTGTCGGAAATCCGCCTGGGCCACGCCTTGTCCCGCTACAACCGCGACGACTATGTGCTCAGCACCAAGGTCGGCCGGGTGATTCTCGACGAAGTCCAAGACAGTGCCCGTGACCTGGGCGAGAAAAGCGGTGTGTTCGAGCACGGGCGCCCGAACAAGATGCTCAATGATTACAGCGCCGATGCCACCTTGCGCTCGATCGAAGACAGCCTTGAGCGCCTGCAAACCGACCGTCTGGACATCGTGTGGGTGCACGACATTGCCCAGGATTTCTACGGCGACCAGTGGCTGGAATACTTCAACCAGGCGCGTACCGGTGCTTTCAAGGTGCTGACACGTTTGCGCGAGGAAGGCGTGATCAAGGCCTGGGGCCTGGGGGTGAACCGCGTCGAACCCTGCGAATTGACGCTGGACCTGGCCGAAGCCCAGCCCGACGGCTTTCTGCTGGCCGGCCGCTACACGCTGCTGGATCACGACCGTGCTTTGCAGCGCCTGATGGACGCGGCCCTCGCGCAGCACGTCGAGATCGTGGTCGGCGGCCCCTACAGCTCGGGCATTCTTGCGGGCGGTGCGCACTTTGAATACCAGCAGGCCAGCCCGGCGATCATCCGCAAGGTCGAGCAGATCAAGGCGATTGCCCAGGCGTTTGGCGTGAGCGTCAAGGCGGCTGCGCTACAGTTCTCCCTGGCACACCCAGCCGTGGCGGCGGTGATTCCTGGCGCCAGTCGTCCGGGGCGTATTGCCGAAGACGTGGCGGCGTTGTCAGAGCAGATTCCAGCAACCTTCTGGCAGGCGTTGCGCGATGCGCAATTGATTTCGCTGCGCGCACCTCTGCCGCTTTAACCTTAGGAGTTCAGAAACATGAAAATCGATGTGAGCGGCAAAGTAGCCATCGTCAGCGGCAGCACGGCCGGGATCGGTCTGGGCATCAGCCAGGCCCTGGCGCAGTCGGGCGCCACCGTGGTGGTGATCGGGCGTGACAGCGGCAAAGTCGACGCGGCCCTGGCCAGCATTCGCCAGACGGTGCCAGGCGCCGACCTGCGCGGGTTGGTGGCCGACCTGGGCACGGCCGAAGGCGCCGAAAAACTGTTCGCCGCCGAACCCCGCGCCGACATCCTGGTCAACAACCTGGGCATCTTCAATGATGTGGATTTCTTCGAGGCGCCGGACAGTGAATGGACGCGTTTCTATGAGGTCAACGTGATCTCCGGCGTGCGCCTGTCGCGGCATTACGTGCCGGGCATGGTCGAGCAGGGTTGGGGGCGGGTGATCTTTGTGTCGTCGGAATCCGGCGTGGCGACGCCGGCGGACATGATCAACTACGGCGTGACCAAAAGCGCCAATCTGGCGGTGTCCCATGGCCTGGCCAAGCGCCTGGCGGGTACCGGTGTGACGGTCAACGCGATCCTGCCGGGGCCGACGTTTACCGATGGCCTTGAGCACATGCTCAAGGACGCCACGCAACAATCCGGGCGCAGCGCGCGGGACGAGGCCGATGTGTTCGTGCGCAAGGCGCGGCCGACATCGATCATCCAGCGCGCGGCGAATGTGGATGAAGTGGCCAACCTGGTGGCGTACATTGCTTCACCGCTGTCATCCGCCACCACGGGCGCCGCGCTGCGGGTCGACGGTGGTGTGGTCGACAGCATGGCGATCTGATTTTTCAATGATCTGGAGTATTAATTGTGGCAACAGCGTCTTCTGTGATTGAAATCCCTGCGTCGGCTGACCAGGTCTGGAAACTGATCGGCGGCTTCAACAGCCTGCCTGACTGGCTGCCCTTTATCGCCCAAAGCGAGCCAGGCGACGGTGGCCGCGTGCGGCACCTGCACACCGCCGATGGCGGCCAGATCGTCGAGCGGTTGCAGACCTTCGACAACGTGGCGCGCACCTACAGCTACACGATTGAACAGTCGCCGTTTCCGGTGAGTGCTTATCTGGCGACCCTGCAGGTTGAGGCGTTGACCGATGCGTCGGCCAAAGTGACCTGGTCCGGGGTGTTCACCCCGGCGGAAGGCACCACGGATGCAGCGGTGGAGACGCTGTTTACCGGCGTGTACAGCGATGGCCTTGCGGCGTTGCGCGCCAATTTTCCTGGCTGACGCCTCTGTGGGAGCTGTCGAGCCCCAGCGAGGCTGCGAAAGCGGTGGTTCAGGCAACTAAATGTTGACTGTGCCGCCGCCATCGCAGCCTCGCTGGGGCTCGACAACTCCCACATTTGAGCGGCGTTGCTGGTGAGATTTGCGTTTGTCTTGATGGTGCCATCTGCCGCGCCAGCTCCCTGGCGATCGTGGTCTTGCCCGTGCCGGGCAGGCCGCTGAATACGATAAGCATGGTCCGTCTCCTCACTTCCACGGGTGTTAGAGTAGGGCTGTTTCGTTCGACTTAAGGACCGTCCATGACCTTGCCCTTCGTGAAGATGCACGCCCACGGCGACGACTTCATCATCATCGATCGCCGTGGCCAGGATAACCCGATCACGCCGCAGATCGCCCGGCGCCTGGGCGATCGACACACCGGTATCGGTTTCAATCAACTGGCGGTGGTCCTCGACTGTGACGACGCCGCCGCCCGCATTCAGTTCTGGAACCCCGATGGCACGCCGCTGCAAACCTGTGGCAGCGCGACACGAGGGGTGGCCGACCGCCTGATGCACGAGGCCGGCACCCAGGCGGTGCTGCTGCGTACCGACCGCGGCTTGCTCACCTGCGTGCGCGTCGGTGGGCAGCGGGTGTCGGTGGACATGGGCGAACCTTCGCTGGACTGGGAGGCGGTGCCGCTGGCCCGAGCGGTGGACACCCGCGCGCTGCCCATCGATGGCGCGCCGGCCGCCTGTGGCATGGGCAATCCGCACTGTACGTTTTTTGTCGAAGACATCGCCGCGGTCGACGTCCAAGCCATGGGGCCAGCCCTGGAGTATCACCCGCTGTTCCCAGCCAGGACCAATGTGCATTTTGTGCAAGTGCTCGAGCGTAACCGTATCCGCCTGCGGATCTGGGAGCGTGGCGGTGGCGTGCCGTTGGGCTCCGGCTCGTGTTGCTGCGCGGCAGTGGTCAATGGTGTGCGACGCGGGTTGCTGGATGACAAGGTGGAGGTCGAGTGCGACGGCGGCACGCTGACGGTGCAGTGGGACGGGCAGGGCGGGGTGGTACTGACGGGCAGCGTGGAGCCGATCATGCAGGGCGCGGCGTACCTGCCTGGAACTTCACGCTGAAGGTGGTGCCCTGCGTTGCGCAGGAGTTCACGGCCACATCGCCGCCGTGCACCCTGGCCAGTTCGCGCACGATATACAGGCCCAGGCCCACGCTGCGGACATCGCTGCCCTGATGGGCGCCGCGGGTCATGGGTTCGAACAGCCCGGCCAGCAATGCCTCGGGAATCGCCGCGCCGTAGTTGTGTACCGAGATTTCACTGCCGTCGTTGCCCAGGCGTGACGCAATGGTAATCGGCTGCTGCAGGTCGCCATAGGCCACGCTGTTGGCAACCAGATTGCCGATGATCTGTTGCACCCGGTCGGCATCCAGGCAAGCGTCGCCATGGCCCTGGGCGTGATGCACCAGCGTGGCCCTCGGGAAGGCCACCCGCAGTTCGTCCACGGCGCGATCAATCACACTGTGCAAGTCCACTGGCTGGGCTCTGATGGTGATGCCCTGGCCGACCCGGGCCTGGGTGAAGTCCAGCAGGTCGGCGATCATGCGATGGGCGCGCTCGGATGATTGGCCGATATGCCCGAG
The DNA here is from genome assembly GCF_030816195.1 of Pseudomonas sp. W4I3. Taxonomy (GTDB): domain Bacteria; phylum Pseudomonadota; class Gammaproteobacteria; order Pseudomonadales; family Pseudomonadaceae; genus Aquipseudomonas. The sequence goes on along the minus strand of NZ_JAUSXS010000001.1, from coordinate 3,898,718 downwards.
CAACTGATGCTCCTTGGGCGTGTGCTCGCCGCGTCGAAGGAAGTCCGACGCCATGCGGATCGCGGTCAGCGGGTTTTTCAAGTCGTGGCTGACAATCGCCACCATCTGTTCGGCGAACAACGCGCGTTGCTGGGCAATGGCGTAGGCCTCGCTCAGTTCGGCCTGGGCCTGATGCAGCGCCCGTTCGGTGGCGGTTTTTTCCTGTAGCAGCGCTTCGGCCAGCTTGCGTGCGTTGAGCAGTTCGCGCTCGTACTTGTCGCGGTCGGTGGTGCCGAACAGCGCCAGGTCGTACACCACGCCATCGGCCAGCTGACGCTGATTGGCGTTGAGCAGCACGGTGACTTTGTGCCCGTCACGATGGCGGATGTCGAGCTTCACCTCAGTGACGCTGCCATGCATGCGCAGCATGGGCGCCAGATGGGTCTGGTAAAAAATCCGCCCGCCCATGGTCAGCAGGTCTTGAAAGCGTTGCCCGTGTAGCTCGACTGCGCTGAGCCCGAGCCAGTCGCTCAAGCGCTGGTTGGTGTGCACGATCGTACCGTCTTCACGGGTCACCGCCAGGGCGCAGGCGGCGTTGTCGAACAGCGACTCAGCCGGCATCGACAGCGGTCCATGGCGCCAGGAACCGATCCATCGCCGCCGCACATGCCTGCGGCGCACTCATGTGTGGACAATGGCCGATGTTATCCACTAACTGATAACTGCTGTTGGGCAGCACGGTATGCAGGTATTCGCCGACGGCCACGGGGGCGATCAAGTCGTCGCTCGACTGCAGGATCAGTACGGGGGTGGTCAGGCCGATCACGTCGGCGCGGTTGTCCGAGAGAAAGGTCACCCGGGCAAATTGCCTGGCAATGTCGGGTTCGGTGCGGCAGAAGCTTTCCGTCAGTTCGCTGCTCAGTTCTGGTTGCCCTGGAGCGCCCATGATCACCGGGGCCATGCTGCTGGACCAGCCGAGGTAGTTGCTGTCGAGGGTGTCGAGCAGGTCTTCGATGTCGTCGCGCTTGAAGCCGCCGACATAGCTCTGGGTGTCGATATAGCGCGGCGAAGGGCCAATCATCACGTGCGCCGCGACCCGCCCAGGCGCGAAGCGGTCGGCAAGGGCGCCGATCATTGCGCTGACCGAGTGCCCCACCAGAATCACCGGGCCTTCGGCGTAGGCGTCGATCAGCTCGTTGAGGTCGTGGGCATAGCCTTCCAGCGTGCTGTACTTGGCTTTGTCGTAGGCGCCAAGGTCCGAGAGGCCGGCGCCCACCAGGTCATACAGCACCACGCGAAAACGCTCGAGAAAGTGCGGCGCCAGGTAGTTCCACATCGCCTGGTTGCAGCCAAAGCCATGGGAAAACACCAGGGTAGAGGAGCCGTTGCCCATCACACTGACGTTATTGCGGTGACGTAGATCCATGGCGTTCTCGTAGATGGCTTATTGCTATGCGACGTAGCGGCAGTTTAGACAGTCGCCGGCCCTGGGTCACGCGTTTGCGCATAGATAAGGTAGAGTCGGCGCCTTCAGGAAGAAACTTCAGGTAACAATACATCATGGTGATTCTACGCCAATCCGTCTTGAGCTTGCTGGCGCTGCTGTTTGCCAGTCTGTTGAGCATCGCCCAGGCCGACACGTCGCCCATCGGCGTTGCACTTGACCAACGGGTCATCGACCTGACCAACACCCTCGATTCAAACACCACCTCGCGCCTCAAGCAGCAACTGGCCGACCTTGAACAGCGCAAAGGCGCCCAGGTTGCCGTATTGCTGGTGCCCAGCACGGGCGACGTCAGCATCGAAGACTATGCCAACCAACTGTTCCGCGCCTGGAAGCTGGGGCGCAAGGACGTCGACGACGGCATCCTGCTGGTGGTGGCCAAGAACGATCACACCGTGCGCATCGAGGTGGGTTACGGCCTGGAAGGCACGGTCACCGACCTGCTGGCCCATCGCATCATTGAAGAACGCATCACGCCGGCGTTTCGTCAGGGCGACTTCGCCGGTGGGGTTCAACAAGGGGTCGACGCACTGACCGTACTGGTGGACGGCGGCGACCTGCCCCAGGTGGCCGGGCCGGGAATCAATCCGCAATTTTTCGCGTTGCTGGCGGCGTTTGTCCTCGGCGGGCTCGGCGGCGTGTTGCTCGCTGCCGGCAAGTTGCACTGGCGCAAGGCAGTTATCGTCGTGGTGGCGGCTACGCTGTTGCTGACGCTGCTGGCGGGCGGGCGGGAATGGCCGATGTTTCTGTTCGTCATGCCGCTGACCCTGCTGATTGGCGGCGCCCTGTTCGGCGCCTTGTGGCAGGTACGCGCGCTCTTCTACTGCGTGATCGGGCTGCTGGCTTACATCCTCGGGTTGGTGGTGGCAGACCGGTATGTGGACGTCAGTTTTACCCATTGGCTGGCGTGGCCACTGGGTGTGTTGGCTGTACTGGGTTTGTACCTGGTGCTGCTGCTGATCATGAGGCACACCTGGAGAACCAGCCGCACCGGTTTTGTCCTGCGGCTGCTGGCGGCGGTCGCCGTCTACGGGGTGGCCGGGTGGCTGCTGGATGATGGTCGCAACGGTTGGCTGCTAGCGTTTCCTATCGCGTCGTTTGTGGCGTTGCTTATTTTCGGCAAGGTCGGTGAGGGTTCGGGGTCAGGGTCTGATAGTGGGTCCGGTTCGGGCTCCAGCAGCTCCAGTTCCAGCAGCAGCTCGTCCGGTGGCGGGGGTTCCAGTGGCGGCGGCGGGGCGTCGGGGAGTTGGTAGCACGCGCCGCTGCGGTTGCGGTCAGGTCTGCCTGATGTATGAAGGTTCAATGTGGGAGGGGGCTTGCTCCCGATAGCGGTGGAACAGTCACTGATGTGTTGAATGATCTGCCGCCACCGGGAGCAAGCCCCCTCCCACAGTTTGATAGCGCTCGGCTCTGGGGCTCTTGAAAACAAGAAACCCGCCAGAGCGGGTTTCTTCAGGTCAATCACGGTAAACACATCCGCCACATCCTGGTATCAGACCCCGCCCACCAATTTCCCTCCGTCCATCCGGCGCTTGTACGCACTGTCCCGACTCGCCAGCCAGAAGTACAGCGGCGACGTCACCACCAACCCCACCACCCAGGACAAATCCGCCCCGTTGATGTGTTCCGAAATCGGCCCCACGTACAGCGGCGTGTTCATGAACGGAATCTGCACCGCGATGCCCACCGCGTAGGCCAGCAGCGCCTGGGGGTTGTACTTGCCGTAGATCCCGCCATCCACGCGAAAGATCGAAGCGATGTCGTATTGGCCTTTATGGATCGCATAGAAGTCGATCAGGTTGATCGCCGTCCATGGCACCAGGACCACCAGCAACACCAGCACCATGTCGACGAAGTGGCCGATAAAGTCCTTGGAGGCAAACACCGCCGCAATCGAACAGGCGGCCAGCACGATGATGGAGATCACCGCGCGGCTTTTCGCCGTGGGGATCCAGCGGTAGGCGAAGGTTTGTACCAGGGTGATGATCGACAGCACCGCGCCGTACAGGTTGAGGGCGTTGTGGCTGATCACGCTGAGCAGGAACAGCACCAGCATCAGCGGGCCGATGGCGCCGGTGGCGAGCTTGACGGCGTCCATGGTGTCCATGCCTACCGGCGTGGCGAGCACGGCGACGGCGCCGAAGATGAAGGCCAGGCTCGAACCCAGTGCCGAGCCCAGGTAGGTGGTCCAGAAGGTGGCGGCGACAGGTACATCGGCCGGCAGGTAGCGCGAGTAATCCGAGACGTACGGCGCAAAGGCGATCTGCCACAGCGCAGCCAGGGAAACGGTGGCCAGCCAGCCGGAAATATTGAAGCTGCCGCGGGTCAGGAAGTCGGTGGTCTGCACGTGGGTGAAAATGTAGCCGAAGCCCAGCACGATGCCGGCGCCGAGTACCCAGGTGCCGATGCGGTTGAGCACGTGGATGAAGCGATAGCCGATGATGCCGATGATGCCGGAACCGATGGCACCCACCACGATGCCGACGGGCACCGGTACCGCATCGACCACGCCATGCAGCGATTTACCGGCCAGCACGATGTTGGAGGCGAAGAAACCGATGTACATCACACCGGCAATCACCACCACCAGCAGCGCGCCGAGGGAGCCAAACTGCGCGCGGCTCTGGATCATTTGCGGAATGCCCATCTGCGGGCCTTGCGCTGAGTGCAGGGCCATCAACACGCCGCCGACCAGGTGGCCAACGAGGATGGCGACGATGCCCCACACCAGGTTGAGGTGAAACAACTGCACCCCCAATGCGCCCGTCACGATCGGCAACGGCGCGATGTTGCCGCCGAACCACAGGGTGAACAGGTCTCTTACCTTTCCATGGCGATCTTCCGGGGGCACGTATCCAATCGTGTGTTTTTCGATGAGCGGGGCGGAGGATGTTGCAGTGGTGACCATGACGAGCTCCAAGGCAAGATGAGTACGTTGACGTACTTCGCTGTGCGCAGCCAGGGCGGCGCTTTGTTGTTGGAGTGATCATCTGCAATGGACACGGGCAGGTAAATTAGTAAGTTTGTTGCTATAGACCTTAAAAAAAGTATCTCGCGGCGATTTTTGCTCCGGTATGTTGCATGGGCTGGAATCGATGAAAAAAGCCGGCCTTTCTTGCACATGTTTGGGGCAAAAGCCCCTGTTTTTTGGAGGCCGTGATGGCTGCCTACAACCTGCGCCAACTCAGATATTTCGTCACCACCGCCGAGTGCGGCAGCGTCGCCGAGGCGTCGCGCAAGCTGTATATCGCCCAGCCGTCGGTTTCCACTGCCATCAAGCAGCTGGAAGACAGTTTTGGGGTGCAGCTGTTTATCCGCCACCACGCCCAGGGCGTGTCGCTGACCCCCAGCGGCGCGCGGTTTTATCGCAAGGCGCTGGAGCTGTTGCGGGTAGCCCACGAGTTCGAGCAGAACGCCTTGGCGGATAATGATGTGGTGGCCGGGCAAATCGATATCGGCTGCTTTGAAACCGTGGCGCCACTGTACCTGCCGCGCCTGATCGCCGGCTTCAAGGCGCGCTGGCCAGGGGTGGAAATCCGCATTCGCGACGGCGAGCAGCAAGAGCTGGTGCAGGCGCTGACGGCGGGCACCATCGATGTGGCGATGCTGTTCGAGCACGACCTGGGCGGCTCCATCGAGACCACGCCGTTGATGCCGCCGCAGCAGCCGTATGCGTTGCTGCCGGCGGACCACCGTTTCGCATGCCAGGCCAGGGTGTCGTTGGCCGACCTGGTGCTGGAACCGATGATTTTGCTGGACGTGCTGCCGAGCCGGACCTACTTCGTGAGCATCTTTGAGGAGCGTGGCTTGACGCCGAATATCGTGTTCAGCTCGCCCTCGATCGAGATGGTGCGGGGCATGGTGGGGCGCGGGTTCGGCTTTTCGATCCTGGTGACCAAGCCGTTCAGCGAGTACACCTATGACGGGCAGAAAGTGGTGTGTATTCCGCTGGCGGAAACGGTCACCGGCTCCGGCTTGTCGGCGGTGTGGCTCAAGCGCGCACCGCTGACCAAGCCGGTGCAGCTGTTCGTGGATTACTGCCGCGAAGAACTGGCTCGATTACTGGCCTGATTACGGGGCCAATGTGGGAGGGGGCTTGCTCCCGATTGCGGTGGTTCAGCCAATACATAAGTTGACTGATACACCGCAATCGGGAGCAAGCCCCCTCCCACATTTCATTTGTGGTGTGTTCAGAGGCGGATGGAATCCAGCATCCGCCGCAGCATTGCATCGCAGCCGGCCAGCTGTTCCAGGCTCACAAACTCATCCGGCTTGTGCCCCTGGTCCATGCTGCCCGGGCCGCACACCACGGTGGGAATGCCCACGGCATCGAACAGCCCACCCTCCGTGCCAAACGCCACGGTGCCAAACTCGCGGGACCCGCAAAACGCCGCGATCAATTCGGCGGCCTGGCTGCGTTTATCGGTGACCAACCCCGGATAGGCCGACAGTTCGGTGAACCGAATCGAACTCTGCCTGCTCACGGCCTGCATGCGTGGCAGTACTTCGTGCAGAGCGTAGGCTTGCAGTGCTTCGGCCACTTCACCCGGATCCATCGTCGGCAGGGCACGTACTTCAAAATCAAACTGGCAGTCGGCTGGCACGATATTCAGCGCCTTGCCGCCGCTGATCAGCCCGGTTTGCACGGTGCTGAAAGGTGGGTCGAAGCGCGGGTCCTGGTGTGCACGCAGCCTTTGGCCGATGCGTCCCAGTTCGCCGATCAACTCGGCGGCATGCTCAATCGCATTCACCCCGGACGGCGCATACGCCGAATGGCAGGCCTCGCCATGCACATCGCAGCGCATCGCTAGCTTGCCCTTGTGGCCGAGCACCGGTTTGAGCGCGGTCGGCTCGCCGATGATGCACAGCATCGGTTTCACCGGGCGTTGCGCCAACAGACTGAGCAGCGAGCGTACACCGAGGCAGCCGACTTCTTCGTCGTAGGACAGCGCGATGTGTACCGGCAGGCGCAACGACGCCTTGACCAGCTCCGGCACCAGCGCCAGCACGCAGGCGATGTAGCCCTTCATGTCGGCGGTGCCACGGCCATACAACTTGCCGTCACGCTCGGTCAGTTGAAACGGCGGCAGCGTCCACGGTTGCCCATCCACCGGCACCACATCGGTATGCCCCGACAACACGATGCCCGGCAACTCTACCGGGCCGATGCTGGCAAACAGATTGGCCTTGCTGCGCGCCTCGTTGTAGACCAGCTCGCAGGTGACGTCGAAGCCCGCCAGGTACTCGCGCACGAACTCGATCAACTGCAGGTTGGATTCGCGACTGGTGGTGTCGAACCCCACCAGCGTCTGCAGCAATCGGCGGCTGTGGCTCATCGGTCGTCTCCGGCCACGCCGTAGCCTGGGGAACGATCGGGAGCCAGGGCGCGGTCGATGTAGTCCTGCACTTGCGGGCGGTAGGCGTCCCACAGCGTTTGCAGCTGGCTAATCGGCGCTTCATCGGCCCAGTCCACGCGCAGGTTGATGATCGGCCAGGTCAAGTCGCCCACCACCACCAGCGCGGCGGAATGCACCGGGCCGGCTTCGCCACCGGCGGCGATGGCGGCATGCATCGCCGCCAGCAGGCGGTCCGCCAACTGGCCTTCGCCGTGTTCGAAGGCACTGACCATCGCCTTGATCACCCCTCGGTCAGCGAGCATATTGCCGGCTGCCACGCATTGCTCGCCCGACACCGCATTGTGGGTGCCCAGGGTTTCGCTGCCGCTGAAATGCACGCTGCGGCCCAGGTGGTCGATCGCGGTCAGTTGCCGGTATTGGCTGTAGCCGTTGCGGGTCAAGGCGTTGTCGATGGCCTCGGCCGGCGTGAGGCCTTGCTCCAGCAGGTCGAGCACGTCCGGGCCAAGGGCCGGCAGCGTGATGTTCTGGGTGGACACCGCACCCACACCCGGGCGCAACCATGGGCAGCGGGCGCCCACGGCGATGCTCGATGAGCTGATGGCGATGCCCAGTTGGCCGGTGTCGGCGCAGCGACCGACGATTGAAAAAGTCATGGCTCGCCTCCTTACTCTGGAATAACCGCTATCACATCGATCTCCATCAGCCACTGTGGCTGGCCCAACGCCGACACCACCAGCCCGGTGGAGATCGGGAACACACCCTTGAGCCATTTGCCGACTTCCTGGTACACCGGTTCGCGGTAGCGCGGGTCGATCAGGTAGGTGGTGGTTTTGACGATATGGCTGAGATCGCTGCCGGCTTCTTCCAGCAGTTGCTTGACGTTTTTCATCGCCTGTTCGGCCTGGGCACGGGGGTCGCCCAGGCCGATCAGGTGACCGTCGAAATCGGTGCCGACCTGGCCGCGTACGTACACGGTGTTACCGGCACGTACGGCCTGGCACAGGTCGTTGTCCAGGCTCTGGTTGGGGTAGGTTTGTTTGGTGTTGAACATGCGGATACGAGTGTGCGTAGGCATCGAAAAAAACTCCGGCAAGGGGATCAGGCGCTGACAGGGGACGGGCGAACCACCGGGGCGGCTTCGCGGTACTCAAGGTATTGACGCTGGATAGCGATATGATCGGCGACGTACTTGGCGTCGTGCCACACGCCCCAGATAAACGACGAGCCACGACGCGACTGCCACGGTAGGCCGAGGAAATAGATCCCGGCTTCGCTGGCGACGCCACGCTGGTGCTGGGGCTTGCCGGCTGCATCAAAGGCATTCACCTGGAGCCAGCTGTAATCCACGGCAAACCCGGTGGCCCAGATGATCGAGGTGATGCCGGCCTGGGTCAGGTCCAGTTCCAGGATTGGATGCTTGATGCAGTCGGCATCCGGGAATACGCGGCGTGCTTCGGGCTCCAGGGGCAGGTCGAGGCCGTTGCGCTCGATGTAGGCGTCGGCCGCATCCAGCAGGGCCAGGTAGTTTTCATCCCCGCGTGCCAGATTCTCCACCAGGTTCGGTTGGAACGTGGCGACGCTGCCGTTAAACGCCTGAGTGAGGCCGACCAGGGTCATGCCCTGCTGGGCCAGCTCACGAAAGTCGATGGTCTTGCCGCCATGGGCGCCGCTCACGGCGATGGTCACATGCTCGCGGCCGGGCTTCATCGCGGCCTGGTCCCACTCGCCTAACACCCCCAGCCACCAGCAGAAGTCGCGGTGGCGATAGGCGCGCGGCGGGCGGTCGTGGGCACCCACCGACAGGTACACCTGGCGGCCGCTGCGTTGCAGTTCATCGGCGATCTGTACCCCGGAAGAGCCCGCGCCCACTACCAGCACGGCGCCTGCCGGCAGTTGCGCGGGGTTGCGATAGTCGGCGGAATGGATCTGGTGCAACGCGGTGTCTTTCGGCGCAATCGCCGGAATCACCGGCTTCTGGAACGGCCCGGTGGCGGCCACCACGCGATTGGCTTCAATCACGCCTTCGCTGGTGTGCACGGTAAAGCCTGGTCGACCTTCGTTGCGCACCACCGAAGTGACGTCAACGCCCGTGCGAATCGGCGCATTGAACTTACGCGCATACGCTTCGAAGTAATCCGCCACGCGCTCCTTAGGCGCAAAGCCATCGGGCGCCACATCATCGAATTCCAGCCCCGGAAACCGGTCATGCCAGGCCGGCCCGTTGGCCACTAGCGAGTCCCAGCGCCCGGTGCGCCAGCGCTCGGCGATCCGGCTGCGTTCCAGCACCAGGTGCGGCACGCCGAGCTTGCTCAAGTGCTCGCTCATGGCCACGCCGGCCTGGCCGGCGCCCACCACCAGGGTGTCTGTTTTTATTAGTGCTTGAGTCATGTGTCTGTCCTTGCGTCATGCAGTTGGATTCAACGTGGGCATGACTTCAAGGCTAGGGGGAGGGTGGTTTTTAATAAAATATTATTAAGCTTGGGAGTGAGCATAAATATCGGATGCAGCGCATCTTGAGATAGTCTTCGGGGCTTGATGATCGCTCCACGCTCCACGTCCCGCCGGCCACTGCGCTTGGGTGACGCAGAGCGTCACGGGCTGCATTCCCACGCAGGAGCGTGGGAACGATCTTTGATCTTGGAGAAGGACAGTGCTGTGCTTAGGATAAAACGCGCCACACCAGCCGACGCTGACGAGGCGTTTGAGATTCGCCGCGAAGCCATTCGCAGTCAGTGCATTGGCGCCTACAGCGCAGAGCAAATGGCGCTCTGGACCCGGGGCTGCGCAAGCGACGGTTACAGCGTATTGATGGAAAAACTGTTCTACATCGGATGGGTAAACGGTGAAGCTGTCAGCACCGGCATGCTCGATCTTGCCAACAACGAAATCGGGGCGTTGTTCGTACGGTCCGCATTTACCGGGCGCGGTTATGGCAAAGCCATGCTTGACCACCTGGAAGCTGTCGCGCGGCAGCATGCCGTTGCGCAAGTGGTGCTGGATTCGACGTTGAACGCGGTGAGCTTTTATCAAGCGTGCGGGTATGTGGGGCGTGAGCAGGCAGTGTATCGCTCGCCAGCGGGATTGGTGTTGGCATGTGTGCCTATGGTGAAAGCGCTTGCACAGAATTCTGGTGCGGCAGGAAACCAGAGCGAGTGCCTTGTTAAGTTCACTGCAGAGCCGTGATCGTTCCCACGCGTGGGAACGATCTTGGCGCTTCACTGTGTCTTGAAGGCTGCGCTTAGCCGTTCGATCACCTCGGGCACTGAAGGCCCCTGAATCTGCGGCGGCGCATCACTCTCGCCAAACTCACGCCACACAAACAACGTCAGCTCGGCTCCATCGGTCAGGTCCCTGGCGAGTGTTTGCGAGCCGAAATTGTGCAGTGCGCGGTAGCGTTCGTCTTGCCAGAACGCTTGCTCTACCCAGTCATAGACGGGGATGAAATGAAAGTGCAGCGCGAACGGTGCAGGATGAAGGCGGGGTCGATTGGCATGGGCGCGCGTCCAGGTTGGCTGGTGCGGCAGGATAACAAGTATTCCCCATGTGGGAGGGGGCTTGCTCCCGATGGCGGTGGCTCAGTCACGAATGTATGTGCTGGTACTCCCTCATCGGGGGCAAGCCCCCTCCCACATTTTGGGCCAGGTTTGACCCTCAATGCATCTTGCTATGGTCCATGTGGCTATGGTCCATGCCATCCAAACCCCGCGCAGCAGCCTTCACTTCAATGCTTTGCTCGGCGCCCTTGGCGTCTTTTACCGTGAGGGTCAGCGGCACCTGGTCGCCTTCCTTGATCTGGCCGGTCAGGCCCATCAGCATCACGTGGTAGCCGTTCGGGTCGAGGGTCACGGCTTTGCCGGCGGGCAGGGCCACCGAATTCACCGGGCCCATGCGCATGACGTCGTCTTTCATGCTCATTTCATGGATCTGCACGTCCTTGGCCACGGGCGATGCCACGCGCAGCAACTGGCTGTCGCTGTCGGCGGTGACGGTCATGAACGCGCCGCTGGACGGTTGGCCCGGTACGGTGGCGCGCACCCAGGCGTCGGTCACGTGCACCTGGGCGCTGGCATGGGTGGCCAGGCCGAGCAGCGTGAGGCCGAGGGTGAAACGCTTGAGGTGATGAACGGCAGTCATTAGCAGACCTCCATGACGGTGAGCAGGTCTTCTGCGCACTCTTGAGCGGTAAGGGACGCCTGCAAGCCAAGGCGCAGGTTGCCACGGGTATCGAACACGAAACTGGTGGCGGTGTGGGACAGGGTGTAGGTATCGCCGGCGGGGATCTTTTCATAGAAGATCCCGAACTCCTTGGCGGCCACGGCGATTTCTTCCGGGGTGCCGTAGAGGGCTTCGAAGCTGGGGTCGAAGGCCTTGACGTATTTGTCGAGAATCTCGGGGGTGTCGCGCTCGGGGTCCAGGGTGATGAACACCACCTGCATGATTTCACCGTCGCGGCCCATCAGTTTCTTCGCCTGGGCGGCGCGTGCCAGGGTGGTCGGGCACACCGCCGGGCACTGGGTGAAGCCGAAGAACACCACGGGCATCAGGCCACGGTACGAGCTCAGGGTGACAGTCTCGCCGTCGGTGTTCTTGAGCTTGAAGGTGCGCCCCATGATCTTGTCACTGAGGTCCTTGCCGTACTTGAAATTCAGCTTGGGGCTGTAGTCACAGCCGCCCAGCAGGCTGCCCAGGCCCAACAGGCCCATGCCGGTCAGCACTTTGCGGCGGGTGAATAACGTACTCATCAACTGTGCATCCTGTGAAACGCCTGAATGGCTCTGCTTGCTGCGCACCCGGCTTTGAAAAGGAATAACGAGAAGGGTGCAGAGTCTACCAACCCTGGTCATCGCGCGTAATCTGCGACGTTCTGCCACAGGGGCGCGCTGCGCTTCATCCTTTTGCGGCTCGGTGGTAGAGTCGCCGCCATGAAATTGAGCCACCCTGACCGTGCGCTGATCGCCTGGGCCCTGTACTTCTGCGTACTGGTGAACCTGTTCGCGTGCGGTTTGGGGCACGGACAGATGATGGGCCAACAGCTCAATGGCATCGGCGGCCAGTTCTGTTCAGTCGACGGTGGCCGGCCCGCAGTTTCCGACAAAGGGTTGGCTGACCCGTCTTCCAGCAACATCTCGAACTACTTTGCCTGCCCGGTGTGCAGCGCCGTCACCGTCGCCATCGTTTTCCTGATCGGCCTGGCCTGGCTGCTGAGCCTCCAGCAGACTCCACGCGTGGCCCATGAGCAGCGCAACAAGGCGCCTCCACGTTATGCCTGGCCCTGCGCCAATCCTCGCGCTTCCCCCACATTCTGACGTATGCCCTGGGCTTCCCATGATCGGGAGGCGTCCTATCGTCACAATTGTGAGTGCGTTTGATGAACACCCTATTGCCTGCAGGCGCCCGTCGCCTAGTCAGTAAGGCCGACCGACGGCCGCTTGCGGAGCCGGTGCTGCCGGACTATCCGAGTAATGCCCGCTGTTTCGTGCACCTTGATGCACGCTTGCTGCCGCATTGGCACACCTTGTTCGATGTCTGCCCGGCATTGCTCAAGCTCGACCCACCGGAAGGCTTGAACCTGTTTCGCAGCTTCATGACCTGGGCGTATCGCAACCGGCCAGCGCTGGATTGGACCTACCATCTGAACGTGTGCCGCTGGTTGTTGAGTTCACCTTACAGCACGCAAATTGATGCAGAACCTATCGAAGCCTTCATGGCCGCCGCCGCTGCGCGCTGGATTCTCACCGATTACAGCCAGGCCACGGGAATTGCCCTGAGCTGGCGAAACGTGAGGGTGTTGGATTGGAAAGGCGCCGCTTCAACAGCCGCAGGGCAGCAGGTATCTGCGGCGCCTGACCTGGATTTCGCCTGGTGCCCGTTGAGTGAGCGAGGCGCGTTCGGCGAATGGTTGCCGGTACCGTAAACCGTCTGGGTGATCCTCGTGATGGATAACGCGACAGGACCTGATGGCAGGCCTGTCGCGAGGGAATCACGCGGCCAATGGCTTGCTCGCCATCGACTTTTTATAGGCCGCTTTCATCGCTTCCATCTCGGCCCCCAGATCATCCAGCAGCGCCTTGCCCAGCAGTTTCTTGGCTTGAGGAAACATCTCGCTTTCCTCTTCCTCGATGTGGTGCTCCAGCAGCTCTTTAACCACTTTCACGCGACCGGAAAATTCGGTGGATGACGGGTCGGTCTGCTTCAGGTCGGGCAGCACCAGCGAATCGACGGTACGGTGTTCCTCCTTGGCTTCGTGGTACATGATCTCCTGTTCCTTGCCGCCGGCTTTCTTGAAAGCAGGGTAGAGAATTTCTTCTTCCAGCTTGGTGTGAAGGGTGATTTCCATCTCCAGCTTGGCCAGCAACTCGGTGCGTTTTTTTACCCCGCGCTCGGTGGATTCGCTCAATTGGGTCAGCAGGGCCTTGACGCGTTCATGGTCGGCTTTGAGAAGGTCGATGGCATTCATGTGGAACCTCACGGGTAGTCGTCGGGCATGTCGAAACGCACGCCTCGTGAGTAATGAAATGCATCAGGCGTACCAGTTTTGGCGTCTTTTAAAAGCTCATTAAAATCAGCGGTATAGACTCGATAGGACGTTTCGTTGTCGTGCAGCTTGCATGATTGGGCGTTAAGTGGATTGCACAACGCCGATCTGCCGATGCCGCACCTTCAGCGACAGGCCTCGGTTGGAAAAAATCCAATGGAACCCTTGGCGCTTCTGCTTGACCTAACCCTTAGACCTCAGGAGGTGAAGCATGGAAATAAACTATATCTGGATCGCATTGGCGGTGATTTTGCTGCTCTTGGAATTGTGGGCGATCAATACCGTATTGCGCAGCACCGGTGGCTGGGAATCCAAGGGGTTGTGGCTGGTGGTGCTGATCTTCGTACCGCTGCTGGGGCTGATTGCCTGGGCGATGTTCGGGCCCAAGCGTGAGATGGCGCAACAGCGCAAAAACTGAAAACAACCCGCCATAAGAAAACAGGCGCCCCATGGGGCGCCTGTTTTTTTGCAGGGTACGGATCAGCCAGCGACAGCCTTGGCAATCGCCTCGTTGAACGCCGGCAAATCGTCCGGCGTGCGCGAGGTGATCAAGGTCCAGCCGTTGGCCGTGCATTCCTGCACTTGGGCATCGACCACGCTGGCAGCACCGGCGTTTTCAAGATCGATACGTACGCTTTTATACGCGGTCAGGGTCTTGCCTTTGACCACGCCGGCATCGATCAGCGTCCACGGGCCATGGCAGATTGCAGCAATGGTTTTGCCGGCCTGTGCAAACTCATTGATCAAGCGCAGCGCGGCAGGATCCTGGCGCAGGGTGTCGGCATTCACCGTACCGCCGGGAATGACCAGCGCATCGAAGTTGCCGCTGACCACGTCCGACGCTTGCACGTCGGACTCCACCGTCTGGTCCTTTTCGGTATCGCCGACAAAGGTCTGGGTGATCCCGCCTTTGCTGGACGCGTGGGTCACTGTCGCGCCGTAGCCGCGCAGGGCTTGCAGCGGTTTGAGCAGTTCATCGCGCTCGATGCCGGTGTTGGAAGTGATGACGAGGATGTGCTTGCCGCTGAGTTGCGAACTCATGGTCGAGTGCCTCCTGGGGTCATGGGTGGATTACTTGGCGTATTTGGCTTGCAGTTCCTTGGCCTCTTGCAGGTGTGCTTCAAGGGCCGGCAGGGTCTTGGTGGCGAAGGCTTTCAGCTCGGCGTTATCCGAGGACTCGGCTTCCTTCTTGAACAGTTTGACCGTGGTTTCGTGAGCGTTGACCTGGTTGTTGGCATACGCCTTGTCGAAGGATTCATCGCGCATTTCCAGGATGGCTTTCTTCGCCTTGTCCATCAGAGCGGCGTCATCCGGCACTTCGATATCCAGCTTTTTCGCCAGTGCCGTCAGTTCCTGATTGACCTTGGTATGGTCGGTAATCATATGTTGGGCGAAGTTTTTCACGTCCGCCGAACCGCTTTTTTCCAGGGCCAGCTTGCCGGCTTCCACTTCGGTGATACCGCCTTGGGCTGCATTTTCGACAAAGTCGTTGGACGTTGCGGCCATTGCGGCGGAAATCGAGCCTGCAACCAGTGCGAATGTCAGGCCCATTTGTTTCATCAGTCGAGTCGTCATGGTGTCTCTCCTTGGAAATGGCGTGATGCCGTTACCTGACTGTTGAACCAAGACTGGCACAAAAGGTTTAAATTTTTTTTGCGCGAATTGACCCAGTGGCCATACGCGGCAATTTCCTTGAACTAATACAAATCCCCGCGGTTCTGCTGCATAGGGCCGCCGCTCTCGGTGGCCTGTTATTGACCAGGAGATTGCACTGTGACCGATCACACGCCCGACGATAAAACCCCCGCGCCCATCAGCTCTGAAGACACGCAAAAGGGCAATGCCGACGGCGCCAAAGGGCAGACTTTGGAGCGTCCGAACCCCAGGACCGAAACCATCGACAAAGTCGTGACGCCCACCTCGATCAAGGACATCGAACGCCAGACCGATGCCATCAACGAGAAGCTCAGCAAGGGGCAGTGAGCATGGCCCGTTCCATCAGCGCGGCGCAATTGGGTATCGAGCTCAAGCCTGACGACGACAGCAGCCTCTTCAAGTGGTTTATCGCCAGTTTTCTGATGGGCAAGCGCATTCAGGCGCCCATTGCCGCCCAAGCCTACAAGGTGATCGTTGAAGAGCAGGGCCGCGACACCGCGCGCAAGCTGCAGCACTGCACGTCGCGAGAGCTGGTGGCGATGTTGGGGCGTGCGCATTACGTGCGTTACGACGAAACCACCGCGCAGCGCCTGTTGGACCTGAGCGCCAAGCTCAACGCCGATTACAGCGGCAGCATCACGCGGATGGTGCAGGCCAGCGATAACCGCCAGGCGTTCGAAAAACGCCTGGCTGAGTTCGACGGTGTCGGCCCCAAGACCATCGAGATTTTCATGCGCGATGCCGCCACGGTATTGTTTTGACCGCACCTTTGTATGTGGGCTGCGCCGGCTGGAGTCTGCCCCGCGAACAGTGGCCGGCGTTCGCTGATCAAGGCACGCATCTACAGCGCTATGCCTCGCGTTTCAACGCGGTGGAAATCAACAGTTCTTTTTATCGACCTCACTTGCCCAAAACCTATGAGCGTTGGCGTGAGTCGGTGCCCGCGGGGTTTCGTTTCTCCGTCAAGGTACCTAAGCGGCTCACCCATGAACTGCGCTTGCAGCAATGTGGCACCGCCTTGGATGGGTTTCTCGCCCAGTGCCTGCAACTGGACGAGAAGCTGGGCTGCCTGTTGGTGCAGCTGCCGCCTTCCTTGAGTTTTGAACCGTCGATTGCCCGGGCTTTTTTCGAGGCGCTGCGCCAACGGTTTGCCGGCGCCGTGGTGCTGGAACCGCGCCATGCCAGTTGGCTCGCGGCGGGGGCCTTGTTGCAGGCCTTTGAGATTGGCTGGGTCACTGCCGACCCTGCGGTGATCGATGCAGGCGAGGCCTGGCAAGGCGTGCGCTATTGGCGCCTGCATGGCTCGCCGCGGATTTATCACAGCGCCTATGGGCACGAGCGGGTGCAGGTTTATGCGCGGTTGCTGCAGCAGTCGATTGAAGCGGGTATTCCCACCTGGTGCATTTTCGATAACACCGCCAGCGGCCACGCGGTGGCCGATGCCCTTGACCTACTCGGCTCCCATCCGCAGCACGTGCAGGCCTGATTGCTCGTAAGCCTCGACACCGGGGGCATCCCACTCGGTAATCAGCGTATGGATACGGTTGCACGGCGCCACCACGAAGGGCTCCACCGCACCGAGCTTGTCCGAGGTGGTCACCGCCACCACCTGGGAGGCGCTGTCGAGCAAGGCTTGCTTGACGGCCACTTCAGCAAAATGCAGTGACGTGATGCCCACTTGCGGATGCAGTGCGCACACGCCGGTGAACAGCAAGTCAGCCTTGATGCTCTGGATCAGGCGCAGCGCTTCATGGCCGCCGGTGGAGAGGGTGATGGGGTTGAGTTGGCCACCGGCCAGGATCACGGTCACGTGGGGGTGGTCCGCCAGCGCAATGGCAATCATCGGCGATGGGCTGACCACGGTCAGGTGGATGGAGTGGGGCAATGATCGGGCGATCTGCAGGGTGGTGGAGCCGGAGTCGAACAGTACGATCTGGCCGTCTTCAACCTGTTGCGCGGCCAACTGTGCCAGGCGCCGCTTGACGTCATCGGTCTCGCCGACACGGGTGAAAAAATCCTTGCCGGTGTCCTTGGGCCGGGGCAGGGCACCGCCGTGTACGCGCTGCAACAGGCCAGCGGCGGCGAGTTCGCCGAGGTCGCGGCGGATGGTGTCCTGGGACACGGCGAAATGCTCGACCAGCTCGGATGCCGTGACTTTGCCGTCGCGCTCCAGCAACAACAGAATCTTTTGTTTGCGCAGGGACGGCAGGTCGATGGCGTGATGGGTGTTTTGCATGTTTGTGCGCTTTATTGCGGGTTTGTGCAAGATTAAGCGCCTGCCTGTCTAAACGCAACGACTGGTTGCCCGAGCCATCGCCGGTTACTCTCTGGGTTCAGTTCAGGGAGAGGTGACCCGATGTCGTTGATCACAACCATCGAAGACTTACGCAAGCTTGCGCAAAAACGTGTGCCCCGGATGTTCTACGACTACGCCGATTCCGGCTCCTGGACTGAGAGCACCTACCGGGCCAATGAAAGCGACTTTGCCCGGATCAAGTTCCGTCAGCGCGTGGCGCGCAATATCGATGAGCGTTCGATTCGCGCCAGTATGATTGGCCAGGACATGGCCATGCCGGTGGCCCTGGCGCCCACCGGCCTGGCGGGCATGCAGCACGCCGATGGCGAGATCCTCACCGCGCGCGCCGCCGCGGCGTTTGGCCTGCGCTATACCTTGTCGACCATGAGCATCTGTTCGCTGGAAGACATCGCCGAGCACGTCGGCCAGCCGTTCTGGTTCCAGCTGTATGTGATGCGCGACCGTGGCTTTATCGAGCGGTTGATCGAGCGCGCCAAGGCGGCAGGCGTTGACGCGCTGGTGCTGACGCTGGACCTGCAGATACTCGGCCAGCGGCACAAGGACTTGATCAACGGCCTGTCCGCGCCGCCCAAACTGACCCTGCCCAATATCCTCAACATGATGACCAAGCCGCGCTGGGTGATGGGCATGCTGGGCACCCAGCGCCGTGGCTTCGGCAACATCGTCGGGCATGTGACGGGGGTGGCCGACATGAGTTCGCTGTCGGCCTGGACCGCCCAGCAGTTCGACCCACGCCTGAGCTGGGACGATGTTGAATGGATCAAAAAGTGCTGGGGCGGCAAGCTGATTATCAAGGGCATCCTCGATGTGGAGGACGCACGCCTGGCGGCCAATGCCGGCGCCGATGCATTGGTGGTGAGCAACCACGGTGGCCGCCAACTGGATGGCGCGCCGTCGAGCATCAGCCAGTTACCGGCGATTGTCGAGGCGGTGGGCAACCGGATTGAAGTGTGGCTCGATGGCGGTATTCGCTCCGGCCAGGACGTACTCAAGGCCATGGCACTGGGCGCCAAGGGCACGATGATCGGGCGCCCGCATCTGTATGGCTTGGGCGCAATGGGCGAGGCGGGTGTGACCCGAGCGCTGGAAATCATCGCCCGTGAATTGGACGTGTCGATGGCGCTGTGTGGCTATAACGATATACGCGATGTGAACCGCGAGATCCTGCTACCTGGCACGTTTCCTGACGGCGTTGAATGGGCAAATAAAACCTGAAAAAGTAAAAAGAGTTGTCCACGAAAACCGTGGGTATCTCTGTGGATAACTTTGCAAGGCCCCGGCAGCGTTGGCGATTTAACCTGCGGTCAATTTTTGATCAACTTTCAGCGGGGGCCAATATGGGCAGGGTTTGCGCTTGACAGGCCTGAGCGAACCCAGTGCCGAAAAGCGCATTTATGAGTCGCCCACACGGCCTTTGGAGTGCGTGACCACGGGAGTTGGCATCGTCGTTTGCATCAGCTTGTTCAGTGCCTGGCCATAATTTCGCCCTGCCAGGCTCATGCTGTTGTTATGGCTGGCACCCGGCACCATCAGCAGCCGCTTGGGTTCGCGGGCGGCTTCAAATAATTGCTGGCTGAAACGCGGTGGCACGTAGCGGTCATCGAGGCCATGCACCACCAGCAAGGGCATATGGATATCAGCCATCTTGTCGATGGAATCGAATTTTTGCGAGAGCAACCAGCGCACCGGCCAGGAGGTATTGGCAACCGCCGTGGCGACATCGCCCAGGGAGGTGAACGTGGACTCGATCACCAATCCGCGCACCGGCAGCGGTACCTGCTTGCTCAACTGCGCGGCAAGGTCGATGGCCACCGCGCCACCCAGGGAGTGGCCGTAGATCAGGCGCTTGCCGGGGTCTGGTTGCAAGGTCTGGAAGCGCTCCCAGGCGATGCGGGCGTCTTCATACACTGTGGTTTCCGAAGGCAGGTCGCCCTGGCTTTTGCCAAAGCCGCGATAGTCGATGGCCAGTACCGAAAAGCCCATGGCGTGCAGTTGTTCGATGCGAAACAGCTGGCCGGTGAGGTTCCAGCGCACGCCGTGCAGGTAGAGGATGGCGGGTGCGTCCTTTTGAGCGGCCGGGTACCACCAGCCATGGATATTCTGGCCAGCCTTGAAGGCGGCGGGCTTGATATCGAACTCCTGCACGGCGCTGGGCAGCCCGGTGTACCAGCCTGCGGTGCCCGGCTCGATGCGAAACACCAGTTCGCGCTCTTTGTGTTGCAACACGGCGCAGCCCACCGGCAGGCCGACGATCAATACGGCCATGCACAGCAGCGTCAGCCAGCGCAGGCCCCGGCGGGGCATAGAACGAGAGGACATGAAGGTTCCATTACAAAAGCGAAGCACGGGTTTTACCAGATGGCCCGGGAGGGAAGGAATTAATACGACAGCCGTGATGCAGGATTGCTTGCAAAGTGTTGCAGCGCTCCAGGCGAGTCATCGGCTTGACGCTGCATGACCTGCACGCGATGCTCCGCTTCTTTGAGCAAAGGCCCGACCATGGACAACAGCCCCGTGCGCATCACTGCCGAAGAAACCCTTTCGGACAACTGGTACCTCTTGAAAAAATACAGCTTCGACCTGCGCCGCCGCGACGGCAGCTGGCAAGCCCAGACCCGCGAGGTGTACGACCGCGGCAACGGTGCGACCATCCTGCTGTACAACCGCGCCCAGCGCACGGTGCTGCTGATCCGCCAGTTCCGCATGCCCACGTTCGTCAACGATTACACCGGTTACCTGATCGAAGCGGCGGCCGGCTTGCTCGACAACGCCAGCCCCGAAGAGCGCATCCGCCTGGAGGCCGAGGAAGAAACCGGCTACCGCGTCGGGCATGTGGAGAAAATCTATGCGGCGTTCATGAGCCCGGGGTCGGTGACCGAGCGGATTCACTTCTTTACCGGTGAGTACCAACCGGGTGACCGGGTTGGCACGGGCGGTGGCTTGGAAGAGGAGGGTGAGGACATCGAAGTGCTGGAGCTGGGGTTCGAGCAGGCGCTGGAGATGGTGGCCAGCGGGGAAATCGTGGATGGCAAGACCATCATGCTGTTGCAGCATTTGGAACTGCGCATGTTGAAAGAACGCTGGTAGCTCAATCGAGCCTGAAGATCAAAAGGTGGGAGGGGCGTAGCAGGTGGGTAATCGCCGACTGACGGCTATTGTCAGAAATTTCCGACAAGAGTACAAATGTACTCCATGACGACCCTGACCCCCCGCCGCACCGCCATCCTGACCTTCATCCGCGACCGCATCGCGCAGCAAGGCCAGCCCCCGAGCCTCGCCGAGATCGCCGAGGCGTTCGGCTTTGCCTCGCGCAGCGTCGCCCGCAAGCATGTGGTGGCCCTGACCGAAGCCGGCTTTATCGAGGTCAACCCCAACCAGGCACGTGGCATTCGCCTGCTCAACCAACCGCCACGCCCGGAATGGCTGGACATCCCGGTGCTCGGCCGGGTGGCCGCGGGCCTGCCCATCGGCGCAGATGCCGAAGTGCACAATCGTCTGCAACTGGACCCCGCCACGTTCGCCAAGACACCGGACTACCTGCTGCGCGTGCAGGGCGACTCAATGATCGAAGACGGTATTCTCGATGGCGACCTGGTAGGCGTGCGGCGCAGTGCCGAGGCCTTGAACGGGCAGATTGTGGTGGCGCGCCTGGACGGTGAGGTCACCATCAAGCGTTTCGAGCGCAATGGCGACAAGGTGCGCCTGCTGCCGCGCAACCCGGCGTATCAACCTATCGTGGTCGGGGCCGATCAGGACCTGGCCATTGAAGGGGTGTTCTGCGGCCTGGTGAGGCAAGGCTGATGGGCGCCGTGGTTGCCCTGGACTCGCTGTTCAATGGCGGGCGAGTCTGGAAGGGTCGGCCAGCCGCGCCACCGGCCAGCGTGCATCCCACAGGGCTTGCGGCGCTGGACGCGGTGCTGCCCAGCGGCGGCTGGCCGGAAGCGGCGTTGAGTGAAATCCTGATGGCCAAGGACGGCGTGGGCGAGCTGCAACTGGTGCTGCCGACCCTGGCACGCTTGTCGGCGATGGGCGAACGCATTGTGCTGGTAGCGCCGCCCTACACGCCGTATCCCCATGCCTGGCAGAACGCCGGGGTGGATGTGCGCCAGCTCGCGGTGATCCAGGCTCAGGAGCGCGACGCGCTGTGGGCGGTGGAGCAATGCCTGCGCTCCGGCAGTTGCGGCGCGGTGCTGTGCTGGCCGCACAAAGCTGATGACCGGGCCTTGCGCCGATTGCAGGTGGCGGCGGAAACCGGGCAGACCCTGGCATTTGCCTGGCGCGCCTTGAGTGAAGCGGTCAATCCATCGCCGGCCGCCCTGCGCCTGGCGGTGGAGGCAAGGCCCGCACAAGTGCGCGTGCTCAAGTGCCGGGGCGGCCTGGCCCACCCGGCGCCGATTGCCCTGGCGGGGCATTGAGGTTGCCATGCGCTGGGTGTGTATTGTCTTCCCGCAATTGGCGCTGGACGGGGTGTTGCGTGCCCATCCCGAGCCCGACCAGCCGCTGGCACTGCTGGCCGGTACGCCGCAGCGGCGCGTGCTGCAAACCGTCAATGCCGCCGCCCGCGCCCTGGGGTTGCGCCCCGGCCAGTCGCTGACGGCCGCGCATGCGCTGGTCAAAACCTTTGCCTGTGCCGAATACGACCCGCTGGAAATCCAGCGCTGGCAGCAGTTCCTCGCCGCCTGGGCCTACCGCTTCAGTTCCCAGGTCAGCATGTATTACCCACGCGCCTTGCTGTTCGAAATCGAGTCGAGCCTGGGTCTGTTCGGGCCGTGGCCGCAGTTCGAAGCGCGTTTGCGCAAGGAGTTGACCGAGCTGGGCTTTCGCCACCGCATCGTCGCCGCGCCCAACCCGGCGGCGGCGCGGGTGTTGGCGAACCGTTACGATGGCCTGGCCGTGGCCGACGACAACGCCCTGATGCAGGCCCTGGCGCCGCTGCCGATCGACCGCGCCGGGATTGAACCGCAGGCCGCCGTGGCCTTGTCGCGCATGGGCCTGCGCACGGTGGCCCAGGTGCAAGCGCTGCCCCGGCATACCCTGGCGCGGCGCTTTGACGCCAGCTTGCTCAAGCACCTCGACGCCCTGACCGGGCATCGGCCATTGGCCCTGGAGTTCTATCAGCCGCCAGACCAGTTCGATGTGCGCATCGAGTTGAATTTCGACGTGCAATCCCACCAGGCGCTGCTGTTTCCCTTGCGCCGTTTGACCGCCGACTTGTCCGCCTTTCTATGCGGGCGTGACAGTGGCGTACAGCGCTTCGATCTGCACCTGGAACATGCCCAGGCGCCGGACAGTGTGATCAAGGTGGGCTTGCTCAGCGCCGAGCGCGAACCGGCAATGCTGTTCGAACTGGCCCGGGGGCGATTGGAACAGGTGCAGGTCACAGCGCCGGTGCGCGGTTTTCGCCTGGTGGCCCAGGACTTGCCGGTATTCGTGCCGCAACGCCAGGACCTGTTTGACGACCGTCCGCAACAGAGTTTGCCCTGGGAGCAATTGCGCGAACGCCTGCGTGCGCGCCTGGGCGATGAGGCGGTGCAGGGCCTGCGTTTTCACGCCGACCATCGGCCTGAATGCGCCTGGCAAGCCACCGTCGACACCCGTCCATGCCCGACCTTGCACAAGGTGCGCCGCCCTGGCTGGTTGCTGAACCAACCGACCTTGCTGGCCGAGCAGGGCGTACAGATCCTGATGGGGCCGGAGCGTATCGAATCCGGCTGGTGGGATGGCGCGGATATCCGCCGCGACTATTACCTCATCCAGACCCGCGCCGGCCAGCAAGGCTGGGCCTACCGCACGGTGGGGCAGCAGGATGGTTTGTGGTTGCAAGGCTGGTTCGCATGAACACCAACAGGCCACCACCCCCTGTAGGAGCGAGCTTGCTCGCGAAGGTGGTTAACGATAACGCAGGGCACCTGAATGAATGCGGTGCTCCAGGTTTTTTCGCGAGCAAGCTCGCTCCTACAGGGGTGGGGCAGGCATGAGTTACGCCGAGCTGCATTGCCTGTCCAACTTCAGCTTCCAGCGCGGTGCCTCCAGTGCGCTGGAACTCTTCGAGCGGGCTAAGCGCCAGGGCTACAGCGCCCTGGCGATTACCGACGAATGCACGCTGTCGGGCATTGTGCGCGCCTGGCAGGCGGCGAAAGCGCTGGAGCTGCCGCTGATCATCGGCAGTGAGGTGCGCATCGAAAACGGTCCGAAACTGGTGCTGCTGGTGGAGAACCTGAGCGGTTACCAGCACCTGTGCCGCTTGATCACCCTGGCCCGGCGCCGCGCCGAAAAGGGCAGCTATCGCCTGCTGCATGAAGATTTCGAGCAACCGCTGCCCGGCCTGCTGGCGCTGTGGGTGGCCCAGGACAGCGACACCCAGGCCAGCATCCAGTGGCTGCGCCGCACCTTTGCCGAGCGCCTGTGGCTGGCGGTGCATTTGCACCGCGGGCAGGACGATGCGCGCCATCTGGAGCAACGCCTGCAGCTGGCGGCCAGCCTGCAGATCCCGGCGGTCGCCTGCGGTGATGTGCACATGCACGCGCGTGGCCGCCGCGCCCTGCAAGACACCATGACCGCCATCCGCCATCACGTACCCGTGGCCGAAGCCGGCCTGCACCTGCACCCCAATGGCGAGCGGCACCTGCGCAGCCTCGACGCCCTGGCCGCGCTGTACCCGCAAGCCTTGCTCGATGAAACCCTCGCCATCGCGCGGCGCTGCACCTTCGACCTCGGCCAGTTGCGTTACCACTATCCCCGCGAGCTGGTACCTGCCGGCCATGACGCCGAATCCTGGCTGCGCACCCTGACCAAGGAAGGTATCGCGCTGCGCTGGCCCGACGGCATCGACACCAAGACCTTGGCGCAGATCAACACCGAGCTGGAGTTGATCAGCGAGTTGGGCTACGAGAGCTATTTCCTCACGGTGCACGACATTGTGCGCTTTGCCCGCAGCCGCTCCATCCTGTGCCAGGGACGCGGCTCGGCGGCCAACTCGGCGGTGTGTTTTGCCCTGGGCATCACCGAGATCAACCCGAGCCTGAGCAACCTGCTGTTCGAACGTTTCCTGTCCAGGGAGCGCAACGAGCCGCCGGACATCGATGTGGATTTTGAACACGAGCGCCGCGAAGAGGTGCTGCAATACGTGTTCCAGCGCTATGGCCGTACGCGTGCCGCCTTGACGGCGGTGGTCAGCAGTTACCACGCCACCGGCGCGGTGCGGGATGTGGCCAAGGCCCTTGGGTTGCCGGCGGATCAGGTCAACGCCTTGGCCGAATGCTGCGGGCGTTGGAGTGACGATGCGCCGCCGTTGGAGCGCCTGCGTGAAAGCGGTTTCGACCCGGACAGCCCGCTGCTGCGCCGCGTATTGACCCTGACTCAGCAGTTGATCGGCTTTCCGCGGCATTTGTCCCAGCATCCCGGTGGCTTCGTGATCTCCGAATACCCGCTGGACACCCTGGTGCCCGTGGAAAACGCCGCCATGGCCGAGCGCACCATCATTCAGTGGGACAAGGACGACCTCGACGCCGTCGGCCTGCTTAAAGTGGACATTCTCGCCCTGGGCATGCTCAGCGCGATCCGTCGCTGCTTCGACCTGCTGCGCCGCCATCGCCACTTGGATTTGAGCCTGGCCAGCATTCCTCCAGAGGACCCGGCCACCTACGCGATGATCAGCAAGGCCGACACCATCGGCGTGTTCCAGATTGAATCGCGGGCGCAGATGTCGATGTTGCCCAGGCTCAAGCCGAAGACGTTTTATGACCTGGTGATCGAGGTCGCCATCGTACGGCCGGGGCCGATCCAGGGCGGTATGGTGCATCCGTACCTGCGTCGCAGGAATAAAGAGGAAGAAGAAACCTATCCGTCGCCGGCATTGAAAGTGGTGCTGGAGCGCACCCTGGGCATCCCCTTGTTCCAGGAACAGGTGATGCAGATCGCCATGGTCGCCGCCGACTACGGCCCCGGCGAGGCCGACCAGTTGCGCCGTTCCATGGCCGCCTGGAAACGTCACGGCGGCCTGGAACCCCATCAAAAGCGTCTGCGCGATGGCATGCTGAAAAACGGCTACACCGAAGCCTTTGCCGCGCAGATTTTCGAGCAGATCAAGGGCTTTGGCAGCTATGGTTTTCCCGAGTCCCACGCGGCCAGTTTTGCCTTGCTGACGTATGCCAGTTGCTGGCTCAAATGCCATGAGCCGGCGGCGTTTGCCTGCGCGCTGATCAACAGCTGGCCGATGGGTTTTTACAGCCCGGACCAGATCCTGCAGGACGCGCGCCGGCATCGCCTGCAGATCCGCCCGGTGGACGTGCAGGCCAGCGACTGGGATTGCAGCCTGGAACCCATCGACGGCCAGCAGCCGGCGATCCGCATGGGCCTGCGCATGATCTCGGGGTTTCGCGAAGAGGACGGCCGGCGCATCGAGGCCGTGCGCCAGCACCGCGCTTTCAGCGACATCGCCGACCTCGACGCCCGCGTGGGCCTGGATGCACGCGCCCAGGCATTGCTGGCGGATGCCGGCGCTTTGCGCGCGTTGGCCGGTAACCGGCACCAGGCGCGCTGGGAGGTGGCCGGTGTGCACAAGCAACTTGGCCTGTTTGCCGGCCTGCCGAGCCCCGATGAAGCGGCGGTGGCCTTGCCCCAGCCCACGGTCGGCGAAGACTTGCATGCCGATTACGCCACCCTCGGCACCACCCTTGGCCCGCATCCCCTGACACTGCTGCGTGCCGAACTGCGCAAGCGCCGCTGCCGCAGTTCCCAGGAGCTGTTGACCGTGGAGCATGGGCGCAACGTGAGCGTCGCCGGGCTGGTCACCGGGCGCCAACGCCCAGGCACCGCCAGCGGCGTGACCTTTGTCACCCTGGAAGATGAGTTCGGCAACCTCAACGTGGTGGTCTGGCGTGACTTGGCCGAGCGTCAGCGCCAGGCGCTGGTGGGGTCGCGGCTGCTCAAGGTGGATGGGCGCTGGGAGGCGGTGGGCGAAGTGCGCCATTTGATCGCTGGGCGCTTGACCGACCTGACGCCACTGCTGGACGGCATTGTGGTGCGCAGCCGGGATTTTCACTGAGGCCAGTGGTTTATTCGGCTTGTGTTAGACAAGATGAAACCATCCCGCGCCGCTGCGCTCCAAAACTTGCAACTGCCTTCTCTTTGCCCAGAGCCGAACCATGCAATTTTTATCCAACCCCCACGGCTGTGAAGGCTGGGCCGGTGAAATGGCCCAGCAGATTCGCGCGTTTGACTGGTCGACCACCGACCTGGGCCCGATCGATCGCTGGTCCACCAGCCTGGCCTGCACCGTGCAGATGATGCTTGCCTCGCCCGTACCCATGGTGATGCTGTGGGGGCGGGCCGGTTACATGATCTATAACGACAGTTACTCGGTGTTCGCGGGCGGGCGCCATCCGTACTTGCTGGGCACGCCGGTGGAGCTGGGTTGGCCGGAAGTGGCCGAGTTCAACCGGCATGTGGTGGACACTTGCCTGGCGGGCGGCACCTTGTCGTTCAACAACAAGGAACTGGTGTTGTCGCGTAACGGCAAGCCGGAAAACCTCTGGCTGGACCTGTATTACAGCCCCGTGGCCGGCGACAACCAGCAACCGGCCGGCGTACTGGCCATCGTGGTGGAGACCACTGAACTGGTGCGCTCCGAGCGGGTGCGCCAGGAGCTGACCCATAATCTGGAGCAGCGCGTGGCGGCCGAAGTTCAGGCACGTTCCGCCGCCGAGGAGCAGTTGCGCCAGTCACAGAAACTCGAAGCAATTGGCGGCCTGACCGGCGGCGTGGCCCACGACTTCAACAACCTGCTGCAAGTGATCGCCGGCAACCTGCACTTGCTGGCCCGGCATGAGCCGGACAACCCGCAGGTGCAACGGCGGGTGGCTGCCGCCATCGCTGCGGTGGAACGCGGCGCTACGCTGTCCTCGCAACTGCTGGCGTTTGCCCGGCGCCAACCGTTGTCGCCGGCGGTGTACAACCCGCAACGGATCTACGCCGGTCTCGGTGAACTGCTGCAACGCGCGTTGGGCGAGACCATTCACCTGGACGTGCAGTTGCCGCAGGATTCCTGGTGCATCAACGTCGACCGCAACCAACTGGAAAACGCGCTGCTCAACCTGGCGATCAATGCCCGTGATGCCATGCAAGGCGAAGGTGTGATCCGCATCACCGGCGAAAATATCATTCTCAACCCGGCCGAATGCGCGGGCAAAAGCATCAAGCCCGGCGAGTACGTGCGCCTGGCGGTCACCGACACCGGCGTGGGCATGCCGCCGACGGTGCTCAAGCGTGCGTTCGAGCCGTTCTTCACCACCAAGCGCGAAGGGCAGGGCACCGGCCTGGGGCTGAGCATGGTGTTTGGCTTTGTCCGCCAAAGCGGCGGGCATGTCGACATCTGGAGCGAGGAAAACAAGGGCTCGGTGGTGCAGATGTATTTCCCGCGCAGCCTGGAACCGGAACATCTGGACCTGGATACCGGCGAGGAAAGCCCCTGCACCGGCCAGGAAACCATTCTGGTGGTGGAGGACAATGAAGGCGTGCGCCTGACCGTGGTGGAGCTGCTGCAGCAATCGGGCTACACCGTGCTGACCGCTGAAGACGGCGATCAGGCCATGGCCAAGCTGCAATCGGGCCTGCAACCGGAACTGATCTTCACCGATGTGGTGATGCCCGGCCGCATCAAGAGCACCGACCTGGCCAACTGGGCGCGTGAGCAGGCGCCGCCGATCCCGGTGCTGTTCACCTCCGGCCACACCCGCGACATTCTTTCCTCCAATCATCTGCTCAGCGCCGATATTCACCTGCTGAGCAAACCCTACAGCCCCGACGCCCTGACGCAACGGGTGCGCAGCGTGCTCACCGCCAGACAAGGTTGTCCATGACTTCACAGCGCAGCATCCCTTCACCGACCGCCCAGCGCACCGGCTTCGTGCGGGTGCGTGGCGCTCGCGAACACAACTTGCGTAACGTTGATGTGGACATCCCGCGCGATGCTCTGGTGGTGTTTACCGGGGTATCCGGTTCCGGCAAGTCGTCCCTGGCGTTTTCCACCGTATACGCCGAGGCCCAGCGTCGTTATTTCGAATCGGTGGCGCCCTATGCGCGCCGTTTGATCGATCAGGTCGGCGTGCCGGATGTCGACAGTATCGAAGGCTTGCCGCCCGCCGTGGCCCTGCAACAGCAGCGTGGCACGCCGAGTGCGCGCTCATCGGTGGGCAGTGTGACCACCTTGTCGAGCCTGATCCGCATGCTGTATTCGCGCGCCGGCAGCTACCCGCCGGGGCAGGCGATGCTGTATGCCGAGGACTTTTCGCCGAACCTGCCCCAAGGCGCGTGCCCGCAATGCCATGGCCTGGGCCGCGTATATGAAGTGACCGAAGCGCTGATGGTGCCCGACCCGTCCCTGACCATCCGCCAGCGCGCGGTGGCGTCCTGGCCGTTGGCGTGGCAGGGGCAGAACCTGCGGGACATCCTGGTGACCCTGGGTTACGACGTGGACATCCCGTGGCGCGACCTGCCGAAAAAACAGCGCGACTGGATTCTGTTCACCGAAGAAACCCCCACCGTACCGGTGTACGCCGGCTTCACCCCGGCGCAGACCCGCGATGCCCTCAAGCGCAAGCTGGAGCCCAGTTACCAGGGCACTTTCAGTGGCGCGCGGCGCTACATTCTGCACACCTTCGCCCACACCCAAAGTGCGCTGATGAAAAAGCGCGTGTCGCAGTTCATGCAAGGCAGCGCCTGCCCATTGTGCGAGGGCAAGCGGCTGACCAAGGCGGCGCTGTCGGTGAAGTTTGCCGGGGTGGATATCGGTGAGTTGTCGCAACTGTCCCTGAACCGCCTGGCCGAGTTGCTGCGGCCGGTGGCGGCGGGGCAGGACAAGATGAAGTTGTCGGTGGAAAAACGCCTGGCGGCCCAACGTATCGCCGAGGATTTGCTGGAACGGGTCAGCACCTTGATCGAACTGGGGCTGGGCTACCTGTCCCTGGAACGCAGCACGCCGACGCTGTCGTCCGGGGAGTTGCAGCGCCTGCGCCTGGCCACTCAACTGGGCTCGCAATTGTTCGGCGTCATCTACGTGCTGGATGAGCCTTCCGCCGGCCTGCATCCAGCCGATGGCGAGGCCCTGTTCAGCGCACTCGCGCGCTTGAAGGCCGCCGGCAATTCGCTGTTTGTGGTGGAGCACGACCTGGAAACCATGCGCCGCGCCGACTGGCTGATCGATGTGGGCCCGGCCGCCGGCGAACACGGCGGCCAAGTGCTGTACAGCGGCCCGCCCGCGGGGTTGGCGGATATCGCCGCGTCGCAGACCCGTGAGTACCTGTTTGCCCAAGCGCGCCCTTCGAATCAGGCGCGGCGCGAACCCAGCGGCTGGCTGAAGCTGCACGGGGTGACGCGCAATAACTTGAACAATCTTGAGGTGGGCTTCCCGCTGGGCTGCTTCACGGCGGTGACCGGAATTTCCGGTTCGGGCAAGTCCAGCCTGGTCAGCCAGGCGCTGTTGGAGCTGGTGAGCAGCGGCCTTGGGCGCGAGCTGGAAAGCGTCGACGAGCCCAGCCTGGAAGACGCCGCGCCCGCCGCCAGCGAGGGGCGCATCAGTGCCGGGCTGGAGCATATCCGCCGTCTGGTGCAAGTGGACCAGAAACCCATCGGCCGCACGCCGCGCTCGAACCTGGCGACCTACACCGGGCTGTTCGACAACGTGCGCAAACTGTTCGCTGCCACGCCGGCCGCGAAGAAACGCGGTTACGACGCCGGGCAGTTCTCCTTCAACGTCGCCAAGGGCCGTTGCCCGAACTGCGAAGGCGAGGGCTTTGTCAGCGTCGAATTGCTGTTCATGCCCAGCGTGTATGCGCCATGCCCGACCTGCCACGGTGCGCGATACAACCCCGAGACCCTGGCGGTCAAATGGCAAGGTTTGAACATCGCCCAAGTGCTGGGTTTGACGGTGGAGCAGGCCGTCGACGTGTTCGCCGAGCAACCGAGCGTGCTGCGCGCACTGCAGGTGCTGCGCGATATCGGCCTGGGTTATCTGCGCCTGGGGCAGCCGGCCACCGAGTTGTCCGGCGGTGAAGCGCAGCGCATCAAGCTGGCGACCGAGCTGCAACGCAATGCGCGGGGCGCCACGTTATACGTGCTGGACGAGCCGACCACCGGGCTGCATCCCAAGGACGTCGACCGCTTGCTCAGCCAGCTCAACCAATTGGTGGAGGCGGGGCATACGGTGGTGGTGGTCGAGCATGAAATGCGCGTGGTGGCCCAGAGTGACTGGGTGATCGACATTGGCCCCGGCGCCGGGGATGCGGGCGGCAAAGTGGTTGCCAGTGGTACGCCGCAGACGGTCGCCAACAGCAAGAGCAGCCGCACGGCGCCATTCTTGGCGCGAGAACTTGGCTAGCCGCCAGGAATGCGGGAGGGCGCGTGCGTCCTCCCGCCGGTTCTCAAGCGACTTGCCTGGCCCGTTCGCGTTCGGCGACCAACTGGCGCGTCAGCGGTATCAGCGTCTTGCCATAGTCGATCGCATCATTGAGCGGATCGAACCCGCGAATCAGGAACGTTGTGATGCCCAAATCGTAGTAATCTAGCAACGCCTGCGCGACCTGTTCGGCTGTGCCCACCAGCGAGGTGGAATTGCCCTGTGCGCCGAGCAAGCCGGCAATCCCGGTCCACAGGCGCTTATCCAGACGCGAGCCCTGCGCCGCCGCCGCCAGCAATCGACGCGAGCCTTCATTGGGTGGTTCGCGCCGCACGAAGCCGCTTTTTTCAGCCAGCGCCGTGGCTTGCTGCAGAATGCTGTCCGCCCGCTGCCACGCGAGTTCCTCGGTCTCGGCCAGGATCGGGCGCAATGACAGGCTAAAGCGAATCGTACGCCCGTGCCGAGCCGCTTCGGCACGCACCTGGGTCACCACCTCGCGCACCTGCTCATAGGTTTCGCCCCACAGCGCATAAACGTCCGCATGCTTGCCCGCCACCGCAATCGCCGCCGCGGACGAGCCGCCGAAGTACACCGGGATATGCGGCTGTTGCGGTGACTTCACCGTGGAATACGCGCCCTCGACCTGGTAGTACGTGCCGGCAAAGTCGAAGGGCTTGTCGCTGGTCCATTCCTGACGCACCACGCTCAAGTATTCGTCGGTGCGCGCATAGCGCTCGTCCTTGCCGATATGGCTGCCGTCGGCGCGCAACTCGCGGTCGTCGCCGCCGGTGATGATATGCACGGCGGTACGGCCGCCGTTGAACACATCCAGCGTGGCGAACTGGCGCGCGGCCAACGTGGGTTGGGCGAAGCCTGGGCGGTGGGCGATCAGGAATTTGAGCCGCTGCGTCACGCTGGCGGCGTGGGCGGCGATCAGCGTGCTGTCCGGGCTGTTGGAGTGGAAGGCCACCAGGGCACGGTCGAAGCCGGCCTCTTCATGTGCGCGCGCCACGCGTTCAACGTAGTCCGGCTGCAGGGTAGGGCCACTGCGCGGGTGGATTTCGGAGGCATGGTGGCCGCCGATGTAGCCGATGAATTCGATGCTCATGGTCAGGTCCTTGTTGAAGTTGATAAACAAGCCTCCACCGGGCAGGGGGTCGGTCCGTAGCGTGAAAATAGAGCGCACGGGCGTGTCTGTAAAAGGCCGATTGGTTCTAACCTAATTATTAAATTATGGAATTATAGGTTTTCATATTATCAATGGATTGCATTTTGCTATTGCTTCTGCACGTCTGTTGCGTGACGTGCTGGCCTGGTCAGCGCTCGACAGCCTGCCCATTTGAACTACCTTGATTGACGAGCCTTCCCACTCGGTACTCACGCATGCGCACGTTATGGACGCGGTACCTGGCGTTGCTGGAAAACGACCTGAGCACACAGGTTTTCGACAACGTGAAAAACCTGCTGGTGTGTGCGCTGCTGTTTGCGGCGGGGACCAATACGCTGGTCGGGCACCATGAGTTATTCATCGGGGTCTTCGCCTCCTATGTCGCCGGTTGGGGGCTGATTATCCTGTCGACGCTGTTGATGCTGCTGAACGTCAGTGACGGCATTCGCCGGCTGGCCAAGCTGCGCTATCACCTGGCGCTGCAACTGCTGCTGATCCTGATCTACCTGGTGGTCGCTGAACGCGTGGTCGAGATTGTGTGGGGCTTCCGCGCCCATTGAAGTATCCTCCGCGCCTCGTTCACCACTGATTCAAATCAAGATGACAGGACAAGATATGCAGGCGCTGCTGGAGTCGATCCTCGACGAAGTGCGCCCCCTGATCGGCCTCGGCAAAGTCGCCGACTACATCCCCGCCCTGGCCGACGTGCCCGCCAACCAGCTGGGCATCGCGGTATACGGCAACGACGGCGCAGCCTACTGCGCCGGTGATGCCGACACGCTGTTCTCGGTGCAGAGCATTTCCAAGGTGTTCAGCCTGGTGCAGGCCATCGACCACGGCGGCGAAACCATCTGGGAACGCCTGGGCCACGAACCGTCGGGGCAGCCGTTCAACTCCATGGTGCAACTGGAATTCGAACGCGGCCGCCCGCGCAACCCGTTTATCAACGCCGGCGCGCTGGTGATCTGCGACATCAACCAGTCACGTTTCGCCGTGCCGATCCTGTCGATGCGCGACTTCGTACGACGCCTGTCGGGCAACCCGCAGATTTTGGTCAACAGCGTGGTCGCCGAGTCGGAAGCGCAGCACGGCGCGCGCAACGCGGCCATGGCCTACCTGATGAAAGCCTTCGGCAATTTTCACAACGATGTGGACGCGGTGCTGCACAGTTACTTCAATTACTGCGCCTTGCAGATGAGCTGCCTGGACCTGGCCAGGGCGTTCAGCTTCCTGGCCAACGAGGGCGTGAGCGCCCACAGTGGCGAGCAGATTCTGACCGCGCGCCAGACCAAACAGGTGAACTCGATCATGGCCACCAGCGGGCTGTATGACGAGGCGGGCAATTTTGCCTACCGGGTGGGATTACCGGGCAAGAGCGGGGTAGGCGGCGGGATCGTCGCGGTGGTGCCGGGGCAGTTTACGGTGTGCGTGTGGTCGCCGGAATTGAATGCGGCGGGGAATTCGCTGGCGGGGATGAAGGCGTTGGAACTGTTGAGTGAGCGGATAGGGTGGTCGGTGTTTTGAGCGAGAAACCGCTTAGAGGTGTTGAACAGCCCACTGCAGGACATGGGACACACATTGAGGTAAAGTCGAGCCAGCGTTCGACGCCTAAGGTGATCTATGCTCATCGCCATTGATCAACCCTTGTCCTGAGCCGGAGACCAACATGTCACGTAAAAAAGTTAAATCCCAAATTACCGAGGCACAGATTCTTGCCCAGGAATCGAGCATTCCCTCCATTGCGGCCAAAGCATTCAGGGATGCCTACGAGGTTGCCCTTTCCAAGGGAGAGTCCGTACTTATGGTTCGCGACGGCCAACTGGTTAAAGTTTCTACTACGGAAATGTTGGTTATCCGCCCTGTGGAAACCTACGGCACTCTCAAAGCCGGCACGCGCTTGAAAACCAAAAAGTCTTTATTGGACCGTCGGTCTGCCCAGGCGCAGATACAGGCTTGAGTACCACCCCCCGCGTCCGTATGTTCGCCGGACCGAACGGGAGTGGAAAGAGCACATTCAATTCGAAGGTTCCGGCCCACTTGCTGGTCAATTACATCAATCCTGATGCAATTGAGCTGGGCATTCGTGAAACGGGTGTTTTCGATTTTGCTGCCTTCGGGCTGTACCGCTACGCCAAGTGTGCGATCACGTTCTTGCGCAGCCATTCACTGCTTTCAAAGTTTCCTGATTCCCTTGTCAAACTGGATGACCTGGCCGCCAAGGGTGAACGGATCATTTTTGCTTC
Source organism: Pseudomonas sp. W4I3 (assembly GCF_030816195.1). Classification (GTDB taxonomy): domain Bacteria; phylum Pseudomonadota; class Gammaproteobacteria; order Pseudomonadales; family Pseudomonadaceae; genus Aquipseudomonas. The sequence continues at coordinate 3,864,566 of NZ_JAUSXS010000001.1, read as the reverse complement.
GCGCAACATCGACTCCTATATCGCTTCCGCTCTTTCTGACTATATTCGGGTGTCTCTGATTGGGGAACGCGTAAGTTTTACATTCGAGACAGTCATGTCGGACGGCAGCAAAATTGAGCTGCTAAGGCAGGCGAAAGCTGCTGGTTATCGGGTATACGTTTATTACGTTGCTACTGCGGATGCTGATATTAACGTTGCTCGGGTTGCCTACCGGGCCTCTATAGGTGGCCATGATGTACCACCGGACAAGATTCGATCTCGTTATAAGCGCTCTTTGGAAAACCTGTCAGAGGCGATTCTCTTATCCAATCGAGCCTATATCTTTGACAATTCGCAAGACGGCGAGCCCAGGTTTGCGCAAATTGCCGAGATTACAGAAGGCGAGGATATCGATATTGTTGCGGACACCCAGCCTGCATGGTTTCAGCAGTATGTCATCGATAAGTTGACGTAGACGTCGGAGGGCAAAAGCCGCTGAAGTGAGTATCAGGCTACCTTGGCATTTCAAGGACCTTTCCCCTTTATCTGATGGATATTTATATGGCCTATGAACTCCATATAGCCCGTGTCGAAAGCAATGTAATCACGCCTGAAGAATGGCGTGCCTTGTGTGCCAATGATCCAACCCTGGTGTTGCAGGACGAAGTGACTGCCGTTAACCCCGCCACAGGAGCGACGATCTCGCTCAGCGGTAACCAAACTGCTTACTGGACCTCTACCACCACGCAGCAGGATTATTATTTCGATTATCGCCGTGGCCAGATTTCGTTTGTATACAGCGATGAGAGCATCGTCAAAGCCAAGGCGATCGCCCAGGCCCTCGCCGCCGAAATTCGAGGCGATGAAGGGGAGCAATACTGAGGCGCCTAGGCTTTAAGCGGCTTCACGAACAGGTCGATTAGCAGGTACAACGCGCCGACGGTAATCGCGATATCTGCAATATTGAATACCCCGGTATGTGCTGGCCCGACGTTCAGGATCATGTAATCAACCACATGGCCGTCGCGAAACACCCGGTCGATCAGGTTTGCGATGCCACCCAAGGCGATGGCGCACAGCGGCAAGACTTTACGCAGTGGCTGGTTCCAGTTGGAGAGGGACCACCCCATCGCCCAGGCCACTACGACGGCTACGCCGATGATAAAAATCAGTTGTTTGACCTGTGGCGGCAAAGCGGCGCCCAGGCTCAGGAATGCGCCGGGGTTCAGGCTTAACTCCAAAGCAAGATTGATTGGGTTTGAGCCGATTTTGAAGCTTTTGGCATGCAGTGAAACTAGGGCCAATAGTTTTACAAGCTGGTCCAGGGCGATGAATGCGATGCCAGCGAGGAGGGCGAACGTACGGCCTCGCACTAGGGGCGACGTGCTCAAGTGGTAACTTCCTGTTTGGGGCGTTCGAAAGGAGCGCCCGAAGATAGCTCAGGCGCCTGGTGCCGTCTACGTTCAGGCAGCCGGATGAGCCTCATCCAGTGCTTTGTCCACCAGCAGCTTTACGCCTTCGAGCATGCGGCAGATGCCCAGTGCGATATTACGTTGAGCGCCATCGACGTCGAATGCCAGGTGAGTGGCGATATCGTTGATGGAGGCTAGATCCTGGGATGCGTTGACCAGCAGGGTTTCCGTACACAGGTTGGGGCGTACGGTGAAGAGGTGTTCTGGGGGTTTGGGGCTGTCTTTGATCATGGTGAAGTTCCTCTGATTAAGTGGAGCCGCCAACATTCGCGGTCAAGCAAAGAGGGTGGCAGCTGTACGCGGGTTGACCGACCGGCAATCAAAGGAAATCCGGCATACCCGAAGGTATCCCGCGTACAGCCGCCGCGACACGATACCTCAGGCGCAAAGAAAACGCCGAATAGGTTTTGGCCGTAGCTGTCCTTGAATTAATCGGACGGTCAAGTCCGGTCGCTGAGTGGGTAGCGACGGCAGTGAGGTTAGTTAGCGCTCTTCCGACCGACAACCTGAAACGGTCGTGGGAAAACTCTGAGAGTCCAGGGCGAAGTGCTATCCCTGTGGGAGGGGGCTTGCTCCCGATGCAGTGTGTCAGCCAGCTCAGTTGCAGCTGATACACCGCCATCGGGGGCAAGCCCCCTCCCACATTGGATCTTTACTGGTTTTGGGATTTATGTGAGCCCCAACAAAAATGCGCCCCTGAGGGCGCATTTTTTTGTTCGGTCAGCGATTGCCTATCAGGCCTTCGCATCCCACGCACGATCACCGTGCTCGTCTTTGATCCGAGTCGGCAAGCCCATCACATCCAGCGCTTTGAGGAACGGCTCAGCCGGCAGTTCCTCAACGTTGGCCATGTGCTTCACGTCCCACTCGCCACGCGCTACCAGCAGCGCGGCGGCCACTGGCGGAACACCGGCGGTGTAGGAGATGCCTTGGCTGTCGGTTTCAGCGAAGGCTTCTTCGTGATCGGCCACGTTGTAGATAAACATCTCACGCGGCTGGCCGTCCTTGGTGCCTTTGACCAGGTCGCCAATGCAGGTCTTGCCGGTGTAGCCCGGAGCGAGCGAAGACGGGTCGGGCAATACGGCCTTGACCACTTTCAACGGCACCACTTCCAGGCCTTCGGCGGTCTTGACCGGCTTCTCGGAAAGCAGGCCGAGGTTTTTCAGCACGGTGAACACGTTGATGTAGTGCTCGCCGAAGCTCATCCAGAAACGCACGTTCGGCACGTCGAGGTTTTTCGACAGCGAGTGCACTTCATCGTGGCCAGTGAGGTAAAGGTTCTGCGAACCGACTACCGGCAGGTCGTCGGTGCGTTTGACTTCGAACATGGTGTTGCTGGTCCACTGGCTGTTCTGCCAGCTCCACACCTGTCCGGTGAACTCGCGGAAGTTGATTTCCGGGTCGAAATTGGTGGCGAAGTATTTGCCATGGGAGCCGGCATTGACGTCGAGAATGTCGATCGAATCAATGCGGTCGAAATGCTGTTGCTGCGCCAGCGCGGCGTACGCGTTGACGACACCCGGGTCGAAGCCCACGCCAAGGATGGCGGTGATGTTCTTCTCTTTGCACTCTTGCAGGTGGTTCCATTCATAGTTGCCGTACCACGGCGGGGTCTCGCAGACCTTGCCCGGCTCTTCGTGGATGGCGGTGTCCAGGTAAGCCACGCCCGTATCGATGCAGGCACGCAGCACTGACATGTTGAGAAACGCGGAACCTACGTTGATGACGATCTGCGAGTCGGTCTCGCGGATCAGGGCCTTGGTCGCTTCCACGTCCAGGGCGTTCAGCGCGAAGGCTTGGATCTGGGCGGGTACCTTGAGGCTACCCTTGGCCTTGACGCTGTCGATGATGGCCTGGCATTTGGAGATGTTGCGCGACGCGATAGCAATACGACCGAGTTCGTCGTTGTGCTGCGCGCACTTGTGGGCCACCACCTTGGCGACACCTCCTGCACCAATGATAAGAACGTTCTTTTTCAATTGCTTTATCTCTCCTTTATCCGCCAGCTTACGAAAGGCTGGACAGGTAGTCGTCGTAACCAAATTCACGAACCACCTCGACTGTACCGTCGAGTTGTTTCACTACGATGGACGGCATTTTCAGGCCGTTGAACCAGTTTTTCTTGACCATGGTGTAGCCAGCGGTGTCGATGAACGACAGCCGATCGCCGATGGCCAGCGGACGATCAAATTGATACTCGCCGAAAATGTCGCCGGCCAGGCAGGATTTGCCGCACACCATATAGGTGTGCTCACCCTCGCTCGGCGCCAGCTTAGCGTTGAGGCGGTAGATCAGCAGGTCCAGCAGGTGGGCTTCGATGGAGCTGTCGACCACGGCGAGATTTTTGCCGTTGTAGAGCGTGTCGAGCACCGTGACTTCCAGGGAGGCACTGTTGGTGATGGCCGCTTCGCCGGGTTCCAGGTACACCTGCACGCCGTACTTCTCGGAAAATGCCTTCAACCGCGCGCAGAACGCGTCCAGCGCATAGCCTTCACCGGTGAAGTGAATGCCGCCGCCGAGGCTGACCCACTTGACCTTGTGCAGCAGCGCGCCGAAGCGTTCTTCGATGGTGCCGAGCATCTTGTCGAACAGACTGAAGTCGCCGTTCTCGCAGTTGTTGTGGAACATGAAGCCTGAGATCTGATCGATCACGCCGTCAATCTTCACCGGGTCCCACTCGCCCAGGCGGCTGAACGGGCGCGCCGGGTCGGCCAGCAGGTAATCGGAGCTGCTCACCTGCGGGTTGACGCGCAAGCCGCGGGTCTTGCCTTCGCTGCGTTCGGCAAAGCGCTGCAGCTGGCTGATGGAGTTGAAGATGATCTTGTCGCAGTTATCCAGCATCTCTTCGATTTCATCATCGGCCCAGGCCACGCTGTAGGCGTGTGCCTCGCCTTCGAACTTCTGGCGACCGAGCTTCAACTCATACAGCGACGACGACGTGGTGCCGTCCATGTATTGCTGCATCAGGTCGAACACCGACCAGGTGGCAAAGCACTTGAGCGCCAGCAGAGCCTTGGCGCCGGACTGCTCGCGCACGTAGGCAATCTTCTGCATATTGACCAGAAGCTTCTGTTTGTCGATGAGGTAGTACGGCGTTTTGATCATTTTTGAGAGCCTGCGGCGGTGCCTGCCAAAAAAGGACACGCATTGTGCCCGCACTTGGATCAGATCGAAAGGTTAGCTGGCGGAAATTGCTGCCCAGTTTTTCGAGCATAGTCCGGGAGTATGACTATCTATTGGCGAACACCGGCCCTATGTGGGAGGGGGCTTGCTCCGGATGACGGAGTATCAGTCACCGATGTACCAAAGCACGTGCCTCGCCTATCCCGGATCAACATGAACAGTACTTGTGATCATCTACAATAATATGAGTTTGTCTCACTATCGCCCACTGCCGACAATAGCTGCCATACCTACTACATCGGAGCTGTATGTCATGGCAGTCGCTCATTCCCTCGGGTTTCCGCGCATTGGACGCGATCGTGAACTGAAAAAAGCGCAGGAAGCGTTCTGGAAGGGCGAGCTCGATGAGGCCGGCCTGCGTGCTGTGGGCCGTGACTTGCGCCGCACGCATTGGGCCCTGCAGAAGCAAGCCGGCATCGAGCTGCTGCCAGCAGGTGATTTCGCCTGGTATGACCAGGTGCTGACCCATTCGCTGATGTTTGGTGTGATCCCCGAGCGTTTCCGCCCAGCCGATGGCCAAGCCACATTGCAGACATTGTTCGGCATGGCCCGTGGTGTCAGCGACACGTGCTGTGGCGGTGCGCACGCTCAGGAAATGACCAAGTGGTTCGATACCAACTACCACTACCTGGTGCCGGAGTTCAGCGTCGACCAGCAATTTCACCTTGGCTGGGACCAATTATTTGAAGAGGTCGAGGAAGCGCGGAACCTGGGACACACCGTCAAGCCGGTCATCATCGGCCCGCTGACGTACCTGTGGCTGGGAAAGGCCAAGGGCGCTGACTTCGACAAGCTCGACCTGCTCGACCGCCTGTTGCCGCTGTACGGTCAGATTTTCCAACGCCTGGCCGAGTTGGGTGTGGAGTGGGTACAGATTGACGAGCCGATCCTGGTGCTCGATCTGCCACAGGCCTGGAAGAATGCGTTTGAGCGCGCCTATAACCTGATCCAGCGGGACCCGCTGAAAAAACTGGTCGCCACGTATTTTGGCGGGCTCGAAGAAAACCTGGGCCTGGCCGCCAACCTGCCGGTCGACGGTCTGCACATTGATCTGGTGCGGGCGCCGGAGCAGTACCCGACCATTCTCGATCGCCTGCCCGCGTATAAAGTGTTGTCCCTGGGCCTGGTCAACGGCCGTAACGTGTGGCGCTGCGACCTGGAAAAAGCGCTGGCGACTTTGCAGCATGCTCATGAGAAATTAGCCGATCGCTTGTGGGTGGCGCCGTCCTGCTCGTTGTTGCACAGCCCTGTGGACCTGGAGCGTGAAGACCAGTTGGACCCGCAATTGAAAGGTTGGCTGGCCTTCGCCTTGCAAAAGTGCGCGGAAGTCGCGGTGCTGGCCCAGGCGGTCGACCAGCCAGAGTCGCCGAACGTAATCGCGGCGCTAGCTGAAAGCCGTGCGGGACAGGCTGCACGTGCCGCTTCGCCGCGTATTCACAAGCCTGCCGTGCAAGCCCGGGTTGCCGCGATCAGTGCAAGCGACAGCCAGCGCCAGTCGCCCTTTGCCCAGCGTATCGAGACACAGCGGGCCGGCCTCAACCTGCCGTTGTTCCCGACCACCACCATCGGTTCGTTTCCGCAAACCGCGTCGATCCGCCTGGCGCGTCAGTCATATAAGGCTGGCAAATTGAGCGAAGCCGAATACGTCGAAGCGATGCACAGCGAGATCAAGCACGCCGTCGAGGTGCAGGAACACCTTGGCCTGGATGTGCTGGTTCACGGTGAAGCCGAGCGTAACGACATGGTCGAATACTTCGCAGAGCAATTGGATGGATACGCCTTTACCCGGTTCGGTTGGGTGCAAAGCTATGGTTCGCGCTGTGTGAAACCGGCGCTGATCTACGGCGACCTTAGCCGTCCGAAGGCGATGACGGTGGAATGGATACGCTATGCCCAGGGCCTGACTCGCAAGGTGCTCAAAGGCATGTTGACGGGCCCGGTGACCCTGCTGATGTGGTCGTTCCCGCGGGATGACGTGAGCCGGGAAATACAGGCCCGGCAATTGGCCCTGGCGATCCGTGACGAAGTTGTCGACCTGGAAGCCGCCGGCATTAAGATCGTGCAGATCGACGAAGCCGCGTTCCGTGAGGGCTTGCCATTGCGTCAGGCGCAGTGGCAGTCGTACCTGGATTGGGCCACCGAAGCGTTCCGCCTGTGCGCCAGCGGCGTGCGTGACGACACTCAGATCCATACCCATATGTGCTACAGCGAGTTCAACGATGTGATCGAATCCATCGCGGCGATGGATGCCGATGTCATTACCATTGAAACCTCACGCTCGGACATGGCGTTGTTGGACGCCTTCGAAGCCTTCGCTTACCCCAATGAAATCGGCCCGGGCGTCTACGACATCCACTCGCCAAGGGTGCCGGATGTGTCGCAGATGCTGGACTTGCTGCGCAAGGCAGCCAAGCAGATACCAGCGCGGCGACTGTGGGTAAACCCTGATTGCGGCCTGAAGACCCGTGGCTGGCCAGAGACGGAAGCGGCGTTGATCAACATGGTCGCAGCGGCGCGCCAACTGCGTGCGGAACTGGGTTAACGGCGAAGATTGCGCGGCCGGCGTTTGCGTTGTAGGTCATACTGGCCGCATGACTTTCGACTCGCCGCTCGCCGCTTATCAATACGCTATCGCCCAGCAAGGTTTCGTGCCCGACGACGCTCAACAACACGCTGTCGAGGCCTTGCACATCTGTCACCAGGCGTTGCACCAAGGCCGTTCCCCCATTCCCGGCGTTTACTTGTGGGGGCCGGTGGGGCGGGGCAAGACCTGGCTGATGGACCAGTTCTACCAAAGCCTGCGCGTGCCTGCTCGACGTCAGCATTTTCATCACTTCATGGGCTGGGTACACCAGCGCTCGTTCCAGCTCACCGGCATCAAAGACCCGCTACAGGCCTTGGCGCGGGAGCTGAGTCGGGAGGTGCGCGTACTGTGTTTCGACGAGCTGTTCGTCAATGACATCGGTGACGCGATCATTCTCGGCCGTCTGTTTCAGGTGATGTTCGAGGAGGGTGTGGTGATGGTCTGTACCTCCAATCAACCGCCTGACCAACTGTACGCCGACGGCTTCAACCGTGAGCGTTTCCTGCCGGGTATCGAGGCGATCAAGCGGCATATGCAGGTGGTGGCGGTGGACGGTAGCCAGGACCACCGCTTGCATCCCGGTGTTGGCCTGCAGCGCTACTGGGTCAACCAACCCGATGCGCTGGCCAAGGTGTTCAAGCAGTTGAGCGCCGGGCACACCGTCAGCGACGCGAAGGGGCTGAGCGTGGGGCATCGCATGATTACGCCGGTGCAGGCCTGCGACGAGGTGCTTTGGTGCCGCTACGCCGAGCTGTGCGAGCAGCCCCTGGCCGCGATGGATTTCATGCTGCTGTGTGATCGCTTCAAGGCCATCCTGCTGGCGCAGGTACCCAGCCTCAGCGCACAGCCGCGCCCTGGTCGCATTGCCCGTGGCACCGAAGACGGCGCCGAGCGCGTCGCGGCCGGGGATCGGCAATTGCCTGCGCTGTCGGTGCACGATGACGGCGTGCGACGCTTCATTGCGCTGGTGGATGAATGTTACGACCGCAAAGTGCCGTTGTTCATCGAGGCCCAGGTACCACTGGAAAATCTTTATACCCAAGGCTACCTGGCGTTTGCCTTTCGTCGCACCTTGAGTCGCTTGCAGGAAATGCAGCTGCAGCGCTTCGGCACCTTATAACCTGGGTATTCGCCTCGTTCGAGGCTTTGGCTGCCTGCAAGCTGGCCACTTTCTGTCAGGCATTAGGCGTTTATCTCCTTCATCTACTGCCGACTCCATGCTTACAATTACCCCTCTCAAAGGGAATCGGTTCCCTGGTTGTCGATATCGAGGAAGGAAATGGACACCCCAGACATCCTGGTGCTGCAAGCCAGCTACACCAACGCCGTGCACGCCGACGCCATCGGTTCGCTGCTCAACCACTATGCGCAAGACCCAATGGGTGGCGGCCACGCCTTGCCAGCCGATCTGTTGCAGCAACTGCCTGCGGAACTGGCCAAGCGCGCCCATGCGTTCAGCGTGCTGGCGTTCGTCGGCGGTGAGCCCGCCGGGCTGGTCAATTGCTTCGAGGGGTTCTCCACGTTCGCTTGTCGGCCATTGGTCAACGTCCACGATGTGGTAGTGGCCAAACAGTTTCGTGGCTTGGGGTTGAGTCAGAAAATGCTGCAGAAGGTCGAGGAAATCGCCCGCCAGCGCGGTTGCTGCAAGATCACCCTGGAAGTGCTTGAAGGTAACGACCTGGCGCAGTCGGCGTATCGCAAGTTCGGTTTTGACGATTCGGTATTTGATCCCGCCCACGGCCGCATGTTGTTCTGGAGCAAGGCGCTTTAATAAAAAAGTGCAAAAAAAAGGCGCCATTTAATGGCGCCCAATAAACCTTTACCAAAGGAGCGGAATGGCACAGGGTGTTGCGGATTAACTCAGCGTTAAATCAACTGTTAGGTTGGGCTGCATCGACCGTGGTGGCTTTAACCGGTTTGCCATCGGCGGATGCAACTTGCTGTTCAGCCTTGCCGTGGGTTTTTTCCTGGACAAAGGTGAAGTTGTTGTAGAACGCTTTGGAACGCTCTGAACCGCCTTCTGCGAAAGCGGCGGCGGAGGTCAGGGTCATCAGGCTGGCAAGCATCAATGTCGAAAGTTTCATGGCGGTATTTCCATTAAGAGTGATAGGTGTCCGGTCACTCCTTGATCAGATCATGGGGTGACTATGGCGTTACCTTATTAAGTGGGAATTAACGGAACTCTCTGCGAAGTTAACGTTTTCGTTAACTTCGCGAGGCAAGACGTTAGAGCTTCCAGTCAAGCGCCAGCGTGATCGAGCGTGGGTCGCCCCAATACACGCCGTTATAAAAGCCAACGCGCTCGTAATATTTTTTTGCAAATAGATTGTTGACGTTAATCGACGCCGTAACATGTTCGTCGAACTGGTAGCGCGACATCAGGTTGACCACGGTGTAGCCCTGTTGCTTGATTCTTTCGCGCGTGGTTATCGGTCTGCCCTCGCTGTTGCGTGCTCCCGTGGGCCGGTTGCCGAAGTCATAGATGTCGCTCTGCCAATTCACTGCGCCGCCCACGGTAAGGTTGCGCCAGGCGCCTGGCAGGCGGTAAGCGCTGGATACCTTCAGCAGGTTCAACGGCTGGCCGGTGTTGTTGCGCGTGCCCGTGCCATTCACCGAGTGGGTGTAGGTGTAGCCTGCGGTCAGGTTCCAGTCCGGTGCAATTTCTCCGGCCGCTTCCAGTTCGAACCCTTTCACCTTGTTGCCCTTGCCGCCGGATTTGTAATATTCCTCGCCGGTGACCGGGTTTGGCGGCACCGAGTCATCGCGCTCGGCGACATTGTCCTGGGTGCTCCAGAAATACGCGGCCGCCAGGTTCAGGCGTTCGTTCAACACACTGCCCTTAAGGCCCACCTCATAGTTACTGCCCACCACGGGTTCCAGATATTTCTTGTTGGCGTCGCGTAAATCCTGTGGCTTGAAAATGTCGGTGTAGCTCGCGTAGACGGTGTACTGCGGTGTGATGTCGTAAAGCAGCCCGGCATAAGGCGTCCACATATCGTTATGAGTCTGGCGGGTTTTGTCGGACGCGGTCAGTTGATCGTTGGCATCGTATTGCGGGGTAGCGCTTTGCAGCTCCCAGCTGCCGTAGCGACTGCCGAGTACGGCGTGCAGACGCTCCGTCAGGCTCAGTCGAGTCGCAAGGTAGCCGGCCTTCTGTTGTTTCTTGCTGTGCTCGCCCTTGAGGTCAGTGACGTCATCGCTGAACTTGCCGATCCCGCCCATGTGTTTCCAGTCCTCGATGGGGTAGTAGCTGGCGGGCAGATTGCTGCGCATGTAGGGCGAACTATCCCGTTGCGCCGCCTCGCCATAGCCCATCATCAGCGCATGTTCACGCCCCAGCAGCGAATAGCTGCCGGCCAGGTTGAGGTCGATGGCTTCCATTCTCGACGTGCCGCGCATGTGGCTGGCCCAGGCGGTCATCCCGCTGCGGTCGGCGTTGGGGAATCCCGCGCCGCCGTAGTACACCTTGCCATCGGTATCGCTCTGGCGGTGGGTGTAGGCGGCCTTCAGGTGCCAGTCGCCGCCGAGCCGATGGTCGAGGGTAGCGAAGGTGGTTTTGTCGGTCAGTGGCCAGGAACTCCAGTGCGCCGCCATATTGGTGGAGCGCGAAAGCCCGGCCTTGCCACCCTCGCTGTTCCAGTAAGGCACGGTGCCCCAGGACGTGCCCTGTACCTGTTTGTCCTGGTAATCAAAGCCCACGGCCAGCACGGTGTCGTCGGAAAGATCGCCCTCGAGAATGCCGTAGCCCACCGCGCGTTGCAGTGCGTAGTTGTCGCGAAAGGATCGACTGTCACGGTAGGCCAGCACGCTGCGCCCACGCAGTTTGCCGTCGAAGGCCAGCGGGCCGCCGACATCGAGGTAGCTGTAGTAGTTGTCATGGGTGGCGCCACTGATTCCGGTTTTCGCCTGCCATTGGGCGGTAGGGCGCTTGCGGACCATGTTGACGGTGGCGGAGGGGTCGCCCGCGCCAGTCGTGAGGCCGGTGGCACCGCGAACCACTTCGATATGGTCGTAGATGATGGTGTCGGCGTCGGACTTCATGTAGCCGAAGGTGTTGAGCATCCCGTCGATCTGGAAGTTGTTGATGCCGTAGCCGCGGGACGTATAGGCCACGCGGTCCGAATCAGTGTGCTGGACGTTGATGCCGGTGGTCTGGCGCAGCACGTCGGTCAGGGTGTTGAGATTGAAATCATCCATCTGCTGGCGCGTGATCACCGAGATCGATTGCGGAGTTTCCTTGATCGACAGGTTCAGGCGGGTGGCGGTGCTCATGGAGCCGGTGGTGTAGGCGCCAGTGTCCTCGGTGGTCGCACCCAGGCCTTCGGCAGTGATGCTGGTCGCGCCCAATTCAAGGGCGTTGGCGGGGGCGTGTTCGGGGTCGGTTTCGGCCAGCAGCTCCGGGCTTGGCGCCAGGCTGAACAGGCCAAGGGTAAAGGTGATGGAACGGGTAAAGGGCGCGAGCATCGCGGCGAACTCCTTGTCGTCTTTGAGGCCACCCGGAAAGGGCGGGTATGGCTCAAAGACGAAAGGAGACGCGCAACTTTAGGCTTAAACGAGAATGATTGTTATCTTTCTGTTACAAGCCATTCGATTACTTGACCACCACTTCGGCGCTGTCGGCCTTCTTCGGTTTGATCAAACTGAAGTCGATCAAGGCTTTCTGCTTGGTCTCGTAAGGGTTGCCGATCAGCAGGGGGCGCGGTTTGAAGCTGTCGCTGACCAGGCTTTTGCTGTGGTCCAGTTCATCGAAGCTCAAGCCTGCGAGGTCCGCCCAGGTGTGGATCAACTGCGAACTGCTGTAAGGCCGTTGCAGGTCACCGGCAAAACTCCAGTCGTGGCTTTCGCGCCATTTGGGCGAGGCGTAGGCCATGAATGGAATGGTGTACATCGGCGCGGTCGGCTTGCCTTCGTTACGACCCAGGGTGTCGTGGCCAGCAGAGTCGAACACATCTTCGCCGTGGTCCGACAGGTACAGCAGGAAGCCGTTGGGATCAGTCTTGGCGTAGTCCTTGATCAGGCTCGATACCACGAAGTCGTTGTACAACACGGCGTTGTCATAGCTGTTGTAAGTCGGCAACTGTGCATCGCTGACGCCCGGCGGTACACCCTGGCGATCGGTGAATTTGTCGAATGTCTGCGGATAACGGTACTGGTAGCTCATGTGGGTGCCCAGCAAGTGCACCACGATGAACTTGCGCTCGGCGGTGTCGGCCATGGCCTTGGAAAACGGCGCCAGGACGTCGCCGTCGTATTGGCGGGCGTTCTGGTTACGGTTGTTGTTCAGGTACACCTGCTCGTCGGCCTGTTCGGAAAAGGTCGTGAGCATGGTGTTGCGCTTGGTCATAGTCTGCTGGTTGGTGATCCAGAAGGTCTTGTAGCCGGCCTGTTTCATTACGCTGACGATGGACGGTGTCTTGAGGTACAGGTCCGGGTTTTCTTCGTCGGCGAAGGTCAGTACCTGCTGCAGCGCTTCGATGGTGTACGGGCGCGGGGTAATGACGTTATCGAACACCGCCAGTTGGTCGCGCAGCTTGTCCAGTTCCGGCGTGGTGTTGCGCGGGTAGCCATAGAGGCTCATGCGCTGGCGGTTGGTGGACTCGCCGATCACCAGCACCAGGGTGGACGGCTGGCCGGCCATGCTGTCCTTGAGGTTCTTCAACGGTGGGATCTGGCTGGCACTGGTCAGCATGCCCTGCATGTTATCCAGTTGTTCGGTGTAACGACGGTAGGCGACGATCATCTGCCAAGGCACGGCCGGTTCGATGCGGGTTTCGAAGCGGTCGATGGCCAATTCCATGGTTTCGCTGGTGGCGATCTGCTTGACCAGTGGGTAGCCGACCACGGCCAATACGATGGCGACCGCTGCCACGATCGACTGACCGCGCGGCAAGTAGACCGGACGCAGGCGTGTCCACAGGAAAATCGCAAAAGCGGTGTGGGCAATGAAGGCCAGCACGATCCACCAGGCAAAGTACTGGGTGGCGTATTCGCCCGCTTCAGAAATGTTCGATTCGAACATGATGAAGATGACGCTCTGGGAAAATTCCTGCTGGTAAATAAAGAAATAACCCAGGCTGGCCATGGAGCACGCCCATAGCACCACACCGATCAGAGCGGCCAGCAGGCGGGTTTGCCGAGGGAACAGCAACATCGGCGCCAGCCACAGCGCACTCATGAAGAAAGCCTGGCGGAACCCGCTGAAGCCGGAAGTACCGGTCAGTTGGATAAGCAGTTGGGTAATGCCCGAGAAATACCAGAAAAACAGGAATAACCAGCCAAGGCCGGCCCAATCAAAGCCTTTCGCAGACTTAGGGCTGCGTTCAAACATCGCCATACAGCGCTCCAACCAGTTAATTACGATTATCCCGAGGCATGCCTGCCCCGGGACGAGAAGCCTCGTCTTGCGATGGGCGTCATTTAATGGCGCGGAGTATCAACAAAACGGTGTGAAAGTTTTGTGAGAATTTACTTACGGATGTCCCGGGGCCAGCGTCGCATACGGGGCTACCGCAAGGATGAGGGGCGTGGCGTTTAACGTGAGGCTTTTGCCAAGGAGCGCTTTGCGATGAGCACGACGACTAGCCCGATTGATCACGTTACCCAGTCCCGTCATTACCTTGGCGAGGTATTTGCCGACAGACCTAGGCTCGAGGAGGTGATCGACGCGGTATTGCAGCGCGAAATCGATGACCAGTGGCCGGCCTCTGGGCTGAATGTCAGCCATTTGCGCCTCGGCCGCGTCCTGGCCCCCGCCGGCCAGGACCAGCCAGCTACCTACGGGGCATTGTTAAGTCTGGGCGACTTATTATTGACGCGCATCATGCAGGGCACGTTGTTGAACCTGACCGCCACCCTGCATGTCTTGCTCGACAGGCAGAGGGATGGTTCCTGGAAGCCTGTAGCGCGGTCACCGTCGGTCGATGAGCTTGAAGCCCTCATCAATCGGGTCGCGCCGTCGCTGCTCGAAGCATACCAGGCGCGGCTGGTCGATTATTGGAGCCAGGTGTCGCGCCAGGATCCGTTGTCTACCCGCTGGCGAATTGTGGCTGATCAACTGCGTCGCTGTCTGAAATTCGGACCGCAATCGCCACCGTTGCCAGCCGATGAGTACCGAAAGCTGCTCTGGCTGTTTTATCCGCTCAAGGCCGAGCGTGAACGCCATTTGGGACAGGGGGCCGTGCGGGTCTTTCAAGTCTATGCCTGCGAGGAAGGCGGGGCGGGTGAGTGGTTGGTGGTATTGCTGATTGAAAGTCGCCCGCTGACGGTTTCGACCTTCTACTTATTCAGCCCTGGCACGGGCGTACAGCGACTGCGTAGCAGGGAGGATCTCGCCCACTTGTTGCCGCTGCACATGAGCCGTCGCTACACCGGCCAGCGCGTGGAATGGGCAGTGCGCGAACCGGAAGACGACGTGTTCGATGCCATGGCCCAGATGCTCCTGGAAAAACAGCTGCGCGACCTTGCGGCGCTACGCTGGTCGGACTTCCCCGATGTGCAATGGTACAAGCAACGCTTTCGCCAACTGACGGCGCCTCAGGCGTGGTTTGGGGTACAGGCGGGACCCGATGGGATGCCCGAACAGGTATTGCCCGCCTGGCTGCAAGGCGCCAACGCGGCCGACCGCCTGCGCGCAAGCCGTCTGCTGGACGCCCTGCATGCCGTCCAGGTCGAAGCGGCGGGCGCGGACTACCTCGACGGGCTGGACCCGATTCACGTCTATGCCAGCAAAGCCCTGCAGGCGCGCATGCGACTGGATTATCCCCAGGAAGTGGTGATCAGCCCCGATGACTACATGATGACGTTCACCCGTACCCTGGGGGGGACGGTCGGCTGGACCGAATCAATCTCTCGCACCTTGACGGAATGGGCCCTGGACAACCCCTTCACCGAACCCTATGCCCAGGTGACCATCACCAATCGCGTTGAGCCCGGCTATATTCCCGACTGGTGGCTGACCATCGATTATGTCAAACGCTTGATCCCCGCTGTCGACATCGGCAAGCACTATCCGGCGTTGCTCAAGCGCAACTTGCTGGACGATCCCGCTGAGCGGCAGCGGCGCCAGGCGCTGTTTGTCGGGCAAACCCGTGCGCAGTTGCCCCTGGCCGCCCTGGAATGTCTGCTGCGCCGGCGCCAGGGGCTGACTCGCATTGGCATGCGCTGGGTGGAGGCGGCGGTGCAGCCTACCGCCCAGGCACGCGAGGTCGACGGACACGAGATTGTCGCGCGCCCGCTGGCGTTTTTGACCCACGCTGGCGGGCGGGTGTACCCGGCAGCGAATATGTTCGTGATCGGCCCCCAGAACGATGCCCTGCAACCGCACCTGCTTTACCGGCCCGGCTCGGATACACCCCTGCAAGAGTGGGCCAGCCGCCAGGAACTGCTCGACGCCATTGCCAGCGTCGGCCCGCTGCAAACCGAGGTGTTAAACAGCCTTGATCCACAGGGTCGGGCGGTGCTGGGCAATGGCGGCTTTCGTCAGCCCCATACCCAGCGCCAAGGCCAAGGGGGAGAGTTCGCGCCAATCGAGGTGCCCGCCCGCGCGCTGCTCAGCGATCAAGAAGTGCCTGGGGATTTCCTGGCCTACCTGTTCAGCAGCAATGCGCAGGCCTTGGTCAAGCGCGCCGAGGCGCAGAGTCGTTCCAATGAAGATAAGCGCTGGGCGGCCTTTCGCGCTGACATAGGGCGGCTATTCAATGTGGTGATGCCGTTGCTGCGTGGGCCGCTGGCGACCGTAGGCTGGCTGTACCAAAGTCTGCTCAGTGCCAGGGCGTTTATCACACTGCCCGTGGACGCGGACGACGACCGTCGTGGCACGACCATCGCCGATGCCGTCGCCAGCCTGGCTGGAATCTTGCTGTATCCGGTGGCCAGCCTGGACGAGCGTATCGGGTTGGTCGAGGTAGAGCCCGCACCGACCGCGACCCGGCCGCCGGTGGAGATACAGCAGGCCGCCACCTTGAGCGAATTGCGCCGCCGAAGCAGGGCCGATTTTCTGCCAATGGATGTTGGCTGGCACAGCGCGGGCGAGATATCGCCCGTACAACAGAAGGCATTGGACACCTACTATAAGTGGCGTCAGGACGGGAAACCCTGGCCGGTGATCCCGCAAAATATCGAAACCGAGGGGGTGCGCAAAGGCTTGGTCCGAGTGCCCACCGGCGGGGACAGGTATACATTGCACGCGCTGATTCGTGGCGGGTTATACCCCGTGATGGAAGTTGCCGGGGGCATCCGCGTATTCGATCCTCAGCAGCCTGAGCGCTTTGGGCCCTTGCTCAAACGCGACGCCGCAGGGGGCTGGCAGTTCGATCTGCGTTTGCGCCTGGCCGGTGGCATGCCCAAGCCCAGCGGTGCGCAGCGGCGTGCCGAAATCTTGCGCCGAGAGGCGGATTTCAAGCAGCGGTACAATGAACAAACCCAGGCGCAGTTAATCGCGGATGAGAAGGCCGGCAAGGAGCATGTCTACTACGAGCGCGTGTATCGGACCGAGCGGGAAAAATTCAACGATGAACTGCGGCGCAGTATCTACCTGCGTTATCAGGCGGCACTGCGCGAACAGAATCAGTGCCAATTCCAGAGGCTGGAAACCCTCAAGGTGCGCAACGCCAACAAACCGCTGCCGGCTTTCGAGACGGAACTGATCGAGCAACTGCAAAACATTGTCCATACATTGCAAGAGCGCGGCGCGCTGCTGGAGTTTGCCCGCAAGAGCGCGACGCCGGCGCGCGCGACCCTCGATGCATGGAACGCGCAGTTGGACTCTGGCGACCAGCAAATCCGCCAGCAGGCCCACGACAATACCCTGAATTATCTGAACCAGATTGCCGAGCTCAATCAGCAACTGATTGAGCTGAGCACCCTGGAGTACGCTTACGACAGGGAGTTGCAAGCGGTGCCCGGTCTCGAGCGGCAAACCAGCTTGCCCGATGAAACGGTGCAGCGCCGGCTCTCGCCGTTGGACTGGAAAGTCCAGCAGGTTTCTGTCCTGCAAGGGCTGCTTTTCAAGCGCGCACCCGTGGAGGCTGAGTTTTACGACTTTATCGCGCTCAAGGATGCTACTGACAAGGCGCGTGGGGCGGTTCGCTCGCAGCAAGCCTTGCAGGAACCTGGATTCATGACGGTCGAGGAGCGGGTTCAGGCGCACGGCGATGTGATGGAAAAATACACGCAAGCTCTGGGCAGCCTGCGGTTGTATCGGCAGACCTTGAACGAGCTGCTTGATCACGATTACACCACGCGCCTGGTCAACCTGATCGAGGCGCTTCACGGCGAGGCCGAGCATTCACTCGCCCTCCTGTTGCGCGACCAGGCCCGGCAAGCCGAGTCGGCACCAATGCCGCAAGCGTCACCAGTGCCCCAGCCCCGACCCGTGCCCGGCAGCCGCAGGCGCATGGTGCGTACCCGCGACAAACGCATTCTGGTGGGAGTGGCACGCGCTCGAACGCCGGAGGAGCCGAACGAAATCGTCGATGTGGTGGACCCGGTCGATAATGTGCCGGTGGCCAGCTATCGGCAAAGTCCGGAAAAAGACATCTGGGAAGAGGTCAACCCGCAACCGGCGCCGCTCCCACCCGAGCGCAGCATTACGCGCTTGCTCCAGGATGCGCGTCTGCTGTTGGACGACCAGCACAAGCAGGTCGGTGCTACCTGGAACGATGCGCAGACCTCCAACTCACCCATCGCCCTGGAGGCGGTGTTGTGCGACCGGGCGCGGCAGTTGGACGCTTTGCACGGGAAAATTTCCCAACGCGATCCCGGCAAAACCCAGGTGCTGTCCGACCTCGCCAGTGCTGCCCTTTACCTGCGCGAGCAAGGTCGCTTGATCAGGATCGAGGTGATCAAGCGTAACCCGCCCGAGGCCAACCGTGTCGACTACCTCAAGACGCAGGGCGAAGTTGAGATCTTGAAGATCGAAGGGAGGGTCAGGCTCAGTCGGCCCAATGACTATTTACAAGAGTATGTGGTTCGTGATCGGAGCAAGCGGCCCCTTGCCTACGCGCACTTTCACTACCGCAGCAAGCAGGCCCCCCTCGCGGACTTTGTGGCCGGGCACTTGAAGATGCCCGCGCAGCGCTTCAACAGCTACTTGATGGGGGCGGGTCAAAGTGAAGGGCAGTACCTGACGGTGTACCGGGCGCAGATCAATGCTGCGCTGGCCGGATCGTTGTTCTTTGGCGTGAACGCCTCAGTTAAGCGCGGCGCGGGCTTTAAGTTCTGGTAGCGCCGGTGCGTGCAGCGCGAGTAACTGCTGTTGCAGGTGTTCGACTTGCGCCTGCAGCCGTTCGCGCTCCTGCTTGAGCTGGGTGAGTTCGTCACGACGGATATTGACGTAGAGGGTCTGGGCAGGACGAGCTGGGGCATACGTGTTCATGAAGCACCTCGCAAGGGCAGGTAAAAGCGTGAGGCTGGGTAACGTCAGGGTCAATTCTGATTTCTTTTTCATCGTAATGGAACTTTTTTATTTTTCATGGTCGCTGTGACTTTTTGCCTGGGTTCATCGCTGCGCGCGCTTTTTTTGCCATGAAACTATGGCAATCGGCTCTGGACTAACCCTCATTAGCCTCATTGCGCTATAAACTATGTCACACATTTTTTTGTAGTTAGGAGCATCAGCACATGCAACTGGGGATTATCGGACTAGGCCGCATGGGCGGTAATATTGCGCGGCGCCTGATGCTCAATGGGCATACCACCGTTGTATGTGACCGTAACGAAGCCTTCGTCAAAGGCTTGAGCGAGGAGGGCGCCACCGGCGTCGGCGGCCTGGAGGCCCTGGTGGCCGGGCTGCAGAAGCCACGTGCGGTGTGGGTGATGCTACCGGCAGGCGCGCCTACCGAAGACACCATCAATGAGCTGAGTGAGCTGCTCGAAAGCGGCGACGTGATCATCGATGGCGGCAATACCAATTACAAGGACGACGTGCGTCGCGGCAAGGCCCTGGCAGAGAAGGGCCTGCACTACGTCGACGTCGGCACATCCGGCGGTGTCTGGGGCCTGGAACGTGGCTATTGCATGATGATTGGTGGCGACGTGGAAACTGTGCAGCGCCTGGACCCGATCTTCAAGAGCCTCGCCCCTGGAATTGGCAGCATCCCACGCACCAAGGACCGTTCGGCCTCTGCTGACCCACGCGCCGAGCAGGGTTACATCCATGCCGGCCCTGCAGGCTCGGGGCACTTCGTCAAAATGATCCACAACGGTATTGAATACGGAATGATGCAGGCGTTTGCCGAAGGTTTTGACATCCTCAAGACCAAGAACTCGGAAAACCTGCCGGAAGATCAGCGTTTTGACCTGAACGTCGCCGACATCGCCGAAGTCTGGCGCCGTGGCAGCGTGGTTTCGTCGTGGCTGTTGGACCTGACCGCCGATGCCCTGGCGACCGATCCGAAGCTGGACGGCTATTCCGGCTCCGTGGCCGACAGCGGCGAAGGCCGTTGGACCATCGAGGCGGCCATGGAACAAGCGGTGCCGGTACCGGTGCTGTCGACGTCATTGTTTGCTCGTTTCCGTTCGCGCCAGCAGAGCACCTACGGTGACAAAATGCTTTCGGCCATGCGCTTCGGCTTTGGCGGCCACGTGGAGACTTCCAAAAAATGACCGCCAACGGCAAGAAACCCAAGGCCGAACCTGCTCCACCGACCACGTTGTTTCTGTTTGGCGCCCATGGTGACCTGGTCAAGCGCCTGCTGATGCCGGCGCTGTACAACCTGAGCCGCGACGGGCTCTTGGGCGATGGCTTGCGTATCGTCGGTGTTGATCACAACGCCATCAGCGACGCTGACTTTGCCAAGAAACTCGAGGACTTCATTCGCACCGAAGCGGCCAGCAAAGTGCGCGGCAGTGCCGACAATGCACTGGATCCACAGTTGTGGGCCCAGTTGGCCAAGGGCATCAGCTACGTCGAGGGCGACTTCCTCGATGACAGCACCTACGCGGACATCGCGCAGAAAATCGCTGACAGCGGCACCGCCAATGCGGTGTTCTACCTCGCGACGGCACCGCGCTTCTTCAGTGAAGTGGTGCAGCGCCTGGGCAGTGCCGGGTTGCTCAATGAAACCGAGGAGGGCTTTCGCCGCGTGGTCATCGAGAAACCTTTCGGTTCCGACCTGGCCACCGCCGAAGCGTTGAACGCGTGCCTGCTCAAGGTGATGAGCGAGAAACAGATCTATCGCATCGACCACTACCTGGGTAAGGAAACGGTGCAGAACATCCTCATCAGCCGTTTCTCCAACGTGCTGTTCGAAGCGTTCTGGAACAACCATTACATCGATCACGTGCAAATCACCGCCGCCGAAACGGTGGGCGTGGAAACCCGAGGTAATTTTTTCGAAAAGACCGGCACCTTGCGCGACATGGTGCCCAACCACCTGTTCCAGTTGCTCGCCATGGTTGCCATGGAGCCGCCGGCAGCCTTCGGTGCCGACGCGGTGCGCGGCGAGAAGGCCAAGGTGGTCGGCGCTATCCGGCCCTGGTCGCTGGAAGATGCGCGAGCCAACTCGGTTCGTGGCCAGTACACCGCCGGTGAAATCGCCGGCAAGTCGCTGCCGGGTTACCGTGAAGAAGCCAACGTCGCGCCCGACAGCAGCACCGAGACCTTCGTCGCGCTGAAGGTGATGATCGACAACTGGCGCTGGGTTGGCGTGCCGTTCTATTTGCGCACCGGCAAGCGCATGAGCATTCGCGACACTGAGATCGTGATCTGCTTCAAGCACGCGCCTTACGCACAATTTCGCGACACCGAAGTCGATGAACTCAAGCCCACTTACCTCAAGATCCAGATCCAGCCGAACGAAGGCATGTGGTTCGACCTGCTGGCCAAAAAGCCTGGGCCAACCCTGGAGATGGCCAATATCGAGTTGGGGTTCGACTATAAGGACTTCTTCGAGATGCAGCCGTCGACCGGTTACGAAACGCTGATCTACGACTGCATGACCGGCGATCAGACTCTGTTCCAGCGCGCCGACAACATCGAGAACGGTTGGCGCGCCGTGCAGCCGTTCCTCGATGCCTGGAAAGAAGATGACGGTATTCAGACCTACAAAGCCGGCGAAGATGGCCCGGCGGCGGCCGATGCGCTGCTGGCCCGTGATGGCCGCACCTGGCACAGCCTCGGATGAGTGATACCGCGATTCATCCCATCCGTTTTATCCTCAGTGACGTGGACGGCACATTGCTGCACCCGGATCACAGCCTGAGCCAGCGCACCGCCGATGCAGTGCAAGCGTTGCGTCAGGCCGGGGTGTTTTTCAGCCTGGCCAGCGGGCGGCCACCCAAGGCCATGTTGCACTTGATCGAGACCTTCGGTATCGATGTGCCGGTGGCGGGCTTCAATGGCGGTACGTTGATCAACCCGGACGGCAGCATCCTGGTGGCCCACCATCTGCCGGCCGAAGCGGCGCTGGTGACGTTGGCGCTGTTTTCGGCCGAGCCGGACGTTGAGGTATGGGTATTCGCCGACGGTGACTGGCTGCGCCGTGACCCGCCTGGGCCGATGGCGCAGCGCGAAGCCGATGGCCTGGGGTATGGGCCGGTGGTGGTGGACAGTTTCGAGCCGTACCTGGACCGGGTCGACAAGATCGTCGCTGCCAGCAACAACACGCAGTTGCTGGTGGAGCTGGAGGCGCAGTTGCAGCCCAAGGTGAAGGGCTTGGCCCAGGTGTCGCGTTCGCAGCCGGTTTACCTGGATGTGACCGCCATGCTGGCCAATAAGGGCGAGGCCTTGAAGACCATCGCGGCGCACCTTGGGGTGCCGCTTGCGCAAACGGCGGCCATCGGCGACGGTGGCAACGACCCGGCGATGTTTCATGTGGCCGGTCTGTCGATTGCCATGGGTCAGGCGGAAGACACCGTCAAGCGTCAAGCCAGTGTGGTCACCGGCAGCAATGTCGAGGACGGCGCTGCCGAAGCGTTCGAGCGATTTATTCTTGCCGCACAATAAGTAAGTGCAACTTCCGATCACTGTAGTGCGGTGATCGGAAGTTACCCTGTCGACTTACTTGGGCATAACCCACTGCTGTAACTGGTGGCCGTCTTTGTCGAGTTCGGCGCGCGCCTGCAACAACAAGTTTTCCAGTTGCGCCGGATCGGTATAGGTAGTTGATGACAGCTGTTTGGAGCCGATACGGGTATTGGTGCGGTCGATCACGCTCAGGCTGAGGGCGCCATTGCCGTCGTGCCAGGCCACGCACTGAAAGGGTTGGAAAGCACGGTCTGCAATCAAAAGAGCGTCGTTGATGCGCAGCGTAGCGTTCATGTGGGTCGTCTCTCTCTATGCCCATTCAAGTGAGTACCGGCGGTTGGGCTGACCGTACGGTGAGTTACTTGTACTGATGCACGATGGTGGGGGGCGGGTCACATGCTAGAGCGAGAAATTTTAACGTTCCCTGACCAACGTCATCTAAGCGCCTGTTTTGAAAGCTGAACGAATTTTTTCAACCGACCCTCGTGCCGTATAGATAGGTGGCTTTTTGCCCGTACTTATAGCGAAAGGGTACAAGGGGCGCGTCAAGATTTTGCTAAGGTTCGTGTCAGCCTTCACAAACTGTTGTTTCTAATAACGTTGGCTGTTTTGGCGTCAAGGAATACCCATGATCGTATCCTCCGTCCAACGCCGTTTGCTGGTCGTTGATCCTTGTGCTGACTGCCACGGGTTACTGCCCGGTTTGCGCACGGTCGGATGGGAAGTGGACAGTTGCACCCTGGAGGCGGTAGGTGATCGCTCCTGCGACGTAGGCCTGCTGCGGTTGCAGCCCTGCCACCTGGAACGTCCCGAAGCGGTCAAGGAGCTGATTGGTCGTAGCGGCACCGAGTGGATCGCGGTACTCAGCCAGGATGTATTGCGTTTGCAGAACGTCGGTGATTTCGTTTGCGAATGGTTTTTTGACTTCCACACCTTGCCGTTCGATGTGTCGCGGGTGCAGGTCACCCTGGGGCGCGCCTTTGGCATGGCGCGCCTGCGCGGCAAGGGCCAACCCCCGGTGGGTGGGCCCGGTGATGAACTGCTGGGCGACAGCCGCCCCATCCGCGAACTGCGCAAGTTGTTGTCGAAGTTGGCGCCCACTGAATCCCCGGTACTGATCCGTGGCGACAGTGGCACCGGCAAGGAGCTTGTTGCCAAGACGCTGCACCGGCAATCCCAGCGACACGCCAAGCCGTTTGTGGCGATCAATTGCGGGGCTATCCCTGAACACCTGATCCAATCAGAACTCTTCGGCCATGAAAAGGGCGCCTTCACCGGTGCCCATCAGCGCAAGGTCGGACGCATCGAGGCCGCCCACGGTGGCACGCTGTTTCTCGACGAAATCGGCGATCTGCCAATGGAGCTGCAAGCCAATCTGCTGCGGTTTCTGCAGGAAAAACAGATCGAGCGTGTCGGCGGCAGTCAGCCCATCCCCGTGGATGTGCGGGTGCTGGCGGCCACCCATGTGAACCTTGAGGCCGCCGTCGAGAAGGGCAGCTTTCGCGAAGACCTGTATTACCGCCTGAACGTGCTGCAAGTCGTCACGGCGCCCTTGCGCGAACGCCACGGTGACGTGGCGATGCTGGCCAATCACTTTTCGCGCTTCTACAGCCAGGAAACCGGCCGCCGCCCGCGCAGCTTCAGCGAAGAGGCCTTGGTCGCGATGGGCCAACACCCGTGGCCGGGCAATGTGCGTGAGTTGGCCAACCGCGTGCGCCGTGGCCTGGTTTTGGCCGAAGGGCGGCAGATCGAAGCGGTTGACCTGGGGCTGCAGGGCGAGCAGGCGGTTTCACCACCGATGGCTACATTGGAAGACTACAAACACCGCGCCGAACGTCAGGCGTTGTGCGATGTACTCAACCGGCACAGTGATAACCTGAGCGTCGCGGCCCGCGCACTGGGCATTTCCCGGCCGACGTTCTACCGGTTGCTGCACAAACACCAGATCCGCTAGGGCAGGTGTGGGAGGTGGCTTGCCGCTGCGGCTGCCTGCACCGTCATAACTGACCGAACCGAATCAAAATGTGGGAGGGGGCTTGCCCACGATAGCGCGGGGTCAGCGCCTGCTGTATCGACTGCCCCACCGCCATCGGGGGCAAGCCCCCTCCCACATTTAACAAGCGTTCGCACTGATTCAGAAGTAGTACGGGAATTTCAGGCTGAAGGTAAAGTCCGGCGCATCGTCGGTCATCCCAATCGCCAGGTTCGGCACGATGGTCAGGTTATCCGATGCGGCAATGGTCATGCCCACGTTGAAGTAGCCGGCGTTGGCATCGCTGGAGACCACCGACTGCCAGTCGCCACCGTCCGGCTTGAGCTTGCTTTTGCGCTGGACCAGGTCCGACACCGAGAACGACATACTCATTTTCTCATTGAGCGCGAACGCTACGCCGAGGCCGACCTGGAAGCTGTCGCCCAGGCGTACCTTGCCTCCAACCTTCTGGTTGACTTCACTGCTGATGTCATCGAAGGAGTCTTCGAAGTTGTGGGTGTAGGACAGCGAGCCGAACAGCACCGCGGGGTCGAAGGTCTTGACCAGGGAAATGCCCGGCGTGATCGACCAGACGCCGTTGCCCGTCGGCAGGCTTTCCGGCAGGTAGAGGTTGTCGTTGTTGGGCTGCTTGACCAGTTTGATGCCAAACGGCTCTTTACCCGTAGGCGCCTTCACCCGTACCGATACCACCGCATCTGGCAGGGTAGGGGTTTCATCGAGAAACTTGTACGCCACGCCGAAATTGACGTCGCCGATGGTGGGGTCGCGGGTGACGGAGCCTTCCGAGGTGGCCGTGGCATCGTTGCCGGCGCCAGCGGACTGGTAGGTCGAGTCGCGGTAGACCACCGGCACGTTCAGGTCGAACTGCCAGCGATTGTCGACGTTGTAGCGCCCGGTCAGGTCCAGGGTCCAGCTGTCCGACTTGATCCGGTCCAGGTTGATGTTGCCGAGGAAGATCGAGTCCAGCGCCAGGAAGCCATTGAGGGTCAACTGACGGGCGTCATAACGGGCATAGGTCACGCCGGTTTCGAAGCTGAACTTGCCGTTGCCGAAAAAGCCGCTGGCTTCGTTATACAGGTTGCTCACGCTTTGCGCGGGGGCGGAATCGTCCTTCAGCGACTGGCCGTAGGAACTGCCGCCGCCGCCCGCGCCACCCGATGCCGCCGCCGCGCCCGTGCCGGCGACGACGGTGCCGCCTTTCTTGAAGTCGGCGGGGGATTTGGCCAGGCGCCTGGGCGCGGGCGCTGCCGGTTGGTCTTCCACTTGGCGTACACGTTGCTCCAGCACGGCCAGGGCCTTTTGCTGCACGTCGTAGCGTTGCTTGAGTTCCAGGAGTTCCTGCTTGAGGGTTTCGATATCGGCATCCGGCGCTGCATACAACACGGATGAGGGCAATAGCGTACTTAGACAGACCACCGCGCGGAGCGATAACGATCGATGCATGAAATAAGCCGTCCTTTTCTAATGCGTAAGTGTCGAGGGTCAGCGTAGTTCAATAACCAAGCGTGCGTAGGCCTTTGAGTTGATCCAGGTTGCAGTTCAACGCGCCGTTGTTCAAACCGTTATTGTTCATCACGACGTTGAGTTGGGTCATGTTGTTGACGAAGTTGGCGTTGCCGGTCAACACGGTGCCTTGCAGCACATTCCCGGCGCCGATCTGCTGCAGGCTGTTGCCTTGGTTGTGGTTGGCCTGGATCGCCATCTGCAGGCCGCCATTATTGGCCGACACGCTGACATGGCCTGCCGGGCTGTCACCCGAAACGGTGCCACCGGCCACCAATACTTGCCCGGATTGCACGAGATTGGCAGGCGCGAAGCCGTCCTGCGTGACGTTGATGCCGACCGTGTTGTGGGCCGTGTTGCCATCGCCGGCGGTGCGTACGCTTTGTACCACGCCCTGGCCAGTGCCAAGTCCCGCGCCACCGACCACGTTGCCGGCCCCGGTGTTCTGGTTGCTCCCGGTTCCGGCCGAGCCAGTGGTTTGCACGTAGAACTGCGGGGTGATGGTGGTCTTGTCGAGTTGCAGGCTGGCCTTGCCGGTGATGCTGTCACCCACGGCATTGGTCCAGGTGCTGCTCATGACAATGCCGAAGCTGATGATTCGCCCCGGCATCACATAGCGGCCGCGCAGCTCGGCCATTTCCGAATCCTTGAGTTCGATCGGTTTGAAACCCGACGAAGCATAAGCGGGCATCGAGGCTGCCAGACACAAAACCGTCAGCCAACGGGAAGTGTTCATCTTTTGCTCCTGGAGCGTCCTGCCCCTTATTGCGCTTCTAGAAGAAGTCGCTCTGGATAAAACCGAAATCCATCAGCTCGGCGTCGCCCACGGGCCTGAACTCATTCATCTGGTTCTTGGCGGTCAGCGGCGCAGGCGGGTCGAGCAAAACGTTGGCCTTGTCGTAGCCTTCACCCAATACGGCGAACACGATGCCATTCCAACCCTTGACGAAGTCATCCCGCGAGTAGCGCTTATGGCCCAGCACCGGGTCGCCGATATACACCCAGTCCTTGTCGGCCCGCTGCATCACCACGAAGTGCTTGTAGCCACGAATTTCCAGCAGCACCACCACGGGGATTTTCACGGTCGTCAGGGTGTCCGGAGCGATCTTGTAGCCCCGGGCGCGCATGCCGATGCTTTCGAGGTAGCGCTTCATGTCCAGCATGGAAAAACCCTGGGTACGCACCAGGTCCTGGTCGGCGGTGACCAGCATGCCTTTGATGATGTGGTCTTCGTCGACGTCCAGCCAATAGGCCTGGCGCAGGATGGTGGCGAGTGCCGCGGCACCGCAGCTGAAATCGGTTTTCTGTTCCACCAGGTTGGCGAACCGGCGTTCACGAATGCTCTCGACCTTCTTGAAGATCACTGCACCGCCGGGCATGGCGGAGATTGCCATGGTGCCTGCCCAGGTAGTGCCGGTGAGCAACATCAGGAGGGTAAGGGTCGCGATGCGCATGATCGAATGACCTGCTGGACACTGGAATAAAAAAAGGGCCTTGTTGCCAAGGCCCCGTTGGATCAGAAGCGCACGCCGCTGGCGCAGACGCTGCAACCTTGACCGATCGACAGGCTGTTGCTGGCCCCGTTGCCACCGCCCGATTGAATGTTCACACCCACGTTGCCGGAGTTGTGGTTAACCGAGTTGTCGAGGCTGGAGTTGTTGGACACATACTGCGGTTTGCCATAGCCGTGGCTGCTGACGGCCGTGTTGAGGTAGCTGTTGTTGAGCGAGTTCTGCTCGGTATTGGAAGCCGCCGCGATGTTCTTGCCGTCGGCGGTGGTGATTGCCAGGTTGTTCTTACCCTGGTTGCCTTGGCCGGCCTGGCCGTTGTAACCCACGTTACCGGAGTTGCCGTTGACCGAGTTGTCCAGGGAGGCGTTGTTTTGCGTGCCTTTGTTGACGAAGTTGTTGTGGCTGCTGCCTTGGTCCACATCAATCACCGCGAACACCGTGGCAAAGTCGCCCTTGGCACTGGAGATGGCACCGGCGTTATCCGCCTGGTTGCCGGAGCCCGACTGCACGTTGACCCCGACGTTACCGCTGTTGCCGGTTACCGAACCGTCAGCAGAGGCATTGTTTTCGGTATTGGTGTCGTCGAATTTGTTGTGTTCGCTTTTTTGTACGTCAGTGACCACAGCGGCAACCGTACCGGTAGGTTGCGGCGCCGGATGCCAGCCACCCCCTGCTTGAGCGGCGGCAGCCATGAGTGCGGCGAGCGCGAAAACCATTGGTTTCAGGGCCATTTGAGGTTTCATGGTGTTTCTCCTTGCTTCTAATTAGTTGGGTTAAGTGTTGGTACGGTCCAGCCAGTGCTACCAAGCATTTACTTGATAGTGATGCCCAGGGTGTTAGCCACTCGGTTCCCCACCCCGGCACTCTGGTTCACCTGAATCACTCCTCGGCTGCCGGTGAAGGCCTGGTCGCTGGTCACGACCTGGCGGCTGCCAGTGGTGGGGGTGAGCCCTGAGTCGGTCAACTGCGTCGTGTTCTGTTGCAACAGGACGCTGTCATCGATGCTTTGCGGGCCAGGGTTGAGGCTGATCCGCACAGCGTTGATCGATTGATTATTGGCCCCGGCCGACTGGTTGATGCCCAGTACACCGTTGCCGTTGGTAAAAGAGGTGCCCAGGATCGCCGCCTTGGCGTTCAGGGACGGGTCGACGTTGCCGTCGAGTTTCTGGATGTTGACCGTGGTGGCCTGGCCGCCGAGAACGATGGCGCGGCTATTGGACATTTGCTGCTGGGTACCGGCCGCCTGGTTGATCGACAGGACGCCCTGGTACTGTTTGCCGCTGTTGTCGACCACGGCGCTGTCGTCAGCCATTGTCGACGCGCTGCCCAGCAGCGCTAACAACCACACCAAGCGCCTCATCACTTGCCCCCCATCATGCTGCCGAGGTTGTTCAAGGGGGCCATGCCGCGCTGGATCGAATCACTGATCTGCCCACCCATGCCGCTGCCCGCGCCGTGGCCGGCGGCCGCGCCGGAACCGAGGGTCGACATGCCGTTTTGCGTGGCGCTCAAGCCCGACAGGTTGCCGCTGGGCTGCAGGGCAGGTGTCAGGCTGGAACCGCTGCGGATACCGCCGATGTCCACATCGCTGAGTTCACCGGAAATGGCGCTGATCACTTCTTTGCTGGGATTGGCGTTGGCGGTATTGGGGTAGGGGTCGGGGAGGGAGGTGCGCCCGTACATATGGCCTTGCACCACACGTCCCGTCACGATCACGCCGTCACCGGCCTGGCTCGGCAGGCTGATGCCGGCACTGAGCACGCAACTGATCAACAGTGCGTTTATCGAGGCTTGAGTGAGTGTGTTCACGGCGGCAGTCCTTATTATTCACGCTGACCCTAAACAGCGTTGTCAGGAACAGAGCAGAAGGCGTGCCGCTTTTTGTTTTTGCTGTGGATTCAAGGTGTTGCGATCGGCGCTGGAGGATACGTCGGCGATAGTGTTTCAGCCGTGAGACAGTCGCCCTGAAACGCGATATGCCCGGCCGCTCACGCCTGCTGTCTCATCGATGAAACACTGCCCATGACAAAGCGATGAATCCGCACCCACGGGGCGATTCAGGACATTGGGCTGTTTCAAAAATGGACAGTTGACGCTACAGGCGCGTGCTCAGCCCTTGGGGGTTTTACGCGGAATGGAATTGAGTACCGGGTTGCCATCCTGATTCTGGGTCAGGTAGACCGGCAGCACCTTGGGCAGGGAAGGGATGAGGTTGTTGACTTCACTGAGGTTGTAAATACCACCGATGCGAATGGCCCCTGTGCCTGCATCCGCCAGCATTGCGGGCTTGTCCAGGTAGCGGTTGATCAGCGGCAGGGCATCGGCCAGGGCCAGGTTGTCGAGCACCAGCTTACCCGTGCGCCATGCCAGCGCGGGGTCATTGGGCCTGGTCGTGGCCACACGCGGGGTAGCGTCGCCGCGCTGGTAGCTGGCCTGCATGCCCGGGGTAAGCGGCACGCTGCCATGCACCGAGTCGCTGGCGATCTGCACCGAGCCCTCGAGCAGCATCACTCGGACCTGGTCTTCATAGGTCCAGACATTGAACTGGGTGCCCGTCACCCGCACCTGTCCAGCGCCAGCCTGCACGATAAACGGATGATCGCTGTCATGAGTGACCTTGAAAAACGCTTCACCTTTTTTCAACTTGACCTGGCGTCGGTCTTTGTAAGCGCTGTAGACCAGTTCAGTGCCCAGGTTCAATTCCACTTCGCTGCCATCGCCGAGGGTGACGCTGCGCAAGCCATTGACCGCCTGGAAATGCTTATAGGAACTGGGCAACCAGCCGGCCTCCCAGCCAGTGAACGCAGCGAGCGGTAACGCTGCGAGGCAAATAGCGGCTGCGACCGCATAGGTGCGCCAGCGCGGACGAGGTTTGAACGCCAGCACCACGGGTGCCGGCGCGGTGCGCGGCAGATGATCGGCCACGTCCCAGATTTCCAGCATCGCCGCATATTCAAAGGCGTGCAGCGGATGAGCGTCGTGCCATTGAGTGAAGGCCTGGCGCTCCGCCACCGTGCAGTCGCTCGCATGCAAACGCATGCACCACTGCGCGGCCGCATCGGTGATGGCGTCATACTCGGCTTCGGAAACGGGCTTATCGGTCATTAACACATCCTGATTTGCGCCATTCTAACCTCCCAGGCAGCACGGCGAGAACCGCCATCATGGCAAATGAGCATCAATGAGAATGAATCTCTCTGAAGCACACGGGGCCAGCGCCCGCTGGCGACCTGTCAGGCACCGGCATCCAGCTCTCGGCCCAGTTGGCTGATCAGGCAGGTGACCGAGTCGGCGTTGGCCAGGATCGTGTCGAGGCGCCGGTCGGCGTCGCTCATGAACACGGACCGGGCATCTGCCAGGCTCCGAGCGCCGGTGGTACTCAGCACCTTGTCCTTGAGCGCCGAAGTGCCCTGGCCGCTGCCGTAATCGTTCCACTGCTGGGTGAGCGCGTCCAGGCTCTTGAATAAGTAGATGCTTGGCGTCAACACCGAAAGTGCGGTTTCACGCATGTCGGTCAGATCGGTTTTCATCTGCGCGGCGCCATGGATCTTCACATTGATCAGGTCCGGGAACGGTCGCATGCTGTCGAGGTAGGCCAAGTCTTCGGTCGAAGACGTCAAGTGCGTGATCTCATGGATCAACACGGTGGCGCGCGCGTGGGCCGAGATATCGAACGGCACGGTCAAACGATTGTAATAGGCGTCCATGTTGGGGTCGAAGAACCGGTTAAGCAGGTAGATCTTCTTCTGCGCATCATCAGGCAGCACGAAGGCAAAGGTATCTTGGCCGCCAGCGTGGTGGGTGCCACAGACGAACCGCATCGAATCAGGGTTGATCAGTGTGGGGTTGACCAGTTCATCGAGCACCTCGTCGACGCGGGCTTCGATTCGTTGCACCTGCTCGGGCGTCAGGCTGACAACGCCGAACATTTCCGTGAAAAAGCCCCCAAGACGACTGTTCGGATCGCGCAGGTCGGCAAAGTGCACCAGGTTGCGTTTGCACGTTACCGCGTAATACGTCGCCACGTTGAGCGCTTCGTTGATGCACAGCGCCTTCCAGCTAGAAAGCGCGGCAATGGCGGGTATGCCCACCGCCTCGATATTGATGGCCTCGCGCTCGCCCGCGCGGGTAAAGGCCCTGTAAGTGTATTTGGAGAGGGTCTTGCCGTAGCGCGGATGATGCAGGTCCAGGTCCAGCACCCAATCACCATCGTCATTGCGCTGCACATAAGGGCCGTGCCGGTCACCGTCACTCAGGCGCCAGTGTTGACCCGATTTTTTCACCGGGTAGACCTTGCCGGCCATCGGCACGAAATCACGCTGGTTGGCCTCATCCTTGTAAACGTGGGTCGAAGGGCTTTTTTTCAAGTTTTTTAGGCTGACCCGCGTGTTTTCGAACCGGCTCAGTTGGGTGCGCTGGGGCGCTGTCACATCCAGGGTCGCCAAGGCCATTGCCGCTGGCGCGGGGGCGTCAAGCCATTGTTCCACCGTGGTGGTTGACTGGGGCGTCGCGGTGTCGGGCACGAGCCCGTCCAGCTCCCGGCGCAAGGCGGCCATTTCGGCCACACCGGCGATAAACGTCTTTAACCCGTGTTGCCAGCGGTGTTGCTGCAAATCTTCGGCCGACTGCTTGAACAAATTGAAGCTGCGCCAGATCACCAAGGGGTAGGCCAGTTTGCCGGCCATGAATTGAAGGCCCTTGGGAATGCCCTCGCTCAGCAGGCTGGTCATCGCGTCCCACTGTGCCTTCGCGCCCAGGATGAATTGGCACGCGAGCATTTGCGACAGCTGAATGAGGTTGTCCGCGAACAGGCGTGGCAGCAGGTTGCCGGAAATGGGCGTGTTGCCCAGACGGACGTCCGATAACTCGCCAAGCGCATGCTGGCGCAGCAAATTGCGGTAGGTCGCCTGATCGGAATCCTGCAGGCGACTGACCACCCAGTTCTGCAAAGCCCCTGGGCTGGTGAACTCATCGAGCAGGGCCGACTCGCCGATGTACTCCTTGAGCAAATGCGTGGGACTGTAGGGTGCATACAGCAGCGTGGGGCCGGTGGCACCCGCCTGGGGGCTGATCAAATAGCAGCCCAGGGCCTTGGCCGGGTTGGCGCCCGGCGTGGCGATCAGTTCAAGGGGGCGAATGGTCGCCGTCACGCCGTGGATCATGGCGCGCGCCATGGCATCGGGCATGTCGAAGACTTGCTGAACAAAACTCCAGGCCGTGGCCGACAGCCGCTCATCTAGCCTTTGTTCATGGGCGTACTGCAGCACCTGCCAAGGCAGCTGCCGACAGAACAGGTCACGACGCTCGAGCGCATCATCGCCTTGGCCGTCCAGATAGCGCTTGAGGTGCGCCTGATACAGCTCCTTGAGGTTCAGTTGACGCACCATCTGCACCACGGCGTTGCCGTCCAACCCGGACGGCAGTGGTAGGGCGCTGCGCGAACTGAGTCGAATATCTTCGGCGCGCAGCACCGGCCAGTGGCGCAAGGCAAAGTCCGTCAGGGTCTGGATAGGCCCCTTGAGGTCGATACGAGGCGCGATCAGCACATTGTCCGGATCCACCAGTTGCCCCGGAAACCGCGCATTGAGCAGGTTGGAAAGGGTCGTCGCCGCCTGCTGGCGCATCGGGATGATGCCGTTAAGGTAGTCCCGCTCCTGCGGTGCGCTGAGGCGGTACTGTTCCAACAGCTCGGCATGCAGAATCTGCTCGTGGGGGCGCGCCATGCCCAGCCACACTGGTAGGCCTTGCTGGCGGAGTACGGCTTGGGCGATCGCGATGCTTCTGGGCAGGCCTGACGGCGGCGGGCGGCGCATCAAGGCGTCCAGCCAGTCCTGCAATGCCCGCGCGCTCAGGTTCATCAGCAGCACAGGGTCAACTTCGGACTGCACGAGTCGGCTGTAACTGCCTTGGCGGTTGTTCAACAAGTGGTCGTCGATACGCTGCAGGGGGCCGAGTCTGAAGGTTTGATGGGGTTTGCGTTTGGAGGCGGGTAAGTTTTCCAGCAGCAGCAGTCGTTGCGTGGGATCGCCCAGGCGTTGTGTCAATTTCTGGCGCAGGTAAGTGACCGAGGTGTAGGCCTCGTAGCCATGGCGGGGTGTCCACAGCAGCGCAATACCGGAATGCAGCGGGTCGAGTCCGCCGCGTTCGCTCAATACAAAGCAATTGGCCAGGGCCTCGGGCTCGGCTTGGGTGCCGACGTAGAGTGCGAGGCCGAAGGCATCCGGTATGAAGCCGTTGAGGCCGTGGCGGGTTCGGCGCGTCATGCTGTCAGCCTTGAGCACGCTGTCAAGCAGCGCCAACTCGCGGGGCGCGAGGCTTTTCTCCAGCTGGCGCAATTGCATTTCCCCACTCAGCCCCTGCAGCATGCCCAGGCTGAGACGGCGCAGTTCAGTGTCCAGGAACGCGCCCAGCTGAGTGCGCAGGACGTGTGGCGTGAAGTCCGCCAGGGCCTGCTCGACCACCCGATTGAAGGTGGCCAGTGTCAAGTTGTGGCGCTTGGCAGCGGCACCCTCGACGCGCTTGCCGTAGAACTCGGTCAGTGACGACAGCGTCAGCGCCTGGGCCTTTCCGGCCAGGCGCGCGATAAAGTGTTCGACCATAGTTGACGATGCCTGGGGTAAGCGCAGTTCAAGCTCCTGCGGCGTCGTGGTGTAGGTATTGATGTAGACATCATCGGCATGCAGGTCCAGCAGGCTTTTCGTGAGCTGTGCATCCAGCGCCTTCGCCGCCAGGCTGTGCAGGGTCGGGTGTTGGCGGTGGGCGAGATCGAGTGCCGCCTGGATCGCCTCCAGCCGTTGCAAATGCCCTTTGGTGCGTTGCGCCACGACGGTGGTGTGGCCGCCGTCGTGGCCGGTGACGGGGTGCAGGCTCCAGCGCCCGTCGGTTTGCAACGCGAGCAAACGGCCGTCGAGCATGAACCGAATATCCAGGGCGCTGTCGAGCAAGGCGCCCAGGTCGATGGTGCCGCTGCTGCGTCGAAAAAGCCTCAGGGCGTGGTCCATATTGTTCAATTGCTTGGCGACAATGTCCTCGACGATTTCCTGGAATAGGTCGTCAGCCACGGGCAGACCGGTAACCTGCGGTTGATCCATACCAATGAACACATGCTGTTCATCCAAAGACCGAAAATTGAGCAGCTCATCTTCGTAGCCGGCGGCCTTGAGCATCGTCAGCAGGGTGGCGTGGAGGTCGTCCAGATCTTTAAGCACCTGCAGGCCACGATTCTGGGTATACAGGTAGGCGTGGTCGTTGTTGATCATCAGGGTACTGGCCAGTTCAACATGATGTTGATACCGCGCACGAATACGGACTTTCTCGATGCGCAATTGGCCGTCCAAGGCGCTGCGCGCGGCCTGGCTCGGCAGCAGCAGCGCCTGCAGCTTGCGGCTTTCGTCGGTGGACAGGATGCAATTCTGGCGTTTGAACAGCAGGTCCGCGCGAAATTTGTCACGGCTGACCTGGGCAAAGAACGCCAGGCGAGACTGGCCAGTTCCGAAGTCTTCGTTCCAGTAGGTTTGCACCAGGCTGTTGAGCAGTTTCGATAAGATACCGCTGGTTTGCTCGACCACGCTGTCCCAGCGCAGTTGATCATTGTCCCGTTGCTCCTGGGTAAAGGCGCTGGTGTCATGGCGTGGGTTGAAGAAACTGTGGGTCTGCTCGGCAGGCCAGCCTTGCCTTGCATAAAAGTGCAGCAGCGCGTCGCGCAACGAGGTGGAGGCGACCCAGTGGCTGTCCTCGCCGACGCCGCCGCGGCTGAAAAAATTAACTCGAGTGTCGCTTTGGTTCAGGCGTGGAAAGGCGCTGCGGGCCATAATACCGAGCAATGTGTCGAGCATTTCGTGCAGGTTGGGCAGTTGGCGCAATTGGGCGAGCATCGCCTCGACGTTGCTGCGCTGGTTGGCCAGGATCGTCTGTTCCTGATGTTCCATGACCGCCCCAGGGATCACCGTGTGGGTGACCGCCAGCGGCGCATCGGCCGCAATTGCGTCGCGCTGGCTGATAGACAGGAATCGCAACAGCTCCACCCGTTCATCTGGCTTTTTCAAGCGCTCTTCCAGCTCATCGATCAGCGCGGTGGAGCTGTCGAATAACTCAAGGCCGCCATAGGGGGTATAGAGCACAGCGCCTTTGGCATCCGGGGTGGGGCTCATCATGAACGCGCCCGCCAAGGGGAGGGCGGGTTTGTCGGTAAGGTTGATCAGCAGGCTTTCCGCTTTCATCGGGTCTTTGGGGGGCTTGGCGTTTTGCCGTGCAGCGTCGGTGGCGTAGTAGAGCGTTTGCAGCCAATCCAGGTCCTTTACGGTGAACCCAAGCGCTCGCTCACGCTCGGTGGGTGCGTTGCGTTTGACGGGAAGCAGGTATTCATCGAAAAAATAAGGTGGGGTCAAGCGAGCCATGCCGTGATGTCCATCAGCGTCGGGGGAGCGGCTGAAACTAAAGGCTGTTGCGGCGTAGGTGGTGGTAGATAACTGGGTCAAGCCGCAGGCGCCCGTTGACAGCAGGCATGGGCTGCGTTGTTTAATCGGTGATCTGGATTCTTGTTGCCTCTTCCAATTATAAAATCGGAGCTACAGATGTCTGCCCAGTCCCCGGTAGTTGATCGTGCCAGCGCGTTCATCGGTTTCACTGAGCTGGTGGCCTTGCTGCAAGCGGTGTTTGAAAAGCACGGTACCTCGCCCGAGGTTGCGGCGATCCTGGCGAACAATTGCGCCAGCGCCGAGCGCGACGGCGCCCACAGTCACGGCATCTTTCGCATGCCCGGCTACCTCAGCACGCTCGCCAGCGGCTGGGTGGACGGTCAGGCATTGCCTGTGGTGACGGACGTGGCCTCAGGTTTCGTGCGGGTAGACGCCTGCAATGGCTTTGCCCAACCGGCCCTGGCTGCCGCTCGCGCATTGCTGGTGGACAAGGCCCGCAGCGCCGGTATCGCGTTGCTGGCGATCCACAATTCCCACCATTTCGCCGCGCTGTGGCCAGACGTCGAGCCTTTTGCCGACGAAGGCCTGGTGGCCTTGAGCGTGGTCAACAGCATGACCTGTGTGGTGCCCCACGGCGCCGACCGGCCGCTGTTCGGCACCAACCCCATCGCCTTCGCCGCGCCACGCGCCGACGGCCCGCCGATCGTCTTCGACCTGGCCACCAGCGCCATTGCCCATGGCGACGTGCAGATCGCCGCGCGCAAGGGCGAACGCCTGCCGCCGGGCATGGGCGTGGACAGCCTGGGCCAACCGACCCAGGACCCGAAAGCCATCCTGGAAGGCGGCGCACTGCTGCCGTTCGGCGGGCACAAGGGCTCGGCCCTGTCGATGATGGTCGAGTTGCTGGCGGCCGCGTTAACCGGAGGGCATTTTTCGTTCGAGTTCAACTGGGCTGATCATCCGGGGGCGCGCACGCCCTGGACCGGCCAACTGCTGATTGTCATCGACCCGAGCAAGACGGCCGGGCAAAGCTTTGCAGCGCGCAGCCAGGAACTGGTGCGACAGATGCATGCGGTGGGGTTGCGGCGGTTGCCGGGGGACCGGCGGCATCGCACGCGGGCGAAGTCTGAGGAAACAGGGATAGAACTTGAAGTGCAGGATCTGCGGCAATTGCGCGAGTTGGCGGCGGGGTGAAAGGGGGCTGCGCCTTGCGCGCAGCCCACATTCGTCAGTTGCGGCGACCGAGCAACAGGCCTACCACCAGGCCAAAGCCTGCGGAAATGGCGACGGTCTGCCATGGGTGGCCACCGATATAGGTCTCGGTGGCATCCACCACCGGCTTGCTGCGCTCGCGTACGCTGGACACCGACTCCAGGGCTTGCTTGAGTTTGATGGCGACCTGCTCGCGCAGGGTTTCACCTTCCTCGCCCACCAGTGATGCGCTGCTCTTGAGCAGTTTGTCGGATTCTTCAATCAGCGCGGTCAGTTCGCTGAAAGCCTGATCCTTGATTTGTTCTTCGACGGCTTGGGCGGCGGTTTTGCGGGCCATGTGTGACTCCTTGCAAGTGGATGTGGCAGTGACCAATGGAGTATCGGGCGGCGGCAAAAGTTGCAGTTTATTTTGCCGGCTACCCGTTTGCGGCAAAATCGAAATCGGGTCCTTTCGACCTACAGTGTAAGATGTCACCTATTTGTGCAGCAGGTAATTCAACATGAGCTTCAATCTCGCCAACAAGACCCTCGCCGAACGCGCCGAGCTGGAAGATGAAAAGTCCCGTCTCTACGACCTGTGGCAAACCAACCTGGGCAAGGCCAAGGGCGAAGCCGCGCGGTTGTTCGGCGAGCGCGCCAAGCGCAAAGGCAAATGGGCCGAGTGGGTGCGCGCGGAACTTGACGGCATGTCGCCGCCGGAGTTTTCCAACATGGTACGCAGTGAAGTCAACAAGCTAATGGCGGCGGCTAAATAAAGCTCGCCTCGATTGCCTCGCGGACCTTCAGCAGCAACGGGTCGAGCTGGGCCTGGGTGCGCCAGCCCAGCTCCACTGGATAACGGGGCAACGCCAGCGGGCAGGGCAGGACGCGCAAACCGGTCAGGCGGGCGATGGCCTCAGCGGCATGCCCCGGAATCGTCGCCACCGCCGCACTGCCCTTGAGCAAAAACGCCAATGCCGCAAAATGGCTGGTAGACGCGCACACCTGGCGGCTCAGCCCTTGCGCCGCCAAGCCCTCATCGGTAATACCGATAAACCCGCCCGATGACACCAGCACATGGTCGCGCGCCACGAACTCCCTCAAGTCGATTTGTTGCTGGCCGGGCGCCAGGCTGTCGGCGTCCACCAGGCAGCGATAGTCACCTTCGCCGAGCACTTGCCGGCTCAGGCGTCGCTCGGCAAAACCGCCGGCGGTGATCGCCAGGTCCAGGCTGCGGTCGAGCAGGGCGTCGGCGACGATCTGACTGTGGGTCTGGCGGAAAATCACCCGCAGTTTCGGCAGGCGCTGTGCAACGCTGTCCATCAGGCGGCGGCCGTAGGCAATCTCGAAATCGTCAGACAGGCCCAGCACCACCGAGCGGCCCTGATAGTTCGGGCTCTGCGGATTGATCATCGCCAGGCTTTGCCGGCAGCGCTCCAGCGCCTCGCTGATCACCGGTTTGAGTTGGTTGGCGCGCACGGTCGGCGCCAGTCCACGCCCGGTCCGCACAAACAACTGATCGCCGTACAGCTCGCGCAAACGCCGCAAACCGGCGCTGATGGCCGATTGCGTGACCCCCAGGCGCAACGCCGCACGGCTGGCGCTGGACTCGTCATGCAGGGCTTCGAAGGTCTTGAGCAGGTTCAGGTCAACCTGCGCGATATTGATCTGGCTCATATCATTTAGCACTGAGGTGGGCTTTATTCATGATCCAGCCTGGCCGGAGAATGGGCAACCCCCACTGACTTGGAGTGACGTGATGCCTGTTTCTACCGTGGCTGCTTTACAAATGGGCTCGCTGCCGGGCGGCAAGGCTGAAACCCTTGCACAGATATTGGCCTATGAAGACCAGATCCAGCGCAGCGGCGCGCAACTGGTGGTGATGCCCGAGGCCCTGCTCGGCGGGTATCCGAAAGGCGAAGGGTTTGGCACCCAATTGGGGTACCGCCTGCCCGAGGGGCGTGAAGCCTTCGCACGCTACTTCGCCAACGCTATCGATGTGCCGGGTGTCGAGACCGATGTGCTGGCCGGGCTAGCCGCACGCACCGGTGCCAGCCTGGTACTCGGCGTGATTGAGCGCAGTGGCAGCACCTTGTATTGCACCGTGCTGTATGTCGAACCCACGGGCGGGCTCGTGGCCAAGCACCGCAAGCTGATGCCCACCGGCACCGAACGGCTGATCTGGGGCAAGGGCGATGGCTCGACGTTACCGGTGGTCGACACCGCAGTTGGGCGGATCGGCGGCGCGGTGTGCTGGGAAAACATGATGCCGCTGCTGCGCACCGCGATGTACGCCAAGGGGGTAGAGGTGTGGTGCGCGCCGACCGTGGACGAGCGCGAGATGTGGCAGGTGAGCATGCGCCACGTGGCCCATGAAGGGCGTTGCTTTGTGGTGAGCGCCTGCCAGGTACAGGCCTCGCCCGAGGCATTGGGCGTGGAGGTGGCCAACTGGCCGGCGGATCGCGCATTGATTGCCGGGGGCAGCGTGATTGTCGGGCCAATGGGCGACATTCTGGCCGGGCCGCTGGTGGGTGAGGCGGGACTGCTGACGGCGCGCATCGATACCGATGACTTGGTGCGGGCACGCTATGACTACGACGTAGTGGGGCATTACGCCCGGCCAGATGTTTTTGAGTTGACGGTGGACGAGCGCGCCAAGCCGGGTGTGCGCTACATCACTGACTAAACGCGATTAAAAATGTGGGAGGGGGCTTGCCCCCGATAGCGGTGGGTCAGCGGCAGATAGGCTGATTGACACACCGCCATCGGGGCATAGGTATCTACACAACTTTGTAGCAGCCTACGGTAACCACGATGCGAAGCGAGCCGCTCTTGATCTTGATCTTGCTCTTGATCTTAGGCGCCCCGTTAAACCACGCTGGCCGGAATTCGACAGTGATTTGGGGGGTAAACCGGCAGGGATGCCGGTTTAGCCGCCTCGCGCCATGGATGGCGCGTGGCGGCGGCCCCCCAAATCACTGTCGGATTACGGGCACACCGAGCCTAGGCGAGGTGCCGAGTGGTGGGGCAAGAGCGTTTTGCTCACTTTTGCGCTTTTCAAAAGTGAGCCGCCGTAAGGGCGGAACCCTAAGTCGCCTTTACCGCAGCAACGGATATGTACGCGCTCTGATCCAACATCCTGGTCGGCTGTCAGGCCGCCATCGGGGGCAAGCCCCTCCCACATTTGATGTCTACCGTTTGGGGGATTTGGATTCCAACCACTCTTCACGGGTCATTTCCCAAATATCCCGTGGGAAAGTGCCTGCAACAAATTCGCCCGCGTCCGTCTTGATCAGGCGCATGCCGGTGCGCTCTGAAATCCGCCGTGACCCCAGGTTCGGAGAAGCCTTGGGTACACGCAACACAGGGCGCTGGAGCACGCCAAACCAATAGTCAGTCACCGCGGCACTGGCTTCGGCCATCAAGCCTTGCCGCTGCCACTGCGGTGCCAGCCAGAACCCGCGGTTATTGTCTTCTTCATCCATCAAGCTGACATTGCCGATCAACTGTTCAGGCGCGCTTTTAAGACGGATCGACCAGTGCCATTCCTCACCGCGGAGCATGGCGGGCAGGGCCATGTGTTGCAGGAAGGTGCGCGCGCCATCTGCCGGATAAGGCCAGGGCACTTGCGCGTTGAGGTAGCGCACCACCTCCCAATGGGCAAATTGCTGCTGGATCGCCTCGGCATCGTCAAGAACCAGCGGACGCAGAATCAAGCGTTCGGT
This sequence comes from Pseudomonas sp. W4I3, assembly GCF_030816195.1. Taxonomy (GTDB): domain Bacteria; phylum Pseudomonadota; class Gammaproteobacteria; order Pseudomonadales; family Pseudomonadaceae; genus Aquipseudomonas. The sequence continues at coordinate 3,824,043 of NZ_JAUSXS010000001.1, read as the reverse complement.
GAACAGTGTCGGCTGCATGCGCTTCACCAAGTAGCCGTATTCGGCAAATCCAGCGTGCCACGCTCGACAAAGCGCATCGTGCCAAACAAGCCTCCCGCCAGTTTGCCGCGCAGTACATACGGCAGGTTGTTCAAGCTCTGGGTCTGGCTCAGGCCCAGGGTCTGGCGCAGCACGGTAAACGCCGAAACGCTGACCGGCACCATCAGCACGGTCTCGGAAAACCTCGGGATGCTGCCGGCTTGGTCGCTCACCCCCGAGGCCAGTGGCCGGCCGTTGACCTCCAGGTCCAGGGCCACGCCGTTGTAGTCGATCGCCGTTTCATTGGGGTTCTGCACCCGCAGTTTCACGGCGAAGCGTACTTCCAGGTCCTGGCTTTGCAGCGGTTCGATGCCGACCACGTTGATGTTGACGGGGTCGCGCTGGGGGAATAGCGCGCAGGCGCTCAAGGTCAGCAGCAACAGCGATAGAACCATGAGCTTGCGCATCTGAACGTGCTCCTACTGTTTCGTGACGTCCGGGTCCTGCATGACCTTGAGGGTCGAGGACTCCGGATCAAATTCATCTTCGTGCAGTTCTATGAACTCTTCGGGCAGGAAAATGTTCAGCAGAATGGCACAGAACGCGCCGACGGTGATCGGGGACTCGAAGATGTTGTGCAGCGCCTTGGGCAGTTCGCGCAGCACCTCCGGCACGGCGGCCACGCCCAGGCCCATGCCGAGGGAAATCGCCACGATCAGCACATTGCGTCGATGCAGCCCGGCTTCGGCGAGGATCTTGATACCGGCCACGGCCACGGTGCCGAACATGATCAGGGTCGCGCCGCCCAGCACCGGCTTGGGCATCAGTTGCAGCACCGCGCCGATCATCGGGAACAGCCCCAGCAGCACCAGCAGGCCGGCGATGAAGTAGGCCACGTAGCGGCTGGCGACGCCGGTCAGTTGGATCACGCCGTTGTTCTGGGCGAACGTCACCATCGGCAGGCTGTTGAAGGTGGCCGCCATGGCCGAGTTGAGCCCGTCGGCCAGCAGGCCGGACTTGATGCGCTTGATGTACAGCGGGCCCTTGACCGGCTGCTGTGAAATCATCGAGTTGGCGGTCAGATCCCCGGCGGCCTCCAGCGGCGAAATCAGGAAGATCACCGCCACCGGGATAAACGCCACCCAGTCGAACGAGAACCCGTACTTGAACGGCACCGGCACGCTGATCAAGGGCACCTGGGGCAGGGCGGTCATGTCCACACGGCCGAGCATCCACGCCACGACAAAGCCCAGCGTCAGGCCGATCACGATCGAACCCAGGCGCAGGAACGGGTTGTTAAAGCGGTTGAGCACCACGATGGTCAGCAGCACCAACGCCGCCAGGCCCATGTTACTGGCGGCGCCCAGGTCGCTCGCGCCAAAGCCACCGGCCATGTCGGTGACCGCCACTTTGATCAGCGACAAGCCCATCAAGGTGATGATGGTGCCGGTGACCACTGGCGTAATCAGCTTGCGCAGCTTGCCAATGAACTGGCTGAGCGCCACTTCGATAAACGCCGCAAAAAAGCAGATGCCAAAGATCGTCGAGAGGATTTCATCGGTGCCGCCGCCACGGGCCTTGACCATGAACCCGGCGCTCAGAATCACACTGATAAACGAAAAGCTGGTGCCCTGCAGGCATAACAGGCCCGAGCCGATAGGGCCGAAGGTACGCGCCTGCACAAAGGTGCCGAGCCCCGACACGAACAGCGCCATGCTCACCAGATAGGGCACTTCGCTCTCCAGGCCCAGCACGCCACCGACGATCAGGGTTGGCGTGATGATGCCGACGAAGCTCGCCAGCACATGCTGCAAGGCGGCAAACATCGCCGCGGTGAAGTGAGGGCGGTCTTCCAGGCCGTAGATCAGGTCGGATTTATAGCGCGGGCGGGGGGCTTGAGCGTCAGACAAAATGAGGGCTCGGGTCAGAAAATGGAGGCGCAGGATGCCAGAAACCGCCGGTTGCCTGAAGTGTAAAAAAATATTTATGAAAGCCCTGCATTAAATCCCCAGGCGTGCCGATATCTCCTATAGGACCACCTATCAATAACAACAGGGGGTGGCCAAGGTCTGGGCAGCGCGTTGTCGCTGGCCGATCGTTTCGCGGCAGGGATGCTCGCAAACACTATTTCTGAGAGCCGCCCTTATGTCCCTCCGTCATCTGAATATTGCCCCTCGAGCATTCCTCGGTTTCGCCTTCATTGCGCTGTTAGTGGTGATATTGGGCGTGTTTGCGGTCACCCGCATGTCGCAAATGCGCCAAGCCTCGATGGACATGAGCGCCAACCAGTTACCCAGCGTGACGTACCTGAGCACCATCACCGAAAACGTGCTGCGCCTGCGCATCCTGTCGTTCCGCGTGCTGGTCAACCGTGAACCGGCCAGTCTGCAGGAAGCCCAGGTACGCATCGGCGTCTTGGCCGACAAGGTCAAGACTGCCCAGGCCGGGTATGCCGCGTTACCCGCAGGGCCGGAAGAGCTGACGGTGTACAAGGCCTTTGGTGTCACCCTGGACAATTACCTCAAGGCCCAGGCCGATATGTTGGCGCTGTCAGAGCAAGGCAAGGTCGATGACATGCGCGCGCTGATCAACAGCCGGATCAAGGAGGGCACCGACCAGATGGGCGAGCAGTTGAACAAGCTGATCGCCATCAATACCGCGGACGCCAAGACTGCTGATGCCGAGGCCGGGCAAAGTTATGAGGGCGCGATCGCCGGTGTGATCGGGGTGTCCGTCGCCGCCGCGCTGCTCACCGTACTGCTCGCCTGGTTGCTGACCCGCAGCATTGTCACACCGCTGCGCAAGGCCGTGGAAGTGGCCGAAACCATTGCCGCCGGCAACCTCAGCAAAGCCATCGAAGACGATGGCAAGGACGAACCGGCGCGCTTGCTCGGTGCGTTGGCGAGCATGCAAACCAACCTGCGCCAGACTATCCAGCATATCGCCGGTTCGGCCACGCAGTTGGCCTCGGCGGCGGAAGAACTGAGTGCCGTCACCGAAGAGGCGTCCCGTGGGCTGCAGCAGCAGAACAACGAAATCGACCAGGCGGCAACCGCGGTCAACGAGATGACAGCGGCCGTAGAAGAGGTGGCGCGCAACGCGGTGTCCACCTCCGAAGCGTCCGGCCAGTCCAACCAGGCGGCTCGGGAAGGCCGTGACCGGGTAGTTGAGACCGTCGGAGCGATCCAGACCATGACCCAGGACGTGCAAAACACGGCAGCGATGATCGAAGGGTTGGCGACGCAAGGGCGTGATATCGGCAAGGTGCTGGACGTGATCCGCGCGATTGCCGAGCAGACCAACCTACTGGCGCTCAACGCCGCAATTGAAGCGGCGCGTGCCGGTGAAGCCGGGCGTGGCTTTGCGGTGGTTGCCGACGAAGTGCGCGCGCTGGCCCATCGTACTGCGCAGTCCACCCAGGAGATCGAGAAGATGGTCGCCGGCATCCAGAACGGCACCGGTGAAGCCGTGCAGTCCATGCAACAAAGCAATCAGCGCACCCAGCACACCCTGGAGCTGGCCCGCGCCGCGGGTGTGTCGCTGGAACAGATCACCCAGTCGATCAGCCTGATCAACGAACGCAACCTGGTGATCGCCAGCGCTTCGGAAGAGCAGGCTCAGGTGTCGCGCGAGGTGGACCGCAACCTGGTGAACATCCGTGACCTGGCGACCCAGTCGGCGGCAGGCGCCAACCAGACCAGCGCGGCCAGCCACGAGCTGTCGCGGTTGGCGGTGGACTTGAATGCAATGGTGGCCAGGTTCGTTATCTAGAAGCTGAAATGCAATCCAGATGTGGGAGGGGCTTGCCCTGATGCCATTGTAGGAGCGAGCTTGCTCGCGAAGAACTCAGGGGCCCTGGGTTCATTCAGAATGAACGTGTTGCCTAGACGTTTTTCGCGAGCAAGCTCGCTCCTACAGTGATAGGGCTCGCCCCTTATTTCCAGGCGGCTGCGTTCACTAGGTTCTGCGGCCGCTCTCCGGCCAACGCCTGCAGCAGATTATCCACCGCACACTTGGCCATTGCTTCGCGTGTCTCATGGGTCGCCGACCCTATGTGCGGCGTGGCCACTACGTTGTTCAAGCGCAGCAGCGGCGATGCGTGATCGAGCGGTTCTTTCTCGAACACATCCAACCCCGCCGCACGAATGATGCGCTGCTGCAACGCCTCGACCAGCGCGGCCTCATCCACTACCTTGCCCCTGGAGATATTGATAAAGATCGTCTCCGGCCCCATCAACGCGAATTCTTCAGCGCCAATCAGCTTTTCGGTTTCTGCCGTCAACGGCAAGGTCAGGCAGACAAAATCGGCCTCTTTAAGCAATTGCGGCAAGCTGCGGTACTGCGCGCCAAAGCGTGTTTCCACCGCCGGCTTGGGCGAGTGGCTGTGATAGATCACCGGCATGCCGAAACCAAAGTGCCCGCGCTGGGCCAGGGCTTCGCCGATGCGGCCCATGCCGATGATCCCCAGGGTTTTGCCATGTACGTCGCTGCCAAAGTGCGCCGGGCCGATGTTCTTGTTCCATTGGCCGGCGCGCACCATGTCGGCCAGTTCCACCACGCGCCGGGCGGTGGCCAGGATCAGTGCGAAGCCGGTGTCGGCGGTGGTTTCGGTGAGCACATCCGGTGTGTTGCTGAGCAGGATGCCGCGCTGGGTGAGGTAGTCGATATCGTAGTTGTCCACCCCCACCGAAACGCTCGCCACCGCCTCCAGTTTCGGCGCCAGGTCAAGCAGCTTGGCGTCCAGGCGCAGGCTGGCGCCCAGCAGGCCGTGGGCATCGGGCAGGGCGTCGCGCAGTTGGGCCAGGCCGGTCTCGTCGAGTGTGTCGATCAAGGTCACGTTGGCATGCTCATGCAGGCGGGCCATCAGCGGCGCGGAGAGTTTCTTGTATAGAACCACGGATTTTTTCATCAGGAATTCGCCTTCATTTCGAGAGTAGCCAGGGGCTCGCGCACGCGGTCGCTGGCGCCGGGCTTGAGGAAAATCGTCAGCACCACCGACAGCATCAACGCACCGCTCATCAGCAGGTACGAAGCCCCCGGCGACCCTGTGCTGCTATTGAGGTACCCGACCAGGTACGAACCGCCGAACGAGCCCAGCGCGCCCATGCTGTTGATCAGCGCCATGGCGCCGCCGGCGACGTTGGCCGGCAGAATTTCCGGGACGATGGCGAAGAACGGGCCGTACGGTGCATACATGCACGCCCCGGCGATCACCAGCAGGGTGTAGGACCACCAGAAGTGCTCGGCACCGAGCGCGTAGGAGGCATAGAACGCAATGGAGGCAATCAGCAGCGGCGGCCACACGAAGCGTTTGCGCTTTTGCAGCTTGTCCGAGCCCCAGGACACCACCAGCATGCCGATCACGGCGGCGAGGTAAGGCAGGGCCGACAGCCAGCCAGCTTCGACCATGTCCATCTTCAAGCCGGCCTTGAGAATCGACGGCAGCCACAGCACAAAGCCATACACGCCAATGCTCCAGCAGAAGAACTGCAGCGCGAGGATGATTACCTTCGGCGAGCGGAACGCTTCGCCATAATTCTTCACCGCCTTGATGCCCACCTGTTCGGCGGCGAGGGCACTTTCCAGGCTGCGCTTTTCGCTGTCGCTCAGCCACTTGGCATCCTTGGGGCGCTCATCGGCCAGCTTCCACCAGATAAATGCCCAGATCACCGCCGGCAAGCCCTCGATGATGAACATCCAGCGCCAGCTGAAATGCTGCACCAGATAACCCGAGACCACCGACATCCACAGCATCGTCACTGGGTTGCCGAGGATCAGGAAGGTGTTGGCCCGCGAACGTTCCGCACGGGTGAACCAGTGGCACAGGTACACCAGCATCGCGGGCATCACTGCGGCTTCGACCACCCCGAGCATAAAGCGAATGGCGATCAGCATGTAGGCGTTGGAGACCACGCCGGTCAACGTGGCCAGGGCGCCCCAGAGGATCAGGCTGACGAAAATCAGTTTCTTGACGCTGCGCTTTTGCGCGTAGATCGCCCCCGGCACTTGGAAGAAAAAGTAGCCAAGGAAAAACAGCGCGCCGAGCAGGGACGACATGCCCGGGGTGATCATCAGGTCTTCGGCCATCCCGGAGGCGGCGGCGAAGCCATAGTTGGCGCGGTCCAGGTACGCCAGGCTGTAGGTGATAAATACGATAGGCATGATGTACCACCAACGGCGGGTGGCGAGTTTCACGGTTTCCATGAGGTTGCTCCTGAGCTTGTTGTAGTTGTGGCAACAGGTAGTGGGTCAGGCAACGGATCGGCTGGGTAATTCTGCGCGGGTGGGCAGCCCTTCCATATCGCCACGGCTCTGTACGGCGCGGCTGCCGATCCAGTTACCGCGCTGTACCGCCTCCGGAAAACTCAAGTTTTCCAGCAGGGCGCTGATCATGCCCACGGCAAAACCGTCACCGGCGCCCACGGTGTCGACCACCTTGTCCACGCGCACGGCGGCAACGAAACCCTGGTCCATCTGGGTGCGGTAATAAGCGCCGTCGGGCCCGAGTTTGATCGCCACGGCTTCGGCGCCCTGGTCGAGGTAGAACGCGGCAATGTCCGCCGGGTCGTCGAAGCCGGTGAGCAGGCGGCCTTCGCTGAGGCCGGGCAATACCCAGTCCGCCAGGCTGGCCAATGCGTTGATTTCGCGGATCATCCGGGTTTCGCTGGCCCACAGTGACGGGCGCAGGTTCGGGTCGAACGACACGCTGCGACCGGCCTGGCGCATCTGCGTCATCAGCGCCACCGACAGCTCGCGGGTGGCCTCGGACAGCGCCGGCGGAATTCCGGTGGCATGCAGGTGGCGGGCTTGCAGCAGCGCCGGGGTAATCGCCGAAACCGACAAATGGCTGGCCGCCGAGCCTTTGCGGAAGTACTCCACCTGAGGGTCGGCGCCGGCGTCTTCGCGGGACTTGAGTTGAAAACCGGTGGGATGCATGGGGTCGACGGCCACATGGCGACAATCCAGGCCTTCGCGGGCCAGGGTGTCGACCACGAAGCGTCCGAGCGAATCGTGACCCACTCGGCTCAACCACGCCACGTTGAAACCCAGGCGCGAAAGGCCAATCGCGACATTGCTGTCGGCGCCCGCAATGCGTTTGTGAAACTGAGCGACCTGAGCCAGATCACCGGTCTGTTCGGCGACAAACATCGCCATGGTCTCGCCAAACGACAGAATATCGATCTCAGACATGGGTATTCTCCACGCGGGGTTGGCCAAGGCAGGCGAGGGCGGCGACCTGTTGCGCGGTGACTTGGATCAGGTCATCGCCCTGCAGCGGGTATTCCACTGCCCGGGTAATACCTTGGGTCATGTGCGTGAGCAGTTGTTCCCACAGATGCAGGTCGGTGGCGCCAGGCGGCTGGGCCACCAGCTTGCCGTCCGCGCGACGGGCCACCGCTTTGCAGTGCAGGTAGTCCACATGCCGGCCCAGCAGGCGCGCGGCGGTGAGGGCGGATTGGTCCTGCCACTGCCAGTTGCCGATGTCGAAGGTCATCTTCACCGGCAGGCCTAGGCGTTCGACCTCGGTGAAAAACCGTTGCATGGGTTCGATCCGCCCGCCGTGCAAGGTCTGGTCATTTTCCACCAGCAGCTGGACTGGGTGGCGATTGAGCAGGGCGTGCAGGCTTTCGAGGTCGTTGGTATCGGTGAAGTAACCCAGGGACACTTTCAGCCAGCGCGAACCGAAGGCCTGGGCGCGGTCGAGGGTGGCGGCGAGGTCGGCATTGGGCTGGGCACGGCCTGCGACCCACAGCTCCAAGGGAGATGAGAATACGGACACCATGCCCTTTTCGGCGGCGGCCTCGGCCAGTTCGGCAGGTTGCTCTGCAGTCAGCAACTCCTCACGCCATTCGATGCGCCGGGCACCGGCAGCGTGCAGCAGCGCAACGAAACTCAATTGGCCCTGCTGGCGGACCAGCTCGGCGCCGTAGCTGGAAAGGCTGATGGAGACGGGATATTCATGCATTGTTGTTTACCTCTGAAACCGGTTTCATTTTTATGCGCAGAGCGAAATGTGGGAGGGGGCTTGCTCCCGATAGCGGCGGGTCAGCTACAGGTAAGCTGACTGACAGACCGCAATCGGGGGCAAGCCCCCTCCCACAGGGAGTTGGGTGGAGCCGCGAATGATCAGTTTGGGCAGGAAATCGAGGGTGCGAGTGGGGGCTGTGTCACCGCGCAAGCGCTTGAGCAGGCAGTCAAAAGCACTGGCACCGATCGCCTCTGTGGGCTGGGCGAGCGCCGTGATGCCGCTGCCCACCAGCGGATACCAGTCGAGGTCATCCAGGGCAATCAGGCCGATATCGTCGAACAGGTGGCAGCCCAGCGCCTTGAGCGCGCGGGTGCACGCCAGCGCAGCCACGCCGTTGGCGCAGAACAACGCTTTGCGCCCGGGTTTGGCCAGGAAGGTTTGCAGATGGTCTTCCAGCGCGTCGTCCAGCTCCAGGACGGCGCCGTTCACGTGCGGGCGCAGGGCGACCTCAGCCTGGAAACTGTGCAGGCGTTCCAACCGTGAACTGGTGCCGTCAGTGGCCTCGCTCACCAGCAGCAGCTCGCGATAACCCTGCTGCTCAAGATGCTCCAGCGCCATCCGCACCGCCGCCGGGTTGTCCAGCCCCACCAGGTCGCTGTGCAGCGGTTCGACCTTGCGGTCCACCAGCACCAGGGGCATTTCCCGTTGCAGTTCCAGCAGTTGGTCAAGGTGATGGCCGAGGGTGTTCACGATCAGACCTTCGATGTTGTAAGCGCGCAGCGCGGCCAGGTGCTGGCGCTCTTGCTCGTCATCGCGGTCGGTGTTGCACACCACCAGGCTGTAGCCGTGCTGGCGGCAGGCGGTTTCGACGCCGTGCATCACGGCAATGGAATAGGGGTTGCGGATATCGGCCACTAACATGCCGATCAGGCGGGTGCGCCCGCGTTTGAGGCCACGGGCCATCTGGTTGGGGCGGTAGCCGAGCTGCTCGATGGCTTGCTCGATGCGCAGGGCAATCGCGTCAGAGAGCAGGGCGCGGTCATCGCCGATAAAGCGCGACACGCTGGCCTTGGACACACCGGCGCGCTCGGCCACATCGAGCATGGTCACGCGGCTGCGCTGGGCGGCGGAGAATGAAGTCACGGTGGTTGGACCTTTTTATTGAAATCAAGGGATTCAGATGCGCTAACACGCGCTATGAAACCGGTTTCAGCAAACACTATACCCGACCGTCCCGTCAAGAGCAGGTGACGCTTATCCTACCGGTTGTCCTGAGCGGATTCCGACGAGTGGCACGTAGATCCTGTTACTTCTGACAGTATTCGCGGTGGGCATTTGAGCGCTTAATTCTCGCCAGTACTCTTACGAGGAAAGCGAAAAATGGCCCGCTCAACAAATTCACTTGCACCACCTGGCGTATTGTCCACCAAGGGAGGGAAGGCCAGGATATTGCCGATGTTTGACGAAGTGGTGGGAGTCGATCCTTCCGATCCGGAAGGGTTGATACCTTTGGCAGTGTCGTTGCTCCCACTGGACTGTCGTATTGCCCGGTGGATACCTGGTCCCTCGAATGGCAGGACCCATACCCTCAAGCTGTGGTGGCGCGTGCGTGGCGTGGACGTCGAAGCGGATTCCCAGGCGTTTACCGGGCCGCTGGATCCGTCACTTTTTCCGTACTCGTTGCATATCCCTATTGATTTTATGCGGGAAATCGATGCGGTGGTGGAGGCTTATTATACGGTGACGGATGAGGGCGGTACCGTGACGCCATCGCTCCCTCTTACGTTGACGGTGGATAACAACCCGCCCAGGTTCCAGCATCCGGACGACAAGGCGCGTTTTGTTGACCCGGCAATAGAACTGTCCGGAATCACCGAAGCCGTGCTGGCCGACAACCCGTTTATCGAGGTCGAGGTACCGGGCTATGTCGGCCGAGCAGGTCGTGATCGCGTCGGCTATTACCTGAGCAACAACACGCCACCGTTTCCGTCCATTCAGACGGGCAGCCAGGAATTTTCGTTGACCTCCGACCCTCTGATTCTCAGGATTCCCGCCGAGCATTTTCGTGGACTGAGTAACGGGACCGCCTATCTGCAATATCGCTTATATGATCGCGGCGGAAACTTTACGTTGGCGTTCAGCGCCCCGATGGATTTTCCGGTCAATCTCATTGCTGATCCTAGCAAATTGCCTCCACCTGATATTCGTCCTCCGGCCTATCTTGATTCTCTGATCAAACGTGACGATGCTCGTGCGATTGTCGCGGCGCGAATTCCGCACCAGTACGACGATTTTGTACCGGGCGACAGCGTCGTGATGATCTGGGGCGGTCGTCCTGTGCTGCCTGCGCAGCCCATTACCGGGTTTCCGTTTTCGGTAGAGATACCCTGGGATATTTTGCGCGGTCCTGACCCTCTGGCGCTTGTCGAGGACGAAGTCAGGTACGAGATTCATCGCTCTGGGCGCCCGGCAGTGCCATCCCCGTCAAGTTTTTTCTGGGTCAACTTGACCATCGCCGGGCAGGACCATGCCAATGCGCCCGCACTGCTTAATACCACGTTGGCGCTGGTGGACGTGCTCGGCAAAGGGTCAGGATTACACAATGAACTCGATTTTAGTGATGCGGTTGCGGGCGCTGAGGTATGGGTACGTCTCTACCACAACCCTGTAGCGGGAGAGCGGCTCGAGCTGAATTGGAACGGCACAGGGTCCGTGGCTCACTACGAGGTACAACCTGGGGATGTAGCCGGCCAGTTGGTCCAGTTTACGGATGTGCCCGGTAGTGTGATTGTCGGCGGAGGCAATCGACCGGACTTGCCGGTGTATTACACCACCAGTAACGGGGTCAATGACCAACACTCAGACACGACACCCGTCAATGTTCATGCAGCGCCGTTAATTCAGTTTGACGCACCGCTAATAGAACACACCCTGCATGGCGGAGCTGGCTACCTTACTTGCCAATCTCAACCTGCTATCTGTCATGGCGTGTACTGGTTTATACGCGACGACGTTAAATTTCAAACGGGTGATAAAATTCAGTTTTTTTGGCAAGGCTTTTTACAAAACAACTGGAGCGAGCCCATTGACGGTACTGACTTCACTGTGACCGTCGATTATGTACCGAACGGTCAGGCAATCAGGGTGTGGCCATGGGATACGAAGATTGAGCCGATGCGTCGCTTCGCGTCGGCGACCGCCACTTTTTTCGTGCTTCGTGGTGGTGCGGCGATAGGCCTGTCTGGACAGGGTCGCGTACGCATTGATCGCGTATTTCCAGGCAGCGCAGCGGTTTGCCAACGCGGCGATGTCGGTTTTTGTGATTCGTTGATCGATGAGTGCCCGGGCAAGTAGTGGATGACTGTCGGGCGTCAGTCCAGCAGCGTTGTGTGAGTAAGCCTGAATATATAACCCGGCCGTTGATTATCTCCGGTTGCAGACATGCTTGAGCTTTTTTAGCCATTTTGATGAAGGGGGAGAGAATAAAAAGTTGCACATGTTGTGAATCTTTATAGGCGTCATCGGTAGTCAACGCAAAATGATCCTTTATACAAAGAGAGTAACTAACATGAAAAAAAATTTTTCCAAACCCACAGAAACAGGTTTGGGGCCACGCGTCATTCCCATTCCCATTATATTGCTTAAGCCCGAAATCTCGGGTCTCGTCGATGCGGATCAATACCCAGGCCTGGTGGACAGGGAACACTCCGATAGAGAGTTCCTGGACGTGGAGATTCCACTGTGGACGCCCGTCCCAACCCACCCGTTGCGGCCAGATACACTTGATCTTCATTTGGATGATATCGGTGATTTCCAGACCGGAAGGATCAGCAGTGAAACAGTGTTTTTTCCGAGCGGCGCTCCGGCGTCTTATACGGTCAGGATCCCGAGGCGATACCTGACTGAGGGCGAACACACGGTCAGCTACAGGGTCATCCAGGCCTCCGGAAATGACTCAGGTTCGTTTTCGGCGCCTATGGTCATTGACCGTACCGCGCCCTATGACAGCATTCCTGACGGGCCTCGGCGGTTGACGGTGCCGCCCGGATGGACGGGTAGCCTGACGCAAGCACTCCTGGATGCGAACCCCGGCGGCGTACCATTTGGGATCCCGGCGTATGTCCAGGAAGGTGCTGATCCCGGGGACAAGTGGCGGCTGTACTACGGAGATTCGACCGATTTCGTCGCTGAGGGGCCGGTGCTCCCTGACATGGCGGTGCGCATCACCCAGGCATTGGCCGGTGAAGGTGATGGCCCACGTCGGTTGGTGTATCGTCTCGTGGATGTCGCGGGCAATATCAGCGGGCCTTCATTCGAACTGCCGATTTCGGTGGCGCTCAGACCAGCGCCATTACTGAACCCGCCCGGTATAAGAGATGCGCTCTCTTTGATCGGCGTGGGTGATCGCCTGATTGATCGTTTCGATACCGCAGCCTCTGCCGGGATGTTTGTGATCATTCCGAGTTTTGACGCAGATCGCGCCATAGACCAACTGCTTGTGCGCCTTACCACCGCACATGGTGTCCGGGACGTCGGTCCTTACCCGTTGGGGGGCGCGGCACTGCCGTTCAATTTCCATGTGGATTTTCCGACGCTGCTCGCTTTGTACGGAACGAGCGTTGGGAGCATCAACCTGAGAGTGGAATATGCGGTGGACCGAGGTGGCGTGCTGCATTGGGTGCCCACGGCCACTAATATCGACCTCGAACTGCAGGTAGGCGGCCCGATCAACCCTTGGGAACCTGACTTGATCAACCCCAACCTGCCGTTGCCGATTCTGACGGGGCGAGGCTCAGGGTTGACGAACCAGTTGGATGAGCGCGATTCAGAGATGGATGCCGACGTCGTGGTACGCCTGTGGAGTGCTCTTCCACTGCCTTCCGCACAACCGTTCGACATCGTGCTGTATTACCAGAACGAAGCAGTCGATCGCAAGCCGGCGGGTACGAGCCCCATGCCTGGGGATGAGATTGATATGGTCGTGCCGTGGCCTTTCATTCGCAAACATTCCAATAATGACGGCATCCCGTTGCGCTATGAAATTGCGATCAGTGAGACCCATAACCGGGTTTCTTCGCCCAGTCAGCACATTAACGTCAACGCCAATGTGATTTCGTTTCTTGCGCCCCGGGTTATTGATGCCCTACCTGAAATCCCAGGTCCCGGTGGTTTACCGGGAGAAATCGTGTGCAATACGTTGCAAGGGCCGGACCGGGAGGTGCATATAGCTGTGCCACCTCACGAGCTGCTGACGGTCGGAATGATCGTCACAGTGACTTGGACCGGCTGCAGCGACGATGAAGGCGCCGTCCCCATTGCTGCTGCGACCGGAACGTTCCCGTTCGGCCCTTTGAACTTCGGGCATACCCAACTGGGCTTTACGGTCCCCGTCCGGCCCTACGAGACCTATGTGAAACCCATTAATGAGGCCGCGGTGGATATGGGGTCGGTGAATATCAGCTATACCGTACCGATCTTTGGCGCCCCGACCCCCATCCCGTCGGCCGAAGCCATCCTTCTGGTGAGAGGCATTCGGCCTGGTTCGGTTTACTGTGACGGTACACCCTGGCCAGGCTGAGGGCCGCGCGGGTTGTAATGAAGAAGAGGAGCCTGGCTCCTCTTTTTTATGTCGGCTCGTCAACCGTTGCGCAATTGGCGTAAAAAGCGCAGATAAATCCTACATACCCATTCATCCCCGCTCACTAATCTGCGCCCCGTCATGACCTGGGCCTATCTCGCTTGGTGCCGGTCAATTCGTTCCCATTCGGGAAGGTTCGTTACGGGTATACACGCAATGACTATTCATGCACGGTTCAAAAAACATCCTCTGGCCCTGGCGCTTCAGGTCCCTGCTTTTGGCCTCCTGGTGCTGGGTGCCTCATTCACCCACGCGACCACTACTCTGCATCCGGGGCTTGAACGCACCATAGATTCGGGTACGCGGATTGATGACTGGGTCATCAGCCAGAATGCCCACTTGACGTCCAATGGCGCCCAACTGCGTCAGTCACGCGTGACGGCCGGTGCGCTGACGCTCAATGCAGGCACCAAGGCGCAGGACATCTACGCGACCCAGGGCTCGCAAATCAACCTCAATGGCGCCACGGTAGAGGCCCGCAATTCGGCCGCTTTTGCCATCAACCTGCAAGGCAGTCATGCGCAAATCAAGGGCAGCCAAGTCATCAATAACAATGGTGTTGGCCTCCTGGCTGCACGCAACCTCCTTACTGAAGACGGTTCGACAGCGACTGTTTTCGACAGCACCATCGTAGGCTCCTCTGAGGGGGCACGGGCCACCACATTCAGCCAACTCAACTTTTTTGGCTCGGATGTCATCGCCACTGATGAAAACGGCATCGGTGTGCACTTGTGGGGCGGCGCCGCCAATGCTGTCGGGGGCACCATAAGCAAGCGGTGGTGAAAATGGTGTGCGCATGACTTACGAAAGTGCAGGCATGAACACCAGCAGTCTGGTATTGAACGGCTCCCATGTCGAAGGCCGCAACGGCGCGGCACTGTTTGTAGAAGGCGACGGTTACGGCACGACTGACGCAGACATTCAGGTACTCAACGGTTCGACCCTTACCGGCGGCAACGGCAATATCCTGGAAGTCACCGGCGGCTCCAGCGCCAATATGAATGTCGACCGCAGCTTCCTGGTGGGCGATATCGTGGTTGAGGAGGGCAGCAGCGCCAAAGTGCAGCTCAACAATGGCGCCTGGCTGACCGGCCAGTTGAAAAACGTGGCCGAGTTGAGCGTGAACAACGCCTCCACTTGGATGCTGGTGGGTGACAGCACTGTCGACGCCTTGAAAATGGGCGGCGGTGCCGTGCACTTCGGTGGGCCGGATGAGTTCTACCAACTGGACGTGAAGAGCCTGGAAGGCAATGGCACCTTCGTCATGCATACCGACTTCTCCACCCACCAGACCGATTTCCTCAACGTTGAAGGCCGCGCCGAAGGCAATCACAGCCTGCTGCTGGCAGCCACCGGTTCGGAGCTGGCCAGCGGCGAGCAGATCAAGGTGGTGCACACCGAGGGCGGCGACGCACACTTCACCCTGGTGGGCGATACCGTGGATATCGGCGCCTACGCCTATGGCTTGCAGCAGGACGGCACCGACTGGCTGCTGGACCCGACGCGCCGAGGCACCAGCACCAGTGCCCACTCGGTACTGGCGCTGTTCAACAGCGCCCCGACCGTGTTGTACGGCGAGTCGTCCATCCTGCGGACCCGCATGGGCGAATTGCGTTTCAGCGAAGGCAAGGACAACGGCCTGTGGATGCGCAGCTACGGCAACAAGCAAGAAGTGGCCGCCAACAAGAACGGCGCCGGCTATACGCAGACGCAGAAGGGCTTCACCATCGGTGCCGATGCGCCGTTGTCCAGCGGCGATGGCCAGTGGCTGGCGGGTGTGATGGCCGGTCACAGCACCTCGGACCTGAGCCTCACCCGTGGCAGTAAAGGTGAGGTCAAGAGCTACTACCTGGGTGCCTACGCCACCTGGCTGGATGACGAGAGTGGTCTGTACTTCGACGCTGTCGCCAAGCTCAACCGCTTGCACAACGATGTCAATGTGACCATGAGCGACGGCAAAAAGGCCAAGGGCAGCTATGCGCAGAATGCGGTGGGTGCGTCGGCGGAGGTCGGTCGCCATATCAAGCTGGACAACGATTTCTTCGTTGAGCCTTACGGCCAGCTGGCAGCGACGATTACCCAGGCGCAGAGCTATGAACTGTCCAACGGCCTGCAGGCCAAGGGCGACCGTTCCAGCTCCGTGGTGGGCAAGGTCGGTGTTACCGCGGGCAAGAACATTCAGTTGGACAGCGGCGGTGTATTGCAGCCTTACCTGCGTACCGCAGTGGCCCACGAGTTTGATCAGAGCAACAAGGTGTTCGTCAACGATCAGAGCTTCAACAATGATCTGTCGGGCTCGCGGATCGAGCTGGCGGCCGGCGTGGCCATGTCGGTATCGAAGAACGTCAAGCTGCATGCCGACTTCGAAACCAGCAAAGGCAAGAAGATCGACCAGCCTTGGGGCGTCAATTTTGGCGTGCGTTACGACTTCTAACGCAGTGGTTGAAAGGGGGAAGCCTAGGCTTCCCTTTTTTTCGTCTTCAGATCAGTACGCCGACCCAGGTCGAACCCAACAGCAGCACAGCCATGCAGCGGTTCAAGCGTTGCAGCGCGGTGGGTGAACGCAGCACGCGCTGCGTCCCGGCGCCCAACACGGCCCAGGCGCCCAGACAGGGCAGGGCAATCAGAAAAAACAACAGCGACAGGTGCATCACCCGGTGCTCGGCACCGTTGCCGGCAAAGACGCTGACCACGGCCAAGGCCATCATCCAGGTCTTGGGGTTGATCAGTTGCAGGCTGGCGGCGCCGAACAGGCCCAGGGGTTTGTGCGCCGAATCCGACTCGATGGCGTGAGGCGGTGCGCTGAAGATTTGCCACGCCAGGTAGCTTAACCAGGCCACGCCGGCCCACTGCATTGCCGCCTGCACCTTGGGCCACTGCATGAGGGACTGGCCTACGCCCGACCCCACCAACAAGACAATCCCCGCCGCCCCCGTGCAGGCCCCCAGAATGATCGGCACGGCCGCCTTGAGCCCGTAGCGGGCGCTGTTGCTCATGACCAGGATATTGGTCGGGCCAGGGGTGATCGAGGCAACGAAGGCGAACAGCATGAACGGTGCGAGCGTGGACAGCATGGTGGTGACTCCGATAAACCAATCGATGGAGTCGATCTTCACAAGCACGCGCGTTACCTGTCTGGAAGATTTGAGCAGCGCTTGCGGTACGCGGCGGGCGTGAGGCCGTAGGCGCGCACGAACCAGCGGCCCAGGTGGCTCTGGTCGGCGAATCCCAGGGCGATCGCTACATCTGCCGGCTGCTCGCCATTGGCCAGTAAATGCCGGGCGCGCGCCAGGCGCAGTTGCACCAGGTAGGCATGGGGCGGCAAGCCGAAGGCGCTCTTGAACGCACGGCTCAGGCGGAAGCGGTCGACGCCACAGACCCGCGCCAGCTCATCCATGCCGACGTCGTGATGCAGGTGCGCATGCAGGTATTCCCGGGCCTTGTGGGCCACGAGGGGCAGGCGAGGGTCTTCGCGATAACGGGTGCGCCAGTAGAGCTGGCCGGTGAGGCGCTCCAGCAAGTGGTCCATCGCCCGTTGCCGCACGATGCGCAGTTCGCCGCTGTGCAGTGTCTGGAAGGCTTGGCTGGTGGCCAGGGCCAGGCGCGGGTCATTGGCCAGGGTGCTGGCGAAACTCAGTTGGCTGTTGCCCGGTGCCTCTTCGAATACCGCGCTCACTTCCCGTGCCAGCCAGTGCGGGTCGAGGTAGAGCATGTGGTACGTGAAACCGTCCGCCGTGGGCGCGTCGCCGTCATGCAGTTCGCCCGGCTCCACCAGGAACACCTGGCCGGGTACGCTGTTATGGCGGGCACGGCGGCAATTGAATTGCTGCACGCCTTGTTCGGTCACACCGATCAGGTAGCTGTCGTGCCAGTGGGGGTCGTAGGCATGGCCTTCGAAATGCGCGCGCAGGGTCTCGATGCCGGTGTCGGCGTCCTGGGACAGGTCGATCCAATTGTGCGCGGCCATAAATCACCGAGGCTGAATAGGTGAGGCTATTAGCGCCCAGCGCGGCATGGGCGTCTAGAAGGTTTGTGCGGCATCAGCCGAACAGCCCGGCGGCGATATTGATCGAGAAACCCAGGATCGCCGTGTTGAACAGAAACCCGATCAAGGATTGTCCCAGCACCACCTTGCGCATGCCACGGGTGGCAACCCCCACGTCCGACGTTTGCACCGCCACGCCGATGGTGAAGGAGAAATACAGGAAGTCCCAATAGTTAGGCGTGAGCAGTCCTTCGGCAAAGCGCAGCGCCGGCTCCTTGCCGTTCCAGGTGTAGTAGAGGCGGGCGTAATGCACGCTGAAAATCACCCCGATCAACAGCCATGAACCGATCACCGTCAGCCCGGTGAAGCCGTAATGCAGCAGGCGTTCGGTGCTGGCCAGGTCCTTGCTGCCGACCAGCTCGAAGGTGATGGTGGCCAGGCTCGCGATGGCGGCGATGCACACCGTGAGCAGCACCAGCCCGGCGTTTTCGTCTTCGATCTCGGCAATGCGCTTGACGTCCTCGGCCTTGGCGCGGCTGGTCAGCCACAGCATCAGCACCAGGTAAGTCCAGACCCCGGCATTCCAACCGATCAGGATTTTGCTGGCGAGGGTCTCGGCCGGCACCAGGATGCCCACGGCAAGGCCCAGTACAGCGGCGGATGAAAGGCGAGGGTGGGTGCGGGCGAGGAAGGGCATGGTTGCTCACAAATGGGAAACTGTGAGCACCATAGCTCATCCGCCTGTACTTGATCATGAACTTGATCGATAACCCCTGTAGGAGCGAGCTTGCTCGCGAAAAACGTCCAGCCAACGCGTTCTGTCTGAATAAACGCGCAGGCCCTGAGTTCTTCGCGAGCAAGCTCGCTCCTACAAAAAGCTTAATCGGCCGTGTGGCGCTTGCGCACCAGTTTCATCACCACCACAAAGAACACCGGCACGAACACCACCGCCAAGGTCGCGGTGATCATCCCGCCGATCACGCCGGTACCGATCGCCTGCTGGCTCGCCGAACTGGCACCGGTGGCAATCGCCAGCGGCACCACGCCGAGGATGAACGCCAGCGAGGTCATGATGATCGGGCGCAGGCGCAACCGCGCCGCCTTCAAGGTAGCGGTGATCAGGTCTTCACCCTGGTCGTACAGGTCCTTGGCGAACTCGATGATCAGAATCGCGTTCTTCGCCGACAAACCGATGATGGTGATCAAGCCGACCTTGAAGAACACATCGTTGGGCATGCCGCGCAAGCTCACCGCCAGCACCGCGCCGAGCACGCCCAGCGGCACCACCAGCAGGACCGAGGTCGGTATCGACCAACTCTCATACAAGGCCGCCAGGCACAGGAACACGATCAGCAGCGACAAGCCCAGCAGGATCGGCGCCTGTGAGCCGGACAGGCGTTCCTGCAACGACAGGCCGGTCCATTCCTGGCCCAGGCCCGCCGGCAATTGGCTGACCAGGCGCTGGATTTCATCCATCGCCTCACCGGTGCTGTGGCCTGGCGCCGCTTCACCGCTGATGGCAATGGCCGGGTAGCCGTTGTAACGGGTCAATTGCGTCGGGCCCTGGGTCCATCTGGCTTCGACGAACGCAGACAGCGGCACCATTTTCCCGGCGTTGTTGCGTACGTTGATTTTCATCACGTCCGCCACCTGGCTGCGCTGGTCGCCTTCGGCCTGCACCACCACCCGCTGCATGCGGCCCTGGTTGGGGAAGTCATTGATGTAGGCCGAACCGATGGCCGACGACAACACATTGCCCACGTCGGCAAACGACACGCCCAGCGCGTTGGCCTGCTTGCGGTCCACTTCCAATTGCACTTGCGGCGCTTCGGCCAGGGCGCTTTCGCGCACGTTGGCCAGAATCGGACTTTTCCCGGCGGCCTCCAGCAGCTCGGTACGCGCGGCCATCAACCCCGCATGGCCGACGCCACCACGGTCCTGCAGGCGGAACTCGAAGCCGCTGGAGGTGCCCAGGCCGTCGACTGGCGGTGGCAGGATTGCATAGGCAATCGCATCCTTGAGTTCGCTGAAGGCCATGTTGGCGCGGTCGGCAATCGACGCCGCGGCGTCATCGCTGCCACGTTCCGACCAGTCCTTGAGCGTGGTAAATGCCAGCGCCGCGTTCTGCCCGGAGCCGGAGAAACTGAAACCCATGATCATGGTGGTATCGCCCACACCCGGTTCACCGGCGTTGTGCGCCTCGATCTGCTCGGCCACCTGCACCGTGCGGTTCTTGCTGGCGCCCGGTGGCAGCTGGATATCGGTGATGGTGTAACCCTGGTCTTCCACCGGCAGGAACGAGGAAGGCAGGCGACTGAACAACAGCCCCAGGCCCACCAGCAGCACCAGGTAGATCAGCAAGTAACGCCCGCTGCGCTTGAGGGCATAGGCCACCCAGCCTTCGTAGCGGTCGGTGAGCTGTTCAAAGCGTTTATTGAACCAGCCGAAAAAGCCGCCCTTGGCATGGTGTTCGCCCTGGGCAATCGGCTTGAGCAAGGTGGCGCACAGCGCTGGCGTCAAGGTCAGCGCCAGAAAGGCCGAGAACAGGATCGAGGTGGCCATCGACAACGAGAACTGCTGGTAGATCACCCCCACCGAGCCGGGCATGAATGCCATCGGCAGGAATACCGCCACCAGCACCAGGGTGATACCGACGATGGCGCCGGTGATCTGGCCCATGGCCTTTTTCGTCGCGTCCTTGGGCGACAGGCCTTCGGTGGCCATGATCCGCTCGACGTTTTCCACCACCACAATCGCATCGTCCACCAAGATGCCGATCGCCAGCACCATGCCGAACATGGTCAGCACATTGATCGAAAAACCCAGCAACAGCATGGTGGCAAAGGTGCCCATCAGCGCAATCGGCACCACCAGCGTGGGGATCAGGGTGTAACGCACGTTCTGGAGGAACAGGAACATCACCGCGAACACCAGCGCCATCGCCTCCAGCAACGTATAGACCACCTTGGTGATCGAGACTTTGACGAACGGCGAGGTGTCGTAGGGGATCTTGTATTCCACGTTGGCCGGGAAATAGCGCGACAGCTCATCCATCTTCGCCCGCACCAGGGTTGCGGTGTTCAGCGCATTGGCACCGGGGGCCAGTTGCACACTCACGGCGGTAGAGGGCTTGCCATTCAGGCGCGTGGAGAACTGGTACTCCTGGCTGCCGACTTCCACCCGTGCCACATCGCCGATGCGCACGGTAGAGCCGTCAGGATTGGCCTTGAGCACGATGTCGGCGAACTCCGCCGGTGTCGACAGCTGGCCCTTGACCAGAATGGCGGCGGTGATTTCCTGACTCTGGGAGCCCGGCAAGTCGCCGATGCTGCCCGCCGACACCTGGGCATTCTGCGCACTGATGGCGGCATTCACGTCGGCCGGGGTGAGGTTGAAGCCGATCAGTTTCTGCGGGTCGATCCAGATGCGCATGGCGCGTTCGGCGCCGTACAACTGGGCCTTGCCCACACCGTCCAGGCGCTTGAGTTCGTTCATCACGTTGCGCGCCAGGTAATCGCTGAGCGCCACGTCATCAAGCTTGCCGTCGTTGGACGTCAGCGTCACCAGCAGCAGGAAGCCGGCCGAGACTTTCTCCACCTGCAGGCCTTGTTGCGTCACAGCTTGCGGCAGGCGAGGCTCCACCACCTTCAAGCGGTTCTGCACATCCACCTGGGCCATTTCCGGGTTAGTGCCCGGCTGGAACGTGGCGGTGATGGTCGCCGAACCGAGGCTGCTCTGGGACTCGAAATACAGCAGGTGGTCAGCACCGTTGAGCTCCTGCTCGATCAGGCTGACCACGCTTTCGTCCAGGGTCTGGGCCGAAGCGCCGGGGTACACCGCGTAGATTTCCACCTTCGGCGGCGCGACGTTGGGGTATTGCGCCACCGGCAACTGCGGGATCGCCAGGAAGCCGGCCAGCAAGATGAACAGGGCCACCACCCAGGCGAAGATCGGGCGGTCGATAAAGAACTGCGGCATGGCGGGTTATTCCTTTACGAGCGGGCTGTCGTCCACTTCAACTTTTTCACCGGGGCGCGCATGTTGCAGGCCCTCGACAACAATGCGGTCACCGGGCTTGAGGCCGCGGCTGACAACCCAGCGGTCTTCGATCACCGCGCCCAACTCCACCGGCTGCTGGCTGACGGTCTGCGCGCTGTCGAGCAACAGCACCATGGGGATGCCGGCGCTGTCGCGGGTAATGGCGCGTTGCGGCACGCTGAGGCCTTGCTGGTCGACCGCCTGTTCCAGGCGCACCCGCACGAAGCTGCCGGGCAGCAGGTCGAGGTCCGGGTTGGGAAACTCGCTGCGCAGGATGATTTGCCCGGTGCCCGGATCGACGCTGATCTCGGCGAACAGCAGCTTGCCCGGCAACGGGTACAGGCTGCCGTCATCCTGGATCAGGGTGGCCTTGGCCTGGTCCTGGCCGACCTGCTTCAGGCTCCCGGCACGAAAGGCGCGGCGCAGGTCATTGAGCTCGCGGGTCGACTGGGTGAGGTCGGCATGGATCGGGTCCAGTTGCTGGATGATCGCCAGCGGCGTGGCTTCGTTCTGGCCGACCAGGGCGCCTTCGGTCACCAGTGCACGGCCGATGCGCCCGGAAATCGGCGCGGTCACGGTGGCGTAACCCAGGTTCAGCCTGGCCCGCTCGACGGCCGCCTTGTTGGCGGCGACCTCGGCGTTGGTCTGGCGCAGGGCGGCGCGGGCGTTGTCGTATTCCTGGCCGCTGATGGCGTTGCCTTCCACCAACTGGCTGTAGCGCTGTTCTTGCAGGCGCGCCTGGAACGCGTTGGCTTCGGCCTTGCTCAGGTTGGCCTTGGCGCTGTCCAGGTCGGCCTTGAACGGCGCCGGGTCGATGCGAAACAGCACGTCGCCCTGTTTCACGTCATGGCCCTCGCTGAACACGCGCTGCATCACCACCCCGGCGACCCGCGCACGCACCTCGGCGATGCGCGGCGCGGCGATGCGCCCGCTCAATTCGCTGGTGATGGACAGGGGCTTGGCCTGCAGCGTCTCGATGCGCACTTTGGCCAGGGGCATTTCCGGCGCCTCGGCTGCCGACTGGTCACACGCGCTCAGCGCCAGTGTGAGGGCCAACAGGCAAAACGGCGCAAACAGATTCTTCGACATGCTCTTATCCCAATATTGACTGGCGCATCCTAAGGTCACCTGCGCCGTGGTGCTGTGAAGCTGTGTAGTGCGTCTGTGAAGAAATGTAAGGTACGACGCGCGGGGCGTCGGGGGCGTATATCCTTGCACAATCCTGCTTACAACGAAGATCAAATGTGGGAGGGGCAAGCCCCCTCCCACGTGGGATTTGTGTACGGCACTTCACTGTATTTTCTGGAAACACCTTCATGCCCAACATCCTGCTGGTGGAAGACGACGCCGCACTGTCCGAGTTGATTGCCAGCTACCTGGAACGCAATGGCTATCATGTCAGCGTGCTCAGCCGGGGCGACCAGGTGCGTGAACGGGCGCGCCTGAACCCGCCGGACCTGGTGATCCTTGACCTGATGCTGCCCGGCCTCGACGGCCTGCAGGTCTGCCGCCTGCTGCGCGCCGACTCGGCGGGCCTGCCGATCCTGATGCTCACCGCCCGGGACGACAGCCACGATCAGGTCCTGGGCCTGGAAATGGGCGCCGACGACTACGTGACCAAGCCCTGTGAACCGCGCGTGCTGCTCGCCCGTGTGCGCACTTTGCTGCGCCGCAGCAGCCTGTCGGAGCCCCAGGTGGCCAGCGACAAGATCATCATGGGCAACCTGTGCATCGACCTGTCCGAACGCACCGTGACCTGGCGCGAGCAGGCGGTGGAGCTGTCCAGCGGCGAGTACAACCTGCTGGTGGTACTGGCCCGACATGCCGGCGAAGTGCTCAGCCGCGACCAGATTCTGCAACGCCTGCGCGGCATCGAGTTCAATGGCACCGACCGTTCGGTGGACGTGGCCATCTCCAAGCTGCGCCGCAAGTTCGACGACCACGCCGGTGAAGCGCGCAAGATCAAGACCGTGTGGGGCAAGGGCTATCTGTTCAGCCGTTCCGAGTGGGAATGCTGAACCATGTTCCGTGTCCTCCTGCGTCTCTACCTGATCACCATCGTCACCTACAGCGCGGCGATCTACCTGATCCCCTCACTGGTGATCCAGCTCTTCGAACATCGTTACATGGACTACAACATCGAACAGACCCGTGGCCAGCAGAAGTTGATTGTCAAGCAATACGTGCGCGCACCGGTGGAACGCTGGTCACAGGTCACCGAGCAGTTGGGGCGCGACTTTGCGCCGTTGAAAGTGCAATTGCTGCTGCGCCAGGACGCTCGCTACACCCCGGCGGAAGAAAAACTGCTGGAACAGGGCAAGTCGGTGGTGCGCCTGGGGGAATGGGGCTGGATGGAGGAAATCAGCTCGCCGATCAATGAGCAATTCGTGGTCAAACTGACGGTTCCGCCCGATCCGTTGGACATGAACGTGCTGTACTGGGCGATCAACGTGCTGATCGTCGCGGCACTGCTCGCCTGCCTGCTGGTGTGGCTACGCCCGCACTGGCGTGACCTGGAACGCCTGAAAAGCACCGCCGCGCAATTGGGGCAGGGCAACCTCACCGAGCGCACGCGTATTCCGGTCAGCTCCAGCATCGGCAGCCTCGCCTCGGTGTTCGACACCATGGCCGACGACGTCGAGCACCTGCTCAACCAGCAGCGCGACCTGCTCAACGCGGTGTCCCATGAACTGCGCACGCCGCTGACGCGCCTGGATTTCGGCCTGGCCCTGGCGCTGTCGGAAGACTTGCCCGCAGCGAGCCGGGAGCGCCTGCAAAGCCTGGTGGCGCATATTCGTGAACTGGATGAACTGGTGCTGGAGCTGCTCTCCTACAGCCGGCTGCAAAACCCGGCGCAGTTGCCGGAACGCGTCGAGGTGGTGCTCGACGAATTCATCGACAGCGTCCTGGGCAGTGTCGACGACGAACTGGAAAAACCCCGAGATCGTGATCGACGTGGCGCTCGACTGCGCGGTGGAGCGCTTCAGCCTCGACCCGCGCCTCACCGCCCGCGCCTTGCAGAACCTGTTGCGCAATGCCACGCGTTACTGCGACAAGCGCATCCAGGTCGGCGTCCGGGTATGCCCGAAAAAAGGCTGTGAAATCTGCGTGGATGACGATGGTATTGGCATTCCTGCGGACCAGCGCGAACGTATCTTCGAGCCGTTCTACCGCCTGGACCGCAGCCGCGACCGCGCCACCGGTGGTTTCGGCCTGGGCCTGGCCATCAGCCGGCGGGCCCTGGAAGCCCAGGGCGGCACCTTGACCGCCGAGGCCTCTCCGTTGGGCGGTGCGCGGTTTCGCGTGTGGTTGCCTGCCATCGAGTGATCAAAGCACCTTGACCGCGCGACCGATGGCCTGGATCGGCCCGGTCGGTTTGCCGGTGGGCGAGCCGCTGGGGTCTTCCAGCGTCAGTTCGAACAGCTGATTCGGCGCCAGCGGTGGCAGCTTGTCCAGCGGCACCGACAAGGTCTGCCCCGGCTTGACCAGCCCCAGGGAAACCGGTCCCTGCCAGCCATCGGCCTTGGTCCAGAACTGCAAAGCCTTGTCGGCCGGCACGTGCATGACGCCCAGGGGGATCAACTGGATTTGCTGGCGATCACTGGCCTGGATGACCCAACCCGGTGCCTGGTCTTGCGGGGCCACCAGCACCACGACGAAGGTCGGTTCAGCGATGGGTGGGCGGATCCATAAGAGCGCTGCCAGCACCAAGGTCGCCGTCAGCCCCGCAGCGGCCAGGCCGCGCCACACCGCGAGCAGGTTCCACCAGGGCACAGGCTTATCCGCCCGGTTATTCGCCTGGTTGAGGGTGCGTTCGATACGTCGCCATAGCTGCGCCGAGGGCGATACCGGTGGCGCCAGCGCCGTCAGTGGCAGCAGGCGCTGTTCCCAGGCCTGCACGGCTGCGCGCAGTTGGGCATCGTGCCTTAGACGCTGCTCGACGTCGGCGCGTTGTTCGGCGGGCAGGGTGCCCAATACGTATTCACTGGCCAGTTCGTCGTCGTTCATGCCATGCACTCCCGCAGGGCGGCGAGGCTCCGTTTGATCCAGGCTTTGACCGTCCCCAGTGGGGCGCCCAGTGTTTGCGCGATTTCGCTGTGAGAAAAACCGTCGACATATGCATGCAGGATGCACTGGCGCCGGGCCGGGTCGAGTTGTGCCAGGCAGGTGTGAATCTGTGCGGAGCGCGCCTCGAATTCCACGTGCTCGGCAGGTGCCGCCAGTCGTTCATGGGCATCGCTGAGCTCGACGTCTCGGCTGGCGTTGCGCACCCTGTTCAAGGCCAGATGACGGGTCACACTGAACACCCAACCGCGCGCCGAGCCACGGTTGGGGTCAAAGCCATGGGCGCCGTGCCAGACCTTGATAAAGGCGTCATGCACGATGTCTTCGGCCAGGGCCCGGTCCCGCACGATGCGCAAGGCGACCCCGAGCAGACGGCTGCTGTCGTGCTCGTAGAGCCGCTGCAGGGCGCGATGATCGCCGCGGGCGCAGGCCAGCAGGCACGCTTCATAGTCAAAGATGATTTCAGCCAAACCAAGGATTCCTGCCACTCAATAGACGTCTGCGCGTTGTAGGGGCGAGCGTCCTCGCGCCTACAAGGCGAGCGTAGCCGAGTTTGCTCAGTTAGCGGCCCAGAAAATGTAGTCTGCCTGGTACTTCACGGTTTGCTGCGTGCCCTTGTTGGCAATCGTGCATGCGCTGGCGGGGGCGACGCCGCCCTTGAGCGCGACGCGCTGGATGTAACTCACGCCCCGCATCGCGCCGTTGCCTTCAGCCGGGTTGGCCTTGACCAGTTGATACGGCAGGTTGCCAGCGCCCGACGGTGCCACGGCCAACTGGGTACCGGTGATTTTCGAGCCGTCATTGGCTTGCCAGGTCGCCGGCGGGCCGAAGTAGGTGCCCACTGGCTTGCCGTTGCGGTCGTTCAATACGGCCTTGGGCCCGACGAAGGTCCATTCGGTCTGGCCGGCGGCGTTGGCTTTGTCGCGGCATTCGTAGGTGATTTCGCCAACACCGGTGGTTTCCAGCGCAATCTTATGACCATCCGGCACCTTGATGCTGTCGGGCAGAGCGGCCTGGGCAAACACGGCAGGGCTTGCGACCAGCAGACCGGTGAGGCAGAGCAGGGCTTTAGCGTTCATGGGTACTTCTCCATTTCAGTAAAACAGCGGGGTGACTGAGAGGACTACCCACGGCGAGCCCGATTGGATGCAGCGATTAGAAAATAAATGTGCCAGGGCGCACACTGTGCCCCCGCTTTACCCAAGGAGAGATTGGCAATGACTGGTGTACACACGTCTGCTCAACAAGGTTTCTCTACCCAGGCCGTCACCTACGCCCAAGGCCGGCCGGACTATCCGAGGCAGCTCACGGGCTGGCTGGCGCAGGCCTTGCACATCGACGGCCAGTCAAATGTGGTTGATCTGGGGGCCGGCACCGGCAAGTTCACGCGTTTGCTCAGCACCCTGGCGCCAACGTTGACGGCGGTCGAACCGGTGGCCGAAATGGGTGCCCAGTTGACCAGGCTTCTGCCGGATGTGCGCCTGGTCAATGGCACCGCGCAGTCCATCCCTCTGCCTGCTGCCAGCGCGGACGCGGTGGTGTGTGCCCAGGCGTTCCATTGGTTTTCCACCGAGGCCGCATTGGCGGAGATCCATCGCGTGCTCAAGGCCAACGGCCGCCTTGGCCTGGTCTGGAACGTGCGGGATGAATCGGTGGATTGGGTCGCGGCCATCACCCGGATCATCACCCCCTACGAGGGCGACACCCCGCGTTTTCATACCGGTCGCTGGCGTGAAGCCTTTACCGGCGAGTACTTTTCCGACCCTGAGATGACCTGTTTTCCCTACAGCCATGTGGGCAGCCCTCAGGAAGTGATCATGGACCGCTTCCTCTCCGTGAGCTTTATCGCTGCGTTGGCTGAGGGTCCCAAGGCAGCGGTCACGGCACAGTTGCAGGCACTGATCGACACGCATCCGGCCCTGAAGGGCCGGGACACCGTCGCTTTCCCGTATCAGACCCAGGCCTACGTCTGCCATCGACTTGGCTAAAAGGCATAAAGTCAGATCATATTGATATAAGTGGTTATAAGAAAAATCGCTATCCTGCCGCCAGAAATTTATAAGGCCGCAGGTAGCTGTAATGGATGTGGGTAATGTGGGGTTTGTGGTTGCTGGCCTGATCGTGGGTTTTATCGTAGGCATGACCGGGGTTGGCGGGGGCTCGTTGATGACGCCGATCCTGTTGTGGTTCGGCATCAACCCGGCCACCGCCGTGGGCACTGACCTGTTGTATGCCGCCATCACCAAGTCCGGTGGTGTGCTGGTGCACAGCAAGAACAGGAACATCGACTGGACCATCACTGGCTGGCTCACCCTGGGCAGTGTGCCGGCGGTATTGCTGACCCTGTGGTTTCTCGCCAGTCTGCACACCGACCCGAGTGCGATGAACGCGATGATCAAGCAGGCCCTCGGTGTGGTGCTGCTGCTGACGGCCCTGGCGATCCTGTTCAAGAAAAGTCTGTTGGCGTTTGCCCAGCGCCATGCCGGCGATGACTATCACATGAGCCCGCGCAACCTGAACGCGCTGACCGTGGTGACCGGTGCGGTGCTCGGTACCATGGTAGCCCTGACCTCCATCGGTGCCGGGGCGCTGGGTACGGTGGCGTTGTTTATTCTGTATCCGTTCCTGGCCACGCGTCGCCTGGTCGGTACCGAAATCGCCCATGCCGTGCCGCTGACCCTGGTGGCAGGGTTGGGGCATGCCAGCATGGGCAATATGGATTGGCAGTTGTTGGGCTTTTTGTTGATGGGGTCGTTGCCGGGCATTTACCTGGGCAGCCACATGACCGGCAGAATCCCGGACGCTGTGCTGCGTCCGTGCCTGGCGGTGATGTTGATGGCGGTGGGTTACAAGCTCGCATTCTAAATGTGGGAGGGGGCAAGCCCTAATGCCAGTCAGTTAAGACTTTTTGTAGGAGCGCTTGCTCGCGAAGAACTCAGACTCCCCGCGTTTATTCAGCATGAACGCGTCGCCTGGACGTTTTTCGCGAGCAAGCTCGCTCCTACAGGGGTCCTTTTCGCTTAACTGACTGGCATTAGGGCAAGCCCCCTCGCACATTTTTGACCGGCCTCAGGCCTCAGGCCTCAGGCCTTGGCCGGGCCGTTGCCGATTTGCCAGACAAATGGCGGTTCAGCCCCATTAACCACCCAATCCCCCACGATCCGCGCCTTGTAGATCACCGGGTTATGCGAAGACACTGTCCGCGCATTGCGCCAATGTCGATCCAGCGCTTTACCCTGGCGCACATCCGAAGCCCCCAGTGCATTGAACAATTGACTGGTAGCGCGCTGGATCAGGTCCGACACCACCACCTGCGCAGTGGCCGATTCAATTTCCGCCGCCACATTGGCTTCGCGCTCCACGGCTTCATCCCCACCAAAACGCGCCAGGTACGCCCGTTGCGCTGGCAGCGTGGCTTTCAAGGCGCTGGCCTCGGCGGCGTAGACCAGGGCCGCCACTTCGCCCACCACTTGCTGAATCTGCGCGTCCTGGCTGACGTGGGGCGCATTGCCATGGCTGTAGATGCGCTGTCGGCTGCGCACCTGGTGTGCCACGTCGCGCAGGGCTGCGCGGCCGATGCCCGCCAGGCTGGCGAGCAGCACCAACTGGTAGAACGCGGTCTGGTATTTGAACCGTGTGGCAAAGTCGATGACGTTGTCTGCCTCCACCACCGCATTGTTAAAGCGCGATGTACCGCTGCCGGTGGTGCGCTGGCCGAAGCCGTCCCAGTCATCGCTGTGGACCACCCCTGGCTGGCGGGCGCGGGTGGCGGCGATTACGTCGGCGCCGGTGTCGCTGCGTTGGGCGTAGACGTCGATCCAGTCGGCGAAAATGCTGCCGGTGCTGTAGAACTTTTCGCCGTTGAGCGTCCACTGCTCGCCATCGGGGCTGACCTGGGTGACCACGTCGCCGATGGCCACGTTGCCGATTTCGGTCCAGGCGCAGCCAACGATGTCGCCGTCCACGAAGCGCTTGAACCATAGGTCGCGGGCGGCGCTGGGCGGCGCGTTGAGGCGGTCTTCGGCAAAGGCAAAGTGCCCACGCAGGGCTTGAGGTACGTTGGAGTCGGCTTCGGCCAATTCGATCAGCAGTTCGAACAGCTGCGGCAGGGAAGCGCCGCCACCGCCGTACTCCACGGGCACGCGCACTGCGCCAAAGCCGGCCTCCTTGAGCCACTGGATCGGTTCGTAGGGCAGGGTGCGGCTCAGTTCGCGTTCCACCGCGCCAGCGGCGATGCGCTGGAAAATCGGCCGAAAGCGCGCAGCCAGGGTCGGGTAGTCGACGCCGGTGGACAGGGGGTTGATCACGTGTTGTTCGGTCATGGCACGGTTCCTCGGCAGTGGTCAATGCAGGGTGATTGCACAGTCCGTGCCGGGTGCCGACGCCTGTATTTACGGGCTGAAACCTTCATCCACTGTTGCCCCGGCAACAGCGGATCGACAAACCAGCACGGTCTGCGACACCGGCGCGTCCATGCCTATATCGGCGCAGCGCGCCTGGCCTGGGCGTTTTCCCGGCCTGGCACGCTTGCTGCTCAGGCCCTGGGTACATCCCTGTGTGCGAGGAGTTATTCAATGAGTCAGCAAGCCGTGAAATTTGCCTATTGGGTGCCCAACGTCAGCGGTGGGCTGGTGGTCAGCAAGATCGAGCAACGCACCCATTGGGGCATCGACTACAACCGCAAACTGGCGCAACTGGCCGAAGCTGCCGGCTTCGAATACGGCCTGACCCAGATTCGCTTCACCGCCGGCTACGGCGCCGAGAACCAGCACGAGTCGGTAGCCTTCAGCCACGCGCTGCTCGCGGCCACCACCACCCTCAAGGTGATTGCGGCGATCCTGCCGGGCCCGTGGCAGCCGGCGCTGGCGGCCAAGCAACTGGCGACCATCGACCAGCTCACCAACGGCCGTATCGCGGTCAATATCGTCAGCGGCTGGTTCAAGGGCGAGTTCCAGGCCATTGGTGAACCCTGGCTGGAGCATGATGAGCGCTATCGTCGCTCCGAAGAGTTCATCCGTGCCTTGAAAGGCATCTGGACCCAGGATGACTTCACCTTCAAGGGCGACTTCTACCGCTTCAACAATTACACCCTCAAGCCCAAGCCGCTGGGCCATCCAGAGGTATTCCAGGGCGGCAGCTCACGGGCGGCGCGGGACATGGCCGCGCGCGTGTCGGACTGGTACTTCACCAACGGCAATACGCCGGAAGGCATCAAGGCCCAGGTCGATGACCTCCGCGCCAAGGCAGCGGCGAATAACCATTCGGTCAAAGTCGGCGTCAACGCCTTCATCATCGCCCGCGACACCGAGGAAGAGGCGCGCGCCGTCTTGGCGGATATCATCGACAAGGCCGACCCGGAAGCGGTCAACGCCTTTGGTGACGCGGCCAAACAAGCCGGCAAGGCCTCACCGGAAGGCGAGGGCAACTGGGCCAAATCCAGTTTTGAGGACCTGGTGCAGTACAACGACGGCTTCAAGACCAACCTGATCGGCACGCCGCAGCAGATCGCCGAGCGCATCGTTGCGCTCAAGGCGGTCGGCGTGGACCTGGTGCTGGCCGGGTTCCTGCATTTCCAGGAAGAAGTCGAGTACTTCGGCAAGCGCGTGTTACCGCTGGTGCGTGAGCTGGAGGCCAAGGCCGGAATCAGGCAAGTGGCTTGAAGACCACCACGGCCGCACGCAGTTTGTTATTACCGAACCGGCACATGCGCTCGAATTCCCCATGGCTGACCGGCAGGTGTTGGCAGTCCAGGGGCTGGCGGTGCTGGACGATGCGCTTCTCCAGGCGCAGGGCGTCGGTGTGGTCTTCGTAATAGTCGTTGATCAGGGCGAAGCGCCGGTAGCCACTTCGCTCATACAGCGCGAGGGCGCCTGGGTTATCGCTGCGCACTTCCAGGCGCAGGTAGGCGCAGTCATGTTCCACCGCAATTGCCTCAATGCGCGCGAGCAATTGTTTGCCCAGCCCCAGACCACGCGCAGGCTCGGCAATGGCGATGGAATACAGGCGCGCCAGCGAGGTGCCACGGTGGAACAGCACCAACGCATAACCAAGCAATTGTCCGTCGTTCTCCGCGACCAACAACTCGCCATGGGCGCGGCTGATCATCCACTGAAAACTGCGCGATGACAGCCGGTCGGTGGTGAAACAATGTTGTTCCAGTGCCACCAGTTCAGGCACATCGCACGGAGTTGCAACGCGAAAGGAAAGAGCCATATGACCGCCGTAAAAGTTGCGTAACGAAACGGGACTTCTCTAAAAGATCGTGCTTAATAGAAAAGGTCGAGTTCTCTAAAGCGGATCAAATATTATGTCGGCGGTACACAGTCATTGGCGTGAAGTATCCGAGCAAACAGTCGCGGCGACAATAACTTCCAGCGGTTATTTTTCGGGCCCGTCCAAAGGCGCAAGTCAAGTCGTGATCATTGTCGAACGCAAGGAAGACTGGGCCTCCTACTTCCCCAGCGAAGACATCGTCACCGCCCAGGAGTATCTGGAGCAGACGCGTGAAAACGAGACGGGCAAGCGCGTGCAGGTGATCAACCTGTGCCGCGGCTACAAGTACCTGGGGCATGGCTACTACTGCTCCCTGCTGGCCGAAGCGCGGGGGCACAAGGTGATCCCATCGGTACGCACCATCAGCGAACTGACGAAAAAAGCGTTGTACGGCCTGGCCCTGGACGACCTGGATAAAACCCTCGATAAAGCCTTGAGTCACCACCTTTACAGCAATACCGAAGGCTTTACTCTGACGCTTTATTTTGGTCGAACCAATATAGAACCGTTGCAGGACTTGGCCCGTCAGTTGTTTGAAGCGTTTCCGTGTCCAATCCTGTTAGTTGATTTCAAAAAGAATAACGGCTGGCACATCGAAGGGGTCAAGTCCGGCGTATTGCATAAGTTGCGTGATGATCAGGAAGATCAATTCGCCCACGCCCTCGACAACTTCAGCCGTAAGATCTGGCGCCAACCGCGCTCGCGCAGACTGGCCCGCTATGACCTGGCGATCCTCCACGATCCTCAAGAGCAACTGCCGCCGTCCAACGCGCGGGCGCTGGAGAATTTCGTTCGGGTAGGCAAGGGCCTGGGCATCGATGTGGACCTGATCGAGCGCAAGGATTACGCGCGCCTGGCCGAGTACGACGCCTTGTTGATCCGCGAAACCACCAGCGTCGACAACCACACCTATCGCTTTGCCAAGAAAGCCGAAAGCGAAGGCCTGGTGGTGATGGACGATCCGGCATCGATCTTGCGCTGTACCAACAAGGTTTACCTCACCGACTTGCTCAACAGCCATCAGTTGGGCATGCCCGCCACCGAGATTCTCTACAAGGAACGACCGGAAGACTTTGAGCGGGTCGGCGAGCGCTTGGGGTTCCCGTTGGTATTGAAGATCCCCGACGGCTGCTTTTCCCGTGGCGTGATCAAGGTGGAGAGCCAGGAGGCGTTGCTCAAGGCCACCGCCGAGTTGTTCGAGCATTCGGTGCTGCTGCTCGCTCAGGAGTTCTTCTACACCGAGTACGACTGGCGTATCGGTGTGCTCAACCGCAAGCCGATCTTTGCCTGCCAGTACTTCATGTCCAAGGGCCATTGGCAGATCTACAATCACAAGGCCATCGGCCAGGACATCAATGGCGAATGCCGCACCCTGGCCGTTCACGAAGCGCCCAAGGCGGTGGTGGAACTGGCCGTGAAGACCGCCAACCTGATCGGCGATGGCCTCTACGGTGTAGACCTCAAGCAGTCCGGCGACAAAGTGGTGGTGATCGAGGTCAACGACAATCCCAACCTGGACGCAGGCATTGAGGATGCCTATTTGCAGGACGACCTCTATGGCCTGGTGCTGGAGGAGTTCGTGCGGCGCCTGGAACTAAAACGCCAAGGGCAAGTGTGGTAGCGCGCCTCATCCAACGGTGGAGGTTGTTCAGGCGCTCGCTTGCAACGTCAGCACCTCGAACCCATCCGCCGTCACCGCGACCGTATGTTCCCATTGCGCCGACAGGCTGTTGTCCTTGGTCACCACCGTCCAGCCGTCCTTCAGGCTGCGCACCTTGGCGCTGCCCTGATTGAGCATCGGCTCAATGGTAAACACCATGCCTTCACGCAGTTCCAGCCCGGTGCCGGGGCGGCCGAAGTGCAGGATTTGTGGCTCTTCGTGCATTTCCCGGCCAATGCCATGGCCGCAGTATTCACGTACCACGCTGTAGCCGTTAGCCTGGGCGTGACGCTGGATCGCATGGCCGATATCACCCAGACGGGCGCCGGGCCTGACCTGGCGGATGCCCGCCCACATCGCTTCGAACGTCATCTCCACCAGGCGGCGCGCCTTGGGGGTGACGGTGCCGATCATGTACATCTTGCTGGAGTCGGCGATAAAGCCGCCTTTTTCCAGGGTGATGTCGATGTTGATGATGTCGCCGTCCTTGAGGATTTCCTTCGCGCTGGGCATGCCATGGCACACCACTTCGTTGATCGAGGTGTTGATGCAGAAGGGGTAGTCATATTGCCCGAGGCTCGCCGGGCGGGCCTTCAACGCTTGGCGTATGAAGGTTTCGACGGCGCTGTCCAGCTCCAGGGTCGAGCGGCCGGCGGCGACGAAGCCGTCGAGCATACTGAACACCTGTGCCAGCAGACGCCCGGATTCGCGCATCACCGCGAGCTGTTGTGGCGTCTTGATCATTGGCTGCGCCCCCGGATCAGGTCGGGCTTGTCCAGTAACAGTTTGTTGATCAGCTCGTTATAAGGCAGCTGCGGATTGAGCTCGGCCAGCAGGCCGATCTTGATCCAGAATTCCGCCTGGGCGTTGATGGAACGATCCATCGTGGCGCTGGCCAGGCGCAGTTGCTCGTGCAATTGGTCGGTGATCTTGACGATGCCCATACGCTTCACTATCAGAATTTAATATACGAAGCGTATATGTTTCATATGTTCTGTGTAAGTCCCTCTCGACGAAAGGGCCGCAGATTGATTGTTTGCCATATGTTGCCAGAAGCATCGACCACCGGGGTTACGCGCGGCTCAGGCGACGGGTTAAACGATTAATCGATGCGGTTCGACGATGATGCTGAGCGAGCGCTCACGCTTATATAACCAAGCGGCCGGCTTATGAAGAAAGGTTACAACAGCAGTGGATATTGCCGAGTAGGCTTCTGAAGAAGGCGTCTTCCAGGGCCGGCAAGACGCGGCAGGCAAGTGCCTGTGGAATACCTATAAAACTGTTGGCAGTCTCAAAAAAAGGAGAGGTTAGCCATGCTTTCGGAACTAGAGCTTCGCAGCATTATTGAAGGAAGTTTCCTGCCCAAGCGGTGTGAGTGCACCAAAGCCGAAGATGCTTCGCTGACGATCAGGGTCTATGACGACCGTGACCGTGACCGCGTGGATCTGGAGGTCAAGGGAATAAGCGCAGACAAGCTCGACAGCAGTCGAGCCATCTGCAACCTGATCACCGAATTGCGTGAAGGACTCACACATTCCCACGCCCCTGTCCTGCAACGAGCAGGAGGGCGTGGTTATTACTGGTGAGTGACCCATGGGCCTGGCATTCGCCAGGCCCACTGTTGTTGGCGGGTTACCAACTCATCCGCACACCGGCGTTGCCACTGACACCTTCCAGGGCGTTGCCGTCCAGGTTGGTGTTGTAGTCCGCTGCCAGATAAACGCTCACCGCCGACGACAACTTGGCGACAACCCCTACGCCCACGTCGGCGCTGGACGACTTGTGGTCGCTCTTGATGCGGTCCACATCATCGTAGGTCACCGTGTCGCTGCCGCCGAACGTACGCCAGGCGTTGGCGCGCAGATAGGGCTCGACGGGCGTGTTGCCCACCCGGTAGCGGCCCTTCAGACGGGCGCCAAGCCGGCCGGTCCAGTACTTCCTGAGAATCGAACGACACCTTGGAAATGCCGTCGTTCTGGCTGTCCAGGTCGATGGTCTGGCGGATCACCTGGGCCTGCGGTTCCACCACCCAGTGTTCGGAAACAGTGAACGGATAACCGGCTTCGGCGGACAGCGCCAAGGCATGGCCCTTGGTGTTCATCTTCACACCACGGTCGGATTTGCTATCGCCGTCCAGGCGCGTAAACATCGCGACCACATCCACATACCCGCCTGCGGAGTCGGTGAGCGTCCAATAGGCGCCGACGTTATCGCCGTCGAGCTTGACCCGTCCGGAGCGCCGGTCCTGAAAGCCTTCGGCGAATCCCTTGACGTCACCGTTCAAGCGGCTCTGCCCGATGAACAGGCCAAAGCGCTGCAATTGCCCGCCGCTGGTGTGCGCAGCGTAGAGGTCATGCCCCACCTGATAGCCCTTGACGCTGCCGTCGAAGCTTGGCGACACGGTGCCCGACCAGCTTTTGTTGAAATCGCTGCCGTAGGCACGCGCCCAACCGGCCGGCACCGCCCCGGTTTCGCTGAGCAGGCTTTGCTCGCCCTGGCGGTCGTGAAAGGTGCCCAGCGCCTGCAACGTCATCAGTTGCGCGGCCGGAACCACAACCGAGTACACCGGCACTTCCAGACGGTACAGCGCGATAGGCTCGGCACCGGCCACGGCCGTTGGCAGCAACGGGTTGCTGGCGGCGGATTGCGGTGACGTGGCGGCCGCGACCTGGCTCGGCGCTGGCGCCGGCGGCTCGACTGGCGCCACCGGTTGCGCGGTCGGTGGCTCCACCGGTGGTTCATCGGGGTCGACCACAGGCGGTGTCGGTGGAATCGGTGGCACAGGCACCACCACCGGCGGGGTGGGCGGTACCGGTGGTACGGCGGGCGGTTGCACGGCCACCACCGAGGAGCGCAGGTACCAGTTGTTTTCCGTACCGGCGGTGACGCCACCTTTGAACAGCAGGTACTCATAGGCACCGGCCGATACCGAGCCCTTCAAGGCGAAGGCGTCGATGCTGCTGACCGCGCCGTTGAGCGCCTGGACCACCTCGATGCCGTTGTTCTGGGTAAAGCCACCGGCACCGCCGAGGTTAGTCACGGCCAGCTGGGTGTGACCGCTGAGCGTGCCGTCGGCCACCACCAACTTGTCCGTGGCCGAGTTGTCGTCACCGAGCACGGTCTGCAGCCACAGTTGACCGTTGTTGCCCACGTAGTTGCCATGCACCGTGAGCGCATCGCCGGCACTGGCGCTGCCGGTGGTCATGTCAATGGTGCCGGCGTTGTTCAGCGTTGCCAGTTGGCCGGCGCTGTAGGGGCGGATCGCGCCCTGGGTCACGGCCAGGGTACTGCTGCCATCGAGGTTGAACGTACCGGTGTTGCTCGTACTGTCGCCGAGGAAAAAATCCCCGGCCAGGTCAAAGCGCGAAGCGTTGTCGAGGTTGACCGTTTCCCAGCCGACATAGCGCGCCGGCGTGCCGGAGGTGGTGTTATCGAAGGTCAATTGATCATTGCCCAGGCCACCGTCGAGGGAGGGCGTGCTAGCCAGCTGGCTTTCGCTGAGGCCGCGCAGCACTGCGCTATCATCGCCATCGCCCATCAGCACGGCGGAGTTGATCCGGCCGCCGCCCAGCCAATTGAACGTATCGTTGCCGACACTGGCGCGGATCTCGCCACTGATCACGCCGCTACTGACGGTGATGCTGTCATCACCGCCGCTGACACTGATATTGCCGCCGATGGTGCCGCCCGAAACAATGATGGTGTCGGTGCCGAAGCCGGTCACCAGGTTACCCAGGATCGCGCCGCCGGACATATCGTAGAGGTTATTGTCGAGCTTCATGTCGACGCGGCCGATGGTGCCGCCGCTCTGTCGTGCGGTGTCGCCGTCCTCGAACGCGCCGACGATGGTGCCGCCGGTCATCAGGAAGGTGTCGCGCGAATCACCCTGGGCCAGGGACTGGATTTGCCCACCGTTCATGATGAAATCGTCAATGCCGTTGCCTTGCTGCACCGCGCCGGTGATCACCCCGGAATCGATGCGTACCGCATCGGCGCCCGCACCGAAGGTGACGCCTCCATTGAGGGTGCCGGAGCCGCCGGAGGGTAGGGTGAGGCTGTTGTTGCCCAGCAGATCGGTCAGGCCAGTGGCGCTGGTGCCGCTGTCGCAGACGTAACTATCGTCACCGGGTCCGGGGGTAAAAGCGCACGCGGAGTGCGCGGTCTGGGGAGTGATATACTGCAGTGAAAGAATGCCGACAGCAATAACGGCTCGGGTTGGAAAGCCAGATGCCTTGGTCATGACGTGTCCTACGTATTGTTTTTGTTACTGCTGTTTTTTGGTCTAGCACACACCTCGCTCAACGGAGAATTTTCTGACAAAGGGTAGCAGGCCGCGCAGCGCACGGCCGGCAG
Organism: Pseudomonas sp. W4I3; assembly: GCF_030816195.1. GTDB lineage: Bacteria > Pseudomonadota > Gammaproteobacteria > Pseudomonadales > Pseudomonadaceae > Aquipseudomonas. The sequence goes on along the minus strand of NZ_JAUSXS010000001.1, from coordinate 3,786,044 downwards.
AGCAATCAGCCTAATTGGCTGCGGTAAGGCAGGTCCGGCCCGGTACGGGTACAGGTCAGCGCTGCGGCGCGGATCGCAAAGCCGAGCATGGCGTCGATCTGTTCGCGGTCAAGCTGCTGCAGGCCCTCGACCGAGTCCAATTGGTGCTCAGTCAACCAGGCAATCAATGCTGCCTGGAAGGTATCGCCGGCACCTACCGTATCGGCCATCACGATATCGATGGCCGGTTGCGACCAATTGCCATGGCGGCGGCTGAACACGCTGGCGCCATCGCCGCCCCGGGTCAGGAATACCAACTGGCAGCGGTGTTGCAGCCAGCCTTGCAGCACGCTTTCAGGGGATTGCTCGGGGTAGAGCAGGTGCAGGTCTTCATCGCTGACCTTGATCAGGTCCGCATGCTTGACCAATTCCGCCACCCGGTCGCGCCACAGTTGGATGTCCGGTTGCGGGTTCAGCCGCACGTTGGGGTCGAGGCTGATCAGGCGCTTGCCGCTTTCGCGCTTGACCAGGTTGAGCAGCGTGTCGCCGATTGGCTGTACCACCAGCGAGAACGAGCCCACATGCAGCCCGCGAATCTCGTCACCCAGGGGCGGCAGGTGGCTCAGCTGCAGTTGCCGGTCTGCACAGCCTTCGCCACGAAAGCTGTATTGGGGCGAGCCATTGGCACCCACGGCCACCATGGCCAGGGTGGTCGGCGCGTCGAAGGGCACCAGGAAGTCTTCGTTCACGCCTTCATTTTTCAGCACCTGCAACAGGCGCCGGCCCAGGTAATCGTTGGAAATCCCGGCAAAGAAACCCGATGCGATACCCAGGCGGCGCAGGCCGACCGCCACGTTGAACGGCGAACCCCCGGCAATCGCCTTGTAATCGAGCTTGGCGGCCTGCCCGTCGGCATCCTCCTGGCTGAAAAAATCAAACAGCGCTTCACCACACACCAGATACATAGTTGCTCGCTCTTAAAGGGTTGCCACAAGTTGTTGATAACGCTCATAGGCTTGTTGATAGGCCCTGACATTGGCCGGCACCGGCACGGTGCGGCTGGCCGGGTCAAGGCTCACGCATTTGTCGCACAGGCTGGCCAGGGATTCGCCGGACTGGCACCACGCCGCCTGGATCGCCGCGCCCAGGGCCGCGGCTTCGCTCTGTTCGGTACACACCACTTCGGTGTTCATGATATCGGCGACCATCTGCCGCCACACCGGGCTTTTCGAGCCGCCGCCGATCAAGCGGATGCCCAGGCTTTGCAGGCCGGTCTGGCGCAGCAGGTCCAGGCCGTAGCGCAGGCCGAAGGTGGTGCCTTCGACCACCGCGCGGCACAGGTTGGCGCGGGTCAGGTTGGTCATGGTCAGGCCGTGCAGGCTGCCGGTGGCGTGGGGCAGGGCGGGTACCCGTTCGCCGTTGAGGAACGGCAGCATGCTCACCCCGTCGGCGCCGATGGCGGCCTGCTCGACCAGGGCGTTGAAGGCGTTCAGGTCGAGTTCGAACAGCTCGCGGATCACGCTGGTGGCATTGGTCAGGTTCATCGTGCAGATCAACGGCAACCAGCCACCGCTGGAGGCGCAGAAGGTCGCGACCGACGCCTGGGGACTGACGTTGGGCTGGTCGGCAAAGGCGTAGACGGTGCCCGATGAGCCCAGGCTCATGGTGATTACCCCAGGAGCGATATTACCGGTGCCGATGGCGCCCATCATGTTGTCGCCGCCGCCGCTGGCGACGACCGCGTTGGGGTTGATGCCCAGGCGCTCGGCGATGGCCGGCAGGATCGTGCCCACGGCTTGATCGGCTTCAATCAGCTCGGGCAGCGCCGCCTGCAGCCGACCACTGGGGTCGATGTGCTGGAGCAGCGCCACGTCCCAGTCACGGCTGCGCACGTTGAAATAGCCGGTGCCCGAGGCATCGCCGTATTCGGCGACGGCGCGGCCGGTGAGCCAGTAATTGAGGTAGTCGTGGGGCAGCAGGATGTGGGCGATGCGCGCGAAAAGGTCCGGGTGCTGTTCACGGGTCCACAGCAGTTTGGACACGGTGTAGCCCGGCGCAATGGCCACGCCCAGACGCTCCAGCGAGCCGCTTTCGCCGCCCAGGTGCTGCAGCAGGCGGTCATTTTCGGCGGCGGTTTCGGTGTCGCACCACAGTTTTGCCGGGCGCAGTACTTCACCCTGCTCATCGAGCAGCACCAAGCCATGCTGCTGGCCGGAAACGCCAATGCCGAGGATATCCTGGCCGTCGACCCCGGCCTGTTGCAGGGCGCGGTGGGTGGCTTCGGTAAAGGCGTCCAGCCATTCCTGGGTGTGCTGCTCGCGCCGGCCGTTGGCGCCGCTGATCAAGGTGTGCGCGGCGGCGCCCAGCCCCAGCACCTTGCCGCTGGACGCGTCGAGAACGATAGCTTTAGTGCCCTGGGTGCCGCAGTCGATGCCGAGGAACAGGTTTTGCTGGGTCATGATGATTTGCTCAGCAGTATTATTTTTCGGATTGGTAATGCGGTCCACATGTGGGAGGGGGCTTGCCCTGTTACCCGCCAGTGTAGGAGCGAGCTTGCTCGCGAAGAACTCAGGCCACCGGCGTTTATTCAGAATGAACGCGTTGCCTGGACGTTTTTCGCGAGCAAGCTCGCTCCTACAGTGGGGCAAGCCCCCTCCCACAGGTTTAAGCCGGTTTCTTCAGTAGCTGTTCCAAGGTTGCGGTGACGCCGTTGTCCCGCAAGCTCACATAACACCGCTCAAACGCTGCCACAAATGCAGGCGAGTTGGGAATAGCGGTGCCGAAAATCTCTTCAACCCCCAGCAGGCGCTGGCTGATCAATACGTCATCACTCACCAGTGCCTGGCAGAACTCGGCGCGCGGGTCCGGAATTTGGTAGCTCACTCCGTTCTCGTCCACACCCTTCAAGTACAGCGCCCACGCCGCCACGACCAACGCTGCGCGCTCGGTCTCACGCCCATCGGCAATCAAGCGATTGATGGTCGGCACGGTGAACTTGGGAAACTTCGATGAACCGTCCGAGCATACCCGTTCCAGCTGGTCGGCAATTGCCTGGTTGGAAAAGCGGTCCACCAGGGTCTGCTTGTACTGCGTCAGGTCAATGCCCGGCACCGGCGCCAGGTTCGGCGTGACGTCCAGGTCCATGTAGGCGCGCATGTAGGCGACAAACAACGGGTCGTTCATGGTCTCGTGAACAAACCGGTAGCCCTTGAGAAACCCCAGGTACGTCAGGGCCAGGTGGCTGCCGTTGAGCAGGCCGATCTTCATTTCTTCGTACGGCGTCACGTCGTCGGTGAACTGCACGCCGACCTTTTCCCAGGCCGGGCGGCCATTGACGAACTTGTCTTCCAGCACCCACTGCACAAAGGGCTCGCACACCACCGGCCAGGCATCGTCGATGCCGTGCTCATCATGCAGTTGCAGGCGATGGGCGCTGCTGGTCATCGGCGTGATGCGGTCGACCATGGCATTCGGGAAGCTCACATTGGCGTTGATCCAGTCATGCAATTGCGCGTCGTGCAACGCGGCGAACGCGAGCAGCGCCTTGCGGGTGACAGCGCCGTTGTGCGGCAGGTTATCGCAGGACATCACCGTGAACGCGGGAGTGCCGGCGGCGCGGCGCTGGGTCAGTGCGGCGCAGAGAAAGCCGAACACAGTTTTCGGTGCGCCGGGGTGCGCCAGGTCATGCTGGATCTGCGGCAGGTGGGCCATGAATTCGCCGTTGCTGTCGTCGATGCAATAGCCGCCTTCGGTGATGGTCAGCGACACGATACGAATGGCCGGGTCGGCCAGTTTGTCGATCAGGGCCTGGGCGCCGTCTTCTGCCAGCAGCATGTCGCTGAGGGCGCCGATCACGCGCACTTCGGTGTCGTCGGTGTCGCCCAGTTCGTACAAGGTAAACAGATAATCCTGGCCGGCCAGGTCGTCGCGGGCCTTGCGGTCTTCCGCGCGCAGGCCAACGCCGCAGATGCTCCAGTCCAGGCCTTCGCCGGTGTTCATCAAGGCGTCGGTGTAAAACGCCTGGTGCGCCCGGTGGAAACCGCCGACGCCGATGTGCGCGATGCCCTGGCGGGTATCGGCAATCGCGTAGGCCGGCAGTTGCACTTCGGGGGCCAGCTGGGTGAGGTTGTGTTTATTCAGTTTCATCTGGAAATACTCGCGAAATCAGGCGGCAGCGCGCAGGGGACGGGCCACGGCCACGCCGTCGGTGTCGAACAGGTGGCAGTGCGCCGGGTCCAGGTGCAGTTGCAGGGTTTCGCCATATTGGCTGGCCATGTCACCGCGAATACGCATCGTCAGCGGCTCGCCGTTGGCGGTGATGACGTGACAGAAGGTGTCGCTGCCCAAGCGTTCGCCGACGTCGGCGGTGACGGTCAGGGTGGTCTGGCCGGACGCTGCGATTTCCAGGTGCTCCGGGCGAATGCCCAGGGTCACCGCGCTGCCCACGCTCAGGGTCTGGCCGCTCAGCGGCAGGCTGATCAGGGTGCCGGCGTCCAGTTGTACGTCGCAGCCCTGGCCCTCCACGCGGGTCACTTTGCCTTTGAGGAAGCCCATTTTGGGCGTGCCGAGGAAGCCCGCGACAAACAGGTTGGCCGGCTGGTGATACAGCTCCAGCGGCGAGCCGACCTGTTCGATGCGACCGCTGTTGAGCACGACGACTTTGTCGGCCAGGGTCATGGCTTCGACCTGGTCGTGGGTCACGTAGATCATGGTTGCCTGCAGCTCTTTATGCAGGCGTGCCAATTCCAGGCGCATCTGCACGCGCAGGGCGGCGTCGAGGTTGGACAAGGGTTCGTCGAACAGGAAGATCTTCGGGTTACGCACAATCGCCCGACCAATCGCGACGCGCTGGCGCTGGCCGCCGGAGAGTTGCTTGGGCTTGCGCTCCAGCAGAGGGCCCAGCTCCAGAATACGCGCCGCTTCGCTGACCTTGCTTTCCACCAGCTTCTTGTCGACGCCGGCCAAGTCCAGGGCGAACGACATGTTCTTGCGCACGCTCATGTGCGGGTACAGCGCATACGTCTGGAACACCATGGCCAGGTCGCGCTTGGCCGGGGTCACTTCGGTGATGTCGCGCCCGTCCAGCTCGATGGTGCCTTCGCTGACTTCTTCCAGGCCGGCGATCAGGCGCAGCAGCGTGGATTTGCCACAGCCCGACGGGCCGACGAACACCACGAATTCCTTGTCGTTCACTTCCAGGTCGATGCCCTTGATGATGGAAAAACCTTCGAAGCCTTTTTGCAGATTCTTGATTTTCAGGTTGGCCATGATGGGCCCTCCGCTTGGAATTATTATTTGACTGCGCCGAAGGACAGGCCGCGCACCAGCTGTTTCTGGCTGATCCAGCCAAAGATCAGGATCGGCGCGCAGGCCAGGGTCGATACGGCGGACAATTTGGCCCAGAACAAGCCTTCGGGGCTGGAATAGGAGGCGATCAGTGCGGTCAGCGGCGCGGCGTTCGATGACGTCAGGTTCAGCGACCAGAACGCTTCGTTCCAGCACAGGATCAACGACAGCAGCACGGTGGAGGCCAGGCCACCCTTGGCGATCGGCAGCAGTACCCGGACCATTTCCTGCCACAGGGTGGCACCATCCAGGCGTGCGGCTTCGAGGATGTCCTTGGGAATGTCCTTGAAGTAGGTGTAAACCATCCACACCACAATCGGCAGGTTGATCAGGGTGTAGATGATGATCAGCGCGATGCGCGTGTCCAAAAGACCAAAACTCTTGGCCAGCAGGTAGATCGGCATCAGCACACCCACTGGCGGCAGCATCTTGGTGGACAGCATCCACAGCAGCGTGCCCTTGGTGCGCTTTGTTTCGTAGAAGGCCATGGAGTAGGCGGCCGGCACCGAGATCAGCAGGCACAGGGCGGTGGCGCTGAACGAGATCAGCACCGAGTTCCAGGCATAGCTGAAGTAGTTGCTGCGCTCATTGATGTGCAGGTAGTTCTCCAGCGTTGGCGTGAAGATGAACTGCGGCGGCGTGGCGAACGCGTCGATTTCGGTCTTGAAGCTGGTCAGCACCATCCAGAAGATCGGGAAGAAAATCAGGATCGCAATGGCCCAGGCCAGGGTGCCAAGCAACAGGCTCTGCAGGCGGCGGGATTGTTGAAGCGTCATGGCGCGGCCCTCAAGGCTTGTCAGTCAGGTTTTTGCCGATCATCCGCACCAGGATGATCGCCGCGATATTGGCGATGACCACGGCGATCAAGCCGCCGGCCGAGGCCATGCCCACGTCGAACTGCACCAGCGCCTGGTTGTAGATCAGGTAGGCGAGGTTGGTCGAGGCGTAGCCGGGGCCACCGTTGGTGGTGGTGAAGATTTCGGCGAACACCGAAAGCAGGAAGATGGTTTCGATCATCACCACCACCGCAATCGGACGTGCCAGGTGCGGCAGCGTCAGGTGCCAGAAGATCGCGATGGCGCCGGCACCGTCCAGGCGCGCGGCCTCCTTTTGTTCCTGGTCGAGGGACTGCATGGCGGTCATCAGCAGCAGGATGGCGAAGGGCAGCCACTGCCACGACACAATGATGATGATCGACAGCAGCGGGTAGTGCGCCAGCCAATCCACCGGTTCGGCGCCAAACAGCTTCCAGACGGCGGCAAGCACCCCCGACACCGGGTGAAAAATCAGGTTCTTCCAGATCAACGCACCGACGGTGGGCATGATGAAGAACGGCGAAATCAGCAACACCCGCACCAGGCCGCGCCCGAAGAACTCACTGGCCTCCAGCAGCGCACTGATCAACACGCCGAACACCACGCTGATCAGCAGCACGCTGCCCACCAGCAACAGTGTGTTGGTCGCGCCGGGCAGGAAACCTGAGTCGGTGACGAAGTAGGTGAAATTCTCCAGGCCGACGAACTGGTTTTCGCCGGGGTAGAGCAGGTTGTAGCGGATCAGCGAAAAATACAGGGTCATGCCCAGCGGCACGATCATCCAGAGCAGCAACAAGGCCACCGAGGGGCTGACGAGGAACCAGCCGGGGTTGGCCAGGCGGTTTTTTGGTGTCGTATTCATGATAATCAAGGCCAGTGCAGAGCAAGGATCGGAGTGCGGCCAATGTGGGAGAGGGCTTGCCCCCGATAGCGGTGTATCAGTCACACATTCATCAACTGGTAGAGTGCTATCGGGGGCAAGCCCCCTCCCACCTTTGACAGGGGTGAGGCTGGGTTACTTGGGGTAACCGGCCCGCTTCATTTCGCGCTCGGTGGTGGTCTGCGCGGCCGTCAGTGCGGCATCGACCGTCTGCTGGCCGGTCAGTGCGCCGGAGAAGAACTTGCCGACCTGGGTACCAATCGCCTGGAACTCAGGAATGGTCACCAGTTGAATGCCGATATACGGCACCGGTTTTTCCGTCGGCTTGGTCGGGTCCGCGACTTTCAGCGATTCCAGGGTCACCTTGGCGAACGGCGCGGCCTTCATGTACTCGTCGCTGTAGGTGGACTGGCGCGTGCCTGGCGGTACGTTGGCGATACCGTCGGTCTTGGCCACCAGTTGGCTGTATTCCTTGGAAGTGGCCCAAGTGGTGAATACCTTGGCGGCGTCCTTGGCCTTGGAGCTGGTGGGGATCGCCAGGCTCCAGGAATACAGCCACGAGGTGCCCTTGTCGGTCTTCTCGTGCGGGGCAAAGGTAAAGCCGACATGGTCAGCCACTTTGCTCTGGGTCTTGTCGGTGACGAACGAGCCGGCCACGCTGGCGTCCACCCAGATTGCGCACTTGCCACTGTTGAACAGTGCCAGGTTTTCGTTGAAGCCGTTGCTGGACGCACCCGGCGGGCCGGATTTTTTCATGTTATCGACGTAGAAGTTCAGCGCCTCTTTCCACTCCGGGCCGTTGAATTCGGGCTGCCATTTCTCATCGAACCAGCGTGCACCGTAGCCGTTGGCCAGGGTGGTGATCAGCGCCATATTTTCGCCCCAGCCGGCTTTACCGCGCAGGCACAGGCCGTACTGCTCTTTGGATTTGTCGGTGAGTTTGGCCGCGTATTCGCCGATCTCGCTCCAGGTCGGGTGCTCGGGCATGTTCAGCCCGGCGTCCTTGAACAGGTCGGTGCGGTAATAGGTGATCGAGCTTTCGGCATAGAACGGCAGGGCGTACAGCGAGCCTTTGACGGAAAGGCCGTCGCGTACCGAAGGGAATACGTCGTCGAGGTCGTAGGAAGCCGGCAGGTCTTTCATCGGCTCCAGCCAGCCCTTGGCACCCCAGAGTGCAGCTTCGTACATGCCGATGGTCAACACGTCGAACTGCCCGCCCTGGGTGGCGATGTCGGTGGTCAGGCGTTGGCGCAGTACGTTTTCTTCGAGCACCACCCAGTTCAGCTTGATCTCTGGATGCTCGGTCTCGAAGGTTTTCGAGAGCTTCTGCATGCGGATCATGTCGCTGTTGTTGACGGTGGCAATGGTCAGGGTTTGCGCGCCGAAGCTGACGGCGCTGAGGGTCATGCAGGTCATCATGCAGGTGGAGACAAGCAGAGCTTTTGCTGTGAACTTCATCGCGCACTCCTTTTCTGCGCCCAGGGGCTACAGAAGGACAGTTATTGTTGTTGTGTCTTCCTACAGAGAGTCAGGAAGAGTGTGCGCTGATTACAGCCTTCAAACGGCACGCTGACAAATCCTTGGGAGCACTTGGACTGATACTTTTTTGCACTCGGCACGATCGTTCCCACGCGCGTGGGAACCATCAGTGCAGGGTTTAACCCTCGAGATCAGCCAGTACGCGTTCAGCCAACAGCCGAGACACCTCGATCAACTGCGCAATACCCAGCGCGCCTTCGCGGCGTGAGCCGTCGAGCTCAAACGCGAAATCGCAGGTGAGGGCGTGGGCAGAGGCGAGTGATTCGCTGAGGTTGACCAGTAAGTCTTGAGTGGAAATGCCGTCTTTCACGGTGAACAGCATGCTGGGTGCTGGATCGATCGGGGGATTGGGGGTGGGTTTGATCATGGTGAAACTCCTGATTTAAGTGGAGCTGCCACCCGATCGCCGCGACGCTATTGGGTGGTAGCTGTACGCAGGTTCGCGGACCGGAATCAGGAAACCGGCATACCCGAAGGTATCCCGCGCACAGCCACCATAAGGCCGGACAGTAGACGATAAAAAAACGTCGACTAACAAGCGGAAATGGCACTTTGCATCTGATTAACCGGGCCGCGACGCCCGTCCACTGCGTATGCAGCGGTGTACGGAGACTAGAGATTGAGTGTCCTAGGGACAACCTCAAATCCTTGTCAGACGTTTCTGCGTTTACCACTACCTCAAGCCAGATTCTGCTCCGTCAACCGCTGCACCGCCAACCGTCGATAGTGCGACGGCGTCATCCCCTTGAGCTGCTGGAAGCGCCGGTTGAAGTTCGAGATGTTATTGAACCCCGACTCAAAGCAAACATCGGTCACAGCTTTATTACCATCGGCCAGTAACTCGCACGACTTGCTGATCCGAAGACGATTGACGAATTCAATGAACGTGCGCCCGGTGGCTTGCTTGAACACCCGGGAAAAATAGGTCGGCTTCATCCCTAGGTAGTCCGCGACTTCCTCCAGTGGCAGTTCGCGGGCGTAGTGGGCGAAGATGTAGTCCACCGCGCGGTTGGTGCGGTCGATGCTGTGTTCGTCGGCCAGCTGTGGCGTGTTTACCCCAGACAACAGTTGGTAGTCCTCACAGGCGCTCAATACTTCCAGCAAGATAAAGAAATGCCCCAGCCGCGCCATGCCCTGGGCGTCCTCGATGCGCTGCATCAAGCTCATCGCCTGGGCAATCGTGCGTTTGCAGCGAAACTCGATGCCGGACTGGGCGCGCTCGAGCAGCGGGGCCAGACTCTTGAGCTCGGTGAACACCTGGCTGCCGTTGTCCAGCAACTCCTCGGTAAAGTTCACCAGCATGTCGCGCTTGGGCACCACCTCGTCTTCCTCGACCTGGCTGATCCAGTTGTGGGGCAGGTTGGGGCCGGTGAGGAACAGGCTTTCCGGGTAGAAGTTGCCGATGTAGTCGCCGATGAACACCTTGCCCGAGCTGGCGACGATGAGGTGCAGCTCGTATTCCTTATGGAAGTGCCAGCGCACCAGCGGGCAGGGAAAGCCGTGCTGGCGATAGATGATGGAGAGGCCGTTATGGTCGTCCATCAACTCGTAGGAAGGGTCGGTGATGCGCGTGGCTCGGGTCATGTTGCCGTCGCTTTATTGTGGGTGCGACCCAAATAATGCCCCGTTGTGCACGGCCCTGCCAGCGTCAAGCGTCGCAGAATGCGCCACTGCATCTTATTGGTTGTGAAATAGAATCGTCATTTTTCGTCGTTAAAGTAGCCAGACCAAGTAAAGCGCGCCGCCCCGAATCGATACAAGTTGGTTCTTGAGATTTTGCAGGTGCTCATAGCATAGGGAGTGAATTGGATGAGCTCGCTTCGAACAGCCACCACTGTTTATAGTTTGAATCCATTAGTCTACCCTGCTCGGGCGGGTTTAGCTGAAAAAACCCTCACTGCGCTAGCGGTTGCTAATAGGTTTTTGAATGACTACGAGCAAGCGCCTTGGCCTATTAAATCTGAATGCCTCTCGAGCCTTCTAGCGGAAAAAAGAGTAGCGTCACTTTTTCAGCACCCGTTATCTGCGCATTACTCTGCATTCAATACACATATTCCGATAGCTGGCAGATCCTCAGTGGAGCAGCGTCACGTTGAACCTATTTCCTCAGCATTTAAAAAAACATTAGTCGATATAAATTACCCTGCCATTTGTACATTTTTAAGCAACACGAGTCAGCTTGTCGGTGGCAGCGAAAGTATTAGGGAGTTACCTATAGGGCTTGAGCCTGACAGGCACGGCCGTACAACGATGTTTGTCGACGCCGCTGAGATTAAAAGCACGCTCATGTCCCTGTGGTATTACATGGCTGAGCAGGTGGTGCCGGAATATGATCTTTTTACCGCATTGGTCGCAATTGTGGGGCTATTAAATTGCCACCCATTTAGTGATGGTAACGGTCGGGTGGCACGCGTGCTTTTCAATATATTATTGGGGCGTTCAGTAAAGAATTATATTCCTTTGTACGATTTCTATCACTGCACACCTGGCGGATATCTATTACGTCTCCGGCAAGCCCAGCTGCTTGGCGAGTGGGACGAGTTGGTGTTGTTTCACTGCAGAATAATAAATGTGATGGCAGGTCGCTAAATTTCCACTTCCAGATGGATCTGGGAAGCCCATAGGGCAAGCCTGACGGTAGGGTCGAATGAAAAGATCTTCCCGTAAATAAAGAGTGTTCCGTTAAAATTGACTGAAGATAGAAGGAGAAACTAAATGTCACTCGTATATAAAGAGTTGCCAAGTGTTCTTGTTCAAGAACCGCGGACTGGGTATGCATATATCATCAGTAGCCAAGAGTTAAGTGCGTTTGAGTTGACGGCTGATGCGTTTGCTAAGATTGATGATGGCGTTGTCACGTTTATCATTCCAGATGATGAGTTGATTGAAACAACGCCGCCGTTTAATGTAAGTGGAACCCATACTCCCACGGTGATCATTCAGGCCCTGGCGCTGAATAAATCATTTCTCCTTTCATATGAGCAACTGCAGTTATTCAAGGTCTCGCAACCTAACGATTACGGCGGATATGGAATATCTTTTGTAATTCCTTCAGGTAACGAGTTTCTCGAGGATTTGTCGCCTGTTCAGCAAGCGATGCTGCAAAGCGGGGAGACGGGCGGTGGATATACCATCTCTCACGGCCCAGCTCTAACCTTTCCATCGAAAGGCGCAAATACACCTGCGATTAAATAACGTTGCAGTGCACAAGTAGACTCGCCGCCAGTGGCGAGTCTATGCCATCCTTGAAGGAGCTGATATATGGATATATCGCTAGATGTTAGAGGCGAAAGCCTTGACCCGCTTTTAGGCGATATTGACTGCACTATTATTGATGGTTTTCTCGACATCACGCTGTGCCGAGAACTGCATAAAAGCCTGTTAAACAATCAGATGTGGCGTAAGAAAAATCCCATATCCAAACATCTCTATAACTCACAACCTAAGACGGCTTTCGTTGAAACAATCTTGGCTAGCGTTGACCACGCGATGCGAAAGCGAGCAGGGGATGGCATCAAGCTGATAGATTACTGGGCGCTTTTGTATTCGAAGAACAGTGACGGTAATACACATGCAGATTTCGGACAGCTAACCTTAACCTATTGGTTGACACCTGAAGAATACAATCTTGATTTTGATACGGGTGGCTTGCTTATTTACGATATCAAGCGTGCCAAGGATTTAAGAGCTAACGAATACCTGGCAGCTGGACGAGCGTCCGAGAAATATGTACTTGAGCGTACACGGCGTCACGTGATTGTACCGTATCGATGCAATAGAGCAGTTTTGTTTGATTCAAGCCACTATCATAAGACGTACTCTCCTAATTTTGATATAGCGCATCCTGAAGGCATGAGAATGAGTTTAACTTTCTCTTACGCCTGTGCGGAGCACGTTGCAGAACAGGTCAGGTTAATCAATGGCTGAGATTAAAGAAACGCGATACAGCATAAGATATGAGTTGCTGGGTCTTGCGTTTAAACTAACTACCGATAATGACGAAATGCATCGCTATCTAGAAGATGTTTTAGAGGAGCACCTCGTAACCAGTCAGGAAGAGCCCATTGATGTTGAGTTGTTTATACCACTGATTGATCTGGTTAAAAGAAGGTACTTGACACGAACCGCGCCCGATTACGCCAGTGTGCTTACTGACGTTAAGTTTGGTTTTGGCATGCCCCCGATTCATAACTGGCGTAGCACCGCTCCGCCACTCATTCCTTTTAATATAGAGGCCATAGATGGGAGGTTTTCTGCCTATCACGCGGCTGCCATAAACGCTGCTGAAGTAGGTGCGGTCCTATTGCTGGGTAACAAAGGCGCCGGCAAGAGTACCAATGCCTTGGCCTTGTGCAAGCAGCAGGAGTGGAGCCTGCTATCTGACGAGACATGTGTGGTCCGATCACGAGATTTGGTCGTTCACGCTATACTGCGGCAGCCGCATGGGTACGCTGTTGATAGTCAAAATATCGCGCGCAAAATGGTGCTTAGATTTGCGGATAATTTATGGCTGAAAACCAAAAAAGAAGGCGATCCCGTACTAGCATTTGAATTGATATTTATTCCTGGAATGGTTACGCCTCATGCGGAAAACGTCACTGACGAAAAGATAGCAGCACAAATATTAACAAGACACCAATTGCAGTTCGGGGGGACTCCGGAAGGAGCACGAGAATGCTCCAGGGCTTTGGCCGCCAAGGTGAAACTTATCCAAATATATCACGGTGGATATGAAAATTTTCCGGAAGTTCAGAAGATAATAGTAGGTGCGGCTAACAGGATGTTTAAATGAGAAGTTTGTTTACGAATCCGTCTCTTTATGTCTTGCAAACAAAGTTGGTTTCTCCGAATTCTCAAGGGAACAGTCGGTGGACGGTCGTCAATCCTGTTGCGTCTACTTTATACGGCGCTATCGGTAAGGATGAGTATCCTAAGCTTATAAAAATTCTAAGGGATGCCTCCTCTGCGGAAGGTGAGGCTTTGCATGACGTAGAAATATTGACTGAAAAAAGTTTGCTTTTACCAGAACCAAACTGTTCCGTAACGAAAAAAGGTAGCGTGTTCCTTGATTATTACCATTCTTTTGTTCACGGGTACGTTTTTCATAACTATGATTCAATAGAGCGATTTGAGAAAGATCGTGAGCAAATGAATGAGTATGGGAAAATTGCACGACCGCCAGATGTTTACACTCAAAGAAATGCTGAGTTAAAGCGACTCAATCTGCCCTTGCCGCAAATGCACCTGTGCAGCATAGAAAGTGAGGTGCAACTGCTGAGTAATATTTTATCAGGTACTTTCCTTGCCGTAGGGGAAATCAACGGAGGCGATTTTGGGCCTTGGCTGCGTAAGGCGAATCCATCAGGGGGCGCGCGTCATCCAATTGAAGCGTTGGTTATTATAAACGGAGTCGAAAATATCCCTGATGGTGTTTATTGTTTTGATCCGCCGAACAATCAACTCGTTTATAAAATGGCCAGTAGCGATGGAAGTAACCATAGGCGTTTGTCTCTTGTGTTGACTGCGAGGGTGGAGCGTCCCATGTGGCGTTATCGTGAAAGTAGGAGTTTTCGCGCGATCTTCTTGGATGCCGGTCATTGTATTGAAACGCTGCGCCAATTAAGTGCTGCCTACGGGTGGTCGTTAATGGAGGGCTTTATAGATCAGAATGTTTTTAATGAGTTTGATCTTCAGGATATACCTATTTGTGGTTTTTCGATAAGTAGACCTGTCGGTCGTATGGCGTCAGAGGCAACGCTTCAAACAACAAGTGACATCGTAGCGTGTGAGCGCGAGGATTTCAGTAGAAGTGCTTGCTATAACACCAACCCCTTTTTATGGTGCTATTTTGCAGAGGGTAAGTTGGTCGGTGTAACGTCGTATCCTAAATGTGCGAAACTTATACTCGATGAGTCTATGTTCAGAGTACTAAATTATGCTCAGGTTTCTAGGCGTGGTGATCGCCCTTCAACGCCTTTGGAACTTAGCCTAAGTCAAAACGTTTCTATAAACTTGGTTGATGAGCTCATTCAGTCAGGATTCCTGGTTAATCTAGAAAACGTACGCAGCTTATATTCGGAAGCAGCGCATTGGATTTCTCATGGTTGGTATCAAAATCTACTCGTCTATCTTGAATACAAAGCTGAAAAAATCAATTCAGAATCCTTAATAGGTGAAAATTTTTTTCATGAGAGTGAGTCCGTCGAGCCTGGTCCTTTATGGAAAGCTCTTTCAACAGAAAGAAAAACGACGCGAATTTTCTCGCCAACGCTGATTGACCCTATCAGTGCATTCGGCGCGGTAAGCTCTTGTTTGGAATTGTTGAATGACTGTGATGCGCTGGAGATGTTCCATCTCAAACGGGTTAATGATGACATGTTCAAGGTGCAGAGATGGAGTAAAAAGGAGCGATGCTTCATCAATTTTAAGGAAATAGAAAGCGCTTTGTTGGAAAACGCCGTAATAGGGCAGAAACCAGTCGTGCAGGCATCGGATATTTACTGGTTCGCAAGCTCGGTTGAGGGCCTCAATTCAGTGGGCTATGTTAATGCTCTGTTGAGACTTGGTATGTTGATGCAAAAAGTTTGTATTTCATGCGCGCGCATGAAACTCGGGCTGTTCATAACGCCCGCTTCAAATGACCTGACGGCAGCGAAAATCACCGAGTTGAACTCGGTATCAACACTCAATTATTTTGCTGCTGTCGGACGCGCAGTGAGGAAATGAAATGAGAAAGCGAAAGTTTTCTTTTGTTTCGGAGGCAAATAGTGGCTTGCTTAGGAAGATCAGCCATTCTACGTTGATTCAATTTTTGTCAATGGCTGCCTCGCTATTGCTGTCTAGTTACATGATGCGGACGATTGGTGGTGAGCGCTTTGGCGTTATAACGTCGCTTAATGCCATTTTGGCTATTTGCCTAGTATTTACCACATTTGGCTGGCCTGTAATATTGACAAAAGCTTTCGCGGGCAGTGGTCGTATTAATTCAGTTTTGGCATTGAGGGCGGCATTGAAAGATTCGAGCCTTTTAACGCTCGCCATAGGTGTTGTGTTGTTTGGTCTGATCTGGATAGGGATCGTGTCTAAGCCGGAATACAGTTTTTTTTATTTGCCACTGCTGTTGCTTTTGAGGTCTTTGATAGCGCTTATAAAGGGGGTGCTGGATGGAGTCGGAAGAGTGATTGCCGAGCAATATGCCATCGGTATTTTTTTGCCATTTATAACCATTGCATGCTTTGTATTGATTAACGTTGTTGATGAAATCAATAATATATTGTTGGTTTATTCTTTTTCTGCTTTTCTTGGTTTAGTGTTGCTTGTTGGTATATTGTTATTGACGAAGATGCGCGAGTTTAACGATGAGCAGGAATCGCCGGTTGACCTGAAGCGCTCAGGTAATTGGTGGTTGATGTCGACGAGCTTGTCTAATGTGGCACTGCTTAAGTGTGATGTGATTATTATGGGCTATTATGTTGATAGTCATGCTGTTGCGATTTACGGTGTGATATGTCAAATAGTTACAGTGGTAACAATAGCTATCTCGGCTGGAAATGCGATTTTCGGCCCAATTATCGTAAGGCAGTACAAGGAGAACGATTTGGCTTCGGCTAGGAAAACGTTTTGTTTAGTTCAAAAATATGTGCTGCTCTGGTCTTTGCCGTTTTTCTTGGTGCTTAGTATATTTCCAGGCTTTGTATTGTCCATGTTGGTTGGAGAACCCGTAGTCGGTGCCTTTAGTTTTTGCCTTGTAATATTAGCTATTGCACAAATGGTCAACGCAGGCACTGGGCCTGTGGCTACCGCGTTGTACATGAAAGGCGAAGTGGCTTTTTTTGCGATCAGTATGATGACCTCAGTTCTACTCAATATTATCGCAAACGTACTGTTGATTCCTCGGTATGGGGTGAGTGGTGCGGCAGTCGCGACGGCTTCGGTTGTCATATTAGTAAACCTTACTCAGTATTTTAGAGCGCGATCGCTGAAAATCGCCTGATTGATATATAGGTCAGGGTTAGTGAGAATTTATGAAACGCAGCGCCGCTGAAATATAGGAACGAAGCTGAAGGCACGTTTATGCAATATCCAGCGTCCGGAGAAGAAGTGGCGGGCAGGATTACAGAAGATTTATCTGAAGTAGACGCGAGTGAGGGTATAGTTATGATTCGTGATGCACGTCCCAGCGATGCAAATAGCATTGCCAACGTTCATATCAGTAGCTGGCAACATGCTTATCTTGATCTAATGCCTGCTGATTTTTTGGCTTCGCTTTCTGCGACCTTGCCGAAGAGGGAAGCTTATTGGACTCATGCGATTGGAAGCAAAGAGGTTGACGTTTTAGTTTCAGAGGTGGATGGGAACGTTACTGGTTGGATTTCAGTGGGGCCTTGCCGTGATCAAGATAAGGCAGGAGCAGAAGCGGGAGAGGTGATGGCTATCTACGTTTTGGCAAAATACTGGGGCAAGGGTATAGGCGCGCAATTATGGGAGTCAGGTTTACAGCGTTTGGTTGATCAGGGTTATAAGGTGATTACCTTATGGGTTTTAGCTGAAAACCAAAGAGCTGTGCGTTTCTATCAAGGGCTCGGAGGGCGGGAAGAGCTTGGCAGCCGTCGCACGCTCGCCCGTGGCGGGGTGTCTCTGGAGGAGGTGAGGTACGTTTGGGCGCGTTAAGGCTCAGGGAATATCCGATTCGACTTGCCGCGCAGCGGCGACAAGTCTGAATCACGCTTTTCATGCTCTTCGCGTTGCTCGATTGTCTAGATGTTGCGATTTTTTGCCTCGATCCACTGGGACATGTATTGCGTACTTTTATGCGCATGATGGCGCAGCATGCTGCCGGTAAAGTTGTCCCGGCGATGGGCGGCAAGATTGCGGCGGCATTGCTCCAGGCATTCAACCAAGGCTGGCCCGTGGAAGCCCTGGTCATAACGCCGAGCCAGGACCTGACGCCCACGTTCCTGGGCCTGGGTCCAGCGCTCGCGGTCCTGGTAGAGGCTCACGGCGGCAGCGGCCAGGGCCAGGGCGTCGTGTTCGATCACGCCGGGCCAGGGCTGGTCATCGCCCATGGCCTCGGCGCCGATCGGGGTGGTCACACTGGGCGTGCCGCACAGCATGGCGTCGACCAGCTTGCCCTTGATGCCCGCACCAAAGCGCAGCGGCGCCAGGCAGATGCGCGCGGCCGTCATCACTTGCAGTGCATCTTCGGCCCAGTTCATTACATGAAAGCCCTGTGCCGGGTTGTGCAGCGCGGTGGCCTTGGGCGGGGTGTAGGCGCCGTAGATATGCAACTGGGCGCCGGGCAATTGCTGGCGGATCAACGGCCACAGACTGTTCTTCATCCATAGCACCGCATCCCAGTTGGGCGCGTGGCGAAAGTTACCGATGCTGAGAAAGTGCGCGCGGTCTTCGAACGGCGCGAAGGCTTCGGTCGGGGGTGCCATCATCAAGGGGCACCAATGGAGCAGGGCGCTGGGCACCTTGAACTGATCGGTGAGCAGACGGATCTCCACGTCGGAGATCATCAAACTGATGTCGCAGCGGTAAATCGCGGCGATTTCGCGTTTGGCCAGATCGGTGCCAGCCATCAGCTGAAACTCCTGCTCCAGGTTCGGGGCGAACAAGGCGCTGAAGTCGTCGTTGTCGGGAGCTGCCTTGAGCGCATCCTTGAGCCGCTGGTGCCGTGCGTCGCGCAGGCTTTGCAGGTCGGAGGTCTCCAGCACGCGTAAAGCGCCGGGGCAGCATTTTTCCACGCGCCAGCCAAACTGTTCTTCCATCATGAAGCGGTCGAACAGCACGATGTCCGGCGCCAGCTCGCGGATAAAGTCGTCGAAGCTGCTGTTATTAAGTTCGATGGCGCACTCATGGATGCCCAGCGCCGGCAAATCAGCCTTGTGCTCACCGATGGTCGCGGGGCTGCTGAAGGTAATGTCCCAACCTTGTGTGAGAAAACTCTCGAGAATCTGCATCATATGCCCGCCCGCGGCCGAGGAACGGGGCTCCGGCCAGACGTAACCAATGACCAGGACTTTGGTGGCGGGCTGATTCATCAACGACAGGTTCCTTGAGGTGCAGGCAAAAAAAGCGCGCAATTAAACCACAACCCGGCGATATGACAATTTGTTGCTGGCGGTAGGTAGCCAACGCACTTTGTGGTTAACTTCCGCCTCTCGAATTCGTTTAACCAAACCCAACATAAGGATTCTGATCATGGCTCAAGTCACCCTCCGTGGTAACCCTGTCCAGGTTGAAGGCGAACTGCCGCAAACCGGCACCCAGGCCCCAGACTTCACCCTGACCGCCGGCGATCTGTCGGACGCCACCCTGGCGACCTTCGCCGGCAAGCGCAAAGTGTTGAACATCTTCCCAAGCGTCGACACCCCGACTTGCGCGACCTCGGTACGCAAGTTCAACGCTCAGGCCAACGAGCTGAACAATACCGTCGTACTGTGCATTTCCTCGGACCTGCCATTTGCCCAGGCGCGTTTCTGCGGCTCCGAAGGCCTGGAAAACGTGAAAAGCCTGTCGGACTTCCGCAGCGCCGCGTTCTCTCAGGACTACGGTGTAGACATCGTCGACGGCCCGCTGCGCAGCCTTACCGCTCGCGCTGTCGTGGTATTGGACGAGAACGACAACGTATTGCACAGCGAACTGGTTGCCGAAATTGGCCAGGAGCCAAACTATGAAGCAGCCCTGGCTGTTTTGAAGTAAAGCATTAGCTGGTGACGAACTTGCAGCCGTTGGCTCAGCCAACGGCTGCAAGTTGCTCGGCCGCCAGGCTTAGTCAGCGAAGTCGAACACGTCCTTGACTTTTTTGGCGTCGAATACGCCATTGCCTGTGCCCTCCAGCAACGTAAAGGTGCCGTCCGGTTTGACGGTCACGCCGACGGAGCCTGCGATCACCGCCTCTACACCAGGCTTTTTGAGCAGATCCAGGAGTGGCTTCTTGCCGTTATATTCTTGCCCGACGGTGGTTGCCACCCCAACGACGGACTGTGATTGACTGCCGCCTACGAGAATGACTTTCCCGCCGCGGTTCAATGAGCGATCCAACGCTTCCAGATGTTCGTAAACATCCCCGCTGCATAAGCCGAACTCCAGGTTGCTGCCGGTCAAGTGCATCATCGTGCGCTTTTGATAGACGCCATCTTTGAGATCCGACAGAACCACAAGCGCTGAGCAGTCTGAAAGGCTGCGAGTGGTGAGTATCGATTGGCCGTCTTGCACGGTGTGGCTTTCGCCCATCAGGACGTCGACCACGGGATGTGCGGCCACAGTGGGCACAATCGGCGCGTCGTCCTTAGCTTCAGCCTTGGCTTTAGGAGGCCCGGTGCGTTTAGGCTGATAATCGACGACGTATTTCTGCCAGACGGGATTTTTTTCGGTCCCTATGTTAAGCCAGATGACTGATCCGTGATCTTTTTTAATATCGACCTGCTTAAAATGATTGTCGACATAATTATCAAGTTGCCGTTGTGCCATCGACTCTATGTCAGAGTTTGCGAGTTCCGGAAAATAAAGCCTATTGTTTTTAACGTACTCTTGGTAAAGTTCGTCGATATTTACGCCCGGAATAATGTCCGTCACTATCGGACCTTCGTAGCCTTTGAACGGTACGCCCGTGATGCTGTGCATGTCAGCAATAAATGAGTTGTCACCCCCTGATGCCGACCAGCAGGCGAGCACACGCCCCTCTTTGAACTTTTTCAGATCTATGCCGCGTTCGAGTAGTAAGTCGTAGATCTCTTGAGCTGAATACAATTTTCCGTCTTCGCTCATTATTTTGGAAGGTTGTCCCGGCGCAGGTTCAGATCCATGGCCTAGTACGTTGATTCGATCTCCTCCGTTATAAGTGTCTATATACGAAGCTACTACGCCTTCGATCGAGTAGAGGCTTTGCGCCGTTCCACCCAGCTGAATGCTACGCGGAGCCAGTTCATTGCCAGGCGTGCCGTCTGGCAATATCCGGCCTTCTAAAGCCTTGGTGGTCAAGGCATCTCCCGCAGGCTTGGTCATGCGGGGGGCCGCTAGATGCGCAATCAGCAGTATTGCAAGGTTGACCAACAAGTCTACTGTGGCCTCCGCTTTTCTCTCGTCGTCGCCGTCGGTCAGCGTTTCAATGTCGTTGACGATGTTAAGGGCCTGTAGGGCATAGGCGGCATAGGCTAACTTTGCTGGAAGAAGCGGAAAGGAAAGAACCGCGTTCAAGACCAACCAACCGAGTTGGGTGTGTAACGCCGACGTGCTGTCCTCGGTCGTAACCGCCATCTCTGCGGCCGAAGAGATCTGAGCGCTTGCGTTGGCCTCGTAAAGAGAGTTCATCAGTTGCCCCGCGTTAAGTTGCGCTTGCAGGGTGGTGGCGGCGGCATAGCCGTCCGTAGCCAGGGTGGGCGCAGCGGCGGTTGGGTGGAACGGATTGAGCTTGATCAACGGGTCGACATTCTGGCCCATCACGACCGTATGCGGGCTCAGGAACCCTCCGTTCCGGTAGGCGGTTCGAGTGTTGTCATCGGACATCCAGTTAATAATTTCTTTCTGCGTCTGAGCGGGCTTCTGGATAGCTTTCATCAATTCTGCGCGGGTGCGAAATTGCAGCAATGGCGTACTGGCACTCATCGGACGATAAAGAATATGCGGTCCGGCCTCGCTGTCGCTGGGCTCAATCAGGTAGGCGTTTGCGACTATGTCTGGAGCATCGCCAGATGTGCGAATAAACGCTAATGGCCTGATCGCAATCTCTTTACCATCAACTGTTTTTGCGCCTGGCTTGGGGTCAAGAATTTCCCTGACGTAGCGAAAGCCAGTCATATCGAAGCCAAAGCTTCCCCTGATCGCCTGTTCCAGTGCCTTGATCTGCAGGGTGATGGGCACCTGCTCTGTAAAGACTGCCTGGTGTGCGGCTTTCTGCACTGGGTCATCCAGCAACGCATTCTTCAGGTATTCGGGATAGTGTTTGCCGACGTCGACCTCTTCAACCATCTTCCTCAGCGCGCCGTCCTTTTCAAGGAAGGGGATTCGCACATTCAATGTCTTATGGTGGACCTCGAGCTGCCTACTCGGCATATCAACCGCGTTTTTCAACAGGACGTCGGTCAGGCTCACGCGACGACGCTCGATGCTGCCACCTGCCACTTGAGCGGCGACCTTGAATACCACCTCAAGGTCTTCGGTCTTGTAGGCGTTGGGTATAGGCAGTTGGGCGCTGAATTTTTCCTGGGCAAACGTGCGGATATCTTTTAGTTCTTTCATGGAAGAACCGATCTTGTTGCTTCGCAAGTGACTCGCGAGCTTCAACGCCAGTTCGTGCATGGTGAAACGGTCGGCTTCGACGGCATTGGCCAGCCAGTCAGGCACGCTGACTTTGGGTTGCCCAGGTGTGGCAGCAATAGCCGAAGACGGCGCAGTGGCCAGGAGCTGGCCCAATTTACGGTTGATGATAATGTTGGCCTGGGTATTGAATATATCGTCGTTGACTTTTGTCTTGGGCGGCTCCTCGTCGTTGTAGGCCGAGACTTTGCCGCTGGGCTCGCACATTAGTTTGACGGTGTTTCCTGGCAGCATGCGCTTGATGAGTATGTTCGGCGAAGTGGGGGAAAAACCATGGCTGTGATGCCCGTCGAGGGTGTAGACCTCCACTAATGAGCCCTGTGCTGCCCTCGGGCGCGTTGAGCCTACGGGATACTTGAGAACCATATCCAGCGTGTCCCGCTCTTCTTCAGTTAGCCCAGGTTGATAGAGTGCAGCCTGGAAAAGATTATCGCGCAGGAGGCTAACGATGAGCGCCTGGCGGCTGCCGCTATAGGAGGCCCCTTTACCCGCATCGCCGCTGGCTGGCGTGCTCACGGCGGGGGCGTTCCAGTATTCGAGTTTTGCCGCTTTAATCGCCTCGTTCAGTTTGGCGGGCAACATGCTGACTGCACGATTGACGGCCTCTTCGTCCAGAGCGAGGGGAGTGCCTGGAGCGAAGCCTGTATGCGCGAGCACGTCGGGGCGCGTGTCGACGAATTTCCCGTTACCGCGAAGAAAAGGCAGCGCACTTCGATTGGCTAGGTAGTCCAGAGCCAGCTCGACAAGCTGCGTCTCCACGAATTGATTGGACCCGTCTGGGTCCGGCGTGGCGAAGGCCAGATGGTTGACGTCGAAATCCAAGCCAGGGGAGGCATCGTTGATAGCATCGCCAAGCATGCCTTCGACGACTGAGCGTAAGTTGGGTTGGCCGGAAAAAAGCTTTCGAGACATCTGCGCCACGGCGTTGCCGAGCGCAGGGTTCTCAGAGGAAGCCGTTGGCGTTGTTGCCTGCGGTGCGGTGGCCGGGGGCGCCTTTGCTGTCGTCGCAGCGTTTGCGTCGGGAGCGGTCGGCTCTGCGCGCTTCACGGGTGCGAGGGGCTGGGCATGAACATCTGCCGCCAGGGTTTCCAGTGGCGAGAGAGGGGCTGGCTGCCCAGTGAATTGTTGGATGACCGCCTGTTGGCGCTTACGTACCTCCTGGGAATTGGAGTCGTCGGCACTTGGGCTAAGCAAAGCCTTGAAGCCCTTATTTCTGATCATGTCGGCAACTCGACCGAGGTAGGTGGTCGAGCGTCGCTCCTGCCAGTCGCTCTCCCGAGAGGAAATTTCGCTGGGGATCGGTTCCTTGTAAAAGCGCATGACGTCATACAACCTCGCAGAGGTTGTGGAGGGATATTGAACGTAAGCGTCCGATCCGGCGGCCCACGCTTGGACCGCACTCATAATCTCGCCCCAGACGACGGTCCAGTTCGACAGATCATTCAAGGTAAAGGCGGTATCGACACCGTTTACCTTGCCGGTCAGCTCAGCGTTGTCAGGGGCGATGCGCACGCTGCCCGGGTCAAGGTTCTCTTCGATCAAAAAGGCTTTGAATTTCGCGCTGTTCAGTGCATTCAGGAGGTTGTTTCGAACCTGGTTGAATGTCGAATATTCAGGAATATCATTGACCAAAATGGGAAATTCAACGGCGCCGTCTTGGCAATCCGGTAACAGTTTCATTAGCGCTTGGCTGCAGCGTAGCGCCAGTTCCCGATCGGCTTCCTCAACCGTCTTTGACACAGGCTTGGGGGCGAACGCTGCAAGGCGTTGGTTCAATTGCGGTTGCGGTAAATCCACGATCCGTTGGCTGGCATTTTGTTGGAGCTGTTTTATGGGCGCATATTGCGTTGCGTACTCCGGGTCGGCGCTGATCAAGGACCTGAAGGTGCCGTCACGAAACAGTTGCCCAATGGCAAACAACGTATCGCCCTTCGTGTACCCCGGATTCAAACCGTAGAATTGGGCGACGGTATAGGCGTCTGAGTGATTTCGGTCGCTGAATTCAACAAGAAAGCCCCTGCCAGCCACTTTTCTGGCGGCCGCTAGAACGGCAGTTGAAGCGCTAGCCCAAGCGGTGTCCCGGTGCAGGTAATAATTGACGTCACGGTTATTTTTTGTCTCGGTCAGGGTGCCGCTGGTGTCAATGAGCAGTTTGGAAATATCGATCTGCCTGCCTTGGGCGAACGATTTGAACGGTTCCGAATGCAGCGCGTCAGCAAGCTCCGCCCAGGCCTGGCCGAACGTGGAGTCAGGCGGGACGGTCACGTTGCACTCCGCTGCGCAGCGACGAAGACCGTTGGCGGCAATTTGTTGTTGGAGGACCAAACTATTGGCGACACCGATGGCCAGTTGACGGTCGCCACGGTTTACCAGCGCGTCGGCGAATGAGCGGACTGAAGCTTGGCGGGGTGAGGGGGGTGAGATTGGGTTTTGCAGGTCTCGACGTGCACGCGGCAATAGCCTATGAGCGTTCGGTACGCTGGGTGGCAAGCTTTCGAATATTTGCTGAATAACCTGGGCGTAGGTTTTTTGCGGATCGGGCGCACTGGGCTGGCCCAGGCGCCGCTCTACCTCTTGGTGCAATGTTGTGTCTGTCAGCGGCTCAGAACTGTTCTTTATCAGTTGGACGATGTGCTCGGCCAGGCTGGGCTGTTCTGTTGTCACCGCGTCCCGCAGCAATGGCTCGATGCGCTGGCGCAGTACGAGGCTGGCGGGTGAGAGCGCTCCCGGTGTGTTGCGCGGGCTCAGGAAAAGCTCGATGACGCGTGATGTCACTGACCGTGGAGGTATCAAGGGCGCAGCCGGTTCGTGAGTTCGGATTGTCGACGGGGGAGTAGCTGATAGATGAGTGTGAATCATGAATGGCCCTTTTGGCTGCGCAGTTAGAAACGGCATCATCCGTTGCATGAAAAGACGGCAGATGCTGTAGCTGGGTGGCGGCGCGCAATGAGCGGTTCCAGCCGCGGCGGCGTTAGAAATGTTTCAAACCGAAAGCGTCAGGCGCATCTGGGGTAATCGGCACGTTGCGCTGGGCGAATGCATCTCCGGCTGTTTTGAAGTAATGTTTCGCCACATTACTGACGTTTGGCAGTAACACGCTTGATGCATGATTGCGGCCTGGCCTAGTCCAGGCCGTTTTTATTCAGCGGGCAAACGCTCGGCCGACTTGGCAAGCGGGCCACCCTCTGTGATCAAAGTTACAAGCCCAAGGTAAATAGCCGGTAAAGGCGCTTTTCTAAATGCGCCCCAGTGCTTATCTTTCAGCCTCCCAAAGTAGAAGCTCTCGCGCCCAATGGTTGATCAATCCATGCAATCCTCCCCCCGCAACTCCCGCCGCTGGCTGTTCGGCCTGCTCGTACTGCTAGTTATCGCCGGCCTGTGCTGGAAATTCTGGCCCGGCAGCGCGGCCCACAAGGATGCTCCGGCCGGGCATACCGGCAAGAGCGGCATGGCGCGCCCAGGGTTTGGCGGCGCCACCGGCCCGGTGCCGGTGCGGGTGGCGCCTGCGGTAGTGGGGGAGTTCCCGGTGTATTACAAGGCGCTGGGCACGGTCACCGCGCTCAACACCATCAATGTGCGCAGCCGGGTGGGCGGCGAGCTGGTCAAGATCGCCTTCGAGGAAGGGCAGATGGTCAAGGCGGGAGACTTGCTGGCGGAAATCGACCCGCGCAGCTACCAGAACGCCTTGCTCCAGGCCCAGGGCACGCTGCTGCAGAACCAGGCCCAGTTGAAAAACGCCCAGGTCGACGTCGAACGTTATCGCGGCCTGTATGCCCAGGACAGCATCGCCAAGCAAACCCTGGACACCGCCGAGGCGCTGGTCCTGCAATACCAGGGCACGGTCAAGACCAACCAGGGCGCGGTCGACGATGCCAAGCTGAACCTTGAATTCACCAAAATTCGCGCACCCATTGCCGGTCGCGTCGGCCTGCGTCAGCTCGATGTCGGCAACCTGGTGGCCGCCAACGACACCACCGCACTGGCGGTGATTACCCAGACCCAACCGATCAGCGTGGCCTTCACCCTGCCGGAAAATACCCTGGACACCGTCCTCCAGCGTTACCACGCCGGCAACAAACTGCCGGTGGAGGCCTGGGACCGTGGCGACGCGAAACAGCAGGCGGTGGGCGTGCTGCAAAGCCTGGACAACCAGATCGACGTGACCACCGGCACCCTGAAATTCAAGGCGCGCTTCGATAACAAGGATCAAGCGCTGTTTCCCAATCAGTTCGTCAACGTGCATTTGCTCGCCGATACCCTGCACAACGTGGTGCTGGCACCGTCCGCGGCGATCCAGTTCGGGAATAACGGCACCTTTGTCTACAAGCTCGATGGCGACAAGAAGGTCAAGGTCCAGCCGCTGGTGGTGGGCGACACCGACGGCGACAACACCGTGATCAAGCAAGGCCTTGCGGCGGGTGATCGGGTGGTCATGGAAGGCACCGACCGGCTCAAGGACGGCAGCGAAATCGAGGTGGTCAACGACAGCAGCCAAGTGCCGACCACCCCGACCGAACACCTGCAAGGCAAGCCCGCGGCAAAAGGGGAGACCGGTACTGACGCCGGCAAGGCGCAAAAGGTCGGCGCATGAACCTGTCGCGCCTGTTTATCGTTCGACCGGTCGCCACCACGCTGAGCATGCTGGCTATTGTGCTGGCCGGTCTCATCGCTTACCGGTTGCTGCCGGTGTCGGCCTTGCCCCAGGTGGACTACCCGACCATACGCGTGATGACGCTGTACCCCGGCGCCAGCCCTGACGTGATGACCAGCGCGGTCACTGCGCCGCTGGAGCGCCAGTTCGGGCAGATGCCCGGGCTTACCCAGATGGCTTCCACCAGCTCCGGTGGTGCGTCGGTGCTGACCCTGCGCTTCAACCTCGACATCAACATGGATGTCGCCGAGCAGCAGGTGCAGGCCGCGATCAACGCCGCCACCAACCTGTTGCCCAAGGACCTGCCGGCGCCGCCGGTGTACAACAAGGTCAACCCGGCGGACACCCCGGTGCTGACGTTGGCGATTACTTCCAAGACCATGCTGCTGCCCAAGCTCAATGACCTGGTCGACACGCGCATGGCGCAAAAGATCGCGCAGATCAGCGGCGTCGGCATGGTCAGCATTGCCGGCGGCCAGCGTCAGGCCGTGCGCATCAAGGTCAACCCCGAGGCCCTGGCGGCCAATGGCCTGAACCTGTCGGACGTGCGCACACTGATTGCCGCGTCCAACGTCAACCAGCCCAAGGGCAACTTCGACGGCCCCACCCGGGTGTCGATGCTCGATGCCAACGATCAGTTGGTGTCGCCCGAGCAATATGCCGACTTGATCCTGGCCTACAGCAACGGTGCGCCGTTGCGTCTCAAGGACGTGGCGCAGATCGTCGACGGCGCCGAAAACGAGCGCCTTGCCGCCTGGGCCAATGAGAACCAGGCCGTGCTGCTCAATATCCAGCGCCAGCCGGGCGCCAACGTGATCGAGGTGGTGGACCGTATCAAGGCCTTGCTGCCGAGCATCACTGACAACCTGCCAGCGGGCCTGGACGTGACGGTGCTCACCGACCGCACCCAGACCATCCGCGCGTCGGTGAAAGACGTACAACACGAATTGCTGATCGCCATTGCCCTGGTGGTGATGGTGACGTTCCTGTTCCTGCGCCGTGTCAGCGCCACGATCATTCCGTCCATCGCCGTGCCGCTGTCGCTGATCGGCACCTTTGGCGTGATGTACCTGGCGGGGTTCTCGGTCAACAACCTGACGCTGATGGCCCTGACCATCGCCACCGGGTTTGTGGTGGACGATGCCATCGTGATGCTGGAGAACATCTCCCGTTATATCGAGGAGGGCGAGACGCCGATGGCCGCCGCGCTCAAGGGCGCCAAGCAGATCGGCTTCACCCTGATTTCCCTGACCCTGTCTCTGATCGCCGTATTGATCCCGCTGTTGTTCATGGCCGACGTGGTCGGGCGCCTGTTCCGCGAGTTCGCCATCACCCTGGCCGTGGCGATCCTGATTTCCCTGGTGGTGTCCCTCACGCTCACGCCGATGATGTGCGCGCGCTTGCTCAAGCGTGAACCGAAGGAAGAAGAGCAGGGCCGCTTTTACAAGGCCAGCGGCGCCTGGATCGATTGGCTGATCGAAGCCTACGGGCGCAAGTTGCAGTGGGTGCTCAGGCACCAACCGCTGACCCTGCTGGTGGCCATCGCCACCTTGGGCCTGACGGTGGTGCTGTACCTAGTGGTGCCCAAGGGCTTTTTCCCGGTGCAGGACACCGGGGTGATCCAGGGGATTTCCGAGGCGCCGCAATCGATTTCATTTGCCGCGATGAGCCAGCGTCAACAGGAACTGGCGAAGATCATCCTGGCCGATCCGGCGGTTGAAAGCCTGTCGTCCTATATTGGCGTGGATGGTGATAATGCCACCCTCAACAGCGGCCGCTTGCTGATTAACCTCAAGGCTCATGGGCAGCGCGACTTGAGCGCGATGCAGGTAATCGCCCGTCTGCAACCGGAAATCGACAAGTTGGTGGGCATCCGCCTGTTCATGCAGCCGGTGCAGGACCTGACCATCGAGGACCGCGTCAGCCGTACCCAGTACCAATTCAGCATGTCCTCGCCGGATGCCGAGCTGCTGGCGCTGTGGAGCGACAAACTGGTGCACGCCCTCAGCCAGCTGCCGGAACTCACCGACGTGGCCAGCGACCTGCAGGACAAGGGCCTGCAGGTGTACCTGGTGATCGACCGTGATGCCGCCTCGCGCCTGGGCGTCAGCGTCTCGACCATCACCGACGCGCTGTACGACGCCTTTGGCCAGCGGCAGATTTCCACCATCTATACCCAGGCCAGCCAGTACCGCGTGGTACTACAGGCCCAGTCCGGCGAAACCCTCGGCCCGGCCGCGCTCAACCAGATCCATGTGAAGACCACCGACGGCGGCCAGGTACGGTTGTCGAGCCTGGCCCATGTGGAGCAGCGCCAGGCGCAGTTGTCGATTGCCCATATCGGCCAGTTCCCGGCGGTGATGATGTCGTTCAACCTGGCCCCCGGCGTTGCGCTGGGCAAAGGGGTGGAACTGATCAACCAGACCCAGAGGGACATCGGCATGCCGATCGGCGTGCAGACCCAGTTCCAGGGCGCGGCCCAGGCGTTCGAGGCCTCGCTGTCGAGCACCTTGCTGCTGATCCTGGCGGCGGTGGTCACCATGTACATCGTGCTGGGGGTGCTCTACGAGAGTTATATCCACCCGATTACCATCCTTTCGACCTTGCCGTCGGCCGCCGTGGGGGCCTTGCTGGCCTTGCTGCTCAGTGGCAATGACCTGGGCATGATCGCGATCATCGGCATCATCCTGCTGATCGGTATCGTCAAGAAGAACGCGATCATGATGATCGACTTCGCCCTCGACGCCGAACGCAACCAGGGCCTGGACCCGCAGACCGCCATCTACCAGGCGGCGCTGCTGCGCTTTCGGCCCATCCTGATGACCACCCTGGCGGCGTTGTTCGGTGCGGTGCCGTTGATGCTGGCCACCGGTTCCGGTGCGGAACTGCGCCAGCCCCTGGGCCTGGTGATGGTCGGGGGCTTGCTGGTGAGCCAGGTGTTGACGCTGTTCACCACGCCGGTGATCTACCTGTATTTCGATCGTCTGGGTCGGCGCTGGCGCAAAGAACCGCAGAGCCTGGAGCCGGTTGAGTCATGAACCTGTCCGGACCTTTCATCCGCCGGCCGGTCGCCACGCTGCTGCTGAGCCTGGCGATCATGCTGCTCGGTGGCGTCAGCTTCAATCTGCTGCCGGTGTCGCCGTTGCCGCAGATCGATTTCCCGGTGATCGTGGTCTCGGCCAGCTTGCCTGGCGCCAGCCCCGAGGTGATGGCGTCTACCGTGGCCACGCCGCTGGAGCGCTCGTTCGGCGCGATTGCCGGCATTACCACGATGAGCAGTTCATCGAGCCAGGGCTCGACGCGGGTGATCCTGGCGTTCGATTCCGACCGGGACATCAACGGCGCGGCGCGGGAAGTGCAGGCGGCGATCAATGCGTCGCGCAATCTGCTGCCCAGCGGCATGCGCAGCATGCCCACGTACAAGAAGATCAACCCGTCCCAGGCGCCGATCATGGTGCTGTCGCTGACCTCGGACGTGCTGCAGAAGGGTCAGCTGTACGACCTGGCCTCGACGATCCTGTCCCAAAGCCTGTCCCAGGTGCCGGGTGTGGGCGAAGTGCAGATTGGCGGCAGCTCCCTGCCGGCCGTGCGCATCGAGCTGGAGCCCAAGGCACTCGACCAGTACGGCGTGGCCCTGGACGATGTGCGCAATACCATCGCCAACGCCAACCAGCGCCGACCCAAGGGCTCCCTGGAAGACAGCGAGCGCAACTGGCAGATCCAGGCCAACGACCAGCTGGAAAAGGCCAAGGACTACGAACCGCTGCTGATTCGCTACCAGGACGGCGCGGCACTGCGCCTGCGGGATGTGGCAAAGATCAGCGACGGTGTCGAAGACCGCTACAACAGTGGTTTTTTCAACAATGATTCGGCGGTGCTGCTGGTGATCAACCGCCAGTCCGGCGCCAACATCATCGAGACGGTCCGGCAGATCAAGGCGCAGCTGCCCGCGTTGCAGGCCGTGTTGCCGTCCAGCGTCAAGCTCAACCTGGCCATGGACCGTTCGCCGGTCATCACCGCCACCTTGCACGAAGCCGAGATGACCCTGTTGATCGCCGTGGCCCTGGTGGTGCTGGTGGTGTACCTGTTCCTCGGCAACTTCCGCGCCTCGCTGATCCCCACCCTGGCGGTGCCGGTGTCGCTGGTGGGCACCTTTGCGGTGATGTACCTGTACGGTTTTTCGCTGAACAACTTCTCGCTGATGGCGCTGATCCTGGCTACCGGCCTGGTGGTGGACGATGCCATCGTGGTGCTGGAGAACATCTCCCGGCATATCGAGGAGGGCGTGCCGCCGATGAAGGCCGCCTACCTGGGGGCTGAGGAAGTCGGTTTCACCTTGCTGTCGATGAACGTGTCGCTGGTGGCGGTGTTTCTTTCCATCCTGTTCATGGGGGGCATCGTCACCAGCCTGTTCCGGGAGTTTTCCATCACCTTGTCGGCGGCCATCATCGTCTCGCTGATCGTCTCGCTGACCTTGACCCCGATGCTCTGCGCTCGCTGGCTCAAGCCGCATGTCAAAGGGCACATGACCGGTTTGCAGCGCTGGAGCCACCGCATCAACGAACGCATGGTCGCCGCCTATGCCACCAGCCTGGACTGGGTGCTGCGCCATCGCCGCCTGACGCTGCTCAGCCTGTTCGTCACCGTGGGCGTGAACATCGCGCTGTACGTGGTGGTGCCGAAAACCTTTTTGCCGCAGCAGGACACCGGCCAGTTGATCGGTTTTGTGCGCGGCGATGACGGGCTGTCGTTCAATGTGATGCAGCCGAAGATGGAGATTTTCCGCCAGGCCGTGCTCAAGGACCCGGCGGTGCTCAGCGTGGCCGGTTTTATCGGCGGCAACAGTGGCATCAACAACGCGGTGATGCTGGTGCGCCTCAAACCCATCGCTGAGCGCA
The DNA here is from genome assembly GCF_030816195.1 of Pseudomonas sp. W4I3. Classification (GTDB taxonomy): domain Bacteria; phylum Pseudomonadota; class Gammaproteobacteria; order Pseudomonadales; family Pseudomonadaceae; genus Aquipseudomonas. The sequence goes on along the minus strand of NZ_JAUSXS010000001.1, from coordinate 3,754,613 downwards.
AGGTCTCGGCCCAGGCGGTGATCGAGCGCTTGCGCAAGGACGTCCCGCTGGTGCCGGGCGGGCGCCTGTTCCTGATGGCCGACCAGGACCTGCAGTTTGGCGGCAGCCGCGACCAGACCAGCGCGCAGTATTCCTACATTCTGCAAAGCGGTGACCTGGCCGCATTGCGCCTGTGGTACCCGAAAGTGGTGGCCGCCTTGCGTGAACTGCCGGAGCTGACCGCCATCGACGCCCGCGAAGGGCGCGGCGCGGCCCAAGTCACGCTGATCGTCGACCGCGATCAGGCCAAGCGCCTGGGTATCGACATGGACATGGTCACGGCGGTGCTCAATAACGCCTACAGCCAGCGGCAGATTTCGACGATCTACGACAGCCTCAACCAGTATCAGGTGGTGATGGAGGTCAACCAGAAATACGCCCAGGACCCGATCACCCTCAACCAGGTGCAAGTGATCACCGCCGATGGCGCGCGGGTGCCGCTGTCGACCATTGCTCACTACGAAAACAGCCTGGCCGATGACCGCGTCAGCCATGAAGGCCAGTTCGCGTCGGAAAGCATTGCGTTCGACATCGCGCCAGGGTTCACGGTGGAGCAGGGTACTGCCGCCATCGAGCGTGCGATTGCCAAGGTTGGCCTGCCGGAAGACGTGATCGCGAAGATGGCCGGCACCGCCGACGCGTTCGCGGCGACCCAGAAGGGTCAGCCGTTCATGATCCTCGGCGCGCTGGTGGCGGTGTACCTGGTGCTGGGCATTCTGTATGAAAGCTATATCCACCCGCTGACGATTCTGTCGACCCTGCCGTCGGCCGGCGTCGGCGCGTTGCTGTCTATCTACCTGCTGGGCGGGCAGTTCAGCCTGATCTCACTGCTGGGGCTGTTCCTGCTGATCGGGGTGGTGAAGAAAAACGCCATCCTGATGATCGACCTGGCGCTGCAGCTTGAGCGCAACGACGGCATGAGCCCGCTGGAGTCGATTCGCAGCGCCTGCCTGCTGCGCCTGCGACCGATCCTGATGACCACGCTGGCGGCGATCCTCGGTGCCTTGCCGTTGCTGCTCGGCGCTGGCGATGGCGCAGAAATGCGCCAGCCTCTGGGCCTGACCATCATCGGCGGCCTGGTGTTCAGCCAGATTCTGACCCTTTACACCACTCCGGTGGTTTACCTCTATCTTGACCGCGCGCGCCACCGCTTCAATGCCTGGCGCGGTGTGCGTACCGATGCTGCCCTGGACACTGCGCTATGAACGATTCAACTCACGCCACTGCACCCCGGCCCCCTGTAGGAGCGAGCTTGCTCGCGAAAAATGGGCAGGCACCGCGTTCTTCCAGGCTCGGCGCGTTATCGTTGACGGTCTTCGCGAGCAAGCTCGCTCCTACAGTGGGGTTGGCGTTGTTGCTCAGCGCCTGCGCCATCGGCCCCGATTACCAGCGCCCTCCGGTTGTCGAGCCTGCACAATTCAAGCAGGCCGAAGGCTGGCGCCAGGCCAACCCAAGCGACTCCCTGGCGCGTGGCGCGTGGTGGGAGCTGTATGGCGACCGTCAACTCAACGACTTGGTGGTGCGCCTCAATAGCTCCAACCAGACCGTCGCCCAGGCCGAGGCGCGTTTTCGCCAGGCCCAGGCACTGGTGCGCAGTGCGCGCGGGGCGTTTTACCCCAGTGTCGACCTGAGCGTCGGCAAGACCCGCGCCAGCCAGGGCACCGGTAGCAGCAGCGCGAGCCTGAGCAGTTCCAGCAGTGGGATCCGCGACACCCTCAATGCGCAGTTGGGCGTGAGTTGGGAAGCCGATGTCTGGGGCAAGTTGCGTCGAGGCCTGGAGGCCAACGAAGCCAGCGCCGAGGCCAGCTCGGCCGATCTGGCCGCGATGCGCCTGAGCCAGCAGTCGGAGCTGGTGCAGAGCTATTTGCAGCTGCGCGTCATGGACGAGCAGACCCGTTTGCTGCAAGCCACCCTCGACACCTACCAGCGCTCGCTGCAGATGACCGAAAACCAATACCGCGCCGGTGTGGCCGGCAAGGACGCCATCGCCCAGGCGCAAACCCAGCTCAAGACCACCCAGGCCAGCCTGATCGACCTGATCTGGCAGCGGGCGCAGCTGGAAAACGCTATTGCCGTATTGATCGGTGAAGCGCCGGCCAATTTCAGCCTGGCCGTCAGCAAGGATATTCCGCCGCTGCCGCAGATTCCGGTCGGCCTGCCGTCGCACCTGTTGGAACGCCGCCCGGATATCGCTTCGGCGGAACGCTCGGTCATTGCGGCCAACGCCAATATTGGCGTCGCCAAGGCGGCCTATTACCCCGACTTGACCCTCAGCCTGGCAGGGGGCTATTCCAGCAGCACCTATGCAGACTGGATCAGCCTGCCGAACCGCTTCTGGTCGGTCGGCCCGAAGCTGGCCATGACCTTGTTCGACGGTGGCCAGCGCTCGGCGGAAGTCGACCGTAGCGTGGCCAGCTATGACGAAACCGTGGCCAAGTACCGTCAGACCGTGCTGGATGGGTTCCGCGAAGTGGAAAACTACATGGTGCAGCTCAAGGTGCTGGCGGACGAAGCAGTGGTCAGCAACGAAGCGCTGGACGCCGCTCGCGAGTCGCTGCGGTTGACCGAGAACCAGTACAAGGCGGGGCTGATCGCTTATCTGGACGTAGTCACCGTGCAGGCCACGGCCTTGAGCAACGAGCGCACGGTGCTGACCTTGCTGCAGTCGCGGCTGGTAGCCAGCGTGCAGCTGATTGCGGCGCTGGGTGGCGGATGGGACGGCAACACTGCCCTGACCGAAAAGCAATGACCTGACACACCGCTCGTTCCCACGCTCTGAACGAGCAGTCGCGGTGCGTGGGACGGTCTATTGACGCCAGAAATCAACGCTCACGCCCGTCGCAATTAATCACCTGTACAAGAATTATTCTCGCTACAATCCGCCGCTTTGCCACCCGGTCCGGGCTGTCAAACCGCGAGAAACCCCATGCTGACCGGTAGCTATTCCACCTCCCTCGTCGTGATTTCCCTGTGTGTCGCGATCCTGGCGTCCTACACCGCGCTGGACCTCGCCGGCCGCATCACCACCGCCAAGGGACGCACGGCTTATCTGTGGATCGCCGGCGGTGCCGTCGCCATGGGGGTGGGCGTATGGTCCATGCATTTCATCGGCATGCTGGCCCTGCGCCTGCCGTTTGCCCTCGGCTTCGACCTGGACATTACCGCGCTGTCATTGTTGATCGCCGTGCTCTCCAGCGGTTTTGCGTTATGGCTGGTCAGCCAGCCGCGCCTGCCGGCTTGGCAGCTGGCATTCGGCGCGTTGATCATGGGCGCGGGCATCGCCAGCATGCACTACACCGGCATGGCCGCAATGCGCATGACGCCGGGCATCGATTACGACCCAACGCTGTTCGGCGCGTCCTTGTTGATCGCGGTGGTGGCTTCCGGCGCGGCGCTGTGGATCGCCTTCAATCTGCGCCGCAACACACCCTACGTGCGCCTGGCGCGGGGCGGCGCGGCGGTGGTAATGGGCGTGGCGATTGTCGGGATGCACTACACCGGTATGGCCGCCGCGCGTTTTGCCGATGACAGCTTCTGCGCTGCCGCACTCACGGGCTTGAGCGGCAAGGGCCTGGATAACCTGGTACTGGTGACTTCGCTGGCCGTGCTGGTCATTGCCCTGTTGACCTCTCTGCTCGACGCCCGCCTGGAGGCGCGCACCGCCGTGCTGGCCGACTCCCTGACCCTGGCCAATCAGGAACTGACCCACCTGGCCCTGCATGACATGCTCACCGGCCTGCCTAACCGCACCTTGCTGGCGGACCGTATTCAACAGGGCATCCAGGCGGTTAAAGAGGAGGGCGGTTGCTTCGCGCTGATGTTTATCGACCTGGATGGCTTCAAGCCGGTCAACGATGCCTTCGGTCACCACATGGGCGACCAGTTGCTGCGCGAGGTCGGCCTGCGCCTGCGCGAGGACCTGCGCAGCCATGACACCTTGGCCCGCATCGGTGGGGACGAATTCGTGTTGATGGTGCAACTGACCCAGCCGGACGATGCCATGGGCCTGGCCGAACGCCAGGTCAGCCTGATCAACCGCGCGTTCACGGTCGCCGAGCATGAGCTGACCATCTCCGCCAGCATTGGTATCGCGATATTCCCGGGCAACGGCCACACCCCCCAGGAGCTGTTGATGAATGCCGATGCGGCGATGTACCACGCCAAGGGCATGGGCAAGAACGGCTACCGGTTCTTCGATGTGTCGATGAACACCAACGCGCGCAAACAGCTGCAATTGTTGCAGGACCTGCGCAACGCCCTCGACCACCAGCAGTTTCGCCTGCATTACCAGCCCAAGTTCGACGCGATCAGCGGTATCGCGGTGGGGGCGGAGGCGTTGCTGCGCTGGCAGCACCCCCAGCAAGGCCTGTTGCTGCCGGCCGTGTTCATTGAACTCGCGGAAAAAACCGGGTTGATCATTTCCATCGGCGAATGGGTGCTCAATGAAGCCTGCCGCCAGATGAGTGTCTGGTACGCCGAGGGTTATGAGCACTGGCGCATTGCGGTGAACCTGTCGGCGCTGCAGTTCTGCCACGCCGGGTTGGTCGACAGCGTGGCCGCAGCCCTGGACCGGCACCAGCTGCCGGCCAACAGCCTGACCCTGGAGATTACCGAAACCACGGCGATGAGTGATGCCGACGCGAGCATGACCGTATTGCAACGGCTGTCGGACATGGGCGTCGACCTGTCCATCGACGACTTCGGCACCGGCTACTCCAGCCTGATGTACCTCAAGCGCCTGCCGGCCAATGAGCTGAAGATCGACCGTGGCTTTGTGCGCGACCTGGAGCACGACAGCGACGACGCCGCCATCGTGTCGGCCATCGTTGCGCTGGGCCAGGCCCTGGGGCTGCGGATTGTCGCCGAAGGCGTGGAAACCGATGCGCAGCAGCGCTTTCTCACGCGCCTTGGCTGTAACGCCCTGCAGGGCTACCTGCTGGGCCATCCGTTGCCGGCCGACGGGTTCATGGCCGATATCCAACGCGCCCAGGACGTACAGGTGCCTGACAACAACGCTGTGTGACGGGTATTCTTCAACTCAATCCTAAACATCAGGTTGAGTCAGGAGACTGCACATGGACAGAGTCGTCATCATTACCGGCGGCAGCCGCGGGATCGGCGCCGAGACCGCGTTGCTCGCCGCGCGTCAGGGCTATCGCATCTGCATCAACTACCAGTCCGACGAAAACGCAGCCCATGCTGTACTGGACCAGGTCCGCGCCCTGGGCGCACAAGCGATTGCGGTGCGCGCCGACGTGAGCATCGAAGATGAGGTGATCGCGCTGTTCAACCGTGTCGATGCCGAACTGGGCCGCGTCACGGCGTTGGTGAATAACGCGGGCACCGTCGGGCAGAAGTCGCGGGTCGATGAAATGTCTGAATTCCGCGTGCTGAAAATCCTCAAGACCAACGTGCTTGGCCCGATCCTGTGCGCCAAGCATGCGCTGCTGCGCATGTCGCCCAGGCATGGCGGGCAGGGCGGTAGTATCGTCAACGTCTCGTCGGTGGCGGCGCGCCTTGGCTCGCCGGGTGAATATGTGGACTATGCGGCCTCCAAGGGCGCGCTCGATACGTTCACCCTTGGTCTGTCCAAGGAAGTGGCGGGCGAGGGCATTCGCGTCAACGCGGTTCGCCCTGGCTATATTTTTACCGACTTCCATGCCCTCAGCGGCGACCCGGATCGGGTCAGCAAGCTCGAATCCGGTATTCCCATGGCCCGAGGCGGGCGTCCGGATGAAGTGGCTGAGGCGATTATCTGGTTGTTGTCGGACAAATCTTCGTACGCCACCGGCACGTTCATCGATTTGGGTGGCGGGCGCTGATCGCGCTTTCCCTCACCCCACGCATGCCCACTGTAGGAGCGAGCTTGCTCGCGAAAAACGTCCAGCCAACGCGTTCATCCTGAATAAACGCGCAGGCCCGGAGTTCTTCGCGAGCAAGCTGTTGTGGCTCAATATTTATGGACCATGATGTAGGAGTATCAACCTAAGGAAGCGTCATGGGATTTCGGATCGTTACAGCCGAAGAAAAAGCCGAAGCGATTCGTCTGGTCGTTGAGTTGAACTACTCAGTACCTAAGGCGTGCGAGCAAACGGGTGTGGGGCCGACGGCGCTGCGACGCTGGGTTTCGCGATGGCGCAAGGAGCAGGTAGGAGCAGCGCAAACGACGCGTCCTCAGGATCAGGATCTCATTGATTCGCTGCAGGCCAGGTTGGCGTTGCTGGAAGCCGAGAACGATGTCCTAAAAAAGCAGTTGCCCTCTCATCTAAAGGTGCTGTTTGGCCGAAGAAAATGATTGAGGGCGCCACAAAAAAGCTGTCGGTGCGACGTCTATGCCGCTTGCTGGGCGTGCCTCGCAGCAGCTATTACGCGATGCGCCAGCCCAAACCTGAGCGCAGAATTGAGCCCCAACTGGAAAAGAAAATCCGGCTATTACACCGAGAGCATCGCGGAGCGCTGGGCAGTCGTGGGTTTACAAAAGTCCTGAAAACACAGGGCGTAGTGGTCGGGCGCCATCGTATGCGCAGCTTGATGAAGAGTTTGGGCCTGGTGAGACGTCGGGCCCAGTATGCGCACTATCGGCGAGCCACCAAAGTGTCCAACATCGCGCCCAATGTACTGGAGCGACGCTTTAATCCGGAACAACCCAACACGTTCTGGGCGGGAGATATTACCTATATCCGTGTCGGTGGCAGTTGGTTGTATCTAGCCATTGTGATGGATCTTTTTTCGCGCAGAATCGTTGGTTGGGCATTTTCAAGGACGGCTGATACCGAGCTTTCATTGCAGGCTTTACGACTTGCTGTGGGGCTGCGTCGACCTTCCCCCGAGCTGGTGTTTCACTCGGACCAGGGATGCCAATACACAGCTGAGCGCTTCGTCAGCTACTTGGCTGAAAAGCAGATCGTGCAGAGCATGAGTAGGCGCGGGAACTGTTGGGACAATGCGGTTGTGGAGCGCTATTTCAGATCGCAAAAACACGATTGGTCACCTGAAAATGGTTACTCAACTCACTTCGAAGCAGAGCGGGACGTGATGGACTTCATTGCTCATTATAACCATCGACGCTGTCACTCTGCCTCGAACAACCTGCCGCCAGCCATTTTTGAAAAGCTGGCGGCCTAATACTCCTACAGAGTGGTCCAAAAAAACTGGACCGCTACAAGCTCGCTCCTACAAAGAGCCTTGTCATTGCGCCACTCAAAACGAGCGCACGATCCGCCCTAGCGTCTCCATCGCCTGCTCCGACGCGTCGGTCCACGGGCTGCCGTAATTCAAGCGGATGCAGTTACGAAAGCGCCGGGTCGCCGAAAAGATCGGCCCCGGTGCGATGCTGATGCCTTGCGCCAGGGCCATTTGAAACACCTTCAATGAATCGGTGTGCTCCGGCAATTCCAGCCACAGGAAATACCCGCCAGCCGGTTGGCTGACCCGGGTCTGCGCCGGAAAATACCGGGCGATGGCCGCGAGCATCGCGTTTTGCTGTTCTTCCAGGGCATAGCGCAGTTTGCGCAGGTGCCGGTCGTAGCCGCCATGCTGCAAGTAATCGGCAATCGCGGCCTGGGCCGGCATCGACGGGCACAGCGAGGTCATCAGCTTCAAGCGCTCGACCTTCTGCGCGAAACGGCCGGCCGCCACCCAGCCCACGCGGTAACCCGGCGCCAGGCTCTTGGCGAAGGAGCCGCAATGCATCACCAGCCCCTCGGTGTCGAACGCCTTGGCCGGTTTCGGCGCATGCTGGCCGTAATACAGCTCGGCATACACGTCATCTTCGATCAGCGGTACCTGGTGGCTGCGCAGCAATTGCACCAGCGCCTGCTTTTTTTCTTCCGGCACGGTGGCGCCCATCGGGTTCTGGAAGCTGGTCATGCTCCAGCAGGCCTTGATGGGGTAACGCGCAAGGCTTTGCTCCAGGGCGTTGAGGTCGATGCCGTCGCGTGGGTGCACCGGGATTTCCACGGCCTTGAGCTTCAAGCGCTCCAACACTTGCAGGCAGGCATAAAACGCCGGGGCTTCAATCGCCACCAGGTCGCCCGGCTCGGTGACGGCCTGCAGGCACAGGTTCAGCGCTTCCAGGGCGCCGTTGGTGATCAGCAGTTCTTCCATCGGCAGCATCAGGCCGCCGACCATGTAGCGCAGCGCAATCTGGCGGCGCAGATGCGGGTTGCCGGGGGACATGTCGGTGACCACCAGGCGCGGGTCCATTTCGCGGCTGGCACTGGCCATTGAGCGGGCCAGGCGCGGCAGCGGAAACAGCATCGGGCTGGGGAAGGCCGAGCCAAAGGGCACGGTGTTCGGGTCTTTGATCGAATCCAGCACCGAAAACACCAGCTCGCTCACATCGACTTCCGTGGACTCATGCACCTGCTCGCTCACCACCGGCTCGGAAAACGGGCTGGGCGCATGGACATTGACGAAGTAGCCCGAACGCGGTCGCGCGCGAATCAGGCCACGCCGCTCCAGCAGGTAATACGCCTGGAACACCGTGGACGGGCTGACGCCGTAGGTCTGGCTGGCATAGCGCACCGAAGGGACGCGCTGACCTGGGCCAAGGACGCCGGAGCGGATCAGTTCTGCGATGTCGTCGGCGAATTTTTCGTAGCGTTTCATGGGGGCCTGGTTATTTGCTTAAAGGGTCAGCGATTCAATGGCGCGACAAAACGGCTGTCGGCAGCGCTGTAGATCCAAGGCTCATCCACATCCGTGACCTTGAAGCGCAGGGTCTGTGAACTGCTCGCCGGAGTGTCCGCCAGCAGCGCCACCGACACCGGCACATCGCTGATTTCTCCCGGTGCCAGGCTGAGCTGGGTCTTGCCTTGCAACTGGAAGCCCTCGGCGTCCACCAGCTCCAGGCGATAATCCTGGCGCTGCTGGGTCTTGTTGATGACCTTGAGGCTGTAAATGTTTTCGATCAAGCCCTGGCTGTTCTCGCGGAACATGCCGCGGTCCTTGGTCACGTCCAGCGACACCATCGGCCGCTCGACCAAGGCCACCACCAGCGCGGCGATCATCGCCAGCAGCACGGCACTGTAGCCGATCAGGCGCGGTCGTAGCAGCCGAGTCTTGCCACCTTGCAGTTGGTGCTCGCTGGTATAGCTGACCAGGCCGCGGGCATAACCCATTTTGTCCATGATCGAATCGCAGGCGTCGATGCACGCCGCACAGCCGATGCATTCCATTTGCAGGCCATCGCGGATGTCGATGCCGGTGGGGCACACCTGCACGCACAGCTGGCAGTCGATGCAATCGCCCAGGCCTGCGTCTGCCGGCTTCACATCGCGCTTTCGCGCGCCACGGCGTTCGCCACGGGCGGTGTCATAGGCGATGGTCAGGGTGTCTTTATCGAACATCACGCTTTGAAAGCGCGCATAGGGGCACATGTGCATGCACACCGCTTCGCGCAGCCAGCCGGCATTGAGGTAGGTCGCCGCGGTGAAGAACAACACCCAGAACAGACTGACGCCGCCCAGTTGCCAGGTCAGCAGTTCAGCGGCCAACGGGCGGATGGGGGTGAAGTAGCCGACGAAGGTCAGGCCGGTGAGCACGCTGATTCCCAGCCACAGGGTGTGCTTGGCCGAGCGCCGTGCCAGCTTGTTCAGGCTCCAGGGCGCGGCGTGCAGCTTGATGCGCTGGTGACGCTCGCCTTCGGTGAATTTTTCGCACCACATGAACAGCCAGGTGAACGCGCTTTGCGGGCAGGTATAGCCGCACCACACGCGGCCGGCGAATACCGTGATGGCAAACAGGCCGAAGGCGCAGATGATCAACAAGGCCGACAGCAGGATGAAGTCCTGGGGCCAGAAGGTTGCGCCAAATATGTGGAATTTGTTCTCGGCCAGATCCCACAGCACGGCCTGGCGCCCGCCCCAGTTCAGCCACACGGTGCCGAAAAACGCCAGGAACAGAACGCCCGCACCGCTCATGCGCAAGGTGCGGAACAGGCCGGTGAAGCTGCGGGTATGGATCAGGTCGTCGGTGGATCTGGCCTTCACCTTCTTTGGGTGGATGGGCTCAAAGGTTTCCACGGTGGGGATTCGTTCGCTCATGGTCATTCGCTCATCAGCCTCCATCAGGCGAACGAACTATGCCCGGCGCTCTGTTTGCATAACAGATTCAGGTGGTGGGATAAAAAGCGGATCAGATGGGCGAGGCCGGATGAAAAATGTGGGAGGGGGCTTGCTCCCGATAGCGCTGTTTCAGTTGATAAATCAGCTGACTGAGCCACCGCTATCGGGAGCAAGCCCCCTCCCACAAGAGATCCTCATGGATTGATACAGATCAATTAAATTACCGAACCAGGGGTGTCGGATTTTACATGTTCACGCCCGTCGTGAGCCCCCGCGACGGTCAGTGCGTCGGCCTCGGCTTCAGTGATGTAGATCCGCTCGGCCGCCAATTCGACGTACGACATGGCCTTATCGATGTCGGTCTCGACCTTGACACGGGTGGCCGGCACGCTCTGTTCCTGGCCATTGTCGTTGAGCGTGAAATAACACAGTTGGTTGTCGATACGGATGGGCATACCAGTGTCCTTTTCATAGGCTGTGATCGTTTGGGGCCACGGAGGCGTTAGGGTTCCACGCAACTGACTGACGGTCGCCGCTGTCCACCTTCTATCAATAATCATAAAAGGGCAGCATCCATGGACGCTTGGCTACACGAAGCGTGGCAAACCCTGCAGGCGGAATTTGCCGATATCGGCGACGCCAAACAGCTCACCCAGATGACCGTGCGCCTGCTGATGGCCGCGGTACTCGGCGGCATCCTGGGTTTTGAACGCGAAAGCAAAGGCAAGGCTGCCGGGGTGCGCACGCATATGCTGGTGGCGTTAGGCGCCGCGCTGTTTGTGATGGTGCCGCAGATGTCCGGCAATCAGGCCGACGCCATGAGCCGGGTGGTGCAGGGCGTGATTGCCGGCATCGGCTTTCTGGGCGCCGGCACCATCATCAAAGGCAAGGATGATGACGCCGGCCACGTCAAGGGACTGACCACCGCAGCGGGTTTATGGATGACCGCTGCGATTGGGGTCTCGGCCGGTTTGGGCCGGGAATCGACAGCGGTATTGAGTACGTTGCTGGCCCTGGCGGTGTTCAGCGTGATGCCGAAAATCGTCAAGCGTTTCGAGAAGGACTGACGATCACCGGCGGCATGGTGGTCGGCGGTTCCTGTACCGGTGGCGGTTCATTCTCCGGCGGTTCCTGCTCCGGGACTGGCGCAGGCTCGGTGGGGGGCAAGGTCGGGTTGTCGATATTCGGGTCCGGCGTTTCAGCCGGGATGGGGATAGTCATCGGTGTGGCCTCCTTTGTGCTTTGCTCTAGCTCTAACGGTGGACAGCCAGCGCAGGGAATTGATTCCCCGCCCGGTGGCGCATATCCGCCTGAACTTTTGACTCAAGCCCAGGCTCGGACCTAATACGGGTCTGCGCTTCAAGCGCGCTGCCATCACCGAATTCGGATCAAGCACAGAGCGTCCACTGGGCGTAAGGGGAATAGGCTCGATGACTGCTGAAACACGGGTACCAGAACACGCTTCGTTGCCGTTGTCCCAAGCACTGCTGTTACCCAGAATCGCGATTGAAAGCACTATGCCTGTGATCGACGGCGGTGAGTTTGCCGTCAAGGCAGTGGTCGGTCAGCGCGTCAACGTGACCAGTAAAGTGTTCGCCGATGGCCACGACAAGCTGGCGGTACTGGTGCGCTGGCGCCCGCTTGGGCAGGAACACTGGCACAGCGTGGTGATGACTGATGTGGGCAATAACGGCTGGGAAGGCGCATTTACCGTCACGGCCCAAGGGCCCCATGAGTTTTGCATCGAGGCCTGGATCGATACCTTCGCCAGCTTCTGCTATGAATTGCGCAAAAAACACGAAGCCGGGGTGCCCGTCAGCCTGGAACTGCAGGAAGGCCGCAGCCTGGTGCTGCAGGCTGCCGAGCGCAGTGACAACGAACTGCGCGACCGCCTGATGCTGCTGCACCACGAACTCTCCGGCCTGCTGGAAACCGAGCAGGTCGCGCAGTTTCTGCACGAAGACAGTGCACACCTGATGACCCAGGCCGACCACCGCGCCTATTTGAGCGTCAGCACCGTCTACCCGATTGACGTGGAACGCGAGCGCGCCCAGTTCGCCAGCTGGTACGAGCTGTTTCCCCGCTCGATTACCGACGATCCGGCCCGCCATGGCACGTTCAACGATGTGCACTCACGCCTGTCGATGATCCATGACATGGGCTTTGACGTGCTGTACTTCCCGCCGATCCATCCGATCGGTCGCAGCCACCGCAAGGGCAAGAACAACTCGCTGACCGCAGGCCCGGATGATCCCGGCAGCCCCTACGCGATTGGCAGCGAGGAGGGCGGGCACGAGGCGATCCACCCGCAACTGGGCAGCCGCGATGACTTCCGTCGCCTGGTCAAGGCGGCCGCCGACCACGGCCTGGAAATCGCCCTGGACTTTGCCATCCAGTGCTCCCAGGACCACCCGTGGCTCAAGCAGCATCCGGGCTGGTTCAACTGGCGCCCGGACGGCACGATCAAATATGCGGAGAACCCGCCGAAGAAGTACCAGGACATCGTCAACGTCGACTTTTATGCGGCAGATGCGATCCCCAGCCTGTGGGTCGAGTTGCGCGACGTCGTGGTGGGTTGGGTGCAAGAGGGCGTGAAGACCTTTCGCGTCGATAACCCCCACACCAAGCCGCTGCCGTTCTGGCAATGGTTGATCAGCGACGTGCGTGCCCAATACCCGGACGTAATCTTCCTGGCCGAAGCCTTTACCACCCCGGCGATGATGGCGCGCTTGGGTAAAGTCGGTTACTCGCAGAGCTACACCTATTTCACCTGGCGCAACACCAAGGCCGAGCTGAGTGAGTATTTCGCCCAGTTGAATCAGTCGCCGTGGCGCGAATGCTACCGCCCGAATTTCTTCGTCAATACGCCGGATATCAACCCAGCCTTTCTGCATGAGTCCGGTCGCGCGGGGTTTCTGATTCGCGCCGCGCTGGCCACCATGGGCTCGGGGCTGTGGGGCATGTACTCGGGCTTCGAGCTGTGCGAGTCCGCACCGGTGCCGGGCAAAGAGGAATACCTGGACTCGGAAAAATACGAAATTCGCCCACGCGATTTCACCGCGCCCGGCAACATCATTGCCGAGATCGCCCAGCTCAACCGCATCCGCCGGCAGAACCCGGCGTTGCAGACGCATTTGGGGCTCAAGCTCTACAACGCCTGGAACGACAACATCCTGTACTTCGGCAAGCGCAGCGAGGACGGCAGCAATTTCGTGCTGGTGGCCGTCAACCTCGACCCGCACAACGCCCAGGAAGCGCACTTCGAATTGCCGCTATGGGAGATGGGCTTGCCGGACGACGCCCAGACCCAGGGCGAAGACTTGATGAATGGCCATCGCTGGACCTGGTATGGCAAGACCCAATGGACGCGGCTGGAGCCGCAAATGCCGTTTGGGATCTGGCGGATTACCGCTTCCTGAACCCAGTGGAGATCAAAATGTGGGAGGGGGCTTGCTCCCGATGGCGGTGTTTCAGTTGATAAATCAGGTGACTGATCCACCGCTATCGGGAGCAAGCCCCCTCCCACATTGATCGCATTCCGTCTGCAGAATTTCAGCGTTCCAGGAGTTTCCAATGGCGAAAAAACCCAAGCCAGCCACCTTTATCAAAGACCCGCTCTGGTACAAGGACGCGGTGATTTACCAGGTGCACGTCAAATCCTATTTCGACTCCAACAACGACGGCATTGGTGACTTTCCCGGGCTGATCGCCAAGCTCGACTACATTGCCGACCTCGGCGTGAACACCATCTGGCTGCTGCCGTTCTACCCTTCGCCACGCCGCGACGACGGCTACGACATCGCCGAATACCGTGGCGTGCACAGTGACTACGGGACCATGGCCGACGCCAGGCGCTTCATTGCCGAGGCGCACACACGCGGGCTGCGGGTGATCACCGAGCTTGTGATCAACCACACCTCCGACCAGCACCCCTGGTTCCAGCGTGCGCGCAAGGCCAAACCGGGATCGGCGGCGCGAGACTTCTATGTCTGGTCGGATGACGACCAGAAATACGACGGTACGCGGATCATCTTCCTCGACACCGAGAAGTCCAACTGGACCTGGGACCCGGTGGCCGGCCAGTATTTCTGGCACCGCTTTTATTCGCACCAGCCCGACCTCAACTTCGACAACCCGCAGGTGATGAAAGCGGTGCTGTCGGTGATGCGCTATTGGCTCGACCTGGGCATCGACGGTCTGCGCCTGGATGCGATTCCCTACCTGATCGAACGTGACGGCACCAACAACGAGAACCTTGCCGAAACCCACGACGTGCTCAAGCAGATCCGCGCCGAAATCGACGCGCATTACCCGGACCGCATGCTGCTGGCCGAGGCCAACCAATGGCCGGAAGACACGCAACTCTACTTCGGCGACCGCAAAGGCGACGACGGCGATGAATGCCATATGGCTTTCCACTTCCCGTTGATGCCGCGCATGTACATGGCCCTGGCCCAGGAAGATCGCTTCCCGATCACCGATATCCTGCGCCAGACACCGGAAATCCCGGCCAATTGCCAGTGGGCGATCTTCCTGCGCAACCACGATGAACTGACCCTGGAAATGGTCACCGACAAAGAGCGCGACTACCTGTGGAACTACTACGCCGCCGATCGCCGCGCGCGCATCAACCTGGGCATTCGGCGGCGCCTGGCGCCGTTGATGGAACGTGATCGGCGCCGCGTGGAATTGCTCAATAGCCTGCTGCTGTCGATGCCCGGCACGCCGACCCTCTACTACGGTGACGAAATCGGCATGGGCGACAATATTTATTTGGGCGACCGCGACGGCGTGCGCACGCCGATGCAGTGGTCCATCGACCGCAATGGCGGTTTCTCCCGCGCCGACCCGGCCAGCCTGGTATTGCCGCCGATCATGGACGCGCAATACGGCTATCAGTCGGTCAACGTCGAGACCCAGGCCCAGGACCCGCATTCCCTGCTGAACTGGACAAGGCGCATGCTCGCGGTACGCAAGCAATCCAAGGCGTTTGGCCGTGGCAGCTTGAAGATGCTGTCGCCGGCCAACCGTCGCATCCTGGCGTATACCCGCGAATACACCGGGGAGGACGGCCGCACTGAAATCATCCTGTGCGTGGCCAACGTGTCGCGCAGCGCCCAGGCCGCAGAGCTGGACCTGTCGGGCTTCGCCGGCATGGTGCCGGTGGAGATGCTGGGCGGTAACGCGTTCCCACCGATCGGCCAGCTCAATTTCCTGCTGACCCTGGCGCCCTATGGCTTTTATTGGTTTGTGCTGGCTGCGGAAAACCAGATGCCCAGCTGGCATGTGGAACCGGCCCAGAGCATTCCTGACTTCACGACATTGGTGTTGAAAAAACGTATGGAAGAATTATTGGAAGAACCCTGTCGCACGACCCTTGAACACACTTCGCTGCCGGCCTGGCTGCCCAAGCGTCGCTGGTTCGCTGGTAAGGACGCTACCATTGAAAGTGTGCGTATCGCCTATGGCGTGCGCTTCGGCGACGCGCAGCACCCGGTGCTGCTCAGCGAAATCGACGTCACCAGCGCAGGCCAGACCAGCCGTTACCAGCTGCCATTCGGTTTCCTCGGCGAAGACCAACTCACCACGGCCTTGCCCCAGCAACTGGCAATGGCTCGCGTACGCCGTAGCCGCCAGGTGGGGTTGGTCACCGACGCGTTCAGCCTCGAGCCTTTCGTGCGCGCGGTGATCCAGAGCCTGCAGGCTGGCACCGTACTCAACTGCAGCGAGGGTGACCTGCGCTTCGAGGCAACGCCGCATCTGGCCGCCCTGCAACTGACGGACGAAGCCGCGGTGCGCTACCTGTCTGCCGAGCAGTCCAACAGTTCGGTGGTAGTGGGCGAGAGCCTGGTGCTCAAGCTGATCCGCAAAGTCAGCACCGGGGTGCACCCGGAGCTGGAAATGAGCGCCTACCTCACCGAAGCCGCCTACCCGAATATTTCTCCGCTGATGGGCTCGATGAGCCGGCGCGATGCACAAGGCGAGGACAACCTGTTGATGATCGCCCAGGGCTACCTGAGCAATCAGGGCGACGCCTGGAGCTGGACCCAGAACAACCTTGAGCGCGCGATCCGCGACGAGCTGGCCGAAGCGATTTCCGAACAGGAGCAGCATTACAACGCGCTGGGCGAACTGGCCGACTTTGCCGGCCTGCTCGGCCAGCGTCTGGGTGAGATGCACGTGGTGTTGGGCGCGCCCACCCAGAACAAGGACTTCAAGCCCGAAATCACCACGACGAAGGACACCCAGGCCTGGGCCAAGGACGTGGGGGCGCAAATCCAACGGGCCTTGCAGTTGCTCAAACTAAATCAAAGCCAGTTGAACCCCGCCGATCAGGCGCTGGTCAGTGAACTACTGGCGCAGGAAAAAGCCATCGGCGCGCATGTTCAGGCGTTGGCGAAAGCCACGCAGGGTGGATTGCGGATTCGCGTCCACGGTGACTTGCACCTGGGCCAGGTATTGGTGGTCAAGGGCGACGCCTATTTGATCGACTTTGAAGGCGAGCCGGCGCGCCCGCTGCATGAACGGCGCGGCAAGCACAGCCCGTACAAGGATGTGAGCGGTGTGTTGCGCTCCTTCGACTACGCGGCGGCCATGGCCTTGAATGTGCAAGCGGTTGACCATTCGCCGCAAGCGCAGGCCGCACGTCGACGCGTGACCGAGCGTTACCTGAGTGAAGCCCGCCAGGCATTTACCCAGGCTTATCAGGCAGCGACGGCTACACTGGCGCATGACTGGCAGGATGCCAACGGCCAGGACGCTGCGCTGACGTTGTTCAGCCTGGAGAAGGCCGCGTATGAAGTGGCCTACGAAGCGGAAAATCGCCCGAGCTGGTTGCCGGTGCCCTTGCAAGGGCTGCACGGTTTACTCAGCGGGCTTACACCTGAATCGAAAACTGCACGCGGTGGGGAGACGTCATGAGTTTTACGCATAAAGAACCGCTGCAGCCCAAGTTGACTGCAATGCCGGCGTCCAAGGACGTCGACGCGCTGGTGCGCGCCGAGCACCACGATCCATTCTCGATCCTTGGGCCGCACGACGATGAGCAGGGCGGGCAATTCATCCGCGCGTTCCTGCCCGAAGCCTTGAGCGTCCAGGTACTGGCACGTGACGGTGGCGAGCCGATCGGCAGCCTCGACGCCACCCAGGTGCCGGGACTGTTCGTTGGGCACTTCAGCACACGCCAGGACTACCTGCTGAAGATTCAGTGGGCCGGCGGCGAGCAGATTACCGAAGACCCGTACAGCTTCAGCCAATTGCTGCTCGGTGAAATGGACCTGTACCTGTTTGCCGAAGGCAACCACCGTGACCTGGGCAACTGCCTGGGCGCTCAGGTGACCACGGTGGACGGTGTGCAGGGCGTGCGCTTTGCCGTCTGGGCACCGAATGCCCGACGGGTCTCGGTGGTGGGCGACTTCAACATCTGGGACGGTCGCCGGCATCCGATGCGCTTGCGCCATCCGTCGGGCGTGTGGGAGATCTTTATTCCGCGCCTGCAACCGGGCGCGGCGTACAAGTACGAAATTCTCGGCGCCCACGGCATCCTGCCGCTCAAGGCCGACCCGGTGGCGCTGGCCACCCAACTGCCGCCGGACACCGCTTCGAAGGTTGCCGCGCCGTTGCAGGTGGACTGGCAGGACCATGAGTGGATGCAGGCGCGCGGTGACAAGCAGAAATCCACCGCGCCGCTGTCGATTTATGAGTTGCACGTCGGTTCCTGGCAATGCGAACTCGACGAGGCCGGCGAAGTGGCGCGTCAGTACGGTTGGCGCGAACTGGCCGAGCGCCTGATTCCTTACGTACAGCAACTGGGCTTCACGCATATCGAGCTGATGCCGATCATGGAGCACCCCTTCGGCGGTTCCTGGGGCTATCAAGCCTTGTCGCAGTTCGCGCCGAGTGCACGCTTTGGCTCGCCGGAAGATTTCGCGTATTTCGTCAACGCCTGCCATCAGGCCGATATCGGCGTGATCCTCGACTGGGTACCGGCGCATTTCCCGACCGACACCCACGGCTTGGCGCAATTCGACGGTACCGCGTTGTACGAGTACGCCAACCCGCTGGAAGGTTTTCACCAGGATTGGGACACGCTGATCTACAACCTGGGCCGCACTGAAGTGCACGGTTTCATGCTCGCCTCGGCGTTGCACTGGCTCAAGCACTTCCACATCGACGGCCTGCGCGTGGATGCGGTGGCGTCGATGCTGTACCGCGACTACTCGCGCAAAGCCGGCGAGTGGGTGCCCAACCGCCACGGTGGCCGCGAGAACCTGGAAGCCATCGAGTTTCTGCGCCACTTGAACGACGTGGTTGCCCTGGAAGCGCCGGGCGCCCTGGTGATCGCCGAGGAATCCACGGCGTGGCCGGGCGTCAGCCAAAGCACCCAGCAAGGTGGCCTGGGCTTTAACTACAAGTGGAACATGGGCTGGATGCATGACTCGCTGCATTACATCCAGCAAGACCCGGTGTACCGCGCCCATCACCACAACGAGCTGAGTTTCGGCCTGGTGTACGCCTGGTCCGAGCGGTTTATCCTGCCGATTTCCCACGATGAAGTGGTGCACGGCAAGCACTCGCTGATCGACAAGATGCCCGGTGACCGCTGGCAGAAATTCGCCAACCTGCGCGCCTACCTGAGTTTCATGTGGATGCACCCGGGCAAGAAGCTGTTGTTCATGGGTTGCGAGTTCGGCCAATGGCGAGAATGGAACCACGACCAGCAATTGGACTGGTATCTGCTGCAATACCCCGAGCACCGTGGGGTGCAGAAGCTGGTGGGCGACTTGAACCGGCTGTACCGCGAAGAACCGGCGCTGCACGAGCAGGATGATGCGCCTCAGGGCTTCCAGTGGTTGATTGGCGACGACGCGATCAACAGCGTCTATGCCTGGCTGCGCTGGAGCAAGGACGGCAAGCCGGTGCTGGTGGTCGCCAACTTCACCCCGGTGCCGCGTGAGGCGTACGCCGTCGGCGTACCGTTTGCCGGGCGCTGGAGCGAAGTGATCAACAGTGACGCCGACATGTATGCCGGGTCCAACTACGGTAATGGCGGCGCGGTGCAGACTCTGGATGAACCGCGCCACGGGCAGCCGGTGTCGCTGTCGTTGAACCTGCCACCCTTGGGTGTGCTGATTCTGCGGCCTGAAGAGGGTTAAAACGCTTTAGCGAGCCGCCGGCTGTTGTCCACGCTACTGGCAGGGTGCCACAATGGCGCCTTTGTCGGCAGCCAGGCAGGCGACGCGCATGAACAGCCTTGGGCAAGACCCAGACCGCGTTATCGAAGAGCAGGTGCGAACCGACCGTTTGCACCAGCTGTTTCGTCAGTCGTTTCCGGCCATCTTTGGCAGCTATTTGGGCGCGGTCATGCTCTGCTGGCTGTGCTGGGACCGCTTCGATCACTCGACCATCCTCATATGGCTGGTGCTGCTGGCCGGCTCGTCGCTGCTGCGCTTGCAGCTGTTCGTTGAATGGTTTCGCTGCCCGGACACTGAACGAACCCCCGCACGCTGGGAACGTCGCTATTGGCTGACGCTGATGCTGTCGGCCGGCATCTGGGGGAGCGGGGCGCTGGCGGTGATGCCGGTCGATGACCGCGTGTCCCAGGTGCTGGTCATGCTGTTCGCCGTGGGCATGTCGGTCAGCGCGGTGTCCTGCTATTCGGCCTATCGCTACATGTCGCTGGGTTCCATGTACCTGGTGCTGTTGCCCTGTACCCTGTGGCTGCTGTTCCAGCCGTCACCGATGCAGGTGGGGGTGGCGCTGGCGGTATTGGTGTTCTCCTCCTTTGTGGTGGGCGCCACGCGCAAACTTTCCGATGCACTGGAAAAAGCCTTTCGCCTGACCCGGCAAATGGAGCGCGCTCACGCTATTTCAACCCGCGCCGCG
Source organism: Pseudomonas sp. W4I3 (assembly GCF_030816195.1). Lineage (GTDB taxonomy): Bacteria > Pseudomonadota > Gammaproteobacteria > Pseudomonadales > Pseudomonadaceae > Aquipseudomonas. The sequence continues at coordinate 3,734,622 of NZ_JAUSXS010000001.1, read as the reverse complement.
CAGACCGATGAGCTGACCGGCCTGATGAACCGCCGTGCGTTTTTCGAGCGCGCCCAGCTGCTGCACGCCCAGTGCCGTCGCGAGCAGCAGCCGCTGTGCGCGCTGATGCTGGACATGGATCACTTCAAAAGCATCAATGACACCTACGGCCATCAAACTGGCGATCAGGTATTGCGCCAGATTGGCAGCGTGATCAGCGCAGGCTTTCGTCAGGTGGATGTGTACGGTCGACTGGGAGGCGAGGAGTTCGCGATCCTGCTGCCCAACACGTCGCTGGAGACCGCGCGCAGCCTCGCAGCGCAACTGGTCCAGACCATCAGCGACCTGAAGGCCGGCCCGGTACAGGGGCTGAGCGCCAGCCTGGGGTTGGCGTCGACCCATGGCCAGGCGCTGGATCTGTACGTGTTGATGGACAGCGCCGACCAGGCGCTGTATCAGGCCAAGGCGCGTGGCCGCAATCAGGTGGCCGTGGCGGGCTGATCCTTGGTCATGGCCTTGGCCAATGCGCGGGCGACCTGTTCGGCGGAGTAGGGCTTGGCGAGGAACTCAAAGCCTTCATAGCCGCTGTCCGCCAATTCTTCGCTGTAACCCGACACAAGTACCACCGGCAGGTCCGCACGGCGCTGGCGCAGCAGCTTGGCCATGGCGACACCGGTCATTCCCGGCATTACCACATCCGAGAAAACCGCATCGAAGGCCTCGGCGTCTTTGCCGGCCAGCGTGAGCGCCTGCTCGGCGTTGGTGGCCCACGTGGTCTGGTAACCCAGATCCTTGAGGATCTGGCTGGCGAAGCGTCCCACCTCCAGGTTGTCCTCCACGATCAGGACATGCAATTGGGCAACATCCAACGGTGCTGGAAGATCCTGGTGTTCTTCCTGCTGCGGCGCGGCTTCGCCTTCCACTTGCGGCAGGTACAGGGTGAACACCGTGCCTTGTCCGAGGGTACTGACCACATCGATATTGCCGCCCGATTGCTTGGCAAAGCCAAATACCTGCGACAAGCCAAGCCCGGTGCCCTTGCCGACGGCCTTGGTGGTGAAGAAGGGTTCGAAAATGCGCTCGTAAGTATCGCCGGAAATCCCGATGCCGGTGTCGGCCAGTGCAACGCTGATGTAGGGCAGGTGCGACCCGTCATCCCCACGGATGCGCGGCAGTGGCTGCTGCGCGGCAACCTTGATGCTCAGGGTGCCCTGGCCGTCCATCGCGTCGCGGGCATTGAGGGCGATGTTGATCAAGGCGGTTTCGAACTGACTGGGGTCGATGCGCGCATAGCAGGGCAGGTCGGGCAATTGCACCTGCACGTGAATGCGCGCGCCGGTGACGCTCTCGAGCATGTCGCCGATGTTCTGCACACGTTGGCTGACATCGAAGACCTGCGGATTCAACGGCTGACGGCGGGCAAAGGCGAGCAGTTGGCTGGTGAGCTTGCTGGCCCGTTCGACGGTGTCGGACACCGCGCCCATGTAGCGTTGCCGGCGCTCTTCCGAAAGCCCCGGCTGGCGCAGGAAGTCCACGGATGAGCGGATGATCGTCAGCAGGTTATTGAAATCGTGGGCGACGCCGCCGGTGAGTTGGCCGATGGCCTCGAGCTTTTGCGACTGGCGCAGCGCGGCTTCCGCCTGGGCGAGGGCGCGGGTGCGCTCTTCCACGCGTTGTTCCAGGGTTGCATTGAGCTCCGTATACGCCGCCAGGCCTTCACGCACCGCGGCATCGGCACGTACGCGTTCGATATGCGCCCAGGAGCGTTCGGTGACTTCGCCCAACAGTGCCAGGTCATAGGAGGACCAGTAGCGGGGCTGCTTGTCGTGCACGGCCATCAGCGCGGTGAGACGTCCGTCCTTGATCAGGGGCATGCAAATGGTCGCGGTGACACCGAGTGCCTGGAAGCTTGCAGCTTCTTGGGCCGGCAATTCGAGCAGGTTATTGCACACCACCAACGGCTCGCCGGCGCGCAGGCATTTCACCGCGCGCTCACCGAATGCGGCCAGGCTGTAATGGCCGATGATGCTCGGCGAGCCTTGCGCCGACCAGTCGCCGCGAATGGTAAACCCGTCCTGATCGTCTTCCATGTCGGCGTACGCGCAAATCGACACCTGCAGGTGCTCGGCAACCAAACGGGTGGTCGAGGTCATGATGGCTTCGGCGTCGGTGGCGGTGGCGACGCTATTGCCAATGGCATCCAGGACTTCCAGGCGCCGCGCAAGGAAGACCGTGGCGGTGGTTTCGGTCACGGTATCGAGCAGCCCGACCACGCCACCTTGCGCATCCCGGATCGGGCTGTAGCAAAAAGTGAAATACGCTTGCTCAGGTGCTTCGTTACGCTGGATCAACAGCGGGAAGTTTTCGATATAGGTGGCATGCCCGGCGAAAGCCGTGTCGGCGATAGGGCGGATGTCATCCCAGACCTCATGCCACACCTCGTTGAACGGACGGCCCAAGGCGTCGGGCTTGTTGCCCAGGATCGGCACGAATGCATCGTTGTAGAGCGTGATCAACTGCGGCCCCCAGACAATGGCCTGGGGGAAGCTGGAGGCGAAGCACAGCGCAACGGTTGTCTTCAACACGTCGGGCCAGTGCTCCAGCGGACCGAGGGGCGTATTGGCCCAATCATGCCGACGAACCCGGTCCGCCATTTCGCTGCTATCTTGCAGCCAGTTCATCATTGGGTTCACACCTTGTTCGCTACGCGTTCTTACGCCTTGAAGAGGTCAGACTGACAAGCAACAGACCGGAATGACCCTGATCGGTTCAGCGCGATTATCGCCTAGATAGCACTTTGATTTCATCGTTCATTTGGCGGGACGAGGGGCTGCCGGCCTGGGCCGGCGCCCACCTTTATTGTGTGCCGAAGAGCCCCGTCCAATAGATGCCCGCATCGCTCTTGGGGTCCATCGCGTAGGCCGCGCCCAGCTCACGAAATTGCGGGTTCATCAGGTTGGCGCAGTGGCCGGGGCTGGCGAGCCAACCGTCGAGTACCTTGCGCGGGGTATCGAGGCCGGCGGCGATGTTCTCGCCGATGTTCTTGGCGATGTACCCGGCCAGCTCGGCGCGGTCGCCGGGGGTGCGCCCGTCGTGGTCCAGGTGATCGAAAAAGTTGCCGTTGGCCATGTTGCGGGTATGGCTGTTGGCGGCACCGGCCAGGTCGTCGTTCCACGACAGTGGCGTGGTCGCCGTGAACGCTTCGGTGCCGCACTGGCGCTGCTGGGCGCGGGCGGCGTTGATCAGGTCGAGCAGTTTGCGGCCTTCGGTCTGCCAGTCGCCCAGGCCGCTGGTCAGCAGCGGGCGGGCGAGCACGATGCGCCAGTCCTGGCCGCTGTTGCTGACGCCGATATCGACGAACTGCGGATCCAGTACCACGCGACAGAAGCTTTCACGCACCGCTTTCATGGCGGCCTCGGCATCCTTGGGCCCGGACAGGCTGATAGCCTGCACGTTGACCATGGGGTACGCGGCCCGCGCGAGCGACTGCTGCAAATCCCCCGCATTGGAGGCCGGCAGCACCAGCCGTGCATCATTGCTCAGCGGCGGCAATTCTTGGGAACCCTGGTCGCCGCAGCGCTGAACCTGGCTGCGGTATTGGTTGATCTGTTGTACCAACTGACTTTCTTCATTCGCCATCGCGCTGGCGCAGAACACCGTACTGGCGGCCAGCGTCGTAAGACCCATCATCAATGACAGAACGCGCATGGACGTTACCCTTGAGCTTGAAAGTGCCCATGATGCGCGATCCAGGTGCATGCATGCACCCGTTGGTCCGAACTTTTTTGCGCGATTGTAGGGTGTGGGCTGGTGAGAACCCGGTTACACGGCGCGCAACAGGTACAATCGCTGCTGCCTTGACGTAGAAAACCAGGAATGTGCATGTACAGCCTTACCCGCTACACCACGCCGTGCCCCGAACCGGTCAACAGCCAGATCCTGCAAATGGTGGTCGACAACCTCACCGACATCAGCAGCGTGGCGTTGGCGCCCAGTAATCTGCTCTACAACATTTACCAGTACGCCATCGGTTATGAGGTGCACCTGTACCTGGAGGCACTGAACGGATCGAAGGGCATCGCCGTTGAGCTGGTGGTGGCGATGCAGGACGAGACGGTGGTTGGCTTCTGCCTGTATCTGCCGGTGAAGGATGACCCCCAAGCCTGTGGCGTGGCGTTCATGGCCGTGCACGCGGGGTTCAGGCGCCAGGGCGTGGCCCGGGCGATGCTGGGCGACGTGCTCGCGCGCTATCCCCATGCGGAGCTGGCATGCTCGGTGGAGAAGGTTCGGGCGTTCGAAGCCATGGGCTTCAAGGTACGTGGCGCGCGCGGCACCCAGGTGCTGATGAATACGCGGGACTACGGCACCGATGGCTTGATGGGTGTGCTGGACGTCGCGGCTATCTACAGCTCGTTGGAAGTGCGGCAGATTCATACCTACCTGCTGCAAAAGCACGGTAAGCGGGCGATGGTGGACGCCGAAAAACAGCGCGACCGGCATCTGGATCAACTGACCCGCAAGGTGCAGCGCTTTGTAGACGCACGCTTGGCCTGAGAACCGGTGACACTGTGGGAGAGGGAAAGCCCTAATGCCTGTAGGAGCGAGCTTGCTCGCGAAAAACGCCCAGGCAACGCGTTCATTCTGGATAGGCGCGGGGGGCCTGAGTTTCTTCGCGAGCAAGCTCGCTCCTACACATCGACTCGCCGCGCTTGACCATCGCCAGGATGGTTTCCAGCAACTCCTGCTGGGCTTCTTCGCGGCTGATTTCCTCGCTGGCTGCTGCGTGAGACAAGGCCTCGGCCGCCCCCAGCATGGCGCGCAGTCCCGCCTGGGAAAGCCTGCCACCCAATGCGAACGGCGCAAGGGCATCGCGGCATTTGTCGAGGAAAATCGCTTCGTACTTGCGCTTGAGCGCTTCCAGCTCCGGCGAGCCACTGAGTGCCGCCGTCACCCCCGGGATCTCACGCCCCTGCAGCAACACGCAATCCACATAGGACTCAGCGATCACCCACGCGCGCGCTTCAAGCGTCGCGCTACTGGCTTCGATGGCGTCGACAAACACTTGGTTCTGGCGCCCGTCAAAGTCTTCATACAGCGCAGCCAACAAGCCCGAACGGGTGACGAAATGATCGTAGACCACCGGTTTCGTTACCCCGGCCAGCTCCGCCAGGCGGCCCAGGGTCAGGGCGTCGGTGCCTTCTTCGCGCACCAGTTGCCAGGCTGTCTCCAATAATTGTTGCAGGCGTTCCTCGCGGGAAAGGCGCCGACGTGGGGCAGGGGATTGTTCGCTTGACATGCTTATATACCAAAAGTAACTTAAAGGCGTTAACTTACTAAAAGTAGCTTAAGCCTAAAAGGAGTCAATGTCATGCATGCACTCATCGTTGTGGCTCATCACGACCCGCAATCCCTTACCCGCAGCGTGGCCGAGCACGTCGGCGCCGGCCTGGACGCCTGCGGTCACACGTTTGAACTTGCGGACCTTGCGGCCGAAGGCTTCGACCCACGCTACACCGCCGCCGATCACTGCGTACACCGAAACCGCGAAACGCCGCCAGCGGATGTGCTGGCCGAACAGGCACGCATCGAGCGCGCCGATGCCTTGGTATTGGTGTTTCCGATCTACTGGTGGTCGATGCCGGCGCTGCTCAAGGGCTGGATCGACCGCGTTTTCGTCAACGGCTGGGCAATCGATTACGGCCCTGATACGCCGGTGACCAAGAAGTTGCGGCACCTCAAGGTGCATCTGCTGGCCTTGGGCGGCGCCGATGCGGGCGCCTTTGACCGGCACGGTTATGCCACGGCCATGCGCACGCAGATCGATTACGGGATCTTTGACTACTGCGGAGCGCAGGTGCTGACCTCAGAGCTGTTGCTGGAGTCGGAAAGCGAGACTGCCCAGACGCATCTGCACAGGGCCAGGGCGGTGGGGCAGGGCCTGTTCGAGCGCGAGACGGTTGCAGGATGAGTCAAGCGTCGCGAAACAGGTCGTGGGCATCCAGCAAGCGGTAGGCAATCTCCGGTTGTTTCTCCAGGCCACGCCGGATCGCCGCCGGAATCGACTGGCGGGTCTTGCGACAAAGACCGGGAAATTCGTCGATGACGATCTGGATGCCGCGCATGCTCTTGACCTCGGTGTGGCCCGGCGCAATATGCAGGCGGATGCCCAGTTGGTCGTACATCCGCTGCTGCATATGCTCCAGGTCCTGCAGGCTCTTGAGGTTTTCCAGGCGCTCGAGCAGGCGTTTTTCTTCCTGGCGTGTCAGGTTGAGAATGCGCAGGTCGGCGCCGGGCGCCTCCAGCAATCGTTCACGCTCGCAATCACACACGCCGGGCGGGCAGGGTTGGCGAATGGTCATGTGCATGCCCTCCCGTAACCGGCGCTGGTGCCTTAGTTAATAGCTGAGCGTGACGCCGAGGCTGCCCAGGGCCTTCCAGTACCCCGGGTACGTCTTGGCCACGCAATCCGGGTCTTGAATGCGGATGCCCGAGATCTTCAGCCCGGCCAGGGCAAAGCACATGGCGATGCGGTGGTCGGCGTGGGTATCGATCAATGCGTTGCACGCCGTGCCGGCCAGCGCCGGGTCGGCCGCCACCAGCAGATCGTCGCCCTCGATGGTCGCCAGGCCCGGACGGATTTCGTTGAGGCCGTCGTGCAACGCCTGCACGCGGTCACATTCCTTGACCCGCAGGTTGGCCAGTTCAGTGAAACGCACCGGGGTATTGTTGAAGGCGGCGAGCACCGCCAGGGTCGGAATGGCGTCCTGCATCTGCGAGCCCACCACCGTGGCCTGCATGTTCGGGAACTGGGCGATCACCGCCTGGGCCTTGGCGTCCGGCTGGGTGAAGTCCTGGGCGGCGACACCGATGTCGATGCGGCCCCCGGTCAATACCTCCGCGGCCCACAGGTAGGTGGCTGCGGAGGCATCGGGTTCGATCAGGTAATCATGGGCGGTGTAACCGGTGGGGGCCACGCGCCAGGTGGTGTCGTCGACGGCTTGCACTTGGGCGCCGAAGGCGCGCATGCAGTCGAGCGTCAGGTCTACATAGCCACGGGCGCCGATGTCCTTGCCGGTCAAGGCGACTTCAATTGGAGCCTCGCCGCATGCCGCGAGCATCAGCAGCGCCGAGACGTACTGGCTGGACAAGCCGCCATCGATCTCGAAACGCTTGGCCTGGACCTTGCCCACGCCGTGCACGGTCACCGGTGGGCAGCCGGTCGGGCTGTCGACCCGGATGCCATTCTGGCCAAGGGTGGCGAGCAGCGGCCCGATCGGGCGCTTTTGCATGTAATCGTCGCCGTCCAGCACCACGGTGCCCTGCACGGTGGCCACGGCGGCGGTGAGAAAGCGCATGGCGGTGCCGGCATTGCCGAGGAACAGCGGCTGCGCCGGCAATCGCAGTTTGCCTTGGCCGGTGACCACGAAGGTGGTGTCGTCCGGCTCGTCGATGGTCACGCCCATCTGCCGCAGGGCTACTGACATATGACGGGTGTCGTCGCTCTTGAGCGCGCCGCTCAAGCGGCTGGTGCCCTTGGCCAGGGCCGCCAGCAGCAGGGCGCGGTTGGTAATGGATTTGGAGCCGGGAGGCGCGACCTTGCCATTGAGAGGAAAGTTGGGCGGTGTAACGGTCACGGTTTTCTGCGAACTCAAGGGACAAGGCTCCTGATCAAGGCGAGGTGGCGTGGAGTGGCCGACGGGGCGGACCCGAATAATCGACCAAAGGTGCGGTGCTTGTCGAGATTTAGCGCTTGCTCAGCCAGTAATCATGCAGCGCCCGCGCCGCCGGTTCGATTTCGCTGACCCGTTGCTGATGGGCCGGCACATCCAGGTCTGCCGGCAATTCGAAGTTATCCTGCTCGGCGCACCAGGAGATTTTCTCGAACTGAGTGGCCAGTTCCGCGGGCAACGGCGGCCAGTTGCCGATGGCGGCGCCACGGATGTAGCCGAAACACCATTCTTCCGCGAGGGTTACGGCTTGGCCCTGGTGTTCTTTCTCATCGAAGCGCGGCGTGAAACTCATGGCGTCACCGGCCAGTTGCGCCGCCAGGGTGTTCAGGTGGCGCACGCACAGGTCCAGGAACGCCCCGGCCTCCTCAGCGCTTTCCCAGGCCGGGTTCTGCCCGCCCCAGATGGCCGGGAACCACTCGGCGATGTCCACCTGCGTCGGGCTGGACACCAGCGCGGTGAAGTAGCCGTCGAGTTCGGCGACGTTGAGCACCGAATGGTCGTCGCCGTACTGGAGCAGGGTTTCTTCGATCAGTTCGAACTCGGCGATGGTGAGGGGCTGGGCGTGCATGGCAGATCCTTTAAACGTCGAACGCCGCGAGTCAGGCGGCTTAAAGGGCGAAGGATGGCGTGTGTGCCGGCTTTTATCCAGCGTCTTTTCCATCCCGGCCGTGAGTCCCGCTTTTGGCCGATGCGCCGTCGCTGACCCTTGTTATAGTTCGGGCCTCATCACTCGCCAGTCAGGGATCACTGCCATGTCCGAATACCAAGCTTTCGTCGTCGAACTCAGCGGCAACGTTGCCCATGTGCAGATCAATCGTCCGGAAAAGATCAACGCGATGAACGCGGCGTTCTGGAGCGAAATCATCGACATCTTCCAGTGGGTCGACGACACCGATGCCGTGCGCGCGGTGGTGCTCAGCGGTGCCGGCAAGCACTTTTCCTCCGGCATCGACTTGATGCTGCTGGCCTCGGTGGCCACTGAGCTAGGCAAGGACGTGGGCCGCAATGCGCGCCTGCTGCGGCGCAAGATCCTCGAACTGCAAGCCTCGTTCAATGCGGTCGACAACTGCCGCAAGCCGGTTCTGGCGGCGATCCAGGGCTATTGCATCGGCGGCGCGATTGACCTGATCAGCGCCTGTGACATGCGCTACGCCGCCGAGGACGCGCAGTTCTCGATCAAGGAAATCGACATTGGCATGGCTGCTGACGTCGGCACCCTGCAGCGCCTGCCGCGCATCGTCGGCGATGGGATGTTGCGTGAACTGGCCTATACAGGGCGTCAGTTCGGTGCTGAAGAAGCGCGCAGCATCGGCCTGGTCAATCGGGTGTTTGCCGACCAGGCCAGCCTGTTGGCCGGCGTCATGGCCATTGCCCATGAAATCGCCGCCAAGTCGCCGATTGCCGTGACCGGCACCAAGGCCATGATCAGTTATATGCGCGACCACACCATCAATGATGGCCTGGAATACGTTGCCACCTGGAACTCGGCTATGTTGCAATCCAACGACTTGCGCGTGGCCATCGCGGCCCATATGAGCAAACAGGCTCCCGAATTCGTGGATTGATCGATATGACCTCAGGCTGGATTACCACAACGCTGCTGGACAACGACGCCACCGGCGGTTGGGCGGTTGCCCGCAGCCGCGATGGCTTTTTGCATGATGACAACGGGCCGCTGTTCCCTCGGGAATGGCTCAAGCGCCAGGACCTTTCAGTGTTTGCCGAACACGGCATCGGGCACCTCGATGGCGAGCCGGTGTACCTGCTCGAAGTCGACGGTGCAGGCGAAGTGCCGGGTTGTAGTTGGCAAGGCCTGCGCGGCTTTATGCTGCAAGGCGATCATACCCTGTACAAAGTGCTGGGCTACGCCGCACAAATTGGCACCTGGGCGTGCGAGCACCGGTTCTGCGGCAGTTGCGGCCAGGCCATGGTGCAGGTGCCACGGGAGCGGGCGATGTACTGCCAGGCGTGCGACCTGCGCAGCTATCCTCGGATTTCGCCGAGCATGATCGTGCTGGTGACCCGTGGCGATGAGATTCTGCTGGCACGTTCGCCACGGTTTGTCAGCGGGGTCTACAGCACCCTGGCCGGCTTTGCCGAGCCGGGTGAGTCGGCCGAAGACTGCCTGATCCGCGAAGTGCGCGAGGAAGTGCAGGTAGAGGTGAAGAACCTGCAGTACATGGGCAGCCAGTGCTGGCCGTTCCCCCATTCGATGATGCTGGGCTTTCATGCCGAATATGCTGGTGGCGATATCGTGCCCCAGGCCGACGAGATCGAAGACGCGCAGTGGTTCAGCATCCACGACCTGCCGCCGTTGCCGGCATCCCGCTCGATTGCGCGGTACCTGATCGACCTCTATGTGGCCCGTCGCCTAGGCCACGCTGAACCAGTGCTGCCAGGCTAAACGCACCGTCAAACCGAGTACCACGGTGATGAACACTGGCCGAATGAACTTGGCGCCGCCGCTGATTGCGCTGCGTGCGCCGAAGAATGCGCCCCCCATCACCGAGATCCCCATCGCCAGGCCGACCACCCAGTCCACTGAGCCGTTGATGATAAACACCGTCAGCGCCGCCGCGTTGCTGACAAAATTCATGCTGCGCGCCACGCCGCTTGCCTTCACCAGATCGATCGGGTGCAGCAGCATGGTGCTCACGGTCCAGAACGCGCCGGTGCCAGGCCCGGCCACGCCGTCGTAGAAACCCAGGCCGAAGCCCTGGGTGGCCTGCCATTTCTTCTTGATCGGCGCCTCGGCGTCCAGCGGCGTCTTGGGCGTGCCGCCGAACAATAGATAAATTCCGCAGGCGAACACGATCACGGGCAGCATCTTGTTCAAAGTCTCGGCGGGCAAATAATGCGCAACCACGGCACCGGTCAGCGCGCCGATCAGCGTACCGACGATGGCATGCACCCACTGGCGCGGGTGGAACAGCTTGCGCCGGTAGAAGGTGAAGCTGGCGGTGGCTGAGCCAAAGGTGGAGCTGAGTTTGTTGGTGCCCAGCACCAGGTGGGGCGGCATGCCGGCGGTCAACAGGGCAGGGGTGGTGAGCAGGCCACCGCCGCCGGCGATGGCGTCGATGAAACCGGCGATAAACGCCACGACGGCGAGAATGGCGAGGGTGGTCAGGTCAACGCTGAGTTCGAAGGGCATGGGCAGGGCTTATTGTTGGGTGGGCACACAAGCTCGCCATCTTACCTGTCCAATGTACGCAAAACCAAATGAGTGAGCACAGCCCAATGTGGGAGGGGGCTTGCTTCCGATAGCGGTGGGTCAGTCAGCTCAAGTGTTGCTGACCCACCGTCATCGGGAGCAAGCCCCCTCCCACAGGTTTAACCGTGTTTGTCTGGCTATTTGTGGGTGCCCATCCACCGCAGTGCCGATGCAGACCTGCCGGATGTACGCAGATCCAACTGTGGGAGGGGGCTTGCTCCCGATGGCGGTGGGTCAGTCAGCTTAAGGGTTACTGACACACCGCTATCGGGGGCAAGCCCCCCTCCCACAGGTTTAACCGTGTTTGTCTGGCTATTTGTGGGTGCCCATCCACTCCAGCGCCGTGCGCCAGATGCAGATCCCCAGAAAGTACGCCGACATCAGCGACCACAGCCCGAAGGTCCATGGGTTGGTGTTCGGGTAATCCACCACCATCAGGAAGCTGCACAGCAACCAGATCGTGGTCACCGCGATGTTGATCGGCATGAACCGCTTGACCCGGAACGGGTGCAGAAACTTCATCGGCGTCACGGTCAGGAGCGCCAGGCCGATCACGGTCAGCAAGGTGATCCACGCGTCAGGCTGGATGATGTATACGCACAAAGCCACCACGTTCCACGCCGCCGGGAAGCCGACGAAATAGTTGTCCTTGCTCTTCATGTTGACGTTGCAGAAGCAGAACAGCGACGACACCAGGATCACCGACACCGCAAACAGGTGGGTAAATTCCGGCAGGTCGATGTAGCGGTAGATAAACAGTGCGGGAATGAACACGTAGGTGAGGTAATCGATCACCAGGTCCAGTACCGAGCCGTCAAAGCTGGGCAACACCGTGCTGACGTTGACCCGTCGCGCCAGGGAGCCGTCGACGCCGTCCACCACCAGTGCCAGGCCCAGCCACAGCAGGCAGGCCTTGGGTGAGTTCTCCAGCAGCGCCAGGGTGGCCAGGAATGCCAGTACCACACCGGTGGCGGTAAAGCCGTGGGCGCCCCAGGCTTTGATTCTGGCTACATGCAGGGTCGATATCACGGGCGGTTCTCCAAAGGGTCAAACGGGGCAGCCGACAACGTAACGCCGTCGAGTCTGGCCGGGGAATGCAGGTATCGACCGGGAAGGCGGGGATAAGGTTCACCGCCCGGCGTATGGCTTAGCGTAGCAAGCGTAGGACGTTTCGGCATCAGCCCTGGCGAAACACCAGGGCCTTCAAGCCACTTTGCGCGTCGATATCAGGGAATTCCGGCGGGTTTTCCAGGCGTTCGACGAAGCGCAGGCCCGGTGCTTCGCGGGTGACGCCGTCGATCAGGAAGTCTTCGCCAAAGGCCGGATCGTTCATGCACGCCAGTACGGTGCCCTGGGACGTGAGCAAATCCGGCAGGCGGCGCAGGACGCGCTGGTAATCCTTGGTCAGCAGGAAACTGCCTTTCTGGAAGGAGGGCGGGTCGATGATCACCAGGTCATAGGGGCCGCTGTTGGTGACTTTGGCCCAGGACTTGAACAGGTCGTGGCCCAGAAAGGTCACCCTGCTCAAGTCATGACCGTTCAAGCGATGATTGTCACGCCCACGGCTCAGGGCGCCACGCGCCATGTCCAGGTTCACCACATGGTCGGCACCGCCTTCGATAGCGGCGACCGAAAAGCCACAGGTGTAGGCAAACAGGTTCAGCACACGCTGGCCCCTGGCTTGCTCGCGCACCCAGTTGCGGCCGTAGCGCATGTCGAGGAACAGGCCGCTGTTCTGCTTTTTACCCAGGTCGATCAGGTAACGCAGGCCGCCTTCGGTGATAGTCAGATCGTCGATGGCGTCGCCCAGCAGCCACTCGGTGGTGCTTTGCGGCAGGTAGCGGTGTTGCAGCGCGACGGTATGGGCGCCGAAGCCGGCCCAGTCGATCTGCAATAGCTGCTGCTTCAAGGCCTCAAGATGCTCGGTTTCCTTGAATAGCGCCACCAGCACCACGCCTTGCAGCCAGTCCACCGTCAACTGCTCCAGGCCCGGCCAGCAGCGGCCGCGGCCGTGAAACAGGCGCCGGGTTTCAGCGGGAGCGCTGGCCAGGGCGGTGAGCAGATGGGCGTGCAGGGTGGCGAGTGCGTCTGGGGTCATCGTTGAGCGTCAGTCGTTGAGCGGGCGGCATTTTAAACACAATTGTGCGTCAGAGCGTGGCGATCAGCGCGGGGCCAAAAGACTCTCGCATGAATACCGGCGCAATGTAGCGCTCGTAATGCGCCTCGGACAGCAGGAAAAACTCCCGGTCAATCGCATCGCGCAAGTCCGCAAGGTTGCGGTCGCGAAACTCCGGCAGCAACGCCAGCCCGTAGGCGTCCAGCTTGGACATCACCCGAGCCCCCCGGGCAATCAGCTGGTAGGCCCAGCAATACGGCGATTGGTGCGGCATGAAGCGAATCTTGCGGTCTTCCAGTTGATGGCGCAGACGCTGCGCGTCGAACACTTCCAGCTTGCTGGCCATCACCTGCACCAGCAACTGCTCCAGGCGCAGCCACACCGCCTGTTTTTCTTCAGCGTTGTAGCCGTTCCACTGGATCACTTCGTGGTGATAGCGCTTGCAGCCCCGGCAGACCAGGTCACCGTAGACGGTGGAACACAGGCCTACACAGGGCGTCTTGATGGTTTGGTTGGGCATAGAGGGCAATTTGCAAGTTGATGGAACACCGCGTTTCCAATGTGGGAGGGGGCTTGCCCCCTCCCACATTTTGGATCTGTGCTGTTGAATCAATCCCAGCTCAGCGCGCCACCGGTCTGGTACTCGATCACCCGAGTCTCAAAGAAATTCTTCTCTTTCTTCAAGTCCATGATCTCGCTCATCCAAGGGAACGGGTTAGTCGTACCTGGATACTCTTCCTTCAAGCCAATCTGCGACAGACGACGGTTAGCGATGAACTTGAGGTAGTCCTCCATCATCGCCGCGTTCATGCCCAACACGCCGCGTGGCATGGTGTCGCGAGCGTATTCGATTTCCAACTGGGTCCCTTGCAGGATCATCTGGGTCGCTTCTTCCTTCATCTCGGCATCCCACAAATGCGGGTTTTCGATCTTGATCTGGTTGATCACGTCGATACCGAAGTTCAGGTGCATCGACTCGTCGCGCAGGATGTACTGGAACTGCTCGGCCACGCCGGTCATTTTGTTGCGGCGGCCCATGGACAGGATCTGGGTGAAGCCGCAATAGAAGAAGATGCCTTCCAGGACGCAGTAGTAGGCGACCAGGTTGCGCAGCAGTTCCTTGTCGGTGTCGACGGTGCCGGTTTCGAACTTCGGATCGGAGATCGAACGGGTGTATTTCAGACCCCAGGCGGCTTTCTTCGCGACCGATGGAATCTCGTGGTACATGTTGAAGATTTCGCCTTCATCCATGGCCAGCGATTCGATGCAGTACTGGTAGGCGTGGGTGTGGATCGCTTCTTCGAAGGCCTGGCGCAGGATGTACTGGCGGCACTCCGGGTTGGTGATCAGGCGGTACACGGCCAGCACCAGGTTGTTGGCCACCAGCGAGTCGGCGGTGGAGAAGAAGCCGAGGTTGCGCATGACGATGCGGCGTTCGTCGTCGGTCAGGCCTTCGGGGTTTTTCCACAGGGCGATGTCGGCGGTCATGTTGACCTCTTGCGGCATCCAGTGGTTGGCGCAACCGTCGAGGTATTTCTGCCAGGCCCAGTCGTACTTGAAAGGCACGAGTTGGTTGAGGTCGGCGCGGCAGTTGATCATGCGCTTTTCGTCAACGGCGACGCGGGCGGAGGCGCCTTCGAGCTCGGCGAGGCCTTCGGCGACGTCGAGTTTGTCCAGGGCGGCCTTGGCGCGCACGATGGCGGCGGAGTCGTTGGCGGTGACGGCGCGGGCTTCAACGGCGGCGGCGGCGCCGGCACCGTCGAGGCGGTCCATGTTGGCTTCGCTGGCGTGGCCGGCGTTGGCGCCTTTGACGACTGGCGCAGTGCTGTCTTCGCTGTCGACTTCATCCCAACTCAGCATTGAAATACTCCCTTCTGGTCTGTTCTGACGGCGTGTGCAACCGTCCAAAAAAATATGCGGTTTGCAGGCTTCAAGGCATTGAAATACCGCTCATAGTGTGGTCGGTAAATACCGATACTGCACACTATGTAGTGGTGGGATCTGTTTGTGGGCACACTATATGGTGTGTGATGCCGATGGTCAACGCACAAGTCGGAGCCTGTACGTTGACCGACAGGAGGGACTGCTCAGATGACGTGGGCGCGTTGCAGCTCGGTCAAGCACAGCGCCTTGAGTTGAGCCAGCAACGGATCGCGTCGGTCCCTCGGGTGTGCCAGCTCCACCGCCAGCGCCTGGCGGATACTGCTGGGCCGGTTGTCCATCACCAGCACCCGGTCACTGAGGTACAGCGCCTCGTCCACATCATGGGTCACCAGCAGCAGGGCGATGGCATGGTGGTCGGCCAGTTGCAGCAGCAAGTCCTGCA
The DNA here is from genome assembly GCF_030816195.1 of Pseudomonas sp. W4I3. Lineage (GTDB taxonomy): Bacteria > Pseudomonadota > Gammaproteobacteria > Pseudomonadales > Pseudomonadaceae > Aquipseudomonas. Next base: position 3,719,260 of record NZ_JAUSXS010000001.1, on the reverse strand, counting down.
GCTTCATGCGCGTGAACGCATCCACGGCGCTGAACGGTTCATCCAGCAGCAGCACCTGCGGGCGTGAATACAGGCCCCGGGCAATGGCGACCCGTTGCGCCATGCCGCCGGACAACGCCTTGGGCAGCGCCTGGGCAAAACCCTTGAGGCCGACTTCTTCGATCAATTGCGTGACCCAGGCCTTGTCGTAGTGATTGTCCGCGCTGAACCCGATGTTTTGCTCCACCGTGAGCCACGGCATCAACCGCGGTTCCTGGAACACGAAGGCGACTTCGCCGTCGGGGCTGCGCAGTTCGCCCTGGTAGTCGGTGTCCAATCCGGCGACGATGCGCAACAAGGTGCTTTTGCCGCACCCGCTGGGCCCCAGCAGGCTCACGGCTTCGCGCGGCTGCAAGGCCAGGCGCACCTCATTGAGCACGGTGCTGCCGGCGAAGCTTTTACGCGCCACGTGAATGTCCAACAGGGGTTGCGCGCTCATTGTCCTGCCCCCTGGAACGTGTCGCGCCAGGCCAGGCAGCGCTTTTCCAGCGCTGCGAGCAGGCCGTCGCTGACCTTGCCGAGCAGCGCCAGCACGATGATCGCCGCCAGCACGATATCCGGCCGCGAAGTCTCTCGCCCATCGCTGAGCAGGTAACCCAAGCCTTTGGTGGCCGCGATCAACTCGGCCGCCACCAGAAACATCCAGGCCAGGCTCAGGCCGCTGCGCAACCCGGTAAACAGGCCGGGCAGGGCCGCCGGCAACAGGATGCGCCGCACCAGGCGCCGCCGACTGAAGCCATACATTTGCCCGACCTCCACCAGCTTGCGGTCGATGTCGCGGATGGCCGCGACGCCGTTGAGGTAGACCGGGAAGAACGCGCCAATTGCGATCAGCACGATCTTCGAGGTCTCGTCGATGCCCAACCACAACAGCAACAACGGCACCCAGGCCAGGCTCGGGATCGAGCGCAGCCCGGCGAAGGTCGGTTCCAGATAGGCCTCAGCCTCGCGGCTCAAGCCCACCCAGGCGGCAAACACCAGCGCCAGGCTGGCGCCAATGGCAAAGCCCAGCAGCACCCGCACCAGGCTGGCGCTGATGTGTTTCCACAGCGCGCCCTCGGCCAGGTCCGCCAGGGTCACAGCGATCTCGCTGGGCGCCGGCATCTGATACGACGGCAGCCAGCCCACGCGCACAACCGCCTCCAGCACCAGCAGAATCAGTACCGGCACCACCAGGCCCTTGAGCCGGCGCGGCCAGGCACTGCGCTTGATCACCGGTGGCGCGGCAAGGGGCAAGGCTTGGGTTTTGCTGGTCATCAGGCGCTCCTTACTGGCCGAACGAGGTGTCGAGCAACTGGTCGATCACCTGGTCCACGTCCACGCCCTTGCGCACCAGCTCTTCGGACACCAGGATCGGCGCGGCGGCCTTGGATGACAGCACATCCTTGCTGTTCAAAAACGGTGTGCTCAAGTCGGTACGCGACAACTGCAGCCTGGCCACTTCCAACGGCAGGCCGGATTCGTCGGCGAGCAGTTTGGCGAACTCATCCGGGTGCTTGACTGCCCAATCGCGGGCCTTTTCATAGGCGCCCAGTACCGTGGTGATGGTCTGTGGGTGCGCCTTGGCGAACTGCTCGGTGACGCTGATCACGCCGTAGCTGTTGAAGTCCTTGTTGCGGTACAGCAGGCGCGAGCCGGCCTGGATTTCGCTGGCGGCCATATGCGGGTCGAGGCCGGCCCAGGCGTCGACGTCACCTTTTTCCAGCGCGGTGCGGCCATCCGGATGTTGCAGGTGCACCAGTTCCACGTCGTCCTTTTTCAGCCCGGCCTGTTGCAGGCTGCGCAGGGTGAACAGGTACGGGTCGGTGCCTTTGGTGGCGGCGATTTTCTTGCCTTTGAGGTCCGTGACGCTCTTGAAGGGCGAATCCTTGCGTACCACCAAGGCCGTCCATTCGGCGCGGCTGTACACATACACCGATTTGATCGGACTGCCATTGGCCCGGCTCAGCACGGCGGACAGGCTGGCGGAAGAGGCGAAATCCACGCCGCCGCTGTTGAGGTATTCCAGCGAACGGTTGCTGCCCTGGCTCAATACCCAGCCCACTTTGGAATGCGGCAAGGCTTGTTCGAGCCAACCGAAGTGCTTGAGCACCAGGCTGACCGGCGAGTAGTACGCGTAGTCGAGATTGACCTGCGCAGGATCGGTTTCGGCGGCCTGGGCCAGCGGTTGCAGGCACAGGGCGAGGGCGCATGCGCCGAGTAAGCGTTTGGCGAAGGGTTTCATGGAACAGCTCCAGGCACGTGAGGCGTTTAGAGAGACTTTTCTTATATTCAGAAAATTATTCGGCATGCTCCTTCATGCTTTTAAGGAATATGCAGTCTCTGTGCCATCTGTGTTGCCACGTATTTATGGGCGGGTACTGGCTGGAAGCTGTGGTGCAACGGTGCAATGTGTTGAAGTACTGTTGCTAGAGCAACAGTTTTCATATTCCTGTATGGAATAAATAAAGAGTTATATATTCCTTTTGTTGTTCTTCCGGATGGCGCACTTTGAGTGCCTGCGCATTCGTGCGGATTGACTCAACAGCCAAAAGGAAAGCCGACATGACCATCAAAGCGATCAACGTGCGCAATCAGTTCAAGGGCGTGATCAAGGAAATCCTGCTGGGGGAAGTGGTCTCGGAAATCGATGTGCAGACCGCGTCCGGCATCGTCACTTCGGTGATCACCACCCGCTCGGTGCGTGACCTGGAGTTGAAAGTGGGCAGTGAAGTGATCGCCTTTGTGAAGTCCACCGAAGTGTCTATCGCCAAGCTTTAACTGCGCGCACAAAGCAGGCGCCGGCCAGCCGGCACCCGCAGATGCCACAGGTCACCGCTGGCGCAGGGCTCGCTCCATGCGCTGCAGGCCTTCTTCGAGCATCGCCCGTGGACAGCCGAAGTTCAGGCGCACGAACTGTTGGCTGTCATCACCAAACTCAATGCCGGCGCTCAAGCCGACCTTGGCCTGTTCCAGGAAGAACTGTTGTGGGTCATCCAGGCCCAGGGCGCTGCAGTCCAGCCAGGCCAGGAAAGTACCCTGTGGCGCATGCATCACCACGCCGGGCAGGCGGGTCTGCACGGCATCGAGCAGGTAGTCACGGTTGGCTTGCAGGTACTGCACCAGCGCGTCGAGCCATTCGCCGCATTGACTGTAGGCGGCGCGGGTAGCTTCCAGGCCCAACGGGCTGACGCTGTCGACCATGCCGCAACGGGCCTGGTTGAAGCGCTCGCGCATCTCGGCATTCTGCACCACGGCGAAACAGGTCTTCAGGCCAGCCACGTTGTAGGCCTTGCTCGCCGACATCAGGGTGATGGTGCGCTGGGCAATCGCATCGCTAAGGCTGGCGGTGGGGATATGACGACGGCCGTCAAAGCACAGCTCGGCGTGGATTTCATCGGAGATGATCAGTGCGCCGCTTTCCAGGCAGGCGTTGGCCACGGCCAGCAGTTCCGCGCGAGGGAAGACCTTGCCGATAGGATTGTGGGGGTTGCTCAACAGCAGCGCACCGGCGCCGGTCAGCGCCTGGCGCAGCGCCGGCAGGGGCGTGCGGTACTCACCCTCGATCAACTCGAACGGCAGTTCAATGCGCGGCAGGTTCCAGTGAGCGGGTGCCAGGCGAATCGGCCGGTAGTTGGGGGTTTGCAATACCACCGGCTGGCCCGGTTGCACAAAGGCGTGCAGGGCCATGTTGAAGCCCGGTTCGACACCGGGCAGGAACAGCAACTCTTCAGGCTGTACGCGCCAGGCGTACTTGGCCCACAGGTCGGCGATGATGGCTTCGCGCACGTCCGGGCCGGCCACGCTGTAGCCCAGAATCTGTTGATCGAGGCGTTCACGCAAGGCCTGCAGCACCGCAGGCGGTGCGGCGATGTCCATGTCGGCGATCCACATCGGCAAAACGTCTTGCGGGTAGCGGCTCCACTTGGTGCTGCCGGTGCCGAGGCGTGGGTGGATCGTGTCGAAATCAAAGCTCATGAAGGGGCTCGTATCAGGGCGGCGGATGAAGAGTGGCGTTGATTCTAGCGCCATAAAATTTATAGGCCAGCGCTGATTGCCTCCGGCAACCGTTCCATGACCGACAAGTTCTGTAATAAAAACGCCACCTCGCTGGGGATCGAATCCGCGAAGGGCTATTTTGGTGCATCCCCATAAATAGAGTAGCCACGGATGAAATACCAACCCTTCAGCCGCACCCTGATTGCCACTGCCTTGGTGTTGACGGTCAGTGGCGTACACGCCGCTTCCCAGGCCCCGGTGGCCGGTGAAAACGGCATGGTGGTCACCGCCCAGCATCTGGCGACACAGGTCGGCGTGGACGTGCTCAAGGCCGGCGGCAATGCGGTGGATGCGGCAGTGGCCGTGGGTTATGCGCTGGCCGTGGTGTACCCGGCGGCGGGCAACCTGGGGGGCGGTGGGTTCATGACCGTGCAACTGGCGGACGGGCGCAAGACCTTCCTCGACTTCCGCGAAAAAGCCCCGTTGGCGGCCACGGCCGATATGTACCTGGACAAGGACGGCAATGTCGTCGAAGGCCTGAGCGCCAAGGGCCATCTGGCGGTCGGGGTGCCCGGCACGGTCTCCGGCATGGAGTTGGCCCTGAGCAAGTACGGCACCCTCAAGCGTGCCCAAGTGATTGCGCCGGCAATCAAGCTGGCCGAACACGGCTTTGCCCTGGAGCAGGGCGATATCGACCTGCTGCACACCGCCACCGGTGAGTTTGAAAAAGACCAGGACCTGCGCGGGATTTTCCTGCACAACGGCCAACCGATGCAGGTCGGCCAGACGCTGGTGCAGAAAGACCTGGCCAAGACCCTCAAGGAGATTTCCGCCAAGGGCAGCGACGGTTTCTATAAAGGCTGGGTCGCCAAGGCATTGGTGGATTCCAGTCAGGCCGGCAAGGGCCTGATCACCCAGGCTGACCTGGACAAATACAAGACCCGCGAATTGGCGCCCATCGAGTGCGATTACCGCGGCTACCATGTGGTCTCGGCGCCGCCGCCAAGCTCCGGTGGCGTGGTGATCTGCCAGATCATGAACATCCTCGAAGGCTACCCGATGGCGGACCTGGGCTATCACTCGGCCCAGGGCCTGCACTACCAGATCGAAGCGATGCGTCACGCCTATGTGGACCGCAACAGCTACCTCGGCGACCCGGATTTCGTGAAGAACCCGATCGCGCATCTGCTGGATAAAAACTACGCGGCAAAGCTGCGCGACGCCATCGAGCCACACAAGGCCGGGGATTCCCAGGCGATCAAGCCGGGCGTGTCGCCCCATGAAGGCAATAACACCACGCACTATTCCATCGTCGACACCTGGGGCAACGCCGTTTCGGTCACCTACACCCTCAATGACTGGTTTGGTGCGGGCGTGATGGCGAGCAAGACCGGGGTCATCCTCAACGATGAAATGGACGACTTCACCGTCAAGGTCGGCGTGCCGAACATGTATGGCCTGGTCCAGGGTGAAGCCAATGCCATCGCACCGGGCAAGGCGCCGCTGTCATCGATGAGCCCGACCATCGTCACCAAGGATGGCAAGGCGGTGATGGTGGTGGGTACGCCGGGCGGCAGTCGCATCATCACCGCAACCTTGCTGACCATCCTCAATGTCATCGACTACAAGATGAATATCCAGGAGGCTGTGGACGCGCCGCGTTTCCATCAGCAATGGATGCCTGACACCACGAACCTTGAGACCTTCGCGGTCAGCCCCGACACCCAGAAGATCCTCGAAAGCTGGGGCCACAAGTTTGCAGGTCCCCAGGACGCCAACCACCTGGCCGCCATCCTGGTAGGCGCCCCGGCGCTGGGTGGCAAGCCGGTGGGCAACAACCGCTTCTATGGTGCGAATGATCCGCGACGCAACACTGGGCTGTCGTTGGGCTACTAAGGCCTGATTCACGGCAATTGTGGAAGGGTGCTTGCCCTGATACCTGTAGGAGCGAGCTTGCTCGCGAAAAACATCCAGACAATGCGTTCATTCTGGATGCACGCGGGGGGCTGGGTTCTTCGCGCGCAAGCTCGCTCCTACAGGCATCTGGCCTTGCTCCCTTCCACACAAGGCCTGTGTCTGGATGGAACATCCACGCGCCTTTCAAGCTCTACCCCAAGAGCCCCGAAAGGACCCTGCCCAATGAAAGCGCTGAAAATCGCCACCTTCAATGTCAACGGCCTGCGTGCCCGCCTGCCCAACCTGTTGCAATGGCTGGCGCGGGAGCAGCCGGATATCGTCTGCCTGCAAGAACTCAAGGCGCCGGAAAGCCTGTTTCCCTATGCTGATTTTGAAGCGGCCGGCTACGGCGCGATCTGCCTGGGCCAAGCCTCGTGGAACGGTGTGGCGATTCTCGCCAAGGATGCGCAACCGCTGGAAAGCCGGCGCGGCCTGCCCGGTGACGACAGCGACGAGCAAAGCCGCTACATCGAAGCGGCCGTGCATGGCGTGTTGGTCGGCTGCCTGTACCTGCCCAATGGCAACCCGCAACCGGGGCCGAAATTCGACTACAAACTGGCCTGGTTCGAACGCCTGATCGACTACGCCCAGGCGTGGCAAGCCAGTGATCATCCGGTGTTGCTGGCCGGGGATTTCAATGTGGTGCCCACCGACCTGGATATCTATAACCCGCGCTCCTGGCTCAAGGATGCGTTGCTGCGGCCCGAGAGTCGCGCCTGCTATCAACGCTTGCTCGAACAGGGCTGGACCGATTCATTGCGTCATCTGTACCCCGAAGAGCGGGTGTACACGTTCTGGGACTATTTTCGCCAGCATTGGCAGAAGAATTCCGGCCTGCGCATCGACCACCTGTTGCTCAACCCCGCGCTCAAGCCCTATCTCAAGGACGCGGGTGTCGACGCCTGGGTGCGCAACGAGGCGCATGCCAGCGACCACGCGCCGACCTGGATACAGCTCGGTACGCGCAAGAAGCGTTAACCGGCTGGCGCAGGCGCGAGCAGGCGCTCGACGGCGGCAAACGCGGCATCACGGCGCGCCTGCCAGTCGCCCCGGATTACCACCACAGGCTGACGATGCGCGTGCATCCAATCCAGGCTGGCCTGAAAGAACGCCCGGCGGTCCGTCAGTTGCGGTTGGCAGCGCTGGCCGTCGGCGCTCCATTCCACGTCTTCCGGCGACAGCAGCAGGTGCAGGTCGTAGTGGCGCGCCAGCAGCTCGCGGTCGAGCCAGCCGGGGCAGTCGCCAAACAGGGTCTGGCTCCAGAGCTGGTTGGTCAGCAGGTGGGTGTCGAGGATCAGCACTTCAGGCTGCGCGGCGCGGGCGGCGTCTTCCCAGGCCAACTGGCCCTGGGCGATCGCCGGGATGTCCGCCAGGCAGGTGTCGCGCTGATGATGGTCGATGAAATAGCGCACGTATTCACCCACCATCAATCCGCCAAAATGCGCGTGAAGTTCGGCCGCCAGCCAGCTCTTACCGCTGGATTCAGGGCCCGCCAGTACCACCACCTTCATGCGCGTAACGCCGGGTCGGCGCGCCATTCACGCCAGCCTTGCACGGCAATTACGGTAAACAGGGCATAGAGCGCGGCGGTGAGGTAGAGGCCTTTGTAGAGAAACAGCCCGACGAAAATCACATCCACCAAGATCCACAGCGGCCAGCACTGCAGGCGTTTTTGCGCCATCCACAACTGCGCCACCAGGCTGAAGCCGGTGAGGGCCGCGTCAAGCCAGGGCTGGGCGGCGTCGGTCCAGTGGGCCATGGCAGCGCCGAGCAACAGGCTGAACACTGCGCCGACGGCCAGGCTGGTCATGATCGCCGGCCAGCCCAGGCTGCTGACCTGCCTGCCCTGCTTGACCGCGCCGGCACGGGTCCATTGCCACCAGCCGTAGAGTTGCAGCACGGCGTAGACCACCTGCAGCAGCATGTCGGAATAGAGTTTCACGTCGAAGAACACCCAGGTGTAGAGCAGCACCATTACCAGGCCGATGGGCCAGCACCAGGGGTTTTGCTTGACCGTCAGCCAGACAGCGATCACCCCCAAGGCGGCGGCGAACAATTCAAGCCCGGACATGGCGGTTCCTTGGGAGAGTGGAAGAGGGCGGTGATTGTACCTACAGGCCATCCATCCTCAAACAGCAGTGTTCCCGAAGGCTGGGTGTCAGTCGCTATTGGTGGTGATTGACCCATTGCTATCGGGGGCAAGCCCCCTCCCACAGGGGATCTTCATTGTTCACGAAATGGCTGCTTGCTGACGAAACCGAATCAACATGTGGGAGGGGGCTTGCCCCCGATGGCGGTGGTTCAGTCACCTGCAATTTTCACTGACCCACCGCTATCGCAAGTCCATCCCAACGTCAGACCTTGAATTGGCGCAGCAGCCCATCAAGCTGCTCACTCAAGCCCCGTAGCTGCGCGCTTGCCACGCTGGACTGCTCGGCCGCCAGCGCGGTGCTCTGGGACAAACCCGCCGCCTGGGTGACGTTCTGGTTGATGTCTTCCACCACATGGGCCTGTTGCAGGGTGGCGCTGGCAATCGAGGCGTTCAGGCCGTTGAGGTTGTGCAACGCCTGGCCGATGGCACTGAGGCTGGCGCCCGCCAGGCCGGCTTGTTCGATGGTCAGTTGCGAAGCGCTGTGGCTGTCGCTGATCACCTTGACCGCGGCTTCCGAATGGCCTTGCAGCCGTTCGATCATCGACTGGATTTCAGCGGTGGATTTCTGCGTGCGCTGGGCCAGCAGGCGTACTTCGTCGGCCACCACGGCAAACCCACGACCCTGCTCGCCGGCGCGGGCGGCCTCGATGGCGGCGTTGAGGGCGAGCAGGTTGGTCTGATCTGCAATGGAACGAATCACTTCCAGTACGCCGCCGATCTGTGTGCTTTCACTGGAGAGGGTGCGGATAACGTCCACGGCCTGGCTGATGGTGCTGGAAAGCTGGTCGATCCGTTGCAGACTGCCGTCGATGTTGACCTGGCCTTGTTGCGCCTGAGCCTGGGCATCGCGCATTTCGCTGGCGGCGTGTTCGGCGTTCTTGGCCACGTCCTGCACGCCATAGGTGACTTCATTGACGGCGGTGGCCACCAGTTCCATCTGTTGTGACTGTTGCTGGCTGCGGTCGTGGGCCTGGCTGGCGTTGTGGCCCAACTCGGTCGACGACTCGCCGAGGGCGTTGGCGCACACCTGCAATTGGCCGACCACCTGGCGCAGCTTGGCGGTGAAGGTGTTGAAGTGCTGGGACAACTGGGTGACCTCGTCACGCCCGTGAGTGTCGAGGCTGCGGGTCAGGTCGCTTTCGCCGCTGGCGATGTTGCCCATGGCGTTCACCGCCGCCTGCAACGGTTGCACGATGCTGCGCGCGATCAGCAGCACCAGCAGGGTCATGATCAGGGCGATGGCCAGGCCGATCGCCGAGGCTTTCCACACCTGGCCGGTGAACTCAGCCTGCACGTCGTCCACGTAGACGCCCGAGCCGATGATCCAGCCCCAGGGTTCGAACAGTTGGATGTACGAGGTTTTTTCCACTGGCGCATCGGCGCCCGGCTTTGGCCAGCGGTAATTGACGATGCCGGCGCCCTTGGCCTTGGCCAGGATCACGAACTCATTGAACACGGCAAACCCGTCCGGGTCGCGGATCGCCGAAAGGTTCTTGCCGTCCAGCTTGGGGTTGGCCGCGTGCATGATCATCACGGGGGTGAGGTCGTTGATCCAGAAGTAATCGTCGTGGTCGTAACGCAGGCCGCGCACCGCGCTCAAGGCTTGCTGCTGCGCCGCTTCGCGGGTGAGCGCGCCGGTTTTCTCCAGGTTCTGGTAGTAGCTCAACACACCGCTGGCGGTTTGTACCACGTGCTGGGTCTGTTGGCGTTTGGCCTGGTAGAGGTCGCCATGGATCTGTTTGAGCATCAACGCGCCCAAGGTCAGCAGCATCAGCACGGCGACTACCAGGATCAGCCAGAGGCGTCGGCTGATCGACATATTGCGCAAACTGTTCATCGTCCTGTCACTCCGTGCCTTTTATAATTGTGGGTGTCGCATCGACTTTTACGGCTTGTCTGATAGGCTTTCGGCCCGTAATCGAAAAACCTGAGTACTGCCTGATTTTTCACGGAATTTTTGCAGTCCGGCATTGAGAATCAACGCCGGGCGCTGCAGCGCGCTCGTTGTCAGTGAACCTTAAAAAATACTGAGAGGCACGCCACGCGCGTGACCTTTGGAGAAAGCATGGATTTTTGGACCGCCATACAGGCATTGATTCTTGGCGTAGTCGAGGGGCTGACGGAGTTCCTGCCGATCTCCAGTACTGGCCACCAGATCATCGTCGCTGACCTGATCAATTTCGGCGGCGAACGTTTCGAAGCCTTCAATATCATTATTCAGCTGGGCGCAATCCTGGCGGTGGTCTGGGAGTTTCGCCGCAAGATCCTCGATGTGGTCGTCGGCTTGCCCACCCAGCGCAATGCCCAGCGTTTCACCGTAAACCTGATCATCGCGGTGTTGCCGGCGGTGGTACTGGGGGTGATCTTCGCCGACCTGATCAAGCATTACCTGTTCAACCCGATCACCGTGGCCACGGCGTTGGTGGTGGGTGGCGTGATCATGCTGTGGGCTGAACGCCGGCAACATGCCGTGCATGCCGAAACCGTGGACGAGATCACCTGGAAAGACGCACTCAAGGTCGGCATCGCTCAGTGCCTGGCGATGATCCCCGGTACCTCGCGCTCCGGTGCGACGATCATCGGCGGCCTGCTGTTCGGCCTGTCGCGCAAGACCGCCACCGAGTTTTCGTTTTTCCTGGCGATGCCGACCATGGTCGGTGCAGCGCTGTACTCGGGCTACAAATACCGCGACCTGTTCCAACCGGCGGACCTGCCGGTGTTCGCCATTGGTTTTGTCACCTCGTTCATCTTCGCGATGATCGCAGTCAAGGGCCTGCTCAAATTCATCGCTAACCACAGCTACGCGGCCTTTGCCTGGTACCGCATCGCGTTCGGCCTGGTGATCCTGGCGACCTGGCAATTCGGCTGGATCGACTGGACAGCCGTCAAGCCATGAACATTCAGCATCCGCGCCTGAAGGCATTGATCTTCATGCTGCTGTGCGCCGCGCCACTACTGGGTTCGGTGCTGCTGTGGCATCGCGGCGATACCGTCATCCCGCTGGCGGCGTACGGCGTGGTCAGCGTGGTGGCGTTCTTTTTGTACTGGAGCGACAAGCGCAAGGCGCAGACAGAAGCGCGACGCATCCCGGAAAACATCCTGCACGCCGTCGAGCTGGCGGGCGGTTGGCCGGGTGCGTTGATCGCACAGCAGGTGTTTCGGCACAAGACACGCAAGGTGTCCTACCAGGTGCTGTTCTGGGTGATCGTGCTGCTGCACCAGGTGTTCTGGCTGGATCAGCTGTTTCTCGGCGGTACGCTGCTTTCAATCCTCTAGCAACAACCCGACCTGTGTGCGCTTGGGCAGCTTGCTCACCACCAACTGGTGGGAACGCTGCAGCAAGCCACGCAGTTCTGCGGGCCCCAGCGGGTAGGGCGTATTCATGATGATCCACTGCGCGCGTGCCAGGTACGGCGCCGGGTGGATGCCTGGGCGATCGACATGGCCGAGGAACAGTTCCTTGTCGACCTTGAACGCCAGTGAATCGCCGCGCAGGTTCTGCAGCGCGAACATCTTGTTGCCGGCAATCGAGAACACCCGCACGCCGCCCCATTTGTAATCTTCACGCGCGCCCGGCAGGCTCAGGCAGAACTGCGCGACTTGTGCTTCGGTCATGCTCATAACAGGCGATCTCCACAGCCCTTGAAGCCTTCTTCCAGGTAATCGATCCAGGCGCGGATAGCGGGCAGCACACCGCGCCGGTGCGGGTACACGGCCTGCAACCAGCCGCCCGGCAGCGACCATTGCGGCAGCAGTTGCACCAGTCGGCCGCTGGCCAGTTCCTCTTCGCAATACATCATCGGCAGCTGGGTGAAACCCACGCCCATCAGGGCGCTGGTCTTGCGCACGATAAAATCCTCGATGCCCAGGCGCGCTTCCATCACCAGTTCATGGGCGTTGCCCTGCGGGTCGATGATGCGCTGGTGCACCATGCGGTCCGCTTCGAGTGCGCCCATGATCGGCAGCTGTTTGAGGTCGTCCAGGGTTTCTACCCGGCGATCGCTCACGAGCGCCGGGCTGGCGACCAGTACGGTGTGCGCCTCGCGCAAGCGTTTGGTGACCAGCAACGGGTCTTCGTCGCCCAGTTCACGTACGCGCAGCGCGACGTCGATGCCCTCGGCCACCAGGTCGACGCGGCGGTTGACCAGGGTCATGTCCAGTTGCACCAACGGGTGCGCGGCGAGAAACCCGGCCACCAATTCCGGCAGGATCTGCTGCGCCAGGCCGACCGGGCACGTGACCCGCAGACGCCCCCGGGGCTCGCTGGACATACTGGCCACCGCTTCATCGGCCATCTCCGCTTCCAGCAACATCGCCTGGCAGTGGCGCAGGTAGCGTTCGCCGACGGCGGTCAGGGTCAGTTGCCGGGTGGTGCGTTGCAGCAGGCGCGCGCCAAGGCGTTCTTCCAGCTCGGCAATGCGCCGTGACAGTCGCGATTTGGGGATGCCCAACAGGCGGCCGGCAGCAGCGAAACCGCCGGCTTCGACGACTTTGGCGAAATAGTAGAGGTCATTGAGGTCTTGCATGGTCAGCCTATTGTCCCGTCAGTAGGACAATCTATCGCATTGCAGGTGGCTTATCGACCATTGGTTAGGTGCGTAGCATCAACACCATCTGATCGCCCCTGACGATCCCACCTCGGAGACTCACCATGAAACTGTTGCATATCGATTCCAGCATCCTCGGCGACAACTCGGCTTCCCGTCAGCTCAGCGCCGGTGTGGTCAAGGCATGGCAAGTCGCCGAGCCGGGCGTGCAAGTGACTTACCGTGACCTGGCCAGCGAAGGGATCAACCACTTCTCCGGCGCCACCCTGGGCGCCCTGGGCACCGCCGCCGAACTGCGCGATGCCGCGCAAAAGCACGAAGCCGAACTGAGCGCATCGTCGCTGGCTGAATTCCTCGCCGCCGATGCCGTGGTGGTGGGTGCGCCAATGTACAACTTCACCATCCCGACCCAGCTCAAGGCCTGGATCGACCGCATCGCCGTCGCCGGCCAGACCTTCCGCTACACCGAAGCCGGCCCTGAAGGCCTGTGTGGCAACAAGAAGGTGATCATTGTCTCTACCGCCGGTGGCCTGCACTCCGGCCAGGCGTCGGGCGCTGCTCATGAAGGTTATTTGAAGCTGCTGTTTGGCTTCCTTGGCATCACCGACATCGAAATCGTACGGGCTGAAGGCCTGGCCTACGGCGACGAAGTGCGCAGCAAGGCGTTGAGCGATGCCAACGTGCTTATCAACGAACAGTTGTTCGCCGCCGCGTAAGACTTGTGTAAATTTGCGCCTCGCCTGGTTTCAATCTGAAGCCGGGCGCCTAAACTCTGTATTCTGATCGCCTGAGCGCGAGCGGAGTACGGAGTTTTTTGATTTATGGCCCAGGTTATGCAGGCTTGGGTTCATTACCCCGGAATTTTTATACGACCTGCCGACTCTCATGCAGCAAAGGTGGACATCCCATGATGCGACTCTGTGCTGTTCTGGTTCTTACCCTCTGCGGCGGCCTGCTTTCAGTGCAGGCCGCGCCTGCGCCGCACCCACATTGGAGCGTGGGCTTTCATCGCATGAGCGTGCTCGACCCGCTGGATGAGCAGCCGATGAAGGCCATTGCGTTTTACCCCTCCACCGACGCCGAGCACTCCACGGTGTTGGGTGCCTATCATGTGGCTGCGGGCGAAGACGCCAAGGTTGCCATCGGCCGTTTTCCGATGCTGATGTTGTCCCACGGCAATACCGGTACGCCGTTGGCCCTGCATGACCTGGCCACTTCGCTGGCGCGCAAGGGCTTTGTGGTGGTGGCGGTGCTGCACCCCGGCGACAACTATAAGGATCACAGCCGCCTGGGCACCGTGAGCAACCTGTATGGTCGGCCGATCCAGATTTCCCAGGCGATCACTGCAGCACTGGGCGACCCGATGCTCTCGCCTTTCGTCGACGTCGACCAGGTGGGCGTGATCGGCTATTCCGCCGGCGGCGAGACGGCGCTGATCCTGGCCGGCGCCAAACCTGATTTCGAGCGCCTGCGCCGCTATTGCCAGCAGCGTCCGCAAGACCGTGACGCCTGCACTACAAAAGGCGAACTGGTAGTCGACCGTGACGACCTGCAGCCCCAGGCCGACCCACGCATCCACGCGCTGATGCTGATGGCACCATTGAGCCTGATGTTTGGTCGCCATACCCTGGCTGACGTGCATGTGCCGGTGCTGCTCTACAGCGGCGATGGCGACCAATTGGTCGCCGTGGACAAGAACGCTGCCGCCCTGGCGCGCAAGCTGCCGGAGCCGCCGGACTTCAAACTGCTGGCCGGGGCAGGGCACTTCGTGTTCATGGCGCCGTGCGACAGCGACCAATTGGCGACGATGCCCGCCATCTGCACCGATGCCGACGGCGTCGACCGCGAAGGCATTCACCGCGATCTGATCTCCGAGGCCGGGCGCTTTTTCAGTCACACCCTCGGCGAGGCCACTCGCGCCGGGCTACAGACGGCTGATCAGTAAGCGCGACGCTTGAGCAGCACGGTCAGCGTCAGTGCTGTGACGGACAGCAGCGCCGCGCAGAAGAAGATCCAGCCGTAGCCGAGGTTCAATGCCACTGCGCCCATCAACGGTCCGGCAATCGCCAGGGCCAGGTCGAAAAACACCGCGTACGCACTCAGCCCGGCGCCACGGCTGCTGTCGGGCACGCGCTTGATGGCTTCTACCCCGAGCGCCGGGTAAACCAGCGACAAGCCGAAACCGGTCAACCCGGCGCCGATCAACGCCACGCCGGTCGACGGCGCCAGCCACAGCAGCGTGAGGCCCAGGGTCTCGATGAGCATGCAGCCGATGGCGGCGGTGAAGCCGCCCACGCGGCTGATGGCGGAAATAAACAGCAGGCGCGACGCGATAAAACACACGCCAAACACGGTCAGGCAATACGCCGCGCCGGTCCAGCCGCGATTGAGGTAATACAAGGTGATAAAGGTGGTCAGCGTGCCGTAGCCAATCGAGGCCAGGCACAGGCTGGCGCCAAACGGGGCGATACGTCCGAACACGGCCCAGAACGGCAGGCGCTCGCCGCGCACCACCGGTACCGAAGGTTTATTGCGGATTAGCATCAGGCCCAGCGCGGCCAGTCCCGTCAGTGCCAGGCCCAGGCTGGCGAAGCCATAGTCGGCCACCATCACCACCCCCAGCGGTGCGCCAATCGCGATAGCGCCGTAGGAGGCAATGCCATTCCAGGAAATCGAGCGGGCGGTGTGCTCGGTGCCCACCGCGCCCATGCACCAGCTGATGGTGCCCACGCCAATCAGGCCCTGGGCCACGCCCAGCAGCAACCGGCCTACGATCAGCACCGCCAGGCTAAGCGCCGGGATGCCTTCCAGCAGCACCGCGATAAATGTCAGCACGCCACTGATCAGGATGCCGGCGAGGCCCAGTACAATCGCGCGTTTGGTGCCGACGTTGTCCGACATGCGCCCGGCCATCGGCCGACTGAGCAAGGTCGCCAGATACTGCGAACCGATGGTGACGCCGGCCACCACGGCGCTGTAGCCCAGATGTTCGTGCACATAGCCTGGAATCACCGCAATCGGCAGGCCGATGCAGATAAAGGCAATGAACGTGTAGAAGACGATGGAGACGATCTGCAGGGTGATCGACAGGGAGGAGGGGGCAACAGGCATGTGAGCTCATTCGCTGGCGGGCGGTATGGCCATGATGCCACTGCCCTAACCAATGTGGGAGGGGGCTTGCTCCCGATAGCGGTGGTTCAGCCCATTCATAGGTGACTGATACGCCGCTATCGGGAGCAAGCCCCCTCCCACATTTGGCTCTGCTTCTTAGCTAAAAAACTAAAGGCTGCCTTAAAACACCACACCCTGGCTACGCAGGTAGTCGTCATAGGTGCCGCTGAAGTCAATCACGCCGCTGGCGCTCAACTCGATGATGCGGGTGGCCAAAGACGATACGAACTCACGGTCGTGGCTGACGAAGATCAGCGTGCCCGGGTAGTTCTCCAGCGCCAGGTTCAGCGCTTCGATGGATTCCATGTCCAAGTGGTTGGTCGGTTCGTCCATGATCAACACGTTCGGCTTTTGCAGGATCAGCTTGCCGAACAGCATGCGGCCTTGCTCACCACCGGAAATCACCTTTACGGACTTCTGGATCTCGTCGTTGGAAAACAGCATGCGCCCCAGCGTGCCACGGATCATTTGCTCGCCCTGGGTCCACTGGCCCATCCAGTCGAACAGGGTGACGTCGTCTTCGAAGTCATGGGCGTGGTCCTGGGCGTAATAGCCCAGTTCTGCGGCGTCGGTCCACTTGATGCTACCGGCGTCCGGCGTCAGTTCGTTGACCAGCGTGCGCAGCAGGGTGGTCTTGCCGATACCGTTCGGGCCGATGATCGCCACGCGTTCGCCGGCTTCAACCTGGAAGCTGAAATCCTTGAACAATGGCTTGCCGTCGAAACCTTTGGCCATTTTTTCGACCATGACAGCCTGGCGGTGCAGCTTCTTGTTCTGATCGAAACGGATGAACGGGCTCACACGGCTCGAAGGCTTGACCTCGGCCAGTTGGATCTTGTCGATCGCCTTGGCGCGGGACGTGGCCTGCTTGGCTTTCGAGGCGTTGGCCGAGAAGCGGCTGACAAACGATTGCAGCTCGGAAATCTGCGCTTTCTTCTTGGCGTTGTCCGACAGCAGTTGCTCGCGGGACTGGGTCGCCACGGTCATGTACTCGTCGTAGTTGCCCGGGAACAGGCGCAGCTCGCCGTAGTCCAGGTCAGCCATGTGAGTGCACACGCTGTTCAGGAAGTGACGGTCGTGAGAGATGATGATCATCAGGCTGTTACGCTGGGTCAGGATGTTTTCCAGCCAGCGAATGGTGTTGATGTCCAGGTGGTTGGTCGGTTCGTCGAGCAACAGCACTTCCGGGTCGGAGAACAGCGCCTGGGCCAGCAATACGCGAAGTTTCCAGCCAGGCGAGACTTCGCTCATCGGGCCGAAATGCTGATCCAGCGCAATGCCCAGGCCCAGCAACAGCTCACCGGCACGGGATTCGGCGGTGTAGCCATCCATTTCGGCGAACTCGGTTTCCAGCTCGGCCACGGCCATGCCGTCTTCTTCGCTCATTTCCGGCAGCGAGTAGATGCGGTCGCGCTCGGCCTTGACCTTCCACAGCTCTTCGTGGCCCATGATCACGGTGTCGAGCACGGTGAATTCTTCGTAGGCGAACTGGTCCTGGCGCAGCTTGCCCAGGCGCACGTTCGGCTCCAGCATGACCTGGCCACCGGACGGGTCGAGGTCGCCGCCCAGAATTTTCATGAAGGTCGACTTGCCGCAACCGTTGGCACCGATCAAACCGTAGCGGTTGCCGGCGCCGAACTTGACCGAGACGTTCTCGAAGAGCGGCTTGGCGCCGAACTGCATGGTGATGTTAGCTGTGGAGATCAATTACTTTACCTATCAATGGGTTGCGAGCGTGACGGCAGACGCCTTCAGGCATGCGTCAACAGCGACATCAAGGCGCGAAACCCGGTCGCTGAGCGTAAAATTTGGGATGTGTGTTGGAATTTGGCGCGCATTGTCGCATATGTCAGGCAACAGTTGTATGGCGAGCGAAGGATGGTTTTGCCAATGTCTCCGGCATGGCCAGCATCACCAGCAGCAACGCCACGGCCGCCACCCCGGCCAGGGTCAGGAAGGCGGTGTTGTAGCCGGCCAACTGCACCACGAAGCCGGCCAGGCTGCTGCTCAGCGCCGCGCCCAGGCCAAATACGGTCGACAGCGCGCCGAGGCTGACGTTGAAGCGGCCGCTGCCCTGGGTCAGGTCCTTGACGATCACGGGGAACAACGCGCCGAAAATACCGGCGCCGATGCCGTCGAGCATCTGTACCGCAACCAGCCAGTAGGGGTCGCTGGACAAGGTATAGAGCACGCCGCGCAGTGGCAGGATCATGAACCCGGCCAGCAGCAGTGGCTTGCGCCCCCACAGGTCAGCCTTGGCCCCCACCAGCATCGCCGTCGGCACCATCACCAGTTGCGCGGCGACGATGCAGGCCGAGGTCAACGGCGTGGCCATCTGCAGGTTGATCTGCGACAGCTTCTGGCTGACCAGCGGCAGCATCGCCGCATTGGCCAGGTGAAACAGCGCGCAGCAAATGGCGAACAGCAACAGCGGGCGGTTGGCCAGCAAGACGTTCAGGCCCGAGGGCTGTTCATGGTCAGTGTGATGCGCCGGGTCGAAGCCGCGGGCCACTTCGTGGTCGATCGCGTTGGCCGGGACACAGGCGACCGCGATGACACTGGCGACGGCCATAAACGCCATCAGGTAGAACACCACCACCGGCCCGAACAGATAGGCCAGCCCCCCGGCCAGCAATGCCGCGACCGCGTTGCCGGCGTGATTGAAGGTTTCGTTGCGCCCGGTACGCCGGGTAAACGCCCGTGGCCCGGTGATGCCAAGGGAAATCGCGGAAATCGCCGGTGCAAACACCGACGCGGCGATGGCGCTGGCGGCCTGGGTCAGCGCGACCCAGCCAAATGAACTGACAAAGGGCAGCATCAGGCAACTGAGCGTGACCAGCAGCGCGGCAAGCGCAATCACCGCGCGCTTGCTGCGAGTACGGTCGATCAGCGCGCCTGCCGGCCCCTGGGTGATCAGCCCGCAGATACCTGCCAGGGTCATGACCACGCCAATGCTGGCCGGATCCCATTGGTGAACCGCCAGCAGATAAATCGCCAGGTAGGGGCCCAAGCCGTCGCGCACATCCGCGAGAAAGAAATTCAGGCTGTCCAGGGACAGGGCAGTGCGCAGGTCTGAGTGATGGGCCACGGGGCAACCTTCCAGAGCGCTGTCCAGGGGCTGAACAGGCGTTGGGCTAGTGACTCGGGCGCCTTGCGATAAGTTTCGTGGCGGCCTGAGGTTTTCTGCGGCGCCTGATGAAGCTGGTTTTCGCGCGCAAAAAAAGCCCGCGAATGATTGCGGGCCAAGGGGATTCACTGGAGTAGGTAGCCTTCACCCTATACGTCGGAAAGTGAAGGCCTCGTGAAAATGCCGTGATCAAACCGGATGAGGGTGCCGTTCAAGCCCTACGTACGAACGTGCGCATGGTTTGCCCAGGGCCTGTGCCGAATACGGTTGGCCGCGGCATGCCTTCATCGGCCGCGATAAACACAAAATCATCGCCTTCGAGCCGGTAGCTGGCCGGCAGCGACTTGCCGGCGTCCTCGCCGATGGCGTCTACCCAGGTAATGCTTTTGGGCGTGGTGGTGGCGTCCAAGGCAAAACGGCCAGCCAGCAAGAGGCGGCCCTCGACCGTGACGACTTCAAATGTGTCCCCGCTGATCGTGGTAATGGCACCCGGCGCGCTATGGGCGTCGGCCGGGTTGAGGACGCCATTGTCTTCCAGGGCAGTTTGCTCCCAGGCGCCCTGCAGGGCGTGGAAATCCGTGACTGATGCAGATGACATGCAAGTTCCGTTTGCTGGAGGGCAAGGTGGAGAATTGTAACCGCAATGTAACAGTGGGTGCGGTGGCAGGATTTTTTCTTTATGAGACAGCCATTTGACAGCTTTTTCATGTTGTATTGACTACGCTTGAGGCGTGACTAGTCCCACAAGAATATGTCTTTGCTACTACGCCTCGACATAAATCAGAAATAATCCTTTTAATAGTGGGATATTTCGTCAGACTCAGTGGTCAGACTGCCACCGTTCCGCTGTGCTCAGGGCGTTGTCCCTGATCTGGAAGCCATTAATGTGACTGTTAAATGATGGCCTTTTAGTATTAATTTAAGGTGTTTCTATTTTGAATCGAACTTCCCCGCCTGCGCCCGCTGCGTCTGATGAAATTGATCTGTTTGAATTGTTTAATGCCATCTGGCGGCAAAAAAAGCTGATCGTGGGCTGTACGGTTTTGGCGGGAGTTTTAGGCGCGGGCTATGCCTTTCTGGCACCCAAGACCTTTGAGGTCAGCAGCGTGCTGCGGCCTGCGGCGATCAACGAACTGGATGCGTTGAACCGCTCCGAAGTGTACAAATTGCCGCCCGCCGACGCATTGCTCAAAGTGGGCGCGCAATTGGACTCCTACGAGGCTCGCCTGGGCTTCTTCAAAGACCACGAAGAATTGTTCAAGGCGTTCCAGAAGCCAGGGCAAACCCTGGAGCAGAGTTTTGAAGCCTTCAACCGCAACTCGGTCAATCTGATCCTGCCGGACCCGAAGAAGTCCGACTCGCTGAGCAACTATATTCGCCTGGAGTTGCAGTACCCGACCGATGTTGACGGGGTGAAGATTCTCAACGGGTTTGTCGACTACGCCATTGCCGCAGAGCGTCAGCAGGTTGGCGCCGACCTCAAGGTGATCGTGAACAACCGCCTGACCGAACTCAAAGGCAAGATCGACGCTGCTCGTGCCAACTACGATACCGACAAGGAATCGAAGATCGCCAAGCTGCTCGAGGCGGACCGGCTCAAGCGCGCCCAATTGCAGGATGAGCTCAGTGCCCTGCGGTTGCAGATGAAAATGGAGCGCACCAACCGCCTGGCGGAATTGGCTGAAGCCATCAGCATCGCTCAGTCCATGGGGATCAGGACGCCGACCACGCCGTCCTCTATGGCTGACTCCGCGCGAACCGGCTCGAGCCAGGTGATGCGCACCGAGGTCAACAACCAGAAGATTCCGCTGTACTTCCTGGGTACCGAGGCGCTGGAGGCTGAGCGCGCCGCGCTGCAAAAGCGCACCAGCGATGACTTCACCAACCCGCGTATTGCCGAAATTGGCAAAGAACTCCAACTGTTGGACGCCAACCGCGAAGTTGAAGTGCTGCGCAAGCGCGGTAATGAAGACATCTTCCTGCAGGACGTTGAGCCGCTTCGCGCCGAAGTCGCTCGGTTGCGCGGTTTGAACATCGACATGAGTAACCTGAAACTGGTGACGATTGACCGTCGCGCCCAGGAGCCCTTGTCGCCGATCAAACCGAAAAAGTCCCTGGTCATTGCGTTGAGCCTGGTAGGCGGGTTGGTGCTCGGAATGATGATCGCGCTGATCCGCCATTTGATGCTCACCCAGCGTCGTGCCGTACCTTATTCGGCGTTGGAAGACAGCAGTTTTTCCCGGCGTGAGCGTAAGGACGATCAGCTGTAAACCCTAGTAACGCCTTGTGGCGGGCGGGCCCTGGGGCCCGCCTGCTCACCCCTCCCAGCACAATTCATGGACAGCTTTTCACAATTCTTAGTTAACCTTTGGTTACAAAGTATGGCTAAATAACGGCCAATGGTCATACACCGCATGGTTCTCCAGCCGGTCGTGTCACCTGTATGTGAATTGTGATTTCAGGTGCTGCTTATCCATCCTCGGCCGTTGTGGGCGCGCAGGAGCAGCCTGTTCTCTCCCTGACGTGTGACGAATCCCTTGAAACTCATCATTGTTGCTCTCTACGTTGCCTCCATCGCGTATGTACATTTGCGTGGCCGGGTGCGACACAAGTTGGGCCGCCAGCTTAGCGATCACTCGACGTTTTTGGCGCCGATCAACTGCTTCCTGTACCTGTTCTCCAGACAACCAAGCCGTCCTTTCCTGTCGCCCAGCGATTTTCCGGACCTGAGCCCGTTGCAGGAACACTGGGAAGAGATTCGCCAGGAAGGCCAGAACCTGATGCGCGCCGGGGAGATCAAGCGTTCGGAGCAGTACAACGACGTGGGTTTCAATTCGTTCTTCAAATCCGGCTGGAAGCGCTTCTACCTGAAGTGGTATGGCGACAGCCACCCGTCGGCGATGAAGTTGTGCCCACGCACCACTGAGTTGGTGCAAAGCATCGGCTCGATCAAGGCGGCAATGTTCGCCGAGCTGCCGCCAGGGTCCAAGCTGGTGCGCCACCGTGACCCGTACGCGGGCTCCTACCGCTATCACCTGGGGCTCGATACGCCTAACGATCCGGGTTGCTATATCAATGTGGATGGCGAGAGCTATTACTGGCGCGACGGCGAACCGGTGATGTTCGACGAGACCTACATTCACTACGCAGAGAACACCACGGCGCATAACCGCATCATTCTGTTCTGCGACATCGAACGGCCGATGAAATATCGCTGGGCCGCTGCGTTCAATCGCTGGTTCAGCCGCAATGTGATGGCCGCCGCGGGCTCGCCCAATGATGAAGGCGACAAGACCGGCGGCCTCAACCGGGCCTTTACCCGCTTGTACAAAATCCGGTTGCGCGGCAAGGAACTCAAAAAGCGCAACCGTACGCGGTATTACCTGGAAAAGTGGGCGATCTTCGCCGGCTTGGCGCTGATCTTCATCCTCATCTGAGCCCCGCCCAGGGCGCGAATCACTTCGGTGGCTTCGCGCCCAGCTTGTCCCACATCCGCTTGCTGATCTTCTGCCGATTAGCGTAACCGGCCCAGGGGTCGTCCTTTAAATCCTGCAGGCGTTCATGCAGGTTGGCCACTGTCCATTGCTGCGCGCCGCGCAACCCACTCAATTCTTCCCGACTGACCGGTACCGAGACCGGCAGGCCTGGTCGCGCACGCACGGAGTAAGCCGCAACGGTGCTGGCGCCCCGACTGTTACGCAGATAGTCGATGAAGATTTTGCCCACGCGGTTTTTCGGGCCGCTGGTGGCGGTAAAGCGCTCGGGCAACTGGCGGGTCATGAATTCGGCGATGGCTTTGGCGAAGGCTTTCACGCTGTCCCAGTTATCTCGCCGCGCCAGCGGTACGATCAGGTGCAGGCCTTTGCCGCCGCTGGTTTTGGCGAAGGCTTGCAGGCCCAGTTCGTCCAGCACCGACAGGGTCAGTTGCGCCGCTTCCAGCATGGACTTCCAGGGCAAGGCGGGGTCCGGGTCGAGATCGAGCACGAACAGGTCCGGGGTTTCGATCTTGTCGGTGGTAGCGCCCCAAGTATGCAATTCGACCGTGCCCATCTGCACGGCGCCGACCAAGGCATCCGCGGAGTCTATTTCCATCAGGCGCGCATGGCTGGGATCCAGCGCCTGGTCCAATTGCTTGATGTGCGGGATCGTCATGCGTTCGACATGCTTCTGGAAGAACTGCTCGCCTTCGATGCCCTCTGGCGCCCTGAGCAGCGACACGGGCCGGTTGCGCAGGAAGGGCAGGATCCAGGGGCTGATGTCGGTGTAGAACTGTGCCAATTGCTGTTTTTGCGTGCCACTCTGCGCGTCGATCACGCGATCAGGGTGAGTGATTTTTGTGGACTTCACGGGTTTTGCGTCCTTCTCGGTTTTTTTCGCCTTGGGCGCCTTGACCGATTTGGCCGTGCGCGGCAGTTCGTGAATGATCTGCTCAGCCGGCTTGTCGGTGCGCATGCCCACAAACGCGGCCTGGCGCACCACGCCTTCACGGGTCCATTCGGCAAATTGCACTTCACCGACCAGACTCGGCTCGACCCAGTGCACGCCCCGCGCCTGAGCGCTGGTCAACGGCTTTTGCAAGGGTGAATCTTTGCGCTCGAGCGCAGTGAGTTTGGCGTAGATGGCCTTGAGTGAGGCTTGGTCGAAGCCGGTGCCCACGCGCCCGGCGTACACCAGCCCGGTATCGTCGTTGACCGCCAGCAGCAGTGCGCCGAACCCGGTGCGTGAACCCTGGGGGCGGGTGTAACCGACGATCACGAATTCCTGGCGCAAGCGGCATTTGAGCTTGATCCAGTCGGCACTGCGACGGGATACGTAGGGGCTGCCGGCACGCTTGCCAATCACGCCTTCCAAGGCCAGGTCGCAGGCGCTTTCGAAAATGTCACGGTGGTTGGCGGCAAAGGCTTCGGAGAAGCGCAGCAGCTTGCTATTGCTGGCCGACAGCGCCGATTTGAGTGCGGCGCGACGATCTTCGACCGGGTCTTCACGCTGATCGCGGCCGTTCAGGAAGGGCGCATCGAACAAGTAGTAAACGATGTCGAGGCTGCGGCCGATGTCGAAGGCATTCTGCAACGCCTGGAAATCCGGCAACCCGTCGCCGTTGAGGCTGACCACTTCGCCATCGAGCCAACTGTCCTTGAGCTTGAGCGCTTGCAAGGCTTTGGCCTGGCGCGGCAGGCGCTCGGTCCAGTCATGCCCGTTGCGAGTGAACAGACGCACCTCACCGTCGCGGATGCGCGCCATGATGCGGTAACCGTCGAACTTGATTTCGTAGAGCCAGTCACCTTCGGGTGCGCGATCGACCAGGGTCGCCAGTTGCGGCGGAAACTGCTCGGGCACCTCTGCTGCCTGCTTGCGCGGGGTGGCCTTGGTTGCCGTTTTGGTTGCCGCTTTGGTTTTTGGCGGCGTTTTGGCCTTGGCCTTAGCCTTGGGTTTGCCGACTACGGCATCGCTGAGCACGCTGGCAGGCTCGGCCTGGACGATATCGTACTCGGCGCTGGGCCGCGCCTGCGGGTCCTTTTCCTTGATCAGCAGCCATTGCTCCTTGTCGCCGCTGCCCCTGAGCCGGGTGCGCACCAGGGTCCAGTCGCCGGAGAGCTTTTCGCCGATCAGGCTGAACTTGAGCTTGCCGGCCGCATAGGCCTTGTGCGGGTCGTCATGGGGCTGCCAGATGCCACGGTCCCACACGATGACGTCCCCGGCGCCGTATTGGCCGGCCGGAATACTGCCCTCGAAGCCACCGTAACTCAGGGGATGGTCTTCGACGTGCACCGCCAGACGCTTCTGGCTCGGGTCCAGGCTGGGGCCTTTGGGCACTGCCCAGCTCAACAGTACGCCGTCCAGTTCCAGGCGAAAGTCATAGTGCAGGTTACGCGCATCGTGCTTCTGGATCACGAAGCTCAGGGCCGAGGCTTTGCGTTTGGAAGCAGGTGACTCGCCGGCGGGCTCGGCGGTGATCCCGAAGTCGCGTTTGCGGTTGTACTCGCTCAGGGGCTTTGCCATGTCGTTCTCCAGCCAATGGCAGACTCAAGACGCCTTTTTGTTGGATTTTTTCGCGGTGGGTTTCTTTGCCGCAGGTTTGCCCGCCAAGCTGCGCTTGAGCAGTTCCGTCAGGTCGATCACATCGGCGGACTTGCGCTCTTCGCTGCCTTCGACCGATTCCACGTCTTCGATCTTGCCTTCCTTGGCCTTTTTCTCCACCAGCGCCATGATCTTTTCCTGGAAGGTGTCGCGGTATTCCTCGGGTTGCCAGTCGGCGCTCATGTCCTCCACCAGACGCTTGGCCATGTCCAGCTCACCCTTGGCCAGGGTTGGTTTGATCACATCTTCGCCCAGTTCCAGCTCGTCCAGGCTGCGCACCTCGGCGGGCCAGCGCAGCATCACCAGCACCAGCGCCGATTCCAGCGGCATCAATGCGGCGAGGTGCTGCTTGGTGTGCAGCACCACATTGGCCAGGGCGACCTTGCCGGTTTTTTTCAGCGCTTCGCGCAGAAGCGCATAGACTTTGCCGCCGCGTTTGTCCGGGGCCAGGAAGTAGGGCGTGTCGATGTTTTGCAGGGGGATCTGGTCGCTGTCCACGAAGGCGATGATTTCGACGGTCTGGGTCGACTTGGGGTGGGCTGAGCGGATTTCATCCTCGCTGAGCACCACGTAGCGGCCTTTTTCAAAGGCGACGCCCTTGACGATATTTTCCTTGGTGATTTCCTTGCCCGTGGTCTTGTTGATGCGCTTGTAGCCCACCGGGTCCATGCTGCGTTTGTCCAGCCAGTCAAAGTCGACGCCTTGGGAAGACGTCGCCGACACCAGCGACACCGGGATGTGAACCAAGCCGAAACTGATGGCGCCTTTCCAGATTGCCCGGGGCATAAGTACGTCTCCTAAAATAAGCCTGTGTTCTGGTGACTCGTGGGGTCGGGCAAAAGTTTCGGCGAGCGGATGCTCGGACAGATCGTGTTACACCTGATGAGAAACTATTTAATGTCGTCATACGAACCCCTGGGGTAGCGTGTTATCGAAAGCACGTGTACTCGGCAAAGAGAGGCATCGTCATGAACAGTTATGTGCGTCATCTTGCAGCGCTGGCGTTGGGTCTGGTCCTGGTTCCCCTGGCCCAGGCGCAAACCCTGCCGGGGCGTTACGACACCAATAACAGCCCCATCCATCGGGCCAACCCCAACAGCATGCAGGGCACCCAGCCCAATGCGCCGGCGGTTCGCGGTATTCAGACCGCGCCGACCAACCCCCGGCCTACCGTGGAAAACGGCGGGATCGGCAACAGCTATCCCAAGCGCGACGCCACGCCCAGTCGCCCGAACACCGAAACCAAAGCTCCCACCTATGATGCCAACGGCAATCGCCGGTAAGGATTCGTCTTATGTTTCTACGCAAAACCCTGCTCGCCGCTATTTGCGCAACCACGCTGCTGCCATTGGCGGCGGCTCATGCCGCTGATGCCCAACAATTTCCCAGTGAGCAAGGCAGTGTCACGGCCACGCCGATTGCCAAGGGTTTGAATCATCCCTGGGCGGTGGCATTCCTGCCGGACAGGCAGGGCTTTCTGGTAACCGAGCTGCCCGGCCATCTGCGCTTCGTCAGCCCTGACGGCAAGCTTTCCGCGCCATTGACGGGCGTGCCGCAGGTGTGGGCCAAGGGGCAGGGCGGGCTGCTTGACGTGGTGCTGTCGCCCGACTTCAAGCAGGACCGCATGGTCTACCTGTCGTATGCCGAAGGCGGCGGCGAGGATGGCAAGGCCGGGACCGCCGTGGGGCGAGGGCGCTTGGCTGATGACCTGAGCGGCCTGAAGGACTTCAAGGTCATCCTGCGCCAGGAACCGAAGCTGTCCACTGGCAATCACTTCGGCTCGCGCCTGGCGTTTGACCGTGACGGCTACCTGTTCGTGACCCTGGGCGAAAACAACGTCAGGCCCACCGCCCAGGACTTGGACAAGCTGCAAGGCAAAGTCGTGCGCATTTATCCGGATGGCCGCGTGCCCGACGATAACCCTTTTGTCGGTCAGCCAGGGGTACGTCCCGAGATCTGGTCCTACGGCCAGCGTAACCCGCAGGGGCTCGCGTTGAACCCGTGGAGTGGCAC
Source organism: Pseudomonas sp. W4I3 (assembly GCF_030816195.1). Classification (GTDB taxonomy): domain Bacteria; phylum Pseudomonadota; class Gammaproteobacteria; order Pseudomonadales; family Pseudomonadaceae; genus Aquipseudomonas. The sequence continues at coordinate 3,692,199 of NZ_JAUSXS010000001.1, read as the reverse complement.
AATCTGGGAAAACGAGCATGGGCCACGTGGCGGTGATGAAATCAACATCATCGAGCGCGGCAAGAACTACGGCTGGCCGTTGGCGACGCATGGCATCAACTACTCCCTCACGCCGATTCCCGAGGCCAAGGGCAAGACCGCCGAAGGCACCGTGGCGCCGCACCATGTGTGGGAGAAGTCACCGGCGATCAGCGGCATGGCGTTCTACGACGCCGACCGTTTCAAGGCATGGCAGCACAACCTGTTTATCGGCGCGCTGGCCAGCCAGGAGTTGATTCGGTTGCAGTTCGATGGCGACAAGGTCGTCCATGAAGAGCGCTTGCTGGGTGACTTGAAAGCGCGGATTCGCGATGTGCGGCAGGGGCCGGATGGCTATCTGTATGTGCTGACGGATGAGGACGATGGGGTGTTGTATCGCGTTGGGCTGAATCAGGATTGAGTAACCGCCGCGCGGATCGTTCCCACGCCGTGGGAACGATCTTTCGGGGCTACAAACCCAGCTCGGACAAGCCCGGATGATCATCCGGGCGACGCCCCAGTGGCCAGTGGAACTTGCGTTCGCTCTCCTTGATCGGCAGGTCGTTGATGCACGCAAAACGGTTGGCCATCAGGCCGTTCTCGTCGAACTCCCAGTTTTCATTACCGTACGAACGAAACCAGTTGCCGGAGTCGTCGTGCCATTCGTAGGCATAGCGCACGGCGATGCGGTTGCCGGTGAACGCCCATAACTCCTTGATCAGTCGGTAATCCAGCTCTTTAGCCCATTTGCGCGTGAGGAAACCCTTGGCTTCTTCGCGGTTATGGGCGAACTCGGCGCGGTTGCGCCACTGGGTGTCCAGCGTATAGGCCAGTGAAACCCGCTGTGGGTCGCGTGAGTTCCAGCCGTCTTCGGCCAGGCGCACTTTTTCGATGGCCGACTCACAGGTAAAGGGTGGCAGTGGCGGGCGTACTTCTGCGTTGGATGACATAAAGCGGCTCCTGAAAAGTCATGAAAGTGCAGCGAAAGTTGTTCAAAGCCCCAACAGCGTGCGCGCCATCGCTTGCGCGTTATCGGCAGCCGTTGTATCGCCCATCACCAGGGCAACGGTGATGGCGCCATCAATCAAGATCAGCAGCTGCGCGGCCTGGCGCTGCGGATCGGGGGTGCCATGTGCGTGACACAGTTCAAGTAGGTATTCGAACAGTTTTTGTTTGTGGGCCTTGGCCAGCAGGCGCACCGGGGAGCGCGCGTCGCCCGGTTTCGCCGCTGGTATTGATAAAGGCGCAGCCACGAAAGTCCGCCGAGCCAAACCAGCCTTTCAGGGCGCTGAACAGCGCGAGCAGGCGCTCGCCGCTGTCTTCACTGCGCTCTACTTCAGTACGCAGCCAGCGCATCCAGCGTTCGTCGCGGCGCTGCAGGGCGGCGATCACCAGCTCATCCTTGTTGGTGAAATAGCGATAGATGCTTTTTCGCGAGACCCCCGCGGTTTTCACCAGCAAGTCCATGCCGGTGGCAGCGATGCCGTGCCGATAAATCAACTTCTCGGTCACGTCGAGAATAATGTCGCGGGTTTCGTTATTTGTCATGTCGTTCATGCAATCAACAGTAGAACGATCATTCTTCTTGGTCAATAGGGAATTTTCCATTCACACTGACGAGACCTGAGTGCCCCCATGGTGTAAGCTTTGGGCCTCTTCGGATTCGACCCACTGCGAGCCTTATGCCGTCGTTCTTCAAACGCTCCCTGCTGCCTAAACTGCGCGGTTTTCCACTGTCTGCCGATGCCATCGAGGTGCTGCCCAGCGCCGATGCCTATCGTCGCTGCCTGTTGGAGAAAATCTCCCAGGCCACCCGGCGCATCTACATCGTTGCGTTGTACTTGCAGCAGGACGAAGCGGGGCAGGAGATCTACGACGCACTGCACGCCGCCAAGGCTGCGCGACCGGGGTTGGAGATCGTGGTGATGGTCGACTGGTTGCGCGCCCAGCGTGGCTTGATCGGCGCCGGCAAACAGCCCGGCAACAGCGCCTGGTACCAGGCCATGACCCAGAGTCACGCCAGTGAAGTGCCGGTGTACGGCGTGCCGGTGCAAACCCGCGAGCTGTTCGGCGTGTTGCACCTCAAGGGCTTTGTGATCGATGACACGGTGGTGTACAGCGGCGCCAGCCTGAACAACGTGTACCTGCACAAGTTCGACAAATACCGCTTCGACCGTTATCACCTGATCCACAGCCAGGCGCTGGCCGATTCCATGCAGCACCTGGTGGAGCATGGCCTGATAGCGTCCAAGGCGGTGCATCGCCTCGACCTGCCCAACCCGCCCACCACCCGCAGCCTGCGCAACGACATCGGCGACCTGCGCAGCCGCCTCAAGCATGCGGCGTATGACACCAGCGCCGGGCAGTTGCCCAATGGGCAGCTGCAAGTCAGCCCATTACTCGGCGTGGGCAAGAACAACCCGCTCAGCCGGGTCATCCTGGAGCTGATCGCCAGCGCCCAGCAGCAACTGACCATCTGTACGCCGTACTTCAACCTGCCGCTGCCGGTGACTCGGGAGATCAACCGGGCCCTGGCGCGCGGGGTGAAGATCGACATCATCGTCGGCGACAAGACCGCCAACGACTTCTACATTCCGCCCAGCGAACCCTTCAAGGTGATCGCCGCGTTGCCTTATCTGTATGAAATCAGCCTGCGTCGCTTTGCCAAGCGCCATCAGCCGATGATCGACAACGGCCAGTTGAACCTGCACCTGTGGCATGACGGCGACAACAGCTATCACCTTAAAGGCATGTGGGTGGACGAGCGCTACACGTTGCTCACCGGCAACAACCTCAACCCCAGGGCGTTCCGCCTCGACCTGGAAAACGCCTTGCTGATCGACGACCCCAAGGGCGAATGGTTGGCGCCGCGTGCGCAAGAGCTTGCGCATATTTTCCAGCACACCACGCGCATTGCCGGCTACCAGCACTTGGAGACCCTGGCGGACTACCCGGCGGCGGTGGGCAAGTTTTTGCGCCGGGTCAGCCGGGTCCGCATCGAGCGGCTGCTCTACCGGATTTTGTAAAACCACTTGGCAAAAAAACACCCAGGCGCCGAAAGGGATTCACTGTAGGAGCGAGCTTGCTCGCGAAAAACGTCCAGGCAACGCGTTCTGGATAAACGCGGGGACCTTTAGTTCTTCGCGAGCAAGCTCGCTCCTACAAAAAGCTCTAACTGATTGGCACCAGGGCCTGGGTGTTTTTTTGTGCGGGCTTAGTTCAGGCCCAGCTTGCCGCGCAGCATCGACAGGTCTTCAGCCAGGGTATTGACCGGACCCACCAGGGCCTTGCGGTCGTTATCCTTGACCTTGTCGTAGGTCTCAAAGCCACCGTCCGGGGTTTTGTACTTGGCCAGGATCTTGTCCACGGTGGCAAAGTTCTTGTCGACCTTGGCCAGAAACCCCTTGTCTTGTTGGTCGATCTGGCCACGGAACAGGTCGACGATTTTCTTCGCGCCGTCGATGTTGCCTTGGAAGTCGTACAAGTCGGTGTGGCTGTAGCGGTCTTCTTCGCCGGAAATCTTGGTCGCGGCAACTTCTTCAAGCAGTGCTGCGGCACCGCCGACGACTTTTTCCGGTGGGAAGGTCAGGCCGTCCACCCGGGTTTTCAGGTCCAGCACGTCGCTGTTGAGCTTGTCAGCGAGGGCATTCAGGCCCTGGGTGGTGTTCTCCGAGAACAGGCTGTACTCGATGCGGTGGAAGCCAGTGAAGTCTTCGGCCTTCACGCCTTTTTCGTGATCGTCGACACGAGAATCGATAGAGGCGTCGAGGTCGCTGAACAGCTCGGCGATCGGCTCGATGGACTCATAGTGCACACGGGTCGGCGCATAGAGCTTCTTGGCGGTGGCCAGGTCGCCTTTTTTCACCGCGGCGGTGAAGGCCTGGGTTTGGGTGACCAATTCACCGATCTCTTCGGTAACGTAGATCTTGTAGTCCGACACCGGACCTACCAGGTCCAATGGCGCCGTGGCGGCAAATGCGGCCAGCGGTGAAAGGGTCATCAGCAACGACAACGCGAGGGTTGACTTCTTCATGGGACGGTATCCGCTCTGAGTTTGTTTTAGGTATGGGCAGTGGTGTGAGGGTGCGTTGCCGCAAGCAGCGTGCGCCCGATGAAGTCATCAGGCCCCGTGACCCCCGGCAAGGTGAAGAAGTAGCCGCCGCCGACGGGCTTGAGGTATTCCTCCAGGGGCTCGCCGTTGAGCCGGGTCTGCACGCTGATAAAGCCTTTCTCCAGGTCAGCCTGGTAGCAAATGAACAACAGTCCCATGTCCAGCTGACCGTTCTTGTTGACGCCGTTGGAGTAGTTGAACGGCCGCCGCAGGATCAGATTGGCCTGGGTCTGCGGGGTGCGTGGGTTGGCCAGGCGGATGTGGGCATCGAGCTTGGTCAACTTGCCTTCCGGGTCCTTGCTGTAGTCCGGGACCTGGGACTCCCGGGTGCCATCCATCGGCGCGCCGGTGGGTTTGACGCGGCCGATGATGCTTTCCTGTTCCTGCAGCGGGGTGCGGTCCCAGCGCTCCACGAAGTTGCGGATGATGCGCACGGCCTGGTAGCTGCCATGGGCGGCCCAGGCGGGTTCGTCGCTGCCGCTCTGGACCCAGACGATCCGGTCCATGGCCGTAGCGTCGTTGGAATCGGGGTTGGCCGAACCGTCGCGAAAGCCCAAAAAGTTGCGCGCACTTTGTGCCGGCTCACCGGGTTTGGCCGGCGCCTGGGGCGGCACGCTGCCCTCCTGTTTCCAGCGCACCAGCAGCAGGTCGGGCAGGTTCTTTACGATGTCGCGCAGCGCGTGGATATTGGTGTCCGGGGTGTTGGAGCTGAACTGCAGGCTCAGGTCACCATGGCACTGCGCCGGTTCCAAAGCATCGTTGGGGAAGCCGACCATGCGGATCAGGCGCTTGGGTTTGGCTGCGCCGAGGCCGAAGCGCTCATCGAACAGTGACTCACCTACCGAAACGGTGATGGTCAGGTTATCCGGCGTGACCACGGGGCCGAGGATGCCGGAGTCGGTGGGCGGCAGTTTCGGGTCGACTTGCGGCACGGTACCTCCGGTCATCAGGAAGGCGATGCGCTCGTTCAAGGTGCGAAACAGGCGCTCCAGGTCGTCACGGTCGCTGGCCAGCACGTCGAATGCCACGACCATGCCGCAGGCCGGACGCGGGGTGACGATACCGCTTTGGTGCTTGCCGAAGAACGCCTGGTGGTCCTGGGTCTTGTCACTGCGCGGCGCGGTGGTGACTTGTTCGGCGGCGGCCGCCATGGCCGGGCAGGTCAGGGTGCTGCCGGCAATCGCCGCACCAGTGGCGGCCATGCCCAACAGGACACGGCGGCGTTGAAGGTCAAATTGTGCTGAATCACTCATGTGTGCGGTCGTCTTCACTGCAGGCCGGAAAGGCCAAGGGCGGGGTCGATTCCATCGAGTGCGGCGGCCAGTGCCTTGGCCTTGTCGCTGATCTGCTTGCGCTGATCGGCGGTCACGCTGTCATAGGTGGCGTAGCCCTGATCGACCTTCAAACCGTTGAGTTGGGCATCGAAGGCGGCGAGGGCGCTGTCGACTTTAGGCAGCAGGTCGGCAGCGGACTTGGTCAACAGCGGCCGCATCAGCTCGACGACCTTGTGTGCAACCTCCAGGTTGGCGGCGAAACCGTTAAGGTCGATGTGGCTGTAGCGTTCCTCTTCACCGCTAATGGCGCGTACATCCGCCAGGCTGTTGAGGTTGCGCACTACGATGCTCACCAGTTGCTCCGGTGGCAGGGATTGGGCGAGCAGTTGTTGCCTGAGGGTGGTGACGTCGCTCAGCAAGCGCTGGGCAATCGGCGCCAGGCCGTCGAGGCTGCGTTGCTGGAACAGGCTGTATTCCAGGCGATGGAAGCCGCTGAAGGCTGGGTCCTGCTCGCGTTTTTCAAAGTAGTCGGCGCGTGCATTGATCGCGTTGTCCAACTCGGCCAGGCGTTGCGACGCCGGCGCCAAGCGTTGGTAGGCCTCGCGAGCCGGCACATACAGCGCCTGGGCCTGGGCGAGATCGCCGGCATCAATCGCCTGTTGCAGCGCGGTGACTGCCTTGACCAGTGCACTGCCTTGGCTGCTCAGGTAAACCCGGAATTCCGACAACGGCCCGATAAACGCCACCATCGATGGCTTGGCCTTGGCTTGGGCGTCGGACTGTGCAGTGGGCGTGACATGCAAGGTGCCACGCGGGTTGCTCAGCAGGCCGCAGGTGATCGCGTAGTCGCCGGGCAGCAGGTTGGCGTTGATCACCTGGCTCAGGCCCGGCGCGATATTTTCGCGCTCTTCGACGACCAGAACGCCGTCAAGGATTTCCCATTCAACGGCACGATCAGAGCGGTTGATGATGCGAAAACTTGCACGGCCGGCGGGTACCGTCAGTTCGTTCGGCTCACAGGCGTGGCCATGAATGGTCACCGCGATTTCATCGTGGTTGGCCTGGCGCTTGCTGGCCGCCAGTTGCGAGGCGTAATAGAACAGGCCACCGGCGGCGATCATCACGACCACCGAGCCCGCCACGGCCCAGCGCAGGGCGCGGGGTGGCGAAGCCGGTTGAGGGGTTGGGTTGGACAAGGTACGGTCCTTACTGGCTGGAAACGGAAGAAGGTGCGGCGGCCGGCTTGGACGGCGCGGCGGGCAGGAAGAACATCACCAGGGCCACCACCAGGTAAATGAGGTAGGCGCCGAGGGTGCTGACGGTCGGTGTTTCCTGATAGCCGAACATGCCGGCGAGTACCGAACCCAGCGGGCTGTCCATGGGCAGCGCGGCGCTGAAGTCGAACAGCACGGTTTGCAGGTGATTCCACACGCCCGCTTCGTGCAGGGCTTGCACCGAATTGGCGAGGATGCCGGCGGCCACCACGAGGATAAACAGGCCAGTCCAACGGAAAAACGCACCGAGGTTCAGGCGCATGCTGCCGGTGTAAATGAGGAAGCCGACGATGATCGCCAGGATCAGGCCGAGCAGGGCGCCTATCGGTGCGCCCGGGCCTTCGCTCTGCTGGAACACCGCGAGCAGGAAGAACACGGTTTCCAGGCCTTCGCGGGCCACGGCGAAAAACACCATGAGGATCAGCGCCGTTACCTGATGCTTGGAGCCGGCCAGTGCGTGGTCCAGGGATTGATGCAGGGAGTGCTTGATCGACCGCGCCACCTTGCGCATCCAGAACACCATGGAACTGAGGATGCCCACTGCGACCAGCCCGACAATGCCTTCGAACAGTTCCTGCTGCTTTTGCGGAAATTCGGCGCTGACCAGTTCCAGGCCACCGCCCACCAGCAGGGCCAGGGCAGCGGCGAGAAACACGCCGATCCACACAGCGGGCATCCACTGGCCGCGCCCGGTCTGTTGCAGGTAGCTGGCGATAATGCCGACGATCAACGCCGCTTCAATGCCTTCGCGCAGCATGATTAAAAAAGGAACGAGCATCGGGCACCAGGGCGTAACTAGATAGGAAGCTAAGTTGTAACATAATGATACTCATTGCTAAACAAGAAATATTGACCTTTGCTGAACCTGGGCTGAACGGTGGTGGCGAAGGGCAACCGCCCTTATCATGCAGGCCATAAACCGCAGCCGGATCGAGCAACACCCCATGTCGGAAAAAGACACCATCTCCATTCACCTCGTGCGCGAAGCCCTGTTGCAGAGCTGCGCACCGGGAGCGGCCACCGTTGAGGCGTTGAGCAAAGTCGGGATTGACCCGCTGTTGTTGGAACAGCCCAGCGCGCGCGTGGCTGCCACGGCATATGCGCGGTTGTGGCGCTTGCTGGCGCGACGTCTGGACGACGAATTCTTCGGCATGGACCCGCGCAAGCTCAAATCCGGCAGCCTGGCGTTTTTGTGTCGCGCCTCGCTGGCACAACCCAGCCTGTTGGCCGGCCTGGAAACCGGCCTGGATTTTCTGTCACTGATGCTCGAGCGCATGCCTGCCCAATTGGTACGCCAACAAAGTCTGGCGGAAATCGTGTTGCTTGAGCCTGAGCCCGAGGCCAAGCGCGCGTTCACCTATTTCACCTATTGGATGATCGTTCACGGCGTCGCCTGCTGGCTGGCGGGGCGGCGCATCCCGATCCTGGCCATCGAACTGCGCTGCGCACGGCCGGACTTTTGTGACGATTACCAGGTGATGTTTTCAGACAATCTGCGCTTTGATCGGCCACGCACCCGCATGATTTTTTCCGCCGAATGCCTGGACCTGCCGATCAAACGAACCCCACAAGAACTGCAACGTTTCCTCAGCCAGGCGCCGGCCAATATCCTGGTCAAATACCGCGACCCGCAAAGCCTTGCCAGCCGTATCAAGCATGACCTGCGCCAGCTGCCGCCCCACACCTGGCCGGAGACTGAAGGCCTCGCGACCACGCTGTGCATCTCTGCGTCCACCTTGCGCCGCCGCCTGGCGGAAGAGGGCCAGACGTATCAAGGCCTCAAGGACAGCGTGCGCAAGGAGTTGGCGATAGTGTGGCTGGCGGAGCCGCAGATCAGCTTTGCGCAGATTGCCGAGCGGTTGGGGTTTGCCGATACGAGTTCGTTTTATAAGGCGTTTCGTAAGTGGAGTGGGTCGAATCCGGGGCATTATCGGAGTTTGATTTTGAATGATGCTACGTAAGATTAATGCCGTGACTTGAAAACGTTACGCAGTGAGCCTGTAGAGTGTGAAAAACTCTGCGCGATTCAAACTTCCTGTTTTTTTAAATGACTTCTTTGTCCGTTTAAGAATAGTGTTGTGCTGACACCAAATAAACCAGCAAAGCAGGTGGCAGCAACTATAACCAAAGTCAACGAAAAACCATAAGCATCCAGCAGCCCGCCAAAAATAGTATAAGAGATGCCGATGATAACTGAATTTATCAGGTTTGCGACAGATAGGCAGGACGCCCGGATGTGTGAGTCAACATTCTCATGAATATATGTTTCATATGAGGTTTCATAGATTGAAGGGAGCGACATAATAAGAAGGAAAGTTACAGCCGAAGTAATAGTTCCGATGTTTAATGATAAAATACCTAGTAGAAAGGTAACAGCGGCGGTAGTGGTAAGAGCAATTATGCCGAGAGAAAATCTAGAGCAAATAAAACCCGCAGCTATGAACATAACTGCCGATATGGCTTCAACGGCAGCATAAACGCCGGCAATAATAGGTACCTCTAAACCCTGCATGGCAAAAAACGGCTGGCCATAGATAAAAAGGGGAATCGTTGATAGTTCGAATAATGCATAGCCAATAAATAGAGGTATAAGAAGAGACCCCCTTTTTGAACGGAAAAAATTGACGAGCGATGTGAAAACGTTTTCTGCCGTTTCATGGCTTACTCTATTTTCTTTAGGGAGCGCCGGTGAGGTAGACGGAAGCCGCATTTCGGGAATGCACATTACAATAAGTGCGCCGATAAATTTTGATATCGCAAAAAAAATATAAACGCTGTTCCATGATAAGTTATCTTGTAATATACCACCAAGAAGCATGGATAAGCCTAATGAAACCGCACCGATAGCACGGGCACGCGACAATATCTTGGGATACTCTCTAGCACGGTGTTCTGCCAGCAAGTTATCATACAATAATGCTCTGTCTGAACCGGAGCCCATTGCAATGCTGGCACCGAATAGGCAGAATATAATCGCGAAGGGAATAAAAGAGGAGAATAGTAAGAAGCCTATACCGCTTATACATAACCCTAGAAAGCCGACCATAAGAGAAAACTTGCGGCCATATCGATCTGCGAGTAAGCCAGACGGAATTTCTAATGCTACACAAGAAAAAAATAAAAAAGACTGGAGCACACCTACCTCTCCTTGTGTGATGCCAAGTTGTAGCAAGTAAAGAACGAATAGGCTTCTTTGAACATCCATATTTAGGAAAATTGACAAAGAGTAATATAAATTATCATTTTTGTTTTTTAAAAAACCTAATCCGTTCATTTTATTCAAATGCCTGTTTCTTTGTGAGTTCTAGAGTTCTGAAATCTAAGCTTAAAATACACGCATTTACTTTTGAAGGGCCAATTTTTGCCAAGTGTTGAAGAGCCTCCCACGCCATAAGGTTGGCAACAATCGAGTTTGTTATTCCATTGGATGGAAAACGTGCAGGAATAATTACTTTTTTACAAACATTGTGTACGTCTCTAGTCCAGCGTAGATATGCCTGAAATGAAGGTTTGTCTCTCAAAAGCGGCCCGAGTGTGCCATTGTTAATGCCGACGGCACCGAACAGGGCTGAGGCGCCTGTTTTTAGTGCTGCTTTAGCAACGTAACTCAGAATGGCTCCTTTAGGCTCATCTGCACAACAGATTATCAAATTCGCTCCCCTTGCTAACCTTGCTAAGTGTCTACTAGAAGTTATCTCTAATATAACGGATTTTGTTTTTACTACTTTTTGATTTTCCAATAATCGCTGAGCGAGTATGTCTGCTTTATATTGGTCGATATCCCGTGCGCTAAAAACAAATTGACGATTAAGATTGCTCATGCTCACTTTATCAAAATCAATCAAGACAAAGGAGCCAACTCCTGAACCAGCAAGGCTTTGTGCAACTAAAGATCCAGTACCGCCGCAACCAACAATTACTATTGATGAATTATATAGGCGTTGACTAATTTCATGGTTTGGTGCTATTGCTTCATTCCAGGACCATTGCACAGACTGTAACGGAGTCATCCCGCAAGGAGGGGCTGTGTGAATAAGATTAGCATCTTTTAATTTTCGAAAAAGGCTTCCTTCCGGTTCCTTCTCTAATTCCAACACTACCCCTGTTGTACTAAGTAGATGAAGCAATTTGGCAGTATTGGAGTTGTGAGGCTTGATACTTTTCACTCCGTCCTCTGCGATAAATTTAAGTTGATTCTTATCCCTAAGAATAGCAACGTCACCACGCAAGACCCATGGGCTTTCTAATTTAATAAGGGGATTCTCCGTTATACGTATGTCGCCTATATTTTTAACGAACATAGCCATTGGTCTATAAACTGTTTCAGCCAACAGCATGGGTAAAATGTCGCTACTGGATCTGGAATAAAGTTTTAAAAAAATAGATTTGATAAATTTTCTGGACTCAACGGAGGTTTCCAAGCCAGATATTTTTCTTTGAAATAAAGTTAGGCGTAAACTTTTCTCGATGGCGGCATCCACTACTAAATCTTTCAATATCCTTTTTTCCTCATTTGTTAGGTCTTGCCAAATTTCTCGGCACTCGATAATCAGGTGAAGAGATTTTTCTTTATTTTTTTGTCTAGGCTCAACAAATGATTGAAGCAGAATTTCAGCGTCGCTCATCATTTCAAATGGGCTATGAAAGCGCTGATAATTTGCTAGTATAGGAAAAGAGTAATATGAAGAAAATGCAGACCATGATAATAGTGTTTTTGTATTCGAGTTGGGAATTACATCTAGCGCTTTAGTCAAACCAATGCCACGATACTGCGGATGTACAATAACCCGAAATGATTGCAATATAGATTTATTGATCTCTGAGAACTCAGGAAATATTTCGAATGCCTTTGGCCATGGACGTATACATAAGTTGACACCAATCAACATTCCTTGAGAATAAGCAGTAACAACATGGTCAACTAGAGGCGCCAACATATCTATATCATTCGGGTTGTCATTTTCATAGTGATAACGAGAAAGTTTTTTATAGTCGTCTATGGTGCCTTTCTTTATTTCTATTTTTAAGCTTTCTAATATATTCGCGGGTTTGATTTTTTTGTTCGAAATACGGTGTTTACCATCTGCGCAAAGCTCAATGTGAATGTCAGGTTTTAAAAAGTCGACGACATCGTCGTGGCAACTTGCAATAAAAGCGTTTTGTTTATTGGAGCGAAGAATTTTCCCTAAATTTATAGCGACAATGTGAGCTGTACGCCTATCCAATCGTGTAGTGAATTCGTCAAGGATAAGTGGCCCGGTTCCCTGCATTAAGGCCGACGCAATAAGGAAACGTTCTTTTTGCCCATCAGATAGGTGAGAGAAGGGGCCAATCAGAATACGTGGCTCTCCCAGTCCAAATTTTGAGAGGTAACGGATTACTGCTCCTGCATCGTCATAACATATTATCTCGGCAATAGATTTCGCTTTATCAATGTGGTCAGATATTTTTCTTATGGCTGAAAAGTGTCGAGATATTTCTTTTAATAGTAAGCTTTTACCAACACCACTTGCGCCTGTTATTAGAACAATTCCGTTTGTAGGAATGTCTAAATTTGATAGTGACTCGGTCCACCCTTTTTCAGATAAACCAAAAGCTTTAATTATGTCTTGGCAGACTTTGCTTGAGTTGTCTTTTGGAGAAATATGTAGGTCTACTTTTGTGTATATTGTACTCATAGCATCGCTCCTGTTGGCTTATTGGCTACAGCAGGTCTATCAATCTTGGAGGTTAATATTGCTCAAACAGATACTTGGAATAGCACCAATAGTGACACTTGGGCATATATCGTCTAATAGATGATCAAGCAATCTTCTATGTGGATTGCTAAACATAGGTGATTTTAATGTATTGAAATATAGTTGTTGGGCTTCTGATTCATTTCGCCAAGCTGGGCATAACATTAATGACGCATATCTACCCCAAGCATCATCGGTTGGTCCAGAAATAATCAATAGGCGCATAGCAGCTTTAACTTTAGGATTTGAATAGCTGTCAGAAACTGGAGTGCAAGGTATACCATTCTTATGTAGAGTCATCGCAATGGACCAAGCTACTGTAGCGTTTGGGTAATAATCAGAAAATGCAAGAAGAAGACCATTTTTGGATGCTATAGGAGACCAGTCTAATGGTATTAAATTTTTTAGTGGTACGGGGTCGTCAGATGGTGTAGATGCCTTTGCCCAACCTACGTGTTCTCCGCAGTTTGCCTCTTTTAAAATGTTTTTAATTTCTTTACGAAGTGATTTTTTGTCATCTCCAATAAGCTCGCCTGAAAAAACAAGAACACTTCTGAGTGGCGTTTTCTTAACAATACGCTGTCCATTAACCAATGCGGTTGAGTTAAATGGAGTGGCGGTGTCTGCAGTCTGATTAATGATTCCTTTTTCGTAAAGAGTAATATTTTCTTCAGGATTGCGAACAACTTCTATAAGTATAGGCGGAATGCTATTGTAGGGGCAGAAAGCCTCCCACCGGTTAGGAGCAATCTCACAGATCTGTCGTGCTCCAGGCCATTTATCAGCACGAAATGGTATCCAAGCTGGGGATGATAGTAATCCTTCAAAGGCCGGCATCCTATCTTGAAATCTGATCATGGCGCTGCCATCTGGTGTTAACTCTAATTTGGCATTACTCATAATTAGATGACGAACAAGAATATCTTTACTTGCCAGATAGATAAGCCCGCTTAGATAATCCTTGCCTGAAATCTTATTCAGTTCGCAGTTCTTATTAGCTTTGGGGGAAAGAATGTATGTATGCTCCTCATCCTGAACTTTTATATCACAGCCGCCTTCTATGCTCACGTTCGGGAGCGGTGTAGATAACGGCGTTCGTGGAGGAAGGGCTCCCAAGCTTGCTAATTGTAATGCGCCATAATTTCTAGGGGATTTTAGTGATCCCGGAACTGCATCTACAGCAATTCTGAAAAATTTATTGTTATTCACCACGCAGCCTCCTTACTTTTTAGTGTCAGATGTGCGAGCTTTAAGTTTTTATCGTTGGCTTGGATCGTTTTTAGCGATTGAATGTTCTGAAAAAAAGCTCCGCGCAAAAAGTTAATGGGCCCTATCAGTTTAGATTCGTTGGGTGTGAGGCTTCTAAATAACTAAGGTTTTAAGTAATGGTTTCTTAAATAGTCTTCAGTTTTTTCTGCTGCGTTTTTGAGGAACTCGATATATTTTTTCTCATGCTCAATAAAACTACCTATTTCATGAGATAGGGGAGGGGGCAGTTTCTGCGCTACTTCAAATAGTTCTGCTCTAGCTTCTTTACCTAAGTCCTCGATTTTGCTTAATATGGGTAAAACGAATCCGCGCATTTGCTGTTCAAATAGTGGGAATCTATGAGTATCTACATGTAAGTTCTGAACAGCGATAGTGAACCCGCAGTTGATCACGTTGTGCCACCATCCAGGGGGGATATAAAATGCGTCACCCGCCGATATTGTACCTTCAAAAATTTCGGCGCCTTGCCCGAGCACTTTATTAGCAGTTTCATTATCAAATAAATTTTGTCCATTCGAAACTGCAGAAGTGTGGAGAGGCGACACCATGCGCGCTTTTTTTTTGCCCACAATCATGGTTAGTACGGAGTTAACGAAAAAAGAATCTGTATGTAGAGGGCTAGATACTTTTTCATAGCCGATAAGTAAATTTGTTGGTGGTATTGAAATCGAAGGTGGTAATTTGTACAGCCAGTTATCGGGAAAGCAGGGTAATGTCATGTCTATGTCATTTAGTAGTTCAGGAAACTCTTTATGATAGATCCATCCACCCAGATACGGTAACTCAGCCTCATAGTCAGTAATGCCTTTATTTTCTGCTATACATATATATTTCCTTAACGGCATTCTAGTTTGGTTTTTGTAAGGTTCTTGCTGTTTTGTTTTGTAGTAACAGATAGGTACATTAACAGCTCCGTAATTTTTTTTGAAAAAATCCGCAGACCATCGTTTCATAGCTGGCCAATTTTTTCCCATCCCTTTTAAAATGACTGGCGTTTCACTCAGAAGGTAATTTTTTTGAAATCTCATTACCTCGCTAGCATCTACGCTTTCAAGAGGAATAATATGTTTATTTAGCATGGGCATAATCCTGCTTAACAAACTGCTATTGGTTTGAAAAAAGGCCAAACTAATGAATGACCTTTTTTATGACGGCGCTAGCTGACTACTAACAACGACTAAAAACAGCCTGAAGCATCAATTCATCATCTGCTAGGTCCATGAAGAAAGAGACGTCTTCATTTTCATTCGTGGCAGAAAAGCTGTTATCTGGTTCTGGTACTTGCTCATTCACTTCTTCAGTTTTCATTTTTTTATACCTTTTTTTAATTGGCGGGCTAGTGACGGTGCTTAATTAAGCAGGCGGCCACTGATTAATTTGACGTTCCAGCCCTGAGTTACGCGACACACCCTGATTTCTCGTGGACGATCTGCGTATTCGTTTAAGCTAATCAGTGACGTCATCAGTAAAGAACATGTTGGTCGTATTAGGCAAATGTACAGGTTGTGACTTTATGTATCAGGATATCCGTAAGAAGAGAAAATGACGCAGTGTTTAAAAACACTTAATCCTGATCGCTAGGCGCAGTGCGGTATTAGGAAATTACTTACCAAGGACTTCTTGTTCGTCTTACAGAAATAACGTTCAACATTTTAGGACGTTCGTAGCAAAAAAAACCCCATGACCGAATCGATCACAGGGCTAAAAATTGGCTGGATGCGACCAACCAAAGGAGCTCTTTACATCACTTGGCGGTGGCAACCACCGTATCCGGCTTCCAGCCACCCCCCAGCGCTTTGTAGATCGCGACTATCCCGCGATACAGATCCACTTCGGCCTGGGCCTGGGAGTCTTCGGCGGCCAGGCGCTCGCGTTGGGCGTCGAGCAGGACCAGGAAGTCCACGGTGCCTTCGCGGTAGCGGATCGCGGCCAGGTCGGCGGCGGCGCGGCTGGATTCGCTTTGGCGGATCAGCGAGACCAGGCGTTGCTGACGCTTGCCGTAGTCGCTGAAGGCGTTTTCGGATTCTTCCAGCGCCAGCAACACTTGCTGCTCGTAGCTGGCCAGGGCACCGTCGGCCTCGGCATCCGCGCCGCGCAAACGGGCGCGTACGCTGCCCAGGTCAAAGGCGGCCCAGGTGATGCTCGGGCCAAGGGCCCAGGCATTGGCGGCGGATGAGCCGATCTGCGAACCGCGCCCGGCGGTGAAGCCGAGGAAACCACTGAGGCTGACCCGCGGGAACAGGTCGGCCTTGGCCACGCCGATGCGCGCGGTGGCGGCGGCCAGTTTGCGTTCGGCGCTGAGGATGTCCGGACGCCGTTGCAACAGTTGCCCTGGGTCGCCAATCGGCAGCGCCTTGGCAATCGCCGGCAGGTCTTTCGGGCTCAGGTCCACGCTGAGTTTGTCGGGGCGCTGGCCGAGGAGGGTGGCGATGCGGTTTCGCTCGCGCACTTGTTCGGCCTGCAGTTGCGGCACGCTGGCTTCCACAGCCGCCAGGCGTGCATCGGCCCGTTCTACATCAAGCTGGTCGCCCACACCGGCGTCGCGCAGGCTGACGGTAATAGTGCGCGATTCCTGCTGGTTCTTCAGGTTGTCCAGGGCAATGCGTTCACGCAGTTGCGCGCCACGCAACTGGCCATAGGCGTCCACCAGTTCAGCGATCAGGGTGACTTGCAGCTGGTACAAGTCAGCCTCGGCGGCCTGCTGGTCGGCGTCGGTGGCTTCCAGGTTGCGCTGGATGCGACCGAACAGGTCCAGTTCCCAGGCCATGTCCAGGCCAAGGTCGTAACGCTCGGTCTTGACCCGGCTAGTGGTCTGGCCCGGAATCTGGCCTTTGCCCTGATCACTGCTGACCCTGCTGGTAATCGTCGGCATGGCGTCATTGCTGGCGTCATCACGAATGGCCCGCGCCGCCCGCAGACGGGCAAAGGCTACGCGCAGATCGCGGTTACCTTGCAGCGACTGGGTCACCAGTTGGTTGAGGGTCGGGTCCTCGAACTGCTGCCACCAGATGCCTTCGAACTTGGCATGGTCATATTGCTTGGCATCGGCAGCGGCCGTGATGTTGGCCGCCTCCGGGGTCTGGGTTTTGTAGTCCGGGCCTACGGCACAGGCGCTGAGCGCCAGTACCAGCAGGCTCGGCAGGAATACTTTCACGCTCATTGCTGTGTCTCCAGCTTCAAGGCCTTGGCCGCTTTGCGCGCCTCCTGGCGCTCCACATAGCGCCGGATCAGTACGTAGAACACGGGTGTGAGCAACAGACCGAAGAAGGTCACCCCGATCATCCCGGAGAACACCGCCACGCCCATGGCATGACGCATCTCGGCACCGGCACCGCTGGACAGCACCAGGGGCACCACACCCATGATGAAGGCGAACGAGGTCATCAGGATCGGCCGCAGACGCAAGCGGCAGGCTTCCAGTACCGCGGCGAGCGGGTCGAGGCCTTCCTGCTGTTTATCCTTGGCAAACTCGACGATCAGAATCGCGTTCTTGCACGCCAGGCCCACCAGTACGATCAGGCCGATCTGGGTAAAGATGTTGTTGTCGCCGCCGGAGATGATCACCCCGGTGATGGCCGACAGCAGCGTCATCGGTACGATCAGAATCACCGCCAACGGCAGGCTCCAGCTTTCGTATTGGGCGGCCAGTACCAGGAACGCCAGCAGTACGCAGAGCGGGAACACGAACAGCGCGGTGTTGCCCGAGAGGATCTGCTGATAGGTCAGGTCGGTCCACTCGTAGGTCATGCCGTTGGGCAGTTCATCCTTGAGCAGCTTTTCAATCGCTATCTGGGCCTGGCCGGAGCTGTAGCCCGGTGCGGCGTTGCCGTTGATTTCAGCAGTGATAAAGCCGTTGTAGTGCATCACGCGGTCCGGGCCCGAGGTGTCGCTGACCTTGATGAAGGTCGCCAGCGGGATCATCTCGCCTTTGTTGTTGCGCACTTTGAGCTGACCGATCTGATCGGAGTCCTGGCGGAACTGCTGCTCGGCCTGCACGTTGACCTGATAGGTGCGCCCAAAGCGGTTGAAGTCGTTGGCATACAACGAGCCCAGGTAGACCTGCAGCGTGTCGAAGATGTCGCTGATCGCCACGCCGTGGGTCTTGGCTTTTTCACGGTCGATGGCAGCGTCGACTTGTGGCACGTTGACCGTGTAGCTGGTGAACAGGCCGAACAGCTCAGGCACGTTGTGGCTCTTGGCGATGACGTTCTGCACTTCTTTATACAGCTCGTCATAGCCGAGGTTGCCACGGTCTTCGATCTGCAGGCGGAACCCGCCGATAGTGCCCAGGCCTTGTACCGGTGGCGGTGGGAAGATCGCCATGTAGGCTTCTTCGATGTTGCTGTATTGGCCGTTCAATGCGCCGGCAATTGCCCCGGCGGACATGCTCGGGTCTTTGCGCTCATCGAAGGGTTTCAAGGTCACGAACACGATGCCGCTGTTCGGGCTGTTGGTGAACCCGTTGATCGACAGGCCTGGGAAGGCAATCGCGGCTTCCACGCCGGGTTGCTTCAGGGCAATCTCCGACATGCGCTTCATCACATTTTCAGTGCGGTCCAGGCTCGCGGCGTCGGGCAGTTGGGCGAAGGCCACCAGGTATTGCTTGTCCTGGGCCGGCACGAAGCCGGTCGGGGTGTGGGCAAACCCGAAGAAGGTCAGCACCATCAGGCCGGCATACACGAACAGCGCAATACCGCTGCCGCGTATCACTCGGCGCACGGTACCCACGTAGCCATGGCTGGCTTTTTCGAAAAAGCGGTTGAAGGGGCGGAACAGCCAGCCGCCGAACAGTTTGTCGAGGAACCTTGAGAAGCGATCCTTCGGCGCATCGTGACCACGCAGCAGCACGGCGGCGAGGGCAGGGGACAGCGTCAGCGAGTTGAACGCCGAGATCACGGTCGAGATCGCAATGGTCAAGGCGAACTGTTTGTAGAACTGACCGGTCAAGCCGCTGATAAACGCAGCCGGGATGAACACCGCGCACAGCACCAGCGCCGTGGCGATGATTGGGCCGGTCACTTCACTCATGGCCTTTTCAGTGGCCGGGAACGGCTCCAGGCCCAACTCGATATTACGTTCGACGTTCTCCACCACCACGATGGCGTCGTCCACCACAATGCCGATGGCCAGTACCAGGCCAAACAATGACAGCGCGTTGAGGGAGAACCCGAACAGGTGCATCACCGCAAACGTACCGATCAGCGATACCGGCACCGCCACCAATGGAATGATCGAGGCGCGCCAGGTCTGCAGGAACAGAATCACCACCAGCACCACAAGGATCAGCGCTTCGAACAGGGTGTGCACCACCGCTTCGATGGAGCCGCGTACGAAGATGGTCGGGTCATAGGCGATGCGGTAATCCATGCCCGCCGGGAAGTTCTTTTTCAGCTCGGCCATTTTGCTGCGCACATCGTTGGAGATGTCGATGGCGTTGGAGCCTGGACGCTGGAAAATCGGGATCGCGACGGCGGGTTGGTTATCGATCAGCGAACGCAGTGCGTATTGGCTGGAGCCCAACTCGACGCGGGCGATGTCCTTGAGGCGCGTGATTTCACCATTGGCACCGGCGCGAATCACAATGTTCTCGAACTCTTCCTCGGTGACCAGCCGGCCTTGAGTATTCACCGACAACTGGAAGCTGGTGTCACTCGGTGCAGGCTGTGCGCCCAAGGCACCAGCTGCCACCTGACGGTTCTGCTCACGGATCGCCGTGACCACGTCGGTGGCGGTCAGGTTACGCGAAGCGGTCTTGTTCGGATCCAGCCAGACGCGCAGGGAATAGTCGCCCATGCCGAACAGCTGCACATCGCCGACGCCACCCAGGCGGGCCAGCTCGTCCTTGATGTTGAGGATCGCGTAGTTGGACAGGTACAGCATGTCGTAACGCTGATCCGGGGAGGTCAAGTGCACCACCATGGTCAGGTCGGGAGAGGCCTTGTCCACGGTGATACCGATGCGCGTCACTTCCTCAGGCAGTTTTGGCTGAGTGCGTGTCACGCGGTTTTGCACCTGCACCTGCGCGTTGTCCAGGTCAGTACCCAGGGCGAAGGTGATGGTCAGGGTGAGCTTGCCGTCGGCGGTCGACTGCGAAGACATGTACAGCATGTTTTCGACGCCGGTGATGGCTTGCTCCAGCGGCGCTGCCACGGTTTCGCCAATCACTTTAGGGTTGGCGCCGGGGAAGTTGGCGCGGACCACCACGGTCGGCGGCACCACTTCCGGGTATTCGCTGATGGGCAGTTGGAACAGCGAGATCGCACCGGCGATCAGGATCAGCAGCGACAGCACCGCTGCGAAGATCGGCCGCGAAATGAAGAACTTGGAAAAATTCATCTTGAGTCGTATCCCTTAACCGCGTGGAGTCGCGCTGGCGAGCTTGGGCGCGGTTTTTTCCGGCGCCACTTGCTCCAGGTTGCTGGCTTCAAGCGCTTGTCGTTGTTGGGCCAAGGCGGCGAGGGTTTCCTGGCTGGCCATCGGGATGGTTTCCGGCGCGACCGGCGAGCCTGGACGCACGCGCTGCAGGCCCTTGACGATAATGGTGTCGTCCTTGTTCAGGCCACTGCGCACGATGCGCAAACCTTCGATCTTCGGGCCCAGTTCCACGGCGCGATAGGCCGGCTTGTCGCCTTCCATCACCAGCACGAACTTCTTGCCCAGGTCGGTGCCCACGGCTTCGTCGTTGATCAGTACCGCGGAGTAGGTGCCGCTGCCTACCAGCTTCAGGCGGGCGTAAAGGCCCGGGGTGTATTCGCCCTTGCTGTTGTCGAACACGGCGCGCCCGCGGATGGTGCCGGTGGCAGGGTTGACCTGGTTGTCGATGAAGTTCATCTGGCCCAAGTGCGGGTTGCCGGTTTCATTCGACAGGCCCAAGTACACCGGAGTGGTCGCGCCACGACGGCCTTGACGGGCCAGTTCGGTGTACTTGAGGAACACGCGCTCATCGGCGTCGAAGTAGGCATAGACTTTGTCGGTGGACACCACGCTGGTCAGCGCGGTGGTGTCGGCGGTCACCAGGTTGCCGGCGGTGATCTCGGCGCGGCTGACGCGGCCGCTGATCGGCGCGGTCACGCGGGTGAAGCTCAGGTTCAACTTGGCCAGGTCCAACTGCGCCTGGATCCCGGCAACCGCAGCGCGGGCTTCCTGGGCGGCGGTGGTGCGCGAGTCGGCCAGCTCGGCGGAGATCGCATTGCTCTGGCGCAGGCGATCGCCGCGTTGCGCTTCATTATCGCTGCGGGTGGCGGCGGCTTTGGTTTGAGCAAGCTGGGCTTCGAGGCGGCGAACTTCAGCCTGGAACGGACGCGGGTCGATCTGGAACAGCAGGTCGCCTTTCTTGACCAAAGCGCCTTCGGTGAAAGCGACTTGGTCAATCTGGCCCGACACGCGTGGCCGAATCTGTACAGTTTCCGGCGCTTCCAGGCGCCCGGTGAACTCATCCCACTCGTTGACCGGTTGCTCGAGCACCTTGGCCACGCTGACTTTGGCAGCAGGCATGGCGGCCGCTTGGTCCGGGGTCTTGCCGCACGCGCTCATCACCACCACGGCCAGAATCGCCAGGGGGAAGCGCAAATGTTTGAGTGACTGTTCCATGAGGTGCATCCGCCAATGTATTTGAGATGGGCGGATCATGCGCGGGGAGGCGGTATGTCACGAATCGAATGAAGCGAAGGTAACTATCATTCGGAATGATATAAGCGCGTGGAAAGCCTTGCAGGACGGGGGTTTTCGTTAGGTTGCTATCAATTTGAGTAATGCAGGTGGTGGCAGGGGAGCGTTTCGAACGACTCCCCTATACGGGACCGGTCACCGTTGCCGTTTGCCGTTCGATTGATGGTTGCGTGCAATCGCAACCCCACCCAACAACAGCGCAGCACCGGCGGCGACAAGCAGGTAACGGGCGGGTCGGGAATCTTTACGCCATCCACCCTCGATTCGGCGCTGCCCCGTTGGAGGGGTAAACAGGTTGCCTGAAGAGGTACTGGCTTGAGGGCTGCGACCGAGCGCGAAGCGAGTCAGCCAGCCGGACATCTGCGCAAAGCCTGGCACCAGCCAATGCGCGACTCGTGCGGCGGTGGCGGCGCGGCCCACGGTCGTGCTTTTGCGCGGCTGCAGCGCGCAGGCGACCATCGCTTCAGCCACAAGACGAGGGTCGTAAACCGGTGGCGGCGGCTTCAGCGCATGGCCGGTGAAATTGCCGCCGTCGCGAAAGCCGGGTGTGTCCATCACGGCCGGGTAAATGTCGCACACGTGAATATCCGGCAATCCTGTCAACTCCGCGCGCAACGCTTCGCTGAAGCCACGCAGGCCATATTTGCTTGCGGAATAGGCGACGGCGTAGGGTTGGGCAACCCAGCTGCCAAGTGACAGGGTATTGATCAAAATGCCGGCTTTTTGTGCCTTGAAATACGGCCACGCTACGTAGGCACCACGCAAGTAACCCAGCAAGTCCGTCTGCAGCACTTGCTCAGGGGCTTCCAGCGGCGTGTCTTCGAATCTGCCCACGGCGCCCACCCCGGCGTTGTTAATCCAGATGTCGATGCGGCCATGACCAAACGCTACCGCTTCAGACGCCAGAGCCCTCATCTGGTCCCCCTGGGTGACGTCGGTCTTGACGGCAATCGCCTCGGCGCCCAGCACGGCACATTCTTCGACGACGTCGGCCAGGGCGCTGTCGTCCCGGGCTGCAAGGACCAGGCGTGTGCCTTGCTTGGCGAAGGCATGCGCCGCGGCGCGGCCGATTCCGCTGGAGGCTCCGGTGATTACCACCGTCTTGCCGTGCAATTGACCGCTGACATTGGCGTTCGCAGGCGGGGCCTCGGGCCGATCCTCTGCCGCCTGAACCTGTACGGGCAGCTCGTGCAGCTTCAGGCGCGCGCCGTCGTTCAATACCAGGGTCAGATCATCGACAATACCGGCGACCCGATCCGGAAAAACCGGCTCGCCAGCGGCATCGAGTTCGTCGTAGAAAAATGTCTGGCCGTCCAGCCACCCGACCGCCGTCATCAATTCCGGGCTCAAGTAGTATTTTCCATCGAGAAAAAAGCCACCAAAATTGTGCGTTCGCTCCAGGTTATGCACGGCATAGCGCTCGCCGGGCTTCATTCCGGTTGCAGAGTCGATCATCACCACATCCTCCGTCGTGTGTTCGCGGTAAAAACGTCGGCGCAAAGGGGTGTTCAGTCCAGATGGCCGAGAGAAACGTGCAGCGCATGGGGGCTTTGAGAGTCCCCATGCGCTGTTTGGGTGCCGCGCTTCAAGCCTGCTCTATCCGCCTGAGCCGCCTGAGCCGCCTGAGCCGCCTGAGCCACCGGAGCCGCCCGAGCCCGAGCCCGAGCCAGCACTCCCGCTCCCGCCGCTGCTCCCGCCATCGCTTCCGCCGCCGCTTCCACTATCGGGCGCGGTGTCATTACCGCTGGCGCCTGTGCCACTGCCGCCTTGAGGCGCAGTCGGGCCCGTTCCAGGAGGTAGGGCAGAGCCGGCATCGCTTGCGCCGGAAGAGGACGACGAACCGCCGGTTCCGGTGTTGCTGCCGGAGTTGGCGGCGAATGCCGGTGTGCCGGATGCGCACAGCACGCCGGCTATCATCAACGCTTTTAGCAATGGAGATTTCATGAAAACTTCCTCGCCTGTAAGGTCTGTTGAACGTGGGCTATAGATGCTTCAGGTCGGACGCAATGGAGCGGCATGTCAGGACATCGAATGTGTCGCTCCATACAAAATGGGAGGCGGAGTCGGGAATTTAAGTTTTAAACATCTGCCAAAGCTTCGACGAATGGCACTCTTTCAATGCCGAGACGGCACAGGCAACCACTAAGGATGGATCATGGTAATCGCATGCCTGGGATGGGGATCGTTGATCTGGAAACCGGACACATTGCCGTTGGCTACGCAATGGTTTCAGGACGGGCCCAGCCTTCCTATTGAATTCGCTCGAGTCAGTGACGGGGCAGAACTGGCCACGGTGATATGCGCCAACGCGCCTCCTTGCCAAGTCCTTTGGGCCGTACTGCAAACGCGGTCGCTCGATGAGGCGTGTCAGGCGTTGCGCAGGCGAGAGCAGATTGCTGAACACCGCCAGGACGGCATAGGTGTGTTTAAGCCCAGCACTTCTGCGGTGGGAGTGCTGGCCGATTGGGCAATGGCTCGTCAACTGGACGCCGTGATATGGACTGCTCTGCCGCCAAGGCTCAACGATGTCGAGGGCCGGGTGCCGTCTGTTGACGACGCGGTTGCGTACTTGGCAGGCCTGACGGGAGAGGCACTCAACCATGCCCGTGACTACGTAGAAAACGTGCCCGCGCAGATCGACACGCCTTACCGAAGGGAGATCATTGCCAGGCTTGGGTGGTCATCATGAGCGCCAAGATCAACGCCCGAGTCACGGTACTCTTTAGTGCGAACCGGCAGGCTCGATGTTGATAGAACAGAGGGGGCGGCGTGAGTTTTGCTGATCACTTAGGCCGCCACGGTGAAAGAGCCCCTTCGAAAAGTGAAACGGCTCGATGCACAAAGCTGTTGAAGCGCGCGGCATCACGCCGCAGTCCTGCCTGTTGACCGCCAATCAGGCACAGATGGGCCATCTGACCCATTACTTCTGCTTCGCCTAAGATAGGGACCAGGCTGCGGCACGTCCTTATTGCAAAATTCAGTCGCGTTGTGTCAACACGCTGTTGAAACTCGCCAACCAACGGGTCATGCAGCGACCACGCTCGGATGGAAACTTCCCGCCCAGGTTGTTTTTCAGCAGCAATACTCAAGTAGCGTTTCAAGGTTTCGCCTGCGCTACGACCTTGCGCCGCATAAGCGAGCATGCGCTCCGTATAGTCTTCTTCCCAGGCTGCCAGCAAGGTGCGCACAAAGTCTTCGCGGTTGCGGAAATGGTGATAGAACGACCCACGGGTCACATTCAACCAGCGCGATAAACTCTCGGCCGAAACGCCAACATGCCCGATTTGCTCAAGTGCCTCAAAGCCAGCGGCGATCCAATGGTTACGCGTCAGTTTGCTCACCGGTATGTGCTCCCTATTTAGCGCCATACAGGCTGTGTATGGTGCGCAACCGATTGATACGCTGCGAACTTCGGCAATGATGGCCATTGCGTTTTGCAGGCCAGCAATCATGGAGTTCAACGTGAAAAAAATCGTTCTGGTCGCTTTCGATCAATTCACTGATATCGACCTATTTCTGATGTGGGACATTCTAGGCCGCAACGCCGAGGACTGGCACGTTCGAATATTAGGTTCCAGCCCAGTTGTGCAGTCTGCACACGGCCTGCCTGTTCCGGTGCACGGCCCGCTTCGCGAGGCTAACAGCGCCGACGCCGTGCTGTTCACGAGTGGTAGGGAGGGGATACCCGCTGCCCTTGCCGCCCCGGATTTCCTGGCGTCGTTTGAACTTGACGCCAAACGCCAGCGAATCGGCTCAATATGCGCCGGCGCTTTCATACTCGAACGGCTTGGGCTGCTCAGCGGCCAGGCAACTACACACCCGCAGGCACGATCGAACTTGCAGGCTCTAGGAATTGAGCCCAGGGATCAGCCTCTTGTATTCCAGGGGAACGTTGCAACCGCTGGCGGATGTCTTTCGGCGCTCTACCTGGTGGGATGGCTGATTGAATCCTGGTTTGGTGCCGACAAGCGCCGTTCGACGTTGCTCCCAGTTCTGCCAACTGGGCAGCAAGAGCTTTATGATGCCTTGATCGGGCTCAGTATCCGCCAGGGAGAAATGGGCGTTTCACCAACAATCAGCTAATTCATGCTCGCTCAGCGAGGCGCTGGATTATCCGGACGCTGTCGTCACCACTGTCAACCTGGCCGCTATAACTCAGAAAGGATTCCCCGATGGCCCGAGAATTTGAGCGCGTTACCTGTGTGCCGGTCCCCTCAGGATCCGGCATCGCCCACCTATATGAACTGATGCATCTGGCGGATGCTTTTGCGATTCGGCTTCCTGGGGGCGCATCCAGCGATCCGGATGTACTCGCGCGATTCATCCTGGCCCACCAGCCAGCCTGGATCGGGTGGCTCATGAACGTCCGAGACACTCTCGTTGCCTGCTTTGGTCTCAAGACAGCCAAATATTTGGCATCACTTACTAATCGAATCGGCATCTTCAAGGTCTACAGCGCGAACCCGACTGAAATCGTGTTGGGGGAAGACGACAAGCACCTCGATTTCCGTATATCGCTGCTATGTTCCGATGAGGCAGAGCCGCAAGGCGGTCGCCAGCTGATATTTTCAACCGTTGTCCACTGCCACAACCGCTTGGGGCGGGCCTACCTCTTCGTTATCGCTCCGTTTCATCGCTTGGTTGTCAGGGCCAGCCTCCTTCGTGCAGCGCGCATTGGATGGCCGATGGCTCTGCGCTACGACCTGTAAACCCACAGGGTCGCAGAATGCCGAGTGGCTTGGCATTCATGAAAGTGCTCATTCTGGCTAGCGTGGCTTGATCGCGGCAGAAACCAGGCCGCGCTCGTTCAAGTTGTCGAGCAGGGCGCGATACCCCATCTGCCAGGCGGGCGCCCGGTCACTGGTTGTCACCCGGTTGACCAGTGTGCCGAACTTGGCGCTGCTGATGGCTACAATGTCACCTTCCTTGTGGGTAAAGCCTGCGCCGGGCAAGTCGCGGTCCAGCTTGGGCGCGAATAAGGTGCCGAGAAACAGCACGAAGCCATCCGGGTACTGGTGGTTCTCGTTAAGTGTCTGGGCCACCAGGTCCAGCGGGTCGCGGCTGATCTGATTCATCGAGCTGCTGCCGTCCATGATGAAGCCGTCCTCGCCGACCACGCGCAATGCAACTTCAGCCGAACGCACGTCCTCAATGCCGAAGGTTTCATCAAACAGCCGGATAAATGGCCCCAGCGCGGTCGACGCATTGTTGTCTTTGGCCTTGGACAGCAGCAGCGCACTGCGCCCCTCGAAATCGCGAAGGTTGACGTCATTGCCCAGCGTGGCGCCCTGTACCTTGCCACGGCTGGAAACCGCCAGTACCACCTCCGGCTCGGGGTTATTCCAGCTGGACTTGGGGTGCAGACCCACGGCCGATCCGTATCCCACCGCTGACAACGGCTGGGCCTTGGTGAATATCTCCGCGTCCGGGCCGATGCCCACTTCCAGATATTGCGACCACATGCCTTGGCTGATCAGCACTTCCTTGAGCGCCGCGGCTTGAGAGGAACCCGGCACGATTTGGCCGAGGTCGGCACCGATGCTCTCGGCCAGGGTTGCGCGAATGCTGTCGGCCTTGGCCGGGTCGCCCTTGGCCTGCTCTTCAACCACTCGCTCGAGCATGCTAGTGGCGAAGGTAACCCCGGCGGCCTTTACGGCTTGCAAGTCGATCGGGGCCAACAGCCAGGGCTGTGTCTCGTCGCGAACGGATACATCGCTGTTGATGAGCAGGTCGTCAACACTGATCAACGGCGTGGTCAACGGCAGGCTGCGCAGGTAAGCAACGGGGTCTTCCAGCTCAAGCAGAGCCGAAACGGTCGCCACCCGGGCGCTGATGTCATAGACCTGCGTGCCTTTGAGCAGCACCACGGCGGGCCCGGCAACGACACCGGGCACCCAGGCGCGGCTGATCCAGGTGCCTTGCGCCAGGTCTTGGGCCGGAACGTAAGACGCCGACAAGGGGGTTGCAGCAGATGTTTGGGACATGGGCATTACCCTCTGTAAAACAACGATTCAATGGGAATGACGGGGGTCGCCGCTGCGTGCGATGACCCGCAGGTGCAGGGTGGCGGGTTCCAGGCAACCGCCGGTCGAGAGCTGGCCAACCTGTTGTCGGTAGATTTCCTGCCACGGCGTTTGCGATGCTGGGATGGACGGCTTGTACGCTGCTTGGCGGCGCGCTATTTCGCTTTCGTCCACCAGCAGATCGACCCGGCGCGCATTGAGGTCGACGCGCAGACGGTCGTTGGTTTCCAGCAAACCTATCCCGCCGCCCACAGCGGCCTCAGGGGACATGTTGAGAATCGAGGGGCTTGCCGAGGTCCCGCTCTGGCGCCCGTCACCCAGGCAGGGCAAGGAGTCGATGCCACGTTTGATCAGTGCAGCGGGTGGGGCCATGTTGACCACTTCGGCGCTGCCCGGATAACCCACGGTGCCGCAGCCCCGAATGACCAGGATGCAGCGCTCATCGATGTCCAGGGCCGGGTCGTTGATGCGGGCCTGATAGTCCTCGGGGCCCTCGAAGACGATGGCGCGGGCTTCGAAGCTGTTCTGCGCGCCCGGTTCAGACAGGTAGGTTTTACGGAAGGCTTCGCCGACCACCGACATTTTCATGATGGCGCTGTCGAAGAAATTACCGCTCAACACGATAAACCCCGCGCGTTGGATCAGGGGGTCTTCATACGCATGAATCACATCTGTATCGCTGGCGGCGGTGTTGTTGACGATCTCGCCAATGGTCTTGCCCGACACTGTGTTGCACGCTTCATGCAGGCGGCCGGCGTGTTTGAGTTCGTGCATCACCGCAGGCACACCGCCCGCGCGGTGGAAGCCTTCACCGAGGTATTTGCCGGCAGGCATGCAGTTGACCAGCAGCGGCACGTCTTCACCGATGCGTTGCCAGTCCTCCAGGCTTAAGTCGATGCCCGTGTGCCGCGCAATAGCGATGAGGTGCGGCGGGCAATTGGTCGAGGCACCCAGCGCCGACGCCACGGCGATGGCATTCTCGAAGGCTTCGCGGGTCATGATGTGGGAGGGCCGAATATCCTGGCGCACCATGTCAACGATGCGCTTGCCCGTGGCATAGGCCATCTGGCCGCGTTCGCGATAGGCCGCCGGAATACTCGCGCAGCCGGGCAGCGACATGCCCAGCGCTTCGGCCAGCGCATTCATCGATAACGCCGTGCCCATGGTGTTGCAGTGACCGATCGAAGGCGAGGCTGCGGTGGTCATTTCCATGAAACCTTCGTAGTCGATTTCACCGCTGGCCAGCAGGTTGCGCGCGTGCCACAGCACCGTGCCAGAGCCGATCAATTGGCCCTTGTGATGTCCATCAAGCATGGGGCCGCCCGACAACACAATCGCCGGTATATCCACCGTTGCTGCTGCCATCAGGCAGGCGGGGGTGGTCTTGTCGCAGCCGGTGGTCAGCACCACGCCGTCCAGCGGGTAGCCGTGCAGGATCTCGACCAGGCCCAGGTAAGCCAGGTTGCGATCCAGTGCGGCGGTGGGGCGTCGGGTCTGTTCGGCCATCGGGTGCACGGGGAACTCCATCGGAATCCCCCCGGCATCGCGAATGCCCGCTTTGGTGCGCTGCGCGAGTTCAAGGTGGTGGCGGTTGCACGGCGCAAGATCGCTGCCGGTTTGCGCGATGCCGATGATGGGACGGCCTGATTGCAACTCCTCGCGCGTCATACCGTAATTCATGAAGCGTTCAACGTAGAGCGCGGTCATGTCGGCATGGTTGGGATCGTCAAACCATTGTTGACTTCGCAGGGGCAGAGGAGGGACATCAGGCATGGTTTTTTCTCTTGTTAGGGGTATATCAACGGAAAGTGAATATCCGCGCAGGGCGCTCGCCAGGAAGACTCGAGGCCATGTGGATGGCTCGATGTTACCGGTAACAGTGTGTTTGTAAAGACCCAATATCGACAATCCAATCGGCGGTGCGCACGCCTGCACGGAGCGGAGGTAGGTCTGTCGCCGCCGATGTATAATCAGCCTCCATTCGCGTTGGGGGCGTTGATTTCCAGGGGCCGCCGATCACTTTCAGGAAAACACGACGTTCATGAGTTACGAGGATCCAGGCAAAACCACCACGCCGCCGCGCATGTCCGATGTTGCCAAACTGGCCGGTGTTTCGAAGATGACGGTTTCCCGGGTCCTGGCCGGTCGCGACGCGTCGGAGCGCACGCAAAAGCTCGTTCACGCCGCGATTGAAAAGCTCGGCTATCTGCCTGACGCGTCTGCGGGAACCCTGGCCACCGGGCGTTCGGAATTTATCGTGGCGCTGGTGCCCTCACTGGCCAGCTCGAACTTTGCCGACACCGTGCGTGGCCTGAATGATGCGGTCAGCGAACACGGTCTGTGCCTGCTGTTGGGGGATACCGATTACCATCTGGAGCAGGAGGCATTGCTGGTGCGCACGTTGCTGCGCCATCGACCGGTGGGCGTGATGTTGACGGGCAGCGCGCATCTGGATGAAACCCGCAGGCTGTTGCGCCAGGCGCAGGTCCCGGTTGTCGAGACATGGGACATCCCGGACGATCCTATCGAGCAATCGGTCGGGTTCAGTAACGTTGTCGCCGCCGCGGCGCTGTATGAACACCTGTACCAGCAAGGCTATAGGCGCATCGGCTACATCGGCGGGGCGTCGGTACTCGACCACCGTGGCAAGCAACGTCAACAGGGTTATCTTCAGGCCGTCGCGGCGGCGGGGGCAGGGGAGCCCAGGGTGATGGAGTATGGCGAGTCGCCTATTACCATGAGCCATGGCGGGGAGTCGGTGAAGCGGCTGCTGGAAAAATGGCCGGACACCGAGGCGGTGATGTGCGTCAGTGACTTGTCGGCGTTCGGCGCCATCATGGAGTGCCATCGGCAGGGTCGACGCGTCCCCGAGGACATCGCAATCGCCGGGTTCGGCGATTTCGAAGTCTCCCGCTATTGCACGCCGACCATTACCACCGTCTCGGTCGATCCCTATCGAATTGGCCGGCGCGCCGGCGAATTGCTGGTGGCCAGCGCAGCGGCGCAACGCCTTGGGCGGCCCCGCCCGCAAGCGTGCGAAGTCGTCGAATTCAAAATCATCGCGCGCGAAAGCACCTGAATTTTTTAAATCTAACCCGCTTGCCATGCCATGAAATTAATGGCTAAACTAAAAATGTTACCGGTAACAGACCACTTGCAGATTCCTTTTCCTGTCGATTGATTCAGGTCGACCCACGGGGCTCAAGGTCGCAAGCCAAAACAATAACAATCGGCATGACGACATGCCTTGAGGTCGACAGATGGAATCAGTATCTCAGCGTTCTCTCGTAAGAGAGGGCTCGGCGGCGCTTACCTCCGAGGACCGCACCTACCGCAAAGTCATCCTGCGTATCCTGCCAATCCTGCTGTTTTGCTACATGGCGGCGTACCTGGACAGGGTGAACATCGGCTTTGCCAAGTTGGACATGCTCAACGATCTGCAATTTAGCAACACCGTCTACGCGCTGGGCGCGAGCATTTTCTTCTGGGGTTATTTCCTCTTCGAAGTCCCCAGCAATCTATTGCTGCATCGCTTTGGCGCGCGCCTCTGGATCGCTCGCATCATGATCAGCTGGAGCATTGTCTCCATGGCGGTGGCGTTCACGGTACCGCTGGCGAAGTTCTTCCACATCGAATCGGAAACGATGTTTTACGTGCTGCGTTTCTTGCTGGGGATATGCGAAGCCGGTTTCTTTCCAGGGGTAATCCTCTACCTCAACTACTGGTTTCCGACGCACCGGCAGAGCCGCGTCATGGCGGGTTTCCTGATGGCGATGCCGATCAGCCTGACCCTCGGCGGGATTCTTTCAGGCTGGTTAATGGGGGCGATGCAGGGTGTCCACGGTATGTCCGGCTGGCAGTGGATGCTGATTATCGAAGGCATTCCATCGCTGATCATGGCCGTCGTCGTGGTGACGTTGCTGGTGGATAAAATCGACAACGCCAAGTGGCTGACGACCGCCGAAAAGAACATGCTCAAAAACAACCTCGATCAAGAAAGCACCTCGAAGGCATCGAGCCTTCGGGAGGTGATCTTCAATGGTCGCGTGTGGTTGCTGGTACTGATCCTGCTGACATTCAACACCGGCTTTTACGGGCTGGCGTTCTGGATGCCGACGATCATCAAGGCAACCGGTATCTCCAACACCCTGCACATCGGCTTGCTGACGGCAATTCCCTATGCCACCGCCATTGTTGCCATGACCCTCAACGCCTGGCACTCCAACAAAACCGGTGAGCGCCGCTTGCACGCGGCAATCCCGGCGTTCATCGGCGGAGTCGGCCTGATGTGCAGCGCTGTTTTTGCCCACAACCTGCCACTGTCGATTTTCTTCCTCAGCGTTTCCGCTTCAGGTTTGCTGAGCCTTATGCCGATTTTCTGGACCTTGCCGGGCACGGTTTTATCCGGTGTGGCCGCTGCGGCGGGCATCGGCATGATCAACGCGATCGGCAACCTCTCCGGGTTCACCGGTTCCATGATCACGGCCATGGCGCAAACGCTGACAGGCGATATGAACAACGGCACCTATGTGCTGGGGGGTTGCCTGCTCGTCAGCTGCGTGCTGATCCTGCTGATTCCCAAATCAATGCTTTGCAAAACCTGATGTGCTACGACGCAGCTGTGTGAGGCGCTCGGTAAGGTGGCCTGCTCCTGCGTGTGCGGGCACTTGGGCCAGCGCAATTTCAGCCGGCTGTGGCGTCACGAGGTATTCACGGTACGCACTGAACGCCGCCAACGCCGGCACGTCTTCGGGCCGGTAGTCGTCGCCGCTCAGGTGTTGTTGATTGACCACGCAAGGCCTGCCAATCGCAACCCGGCAGGCGTCGCCGGTCGCTTGCGTGAAGGGCGCGAAAGCCGTACCGGGTTGCCGGGTGTCGTTGAACAAAGGATGTGCCACGTCCACGAAGGCATTGCCCTCCACCAGCAAGTGCGAGGTGGCGGTACGCGACATGATCGCGCCCTGGTAGGACAGGTGCGCGAACACGTTGTTGACCAGTTGCGCGCGAACATCGGCATCGCCCATGCCGCCGGAATGAGGCGCGCGTCCCGAGGTGTCATGCACGTAGTTGCCGACCAGCGTCAGGGTGTCGTGATGCCCAAGAAACAACCACACCCAGTAATGATGGCCATCGCAGGTAGCGGAGTAGGGGGTGCGGCCATCGAACTCATTGTTGGACAGCGTCACGTGCGTCGCGCTGCCCCAACCGGTGACTACCATCTGGCGGCCAATGCGTACGAACGTGTCATGGTCGATCCACACGCCATCGGTATCGTCCAGCGTGAGCGCGTCGCCGCCCCAGACCACGCGTGGGTTGATGTCGGACAGGGTCAGGTTACGCACAATCACATTGTGCGAGCCACCACCGACGAACAGGCCCATGCCCTGGATACCAGCATGACTGCCCAGACCGATCAGCGTCTTGTTCGACCCGACCTTCAGGCGTTGCAACCCGGCCTTGTCGTAGGTCACGG
The DNA here is from genome assembly GCF_030816195.1 of Pseudomonas sp. W4I3. Taxonomy (GTDB): domain Bacteria; phylum Pseudomonadota; class Gammaproteobacteria; order Pseudomonadales; family Pseudomonadaceae; genus Aquipseudomonas. The sequence continues at coordinate 3,659,351 of NZ_JAUSXS010000001.1, read as the reverse complement.
TGGCCGGAGGCTTGGACTGGCAAAAATGATTGGCGCCATCGATCGCCCACTGCCCGCCGCCATGGGGGCAGGCATTGGCCATGCAGCCGGCTTCGGTGACCTGGGCGCTGCCGTTCGAGATGACCGAACCGCGAAAATCGAACGTGTGGTCCAGGGCAATGACGCGCGGCGTGTCATCGGTGCACTGACCGTGAGTGTCGTAGGTCGCACACAGGGCCGTTTTAAGTTCATCGGGCGTCGCGGGGCGCACAACCATGGCGTTACCGCCGCCGGTGACTCCTTTGGCAAAACCCTCAGGGCGCGCGTCGGCCCACGAACACAGGGGTGACATCAGCGCCGCGCACAGCACGGACACAGACAAGCAGCGCACAAGGCAAGTGCTGGGCTTCAAGTGCATCTCCTGAGCGTTTGAGTTCGGGTAAAAAATGCCGGCAAGGCCTGGGGAAATAGGCGCGCTATGATTGGAATACCCGACGCCATTTATCAAATGGTTTGATTTTCGATCCCGAGTGGCTTCAGGTCAGGTTCAGTTAAGGGCCAGTGGCGGCTATCTCGCGAGGGACTTCGGGGGCGTAATGCTCATCGGCATGCTGCAATGAACAGACTTCGCTTCAGTCAGGGCTCCGGATTGCTTAAAGTGGCGCATGCCTATTCATATCATCCTCCTTGTGCTTTTCGCAGCGCTCCTGCATGCCAGCTGGAATGCGCTGCTGCGCAGCGGTGCCGATCGGCTGTGGTCCATGACAGTGATGTGCATTGCAATCGCCATCACTTGTGTCGTCGCCGCAGCGTTCATGGTGCCCCCGGCGATTGAAAGCTGGGGCTACGCGGTGCTATCGGGGGTGCTGCATGTGGGCTACAACCTGTTTCTGGTGCGCAGTTACCGAGTCGGCGACCTGGGGCAGATTTATCCGATTTCACGCGGATCGTCGCCGGTGCTGATTACCCTGGGCGCCGCCGTTTTTGCCGGAGAAAGCATCACGCCGGGTACGTTGCTCGGTATTGTGCTGGTGTCAGGCGGGATTATTTCGCTGGCCTTCAAAGGGCGCAGTCTGTCGGTACCCAGTCTGCCCTATGCGCTGGGAACGGGCTGCTTTATCGCGGCCTATAGCGTGGTCGATGGCATTGGCGCCAGGTTGTCCAATGCGCCGCTTGCCTACACGGTTTGGATGTGTGCCCTGTGGGGCGTGCTGATGCCTGTGCTCTACATCGGTCTACGCGATGCCCGCAGCTTGTTCTCCGTTCGGCCCGGAACAGTGACCGCCTTGGTTGGAGGGTTGGTCTCTTTGCTTGCATACGCAATGGTCATCTACGCGATGAACCAGGCGCCCCTCGGCGCGGTATCGGCATTGCGCGAAACCAGCGTGCTGTTTGCGGCGTTGATCGGTTATGTGTTCCTCGGCGAGACGCTCACCGCACGCCGGATACTGGCATGCGTAGTGATCGCCAGCGGTACCTTCATCATCGGCTGATACAGCCGACGGTTCAGGCGCTATGTCAATGGTCAACGTCTCGCAGGCGCGCCCATTCGGACGCATCGACTTACGGGTCAATAACCTTGCGCTCGGTTTCACGTTACAGCGGACTGCCTCACCTTACGACTCAAACCCGGTGTCTTGCCGGTAATGCGCTTGAATGCACGACTGAAAGCGGCCTGGGATGTGTAGCCCAAGCGCTGCGCCACCTCCTCAATCGGCAGCCTTTCGAGTGTCAGCCACTGGCTTGCGAGCCGCATTCGCAGTTCGGTGACATAGCGCAGCGGGGTCATGCCAATCGTCAGCTGGAAGCGCTCCGCGAAGACCGAACGCGAGGTATTGCAATGCTCCGCCAGCTGCGCGACGGTCCAGTCGCGGCCCGGTTGTTGATGGAGCGCGAGCAGCGCACCGGCCAAGCGTGGATCGCGCAAGGCGGCGACCAGGCCAGAAGCATTCCCGCAGGCGCACTCCACCCAGCCGCGAACGACCATGGCGGCCACCACGTCGGCCAACCGCGCGAGGATACCGGCAAAGCCGACACGTGCGGCGCTGACCTCGCGTTCCATGGTGGTCAGGATCGGCACCAGTCCGGGGTAACGCTGGCCGCCGGCATCAATCAGCATCATGCCCGGCATCAGCCGACCAAGGCCGTGGATACTGCCCAGTTCAAACTCCATGCAGCCACTGAACAAAATAGTGCTCGGCGTGGGGCAGGCTTCGGCTCCGGTATCCACCGCGCTGACGCTGTCACCGAGGGGGGCGCTCGCTAGACGATCGATGTCCTCAACCGGCACGCCGGGATGAGAAACCAGCTGATGGGCCGCGCCATGGGAGATAAACACGGCGTTGCCGGCAGACAGCGTATAGGTGCTGCCGTCCTCCATGTGCAGCACCGCAGTGCCGACGGCCATGAAGTGGAACCAGGCATGCCCCGGTTTTTGCGCGAAACCCAAACCGAAGGTGGGGCCCGCCTGGATACGCCGGTATTCGACGCCACGCAGGCGCATGCCGCGTAGCAGCTCGTTGATGAGGTCCGAGGAAAGCGCAAACTGATCAGCAGGCATCGTTCAGGTGTTTTAGTCAAAAAATAGAGATTTTCGATCATAGATCATCCAGCTTTCAGTGCCTAGACTGCGGCTCGCATTGAAGATTGGGAGATCCGTGCAATGACTGACTGTGTATGTAATGCCGCATCCGACCGCCATCCCGGCGTCGGTGCGGACGTAGAGCCTGCGACCCCCGCGTGGATGGCCGTGTTCTCGTTGGCAATGGGTGTGTTCGGGTTACTGACCGCCGAGTATCTTCCGGCCAGTGTGTTGACGCTGATGGCCACTGACCTGGGCGTGTCCGAGGCGCTGGCTGGCCAGGCGGTAACGGTGACAGCCGTGGTGGCGCTGTTCGCCGGCTTACTGGTGCCAGGCCTGACCCGCAGCATCGACCGACGTTGGGTGTTGTTGGGCTTTTCCACGTTGATGGTCGCCTCTAATCTGTTGGTCGCCGTATCCTCCAGCTTCGCGGTGCTGTTGTTGATGCGTATCTTGCTGGGCATTGCCCTTGGCGGGTTCTGGAGCATGGCGGCGGCGGTGGCGATGCGCTTGGTGCCGAGCGCTTTGCTACCCCGGGCGCTGTCGATCATTTTCAGCGGCATTGCCATCGGGACGGTCGTTGCGGTGCCGCTGGGCAGCTATCTGGGCGGGTTGTATGGATGGCGCAGCGCGTTCTTTGCAGCGGCGGCGGTTGGCATGCTGACCCTGGCGTTCCAGTCGTTCACGCTGCCGCGCCTTGCGCCACGCCGGCCGGCACGTCTGCGCACCGTACTCGAGGTGTTGCAGCGCCCGGGCATCGCCATGGGGATGTTCGGATGCGTGCTGGTGCACAGCGGCCACTTCGCGATGTTCACCTATGTTCGGCCATTCCTTGAAGGCACTACCGGCATCGGCCCGCAAGGGTTGTCACTGATGCTGCTGGGGTTTGGTGTGGCGAACTTCGCCGGCACGCTGCTGGCCGGGAAGCTGCTGGAGCGCCACCCGCTGGCCACGCTCGTATTGATGCCCGCGCTGGTCGGTGTTGCAGCACTGGCGCTGGTGCTGTTGCCGGCCTCGGTACCGGGGCAGGCGGTATTGCTGGCGATCTGGGGCTTGGCCTTTGGCGGTGTGCCGGTGGCGTGGTCGAACTGGGTTGCCAGTGCGGTACCTGATCAGGCGGAAAGCGCCGGGGGCATGGTGGTGGCCTCTGTGCAGTCGGCCATCGCAACCGGCGCCGCCGCTGGCGGGGCAGTGTTCAGCCTCGGTGGCAGCGCAGGCGTATTCGTCGCAGCGGCCGTGCTGATGCTGCTGGCCGCGGTGCTGATTGCGCTGCGGGTCCGCGTCCGTTCTGCCCATGGCGTTGGCCAGCCCAAGCCCGCGCTGCATCTTTGATCCTGTTTGCCGGCCGCCTTGATCCCGTTCGTAACCAGGAGATAACCCATGAACAATATGACGCTTAACAATACGCGGATACCCTGGGCCTAAATGCTGTCGTTCGGTGGGTGACTTGGCCGGACGCTGATGCTTATGTATCGCCCTTGGCAATTTATCGATAAAGAAAAGCACCTGAATCAATCTGCTAGGCCTCATTTAGTTCTGCTGCTACTCTGCCGGATGTCTTGCATTCTTCGGCAAGGCTTCGTCTTCAGCGTACTTCTCAATATCCTCAAATTGTTTGTGTCGGCCGGCTCATTGCTCAAGGCTCGCACACGAAACCTTGGAGCTCCGACACATGGCTGCATTGCATCAGCGAACCGTAAATCTGCTCAAGAAATCCGACGTGGAACTGGCCGTCCGCTGGATGGCAGATCTTGAAGCCAGTGGTTCTACTCGCAACCTGAAAGTCGATGATATCAAGCAGCAAATGGCTGAATTTCTGCGCTTGTTAAATGCCATAGCGAATGACGGTGGCTCACAAACTGTCGGATCGGCTCAGGGTGATGAAGTACGTCAATTCCTGGAAAAACTTTCGCAGCAGCGTGCGCTTGTCGGACAAGACGCGCAGCAGACGGCTTACTTTATTTTCTCATTGAAAGGGCCGCTTTTTGCTTTGCTGCAAACTGAGTATTCCGACGATGCAAGTTTATTGGCAGAGCAACTCTGGGAGCTCTCGCAACTGCTCGATACACTCGGTATGCACACTATTCGCACCTACCAGAAATCACGCGAAGCCGTCATCAAGCGCCAACAAGAAGAGCTATTGGAGTTGTCGACGCCGGTGGTCAAGCTGTGGGATGGCGTGCTGGCACTGCCCATGATTGGCACGTTGGATTCCCAGCGCACCCAGGTTGTGATGGAGTCGTTGCTGCAGCGAATAGTCGATACAGGTTCTGAAATTGCGATCATTGATATTACGGGCGTCCCGACTGTCGACACGCTGGTCGCCCAGCATCTGCTCAAGACCGTCACCGCTATCCGTCTAATGGGTGCCGATTGCATCATCAGCGGAGTCCGACCGCAGATTGCCCAAACCATCGTTCACCTGGGACTCGACCTGCAGGGCGTTGTGACCAAAGCCAATCTTGCTGACGCGCTGGCCCTGGCGCTGCGGCGTCTGGGTGTGACTGTCGCCAAGGCTTCGGTATAAAAAAATGGAGCGGATTCCAATCCTGCAAATGGGTGACTTTCTTCTCGTCACCATTCAAGTCGATATGCATGACCAACTGGCACTGACGCTGCAGGACGATCTTTCCGAGCGCATCAGTCAGATATCGGCACGTGGCGTCCTAATCGACATCTCGGCATTGGATATGGTCGACTCATTCATCGGTCGCATGATTGGCATGATTTCAGGATTGTCCAGAATCATGGACGCTGAAACCGTGCTGGTGGGCATGCAGCCTGCGGTGGCGATCACATTGGTAGAGCTGGGCATGACGCTGCCAGGCGTAAGCACTGCGCTGAATGTTGAGCGAGGCATGACGCTGTTGCGTGCTCGGGCAGCCTCACAATGAACGTCCGCGTGAGCGGCACTCAGCCCGTTAACATTGAACAAGACGTTGTGTTGGCCAGGCAACTGGCTCGCAAGCTTGCTCAGGACTGCGGCATGCGCTTGATCGACTTGACCAAGCTGGTAACAGCAGTGAGCGAGTTGGCGCGAAATACCATGACCTACGGCGGTGGTGGTGTCATGGACTGGCAGATTATCGAGGATGGCATGCGTACCGGTGTGCGTCTGACCTTTCGCGATGAAGGTCCGGGTATCCCCGATCTCAAGCTGGCCATGACCGATGGCTGGACATCTGGCGGTGGCCTTGGGTTGGGACTGACGGGCGCAAAGCGCCTGGTCGATGATTTCGACCTTGAAACGGCGCCTGGGGCGGGCACGCGCGTGATGATTTGCAAATGGACATAAGGCTTGGCGGTGGCTTAACGCTGGTATTGCCCATAGAAGACAGTAGCCAGATAGGGCACGCCCGACGGACGGCCCAGAGTCTGGCTGAACAGTCTGGCTTCGATGCCGTCGACTCAGGTCGTGTGGCATTGGTTGTTACAGAGCTCGCCAGCAATATCCTCAAGCACGCGAGCAATGGTGAGTTGCATCTGCGCGTTTTAAATTCCTCGCCGTTGGGTATAGAGGTCATCGCGATTGATCGCGGAGCGGGATTCGATCCGCAGGATTGCCTGGTTGACGGTTTTTCAACCCGTGGCACCCAGGGGATCGGCTTGGGTTCGATCCTACGCCAGGCGCAAGTATTTGATGTTCATACGGACAGTCGTGGGACGGTGCTGTTGACCCGTTTTTACCCGCGTTCCTCCGTTACGAGAGACGTACGTGCCGGCTTCAGCCAACACTCGCTCTACAATGATCCTGCGTGCGGCGATGCGTGGGAGGTGGCGATCAGCGATAAGCAAATAAGTGTCCTCGTCATCGATGGACTCGGACACGGCCCCGAAGCTGAAGATGCCGCGAAGGCAGGGGTTTGTGCGTTCAACCGTGATCCGTTCGCTCATCCTGACTTTATGCTTGAAGAGCTCCATCACGACATGCGTGGCACACGCGGAGGCGCGGTTGCCATTGCGCAATTCGACGCAAACCAGAACATTTTACGGTTCATCGGTATTGGCAATATCGGAGCCACGCTGGTGGCAACTGACAAGACTCGTGGCATTGCATCGCACCCAGGTATTGTTGGACTTCAATACCGAAAAATTCGAGTGACCGACTATCCTGAATGTGCTGGCGCCTTGCTGATACTGTATAGCGATGGTCTCCAGTCGCGCTGGAATCTTCGTGACTACCCCGGATTGATATTTAGACACCCCGCTGTTATCGCGGCGGTGCTCCACCGGGATTATTGCAGAGGTAGAGACGACGTAACGGTAGTTGTGATTGCACTGGAGAGCGCTGATGACTGACCTACCCCTTAGCGGTTTAGTCGAGGAGTCAGCAGAACTTCGACAGTTGCGAGCGGAAGCACAGGCACTGCGAGCCGAACTGGAAGAGACCAACCAGGGCGTGCTGGCGCTGTATGCCGAATTGGATAACCAAGCCGATGAATTACGCCAAGCCTCTGATCTAAAAAGCCGATTCTTATCGTACATGAGTCACGAATTTCGAACGCCACTGGGCTCGATTCTAAGCATTGCCAGCATCTTGAGTGACGAACTCGATGGCCCTTTGAGCCCAGAACAGCACAAGCAGGTCACCTTCGTGAGTACAGCTGCGCGTGAACTGAATGATATGGTCAACGACCTATTGGATCTGGCTAAAATTGAGGCCGGGCGGATAAGCATTTCGCCTGCCTGGTTTGACATGCTTGATTTGTTCTCGGCGCTGCGCGGTATGTTTCGCCCAATTATCGACGCATCTTCGGTGGATCTGATTCTTGAGGAGCCGTTAGGGCTACCTAGGCTTTACACCGATGACAAAAAGCTCGCGCAGATACTTCGCAATTTCATTTCGAACGCTCTGAAGTTCACGCAGCGTGGAGAGGTTCGGGTGTCTGCGCGTATGGAAAATCTGCGAGAAGTACGTTTTGCGGTGAGCGACACGGGGATTGGTATTCCCCAAGAGATGCACAGCAAGCTGTTTGAAGACTTCATACAAGTTGATTCACCCTTGCAGAAACGTCTTCGGGGTACCGGCTTGGGATTGTCACTCTGTAAACGGTTCGCTGAATTGCTTGGCGGTCGGGTAGGCCTGGAAAGCGAGCCCGGCATAGGGTCGACTTTCTATGTTGTCATTCCTTTAGCGGTTACCCAGGAAATCATTGATGAAAGTTGAAGTTCGACTGTTGATCGTTGATGACAACGAAGCGACTCGCTACGCACTGCGTAAGCGAATGGAGCGGCATGGGTTTTCGGTTTTTGAGGCGGGGACGGGCACCGATGGGCTCGCGCAGATCGCAGAGCGCGTTCCGGATGCCCTGATTCTGGACGTCAACCTGCCGGACATGAGCGGCTTTGATATCGTACGCCAGCTACGTACCGAGCCGCGCACCGCGCTGCTTCCTGTGGTGCATGTATCGGCGGCGTCGATACAAACGTCAGACGTCGTGACCGGCCTTGAAGCAGGCGCTGATGCTTACCTTACCCACCCAGTCGATTCCGATGTGTTGCTGGCAACAATACGGACCCTGTTGAGGGTACGTGATACCGAATTCGCATTACGGGAAAGCGAAGAACGCTTTCGTGAAATTTTCATCAATGTTTCGGCCCCGATTGCAGTTATAGATGGCGCGCTCAATGTGCACGAATGCAACCACGCCTTCGCCAGACTGATTGCCAAAGGCTCCAGTGAACATGGCTTGCTGGAGTGTTTCAGCGAAAACCAGGCGCCAGTGGTTGCGGGTCTGTGTAATGCCCTCAGCACGGGTGAGCGCTGGAAGGGCACGTTGACGATGCGTGTCAGAGGCGATGTGCGTGAAACCGAATGGCAAGTCTCGCCCTATCGTGCCACCGGATTAAGCCTGGTATTTATCGAGGATGTCACTGATCACCGACGCCGTGAACAGTCACATTTACTTCGCTTGGATTCAGTCAGCAATCAGCTTGCCGATGCCGTCGCGGAGCGCGAAAGAACTGAAGAGAAGTTACTGCAAGCACAAAAAATAGACGCTATTGGCAAACTCACGGGAGGCATCGCGCACGATTTCAACAACCTGCTGACGGGCATCGTGACGGGGCTTGAGCTCATTAAAAAACGCACTGAGGACGGCCGACCGGAGAAGGTGCTTGCCTATGCAGATGCGGCACTCGGCTCAGCCAAGAGCGCCGCGACGCTGACTCAACGGTTACTGGCGTTCGCGCGACAGCAGCCTTTGGATACAAGGCCTACGGACGTCAATCGACATGTGCGCTCGTTCGAGGAGCTGGTCAGACGAACGATTGGTAAGCGGATTGGCCTGAAACTTGAGCTGACATCACGCAGCACAGTCGCGATGGTCGATGCGGGGCAACTGGAGAGCGCCGTACTTAATCTTGTAATCAATGCGCGGGATGCCCTGCCAGAGGGCGGTAATATCTGGATCAGGACATTCGAAGCTTATTCCAGCGGCGACTCCCGTTTAGCGGATGGCCCCTATATTGCCCTGGCTGTACGTGATGACGGGGTTGGCATCGAGCATAGTGTTATCAGCAAGGTGTTCGACCCTTTCTTCACTACCAAGCCCATTGGTAAAGGAACCGGTCTCGGTCTTTCGACCATTCATGGCTTTACCCGCCAGTCTGGAGGCGACGTAAAGATTCGCAGTGTGATTGGCCAGGGAACAGAGGTGACATTGATGTTGCCTGCGGCAATTGATCAACCGGTTACAGCGCCGCAAAAGCAGCAAGACGTGGAACTGGGTCAGGGAGAGCACGTATTGATCGTTGAAGATACCGCCTCAGTGCGCATGTTCGTGGAGGAGGTATTGGTTGATGCAGGGTACCGATGCACTCAGGTGGCAGACGTGACGACCGCACTGTCCGCTATGGAGCGAGATGGGTCTATCGACCTGTTGCTGACGGACGTTGGAATGGCAGAAATGAATGGACGCCAACTCGCTCATCTGGCGAGAGTGGGTCGCCCAGACCTTCCGGTGTTGTTCATGACGGGCTATGCGGAAAACGCTCTGAACCGTCAGGACATTCTTGACGAAGGGATGGATATGATCATGAAGCCGTTTGAAATATCTGTATTTCTAATCAAAGTCCGAGAAGCGATCCAAAGGGCCGGGGCTAAGTAAAGTTACTCGGGTCAGGCTATCCAAAGGCTCAACCAGCCTCGCCAAACTGTTCGGTGTTCAGCGCTAAATAATCTTCAGCTCCCACACTGCCTGTAGGAGCTGGCTTGCCTGCGAAAGCGATCTACCTGACACCCCGCGCGCGCACCAGACTCATCCAATACTCCCTCCCCGACATCGCCTGATTCAGTGCATGAAATGGCCTGCGAAAATCCAGACGCTGTAACCGAAACCTATCAGCGCTTCAATGCAAACCGTGGCAATCAAGAAGCCTAACAAATGTTAGGCAGGGGGCTTGACGCTAGCCAGTTCGCTCGCTATTGTTCAGTTACCTAACGCTAGTTAGGTAATCAGCCAGCCCCACTCAGGATTGATCATGACCACTAAACTCCAGCTCTTCACATCTCCTTCGGCCTTCCCTAACCCACAGCGCCTGCGCCTGTTCATGCACGAAAAGGGCATCGCTGCTCTGTTCGACGAAACCGTTTATGACATGTCCCCGGGCGGCGAGCAGCGTGGCTGGCGTCACCTGAACATGAATCCGTGGGGCGAGACGCCTACGCTGCAACTGGAAGATGGCAGCTTCATTTCCGAGACGGCCGCCATCGTTCGCTACCTCGACCAGACCTATCCCGGTCGCAAGATCATGGGCGAGAACGCGCTGGAGCAAGGGCTCGATAACATGTGGGACAACCGGGTCTGGGTGCACATCCTGTACCGTATCGTCACCGCGTTTCACGTGCTGCACACCGGGCTCGGGTTCAAGCTCGAACTGACCAAGAACGAGGCCTGGGGCGAGCACTGCCGCAAGGAAGCCTTGGCCCATGCGGCGCTGGTCAACCGTCATCTGTCTGACGGCCGCGAATGGCTGCTGGGCGGGGATGCTCCGACCTTCTCAGACATAACCCTGGCCACCGCCATCGCATTTTCCAAGTTCCCGGTCAACGCCACCCCGCTGGACGAGCGCTTCGAGTTTCTGGACGCCTACTGGAAGCGCTGGCAGAAACGCCCTAGCTTCCAGGCTGCCTACGCCGATCGCAGCAGTGGCATTCCTGAACTGGATTCGCCGGCCGAATAAAGGTTGGGTGGATTGCCGTGCAACCGTCGGGACCGCTGCCACATGGCGTTCCTGACGGATACCCGTTAGACATTGATATCTACCTAACCAAAGGTAGGCTTTTGAGATAGCATAGCTGCACATCCTCCGAGACATCGTCCTTAGGGCGAAAGGCATCACAATGAACACTAACGCCCGAGAAGCCATCCTGTTGGCCGCCACCAAAATTGCCCAGTCACAGGGCTACAATGGCCTGAATTTTCGCGACCTTGCCCAAGCTGTCGGGATCAAAGCAGCGAGCATCTACTATCACTTCCCCAGCAAAGCCGATCTGGGTGTGGCGGTCGCCAAGCGCTATTGGCAAGATGGCGCGGCCGCACTCGAAACGATTTCCGAAGAAGACCCCAACCCGATAGACGCGCTGCGTCGCTTTCCCGAAATTTTTCGTCGATCCCTTGAAGCCGATAATCGCCTTTGCCTCGCCAGCTTCGTGGGCGCCGAAACTGACAAACTGCCAAGCGAAATGACCACGGAAATCCAGGCGTTTGCTGACGTGAATATCGCCTGGATAACCAAACTTCTTACGGCCGCCGAGGTGTGCACACCGCAAGACGCTGAAGCGCGGGCACGCGCCATGTTTGCAGCCGTCGCCGGCGCTCAACTCATCGCCAGAAGCCGGTCGGACATCTCGCTTTTCGATACCTTGATAGACGCCTACCGGGTGTCCGGGCCCCTGACTGCGTAAGGGCTTATCCGCAGGCGGCGCTCGCGGTAGCGTGCTGGCCCGCAATGGCGCCAATCAGCTCACGGGTGTAGTCGCTGGTCGGGCGGTTGAAGATGCGCTCCACCGAGCCCTGTTCGATCACCCGGCCATTGCGCAACACCAGCACCTCATGGGCGAAGTTGGCGACCACCGACAAGTCGTGGGACACCAGCACGTAGGCGATGCCCATGTCCCGTTGCAGCTCTTGCAGCAGTTCGAGGATGTGCGCCTGCACGGACACGTCGAGGGCGCTGACCGGTTCATCCAGCAGCAAAAGATCGGGCTTCAGCGCCAGGGCGCGGGCGATGGCGACCCGTTGGCACTGGCCGCCGGAAAGCTCGCGCGGCAGGCGATCAAGGAAACTCACCGGCAAATGCACGCGACTGATCAGCTCGCGCGCGGCCTGTTCCAGGGCCGCGCCCTTGAGCAAACCGAACGACACCAGCGGTTCGACGATGCTGTCGAACACAGTGAAGCGTGGGTCCAGCGCCGCAAACGGGTTTTGTTGCACCAGTTGCAGGCGCTGGCGCAGCGGGCGGAAGTCGCGCCAGCTGAGGTCGGTGACGTCCTGTTGCTCGAACCACACCCGCCCGCGGCTGGGTTTTTCCAGGCCGAGGGCGATGCGCAGCGCGGTGCTTTTGCCTGAGCCGGACTCGCCGACAATCGCCAGGGTCTGCCCGGGGTAGACCTGCAGGCTCAGGTCCTCCAGCGCCACAAAGGTCGCGTCTTCGCCCTTGACCTTGGGCAGCGCGAACGTCTTGCCAACGTTTTGCAGGTGCAGGATCGGCGGCTGCGTCGGGTCCGGTCGGGGCAGTGGCTGGCGGCGCGTGGCGAACGCCGGCGCGGCGGCGATCAAGGCGCGGGTGTAGTCATGCTGCGGCGCGCCGAGAATCTGCCGTGGCGCGCCTTGCTCCACCACTTGCCCCTGTTGCATCACCAGCACGCGGTCGGCGCGATCCAGCGCCACGCCAAGGTCATGGGTGATGATCAGCAACGAAATCCCGCGCTCACTGACCAGCCGCTGCAGGTGGTCGAGGATCTTGCGCTGCACGGTGACGTCGAGGGCGCTGGTCGGCTCGTCGGCGATGATCAAGCGTGGGTTGCCGGCCAGGGCGATGGCGATCAGCACGCGCTGGCGCATGCCCCCGGAGAGTTCATGCGGGTACTGGCGCGCGCGCAGTACCGGCTTGTCGATACCGACCTGTTGCAGCAGCTCGACGATATCCGCATCGACGCCGGGGTAGCGCTTGCCCTTGGCCAGGATCAGCGCCTCGGCAATCTGCTGGCCAATGCGCAGAGTCGGGTTGAGGCTGACCATCGGGTCCTGGGGCACCAAACCGATGGTGCGCCCGCGCAGGCCGCGTTTCTGGCGTTCGCCGGCGTGGGTGAGGTTGTTGCCGTCCACCCACAGCTCGCCGGCGCTGATGGTTGCGCTGCCCGGCAACAGGCCGAGAATCGCGTTGGCCAGGGTGGATTTACCCGAGCCGGACTCGCCGACAATCGCCAGCGTCTCGCCTTGGGCGATGGTCAGTGACAGCTGGTTTACCGCCAGGTTGCCGTGCCGGTAGCTGACACTAAGCTGGCGAACATCCACTAAGGCATTCATCGCTGGACTTCCTCGAACGTGCGGGCAATGTGGTTGAGGCTGAACACCACCGCGACCAGGAACAGGCCGGGCAGCAACGACACCCAGGGGGCGGTGATCAGAAAGTGCCGACCGTTGGCGATCAACGTGCCCCATTCGGCGGCCGGAGGCGCGGCGCCGAAACCGAGAAAACTCAGGCCGGCGGTGGCGAGGATGGCTGCACCGAAATCCAGGGTCGCCAGTACCGCCACTGGCCCCCAGGCGTTTGGCAGGATGTGCCGCAGCAAGGTGCGGCCCCAGCTGGCGCCGCCCAGGCGTGCGGCTTCCACGTACGGCAATGTCTTGACCCGCAGCACTTCGGCGCGGGTGGTGCGGGCGAATCCGGGGATAATCCCGACGCCCACGGCGATCGCCACCGGCACCGTGCCGAAGCCGATGGCGGTGACAATCGCCAGGGCCAGCAGCAAGCCGGGCAGGGCGAGCAGCACGTCGACAAACCGCATGATCAGCGCATCGATACGCCCACCGGCAAAGCCGGACAGAATGCCCAGCCCGAGCCCGCCCAACAACGCGATCCCCACCGCCAGAAAGGCCGCCAGCACCGACAGGCTGGAGCCGTAGACCACCCGGGTGTACAGGTCGCGGCCCAGCTCGTCGGTGCCGAACCAGTGGGTCAGGTTCGGCGCCGTGAGCTTGACCACAGGTGCGGTGGCATAGGGGTCGAAGCTGGTCAACCACTGCGGCGCCACGGCGGCCAGCAATGAAAACAACACCATCAACACCGCCAGGCTGAAGCCCGGTCGCCGCAGCAAGGGCATCGCCGCCGCCGTGGCACGTTGTCGGCGGGTGCGGCGTTGCCAGAGTGGGGTCGTAAGGCCGAGGTTTTGCTCAAGAATAGTCATGGTCTAGGACACCTTTGGCGTGTGGGCGATGCGCGGGTCGAGCCACGGGTACAGCAAGTCCACCAACAGGTTGACCAGCACAAAGGCCGCCGCCGACACCGCGACAATCGCCAGCACCACCGGGATGTCCTGGCGCAGCACGGCCTCCTGGGCCAGGCGGCCGATACCGGAGCGGGCGAAGATGGTTTCCACCAACACCGCACCGGACACCGTGTTGCCCACCTGCAGGCCGATCAGCGTGAGAATGGGCAGCGCCGCGTTGCGAAACCCGTGTCGCGCCTGCACCTGAGCGCGGCTCAAGCCCTTGGCGTAGGCGGTGACGATATATGGCTCCTGCCACACGCCCTGGAAGCTGCGCTGCAGCACTTGGGCATACACCGCCGCACTGGGAATCGCCAGGGTGATCGCCGGCAGTACCAGGCTTTCAAAGCCCCGGCTCCCGGTGGCGGGGAACCAGCCGAGGCCGAAGGCAAACACCTGGATCAGCAGCAGGCCCATCCAGAACACCGGCACCGAAAACCCCAGGGAAGGCAGGCGCGCCAGGACTTTTTTCAGCGGTTGCCAGCGAATATAAGCGGTCAGGTAGGCCAGGCCGATGCCGCCGACCAGCGACAACACAATCGCCAGGCCGGCCAGGGACAGGGTTTGCGGCAGGCGCTCGGCGAGCAGATCGGCGACCGGGCGGTTCAGCGACAGCGACTGGCCGAAGTCGCCGCGCAAGGCGCCCAGCAGCAGGTCGACATATTGCTCGAACAGGCCCTTGTCCAGGCCGTAATAGGCCCGCGCCTTGGCCAGGTCGGCCACCGACAATGAATCGGCTTCCATGCCCGAGGCGCTGAGCATGATCGACAGCGTGTCGCCCGGCAGCAGGTAGAGGATGAAGTAGGTGATGCTATAGGCCCCCCATAGCACCAGCAGGGCCTGGCCGACGCGGCCGATCAGGTAGCGACTCATGGCGTGCCGATCTCGATATCACCCAGCAGCGCGAAGCCCTCGGCGGTCCAGCGAAAGTTCTTCACCTTGGGCGACGTTGCCGCCTGCCACACGCGCTCGTACACCGGGAACGCCGAGCTTTCGTCGACCAGCAGGTCCTGCAGGGCACCATAGGCGGCGGCACGTTGTGCGCCTTGGGTGGCCGTAATGCCGGCATCGAACAAGCCCTTGGCTGCTTCCAGGGTGGCCGGTTCGTAGGTGTTAGTGGCCACGGTGGAGCTGTTGGCGCTGCGCGGGTCGAGGATGGTTTGCAGGATGATCGGGTCGGCGCGGGTCATGTAGTTGATGGTCAGGTCGTAGTTGCCGGCGGAGTTGTTGGCCACCCATTCGGCGCGGGTCACCACGCTGAGTTTCAACTCGATGCCGACCTTGCGCAGTTGGTCTTGGATCAGCACGTCACCCGCAGTTTCGGCCGGGCTGATGTTGTAGCTCAGGCTCAGGCGCTTGCCGTTTTTGCTGCGGTAACCGTCCGCGCCCTTGGCCCAGCCGGCTTGATCCAACAGTTTTTCGGCAGCTGCCGGGTCGTAGCCGAGCTTGCTGCCCTGGCTTTTGAAGTAAGGCGTGGTCACGTCGAAGATGCCGTCTACCACCGGAAACTCGGCGTTATACACGGTGCTGGCGTAGCTTCTGCGGTCGATGGACTTCTGCACGGCCAGGCGCACGCGTTGATCGGCGAGGATGCGTTCGCCACGGGTGTTGGGGTACAGGTTCAGCGCCGGGCCGGGCAGTGAGCGGCTCTGGATGGTCGCGCCCTTGGACTGGAACAGCTTCAGGTCGACTTCCGAAAACGGGTTGCGTGGCCACAGGATGTCGGCTTTGCCCTGCAGGAACAGGCCGTTGCGCACGCTCTCTTCAGGGATGTAGCTGATGTCGACGGCGTCCAGGTGTGCCTCACCCGGGTTCTTCATATTTGCCGAGGGCCACGCGTAACCTTTGCGTTTGGTCAGGTGCGCGCCGACTTCCGGGGTATAGCTGGCCAGCACAAACGGCCCGGTGCCGATGATCTTGCCCAGAGAGCGCTCCTTGACCGTGAGTGCATAGGACGCGGGCGCGAGGATTGCCAGGTTGGTGGTAGAGGTGGCTTGTAAAAAGCCCGCGTTGGGTTTGGCCAGTACCAGCTTGACGGTAAAGTCGTCGACCACTTCGGCGTGGTCATAACCCGCCAGGTAGGTGGCGCCGAAGGTCGCCGGCAGCTCGGTGGCCAGGGCCTTGTCGCTGTCGAACGCGGTTTTCACCGCTTTCGCGTCGAAGCGCTCGCCGTTGCTGAACGTCACGTTGTCGCGCAGGTGAAAGGTGTAGGTCAGCGCGTCGTCACTGATCTCCCAGCGCTTGGCCAGCCAGGGGATGATCTTGCCGGTGGCCGGGTCCTGATCGGTGAGCGACTCGGCGACATTGCGCAGCAGCACGCGGTGTTCCAGCCAGTAGACCTGGAACGGGTCGACGCTGACCAGGGTGGTGTTGTCGCCAAAAAATGCAATGTTCAGGGTTTTGTTCGCTTGCGCCGGGTCACCCGAAGGTGAGCAGGCGGCCAGGCTGATTGCCAGGGCGCAGGGGGCCAGCAGACGGCTCATCAAGTTGGAGGTGTTCAATGGGGTGCCCTCGTTTGGCGATGTGAATCAGAAGTCGTAGGCCAGCTTGGTGTACCAGTAGCCGCCGCCCGGATAGAACGGCGGGTTGCCGTAAGGCGCCAGGCCCAGGTTGCTGTAGACGGCGTGCCGGTCGGGGCGCACGTCGAAGATGTTGGTGCCGCCGATGCTGACGGTGATGCTGTCGACGAAGGTGTAGCTGACGTCGAGGTCGGTGATCCATTTGGCGCCGAAGCTGCGGTCCCCGGTGGGGTTGACCGCCAGGGTCTTGACCGCGCCGTAGCGGGCGGTTTGCAGGTTGACCGCGAGGTCCCGGACCTTCCAGTTCGCGCCGAGGATCCACTTGGTCTTGGGCGACGCCTGCGTGAGGTCACCCTCGCGGTCGCGGCCCACCAGGGTCACGCCGGAACCGTTCAGTGCGGCCGGGGTGTCGCGGGTGCCTTCGATAGTGGTTTTGTTCCAGTTGAACCCCAGGCTCCAGCGCACGTCGCCCCAGGCATCCAGCGGCGTGGTGTGGTCGGCGACCACATCCAGGCCACGGGTGCGGGTGTCGAAGGCGTTGGTGTAATAGTTGACCCAGGTGCCGGTGGGCACGCCCTGGGCGGCGAGGATCGCGTTGACTGCGCCATTGCCCTGGTCATAGATATTGCTGGTCAGGGCGATACGGTCGTCGATGTCGATCAGGTAGGCGTCGGCGGTGATGCTGGTGCGCGGCGCGGGTTGCCAGGTGAGGCCCAGGCCGAGGTTGCGCGACTTCTCCGGTTTCAGGTCATCGCCACCCAGCGCCTTGGCCAGGTTGCTGCCCGACGGGGTCAGGCGGGTGACGGCCGGAACCACGTTGCCGTTGACGTCGGTGGCCACGCGGTTGTCTGCCACGGTGTAGCCGATCTGGGTCAGCGACGGCGCACGGAAACCAGTGCCGACGGTGCCGCGCACCGCCACGCTGTCGGTCAGCTCGTAGCGCGAGTTCACCTTGAGGCCGAAGGTGTTGCCTGAGTCATCGTCGTAATGTTCGACCCGCCCGGCCACATCGAGGAACCAGCGCTCGGTGAGGTCAAAGCCCAGGTCCAGGTAGCCGGCGTAGTTGTTGCGGATCAGGCTGACCTCATCTTCGGGGCGAATGGTCACTGCCGCCTGTGCGCCCGATGCCGCCGGGTAGGTGCCGGTGAGGTAGGCCTCGGGGTCGCCGGCGAAGGTGCTGAAATGCTCCCAGCGATGCTCCAGGCCGGCCGACACCTGCACCGGTGCCGTGAGGTTGAACAGGCTGTCGTAACGGCGGGTGAAGTCGAGGTTGTTGACCCATTGCTCGAAGCGAAAGGTCGCCAGGTTGTCGAATTGGGTCGGCGAGGCGGTGCCCAGCGACGGGTTGATATTCAGGTCGCTGGAGTGGTGCACATTGTTGCGCCCGTAGGTGGTGCTCAGGTCCCAGTTCCACTCGGCCACTTGGCCCTTGCCGCCAAACAGCAACTGGTAGTCGCGGTCCTTGATGTTGTTCAGCGGGTAGTAGCCGTCGGGGAACGCCTCGGGCACCGCCGCGCGGCCGGTGGGCAGACGGAAATAATTGGCCGCTTCGGCGTCGCGCTCGCCGTAGGTGGAGAACGAATAAAGGGTCAGGTCCTCCAGCGGCAGCTCGGCGTTGTAGGCCAGGTTGAAGGCCTTGAGGTCGGGGTCGCCGTTCTTGATTGCCACCCGGTCCCAGGCCGCTTCCTTGGCCGGATCGTTGAAGGCGCGTACGCTGCTGTCGGCCTTGTCGTTCCAGGAGGCTTCGCCGCGTTTGCGCGCATCGGCCGAGAGGTGGAAGAAGCCGCCATCGCCGAGCTTGAAACCCTGGTCGCCGGCGACCTTGATGGTTTCGCCCTGGCCGGAATACAACTGGCCATAGCTGGTCTCCAGGTGCCCGCCGTTGTTGGCGGACTTGAGGATGATGTTGATCACCCCAGCCACCGCATCCGAGCCGTACTGGGCGGCGGCGCTGTCCTTGAGGACTTCGATATGGTCGACCGAGCTGACCGGGATCAGGTCGATGTCCACGGCATTCGCGCCGCTGTTGTCGATCGAGCCGCGCTGGCCGGTGGCGCCGTTGTGGCGCCGTTTGCCGTTGACCAGCACCAGGGTGTAGGCCGGGCCGAGGCTGCGGTTGCTCAGCGGGCGGGTCACCGAGTTGTAGCCGGCGATATTGGTGCCGAAGTTGAAGGAGGGCAGCAGCTTGGCAATCGCCTCGGACAACTCGGCGCGGCCGGTCTTTAGCAACTGCTCGCTGTTGATCACATCAATGGGTGCCGGGCTGTCGGCGACGGTGCGCTCCTGGCCGCGCAAACCAGTGGAAATCACCGTTTTACCGTGCCGAGCTTGGCGTCCTCGGCACAGGCGGGCAGCGCCGCCAGCAGCAGCGAGCTGGTCAACAGCGACAGGTGGAATTTTTTCAGCGGGGCGGGGAGATAAATATCTGGCATATCAAGAGAGATCCATGTCGGGAGTACGTCCTCCGCCAGGCATGGGGTCGGTCTGTGAAACGAAGGTATCTCTATAAAAAACTGCGGGGAAATTCTTTTTTGGAATAAGCTAATTATCAGATATTGTTATCTTTCGTTTTAATAAGATCATCTATTTTTATTATCTGGCCGGTGCGGCGTGTCGCTTCGCCGTTGGATGTGCGCAACGTCATCGCCTGTCATAATCCACCGGTCTCACCCCAGCCCCCATACGGAGTCCATGCCATTCATGGTGCTGTTGAATCGATTGAGCGCGTTTTCCATTCAGGCGCGCAGAGCACTGAAGCTGGTGTGGGGGACGTCGCGTCCCCTGTTCATAGGCCTGCTGCTGGCCACCATCATTGCCGGTCTGTTGCCTGCGCTGGCGGCCTGGATCGGCCAGCGTATTGTCGATGGCGTGGTGCACGCGATGCAGATCCATGCCGCCGGCAGCCAGGCGCCCGTGTGGCCCGTGATGCAGTACGTGCTGGCCGAGGCGGGCGTGTTGGCGCTGCTGGCCGCCGCCCAGCGCGCGTTGTCGATGCAGCAATCGTTGCTGCGGGTGCAGTTGGGGGTGAAGGTCAACCTGATGATTCTGGAGAAAGCCCAGACCCTCTCACTCCTGCAATTTGAAGACGCCGAGTTCCACGACAAGCTGGTGCGCGTGCGCCAGGGCGCGTCGACACGGCCGCTGAGCCTGGTCACCAAGGGCCTGGGGCTGGTGCAGAACCTGATCTCGCTGATCAGCTTTGCCGTGCTGTTAGTGCACTTTTCGCCGTGGGCGCTGGTGATTCTGGTGGTCGGCGCCTTACCGGTGTTTTTCGCCGAGACGCATTTCTCGGGCAATGCGTTTCGTCTGTTCCACCGACGCGCGCCCGAGACCCGTCAGCAGAATTACCTGGAATCGCTGCTGTCCCACGAGACCCATGCCAAAGAGGTCAAGCTGTTCGGCCTGGCGCCGCTGTTCCTCAAACGCTACCGCGACAACGCCCGGCGCTTGTACACCGAAGACCGCCAGTTGACGGTGCGCCGGGATGCCTGGGGCTTTGCCCTGGGCCTGCTGGGCACTGCGGCGTTTTATGTGGCGTACGCCTGGGTGGTGCTGGACACCGTGCGCGGCCAGACCAGCCTGGGACAGATGACCATGTACATCGTGCTGTTCAAGCAGGGGCAAAGCGCGATCACCGCCAGCCTCAGCGCGATTGCCGGCCTGTATGACGACAGCCTGTTTTTGTCGGACCTGTATGAGTACCTGCTAACCCCTGTGGTCGTGCCGAGTGGCCGGCTTACCCAGGGCGCGCGTCCCGGCGACGGCCTGCGTTGCGAGCACGTGGGGTTCAGTTACCCCGGCGCTGAGCGGCCGGCATTGACCGACATCAACCTGCACTTGCCGCCGGGGCAAAGCCTGGCCCTGGTGGGCGAGAATGGCTCGGGCAAAACCAGCCTGATCAAACTGCTCACGCGCCTGTATACCCCCCACGAGGGACGCATTCTGCTGGATGGCAGCGACTTGCAGGACTGGGATGAACAAACACTGCGCCAGCGCATTGGGGTGATTTTCCAGGATTACATCCGCTACCAGATGACCGTCGGCGAGAACCTTGGAGTGGGTGACGTCGATGCGTTGAATGACGAGGCGCGCTGGCGCACTGCCGCAACCCAGGGAGTGGCCGCGGAATTCATCGAGCGCCTGAGCAGGACCTACGGCACACAGTTGGGGCGCTGGCTTGGCGGCCAGGAGTTGTCGGGTGGGCAATGGCAGAAAGTCGCCTTGTCCCGCGCGTATATGCGCCAAGAGGCGGATCTGCTGATTCTTGACGAGCCGACGGCTGCGCTGGACGCCGGCGCCGAGGCGGCGGTGTTCGAGCACTTTCGCGAACACGCCAAGGGCCGCATGACGTTGTTGATTTCCCATCGATTCTCCAGCGTGCGCAATGCCGACCACATCATCGTGCTGGACGGCGGGCGAATCCTGGAGGAGGGCAGCCATCACCAACTGATGGCGGCGGGTGGGCGCTATGCCGAGTTGTTCGATGTACAGGCGCGCGGGTATCGCTAGGTCCCGAGCGCCCGTCCAATCCCCCCTTCAGACTGCAGTGCTTCAGGCGGCAGGCCTTGCGCGAAAGGCCAGGAATACCGGACCGGCCGGAAAGGTGCTGATCTCCAGCTCATCCAGTGGCGCGAGTGTGCCTGTTCGGCGCCCGGCATTGCTGTAGAGCGTGTGGCCGCCGGAGGCGACGATGTTGATCTTGCCGGCGGCCGCCTGGATCAGTGTGGCCTTGAACCCCTCAGTCACATCGTCATCGATAGTCAGCGTGACGTCAGTGTTGCTGATGACCAGAATCGACTTGCCTGAATCGGCCATGGTCAAAGGTCTGCTGGCAGTGATCGAGGCGTTGGTGTGCACATGGCCGCCGGCGTGATAGCTGACCATCCTGGGATCGGCGAAGACACGGGCGAAGGCGCCAACATAATTGACACTGGCGCGCATGTCATCGAACTGCTCCACAACGTAGGTGCCGATGCTGCCGGACACCTCTGCGTTGGAGTCCATCACCCATTTGCGTCCCACCATCAGCCCGATCCGGGCGTTGGCACGTACACCTGCACGCATCTCTTCAAGAAACAGCGTATCGATCTGGCCACCGCCTTTGCCCTGGACATAGGTGAACCGCGCTATTGAGTGACTGTCGCCCGTCGGGCTGCCTTGGGAGGTATCGACCTTGTAGTCGACAAAGTCCGCCGAGACGATGGTGGTCGTGGTGTTGGCGTTGGGCGCCCAGGTGAAATCAAGGACTCGACCGGTTTTGATCTGTTCCATGGAAACCGTGGATTGTGCGGTGGTGGTGGAGCCTGACTGCTTCAAATCGTCGTTCATGTTACTCATCCTTAAGTAAAGAGCGTGCTTGAGCTCGGGTCGAAGTAACCCACTACTTTTTCATCTGTACATATAGACAGTAGTCGAGATTTTAGCGTTTTGCGATTGGGCGACGAACTGCAGGTGCTCACGTGGCTCAGAAGGCCGGTGGCTATCGATTGGAGCTGTGAAAATCACGTGATGAGCAAGGTGTGATTGTTAAGCGCGCCGCTAATTCAAGCGCCAGAGCTTGAGTTGACGTTAATTAACAATAACTGCTTGTTACGCAGGAGTTTTATGGAATTCACTGGCACTCCATTACAAGCTATCGGGGTCCCCCAAAAACATTTTGACTGGGCTCTAGAACGGTAGTTTCAGACAAAAAAATGCTAGTTGTGCCCCCGATTTTGCCCCCAATGCGCACCGGGTGTGCGAGCGATCGCGAGTGGCGATTGCTGAAGGACTCCCGGGGATAGACGTTGCGCCAGATGTTGCCCGATGCCTGACGACCGATTTCACGGATCCAGATATCGCGGCCATCGTCATCGAACCGGTCCAGGGTGAGGGGGGGTTTGTCGCTGCCCCTGTGGCGTTCATGGTGGCGCTGCGCGCTCTGTGCGACCAGCACGGCATCGTGCTGATCGCAGACGAAATACAGTGTGGCGCCGGGCGCACCGGCAGTTTTTTCGCGATGGAGCAAATGGGTGTGAACGCCGACTTGATTGTGTTCGGCAAGTCCATCGCCGGAGGCTTGCCGCTCGCAGGTGTGGCCGGCAAGGCGGCGATCATGGATGCACCTGTGCCCGGTGGTCTCGGCGGGACCTACGCGGGCAACCCGCTGGCCTGTGCGGCGGCGTTGGCGGTATTGCGGGCATTCGATGAGCAAGGGTTGCTCAACGCCGCCCGGGAGCTCGGCAAGGATCTGCGCTATCACCTTGAGGAAATCACCAGCGCCCTGGGCATTCATTGCCGTATCCGTGGCCTGGGGGCGATGGTTGCCCTGGAGCTGTTTGACGATACGGCGCGGCGCATTCCTTCTGCGCGCATGACCAAGCAATTGATCCAAAGCGCGCGTGAGCGGGGCTTGCTCCTGCTGGCATGCGGACCATACGCCAATGTCATCCGTTTTCTCATGCCCCTGACCATTCCCCGGCCTGTGTTGCTCGAAGGCCTGGAGATTCTGGCGGCATGCTTGGCGACACTCGACAACCACACCGTGGTTGGCCAACTCTGAAAAGGTGGACAGGGATATGCAGACGCTTGAAAAACAGTTGGATAAACGTGCATTGCGCAACGCCTACGGCAAGTACGCCACCGGTGTCACCGTGGTCACCACGCTTGATGATCGGGGGCTGCCCGCCGGGCTTACCGTCAGTAGTTTCAATTCGGTTTCACTGGAGCCGGCACTGGTGCTGTGGAGCCTGCGCAAGGAGTCCTATACCGCCGCGGCGTTCCAGGCGGCTGATGGCTTTGCGATCAATGTACTGGCCTATGAGCAACAACTGCTGAGCGATCGTTTTGCAACGCCGACGGCGGATAAATTCAGCCAGGTGCATTACGCGATCAGCGAAAACCAACTGCCGCTGATTGACGGCGCGATTGCGCAGTTCGAGTGCATCAAACGCAATGAATTCGACGGCGGTGATCACTGGATCTTCATTGGCGAGGTCATCAGCTTCACCCTGAATGAGGGTAGCCCGCTGATCTTTCACGGGGGTAAATACGCGACGGCGGTCTAGCCCGCACTGCGGCGTTCGAGGCGGCCGGCAATGGCCTGCAGCTTATCGACGTCGCCCTTCGCACGCTGCTGGTACGGCGCGCCTGCCGCATAGGCGCGCCGAACGTCGTCCCGTTGTGCCATGCGCTGCAGGTATTGCGTGGTGCGAGGTAAGGCCTCAAGGCTGACCTGCAACACGTTGTGCAGGCGCAGCCAAGGATAGATCGCCATGTCGGCGATGGAGAACTCGCCGCAGATGAACGGGTGCTCGGCGATCGCCTGCTCAAATACTTGGAACAGTGTGCGGGTCTGGTTCAGATAACGCGTGGCCGAGTACGTATCGGGTTGGGGGGCCTGATGGTGGAAGTGGTAGTTCTGGCCGGCCATCGGTCCCAGGCTGCTGACCTGCCAGATCAGCCATTGCACCACTTGCCAGCGTTGCTCGGGCGATGTCCCGCAAAAGCGCGCGTGTTTGTCCGCCAGATACAGCAGGACCGCCGCAGACTCCACCACCACTTGCCGGGTTTCGTTGTCCAGCAGTACCGGTATTTTGGCGTGTGGGTTCAGCTGTAGATACGCGGGTAGATGTTGCTCATCGCGGGTGAGGTCGATGTGGCAAATGTCGTAGCTGACCGCCAGGGCCTCCAGCATCAGCAGGATTTTATAGCCATTGGCGGTGGGTGAGAAAAATACGGTGTACATAAAGGCCATTCATGTGGGCGCAGAACGCAGAGCCGGTGGTCGCCGGCTCGCAGTACGTTGCAGGCGGCTTATTCGATGGGGTAGCGCTTGAAGGCCGGTTGTTCTTCAAGTCGCTTGGCATGGCGCTGCAGATGCGGGAACGTCCCGGCGTTGACCACTGAAGCAACGGTGAACTGGCTGAAGGACCAGGCCACTGCGGCGGTTATGGCACCTTGGGTCAGCGCTTCGTCAGCGCCGTGGGCCAGCTGTCTTTCCAGGGCAGAGTAAGCCGCCAGTAACTGGCCGGTAACTCGGTCGAGCCAAGGTTCGTGGAGTTTTTCTGCAGGGCGCAGATTATGCTCGTAGACAATCTGTACGGTTTTTTCGCAGGCGGCCAGGGCGAGGCCGATCAATTGCAAGTCCTGGGCGCGCGCGCTGGACTGCTGTGGCAACAACTTCTTGTCGGTGGGCGCCAACGCTTCGAAGTAATCGAGGATCAGGCTTGAGTCCATTAACACAGTCGATTCATCCAGCACCAGGCTGGGGGCCTTCACGACCGGGTTGATCCTGGCAAATTCGTCGTAGGCGCTGAATACCGAGAGCGACTGATGCTCAAAGTCGACGCCGTACAGATCCAGGGAAATTGCCACGCGGCGTACGTAGGGCGAGTCCAGCATGCCGACCAGTTTCATGAAGCCTCCATTTACGTCAGGGTAATTTTCAAAGTGCAGTGAGGGTGCTTGAGGTACTTGCGCAGATTTAACAGCAGCCCGGGGGAGCCGGTTTCGGCCTCTGCCTCGGGGGCCACGAACAGCTCTATTTCTCCCTCACCTTCCAATAGGATCAGGCTCGGTGCAAGGCGTGTGAAATACCCTTGTTCCAGGCATACGTCAGACCCTTCGGAGGTAATCCAGTGGCGTCCCTTCAATGCGACGACATAGGCCTGCTGCTCCAGCCAGAAAGAGAATAGTTGATCCTTGGTCACCAGCCATTTCAGCGAATGTCGGCCCAGGGCCATTTGCGTCAGCAATGCCTGTGGTGCCTGGTTGATGCGGGCAGTCGAGACGTTATGTTCCATCATCGTGGTTTTCATCGGAGACGCTCCGCGGTTCGCGAGTTGACGGTGTAACGGAAAAAAACTGTGACTGGCAGGACTGTTAAATTGAGGTTACTTTATAGCGAGAGAGGTCCTTTCAATATCGATAATTTTTACCACGACAGGTTAGTTGAACTTACATGAGTGCATTTCCTCCATTGACCTGCCTGCGCAGTTTCGAGGCCACCTCCAGGTTGGGAAGCGTCACCCTGGCAGCCAAGGAATTGCACGTCACCCATTCAGCGATCAGCCAGCAGATCAAGGTGTTGGAGGAAATTGTGGGGTTGACCCTGTTCGTGCGGGAGGGGCGTGGCTTGCGTGTGAGTGAGGATGGGGACTGTATGCGCTGCAGATCCGCAAAGCCCTGGGAGATATCGCCGAGGCCACGCGATTGATTCAGGCCCAGCCCAAGATGGGCGAGCTGGTGGTGGCGGTATTACCGTCGTTCGGCCGATCCTGGCTGTTACCGCGCCTACCGGGTTTTCAGCAGCTTTACCCCCATATCAGCATTCGGCTGCAAGCCAGCCTGACGATCTCTAACCTGCATCAGGAATCGGTGGATATCGGCGTCCGCATGGGCAAAGGCGATTGGGAGGGTGTAGAGCAGAAGCTGTTGTTCCATGATGAAATCGTCGTTGTCGCCGCCCCGCACTTCAATGGCGGACGCTTGCCGCAGACCCCGCAACAGGTCATTGAAAGCAAGATCATCTATAACACCGAATCCTGGCTGCCCTGGTGCGAGGCGGCGGGCGTCGAGATGGGCAACGAACGCAAGGGGTTGTGCAGCAACGACTCCAACCTGGTCTTGGAGGCGGTTCGCCTGGGGCAGGGTATCACGCTGGAACGGCGCAGCCTGGTTCATGACGCCATCGAGCGGGGAGAGCTGGTCCAGTTGTGCGACATCAGTGCGCCGTATGCCTATCCCTATTGGCTGGTGTGGCCGCCCAGGGAAAGTTCGGAAGACAAGCAGCGCGAGTTCTCCCATTGGTTGTCCGGGGAAGTGGACCGTTACCTTGCCCAACTGAAAGGAAACGCCTGAAGGAGGCCTGCCCGAATGGATTTGTCTCTTCAACGACGCCTTGTGGTGGTCGCGGGCGGTAGCTCCGGCATCGGCCTGGCCTGTGCCCAGGCATTTGCCGCTGAAGGTGCGAGGGTGGCGATCATTTCGAGGTCACACCAGCGCCTTGAACAGGCGCAACAGGAGTGTGCGAGTGCCGGCCTGGAGGTGCATGCCTTCGCCAGCGACCTGGCAGACGTGGATCAGGCGCAGTCAGTGATTGACGCGATCATTGCGAGCCATGGGGCCATCAACGTATTGGTCAACTGCGCCGGTGCCGCTGCCAGGCATCCGGTCGATCAACTCACGCCATTGCATTACCTCCAGGCACTCAACGCCAAGTTCTGCCCCTATATCAACACCCAACATGCGGTGCTCGCCCACTTTGTTGGGCAGGCGCAGCCGTCGCTGCGAGCGGTTGTCAATATCGTCGGCATCGGCGGCAAGGTAGCAATGCCCGAGCACATCGCTGGCGGCGCGGCCAATGCGGCACTGATCCTGGTCTCGCAGGGCCTGGCGCAGGCGTATGGTCGCCACGGCATCCGTATCAACGTGATCAACCCTGGATTTACCCTGACGCCACGCACCCAGGCGACCCTGGCGCGCATGGCTCAGCGCAGCGGCGAAAGCCTCGAGCGGGTCATGGCGCAACAGCAGGCATTGATTCCGATGGGCAGGTTTGCCCGCCCGGAAGAAGTGGCCGACCTGGCGTTGTTCTTGGCCAGCCCCAAAGCGTCCTACTTGTCGGGCGCGGTCATCAACATGGACGGTGGTGCCTACCCCGGTGCGTGAATTGCCACGGGTGGGAATGTCGGCGGTTGCCCGGCGGCGCGCAGCAAGCCATTGATCAGGTGCTGCTGGTCGCGCGACTGATACGCCGATTGCGTCCAGACCAGCCTGTATTCGTAGGGCGAGGCGAGTTGATGGCGGTCGCCGAACACTGCCACCAGGCGCCCGTCGGCCAATTCGTCGTGCAGCAGCGCAGAGCTGCCTATCATCACTCCGCCATTTTGCGCTACTTCATGCATGGCGTAGCCCACTCCGCTGAACGATAACGCCGCCGTGGTCTGGGTGTGGCGCTTGGCAACCGCCATGAACCAGTCGTCCCAGGTGGCGTTGCCCAAGCGATCCTGGTGATACCAGGGCGACTGGACCAGCCGTGCGCCCACCAGGTCCATTGGTTCGTCGATAGCCCCAAGGCTGCTCAGGTAGGCCGGGCTGCAGACTGGAAAATAGCGGTCCTGCAGCAGCAACGCCGAGTTTTTCGACGCAAGCTCGCGAGGGCTATAGCGAATCGCCAGGTCGGCATCGCCATGGTCGAGGTTGCGCACTTCGGAACTCGGGTCAATCGTCAGCGCAATAGCGCCACCGGCAGTGATGTCCGGCAGGCGCTTGCTCAGCCAGTGAC
Organism: Pseudomonas sp. W4I3; assembly: GCF_030816195.1. Taxonomy (GTDB): domain Bacteria; phylum Pseudomonadota; class Gammaproteobacteria; order Pseudomonadales; family Pseudomonadaceae; genus Aquipseudomonas. Next base: position 3,631,512 of record NZ_JAUSXS010000001.1, on the reverse strand, counting down.
TGGTGATGGACACCGTGCAGGTCAGTACGATGCTGGTGCCCAGGTGCGGGCGCACGTCCTGGGTAGCCTTGAGTAACAACGAAAATGCCTTGGACACATCCCGGGCCAGGCGCTGCCCCGGCTCATTGAGTGTCACGCCGTTGGCGGTGCGATGGAACAGGCTGAGCCCCAGGTCGTCCTCCAACTGGCGGATCTGCCGGCTCACTGCGCCTACCGTCACGCACAACTCCTGTGCGGCTTCGGTGAGCGTGCGACAGCGAGACGCTGCTTCAAAAGCACGCAAGGCGCTGAGGGAGGGAAGGCGGCGAGGTTTTTCCAGGTTGAGTTTCATGCAAGCACCTTAGCAAAAAATCGATTACTTGCCAGAAGCGATGCGCATAGCCTTGAACCCATGTTTTTCAATGCTGTGGCTCAAGGTCAATGACTATGCTCGACGCACGTAAATCCCTCGATGTTTTTTCCGTGTCCACGATGGTGGTCCTGTGTCTGTTATGGGGTGGGCAGCAGGTCTTGATCAAGCTTGCCGCTCCGCAGCTTGACCCGTTGATGCAACTGACCATTCGATACGCTATCTCTGCGCTGATCCTGGGCGGCTACCTGTGGTACCGCGAGGGCGCCGGGCTGTTCGGTGACAAGACAGTCAGTGCAGGTGTCGTGGTCGGAATCCTGGTGGCGCTGGAATCGATCTTCATCGCTGAAGGTCTGCGGTACAGCAGCGCCAGCCATATCACGGTGTTTTTGTATACCGGCCCATTGTTTGCGAGTTTCGGCCTGCATTTCCTGCGCGAGGAGGAGCGGCTCAGTGGCAGCCAATGGTGTTTCGTGGTGCTGGCGTTCCTGGGCATCGTCATTACCTTCATGGGCCGGGGGGAAGATGCCCAAGGCAACACGTTGCTGGGGGACGGGCTTGGGCTGCTGTCCGGAGCAGCCTGGGGAGCCACCACTATCGCGGTACGCACGTCGGCATTGGCCAGCGCGCGGCCGGAGAAAACCCTGTTCTACCAGGTGAGTATCGCGACGCTGCTGATATTCCCGCTGACCTTTTTCATGGGCCACTCAACGTTTGAAATCGATGGTGCCGTCGTCGCAAACCTGACCTTCCAGACCTTGGTCCTGGTGCTGGGGACATTCCTGGGCTGGTACTGGCTGTTGACTAAATACCTGGCGTCACGCCTGTCCGTACTGCAGCTGTTGACGCCTGTGGCAGGCGTCGCGCTGGGTGTGGTGGTGCTCAATGATGCGCTGGACCTGTGGTTCGTGTGCGGCGCGCTGCTGGTACTGATCGGGATCCTGGGCGTCAGCGTCCTGGAGGTGCTGACCCTGCGCCGCGCAGGGGTAACGTCCCGCCTGGCGTCCGAGGCGTGATACCGCTGTTTCTACTGCCAATGGTCAAGTCGCTATGCCTATGAATGACTGCAAGACGCTTTCCAGTGTGTTGTCCACCCGTATCGGGATTCTCGGCTCCGGCCACTTGGGCGTCGCCCTTGCCCAGGCGCTGATTGCCGCCGGCTTACCCAGGGGCAATCTGTTACTCGGCAACCGGCATTCCAGGGCAGCCCAGGCCAGGCTTGAACAGGCCGGGCTGGAAGACCGGTATGCCGATAACCAGCGAATCGTTGATGAGTCGCAACTGATCCTGCTGACGGTAAGGCCGCAGGATTACCGGGCTCTGGGTGGGCTGCAGCTCAAAAGCGCCACAGTGCTGGTCTCGTTTATCGCCGGTTTGCCGGTTGAGCGCATCAGGTCCCTGTTCCAGCCGCCCCCCCAGGTCATCCGCGTGATGGTCAGTGCCCCGGATACGATTGCCGGCGCCTGCGCCATCGGTGCACGTTACGGAGCAGATTCAGTGTTGGTTGATACGCTGCTACGCCAGCTGGGGATCGAACTGATTAACCTGCCCTCGCAAGCTGAATTCGACGCCTTCACCGTCTACGGGCCATGCCTGCCGATTGTATTGACCTACTGCGAAAGCCTGGCCGTAAGTGTGTCCCAGGAAGCCATCGCCAGCGGCGCCACGGCCTGCAACCTCCCGCCCTGGGGCAAGGTGATTGCCTGGGCCAATGCTGTAAGGCCACGGGGGCTGGATGACCGCGCCCGGCGCGACTACCTGCACAGCGCCACCACGCCCGGTGGCGTCACGGAAGCGTTGCTGGATGCCGTAGGCGAAGGCTTGGCCCTGTCCGACTGCTTCCGGGCCGGCATTGCGCGCAGCCAACGGCTGGCAAGCTGAGCCGGCGAATACCCAGGCGACACCTTATCGAGGATCGACAATGAAACGTACGGCAGAGGAAAGTGCATTGGTGACGGCTTCCCACAGACTCAATGGTGAAAAGGAAGTGCTGCGCGAGTTCTACGATGAGTGGGCAGAAGGTTATGTGGAGACGGCCTTTGGTGAGGAATATGTCGGCCATTGGGTTTGTGCAAAGTTGCTGGATGTGGTTGCCCACGCGTTGGTCAAACCGGGCGGGCCGCACAGTGCGCGCATTCTTGATGCCGGCTGTGGTACCGGATTGGTAGGGGAGCAACTGGCTGGAATCGGCTACGGCGATATCGATGGCGTCGACCTGTCCGCGGGCATGATTGAACAGGCGCGCAAAACCAACGCTTACGGCCGGCTCACGGCCGATATCGACTTGAACGCCCGCAATGTCGCCATCGCGGACGATCACTATGACCTGGTGGTGTGCTGCGGCGTGTTCATCGACGGGCATGTGGCCATCACTGCACTTGATGAGCTGCTGCGTGTTGCGCGCAGCCCTGGCTACCTGATCGTCAGTACGCGCCAGAGCTACCTGGACCATGAGCCTTTTGTCGCCCACGTCGAGCGCCTCGTGGCAGACGGCAAGGTACGCGTGGTCCTGCGTATTGAGCGGGGCAATTACATCAACGTCGACACTGCCGATTATTGGGTGATTGAGAAAACACGCTGATCGACGAATGCATTCAGGAGCTCAGCGAGCGGCTTCCGTGGCGGCTGCTCGGTAATATATTTAACGTGCGCTTGAACCCAGCCCTGGGGAGAAGCGGTTTTCTTTGCCATGTAGCCAACACTTCAGGCGTCAGCACTTGGAAGGGGATTTGCCGACCTTGCTCGACGCCCTTACCTTCAAGTAGAGACCAGGGACTTGGCCATCGGCGTGTTTGCCTGGTTCGGTCAGCGAGCGGATCAAGGCATCTCTGAGTTTTCGTTTGAAAACAACCGCGTTATCTGGGGGTATCGGTGGAGGCACCCTTTTTAAGGAACCGAAATTTGCCCTCAATTATGCCCCAGGAGTCGTGGAATCCCCTGAGGTTCTCAGACAGTCCTGGATTGGATAGGGCAATTAGGGTTGTTCGCGAACCGGAATCCAGTCGAAAAAATCTTCGGATGCAAAGCCGACGCTGCAGTTGGCGTCGAACCGCTCGTTGATTCTGATGAGCGTCATCCGCTGAGCCTCTTGTAGTGAGGTCGGGAAGAAAGCACCACCAGGTTCGCTGTGCATGAAGAAGTCGCCGAGCTTGGCTCCGCAGTTTTCGCAGTGATTCATCAGGTAACCGAAAGCAACCATTCACGTACGACGGAAAATTGCTGAGAGCGGCTGTCAGACCACGACTGCCTGTGTGTCAGATATCGCAGCAAGGCAGACAAGGAGCTGCGCCTACTGAATTTTTGCTCTTTACCGTTAGCAGCCTTTGTCCAACTAGAGGTCTGGTAAAGCCTGCTGGCCCTCTGGAGTGAGCAGCCGACTTTTGGCAGCGTTTTGAAAAGCGTCGGAGCAATACCTGAATTCAGCTTGGCGACTTACACTTGAAATATTAATTGCACAGGAGGTATCACTCGGTTGCTCACGCACTTGGGCAGATGAGAGCATCTCATCGGCCTACCTTTACCCCGCGGTGTGTGGGAACAACAACGGGTGACTTTTCTAGAAGGGAACTGTTGGACCTCAGGCTGGGGGCATCCTTTTCAAACCATCCAACGTATGCCCTCAGATGTGCCCCCAATGTAGCAATCTACCGGAAGTGAATGGAACTGCATGGTTTGTGGAAAGGCAGAAATGATCAGCTAAACAGCCCACCCGACGACGCCTAAAGACTCTCAGGGTCGCCAAAAAACATCTGAATCCGCGACCTCAACCACCGCTCCCCCGGGTCATTATCCTGCGACCCACGCCACGCCATATGCAGCTCAAACGAACGCACCGGCAGCGGCGGGTCTTCCGCTCGCAAGCCACCGGCTGATGTCAGCGCTTCAGCCGCGTAATCCGGCACGGTGGCGAGGATATCGGTGCCGGCCAGCAGCGTTCCAAGGCCATTGAACTGCGGAACGGCCAGCACCACGTGGCGTTTGCGGTCGAGTTTTTCCAGCTCTTCATCGATAAACCCGCTCAGGTCACCGGCAAAGGACACCAGGGCGTGCGGGCGGGAACAGAAGTCGTCCAGGCTCAATGAGCCCGGCACGCTGTCGGCGCGCAGCAGTTTCGGCAGGCTGCGGCGCAGTACTTTGCGCTTGGCGTTGGCCGGCAGGTCGGCGGTGTAGCTGACGCCGATGGAGATTTCGCCTGAGGCCAACAAGCCGGGCATCAGGATGTAGTTGACGCGACGCACCACCAGCACGATGCCGGGGGCTTCGGCGCGCAGGCGTTTGAGCAATTGCGGCAGCAAGGCGAATTCCACGTCGTCGGACAGGCCGATGCGGAAGACTGCGGTGCTGGTGGCGGGATCGAATTCGGCGGCGCGGCTGACGGCGGTGGAGATCGAGTCCAGGGCCGGGGAGAGCAGGGCAAAGATTTCCACGGCGCGTGCCGACGGTTCCATGCTGCGCCCGGTGCGTACGAACAGCGGGTCGTCGAACAGCCCGCGCAGACGTGACAAGGCGGCGCTGATGGCCGGCTGGCCGAGAAACAGCTTCTCGGCGGCGCGGGTCACGCTGCGCTCATGCATCAGGGTTTCGAATACGATCAAGAGGTTTAGGTCGACACGACGCAGGTCGTTACGGTTCATCTTGTGTCCTGGAAGAGTCAGCGAACTTGACGAGAGCGGTCATATCAAGAACCTCCAAGGCTCCGTTCAGAAGCATGACCGGCATGAATCTTACGGGGAAAGGCTGGTACTCTGCACCGGATAATTGAGTTTTCCTACGCAAGCTGAGGTCTATTCCTCAGAAGCGGAATCAATGACAGGCATGTCGACTATTAATGGCGACCGGTGGTCTTAGCGGGAAAGCCCAGATAGAGTTCATGGCATTAGAGGTTACTTTGACGAGGTTTGCGATGTCCCGCACGATTCGTTTTCACAAGTTTGGTCCGGCCGAGGTGCTCAAATGCGAAGAGCATGCAGCCGCGCAGCCCGCACCGGGCGAAGTGCAGGTGCGTGTCGACGCGATTGGTATCAGCTGGTACGACATCCTGTGGCGCCAGAACCTGGCGTCGTCCCATGCACGCCTGCCGTCGGGCCTTGGTCATGAAATGGCCGGTGTGGTGGTTGCCTTGGGCGATGGCGTGGACGACTTGGCGGTGGGCGATAAGGTCGCCAGTTTTCCCGCCGAAAGCCCCAATGACTACCCGGTGTACGGCGAGCAAATCGTCCTGCCCCGTTCGGCCCTGACCCGTTACCCGGACGTCTTGAGCCCGATTGAAGCGAGCGTGCACTACACGCCGCTGTTGATTGCCTACTTTGCCTACATGGACCTGGCGCGGGTCAAACCGGGGCAGTTTGCCTTGGTGACCGATGCCAGCCACTGTGCCGGGCCGTCGTTCGTGCAGCTGGGCAAAGCCTTGGGTGTGCGGGTGATCGCGGCGACCAAGGACAGTGCGGAGCGGGATTACCTGCTGTCTCTCGGCGCGGAAAAAGTCATCGTTACCGAAGAGCAGGACCTGCTCATGCAAATCAACAAAATCACCGATAATCGCGGCGTTGATGTGGTGTTCGACGGCCTGGGCGGGCCGCAGATGTCACTGCTCGGTGATGTGCTGGCGCCACGTGGCAGCCTGGTGTTGTACGGCCTGCAAGGCGGTAACCAGACACCGTTCCCGGCCTGCGCTGCCTTCCAGAAGAATATTCAGTTTTTCGTGCATTGCATCGGCAACTTCACCGGTAAGCCGGAGTTGGGCATCATCCAGGACCAGGTCGCATTGCAGCGCGCCTTGCGGGATATCAACCAACTGACTGCCGACCGGGTACTGGTGCCGCTGAAAACCACGGTGTTTCCATTCAGTCAATTCGTCGAAGCGCACCGCTATATGGACGAATGCCCTTGCCGCGAACGAGTTGCGTTGCAGGTTGAAGCTGTTTGAGCTGTAGGAGTATTCGCAAATGCATACTCCAGCGTCTGCGCAGATGCAGCAGATGCGCCATTTGTCAGGGCTTAACCCACCCCAGGGTTGAGCCGCTCCGAGGGCGCTGCGCCCCGCAAACCATACCTTTGGCCCCTACGCCGCCCTGAAATCCAGCGCGGCGCTGGTGTGTGGTCGTGACCGAAGTTTGTGCCGGGGATCATCTGAACTGCTTTCCTGCGCTGTTCTGTATCTATTAATCATTATTTGAGTGCCGATAATTGTGGCTTAACCGTCATCTCAAGGATTGAGCAATGATTAGCTGCCCGACAAAACTTTCTAACATCGACAAACTAATGAGGCGACACCCTGTCCGCCGAAGAATAGTCAGGACACCGCGTCTTCATGCAGGAGGTCGCATTAAGTGGGTGATTTAATATTTGTCGGATTTTTCGCTAGTTAATGAGTTAGCGCGCTGTAGGAAGTTGTCGGAACATTCCTAGGGCTTGCGGCATGGCCTCCGGTGGCCGCGGATTGGCGCGTCTGTACGAGGGTTGGGTCGCTAGGCGCTCGGATGCCCGCTCCAGTCATTTTATTGCAAGGTGCTAATGTTTAATCATCCTTGCGCTCTACAGCGGAAGACAAACCCATCGATGTAATGGGTCAGGCAACGACGTCAAAGAGTTGCTTGAAACAGATATTTCAACTCAGGTAGTAGAACAATGAGCGCAATTCACGAACAAGCCATGAACTATGTTTATCAGCAAGTTCTGCAACGGTTGATGGGGCACTTCACTCGCGCCGAACGGACTGCACTTCAATTGTTGATCCAGCGAATCGTGGTGGCCGCAGGCGGCATGGAACAAGTGGGTAACTATAAAGTCCTGATCGCCCACGGTGGCGGCGAGGTCAGCAGTTATACCCTGGCACTGCTGCGCGCGGCGCAGTTAAGCATCGCAGGCCGTGCGCCCAAGACCTTTCACCTGCGGGTCGCGACTCTGCGGCATGCAGGAATGACCCAGGCGACACTCGCCAGCCTGAACGAAGGCTACAACGCGCTGTTTTTCCACGATGACCCTCGTGTGGAACTCTTGATGGTCGAGAATCAGGAGGTGCAACCTTTCAACCACCAGCGGCCGGCCTCCAGCGTCGGTCGTGAGGTGAGCCAGCGCAATATGCTGATGATCGGGCACCTGACTTCCGGCGATGTCCGTGCAACGCTGTGCAACGACACTTACCTGGCCCTGGGCGACTTTTACCAGCGTGTGAGCACGTGGAACGGCGGCGTACATGCCATGGTCAGCGGCGACTCTGCGCGCAAACAAAGCCAGTACCTGGCCTGGCTCAAGCGCTCGGCCCTGGACGCGGGCGTCATGGTTGCGCCGCGCCGGCCAGCGTCGCTCAATATGTTGTTTGCACGCATGGAAGAGTGGAGCACTGGTTGCTACCGCGACCTTTATGGCGAGCAATACGTGGAGGCCGAGCGGCTAGGGCGGGGCGCACATCGCCATCTGGCTTATATCGGGGTTGCTGATCTGCTTGACGAGGTCGACGTCACCTCGGCAGCGCTGCTTACCGAGTTTCTAGCGCACAAACCGGACCCGTTCGACTTTCACTTCAGTCATCCAGACTACCCCAACCCGTTGCTCATGGCGCACCTGCATGGGTTACAGGCCCAATGCCTGCGTGAGCTGTCCTATGAGGAAGGCGTCCAGGCATTCGTGCGGCAGGCGAGGGACGTAATGGGCCGCCGACAAATCCCAAGCGCCCTGATCGATGAGATGGGCGGCAATGATGGGCGCGTGTTGTCGACGACCTACGCCCAGGAGTTCTTCGGCCTGGACGAGGGCCAGCTGACTTGCCTGCTGTTTTCACCCTTCATCCATCATGGCGAGCGCCTGGAGGGTTACCTGCGTCAATGCCACCCTGGCATGCTGGTGGGGCTTCCCGAATTGCACAAGGCGCTGCAGGGTAAGCCAGTCGCGGACATGTTGCAGCAGTGGCTGATCGACACCAGCGGCTTGCCATTGCCCCTGCTGCAGCACCTGTACCGCAAGCGCGTGCAGCAGACGAGCCGTGGCAGCCAGGCGCGCAAACAGCACGGGGTGCGGGCGCAAGCGCAAATCGCGCAATTGTCGGGACGTTGACGGCGTGCCTGTACGTGCAACACCGGGTGGACGTTCATGAAACTGCGAGGGGAGCGGCAAGCGGACTTTGCCTACCAGGCGGTGTACCGCTACATGATCAACCTGATCGACGAAGTCAGCCTTGAAAAGCCGGTAAAGCTGCCTTCGCTGCGGCAGCTGTCGACTCGCTTGAAGGTGTCGATCTCGACGATTCAGTACGCTTACTCGATATTGGAAAAAGAGGGGCGGATCTACTCAGTGGCCAAGTCCGGCTACTTTGCCTGGCCCGTGGCCGCCAACGCGCAAATGCTGACAAGTGGGGACTTGCTTGAGCGCCTTTATGCGGCCGCGCGGCGTCCGGCCATGGTGGTGCTCAGTGGCGATGAACCGGCGCTGCTCGGCTCACTGGATGGCGCATTGCTTACGCTGGAGCGCCAACTGATCCGCCGGCACCCCCATCACTTGCAAACCCACTCGCAACCCTCTGGCGTCTGGGAACTGCGCGCGGCGCTGGCGGCACGTTACACCTCGTCCCCCACACGTTGCTGGCAGGCGGATGAGGTGTATATCGGCGCCGACTTGCGCGGTGTCCTGGAGATCCTGATTGACGTGCTGGGCCTCAAGGGCACGGTGGTCGTGACCGAATCACCCTGCGATTACCTGGTCCTGCGCCTGTTGCAGGGCGCCGGCGTGCGCGTTATCGAGTTGCCCTGGCACGCCGATGGCCGCTTCGACTTGGGTACCTTTGAACACCTGCTCAGCCATGAGCCGGTGCATCTGGTGCTGCTGTCATCGGTGGTGAGCATGCCATCGGGCAACGTACTGTCGGTTCAGGAACGATTGCAGGTGGCGCAGCTACTGGACCGATTCGGCTGCTGGTTGCTGGAGAACGACACCTATGGCGAATTGAGCTTCGTACCGTCCCCCGCAGCCCTGCGACAGATGGTCAACCCTGAACGGCTGATCGTGTTCTCCTCGTTCGAGAAGGCCCTGGGCCCTGAGGCACCCTTTGGCTTTGTACTGTCGCGTCAACTGAGCCGTGAGTTGCAACGCCAATTTGCGTTGCGCGCATTCCGGTTATCGTCGATTCGTCAGCGCGCCATTGCTCGCTTGTACGAAAACGGGCGGATTGACCAGCACGTGCAGACGCTCCAGCAACGGCTGCGCGAGCAAGCGCAGGCCATGAGCCAGCGCCTGGACGCCCATCTGGAGGGGCAGGTGAGCTACCGAATGCCGGTCGCCGGTGCCAGTTTCTGGTTGCAGTCGATGGCGGCGGTGGATATGCGCCGCGTGTTCCAGCGTATGGTCACGCAGCACGTGGTGATCGCCCCCGGCGAGCTGTTCAGCCTCAGCGGTCTGCATCACCAGCAGGTGCGCCTCGGTCATGCGTTCAGTGGTCATCCGAACCTGCACACTGCTCTGGATGCATTGGCCGAGGCGCTGCAACAGTCACAGATCTGAAGCGTATGAAATTTCTGTATCGGTTGTTGGATCGATACCGTCGCGCAGTAGTCCAAGTCACCGTAAACTATCATTTTTCCGAATCCTTATCTTTTTCGAGGTTTATGCATGACTATCAGTCCTTTTGCGGGCAAGCCGGCACCAGCCCAGTTGCTGGTGGATATCCCGCGACTGGTCACGGCCTATTACACCGGCCAGCCTGATGCAGCGATCTCTACCCAGCGCGTCGCGTTTGGTACCTCCGGGCACCGTGGCAGCTCGTTCGAACTGAGCTTCAACGAGTGGCACGTGCTCGCGATCAGCCAGGCTATCTGCTTGTACCGCGAAGCCCAGGGCATCGACGGCCCATTGTTTGTCGGCCTCGACACCCACGCGCTGTCAACACCGGCCGGTGCCAGTGCGCTGGAAGTGCTCGCTGCCAATGGTGTGCATGTGATGCTCGCCGAAGGCGATGAATACACGCCGACGCCAGCGATTTCTCACGCGATCATCTGCTATAACCGTGGCCGCACCAGCGGACTGGCCGACGGTATCGTCATCACGCCATCCCACAACCCACCGCAAAGCGGCGGCTACAAATACAACCCGCCCAACGGCGGCCCTGCCGACACCCATGTCACCAAGTGGATCGAAGCCAAGGCCAACGAACTGCTGGCCAACAAGCTCGCCGGGGTCAAGCGCATCACTCACGCCCAGGCGCTCAAGGCCGATACCACCCACCGGCACGATTACCTCAACAGCTACGTGGCCGACCTGATCAATGTGATCGACATGGATGCCATCCGCAGCGCCGGCTTGCGCCTGGGCGTTGACCCGCTGGGTGGAGCAGGGGTGCGCTACTGGTCGGCAATTGCCGAGCACTACCGCTTGAACCTGGACGTGGTCAACACTGACGTCGACTCGACCTTCCGCTTCATGAGCGTCGACTGGGACGGCCAGATCCGCATGGACCCGTCATCCAGCTACGCCATGCAAGGGCTGATCGGCCTCAAGGAACGCTTCGATGTGGCGTTTGCCTGTGACCCGGACCACGACCGTCATGGCATCGTGACCCCGTCCGGTGGGCTGTTGGCGCCGAATAACTACCTGGCGGTGTCCATCGATTACCTGTTCCAGAACCGTCCCGACTGGCGCGCCGATGCGGCGGTGGGCAAAACCGTGGTCAGCAGTGGCTTGATCGACCGCGTTGCCGCGCGCATCGGGCGTCGTTTGTACGAAGTGCCGGTGGGCTTCAAATGGTTTGCTGATGGTTTGTTCGAAGGCTCGCTGGGCTTTGGTGGCGAAGAAAGTGCCGGCGCCTCGTTCCTGCGCAAGGACGGCACGGTCTGGAGCACCGACAAGGACGGTCTGATCCCAGCCTTGCTCGCCGCCGAAATGACCTCGCGCAAAGGCCAGGACCCGAGCCAGATCTATCGCGGCCTGACCGACGCGCTGGGCGAGCCCTTTGCCACCCGCGTCGATGCCAGGGCTACGCCAGCGCAGAAAGCCCTGCTGGGCAAACTGTCGCCGGAGCAGGTCACCTCGACCCAACTGGCCGGTGAAAGCATCCAGCAGATCCTCAGCCATGCGCCAGGCAACAATCAGGCGATCGGCGGTTTGAAAGTCATGACCGAAAACGGCTGGTTCGCCGCGCGCCCATCGGGCACCGAGGACATCTACAAGATCTACGCCGAGAGCTTTGTTGGCGAAGATCACCTCAAGCAGTTGGTAGAAGAAGCACAAGTACTGGTGGACCGCGCCATCTCCGAGTAACAACGCAAAACCCAATGTGGGAGGGGGCTTGCTCCCGATGACGGTAGCTCAGTCGATATCATCATTGACTGACCCACCGCTATCGGGAGCAAGCCCCCTCCCACATTAAATACCAGCAAGGCTTGAGATCAGGCCAGGTCGACCAGCACAATCTCACTGTCTTCAATCGCCGTCACCCGCAGCACCTGCTCATCGGCAACCGCTACACCGTCTCGCGCTTGCGCACGCAAACCATTGACTTCAATCACCCCCGTTGCGGGCACCAGGTACGCACGTCGTCCACTGTCGAGGCGGTACTCGGCACTTTCGCCTGCCTTCAGATTGGCCGCCACCAGGCGTGCGTCGGCCCGGATGCGCAGGCTTTCAGCGTCTCCGGCCTTGCCACTGGCCAGTGTCACGAAACCTTCTCGCTCACCCTGTGGAAACGGCTTGGCTCCCCAGGAGGGCGGCAACCCCGCCTCATTCGGGATGATCCAGATCTGAAAGATCTTGGTCGGCGTGGCTTCCAGGTTGTATTCGCTGTGGGCGATCCCGGTGCCGGCGCTCATCACCTGTACATCACCGGCCTCGGTACGGCCCTTGTTGCCAAGGTTGTCGGCGTGACTGATCGCGCCTTCACGCACATAGGTGATGATTTCCATGTCGCGGTGCGCGTGCTGTGGGAAGCCACTGCCCGGCGCAATGATGTCGTCGTTCCACACCCGCAGATTGCCCCAGTGCATACGTTCGGGGTCATGGTATTCGGCGAATGAAAAATGGTGATGGGCGTCGAGCCAGCCATGGTGGGCGCCGCCCAGGGTGTTGAAGGGTCGAAGTTCAAGCATGATCGTCTCCTGTTGATGGCCCTATGATCCAACAGTGCATGATCGATAAAAAGCGTAAAAAATGCCTGATTCCTATCCATTTATTCGATGATAAATAAGGGCATTAACATTCACTTCATCGCCTAACTGCATGACATCAAAGCATTTGGCTGGAACTGAGCGGCGATTCCGGCGACCATGGCGCACCGTTAGAACCAAGCTCATCGCAGGAGTCCGCGTGCCGCACCCACAGCCTGATCTGCCCCCTGAACTGCGCCCTCTGGCTGAAATGCCGTTGTTGAAACGGCTCGCCGCGCGCCTGTTCGGCCACGGCCTCACCCGTTTGCGCGCGCAGCACCGGTTCTCCTGGCTGCATGGCCAGGCCGACGGTTTTCGCAGCGGGCACGAAGCAGGCGTGGAGTACGGTTACCGCGAAGGCAAGGCAGAGGGGGTGGAGGAAGGCCGACAGGTCCTGCTGATTCGCGATTTTCGCAGCGATGAACACCGTGCTCCCGGCATTGATGACAGCCTGTTCGACGATTGGCGACTGCCGCTCACCCCTGAAATCAAAAAGCGCATGAAGGCCGACGTTGCACGTTTATTGCCTGCCCACGCCCAGCCCAGCGTCGCGCAATGGAAGATGATCTTCAGCGACACGCCGTCCACCTCGGTAATTGCCGGTGCCGGCGCGGGCAAGTCGACCTCGCTGGTGCTGCGCATCCTGCTGCTGACCCATTACCTGGGCTTTGAGCTGAGCTCAATGACGGTGGTGACCTTCACCCGTGAGTCGCGCAAAGACTTCATCAACAAGCTCATGGAAATCCTTACCCTGTGGGGCCAACCCCTTGGCCAGAAAGAAGCCCAGGCGGTGGTGCGCACCTTTCACTCGCGCATCCTGCCGATGGTACGCAGCTTGCCGGGCTTTGAGCGACTGCAGGCGTTCGAGAACCTCAGTGCCGGGTTCGAAGACGCTGACAGCAACCCGTTCGACCTGCGCATCAACGACGCCCAGCGCCAACAGATGAACGCCTGCTATCACCGTTTGCACGGCAGCCATGCGCGGTTTCGCGAGCTGATCGCACCGCTGGCGCGCCACGGGCTGCAGCTCAAGGAGCTGGAGCGCGATCATCCGGATGTGCAGAAGCGCGCAGCGGTAACCGAACTGGCGGCCAAGCGCGATGAAGAACTCTGTGACGTCATCGAGGATCTGTGGTTTCGCGCCGGTGCCTGGCCAATCGCGGGTATCGAGCCGAGCCGGCAGCGGGTCGAGATCAACGGCGCGCAGTTCCACTGCCATGGCTATATCCCTGAGCTGGATGCCTGGGTAGTGCTGGGCTTTGATCCGCGGGAAAACGCCCAGATCAGCCGACCGAATTCCAAGTTGTCAGTGCGCGCAGAGTGGGCGGTAAAGCGCACCCTGTTTCAAGCTTTCTGTCGTAAACCTTTGATATGGTTGGATAGCTACGAAACTTCAAGAAAAGTGTTAACTAGCTTGGCAGGCGATGCCACGGCAGGGCCTGGGTTCGATTACAAGGTCAAGGGTGAGCTGGCTTCGGCGCCGCTACTGGACAGCTTTGTCATGGCCGCCGGTTTTATCGAGAACCTCGGTTTGGATGTGCCGACTGCCGTGGGGGGGATGAGCTTCCCCAAGGACGACCCGGACCGCTTGTTCTTTGAAGCCCTGGGTATTTTCTGGAAAGCCCTGGAAGATCACTTGCTTGATCAGTCGCCGCCGATCATGACCTACAACCGCATGTTCTCGTTATTTGGCGAAAATACCCCGGAGAACCTCAAGCTGCTCAGTGATCCGCTGCTGCGGCCCATGTCGCACTTGATGATCGACGAGTTCCAAGACGTTTCACCGCAGATTGTCTCGTGGATTCGCGCCAGCCTGCGCGAAATCCGCAGCCGTGGCCCGGCCATGCACGTGGGGCGCGGGGCGCAGCGTTCATCACTCTTATGTGTGGGCGATGACTGGCAGTCGATCTACGGCTGGCGCGGCAGCTCGCCCCAGTACTTCATGGAATTCAACAAGGAGTTCCCATCGCCGAGCACCACCCGCGTGATGCTGGGTGAGAATTACCGCAGCCACCAACACATCATCGACGCTGCCGAGCACATCGTGCGCAGTGCCCCGGCGATTCCGGGCAAGAAGGCGAAGGCTTGCGGCGAACCCAAGGCATTGGTGCCCGTGGTAGTGCGCGAGCGCGACGACGCCGCGCTGGCGCGGCAGTTACTCGAACGCTATCAGCAGGGCGATACGGTGTTAATGTTGTATCGCAAAAGCAGCGATAAATTATTGATACAAGAGCATATTCAGGCTGTAGTTAATCTGGATTCGAGCTTGCCACCCCAGGCGCGAAGGCTGAAACAACTGACCTACCACAGCGCCAAGGGCCTGCAGGCGGATTCAGTCTTTCTACTGGGTGACTGCCAGCACCTCACCAGCTCGCCCTACAAGAACCAGGTCTACCGTATGGCGGGCCTGGGCAAGGAAGGCAACAGTGAGGCGTACGACACCGCACAAAAAGATGAAGTGCTGCGTCTGGCCTACGTCGGTATCACCCGAGCGGTAAGCCACTGCTATTGGTATGTGGAAAAGCCCGAAGGCCAGGCGGTGAATGTGCCAAGGGCGTCGGAGCGGGTGGACGGCAGGAAAGCGTTCTTTGACGATCAACGCGGTTGAGCGGGATGAACTCGATCTGAATGTGGGAGGGGGCTGCCCCCTCCCACAGTTGATCTCACAGGTTTGGGGCCTCGATCAGGCCCGCAACGACAACGGCGGCACAAAACACTCCAGCTCATCTTCCACCGCCTCGATGATGCGCTCCACATCAGCGGCGTTCATCACGGTGGCACAGGGAATGCCGGCGATAGCGATCAGCGTCTCGCCGCTGGAACGGTCGAACAGGCGGGCGACCATGCTGCCTGGGGCGTCCATACTCCCCTCGAAGCCCATCGGATGAAAATGCCAGCGCATCAACTGGCAAGCGTTGGGAAATGTCACTTTGTTCATGTTGCCTACCTTGTTCATTGAGCGCTTCCTTTAGCTCGCGGCAGGGGCCAGGGCCTTCAGTGGTCATGGCGTCGTACATTCAAAATAGCATTCGTTCGCAAGTGCGAGGCGACTTTTTCAGGCCCGTTCGGCGGTTCTTCACCGGGCATTGACTTGGATCAAGTCCTGTTTTGGATTAGGCAAAGGGCCATTAGTCAGAAGTCGCCCCAGGCCATTGAACACGCCGTTCACTTTCGGCACTCTCATGCGCTTATCCACCGTGGAGCCGTGTATGCCCGACCTCGCCCCGGACGATGACTGCCACACGACCCACGCTACCCGCGAGCTGGTCCTGCGCCATCACCTGTGCTGGCGCCATCGTGACCTCGACGGGGTGATGGCCTACTACCATCCCGAGATTCAGTACCACGATTTCTTCCAGAACCGCGTGGTGGCATACGCTGAACTGCGCCAATACCTGCAAGCGAGCATGCCACGCGGGGCTGACGAGGCCATTGAGCACACCGACCGCATTCGTGCCGATGGCGATACGGCGGTTATCCAGTACCGCATTACGTTGCGAGGTGGCCAGGGGTTGGTGTCGTTTCGCACCAGTGAGGCCATCACCGTGCGCGATGGGCTGATCTGGCGCGTCAACGAGTACGCTTCGCTGGTGCACGAGCAGCCCACTCAGGCCCTGCGCCCCACGGTCAGCCGGCTGGGCCTTTCGCCCCAGCAATTGGGGCATATGGCCAACGACCTGCAGCAGTATTTCCAACAGCAGCAACCCTACCTGGACCCGGAACTGGACCTCCAGCGCGTCGCCAAGGAATGTGGCTACAGCCGTAATCAGATTTCCTACCTGCTCAATCAAGTGCTGGGGCAGAGCTTCTACCGTTACGTCAACCAGGCCCGGCTTCAGCACTTGCTGGGGGCACTGGAGCACGCGGCGCAAACGACCAAGGTCGACGACCTGGCCTTTGCCGCCGGCTTCAATTCGTTGTCGGCGTTCTATAGCGCCTTTCGCCAGCATACGGGCCAATCGCCCAAGGCCTACGTCAAACAAATTTCTCTGCGTGCACGCGCGCAAGACAGCCAATAAGGCCGCGCTCTAGGATCGACCCTATCGAAACGAGGCAGGGGAACAGGGCATGCAGGCCTGGCGCACGATCAGCTTATGGATGGACCAACTGGACGACCCGTTGCAGGCGCGGCCGTGCCTGGAGCATGACCTGGACGTCGACGTGGCCATTATCGGCGCCGGCTACACCGGCCTGTGGACCGCCTATTACCTCAAGCGCCAGGCGCCGCAGTTGAAGGTCGCAATCATCGAAGCGCAAACCGCCGGTTTTGGTGCGTCCGGCCGCAACGGCGGCTGGCTGATGGGCAACCTGCTCGGCGAAGATCGCCTGCTGGCGGGGCTTACGCCCGAACAGCGTCGCGCCTCGTTCGACCTGCTGCACGGTATTCCCGATGAAGTGGCCCAGGTGCTGGCCCGCGAAGGCATCGATTGTGACTATCGCAAAGGGGGCGCGCTGTACTGCGCGGCGCGTTACCCGGAGCAAGAGCGCAGCCTGCGCCGTTACCTCGACAAACTCTACGATCAAGGCCTCACCGAAGCCGACTACCGCTGGCTGAGCCCTCAACAACTGGCCGAACAGATCCGCATCGCCAAACCTTACGGGGGGATCCATGCGCCTCATGTGGCGACCATCAACCCGGCCAAACTGGTGCGTGGCCTGGCGCGGGTGGTTGAGGACATGGGCGTGAGCCTCTACGAACAAAGCCCGGTGACCCATTGGCAATCCGGCGCCCTGCGCACCGCCAAGGCCGGTGTGCGCGCCACGTGGGTGGTGCCGGCGGTCGAGGGCTACGCCAAGACCTTGCCGCCACTGGGCCGCTACCAACTGCCGGTGCAAAGCTTGATGGTCGCCACCGAACCGTTGCCCGCCAGTGCCTGGGATGACATCGGCCTGAGCCACGGCCAGGCGTTTGGCGAGAGCAGCCGGCAGGTCACCTACGGTCAGCGCACGCTGGACAATCGCCTGGTGTTCGGCGCACGCGGTGGCTATCAGTTCGCTGGCAAGCTACGGCATGACTTCGACTTGACCGACAGTGAAGTAGCGCTGCGTCGTTACCTGTTCGGCGAACTCTTCCCACAACTCAAGAAGGTGCGGATTACCCATTCCTGGGGTGGCAACCTCGGCATGTCACGCCGCTTTCGCCCCCACATGCTCTGCGATCCCGCAACCGGTATCGCGCTGTCCGGCGGGTATGGCGGGGAGGGTGTCGGCGCCACCAATCTGGGGGGCCGCACCTTGGCCGACCTGATTCTGGGCCTCGACACACCACTGATCTACCAGCCCTGGGTGATTCGCGAACGTGGGCTCAAGGCGTTGAAAGCCTGGGAGCCTGAACCCTGCCGCTGGCTGGGCTACAACGCGATCATCCGCAGTTTCGTTCATGAAGACCAGGTATTGGCCAACCCCAATACGGCACCTTGGCGCCGCAAGCTGGCGACCAGCGTGGCGGGCTTCATGGAAGGTTTCATGCACTGAGCCGTTCCACTCCCAAACACCGCCAGGAAACCCAACCATGAAAGTCATTGCCCTGTTGCCCTTGATGTGGGCGGCCTCTGTCTGCCAGGCCGCCGAGTCGGTAAAAATCTACAACTGGTCGGATTACATCGCGCCGGACACCACGCGCAATTTTCAGAAAGAAACCGGCATCGGTTTCACCTACGACGTCTACGACAGCAACGAAACCCTCGATGGCAAGTTGATGACAGGCAAGTCCGGTTATGACGTGGTATTCCCGTCCAACCACTTCATGGCGCGGCAGATTGAGGGCGGGGCGCTGAAGGCCCTCGACAAGCGCCAGTTGCCCAACTGGAAAAACCTCAACCCGGTGCTGCTCAAGGCCCTGGAAAGCAACGATCCGGGCAATGCCCACGGTTTCCCCTACCTGTGGGGCAGCACCGGCATCGGCTACAACATCGACAAGGTCAGGGCGGTATTGGGTGACAACGCTCCGGTGGATTCCTGGGACCTGATCTTCAAGCCGGAAAACATGGCCAAGCTGCAGAAGTGCGGGGTAGCGATCCTCGACAACGGCCCGGAGTTGCTGCCAGCGGCGCTGAACTACCTGGGCTTGCCGCACCACAGCAAAAAGGCCGAGGACTACAGAAAGGCCGAAGACCTGTTGATGAAAGTGCGCCCCTATGTCGCCTATTTCCACTCATCGAAATACACCGCCGACCTGGCCAACGGCGATATCTGCGTGGCCGTCGGCTTTTCCGGCGACATCCTGCAGGCTGAAAGCCGCGCCAGGGAAGCCAAAAATGGCGTGAACATCGGCTACAACATCCCCAGAGAAGGCGCGGCGATCTGGTTTGACATGGTCGCCATGCCCGCCGACGCGCCAAACGAACAGGCCGGTTACGCATTCATGAACTACCTGCTGCGCCCAGAGGTGATGGCCGGCATCACCAACTACGTGCACTACGCCAATGGTAACCAGGCGGCCGATAGCCTGGTGGACCCGGCGATCAAGGCGGACACCAAGGTCTACCCCAGCCCGGAAATGATGGGCAAATTGTTTGCGCTGCAAGCCATGCCTTTGAATATCGACCGGATTCGTACACGGGTGTGGAATACCATCCGCACTGGACGATAAGCACAGGTTTAACTCGGCCCGATGTCCCGGTAACAGGGGACAAGGCAGTTAATAGTTCAAGTAGTGGCTCTTTAATGTCGCTAATGACACCATGACAATATATTGGATCCCTTATTTCAGCGGGGTGCTCACTAGAGCGGCTTAACGTGTATTTAATATTTAAATATCTCTCGGCCCGATTCCGGGCCGCAAACACAACAGTGCCCAACAAACACTACGCGGGGACTTCATCAAGTTGAATTCGGGTCAGCTTTTTTCCACTGAAATATGTGTAGACGAAAGATTTCAAGTTGTGTCAGTTTTCTTACGCCTTCAAAAGAGGTGAGTGATAGGACTATCCTCGCCCGCGAGGTTCCTATCGAACAAAGACTGATGCACTTGCAAACAAGGAAGTACGTTTATGTCAAAAGTAAAAGACAAGGCTATTGTATCTGCCGCGCAAGCCAGCACTGCTTACTCGCAAATCGATAGCTTCAGCCATTTGTATGACCGTGGTGGCAACCTTACGGTCAATGGCAAACCGTCCTACAGCGTGGACCAGGCAGCGACCCAGCTGCTGCGGGACGGTGCCGCGTATCGGGACGTTGATGGCAACGGCAAGATCGATCTGACCTACACCTTCCTCACCTCGGCTACCCAGAGCACCATGAACAAACATGGCATCTCCGGCTTCAGCCAATTCAACACCCAGCAGAAAGCACAGGCCGCACTGGCCATGCAATCCTGGTCGGACGTCGCCAACGTGACCTTTACCGAAAAGGCTTCGGGCGGTGACGCACACATGACCTTCGGCAACTACAGCGGCGGCCAGGACGGCGCGGCGGCGTTCGCTTACCTGCCCGGTACCGGCGCAGGCTACGACGGCACCTCGTGGTATCTCACCAACAGCAGCTACACGCCGAACAAGACCCCGGACCTGAACAATTATGGCCGGCAGACCCTGACCCACGAAATCGGCCACACCCTGGGCCTGGCTCACCCTGGCGACTACAACGCCGGGAATGGCAACCCGACCTACAACGACGCGACCTATGGACAGGACACGCGTGGCTATAGCGTCATGAGTTACTGGAGCGAGAGCAACACCAACCAGAACTTCAGCAAAGGCGGGGTCGAGGCTTATGCGTCGGGGCCGCTGATCGACGACATCGCCGCGATCCAGAAGCTCTACGGTGCCAACTTCAACACCCGCGCCGGTGACACCACCTACGGTTTCAACTCCAACACCGGGCGCGATTTCCTCAGCGCCACCTCCAATGCCGACAAGCTGGTGTTCTCGGTATGGGACGGTGGAGGCAATGACACCCTGGACTTCTCCGGCTTCACCCAGAACCAGAAGATCAACCTCAATGCGGCCTCGTTCTCCGACGTTGGCGGCCTGGTAGGCAACGTGTCCATCGCCAAGGGCGTGACGGTCGAGAACGCCTTTGGCGGCTCGGGCAACGACCTGATCATTGGTAACCAGGTTGCCAACCTCATCAAGGGCGGGGCCGGTAACGACCTCATCTACGGTGGCGGCGGGGCGGACCAACTCTGGGGCGGCGCAGGCAGCGACACCTTTGTGTTCGGTGCCGTGTCCGATTCCAAGCCAGGGGCGGCGGACAAGATCTTTGACTTCACCTCCGGTTCAGACAAGATCGACCTGTCCGGCATCACCAAGGGCGCAGGCGTGACCTTCGTCAATGCCTTCACCGGGCATGCCGGCGATGCGGTGCTGTCCTACGCCTCAGGTACCAACCTGGGGACGTTGGCGGTGGACTTCTCCGGGCACGGCGTGGCGGATTTCCTCGTCACCACCGTTGGCCAGGCGGCCGCCAGCGACATCGTGGCGTGATGTAAAGCGCGGCGCTTCGGCGCCGCGTTCCAGGCTGGAGCCAAAAATGCAGCGTTTCAAATGGTTCACCTTATTGATCGTGTCGGCAGGAGCCCATGCAATGGCGAGCAGTCTTGTTTTACCCACCACCGCGCAGTTGGCGGGGCATTGGCAGTTGCACCAGGGGGAGCAGGTGTGTGCGCTGGACCTGCTGGAGCAGGCCAACCGCCTGGGTGGCGATGTGGCATGTGTCGCGCAATGGCTGGGGGACGAACCGCGGAGCTGGTCGCCGACGCCGGACGGTATCTGGCTGATGAACGCCGAAGGCAGCGGGATTACGCATCTGAATCGCCAGAAGGAGGGCGAATATCAGGCGCGGACTAAATCGGGTGCCCTAGTTGTGTTGCAACGCACGCCTTAGTTCCGGTTATAACCTTATAACTTAATTTTTTAGTTGGCCGCTCCTTATTCAGGGGGTAGGCAACTATTGCGCGCAAACTGGGTTCAGGGAAGATAAAGAAGATATGGCCAAGCCCCATACCGTTGCACCCTTGTTCAAGGCGCTGGGTGAATACAAGAGCATCTTGATCAGCATTGGCTGTTTTACCGCGCTGATTAACCTGTTGATGCTGGTGCCCTCGATTTACATGCTGCAAGTGTACGACCGCGTATTGTCCTCCCAGAATGAAACCACCCTGGTGATGTTGACGTTGATGGTCGTGGGGTTCTTTGCCTTTATTGGTCTGTTGGAAGTTATCCGCAGTTTTGTCGTGATACGCATCGGCAGCGCTTTGGAGCGACGTTTCAATTTGCGCGTCTACAAGGCCGCGTTCGAACGCAACCTGCAACGCGGCCAGGGGCATGCCGGGCAGTCCCTCGGCGACCTGACCCACATTCGCCAGTTCATTACCGGACCTGCGCTGTTCGCGTTTTTCGATGCGCCGTGGTTTCCGATCTACCTGTTCGTGATTTTCCTGTTCAATGTGTGGCTGGGTGTACTGGCTACCGCCGGGGCAGTGCTGCTGATCGGCCTGGCTTGCCTCAACGAATACCTGACCAAAAAGCCGCTGGGCGAAGCCAGCGGTTTCTCCCAACAGTCGACGCAGTTGGCCACCAGCCATTTGCACAATGCCGAAACCATCCAGGCCATGGGCATGCTCGGAGCACTGCGCCAGCGTTGGTTCGCGGTGCATTCGCAGTTCCTCGGTTTGCAGAACAAGGCCAGCGACACCGGCTCGGTGATCACCTCCCTGAGCAAGTCCCTGCGCCTGTGCCTGCAATCGCTGGTGCTGGGCCTTGGCGCGCTGCTGGTGATCAAGGGCGATATGACCGCGGGCATGATGATTGCCGGGTCCATCCTGATGGGCCGGGTGCTCAGCCCCATCGACCAACTGATCGCCGTATGGAAGCAGTGGAGTTCGGCCAAGCTGGCGTACCAGCGCCTCGACGAGCTGCTGCGTGAGTTCCCGCCGGAAGGCGAGCACATGACGTTGCCGGCGCCCAAGGGCCAGGTGAGCTTCGAACAGGTCAGCGCCGGCCCGCCCGGTCGGCGTCTGGCCAGCCTGCATCACATCAGCTTCAACCTCGGCGCCGGCGAAGTGCTGGGCGTGCTCGGCGCCTCGGGCTCGGGTAAATCCACGCTGGCCCGCGTGCTGGTGGGCGTGTGGCCGACCCTGGCGGGTACCGTGCGCCTGGACGGCGCGGACATCCACCGTTGGGACCGCGACGACCTCGGCCCGTATATCGGCTACCTGCCCCAGGACATCGAGCTGTTCAGCGGCAGCATCGCCGACAACATCGCACGCTTTCGCCAGGCCGACCCGGAGTGGGTCGTGAAAGCGGCGCAACAGGCCGGGGTGCACGAACTGATCCTGCGCCTGCCCCAAGGCTACGACACCGTGCTGGGCGACAACGGCGGCGGCCTGTCAGGCGGGCAGAAGCAACGCGTGGCCCTGGCCCGTGCGCTGTATGGCAACCCGCGGTTGATCGTGCTGGATGAGCCCAACTCTAACCTCGACACCGTCGGCGAAGCTGCGCTGGCCAGCGCCATCGTGCAGATGAAGGCCCAGGGCAGCAGCGTGGTGCTGGTCACCCACCGTTCTTCTGCATTGGCCCAGGCCGACAAGCTGCTGATCCTCAATGAAGGCCAGTTGCAGGCGTTCGGACCCAGCCAGGAAGTGCTGCGCGCCTTGTCCGGCCAGCAGGAGGCACCGAAGGAAAAACCCGGCGGTAGGAGCGAGCTTGCTCGCGAAAGTCGTCAACGATGACGCGCTCCGATTGGATACACACGGTGCTTGTGGGTTTTTCGCGAGCAAGCTCGCTCCTACATGTTTTGCGTCAAGCAGTAAGGATACTTGCATGATTTACGAACAACACGACGCACGTTTCTTCGTTCGCATGGGCTGGCTGCTGACCGTGGTGGGCGCCGGA
Source organism: Pseudomonas sp. W4I3 (assembly GCF_030816195.1). GTDB lineage: Bacteria > Pseudomonadota > Gammaproteobacteria > Pseudomonadales > Pseudomonadaceae > Aquipseudomonas. The sequence continues at coordinate 3,608,203 of NZ_JAUSXS010000001.1, read as the reverse complement.
GGTTTTTTCCTCTGGGCCAGCCTGGCGCCGCTGGATCAGGGCATCCCGGTGCAAGGCACGGTGGTGGTGTCGGGCAAGCGCAAGGCCGTGCAAACCCTCAGCCCCGGTGTGGTCAGCCGGATACTGGTGCGCGAAGGCGAGGTGGTGAAGCAGGGCCAGCCGCTGTTTCGTCTCGACCAGACCCAGCACCAGGCCGACGTGCAATCGCTGCAAGCCCAGTACCGCATGGCCTGGGCCAGCGCCGCCCGCTGGCAGAGTGAGCGCGACAACCTGCCCGGCGTGCGTTTTCCGGCTGAACTGAGCGGCAACCCCGACCCGGCCCTGGCGCTGGTGCTCGAAGGCCAACGCCAACTGTTCAGCAGCCGGCGCGAAGCTTTTGCCCGTGAGCAGGCCGGCATTCGTGCCAGCATCGATGGCGCCACGTCGCAGTTGGGCGGCATGCGCCGCGCCCGCAGCGACCTGACCGCCCAGGCGCAATCCCTGCGTGACCAACTGAGCAACCTGCAACCGCTGGCCGACAATGGCTACATCCCGCGCAACCGGCTGATGGACTATCAGCGCCAGTTGTCCCAGGTGCAGCAGGACCTGGCGCAAAACGCCGGCGAAAGTGGCCGCGTGGAGCAGGGCATTGTCGAATCGCGCCTCAAATTGCAGCAGCACAGCGAGGAGTATCAAAAGGAAGTGCGCAGCCAACTGGCCGATGCGCAATTGCGCAGCCTGACCCTGGAGCAGCAACTCACCTCCGCCGGGTTCGACCTGCAGCACAGCGAAATCAATGCGCCGGCCGATGGCATCGCGGTCAACCTCGGCGTACACACCGAAGGCGCCGTGGTGCGCGCCGGTGAAACCCTGCTGGAGATCGTGCCCCAAGGCACGCGCCTGGAAGTGGAGGGGCATTTGCCGGTGCACCTGGTGGACAAGGTCGGCACGCACTTGCCGGTGGACATCCTCTTCACCGCCTTCAACCAGAGCCGCACGCCACGGGTGCCGGGGGAGGTGAGCCTGATTTCGGCTGACCAGATGCTCGATGAGAAGACCGGCGCACCCTATTACGTGCTGCGCACCACGGTCAGCGAGGCGGCGCTGGAAAAACTCCACGGCCTGGTGATCAAGCCCGGCATGCCCGCCGAGATGTTCGTGCGCACCGGCGAGCGGTCATTGCTCAACTACCTGTTCAAGCCGCTGCTCGATCGCGCCGGCTCCGCGTTGACCGAGGAATGAGCATGAAACCTGTGTTCATCGCCTTGCTCTTCAGTTGCGCCAGTGCACACGCCGCCATGGGCCCGTTCGATGTCTACGAGCAAGCCCTGCGCAATGACCCGGTGTTCCTCGGCGCGATCAAGGAACGCGACGCCGGCCTGGAAAACCGCACCATCGGCCGCGCAGGTCTTCTGCCCAAGCTGTCGTACAACTACAACAAGGGCCGCAACAATTCCGAGGCGCACCTGCCCGATGGGCGCGGAGGCAGCTACCGCGACGACCGCAACTACAACAGCTACGGCTCCACCTTCAGCCTGCAGCAGCCGCTGTTCGACTACGAAGCCTATGCCAACTACCGCAAGGGCGTGGCCCAGGCTTTGTTTGCCGATGAAAGCTTTCGGGACAAGAGCCAAGCGCTGTTGGTGCGCGTGTTGAGCTACTACACCCAGGCGTTGTTCGCCCAGGACCAGATCGACATTGCCCGCGCCAAGAAAAAAGCCTTCGAGCAACAGTTCCAGCAGAACCAACACCTGTTCCAGCAAGGCGAGGGCACCCGCACCGATATCCTCGAAGCCGAATCGCGCTATGAGCTGGCCACCGCCGAAGAGATCCAGGCCCTGGATGAGCAGGATGCGTCGTTGCGCGAGTTGGGCGCGTTGATTGGCGTGCAAAGCGTCAACATCGACGACCTGGCACCGCTGAACCAGAGTTTCGCCGCCTTCACCCTGACGCCGGCCAATTACGACACCTGGCATGAGCTGGCCATCAGCAACAACCCGACGCTGGCCTCCCAGCGCCAGGCACTGGAAGTGGCGCGCTATGAAGTGGAACGCAACCGCGCCGGGCATTTGCCGAAGGTGACTGCCTACGCCAGTTCGCGCAAGCAGGAGTCCGACAGCGGCAACACCTACAACCAGCGCTACGACACCAACACCATCGGGGTTGAAGTCAGCGTGCCGCTGTACGCCGGTGGCGGTATCTCGGCGTCCACGCGCCAGGCCAGTCGCGCCATGGAGCAGGCCGAGTACGAACTGGAAGGCAAGACCCGCGAAACCCTGATCGAACTGCGCCGCCAGTTCAGCGCGTGCCTGTCGGGGGTGAGCAAGCTGCGCGCCTATCAAAAGGCCCTGGCTTCCGCCGAGGCACTGGTGGTGTCGACCAAGCAAAGCATCCTCGGCGGCGAGCGGGTCAACCTCGATGCCCTCAATGCCGAGCAGCAGCTCTACAGCACCCGCCGCGACCTCGCCCAGGCGCGGTACGACTACCTGATGGCCTGGACCAAATTGCACTACTACGCGGGCAACTTGCGTGACACCGACCTGGCCAAGGTGGACGAAGCCTTCGGCCCGGATCGAAAACTGTAGGAGCGAGGCGGGCGGCTAGCCCTTGCTCGCGAAAAACGTCAGCGATGGCACGGGCATCTTGGAGAGACGCGGCGCCTATGCGTCCTTCGCGAGCAAGGGCTAGCCGCCCGCCTCGCTCCTACAGGAAGCGGCGAATAACAATAAACAGGAGTGTACGGATGATCACGGATTCACCACGTTTCAAACCCTTCACCGCAGGCTCATTGCTGCTGCTGTCCGTTGCGGCACAGGCGCAATATGCCGAGACCGGCCAACTGGGGGACCCCGCCAGCTGGCGCTCCGCCGAATACCAGAGCGACTGGGGCCTGGGGCGCATGAAGGCCGATGAAGCCTATGCCGCCGGCATCAGCGGCAATGGCGTGAAGATCGGCGCGCTGGACTCGGGCTTTGATCCCAATCACCCCGAAGCGTCCAAAGACCGCTTCCATCCGGTCACGGCCAGCGGCACTTACGTCGATGGCAGTGCGTTCAGCACCACGGGTGCGCTCAACCCGAACAACGACTCTCACGGTACTCACGTCACCGGCACCATGGGCGCGGCGCGCGACGGCGTGGGCATGCATGGCGTGGCGTATAACGCCCAGGTTTTTGTCGGCAACACCAATGCCAACGACAGCTTCCTGTTCGGCCCCACCCCGGACCCCAAATATTTCAAGGCGGTGTACAGCGCCCTGGTGGATTCCGGCGTACGCGCCATTAACAACAGTTGGGGCAGTCAGCCCAAGGACGTGAGCTACCAGACCCTGGGCGATCTGCATGCAGCCTATGCCCAGCACTACAACCGTGGCACCTGGCTGGATGCGGCGGCGGATGTGGCCAAGGCGGGGGTGATCAACGTGTTCAGCGCCGGCAACAGCGGTTACGCGAACGCCAGCGTGCGCTCGGCCTTGCCGTACTTCCAACCGGAACTGGAAGGCCACTGGCTGGCGGTGTCGGGGCTGGATAAGGCCAACAACCAGAAATACAACAAGTGTGGCATCGCCAAGTACTGGTGCATCTCCACCCCCGGTGCGCTGATCAACAGCACCATCCCCGACGGCGGTTACGGCGTGAAATCCGGCACCTCGATGTCGGCGCCCCATGCCACGGGTGCGTTGGCGCTGGTGATGGAGCGCTACCCGTATATGACCAACGAGCAGGCGTTGCAGGTGCTGCTGACCACCGCCACGCAACTTGACGGCTCGATCACCCAGGCGCCCAACGCCATTGTCGGCTGGGGCGTGCCGGACCTGGGCCGCGCGATGCACGGGCCAGGGCAACTGCTCGGCGCCACCGACGTGAACCTCGCGGCCGGGCAGGGCGATGTGTGGAGCAACGGCATGTCTGACCAGGCGCTGCTTCAGCGTCAGGCAGAAGACCGCGCCGAGCACAGCGCCTGGCAGCAGACCCTGATCGATAAGGGCTGGCAGAACGGTGTGGGCGCCACGGCCAGCCAGCAGGACCAGACCGACTACGCCGTGGGCAGCGCGCGCGATCAAGCCGCGGCGAACCGTGTGTACGAAGGCAGCCTGATCAAGTCCGGCGCTGGCAGCCTGGTACTCAGCGGCGACAGCACGTACCGCGGCGCAACGACCGTCAACGGCGGCCTGTTGGCCGTGAACGGCTCGCTGACCTCGGCCGTCACCGTCAACAACAGCGGCACCCTCGGCGGCTCCGGGCGTATCGGCGCGCTGTCGGTGAACAGCGGCGGGCGCGTGGCACCGGGTAACTCGGTAGGCACCTTGCAGGTGGCCGGGGATGTGAACCTGGGCGCGGGCTCCACCTACGCCGTAGAGCTGACGCCGACCAGCAGCGACCGCATCGTTGCAGGCGGCAAGGCGGTGCTGGGAGGCGGCACGGTGACCCTGGCCCTGGAAAACAGCTCGACTTTGTTGAGCCAAAGCCAGGCCCGGAGCCTGATCGGTCGTCAGTACTCGATTCTTGAAGCGGCCGGCGGCATCCAGGGTCAGTTCGGCCAAGTGCTGCCGAACTACCTGTTCCTGGGCGGCACCCTGGACTATGCCGCCAACGGCGTGCAGCTGGCGGTGGGGCGCAACGATGCCAGCTTTGCCAGCGTCGGCGCCACCCGCAACCAGCGCGCCGTTGCCGCTGCCGCCGAGCAACTCGGCGCCGGCAACCCCGTGTACGAAAGCCTGTTGCAGTCAGACTCGATTGCCACGGCGCAACAGGGCTTGCAGCAGCTGTCCGGTGAAATCTACCCGGCCGTGGGCGCGATGTTGATCAACGACAGCCGCCAACTGCGTGACGCGGTAGGCGAGCGCTTGCGCCACACGCCGGTGGCCGGTGAAAGCAATCTGTGGCTCAAGGCCCTGGGCGCCTGGGGCAAGTCGGACAACCGCGGTGAAACGGCGGGTTCCACCACGTCCATCGGCGGCTTGCTGGCCGGCGTCGACGGCGCGCTGGACGAGCAGACCCGCGTCGGCGTAGTGGCCGGTTACAGCGACAGCTCACTGAGCCTGGGCAGCGGCACTCACTCCTCGGCGTCCATCGACAGCTATCACTTCGGCGCCTATGCCGGGCGTGAGCTGGGCGACTGGCGGGTCAGCGTCGGCGGTGCCTACAGCTGGCATCGCGGCGATGTGAAGCGTGATCTGCAATACGGCGAAGTCGGCGGCAAGCAGAAGACCAAGCTGGACGCCAGTACCGCGCAAGTGTTCACCGAAGCCGCGTACCGCATTCACCTGCAACCGCTGGCATTGGAGCCCTTCGCCAACCTGGCCTACGTGCACCTGGACAGTGATTCGTTCCACGAAAAAGGCGCCGCGGCGGCTCTTGAGCGCGGCAGCGATCGACGCGATGCGGTGCTCGGCACCCTGGGCGTGCGGGCGCTGAAAACCCTGGCACTCAATGACCACCAGCAGCTTGAGCTGTCGGGTTCCCTGGGCTGGCAACACAGCCTGACTGCCGTCGAGTCCGAAGAACACCTGGCGTTTGTCGCCGGTGGGCCTTCATTCGACGTACGCAGCGCACCGTTGCTGCGCGATGCCGCGCTGGTGGGCGTGCAGGCGAGCCTGGCGCTGAGCCCGTCGACACGGGTCAACCTGGATTACAACGGCCAATTGGGTGGTCGCGAGAAAACCCAGGGCGTGGGGCTGAGCCTGAACTGGCAGTTCTAAAGGCACACCCCCTCCCACATTGGAATCGATTCACATACTGGCAATAAGAAAACTAAGGAAGGTCACCGTGAAAAAACGCAAGTCAGGGTTAACTACCGCCATCCACACCGGCCCGGGCTATCCGCTCAAGGCCTTGAGCAGCGTGCCATACGGCGCGTTGCTGTGCTGCCTGGCAAGCTTGGGGACCGCCCAGGCCGCACCCTATGTGGAAACCGGCAAGCTGGGCGACGCGGCCAGCTGGCGCAGCAATGAGTTCAAGGCCGATTGGGGCCTGGGCGCGGTACATGCCGACACGGCGTACGCTGCGGGCTACACCGGCAAGGGCGTCAAGCTGGGCATCTTCGACCAGCCGGTGTACGCCCCGCACCCGGAGTTCGCCAGCCCCAACAAAGTGGTGACAATCGTCACCGAGGGCATCCGCCAATACACCGACCCGTACATTCCGGTGAAGGCCGGTGATGCGTTTCGCTACGACGGCACGCCATCCCTGGGCTCCAACGGCAAGTTGGGCAACCACGGCACCCATGTCGGCGGCATTGCTGCCGGTAACCGCGACGGCGGACCGATGCACGGTGTAGCGTTCAACGCGCAAATCATCAGTGCTGAAAACGGCGACCCAGGCCCGGAAGACGGGATCATCCTGGGCAACGATGGCGCGGTGTACAAAGCCGGTTGGGATGCGCTGGTCGCCAGCGGCGCGCGAATCATCAACAACAGTTGGGGCATCGGCATCGGTGATCAGTACGCCAAGGGTGGCCGCGATCCCGCCTTCCCCAACTTCACGGTCAATGAGGCCCAGGCGCAGTTCAACACCATCCGGCCGATCCTCGGCACGATTGCCGGCGGCGCCTATCAAGGCGCAATCGACGCTGCCCGCAGCGGTGTGCTGACCATCTTCGCCGCTGGCAACGACTACAACCGCAACAACCCGGATGCCATTTCCGGCCTGGCGTACTTCGTCCCCGAGATTGCTCCGAACTGGCTGTCGGTGGCGGCCTTGCAGCAGAACCCGGACACCACCAGCGCCAACCCGTATGTGATCAGCACCTTCTCTTCGCGCTGCGGCTATGCGGCGAGTTTCTGTGTGTCGGCACCAGGTACCAAGATTTTCAGTTCGATCATCAACGGCACCAACCTGGACAACCTCACCAACGACTACGCCAACTTCAACGGCACCTCCATGGCCGCGCCCCACGTGGCCGGCAGCGCGGCGGTGCTGATGGAGCGCTTCCCGTACATGAGTGGCGACCAGATCTCCACGCTGCTCAAGACCACCGCCACCGACCTTGGCGCACCAGGCATCGACTCGCTGTACGGCTGGGGCATGATCAACCTGGGCAAGGCGGTCAATGGGCCGGGGATGTTCATTACCGCCGAGGATATTCCGGCTGAGTTTCGCATCGACGGCGCCTATGGCAGCGGCCAGTTCGTCGCGAACCTGCCGGGGATCGGCGCGGTGGTGGATGCCGGCAAACCGACAGAGCGCGTGTGCAACGATGTGCACTGCGGGCTGGATGTGTGGAGTAACGATATCTCCGGGCATGGCGGCCTGACCAAGCAGGGCATTGGCGCGCTGGTGCTGACCGGCGCCAACACCTACAGCGGCCCGACCCTGGTCAACCAGGGGCTGCTGGCGATTAACGGCTCGGTTACCTCCGACGTGACCGTCAGCCAGAGCGGCGTGGTCGGTGGCTCGGGGCGTATCGGCTCGCTGACCGCAAAAAGCGGCGGCACCGTGGCGCCGGGCAACTCCATCGGTACGTTGAACGTGGCGGGTAACGTCACCTTCGATGCGGGCTCGACCTACGCGGTGGAATTGTCGCCCACCAGCAGCGACCGCATCGTCGCCGGCGGCACCGCCACGCTGAACGGCGGCACCGTGACCCTGGCCCTGGAAAACAGCCCGACGTTACTGAGCGCCACCCAGGCGCAAAGCCTGATCGGCCGCCAGTACAACATCCTGCAAGCGGCGGGCGGTATCACCGGCAGCTTCGGTGCGGTACTGCCGGACTACCTGTTCATCGGTGGCACCCTGAACTACGCGGCCAACGGCGTGCAGCTGGATGTGGCGCGCACCAACAGCTTCGCCAGTGTGGCCGCCACGCCGAACCAGCGCGCCGTCGCCGCTGCCGCCGAGCAATTGGGCGCGGGCAATGGGGTGTATGAAAGCCTGTTGCTGGCACCGACGGCGGCCTCGGCCCAGGGCGCATTCCAGCAACTGAGTGGCGAAGTCTACCCGGCGTTGGAGACCGCGCTGGTCAATGACAGCCGCTACGTGCGCGAAGCGGTGGGCGAACGGCTGCGCAATGGTGAAATGGGCGCGACCAGCCAGGCCATCGACAGCCGTGGCAACGTGTGGGTCAAGGCGCTGGGCGCCTGGGGCAAGACCGACAGCCGCAACGACACGGCGGGCTACACCACGTCGATCGGCGGCATGCTCGCCGGTGTGGACGGTGCCCTCGACGACGCGACACGCATCGGTCTGGTGGCGGGCTACAGCGATACGTCGCTGAACATGGGCAGCGATACCCATAGCCGTGCCTCGGTGGACAGCTACCACTTCGGCGCCTACGCCGGGCATGAGATTGGCGCCTGGCGCCTGAGTGGTGGCGCAACCTACAGCTGGCACCGCGCCGATGTGAAGCGCGACCTGCAATACGGTGACGTCAGCGGCAAGCAGAAAGCCAAGGTCGACGCTCACAGCACCCAGGTGTTCACCGAGGCGGCATATCGCGTCAACCTGCAACCACTGGCCCTGGAACCGTTCGCCAACCTGGCCTATGTGCACCTGGACACCGATGGTTTCACCGAGAAGGGCGATGCCGCCGCGCTGAAAAGTGGCGACGACAGCCGCGACCTGGTGCTGAGCACCTTGGGCGTGCGCGCCTTGAAGACCTTCAACGTCAACGATCACCAGCAACTGGAAGTGTCCGGCACCCTGGGCTGGCAGCACAACTTGAGCAGCACCGACTCCGAACAACACCTGGCGTTTGCCTCGGGTGGGCCTTCGTTCGCGGTGGAAAGCGCGCCGATGGTGCGTGATGCCGCGCTGGTGGGGGCACGGGTGAGCCTGGCGCTGAGCAAGGATGCGCGGGTCAACTTCGATTACAACGGTTTGCTCGCCAGTAAGGAGAAGGTGCATGGCGTCGGCCTGAGCCTGGACTGGGCGTTCTAAGGCTTTAAACACCAATGTAGGAGCGAGCTTGCTCGCGAAAGACTCAAGTGCGCCGCGTTTCTTCAGGTAAAGCGCGTCATCGTTGAGGATCTTCGCGAGCAAGGGCTAGCCGCCCGCCTCGCTCCTACAGTCGGTAACGGATAACAGGTTTTTTGGCTTTCTCTACAAATCCAACAACAGAGAGGCAATACCATGGGTATCTTTGACTACAAACACCTCGGCACCGAGGGTTCCAAGACGCTGTTCGCCGACGCGATGGCCATTACGTTGTATTCCTACCACAACCTGGATAACGGCTTCGCCGTGGGGTATCAGCATAACGGCCTGGGCCTGGGCTTGCCGGCCACGCTGGTGGGCGCGTTGCTGGGCAGTACCGATTCCCAGGGGGTGATTCCCGGCGTTCCCTGGAACCCCGATTCGGAAAAAGCCGCCCTCGACGCGGTGCAGCAGGCCGGCTGGACGCCAATCAGCGCCAGCACCCTGGGCTACACCGGCAAAGTCGACGCCCGAGGTACGTTCTTTGGCGAGAAGCCCGGCTACGCCACGGCTCAGGTCGAGGTACTGGGCAAATACGATGACGCGGGCAAGTTGCTGGAAATCGGCATCGGTTTTCGCGGCACTTCGGGGCCGCGCGAGAGCCTGATCACCGACTCCATCGGCGACCTGATCAATGATCTGCTTGCCGCGCTCGGCCCCAAGGACTACGCGAAAAACTACGCCGGCGAAGCCTTCGGCGGCTTGCTCAAGAACGTCGCCGAGTTTGCCGGCGCCCACGGCCTGAGCGGGCAGGATGTAGTGGTCAGCGGGCATAGCCTGGGAGGGCTGGCGGTCAACAGCATGGCCGACTTGAGCGACAGCAAGTGGTCGGGCTTCTACAAGGATTCCAACTACGTGGCCTATGCCTCGCCGACCCAAAGTGCCGGCGACAAGGTGCTGAACGTGGGCTATGAAAATGACCCGGTGTTCCGGGCGCTGGATGGCGCGTCATCCACCCTGTCGACGCTGGGCGTGCATGACAAACCCCACGAATCCACCACCGATAACATCGTCAGCTTCAACGACCACTACGCATCAACGCTGTGGAACGCGCTGCCCTTTTCCATCCTCAACCTGCCGACCTGGGTGTCTCACCTGCCCACTGGCTACGGCGACGGCATGACGCGCATTCTCGACTCCGGTTTCTACGAGCAGATGACCCGCGATTCCACGGTGATCGTCGCCAATCTGTCCGACCCGGCACGGGCCACCACCTGGGTGCAAGACCTCAACCGCAATGCCGAAACGCACAAGGGCAACACTTTCATTATCGGCAGTCACGGCAACGACCTGATCCAGGGCGGCAAGGGCGCCGATTTCATTGAAGGCGGCAAAGGCAACGATACGATTCGCGACAGCAGCGGGCATAACACCTTTCTGTTCAGCGGGCACTTTGGCAACGACCGGGTGATTGGCTACCAGGCTACGGACAAGCTGGTGTTCGACGGGGTAGGGGGCAGCACCGATTACCGCGATCATGCCAAGCTCGTAGGCGCGGATACCGTGATCAGCTTCGGTGCCGACTCGGTGACACTGGTGGGTGTGAGCAGTGTGTCGGGGGAGGGGATAATGATCGGCTGACGGTCGCAATGCAGTAAAAACTGTGGGAGGGGGCAAGCCCCCTCCCACATTTTGATCGGCGTACAACGATCAATAAGGGATTATTTTTCCTTGCGCACCGTGGCCACGTCGTCCGCCTTGATCCGGATGCGCTTGCCGGCGATGTCGGTGAATTCATAGAAGCCGTCGGCGGTCTTGGCGTTGGGGGTGTCCTTGGTCAAATACTGTGTGCCGTTTTGCAACGTCACCACCGTTTGCGTGGAGCAACCGGCCAAGACCAGAAAAGTGAGTGCAACCAGCGGCAGACCCAAATTCTTCATGTTCATTTACCCTTACCTTACCCTGAATAGTCCCGCTTAAAAGCCCCGCAGCGTCTGGCTGCGGGGCATAAATGTTACGCGATCAGCTCCCTCATCTGATCGCTTTTTTGCAAAAAGTTGCAGGCGCCACTTATCTATTACTGATTGCAACAACGCGTTTGCGACGGCACTCTGTATGCATAACCAGTAGTCGATTGCTTTGCGCCATGGCCAACCCCCTCGAAGACCCCTTGTATTACCTGCACAACTTCCGCCAAGTGCTGAGTTGGCTGGAGCAGCGCTATGCCGATTTGCTCGACCCGCACGAATTGCAGTTCATTCAGCAATTCGACAGCTTGCCGCAAGCATCCCAGGCGTTATTGGTGCGCATGGTCATGCGCAAAGGCGTGCATTTTCGCGGGGCAAAGCTCAGTTATCAGGAGGTCGGCTGCCCGCATGCGGCCATGCAGCCGCTGTTGGCGTTCGGCTGGGTGGACGGCCAATGCCTGTTGGGCTTTGAGGAACTGTTCGGCTTGTTGCAAAAAGGCGAACTGCTCACGGCCTTCAGGCCCTGGATCGACCAGCCCAAAGCCAGGAAATCCGACTGGCTGGCGCCCTTGGCGGAGCGCTTTGTTGAAAGTCGCAGCTTTGCCCACTGGTGCCCCGATCTGGAGGATGTGCTGTACAGCCTCACGGTGATGGAATTGTGCGACCGCCTGCGCCTGATGTTTTTCGGCAACCTCTATCAGGACTGGTCGGAGTTCGTGCTGGCCGACCTGGGCATCTACACCTACGAGAAGGTCGCGTTCAGCGCAGAGTCCCGTGGGTTGCGCAGCCGCGCCGACGTCGAGGGCTGTGTGTTCCTGCACCAATGCCAGCAGGCTTTTGACGCGGGCGAGGCGTTGGACAGGGTACTGGCCCATATCGCCACGCTGCACACCGACAACCCCTGGCTGGAAAAGCGTCGCGCCAAACTGCTGTTCCAGATCGGCCAATACTGTGAGCGCAGCGCTGAACTGGCGCTGGCCGAACAGATCTATCGCGGCTGCGACTACCCCGGCGCGCGTTCGCGGTTGATCCGCGTGTTGGAGCGCCAAGAGGCTTATGCGCAAGCGCTGGCATTGGCCGTCGCCGCGCAGCAGGCACCGGAAAGCGCCGCCGAGCAGCAACACCTGTTGCGCGTGTTGCCGCGCCTGCGACGCAAGCTGGGTGAGCCGAGACAACCCAAGGTCAAGGCACGGGACCTCACGCGCCTGGACCTCGCCCTGGCATTCCCCGAGCCGCTGATGTCGGTGGAATATTGCGTGCAGGCCCATCTGAGCGAGCCGGACGCGCCGGTGCACTATGTGGAGAACGGCCTGATCAATTCGCTGTTCGGCCTGCTGTGCTGGGACGTGATCTTCGCGCCGCTGCCGGGGGCGTTTTTCCACCCGTTCCAGCGCGGGCCCGCCGACCTGCACAGCGAAGACTTCCAGCAACGCCGCGCCGCGTTGTTCAGCGCCTGCTTCGAGCAACTGCGCGACGAGCGCTACAAGGCCACCATCCGCCAGCGCTATGCGGACAAATGGGGGATTCAATCGCCTTTCGTGTTCTGGAACCTGCTCAGCGAAGAACTGCTGGAGCAAGCCCTGACCTGTCTGCCCGCCGAGCACCTTCGCTATTGGTTCGAGCGGCTGCTACTGGATATCCGTGCCAACCGCACCGGGATGCCCGACCTGATCCAGTTCTGGCCGGCGCAGAAAACCTACCGCATGATCGAGGTCAAGGGCCCTGGCGACCGCCTGCAGGACAACCAGTTGCGCTGGCTGGAGTTCTGCGGTGAATACCAGATGCCGGTCACGGTCTGTTACGTGCGTTGGGAGCAGGCCGCTTGAGTTATAGCGTCGCGGTGCGGGCGCTGTGCGAGTTCACGGCCAAGGTCGGGGATCTGGACCTGCGCTTTACCCCGTCGCCCAGCGCCCAGGAAGGCATCGTCGGCCATCGCACGGTGGCGTCGCGGCGCAGCGCGCATTATCAGAACGAAGTGGCGCTGGAAGGCGAGTACGCGCAGCTCAAGGTACGCGGCAGGGCCGACGGCTATGACCCGGACCGCAACCGCCTGGAAGAAGTGAAAACCTATCGCGGTGACCTCCAGGCCCAGCCGGCCAACCATCGGCAGCTGCATTGGGCGCAGGCCAAAGTCTACGGTTGGCTGATGTGCCAGAAACTCGGGCTCAGCGACATCGAGCTGGCGCTGGTGTACTTCGACATCGTCGGCGAGGGCGAAACCCTGCTCACCCAGCGCTTCACCGCGCCGGAGCTCGAACATTTCTTCAACCAACAATGTGTGCTGTTTCTGGACTGGGCCCACCAGCAAATGCAGCATCGCGAGGCGCGCAACCACGCCGCGCAAGGCCTGGCCTTTCCCCACGCTGAGTTTCGCAGCGGCCAGCGTGTGCTCGCCGAATCGGTCTACAAAGCGGTGAGTACCGGCCGCTGCCTGATGGCCCAGGCGCCCACGGGGATTGGCAAGACCGTCGGCACGCTGTTTCCGATGCTCAAGGCCCTGGCGCCCCAGCAGTTGGACACCGTGTTTTTCCTCACCGCCAAGACCCCGGGCCGCAAGTTGGCGCTGGACGCCGCCCAGGTGTTGTACGACAGCAGTCCCGACTTGCCTTTGCGCGTGCTGGAACTGGTGGCGCGGGACAAGGCGTGCGAGCACCCGGATAAAGCCTGCCACGGCGAGTCGTGCCCGCTGGCCAAGGGCTTTTACGACCGCTTGCCCGCCGCGCGCCAGGCCGCGACCGGGGTGCGCCTGCTCGATCAACATCATCTGCGCGAGGTGGCGCTGGCCCACGATGTCTGCCCCTATTACCTGAGCCAGGAAATGGCGCGCTGGACCGATGTGGTGGTCGCCGACTACAACTACTATTTCGACTTTGGCGCGATGCTTTTCGGCCTGGCCCAGCTCAACCAGTGGCGGGTCGCGGTGCTGGTGGACGAGGCCCATAACCTGGTCGAGCGGGCGCGTTCGATGTACAGCGCCAGCCTCGATCAGTACAGCCTCAAGACCTTGCGCGAGAGTGCGCCCGAGCCGCTGAAAAAGTCATTGCAGCGCCTGAACCGCGAGTGGAATGCGCTGCACAAGGACCAGCTCGCGCCGTATCAGGCCTACGCGACCAAACCCGACAAGCTGCTCCAGGCCCTGAGCCTGTGTGCCAGCGCCATGGGCGATTACTTCAACGACCACCCCGAAGCCCTCAGCGGTGACCTGCAAGCCTTCTACTTCGAGGCGCTGCAATTTGCCAAGGTGGCCGAGCTGTTCAATGAGCACTTCATTTTCGATATCAGCAAACGCCAGTACAGCGGCAAGCGCAGCAGCTCGACCTTGTGCCTGCGCAACGTGGTGCCGGCCGAATTCATCCGGCCCAGGTTGACCGCCGCGCGCAGCAGCGTGCTGTTTTCCGCGACCTTGAGCCCGCGCCACTATTACGCCGACTTGCTCGGGTTGCCGACCGACACCGCCTGGGTCGACGTCGAGTCGCCGTTCAACGCTGAGCAATTACAGGTGAGCATTATCGACTGCATTTCCACGCGCTTTGTGCACCGCCAAGCGTCGCTGGAACCCATCGTGGCGTTGATTGCCCGGCAATTCGCCGAGCAACCCGGCAACTACCTGGCGTTTTTCTCAAGCTTCGATTACCTGCAACAGGTGGCGCAGTTGATGGCCGAGCGTCATCCCCAGGTCACGCTGTGGTTGCAGTCGCGGGGCATGGCCGAGGCTGAACGCCAGGCGTTTCTCGACCAGTTCACCCAGCACAGCCAGGGCATCGGCTTTGCGGTATTGGGCGGTGCTTTTGGCGAAGGCATTGATTTGCCCGGTGCGCGCCTGATCGGCGCGTTTATCGCCACCCTGGGCTTGCCGCAGCTCAACCCGGTGAATGAACAGATGAAGGCGCGCATGGGCGCGATTTTCGGTGCGGGGTACGACTACACCTACCTGTATCCCGGTATCCAGAAAGTCGTGCAGGCAGCGGGGAGGGTGATCCGCAGCCAGCACGACCGCGGCGTGGTGATGTTGATCGACGACCGCTTTGGTGAAGCGCGGGTGCGCCAATTGCTGCCCAGTTGGTGGTCGATTGATAGCTGACAGATGGACAGCGGTCCATGTGGGAGGGGGCTTGCTCCCGATGCGGTGAGGCAGCTGCAGATAAGTGACTGATACACCGCCATCGGGAGCAAGCCCCCTCCCACAGTTTTGATCCGGGGTATGCTTCAGACCACTTCCAGGTAGGAGCTTTGTATCGCCCGCGCCAATTCGCGAACGGTGTCGATAAAGTCCGTCAGCCGTGTGTGCAGCCCGTCTTCGAGAATTTCGTCGATCCCGGTGTACCGCAACCGCGCTTCGAATTCCGCCGCCAGGCGCTGCGCGGTGCGCCCGTAACTGCCGGGCAGGTCGGCGAGGATATGGCTCAATTCCTCGACGCACGCATGCAGCGAGCGCGGCACGTCACTGCGCAGCAACAGCAGTTCCGACACCGAGCGCGCATTCAAGGCGTTCGGGTAGAGCTCGGTATACGCCTCGAACGACGACAGTGCGCGCAGCAGGGCGCTCCACTGGTAGTAACCGCGCGCCGACAGGTCGCTGACTTCCTCGGATTCTTCGCCAAACATCTCATAGCGCGCATCCAGCAGGCGCAGGGTGTTGTCCGCACGCTCGACAAAGGTGCCCAGGCGAATGAACCGATAGGCGTCATTGCGCATGATGGTGCCGGAAGTTGCGCCGCGAAACAGGTGCGAGCGCTGCTTGACCCAGTCACAGAAGTGGCTGATGCCATGGCGCGCCAGGCCGCCGGCGGCGATGCTGCGCATTTCCAGCCAGGTGGCGTTGAGGTTTTCCCACATGTCGGCGGTGATGCGCCCGCGCACGGCGTGGGCGTTGCCCCGGGCAGCGCGCAGGCAGTTGTAGATGCTGGCCGGGTTTTCTTCGTCGAGGGCGAAGAAATGCAGCATGCGTTCGGCGTCCAGTTGCTTGTGGCGTTCCAGGTAATTGTCCAGGGTGCCGCTGCTGAGCAGTGACATCGCCAGTTCGTCCAGGCCATCGCTGCGCCCGGCGTGGGGCATCAGCGACAGCGAATAGCTGACTTCCAGCATGCGCGCCAGGTTCTCGGCGCGCTCCAGGTAGCGCGACATCCAGTACAGATCTGCGGCGGTTCTACTCAACATACTCAGCCCTCCACCACCCAGGTGTCCTTGGTTCCGCCGCCTTGCGACGAATTGACGATCAGCGAGCCTTCCTTCAGCGCGACACGGGTCAGGCCACCGGGCACCAGGCGCGTTTCCTTGCCCGACAGCACGAACGGGCGCAGGTCGATATGCCGTGGCGCGATGCCGTTTTCGACAAAGGTCGGGCAGGTCGACAGGCTCAGGGTCGGCTGTGCGATGTAGGCGTGGGGGCGGGCCTTGATGCGTTGGCGAAAGTCCTCGATCTCGGCGGCGGTCGAAGCCGGGCCGACCAACATGCCGTAGCCGCCGGAGCCCTGGGTTTCCTTGACCACCAGTTGCTCAAGGTTGGCCAGCACATGGGACAGTTCATCGGGCTTGCGGCACTGGAAGGTCGGCACGTTCTGCAGCACCGGCTCCTCATCCAGGTAGAAACGGATCATTTCCGGCACATAGGGGTAGATCGATTTGTCATCAGCCACGCCGGTGCCGATGGCATTGGCCAGCACCACGTTACCGGCGCAATAGGCGGCCACCAGGCCGGGCACGCCGAGCATCGAATCGGGGTTGAAAGCCTTGGGGTCAAGGAACGCGTCGTCGATGCGCCGGTAAATCACATCCACCGGCTTGGGGCCGTCGGTGGTGCGCATGAACACCTTGAGGTCGTGCACGAACAGGTCGGCGCCTTCCACCAGCTCCACGCCCATTTCCCGGGCGAGGAAGGCATGTTCGAAGAAGGCACTGTTGAAGCGCCCAGGCGTCAGCACCACGACGTTGGGGTTGTCCAGACGGCTGGAGCTTTTGAGGGTCTTGAGCAGCAGGTTGGGGTAGTGGTCCACCGGCGCGATGCGTTGCCTGGCGAACACTTCCGGGAACAGGCGCATCATCATCTTGCGGTCTTCGAGCATGTAGCTCACACCGCTGGGGGTGCGCAGGTTGTCTTCGAGTACGTAGTAGGTGCCGTCACCGTCACGCACCAGGTCGACGCCGGAGATGTGCGAGTAAATGTCGCGGTGCAGGTCCAGGCCGACCATCGCCTGTTGATACCCCTCGTTACCCAGCACCTGGTCGGCGGGGATGATCCCGGCCTTGATGATGCGCTGGTCGTGGTAGATGTCGGCGAGGAACATGTTCAACGCGGTGACCCGCTGGATACAGCCGCGCTCGATCACGCTCCATTCGCTGGCGGGGATGCTGCGGGGGATGATGTCGAAGGGGATCAGGCGTTCGGTGTCCTGCTCATCGCCGTACAGGGTGAAGGTGATCCCGGCGCGGTGGAACAGCAAATCAGCCTCACGGCGCCGCTGGGCCAGCAATTCGGGCGGCGTATTGGCCAGCCAGCGCGAGAAATCCTGATAGTGCGCCCGGCACGCGCCGTCTGCGTCATTCATTTCATCGAAGAAAGATCGAGCCATTCCAGTACCTTGTCAGTGCCCAGGATTGCTGGGTGGCACTGCCGCTTAAAAAAACGCATTTTTTTATGAGCCCGTGGCTTAGGGTGCCAACAGGCCTGGTCCTTACTTTCTTATGGAGTCGGCTCTGGGTCGGGGGGTAACGCATGCTCCTGTTTACCGGCAGATGAATGGTTTAAGCAAAGCGTGTGCCGCAACTGCCAAGTCAACGCGATCGCCCTGTGGCGAGGGCGCTTGCTCCCGCCGGGCAGCGAAGCGGCCCCCTGAGCAGCTCCCTCAGCCCCCAAGAGCGCTCCAATTTGGTGCGCGAAAAACTTGAACTTCACCCAGCCCGATTTCTTCTAATCAAGTCTTGAAACCACGTGGAGCCACGTCGTGCCCAGAATCATTTCGCCCGACACCCCGGAAGCGGCCCTGACCGACCACAGCGAGCACAACGCCAAGATCTTTGGTTCGCCCAAGGACCGGCTCGATTTCTATCGTCGCGAGATCCAGTACGAAACCAGTATCCTGGCCAACCGTACCGACGCCTACCTCACCGCGCAGTCGTTCCTGGTGATTGCTTTCGTTTCCGGTATGGGCAACCTCAACCCGGAGTGGGGCAAGTTGTTCACCCTGGTGGTGCCAGTGTTTCTCGCCTTGCTGGGCATCCTCAGCTCCCTCAACGCCTGGCCTGGCATACGTGCCGCCTACGAGATCATCGATCACTGGCACTACAAGCAAAGCGAGCTGCTGCGCAGTGAACCGGTGATGGGCATGGCCTACGATGAGTCGCCGCTATTCTCCGAGATGGAGTCGTCGCACAAGGGCTATCGCAAGTCGCTGCTGTTTTCCATGCGTGCGCCGTGGTTGTTCATGGTGTTCTGGCTGGTGTTGGGCATCTATGCCTTCTATATCCAGGTCGACAACCCGTTGCATTGAGCAATCGGACTGAACTTCATGCGTTAACGCAGCGCCTTAGTCTTACGTGGTACAGATTTTCCACAGGCCTGCGAAGAGGTGCGCCATGACGACAGACAACGATCCCCAGACCCATCACCGCAACGACCCGGTGGCTGACGGTAACGCGCCGGCCCCCGGCACCGCCGCCGATGCACCCAAGGATCCAGCGCCGGCGAGCGACGCAGTAGCCGAGGAAAACGACTACAGTCCAGACTTCAAGCCTGAGCCGCTCGAGCCCAAGCCTGAAACCGATGCCGATATCGATACCCAAGGCGGTTAGAGGAGAAGGTCATGTCAAAAGAATTGGATGAAGAACTCAACGATCCTGGCAATGAAGACCCAGGCTCGCTGATGGACGATGCCGAAGTGCCGCTCAACGATTTGGATGAAGCGGCGGACGTCGGTCACACCGAAGATCAGGACTGATCCGGTGGCGGGCCGGAGGGATCGCTGAGCTTGAAGTAAAGGTCTTCTTCAGGCGGCCCGTCCAGCGTTACCTCCTGGCCCACCACGCGGTTGTCCATCAACGTCTGCGCCTGATCGCGGCTGATGTTGATCACTGTGCTGCGCTTGCCGGTCACCACATACACCACATCCACCCCATGGGCTGCCAATTGCGCCAGATAGTCGGCGCGCGGCAGGTCCTCGCCCTGTTCATATTGACGTTGCTCGTGCGCGCTCACGCCGCCCGCTCGGGCCAGGTACTGCTGGGAATAACCCAGGCGCCGGCGTTCCTCAAGCAATCGTTGCCCTATGTTTTTCATCTGATGACTCGCGCTTATGGGTATTGACTGTTTGAAACCGCGGCGCGGCGCGGGATTCAATTTTTTTGCGCGGCGCGGCGCTCGTACCACACCAGCATCGGCTGGGTACTCAAGCCATGCACCATCACGCTCAAGGCAATCACCGAGAGGGTCAGGTTCACCGCCACCGCGCTGCTGGTGCCGACCAGCCCGTGGTTGAGGGCATAGAACAGGTAATAGATGCTGCCGATCCCGCGAATGCCGAACCAACTGACCAGACTGCGTTGCCGGCGGTCCATCAGGCGGCCCCAAGGCATGGCGAACACGCTGAGCGGGCGGATCACACAGAACAGCAACGCGGCCACCGCCAGCGCGCGCCAGTCCCAATGACTGACCAGCACGATACCCAGCACGGTCACCAGGAATACTTCCATGGAGCGCTCCACCAGGCTGCCGAAGGCCAGCATATCGCCCATCATCACACCGGCTGCGATCTGGGTGTCCTGCAATTGGCTGACATCGCCGTGCAAGGCCCGCTCAGGCTCGATCTCCAGGTGGCCCACTACCGGCTGCGCCAGGTGCTCGGAGGGTATCCGGGCGTACCCGGTGGATTTGAACTCGGCCTGGCGCAGCCCTAGGCCCGCTGCGAACACCGACAGAAAGCCATAGCCGCCGACGGCTTCGGCACTCACGTACGCCAAGGCGATCAATGCCAGCGTCAGGTAATCGTTGGGTGACAAGGTGCTGTCGGCATTGATCAGGCGCAGGCGCAAGGTCACGCGACCGATGCCACGCCCCATCCAGTAGCCAATCAACAGGCCGACCGGCACTGCCCAGAGCAGGTTTTTCAGCACCCAACCGCCGAACCAGTCGCCATCGAAACCGCCGTGCTGCATAAACAACAGGCCAAAGATCACGAAGGGAAAGGCGGTGCCGTCGTTCAGGCCGGCCTCTCCGGACAGGCCGAACCGCAGCGGGTCATCGTCCTGCGCATTATTGACCTGTACCAGCCCGGCCAGCACCGGGTCGGTCGGCGCGAGCATGGCGCCCACCAGCAATGACGCACCCCACGGCAACGCAAACAGATAATGCAAGGCCAGGCAGGTGCCCAGGATAGTCAGCAACATCACCGGTCCCGCCATGCCAAAGGCGATACGCCAGGTGCGATGCTTGAGGGGCAGGCGCAGTTTCAGACCGCTGACGAACAGCGAAAACAGCACCGCGACTTCGGTCAGGTGCTCCATCCAGCGCGCTGAACCCTTGATGTCCAGGTGCAACAGGTCCACGCCTAGCGGACCGATCGCGATGCCCAGCAACAGGCACACCGCTGAGGTGGTCACTGGCATCCAGCGCAGGTAGGAGGAGGTGAGGGCCAGGATCAGCAAAATGGCCCCCAGTACGGCCATCCATAGAATAAACGTCATTAAGCGTGCGTCCGGCCGTGGTCTATGCAGGTTGGAGAGGCACGGCCAGATACAGGTTCAATGTGGTTTGGCGCTTGCGCGCATCATGCCCCGGCTCGGTGCTCCAGCAGCAGGCGCTCCACACTGGCCCCCGGCAACGGTCGACTGAACAGATAGCCCTGGATCTGATCGCAGCCGGCTTGCTTCAAGAATTCCAGTTGCTCCGGCGTTTCAACGCCTTCGGCGACCGTCTGCAGGTTCAGGCTGTGGGCCAGTTCGATGATGGTACGGGTGATGGCCGCGTCCTGGGGGTTGGTGGTGACTTCGCGGATAAACGCGATGTCGATTTTCAGGGTGTCGATGGGAAAACGGCGCAGGTACGCCAGGCTTGAATAGCCGGTGCCGAAGTCATCGATGGAGATTTTTACGCCCAGGGTGCGCAGGCGCTGCAGGCTGGCGATGGTGTGCTGGGTGTCTTCCATCAGTGAGCCTTCGGTCAGTTCGACTTCCAGGTAACATGCCTGAACCCCGGTGCTGGCCAGGATCTGCGCGATATCGGCAATCAGGTCGCCCTCGATCAGTTGGTGCCCCGAGACGTTGACCGACACTTGCACCGCGCCGACGGCACCGTCTTGCCACGTGGCGATCTGCTGACACACACGCTCGATTACCCAGCGCCCAACGCTCACGATCAACCCCAGGCTTTCGAGCAGCGGCACGAACACCGCCGGGGAGATCGCGCCATGACCTGGGCGATCCCAGCGCAGCAGGGCTTCCAACGCGGCGATCTGGCCGCCGGCCAGCTCGAGCTTGGGCTGGTAGTGCAGGGTGAAATCCCCGCGTTCCACCGCCAGGCGCAGGTCCTTTTCCATGCCCTGGCGTGCCAGGTCAGGCACGCTCGGGGCGGTTGCTTCACCGGCTTGGCGCTGCAGTTGCTGCTCCAGCAACAGGCTATGACTTTTGAACTGGTCGCCACGGGCCTTGAGCCGCAGCAGGTTGCGCACCCGCAACCACAGCTCGACGCGCTCCACCGGCTTGCTGAGGAACTCCTCGGCGCCGGTTTGCAGCCCGCTCACGCGAGCGCTGGGTTCGTTGAGGGCCGACAGCATGATGATCGGAATGCTGGCCGTGGATTCGTCAGCCTTCAAGTGGCTGGCCACTTCATAACCGTCCATGCCCGGCATCATGATGTCCAGCAGGATCAGGTCCGGTGGTTGTTGCGCCACCAGGCGCAGGGCTTCTTCACCACTGTCGGCGCTCAATATGCGGTAGCCCTCGGGCTGCAGCAGGGTTTCGAGCAGCTTGCGAACCAGGGGTTCGTCGTCAACGATCAACAGCGTGGCGGGTGGGCTGGCCATGGAGAGAACTCATGTGAGGGGGCTGATGGTCTGTTGCAGCAAGCTGTCGATCACCTGATATAGCTCTTTGTAGCGCAGCGGCTTGATGATGTACGCGTCGCAGCCGGCCAGCCGGGTCTTTTCCCGGTCCTCTTTCATCGCCATCGCGGTCAGGGCGATCACCGGGATATGGGCCGTGACGGGGTCTTGCTTGAGCAGGGCAGTGGCGGCCAGGCCGTCCATGCCCGGCAGCTGGATGTCCATCAGCAACAGCGCCGGCTGTTTTTCCCGGGCCAGGGTCAGGCCGGTTTCGGCATCCGTGGCGCACAACACCGTATGCCCGGCGTGGACCAACAGCAGGCTGGCCAGGCGCATGTTCGCCTCGTTGTCTTCGACGATCAGGATCTCGGCCATGATGCCTCCGGGGCACGATGCAACGGCAGCCACACCACAAAGCGTGTGCCCAGGCCCACGCGGCTGGCCACGGCGACGCTGCCGCCGTGCAAGTCGGTCAGTTGCTTGACCAGCGCCAACCCAAGGCCGGTGCCTTCAAACTTGCGCGCCAGGCTGCTGTCGATCTGGCTGAAGGCCTTGAACAGCTTGTTCATGTCGTCTTCGGCGATACCGATACCGGTGTCGCTCACGCTCAGTTCCAGAAAGCACTGGAACGCGCTGGGTGGCAGGGCGAACCCGTGTGTCGGCCAATCCCCCGGCACCTGGCCGACCTCGGCGCGGCTGACTTCACGCACTGCGAGGGTCACGCGGGCACCGTGTTCACTGAACTTCACTGCGTTGGCCAGCAGGTTGTAGATGATCTGCTTGGTCTTGCGCAGGTCCAGCGCCAGCACGCCAAAATCCTTCGCGCATTCCAATTTCAACTCGATACGCTGCAACGCGGCTTTTTCCCGCACGATCAGCAAGCTGTTGGCCAGCAGCCCGTCGAGCTCTACGGGCTCCAGCTCCAGGTCCATCATCCCGGCCTCGACCTTGGACAGGTCGAGAATGTCATTGATCAACGACAGCAGATGCTGCCCGCTGGTGAAAATGTCGCCGATGTATTCGCGCTGCACCTCACTCATGTCGCCGACCAGCCCATCCCTGAGCGCCTCGGAAAAGCCGATCACCGCGTTCAGCGGCGTGCGCAGTTCGTGGGACATGGTGGCGAGGAACTCGGTCTTCATGCGGCTGGCGTGTTCCAGTTCCAGGTTCTTTTCTTCCAGTGCGCGCTCAAAGCCCTTGCGCTCGGCTTCTTCCTGCTTGCGCGCGGTGTTGTCGGTACCGATCAGCAGGTAGCCAATGATGGTGTCATGGCGATTGCGCAACGCGGTCACAGACACCATTGCGGACAAGCGACTGCCGTCCTTGCGGATATAGGTTAGTTCGTAAATGTCTTCAATGCCTCGGGACGCCTTGAACACCAGGGCTTCGAAGCCCGGCGTGATCGGCGTATCGAATTCCAGGCTCAGGGCGGCGGCGCGGGTGATCAGTTCACCGGGGTCGGAGATGTCGGCGGGGGTAATGAGATTGAGCACATCGGCGGCGGCATAACCGAGCATGCGTTCGGCGCCGACGTTGAAGATCTGGATCACGCCTTTCTCGTCAGTGGCGATGCTGGAGAAATACGCGCTGCTGAAGATCGCATCCTGCAGCGCGCCGGTCTTGAGCAGGGTTTTCTGGCGTTTGAACTCGACGATCTTTTCGGCGCGTGACTGGGGCGGGTCGGGTAGGGATGTGTCCATTGCCAGGCATTCCGGGAACTTCAGGCCCGCCATCGCGTAGCACGCTGGCGCAGAACATGCTCACAAAAGATCGCGCAAGCGCGACAAGGAGGAGATGAGTTCTGTAGACAATAGCAGAATTATGGCGTTTTGATTGCCGATGACATCCATTTGACGCTAGAAAGCTGGCGCTGCGAGGCTTTGGTGGTTTTGTCGGAGGTGAAACGTTTCATCAAGCCGATAAATGGCGACGCAAGCGCTTGCGTAAGCAAATGTATCTGAACTAGAGTCGGCAGCACTCGACAACAAAAACAATAAATCCAGGAGCTCATCCATGAGCCTTGAACCCTTGCTTGAGATGCAGGGCATCAGCAAAACCTTCAACGGTTTGCGCGTGCTCAAAAGTGTCGGCCTGAAGGTCTACCCCGGCGAAATCCACGCCTTGATGGGGGAGAACGGCGCCGGCAAATCCACGCTGATGAAAATCCTCTCCGGCGCTTACCAGGCCGACCCCGGCGGCGAAATCCGCATCGACGGCCAACCCGTCTCCAGCTTTACCCCCGCCACCGCCAAAGCCCTCGGCATCGCCGTGATCTACCAGGAATTGAGCCTGTGCCCGAACCTGAGCGTGGCCGAGAACATCTACCTGGGCCGCGAATTGCGCCGTGGGTGGACCATCGACCGCAAAGGCATGCAAGCCGGTTGCCTGCAAGTGCTGCAACGCCTGGGCGCTGAATTCACCGCGGCCACCCTGGTGAGCAGCCTGTCGATCGCCGAGCGCCAGTTGGTGGAAATCGCCCGTGCCCTGCATGCCCACGCCCGAATCCTGGTGATGGACGAGCCGACCACGCCATTGTCATCGCGCGAGACCGACCGCCTGTTTGCGTTGATCAAGCAACTGCGCAGCCAGGGCCTGGCGATCATCTATATCAGCCACCGCATGGCCGAGATCTACGAGTTGTCGGACCGCGTGTCGGTGCTGCGCGACGGCCAATACATCGGCGAGTTGACCCGCGATGCGCTGTCGGCCGACGTGCTGGTGAAAATGATGGTGGGCCGCGACCTGTCCGGCTTCTACAAGAAGGAGCACGCCGCCTATAACCCCGGCAACGTGGTGATGCGCGTGCGCGACATGGCCGACGGCAAGCGCGTGCGCAATTGCAGTTTCGACCTGCATGCCGGCGAAGTGTTGGGCATTGCCGGGCTGGTCGGGGCAGGGCGCACCGAGCTGGCGCGCTTGATCTTCGCGGCCGACCCGCGCACCAGCGGCACCCTGGAAGTGGTCGGCAAAACCGTCACGCAACTGCGCACCCCGGCCGATGCGATCCGCGCCGGCGTGGTGTACCTCACCGAGGACCGCAAGGCCCAGGGCCTGTTCCTGGACATGAGCGTGGCCGACAACATCAACGTGTGCGCCTGCGTGCCGGACGCCCGCGCCGGTGGGGTGCTGGACCGCGCCCATGCCGCGCAGCGCGCCAACGATGCGATCAAGTCGCTGTCGATTCGCGTGGCGTCCGGCAAGGTCAATGTGGGCGCGCTGTCCGGCGGCAACCAGCAGAAGGTCTTGCTGGCGCGGCTGCTGGAGGTCAAGCCGCATGTGCTGATTCTGGATGAGCCCACCCGTGGCGTGGACATCGGCTCCAAATCCGAGATCTACCGCATCATCAATCAACTGGCCCAGGCCGGTGTCGGCATCGTGGTGATTTCCAGCGAACTGCCGGAAATCATCGGCACGTGCGACCGCGTGCTGATCATGCGCGAAGGCCAGTTGGTGGCTGAAGTCGGCGGGGCCTCCGGTCACGTCATCTCCCAGGAACGTATTATCGACCTCGCCACCGGTGGCGATCAGGTGGTTGCCAATGGCTGAATTGAATATCGCAACAACAACGACGGGCAAGGCTGAGCGCGTACGCGAGTTGATGCGCACGGTGGGCATGTTGCCGGTGCTAGTGTTGCTGCTGGTGGGGTTTGCCCTGGCCAGCGAAAACTTCATGACCGTGCAGAACCTGTCGATCATCACCCAGCAGGCCTCGGTGAATGTGGTGCTGGCGGCCGGCATGACCTTCGTGATTCTCACCGCGGGCATCGACCTGTCGGTGGGGGCGATCCTGGCCGCGTCGGCGGTGGTGGCGCTGCAGGCCTCGATGTCGCCGCAGTTCGGCATGTTCGGTA
This sequence comes from Pseudomonas sp. W4I3, assembly GCF_030816195.1. Lineage (GTDB taxonomy): Bacteria > Pseudomonadota > Gammaproteobacteria > Pseudomonadales > Pseudomonadaceae > Aquipseudomonas. The sequence goes on along the minus strand of NZ_JAUSXS010000001.1, from coordinate 3,582,524 downwards.
TTGCCGCCGGCATCGGATTCGGCCTGTTGCTCGGGCTGGTCAACGGTGGGCTGATCGCATTCATGCGCCTGCCGCCGTTTATCGTCACCCTCGGCGCACTCACCGCCATGCGCGGCCTGGCGCGATTGCTGGCCGATGACAAGACGGTGTTCAACCCCGACTTGCCGTTTGCCTTCATCGGCAACGACTCAGTCCTCGGCGTGCCGTGGCTGGTGATCATCGCGGTGGCCGTGGTGGCGATGTCGTGGTTTATCTTGCGGCGCACGGTGATGGGCGTGCAGATCTACTCGGTGGGCGGCAACCCGGAAGCGGCGCGGCTGTCGGGGATCAAGGTGTGGAAGGTGCTGCTGTTCGTCTACGCCATGTCCGGTGCGCTGGCCGGGCTCGGCGCGGTGATGAGCGCCTCGCGCCTGTTCGCCGCCAACGGCCTGCAACTGGGGCAGTCCTATGAACTGGACGCGATTGCCGCGGTGATCCTCGGCGGCACCAGCTTTACCGGCGGCGTCGGCACCATCGGCGGCACGCTGATCGGCGCCCTGATCATTGCGGTGCTCACCAATGGCCTGGTGCTGCTGGGGGTATCGGATATCTGGCAGTACATCATCAAGGGCATCGTGATCATCGGCGCGGTGGCGCTGGATCGCTATCGCCAGTCCGGCGCCCGTACCTGAGTTCACTCCTACAACAATCACAAGAGAGACCCGCATGAACATCAAACGTATCTTTCCCGTCATTGCCTTGGCTGCCCTGATGTCCCAAGCCGCGCAAGCCCGCGAGCTCAAGGCCCTGGGCATCAGCATGGGCTCTTTGGGCAATCCTTACTTCGTGACCCTGGCCGACGGCGCCACGGCGCGGGCCAAGGAACTCAATCCCAACGTCAAGGTGACATCGGTGTCGGCGGACTATGACCTGAGCAAACAGTTCTCGCAGATCGACAACTTCATTTCCTCCAAGGTCGACCTGATCCTGATCAACGCCGTCGACCCCTCCGCCATGGCCTCGGCAATCAAAAAGGCGCGAGACGCCGGGATTGTGGTGGTGGCGGTGGACGTGGACGCCAAGGGCGTCAACGCCACGGTGCAGACCGACAACGTCGAAGCCGGCAAGCTGGCCTGCCAGTACCTGGTGGACAAGCTCTCGGGCAAGGGCAACGTGATTATCCAGAACGGCCCGCAGGTCACCGCCGTGACGGATCGTGTCAAAGGCTGCAAGACCGCGCTGGCCGGCGCGCCCGACATCAAGGTGCTGTCCGACGACCAGGACGGCAAAGGCTCGCGCGAAGGCGGCTTGAACGTGATGCAGGGTTACCTCACGCGCTTCCCGAAGATCGACGGCCTGTTCGCGATCAACGACCCGCAAGCCATTGGCAGCGACTTGGCAGCCAAGCAGCTCAAGCGTAGCGGCATCATCATCACCTCGGTGGACGGCGCGCCGGATATCGAGAACGCACTGAAGACCGACACCCAGATCCAGGCCTCCGCCAGCCAGGACCCGTGGGCCATGGCCCAGACTGCTGTGGATGTAGGCAACGACCTGCTCAACGACAAAGCCCCGGCCGAAGCGGTGACCTTGCTCACGCCCAAGCTGATCACCCGGGACAATGTCGGCACCTACAGCGGCTGGTCGAGCAAACATTGAGTCGTTGACCCAAGGGGATAGCGCCATGGTCACCATGGATGACGTGGCACGCAGCGCCGGAGTATCGACGTCGACGGTGTCCCATGTGTTGAACGGGACGCGCAAGGTCAGCCCGGCGACGGTGCAGGCGGTGCAGCGGGCGATTCAGGCGTTGGGCTATACGCCCAACACCCTGGCCCGCTCGCTGGCACGGTCGAGTACCAGCACCATCGGCGTGGCGATTTCGGCGCTGTCCAACCATTATTTCAGCGAGACGGTGCACGCGATTGAAACCGAGTGCGCCCGCCACGGCTACATGATGTTGTTTGTCGACACCCACGACGACCCGGAGCAAGAGTTGCGGGTCGTCACCGCGCTGCATCATCGGCGGGTCGACGGCATTGTGCTGGCGCCCTCGAACGGCTCGCTGGCGCTGGAGTACCTGCGCGCCAACCAGATCCCCGCCGTGCTGGTGGATCGCATGATGAGCGAGCAGTTCGACCAGGTCGGGGTGGAGAACAGCCAGGCCACCCAGGCGTTGATCGCGCACCTGATTGCCCACGGGCACCGCCGCATCGGCTTCATCGCCGGGCGCAGCGGTTTCAGTACCACCGATGAGCGGGTGGCGGGGTACAAGGCCGCGCTGGAGGCGGCGGGGCTGGCGTTCGATCCGCAGTTGCTGGTCAACGGCGGCTCCAACACCGAACCGGCACGCCAGGCCACCCAGCAGTTGCTAAGCCTGGCCGCGCCGCCCACGGCCATCATGGCCGGCAATAACCTGATGACGCTGGGCGCCATGCACGCCCTGCGTGACGCCCATCTCGACGTGCCGGGGCACATGGCCCTGGTGGGCTTCGATGATTTCGACTGGGCGGATTTCTTCGTGCCGCGCCTGACCCTGATCGCCCAGCCGGTCCAGCAGCTCGGCGCCCGCGCTGTCGAATTGCTGCTGCAACGCATGGCGAGCCCCACTGCACCCAAGCACAGCGTACGCCTGGCGCCACGCCTGCACGTGCGTCATTCCTGTGGCTGTGACTGATTGGACCAACCCACGTATGAACCATCCTGTTTCCCTCGGTATTGACCTTGGTACCTCCGAACTCAAAGCCATCCTCATGGACCTCGACGGCACGGTGCTGGCCCACGCGGGCGTGCGCTTGAGCGTGTCGCGACGCCATGGCGGCTGGTCCGAACAGGCACCCGAAGACTGGTGGCAGGCCTGTTTGCAGGCACTGGACCAGCTGCGCGAGCACGCGGCGTTTGCCCGTGTGGCCTGTATCGGCCTGTCGGGGCAGATGCATGGCGCGGTCTTGCTGGGTGCCGACAATCGCGTGCTGTATCCGGCCATCCTGTGGGACGACTCCCGTGCGGTTGCGCAGGCAGAGCAACTGGGCGCCGACTATGCCGAGGTCACCGGCAGCTTGCCGATGGCCGGGTTGACCGCGCCGAAATTGCTCTGGCTGCAGCAACACGAGCCCGAGGTGTTCAAGGCCATTGACTGCGTGCTGTCGCCCAAGGATTACCTGCGCTTGTGCCTGAGCGGGGAGCGCATCAGCGAGATGTCCGATGCCGCGGGCACCCTGTGGCTGGATGTGGCGCGGCGTGAGTGGTTTACCCCGATGCTGCGCGCCACCGGCCTCACGCCTGCGCAAATGCCCCGGCTGGTGGAGGGCGGTGCCGCGAGTGCGTGCGTCACGGCCGCTGGCTTGGGCTTGTCGCCGCAGGTGGTGATTGCCGGTGGCGGCGGCGATAACCCGGTGGCGGCGGTCGGGATCGGTGCCGTCAATGCCGGTGACGGTTTCATCACCCTGGGCACCAGCGCGGCGATTGTTGCGATTACCGCCCACGCCGCCGGCAACCCGGCCAGTGCGGTGCACAGCTTCTGCCATGCGCTGCCCGAGCGCTGGTACACCATGGGCGCCATGCTGGCCGGTGCCAGTTGCCTGCGCTGGGTGACGCGCCTGACCGGGATGCCGGATGAGCAAACCCTCTTAGATGAAGTACAGGCGCAATGGCCCGTCGAGCAAGCGGTGCCGCTGTCGGCGCCGTTGTTTCTGCCGTACCTGGCGGGTGAGCGCACGCCCCATAACGACCCGATGCTGCGTGGCGGCTTCATGAACCTGGGCCATGACTGCACGCCGGCGATGCTCGGTTACGCAGTAATGGAAGGCGTGGGTTTTGGCCTGCTCGACGCCTGGCGCGCGGTGCAGTCGAGCGGGGCCCAGGTCAGCGCCTTCGCACTGGTGGGGGGCGGGGCACGCAGCGAGTATTGGGCGCAGTTGCTGGCCAATATTCTGCAGCGCGAGATTTTTACCTTGCAGGGCAGCGAACTGAGCGCATGCATCGGTGCGGCAAAGTTGGGCTTCATGGCCATCGGGGAGGGCGCGGATTTGCTGGCGGCGGGTATGCCGGTGAAGGCGCGGTATGTACCTGACGGGGGAGTGCAGTCGGTTTTGGCGGCGCGCTATGGCAAATTCCAGGGGCTGCTTGCAGCGGCGAAAGCGCTCCAGGATTAAATCGACGGCTGGAGCCGATCTAATGTGGGAGGGGGCTTGCTCCCGATAGCAGTGTGTCAGTCTCCGATGTGCTGATTGACACTCCGCTATCGGGAGCAAGCCCCCTCCCACATGTTTGTGTAGTGCACTTTCAGTCGGTCAGGGGCGGCAAGCGCCGTTTCACCGGGGTTTTCTTGACGATCGCGGTGTTGGTTTCGGCATACCCGTTGATCCGGTCCAGCAGGCTGTCCAGTTGGTCCATGGTGCGCACATGCAGCCGGGCGATGAAGCAGTCTTCGCCGGTAACTTTGTCGCATTCGGTGAATTCGGGGATCGCCTGGATCTGGCGTTCCACTTCCTGCAACTTGCCGGGCAGGGGGCGGATGCGCACGATGGCTTGCAGCAGGTAGCCAAAGTGTTTGGGTTCGATGTCGACGGTGTAATGAGTCAGCACGCCGCGTTCTTCCAGGCGGCGCAAGCGTTCGCCGACGCTGGGCGAAGACAGCCCGGTAATGCCCGCCAGGGCCTTGAGGGACAGGCGCGAGTCGTCCATCAAGGCGGCGATCAGTTGCTGGTCGATGGTGTCAATCATGGGGTTCGCCTAATAAGTAAAGGTGAATCGACGGTTTAACCTTTTTTAGTCGCTGGAGCGGCTGCCTCGCAGATTGCCATAATTGAGCCTCACTTGAGGAGCATCAATCATGGATACAGCTATCCGTCGCGGCACCTGGGAAATGATCGCCGCCATGCTGATCTCCGGCACTATCGGCTGGTTTGTGTTGGTGTCGGGCGTGTCGGTGATCGAAGTGGTGTTCTGGCGCTGTGTAATCGGGGCGCTGGCGCTGCTGCTGGTGTGCGCATGGCTCGGCTACCTGCGGCTGGACCTGCTCAACCGGGCCAAGTTTGGGCTGGCGGTCCTCAGCGGTGTGGCCATTGTCGGCAACTGGCTGCTGCTGTTCGAATCCTACTCGCGCGCGTCGATTGCCATCAGTACGGCAGTCTATAACGTACAGCCGTTCCTGTTGGTGATGCTGGCGGCGGTGTTTCTCGGTGAGAAAATCACCCTGCAGAAAATCACCTGGCTGAGCGTGGCGTTCCTCGGCATGTTGGCGATTGTCACGGCCCATGGTGAACAACCGGCTGGCGAGGACTATTTGACCGGCATCGCACTGGCCCTGGGTGCGGCGTTTCTCTACGCGATTGCGGCGTTGATCATCAAGCAGCTCAAGGCGGTGCCGCCGCATTTGATGGCCTTGATCCAGGTAGCTACCGGCGCGGTGTTGCTGGCGCCGCTGGTGCCCTGGGACCGCTTGCCCGTATCGACCGACGCCTGGGCGGCACTGGCGACCCTTGGTCTGGTGCACACGGGGTTGATGTACGTGCTGTTGTACGGCGCGATTCAGAAACTGCCGACCGCGATGACCGGCGCTTTGTCGTTCATCTACCCGATTGCGGCGATTTTCGTCGACTGGATCGCCTTCGGGCATCGCCTTGGCTGGCTGCAATGGTTGGGTGTGGCGGCGATTTTGCTGGCGGCGGCAGGGTTGCAGCGGGGCTGGTGGTGGCCCCGTAACCTCGGTAGGAGCGAGCTTGCTTGCGAAGAACGCTAACGATAACGCAGCTCATCGGGTTGATACGCGGCGTTCTCAGGTTTTTCGCGAGCGAGCTCGCTCCTACAGAGGGTCAGTGTGTGCCTTGGAAAATGATGTTTTCCGGATTGAAATGCTCCACCGCGCTGCCGGGCTGCGGCAAGCCCAGGATGTGCCCCTTGATCTTGCCCACCACGTGCATCTCGCACGGCTTGCAGTCGAACTTCAGCGTGAGGACTTCATCGCCGTGGATCAACTGCATCGGTGCCACCTTGGTCTTCACGCCCGTCACACCCTTGGCCTGTTTAGGGCATAGGTTGAACGAGAAACGCAGGCAGTGCTTGGTGATCATCACCGGCACTTCGCCAGTTTCTTCGTGAGCCTCGAAGGCTGCATCGATCAGCTTCACCCCGTGACGGTGGTAGAAGTCGCGGGCCTTCTGGTTGTAGACGTTGGCCAGGAACGACAGGTGCGCGTCCGGGTACACCGGCGGCGGGGTGGTTTCGGCTTTGCGTCCACCGCGTGGGTGCGCGGCCACACGGGCAGCGGTCAGCGCCTCGATCACCTCACGGCGCAATGCCTTGAGCTGCGAGTTGGGGATGAAGAACGCTTGCGGCGCATCCAGTTGGATGTCGGTCGCATGGTATTCGGTGGTGCCCAGTTGGCCAAGCAGGTCGCGCAAGGTATCCAGCGCCTGCTCCGGTTTGTTGGCCACGCCGAATGGGCCGGGCAGGGTGACGCTGGCGCTGATGCCTTCTTCGCTGGTGGCGGTGACTTCCAGCTGTTCTTCGCGCAGACGAGCCGCCCAGGTCAGGCCGATACGACGCTCGGATGAGGTCTTGAGCAGCGCCTGTTGCCAGTTGTGGTCCAGGTTGCGGTTCAGCGGATGATTCGGGCGCAGCTGGTGCAGGCCGGCCGGCATCTCGTTGGGTTCGACGCGGTAGCGGTAGCGCTTCTCGCCGTCTTCCTCGAATTCGCCCTTGGGCTCGGCGATGTTGGCGCGAAAACCCACCACTTCACGCTTGACCAGCACATTCAGGCCGTCGCCGTTAGACAGCGGCTCATGGGTGACCACCTGCAAGTCGCGCTTGCCGGCTTTTTCCACCACGCCGACCGGCAGGCCGGTGAAGGTCGGGGTGTCGAAGGCGCCGATGTCGACCTTGCGGTCGGTGACGAAATAGTCAGTGCTGCCACGGTGGAAGGTTTTTTCCGGGTCGGGCAGGAAGAAGTGCGCGGTACGCCCGCTGGAGGCGCGAGCCAGGTCCGGACGGTCTTCAAGCACGTCATCCAGGCGCTGGCGGTAATAGGCGGTGATGTTCTTCACATAGCCCATGTCCTTGTAGCGGCCTTCGATCTTGAACGAACGCACGCCGGCTTCGACCAGCGCGCGAATATTGGCGCTCTGGTTGTTGTCTTTCATCGACAGCAGGTGCTTTTCAAAGGCCACGACGCGGCCCTGGTCATCTTTCAAGGTGTACGGCAAACGGCATGCCTGGGAGCAATCGCCACGGTTGGCGCTGCGGCCGTTCTGCGCGTGAGAGATATTGCACTGCCCGGAGAACGCCACGCACAAGGCGCCGTGGATGAAGAACTCGATGGCGGCATCGGTCTCGTCGGCGATGGCGCGGATCTCTTGCAGGTTCAGCTCGCGGGCCAGTACCAACTGGGAGAAGCCGGCCTGGTCGAGAAACTTGGCCCGGCCCAGGGTACGAATATCGGTCTGGGTGCTGGCGTGCAGCTCGATGGGCGGAATATCCAGCTCCATCACGCCCAGGTCTTGCACGATCAACGCATCGACACCGGCGTCGTAGAGCTGGTGGATCAGCTTGCGCGCCGGCTCCAGCTCGTTGTCATGCAAAATGGTGTTGATGGTGGTGAAGACGCGAGCGTGGTAACGCCGGGCGAATTCCACCAGCTGAGCGATATCGCTCACCTCGTTACACGCATTATGACGGGCGCCGAAGCTCGGCCCGCCGATATAAATGGCATCGGCGCCATGCAAGATCGCCTCGCGTGCGATAGCCACATCGCGGGCAGGGCTGAGCAATTCCAGGTGGTGCTTGGGCAAGGACATAGTTTTTTAGTCAGGCTTGTCACGGTCGAGGCGCGCATTGTAGCTGTGAAATGGCCGACCGGCATCTCAATGTGGGAGGGGGCTTGCCCTCGATGGCGGTGGGTCAGTCACATATGCGCTGACTGACACTGCCTCATCGGGAGCAAGCCCCCTCCCACATTTTTGACCGAGTCAGGCCTTTCAACCATCGCCGTCACTTCAATGCTGCTTTGCCACAGGAAGAAAACCTGATGAACCCAGATGCCTGGAAGCCATAGTCCCTGACACACAGCGATCAAATGTGGGAGGGGGCTTGCCCCCGATGGCGGTGGGTCAGTCACATATGCGCTGACTGACACTCCGTCATCGGGAGCAAGCCCCCTCCCACTCTTTTTGACCGAGTCAGGCCTTGGCTGCCATCGCCGTCACTTCAACACGCATGCCTTCCACCGCCAACGCGGCAACGCCCACTGCCGCCCGTACTGGCCATGGCTTGGCGAAAAAGCGCTTGTAGACTTCGTTGAACGCGGCGCGGTCGGCCATGTCGGTGAGGTAGATGGTCAGGTGCATCACGCGGTCCATGGAACTGCCGGCTTTTTCCAGCGCGACTTTGAGCGCTTGCAGGGTGCATTCGCTTTGCAGCGTGATATCGCCCAGTTCCAGGCTGCCGTCGGCATGGGTTGGAATCTGGGTGGAGACCAGGATGCCGTTGAAGCCGATCACGTCGGAGGAGATCGAATCTGCATCCGGGTCGGGGGTGAACTGTAGATCGTGGTTTGCCATGAAAAAACCTCTCGCGTTGGCGTAAACGTTGCCCGGCAGTCTAACCACTGAGGACCTGCGGGTCACGGTGGCTGTCAGTAGTTTTTTTGACGTCAAAAAAGAAAATCCTGCGCCAGGTAAAGTCGCTCAAGGCCGCGCCGATAGCGAGCTAGAGACTGATTCTCTACACGCTGAGGGCGACATCATGTTCAACGCTAAACTCAAACAAGAACTGGCGGCCAGGACGGCCGAAGTCAATGAGTACAAAGGACTGATTGCTGCTCTCGAACGCTCCATGGCCGTCGTCGAGTTCGACCTCAACGGCAAGGTGTTGCGTGCGAACGATAATTTTCTGAATACCTTGGGCTACAGCCGTGACCAATTGGCCGGCAAGTCCCATCGCGACTTTTGCTCCCCATCCCTCACCGGCAGCCCGGCCTACGCTCAGTTATGGAGCGACCTGCGCGCCGGCAAGTTTGTCTCCGGCACGTTCAAACGCATGCACAGCAGCGGCGCGACCATTTGGCTGGAGGCAAGCTATAACCCACTGATGGATGAGCGCGGGCAGGTGTTGAAGGTGGTCAAGTACGCGCTGGACGTCACCGCCAAGGTCGAACAGGAAGCTGCCACCCGCAGCAAACTCGCCGCACTGGACCGGGCGATGGCGGTCATTGAATTTGATTTGAGCGGCCAGGTGCTGGACGCCAATCCCAACTTCCAGCAGGTGATGGGCTATTCGCTGGCGGAGCTCAAAGGCAAGCACCACCGATTGTTTTGCGAACCGGGCCTGATCAACAGCAGTGAATACGCCGATTTCTGGCGCCGCTTGAACAACGGTGAGTTTTTTACCGGCCAATTCAAACGGCTCGGCAAGCACGGCCGGGTTGTGTGGCTGGAGGCCAGTTACAACCCGGTCTACGACGGCGACGGCAAGCTGGTCAAGATCGTCAAGTTTGCCAGCGATATCACCGAGCGTGTCGAGAAGTTCGAGGAAGACTCGCGCGGGGCGTCCCGGGCTTATCATATTTCGTCCGAGACCGAGCGCTTTGCCGAACACGGCACTCAGGTGATTCAGGACACCGCCACCGAGATGCGCCGCATTGCCGAGAATATCGGCGCTTCGGCGCGGTTGGTGGGGCAGTTGGGCGATCGTTCCGAGCAGATCACCGCGATCGTCAATACCATTCGCGGGATTGCCGACCAGACCAACCTGCTGGCGCTTAACGCCGCCATTGAGGCGGCACGTGCCGGTGATCAGGGACGCGGCTTTGCGGTGGTGGCCGATGAGGTCAGGCAACTGGCGGGGCGTACCAGCCGCTCCACTGCGGAGATCGCTGAGATGATCGGCATGATCCTGACCGAAACCCGTGATGCGGTGAGCAGCATGAACGCCACCCAGGAAGGAGCGCAGCGCGGCGTGAACCTGGCCGATCAGGCCGGATCGGTGATTTTGCAGATCCGCACCAGCACCAGCGATGCGGTGCAGGCGGTGAGCATGTTTGCGTCCAAGCTGGACGAGTCGGAAGTCATTCCCAAGGCCGCGGTTGGGTTGGGTCGGATAATGCCGGTCCATTAAAAGCTCGCCCCCGGTGCCGATCGTCAAGACCAGCACCGGCACACCATTTACTCTTTCACATCCATGAATTCTTCAGCCCACGCCACATAGCTTTCCGGCAAGGTGTAGGTGTGGGTCAGCTCGGTGGCGCTGAGGTTCGAGGTGCTGTGGGTCAACTGGCGTTGCGCACGCAGGCTGTCGTAAGTGGCTTTGATCGCCGCAAAGTATGCGCCGTGCCCGGCCACCACGATGCGCACACCCAGGCTCGCCAGGCGCTCGCTGTCATGCAATTGCGGGTTGCCGTAGGTCACTAGCATCAACGGCACGCTGAGGTTTTCGGCGATTTTTTCCAGGTGGTCGAAGTCTTTGACGCCGACCATGCAGATCCCGTCCGCGCCGGCCTTTTCATACGCCTGAGTGCGGGCGATGACGTCTTCGGTAGGCAACACGCCAGCGTTGGTGCGGGCAATGATCGACAGTTCAGGGTCGACACGCGCTTCGAGGGCCGCCTTGACCTTGCCGATGCCTTCTTCGACGGAGATCAGGTCCGTGGATTTACGCCCGAATTGCGCGGGCAGCAGGGTGTCTTCAATGGTCAAGGCCGCAACGCCGGCGCGTTCCAGCTCTTCAACCGTACGCATCACGTTGAGCGCATTGCCGTAGCCGTGGTCGGCGTCTGCAATGACCGGCAATTGCGCAACGCGGCCGATACGGGTGGCCTGTTCGACGAACTCACTCAGGGTAATCAACGCAAAATCAGGGGCCGCCAGTACCTGCAGGGAGGCGACGGAGCCGCCGAGGATACCCACCTCAAAACCCAGGTCAGCCGCGATACGGGCAGACATGGGGTCGAATACCGAGGCGGTTTCAACACAGATGGGCTTGGCAAGCAGTTCGCGAAAGTTACGGCGCAGCGCTGAGTGAGAGATCTTGGGCATGTTCTTTCCTGGCTTTGGTCATCGTCAAGTGACGATCAATGTCTATTCGTGGTGGCGTGAGATTACCACGCAGAGGGCCGGGGGTTTATGACGTTTGAGCGCGGGCAATGTCTCTTGCGCGGCGATGGCTCAACAAAATGCAATATGTGCATTTTTATCGAATTACGTTATGCAATATAAATATTTTACATGTCTTGCTTATAACCTCATCGTTGCCCCTTACAACCCTTACCGAGACCGCACGCGCGGATCGACTTGACGTGCCTCACGGCATCTGGAGACGAACGTGTGTTACCTGAAAAAACTGGCGACTGGCATTGCCACCGCATTGCTCTGCCTGAGCGCTCACGCGCAAACGCTGGTGGTGGGCGATCAAAGCTACAACGCCCAAGCGGTGATGGAAGCGGCAGGGGTGCTTGACGATCTGCCCTACACCCTTGAGTGGAAGCAATTCACGGCCGGATCGCCGGTGGCCGAAGCGCTCAATGTCGGCAGCCTGGACATCGGCCTGCTCGGTGACGCACCGGTGTTGTTCCTGGGCGCATTGGGCGCACCGATCAAGGTGATTGCGGTGAGTCGGCAAAACCTGGCGGGGGTGGCCATTCTGGTCAGGCAGGATTCGTCGATCCACAGCCTGGCGGACCTTGCGGGCAAACGCGCAGCCATCTGGAAAGGCTCCTGGAGCCAGCAACTGCTGTTGAGCGCCTTGGATAAAGCCGGCGTCGCCCGCGACTCGCTGGAGTTGCGCTACCTCAGCGCACTGGACGCCTCCCATGCGCTGGAAGGCGGCTCGGTCGACGTCATTGCCACCTGGGAACCCTACGTTACCCAGCAGGAACGCCAGGGTGCTCGGGTACTCGCGACGGCCGAGGGCTTGATTCCCGCGCAGAGCTTCGTCGCCGCCAACGCCAAGGCGATCGACAGCAAGCGTGCGCCCATCGGCGATTTCCTCCAGCGCCTGAAAAAAGCCCGCGACTGGGCGCGCCAGAACCCGGCCAACACCAACGCCTACGCTGACGCGTGGGCCAAACGCACCCGCGCCGACGCCGAAATAGCACGCGTCTGGTTTGCAAGGGCACGCACCACGGTCGAACCGCTGAGCGCCCAGGCGCCTGTCGAGGCGCAAAAGACCGTGGACTTTTTCGCCAGCCAAGGGCTGGTCAAGTCTTACCCGGCCGCCAGCCTGTTTGACCCGTCATTCAGCGCGGCCCTGCAGCCCGCCGTCGCGCAAACCCAGCCCTGAACACGCCAAGGAATCGATCCGACATGACCAAACGACAGCTCAAACTGGGCGCCTTGACCATGGGTTGCGGTGGTCCGGGCCGCCATAACCTGTGGCTCGATCCGCAGTTGCCGGCCGACGCCAGCGTTAACATCGACTGGTACATCGACATCGCACGCCAGGCCGAGGCGGCGTTGTTCGACCTGATCTTTATCGTCGACAGCCAATTCATCACCCCAGGCTCGCCTTCTCATTACCTCAATCGCCTGGAACCACTGACGCTGTTATCGGCACTGGCCGTGAGTACGCGGCATATCGGCCTGGTGGGTACGCTGACCACGTCCTACAACGCGCCGTATAACGTTGCGCGGCGCCTGGCGTCCCTGGATTTGATCAGCAAAGGCCGTGCCGGCTGGAACGTGGTAACCAGCGGTGATGCCGGCACTGCCAGCAATTACAGCCTTGACGAGCATTATGACTACACCACGCGCTACGGCCGCGCCGCCGAACATGTGCAGGTGGTGCAGGGGCTGTGGAACTCGTACGAGGACGACGCGTTTGTGCGCGACCGCGCCACCGGGCAGTTTCTCGACCCGAGCAAACTCCATCAGCTGAATCACCAGGGCGAGCACTTTTCGGTGGCCGGCCCGCTGAATATCCAGCGCTCACCCCAAGGGCAGCCGGTGATCTTCCAGGCCGGGGATTCCGAGCAAGGCCGCGACCTGGGCGCCGCGACCGCCGATGTGATCTTCACCCATGCGGCCAGCATCGAGCAGGGCCAGGCGTTTTATCGGGATATAAAGGGCAGGGCAGTGGCCGCAGGCCGCGATCCGGAGCAACTGTTGATCATGCCGGGTGCCGAGGTGTATGTCGGCGACACCGATGAGCACGCCCGTGAAATCGAGCGCCATTATCACCAGACCGATCACAGTTTCGAGCTTGCGCTCAAAGAGTTCGGGCGTAATTTCGGCTGGCATGACTTCAGCCAGTACGACCTCGATGCGCCGTTTCCCCAGCAGAGCCTGGAGGCGGCGCGCAGCAGCTTTTTCACGGCAGCCAAACGCATCGCCGATCAGGCCCGCGAGCAGGGGTTCAGCCTGCGCCAGGCCGTGGAGTTTGGCCGACAGCTGCGACCTGGGGCTTTCACCGGCACGGCCGACACGGTTGCGCAAAAAATGGCGGACTGGCTGCAGGCGCAGGCCGTGGATGGGTTCAACATTTACATCGGGCACCCGGAGCAATTTGCCCGGTTCACGCGGCAGGTCATTCCGTTGCTGCAGGAGCGCGGTGTCTACCGCACCGAATACGAAGGCAAGACGTTGCGCGATAGCCTGGGGCTGGACATTCCTGCGTTTGCGCGCCGTTAAGTCGGCGCTCCTTGGCACAGCGGTGAACGCCAAACATCCCCGTTTGGCACAACTGCTGTGCGAATCGAGGGATTAATCCGCCGGCGGGCTTATGCCTATAGTCCACTCACCCGCGCAGCGCACTCAACGACGCCGCGCATACCCGCCGCAGACTGAGGTGAGCCTGATGAACCGTGAATTCAACCCCGCGTTGGCCGATACCCACCAGGTGGACGCCGAGTACTTCGAGTACAGCAAGGCCGCCAACCCCATCAGTGCCAATCTGATACCGCGCATTCCCTACCACAGCTTTCCTGCTTCGCTGTATGACAGGGGGCCTTCGCGCATTGTCCCGCTGGACCTCAGCGACGCTCTCGGCTGTGAGGGCCCGGCCACGGGGCCCGGGCTGTGCGCGAACTTCGTGCGGCTTAACCGTGGCGACACACTGACCCTACAACCCAACGCCACGTCCCAGGTGTTCTACGTGATTGCCGGGGAGGGCAGCGTGACCCAGGCCGAGCATCAGATTCACTGGTCCACGGGCTGCTTTATCGCGCTGCCGGGATTGCACGCGGCGCACTTGAGCGCCACCGAGGATGCGCGGCTTTACTATGTGCACGATGAGCCGTTGTTGCGTTACCTGGGGGTGACACGCAGCGCAGATCGCTTTACCCCAACGCTGTACCCGGCGGAACTGGCCAACACAAAGCTGCGCGAAGCGGCGGACGATCCTCGCGCCCAGGACCGCAGCCGCATCAGTATCCTGCTGGGCAACCGCCACTTCCCGCAAACGCGCACTGTCACGCACGTGTTGTGGGCGATGTACGGAATCCTGCCGGCCGGGTCGGTGCAAAAGCCCCACCGGCATCAGTCGATTGCCCTGGACTTCATCATTGATTGCCCGCCAGGTTGCTACTCCCTGGTAGGCACCGAGCTGGACACCGACGGGCAGATCCGCAACCCGGTGCGCGTCGACTGGTCGCCCGGCCTGGCATTCGTCACGCCGCCGGGGTATTGGCATGCGCATTTCAATGAATCCAATAGCGAGGCGTTCCTGATCCCGATTCAGGACGCGGGGCTGCAAACCTACCTGCGCGCCTTGGATATCCGCTTCAGTTGAGTCAATTCCAGTCCGGCGTCTCGCCCAGGCGCTCAACCATAAAGTCGATAAAACAGCGGACCTTGGACGACACAATCCGCTTGGGCGGGTAGACAAACCACACGGCAAACTCGCGTTCCACACCCTGGATGCGCCATTGCGGCAGCCAGACCACCAGCTCGCCGGCCTTGATGCTTTGCGCCACCAGCCAGTTTGGCAACAGCGCAAACCCCAGGCCCTGGCGCGCGGCTATGAGTTGCGCGTCCAGGTCGTTTATCCGAATACAGTCGCCGTGCACCAGCGTCGATTTGCGGCCCTGGTTTACGAAGGTGATATCCCCCACGGGGCTGGTGCCCAGTACGGCGGGCATAGACGCAAGATCGGTTGGCGTGGACGCAGGAGGGTGCTGCATCGCAAACGCCGGGCTGACCACCAGGCAGTAGTGGCCATCGCAGAGCTTGCGCGCTTTCAACGTGGAATCGGCCAGGGCGCCGACGCGAATGGCCAGATCGACACCGGCGTGGATCAGGTTGACCTGGGTGTTATCCAGCACCAATTCAATACTGATTTGCGGGTAGCGCAGGTGGAAGTCGTTCAGCGCCGGAAGGATATGATGACGGGCAAAGGCGGGAGGCAAGTTGAGCTTCAACAGTCCGCGTGGGTGCTGGTTCAACGCAGACGTGGCCGCCTTGGCATGTTCCAGCTCATCGAGCACGGTGCGCGCATGTGTCAGGAACGTCTGGCCACCTTCGGTCAGGTGCAACGTACGCGTGGAGCGGTTGAACAGCGCAATGCCGAGATCCTGCTCAAGGTCTTTCACGTAGCGAGAAACGGTCGAGGCCTTGATGCCCAGGCGCTCGGCTGCGCGGGAAAAGTTGTTGCCTTCGGCGGCTTCGACGAAGGCGGTCAGGGCGGCGAAATAGTCCAAGGCGGCCTCGGGGCAGGGCGGGCAGAGCAGCAGGGTGGGGAGGATGGCGGCGTGCTGTCAACTCCAACCGCAGATCCACCTGCGGGAGCCGCTTGGTCCCGCAAGTGGTTCGCCATGATCAAGGCGAAATGGGATCGCTGGCCGGGAAGGTTTCTTCGATAGCCTCATCGAGCTGGCTGTCGCTGACTGCACGGTCCTGCACCCGCACATTCGACTCGCAGTGGCATTCGGCGCTGGGGCACGCCTGGCCTTGTGGATGCAGGTCGGCGCAGGCCTGGCTGCAGTACGCTTTGCCGTCGCGCTCATGGCGGGCGGCATCGCTGACCTGACACGTGCAGCCTGGGCAGGCGCATGGCAAATCCGGGGTGGTGTGGTTCATGAGTCCTCCGATCATCAGTCATGGTTGAGTGGCCCTCACTTGGTTTTGATCATCGAAAAGCCACGAGTTTAAAAAAAGCGCAGCTCGGGGTGATGAGCGGTGACCACTCGCTCGCGTGGCAAAAAAACGAACGCGTCAGTGGGGCCGGCGTCTATGGTGATAACAACATCGACACAGCAAAGAGGAGGTTTGCCAATGAACGATTACCCAGCGGGCGACACCGATTCAGAAGCGCGCAACCGTTTGATCGGCGACGCCATAGGCCTGGCTTTCGATGAGGTCGAGTTGTGGGTGACCTCGGTTGAAGAGGACGGCAGCGGCATGGGCTATGTGCTGACGTTCTCCGAGCACACGCCCAGCGATGTCCTCGCCAAGGTCGAGGGGCTGGGCGCGGATCGCACGATCAATATTGGCCCGATCGACTGAGTGTCAGCAGGCCAAGGCCATTCACGGCTGCCTGTAATGCCCCGGAATGTCATGGCCCTCATCAACCGGCTTGGTACGCTTTTGCACCTGGACATCGCTCAGCCGCGCATCCTTGAGTTCGGCAAAGCGCTCCTTGAGCAGTGATTGCGCCAGTTGCGGGTCCAGCTCGTCGCCTTCGTGTTGCAGCGTGCGGCTCTGGGGTTGGTTGTCCAGAATAAAACTGACGAGGTAGTGCGGTTTATCGAACATGGGCGTTCCTCCATTACAATCAACACGTGTTACCCGCATAGGGTCTGTTCGTTTGATGACTGGACGGCGCGGTGATTCAGAAAAAATCAGAAGTTCTTCAGGCTGGATTTGCCCTGCGGACAACACACCGAACGCTATGTCCGCCATGGGAGCTGGTCAATGAGTCGCGCGCTGTTCGTTTCACTGGACGGGCCCAAGGGCACCGGCAAGACCACACTGCTGGAAGCGGTGACGTCGGCACTCAGGGCCGACAATAAGAAAGTAATCCGATTGTGCGAGAAGAAGAGCGATCCCTATCGGGGTGAAACCATGGCACTGGTCAACCAGCTTGTCAGGCACCCCAGCCGCACGCTGGAGCTGGCGGTGTGTGAGCGCTTCGCTGAAAGCCGCAGCTGGATGTCCATGCACGTACTGCCTAAGCAGCCACCGGACAGCATCATTCTGATCGACCGCTGGTACCCGTCCGACGCGGCGTTTCGTCGCCTGATTCCGTTTGCGCAGATCCTGCAACTGAACATTGATCGCAACGTGCAGGTGCCCGACCTGCATGTCGGGGTGGTCACCGACGCTGAATTGTCATGGGCGAGGGCTGCGGCGCGACGGCGTGGGCTGAGCAGCACGGTGCTGCATACGTTGCAAGAGCATGTCGCTTGCACGCAGGCGTTTGAACGAGCAGTCGCCGATCACGGTTGGGTTTTATGCCGCAATGAAGGCACGATCGAGGCGGCGACGAGGCAGGTGGTTGGCGAGATTGATCGCGTGTTGAGCGCGCGCTAGTTCCGTATCGCAATGTATCCAAGGGCCACGCGGATACGTACGGATTCAATAGAGCGCCTTACCGACACACGCGCGATACCTCCACGCGGTTCAATGAGCGCCAGCGAGGGACTTGACCTCGGCCAAACCAACAGCAGGTGGCGCCATGTTATTGATCGCATTTCTCGGCGGTATCGTCACGGTGCTCAGCCCGTGCATTCTCCCCGTCGTGCCGTTTTTATTCGCCCGTGCCGATCGCTCGCCGTCGTCAGTGGTGTGGACGCTGCTCGGCCTGGCGCTGACCTTTGCCCTCGTGTCCAGCCTCGCCGTGGTCAGCAGTGACTGGGTGGTGACGGCCAACGGGATCGGTCGCCAGTTGGCGCTGGTGGTGCTGGTGCTGTTCGCCCTTTCGTTGCTGTCTGCCAGGATCGGCAACGGGTTGATGCGGCCCTTAACGGCCCTGGGGAATCGCCTTGATCCGGCAACGCGCAGACTGTCAGGGCCCAGCGCGGCGCTGCTGATCGGGGTCGCCACCGGGCTGCTGTGGGCGCCCTGCGCGGGGCCGATCCTGGGCATTATTCTGACCAGCGCGATGCTGCAAGGCCCCAGTGCTCAAACCAGCCTCCTGCTGTTGGCGTATGGCTTGGGCAGCGCCCTTTCATTGGGCGCGCTGATCTTCGCCGGACGAGGCTTGATGTCTCGATTGAAACTGTCGTTGCCGGTTACCGCCTGGCTGCGGCGTGGCGCAGGGCTTGCCACGCTGGTGGCGGCGGTGGTGATCGGCAGTGGCGCACAGAGCCAGCTGCTCGCGAGCACGTCATCCGAGGGGGCGGCGAGGGTGGAGCAATCGCTGCTGAGCGGTGTACCCAGGATCGTTGATTCCCTGGTGGACAGCGTGAAGGCCGCGACCACGCCTGAGATGAGCGTGAAGGGTGAAATGCCGTCCCTGTCGGGTGCCGTCCAGTGGCTCAACTCACCGGAGCTGAGCAAGGAGTCCTTGCGAGGCAAAGTGGTGCTGGTGGATTTCTGGACCTTCGACTGCATCAATTGCCAGCGCAGCATTCCGTACGTGAAGGAGTGGGCGAGCAAATACGAAAAGGACGGGCTGGTGGTCATCGGCGTGCACACGCCGGAGTATCCCTTTGAGAGGGTGGTCGACAACGTGCGTAAAAGCGTAGCGAAGCTGGGCCTCAACTACCCGATCGCAATCGACAACAACTATGCGATCTGGCGCGCCTTCGACAATCAGTATTGGCCCGCACACTACATCGTCGACGCCGAGGGCAAGATCCGCTACACCCATTTTGGCGAAGGCAGCTATGACACCCAGGAAAAAGTGATCCAGCAATTGTTGGCTGAGGCGAAGAACAAGGGCTGATTATCGCGGGGGATGATCCACCGGCGTCTTGGCGGTAAGTTTCAGCGTGGGCGGCAGTGTCAACTCGGCACACAGGCCGCCGCCGTCGCGGTTCACCAGGCGCAGGGAGCCTTGCAGGGTCAGTGTCAGTTGTTGGGAAATCGCAAGGCCAAGTCCGGCCCCGCCGGTTTCCCGATTTCGCGAGCTCTCGACGCGATAAAAAGGCTTCAGCACTTCGGGCAACTGGTGTTCCGGTATTCCGGGGCCACGGTCCAGCACTTGGATCAGCAACCCACCCGCCGGCTGGCGCTGTACGTTGAGTTCCACCGCTGAGCCAAACTTCAACGCATTGTCCACAAGGTTGACCAGTATCCTGCGCAGCGCATGGGGACGCGTGTCGATAGCTGCGCCGCCGTTCGCCACCAACGCGACTTGCTTGCCCGTATCGAGGTAATCGAACACCAGGCTCTCCAGAAAGGAGTCGACGTCCACGCGCCGGCTTGGCTCATTGGATCCGGCCATACTGCGCGCGTAGGCCACACCTTCCTGGACCAGGTGCTGCATTTCATCCAGGTCATTGCAGAGTTTGTCCTTCTCAATCGAATCGTCCATGAACTCGGCACGAAGCTTCATGCGTGTGATCGGGGTCTGCAGGTCGTGGGATATAGCCGCCAATAGCTGCATGCGTTCCTTGACGTAAGTGGCGATGCGCTCCTGCAGGGTATTGAAAGCGACGGCAGCGTAGGCCACCTCGACAGGCCCGTCCTCCTTGAGCGGTTCGCCCTGGCCATTTGGATCAAGCCCGTCTACCGCCTGGGAAAGCCGCGTCAGCGGCTGTATCACCGTGCGTATGGCGAGCCAGGTGCAGGCGAACAACAGCAACAATTGCGCAACCAGAACCACGGGTAACCAGGGCGATAGCGGCATTACCAATGGCCGGACATCAATCGTCAGTGGGCTGCCGTCCTTGAGGCGTAAATGGGCCTGATAGTGGGGACGCACGTCCGCAATGTCGGTGAAGCTCAGTGGATAGTCCGCGCCCAGCGTCGCTTGCATGGAGCGCACGGATACCGGCGCCGTGGCCATGTCCATTGGCGACCCTGGCTGGCCTTGATCCAGTGCGTATCGGTAGTTCGGGTGTTCGAACCGGGGCAGCCAGGCCTCACGCTCATTGGCCGGCAGCCGCTCCAGTACGGCTACCGTGGTGGCCAGGTCCTGTTCGAAATTGTCCAGCATCAAGGTCTTTGCGCTTTGGTAACGCTCATAAAATTGCAGGCCGAATGACATTCCATGAGCCACCACCAGACTGACCAGGAAGATGAGTGACAACCGCGAGGCCAACGTGCGTGGCCAACGCCTGTTCATGGCTGTTCTCCCGAGACTTCCACCGCGTAGGTAAACACATAGCCCTCGCTGCGAACCGTCTTGATGTAGGCAGGGGCACGCGCGTCGTCCTGCAACCGGTGGCGCAGCCGACTGACGAGCAAGTCAATCGATCGATCAAAGAGGTCGGCATCCCGCCCCTGTGTGAGGTTCAGCAGCTGATCGCGATTGAGCACGCGCTGCGGGTGGTCGAGGAACACGCGAAGCAGCCGATACTCACCGCCGCTTAACGTCACGATGGTTCCTTCACTGTCCAGCAAATGCCGCGCCGTGGTATCCAGCCGCCACTTGCCAAATGCAAGCGGCCGGCCTGCTTCGGTGAGGATGAGATTGGGCGGCAACATGCGTGTGCGCCGCAGCACCGCGTTAATCCGCGCCAGTAACTCCCGGGCGACGAAGGGCTTGACCAGGTAATCATCGGCGCCCATCTCCAGGCCGATGATTCGGTCGGTGTCGTCATTGCGCGCGGTGAGCATCAGAATCGGTGTGGCTTTGTGCTTGCCTGCTCGCAGTTCCCGACACAGCACCAGCCCATCGTCGCCGGGCATCATGATGTCCAGCACGATCAAGTCGACCGGCGTGGATTCCAGGAAGTGACGCATCTGGCGACCATCCGCCACCACCGTGGTGCGCAACCCGTTTTTCTGAAGGTAATTGCCGACCAGTTCCCTGATCTCGCGATCATCATCAACGATGAGAATGTGATCTACGTGCTCCACTTGACCCACCTTTAGCCCTTGGCTGTTGTTGTTTGTTAACACGAAGGTGCCGTCGAGTATATCCAGGTGCCGGCGCCCATCGCGTCAGCCTTTTTCAGCAGACCTGCCCAGACTGTCACCAGACGCAGGTCAACGCGTGGTTGGTTTGTAGTGTTTTGTATCTGTGGGGCAGTGGGATACACAGTGATTCTTTTCAGGCAGTAGGTGACACATACCGGATACCTGCGCGGCGTTAAATGAACCCATCGAGCAGGCGCACGCCTGCTCCCATTGATGACTCATTTGATGCTCGGAGATCCGATTATGAACTGGAAAAACCCTGTGAGGAGGGGCGTGTTTGGTTTGGTCCTGATAGCCGGGAGCGGCGGTGCCTGGGCTGCCAGCCCAGCGGCCGATGCGTCAGCTGTCAGCGCGGCCTCGACCGGTTCCGAATCGATTCGACCTTATCGAGTTCATGTCGATGAAGCTCAATTGATCGACCTGAAACAGCGCATCGCGGCGACCCGCTGGCCAGACAAAGAAACCGTCAATGACGTCTCTCAAGGCGTGCAGCTGGCCCAGGTCCAGGCGCTGGTGAAGTACTGGGGCACAGGCTATGACTGGCGCAAGGCCGAGGCCAGGCTCAACGCGCTGCCCGAATTCATCACGACGATCGACGGCGTCGATATCCAGTTCATCCATGTCCGCTCGCCAAACCCTGGCGCGATGCCGCTGCTGCTGACCCACGGATGGCCTGGCTCGCAGTTCGAGTTCCTGAAGACCATCGGCCCGCTGACGGATCCGGTGGCTTACGGCGGCAAGGTTGAAGATTCATTCGACGTGATCATCCCGTCGATCCCCGGGCACGGTTTTTCCGGCAAGCCGACTGAATTGGGCTGGGGGCCGGATCGCGTCGCGAAGGCTTGGGATGTGCTCATGAAGCGTCTGGGCTACTCGCAGTATGTTTCCCAGGGCGGCGACCACGGTTCGGTGATATCGGATGCATTGGGTCGCCTGAATCCGCCTGGTCTGCTCGGCATTCACTTGAACATGCCGGCAACCATCCCACCCGAGCTGGTCAAGCCGATCAACAGTGGCGACCCGGCCCCGGCCGGGCTTTCCGAGCCTGAACGCAAGGCGTTTGATTCACTGAGCACCTTCTTCGGCCGCAACGCTGCCTATGGCGCAATGATGGTCACCCGCCCGCAGACCATCGGTTACCTGCTGGCCGATTCGCCCACCGGCACCGCGGCGTGGATGTATGAAAAATTCGCCGCCTGGACCGACAGCAGCGGCCAGCCTGAACGGGTCCTTAGCCGTGACGAGATGCTGGACGATATCAGCCTGTACTGGCTGACGAACGTCGGCGCTTCGTCATCGCGCTTCTACTGGGAAAACAACAACAACAATTTCAGCGCTGCCGCGCAGAAGACCGCGAGCATCAAGGTGCCGGTGGCGATCACGGTATTCCCCCACGAAATCTATCAGGCGCCCAAAAGCTGGGCGCAACGCGCCTATCCGTCACTTGCCTATTACAGCCAGGTGAGCAAGGGCGGCCACTTCGCTTCCTGGGAACAGCCTCAATTGTTCAGCGAAGAGTTGCGTGAAGCCTTCCGGCCGCTGCGCGCCAAGCTGGGCGCAACCAAGACCGCGCAGTGACTCATACGCAATCCACCACACACCGGGCCGTTACTCGCGGGCCCGCCACGGAGAAAATACGATGGATATGGCCTTGCTCAACAACCCAAATAATACCTGGCGCCTGCGGGCTTTTGCCCCAACGCTCGTGGCCGCCGCGCTGCTGCAATTTACCGCTGTGGCGGCAGGGTTTGCCCACGCCAGCGCTGCTGAGGTACCGCCTGCCACGGTGGGGGCTATCACACCGGGAGCCAATACTTCGCTGGGCGCGCTCAAGCATGTGAAGGCAGGCGTGCTGGACGTTTCCTACGCGGAACTTGGCCCAGCGGACGGTCCGGTGGTTATTCTGCTGCACGGCTGGCCCTACGATATCAACGCCTTCACTGATGTCGCTCCTGCGTTGGCCGGCAAGGGCTACCGGGTGTTGATCCCTTCAGCCCGTGGTTATGGCGACACGCGTTTTCTGTCGGCCAAGACCGTTCGCAATGGCCAACCTGCTGCGTTGGCGAGCGACCTGATCGACTTCATGAATGCGCTGAAGATCAACAAGGCCGTGCTGGGTGGGTTTGACTGGGGCGCCCGCACCGCCGATATCGTTGCCGCACTGTGGCCGGAACGAGTCAAAGCGCTGGTCGCGGTGAGCGGCTACCTGATCGGCAGCCAGGAGGCGGGCCAGGCGCCACTGCCGCCAGCGGCCGAGTTGCAGTGGTGGTACCAGTTCTACTTCGCGACCGAGCGCGGCCGTCTGGGTTACGAGAAAAACACCCATGACTTCGCCAAGCTCATCTGGAAGCTGGCGTCGCCAAAGTGGAATTTCGACGACGCCACGTTTGATCGCAGCGCGGCTTCCCTGCACAACCCCGATCACGTGGCCGTGTCGATCTTCAACTATCGCTGGCGTTTGAACCTGGTCAAAGGCGAGCCCAAGTACGACGCGATCGAGAAGAAACTGGCGGCATTTCCTTCCATCAGCGTGCCGACTATCACGATGGAAGGCGATGCGAACGGCGCGCCCCATCCGCCGGCCGAGGCTTATGCAAAACGCTTCACCGGCAAGTATGAATTCCGCCTTGTCAGCGGTGGAGTAGGGCACAACCTGCCCCAGGAAGCGCCGCAAGCGTTCGCCCAGGCGGTGGTTGACGCCGATCACCTCTGACAGGGAGAGCCACGATGAAACTCATGCATCTGGCCGTCCTGTCCAGGGCTGTTGCAGCGGTTGCGCTCACCGTCACGGGTGCCGCAATGGGCGATAGCGCTGACGGCGACGCTTCGCCGATCTACGGCGTAAAAATTCCCGAAGGCTATCGTAAGTGGGCGCTGATCGCCCCAGCGCAGGAAGCCGCCCCCTTGAACGAATTGCGCGCCGTGGTCGGCAATGACCTGGCGATCAAGGCCTACCACGACTCAGCGCTGCCTTTTCCCGACGGCACGGTGCTGGTGAAACTGGCCTGGAAGCACGTGCAATCGCCCGAATTCGAGCCGGCTTCCATACCGGGCGCAGCCACAACGGTTCAAGTGATGGTGAAGGATTCGAGCAAGTACGCCGCGAGCGGCGGGTGGGGCTTTGGCCGTTTTATCAACGGCAAGGCGGTCGATCAGGCGCAGCACGAGACGTGTTTTGCCTGCCACCAGGCACGCGTTAAAAACCATGATTTCGTGTTCACACGGTACGCCCCATAACCCCAGACTCAACGGAGTTGCCCATGAAAAAAACCCTTGCCTCGCTGGCCGTCGCAGCCTGCCTGTTTGCCGGTGCGAACGCGTTCGCACAGACCGAAAAACCCACCAGCAATTCGCCGCTGACGTTCCCGCCGCGCAAGCGGCATTGATGGTCGCAACCCAGCGTCCGGTCACCGACGCCGCGCTGAACGAGCCATTCGGCACGCCAGCCTGGAAGCACATCCCAAGCTGGTCCATTTACGGCGACCAGGACAAACATCCCGCCCCAGGCCCTGGCCTTCATGGCCAAGCGAGCGCACGCTAAGGCCGTGGAGGTGGTAAAGGGCGCGTCCCACGTGGTGATGGTCTCAAACCCGGCGCCCGTGGCTCGCTTGATCGAGCAGGCCGCGACCGCCAAATAACGCGCAGAAAAACCCCCTGGTGCTGCCCTCGCAGGAGTACCAGAGGGTTCGATGCCTGTTCGCCTCAGGGCTGCAAACGCCGCACTCGCCAGCCCGTGTCACTGCGGTCATAGCGCAACCGCTCATGCAACCGTTCCTGCCCATTGCCCCAGAACTCCAGCGATTCGAATCGCAGTTCGAACACGCAATAGCCCTCGGGACGCGGCAGCGGGCCTTGCGCGTCGGCCAATTGCCTGGCGGCGTTGCGCATGGCCTGCACGTCCGTCAGTTCTTCGCTCTGGTGAGACACCGATGACATCGGGTGCGTGACATACGGGCGCTTGAGCCACGCCTCGTCAGCCTTGACCTGCGGCAAGCGCACGGCCTGGCCATTGAGGATGATCTGCTGACTGGTTTCGCGCCAATACAGCACCCCCGAGGCCCACGGGTTATGCGCCAGTTCACGGCCTTTTTGGCTCCCCGCGTGGGTGCTGAACACCACGCCGCGGTCACTTATCTCGCTGATGACCACGATTCGCGTAGAGGGCCGGCCCTGGCTATCGGCCGTGGCCAGCGCCAGCGCCCTGGGCTCGCGGATGCCCACGCGCCGCGCACGCTCCAGCCAGTTGCGCAACACGCTCATGGGGTCGGCGGGCAGTGTCTGATACTCGGGGAACGGTGCATCCAGCGTGCCGGTGAGGGATTCCGACATACCTTTGCCCAGCAGCGGGGTGCCTTGTATTGAGCGGTTCATAGCACGATGGTCCCGCGTCCGAAGGTGACGCCATGACCGGACACCTCGACGCGCGTCAGGTGCTCGGCGCGGCCCTCGGCTTTGGCGAACATCAGTGAAGGGCGACCGATTTCCACACCCTGCAGGATTTCCACCGGCTGGCCGAACGCTATCTGGCCATGGCGCGCCAGATGAATCGCTAATGGCCCGGCAGCCGAGCCCGTGGCCGCGTCCTCGACCACGCCGTAGGCCGGTGAGAACATCCGGCTGCGCCACTGCCGTCCCGCGCCGGCAAAACAATTGATCGCCATGTCGTGGAAGCTCGACAAAGCACGGTGGTCGGGGTGCAAGGCTGACAAGGCTTCAATGCTCGGCAGGCCGACAAACACATGGCGCGGACCGTTGTGATAAATCTCGATGGGGAAGGTCGAGCCACTGATGCCCAAGGCCTTGAGCAGTTCAGCGTCGCGACCCAAGGCTTCCCACGTCGGAATCGGCTGGTCCATGCTGGCGGCGATTACGTTGCCGTTCTGGCGCTCCAGCTCGAAGGGAATGGTGCCCACCCAGGTTTCCAGGTACAGCCGGTGATTGTCGGTATGCGCACCCAGGGCAATCGCCGTACCCAGCAATGGGTGGCCGGCGAAGGGCAGCTCGTTGACCGGAGTGAAAATCCGGATCAGCGCATCCCCACCGTTACGTGGCTTGAGCACGAAGGTGGTCTCCGAGAGGTTCATCTCCCGGGCGATGCGTTGCATTTGCGCGGGCGGCAGGTCATCGGCGTCAAAGAACACCGCGACCGGATTGCCTTCCAGCGGGACGCTGGCAAAGGCGTCGATGATGACGTAGTGGTGCATGGTTATCTCCCGGCAACCGAAACGCTGCTGTCGACAGCTGTGTGGAGGAGGGCGTGTCGCAGCAGGTCGGCGATGATGCGCGGACCTTCCTGGGTCAGCAGCGACTCGGCATGAAACTGCATGGAGGCAAACGACGGCCCACGCAGGGCGTGTACCTCGCCGGTCTCGCTGTCGCGACTGATCTCGACGGTGCCGATGCCGTCGACGTCCAGGCGGTCACTGCTACTGCGGGCCGCGAACGTATTGTAGAAACCCACCCGTTCGGCGTTGCCGAACAGGTCGATCTGTTTTTGCACGCCCTGGTTGGGTAAGGCCCTGCGTTGCAGCTCCAGGCCCAGGCACAGGCTCAACACCTGGTGACTCAGGCACACCGCGAGGAACGGTCGTTGCTGGCTGAGCAACGAACGGATGGCCACGTGCAGATGGTCGATTTTCGGCACATGCACGTCGCTCGGGTTGCCAGGCCCAGGGCCCATGATGACCAGGTCGTAACCGTCGAAGCTGTACTCGTCGGCGAAGCTGCGCACCGTCACCACCAGGCCCAGAGCCCGCAGCTGTTTGGCGATCATCGAGGTGAACGTGTCTTCGGCGTCGACGATCAGCACTTGGCGCCCGCTGAAGTCGGCCTGTGTCTGTTGCCGCTGCTGGCTGTTCATCAACCAGAAATCGGAGACATAGGCATTGCGGCTGGCCAATGCCGCGCGCACCTGCAGGTGGCTGCCGAAGCGCGAGGGCGCCTGGTTTTTCAGCGCGGCGATCAGGCCTGCGGCCTTGGCCCGGCTTTCGGCGGCTTCGGTCATCGGTTCGGAGTGCCGCACGATGGTCGAACCCACGCTGATGCGCACCTGCCCACTGTTATTGATATCGGCGGTACGAATCAGGATCGCCGAGTCCAGGGAGCGTCCACCTTTGCCATCGCTGCCGATCAGTGCTGCCATGCCGCTGTAGTACGCCCGGCCTTGCGGTTCATAGCGCCGGATCACGCGACAGGCGCTTTCCAGCGGGCTGCCGGTCACCGTCGGCGCGAACAGGGTCTCATGCAGGATTTCGCGCACATCGCGGCGGGTCTTGCCTTCAATGAAGTACTCGGTGTGGGCCAGATGCGTCATTTCCTTGAGGTAGGGACCGAGTACGTGCCCGCCGTCTTCACAAATACGCGCCATCATTTTCAGTTCTTCATCGACCACCATGTACAGCTCGTCAGCCTCCTTGCGGTCAGCGAGAAAATCCATGACCTCGCTCAGGCTCGGGCCTGCAGGCGGGTAGCGGTAAGTGCCGCTGATGGGGTTCATTACCGCCAGCCCGTCCTTGACGCTGATGTGGCGCTCGGGGGATGCGCCGACGAAGGTACGGTTGCCGGTATGGATGATGAAGGTCCAATAGACGCCTTTTTCCCGCTCCAGCAGATGACGAAAGAACGACAGCGCACTGGCCGGGCCGTACTCGCTGATCTCCGCCACAAAGGTGCGCTTGATCACGAAGTTGGCGCCTTCCCCGGAGCCGATTTCGTTGGCGATCACTTGGCTGACGATCTCGGCATAACGGGCGTCGCTGAGGTCGAAGCGTTCGTTGTTCAATTGGATCGGCACGTTGGGCAGCAACGCCAGCAACTGCTCGATGCCGATGGATTGCTGTTCGGTAATCTTCATCGCCAGCAGCGGCGACTGATCGTCCACCGCCTCGAAGCCGCGCTCGGCAATCTGGCGGTAGGGAATCAGCGTCAGCACATCCAGGCGAGGGGCTCCGACCGAAGGCGCAGGCAGGTCGATATCGGCCAGCAAGTGTGGCTCCGACATTTCGCCAAGCAGCACATTCAGCAGCCCGGGGCCGCTGGTTTCCGGGCGATACAAGAGGGCAAACGGCTCGGGCACCGGTTGCAGGATGCGCTCCATCAGGCGGGCGGCGGCTTGGCTCATAGCACCACCTCGTCGGTGGTGATGACCATGGCGCAACGGCTGGCGGCGTATTCCATGGCCATCCAGTGGTGCTCCTT
This sequence comes from Pseudomonas sp. W4I3, assembly GCF_030816195.1. Taxonomy (GTDB): domain Bacteria; phylum Pseudomonadota; class Gammaproteobacteria; order Pseudomonadales; family Pseudomonadaceae; genus Aquipseudomonas. The sequence goes on along the minus strand of NZ_JAUSXS010000001.1, from coordinate 3,554,394 downwards.
GCTGAAGTCGGCGATAGCGTCGGCAACGAGGAAGGGTTGGATATCGTTGGAATACGCATCCACGCTGGAAATCAGCACGCCGACGTGCGCATACACCCCGCACAGGATCAACTGATCGCGCCCGCTGGCGTGCAGGCGTTGCAGCAAGTCGGAGTTGAAGAACGCGCTGTAGCGCCATTTGGTCAGCTGCCAGTCACCGGGTTGGGGCGTGAGGGCGTCGACCACCTCGCGGTCGGCCGGGCTGGCCTTCATGCCCGGCCCCCAGAAATCCTTGAGCAACCCGCGTTGTTCCTCGTTCATGCTGCCCGGTTGGGCGGTATAGGCCACCGGCACGCCGTTGGCGGCAGCCCACTGGCGGATGCGTGCAGCATTGCGCACGACTTCATCACGCAACGCATCCGGCAAGGGCCGCAGGAAGTAGCGCTGCATGTCATGCACCAACAGCACGGCGCGCTCGGGGTCGATGCGCCATTGCGCAAGGTTGGGGGGCAGGTCGCGGGAAGTGGGCAGGGCGTAAGGAACGATCGATGGAATGCCGGTCATGGCGACAAACTCCAGTCAAAGTGAAGCAAGGGGGGAGGAGGGCAGCGTTTTCCAGGCCATCACCGCAGTAATGGCTTGCCAGGGGTTCAGGCGCGGGTCGCACAGGCTTGTGTAGTGGCTGGCCACCTGGCTGAGGCCCGCGGCATCGGAGGCGCATTCGCTGACGTCATCGGGGGTGGTTTCCAGATGCAGGCCGCCGGCCACGCCACCGGCCGAGATCACGGCCTGTCTGAAGGCAGTGATTTCCTCGGTGATGGTCTGCACCATGCGGGTCTTGTTACCGCAGGGCGCGACGATGGTGTTGCCGTGCATTGGGTCGCTGAGCCAGATGATCTTGTGGCCAGCCTGGCGCACCGCTTCAACCAGCGGGGGCAGGCGGTCGGCAACCTTGTGCGCGCCCATGCGCGCGATCAGGGTCAAGCGCCCGGGTTCGCGCCTGGGGTCCAGGCGCTCGCACAGGCTCAGCAACTGATCCCGAGTGATGTCCGGGCCGACCTTGCAGGCCACCGGGTTGAGGACTTCGCTGAGCAGCGCCACGTGAGCGCCCGTCAGCTGGCGGGTGCGCTCGCCAATCCACGGCCAGTGGGTTGAGCCAAGGAAAATCCGGCCCTGTTCATCCTGGCGCACTTGCGGCAGTTCGTAGTCGAGCACCAGCATCTCGTGACTGGTCCAGGCGGGGGAGCCGGTAAGTTGCTCCTTGCCGGCCGGTTCTTTCCATCCCAGGTGGCCCATGATGTCCTGCGCCGCGCGGTAGCCTCGCACCAGGCGTTGCGCATCATGCTGGCGATCGCCGCGCACGGCTTCGCGGCCGTTGACCATGTCGCCGCGGTACACCGGCAAGTCGACATCGCCGATGCGTTCGCTGTGGTTGGAGCGCGGCTTGGCAAACTGCCCGGCAATCCGTCCCACCCGCACCACCGGTTGCTGGGTCACCAGCCGAAATGCCCCGGCCAGGATGTCCAGCACTGCGGCTTTGCGCGTCACATGGTCGGGAGCGCTTTCATCCATGTCCTCGGCGCAGTCACCGCACTGGATGATCATCGCTTCGCCAGCCGCGACCCTGGCCAGGGTGGCACGCAGCACCAGAATGTCTTCGACGCGAATCAGGGACGCGCTGTCCCTGAGGTAGGCCTGCGCGTCATGCAATTGTGAAGCTTCGCTCCATTGAGGCTGCTGGAACGCTTCACAACTTAGAACCCGTTTCAGTAAGTCTTCCATGATGCGATCACTCTGCCAAAAAATCAGGCCCAAAGAATCAGGTAGGAATGCCTTCACGCTTGATGTGCGGCACTGGAATACCCAAGGCGCGTAATTGTTGAAAAACATTCATGAATTCGCGATTGCGTTTTACTTTGCCGTCCTGCAACTCGAAAGAATGCAGGAAGTGGTTCTCGTAATAGCCTTCCGGGTAACCAGGGAAGAGAATCTTGCCGTGGCCATCGCACTCCACCCAGATATGGTTGGGGTCATCGGTTTCAAATACCTTGACGTTGTACCATTCCCAATCCGGAAAACACTTGAGCGACCAGACAGCATGTTCGGCCAGTTTGGCTTTGCCACTGATTACAATCGGCGCGCCAGTATCGGTAGTCCATAAACCACCTGCACCGTCTTCGGTAAACAGTTCGTGTCGGCGTAGACGGTCCTGGCCTTTGGTACGCATGTATTGTTCAACGGTGGCGCGGTTCTTGCGACGCAGTTCAGAATCGTCAGTGGTGAGTTGTTGTGCTGCGCTATTAAGCATGCTCAATCTCCAATGGATAAGGGTTTATGAGGCGGGTATACCTTCACGCTTGATGGTTGGAACCGGGATGCCCAAAGCGCGAAGTTGTTGAAAAGGGTTCATGAATTCGCGGTTTTGCGTGATCTTGCCGTTGTCCAGTTCGAAGGAGTGGATGTAATGGTTTTCGCAATAACCCTGCGGGTAACCCGGAACCAGCGTTTTACCGCGGCCGTCACTTTCCACCCAGAAGTGGTTGGGATTGTCGGTTTCAAACACCCGGACGTTGTGCCACTGCCAGTCAGGAAAACACCGGTGCAACCACACGCCGAGCGCGGCGAGTTTGGCGTGGCCCTTGAACACAAGGGGCTCATCGGTTTCGGTGTTCCAGGAGCCGCCACTGCCATCCTGCGTGAACAGTTCATGCCGCCGCAGGCGATCTTCGCCGTTGGTGCGCATGTACTGTTCAACAGTGGCGCGGTTTTTACGGCGAAGTTCAAGCCGGTCAGTAAAGCCGCCAGGGGCGTGCGAAGCAGGCATGGGCAATGTTCTCCTTAGTTGACTGAGATTGGTGAAAATCAATTAAATAATTAGTTAATGGCGTGTGACGAAATTGAACGCTTTTTAACAGTTGCAGCAGCGCGGCTGTTGTAAGCGGTGTTGTTTATACACCCGCATTTCCCGGACGTGGAACTACCATATCTTGTAGGGGTGGCGGGAATAGGGCGTGTTGGGGTCGGTCGGGCAGTATGTTGCATTATTATGAAAAGGCAGTCTCAATCGTCTGTTGAGCAGCAGTGGCCTATGGCTAGTTAGTTGGGTTAGACATAAAAAATACTTGGCTAGTGCGAAGCAGTCTATGGGCGTTGATTTTGTGTGTTGACAGGCGTTCAGGTTGGTTTAGTCTCACGGCTTCTTTGGATCGTTGTGGGTGTTCAAAATGGAATTGGGACAGCTGTTGGGATGGGATGCTTATTTTTACAGTATTTTTGCGCAAACCATGAACATGGAGGAATTCACGGTTGTTGCATTGAGAGCGTTAAAGGAACTGCGGTTTGATTTCTTTGCCTATGGCATGTGCAGCGTGACGCCGTTCATGCGGCCCAAGACCTATATGTACGGCAATTATCCCGAACACTGGATACAACGCTATCAAGCCGCTAATTACGCAACGATCGATCCCACGGTGAAACACAGCAAAGTCTCGTCAGCGCCCATTTTGTGGAGTAATGAGTTGTTCCGGGACTGTCCGGACCTGTGGTCCGAAGCCAATGACTCGAATCTATGCCACGGCCTGGCGCAGCCTTCGTACAACACCCAGGGGCGAGTCGGAATATTGAGCCTGGCACGCAAGGACAACGCCATCAGTCTTCAGGAGTTCGAAGCCTTGAAGCCGGTGACCAAGGCGTTTGCCGCGGCGGCTTTGGAGAAAATTTCCGCGTTGGAGACTGACGTCCGTGTGTTCAACACCGATGTGGAGTTCAGCGAGCGCGAATGTGATGTGTTGCGCTGGACCGCCGACGGCAAGACCTCTGAGGAAATTGGCGTGATCATGGGCGTATGCACCGACACCGTGAACTACCATCACCGCAACATCCAACGCAAAATCGGCGCCAGCAACCGCGTACAGGCAGTGTCCTACGCCGTCGCGCAGGGCTATATCTGAGGTTCATCTACTGCGCCGAGTCGACCGCAAGGACGACTCGGCCGGTATCACGCCGTCTCTTGCATGAGCTGGCACGTGAAGGCTGAAGGCATGCGGGCGCCACGGTGGTGTTCACGGTGGGCCGAGAGCTTGATGGCGAGGATCTTTTCGTCCTGGTGCACGGTGACCGGCCCCAGGCGTTCGTAGTTGACCCCGTTGATCTTGTAATAGCGCTCCATCGTACTGTTGACGATGCCGACGATGGTATCGGCACCCGCCAGGCTGGCGATCTTCAGGCTTTGCCAGAACAAAGGCATGGCCAATTGCGGCTCGCGGGTGGTGAAGCGTGTCATTTCCCAGATGGCGGAATGCCTGGGCGGCGTACCTGTGCAGGTATGGCTGAAGACGCCTTCCAACAGGTTGGGAAATACAGTGGGTATCAGACGGGCACAGCCGACGATGGCGCGGTGCTCGTTGAACGCCAATAGGTAGCGCGAATGCTCGCTGTCGTACTGATCCCATTCACAACCGGCCTGGTGCGGGAAAATGGGGAGTCGCCATCCGAGTTTCTCGACGAATTGTTCATGCCGAAAGCGACCTAGCATGAGCTTAAGCTCGTCGCTCATTGCGCTGAGCGTGTGCTCTTCCATGTGCATGGCAGGTGTTCCTTGGGGGTGGGGGGGAGTGCGGGTTTTTATAGAGCAGTTGTGAGGGCTTCGCGACTACAAGATCTTGTAGGTGGGGCAGGCATTGCACCTGCCACCCGGGTGTTCCCGCTTGACTACTGCGCGACGTGCAGTCGCCCTTAGCGGGTGAGTCGAAAGCTGTCGTCAATCAGCGAATGAATTTCTTGCGCACCCAGTGGCCCGTTCAGAAGCACGGTAATCCAATGTTCCTTGTTGATAACTGAGTGCGGCTCAAGCCTCATCAATTTTGAACTATTCACAGCGCCCACGCCCCTAACGCTGTGCATGTAGCCCATAGCTTAGGCCGTCCCTGAGCTACCTAAAGACACACTAAAGGTCTGATGAATTATGAAGAGTGAACAAGTAGAAGGTATGTCACAAAAGGTCGCTGGGAAGGCTCAGAGCGTCGTTGGGAAACTGTTTGGTGATTCGAAACTGGAGGCTGAAGGCGCTGGTCGGCAAGCTGCTGGTCAGGTCACCCAAGCTTACGGCGATGCATTGGACAGCGTGTCTACGTTCGTTAAGGAAAAACCAGTTGCCGCAATCGCAATTGGTGCAGTAGCCCTGCTGGTTCTAGACCGTCTCTTTCGCCGCTGAAGCGGGACGCAAAAAGCTCGGTAACTGACCAGAACTCAGTCCTCGTACTCTCCAGGTGGCCTGCCTGGAGAATACGAGGATGATTAATGGTTCTGTGCTGGAACGACCTAGGGTATCAAGCGCATAGCCCGTAATTTGTCGAACACATCGAAAAATGCCTGATCGCTTGCCTGGTAGGCCGTGAAGCCCATTGCCCGGCTTTTTGACATGTCCGTGACAACTTCGATGGGTCGGCCAAGGTCTGCATCGGTGTGCCAGGGTGACACCAGACGCCCCATATCGGGCTCTTTCAGGCCGTGATCCGCGACTATTTGCGACCAAACGGCTTGGTCGTTACTCATCTGCGTTTCAAGGGGGGAGAGGGCAGCGGGATAATCGGCAGCAGGCAAGTCGAAATATTCGGCGATTCGGCTCCACATCCATTTCCAGCGAAATATGTCCCCATTGGTCACATTGAACGCCTGATTGGCCGCAGACGGCGTCGTGGCCGCCCACAGTTGTTGTTTCGCCAACTGGCGTGCATCCGTCATATCGGTGAGGCTTTCCCACTGCACCTTTGATCCAGGAAACACAAAGGGCCGATGGGTGTTTTTGCAAATCGACGCATAGACGGCGAGGGTGGTTGCCATATTCATCGCGTTGCCGACCGCAACCCCGGTGACGGTATGCGGGCGATGAACGCTCCAGGTGAAGCCGTCCTTTTCAGCGGCGGCGAACAGTTCGTCTTCCTGGGCGTAGTAAAAATTCTCGATATCCAGGCGACCCTGTTCTTCGCGAAACGGTGTTTGTGGAAGGCTGCCTTTGCCATACGCTTCGAACGGGCCAAGATAATGTTTCAGGCCAGTAACCAGTGCCACGTGCTCAACGCTCCTGGCTGGGCGAATGGCGGTGAGCACGTTGCGTACCATGGCGGCATTCACACGAATGTTCTCGGCCTCCGTGGCTTGGCGTGACCATGTAGTAATGAACACATGCGTGGGTTTCAAATCCGCCAACGCCTGTTCCAGCGAAGCGGGATCCTGAAGGTCTGCCGCGACAGGAATAACGCCTTGTGCTTGCGAAGGGTGCCTCGACAACGCGGCGACCTGCCAGTGGTTGTCGATGAGTAATTGAGTGATGGCGCTGCCGACGATACCGCTGGCGCCGACGACTAAAGCTGTTTGGCTCATAGGTTTCTCCTTGGTTTAGGGTTGGGAGTTCACCTGAGCGACGGAGGTTCAACCTGAAGTGGGAGGTAGGTTGTTGAGTGGGTGGGTGGATACGTGATTTAACAAGTGGGCGATGTCGAATGTGCATAGACGCCTCAGAAGCTCTCAATTACTGGCTCAGTGCTCCTGAAATGAACGCACCAGTTCATCGATTGGTGTTCATAGATCTAGCTTTCCCGTCATTAGTCCCGCCGCCCGTCCATCCAGTGATGGTCAAGGTATGTTCGACGGCAGCAAGACGTGCGCTTGCGTGGTGTTTCGTATCCGAATATGGCATATAGCCTTTATGGATTTTGTTGCAGCGCCAAAGCTGCATTGACTGGACTATGAGCAGTCATTCGCCTGCTCAACGGGACACGGAAGGGCCATTACATGAGATCGGGGTAGATGCTGGGAGCTATCAAAAGTCTTCTAGGCCTGCGTGTGGGAAGCGCTTGAGGTTGGAGGGAGAGCTGCGTGGAGGGTGCTATCTAACCGGCACTTATGAAGACTGGGAAAGCTAGGATAATTGCAATGAGACACGAAAAGGAAATTCAGAAATGGCTGGAAGAATTGGCGGGAAAAAATAGCCGCAGCTGCAGTGGAGAACTCTATGCTTCCATCCGATTCGCTGATGACCCCCTTAGCCTAGAAATGAAGGGCGAAGTTGAGAGGCGCTGGCAGCACGGCATATCCCCTGATCGTCATCGCGCAGCACGGGAAGCATGCCGCGTGCTTCAAAGTCTGAAAGAACCAAGGTTCTACAGTGCCAATACCAATATTTCACACATACCAGGGAAAATCCTCAAACCAGATCTGGTGCTGGAAGACGAGATCAGCGGCGCCTTTGTCATCGTCGAAATCAAGCGAAGCCAGAAAGCGGCCCGGGAATTTGCCACAGAGCTTCTGGCCTATGCGAACTGCCTATGCAGTCAGCACCCTGGCTCAAAAGTATTCTTTGTGTTGGTTTCAACCAGCTGGGCTCCCCTTGAACAGCATGCCATTGATCAGTTGGCACTATGGGATATCCCTACGCTTGCTTTGGAGTATCGAGAGCCAAATCTTGTTGAAATGGAGCAAACGCTTTGGGTGCGCAGTGATTTATTACCTGAAGTGTGCAGAAAAACATTCCCGCCCGCAGCGCTTGAAGTGCACACGAAGGTGTTTTTCTTGCCTCGCCTTTGGTGGAACGACTCGACGTGGTTTCGCAAGATAGATCACGCGGCGGAAAGGATTGCTCGGGAGGCCGAGCGGGCACGTGCTTCAGGTTTTCTAGTCGTGTGGTCGATACCCATGGAGCGTTCCGAACATAATCAAACAAGATTGTTTGTGTCAATGGCCGTGCGCAACCCTTGCCGTCCACAGCAATTTCCGGAATTCAACACGGTAGAGGAATATGAGGAGTTCGCATGGTCAAATGATTTTACCGAACTTTCAGACGATACCTCTATAAGGCTTTTGCTTGATCTCGAAGTTGGCGAAGACACGTACAGTTACTCACCCGAACTTGAAGGGAGTTGGGACGATCTCAGGACAAGACTTGAAAGAGAAAATGCAAACCTATGGAGTTTTAACAGCTTTGGTGAAATTGCCGATAAGGTTCATAGCTGGCGCAACGTGAGTCGTTATTCGCTTTCTCCTGTGATCGCAGATATCACGTCCTATCCTTCATGGCACCCCGTCACCTGGCTCCCTGCACTGGAGTCACTTATCGCGCGTGAAGCGTTTGAAGGTGAAAAACTCAAGCTTTGGCTTGCGCTTCGTAGAGGAGAGAAACTTGAAAAAATTGGGAGGTCGGGGTTAAGACGGCGCTGGCTGAACAACTTTCGTTGGGCTGTATCCCAAGCCGAATTTGCATGTGCCTGGGTTGAATTTATCGAGTCAAATGAAGGCGCGTCAGCGTTTAACGTGAATCTGTTTTCACCCTCAGACATTTTTAATCGGTTTGAGTGGGAGTCTGCGATCAATGCGGCTTACCACTACATGGAGAGCGAGGGTGAACTGGTCGCCTACTGTTTCTATCTGGGCGTGCAACGCGAGCGCGGAAGAATAGATATAAACCACTTTAGAGAACGTCGAGAAGTTTTGCGAAGGAAAGGAATTCACGTACCTCACTGGGTGGAGGAAATAGCCAACAGCCTGGTGCGTCAGAATTTTTGACGTGTTATGGAACTGAGCGCACGAGGTGCCTGTAGGCCGCAGAGAACGAGGGCAGGGTGGCTAAATCGAGATGTGCCCGGAAACGGTACTGAATGTTTGATGAGACACCGCTTTCAGCTAGCCGTCCAAACACTCCGGATGCTTTAAAAACCGTCAACGGCGCGTACTTTTCCACTGAATATGCAACGAACGCTTTGCCAATTTGCATGATGTCAGGATTCAGCGTGCTAAGAACCCTGGTTAATATCTGTGGTGTAGAGCTTCAGAAGCTCTCCGCGACGGATACCAGTATCTAGTTTTCGACTTTCGGCATAGACAGCTCGGATTGCACGCCGTTGCGCTGCGGCAGTGTTGTACGCGCGATGCCTGAGCTTTGAGCTGGATGTAGATAAATGGCATTAGCAGGGGCAATGGCGCCGCGTCTCCGGTCTGCACGCGCTGACCGGACGAGAAGCGACATTGAATCAGCTTAATCGGCAGCCACCGCATGCAATGACTCGCCATGAACACGGAAGACATGGCCCGTTGAGAGAGTGGACGTCAGAAGCGGGTTTGTCGAATCAGTACCTCATGAGCCTCATGAACCTTTCTGACATAACATACAATTTAACATAATATACATTATGCGAACCGTCCTATACGGGGCTCGGGGTCTGGTGGTCAGATTTGAAGCCTGGCGGCGCCTCCTGCTTTCAGCTTGGCGATACTGATCACTGCGTGCTTGAATGCCGCCAGACAAACGTTGCCTCACCAATTGACGGAGAAATTGCATGTGGCTTTGTACAGAATGGAAAATCGACTGGGACGCTATAGCTGCTGTCGCGACGGCTGTTGCTGCAATCATCGCACTCATTATCTGGAGCCTTGATAAAGCTCAAAGGAGGCGCGAACGGGCGGCAAGCGCCAAGCTCTTAGCTCAGATTATGACAACTCCTTTTGGCGCAGCACAGGTTGAAATCGCTAAATTCCGTTGCGTGGTTCGTCCACTAAACGGAGACCAAACCTACTTGGCAGCCCTGAAAAATGATGAAAATGTGCGCCAGGATTTAGCGAATAAGGCAACAAAAGTAAGGCTTGACCTCCCATCACAGTTTTTGGACAAGGCTGATATATTCACTGAAAAGGTTAACAACAGATTGGCAAATGCATTTGCCCAAGTTAACCGCCTTGAAAAAATATGTAGCCTGTTAGGTGATCTGCCAAATTCTGCGTCAGAAACTGACATTAATAATCATATAAACTCAGTGTTGACACAAATCAAAGAGACTGAAGAAGCAACCAGGGAAGCTTTCCAAGCCCTTTTAGAAGCCGGAAAGTCATCTTGAGTTTGGGCGTACCCTACTCTACGCTAATGACGAATTAATATAACTATACTAAATAGTCATTTAGTTGAGCTATATCAATGCGTTACATCTTAAACCGATCCACCGAATGTGACAGTTTCCCTGCCAGGCTCGACAACTCATCCGTCGTCGACGCGGTACCCGCAATCACCCGGCTATTGCTTTCCGACATCCCCGCAATCATCTCCACCTGATGGGCGATCTCGTTGCTGGCCAGGCTTTGTTCACTGATGGTGCGGGAAATGTCATTCACCAGTTCCGTGGTACTGAGCGTGGCCTGGAGAATTTCGCGAATCGCGCGTTCCACTTCGGCGGTGACGGCCATGCCCTTATCCACTTGAGCAACGCCCTCCTCCATGCTGGTAACCGCTTCCCGGGTGTTCTGCTGGATGCGTCCGACCATGCTGGCGATTTCCTGGGTCGAGGCGCTGGTGCGTCCGGCCAGGCTGCGCACTTCATCGGCAACCACGGCAAAGCCCCGGCCCTGCTCACCGGCGCGGGCGGCTTCGATCGCGGCGTTCAGGGCCAGCAAGTTGGTTTGGTCGGCGATGCCCTTGATCACCTGGATGATGCTGTAGATCGCCTCGGATTCTTTGTCCAGCGTGCGAATCACCTGGGCCGATTGCTGTGCGGAACGTGCGATGCCGTCCATGTCGCTGACCACTTGATGAATGATCCGGCCGCCATCCTTGGCCAGAGTTTGCGCCTGGTTGGCCATGTCCAACGCCTGTCCGGCATGGCGGGTAATTTCCTCGATGCTGGCGGTCATTTCACTCGCGGCGGCGGCCATGGTGCTGGCGGCTGCGCTTTGTTGCTGGCTGCTGCCGGCGACCTCATGACAGCCGTGGCTCAAGCGTTCGCTCACGCCATTGACGCCATGGGCATTGCTGCGCACCACGTCGATCATGCTGCGCAAGTCACGCTGCATGGTGGCCAAGCTGCGAATCAGCGTGCTGGCTTCGTCCTGGTTCTTTGGCTCGACAATCGGTTCGCTCAAGTTGCCATGGGCGATACTGTCGGCAATGCGGCTGGCGGTGCGCAGCGGCCCCATGATGCTCAGGATTACCCAGCGCCCTTGTGCCAGCAACAGTAAAAGGCTGGCGCCCAACACCACGGCGAGCACCCAGTTGGCATTACTGATGGCCTGCCGGGTACCGGTGCTGGTGCCCTGGGTATGACTTTCGATCAGTTCACTCAGCACGGCCAGTTGGTTTTCCAACTGGCTGAATGCGGTGTTGAACGTTTCGATCTCTACACGCGCTGCCTCGGGATTGGCTAGGGCCAATGCAACGATGCGCTCGCCGGCGCTGACATAGGTGTCGAGGCTGGGTTTGATTTTTTCCAGGCTGGCCTTGATCGTGTTGTCCAACGGCAGCTTGAAATTCTCCGCCAGCATCTGACGGAAATGCTCGGCATGCTCCTTGAGCGACGCGTTGACCTCGGCAGGTGTATTCGTGCTTTTGCCCAGCCCCACCAACATCGCGGACAAGACATCGGCACGCAGGGCGTCGTGCATCATGTCGGCTTCCATATGATTGCGCAGTACCGTCATGCTGACTTCATTGTCCTGCACCGCAGCGGCCATGCGGGTGTTTCCCAGGTAGCCTGCCAGGCTCATGATCAAGGCGGTGAGCAGCCCGGTCGCAATCAACAGCATCAAGCGTAGTTTGATCGTCATCTGGTATCCCCATGCCTGGACCGCCGGTTGGGAAACCAACCGTTCGAGCGTCATTAGTAGCGTTATCGGCATCGCTACCCGTTAGTGAAGCCCAAGTTTGCGGATCTGCGTGAATCCCTTAAGCTGGGTGTCTTTTGCTCTGCCCGGACCTGCCAATGCCTCGAAGCATCGCCCACCTCGCCCTGCTGTTGGGCTTGATCACCGCCGTCGGCCCGTTTGCCATCGACGGCTACCTGCCAGCACTGCCAACCCTGGGCGCCAGCCTTCACGCTTCGCCGGCCGCCGTGCAGATGAGCCTGACGGTGTTCTTCATGATCATTGGGGTGTGCCAGTTGTTCTATGGCCCGATCAGTGATGTATTTGGCCGCAAAATGCCGATCTATGCCGGGTTGGTGATCTTTGCCATCGGCAGCATCGGCTGTGCATTGGCGCCGACCATCGAGGTGTTGATTGGCTTTCGCGCGGTGCAGGCATTTGGCGCATGCGCGGGCATGGTGATTCCAAGGGCGATTGTCCGCGACCTGTACACCGGCCCTGAAGCGGCGCGCTTGATGGCCCTGTTGATGCTGGTGATGAGTGTTTCGCCGATCCTTGCGCCCTTGGCTGGCAGCGTGGTGATTTCAATCTGGAGCTGGCGCGAGGTATTTGCGGTATTGGCAGTGGTGGCGCTGCTGTGCCTGGTGATGACGATTGTGCAATTGCCGGAAACCCATCCGGCGGAGCGTCGGTTGGGCAAGACCCTGGGCAACGCGTTCGGCAGCTACGGCGCCCTCCTCCGCGACCCGGTGTTTACCGGCTTGTCGGTGGTCTGCGGCTTTGGCCTTGCTACGTTCTTCGTGTTTATCGGCAGCGCACCCTTCGTGTACATCGAATACTTCGGCCTGACACCGACGCAGTTCAGCCTGTGCTTTGCAGTGAATGCCGCGTCGTTTTTCGCCATGAGCCAGTTGACGGCACGCCTGAGCGCCCGTTTCGGCCTTGCACCGCTGATTCGCTGGTCGGTAATGGCGGTGGCGGCCGTGATGGCGTTGCTGGCGGCCACGACGCTGTGGAGCGATAACCTGGTCTTGATGATGACCCTGCTGTTTATCGGTTTCGGTTTTCTTGGCCTGTTGTTACCGGCCGCCGGGGTGCTGTCGCTGGAAGATCACGGCGCCGTGGCAGGTTCGGCGTCTGCGCTGCTTGGCGCGATACAGATGGTCACTGCCGCGGTGTCCATGACGCTGGTTGGGCTGTTCGCCGACCACACGCCCGCGCCGATGCTGGTGGGCATCGCGCTGTGCGCGGCTGCCGCCATGCTTACGGTAGTCTGGACCCTGCGCCGATTGCCGCCGCACCTGGCGAGCGCTTAGCGCTTACAAATCAAAGCGGTCCACCGCCCGCCGCCGCTCATTGTCATCGCGCACGTCATAGCTGGCGGTGGTCTGGATATTGGTGTGATGGGCCAGCTTCTGGGCAATCGACAGGTCATGCTCCTCGATCACCCGCGTGATGAATGAGCGGCGGAAGTCATGGGGCATGATCTTTACGCCCACCTGGTCGCCGCGCTGGCGAGCGATGTAGTAAATCGCGTGCTTGGTGATGCGCTCACGGGTGATATGGCTGCCGCGCCGGATGCGGTTGAACAAAAAGGTATCGTCCTGCTCGCCTTCCTTGAGCTGCCCGCGACGAAACTCCAGCCAGGCCTGGAGCTTGGCGAATGCCCAGTCCGGCGCGTACTTGACCAGCTCCTTGTTGCCCTTGCCGATCACGCGCAAGCTGCGCTGTTCGAAATCGACCTGCGCCAGGTCCAGGTTGACCGACTCCGACTTGCGCATGCCCGAGCCGTACAGGATGCCAATCACGGCGGCATCACGCAGGCCCTGCGGGCGAGGGTCGGCGGCGCAGATTTCCATCATTTCGCGAATCAGCGTACGGCGCAGGTTGCGCCCCTGCCCCAGGCGTGTACCGGACGCGGCCTTGACCGAACGCATCTTCAGCAGATGCTCCTGGCTGATCAAGCTCATCCGCCACGCTTCGTTCATCACACCGCGCACGGCATTCACATACAGCGACGAGGTGTTCGGCGCATAGCCGTCCTCGCGCAATGCGGCGACCAGGGCGATCACCTGCTCGGGTTGCAGCAGGTGCCAGTCGATGTCTTCGAGGTTGACGTCTTCAAAGCCCAGACGGTCGGCGGCGTCCTGCAGCACATAACGCATGGTCAGCTGGCTGGAGGGCGCCAGGCGGGTGAGGTAGAGGGTCAACGGGTTGCGGATGGACTCAGTCAAGGTAGATCAGCCTTTGGATTAAATATCACAAGCAATCCATTGATTAATCGCGATATTTATTGAATTGGCGAACGCCGAGTCTACCCCAGTATCGGCGCTGTCATCAAATCACGGCGCCACGTCATCCTCTTCCGTGGGCTGCTGCGGCTGGCTCTGGGATTGACTCCAATCGGCGTCCTGTTTGCGCATCAGTGCAAACCAGTGCTGGCGCATGAAGGTCAGATAACCGTCGGGTGCCTTGGCGAAATCCTTCTCGTCGCTGTAGCAGCCTGGCAGCGGCAGCTCCGTGCCCTGCTCCTTGTACTGGCTGACCAACGTCTGCTGCGCGGCCACGCTGCAATCGGTGGGCAGCGGCATGCCGCGCAGAGCGCCGGCGTCCTCGTCCCACCAGGCTGCGCCATAGCGGTCGACGCCGCGCAGGCGATACTTCTCGGACTTGCCAACGTGCATGATCAGTTTGAATTCATTTGGGCTGACGTCGCTGGTACAGGTGCGCGAGTAGCCCACGGTCGTCTGGGTGTTGCCATCACCCAGAAGGTCAGTGACCTTGGTAGCGGCCATGTCGAAGTGCAGTCCGGCGTCGAATTCGCAATGGCGCACATCGTCATAGAGCATCCACACGCGCTTGGGATGCTCGCCCGTGAGCAGATACTGGGCCGCGTAGACAAAAGCCGACTGAGTGCCATCGTCGTCGCGCTCGCTGACCTGTTCGGCCAGCACCAGCAGGTTCTTGCCTTGGTGGTCGTCCCAGGTATAGGCGGCGATCTGCTTGCCGCGCACTTCAATGCCCTCCGGCACCTGGTCAACGCTGGCCAGGGCCACGCTTTCGTCGGCCCGCGCCGCTGTGGCACAGACAACGCACACCAACAATCCCATCAACATCGGCCGCAACTGGCCGCGTAAAAGCTGCACGCTATTCATCCGAGTACCCTGGCAAGAGATGGCTTACTTTACCGGCACTTGAAGGGCAATGCAGAGAAGTTTGTTGAATACCTGCAGGGGCGCCTGCGAACGCCTGGATCAAGTGAACCAAACACCCGCCGGCCCGTTCCTATCCGACTGAAAACGCACAGGGTTTAACGCCTTGCTCACATTGCTGAACCCTAGCTGTCTACCTGTCAAATAAACGAGTTTTTCATCCGCCTTTCATATTCGTTGAACATTTTTGCGCTTAACCTTGTATGCAACACTTCAGAGCAATCCTTGGTTTATCGACTAACCTGTTGATTACTCATTATCTTTAGCGCCGCGTCGTACTCTGCGGGCTGTGGTTTTGCCCAATAATCGCTGCTGTTTTCGCGCTCCAAGTTGCTTTAGCCGAGGTCATGAATCTTTGAAACCCTACCCTATTCATTGCGTATCGATCGTTATCCCGGTCTACAACGAACAAGAGAGCCTGCCCGAATTGCTGCGCCGTACGACGGCTGCCTGCACGCAGCTGGCCTACGCCTACGAAATCATCCTGGTGGATGACGGCAGCCGCGATAATTCGGCGCAATTGCTCGAAGACGCCGCCGCCGAAGAGGGTAGCAACGTGGTGGCGGTGATCCTCAACCGCAACTATGGCCAGCACGCCGCGATCATGGCGGGTTTCGAACAGTGCCGCGGCGAAGTGGTGATTACCCTCGACGCCGACCTGCAAAACCCGCCCGAAGAAATCCCGCGCCTGGTGGAGCAAGCCGCCCTGGGCTACGACGTGGTCGCCACGGTGCGTAACAACCGTCAGGATTCGGCGTTTCGCCGCTGGCCTTCGCGCCTGATCAACCTGGCCGTGCAGCGCTCCACCGGCGTAGCCATGACCGATTACGGCTGCATGCTGCGCGCCTACCGCCGCACCATTGTCGACGCGATGCTGGCCTGCCGTGAGCGCAGCACTTTCATCCCGATCCTGGCCAACGGCTTCGCCCGTCACACCACGGAAATCCTGGTGCACCATGCTGAGCGTGAGCACGGCGAGTCCAAATACAGCGCCATGCGCCTGGTCAGCCTGATGTTCGACCTGCTCACCTGCATGACCACCACGCCGTTGCGCCTGCTGTCCATTGTCGGCTTCAGCCTGGCGGCGCTGGGTGTGCTGTTTGCCTTTGCGCTGATCGTCATGCGCCTGGCCTTCGGTGCCGACTGGGCGGGCGACGGCCTGTTCGTACTGTTTGCGGTGCTGTTCGTGTTCACCGGTGGCCAGTTCATCGGCATGGGCCTGCTCGGTGAGTACCTGGGGCGCATGTACAGCGATGTGCGCGCCCGCCCGCGTTTCTTTATTGAAAAAGTGCTGCGCAACCAACCGGCAGCACCGGCTCCCGTGGTCGTCGTTGATGGCCTGGTGTCTTCCCATACTTCTACTTCTTCTTCCGATCAGGTTCAGTCATGAGTTCAAAAGCCGTTGTATTCGCCTACCACGATATTGGCTGTGCAGGTATTGAAGCCCTGCTCGCTGCGGGTTATGACATTGCCGCCGTGTTCACCCATGCCGATGACCCCAAGGAAAACAACTTCTACGGCTCCGTCGCCCAACTGTGCGCCCGTAATGGCATCCCGGTGCACGCTCCGGAAGACGCCAACCACCCGCTGTGGGTCGAGCGCATCGCCAAGCTGAACCCGGATTTCATCTTCTCGTTCTATTACCGCAACCTGCTGAGCGAACCTCTGCTGGCCCTCGCCCGCCAGGGCGCCTACAACCTGCATGGTTCGCTGCTGCCCAAATACCGTGGCCGTGCACCGGCCAACTGGGTGCTGGTCAACGGCGAGACCGAAACCGGCGTGACCCTGCACCGCATGGTCAAACGTGCAGATGCCGGCGCGATCCTGGCCCAGCACAAGGTCAGCATCGAGCGCAGCGACACCGGCCTGAGCCTGCACGCCAAACTGCGTGAGGCCGCCAGCCACCTGCTGCGCGACGCCCTGCCGCAACTGGCCCAAGGCAAACTGGCTGAGACCGCTCAGGACGAAAGCCAGGCGACCTGCTTCGGCCGTCGCACCGCCGCCGATGGCAAGATCGACTGGAAAAAGCCTGCAGAAGAGCTGTTCAACCTGGTGCGTGCCGTGACTCAGCCCTACCCGGGCGCATTTTGCGCCGTGGGCGAGCACAAGCTTATCGTTTGGCAGGCTGACGTGGTCAAGGGCAACGAAGGCCTGGCGCCGGGCCGTGTGATCAGCGTCAACCCGCTGCGCATCGCCTGTGGTGAAGACTCGCTGGTGGTCAAATTCGGCCAGCGCAACGACAACGGCCTGTACCTGGCCGGCCCGTCCCTGGCCGATGAACTGGGCCTGGTGGACGGCTCCGTGCTGCGCGGTGCCGAGTCCGGCCGCAAGCCGCGCCGCACCCGCGTGCTGATCCTGGGGGTGAACGGCTTTATCGGTAACCACCTGTCCGAGCGCCTGCTGCGCGACGACCGCTATGAAGTCTACGGCCTGGATATCGGCTCCGATGCCATCGAGCGCCTGCGCAGTCACCCGAACTTCCACTACGTGGAAGGCGATATCAGCATCCATACCGAGTGGATCGAGTACCACATCAAGAAATGCGACGTGGTGCTGCCGCTGGTGGCCATCGCCACGCCAATCGAATACACCCGCAACCCGCTGCGCGTGTTCGAGCTGGACTTCGAGGAAAACCTCAAGCTGGTGCGATACTGCGTCAAGTACAACAAGCGCGTGATCTTCCCGTCGACCTCCGAAGTCTATGGCATGTGCCAGGACCAGTACTTCGACGAAGACACCTCCAACCTGGTGGTGGGCCCGGTCAACAAGCAACGCTGGATCTACTCGGTCTCCAAGCAACTGCTCGACCGCGTGATCTGGGCTTACGGCGACAAGGGCCTCAAATTCACCCTGTTCCGTCCGTTCAACTGGATGGGGCCACGCCTGGACCGCCTGGACTCGGCGCGTATCGGCAGTTCCCGTGCAATCACCCAACTGATCCTGAACCTGGTGGAAGGCACGCCGATCCGCTTGTTCGACGGTGGCGAGCAGAAACGTTGCTTCACTGACATCGCCGACGGCATCGAAGCCCTGGCGCGCATCATCGATAACGACAAGGGCGTCTGCGACGGCCAGATCATCAATATCGGCAACCCGGAAAACGAAGCCAGCATCCGTCAGCTGGGCGAAGAGCTGCTGCGTCAGTTCGAAGCTCACCCGCTGCGCGGCAACTTCCCCCCGTTCGCCGGTTTCCGCGACGTGGAAAGCAAGGCGTTCTACGGCACCGGTTACCAGGACGTGGCGCACCGCAAGCCAAGCATCGAAAACGCCAAGCGCCTGCTGAACTGGGAGCCGAGCGTGCAGATGAGCGAAACCATCGGCAACACGCTGGACTTCTTCCTGCGTGAAGCAATGCTTGAAATAGCGGACAAAAAGTAATGAAGGCAGGTCTTCGCATCGACGTCGACACCTACCGTGGCACCCGTGAAGGTGTGCCGCGGCTGCTCGAGTCCCTGGACGAAGCCGGGATTAAAGCGACGTTCTTCTTCAGCGTCGGGCCGGACAACATGGGGCGCCACTTGTGGCGTCTGATCCGCCCGCAGTTTCTGTGGAAAATGCTGCGTTCCAACGCCGCCGGCCTGTATGGCTGGGACATCCTACTGGCCGGCACTGCCTGGCCGGGCAAGCCGATTGGCCGCGACCTGGGGCATCTGATGCGCCAGGCCAAGGCCGCCGGGCATGAAGTGGGCCTGCACGCGTGGGATCACCACGGCTGGCAGGCCAACACCGGGCGTTGGAGCGATACACAGCTGGTCGAGCAGATCCGACGCGGCGTGGACACCTTGAGCGACATTCTGGGTGAGCGTATCGACTGTTCAGCGGCGGCCGGTTGGCGCGCCGATGAGCGCGTGGTGCAAGCCAAGCAAGCCTTCAACTTTCGCTACAACAGCGATTGCCGGGGCACCAGCCTGTTTCGACCGACCCTGGCCGATGGCAGCGCGGGCACCCCACAAATTCCGGTAGACCTGCCGACCTTCGACGAAGTCGTCGGGCCGGTAGTGGCTGCCAAAGATTTCAACACCTTCATCCTCGACCGGTTCAACGCGTCGAAGCTGAACGTCTACACGATCCACGCAGAAGTAGAAGGGATTTTGATGGCCCAGGATTTTCGCCAATTGCTCGCCCAGGCGGGACAGCGCGGCATCGACTTCACCCCCTTGGGCGAGTTGCTGCCCGCCGATGTCACCACCCTGCCCCAGCAACAGCTGGTGCGCGGCGCCTTGAGCGGCCGCGAGGGTTGGCTCGGAGTGCAGCAGGCATGATCCGGCGCTGGGCATTGCCCTTGCTGCTGTTGGCCTTTGGCGTGTTTTACCTGCTGCCGCTGGCGACTCACGGCCTGTGGATTCCCGATGAAACCCGCTACGCGCAAATCAGTCAGGAGATGCTGCTGACCGGCAAGTGGGCCTCGCCGCACTTCATGGGCATTCGCTACTTCGAAAAACCGGCAGCCGGCTACTGGATGATCGCGCTGGGCCAGGCGATTTTCGGTCAGAACCTGTTCGGCGTGCGCTTTGCATCGGCCTTGAGCACCGGCTTGAGCATCCTGCTGGTCTACCTGGTGTCCCGCAGGTTGTGGAACGACCCGCAGAAAAGCCTGGTCAGCAGCGTGCTGTACATGAGCTTCGTCAGCGTGGCGATGCTTGGCGGCTACGCCAACCTGGACCCGCAGTTCACCTTCTGGGTCAACTTGACCGGCGTTGCCTTGTGGTTCTGCTTCGACAGCCATACACGCCGTGCGCGGTTGTGGTCCTGGGCCTTACTGGGCCTGGCCTGTGGCATGGGGTTCATGACCAAGGGCTTTCTGGCCTGGTTGCTGCCGGTGTTGATCGCCGTGCCCTACGCCCTCTGGCAGAAACGTTCGATTGAACTGTTCAAGTTCGGCCCGGTGGCCGTGGCTGTGGCGATCCTCGTCAGCCTGCCATGGGCGTTGGCGGTCCACCTGCAGGAGCCGGATTACTGGCACTTCTTCTTCTGGCATGAGCATATCCAGCGCTTTGCCGGTGAAGATGCTCAGCACGCCGAACCGTTCTGGTATTACCTGCCGTTGCTGGTGGCATTCGCGCTGCCCTGGGTTGCTCTGCTGCCGTCCAGCCTCAAACAGGCGTGGCAGGACAAACGCCTGCCGAAAACCGCGTTCCTGCTGCTGTGGCTGCTGATGCCCCTGGCATTTTTCAGCCTGGCCAAGGGCAAGCTGCCCTCCTACATCATGCCGTGCCTGTTGCCTTTGGCCTTGCTGATGGGTTCGACCCTGAGTGACAAGCTCGCCCAAGGCCATGGCCGTTTACTGCGCATCAACGGTTGGCTGAACCTGGGGATCGGCGTGCTCGCCCTGTTGGCACTCCTGTGGTTCCAATTAAAGAAACCGGTGTACGAGCCCGGTGAAGAAACCCTCAGCCTGGTGCTGGTGTTTACCTGCTTGTTCGGCTGGATCCTGGTCAACCTGCTGCAGGCGGCACGCCCATTGAAATGCTGGGCCGCACCGCTGATCGGCAGTGCCTTGCTGGTTGCCCTGGTGCCCGCCGCGCTGCCCCATTCGGTGGTTTATAACAAAACCCCGGATCAGTTCATCATCGATCACGCTGAAGAACTCAAAACTTCCGTGGCACTGTTGAGCAATGACCTGGGCGCATCGGCGGCGTTGTCATGGCGCCTGAAACGGCCCGACATCACGCTGTACAACACCTCTGGCGAGGTGAAATACGGCCTGGCCTATGCCGATAGCGCCCAGCGTCTGGTCGACCGCAATGCTATCCAGGCCTGGATGGCAGAAACCCGTCGCAGCGGCGCGGTAGGCGTGGTGATGCGCGTCAACAGCCAAGGCGAAAAAGAAGAACTCGCCCTGCTGCCCGCGGACGGCAAGCGATACACCCAAGGCAATATCGTGATCCTGATTTTCCCGCAGGTCGCGCCATGATCACCTTGCTTCTCTTGCTCGCGGCCTGCCTGCTGACCTGCATGGGCCAGGTCTCGCAAAAATTCGCCGTGGAAAGCTGGCGCGAGTTGCCCGGCGGCTGGGCGCTGAAGCTGCGCTCACCGTGGTTGTGGTCGGCGCTGGTATGCCTGGGCCTCGGCTTGCTGGTGTGGCTGCTGGTGTTGCAGCGCCTGGAAGTAGGCATTGCCTATCCCATGCTCAGTCTGAACTTTGTGTTGGTCACGCTGGTGGCGCGCTTCGTGTTCGCTGAACACATTGATGGCCGCCACTGGCTGGGCGTGGTGCTGGTCATTGCCGGCGTCGTGCTGCTGGGGCGCCAGGTATGAGCCGGATGCGCGGTTTCGCCCTGGCCCTGGGCAGCGTCGGCCTGGTCAGCACCGCCCAACTGGGCATGCGCTGGAGCATGACTCGCCTGCCGTTGCCGGATCAGTGGCTGAGCGCCTTGAGTGCCGGCAGCATCGACCTGGGCGCGCTGGGCGTGGTGAGCCTGGCGATCCTCGCCTATGCGCTGTCGATGCTTTGCTGGCTCGGCGCGCTGAAGCACTTGCCCCTCGGGCGCGCCTACTCGCTGCTCAGCATCAGCTACGCGCTGGTGTACCTGCTGGCCGCCTGCCTGCCGGTCTTCAACGAACATTTTTCGTTTGCAAAAACCCTGGGGGTGGCCTTGGTCGTCCTCGGAGTACTGGTTATCAACTCTCGTCGTGCTAGCACCTCAAGTCCCAGGAATACCCCATGAAAATCAGTGTATTTGGTAGTGGTTACGTCGGTCTGGTACAGGCCACCGTATTAGCCGAAGTCGGTCACGATGTTATTTGCATGGACGTTGACCGGCACAAAGTCGAGTCGCTGCAGAAGGGCCACGTGACCATTTTCGAGCCGGGCCTGGCGGCCATGGTCAAGGAAAACCTGGAAAGCGGACGCCTGCATTTCACCTACGACGAAAAACTCGCCGTCGAACATGGTGAAGTCCTGTTCATTGCGGTGGGCACGCCGTCGGATGAAGACGGTTCGGCCGATCTCAAATATGTGCTGTCGGTGGGTGATGCGGTAGCCCGCCATCGCGTCGCGCCAGTGATCCTGGTGGAGAAGTCCACCGTGCCTGTGGGCACCGGCGATACCCTGCGCGATCACATGAGCAAAAAACTGCAGGCCGCAGGCCGTGAGCTGCAATTCGATATCGTCTCCAACCCGGAATTCCTCAAGGAAGGCTCGGCCGTCGCCGACTGCCGGCGCCCGGACCGCATCATCATCGGCTGCGAGCGCGAAGAAGTGCGCGAAGTGATGCGCGACCTGTACGCCCCGTTCAACCGCAACCATGACCGCATCATCTTCATGGACGTGCGCAGCGCCGAACTGACCAAGTACGCCGCCAACTGCATGCTCGCCACCAAGATCAGCTTCATCAACCAGATCGCCGAGCTGGCCGAACACCTGGGCGCCGACATTGAAGCCGTACGCCTGGGGATTGGTGCCGACTCGCGCATCGGTTACCACTTCATCTACCCAGGTTGCGGCTACGGCGGTTCGTGCTTCCCCAAGGACATGCGCGCCCTGATCCATAGCGCCAAGCAAGCCAATTGCTCCAGTGACCTTTTGGAAGCCGTGGAAGCGATCAACCAGCGTCAGAAAAGCAAGCTGTTCGAGCGCATCAATGCATTCTTCAAGGGTGACCTGCGCGGCAAGACGTTCGCCTTGTGGGGCCTGGCGTTCAAGCCCAATACCGACGACATGCGTGACGCACCGAGCCGGGTGTTGATGGAAGCCTTGTGGGCCGCCGGCGCCCAGGTACGTGCCTTCGACCCCGAAGCCATGCAGGAAACCCAGCGCATCTATGGCGACGACCCACGGTTGATGCTGATGGGCACGCCGGAGTCCACCCTGGGCGGCGCCGATGCGCTGATCGTCTGCACCGAGTGGCAACAATTCAAGGCACCGGATTTCGACCTGATCCACCAGCGCCTGAAAACCCCGGTGATCTTCGACGGTCGCAACCTGTATGACGGTGAGCGCCTGACGCGCAAAGGCTTCAAATATTTCCCGATCGGCCGTGGTGACTCCTGCCAATTGCCGATCCCCCAGCAAAACTGGGTGCCACAGGCCAAGGCAGGCTGATGAACAAGGCTCACCCGCCCCTGCTCACCCCAACGATCCGTCGACAGTCACTGGGTTTGGGGCTGTTGGCGCTGCTGCTGTTCATCGCGGGTAACTGGGATCAGGCAATTATCGGGTTCGACTCACGCTTCGTGCTGTTTGCCCAGGAAATGCTGCGCCATGGGCCGAGTTTCTTTCCGACCACGTACGGCCAGCCCTATGCCGACTACCTGGCTACCTCGACCCTGCTGACCTGGCTGTTGTCCCTGCCCTTGGGCCAGGTCACCAGCCTCACTGCCTGGCTACCCAGCGCTGTGGCTTCGGCGGCCATCGTGGTGCTGGTGTATCGGCTTACCGCGCCCTACTCCCAGCGCTGGGGCCTGCTGAGCATTGCAATGCTGTTGCTCAGCAGCACCTTTATCAGCGAAGCCCGTGCCGTTTCCCTGGACCAGATGCTCGCGGCCGTGACACTGGCGGTGTTCTACCTGGGCTATGCCCATGAGCACTTTGGCGCGGCAAAGCGCCTGCACTGGGTGTTTGCGTTGTTGATACTCGGTTTTGCCATTCGCGGGCCGATTGGCCTGGTGATTCCCACCGGGGTGCTGTGCAGCTATTACCTGATCAACCGTCAATGGCGCCAACTGTTCAGCTTCGGGCTGTTGGCGTTGGCATTGCTGGCGGCGTGTATCGGCCTGCTGTTGCTGCTGGCCAAGCTCAGCGGTGGCGAAGACTTCATGCATGACGTGATTCGCATGCAGTTTCTGGGGCGCATGGATGGCAGCGAAGGCTCCGGCGGCGCGCTGTACTACTTCACCAGTTCCCTGGGCAACTATGCGCTGGCCTATCCGGTAGCGCTTCTGGTGCTGGTGGCCGTGATCAGCGGCGGCCGCCGAACGCCCGACCCGGCGTTGAAGCTGGTGCTGTACTGCGCGGCGGCGGGTGTACTGGTGATGCTTGGCTTATCGGTGCCCCAGGCGAAAAAGGCGCGGTACATCCTGCCGATGCTGCCGATGGCTGCAATCATTGCCGCGTATCCGTTTCAAGTCGCTCAGGGTCGTTTATTCAGCGTATTGCGCGGTTTGATGCTGGTGGTGTGGACGCTGCTACCCGCGGTGTTGATCGTCGGCCTGATCGCTGCGCGCCGGCGTTTCCCGGAACCGCTGGCCGATCTCGAAGTGATCTTCGGCGTACTGGCGGTGCTTCAAGTGCTGGCATTGCTGGCGCTGTTCACGTCTCGACTGCGCGCGGTCGGTCCGGCATTCGTCGCAGTGGCGGCCATCTGGACCACTTACATCACAGTAATCGAACCCTTGGAGCGTAGCCTTTACGACACCCGCACCTTCACCCTGGCGGCCAAGGCCCGGATCCTGCAACAACCGGCGCCTTTGGTACTGCATGGGTTGGGCAAAGACGCCAAAGCCATCAAGTTCATGGTCAACTTCGATTGCGACAAGGTTCCGCTGTTCACCCAGTTGCCCGCCGAGCTCGCGCCTATTCAGGCGCCGGCGTGGCTGGTGATGAGCCAGCCTGACTTCGAAAACCTGGCTGACCCACGTTTGCGTTCACTCACGCCAACGCTGACTGGGGCGTTCGATAAGACCCCTTATGTGTTGCTGCATTTGGAGAAAATTCCGTCTCCTTGAGTGCGATGTCAGCTGCCCCGTACGAAAAAACGCCCACGCACAAACCCGTGGGCGTTTTTCATCATGACCATCAAGAATGCACCTACAACACTTTGCGTAACTGCCAGTGCACTTTGCCTTCCGGCGGCTGGAACCCAAATGTAGACTCGCTTGCCAAGTGCATTAATTATTTACCACCCGCATCGGGGTGTGTCCGGGTCAGTTCTGGTCCGCGACCCTGCATAACAACAAGGAGGGCAATGCCGTGGGAGAGAATGGGTTAGCTGTAGCGGCGCCGAGACTTGATCGGTTGATGGGGCTGCGCGATGCACTGGTGGCGCTGAAGGGGCCGCTGGCGGAGGAGCCAGGGATGCAGGAGAACCTGAAAAAGCGCCTGTTCAATGAAGAAACGGACAATCTCGTACTGGGCAAGGTCAGCACGCCTGCATTTCACAACGCCAGTCATGCTCCCTCGGCTTAACTACATAAATATTGCATTCAATACGCATTAATATGCATTGGCGTCGTTTCAGACCAATCGGCACACTGCACGGGTTCCTTCCCCCAATGTTGGAACCTTCAAAGGGCTTTTCCGGGAAACCAGACAAGCCTTTTTTTTGCCTTGATTTCAGGACCCCTTTTCAATGCTCGCTCGCTGGTTACCCGCTGCCATCAACACCCGCCCCGCCGAATGGAGCCGCGCCGCGATCGGCATGGCCCTGGGCACAATGTTCAGTGTCTGGGTGTGTGCCCAAGTGTTTGGCATGGAAGTCGCCCTGCACCTGCTCGGCCCGCTGGGAGCATCGGCGGTGCTGCTGTTCGCCGTGTCGTCGGGGGCGTTGGCGCAACCATGGTCGATCATCGGCAGTTACCTGTGTGCTGGCGTGGTGGCGCTGCTGGTGGCGCGGGTGTTGGGACGCACCCTGGGCAGCGCTTGCCTGGCGGCGGGCATGACGGTGGTGCTGATCTGCTGGCTCCGCTGCCTGCACCCACCGGCCGGTGGCCTGGCCATGACGCTGGTACTGGCCGACCCCGCCTCCATTACTCTGGGCTGGCACGAGCTGGCCCCGGTCATGCTCGGCGCCGGCGTCCTGCTGACCAGCGCCTTGGCTTATAACAACGCCACCCGCACGCGTTATCCCAAGGGGCTGGCCGAGCCGGCGCCGGTCGTGATCGGCACCGCGCCCGTGACCGACCCGGCCATCACTGCCGCAGACCTCAAGCTGGCATTGGCCGACATGGAGCAGTTCTTCGACGTCGAACCCACGGCGCTGGAGCAGTTGATTCATGCCGCCGAGGGCCATGCGCGACGCCGCAGTATCGGCGAAGTCCTGGCCAGTCGCGTGGTTTGACCTACTCTGCATAAATGCAACAACGACCTGCAGGATTTCGGGTTGTATGCAACAAATTTGCACTGGTACGATCACGCGATGGTTCGTACGCGAACATCTTGATAAAGAACAATAAAAGCAGGGAGTTAGTGATGACTGCTCAGGTGTCCTCCGAAGCAAGCCACACCGATATTCAGCAGCAAGAAGTACTGAGTGAGGTGCGTAACCATATCGGCCACCTCACCCTCAATCGCCCCGCCGGTTTGAACGCCATCACCCTCGACATGGTGCGCCTGATGACCACGCAGTTGCAGACCTGGGCCGATGACCCGCTGGTCTACGCCGTTGTGCTGTGCGGCGCCGGCGACAAGGCCTTTTGTGCCGGCGGCGATATCCGTTCCCTGTACGACAGTTACAAGCGTGGCGACACCCTGCATGAAGACTTCTTCGTCGAGGAATACGCCCTCGACCAGGCCATCCACGATTACCCCAAACCCGTGCTCGCACTGATGGACGGCTTCGTGCTCGGCGGCGGCATGGGCCTGGTGCAAGGCGCCGATATGCGTGTGGTCACTGAGCGCAGCCGCCTGGCGATGCCGGAGGTGGCCATCGGGTATTTTCCAGATGTAGGTGGCAGCTACTTCCTGCCGCGTATTCCTGGGGAGCTGGGCATCTATCTTGGCGTCACCGGGGTGCAGATCCGTGCGGCGGATGCCCTCTACTGCGGCTTGGCGGATTGGTACCTCGACAGTGCCCGACTGACCGAGCTTGGGCACAAGCTCGATAGCCTGCAATGGCGCGATTCCCCGCTCAAGGACCTGCAAGGCGCGCTCGCCAAGCTGGCCGTACAACAATTGCCCGATGCTCCGCTGGCGGCCTTGCGTCCGGCCATCGACCATTTTTTCGCCTTGCCGGACGTGCCGAGCATTGTCGAGCAACTGCAGGAAGTGACCGTCGCCGATAGCCACGAGTGGGCACTGACTACCGCCAACCTGATGCAGACCCGCTCGCCCCTGGCCATGGCCGTCACCCTGCAGATGCTGCGCCGTGGGCGCCACCTGCCGCTTGAACAATGCTTCGCCCTGGAGCTGCACCTGGACCGCCAATGGTTCGCCCGTGGCGACCTGATCGAAGGGGTTCGCGCGCTGATCATCGATAAGGACAAGAACCCACAGTGGAACCCGCCTACCCTGCGGGAGCTGGATGCAGGCCATGTGGAAAGCTTCTTTCGCGACTTCGCGCAGATTGAGAAATAAGCCATGCAAGATCTTGAATACACCGAAGAACAAGTAATGATTCGCGACATGGCGCGTGACTTTGCCCGTGGCGAAATCGCGCCCCATGCTCAAGCCTGGGAAAAGGCTGGCTGGATCGACGACGCGCTGGTAGCCAAGATGGGCGAGTTGGGCCTGCTCGGCATGGTGGTACCCGAGGAATGGGGCGGCACCTATGTGGATTACGTGGCCTATGCCCTCGCCGTGGAGGAAATTTCCGCAGGGGACGGCGCCACGGGCGCACTGATGAGTATCCATAATTCAGTGGGTTGCGGCCCGGTCCTCAACTACGGCACAGAGGCGCAGAAACACACTTGGCTGGGCGCTCTTGCCAGCGGTCAGGCCATCGGCTGCTTCTGCCTGACCGAGCCCCAGGCCGGCTCCGAAGCCCATAACCTGCGCACCCGTGCCGAATTGCGCGACGGCCAGTGGGTGATCAACGGCGCCAAGCAGTTTGTCAGCAATGGCAAGCGCGCGCAGTTGGCCATTGTGTTTGCGGTGACCGACCCGGAGCTGGGCAAGAAAGGCATTTCGGCGTTCCTGGTACCCACGGATACACCGGGTTTCATGGTTGACCGCACCGAACACAAGATGGGCATTCGGGCCTCCGACACCTGCGCCGTGACATTCAACCAATGCACCGTGCCCGAAGCCAACCTGCTGGGCGAGCGCGGCAAAGGCCTGGCCATCGCGCTGTCCAACCTGGAGGGTGGGCGCATCGGTATTGCCGCCCAAGCCCTGGGCATCGCCCGTGCTGCCTTTGAAGCGGCGCTGGCCTACGCCCGCGATCGGGTGCAGTTCGACAAAGCCATCATTGAACACCAGAGCGTGGCCAATCTGCTGGCCGACATGCAAACCCAACTGAACGCCGCCCGCCTCCTGATCCTGCACGCCGCACGCCTGCGCAGCGCCGGCAAGCCGTGCCTGTCGGAAGCGTCCCAGGCCAAACTGTTTGCCTCGGAAATGGCCGAAAAAGTCTGCTCCAAGGCGATGCAGATCCATGGCGGCTATGGGTATCTGGAAGACTATCCGGTGGAGCGCTACTACCGGGATGCACGGATCACGCAGATTTACGAAGGCACCAGCGAGATCCAGCGGATGGTGATTGCCAGGGAGTTGAAGCACTACCCGCTCTAACTGACACACCTTAAGTAACTGTAGGAGGGGGCTTGCTCCGGTACAAACCGGGGACATCGTTTACATTTCTAACCGGGGACATGGTTTACAGGTTAATACGCATGATCAGGAGATAACTGATCATGCCCTGGAACCAAGAGTCTCCGATGAATCAACGAATCAGACTGGTCGCCGATTGGCTTTCTGGCAACTACACCAAAAGCCAGTTGGCGCGTCGCTTTGACGTTAGTCGGCCTACCGTCGACAAATGGATTTCCCGGCACAACGGTGATTTAAAATCCTTATCCGAACTGTCCCGGCGACCTCACAACAGCCCCAATAAAACCGACGACGAGATCTTGGCCCGCGTCATGGCGATGAAGCAGGCTCACGATAAATGGGGGCCGAAAAAGCTTCTCGAGCTATTACGGCTTGAAGATCCCTCAGTCGCCTGGCCCTCTCCGAGTACAGCAGGCCAATGGCTTGATCGGCTCGGGCTCGTCAACAAGCGACGCTTCAAGCGTCGGCACACTATTTCCCACGCAGAAATGCGAGAGGCCAACGAACCTAACAAGACGTGGTGCGCCGACTACAAAGGGCAATTCAAGATGCTTAACGCGCAGATGTGCTTCCCCTTGACCGTCACAGACCACGCGTCCCGGCTGATTCTGGCATGCAGGGCCCACCCCAAGATCAAGACCCAGCCGGTAAAACAAGCATTTGAGAGGCTTTTTCTGGAGTACGGCATGCCAGAAGTTATCCGTTCGGACAACGGGGTTCCGTTCGCCTCTCCTGGACTGGCACGGATGTCCACACTGGCAGTTTGGTGGATTCGCCTCGGCATCTATCCGGAGCGCACCATGCCCGGAAGACCCGCGCAGAATGGTCGCCATGAGCGAATGCACCGCAGCTTGAAGCTTGAGCTGCCCTTAGGGAAAAACTTGGTCGAGCAGCAGCTTTTGCTGGAGCACTTCAGGCATGAGTTCAATTACGTACGCCCTCATGAAGCACTCGGTATGAAACGTCCGGGAGATTTGTATGTACCGTCTACCCGACCTTACCCAGGATGCTTGCCCGATGTGGAGTATCCCGCGGAAATGAAGGTTCGCAGCGTCAGACAGGACGGATCGATCAAATGGAACGGCAAGTTGGTATTTATTAGCGAGGCGCTATCTGGGGAACGGATAGGGCTCAAAGAAGCTGACGAGGATGTTTGGGATTTGTACTTGTGTGATTATCCCTTGGGGAGGCTTGGACGAGGTATGACCCGCGTCCAGGCCTCAAAAGTGTAAACGATGTCCCCGGTTTCAGATGTAAACGATGTCTACGGTTCTACATCCCGATGGCGGTAGATCAGTCAATAACTCTGTCGACTGATCTACCGCCATCGGGAGCAAGCCCCCTCCCACATTGGATCTCCAGTGTTGTTGGTGTCCAAGGGTGACCTGCTGATCCAGCTGATTGAAGCATTACCCGCTCTAACTGACACACCCTAAGTAACTGTGGGAGGGGGCTTGCTCCCGATGGCGGTAGATCAGTCAATAACTCTGTCGACTGTCATACCGCTATCGGGAGCAAGCCCCCTCCCACATTGGATCTCCAGTGTTGTTGGTGTCCGAGGGTGACCTGCTGATCCAGCTGGTCGAAGCACTACCCGCTCTAACTGACACAAGCTAAGTAACTGTGGGAGGGGGCTTGCTCCCGATGGCGGTAGATCAGTCAATAACTCTGTCGACTGTCATACCGCTATCGGGGGCAAGCTCCCTCCCACAGTTGGATCTCAGTGTTGTGAAGGACTTGGTTACTGGTCCTTGAACTCTGGTGTGCGCTTGGCCACGAACGCCGCCATCCCTTCTTTCTGATCCTGGGTCGCGAACGCCGCATGGAACACGCGACGTTCAAAACGCACGCCTTCGGACAGGCTCACTTCGAACGCGCGGTTCACGCTTTCCTTGACCATCATGCTGATCGGCACGGATTTACTGGCGATCAAGGTAGCCACCTTCAACGCTTCGTCCAGCAGCTCGTCGGCCGGTACGATGCGCGCGACGATCCCGCAACGTTCTGCTTCTACCGCGTCGATAAAGCGCCCGGTCAGGCACATTTCCATGGCCTTGGCCTTGCCCACCGCACGGGTAAGACGCTGGGTGCCGCCCATGCCTGGCAGTACGCCCAGGTTGACTTCCGGCTGACCGAACTTGGCGCTGTCACCGGCCAGGATAAAGTCGCACATCAAGGCCAGTTCGCAGCCACCACCCAGGGCAAAGCCGTTGACGGCGGCGATGATCGGCTTGCGGCGGTTGGCCACCCGGTCGCTGTCGCTGAACAAATCGTCCAGGTAGATCTGCGGGTAGGTCAGTTCGGCCATTTCCTTGATGTCGGCGCCGGCGGCGAAGGCTTTCTTCGAACCGGTCAGCACGATACAGCCGATCTGCGGGTTGGCTTCCAGGTCATCCAGCGCCTGGTTCAACTCGCTTACCAGTTGGGCGTTCAAGGCGTTCAGCGCCTGCGGACGGTTGAGGGTAATCAGCCCGACGCGGCCCTGGACGTCGAGCAAAATGGTTTCGTAACTCATGTATCGGCTCCTTAAAGATTGCGTGAGATAACCATGCGCTGGATATCGCTGGTGCCTTCGTAAATCTGGCAGACCCGCACATCGCGGTAGATCCGCTCCAACGGGAAGTCGCTCAGGTAACCGTAACCGCCCAGGGTTTGCAAGGCGGCCGAGCAGACTTTCTCAGCCATTTCCGAAGCGAACAGCTTGGCCATGGAGGCTTCGACCAGAGCCGGTTTGCCGCTGTCACGCGAGGCGGCCGCGTAATGGACCATTTGCCGGGCGACGGCAATTTGCGTGGCCATGTCCGCCAGGCGAAAGGCCACGGCCTGGTGTTCGATCAGGGCCTTGCCGAAGCTTTCGCGTTCGCGGGCGTAGTCGCGAGCCGCTTCAAACGCGGCGCGGGCCATGCCCACCGATTGCGCGGCAATGCCGACCCGCCCGCCTTCAAGGTTGGCCAGGGCGATCCGGTAGCCCTCGCCCTCCTCGCCCAGACGGTTGGCGAACGGTACCTTCACGTCTTCAAACAGAATCTGGCAGGTATCCGAGGCGTGTTGGCCCAGCTTGTCCTCGACCCGCGCCACGGTATAGCCCGGCGAGTCGGTGGGTACGATGAACGCACTGATGCCGCGCTTGCCCGCCGCCGGGTCAGTGACGGCAAACACAATCACCACGCCGGCGTTTTGCCCGGAAGTGATGAACTGTTTACAGCCGTTGAGCACGTAATGATCGCCTTCCAGGCGCGCACGGGTCTTCAGGCTGCTGGCATCGGACCCGGCCTGGGGCTCGGTCAGCGCAAAGGCGCCAAGCATGGCCCCGCTGGCCAGCGGCGTGAGGAATTGTTCCTTTTGCTGATCATTGCCGAATGTGAGGATCGGCACGCAGCCCACCGAGTTGTGCACGCTCATGATGGTCGAGCACGCCCCGTCGCCGGCGGCGATTTCTTCCAGGGCCATGGCATAGGCCAGGTAACCGGTGTCGCAGCCGCCCCATTGTTCCGGCACCAGCATGCCGAAAAAGCCCAGCTCGGCCATTTCACCGATGGCTTCCTTGGGAAAGCGGTGCTCGCGGTCCCATTCGGCGGCGAACGGTTTCAAACGTTCCTGGGCAAACTGCCGGGCCGCGTCGCTGATTTGCAGGTGTTCGTCATTTGGCAGCATGGTCAGTCCTTAATACAGGCATTCAACGGCCATGGCCGTGGCTTCACCACCGCCAATACAGATCGCGGCGACACCGCGCTTGAGGCCTTTCTGGCGCAGCGCCGAAAGCAGGGTCACCAGGATGCGCGCACCCGAGGCGCCGATCGGGTGGCCCAGGGCACAGGCGCCGCCGTGCACGTTGACCTTGCTGTGGGGAATCTCCAGCTTGCTCATGGTGACCAGGCTGACCACCGCGAAGGCTTCGTTGATCTCGAACAGGTCCACCTCCTCCAGGTTCCAACCGGTTTTGCTCATCAACTTACGTATCGCCCCGACAGGCGCCACCGGAAACAGCCCCGGCTCATCGGCAAACGCCGCATGCCCATGAATCACCGCGAGGGGTTTGAGGCCGCGTTGCCGCGCCTCGGACTCGCGCATCAAGAGCAGCGCCGCCGCGCCATCGGAGATCGAGCTGGAGTTGGCTGCGGTCACCGTGCCGCCTTCGCGGAACGCCGGTTTCAGGCTGGCGATCTTGTCCAGCCTGGCCTTTGGCGGCTGTTCGTCATGCAGGATGGTTTTTTGCTCTTTGCCGACGGTGACCTGTACCGGGACTATCTCGGCGGCAAAGCTGCCGTGGGTGATGGCTTCCTGGGCGCGCATCAGGGAGGCAATCGCAAAGTCGTCCTGGGCTTGTCGGGTAAAACCGTTGTGCTCGGCGCAGTCCTCGGCAAAGGTGCCCATCAGGCGGCCCTTGTCGTAGGCGTCTTCCAGGCCGTCGAGGAACATATGGTCGAGGACCTTGCCGTGGCCCATGCGATAGCCGCTGCGGGCGCGGTCGAGCAGGTACGGCGCGTTGGACATGCTTTCCATGCCGCCAGCGATCACCACGTCGACGCTGCCGGCGCGCAAAGCGTCGTGCGCCAGAATCGTCGCTTCCATGCCCGAGCCGCACATCTTGTTGAGGGTGGTGCAGCGGGTCGACTTGTCCAGACCGGCGCCTAACGCGGCCTGACGTGCCGGCGCCTGGCCGAGGCCCGCTGGCAGCACACAGCCAAACAACACCTCATCGACGGCGTCGGTAGCGATACCGGCGCGCTCGACCGCCGCGCGAATCGCGGCGGCGCCCAGTTGCGGTGCGGTCAGGCCCTTGAGGTCGCCCTGGAACCCGCCCATGGGCGTGCGCACGGCGCTGACGATAACAATAGGATCGTTCATGAAAATGCCTCCTTACTTGGCCGCCATGCGCAAGGCGCCGTCAAGCCGGATCACCTCGCCATTGAGCATGCTGTTTTCGATGATGTGCCGCACCAGGGCCGCATATTCGGCGGGTTTACCCAGGCGTGGCGGGAACGGCACGCCGGCGGCGAGAGAGTCACGTACTTCAGGGGTCATGCCGGCCATCATCGGGGTTTCGAAAATGCCCGGGGCGATGGTCATCACCCGGATACCGAAACGCGCCAGTTCACGGGCGGCCGGCAACGTGAGGCTGGCAATCGCGCCCTTGGAGGCGGCATAGGCAGCCTGACCGATCTGCCCGTCAAACGCCGCCACCGAGGCGGTATTGATGATCACACCGCGTTCGCCGTCGGCATTCGCTTGGGTTTCAGCGATAGCCGCCGCGGCCAGGCGCAACAGGTTGAAGCTGCCGATCAGGTTGACATTGATCACCTGGGCGAAGCTGGCCAGGGCATGCGGGCCGTTTTTGCCGAGGATTTTCTCGCCGCGCACCACGCCGGCGCAGTTGACCAGCCCGTGCAAACCGCCAAAGGCGGCAACAGCGGCCTGCACCGCCGCTTCGGCAGCCGCTTCCTGGCTGATGTCCGCCACGGTACTGCGGGCGTTGTCGCCCAATTGCCTGGCTTTGGCGGCCACGGCGTCGGCGTTGAGGTCTACCAGCATGACCTTGGCGCCCGCCGCGACCAGCATCTCAGCCGTGGCCGCACCGAGGCCTGAAGCGCCGCCGCTGACCAGAAATACCTTGTTTTCAATCTGCATCATTGTTTCCTTTTGAACGGGTCACGCCACGGCCGCCTGGGCCTTGGCGATTTCCTGATTACGCAAAATAAAGCGCTGCAGCTTGCCGCTGGGGGTCTTGGGAAAGTCGCTGACGAATTCGATTTCCCGCGGATAGGCATGGGCTGCCAGACGCTTGCGCACATGCAGGCGCAACTCTTCAGCGAGTTCCGGGGTGGCGCGGTACTGTTCATTTATCACCACAAAGGCTTTCACCAGTTCGGTGCGTTCCGGGCAGGGCTTGCCGACCACGGCGGCTTCGACCACGGCCGGGTGTTCGACCAGGGCGCTTTCCACGTCGAACGGCCCCACGCGGTAGCCGGAGGTGGTAATCACGTCATCACTGCGCCCGACAAAACTGATGCTGCCGTCCGGGTTGAGCTCCACCGTGTCGCCACTGAGGTAGTACTGGCCGACAAAGGCTTTGGTTTTCACGCCGTCGTACCCGGCGAACCAGCACATCGGCGATTGCTCGCGGTCGATGGCGAGAATGCCGGGCTGACCGGCGGGCAGTTCCTTGTGGTTGTCATCGAGTACCACGATGCGATGCCCGGGCGAGGCGAACCCCGCCGAGCCAACGTGCACCGGATGCGCCAGGCCATGGTGGTTGCACAGCACCATGCCCAGTTCGGTCTGCCCGTAGTGATCGTGGATGGTCACATCAAGGTTATCGGCAAACCAGCGGATGACCTCCGGGTTCAACGGCTCGCCGGCACTGCTGACGATGCGCAGCTTGCCCTTGATCGAGCGGGCGAACTGCTCGCCACCGGCAATCAACAGGCGATACGCGGTGGGCGAGCCGGTCAGGTTGGTGATGCCGTATTTATTGATGACGCGGCAGGTGCTTTCCAGGGTGAAGGGGCCGTCGTAGAAGGTAATCGGATGGCCCATGGACAGCGGACCGGTGACGCCGAAATAGATCCCGTAGGCCCAGCCTGGATCGGCCACGTTCCAGAATGCATCTTCCGGGCGCAGGTCCACCGCGTCGCGGGTGTAGCTCTGGAACGCGACGATCGCCTTGAGCGGTACCGACAGGGCTTTGGACGGCCCGGTGGTGCCCGAGGTGAACATCAGCAGGAACGGGGCGTCGCCTCCCAGCAGCACGGGCTCGCAGACGTTCGAGTAGTTGGGCAGTTCGGCCCAGAAGCTGAAATCGCCGCGCACCAGGCCTTCGCCCTTGGCCCCGCTGACCGTCACGATGGTTGGGCAGCCATCCACCTCGACGAGCTTGGGCCGGTTCACGGCATCAGTGACGACCAGCGCCGCGCCGGAGCTGTTCAGGCGGTGCTCGATGGCCTTGGGCCCGAACGCGGTAAACAACGGTTGATAGACCGCGCCGATACGCCAGGTGGCAAACACCACCACCAGCAGTTCGGCGGTACGCGGCAACAGGCCGGCGACCTTGTCACCGCGCTTGACGCCCTGGGCCAGCAGGAAGTTGGCGAAGCGTGCGGCCTGGTCCTGCAGGTCGGTGAAGGTCACCGTGGCACTGCGCCCGTCCTTGCCCTCCCAGAACAGCGCGATGCGCCCAGGCAACGCGTGACGATCACAGCATTCCACACAGGCGTTGAGCGCCTGCAGGTTGCCGGCCAGGGCGGCATCGACGGTGTGCTGGTAATCAAACTCGGTGGTAGCGGCCAAATAATCACGCATCGCTTCAGTTCCTTGTGTGTTTTTTGTTTTAAGGACACTTTTCAGGCGCTCAATCGCTCTCAAATAGTCGCTCTTGAGCGCTGCCTCCAGCAATGGTCAAAGCCACCAACTTGGCTGACTGGTTTGGCCAATCCGGTTTGACACTGGCCCTGCACTGGCCGAAGCTGAGCACTTTGTATCCGTACCCTGCCTCCGGACACCTGCATGTCAAAGTCCCGCCGTTATTCCATCATCGGCCTGTGTGCCCTGCTGTCGATCCTGTTGATCATCTGGTTTTTCTCCCGCTCCACACCGGTGGCCGTGCCCCCGGCTATTGCACACGGCTATTCCAAGGCATTGAAGCAGGCGCGCAACGGTGAGCCAGGCGCGGCGCGGGTGCTGTATCAGCAGCTGGGGCGGCCGGACCTTTCACCCGAGCGGCGCGCGGCGCTGCATGCTGAACTGCCCAACTACCCCAGCCCCCAGGCGTTGAAGCTGGCGGACAAAGACCTGGCCGATGAGTCGCCACGAGTGCGTGAAGCGGCGATTCACAGCATTGTCGGCCTGGTGCCCACCGGCCAGCGCACCTTGCTGCTCGGCCCGGTGCTGGACGATCCCGAACAGGACGTGCGCTTTGCTGCCGCCAACGCCTTGCTCGGCCTGTCGCCCGACACCTTGGGCCTGTACTTCGGCCCATTGCAGCAAGTGCTGGATGAATTCGCGAAAACCCTCAAGGCCCAGCCCGAGTCCGCCGAAAACTGGATTCAACTGGCGCGCCTGTACATTCACAGCGCCCTGCTGCCGGAGGCGCAACATGCACTGGAGCAGGCCATGCGTCTGCAGCCAGACAACCTGCAAGCCGTGGTGGCGCAGATCGAGCTGTTGGATAAACAGGGCAAGACCGATGAATCGCGCCAACTGCTGGCGCAGCAACTGGCGGCGCACCCGGAATCGGCGTACCTGCAGCACGCCCTGGGGATGTGGCTGCTGCACCATGGCGAGCGCACCTATGCCCTGCTCGGCCTGTCCAAGGCGGTAGAGCTTGAGCCGGACAATCAGGATTACCGCTTTGATCTGGCCACCACGCTGCACGATCAGGATGAGCTCGAGGCTGCCCAGCGGCAGTTGGAAGACATCGTCCAGCGCCACCCAGCCAATCGAAAAGCGCGTGTGCTGCTGGTCAATTACTGGAAAGAGAGCGGCCAGTTGCAGAACGTCCAAGTGCTGCTTGCGCAACTGGAACAGCAGAATCCAGACGATCCTGCGCTACAGCAGGGGCTGTAGCCACGCGCCACACACCTGTAAGCGTCGCCAGGTTTCGTACAAATAATCCAAAACGTTGAACCGCCACAGGCCGATATGGTCAAGTGAATATGGCGCGCCCAGCGGCGCGCACTTAACTCGTACGTGACCTGAGGGCACTTCTTGTCTACATCTAATTCGCTTTTAAGTGAAAAGGCAGCCACTGGCATTGATGGTCTTGACGACATTCTTTCCGGGGGACTATCACGCAGCCACTTGTTCCTGCTGGAAGGCGAGCCTGGCACGGGTAAAACCACCGTCGCCCTGCACTTTCTGCAGGCGGGAGCGAAAAGCGGTGAAAAATCGCTGTATATCACCTTGTCCGAAACCGAACATGAGCTGCGCCAAGGCGCCAAGTCTCACGGCTGGGACCTGGACGACAACATCCATATCTTCGAGTTGACGCCGCCGGAGAGCCTGCTTAACGCCGAGCATCAGCAAAGCCTGCTGTATTCCTCGGACCTTGAGCTGGGTGAAGCCACGCGCCAGATTTTCGAAGTGGTTGAACGGGTCAAGCCGACCCGCGTAGTGGTCGACAGCCTGTCGGAGATCCGCTTGCTGGCACAAAGCTCCTTGCGCTATCGCCGGCAGATCCTGGCAATCAAGCACTACTTCGTGCGCTATGACGCCACAGTGCTGCTGCTCGACGACCTGACCACCGAATCCCTCGACAAAACCGTGCACAGCGTGGCCCATGGCGTGATTCGCCTGGAAGAGCTGACGCCTAACTACGGGGCCGAACGTCGCCGGGTGCGCGTGGTGAAATACCGCGGTCAGAAGTACCGTGGCGGCTTTCATGATTTCACCATCATGGGGGATGGCGTGCATGTGTTCCCGCGCCTGGTGGCCGCCGAACATCGCGGCGGCTATACGCGCCAGACCATGAGCAGCGGCATCCCCGAACTCGATGCCCTGATGGGCGGTGGCGTCGAGACTGGCTCCAGCAGCCTGATCCTTGGCCCGGCCGGTACCGGCAAATCGCTGATTTCGATGATCTTCGCCGCTGCCGCTGTAGAACGTGGCGAAAAAGCCGCGCTGTTCATCTTTGATGAAGAGATGGGCCTGTTGTTCGAACGCATGCAGAACATGGGCATTGACCTGGCTGCGATGCAAGCTACCGGCAACCTGTTGATCGAACAGGTCGACGCGGCCGAGTTGTCCCCGGGGGAATTCTCACACCGGGTACGTCGCTGCGTAGACGAAGGCGGCATCAAAACCGTGGTGATCGACAGCATCAACGGCTACCAGGCGGCCATGCCGGAAGAAAACGCGCTGATCCTGCACATGCACGAATTGCTGCTGTACCTCAACCGACGCGGCGCCGCGACGTTCATGACCGTCGCCCAGCATGGCCTGGTCGGCGACATGCAGACCCCCGTGGACATCACTTACCTGGCCGATACCGTGATTCTGCTGCGTTACTTCGAAGCATTGGGCAAGGTCCGCCGGGCGATATCGATCATCAAGAAACGCACCGGCACCCATGAGTCCACGATCCGTGAATACCGCATCAGCAGTCGCGGCATGACCGTGGGCGAACCTCTGGACAACTTCCAGGGCGTGCTGCGCGGCATTCCGATCTACATGGGCGCCGGCTCGCCTCTGCTCAAGGAAGAGGGAGTGTGACGCTCATTTCCCCAGCCTTTGAACGGGCGATCATTCTGGCGCCGCTGGGCCGCGACAGCTCTCTGGCGCTGATGATGCTCAACGAGGCCGGCTACCACGGCGTGGTTGCCAACAGTCTAACCGACCTATGCGAAGCGCTGGACGAGGGCGCCGGCCTGCTGATCATTGCCGCCGAAGCCTTGCGCGGCGTGGACATGGAGCCTTTGCTGGAGTACCTGCACCAGCAACCGGCCTGGTCGGACTTGCCCATTGTGCTGATGACCCATCACGGCGGCAGCGAGCAGAATGGCTCGTCGCACTTGAGCGGGCTCTTGGGCAATGTGACCTTCCTTGAGCGCCCTTTCCACCCTGTGACCCTGATCAGCCTGGTCAGTACCGCTCTGCGCGGGCGCCGCCGGCAATACGACGCGCGCGACCGCCTGGTCGACCTGAGCGCCAGCGAATTGCGCCTGCAGCGCACCCTGGAGACCCTCGAGCAGCAGGTGGAAGAACGTACCACGCAGTTGCGTAGCAATGAAGAAGCGCTGCGCCAGTCGCAAAAAATGGAAGCCGTCGGCCAGTTGACCGGCGGCATCGCCCATGACTTCAACAACATGCTGACCGGGATCATCGGCAGCCTGGAATTGCTGCGCAGGCGTGTCGCGCGAGGCAAACTGGACGATCTGGACAGCCTGATCGACCTGGGTGTCACCTCGGCCAACCGTGCGGCCGGGCTTACCCATCGCCTGCTGGCGTTTTCGCGCCGGCAGTCGCTGGATCCCAAACCGGTGGGGATCAACCAGCTGGTCACCTCCATGGGCGAACTGCTGCAACGCAGCATCAACGAAAGCATCTGCCTGCAGATGCACCTGACGGACACGCTGTGGACCGCCGAAGCCGACCCTAATCAACTGGAAAGCGCCCTGCTCAACCTGGTGATCAACGCGCGTGACGCGATGCCCAACGGCGGCAGCCTCACCGTGGCAACCACCAACCGCCACCTCGACAGCGTGTTCACCGCCGCCTATGGCACCTTGAGCCCTGGGGATTACGTTGAGCTGAGCGTCAGTGACACCGGTTGTGGCATTCCAGAAAGCGTTATGGGCCGTGTATTCGACCCGTTCTTCACCACCAAGCCGATCGGCCAGGGCACCGGCCTGGGCCTGTCGATGATCTATGGGTTTGCCCGTCAATCCCGTGGGCATGTCACCCTGCACAGCGAAGTGGGCATAGGCACCACCGTCAGCTTGTTCCTGCCTCGCTTTGCGGGCGAAGTCGTGGCTGACGCTGTTGTAAACCCGGCCATGCTGCCGTATGCCAATGAGGGTGAAACGGTGCTGATCGTCGAGGACGACCCGGCTGTGCGCATATTGGTGAGCGCCGTGTTGAAAGAGTTGGGCTATGCCTTCGTCGAGGCCGGTGATGCCAACACGGCGGTACCTATCATCGAGTCCGACCAGCGTATTGACCTGCTGATCAGTGATGTCGGTTTGCCGGGCATGAACGGTCGGCAACTGGCCGAGATCGGTCGGCAAATCCGCCCTGGCCTCAAAGTGCTGTTCATCACCGGATATGCGGAACACGCGGCGGTGCGTGGCGGGTTTCTTGACCCGGGCATGCAGTTGATCACCAAGCCGTTCACCTTCGACCTGTTGACCGAGAAAGTACGCGAGATGATCAGGGTGACCCCGCCGTCCGTGCTTTAGGCA
The DNA here is from genome assembly GCF_030816195.1 of Pseudomonas sp. W4I3. Taxonomy (GTDB): domain Bacteria; phylum Pseudomonadota; class Gammaproteobacteria; order Pseudomonadales; family Pseudomonadaceae; genus Aquipseudomonas. The sequence goes on along the minus strand of NZ_JAUSXS010000001.1, from coordinate 3,514,267 downwards.
TGGAAGGCGACGCCTCAGGATCGCAGCGGTTAGAAAGGCTGACCGCTGGAAGTGATCGATAGCGTCGACGCGAGGCTATCCCCGCGCTCAAGCCAACAAGCGCTGAATGTGTTCCTGCAACGTATCCAGATCAAACGGCTTGGCCAATATCGGCGCATTGCGCGTGATCGGGCTGTTGCAGTCGAGAATTTCCTGCGGGTAGCCGCTGATAAAAATGACTTTCAATTCCGGCCGAACCTTGAGCGCCGGCTCGGCGATCTGCACGCCTGAAATACCACCAGGCAGGCGGTAATCCGTGACCATCAGGTCCAGGTGCGGCTTGGTCGCAAGGATTTCAAAGGCCTCTTTTCCATTGACAGCCTTCAATACCCGATAACCCAGGCCAGCCAGGTATTCACCCAGCACAAACATAATGGATTCGTCGTCCTCGACGATCAGTACGACATCTTGTGCATCTTCACTCATGGGAAGCCTTTGTCCAGTCAGTTGCTGGTGTTACGACCATCGGGTCACGTAGAGGTTGCGTCCAGGTGACGATTGATTTCACGCCGTCGCCTGAAGCGGCAGACAGACCCGAAACAACGCGCCCTCGCCTATCCGGCTTTCAACTTCGATGGTCCCGCCATGGGCCGCGACGATCTGCTCGGAGATGAACAGGCCCAGGCCCAGACCCGCAGCCGCATGGCTGACGGAAACCCGCTCGAACTGCTGAAAAATGCGCTTCTGGTTCTCCTCGCTGATACCGATGCCGTGGTCACGGACCTCTACACGCGCTTCGTCGTGCTCGGTGTAGACCCGCACTTCCACCGGGCTCTTGGCGCCGTAGCGCAAGGCGTTGGTCAGTAAATTAGTGACCACCTGCTCGATGCGAAATTCATCCCAATTGCCTTCCACCGGCTCATCGGCCACCAAGTGCATCGACGACTCGGCGGCAGCGACCTGCGGCTCGAAGTTATGCACCAGGTTGCGCACCAGCTGCGTCAGGTCAAAGCGCGCCGGACGTATCGACAGTTTGCCGGTGCGAATGCGCGAGACATCGAGCATGTCCTCGATCAACCGGATCAGGCTTTTGATCTGGCGCTCGTCGCGGTCGACCATTGCGTGCATCTTGTCCAGCGTGAACGCCGAGGCGTTGTCACGGGCCAGGTGCATCTTGCGCAACTGGGTTTCCAGGATCAGCCCGTTCAGCGGCGTGCGCACTTCGTGGGCGACTATCGACATGAAGTCATCGCGCATGCGCACCGCCTGCTCCAGCTCGGCTTGGGTGGCCTGCAGGCGCGTCAGCAAAAGCTCCTGCTCGCGGCGGCTGCGCTCCAGGGCTTCGACCTGCAGCTTCATCGCCTTGCTCTGGCGGTACAGGTCGACGAAAACATTGACCTTGCTCTTGACCGCGTGGATATCCAGCGGCTTGTGCAGGAAGTCCACCGCACCGCTTTCATAGCCCTTGAAGGCGTAATTGAGCTCGCGGCCGGCGGCGCTGACGAAGACGATCGGGATGTTCTTGGTCTTTTCGGTGCCGCGCATCAGTTCGGCCAGCTCGAAACCGTTCATGCCAGGCATCTGCACGTCGAGGATCGCCATGGCGAATTCATGTTCCAGCAACAGGGACAACGCTTCGTCGGCACTCAATGCCTTGAATACCTGGCGGTCTTCGCGCTTGATCAGCGCTTCGAGGGCCAGCAGGTTTTCCGGCAGATCATCGACGATCAGCAGTTTGGCCTGGACAGTACTTAACATGGGGAAGGTTCCAGGGAAGCCAGCAATGAGCCAATCTGGCTCAAGGAAAGAATATGGTCAGGTGTGTGCAGCGCCAGGGCCGCCAGCGGCATCACGGCGATCCGGGCCTCGGCGGGGTCTTGCACGAGGGTGGTGCCGCCCGATTGCTTGACGTGGGCCAGCCCGCGCGCGCCATCCTGGTTGGCGCCGGTCAGCAGGATCGCCAGCAGCCCCGGCCCGTAGGCATCGGCGGCCGAAGCGAAGAGAAAATCGATGGCCGGGCGTGAGTGGTGCACACGGTCCTCCTGGCTCAGGGACAGGCTGTGGTCGTGCTCCACCGACAGGTGATAGCCGGGGCCGGCGAAATACAAGGTGCCCGCCTCGATCGACTCCTTGTCTTGCGCTTCCTTCACCGGAATACGCAAGCGCCGCGCGAAGACTTCGGCCAACTGACTGCGACGTTCATCGGGCAGGTGCAGCACCGCAATGATCGGTAGGCCGAACGTTTCCGGCAGCCCGCCAAAAATACTCAGCAACGCCTCCACACCGCCGGCGGAGGCGCCGACGACAATGGCTTCAATCCCGACAAGCGGGGTAATTGCAGCGTCGCTCATGATTTGCGGTAGATCCGTTCCTGTTTGACCAAGGGTTCAAATTGCTTGCTGTAGGCGGAAAAATCCAGGGTTTCCTTGCTGCCCAGCACCAGGAAGCCGCGATGACACAGCGACTCATGAAACAACCCAAATGCCCTGTCCTGCAACTTTTTATTGAAATAAATCAATACGTTGCGACATGAAATTAATTGAGTTTCTGAGAATACACTGTCGGTTGCCAGGCTATGGTCGGCGAACGTGACGTTCTCGCGCAGCGTCTTGTCGAAGATCGCGTTATCGTAAGCTGCGGTGTAGTAGTCGGCAAATGAACGTTGGCCACCAGCCTGCTGATAGTTCGCCGTGTAGGCGCGCACGTTCTCCAGGGAGAAGATGCCCTGCTTGGCTTTGTCCAGCGATGCCGGGTTGATGTCGGTGGCATAGATGATGGTGCGCTCGAGCAAGCCTTCTTCGCGCAGCAGGATCGCCATGGAGTAAACCTCCTCGCCGGTGCTGCAGCCGGCGATCCAGATCTTGATCGACGGGTAGGTCTTGAGCAGCGGCACCACTTCCTGGCGAATCGCGAGAAAGTGCGACGGATCACGAAACATCTCGCTCACGGGGATAGTCAGGAACTGCAGCAATTGCATGAACGCGGCCGGATCATGCAGCACCCGCTCCTGCAGCGCGGAAATGGTCGCGCAGTCGAACTGGCGCAAGGCATGGGCCACCCGCCGCTTGACCGACGCACCGGAGTAGTCGCGAAAGTCGTAGCTGTACTTGAGGTAAATCGCCTCGATCAACAGGCGCAGCTCAATATCGCTGCTTTTGTCCAATACACTTCGCTCCACTTAAATGCGTTCCATCTTCGGTAGCCATACACGAATCAACGAGAACAGGCGGTCCAGATCAATCGGTTTGGCCAGGTAATCGTTGGAACCTGCCGCCAGGCACCGCTCCTGGTCATCTTTCATGGCCTTGGCTGTCACGGCAATGATCGGCAGCTTCTTCCAGCGCGGGTCCTGACGGATCAGAGCCGTGGCTTCGTAGCCGTCCATCTCCGGCATCATCACGTCCATCAGTACCAGATCGATATCCTCGACCTCATTGAGCTTGTCGATCGCTTCACGGCCGTTGCGCCCGATCACCACCACGGCGCCCTTGTGTTCCAGGGCGCTGGTAAGGGCAAAAATATTGCGCACATCGTCGTCCACCAACAGGATCTTGCGACCTTCGAACACCTTATCGCGGCTGCGTGCGGTCTTGAGCATCTTCTGGCGGTCATGGGACAGCTGGGATTCGACTTTGTGCAGAAAGAGCGTGACTTCATCGAGCAGGCGCTCCGGAGAACGGGCGCCCTTGATGATGATCGAGCGCGAGTATTTGCGCAGTTCAGCCTCTTCATCGCGAGTCAGGTTGCGCCCGGTGTAGACGATCACCGGCGGGAACGAGCAGATATCCTCGGTGGCCATGCGCTTGAGCAGCTCGTTGCCGAGCATGTCCGGCAGCTTGAGGTCGATGATCATGCAGTCGTAAACGTTGGTGCGCAGCAGGTCCAGTGCCGCTTGGGCGTAGCCGACATCGGTGATTTCGATGTCATCGTCGCCGATCAGGCGAGCAATGCTGTCGCGCTGCAGGTCGTCGTCCTCCACCAGCAGCACGCGCTTGACCTTTTGCGTCAGCTTGGCTTCCAGGCGCGCGAACACGTCCTTGAGCTCTTCACGGGTGGTGGGCTTCACGGCATAACCGATGGCGCCCATGTGCATGGCGGCTTCGACGCGGTCTTCCACGGAAATCACATGCACGGGGATGTGCCGGGTGTTGGCGTGCTCCTTGAGACGTTGCAACACTGTCAGCCCGGAATGGTCCGGCAGGCGCATGTCCAGCAGGATCGCATCGGGGATGAACTCTTCGGCCAGGCTGTAGCCTTCGTCGGCACCGTGGGCGACCAGGCAGTTGTAGCCCAGCTCATGGGCCAGGTCGAAGAGGATACGTGCGAAATTCGGCTCATCTTCCACCACCAGGATGCAGCGGGTGGTGAACGGGGCCTTGTCACGGTCATCGGCAAAGCGTGGGATGCGCTCGGCATCGACTACCGGTAGCGGCGCGACCTTGACTGGCTCCGGAGCTGGCACCACTGCGGCCTGGCGCGGGGCCTCGATCGGCGCGGCATCTTCACCGCGTTCGACATACTGTTCAGGCAATACCAGGGTGAAAATGCTGCCCTTGCCCGGCTCGCTGGTCACGCTGATGTAGCCGCCCAGCAAGGTTGCCAGGTCGCGGGAAATGGACAGGCCCAAGCCGGTGCCGCCGTAACGGCGGTTGGTGGTGCCATCGGCCTGGCGGAAGGCTTCGAAGATGCTTTCCTGTTGATCCTGGGCGATACCGATGCCCGAGTCGCGCACGGTGAACGCAATGCCCTCCCCCGGCGCGCGGGACACCGACAGACTGACGTCGCCCTGCTCGGTGAACTTGATCGCGTTGGACAGCAGGTTCTTGAGGATCTGCTCCAGTCGCTGGCGGTCGGTGAACAGCAAGCTCGGCGCGCCTTCCTGCAGATCGATCTGGAAGCCCAGTTTGCGATCCTTGGCCAGCGGCTCGAACATGCCGCGCAGGCCATCGACCAGGCGCTCGACGCTGGAGTTTTCCGGGCGCACTTCCAACTTGCCGGCTTCTACCTTGGAAATATCGAGAATGTCGTTGATCAGGTTGAGCAGGTCATTACCGGCCGAATAGATCGACTCGGCAAACTTGACCTGTTCGGCACTGAGGTTTTCCTGGGGGTTCTCGGCCAGCAATTTGGCCAGGATCAGCGAACTGTTCAGCGGCGTGCGCAGTTCATGGGACATGTTGGCGAGAAATTCGGATTTGTACTTGCTTGAGCGCTGCAGTTCATCGGCGCGGTCTTCAAGTTCCAGCTGGACCTTGTTGAGCTCGATGTTCTTGCGGTCCATGGCATCGCGCTGGTCGGCCAGGGTCTGGGACTGTTCTGCCAGTTGCTCGTTGGTCTGCTCGAGCTCCGCTTGCTGGGTTTCCAGGTGCGCCTGGGATTCCTTAAGGATGCGTGACTGCTCTTCCAGCTCTTCGTTGGCGGTCTTGAGTTCTTCCTGCTGAACTTGCAGCTCTTCGTTGAGCTGCTGAGTTTCGGCGAGTACTTCCTGCAGGCGCTGGCGATAACGCGCGGCTTCGATGGACGTGCCGATATTGCCCGCGATCAGCTCCAGCAATTCCACATCGCGCTCTTGCAGCGGGCGCAGAAAACCCAGTTCGATCACGCCGTTGACCCGGTCATCATCGCTGGTGGGCACCACCAGTACGCTGCGGGTTGCGCCCTCGCCCAACCCGGAGCTGACTTTGAAGTAGTCCACCGGCACGTCGTCCAGGCGGATCAGGCGATCGAGCTGAGCGGCCTGCCCTACAATGCCTTCGTCGCTATAGATCAACTGCTCCTGCTGTTCCTGCTCGCGGGAAAAACCATAAGTGGCCACACGTTTGAGACCGCCGTGTTCCTCGCGCACGTACAGCGCCGCGACGGCCGAACCCATGTACTGGGCAAAAAATTGCAGGATATTACGCCCCAGCATGTTCAGGGTCAGCTGGCCGAGCACTTGTTCGGCTAGCTCAGTCTGGCCGTTGCGCAGCCAGGCTTGCTGCTCCAGACGACGTGCAATTTTCTGTTGGGACGCGAGGTTGGCGCTGTAGCTTTCTGAAAGTGCCAACAAATTTTTCCTGCCGACATACGCAAGAAAACCACTCAGCCCGAGTACGAACGCCAGGTACAGCGTGACGCTGAGCACCGTGGTATGGGTGACCTCTTCATTACGGGTAATACGGAACTGCTGTTCCATCGCCACCGCGTCGTCATATTCCTTGCGAATCTCATCGGTCAGGCGCTTGCCCCGGCCCGCCTTCACTGCCCCCCGGAAGTCCCCGCTGTTGCGCTGCAGCTCAATCATCGACTGCGCGTAGTTGTTCCACTCGACCTGCAGCGCTTCAAGACGCTTGAGGCGGTCGACCTGCTGCGGGTTGTCGGCAACCAGTTCCTGCAGATTGCGCAGGTCGGCAATGATCCGCGGCTTGGCCACTTCATAGGGGTCGAGAAAATGCTCGTCACCGGTAATCAGGAAGCCGCGCATGCCGGTTTCCAGGTCGACCGTCAGCTTGGACGACTCATTGAGGTTATTGATGACCCGGTCGGTGTGTTCCACCCACTGGATCACCGACAGCAGATAAGTGATCAGCACAACAAAAAAAACCGCGCTGAGCACGCCAACACCCAATGGCAGGGCCACGTTACGGCTCAGGAGTTTACGGAAGCTCTTTTCATCAACTGACGACGCGGGAGTCATGGGCATGCCTTGGCCAAGTGCGGAAAAACCGGGAGTTTGCCCCAAAGTTGCGCCTGAACGCTATTTTTCTACGGCAAAGGATGAAAGAAGACAGCCCCAACCGACCGATAAATCGCTGCGCAAGCGGTTCTTTCTGTCTTGTCAGCGACGTGTTTTCTCACATTACGTCGTAGTACCGAGCGGAACCTGGAGACCTGGGCATTCCACCCAAGGGGGCGTCTCGGGACAGGGAGTCTTCATCAAGGGGGCGCATTTCTCTTCCCGAACACGGTATATCCCTCATGTTGAATATTGCGCAGCATTCGTTTGCCCCACGCTCACACAACGATCCATCCCATGCACAGGCTACGCCACACCGGCCCGCCCAACTGTCCAAGCCTGAACCGAGCCCTACCGATACTTCACCAACCAGTCACCTTGCGCCGCCCCGCAACACGGGACTGCTCGCCCAGTTGGCAGACCAGGAGAACCTGAAGCTATTGGGGCAAAAACTTCAGCAGATTGCCGACACGCTAGGTAAGGAGGCGATGCCATCGGCGGTGCTGGCCGCGCTAGGCAGCACCGCGATGAATATCCACCCTGATTCGTCTTATGCGCAGGAGGCGACCGGCAGCGTGACCCTGGACACCTTTATCAAAACGTTCCTAGGGTTACGTTTACCCATCAACCATTTTCAGCTTCTGGCCCTGTGCACGTCAGTGATCGACAGGTCCATGGTGCATCCGTTGGGCGATCTGGGGGGCGCGTTGTCCTGGCCGGCGCCCTTGAGCGTTGGTCAACAACGGCAGTTGCGCGCGAGCACCCTGAATCATCCGCACGCCCTGGGGAGTCAGCCTTTGGTGATGCAAACCAAGGGCGGTGTACTGGCGTTCCTGGGTTATCGGCAAGCTTTACCGACAGCGCCTGGGGATGACCCTGCGAAAACCCTTCACACCCTGCTCAGCACCCCGCAAGCACAGCTGATGGGCAAAGACTTGCAAGAGAGAATGCGGGGCATTGCCAGCGACAGGAGCGTGATGGACTACCTGCTGGCGGGGATCGGGTTGCAGTTGGACCCGGAGTCGATCACCTCCCCGCATCGCAACAAAATCGCCGGTTTCGACCTGGCGAGCGACAAACACTGGGGCAAGCCCGCGTCCACCGTCGTGGCTGGACTGGCCCAATGGCTGGTGGCCAAAGGCAGAACCACGCCGGAAATGGCCAAGGTGGGTGCCTATCTGCTGCTGGCAAGCCGCGCGCCGGTGTACCTGATCAAGGACATCCCCGACAGCGTCAAATACGGCAGCCCTGCCTGGGTCAATCTGGCGGTTGCCGCTGCGACCATCGAAGCTCAAACCCCCGGAAAAGTCCCCAATATGACGTTTGCCCAGGTCATGCTCGCGGCCCAGAGCGCAAGCCTGGCCGACCCGCTTGTGACCCAGATCGCCCAGCGTGAGGCGTTGATCGACTGGGGCGCCGTCAATGGTGTGCCCGATGCTCACCTGCGCGCAAAACACGATAGCGCCTACACCGCTCAGGAGTTGAACACGCTGGTCACTGCTTTCAACGCGCGCAAATCAATGATGGCGCAGGCGGCGCAGAGCTTCGATGAAGACCTTCCATCGCGCAAAGAGCTGGCCTTGGCCGTACTCAAACAACGCTTCCCTCAGTTGGAGCACCTGTTCGAAGAGCGGGTGATCAATGTGCAGCGCAAAGAGACCGGTCGGCGCGGGCAAGACCGGTGGGTCACCGCAGAGGTCGGCCCTCATTCACTGCTGGATATTGCGATGATGGATCTGCCCGGCCCACGCTTGGTATTTAGCTCCAGCGATAGCCGGGTTCCCGTGGCGGCGCTGAACGCCAACCCCCGTTTTGGCGTGGCCGATACATTCGAGGCGCAATACAAGAGCGTTGTCGAGAAGAAGAAACAGGCGACCGGCACCTACATCCGGCACTTGATCTCCCAACTGCCCGCAAAGGACAGGAAAAACTTTGAGACGGGTAAAATCACGTTTTATCAAAACCATTCCAAAACACTGGGCACGGGCTTTTTCGGCTCGACGGCTGACCCCAAAGGCGAAGCGCTACTGGTCAAGACTGAGCGTGAAGGGGTGACGACCGCCTATCAAATCGACTTCAACGCCGGTCGTATCGCTACTGTCCCCGAGGCGCAGGTAACGCCTGGCGCTTACCGAATCGCGAATCGCGCCTACGAAACCAAAGTATTCAAACCTGCGGGAGGGGAAGCCCTGAGCGAACCTGGAGAAGCGTCGTCGAGTGCTCTGCCGGCCGACACCTTCGGCTCGTCGCGTGTTCAACTCATCGCCGACGCCTTCATTGAGCATATCAACCTGGATGATAACGCGCTCAAGCAGCAGGCGCGGGGGCAGACCACAGCCGACAAAAATCGCGCCAGGGCCGACGCGGTCAGCGAGTTCGTCCTGGACCTGATTCCCTTTCGTTCTGCGATCAACAATTTTCGCGCGGGCGATATTGGCGCAGGCGTGCTCGACCTTGGCCTGGACCTGTTTGGCTTTCTTACCGCTGGCGTTGCCACCACCGGCAAGGTCGTCAAGATCGCCGGCACGTCTGCCTCTCGCTTGAGCAAGGGGTTACGGGTGGCCAAAGCCATCGGCATGGCAACGTTCAGCACCCTCAACCCCCTTGGTGGGTTGGGTGATGTTGCGGTAGGAAGTGCCCGGCTGGCGGGTAACGGTCTTCAGTTTGTTGGCGCCAAGGGCCTCAAGAACGTCAATAGACTGCGGGGCGCCACCGGTAGCTATGACCTGTTAAAAACCGCTAGCCGGGATCACGGTGCTGTCGCAACGGGCACCTTGAAAATAGGCGATAGCACAATTGATAGCGCCGCCGTATTAAAAGATGGGCGTTGGTACGCATTTGATGCCAACACATTACGCGCCTATGGCAGCCCTCTCAGCGGCTTTGCGCCAAGCACCGTGGCAATCAAGGGGGAGATCAACCAGAGCTTCAGCGACTGGCTTTACCGCCAATTGGCAGGCGATGCGGCAGCGCCCCAGGGGCCGCCGAGCGTACTCGGCCAATATGTCCCTGCGCAATTCGAGGAAGCGCTGAAGGCAGCGAAGAGTCCTGAGAAGCGCGCAGCGTTCGATTTCGGCTATGCCTATGGAAATCCGGATAAGGTGCCCGGCTACGCGTCCGACATGACTATCGTTGAGATCCAGACCCTCGCGTCCCAGCGCTTTCTAAGCGCCGAAGACGTAGGCACGCTGATCAAACAGATCGAACGCCGAAAGATAAAGCTGGTCCAGGACGGTTTTATGCTGTTCCAGCATGACATTCATGCCGCCGGCGGCACCTTGACCGCCATGCCCCAGGAAATGTACCTCAGCCTGGTCAACATTGCGTCCCAGGGTGAATGTGCGGGGATGGCCAATGCCCTGGCGCTGGCCTTGATGCACGGAAAAGAAACGACCTTCCTTGGCAATGTATTCACGGCGGCCGGTCAGCTGTCCCAGGGTAAAAAGTTGGCTTTTGTCGATGACCTGACGAACTTTCATAATGCGGTCAATGGTGCCGAAACCTTTCACATGGGTAAGCCGGTGAGGCAATTGCCTTATCAAAAGATTGCTGACGAGGTAGCAGAAGCGGCGCCGCCGAACGTGCTCAGGATTGCCACACTGGATCACGCGTTGTTGGCGGGCGTGGTTACCAGGGACGGCAAACCCAGTTGGTTCTACTTTGACCCCAATTTTGGGCTGGCTCAGTTCCCCTCTGCCGAGGCCTTTAAAAACGGACTTGAGCGCACGTTGAACCGCGGTACCAGCCCTTTCCAGCTGCGCGCACACGGCAATACCCTCGGAGCGCCAGAATACCGGGTCAGTCGCTTTGAGGTCGGCGACTTGGCCAGCTACCGCAATGCCCAGGCGGTCGAGCGCCTGGCTACCGATGATTTGCAGCCATAAGCGCAAGCTGACGGGACATTCTTGCGCCCTAAGGTCACAATGCCAGCAATTGCGTCGGAACTTGCTGGCATCGTTATCACTCACAATCGAATTGCCTTCAAGCCACGCGCCCTCACTTTTCAGGAATGTTCACTATGCCCACTGCCTCCACCATCCTAGTAGTCGAAGACGACGCCATCGTGCGCATGCTGATCGTCGATGTGCTCGAAGAGTTGGAGTTCAAGGTGCTTGAAGCGGCTGACGCTGAAGAGGCACTTGAGGTAGTGAAAAACATCGAACAGACAATCGACCTGATGATGACTGACGTTGGCCTCCCGGACATGGATGGCAAGGAATTGGCGAACCAGGTCCGCACGCTGCGCCCTACCCTGCCTATCCTGTTCGCCAGCGGCTATGCCGAAAACATCGACGTGCCAGCCGACATGCAGGTGATTGGCAAGCCGTTCTCGATCGATCAGCTGCGCGATAAAGTCAAATCGATGTTGCCTGCGTAATCCCTTGTCCTTTTGCAGGTTTTAACGTGACGCCAGGGAAATAAAACAGGAAACTCATCGCCTTCATTTCCCCGTCAGTCAAAAGAACTCTGGAAGGACGCAACAACATGATTGGACAACCTGCGCGCCTGGTGTTGGCGAGCCTCTCGATACTCATGAGCACTGGCGCCTGGGCCGACTTCACGGCAACCCCCACGCAAGCACGGGCCATTGCCAAGGAAGCCTATCTGTACGGTTATCCTGTGGTGGAGATGTACAAGACGCTCTACACCCAGGCCGTTGACAAAGGCGGTGCCAACTTCAAGGCTGCGTTCAATCACATCGGCAACACCGCACAGGTGTTCACCCCCAAGGACAGCGCGTTCGTGACCCCGAACTCGGACACGCCCTACTCCTTCGTCTGGATGGACCTGCGCAAGGAACCCCTGGTGCTGACCCTGCCCAAGGTCGAAGAGAACCGCTACTACTCGGTGCAGTTGATCGACCTCTACACCCAGAACATCGCCTACCTGGGCACGCGCAGCACCGGCAACAACGGCGGTCACTACATGATCGCGGGGCCCGACTGGAAAGGCCAGCAGCCGGTCGACATCGACCGCGTGGTGTACAGCGAAAGCAATATTGCCTACGCGCTGTATCGCACCCAGCTGTTCGATGAAAAAGACTTGAGCAAGGTCAAGCAAATCCAGAACGGCTATAAAGTGCAGCCGCTGAGCAGCTACGTGAAACAACCGGCCCCGGCCAAAGCGCCGAAGATCGAGTGGCCCAAGCCGATGGCGAACATGGGCGACAGCCCGCAACTGTTCCGCTACTTGAACTTCATGCTGGCCTTCGCCGCGCCGCAAGACAGTGAGAAAGACCTGCTGGCACGCTTCGCCACGATCGGCATCGCCCCCGGCGCGCCCTTCAAGCTGAACCAGCTGACCGCCGACCAGCGTAAAGCCCTGGAAGATGGGATTGCCGATGGCAAGGCTGAGTTTGCCGCGTTCAAGAAAGACAAGATCGACACCCACCAAGTCTCCAGCGGGGAGTTGTTCGGCAGCCGTGACCGACTGAACAACAATTACCTGTACCGTTATGCTGGCGCCAACCTGGGTATTTTCGGCAATTCCACCGACGAAGCCGCTTACTTCACCTACTTCGATGACAGCGAAGGCAAACCGGCCAACGGCGCGCGCCGCAGCTACACCGTGCACTTTGCCAAGGATCAACTGCCGCCGGCCGATGCGTTCTGGTCGCTGACCATGTACGACGCCAAGACCAAATTGCTGGTGCCCAACCACAAGAAACGTTATCTGATCAACTCGCGCATGCTGCCGGACCTGAAGCTGGACGCCGACGGCGGCCTGACCCTGGCGCTGCAGCATCACGAGCCGCCCAAGGCCGAACAAAGCAACTGGTTGCCGGCTCCAACCGGGCCGTTCTTCGCGGTGCTGCGCATTTACCTGCCCAAGCCTGAAGTCAGTAACGGTCAATGGAAATTGCCGCCGTTGACGCCCCTCAAGTAACCCCAACGGGAATGAATGCGCGGCGAATATGACTCACATGAGCCATCCCGCCGCGCTGTCCTTGCTATCTGAGCTTGAGATAAGACTGATGCAGGTCGGATGCCCATCCATCGATGACGCTTTTCACATCGTCAGCCTTCATCACCTGGGAGTCGTTTGACAACGGTTTTCCTGTGCCTTTGCGCACCACTTCGGCAACCACTTTTCCGTTGGCGCCATCCAGGAACTGCGCCTCCGTGCCCAAGGTGGTTTCCTGGTCGCGAATCCCGGTGCCCGTACTCACTGCCGCCGCGAGGAACGCAACGGGCACATATTCGTATGGCTTGAGGCTTTGGGTTTTACTGCTGACCGCCGTAATCGCCGCGCGCACCACCATCACCCCGGGACCCGGACCATTGGCCAGCGGCAGTGAACGGGCCAGTTCACGCTTGAGCGCCTGGTTGTAATAGTCATTGATGCCGCGCAGGGTGCTGTCTGGAATCCGCGTGGTGGCTTGAGGCTTGGGATAGAACTGCGTGGGCTCAATGTACACGGCGCTGAAGCGGCTCAGGTCGAGTTTGGGATCGACCCAGCGCATCACCTCGACGCCAGAGGGCGACTTGGCTTCCTTGAGTCGGCTGTAGTCCGACAGAAAGCCCGAATACTCGTCCGGTTGCGTGACGTTGCTGGCGCAACCCGCCATGCCGATTGATGCGATGCACAGCGCACTGACCATCAGTCTTGGTTTCATCGGTGTACTCCCTGGCGACCATCATCGTGAGAATGAGCTGTAGGTATAGACAATTCTGGGGAATACACCTGTTTGACGCGGCGCCAGAGAGTTATTCATCGGTACGAGCGCCCATCCAAGGCACTGGCCTGACTGACGACCCCTCGGCTCAGCCCGGGAAAGACCTAACCGCCGAACGATGCACCGCCCGCTTATTAATGTAGGCGCCGTAGTCGATGTACAATTCCTTCGAGTTGGGAAGCTGGCTCTTATCAAGCACAACTTCGATGGGGCGTTTCAGACTGTCTTGATTCAGGGGCACGTAGATGGCAATGCCACTTCCCAGAGGCGTACGTGCAAAAAACACCACTTCTTGACCTGCACCGACGCCAGGAATCGCTGGCGCGGTGATGGTGATTTTGTCACCGTTCTCGGTCACTTCGGCGGCAGGGAGTTGATCGAAGTTAAGAAACTCATACACGTTGGACATTTGGCAATCCTCGTCATGTTAATGGGCCAGGCCTACACAAAGTACGCCTGGCCCCTATTAACGAGGCGAGGATCCGCGCTGTCTACTGTCATAAATAACAGGTTCATACGTGACGTGAAGGTACATCGAACGAAGGGTGTTCCAGTAAAAGACGACCCCACTGCAGTCGAAACCAGGGCGTGAATTGCGCTTGCGGTTCAGCAAGCCGGGCTGATATTTCGTCACGCGTCAGCCACTGGGTGTCGCTGATTTCGTCAGGATCGGGCAAGGCCTCAGCGTCGGATCGAGCCACCAGCACATGACAGAGTTCATGCTCCGCGCCGATCGAGCCAAAGCAGGCGTGGTACTCAAAACTGTACAGCGCGCGACAGGCGGCCCGCACGCCTAATTCCTCGCGCAAGCGCCGAGACGCGGCATCCTGAATAGTTTCCCCGGGTGCCGGATGACTGCAGCAGGCATTGGACCAGTAGCCTGACCAAAGCATTTTACCTGCCGCGCGCCGTTGAAGCAGATGACGCCCGAGACCGTCGATCAAATGCACTGAAAACGCACGATGAAGCTGTCCCGCTCCCAGGTGAGCATTGCGCTTGTCACACACTCCAATTTGTACATCGTGAGAATCTACTAACACTACATCGTTGGCCATTGTGTATGTCCTTGGTTGCCATGATGCGCGTGCCCCGCACGGTGCTCTCGGTGTGCATAGGCGGCGCCGTGCTCCAACGTCAGCGAACCTGCCCCCACGCGCTGACGAAGGTCATCGCGACGTCGGTAAACCCTGGATCGGCACGTAGAAGCGTCATGTCATCCAGGTCTTCCTGTGTGAGCAAGCCCAGTTTGAGCAACGCCGGACCCGCTTGAGCCGTGGTCGCGGCCCAAAAGGCATCGGCGGGGCTGTTATCGCCGATACGACCTTCATGGGAGCGATGCCGTACGTTGGCAAGCCCTCTGTCACGTAATCGATCCGGGAGCGTCGCGGCCCAGAGCATGTCGGACCCAATGGACTGCTTCAGCAGAGTGAGCCCGGCTTGGGCGACTTTTCCAAACAGCGGGTTCGCTGTTTTCAGGCTCGGTTCCAGGCTCACGTCCTCGATCACCAGCCATCCACCGGGGCGCAGCCAGGTAATGGCTCGCATCAAGAGTTCTTCGCGCGCGGGCAGATGACACAACAGCGCACGGGCGTGTACCACGTCAAAGCAGGCGGCCGGAAAATCATCGGTCGCGGCATTATGCTCAAGCACCCGAATACCCGGAATATCGGCCAGGAATCGGGTATCGACATCCGTGGCCGTCACGCTCGCTTCGGGATATCGGCGGCTCAGCCAGCCGGCGAGCGATCCGGCTCCCGCGCCGAGATCGAGGATGGCAGGTTTGTCGGGAAGATCCAGTTGATCGAAAACCGCGTGGCTCAACGGATCGAAGGCACGTTCCAGCGTGCGCAGCCGTTCCAGTTGACCGGCATGCTGGTCAGCCAGATAGCTGCGGGTGTAGTCGGGTTCCTCAGCGCAGACAGTCGCGGTCACAGTACAACCTCCAGTCGATCGGGGCAGCGATTGAGAAAGCCGCGCTCCACGGGCGTAAACCCCGGAGCCCAGCGCACGTTTGGAAAGGCTTGCAGCAGCATGCGAGCGCCTATCGTGATCTCCAGCCGTGCCAGCATGGAACCCAGGCAGAAGTGGCGCCCAGCGCCGAAGGCGAAATGCAGGGTTGCCTGTTCGGCGCGGTGCATATCAAAGGTATCCGGGTCGCTGAACTGGTCCGGATCACGGTTGGCCGAACCAATCAGGCAGGCCAGGGTTGCACCGCCAGGAATGGTTCCCGAGGGCAGCTGCAGCGGCTCACGAGCCTCCCGGAGTACAAGCTGCAAAGGCGGGTTGCGTCGCAGGGTTTCGGCGAGGGCATTATCCATCAGCTCCGGATTGGCGATCACCGCCTCCTTGACGCCAGGTTCGCTCAGCAGGTTGACAATGAGGTTCGCCAGCGCGCCGTGACTGGTTTCACTGCCCGCCGTCATCAGGATTGCGGCAATAAGCCCGGACGAACGTCTCGGACAATGGCTGACCGCCAATCCGTGCCGCCAGCAGCTGCGAGATCAGATCGTCTGCAGGTTCGGCGCGGCGCGCGTCGATGTGTGGCGCAATAAAGTCGTAGAAACTGTCTCGGTTGGATAACCCACCGCTCAGCAGCGCCGGGTCCTGTCGATAGTTGCCCATGTACGCAAAGCCTATGGCGCACCAGCGCTTCAACTGCTCCACCTCTTCGCGAGTTTGAGCCGGCAGCCCCAGTGCGCGCGCCATCACCCGCACCGGCAGCGCCGCGGTGAAATCGGCGATAAGGTCAACCTGCGGTCGGCCCTGCATGCGCGCCAGCAGGTCCGCAGCCACCGAAGTGATGGATGCTTCAAGCGTCGCGAGGGCCTTGCCACGAAACGAAGGGCTGAGCAGTGCTCGGTGCTGGGCGTGTTCACACCCGTCCATGGTGACAATGGTGTGGCCCAGCAGCGGTCCGATCTGCCAACTGTAGTTATTGTTGCTTGCACCCGGATGGGTCAAGGCGGCTTTGACATCCACATGCCGGCTGACCAGCCACACATCGGTTGGCTCGTCGTAAGCGATCGGCAGCGTGGTCCGTAACTGCTCATAAAGCGGGTATGGGTCGATTTCAAACTGCCGGGATTTGAGCGTCGGCGGCGTAAGTTTCAGGTTCACTTGCCCGATGTCCCGCGCCACGGAATCGGCGGCACGCAGGTGATAGCGCGAGACGCTGCGGTGCCAGTCGCCTGCCGCTCGCACAACCTGACGCAGCCGCTCCGGGTCGGTCGCCGCACCCGTTGGGTGACCCGCATGCTCGGCGGCGACCGTGGTGAACTGCGCAACGGCCGTGTTGACCATTTGATGGGCGCAGTCGATCGCGGCCGGCCAATCCATGCCCTCGGTGTGCGCGAGTATCGACACCAGGTTGAAGCGCTCACCACACACCACGTCTTTGGCAATCGAATGGATATCGTTCGTCCAGGCAATGATATCGGCCGCGAGTTCACGCAAGGCGCTCCATGCTTGAACCGCTTGCGCAGGCTCGTACGGGTCGAGCGTTTCGGCCCCGTCGATCAGATCAAAAAAGAACAGTGCGCCGAACGAGTCCCGGCGCAGCGGCAGGTATTCGGCCAAGGTGAGCGCCGTGTCGTTTTCCCGTATGCGCACCAGGGTCGCCTGCGCACGTAAATGCCGGGTCAGATGTCGCACCAGCCTCTCGCGCCAAGCGTCACCGAGCCAACACCGGGTCTGAGGCCAAAGGTCATCAACCAGAACGGCGAGCATCGGGTCGTCGACTGGGCTGCTTTGGCCTGTTGGGGCGACGTCGCCGCTCCCGGTCAAAGTCAGCACTGAGAGGATGAAACGATCCAATGTTCCATTTTCCGCCCAGGGCCCATCATCGATACGGTCATCCAGCGTCAGCGCCCACAGGTACCAGCACACCAGTGTCTCGGCCCGGTGCGTGGGTGCCTTGGCGCATAACGCTATGCCCAGGTCGAGCAGCGCGGTCGTACTCAAACGGTGCGCACCGCGGCGGCCGATCAAGCCGTAGCGCTGCGCCCAGGCAAGGGCATGCGCGCGCAACCGCTCGCTATCGGAACGCAGTGGCGCGTCGGCAAAAGGCAAGTGGATCTCGGGGATAATGAGGGTGAGCGGCGGTGGCTGATCTGTGTGGCGGGAGCCCAGATCGTCTTCGCAGTGTGACGGCGCCATGATGGGCTCCTCTTGAATGAACCTTCAACAGGATCGGACTTTATCGAAAACCAGACCCTCAGGATGTGAGGGTTGTCTGGCCATCGCCGAGCAACAGTTGACCTGGGAGGTAGGCAAAGGTCTATCGCCATTGTGAGCACTAAGGGGTCGATCGCTCGTGGGTGAGATTAGAGATCATCGCACCCTGAATATACTGTCAGTTGTTACAGGTATGAACGAGTCGACTCGGGCTTGCGCGTGCTGATCGGCCATCCGCACTGCGTGAACTGCTCTGGTGAATGAGCGGGCAACTGCGTATGACTAATCCGCTTGCGGTAGGTAAGGTGACATCACATCCCCCCCTGCCCGGAGCATCGCATGCGTACCATCGGCCTTATCGGCGGCATGAGCTGGGAATCCAGCGCCGAGTACTACCGCATCATCAACCAGCAGGTGCGCGACCGGCTCGGCCCGCTGCGTTCGGCGCAACTGTTGATGTACAGCGTGGACTTCGGCCCCGTGGAGCAGGCCCAGCACGCCGGGCGCTGGGACGAAGCCGCGCTGATTCTCGAAGATGCCGCATGCCGCTTGCAGGCCGCCGGTGCCGACTGTGTGGTGCTGTGTACCAACACCATGCATAAGGTGGCGCCGCGTATCGAAGCGGCGGTGACGATCCCATTTCTGCATATCGCCGATGCCGCCGCCGCCGCAGCCCTGGAAGCGGGCACCCTGACCGTAGGGTTGCTCGGTACCGCGTTCACCATGGAACAGGACTTCCTCACGTCCCGTCTGGAGGCACAGGGACTGACCGTGCTGGTGCCGGACGTGGAGGAACGCAAGGACGTGCACCGGGTCATCTATGAGGAGTTGTGCGTAGGGGTGATCAGCGCCGAATCACGCGCAATCTACCGACGGGTAATCGAGTCGCTGGCCGCACGTGGCGCCCGGGCGGTGATTCTCGGTTGTACGGAAATCAGTCTGCTGATCAAGCCCGAGCACAGCGAACTGCCCCTGTTGGACACCACCGAGCTGCATGCGCGGGCTGCGGTGGCATTTGCGCTGGGGGATTAAGCCGGCTTGCGCAGGCGCGCCATGCTCAAGGTGTCGACAAACTCGCCGTCACGCAGGGCGTAATCGCGCAAGCGCCCTTCAACCTCGAAGCCGAATTTGCGGTACAGGTTATGCGCCGCTTCGTTGTCGGCGTACACCGTGAGTTCCACTCGGCGCAGGTTCATCCAGTTGTCGGCCACATCCAGCGCGGCCGTCAGCAATTTCGAACCGACGCCCTTGCCTTGCCAAGCCGTCGCCACCCCCATGCCGAATGACCCCACATGGGCCTGGCGCACGCGCAGGTACTGTTCCAGGCCCAATTGGCCAATCACTTCGCCGCCATGCAGCGCGACCAGTTGCAGTCGGCGCTCGTTGTCCATCACCAGGCGCTTGCGCCACGCTTCGACAGACTGAAAAGGCATTTGCAGAACCTGACGGCATACGGCCGGTTCGTTGTAGAGCGCCGCGACGCCCTCAAGATGGGCCTCGGTGAAACGCTGGATCACGATGGATGGCTCAGGTGGGTGCATCGTATTTCATCCGTTGAAAGACCAGTGGCCGTCCAGTGTAGGGGATTGCGCCATGGGCACAACAGGCTGTCGTTCAAGCCACAGGCCGTGCCAAGCGCCACACCCGCGCAATGTCCGAAGCCCGCTCGCGCAACAAGCGCGGCGCCTCGCGGCAGGCCTCTTCCAGGCTCATTGGCCCGGATGGCAACGCAAACGCGGCATCCACACCGTGTGCGTACATCTGCTCGTAGCCGTCGCCCAGGGTGCCGGCGATCACGATCACTGCAACCTTGTGACGGCGGGCGATGCGCGCCACGCCAAACGGGGTTTTACCGCGCAGCGTCTGGGCGTCGAAGCGGCCTTCGCCAGTGATGACCAGATCGGCGCCGCGCACGGCGGCGTCGAGGCCCACCAGTTCGGCCACCACTTCAACCCCGGCGCGAAACTGTGCGCCGAGGAATGCCTTGGCCGCAAAGCCCAGGCCACCGGCCGCGCCGCTGCCGGGTTCGTCGCGAACGTCCTTGGGCAGCACCTTGGCGCAATGGTCGGCAAAATGCCCAAGCGCCGCATCCAGCTGTTGAACCTGCGCGGGACTGGCGCCTTTTTGCGGGCCGAAGATCGCCGAGGCACCATGGGCACCGCACAGCGGGTTGTTCACATCCGCCGCGATCTCGAAGCTGACCTGCGCCAGCCGTGGGTCAAGGTTCCCCAGACTGATACGCGCCAAGCCGCCGAGCGCCAAACCACCGGGGGCCAGGGGCTGGTCTTGGGCATCGAACCATTGCACCCCGAGCGCTTGCAGTGCGCCGGCGCCGCCATCGTTGGTGGCGCTGCCGCCAATCGCCAGGATAATACGCCGGGCGCCCTGATCCAGCGCGGCGCGGATCAGCTCGCCAGTACCAAACGTACTGCTGGCGCAGGCATCGCGCTGCCCCGGCGCGACCAACTGCAGGCCGCTGGCCTCGGCCATTTCGATGATTGCGGTGTGGCTGTCGGCCAACCACCCCCAATGCGCCTGCACCCTGCCTTCCAGCGGCCCCTGCACCGTTTGGCTGCGCAACTGGCCGTTGCACGCAGCGAGCACCGCCTCGACTGTGCCTTCACCGCCGTCCGCCATCGGACATTGCACCAACTGCGCGTCAGGCCAGACCTGGGCCAGCCCTTGCGCAATGGCCTGGGCGACCCCTGCGGCACTCAGGCTGTCCTTGAACGAGTCGGGGGCGATGATGATTTTCATGGGCGTTCTCCGGTTTTTATAACGCCCATGCTGCCAGTTGGCACCGCTGATGACGCCGGTCCGATGCACAAGTGCGGGTGAGGTTTATTGTTCATTTTGACAAAGCCTGGGGCAACAATTGCACGCCCAGGTACAACGCCAGCATGCCGTCCAAGGTCAGCGGGTCGACGCCGCTCAACTCGGCGATCCTTTCCATGCGGTAGCGCAGGCTGTTGCGATGAATCCCCAGTGCATCGGCACAGGCCTGGCTTTGCCCATCGTGCTCGCACCAGCTGCGCAGCGTGGCCAGCAGTTGGCCGTTGCTGTCCTTGGCGAGGACTTTGCGCAACGGGTTGAGCAATTCATCCAGGGCATCGTCGTTGCGGTGGCGCCAGAGCATGACCGGCAGACGATAGCGATTGAGGATCAACAGCCGCGAGTGCGGCAGGATATCGCGACCGTAGGCCAGCAAATCACTGACGCGCCGGTAGCAACGACGCAACCCGGCCAACCCGTCCGCCTGCCCACCCACGGCGACCCGCAAGATATTCCAACCTAGGCCATCGAGCTTTTCCAGCAGGCGCAGGTTTTCGACCTGCACGGACGTCGGGCGACACCACAGCAGGGACAACTGCGCTGAACTCACGCACCAGCTGTCCGGATAACGCAACGTGAGCCAGGCGCTCAAGGCTTCGGCCGACTGCCCCACGCCCAGCTCGAACAGATAAGGCGTACGCGCCAGTTGCGGCTTGAGGCCCAGTTGTTGCGCTTCGTCGACGAGGCGCGGCGAGTCACCGGTATCGGCCAACAGCAGTGCCAGCAGGTCGTCGCAGCGCTGGCGCCGCCACTGCTGCTCGGCTTGCTGATGCCGCTGGCTGACGAGCATCTCGGCGGTCATGCGCACCAGTTCGGCGTAGGTACGCAGGCCTTCTGGCTCGCCGGTGATACCCAGTACACCGATCAGGCGCTGATCATGCATCAGCGGCAGGTTGATGCCTGGCAGCACCCCCTTGAGGTGTTTGGCGGTCTGCCCATCGATTTCCACCACGCGCCCGTTCGCCAGCACCAGTTGGGCGCCTTCGTGCCGGGTGTTGATGCGCTCTGGCTCGCCGCTGCCGAGGATCAGGCCCTGGCTGTCCATGACGTTGACGTTGTAGGGCAGGATCGCCATGGTGCGATCAACGATATCCTGTGCCAACTCATGATCCAGCTCGAACATGGCGCGCTTTTCCTTCAAAGACAGTTGGTCACCGGCACAGCGCAAAGCGGGCTTGGCTGTGCGCGAGCACAAAGACAGTCGCCCATCGCGTCACCGAGACTGTTTGGGCGATCAACGTTACCCTCGCATCGCGAAAAATCATAATAAAGAGAGACTCCCCATGTCACAGAGCGCCGCTGCAGCACTGGCCACCGATGACGATAAAAACGCCATCTACAAGCGCGTTACCCTGCGCTTGATCCCCTTCATCTTTATCTGCTACCTGTTCAACTACCTTGACCGGGTGAACGTTGGCTTTGCCAAGTTGCAGATGCTCGACGCGTTGAAATTCAGTGAAACCGTATACGGCCTCGGTGCCGGGATTTTCTTTATCGGCTACGTGCTGTGTGGCGTGCCGAGCAACCTGGCACTGACCCGGTTCGGGCCAAGACGCTGGATTGCGCTGATGATGATTGTGTGGGGCACTTTGTCCACATGCCTGCTGTTCGTGACCACGCCGACGCATTTCTACACCTTGCGCCTGTTTACTGGTGCTGCCGAGGCGGGTTTCTTTCCCGGTGTGGTGCTGTACCTCTCGCAGTGGTTCCCGACGTTTCGCCGGGGCCGGATCATGGCGCTGTTCATGTCGGCAATTCCGGTCTCCGGTTTGCTCGGCAGCCCGTTTTCCGGCTGGATTCTCAACCACTTTGCGGCAGGTCAGGGTGGCCTCGCCGGCTGGCAGTGGATGTTTCTGCTGCAAGGCATCCCCACCGTGATCCTCGGCGCCCTCGCCTACTTCCTGCTCAGCGACAGTTTCGCCAACGCCAAGTGGCTCAAGCCCCACGAACGCGCGGTGCTGGAAGCTGACCAGGCCACCGACCTTGCGAACAAGCCGAAAACCACCACTGACTCCCTGGCCGAGGTGTTCAAGAACCCGGCAATCTGGGCGTTCGGCCTGATCTACTTCTGCATCCAGAGCGGCGTCTACGCGATCAATTTCTGGTTGCCGTCGATCATCAAGAGCCTGGGTTTCAGCGATAACCTGGTGATCGGCTGGCTCAGTGCGATCCCGTACCTGCTGGCCGCGGTGTTCATGTTGCTGGTGGGCCGCTCCGCGGACTTGCGCAAGGAGCGACGCTGGCACCTGGTGGTACCGATGCTGATGGGCGCAATTGGCTTGGTCATCGCGGTGAATTTCGCCACCACCCCAGCGATCGCCATTCTCGGCCTGACCATCGCCACCATGGGCGCCCTCACCGGCCTGCCGATGTTCTGGCCGGTGCCCACCGCCATGCTCAGCGCGGGCGCAGCGGCTGGCGGCCTGGCCTTGATCAACTCCATGGGCCAGATGGCCGGGTTTCTCAGCCCGTACATTGTCGGGTTCGTGAAGGACGCGACGGGGTCCACCGATGTGGCGCTGTACCTGCTGGCGGCGGTTATCGTCGCCGGCAGTGTGCTGGCGTTGCGGATGACGCGCACCTTGAAGGTATAACTTCCCGCAGGTGCGCGGGCTGGCTGTAGGGAGGGGCTCCCTCCCTACAGCTGGGTGGCGTTACAACAGCCCACCGCCGTCGATATCGATCACGGCGCCGGTCATATAGCCGTTCTCCATCGCCAGCACATACCCCGCCGCCACTTCCTGCGCCTGCCCGACGCGCCCAACCGGCAACGCTGCGCCCGCCTTGGCAAACATCGCCAGGCGTTGCTCTTCGCCAAGCCCCGCGTAGGCCGGTGTGTCGATCACGCCAGGGCTGATCACGTTGACGCGGCGCGGCGCCAGTTCCTTGGCCAACTGCTTGCCCAGCGCCTCGGTGGCGGCATTGATGCCAATCTTGATGAATTGCCCCGGCACCAATTTGCGCCCCAACTGGCCGGAGGTCAGGCTGATGCTGCCGCGCTCATGCAGAAACGGCAGTGCCTGCTGAATCGTGCGCAACGCGCCCCAGAGTTTTACGTTGAAGTTGGCTTGGGCGTCGTCCAGATCGGTGTCGACCAAGGTCTTGGCATTGACCGAAGGGCCCGACGTATAGACCAGGTGATCAAAGCGCCCCACGGTTTCGAACAGGCGCTGCAACGAGGCGCTGTCGCTGACATCCACCGGTTCGCTGCGAATGCCGTCGTGCAGCGCGGACGTCAGGCGGCGCCCCGCTACCACCACATTTGCACCCCGTTCGGCTGCCGCCTTGGCGACGGCTGCGCCGATGCCGCTGCTGCCACCGATCACGATAATGGTTTTGCCGTTTAGAGAGCTCGTCATGGAAACATGCCTTGGATGAGTAATTGAGCGTTCATCTTCCACACTTGGTAATCGGAGAAAAATCCCGGTAAAACGACAAGATCTTTAAAGGAATTTTACAAATGACCTCGATCGTCGACCTTGAAGTGTTCGTGCGCACCGCCGATACGGGCAGCCTGTCTGGCGCGGCACGCGGGCTTGGCTTGACCCCGGCCGCCGCGAGTATCGCCCTCAAGCGCCTGGAAACCCGCCTCGGCCTGCGCTTGTTCGCCCGGTCCACCCGCAGCATGCGGCTGACGGAGGAAGGCCGGCGTTATCTGGACAGCGTGCGCGTTGCGCTGGCGGCATTGAACGAGGGCGAGCAGGCGCTCAAGCAGCAAACCCAGGGCCTCACCGGTTTGCTGCAAGTGGCGGCACCCTCGGATTTCGGGCGCAATGTGGTGCTGGGCTGGCTGGACGCATTCAAGGCCGAACACCCGAACATCCGCCTGCAATTGATGCTCAACGACAGCAACGCCGATCTGTTTCGGGACACGGTCGACATTGCTTTGCGTTTTGGCGTGCCCCGGGACTCCAGCCTGGTCGCCCTGCCCATCGCCCCGGACCACCATCGCGTCGCCTGTGCAAGCCCCGCCTACCTGTCGCGTCACGGCACGCCGCAACACCCCGCGCAACTCTCAGCACACAGCGCGTTGCGTTACATGCGCCAAGGCCAAGTCAGCAAAACCTGGCGCTTTTGCCAGGGTGCGCACGTTGAAGAGGTCGAGGTCAGCGGTGACTTTCTCAGTGATGACGGCGAAGTCGTGCGGCGCTGGGCATTGGCCGGACACGGCATCGCCTACAAGGCCAGACTCGATGTGGTCGGCGACCTCGCCGCTGGCCGACTGGTAGCGTTGTTTGAGGGGTGGCAAGGCGAACCGGCGCCGTTCAACCTGATGTGCCCCCATCGCCTGCAGGTATCGGAACGGGTGAAGGTACTGCAACGTTTTTTACAGGAGCGCTGCCAGACGCTGCTGAATCTATGAAGAAACACGCACAGGGCTTGTTCCAGAGCGTTTGTGTCTGGTATTGCATGACACACGTTTGCCTGCCACGAGGAGCTTTGCATGATTTACCGCACACTGGGCCAGTCTGGGTTGAAGGTCAGCGCACTGACGCTGGGCACCATGATGTTTGGCGAACAAACCAGCACCGAAGACTCGCTGCGCATCATTGATAAAGCCTGGGACCAGGGCATCAACTTTATCGACACCGCCGACATCTACACCGGCGGGCGCTCGGAGGAAATCGTCGGCGAGGCCATTGCGCGCAACCGCCAGGACTGGGTAGTGGCGTCCAAGGTCGGACTCGGGCCGGCGGACGGCCTGCCCAACCGCAATGGGCTGAGCCGTAAGCGGCTGTTCAACGCGCTGGATGCCAGCCTGTCTCGCTTGGACACCGACTACCTGGACATCTACTACCTGCATCGCGAGGACCACGACACGCCACTGGAAGTCACGGTATCGGCGATCGGTGACCTGATTCGTCAAGGCAAAGTGCGCTACTGGGGGTTGTCCAACTATCGTGGCTGGCGTATCGCCGAGGTCGTGCGTGTGGCTGAGCGCCTGGGCGTTGACAGGCCCATCATCAGCCAGCCGTTGTACAACATCGTCAATCGTCAGGCCGAGGTCGAGCAAATCACCGCCGCTGCCGCCTATGGCCTGGGCGTGGTGCCTTACAGCCCGTTGGCCCGTGGCGTGCTCAGCGGCAAGTACGCCCCCGACGTCACGCCAGAACCTGGAAGCCGCGCGGCACGCCAGGACAGACGCATTCTGGAGACCGAATGGCGGGTGGAATCGCTGCGCATTGCCCAGCAGATCCAGCAATACACTCAGGGCCGTGGCGTGGGGATGGTTGAATTCGCGATAGCGTGGGTGCTGAACAACGCGGCAGTAAGTTCGGCGATTGTTGGCCCACGCACCGAGGCGCAGTGGGATGCGTATACCGGGGCATTGGCTATAGAGATCACTGCGCAGGACGAGGCGTTCGTAGACTCCCTGGTAACGCAGGGGCATTCTTCCACACCGGGCTTTAATGACGTAGGGCATTTCGTATCGGGCCGGATGTCGCGCTCATAGAGGGCCCGGCTCCCAAAGTAATCGGTGTAAACCGACCATTTTGAGCCATTTACCGTCTCTCGCCCCAAAACAGCGCACCTCTGACGCCAAAAGCACCATAATCCCATTGTTTATCTTCAATTGGCTTTCGCGAGGACAGCGTGTCTAAAGGTGTTGTGTTATCGGTATTGGCCTCGGTGTTGTTTGCCGTGATGTATTACTTCACGTCTCTGCTCACACCGCTGAGTGGCCTGGAAATTTTCGGCTGGCGCATGTTGCTGACCGTGCCCTGCATGACTGTGTTCATGGCGGTCAGCGGCGAATGGCGGCGAGTGTGGGAATTGCTGCGGATGCTGGCGGCCAATCCGCGCGTGATCGGTGGCGTGCTGCTGTCGTCTGCTTTGCTCGGCGTGCAGTTATGGCTGTTTATGTGGGCGCCGCTGAACGGGCGCAGCCTGGATGTGTCGGTGGGGTATTTCCTGTTGCCGCTGACCATGGTGCTGACCGGACGCCTGGTCTATGGCGATCGGTTGTCGCGCTTGCAGCAGATCGCCGTGGTATTTGCCGCGCTGGGCGTACTCAACGAGTTGTACCAGGCCGGCGGTTTTTCCTGGGCGACATTGGTGGTGATCATCGGTTACCCGGTGTATTTCGTCGTACGTAAGTATCTGGGCACCGACCATCTGGGCGGCCTGTGGCTGGACATGGCGTTGATGTTGCCGGTGGCCTGGTGGTTTGTGCAAAGCGGCGAACAGGGCTTTGCGGTACTGGATGCGCAACCTAGGCTCTACGCATTGATTCCCATGCTGGGCGTGATCAGTGCTTCGGCGCTGGTGAGCTATATCATCGCCAGCCGGTTGCTGGCCTTCAGCCTGTTCGGGCTGCTCAGTTATGTGGAGCCGGTGTTGTTGCTGGCCGTGGCGCTACTGCTGGGTGAGGGCATCAAGGGCGGACAATGGCTGACCTATATCCCGATCTGGCTGGCGGTGATGGTGCTGGTGTATGAAGGGTTCAAGCACTTGGTGCGTCAGCGCAAGGGCTGAATCGGTCAAAAATGTGGGAGGGGGCTTGCTCCCGATAAGGCAATGTCAGTCAGCGCATATGTGACTGAGCCACCGCCATCGGGAGCAAGCCCCCTCCCACATTTGATCGCTGTTGTGTCAGGGATTATTGCTTAGTCGGTGGTCAATACACCGCGACGTACTTGGTCGCGCTCGATTGACTCGAACAACGCCTTGAAGTTGCCTTCGCCGAACCCATCGTCGCCTTTACGCTGAATGAATTCGAAAAACACCGGGCCCATCAGGGTTTCCGAGAAGATCTGCAACAGCAGACGCTTGTCGCCCGCGATTGACGAACCATCCAGCAAGATGCCGCGTGCCTGCAGCTGGTCCACTGGTTCGCCGTGATTCGGCAGGCGACCTTCGAGCATTTCGTAATACGTGTCTGGCGGCGCGGTCATGAAGCGCATGCCGATATTCTTCAACGCGTCCCAGGTCTTGACCAGGTCGTCGGTAAGGAACGCCACGTGCTGGATGCCCTCGCCGTTGAACTGCATCAGGAACTCTTCGATCTGGCCAGCGCCCTTGGACGACTCTTCGTTCAACGGGATGCGGATCATGCCATCCGGCGCGCTCATGGCCTTGGAAGTCAGGCCGGTGTACTCGCCCTTGATATCGAAGTAACGCGCTTCACGGAAGTTGAACAGTTTCTCGTAGAAGTTGGCCCAGTAGGCCATGCGGCCGCGGTAGACGTTGTGGGTCAGGTGGTCGATGACCTTCAGACCGGCACCTTGCGGGTTACGGTCTACGCCTTCGAGGTAGACGAAGTCGATGTCATAGATCGAGCTGCCCTCGCCAAAACGGTCGATCAGGTACAGCGGCGCACCGCCGATGCCCTTGATTGCCGGCAGGTTCAACTCCATCGGGCCGGTTTCGATATGAATCGGCTGAGCCCCCAGTTCCAGGGCGCGCTTGTAGGCTTGCTGGGAGTTCTTCACGCGAAACGCCATGCCGCACACCGACGGCCCGTGTTCGGCGGCGAAGTACGAGGCAAGGCTGTTGGGCTCGTTGTTGAGGATCAGGTTGATCTCGCCCTGGCGATACAGGTGTACGTTCTTGGAACGGTGGCTAGCCACCTTGGTGAAGCCCATGATCTCGAAGATCGGCTCCAGGGTGCCCGGGGTCGGCGAGGCGAATTCGATGAATTCAAAGCCCATCAGGCCCATCGGGTTTTCGTATTGGTCGGTCATGGTTGGTGCCTCATCATGCTTGGAGTAAACAAAGGGTCATTTGCTGGCAAGGATGAGGTCAGCGGGTGGCGCACAGGACAGGCCCCGCACACTGCGGGCGAGGAAGTCACCAAAGATGAGGGGTGAACCGAGTTGCTTCATGGTGTCATCAGTCTCTGACGGCCGAGGCTTGCGTGAGCGCAAGTCATATTCTTGTATGCGTAAATCGATTCTACACAGCGTAACCGAGTTTGTCCGTACTCTTATCAAATCCCCATTGCCTTGGCTCGCGCAAGGGGTTTGTTACATCGGTAGACGCTGTTACGTTTTGCCGAGCGCCTTGTCGCAATGCCATCTATCATCGGCATAGTCTCTTCATTTCTGCATGGCTGCCCTTTAATGCCCCTGACCTCCAAAGGCCCGCGAAGCCGAGTCGCCCGCTATTTTTTCAGCACAGCCTGCGGCCTGCTCCCGGTTCTACTGGGGGTCGTGATTCTGTATTGGCAAGCCGAGCGCACGCTGGAGCAAAGCACCGCTCAAACGGCGCAGGAAGCCGTGCGTCAGTTCGACTTGATGCTCGACAACACCGCCCTCGCCGCCCAGGCCCTGTTACCGCTGGCTGGCTTGCCGTGTGATGAAACCGCAAAGCTGGCACTGCGCGAGCAGGTGACCCGCCGGCCGTTCGTGCGCGCCACCACCTTGTCCTGGCAGAAGAACATCTACTGCAGTTCATTGTTTGGCAGCAGCTACGAGTCGCCGGTCAACCCGGACGACTACGTTGACGGCAGTCTGTGGTTGATGAACGGCAACCCCGTCACGCCGGACACCGCATTGCTGGTTTACCGGTTGGTTGACGGTGATCGCGGTGCGTTCGCCTCGATTGACGGCTACCACCTCACCAATGCCTTGCGCCTGATCAGCCGCTACGCATTCCTGGTTCTCAACGTGGGGCCCAATTGGCTAGGCAGCGATGGCCAGGTCCATACCGGCACGCCACCAACGTTTGCCGTGGCTGCGCACTTCCTGGCGTCCAGCCGCTATCAGTACAGCGTCGACGTGGGCATGCCCGAAGGTGAGGTC
Source organism: Pseudomonas sp. W4I3 (assembly GCF_030816195.1). Classification (GTDB taxonomy): domain Bacteria; phylum Pseudomonadota; class Gammaproteobacteria; order Pseudomonadales; family Pseudomonadaceae; genus Aquipseudomonas. The sequence goes on along the minus strand of NZ_JAUSXS010000001.1, from coordinate 3,485,148 downwards.
TGGCGTTACATGCAGGCGCGTTACCCGGCGGTGTTCAGTCTGGTGGTGTTTTTTGGTGTGCTGGCCGGCATGCTTGCCCACTGGCTGCAGAAGCGCTCTTCGGCGCCGACCCACGAGTTGCAACGTGCCCTGGGCGCCAACGAATTCATTCCGTATTTCCAACCGGTGGTACGCGGCGACACGCGCCAATGGGCCGGTTGTGAGGTGCTGATGCGCTGGAATCACCCAAAAGAGGGCCTGGTACGGCCGGATCTGTTTATTCCCCTGGCCGAGCATTCCGGGCTGATAGTGCCCATGACTCGCGCCCTGCTGCGCCAGACCGCCACGCAATTGGCGCCGCATGCCGAGCGCTTCAGCCCGGGATTCCATATCGGCGTGAACATCACCGCGCGGCATTGCCAGAATCTGGACCTAGTGGACGACTGCCGGGAGTTCCTTGCAGCCTTCCCGCCCGGCCAGGTCACCCTGGTACTGGAGCTGACCGAGCGTGAGCTGGTCGAACCCACCGACATCACGCGCCGCTTGTTCGAGGCACTCCACCAGTTAGGCGTGATGATCGCGATAGACGACTTCGGCACCGGGCATTCCAGCCTGGGTTACTTGCGCAACTTCAATGTGGACTACTTGAAAATCGACCAAAGCTTCGTCGCCATGATCGGCGCGGATGCGCTTTCGCGGCATATTCTGGACAGCATCATAGAACTGTCCGCCAAGCTGGACCTGGGCATCGTGGCGGAGGGCGTGGAAACAGCGCAACAGTGTGATTACCTTGTCGCACAAGGCGTGGACTTCTTGCAGGGTTATCTGTTCGGCCGTCCTTTACCCGGCGATGAATTCATTAAGTCGTTGACTCACGATTGAACCACCCGCGACGAACTCAGATGAAACAATGTTATTTAGACAAAAGACATGATTTACTCGAAGTGGATTAACTACTACAATTTTTCCTGCTGGCGATACACCCATTGATCGGTGTTTTCGTTGAGTTAGCTTAATCCTCTTGGTTTAAGGCTTTCTCCGCAGTAGATATCAGCTAACTACACTATTGGAGTACAGATTTTGTCCAGACTCGCCGAATTTCGCGCAGCAGAAAAAGCCCTTCAAGAGCAGCTTGCCCAGCTGGAATCCCTGAAAAACGACGCCGGCTTGAAGAAAGAAATTGAATTTGAAGAAAAACTTAAAAAGCTGATGGGCAGCTATGACAAAAGCCTGCGCGATGTGATTTCCATCCTTGATCCAAACCCGGGAAAATCGGCTGCCGCAGCCACCACCGCGCCGAAACAGCGCCGCGCACGCGTGGTCAAGGTCTACCAGAACCCGCACACCGGCGAGCTGATCGAGACCAAAGGCGGCAACCACCGCGGCCTGAAAGCCTGGAAAGAAGAGCACGGCGCAGCCACTGTAGATTCCTGGCTTCGCGGTTGATTTACATGCACTAACAGAAAGCCTCGCTTAAGCGGGGCTTTTTTCGTTTAAAGGTTCACAAACGAACTTAAATTAAAGTTCACATTTGTTCGCATGGCCGATTCAAAGTTCGAGGCTGTCGCGCACCGTACTCACTTCATCCTGGCTGGCCTCGTACGCTTGCGCCTGGCCCGCATATGAAAACACGTAGGCTTTATCGGTATCTACCGCCCCCACTAGTGTCTGCGATAGCACATGTCGGCCGTTCTCGGTAATCACACAAGTAGTTTCCAGCGCGTCCAAGCGGCTCAATCTGGCGGTGTGCATTTTGGTGCATACACTTTGATAACCGCCTTGGGCAAAATCTTTCTGAATGGATTTACGCATTTCCAGCAAAACGCCTTGAAGATTGACGTTGTGCCCAGCCTCGATGGGTGTACCGGTCAACTCCATCACCATCAATGTCTTGCCGTTTTCATCATTTTTGATGGCGCGCTGGCGCGACACCGTTTGCGGTTTGCCGGACGTATTGCCGTCGGGCTCCACCTCCTCGACCTGCCAGCCACTGGGCCAATGAATCTGCGGGTCGGCGGCCAGCACAAACGGGCTGCCCAACACCAGGCACAACGTAGTCAACAGCGGTTTACGAAACTTGCTCATTGCAAAAAGCATCCAAGGTTCCAGCCCCAAAGTTTGCGGCCCGAGCCCACAGCTCGCAAGGGCCGCGTCAGCTTTTTCATTTGGCGCGACCGCCAGGCCTTGCGTATCATGGCTCGGCTGCACGGATGCTTGCCGCAAGCCAAGGGACCGCTTTGCCCCATTTTTTCTGGAGGGCCCATGAGCCTGCACGAACTGAACACCTTCCCCGGCGTCACTGCCCAACCTGATACTGCCACCGCGAACTTCGTGTTCAACCACACCATGCTGCGGGTCAAGGACATCACCAAGTCGCTGGATTTCTACACCCGCGTACTGGGTTTTTCCTTGGTTGAAAAACGCGACTTCCCGGAAGCTGAATTCAGCCTGTATTTCCTGGCCCTGGTGGACAAGTCCCAGATCCCGGCTGACGCTGCCGAGCGCACCCAGTGGATGAAGTCGATCCCAGGCATTCTGGAACTGACTCACAACCACGGCACCGAAAACGATGCCGACTTCGCCTACCACAACGGCAACACCGACCCGCGCGGCTTTGGCCATATCTGCATCTCGGTGCCGGATATCGTCGCGGCATGTGAACGTTTCGAGGCGCTGGGCTGCGATTTCCAGAAGCGCCTGAGCGACGGTCGTATGAAAAGCCTGGCCTTCATCAAAGACCCGGACGCGTACTGGGTTGAGATCATTCAGCCGGCACCGCTGTAAAACAAAAAAACCCCATGATCACTCATGGGGTTTTTCATTTGCGCGCTGGGTTTTACGCCGGCGCGGAAGTGCGGATCAAGTGGTCGAAGGCACTCAAGGAAGCTTTGGCGCCCTCGCCTACTGCGATGACGATCTGCTTGTACGGCACGGTCGTCACGTCACCTGCGGCAAACACGCCTGGCAGTGAGGTTTCGCCGCGTGCATCAACGATGATCTCGCCGCGCGGCGTCAGTTCCACGGTGCCTTTGAGCCAGTCGGTGTTAGGCAGCAAACCGATCTGCACGAAGATGCCTTCCAGGTCGACGGTCTTGAACTCGCCACTGTCGCGATCCTTGTACGCCAAGCCGGTGACTTTCTGGCCATCGCCTTTGACTTCACTGGTCAACGCACTGGTGATCACATCAACGTTCGGCAGGCTATAGAGCTTGCGCTGCAACACAGCGTCGGCGCGCAGCTTGCTGTCGAACTCCAGCAGAGTCACGTGGCTGACGATGCCGGCCAGGTCGATGGCTGCTTCGACGCCGGAGTTACCGCCACCGATCACCGCCACACGCTTGCCCTTGAACAGCGGGCCATCGCAGTGTGGGCAGAAGCATACGCCCTTGGCCTTGTATTCCTGCTCGCCTGGCACACCCATTTCGCGCCAGCGCGCACCGGTCGCCAGAATCACGGTCTTGGACTTGAGGGTCGCGCCACTTTCGAAACGAATTTCGTGCAAGTCACCGGCATTTTTGGCCGGCACCAGGCTACTGGCACGCTGCAGGTTCATGATATCCACGTCGTACTGACGCACGTGGGCTTCCAGGGCGCTGGCCAGTTTCGGGCCTTCGGTCTCCTGCACCGAGATAAAGTTCTCGATGGACATGGTATCCAGAACCTGACCACCAAAACGCTCAGCGGCCACACCGGTACGGATGCCTTTGCGCGCAGCGTAGATTGCAGCCGATGAACCCGCCGGACCACCGCCGACAACCAGTACATCAAAGGCGTCCTTGGCACTGATTTTCTCAGCGGCTTTTTCGATACCGCTGGTGTCGAGCTTGGCGAGGATTTCTTCCAGGCCCATGCGGCCCTGACCGAAGTTCACACCGTTGAGGTAGACACTGGGCACCGCCATGATCTGACGCTCATCGACTTCGGCCTGGAACAGCGCACCGTCGATGGCCACATGGCGGACATTGGGGTTAAGCACCGCCATCAGGTTCAGCGCCTGGACCACGTCCGGGCAGTTCTGGCACGACAGCGAGAAGTAGGTTTCGAAGCTGAACTCGCCTTTCAAGGCACGGATTTGCTCAATCACTTCGACACTGGCCTTCGACGGGTGGCCACCGACTTGCAGCAGGGCCAACACCAGCGAAGTGAATTCATGCCCCATGGGGATACCGGCGAAACGCAGGCTGATATCGGCACCCGGGCGATTGATGGAGAACGACGGCTTGCGCGCATCGTTGCCATCGGTGTTCAGGGTAATCAGCGTGGTGAGGCTGGTTACGTCTTGCAAAAGAGCGAGCATTTCCTGGGATTTCGCACCGTCGTCGAGGGAGGCAACGATCTCGATCGGCTGGGTGACCCGCTCCAGGTAAGATTTCAACTGAGCTTTAAGATTGGCGTCCAACATACGGGCGATTTCCTATAATTGCGGGTATAAAAAAACGCCCGAGCGAATCTCGCCCGGGCGTTTTTGAGGGCGGTTGCAGCTTACTGAGTAGGTGCGGATACCCGCCCTTGCGACTTCACAGACTTAGATCTTGCCGACCAGGTCCAGGGACGGAGCCAGAGTGGCCTCGCCTTCTTTCCACTTGGCTGGGCACACTTCGCCTGGGTGGGCAGCAACGTACTGGGCAGCCTTGATCTTGCGCAGCAGCTCGGAAGCGTCACGGCCAACACCGCCGTCGTTCAGTTCAACAATCTTGATCTGACCTTCCGGGTTGATTACGAACGTACCGCGGTCTGCCAGGCCAGCTTCTTCGATCAGTACGTCGAAGTTGCGGGAGATGGTCAGGGTTGGGTCGCCGATCATGGTGTACTGGATCTTGCCGATGGCTGGCGACGTGTTGTGCCAGGCAGCGTGGGCAAAGTGGGTGTCGGTGGAAACGCTGTAGATTTCGACGCCCAGTTTCTGGAATTCGGCGTAGTTGTCAGCCAGGTCTTCCAGTTCGGTTGGGCACACGAAGGTGAAGTCAGCTGGGTAGAAGAACACTACCGACCACTTGCCTTTCAGGTCAGCGTCGGTCACATCGACGAAGCTGCCGTTTTTGAAAGCGGTGGCTTTAAACGGTTTTACTTGGCTGTTGATGATAGGCATCGTTGACTCTCCGTCAGGGGTTAAGAAGTTGATGAGATGAATCCTACCCATTCTTCCCGGCGATGGCTCATTGGCAAACCTGATGCTGACGATTGGTTTTCCCTATCAAGTGACGTTATTAATAGAAGAAATCTCATAACAGCGGTTGGGTCGCCAGGGTCATGCCGAGAAAGGGCGTCGCTTCAACATAGCGCATGGCCGATTTCATGTCGCTCCAACCGACGTAACTCATCAACGACTTCAAGTCCCAGCCGCTGCGATGGGCCCAGGTCGCAAAGCCGCGACGCAGGGAGTGACTGGTGTACTGCTCAGCGGGGATGCCCGCGCGTTCAAGTGCCTGGCGCAATAACGGAATCACACTGTTGGGGTGCAGCCCCTCCTCCCCCAGGTTGCCCCAGCGGTCGATCCCGCGGAACACCGGGCCGCGCACCAGTGCCGAAGCACTGAGCCATTCGCTGTAGGCCTGTACCGGGCACAGGCGCAGCAGCGCGGGAGTCTGGTAGGTCTTGCCGAGGTTGTCGCGGTCACTCTTGCTGCGCGGCAAGTACAGGCTGATGCCAGCACCCGGCACTGCCTGGACATGCTCGATGCTCAAACGACACAGCTCATCGCTACGAAAGCCACGCCAGAACCCCAGCAGGATCAGCGCAGTGTCACGCTTGGCGCGCAGCAATCCTGGCCGATCCTGGTTTTCGGCGGCTTGCCTGGCTTCATCCGCAAGCGATGCGACCACCTGCTCCAGATGCTGGAGCTGCAGTGGCTCGGCTTGGCGCTCCCGTGCCGGGTGCACGGCGCGAATGCCCTTGAGGACCTTGCGCACCACCGGTGCCTTGGTCGGGTCGGCAAACCCCTGGCTGATGTGCCACTGCGCCAAGGCAGAGAGACGCACCTTCAAGGTGTTCACGGCCAGCACGCCCGCATGGGCGACCAGATAGCGCGCCACGCTATCGCTCGTTGCCGGCAAGAACCCACCCCAACTGACTTCGAAGTGCTCGATGGCCGCGCGGTAGCTACGGCGCGTGTTATCGCGGGTGGCGGCGTTGAGGTAACGATCAAGATCACTCATGACAGGGCCTATTCGTACTGCGCACGCCTGTTTCGACGTAAAAAACGCTTATGACACGGGATAATACGCCAATATCCCATCTGTTAAATAATGAATTCAAACGAAATTACCGACGTGATACAGTATGTAAATACATAATACGTACCACAGTACTAAATCGACGGAGACCTCATGGCTCGCGGTGGCATAAATAAGGCAGTAGTTCAGACGGCACGCCTGGCGATCCTCGCCCGTGGCGAAAACCCCAGCATCGACGCCGTACGCATCGAGATGGGCAATACCGGCTCGAAAACCACCATTCATCGCTATCTAAAGGAGCTGGATGAAAGCGAAACCCGGCAAACCATCACTGAAGCGCCTATCGATGATGAGCTGGGAGAATTGGTGGCACGGCTTGCACAGCGCCTGAAAGAGAAAGCCCAGGAGCCCATTGACCTTGCCCTGGCGCAGTTCGAGCAGCAGAAAAGCGCCCTGCTCACTCAGCTTCAAGCACTGCAGGAAACCCATGACCTGTTGCAGCAGCAGTTCGATATCCAGGCCAGCGCCCTCGCCGAGGAAAGCGCCGCCCTGCAAACCGCCAGCAGCAGCCTGCAGACCGAACAAACGCGCAATGCCGGGCTAAGCCAGGCGTGCAGCGATTACGAACTGCGGATCAGCGACAAGGACGAGCAGATACGCTCCCTGGAAGACAAGCACCTCCACGCCCGCGATGCGCTTGAGCACTACCGCAACGCCGTCAAGGATCAGCGCGAGCAGGAACAGCGCCGCCATGAAGGCCAGCTGCAGCAGGTACAGGCGGAGTTGCGCCAGGCCCAACAGAGCGCACTGGTTCGTCAGGATGAAATTACCCAGCTGCATCGAGACAACGAGCGCTTGTTGATTGAGCATCGGGTAACAGCGAAGGAGCTGAACGCTCTGCAGGAGCAGGTGCGCAAAGACCAGGCCTTGCGCATCGAGTTGAATCAGAAGATCAGCCAGGTCGACAGCGAGCGCACGCTGCTGCAGGAACGCTTGCGGGTGGCGCTGCTGGAAAGCCAGTCACGCCAGGCGGCGCTGGCTGAACATCAACAGGCCAATAAGGCGCTGGAACTGGACCTGATCAAGGCCCAGGCCCAGATTGAAGCGCTGCGTCTGGCCGCCGTCGTTGCAACGGCGCCAGAGGCAACGCTCGAAACCTGATCAGCTCGACACAGGCGTGCGCATGGTGACGAACTCTTCCGCCGCCGTCGGATGCACGCCGATGGTCTCATCGAAATGCTGCTTGGTCGCGCCAGCCTTGAGCGCGATCGCCAGGCCCTGCACGATTTCACCGGCATCGGGCCCGACCATGTGGCAGCCCAGCACTTTGTCGGAGTCGGCGTCGACCACCAACTTCATCAGCGTCTTTTCCTGGCAGTCCGTCAGGGTCAGCTTCATCGGGCGGAAACGGCTTTCGAAGATCTGTACCTTATGGCCATTCTTCTTCGCCTCCTCTTCCGTGAGGCCGACCGTGCCGATATTGGGCAGGCTGAACACTGCGGTCGGGATCATTGCGTAATCCACGGGGCGGTAGTGCTCGGGCTTGAACAGACGACGCGCCACCGCCATGCCTTCGGCCAGGGCGACCGGAGTCAATTGCACGCGACCGATCACATCACCGATGGCCAGGATCGACGGCTCGGCGGTCTGGTACAGATCGTCAACGCTGACAAAACCACGCTCATCCAGGGTGACGCCGGTGTTTTCCAGCCCAAGGTTGTCCAGCATCGGACGACGGCCAGTGGCGTAGAACACACAATCGGTTTCCAGCACGCGACCATCCTTCAAGGTGGCCTTGAGGCTGCCATCGGCCTGCTTGTCGATGCGCTCGATATCGGCGTTGAACTGCAGGTCCAGGCCGCGCTTGGTCAGCTCTTCCTGCAAATGCTTGCGCACCGCGCCATCGAACCCGCGCAGGAACAGGTCGCCGCGATACAGCAACGAGGTTTGCGCGCCCAAGCCATGGAAAATACCCGCGAACTCAACGGCAATGTAACCACCGCCCACCACCAGCACGCGCTTGGGCAGCTCTTTAAGAAAGAACGCCTCGTTTGAGCCGATGGCGTGCTCGCGCCCTGGAATTTCGGGGATCTGCGGCCAGCCGCCAGTGGCGATCAGGATATGTTTGGCGGTAAAGCGCTCGCCGTTGATTTCTACCTGATGAGGATCCACCAGGCGCGCATGCCCTTCGTGCAGGGTCACGCCGCTGTTGACCAGCAGGTTGCGGTAGATGCCATTGAGGCGGTTGATCTCACGGTCTTTGTTGGCGATCAGGGTCGCCCAGTCAAAGTTCGCCTCGCCCAACGACCAGCCAAAACCGCTGGCCTGCTCGAAGTCTTCGGCAAAATGCGCGCCGTACACCAGCAACTTCTTCGGCACGCAGCCTACGTTCACACAGGTACCGCCCAGGTAGCGGCTTTCCGCCACGGCCACCTTGGCGCCAAAGCCCGCGGCAAAGCGCGCCGCGCGAACACCGCCAGAACCGGCGCCAATTACATACAGGTCAAAATCGTAGGCCATTTCACTCTCCTCGGCAGGACACCAGCATACCGACTTACATGGGGCTGAAAAACGAAAAAGCCACCCGAAGGTGGCTTTCGCTTGAAACAGATGGGCAAGAATGAATCAGTAAGCCTTGCCGGTCTTGTAGAAGTGCTCATAGCAGAAGTTGGTCGCTTCGATATAGCCTTCAGCGCCACCACAGTCGAAACGCTGGCCTTTGAACTTGTAGGCAATCACGCAACCGTCTTTGGCTTGCTTGAGCAAGGCGTCGGTGATCTGGATTTCGCCGCCTTTGCCTGGTTCGGTTTCTTCGATCAGCTTGAAGATGTCCGGGGTCAGGATGTAACGGCCGATGATCGCCAGATTCGACGGTGCATCTTCCGGTGCAGGCTTCTCAACCATGTCGCGCACGCGGATCAGGCCATCACCAATGTCGTCACCGGCGATCACGCCGTACTTGTTGGTTTCGGCCGGGTTGACCTCCATCACCGCGACGATGGTGCAGCGGTATTTCTGGTAGAGCTTGACCATCTGGGTCAGCACACCGTCGCCTTCCAGGTTCACGCACAGGTCATCGGCCAGTACCACGGCGAACGGTTCGTCACCGATCAGCGGGCGACCGGTCAGGATGGCGTGGCCGAGGCCTTTCATCTGGGTCTGACGGGTGTAGGAGAACGAGCATTCGTCCAGCAGCTTGCGAATGCCGACCAGGTATTTTTCCTTGTCGGTGCCCTTGATCTGGTTTTCCAGCTCGTAGCTGATGTCGAAGTGGTCTTCCAGCGCGCGCTTGCCACGGCCGGTCACGATGGAAATTTCATTCAAGCCGGCATCCAGTGCCTCTTCGACGCCGTACTGAATCAGTGGCTTGTTCACCACCGGCAGCATCTCTTTGGGCATGGCTTTGGTCGCTGGCAGGAAGCGAGTGCCGTAACCGGCTGCTGGGAACAAGCATTTCTTGATCATATGAGTCCTTACAAAGGGCTGTGCGTACGGAATTCGGCGCAGTCTAATCAGGCCGCAGTCACCTTACAATGGGTCCTGCTGGCGCCGCGATGTCATCATAGAGAAAAAATGTCGGCGTAAGTTCCGCTCATCTTTCAAGCGGCAGGCTGACCGGCACTGGAGTCTCGATGTTTCAAAGAGCTTGATCCTTTTTAGCACGCTTTTCAAAGCCCGGCATCGACCTTGAATTACTTGGGCAAACCCTCGGTATTTGGGGCTATCATTGCACCCTTGAATCAGCTTACGAGATTGCTAATTAGATGTCAGAACCAAAAGGCGTAAACGGCTACCTGATCACCCAACGTGCGGACGGTTGGCACCTGATCAACTTCCACGGCGACAGCGTCGCAGGCGTATTCGAGACCGAAAGCATGGCGATTGCGGTAGCCGAAGTATTCGTGGATGAAGCAGGCCACACTTCGAGCAAGCGGCCAAAGGGCAAGTAAGCCGCGCCGCTTGCATCAAAAAGCCCCGTCAAGCGGGGCTTTTTTGTGTTTGGCTGTACCTAGATGGCAGTTCGCTATAATCTTCCGCCAACGCCCCACGACAGTGTCAGCGCCCTCTCAACACCTTCGAAGACGACTCTATGAACAAGATCCTGGCACTCACTGCGGTTTTGGCGCTGGCCGGCTGCACCACCACATCGGACACCTACCTGAAAAACGGTGAACAAGGCTTGACCATCGACTGCTCGGGCGAGGCCAACTCCTGGGCCAGTTGCTACGAGAAAGCCGACGCGTCCTGCGCGGGCACCGGCTACCGTATCGTTGGCACCGACGGCACTCCGTCGCTCAAGGAAAGCGAGCAGACGCTGGGCAAGGACGTCGGCAATTTCAAAAGCCGCAGCGTCGTGGTGGTGTGCAAGTAGGCCGCAGCGCTACAGATGCACTTCGGCGAACTTGATCCCCAGGCCGCGCAGGGTTTCGATCAAGTCGTCCAGGCGCGGGAATGACTCGACCTCATCCTGATCGTCCACCAGGAAGTAACTGCGGCCGCCACTCTTCTTGAAAAATACGATCCACTCGCCCAGGTCGGCAGGGTTCTGGATGACGTGGGTCGCCGTGATCTGACCTTCAGCATGGCGGGCTTTGACGTGTTCTCGCTTCATAGTGGCGCGTTCCAGGCAGGACAATGCCGCTCAAGCCCCAGGCTATGAGCGGCATTTTTTGTAGGCAAAGAGCGACAGTTTAACGGATGCCTTGCCCAATCAACACGCCGTCTACCGTCTGGCCATAGAGATTGACCCCGTCATTGGCGTGAAACTTGACGCGAGTCTTCTCTACCGACCCCTCAACCAATCGCGGATCCTGCGGGCGCTCATGACGGTTGATGTACGCCGCCACATCCCACGCCTGCTGATCGCTCAAACTGCCGATCTTGCCCAATGGCATGTTGTGCTTGATGAAGGACGCTGCCGTGTTGATCCGGTGCATGCCAGCCCCCCAATTGTAGGAGTCTTTCCCCCACAAAGGCGGCATGACATAAGCACCGCCGACTTTCTGTCCCTCCCCTTCAGCGCCATGGCACACCGCGCATTGCCCTGTGTACACCTGCGCGCCATGGGCCAGGTCGTAGCCTTTGGCCGGTTGTGCCACCTCGGGATAGCCACGCCCCGGCAATTCGACCCCCAAGGGCGCCTTGCTGGAGAGCCAGTAGGCATACACCGATAACGCCGTTATCTCGGGGCTGTCCGCCGCCGGAGGGGTACCGCCATTCATGCTGAATTGGAAACAGCCCTGCAGGCGCTCGGCGAAGGTATTGACCTTGTCGTTCTTCTTTCGATACGCCGGGTACATGGGGTATGCGCCCCACAATGGCGCCGAGTTGGCCATGCGGCCCTGATCCAAATGGCAGTTGCTGCAATTGAGGCCGTTGCCCACAAACTGCGGTGCCAGGCGCTTGGTGTCCACGAACAGCGCGTAACCCTGCCTCACCAGCTTGCCGTAGGCATTATCCGGCAGTTCGCTTTCCAGCGGGGGCTTGAAGGCAGAAGCATCGGGCTGCGCCGTGGGCTGTAATTGCGATTGGTCTTCCATGACTATCGTCGCAGCATGGGCGGGTGCTGCAGCCAGCACTGCCGTCAACAGGATCGCTTTCATGGCTTGGCCTGCGCGGGCAATGAGGCGAAGTAGTGGGCCACGCCCTGCACCTCATCTGCGGTCATGGATTTGGCGATGTGCCCCATCAGGTCATTGGGGTCATTGCGCCGTGTGCCGTTCTGCCAGGCGCTCAATTGCGCTGCCAGATAAGCTGCCGGCTGGCTGGCCAACGGTGGGAATGCATCCCCCACGCCAACGCCGCCGGGGCCGTGACAACTGACGCACGCGGGGATCTGCCGTTCCCATGCGCCTTGCAGCGCCAGCTTCTCGATGGGGTCGGCAGGCATCTGGCTGCGCGATGGCATTGCCGTCTGCGGTGCAGGCATCGCGGCGACGGCATCGCTGAGCGCCGCGATTTCTACATCGGTAAGCGCCTTGGCCAGCGGCTGCATCACCGGATTATTTCGCGCTCCGCTGGCAAAGTCTGCCAATTGCTTGCGCACGTAGTGCGCCGGCAAACCCGCCAACCTGGGAAAGCCTGCTGCGGCAAGCCCCAGGCCATCGGCGCCATGACAGGCCACGCAGGACATCGCGCCGGGCTGCGAGCCGCCTTCGGTAAAAATCTTGTTGCCGTCGAGTGCGTAGGCGTTACTTAACAACAACCCTAACGCGCCTCCCACCAGTGCTCGTTCCAGAGACTTCATCACAGCTCCATCTGTATGGTTATAAGCTTAGGCAATAGATCTATAACCATGCGGATGTTATGGGGATTGGCCATTTGCCACAACCGTCGAAAAAAAAGCCAAAAAAAGCCCCACCCTGCAGGAGCGAAATGCTCGTTCCTGCAGGGTGGGGCTTTTATCGGGTTAGCGCGCGGGCATAGGCCTTGGCTTAACCGGAAATGCAGTCTTCCCCGGCTTTCTTCACATCGCCCGGCCGGATCGGCACGTTGGACATGCTTTCATAGAGCTTGATGCTGCTGCCGCTGGAGCGGTCTTCGATTTCGAAGATGGCTGACGGGTCCGCCGAGAACTTCTGCGGCACGATCACCTGAACACCGCTCTTGTGGGGCTCGATTTGTGGCGGACGGCGTGTCGCCTCCAATTTGCGCACCACGCATGCCGCATATTCCTGCGGTTTTTTCCCGGAAATGACCACCAACGTGGGTGGGGTCTGCTTGATATCTGCAACCGAAGCACACCCAGCGATTGCCAAGGCCAGCACCAACACACTCCACTTCATACTAAAACCTCCGATAAAGACCCTACGACAGCAGGCATGGGAAATTTCTCCCGGCAATGTAGGATTTATCTCTGATTACACGGTAAATAACTGTTTTAAATTGTCGAACTCGTCGACGACGGCCCGATAATAAACGCGCTGGGGCTGATAAACTCCATCTTAACCTACGTATCGTTCTGATTTTTCAGAAAAAGCCCTTCTGGAGACACCCCATGAAATTTATCCATCAGCGTGAGCACCTTAACGAGGGAGACATTGTTGTCATCGAATGCTCACAGACCTGTAATATTCGTCTGATGAGCGATGCTAATTTTCGCAGTTTCAAGAACGGCGGCCGTCATACCTACCACGGCGGCGCATTCGACAAATTCCCGGCGAAAATCACCGCACCCAGCACCGGTTTCTGGAACATTACCCTGGACGTGGTCACGCGCCGCGCCATCAGCGTTACCCGCAAACCCGCGCTGTCCCACAAGATCCGCATCGTTCGTCGCACCAGCACCAAGCTGAGCTGACCCGGATACCCGCAAGGAAAAAGCTGTGAACACCACGACCAAATACGTCATCAAGTACAAGCTCAACGGCGAACGTCGCTTCGAATTCGCCCAGTTGGCCAGCAACAGCGTTGAGGAAGCCAAGCAAGCACTGGCGAAAATCCACGATGACAGCGACGAAATTACCGATATCAACGTGAGCAAGGCGCTGTAGTCATGCCGGGCCCTACTGCCGACCTGTTCACCGATGACGCCCTGCAACAACCCGCAGGGCGCGAACAGATTGGCGAAGAGTCCTATGTTCTGAGGGGTTACGCCCTACCCTGGATTGAGCGTTTGTTGCCTGAGTTGCGGCGTGTCCTGGCCCAGTCGCCCTTTCGGCAGATGGTCACGCCTGGCGGCTTTACCATGTCGGCCGCGCTGAGCAGTTGCGGCGCGCTGGGCTGGACCACCGACGCGGCCGGCTATCGATACAGCCCCCTCGACCCGCGTAGCCAGCAACCTTGGCCACAGATGCCCGATGCGTTGCGCGAACTGGCCATATCGGCGGCAAGTGCTGCAGGTTTCAGCGATTTCTCGCCGGATGCCTGCCTGATCAACCGCTATGTGCCCACAGCGAAGATGTCTCTGCACCAGGACAAGAACGAGCGGTGCTATAACGCGCCGGTGGTATCGATCTCTCTCGGCTTGCCGGCGATTTTCCTGTTCGGCGGCCACCAGCGCAGTGACAAGGCGCAAAAGATTTCGCTGTTCCACGGCGATGTGGTGGTCTGGGGCGGTGTGGATCGCCTGCGCTACCATGGGGTGATGCCCATTCAGGCAGGCGTGCATCCGATCATGGGGCCGCAACGCATCAACCTGACCTTTCGCACCGCCGGCTGATTTGACCGCAAGCTTCGGAGTGTCGGGTGTGACCCGCGGGGTTAATCTGCCGACGACCGCTCAAGAGTACTGGCCATGAACAACCCACTCGATCCACGCTGGGCCGCCATCATCGCCCGAGATGCCAAGGCTGACGGACTGTTTGTCTATGGCGTGAAAACCACCGGTGTGTATTGTCGCCCCAGCAGCGCCTCACGCTTGCCGCGCCCGGAAAATATCGAATTCTTCGACACCGCGGCACAAGCCGAGGCTGCGGGTTATCGCCCCAGCCGCCGCGCCGCCGGCGACCAGACGCAACTGGCCGCCCGCCATGGTCAGTTGGTCGCCGACGCGTGTCGCCAGATAGAACAGGCCGAAACAACCCCTGCCCTTGCGGCGCTCGCCCATCAGGCCGGCTTGAGTTCGTTTCATTTCCACCGCGTGTTCAAAGCCGTCACCGGCCTTACGCCCAAGGGTTACGCCAGCGCCCTGCGCTCGCGCAAAGTACGTGATGGGCTAAAGGGCGCGCAGTCGGTCACCGATACGCTGTACGAGGCCGGCTTCAATTCCAACAGCCGCTTTTATGAAGCGGCTGATCAATTGCTCGGCATGAAACCGCGCGATTACAAAGCTGGCGGCGCCAATAACCTGATTCGTTTTGCCGTGGGCCAGTGCTCGCTCGGGGCGATCGTGGTGGCGCAAAGCCAACGTGGCGTGTGCGCGATTTCGCTGGGCGACGATCCGGACACCCTGGTGCGGGACCTGCAGGACCAATTCCCCCAAGCCGAACTGGTCGGCGCCGATCGTAACTTCGAACAACTGATCGCCCAGGTCGTGGGTTTTATCGAAGCCCCTGCCCTGGGCCTGGAGCTGCCGCTGGATCTGCGCGGTACGGCTTTCCAGGAACGGGTATGGCAAGCGCTGCGCGAAATCCCGGTGGGCAGCACCGCCAGCTACGCGCAGATTGCCCAGCGCATCGGTGCGCCGACCTCTTCTCGCGCCGTGGCCCAGGCCTGCGGCGCCAATCGCCTCGCGGTGGCCATCCCCTGTCACCGCGTCGTGCGCAGTGACGGCGCTCTGTCCGGCTACCGCTGGGGCGTAGAGCGCAAGCGCACGTTGCTGGAGCGCGAAACTCCGGTTTGAGCCCGCTTCACAAAGCACTGCCCTCGTCCAGTGAATAAAACAGACTGGCCGGGCGTCCAGGGCCCTGCTAAAACAGCGAAAAGCCTTACTGACGCTGGAGACGCATCCCATGAGCACCTGGCCAAACACGCGCTTGCTCGACTTGCTGGGCATCGAGCTGCCCATCATCCAGGCCCCTATGGCGGGAGCCACCACCACCGCCATGGTGATTGCCGCCAGCCAGGCCGGCGCACTGGGTTCCATGCCCGCCGCGGCGCTGAGCATCGAGCAGCTGCGCGAAGCGTTGACTGTTATTCGCCAAGCCAGCACCGGCCCGCTCAACGTCAACTTTTTCTGCCATCAGGCGCCTGAAGCCGATGAAGAGCGCGACCGGCGCTGGAAAACTCTGCTGGAACCCTACTACCGCGAACTGGGCGCCGATTTCAACGCGCCGACTCCGGTATCGAATCGCGCGCCCTTCAATGAAGCGGCGTGTGAAGTGGTTGAAACCTTCCGCCCTGAAGTGGTCAGTTTCCATTTTGGCTTGCCGGAAAAATCCTTGCTGGACCGAGTAAAAGCCACCGGCGCCAAGGTGCTGTCATCGGCCACGACGGTCGAGGAAGCAATCTGGCTTGAGGCCCACGGTTGTGACGCCGTGATTGCAATGGGCATTGAAGCCGGTGGGCACCGCGGCATGTTTCTCAATGACGACCTCAACAGCCAGATCGGCTTGATGGCGCTGCTGCCGCAAATCGTCGATGCCATCAGCGTGCCGGTGATTGCGGCCGGTGGTATCGCTGATGCACGCGGGATGGTCGCAGCGTTTGCCCTGGGCGCCTCGGCGGTGCAGATCGGCACGGCGTATCTGTTTACCCCTGAAGCCAGCATCAGCGCTTCCCATCACCATGCGTTACGACATGCCCAGGCCAGCGAAACCGCACTCACCAACCTGTTCACCGGTCGCCCGGCGCGGGGCATTGTCAACCGCGTGATGCGTGAGCTGGGCGCGATCAACCCCGCTGCGCCGGCATTTCCGCGGGCCGGAGGTGCGTTGATGCCTCTGAAGGCCAAGGACGAAGCAGGCTTCAGCAACCTGTGGGCAGGCCAAGCCTTGCGCCTAGGTAACGAAGGCTCGACGTATGACCTGACCCGCCATCTGGCTGAACAGGCCTTGGCCAAGCTGCGCTAGCGCCTTGGCGTTTGTGCAACGTGGCGCTGTACCGGTAGCCGGCAACCGCTATATATTCACCTACATAGCGGTAACGCCCGTATACCTCAAGGAATTGCCTCATGATGATCCGCGCCTCACGTCTTGCCCCCCTGCTTGCTGCCTTTGCCCTGGGTTCAGCGCATGCCGATGAGGTGCAAGTGGCCGTCGCCGCCAACTTTACCGCGCCGATCCAGGCCATTGCCGCCGACTTCAAGAAAGACACCGGTCACACGCTGGTCGCGGCCTTTGGCGCCACCGGTCAGTTCTATACCCAGATCAAGAATGGTGCGCCGTTCGAAGTGTTTCTGAGTGCCGACGACACCACCCCGCAAAAACTCGAGGCCGAAGGTGAGACCGTCAAGGGGTCGCGCTTTACCTACGCGGTGGGCACCCTGGCCCTGTGGTCGGCGAAAGAAGGCTACGTGGATACCAACGGTGAAGTGCTCAAGCAGAACGCCTTCAAGCACCTGTCCATCGCCAACCCGAAAGCCGCACCGTACGGCCTGGCCGCCACCCAAGTGCTGGCCAGGGAAGGCTTGGCCGACAAGGTCAAGGACAAGCTGGTCGAAGGCCAGAACATCACCCAGGCCTATCAGTTCGTTTCCACCGGCAACGCCGAGCTGGGCTTTGTGGCGTTGTCGCAGATCTATAAGGACGGCAAGCTTTCCAGCGGCTCGGCGTGGATCGTGCCGTCATCCCTGCACGATCCGATCAAACAGGACGCCGTGATTCTCAACAAAGGCAAGGACAGCGTTGCCGCCAAGGCCCTGGTCGACTACCTCAAAGGGCCCAAGGCCGCTGCGGTGATCAAGTCCTACGGTTACGAGCTGTAAATGCCGCTGACGAGCGCCGACTTTTCCGCGATCTGGCTGACGGTAAAACTGGCGTCGCTGACCACGGTGATCCTGTTGCTGATCGGTACGCCGATTGCCCTGTGGCTGTCGCATACCCGCTCTTGGTGGCGCGGGCCCATAGGCGCGATCGTCGCACTGCCACTGGTGTTGCCGCCGACGGTCATCGGTTTTTACCTGCTGTTGGCCATGGGCCCCCATGGCTACGTCGGCCAGTTCACCCAATGGCTGGGCCTGGGCACCCTGACCTTCAGCTTCGCCGGGCTGGTCATTGGCTCGGTGATCTACTCCATGCCCTTCGTCGTTCAACCGTTGCAGAACGCGTTTTCAGCGATCGGCACGCGCCCGCTGGAGGTGGCGGCGACCTTGCGCGCAGGTCACCTGGACAGGTTTTTTACGGTGATCCTGCCCCTGGCACGCCCAGGTTTTATTACGGCCTCGATTCTTGGCTTTGCCCATACCGTTGGCGAGTTCGGCGTGGTGCTGATGATCGGCGGCAATATCCCGGACAAAACCCGCGTGGTGTCGGTGCAGATTTACGACCATGTCGAAGCCATGGAATATGCCCAGGCCCACTGGCTTGCCGGGGCGATGGTGGTGTTCGCGTTCATCGTGTTGCTGGCGCTGTATTCCAGCCGTAAAACCAAGCCGGGCTGGAGCTGATCGCGATGATTGATGTACGCCTGCACCTGAAGTATTCCGGCTTTGCGCTGGACGTGGAGCTGCAATTGCCTGGCCGTGGCGTCACAGCCCTTTTCGGCCCATCCGGTTCCGGCAAGACTACCTGCCTGCGCGGTATCGCAGGGCTGGAGCGCGCCGAGAGCGGGTTTGTGCAGATCAACGGTGAGGTTTGGCAAGACAGCCGTAACCGAGTGTTTGTGCCGCCGCATAAACGCGCGTTGGGCTATGTATTCCAGGAAGCGAGCCTGTTTCCTCATCTGTCGGTGCGGGCCAATCTGGAATTTGGCTTCAAGCGCATCCCTCGCGCGCAACGGCGCGTGGAGATGGTCCACGCTACCGAGTTACTCGGTATCGCTCACCTGCTTGAGCGCAACCCGCAACACCTCTCTGGCGGCGAACGCCAGCGCGTCGGCATCGCCCGTGCGTTGCTCACCAGCCCCCAACTGTTGCTGATGGATGAACCCCTGGCGGCGCTCGACAGCCAGCGTAAAAACGAAATCCTGCCTTACCTCGAACGCCTGCACGACGAGCTGGATATCCCAGTGCTGTATGTCAGCCATGCCCAGGACGAAGTGGCGCGGCTGGCGGACCACCTGGTCTTGCTCAGCGAAGGCAAGGTGCTGGCCAGCGGGCCAATCGGCGAATCACTGGCGCGGCTCGATCTGCCCCTGGCGCGGGGCGACGATGCCGGTGTGATCGTGACTGGCAGCGTGATCGGTTACGACGATCACTATCAGTTGCTCACCTTGCAACTGCCCGGTTGTTCCTTGCAGATACGCGTGGCCCACACACCGATGGCCCTGGGCAAACAGCTGCGGGTCAAGATCCAGGCGCGGGACGTGAGCCTCAGTCACCAGGCGCAGGAACACAGCAGCATCCTCAACCGCCTGCCGGTGACGGTGATCCAGGACGTCGCAGCGGATAACAACGCCCATGTGCTGGTGCGCCTGGAGGCTGCTGGTACGCCGCTGCTGGCGCGCATCACGCGGTTTTCCCGAGACCAGCTGAAGGTGCAGCCAGGCCAGGTGCTGTGGGCGCAGATCAAGGCGGTGGCGGTGCTGGCCTAAACCATTTGGCACGTCCGCAGGGCGCTGCGGTCAATCAGACATACCGGCCTGATCCATTGCCTAGGAACCCGCACCATGCCCGACTCTTCGCTGCCCGCCGATCTGCCTCGCGACCTGCATTACGTTGACGACACCCAGCCTGGCATCCGCCGTAAGCAACTGCGCGGCAAATTCCAGTATTTCGGCCCCGACGGCGAGCGCATCACCGATGCCGATGAGATCAAGCGCCTCAATGCCTTGGCGGTACCGCCTGCCTATACCGATGTGTGGATCTGCGCCGACCCGCGCGGGCACCTGCAAGCCACCGGCCGCGACGCCCGTGGCCGCAAGCAGTACCGCTACCATACGCGCTGGCGCGAAGTGCGTGACAGTGACAAGTACGCGCGGCTGCAGGCGTTCGGCAACGCCTTGCCCAAGTTGCGCAAGCAGCTGGAAGCACAGATCGCCGAGCCTGGGTTCACCCGTGAAAAGGTATTGGCCACAGTGGTAATGCTGCTCGATGCCACGCTGATTCGTGTCGGCAATATCCAGTACGCCCGCGACAACAAATCCTATGGCCTGACCACCCTGCGCAACCGCCATGTGGACATCAAGGGCAGCGAGATCAAGTTCCAGTTTCGCGGCAAGAGCGGCGTGGAGCATCAAATCAGCGTCAAGGACCGGCGCCTGGCGAATGTGGTCAAGCGTTGCATGGAATTGCCGGGGCAGAACCTGTTCCAGTACCTGGACGAAGACGGCGAGCGTCATACCGTCACCTCCCAGGACGTCAACGCCTACCTGCACAGCCTCACCGGCGAAGACTTCACCGCCAAGGACTACCGCACCTGGGCCGGCACGGCGATGGCGTTGGCGGTGTTACGCGAGCTGACATGGCAACCGGAGTCCGACGCCAAGCGGCATGTGGTCGCCATGGTCAAGGACGTCGCCCGGCAGTTGGGCAATACGCCCGCCGTGTGCCGCAAGTGCTACATCCACCCGGCGGTACTCGAACATTTCACCCTGGGTGAGTTGTCCAAGCTGCCCAAGCCACGGGGGCGTAAAGGGCTGAAAGCCGAAGAAGTCGCCCTGGCGATGTTCCTCGAGCAACTGGTCGCAGACTTGCCCGCGCAAGCCAAGGTGGGTTAGCCTCAGCCTCCCTTCTGACTCACGGGACGATTGCCGACGTGAACAACTAAGCCTTCCAAAATGTATCTGCAACGAGCCGCCTGGCGCGCTTGTTGGCCTGTTCGACATTTTCATGGAGGTGCTGATGACTCACGTCAACCGGCCGCCCGCATTGGTTTCCCTGCAACACCTGTCTTTCCAGTTCGCCAATGGCGAAACCTTGCTGGAGGACCTCAACCTGTCCATTGACCAGACGCCCACCGGGATCGTTGGCCGCAACGGACGCGGCAAAAGTATTCTGGCGCAATTAATGGCCGGCATCCTGCAGCCCTCCTCCGGTACGTTGAAGGCGCCAGCCGACGTGGCCTACGTTCCACAGAATGTGGTGGTTCGGCCGGGCGCAACGGTAGCGGATCTCACCGGCGCTGCCCCGTGCCTGGCTGCTCTGGAGCGCATGGCTCAGGGCGAAGGCCTGAACGGCGACCTGGAACTGATTGATGATCGTTGGGACCTTGCCGAACGCCTGCGCCTGGCCCTGGACGCAGCGGGACTGACCGCGCTGAGCGCGGCTTCTCACGCCGATCAGCTCAGCGGTGGCCAATTGGCCAGGGTCGCGCTGATCGGTGCATGGTTGGCGGCGCCGCAGCTACTGATCCTCGATGAGCCCAGCAACCACCTCGACAGTCTCGGGCGTGCCTGGCTGCTGCAGCAATTGCAGGATTGGCGCGGCGGCCTGGTGGTGGTCAGTCATGATCGGCAGTTGCTTAACGCCATGGGCCGGATCATCGAACTGTCGCCCCTCGGCGTGCAGGTATACGGCGGCAACTTCGATACTTATCTTCAGCAACGCGACGCTCAACAACAGGCGGCCGTCGCGACGTGGGAGTACGCCCGCGAGCAGCGCAGCCGCGAACGTCGGCGCCTGCAAAAGGAGCATGACAACCTGCAGCGCAACGCGGCGCGCTCACGCAAACATGCAGAGACCGCCAACGTCGACCGGTTCACCAAGTCGCGATGGAAAAGCGCCGCCACGCAAATCGTCAGCACAATGGGCAGCGCCCATCAGGATCAGAAAAACACACTTGATGCGCAGGTGCGCCAGGCTTACGAGCGTGTGGTAGACGAGACGCCGACCCTGCTGGCCTTAGCCGGTTCGGCAGTGGCCAACGGTCGCCAGGTGCTGAGCCTGCAACACGCACAGCTGCCCTGGCTGGACCCGCTGGCACCTTCAACCCATGTGACGCTTGAGCTGGCCGGCCCCGCGCGCGTGGCGGTACGCGGGCCGAACGGTTGCGGTAAATCCACCTTGCTCAAGCTGCTTGCCGGGCAATGGCAAGCGGTCAGTGGCAAGTGCACGGTACCGGTGCCGTGTGCGTACATCGACCAACACCTGACGCTGCTGGACGATCAGCGCAGCGTTGTCGAACAGCTCAACCTGCTCGACACGCCGTTGGTCGAAGCCGAATTGCGCACGCGCCTGGCTTTGCTGCAACTGGATGCCTCGCGGGTCACCCGGCGAGCAGGTCAACTCATCGGTGGCGAACGTTTGAAAGCGGCCATGGCGATCGCGGTGTGGCGCGGGGTGCCGGCGCAACTGTTGCTGTTGGACGAGCCGACCAACCACCTGGACCTGGAGACGGTGATTGCTTTTGAGCAAGCCTTGAAGGGTTTTACGGGAGCGGTGGTGGCGGTGTCCCACGATGAGGCGTTCCTGCGGGCGATCGAGCCCAGCCATTACTTGAGCTGGTACAGCAGCGGGTGGCGCCTGGAGGCGGTGTGAGGTGATTGCGCATGCAAGCAAAGCGCCCTAGGGTAGTGGCCGGATAATTTCACTGGAAACCGGCCTTATGCTGCCTTCGCCCAAGCCTTACGCCAATACCGCGCTCGCCCATCGACAGCGCTGGCGTGGTCGCGTGGGTTTGGCGCTGGTGGCCGGTTTGTCGGTGCTGGCGGGCATGACCGACGCGATTGGTTTCATGGCCAGCGGCGATTTCGTCTCGTTCATGAGCGGCAACACCACGCGCCTGGCGGTGGCGATCAGCGCCGGCGACCTCGGACTGACCGGACGGTTGTTGCTGCTTGTCGCCACGTTCATCGCCGGCAACGCCTTGGGCGTGGTGGTCAGCCGCGTGAGCAAGCGACATGCGCTGCCCTTGTTGCTGAGCATCGCAGCCTTGCTCTGCGGCGCGGCATGGTTGCCCTGGGCTGATACGTTGCCTGCCCTGTTGGCGGCAATCATCGCCATGGGCATGCTCAACGCGGCCGTCGAGCAAGTGAACGGGGTGCCGGTGGGGCTCACTTATGTTACGGGGGCGCTCTCGCGTTTCGGGCGCGGGCTCGGGCGCTGGCTGCTGGGCGAACGCCGCCATGGCTGGCGCATGCAGTTGATACCGTGGGCGGGGATGTTTGTCGGCGCAGTGATCGGGGCGCTGCTGGAGCAGCGGATGGGGCTGCGCGCACTCTGGGTCAGCGGTGCTATGGCCGGGCTATTGGGCCTGGCGACCCTCGCGATTCCCAGGCGCTGGCAGTTGGGCTATATGCCACGCTGAACTGGGATCTGGGTGCCCGCCCGACGTTTAGGCCTCGACATCCGTGTACCGGTAAAGAGCCATCACGTCGGGCGAGCGGGTGAATAATAAGCCAACGCCCGACGGCTGTCCCGTCAGGCGTTGACTAAGTTGACGAGGGCAACGTATTACAGACAAGTGGCAAGAGCAGCCAGACGGCGCTTGGCCGGCATCGTGTCTTCTGCGGCGTAGTACTTGACGGTAGAACCTGCGCCCGCGCTCAGCACATCCACAAAGTAATCACCGCCGGTGGTGTACACCGTAAAGCCGCCTGCCTCGGTGGCTTCCTTGAACCCGCCGGCGTCGACGCCAAACACGCTTTCGTCCTGCCAACCGTACTGGATGCATTGGGCAACCACCAGGGTGGCCTTATCCGACGTCATGCTCTTGTAGGGGTTGCCCGTGCGCGCCTCTTTCATCTTCGAACCCGCGCAACCGGCCAGTGTCGCCAGCATCAATGCGCCTATAACCACTTTGTGCATGCCCATGCTTCCTTGGAAAAACCGTGACTCTACCATTGCGCCAGCGCCAACTGACGCGCCGATGAACTTTGTTTCACTGTGAAAGAAAAACCGGCCGCCTATAGTGGCCAAGCTCATTTTCAAGAAGTCTTCCTTCTGCCCGCCCTCCCGCGGGCTTTTTTTCGCCTGCGGTTCAGAGCCACCAGCGCAACAGATAAAACAGCGCCATGCTCGACAGCACGGTGATCAGCACGCTGCGCGTCCACACCATCAGCGCCACCGCGCTGACCCCGGCCAGCAAGTAGGGGTTGCTCGCGCTCAGGTTGAGTTGGTGGTTGGCGAGGAAAATAATCGGCCCGCAAATAGCGGTGAGCATGCCCGGCACGGCGAACCCCAGGAACTCGCGCGCACCCCGATTGAGCCGCACCGGCAGGCGCGGTTCGAGAAACAGGTAACGATTGAAAAACACCACCAGCCCCATGCCCACAATCATCAGGTAAATCATCGCTGCCCTACTCCCAGACGTTTGCAGACGAACCCGGCACTCATGCCCAGCACCCCCGAGACCACCACCGCTGATTCCCAGTGCAGGTAACTCAGCCACACCGAGCACAACAGCGCGACGGCGACGCACACCACCGTCGGCACGTCGCGCACCACCGGTGTGATCAGGGCGATAAAGGTCGCGGCAATCGAAAACTCCAGCCCCAATTGGTCCAGACCGGGAATGCTCTTGCCCAGCACAATGCCGGCCAGCGTGAACAGGTTCCAGATGATGTAGAACGTCAGGCCGACGCCCAGGGCATACCAGCGATTGAAGGTCTGGCGGTCATAGTGGTTGACCAGGGCAAAGAACTCGTCGGTCAACAGAAACCCCAGGCTCATGCGCCAGCGGGCGTTGAGCGAGGACAGCGTCGGGCGCATGTGCATGCCGTAGAGCAGATGTTGGGAGGTCAGCAGCAAAGTGGTCAGCACAATCGAAATCAGACTGGCGCCGCTTTTAACCATTCCGATCGCCACCAACTGAGCCGCGCCGGCGAACACGATGGCGGACAATCCTTGGGCTTGCAGCGGGGTGAATTGTGCATCAATTGCCATCGAGCCCGCGAGCAACCCCCACGGGGCACAAGCCAGAGACAATGGAATGACAGCGATTGCGCCACGCGCGAACGCGCTGTGAGGTAGGGCAGTAGGCATGAACTGGGCTCATCGACAGACAGTCAACAAGCATGCCAGCGCACCAAGGCGCTTGTCTTGAACGATCTTGCTCAGGCGAGTTTTACCGAAACCAGCTCCACCGAGTCGCGCGCTTCGCGCAATTCATAGGCGTCCTGATTCAACCGGTGAATAGTGTTGAGCAGGCGTTGGCGCAGCACCTCATCGCCGAGTTTTTCAACGGCACGCATCAGGTCGAACGCCGCGGTTTCGTTATTATCCGCGACGGAATCCAGGGTCTTGCGCAGGTTGCGGGTGGCTCGGGTCACGCGAAATTTTCCTTCATCAGCAATGGGCAGGCACTTTAGGACATTCATGTTTCAGTTTAATTTCAACCACTTGTGGTTGATCATCGGGTCGTTGATCCAGGTCAACCGAAATCAGGATTTACCTTACAGATAGGCCATATACCCGTAGGCCCTCTGCTCTGCTTGCACACTGTTCAAATAGCTGGCCGATACCCCTGGAGCGCGGCAGCTGTTATTGATTCCGCGCGAAGGCGAACTTTACGTGTACGAACTGATCCATGCCTTGGATCACAGCCAGCCAGGGTTGCAAAACGACGCACTGCGTCTGCATGCAATAGGCGACAGACCACAACGGGCCAGCCCCTGCTGCTGCGCCATCGGAGCGTTAATTCATGCTTGTCGCAATTGCAATTTTCATCCTCACCATCGTGCTGGTCATCTGGCAGCCCAAAGGCCTGGGCGTTGGCTGGAGCGCCACCCTGGGGGCGATCCTGGCCCTGGCGTGCGGGGTGATCAGCCTGGCGGATATTCCGGTGGTATGGCACATCATCTGGAACGCCACCGGCACCTTTGTCGCGCTGATCATCATCAGCCTGCTGCTCGATGAAGCCGGCTTCTTTGCCTGGACTGCGCTGCACGTGGCGCGCTGGGGGCGGGGCCGCGGCCGTCGACTATTCGCCTATATGGTGCTGTTGGGCGCCCTGGTGTCGGCACTGTTCGCCAATGACGGCGCGGCGCTGATCCTCACCCCGATTGTGATGTCGATGCTGTTGGCCCTGCGCTTTTCGCCGGCGGCGACGCTGGCATTCGTCATGGGCGCCGGCTTCATCGCCGACACGGCGAGCCTGCCCTTGGTCGTGTCGAACCTGGTCAACATCGTCTCGGCGGATTACTTCAAGATCGGCTTCAACGAATACGCCGCCGTCATGGTGCCGGTGAACCTGATCAGCGTCGCCGCGACGCTGGCGGTACTGATGTGGTTTTTCCGTCGCGATATCCCGCACACCTACGACCCGGCCGACCTGGAAGAACCCGCCAGTGCCATCCACGACCGTGCGACCTTTCGCGCCGGCTGGTGGGTGCTGGGTATATTGCTGGTGGGCTGCTTCGCGCTGGAACCGCTGGGCATTCCCATCAGTGCGATTTCGGCGGTATGCGCCGTGCTGTTGCTGGTGATCGCCGCCAAGGGGCACCAGATTTCCACGCGCAAAGTCCTCAAAGACGCGCCGTGGCAGATCGTGATCTTTTCCCTGGGTATGTACCTGGTGGTGTACGGCTTGCGTAACGCCGGCCTGACTGACTACCTGGCCACCTGGCTCGACACCTTCGCAGGCTATGGCGTGTGGGGCGCGGCGATGGGTACCGGCGTGCTGACGGCGCTGCTGTCCTCGGCGATGAACAACCTGCCGACGGTGTTGATCGGCGCGCTGTCCATCGAATCCAGCCATGCCGTGGGCGTGGTCAAGGACGCGATGATCTACGCCAACGTAATCGGCAGCGACCTGGGCCCGAAAATCACCCCTATCGGCAGCCTGGCGACGTTGCTGTGGCTGCATATCCTGGCGCGCAAGGGCATCACCATCACCTGGGGTTACTACTTCAAGGTCGGGATTGTGCTGACCGTGCCGGTGCTGTTGATCACCCTCGCCGCCCTCGCCTTGCGCCTGAGTGTGTAAAGGGAACGCTGCGCTTCCCATGGAAACCCCTCCCCGCACTGACGTATGCTCGCGCACTTTCATGGAAGGACGCGAGCATGCTGACAATCTTCTTCTACGCGCTGGTTTTCGGTTTTGTGTTTTGTCTCTCTCCCGGCGCGGTGCTCGCTGAAACCCTGCGCCGTGGCTTGCTCCACGGCTTCACGCCAGCACTGCTGGTGCAGATTGGCTCGCTGGTGGGCGACGCTGTGTGGGCGGTGATCGGCCTGACTGGCATCGCGCTGTTGATCCAGCATGACGCGGTGCGCGTGCCGCTGACAGTCATCTGCGCGCTGTACCTGGCCTGGCTGGGCCTGCGCGGTCTGATTGATGCCTGGCGGTTGCCGCAACTTGACGATGCACCCGCAAGTTCCGGAAGAAACGCCCTGGCCGTAGGCGCGGCAATTTCCCTGGCCAATCCGAAGAACATTGTTTACTGGGGCGCCTTGGGCAGTGCGTTGTCAGGCATCGTCGGCACCACCCCGAGCCATGGGCAAACGCTGATGTTTTTTGCAGGCTTCATGCTGGCATCAGTCTTGTCATGCTTTTTGACCGCCGCCCTGGTCAATGTATTGCGCAAGAATGCTTCGCCGACTTGGCAGCGCGTCAGCTATGGCGCCTGCGGCGTGGTATTGCTCTACTTGGCGATCCTCGCGGCGCAGGGTATTTGAAATTATATAGGCGGTCACTTAACTGAATGAACTCTGAACATCGGCTAATTTAATTAACCATGCGTTGACATTCTGTAACTGCCTGAGTAAATTCCCCCTGCCCGCAACTGGGGCCTTTTTTAAACCTCACAAAAGAAGCCAATGGACACAGTATCTAGTCGCTGTCCGAGTACCGCCTCAGCGGGCGTCGGGCGCCAAACCCAGAATATGACGGGACTCGCCTTCCAGGTCCGGTAAGCTGCGCTAGAGCTGATGCTCCACCGTAACTGCCTCACCGGTCGCTTGTCCGGTCCCGAGGTGTGTTATGACCTTCAAAACCCTTGTTTTACCTGATGTACCTACGCTGGCCGCAGCCCTGCGAGCCAAGCTGTGCCGTGCGCCGGCAGGCTTTTCGCCTGCCCGTGCGGGCGTTGCCTCATCTTCCCTTCAAGTACGCCCGGCCCGTCCGCTGGCGCACTGGTGTGTCTGCCCTGAAAGCGGACAACTGGTGCAGCACTGGGATCATGCCGACCCTCAAGACCCGCAGAGACCCAAGGTTTCCAGCCTGGCGCAAGCTGGCGTGATGCTCGCTCTTTATATGAGCGCTCGCGCCGCCTGACCTGACTGGAAACAGCAACTTTCTTATTGATGTTCTGGAGTTCCTTATGAACCTATCCAGTCGTAGTTCGCTGCGCGAAAGTTAATTAACTCACCGCCAGCGCGCCCTGTAAAAGTTACACAGACTTCTATTTAAACCGATCGCGAAGTTCGCGGCTCGGCATGCTTTCGCTCGCCTGTCTTCAGGTAAGTACCGGGTATGTTTTGTCGAGAGTTGGCGACAGGAGTACAGACATGAGCGCCGTAAAAAACACGCCACTGCACAAGAAAAAAACCACCGACGACGGCACCAAACTGTCGATGCGCGCCGCCCGCGAAGCCCAGAATGGCCTGTCGGCCACCTTGGCCAACGTACGCGCCACGCGGGATGGCCTGACCGAACTGGACGCCGAGGCACGCCTGCAACGGGAAGGCTACAACGAAGTGGCGCATGACAAGCCGCCTCACGCCATCGTGCAGTTCCTGCAGGCACTGAACAATCCCTTCATCTACGTCTTGCTGACCCTGGGCGGCATCAGCTTCATCACCGACTGCTGGCTACCGATGCAAGACGGCGAAGAAGCCGACCCCACCAAAGTCGTCATCATTATGACCATGGTGCTGCTCAGCAGCCTGCTGCGTTTCTGGCAGGAACACCGCTCGGCCAAGTCCGCCGAGGCGCTTAAAGCCATGGTGCGTACCACCGCCACCGTGCTGCGCCGCGAGCAGGTTGGCGCCGAGCCGGCCCTGCGCGAAGTGCCGATGCGCGACCTGGTGGCCGGTGACATCGTGCAGCTGTCGGCTGGCGACATGATCCCCGCCGACATCCGCCTGATCGAATCGCGCGACCTGTTTATCAGCCAGGCGGTGCTGACCGGCGAAGCCCTGCCGGTGGAGAAATACGACACCTTGGGCGATGTCACGCAAAAGTCCGCATCGCCCCTGCCAGCCAGCCAGGGCAACCTGCTGGACCTGCCCAACATCTGCTTTATGGGCACCAACGTGGTCAGCGGCCGGGCGACCGCCGTGGTGGTCGCCACCGGGCCGCGCACGTATTTCGGCTCGCTGGCCAAAGCGATTGTCGGCTCACGGGTGCAAACCGCGTTCGACCGCGGCGTGAACAGCGTCAGCTGGCTGCTGATCCGCTTCATGCTGGTGATGGTGCCAATCGTGTTCTTCCTCAATGGCTTCTCCAAAGGTAACTGGGGCGATGCCTTCCTGTTCGCCCTTGCGGTCGCCGTTGGCCTGACCCCGGAAATGCTGCCGATGATCGTCAGCGCTAACCTGGCCAAGGGCGCCACGGCCATGGCCAAGCGCAAAGTGGTGGTCAAGCGCCTCAATGCGATCCAGAACTTCGGCTCGATGGACGTGCTGTGCACCGACAAGACCGGCACCTTGACCCAGGACAAGATCATCCTCGAACACCACGTCAACGCCTGCGGCCAGCGTGATGATGCGGTGCTGTCCCTGGCCTGGCTCAACAGCTTTCACCAGAGCGGCATGAAAAACCTGATGGACCAGGCCGTGGTGCAGTTTGCCGAGCGCAATCCCAAGTTCCAGGTGCCGTTTGCCTACAGCAAGGTCGATGAGTTGCCGTTCGATTTCGTGCGCCGGCGCCTGTCGATCATGGTCAAGGACGCTGCCGGCGATCATTTGCTGGTGTGCAAGGGCGCCGTGGAAGAGATGCTGGGCATTTGCACCCACACCATGGAAGACGGCGTCGCCGTGCCGCTGGATGAGCGCCGCCGCGAGCAGTTGCTGGCGATCGCCAATGACTACAACGAGGACGGTTTCCGCGTACTCGTGGTAGCCACCCGCACCATCCCTAAAGCGCTGGCACGTGAGCAGTACACCACCGCCGACGAACGTAACCTGGTGATCCATGGCTTCCTGACCTTCCTCGATCCACCAAAGGAAACCGCCGGCCCGGCGATTGCCGCACTGCAGCAAATCGGCGTGGCAGTCAAAGTCCTGACCGGCGACAACGCGGTGGTCACCAGCAAGATCTGCCGCCAGGTGGGCCTCGAACCGGGCCAACCGCTGCTGGGTGTAGAAATCGAAGCGATGGACGACGCCACGCTGCTACGCCGGGTGGAGGAGCGCACGGTGTTCGCCAAGCTGACGCCGCTGCAGAAATCGCGGGTGCTCAAGGCGCTGCAAGCCAACGGCCACACGGTCGGTTTTCTCGGCGACGGGATCAACGATGCGCCCGCGCTGCGCGATGCCGACGTGGGTATTTCGGTGGACAGCGGCACGGACATCGCCAAGGAGTCGGCCGACATCATCCTGCTGGAAAAGAGCCTGATGGTGCTGGAAGAGGGCGTGCTTAAGGGCCGCGAAACCTTCGGCAATATCATGAAGTACCTGAACATGACCGCCAGCTCCAACTTTGGCAACGTGTTCTCGGTGCTGGTGGCCAGTGCGTTCATTCCGTTCATGCCGATGCTGGCTATTCACCTGCTGCTGCAAAACCTGATGTACGACATCTCCCAACTGGCCCTGCCGTGGGACAAGATGGACAAGGAATACCTGGCCAAACCGCGCAAGTGGGACGCGAAAAACATCGGCCGCTTCATGATCTGGATCGGGCCGACCTCGTCGATCTTCGACATCACCACCTTTGCCCTGATGTGGTACGTGTTCTCGGCCAACAGCGTGGAAATGCAGACCCTGTTCCAGTCCGGCTGGTTTATCGAGGGCCTGCTTTCGCAAACCCTTGTGGTGCATATGTTGCGCACCCGCAAGATCCCGTTCTTCCAGAGCACGGCCGCGTGGCCGGTGTTGATGATGACCTGCATCGTCATTGCCCTGGGCATCTATGTGCCGTTCTCGCCGCTGGGCACCCTGGTGGGCCTGCAGCCGCTGCCGCTGGCGTACTTCCCATGGTTGGTGGGCACGCTCCTGGCTTACTGCTGCGTCGCCCCAACTGATGAAGACGATCTACATCCGCCGCTTCAAGCAGTGGTACTGATCTCCCCGTTCCAACGGTGACGGCCGCTTGGCCCTCACCGTGCAACACAAGGATTTATTCATGCGCGTGTTGATCTGTGCAGGTCGTCATTACGCCGACAGCAAAAAAACCCGCCAAGTGCTGGACGCCTACCACCGCCTGCGCCCTGTGCAGGTGCTGATCCACGGCGGTAACCAGTTCCTGGGCAGTGACGTTGAGGAATGGGCCCGCGACATCGGGATCGACGTGGTGCGGTATCCGCCGAACTGGCAACGCCACGGCAAGCAGGCAGAACGCCAGCGCAACCATTTCATGCTCGCCGACAGCCACCCCGACGTGATCATCGCCCTGCCGGGCGGTGACGACACCTCGGAACTGGTCAGTCAGGCCAAAGCCAACGGCATTTCGGTGCTGACCGTAGAAAGCTGAATTCAAGCGAGGTGCATCATGCACAAGCAACGCAACCCAAAGCAGGCGGACGGGTTCGCCAACTATCGCGCGCGTCATTCACGCAGCGTACGCCCTACCCTGCTGCTATTGCCGCCCGCCAAGCGCCGAGCCTTACGCCGTAACTTGATGTTTATCGGGGTGAGCCTGGGCGTTGTCCTGGCGCTCGCGTTCTTCGCCAAAGCGCATGCAGCTGGGGGCGCTTATGTAGTCGACGATGGTGCTATCAACGCTCCTGGAGAATGTAACGTCGACGCCTGGTACACCGCCAATCGGCACGATGGCGGTACACATAACGAGGTGCTTTCACCGGCCTGTACGTTTAGCGGCTTGCCATCATTGCAGTGGGGAACGGCGTTGTCGCGCGCAACTGCCGAAGGAAAAGGCGAGACTCAGGTCAGCCCGCAATTGAAGCTGCAGGTGCTGTCACGGCAAGACCTCGGGCTTGAAATCGCAATTGCCGCCGGGGCGCACTTTGCCCTGGAGAGACAGCATGCGTTCGATGGTGCTGACTTCAACATTCCGCTGACGTGGCAAGCCCTGGACGCTTTGCGCGTGAACCTGAATGCGGGTTGGAATCATGCGTACAACGATGGCGACCAGAAGCACCATTTGACGTGGGGCACGGGGGTTGAATATCAGATTGCAGAG
Organism: Pseudomonas sp. W4I3; assembly: GCF_030816195.1. Taxonomy (GTDB): domain Bacteria; phylum Pseudomonadota; class Gammaproteobacteria; order Pseudomonadales; family Pseudomonadaceae; genus Aquipseudomonas. The sequence goes on along the minus strand of NZ_JAUSXS010000001.1, from coordinate 3,453,341 downwards.
GTACTTACGCTGATCGCCGAGCGCTACGGCCAGGAAGGCGGCGATCAGGCATGGCAGGCCGGGCCGCGGTTCCACATCGGCAAGCTTGTCGACGTGGACCTTGTGGTCGGGCGCAGCCTGATCGGTGAACGTGACCAGTGGCTGACCACAGGTGCGACGCTGAGGTTCTAGGCCTTGGTCTGCTGCTCCAGGTGCAGTTGCAACTGCGGATCGATTTGCAGCTGGGCGGCTAGATCGTCAAGGTAATTGCGTTCCGCGTCCTGCTGATCATCCACCAGCATGACGCTGGCCAGATACACCTCGGCCGCCACGGCCGGGTCGCCGGCAAACTCGGCGAAATCCGCGGCATCCAGTGGCTTGGCGACCTCAGCGTCAAGCCACTGCTGCAATTGCGGGTCGTCCGTGTGCTTGCCCAGTTCGTTGGAAATCAGCTGCTGCTCTTTCTCATCGATTCGGCCGTCAGCCTTGGCGGCAGCGATCAGTGCGCGCAGCACCGCATGGCTGTGTGCTTCGATTTGCGCGCCGGAAAGCTGGTCGGCCGTCTGGAAGGCTTGCTGCGGCTGACTCGCCTGCTGGCTCTGCCAGGCCTGGTATGCCTTGAAGGCCATCATCCCGAGAGACGCCAACGCGGCGTAGTTCATACCGCCTGCACGCCCTTGCGCCGGGCGCGTCGCCGCGCCACCGCCCAACATGCCGCCAAGCCCACCCAACAAATCCCCCAAACCGCCACCGCCAGACGTATTGCCGCTGCGGGTGCCTTTAAGCAGGCCGCCCAGCAGACCGCCCAAACCACCACCCAGGCCGCCGCCCGAAGAAGCGCCGCCCTGGCCTGCGCCGCGCAACAGTTGTTCCAGTAGATCGCTGGTATTCATGGTGTCGCCCTCCAGGGCGGATAGTGGCGTTAATCAACCTTAGTCCGCCCTTGATGGAACACCATGACCGCCGGGCGGGCAAGCTTTATGATGGCGTCACCCTGCCATTGAAGGAGTTACCGGTGAACCGCATTGAGCACATTGCGTTGATGGCCAACTACAACCAGTGGATGAATCGCAAGGTCTACGCGGCCGCCGCCCAGCTGACAGACGCGGCGCTGGCCGCCGACCGACAAGCGTTTTTCGGCTCGATCCTTGGCACCCTGAATCACCTGGCGCTGGGCGACACAGTCTGGCTCAAGCGCTTTGCCGAACACCCGACCGCTTTTTCGGCACTGCTACCCCTGAGCGCCATCGCCACACCCACCGACCTGAGGCAGTTGGCGTTCGCCGACATCCGTGAACTCTCCGCCCATCGCGCCTGGCTGGATCAACTGATCCTCAATTGGACCGACAACCTGCAGGAAACCGATCTGGACCAGCCCTTGCGCTATCACAACATGCGCGGTGCAGCCCAAGAGAAACCCTTCTTCGCCCTGCTGCTGCATTTTTTTAACCACCAGACCCACCATCGCGGCCAGGTGACCACGCTGTTGAGTCAGGCCGGGGTGGACGTGGGTGATACCGACTTGCTGGCGCTGATTGACTAACGCGGCAGCGGTTTCCAGCTGGCGCAAAAATGTGGGAGGACGCTTGCGCCCTCCCACACTCACTTTACTCAATCATCATTGGACACTGGCCCGGCGCGGGCCTTATGTGTTGGCAGCGTGGCGGCATAGGCCAGCGCCTGCTCGCGGGAACTGAGCGACGCCAACCGGTCCTTATGGGTACACACCCGCCACGGACCGTAATTGACCTGCACGACTTCGTACCCATTCAGGTGCAGTTTTTTCAGCGGTGGAGCGCTCATAGTCACCTCCGTTTCCTGAGATTTCCAAGCGTTACACACTCCACCTTACACCCGCTGTCAGCGCAGTGACGACCGTGCGTCGCAGCGATTCATCACTTCACCTTGCTGCTCAACGTGTCCACATTGCGCTTCAAATCATCCAGGCTGCGCTTGAGCCCCTCGATCTCGCTTTTCTGCCGATCGATGGTGCTTTTCTGCTCGTCCAACGCACGCTTGAGGCTGGCAACCTGGCTGTCATTGCTGCTGGTGCTGGAGCCATCCTTGCGTTTGAATTCCTCGAAAGCGCGGTCTTGGCCCTCTACTTTGCTCTTGAGGCTCTGCAATTCGCTGAGGCCAACCTTCTGGGCCTCCTGCAACGCCTCGATATCCCTGACTTTAATACTCGACGGTCTCAACACATATCTATCGTCCCCATCCGTCGAGGCACCGGTCAACACGTCCCCCGTCGACGCCTCGAACTGCCCCCACTTCACCGCAACCCCCGCCTGCGCCGGAGCGATTATCGCAGCGCCCAACAGCCCCACCATGCCTGCAGCGATCATCCAAGACTGCATACGGACCTTGCGCATCAACTGACTCCTTAGCGAACTGCCGGGATGGCATATCGCTATGACTGCCATTTGCAGGACTTGTTCCTGGGCTGGGCCTATATCGTTTGAACAGACGAGAAGGCCGCGTAGACCACTGATCTGACAGGTTTTTTCAGATGAATCTTTGTGCAGGAAAGCGTGCGTCGAGGTTGCGCCGAAGCGCCTTGATCTATATATTCGCACCCCTGCTGCACCGCGCTACCGCCCGAATGGCGAAACTGGTAGACGCATGGGACTTAAAATCCCCCGCTCGTAAGGGCGTCCCGGTTCGATTCCGGGTTCGGGCACCACAGATATCAAGGGCTTGCCGGGGAAACCTGGGCAGGCCCTTATCTTTTCTGTTCCGCAATTTCACAAACTGTTCCGCAATTCCCCCCTCTCCGGCGTCCTGCTGACCGAATTACCACTACCAAAAATCAAGCGAACTACGCACGCATCCCAAGGCTCTATCAGCAGAAGCCTGGACATTTTCCAGGCCAACCCGCATGGAGCTGAATACGTGACGATCTGAACAACCGTGGCCCTCAAGACCGTGCTCGAGTGAACACTTCAGAAGCCTGGGAAGTGAAGCATTGGACGAAGGAATTCGGCGTAACTGAACAGCAGCGTCAAAGACGCGGTGAAATCTCACGACCCCGCCCGAAAGTGGCAGCTTTGAAGTAGTTTTTGACCCAATCCCGCGCATGTAGCTGAGAATGAGTCTACATACTAACGGCGAGTTCAACTGACGCAACGCGGCGCTCTTTCAGGCACCACGTTTCGGGAGATTCGCCATGAGTAGTAACCCTGCTGAATTATCGAAGAATGACGTGTTGGCTGATTTGATGAGTCGACGATCCCATTGGCCACTTCAACTTCCCGCCCCCTCCGACGCAGAGCTGCATGCAGCGTTTGAAGTCGCTATGCGAGCGCCAGACCACGCCAGCCTCCGCCCGTGGCGTTTCATCGTGATTCGCGATGACGCACTCATCAAACTCGGAGAGGTTTTCGCAAGCGCGGCGATCCAACGTAACGCCACCGATGGTGGAAAAAGATCCCAATCGCAGGCATTGGCCGCACCGATGATCATTGCCGTGGGCGCTGCCTGCGCCGCCAATGCCAACGTTCCCATTATTGAACAGGTCATATCGGCAGGAGCTGCTGCCATGAACCTTTTGAATGCACTTCATTTGCTTAAATATGGCGCGTACTGGGCCTCAGGCGACAATGCCTATGACCGCAGCGTGGCAAGTGCCTTGGGACTCAACGGCGAGACAGATCATTTATTAGGTTTTATTTACGTAGGCTCCCCGGTAAACCCCAAACGACAAAAATCGCGTCCCTCGTCCAACGATGTTGTGACGTACTGGACAGGCTCGCTGACACGATAGTCAAACACTCAATACTCAATAAAAGCCGGAACCCATGTCTATCTACTTAAATAATGCACGTATCACTGTTCCTCACATTCGGCAGAGAAAGGGCCATGAAAAAATCGTCTGTTTGACCGCCTATAGCACCCCCATCGCCAGACTTTTAGATCCCCTCGTTGATGTTTTATTAGTGGGCGATTCTGTAGGAATGGTTGTGCATGGTATGCCCACAACAATTGGCGTAACCCTTGAGATGATGATCATGCACGGGCAAGCGGTGGTGCGGGGTGCCACCCGAGCACTGGTTGTTGTCGATCTGCCTTTTGGAAGTTATGAACGTAGCAAAGAGCAGGCGTATGACAACGCCGTCAGGGTCATGCGGGAAACCGGGTGTCACGCGGTCAAGCTCGAGGTGAATGAATACATGGCCGAAACCGTCGAGTTTTTGGTCAAGCGCGGCGTACCGGTGATGGGGCATATCGGCTTGCGACCGCAATCCGTAAACGCTGACGGCGGGTTCAAAATCAAAGGGCGCTTGAAGACCGAGCGAGAACAAATAGTCAAAGAAGCGCACCAACTGGCTGACGCCGGAGCTTTTGCCATAGTTGTCGAAGGCGTTTTAGAAGAGTTGGCACGCGAAATTACCCTAGCGGTTTGCGTGCCTACGATCGGTATTGGTGCTTCCAGAACCTGCGATGGTCAAATACTTGTGGTTGACGACATGCTGGGGCTGTTCGAGCGGACTCCAAAGTTCGTACGAAGCTACGGCACTCTGCGTGAGCATATTCAGCACGCGGTGGCACTGTATGCCTCGGATGTCAAAAGTGGCGCGTTTCCAACTTCAGCCGAGTGCTATCAGTGCTAGTTGAATATTCTTTACTCTGGATAAAGTAATAGAGGGAGTACATGTCAAGAATAATGCGCTGCTGCAATCACTGTTCGCCAATCGAGCTTTATCTACTGAAAGCTATGAGGGGGCTGGCCTTTTCGGATGAAGGGGCGACAAAGGCAGAAGTACATCTTGCAAAGATTGGTATTGAGCAGTGCGAAGCCGTCTTATCTAACCTAGTGGGCTGGCTGCTGACGGAACACACAGGCTTTGTTTTCCATAAACCAAGCTCGGCGTTTCTAAGTGCGGATGAAATGGGCTTGTTAGCCTCATTGGCTCAGGTGACGTGCAAAAGCAGGTCACCTTTTATCGCTCCTACGCCGTCCGCCCTTCATCACTCACTGAGTATTTGTGGCGCACTGTTGTATAAATATAAAATTCAGTTAAAACACCGCCCCTCTCACATTAAACATCTGCACTTATAACCGTAGAAGCCCACTCCTTTGCCTCGCACCACATCTTTGGTCTTGTTGGGCCACGCTAATATCAGTGCCCATTGAGATGTCGAGACATAGTCATAATGACCACGACTCATGTCATTATGACTAGTTACATACATAGTCAATATGACATCAATCAATTTATCGTATTGATTATAGACGAATTTTTTATTGGCACAGTTCGTGAATTGCTTTTATCAAAACCCTCCATCACTGGAACCGCCATGAACCACCACCTTCCCCTTTGCCTTTCCCTGAGCCTGGTTTTTTCCAGCATCGCGCTGGCCGATGAGGTGGTCCGCGAAGTCCCCGATAACACCGCCGGGCGCGGCTATGGCGCGCTCAGCGGCCTGATGGTCGGCGCCGTCGGCGGGCCGATCGGCGCGATTGCGGGGGCCGCAGCCGGTTTTTGGATTGGCCACTCGGTCCAGCAAACCGCCGGACTTTCCGATACCGCTTACGAGATCAAAGACGCGCAAGGCGAACTCAAGATTGTGCGCTCCCCCAATGCGCGTTTTGCCGTGGGCCAGCAGGTGCAGATGGAGGGCATCCGCCTGGTTGCACAACCCGAATAACCACCCCACAACAGGAACAGTTGCTATGAGTACGATTGAAGACAAAATCCTTGGTGCCCTGGAAAACGTCATGGTGATTTCGACCACGGACCTGCAAGGCAATATCACTTACGTCAATGATCTGTTCTGCAAACTGACCGGCTATAGCCGTGAGGAGTTGCTTGGCCAGCCCCACAGCATCGTGCGCCACGAAGCCGTGCCCAAAAGCACCTACAAACAGATGTGGGACACCATTAAGAAAGGCGAAATCTGGACCGGCGTAATCCCCAACGTCGGCAAAAATGGCGGCCTGTACGTCGTGGATACCACTGTGCAACCGGTGTTTGATGCCCAGGGCGAAATTACCGAATACATCAGTATCCGCCGAGTTATCAACGACCTGATGAGCGACTTCGATGGCCTGGAGTTTTCCAAGGAACAATTCGACGACTACTACGACAGGTGAGTGACCATGCCAGGAACAGACGCACGCATCATCATCGGTTACGGCTCTGAGTCCGGCAATGCACTAGGGCTGACGCAACGTTTGTTGCGCCAAGCCTTTTTGCAATCCTTCGAACTCGTGGCGCAAGACCTCAACAGCCTGGACCTCAACACGCTGCGCACGACTGATCGGCTGGTAATTATCTCCAGCTCATTCGGCGACGGTGAGCCGCCGGCCAATGCCGAGCGTTTTCTCGAACAATTGGGCCGAAGCGATAGCCTGGCGCATCTGAATTACGCGATTTTCGGCCTGGGTGACACCGCCTACCCAACTTTCTGCGGATTTACCAAAGCTCTGGATAGACTGCTGCAGGACAAGCACGCTAACGCATTTATCAACCGAGTGGATGCCGACAGCGACTTCGATGACTTCTTCGAGGCTTGGTGCACAGCCTTCAGCGCGGTGCTACGAGGCGACTCACGTGCGGGCACCACCTTGAGCCTTCGGGTCAGCGCTTACGGCGAACGAGCCGCCTTTACTTCACACGTGATCGCTTGCACGCCGCTGAACAAGATTGCGCCCCATGCTTATCATGTACGTCTGGACATCGAGGGCAGCGGTATTCGCTATCGCGCCGGCGATAACCTTTATGTGCTGGCTCCCAACGACCCACAACTGTTGGCCGAAATCGCTCTTTGGCTGGGTGACGACGGTGCTATGCAACAATTGCGCACCAAAGAATTACGCCAACTCAGCAAAGCCGTGCTGCGAGAGCTTGCCCGGCTTTGCCCTCACGACAATTTGAAAAACCTGCTAAAGACCAGCAACCGCAAGGCCTTGGAAGCCTACCTGTACGGCAAGGATCTGCTGGACATAATGATGGACTTCTGCAGCCCCTCCAGCATCACCCTGCCCGCGCTCGTTGAGATGCTGACCGAACGCTTGCCAAGGGCCTATTCCATTGCTTGCCACAGCCATCCGCATCATGTCGACCTATGCTTTCGCGAGGTGACCTATAGCCTGGCCGAGCGCCAACGCATCGGTACCGCCAGCGGCTACCTTGCGCGGGCGCAGTCCAAGGCCGAGGTGCAGATATTCACCCGCAGCAACCCGCGTTTTCACTTGCCCAAAGGCAGCGACTTCCCCTTGGTGCTGATTGGTGCCGGTACGGGTATCGCACCGCTGATAGGTTTACTGGAGCAACGCGAACAAGAAGGAACCGAGTCGCCGGCGTGCCTGTTCTTTGGCGACCGGCGCCGGGCATCGGATTTTCTGTACCAGGAGCGCGTTGAACGCTGGCATTGCCTGGGGGTTTTGGAGCAGGTGTTCACCGCGTTTTCCCGCGACAGCGAACGGCGCTGCTACGTTCAGGACGCCCTCATTGAACACGGCGCCTACCTGTGGCAGCTGTTAGAACAGGGTGCGCACCTGTACCTGTGCGGCAACAAGCACAATCTGGAACACGCCATCGACCAAGCCCTGCTCAGCGTGGCCGGCACGTTCGGCCAACTGGGCACGCCAGCGGCCGAAGACTATATGGCCAAGCTCAACGCCTGTGGGCGGGTTCACAAGGAGCTGTATTAACCACCCAGGCCAATCCGCGGCTTTTTGCCCGCTCCACTGGACGCAACTGACGCAACGCAGTTAAAACTGTGGGGGCGAGAATGCTCGCTCCCACATTTGAATCCTGATAAGGCCCGAGCATGTCAGAAACTCCATCCCCGCCACTCGGCAGCGCTCACGTGCAAGGCCTGGCGCGGGAGTACTCGCCTGGGCAGCGCGAGCCCCATACGCATCAGCAGCACGCGCAAATCATGTACGCCGTCAAAGGCTCGATGACCGTGCTCACCGCCGAGGGGATCTGGGTGCTGCCACCCCAACGCGCGCTGTGGATACCGGCGGGTGTGGCGCATACCTTCAAGCATGCGCGCACGGTGTCGTTGCGCACGGTGTATGTACAAGCCACAACACCGGGTATTCCGGCCTGGGCCCAATGCTCGGTGCTGAATGTCTGCACGCTGATGCGCGAATTGATCCTGGCCTGCGCGCAACTCCCCGGGGAGTACGCCGACAATAGCCGCGAGAGCCGCCTGGGGAGCGTGTTGCTGGACCACTTGGCGCTGCTGCAGCAAGACGCGTTCTACCTGCCCGAACCCACCGATAAACGCGCGGTGCGCGCGGCTAACCTGATTAAGCAGAACCCTAATGATACCCGCCCCATCAAGGACATCGCTTTCCAAGTCGGCGCCAGCGCCCGCACCCTGGAGCGCCTGTTCGCCGACCAGACACGCATGGGCTTCGGCGCCTGGCGGTTGCGCCTGCGTATGATGGTCGCCCTTGAGCATCTGGCCGCAGGGGAAAGTGTCAGCACTACCGCGGCGGCCATCGGCTATGAAAGTTCCAGCAGTTTTATCGCGGTGTTTCGCTCGGTATTTGGTGAAAGCCCGGCCCGGTATTTCGCCCGGCAGTAAACCCAGGCCTACATCAGCGGGATGCTGTAGCTGATGATCAGGCGCGTTTCATCCTTGTCCGCCGTGTCATTCCCCCGCAACACCGCACTGCGCCAAGTAAATCCCAAGCCCTTCAAGGTGCCGTTGGGGATCACATAGTCCAAGCGCAAGTCGCGCTCCCATTCACTGTTGTCGCGACCTGCGGTGCGGATATGGTTACCGTGGATATAGGTCACGCTAGAGCGCAGGCCCGGCACACCCAGGCTGGCAAAATCATAGGCATAACTGCCAACCGTGGCTTGTTCACCGGCGTTGACGAACTTCAGCGACTGCGAGTTGGTGATCAAATAAAGCGAGCGGCCCTGCCCCTGGTTGATATGCGGGAAGTCACTTTCACCAGTGGTCTTTTGGTAGCCCAGGCTCAGCGAGTGCCCACTCAAGCCGTAGGTAAACATCGCGCTCCACAGGTGGTTATCGACCTTGCCCGCATTGACACCGGGCGCGTAGTAACCCGAGCTGACATAGCCTTCGCCACGCCCGGCAGCGCTGCCATTCTTGCCATCAGCGGTGCTGTAGAAGTAGCGCAGGTCGCTCTTGAACTGCCCCACCGGCAACTGCCAGTTATGCACCAGACCAAGGAAGTGCTGCTGGTAGAAATTCTCCAGGCTGGCGTAGTAGTACTGCAACTGCAGTTGTTTGGTCACGGCGTAGTCCACACCGCCATAGTAGAACTGGTTGCTGTCCTTGCCCTTTTTCGGATCGTTGGCGCCGGCAATCGACATGCCCTGGCCATTGCTGGAATTACGATCCAGCACCTGTTCGAGCTTGCCGGCGACCAGATTGAAATCCTTGAAGTCCTTGGAGTCCACCTGATAACCACGAAAGGTCTGGGGCAGCAGGCGACCGTCTTCGGTGGTCAGCACGGGCAGCTTGGGCATCATGCTGCCGACTTTCAGTTGGGTCTGGGCAATACGCATCTTGCCGGTGACGCCGGTTTTGCTGAAGTCGTGCGCGGCCTTGCCATCATCCAGCGCAAACACGCTGCCGGGGGTATTGTCTTCACCGACCTTGCCCGCACGACCCGAGGCGTCCAGGCGCAGGCCGTACATTTGCTGCAGATCCAGACCCAGGCCAACCGTACCCTCGGTGAAACCGGACTGGTAGTTGAACATGAACGCCTGGCCCCATTCCTTGTCCGACGCGGCCTTGGCGTTGCGAATGTCGTTGTTGTAATAGAAATTGCGCAGGTCGAGGCTGGCTTTGCTGTCATCGATAAAACCGGATGCGACAGCCTGCTGCGCAGCGCCCAGGGAGACGGCGAGCGCCAAGCGAGTAGTGTGTTTCATGAAGGCTCCGAGAAGTGATTGAGACGGACCCGTCGTGCCCCTGCCCTGTTCTTGTTGTCGACCGGGAGATGATGTAGTCGACGGGTACGCGCACGGTATCGAGGCGGGCTGACGGGAAACAGCCACTAAAACTGCCAATCACTTTTTCAGCCTCTGTAACAAACCAAGCGTGGCAGCCGCTCTAGGACGAGGGCTCTTGCTGCAATCGATGGTCACGCTGCGACAACCAGCCGAGCTTCTCCATCATGGGGTCGAACATCGCGCGCACCGCACACACCGCCGCTTCTTCATCACCATATATGATCGCCTGCACCACCTGCGCATGGGCCTCAAGGCCCGGCTCGTAGAGTTCGTGATCGGCGAAAATCGCCAGGTAGTGGCTGTGAAACGAGGCGCTGAAAGAGCGGTATATCGTCTGCAGCACCAGGTTGTGCGAAGCCATAGCCACGGCGCTATGCAGTGCCTGGTCGCGATCGATGAAATCATCCAGTGCATCACCCTCCGTGTATTCGCCTCGCACGGCAAGCGTGCGCCACAGCCGGTGAATATCCTCAAGGGTGCGACGCCGCGCAGCAAGGCGTGCGGTCTCCACTTCCAGCAGATACTGCGCTTCCAGATGGTCGCGGATGGCAATGCGCTTCTGGATGATTGGGGCAAGCCGAGTGTGATCGCTGAGCGGGCTGAACATAGGTTGCCTCCTAAAGCCGTGAGTATGGCGATCGATTTTCATCGGCACTCGCGGGCTCACGCCAATCAGTGGTGCAAACCCGCCAAATTGTATTCGGCCAACGGCGAATGAGGGTCCAGCAACGAGGTGCGGATGAAGTGCAGATAGCTTTCAACACGGCGCAAGGCAGACGTTTCAAAGTGAGCGTCAAAAGGCTCCTCTGTGCGTTGCACGGTATGCACCGCCTTTTCAACCGCCGCCAACGCACGCTGCCACTGTTTGGGCCCCGGCCTGACGAATAGGCGAATCAACGCCCGCCCCATGGCGCGCACCGCCTGACGCCAGGGCATCGCCTCGGCGTAGCATGCCAGGGCCGGTAACTGCGACTGTTCGCGGCGCAATTCGACGATTGCATGCCCCACCTCCAGGACCACAAATGTCCAACGCAGCAGTCGCTGTTGCACTTGCGGCTGGCCGACCGACAACCCATGGGCCTGGTTGAGCAAATCACGTGTACCGCTTTCGAAACCCGAGCCCAGCGCAGGTAATGGCGCGCTAATAGCAAACACCACACGCCGGCGCAAATCCTGCTCCAGGCGGCGCCATAACCAGGGGCTGTTGGGCGGCAGGATAATCGCGCCCGCCGCCGCGCAGACCAGCATGCCAAAGACCATGGCGAGGTAGTCATTGATCAAACCATACGGGTTGTAGACCGTAAAATTGGCCGGGATGGAACTGGTGCCGAAAAACACCAACATGCCCAGGCCGTAGCCAGCCCATTGCGGCCTCGCCAGCCAAAAGGAACCGAGCATGATCACCGGTGCAATCACCATGCACAGCAAAGGAAATCCATCGATTTGTGGGTAGACAAAAAACACCTCGAACACGCCGATTGCCGCCGCCATAACCGTACCGCAGGCAATCTGAAACGACATGCGCCGAGGATTAGGGGAAAACGCCGACAAGCCCACCGTGAGCGCCGACACCAAGGTCATCGCTGCGCCACTGGGCCAACTGGTAGCGATCCACAGGCTGCACAGTACCAGCAGTACCGTCGCTGCACGCAGGCCGGCCGCCAGCGCGGCGAGCCAATTGGTCTGAGGTTGAAACGGCTCAGCCCAACGCTCGCGCGCGTGGTTGTGATCGGTTAACGAGGCATGGGTCTGGGCGTAGCTATGCAGTTCCTCGACAAAGCGATAGAGCAGTTCGCAGGCTGTGTGAAAGTCCAGAAGGTCGTCGGTATCCGGCTGCGCCAGCAGCAGTCCGGCCCGCAGATGCCGGATCTGGCTCGGCATCCCGTGCTTGTATCCTTCCAGGCTGGCCGCAAGATACGCCGCATCAAGGTCAGTGAGGACTTGCCCGTCGAACGGCTCAAGCACATCGACCAAGCAGGTCAATGCGGGGCGCAACGTCTCAATTACGTCGGTAGCGCCACGTATCTGCATACGACCCAATAGTTGATGTAGGGCATTGAAGCGCGTGGTGATGGCCATGAACTCCACGTTGAGGCGGTCAAGGCGCCCCCTGCGCCGACGCATAGAAGGGTCTTCAAACAGACTGACGCTGCGTAGCCCTTCCAAGCCCACCGCTTCGGCGATGAAGCGCAAGTTGGTGGCCTCGAAGGCGGCCTGGTCGCGGGTCTCGCGCAGCCCACCCACCACAAACCCGGCAAAGCGGCCAAAGCGTTGATACAGGGTGTTGCGCATGGCAGCACCGGCAGTATTGGGCAGCAGCGTGGCACTGACCATCGTTGCGCAAAGCACCCCCAACGTGATCTCCAGCACCCGCCATACCCCGGCCATAAATACCTGCTCGGGATGCCCCACCACTGGCAAGCCGACCATCACCGCCGTGTACCCAGCCAATACAAACCCATAGGCGCGAAAGTGCCGATTGCGGGCCGCGCCGGTCGAACACAGGCCCACCCACAGGGTAAGCCCGGCCACAAATAGCTCGGTATTCTGCGCGAACAGTGCCATCAACAGCACCATGAACGATGACCCTACCAGGGTGCCGATAACCCGGTAGACGCTTTTGGCCAGGACATGCCCGCTGTACGGCTGCATCACGATAAATACCGTGGTGATGGCGGTACTGGGTTGTGGCAGTTCCAAGCGCATCGCCAACCACAACGTGAGATAGGAAGCGATCAGAACCTTGAACAGGTAGATCCACATCACCCCATCGGTACGCGCCCATTCCATGAAGCCCCGTCGCCAAGGCAGCCCGAACAGCCAGCGTGAAAATACAATGGGTGGTGGCATGGAACAGGACTCCCGGCAAGCTGACTGGTACACAAGGCGGGCGACTCTAGGCAGTTGTGACCTTGGCGCAAAGTCACCAAAACCGTGAATAACTGTTACGTAAAGCTCGACAATAAATAGCGTTTACAGGCGTCGGTAACTTCATGTCACACTGACTAGGACGTTATCTCCTGGTAGACCCTGATGGACATTTTGCAGAACATGCGCATCTTTCGTTGCGTGGCTGAAGCAGGCAGTTTTACCGGCGCGGCAGTACGGTTGAGCACCAACACCACCCACGTATCGCGCTCTATTTCCAACCTGGAAACTCACCTGCGTACACGGTTGTTCAATCGCACCACACGACGTATAGCTCTCACCGAATCAGGCCAACGCTACCTGGTGCGCTGCGAGCAGATCCTGCACTCGATCGAAGAAGCCGAAGTGGAGGCCGGCGACGCCCATACCCGCCCGATCGGCCAGCTCAAGGTTCATTCGATGACCGGGATCGGCCAGCACTACGTGGTGGATGCAATCGCCCGTTACCGTCAGCATTACCCGGATGTGACCTTCAACCTGAGCATGAGCAACCGCACCCCCGACTTGGTCCACGAAGGGTTCGACGTATCGATCGTGTTGGCCATCGACCTGCCCGACTCCAGCCATGTCTCGCAGAAACTCGGGACTACCTACAGCATTGTTTGCGCCTCGCCCACCTACGTGAAAAACCACGGCACCGCCAAGCTCCCAAGAGAGTTACTCGACCACGCCTGCCTGCGCCTGGTCAGCCCGGTGATTCCCCTGGAGGAGTGGACGTTCGATGGCCCCAACGGCAAAGAGAGCGTCACCATCACCCACTCACCGTTCCTGGTGGACTCCGTCGACGCCATGAAGGCGGCCATCAGCAACGACATGGGCGTTGGCATCCTGCCGGTGCATGCGGCGATCAAAGGGCTGCGCAGCGGCAGCCTAGTGCGCGTGCTGCCCGAGTACCGCCTGGAGGAACTGAGTCTCTACGCCATCTACCCCTCGCGGCATTACCTCGATGCCAAAATCAAAACCTGGGTGGAATATCTGCGCAGTTCCTTGCCGGAAGTGCTCGCCGACCACAAAGCGGTACTCAGGTTGGCATAACCTGATCCGCCTTACGTGCGCCGCTTGAGCCAGTGCAAAGCGCGCTCGCGCGCGCAGGCATCGGCTTCCAGTACACCGTACAGATCCTTCACCTGCCCCACCGACTCTTTGTCCAATACATGCTCGATGCACTCGGCGATCTGCGTAAAGCCGATGCGTCTTTCCAGAAAGGCTTGTACCGCCATCTCATTGGCGGCATTCAACAACGCCGGCGCCGTACCCCCCATCTGCGCTACCTGGCGGGCCAGGCTAAGGCACGGAAAACGTATTTCGTCCGGCACTTCGAAATCCAGACGCGCCACCTCAAACAGATTTAACGGCGCCACGCCTGAATCAATGCGCAGCGGCCAGGCAAGTGCATGGCTGATTGGAGTGCGCATATCCGGGTTGCCCAGTTGCGCGAGTACGGAACCATCGATGTAATCCACCAGAGAATGCACCACGCTCTGCGGGTGAATCACCACCTCGACCTGCGACGGCCTGGCGTTGAATAGCCAACAGGCCTCGATCAATTCCAGGCCCTTATTCATCAACGTCGCGGAGTCCACCGAAATCTTGCGCCCCATGGACCATTTAGGGTGCGCGCACGCCTGCTCCGGCGTCACATCGTGCAATTGGTTCAACGGCGTTTGCCGAAATGGCCCACCCGACCCCGTCAGCAAAATCCTCCGCACACCTGCACTGGCCAAGCTGCCAGGTGAATGGGATGGCAGGCACTGGAAAATCGCATTGTGTTCGCTGTCAATGGGCAGCAGCACTGCGCCGCTGCGGTGTACCGCCTGCATGAACAAGGCGCCGGACATCACCAGTGCCTCCTTGTTGGCGAGCAGGATTTTCTTTCCCGCCTCTACGGCAGCCATCGTTGCGTTCAACCCGGCGGCGCCGACAATCGCCGCCACTACCGTGTCGACCTCACGATGGCTGGCGATAAATTTAAGGCCACTTTCGCCGCCGATCACTTGGGTGTGCGATCCCGAAAGCGCCAGGTCACGTTGCAGGGTTTTGACGCCCTGCGGCGTCGGCACTACCGCATAGTCCGGTTCATGCAGCAGGCACAGCTCCTTTAGGCGCTGCAACTGGTTGTAGCCGCTCAAGGCGAAAACCTTATAGCGGGTGGGATGACGGACGATTACGTCCAGCACGTTGAGTCCCACCGAACCCGTGGCGCCGAGGATGCTGATGGTTTGGCAGTGTGTTTCGGTTGTGATGGATGACATGGGCAGTACAGGCTCAAGAAAAAACAAGCCACCATTAACCAAGGATTGGCCGCTGCTCGTCATCGCGATGCCGCCAATAACTGTCGTGATACTGACAACCCTAAAAAACCAAAGCCAAGGCATTCAGGTCATAACGACTACATCAGGTCATTTTGACTAATAGCTGCGCCTTGTCATATCGACCACATACAACCCATCTATCTGATTTTTAAGGGGTTTATACTTGGCATAAGTTTTGATCTATAGGCGATACGTCTTCGAAACCATAGAGAGATCATTATGAGCAATGAATTCAACCATCGCCTTGCCGTAGTCACTGGGGCCAGTACGGGAATCGGCTTGGCAGTGACCCAATGCTTGCTCGAACGTGGTTCACAGGTGGTAGCCATGTCTCGCCGGGTGGGCGAGCTGGGTACGTTGGCCGAGCGCTTTGGCGAGCAATTATTCTGGCTGCCTGGGGATGTGACCGAGGCTAAGGATCAGGCGCGCCTGGCACAGTTGGCCGCTTCCATCGGCCCGGTGGATTTTTTAGTGCCGAATGCCGGGATCGCCGAGTTGGCTGACGGCCTAGACATTCACGCGTTCGACCGACAATGGGCGGTCAATGGAGCTGCTGCGCTTAACACGTTGCACGGCCTGCGCGGACAGTTGGCCGCCCAGTCGTCGGTGGTATTTATCGGCACCTTTCTGGAGCAAGTTACCTTTCCAGGGCTGGCCGCATACATAGCTTCAAAGGCAGCCTTGCGTGCCCAGGTACGTACCTTGGCGGTGGAATTGGCACCTCATGGGATTCGCTTGAACATGGTTTCCCCCGGCCCGACCGCAACGCCCATCTGGAGCACGCTGGGGCTCACCGATGAAGCACTGGGAGGCGTCGCCAAGACCGTAAACCAACGGTTGCTGGATGGTCAATTCCTTGATCCGGGTGCTGTGGCGGATGTGATCCTGTTCCAATTGAGTCAGGGCGCACGCAGTGTGTTCGGCCAGGACTGGGTGGTCGATGGCGGTTACACCCTGCGCTGATCACGCCGACGCAGACCTGGCCTACGGGTCTGCGTGCTCTGTCAAAAGCCTTGCCCAGGATGGCGGCGTCCATTGAAGACTGGAGCCGCTAACAAGGCAAAATCCGGGCTCAAGCCGATATACCAGACGACTCCGGTGATGTGACCTCTCGGCTCTGGCACTTTGAACGGTTGGTCAACATGGTGGGCGCCGACAACGCGGCGCCGTTGCGAACGGTAAAATGACTATACGCGGGCGCCCAACATGCCCGCCGTAATAACAGCCGTCACCAGACCGCCAATGATGATCGCAGTCCATGTCGATGCACCGTACACGGCGGGCCGAACATGATGGTTACGCATCACCACCCGCATCCCGCACGCAAGGTGGGCAATCAAGAAAAATACGGCGAGGGAATAATGCGGCAGCAAACGGATACTCCACGCATCGGCTACCAAGCCAACCGGGTCTCCAACAGCCCACCTGTAGTCTGTCTCCGTGCCAAAATAACGCGCCAACGTGAACACCGAGTTGATATGTGACGCAATAAACAAGGTCAGGTACGCACCCGAAGCTGTCTGCAACGCATCCAGCAAATCGGCGCGGCTGATGGTTTTGGGCCTTATCAGCACCAACCCACTCAAGAGTTGAAAGAAAAACGCAAGGATGATGATGGGCTCCAGTATCGCGTTACGGTAAACCACCCTCAGTACGTCCATTACCGTGCGATGCACATCGGCACCGAACACGCCCAATAAATGGTTGAACAAATGCGGGGCCAGAAACACCAGCATGATCGCTAACGAGGAGATGCCATGTGCAACACGGAGGCGCCGATAAGCATTGTTAGAGGTTGGGAAGTTGATGATCGGACGCGTGGAGGAATGCATCGTGAAGTATCCGGTGAGCGCTAACCAAAGCCCGGACCAGACGGCGATATCGTGGCCATAGATCTTCATCAGGTACAGCAAGACACCTAATAAGGTAAAAGCGGGAGGTACCGCAACTGCCAGGCAAGCCAAGCGTCTGGCCAACACCAGGCGACCACTGATCAGCGGTTGTGCACCGGTAACGTAGACGCAAACAAACGCGGTCAGCGGCACCGCGTAAGCCGTAAGCATCCACCCCACAGTAACTAGGGAGCCAGCCCCTGCAACGTGCGCCTGGTTACTCCATAAAAGCGCCCAGGGGTAATAAAGCGCCGCGGCAAAAGGCAGCAGCCATAACCATTCGAACACCACGCTGGCTGGTTGGGTTTCAATCGAATTCCGGGCAGCCGGGGTCGCCGTTAACATAATGAGTTTCCGTTGAATTTAAGAAATTGAATAGCGGGCCTGGACGACTATCGCCACAATCAGACGGCCGATTAAAAAGGTATTAACTCAGCGCACTACGCCCTGGTTCCAGCGCTGCGGGTTTAAAGGCATCCGCCAGTTCCACATCGTTGAACAGCTGCGTGTAGGGAAAAGACCGCTGGGTGAACTCACGGGCCGCCTTGCTAAAACTCTCACTGCCGGCAACCTTCATAAAAACATCCCCCGGCAAAGTTTTTACCTATCGACATTCAAGACCCCTCCAAACCTGAGCGCGCGTTTTTTGACCTCGCCGGGTACTCCATGACACGAGCAGCCTGCGCTGCCGCTGCTGGTCCGTATTCTCTGGAAATGGTATCCAGGGCCGTGTCCAGCGCTTGCGCCGAGGGCAGAGATGCCGGCTCAACATTCGCGCCGAGAATCACAACTTGCTTATCAGGCACGACCAACAAGTTGTGGCGGGTTTTGACTGGCTTCGTGTTGCCGGAGACAGAAACAACCTGTACTGCCCCGCTGTGTGAGTAAGCTTCAGCCCTCAGCGCCAAGGCGACTTCATCCATGCCTACGCTGAGTGGAATGTTCATATGCGTGGGCGCTTTCTGTTGTACTCGCCACGCCAGGGACGGATCGTCGCTGGCCTGCTGGAATGCATCGCTGCTGTGCTTGGAACTCCAGTCAGTCAGGCCCAGCTGGTTAGCCAGGGCATTGGCTTTTTCTTCCCCAGCAATCGCCTGGACTAAGGCGATCGAGACCGGTAAGGACGCACTGATGCCTGCGCTGGAAATGATTTTTCCATCCGCCACGTACCGTATGTTTTTTTGCCACAACACGTCTGGAAAGTCTGCCGCCCGAGTTTTCTCGCTGGCCCAATGCGCCGTGGCACGATGCCCCTTCATCAAACCGGTAGCGGCCAGGGTGATGGCCCCATTACAGATACTGACCAGGCTGCCGCCCTTGCCGGATTGCGCCGTCAGCCACGTGATCAATCTGGCATTGTTCTTATCGCGTATGGCTGGCACAACAACGTAGTCCGCACCTTGAGGAAACAGTTCATCGAACTGCTGGAGGGTGTGCTGCGCCTGTAGCTTCAGCGCAGGAAGCATCTGCAGTGTCCCTGCCTCGGTCGACACACTCACCACCGTCGCCACGCCGGATGCGGAAAGCACGCCATAAGGAATGACAAAATCGGTGAGTTCGGTTCCGCTGTTGTCACCCACCACCGCGATAACCGGCTGTAAACGGCCAAAACGTTGTTGATACGGATCAATGGTTTCGCGGGTCGTATTACCTGCCGCGTCTACAACAACCGCGGGAGACACAGCAGACGCCGTGCACGAAATTAACAGCGTACTTAAAAGTGCGAGGGGTACGAAAAATCGGTGATAGGCGTACATGGAGTTGAATTCACTTGATGGGTATTCACTATGGCCGCAACTTAAAATGCTTGAAGGTCATCAGCCACCGGAAAGGCTCATGGGATAATCATCGCGGGTAAGCAATTACGCTACCTAAGAACCCACTGAAGTCCCAGCTCCAATCGTGTTGTTTTTCTGCACGCCATTGGCTTACAGGCGACTTGTTTGAAGCGTGTTAGAGGTCGCTTAACCATTCACGCCAAGAGGTGCCGCCCTTCTCACCGGCGACACTCCCCAATCTCTCGATAGCCCTGATTGAACGCAAGCGAGGTGCTGATATGCGCACTTTTGCCGTATGACGTGATTTCATCCAATCAGCGGTGAGCGTGTTCTGGTCAATTATTTCCGGCCCCGCCACATCGGGTGTTCGCCCATGGTGGCGGTTCAGCGCATGCGTCACCAGCCGCTGAGCGATAAATGACGGATCAACTGGCTGCAACGTCATTTTCGGTACCATCAAAAACGGCCCCAGCGTCAACCGTTTGAGCAGGTGACTCACGAAGGGATGGAAGGGCGTAGCGCGTGTGATCGTATAACCGACGCCCGCCCGGGCAAGGCGCTGCTCGCACTCCAGCTTGACGCGATAGTATTCATAGTCGTCAGCGGCTTGTTCAATACCGGCGATGCTGATGTAGACGATATGGCGCCCCTTTTCCCGCGCCACCTTTATCAAATTTTCCAGAGCGCCGACGTCTTCGCGTGGTTTCGACGGGTTTGAAGCGCAATGAATGACGCAGGTGGTTTCACTCAATGCAGCATCCAGCCCCTCACCGGTAAGTAAATCGACCTTGAGCCAGTGGCTTCTGTACCCCATTGGTTTTGATTGCCGCCCACACCCGATGACATTCACTTTGCGTGAAACAAGGTGATCAACTACGGCAGTGCCAAGCACACCGCTTGCACCCGTCACCAGAATGCGTTCTCTACTCCATAGCATCACGCGTCGCCTTTTTAACGTCAGGGCACTAATCTATTTGCCCCGTTCGTGACGCACCTTAGTGCATCTCACCCGCAAAAATGAATTTCCAATTATCACTATTACAGACAGTCCAATACACCGGCTCGACTGGCTACGTGTAGTCTCTAACTCTACGTGCACGCTGACTCATTAACTGAGCCTATGCTGCTTGTGTGTTATCGGGTTCTATTTGCTGTGGCTGTATGTCCGACTCAAGTGTTCGACCGGGCTCGCGTAAAACAGCGCCTTCAAGGCGATCAGCGCCAACGATAAACCCGCAAACAACAAACCGCACCAGATGGCCCCCCCCATGCCGAGCGCCTTGATGAACAACCCTCCGGCCGACGAGCCAAACACTACGCCGGCATTCGCAGATGAAACATACAGACTGGTTGCAAACTCATGGGCGTCAGGCGCCGCAGACGTCAACCACATTTGAGTGATCACCAGTCCGCTCGTGTGAGCCGCGCCCCAGAGCAGCACAATCACCGTCATCGAGGCCAAGGACGCGCTGCCTGAGGCCAGCAAAATCAAGTAGGACGCAGCCAGTACGATGGGATAGACAATGGCGGTTACCAACAGATGCCCGCCGAGCAAGCGCCCCACCATCAGGTTCGCTGCCACCCCGCCAATCCCGAATATGACCAGCATTACGCTGATGGTCTGCCCGTCCATACCGTTTTGAGTCTTGAGATATTCGGCGGCGTAGCTGTAAACCGAAAACATCGCGGCGAACACCAGAATGGTTGCGCCGATCGCCAGCCACATCGCCGGGCTGCGCAACACCGAGAGCTGCCTGCCGAAGCTCATGCGGTCGGCACGTACGTGATGCGGCAACTTGAACAGCAAACCCAAGCCGGCCAGTGCGGTGACGATGGCACAAAAGAAGAACGAGGCTTCATAGGAAATGCTCGCGCCCACCCAAGTTGTCAATGGAACGCCGATGACCAGGCCAAGTGTCGTCCCCACGACAGCCAGAGCCGTCGCATGCCCTGCCCGCGCTTTCGGATAAAGCGAAACTGCGGTGGAAAATGCCGCCGCAAAGAATACCGGATGAAGCATTGCCGGGACGACACGCAGTACCATCAACGTGGTGAAATTGGGCGCGAACGCTGACAGCACACTGCAGAAGGAAAACCCGAACAGCGCCACGATCAGCACTTTTTTACGGTCGAATCGAGAAGAAAACAGCACCAGAAACGGCCCCAGCACTGCCACGATCAGGGCAAACAAGCCCATCAAAAAACCCGCATGCGAAACGCTGACTTCAAACCGAGCAACAATCATCGGCAAGATACCGACGACGCCGAACTCCAGCGTATAAAGCCCAAACAAACCCAGAATGATGTAGGGCATGGATTTAGCCGACAGGGTCGATGCACTCATGACGGCGCTCCCACCGTGTGTGACGGGAATTGCGGCAGGATGTATTCGGCAAGCTCATCCAGAATCTCGGTAACAGGCCGCCGCGTCTGTTTCATATTGAGCACCACGTGGCTCACCCCGGCGTGTTCCTGTTCGCCCCATAACGCTATCAGCGCGTGGCGACCTCCACGCAATACCCGGCCAGGTTGGATAGGCGCGTCCGGGTCCTCGGCCAAATCAAACCAGGTGGCATAACCATAGGGTTTGAATGGCATACCGGTCGTTGCTTGTCGCCAGGTGGGCACGATATCGGTCATGCGCCGGGCATCCATACCGTGCCAGATCCACGCATCCATATTGGCCGCAATCCAGTCAATCGCCTGGCCCGAGCGGCCAATAGCGACCGCTGGCAGGCGTTGGCCGACCGGCTTCGGGATCAGATCCAGTGTGCCGCTCAACTCGCCATAAAACTCGCTGCGCCAGTGTGGAAATTCATTGTCGACCGCCGCTCGGATCATTGCGTAGGCATCCCGGTAACGTTCTGCACGGTTCTCGAAGGCCACACCAAACGCCGGGAATTCTTCCGGTCTGTCTCCACCTGAAAGGCCTAGCAGAAAACGCCCACCGACTAACTGATCGACACTGGTCGACTGCTTCGCAACGATCAATGGGTCGCGCAATGGCAGGACAACCCCGGCACTGCCAATTGCGATTTGGCGGGTATGCGCAGCCAGAAATCCCGCATACACCATCGGATCAATAATCTGGCCCACATCACCAAAGCTGGGATCATAGAAGGGCACGTCGCGCAGCCAGAGTGCAGCAATCCCGATTCCGTCCGCCTTGCGCACCATTTCCACGTGATTGGCGAGTGTAGGCGAAGGGCTGTCAGGGTAGCCCTCCAGAGGTGCGATGAGCCCCAGCGTGAGCTTGCCGGGCTGGAAAACCCGGCCAAAGCCTCGATGGGTTGCAAGGTCGTCAGGCAACGCACCCGCGTTGTATGCCCCGGATAAGCCATTAGGGGTCATGAGCGGTTAACCTCGATCACTACTTTGCCGAACGAGCCACGCTTGAGATGAGCGAAGGCTTGCGGGACTTCGGCGAAGGAATAGGTGTAATCGATGACCGGCTTGATCAAGTGCTGATCAATCATGCGAACCAGGTCCTCAAGTGCCCGGCGAGGGCCGACCGAAATACCGGTTATCGAAGCCCGGCTGCCCAGTAAGGCGAGGACAGGCGCAGTGAACGTATCGGATTCAAGCAGCCCTATCACGGATATGCGGCCACCGTTCACCACCGCTTCAAGTGAACGTCGTACATTATCGCCGCCGGCCATCTCCAGGACATGATCAGCACCGCTGCCCCCCGTCAGCTCAAGCACGGCCGCTTGCCATTCCGGCACGCGGCTGCGATTGATCCCGTGAGTGGCGCCGAGCTTGATAGCGCGTTCGATTTTTTCATCGCAGCTGCTGGTAATAATCACTGTTGCGCCGCAGGCGGCCGCCAATTGCACCGCAAACAATGAGACACCTCCGGTGCCTTGAACCACCACCGTCTGGCCGGCGTGCACATGCCCCAATTCGATAAGCGCCATCCAGGCGGTTAGCGCGGCAATCGGCAGGGTGCTGGCCTGCACTGGCGTCAACGATTTTGGCGCGCGCACGCACCACTCGGCAGGTGTTGCCACGTACTCAGCCAGCATGCCGGGTATCGGACCACCCTGGGTGGGCGCATCGGCCCAGGAAAGCGGAGCACCGTCGACCCATCCGGTAATGCAGATAGAAATGACCTCGTCGCCTACGGCAAACCGGGTGACGCCCTCACCCACCGCGACTACCGTGCCCGCCATATCCGACGCGGGCGTGAAGGGAAACGCCAAGGGCACGCCCATACCGTTTTCCGCAACTTCACCATCCCGGTAATTCAATGACACGGCCTGCACCTTTACCAATACCTCGCCGGCTTTGGGTGCAGGACGCGGCACCGACGCGAGCGTCAGTTTTTTCAGGCCCAGAGAGGGGATTTCCCAACGGTTGATCATGGCGGACATGGTGATTCCTCGGTAAGACAACGTGCCGATAGGATATGAAAAGCCATGGGGTGGATTAAGTAGGCAGGAGTTCCGTTATGTGCGGAGGCCAGGTTCCGCAATCGCACACCGTGTCGCAAAAAATCGGATATGGTGGCTGTTCTATTTTTCGCTCACTTTGGAGCCCTATGGACAGCCTCAATACATTGACTGTCTTCGTGCACGTTGCCGACATGCGCAGCTTCGTCGCCGCCGGCCGTTTGCTTGGCGTCTCGGCGTCTGCGGTCGGCAAAAGTATTGTTCGAATTGAAGAGCGCCTGGGTGTACGTCTGTTTCATCGCAGTACGCGCAGCATCACATTGACTGCCGAAGGCGCGCTGTTCCTTGAGCGGTGTCGGCGCATTCTGGCGGAGATAGAAGCGGCCGAAGCCGAGTTGACACAAACAGTCGTAGCGCCCCGCGGGCGGCTCAAAGTCAGCCTGCCATTGGTTGGCGAGCCGTTTCTGCCGGTGATGGCGCAGTTTAAAAAAGCCTATCCCGAGGTCGACCTGGATCTGACGTTTTCGGATCGCCGGGTCGATGTGGTCGAAGAAGGTTACGACGCTGTTGTTCGCAGCGGTGATGCACCAGACTCGCGCCTGACATCGCGCCGGCTCGGCAGCTATCGGATGATTCTGGTCGGCTCGCCGGATTATTTCGCAGCACGCGGTTTTCCGCAGCACCCCAAAGAACTGGCGCAACATTCGTGCATCCAGTTTCGCTTCCCGAACACCGGAAAACTGCAGCGTTGGCCAGTGAATCTGAGCGATGCAGACAACGACCAGAGCTTGCCGACCTCGATGGTCTGCAACAACCTGGAGGCGCGCATCTGTTTCGCCGTGCAGGGCATCGGTATCGCGTACTTGCCCGATTTCGCCATCAAGGAGTGGCTTGAACGCGGGAAACTGATCCCGGTGCTGGAGGACTGTTCACAGGAAGGTGTGTTCCAGATCATGTGGCCATCGAGCAGGCATGCTGCCCCCAAGCTACGAGTGTTTATCGACTTCCTGAACCAGCACCTGTTCCCCGAATCGAAAACACCTGCACGCCGTGGCAAAGAAAAGAAATCGGCGACTACGAAGTGAAACTTCTGTTCATAGCGAAACTACAGCCGTCTTAATCCCGATGACCGCACTCCTCGCCCCTTAACCAGGTATTTCGGAACTGAACTGTCATCAAAGGCTGGGCTTCTGGCGGAAGCTGACGGCTAGCCGATTCCAGCTGTTAATGGTAATGATCGCCATCGTCAGGTCGACCATCTCGGCGTCATTGAACTCATTCTTCAACTGTTCCCACACATCATCTGGTACATGACTTTGGGACAGTAACGTGACGGCTTCCGCCCAGGCCAGCGCAGCCTGTTCACGAGGGGTGAAAAATACGCTCTCGCGCCAAACGACCACCGCATACAAGCGTCGCTCGGTTTCACCCTGCCGTCGTGCTTCAGTGGAGTGCATGTCCGTGCAAAAGGCACAGCCATTGAGTTGAGAAGCGCGAACCTTGACCAGGTTGATCAGGGCCGGTTCGATGCTCAGGTCATAGGTCGATGCCTCCATCGCCATCATCGCTCTCATGGCCTTAGGTGACGTAGCGTAATAGTCCAGACGTATACTCATGGTTAGTTTCCAGGCGGCCGATTCAATATTTTTGTCATGCCAGACTACCCAGCGACGGACGCCGCAACTACCTCCAATAAGCGCTATTTCAGGAAGGCCACCGCAAGCACTGAGCGCAATAAAGCAACGCTGATTGGATTAGACCAATTTGATCAATTAACAGCGCGCCACTCAACGACGATCCTCGGTGCGCTAGGCTTATCCCTCTCAATGTTTCAACAACCAAACGTACTCTGGAGCCACGCCTCATGGAATTTCATATTGTCATCGATGGCCATAAGAACCTGGCGGGGCAGCTCTACAACCAGTTGTACAACGCGATCGAATCCGGTCAACTGCCTCCTGGCACACAGCTGCCGCCAAGTCGCTTGCTGGCTCAACAGCTGGGCATTTCTCGCAAAACCATTTCGGACAGCTACGCGCAACTCACGTACGAGAACTTGCTCACGGGAAAAGTGGGTAAAGGCACTTACGTCAATGCACGCCCCACAAAATCGGCTGCCAGACCAACCCAACTTGATTTGGCCAGCGTCCACAGTCTCGAACGTTGGGAGGCCATGCCGACGTTTTTGAGGCATCCAGACCTAGACGGTACCTTGCGGTACGAGTTCATTGGCGGCGCGACCAGCCAAGGTCTGTTTCCCCAGGAAGAATGGCGTCGCTGTTCATCAAACGCGCTGCGCCAGCTTTCCCAGTCCAAGGGACTGTATGGATCGCCGGAAGGTCTGCCCGCCCTACGCAACGCTATTGCACGGCATATCGCCTTTTCCCGTGGCGTCATTTGCCAGGACCATGAAGTGGTAGTGTGCAACGGCGCACAACAGGCACTGGACTTGATATCGCGCGTGCTAGCGCGCGACGGTGCATCCATTGCCATGGAGGATCCTGGGTATCCGCCCGCGCGTCTGCTGTTCCGGTCTCACGGCGCCAACGTCGTGGGGATCCCAGTGGACTCGGAGGGAATGCGGGTTGACCTGATACCGGAGGGTACTCGCCTGATCTACGTGACGCCCTCCCATCAGTTCCCCCTCGGCATGCCGATGAGCCTGGCTCGGCGCCAGGCGCTGCTGGACAAAGCAAAGGGCCTGGGCGCGATCGTCATCGAGGACGACTACGACAGCGAGTTTAGGTATGAAGGTCGACCCACCGACTCACTGCACAGCCTGGACACCCACGGCATCGTCGCGTATGTCGGGACCTTCTCGAAAACGCTGTTGCCGCAACTGCGCTTGGGCTACATGATCCTGCCGCCGACAATTCTGGAAGCAGTGATCCGCGCCAAACAACTGACCGATCTGCACACCTCGACATTGCCTCAGTGGACTTTGGCCAAATTCATTGCCGAGGGCTGTTTGCTCAAGCATATCCGCCGTTGCCACAGCATTTATGCTAACCGGCGTGAGCGTATTCTGGAGAGAGTTAACGATGATCTTTCGCCCTGGTTCGAAGCCATCCCCAGTGACGCCGGCTTTCATATGACCTTGTTGTGCAAAGTCCCAATCAACATCGAGCTGCTGATTGAGCTGGCAAGAAAAGCCGAGGTCGGCCTCTACTCCATCAACGGTTTTTTTGACACACAGAAACCCAGGCAGGGCCTGTTCATGGGTTTCGGTGCCATTGAAACACTGGATATCGATATTGCCCTGACCCGGGTGCGGGATATTCTTCAGCAGATTACCTGACACCCCGCAATTCGAGCCTGCCGACGGGGGCCGCGCTTGGCCAGAACAAGGCGGCCTGCCCTTTTCGCACCCCGTTCTCGTCAAGCACTTCCCAGACGATGCCATCGTGAATCGTAAACGAGCCGCCATTGCGGTCAACGCGAAACCCCGTGTAACCGGAGGCAATCCCCTTGGTCGTTACGACCTCAAGCAGCGCCTGACGCTCGACCCTGTCGAGGCTTGAAGCGCTGAACCGTGAAGGCATGGCGTAAAACTCTTCTCGACTGTATTTGAAGCATGCCAGGGCGCATTCATTGGCATAAATGAAATGCGGGTCTGCGTCGTCGTTATGGGAAACCAGGCTGTAGGGCGCGTGAGTATGTATCCACTCTTCGCGCGACCCTTTATGCGCCATCGGGCACGGAAGCCCTTCACCGGCCCACTGGCGATAAGATTCGTCCAACCATTGAATAACCGAAATCGGAACTTCAGCGACCTCTGGAGTGTTTTTCATGAATACCCTTAATGACGATGACTGGGAGAATTGCGCCATGCCCATAAGGTCAGCCCGACGCTTATCAGGGCCGGTAAGCTTACGGCTGGAAAATCGTTGATCAGTAACTCCGGACCACAGATTCCAACGGCCACTTCCCACACATGAAAAATGGCATGACAGCTCAGCCATAATCCCGACGCGCCCCACAGCATCACGCTGTATTCCCGGCGCAATACGCCGCCCAACAGTGCGCTACCGATGATCAGGTACAGAATCGCTATATCACGGATGAAGTGCTGATTGAACGCTCCCGTCCTGGCGACTCCCGGCACTTCGGTGTACCAAAGCGCAGGATTGATCAACATGATTACGCCATTGGCGAACAGGATGATACTTAGCAGGCCGGCCACCGCAAACACTGCCATGGTTGCGACACTTAGCTTGGACTTATTCATAGAATTTCAAACTCCCGGCGTGTTGCTCAGCCATGAAAAAAGACTGCTGCACACACCACTGACAGTGGTCGATCTATTCGCCACGTCATGCCAAGTTATCTGACAACCCACAAATAACCCACGACCAATTCCGACTATTTCCTGTAGCCCAAAACAGCCGCAATGGACTATCCGTTTTAAACCATATCGGACGGTTACTCTTCCTCAACACCTCGGCACACTACCGCACAAATACCGTCGCAAACGGTA
Source organism: Pseudomonas sp. W4I3 (assembly GCF_030816195.1). GTDB lineage: Bacteria > Pseudomonadota > Gammaproteobacteria > Pseudomonadales > Pseudomonadaceae > Aquipseudomonas. The sequence goes on along the minus strand of NZ_JAUSXS010000001.1, from coordinate 3,425,634 downwards.
CTGTTCATTCGTGTAATAAAGTTCACCTCCTGGCAACTGTGCTCACTCTTCCCACTATCGCGCCTCCCCAGCTGGAACTGTTGGTCGTGGGTGTTCGGTATACAAAGGACCGTCGCTCAATGAATATTTCGATTCATCGTTTAATCACACCTTTGCATTTATCGCGGTTAACCCGTCGTAGGGCCGCTCTGTTGATGTTCCTCGGCAGCCTGTTGCTGGCAACGACATTGGTCGGTTGTAAAAAGCAGAAACTGGAGTCTGCGAGCACGGCGCCTGAGGTCGATGTGGCCACCATTGTGCGCACGCCCATACGCCAGTGGGATGAGTTCAATGGCCGTGTAAACGCTGTCGACTCGGTGGAGATACGCCCACGAGTGACGGGTTACGTACAACGGATCGCTTTCAAGGAGGGTGATGGCGTGCACAAAGGCGACCTGCTGGTGGTGATTGATCCACGTAAATACCAGGCAACCTTGAGCAGCGCCCTCGCCAGACTTGAGCGCGCCAAAGCCTCGTTGGCGATGAACGAAGCCCAAAACCACAGGGCTCAGGTACTGGTCAAGAGTAATGCGATATCCAAAGAAGAAGCCGACACGCGGCATGCCAATTTCACTCAAAGCCAGGCCGATGTTCGTGACACCGCCGCCGCCGTAGCCCTCGCCCGGCTTGATCTGGAGTTCACTGAAGTGCGCTCGCCGATAGACGGTCGGGCGAGCCGCGCATCGTTGACGCTGGGCAACCTGGCGGTGGCTGATCAAACGTTGTTGACCTCGGTCGTGTCGCAAGACCCTGTTTACGTCTACTTCGACCCGGACGAACATAGTTACCTGCGCTACAGCGAACAAGCACGCAAAGCCCAAGACCACGCGAGCAAACTCAGCGTGCGGGTTGGCTTGTCGAATGAATCCGGCTTCCCTCACGTGGGCGATGTCGATTTTCTTGATAACCAGGTTGATCCCGCCACAGGCACGATTCGACTGCGTGCAACCCTTTCAAACAAAAACCGTGTATTCACCCCTGGGCTGTTTGCCCGCGTGCAGCTGTCTAGCCGCCTCGAAACCAGCGCGATTCTCATCGACGATAAAGCGGTGCTTACCGATCAGGACCGCAAGTACGTGTATATCGTGGGCGCCGGCGATATCGCCGAGCGCAAGGACATCCAGTTGGGGCGGATGAACGACGGCCTGCGCATCGTCGAATCGGGCCTGATGCCAGGCGACAAACTCATCGTCGCAGGCTTGCAGCGCATTTATTTCCCAGGCATGCCGGTGAAACCCTCCGAAGTCACCATGAAAACGACCAGGAACTGAGGGCGCAAGCATGGATTTTTCCAAGTTTTTCATTGATCGCCCGATCTTCGCCATCGTGCTCTCGATCATTATCTTCGCGCTGGGCGCGATTGCGATGCCGTTGCTGCCCGTCAGTGAATACCCGGAGGTTGTGCCTCCCAGCGTGGTAGTGCGTGCAACCTATCCCGGCGCCAACCCCAAGGAAATCGCAGAATCCGTGGCCACGCCGCTGGAGGAGGCCATCAATGGCGTTGAGGGGATCATGTACCTGAAATCGGTCGCCGGTTCCGACGGCAGCCTTCAAGTCGTCGTGACATTCCTGCCAGATGTCGACCCTGACACCGCCGCCGTGCGCGTACAAAACCGCGTGAGCCAGGCACTTTCACGCTTGCCTGAACAGGTCCGGCAGTTTGGCGTGACTACCCAGAAACAGTCGCCCACGCCCTTGATGTACGTCAGCCTATATTCGCCGGGCAACTCTTACGAATCGCTGTACTTGCGCAACTACCTAACCCTGCATATCAAGGATGAGCTATCACGTATTCGCGGCATTGGTGACGTTGGGGTTTACGGCTCAGGGGATTACGCCATGCGCCTGTGGCTCGACCCGGACAAACTGGCGTCTCGCGGGCTGACCGCAACCGATGCCTTGAACGCCGTACGCGAACAAAATGTGCAGGTATCATCCGGACAGCTGGGCGCGGAGCCCAACCCCAAAGCCACCGACATGCTGATCTCTATCAACGTGAGGGGGCGCCTGCGCAGCGAGCAAGAGTTCGCCGATATCGTGCTGAAACAAGGCTCCAGCGGACAAATCGTGCGGCTTGGCGACGTGGCGCGCATAGAAATGGGCGCCAGTGATTACACCATGCGCGCTCTGCAAAACCAGCAGAACGCCAGCACCGTCGGGATATTCCTTTCACCCGGCGCCAATGCGCTGGGTGTGGCCGATCAGGTCTACAAGACGCTGGACCGATTGGCCGAGGACTTTCCAAAGGATATCGCCTACAAGGCGGTATGGGACCCGACCGTGTTTGTCCGCGAGTCCATCAGCTCAGTGCAGCACACGCTGTTCGAGGCGGTCATGCTGGTGGTCCTGGTAGTGATCGTGTTTCTGCAAAACTGGCGGGCCTCAATCATTCCGTTGATCGCAGTGCCCGTCTCAGTGGTGGGGACATTTGCGTTCTTGTATCTGTTCGGCTACTCGATCAACACCTTAACCTTGTTCGGGCTGGTGCTGGCCATCGGCATCGTCGTGGACGATGCAATCGTGGTGGTGGAAAACGTCGAGCGCAACATGCAAGAAGGGTTAAACCCACGAGAAGCCGCGCACAAGGCGATGCGCGAAGTCAGCGGCCCGATCATTGCGATCTCACTGGTGTTGTGCGCGGTGTTCGTACCGATGGCGTTCCTCAGTGGTGTTACCGGCGAATTCTATAAACAGTTCGCCGTGACCATCGCCATTTCGACGGTGATTTCTGCCATCAACTCGTTGACGCTCAGCCCTGCTCTGGCGGCCAAGTTGCTGCGGCCTCACGACGGGCCTAAAGACCCATTGGCGCGGTTGATCGACCATACACTGGGCTGGCTATTTCGCCCGTTCAACCGTTTTTTCCTGCGTAGTTCGGAACGCTACACCAGTGCCGTGTCGCGTGCACTGAACCGTCGGGGCGCAGTGTTCATGGTGTACGCGATGCTTTTGGGCGGCACGGTGATGTTGTTTCAACAGGTGCCGGGGGGGTTCATTCCCACTCAAGACAAACTCTATCTATTCGGCGGCGCCAAGCTACAAGAAGGTGCATCGCTCTCGCGTACAGATGCGGTAACCCGGCAAATGATTGACATCGCCCAGGGCGTCGAGGGTGTCGACATCGTTCCGGCATATGCCGGGTTGAACGCACTGCAAAACGTTAACACTCCCAACCTCACGGCGTTGTACATCATCCTCAAGCCGTTCGACCAACGCACTCGTAGCGCCGCGGACATCAACCATGAACTCAACGCAAAATTCGCCGGCATCAAAGATGGCACCGCCTACGCACTGATGCCCCCGCCGATCCAAGGATTGGGCAACGGTTCTGGCTACTCGCTTTACCTGAAAGACCGTGCCGGCCTGGGCTTTGGCGCGCTGCAAAATGCGCTGAACGCCTTCCTTGCAGAAATTGCTAAAACCCCCGGCATGACCTGGCCGGTGAGTTCGTATCAGGCCAACATTCCGCAGTTGGAAGTCAAGGTTGATCGGGTCAAAGCCAAAGCGCAGGGCGTGTCTCTGACTGACCTGTTCGATACGCTGCAAACCTATCTGGGCTCGGTCTACGTCAATGACTTCAACCAGTTTGGTCGCGTTTATCGCGTCATGGCGCAGGCCGATTCCTCACACCGCCAAACAGCTGAAGACATAGGAAAATTGCGCACGCGTAATGATCGTGGAGAAATGGTGCCGATCGGCTCTATGGTCACCGTGGAGCACACTTTTGGTCCTGATCCGGTCATCCGTTACAACGGTGTCCCGGCGGCCGACGTGATCGGCGACGCCGACCCCAGGGTGTTTTCATCCGCGCAGGTCATCACCAAACTCACCGAGATTGCCAAACGCGTGCTGCCACGCGGTATTGAGCTGGAGTGGACGGACTTGAGCTACCAGCAAGTCAGCCAGAACAACGCCGCGTTTATCGTATTTCCGCTGGCCGTAATGCTGGTGTTTCTGGTGCTCGCCTCTCTGTATGAGAGCTGGACATTACCCTTGGCAGTGATCCTTATCGTACCAGTCTGCATGTGTTCGGCATTGCTCGGGGTTTGGCTGACCAATGGCGACAACAACGTGTTCGTCCAAGTCGGCTTGGTGGTACTCATGGGCCTGGCTTGCAAGAACGCAATCCTGATCGTCGAGTTCGCCCGGGAACTTGAGATGCAAGGCAGAACGATCGTACAGGCGGCACTGGAAGCCTGCCGCCTACGGTTGCGCCCGATCATCATGACGTCAATTGCCTTCATCGCCGGCTCAGTACCGCTGCTGCTCGGACAGGGTGCGGGCAGTGAAGTGCGCTTGGCGACCGGGGTGACGGTGTTTGCCGGCATGCTTGGGGTCACGTTGTTCGGCCTGTTTCTAACGCCGGTGTTTTACGTGGTCATGCGCAAACTGGCGACACGCGGGGAATCTGCATTGGACAAAGGAGTTCGGCGTAACTGAACAGCAGCTCAAAGACGCAGTGGACGCTGTTGGCCCAATGGTCGACGACGTGCGTAAAAAACTCGGCAAGTGAAGGGTGGTGACGCCCCCGCCAGCATCAACTGAAGCCGCACCTGTTGCGGCTTCAGTCGTTGGCCAGTCAGCGGCGCGGCGTCTGCAAAGCGTGGTAACCGTAATCGGCGCGGGCTTGGCGTAAAGGCACGCCCGCCTCGATAGCGGCACGGATATGTTCTTCGGCATGGTGGATTTCCTCGGCCACCGCCAGCACTTCGCTCAGTGAACCGGCTGGAATTACCACCAGACCATCACCATCGCCGCGCAACCAATCATCGGGTTGTACCCGAACGCCGCCCAGCGTCACGGGCGCCTGGATCGCTTCGACACGCACCCGATCCTTACCGGTGCGCATCCAGTTTCCTCGGGAGAAAATCGGATAGTTGAGCTCCAACGCACGATCAACGTCGCGGCAGATACCATCAATCACCGTACCGGCCAAGTGTTTGCGGGCGGCGGTGGAAGTCAGCAAATCACCCCACACGGTGGTGTCCTGCCGGGCCTGGTTGTCGATCACCACCACTTGGCCGGCTTCAAGGTCGTCGATGTAATCACCGACCGAGCCGCCGTCCCGACCAATAGGGCCGTAGCGCAGGGTCCAGGCTTTACCCGTAAGCTTAAACGTGCGGTCCAGGGGCATGATGTTGGTGCACTGGCAAACGATATTCAGACGGTCCATCGCATCGCTGAGGTCGGTGCAGCTCAGGGCGTTAAGGCGGGTAAAAATAGAGGTTTGCATGAGGTGGTCTTCCTTGTGTCCTGTAGGTTAACCCGCGGGTGCGGCGGCACTGAATGCGTGGATCTTATCGATGATCTGGCGTGATGCCGTCCTGATTGCGGTGGTGGTATTGCCGGCAATGTGCGGCGTCAGTTGCGCGTTGGGTATATGGGCCAATGGCGAGTCGAAGCGGTCTTTTTCCAGGGCAAAGGTATCGATGGCAACCGCTTTAATGTGTGTGGGAAATCGGCTCATGAAGGCTGCCAACTGATGCTCGTCGACGATTCCGCCGCGAGCGGTATTGATGAGGATTGAACCTTGGCGCATCTGCCGGAACTCGTCAGTGCCGAACAAGCCTCGGGTCAGCGTTGTGAGCGGTACGTGAATCGAAACGATGTCCGCCTCGGCCAGTAGCTGCCCAAGGCTTGCCCGTCGTTCAAGCTCAAGACTGCGCGCCACTGCTTCGGTAAAACGCTCTGACCCGGTGGCAATCACCTTGATGCCCAGTGCCGCGGCCTTGCGCGCCACCTGTCGGGCAATGCTGCCAGTGCCCACCAGCCCAAGCGTCAGTTCGGCGTATTCGGGGGTCGGTGCCAAGGTGCCTTTTGCCCAATGACCCAGGTGCGTTTCGACGTTGTAGTAATCCAGGTCGCGAGACAGAAACAGCGACTGGGCCACGACGTATTCGGCAACGGCGGCCGCGTTGGAGCCCGGCGTGTTGAGTATCGCCACGCCATGCTGCTCGCACTCATGCCGATCAATATGATTGACTCCCGTGCCGGCCTGAGCGATGGCACGCAGTGGCGTGGTCAACTCGGGAGAGGTGGCGGCGCGGATCAGGCCGGCGCCGAAGGGGATGTTCAGGCGCGTCTTGAACACGCTGTACCCCCCGGCCCGCGTTACAGCGGCAATGAAGGCAGGCTCGTCATGGCAGTTGATCTCGGCATATTGAATGCGCGTGGTGTAGTGCTGCCGGATGCGGTCCTTGTCCGCGAAATAGTACAGGTTGAGGGTGACGGCCAGGCCCAGTTCAAGAACGCGATCAACTTCCTCAAACAGCAACGGCGGGCCGGGGGCATCCAATATCAGGGTGGTAAATGCCATTCAGTGATCCTCTTGGAGGGTAGCGCTTGTCGAAACCCAGGTTTCCCTGGGTATCGAGGTTAATCACCAGCTGAAATGGTGGGCGCTTGTGGGATCGACCAGACCCACATCGGTACTTACGGCCGCAAGGAACCCGCTGTAGAAATCATTCAGCGATGAAGACTGGATGAACTCGGGATTGCTTTTGGCATAGATAAGAAACAACCGATAAATTCTCAGGTTCTTTTCCTTGCGGTAGACCTCTGCCTTGAGGCTAGGCCACAGTTTAAGCAAGCTGCCTTCCTTGATTCGCCACGGGTCCGCCGGCTCAGTACCGGTGCTGGCTTTGTACACAAAGCGCTTACCTTCGATCACTTCCAGATGCAGGCTGGCCAGCAGCTGTTCAGCGGTGCCGACGGCTTCAGTCTTCAAGGCTTCGGCCAGCGCCAGAATGTGGGCCTTTTCCGGGATGCTACCGGTCAAAGTCAGCCACGCACATTTGAGATCGGTTCGCGCAATGGCATAGGCCATGCCTTTGACGTAGGTGTGAAAGCTCTCATCCTCATTGAACGCCTTCGACAAGTGCGTTGCCGGCTCTTGCGCGAACTGCCCGACGCCGATCAGTTCGCTGTGCAATCCACCGGCCAGCAAGGCGCGGGTCCAGGGAATCGCCCGAATCGCATCGGGTCGCGACTCGAAGACCTTGATGTTGAATATACGAGAAGGCGGCCGGGTACCCTTGGCCGTGGCCCTGACCACATCAAATCGCGCCAGGTCCCGCAGCAGAGAGGGCAGCGCCGGGTGCTCGAAGAACGTTGCCTGATAGCGCCGTACCACCTGCGCCCAGCGTTGAATTCTGCCTGCAATGACCTCCTCGGAAGGCTGCAGCTGGGGCTCGGCGTGCATACGATACAACTGGCTGAGGAAGCCGACGGACTGGTTGCGGGTCAACAGATGAGCGCGCATTTCCGCGCAACCGGCCAGCATGAACCGGGTTTCCGGTCCCTCCAGCGCGCCGAACTCCTGCAAGGTCTCGGCAATCACGCCGTTACACCGTGCGTGTTCTGCGCCCATGATGACGTGGGCAACCACCTCGATACCGTAACGGGCCGCGATCAGCTTGTGCTGGTTAGCAATCGCCATGTTCAGTTTGTGCATGGCCTTGCCGCCTTGCTTGCCAGTGTCGCTGGGGCCAAATGTGATGTATTGGCGGTTGCCCCGCGTTGCCAGATGTGCCCGGTACAACGGGTTTTCGTACAGCTCATGCACCGTGGCAAGCGTGCGCTCGGCACCTGCCAAGTCTTCGGGTTGCAGGGCGATGTCAATACCGTCCCGTACCTGGGCCGCCCTCATCAAAAACAGCACCTCCAGCGCACTGAGAGCCGAGGTGTACTCGGCGATCCCGTGGATTATCATCCGATCGCGATAACGGTCGATCATTTCAAACCGCTCGAGCGCATTGCGCGCATCGTGCATGCGGATATAGCTCGGGTCCTGCTCCATCAGCGCAATGTAATCCTGGCTGGCGTATTGCTTGGCTTTCTTGGCGTAAATCGAAGTAGTGCGTTGCAGATACCCTTGCCACAGCGCAGCGGGGGTTTGGGCCTCCCCGCCCTCCAGCGCAACCTCAAGCGCGGCCTGTCGCGCACGCTCATCCAGTTGGTGATAGTGCTGGCCCTGGCCCAGCCCGATGGTTTCCAGCCATTGGCTGGAAAGAATCTCATCGACCACGCTGCTGAACATCTCCGCGTTTTCGCGAAACTCGATATCCATGTAGTGAAAGCCAAACGCATGCACGCGCAGCAGCAGACGGTCGATGGCGGCCGGTTGGGTATAAACGGATGCTACCCAGGGCGTCGATCAGTTCGGCGGGATGCTCGAAATGCCTGGGTTGATCCTTGCCCAGGCGTGCACGAATCTCTTCCAGGCGATGCCGTGCGCCGCCGTCCTTGATCAGGCTGTCGATATCAGCGATGTAGCGATTGCGCAGCGCAGTTTCAAGCGCCACGACCAGGGTTTCGGTGTGCTGATTGGTGTCATAGGGGCGGCCATCCTTGTCGCCGTATAACCAGGTGAACAACGTCAGCCATTTGTCCTGTGGCGCCAGGCCCAAGGCATGATGCACGTCGGGCAACGCGTCATACACACTGTCGGCGTAAAAAATCTGCGACTCGATATCGGTGCCATTACTGCCCGACCACACGGCGTTGTATAGCTCAAGCAGGATCTGCGCAGTGACTTGAGGCTTTTTGAGGCCACGGTCTTCGACGTGCTGTGCCAGTTTCTGCAAGACCCGCACGACGGAATGCTTGAGCTGATCGGTCTCTTTGCACAGCAGCCCCAGGCTGATATTTACCCCAGACGGCGCAGCAATCAACTGAGGGTCAAGCGTAATCAGCTGACGGGGCAGGCTGGCCTGCGAGGCAATCTGGGTCGCTACACTCCTGACCGACAATTCGAACAGCAGTTGTTTGATCAGCAACAATTTCCAGAACGCCTCGACGTCTTTACTGGAGCGGGATTCGAAAAACGCCTTGCCCAAGGCAGCCGCCAATTTAGAATCAGCCTTGTCCAGATACGACAGCGTATCGATTTCAGCGAAGATCCTCAGGCAGGCGCGAGTGTGCGGGGTTTGGGAGGCATCGTCATCCGTGTTTGCCTTGAGCGCCTGCTCCAATGCTCGCCATAGAACGTCATGCAGTAACGCGGGGTTGGTATGGCCGATTGAGGGGCGAGTCGATGCATTTTCCAGTATGGAGTTGATCACATGATTCATGGGTTCAAGCCTCGATAATTGTGCAAATCCCTTGTTTGCAATGCGTCGAACAGACACACGCAAAATCATCAATGTCCCAGGCTTAACCCACTGCGTCGCAACGAACGGTATTCACCTGTTCGCCGACAGAAAGCCCCCTAGTAGGCGCCGAATAACGGCAAAAAAATTGAAACAATTTGTTACATCCATGAGCAATAAAGCATGCCCGAGATTTCTCGACAAAAGACCGTTTTGGAATAGACAGCTTGAAAGAAATGATAGGAACCTAATAAAAATCGCAGCGATGAATATCTATTCGTTACCTCTGTTTTCTCTAAAGTACTGATTATTCGAAATTAAATTTGATGACTCGAAATCCAATTGCGCCAGAGAGAATATCGAGTGTGAATCACCTGCGAGCGCGACCTAAAAAATTCTTCATAAACTCAATTTTCATGGAGAAACAAAGCAGGGTTATTGCTACCAGTTTATTGCTCTATATGACGAGCCATACGTTTGCCAGGTCGAGCCAAAACATTCGCTCGCAACTGGAGTAGAACCGCTGATTCCATTACATCCTCCTGAAAACAGATTAGAAGGCGTAACCCTTATTCAGAACAGAACGACAAGCACAAAAAAGGCGCTCCGCAGAGCGCCTTCTTACCGCCGATTACCTTACTGCACACTTACCTGACGCAACTCAGGCTTTGCCTCGCCACCAATCGTGATGCGCTTTGGTTTGGCCTCTTCAGGCACCTCGCGCAGCAGGTCGATGCTCAGCAACCCGTTGTTCAGGGATGCGCCGCGTACTTCGATGTGGTCCGCCAGGCGGAACGACAGCCGGAAAGCACGCTGGGCGATGCCCTGGTGCAGGTAAGCAACCTTCTCGTCGGTTTCGCGTTTTCCGCCGCAAACCGTCAGAACGCCTCGTTCGACCTGGATATCCAGATCCTCCTCGGTCAGGCCAGCCACGGCGATGACAATGCGGTACGCGTCGTCACCGTGCTTTTCCACGTTGTGAGGTGGATAGGAATTCGGAGCCTCGCTGCGCAGCGCCGACTCGAACAGGTCATTGAAGCGGTCAAAGCCCACCGATTGACGGAACAGTGGGGCCAACGAAAGGGTAGTAGCCATTTTTAAAATCTCCTGAGTTTCTCCAAGTGATTTAGTCCGCGACCCGTGTGCGGCATCGCGTGATCAAAAATCTAGGGACGCGCAAAACGATTTCAAGAGGCCTTCAAAAAAAATTTATCGCCCTCAAAACGCTGCCGCGAGAACCGAAATACCTGGGGTGTGCTCTAATCCAGTGCCAGGCGTGCGTTAACCCCCTTAAACGCCTGTGCGCAGCCCCTAGAGGTACACAAAATGAAAATGACACTCCCGGCCCTGGCATTGGGCGTCCTGATTTCTCAGTCGGCGCTGGCCGCCGGCGATGGCACCTCCGCGCTGGGTGGCGGTGTGGGTGGTGTGTTGGGCAATGTGGTCGGCCAGCAGCTCGGTGGCTCGACCGGTGCGGCGATCGGCGCGGGTGTAGGTGGTGCAGCCGGTGGTGCGGTGGGTGCGCAGAGAGGCAATCGAACCGAAGCGGCGCTGGGTGGCGGGGTCGGCGCTGCGGGTGGTTCAGTCATCGGTAATCACTTGGGTGGCAGCACCGGTTCAACCATCGGCGCAGGCCTGGGTGGTGCAGCCGGCGGCGCGCTGGGCAACAACCTGGCGGACGACGAAAGCGGCCACCGTTCCGACGGCAAACACAAAGGCAACAAGCATAAACACAAGAACAAGCGCCACTGATGACCTGACACGGCGTTGATTGCAACGCACCGGGATGAACGACGCAGAACGCCGTTCATCCCGGCTTGCCAGCCTTACATCGGCGTACTGCTCACCACCCGCAACGCCAGCCCCTCGTAGGCATCCAGCGTAATCGTAAACGTCCCCTCCTCCGTCAGATCCCCTTCCACGCGCTCATTGATGATATCCACCACCGGCCCCGGTGCAATGTTGGGCAGGTTCAGGGATTCGGTGATCGGCGTGGCGCCGAAGTTCAGCGCGGTGATCTGCGTGCCCTTGCCGGCCGGCAGCTCATGCACCATGACCAGCAGCCCTGGATGTTCAACGTCCGGGATCAGGATCTGGCGACTGGCGGCGATGTCGTAGGCGCGGCGCACACCGAGGATTTTCTGCAGTTGCGAGGCGAATGAGTCCGGGTCCTGTAATTGGCTGTTCAAGCTGCCGTACAGGCTTCTGGACCGCGGCATCTGCCCAGCCGACAGCTCGGCATCAGGGTTGAGGTCCACCAGGTCGTAGGCGCCACGATGAACCCAGCGAGTGTCGCCATCGGTCATCAGGTGTGCGACCTCTTCGGCCGCCAATGGCAGCGCGCCCACCAGGTCCCAGCCGGACAGCGCAAACACCCCAGGCTGCATGGCGTTGTACATCACCAGCAGCAAATGGATCTGGCGAATCTGCTGGATATCGGCCGCAGTGATCGCGTCCAGGTCGCGAATCCCAAGGGCTGCGGTGATGATGCTGGCGGTGGTGCAGGACACGCCGTTGGTGACGAACTTAAGGTTATACGGCGCGTGCTCACCGGTCAGGCGTTCGTACATCTGCTCGCGGATGTGCTCGCGCAGGATGTTGCCGGGGAAGGTCTGGCCCTGGAACAGGAAGCTGTCATGGGCATGCAGCGTCCAGAAGTGCACCAGCTCCAGGGTCAGTTCGTCGTGGTTTTGCAGGGCATGGATCAGCGAGCCAGGGTCGATGCCCAGGCTGTGCATCTGGCGCAGCATCAGGCGCAGGAATTCAGCGTCGCCCATCAATAGCGCGTGCTGGTAGGCCGGCCGCGTGATGAAGTCGTAAGACAGGTCGGCGCCGCCGTGGGACATGGAGGCGATGTCGTCCACGGTGAGGTTGAGCTCCTGGAAACTGAAACCGCCCGCCTTGCGAATCGCCCCGCCCAGCAACTGGTTGCCGGTGATCGACAGCGGATGGCTTTCCGACCAGGCGCTGCCGTCGAGCTTGCGCTCCACGCCGAGGAAGCCGTTAGCGTCCAGGCGCAGGATTTTCGCGCCCATCACATCGATAGCGTGCAGCGCATCACCGATGATCATCTGCTGGGCGGCGAACGACGGATCAAGCCAGTTCAGCGACGGCTGGCCTTCCTTGAAGTAATGCAGGTACACCCAGCGACGCGGCTTGCCATCGACACCCACGACGACCGGCGTGGCGCTCCAATCGGTTTCCTTCACGCCGGGCTCGAAGAAAATCACCCGCTGCAACTGGCCGACGATGTAGTGCTTGTCGCGCAGCGCATCCACCTGCTGCGGGCTGAGGTTCTGCGCGTCGCGGCCCTCGGCGACTTCTGGCAGCAACGCCCAGTCTTCATCGCGGATTTCGACCATGTGGTACAGGCCGGGGTAGTCTTCATAGGCCATTTCCGCAAGGCGAAAATCCGCGCCCTTGCCGGTGTGCGAAGGGATCACGTCGTCGATGATCACCGCATTGTGCGCGGCGGCCATGCGCGTCAGCGCCTGCAGCTGCGCCTCGGTACCCAGTAGCGGGTCGATGTCGAAGCTGATGCGGTCGAAGTTACCGTCGATGGTCGGCGTGTAGTCAGTGCCGGACAAACCGCCGGATTTCTTCAATGGCCCGTTGTGAATACCCTGGATGCCGATCTTCGACAACGCATGCCACAAGGCTTCGTCCCCCAGCGCTTCCAGCACGGTGCCGTCTTCGCGGGTGACGATTGATGCCGGATAGGCGGTGAACCACACCGAGGACAAGGCTGACGCATCACGCGGCCTGGTTTGCGCAAAGGGCTGTTGCCACATCCGCCCCTGCCCCGAATAGAGCTTGGCCCGCTGGCGCGCCGCGTGCAGCATGGAGCGCTGCACCAGCCAATTCACATGATCGTTGTCCGCCGCCGTCATAAGCCTGATACCTGTGGTCGTGAGAGGTTACTCGTAAGCATAGGAGCGACGAGCGAAGCGATTCGTTGCATTGAAATGCAGATCTGACTGTGGGAGGGGGCTTGCTCCCGATAGCGGAGTGTCAGCCGGCCCATTTATAACTGACCCATTGCTATCGGGAGCAAGCCCCCTCCCACACTGGATGCGTCGCCTGCCGGTACTGCCTGGGCGTGAACCCCGTCGACGCCTTGAACTGGCGGGTAAACGCGCTGTGGTCGGTGTAACCGCACTGCAACGCCACCTCGGTGATCGGCAGTTCGGTGTGCAGCAATCGATGGGCATGCTCCAGCCGCACCTTCTGGATCATTTGCCGGGGCGTGAGGTGGAACACGCGCTTGCAGTAGCGCTCCAACTGCGCCACGGAGATGCCGGCGATGCGCGTCAGCTCACCGAGGGTGACGCGGCGGTTGAAGTGGGCGCGGATGTGCTCGTCCACCGCCGCCAGGCGCTGGTAGGCGGGGTGGGTTTCGCTGGCCGATTGCAGGTCGACCGAAATGCCGGCCAGGCCGATGATCGTGCCACTCTCGTTATACAGCGGCCATTTGTGCGTGAGGCACCAGCCCGGTTCGCGGCTGCCGTAGAGGTGCAGCTCAAGCTGGTCTTCCAGCACCAGACCCTCTTGCAGGACCCGTCGGTCCTGCTCGGTATAGCCCGGCCCCAGTTGCGCGGGGAACACCTCGGCGCTGGTCTTGCCCAGCAGCGGTTGCAGTTGCCGCAGGCCGCAGCGCTGCACCAGGGTGCGGTTGGCGAGCACGTAGCGGGCGTCGATGTCCTTGATGAAAATCGCCGCGTTGGGGATCACGTCCAGCAACGGCAACAACTGCGCCGCGCCGGTCAGCAACTGCTCGATGCTGTGGGGGCGACTGCCCTGGAAAAGACTCGCAAATACCTGCTGCACCATGACGTTCATCGCCCGTTTCAGACCCCGACGCCGAGCAGATTGCCCCATGCCCGCGACGCTGTCGAGCACCGGCGATTGTGCTGAATTCGTCATCCATCCCACCGCAAAACATCAATCGCCGCCCTCCCATCGGGTTCACGATAGCGCCACTGCATGCCTATCCAATAACTCACAAGAAGGCGCCGCTATGTCAGGCCAAGGCAAGTTCAAGAAACAGCTGTCACTGATGGACCTCACCTTTATCGGGCTGGGGGCCATCTTCGGTTCGGGTTGGTTGTTCGCCGCCAGCCATGTCTCTGCCATCGCCGGTCCCGCCGGGATTATTTCCTGGCTGATCGGCGGGTTCGCGGTGCTGTTGCTGGGAATTGTCTACTGCGAACTTGGCGCCGCCCTGCCCCGCGCCGGTGGCGTGGTGCGTTACCCGGTGTATTCCCACGGCCCGCTGCTGGGCTACCTGATGGGTTTTATCACGCTGATCGCATTTTCCAGCCTGGTGGCGATTGAAGTGGTCGCCTCGCGCCAATACGCTGCGGCGTGGTTTCCCGAGCTGACCAAGGCCGGCTCCAGCGACCCGACCACCCTGGGCTGGCTGGTGCAGTTTGCCCTGCTGTGCCTGTTCTTCATCCTCAATTACCGCAGCGTGAAGACCTTCGCCATCGCCAATAACCTGGTGAGCGTGTTCAAGTTCATCGTGCCATTGCTGGTGATCGGCGTGCTGTTCACCTTCTTCAAGCCGGCGAATTTCCAGCTGCATGGCTTTGCGCCGTTCGGGCTGTCGGGCATTGAGATGGCGGTGTCGGCCGGTGGCGTGATCTTCGCCTACCTGGGCCTGACGCCGATCATTTCGGTGGCCAGTGAAGTGAAGAACCCGCAACGCACCATCCCGATTGCGTTGATCCTTTCGGTGCTGCTGTCGACGGCGATCTACGTGCTGCTGCAAACCGCGTTCCTGGGCGGCGTGCCCACCGAGATGCTCGCCAATGGCTGGGCCGGGATCAGCCAGGAATTGGCGCTGCCCTATCGCGATATCGCCCTGACACTCGGTGTGGGCTGGCTGGCCTACCTGGTGGTGGCCGATGCGGTGATCTCCCCCAGCGGCTGCGGCAATATCTACATGAATGCCACCCCGCGTGTGGTGTATGGCTGGGCGCAGACCGGCACCTTCTTCAAGATTTTCACCCACATCGACGAGAAGTCCGGCATCCCGCGCCCGGCGTTGTGGCTGACGTTTGGCCTGTCGGTGTTCTGGACCCTGCCGTTCCCGTCCTGGGAAGCGCTGATCAACGTGGTCTCGGCCGCGCTGATCCTGAGTTACGCCGTGGCCCCGGTCACTGTCGCCGCGCTGCGCCGCAATGCACCGCAGCTGGCGCGCCCGTTCCGGGTCAAGGGCATGGCGGTACTCGGCCCGCTGTCGTTCATCATCGCCGCGCTGATTGTGTACTGGTCGGGCTGGAGCACGGTGTCCTGGTTGCTCGGTCTGCAAATCCTGATGTTCGTGGTGTACCTGCTCTGCGCACGCTGGGTGCCCACCGCCCACCTGAATCTCAAGCAACAAGTGCGTTGTTCGGCCTGGCTGATCGGCTTCTACGCGCTGACCATCCTGCTCTCCAAGCTCGGCAGTTTTGGCGGCATCGGCCTGATCAGCCACCCGTTCGACACCGTCGCCGTGGCGGTCTGCGCCCTGGGCATTTACTACTGGGGCGCCGCCACCGGCGTACCGGCCCACCTGGTGCGCCTGGAAAGCGAAGACGATGAAAGCGAAGCCGTCAGCGATGACCGCTACAACATCCCGCTCTGCGCGGCCACTCACTGATGGAGCCTTGCATGAAACGCCTGCACGTAATCGACTCCCACACCGGCGGCGAACCCACCCGCCTGATCATGAACGGCTTCCCCGCGCTGGCGGGCGCCACGATCGCCGCTCAACTCGACGACCTGCGCAACCACCACGATCAGTGGCGCCGCGCCTGCCTGTTGGAACCGCGTGGCAACGACGTACTGGTGGGTGCGCTGTACTGCGCGCCGGTCACTACCGGCGCGACCTGTGGCGTGATTTTCTTCAACAACGCTGGCTACCTCGGCATGTGCGGCCACGGCACCATCGGCCTGGTCGCCTCGCTGCATTACCTGGGGCTTATCGAGCCTGGCGTGCACACCCTCGACACACCGGTTGGCCCGGTGGCGGCCACGTTGCACGACGACGGCGCGGTGACCCTGCGCAACGTCCCCGCCTATCGCTATCGCCGGCAAGTCAGCGTGGACGTGCCTGGCCATGGCCCCGTGGCGGGTGATATCGCCTGGGGCGGCAACTGGTTCTTCCTGGTCTCTGACCACGGCCAGGCGTTGCAGATGAGCAATGTGGACGCCCTCACCGACTACACCTGGGCCATGCTCAAGGCCCTTGAAGCCCAGGGCATCCACGGCGCAGACGGCGCGCTGATCGACCACATCGAACTGTTCGCCGATGACGCCGATGCCGACAGCCGCAACTTCGTGATGTGCCCCGGCAAGGCCTATGACCGCTCGCCCTGCGGCACCGGCACCAGTGCCAAGCTCGCCTGCCTGGCCGCCGACGGTACCCTCAGCCCCGGCGAGCTTTGGATACAGGCCAGCATCACCGGTAGCCAATTCCAGGCCCGCTATGAATGGGACGGCGAACGCGTGCGCCCCTTCATCACCGGCCGCGCCCACATGACCGCCGACAGCACCTTGCTGATCGACGAGCAGGACCCTTTTGCCTGGGGCATCTGAGCCCCTTCTCATACTCAAGTACCAAGGAGTCAGCACCATGAGCGACAACATTTTCACCGGCTGCATGCCCGCCCTGATGACGCCGTGCACCCCAGCGCGCAAACCGGACTTCGATGGCCTGGTGGCCAAGGGTCGCGAGCTGATCGATATCGGCATGAGCGCCGTGGTGTATTGCGGCTCCATGGGCGACTGGCCGTTGCTCACCGAGGCCGAGCGCCAGGAAGGCGTGGCGCGGTTGGTGGCCGCCGGCGTGCCAACCATCGTCGGCACCGGCGCGGTCAACAGCCGCGAGGCCGTGGCCCACGCCGCGCATGCGGCCAAGGTCGGCGCGCAGGGCTTGATGGTGATTCCGCGCGTGCTGTCCCGTGGCGCCTCCGCCACCGCACAAAAGGCTCACTTTGCGGCGATCCTCAACGCGGCGCCCAACCTGCCGGCGGTGATCTACAACAGCCCGTACTACGGTTTCGCCACCCGCGCCGAGCTTTTCTTCGAACTGCGCCGCGAGCACCCGAACCTGATCGGCTTCAAGGAATTTGGCGGCGGCGCCGACCTGCGCTATGCGGCGGAACACATCACCTCCCAGGACGATGACGTGACCCTGATGGTCGGTGTCGACACCCAAGTGGTGCACGGCTTCGTCAATTGCAACGCCACCGGCGCTATTACTGGCATCGGCAACGCGCTGCCACGGGAAGTGCTGCAACTGGTGGCCTTGAGCAAAAAAGCCGCCAAGGGCGACGCCAAGGCCCGTCGTCAGGCGCGCGAACTGGAAGCGGCGTTGGCGGTGCTGTCGTCGTTCGATGAAGGCTGCGACCTGGTGCTGTATTACAAGCACTTGATGGTACTCAATGGCGACCAGGGCTATGCGCTGCATTTTAACGAAACCGACGTACTCAGCGACGCTCAGCGCCGCTATGCCGAGCAGCAGTACGCGCTGTTCCGCCAGTGGTACGCCAATTGGTCGGCTGAGCAGAACGTCGACTGATCGCTGTGGCGAGGGCGCTTGCTCGCTACAAAAAAGGGCTCGCGCCTACATTTCCTCTGTGTTTTACAGGATGACTCCATGACTCTGACGGGCAACATGCTGATCGGTCAGCAATCCCTTTGCGGCACTCGCGAGGCGATCCGGGCCATCAACCCGGCCACCGGCACGCCACTGGAACCCGCCTATGCCGGCGGCGACAGCCAGCAGGTTGCGCAGGCCTGCGCACTGGCGTGGGCCGCGTTCGACACTTACCGCGAAACCTCCCTGGCCGACCGCGCCACGTTTCTCGAGACCATCGCAGACAACATTGAAGCCCTCGGCGATGCGCTGATCGAGCGCGCCGTTGCCGAAACCGGCCTGCCCCGCGCGCGTATCCAGGGCGAACGCGGCCGCACCTGCGGGCAGTTACGCAGCTTTGCCCGCACAGTACGCCTGGGCGAATGGCTGGATGTACGGGTCGACACCGCCCAACCCCTGCGCCAGCCCCTGCCCCGTGCCGACTTGCGCCAACGCCACATTGCCCTGGGCCCGGTAGCAGTGTTTGGCGCCAGCAACTTTCCCCTGGCCTTCTCGGTGGCCGGCGGCGATACCGCCTCGGCGTTCGCCGCCGGTTGCCCGGTGATCGTCAAGGCCCATCCGGCCCATCCCGGCACCAGTGAGCTGGTAGGCCGCGCCGTTGCCCAGGCGGTGCAACACTGTGGCTTGCAGGACGGTGTGTTTTCGCTGCTGTACGACGCCGGTCATGAAGTGGGTATCGCGCTGGTGACTGACCCGCGCATCAAGGCGGTGGGCTTTACCGGTTCGCGCCGTGGCGGTGTCGCGCTGACCCAGGCGGCCCAGGCGCGCGCCGAGCCGATTCCGGTGTACGCGGAAATGAGTTCGATCAACCCGGTCTATCTGTTCCCCAACGCGCTGCACGCACGCGGCGATGCATTGGCCGAAGGTTTTGTCGCCTCACTGACCCAGGGCGCTGGCCAGTTCTGCACAAACCCCGGCCTGGTGATCGCCGTGCAAGGCCCTGCCCTGGACCGTTTCATCAGCAGCGCCAGCGCCGCGCTCCAGCGCTGCCCGGCCCAGACCATGCTCACTCCCGGCATCTTCAATGCCTACGAAAGCGGCGCAAGTAGCTTGGCCAACCATGCACGGGTCGCCGCAAAAGGCCTACCGGCGACCGGACCGAACCAGGGCCAGCCTCACCTGTTCGTGACCTCGGCCGAGACCTTCCTGAGTAATTCACAGGTGCAAGCCGAAGTCTTCGGCGCGGCCTCGCTGGTGGTGCAATGCAGCGATGCCGAACAACTGCGCCAGGTAACTGAACACCTGGAGGGCCAACTCACCGCCACCCTGCACCTGGATGAAGCTGACCTGCCGCAGGCCCAGGCGTTGTTACCGGTGCTGGAACGCAAGGCCGGGCGCCTGCTGGTCAACGGCTGGCCGACCGGCGTGGAAGTGTGCGACGCCATGGTGCATGGCGGACCATTCCCGGCCACCTCGGATGCGCGCAGCACCTCAGTGGGGACGGCGGCGATCCTGCGCTTCCTGCGCCCGGTGTGCTACCAGGACTTCCCGGACGCTTTGCTGCCCATCGCCGTGCAGCACGACAACCCCTTGCAGTTGCGCCGCTTGCTCGACGGCCGCAGAGAGGCATAGACGATGGCCAACCCCCCTTCAGCGGATATCGTCGTGGTCGGCGCCGGCATCATCGGCGTTGCCTGCGCCGTGCAACTGGCCCGACAAGGTCGGCAAGTGCAGGTGATCGACGCGCAGGCGCCCGGCATGGGCGCCTCCTATGGCAATGCCGGGCACCTGGCGACCGAGCAGGTGTTTCCCATCGCTGACCTGTCGATCCTCAAGCGCCTGCCGGCCATGCTTCTGGACCCCATGGGCCCGCTGCGCCTGGACTGGACCTACCTGCCCCGCGCCCTCCCCTGGTTCATGCGCCTGCTGCTGAACCTGCGGCCGGCGCGCTACCAGCGCACCGTCGCCGGCATCCGCGCCTTGAACGAAGCCAGCATTGGCGCGTGGCAGCGGTTGTTGCAGTCCATCGGGCAACCCCAACTGTTACGCGAAGATGGTTCGCTGCTGGTGTTTGAGCGCGCCGAATCCCGCGCCGCCCTGGACGACTTGCAGCAACGCATGACGCAGCAAGGCGTGCCGGTCACGTTCTGGTCGGCGCAAGCGGTGCACGCAGCGGCGCCGCAACTGAGCGAGGCGATACAAGGCGGGCTGTTCTTCCCCGCTACCGGGCATTTTCTTGACCCCTACACCGTGGTGGGCGAGCTGGTTGAAGCCGCCAAGGCCCTGGGTGTGAAATTCCAGCAACAGCGCGTCCTGGACGCACGGGTGGACGACAACGGCGTGTCACTGACGACGGATCAAGGCACCGTGACCGCACGCCAGGTCCTGATCGCCTGCGGCGCCCACTCGGCTGCGCTGACCACCGCACTCACCGGCAAGCGCGTGCCGCTGGACACCGAACGCGGCTATCACCTGATGCTGCCCCACGAACACCAGCGCCTGCCGTTCGCGGTCACCTCGCTGGAGCGCAAATTCATCATGACCCCCATGACCGACGGCCTGCGCCTGGCCGGCACCGTCGAATTCGCGGGACTGAAACGCCCGCCTAACATGCAGCGGGCGTGGCAGTTGCACCGGTTGAGCAGCGGGCTGTTCCGCCAGCCGCTGAACGCCGACGACGCCACACCGTGGATGGGTTTCCGGCCGTCGCTGCCCGACTCGTTGCCGATCATTGATCGGGTGTGCGACGGCAAGGTGTTGCTTGCGTTTGGTCATCAGCATTTGGGGTTGACCCAGGCGGCGGTGACGGCGGAAAAGGTCGCTCAGTTGGCCTGCGGTGAGGCGGTAGCTGGGTTGGAGGCATATCGACTGGGGCGGTTCTGATAGATCCGCACCATTCCCTCCGTCTTAAGATGATTGCTTCGAGGCGGCAGCAAATAACCCATCGGCGGTCTCTTCGATATCGTCGCGTAGGTATAGCGTGTCCAGCCAACCGATGGGGATAGCATGGACACCGTAATACGCGCCGGCCAACTGCCCCACGATGGCGGCGGTTGTATCGGCATCATCTCCCAGGTTTGCCGCTGCGAGTACCGCCTCGGCAAAACTGGAAGTGGTGTTGAAGCACCAGAAAGCCGCTTCTAAAGAGGCAACCGCATAACCCGACCCCACGATGTCTGTCTTTGCCTTCTCGCGATAATTACCCAGAGCAATCTCCCTGACTTTTGGTGCTGACAACCCAGCGTTTCCCAGGCGCAACACTTCATCTTTCGCTACACCGCTCAAGGCATTGCGAATGGCTTCGGCAAGCAACTGGCAGCACTCGATCGCTTCCTGGGCAGCGTGAGTGGTACGCGAACTGAGCGCACTGAACTGGCGGATCTTTTCCGCGTCTGGAAAGTAAAAAAGCACCACGGGCGCGAGTCGCATCATCGAACCATTACCAGCCGAATACGGGTCCGTAGACCCGGCGAAGGCGTCGCCATTGCTCTCAAATGACGCCAGCGCTTCCCGAACGGTCATGCCGATATCGAAACATTCACCGGTCGAGCTGAGGTAGCCCCACTTCCACCAGTTCAGATAACGCCCCATTTGATCGGCCGCATCGAAACCGCCCTTGCGCAGCAAACTTTCCGCCAGGCAAAGCGCCATGGAGGTGTCGTCAGTCCATTGGCCGGGCCTGAGGCTGAACGGCCCGCCGCCCACCATATCGGTGACGGGCAAAAAGGTCCCGCGAGGCATGAACTCAACGGTGGTCCCTACAGCATCGCCACAGGCCAATCCAAGCAAACTGCCGCGATAACGATCCAAAAGCGTGATGTTCATGGCATTCCCTTAAAAAACGTTGCAGCGCCCATGCTACTTGACCAACCGCTTCTCCCTGGAGGGGCGATATCCGAAATACGCGCTGTAACACTTGCTGAAATGACTCGGCGACACGAACCCGCACGCCACCAGCACGTCCACCTGGGACAGCTCGGTGTGTTGCAACAGGCGCCGCGCTTCAGTCACGCGCAACTCCATGTAATAGCGTTGTGGCGTGGTGCCCAGTTGTTCCTTGAACAAGCGCTCCAGCTGGCGGCGGGAACGGCCGGCGTAGACGGCGAGTTGGTCGAGTTCCAGGGGCTCTTCGAGGTTGGCGTCCATCAACTTGACCACTTCGCGCAGCGGTGCGCTGACGCAGACGTTCTCGGTCGGCTTGATACGCCTGTAGCGCGACTCTTCGAAGGCCAGGATGTCTTCGATGCCCTCAACCAACGCCTTGCCGTGCAGGCTCTTGATCCAGTCCAGGGCCATATGGAAGGCGCCCGAGGGGCTGGAAGCGGTCAGGCGGTCGCGGTCGATTACGAAGGGCTCGCTGGTCACTTGGGCGGCTTTGGACACTTCCGCCAGCGCCGGGCGATGTTCCGGGTGGATGGCGCAGCGATAACCCTGCAGCAACCCGGCGCGGCCGAGGAACCACGAGCCGTTCCACAGGCCGGCGAGCCCGATGCCCTGTTCGGCAGCCGCGCGCAGGATGTGGATGAAGTCCTCACTGGCCTTGAGTTCGGTGCGAAATCCGCCGCAGATCACCAGCAAGTCCAACGTCGGCAACGCTGCCAGTTCAAGGCTGGCATCGGGGCGAATGACCAGGCCCAGATCGCTGATCACCTCACCCTCGTCCCAACCGAACGTGCGTGACGCGAACAGCTCGGGGCGCAGCAGATTGGCGGTGACCAGGGTGTCGAGGGTCTGGGTGAAGGCAGGCAGCGAGAAGTGTTCGAGCAGCAGGAAGCCGATGCGGGTGGCCGCGGCCGGCTGCGGGAGATCGTCATTGAGGTAGCGCAGGTTCTTGCCCTTCATGCCACCGCTGAACTGGCGTCTTTCCATCGAGGGTTGGCCCACTTTTATTGTTAATGCGATGGGCGCTATCTTAGGGGCAAACGCGGTCACTGTCTCAACCCGTGCGGCTGATCTTTAAAAGCCGGCGAGGCGTGAAAACCCGCGGTTTAGCCGCCGCCGCGCTATCTGATACGGTTTTTTACGCATCATCTGCGTCTGTACCGAAAACCGCGCAAAGCGGACAATGGCGCCATCCCGACATTCCTGTCGTCCCCTTCCCTTCGGAGGCCTTATGACCAAGATGGCTATTTTCCTGTTCGGTTTTCTGGTGTTGACCATCGGCATCGGCTTGCTCGCAACCATCTCGCCGGTCTGATGGGGCGGTTACCCCACAACGAGCATTGGATACAACGACAGCACCAGTAAGCCCGCCATGGTCCAATTGAACGCCCGCAACCAGCGCGGCTCGCGCAATACGCTGCGCAAACCGCTGCCGCAGCCGACCCACACGCACACACTCGGCAAGTTGACCACGGCAAACAGCAACGCAATCACCAGCACATTGGTCACGTAACCCTCGGCCGGCGTGTAGGTGGTGATCGCACCCAGCGCCATGATCCACGCCTTGGGATTGACCCACTGGAAGGCCGCCGCGCCGAGAAAGGTCATCGGCTTGCCCTGCTCGTCATTGCTGTCAGCCATGCCGCCGGCATTGGCAATCTTCCAGGCCAGGTACAGCAAATAGGCAGCGCCGACGTAGCGCAATAGCGTGTAGGCCCATGGAAATAGCTTGAACACCTCCCCCAAGCCCAACCCCACACAAATCACCAGCAGCATGAAACCGATGCTGACCCCCAACGCATGGGGAATGGAACGGCGAAACCCGAAGTTCACCCCGGAGGCCAGCAACATGGTGTTGTTGGGCCCAGGCGTAATCGAAGACACGAAGGCGAACAGCGCAAAGGCTGACAAGAGACTGGCGGACATGAACATGACGCGGCATCCAAGCGGGGTTGATATGCCTGTGACAGTAGAGACTTGCGCGGCTAATCGCCCCATACAGCTGGCGGTGGATCGAGGAATACACTTTTATTTCCCCGCCATTTGCATTTCACAAAGCTTTCACAGACAGGCCTCTATGGTTATCCCAGCTCCTACATGAACACCCCTTTAGCCCGCTCCCCCATCGCGGGCTTTTCTTTGCCCATGCATTACTCAAATCAAGAGGGTGGACACGTTGATCGACAATCTGGACGGCCCCAGGACCGCGCAACAGGAACTGTTCTACGACCTTGAGGATGCCAGCGCTGTCATCGGCTGGTCTGTGGTTGAACTGACTGCCATGGCGGCCGGCTTAAACGCGCATGATCAGGCCGCGCAGCTGCTGAAGGTATGCGCCCTGTTAGGCGCCCAGCAGAAACGTCTTGAAGCCTACGCACACGAAGTCAAGGAACAGCGAATCAGCCGGTCCGAACCGGCGGGCTGAGGCCAGCCGCAAGGCTGGCGCAGGGTGATGGGCAGTCAGCGGCTTTGCGCTGAGTGCTGCTTATCCAGAGAATGTTGTTTTTTTACACGCTTTCGCGTTCTGAGTTCGTACTGGTGATGAAAAAACCAGGCTATCAAGAGCAGGCCTGTCACAGCAAAAACCAGGGTCAACAGCTCTAATGCAGTACCTTCGTGCGAAAACATTTTTCGTTCCTCATCCTGAAGTCGTGTGACTGGAAAACAGCCCCACCGAAATTGTCTGTAACAATTCATACATTTTCAGGGTAGACCGCTAAAACTCCGATGACAACCCTGACCGCCCTGAAACCCTTGATCTAGACACGTCATTCGTCGAAAAACCCTCACTCCCAATCCGCACGCCCCCTGTGGCGAGGGAGCTTGCTCCCGCTGGACTGCGCAGCAGTCCCCTCTTCAGTCCCGCCCGATCACGCCCCACCAGCACCCACCATGAACCCTGAATCCAAAAAAAACCCGGCACCAGGCCGGGTTCAGAAGCTTGAATCAAACATTAGTTATCCGGATGCTCACTCGCCACCGAATCGGCCGCATCCACATCCGACATATCCTCCTCCAGAGGCGCCTCGTCGTCTGGCGGCAGCGGTATTCCATCCTCATCACGCTTCGGATCGTGCCCTGTTTCGTTATCCGTACTGCGAGTGGATTCCTGCTGGGAAATGTTGCCTGGTGCATCTTCGTTGATGTGCATGCTGGCTCTCCGTTCTAACGCCCGGGATATCCGCGCTTGATATTCAGAGGCGGCGCAGCGGGCAGAGTGCCGGGGTCTAGACGAATGGTGGTGGGTTCAAGGCTGGGGCGGGACCGATCGCGACCTGTTTGAGCTGTTGGTAGGCAACCACCAATTGTTCCAGGCTGAACGCCAGGTTTCGGCCACTGGGATTGGGCAAGATCCACACCGCGGCATTGCCGAAAGTTCTAGCCTGAGGCCCCCACTCCACGTTGCGCTGCCCGGATAACGCCGAGTAAGCCGCCTTGCCGAGGAACGCTACATAACGCGGTGCATAACGAGCGATTTTCTGTTCGAAAGCCGCTGCCGCTGCGCTGAACTCCTGCCTGGACAACTGATCGGCGCGGGCCGTCGGCCGCTCGACCACGGCGGTCAACCCGCACTGGTACTCAAGAATCGTTCGATCACATTGCGCAGGCACTTGCCCGGACGTAAACCCGGCCAGATGCAGCGTGCGCCAGAAGCGATTGCCCCGGCCCGCAAAGTGATGCCCTTGGGCGGCAGCGGTCATGCCGGGGTTGATTCCGCAAAAAACCACCGCCAACTGCTCAGCCAATATGTCTTCAAGCCCCTCACTCACAGCAGATCACCCTATTTAAGGAACCATCGTTAGAAGACTGTCGTATTTACAACCTAAACGTAGCCCTACGCGTGTTCACAAACAATGAGTAGATCGAATGGCTACTGGCCATGAACAGCCGACTCCCTTCGCGCCCCCCGAAGCACAGGTTCGGGCAGCGCTCCGGCAGCGAAATGTGCCCGATGGCCTTGCCCTGCGGATTGAAAACGCGCACGCCGTCGAGTTTTTCCAGGTCGGCCTTGGGATCACGGCGATCGCCCAGATCAGGCAATTGGGCTTGGCGCGTCCTTCGACGACGTACAGGGTTTTTTCATCGGAAGAAAAACACAGGCCGTTGGGGCCGTTGAGGTCTTCGATTACCCGAGTGACTGTTTTGCTCTGAACGTGTCGCTGTTCTCGTCCCATCGTACAAAGCCGCTCACGTACATCAGCTATCCATGGAACGTTGTCTGGACGGTAAAAACTTCGAGCGGATAGCCGGCCACCCTTCAGTGCTCTGCTCACCGATGCCCTTTTTACCAGGCGTATTGCAGGCGTAATGTCCACGTGTTTACGTCGGGAGAGCCCGCTCTTTCAGAAACCGTATCGGAATACGCAATCAACCCACCGAATTGAGGCGAAAGCATAAAGCCGACGCTGGCGCCAAGCAGGGCGTTCTCCTGCTTGTTGTCCTGCCAGTCCCCATCGATCCTGGTTTCCCCTCCACGGTTGTAGGTGGCGTCCAACGATGCCCAGAGCGCACGGTTGAAGGTGTAGCTAAAATGCCCTTCCACGCCGTACAAGGCCTTCTGTTCGAGTTTTCCATTGCCTTGGTAGTCGTCATTATCGCCATAGAGCGAGACGTAGCTATTGAGTTCCAGCCACGTGGGGCCTATAGGCGTTCCGAAAGCGATTTCTGGTTTGAAGGCCCAACGATTCGACCCGATATTGATCACCCGATCCTTGTCGTAATCGCCCGTTGGCGCCGTGATCCACAGTGCACCTGTCAAGAACGTCTCAGGCGTCCAATTTGCGAAATCCTCCTTCGTGAGCGCTGGGCCGCCGAACAGGTTGTGCACCAGCACCACCTGAGTATCCGCCATTCCCCCGTTGTGTTTCGTACCGTCGAAGAAACGGGCGTTGTCGAATGAAGCGGAGATGTCGGCGTAAGGCTGCAAGATCTGGATTGCGCTGTTGCGTCCGTCAACAGCGAAAGAGCGAGCGTACCGAGCGATATAGAGATTCGCGTTGAGCGAAAGCCCTTTAATCGGTAGCGAGGTATCAATGGGAGTATTGGTGTCGATGCGGTTGTAATACCCGAACACCATGTTCAGATCGGTCGGCAAGTTCTGCCAGTCCCTGGCATTGTCAGCTTGGGCGCAAAGCGGTGATAAACCGAAGATGATGCCCACTAGGGCCGAACTTGAGATCCATGGGTTTTGCATCATGATTCGTTCTCGCTGTGTTTAGCTATGAGCGAGCCCCGGCCTTCGCTGCCGGGGCGTAGGTCCGGTTCAGGGAGTGACAATGTCGAACATGGTCGGGAACGTATCGAGTAATGCCAGCAGTTCGTTGACCTTGTCTGCGTCACCCTCGACTTTGGCCTTGCCCGCTTGAACTTCCTTCTCCAGCGTAAGACCACCCATCATCAGGCCAGCAAACCCGAGTTTGTCTACGGTCAAAGTGGCATCGGCTTTATCAAAGGTTTTGTCGGCGGTGTAGATGACCACCCCGTTGCGTAGCTCGACAGCATAATGAGCGCCGTCCGGCTGCTTCCAATTCAGGCGCAGTTCCTTGCCAATCGCTTTGGGCCCATTGAGCCGCACACCCAAGTAATCAAGTAACAGTTCCGGGCTCATTGCGGCAACCATGTCGGCACTGGAAGTGCTGATGCCCGGCACTTTCGGCACACCATTGCGTAGCTCATAGGCACCCATCAGGTACTCGTTACGCCAGGTCGGGTTCTCGGTTTGATAACCCAACTGCTCGAATGCATCGGCTTGCAAGTTGCGCGCTTCCTGGTTAGTCGGATCTGCGAACACGACATGCTTGAGCACTTCGGCTGCCCAGCGATAATCACCTTGGGTAATCGAGGCTTTTGCTTTAGTGATGATAGCGTCCGCCCCGCCCATAAACTCGACGTACTTCTTGCCGGCCTCGACTGGAGGCAACGGGTGCAGGTTGGCCGGGTTGCTGTCATACCAACCCAGATAGCGCTGGTAGATGGCCTTAGCATCGTGATTGACCGAGCCGTAATAACCCCGGTTATGCCACTGCTTGCCGGTGCTGTCCGGCATTTGCAGTTGCTCGGCGATCTCAGTCATGGTGAAGCCTTTGTTCGCCAGGTTCAGCGACTGGTCATGGATGTACTTGAACATGTCACGCTGATCGGCAATGAAGCTGACGATGCGTTGCTGCCCCCACATCGGCCAGTGATGCTGAGCGATAACCACCTCTACCTGATCGCCATGGGTATTAATGGCCTGGTTGAGTGTTTTCCACCAGTTCGCAGCGTTGCGCACCTGCGCGCCGCGCAACGTATAGAGGTTATGCAGTGTGTGCGTTGCATCCTCTGCTGTGTTCAACAGCTTGAACTGAGGAAACCAGATCAGCATTTCCGAAGGCGCTTCGGTGCCGGGCGCCATCTGGAATTCCATCTCGACGCCGTCGACGGTGCGCTTCTCGCCGGTTTTGGTGATGGTGTCGTTCGGAGGAATCAGCGTAAACGTACCGAATGACGTAGTCTTGCCCAGACCGGCATCAAGCTGGCCCCGAGCGCTGCGTGGCAGCAAAGCCCCGTATTGATACAAAGTGCGACGACTCATGGCGTTACCCGCCAGCACGTTCTCGCTCACGGCTTCTTCCAAGAAGCCCTCTGGGGCGATGATCTTGACCTTGCCGGACTTCACATCTTCTTCGTTGGTAACCCCTTTTACACCACCGTAATGGTCTGCGTGACTGTGCGTATAGATCACCGCGACAACGGGCTTCTTTGGACGATTTTTGTAGTACAGGTCGAGGCCCGCTTTGGCGACCTCAGTGGTTACCAGCGGGTCGATGATGATCAGCCCATTATCCGTTTCGATGATCGTCATGTTCGACAGGTCGAAACCGCGAATCTGATAGACCCGGTCGGTCACCTTGAACAGCCCATTATTCAAGTTCAGTTCTGCAATACGCCAAAGGCTCGGGTTGACCGTATCGGGTGCTTCGCCCTTGATGAAGTCATAGCTGGTCAGGTCCCACGACGTTGCGCCTTTTGCATCTTTAATCGTCATCGGCACCAGGGTTTCGATGAAGCCTTTCTTGGCGTCTTCAAAGTCCTGCTTGTCTGAGAACGGAAGCTCTTTAAGTACCGCCGCATTGGCCAATCGGGTTTGTTCGCTGGCGTCTTTCGGCTCGACCTGTGCCAACACAAGACTGCTGTTAAGACCTATCGCTAGCGCTAGCAATTGATGGCTGAATCTCATCGAACACGCTCCTGTTGAATTGAGGTATTTCGTAGTTCTTCTTTTTTGCGAACGGTATTGCTAAGTACCCTTGCTTTTGCACATGCGTATCCGCCAATACGATTTAAACGCTCTCTTTGGTGGTGACTTCTACAACCAAAGGGTCCTGGAAACGTTCTTGGCGAAGTGTTATTTGCAGGTTAAGGAAGCGGCAGCTTCCACCGACCGCTGGCAACCACCCCGCCATCTGCGTCGAGTTTGAGTTCGGGAAGCCTGCGCGAGTTACTTCGCGAGCGTTATGTCATCGAGCTTCCAGCTCTTGTCGAAGTAAGCCTCTGTGGGGGCATATAGGCGGAAGTAGCTAAACCAGTGCTTGCCCGGCACGGTTTGAACCCAATTCGTTTCAAAGCCTTCCGGGGCTTTAGGCCCAAAATACAAATCGACTGAACCGTCTGGATTTTTCTTCAGGTCCTGGCGCGATGACAGGTCAGCTTTTCGTTGTGGATTGTCAATCAGGCAGCGGGTGTCGGTGTCGTAGACAGTCATCGACCAGAACTGCTTGGCTGGCGGATTGGCGCCGACATGGAGGCGATAGTGTTTGCCACCGTCGAGCCACTGACCATCCTTGTCGGTATAGGCACCCAGGTAGGTCTGCCCGAGACCAGGCGTTTTGGAAACCATGCCTTTGGTGTTCGTCACGGCCTCATAGAACCAGGCGCTGCGTTCCCACAGTTGGTCATAAAAGGCTACGCGCTGGGATGGCTCAGCGATATTGAGCACCTTGTCCCATTGGCGGTCGGGCCAGAATTGAGCGCCAGGGAAGCGTTTGGCGAATGTATTGGCTTTGGCGATTAGCTCGCCCATCTGCGCACCTTCCTCCAAGGCTTTTCGTTGGTCGGG
Source organism: Pseudomonas sp. W4I3 (assembly GCF_030816195.1). Taxonomy (GTDB): domain Bacteria; phylum Pseudomonadota; class Gammaproteobacteria; order Pseudomonadales; family Pseudomonadaceae; genus Aquipseudomonas. The sequence goes on along the minus strand of NZ_JAUSXS010000001.1, from coordinate 3,395,942 downwards.
TGTTGGCTTGAATGCCTTGTCTTTTTCAATCCCTAGACTGGCGAGCATCGCCATATAAAAACGGTCTCGCTCGTTCACGGGCTCTTTCTGAAGGATCTGATGCAGGCGTTCCCAGTACGCCATGCCTCGGGGCTGCGTGCCTGACCAAGCCCTGCCATTGGGCGAAAGCAGTTTGGTTTTACTCGGCTGTGTGCGTTCGCTGTAGGGATACATTTTAAATTCCTCAACCAGCGCCTTGCCCTTGGCAGGGTCTGGGTCGAGTACGCGGAACCCCACCAGGACATTCATCGTTTCCGATTTCGCAATGTAAAACGTGTCTGCGTCCGCAGGAGGCTGAGCACCTGGCGGCAGCACTAGATATTTTCCGCCCTGACCTTTGTCTGGGCCGGTCTGCCCCATATCGATAATCGCTCGCTGCCAAAAATCGCCTACACCACCAGCGGCTGGCCCAGGCGGCAACTCGATCACCAGCGGGCCCGTTTCGTTCAGATCGACAAAACCGAGTATGTAAGGCGTAGTAGCGTTTGCGGTGATGACACCCAGCTTGTCTTCGTAGCTGGTGAGCACCATCAGATCACCGCTTTGTGCACCCAGCTTGTTCTGAAACTCCTCTTGCCATTGCGCGTATGAAACAAGGGGCAGTGCCCAAAGATAACTCTGGGTCGCTTGTTGGAAATCCAGTTCTGCGTAGAGTTTGGGTATCGACTCATGAGCAGGAAGTTCGCCCTGCATTGCGATAGAGCCGATACGGGTCTCCAACGTTTGAGCCTGAGCTGCAATGCTGCAACTAACGGCTAGCGCGATGAGCGTGCGACCAGCCTCGCGAACAAAATGATCCATATAAATACCTATTTCCCAAAGGTGACATTGATACCGGCAAACAGAGTGAACTGCGGCACACCATCACCCTTGCGCTCTACCGTCCACTGGGGCTCGACAAACGCATTGAGGATATTGGTGCCAGACTTCCAGGCCTTGCCCACCCCCAGTCCGATCGGGATGTAGTGGGTATCGTTTTTCAGGTCGAACGTCCAAGTTCCGGTGGAGCGCAAGTACCAGCCCTTGGGAAGGTTGTGAATGATAAATGGCTGGAAAGTCGCGGTTTCGACGTGCTGACGGTCGCTGTCGCCCGCGAAAGAACTTTGATACTGCACCAACCCACCCAACAGTCCGCGCGGGGATGAATCGATGGCAACTGCTGCGAGGCCGGCTTGCCATTTACCTGTTCCAAGTTCATCTTGGGCGGCAGTAGGCGCGGTGATTTGCGGCCCGATACCGAGTTGTACGCCCTCAGTCTTGAGCAGGAATATGTCAAACAGGTTCAGGTCGCCGATACCGGTACTGTATCCGCCATGCGGGTCAGGTCGGGTGCTGATGGGCAGCGTTGCACGCAGAATCTGAGGCACGCCGATGAAATCACTGGGCGCCACAGGGAGCGTCCCGCGTAGCAGCGCATCGTTAGTGTGGACATTAGTGTCATAAAGCTTCGGCGAGTAGTAATCCTGAAGGTTCGCCCCCGGCGCCAGATTCAGCGGGTTATTACTTTTATTGGCGGTATCGGCGTTGTCTGCATTTGCACATGACGCGAACGGTGACAGAGCGGTTAGAAGTAGCACGGGCCCGAGACGTTGACTGCTCATGATATCTGTCCTTAATTATCAGCTCGGGGTTGGAGCCCGCTTACAACTCCTGATAGGCCATTGGAAAGCTAGCAGAGGTTGCTGATAACGCCAGTCACTCTCGTTAGGTCGACGTGCGGAAATAGGAAAGGGTTTCAAAAGTGGAGCCCGAGGTAGAATCGAACCGGCGTAGGCGGATCTGCAATGCACAAATTTTACGCGCTCGCCCAGAAGCAGACGGCCAGTGACTTGCATGGGCGGCAACAAATGATCACTACCGCAGGCCCGCCACCGCTCAGCGGTTAATGAACTTGATGACGGCATCAGCGAACAGTTCCGGCTGATCCAGCATGATGAAGTGAAAACTATCGTCAATTCGCCTGAAGCTGATGTCCGGGGTCGAGGCATAGGCATCACGGAACATTGCATCTATGTGGGACGCCTCTATGCCATAAAGCTGGTCGTAGGCATAGACGACCTGGACAGGCACCCCTATGCGTCCAAGCTCCGGCCGCAGGTCCGTGACCATCAGCTCATACATGGCATCGGCCATCGTCTTTCGGTCAGAGTTCATCCCCGCAGCGACCAAACCTGGCCTCACCGCTTCAGTTTTGGCGAGACGGGCGATAGAGGCATGCTGCATGGCTTCCGACTGCTCAGGCGTCGCCGCTAACATTGCATCGCGCATCGCAGACGCGTGCGGCGTCGCCGTTTCACTGGTCGCTGAGGGGTCAAACAGCAAGGTATAAAAGGGCATCGCATCGACAATCATCAGGCGCCCGACTTGATCAGGATGACGAGCACCCAGCATCAGTGCCACTTCACCCCCCAACGAATGACCGATGATCACCGGCGCCTCGATGCCCTGGCTGCGGATGTATTCAGCGATGGCTTCGACCGTCGGTGCGACTACTCGACCGCCTGGATTGCTTACAGCAGGCGATCCGGCAAAACCAGCAACCTGTACGAGATGCAAACGATGGTTCTGCCGCAATCTGGAGGCCAAATCAGCCCAGACTTCGTAGGACGAGGCAAATCCTGGGATCAGGATAATATCTGTGCCCGTGCCTTGTACCAGCACCGAGATACCATTCTGATCGGCAGTGACTGACAGAGGCGCAGACTGGGCTGGCGATGCAGACAACAGCGCCAGCGTGGCGCCAATCCCTGCAAGCATCATGGTTGTACGCATGGCGCTACCCTTTTCGTGCGATGCGAAGTGACATGTAGGATGTCGATATCGCCAGTCGCGCCGATGGGTAGGCCGTTTAACGGGTTCATAGCCATTCCTTTGATCGAAAAATTATTGTCCTTGCTTCGTTGTTTTTCGCCAACTCTGAGCGCAACGGCTAGCGCGTTTCCTAATGCGGATTCAACGCAGCGTTTAATACGGTTTCCAGTTCCGAGACTCCGAACGGCTTTCTGAGCAGCACCGCGGACTTGCCAACCGCTCTTTCTATCTCATCAGTCTCTGAATACCCACTCGCAAAGATGATCGGGAGATTAGGGCGCCTAAGCCTTACAGCCCTAGCCATTTGAGCCCCGTTCATACCAGGCATGGCGAAATCGACAACCAGGATGTCAGGCTCCACGTCCTCCAGCACTGCCAGACCACGCTCTGCATCCTCTGCGGTCCGCACTTCGAAGCCTAATGTTTCCAACGATGACGAGAGGAACTGCCTTACGTCGGGGTCGTCGTCCACCACGAGCACCCTTTTAGCCTCAAATCTCAAGAGCGGAGCCGGGTCATCTCTTGGGGGCGCCTTGGCAGGCCCTATTTGGACTGAGGGCAGCCATAGGTTAATTCGAGTACCGCGTTGAATTGGCTGTTCTATCCGAGCCGTTCCCCCTGCCTGTTTTGCCATGGCATAGACTTGGCTTAACCCGAGTCCGGTACCTTTGCCCAAGCCTTTAGTCGTGTAAAACGGCTCGAAAGCTCTGGCGGCAACGGCCGCTGACATTCCGATACCTGTGTCGGTGATAGCGATTTGCACGTAATTGCCCGGAATCAAATCCATATCGGTATCAATTACACGCTCATTGGCAGTAATGATCAGGTCGCCGCCTTGAGGCATTGCATCGCGCGCGTTGATGGCTACATTAAGCAGCGCCATTTCGAGCTGGGTGGGATCAGACAACACCCCGTGGGTGAGTTGGGATGTTTCGATCACGACCCGGATAAGAGGGCCGACGGAGCTGTGAAGGATTTCGGTCATTCCTGCGATGAGGCTGCCGACGTCGATAGGACGCAGCTCAAACTTCTGTGCGCGGGAGAACGCCAGCAACTGGGCCGTCAGTTTTGCCCCGCGTTCAGTGGCTTGCAAACCGTTCCTGGCCAAACGTGAAACGCGCTCAGGAGTCCTGGGGCGCGCGCAGAATAAGATCGAGGCATCCGTGGGCAGCCTGAAGGAGGTTGTTGAAATCGTGGGCGAGACCGCCAGTGAGTTGGCCAACCGCCTCCATTTTCTGACCATGGCGGATGCCCTCCTCGCGTCTGAGGTCGTCAGTAATATCCCGCCCTACCGTGTAGAAAAGGTTGCCCTCACCGCCGGCCTCTGGCACGGCAGACCATGCAAATGAGATTGGCATCCCGTCAGCTTTAAGCAGTCGCACATGAAACTGATGCACGGACTCGCCCGCACTTAGCCGTGCAACGACTTCCTCCGTCTCGGCAAGATCGTCAGGATGGATGATCTCGGAAAATGGTCGAGCCAACAGTTCTTCAACTGAGCGATCGAGTTGCCGCGCCCACGCTGGATTGATCGACACCAGATACCCGTCCAGGGTAGCCACGCCAAACAGATCTCGGCTCATTTCAAATAACCGGTCCCTCTCGCGCCTCGCATCTTCTGCTTGCCGACGCTCAGTCGTAACGCGCCCCGTGGTCTCAGTGCAAGCGCAGAACAAACCCAGTATTTCTCCGGTATTGTCTGGCACTGGGGTGTACGAAAAAGAAAAACTGGCCTCTTCCGGGTAGCCGTTTCGATTGAGCGTCAGCGCGAGGTCATCCATCGCAATGGGCTCACCCGAGAAGACTCGATCCATGAGCCCACCGATTTCGGATCGTACTTCAGGCCACACCTCAAAAAAGGGCCGCACGAATGCCCACGGGTGCTTCGGGCCAAGCATTTTGGAATATCCATCGTTGTAAAGAAGGATGCGCTCAGGCCCCCAGGCGATAAACATGGGTTGGCTAGAGCTGAGCATGACTCTGGTAAGGGTGACCAATGCCTGCGGCCATGCCGACAGTTCTCCCAACTTGCTTTGCGTCCAATCTACGGAGCGGAGCAAGTCTCCCGCGTTTCCGCCGCCTGGAAAGGTAATGGATGCTTTTGAAGAGTTTTGGGAATTCAAATGGAGATGCCTCAACGCACGGCTTGAGCAATGTTCAACTTGGACTGTACAGATTGGCTGGAAGTTTATCTTATTGGTCACCTGACCGGGTTCGGCCCAGAGTGTGTGAGAACTCTAAAGCCAGCTCGGATGAGTTCAGCACCAAACAGGCTGCATGCCAAGCCTGGTATAGCCCCATACACGAGGCGTTTCGCCTTCGATCGAAAACGGAAAGTTGTGTTTTCTCAATATGGACAGCAACCAATCGAGCGAAACCGCTCTGAGTTCGATCCACTCGATTTCCGCTACAGGATGGATGTGGTAATGCCAATCTCCATCCCAGTCTGTGCAGTAGCCGCTCGGGGCTAAAACACTGTGCAGTCTGAATTCTGGTTGTATTTGCGGTGAGCAAAGCATTGCTTCGATCAGCTCGACCCATTTGGTCTTATTCATCACTGGCAAAATTGTGCCGGCAGCCAACAACCTGCGAAGCTTCACTTTAGCAGCACAGTCGAGTTCGGGAAGTTGCTGCTTAATATCCGTGCGCCTCATTGACTCGGCGATTCCTTCTGCAGCTTGTCGAACGTCTCCAGCGCTGCGCCGAACTCCTCCAGAGAAAAGCTAACCGGCTGGTTTTCCGCGTTCCAGCGAGTAGAAATACCCACTTCCAGCTTGCCGGAAGCGCTCCAGCCGAAACGCCGCCAATGCACGGTGTCGCCGTCGATAACCTGTTCGACCATCAGCACGGTGCAGTCGAAGTCCATATCATCGCTGCACACCAGCAATGGTACTAGGGTGGAGCTGCCGTCCTCGCCGGGAATGAAGCGACGCCTGGCGAGGGCATCTTCTTCCTCATCCATTAACCACATCAAGGAAAGCCCAAGCAGGGCGACACTGGCGTCATTCAGGTGGGAGGCCAACCATTGCTCGATGGCCACATCGTCAATGGTCAACCACGCGCAAGTGCTGCGGGAGAAGGTCGCTTGATGGTAAGCGGCGTGGATGCTGTGATGCATGAACGAATCCGTCTGTTAATAGAGAAAGCCTAGCGAGCTATTGTGCCAATTTTAAATGCCGTCATGGGTAGCAATAATTTGGTTTTGAGTAGCGTTATTTTCCGAGAAGCGTCGGGCCAATTTCGCAGATAGATCGGGGGGCAGACCACGAATATCAATTGTGGTCTGCCCCAAATTTTCCAAGAGTTTCACTCAGCCTACGCGGCCACTGACTCAATCGTCGCCATCAGTCGGTCCCCTATCTCTATTCTGTGATAGGCCGGGTCAACGAATATGCTTCGGATAGGGTTTCGATCAAGACTTCCCATCGCAACGAGATGACTCTGTTCATCCCAAGGGATGAAGGTGGCTGAGTGGAGCTATTATTGGTCCACGTAAGAACCAGCAGGTTTCTTAACTTGGCAATCTTCAATAACCACCTGTCCGACAAGGGTACGGCACGATGATAAACGACTTTGACTTGGCCGAAATGATGCCAGCCGTCCTAACGGGTATAACGGTCGGGATCGGCTCGCAGGTCTTGCTTTTTGGCGACATGGGCAGTGTACTGGTTCAGTGCCCATTCGTTTGTGATATCGACGGAGTGACTAGAAGGGGGCATGGAGAGGATGTCGCTACCAGTCCTTTGTTTTTTGATGTTTTAAATCTCGATGTAGAAAAATTTTCAATTGATGATGGTGGAGTTCTCACCATCACTTTCAGCGAAAAAATAATCTTGAAAATCTATCCTGAAAAAAATGGATTGGAGTCTTATGTTGTGAGTACGCGGCGCGACATATTTCCCATCTTGGTGTGGTAACCGGAGCGAATAGGCTGGTTTACGTGAAGGTGCTGACCCCCGACTTTCCAGAATCCGACGGTTGGAGCCTCACCCTCCGGCAGGCAGCAAACGGCCAGCAGTAGGCCTTAATGACAGCCTGCAATCGGCCAAAAGCTGCCGCTCACCTGAGATAAATTTCGAACGTCCCAACGCCTGGAATGAGCCCCTCGTAGCCGCAAAACAAAGCCTGTTAACATGCCTCTCAACGCGTCGCACATTGACCTATCCGAAGAAAATCTTTAAGCGCCGCCTGATAGAGCGTCAATGGCTGATTGTCCGTATTGAATAGTGCAAACGGAATCATCGTGAGATGTGAAAACGACGTGGCGTTTATCGAGTAGGTTTTCTGCCTGCAAAAGCGCTGATCCTTATTCAATATAAAATCAAACTTGAAAAGGTCTGTCCGCGTACACCAACTGGGGATCAAACCCAGACTCAGGCCCGTCAAGTAATCTTGTCCGCAAGCGCCGCCAGATGAGAACTCCGAGATCTTTATTTCTAATGCCGGTAGGGTCGGGGCGGCAAGGCTGGAGCCCGTATCCTGTGCATCAGTAATAACTTTAAGTGTCGCTGCGTATGCGTCCTTGCCGAAGCGACTGTCTTTCCATGGGGAGTTTATTGCGTAACTGAAGCTGGAGATGATTTCTCGTGTTTCGGGTTCAGCGGGTTTGTTGATTGTCGGCTGGGACGAATAAGATGTGCAGCCGGAACAGAGTATCGCAATGCTGACAAACACAAATCCGTTGGCTACTAAGCGACGCATACTCAGTTTTCCCTAACTATCAATTGGCCAACATTCCTGTCACTTAATGCCATATAGCATCTTATCTACACGCCGGATAGCTGAATCAGCATAACAGGGCAGACTGTACGCGCGACACTTCGGGAGAGAGAAAAGGCCGCCGTCATGCTTTCTTTGCCCCCAATCCAGTGCGAACCTGCGAACTTTGAAGGCAAACGCCTGCCCAAACCCCTCCATCACGAAGGTTGCGCTACTAACATGGAGAAAATAATGAAGCAGGACGCCAGCAAGCGCTCATCAATTCATACCAGCTTGGGCATCGTCATCGCACGCCTGTCGCTGTTGCTCATCGTGCCGTTGGCTATCGGGGGCTGCACCTTCAAAAAAACCGATGTACAGAACCCGGCCGAGATGGCCAAGTACGACCCGGCCAGTACGGCGCGCATCCGCCTGATCAGCGGGCAAGGGGCATATGCAGGTTTCGTATCCGGCCAAAGTTGCGAGCAGTATTTCAACGACACTTACAGAATAGCCCTGGCCGCCCGCGAGCGGCCGCAAGGATGGAATCCTTCGCGTATCGTGCCCAGCGGTCAGAGCGCGGATATCTTCGGCATGTGGCCTTCCGACTACCAGAATAATGTCATCGGCATGCCGGCCTCCCCGGTCAGCGCGAAGATCGATGAGACGCGCAGGTACTTCGATGAACGTGTGGTCCCGGCCGGGCAGCCGCTGATCGTGTTTGTGGCGTTCGTCACGTCCGGGTCCAGTTGCTCTTCAGCGCCCGTCAGTTTCGTGCCACGCGCAGGCGCCGACTATGAAGTCCGGCAGGCATTCCAGTCCCAAACACTCCAGACAACGTGCCGCAATGAGGTGGTTGAGTTGAAAGCCGGCGAGGAAAAACCGATGTCCCCGAATTACTGCATCCAGGACTCGTCGGGCGATTATTACACCCGCAGCGTTACCCCTGTCAGCCAGGCCGGGCAATAAGCCGACCGGGCCTGGTATCGGATGGCTGCTGTTTGTGCAGCCACTTTCACGCTGGCCTTTTTGCGCTGAAAAAAGGGTGTTATCAGCCAGCCTAGCTACGCCGAAGCGACGACTGGCGTATGAGGGCTCCTAGAGAGGGACCTTGGAGAATGAGACAAGGGAGCCCCCCAGCCCCATCAACAAACTCCGAAAATGGCCCATAGCTAGACTGTCTCGAATGTCTGCTCCTGGCCGACAGACGTCTATCATGACAGGCAGAAACCGCTAGTTAGGAGCCATTTGGTGTGGCGTGTAAGAATTTACCGCCTTTAGCTTCAACTGCCGAGCGAACTGCCGCGGCATCTGATGTCGAGCCGATAAATGCAAGTTGCAACTTAGGGAGCATGCTTGATGTGTTACTTAAGGCTGCAATAGCTGAGTTGGCTGCAAAAGAACTATTGGTTCCTGAGATGGCGACACGAACATCAGCTTTGCTTGCAGGGGCAATTATTTGGTGGATGCTTGAAACAATTGGAGATTCTAAACCTGCACTTCCTATAAGCGCGGATGCCATAGCTCCGGAAATGCCGTTATTCGCTGCGGGAACCCAAACTAAATTGAATTTTTGTTGCTCAAATAAAATTGCCGCAGATTGTGCGGCTTGCTGTGGCGATTGGCTCCCAGCTGTAGCGCATCCTACTAATGCAAATAACAAAATTGTGAATACCGAGAAAAGTTTCATAATTGCTCCTGGATATTTATTAGGCGACGGTTCTGTCGAGAATCACTGAGTGTATGTTGTATAAATTTCCATCGCCATACATAACCTCTTGATCATCATAAAAGGTGATTTTGTAAGCGCGACAGTGATGGGTACATCATTGCTGATGCATTAGCAGACTGCCCACCGTCTGCTTTGGGCCCAGCCCACACGTCGCGCCAAGCCTTAGCTGTCGCCTTACTCCTGAGTTATGCGACGACTCATTCAGGCCTGATGGCAAAGGCATTTCAATGTCGCGTTAGTGCGGATTCGCTGGGCCGTTTGCTTTCCGTCGTGAGAGGCAGGAATCGGCCATTAGCAGTCAGTCGTCAAAGGCCAAAATTGGTTCTCTACCAGATAGATAAACCGCCTACTTTCCCTAAATATAGACGGGCGGGGCTTGGGCTAAATTGGATAGACCTTATTGCTGCCGAGTCCAGCCTGCGGCTGCCCACTCCAAGTTCTCAGGTATCAGGTAGCGGTTGCTGGCATCTGCCAGCCGCTGGTTAGCCATATCTTCTGCGACTTTGAACAGCAATTTGGAGGCTTCAGTATCGGGGCTCAGGGTGCTGTGCTCGGCAGGTGTCACCAGCCATTGGCTGGCTTTTGCAGGATTCAGTTTAGCTTTGCCGTCGTTAACCTGAATGGCTACAAACTCCTGCCGCATACGTTTGCCCTGTGGGCCTTGCCAGCGAAGCATGGCTCCAAGTAATGCCCCATCGCCGAACTCTGGCTCTTTGACCATCGCAGCCAAACCACCGAAGTCGTGCTCGCAGGCTTTACCCAGCATGTACTGCATTAGCTTGGAGTTGAGGTCGAGCATTTGGGTGTCGGGGCGGTTTGCGGCCAGCATGCGATCCAAAGTCACGTCCATACGCTGGGAGGCTTTGGGGGAAAGCCCCATGTCGCGCATCACCTGCTCGGACAATCGAATACGCAAAAGCCGCTCTTTATGGCTGCGCTCTGCGAGCTCGATACCCAGTTGTTCGAACATTCCTAGGACGAAGCTGTAGAGATGCTCGACTGTGATTTCCAGCTCGTCGCGCAGCTCGTTGGGAGCGCTGGTGGCGGCGTGCACAAACAGTTCTCGCTGTTTGGCGGCAGCTGTACGTGCCTGCTTTAATGCCTCATCGATACGCTCACGGGTTCGGTCTATGCCGAGTTTTGTGGCTTGTTGCAGGATTTCCTCCACATCTATCAACTCGGCCAGCTGACCGAGGATTTCGTCTTTCAGGCCATCATTGAATTCGTGCTGCTGAACCTCGGCCAAGTCAGTCACCACGCTGTCGATCCGCTCATACATCAGGTCGACGATATCCTGATCCAGGCTGTCAGTTTGCTGGATGTTGAACACAACCACTTTCTTCTTCTGCCCATAGCGATACAGGCGACCAATGCGCTGTACGAGGCGCATGGGGTTCCAAGGTAGGTCATAGTTGACCATGATGTGGCAATTGCTCTGCAGGTTAATGCCTTCCCCGCCTGCTTCAGTCGAAATCAAAAAGCGGCCTTGTTCTTCAAAGCGCTTGATGGCTTCACGCCGTTCGGCATGCTGCATGGAGCCATTGATTAGCTCGACCTGATCACTGCCATAGTGCTCTGCTAAGACATCCCGCAGATAGTTTTGAGTAGTGCGGTATTCGGTAAAAATTAGCACTTTCTCGTTGGGGTTGGCTGCCTGAATTTTGCCGATGATGTCTTCAATAAACAGTTTCAGTTTAAGGTCATTGGCCTTCAACTCAGCAGCCTCAGCAATTAGGTCTTTCAGCAGTTGTACCTCGCCCGCAAAAAACTCACGGGCATCGCTGGTGAACTGTTCTTCCCATTCACCCAGGTAGCGCTCGTCGCTTGCCTCCTCAGTAGGAATATTTTTTGCTTGATCGTCGAGTAGGCGCTGAAGGCGATTACACAGCGCCCGGTGAATGGCGGCTGCGCTGGAAGCAGCGAGTTTGCGATAAACCGTCATGACGAAACCAATGGCGTTACCCGTGCGGCCTAGTGATTCGCCAGCGTCATAGCCTTTGCGCAGAGTTCGTTTTGTTTGATCCAGAGTCCCTTCCCGACCGACTCGTAAGAGAAGACTCAAGCCTTCTGGCGGCACAGGGGCTGCCGCATGATGCCGCGCCTTTTCTTTCGTTCTATGCTACTCACAGACCGAAATTGAGTCACGAGTACAAAATTTCGGCTTACCCGAATCTTATTTTCCTATCGGTCACAATGGATCTGACGACGTTGTTGCCATTGATATGGACAGCCGACATGTCATCTACTTCAACCACCACCGTTACAACGAGAGAGTTTTCATAAATTCTTCTCTTCCGCAATTTGCTGAGAGTCTTTGTATCTACCAAGAGCACCTCACCAAGGAGGCCATGGCTAATCGTCTCGACGCAATTGCAACCATCGACTCACGAGCGGTCGATCTTGGGTCTATGTGGCCCGCCGAGGTGGGCTCGGAGCTGGCAGATGAATCCTAACGATTCATTCAAGCCGATGCCGCTACGCTACGCAGTGTGATTCAAACTGCGGAAAGGCGGCAGTTTATTAACCCGATTGTAAACGCCCGCTTTTGCGCTGACTTCTGCCTGTTGTGTGAGGTAGAAACCGACCCATAGCAGCAGGTGACAACCGCCAGAAAACGGGTCAGAAAAAGTGGCCAATGGATGGCACGAACCTGATACGCTGAGTCCTTGCAGGAGTGTGAGCTTGCACTTATCCATAAATATGTCAGTAGTCTGGTACAGCCACCATGCATCATATAATCGGCTTATATACCTCGAAAAAAACAGAGCATTTATGGCCGCTAGACCCAGAAGACCGAATTGTTTTCAGATCTGACTGTTTTCATACGTTTGGATATTTTTCCCTTATAGCACCTGCTTTTGAACGATATGCACAAAGAGATGCCGGGATAGGCATTGAATCAATGAATGTAATGTTCCGCTTGAGAAATGACGATCTAACTGACGTATTGGCAATTTTGAACAATCTCGAAACAAAGCTCTGTCAGCAACCAAAAAGTTGGCAGGAGTATCTCGGTGAGATTCAACATCCAAGGCAAGAAAAGCGGCCGATAAAACCGCTGTTATTCAGACGTCGAGCCGTTCGAATTGTCCAAAGATTGCGAGCGTTAATGCTTAAGGCCCAAGCCCGCGATAAATGTTTGGTATATGGAAATGGTGTTTGCTACCGAGCACTGTGCGGCATAAAAATGCCGCCCGGTACCGTTTACTCCTAGCGCCGAGCCTACGATTCAAGCGTTCGCCACACTTTTCGGGGACGGGATAAACCCCGTCCGTTCATCGAACGAAAAGATCCAGCCGAGTGGCAGCTCCTGGCCCAAAGCTATCCCCCGCCACATACCTCGACCACCGCCCCACTCCGTTCGTGACGGTGATCGTCGCAAGCGTTAGTCCTTCTCCTGCCCAGCACTACCTTTGAGCGGATAAATCACTTCATGGGTATCCAGGTTTCGAATTTCGGATTCGATGGTAATGGTCGAGACCTGGCGCCCCGGAGGCCCATTGATGTCGTCGCGGGTGGTGAAGTCCACGACATATCGCTGGCCTGCATTGAATTCCACATCGCGAGCACTGAAGCCGCACTTCGCGCCACCGGTCCCCAAGGCATTCATCGACACCCAACACCAGGTCAACGAGTGCTTGCCCGGGGTCAACCGCAGTGCCTGTTTGCCGGAAACGTCGAGGATCGAGCGCCGCCCGGCGCCTTCAAGCAGTTGGTCGTCCACATGCGTGGCCAGCAACAGTCGATGGAATTTGACTCCCAATCCGCGAAAGCGGGTGGTGGCGAAGTACACCACCGGCGCGTTGGCCGCGTTATTGGACAGGTCATAGGGCGTCATCAACTCAGGCGCCCAATCGCCTTGGTAATCCTTGTAGTGGTAGTTGGAACAAGCGGTCGTGAGCCCGGCTATCAGCAGAACAGCCAAAAGTTTGAGAGACGACAGCAATGACGGCGAGTGCATTATTCTTCCTTGTTTATAGATCGTAAGGTCTTGTTGCGGGAGCAATGACCAAATCCCACCCAATAAAAAACCCCGTAGACGTTAATCTACGGGGTTTTCAAGAGTGGAGGCCGAGGTCGGAATCGAACCGGCGTAGGCGGATTTGCAATCCGCTGCATAACCATTTTGCTACTCGGCCTCAAACGGTCAGTGCCTGTATTACCTGCACTCACCGCATACAAACTTGAGTGGGCTCTGTGAAGCGCGCCTCTACTCTAACTCATTGAATACATTGAAGTTTTTAATGCTTCATTGCGTTCGATGGGCGCCATTATGTACTCATTTGCCTAGGCCTGCAACCCCTTGATTTCAAAAATATTTCGCATTGGCATCAAGGGGTTGCGGCCCTGCCCTACTCCTGGATGCGTTGTTCCTGGTACTGCGGATCGGCCTTGATCTGGGCTTCGGTGAATGGCAGTGGGCGCAGCTTTTTCTCGGAGAAGGCTTGGGTCTGGTCCTTGGCGTGGTTGGACTGGAGGTTACTGGACTCGGAGAACGCCAGTACGCCTATGGCCTGGGGGCCTTTGTCGTCGAAGGTGACGATTTGCAGGTAGCTGGTGCCGCTGACGACTTCGCGTTTGCCGTCGGCGCGGGGCACGGTTTGCATGGCGTTGTAGATGCCCAGTTCTTGCGGGCCGCCGTGGATGGGGGTTTGGCCGGAGAGCTGGATGTCGCCCCAGCGGTCGAGGCCGAGTTTGTCGACGGCGCTGCTCGAGGCGAGCATGGCTTTGCGCAGGGCTTTGGCCACGGGCGCGCGGTCGATGGCCAGGCCGCTGGGGGTGGTCAGCGGGTGGGCCGGGTCGAAGGCGACGCGCCAGGCATCGGGGATTTGCTGCAGGTGTTCCACCAGGTTGATGAAGTGCACCAAACCCACGCCGCTGTCGAGGTTGGCGCGCTGGTCCCAGGTTTTCAGGCTGGTGCACAGTGGCTGGAGCGTAGCGGCATCGTTGCCCAGCTGTTTGGCGCAGAACTGCAGCAGGTCCGGCATGACTTGCCCCGCGAGGTACACCTCGTTGTCCATGACCATGGCTTGCAGGTCGTTGACAGTAATAGGCTGTTTCTCCAGGGATTGCAGGCGCTGCAGGGCGAATCGGGCACGTGGGCCGAGGCCGATGTTGTCCTGGCTGATCACCGGGGAGAAGCCGGTGAGTGGCGCCTTGGGGTTGACCATCCAGGCGGAGTCGTTGGAGTGCTGCACATAGTCGCTGCGCTGCAGTTGCGGCAGTTGGGCGGCCGGGAAGATCCCCGCTTGCGCGGCACGAGGGTCAATGTCCCAGGCACAGGCGCTGCGACTGCCGTCGAGCATGATCATTTGCAGGCCCACACGCGGGTCGCTGCATTGCGCGAGCTTGGCGGCACTGACGTTGGGCACCACCGACAGGTTCATGTACAGGCTCTGGCCCTGGTCATCGGCGGCCAGGGTGTTGACCCACGGGATGCCTTGCAGGGTGTGTACCGAGGTTTGCAGTTCGGTGAGGCTGCCGGCCCGGTTCATGGCGTACCACTGTTGCAGCACGCGGTCGTTGCCAAGGTTGGCGTCGCGCAGGCTGAAGGCGTATTGCTTGTCCCAGTCCAGCTTGCCGGGCCACTGCACCACCGGGCCGAACTGCGAACTGTAGACCGTATGGGTGACGTCCTTGAGGCTGCCGTCGGCTTGTTTGGCCTGTACCGTCAGCGTGGTTTTATCCAGGGGCAAGGACTTGCCGTCGAGCAGGTAGCGGGTGGAATCCTTGGGGTCGAGCGTCAGGCGATACAGGGTGAAATGCTTGGAGGTGTCTACCGTGTGCGTCCACGCCACGTGCTGGTTGAAGCCGATATTGACCACCGGCAACCCTGGCAGCGCCGCGCCCATCACATCCAGCTGGCCGGGGATGGTCAGGTGCATCTCGTAAAAGCGCATGCCGCCTACCCACGGGAAATGCGGATTGGCCAGCAACATGCCGCGCCCGTTGAAGGAGCGATCCTTACCCACCGCGACGGCGTTGCTGCCCCGGTCAAGGGCGAAGCGCTGTTGTTGGGCGGCGGCCAAATCGAACGCCTTCGCGCCAGGCTGCACGGCGGCGGTGGCCTGGGGAGGCGTGGCGCCCACCAACGCTTCGGCAAATTGACCGACGCCACCTTCTACCAGCAGCCTGCGGGTCAGCTTGACCAGATCTTCCTTGACCAACGGACGCACCCACGCCGCCTGACACTGCGCCGGTGCGCCCTGCTCTTTCAGATAACGGTTGTAGCCGGCCACGTAGCCTTCGATACGCTCGCGGATCTGCGGCGTCTGCGCGTTCCAGAACGCCCGGACCGCGTCCGGTGTGTTCAGCCAGGTAAAGAACACATCGCTGGCAAGGTTGTTGCGCTCCTCCAGGGTGGCCTGCTCGGGGCCGAAGAACCGCGCACGTTGACCGTTCACCGTGACCACCTCATTGGCCAGCAGACACAGGTTGTCCTGGGCATACGCATAGCCGATGCCGAAGCCCAGGCCGCGCTCATCGCCAGCGCGGATGTGCGGCACGCCGTAAGTGGTACGCCGGATCTGCGCCGACGCCTGCGCCTGAGGCACTTGCTCACGCGCCGACGCCGCCAGGCTCACTCCTAGCAACAGCCCTGCCACGCATACCCTGGACAACCCGTTGAAAATAATCACGCCGACTCCACAGTCAAATTGAACACCCTCGGTAGGGACAACTTCCCCACCGTAAGGACGCAACCCAGCGGAAATAATTTAACGGCCGTGGCGGGTTTATTCCGGGCGACGGGACTGTGACAAACCCGATACCGACAAATTTTCTACATCGTGCACTTCATGATTTTGCTCGTTCGTTCGTCTTATTGAATAAGAGCACCATCATTTTCCTGATCAGGCTCTGATAAGGAGTTTTTGCATGTACAACCCTCAAGTGCCCACGGATGGACATTCACCGACCGCCGAGGCCAATTTCGGCAACGGCCCGCAAGGGTTCGGCAAGACGCCCGAACAGCAGGGCAACCAGCGTATTCGCCACCTGCTCAAGTGTTTCGGCCTGCGCACCAGCCTGATCCGGCTGAAGGTCATCGACGCCCTACTCACCGCGGCCGGCAACCAGCGCACCCTTGGCGTGCGCGGTGTGCACAGCCATTTAATCGAACTGGGCATCCCGTTGTCGTTTCTGAGTGTGCGCGAGGTGCTCAAGCGCCTGAGCAGCGAGGGCGTGATCACGCTCAATGCCGACAAGAGCTACAGCCTCCACGAAGAGGCTGCCAGAGTGCTGGAGGGGCACGTCTGAATCACGCCCTCATCAGAAGTGAGGCTTGACCTTGCGACGCATGATGCCGTTGATCACGACCACCACCACGGCAATCGCAATGGCCAGGTACTGGAAGGTTTTCTCGCTGATTGCGCCGATGTTCTGCAGGTAGGACAGGCCGAACATCGAGGCCAGTACGGTCAGGGCAATCAGAATCGAGTATTTCAGACGTTGCTTTTGGGTCATGACGAGTTCTCGAACCGGTAGGAATGTATCCACTGTGTATCGCCGCGCATGCCAAGCACATACCCGAAAACGGGGATGGACCGGGGGCGACAAGGTCTCATGTTACAGGCGATGAAAAGCTTTGGCTCGTTCCACGCCCGATTGACCTTGTGAACACCTTGAGGATTGCCCAAATGCTGCGTCGAATCACCCTGCTGATTCCCTTGCTGATCATGCTGACCATGAGCGGCTGCTTCTTCTTCCCACGCGGTGGTGGCGGCTGGCATGACCATCGCTATGAAGGCGGCCCAGGCTACGAGCATCGCTGAAGGGATGGGCGTCTCGCCGCCAGCGAGACGCCCGACTTGGACAAACCCTCACCCTGCATGCACCCAACGCTGATGCAGCCACCGCGCCAGGGCATCCAGCGCAAACCCCAGCAGCCCGATCAGCAGCACCATCGCCATCAGCTCCGAATACGCCAGCCGGTCACGGGTATCGAGAATGTAATACCCCAGCCCCGCACTCACCCCCAGCATCTCGCACGGCACCAGCACGATCCACAGGATGCCGATGGCCAGGCGCACGCCGGTCAACACATGCCCCACCACGCCAGGAATGATCACCCGGCGCAACGTCTCCCAGCGTGTCGCACTCAAGCTCTTGCTCAATTGCAGCCAGCGCGGGTCGAGCTGACGCACGCCGGCCGCAGTGTTGAGCATGATCGGCCACACCGCGGCGAATGCCAGCAGGAAATAGATCGGCTGGTCCCCTACCCCCATCAGCATCACCACGATGGGCATCCAGGACAGCGGCGAGATCATGCGCAAGAACTGGAAGGCCGGCGTGGTCGCCGCCTCCAGGTTGCGCGAGCTGCCCACCAGCAGGCCCAACGGCACGCCCACCAGCAAGGCCAGGAACAGCCCGACGAAGATGCGCTTGAGGCTGACCGCAATGTGCTCATACAACTCACCGCGCCCGAGCAATTCCCACAGGCTGCTGAAGGTCGCTGCCAGGGAAAAGCGCGCCGACAGGCCGTCGGCCTCGCCAAACAGTTTCACCCCCAGCCACCAGAGCACCAGCAACCCTGCCAGCCCACCCAACCCGAGCAACCAGCCCGGCCACGCCACGGTGTTACCGCTGCTCAAACGCCAATCTCCTCATGCCGCGCATAACCCTCAGGCAGGCCGAAGGTCTGCATGCCGCCGACGGCCTCGATGGCGTTGCGCACAAAGCGGTCGTCCACCAGGTCCTTGGCGACGAACGCCGGGTCGAGGTCAGCGAGAAAGCGCTTGTCGCCTTCGATCAAGGTGTCCTTGAGGCGGCGGACCAGTTCTTCGGTGTAGCTGGGAAATGGGTAAGGCTGGAAATCGATGCGGTGCTCGTCCCAGTTGGCGTGCTGGATCGCGCCATCGGCCAGGTACCCGGCGCGGTCGGCGGCGGCAGGCGCGAGCACCTTGCTCAACACCGGTTCGGCGTGCGGCGTGTAGCGGTTCGGGCCGTCCTTGGACAGCAGCTTCACCGCCTCTTCGCGATGATCGCGGGTCCATACCTGGGCCTTGACGATGGCATTCACCACTTTCTGCGACCACTCCGGGCGATTGGTCAGGTCATGCTCGTGCATGAACACCACGCAGCACGCATGGTTGCGCCACACATCGCCGGTAAAGCGCTGCACCCGGCCGACCTTGAGGTTCTCCGCCAGGGCGTTGAACGGTTCGGCGACGATATAGCCGTCGATGCGCTTGCTGGCCAGTGCCGGCGGCATGTCCGAAGGCGACAGCACGATCAGGTTGACCTCATTGGCGCCAATCGCGCTGCCCGCCGCACGCGCGACCGGGGTGAGGCCGTTGTCGCGGAACAGCTGTTGCACCACCACGTTGTGAATCGAATACCAGAACGGAATCGCCACCGACTTGCCGCCCAACTGCTTCACGTCGGTGATGCCCGGCGCCACAGTCAGGCCGGAACCGCCGACATGGTTCCACGCCACCACCTTGGCCGGCACCTTGCTGCCATAGCGCGCCCACACGGTCATCGGCGACAACAGGTGAATCACGTTGACCTGGCCGGAAATAAACGCCTCGATCACCTGAGCCCAACTGCGCAGCAGCACTGGGCGCTCGGCCTTGATGCCCTCGGCTTCGAACAGCCCATTGTTGTGTGCGACCAACAGCGGCGTGGCGTCGGTGATCGGCAGGTAGCCGATGCGCACCGGTGCGTCGGGCTCGCTGGCCGCACGCGCCTGCAGGCTGCTCAGCAACGGCAAGGCGCCGGCGGCGCTGAGCACCGCGGAAAGTTTGAGAAAGTCACGGCGCGAGTGGGTCAGGTCATCCAGGCACATGGCTAGGCTCCAGCTGTTCAAGGGGGTTGGGTTGAGGGCGGCTCGCCTGCCGTAAGGTTTTGAGAATCTCGATGCGCAGCGCGCCGATGGCTTCGACCTGTTCCTCACGCGGCTGCGGCAGGTCGATATGCCATTCACCGAGGGTGCGTGCCGGGCGGTTGCCCAGCAGCAGAATGCGGTCGGACAACAGCAGCGCTTCGTCGATGTCGTGGGTGATCAACACCGCCGCCGAGCCCTGTTCGCGGTTGACCTTGAGCAACAGGTGCTGCATATCGGCGCGGGTCACTTCGTCCAGGGCGCCGAACGGCTCATCCAGCAGCAACACCTGTGGCTGGCGCGCCAGGCAGCGGGCCAACGCGGTGCGCTGGGCCATGCCGCCGGACAACTGCGCGGGGAACTGATGACGGGCAGGTTCCAAGCCCACGGCGGCAATCGCATCGTCGACGCGCTGGCGGCGTTCTTCGCTGCCAAGGTGCGGTTGCCGGGCGAAATCCAGGCCGAAGGCGACGTTCTTTTCCAGGTTCAGCCAGGGCAGCAGGCTGGGGTCCTGAAACGCCACCGCCACCCGTGGATGCGGGCCACTCAGCGGCTCACCCAGCACGCTTACGCGGCCAGCCTGGGGTGCCTGCAAACCGGCCAGCACGCGTAACAGGCTGGACTTGCCCACACCGCTGGGGCCGAGGATCGACACCACTTCGCCGGGCTGCAACTGCAGGTCGAAGCCTTCCAATACCCGGCCGCTAGCGTACCCCAGGCACACACCCTGGGCTGTCAATACCGCCGGGTTCATAGGTTGGCCTGGCGTTGCAGCTCGGTCCGCAGTTGCACCAGGCTGGGCGTCACAATCGGCACAAACGCCGATTCGCGCCAGCGCCTGGCAAAACCGCTGCCATGGGCGGTGAGATAAGCCTTGCCGCCGCTGGCCTGCAACTCCAGCTGCACGGCGCTGGCGGCGGTTTCGGCCAGGGCGATGCGCAGCTTGAACAACGGCACCGGCTCAAAGGCGAAGCGCCCGGCCAGCAGGCCATTCTTCAGTTCGCTGACCAGGTGATCCAGCGTCACGCGCAGCGCTTCGAGTTCTTCACGCAACACAGTGCGCGACGCGCCCAGGTGATGGGCCACCTCCGCCAGGGAACGGCGGGCCAGCCCGATCGACATACCGCACTGCAAGCCCAGGAATGCCGGCCGTACAGCGGGCAGGAACTGCCGCGCGTCCTCGTGCAACAGCCAGTCGCGGCTCAGCTCTACGCCTTCCAGGCCGAGGGCGGCGGTATTGCTCGATTGCAAGCCGAGCAACTCCAGGTCACGGGAGCGCTGCAAGCCGGCCACTGAATCCGGAATGGCCAGGATAAACGGCGCGCCGCCCCCGGCGTGTTCGATGGCCGCAGCGGCGACGAAGCCGCTCTTGCGCAGGTTGGTCACCCAATGCAGGCGACCGTTGAGGGTCCAGCCGTGATCGGTGGGCTCGGCGCTGATCTGCAGCGCCTCGATGCCGGACAAAAACTTCATCGCATTCGACAGCCCAGTGGCACCGGCCAGCCTGCCGCTGATCAAGTCCGGCAGCAGTTGCTCGCGCAGCCGCGCGTTGGGGCTTTGCAGCAGGTATTCGATAAAGGAACGCTGGCCCCAGCAAACGAACGCCGCCGCCAGGGAATGGCTGGCGACATGGGCGATGGCGTCCACGGCACCGGTCACGTCGCCGCCCAGGCCGCCAAGCGCCTTGGGCACGCCGATGCGCAATATATTGGCTTCTGCCAGCCGTGGCAGCACTTCCTGTGGATCGCAACTGCCCACGTCCAGGGCCTGCGCTTGAACATCGAGCCAACGGCTCAAGAGTGGGTCAAGCATGTGTGTTTCTCCTTGTTCCTACAGTGGACCCGCGCCGATTCAGCTCGCCGGTTGTTCCCAACGGTACTGCGCCAGTTCCGGGTTCAACGGGGTGCGCGCAAACACGTTGGCGAAGTTGCACAACGTGGCCAGGCTGACCCCCAGAATAACCTCCAGCGCCTGCCCGTCGGTGTAGCCGGCGGCGCGGAACGCGTCATAGCCGGCATCGCTGACATCGCCACGGGTGGCGATCACTTCACGGGTGAACGCGGCGAGTGTCTCATAGCGGGCATCGGGTAACTCACCGCGCTGGCGCAGCGCCTCGATGACTTCTTCGGGCAGCTTGGCTTTGTTACGCGCCACGGCGGTGTGCCCGGCCACACAGAAATCGCAACCGTGACTGGTGGCGGCAATCAGTTGCACCACTTCACGATCAGCCAGGCTCAAGGCAGATTTGGCATTCAGGCCGGACACGGTGATATAGGTTTCCAGCGCCGCCGGGGCATTGGCCAGTACGGCGAGCAGGTTGGGAATGAACCCCGAAGTTTTCAGCGCGTTTTCCAGGAAGGGCTTGGCCGCTTCCGGCGCGGTTTCAGGGGTGAGCAGCGGTACACGGGACATGGAGTGGTCTCCTCATGGGTGAGTGGCTCCAGTCTGTTGGTTATAAAAAAACCCCTCAATAGGCTAAAGTAGCGATTACTTGCTCTAGAGTCTTTTCATTAGATGAATTCGTCCAGCGCACTTGTCGATTGGTTATTAGACAGCCTCGAACTGAACACCAGCCTGTTTCACGTCGGCCGCTATTGTGGCGACTGGCACGCCAGCACCCATGGCTTGGCGCGCGCGAGTTTTCATCTGATCGTACAAGGCCAGTGCTGGCTGCATATCGACGGCCAACCGGCGCACTTCCTGGACAACGGCGATGCCGTGTTCCTGCTGCGCGACCTGCCCTATCGGCTCTCCGGCGCAGACACCGCAGCAGGCGCCCAGCAATGCCCGCGCCGCCCGATGCTGGCGCTGGACAACACCGCGACAGACGGGGTGGGCCTGGTCTGCGGCTTTTTCGATTTCCAGTCCGGGCTGTCGGCGATGATTGTCGACAGCCTGCCCGCCTGGATCATCCTGCGCGCCGGTGACCCGTCGTTGGCCGCCGCGCGCAATCTGTTCGAACTGATCCTGCAGGAGTGCGAGCGCCTGCCTGCGCCCTCTTCGGCCTTGCTCGAACGGCTGTGCCACCTTTTGTTTCTGTACGTGCTGCGCCAACAAGTGCTCGATAACACCGAGTTGGGCGGCCTGGCGGCACTCGGTCGGCAACCGGCATTTTCCAATTTGTTGGAACAGTTGATCGCACGCCCGGCCGAGAATTGGACGCTGGAAAGCATGGCCGCCTGCACCGGGTTGTCACGCTCGGCGTTTTTCAAGCGGTTTAATGAACTGTGCGGGCAGTCACCGGGCCAGGTGCTGTTGATGATGCGCATGCGCCACGCCTGTCAGTTGTTCAAGACGGACCAGACCGTGGCGGATGTATCGCTGGCGGTGGGCTATCAATCAGTGGCGGCGTTTACCCGGGCCTTTCATAAAGTCACCGGGCAGCAACCGGGGGCCTATCGCCGCGCACAAAGCTAGCGGCGCAAACCATTGCCAGGCTCGGCACACAGCTTCACCAGCCAATCGACAAACACCCGTACCCGCTGGGACAACTGTCGATGCGGCGGGTACAGCGCGGTCAGCGCCATGTTCGGCACCGCCACCTGCGGCAGCACCTCCACCAGCGTGCCCTCGGCCAGTTGCTTCATGGCGTGATAATGCGGGGCCTGGATCAGCCCGTAACCGGCTTCACAGGCGGCGAAATACCCGTCGGAACTGTTCACCGCGACCACCTTCGACAGGTTGAGCGTGCGCAATTGAGTACCGATCTGGAATTCCAGGCCAAAGCGCTTGCCGCTGGCGCTGGAGACGTACTCGATCATCTGGTGCCGACCCAGGTCGTCCAGGCTGGCGGGCACGCCCATGCGCTGCAGGTACGCGGGGCTGGCCAGCGTCAACTGCTGCATCATCGCCAGCGGTCGCGCCACCAGCGATTCGTCCAGCGCCGGGCCACCGCGCAGTACGCAATCGACCCCTTCACGGATCAAATCCACCGGGCGATCGTTCAGGCCGATATCCAGCTCGATCTGTGGGTACAGCGCGGTGAACGTCGGCAGCGCCGGGATCACGATCAAACGGCCGATGCCCGATGGCATATCGATGCTCAAGGTGCCGCGTGGGTTTTGCCGACGCGAGGAAAACACCGCCTCGGTTTCCTCCAGGTCCGTCAGCAGCTGCACGCAACGCTGGTAGTACGCCGCGCCGTCCAGGGTTGGGCTGACTTGCCGCGTGGTGCGCTGCAGCAGTTGCACGCCGAGGTGGGCCTCCAGTTGCTTGATCAGGATGGTCACCGAGGCGCGCGGCAGTTGCAGGCTGTCCGCGGCCTTGGCAAAACCGCCCAACTCGACGATTCGGGTGAAGACGCGCATGGCATTGAAACGGTCCACGGTTCACCCCCGAGATTGTTTAGATTTTACAAATAGTGATAGTGCTTTTAGCCGGTTTATCCAGGTTTTGTCGAGCGCGACAATGCACGCCTCAACCAAGGAGCACCACCATGCACACTCGCCAACTCGGTAAAAACGGCCCCCACGTCTCCGCCATCGGCCTCGGCTGCATGGGCATGAGCGACTTTTACACGCCAGGCCTGGACTCCACGGAGGCCATCGCCACCCTGCACCGCGCCTTGGAACTGGGCGTCAACTTTCTCGATACCGCCGACATGTACGGCCCCCACACCAATGAGCAACTGATCGGCAAGGCCATCGCCGGCAAGCGCGACCAGGTGTTCCTGGCCAGCAAGTTCGGCATTCTGCGCGACCCGGCGAACCCGGCGTTGCGTGGCGTGTGTGGCCGCCCCGAGTACGTGCGCGCCTCCATCGACGGCACGCTGCGACGCCTGGGCATTGAAACTTTGGACCTGTACTACCAGCACCGCATCGACCCCGAGGTGGCCATCGAAGAAACCGTCGGCGCCATGGCCGAGCTGGTGACACAGGGCAAGGTGCGCTACCTGGGCCTGAGCGAAGCATCGGCCGCCACCCTGGAGCGGGCGCACAAGGTTCACCCCATCAGCGCCCTGCAAAGTGAGTATTCGCTGTGGAGTCGCGATCAGGAAGACAACGGCTGCCTCGCCGCCTGCCAGCGCCTGGGCATCGCCTTCGTGCCTTACAGCCCGTTGGGCCGGGGTTTTCTGACCGGCGCACTGAAAAGCCCGGAAGATTTCGATGCCGAGGACTACCGGCGTTTCAACCCGCGCTTTCAGGGCGAGAATTTTGCGAAAAACCTGCAACTGGTCGCACAGGTGCAAGCGCTGGCAGCCGATAAAGGCGTAACGGCCGGTCAACTGGCGCTGGCCTGGGTATTGGCGCAAGGCGACTACATCGTGCCGATCCCCGGCACCAAGCAGCGTAAATACGTTGAAGAAAACGTCGCGGCCGTGTCGATCAGCCTCAGCCCGGCCGAACGGGCGGCGCTGGCCGCGATCTTTCCGGCCCACGCAACCGCCGGCATGCGCTACCCCGAGGAGGTGATGGCGATGCTGGAAATCTGACCCGCAGGCGCCGCCCCACGGCGCCCGCACTTTCTTGCACGCACGTACCTAAAGCTGGCTGCTTCCAAGCCGATAGCCCTACGAAGCTCTAAAAAAGCCGCGTCGACAATAACGCTTCGTAAGGACGGCCCCATGCCCCCACTGCGCTCCATCCAAGCCCGCTATACCCTGTTCCTGGTGCTGTTCGTCCTGGTGTTATTGGTGTTGACCGTCGTGGGCATCGGCCAGTTGGTCGCGCCCAAGCTGCAGGACACCGAAGAACAGGTGGTACTCAACCGTGTCGGCGAAGTGGCCGGACAGATCCAGGGCGAACTGAACAAGGTTCAGGCCCAGCAACGCAGCATTACCCAAACCATTCCGTTGCTCGACAGCGACGCCATCGACAAGGTCCTGCCTGGCCTGGTGGATCAATACGGCGAACTCAAAGTGTTCGGTGGCGGTATCTGGCCGTTGCCCAATCAGCGCACGCCTGGGCGCAACAAGCACAGCACCTTCTGGCACCGCGATGCCTCGGGCAAGCTGGCGGTCAACACCTTCTGGAACAGTGACGCGGCGCCCAACTATTACGACCAGAGCTGGTACAAGGGCGGCCTCGCCTCGCCCCGTGGCCAATGCGCCTGGGCCGCGGCCTACAAGGACGACGCCAGCCAGGAGCCGCGCACCAACTGCGCCATGGCGATCCAGCGTGACGGCGCCGCCTATGGCGTGGCGACCATCGACGTGACCCTGGGCTTCTTCAATGACCTGGTGGCCAGCAAGGAAAAAGACATCGGCGGGCAAATGCTGATCGTCGAAGGCGACGGCAAGATCATCAGCAACAGCTCGCGCATCAGCGGCCCGGTGGTGTTGAAGAACATCAGCGAACTGACCGGCACTTCGGCTTTCGCCGCCCAGATCAGCAAAGCCCTCGCCCATCGCGACCAGGCCTTGCAACGCGCTGAGTTCGACAATCAGGGCGTGGCCAGCACCTTCTATATGCGCCCGATCGAGGGCACCCCGTGGTTCCTGGCGACGGCCCTGCCCACTTCGCTGATCACCGCCCAGCGCAATGACGTGCTCGGCAGCCTGGCGCTGCTGCAAATCCCGATGGTGATCCTGCTGGTGCTGCTGGCGGCGTATGCCATTCGCCAACTGGTCCAGCGCATGAAAGCACTGAAGGGCAACATCGACGCGCTGTCTGCCGGCGACGCCGACCTCACGCGACGCATCACCATCCGCGCCGAAGACGAACTGGGCGCCATTGGCCACTCGGTGAACCGCTTTATCGTCTACCTGCAAGACATGATCGGCGAAGTGACCCAGGCCACTGGCGCCATGTCCTCGGGCCTTGCGCAACTGCAGCAAACCTCGGCGCACACCAATCAGATCCTGTTGCGCCATGCCTCGGAAACGGACCAGACGGTGACCGCCATCACCGAAATGAGCTCCACCGCCGACACCGTCGCGCAAAACGCCGCTGAAACAGCCGCCTTTACCCAACGCGCCAACGAACACGCCGACCGCTCCCGGGTGGTGGTGGGCGAAGCCTCCACCAGTGTCAGCGCCTTGATCGGTGAGGTTGCCAGCGCCACCCACACCGTTGAGAACATGCGCCAGGACGCCGCGCGTATCACGGAAACCCTCGGCGTGATCGGCGCTATCGCCGGCCAGACCAACCTGTTGGCGCTCAACGCCGCGATTGAAGCGGCGCGGGCCGGCGAACAAGGCCGTGGTTTTGCGGTGGTGGCTGACGAAGTCCGCGCGCTGGCCGCCCGCACCCAGGCCAGCACCTCGCAGATCAACGAAATGCTCGCGCGCTTGACCACCGGCGTGAGTTCATCGGTCGCCGCCATGGAAAACACCCAGGCCAGTTGCCAGTCGGCAGCCGATGCCACGGAGCGAGTGAACACCGGACTCGATGAAATGGCCGGTTCGGTCAGCCATATCAACAACCTCAGCACCCAGATCGCGACGGCCGCCGAGCAGCAGAGCGCGGTGACAGAAGAGATCAACCGCAGCATGGTGCAGATCCGACAGATGGTTGAAGAGCTGGTAGAAAGCGGTCATGTCACGCAAAGCAATACCCAAAGCCTGCTGGACGCCAATGGCCGGGTGATTGCCTTGATGGGGCGCTTCAAAGTGCGTTGATCCAGGGCCGAATACTCCCGTGCAAAGCACGGGAGTCGGGCTATTCTCACAGCTCCTAGTGTAAAACTCGCCACACAGGAGGTGTGTCATGCACGCAACTGAGCAATCGGTCCGCTTGGAGCGAATCAGTCAGGAACGCTTCATCCAGGCCCCGATCGAGGCCGTCTACGACTACGTCACTCAGCCCGACCGCTGGCACGAGTGGCACCCCACCTCCCTCAGCGCCGACACCGGCACCCGCGGCTCGGTATCGGTCGGCACGCGATTCACCGAAATCATCGACCTGCTGGGCGTCCGCGTCCCGCTGAGTTACCGCGTACAAATCGCCCGCTGCCCCCACGAGTTCAAAACCGCGTTCACCTCACTGGCCGTCGACGGCTCGCTGCATTACTGCCTGCAAGCGCATCAGGGTGGCACTGTGTTCAAGCGTGTCCTGATGTACGAGACCGAGCTGCAATTGGTGACCTTGCATGAACGCATGCTCGAGCTCTCACGCATCGCGCTGGACCAGCTCAAGCACCGACTGGAAAACCTGCGGGATTGACCGCCTCTCTCGCTTAACTGACCCGCATCAGGGAAAATGCCCGCCCTACTGCCCAATGCCGTGCGTTCAGTGAGATCGACCATGAAAACCCCTGTGCAACGAGCCCGTCCGACGCATCGGCACCTCGACCGGTGCTGATGGGTTACCTGGGGCTGTTCGCCGCCGCCTTTGGCGCGGCAACATTGTTGCCTTTGCAGTCGGAAGCCGTGCTGGTCGGGCTGCTGCTCAGCGGGCATTACAGCCTGTGGCTGCTGCTGGGCATCGCCACGCTGGGCAATGTGCTGGGTTCGGTGGTCAATTGGCTGCTGGGCCGCTCGGTGGAGCACTTCAAGGGCCGGCGCTGGTTTCCCGTCAGCCCCCAGCAGCTGGACAAGGCCCGCCGCCACTACACGCGCTGGGGGCATTGGACGTTGCTGCTCAGTTGGCTGCCGATCATTGGCGACCCGTTGACCCTGGTGGCCGGTGTGATGCGCGAGCCCCTCTGGCGCTTCCTGCTGTTGGTCACCCTGGCCAAGGCGCTGCGCTACGGCGTACTTGCCGCGGTGACCCTGCATTGGGTGTTAATCCCCCGTTAATCTCCCCCCAACAGCATCCGGGACATCTTTCCCGGAGTTTACGTGCATGCCTTCCATCCGAGATCTATGCGTCGCCAGCCTGCTCACCGCCAGCGCCGCGCCTGTGTTTGCCGCCACTTATGGCCCTGAACTCGAGGGTTTCAAGTACCCCTACCCGGTCGAACGTTTCAGCTTCGAGTCCCAGGGCAAGAACCTGCAGATGGGCTATATGGACGTGCCGGCCAAAGGCAAGGCCAACGGGCGCAGCGTGGTGTTGATGCACGGCAAGAACTTCTGCGGCGCCACCTGGGAAAGCTCGATCAAAGCCCTGAGCGACGCCGGTTACCGGGTGATCGCGCCAGACCAGATCGGTTTCTGCACCTCCAGCAAGCCCGAGCACTACCAGTACAGCTTTCAGCAACTGGCGCTCAACACCCACCAGTTGCTGGAAAAACTCGGCATTCAAAAAGCCACGCTGCTCGGCCACTCCACCGGCGGCATGCTCGCCACGCGCTATGCCTTGATGTACCCCGCGCAGACCGAACAGCTGGCACTGGTCAACCCCATCGGCCTGGAAGACTGGAAAGCCCTGGGCGTGCCTCACCAGAGTGTTGACCAGTGGTACCAACGCGAGCTGAAAATGAGCGCCGACGGCGTTCGCAAATATGAGCGCGACACCTATTACGCAGGGCGCTGGAAGCCCGAATACGAGCGCTGGGTGGACATGCTCATCGGCCTCAACCAAGGGCCGGGGCATACCCTGGTGGCCTGGAACTCGGCGTTGATTTACGACATGATCTTCACCCAGCCGGTGTACTACGAGTTCAAGAACCTGCAAGCGCCTACCCTGCTGCTGATTGGCACCAGCGACACCACCGCCATCGGCAAAGACCTGGCGCCAGCGGACGTCAAGGCCAGGATCGGCAACTACCAGGTACTGGGCAAGCAGGTGGCCAAACTGATTCCCCATGCCACCCTGGTGGAGTTCGACGGCCTGGGCCATGCGCCGCAGATGGAAGAACCGGCCCGTTTCCACGCAGCGCTGTTGCAGGGTTTGAATGCCCTTTAACCTTTTCGAGGCACGCGTGAATGTCGCTACAGATCGCAGTCATTGATGATTGGCAGCAAGTGGCCAGTCGGGTGGTGGATTGGTCGGTGCTGGGCCCCTTGGGCCAGGTGCACTTCCTGCACGAGTACCCGGCCGATACCGCCGTGATGGTCGAGCGCTTGCAAGGGTTCGACGTCATTTGCGTGATGCGTGAGCGTTCCGTCTTCGACCAAGCGTTATTGCAAGGGCTGCCCAAGCTCCGATTGCTGGTGACCGGTGGCATGCGCAACGCCGCCATTGACATTCCCGCCGCCAAGGCGCTGGGAATTCAGGTCTGCGGGACCGACAGCTATAAGCAGGCCGCGCCGGAGCTGACCTGGGCGCTGATCATGGCTTCGACCCGCAACCTGCTGGCCGAGGCCGATTCCCTGCGCGCAGGCGGTTGGCAGGTCGGCCTGGGGGGCGACCTGTATGGCAAGACCTTGGGCATCCTCGGGCTGGGCAGCATCGGGCAGAAAGTCGCGCAGTTCGGCCAGGTATTCGGCATGCGTGTGATTGCCTGGAGCGAAAACCTCACGCCACAACGGGCCGCCGAGTCAGGCGTGACCTGGGTCAGCAAGCGCGAGCTGTTCGAACAGGCCGATATTCTGAGCATTCACCTGGTGCTCAGCGAACGCAGCCGTGGCCTGGTCGATGCTCAAGCGCTGGCTTGGATGAAACCCAGCGCGCATCTGGTGAACACGGCACGTGGGCCGATCGTGGATGAACAGGCGCTGGTGGACGCACTCAGCAACGGGGGACTGGCCGGCGCGGCGCTCGACGTATATAGCCAGGAGCCACTACCGCTTGCACATCCTTTCCGCTCATTGCCCAACGTCCTGGCCACGCCGCATATCGGTTATGTCAGCGAGCAGAACTACCGACAGTTCTATGGGCAAATGATCGAAGACATCC
Source organism: Pseudomonas sp. W4I3 (assembly GCF_030816195.1). Classification (GTDB taxonomy): domain Bacteria; phylum Pseudomonadota; class Gammaproteobacteria; order Pseudomonadales; family Pseudomonadaceae; genus Aquipseudomonas. Next base: position 3,366,181 of record NZ_JAUSXS010000001.1, on the reverse strand, counting down.
AGGCCTGGGCGAACGCCGCGCCCATTCGGGTGCTCGGCTGACGCACCAATCAAGGGCGTGTCTGGAACGACAATGACCAAGTGCTCCCTGTAAGAGCGAGCTTGCTCGCGAAAATCGCCAACGATACGTGGCCCTTGCCGTTTTACGCGTTGTCATTGAGTTTTTCGCGAGCAAGCTCGCTCCTACAGAGGCGGTGCGCATCCGCAGGCACATGGTTAAACGTTTTTGTCCTACAAAATCCCTTTCTAAACCCTATGGACGCTGGAATCTGTCCTAGACTGATGACCGATGGGTCCGTTCCAAAACAAAAACCCCGCAAAAAATCGAAACTTTCGAACTCTGCCGCAGGTCCAGTTTTAGGTAAGGCGAACATATCCGGTTTCAGGCCGCATGCCCGCCCATCCAAACTTTTTCAGCTAACCGTGCAACTGGCATACGCCTTGCCAGTTTGTAATGCGCTTGTGCGCCTGGCCGCAGGATGCGGTCACTCGGAGCCAATGGCAGCGGGCCATTAGCCGACCAACGAAACAAAGGGGAGTGCATTATGATCAGTGCCGCAGTAGTAACTCAGGGAGAGCGTTTTAGTCAGCAGGCAGGGGGGCCGACGTCATTGGCCGACCTGCCCAACACTGTGCGGCCGATCGTGAGTAAGAACCCGAATCGAAAGAAAGTGCTGTTTGTCACCTCCGAGTTTGCCGACCTGGTGAAGACCGGTGGCCTGGGCGACGTTTCCGCCGCCCTGCCCCGCGCCATGGCCCACCTGCACGACGTGCGGGTGCTGATTCCCGGTTACCCGCAGGTGATGGAAAGCGACAACCCGATCCATATTGTCGGTGAGCTGGGCGGCCACGCGGCGCTGCCACCGTGCAAGATCGGGCGCATGGACCTCAAGGACGGCCTGGTCATCTACGTGCTGATCTGTCCTGAGCTGTACGAACGCGAAGGCACACCCTACGGCGCCAACAACGGCCGCGACTGGCCGGACAACCACATCCGTTTCGCCCGCCTGGGCCTGGCCGCCGCCGACATTGCCGCCAACCTGGCACAGATCCACTGGTGCCCGGACCTGGTGCACGCCCACGACTGGCCGGCTGGCCTGGCCCCGGCCTACATGCACTGGCGTGGTTCACGCACGCCCACCCTGTTCACCATTCATAACCTCGCCTACCAAGGCGTGGTGAGCCTGGGCTGCACCCCCGAATTGGGCATTCCGCCCCATGCCCTGCAACAGGAAGGCATGGAGTTCTACGGCAAGATGTCGTTCCTCAAAGCCGGCATGGCCTATTCCAGCCACATCACCACGGTCAGCGCCACCTACGCCGCAGAAATCACCACTCCGGAATTTGGCTGCGGCCTGGATGGCTTCCTCGCCAGCAAGACCCAGCAAGGCCTGCTCAGCGGGATTCCCAACGGGATCGACGAAAGCTGGGAAACCTCGACCGACACCCACCTGACCCACAACTTCAATATCGGCGACTGGGAAGGCAAGGCCATCAACGCCGCCCATGTGCGCGAGCTGTTCGGCCTGCACGATTCCACCGGCCCGTTGTTTGCCGTGGTGTCGCGCCTGGTCTACCAGAAAGGCCTGGACCTCACCGAGGCAGTCGCCAGCTTTATCGTCGAAAACGGTGGCCAAATTGCCATCATCGGGCGTGGCGAGCCGGAAGAAGAACAGGCCATGCGTGAACTCGCGCTGCGCTTTCCCGGCCAAGTTGGCGTGCGCATCGGCTTCAACGAGACCGACGCGCGCCGCATGTTCGCCGGCAGCGACTTCCTGCTGATGCCGTCGCGCTATGAGCCGTGCGGCCTGAGCCAGATGTATGCCCAGCGCTTCGGCTCGTTGCCGGTGGCGCGCAATACCGGTGGCCTGGCCGACACCATTGAAGATGGCGTCACTGGTTTTCTGTTCAACGAATCCACGGTCGACAGCTACAAGGCAGCCCTGGAACGCGCGTTCAAAGTGTTTTCCTACCCGGGTCTGCTCAACGCCATGCGCAGCCGCGCCATGACCCAACCCTTCAACTGGTCCCAGGCGGTGGAACCCTACGCCGAACTGTATGAACAACTGGTGGCAAAAGCCCTGGGGAAATCGACTAAATAATCAAGAGAGGTCTTCATAGATGCCGTTACGGACTTTGGAAACCTGGCCCCACGGTGCACTGATGCTGGACGCGCAACACACGCGTTTCGCCTTGTGGGCGCCAGACGCGTTTTATGTCAGCGTTGAATTGCAGGATGGCCGATCCATCGCCATGCTGTCCCAGGCAGACGGCTGGTTCGAAGTCGAACTGGCCTGCCCCGCCGGCACGCTTTACCGCTTCAATATCGACGGGGAACGGGATGTTCCGGACCCCGCATCCAGGGCCCAGGCCCTGGATGTTCATGGTTGGAGCCGCGTCGTCGACCCCCTCGCGTACGAATGGCAGCACAGCCAATGGCAAGGCCGCCCCTGGCACGAGGCGGTGATCTACGAATTGCACGTCGGCGCGATGGGCGGTTACGCCGAAGTGGAGAAACATCTGCCGCGCCTGGCCGAACTGGGCGTGACCGCCATCGAATTGATGCCCCTGGCGCAGTTTCCCGGTGAGCGCAACTGGGGTTACGACGGGGTGCTGCCTTACGCACCGCACGCCGTCTATGGTTCCCCCGAACAACTCAAGCAGCTGATCGACAGCGCCCATGGCCATGGCCTGGCGGTGATCCTCGACGTGGTCTACAACCATTTCGGCCCTGATGGCAATTACCTGGGGCAATACGCCAAGGGCTTCTTTCAGGAGGACGTGCACACACCGTGGGGCGCGGGCATTGATTTCGAGCGCCGTGAAGTGCGAGATTTCTTCCTCGATAATGCATTGATGTGGCTGCTCGAATACCGCTTCGACGGCCTGCGCCTGGACGCGGTGCATGCCATCGACAACCCAGGCTTCCTGCAGGAGCTGGCGCAACGCGTGCGCCAGCAGGTCGACACCGGGCGCCACGTGTGGCTGGTGCTGGAAAACGAGCTGAACCAGGCCAGCCTGCTCAAGCATGATTTCGATGCGCAATGGAACGATGACTTCCATAACGTGCTGCACGTGCTGCTCACCGGCGAAACCGACGCCTATTACAGTGACTTCGCCGAGCAACCCACCGCGAAACTGGCACGCTGCCTGGGTGAAGGCTTTATCTACCAGGGCCACACCACTCGTCACGGCCATGCACGCGGCGAACCCAGCGGCGAGTTGCCGCCGACCGCTTTCGTGGCATTCCTGCAGAACCACGACCAGATCGGCAACCGCGCCCTGGGCGAACGCTTGCACCAGCTGTGCTCGCCGGAGGCGCTGAGGGCAGCGACCGCCCTGTTGCTGCTGTCACCGATGATTCCGCTGATGTTCATGGGCGATGAAGTCAATGCTGCAGAGCCGTTTCTGTTCTTCACAGACCATCACGGTGAGCTGGCCGAGGCCGTACGTGAAGGTCGACGCAGCGAGTTCGCCGATTTCGCCGCGTTTCACGACCCCGAACAACGCGAACGCATCCCCGATCCCAACGCCTTGACCACGTTCCTGCAATCGGCGCCTGCGCTGGTCGAAAACGAGCACGCCCAGCTCTATCGCCAGTTGCTGAGCCTGCGTCATCAGCATGTGGTGCCGCACCTGCCCGGCAGCGTGGCCCTGGGCGCAGAGGTGCTGGCCGAAGGTGCCGTCGCCGCGCGCTGGCGGCTGGGCAATGGCAGTGTGTTGCAGATTGATCTGAACCTTGGCGCCAAGCCCGTCGACCAGCCCGCATCGCTCCACGTAATTTTTCAAACGCCGGCCGACGACGTGGCGCACTTGCCGCCCTTCAGCGCCCGCGTGTCCTTATTCCCTGCTGGAGAACAGTCTTGAGCGAAGCGAACCTGGAAATACTCGCCAGCCGTGCGGGCCTGGCCGTCGATTGGATCGATGCCAACGGTCGCCCGCAACATGTGCAGCCCGACGCGCTGCGCGCCGTGCTCAAGGGGCTGGGCCACCCAGCTGACACCGAAGCCGAGATCGACGCCAGCCTGCGCGAACTGGAGCAGGCCCAGCAGGATAAACATCTGCCCCCGCTGCTGACTGTCGACAGCGGTGAAGGCCTGGACCTGGCGCGCTACTTCGCGGCCGACACGCCGTGCCGCGTGCACCTGGAAAACGGTGAAACCCTGGAATTGCGTCTTGACGGTGATGCCGTGCTGCCTGGCGTGATTGCCCTCGGCTATCACCAGGCGCATATCGACGGCCAAACCTTCACCCTCGCCGTCGCACCCGCCCGTTGCTACAGCGTGGCCGAAGCGGTCGACAGCAACCCGGCCCGCGCCTGGGGCCTCAGCGCCCAGTTGTACTCGCTGCGCCGCCTCGGTGACGGCGGCTTTGGCGACACCCTGGCCCTGGAACACCTGGCCCGCTCAGCCGCCGAGCGCGGCGCCGACGCCCTGGCGATCAGCCCGATGCACGCGATGTTCAGCGCCGATACCGAGCGCTACAGCCCCTACTCGCCCTCCAGCCGGCTGTTTCTCAACAGCCTGTATGCCTCGCCGGGTTGCATCCTGGGCGAACGTGAAGTGCGCAATGCCATCGAAGCCGCGGGCCTGACCGATGAATTGCACGACCTGGAACAGCTCACCCTGATCGACTGGCCCGCAGCCTCCAAGGCCAAGCAGCGCCTGCTGCGAGCCCTGTACGACGATTTCCGTCACGGCCACCATCCGCAACACGCCGACTTCCAGAGCTTTCGCCAAACGGGCGGCGAATCCTTGGAAAACCACTGCCGTTTCGAAGCCGTGCAAGCGCTGCGCGCTGCTGCCGGCGAAGACCTCGACTGGCGCCAGTGGCCAGAGGCCTGGCGTACACCGCAGAGCCCGGCGTTGGCACAGTTCGCCGAAGAACACCGCGATGAGATCGGCTATTTCGCCTTCACCCAATGGCTGATCGCCCGCAGCCTGCAACGCGCGCAACAGGCGGCGCGCGGCAGCGGCATGGGCATCGGCCTGATCGCCGACCTGGCGGTGGGTGCAGACGGCGGTGGCAGCCAGGCCTGGAGCCGCCAGGATGAGTTGCTGGCCGACCTGACCGTCGGCGCGCCACCGGACATTCTCAACCGTGCGGGCCAGGGTTGGGGCATCTCTGCCTTCTCCCCCGAAGGGCTCAAGCGCAACGGTTTCCGCGCGTTTATCGAAATGCTGCGGGCCAACTTCGCCCACGCCGGCGGCTTGCGCATTGACCACGTAATGGGCCTGCAACGCCTGTGGGTCATCCCCAATGGCGCATCACCGCGCGAAGGTGCTTATCTGTATTTCCCATTCGACGACATGTTGCGTCTGCTGGCGCTCGAATCCCATCGCCACCAGGCCATTGTCCTCGGTGAAGACCTGGGCACCGTCCCGGACGGCCTGCGGGAAAAACTCAGCAGCCGGGCGATTCTCGGCATGCGCGTGCTGCTGTTCGAACAAGACCACAACTATCAGTTCCGGCCCATTCTGGACTGGCCCGACAACGCCCTGGCCACCACCAGCACCCACGATTTGCCAACCCTCAACGGCTGGTGGCACAGCCGCGACATCGAATGGAACATCGAGTTGGGCCTGATCGACGCGCCAACCGTGGACCAATGGAGCGAACACCGCCTGCGCGAACGTCAGGCGCTGCGCCAGGCCTTGAGCCAGGACCCACAGAACTTCGTCGATGAAATCCGCAACGACACCGACCACATGATCGATGCCAGCGTGCGCTACCTCGGCCACACCCGTGCGCCGCTGGTATTGCTGCCGCTGGAGGATGCGCTGGGCATGGAGGAACAACCCAACCTGCCCGGCACCACCGACACCCACCCCAATTGGCGCCGCCGCCTGCCCGGTGAAGCGTCCAGCCTGCTCGACAATGCCGGCGCCGCGCGCCGCCTCGAGCTGCTGGCCGTCGCGCGCAACCAAGCCTATGAGCGTGACCGATGAAAGCACTGCCCCTGCGCGCCACCCAGCGCCTGCAATTTCATAAAGGCTTCACCCTGGATGATGCGGTGCCACTGGTGCCGTATTTCGCCCAGATGGGCATCAGCCACCTGTATGCCTCGCCCCTGCTCAAGGCCCGCGCCGGGTCGATGCATGGCTATGACGTGGTCGACCCCACCCGCGTCAACCCGGAACTGGGCGGCGAGGCGGCGTTGCAGCGCCTGGTTGCGGCGCTACGCGAACACGACATGGGCCTGATCCTCGATATCGTCTCCAACCACATGGCCGTAGGCGGCGCCGACAACCCCTGGTGGCTGGACCTGCTGGAATGGGGACGTTTGAGCCCCTACAGCGAATTCTTCGATATCCAGTGGCACTCGCCCGACCCGCTGCTCAAGGGCCAATTGCTGATGCCGTTCCTCGGCAGCGACTACGGCGAGGCGTTGCAGAGCGGCAACCTGATCCTGAAGTTCGACGCGGCACAAGGCGCGTTTTACGTCGAGCACTACGAACACCGCTTCCCGATCTGCCCGCGCGATTACGCGTTGATCCTTGGCGGCGATGAAGCACTCAAGCCCTTGGCTGATCGCTTCGCCACCCTGGCCTATCAGGATGACGCCTACGCCGAAGCCGCCCAGCTCAAACAGACATTGGCCGAGCGCGCCGGCGACCTGCTGCCCGCGATCAAGCAGCGCCTCGCCACGTTCGACGGCCGCACGCCAGAGGGCTTCGAGCGCCTGCATGAACTGCTGGAGCAACAAAGTTACCGCCTGGCCAGTTGGCGCACGGCGGCGGACGACATCAACTGGCGCCGCTTCTTCGATGTGAATGAGCTGGGCGGGCTGCGCGTGGAGCGCACGGCGGTGTTCGAGGCCACCCACGGCAAGATCTTCGAGTTGATCGAAGCGGGCTTGATCGACGGGCTGCGCATCGACCATATCGACGGCCTGGCCGACCCGCGTGGTTACTGCCGCAAGCTGCGCCGTCGCCTGGATGCGCTGTCGCCGCAGCGGCATCTGCCGATCTTCGTGGAAAAAATCCTTGGCGAAGGTGAGACCCTGCGCGACGACTGGAAAGTGGACGGCACCACCGGCTATGAATTCATGAACCAATTGTCGTTGCTGCAGCACCATCCGGACGGTTTCGCCCCGCTGGCCGAGTTGTGGTCACGCCACAGCGAACGGCCGTCGGCGTTCATGGACGAAGCCCGGTTGGCACGCCAGCAGATCCTCAACGGTTCCCTGGGCGGCGATTTCGAGAGCGTGGCCCAGGCGCTGTTGCAGGTGGCCCGCGACGACGTGATGACCCGCGACTTGACCCTGGGCGCAATCCGTCGGGCATTGCAGGAGCTGATCGTGCACTTCCCGGTGTACCGCACCTACATCAGTGCGCGCGGGCGCAGCGCGGCTGACGACAAGATCTTCCAGCAAGCCATGGAAGGTGCGCGTACCACATTGAGCGAAGGCGACTGGCCGGTGCTCGATCACCTGGAAAAGTGGCTGGGTGGGCAACCGTGGCGCCGTCGTCCGCTGGGTCGCGAGCGCAAGATGCTCAAGCATGCCTGTGTGCGCTTCCAGCAACTGACCTCGCCCGCCGCCGCCAAGGCGGTGGAAGACACTGCGTTCTACCGTTCGGCGGTGTTGTTGTCGCGCAACGATGTGGGCTTCAGCACCGAGCAGTTCAGCGCGCCGTTGGCGGACTTTCACACGGTCAACCAGCAGCGGCTTGAACACTTCCCGCACAACTTGCTGGCCACCGCCACCCACGACCATAAACGCGGTGAGGATACCCGCGCGCGTCTGGCGGTGCTGAGCGAGTGCGCGCCCTGGTATGCCGAGCAGGTCGAACACTGGCGCAGCCTCGCCGCACCGCTGCGCGACACCCCCGACAGCCCGTCGGCGGGCGACGAGTTGATCCTCTATCAGGTCTTGCTCGGGAGTTGGCCGCTGGAGTCCAATCCTGACCTTGAGGCTTACCAGCAACGCCTGTGGCAATGGCAACAAAAAGCCTTGCGCGAAGCCAAGCTGCAAAGCAGTTGGAGCGCCCCGAACGAAGCCTACGAGCGCGGCGTGGAAACGTTCCTGCAGCGCGTGCTGCTCAGTGAAGCCGGCGGCCCACTGCGCGACGCCCTTGCCAGCGCGGCCCAGGCCATCGCACCCGCCGGCGCCCTGAACGGGCTGGCGCAGTCTTTGCTTCATCTGAGCGTGCCGGGTGTGCCGGACGTGTACCAGGGCGATGAGTTCTGGGACTTCAGCCTGGTCGACCCGGACAACCGTCGCCCGGTGGACTTCGTTGCGCGCCAACGCGCATTGGATACCCCAGCGAACCCCGTTGAGCTGCTGTCCCACTGGCGCGACGGGCGGATCAAACAGGCGCTGATTGCGCAGGTGCTGGCTTTGCGCAAGGCTCACGTCGGGTTGTTCAGCGACGGCACTTACACCGCCCTGGAGGTGGTTGGCGAGCAAGCCGAACACGTGGTCGCCTTCTGCCGCGAACACCAGGGCACACGTGTGCTGGTGGTGGTGCCACGCTGGTCCCGCCGCCTGCTCGAAAATGCGCTGCAGCCGCTGATCCCTGCCCAGGTTTGGGGCGATACACGGGTGAAATTACCGTTCGCCGCCACAACTCGAAACTGGAAGGGACTTTTTCAGACGAGCGCAGTCACACCAGACAAGGAGCTGTTGATCAGCGCTGCCCTGGGGGATTTCCCGGTCAATGTCTTTATCAATGCCGATATTCAAGAAAGCTGAACATTTTCTCTGAGGAGTGTGTGATGAGTAATGAAGACAAACGCATCCGCGAACTGGCGCATCAGATCTGGGAATCCGAAGGCAAGCCCCACGGTGAAGATGCACGTCACTGGGAGATGGCGCGCAAACTGGCAGAGGCCGAGGCGCTGACGCCAAGCAAGCCCAAGCCTGCCGCCAAGCCCAAGACCGCCCCTAAGGCTGCGGCCAAGCCCAAGCCGGCCGCGCCGGCTGCTGCCGCCAAGCCGGCACCGAAAAAGCCAGCCGCGCCGAAGAAACCCAAGCCAGCCGCCCATTGATCACCGCGCCCCCTGACGACATTGTCGTCGGGGGGCCTTCATCTATATTTACGTCATACGCTGAATAACTGTCAGTACGGCCGCGTTCGGCCCGAAAAAAAGAATTCTTGCAGGAGCAACACCATGAGCAAACCCGAAAAAGCCTCAGCCACGCCGGACCAAGAGCCGTCGCGGATTCGTGAAGGTTTGCCCTTCCCCCTTGGCGCCACCTGGGACGGCCTGGGCGTCAACTTCGCGCTGTTCTCCGCCAACGCCACCAAGGTCGAGCTGTGCCTGTTCGACGACGCCGGCGAAGTGGAACTGGAGCGTATCGAACTGCCCGAATACACCGATGAAATCTTCCACGGCTACCTGCCCGACGCCCATCCAGGGCTGATCTACGGCTACCGTGTGTATGGCCCCTACGACCCGGAAAACGGCCATCGTTTCAACCACAACAAACTGCTGATCGACCCCTATGCCAAGCAACTGGTGGGCGAACTCAAATGGTCCGAAGCGCTGTTCGGCTACACCATCGGCCACCCCGACGACGACCTCAGCTTCGATGAGCGCGACAGCGCGCCCTTCGTGCCCAAATGCAAGGTCATCGACCCTGCGCACACCTGGGGCAATGACCAGCCGGTGCGCGTGCCCTGGGACCGCACGATCATCTATGAAACCCACCTGCGCGGCATCAGCATGCGCCACCCTTCGGTTGGCGAATCCGTGCGCGGCACCTGCGCCGGGCTGATGGACGACGATGTGCTCAAGCACATTCGCCAGTTAGGGGTTTCTTCGGTCGAGTTGTTGCCGGTACACGCCTTTGTCAACGACCAGCACTTGCTGGAAAAAGGCATGACCAACTACTGGGGCTACAACAGCATCGCGTTTTTCGCACCCGACCCGCGCTACCTGGCCAGCGGCAAGATCGCCGAGTTCAAGGAGATGGTCGCGCACCTGCATGAACAGAAGCTCGAAGTGATCCTCGATGTGGTCTACAACCACACCGCCGAAGGCAACGAGCGCGGCCCTACCCTCTCAATGCGCGGTATCGACAACGCCTCGTACTACCGCCTGATGCCCGACGAAAAACGTTTCTACATCAACGATTCCGGCACCGGCAACACCTTGGACCTGAGCCACCCGTGTGTACTGCAGATGGTTACAGACTCCCTGCGTTACTGGGCCACCGAGATGCACGTCGACGGCTTCCGCTTCGACCTGGCGACCATCCTCGGACGCTATCGCGACGGCTTCGACGAACGTCACAGCTTCCTCGTGGCGTGCCGCCAGGACCCTATCCTGCGCCAGCTCAAATTGATCGCCGAACCCTGGGACTGCGGCCCAGGCGGCTATCAAGTGGGCAATTTCCCACCCGGTTGGGCGGAGTGGAACGACCGTTTCCGCGACACCGTACGCGCCTTCTGGAAAGGCGACGACGGGCAGTTGGCGGACTTCGCCGGGCGCATGACGGCCTCGGGCGAGATGTTCAACCATCGCGGACGCCGGCCTTACAGCTCGGTGAACTTCATCACCGCCCATGACGGCTTCACCCTGCACGACCTGGTGTCGTACAACGACAAGCACAACGAAGCCAACGACGAGAACAACCAGGACGGCAGCAATAACAACCTGTCGTGGAACCATGGCGTCGAAGGCCCCACCGACGATCCTGAGATCAACGCGCTGCGCCTGCGCCAGATGCGCAACTTCTTTGCCACGCTGCTGCTGGCCCAAGGCACGCCGATGATCGTGGCCGGCGATGAGTTCGCCCGCACCCAGCACGGCAACAACAATGCCTATTGCCAGGACAGCGAGATTGGCTGGGTCAACTGGGACCTGGACGATGACGGCAAGGCGTTGCTCAAGTTCGTCAAGCGCCTGATCAAGTTGCGCCTGGCGTACCCGATCCTGCGCCGTGGACGTTTCCTGGTGGGCGACTACAACGAAGACATCGGCGTGAAGGACGTCACCTGGCTCGCGCCGGATGGCAACGAGATGACCACTGAGCAGTGGGAAGACAGCCATGGCCGTTGCCTGGGCATGCTGATGGATGGCCGCGCCCAGGAAACGGGGATTCGTCGTGCCGGCGCCGATGCAACGCTGTTGCTGGTGGTGAATGCCCATCACGACATGGTCAATTTCCGCTTGCCACCGGTGCCACAGGGCGAGTCTTGGAATTGCCTGCTCGACACCAATGACCCTGCGGTGCGTGGCCAGGAGCGCTTTGACTTTGAGCACGAGTACGCCGCCACCGGTCGCTCACTGCTACTGTTTGAGCTTCAACACGACGACGAGGTGTGAAATGGCGTTGCACGGATTCCTTTCCGGCTACCGGGGCTATGCAAATACGCAAGCCCTGGGTGATGCCTTAAAGGACCTTCAGGAAGAAGGCCTGGACCAGCTGCCGTTGCCCGGCAGCGGCCAGACGCTGGAGCGCTACAGCGGGCTGGCGCAGGTCGCCGGCCACGACCTGCGTTTGTGCAAGCTGTTTGAAGGCCACACCGATGCGCTGGCGATCATCGCTGAACTCGACAGCCCGCTGCCGCCCCTGGGCAGCACCTGGGGGATGTGGGCCGCCGAGCCGCCGAGCGCCAAGGTGCGCGTGCGGCGCGACGGTCAGCGTCTGATCATCGACGGGCGTAAAGCCTGGTGTTCCGGTGCGTCGGTGGTATCACACGGGTTGTTGACCGCGTGGGATGAGGAAGATCGCCAGCAACTGGTCGCCGTGGCGATGGACCAACCGGGCGTGACGGTGACGGATGAAGGCTGGAATGCGGTGGGCATGGCCGCCACCGGCAGTGTTGAAATTGTCTTCAACCAGGCGCGTGGGCTTGCGGTGGGCGGGCCGGGTGACTACCTGGCCCGCCCGGGCTTCTGGCAAGGCGCAATCGGGATTGCCGCGTGCTGGTATGGCGCGGCGCAGCGCCTGGCTGAAGTGTTGCGCGAACAGTGCAGCAAGCACCCGGAACCGCACGCCATGGCCCACCTCGGTGCCGTCGACAGCGCATTGAACAGCGCAGCCTGCGTGCTACGCACCAGTGCCGAGCAGGTAGACCGGGCACCGACCGCCGATGCCCGACTATTGGCCCAGCAGGTACGCGCCTGCGTCGAGGAAACCGTGGAGCAAGTAATCCATCACGTCGGGCGGGCCGTGGGTGCGGGGCCTTATTGCAAGGATCCACACTTCGCCCAACTGATGGCGGACTTGCCGGTGTATGTGCGCCAAAGCCATGCCGAACGCGACCTGGCCGCCCTCGGCGAACAGGTCGCCGGCGAACCGTCAGGGAGGTGGCAGTTATGAAACCCAACCCGATTGTCGGCCAGGGTACGTCGCTGCATTACTGGCAGACATCGGCGCGCCTGGCTGAGCTGCCGCATGTCAGCGTGGAGCAATTGGTGCCCGAGGGGCGGCGCGCCGTGATCATCGCCCCGCACCCGGACGATGAAGTGCTCGGCTGCGGTGGCTTGCTGCAAGGGCTTGCCGCATTGGGCCGTCCCATCCAATTGATTTCGGTCACTGACGGCAGCGCCAGTCATCCGGGTTCCAAACGCTGGCCGGTGCAACGTCTGAGCGTGGTACGTCCCCAGGAATCAGCCCAGGCCCTGCATCGGCTGGGCTTGCCGCTGCACAGTTTGAAGTGGCTGCGCGCCGGGTTTACCGACAGCAAGGTCGCCGAGCGCGAAACCGAGCTGACGGCGTTTATCCAGCGCTACCTCAAGCCCAACGATGTGGTGTTCGCCACCTGGCGCGAGGACGGCCATTGCGATCATGAAGCCGTGGGCCGCGCCAGCGCCGAAGCGGCCCGCGCCGTGGGTGCGCAGTTATATGAACTGCCGGTATGGACCTGGCACTGGGCGACCGCCGAAGACGGCATGGTGCCGTGGGAACGCGCGCGCAAGATCCCGCTGACGCCAGAAAAAGTCGCGCGCAAACGCCATGCCATCCACGCCTTCGCCAGCCAGCTTGAAGGCGACCCGCAGGTCGGCCTGCCGCCGGTGCTGGCGCCCTACGTGGTGGAGCGTCTGCTGCAACCTTTTGAAGTGGTGTTCGTTTGAGTGTGACAACCCCTTATTTCGACCAGATGTTCGCGGGCAACGATGACCCGTGGGCGTTTCGTCAGCGTTGGTATGAACAGCGCAAACGCGCAGTAAGCCTGGCGGTACTGACCCGAGCCCACTACGCCTCGATTTTCGAACCCGGCTGTGCCAATGGCGAGCTGAGCGCCGATCTGGCGGCGCGCTGCGATCGCTTGCTGTGCTGTGATACGGCGAGTGCTGCGGTGACGCTGGCGAAGAAACGGCTGGCGGGGTTTTCCAACGTCCTGGTGGAGCAACGACGGCTGCCTGAGCAATGGCCATCGGAGCAATTCGAGCTGATCGTGTTGAGTGAGCTGTGTTATTACCTGGACGCGGCTGATCTTGAGCGCCTGATTGACCGCTGCCTGGAGGCGTTGGCAGAGAATGGCCAACTGTTGGCTTGCCACTGGCGTGCGCCCATTGAAGGTTGCCCGCAAACCGCCGAACAGGTCCACGCCCTGCTCCATCAGCGACTGAGGCTGCACGCGGTGGTACGCCACCATGAAGAAGATTTTCTACTCGACCTCTGGAGTCGCGACAGCGCCTCGGTCGCACGCCTTGAAGGCCTGCGATGATCGGCATCCTGATTCCGGTGCATAACGAAGAAGCGTTGCTGGGCGAATGCCTGAACGCAGCAATGCTTGCCGCACGTCATCCGCAACTGCACGGCGAAGCAGTGCAGATCCTGGTGGTTCTCGACAGCTGCAGCGATGGCAGCGCGGCGATTGCGCGAGCGCAGGGTGTGCACTGCCTGGCGGTGCAGGCGTGTAATGTCGGGCATGCCCGTGGTGTGGGCGCGCAGCATCTGCTGGACCTGGGCGCGCGCTGGATCGCCTGTACCGACGCCGACAGTCGCGTCGCACCGGACTGGCTGGTGGCGCAACTGGCCCTGGGTTGCGACGCCGTGTGCGGTACCGTGACCGTGGACGCTTGGAGCGAAGGCTTCGACGCGGCGGCACAGATCCGCTATCACCAGGCTTACGCAGCCCGCGATGGGCATCGCCATATCCACGGTGCCAACCTGGGAGTAAGCGCCAGCGCCTATCGGCAGGCGGGTGGGTTTGAACCGCTGGCATGCCATGAGGACGTGCAACTGGTGCGTAATCTGGAACGCTGCGGTGCTTCCATTGCCTGGAGCCATACCCCGCAAGTGATCACCAGCGCACGCCTGGATTGCCGCGCCCAGGGTGGCTTCGCTGACTATTTGAAGAGCCTCATGCAGGCCTCGTAAAAAAACGCCGTGGCGCCGTTTATCCTTGTCTATGCTCATAACACCTCGCAAAGGTGCTCCAGGATCGGAGCCTGAGGTGAAGACAAGCGCAACAACCGACAAGGATGTGACACCCTATGAAATCCGCTTCCCTGAGCGAGGGCCGCCGTGGTCCTGCACAAATCTGGAACAGCGCGCCCCAGTTGGCGCAAGTCCCTGTTATCAGCCTGTCCGGCCTGGTACCGCCAGGTGCCCGGGTGGTGGTGATAGCCCCCCACCCCGGCGATGAAGTGCTCGCCTGCGGCGGTCTGCTGCATTTGCTCAGCAACCGCGCGCACCCATTGAAGTTGATCTCCATCACCGATGGCAGCGCCAGCCATCCTGGCTCTCAGGTCTGGTCGGCCAGCCGCTTGAGTGTCGTCCGCCCACAGGAAAGCGCCGAGGCCATGCGCCGCCTGGGTATGCCACTGCATAGCCTGAAATGGATTCGTGGCGGGTTTCGCGATAACGCCCTCGCCGCCGATGAGCATCAGGTCTGCCAGTTCATCGCCCGATACCTGCAGTCAGGGGATGTGGTGTTTACCACCTGGCGCCATGATGGCAACGAAGACCACGAAGCCGTCGGCCGGGCCAGCGCCAAGGCATGCGACCTGGTGGGTGCGCAACTGAACGAATTGCCGATGTGGGCCTGGCACTGGCCTGCACGCGAAAGCGCGGTGATCCCGTGGCAGCGCGCGCGCAAGTTGTGCCTGGACACTTGGGGCATCGCACACAAGCTGCACGCCGTGCATGCCTACGCCAGCCAGCTCACGGGCGATCCCGCGATCAGCCTGGCGCCGATGTTCGCCCAGGCGTTACTGGAACGCATGCGTGAGCCCTACGAAATCGTGTTCACCTAGGCAAAGGTGGCAAAACGCTGGTACGTGAGGTGTGAAAAAGTCGTTAACTGATTAATCCCGTAGGCTTTTTCCGACAGCTTCAATCTGCCAAACTGATGCGAATAATTATCAACAGATTTATTATTCGCCACGGATGGCATTCCGGGAGAGCTACGTTCATGTCTGTGCAACACCATGTCGGCAAAGGATTTTCACCGAGTCTGATAGCAATGGCTATCTGCCTGACCACGTCCCACGCAGCCCTCGCTGCCGAGGCCGGCGCACCGCCCGCCACCATTGAGCTGGGCGCCACCGAAGTGTCCGGCCAACAGCTGGGCGAGACCACCGAGGGCAGCGAGTCGTACACCACCGGCTCGATGAAAACCGCAACCAAACTGCCGCTGACCCTGCGCGAAACCCCGCAGGCCGTCACCGTGATTACCCGTCAACGCATGGATGACCAGGCGATGACCAGCATCAACGATGTGGTGAATGCCACGCCGGGGTTGTTCCTCAACTACTCCAGCGGCCCCGGCCGGCAGGGCTATACCGCACGCGGTTTCAATGTCGACAACCTCATGTACGACGGCATTCCCAGCGGCTATAACGGCGTTAATGTGGGTTCGCAGCCGAACCTGGCGATGTTTGATCGGGTCGAGGTGGTGCGCGGTGCCACTGGCCTGGTCACCGGCGCCGGTAACCCCTCGGCGGCCATCAACCTGATTCGCAAGCGGCCCCTGGCCGAGCAGAAAGTCACCTTGACCGGCGCCGCCGGCAGTTGGGACGATTACCGTGGCGAGCTCGACGCCTCCAGCCCGCTTAATGAAAGCGGCACCTGGCGAGGCCGGGTGGTGACGTCTTACCGTGATGCCAACAGTTTCATCGACAAGGCCGAGCAGGATCACGGCCTGTTCTACGCGGTTACCGAAGCCGACCTGGGCGAAGACACCACCTTGACGCTGGGTTATTCCAACCAGAAAGACAAGACCAACTACTTCTGGGGCTCCTCGATGATCGGCCTGGACGGCCATCACCTCGACCTGTCGCGCTCGTACAACCCCGGTACCGACTGGGAGAACAAGGATCAGGAGGTCAACACCGTCTTTGTCGAACTGCGCCAGCAACTGGCCAATGACTGGAGCCTGCAGGTCAATGCCAACTACGCCGAGCAAGACGCGCTGTTCTCCGGTTCCTACCAGTCGCGCTGGACCAACAATAGCCTGGCACGCACCGTGTACCAGGCAGCTTTCGATCAGAACCAGGCCGGGGTCGACGCTTTTGTCAGTGGGCCTTTCCAGGCGTTCGGACGCACCCATGAACTGGTCGTGGGCGCCAGCAAGCGCATCGAGGACACGACCACCCACAACTACAGCCCCTACGACCTGAATTGGCCGATCACGGCCGGCAAACCGAACTTCACCCGCACCAACAACCAACGCGACGTCACCACCCAGGACGGCGTCTACGTCACCACCCGCCTGAGTCTGGCCGACCCGCTCAAGCTGATCCTCGGCGGGCGCCTGGACTGGTACGACTACGACAACCGCGATGGCGACGGCGACTACAAGGTCACCCGCAACCTCACCCGCTATGCCGGGTTGATCTACGACCTGGACGACCAGCACTCGGTGTACGCCAGCTACAGCGACATCTTCACCCCGCAAAGCGAGAAGAGCACCTCCGCCACCCCGCTCAAGCCCATCGTCGGCAAGAATTATGAAGTCGGCATCAAGGGCGAATACCTGGGTGGCGCGCTGAATGCCAGCGTGGCGCTGTTCCGGGTCGACCAGGAGAACCGTGCGGTGCAGATCGTCGTGCCGGATTGCCCACAGGCCTCCTGCTACCAGGCTTCTGGCGAGATTCGCAGCCAGGGTATCGACTTCGAACTGCAGGGCGCCCTGACCGAGAACTGGCAGGTGGGCGGTGGCTACACCTACGCACGTACTCACACGATCAAGGACGACGCCAACCCGCAGAAGGTCAACAAGCAGTTCGACACCGACACCCCGGAACACCTGTTCAAGGTGACCACCCGCTACAACTTCCAGGGCCCGCTGGAAAAACTTCGCGTGGGCGGCAATGTGTCCTGGCAGAGCCGCATGTACAACGACATCCAGTTGGCGGACGGCAGCACCTATCGGCTCAAACAGGGTGGCTACGCCGTCACCGACTTGATGGCCGGCTACCGAGTCAACCAGCACCTGGACCTGCAGCTCAACGCCAACAACATCTTCGATCGTCACTACTACCAGTCCATCTCCGAAGCCGTCACCTATGGCGGTGACTCCTACGGCGCCCCACGCAACATGATGCTGACGGCCAAGTACAGCTTCTGACCGCCATCGCGGCTGCCCGCTCGGGCAGCCGTTGCTTAAAGTCCCCTCGCGACCTGCCGATAACCGTTTGCCGGATCGATGCCGGCAAATAGCCACTTACTTTGTACTGACCGCGGCCCGCGTGGCACGCCGCATGCTTGGTTCCTGGCCAAACCACATGGAGTAAACGTGAATGCCCACACGCTTTCTGGAGCACTACCGCAAGGCCGACCGCATCATGCTGGCGTTGATCTGGCTGATGTTTCTGTTCTCCCTCGGGCTGGCGTTCTGGCATGACACCTTTACCCAAGCGGTAATCGTCGGCGGCGGCACCGGCGTGGTGCTGACCGCGCTCTATCGCGCCATCGGCGGCACCCGTGTGATGCGCTGCGTGCTGGGCGCCGGCCTGATGGTGATGGCCGCCTTGCACATCAACCAGGCCGAGGGCGTAATCGAATCGCACTTCGGTATTTTTGCACTGCTGGCGGTGTTGACCTTCTACCGCGACTGGCTGCCGATCCTGGTGGCGGCGCTGACCATTGCGGTACACCACGTGGTTTTTCATGCCTTGCAACATCAGGGCGCGCCGGTGTTTGTGATGGCGCATCACGGCGGCTGGACGATGATTTTCGTCCACGCCTTCTACGTGGTCATGGAAACGGTCGCCCTGCTCTACCTCGCCGTGCATAGCCAGGCCGAGGCGGTCGAAAGCCAGGAAATGCTCGAAAAGATGCTAGCCGTCACTTCGCAGTTCACCGAAGACACCGCCAAGGGTGAAGACAAGGTGCATGTTTCGCTCGCCAAGCGGTTCGACCACTTTCTGCAGCAACTCACCCACCTGATCGACGGCGTCGCACGCGACTCCCACGGCCTCGGCCAACTCGGTCAGGAACTGGCCACCGCCAGCGGCACCCTGGAAAAAGGCGCGCGGCATCAACTGGCGCAAATCAATGAAATGACCGGTTCGATGCAGCGCATGGAAGACGCCATGGGCGACATTACCGTGCACGTCGAGCAGGCGGTGGAGCACGCCGGCCAGGCCAGCCAGCAGATCGTGCGTGGCCAGCAAAGCGTGGGCCGCGCCCAGCATGAAATCACGCAATTGGCCTCACGCATCAACGGCACCGAATCGACCGTACAATCGCTGGCCGTGCAGGCCGAGCAAATCGGTTCGGTGCTTGAGGTCATCAGCAGCATCGCCAACCAGACCAACCTGCTCGCCCTCAATGCCGCCATCGAAGCCGCCCGCGCCGGCGAGCAAGGCCGTGGCTTTGCCGTGGTCGCCGACGAAGTGCGCAGCCTGGCCCAACGCACCGCCCTCTCCACCCAGGAAATCAGGACCATCATCGAAGGCCTGCAGCAAGGCAGCCGCCAGGCCGTCGAAGCCATGCACGACAGCCGCCAAGGCGTGGAGCGCTGCGTGGAAGACAGCCAGGTGGCCGTCGACATGCTGCGCGCCGTGGGCGAAGACATCGCACACATCGACCAACTCAACGGCCGCATCGTCACCACCACCCGCGAACAGACCTCGGCGAACCTGGAAATTGTCGACCGCCTGCAATCGGTGCAACACATCGCGCAAAACACCGCCAACGACGTCGAAACCCTGGCCCGCAGCAGCGAACGCCTGCCACCGATCGCCGTGCGCCTGGATGCGCTGGGGCGCAGGTTTCATCCGTGATTTGGGGGTGTGGGAACTAAGGGGTGCTGGCGAAGCGGTTTCATCGCCTGGACTACCGCTTTCGCAGCCTCGCTAAAGCTCGACAGCTCCCACAGGGGATTGGCTGTGTTAGGGGGGATCTCGGTTTACAGGGCCATCGAGACGAGCGCAGTTCTGACCAGCAACACCGCTCAACTGTGGGAGCTGTCGAGCCCCGGCGAGGCTGCGATGGCGGCGGCACGGTCAACATCTTCGTTGCATGACCCACCGCTTTCGCAGCCTCGCTAAAGCTCGACAGCTCCCACAGGGGATTGGCTGTGTCAGCGCGAATCTCGGTTCGCAGGGCCATCGAAACGAACGCAAATGTGAACAACAACACCGCTCAAATGTGGGAGCTGTCGAGCCCCGGCGAGGCTGCGATGGCGGCGGCACGGTCAACATCTTCGTTGCCTGACCCACCGCTTTCGCAGCCTCGCTAAAGCTCGACAGCTCCCACAGGGGATTGGCTGTGTCAGCGCGAATCTCGGTTCGCAGGGCCATCGAGACGAACGCAAATGTGAACAACAACACCGCTCAAATGTGGGAGCTGTCGAGCCCCGGCGAGGCTGCGATGGCGGCGGCACAGTCAACCTCTTCATCGCCTGAACCACCGCTTTCGCAGCCTCGCTAAAGCTCGACAGCTCCCACGGGGGATTGGCTGTGTCAGCGCGAATCTCGGTTCGCAGGGCCATCGAGACGAACGCAAATGTGAACAACAACACCGCTCAAATGTGGGAGCTGTCGAGCCCCGGCGAGGCTGCGATGGCGGCGGCACAGTCAACCTCTTCATCGTCTGAACCACCGCTTTCGCAGCCTCGCTAAAGCTCGACAGCTCCCACAGGGGATTGGCTGTGTCAGCGCGAATCTCGGTTCGCAGGGCCATCGAGACGAACGCAAATGTGAACAACAACACCGCTCAAATGTGGGAGCTGTCGAGCCCCGGCGAGGCTGCGATGGCGGCGGCACAGTCAACCTCTTCATCGCCTGAACCACCGCTTTCGCAGCCTCGCTAAAGCTCGGGAGCTCCTACAGAGGACGGGTGCAATTCAGGAAGTGGTTTTTCGCAGCGACTCGCTTACGAACGCTTGGTAAGTGCGCAATGGCCGGCCGATGATCGCTTCCAGCCGCTCCACGCTGCCTGGCGCGGCCTGCATGCCGAAGGCCTGGATGCCTTCCATCATCAGGCGCATGTCATAGGCCAGCCAGGCAGGACCGTATGCAGCCAGCTGTGTTTCAAATGCGGCAACGTCATCGCCGCCATAGGCGATTTCGCGGCCCAGGGCTGCGCTCCAGAGCTTGGCCACGCCCGCACTCGTCAGCGCCTGCGGCCCCACCAGCTCCAGCGTCACGCGTTCCAGCGCAGTCGCGGCCTGATCGCGTCGCAACAGCTCGGCAACGGCGATGTCGGCAATGTCCCGCGTATCGATCATCGACACACCGGCCGAGCCGATAGGCATCGGGTACACCGCGTAGTCCTGGATCGTCTGTTGGACCATCAAGTCGTTTTGCATGAAGTACGCCGGGCGCAGCACCGTCGCCGGAATGTCGAGGCTCTCGATCATGCGTTCCACGGTGTGCTTGCCGGTGAAGTGCGGCACCTGGGTGAACGTGTCGGCATGAATCACCGACAAGTAAACCACCCGCTCGATGCCCGCCTCCCGAGCGAGGTTCAACGCGATGATGGCTTGGGTGACCTCATCGGGCGTCACCGCATTCAGCAAAAACAGGGTGCGCACCGACGCCAACGCGGCGCGCATGGAGGCTATATCGGTGAGGTCGCCAACCACTTCGGTGACGCTGCCGGGAAGTCCCGTTTACCCGCCTGGCGCACCAGGGCCTTGACCGCTGCGCCGCGCTCGGCGAGGCCTTGGGTGATGAGTGAACCGAGGGTGCCGGTGGCGCCAACTATAAGAATGCTCATGGGTAAAACTCCTGCCTGGGGATCACTGGGTTTGCGTTGGAACGAACAGTAAGTCGTTGCATAACGAAAACGAAGACCACAGAATCCAGACACCTTGTTTCAAAAATGGAACAGCATGAACCTCAACGCGCTTATCGATTTCATCCTCGTCGCCACCAACGAGGGCCTGGGCAAGGCCAGCCGAGCGAGCGGTGTGTCCAAGGCCACCCTGTCGCGCCGAATTGCCGACCTTGAGGAGCAACTGGGCGTACGGCTGATCGAGCGCAGTGCGCGTGGGCTCAAGCTCACCGAGGCCGGCGAGCTGCTGATGTCGCAAACGGAGGGCCCGCTGGGTGAGGTAACCGAAGCCCTGACCGCCGCACGCGAAGGCGTGTCGACGCCTCGCGGTCGCCTGCGCGTGGCCGCTCCGGTCCTGTTCTCGCAGTTGGCAATGGGCGGGATTGGCGCGCGCTTCTGCGCCGCTTACCCGGACGTCGTCATCGAGGTGGTGGCCGACGACCGCATGGTGGACCTGGTTGAAGAGCAATTCGACGTCGCCATTCGCATCAACCCGAGCCCGGACAGCAACCTGGTGGGCCGATGCTTCGCCAAGGACCGTCTGGTGGTGGTGGCCGCGCCCGCGATACCCAAGCCGGAACCGGGTGCAATCCGGCCGGTGGCAGGCATCGTAACGCCGGGGTTCATGCCCACCCATTGGCGTCTTGATGGCGGACAGTTGGTGCTGGAACCGGTCCCCAGGCTACAGTTCTCTTCGTTGCTGATGGTGCGCGATGCGGCCATCGCCGGTGGGGGTGCGGCGTTGATTCCACAGTCCATCGCCTGGGCGCCACTGGCTCGGGGCGAACTGGCCCAGTGGGGCACCGTGTCGGGGATCGAGCCAGAGCTTTGGGTGTTGCACACCTCCAGGCGCCTTGCAGCGCCCAAAGTACGCGCTTTCGTCGACTTCATCTGCGCTGAGTACCCGGATATGTCGCTGGTACTGCGGGGCTGAACAGGCCAACGTTCGTGAATTGAGCCTATGTCCCCTGCCGGTTTACCCATCTAGTCGCCAGCCAGGTCCGGCAATGAACCTTCAATGGCAGCGACCCGATGCTGCGCCGTGAACATCCGCGCGTAACTCATCGCCTTTCATGCGCTCGCGGCGAAACTCCTTAACCATCCTCCGGTCGATGCTTTCAAGAGGCCGTTAGTGCTTCAGATGTCTTGTGTGTGTAGTCAAAGCTGCGGAGACGGCCATGAAAGAGCTCATAAACGATTTGCCCGGCCCTATAAAGCGACAGGCCGACAGAATCCTGCGCGAGATCGAACTGGCGGGTTCAATGATTCTTGCCGTCAAAGGCGGCGCCAAAGCCCAGGGATTCGTCTTGGGAATAGACTGCTGTGACGGCCTTACGTCAGAGCGTTGCGAGGAGCTTGCGAGCCATTTTGATCACGTAGTGGAACAACGGTTGAGGTCGCTGACATTGGGGCTGTAACCCCAGCCGTATGCTGGTTTTCAGTGCAAAGATTGGATCCACGGTATCCCGTCACCGCCCGAGCTTTAAAAGCGGCGAACAACCTCCTACACTGCCGGGAATTTCCCTACAGCTGCGCAGCCTCGCTCTTCTGCCCGCGCCCCATCAGGACTACAGATATGCGCCTGGCCGATTTCATCCTGGAAAACCTCGAGCCGATTCTGCAGGCCTGGGAAGATTTCGCCAGAACCATTGACACACCGGGTGAGGAACTCGACAGTGTCGGGCTGCGCGACCATGCCGAGCAAATGTTGCGCGCCATCGTCAGCGACCTGCGCACCAAGCAGACCCGGCAGGAGCAAATCGCCAAGGCCCAAGGGCACGCCCCGGAGGTTGAGCAGGAAACCGCGGCGGAAATCCACGCCATGACGCGGCTGATGGCCGGGTTCACCATCGATCAGATGGTGTCGGAATACCGCGCCCTGCGCACCAGCGTGGTCAGCCAGTGGATGCGCCAGATCAAGGACGGCACGCCGATCAACGTCGACGACATGACCCGCTTCCACGAGGCCATCGACCAGGCGCTCGCCGAGTCCGTCGCCAGCTACTCACGTGCGGTCGAGGCATCACGCAACATGTTCCTGGGCATCCTTGGCCACGACTTGCGCACCCCACTGGGCGCGATCCTGCTGGGTGCTGATGTGCTGCGTCACGCCCAGGACGCCGGCGCCCGTGCGACCAAAATCGCCAATCAGATCTTCACCAGCGTACGCCGGGCCAGCCAGATCGTCGGCGACCTGCTGGACCTGACCCGCTGCCAGATGGGGCCCGGCATCCCGGTGAAGACGGCCGATATAGACCTCTCACCGCTGTGCCAGCGCGTAATCGAAGAAATCCGCACCTTTCACCCCGAAGCCATCCTGATGTTCGACGCCAAAACGTCGGTTGCCGGGGAGTTCGACGGTGCGCGCATGGAGCAAGTGTTCTCGAACATCATCAGCAATGCGGTGCAGCATGGGGACACCACGCGGCCAATCCACGTGGAACTGGGAGTACGCGAAAGCCTGGCGGTATTCACGGTGCACAACAGCGGTGAAGCAATACCCGAAGACGTGCTGCCGCTCATCTTCAACCCCATGGGCCGCTTCTCCCAGCGTACGGCCATCCATCAGGGCCCCACGGAAGGCCTCGGGCTGGGCCTGTTCATCGCTTCGGAAATCGTGGCCGCCCATGGCGGAGCGATTGAGGTGAGTTCTGATACCGAACATGGCACGGTGTTTCAGGTGCGGGTTCCGGTCAGCTCACGCCAAAGTTGAACGCAATGGAAATGCGCGGGCGCGTGCCGTCAAAGCGCCTGACCGCGTGCATCAGCCACGACGGGAACATGACGAACGTCCCACTGCTGGCGGCGCAGGTACTGCTGAACCCGGCCGTCAGGCAATCTTCCACGCGCATGCGCAACGCCGGGTTATAGGCGGACGCAACCATGCCGCGGGGGTCGAGAAACTCCAGGTCTCCGCCAACGGCCGGATCGTCTTCCCGGCCGCCGGCGTCAACCCAATACACCCCCGACCAGAACGCACCCGGATGCCCGTGAAGCGCATTGCTGTGCCCCGCCTCGTTGACGTTGACCCAGGCATTGACCTTCCACGCGAAACCCGGCTCGATAAAGCCGTGCTGTTCGCTATGCACGACGGTCAATTGAGTGGCGAACTCCGTGGCAAAGGCTATCAACGCAGCGCACGCCTCACCGCCCCACTGCGCAAAATCATGGGCAGACTGCCAACCCCCAGCATTACTGCGCTGCGCGCCCTGCACATCGGCCGCCATGCGCTGCGCAATTTGGGTTTTGAGCTGCGCATTGAGCGCATGTGAGTCAGGGTATTGGATGCTGGCCAAAGGCGTGGCAAACAGGCGCCTGATGTTGATCAGCTGTGGATCCAAGCGGTGGATAGTGGATGGCATTGATAGATGACTACGTTGCGCAAGTTGCTGAAAAACATACCGAATGGACGCGGAGATTGGTGTAAACCTTTGTTAAAAGGTTGAGGGTTATTGATGGGGCTGGCTGATCGGCGGATACCAGCGCACAGATTGCCGCCCAGCCCCAACTGCCCTTATTCTCAACGTTCCCGCACGCCTCAACCCGGAGCCGCCATGGACCTTGCCACCCTCGCCCTCTTCCTGCCCGCCTGCTTCGCCCTGAACATGGCCCCCGGCCCCAACAACCTGCTGTCGGTCAGCAACGCCACCCGTTACGGCTACCGCACCTCATGCCTGGCCGGCCTCGGCCGCCTGCTGGCTTTTGCCGGCATGATCGCCCTCGCCTCCGCCGGGCTGGCGGTGGTGCTGCAAACGTCGGAATTGCTGTTCTACGGGATCAAGCTGCTTGGCGCGGCGTACCTGTTTTACCTGGCGTACCAGCTGTGGCGCGCGAACCCGCAGGAGGAGGCGCAAACCGCCACGAACAGGATGAGCGTCTGGGCCCTGGCGCGACAGGAGTTTCTGGTGGCAGCGGGCAACCCGAAAGCCATCCTGATCTTTACCGCCTTCCTCCCCCAATTCGTGGTGCCCGGCCACCCCATCACCGCGCAATTCGCCCTGCTGGGCGCGATGTTCCTGGCGCTGGAATGGATCGCCATCAGCGCCTACGCCTACATGGGTTTGCATATGCGCCGCTGGTTTGCGGAGCCTGGGGGTAAGCGGATCTTTAATCGGTGCTGCGCGGGGTTGTTGTCGGCGGCGGCGACGGTGTTGTTGACGGCGCGTAGGGCGTAACTCCCGCACCGTCCTGTGGAAGCGTTGCAGGCGCCCTTACCCCTTGGTCAAATCAACCAACGGCGTCTGCCGCACCTCAGTCTCGCGCCCAGCCTGAATCTCGCTGACCTGCTTCAAGGCCTTGTCTACAGCTGCCTTATCCGCCAACAAGCTGTAGCTGATGCGGAACTGCTTGTGTTCCTTGGGCCCAATGGTGGGTACCAGGTTCAGTGGCCGCTGATAACGGCGGTTGTAGGAAAAACTTGTCCCCGGCTCCAGCCCCGTGACATAGCCCTGCCCTTGAGTGTCGGTGTTCTTCCACAGGGAAAACACCGGCAGCGTCTGCGTATTGAAACCGACCGACACGCCCAGGCTGCCCGCTTTGTTGTGCAGCACGGTCAAGGTATCGCCCTTGGCATCGGCGTAGGGCACCACGTTGTAAACCGTTTCGTCGTAGTCCTTGGTGGGGGCGCGGTAGGTTTGCCAATCGGCCAATTCGCCTTTGGCCTTTTCGTTGAACGGCGACACCTGCTTCACCGGTGCGACGAAGCGCGCGCCTTGCTCCAGGAACGGAGTGCTGAAGTTACTGTGATACAGCGCCTGGTATTCCTTCGGATAGTCGCCGTTGTTGGTCAGGGTGTCGTTCAGAGCAAACACGACACTGCCGGGCTCGGTGACCAGTTCGGTCGCCACGGAAAAATCGACCTTCTTGAACGCCTGCTCTTTCAGTTCGCCGCGCAGGGTGATGGCGTACGGTGACTTTTCATCAATGTGCAGGGTGACTTTGTTCGCAGGGATATTCGCGGCCCTGCCATGCAGCGTCAGCAATTCGCCGTTGTCGATGCCAGGGTGACCAACCCATTCGTAGCCGCAACGAGTGACCAGCTCATTGAAACCTTCCAACCAGCCCAGCCCGCCGCGCCCAGTGAGTTCGATGAAGGAAGGATTGACCACTTCCTTGACCGGCGAATCCCAGCCCATGCGCACATCGCCGACCGAAGCCTGCAACACGTTCATACCGCGAGTCGGCACCACCGAGACCTTCATCGTGCCGTTATCGATGTCGACAATGCTCACCCCCTCCTGCCGACCACCGTGCAGCGTGCGCAGGGTAACGCTGAAGGGTTTGTCGGTTTGCACGCCGAGTTGCTGGCTGGTGACCTGCCAGTTCTGCGCGGCTTTGTCGGTGTCGAGGAGCACATAGTCCCAGGCCATGGCGTGGGAGGCGGCGGAGAATGCGGTGAGGGCAACAACGAATTTTAGGGGGGTCATGGCGGTAGCCTTTCTTGGAGTTGTGGCAGTTTTATAAACTTGATTAAACGTTTCAGCAAGCTGATTTACTGCAACGGCCATCAGTGCGCTTCGCGTAACCAGGTCAGCTATTCAGATGCTTGCGCTGGCTGTCAGTGAGCAAGAAGAACTGTTGATGAAGTCGAAGGAGGGGCTCATTGGAATCCTTGAGGATGGACGAAAACACCTCAGTTGCACGCGGCTACGTGAAATCCGAGTCCTGAACTGTCTGCCAAAAATTCAGATTTCAATCTCAGGCCCGTACTTTTCTCGCGCGGAATTCGAAGCCGACTTTTTCAACAGAATCGACCCGTTGCGGACGTTCAGAAACCTTTCGACTAAGTACGTACGATCACAACGGCACAACCAGTTATCGTTCTAGCGCCTGCTTCAAGCCGAACGCTTAGACCAGATCAACAGCCCTGACCTCTATAGCTCGTTGAGGGACAACGCTGGCACCCTGTCTGTGCAGGATCTGAATGAGCGTACAAGGAGGTACTTCTAACTCTCATGAGCCCTCGGTTGCCCGCTCGGGCAGCCGTCTACAAGCCCCTCGCGGTAGCCCTGCGCTACGGTAACGATACTTAGTCGTCAGTCGATTAGACGCTAGACTCCCCGAGCAAGTTGAAAACGTTTGCGAATACAAAATTAAGAATAGAGTTTTGATTCGAAAACAATGGGCAGCAGTTATAGACCATGCTACTTGGCGAATGCACGGCTGCCCAAATAAGTATCAAACTCAGTCATTCGGCATGCGCAAACTTTTTCTATGAACGGACGCAGGGGAAGTAATGCTATGACTGACAACGACATCCGCTATTTTGGTCGCGACCTTATAGAACTCATTGACGTTAAATCCGCCAGAGACGTTTTATTATCCAGCGACATGTTCAAACACTCTCCGCGCATGAGTCGCCTGCTCAACTATCTTGTTGAACAGGCCATCGTCGAGTCGGTGCGCGACACCAGCGAATACGCCATCGGCATCAGCGTATTTGACCGCGACCCATGTTCGTACAGCACGGGCGAAGACCCGGTCGTTCGGGTACAGGTGGGGCGCTTGCGGGCAAAGCTGAGGAATTACTACGCAACATTCGGGCGTAACGCCAAGGTCAGGATCGTGATTCCCCTGGGTTGCTACATGCCCACCTTCCAGCGCCAGTCAGCAAACGCCACCGAGGTTGCGCCCAGCCATGCGTTGTGTATCTGCCCGTTCAAATGCCTGTCTTCCCAAACGAGGTGGGAATGCTTTACCGAAGGGCTGCATGAGGAATTGACCCACCACCTGTACAAAAAGCTCGACAGGAAAATCATCGTCGAGCCCGCAGCTACTTGTGCAGGCATTCACCCTGCGCAATCACTCGACAGTGTGCCCTGCAACGGCATCGGTCACCGCCTGGAAGGCAGTGTCCACGTGGACGCGGATCGGATCAGAACGTCAGTACGCCTGATTGATGTAACAACAGGCTATGTGGCGTGGTCGGAACAGTTCAATCGCGCGGCGTATACGGCCATTGCACATCAACAAGAACTGGCGTCGTCTATTTGTTATGCACTACAAGGCTTCCTGGCAATGCACGTGAGTATTCTTTCGAAGCACTCAGCCCACAACAGCGGCACGGTGTTACTGTAACGATACTTATAAAAAAATCGCGTTATTCATACGCTCCCCCTCGAACCACTGGAATGCGCTAACCACTGATTAGCCTCCCGGCGATTCAAATAGCCAGTCGCGCGGAATGAACGACTGACAAACTTTAATGTGTTAGGGATTAACAGGTGAAAAAATGACTACGTACACTATTGAGTTCAACTTTGAAAATTCCGAGCAACAGGCCGTACTCGCGGCTTTACAGGCGCAGGGTTATAATCTGCTGGCTTATAAAGGCGCCGTTGGCCCCAACCAGCTAACCACTGGCGTACCGACCTGGTTTTCGGTCCCTTACGGCGACCAGTTCGGCATCGTCGACATTTATTACAAACCTAAATACAAGTTGTACGTCAGCACCCAGGCCGATATCGCTGCCAATACAACGATTCTCATGAAATCCCTGTCCCGGCCCCTCGAACTTGGCATTGCGCAAACATTCAACTCTGACGGCACCTTCGTTTCAGGCGGGGTCAGCAATGTTCCCGCTGATAGCCTGGGTCTGTTCAATAATCGGCCTGCGGGTACGCCACCGCTGACCGTGGGCCTTGCCGGCCTTGTCACCACCCCTTCAGGAGGCGAACAGTACTTGCCGTTCTGCGCATTCACCTTGAATCCACAGGGTTCAATCATGATGAAGCCGCTGGAAACCATTTTGCTGGTTGCAGCGCAACAGAGCCTGGAGTCAGGTAATGTCCAAGCCAGCGTTTCGGCGCCTGGGTGCACCTTCTCGTTCTCCGCGAGCGTGGGCAAATATGACATGCAAGTGCTGCCCAGCACCTTTGCCATTACCAACCTGAAAGGTAAACCTTCGGTTTCCCCCGTAAGTTCCGGCTCGACCATTGGCACCATCGTCAACTCGGCCAAGTGACCGGATTTTAAATAGGTGCACTACACCCGTGTCCGTCCTGGCGGAAACGGGTGTTTTTCTATCTGGCAGGAGGTGCCTGTGGGTGAATACAGACCGTACGTACTGTTGTGTGCCTGCTGGATAACAGGCCTGTTGACTCAGGTTTGCCACGCGGCGCCGTTGCGGCTGACGCTTTATCTGAACATTGAAGCCCGGCAATTTTTGAATGCCACTAACCAGTCCATTGTCATCGTTGTACCCGACCCCTCGTCTGAAGGAGACAACAGCGTAGTGGCTATTAATTTACCGCCGCCTATCACGGACTCGATGGTGGTGGTCATTGAACCTGAGACCAGCATTTATGTTGCCCACGGTGTCGTCAGCTCCGCACAGGCTTTTAAAATCGGGGTGTCCAGCCCTGTCTTGTATGGCAACGCGTACAGCTTCAACGGTTATAAAATTAACGGAAACGGCAAAGGCAAGGACGGCAGCGTGGGTATCTACTACGACGCACCTCCTAACGCGAAACCGCTGATCACGGGACAGGCGTTATTTATCTATGACAGTGACACAGGAAAGCCTGCTTCACCGTCGCCGATCAATGGCTTCACCCTCAACCCCTTTCAATCTCGCTATATCTCGCAGCCGGCCGCCGTCATATGGGCGCTGATCGGCAGCAATATCAGCAGCGGCAGCGTATTGCCTAACAGCGTGCTCAAGTCTGTATCGCCGTATCTGTCCTATGCTAACGCATCGACACAAGGGCGTTCGTCCTTTCAAATCAGTCGTTACCTCGAAGTACCCTTCAATGAACAGAACCAGGCCAGTATTCATTTTGACTTATCCCTTAACGCCTTCGAATGTGGGCCCTACCCGAAGTAGCGCTACGGTAACGATACTTACCCAGGTTGTGCCACTAACGTGCTACTGCGTCAGAAAAATGGGTCGATTCTGGAACAAATGCAGTGGCAAGTAATTCTTTCAGTGTGGGACGAATTTGCGGTGACGTCCTGGTTTTGGAGAGAGCCAGACTGAAGCCTATGAAAACACGTTTATCAACGACTTAGCTCAAGCTGACAAACGCTCCAATAGACTGATTTTTAACTACGGAGAGCAGGGTGTTGGCGCCGACGCCGAATTGCCCTAGTTGCCGATATATCTCTGACCCGGTCAGACTCCTCGCGAGCCACTATCTTTGCTAGATTTGTGTTGATTTAAAGGTGGGTCAGTCTCACGTCAGCTCGCGGGTCAATTCTGCATTGGCGTTAACACATATGGGCGGTCTGCCGCGTAATTTTAGAGTCGTCTTTAGTATTTCATTTACTATTGGAATTGCTTATTTTCAACAAGTTAGCGTGGTTTAAGATTAGGTCTTTTTAGGGTGGTCTTACGAAAATTATCTAGTGGTTTATCTGTAATGAAAATATTAATGCACCTCTGACTCGTAGCCACCGACTCACCCATTGCTACGCTTATTTTTAGTGGGTAACAGCCGAGCTGTTACACGGTGTATCTGTAACGTTACTTACCAGATGCAGGGGAGTTCGCGAATCTCAAATGGTCGCTGCCAATGACGGCAACGACGGTCAGCCGCGGTAGTGATTGCGGGACATTGCGATCCAAGCCAGCGGAGGCCTTATCACTTGGAGATTTCTAGAATGTCTGATGATCTGATGTGTCTCGACTTAAGCACTAAGGAATGGATGAAAAGTAAAAATCTGATTGTGCTGTTTTGTGCCGGTTCGCTGTTCAGCACGCTGGCGACTGCGGATGTTAACGTGTTCCGAGCGATCGATAGAAAAAACGCCACTTATGCGAAGGTAGCAGATGCGCAATGGAGGATTGACGAGGATGGTCTGTCCACATTTGAAGCAGCAAACTTCATTGTGCCCGGAAAGCCTTGCAAGGTCCGGTTCACTGTCGTTGGGGTCAACCCGCCGTTCGATCAGGGCGTCCAGGGTCCGATCCAGGATATGGCCGGATATATTGGCGTTTACTCTCCTCAGCACGGAGGGCCGGGGCATTGGAGCATTACCAAGGACCCCGCGCCGGCTGTCCCGACTGAAATCACGAACTTTGTGATTGCAAACAATGCGGCGGATGTAAACGTCGGCTATACCGGAGGCAGTCCTTCTCAATGCCTCACTCCGGCACAGCCAAATTAGTACTGCCAGAGCGCAATTGATATTGTGATGACTGATTAGAACTACAGTCAATTGAGAAGAGGTGTCTGGTGAGCACCTCTTCTTTTTTTAGGAGCGTCTTATGGCTGTTCTGCATTATTGTTATTCATTCACAAGCGATGTCCTCAAAAAAGATCTCGCTGGAACCCCAGATGAAGTTATTGCTCGGTTGCACCAAAAATCAGCTGAGGCGTGCAGAAAGCCGTCCCATGTGATGGCAGAGGCTTTAGAGGCAGTGCGTTTTAGCCCTTCTTGGCTTACAGATGAGGAAGAGAGTGATCGCCCGGCAAAGCAATTGCTGGTATGCCTACTTGGGCATTGTCATCCAGTACTCTCGCTAGGTCGAAGCGGTGAGCTTCCGTATCATTTGATTCTGAAGGCTCTACTGACGGATGCGGGGTGGAGTAACGAGCGAATCACTGACCTTATTCGTGGAAAGCCAGCAACAATCTTGTTTTCTATGGCGCAGAGAAAAGATTTGGAAGCGATATTCACTGGCCTCACTGATATCGTAGGTATTCTCGGTCCCGATGAATGCGCCAAGCTGACCACGGAGTTGAATTCAGCTCGCGATTATTTCTTCATCGATCATGCGCGTCACGAAGAAGTTCTCGGCGCCATTGTTCCGAATTGGTCCGGTCAAGGGGCTGTGCTGGCGAAGTCTGCATGGTCAAGGGCGGTTGACATGCTGAGCAGTCGAGCCTCCGAGCGTGACGCGCTGATTTTGATACTGGATTGATTGTTTAGGTCAGCGGTAAAACCCGACGGGCGGCCAGACAGGTCGAAGCAGCGACCTCCTGCTGCCACTCCATGGTCTGGGGGGCCGGTTTCTCATCAAACTGGTCCACCCATAACAAACGTCCGCTTTGGCAGCTTGTAAACTTGGCCATCAGCCTCAGCTTGCAATCATGGAAGCGAAACCGAGCTGTAATCAGGTAGTCCAGAGCGTTGTGGTTAACGGTTTCAACCGGCACCACGAGCACGAACGTGGTCGCAAAGTTTTGGTATGCCTGGTATGCCAGCTCATCAAAAAGGCCCTGAGCACATGACTCGCTCGTTTGATCATGGCTTATGCAACTGACAGCACGACGGCGTTGTCCGGCGGGTTCAGATAAAGCCCGATGACATCGACGACTTTTTGAAGCCTAACGCTTCTGGCCATGGATCAACCTACCAATAAACAGTCCGAAGATCGGCATGATAATACTGGAACGCGGAGATGACCGCTCTGGGGCTATTTCAGCCGGTTCCGATAGGCAGCTATTGGCCGAAACCAACCAGTGAATCTCCCCTCACACCCAATGCCCCCCACCAAAAAGTCCACAAACGCCCTAACCCGCGCCGGCATCGCCGCCCCACCCACAAACACCGCATGAATCGGCTCCACATCCCCCGGGTTATACGCCTCCAGCAACGGCACCAACTCCCCCCGTTCCAGATCCTGCGCCACGCTAAACGCCCCTACCCGCGCTATCCCCGCGCCCAGCTTCGCCAACTGCGCCAACGCCTCGCCGCTGTTCCCCTCAATCGTCCCCGTCACTTTCAACGAAAAATCCCGCCCATCCACCCGAAACGGCCAATCCGGCGCCGCCCTGCGGAAGTTGAAGCGCAAACAGTTGTGCTCAAATAAATCCTGCGGCGTCACCGGCGTGCCATGCCGGGCGAGGTAGTCGGGTGAGGCGACGATGACCTGGCCGGTGGAGCCGATGTGGCGCGCGGTCAGGGGGCTGTCGGCCAAGTGGCCGAAGCGGATGGCCACGTCGGCTTGGCCGCCGAGGATGTCGACCACTTCGTCGCCCAGCATCAGGTCGACCAGGATGGCCGGATAGCGGGCGCTGAAGGCGGCGATCAGCGGCACGATGGTGAGGCGGCCGTGGGCCAGGGCTGCGCTGACTCGGAGGCGACCGCGGGGGGCGCCCTGGTCGGTGATGGCGTCTTCGACTTCGGCCATGTCCGCCAGGATGCGCCGTGCGCCCCGCAGGTAGGCTTCGCCTTCGGCGGTGAAGGTGATGGCGCGGGTGGTGCGCAGCAGTAGCCGGGTGCCGATGCGCCGCTCGGTGCGGGTGATGATGCGGCTGATGGACGATGGCGTCAGCCCCAGGGCACGCGCGGCGCCCGACAGGCTGCCGTGTTCGGCGACCCTGACGAACACTTCCATCTCTCCCGACCGCCCGCCTATGTCCATTTGTGCCTCTTGCGCAAAGGTGTAGTTCCCAACCAGGGGCTACTGCTTGAAAAGGCCGGATTGTAGCATTTGGCACACAGATGAGGAGTCAACCATGCGTATCAATCCACCCCTTGTAGCCTTGTCCATCGGTGCCTTTGGCATCGGGGTCACGGAGTTTGCACCCATGGGCATGTTGCCCGGTATTGCCGCCGATCTTGGCGTATCCATTCCCGCTGCGGGGCTGTTGGTGAGCGCCTATGCCATGGGCGTGCTGATTGGCGCGCCGATCATGACGCTCGCGACGGCCAGGGTGCCCCGCCGTCATTTGCTGATCGGGCTGATGGCGATTTTCACCTTGGGTAATCTGCTCTCGGCGCTGGCGACCAACTACCAGACCTTGATGATTGCCAGGCTGGTGACCTCACTGAACCACGGCGCGTTTTTTGGCATTGGTTCGATTGTGGCCGCGAGTGTGGTCGCGCCGGAGAAGCGCGCGGGGGCTGTGGCGGCGATGTTTCTGGGGCTGACCCTGGCGACCATTGGTGGCGTGCCCCTGGCCACCTGGTTTGGCGAGAACTTTGGTTGGCGCACGGCGTTCTGGGGCATTAGCGGGCTGGGCGCGGTGGTGATGGCGGCGCTGTGGTGGGCGCTGCCGAAGGCACCCGCGCCGAAAGGCGGCAGCCTGATGGCGGAGATTCGCGTACTGGGGCGCGGGCCGGTGTTGGCCGCGTTGGCGCTGACGGTGGTGGGTTCCAGTGCGATGTTCACGGTGTTCACTTATATCGCGCCGATCTTGCGCGATGTCACCCACGCGTCGACCAACTTTGTCACGGGAATGCTGGTGCTGTTCGGTATCGGGCTGACCCTGGGCAATGTGTGGGGTGGCAAGTCTGCGGACCGTTCGGTGGACCGCACGTTGGTGATTTCGCTGGTGGTGTTGATAGCCGTGCTGCTGGCGTTTTCGGTGCTGATGCAATGGCCGCTGCCCGCTGCCTTGTCGATCCTGTTGTGGGGCGCCGCCAGCTTTGCCTTGGTGCCGCCGTTGCAGATGCGCGTGATGGAAGCGGCAAAAGATGCGCCTAACCTGGCCTCGGCGATGAACATCGGGGCGTTCAATTTTGGCAATGCAATTGGGGCGGCGTTGGGGGGCGCGGTGATCAATGCCGGGCTGGGTTACCCGGCGATTTCCCTGGCGGGCGCGCTGATGGCGGGCCTGGGTTTGCTGATGGTACTGGGGCTGGGCTGGCGCTCGCGGCGTGCCGGTGCCCGCGCCAACAGCGCCCTGGCGTAGCGGTCGTCTAAACTTCAGCGAGGCCGCGATCGCGGTGGGTCAGGGGCACACAGGCCAGCAGTGCCGCCGCCTTCGTAGCCTCGCTGGGGCTCGACAACTCCCACATTTGATCTGCGTTGCCTGCGGGTGCTGTGCTCGACTTGCGAACCAAGCCAGACAACACCGATAACCTCTGTAGGAGCGCACGAGCCCCAGCGAGGCCGCGAAGGCGCCAGGCCAGGCAACGCAAATGCCAACCCTACAGCCCACCCCCCATGCGCCAAAAAAAGTCACGCATCGGACCACCCGGTTGCACCCCACGCGGGACCGGCCTATGTTTCTAGCCATGCTTTGCGTTCTGCTGTCCCCCCACCCTACGCCCATCCCGTAACCAGGTGACGACATGCCCAACCTATCCCACCCCGCCGTACTTGAACTGATCGGTAACACGCCGCTGGTCAAGGTCAGCCGTTTCGATACCGGCCCTTGCACGCTGTTTCTCAAGCTTGAATCGCAAAACCCAGGAGGTTCGATCAAGGACCGCATCGGCCTGGCCATGATCGACGCCGCTGAGCGCGACGGTCGGTTGCGCCCCGGTGGCACGATTATCGAGGCCACCGCCGGCAATACCGGCCTGGGCCTGGCGCTGGTCGGTCGCGCCAAAGGCTACCGGGTGGTGCTGGTGGTGCCCGACAAGATGTCTACGGAAAAAGTCCTGCACCTCAAGGCCATGGGCGCCGAGGTGCATATCACGCGCTCCGATGTGGGCAAGGGCCACCCCGAGTACTACCAGGACGTGGCCGCGCGCCTGACCAAGGGCATCCCGGGTTCGTTCTTTGCCGACCAGTTCAACAACCCGGCTAACCCTCTGGCCCATGAAACCAGCACCGCGCCGGAGATCTGGGCACAAACCCAGCATGATGTGGACGCGATTGTGGTGGGCGTCGGCTCGGCCGGCACCCTCACCGGGCTGACGCGTTTCTTCAAGCGCGTGCAGCCCGAACTGGCGATGGTGCTGGCCGACCCGGTGGGTTCGGTGATGGCCGAATACAGCCGCAGCGGCCAGTTGCCAACCCCTGGCGCCTGGGCGGTGGAGGGCATCGGCGAGGACTTCATTCCGTCGATTGCCGACCTGTCCAGCGTGCGTCACGCCTATTCCATCAGCGATGAAGAAAGCTTCGACCACGCCCGCCAACTGCTCAAGGCCGAAGGCATTCTTGGTGGCTCGTCCACCGGCACCCTGCTCGCCGCCGCGTTGCGCTATTGCCGCGAGCAAACCGAGCCCAAGCGCGTGGTGACATTCGTGTGCGACACCGGCACGCGCTACCTGTCCAAGGTCTACAACGACCAATGGATGAACGATGCCGGCCTGTTGCAATACAAGCACTACGGCGACCTGCGCGACCTGATCGCCCGCCGCTTCGAAGATGGCCGGGTGATCAGCGTAAGCCCCGATGACACCCTGCTCACCGCCTTCCAGCGCATGCGCCTGGCGGATGTGTCGCAGCTGCCGGTGCTGGTGGACGGCACGCAACTGGCGGGGGTTATCGATGAGTCCGACCTGCTGCTGGGCCTGCACCAGGACGCCGCGCATTTCTCCATGAGCGTGGCCAGCGCCATGACCCGCACCCTTCACACCCTGGCCCCCAGCGCCAGCCTCGCCGAACTGCAGGCGGAGCTAGATCGCGGCCTGGTCGCCATCATTGCCGACGCCTCCGGCTTCCACGGCCTGATCACCCGCGTCGACCTGCTTAACCACCTACGGAGATCCCTTGCATGAGCCAGCCCGATAAAAGCGCGTTTGCCACCCGTGTGATCCATGCCGGTCAATCCCCCGACCCGACCACGGGCGCGCTGATGCCGCCGATCTACGCCAACTCCACCTACCTGCAAGACAGCCCAGGCGTGCACAAAGGGTTAGACTATGGCCGCTCGCATAACCCGACGCGCTTTGCGCTGGAGCGCTGCGTTGCCGACTTGGAAGGCGGCACGCAGGCCTTTGCGTTTGCCTCGGGGCTGGCGGCGATATCTACGGTGCTTGAGCTGCTGGATGCCGGTGCACACGTCGTTTCCGGCAATGACCTGTATGGCGGCACCTTTCGTCTGTTCGACAAGGTGCGTCAGCGCAGCGCCGGGCACCGGTTCAGCTATGTCGACCTGAGTGATCTGTCGGCATTTGAAGCGTCACTGCGGGACGACACGCGCATGGTCTGGGTCGAAACGCCCAGCAACCCGTTGCTGAGCCTGACCGACCTCAACGCCATCGCCCGCCTCTGCCGCGCCCGCGGCATCCTCTGCGTGGCTGACAACACGTTCGCCAGCCCATGGATCCAGCGCCCGCTGGAGCTGGGTTTCGATATTGTGGTGCACTCCTCCACCAAGTACCTGAACGGCCACTCGGACGTGATCGGCGGCATCGCCATCGTTGGCGACAACCCCGAGCTGGCTGAGCGCCTGGGCTTTTTGCAAAACTCGGTGGGCGCCATCGCCGGGCCTTTCGACGCGTTCCTGACCCTGCGCGGCGTCAAAACCCTGGCCCTGCGCATGGAGCGCCATTGCCGCAACGCGCTGGAACTGGCGACCTGGCTGGAACAGCAACCGCAGGTGTCACGGGTGCATTATCCCGGCTTGAAATCTCACCCGCAGCACGAACTGGCCACGCGGCAGATGCGCGGGTTTGGCGGGATGATTTCAGTGGATTTGAATGCCGACCTGGCGGGCGCCAGGCGCTTTCTGGAAAACGTGAAGGTGTTCGCCCTGGCCGAGAGTTTGGGCGGCGTGGAGAGCCTGATCGAACACCCGGCGATCATGACCCACGCAAGCATCCCGGCGGCGACACGCGCGCAGTTGGGGATTGGTGACGGGTTGGTGCGGTTGTCGGTGGGGGTTGAGGATGTAGAAGACTTGCGCGCGGACCTGGCTCAGGCCTTGGCTCACATATAAACCATCCAGACACCAGAGAACCAAATGTGGGAGGGGGCTTGCTCCCGATGGCGGTGCATCAGTCAGCTTATTGGCAGCTGACCCACCGCCATCGGGAGCAAGCCCCCTCCCACATTCATTGTGCAAAATCAGGCCTGGATGATGTTGGCCCGCGCGGCGTGCAGCTTCTTGTAGCTCTCGATCAAGCGCAAATGCCGGTCCAGCCCTTCGAGCTTCATACTGGTCGGCGTCAGCCCATGAAACCGCACGCTGCCGTTGACCGAGCCGATCACGGCATCCATGCGCTCGTGACCAAACATGCGCCTAAAGTTGGCCTCGTAGTCGGCCAGCTCCAGGTCTTCGTCCAGTTCCATCTCCAGCACCGCGTTCACCGCCTGGTAGAACAGCCCGCGCTCGACGGTGTTGTCGTTGTACTGCAGGAACATCTCCACGCATTCCTTGGCTTCCTCGTGCTGCTGCAACGCGAGGAAGATCAACAGCTTCAACTCCAGGATGGTCAGTTGGCCCCAGGCGGTGTTGTCGTCGAATTCGATGCCGATCAGCGTGGTGATGTCGGTGTAGTCGTCCAGCTCACTTTCAATCAGGCGCTCGACCAACGCGTGCAACTGCGCCTCATCCAGGCGGTGCAGGTTGAGGATGTCTTCGCGGAAAAACAGCGCCTTGTTGGTGTTGTCCCAGATCAGGTCATCCACCGGGTAGATTTCCGAGTAGTCCGGCACCAGGATGCGGCAGGCGGTGGCGCCCAGGTGTTCGTACACCGCCATGTAGGACTCTTTGCCCATGCCTTCCAGAATACCGAACAGCGTCGCGGCTTCCTGGGCATTGGAGTCTTCGCCAGCGCCGGAGAAATCCCATTCGACGAATTCGTAATCGGACTGGGCGCTGAAGAAGCGCCACGACACCACACCACTGGAGTCGATAAAGTGCTCGACGAAGTTGTTCGGCTCGGTGACCGCCTGGGCTTCGAAAGTCGGCTGCGGCAAGTCGTTCAAGCCTTCGAAGCTGCGGCCTTGCAGCAGTTCGGTGAGGCTGCGCTCCAGCGCCACTTCCATGCTCGGGTGCGCGCCGAACGAGGCGAATACTCCGCCGGTGCGCGGGTTCATCAGGGTCACGCACATCACCGGGAACTCACCGCCCAGGGACGCGTCCTTGACCAGCACCGGGAAGCCCTGGGCTTCCAGGCCTTCGATGCCCGCCAGGATGCCGGGGTATCTGGCCAGGACCTCGGCCGGGACATCCGGCAGCGCGAATTCGCCTTCGATGATTTCGCGCTTCACCGCTCGTTCGAAGATCTCCGACAGGCACTGCACCTGGGCTTCGGCCAAGGTGTTGCCCGCGCTCATGCCGTTGCTCAGGTAAAGGTTTTCGATCAGGTTGGAGGGGAAATACACCACCTCACCATCGGACTGGCGTACAAACGGCAGCGAGACAATACCCCGCGCTTCGTTACCGGAGTTGGTGTCGAACAGGTGCGAACCGCGCAGCTCGCCGTCGCGGTTGTAGACTTTCAGGCAGTAGGCATCGAGGATTTCGCTGGGCAACTCGTCGTTCGGGCCGGGCTGGAACCAGCGCTCATCCGGATAGTGCACAAACGCTGCATTGGCCAGTTCTTCACCCCAGAACTGGTCGTTGTAGAAGAAGTTGCAGTTGAGCCGCTCGATGAATTCGCCCAGTGCCGACGCCAGCGCGCCTTCCTTGGTGGCGCCCTTGCCGTTGGTAAAGCACATCGGCGAGTGGGCATCGCGGATATGCAGCGACCAGACGTTGGGCACGATATTGCGCCACGAGGCGATTTCGATCTTCATGCCCAGGCGCGCCAGGATCGCCGACATGTTGGCGATCGTCTGCTCCAGCGGCAGGTCCTTGCCGGCGATGTAGGTGCCCGCCTCCGACGTCGAGTTGGGCATCAACAACGCCTGCGCATCGGCGTCGAGGTTGTCGACTTCCTCGATCAAGAATTCCGGCCCGGCCTGCACGACTTTTTTCACGGTGCAGCGATCGATGGAGCGCAGGATGCCCTGGCGGTCCTTGTCGGAGATGTCCGCTGGCAGCTCGACCTGGATCTTGAAGATCTGGTTGTAGCGGTTTTCCGGGTCGACGATGTTGTTCTGCGACAGGCGAATATGCTCGGTGGGAATATTGCGCGTGGCGCAGTACAACTTCACAAAGTACGCCGCACACAACGCCGACGAAGCCAGGAAGTAATCGAATGGCCCCGGCGCCGAACCGTCGCCCTTGTAGCGAATCGGCTGGTCGGCAATCACCGTGAAATCATCGAACTTGGCTTCAAGTCGAAGGTTGTCGAGAAAGTTGACCTTAATTTCCATGCGGGCACACCAGAATAACGAGCTAAACAAAATGGCCGCCATTATGAAGATTTTCGCCGGGAAGTCTCAGGGTTTTGCGTGCGGGCTGCTGATCGGTATGGCTATGCCAGCAGCGCGTGGCTGTCTGGCATAGCGGTGTGGTGCGGCGTTGCGGCTCGTTACAGTTTGTGCGAGCTCAGGCGTTGCGCCAGGCTTGTTCGGTTGATTGCCAACTCGCTGCTGACGTCCGGCCCGCGGTAGACCATGGACGTTTCATGGTGCACATAATCGCCCGAGCGCGCCGCGCTCAGCCAATTGAACGAGCCCACACATAAAAGCTCCTCATCGGCCATCACCAGTTTGCTGTGCACTTTGTTGACCACGCGCACCTGCACGTCGTGGTGTTTCAGGGTGGCAAGGGCCTCCTTGAACTCGGCGATTTTGCTTGGGTCACCGTCAGACTTGCCTTGGCCAAAGGCGGTGTTGAAGCGCAAGTCGGTGTACACCGTTACCGGCACCCCGCGTTGCACCGTGCCGCACATGGCCTGGAGGGCGCCACTCTCGCGCATCCGGTGCAGCCGCACCCACGGCGTCACGATCTGCACCTGCTGCTGCGCCGTTTCCAGCGTCTGCAACAGAAACTGATCGTGTTCGGCAAACTCATGCAGATGGCTCAAGCCGGTGCGCGCCGTCAGCAGGTCCGCCCGCGGTTGGAAATCGAACGCCAGCGCATTCTCCGAGCTGTTCAACAAGTAGTGCGCCAGCCGCCCCCGTGGTTTGCTGATGGGGATCTGGCTGAACAGGTCCATGTCGCCGAACACCAGAAAACTGTCTTTGGCACGGGATACCGCCACGTTCAACAGGCTGTCGCGGCGGTCGATAAAGGCGCCGTCGGCATGTTTGGAGTACACCGCGGAAAAAATCACCACCGGTCGTTCGGCGCCCTGGAAGGAGTGCACGGTGCCAACCGTCATTTCGCCGTCGCCTTTGCCGGTACGAATGCCCAATGCAGTGCACGCCTCGGCAATCGCCTGCGTCTGAGCGCCAAAGGGGGTTATCACCCCGAGGATTTCCCAGAGCTCCTTGTCGTAGCGCTGAGTCAGCTGCTGTTCATTGGCCTTGATCCAGGCAGCGATGGTCTGTGCTTCGAGCAGGTTATGCCGGCTGCCGCCCTGCTTCTGCTGGCACAGGCCGTCGATGTGCAGGTACCCCAGCCCCGGCAAGCCACCCTGCGGTTTAGCGCCGCGCCGCGGTTGCAATTTGCCTTTGTAGCAGAGCGCATTGCAGTAATCGATGATGGAGTCATAGCAGCGGCGGTGTTCATACAGGTATAGGCCACGTGCCAGGTCGCGGTCGTAGTGATAGCGGCTGGTGGACTGCGCAATGGCCATGACGCTGCCACTGGCGGCGCTGCGTCCGCTGTCACAGAAGGCCTCGTATTCGTCGTCCACGCGGCTGCGCGACAGCAGGCCGGCGGCGAGCAGATTGCCGATATCCACCGACGGCGGCACCGACCAGATGGGTTCGATTTGCTGAGTGTCGCCAATCACCAACGCCTGCCGGGCCAAGGCAAAAGACGGCGCCGCCACCTCGGGCAGCACCTGCCCCGCTTCGTCTACGATCAGCAGGTCGATGAAGTTCAGCGCGTAATCATCGACATAACCATTGCCGTCATGGCGGCTGCACCACAGCTCCGCCGGCAACCGGTAGAAAGTGGCAACCACGCAAGGCGTGAGCTTCATCCAGCGCCGCCAGTTTTTCTCCAGGGTCTTGCGGCCGTTTTTCTTGCGGTTTTTCAGAATCAGCGGCAATTCATCGGCCACTTCCAACAGCCAGCGTCCCTCCCAGTAATGGGTGGTCAGCAGGAAAATCTCGAAGCGCAACGAGGTGTCCGCCCAGCTGTCGCAGTCGTCCAGCGTCACCTCGGCGGCGGGCTTGCCGACAGCATGGGGCAACCGGCCAATCACCGCCTGCCAGTTCAACAACTCGCGCTGTTCGCCTCGCAGCAACTGCCCCACATGCTCACGCCGGGTTTCGAGGATTTTCAGGCTTTGCGCACAATGCGCCACGGTATCGGTTAACCGGCGCTCGATTTCATGCACATCGCTGGCACTCTGCAGATGTGCATCAGCGTCATCAATGTGCAGTTTGGCCAAGCGCAGGCGCTTGGCGGCAATCGGGCCAAACCAGCCAAACAGCGTATAAATCAGCGACTCATGGGCCAGGTAGTGCCGGAAGTCTTTCAGGCGTGCCTTGGCGCTTGCCAACTGATCGGACTGCACCCGGCACTGGCCTTCAAGCCCGGCGATTGCCGTGTAGGGGTTATCGCCGAGCAAGGCCTTCAGGGCCTCACGCGCCGCGCTCAATCTTGCCCATCCGTTTTCGATATCGCTCAAGTGCTGCAGACGTAGGTGAATCTGCGCCTGAAGGTTGTCTACGGTGCTCTTGAGCGTGGGCGCCTGCCCGGGAAAGGCGATGGCGGCATGCGCCAGATAGGCCTGCTGCGCCTTATCGACATAAGCCTGCGTCTCCAGCTCCAGGTAAAAGCTTTTGGTCTGGTAAGTGCGAGCCATCTCGGCTTCGGCTGAGGACTTGGGAAAGTAGGCGCCAAAGCTGCTGATATCGGGAAGCCAGCGCCCCGCAAAGGGGCCGGTGCCTGCCGAAAAATCCTTACCAAATGCCTTGATGATATTGGTGACCGCCTGATTGTTCGTCGAACTGGCGACAATCACCGGCGGCTCGCCGCCCTCGGCTGCGGCCTTGGCCCAAAGCGATGCGACCACCGACAACAGCAACGTTGTCTTCCCGGTCCCTGGTGGCCCGTTGACCGCCAGAATATCCCCGGCCTCACCCGCCAGCAGGTGCGCGAGGCTGTCGCGCTGGGCAGGTGCCAGCGCGTATTCGTCACCGGCGTGCCCGCCTCGGCCGGCGAACAGGCTGTTGGCGGCAAGGCACGGCTCATCGGGCATGCGCTCACGTTGCGCGAAGCGCTCGAACAACGGCACATCCGGCTTGCCAAGGCGCAAGTGATCGTACAGTTCAACGATATTGCGGCTGAAGCCGTCGGCCTTCTGCTCTTTGAACACATAGCAATAGCTGACCGGATCAAACCCGTCGTCCGCGCCGTTCCAGGCGTTGCAGAC
The DNA here is from genome assembly GCF_030816195.1 of Pseudomonas sp. W4I3. Taxonomy (GTDB): domain Bacteria; phylum Pseudomonadota; class Gammaproteobacteria; order Pseudomonadales; family Pseudomonadaceae; genus Aquipseudomonas. Next base: position 3,323,098 of record NZ_JAUSXS010000001.1, on the reverse strand, counting down.
CGTCTGGAACATCGTCTTGCAGTAGCGCAGGTAGGTGAGCCATTGCTCGCGGTAGTGCTCGGGCTGCACCTGCGCGCCGGCGGATGGCGGCTCGAACTGCGGCGCGTCCTGCGCGGTCAGGAACGTATCCAGGTCATGCTGCGCGCCGATGGTGAAGGCGTCGCGATCCAAGGGTTCGAGGATGTCGCGCGGCACCAGCGTCGGCCCGGTCGGATAGATAAGCCCGTCGCGGGTGACTGACACCCGGCAGATGATCGGTGTGATGAAGGCCGGCAACCCTTTGCGCGCCTGGCGGTGCTCCAGGCGCGAGGCGTACACGAACGGGCGCAGCGTGACATCCACATGGAGCCGTTGTGCCGGTTCGCCGGCGAACAGGCTGTCCACTTCCTCAGCCGGCAAACAACCGGCGGCTAATGCGGCCAGGGGCACGGCAGCGTAGGTTTTGACAGGGTTGGGGGATAACGCGCCATTGCCGTTTTCGGCGTCGGCCAGCGAGGTGCGCCAGTAGTTGGCCAGTTTCAGAGAATAGTCGTTCATCGTCCTGATTCAGTGCAGACCGTGACTCACTGTTACGGTCGTGGATAGGGAAGTCGAACCGAGGGTAGCGGTTCAGTGGGCAGGTGGGCAATCACCAGTGTCAGCGAGGCTGCTTGCGGTACATCCCCGTGAAGTAATCCTGCGCGTCCGGCCTGAAGTTGTGGTTGATTACTGCAAAGTTCTTCACCAGCTGTATGTGGTACGGCCCGTTTGACTGGGGCGCCAGGGGTCCACGCACGATGATCAGGTTATCGGTTTCCATCGGCACGCGGTGCTGCTCAGTGATGATGACGTTGGAAGTGCCCGCGTCCTTGAGGGTGACGCTGAACTCGGCGATTTCGCGGCCTTGGGCATCGCGCTCGGGCAGGATATTGAGTTCCAGGTCACCGTCGCGGCCCAGGAAGTCGTTGCGCATCTGATAGTGGCCACTGCGCTGGTCGCGGGGCACATCGCCGAGTTTTTTGTATTCCGGAGCGCGGTCTTCCTGGCGCAAATCGATGGCCAGTTCCGGCGTGTTGCGCGTGTTGCCGCTGACCCAGGTGCCGGTGTAGGCATAAGGCGCGACGGTTTGCCGGGTGATGCGCCAGATGCCGGTCCTGTGGCCGTCATTGGCATACTCGTAGAGGTAGATAAACGGTTTGCCATCGTACTCCTCCTGATTGCCTACCAGCTTGATCGAGTCGCCACTGCCGCTTTTGGTATAGCGCAGCTCACCAATCAGTACCTCGCCCTGCTGCTGATACCAGATCTGCACCGGGATCTTGCCCTTGAGGGTGCCGACGAGGTACTGCGGGTCTTCGTTGACCGGCCCTTCCAGGCGAGGCGTCTCCAGCCACTTGCCGTCCTTCCATTCACCGGTGGTGCGCAGCATGTAACCGCCGGGCATGCTGGTGTCACTTTCAGCGTACCCCGTGGGCGGGACTTCTGCCTGGGTGTAGGAACTGAGCCGCACCAATTGGCCATCGCGCATCTGCAGGCGACTGGAGCGGGTCCAGCAGCAACCTCTGTCGGTTTGGGAATGGATAATGCCGTCGCTGGCGGAGACCGAAAACATGCCGCCGAAGGTTTCGTTGGCCAGCTCCGACAACGGCCCGTTGCGCCGCCATCGCGGCTGCTGTGGGTCCTGCAGGTAGACGTCGTAGTGGTACTGGCTCTCGTCATCCTCGCTGCTGCCGTTGCGAATCGCCAGGTCCTGACGGCCATCGCCGTCCATATCCGCGAAGTACAACAAGCCGTGCTCCCCGGTTAAGTGATAGACGTTGGTCTTGCCGTTCTGGTCCAGCGGCACGTTGCCAGCAGGGGTTTGCAATTGCTGCAGGAGGTCGAGGGTGGTTTTGTCGCGCAGGGTGATGACTGCCGGCGCCAGTTGTTGCAGGTCGTGCGGCGCATCAGGGAACAGTACTTCCACCCGGTAGTGCCCGCTGGGATCATCCACCGAAAACGCGCGCGGTTCGCCCCAGGCGCTGGCGGTGAAAGTGATGGAAAGGCAGACAGCGCTGACGAACGAACGCATCCAAAGCATCCTTGCTGAAAATAGGGGCCGGCAGTGTAAAGGCAAACGCAGGATGCTTCGAACAAATCGCTACCATGAAAAACGCACAGCGGCCCGCCGTCCATGGGCGGGCCCTGCGCGCGTGCGGGTTTTCAGTTTTGTCGATCGCCCTCTTGCACCATCGCGTGCCAGGTTTTGACGCTGGCGCGCTCGTTCATCCTGGCGTGCCAGGCCAGCAGCGCCTGGCATTCCTCGGGCACGGGCAGCTTGACCAGTGACGCGAAGATCAGACCGCCGAGCACGGCAATGTCGGCCATCGAAAACGCGTCGCCTGCCACAAAGGGCCGAGTCTGGAGGACGGCGTCGAAGTGGCGCATGCCGCGTACGGCCTTGTCACCCATGCGCTCGCCCCATTCGGCGTTCTGGTACAGCTCGACATGAGGCCCCAAACCAGGGGTGGCGTGGTGGAAGTAAACGCTGACCGCATCCATCAATTCGATTTCAGCGCGGCGCGTCATCATGTGGATCAGGCCTTGCTCGGTCGGCGTCTTGCCGGTGAGCTGCGGGTCGCCGTCCAGCCTGTCCAGGTATTGGGTGATGGCCGTGCATTCGGCAATCAGCGTGCCGTCCTGCAACTCCAGCACAGGCAAGGTGCCGGAGTAGTTCAGGGCTAGAAACGCAGGCTGTTTGTGCTTGCCTTCCCAGAGGTTGATGGACTCGAACTGGGTGCTTTCGAGTAAACCCTTTTCTGCCAGGGCGATGCGAACGCGCGCCGGGTAAGGGCCGTTATACCAGTCATAAATTTTCATCATGGAGCGAGCGGAGCTGTCGGATCGGGTTTGTTGGGAAGTCATGATTTCTCGTCTACCTGTCAAGTGGTAGGCAAAGATTGCAAGCTTTTACAGGGCTGTCAACCTCTACCTGTCAATTGGCAGGTAAAAGTTTTTAGGTGTAGAATCCGCACAGTTACCTAGCCACCGAGGACTTCACACATGAGCGAAAACGCCCGAGAAGCCATTCTGGAAGCCGCCAGAATCGCGGCGCAGCATTTCGGCTACAGCGGCATCAACTTTCGCAGCATCGGCGAAACGGTCGGGATCAAGAACGCGAGTATTTATTACCACTTCCCGAGCAAGGCCGACCTCGGCGCGGCAGTCGCCAAACGCTATTGGGAAGACACCGCCCACGTGCTCGATGCAATCCACCGCGAAACGCCTGACCCGCACGACTGCCTGCGGCGCTACCCAAGCATTTTTCGAACCTCCCTCGAAAACGGCAACCGGCTGTGCCTGTCCAGCTTCATGGCGGCGGAATACCAGGACCTGCCTGAGCCCGTGAAACAGGAAGTCGTCGCGTTCGCTGATATCAACGTCGCGTGGCTGGCCGCACGGCTGACCGAGCTCAAGCTGGGCGATGAAGACACGTGCCAACGCCGCGCCCGCGCTATTTACACCGCAATCGCCGGCGCACAATTGATTGCTCGCACCCGGGCGGATATCGGTTTGTATGACGAACTGGTGGAGAGTTATCAGGAGGCGGGGTTGTTGCCGGTGTGACAGTGAGCGCTTGTTCAGGCGCATCGCTCAAGACTCAGGCTGAAAAACCCCGGCCTCCACCAGCATTTCGGACAACGCTTGCGGCCATACCGTTTCAGTGGTCGAGCGCAGCGCCTGGGCAGACCACCAGCGATGGTCAGCCATGACCTGGGCTTCCTGTTCAGTCCATTCGGCATGGGACACCATCTCGTTCGGTGCATGCACGATGAAATAGCGTTCAATCGCCAGCACCATTTCGCCGCTCGGTTGCCTCAACGGGAAGCTGCGCTCGGCGACAGCAGACTGAACGCTGTCGACCGTGAGGCCGGTTTCCTCGCGCAGTTCGCGAACCGCCGCAGCTTCGAAGGTTTCGCCCGCTTCCACGCCTCCGCCGGGCGTAGCCCAGTAATTGTCCCCGGCCAGAGCGCCTTCCTTGTGAACAAACCTGAAAAGCAGTACCTCGTTCGAGGGGCTTATTACCAGTAGGCGTGCTGCCTTGCGCTCGCGCATTTGATTGATTCCTTTCCAATCACAACGGCCACATGTCGTCAATACCAATAGGTCGTTCAGCACTCACGGTCGATGCACCTCGATCACCAACCCCTCCTCCTCGCTCGGCACACAAAAGTGGCGGGTAATCAGGTCGAATTCGGCATCGGTGGCGGCGAAGTCATGTTCGCCAGTGGCATTGCGTGCGTGCAGTCGAGCGCGGCAGGCAGCGTCGTCCAGTTCCAGGTAATGCAGGCAATGCGTTACCTGGGCGGCCTGCGCCAGGCCAAGCAGCCATTCGCGATTGGCCAGGGTGTTGGCCGGAAAATCCAGCACCACATTGACGCCCGACTTCAGCAGATCGATCACCAGCGGCTCCACCACACCGCGGATCTGCCGGGCGCAGGCCAGGTAATCAGCGATGGTCTTGATCTGCCCGGGATACAGCGTGGCCAGCCAATAATCTTCGCTGAGGAGGATGGCAGCGTGATCAATGGCCAGGCTGCTGGCGAGGGTGGACTTGCCGGACGCGATCTTGCCGCAGAGCAGGTGCAGGGTAGCCATGGGACGCTTCCTTTGTCGGGCCGTAAAGCATGCCATGTTTCAGGCCGCGCGTTGCTGCCAATACCGGTAGAAGGCCAGGGCGGCCAGGTTCTTGTCCTTGGCTTCGAGCATGATGTCGAAGCGGTCGAGAAACTGCAGCGCGTAGTCGTTGGTCCAGCGGTTCCACATTTGCGCGCTATGGGCATAGAGGTCGCGCTTGGACACCACTTGCAACAAGGCCGCCATCTCCAGTTTGTGTTCGGCGTCAAACCCGAGTGCCTGCAGGCTTTCCTGCGGCTGGGAGTAATGCATGGTGGGCCGGACGCCGCGCCAGCTGTCGATCACCTGGGCGACACGGGGGGAGTCGGGGTCGATGTAGTGGTCTTCGTTGATCCAGCAATGGTGAATGTCCAGCACCACCGGCGCGAGGTCGGCGACTTGCAGGCAGTGATCCAGGCCGTAGGTCTTCTCGTCGTTCTCAAAGGTGATGCAGTTACGCGCCACTTCGGACAGGCGCGACCACACCGCCCGCGTGCCCTCCACGCCCAGGCGCCCGGCGATGTGCACGTTGCACTTGAGGTCCTGGAAGCGCCGACCGTAGCCCATCATGCGGATCATGTCGGCGTGGTATTCAAATTCCGCCAGGCTGTTCTCCACCACGCCGGGGTTTTCGGAGCCCAGCACACAATACTGGCCGGGATGGAACGACAGGCGGATATCCGATGCCCGCGCCAGCTCACCGATGGCGGCAAAGCCTTCCTGCAACTGGCGCGCGATGGCTGGGTCCTGATACGCGGCGGCCACTTTCGGGTGGCTGTAGAACGGCAGCAGATCACTGCTCAGGCGCAGCATGCGCAAGGTCGGCGGCAGTTCGGCGACATACGCCAGCAGGCGCAATTGCGCGGCCAGGTTGTGGGTGACCACCTCGACCAGTTTATCCCGCGCCACCTGCGGCTCGACGCTGTCCATCCAGCGCAGTGTGGTAGTGCGTGGGTTGAACGGGCCTTCGATCAACTTCAGGGCGCTGGCGGACGGCAGCCGCTCGGGATGCTTGTACTGGCATGCAAAGCCGATGCGAGGATGGGTCATGAGAACGCCTGTCATAAGCAATCAGGGAAAGGGTTAAAGGCTTAGGTAAAGCCTGCGGCCAAGGGTTCGAAAAACATCCCGACACGAACCCTGGGTGAACTTTCTCACAAACAGCGCGCTCCTTTCCTATGCAAAGTCTCTATGCAAAGTCATCGCACGTCTAACCAGGCGTGCCGAACGATAAGGAGCTGCCCCACTCATGACTACCCTCACCGCCTATCGCCGCACGCCGGGCCCGCTGCATGCGACCTTGCTCGCCGGCAGCGTGCCGCTGTTCCTGGGCGCGCTGCTCAGCGACATTGCCTACGGCCAGACCTACCAGATTCAATGGGCCAACTTCGCCTCCTGGCTGATCGCCGGCGCGCTGGTGTTCAGTGGGTTTGCCCTGTTATTCGCCCTGGTCAATCTGGTGCGCGCCGAACGCAAGGCCGGGCGCCCAGCCGCCTACTTCCTGTTGTTGCTGGCCGCCTGGGTGTTGGGGCTGATCAACGCTTTCCAGCACGCCAAGGATGCCTACGCCATGATGCCGACCGGCCTGGTGCTGTCGGTGATCGTCACGCTGCTGGTCGTAGTGGCCACGTGGATCGGCCTGACTAACCTGCGTTCGGGAGCCACCCAATGAAAACCACCCCCGCATTGACCCTTTTGAGCGCAGCGTTGTTACTCACTGCCTGTGGCGGCGAAGGCGACAAGACTCAAGTGCACGGCCCTGACCCGAAGTTGCCGGAACAACAAAGCAGCCTGCTGCCAAGCATGAAGATCGCCGAGCCCGCGGCCTGGGGCGATCAGAAACCCAAGGTGCCGCAGGGCTACAGCATCACGGCCATCGCTACCGACTTGGCGATCCCGCGCCAAACCCTGGTACTGCCCAACGGCGACATCCTCGTCGCTGAAGGTCGTGGCGGCAGTGCGGCCAAGCTCAAGCCCAAGGACGTGATCGCCAGCCTGATCAAGGCCGAGGGCAACACCAAGGTCAAGAGTGGCAACCGCATCACCCTGCTGCGCGATGCCGACGGTGACGGCACTTATGAACTGAAGACCGTGTTCGCCGAAAACCTCAACGCGCCCTATGGCCTGGCTTACGCCGGCGGCAAAATCTACGTGGCCAACCAAGACGCGCTGGTGCGCTTCGACTATGCCGACGGCCAGACCAAAGCCAGCGGCGCCCCGAGCAAACTCACTGACCTGCCCGCGCAGATCAATCACCACTGGACCAAGTCCTTGGCGGTAAGCGAGGACGGACGCCAGCTCTATGTAGGCATCGGCTCCAACAGCAACATCACCGAGCGCGGCATGGAAGTGGAGATCGACCGAGCGATGGTCTGGCAGATCGACGCAGCGACCGGCGCGCACAAGCCTTACGCCACCGGCCTGCGCAACCCCACCGCGCTGACCATACAGCCGGGCACGGGGCAATTGTGGACAGTGGTCAACGAGCGCGATGAACTGGGCCCGGACCTGGTGCCGGATTACCTCAGCTCAGTGCGCGAAGGCGCCTTCTACGGCTGGCCTTACAGCTACTGGGGCCAGAACGTCGACCCGCGTGCGCAGCCGCAAAACCCGGCCAAGGTGGCCGCCGCGATCAAGCCCGATTACAGCCTGGGCTCGCACGTTGCGGCACTCGGTGTGGATTTCTCGATCCCTGCCATGGGCGAAAAATTCGCCGACGGCGTATTCGTTGGCGAACACGGCAGTTGGAACCGCGATAACCCGGTGGGCTACAAGGTGATCTTCGTGCCGTTCAGCAACGGCAAACCGGCCGGTGAACCTGTGGATTTCGCCACCGGCTTTCGCGGCGACGATGGCAAGACCCGTGGTCGTCCGGTCGGTGTGACGGTGGACCCCAAAGGCGCGCTGATCATTGCCGATGACTTGGCCAATACAGTCTGGCGAGTCACGCGTAATCAGTAGACCGATAGGGCCGGAGCGGCTTGCCCGCTCCGACCCACCCACTCAGAGATCGGTGATTTCCTTGTGGCGCGGTACCAGGGTCTTCATCACGCTCCACGCTACCAAGTACGCCACGGCACAGATCGCGAACATGATCATGTAGCCGGTGTGGATGTCATTGATGGACTTGTAGTAGTCAAATACCCAGCCGCCGATCTTGGTCATCACCACCCCGCCCAAACCCCCGGCCATGCCGCCGATACCCACCACAGAAGCGACGGTTTTCTGCGGGAACATGTCGGACACCGTGGTGAAAATGTTGCACGACCACGCCTGGTGCGCCGACGCGCCCACGCCGATCAGCAATACCGGTACCCAGAAGCTGATGTAGCCCAACGGCTGCGCCAGCAACACCACCAGCGGGAACAGCGCGATCACCAGCATGGCTTTCATGCGCCCGTCATAAGGCGCGTCGCCGCGCGCCATGAAGTAGCTGGGAAACCAGCCGCCACCGATACTGCCAACCATCGTCATGCTGTACAGCACCGCCAGCGGCATCACGATATCGGCGCCCTTCATGCCGTACTGCGCCGACAAGTAGGTGGGCAGCCAGAACAGGAAGAACCACCACACGCCGTCGGTCATGAACTTGCCGAAGGCAAACGCCCAGGTCTGGCGATAGGTCAACAACTTGAACCACGAGACTTTTTTCGCGGCGGCGCCCGCAGCGGTTGGCGTAAAGGGCTGAACCGTCTGGTCACTGCGAATGTAGGCCAGTTCTTCGGCCGACAGGCGCTTTTGCTGCTCGGGTTTTTCGTACACGGCGGCCCACACCGCTACCCATAGGAAACCCAGCATGCCGATGACCATGAAGGCTGCTTCCCAGCCCCACATGCCGGCGATCAATGGCACACAGATGGGCGCCAGGATCGCGCCCACGTTGGCGCCCGAGTTGAAGATACCGGTGGCGAAGGAGCGCTCTTTCTTGGGGAAGTACTCGGCCGTGGCCTTGATCGCGATGGGAAAGTTGCCCGCCTCGCCAATCGCCAGGACTGCCCGCGACAACATGAAGCCGGCAATCGACACCGGAATCACCGCCAGGCCGATGGCACTGCTGACCGCCGCAATGCCCTCGCCCATCTGCACCGAGAACGCGTGCATGATCGCGCCGGTGGACCAGATGCCGATGGCCACTACATAGGCGGCCTTGGTGCCGATCTTGTCGACGAACCGCCCGGCAAACAGCATGGAAATCGCGTAGACAAACTGGAATACCGCCGCGATGTTGGCGTAATCGGTGTTGCTCCAGCCAAATTGCGTGGAGAGTTGCGGCGCCAGCAGGCTGAGCACCTGGCGGTCGAGGTAGTTGACGGTGGTGGCGAAAAACAGCATCGCGCAGATCGTCCAGCGATAGCTGCCGACCGCCTGGCCAACACGATGGGCACTGATGGGCTCGTTCAGATTCATGGCATCACTTTTTATTTTTGTTAGGTAGGGACATATGTAACGTCATATGTCGTCGTACAACTGTGGCTTTTATATCGGGGTGTTTGAACAGTGTCAATCTGAAAGATTGCTGTCAGCGAGGATTTGCGAAGGTGTAGAAAATGTCAGAAATCAGTAGTTGTAGGATGACCAATGCGCATCACCAGGCTTGGTGCTTTCCCTGGCACATCGTCCAGCACGCCGAATGGCTGCATGCCGATCTTCTCCAGTACGCGGATCGAGGCGGCATGGTCCGGTCGAACCAGCCCGAAAACCTCCGGCAAGCCCAGTGTTTCAAACGCCAGCACCAAGGCGTCGCGCCCCACCTCAGTGGCATAGCCCTGCCCCCAGGCCTCGACCGCGAAGCGATAACCGAGGTTGATGCGCGGCACTGTCAGGTAGTTGAGCGGTGCAATGCCGCCAAAACCGATGATGTGCTCGGGCGCCTCACGCCGCGCAATCGCCCACCAGCCATAGCCCAGGGCAGACCATTGATCGAGCCAGCGACTCAGCAGGCGCTGCGCGTGATCAATACTGACCATGGGGCCGGAAGGATTGAACAGGTTGGTCTGCGGGTCGCCGAAGATCGCGAATAATCGCCCGACGTCAGCAGGCTGTGGTTCGCGGTAGATGAGGCGTGAGTGGTTGTTTGGCATCAGATGACCTCCCTATTGGCGGCATAAGTCTAACCAGTAAGTCCCCGCCTCTGCTGGCACACAGCTGGACAATGTGGGAGGGGGATTGCCCCCGATGGCGGTGGGTCAGCTTCAAATAGGCTGACTGGTACACCGCTATCGGGGGCAAGCCCCCTCCCACATTTGAATTTTTGTTGCCTCTCGGATGCGCGCTCTGCTGCGATAGAACGCATAAGGACATTTTGGCTAATTCGAGAAAAAATAGCCCAGTGGGTGAATTATTTCGTGTCCACTTGTATCTGAAGTGACAGAGTGGTGCCATCGCGGCGATGGCACCTCCCCGTTCAGCTTCTAGAGTGGCCCGCATGAAATTACGTAAGAAACGCGTCAAACCGATTGGTTTGAACGACATCACCATTGTCGACGACAACAAGATGCGCAAGGCGATCACCGCCGCCGCATTGGGCAATGCCATGGAATGGTTCGACTTTGGCGTCTATGGGTTCGTCGCTTATGTGCTGGGCAAGGTGTTTTTCCCCGACGCGTCCCCCAGCGTACAAATGATCGCTGCACTGGCCACCTTCTCCGTACCCTTCCTGATTCGACCACTGGGTGGCCTGTTCTTCGGTGCCCTGGGTGACAAGTACGGGCGGCAGAAAGTCCTGGCCGCCACCATCGTGATCATGTCACTGAGCACCTTCGCCATCGGCCTGATTCCCGGCTATGCGTCCATTGGCATCTGGGCGCCGATCCTGTTGCTGTTGTGCAAAATGGCGCAGGGTTTCTCGGTGGGCGGCGAGTACACCGGCGCGTCGATTTTCGTCGCCGAATATGCCCCGGACCGCAAGCGCGGGTTCCTCGGCAGTTGGCTGGACTTCGGCTCGATTGCCGGCTTCGTACTCGGTGCCGGCGTGGTGGTGCTGATTTCCACCGTGCTCGGCGAGGCAGACTTCGAAGCCTGGGGCTGGCGCCTGCCGTTCTTCCTGGCACTGCCGTTGGGTATGATCGGGCTGTACCTGCGCCATGCGCTGGAAGAGACCCCGGCATTCCAGCAACACGTCGACAAGCTCGAACAGGGTGACCGCGAAGGCCTCAGCCATGGCCCCAAGGTGTCATTCAAAGAGATCGCCACCAAGCACTGGCGCAGCTTGCTGACCTGCATTGGTATCGTCGCGGCCACCAACGTGACCTACTACATGCTGCTCACGTACATGCCGAGCTACCTGTCGCACAACCTGCACTACGCCGAAAACAGCGGTGTGCTGATCATCATCGCGATCATGGTCGGCATGCTGTTCGTGCAGCCGTTCATCGGTTTTGTCAGCGACAAGATCGGCCGCAAGCCCTTCATCATCGCCGGCAGCATCGGCCTGCTGTGCCTGTCCATCCCCGCGTTCATGCTGATCACCAGCGGCAAAACCGGCCTGATCTTCAGCGGGCTGCTGATCCTGGCCATCGTGCTGAACTTCTTTATCGGCGTGATGGCCTCTACGCTGCCGGCTATGTTTCCTACCCATCTGCGCTACAGTGCATTGGCCAGCGCGTTCAATGTGTCGGTATTGATCGCCGGTATTACGCCAACCGCAGTGGCCTGGCTGGTGGAAAGCACCAACGACCTGTACATGCCCGCTTATTACCTGATGGTGTTCGCTGTGGTTGGCCTGGTCACTGGCCTGACGATGAAGGAAACCGCGAATAAACCCTTGCGCGGCGCGGCCCCGGCAGCTTCCGACATGGAGGAAGCCAAGGAACTGTTGCAGGAGCACCACGACAATATCGAGCAGAAGATTGAAGACATCGATGCCGAAATTGCCGCGCTCCAGGCCAAGCGGGAGAACCTGGTGCAGCAGCACCCGCGGATTAATTAACACCTGACTGTGCGTGGTCGCTGCCCGCGACCACGCATTGGAGTGCTCACATGGATTCAAGCGTCACCCCTGCCCAATCGCTACTGAGCGCCGACGAGCGCGCCGCCATCGCAGAAATCGAAGCTACCACCAACATCCTTAAACTGGTCACCCGCCTGACCGGAATGCGTTTTGCCGGCATCGCCAAATTCACCGACCTGGAATGGGTGGTCTGCTCCGCCTACGACCCCATGCAAATGGGCATCCACGTCGACGATGTACTCGACCTGGAAACCACGTTGTGCAGTGAGTTCTGCGTCGACCCTCAAGCCTTGTTCGTGCCGCAGATCAGCCATGACGGCCGCTTTGCCTCACGCCCGGTGGTCAAGCAATACGCGATCGAGAGCTATGCCGGCGCGCCGATCTTCCTGCCCGACGGGCGCCTGTTCGGTGCGCTGTGCGCGCTGGATTCGCGTGCCACGCTGTTCGACGACCCCAACCTGCCAGAAACCCTGAGCCTGTTCGCGCGGCTGATCGGCTGCATCTTCTACGCTAACCTGGCCCCGGCAGACCACTGACACCCGCCCAATCATGTAGGAGCGAGCTTGCTCGCGAAAAACGTCCAGGCAACTCGTTCGTTCTGAATAAAAGCGGGAGGGCTGAGTTCTTCGCGAGCAAGCTCGCTCCTGCAAAAGCCTTGGCATTACGCCTTGCCCCGCAGCGCGGCCATGTCGCGCTTGGGTGGCACGCCAAACAGCCGGCTGTACTCACGGCTAAACTGCGACGGGCTTTCATAGCCGACCTTGAACGCAGCACTGGACACGTCCTGGTGCTCGTTCAACATCAAGCGTCGCGCCTCGTTCAAGCGCAACCATTTCTGATACTGCAACGGGCTCATCGAGGTGAGCTGCCGAAAGTGATGGTGAAAGGTTGCCGCACTCATTTGCACGCGCGCGGCCAGTTCTTCCACGCGCAGGGCCGTATCGAAATTCAATTTCAGCCAATCGATGGCCTTGGCGATCCGATAGCCCTGCCCGTCCACCGAACAGATCTGGCGCAGCCGGCCGGCCTGGTCACTCTTCAACAAGCGGTAGTGAATCTCGCGCTGGATCAACGGCGCCAGCACCGGTATCGCTTCAGGCTCATCGAGCAGCGCCACCAGCCGGGCGAACGCCGTCAGCATGCCGTCGGTGACCGTGCCGATGCCCACCCCCTTCATCATGGCGCGCTCACGGGTAGGCGGCAGGTCGCCCTGGGCGATCAGCTCGGCGAGCATGCGCAGGTCGAGCTTGAACATCAGCCCCAGGCACGGCTGCTCTGGGCTGGCGACCAGCACTTCGGAGTTGGCCGGGATATCCAGCGACGTCACCAGGAATCGCGACGTGTCGTAGGTATAGCCCTCGCCGCCGACCCACAACTGCTTCTCGCCCTGCACCACCAGTACGATGCTCGGCTCGACCATGCACACCACCGGTGCGGCCGGCTGTTCGCGCCGATAGAACCCGAGGCCGGGAATCGGCATCGGGAAGTCACCGGGCGACGGGACGCGAGCACCGATGCAGTGGGTCAGCGCGTCCAGCGCGGATTGATTGGTCGACATGGCGGCCCCTTTCAATTTTTCACTTAACTGTTCTTGAGCGGACTTTACCTGCGCCTGTTCCTTGCGTCTTCGTCAGACCCTGAAACTCAGAGGATCAGGCAAGTAATCCACTCAAATGCACTACAGAAGCACTGCTGCCATGGGGAAAATGCCCGGACACTTCACAAGGAACATTCCTATGAAACGCCTCTTGCTCGCCCTGGGTTTGCTGGTGACCTCCCTTTCCTCATTAGGAGCCGATATGTCCAACGGTGCCGATAACTTCTACAAAAGCGACAAGGTGACGGCCGAGAACGTCACCTTCAACAATCAATACGGCATGCAGGTTGCGGGCACGCTGTTCATGCCGAAAAACCTCGCCGCCGGTTCGAAAAAAGCCGCCATCGTCGTCGGTCACCCGATGGGCGCCGTGCGCCAGCAAAGCGCCAACCTCTACGCGACTAAAATGGCCGAACAGGGCTTTGTCACGCTGTCCCTGGACCTGTCGTTCTGGGGCGAAAGCGCTGGCACGCCGCGCAACGCGGTACTCCCCGACCTGTACACCGAAGATTTCAGCGCCGCCGTGGACTTCCTCGGCACCCGCCCGCTGGTCGACCGTGAACGCATCGGCGCCATCGGTGTGTGTGGCAGCGGCAGCTTCGTGATCAGCGCGGCGAAGATCGATCCGCGCATCAAGGCCATCGCCACCGTCAGCATGTATGACATGGGCGCAGCCAACCGCAATGGCCTCAAGCACGGCGTGACCCTGCAGCAGCGCCAGCAGATCCTGCGCGAAGCGGCCAATCAACGCTATGTCGAGTTCCAGGGCGGCGACACCGTCTACACCGGTGGCACGCCACAGACCCTCACCGGCAACGCCGTGGGCGATGAGTTCTACGACTTCTACCGCACCCCGCGTGGCGAAGTCACCCCGGCGGGCGCATCCAAGCTGACCACCACCCGGCCGACGCTGACCAGCAACGTGAAGTTCATGAACTTCTACCCCTTCAACGACATCGAGACGATTTCCCCGCGTCCACTGCTGCTGATTGCCGGGTCTGACGCACACTCCCGTGAGTTCAGCGAAGACGCCTACCAGCGCGCGGCCGAGCCCAAGGAATTGCTGATCATCCCGAACGCAGGGCACGTCGATCTCTACGACCGGGTCGGCCTGATCCCGTTCGCCAAGCTCACCACCTTCTTCCAGAGCCATTTGAAGTAATGTCCAAGACTGCTCAAACCCAACACTGGGGCGCCGTGCTGGCCATGTCACTGGCCGCCTTCGCCCTGGTTGCCTCCGAGTTCATGCCGGTCAGCCTGCTGACACCGCTGGCCGCCGACCTGCACATCACTGAAGGCCAGGCCGGGCAAGGCATTTCGGTGTCCGGGGTGTTTGCCCTGCTCACCAGCCTGGTGATCGCCTCGGTTGCGGCGCGGGTGGACCGCAAACGCCTGTTGATGGCACTGACGCTGCTGATGATCGTCTCGGGCAGCGTGGTGGCGTTCGCGCCGAACTACCTGGTGTTCATGCTCGGGCGTGCGTTGATCGGCGTTGCGATTGGCGGTTTCTGGTCGTTGTCGGCGGCCACCGCGATGCGCCTGGTGCCGCAGGGTCAGGTGCCGCGTGCCTTGGCCATCGTCAATGGCGGCAACGCCCTGGCGACGGTGATTGCGGCGCCGCTGGGCAGCTTTCTCGGCGGGATCATCGGCTGGCGCGGGGCGTTTTTCTGCGTGGTGCCGGTGGCCGTGATTGCACTGGTGTGGCTGCTGGTGAGCCTTCCCGCCCTGAAAAACCCGACCGAGACCAAATCCGCCAACGTGCTGCGCTTGATGAAAAACCCGGCGGTGGCCCTGGGGATGGTGGCCGTGAGCGTGTTTTTCATGGGCCAGTTCATGCTGTTCACCTACCTGCGGCCATTCCTGGAAAGCGTCACCCAGGTCGACGTCACCACGCTGTCGTTGATGCTGCTGGTGCTTGGCCTGGCAGGCCTGGCGGGTACCTTCCTGATTGAACGCTTCCTCAAGCACACCCTGTACCCGACGCTGATCGCCATCCCGGTGATCATGGCGGGCATCGCGCTGGCGCTGGTGCAGTTCGGCGGTTCGACCATCATGACCAGCGTGTTGCTGGGCAGTTGGGGCCTGGTGGCCACCGCCGCACCGGTGGGCTGGTGGACGTGGTTGTCGCGCACCTTGCCGGACGACGCCGAGGCCGGCGGTGGGTTGATGGTCGCCATCATCCAACTGGCGATTGCCGCAGGCGCCACGGTCGGTGGCATGGCTTTCGATCTGCACGGTTACCAGGCGACGTTCGAGCTGAGCGCGGCACTGCTGGGGGTCGCCACCTTGCTGGCGTACCTGGCGTCACGCCGCCCCCGGCCTGCTCGCGTGACCAGCAGCGCTACTTGAACGGATGGGGTTGATAGGCAGGTGGCGGACTGCGCCTTTGATAACAGCGGCACCGGCAGGATGGTCAGTTGATCCAGGATCAGGCTAGGATAGCCCCTGAAACAATTAGAAATGGGCTGGCAGTTCACGTAGTGTCTGGCCCTGTTTGCTGCCTTGTATGGAATGCCTGCATGTCGACCCTCACCGCGACACCCGCCGCTGCAACCACTGCACCCCAGATAAGCCCGTTGGTCATGCGTGTGCTTGGCGCCTGCGCCCTGGCGCACATGATCAACGACTTGATCCAGGCCGTGCTGCCGTCGATCTACCCGATGCTCAAGGCCAACTATGGCCTGACGTTTACCCAGGTCGGCCTGATCACCCTGACCTTCCAACTCACCGCATCGCTGCTGCAACCCTGGATCGGTTACCACACCGACCGTCATCCCAAACCCTGGCTATTGCCCGCAGGCATGGTCTGCACCTTGGTCGGCATCCTGATGCTGGCGTTCGTCGGCAGCTTCCCGGCGATCCTGCTGGCGGCGGGGCTGGTCGGTGTCGGCTCGTCGACGTTTCACCCGGAAACCTCCCGCGTGGCACGCCTGGCCTCGGGCGGGCGCTACGGCCTGGCGCAGTCGACGTTCCAGGTCGGCGGCAACACCGGCAGTGCGTTCGGCCCGTTGCTGGCGGCAGCGATCATCATCCCCTACGGCCAAAGCCACATCGCCTGGTTCGGCCTGTTTGCGGTGTTCGCAATCCTGGTGCTGTATGGCTTGAGCCGCTGGTACCGCCACCACCTCAACCTGTTCAAGCTCAAGCAAGGCAGCAAGCCGACTCACGGTCTGTCCAAGGGCCGCGTAACCTTCGCCCTGGTGGTGCTGGCGCTGCTGGTGTTCTCCAAATACTGGTACATGACCAGCCTGACCAGCTACTTCACGTTCTACCTGATCGAAAAATTCCAGCTGTCGGTCGCCAGCTCCCAGATGTACCTGTTCCTGTTCCTCGGCGCAGTGGCTGTGGGCACCTTTGCCGGCGGGCCGATCGGCGACCGGATCGGCCGCAAGAAAGTCATCTGGTTCTCGATTCTCGGCGCCGCACCGTTCACCCTCGCCCTGCCCTACGTCGACCTGTTCTGGACCGCCGTGCTCAGCGTGGTCATCGGTTTCATCATCGCCTCGGCGTTTTCGGCCATCGTGGTATTCGCCCAGGAACTGGTGCCGGGCAATGTAGGCATGATCGCCGGGATATTCTTCGGCCTGATGTTCGGTTTCAGCGGGATCGGTGCGGCATTGCTGGGCCTGCTCGCGGATAACCACGGCATCGAATACGTCTACAAGATCTGCTCGTTCCTACCGTTGGCGGGCATCCTGACGATATTCCTGCCATCGACCAAAGGCGTCTGATCGATAGGGGCGGGCCAACCCGCCCCCAACCGCGCTGCCTGTTAAAAGTCGTAATCGACCGCCACACTCCTCCCCGTCTTCACGGACTCCAATGCACAATCCGCCAAATGTAATGCATACAGCCCATCACGCATGCTGGTAGGCAATGCACTGCCGTTGTTCAGCGCATCGATAAACTGCGTCAGTTCATTGCAATAGGCATCCGCGTAGCGCTCCAGAAAAAAGTGTTGCAGGGGCTCCAGCGCCTCGGTGTGTTCGGCGTTCCAGTGGCGAAGGGTGCTTGAGCGGTGATTGTCGGTGAGCAACACGCCATTGGCACCTGAGACCTCCACGCGTTGGTCATAGCCGTACACCGCCTCACGGCAACAGTTGATGTGGCATTGCTTGCCCGAAGCGGTGCGCAGCAACACCATCACGCTGTCATAGTCGTCGATCTGCTCCAGGCTGGGGTCCACCAGGCGGCTGGCGAAGGCGCTGACCTGCACCGGTTCCTCGCCGAGCAAATGCCGGGCGGTGTCAAAGTCGTGGATGGTCATGTCGCGTAGAATGCCGCCGGAATGCTTGAGGTAGTCACGGGGCGCCAGGCCTGGGTCGCGGCTGGTGATGATCACCTGGCGCACCGCGCCTATCCGTCCGTCATCCAGCGCCTCGCGCAGGCGCAGCATGTCGGGGTCGAAGCGTCGATTGAAACCGAGCATGACCTTGCCGCCCTGGCGCTCAACCGTTTCGGCGGCGCTGCGGGCTTTGGCGATATCCAGGTCGATGGGTTTTTCGCAGAGCACCGCCTTGCCTTCGGCGACCGCCGCCAGCAGCAGGTCGATATGGGTATCGGTGGGTGTGCCAATCACTACGGCATCGATGTCTGTGCGAGTCAGTACGGCAGCGCTGTCGTACGCCGCCTCGCAACCCAGTTGCGTGCTGAGCGCATCGACGCCATCGCGCCAGGGATCGGCCACCAGCACCAGCGTGGCGTTGGGATGGGCGGCGACATTGGCCGCGTGGATCTTGGCGATGCGCCCGGCACCTAAAACAGCGATACGTAACATGGTCGAACTCCTGGTGTTGTTGTGGGAGTACTTAGTCCGGCAGGTTGAACGGTGTCACGATCTGCACCTGTGACGGCGCAATCGGCCCGGCCTTCCAGAGCCGGTGGTATTGCAGGATGTGCAGGAATACATGGCGCGCATCGATCTGCAGGTTGTGATCGATGATTGCGGCGACTTTTTCCTCCAGCAGCAATTGGCGGTTCTCCTGGTCCAGGTCGTGGCCGATGAACACGTCCAGTGGGCGGCCGAGCGCGGCGAACGCGTCGACAATCGCGCGGTTGCCACCGCCGACGCTGTAAACCGCCCTGAGCTCGGGATGCTGTTTCAGGGCAAGGGTGACGCGCTCGAAGGTGCGGTCATACACGCCATAGCCGCCGCTGATATCGAGCACCCGCAAATGCGCGGCACGCCCGCGCAGCCAAGCGCGAAAACCCATCTCGCGTTCTTCCTCGCCACGGAACAATTGGCTGCCGATGACCACCGCCACTTCCTGGGGCTGCGCCGACAGCCAGCGCGACATCAGGTACGCGGCGGTCTGGCCGGCGGTGCGGTTGTCCATGCCGACATAGCCAATGCGCTCGCTTTGCGGCAGGTCCGTGACCAGCGTCACCACCGGAATCCCCTCTGCAATCAGTTGCTTGACTGCCTGGTTCACCGCGGGCTCATCGGCGGCCTTGAGGACGACTCCCTGGCTACCGGTGCTGAGGCAGCGCAGCAATTGATCGTGCATGGCCTGCGGTTCGATCTCTTCGAAGAGGTGAAAACGCGGCGCGATGCGAAACGGCGCCAGGCTGGCCAACTGAGCGGTGATTGCCGCCTGCACCGCGGCGCTGAACCGTTGCGGGGTGTGCATGATCACGTCGACATGGAAGGTACGCCCCACCGCCAGCCCGTTCTTCTCCTGTGACTCCAACTCATCCAGCGCCTGTTCGATGCGCCGCGTGGTTTGCGCATGCACGCTGCCGCGTTGGTGCAGTACCCGGTCGACCGTGGCCTTGCTGACGCCGGCCTGGGTCGCCAGTTGCTTGATGGAAAAGTGTTTGGCACGTTCAAGCATGTGGCTTACCTGAGGTTTTTTTGAGGTGTTTTTTAGGTACTACTGAGGTTTTGCAATGCTAGTCTCAGTTTTGCCCGGCGTCGAGCCGGGCGATGAATAACAACAAAACATCAGGAGTTCCCCATGCCCTACACCGATCTGGCCACCTCATTCAGCGGCCAATTCTTTGTTGTCACCGGCAGCACCCAAGGCCTCGGCGCAGCGGTGGCCCACACCCTGGCACGCCGGGGTGCGGCCGGGTTGATCATCTGCGGGCGCCGTCGCTCCCAGGGCGAAGAACAGGTGCGGCAGTTGGCGCAGCTCGATTGCCGGGCTTTTTTTGTCGAAGCGGATCTGGAGAACGTCGAGGATTGCCGCGCGATCATCGACGCGGCGCGCACGCATTTCGGCACCTTGCATGGGCTGGTCAATTGCGCCGGAATGTCGGACCGCGGCACCATTCTCGACACGTCGCCGCAACTGTTTGATCGCTTGTTTGCGGTGAACGTGCGCGCGCCGTTTTTTCTGATGCAGGAAGCCCTGAAACTGATGATCAGCCAGGGCGTGGAAGGTGCCGTGGTGAATATCCAGAGCATCACCGGGCATGGCGGCCAATCGTTCCTGAGCGCCTACGCCGCGTCCAAGGGCGCGTTGGCGATCTTGACCAAGAACGTCGCGTTCAGCGCCTTACGCAACCGCATTCGCGTGAATGGCTTGAACATCGGCTGGATGGATACGCCACACGAGGACGAAATCCAGCGCCGGTATCACGGCGCACAAGAGGGTTGGCTGGCACAGGCGCAAGCCACGCAACCGTTTGGACGGCTGCTCAAACCGGAGGAAGTGGCGCAGAGCGTGGCATTTTTACTGTCCCGCGAGTCGGGAATGATGACCGGCTCGGTGATCGACCTGGAGCAAGGCGTGGTCGGTTGCACCGACAGCAGCACTCCACAACCGCATCAGGCCCTGAGCCTACCGGGAGGTGCCTGATGCCTGCCTTCGCATGCGGCGACGCCGTGAGCCTGGCGGATTTCAGCCGGGTTTGCGCACAGCGGGCTAGCGCTGATCAATATCCGCTGTGCACTGAAGTCGTGCACAACGTGCCCATTTATCAAGCCCAGAGCTTGCGCAACAGCGACCGGCTCGGCGTGATGAATGAACTGCACCGGGTATTTGGCGAGGGGCCTGGGGTGATGGTCGTCCGTGGGGGCTACGAGGATTTGGAGGTGGTGGACCGTCACAGCCAGGTATTCGCGGCGATATTCGCCAACGAGGCCGCGCAAGGCGTAGCGGCGGATCACTTCGCCAAGGCCGGCAGCAATGGGCGTATCTGGAATGCGTTGCAGAAAGCCGCGTTGCAGTCCCCCGAATCGTTTGCCGAATACTACGCCAACCCCTTGCTCGGATTGATTGCCGAATCCTGGTTGGGTCCGGGTTTCCAGATGACAGCCCAAGTCAACGTAGTGCACCCGGGTGGCCAGGCGCAGCAGCCGCACCGCGATTACCACCTGGGTTTTCAGACGGACGATGAAGTCGAGCGTTTTCCACTGCCGCTGCATGTGCTGTCCCAGTACCTGACCCTGCAAGGCGCCGTCGCCCATTCGGACATGCCGCTGGAAACCGGTCCTACCCAACTGCTGCCGTTCTCCCAGCACTATGCACTGGGTTACCTGGCCTGGCGCCGCGCTGATTTTATCGATTACTTCCAGCAGCATGCCGTGCAGTTGCCGTTGAATAAGGGTGACCTGTTGTTCTTCAACCCGGCGCTGTTTCATGCCGCCGGCACCAACCGTACGCCAGACCGTCAGCGCATGGCCAATCTGCTGCAGATTTCGTCGGCGTTCGGCAAGCCGATGGAAGCCGTCGATCGCGACCGCATGATGCTGGCGGTCTACCCGGTGCTGCTGGCCAACCCATCCCTGGATGCCCAGGCCGTGATCGGCTGTACCGCCGACGGTTACTCCTTCCCCACCAACCTCGATACCGACCCACCCTTGCAGGGCCTGGCGCCTCAAACAGGGCAACAGCTGATGCTGCAAGCTCTCGACGAACGCTGGCCGCTCTCAGACTTCGCCGCTGCCGTGGCGCAGATGCGGGCCAAGCGCCAGGCATGAATCGCTTTAACAACAACAAAAACAGCGGAGCAACATCATGAGAAAACAACTCCTCACGGCACTCTTTACCCTTGTTATTACGCCTTGGGCCTTCGCCGATGTCCGTATCGGCGTGAGCATCGCTCAGGTCGACGACGTTTTCCTGGCACAGATGCGCGACTACATGGCGGCCCACGCCAAGGAACTCCCCGGCGTCACGCTGCAATTCGAAGACGCCCAAGGCGACGTGGTGCGCCAGCTCAATCAAGTACAGAACTTCACCGCCCAGGGCATGGACGCAATCATCGTCAACGCAGTAGACACGGCGGCGACGCAAAAAATGACGCTCAACGCCCAGCAAGCCAAGATCCCCCTGGTGTACGTCAACCGCCGACCCGAGTTCAAGGAGGTGCCGCCGGGAGTGGGGTATGTCGGCTCGGATGAGATCAAGGCCGGCGAAATCCAGATGCGTTATCTGGCAGAGAAAATGGGCGGCAAAGGCAATCTGGCAATCATGCTGGGGCTGCTGTCCAACAACGCCACCCACAACCGCACTCTGGGCGTGAAGACCGTGCTCAAGGACTACCCCGACATCAAGATCGTTGAGGAGCAAAGCGCTGAGTGGCAACGGAGCAAGGCGATTGACCTGATGAATAACTGGATTGTGTCCGGGCGCAGGATCGACGCGGTGGCCGCTAACGCCGATGAGATGGCCATCGGTGCGGCCATGGCGATCAGCCAGGCGGGCATGCAACCGGGCAAGGACATTCTGGTAGCAGGCAGCGACGGCGGTGCGGCAGGGCTGGATGCGGTGAAAAAGGGCCAATTGCTGGTCACGGTGTATCAGGACAACAAGGGCCAGGCGGTAGGCTCCATCGACCTGGCGCTGAAGATGGTCAGGCAGGAGCCGTACACGGCTGAGCTGACGATTCCTTATCAGCAGATCACCAAAGACAACTACCAGGCATTCCTCAATCCTTGATCATGCCCTCACCACTGTGGCGAGTGAGCTTGCTCGCTCGCCACAGGACAATGCGTCAACCCTGGTTTAGTGGGCTTCGAGAAAACCCTTTCACGACGATATAGAGCAGCGGTCCCACCGACACAAACACCGCCGTCAGCACAAAGTAGGGGATCAACGACGCCACGGAGCGCCCCCGCGCACGTGCATCCCGGTACATCCACACACACGCCAGTATCGCCATCAGGTAAAGGTCGATCACCACCTGCGCGGTATCCGGCCGCGACATCAATTGCTGACCGAACGCGATGAGCGATTGCTCGGCCGTCAACATCGTGGCGGCGGTGTACAACGAAAACCCGAGCAATCCGGCCAGGGCGATATAGGGTCTGGGCATGTTCTCCTCCTTGGAGCGCGATGTGGATGATCAAGCCGCTTACCTTAGCAGTAAGCTGGCACTGGGAAATATCTGTACGTAGACTGCCGCCATACCCCCACTTGAAGGCGGCGAAAAAAACGTGATGCAAGTTACCGAAGTCTCCATTGCCCAATTGCGCGCTGCGCTTGAATCCGGCCAAACCACTGCCGTTGAACTGGTCCAGGCTTACCTCGCGCGGATCGAGGCCTATGACGGCCCGCAGACCGCCACCGCACTGAACGCCGTGGTGGTGCGCAACGTTGACGCGTTGAAGGAAGCTGAGGCGTCCGATGCCCGCCGGGCGAACGGCCAGACGTTGGGGCCGCTGGATGGCATTCCCTACACCGCCAAGGACAGTTACCTGGTCAAGGGCCTGACCGCCGCGTCCGGTAGCCCGGCGTTCGCCAAGCTGGTTGCCCATCGTGACGCCTTCACCATCGAGCGCCTGCGGGCCGGCGGCGCCATCTGCCTGGGCAAGACCAACATGCCGCCCATGGCCAACGGCGGCATGCAACGCGGCGTCTATGGCCGCGCCGAAAGCCCTTACAACGCCGATTACCTCACCGCACCGTTCGCCTCCGGCTCGTCCAACGGCGCCGGTACGGCCACGGCGGCCAGCTTCGCCGCGTTTGGCCTGGCCGAAGAAACCTGGTCGAGCGGTCGCGGCCCGGCCTCCAATAACGGCTTGTGCGCGTACACGCCTTCCCGTGGGGTGATTTCGGTACGCGGCAACTGGCCGCTGACCCCGACGATGGACGTGGTGGTGCCCTTTGCGCGCACCATGGCCGACCTGCTGGAGGTGCTCGACGTGGTGGTGGCCGAAGACCCGGACACCCGTGGCGACCTGTGGCGCCTGCAACCCTGGGTACCGATCCCCAGCGTCAGCTCGGTACGCCCGGCGTCCTACGCCGAACTCGCCGCAGACAGCACAGCCCTGGCCGGCAAACGCTTCGGCGTGCCGCGCATGTACATCAACGCCGACCACGAGGCCGGCACCAGTGAAAAGCCCGGCATTGGCGGGCCGACCGGGCAGAAAATCCACACCCGTGCCTCGGTGATCGAGCTGTGGCAAGCCGCGCGCAAGGCGCTGGAAGCCGCGGGAGCCGAAGTCATCGAGGTGGATTTCCCGCTGGTGTCCAACTGCGAAGGCGACCGCCCTGGCGCGCCAACGGTATTCAACCGTGGCCTGGTGTCCAAGCAGTTCCTGCACGATGAGCTGTGGGAACTGTCGGCCTGGGCCTTCGATGACTTCCTGCGCGCCAACGGCGACCCGGCGCTGAACCGCCTGGCGGATGTCGACGGCCCGAAGATCTTCCCCCACGACCCCGGCACCCTGCCCAACCGCGAAGACGACCTGGCCGCCGGCATGTACGAGTACGTGCGCATGGCCCAGCGCGGCATCACGCCGTGGAACGAGATCAGCACCCTGCCCGACGGCTTGCGCGGCCTTGAGCAAACCCGCCGACTGGACCTGGAAGACTGGATGAACGAGCTGGGGCTCGACGCGGTGCTGTTCCCGACCGTGGCCGATGTCGGCCCGGCCGATGCCGATGTCAACGAAGCCAGCGCCGACATTGCCTGGAGCAACGGCGTTTGGGTGGCCAACGGCAACCTCGCCATTCGCCACCTCGGCGTGCCCACCGTCACCGTGCCGATGGGCGTGATGGCGGACATCGGCATGCCGGTCGGGCTGACGTTTGCCGGGCGTGCCTACGACGATTCGGCGCTGCTGCGCTTTGCTTCGGCGTTTGAAGCCACCGGCAGCAAACGCATGATCCCACCGCGCACGCCGCCGTTGTCGGCCAACTGATCACGATCCCATGTAGGAGGGGGCTTGCCCGCGAAAGCGGTGGACCAGCCAACAGATGTTTAGCTGATCCACCGCATTCGGGGGCAAGCCCCCTCCCACAGGTTTGACCGAGTTCCCATTCGATAAGCGCATGCTCACTGTTCTCACAGACGAGTAATTTCAGAATATTTCCAGCTCCCCCTTTTCTTTGCCTGCTTATTTAATGCATGGTTGTACGACGACAGACCTCACTATGTCGTCCCCCACAACAATAAGGAATCACCCATGCAAAACCTCAAAGTGCTGATCGGTTTTCTGTGCCTGTTCTCCGGCTACGTCGCAGCCGCACCTGCCCCTGCCCCTGCCGAGAAGGATGTAGCCCAGGCGGTGGATCAACTGACCCAGGCCATGTTGCACCTGGACCTCAAGCAGCTTCACGCGCTGACTGCGGACACCCTCACCTACGGCCACTCCAGCGGCAAGGTGCAGAACAAGGCGCAGTTCATCGAAGACCTGGAAACTCACAAGAGCGCGTTCAAGACGCTGGAAATGCAAAACCAGAGCATCACCCTGAACGGCGATACCGCATTGGTGCGCAACCACTTTCACGCCCTGGCGGTGAACAGTGGCGTCGAAGTACCGACCGACATCGATAACTTCCAGGTCTGGCAGAAGCAGCACGGCAAATGGCTGCTGATCGGGCGCCAGGCTTACAAATACTGACCCTTGCCGGTGAGCCGTTCAGCGACGGCTCACCATTGCACCACCTTGCGCACCTTGATCAACGCCTCGCCCAACGCCGCCATCGACACCGACCCCAACGCCAGTCGCAACGCATGGGGCACATGGGCCGAGACGGCAAAGGGCTCGGCAGTGGACACGGAGATACCCTCGCGCTGCAGGCTCATGGCGACCTGATCGGCGCGCGCCTCTTCCGCCAGCGGCAGCCACAGAAAATACGACGAGGGATGACTGATATAGCTCAGCCCGTTCAGCACTTGCGCAGCCAGGCGCTGCCGCACCTCGGCATCTTCGCGCTTTTGCGCCTCCAGTTGCGCGACAGTGCCATCTTCGATCCAGGCCACGGCCAGCGCGCTCATCACCCCCGCTACGTTCCAGGTGGTGGCCATGACGGTGCGCTCCAACGCCTTGACCCAAGCCGGTGGCGCCGCGATAAAGCCCACGCGTAGGCCAGTGGCGACACTCTTGGAAAACCCACCGACGTACACCGTGCGCTCCGGCGCCAGCGTTGCCACCGGCGGCGGTGCATGTGCGGCGAGAAAGGCATAGGCGGCGTCCTCGATGATCATCAGTTGATGCTGCCTGGCAATTGCCACCAGTTGCTCGCGCTGCGCCAGGCTCATCACCCAGCCCAGCGGGTTGTGCAGCGTCGGCATGCAGTACACCGCACGCACCGGGCGCTTGCCGCACAGGGCCTGCAGGTGATCAAGGTCCGGGCCAGTAGCGCTGGCCGGGATGGCGACGATTTCCAGGTGCAGGGTCTCGGCCAGTACCTTGAAGCCCGAATAGGTCAAGGCGTCGACGGCAATCACATCGCCGGGCTTGAGCAACGCCATCATGGCGACCGCCAGGCCATGCTGGGCACCGCTGGTCATCAGGACCTGTTCAGCCTGCACCGCCAGCCCGCGATGCAACAGGTGCCGCGCCACCGCCGCGCGCTCGTGCAGGCGGCCGGCATGGGGCTGGTAGCGCAGCAGCGCCTCCAGGTCGCCAGACAACGCCAACTGACGCAGCGCGCTGCGCAAAAGTTCTGCCTGGCCGGGCAAGGATGGGTAATTGAAATTCAGGTCGAGCAGGCCCGCCGCGACAGGCATCTGCCCACTGCCCTGGCCCGGCGGCAAGGCGATTTCGCGCACAAAGGTGCCACGCCCGGTTTCACCGCTGACCAGCCCCATCGCTTCCAGCTCGGTGTACACGCGGCTCGCCGTGGCCAGTGCCAGGCCATGGCCGGCGGAGAGTTGGCGATGCGTGGGCAGGCGTGTGCCGGGCGGCAGCTTTCCCGAACGGATGTCCTCGGCGAAGGTGTCGACCAACGACTTGTAGCGCGCGCGCGGCATCGTAGATGTATCCATGACAATTTTTTGATTGTCACAATCTTCAACCCTAGGATGGCCTGCACGCAACTTCCCTTTTTCGGACAGCCCCCATGGAACGCTCCTCCCCCCTCGGCACCCTGGACAGCAGCACTCAGGGCTGGATCAACGGTTTTATCGGCGTGGTGATTTTCAGCGGTTCGTTGCCGGCCACGCGCGTGGCAGTGATGGAATTCGACCCGGTGTTCCTCACCATGCTGCGCGCCACGCTGGCGGCTATCCTGGGCCTGTGCCTGTTGCGGTTGTTCAAGGAAAAACGCCCCACCGGCGCGCAATGGGCGCCCTTAATCATCGTCGCGCTCGGCGTGGTCATCGGCTTTCCGCTGCTGACTGCGCTGGCGCTGCAATACGTGACCTCCGCGCACTCCATCGTGTTTATCGGCCTGCTGCCGCTGGCGACGGCGATCTTCGGTGTGCTGCGCGGCGGTGAGCGGCCGCGTGCGGTGTTCTGGTTGTTTTCGCTGGCGGGCAGTGCGCTGGTGATGGGTTACGCCTTCGCCCAGGGCCTGAGCGCCGCGCCCGCAGGCGACGTGCTGATGCTGCTGGCGGTGCTGGTGTGCGGTTTAGGCTATGCCGAAGGCGCCAAGCTGTCGCGCAGCCTGGGGGGCTGGCAGGTGATTTGCTGGGCCCTGGTGGTGTCGTTGCCCGTCGTCGCGCCGTTGAGCCTGCTGCTGGCGCCCGCGTCGTTCAGTGGCATCAGCCTGCCGGCCTGGCTGAGCCTGGGGTATGTCGCGCTGTTCAGCATGTTGATCGGCTTTGTGTTCTGGTATCGCGGCCTGGCCCAGGGTGGCATCGCCGCGGTCGGCCAGTTGCAATTGCTGCAACCGTTCTTTGGGCTGGCGCTGGCGGCGGGCCTGCTGCATGAGCAGGTCAGCCTCGGCATGCTGCTGGTCACCGTCGCGGTGATCGGCTGCGTGGCCGGTGCGAAGCGGTTCGCACGCTAGCGTCACGGCCCAAGGCCTGCTAAACAGAAGTGTCGCCCCTGCTCCTACAAGGACTTTGCATGCACAGCGCTTCGCTTCAGGACATCACCGCACCCGAAGGCATCTGTTACGGCTGCGGCGCCAGCAACCCCGACGGCCTGCATATCCACAGCCGCTGGCACGACGATGGCGTGCACGTCGTCGCCGAACATCTGCCGCAGTCCAAATACAGCGGCTGGCCGGACCTGGTCTACGGTGGCCTGATCGCCATGCTGGTGGACTGCCACTCCAACTGGACCGCCATGGCCTACCACTACCGCGCCGAACAGCGTGAACCCGGCAGCCTGCCGCGCATCGACTGCGTGACCGGTAACCTGGGGATCAAATTCATCAAGCCGACTCCGATGGGCGTCACGCTGACCCTGCGCGCCCGGGTCGAGGGCGAGGTAGCGCGCAAGACACGGGTGATCTGCGAGGTCTATGCCGGCGAGGTGCTCACGGCCATTGGCGACTCGGTGTTCGTGCGGGTCGACACCGGCCAACTGGCCGCCGCCGCCCATGGCCGCACGGACTGAACCTTAACTACATTGACGCAACCGCCGATCGAGGACTGCACCGATGACTCGTCTCACCGCCAAAGACTTTGCGCCCGAACTGCTGGAACTCTATGACGGCTACGCCCACGGCAAGCTCAACCGCCGTGAATTTCTCGACCGCGCCGCGCTGTTTACCTTCGGCGGTCTGACCGCCTCGGCCCTGCTCGCCGCCTTGAGTCCCAACTACGCACTCGCCGAACAGGTGAAATTCACCGATCCCGATATCGTCGCCGACTACATCACCTACCCGTCGCCCAAGGGCAACGGCACGGTGCGCGGCTACCTGGTGCGTCCGGCCAAGGCCGCCGGCAAATTGCCCGCGGTGGTGGTGGTGCATGAAAACCGTGGGCTCAATCCGTATATCGAAGACGTTGCGCGGCGCCTGGCCAAGGCTGGCTTTATCGCCTTGGCACCCGATGGCCTGACATCGGTGGGCGGCTACCCCGGCAACGACGAAAAAGGCGTGGCCCTGCAGCAGACCGTCGACCCGACCAAGCTGATGAACGACTTCTTCGCTGCCATCGAGTGGTTGATGCACCACGACAGCAGCACCGGCAAAGTCGGCATCACCGGTTTCTGCTATGGCGGCGGCGTGACCAATGCGGCCGCGGTGGCCTACCCAGAATTGGGCGCGGCCGTGTCGTTCTATGGGCGCCAGCCCGAGGCCAAGGACGTGCCGCGCATCAAGGCGCCGATCATGCTGCATTTCGGTGAGCTGGATGCGCGCATCAATGAGGGTTGGCCAGCGTATGAGCAGGCGCTGAAGGCTGCGGGTACGACCTACGAGGCGTTTATCTACAAGGGCGCCAACCACGGCTTTCACAATGATTCGACGCCACGTTATGACGAGGCGGCGGCGAACCTGGCCTGGGAGCGAACCCTGGGATGGTTTCGCAAGTACCTCGCCTAGACACAATCTAAATGTGGGAGGGGGCTTGCCCCCGATGGCGGTGGTTCAGTCACATTACCTATGACTGACACCCCGCAATCGGGAGCAAGCCCCCTCCCACATTAGCCCGCACTGGCTTGCAACCATGCCTTGAACGCCAGCATCGCCGGCGTCTCGGCCCGCGACTGCAAGCGTGTCAGCCAGTAACTGCCGGTGGTAATCCCCGCCTCGAATGGCTGGCGGATCACATCACTTTCCAGCTGCCGTGTAAACATCGTCGGCGGCGCAAGGGCCACGCCAATGCCTTGCAGCGCTGCTTCCATCATCGCCAGCGACGAATCGAACACGATGCTGCGCGGCACCAGGGTGTCCGCCGGCAGTCCGGCGGCCTGGAACCACAGGTTCCATTCATCGGCGCGGTACGAACGCAGCAACGTGTGTTTCAACAGGTCGGCCGGCGTGTGCAACTGCTCGGCAAGGTGCGGCACGCAGAGCACGCTGAGCGGTGCTTCCAGCAATTGGCA
Source organism: Pseudomonas sp. W4I3 (assembly GCF_030816195.1). Lineage (GTDB taxonomy): Bacteria > Pseudomonadota > Gammaproteobacteria > Pseudomonadales > Pseudomonadaceae > Aquipseudomonas. The sequence goes on along the minus strand of NZ_JAUSXS010000001.1, from coordinate 3,293,797 downwards.
GGCTTCGGTGCCGTGCCAGGCGCCGGCGCCAAAACGGATCGCGTAATCCAGGCCTTCGGCGGCCACATCGACGCGGTTGTTGTGAGTGGACAGGCGCAGGTCAATAAACGGGTAGCGGCTCTGGAAATCCAGCAAGCGCGGCAACAGCCAGCCCACGGCGAAAGTACCGACCGCGCCTACCGCCAGCACTTCACGGTAATGCCCGGCCTCGAACTGGCCCAGGGTATGGGCGATGCGGTCGAACGATTCGCGCAGCACCGGCAACAGGGTTTCGCCTTCACGGGTGAGCATCAGCCCGCGCGGCAGACGCTTGAACAGGGTGACATTGAGCTGCGCCTCCAGGCTTTTGACTTGATGGCTGACCGCCGCCTGGGTCACACATAACTCGATGGCGGCCCGGGTGAAGCTCAGGTGCCGGGCGGAGGCCTCGAAGGCGCGCAGGGCGTTGAGGGGCAGATGGGAGCGCAGCATGTTTGACCCTAGCTTTTCTAATGGCTCGTGCAAGATATCATCGTTTGTGCCTCTCCCGGTTAACGCCTAGATTGGCGGCGCCCGCGCAGGCCGTCAGCCTCACTCAATCGGTTACAGGGAAGCAAAAACACTATGCAAAAACAATTCGGAAAGCTCATGGCTTGCGCGTTACTGCTGGTTGCCGGCCCAAGCATGGCCGCCGCCGACCTGCGCAAGGTCGTGGACAGCCGTGTCGCGCCGCTGATGCAGCAACAAGGCATCGCCGGGCTGTCAGTGGCCGTGGTCAGGAACGGCCAAGCGCAATACTTTAACTACGGCGTCGCATCCAGGGCGGGCAAGCAGCCGGTCACTGAAGACACCCTGTTCGAAGTCGGCTCAGTGACCAAGACCTTCACCTCGACGCTCGGCGGCTATGCCTTGGCCAACGGCAAGCTCAAGCTGTCAGACAGCGCCAGCCAGCACTGGCCCGAACTGGCCGGCAGCGCGTTCGACCACATCAGCCTGTTGCAACTGGCGACCTACACGCCAGGCGGTTTGCCGCTGCAATTTCCCGATGCCGCCGACAGCGCCGCTACCCTGCTCGATTACTACAAGCACTGGCAACCCACGGACGCCCCCGGCACGCGACGCCTCTACTCCAACCCAAGCATCGGCCTGTTCGGCTACCTCGCGGCCAAAAGCCTGGGCCAGCCGTTCAACGTCGCCATGGAACAAACGCTGCTGCCGGCGCTGGGCTTGAACAACACCCACATCAACGTGCCCAACGACAAGCTCAGCCGGTACGCACAGGGCTACGACAAGCTGGACAAACCCGTGCGCGTGGGCGCAGGCGCACTCGACAGCGAAGCCTACGGCATCAAGACCAGCGCCCAGGACCTGGCGCACTACGTGATGCTGAACATGCACCCCGAGACCTTGAGCAAACCGCTGCAGCAGGCGATCGCCACCACCCACACCGGCTATTACACCGTCGACGGCATGACCCAGGGCCTGGGCTGGGAACGCTACCCCTACCCCATCTCCCTGCAAGCGTTGATCGACGGCAACTCAACGTCGATGGCAATGGAGCCGCACACGGTCAGCTGGCTGAAACCGGCGCAGGTGCAGCCGGCCAATGTGCTTTACAACAAGACCGGCTCCACCAACGGTTTTGGCGCCTACGTGGCGTATGTCCCGAGCAGGGACATCGGCGTGGTGATCCTGGCCAACAGGAACTACCCGAATGCCGAGCGGGTGAAGCTGGCCCACGCGATCCTCAGTGCCATGGATAAATAACGACGATTGCCTGGCACCCACACTCGCCAGCGTTAACAGTCTTTGACAGTTTCCCGACAAAGCACTCAAAGATTGCGCGCCGCCACGGCCTTAGCATTCGAGCCTCCAAACCACCCTTCGGATGCTCGTCATGTTTCGCACGCTACGCGGTATACCGCTGCTGGGTTGCCTGTTGGGCACAATCAGTTGCCAGGGGCAACCGCCGGCCCCGCCGTCGATTCAGAAAGGCGATTACGGCACGATCATCCGCTACCTGCAAAGCCGTATTCCGCGTGAGATGGCCCGGGACAATGTGGCGGGTTTGTCGATTGCCCTGGTCCACGGCCAGCAACTGATCTGGGCCAGTGGCTTCGGCCTGGCCGACAAGGCCCACGGTGTGCCGGTGACGCCCAACACGGCCTTTCGCGCCGGGGGTATCTCCACGCTGCTCACCGCCACGGCGACACTGCAACTGGTGGAGCAACAGCGCCTGGCACTGGATGCCCCGCTACAGCACACCTTGCGCGAGTTCCATGTACGTTCGCGGTTTCACAGCGACCAGGACGAGGCGGATCGTGCGATCACCGTGCGCCGTTTGCTCAGCCATCAATCCGGCTTGCCCAGCGAGCATCTGCGCGACCTGCACAGCACTTACGCCATGGGCCAGATGCCGCAGCGCGTTTCGGGCGTGTGGCTGAGCAGCCCACCGGGTTCCCAGGTGGCTTACTCCAACCTGGGCTATGCCCTGCTGGGGGCGGCTATCGAGCGCAGCAGCGGCAAAAGTTTCGAGGCGCAACTGCAGAGCAGCCTGCTCAAGCCTCTGGAGATGAACCAGTCGAGCTTTGTCGGCACCGCTACACAACTGAACTACCGCGCCCTGGGCTACGAAGAGGGCAAGGCCAGCAACGACGCGCAGGTGCGCGACCTCGCCGCCGGGAGCCTGTGGGCCAGCCCCAAGGACCTCAGCCACTACGTACAAATGCTGTTCGCCAAAGGTGTCTACAAAGGCAATCGGGTACTGAACAGTGCTTCGATTGACCAGATGTTCACCCAGCAGAACACCGGCAACGCGCTGGATTTCGACTGTCAGATGGGCCTGGGCTGGTTTCTCGCGCCGTGCGGTGATGAGCCAGTCGGCCCGGGCATCCGTGCCTATCAGCACAGCGGTGGCGGTGATGATTTCGCCGCGCAGTTGAGCGTGCTGCCGGATGAGCAACTGGCCGTGATCATCATGGCCAACGACAGCAATGCCGAAGAGATGGTGGTGGCGTTGTCCACCGACATCCTGCGCCTGATGCTTCAGGCGCAGACCGGCAAGGCGGTGTGCGCCGACGACTGCCAGGCGCCGAGCCACGGCCTCAAGCTGCGTCAGGTGCCGGCCGCGGTCGACCGCAAGCGCCTGGCCGGGTTTTATGCGACTTCCTGGGGCGTGTTCCGCATCAAGGATGATCAGGGGCGCCTGTCCGGCGAACTGGCCGGGTGCGACTTCGAGCTGCTGCGTGACGACCAGGGCTGGCTGCGCGCACAGAAAAAATTCCTCGGTTTCTGGCTCAAGGACCTTGGCGAACTGGGCCGCGTGCAACTGGACGTGGTCCGGGTACAAGGCCGCCAGATACTCACCGCGCGTAGCAACGGCCAGCGCCTTGCCGTGGGCGAACGCATCGAGCCACCGCCGCTGCCCATGGCGTGGGCGGACACCGTCGGCACTTACCAGGTGCTCAACACCCATGAGCCCGATGCGCCGGTGAGCGGCATCAGCGTGCGCCTGGAAGAAGGTTTCCTGGTGGTGCGCGGCCAACTGCACGATGAGCCGTTGACCGACTACATCCTGCTGCCCGTCGATAACGCCCACGCGGTCGTGGCCGGCAGCGGCTATGGCCTGGGCGACACCGTCAGCCGCCAGATCAATGGCCTGAGTGCTTCGGGCTACGCCTTTAAACGCTTGCAATCCCCCCTGAACCACTTGAATTTCTAACCTGGAAGAAGCTCCCGATGCGCTCAAAAAACCTGTGCCTTTTGTCACTCACCTCCCTGTGCCTGCTCGCCGCGGCCGACACTGCCATTGCCGAGGACTGGCAATACAGCGTCAAGGCCGGCGTGGCCAACGCGCCGCGTTACAGCGGCAGCGACGAACGCATGACCGCGCCGGTGGTGGGCGGCAAGATCGTCAGCCCCTGGGGGATCTTCCTCGACACTGAATCGGGCCTGGGCTGGGGCTATGAAGGCAACGCCTTGAGTTTCAGCACTTATGTCGGCGCAAGCGACTCGCGCAAGGATAAAAACCAGAGCCTGGGTGCCGGTTCCAGGCGCCTCAAAGGCATGGGCGAGATCAAAACACGCCCGCAAGTGGGCATAAGTGCCGCCTACACCCTGGGCGGCGTGATTGTCGGCGCCACTCTGGAACGCGCACTTGAGGAAGATGAACACAAGGACACCGGCAAAGCCTATACCCACCTGGAACTGAGCCTGGGCACCCACCTTTATGAAGGCCGCTACGGCAGCGTCGATGCCGCGATCAGCAGCCACTTCGGCGACCGTGACTACCTGCAAACCTGGTACGGAGTCACCGCCGGCCAGGCCACCCGAAGCCGCTTCAAGGAATACAAGGCCGCCGGCGGCAATATCAGCAATGGCATGAGCCTGGCGTGGAGCGTGCCGATCAACGAAAACACGCGCTTCTCGACGTTAGTGGACGTGCAGTATCTGGCGGACAAGGCAGGCAAGAGCCCGATTGTGGAGCAGCGCTTGCAGGCGTCGGTGATGGGCGCGGTGGAGTACTCGTTCTAACGGAATCGAAGGCAATCCCTGGCCTTTGTAGGAGCGAGCTTGCTCGTGAAGAACCCAGGACATACGCGTTTATTTAGAGTGAACGCGTTGCCTGGATGTTTTTCGCGAGCAAGCTCGCTCCTACAGTGAGTCCGGTGGGCAAGGCCCACATTACTCGGCATACGCCCAGGTCATCCGAAACGACGCCCCACCCCACTCCGAATCCAGCACTTGCACCTGCCCGCCATGCCATTGGCTGACGCGCTGGACCAACGCCAGACCGAGGCCAAAGCCACCGGTACGGCGGTCGCGGCTGGCGTCCAGGCGCATGAAGGGTTCAAAGACCTTGCCCCGGCCCTCTAGTGGAATGCCAGGACCATCGTCGTTAACCCGCAATTCGTAACCGCTGCCGAACTTGACCAGCGAAACCTCGACCCGACGGTCGGCATAACGAATGGCATTGCGCAGCAGGTTGATCACCGCGCGTGCCATGAAGCGCGGCTCGATGCGAATGATATCGACCTCACAGGTACGCAACGACAACTGCACACCCGCGGCCTCGGCCTCCAGCGCCACGCTGCCGATCACGCTGTCCAGCCAACTGTGGGCCTCGATGTTTTCGCGGGTGACCTGGGTCGCGCCGCGCTCCAGGCTGGCGTAGGTCAGCAGTTCGGAGACCATTTCCTCCAGCTCGCCAAGGTCAGCGTACATGTCGGCGATCAGCTCGCGGCTTTCACGCGGGTCGGCCTGTTGCTTGAGTTGGTCGAGTTCAAAGGACAAGCGCGCAATGGGTGTGCGCAGTTCATGGGATACCGCGTTGGTCAGTTCGCGCTGGTTGGCGATCAGGCTTTCGATGCGCTCGGCCATCTGGTTGAAATGCCCGGCCAGCGCGCGCACGGTGGAGCGGCGCGGCAACAGGATGCGTGAGCCCAGGTCGTTGTCGCCAAAGCGCTGCGCCGCCAGCCGGATGTGCTCCAGGTCGCGCCAGTGCGGGCGCACCCAGAAATACAACACGATGGCCAAGCTCACGCCAAGGAAGCCATAGGCCCACAGGTACAGCCACTTCGGCTCTTCCGGCAATTGGATTTCGAGCAATTGCGGGCCATCGTCGATGGGCGCGAGGAACTTCATGAAGTCTTCGCGCACCACCACCTGGTCGCTTGCCAGGAGTGCCTGCTCGCGCTCGCTCAAGTGCTGGCTGTCGCGCTCAACCAGCCGCAAGCGCAGCCCGTAATGCGGTTGCAACTGGTCCAGACGCGCCTGGCGCGCCTCTCCCTGCACCGGCCGCAGTTGTTCCACCAACGCCCACGCCGGGCCGCGCAGGGCCTCGCGGTTATAGGTTTCGTTGGATTCGGGCATGTACGCGTCGAGGCCATAGTTGACCAGCCAGATCGCACCGGCCAGGCCGAGCGCGAGGATCAGATACAAGCGCAGATACAGGCGCAGCATTCAGACCTCCCACGCGAACGGATTGAACAGGTAGCCCTTGCCCCAAATGGTCTTGATGCACACCGGTTCGCGTGGGTTGTCATTGAGCTTGCCGCGCAGTTTGCTGATGTAGACATCGACGCTGCGGTTCAGGCCATCGAAGGCAATGCCGCGCATGCGGTTGAGGATGTCGTCGCGCGAGAGGATAGTCCCCGAACTGCTCGCCAGTAGCCACAGCAGTTCGAACTCCATGGTGGTGAGGTCGATCTTCTCATCGCCCAGGCGCACCACCCGGCAACTGCGATCGATCGACAAGCGGCCGAATTCCAGGTAATCGCGCACCGTCGGCTCGGGTACCTGCCGCCGCTGCAGCGCACGCAGGCGCGCCAGCAATACCGGCGGTTTGATCGGTTTGATCACATAATCATCAGCACCGGACTCAAGGCCCAGGATATGGTCCAGGTCATCTTCCTTGGCGGTGAGGATCACAATGGGTGTGTCGGACACATTGCGAATCTCGCGACACACATGCAAGCCGCTCTGGCCCGGCAGCATCAGGTCGAGCACAACCATTTTCGGCTTGAACTCCAGGAAGGCCGCCAGGGCAAGATCGCCCCGGTGCACCACCCGCACCTCGAAACCATGCTGCGACAGGAAATGCGCGATCAGCCCTGCCAGCTTTTCATCGTCCTCGACGATTAGCACCTTGCCCAGACCCAGGTTTTCCATAAGTTCTCAGTGTAGAAATGCAGATTGAAAGGCCGGCATTATAGGTGGCAAGCTGGTCGACCGGAGCAGCGGCCGCGTGCGGTGCCGGGAAGCTTCATGCTTTTAAGAGTTTTTAACAAATAGCCTGCAATTCTTTACGCCATTGACAGGGAGTTCCATGCGCAAGGATTACCTGGCGTTCTTCATTTCACTGTTCCTGTCACGGCTGGCGGACCAGATCCTGTTGTTCATCGTGCCGCTGATCGTGTTCCAGACCACGGACAGTGTGTCATGGGCCGGCCTTGCGTTCTTTGCCGAATCACTGCCGCGTTACCTGGCGTTTCCGGTGTGCGGGGCGTTATGCGACAAGTTTGCACCCGTGCGCATCCTGCACATCAGCCAAGTGTACCGGGCCCTGGCCTGTGGGGTGGCGGTGGCGCTGCATGGGCTGTTCGACGGTATCCATTGGCTGGTGATCCTGTCCGCGTTATGCGGGGTGCTGACCACTCAGGGCATCATGGCGCGGGAAGTGCTGATGCCGCATATCTTCCAGCACTACACCTATGCCAGAACCTTGTCCTACTCGCAGATCGCCGACCAGAGCGGCCTGGTGCTCGGGCCGTTGATGGCGGCGCTGATGCTGCAAGTCTGGGCATGGCCCTGGGTGGTGCTGGGAATCGCCGCGCTGTTTGTGCTGGCTGACCTGGCGATGCGAGTCTGGCAGCGCACCACCACGGTCAACCTGCAGCCTCCTGCGCAACAGCACACGGGGATCTGGTTACAACCCCTGCGCATCGCCTTCGGCCACATCGGCAACCTGGTGGAGTTGAAACGCATCATCACGCTGGCCATCGGTGTGAACCTGATCGTCGGCGTAACGCTGGCCACGTCGGCGGCCATGGTCACCGGGCAATACGCGGCGCACAACAACGCCTACGCCCTGCTGCAAGCGACGGGCGCGCTGGTCACCGTGGTGATTCTGTTCTACCTCGCACGTTCGACCCTGGCGCTTAAGGTGCTCGGCGGGCTGTCGTATTCGATGATTGCCGTCGGCGCGCTGATTACCGCCATCAGCCCCAACGTGTGGGCATACGCGGTGGGCTTTTTGCTGGTGAGCGGTTTCGACAAGATGTTCAATGTCTACCTGCGCAGCACCCGGCAGCGGGTGATTCCGGTGCAGGACTTCGGCAAGACGGTGGGGGTGATCACCTTGCTCAACAACCTCGCCCAACCGTTGGCGGGCTTGATGATTGCTGTATTGGCCGCACCCTTCGGCACGCAAACGGTAATCCTGTGGCTGACCGCAATCACCGTCTTGATCGGCGTGGCGGTCGCCTCAGGCTGGCACGCCACTGTGAAAGCGGAACTCGACGTCGGCTGACTCGATCAAGTCCTGCTCAACTGCCCTCACCCGCTCGATCACCTGGGCGATGTCCTTGGCGTCTCCATACTGGTACGCCAATTTCAAGTAACCCTGGAAGTGCCGCGCTTCGCTCTTGAGCAAACCGAAGTAGAACTTGCCGAGGTCTTCGTCCAAATGCGGCACAAGCGCTTCGAAACGCTCGCAACTGCGCGCTTCGATAAAGGCCCCCACCACCAGAGTATCCACCAGCTTGACCGGCTCATGGTTGCGCACGACCTTGCGCAAACCCGAGGCGTAACGCCCGGCGGACAGTTGCCGCAGTTCAACCTTGCGCTTTTTCATCAGCCGCATCACCTGCTCATGGTGCACCAGTTCTTCACGGGCCAGGCGCGACATCATGTTGATCAGGTCGACGTGGCCGTGATACTTGGCGATCAGGCTCAGGGCGGTGCTGGCGGCCTTGAATTCGCAGTTCTTGTGGTCGATCAGCAGGGTGTCCTGATCGGCCAGCGCGGCCTGGACCCAGGCGTCCGGGGTGCGGCAGCCGAGGAATTCGTGGATTTCGGGCAGGATCATCGGGCTCACGGGCAAAGGGTGACAAAAAGGCCGCCGATTATACCGACCCCGCCGCAGACCACCAGTCATGCCCCTTGATGTGCATCAACATGACGCCAGGCGTGCAGCAACTATAGTTGTTGCAGGCCCCTTCCTGGAGAACCGACCATGCAAGCCATCCGCAGCATCCTGGTGGTCATCGAGCCCGAGCATTCCGAAAGCCTGGCCCTCAAGCGCGCCAAACTGATCGCCGGGGTGACCGACGCGCACCTGCATTTGCTGGTCTGTGACAAGAAGCATGAGCATTCGGCGCTGCTGAGCGTGCTCAAGTCCGGCCTGCAGGAGGACGGGTATAGCGTCACCACCGAACAGGCGTGGAACGACAGCCTGCACGAGACCATCGTCGATGTGCAGCAGGCCGAGGGTTGCGGCCTGGTGATCAAGCAGCACTTTCCCGACAGCCCGCTGAAAAAAGCCCTGCTGACCCCGGCAGACTGGAAACTCTTGCGCTATTGCCCCACGCCCGTGCTGCTGGTCAAGACCGCCACGCCCTGGGCCGGCGGGGTGATTCTGGCGGCCATCGACGTGGGCAATACCGACAGCGAACACCGTTCATTGCACAACTCCATCATCGACCATGGCTTTGTTATTGCCAGCCTGGCCAAGGCGCAGTTGCATGTGATCAGCGCGCATCCCTCGCCGATGCTGTCGGCGGCGGACCCGACGTTTCAACTTACCGAAACCATCGAGGCGCGTTACCGCGAGCAGTGCCGGGCCTTCCAGGCCGAGTTCGACGTGGATGATGCACACCTGCATATCAAGGAAGGCCCGGCGGATGTGCTGATTCCCCATATCGCCCAGCAGTTGCAGGCGGCACTGACCATTATCGGCACCGTGGCGCGCACCGGCATTTCCGGGGCGTTGATCGGCAATACGGCGGAAGTGGTACTGGATGCGGTGCAAAGCGATGTGCTGGTGCTCAAGCCGCAGTCGCTGATGGACCATCTGGAGGAACTGGCCACTCAATCCTGAAACCATGAAGACCAAATGTTGGAGGGGGCCTGCCTCAAGGCTTTTCTGTAGGAGCGAGGCGGGCGGCTAGCCCTTGCTCGCGAAGAACTCAGCCCCCCGCGTTTATTCAGAATGAACGCGTTGCCTGGGCGTTTTTCGCGAGCAAGCTCGCTCCTACAGGGGCCCCTGTGCGGTCAGGTAGAGAGGGCATCGCTCAGAAATCCCGGGGCGATATAGCGCTGGTAATGCGCCTCGGACAAGATAAAGAACTCCCGGTCAATCGCATCGCGCAGGTCCGGCAGGGGCCAGTCGCGAAACTCCGGCAGCAGCACCATGCCGTAGGCCTCCAGGTTATTGATCACCCGCGCCCCACGCGCGATCAATTGATAGGCCCAGCAATATTCCGATTGGTGCGGCACGAAGCGAATCTTGCGTTGCTCCAACTGCCCGCGCAGGGTCTTGGGGTCGAAAATCTGCACTTTCCCGGCCATCACCTGCACCAGCAATTGCTCGAGCCTGAGCCAGACCGCGCGCTTTTCTTCTTCGTTATAACCATTCCACAGGATCACTTCGTGGTGGAAGCGCTTGCAGCCGCGGCACACGAGATCGCCGTAGACCGTGGAGCACAGGCCGACGCAGGGGGTCTTGATGGTTTGGTTGGACATGGGCGAAAACACACAGATCAGCGAAACAGTGCGCCATGTTAGCCCTTTGTCTAAGGTTGATCACCCTGCAAACTTGGTGACGCAACTTACCTTTAGATTTTTTTTGCCGTAGAATCACCCGGCCTTGTAAGGCGCCAATAATCCGCTGGAAGCTGTTTTCAAAGCGTCACGAGCACAGTCGTTCCTTCAGAACGGTGTTGGCGATGGTAAATGACTCGGTAGGTCAACGCCCTCGCCAACCCTCATCAGCTCCGTTCTGCAGGCGTAAAACTTTGAAAGCAGCTTCTGTAAGGAATGCCGGCAGCGCTGGCTTTGCGGCCCAAAAAGCCCCCGAGCGCATGCGTGCCGGCCGTTCCTGGATGAGCGTCCCGTGGGACCACTGATGAGGGTAATAACTGTGCTTGAAGCCTACCGCAAACATATCGAAGAGCGTGCAGCACTGGGTATCGTTCCCCAGCCGCTTAACGCCGAACAAACCGCAGGCCTGGTCGAGCTGCTGAAAAATCCTCCGGCTGGCGAAGAAGAATTCCTCGTTGACCTGATCACCAACCGCATTCCACCGGGCGTTGACGAAGCTGCCTACGTCAAGGCCGGCTTCCTGTCCGCCCTGGCCAAGGGCGAAGCCACCTCCCCCCTGATCGACAAGAAACGCGCTGTTGAACTGCTGGGCACCATGCAAGGCGGCTACAACATCGTGACCCTGGTCGAGCTGCTGGACGACGCCGAGCTGGCGCCTGTCGCGGCCGCCCAGCTCAAGCACACCCTGCTGATGTTCGATGCGTTCCACGACGTGGCGGAAAAAGCCCGCAACGGTAACGAACATGCCAAAGGCGTGATCCAGTCCTGGGCTGATGGCGAATGGTTCCGCAACCGTCCGACCCTGGCCGACAAGATCAGCCTGCGCGTGTTCAAGGTCACCGGCGAAACCAACACCGACGACCTATCCCCTGCCCCGGACGCCTGGTCGCGCCCTGACATCCCGCTGCACGCCCTGGCCATGCTGAAAATGGCCCGTGAAGGCATCGTGCCGGACGAGCAAGGCAAGACCGGCCCGATGAAGCAGATCGAAGAGATGCGCGGTCAAGGCTTCCCGATCGCCTACGTCGGTGACGTGGTCGGTACCGGTTCGTCGCGTAAATCGGCGACCAACTCCGTGCTGTGGTTCTTCGGCGACGACGTTCCCTATGTTCCGAACAAGCGCGCCGGCGGCTTCTGCTTCGGCAGCAAGATCGCTCCGATCTTCTACAACACCATGGAAGATGCGGGCGCCCTGCCAATCGAGTTCGACGTTACCAACATGAACATGGGCGACGTGATCGACCTGTACCCTCATGCTGGCAAAGTCTGCAAACACGGCACCGACGAAGTCATCACCACCTTCGAAATGAAGACCCCGGTGCTGTTGGACGAAGTCCGCGCCGGCGGCCGTATCCCGCTGATCATCGGTCGCGGCCTGACCGACAAGGCGCGTGCCGAACTGGGCCTGGGCGCAACCGACCTGTTCAAGCTGCCTGAAGCGCCTGTCGACACCGGCAAAGGCTTCACCCTGGCACAGAAAATGGTCGGCAAGGCCTGCGGCCTGCCGGAAGGCAAAGGCGTTCGCCCTGGCACCTACTGCGAGCCGAAGATGACCACCGTGGGGTCTCAGGACACCACCGGTCCAATGACTCGCGACGAACTCAAGGACCTGGCGTGCCTGGGCTTCTCGACCGATCTGGTGATGCAGTCTTTCTGCCACACCGCGGCCTATCCAAAGCCGATCGACGTGACCACCCACCACACCCTGCCTGACTTCATCATGACCCGTGGCGGTGTATCGCTGCGTCCAGGCGACGGCATCATCCACAGCTGGCTGAACCGCATGCTGCTGCCGGACACCGTCGGTACCGGTGGTGACTCCCACACCCGTTTCCCGATGGGCATCTCGTTCCCAGCCGGCTCCGGCCTGGTCGCGTTCGCCGCCGCCACTGGCGTGATGCCACTGGACATGCCGGAATCGATCCTGGTGCGCTTCAAAGGCAAGATGAAGCCTGGCATCACCCTGCGTGACCTGGTGCACGCCATTCCTTACTACGCGATCCAGGCTGGCCTGTTGACCGTAGAGAAGAAAGGCAAGAAGAACGCCTTCTCCGGCCGTATCCTGGAAATCGAAGGCCTGAACGACCTGACACTGGAACAGGCGTTCGAGTTGTCCGACGCCTCGGCTGAACGTTCGGCTGCAGGTTGCACCATCAAGCTGTCCAAAGATTCGGTCACCGAGTACCTGAACTCCAACATCACCCTGCTGCGCTGGATGATCGGCGAAGGCTACGGCGATGCACGCACCCTGGAACGTCGCGCCCAAGCGATGGAAGCCTGGGTTGCCAACCCGGAGCTGATGGAAGCCGATGCCGACGCCGAATACGCCGAAATCATCGAGATCGACCTGTCGCAAATCAACGAGCCGATCCTCTGCGCGCCGAACGACCCGGACGATGCCCGTCTGTTGTCCAGCGTTGCCGGTGAGAAGATCGACGAAGTGTTCATCGGTTCGTGCATGACCAACATCGGTCACTTCCGCGCAGCCGGTAAGCTGCTGGAGCAGGTCAAGGGCCAGTTGCCAACCCGTCTCTGGCTGTCGCCGCCGACCAAGATGGACGCTCACCAACTGACCGAAGAAGGCTACTACGGCATCTACGGCAAGGCTGGCGCGCGCATGGAAATGCCGGGCTGCTCGCTGTGCATGGGTAACCAGGCACGTGTAGAGCCGAATTCGACTGTTGTGTCGACTTCGACCCGTAACTTCCCGAACCGTCTGGGTGACGGCGCTAACGTCTACCTGGCTTCGGCTGAGCTGGCGGCAGTAGCCTCGACCCTGGGTCGCCTGCCGACCGTTGAAGAGTACATGGGCTACGCGGCGAAACTGGACACCATGGCCAGTGACGTCTACCGCTACCTGAACTTCGACCAGATCGCCGAGTTCCGCAAGATCGCGGCAAGCGCCAACATCCCGGTGATTCAAGCTTAACGGTGTGTTGATGTAAAAACGCCGCGTATCGCAAGGTACGCGGCGTTTTTTTATGCCTGGCATACAAATAAATGTGGGAGGGGGCTTGCTCCCGATAGCAGTGGTCCAGTCAATTCCTAGTTGACTGATACACCGCCATCGGGAGCAAGCCCCCTCCCACATTTGGATCTTTGTAGTCTTTGGAGGCTGGGTCAGGCCTTAAGCTATAAGCGAGTAAACCAGCGCCGTAATCGCCACCCAGCCCACCGCAGCAAACCCCAAGCTGGAGATACGCGTTGTTTATGCCTGGAAATACAGTCTCAGCAGCACCACCAAACAAATGTGGGAGGGGGCTCGCTCCCGATAGCAGTGGTCCAGTCAATTTATAGTTGACTGATACACCGCCATCGGGGGCAAGCCCCCTCCCACATTTGGATCTCTGCAGTCTTTGGAGGCTGGGTCAGGCCTTAAGCTATAAGCGAGTAAACCAGCGCCGTAATCGCCACCCAGCCCACCGCAGCAAACCCCAAGCTGGAGATACGCGTTGTTTATGCCTGGAAATACAGTCTCAGCAGCACCACCAAACAAATGTGGGAGGGGGCTTGCTCCCGATAGCAGTGGTCCAGTCAATTCCTAGTTGACTGGTACACCGCCATCGGGGGCAATCCCGCTCCCACATTTGGATCTGTGTAGTCTTTGGAGGCTGTGTCAGGCCTTAAGCAATCAGCGAGTAAACCAGCGCCGTAATCGCCACCAAGCCCACTGCGGTGACAAACACATTCGACGCCTGCCCACGGTACTTGGCCATGGCTGGCACCTTGCGGATGGCGTACATCGGCATCAGGAACAGGATCGAGGCAATGACCGGCCCGCCCAGGGTCTCGATCATGCCCAAGATGCTCGGGTTAAGCGTGGCGACGATCCAGCACACCACCAGCATGAAAGCGGCGGTCATGCGGTCCAGCGTCTTGGCTGCCGGGCGGCGACCCGTTTTCAGTACCAGGCCCTTGAGGCCCTCGCTGGCACCGATGTAGTGGCCCAGGAACGACTTGGCAATTGCCACGAACGCAATCAGGGGCGCGGCGAAGGCAATGGTCGGGTTGTCGAAGTGGTTGGCCAGGTACGACAGGATCGACAGGTTCTGCGCTTTCGCCTCGGCCAACTGCGCCGGCGACAGGGTCAGCACGCAACTGAACACGAAGAACAGCACCATCGCCACCATCAGCAAGTGCGCGCGGGACAGGATCTGCGAGCTGCGCTCGTCGGCGTGTGCGCCATACTGACGCTTCTGGTCCACCGCGAAGGCCGAGATGATCGGCGAATGGTTGAACGAGAACACCATCACCGGAATCGCCAGCCACAACGTGCTGAGCAAGGCCGACGGCGCAGGGACTTCGCTCGCTGTGCTGAGGATCCCGCCCGTCCAGTGCGGCACCAGGTACACGGCAAGGAACAGCAACGCGACAATGAACGGGTACACCATCAGGCTCATGGCCTTGACGATCACCTGCTCGCCGCAACGCACCACCGCCAGCAGGCCGAGGATCAACACAAACGCCAGGATGGCCCGAGGCGGCGGCATGATGTGCAGTTGATGTTCCAGGAAGCTGCTGACGGTATTGGTCAGGGCCACGCTGTAGATCAGCAGGATCGGGAAGATCGCAAAGAAGTACAGCAAGGTAATCAGCGCGCCGGCCTTGAGGCCGAAATGCTCTTCGACCACGTCAGTGATGTCGGAGCCTTCACGGCCGGACAGTACGAAACGGGTCAGCCCACGGTGGGCAAAGAACGTCATCGGGAAGGCCAGCAGCGCGAGAATCACCAGTGGCCAGAAGCCCCCCAGGCCCGCATTGATCGGCAAGAACAAGGTACCGGCGCCGATGGCGGTGCCGAACAGCCCAAGCATCCAGGTGGTGTCCTGGCGGCTCCAGCTTGTGAGCGTTGCAGGTGTCGTTGCATAGCGTTGGTCGACGCTATTGGCCTGATCATTCATCCGGTCGGATCTCCGCATTCACACGGCCGGGACGAGTCAGAAAAACCTGACAGGCAGCGCCCCGACCTCAACAGGGGCGCGATTGTCCGGGATTCTCTCGAATAAGCAAAGACTTAGCTGAGCAACGGTTAGGCGGTGCAGCCGACCGGACATGCCCCGCAGGGCGTTGTTCGCTTTAAAAAACCGCGCGCGCGTTGACAGCCTCGCGCCCGCCCCAGCATGATCCCGGCATGAACCCTCTTCAGTTGTGCCTCACCCGCACCACCACCGCGACCGCTTATGGCGGGTCGTGCGGTTGCTGTGGGGGATTGAACTAGCGACACCCCGAAAGTTACCCAAGGCCCCGCCAGCAATGGACGGGGCCTTTTTTGTGCTCCGCCATCCGGCACTCACAAGGAGCTACACCATGGCAACCGCCCTGCTGATCATCGATATGCAAACTGGCCTGTACGACGGACCGCAAAAACCCTTCGAGCGTGAACAGGTGCTGCACACCATCAACCAACTGATCCGGCGCGCCCGCGCGGCCAACGCGCCGCTCTTCGTCGCGCGTCATACCGGCCCGGCCGGTTCGCCCATCGAAGCCGGCAGCGCGCTGTGGCAGCTGTGGGGTGGCCTGGATGTCGACGAATCCCGTGACGGTCTGTTCAACAAGACCCGCCCCAGCTGCTTCCTGGGCACCGACCTGGCGCAACAGCTGGCACAGGCGCAGGTCGATGAACTGGTGATTGTGGGCATGAAGACCCAGTTCTGCGTCGACACCACCTGCAGAGTCGCGGTAGAACTGGGCTTCTCGGTGGTGTTGCCGGAGGACGCCCATACCTGCATGGACACCCCGGCGTTAGCGGCCGAGGCGATCATTGAACACCACAACGCCACGCTGGCCGGGGCGTTTGTGAAGCGCGTGCGCGCCGCTGACGTCAGTTTCTGAACGTGCAGGAGCGAGTTCAAGCTCGCTCCTGCAGCAACCTACGATCCTTCTTACAAATCCCGCATACTCATGCGCTCAAGCACTTCAGGAAGAACCCTGCGATGACTACCACTGTTCTGGTCCTGGTTGAGACCATCAATGAATACCTGCAAATCATCGAGAGCAATGATTTCCATGTGATCCTCGCGCCCACGCCTGCCGAACGTGCCCAGGCGATCAAGGCCCACGGCGGCCAGATCAAGGCCGTCCTCACCCGTGGCCCGCTGGGGCTGTATGCCGATGAAATCGCCGCGCTGCCGCTGCTGGAAATCATCTGCGTGATCGGTGCCGGCTACGAGCATGTCGACCTGCAGGCGGCCGCCAACCGTGGGATCGTGGTGACTAATGGCGCCGGGGTGAATGCGCCGTCGGTCGCCGACCATGCCATGGCGCTGCTGCTGTCACTGGTGCGCGGCATTCCCCAGACTGACGCCGCTGTGCGCCGTGGCGAGTGGCCGAAGGTGATGCGCCCTTCCCTGGGCGGTAAGCAGTTGGGGATCCTCGGGCTGGGCGCAGTGGGCCTGGAGATTGCCCGGCGCGCGTCCCTGGGGTTCGGCATGGAGGTGAGCTACCACAACCGCCAACCCCGCGATGATGTGGATTACACCTACTGCTCAACCGCCGTGGAACTGGCGCGCACCTGCGATTTTCTGATCCTGGCCACGCCCGGTGGCGCCAGCACCCGCCATCTGATCGATCGCCACGCGCTCGATGCCCTGGGCCCCAACGGCTATCTGGTCAACATCGGCCGGGGCAGCGTGGTGGTGACCGCCGACCTGGTGGCTGCGCTGGAACAGCGGCGTATCGGCGGCGCCGCCCTGGACGTATTCGACGACGAACCCAAGGTGCCCGACGCGCTCAAGCGCTTGAGCAATACCGTGCTGACGTCCCATGTGGCCGGCCTGTCGCCGGAAGCGGCTCACGACACCGTGCAACGGGTCGCCGACAACCTGGTGGAATACTTTGCCGGTCGCCCGGTACTCACACCGGTAACACTGCCGTCGCGCAACCAATAGACCGGCCCCCCAGGTGACCAGCTGTTGGAGTGGATCAAGCCTGCTGATCATCCCCCAACACGCTAGCCTATTAAGCCGCCCCGACCTTGTCGCTGGGCGGCGGTGCGCATTAGATTAGCCAATAGTCCAAGGCCTTTAAAATAAGCAGAAGGGATAAGCATGGCGCTTAACGACCAATCGACCCAGATTCGCCCCGGCGAAGAACTTGATGCCAGCCTGATCGATCCCTACCTCAAGGCCCATATCCCCGGCCTGCACGGCACCCCCAAGATCAGCCAGTTCCCCGGCGGCGCGTCTAACCTGACGTATCTGCTGGAATACCCGGACCAGGAATTCGTGTTGCGTCGCCCGCCGTTCGGCCACAAGGCCAAGTCTGCCCACGACATGGGCCGTGAATACCGCATCCTCAACCAACTCAAGGATGGCTTTCCGTACTGCCCCAAAGCCTATGTGCACTGCACCGACGAGACGGTAATCGGCGCCGAGTTTTACGTGATGGAGCGGGTCAACGGCATCATCCTGCGTTCGGACCTGCCGGCTGAACTGGGCCTGGACGCGAGCCGCACCGAAGCCTTGTGCAAGAGCTTTATCGACAAATTCGTCGAGCTGCATCAAGTCGACTACACCGCCTGCGGCCTCGCCGACCTGGGCAAGCCGCAGGGTTATGTGGAACGTCAGATCCGTGGCTGGAGCGAGCGCTACGAAAAAGCCCTGACCCCCGATGCCCCGAGCTGGGAAGCGGTGCGCGCCTGGCTCAACGAAAAGATGCCAGCCGACCACCCGACCTCCAGCATCGTGCACAACGACTATCGCTTCGACAATGTGATCCTCGACCCGCACAACCCGATGCAGATCATCGGCGTACTGGACTGGGAGCTGACCACCCTGGGCGATCCGCTGATGGACCTGGGCAACACCCTCGCCTACTGGATCGAAGCCGCCGACCCCGCGCCCGTGCAACTGATGCGTCGCCAGCCAAGCAATGCGCCCGGCATGCTCACCCGCCGCCAGTTCGTCGACTACTACGCCGAACGCTCGGGCATCCAGATCGACAATTTCGACTTCTACTACACCTACGGCCTGTTCCGCCTGGCCGGCATTGTGCAGCAGATCTATTACCGCTTTTTCCACGGCCAGACCCAGGACAAACGCTTCGCCCAGTTCATCCACATGAACAAGCTGCTGGAGCAGATGAGCCTGGCGGTCATTGGCAAGTCCGCCCTCTGATAACAATCACAAGGAACCCCTCATGTCCAAGACCCACCTGTTTGACCTCGACGGCAAGGTTGCTTTCGTTTCCGGCGCCAGCCGTGGCATCGGCGAGGCCATCGCCAAGCTGCTGGCCCAGCAAGGCGCCCACGTGATTGTTTCCAGCCGCAAACTGGAAGGCTGCCAGCACGTCGCCGACGCGATCATCGCCGACGGCGGCAAGGCCACCGCGATTGCCTGCCATATCGGTGAAATGGAGCAGATCACCCGGGTGTTCGCCAGCATTCGTGAACAGTTCGGCCGCCTGGACATCCTGGTCAACAACGCCGCGACCAACCCGCAGTTCTGCAACGTGCTGGACACCGACCTCGGTGCGTTCCAGAAGACCGTCGACGTGAACATCCGCGGCTACTTTTTCATGTCGGTGGAAGCCGGCAAGTTGATGCGCGACAA
The DNA here is from genome assembly GCF_030816195.1 of Pseudomonas sp. W4I3. Taxonomy (GTDB): domain Bacteria; phylum Pseudomonadota; class Gammaproteobacteria; order Pseudomonadales; family Pseudomonadaceae; genus Aquipseudomonas. Next base: position 3,274,949 of record NZ_JAUSXS010000001.1, on the reverse strand, counting down.
CGGCGGGGGCAGCATCATCAACGTCGCCTCGATCAACGGCATTTCCCCAGGCGTATTCCAGGGCATCTATTCGGTGACCAAGGCCGCCGTGATCAACATGACCAAGGTGTTCGCCAAGGAATGCGCCGCGTTCGGTATACGCTGCAACGCGCTGCTGCCAGGCCTGACCGACACCAAGTTCGCCTCGGCGCTGGTCAAGAACGACGCGATCCTGAAAATGGCCCTGGCACAGATCCCGCTCAAGCGCGTGGCCGACCCCAGCGAAATGGCCGGCGCGGTGTTGTTCCTGGCCAGCGATGCGTCGAGTTACACCACCGGCGTGTCGCTGAACGTGGACGGTGGTTTCCTGTCCTGACAGCGCCTGGTTTCTTCGGATCGATTTGCGCGTAACCTTGGCGCAGATCGATCTGTCCCAGGATGAAACATGGAACTGCACCTCGTCATCAACGGCCGCAAGGACCTGGCTGCCCAGCTTTACCAGCAACTGCGCGAAGCCATCGCCACCGGGCGCCTGTCGGCCGGCGCGCAGTTGCCGCCCAGCCGACTGCTCGCCGAGCAATTGGGCGTATCGCGCAAAACGGTATCGGACACCTACGCCACCTTGACGTATGAAGGCTTGCTGGTCGGCAGGATTGGCCGGGGCACTTTCGTCAACGCGTGGGCACCGCAGCAAGGCCTTGTGCAGACCGCCACCGACCTGGCCTGCGCCGCCAACCTGGGCAAATGGGCGGCGCTGCCCTCGCCCATGCACCACCCCGCGCGCGACGACATCCTGCGCTACGAGTTCATCGGTGGCGCAACTACACGCAATCAGTTTCCCCAAGAAGAGTGGCGGCGCTGCACCCAGGATGCGCTGCGCCGCATCGCCCAGAACAGCGGGTTCTACAGCCAACCGGAAGGCTTGCCCGCACTGCGCGAGGCCATCGCCGGGCACATCGCGTTTTCTCGCGGGGTGAACTGCCGCGCTGCCGACATCGTCGTGACCAATGGCGCGCAGCAGGCGCTGGACCTGATCGCCCGCGTGGTACTTGAACCTGGCAGCATCGTCGCCATGGAAGACCCTGGCTACAGCCCGGCGCGTCAGTTGTTCGTGGCGATGGGCGCCAGGGTCGCCAGCGTTCCGGTGGATGCACAAGGCATTCAGGTCGACCAGATCCCCGATGGCACCCGACTGGTGTATGTGACGCCGTCCCACCAGTTCCCCCTCGGCATGCCCATGAGCCTGGCGCGGCGTGAGGCCCTGCTGGACCGTGCCATCGAGCTCGGCGCGATCATTATCGAAGACGATTATGACAGCGAGTTCCGCTACCACGGCCGCCCCACCGACTCCCTGCAAAGCATGGACACCCGAGGCGTGGTGACCTACGTCGGCACCTTTTCCAAAACCCTGCTGCCCGAGCTGCGCCTGGGCTACGCGGTGCTGCCGCCGGCGATCCATGGCGCCGTACTCAAGGCCAAGCAATTGACCGACCAGCACAGCTCTACCCTGCCGCAATGGGCGCTGGCCAAGTTCATCAGCGAAGGCTATCTGCTCAAACATATTCGCCGCTGTCACAGCGTGTATGCGGGACGCCGCGAGCGGATTCTGCAGCGCCTGGCGGGCGACCTGTCGCCCTGGTTCGAGGCGGTGCCAACGGTGGCGGGGTTTCATCTGGCGGCACTGTGCAAGGTGCCGGTGGATATACCCTTGCTGATGGAACGGGCGCGCAAGGTGGAGGTGGGCCTGTACCCGCTGGATGGGTTTTTTCACGATACGCCGGTACGCTCGGGGCTGATTCTCGGCTTCGGGGCCATCGAGACCCTCGATATCGACCCGGCGCTGGACAAGGTACGCGACATCCTGCAGCAGATTGGCTAGCGGGTTTTCCGGCGGATTGGTCATTGGTCGACCACGCCCGTGGGCGTAGGGTGAACACGTCTCGAACTACGTGGAGCCCCATCATGAAACGACTGCTCGCCGCCGCCGCGATACTCACTTCGCTGACTGCCTACGCCCATGAACCGGTGTACAACCAGGAAACCCTCAAGATGCTGCAAGAGCACGCCTTGACCAATGTGCCCGGCAAGAAAACCATCATGCTCACCGTGGACTATGCGCCCGGCCAGGCCACTGTGCCCCACAGCCATACCGGCACTGCCGTGGCTTATGTGCTGGAAGGCGAAATCATCTCGCGGGTCAACGACGGCAAAGCCATTACCTACAAGGTCGGCGATTCATTCTACGAGCCCGCAGGTTCCCGGCACTTTGAGTCGAGCAACGCCAGCCAGACCCAGCCCGCCAAGTTGCTGGTGGTGATGGTGCTGGATGACAAGGCCGAGGTGCTGACGCCGCTTGCAGCGTCAAAATAGAAAATGTGGGAGGGGGCTTGCCCTAATGCCAGTCAGTTAAGCGTACACCGCCGTCTGTAGGAGCGAGCTTGCTCGCGAAAAACGTCAACGATAACGCGTGCTTTCTGAATGAACGCGGTGCCTGTGAGTTTTTCGCGAGCAAGCTCGCTCCTACAAAAAGCCTTAACTGACTGGCATTAGGGCAAGCCCCCTCCCACATTTTGAACGGTGTGATTCATTAACACCGGCTTCGCTATAACCACCGCAAGTCAGGCAAGGCTCTTGCTGACCACCTCAAACACATCGCTGGACAGCTCGCCCGAGCCAAGAATGCGCTCCAGCTGCGCCTTCATCAGCGCTTGCCGCGCGGCGTCGTATTTGCGCCAGCGTGTCAGGGGTGCCAATTGGCGCGAAGCAATCTGTGGGTTCAGTGTATTGAGCTGGATCACCAGGTCCGCCAGGAAGCGGTAGCCCGAGCCATCCGCCGCATGGAAGTTGATCAGGTTCTGCCCGGCAAACGCGCCAATGAGTGCGCGCACTTTGTTCGGGTTCTTGATCGTGAACGCCGGGTGCTCCATCAACGCCTTGACCCGCGCCAGCCCGCCCGGCAGGGTGCTGCCGGCCTGCACACTGAACCACTGGTCCATGACCAGCGGGTTGTCCTTGAAGTTCTCGGCAAATACCGCCAGCGCCTGGGCTTTTTCCGCTTCGAACGGCGAGTTCACCAGCACGGCCAGGGCCGTCAGGCGCTCGGTCATGTTGTCGCTGGTGTCGAACTGGTCCAGCGTCGCTGCCAGCACTTCAGGCTTGGCGCTGAGCATCAGGTAGGACAGCGCGATGTTCTGCAGGGCGCGGCGGGCAAAGTGCTCGGCCTCGGCCACGTACGGCGTCTGGCGGGACAGGTCACGGTTGGCCTGATAGCGCAGCCACAGCCCTTCGAACAGGTGGTCGGCCAACTGCTTGCGGGCAAATTCGCGGGCGGCGTGGATCGCATCGACGTCCGCCACTTCGCTGATTTCGGTCAGGTAGGCTTCGCTCGGCAAAGAGAGCATTTCGGCGACCATGGCCTGGTCGAGGGTCTCGTCGCTCAAGACCGTGCGCAATGCGTCGATCAAGCGTTGATCCAGCTTCAGCGGTTGCCCTGCCTGATGTTGACCGATCAGTTCCTGCAACACCTGAACCGACAACTGCTGGCCGGCGTCCCAGCGGTTGAAACCGTCGCTGTCGTGCTGCATCAGGAACATCAGTTGGTCGCGGTCATAGGGGAAGCTGAGTTTCACCGGCGCCGAAAAGCCGCGCAGCAACGAAGGCAACGGCTTTTCTGCGACGTCTACAAAGGTGAAGGTCTGCTCGGCTTCGGTCACCGAGATCACGCGAGAGGTACCGCCGGCCGTCGCTTCACCGGCCAGGCGCAAGGCAATGCCGGCGCCCTGGCTGTCCAGCAGGCCCAGCTCGACCGGGATCACGAACGGCAGCTTTTCCACCTTGTCCGGGGTGGGCGGGCAGCTCTGGCGGAAGGTCAGGCTGTAGGTCTTGGCTGTTGCGTCGTAGGACTCGCTCACCGCCAGACGCGGCGTACCGGCTTGGCTGTACCAGCGCTTGAACTGGCTGAGGTCCACGCCGTTGGCGTCTTCCATGGCCTTGATGAAGTCGTCGCAGGTCACGGCCTGGCCGTCGTGGCGCTCGAAATACAGGTCGCTGCCTTTGCGGAAGCCTTCGGCGCCGAGCAAGGTGTGGATCATACCGACCACTTCCGAGCCCTTTTCGTACACGGTCAGGGTGTAGAAGTTGGAGATTTCGATAAAGCTGTCCGGGCGCACCGCGTGGGCCATGGGGCCGGCGTCTTCGGCGAACTGGTGAGTGCGCAGGTACGCCACGTCCTGGATACGCTTGACCGTCGCCGAGTTCATGTCGGCGGAGAAGCCCGAGTCGCGGAACACGGTGAAGCCTTCCTTGAGCGACAGTTGGAACCAGTCGCGGCAGGTCACGCGGTTGCCCGACCAGTTGTGGAAGTATTCATGGGCGACGATGGCTTCGACGCGCTGGTGCGCGGCATCGGTGGCGGTTTCGGCGCGGGCCAGTACGGCGCTGGAGTTGAAGATGTTGAGGCCCTTGTTCTCCATGGCGCCCATGTTGAAATCGTTGACCGCCACGATCATGAAGATGTCGAGGTCGTACTCGCGACCGTAGGTTTCTTCGTCCCAGCGCATGGATTTTTTCAGGCTGGTCATGGCGTGCTGGCACTTGTCGATATTTTCCGGCTCGACGTAGATGCGCAGCGCCACTTCGCGCCGGGTCATGGTGGTGAAGCTGTCTTCGACACACCACAGGTCACCGGCCACCAGGGCGAACAGGTAGGCCGGTTTCTTGAACGGGTCTTCCCAGGTCGCCCAGTGCCGACCGTCTTCGCCGGGGCCGCTGGCAATCGGGTTGCCGTTGGACAGCAGCACCGGGTAGCGGTGCTGCTCGGCGATCACCGTGGTGGTGAACACGCTCATCACGTCCGGACGGTCCAGGTAGTAGGTGATCTTGCGGAAACCTTCGGCCTCGCACTGGGTGCAGAACATGCCGCTGGATTTGTACAGGCCTTCCAGGGCGGTGTTGGTTTCCGGGTGAATCTTGACCGTGGTGTCCAGGGTGAAGGTTTCACTGTTGGGCTGCAGCGTCAGGTGGCTGTCGGTCAACTGGTAATCGGCGGCCGTCAGCGCCTGGTCCGCAAGGTTGACGCTCAAAAGCTCCAGTTGCTGGCCATCGAGCACCAACGGCGGCAGCCCGGCGCCGCGCTCGGGATTGCGGCGCATCACCAGCTGCGCGTGGACCAGGCTGTGGTCCTCGAACAACTCGAAGGTCAGGTGCGTCTCGTCGATCAGGTAGTCCGGCGCCTGATAGTCCTTCAGGTAAATCATCTTCGGTTGTTCGGTGCGCATGGGTGGCATCCTTCTACTGATGCACGGCGAGCTGGTAGGCCGTGTATTTACGAATATTGATCACGCCGGTGTCGAAGATCAGGTATTGGCCCTTGATCCCCAGCAACGTGCCTTCGGCAATCGGATTCTTGTCCAGGTTGAAGCTGACGATCTTGGCCGGGTACTGCTGCACCGGGTAACGGATTTCGATCGGCTCGATGTCGGCAATGGTTTGGATGGCCTGCAGGCCAAAGCGTTCCTGCAAACCGAGCAAGCCCTCGGCGCAGGAGGCGAACAATTGATCGCGTACCTGCTTGAGGTCCACGGTTTGCGCATCGCCCTTGAGCAGCGCGCGCCAGTTGGTCTTGTCGGCCACCTGGCTGCGAAACAGATCCTCGACAAAACCCGATTGCTGGCGAGTGGCCACGCGCATGATCGGCAGCGCCTGGCTGGCACCCTGGTCGAGCCAACGGGTCGGCAACTGCGTGGCCCGGGTGATGCCGACCTTGATCCCCGACGAATTGGCCAGGTAGACCACGTGGTCGGTCATGCAGAAGGTTTCACCCCAGCCTGGATCGCGGCAGGTGCCGGCGTCGTAATGGCAACGCTCGGGGCTCATGATGCACAAGTCACACTGGGCCAGCTTGGTCATGCACGGGTAGCAATAGCCCTGGCTGAAGCTGGTCTTGGTCTTGCGGCCGCAATGGCTGCAGTGAATGGCACCAAGGAACTCCAGGCGAATATGCGTGCCGATCAACGGATTGACCGGCACCTCGGTATCGCCCAGGCGAAATGCGTATTGAACGGTCGGCTCACCCAGTTGCGCCGACATTTTGCTGACTGCACCGCGACCTATTTCAATCAATGGATCGCATCCGACTTGAACAGGATGTTCGGCACCGGTGCCGATTTCGACGCGCATTCCTGCGGGCCCATGTAGCCGGTGCGCTGGTCTTCGGGCAGGTTCTGGATTTCCCAGGCGATCACCGCCTGCAGCGACAGCTCACGCTGCTCGGCGGTGAGCTTGCGCCCGTCCGACCACTTGCCGATTTCCACGGCGAGCTTGAGGCTCTCGTAGATGTCGGGGGTGATGTTTTCGATCATTTCAGCAAAAGAGGACATAAGGCTCTTCCTTATCAAATAGACGATTTGCGGCGGTTGTACAGCCCGCCGAGCAAACCGGTCAGGCAACCGATAACCAAGCCACCCACGTGGGCCGCGTTGGCGATTTCGCCGAAGCCGATCATCGAGACCAGCCCCGACAGGCAGAGCACCAGCCACACCAGCATCATCACCAGCACCCCACGGGGCAAGCGATACGCCGGGTTGGGCGAGAGTAATTGAAAGATCCAGCAATGCCCGAGCAGGCCATACAGCACGCCGGACAAACCGCCGAACAGGCCCGGACCGCCGTAGGCATACTGCGCGTAATTGGACACCAGGCTGAACAGCAGGGTCAGGCCCAGCAGGTTGATACTGCCCTGGCGCGCTTCGATGCGTCGGCCCAGCTCCCAGTACCACATGCCGTTCATGGCCAGGTGCAGGATGCCGAAGTGAATCAGCATCGGCGTGACCAACCGCCACCACTGCCCGGAAGCCAGGCTGTCGGCCAGTGGCGTGAACTGGATGTACTCGCCCAGCACCCGGAACGGCAGGAAGGTCAGCCAGGCCATGGTTTGCAGGTTTTCGCCGAGCAGGGTTACCGCGCCAACGATCAGGCTGGCCAGCAGCACCAGCGCCGTGACCGGGCTGTGGCGCACCTGTTGGAAAAACCCTGGCCGCGCAACGGGCGCCTGTTCGGGAATATCCAGTTGCTGGTCCGGATCGCCGGCGGGAAAGCGCTGGTACAGCACACGCACGTCATCGCTGATGGTCTCGGGCACCCAAAGTACTTGTTCGCCCGCCTCTTCGCTGACGCGATGGGGCACTTGCATGCGTTGCAACAATTTGACGAAACCGCCCAGGTCAACGTTCAGGGGCAGGCGCAATACAGCCACGGTACTCATTGGGTAACCTCGGGTCGCTCAACGTCGACCCACACGAATTTACGCGGATCCAGTTGGGTTTCCTGGTCCAGTCGATACGCCACCAACTTGCCGTACAGCACCGCGCTGTAGTCCAGGCAGGCCAGGTTCGGGCGGATCGGGGCCGGTTTGCCGCTGCGCCAGTAATGGCCGACGAACAACAGCGGCTGGTCGGTGCCATAGCGCAGCAGGCTGTTCTTTTCGGTGGACGACAAGGGCGTGCGTGCCACGGGCTCAGGCAAGGCGTCGGGCTGGAACACGATGTCGCCGTAGGTTTTCGGGTCGTCTTCCCAGAATTTGGTGCGAAAGAACGAGCGCGTCAGGCCGTCGCCACCGGTCAAGGTGAGGCCGTGCGGCAGGCGCATGTCGGTGCCGCGCAGCAGGCGATCGAACGCGTTGCAGGCAAAACTGCCCGGCACGGCAGCGGCCTGCAGGAAATGTGGGTCGATGCAGCCATCCGGGAACGTGGCGCGCAGCGGCTGGATGAAGCCCTCGTCCCAGCACGCATGTACCACACGGAAACGCCCGGCATCGACGAACAGCGGCATGTCGTAGAACCAGCCGAGGAAGTCCTCCCAATCGGCCGGGTGCTGTTCGAACTGGGTCAGGGTTTCCTGGATCAGTCGACCATGGCGCGGGGTGTGCTCGCGCACGAACTGCTTGCCACTGCCCGGCGGCGCCGGCGTGGTCCAGCCCAGCGCATTGAACTCATGGTTGCCCATGATGCACAGCGCCTGGCCGGCCTCGGTCATGTCGTGGACGATATGCAGCGCTTCGCGGATGCGTGGGCCACGGTCGATGATATCGCCGAGGAACACCGCCATGCGCGACGGGTGGCGCCAGGTGCCGCCCTGCTTGTGGTAACCCATCTGGTCGAGCAAGTGCTCCAGGGTATGGGCGCAACCGTGCACGTCACCAATCAGGTCGTAGCTACGCGCGGGATCGAGCATCAGTCGCCTCCACCCCCCAAGCGGCTGCCCCAGCCCAGCTTGGTGCGGCACACTTCGTAGTAGTTGTGATCCAGCGGGTGGATCAACCGCAACTTCTGTGCCTTCTTGCTCACGGTGATGGTGTCACCGGGGGCGCAGGTGAAATGGTTCTGCCCGTCGCAGGACACTTGTGGGTAGATTTGCATATCCTTGGACACCACGATTTTCAGCTCACTGTTGCCATCGACCACAATCGGCCGACTCGACAACATATGGGGATACATCGGCACGATCACAATGGCATCCAGCTTGGGATGCATGATCGGTCCACCCGCCGACAGCGCATAAGCGGTGGAGCCGGTAGGCGTGGCGACGATCAGGCCGTCAGCTTTCTGGCTGCACACGAATTGGCCGTCGATATACAGCTCGAACTCGATCATCCGCGTGGATTTGCCGGGGTGCAGCACCACGTCGTTGAGGGCGTCGCCCTGGCCGATGGCCTCGCCATGGCGGCGCACTTCAGCTTGCAGCAGGAAGCGGTTCTCCACCAGGTAATGGCCGTCGAGCACCTTGGCGACTTCGATTTCCAGCTCATCGGGCCGGATATCGGTCAGAAACCCCAGGCTGCCGCGGTTGATCCCCAGCACCGGCACATTGTGCCGCGCCAGCGCCCGCGCCGCGCCGAGCAGGCTGCCGTCGCCGCCGACCACGATGACCATGTCGCACACTTCGCCAAGCATTTTGCGCGAGGAGGTCTGCAGGCCGTGGCCCGGCAGGATTTCGCCGATGGTGTCTTCGAGGATCACGTGCAGGTGGCGTTCCAGCAGGAATTTTTTCAGCCGGCGGACGGTGTCCAACACCTGGGTACTGCCCAGGCGACCGATAATGCCGATATTGCGAAATTGCTCCATGGGGCTCCTGCGGGCGTAGGGGTGTGGCAAAAAGAAACGATTATGGGCGAAAGGCCGCGTCAGGCAAAATCCTTTGTCGTCGCCGAGCCTTGATGACAATGGTTCTCAGGCCGGTGACAGGCACCCGCGTCCGACTTAAGAGGCTATGCTCGCACCATGACTCTGTTCCCTGACTTGCACGCCCTGCCCCGCCAACTGCGGCACCCCGAAGTGCGTGACCTGGCGTGGGTGATCCTGGCGCCACCGATGCTCGCCCGCACGCCCTGGCCGCAGCGCCACCCACTGGCGGGCAGTGACTGGGTACAGGCGCCGCAGCTGCTCGAAGCCTGGTTGCGTGCGCTCGATCAAGACAGCAGCGCGCTGCAACACTGGCTGAGCCTGGCGCGCACCCGGCGCCTGGGCCTCTACTATGAACGCCTGTGGCAGTTCGCCGTGCAGCATGCACCGGGCGTGGAGCTGCTGGCGGCCAACCTGCCGATCCGCCGCGCCGGTCATACCCTGGGCGAGCTGGACATGCTGCTGCGCGACCGCGACGGCGTGCACCACCTGGAATTGGCAATCAAGCTCTACCTCGGGCCACAAACGGGGAACGGCCAAGACACCGCGCAGTGGCTGGGCCCGGGTTGCCATGACCGGCTCGACCGCAAACTGGCGCACCTGGCCCAGCATCAATTGCCGATCTCGGCGCGCCCGGAAAGCCGTGAAGCCATGGCGGCGCTGGATATCCAGCAGTTCGACGCGCACCTGTGGCTGGGCGGGTACCTGCTTTACCCGTGGCCGGGCCAGGCCGACTCGCCCCTCGGCGCTCATCCGCAGCATTTGCGTGGGCGTTGGTTGCATCAGCGCGATTGGCCGGACTTTGTCAGCGCCAGCGCCGCAGGCCGCTGGCAACCCCTGCCCCGGCATGCCTGGCTGGCACCGGCGCACTACCTGACAAGCGAGGTGTGGAGCGAGGAACAGATGCAGGGCTGGCTGGCCGACCTGGACCCGATGGCGCCGGCGCAGTTATTGGTGCGGCTGGTGCGCAGGGGTGAGGATTGGGAGGAAGCCGAGCGGTTGTTCCTGATTGCCGATCTTTGGCCGAATGTGCCGGGGGCATTCTGATAAATCTGTGCTGTATTGGAGACCGCTATCGGGAGCAAGCCCCCTCCCACAGGGGAATGCATTCCAAATGTGGGAGGGGGCTTGCTCCCGATAGCGGCGGGACTGGCACTACATACTGTCGATATGCCGATAATCCAGCTGCAACCCGCTCGCCAGCGCTTGCGCCCGCCCCAACCTGATCGGCCCGCGCTCGATGTCCACCAGCAACCCCGGACACGCCAGCAGCGGCAACCCATCGATCACTTTGAGCCGCCCATCAGTAATCACCAGCAACCGCTGCTGCTCCGCCGGGTAACGCTTACGCCGCGCCACCAGCCAATCGGCCGCCTCGGTCAAGGCTGCCAGCAACGGCGTACCGCCACCGGCGCCCAACTGTTCCAGCCAACCCGTCAGGCCTTTGGCCGCTTTCAAGCCCTGCACCTGCCACCTCGGCGACTGCCCGCTGGCGGTCAACAACGCCATGCGCGCCCGTTGCCGATACGCGTCATCAAACAACTGCGCCAGCAGGCCCTTGGCATCGCTCAACGCCTGGTGCTTGCGAGTGGAAGCCGAGGCATCGACGATCACCAGCCACAGTTCATGGGCAGAGCGGCTGCGCAGGTGCCACAGCAAATCCTCACGGCGCTGCGGCCTGCCACCGAGCAAGCTGCCCGGCCAGTTGATCTGGCCCGATTGCGCACTGCGCGCCTTGCCTTGCCTGCCGCTGTCCAATTGCCCCGCCTGGGGCCGAGCATCCGCCCCCGCGTCAGGTCGGGGGCGGATGCCTAGGGCTTTTTTGGCCAGGCAGGCACATCGCGACGAGCGCCGGTGGGCAGCGCCGGCGCTGGCATATCGCCCCATTGGCCTTGGCCGGGCGAGGTGTCCGAGGGCTTGGGGGCCTGCCCCTGATCGGGCGCACTGGCCGCAGGCGGCTGTTCCTGGCGGCGATGACGCAAGGCAAATTCAGCGACCGCGTCAATATCTTCCTCGGCGATCGCACTCGCACCGCGCCAGGCCGCATGGGCCCTGGCGCCGCGCAGCCACACCAGGTCGGCACGCATTCCGTCCACACCCGCGGCAAAGCAACGCTGGGTAATCTGCGCCAAGGCGGCGTCATCCAGCTCGATACTGTCGAGTCGCGCACGGGCCTGGGTGCAGCGTTCGCGCAACGCCGCTTGCGGCTCGGCCCACTGCTGGCAGAACGCGGCGGGGTTTGTGTCGAAGTCCAGGCGACGACGGATGATCTGCCCACGCTCGGTCGGCAACGTCTGCCCGCTCAACGCCACGTTGAACCCAAAGCGGTCGAGCAGCTGCGGACGCAACTCGCCCTCCTCCGGGTTCATCGTGCCGATCAGCACGAAGCGCGCCGAGTGCCGATGGGAGATGCCGTCACGCTCGATCAGGTTGGTGCCGCTGGCGGCCACGTCCAGCAACAGATCGACCAGATGATCGGGCAACAGGTTGACTTCATCGACGTACAACACGCCGCCATCGGCCTTGGCCAGCACGCCGGGGGAAAACTGTGCGCGGCCTTCGCTGAGCGCGGCGTCCAGGTCCAGGGTACCGACCAGCCGCTCCTCGGTAGCGCCCAGGGGCAAGGTGACGAACTGCCCACTGGCGAGCAGGTCCGCCAGGCCACGGGCCAGGGTCGACTTGGCCATGCCTCGCGGGCCTTCGATCAGCACACCGCCGATTCGGGGGTCGATGGCGGTGAGGCACAGCGCCAGCTTCAGCGCGTCGGCACCGACCACGGCGGCCAACGGAAAATGAGGAATATCGGTCATCAGCTGTCTTCTTCTATATCCAGCAACAGGTTTTCCAACGCTTCGCGGTAGGCGCCCGGCTCTTGCCACATGCCGCGCTGCTGGGCTTCGAGCATGCGCTCGGTCATGTCGCGCAGGGCATCGGGGTTGTGCTGTTGCACAAAGGCCCGGGTGTCCGGGTCGAGCAGGTAGGCGTCGGCGAGCAAAGCGTACTGGTGATCGTCGATCAGCGCGGTGGTGGCGTCAAAAGCGAACAGGTTGTCCACGGTCGCTGCCATCTCAAACGCGCCTTTGTAGCCGTGACGCTTCACGCCTTCGATCCATTTCGGGTTGGCTGCACGGGAACGGATGACCCGATTGAGCTCTTCCTTCAAGGTGCGAATCTTCGGCAGGTCCGGCTGGCTGTGATCGCCATGGTAGCTGGCGGCCTTGGCGCCGCGCAGGGTTTCCACGGCGGCGAGCATGCCGCCCTGGAATTGGTAGTAGTCGTTGGAATCAAGCACATCGTGTTCGCGGTTATCCTGGTTCTGCAGCACCGCCTGCACCTGGCTCAGACGCTGGGCAAACTGCTCGCGGGCCGCGGTGCCTTCGTCGGCGCCGCCATAGGCGTAGCCGCCCCAGTTCAGGTAGACCTCGGCCAGGTCCTCGCGGCTTTGCCACAGGCGACCGTCAATCGCGCCCTGCACGCCCGCGCCATAGGCTCCCGGCTTGGCCCCGAAAATGCGCCAACCGGCCTGTTTCGCCGCGGCCTCTTCGTCCAGGCCCGATGCGCGCAAGGCCTCGCGCTCATTGCGCACCTTGGCGGCCAGCGGGTTCATGTCATCCGGCTCGTCCAGCGCCGCCACCGCCTGCACCGCCGCGTCGAACAGGCGGATCAGGTTGGCGAACGCATCGCGAAAGAAGCCGGACACGCGCAACGTCACGTCAACACGTGGACGGTCCAACAGGCTGATCGGCAGGATCTCGAAGTCATCCACGCGCTGACTGCCCGTGGCCCACACCGGACGCACGCCCATCAGCGCCATGGCCTGAGCGATATCGTCACCCCCGGTGCGCATGGTGGCCGTGCCCCACACCGACAGGCCCAACTGGCGCAGGTGGTCGCCGTGGTCCTGCAGATGCCGCTCGAGAATCAGGTTGGCCGACTGGAAACCGATGCGCCAGGCGGTGGTGGTGGGCAGGTTGCGCACGTCCACCGTGAAGAAATTACGCCCCGTGGGCAGCACATCCAGGCGGCCGCGACTCGGCGCACCGCTGGGGCCGGCCGGCACAAAGCGCCCGCTCAAGGCGTCCAGCAAGCCGTGCATTTCGGCCGGGCCGCAGGCGTCCAGGCGCGGCGCAACGACCATGCGCAGGCTTTCGACCACGGCCTTCACGTCCTCCCAGCCGGGTTCTTCCAACTGTTCCAGCGGCCCTTCCAGGGCCTGCTCGATCAAGCGCGCCGCGTAGAGTTCCAGGCGCTCGCGGGTGTCACCGGCGGTGCGCCACAACTGCGCGTCGAGCGTGCGCAACACCTCGGGCCGACGCCCGGTCCACGGCTCGGCGAGCGCACAGTCCAGCGGGTCGAAACCCAGCTCGAAGGCCTTGGCCAGCACCCGCAACAGGCTCGACTGCCCGCCACGGCCATCGCCACGGGGGATGCGCAGCAAGGCCAACAAGGTGTCGATACGCAAGCGCCCCGCCGGCGACTCGCCGAAAATGTGCAGGCCGTCGCGGATCTGCGATTCCTTCAGGTCACACAGGTAAGTGTCCAGGCGTGGCAACCAGATGTCGGCATCGGCATCGCCGTCCAGCTCAAGCTCTTGGTCGATCTGGGTTTCGCGCACCAGTTTGAGAATGTCTTTCTGCAGTTCGAGCGCGCGGCGCGGGTCGAGCAATTGCGCTTCGTAGTATTCGTCGGCCAGCAGTTCCAGGTTGCGCAGCGGGCCATAGGTTTCGGCGCGGGTCAGGGGCGGCATCAGGTGGTCAATGATCACCGCCTGGGTGCGACGCTTGGCCTGGGCGCCCTCGCCCGGGTCGTTGACGATAAACGGGTAGATATTCGGCAGTGGCCCAAGCAGCGCATCCGGCCAGCAGTGTTCCGACAGCCCCACGCCCTTGCCCGGCAACCATTCGAGGTTGCCGTGCTTGCCCACGTGGATCAGCGCATGGGCGCCGTAGGTATGGCGCAGCCAGAAGTAGAACGCCAGATAAGCATGGGGCGGCACCAGGTCGGGGTCGTGATACACCGCACTCGGGTCGACCTGATAGCCGCGCGCCGGCTGGATGCCGACGAAGGTCTCGCCCAGGCGCAGGCCGGCGATCATCAGCCGGCCGTCGCGGCACATCGGGTCCTGCTGCGGCGGGCCCCAACGCTCAAGCACCGCCTGGCGATTGGCTTCAGGCAGGCGCTGGAACATGGCTGCGTAGTCTTCCAGGCCCAGGCTTTGATGGCAGGGGCGCTGGTCGAGGCTGTCCAGGTCATTGGTAACGCCGCCGAGCAATTCATGGATCAAGGCCGTGCCGCTGTCCGGCAAGGTGGCGGGCACGGGATACCCTTCGGCCTGCAGCGCACGCAAGATGTTCAGCGCCGCCGCCGGCGTGTCCAGGCCCACGCCATTGCCGATACGGCCATCGCGGGTGGGGTAATTGGCCAGGATCAAGCCTACGCGTTTGTGCGCATTCGGCACCCGCGCCAGCTCGACCCAGCGGCGCGCCAGTTCGGCGACAAAATCCATGCGTTCGGGCACGGCGCGGTAGCACACCACGTCCGACTGGCTGCGCTCACTGCGCCAGGCCAGATCCTTGAAGCTGATCGGCCGGCTGATGATGCGCCCGTCCAGCTCCGGCAAGGCAATGTGCATCGCCAGGTCGCGCGGGCCCAGGCCTTGCGCGCTGGCCTCCCAGCCGGGCTGGTTGTCCTGCGCGCAGATCGCCTGAATCACCGGGATGTTGCGGCGAAACGGGCGCAGATGCGGCGCTTCGGGACTGGACTGGGCAAAGCCGGTGGTGTTGAGAATCACCGCCGCCTGCACGTCATCCAGCAGGTCCTCGACCACCGTCAGGCAGCCCGGCTCTTTCAGGCTGGCCACCGCGATCGGCAACGGGTTAAGGCCCGCCGCCTGCAAACGCTGGCAGAACACATCGATAAACCCGGTATTGGCCGCCTGCAAATGCGAGCGGTAGAACAGCACCGCCGCCACCGGGCAATCAGCGCGCCATTCGGCCTGCCAGTTTGCAAGGTGGGCGTTGGCGGTATGCGGGTGATAGATCGAGGTGCGCGGCAAGCTCTGCGGCTCAGCCCAGGCATAGTCGCGCCCCAGGTAGCCGCTGGCCAGGCAGCGATAGAAATCCAGCGCATTCCCCAACCCACCTTGGCGCAGGAACTGCCACAGGCGGTCACGCTCGGGCGCGCCTACAGTGCTCAAGCCGCTCAGTTCCGGGTCCGGTCGATCATCCCCAGGGACGAGGATGAGCGTTACGCCGCGCTCGGCCAACGCCTTCATGCGCTCGATGCCGTAGCGCCAGTAGCCGATACCGCCATGCAGCGAAATCAGGATTACCTTGGCGTGGCGCAACACCTCGTCGACGTACAGATCGACTGAGGCATGGTTCTGCACTTGCATCGGATTGGCCAGGCGAAAACTGGGGTAATCCTCGGGCAACTGCCGCGCCGCCTCGGCGAGCAGCGCCAGGCTGGAGTCGCCGCTGCACAGGACCACCAGCTCGGCCGGGGTTTGGCCAAGGTCGGCAATGTTGTCGTCCGCGACGAAGCCGCCGGGCTGGGTCCTGAGCAGGTGCATGGGTCAGGCGCTGAGGGCGGCGCGCAGTTGCGCTTCAAGGCCTGCCGCGTCAAGCGCCTGACCAATCAGCACCAGGCGCGTGGTGCGCGCTTCATCGGCGCCCCAGGCGCGGTCGAAATGCTTGTCGAAACGCGTGCCCACGCCCTGGATCAGCAGGCGCATCGGTTTGCCTGGAATGGCGGCGAAGCCTTTGACGCGCAGGATGCCGTGCTGCACCACCAGTTGCGTCAGGGCGTCGAGCAGCAGGGCTTCGTCGGCTTGCGGCAGGTCGATGGAGATGGAGTCGAAGGCGTCGTGGTCGTGGTCGTCCTCACCGTCGTGGTGATGGTCGTGATGGCTATGGCGGGCGTCGATATGTTCTTCGGAACCGGCGCCCAGGCCGATCAGCACGTCCAGAGGCACGCGTCCGCTGCTGGCTTCGATGACCTTGACCGCCGGCGGCAGCTCCTCGGCCACTTCCAGGCGCACGCGGGCCAGGTCTTCGGCACTGATCAGGTCGGCCTTGTTGAGTATCACCAGGTCGGCGCTGGCCAGTTGGTCGGCAAACAGCTCGTGCAGCGGCGATTCATGGTCCAGGTTCGGGTCGAGCTTGCGCTGGGCGTCGACCTGGTCCGGGAACGCGGCGAAGGTGCCGGCGGCCACGGCCGGGCTGTCGACCACGGTGATCACCGCGTCGACGGTGCAGGCATTGCGGATTTCCGGCCACTGGAAGGCCTGGACCAGCGGCTTGGGCAGGGCCAGGCCCGAGGTTTCGATGAGGATGTGGTCAAGGTCGCCACGGCGAGCCACCAGTTCGCGCATCACCGGGAAGAATTCTTCCTGCACGGTGCAGCACAGGCAGCCGTTGGCCAACTCATACACGCGACCACTGGCTTCTTCTTCGGTACAGCCGATGGAGCACTGCTTGAGGATTTCACCGTCAATGCCCAGCTCGCCGAATTCATTGACGATCACCGCAATGCGACGGCCCTGGGCGTTGTCGAGCATGTGGCGCAGCAGCGTGGTTTTGCCCGAACCGAGGAAACCGGTAACGATGGTGACGGGAAGTTTGGCCAGTGTTTTCATCGGATGCCCTTTGGGGCGGGCATACGGGACGATAGGCCCTGCGACGGCGCGCAGCAGCAGATTTCGTCACCGGATCACCCCGCCCGGTTGAATTGAAAAATCGTTTGCGAGGCAGGTCTCCTGGCTTGGGGCTTGCGGGTCTTGCGACCGGCGCTGACTGCGCCTTCCCGCCGTATCGGCAGTGGCGTGGCAGTCAGCTGAACCCTTCACAGTTGCGGGGGCAGCCGCGGCTTGAACCGCGTTCCCTTCTTAGCTTCGACCTGGGCCGAAGAACCTCGAGCGAGCAAGGCTACGCAGTGCGTGGCCGGCGGTCAATGACCCACGGGGTGGCCTGGTGCACTGAACTCAGCGTCTACCTGCGTCGAAATTGACGTCAGGTCGTGCCCGTGTTTTCCTACCCGTCTTGTTTCGGGTGCCCTTCACAGGGTGAAACGGGAAACCGGTGAGTCACGCGTTGTGACGAGTCCGGTGCTGCCCCCGCAACGGTAAGCGAGCGAAGCGTCAAATCCACTGTGCCTGTGCATGGGAAGGAGATGCTTGATAGGCCTGGCGCCCCTCGCAAGCCCGGAGACCGGCCCGAAAAATCCAGATAACAAACCCGCGGTGGGCGGGCGCTGTTCATAACCCTGCGTGCCCGGCTCGCGGGGTTTTCATGCGCTCGTTTCCCGCAAGACACCTGAAAGGGACGCGCCATGTCGATCATCAGCAGCACTTCGCCCACTTCCAGCAACGCATCCACGCTGAGCCAACGCCTGAGCGCCGCAATCGGGGCGTCGATCCTCGGTGCGTGCCTGGTGTACTTTGCCGGCTTCTCGCATATCGAGGCGGTGCACAACGCCGCCCATGATACCCGCCACAGCGCCGCGTTCCCGTGCCACTGAGGGCTGCCCAGATGATCAAGCGTATCGCGCAAACGGCAGGTTTCACCGGCTTGCTGGCCGCCCTGCTGCTGACCCTGCTGCAAAGCTTTTGGGTGGCCCCGCTGATTCTGCAGGCGGAAACCTTCGAAAGCGCCCCGGTTGCGGTCGAGCAGGCTCACGAACATGTTGCTGGAGCCGGCGCCCATACGCATGACGCCGAGGCCTGGCAACCAGCGGACGGCTGGCAGCGCGTGCTGTCGACCACCGGCGGCAACCTGGTGGTGGCGGTCGGTTTTGCACTGATGCTGGCCGGGCTCTATACATTGCGCCCTCCCACCCGCACAGCCCAGGGACTGCTGTGGGGACTGGCCGGTTATGCCACCTTTGTGCTCGCCCCTACCTTGGGCCTGCCCCCGGAACTGCCAGGCACCGCTGCTGCTGACCTGGCCCAGCGTCAGATCTGGTGGGTTGGCGCTGCCGCCTCGACTGCCGCCGGGATTGCGTTGCTGGTGTTCGGGCGCAGCTGGCTGCTCAAAATGCTGGGCGTAGCGATTCTAGTGGTGCCCCATGTGATCGGCGCGCCGCAACCGGAAGTGCATTCGATGCTGGCCCCGCAAGCCCTCGAAGCCCAATTCAAGATCGCTTCACAGCTGACCAATGTTGCATTCTGGCTGGCGCTGGGCTTGTTCAGTGCCTGGCTGTTCCGCCGTCAGCGCGACGACCAATACTCGGCATGAACCTGATTGTCGGCCTCGGCTGTCAGCGCGGCTGTGACGCTCGCGCCCTGCTGGAGCTGGTTGACAGCGCCCTGGGCGAAGCTGGGGGCGACCGTCAGGACATCAGCGCATTGGCAACTATTGAGCACAAACAGGATGAGCCAGGGCTTTTGGCCCTGGCTCAGCTACTGAACGTGCCACTGCTGTATTTCAGTGCCGCGCGCCTGAGCGCCTATGAACACCGCCTGAGCCATAAATCGGCCATCGCCTTTGCCCATACGCAGTGTTACGGGGTTGCCGAGAGTGCCGCGTTGGCGGCGGCCGAACAGCTCGGCACCCCCCCTGCCCGGCTGCTGGTCACTCGCCGCAAGAGCGCACGGGCCACCGTTGCATTGGCTTGCGTGGGCTGCAACGCGGATAATCACCGCATCCGATCTTGAGCACTGTTCATGCTCACGCGATTCAACAGGAAGATTGCATGACCGTTTATTTCATCGGCGCCGGTCCCGGCGACCCGGAACTGATCACCGTCAAAGGCCAACGGCTGATCCGCAGCTGCCCGGTGATCCTCTACGCCGGCTCGCTGGTACCCGCCGCGGTGCTGGAAGGTCATCAGGCGCAGCAGGTGGTCAACAGCGCAGAATTGCACTTGGAACAAATCATCGAACTGATCAAGACGGCCCATGCCGCAGGCCAGGACGTTGCGCGAGTGCACTCCGGGGACCCCAGCCTGTACGGGGCAATTGGCGAGCAGATCCGTCATTTGCGTGAATTGAATATCCCTTTCCAGATCATTCCGGGCGTCACAGCGGTAGCGGCTTGCGCAGCGCTGCTGGAAACTGAATTGACCCTGCCGGATATCGCCCAAAGCGTGATATTGACCCGTTACGCCGACAAGACAAGCATGCCCGCTGGTGAGGATTTCGACAGCCTGGCGCGGCACGGCACCACCATGGCGATTCACCTGGGGGTCAATCATCTGGACAAAATCGTTGCCCGGCTGCTGCCGCACTATGGCACCGATTGCCCGATTGCCGTGGTGCACAGGGCGACCTGGCCGGATCAGGATTGGGCCGTTGGCACCCTGGGTGACATTGTTGGCAAGGTTGAGGCGAAGGGCTTCAGGCGCACCGCACTGATCCTGGTGGGCCGCGTGTTGACCAACGACAGTTTCAGCGAGTCATCGCTTTACCGTGCCGGTCACGCGCATCTTTATCGTCCCGAATAAATATCAGCTCGCTAGATTATCCATTAGGAAAATCGCGTAATTTGTTGAATTTCAAACAATAAAAAACGGCGCTCACGGGGCGCCGTTTTTTGTTCGCAGTGAACACCTTACTCAGTAGTAGGCGTTTTCTTTCTGCGTGTGGTCAGTCACGTCACGCACGCCTTTGAGCTCAGGAATGCGCTCAAGCAGGGTGCGTTCGATGCCTTCGCGCAAGGTGACGTCCGCCTGGCCGCAGCCCTGGCAGCCGCCACCGAATTTCAGCACCGCGATACCGTCTTCAACCACATCGATCAGGCTGACCTGACCGCCGTGGCTGGCCAGCCCCGGGTTGATCTCGGTTTGCAGGTAGTAGTTGATGCGCTCGTTGACCGGGCTGTCGGCGTTGACGTTCGGCACCTTGGCGTTCGGTGCCTTGATGGTCAACTGGCCGCCCATGCGGTCGGTGGCGTAGTCGACCACGGCGTCGTCAAGGAAGGCTTCGCTGAAGGCATCGATGTACGCGGTGAAGCTTTTGAGCCCCAGGGCGGTGTCTTCAGGCTTCTCTTCACCAGGCTTGCAGTAGGCAATGCAGGTCTCGGCGTACTGGGTGCCGGGCTGGGTGATAAAGACGCGGATGCCGATACCTGGGGTGTTCTGCTTGGACAGCAGGTCAGCCAGGTAATCGTGGGCGGCGTCGGTAATGGTTATGGCAGTCATGGAAACTCCTCACAGGCTTGCCGGCAGTTTACGCCAAATTATTACACAGGTACAAAGTCCTAGTGTTTTTGTCGGAAAAGCCCAGCTGGCGCCGTCAGAGGTTTTCATAGCGATTCATGTCCAGCACGCCCTCTTCTACCGGCGTCGTTTCGCGGATGTACTGCGAAAGGTCATGAAAATACTGCCAGAACTGCGGATGACTGCGGCGCACACCCCAACGATCAACGATTTTCTCAAAACCCTCGGCGTCCTTGGCCCCTTCCATCGCTGCCACAAACGTCGGCACCTGCTGCGCGGGCACATTGAACATGAAATTCGGGTAGCTGCTGAGCACCCCCGGGTAGATCGTCAGCGTGTCCAGCCCCGGCTGATAGCGATACGCCTCACCCAGCAGGAACGCGACGTTGCTGTGGGCGCGGTTGCGCAACAGGCTGTAGACCATGCGCTTGCCGCCAGGAGTCTCGATCCGCAGCATGGTAGCTTCGGGCAATTGGTCGATCACTTTGAGGCCCGCCGCCGGGCGCGAGGTCAGGCGGCTCAGCGCCTGCTCGGCGTCTTGCAGCGCCGGGTCGATGCCCTCACGGGAGCAGAACGCGCCGGCGCAGCGGTTGATCGGGTCGGGGCTGGCATTGAGGTGGCCGTAGCGGGTCAGCAATTGGTTGGCGAAGTCGCGCTTGGGGTCTTTCTCGCTAAGGTGCAGACCGCTGGGTTTGCTGTCGTCAATCGCCTCGTAATCCAGCCACAGTTTGAGCTTGCCGCTGTTCTGGTACCAGTCGTCCATAAAGTCTTCGCGGGTGTCGGCGGGCAGCAGGCGCAGGAAGTTCTGCTCGGCACCGTTACGGATCAAGTCGAAGTACAAGCGGGTCTGGGCCTGGTGAGATACGTTGCCGAACACGTCAAAGTTCACCGCCAGTTGGTAATAGGTGCGCTCCAACAGCGGGTAGTCGAACAGCCACATCGTCTGCGGCACTTCACCGATCAAGCCCTTGGTCACCGAGGCGCTGTCAAAGTGACGGAAGATGCTCAGCAAGGCGTTGTCGTTGCCCGCCCACAGCGTGGCCCAACTCGGTGGCGGCAGGTCGGCATAATTGTCACGGCGCAGCGCTTCGTACTGGTTGCGCTTGTCGCGATACGCCAACCACAGGTTCAGCACGCTGCCCACGTCGTCATTCTGCCCAGGCATCGCCAGCAGCGGCGTGGCCTGGCCGCGGTACCGCGCATCGGTGATGTACAGGTCATGGTCCGGGTCCTGGAACAAGGTCCAGAAGTTATCGCGAATCACATCCGTAGCAATCTGCCCGCGACACACCGGCCCGCGTATGAAGGTGCGCACGAAGTATTCGGCGTTATCGAGCATGAACTGGTAACGCGCCTTGGCCGGGATGGCTTCGAAGGTGGCGAACGGGTTGGCCCGGCTGCCGGGGCCATAGCCCGGCAAGGCGGTCACTTGCCAGTCACCGGCGTAGAACAGCGCCTTGATGCGCGCCAGTTTCGCGGCGCTGAACGGGTAAGTGATGTGGGTTTTGTGCACGATCACGCCCTGCACCGGCCACAGTCGGTAGTACACCTGAGTGCCGGGGTCGTCGTTAGGGCGACGCGTGGCGATCAGGTCGATGGGCTGTCCGCTTGGCGTGCGCGAGCGAACCCATTGGAAGTAGTGCCCCGGCTCACCGTTCTCGAAATAAATGTGGGCGAGGGACAAATGTTCGAACAGCCAGCGCGCCACCAGGCTTTCGCGGGCGCCCGGCTGGTTGAACAGGGTTTCCCACTGCTGTACCTGCAGGGCTTCCTTGGCGCTTGGCGCCAGGCTCTGTTCGTCAAGCGGCGCGCCGGAGGCCAGCCAGCGTTGCAGCGTCTGGTACTGCTGGTCGGTCAGGCCAGTGACGGCCAGCGGCATGCCCTCCTTGGGATGGCTGCCCGCGTAAGCATTGAACTCGCCGGGGGCCGCACACAGGTTGGCGCGGTTCAAGCCCAGCACGATGTCGTCGGGCAGCTTGGCATTGGGTTGCAACGGCGCGTTATGGCCCAGTTCCAGCATGCGCGCCATCAAGGCTGCCTGGCTGCCCTGGGCGTCCAGTACCGAATAGAAGCCCTTCTGCTGCCAGGCCTGCTTGCCGAACGCGTCGTAAAACAAACGGGTGGTCGGCGTGGCCGTGCTGCGCTCGCCGTCATACACCGGCATTTTGCTTGCGCCCCGCGCAGCGCCCTCGGCGCTGCCCAGGTTGAGCTGGCAGGCCGAGTCGTAGCAGGCGTGGCAGGCCACGCACTTCTCGGTGAAAATCGGCTGAATATCGCGTGTATAGGAAATCGCCTGAGCGGGACGGTTTACCGGCACAACTTGCGCCTGCGCTGTACTGGCTATCAAGGCCAGGACGGCGCTGACGATCAAACGAAGTGTCATGTATCCGGTCCCGATTCAAAATAGGCGGTGCTAAAAGTGGCGGTGATTCTACCGGGCCATGATCGCCAGCAACATGAGCGATATTCATGCAGAACCGCGCATGCTCAAAATCGGCACAGGTTTGTTATGATTCACGCCTCCGTAATGCCTGACCAGAGTAGTCCCATGTCCGATCGTAGCGTTCGTCTGCAAGCCCTTCACCACGCCCTCAAGGAACGTATCCTGATCCTCGACGGCGGCATGGGCACGATGATCCAGAGCTATAAGCTTGAGGAGCAGGACTACCGTGGCAAACGCTTTGCTGACTGGCCAAGCGACGTCAAGGGCAACAACGACTTGCTGGTGCTCACTCGCCCTGACGTGATCGGCGGGATCGAAAAGGCCTACCTGGATGCCGGTGCCGACATCCTGGAAACCAATACCTTCAACGCCACGCGCATCTCCATGGCCGACTACGGCATGGAAGAACTGGCCTACGAATTGAACGTAGAAGGCGCGCGCCTGGCGCGTAAAGTGGCGGACGCCAAGACCCTCGAGAACCCGGCCAAGCCGCGCTTCGTCGCAGGCGTGCTCGGCCCCACCAGCCGTACCTGCTCGCTGTCGCCGGACGTGAACAACCCCGGCTACCGCAACGTGACCTTCGATGAACTGGTGGAGAACTACACCGAGGCCACACAGGGCCTGATCGAAGGCGGTGCCGACCTGATTCTGATCGAGACGATCTTTGACACCCTTAACGCCAAAGCCGCGATCTTTGCGGTGCAGGGCGTGTTCGAGGCGCTGAACATCGAACTGCCGATCATGATTTCCGGCACCATCACCGATGCGTCCGGGCGCACCCTGTCCGGCCAGACCACCGAAGCCTTCTGGAACTCCGTGGCTCACGCCAAGCCTATCTCCGTCGGCTTGAACTGCGCCCTCGGCGCCAGCGAGCTGCGCCCCTACCTGGAAGAGCTGTCGAACAAGGCCAACACCCACGTTTCCGCGCACCCCAACGCCGGCCTGCCCAACGAATTCGGCGAGTACGACGAACTGCCCTCCGAAACCGCCAAGGTCATCGAAGAGTTCGCCCAGAGCGGCTTTCTCAACATCGTCGGCGGCTGCTGCGGCACCACGCCCGGCCATATCGAAGCCATCGCCAAGGCCGTGGCCGGTTACGCGCCGCGCGCCATCCCGGACATTCCCAAGGCCTGCCGCCTGTCCGGCCTGGAGCCGTTCACCATCGATCGCAGCTCGCTGTTCGTCAACGTCGGCGAGCGCACCAACATCACCGGTTCCGCCAAGTTCGCCCGCCTGATCCGTGAAGACAACTACACCGAAGCCCTGGAAGTCGCCCTGCAGCAGGTGGAAGCCGGCGCCCAGGTGATCGACATCAACATGGACGAGGGCATGCTCGATTCGAAGAAGGCCATGGTGACCTTCCTCAATCTGATCGCCGGCGAACCGGACATTTCCCGCGTGCCGATCATGATCGACTCCTCCAAGTGGGAAGTGATCGAAGCCGGCCTCAAGTGCATCCAGGGCAAGGGCATCGTCAACTCCATCAGCATGAAGGAAGGCGTGGAGCAATTCATTCACCACGCCAAGCTGTGCAAGCGCTACGGCGCGGCGGTGGTGGTGATGGCGTTCGACGAAGCCGGCCAGGCCGACACCGAAGCGCGCAAGAAAGAAATCTGCAAACGCTCCTACGACATCCTGGTCAATGAAGTGGGCTTCCCGCCGGAAGACATCATCTTCGACCCGAACATCTTCGCGGTGGCCACCGGCATCGAAGAGCACAACAACTATGCCGTCGACTTCATCAATGCCTGTGCCTATATCCGCGACGAGCTGCCCTACGCGCTGACCTCCGGTGGCGTGTCCAACGTGTCGTTTTCGTTCCGTGGCAACAACCCGGTGCGCGAGGCGATCCACTCGGTGTTCCTGCTGCACGCGATCCGCGCGGGCCTGACCATGGGCATCGTCAACGCCGGTCAGCTGGAGATCTACGACCAGATCCCGGCTGAGCTGCGCGATGCGGTGGAAGACGTGGTGCTCAACCGCACCCCGGAAGGCACCGACGCCCTGCTCGCTATCGCCGACAAGTACAAGGGCGACGGCAGCGTCAAGGAAGCCGAAACCGAGGAGTGGCGTGGCTGGCCGGTGAACAAGCGCCTGGAACACGCGCTGGTCAAGGGCATCACCACGCATATCGTCGAAGACACTGAAGAATCGCGGCTGTCGTTTGCGCGCCCGATCGAGGTGATCGAAGGCCCGCTGATGTCCGGCATGAACATCGTTGGCGACCTGTTCGGCGCCGGCAAGATGTTCCTGCCCCAGGTGGTCAAATCCGCCCGGGTAATGAAGCAGGCCGTGGCTCACCTGATTCCGTTCATCGAGCTGGAAAAAGGCGACAAGCCGGAGGCCAAGGGCAAGATCCTGATGGCCACGGTCAAGGGCGACGTGCACGACATCGGCAAGAACATCGTCGGCGTGGTGCTGGGCTGCAACGGTTATGACATCGTCGACCTGGGAGTGATGGTCCCGGCGGAAAAGATCCTGCAGGTGGCCAAGGAGCAGAAGTGCGACATCATCGGCCTGTCCGGCCTGATCACCCCGTCCCTGGATGAAATGGTGCACGTGGCCCGCGAGATGCAGCGCCAGGATTTCCACCTGCCGCTGATGATCGGTGGCGCGACCACTTCCAAGGCACACACGGCGGTGAAGATCGAGCCCAAGTACAGCAATGACGCGGTGATCTACGTCACCGACGCCTCCCGTGCGGTGGGCGTGGCGACGCAGCTGCTGTCCTAAGGAGTTGAAGGCCGGTTTCGTCGAGAAGACCCGCCTGGAATACATCGATGTGCGCGAGCGCACCGCCAACCGCAGCGCCCGCACCGAGCGCCTGAGTTACCCGGCGGCGATCGCCAAGAAGCCACAGTTCGACTGGAGCAGCTATACCCCGGTCAAACCGACCTTCACCGGCGCCAAGGTGCTGGACAATATCGACCTCAACGTTCTGGCCGAGTACATCGACTGGACGCCGTTCTTCATTTCCTGGGACCTGGCCGGCAAATTCCCGCGCATCCTCACTGATGAAGTGGTGGGTGAAGCCGCCACCGCGTTGTACGCCGACGCCCGGGAAATGCTCAGGAAACTGATCGACGAAAAACTCATCAGCGCCCGCGCGGTGTTCGGCTTCTGGCCGACCAACCAGGTGCAGGATGACGACCTTGAAGTCTACGGCGACGATGGCCAGCCCATCGCCAAGCTGCACCACCTGCGCCAGCAGATCATCAAGACCGACGGCAAGCCGAACTTCTCCCTCGCCGATTTCGTCGCGCCCAAGGACAGCGGCGTGACCGACTACATCGGCGGCTTCATCACCACCGCCGGCATCGGCGCCGAGGAAGTCGCCAAGGCTTATCAGGATGCCGGCGACGACTACAACTCGATCATGGTCAAGGCCCTCGCCGATCGCCTGGCTGAAGCCTGCGCCGAGTGGCTGCACCAGCAGGTGCGCAAGGAACATTGGGGCTACGCCAAGGGCGAGCAGTTGGACAACGACGCGTTGATCAAGGAGCAATACAGCGGCATCCGCCCTGCCCCGGGCTACCCGGCGTGCCCGGATCACACCGAGAAAGCCCAGTTGTTCCAACTGCTCGACCCCGAGGCTCGCGAAATGCAGGCGGGCCGCAGCGGTGTGTTCCTTACCGAGCACTATGCGATGTTCCCGGCGGCCGCCGTCAGCGGCTGGTACTTCGCCCATCCGCAGGCGCAGTACTTCGCCGTGGGCAAGGTCGACAAGGACCAGGTGCTGAGCTACACCGCACGCAAGGGTCAGGACCTGAGTGTGACCGAGCGCTGGCTGGCGCCGAATCTGGGCTACGACAACTGATGACCCCGCCGTGCAGGGGCTTGCCGAGCCCCTGCACGGTCGTACGGTCTACACACCCAGACGGGTACGTTCCCGCACGGTCAGCTCGATGGCCAGGGCTGTTTCCTCGTCAGCCCGTTTGCGGCCCAACGTCCCATACTCGCTCAAATACTGCGCACCCCCTTCGGGGTAGCGTGCATCCAGGGCCTCGGTTTGTTCAGCGAGGCTGTCGGACAGGGTCTCGAACTCGGCAGGATAGGCCCTTTTCAAATAGTCCAACCAGTAGGTGCGCTGGACCAGGCTTCGCACGAAGTCATCCCCAGCCTCGCTTTCAATGATGGTGTCATAGGCAGTGTCCAGGGCGGCCTGGGTCACGTTCGCCACGGTCGCATAGATCATGCCGTGGGGTTGATTCGGCAGTTCCAGACGCTGAGCCAGCCCGATACGGTAAGCCAGGCGGATTTCCGCCGCGTCGGCCCTTGGCCGCGCACGGATGACCTCTTCGGCAATGCTCTCGACGGCATCGAGGCGATTCATACCCCTGGCCAACCGGAACAATTCAACACCTTCTTGAGCAGGTGTCACGCTACTGCGCACATTGAACTCATAGACCGCCGTTTCAAGGTCGTTGAACACCAGGATGCGACCATCGCCGCAGGTCATCCGGGGTTGTGCGGCACGCGCCCTGGCAAACACATCCGTGCGCAGAGACGGGTCTGCATACAGCGCATCCAGGACGCGCCACACCCGCGCTCTCACATCCGCTGGATTGCGCTGGAAATCGAGGGTGTTGCGCAACTGCGACAGGGTAAAGAAAAAGTCAGCGCTGTCAGGGGCGGCCCGCAGCTCTTCCCAGGCTTGATACCGCTCCGAGCCTTCAGCCACACCGGTAAACCAGCGGTCTCGCTGCACGTGAGAAGGTTCGATTTCCGGATGCGCATCTGCCCCCAACCGTTGGTGGGCGCCCAACGGCTCATCGCCGCCGTCGGAATCATCAGGGTGATAGCCTTCGATCATTCTGTCGATTTCCGCGCGGGTAAAGCCCAGGCCATTGCCCGTGTTTTGCAGGTACGTGCGCAGGTTTTCGAATTCATCTTCCAGCAGTAGGTTATCGAACACGTCTGTGCCGGCCATCAATGCCTGATGGTGATACATCTCGTACCGGGACGGGATGGTTTCGATCCGGTTGTTACGCAGGTTCAATGTGCGCAGGCGTGTTGCCTGAAAAACACCTGCTGGCCACTCCTCCAATTCGTTATCAGGCAGGTTCAGGGTTTGCAACTGTGTCATACCGCTCACATCCAGCTCGGCCAGCCGGTTGCCACCCAAATTCAAGCTTTCCAGCATCGGCATCTCCAACAGTTGCCGACGCAATGCCGTTGCGTCACGCAATTCATTATGGATAGCGTCCAAATGCCTGAGTGATCGAAACTCACTCACTGCGTCGGGCAATACGCTCAAGCCGTTATTGTCCAGGTTCAAGGTCTCGATATTGCCGAATGCGCGCAGAAACTCATTGGTGCCTTGCTCTGTGATCATGACGTTGCTCAGGTTTAACTCGCGGACATGCTCGAGCGGGCTGGGCAGCGCCGGCAGATCCCCCAGCGTCAACCCGGACAGGTCCAACTGATGCTGCCCCAGCGGCGCCTGTAGTGGCGGGCTTTCACGCAAGCTGTAGCGCCAGTGCGACAGCAGTCGTTCCGCAGCCCGTCGCCGGTCGATGGCGCTGATCCAACCGCTACCGCTTCGCACGCCTTGAATATCGATCCATCCATTCAACACCTGGATCCATTCGCGTTGTTGCGCCTCCCACTGCCTGAGTCGAGCCTCTATCTGGAGCGCATTCAATCCATCGCCGCGCAGCGCGTCGATGCGCGCCACGGCCTGCGCGGTGTCGAGGTGTGGATCGAGGCGCTGCAAGCGCGCCGCAGCGGTGATCGGCGCGGCATCGCCACCGGCCGTCAGGGGCAGCGGCAACAGAAGGTTGGGATTTTGTTCAGTCCCGTCTGGAAAGTACTCGGGGTCGCCGCCCGTTCTGCCTCGGTTCAGCAATGCGCGGGGAATGCCCAGCGGGTTCTCGCCGGGCAGGCGCTGACTGATCGTCTGCGCCTGTGCCACAGCCGCCGTCGTCAGGCGACAGCCGCGCAGGTTGGTATGGGTCAGCAACCGGTCATGGCCGGTCAACGCCGCCTGCGCAATCGAGGTCACCGCACTGTGGCTCAGGTCCAGGCGTTGCAGGGTGGGCGACTCAACCGCGCCCGCAGGCCAGGCGCGAATGGCTGTGCGCCGCAGATCGAGGGTGGTCAGTTGCGAGAGATGACTGATATCAAGCGTACGTACGGGATTGAGTTGCAGGCTCAGAGAGGTCAGGCGCGTCATTTCATTCAAGCGGGCCTGCATCGTGGGAGTGACTTGCAACAGGTTGCGGGACAGGTCCAGGGAGCGCAGGGAGGTCATCCCGGTCAGGCCTGACGGCAGGCGGGTCAGATTGTTATAGGCAAGGCCCAAATGCTCCACTTGGGTGAACCGCCCCAGAAAACTTTCAAGCTCCGTGAACGGCACCCGCACGCCTGCCAGGTCAAGGTCACGCACATGGGAAAAACCAGCCGCCGGTAACGCCGGTAAGTCGGCCAAGGCACCGCCTGAAAGGTCCAGGCGCATCTCTGACGCAAACACCGGCCTGGACGGCCCCGGCCCCGGCCTTGTACCGGGTGCCAGCCGCTGCGCGAGACCCTCTCGCCAGGAAGCGAGTATGCGAGTTTCTGCCCGCTGACGATTAGACGGTTCAATCCGAACACGCGCGTCAGCCGGGTCGCGCGCCAACCACTGCTGCAACGCCTGGGTCAGCTCACGTTGTTCCGACCGTGCTGCCTCAAGTCGTTCAATCTGTTCACTGCCGGGAACCTGCTGCAGCCTGAACTCCTCGATAACCCTGGAGACCATGGCTGCATCACCGTTCGTGAGATGACTCAGCGTGCCCTCTGCATACAACCGCACCATGACCTCTTCATCCACAAGATGCGCCGGGTTGTCACGCACATGTTCATAGGCCTCCATAAATGCCTGCGGCTCAAAAATCCTCCAGTTCATCCGCAGCCCGCGCCAAAGGCGCTCGTGGCCGGTTAGCATCTGCGGCGCTATCGAGTTGATCCGCGTGGAAGACAGGTTGAGGGTTTCCAGGTGCTCAAGCCCCAGGACACCTTCAGGCCAGGTCGCCAGCGATCCGGACACCTCCAGCCCGCGCAGGTTTACCAGGCCGCTGACATCCAACCGGTCCATGGAGCCGTTCAGGGACAACTGTTCCAGTTGCGTCATGCGATTGATCGACTGCATCACTTCAGGCGGAAAATCAGCCGTGGACGAAAGCCCGGAGTACTCCCGGTGCGTGAGCACCAGCTCAGTGATATCGGAAAAGCTCGCCAGCCGTTCGGTAACCTCATCCCGGTTGAAGGTATCGACGAGTACCTCAAGGCGTCGCACATTCGGGAACTGCCGTACAAGCGGCAAAACCCGATCCATAAGGAGCGCGCTGCCCGACAGCCTCAAGGTACCTACATGGGAAAAATCGGCGTTCAATGTGGGTAGCCCTGACCCGTCGATCAAGTTCAGGCTGCTCAAACGCGCCCCACCACGGTTCAGACCACTGCGCCAGCAGTCGATGACGTTGTCAGCCACGCGTAGACGTGCCCGATCAATTCCCACCCAAGGGCCAAGGGCGCTGCGCAGGTCGTCCAGTTCCCGCTGGCGGTTGGCCAACACGTTGAAAATCTGTTGCGGGTGTTCACCATCGCTCAGGTGTCGTTGCACGAAAGCCTCGGCTTCGGCTTCACTCACATTGGGGTAGATATCCCGCACACGCGTGATAAGACGATCGAGGTCTCCTACACCTGCTCCTGCGCCCCTGCCCGACAACGGATAACCCAGCCGGCCGTCCGCCAGGCGCAACGACGGTCGCGACCTGGGCGTCCGTTGTCCGAGAATACTGGCCATTTCACTGCGATGGCCGCTCGCATAGTTGGCCAACGTCTGTTTTAACAGCGCATCCTGATGGGTACCAGCGATGCCAAGGCCGCTGCGGAACTCATCGGGCAAGGCCTGCAAGATTGACTGATAAAAGTTGCGGCTATAGGGCGAGACGCTATGCAGGGCCGCGCCCCGCTCATCCCGCGCCTGAAAGCTGCCGCCTTCCTTGACCAGGTACTTGCGTATCGTGGCGTCCTCGGCGCCGATACTGTCCAGCAACGGCCCGTCAACCTTGTCGCCGCGCAGTTCCAGGCGCAGCCCTGCCGGCCAGCCCGGCAAGCGCTCCAGGCTGTGCAAGGCGAGGCGGTCGCTGTCCAGGCTCGCCAGGTTTTCGCGGTGCAGCCCGGCGATCGCGCGGTTCAGGCGATGCTGTTGCAGGCGAATGCGAGCCAGATCATCCAGGCGCGTCGGCACCTTCCCCGTGCTATCGAGGCGACTGCGCTCGCGCGGCGTGGCGGCGTCGAGCACCTCATCCAAGGCCTGGCGCGGTAACGATGGATAGCGTCGGCCGAGCACGCTGGTGTCGGGCACCTTCGGCGCCCTTGAACGCCATAAGCTGTCGAACAGCGCAGGCTGCCTTTTCAGCGCATGGTCCGCCAGGCGCTCGTTGAACACCTGCTCTGCGGTCAGCCCGTTCCAACCGGACGCGCTCCCCAGCAGGCGAGTGATTTCGTCCGCGCTCATCTGCGACAGCACCTTCTCGCCCAGCTTGCCGGCCTGTACCTCGCTACGGGTGAGCTTGATGCTGACACTCGCCTCAGTGGTTGACGACGTCACACCATAGCGCTGGGACGCGCCCCATCGCTCCGGCCCTTCAAACACTTCCAGTACTCGGCCCACTGGCCAGAGCGGCAACTCCACTGTCAGTGGCAACATACATTCGAAGCGACTGTCTGCCACTGAACCGCGACGGACCCGCGCAATCACCTCGCCGACCTGCCGGTCGAGGCTGAACTGCTCCAGCGTGTCTGCCAGTGCCGCTGGCACGGGCAAGCCGTCCACGTGGACTTTGCGCAACACATCGTCCTCAACCCCACTCACTTCGCCGATGGTGCGTAATACCTCGTCGGAGAATTCTTCGGTACGGTGGCCGAGCCGCCGCAGCAGCGTGAGGCGGTCCCACTGCAAGGGTCGTTCATGCAGGTGCCGCCAGGCGCCGGCCTGGTTGTGTTCGAGAATGGGCTGGTACGCCGCGGGGTCACTGGGATGCTTGATCCGCCATTTTTTGAGGGTTGAGTCAAAGGTCTTTTCGTACAGGTCGCTATTGAGGCGGATGTAGGTCTTGTCGTTGATTTCGTATTGTCCCAAGGCATTGGGACGGACGTCGTCCGGGACTGTCACGTCGCTTTTATAAGGCGACAGATCGGGCTTCCACAAGCGGGTCTGGCCATTGGGCAGCTTGACTGGCTGCATGTCTTCGACAAAGAGCGCAGGCTTGATGGCCAGCAGTTTGCCTACGCCCTTGCCGGCAGCGTGGAACAGAGCAATCTGCACGAGGTTTTCCGCCAGGTCGATCAGGTGCGCCTTGGCGGCCTTGCGATCGCCCTCCGCCCACTCGATGGCCCCTTCAAACGCCTCGTACACAAGCTGGCCCGCCATAAACACCAGCATGAGTTCACCCAATACCGGCACAAAGGACGCGAAGAAGGTCGCGGCGAACAGGCCGATATTCAGCCAACTGGCAATTTTTTGCGCACGCACCCTGGCATCGACATCTGCGGTGGGCACGGCGTGGGCGGCGGCGTCGGTGATGCTCTGGCTGCAGCTGCGATCAAACAGGTAGCCCCACAGGTCGACGTTGTTGCCCCAGGGCCCTTGCCCCTTTTGCCGGTAAGGCTTGATATGCAGGTAGGGATCGTCCTCCGCCCGCTGCGGGGACTTCTGCGCAGGGGGCAGGTTGGTTATGACAGGGACAGGGATCAGCGAGACGAGGTTCAGCATCTCACTCCAGGCCGGCACTGTGGACGCGTATTTTTCAGCCCAGGAGGAATCGCCATCCTTGGTGAACTGACCGAAATAGTACGGATGATCGCTATACGGCACGAACTGACTGAAGAATTTCTGGTAGCGGGTCGGGCGTGCCGCTTCCGGGGACGGGGTATCCGCGGCAGTGAATCGCTCCTTGAAGTAGGCATCCATCTCGCGAAAGGTAAAGCGTTTCAGGGAATGCTTTTGATCATGCGGAACATAGACGATGCATTCCTTCGGATGATGATATTTCTGGCACGCCATAAACACCACGCAGCCAGTCAAGCGGCGCTTCATGATGCCCAGGTCGCAAAACCAGACCGGCTGCCCCCGCAATTTGGGGGACACCTCGCCGTTTATCACCGACTCCACCATTGCACGCTCTTGAGCATCGATATCTTTTTGCAGCAGAGCCAACTCGGCGGCGGCCCGCATCGTCGCCTTCTGGCTCGCGATAAACTGCCGGCGCAGTGTGGCCGCCTTCGCGGTATCGGTGGGTTGGAAAAATGCCTTGATATAGGTTTGGTACTTTGCACCGATGTCCAGGCTCCGACAGAGCGTCAGGAACTGGTGAACCTGAAAGTTGACGATCAATGGCGTAAACGTATCGGCCGTCGCCCCTTGCACGAGGAAGCCGGAAGTACGGTGAAACTCGCGAGCTCGAGCTTCAGAGGCTTCGAAGTTATGTTTTGCCGCTTCCAGCAAGCTCAGTTTCAGGTACTCAAAGGTGCTCAGCTCTATGCCTTGTAGTGTCGTGGTCTTCTTCAGGCTGATCCACGTCTTGCGTACATCAAGCGTCACGCCGAGCTGATCTTTGAGTGCCTCTCGCAGCAAGGGCTCGGCGAAGGTGTCGATGTCCTGCAAGGCAGCCATGGTCTTGTCGAGCGCCGTTTGCGCGGTGAAGCTTGCAGTGAAGTGTTCATGTAACTGCTTGCGTTGCGCAGGGGTTGCATCCTGATAGGCCTGGGGTAACGCCGCATCGGTGTGCTTGAGCGCGGCGCGCCGCTCGGGCGCGGCATCCAACAGCCACTGCGGCACCGACTTTTTCAATAACTTGCCATGCAGGCTGGACGTAACGAGGTGCACGGGCACAAATGGAACGGTCATGGCGTCTCTCTCTAAGAAGTAGAGCGACAGCACACCATTACCGGTAATCGTGGAGGCGGTAGTTAGCTATATGGGCCGCCATGGCGCGGGGGCTCGGCTATGCTTTGTCGTACCTCACTCAGTCGCACCTCATTGCGAGGAATCCATGGACGACCCACAGAACAAACCACCCACGTTCTGGCAAATGCTCCACAGCGTCATGGCCGCCGCCTTTGGCGTGCAAAGCGGCAAGAACCGCGCCCGCGACTTCACCCACGGCAAGCCCAGTCATTTCGTGATAATGGGTATTGTTTTCACGGCGGTGTTTGCCCTGACGCTGTTTGGCATCGTCAAGCTGGTGCTGCACCTGGCCGGGGTGTGAAGCCGGCCAAGGCGGCAAAGTGTGCAAGCTCAAGGGCTGGCTTACTGATGGCTGACCCAGAACACGGCGGTGCCCACCACGAGGATGATCAGAAACAGAATCGCCCAGGCATCCACGGTGCTGTCGGGTTTACGTATCTTTGTCGAATTGCTCATCGCATCGCCTCTTGTCGGTTTTGTAGGTGATTGCACTAAGACTCGACACCAGTAAAGACCACGCTTGCCCCTATGACAAATGTGGATAAGGCGATAACCCCTCTCATTAGTCATTTTGGTTATGTGCATATACTCAAACATCACTTTTGCGCATAAACGCAAACTGGTATCGTGCGCCGGCTCCGTTGGGAGTGCGCGGCCGTGCGCGCAGATTTGCCGAGAACAGGACCTATATGTACGTATACGACGAATACGATCAGCGCATCATCGAGGACCGCGTCAAGCAGTTCCGTGATCAGACCCGACGCTACTTAGCAGGTGAACTGAGCGAAGAAGAGTTCCGCCCTCTGCGCCTGCAAAATGGCCTTTATGTTCAGCGCTTTGCGCCGATGCTGCGGGTGGCTGTGCCCTATGGCCAGCTGACGTCGCGCCAGACGCGCATGATGGCCAGGATCGCCCGCGACTTCGACAAAGGCTACGCCCACATCAGTACCCGCCAGAACGTGCAGTTCAACTGGCCGGCCCTGGAAGACGTGCCGGATATCCTGGCTGAATTGGCCACCGTGCAGATGCACGCCATTCAGACCAGCGGTAACTGCCTGCGCAACGTGACCACCGACCAATTTGCCGGCGTCGCTGCCGATGAGTTGATCGACCCACGCCCATGGTGCGAAATCGTGCGCCAGTGGACCACCTTCCACCCTGAATTCGCCTACCTGCCGCGCAAGTTCAAGATCGCCATCAATGGCTCGACCTCGGACCGCGCGGCCATCGAAGTGCACGATATCGGCCTGGAGCCGGTGCACAATGCCGCTGGCGAGCTGGGTTTCCGCGTGCTGGTGGGTGGCGGCCTGGGCCGTACGCCGGTCGTGGGCGCGTTTATCAACGAGTTCCTGCCGTGGCAGGACCTGTTGAGCTACCTCGACGCTATCCTGCGGGTCTATAACCGCTACGGCCGTCGTGACAACAAGTACAAGGCCCGGATCAAGATCCTGGTCAAGGCGCTGACCCCCGAGGTGTTCGCGCAGAAAGTCGACGCCGAGATGGAACACCTGCGCGGCGGCCAGACCACCCTGACCGAAGCCGAAGTGCACCGCGTCGCCAAGCATTTCGTCGACCCCGAGTACAAGGCCCTGAGCAATCAGGACGCCGAGCTCGCGGCCCTCGACCAGCAACACCCAGGCTTCGCCCGCTGGCGTGGCCGCAACACCCTGGCGCACAAGAAGCCGGGCTATGTGGCCGTGACCCTGTCGCTCAAGCCCACCGGCGTTGCACCGGGCGACATCACCGACAAACAATTGGACGCCGTCGCCGACCTGGCCGACCGCTACAGCTTCGGTCAACTGCGCACCTCCCACGAGCAGAACATCATTCTGGCGGACGTCGAACAGAGCCAACTGTTCACCCTGTGGGGCGAGCTGCGTGAAGGCGGTTTCGCCACGCCGAACATCGGCCTGTTGACCGATATCATCTGCTGCCCGGGCGGCGACTTCTGCTCCCTGGCCAATGCCAAGTCGATCCCGATCGCCGAGTCGATCCAGCGCCGTTTCGACGACCTGGACTACCTGTTCGACATCGGCGAGCTGGACCTGAACATTTCCGGCTGCATGAACGCCTGTGGTCACCACCACGTCGGTCATATCGGCATCCTGGGCGTGGACAAGAAAGGCGAAGAATTCTACCAAGTGTCCCTGGGTGGCAGCGCCAGCCGCGATGCGAGCCTGGGCAAGATCCTCGGCCCGTCCTTCGCCCAGGAAGCCATGCCGGAGGTGATCGGCAAGCTGATCGACGTGTACATCGAACAGCGCACCGAAGATGAGCGTTTCATCGACACCTACCAGCGCATCGGCATCGACCTGTTCAAGGAGCGCGTCTATGCAGCGAATCATTAAGAACAACGAAGTCCTCGACGAAACCTGGCACCTGCTGCCCAAGGACGCGAGCTTCGACGGCATCTCCAACTGCGACGACCTGATCGTGCCGCTGGCGCTGTGGCGCGAGCACGGCCACGCCCTCAAGGCCCGCGATGGCGGCCTGGGCGTGTGGCTGGACGCCGATGAAGAAGCCGAAGAAATCGGTGATGACGTGCAGCATTTCCAGGTGATCGCGCTGAATTTCCCGGCCTTCACCGACGGACGCAACTACTCCAACGCACGCCTGTTGCGTGACCGTTATGGTTTCAAGGGCGAGCTGCGGGCGATTGGCGACGTGCTGCGCGACCAGCTGTTCTACCTGCGCCGCTGCGGCTTCGATGCCTTCGCCTTGCGCGCCGACAAGGACCCGTATGAAGCGTTGGAAAGTCTCAAGGATTTTTCGGTGACATATCAGGCTGCAACGGATGAGCCACTGCCGCTATTCCGACGCCGCTGAGTAAAAAAATGTGGGAGGGGCTTGCTCCTGATAGCGGTGGGTCCGTCATATCAATGTTGACTGACCCTCCGCTATCGGGAGCAAGCCCCCTCCCACATTTGGTTCTGCGTACACCCGGCAGCTTTTGCAGCTGCGCACGGCGCTGGAGTGCTTGGGAACACCACAATATCCAGGCGAACGGGGTCAAACAGGTGGGAGGGGGCTTGCTCCCGATTGCGGTGGGTCAGTCATATGAATGTTGACTGACACTCCCTCATCGGGAGCAAGCCCCCTCCCACATTTGGTTCTGGGTACACCCGGCAGCTTTTGCAGCTGTGCACGGCGCTGGAGTACTTGGGAACACCACAATATCCAGGCGAACGGGGTTAAACAGGTGGGAGGGGGCTTGCTCCCGATTGCGGTGGGTCAGTCATATGAATGTTGACTGACACTCCCTCATCGGGAGCAAGCCCCCTCCCACATTTGGTTCTGCGTACATCCGGCAGCTCTTGCAGCTGTGCACCGCGCTGGAGTACTTGGGAACACCACAATATCCAGGCGAACGGGGTCAAACAGGTGGGAGGGGGCTTGCTCCCGATTGCGGTGGGTCAGCCATATGAATGGTGACTGACACTCCCTTATCGGGAGCAAGTCCCCTCCCACATTTGGTTCTGCGTACACCCGGCAGCTTTTGCAGCTGCGCACGGCGCTGGAGTGCTTGGGAACACCACAATATCCAGGCGAACGGGGTTAAACAGGTGGGAGGGGGCTTGCTCCCGATTGCGGTGGGTCAGTCATATGAATGTTGACTGACACTCCCTCATCGGGAGCAAGCCCCCTCCCACATTTGGTTCTGCGTACATCCGGCAGCTCTTGCAGCTGTGCACGGCGCTGGAGTGGTTGGGAACCCACAATATCCAGGCGAACGGAGTCAAACAGGTGGGAGGGGGCTTGCTCCCGATTGCGGTGGGTCAGTCATATGAATGTTGACTGACACTCCCTTATCGGGAGCAAGCCCCCTCCCACATGCTATTCAGCGACTTCCAGGTTGCGGATTAATCGACGCCAGCACCTGCTTCTGCCCCATGGAGCACGGCACGCCTTCCGGCTGCGCCCGCACCGCCTCGATCACGCTCAGCAACTGCGCCTTGTTGTGAGCCAACTGCGCCTGCATCCCGTCGATCTGCGCGACCTTGCGTTCCAACGCCTCGATCAGCTCGTCGCGCTTGTGCTCGCCCGGCGCCGGCATCAACGCCTTGAGTTCCTGCAGGGTGAAGCCGGCCTGTTGCGCGCTCTGGATCAGTTGCAGTGTCTGCAGCGCCTCTGGCGCATAACGTCGATAGTCATTGGCCTGGCGCCCCACCTGGCTGATCAAGCCTTCAGCTTCGTAAAAGCGGATGCGCGAGGCCGCTAATCCGCTCTGTTTTGCCAGCTCACCAATATTCATCGAAACGCCTGCTTGACATTAAAGTTAACTTTAAGCTTAGCCTGAGGCCTCCCCCGCTCAGGAGTCAACCCATGTCACCCTTTGAAGCCTTACAACTGCCCAACGGCCAAGTCATTTCCAACCGTATCGCCAAGGCGGCGATGGAAGAAAACATGGCCGACCTCAATCAGGCTCCCTCTCGCGAGTTGAAGCAGTTGTACAAGACCTGGGCCGAGGGTGAGCCCGGCTTGCTGCTCACTGGCAATGTGATGATCGACCGCCGTGCCATGACCGGCCCCGGCGGCGTCGCACTGGAAAACGAGCAGCACCTGGACAGCTTCCGCGAATGGGCCGATGTGGCTCGCGCCAAGGGTGTGCATTTCTGGGTGCAGCTCAGCCATCCAGGGCGTCAGACCATGGCCAACCTGGGCCAGCAGGCATTGGCGCCGTCTGCCATCGCCCTTGACCTGGGTAGCTTTTCCAAAATGTTCGCCACGCCCAGGGCCATGACCGAAGACGATATTCAGGAGGTGATCGCACGCTTCGCCACCAGCGCCCGCCTGGCTGAAAAAGCCGGGTTTACCGGGGTGCAGATCCATGGTGCCCACGGCTACCTGTTGAGCCAGTTTCTGTCACCCTTGAGTAACCATCGCACCGATCGTTGGGGCGGCTCATTGGAAAACCGCGCGCGCCTGCTGCTGGAAGTGATCAATGCCGTGCGCGCCAGTGTCAGCCCTTCATTTTGCGTGGCGGTAAAGCTCAATTCCGCAGATTTTCAGCGTGGCGGTTTCGATGCAGCTGACGCGCGTGCCGTGGTCGAAATGCTCAACCCGCTGCCCATCGACCTGCTGGAACTGTCCGGTGGCAGCTACGAAGCACCAGCCATGCAAGGCGAGGCGCGAGACGGGCGCACATTGGCGCGTGAGGCGTACTTCCTGGAGTTCGCCAAGGAACTCGCCACTGTCGCCAGGATGCCGTTGATGGTGACCGGCGGCATTCGCCGCCTGCCCGTCGTGCAGCAGGTACTGGACAGCGGCATCGCCATGGCCGGCATCGCCACCGCGCTGACCCTGGAGCCGCAATTGATCAGGCACTGGCGCGAAGGCCGCGAACTCAACCCGCAGCTCAAGCCCATCAGTTGGAAACGCAAACCCTTGGCCGCCCTCGCCACCCTGGCCGTGGTACGTGACCAGATGCGCCGCCTGAGCCGCGGACAGCTGCCCAACCCCAAGGTTGCGCCGTGGCTGGCGCTGGCCTGTGACCAATGGTTTACCGCACGGCGCGCGCGGCAGTACCGCGCAAGCATGACGCAATCTTCACGTTAGAAGCGGAGCATTCGCCATGATTGAACTGTCCCCTACTGATCAGCAGTTTTTCAACCTCACTGACGATTGGAGTTCTTCATGGCGAAAATCAACCTGGCCCAGCAGTTGGCTACCACCCTTGAACAGGCGGGTATCAAGCGCATCTGGGGCCTGACCGGCGACAGCCTCAATGGCCTCACCGACGCCCTGCGCACCATGGACAGCATCGAGTGGATGCACGTGCGCCACGAAGAAGTGGCCGCGTTCGCCGCCGGGGCCGAGGCCGCCGCCACCGGTGAGTTGACGGTGTGCGCCGGCAGTTGCGGGCCAGGCAATCTGCACTTGATCAACGGGTTGTTCGACTGCCATCGCAACCATGTGCCGGTGCTGGCGATTGCCGCGCAAATTCCGTCCTCGGAGATCGGCCTGAACTACTTTCAGGAAACCCATCCTCAGGAGCTGTTCAAGGAGTGCAGCCACTTTATCGAGCTGGTGAGCAACCCCGAGCAGATGCCTCAGGTGCTGCATCGCGCCATGCGCTCGGCGATCCTCAATCGGGGCGTGGCGGTGGTGGTGATCCCGGGGGATGTCTCGTTGCTCGAAGTAGAGGACAAGCTCAAGCCCTGGCCGGCCCTGCATGCACCACGAACGTTGCCCGCAGAGGCGGATCTGCAGCGGCTGAGCGATATCCTGCACAGCAGCGAAAAAGTCACTTTGCTGTGCGGCAGCGGTTGCGCCGGTGCCCATGATCAGGTGGTGGCGTTGGCCAACACCCTCGGCGCGCCGGTGGTGCACGCGCTGCGCGGCAAGGAGCATGTGGAGTGGGATAACCCGTTCGATGTCGGCATGACCGGCCTGATCGGTTTCAGCTCCGGTTACCACGCCATGCTCGATTGCGACACCTTGATCATGCTCGGCACCGACTTCCCCTATCGGCAGTTCTACCCCACCGACGCCAAGATCATTCAGGTCGACCGCGATCCCCAGGCGTTGGGACGACGTGCGACGCTGGACCTGGGCATCGCCGCCGATGTGCGCGAAACCATCGACGCGCTGCTGCCGCGCCTGACCCGCAAGACGGATCGCAGCTTTCTCGAGACCTCGTTGAAGCACTACGAAAAAGCCCGCCAGGGCCTGGATGACCTGGCGCAACCGTCCAAGGCGGATCGGCCGATCCATCCCCAGTACGTGGCACGCGTGCTCAGCGAGCTGGCCGATGATGACGCGATTTTCACCGCCGATGTCGGATCACCGACCGTGTGGGCTGCGCGCTATCTGAAGATGAACGGCAAGCGCCGGCTGATCGGCTCGTTCAACCACGGCTCGATGGCCAACGCCATGCCCCAGGCCATCGGTGCCCAGGCGGCATTTCCTGGACGACAGGTGATCTCGATGTCGGGCGACGGTGGTTTCACCATGCTGATGGGGGACTTCATTTCCCTGGCGCAATTGAACCTCCCCGTGAAAATTATCGTGTTCAATAACGCGTCACTGGGTTTCGTCGCAATGGAGATGAAGGCCGCAGGCTACCTGGATACGGGCACCGAACTGAAAAATCCGGATTTTGCCGCCATGTCCAACGCCATGGGCATCCTGGGGATTCGTGTCGAGCAATCCGAAGACCTGGAGCCGGCCCTGCGCCGTGCCTTGGCGCACGACGGCCCGGTGCTGGTGGATGTGGTGACCGCGACTCAGGAGCTGGTGATGCCACCGAGCATCAAGCTGGAACAGGCCAAGGGGTTCAGCCTGTATATGCTCAAGGCCGTGATGAGCGGGCGTGGCGATGAGGTGATCGAACTGGCACGTACCAACTGGCTGCGGTGATCGTCTGTGGGAGGGGGCAAGCCCTCTCCCACATCAGCACTCATTGCCAATCAACCCTTTTGTTTTTCGACCCACTTGCCGTACGCATCGATAAAGGCCTGCAGGAAGGGTCGAGTCTTTTCCGAGACCTTCCCTGCCTCATCAAACACACTGCCCGCGCCGCCCAGGTAGGCTTCTGGCTGCTGCATGCACCACACGTCCAGAAACACCAGGGACTGGCGCAGGTGATGGTTGGCGCCAAAGCCGCCAATGGCGCCTGGCGACACGCTGAT
The DNA here is from genome assembly GCF_030816195.1 of Pseudomonas sp. W4I3. Classification (GTDB taxonomy): domain Bacteria; phylum Pseudomonadota; class Gammaproteobacteria; order Pseudomonadales; family Pseudomonadaceae; genus Aquipseudomonas. The sequence continues at coordinate 3,233,612 of NZ_JAUSXS010000001.1, read as the reverse complement.
GACTGCCCCCGGCTTGCCGCCCCAGGCACTCTGCCCATAAGGGCGCGACCCCACATCGATGGCATTTTTCAACACCGCAGGCACGGAACGGTTGTATTCCGGTGTCACGAACAGCACCGCGTCGGATGAACTCACCTGATGGCGGAAAGTGCTGTAGGCTGCGGGCGCTGTCGCACCTTCATTGTCTTCGTTGTAGAGCGGCAAATCGCCAATTTCGACGATATTCAACTTGAGGTTGGCAGGGGCCAGATCGGCCAATGCCAGGGCAACCTTGCGATTGATCGACTCTTTTCTCAGGCTGCCAACCAGGACGGCAATTGTGTAGACCTTGCTCATAGAGGTTTCCCCACGTGTGAGTAATGGAGCTGACAGTTATAAAGACTTCGCACCACATGCACCAGCGAGTTCAAAGATTGTCGCCGCGCACTTAGCGCGTAGGAAACATCGGAAACTTTAAACGAATAGTATTTTTTTCTTATAGGTAAACTACCCCGCTCACTGACGGTCTACAGAACCGCAAATCGAGTGTTTATCTCCAGAGGTTCTAAACAGATGGCAGCAGTACTAGTCGGACAGTTTCATGCCAGAGACGCGGAAGGCCGCGTATATTCGGTGCATGAATTCCAGGAATCCAACCCGGCGCACGGCGACCTGGCTGGCTCGGCGCCTACCACCACCTACAAGCTGGCCATTGGCGACCGTGTAGAAAAACTGGAAGGTGATGAGTTCAGATTGATCCAGTCGGGCACGATTATCGTACGCGAATCCCAAACCACCCTCGCGTCTTGAGATTTCGCCCTGTCCACCTGCTCAGTCCTGGCGACTGGGCTGGGGATGCTCAGGGACTGCGAATCTCTGTGACTTCGATACCCTGCTCGCCCTGCTTGAGCGTTACCACCAACTGCCCCCGCTCTCCTTGTACCGCATACATCGAGCGCGTGTAGCCCGACCTGTCGTAAGCGGGATACGCCTCCACTTGCCTCATCAAGGTAATACCGAGCACCGCGCCCACTTGCTCGCTGACCTGTTCCTGCGCACGGATAAACGCTTCAAGTGCGAGGTTTTCCGGCGGGTGTTCATCATGATTATCGAAGAAGTAAGCCGCCATGCACCCCACGGTCACCAGGACCAGGAGTTGCTTGACCGTTACCCCGAATAATGTCGAGGGTAGAGGCATTTGAGACCAGACCTGTTTTTGTTGTAAGTACCGGGAAACCGGCAGTGGTCGTTACTGATCAGACCGTTCATTCTAGTGAGGTCCTGGCTTAACGCCATAGGCAGGGGCGACCCATGCCGTCTTTTTTGCGCACGGAGGCCTGCACCATTGAATCCCCGGCGCGCTGCACATAGACTCCGGCCATGCGTTTACGTCATATCGAAGTGATTCAGGCCATCTTGCAGACCGGACACCTCGGCACGGCCGCCGAGTGGTTGCAACTGCCCGTGGGCGAGGTTGACGCCACACTCAAGGATGCCGAGCTGCAGCTGGGCTTCATGCTGTTCGCCAGTGTGCGCGGACGCCTGCAAGCCACCCGTGAAACCCTGGAGCTGCAGGCCCAGATCGCCCATCTGTACGAAGCACTCGAGCCGATCCAGCGACTGGCCAGCCGCCTGAAACACCACCACGCGCCGACCTTGCGCGTGCTGTGCACCCCGCCGCTGGCCAACCAGCTACTGCCCCAAGGCATCGCCATGCTGCGTCGGCGCTTTCAGGATACGCCGTGCAACCTGTCGAGCCAGCCTACTCGGGAGATCGTCAAAAGCCTGCTGCTGCATGAGGCCGATGTAGGCCTGAGCCTGCATGATCCGCAACACCCGCAGATCCAGAGCACGGTGCTGGCCGAGGGCAAGTTGCAATTGCTCGCGCCCCACGGCTGGCTCAAGCCCAAGCAAAAATACATTGCGCTGCAGGACCTGGCCGGGCAGTCGATGATCGGCCTTGAAGGACATGACCCGTTAAGCCGTTTGCTGGACGCGAAGCTGCAAGCGTTACGCCCGCTGCCGGTGGTGCAAACGCGGGTACAGACTTACCAGATGATGCGCAGCATGGTCGAGGCCGGCGAAGGCCTGGCGATTGTCGACCCGTTCACCGCATCCGGCGCACGGGAGGCCGGGCTGGATGCATGCCCTTTGTCGCCCCCCCTGCCCGTCATCCTTTACGCATTGAGGTTGAACGACGCCAATCCCACCCCGGCGCTGAATGCCTTGCTGGAAATTGTCGCACATCAGGCTCAAGCCTTGCTGGCGGCGCCATTGCCCTGCGCGCCGGCACCGTAACGCTCTGCCCGCCACTCTTTTCGCCGCCTTCTCAGTGACACAGTTGCTGACGATCACGCGGGAACCCACTCCGAAAATATTGACACCCATCGACTGACGAAAGCGCCACACCGGGCTTTCTGACGGACGATATATTACATCTACGGAAAGGTTCTCCATGAATGTCACGCATCACGTACCTGCGCACCCGCCTCTAACACGCCCCACCAGACTGGTCTCAGCACACACCAATAACGCTGCCATCACGCCAGCATCGGTTGCGGTCAACGATCCTGGTACCCGTGACACAGGCCCCGACGAATTCGACAACGCGGCGGCCCTTAAAGAAGCCTTTGCTGAACGCTGCAATTGGAAAGAAGTGGCTGCAGCGCTGCGCATAACATTGGAAGATGCGAATAAGGCCTCCTCCGGCGGCGAACCCAGTGAACAGCGAAGCCGCCTTGAGACGGGGATAGCGTTCCGCTTGGGTGCCCTCTCACTGCCGGTCTGCGCGGATTCCAGCTACTACCGGGACAACCAACTGACGCCCAGCACCAGCGTCGTCAAACTGACCACCTACCTCAGCGGTAGCGGTTTGGAACTGCCCAAGACCCTGGATCAGTTGCTCGCGCTGTACCAAAAAGCGATGCAACACGTCCAGACCCACCCCCTGGGTAATTTCAGCGGCGCGCTGGCCTGGCCGACGCCGATGGCGGCGCAAGACCAACAAGCCATCATCGACCTGCTGAATGCGCCTGACTCGACCCTGCCCAACCTGCCATTGGCAGACCTGAAAAAAGGCGCGCTGGGCTATCTGCTGTCAGCCGGCAACCTGTCGAACGACGACTTGAAGCAACCCAGCAACGCGACGCAGACGCTGCTGAGCTCAGCCAAAGCCCAAGCACTGGGGCAGCTCATACAAGCCAAATTGAAGGGCATTGCGACCCCTACCAGTATCAATGATTACCTGCTGGCAGCCATTCACATCGGCCTGGACCCGGAGTCCCTGAGCAACCCGGCGCGCAACAGCGTCGCAGGTTTTGACCTGGGCCAGTCGCAGCACTGGCGCAAATCGCCCACCGTGGTGATCGAGGGCTTGAGCCGCCACCTGGTGACACAAGGACGAGCCTCGCCGCAATCGGCCGACCTCGCAGCCCGCGTGTTGTTGGCACGTACCGCGCCGGAACATCTGGTCAAGAACATCCCGTCCAGTGTGACTTACGGCAGCATTCCCTGGACACAACTGGTGATCGCGGCGGCCAAACTGGAAGCGCAATCGCCAGGGTGCGTGCTGACGATGAGCTATAGCGAAGTGATGGCCGGCGCCGAGAGTGTCGACGTGGGCGCACCGCTCGTGCAACAGATTCAACGCGCAGCCTTGAGTCATTGGGCGGCCGCCAATGGCCTGTTGAACACCCTGCCTGCACCTGCCGATGCTGACATCCGACGTACCTTCGTTGCCCAGCAAAACGCCTTGCAAGCTGCGTCCACAGCGCTTGCAACGCCTATCCCCGATCGGGAAGCGATGGGCCTGGAACTGCTCAGACAAGAATTTCCGGGGGTCGAAGACAGCGTCTTTAGGGCCAGGCATATTATCAAAACCCGTCTACATGAAGGTCGCCCTGGTCGTTACCCCGGCGAACACTCGATGCTGGATATCGTCATGCACGGCGACACGGTCAACCCAGGCAACAAGCAACACTGGATAACCAAAGACAAGCAAATCCCCATCGAGCAATTCTGCGAGAAATCAGCCAGCGGCAAACTCACGGTCGACAACGCCTTTACCGAGCAGTACACCCCGGCAATAGAGGCACTGGAAAAAGGCCACACTGGCATGGTCCAGTATTTGATCTCGGCCTTACCGCCCCAAGACCGGGTAAACCTGCGCTACGGCCAGCTGGAGTTTTTCCATAAGAATGAATACAAACTGGCCACGGATTTCTGGAATAAAAGCCTGAGCAGAAAGGGCCACACGCTGGATGTAAAGACTACGCTCGACGGGAAAGTTAACGTTTACCGCCTTGACACCAGCACCGGCACGGTTTCAAAACTCGATTACCTCTCCAGAACCTATTCGCCTCCTTACGATAAGCTTGAGCGCAGAGACGGCAGTACGCTACATAAAACCGTTCGGTTCAACCCATTCGAGAGTGAACACGCCGAACAGTCCAAAGAGCAACCGGTGACCTCGCAAAACCCACAGGTCTTCGACTCCGACCGTACCCGATACATTGCCAAGGTGTTCACCCAATCCCTCGACTTGCACAGCGATGACGTGCTCCAGCATGCCCGCGGGTCCACTTCCTACGATCAAAGCACCGCGGCCGACGAAGCCATTGGCGAGTTTTTCCTGAACCTAATCCCCTTCAGGTCGGCGATCGTCAATTTCAGCAAGGGCAAGGTCGGCGACGGTGTATTTGACCTTGGCCTCGATGTGGTAGGCCTGGTCACGATGGGTATCGGCAAGGCCGCCCAAGCGGGCAAGGTGATTGCAAAAGGGGTAAACAGCGTGAAGGCGGCAGCAAAAGCTGCGCGGTTCCTGGGGAGCGTTGTGACTGAAGCGCTCAACCCATTGGGTGGCGCAGGTGACGTGCTCAGGGGCGCCGGATGGTTGGCTCGTCGCGGCGCCAAATCGGGCCGAGAGGCCATTAATGTCCTCAAGGGCGCAAGCAGCAGCTATGACCTGCTCAAAGCGGCAGGCGTGCAGCATGGCCTCGTCGGCGTAGGCACCTACAAGCTTGCAGACCGCAGTGTGGAAGGTGGCGCGGTGTTTCGCAACGGCGACTGGTACGCCTACGACGTGACCAAGGGCCAGCCCTACGGTGCGCCACTGAAAAGCTTCGAACCCGGTGTGGTGACAACAGGCGGCGAAGTCAAAGTCCTCGATCAACCTGCGCTGTTTGACTACGAGGTCACCGTCGACACTGATCGGCTGCACGTCAAAGGCCTGCAAGCCAATGTCTACATAGGTGCGAACAATCAAGAGTATGTAAAAATCGACGGTAGGTTCTATCAGTCCAAAGTTGAAGATGGCCAGCGCGTAGTGCTGCATCCCACAACGCACCGCGAGAAAATTCCAGTGCGGGACCTCGGCAGTACAGGTTGGGAGCCCGCCGCCACGGCCAATCGTTTACTCGGTGGGGAAAACGATCTTGCGCCGGCCTGGAAACTCGATAATGCCACCTACGTCGTGCCGATGGACGGTGTAAAGGTCCACACGAGCGTTCACCCGATCCTGTACAGCATCGATTACGGCAAAACGGACGTTATTGTCTACTTTGACACCAACGTGGGTGCTTGGAGGGAGAACGCCCCCTTAGGCAAACAAAACGCTGCTTATTTCTGGACGGCCGCGAAAGACAAGTGGCAGAAGGGGTCGCTCGCCGAATTCAAATCAGCCAAGCCTACACGGGGGCACACCTACCGGTTTATCGACGCGCCCGCCCCTTCCATATTACAAAAGCCTAAAAATGTCAGGCCGGTGCCGAAAAAAATTCACTACTTTTGGGCGGGCGGCGAGATACCGAGCGCGATGATCAACAACATAGCGAAGAACGCCGAAAAAATGCCCGGATACACATCCATTGTGCATATCGACGCCGACACCCCGGAGCTATTCCAGGCCATCAAGCTCAAACTGCAAACAGACGCACCGGGCGCCACCGCCATGAACCTGAACGAAGAGGATTTTTTTCAATCCTTGAAAGATACCGACATGTATTCATATTTCCGCAGGGGCCAGGGCAAGAACCTTTCCGCCGCCTCGGATGTGACCCGTTACCCGCTGATGAATCAATATGGCGGCATCTACCTTGATACCGATGATCTGATCACAGGTACTGGCGGATCAATAGGGTTGAATGCCGGTGACTCGGACATCCTGCTCGGCGCGCCAGTGGGTCATAAACTCTCCGAATACAAACCGTTCTATAACACTAGCCACTTCGCCACCCAGGCGGAGAATCCGGTCATTACTGAAATGATCACCGAGATGAATAACCGCTTCACGCAAAACAAAGCCTACTTTGAAGCCAATCGCCTGACCGTCGGTCGCGATGCCGGAGGTGCGGTCAACTACACCCCGGACTTTTTGGCCTACGGACGCAAGTATTTCGAAACGGTGGGCCCGCTTATGTTTGACGATGTACTCAAAGCCAAGCGACCGGACATTTACGACGTAGGCTTTGATGGCAAGCCCAAGGTTATGGAGCAGATCAATGGCAGGCTCCGGACCGGTGCGCGGTTCAGCCTGCAAAAGCAAACACGCGACTATTATCTAGACAAAGGTCTGATACCGCCAGACGGGCTCCAACAGAGCGTAACCGAGGCAAAAGAGCACTACTTGGCGATGCGCGAACAGTTGCAAATCGAAATCGGGGGGGAACACTCGTGGATTGACACCTGACCCACAGCGAAACACCCCGGCGCAGCTTGAAACGTTGCCCACGAGCGACGCTCAGGCTGCGCCCCGCTCGGACTTGAACAACCGATACCAGAAAATCGCCACCTCGCGGGTTTGCGGGTCAATGCCCCGATAACGCAGTTGGTCGATCCCGCCCATCACATACCCGCTGCGCTCATACAGGCGACAGGCACCAAGGTTGTTGTTCTGGGTTTCGAGCATCATGCCCGGCAGGTTTTTCTTGCGTGCCCAGAACTGCGCCACGTCCAGCAGCGCCTTGGCCACACCGTGACGCCGCGCAGGCAGGGCCACCGCTAATTCGTCGACGTGGGCAAAGCCGTTCCAGTTGGTGCTGATCACTACGTGGCCGACCGCGCAATCGTCCAGATAGGCCATGAAGATCGCGCTGTCGGGCGCGTCGCGAAAGCTGGCGAACTCTTCAGGGTCGATGCCGTAACACTTGCGGTACGGCAGGATGCGCTCCACCGGCCATTGATCGACCCGCTTGTCCATCTGCGGCACCCCGTAGCCGCTGACCTCAAAACTGAAATCGTTGCCCCATACATAAGCGTCAAAGCCTTCATCGGCGACTCGCACACTGAGCCCCGGATACTTCGGGTTCATTACAGCTTGCATAAACATTCTTAACCCTTGATGCAATCGACGGTGTAACAACGACCACTGCCGTCATCTTCATGTTGCAGCCCATGAACATCGGCGACAAAGCCGGGAAAACTGCTATCGAACGTACGAGCGAAGGCCAGGTAGTCGACGATCGACCGCGTTGACTCGGTAAAGCGCTCGCCCGGCATGATCAACGGAATACCCGGCGGATACGGCACCAGCATCACGGCTGCGATGCGTCCTGGCAAGGCATCGATGGAAACCGCTTCCACTTCGCCCCTGACCAACTGGTCGTAGGCGTCGGCCGGCTTCATTGCGATCTCCGGCAACACCGTATACATGCGTTTGAGATGCCTGGCCGTCGCGTTGCTGCGGTAACAACTGTGCAACTGGTTGCACAGGTCGCGCAACCCCAAGCCCTGATAACGTACCGGTCCCTGGGCATACACCGAAGGCAGGCAACTGGCCAGGCTCGCATTCGCATCATAGCTGCGCTTGAACTCCAGCAGTTCGGTGAGCAGCGTACTCCACTTGCCCTTGGTGATCCCCATGGAAAACAACACCAAGAAGGAATACAACCCGGTTTTTTCCACCACCAGCCCACGCTCCCAGAGGAATTTGCTGACGACTGCAGCCGGAATTCCGCAATCGCTCAAGGCGCCGCCGGCGTTGAGGCCAGGCATCACCAGCGTGACCTTGATCGGATCCAGTAACACATAATCCTCAGCCACATCGCCAAAACCATGCCAGTCATCCTGAGGGTGCAGCAGCCAGTCCGCCGTGGCGACGCGGTCGATACCGGCCACCGAGGGTGGCTGCCAGATGGAAAACCACCAGTCGTGGGCGGCGATATGCTGACGCAGGTTGGCCAGCGCGCGACGGAAACTCAGGGCCTCGTCGAACATTTCCTGCAACAGCGAGCGACCCGCCGGGCCTTCCATCATCGCCGAGGCCACGTCCAGGGAGGCAATGATGCTGTACTGCGGCGACGTGGAGATATGCATCATGAACGCTTCGTTGAAGCGGTCGCGGTCCAACTGCCGCGCACCGCCGTCCTGCACGTGAATCATCGACGCCTGGCTGAATGCCGCGAGCAGTTTGTGCGTGGAATGAGTGGTGAACACCAGCGGGCTGTCCGGCGTGCGCGAGGTGCCCATGCCATAGCGCCCGGCGAAAAACTCGTGGAATGCCGCGTAGGCATACCAGGCTTCATCGAAGTGCAGCACCTCCACGCTGTTACCCAATTGCTGCTTGATCAGTTCGGCGTTGTAGCACAGCCCGTCGTAAGTGGAATTGGTCACCACCGCCAGCTTTACCTTCGCCGCGAGGCCACGGGTCAGAGGACTCGCGTCGATCTTGGCGCGGATCGATTCGGCGCTGAATTCGCTGAGCGGGATGGGACCGATGATCCCCAGCTCGTTGCGCTCCGGGCACAGGTACAACGGGATCGCGCCGGTCATGATGATCGAATGCAGCACCGACTTGTGGCAGTTGCGGTCGACCAGTACCAGGTCATCGCGACCGACCATGGAGTGCCAGACAATCTTGTTCGCGGTGGACGTGCCGTTGATCACGAAAAACGTGTGATCGGCACCAAAGTTGCGCGCAGCGCGGGCTTCGGCCTCTGCCAGCGGCCCGGTGTGATCGAGCAGCGAGCCCAGCTCGGGGACTGAGACAGACAAGTCCGAACGCAGGGTGTTTTCCCCGAAGAACTGATGAAACGCCTGCCCCACCGGGCTTTTGCGATAGGCCACGCCACCGCCATGACCGGGGGTGTGCCATGAATAGTTGGAGTCTGCGGTGTGTTGCACCAGGGCCTTGAAGAACGGCGGCAGCAAGCCATCGAGGTAGGTGCGCGCAGCACGGGCTACCTGACGAGCGAGGAACGGTACGGTGTCTTCGAACAGATACAGGATGCCGCGCAACTGGTTGAGTTCGCTCATGGCATCGGCCGGGGCGTTTTCCAGGGTGACTTGTTCGCCCAGGGCGAAGATCGGCAGGTTGGGCGCCCTCACCCGCGCCAGGCGGATCAGCTCGACCATATTCTGCAGCAAGTGGGTATTTTCTCCGGCGCCTTCAGCAGCGATCAGCATGCACGCGAGGCCGTGGTGGGTGGACGCCACCAACCGTCCTTCGGCGTAGTCCACCGCAGAAAAGATGCTGAAGCCCTCCTGTTCCAACTCCCTGGCGATGCCTCGAACCCGGTCACCGGCAACGGTGTCGGCCTTGATGTCGCGGTGCACGATAAGGACGGGGAACTTCAGGTCTTTGTACATGAGCGCTCCGACTCCTGAGGGCTTGCACTCAGGGTAGAAGCTGGAAGCCAATGTGGCGAATGAAGATTTTACAGACGATGAGAGATCAACTGTGGGAGGGAGCAAGCCCCCTCCCACATTTTTTACTGCATCAAGCCAGGATTATGGTTGGGCCAACTGAGTCCACAACGCTGGCGCGCCGGCCGCCTTGGCAATCGCTTCCAACCGTGCGACATGCTCGGCCAGATCCTGCTCGCTGGCGCGGATGACGGGCGTAGGCTTGCGATCAGCCGGCAGGCGACGGATCTCCGAAGGGCGATTGCCCGAGCCTTCCGCCGAACCGCTGCCATCGGAGGCGTTACCGGCCAGCGACAGGCTGGTCTGCCCACCGGTCATGGTCAGGTAGACGTCAGCCAGGATCTCGGAGTCGAGCAAGGCGCCGTGCAGTTCACGGCCGGAGTTGTCGACGCCATAACGCTTGCACAAGGCATCGAGGCTGTTGCGCTGGCCCGGGTGACGCTCGCGGGCCATCATCAAGGTGTCGAGGATCGAGCAATGCCTGGAAATATCCGCGCGATCCGTCTGCCCCATCAGGGCGAACTCGTTATTGATAAAGCCGACGTCGAAGGCCGCGTTATGGATGATCAACTGGGCGCCGTTGATGAACTCGAAAAACTCATCGGCCACTTCGGCAAAGCGCGGCTTGCCCTTGAGGAACTCGTCGGTGATGCCGTGGACGCCAATCGCGCCTTCGTCACTGTCACGATCCGGTTGCAGGTAGACGTGGAAGTGACGCCCGGTCAGACGGCGGCCCATCAGTTCGACACAGCCGATTTCGATGATCCGGTGGCCATCGGTCACTGGCATGCCGGTGGTTTCGGTATCGAGTACTACGGATCGGATGGCCATCAGGGTTCAGCTCTCAAAAACGGTGTGGTGTGCAGTAGGGTGTGAGTCAAAGGGCGCGATGTTAACACGTCAGCCGGCTTCAGCTCTGCTTGTAGCCGCGCACTTCATCCACACCGCGGTTGGCCAGTTGGTCAGCCCGTTCGTTACCGGGATGGCCGATATGACCACGCACCCATTTCCAAGTGATGTCATGCCGGTTGCATTGCTCATCGAGCAATTGCCACAGGTCGGCATTCTTGACCGGCTCCTTGGAGGCGGTTTTCCACCCGCGCTTCTTCCAATTCACCATCCACTCGTTGATGCCCTTCATCACATATTGCGAGTCGGTCACCAGCAGCACGTTGCAGCGCCGCTTGAGTTCTTCCAGGCCGCGAATGGCGCCCATCAGCTCCATGCGGTTGTTGGTGGTGTTGGCTTCGCCGCCCCACAACTCCTTCTCCACGCCCTTGCACACCAGCAATGCGCCCCAGCCGCCGGGGCCGGGGTTGCCCTTGCAGGCGCCATCGGTGAAGAGTTCTACGCTATCGGTCATCGGTTATCGGGCCTGAATCAAAAAGAGGTTTTACGGTTCGCGCTGTTCGCGGTTGACCTTGGCCAGCGGCATCGGCACCAGCTTGCCGAGCGGTTCGCGGCGCACCTGCTGAACGGGCCGCAGCCCGACCGCGATCTTGCGCGCCACTAATAAATAGAAGCCTCCACCGGACAGTTGCCAGGCCCCCGCGCGGCGTTCCCAGCCGGCGAGGCGCCCCTGCCACTTGGCGGACGCAAGCGGCGGACGATAGCACCCGAAGCGGCGTTTCTCCAGCGCGAAACCCAGCAGGTTGAGCCAGTCGCCCACCCTGGAAGGCGCGATGCAGCGCGCCTGGCGCAGGCCGTCGTGGGCGAATACGTGGCGCAGGCCCCAACTGCTCCAGGGGTTGATGCCGACAATCAGCAAATGACCGCCCGGGCGCACGCTGCTCGCGGCTTCGCGCAACAAACCATGGGGCGATAGGCAGAAATCCAGGCCGTGCTGCAACACCACCACATCGGCGGCGTGTTCGCTCAACGGCCAGGCCTGCTCCTCGCAGACGATTTCCACGCCGGGCAACGGCGCCCCCAACCGTACATTGCGCTGTACCTGCGGTGCGCATGGCGGCGTCTCGGCCGAGGGTCCGTAATGCACCAGGTAGCCCCCGAAGAACCGGCCCAGCTCGTCTTCGAGCATGCGTCGTTCTTCATCCAGCAGAAATTGCCCAAGCGGCCCGGACAGCCATTCACGGGCCGCGCCGATCAGAGCCAGCCACTCAGGATCGGCCTGGGCGAACGCTTTATCAGTCATTGCATTCTCCAACTCGCCTAGACGCTCTAAGATGCACCAATGTGTTCAGCTTGGCGAATCGAAGAATGATACAGATCACTGCCCTACCCGCCTTCACCGATAACTACATCTGGTTGTTGCAGGATGACCAGACTCAACGTTGCGCCGTGGTCGACCCCGGTGACGCCGCGCCGGTGCTTGCCTGGCTCAAGCAGCATCCGGCGTGGACCCTCAGCGATATCCTGGTCACTCACCATCACCATGATCACGTCGGTGGCGTCGCTCAACTCAAGGCCGTTACCGGCGCCACGGTGTATGGCCCGGCGAACGAGAACATTCCCGCGCGGGACGTCGATTTGCAGGATAACGACCGCATCACCGTACTCGGCTGGGATTTTGATGTATATGCGGTGCCCGGCCACACCCTGGGCCACATCGCTTATTACCATGAGGGCGTGTTGCTGTGTGGCGACACCCTGTTTGCCGCCGGTTGCGGTCGCCTGTTCGAAGGCACGCCGCAACAGATGCATGCTTCGCTGCAGCGCCTGGCCGCGCTGCCTGCCGACACCTTGGTGTACTGCACCCACGAGTACACACAAAGTAACCTCAGGTTTGCCCAAGCCGTGGAACCGCACAACGCCGACATCGCTGAGCGTGTGGCACAGGTCGCGCAATTGCGCGCCCGCGGCGAGATGACGCTGCCGTCCGACCTGGCTCTGGAAAAACGCACTAACCCTTTTTTACGTACCTCTGAAACATCCGTTAAACAAAAAGCGGACGAACGGAACGGCCGTGACAACCGCTCTGGGGCCGAGGTGTTTGCTAGCTTGAGGGCTTGGAAAGATACGTTCTAAGTGCAAGCGATCTGATACGTAATTTCTGAATGGTTGACCGCAACCCAAGCGCTTTCTAGAATCGCCCGACATTTTTGCCCGGAACTTACTTCCAGCCAATGTCGTCATCTATTCGTAAATCCATTTCTTCAGACGCATTGACCCGCCTGGCTCAAGCCGTGGCGGTGGCCGTTTCCGCAACTCTGGCGGGCTGCCAATCGACTCATTACGCTGCACAAACCACCGTGCAACCCAAACCGAATCTTGCTGCCAAGATCAAGCAAAAACCTATTTGGCTCTCAGAGAAGCCCAGCCCCGAAGTACCCCAGGATGTCTGGGAACGCATGCGTCGGGGCTTTCAATTGCAGGACGGCTTAGGCGTGAACCCGCGCATCGAGCAACAACGCCTGTGGTTCGCCAGCAACCCGTCCTTCCTGGAGAACGCCGGTGAACGCGGCAGCCTCTACATTCATTACATCGTCGAGCGCCTTGAAGAACGCAACATGCCCCTGGAGCTGGCGCTGCTGCCGGTGATTGAAAGTGCCTACAACCCAATGGCCTATTCGCGCAGCGATGCAGTCGGCTTGTGGCAGTTCATTCCGTCCACCGGGCGCTACTTCAACCTGCGCCAGACCCGCGCCTACGATGGCCGGCGCGATATCACCGCCTCCACCACCGCCGCCCTGGACTACCTGACCCGCCTGCATGACATGTTCAACGGCGACTGGCTACTGGCCCTGGCGGCCTACAATGCGGGCGAAGGCACGGTGAGCCGGGCTATCGAACGCAACGAGAAGCTCGGCCTGCCGACCGACTACTGGAACCTGCCCCTGCCCCAGGAAACCAAGGACTACGTGCCCAAGTTCCTGGCGCTGTCCCAAGTGGTACTGGCCCCTGAGGCCTATGGCGTCAACCTGAACCCGATCGCCAACACGCCGTACTTCGAAGTGGTTGAAGTCAAGCAAAGCATGGACCTGTCACGGGTCGCCGCGCTGGCGGAGATCGATGAAGACGAACTGTTCCAGCTCAACCCGGCCCTGAAACAGCGCACCACCCTGGACGGCCCCCAGCATTTGCTGGTGCCGACCTCCAAGGCGCAACTGCTCACCAGCACCCTGTCGACCATGAAGCCGGAAGAGTTGTTGAGCATGCGCCCCAAAAAGCCGGTGTTCGACGAAGTCGAGACCAAGGCGGTAGCCGGGCGTACCCGCAGCTACAAGGTGCGCACCGGCGACAACCTCACGCTGATCGCAAAGGCCAACAAGGTCGATGTGCATGACCTGCAGCGCTGGAACAAGCTCAACGGCCAGGCGCTCAAGGTCGGCCAGACCCTGGTGATGCAGGACACCCGCAAAGCCGCCGCGACAAAACCGGTGCAGTACAAGGTCAAGAAAGGCGACTCGCTGTACATGGTTGCCAAGCGCTTCAACGTCGAGATGCAACATCTCAAGCGTTGGAACCCACGTACCGGCCAGGCATTGAAGCCTGGGCAAATGCTGGTGGTTTCCGGGCCGCGCTGAGTCCTCAGAAACACCGAGAAACCAATGTGGGAGGGGGCTTGCTCCCGATTGCGGTGGGCCAGTCAGCCCCTATATTGACTGACCCACCGCTATCGGGAGCAAGCCCCCTCCCACATTGGGTCTTCAGTCTTCTCAGCAGCCTTTTTCGATCCGGAACAAGCTGTTACTGTACCGATCATAAAGCCCAAGCCGCCTGGATCGGATCTCTGACTTGAAGCGTCCCCTCCTTCTACTAATAAGTCTGGCCTTGAGCTTTGCGGCGAACGCGACGATTACCGAGAGCCACGGTTACGCGCAGTTCGGCACGCTCAAGTATCCGGCTAAATTCACCCACTACGATTGGGTAAACCCTGCAGCGCCGAAAGGCGGGACACTGCGGGTGATGGCCTTTGGCACGTTCGATACCCTCAACCCCTATACCTTCAAAGGCACCAGCCCGGTGTCCACCGGCAACTTCCTGCAATACGGCGTCAATGAGCTGAACGAGCCGCTGATGGTCGGCACCGGCCAGTACGCCCCCTCCGGCGATGAGCCGACGTCCAGCTACGGCCTGATTGCCCGGTCGGTGGAGTACAGCGAGGACCGCAGCTGGGTCGTGTTCAACCTGCGCCACGAGGCACGTTTTCACGATGGAACACCGATCACCGCCGAGGACGTGGCGTTCTCCTACCGAACCCTGCTGACCGAAGGCCATCCGCAGTACCGCACCAACCTGCAGGAAGTGGCGCGGGTGGATATCCTCAATCGCCATCGCATCCGTTTCGTGTTCAAGCGCGCCGGCAATCCGCTGCTGATCCTGCGTCTGGGCGAGCTGCCGGTGCTGCCCCAGCATTACTGGAAAAATCGCGACTTCAAGGCCACCACCTTCGAACCGCCACTGGGCAGCGGGCCGTACCGCATCAGCAAGGTCAATCCTGGCCGCCAACTGGTGTTCGAGCGGGTCAAGGATTACTGGGGCAAGGACCTGCCCGTCAACCAGGGCTTGTACAACTACAACAAGGTCGAGGTGGAGTTCTACCGCGACAGCGATGTAGCTTTTGAAGCCTTCAAGGCGGGCGAATTCGACATTTATATCGAGCACCAGGCGAAGAACTGGGCCACCGGCTATAACTTTCCGGCGGTCAATCGCGGCGAGGTCATCAAGGCGCAGATCGCCCACCAGATCCCCACCCAGAGCCAGGGCCTGTTCATCAACACCCGCCGACCGGCCTTCAGCCAGACCACAGTGCGTGAAGCCCTGGGGTTGATGTTCGACTTCGAATGGACCAACCGCACGCTGTTCAGCAGCGCCTACAAACGCACCTTGAGCTACTACCCCAACAGTGAATTCTCGGCCACGGGCGTGCCGGTCGGCCAGGAGTGGTTGATGCTTTCGCCCTATCGCGACCAACTGCCGGCCAATCTGTTGACCCAAGCCTTCAGCCTGCCGCACACCGACGGTCGCGGCATCCCACGCGAAACCCTGCGTCATGCCCTGGCCCTGCTCGGCGAAGCCGGCTGGAAGTTGTCCGGTCAACGCCTGCTGAACAAGGACGGGCAACCGCTGCGCCTGGAAATTCTGCTGGTCAACCCGAACCTGGAGCGCATCCTGCAGCCCTATGTGGAAAACCTGATCAGTATCGGCATCGACGCGCACCTGCGCACCGTTGATCGCGCCCAGTACAAGCAGCGGCTCGATCAGTTCGACTTCGACATGATCCTGGTCACCCTCAACCAGACCCTCAGCCCAGGGCTGGAGCAGTGGCAGTACTTCCACTCCAGCCAGGCCGCGATCAAGGGCAGCAAGAATTACGCCGGCATCGCCAACCCCGTGGTCGATCACCTGCTGGAACGTTTGCTCGCGGCCCAGACCCGCGACGAACAACTGGCCGCCGGCCGCGCGCTGGACCGGGTGCTGCTGTGGCAGCACTACAGCATTCCCAATTGGTACCTCAACTATCATCGCCTGGCGTACCGCAACCGGTTCGCCTTTGTCACCACGCCGCCTTACAGCCTGGGCCTGAGCGCGTGGTGGCTGAAAGCTTCGGAGAAAGCCCAATGATGTTATTGCGCAGGACATTATTCGCCAGCCTGTTGCTGTGCAGCGCGGCCCAGGCCGCTCCGCAGCATGCGTTGACGCTCTATAACGAGCCACCCAAGTACCCCGCCGACTTCAAGCATTTTGACTACGTGAACCCCGACGCCCCCAAGGGCGGCACCTTCCGCGAATCGGCCATGGGCGGCTTCGACAGCCTCAACCCTTACATCAGCAAAGGCGTGCCGGCGGACAATCTGCCGTTGATCTACGACACCCTGGCCATGCAAAGCCTGGACGAGCCCATCACCGAATACGGCCTGGTGGCCGGCAAGATCGAAAAAGCCCCGGACAACAGTTGGGTGCGCTTCTACCTGCGCCCCGAAGCCCGCTTCCACGACGGCCACCCGATCCGCGCCGACGACGTGGTGTTTACCTTCCAGACCCTGATCAAGGACGGCACCCCGCTCTACCGCACCTACTACGCCGACGTTGACGAAGTGGTCGCCGAAGACCCGCTGCGGGTGCTGTTCAAATTCAAGCGCACCAACAACCGCGAGCTGCCACTGATCCTTGGGCAATTGCCGGTGCTGCCCAAGCATTGGTGGGCCACTCGCGATTTCTCCAAGGGCAATCTGGAGATACCGCTGGGCAGTGGCCCGTACAAGGTGGCTGAGGTCAAGGCCGGACGCATGATCCGCTACGAGCGGGTCAAGGACTATTGGGCCAAGGACCTGCCGGTCGCCAAGGGTTTCTACAATTTCGATAACCGCATCACTGATTATTACCGCGACAGCACGGTGTCGCTGGAAGCTCTGAAGGCTGGGCAGTTCGACTATTGGCTGGAGTTCAGCGCCAAAAACTGGGCCAACGCCTACAACATTCCAGCGGTGGCCCAAGGCCGCTTGGTCAAGGAAGAGATTCCCAACGGCAATCCCACCGGCATGCAGGGTTTCGTGTTCAACACGCGCAAACCCATGTTTCAGGATGTACGGGTGCGCAAGGCCATCAGCCTGTTGCTGGATTTCGAATGGAGCAACAAACAGTTATTCAATGGCGCCTACACCCGCACCCGCAGCTACTTCGAAAACTCGGAAATGGCCGCCACCGGTTTGCCCGGCCCGGATGAACTGGCCATTCTCGAGCCCCTGCGCGACAAGATCCCCGCCGAAGTCTTCACCCAGTCTTTCGAGCCGTCCAAAACCGACGGCAGCGGCATGATCCGTGCGCAGCAGCGCGAGGCCTACCAGCTGTTGCAGGAAGCCGGCTGGAAGATCGTCGACGACAAAATGGTCGACACCACCGGTAAGCCGGTGACCATCGAATTCCTGCTGGCCCAGACCGAATTCGAGCGCATCCTGCTGCCGTTCAAGCGCAATCTGGCCGACCTGGGCATCGACCTGGTGATTCGCCGGGTTGACGTGTCGCAGTTCATCAACCGCCTGCGCTCGCGGGATTTCGACATGCTGGTGGGCAGCTTTCCACAGTCCACCTCGCCGGGTAATGAGCAGCGTGAGTTCTGGAAGTCATCCAGCGCCGACAAGCCCGGCAGCCGCAACTACATGGGTCTCAAGGACCCGGCGGTCGACCAGTTGGTCGAGCAACTGATCGACGCCGACTCGCGCAAAAGCCTGATCGCCCATGCCCGAGCGCTGGACCGTGTGCTGCAGTTTGGTTATTACGTGATTCCCAACTGGCACATCAAGACGTTCCGTGTGGCGTATTGGGACCACCTCGGCCACCCGAACGTCTCGCCGCGCTATGACGTAGGCACCGCCACTTGGTGGGCCAAACCCGACGTCGAACCCGCGGTCCCCCTGGACACTGCACAAAGCGCCGAAGCGGCGAGCGGAGGCGATTGAATGCTGGCCTATATTGTTCGTCGCCTGTTGCTGATCATCCCCACGCTGTTCGGCATCCTGCTGATCAACTTCGTAATCATCCAGGCGGCCCCCGGCGGGCCGGTGGAACAGATGATCGCCAAGCTCGAAGGCTTTGACGGCGCCACCAGCCGCATCGCCGGGGGCGGCGCCGAAGTCTCGGTGGCCGGCTCCAGCTATCGCGGCGCCCAGGGGCTGGACCCGGCGTTGATCAAGGAAATCGAGAAAATGTACGGCTTCGACAAGTCGGCGCCGGAACGTTTGTGGATCATGGTCAAGAACTATGCGCAACTGGATTTCGGCGACAGTTTTTTCCGCGACGCCAAGGTCATCGACCTGATCAAGGAAAAGATGCCGGTGTCGATTTCCCTCGGGTTATGGAGCACCCTGATCATGTACCTGGTGTCCATCCCCCTGGGCATCGCCAAAGCCACGCGCCACGGCAGCCATTTCGATGTATGGACCAGTTCGGCGATCATCGTCGGCTATGCGATCCCGGCGTTCCTGTTCGCTATCCTGCTGATAGTGGTGTTCGCCGGCGGCAGTTACCTGGACTGGTTCCCCTTGCGCGGGCTCACCTCGAATAACTTCGACGAGTTGAGCTGGGGCGGCAAGGTCCTCGATTATTTCTGGCACCTGGCCCTGCCCGTAACCGCCCTGGTGATCGGCAACTTCGCCACCATGACCCTGCTGACCAAGAACAGCTTCCTCGACGAGATCAACAAACAGTACGTGGTCACCGCCAAGGCCAAGGGCCTGACCAACCACCGCGTGCTCTACGGCCACGTGTTTCGTAACGCGATGCTGCTGGTGATCGCCGGTTTCCCCTCGGCCTTCATCGGCATTTTCTTCACCGGATCCTTGCTGGTGGAGGTGATCTTTTCCCTCGACGGCCTCGGCCTGATGAGCTTCGAAGCGGCGATCAACCGCGACTACCCGGTGGTATTCGGTACGCTGTTTATCTTCACCCTGCTGGGGCTGATCGTGAAGCTGATCGGCGACCTCACCTACACCCTGGTCGATCCGCGTATCGACTTTGCCAGCCGGGAGCATTGAGATGAACCTGTCCCCCCTCAATCGCCGCCGGTTCGAGCGGTTCAAGGCGAACAAGCGTGGCTGGTGGTCGCTGTGGCTGTTCCTGATTCTGTTCGTGCTCAGCCTGGGCGCCGAGCTGATCGCCAACGACAAGCCACTGGCCGTGCACTTCGACGGCGACTGGTATTTCCCGGCGCTCAAGCGCTACCCGGAGACCACCTTCGGCGGCGAGTTTCCGCTGGAAGCCAACTACAAGAGCCCGTACATCCAGGAACTGCTCAAGGCCAAAGACGCCTGGACCTTGTGGGCACCGATCCCGTTCAGCTACCAGAGCATCAACTACGACCTGAAAGTGCCAGCCCCCGCGCCGCCGTCCAGCGTCAACCTGCTGGGCACCGATGACCAGGGCCGCGATGTGCTGGCGCGGGTCATCTATGGGTTTCGCGTGTCGGTGCTGTTTGCGCTGACGCTGACCGTGCTCAGCTCGATCATCGGCGTGATCGCCGGTGCCCTGCAGGGTTTCTATGGCGGTTGGGTGGACCTGGCCGGGCAGCGCTTCCTGGAGATCTGGTCCGGTTTGCCGGTGCTGTACCTGCTGATCATTCTGGCCAGCTTCGTGCAGCCCAACTTCTGGTGGCTGCTGGGCATCATGCTGCTGTTCTCCTGGATGAGCCTCGTGGATGTGGTGCGCGCCGAGTTCCTGCGCGGGCGCAATCTGGAATACGTGCGCGCGGCCCGGGCGCTGGGCATGCAGAACGGCGCGATCATGTTCCGCCATATCCTGCCCAATGCGATGGTGTCGACCATGACGTTCATGCCGTTCATCCTCACGGGCGCCATCGGCACCCTCACCGCCCTGGACTTCCTGGGCTTTGGCCTGCCGGCCGGCTCGCCGTCACTGGGCGAACTGGTGGCCCAGGGCAAATCCAACCTGCAGGCGCCGTGGCTGGGCATGAGTGCGTTTGCCGTGCTGGCGATCATGTTGAGCTTGCTGGTGTTTATCGGCGAGTCCGCTCGCGACGCCTTCGACCCGAGGAAATGAGATGAATCAGGACAATCTGATCGAAATCCGCGACCTCAGCGTCGAGTTCGTCACGGGCGAGCACCACCATCGGGTGGTCAATAACGTCAGCTTCGATATCAAGCGCGGCGAAACCTTGGCCCTGGTCGGCGAAAGCGGCTCCGGCAAATCGGTGACGGCGCATTCGATCCTGCGGCTGCTGCCCTACCCATTGGCGCGGCACCCGTCCGGCACCATCAACTACGCCGGGCAAGACCTGCTGACGCTCAAGGAAAAGACCCTGCGGCATATTCGCGGCAACCGCATCGCGATGATCTTCCAGGAGCCGATGACCTCGTTGAACCCGCTGCACTGCATCGAAAAACAGATCAACGAAGTGCTCGGTCTGCACAAGGGCCTCACCGGTAAGGTCGCCACCCAGCGTACCCTGGAACTGCTGGAGCTGGTGGGCATCCCCGAGCCGCACAAACGCCTCAAGGCACTGCCCCACGAACTCTCCGGTGGCCAGCGCCAGCGGGTAATGATCGCCATGGCCCTGGCCAACGAGCCGGAACTGCTGATCGCCGACGAGCCAACCACCGCCCTCGACGTGACGGTGCAATTGAAGATCCTGGAACTGCTCAAGGAACTGCAGGCGCGCCTGGGCATGGCGCTGTTGCTGATCAGCCACGACTTGAATCTGGTGCGCCGGATCGCTCACCGCGTGTGCGTGATGCAACAGGGCTGCATTGTTGAACAGGCCGATTGCGAGACGCTGTTCCAGGCGCCGCAACACCCGTACACCCAGGAACTGCTGGCAGCCGAACCCAGCGGTGGGCCGGCCACCAATGAGGTCGGCCCACCGCTGCTGGAAGTGGACGACCTGAAGGTCTGGTTCCCCATCAAGAAAGGTTTTCTGCGCAACACCGTCGATTACGTCAAGGCGGTGGACGGCATCAACTTCAGCCTGCCCCAGGGGCAAACCCTGGGCATCGTCGGCGAAAGCGGCTCGGGCAAATCCACCTTGGGCCTGGCGATCCTGCGCTTGATTGGCAGCCAGGGCGGCATTCGCTTCGAAGGCCAGCAGCTTGACCGCCTCACCCAGCAGCAGGTGCGCCCGTTGCGCCGGGAAATGCAGGTGGTGTTTCAAGACCCTTTCGGCAGCCTGAGCCCGCGCATGTGTGTCAGCGAGATCGTCGGCGAGGGGTTGCGTATCCACAAGATGGGCACGCCGGCCGAGCAGGAAGCGGCGATCATTGCCGCGCTCAAGGAGGTCGGCCTGGACCCGGAGTCACGCCATCGCTACCCTCATGAGTTCTCCGGCGGCCAGCGCCAGCGCATCGCAATCGCCCGCGCCCTGGTGCTCAAACCGCGCCTTATCCTGCTGGACGAGCCGACGTCGGCACTGGACCGCACGGTGCAGCGCCAAGTGGTGGAATTGCTGCGCGGCTTGCAGGCCAAGTACAACCTGACCTACCTGTTTATCAGCCATGACCTGGCGGTGGTCAAGGCGCTGAGCCACCAGCTGATGGTGGTCAAGCAGGGTCAGGTAGTGGAACAAGGGGATGCCAGGGAAATTTTCGCCAACCCCCAGCACCCCTATACTCGGCAATTGCTGGAAGCGGCCTTCCTGGTGCCCGCCTGACCGGTAGGAGTCATCGCCATGTCCTCGAACACGCCCGCCCACCCTTCGCACTCGCCGCGCTTCTGGCGCGACGAGCGCTTGCCCTTTATCGAAGCGCGCACCATCGCTGACGGGCGCAAGGTCACTTACACCCGCCACGCCCACGAGCATTTTTCCATCGGCGCAATCACCCGCGGCCGCAGCTATTACCACTATGGCGCGCAGACTTTCCAGATCAGCGCCGGCACCGTGGTGCTGATGAACCCCGGTGATGTGCACGCGTGCAATCCCATCGAAAACGAGCATTGGTCCTACCACATGCTCTACCTCGACACGCCCTGGCTGACTGACTTGCAGCATCAGCTGGGTTTCAGTACCGACCAGGGTTACCGCCCGTTCAACACACCTCACACGCAGGACACGTCGTTGTACAACGGCTTGCTGGGCGTGTACCGGCTTTTGGTGGATGAACGGGCAGAACTGCTGCAGAAACAGAGCGCGCTGGTGAGTTACTTCAGCGAGGTGCAGCAGCGCCTGAACCCTTCGCTCACACCGGTACGGGAGGTCAATCACAAGTTGGAACGTGCCGCCGAGTACATCCGTGAACACTGTACCGAGACCTTGAAGCTTGAGGACATTTGCCACGCAGCCGAGCTGTCGCCGTCGTACCTGATCCGCGCCTTCAAGCAGTATTACGGGCTGACGCCCCACGCGTTTGTGGTCAACAGCCGTATCCAGTTCGCCCGCACCCAACTGCGCAACGGCGCGCTGATCGCCGATGTGGCGCTGGCCGCGGGGTTTGCCGACCAGGCGCACTTCCAGCGTGCGTTCAAACAGCATTTTGCCGCCACGCCCGGGCAGTACCGCGAAAGGCTCAAGCCATCAGCAAATAACCCACACTGGCCACCAGCAACGCGGCCATTGAACGGTTGAACACCCGGACACCCCGTGGGTGGTGCAGGTAGCGTCGCAGGAACGTTCCGGCATAGGCCCAGCACGCCACCGACAGGTAGCAGATGACCAGATAGAGGCTGGCGAACAACCAGACTTGCCTGGCATCACCGTCCGCCGCAAACAGCCCCATCCCCGCCACGCAGGCCAGCCAGGCCTTGGGGTTGAGCCACTGCATGATCGCGCCGTACAGCATCGAGGGCGCCGTGGCGGCGCCGTCGTCCTGCAACTGGCCATTGTCCACCGCGAGCTTCCAGGCCATGTACAGCAGGAACGCCACCCCGCCCCACTGGATCAGTTGAGTCAGGATTGGCCAGCGCAGCAGCACCTCGTGCAAACCCAAGCCAATCAATACCAGCAGCAAGGTGAAGCCAAGCGCAGCGCCGAACACGTGCTTCTGGCTGGCGACAAAGCCGAAGCGGGCGCCGCTACTCAGGGCGACCACGTTGACCGGCCCGGGCGTAATGGAGGTGGCAAGGGCGAACGCCGCCATGGAAATGATCAAGCTCATTGCAGTTCCTTTTCGTGATGCCAGACAGGGACGGCATCACGGTAAAGGCTGGGACGTGATGGGTATTGAACAAAATGCCCCTCAACGTGCATGAGGCTCAGCGCTGCGCAGGAATCCGGATATCGCCGCCCCGGCATTGGCTTTTCACACTGCGCGGGCAACCGGCGAAGGCCAGGTCCTTGCTCAGGCATACGCGCACTTCAGACAGCACGTTGCCTTTGCAGATAACGGCCATCCCGTGGTTGCCCATGCGCGGGTTGCTTTCGCGAAACAGCGCCTCGATCGCTCTGGCCGGTAATGACGGCGGTGTATTGAGCGGCTGCAGTTGTTGCGGAATCACGACCGCCCCCAATGCCGTATCGGACTTCTCTAAATACTGCAGCGGCGCAAGACCGCTGCAGGTGCCGTGCTTGCTCCACTCATGTTTGAGCAATGCGCGGCTGGGAAACAGCGTAGCGCCCTTGTCCATTTCTTCGGCGCTCAATCGCGAGCGCGGCGCACAGGATGCAGGCCACCCTCCCCGCGCATACTGCGGCCACAATCCATGCAGCACGAACCCGTAGCCCTTGCCCGAACACTGCTCATTGTTCGGGTGTGTCAGGCAAAACGTCGGCGACCAGGACAGCGACAACACATAAAAATCAAACTCCCCTGCCTGCCCTTGGCTACGCGGCGCTGCCGTCGCACCGGTGGCGAACAGCAGCCACACAACCATCCAGTATTTCATCGCGGTGTCCCTCTAAACATAATGCAGCACACGCTACAGCGATGACTAAGGATGCTGGGAGTAACGTTGTAGCACTTTGTCCAGGATTCGGTCCGTTTTCAGCGCCTCGATGGCCAGCGAAGGGTGCTTCGCATCGCCCCGGATATGGGCATTCATCGCCAATACGTGATGCCATTGGATATGCGCATGGCAGGGCACTTCCAGCACCTCTTCGGTCTCGGCCTCAAGGCGCAACGGCTGGTCTTCGAATACAGAGAAGGTGATGCGCCCACGACTGCCGATCAGCTCGACCCGGTCTTCGCGGCGGTCTGCGACGAAGTTCCAGCAGCCCATGCCCAGCGCCCCGCTGGCGAAGGTCCAGCAGGCGGTCACTGCGTCCTCCGCCGCGTAGCGCTCGGCCTGCCGCGCGCTGAAGCCCGAGACCTCGACGATATCACCCGCCAGGTACTGGAACAGGTCGAACCCGTGGCTGGCCAGGTCGGCAAAATAACCGCCGCCGGCAATCGCGGGATCGGTGCGCCAGTTGGCCGGGCTGGTGTCTGCCGCCGCTGCGGGTTTGCACAGGGTCCAGGTGAGGTGGCGCAAATCGCCGATACGGCCTTCGTCCAGCCAGGTGCGCACTTGCTGGAAGCGCGGCAATGAACGTCGATAGTAGGAGACGAACAGGTGCAGCCCGGCGCGCTCGAACGTGCGCTGCATCAACGCGCTCTGCTCGGCATTCAACGACATGGGCTTTTCGACGCAGCAATGCTTGCCTGCGGCCGCCACCATCAAGCTGTAGTCCAGATGGCTGTCGGGGGGGGTGGCGATGTAGACCGCGTCCACCTCGGGGTCGTTGATCAGGGCCTGGGCGTCTGTATAGAAGCGGGCAATACCGTGGCGTGTCGCATAATCACGCACGGCTTCCTCGCGGCGCCCCATCACGGCCACCAGGGCCGAACCTGGCGCTTTGTAGAAAGCGGGTCCACTCTTCAATTCGGTAACACTGCCACAGCCGATCATGCCCCAACGTACGGTGCTCATCTGCTCTCCTCGTTCATTGACGTCAAACGGGCAGTATCCACATACACACCTCGGCGCGCCATAACCACTTAGCATGACAATTGCATTACACTTTTATGACAGTAACCCGTTAAAGGCATAGATGATGAAAATACGGGCCACGGTCATATGCGAACACGAAGGGCACATTCTCTTTGTGCGCAAGGCCAGATCAAAATGGGCATTGCCGGGCGGCAAGGTCGAGCGTGGTGAACGCCCGGTGGGCGCAGCGCAACGCGAGCTGGAAGAAGAAACAGGGTTGAACGTGGACGGCTTGCTGTACTTGCAGGAGCTAAAGGCCCGCGACACCTTGCACCACGTGTTTGAGGCCTCGGTGATCAATATTGACGAGGCACGGCCGTGCAACGAGATCGTCGACTGCCAGTGGCACGCTTACGGCGCTCTCGATGAACTGGACACCACCGACGCCACACGGCACATCGTCAAGTCCTTCCTGCGTCGCCTCTGACACGGCGTGTCGAGGTTCTACCCGGCGGCAAACCCACGGCGCCCGGCCTTGAGTTCAGTGCGCAGTTCACCGATCAGGTTGGAGATGGAACGCACGCTGTCCAGACCTTCGGGGGACACGCGGGTGAGCAATAGATCGACGCGACCGGACGTTGGCTCAAAGATACTGATGCGCAGCGAGCCATCCCTGTTCAGGCTGCAATCGCAGGCCAGCGGCAGGAATCCAGAGGCCATGATGCGGTTGAATTCGACGATCGAGATCATGAAGGCATCCTTGCGTGGGCCTTAGCCTGTAGCGGTGATGCAGACAGCGTAGATGAGGTTTTTGCCAAGGGCTGAACGATTCGCTCAAAGTGCTGACCATGCCTCATTTCGCCAGGCGACGCTGGATACAGCGGATATTCCCGACGCGGTTGTATACAGGGTCAAATTCAAGGCAAAAAAAATCCCAAGTAGCTGATGGAAACTTGGGATTTAAAAATGCATAAACCGTGGGAGGTGAACGCCTGGCTATAGTAGCGATTGCAAAAACGCGTCACAAGATTATTTTATTCCTTTCGTCGGATTTGAAGCGCCGTAAGTCATTCAATAACCACATGTTTTTTAAGGAAAGCGGACTTTCAATGCCTCATTTTGGTGCGAATACTGAGACTAAGCCCTTCATTTAACCGCTTGTAAGTAAGGGTTAATAATTATTGAACTTTCGTTCTTTTTATTACTGTTTCGTTCAACTGTCTGCACGCTTCGCCAAGTTCAACGTTGGTTGAAGCGGTTGCTCCGGCGACACGCTCCAAATGAAGACACAGTGCCAACTGCTCCGCGGCGTCTTCACGCTGGCGATCGACCTTGGCGTTGAGTTGTATGAAATAGACGCCCAGCAGCGCTGCAGCGCCCAGCACGCCCAACACGAAGTTGCGCAAGCTGTTGGATGAGTGAGGGGCTGAGGCGCTCATGAAAACAGCGCGCCCTGCTCATTCCCGTGGGTGAGCGACAGGTATGTCGTAAGCACTTGCATACACGCCTCCTGATCAAGGACGCGATTGTATGCAAATACATACACAGCATTTGTCGTGGATTTGTAAACCGGCCCCGCTGGAGCCCGGGAAGGACGCTTATTTGCGCGCTACCTTATAGCGCAGGCAATCCTGGTAGAACGTCTGGCGAATCGCCTCCGGCTTGAGGCGGGAACGGCTGTCATAGGTCTGTTCGGTGATGCCCATGGCCATCATGCGCATCCACGATTTGTTGAACTTGATGGACTGGATCTTCTGCCGCGCAGCGTACAGCGACACCCCCGACAGCTTGAGTTCCTGGGCTCTTGCGGCCGTGCCTGCGCCCCAACTGCACATGTACTTGTCACCCTCGCGCAACTCCCGAGCCTGCACGGCTGACGCGCCGCCGGCCAATGAACAGGCAATCAGCATGATCCCAACAGTGCGCATTAGCTTCCTCACCTAACCACCTGAAATAAAAGTGATTCTGGCGAGGATTTTGTTGCAAGGGGGCCATCAGATTGCCTTTTCTCTCAACCCCATGCCACCACCAGCAACCCCGCTCCCAGCACCAGGCACAGCGGCGAATACAGATAGGTATCCAGCATGGCAAACCTTGAGCCGGCCACCTTCTTGAAAAACCCCACCAGCTCCGAATCGCCAATCGCTCGGGCGAACATCAGCACGGCAATCACACTGATCCCCCATTGCAGCGCTCCATGGGACACCGGCGAAAAGTACAGTCCGGCGCGCAGGCAGACGAGCAGCGCAATCGCCACCAGCCCCATGGCGACGAGAAAGGGTGCCCAGCGCCGAGGGCTTGAACGCCGGCCTGGGCCCGCTGGCGAATTCGCCCGGCAATTGAGGGATGGCGGCGAGGCTGCCGAGTTTGCCGCCCGCGGCCCAGTACAAATGCACCATGCTGATGCAGGTGAAAATCCCGACGATCCAGCGCGCAATGACGAAGCTCATGGCGGGCGCTCCCTGAAAATGTGCGAATGAGGATAGACGCCCTGTTACTTTCTGCAGGTATTTCGTCGGCGGCTGATGGTAAAGTACCGCCCCATGAAACTCGCCCGTACCGACCGCTCGCTCATTGCCTGGATGCTGTATTGCAGCGTCCTGTTCAATGTGTTCGCCTGCAGCATCGGGCATGGGCAGATGGTCGGGATGCAACTCAACGGCATCAGCGGTCAGTTTTGCACGGTTGACCCGCGCACCCAGGCGCCCGTGCCAACGAACTCGACCGATGAAAGCCTGCCAACGCTGGCCAAGGCGTTCGGTTGCCCGCTGTGCTCAACGGGCGGCATGGGCCCTGCGCTCAGCAGTCAGCTGAATGTGGCGGTGCTGCCACAGCCGCACGCACCGCCTCCGGCCGTGGTACTGGCCGCTGACATCCCTGCCCGCTTCACCTGGCCCACGGCTCATCCGCGCGCGCCGCCTGTTTCTGCCTGAACCCTGCGCTAACCCTTTGCACTGACCCCGCGTTTCCCTGAGGAGCACGTGCGGCCGTGCGTTGTTTTCAAGCCACGTTTTCAGGATTCAACCATGAAACATATTCCCCTGCTGGCGGGCCTTTTCGGCTGCCTGCCTGTCTGCGCCCCAGCCCTTGAGCTGGCCCCGACCACCATTGACGGCGAGCAAACCGCTGATCCCGGCCTGGCCCTGGATCAATCCAGCGGTGTGGCGTCGCGATTGGGATTGAGCATGCGCGAAACCCCGGCGTCGGTGGCCATCGCTTCGCGCAACGACATCGAGCGCCGTGGCGCAAGGACCTTCCGCGAAGCGGCGAATACCCTGCCCGGCGTCAACGCCAGCGCGCCACCAGGCTTTGGAGGTTTTGTTTCATACCGCGGATTCACCAGCAGCCAGATCACCCAGATGTTCAACGGCATCAATGTCGCCACAGGCCTGGCGCGGCCAGTGGATACGTGGATTTACGACCGTGTCGAACTGGTGGGCGGCCCCTCCTCACTGATCAATGGCGCAGGCTCCGTAGGCGGCTCGCTCAACTACGTGACCAAACTGGCCAGCCGTGACGAACAGGCCGCCGAAGGCCAACTGACCTATGGCAGCTATGACACCGCCGGCATGGCTATTGGCCTCAACTCTGCGCTGACGGAGCCAGGCGCCAATGTGCAGCATTACGCGCGCCTGGATGTTAGCCGCAACACGCAGCACAGCTACATCGACCGCGACCAGCGCGAAGCCTGGAGCCTGGCGTTTTCCCTGCTCAGCGACCTGACCCCGGACCTGTCCCATACCCTGGCGCTGGAATATCAGGACGAACACGAGGACAGCCCCTACTGGGGCACCCCGGTACTCAATCCCAAGGCCGGCGAACTGAAGATTGACAAGCACAACCGCTTCAACAACTACAACGTCGCAGATGGGCGCTACGAGCAGCGCACACTTTGGGCACGCTCAATCATCGATTACCGGATCAACGACAGCACTCACCTTAAAAACACCCTCTATCACCTCGACAGTCAGCGCGACTACCGCAACCTGGAGACTTACCAGTACAACGCCGATAACAGCGCGGTGAACCGCTCGACCGCCTATCAGGTGCGCCATCAGGGTGAGCAGCACGGCAACCAGTTCGAGCTGCGCCACGAGGACACAGTCTTCGGCCTGCCCACCACCTGGTCCGGCGGGTTCGAATACAAGGTCAACAGCACCACCAATAGCCCCTTGAATGTGCCGGGCAACAGCACGGTAGACCCGAACGGCTACAACCCGGGTCACTTCTACGACATTCCCGGCACCCGACCCGGCTTTATCAAAGACAAGACCAATGCAGTGACGACCAAGGCGCTGTTCGTGGAAAACCGCCTGGGCTTGACCGACAAACTGTCGCTGCTCTCCGGCCTGCGCTATGACGCCATCGACCTTGACGTCACCAACCACCGGACGATAACCGCCTCCAACCCACGGCATTTCAAGCGCCGTTGGGAACCGGTGACCGGGCGCGTGGGTTTGACCTACCAGTTCATTCCATCGGCCAACGTCTACGTGCAATACAGCACCGCTGCCGAGCAGCCGAGTACCACGACCCAAGTATTCGACGTGTCGACTGGCAAACAGTGGGAAATCGGCAGCAAGTTTGACTACCTGGACGGTCGTGGCGCCGCCACGCTTGCCGCGTACAGGATCGAGCGCAAGGATTTCGCCGTGACCGACCCACAGGATCCGACCCGCAGCATTCCCGTGGGTGCGCAGTCCTCCAGGGGCATCGAACTGGCCAGTTCGCTACGCATAACCCCCAGACTGCTGGCTGAGGGAAACTTCGCCTGGGTGGATGCACAATACGATGACTTCAACGAGAAAACCGCCAGCGGTGCCGTGGTGTCGCGCAAGGGCAATACGCCGACTAACGTGCCCAAGCGCGTGGGCAATCTGTGGCTGACCTATGATTTTACCGAGGACTGGCAAGGCGGTGTGGATGCGCGCTACGTCGCCCAGGTGTATGCCGACAATGCCAACACCCAGACGGTACCGGCCTACACGTTGCTGGGTACGTTCCTGCGCTACAAATGGGATACGCAGACCTCGATAACCGGTCGGGTCCGTAACTTGACCAACGAGGTGTACGCCGAGTTTGCCCACGTATCGCCGGCGTATTATCTGGGCTCCCCGCGAACCTTTGAGTTAGCGGTGCAGACGCGCTTCTAGCGTCGAAGCTCGTGTGATCGTTCCCACGCGTGGGAACGATCCGGACTCCATCATTCGGCTCTGCCCTCTACTTGAGGCTCGCCTCGACCTTACCGGCCACGTCGTCCGTCAACCACGCCTTCCACACCTCAGGATGCTCCTTGAGGAACGCCTGGGCGACTTCCCTGGGTGGCGTGTGATGCTCGCTCATCGTCGCCAATGCCTTGTTCAGCGGTTCGATGGGAAACTCGACCTTCTCGAAGAACTGGGCGATCTGCGGGTGCTCCTTCTGGAACGGCGTGGATACCCCGATGCTCAACTTGGAAGCCAGAGACCGCGTCGGCTTGGGGTTCGGATTGTCCGCATCCGTCAGGGTCTTCCAGGCCTCCGCGTCGAACGGCGGTTCTTCGAGCTGAATCAACTTATAGCGGCCCATCAACGGTGTAGGCGACCAGTAGTAGAACAGCACCGGCTTGCCTCGGCGGATCGACGACGCAATCTCGGCATCCAGTGCTGCCCCCGAGCCGCTGCGGAAGTTCACGTAGCTGTCGTCCAGGCCATACGCCTTGAGCTTTTGCTTGTTGACCACTTCCGAGGTCCAGCCGATGGGGCTGTTGAGGAAGCGTCCTTTGCCCGGTGATTCCGGGTCTTTGAACACATCCTTGTAGCGCGCCAGATCGTTTACGCTTTTCAGGTCCGGGGCCAGCGGCTTGATATTCTTGCTTGGGTCACCCTTGACCACGTACTCCGGCACCCACCAGCCTTCGGTGGCGCCCTTGACCGTATCGCCCAGGCCCACCACCTTGCCTTCAGCCTCGGCCTTGACCCAGACCGGGCTGCGGCCCGCCCACTCTTCACCGATCACCTGTATGTCATTCTTGGCCAGGGCGGTTTCCAATGTGATGGTGGTGCCGGGCAAAGTGTCGGTGGGCAAGTCGTAGCCCTTCTCGACGATGAACCGCAGTACTTCGGTGATCAGGCTGCCACTTTCCCAGTTCAGGTCGGCAAAGTGCACAGGCGCCTGTGCTGCCGACGCGGGCAGTGACGCCATTGACAGCCCCACGGCCGTCAGCGATGCCGCCAGCAGTGTTCTCAATCCTTTCATCCCCAAGCACCTCGCGATAACGCAGCAATAAGCGAACGGCCTTGCTGCTATGCGCGAAGCCTCTGAGTAGTTAAGTCAACTCAACTGTAGTAGAGGTTCCGGGAGACAAAGGAAGTTCGCAGTAATTACCGCTTACTCGCTGGCCTTGAACGTCACCAGTTCGCCCTTGCGCCACTTGGCGGCTTTGCCTGTCACGGTCTTGAGGGTTTTGGTCAGGCCTTCCTGCAATTGTTCATGGGCAGCGAACACCAGCATGACGCTATGGCCTTCCTTGAACACAATGCCCTCACCCTCAGCTGATGACACAAAGGCGTAATCACCCAGGCCATACACGGTCAACTTGATATCGCGAAATTTAAGTTCGAACTTTCCACCTTCGCGGCTGGGCAACACTGCCGCGCGAAAATGGTCGCCTACCTTGAGTTCAAGGCGTTGCTTGTCGTCCACGACCAGCGCCGCTTCGGTATCGATCTCAGCGACGTAGATACCTTCCGGCGTCTGTTCGGTGACGTAGACAAAACGAGATTGAAACAGCTTGACCAACTTTGCGCGCAAATCACCCAGCACGAATAACGCGTGCATATCCAGATTACTGACTGCCAAGGAAACGCCCCCACATCGAAATAGCACCGGCCGCGTAAGCGGACAGCACAAAAAAACGGCCGTTACGGCACGATTACACACTCGTTAAAAATCTGAAGAAAACCCATAAGACCCGTACGGATAGGCGCGGTGGCCCTTTTGCAAGGTCATCCGGCAACACAGCAAATCACAGGTTCAACGACCCGAGAATACGAGTCGAGCAACTTCAGAGAATAACCTGATTAAAAACGCAGTTTTCCGACACGCATCACAAAAGAAAATACCCGGGCATGGAACCAGGCGCGAGCTGCCGACGACAATAGTAAAACAGCAACACAAGTCAAAACCACCGCAAACGTGGCGGCTATATCAACAAGGTTGATCGACAGGAGCTGAGCATGCAACGACGTCAACACAACGAAACGTCCTTTCACACTCGTCCATCATGTCCAGACGAACGTCAATACTACTGCTTACCTGCACCCGATGTGTACTCCAATTCCGTGCTTTATCGGGTGCTGCCCGCCGGAAAGAACTTTTTCCATATCCAGGAAGTGACCAGTGGCAGGATAAAAGGCTTTCGCAGCGACCACACCAAAGCCTGTGCGCTGGCCAAGGCGCTGGAAGCCAGCCTGCACAGCCTGCACGGCACGCACGTTTCGTCACCTGGCTGACTTTACTGCACAGCGGCCCTTCAACAACTGCCATACTGCCCCGTCCATTGAAGTTTGCCCCCCTGCGGGTCAGGTTTCATCAGTGCAGTTACCGCGAAGGGAAGGCTATACGTGACGGAATTTGATATTGGCGAATTTTTTATCCATGGCGATGCCAGGGAAGTAGACGGTGAGTTTCAAGCGGTCATCATTATGCGGGCCAAACCACCGTTGACCACAGTCACAGCGCATCAGGTAGAGAAAGACCGTTGGTTCAAAACCGTAGATGCTGCCGCCATCGCCGGCAAAGAAGCGGCCAAGGCCCTGAAAACCGCCGTCGATTCAGGCGCGCTCAATTCGTGACAATCCGATAGAACTCTGGCGTGCCCTGCCCCTCACATGCATGACGATAATCGGCTCGCATGGAGAATATTATGGACACCACTACCCCGACACTTGAAACCCTGTTTGAACAACTGGGCCTGGATTCCACTCAGGAAGCTATCGAACGCTTCACCGCCGAGCACCGTCTGCCGGACGAGGTAAAGCTTGTCGATGCGCCGTTCTGGAGCGAGCAACAGGCCAGTTTCCTGCGGGAACAATTGCACGTCGACGCCGAATGGGCGCCCGCGGTCGATGACCTCAACGCCCTGCTGCACGAGTCTCCCGCCATTTGATTCAATGCAGGCTGTCTGACTGTTCCAGGCGCAGCAGCGCTTGCCAGGCAGCCTTGCACTCTTGCGCCTCTTCGCGACCCCGGGAATAGCTTCGTTGCATAAACGGAAACAATCCCTAGGGTTTTGGCGTGGAGCCCTGTGGCTTGTAGCCTAGGCGCAAGCCACCCCAATGTCGTCCTTGCACCATGATCGGCACCGACAAATCGTGCATCAGTTCGCCGGTGTCGCGCGTGTAGGTCTGCAGCAACATGGCTTGTTGATGGCTGCCACAGCGCAAGCCGGTGCGGTCGTCAAACTTGCGCTTGGTACGGTTTTGCACTGCGTCCACCCCGACATCTCCGGTCAAGGCGTGGGAAAACGCTTTGTTGTGCGTGGGTACATAGCCCTGCGGGGTACAGGCGATGGCAAACACCAGGCCTTCGTGGCGCGGCAACAAAGCTTCCTGAATGGCGGGCAGCACTTGGTCGGTGTACGCGTCAAAACGCGTCTTGTATTTGCTCGGGCTGGTATTCGGAATCAGCGTGTAGCTGCGGTCGAACAGATCCTCCTGGCTGATCCGGTTGTGCAGTACATCCGTCTCGAACTGTTCGCCAATGCGCCGGGCGCCTTCGCGGGCCAGGTCGTAGATACGCTGGTGATAGTCATCCAGGCCGACTTGCGCCAGGCGCTCGCTGATGGTTTCGGCCTGCCCTTCCATTTGCACCGCCGCGTCGGCGAGCTGGCGGGTTTGCTGGTCGCTTACCGTGAGGTCGCTGCGCATCTGCTCCACGGCGTGGAACAGACTGTCGAGCTGCGTGCGGTTGGTGTCGGTGCCCTGGGCGATTTCATTGACCTGTTGTTCCACGTCCGCCGCCAGGCTGGCAATGCTCGCCAGGTGTTCGCCGGCATGTTCCACCTGTTCGACGCCGGTGTGCAGGTCCGCCGACAGCTGGCGAATCTGCTCCACCACCTGGGCCGTGCGTTGCTGGATATCGGCGACCATCACCCCGACCTCATCGGTGGCCGTGGCAGTGCGACCAGCGAGGCCGCGCACTTCATCGGCGACCACGGCAAACCCGCGACCATGCTCCCCGGCCCGCGCCGCCTCGATCGCCGCGTTCAGCGCGAGCAGGTTGGTCTGGCTGGCGATAGACTGGATCACCAGCGTCACGCGCTGGATTTCCTCGCTGCGCTGGCTCAATGCCTCGATCAGCTCGCGGCTGGCATCGGCACGCTGGCTGAGCTGATGCATGCGCGTGATCGACTGCACCAGCACCTCACGGCCTTCGCTGCTGCGCTGATGGGCCTGGCCGGCGGCGCCCAGGGCCTGGCGGCTGAGTTGGGAGGTGACGTGTTCGGTGCCAATCATCACTTGCGCGCTGCTGACGATCTGCTGGGAGGCGCTCAACTGCGATTGCAGACGCGCCGCCAACTGCTTGACCGAATAGGCCACGCCCGCAGCTGAAAGTGCATTGTGGCTGGTGGTATGGGACAGGTCGCGCGTCAGCTCGCCAATCGCATCGCTGGCGGCGGCGTGAGCCACGACAGGCCTGGTTTTTTTCAGGCGGGGCAGCCAGATCACCAGCAAGGCCAGTGGCAGGCAGAGGTAGAGCGGCAAGCGGGTAGACGCCAGACCCAGCATTAACAGCACCAGCGCGGTGCTCTGCAAGAGCGGTGTCAGCCAGCCGGGCAGCACGCGTGCCACCGTTTGCGGTGGTACTGCTGCGCCCATCAGAGATCCGTCTCCAGCCATTGTCGTTACCCCGCTGCTTGTCGTTATTGTGTCTGCATTAAACGCCAGTATCGGGCCATTATCCATGGGCCTTTAGTACGGGTGCTTGCAGCAGATCAATAACCAGGGCGTAACGAAAAACTCTCCGGGGGAGCCGATCATGCGGCCCCCCGTACACCGCATCAGGCTTGACGCTGGTGCTTGTCGATCTGCTCGTGGCGCTCTTGGGCTTCGATGCAGTATTTGGTGGTCGGGCTGATCAGCAGGCGCTTGAGGCCGATAGGCTCGCCGCTGTCATCACACCAGCCAAAAGAATCTTCCTTGATGCGTTCCAGGGCACGCTCCAGTTGCGGCAACATGCGCTGGTCGCGGTCGATGGCATTGACCAGCCAGGTGCGCTCTTCTTCCACGGAAGCGGCGTCGGCCGGGTCGGCCGGGGTGTCCAGGCTTTCAATGGCGATACGGTTCTGTTCAATGCGCTCGTGGTGTTCCACTTTCATGTCTTGCAGCAACTTCTCGAAAAAAGCGTGCTGTTCGGCATTCATGTAGTCATCCGCCGGCATGGCCAGCAACTTTTCCTTTGTCATTGATTTCTCTATAAAAAATACGTGCATTAAGGCGAATAAGGGAGCGTTCCGGCCGACCTCTGGAGGTCTCGCAAAGGCGCCATCCATTCCAAGCGCCACCCGGCACTCAATTTACGAGGGGCGGCAGTCTAAGGCCGACTGGAAGGCGCAGCAACTGAAATGACAGGCATTTTTCCCGATCAACCCCCAAAAGCACCAGGACGGGCTTGGCGAACGGTCATCGGAGTGCGTTTATAGCAAGAAATTCAGTCCAGTGGAGCTATATAGAAGACAAACGGTTGAACAAGCTGGCGCACATACTCCATGTGGGAGGGGGCTTGCTCCCGATTGCGCAGTGTCAGTCGCCATCTGTTTGACTGAGGCACCGCAATCGGGAGCAAGCCCCCTCCCACATTTTTAAACTGCTTCAGCGCTTGAGCTTGCGCTTGTTGCGATACTGGTCGATCACCACCGCCACCACGATGATCAGCCCCTTGATGATGTCCTGGATATACGCATCCACCCCGACAAAGGTAAACCCGCTGGCCATCACGCCTAGGATCAATGCGCCGATCACGGTGCCGGTGATGCGCCCTACCCCGCCCGCCAGGCTGGTGCCGCCGATCACCGCGGCGGCAATCGCGTCCAGCTCGTAGGACATGCCCATGCCGGCCTGGCCGGTCGCTGCGCGGGCCGAAGCCACCACGCCTGCCAGGCCTGCCAGCAGACCGGCGATGCTGTAGACGATGATCAGGTGGCGCTTGACGTTGATCCCCGAGGTGCGCGCCGCCTGCATGTTGCCGCCGATGGCGTAGGTGTACTTGCCGTACTTGGTGTAGCGCAGGGCGATATGGAAAATCACCGCCACCACCAGAAAGATGAGCACTGGCATCGCGCCATGGCCGATGGCCGTGTACGAATCCGAAAGCATGCTCACCGGCTGGCCTTCAGTGTAGTAACGCGCCAAGCCACGGGCCGAGACCATCATGCCCAGTGTCGCGATAAACGGCGGAATCCCGGTCACCGCGATAATGCTGCCGTTGATCGCCCCCGCCAGCAGTCCCACGCCCAGGCCCATCGCCACCGGGATCCACACCGGCAGGTCGGTCAGGGACGGAAACACCGCTCGGGAAAAGTCGGATGTCTGCGCCAGACTTGCAGCGATCATCGCTGACAAGGCCAGCACCGAACCGGAAGACAGGTCGATCCCGGTGGTGATGATCACCTGGGTCACGCCGATGGCCAGCAGGCCGATGATCGACACTTGCAGGATCATCAGCACCAGACGCTGGGAGTTCATCAAGAAGCTCTGGTCGCGCACGATCCAGCCGAACAGTTCGAACACCAGGCCGATACCGATCAGCACCAGGAAGATGCTCAGCTCGGTGGGCATGCGTCGACGGTTCTTGACCGGTGCCATCGCCGGCTTGTTGTCTGTTATTGCGTTCATAACCAATCACCTTCTTATTCTGGAGTCAGTGGACCGCGGTCATACCGGAGGCCAGTTGCATGACTTTTTCCTGGGTGGCATCCGCACGATCCAGGGTGCCCATCAGTTCGCCTTCGTGCATCACCATCACCCGGTCGCTCATGCCGAGCACTTCGGGCAGTTCCGAGGAAATCATGATCACCGCCATGCCTTCGCTGGCGAGGAAGGCGATCAAGCGATAGATCTCTGCCTTGGCACCCACGTCGATGCCGCGGGTCGGCTCATCGAGGATCAACAGGCGCGGGTTGGTCATCAGCCAGCGCGCCAGCAGCGCCTTCTGTTGGTTACCGCCAGACAGGGTGTCGATGCACTGTTCCAGCGAGGGGGTTTTTACCCGCAGCTTCTTGCACATGTCCTCGCATAAGGCGCGCAAGGCCTTTTGCTGGATGAAACCGTTGCCCGAATAGTGCGGCAGCACCGCCATTTCCATGTTTTCCAGCACCGACAGGCAGGGGAACAGGCCACTGAGCTTGCGGTCCTCGGTCAACAGCGCGAAGCCCTTTTCGATGGCCATGTGCGGGTCGCTGATGCGCACCGGCTTGCCGTCGAGGGTGATCTGCCCGCTGCTGCTGGGGGTGATGCCGAAAATGGTTTCCGCCACGTTGGTGCGGCCCGAGCCCATGAGCCCGGCGATGCCGAGGATTTCACCGGCGTGCAGGTCAAACGAAACGTCCTTGAACACGCCGTCCAGGCTCAAGTCGCGCACCGACAGCAGCAACTCGCCAATCGGCGTCTCGCGTACCGGGAACAACTGGCTCAGCTCACGGCCGACCATCATCGAGATCAGGCTGTCGCTGTCCATGCTGTCGGCACGTTGCAGGCCGATGTACTGACCGTCGCGAAACACCGCCACTTCATCGGCAATGGCGAACACTTCGTTCATTTTATGCGTGATGTAGACGATGCCTTTGCCCTGGGATTTGAGGTCGGCAATGATCGAAAACAGGTGAGCGACTTCCTTTTCGGTAATCGCCGACGTCGGTTCATCCATGATCAGGATGTCGGAGTCATAGGACACGGCCTTGGCGATCTCGACCATCTGCCGCTCGGCGATGCTCAGGTTGCCCACCTGCTCTTCCGGGTCGAGGTTGATGCGCAAGCGCGCCAGCAACTCGGCGGTGCAGCGGTGCATTTCGCGGTGGTTGACCATGTGCAGGCTGTTGAGCTGCTCACGGCCGATCCAGATATTTTCGGCGATGCTCATATGCGGCATCAGGTTGAGTTCCTGGTGGATCATCGCGATCCCGGCCTTCTGCGCCGCCAGCGGCGTGTCGAAGGTGATCGGCTTGCCACGCAGGCGAATTTCGCCGGCATCGGGCTGATAGATGCCGGCGATGATTTTCATCAGCGTCGACTTGCCCGCACCGTTCTCGCCCATCAGCGCCAGCACCGTGCCGGGGCGCACGCGCAGCTGCACATCGTCCAGGGCCACGACGCCGGGAAAGCCTTTGCTGATGTTGAGAATTTCCAGCAGGTAGGGTTCGTCCTGCGCCAGCGGCTGGATACCCGGCGGCTGCGAGACAGTGGCGTGAGCGAGCATAGAAAGGTACTCCATCTGCAGGGCGGCCGTGACCGCCCTGCCGGCTTAGGTTTGTGAAGTCAGGGCTACTTGAAGTCTTTGACGTTGTCCGGGGTGATCAGCTTGAACGGGATCACCACGTTCTGCTCCACCGCCTCGTTCCTGGCCATCTTGCGCGCCGCTTCCACTGAGCCCACGGCCTGGCCCTTGGCGTCCTGGAACGCCGAGGCGGCCATGTCGCCCTTGGTGATCGCATTGAGGCCGTCCGGCGTACCGTCAACCCCAGCGATCAACACCGTGCCGGGCTTGGTGCCCGCCGACTTCAGCGCCATGGACGCGCCGATCGCCATCTCGTCGTTGTTGGCCAGCACGGCATTGAACTCGCGGCCCTGGGTCAGCCAGTCGTTGACCAGGGTCATGCCCTTGTCGCGCAACCAGCTGCCGGTCTGTTCCTGTTCGATCTTGATGCCGGGGTAGTTGGCCAAGAC
Source organism: Pseudomonas sp. W4I3 (assembly GCF_030816195.1). Classification (GTDB taxonomy): domain Bacteria; phylum Pseudomonadota; class Gammaproteobacteria; order Pseudomonadales; family Pseudomonadaceae; genus Aquipseudomonas. The sequence goes on along the minus strand of NZ_JAUSXS010000001.1, from coordinate 3,194,823 downwards.
TTCCTTCACGCCCTTGGTGCGGTTGGTGGTGGAGTTGTTCGCCAGGTCGCCCAGCAGGATCACGATCTTGCCCTTGCCGCCGAGTTTTTCGGCGATGTACTGCATTTGCAGCTTGCCGGCTTCCACGTCATCGGAGGTCACCGCGACAACATCCTTGGGCAAGTCTTTCTGGTCGGGACGACGGTTGACGAACACCAGCGGAATCTTCGCGGCGGTGGCGGCCTTGATGATGTTCGCGGTGGAGGCGGTGTCTACCGGGTTGACGATGATGGCGTCGACTTTCTGGCTGATAAAGTTTTCGACCTGGCTCAATTGCTTCACCACATCGGCGCGGGCATCTTCAAACTGCAGTTGCACGCCGTCGCCCTTGGGATAGGACTTGGCCTGCTTGTCCATGTCTTCGCGCAGGTAGGTCAGGAAGGTGTCATCGAAGGCGGACATGCTCACACCCACCTTGATGTCAGCGGCGCTGGCCACGCCACTGGCGAGCAGCATTGACAGGGCCAGCGCGGTAAAACGGATCGGGGTCTTCATGAACGGTCTGTCTCCACTTTCTTGTTGGTTTTATGGACGTTACGTTTATCAGCGCTCGGCGGGCACCCGTACGACAGGCGCGCCTGGAATGCAGCAGACCAGCGCGCCCTGGTTTTCGACGCACAGCACATTGAGGAAGGAGAAGTAGAACGGCCGGGCGCGGGGCAGTCCGCGTGGCGTGTGGGCAGGGCGTAAAACTCGCAGTACAGCGTTGAAGATTTTCATCTGACGGTACCTGGTTGTTTTGATCTTGTTTTTGTTGAGTCGCCTGGGTCGAGCCCAAGACATACTTTATGCAACCTGGAAAAGACTTTATTGGAAAATAATTTCCATATCAACCTGTTTTAGAATTTTATTCTATTTTTGTCGAAACCACCTGCTGGCGCTCGGCACTCAGGCGCGCGGCGTCCAATATACGGGTGGTTTCCAGCGCGTCATAGGCGTTCACCGGCAGCGGCCCCTGGCCTTGCACGGCACTTTGCAACTGGCGATAGAACTGCGTCCAACAGCCCTTTTCCGACGGCACCCTTTCGCGCTCCGGCCCTTGTTCGAACCAGCCCCAGCGTCGATGCTCTTCGGCACCCCAGTGCTCGCCTTCGGTTTTCGGCGTCTTGCCGGCCATCAGCGCCTCTTCCTGCCCATCCAGCCCTTCCACGGTGTAACAACCCAGCGTGCCGCTGACGCGAAAGCGCGGCGCCTGGTTGTTTTGCAGCGCACTGCCCCACAGGTGCGAAACCACCCCGTTGGCGTGGGTCAGCGCGACGAAAAAACCGTGATCGAGGGTGGGATGCTCGGCAGTGAATTGCAATTGTGCGAATACCCGGTCCACCGGGCCGAACAGCTGCAGGGCCTGATCGACCAGATGGCTACCGAGGTCGCGCAACCAACCGCCGCCGCTGGCATTGCCCACGGCCTGCGGGCTGTAGCGTTCGACGCGGGATTCAAAGCGGGTGATCTTACCCAGGGCACCGGCATCGATGAGTTTGCGCAGGGTCAGGTAATCCGAGTCCCAGCGGCGGTTCTGGTAGACACTGAGCAAGGTGCCTTGGCGTTCAGCGGCGGTGATCAAGGCCTGGGCCTGCTCGGCGTTGGCGGCGAAGGGCTTGTCGCTGACCACCGCCACGCCGTGCTCGATGGCCTCAAGCACCAAGGCCGGGCGGCCTTTGAGGGTGGTGGAGATAACGAGGGCGTCGACGCCGGCCTCGACGATCTTGCCGATGCTGTCGAAGGCCTTTAGCCCTGGAAGATCGGTATTCAGTTGCTGGCGCCGCTCGGGAGAGCGCGTGACCACGCCGACAAACGTGGCACCCGCCAATGTTGCAATCAGCGGCGCATGAAAAAAGCGCCCTCCATGGCCGTAGCCGACTAGTCCGATTCGCATAAACTCACTCCTTACTTGAAGTGGAACCGATCAAATGTGGGAGGGGGCTTGCTCCCGATGGCGGTGTATCAGGTCCAGATTTATTGACTGATACTCAGCTATCGGGAGCAAGCCCCCTCCCACATTGACCCGGTTGCACCTGTGAAATTGTGATCAGCCGTAGAAATGCGGGCGATCCGGCAGGCTGACCTTGACGATCTGCCCACTGCCCTGCGCTTCAATACAGGCATCCGCCGCCACCGCCGCTGCAAACCCGTCCCACGCCGACGGCCCGCCCACTTGCCCGGCGCGCACGCTGTCAATGAACGCCTGCAACTCCACGTCATAGGCGCCGATAAACCGGTCCTTCCAATCCATCAGAATCGCGTTCGACAACTTCGCTTCACTGCGCAGCTGCACCTGGGAAGGCTCCGGCAGCTTGGCGATACCGCTCTCCCCCACCACTTCGCACTGAATGTCGTAGCCGTATTGGCAGTTGACGAACACTTCCACGTCGATACGCGTGCCCTTGGCGGTTTCCAGCAGCACGATCTGCGGGTCGCGCAGGTGGGCCAGGGCCTTGCTGGTCTTGCGCGGGAACACCACCTGCACGGAAACGTAGTCGTCGTTGAGCAACCAACGCAGTACATCCAACTCGTGGATCAGGGTGTCGGTAATCGCCATGTCGGTCTTGTAGTTCTCGCCCACCGTCGGGTTGCGATGGGCGCAGTGCAGCATCAGCGGCTCGCCGATCTGGCCGCTGTCGATCACCGCTTTGAGTGCGCGGTAGCCTTCGTCGTACGGGCGCATGAACCCGACCTGTACCAGGCGCTTGCCGTAGGCAACTTCGGCTTCGACGATTTTGCGGCAGCCTTCGGCGGTCACCGCCAGGGGTTTTTCGCAGAACACCGGCTTACCGGCCGCGATGGCGGCAAGCACGAACTCTTCGTGGCTCGGCCCCCACGAGGTCACCAGCACGGCCTGCACCTGCGGCGAGTTGATCAGCGCGTGGCCGTTCGGGTACACCTCGGCGTCCAGCTTCAGGTCAGCCACCACCTTGGCGGCCTGCTCAAGGTTGATATCGGTGACCGCCACCACCTGGCTGTTGAGCAGGGTCTGGCTGCAACGACGAATATGGTCACGGCCAATGGCACCGGTACCGATCACTCCAAGCTTCAACGACATACAAACACTCCTCTTGTTATTAGTACTGCCGGGCCTTGGCCAGGTGTTCATTGAGTTTTTTCGCGGCGGCGTTGGTGCGTTCGCTGGTGGACACCTGCGCCACCCCCACTCGCCACCACGACAGGTAGCCGTGGACCATGGTCTTGGGCAGCACTTTGATATCGATCAGCGTCGACACAGTCTGGGTACGCGCATCGGCCAATGCGGCTTCAAGTTCTTCTACGCTGCTGACCTTGTAGGTCTTGCACCCATAGGCCGCCGCGCTCATGGCGAAATCCACCGGCACCAGGCCGCCGTCGAGCTTGCCGCTCGCCGGGTTGCGATAGCGGAACTCGGTGCCGAAGCTGTCCATGCCGTTGCCGATCTGCAGGTTGTTGATGCAACCGAACGCCATGTTGTCGAGCAGTACCACGTTGATCTTGCGCCGCTCCTGGATCGAGGTGGCCAGCTCCGAATGCAGCATCATGTAGGAGCCATCCCCGACCAGCGCGTACACCTCTTTGCTCGGCTCGGCCAGCTTGACGCCGAGGGCGGCGTTGATCTCGTAGCCCATGCACGAATAGCCGTATTCGACGTGGTAGGTGTTGACGCCCTTGCTGCGCCAGGCGCGCTGCAAATCGCCGGGCAGGCTGCCGGCGGCGGCGACAATGATTGCGTCGTCGGCGAGTGTCGCATTGAGCACCCCCAGCACCCGGCTCTGGGTCAGGCACGAGCCGGTCAGCTCGATGAATTCGCGCAGTACCGCGCGGTCCAGGTGGTCGTCGACTTCGGGGACGAAATCATCGCCCAGGTATTCGACCTGGTGCACGCGGTCCACTTCAGCCTCCAGTTGCGCCTTGGCCTCGCGCACCTGTTCGCCCCAACCGGAGCGGTAATCACCCAGGGCATCGGCCAGGGCTTCAAGGGCCGCTTTGGCATCCGCCAGCACCTGCACACCGTCGAGTTTCAACGCATCGCCGGGGCAGACATTGAGGTTGAGAAACTTCACTTCGGCGTGCTTGAACAGGGATTTGGACGAGGTGGTGAAGTCGGTATAACGGGTACCGATACCGATGATCAGGTCCGCCTCGGGGGCCAGCAGGTTGGCCGCCAGGCAGCCGGTCTCGCCAATGCCGCCGACGTTCAGCGCATGGCTGGACACCACCGCGCTCTTGCCCGCCTGGGTTTCGGCGAAGGGAATATCGAAGCGCTCGGCAAAGGCCTGCAGCGCGGCATTCGCGCCGGAATATTTGACGCCGCCACCGCAGATGATCAGCGGCTTGCGCTTGCCACTGAACGCCGCCAGCGCATCGCCGAGCATCGCAGTGGTCGGCGGACGCCGGTCGATACGGTGCACGCGTTTTTGCAGGAAGTAATCCGGATAATCCCAGGCTTCGGCCTGCACATCCTGGGGCAGCGCCAGGGTGACCGCGCCGGTTTCAGCAGGGTCGGTGAGCACACGCATGGCGTGAATCGCGGCGGTCATCAGTTGCTCGGGGCGGTTGATGCGGTCCCAGTATTTGCTCACCGAGCGGAACGCATCATTGGTGCTGATGCTCAAGTCGTGGAACTGTTCGACCTGTTGCAGCACCGGGTCCGGTTGGCGACTGGCGTACACATCGCCAGGTAACAGCAGCAACGGAATACGGTTGGCGGTCGCGGTCGCCGCAGCGGTGAGCATATTCGCCGCGCCGGGGCCCACCGACGCGGTGCACGCGTAGATCTTGCGCCGCAGGTGCTGCTTGGCGAAACCGATGGCGGCGTGGGCCATGCCTTGTTCGTTGCGGCCCTGATGCACCACCAGGTCGCCGCTGTCCTGCTCCAGCGCCTGGCCCAGGCCCAGCACATTGCCGTGGCCGAAAATCGTGAACACCCCGGCGACAAACTTGCTCTGCACGCCATCGACTTCGATGTATTGGTTATCCAGGAACTTCACCAGGGCCTGGGCCATGGTCAGTCGGGTTGTGGTCATGTTGCGCCCCTTAACGTTTTTGCAGGTGGGCGATGCTTGCGCCCAGGGCCTGCCGAATATCCGCCAGCTCATGCACGCTGGTCGCAAACGGTTCGAACGACAGGTAGCCGCGGTAGCCGCTGCTGAGCAAGGTGTCGATCTGCGCGGCATTGCCGAGGATATCGCCCTCGCCCACCAGGACGCGGTGGCCGTCACGGATCGAGTTGAGCGGCGCCTCGCGCTCTTCCACGCCAGAGATATGCACCAACCCGGTCAGCTCAGGGAAGAACTCGTGTTCGCTGGCCAGGTGATGATGGAAGGTGTCGTGCACCACGCGAAACACATCCAGGCCGCCGATGGCCTTGATCGCGTCAACCGCCACGCGCTTGCGGCGCAGCGCAGACACTTCGAAGCCCAGCGGCTCGACGAAACCAAGAATCCCGTACTCGCGCAGGATCGGCGCCAGTTCGCTCAAGGCGGTACGCAAGCCGGCGGCGCGCTGGGCCTCATTGCGCGTATCGCCCGGCTCATTGAACGGGCACATCACCAGGCCCTGGGCGCCACATTCGCGGGCATAGGTGGCCATCTCGATGGCCTGGGCACGGCGTTCGTCGTTCCAGACGTCAAAGGGGTACAGCGCGTTGATCGACAGCACCGTGATGCCGTGCACCGCGCACAACTCGCGCACGCGACTGGCGGGCGTGCCGTATTCGATCTGGCGGTCCTTGAGGTCATTGCGGATCTCAATGGCATCGCACTTGAGCGACGCGGCCAACTGGATAAAGTCCGGCAGGGACAGGTTGGGCGCGACCATGCGGTTAAGGGCGAAACGTAGCGGCGACTTCATTGTTGTTGTTCTCCCGTGCAACACCGTTCAGAGGTCCAGCAGCCAACTGTGCTGCGGGTCGTTATGGAAATGCCAGGCGCGCTTGGGCCCGGCCATCACGTTCAGGTAATACGACTCGTAGCCGTACGGCACGCTGACCGGGTGATAGCCCTTGGGCACCACCACCAAGTCACTGTTTTCCACGGCCATGGCCTGGTCGATACTGCGATCGTCGGTGTACACCCGCTGGAACACGAAACCCTGGGGCGGGTTGACCTGGTGGTAATAGGTCTCTTCCAGAAAGCTCTGGTGCGGCAAGTCGTCGGTGTCGTGCTTGTGCGGCGGGTAGCTCGACGAATGCCCGGACGGGGTACGCACTTCCACCACCAGCAGCGAATGCGCCGGCTCGCTGTCGGGCAGGATGTCGCACACGTAGCGAGTATTGGCGCCTTTACCGCGCACGCTGCGCTTGCACTGTTCGGGGCGGATCAGGCGCGGTTCGTAACCCGGCGCACCGGGCGCGGCACACACGGCAATCTGCACGTCGCTCAAGGCCGTGACCTGCGCCGTGGTGCCGGGCGGCAGGTAGGCGGCAAACGGCGATTTGTCTTCGAACACCGACTGGCGATCCCCCAGGTTCTGCCAGTCGAAACCTTCGCCTTCGATATTCACCCGGCCGCTGAGCAGCACCAGGCACAGTTCCTTATCGTCGGCGCTGACCGGCAGGGTCTCGCCCAGGCTCAGGCGGTAAGCGGAAAAACCCACGTATTCCAGACGCCCGGTTTCCAGGGCGACCATGGTTTGCCCGCGTTTATTGCTCTTGACCAGCAAGCTCATGGTTAAGTCCTCTCGTTGAGCAGCGCACGCAAGGTGTCATAGCCCTTTTTCGCATAGATATAACTGGGCGCCACGGCCGGGTCCTGCTCGGCCTCGACCACCAGCCAGCCCTCATAGTTTGCGGCCAACAGCACATCGAGCAGCTCGGCAAAATCGATATCGCCATCGCCGGGTACGGTGAAGGTGCCGTTGACGATGCAGTCTGGGAAACTCCACATCTGGTTGCGCGCCAGTTGCACCACGGGTTTGCGCACATCCTTGAAATGCACGTGGCAGATGCGCCCGATGTGTTTGCGCAGCACCTCAAGGGGTTCGCCGCCGCCCATGTAGCAGTGGCCCGAGTCGAACAGCAGGCCGACTTCCGGGCCGGTGCGTTTCATCAGTTGGTCGATGTCCTCGGGGGATTCGACATAGGCGCCCATATGGTGGTGGTAGGCCAGGCGTACGCCCTGGGACAGGGTGAAACGCGCCAGTTCAGTGAGTTTGTCGGCATACGCCTGCCACGCCTGCTCGCTGTGAAAGCGTGGGCGTTCGATCAAGCGGATGCGCGAACCCTGGATCGAGTCGGCGACTTCGCCATACACCAGCACGGTTGCGCCGTTCTGCTTGAGCAACTCGACATGGCCGGCGATAGCATCGATTTCTTCGGCCACCGAACGACGCGCCAGACGGCTGGAATACCAGCCGGAGACCAGTGCCAGATCGTAGGGGCGCAGTACGTCGCCGACGCCTTTGGCGTCCTTGGGGAATTTGCCGTTGAGTTCAAAACCTTCGTAACCGATCTCCTTGCCTTCGCTCAACGCGGTGCTCAGCGGCGTTTCACCGCCCAGCGCCGGCAGGTCGTCGTTGCTCCAGGAGATCGGGTTGATGCCAATTCGGATTGCGGGCATGGCTGCACCTTTATTGTTTTCAGGTATCACTGAGATCTGCTTTCTGTGGGAGGGGGCTTGCTCCCGATAGCGGTGTATCAGGCAAAACTTCTGTAACTGAACTACCGCCATCGGGAGCAAGCCCCCTCCCACATTGGATTGCATTTCACTTTTAGAGCGGTGACTGAGTTCGGGCGCTGCGCCAGGCGGTAATAAGCTGTTCGAAGGTGGCCTGGACACGCTGGATTAGGGTCTCATCATCAATCTCCCCCGCCATCCACGCGCGGCTCGGTTCCTGGAAGATCGTGCGGCCCACGGCAAACCCTCGGCAGGTCGTACTCTGGCTGGCTTGCTGGAAACCGTCGGCGAGGCATTCGGCCGAAGCATTCAGGCCCAACAGCACCACACCACGGCAGTACGGGTCGCGCTCTTCGATCAGTTCGTCGAGCTTTTTCCAGTCTTCGGCCGATTGCGCCTCGATCTTCCACCACGCCGGGTAAATGCCCAGGTTGTACAGGCGCTTGAGGCTGCGATACAGCACATCCGGGTAGGTGGAGGGGTGATCCTTGGGCGGGATCACTTCCAGCAGCAGTTCGTGACCGCTGACAATCGAAGCTTCGTACACCGCCTTGAGTTGCGCTTCCTGTTCCAGGCGCAGCAGCGGTTCGTCATCGGGATGAAATTGCACCAGGCACTTGATGATCTGTTCCTGAGGCCAGGCGATCAGGTTGCTGCCGACCGAGCGACCGTGCTCGAACGCCAGGGGCCGCGAGTTCTGTACTTCCACCGGGCGGGCGATCCACCAGCCGCGACCGCTGGCGGCATTGAGGGCGTCCTGGCCGAAGCGCTGGTCGGCGAGCAGGCCGACGTCGGCTTCTACGCCTTGATCAGCAAGTTTCTTCTCGACGCGTTCGATGGCCTGGATAAACAATTGTTTGGCATCACTGATGCGCGCCAGGTCCTGACCGCCTTTCTGCGCCAGGTCCACCAATTGCCAGCGATGGTCGAAGGCGAACACGAACAGCTGCTTCCAGGTTTTGCGCGGCACGCTGACGCGGTGCAGGCGTTGCAGGGTCGCATCCTGGTCCGGCCGGGTGATCGGTACCGGGCTGTTGAACAGGTACTCCAACTCGGCGGGTGTCGGCATGGCCGGTGCGCAGGCGTGGCGCGACACCACCAGGCCGCCGCAGGCATTGGCCAACTGGCTGCAGCGTTCATCACTGGCATCATTGAGCCAACCGCTGAGAAAACCCGACATAAAGGCATCGCCGGCGCCCAGCACATTGAGCACTTCCACGCGCACGCCGGGGTAGATCGCACCGTCTTCCAGTCGTTCTGGAATGGCGCCGTGGATCACCGTGCAGCCTTGCGGACCGAGCTTGACCACCAGAGTGGCCGGCGTCAGTTCGCGCACGGTACGCAGCGCGCTGAGCAAGTCTTCACTGCCGCCAGCGATCAAGAACTCTTCTTCGGTGCCGACGATCAGGTCGAAACGCGGCAGGATCTTCTGCACATGCTGGCTGACGTTCTGGTCGGCAACGAAACGGGTCTCGCCATCGGCCTTGCCGGCCAGGCCCCATAGTACAGGGCGGTAATCGATGTCGAGCACGCGTTTGACGTTGTGCTTGGCGGCGTAATCCAGCGCCTGGATGCTGGCCTTGTACACGCCATCGGTCGAGAAATGCGTGCCGGTGATCAGCAGCGCTTTACTGGAGGCAATGAAGGCTTCGCTGATGTCTTCGGCGCGCAGGGCCATGTCGGCGCAGTTTTCGCGGTAGAACACCAGGGGGAAGGTTTCACGGTCCTTGAGGCCGAGCAGCACCAGGGCGGTGAGGCGCTCTGGGTCGACCTTGATCGCGCTGACATCGCAGCCTTCACGGGCCAGGGATTCCACGAGAAAGCGGCCCATGTGGTCGTCGCCCACACGGCTGAGCATCGCCGACTTGAGACCCAGCCGCGCGGTGCCGAAGGCGATATTGGCGGAGGAACCGCCGAGGTATTTGGCAAAGCTGGACACGTCCTCAAGCCGCGCCCCCACTTGCTGCGCATAGAGGTCGACGCCCAGGCGTCCGAGGCAAATCAGATCCAATTGACGCCCACTGGCAAAACGAGTCTGGCCCATGCTGGCTCCTGTTATTTTTATCAGCCTGCGCTGTGCCGCCATGACGACGGCAAACGCTCTTGGTGGGGAGCAGACTAGAACGTCCGGCGGCGGCAATCAATATTTATTCCATAATTATTTTTAGTGGAATATTTTTTCCAATAAGCCGGCATAATGCTGCGGCAGCCGTCGTGCATCGTTTCAGCAGCCCACGCGGGCCGTGATGCCGAGGTATTTTTTTGCGCCTACCCTGTAGACTTGCGCCACCCATCAGCGCACCAGACGAACACGCCAGAAGGATTGCCCATGTCCCGCACCGATCCCGAGATCAACCTGGAAGATACAATCGCCAGCCCTCCGATCAATGCCGAGCGCCTGTTGCAGCTGATCACCGACGAATACGAAAGCCTGCCGCGCCAACTCAAGCGCATCGCCAGCTACATGAGCCAGCAGAGCGACCGCATCATGGTCGACCGCATCAGCGATATCGCCCGGGAATGCGAAGTGCACCCCTCGGCCATCGTGCGCTTCTCCCAGCGTTTCGGCTTCAGTGGGTTCAGTGAGATGCAGGCGCTGTTTCGCGAGGCGTACACCCACAAGACCACGCCGGTGCAGAACTACCAGCAACGCATCCGCAGCATGATCGCCAATAAGTCGCAGAAGGCCAGTGGCGGCGACCTGGCGCGCGAGTGCGTCAATGCGACGTTGTCAGGCATTGAACGCCTGGGCATGGAGCTCGACGACGTGGCCTTCGACAAGGCCGTGGACCTGGTGGTCAATGCCGACAATATCTACGTGGTCGGCGTGCGCCGCTCATTCGCGGTGGCCGACTACCTGGTGTACAACCTGCAGCACACCAACAAACGCATCCACCTGATCTCGGGCCTGGGCGGCAGCTACCGCGAGCAGATGCGCAGCGTGCGCGCCAATGACCTGGTGATCGCCATCAGCTTCACGCCTTACGGCAAAGAGACCCAACACTGCCTGCGCATCGCCCAGCATCACCAGGCCAAAACGCTGATCATCACCGACAGCAACCTGTCGCCTCTGGCCAAGCGGGCCAACGCGGTGTTGTTGGTCAATGAGGGTTCGTCGTTTGCCTTCCGCTCATTGAGCGCCACCTTGTGCCTGTGCCAGGCCTTGTTCATTGCGGTGGCGTATCGGTTGGAGCTGAAGGTGGATGAGATTCACGAGCAGGTTGGGTTTGACGACTGAAACGGACTCACCGCAAAACCAAATGTGGGAGGGGGCTTGCTCCCGATAGCGGAGTGTCAGTGACCAGATGTACTGGCTGACACTCCGCCATCGGGGGCAAGCCCCCTCCCACAGGGGACCGAGCCGGGCTCGGGTTTTAGTGCATGAAAATCGCGATCAGGATGATCAGAGGGATCGGCACGCCGAGGAACCACAGCAGTAATGAGCGCATCATGTTCTCCTTGAATTAACGAACGTAGTTTTCGGTTTCGACATACACCACGGCATCCCGGCGGCGACCGCCGAAGGTGGCGGCGAAGCTGGCGAAGAACGCACCGATCAGCAGCGCAACGAAGGTCCACAGCGAGGTATAGGCAGCCACTTTCGCAGCGGTGTCGGCAGCCTGCTTGGCTTTGACCTTGGCGTCTTCGATGGCTTTGCGGGCATCGCCATACACCTTGTCGATACGCGCTTCGGCATCGGCCTGGCTGAGGTTGGTGCGCTGGCTGATCAACTGAGCCAGGTAGGTACGGTCTTCAGGCGCCAATTGGCCGTCATTGCTCAGGGTGCGGGCAAAAATGCGACCGACCACGGCATGTGCGGCGTCATCGCCAACCGCGGCTGGGCGATCATCGCGGAACAGGCTGTCGACGTAATAACCGAAATCACCACTGTGAGCGCCCTTTGCTGCGCTGCCGGCGGCTTGACTCATGCTGCTGGCGGCGCCCGAGGCAACGCTGGCACCGGCTTTCACGCCGCCGCTGACTACGCTGCTGACCGAACCGACTACCAGCATCGCCGTGATCAGTGTCGCCACGGCCCAGGCCAGGAAACCGTGGGCGGTGTCGCGAAAGTACACTTCATCACCATGCATATTGGCCCACTTCACACGCAACCTGCCGGCAATGTAACCGCCAAGGCCCGACGCGACGATTTGGGTGAAGGCCAGCCAGACAATCGTGGAAATGCCAAGCCCCTTGGCGCTCATGCCGCTGTCAGCCCACGGCGATACAGCGGAAAACCCCAGGCCGAAGCCCAGCAGCACCAGGATCAGGGACAGCGCCGCCGCAGCAGCGGCACCCGCAAATATCGCCCCCCAGGAAACCCCTGAGAGCGCGCTCGACTCTTGCAGCGTGGATGAGGACGTGATCATTGTTGTTTTGCTCCAGGCATGAAAAATAGTGTTACAAGTCTCAAAAAGGACAGTGCAGGCAGCGTGCCAGCGTCGAATAAAAATAAAATCCTTATATTTCAGTACGTTAACTAAATTGAACTTCCTAACATCATGCAAGTTGCAAGAATTGCGGATAGGGAGCGGGCGTTATGCATTCCCTGTGGGAGGGGGCTTGCTCCCGATAGCGGTGGGTCATTTTGTGAATGCTTACCTGATACACCGCTATCGGGAGCAAGCCCCCTCCCATACTGAATTGGGCAAGGCTGGGGAGTATCGGTTTTGCCAAATGAAGTTTTATTTAGGAAACATTCAGCAACTTCTTGGCAAAATACCCTCCACTTCTAGTGTGAACGCTCACCAGGTAATCCTATGACCCGTATTTTGACCATCGAGGATGACGCCGTAACGGCTCGCGAGATCGTCGCCGAGCTGAGTAGCCATGGACTGGACGTAGACTGGGTGGACAATGGCCGCGAAGGCCTGGTCCGTGCCGTGAGTGGTGATTACGATCTGATCACGCTCGACCGCATGCTGCCCGAACTGGATGGCCTGGCCATCGTCACCACCCTGCGCACTATCGGGGTGTCAACGCCGATCCTGATGATCAGCGCCCTTTCCGATGTCGATGAACGTGTACGTGGCCTGCGCGCCGGCGGCGATGACTACCTGACCAAACCCTTTGCGTCCGACGAAATGGCCGCCCGCGTCGAGGTGCTGCTGCGGCGTAAAAGCACAGTCAAGGAATTCGAAACCGCGCTGCGCGTGGCCGACCTCGAACTGAACCTGATCAGCCGCGAAGCCAGCCGCGCCGAGCAACCGCTGAGCCTGTTGCCCACCGAGTACAAGCTGCTGGAATTCCTGATGCGCAACACCGGGCAGATCCTGTCGCGGATGATGATCTTCGAGGAAGTCTGGGGTTATCACTTCGACCCCGGCACCAACCTGATCGACGTGCACATTGGTCGCCTGCGCAAGAAAATCGACCCACCGGGCCTCACGCCGCTGATCCGCACGGTACGAGGCTCGGGATATGTCATTGCTGAACCCCTCTAAGGGCTGGCGCTCTTCCAGCAGCCGTTTGCTGGCACTGTACAGTTCGCTGTTCGTGGCCTGGAGCTGCATCCTCATGGGGGTGCTGTACTACGAAGTGTCGGGCTACCTCAGCGACCTGTCGCGCCACTCGCTGATGCAGCGCCAGCACCTGTTCCAGCATTTCGACGGCGAAGAATTGGTCGACGCACTGACCACCAGCATGACGTTCGACATGAAAGGCGTGGACGCCTACGGCCTGTTCGACGGGCAATTTCGCCCCTTGAGCGGGCCGATCCGCGCAGTGCCGCCCGACCTGCCGCTGGACGGCAAGATTCATGCCCTGGCCAACTGCGTCGACTCCGACGACCCGAAACTGCCCAAGGACAGCTGCGACGCCGTGGCCACCCATACCGAAGACGGGCGCTGGCTGGTGTTGGTGCGCGCCAACGGTTCGCTGTTCGGCGTGACCCGGATCATCTGGCACGCCCTGCTGTGGGCACTGTCGCTGACCATCATCCCCGGCGCCGCTGGCTGGCATTTGCTGCGTCGCCGTCCGCTGCGGCGCATTCGCAACATCCAGGCGAGCGCCGAAGCCATCGTCGCTGGCGACCTGACCCACCGCCTGCCTCTGTCCAACCGGCGTGACGAACTGGACATGCTCGCCGCGATCGTCAATGGCATGCTCGACCGCATCGAGAAGCTGATGAACGAGGTCAAGGGCGTGTGCGACAACATCGCCCACGATTTGCGCACCCCGCTGACGCGCTTGCGGGCGCAGCTATACCGCATCAAGCAACAAGCGGAGGAAGACTCGGCGCACGCGGTGAAGCTCGATGACGCAATTGCTGAAACCGACACACTGATGGCGCGCTTTCGCGGATTGCTGCGCATTTCCGAACTGGAAGACCACCAGCGTCGCTCGGGCTTTCTGCTGATGGACCCACTGCCACTGCTGCGCGAACTGCACGACTTCTACCTGCCCCTGGCCGAAGAAGGCGAGCTGGAACTGGTACTGCAGACCCCGGATTCACTGCCCTGGATTACCGGTGACCGCGCCCTGTTGTTCGAGGCCCTGGCCAATCTGCTCAGCAACTCGATCAAGTTCACCCCGCCTGCGGGCAAGGTGATCCTGCGCGCGGTCAATGACCAGGGGAGCACACGGATCGAAGTCCTCGACTCCGGCCCGGGCATTCCGGCAGCCGAACGCGCTTCGGTGTTCCAGCGCTTTTATCGGGTTGATGAAAGTGACCAGCAAGGCGGATTCGGCCTGGGTCTGTCGATTGTCGCAGCGATCATCAACCTGCACGGCTTCAAGCTGGACGTAGGCACCAGCGAACTGGGCGGCGCGCAGCTGGCGCTGGAATGCCGTCAGCAATTAATGCCGGAATAAATCCTGCAAAGGCACGGCAATCCAATGTGGGAGGGGGCTTGCCCTAATGCCAGTCAGTTAAAGCTTTTAGTAGGAGCGAGCTTGCTCGCGAAGAACTCAGGGCCACCGCGTTTATCCAGAATGAACGTGTTGCCTGGTCATTTTTCGCGAGCAAGCTCGCTCCTACAGTGAACCACTTTCGCTTAACTGACGGGCATTAGGGCAAGCCCCTCCCCCATTGGTCCCGAGCCATTCAGCGCTACAGCACACGCCCCATCGCCTTGATCAACACCGGGTCGCGGGCATAGATGTCCGGCGCGTACACCAGGCTGCCCTGGCGATCCACTTCGACCGTCCAATACCCCAGCAGCACCGGTACCGGCGTGGCCAGCCTGAATTCATGGGTCACGCCGGTAGCCAGCAGTTCATCGGTGCGCGTGCGTTCAGCCGGGCTGACCAGCAGGTCGCGCAGTAACAACGGTTGCTCGACGCGCACACACCCCGAACTGAACGCCCGCGGCCCCTTGGTAAACAGTGGCTGGCTCGGCGTGTCATGCAGGTAAACCGAGTAGGGGTTGGGGAAGCGCATCACGATCTTGCCCAGCGGGTTGCGCGGCCCCGCCTCCTGACGCAACAGGATGTTGCCGGGGCGCGTCCAGTCGACCTGATCCGGCGTCAGCGGGTGGCCTTCGGCGTCGAGCACTTGCAGGTTCTGCTGGCGCAGGTACTCGGGATTGAGGCGGATGGCCGGCAGCTTGTCCTCGCGCATGATGGTGGGCGGGATGGTCCAGGTCGGGTTGAGCGTCAACCGCGTGATGCGCGACTTGAGCAGCGGCGTCTGGCGCTCGGCGCGACCTACCTGCAGGCGGGTTTGCCATACCGGAATGCCGCTCTGATACACGCTCAATTGCGCGGCCGCGACGTTGACCACCACCCCTTCGGGTTCCAGATCCTGGGCCAGCCAGCGGAACCGCTCAAGGTTGATGCGCAGCTGATCACGGCGCATCGCCGGGCTGATATTGAGTTCGGCCACGGTGCCGGCGCCGATCACACCGTCGGACTGCAAGGAATGACTGAGCTGGAACGCCTTGACCGCAGCGACCAGTTCGGCGCGGTACTGCTTGGCGCTGCCCTTGGGTTCGACGGCCAGGTAACCGCCGCTGTAGAGCCGACGCGCCAGTTGTGGCACCCGTGGGTCTTCCATGCCGGGGCGCAACAGCGGCCCATCGCCGACCGCCTCCCACTGCGGCAGCGGCTGCTGACGCACGCTGGAATAGGCGTTACGCAGGCTGCGATACAAATCCGCGCTGGGGCGCGCCTGGTCGAACGCCTGTGCCATGTCGTGCAAGCCGGTGGCGGCGAAGGCCAGCACCGCGGTATCTGGATCGACGGCAGGCGGCTGGGAGTGCCAGAGCGGTTCGAAGCGCGATTGCTGCAGACGTCCGTAGTGCAAATCCTGCAGGGCTTGCAGGTACTGCTGACTGACCGCGATGTCGCTGCACAGCACGTTGGCCGTGGCGTCCGCGGTGGGCAGGCTATAGTGGGTGGGGTCCAGGCCGTCGTCGGCCAGCATCAGCAACTGGCTGTGCAGGGCTTGGCGACGCTCATCGTCCGACCACTGCGGCGTGTCGCCCTGCTGCTGATAAAACGCTTGCAGACGCACTTGCGCGCTGGGGTCGATACGCGGCGCGAGCTGGGGGCAGACGCTGGGCAGCTGCGCCAAGGCCTGTTGCAGCGGCGCCAGGTCCACCGGCGCAGGCGTTGTGACCGGCAACGGCTCCACGGGCAGCGCTTCGGCTGTGGCGACCAATGGTGTAACGAGCAGGCAAATGCTCAAGTAACATGCGTGTTTTTTGAACAATTGACTTAGCTCCACTCCACAGCGGGGACTCGACTGTAGATGCTGACTTTTATGCGCCGGCTCGGCATAACCAAACTGGGCTTGATCACCGGCAGCCTGGCGTTATTGAGCAATGTTGCGCTCGCCGCCAATGGCCCCCTTCCTTCTTTGTATAGCAGCCTTGCGCGCTCGGCTCCAGAACTCAATCCCATCGTCCTCAAAAGTGCCCTGAGCGCGGTACAGTGCGCCGTCAGTAACGGCGAGGAACGGTCCGACCGCCTGGCAGTGATCGACTACTCCCAGCCCTCAACCGCCCGTCGGCTGTGGATCTTCGATCTGCGCAAAAAGACCCTGGTACTGCGCGATCTGGTGGCCCACGGCGCCAAGTCGGGCGAAAACTTCGCCACCGAGTTTTCCAACCTCGAGGGCAGCCACCAGTCCAGCCTGGGCCTGTTCCGCACCCAGGAAAGCTACCTCGGCACCCACGGCTACTCGCTGCGCATGGACGGCCTGGAGCCTGGCTTCAATGACCTGGCCCGGGACCGCGCCATCGTGATTCACGCCGCCGACTACGTCAGCCCGCTGTGGAGCAAGCGCGAAGGCCGTATCGGCCGCAGCCAGGGCTGCCCGGCGGTGCGCCCGCAAGTCGCCCGTCAAGTGGTGGACAAGCTCAAGGACGGCCAGTTCATGTTCTCTTGGTACCCTGACCAGCGCTGGCTGAAGTCGTCGGCGTATCTGAACTGCAAACCCCAACAGGTGGCGAGTAGTCGTACAATCCGTGGCGGATAGCCTGTCCCCACCGATAAAAGAGAGCGTCGCATGCTTCTACATAAATCCACCTGGATCGAGATCGGGCAGTTTCTGGAGCGCAGCCGTACGGTGGTGATCCCCATCGGCTCCAACGAACAACACGGCCCTACCGGCCTTCTGGGCACCGACTGGATGTGCCCGGAGATCATCGCCGTCGAGGCGCAGAACAATGCCGATATCCTGGTCGGCCCCACCTTCAACATCGGCATGGCCCAGCACCACCTGGGCTTTCCCGGCACCATCTCGCTGCGCCCTTCCACCTTCATCGCCGCGATCGGCGACTGGGTACGCTCGCTGGCCGGGCATGGTTTCGACAAGATCCTGTTCCTCAACGGCCACGGCGGCAATATCGCCACCATCGAAGCGGCGTTTTCCGAACTCTATGCCGAGGCCAGCTATGCCCGCCGCCCGGCCGGGTTCGCGCTGAAGTTGGTCAACTGGTGGGACCTGGAGGGCGTCACCGACCTGGCGCAGCGCCAGTTCCCGGTGGGCCATGGCAGCCACGCCACGCCGTCGGAGATTGCCGTGACGCAATGGGCCTATCCGGACGCGATCAAGTCGGCCGATTATTCACCGAAAATCGCCAACACCGGCCCGATCCGCGAAGCGCTGGACTTCCGCGCACGCTTCCCCGACGGCCGCATGGGCTCGGACCCGGCGTTAGCGACGGTGGAAAAAGGCGGTGAGTTAGTGGCGCTGGCAGCGCAAGGGCTGATCAAGACGGTGCACAACTTCAGCAACGAAGCAAAACCCTGAATCGAACGCCATCCAAATGTGGGAGGGGGCTTGCTCCCTCCCACATTTGATCTGTATTGATTCTGGGCCTGGCTTACTTGCAGTCCTGCGCAGCCTGCTCGAGGCGCGATGGCTTGAGCGCCGACGCCAGGGGTTTGCGCTCATACAGAAACACCTTGGTGCCATCCTGGGACTTGTACGCTTCCAGCACATCATCGGCTGCGATCTTGCTGGTCAATAGCACTTTGGCGTGACGCGAGTTCTGGGTCACGGTGGAGGTGATGCCGTGCTTTTCAAGCTTGGGCAAAACGCACTGCACATAGCCTTCAGGGGTCTTGGCGGTTTGCAGGGTCAGGGAGGGGGCGTTCGGAGCCGTGATACAGCCGGTCAACAGCAAGGAAGCAGAGGCCAGGGCCGGGGCGAAAAAAGAGCGCATAGACATTCCTGAAAATAACCAATAGATCCCCATCAATCCGCGTATCAACCGGCGCGGACCAGGGCTTTTAGCGATGCGTCAAACTGCTTCAAGGCATCTTGTTGTACATCTCGCTGCTGCTCGATCTGCGCAGCAATCTCGAGTGCAGACTTGTCATGCACCCATACCGACGGCACCTGCTTGTCCACCGAGCCTTCGGCCTTGGCGATGTACTGCAGGTCGGCGTCATAGAACCGCGCGGTAAAGCGCGCCTCGACCACGTCGTTACGCTGGGTCAGCAATTGGTTATGGGTATCGAGCACCACCACCACGTCCGGATGCGCCTGCACCAGGTCGTCGAGGCTGGCATAGACGGTTACCGAAACGAATGTGCCTTGCAGGGAGTTCATCAGCCAGTCGATGGCCAGTTCCGGATCAGAGCTGTTGACGAACGCCTCGCGGATGCGGCCATCCAAGGCATCCTTCGCGCCATTCATGGCCATGGCATGGTAGCGTTCAAGGTAGCTCTGGTTGTCGCGTGTGTTTTCGCTGTACAACACGCCAACCGACTGCGCACGCTGCAGGGAGTTTACGCTACCTATGAGTGGCAGCAAATGGCCCGTACGCAGCTCGTCAGCAATCGCCGGGTTGGCCAGCACTGCACTGCCGAGCATCAGGGTCATCAAAGCAAACTGGATTATCGTCCTCATCGCGCATTTCCTTGAGCAGCGTTTCGATGAGCGGATTTTGCGCTTTTGCCATAAAAACAGAACTTGTGATCCTTGATGGTGACTATCATTTGAACCGATAGTGTCAGGCAGCCCAGCCCCATAAAACTATAAGGACCGTGCCATGAAGCCTCACCAGAAAACCTTCGACCGCATCCGCGAAGCCGTACTGCCGGAGTTTCGCGAGCGGGTCGCCGAGTACCTGGTCGACTATGAAAACGTCCTGCTGGACGAGACGCGTGGCGCCGACGAGCAATCCTCCAGCGCCCAGCAACTGCGGGGTTACCTGCGCGGTTTGAACACCACCCGCGTGCTGGGCATGGCGGACTGGGAAGACCTGGACCGGCGCGTTGCGCAAATCAACGAACGCGCTATACCCCAGGGCGTGGCTGGTTGACCCATTCCTGCACCGACGGCCGCTGCCACTGGCGCCGGGTATAGGCCACCAGCTCGGCAGGCACGGCGTCACCATTGAGAATCAGGCGATTGAGCATCACGGCCAGGTCCACGTCGACGATCGACCAGTTGCCGAACAAATAATCCGGGTTACCCGCCAATAACCCCTGCGCCACACAGATCAACTTTTCGGCCGCCGCCTGCGCCACTGGCGACAGGGGCGGCATCTGCTGCCCGCAGAACACCACCAGCGTCGAACGCTCCTGGCGAATCGGCAGCAGGTCGCTGCGCAGCCATGCCTGCACCTGACGCGCCCTCGCCCGCTGCTGCCGATCCGTCGGATAAATGCGGGTGTCGGGGTGGGCCTCATCCAGGTATTCAGTGATCGCCGAAGATTCCGACAGCGAGAACTCGCCTTCTTCCAGCGTCGGCACCCGCTGGGTCAGTGACAACCGAGCGTATCCCGCGGCCTGATGCTGGCCGGCCTCCAGGTCCAAAGGCACGGTCTCGAACGCCAAGCCCTTTTCCCGCAAGGCGACAAACACCGACATCGCGTAGGGGCTGGTAAACAGCGAATCAACGTAGAGGCGCAGCGGAAGGTGGCTCATGGACGATCTCCTTGAAATGAGGCCTAACGCTACGAGATTCGGGGAAATAAAGACAATGCGCTGTTTTTATGGGGGCATTCCTGGGGGGAATAGCGCCAGATCCGTACCGGGTGGCTAACGCGCCTTATACGATTTTGCAAAGTAAGGTGCTAAACAGGACCTGCAGAATGCTTAGGCCTGCCCCGGCAAGATTGATCAATAACACTAGGCATTAAGCAGTTTCAGTTTCTTCAATATAGCCACACAAATACATGCATCCTGAAAAGCAGTACCCACCGAAGAGAAAATTGTCGTTTTACTCTGATACTGCCTGTCATTTTCACGCTGCAGCATTTCCGAAATTGAAATCGCGGTGCGATGATAGGTACCCGCTTCTCGGATCGCCGCCTCTCGATCCTCAACCAGCAGTATTGAACGAGAAACCAGCTCCAATGGAAATTCACGTGAAGTCGTCGTGTGTTTTCCAATTGCATTCACATGAACGCCGTTCCGTACATCACTACTGGAAAATAACGGTTGAGCGCAGGTGGTAGCGGTACATACTATGTCAGCATCCTCAACTGCAGTTCTTACATCCTCACAGTCATTGAACGTCAAATGTTTGGGAAATCTGCCAAGAGCGCACGCAATAAAGTTTCTGACGTTTTCTTTGCTTCGAGAGTACACAGCGACGTTCTCGATGTCTCTCACGCACAGAACAGCTTCAAGCGCGGCCATCGCTTGATCTCCAGTACCAATAACAGCCACATTTTTTGAATCTTTGTGTGCGAGCAAATCAGTCGCGAGCCCAGCAGTGGCACCGGTTCGCAAAGAGGTAACGATAGCCGCATCAATCAGCGCCTTTATCTGCCCATTCGAACCGTCCTGTACGACAATCACACCATTAATTGATTTAAAACCGTTACAAACATTCAATAGATGGTGGGCTACCACCTTGACAACAAATAAATTATCACGCTTGGAAAAGAATGGCATCACTCCAAACGTGGCATTTTGCTCGTTAACTCTGATCAAAGTGCGAGCCGGATGATGATCTGATTCATTGTAATCACTATAACCCTCACGCAACGTCGAAATGGCATCATGCATACTAATAGCACTCTCTAAATCCGACTTACCTAGAATCTTCACGTTCACTCCATCTCACGCGCAAGCCCTAGGCGAGCCCGATTAAAAAACTTCGCTGACATGAAAAAAATACCTCACCGCAAGATTTAACACCTTTCGTGCGGACGGTAACAATTCCTTGGCCGGGACGACTTTCCGAGCACCGCTTCGCTACAACCTCACTTTCGGCATAGATTGTGTCTCCTACAAATACGGGCGCTAAAAGACGCACGTTATCCCAGCCGAGATTCGCAATACCTTTCTTGCTAGTGCTCGCCAAACTCATCCCACCAACGATCGAAAATGTGACCAGACTGGAAACCAGGGGCGCGCCAAACGCTGTCTCCTTTGCATAATCCGAATTTATGTGCAAAGGATGATTATTCATACAGATTAAAGACATCCAAGTATTATCAGAGTCAGTAAGAGTGCGACCTGGTCTATGCTCATAAATATCCCCTACGCAAAAATCTTCAAAACTGAGGCCGTGTTCTTCGCGATAGCGCCCAGGTGAGACTTCAACCAATTTGCTTAACGCCTTGAAGGAGACACCCATAAGTTTCATCGCCTTTTTATGTTTTTTTATTTATAACCATTTGCTGAGTGGCAAGTAGTTTCTCCGCTAAAACTGCAAACGGTGGCCCTATCATATCCCCATCGATAGATGCTATTGCCGTAGGTAACTCAGGTGACTCCAAGCAGGCAAAAATAGCTTCGGCTCGATCCAATTCTTCTTGTGAGGGAGAAAATAATTTGTTAATTAAAGCCACCTGCGATGGATGAATTGCAATTTTACCTGAATAACCCAACGATTTAGCTGACTCAATTTCGTCTTTCAACCGCGTCTCACACCGCAGATTGAAGCATGGCGTATCTATCACTTTCAAACCTACGCTCAAGGCAGCGAGTGCCATCTCACATTTTATTTGCATCAAGGCTGCTTTAGAAATACGAAAGCTGATTTCAGACGACAAGTCAGCGCTTCCTAAAATCAAACCATGCAGATTCATAGACTCATTTATAATTGCATCGATACGGCGCAACCCCTTTAAAGTCTCTACAATTCCAAAGCATTGCGTACGTCCCCCTGCAGCCGACATCAACTCTCCTAGGACCCGCAACTCACCGGAAGACTCCACCTTTGGAACAACCAAATACTTCGGAACAATATTATTGTCCATTAAAAATACCAGATCCCTGATACCCTCCGGTTTGGAGGGCGCGTTAATCCTGACTGCAAGATTACATTGATGCCATATTGAACGGTCTAACTTCAGAAGTTTTTCACGCGCTAATGATTTCTTGTGAATAGGGATGGAGTCCTCCAGATCCAATAGCACAATGTCCGCTGTAGATTGAACAATTTTTTGCTCAAGCCCTTCCTTCAAAGCTGGAATACACAGCCAACTTCTAACCAGCATATCCATATCAAGTCCTTTTTATTGACAAACACATGGTCACTATCACACCAGCACTGGATAAACCGAGGGTCAGCAGCGCCACGCTTGACAGCCCAAGAGGAATAAACGCTGCTGCCACCGTCCCGAGTAATAGCGCTAACATCTGCTGAAAAAAACTAAACAACATCATCGCCTCCATGCCTGAAAATTTCTGTACGGCCATCGACGCGACACACGGGTACGTCACGGCCTGCGCATACCATATTGCTAAATATGCCATGACCGCCGCGTGCCGCCCTACGTACCCTAATGTCGCCAATAAAAAAATCGAAACCGCCGCGACCATCACACTTATGGTCAATACTGACAGAGAAAAAGTACTCATTGAACGCAATGCCAACCTCACGGACAGAGCCCCAAGAAAGTAGGCGAGCCCTAACCCGACGCCAAAAAGTCCGTAGTCGGAACTTTCCCACCCCAACAGCAAATTAAAAACGTATGCGCCCACGCCTTGATGGATAACAAACACCCCATAACCACACCCACCCACCACCACGGGCAAATAAAACGAGCGCTGAACTATAATATTTGCGAAAACAAAACCACTGACTCTGCGTCGACCACGAGCATCAAATAAACATAAAACCTTCCTTACAGGCAACAGCAGGGACACGATTAAGACCGAGCCGAACGCCATAGTTAACGAAAGCGCTTTCCAGCTAAAAAAAGATACCAGATAACCACCTACAACCTGGCCGACAATTAACGCAAAAACAAACGCATATGACAGAAGCGACAAACTTCTAGCTAAATCTACCCCCGAATATATCTCAGCCAGTAACGCCCGTCCTATCAGGGCCGCACCACCTCCGCCAACCCCTTGCATCATTCTGGAGAAATAAAGAACATCAGAGTCGGAAGCCCACATTGACAAGACACTTCCGCTGAAAAGAGCACAACAAAAACCAAGCAACACGGCCGAACGACCGAAACAATTAATAGTACGAGATGCAAATATTAGCGGAATGGCTCCCCCCCCTAGATACATAAGCAAGGAAGTATAGCCTTCTGCCTCACTCATATTCAGCGATTCAACAATGCTAGGCGTGGCAGGCAGATAAAGCGTAACGCCCAACTGAGCCATCATCGTCGTGCTGCACGCTAACACCTGCAGCCTTGTATTTGAACGCACTCTACATTCTCCAATGCGATTTTACCCATGTGCAAAAAGTTAAAGCACTGATTTCACAACGGCACAAAATTTCTCGAGGTCAGACTCATCAAGATTGGCCCTCAACATCACTCGCAAGCCGGGCGAGTCCTTTGCAACAACTGGATAAAACAGGGGAGATGTGTAAAAGCCCTCGCGCATCAGTTCTGCCGCAGCTGAAATTGCATGAACTTCGTCTGCCATTGGAATTAGGCGTATAGGAAGCCCATCTCCAAGTGCCGCACTGGGAACAAGCTCATCAAACCTGTTTATTTTTTCAGCCAGCCTACATTGAAGGACATTTATCTCGTCAGACGCATGTATTCGAACAGAAGCCAAGATCGCGCCTAAACCCGCTGTATTGATCCGCTGCGACCATGAGAGAGGCCCACCGAACCTCAATAAGCTCGAGGTTTTAATCGAGTCATCAAAAAATATGACACCTCCCGAACCACCAAATCCCTTATTCAATGAAGCGATAATCATCGTATGGGCGTTCACCCCTCCCATTTCCTCAAGAACCACGCCTCGCCCATTGCGTCCTTTAATCGATAAACCATGCGCTTCATCGTATAATACGAACACGCCATACTTATCTTGCAAGCTCATCAGGTCTTTTATTTTTGCGGCCCCTCCAGTGCTATATACACCGTCCGCAACATAGGCCACTCTGGAGTTTTTTTTGCAACAATCTTCCAAAAAATTCAGGTCGTTATGTGGCGCTGTCAACACTTGGGTTTCATCGGCGCAAATGGGTTTCATCAAGTTCAAGCAAAAATGCGCGGACCGATCAAAAACCATCACCGGTGGTTTATTTCCTGTAAGAAAACCTGCCGCCAACAAAGGTAGCATTGCTGATGCCGCCGAAGCACAAGAGGAGGTCGTCAGCGCATTCACGGAAAACAATTCCGACAACGCGACCTCCACCTCCTCCAGCAAAGGCAGTTTGATTCGTACCCTTGAGATAGAAGAATTCAGAACACCTGTATTTTTTAACGCAGAAAGACCTCCTTCTAAAATAAACGGGTTCGAATCCAGGCCTAAATAGGAGTAAGAGCACATGTTTATAAAGCGTTTCCCGTCAACCTCCATTACGCCATTACCGAGATTACCGGCAACAATGCCACTCACACCTGCTTTTTCTGTTCGATCCCAAAAAGGGTTGCCTGCCGAGGAGATTTTTCGAATATTAGAATAACTGTTCATGCATCTACCTATCCATGTCGAGGATGACGAGTCAGTAGTAATACTTGAACACGAAGAAAACATTTACAAGGAGGCCAGTTATAGGACCCCACTCAAAATCATGTAGGCAAATTCCTCAAGTAACAAAGGGAACCTTCATGGTGATAGGCGAAGTTCCATAATACGTTCAAAACGCTGCCTCTCCAGAAGCTATGCTCCCCGAAGTCATGGCTATTTAGGTGCAACCGATCGCGCTGATAAGGCAAAACTCACCAACGCGTCCTGAGGCATCTATCCCGCGAAGCCTCCCTCATCCAAAAAAATCTGCTCCGCCGGTATGGTCTCCCTCCCCAACACCGCATTGCGATGGGGAAACCGCCCAAACCGCTCGATGATCCGGGCGTGTTCCTTGGCCCAGTGGTAGGTGCTGGCATCCAGAAGCTGGTTAAGCGCAATGGAGCGCTGCTGGTCCTCAAGGTCTTCCGAGTGCTCGAACGGCAGGTAACAAAACGCGCGCAGCTCGGGTTCGATCAAGGCGTCCAACCCGGCGTCCACCATCCGTCGTGCATACAGGCGCGCCAGCGGGTCGGTGGCGAACATGTGCGCCGTGCCGCGGAACGCGTTGCGCGGGTACTGGTCCAGCAGAATCAATAGGGCCAACGCGCCATAGGGCGACTCCAGCCAATCCTCCAGTTCACGCCGCGCCGCTTGCAGGTGGGCGGTATAGAAAGTGTCGCGAAACAGCGTGTCGAACCTGTCGTCCTTGGCGAACCAGCGCTTTGGGCCCGCCTGTTTCCAGAATTCGATGACGGCTTCGGCCGAGGGTGTGTCTGCGGGTGTCATGGTGCCTCCAATAAGTTCGCTTCGCGGCGCGGCAAACTGTCGATTAATGTTATAGGATAACGCTAATTTTTCGCCCGACCTTGTGAACCGACCCCGTGACTGATGCTGTTGCGCTACGCCCTCGCCTGCTTTCCATCGACGCCCTGCGCGGCCTGGTGATCCTGTTCATGCTGCTCGACCACGTACGCGAGACGTTCCTGCTGCACCGCCAGGTGAGCGACCCGATGAGCATCGACACCACCGAGCCGGCGCTGTTTTTCAGCCGCACCCTCGCCCATCTTTGCGCACCGGTGTTTGTGCTGCTCACCGGTTTGTCGGCCTGGCTGTATGGTCAGAAATACCAAAGTCGACGCGCGGTGTCGGCATTTTTATTCAAGCGCGGGCTGTTTCTGGTGGCGTTGGAGTTCACCTTGGTCAACCTCGCCTGGACTTTCCAGTTGCCGCCCAGCGTGATTTACCTGCAAGTGATCTGGGCGATTGGGGTCAGCATGATCGCCCTCGCCGCGCTGGTGTGGTTGTCGCGCCCGCTGCTGACCACCTTGGCACTGGCGATCATTGCCGGGCATAACCTGCTAGACGGCGTGCATTTCGCACCCGGTTCGGCACTGCAGGTTGTGTGGTCGATCCTGCATGAGCGCAGTTGGATCGAGGTGTCAGACAGCCTGCGCCTGCGCGTGACTTACCCGGTGCTGCCGTGGGTCGGCGTGATTGCCCTGGGCTACGGCCTCGGGCCGTGGTTTGCGAATGCCGCGCTGCCCGCCGTGCGCCAGCGTTATTTGCTGCTGGCGGGTGCAGGCGCGCTCCTGGGTTTCGTACTGTTGCGGGTGGCCAACGGGTATGGCGAAAAACCTTGGCACGCCTATGAAAGCGCCGTGCAGACAGGCATGAGCTTCTTCAACATCACCAAATACCCGCCTTCGCTGTTGTTCCTGGCGCTGACATCGGGCATTGGCCTGTTGTTGTTGCTGGCGTTCGAACGCGCCGGGCAGAAACGCTGGATCAGCGTGCTCGCGGTATTTGGCGCGGCGCCGATGTTTTTTTACCTGCTACACCTGTATGTCCTGAAAATCCTGTATGTCGCGGCTGTCGCCGTGTTCGGGCTTAATCATGGCAATTACTTGGGCTTCGACAGCATTGGCACCGTATGGCTGGCCGCGTTGGCGCTGCCGCTGGCGCTGTACCTGCCGGTGCGCTGGTTTGCCGGATTGAAGGCGCGGCGCAGGGATATCACCTGGCTCAAATACCTCTGACACATCGGCGTGCGCTCAATGACTCAGGGTCGTTGGAATTGGTCGCGCAGCGCGTCGATACGCTCACGACAGACGCAACCCTGCAGGTGATCATTGACCATCCCCATCGCCTGCATCAGCGCATACATCGTGGTCGGGCCGACAAAGGTCCAGCCACGTTTCTTCAGGGCCCTGGATAACCGCACCGAGGCCGCCGACGTCGGGTTGGCCTTCCAGTAAGCCATGTCCACCACGGCCGGGCGCTCGTGTGGGCCGGGCTCGAACGACCACAGCCAACGCGCCAGCGAACCGGTCTCGCTCACCAGTTCGCAGGCCCGGCGTGCGTTGTTGACGGTGGAAACGATCTTCGCCCGGTTGCGCACGATACCGGGGTCGTTCATCAAGAGCTCGATATCCGCCTCGCCATACTGCGCCACCTTGTGAAAATCAAAACCGTCGAATGCCTGCCGAAACTGCTCGCGCTTGCGCAAAATGGTGATCCACGCCATCCCCGCCTGAAAACCTTCCAGGCAGATCTTCTCGTACAACTGGATATCGTCTGCCACGGGCACGCCCCATTCATGGTCGTGGTAATGGGGATATTGCGGCGCGGCGTTGCGCCAGGCGCAATGGGTGCGCCCGGCGTCGTCCGTTGTCAGTCCTGTTGGGTCCATCTGTCACCTCGCGTACCGAGCACGGATGATACGCAAAAAAAATTCTGCCCCGCCAACCGCTCAAGCATCGCACTTGCCGACCCACTGGTCAGACCGGGGCCCATCAGCCACCGAATATTTGCTTGTAGTTTGAAAAAAACCGAGCGTAGACTGGCCCGGCACTGGACTTACCGGTAAGACCACAACAATTAAGCCCTGGAACCACCAGGGCACCGAATAGAGATCCTTCCCATGCTCAGATGGTGCTCGCGTTCGATTTTCCTGCAAGTCGTGATTGGCCTGATGCTAGGCGTCATTTGCGGCCTGGCCCTTCCCGAATTCTCCTCGCAACTCAAACCCCTGGGTGACGGCTTTATCAAGCTGATCAAAATGTTGATCGGCCTGATCGTGTTTTGCGTGGTGGTCAGCGGCATTTCCGGCGCCGGCGACTTGAAGAAAGTCGGGCGCATTGGCCTGAAGTCAGTGATCTACTTTGAAGTACTGACCACCGTCGCTCTGGTGCTCGGCCTGATCATGGCCTTCAGCACCGGCATCGGCAGCGGCGCTAACATCCACCTGGAACAGCTCTCCTCCGCCGGCCTGAATGAACTGGCCGACAAGGGCCAACACATCCGCGGTACCAGCCAGTTTCTGATGGAGCTGATCCCCAACTCGGTGATCGGTGCCTTTGCCGACAACAACGTGCTGCAGGTGCTGTTGTTCTCCGTACTGTTCGGCAGCGCGCTGAACCTGGTGGGTGAAGCGGCTTCGGGCATTTCGCGGCTGATCAACGAACTGAGCCATGTGATCTTTCGCATCATGGGCATGATCGTGCGCCTGGCGCCGATCGGCGTGTTCGGCGCCATCGCGTTCACCACCAGCACCTACGGCCTGGACTCCCTGCAACACCTGGGCAGCCTGGTGGGCCTGTTCTACCTGACCTGCTTTGCCTTCGTCGGCCTGATCCTGGGCCTAGTGATGCGCCTGTCCGGCCTGCGCATGCTGCCGCTGCTCAAGTACCTGCGTGAAGAGCTGCTGATCGTGATGGGCACGGCTTCCTCCGACGCGGTGCTGCCGCAGATCATGCGCAAGCTCGAGCATCTGGGCATCGGCAGCTCCACCGTTGGCTTGGTGATCCCCACCGGCTACTCGTTCAACCTCGATGGTTTCTCGATCTACCTGACCCTGGCCATCGTCTTTATCGCCAATGCGACCGGTACCCCGCTGTCGATGACCGACTTGCTGACCATCCTGCTGGTATCGTTGATCACCTCCAAAGGTGCACACGGTATTCCGGGCTCGGCGCTGGTGATTCTGGCGGCAACGCTCACGGCGATCCCGGCGATTCCAGTGGTCGGCCTGGTGCTGGTACTGGCGGTGGATTGGTTCATGGGGATTGGTCGAGCCCTGACCAACCTGATCGGCAACTGCGTCGCCACCGTGGCCATTGCCCGCTGGGAAAAAGACATCGATATCCAGCGCGCCAACAAGGTGCTGGACGGCCAGCAAGGCTATGCCTTCCAGGCCAAGAAGCCGGTGGTGCCGGCGCATCAGGAGTTCTGAAAATGGCATAGATCAATGTGGGAGGGGGCTTGCTCCCACACTTTGATCTTCAACAGCTTGACTAGCGTGTTCGCAATTTTAAGGAGTGCATGAGACGTGATCAGCACCTCGACCGTCGTCAATTCAGTGGTAGAAAAACTGCGCGCCGCCCTGGCGCGTGGCCAGTGGCGGCGTGGCGAAATGCTCCCCGGCCAGCGTGAACTGGCCGAACAGCTGGGCATCAGCGCCGGCCGAGCCTGCGCGAAGCGGTGATTGTGCTGGAGACCCTGGGCCTGGTGCGTTCCATGCCTGGCAAAGGCGTGGTGGTGCTGGAAACTAGCATCAGCGAGCCGCAGTCGAGCGACGCCGTGGCGGACGCCAGCCTGGAAGACATCCTGCAGCTGCGCTACACCCTCGAACCCTTCATCGTCGGCCTGGTCGCCCAGTCCATCAGCAGCAAGGAGATCGGCCAACTGCGCCTGACCCTGATGGACATGCGCGAAGCCCTCGAGGCCGAGGATGCCGAAGCCGGCATGAACGCCTATATCGACTTTCACGAAGAACTGTTCGCCCTAACCTCCAACCCGATCTTCCAGAACGTGGTGCAACAAACCAGCAACGCGCTCAAGCAAAGCGCCCAGGTGCTGCGCAATTCCCCTGAGCATCTGGCCGAGCGCCTGCGCGAAAACGAGGCGGTGGTACGCGCCATCCGCAACAAGAACAGCGCCCTGGCCAGTGCCGAAATGCGTCGGCACATCCTGCAGGAAGGCCTGCGCATGGGCATTCGCTTGAACATCCCGGACGACCATCTGGGCAGTTGATATCTTGGAGAACGGCCATGAACGCTCCCGCGCTGCAACGCAACCCTATCCTCCCCGCACTGCGCCTGGTGGCGGGCAAGAAGCCTTCGGTCGATGACATCTACCCTCGCCTGTTCGATGCGATACTCGAACAGCGCATCGCCCCGGCCAGCCGCTTCACCGAAGAAAGCCTGGGTGAGACCTTTGGCGTAAGCCGCAGTGTGATTCGTCGCGTGCTGGCCAAACTGTCCCACCAGCAAGTGGTGATCCTGCGCCCCAACCAACGCGCCCAAGTGGCGGCGCCGGATGCCCAGCAGACTCGGCAGATTCTCGAAGCGCGGCGCATGACCGAAATCACCGTGGTGCAACTGGCGTGCGCGCAGGCGACCGGCGCACAGGTGCGCCAGCTACGGGAATTGATCAGCCGCGAACGCGAATGCATCGAGCGCGACCAGCGCGGGCCGGCGATTCGTTTGTCGGGGGAGTTTCACCTGCTGTTGGCCGCCATCGCCGGAAATGGCCCGTTGGCACAGTTCCTCAACAGCCTGGTGCCGCTGACGTCATTGGTGATTGCCCAATATGAAGCGAAAGCCTGCACGTATTGCGCGTGGCAGGAGCATGTGGCGATTGTGGATGCGATTGAGCAGCGGGATATGAGTACGGTGGTGAGCTTGATGACCCAGCACCTGGATCACTTGGAAAGCAAATTGCTCAAACACCCTTGAGCTGATCGTTCCCTCGCTGCGTGGGAACGATCAGAATAAATGCCGAGCCAAATGTGGGAGGGGGCTTGCTCCCGATAGCAGTGTGTCAGTCACCACTACATGACTGACCTACCGCTATCGGGAGCAAGCCCCCTCCCACATGGTTACTGCCCAAGCATCAAGCCGGTTGCAACACCGACTGACCGCTCAACGCCAGGTCCAGCAGCTCCCGGTTGGCCACCGCATACATGGCGTAGTCCGTGCCAACCGCAGCACGAATTTCCACCATCATGGCGCGCCAGCGATCAGCCATGTCCTGGTGCTGCTCAAGCCACAGGGCCACGCGGGCTTCCATGTCTTGTGGCGCGTCGGCCATTTGCAGTACCGCAATGGTGATCGCCCGTTGCTGCCAGTCCACGTCGTCGCGGAAGGCTTCGCGGGCCTGGGCCTGCCAGTTGTTGGCCACCGGCAGGTCGCTGATCTGCTGCAGGTACCACGGCAGGTCCAGGGCGCTGCCGACGGCGAAGTAGGCCTTGGCCACTTCAGCGGCGTCATGCCCGGTCACGTCGGCGGCTTCGATAATCGGCAGCAGGGTGTACAGGTGCGTAGTACCTGCAACCATGCGCGCCAACAACTCCGGTACGCCGGCCTGGGTGTAGGCCTGGTAACGGTTCTGCCAGCCTTCACGCGTCGGGCCTTCCAGCAGTTCGTCGAGCTTGAGACCCAGCGCCGCCAGGTGCGGACCGAAGTGCGCAGTGTCACGCCCGGCGTCCTGCTCGTTGCGACGGCTGCGCAGGAACCAGCGCGTGGCGCGACGGCCCAGGCGCATCAGTTCGTCCATCAGCTCCAGTTGCACGTCGGCCGAAACCTGGTGGTCCAGGGCTTCGATCTGACGGAACCAGTGCGGGAGGTGGAAGATGTCGCGCACGATCACGTAGGCGCCCGCAACGTTCGCCGGGCTCATGCCGGTCGACTCTTTGAGTCGTTGAACGAAGGTGATGCCCATGTGGTTGACCAGGTCGTTGGCGATCTGGGTGCTGACGATTTCGCGCTTGAGACGATGGCGACGCATGGCTTCGGAGAACTTGGCCACCAGGCTCGGCGGGAACGCGGTCTCCATGTCACGGGTCAGGTACTCGTCATCCGGTACCTGGGACTTGAGCAGCGCTTCCTTGAGGTCGATCTTGCTGTAGGAAATCAACACCGACAGCTCTGGACGCGTCAGGCCCTTGCCATTCGCGGCGCGCTCGGTGAGCTGCTCCTCGGTCGGCAGGTACTCGATGGCGCGGTCCAGCTTGCCACGGCCTTCCAGGTCGCTCATCAGGCGTTTGTACTCGGCAGCGCGCTCGTAAGCCTTGCGCGCGGCCAGGGACAGGGCCTGCGTTTGCTTGTAGTTGTTGCCCAACACCAGGTTGCCGACTTCGTCGGTCATGCTCGCCAGCAACTGGTTGCGTTGCTTGTCGGTCATGTCACCGGCCTGCACCACTTCGTTGAGCAGGATCTTGATGTTCACTTCGTGGTCGGAGCAGTCCACGCCACCGGCGTTGTCGATGAAGTCGGTGTTGGAACCGCCGCCATTGAGGCCGAATTCCACACGACCCAGTTGGGTCATGCCCAGGTTACCGCCCTCGCCCACCACCTTGCAGCGCAGCTCGTTGCCGTTGACGCGCAGCGCGTCGTTGGCCTTGTCGCCTACATCGGCGTGGCTTTCGGTGCTGGCCTTGACGTAGGTACCGATGCCGCCGTTCCACAACAGATCCACTGGCGCCTTGAGCAAGGCGTTGAGCAGTTCGGTCGGGGTCAGCTTGTCGGCCTGGATGTCGAAGCGTTCTTTCATCTGTGGCGAGATGGCAATGCTCTTCGCGCTGCGCGAGAAGATACCGCCGCCTTCGGACATGATGCTGGTGTCGTAGTCGGTCCAGGCCGAACGCGGCAGTTCGAACATGCGCTGGCGCTCGACGAAGCTGGTCGCCGGGTTCGGGTTCGGGTCGATGAAGATGTGCAGGTGGTTGAAGGCCGCGACCAGTTGCAGCTTGTCGGACATCAGCAAGCCGTTACCGAACACGTCACCGGCCATGTCGCCGACGCCGACCACGGTGATGCTGTCTTCCTGCACGTTGATGCCGCGCTCACGGAAGTGACGCTGCACACCCACCCACGCGCCCTTGGCGGTGATGCCCATTTTCTTGTGGTCGTAACCGGCGGAACCACCGGAGGCGAATGCGTCGCCCAGCCAGAAGCCGTAATCGATGGCGATACCGTTGGCGATGTCGGAGAAGGTCGCAGTGCCCTTGTCCGCTGCCACCACCAGGTACGGGTCATCGTCGTCATGGCGCACAACGTTGACCGGCGGCACCAGGGCGCCGTCTTTCAGGTTGTCGGTAATGTCCAACAGGCCGGAAATGAAGATGCGGTAGCAGGCGATGCCCTCGGCCGCGATCTCGTCACGGCTGCCACCCAATGGCAGGCGACGGGGCAGGAAGCCGCCCTTGGCGCCCACGGGCACGATCACCGAGTTCTTCACTTGCTGGGCTTTTACCAGGCCGAGCACTTCGGTACGGAAGTCTTCTTCACGGTCCGACCAGCGCAGGCCGCCGCGAGCGACGTTGCCAAAGCGCAGGTGCACGCCTTCAACCCGTGGCGAGTAGACAAAGATTTCAAACTTCGGCACCGGCTTGGGCAGTTCGGGAATGGCGCGCGGGTCGAACTTGAAGCTGAAGTACGACTTGTTCTGGCCGTTGGCGTCAGTCTGGTAGAAGTTGGTGCGCAGGGTCGCCTTGATCAGGTCCAGGTAGCGACGCAGGATGCGGTCTTCGTTGAGCACCTGAACGTCGTCCAGGGCGCTGAGGATCGCTTGTTCCAGGCGCTGCTGCTTGTCTTCCAGGTCGTCGGCGGTGAGCTTGCGCGCCAGGTAGAAACGCGTCTTGAACAACCGCGTCAATTCGCGGGCGATGTCGGTGTGGTTGTTCAGGGTGCTGGCGATGTAGCCGAGGTCGAAGCCCAGGCGGATCTGCTTGAGGTAACGGGCGTAAGCGCGCAGCAGCGCCACGTCGCGCCATGGCAGGCCGGCAGTGAGTACCAGGCGGTTGAACGCATCGTTTTCGGCATCGCCGTGGACGATATGCACGAACGCGTCCTGCAGGGTGTCGTTGAGCTGCTGGATATCCAGGTTCACGCCTTCGGCGGCGATGAACGCGAAATCATGGATCCAGAACTCGCGGCCATTGGCGTGGCGCAGGCGATACGGGAACTCGCCCAGCACGCGCAGGCCGAGGTTTTCCAGGATCGGCAGCACGTCGGACAGCGCCAGCGGGGTGTCGGCGTGGTAGAGCTTGCAATGCAGCTCACGCTGGCCGGAGACCTGACCCAACGGCTGATAGAAGCTCATCACCAGCGGGTTGGCTTCGGTTAGGCTGTTGAGGTGCTGCATGTCGACCACGGCCGAATGCGCGGCGAACCGCTCGCGGTAGCCGGCCGGGAAGCCTTTCGGGAAATCGGCCAGCACGTTGGTGCCTTGCGCTTCGCCGAAGCTTTCCACCACCAGGCTGGCGTAGTCGTCCTGCCAACTGCGGCAGGCCTGCACCACTTCTTTTTCCAGTTGCAGCGGGTCGATGTCCAGGCGGTTCTTCGGGTCTACCCGCAGAATCAGCTGCACGCGGGCCAGCACGGATTCAGAGAAGAACGTCCAGAACTCGCAGTCAGAGGCTTTCAGGCGATCCATCAGCACTTGCTGGATCTTCTGGCGCACTTCGGTGGAATAGATGTCACGCGGCACGTAGGCCAGGCAGTAGCAGAAACGGCCATACGGGTCTTTGCGCAGGAATACGCGGATCTTGTTGCGTTCCTGGATCTGCACGATCGACATCACCGTGCTGAACAGCTCATCCACCGGAGTCTGGAACAGGTCGTCACGGGGCAGTACTTCAACCACCTGGGCCAGTTCCTTGCCCAGGTGCGCCTTGGCCTGGAAGCCCGAGCGACGCTCGATTTCCGCGACCTTGCGGCGGATATAAGGGATCACCCGCACGCTTTCGCCGTACACCGAGGAGGTGTACAGGCCCATGAAACGGTGTTCCTTGAGGACCTTGCCGTCGGCGCTGATCTCACGGATCGACACATAATCCGGATACGCCGGACGGTGCACGCGGCTCGGGTGTGCCGCCTTGGCGAACGACAGCACGGTCGGTTCGCGCAGGTAGGCGACGGCGTAGTCTTCGATGCGCAGGTCTTCGGCGGTGAGGCCGGCGCGCAGCAGCTTGGTCAGACCGAGGAAAGAGCTGGCGTCATATTCGATATGACCGCCGTCCGCCTCGTCACGTACCACAAACTCTTCGTAGCCCAGGAAGGTGAAATGGTTGCCCACCAGCCATTCGAGGAAGTTCTTGATCTCGGCTTTTTCTTCACCGTCGATCGTGAACGCGCTGGCGTCGATACCGGCCAGCAGGTCCTGGACCTTGGCTTTCATCGGTTCGAAATCAGCCACGGCCACGCGCACTTCGCCCAGCACCTGCTCGAGCTCTTTGCTCAGCACATTCAGCTCGGCGGCATTGGCACAGCGGTCGATTTCCAGGTACATCAGCGATTCTTGCTGGATGCCTTCACCCTGGGTGCCCTTGGGCAGGATTTCCAGCAGTTCGCCCTTGCTGCCACGGCGCACGCTGAGCACGGTGGTTTGCAAGGTGTGGATGCTGTAGCCACGGCGGTTCAGCTCGGTACGTACCGAGTCCACCAGAAATGGCAGGTCATGGTGCAGCACTTCGACCGCGGTGTGGGTCGACTGCCAGCCATGACGTTCGTAATCGGGGTTGTAGACCCGCACTTGCGGTTGGGTGTGATCGAAGCGCTCAAGCAGGCGCCAGGCAGACAGGGTGCAACCGGCCAGGTCGGAAAGGCGACGCTGGGTCAGTTCGTCCAGGGAAATAATGCCGAAGAATTGCTCAGCGAACAGCGCCACTTGTGGCAGTGCCTGTTCACTGATGTGCTGCGCCAGTGCCGCTTGCAGTTGATGCTGGAAGTCGGCCTTGCTGGCTGCGGTGAAGAACGCCATCTGTGGTACTCCGCTTGGGCTTGTTATTGATGGAAGCGTCGCGTGTTATCCCCTCGCGGGGAGACCGTCAGCTCTGTTAGCTGGTATGGATGATCAGCACCATAAACCAATCAGAGTGACAGGTGGGTGAAGCTGGACAAGACAGTCAGGTCACATACAACTTCCACAAGATGCACACCTTGCCGGGTGACGGTACGACGGGCAGGTCAGGCGCCCGGCGCGGGGCACATCCGTTGCGCAGCTTAACGAGTGTAGGAAACCCGCTGCTTGCGGTGCTGCGACATATTCGGTCATCGATAAGCAGGCGCGGGGTTGCGACTTGTGCAACCGGCGATTTCCAGCGGAAAATCTGCCTGTTCGCCTGCCTGTGAGTATCAAAAATGACTGACAGTGTGCGTCAGGTCATGCATGAGGGTCTGACAGAGCATGCAGCACAAAATTCGCCGCAATGGCACAATTGCCTGCGCAACGCCCTACCCCAGACAGGATTCCCCATGCTGCAACTGAAAACCGATGCCCTGATGGCCACGCCGTGTGACGACGAAGAAGACAACATGGCCATGCTCTGCTGCCACGGCAAGAACGACGAGATGTTCATGCTCAGCCGCTATCCGGATGAAGACGAGGTGGAACTGACCTGGGATTACGAGCCCTCGACCCTGGATGGGCTGAAAGTCAGCTTGGGCGATACCACCTTGTTGATTGAGCTGGCAGCCGGCGATACCGATGCGCTGGGGGGCAAGGTTCAACTGCAGATCACTCATGCCACCGCCGCGTCGGATATGGCCGAGGTTGAGCAAACCTTGCAGAACATCCTCAAAGGCACCGGCACCTACACCCGAATTTAAGACCACCACAAATCCAATGTGGGAGGGGGCTTGCCCCCGATAGCGGTGTGCCAGTCGCCAGAAATATTGACTGACCCACCGTCATCGGGGGCAAGCCCCCTCCCACATTGACCGCACTCCACACAAATTTCCTACAAGTTTTGCCAAAAATACCCGTCACGCCGTTAGTCGCCACACCCCACGATGCATTAAAGTAAGCGCCCCAGGCCGGTGTTTCTCCCTGACACCCGAGCTCATCTCTCCAGGAACCGTCATCGATGGAACATCGTGAAGCGCTGCTTGCGCTGCGAACCTTTCTTTCTACGCAGATTCTCGGCCAGGAAAAACTCATCGATCGCCTGCTGATCGCCCTGCTCGCCGACGGCCATATGCTGGTGGAAGGCGCGCCGGGCCTGGCCAAGACCAAAGCGATCAAAGAGCTGGCTGAAGGTATCGAAGCGCAGTTCCATCGTATCCAGTTCACCCCCGACCTGTTGCCCGCCGACATCACCGGCACCGAGATCTACCGTCCGGAAACCGGCAGTTTCGTGTTTCAGCAAGGGCCGATCTTCCACAACCTGGTATTGGCCGACGAAATCAACCGCGCACCGGCCAAGGTCCAGTCGGCCCTGCTTGAGGCCATGGCCGAGCGCCAGGTCAGCGTGGGCCGCAGCACCTACGAGCTGTCACCGCTGTTTCTGGTGATGGCCACGCAGAACCCCATCGAACAGGAAGGCACCTACCCGCTGCCGGAAGCCCAGCTCGACCGTTTTCTGATGCACGTCAAGATCGGCTTCCCGGATGCCGCCGTCGAACGGCGCATCCTGCAACAGGCACGCGGCGAAGCGCTCAATGGCGAAACCAAGCCCGAGCGCCGCGTCAGCCAGCAGGCAATATTTGCCGCACGCAAGGAAATCCTCGGCTTGTACATGGCCGATGCGGTGGAGGAATACCTGGTGCAACTGGTCATGGCCACGCGCACACCGGCCAAGTTCGACCCGGAAATGGCCGAGTGGATTGCCTATGGCGCCAGCCCGCGCGGCTCCATCGCCCTGGACCGCTGCGCCCGCGCCCATGCCTGGCTGGCCGGGCGCGACTTCGTCAGCCCCGAGGATATCCAGGCGGTGCTGTTCGACGTGTTGCGCCACCGCATCATTCTGTCGTTCGAAGCCGAAGCCGCAGGCGTTGACCAGGACCGCGTGGTGCAGCGCATTCTTGACGTTGTTGCCGTCGCTTGAAGCCGATGAACGCGAGCGCGGGTATCCACGTCACGCTCAGCGAGCTGATCGAGATGCGCCATCGCGTGCGCGAAGTGCAGTTGTTTTCCACGCCCGGTCAGCGCAGCCCGTTGATCGGCCTGCACCATTCCAAGCTGCGCGGGCGCGGTGTCGACTTCGACCAAGTGCGCGTGTATCAGGCCGGGGACGACGTGCGCACCATCGACTGGCGCGTCACGGCGCGCACCCAGGAGCCGCACACCAAGCTGTTCCACGAAGAGCGCGAGCGGCCCATTTTCATCATGGTCGAGCAAAGCTGTCGGCTGTTTTTCGGCTCGGGGCAGATGTTCAAGTCGGTGCTGGCCGCTCAAGCCGCCAGCCTGATCGGCTGGGCGGCGCTGGGGCATAACGACCGCGTGGGCGGCCTGGTGTTCGGCGACAGCGAGCACTACGAAATCAAACCCCGGCGCAGCAAGCAAAGCCTGCTGCAACTGCTGAACCGCCTGGTGCGGGTCAACCAGAGCCTGAACACCGAAAGCCTCCCGGAAGCCGACGCCTTGGGCATGGCCCTGCGCCGTGGCCGTGAAGTGCTGCGCCCCGGCAGCCTTGGGATTGTGATCTGCGATGAACGGGCGCTGACTGAAGGCGCCGAGCAACAGTTGAGCCTGCTGTCGCGCCATTGCGACCTGTTGCTGCTGCCCATCTCCGATCCGCTGGACCACGCCCTGCCCGCCGCCGGGTTGCTGCGTTTCGCGCAACGCGGTGCGCAGCTGGAACTGGACACGCTCAATTACGATTTGCGCCAGGCCTACAAGGCCCAGGCCGAAGCACGCATCGCCCGCTGGGAACTGCTCGCGCAAAAACTGCGCGTATTGTTGATGCCGCTGAGCACCCAGAGCGAAATGGTCGAGCAACTGCGCGAATACCTCAACCCGCAACGCCCGGTCAAAAAACAATGAGCAGCCTCGACCAACTGCAACCACTGATCGCCCCACCGCCCGTTGGCTTCTGGCCGCCAGCGCCGGGCTGGTGGCTGCTGTTGCTGGTGATCCCGCTGCTTGGCTGGGGCCTGTGGTGGCTGCGCCGTTTCCTGCCCACGCGACGCCCGGTGGCCCGCGCCGAACAACCGCTGGACCCACTGCGCATCGCGGCCCCTGGCCGAGCTGGCGCTGATGCCCAAACCCTATGACGGCGCGCCCGCCGGCGCCTGGCTGCAACAGCTCAATGGCCTGCTCAAGCGCCTGTGCCGCAACGACTACCCCTACAGCCAGAGCCACACCCTCAACGGCCGCAAATGGCTGGCGTTTCTTGACAACCGCTGCCCCGCCGCCGGCCTCACGCGCTGGATGGTGCTGGTCGAGGGCGCCTACAAGCCCGAATGCAAGCTCGACGACAAGGCCATCGCCGGCCTGACCCAAGCCGTCGACACCTGGATCCGCAAACATGTTTGAGTTCGCCTGGCCGTGGATCTTCGCCCTGTTGCCTTTGCCGTGGCTGATGCGCCTCGTCCTGCCAGTGGCCGACAGTGGCGAACCCGCCCTGAAGGTCAGCTACCTCAACGACCTCGAAAGCCTGGCCCGGCGCCGCGCCCGGGTGAACCTGCCGGGCTGGCGCCAGCAGGCACCGTTCGTGGTGCTGTGGCTGTTGCTGTTGACCGCTGCCGCACGCCCGGAATGGCTGGGTGAGCCGTTGCCGATTGCCGCCAGTGGCCGCGACTTGCTGGTGGCGGTGGATGTGTCCGGCTCCATGGATTTTCCCGACATGCACTGGCAGGACGAGGACGTCAGTCGCCTGGCCCTGGTCAAGCACCTGCTCGGGGATTTTCTTCAAAGCCGTGAAGGCGACCGCGTGGGCCTAATCCTGTTCGGCAGCCAAGCCTACCTGCAAGCACCACTGACCTTCGACCGGCGCACCGTGCGCACCTGGCTGGACGAAGCGCGCATCGGCATTGCCGGCAAAAACACCGCAATCGGCGACGCCATCGGCCTGGCCTTGAAACGCCTGCGCCAGCGCCCGGCGCAGAGCCGCGTGCTGATCCTGGTGACCGACGGCGCCAATAACGCCGGGCAAATCGACCCGCTCACCGCCGCACGCCTGGCCGCCGAGGAAGGCGTGAAAATCTACCCGATCGGCATCGGCGCCGACCCCGAACAAACCGGTTCCTTGGGCATTCTCGGCGTGAACCCGAGCCTGGACCTCGATGAACCGGCGCTCAGGGCGATCGCCGAAGCGACCGGCGGCCAGTATTTCCGCGCCCGCGATGGCAAGGAGCTGGAGCAGATCAAGGCAACCCTCGACACGCTGGAGCCGGTCGAACAGCAGCCCACCCAGGCCCGCCCGGCCCACCCTTTATACAGCGGCCCTCTGGCCCTGGCGCTGATCCTCAGCCTGTTGCTGGTGGTGCAGGAACGCTGGCCGAACAACGCCTTGCAGCGGCTATACAACAAACTGTCGAGCAAGGGCATGTTCCTG
Source organism: Pseudomonas sp. W4I3 (assembly GCF_030816195.1). Classification (GTDB taxonomy): domain Bacteria; phylum Pseudomonadota; class Gammaproteobacteria; order Pseudomonadales; family Pseudomonadaceae; genus Aquipseudomonas. Next base: position 3,154,644 of record NZ_JAUSXS010000001.1, on the reverse strand, counting down.
CCGCAAAGCCCTGAATGGCGCCAGCGCCTCAAGCGCCTGCGCTTGCGGAGGCGTCGATGATCGCCTTGTGGCCACATTGGTTGCGCCCCTGGTGGCTGTTGCTGCTGCCGCTGCTCGGCTGGTTGTTGTGGCAGCTGTGGCACCGGCAAAAACGCGCCGGGCGCTGGCAGATCATCCTGCCGCCGGCGTTCCATGCCACGTTGCTCAGTGGCGGCAGCGGTCGCGAAAGCAAATCCCCCTGGGTGGTGCTGGGCATCGCCTGGCTGCTGGCGTTGCTCGCACTGCTGGGGCCCAGTTGGCAACGGGTTGAACAACTCAGCCAGAAGCCGTCCGACCCGCTGGTGGTGCTGCTGGAACTCACGCCGGAGATGCTCGCCACCGACAGCCCGCCCAACCGCCTCGAACAGGCGCGGCGCAAGCTGTATGACTTGCTGCAAGCGCGCACCGATGCGCAAACGGCCATCGTCGTGTATGCCGGCAGCGCCCACACCCTGGTGCCGCTGTCAGATGACCTGGCCACCAGCCGTAACCTGCTGGAAGCGCTGCGGCCCTCGATCATGCCCGAGCCCGGCCACCGCGCCGACCTGGCGGTGGAAAAAGCCCTGGCCCTGCTCAAGCACGGCGGCCTCGGCCAGGGGCGCCTGCTGCTGATCGGCTCGTCGCTGTCCAAGCAGGAGCGCCAGGGTATTCGCCTGCTGCTGCAAGGTAACCAGGCGCCGAGCTTGTCGATCCTCGGCATCGGCAGCCGTGAAGGCACGCCAGTGACCCAGGAAAGCGGCGAATTTCTCAAGGACGAACAGGGCGCGATCCTGATCCCACGCCTCGACAGCCCGACCTTGAAGGCCTTCGCCAGCGAAATGGGCGGCCGCTACCGGGCCGCTCGCCTGGACGAGAAAGACCTGCGGCAACTGGGCGTACTCGATCCGCCGCAAGCCCTGCGCGACGACGGCCAACTGCTGCGCCTGGACACCTGGGCCGATCAGGGCTACTGGTTGCTGCTGCCACTGCTGCTGCTGGCCGCTTGCGCCGGGCGCCGCGGCTGGCTGTTTTGCCTGCCGCTGCTGTTGATGGCCGCACCGCAGCCCAGCTACGCCTTCGAGTTCCAGGACCTGTGGCTGCGCCCCGACCAGCAAGGCCAGTACCTGCTCAAGAAAAAGCGCCCCGCCGAGGCCGCCGAACGCTTCCAGGACCGGCAGTGGCAAGGCGTGGCCCTCTACCAGGCCGGCAACTATGCCGAGGCCATCAAGCGCTTTGCCGAAGGTGACGACGCCTACGCCCACTACAATCGGGGGAATGCCCTGGCCAGGTCCGGTGCACTGGAAGCGGCGGTCGATGCCTACGAACAGGCCCTCGAAGCCCAACCCGACCTGCAGCCAGCCCTGAAAAACAAGGCGCTGGTGGAAAGTCTGCTCCAGGAACAGGCGCAACCGGAGCCCGACGAACCGGAAAAAAACCAGGATGACGAAACCACTCAACCCGGCCAAACTGCGCAACCGGGCGCCGACGGGCAAAATGCCAAGGGTGGCGAGCAATCCACCCAGGGCCAGGGCGAAGCTGGAAACGGCACGACCGACAGCGCTGCCCCCCCGCCAACCGCCAGCAACGAAGTGCCAGGCAGCGAGCTGGGCGACGAGCAAACCACCACACCGCCGCTACGTCCGGCCGATGCCAGCCTCGAAGGCGAGCACCGGCAGGCGCTGGAGCAATGGCTGCAGCAGATCCCGGACAACCCCGGCGAACTGCTGCGACGCAAATTCTGGTACGAACAGCAACAACATCAGGACAAGACTCGATGAGCCGCCGCACCACCCTTCTGCTCTTGCTCGCCTTGTCGGCAGGCCACGCCCAGGCGGCGAACCTGGTGGCCAGCGTCGACCGCAGCCGCCTCAATTCCGGGGAAACGGTGGAACTGACGGTGGAATCCAGCGACGTGACCCAGTTCGGCAAGCCCGACCTGTCGCCGCTGGACGCGCAGTTCGAAGTCAGCGGCACGCGCCAGATCAACCAGCTCACCACCCTGGGCGGCGATAACCACGCCACCACACGCTGGATTATCACCCTGCTGCCCAGGGAAAACGGCACCGTGGTGATCCCGCCGCTGCAAGTGGGCGAACTCAAGACCCAGCCGATCACCTTGCAGATACTGGAGACCGCCAGCCAGAACACCAGCGCCGAACTAGCGCCGGTGTTTGTCGAAGCCAACCTCGACCAGACCAGCGTCTACGTGCAGGCCCAGGCCCTGTTGACCGTGCGCGTATACCATTCGGTGTCGCTGTACGACGACAGCAGCCTCACGCCACTGCAGCTCCCGGATGCACGTGTGGAGCAACTGGGCGAGTCGCGCACCTATGAAAAAGTCATCAACAGCATCCGCCATGGCGTGATCGAAACCCGCTATGCAATCTATCCGCAGCACAGCGGCACGTTGACGATTGCGGCGCAGACCTTCAGCGCCACTCTGGTGGAATCACGACCGCCTCAGGAGAACACGCTGCAGGGCACCAAACCGGGCAAGCTGATCCACGCAAGCTCGGCGCCCCTGGCGTTGACCGTCAAGCCCAAGCCCGAGTTCTACCCCGCCGACACGCCGTGGCTGCCGGCGCGCAGCCTGAGCCTGGATGAAACCTGGAACCCCACGCCTGAGCATGTGCAGGTCGGTGACTCGCTGACGCGCAGCCTCACGGTCAAGGTCGAGGGCCTGTCCAGTGCGCAACTGCCGGCGCTGCCCAGTACCGAGGTCAACGGCCTGCGGCGCTATCCGGATCAGCCGGTACTGGGCAACCAGACCAGCGACCGCGGCCTGATCGGCAGTCGCGAAGACCGCGAAGCCCTGGTGCCCACCCGTGCCGGCGCGCTGGAACTGCCCGCCGTGGAAGTGGTGTGGTGGAACACCCACGAAGACCACCTTGAACGCACCACCCTGCCGGCGCGTACCCTGCAGGTAGCCGTCAACCCGAGCCTGGTGGTGGACACCCCCGCCACGCCGACCGTCATCACCGCGCCGGATGACGAGCGCCTGTGGCTCTGGCAGCTCAGCACCCTGCTGCTGGCCTGCACCACCTTGCTGGGCTTCGGCCTGTGGTGGCGCGCCCGCCGCCAACCCGCCGTGCAACGCGCCGCGCAAACCGGGCCGAGCCCACGCACCCTGCTCGACGACCTCAAGCGCGCCACCCAGGCCAACGACCCCCAGGCCACCCGCCAGGCCCTGGATGCCTGGGCACGCCAGCAACCGGAAACCCTGGCCGACATGGCCGCGCGGTTCGTGCCATTATCGGATGCGTTGGACGGGTTGAACGGCGCGTTATACAGCGAGAGCGGCCAGTATTGGCTGGGTGAAGACCTGTGGCGGGCGATCAAGGCGATTCCCGTGGCCGAACGCCAACAAGACCCGGCCACCGACACCACCAGTTTGCCGCCGCTGTACCCCAAATAACCCCGAACACCACGCGAACCAATTGTAGGAGGGGGCTTGCTCCCGATGGCGGTGGGTCAGTCAACACACCTTTCACTGACACACCGCTATCGGGAGCAAGCCCCCTCCCACAGTTGACCTGCATCGCCTGCTGGACATGCATTGTTAAAGGCCAGCAATCCCTATCCCTTTAATTTGCAGGACGTTTCCTAGACAATCCTTCGGCCTTGCCCCTGCTCATTTCGCTGGATAGCCTTCGCTTCGTCGCTGCATATCAGCGATCGGGTGTGAGATCCCGTGTATTAGCAGGCGCCATGCGCTACGACCGTCTATGGCGGCTATGTGCGGGCAGGCTTTGGTCTGGCCGGATCCTGCTTTCCGGTATCTCACCCCGCACATAGCTGCCACCTTTTGACGTGTGAGATCGGCAAAAGAGTGGCTCCCAACCCAAGCAGGAGCTTCACGCATGAACAAACTCGTCCCCGATCCCCCCTTTCCCGTTTTTATCGCTCACGAAGACCTGAGCTTCGAAGACGCCATCGCCAGCATTGCCTCGCTATTACGCTGCGCCGCCACCACCGCAACGCAAACCGCCGAAAACCTCAACGGCGCCCAACGCGACATGGCCTGTTCCACCGCCCATCTGATCGACATGGCCCTTACCCTGGCGGACCAGGCCTTGGAGTGCCTGCAGCCCCAGGCATAATGCACAACCCCTGTGGGAGGGGGCTTGCCCTAATGCCAGTCAGTTAAGCGTACACCGCCGTCTGTAGGAGCGAGCTTGCTCGCGAAAAACGTCAACGATAACGCGTGCTTTCTGAATGAACGCGGTGCCTGTGAGTTTTTCGCGAGCAAGCTCGCTCCTACAAAAAAAGCCTTAACTGACTGGCATTAGGGCTTGCCCTCTCCCACATTTGACCTGCACCGCCCGGAGCAGCGTGTTCATATAACAGGTAAACTCCCCTCCTTTTCATCTTCTCCACGGAGTTCGCCTTGCGTCTGTTTCATACCTCCGACTGGCACCTTGGGCAAAACCTGCATGGCCAGGAACGCGACTTCGAACATGCCTGTTTCCTTGAATGGCTGCTCAGCCAGTTGAAGGCCGAGCGCCCGGATGCGCTGCTGATCGCCGGCGATATATTCGATACAGTCAACCCGCCGCTCAAGGCCCAGGAGCGGCTGTATGACTTCATCATCGGCGCCCACGAACAGAACCCGGCACTGACGATTGTGATGATTGCCGGCAATCATGACTCCGGCTCGCGCATCGAACTGCCCGCCCCGCTGATGCGCCGTCTGCGCACCCATGCGTTGGGCCGTGTGCTGTGGCTGGATGATGGCCAATTGGATGCCGAACGCCTGTTGATCCCATTGCCGAACGCCAAAGGCAAGATCGCCGCCTGGTGCCTGGCGCTGCCCTTCCTGCGCCCGGCGGAAGTCACCGGCGCACACCTGGGCGATGACTACCTGCGCGGTATCGGCCAGGTGCATGAATGGCTGATTGCCGCCGCCAACGCCAAGCGCAACAAAGGCCAGGCGCTGATTGCCATCAGCCATGCGCACATGGCCGGGGGTTCGGTGTCGGAAGACTCCGAGCGCAGCCTGATCATCGGCAACGCCGAGGCACTGCCGGCCACCCTGTTCGATAGAAGTGTCGGCTATGTTGCCCTGGGCCATTTGCACAAGCCGCAAAAGGTGAATGGCGAAGAGCGCATTCGCTACAGCGGCTCGCCGATTCCGCTGTCGTTTTCCGAAATTGGCTACAAGCACCAGATTCTCGACGTGACGTTTCAGGGCGAAAGACTGGTCAGCGTCGAACCGCTGCTGATTCCGCGCTCGGTCAACCTGCAACGCCTGGACGCTGCGCCCCTGGCGGACATCCTCAAGGCCCTGGCCGAGCTGCCGGACGTCGATCTGCTCGCTGAAACCCAGCGCCACCCCTGGCTGGAGGTGCGCGTGCTGCTTGACGAACCTCAACCGGACCTACGCCAGCAGATCGAAACCGCGCTGCAAGGCAAGGCCGTGCGCCTGGTGCGCATCGCTGCCGAATACGCAGGCATTGGCCCGCGCGAAGACGGCGACGCAGACCGCCTGATCGAACTCGACCAACTCACGCCCCAGGAGCTGTTCAGCCGCGCCTGGCAGGACAGCTACGGCAGCGAGGTGGATGAACAGACCTTGAAGGACTTCGCCGTGCTGCTCCAGGAAGTGCAACAGGAGGGCGAACAGCCATGAAGATCCTCGCCATCCGCCTGAAAAACCTCGCCTCCCTGGCCGGGCCGTTCGAGATCGACTTCACCGCCGAGCCGCTGGCCAGCGCCGGTCTGTTCGCCATCACCGGGCCCACCGGCGCCGGTAAAAGCACCCTGCTCGATGCCTTGTGCCTGGCATTGTTCGGCGCGGTGCCGCGCCTGGGCGATACCGGCCAGGCGAAGATGCCGGACGCCGACAGCGATATTTCCATCGGCGACCCGCGTACCCTGTTGCGTCGCGGTACCGGCGGCGGCTATGCCGAGGTGGATTTCGTCGGCGTCAGCGGCCGCCGTTACCGCGCTCGCTGGGAGGCCAACCGCGCCCGCGACAAGGCCAGCGGCAAGTTACAGGCCAGCCGGCAAAGCCTGATCGACCTGGACAGCGAGCAACTGCTGGCCAGCCAGAAAACCGAATACAAAACCCAACTGGAACTGGCCCTGGGCCTGAACTTCGAGCAGTTCACCCGCGCCGTGCTGCTGGCGCAGAGCGAGTTCAGCGCCTTTCTCAAGGCCAACGACAACGAGCGCAGCGAACTGCTGGAAAAGCTCACCGACACCGCGCTCTACACCCAGCTTGGGCGCCGCGCCTTCGACAAGGCCAAGGACGCCAGAGACGCCCATAAGCAGCTGCAGGACCAGGCCACCGGCGTGGTGCCCCTGGCGCCCGAAGCCCGCGCCGAACTCGACCAGCAGTTGGCCCTGGCGCAACACCAGCTCAAGACCCAGCAGGCCCAGCTCAAGCAGCTGGAGCTGCAACACACCTGGCTCAAGGAACTGGGCGAGTGGCAGGAGCGCCAGCAAAGCGCCGCCGAGCAGTTGCAGCAAGCCCGGCAACACTGGGACAGCCAGGGCCAGCAACGCCAGGATTTGACACGCCTGGACCAACTCGCCCCGCAGCGCCATCACTTCGTACGCCGCGCGGAACTCGACGCATTGCTGGCCCCGCTTGCCGAGCAGATTCGACAGCACCTGGACCAGCAAACCGCGCTGCACAGCCGCCAGGAACAGGCGCAACAGCAGCAGGCCAGCGCCCAGTCGGCTCTCGCCCAAGCCCAGCACGACCAGGCGAACGCCGCGCCCTTGTTGCGCCAGGCCTTCGAAGCACAGACCACCCTCGCCCACTTGACCAAGGAATTGGCCAAGCGCACCGAGGACAAGCAGCAGCACGACAGCGCCTGCAGCGAAGGCCAGGTCTTGCTCACTGGCTTGCAAGCCAAGCAGGCCGAAGTCGCCGAGCGCCTGCAACGCCTGGCCACCGAGCTTGAACGCAGCGCCGCCCTCGCCCCGTTAAGCGATGCCTGGAGCGCCTACCGCGACCGCCTGCAACAGTTGGTGCTGGTCGGCAACCGTCTGAACAAAGGCCAGGCCGAGCTGGCGCAGCTCGAGGCGCGCGCCACTGCTTCCGCCGAACAGTTCGCCCAGCAACGTGACGCGCTGAACCTGCTGTATCAGGAAGCCGGCGCCGAACCGCAGGCCGTCGCCGAGCAGATCCAACTGCTCGCCAGCCTGTTGCAAGACAATCGCAAGCAGCAACGCGCCTTCGAAGACCTCACGCGGCTATGGGACAGCCAGCAGCAGCTGGATCAACAGGCGGCCAACCTCACGCAGAAACTGGCCCACGCGCAGCAGCAACGCGAACAATTGAACCAGACCGGCCTGCACACCAAGGCCGAACTGGCCGTGGCCGAGCAAACCCTGACGGTGACCAAGCAACTGCTGGAGCGCCAGCGTTTGGCGCGAAGCGCCAGTGTCGAGGAATTGCGCGAGCAGTTGCAGGATGACCAGCCGTGCCCGGTGTGCGGCAGCCATGAGCATCCCTATCACCAGCCTGAAGCGTTGTTGCAGAGCCTCGGCCGGCATGACGAGAACGAAGAAGCCACGGCGCAGAAAGCCGTGGACAGCCTCAAGGAAAGGCTCACCGAACTGCGCGGCGAAGTGGGCGGGTTGATCGCCCAGCAGAAAGAGTTCTTGCAACAGCAGGAGCAACTGGCGACGCAGCAACAGGGCCTCACGCCCAGCCTGCAAGCGCATCCGCTGGGCGCCGCGCTGTTCAACCAGGAGGGCGCCAAACGCGGCGCCTGGCTGGCCCAGCAACTCGATCAACTCACGCAAAGCATCACCCAGGATGAACAACGCCAAGGCGCCCTGCTCAACCTGCAGCAAAACGCCGGGCGTTTGCAGCAACAGTTGCAAGCTGCGCAGGACGCGAGCCAGCAAGCCCGTCAGTTGCTGGTGGACCAAGAGCGCGAACTGGCCAACGACCGCGAACGCCTCGACGCAGAACTCCACGCCTTCACCGGCCTGTTGCCGGCCGAGACGCTGGAGGGTTTACGCAGCGAACCGGCGGCGACTTTCATGCAGTTGGACCAGCAGGTCAGCCAGCGCCTTGAGCAATTGGGCCATCAGCGCGATGAATTGACTGAGCAGCACGAGCGCCAGCAGGCCATCGAGAAGGAACAGACCCATCAGCAGCATCGCCAGCAACAACTGGATGCCGCGGTGCAGCAAGTCACGGATCTGACCCAACAGCAACAAGCCGCCCAGCAAACACTCCGTGACCTGCTGGGCGACCACGCCAGTGCCGAACAGTGGCAACTGCAACTGGACCAGGCGCTGGCCCAGGCACGCCAAAGCGAGGCCGACGCCAACCAGCAGTTGCAAGAATTGCGCAACGCCCTGATCCAACTGGCCGCCGACCTCAAAGCCCAGCAGGAGCGCCAACAGGCACTGGCCGCCGAACAGCAAAGCCTCGACGTGCGCCTGGGCGAATGGCGCGCCCAGCACCCGGAACTGGACGACGACGGCCTGACCCACCTGCTGGCCTTTGATGAGGCACAGGTCAACCAACTGCGCCAACAGCTGCAACACAGCGAAAAGGCCGTGGAACAAGCCAGCGTCCTGTTGCGCGAGCGCGAGGAACGCCTCGCCGGGCACCAGGCCTTACACAATGGCAACCTCGACGCCGAACAGTTGGACGCCGCCCTGGCCGCGCTCAATCAACAGCTGGCGGACAGCGAGAAACACTGCGCCGAACTGCGCGCACGCCAGGCCGAAGACCAACGTCGCCAGGACGCCAACCACGCCCTCGCCGAGCAGATCGCCAGGGCCTATGACGAATGGCAGCGCTGGGCGCGCCTGAGTGCGCTGATCGGCTCGGCCACCGGCGACACCTTCCGCAAAATCGCCCAGGCCTACAACCTGGACCTGCTGGTGCACCACGCCAACGTGCAACTGCGCCAACTGGTGCGCCGCTATCGCCTAAAACGCGGCGGCAGCATGCTCGGGTTGCTGGTGATGGACACGGAAATGGGCGATGAACTGCGCTCGGTGCATTCGCTGTCCGGTGGCGAAACGTTCCTGGTTTCGCTGGCGCTGGCCCTGGGCCTGGCATCAATGGCGTCGAGCACCTTGAAGATCGAGTCGCTGTTTATCGACGAAGGGTTCGGCAGCCTCGACCCCGAGTCACTGCAACTGGCCATGGACGCCCTCGACGGCTTGCAGGCCCAGGGCCGCAAGGTGGCGGTGATTTCCCACGTGCAGGAAATGCACGAGCGCATCCCGGTGCAGATTCAGGTCAAACGCCAGGGCAATGGCTTGAGTACCCTGGAGGTCAAGTGAGCAAGACACCGCTGTATTCGTTCCGGCGCTGCCCCTACGCGATGCGTGCGCGGTTGGCGTTGCGCTATGCAGGCGTACCGGTAGACATCGTCGAGGTCAGCCTCAAGGCCAAGCCGGCCGAGATGCTCGCGCTGTCGCCCAAAGGCACGGTGCCGGTGCTGTGGGTTGACGGCCAGGTGTTCGACGAAAGCCTGGCGATCATGGCCTGGGCGCTGGCCCGGCACGACCCCGACGACTGGCGGCTGAGCGCACAACCGGCGGCGCAGGCCAGGAGCGCCGAGCTGATCGAGCGCAATGATCGAGAATTCAAAGCCCACCTCAATCATTACAAGTACGCCGAGCGCTATCCGCAGCATCCGGCGGCCCATTACCGCGCGGCAGGCGAGGTGTTCCTGCGCGAGCTGGAAACCTTGCTGACCAAGCACAGGTATTTGCTCGCCGAGCACTTGAGCCTGGCGGATATGGCTGTGGCACCGTTCATCCGTCAGTTCGCCCATGTGGATCGCCAGTGGTTCGCTGCGGCGCCCTACCCGCTGTTGCAAACATGGCTGCAGCGCTTCATTGAGTCGCCGTTGTTTGTCGGGGTCATGGCCAAGGAGGCGGCGCACTAACCGGCTACCTCACCCAAGGTGCGATAAAGGTTTTTCCTGTGATGCAACCCCACCCACAGGAACGATCAGATGACCGAGAACCCCCCACGGATCTCATCCACCAAGCCATCCATCAGCAATTCGCCGACCGCCCGACCCTGCGCATCGTTATCGCCCAATTGTTAGCCGATAACCTCAAGGAGCTCTACCCGCCGCTGTCACCGCCGACGGCCTGCAGAGCCTCGAGGTGTTCAACGAGGCACTGCTCGACCGCGACCGCCTGACGCAGCTGCTCACTACCGTGCGGGAGATGGCGGCCGATGCCCAGTTGCAATTGGTGCAAGCACTGAAAGAGGCACCGCCCGCCGTGCCGACGCCGCCGCGCCGTACCGGCAACAAACCCGTGATCAAGACCCCCTCGGGTGCGCTGGTCGGCAGGACGCGTCCGCGCGTCGTCGACCAGGCAGGCGATATTGTCGATGTGATCGCGCCGTTTGAGGAACGGACCTTAGCCTCCTTTCACGAACATGCGCCGGACGTCTGGGTGCGAATCACCCAGCCCGAAGTGCCCGTACCGCCGCGCGTGCCCTACGCCCTGGCCATTTTGAAAGCCCAAGGGGAAAAAGCTGCTCGAGCACATGCAAGGCAATCTGCAGCGCATCGAAAGCTATGTTCAGAAAGCGTCGACACCCAAGGGAATCCAAGAGCAGCTGCAGCGTGAGGCCGCCAAGTTCGAGCAACTGGTGCGAGACCTCGACAGCGGTTTGACGAGCAGCGCCGTGGCCAAGCCCCGAAAGACACGCGACTGATCCATAACCTGAGCGAAGGCGCCGTCACCCTGACTAGAAAGGGCGTGCAACTGCGCACCCAGATGGCACTGGCCAGCCGCCCACCAGTGACAACGTGGAGTTTCTTCTGCAGCTCGGAAAGCTGCGTGCGCAACGCAAAACCCCGCGCACCGCACTCAAGACGGGCTTAAAGACTTCCTGCAGGAATATGCGCTGACCACGCTTACAAACCGGGCATACGGCTACGCGCACTTTCACTACCCTGCCCAGGACACGCCCAAGGCGCAGTACAGTGTTGCCCACTTCAAGACACCCGAGCAGCGCTACGAAACCTACGCCTCACTGCTGGTTAAGGAACAGGACCCAGGAAAAGTGATCGAGATCCACCGCGCGCTGATTACGCCGGAACTGGCCAACAGCCATTTCCTCCCATTGGCGCCGTAACTGCCACAAAAAAACCCTTGGGCAGCCGCCAGATCAATGGCGGCTGCCCAAGGGCTATCCTGTCGCGGCTCAGGCGCGCGTCTTGTGATCCAGCGCGGCGTAAAAATTGGCGCTTTGCTGCAGGTATTTCTGAGTGTAGGCACTGCTGCTCGATGGTTTGCCGGTCACTTCGACGCTGGCGGATGCCGGCAAGACCACGCTGGCGGAAACAGCAGAAGCAGCGATGACCGAGAAGAGATTGAAGTTCATGAGGGTAACCCTTGTGTTCGTTTGGTTGGGTGGCCAGTGAGGCCTTGGAACCCAACTTACGCCCGAGGGTTGAACCTTAGAAATGCTTTGAAACAGTAGCCGTCATCAATGGAATTAATAGTAAGGCGCATGCCCCCGTTGGTTACGGATCATTGGAAATTCAGCTCGGCACCCACAGCAGACGTGGCACGAAGCGTATGCAGCCCTAAAAGCACAATCACCACCATGAACAGCCCCGCGACAATCGCGACACCGAACCCTGCCTGCGCGCCATAGCCATCGATGACCAAACCCGCCAATACGCCACCGAGCGCGACGCCAATGCTGATGCCTGTCGTCATCCACGTAAGTCCTTCGGTGATCCTGGACGGCGGAACAATGTTCGTACCGAGGTTCATGACGACGACCATCGTTGGCGCAAATGACATACCTGCCACAAACAACATCCCGGAAAGGATGTAGACGTCGGGTGAAAGGATGGGCAACACGGCAGTCGCCGCCGTTATCAATACCCCGATAAAGAACTGCTTTTCAATCGGCAGGGAAATCCTCAAAGCGCCGAACGTCAGACCCGCGATCATGGAGCCGAGCGCATAGGCTGCCAGGATGAACGTGGCAGACGCCGGCCAGCCTTGTGCGTTGGCGAAGGCAACCACCGTCACATCGACTGATCCGCCAATCACACCCATCGCCAGGAGCGCCAGTACGATGGTGCGAACGCCGGGGATAAGCAGGGTCGAGCCCGTGCTCTTTTTAAGGCCTACGACCACCTTCGGTTCTGTCTGGCGCTGCATCAGAAAAGTCGTCACGCCAACCACCAGCAACACGACGGCCACTAGAGGCCCGGCTTCGGCGAAAAAGCTGACGCTCAAACCAATGGCAATTGGCGGGCCGATGATATAGGCGAGTTCAGTCAGCACCGTGTCCAGAGAGAAGGCCGTGTGCAGCTGTGGCTTGCCCCGAAAAAGCTGGGTCCAGCGTGCTCTAATCATCGCGGGCATGCTCGGCATCGTGCCGGCCAATGCCGCAAGAATAAACAGCAGCGTGGCGGGAGCCCTCATGTAGACGGCGATGATCAGCGCCAGCAACATACCAATGCTGAAGGCCGTCACAACGGGCAGAACCCTACGTTGCCCGCGCCGATCAACCAGTTTCGATACGTGCGGACCGATAAGCGCATTCGCCAGGGTAAACGTACCGGCGACCGAGCCCGCCAGCCAATAAAGCCCCGTCTGCTGCACCAACATCGTAATGATGCCGATGCCGATCATTGCCTGTGGCAGACGGGCAATGGAACTTGCGATCACCAACCCCATGACGCCCGGGGTGGTGAACAGTTCGCGGTAGTGATTTGCCATGATTCTTCCTTTTTATAATTTGAAACTGATAAATACCCAAGTGGAGGCGAGGCGAACTAATGAAGCGGCAGATAGGCGCCCGAGTGGTTATTTGAGCGAATAGACAAGTGGACAGTTACACGCCCACTTGAATGTGGATGAGCGAAACGCTCAATCATCACCTCTCACGAAAGCGCTCGATTCAATGCCTCAGCCAAATGCCTGCGATTACCGTGGTCCTCCATCATGGAAACATGCCCACCTGGAATAGCAACAGAACTAATCGCCATATCAGGCAAGAGTTCTCTCCACCCGGCTACCATATCGCCCTGCGGCAGAGAGGTGCGGTCACGATCAGCCGCATAAAAGTGATGGAGATTGACCGGCAATGGAGATGGTTTATAAGCACTTGCAATCTGCGAAAAATTATAAATGGCTTGCCATATGACTGTTTCCAGCGAGGTATCTGCATTTAAATCATAGCCTCCCAAACTCTGTGCTTTTTTAATCAGCTCAGCAAGCTCGCCACCCTCATTTAACACATGGAATTTATACCGTTCGGCCTCGGAAGCTACCGTCTTAATATGCTCAATAAAGTAGTGCTTAATATCCTGATTCTTGTAAGGCAACTTGTGCGGCGCGGGAACATCAATAAAGCCTAAAAATTCAACGCTCGCCTCTTTGCGCATAAGCGCATGGACGATGGCATACGCGAGAATCCCTCCATTTACTGCCGGATAAAACAAAGCGTTACTTTTCTGCATACGAAATAAATAATACTATTTTTATATTTTTAGAAACGATTCTGAATGGTTTTCAGCGGCACCGTCGAAAAGAATCTACCCCCGCCACATCAAAGTCAATACTAGGTGAAAACTGAAATATTTAGTGACTAACCACCTACTTCGCCAACTTAAAATCCCCGTAAACGCTGGCCCGGGTAATTTAAACAAATAAATAACTAACCATTCAGTTCACTCGGAAATCTCCGAACAGGTCCCAAGCAGACCGAAATACGCCTGACCGAGCGTCCGTTGATTTTGAGGTTGAACGGAGCTATGAAAGATTTATTTCATTATCATGGGTAACCTTGGAACAAAACGACAAGAAGTTGATATGTCCACTGTTGAGTTGGCGGTCGAGACTTTCCTTCACGGTGTCGAAAGATTAATGACTTGGCTGGAGAGTTAGTACTTCCACCACGCTGCCACTGGAAGTCATTCCAGAACTAGCAACATAGTTGAGCATGCAATTGAGTGTCATGGACTGGGCGTCAACTGTCAGGAACTGAATGGACCGCGATTGGACACTGAAAAAACGACAGACTCAGGAGGTGACGGCGCAGTCGAAGGTCAGCGCGACCGATACAGCCTAGCAAACCTAGGCCACATCCCTACCTCTACTTCCGGGTTTGGTCCTCTTGACTTCCGGAGCAAAGGTAGATGATGTAGGTTTTATACGTAAAGTTTAATGCATAATTTATGCGTGCATTTGTCCGGGATAACCCTTAACTAGTTTAATTAAGGCAAAAGTCGTCAAGCGCGGCCTCTCGCTTATTGACGCACCAGGAACTTGAGGTCGCTGGGCGCATCGATCGGCTGTTTCTGCACGGTTTTACCCAGCAGACCGGTCTTGGGGTCGCGTTCGATCACCACGATTTCGTTGCTTTTCTGGTTGGCCACCAACAGGAACTTGCCGCTGGGGTCCAGGCTGAACTCGCGCGGGTGATCGCCTTCAACGGAACGGCGTTGCAGCTCCTTCAGGTGCGCGGTGGCCGGGTCGATGCTGAACACCAGCATCTGATTGGTGGTGCCACGGTTGCTGACGTACAGGAATTTGCCATCGCTTGAGGCGTGCAGCGCCGCTCCCGCCTTGTCGGACACCGGCTGGCCGGCGGCGAAGTCCACCAACTGGGTTTGGCTCAGTTTGCCGTCGTGGTAGTCGAACACCGCCACTTGCGCGCTCATTTCAGTGGTCAGCCAGGCATGCTTGCCGTCGGCACTGAACAGCAGGTGGCGCGGGCCGCTACCGGGCGGCAGCTGCACAGCGGCCGGGTCGGCCGGGGTCAATGGCAGCTCATGGTTGGCCTTGGGGTCGTAGCGGTAGGCGAACACCTTGTCGGCCCCCAGGTCCTGGACGAACACATACTTGCCATCCGGTGACGAGACCACCGAATGCACATGGTTGGACGCCTGGCGCTCCGGGTTGACGCCGCTGGCCGGGTGACCGCTCATCTGTACCGGCGCCGACAGCTTGCCCTGGGCGTCGATCGGCAGGATCGCCAGGCTGCCGCCGGGGTCCTGCAGCACCGAATAGTTGGCGACGAACAGGTAACGGCCATCGCCGGCCACGCTCGAATGGGTCGGCTCATTGCCCAGGCTCTGGACCTGGTTGATCAAGGTCAGCTGATGGTTGCCGGGGTCAATGCTGTAGCTGCTGACGCGACCAACCGGGTCCTTTTGCCCAGGGCCGTTTTCATTGACCACGAACAGGTGCTTCTGGTCCTTGGAAACCGTCAGCCAGGACGGGTTCGCCGCTTTCGCCGCCAGCACCGGCGGGCCTTGGAATTGCCCGGTACGGCTGTCGAATTGCAGCCGGTAGATGCCTTCGCTGGTGCCGGCGGTGTAGCTGCCGACCAGCAGCTCGTAGGTGTCAGCGGGTGCGGCTTGCACCGACATCGCGCCGACGCTGCCCGCCATCAGCAGGGGCCAGAATTTACGCATGTTCATCCGTTTCGTCCTCGTCGTTATTGTCATTGTTCCCGGTAAAACCTTGCATGCAGATCAAGCGGTGCTCGCCGGCATCGCTGCTCAGCCTCCAGCACTGTGAGGCGTCGTCCAGGGTCGCCGCCTGCAGCTGCGCCAGGCTGAATGTCCAATGCTTGGGCACCCGCCCGTCCAGGCAGGTAATGCGCAGCGTTTGCGCGCTCAGTTGGAAGTCAAAGGTGTGCAGCCCGTCGATTTCCACCATGTCGCAGGTGCCAAGGGCGCTGAGCAATCTATCAGTCATAACCATCTTTCATCAGGTTCAAAACACCCATCATAGGTCAGTTTGCGCCTCGAACCTAAAGCCCTAACCGGCTACCACCTCGCGCAGCAGGCCGACACTACCTTTGGCGATGACTTCCCAGGCCAACGTAAAGGAACGCCAATGCCTGCTTCAACCCGCGACACCTCCACAGACCCGCTGCAACAAGCGGTTGCCACACAATTCGCCACACGCCCGACCCTGCGCGACACCACCGCGCAGATGCTGTCGTACCTGCTCAAGGAAAAATACCCGCCGCTGACCTTGCCGCCCTCGGAACTGCGCCTGGCGCAGCCGAGTGACGGAGGCGGCCGGGCCTTGCTCCCGCTGTTGACGGTGGCCCTGAAGTACCTGGCCACGGGCAGTTACCCGGATATGTCGACACGTGACGGACTGGACTGCTACCTGAGCGACGCCACGGGCAACCGGCTCACCTATCAAAGCGACGGTCTACGCTACTACGACCTGCACACCATCGAAGCGGTTATCCGTGAGTTGGCCCAGGTCCTGTTCATCAGCTTTCAGGACGCTTTGGCGATGTATTGGGGACAAGCCGACGACGCCCACGACAGCCGCTGGAAATGGCTGGCGGACATGCTGCAGGCCCGGCTGCGCCTCCTGGCCGTGAAGCAGGAGGGGAGCAACGCCGGGCATCTGCGGATGCTCAGCGCCCTGGCCCGTTGCCCCGACCGGGAAGACCGCGCACGCCAGCCATGGCCCGACAAATCCCTGCATGCCTATACCCTTGAAACCTGCCTGGACCAGGGCGCCAAAAGCCTGACCGTGCAGTCGACCGACCTGTTGCTGGTCGACGACACGCAAGTGTTGCTGTGTGGCCTGTCCGGAAGGATCGAGTCCTTCGCCAGCCTGGATGCCTTTGGCAAAGCGTGGGGCGAGCGCATGTCCAAGCAGTATGTGGCCGGCCGAATCACGTGGAATCAGTACGAGCCGGACGGCAATATTTTCGAGGTCCAGGCGGCGCTGGTGTTTAACCAGCAACTGGACGACCTGGCCGCCATTCGCCTGCCCGCGGACATCAGCGTGAGCGCCCTGGAACAACTTTTCGCCGTCGTCACCGACCCGGCCCGCCAGCTATCCGCCCTGCCTGGCGCGTATTCACAACGCCAGCCCTCGCTCAAGGCGGCGCTGCCCGACTGGTTGCAAAACGCTTCGCCGGCGGACCGGTTTACCTACCATCACTATGTGCTCGAACAGGCCATTATCAAGCGTGAAGCCCTTGGCGACCCGCAACTGGCTGAGTTGGACAGCATTGGCGCCTATGCCACCAGCCACCTGAACCACCAGTTGTGCCTGGACCGCAACCAAGCCCTGCACGGCACGCGGACCTGCACTGAAACGGCACTCGCCGAAGGCTACGATGCCGACGACCTGCAACTGACGTTCCGCGTGCCGGTCGGCGACAGTGGCAGCAGCTACGTGGAGCCGGTGGCGATGAGCCTGGTGGACCTGGCCCTGAAAAACTTATCGGGACGCCCGTTGGGCTCCGTGACCCTGAGCCACCGCAAAGGCCGAATGCTGGAAGACTGGTTGACGCCGGACTACATTTTCCAATTGATCCAGCGGGTGAACATCGGCCTGAACTACCCCAACTACATCCGCCAGGAATTGATAGACGATACCGAGGCGGCGCAAAAACGCCGACGCCTGTTCAAGCAGCAACGCCCTCTGCAACTCAAGACCCAGGCGCTGGAATACAAGCTTCAGGGGCTCGCCGGGCTGACCGCGCGCGGTGTGCGTTATGTGGCGGCGGTGCTCAACGAGGAGCGCGCGGGCCGCTGGGTCGGCGAGACTGAAATCGTCATGCGCCCCCTGGCGTTCCTGCGCAAACCCGGTGCCAGCGCCGATGTGGTGCAAAACATGTTTGTCATCGAGGCCCGTGACCCAACGGCCGGGCCGCATGTGCTGTACCGCCCGGCCTATGCCCAGGCGCTGCGCGAGTTCGGCAGCCGTGCCGACCTGCTGGCCGCCATTGTCGAGACTGGCGAACTGCAGACCAGTGTGCTGACCTGGCTGCCGGAGCGCGCCAGGCCGATCTACAGCAACGGCGGGTTCGTCCAACCCCATTACGTACGGGTCATCGGCGGTTCGGAATTCGATCCACTGCCCAGCGTGCCCGCCCCGGCAACACTGGCCGGCGCCGACGATGAAAGCGCAGCGAAAATGCTTCTTGCATTGAGCACCGGCACGTTATGGGAATACCTCTTCGAGTGCGAAGCTCATCAGCTGCTGGCCCAGGCCGAGGAAGCGTCCACCTCCGATACCGAGAGCCGCTGGGCGCTGATCGTGGAGGGCATGCTGCTGGGCTTCAATACGCTGTTGATGGCCGTGCGCGGGCCGCTGGCGGTGGTGGGCTGGTTGTTGCAACTGATGCAAAGTCTGAAACAGGACCTGCCCGCGCTGGAAAGCACAGACCCCACCACTCGGGAGCTGGCCTGGGTGGATGTACTGATGAACATCGGCCTGCTGCTGTTGCATCAACTTCCACCCCCTGAGCCCCCCCTCAATGTACGGCGTGATCAGCCTGAAACGGAGCAGGCACTGGCCCGGTTGCCCTTCAGGCGCTCGCAGACCGTGCCAGCCAGCGCACCGCCCGTACAGGTTCGGCGCGGCGTGGTGGGCCTGCCCTCCGAACCTGCGGGAGGCGGGCGAACGCTGCTGGACTTCGACCGTTCCGTGGCCAGCACCCGTCAGGCAGCCCGTTTGCTGGAAAAACTGCTGGCCTACAACGTGCCCTGGCCAGACCCGATACCGGAGCAAATCGAGGTCGGCTTTTACAAAGGCCTGTACCGGATCGACGGGAAGTTGCACGCCTCGGTGAGCGGCCTGTTGTTCCGCATCGGTATCATCCCGGGTTTTGGCGAGGTATTCATCATTCACCCCGATCGGCTCGACCACCCCGGCATCCCGATCAGGTCCGACGACAGTGGCCACTGGCGCCTGGATTTCGGCCTGCGCCTGGCCGGCGGCGGCCCCAAGCGCGTGGCCACATTGCGCGCACAGAATCTTGAGAAAAAAAACCAGCTGCTCGACCGTATGGAGCAGATCAACGCGGTACTGGGCGGTTCCCTGGAACCCCCGGTCAGGCAGTCACTCGATCAAATGGCGAAGATGCTCGGCACCCTCAAGGCCCAACGCCAGGCGCTGGTACAGGCCTGGGACGCACTGCAACGGGCTGCTCCCGCGCAGCGGCCTGTTCTGGAGGCCAGTCACCAGAGGGAAGTCAAAGACTACGCCAGCCGCAGCACCCTCTATCGGGCTTTGTTGGAAAACCTCACGAAGCGCGTGACGCCCTTGATCGAGACCCGCCTGACCCTCGTGCCCCTGGCTCGGGAACTCAGGCAGGTCGCCCTCGCTGGCGCCGATATCAAGGAAATGGAAACGATCCTGGAGCAGTCGGCGAACGAGGCTTTGAGCGTCTGTAATTTTGAACGCGAGTGGTTGCAAGGCCTGCAGACGTCCCGCACCGGCCAGTCCATGCGTGATCTGGCGCAGAGC
Organism: Pseudomonas sp. W4I3; assembly: GCF_030816195.1. Lineage (GTDB taxonomy): Bacteria > Pseudomonadota > Gammaproteobacteria > Pseudomonadales > Pseudomonadaceae > Aquipseudomonas. Next base: position 3,135,411 of record NZ_JAUSXS010000001.1, on the reverse strand, counting down.
ATGTTTGTGGATTTTCTTAGAAATGATCGCACTGCCTACGATGAGTACATCGCCAAAGCGGTCGAGTCAGCGGACACCTGGCTGCGCATGGCGGATGCCGCCGCCCAGGTGGAAACCGTGCTTGAGCAATTGGCGGATTACTCACCCGGCGGCGTCGCCAAACGGTTGGCCTGGCTGAAGAACATCACCGACGTACGGCTGATCTTTGCGCAAAACCTGAAACTCAATGCCATGTCGTCACTGGCGCTCGCTAGTGTGGACAGATCGGACATCATCCTGCCGCCGCAGGAAAGTCTGTATTACCAGCGCCTGCGCAACCTCGAGCTACCACAGACTGTGCTGTCACACATCGAAGTGCGCAGCAGCAACGACTACGCCCTGGAAGACCAGCGCAATGTCTACGAGTCCATCATCGATAAATACCGCCGTTATGCAAACGCCCTCCAGGCACTTAAATCCCTGAATTCCAAGCGCCTGCATCCATCCTCCGAACGCCTGCTGGAGGCGCTCGCCAACGCTCAAGCCCTGGCTCAGCGCGAACTGGAAACGGTGGTCAGCAAGCAGGAACAACTGGACGTCACGCTGCCGATTTCGAAGACCCTGCCCGCCAAGCCGGCCACACGGCGAGTGTTCAAGTCCCGTCGGCGTGGCTACCTGATCGGTGACGTGGGCGGCGCTGCCGGGCCGGCCGGTCGCGAACAGATGACCATTACGGACTCGGGCACCGGCGAAACCATCGCCTCGTTCGAGCGGATTGAGGACGAGTGGGTCGACAAGGCGCCACCCCTCGAACTCCCCTCCCTAAACCTGCAGCCGCTTCAGACAGTGGTCGAGCTGCGCACCCAGGGCCAGAAGTTGATCGGCCAGCGCGCGGACATAGAACGGCAAGTCAACGACCAGAAGCGCCAGCTCGACTCGCCCCTCACCCGGCAACAGGTCGACCCGGCCGATTGGGACATTTTGCTCACCGGGCATGCGCGCAAGCTCACCGACCTCGCCGTCCGCCTGGAGCGCGATCACGCCAACAGCCCCACCGCCCAGAGACTGATCGCTGAGTATCACGCCCACGCCCAGGACCTGAGGCGCAAGGCAGTGCTTGACTGCAGTAGCGCGTACAAGCAGCAGTGGCCGACGCCGCAAAGCGTGACGTACCTCTGGGATCACCAGCAGATCGACATCAACCTGACCAGCGCGGCGGACCCGGAGCGCCCTACCCTCAGCGGCGACTTCTTCACCGAATACGCGGTATACGACAAAGCTACCCGTCCGCCGCAGGTGCTGTGGTACGCGCACTTCCACTACCCGTCGGCCACCACCGCGGCGGCCAGCTACAGCCGGGCGCACCTCAAGCTGCGCGAGCAGCGCAAATTCACGCAGAAGGATTTGCTCAAGCAGCACGTGCAGGAACAATTGAGCGGCGCGTCGTCAAGCGAGGAACCGGTTAAGCAGATCGTGTATGTGCTGATCAAGCCGCCGCTGGATCAGCTGTTTCTCGCGATCGCCCCGCAACCTGTCAACCCCTGAGGCGGCACACCGGCAGGCGCGAAGAGGTATCGCGCCTGCCGGCGGGTCAATGGGCGAACAGCGAGTTGCCTTTCTGTCCGGCCAGCTTCTCGGGCTTGATCAAAAACCGCGCCAGCGCCGGCAACAGCCATAGCGCACCGAACATGTTCCACAGCAGCATGAAGGTGAGCATCAGGCCCATGTCGGCCTGGAACTTGATGGCCGAGAAGATCCAGGTGCACACGCCGATGGCCAGGCACAGGCCGGTAAACAGCACGGCTTTACCGGTGGACTTCAGCGTCTGGTAATAGGCTTCCTGCAACGGCAACCCCGCACGCAGGAAGCTTTCCAGACGGCTGTAGATGTAGATGCCGTAGTCCACGCCGATGCCCACGCCCAACGCCACCACCGGCAAGGTCGCGACCTTGACGCCGATGCCCATGAACGCCATCAGCGCGTTGCCCAGCACCGAGGTCAGCACCAGGGGCAACACGATGCACAGGGTTGCCGCCCACGAGCGGAAGGTGATCATGCACATGGTAGCCACGCACAGGTACACCAGGATCAGGATGATCAGCTCCGATTCCTTGATCACCTCGTTGGTGGCCGCCTCGATCCCGGCGTTACCGGCGGCGAGGATGAATTCCAGGCCTTCCTTGTTGTTTTCCTTGGCGAAGTCCTGCACCGCATGCACCGCACGGTCGAGGGTCTCGGCCTTGTGGTCGTTGAGGAACACCAGCACCGGGGCCAGGGAGCAGTTGTTGTTGTAAAGGCCATCGGCGCGGGCGATGGAATTGTTCAGCACGTCAGGGTTGCGCGACAGGGTTTCCCATTTCAGGTTGCCCTCGTTCATGCCCTTGATCATCTGCTTGGACACGGTCACCAGCGAGATCGCCGACTGCACGCCCTCGGTGTTCTGCATTTTCCACATCAACTGGTCGATCGGCGCCATGGCTTCATAGCGCGAGCAGCCTTCGGCTTTCGTCTTGACCATCACCACCAGCACGTCGGAGCTGGTGGAGTAGTTGCTGATGATGAAGTTGTTGTCCTTGTTGTAGCGCGAATCCGGGCGCAGTTCCGGCGCGCCCTGGTCCAGGTCGCCGATCTTGAGGTTCTGGCTGTACCAGAGGCCGCCGCCAAAGGCGACCAGCGCCAGCGCGATGGAAATCGGCGCGACTTTCGGGCTGGCGAAGTTCGACAGCAGGCGCCAGAACGGGTGTTCGCGGTTCGCGTCTTTTTTGCTTTTGGCGATGGCCCGCGGGCTGATACCCACATAGGAAATCGCCACCGGCAGCAGGATCAGGTTGGTGAACACGATCACCGCCACGCCGATGGACGCACCGATGGCCAGTTCGCGGATCACGCCGATGTCGATGATCAGCAAGGTGATAAAGCCGACCGCGTCGGCGAGGATCGCGATCATGCCCGGCAGGAACAGTTGGCGGAAGGTGCGCCGCGCGGCGGTCAGGGCGTTGTCCGCCTCGCTGGACTGCAGGGCGATCCCGTTGATCTTCTGGACCCCGTGGGAAATACCGATGGCGAAGATCAGGAACGGCACCAGCATCGAGTACGGGTCGAGCCCGAAGCCGAAGAAGTGCATCAGGCCGAGCTGCCAGACCACCGCCACCAGCGTGGTGCTCAGCACCGCGATGGTGCTGCGCAGGCAGTTGGTGAACCACAGCAGCAGGATCAGGGTGATGACGAAGGCGATGCCGAAGAACATCACCACCATCACCAGACCATCGATCAGGTCACCAACCTTTTTGGCGAAGCCGACGATGTGAATCTTGACGTTGGGGTTCTGCGCTTCGAACTTGTCGCGGATCTTTTCTTCGAGCTCATGGGAGAACTTGCGGTAGTCCAGGGCCAGCAACTTGCCCTGGTCCTGCGGGTCCGGGTAGGACTCCAGCAGCGGGATATCGACGATGCTCGACTTGAAGTCGTTGGACACCAGGCGCCCGACCTGGCCGGACTTGAGCACGTTGTTGCGCAGCTGGTCGAGGCTTTGCGGCGAGCCGTTGTAGCTTTGCGGGATCACTTCACCGCCGGCAAAACCTTCCTCGGTCACTTCGGTCCAGCGCACGCTGGGGCTCCACAGCGACTTGAGGCCCGAGCGGTCGACGCCGGAGATGTAGAACACCTCGTCGTTGATCTGCCTCAGGGTCTCCATGTAGGACTGGGTAAAGATGTCACCGTCCCTGGCTTCTACCGAAATACGCACCGTGTTGCCCAGGTTGGCCAGGTCGTTGCGGTGCTCCATCATCTTTTCGATGAAGGGGTGTTTGAGGGGGATCATTTTTTCAAAGCTGGTGGACGGGCGAATCAAGGTCGCCTGCCAGAACAGGAAAATGCTCACCAGCAGGCAGATAACGATCACTGCCGGGCGGTTGTTGAAGATCAGGCGCTCAAGGAAGGTCGCTTTATCGTTGTGATGACTGCTCATGCTTGCCCCGCCTTCTTATTGTTTTATCGGTTCTGCGCCAGTGGGCATTGCGACGCGAACACCACCCTGTCCGGCCAGAATCAAATTACCGTTACCCGCTGCCGTCACCGCCGACAGCGAAATGCGGTCCGGGCGGTTGAACACGCTGAAGCTCTGGCCGTCGTCGTGGCTGACTACCACGCTGCCGCCATTGCCCACCACCACGATGGAACCGTCGTCCAGCAAGGTGGCGCCCGACAGGCCGAATTCGAGGGCGCCACGGGCCGCATTCAACTCCACCTGCTCCCAAGTGCTGCCGAAGTCGGTGGAGCGGTAAAGGTTGCCGCGCAGGCCGTAGGCCAACAGGGTGTGCGGTTGAGCGGTGCCGATCACGCCAAACAGCGAGCCCTCGTAGGGGCCTTCGAGCTTTTCCCAGGTCTGGCCGTCATCGCTGGAGCGGAACATGCTGCCCTGCTCGCCGACGATAAACAGGCCGGCGTCCTTGATGGAGGCGATGGCATTGAGGTGGAACTGGTCTTCGTTGTCGAGGCGCTCGCTGACGTCTTCCCAGGTCTTGCCGCCGTCGTTGGTCTCGACCAGCGCACCGTAGGCGCCCACGGCCAGGCCGTGATTGGCGTCGTTGAACCACAGGTCGAGCAACGGCGCTTCGCGCTTGAGGTCCTGGTATTGCTGGGTCCAGTTGGCGCCGCCGTCGCTGCTGACAAGGATCTGCGCATCATGGCCGACCGCCCAGCCGTGCTTGGCATCGACGAAAAACACCGCCGTGAGCAATTGCCGGGTAGGCACTTTGGCTTGGGTCCAGGTGCTGCCCTGGTCATCGGAATAGAGGATGTGGCCGCGATCACCCACCGCCACCAGGCGCTGGCCGGCGTGGACCACGTCAATCATCAGGCCTTTGGCGGCCTTGGGGGATTCAATCGCAAACACCGCCGCGGCGGGGGTATCGCCGGCGGCCTGGACGCCGCCGGGTATCGCGACGGCTCCAAACAGCGAGAGCGCTGTGGCCAGCAACGCAAGCTTGCGTGCGGCGCGTGGGCGGCAAACAACCCAACCCATGACAGGCTCACTCATAGACCTTTCTCCCATTTATTATTGTTAGGTCGCGGTGCGTTGCGCGCAGCTCTGAAACCTGCAATCTAGAGCGCCGCAAGCAAGCACGGGCCATCCTATCGGGCTTTGGAATCGTCTGACAATCGGCGCTACGTTATCTTTTGTTAACTGGCGGCGTTTGGCCACTCGCTGAATATAGCTGCATCAGTGGAAATGATGGTGCTACAGGATGCGGAGCGTCTCGGGCGGCGTTACCACGCGGAGCATGGGAACGATCAGGCTATCGTGAGAATTTTTATTCTATCTATTGAGTTTTGTGAATATTTATTCCATTAATACGCCTCCCGAAAATAATAATCCAAAGGACCACGGCGATGCGTGAACTCGGAATCGGCTTGATCGGCACAGGCTTCATGGGGCGCGCCCACGCGCTGGCGTTCAACAATGCCAGGGCGGTGTTCGAACTGCCCGTCACGCTCACGCTGGCTGCGCTGGCCGATGCCGACATCGAGCGGGCGCAACGTTGCGCCAACGCCTGGGGCTTTGCCCAGGCCCATGCGGATTGGCAGGCATTGATCGACGATCCCAAGGTCGATGTCGTGGCCATCACCACGCCTAATCATCTGCACTACCCCATGGCCATGGCCGCGATCGCGGCGGGCAAGGCGGTGTATTGCGAAAAGCCACTGGCCGTCAGCCTGGAACAGGCCGATGCCATGCGTCGCGCCGCCAGCGCGGCCGGGGTGGTCACACGCGTGGGCTACAACTACCAGCACAACCCGATGATCGCGTTGGCGCGTCAGATGATCGCGAGCGGCGAGCTTGGCCAGATCATCAGTTTCCAGGGCGAGTTCAGCGAAGACTTCATGGCCGACCCGACCTCGCCCTGGTCGTGGCGCTGCGAGGTGGAACACGCTGGCGGCGCGCTGGCTGACCTGGGCAGCCATTTGCTGTCGATGGCCCATTACCTGGTGGGCGATGTGGTCAGCGTGTGCGCCGACACCCAGACCGTCCACGCGCAACGGCCGGCCCTCAAAGGCAGCCACGAGCTGAAGGCCATCGCCGTGGATGACCAGGTCCACGCCCTGTTGCGTTTCGCCAACGGCGCGCGCGGCACCGTGAGCAGCAGTTGGCTCAAGCATGGCTATAAGAACCACCTGAGTTTTGAAATCAGCGGCACCCTGGGCACGCTGGCGTTCGATCAGGAGCGCCTGAACGAACTGCGCCTGTGCCGCGTCGGCCAGGACGGCTTCCAGCGCCTGCTCGCCGGCCCTGCCCTGCCCGGTTACGCCGCGTTCAGCCCGGCGGCGGGCCATCAGCTTGGGTACAACGAGTTGAAGACGCTGGAGGTTCACGAACTGATCATGGCGCTGGCGGGGCAAGGCACCGATGGCACTGATTTCGAGGCGGCGTGGGCGGTGGAGCGGCTGGCGACGGCGATTCGGGTGGCGGCCCTTGAAGAGCGCTGGGTCAATGTGAACTCAGTCTAAATGTGGGAGGGGGCTTGCTCCCGATAGCGGTGTGTCATTCGCTGAATGTGGTGACTGGTGTACCGCTATCGGGGCATAGGTATCTACACAACTTTGTAGCAGCCAACGGTAACCACGATGCGAAGCGAGCCGCTCTTGATCTTGCTTTTGATCTGAGGCGCCCCGTTAAACCACGCCGGCCGGAATTCGATATTGATTTGGAGGGTAAACCGGCAGGGATGCCGGTTTAGCCGCCCCGCGCCATGGATGGCGCGTGGCGGCGGCCCTCCAAATCAATATCGGATTACGGGCACACCGAGCCTGGGCGAGGTGCCGAGTGGTGGGGCAAGAGCGTTTTGCTCACTTTTGCGCTTTTCAAAAGTGAGCCGCCGTAAGGGCGGAACCCTAAGTCGCCGTTACCGCAGCAACGGATATGTACTCGCCCTGATCCAATATCCTGGTCGGCTGTCAGGCCGCCATCGGGGGCAAGCCCCCTCCCACATTTGATCGCAGTCACCTTCACTATTAGCGCAAGGCGCGGCGTAGCACTTTGCCTACCGTGGTTTTGGGCAGTTCGGTGGTGCGAAATTCCACGTAGCGCGGCACCTTGTAGCCGGTCAGGTATTCCCGGCAATGGGCGAGGATCTGCGCCTGGGTCAGGCTCGGGTCCTTGCGCACCACGATGATCTTGACCTTCTCGCCGGTCACGCCATCTTCCACGCCAATCGCCGCCACTTCCGCCACACCGGGGTGCATCGCCACCACGTCCTCGATTTCGTTCGGGTACACGTTGAAGCCCGAGACCAGGATCATGTCCTTCTTGCGGTCCACCAGCCGGATGTAGCCACGCTCATCCATCACCCCGATATCACCGGTGGACAACCAACCCTCGGCGTCCAGCACTTCGGCGGTTTCCCTAGGGCGCTTCCAATAGCCCTGCATGACTTGAGGACCGCGCACTTGCAGTTCACCCTGCTCGCCAACCTCGGCGATTTCGCCGTCTTCACGCACAAAGCGCACCCAGGTCGACGGCAATGGCACGCCGATGCTGCCGGTGAACTCCATTTCGCGCATGCGGCTGATGTCGATGGGGCTGATGCTCACCACCGGTGAACACTCGGTCAGCCCGTAGCCCTCGATGATCGGCAAGCCGGTGACTTCCTTCCAGCGCTTGGCCACCGCCGTGTGCGTGGCCATGCCGCCGGCGATCACCATGCGCAGGTCGGAAAAGTCCCGCGCGCAAAACTCCTTGTTCTCCAGCAAACCGTTGAACAGCGTGTTGACCCCGGCAATGCCGTTGAAGCGCTCCTTGCGCAGGATCATCTGCACCCGCTTCACGTCCCGTGGGTTGGCGATCAGGATATTGCGCCCGCCCAGGCACATGAACATCAGGCAGTTCACCGTGAGGGAAAAGATGTGGTACAGCGGCAGCAAGGTGACGTTGGTCTCCTGCTTGTCCTGGTCCAGTTGGTCACCGACCCAGGCCTTGGCTTGCAACAGGTTGGCAATGATATTGCGATGGCTGAGCATCACGCCCTTGGCATCGCCGGTGGTGCCGCCGGTGTATTGCAGGAAGGCCAGTTCATCGCGGTTCAGGCTGACGGGCAGATAAGTGAGCGCCCGCCCCTGCTTGAGCACTTGGTTGAAACGTACCGAGCCGGGCAGTCTGAAGGCCGGCACCTGCTTCTGCACGCTACGCAGGATGAAGTTCATCGCCGCACCCTTGAAGGTGCCGAGCAAGTCGCCGATGGCCGCCACTACCACGCGTTTGACGCTGCTGCCAGCGATGACTTTTTCCAGGGTGTGGGCGAAGTTTTCGAAGATCACCACCGTCTCGGCGCCACTGTCCTTGAGCAAGTGCTTGAGCTCATGGGAGGTGTACAGCGGGTTGACATTGACCACCACCGCGCCGGCCAGGATCGTGCCCAACAGGCAGATGGGGTACTGCAAGCAATTAGGCATCATCAGCGCGACGCGGTCGCCTTTCTTCACCCCCTGGCCCTGCAGCCAGGCGGCAAAGGCGCTGCCCTGAATGTGCCAGTCGGCGTAGGTCATGGGCGTGCCAATGCTGACATACGCCACCCGCTCGCTGAATTTTTCCAGATGTTCCAGGAACACTTCACGCAATGAGGGATATTCCTCGATGGCGGCATCGATGTCCGCCGGCACGCCGGGCAGGTAGGCGTTCAACCAGATACGTTCAGTGTGTTCCAGGCTGATGGCGTTCATGGCAGTGTCCTTATTGTTGTTGTGGTTTGGGCTACTTTTCGACGATGGCGGTAATACCCAACCCGCCTGCCGCACAGATCGAGATCAAGCCGCGACCGCCGCCGCGCTCATGGATGGCCTTGGCCAATGCTGCGAGTTGCCGGCCACCCGTGGCGGCAAACGGATGACCGCAGCCAAGCGAGCCGCCGTTGACGTTCATCTTTGCGCGATCGATGGCGCCCAGCGGTGCCTCCAGGCCAAGGCGCTCGCGGCAGTAGTCGGGGTCTTCCCAGGCCTTGAGCGTGCACAGCACCTGGGCGGCGAAGGCTTCGTGAATCTCGAAAAAATCAAAGTCGGCCAGCCCCAGGCCTTCGCGCTTGAGCATGCGCGGTACGGCGTAGGCTGGGGCCATCAACAGGCCTTCGGTGCCGTCGACGAAATTCACCGCCGCCGTTTCGCCGGTGCGCAGGTAGGCCAGCACGGGCCAGCCATTTGCAGCAGCCCAGGCTTCGCTGGCCAGCAGCACCACCGAGGCGCCGTCGGTGAGGGGCGTTGAGTTGCCGGCGGTAAGCGTACCGTTCTGGCGGTCGAATGCCGGCGCCAGGCTGGCGAGTTTTTCCAGGCTGATATCGTTGCGCAGGTTGTTATCACGGGCCAGGCCGCGATGGGGGCTGATCAGGTCATCGAAGAAGCCGCGCTGGTACGCCGCGTCGAGGCGTTGATGACTGCACAGGGTCAATTCATCCTGGGCCAGGCGCTTGATCTGCCAGCGCTTGGCCATTTCTTCGCAGTGCTCGCCCATCGACAGGCCGGTGCGGGGTTCGCCATTGCGCGGCAGCAGCGGCTTGAAAAACATCGACGGGCGCACCTTCAGCAGGCTTTTCAGCTTGTCGCCCATGCCCTTGGCCCGATTGGCCGCGAGCAAGGTGTGGCGCAGGGACTCGTTGATGCCAATCGGCGCGTCGGAGGTGGTGTCCGCGCCGCCTGCAATGCCCACCTCGATCTGGCCGAGGGCGATTTTATTGGCCACCAGCAACGCCGCTTCCAGGCCCGTGCCGCAGGCTTGCTGCACATCGTAGGCCGGCGTCCGCGCCGACAATGTGGTGGACAGCAGTGACTCACGGGCCAGGTTGAAATCGCGCGAATGCTTGATCACCGCGCCGGCGACAAATTCACCCAGGCACTGACCGTGCAGGTTGTAGCGATCCACCAGGCCTTGCAGCGCGGCCACCAGCAAGTCCTGATTGCTGTCATGGGCATAGACGGTGTTGGATCGCGCAAACGGCAGGCGGTTGCCGCCGATGATCGCCACGCGTCGAGTCGGCGGCGGATTGAAACTGTATTCACTCATGTAAGGCTCTCACTCCTGGCGTTTGATCCCACAGCAGCAACCCGCGCATATGCGGTGTGTCGCCAGCGGCATTGCGCACTTCGAACTCACGGAGCGGGCCCGTCACCGGGCGACTCCATAGGGCGACCTGGCCGGGCAGGAAGATCGGCACCTTGAAATCGCAGTGGGCCTCGGCGCGGTCCAGGCCGCCCGCTGGCTGCTGCGCCGCCAGTGCGCGGCCCAAGGTCCACATGCCGTGGGCGATGGCGCGGCGAAAGCCGAAGAGCTTCGCGCCTATTACCGAGGTATGGATCGGATTGAAATCTCCCGAGACCTTGGCAAATCGGCGCCCCAGATCGGCGGGCAACACCCAGCGCTGGGTGCGCAGCAAGCCGTCTTCCTGCAACGGCAGTGCGTCCACCCACGGCTCTCCCAGCGGATTCTTCACCGCACGGCGCAGGTACAGGCTGTCGCTTTCCCACACCAGCGCGTCGGCGCCGTAGGCCCGGGTCGCGATGCTCAATGCCTGCCCCTTGGGATGGGCGACCCAGCGCTCACAGAACACTTCCAGGCGCAGCGCATCGCCTTCATGCAGGCGCTGGTGCTGACGAATACGATTGGCCAGGTGCACCATGCCGCTGGCCGGATACGGGAAACTGGGCCGGGTCAGCAGCATCAAGTGCAACGGGAACGCCAGCACATGGGGATAGGACAGCGGCACGCCCTGCTCGGGACGAAAACCACAGGCACGGCCATAGGCGGCGATTGCGCCGCCCGACAACTCCACCGCCGGGCGTACCAGACGCTCCCTGGGCAATAACGGCACGGCTTCGGGCTGGGGCTTGCGCAAGCCGCGCACCCCGGCGAGCAACAGTTGGGCGCGCGAAGGCGGCGGGTCGATGATCTGCGTCACGTAGTCCATTCAGGCCCCCAGCAGGCTTTGCCCGCACACCCGCACCACCTGGCCGTTGACCCCACCGGACGCCGGATGCGCCAGCCAGGCGATGGCCTCGGCCACGTCGACCGGTTGGCCGCCCTGGGACAGGGAATTCATGCGCCGTCCGGCCTCGCGGATCAACAGCGGGATTTTCGCGGTCATCTGCGTCTCGATAAAGCCCGGCGCCACGGCATTCACCGTCACTTGCCGCACCGCCGCGCGCGGGGCCAGGCCTTGCACCAGGCCGATCACCCCGGCCTTGGACGTGGCGTAATTGCTCTGCCCAAGGTTGCCGGCGATCCCAGAAATCGACGAGACGCACACGATACGCCCGCCGGGGTTCAGGCCCTGGTGGTCCAGCAGCGCCTGGCTGAGCTGCAACGGTGCTTGAAGGTTCACCGCCAGCACACTGCGCCAAGCGGCGTCGGTCATCTTGGCGATGGTCTTGTCGCGGGTAATGCCGGCGTTGTGCACCACCACATCGAAGGCGCCGTATTGGCTGACATGCGCCTGCAGTAACGCGGCGGCATCCGGCGCGGTGATGTCCAGGGGCAACGCCGAACCGTTCACGCTGTCGGCGGCCTGTTGCAGCGCCTGCTGGGCCTGGGGTACGTCGACGCACACCACGTGGGCACCGTCGCGCGCCAGCACCTGGGCGATGGCCAGGCCAATGCCGCGCGACGCGCCGGTCACCAGGGCGCGACGGCCGGCCAGCGGCGTGTCCCAGTGGATGGCGGTAGTGCTGTCGACAGGCGGCTCCAGGCGGATCACTTGCCCCGACACATAGGCCGAACGACGCGACAGAAAGAAGCGTAGGCTGCTGTCCAGCGCGTCTTCGGCGCCCGGCGCCACGTAGAGCAGTTGCACGGTGATCGCCCGGCGCAACTCCTTGGCCAATGAGCGAACCAGGCCCTCAAGCGCACGCTGGGCGACGGCCTGGGGCAAGTCCTTGCAGTGTTCCGGCGCGGTGCCGAGCACCACCACGCGGGCGTGTTGGCCCAGGCGTTTGGCGTTGCTGTGAAAGAAGGCGTAAAGCTCGTCCAGGTGCGGCAGATCGGTCACGCTCGTGGCATCGAACACCGCGCCCTGCACCTTCACCGTGGACGGCGCCCGCAGGGTTGCCGGGGTGGCCGCGACGGTGTCAGTGGCGCTGAAAAGGCGTTGTACAGACTCAGCCAGGCGCCCTGCCCCGGCGAGAATCACCGGGTTGACCAACCCTGCCTGGCCGCTGCGATGGCGTTGCAATGCCAAGGGTTGCGGCAAGCCGACGGCCTGGGCGAGGCGGCGACCCCAGGGGGAATTGACGAACGAAAGGTAGCGGTCACTCATATCACCATCCTGTCTTGAAAACCCAATCGAATGTGGGAGGGGGCAAGCCCCCTCCCACATTGACCCGGTTGCACTTAGTTCACCGAGGCGCTTTCGCTTTGGCTGGTGCGACGCTTGGTGGCCGGTTCCAACGCTTGTTTGCGCTGCTGCAGGGCCTCCAGCAAACCGAAGTCCTGAGGGAAATCGTCGACCTGGATGCCGTGGTCGGCGTATTCCACATAGCGTGCGAGCAACGCGTCTTCGTCGTCGCTGATCAGGTCCAGCGCCCGTGCCTTGACGCGCCAGCCGGTAAAGGCCGCAGACGAGATCGGCATCGGCGCGAGCAGGCCTTGCTTGACGGCGGGCTTGAGCCGCGCCTCGATCAACTCCACTTGGGGTAACAAGCGAAAACCCAGTTCGCCATACGCCAGCTTGTCGATTTCCGGACGGGGGATGTAGGAATTGGCCAGCAGACGGTCGCGGGTCTCGCCGGGGGTCTGCACCACATCGGCAACCTGCGCCAACAGGCGATCCGACGGTTTGCGCAAAGGAATGCCGAATGGAAAACTCAAGGTGCGCAGCACCGCTGCCGCAGCTTTGGATGGGTAATTGTCGAGCACCTCGGCCAGTGCTTCATGGGCGCGCAGCAAGGCATCCTGGGCCGCCCAATGCACCAGCGGCAAATCGGACTGGGGCCGGCCGTCGTCCTCAAAGCGCTTGAGCACGCAGGAGAGGATGTACAACTGCGACAGCACATCGCCCAGGCGCCCGGTGATACTTTCCTTGCGCTTGAGCGCCCCTCCCAGCACGCCCATGGACACGTCCGAGACCAACGCCAGCACCACCGACAGACGATTGGCCTGGCGGTAGTAGGACGCCAGCGCCGGGTCGGTCTTGGCCGGGGCAGCCAGCAGTCGGCCGCCGGTCAGCGCATGCACCGCCGCGCGCACGGTATTGGCCAGCACGAAACTCACATGGCCGAACATCGCGCTGTCGAACGCCTCCAGGGCCTTGCGCCGATCCGGGTTGCGCGCCGCTTCCATTTCGCGGAACACATAGGGATGGCAGCGGATCAGGCCCTGGCCGTAGATGATCAGGCAGCGGGTCATGATGTTCGCGCCTTCCACCGTGATGGCGATGGGGCTTTGCTGGTAGGCACGGGCCAGGAAGTTGTTGGGCCCCATGCAGATGCCTTTGCCGGCAACAATGTCCATGCCATCGTTGACGATCATGCGCGCGCGCTCGGTGACGTGGTACTTGGCGATGGCGGAGATGACCGACGGTTTCTCGCCGGCATCCAGCGACGCCACCGACACCTTGCGCACCGCATCACAGGCATACAGGTGCCCGGCCATGCGCGCCAACGGTGCCTGCACGCCTTCGAACTTGCCGATGGGCAGGCCGAACTGTTTACGCATCGCGGCGTAGGCGGTGGTGCCACGTACCGCGACTTTGCCCAGGCCGACGTTGGCCGACGGCAGCGAAATCGCCCGGCCCGCCGCCAGGCATTCCATCAGCATGCGCCAGCCGTTACCGACTTGGTCGCGGCCGCCGATCACCCATTCCAGCGGAATGAACACATCCTTGCCGGTGGTGGGGCCGTTCTGGAATACCGCATTCAGTGGCCAATGACGCCGGCCGCTGTTCACCCCCGGATGGGCGGTGGGAATCAGCGCGCACGTGATACCCAGTGAGCCTGCAACGCCGAGCAAGCCGTCCGGGTCTTCGGCACGGAAGGCTAGGCCCAGCACCGTGGCAATCGGGCCGAGGGTGATGTAGCGCTTGTCCCAGGTCACGCTGAAGCCCAACACCTCCTCGCCTTCGTGCAGGCCCTTGCACACAACGCCTACGTCGGGGATGGCCCCGGCGTCGGAGCCGGCGTAGGGGCTGGTCAAGGCAAAGCACGGAATGTCCTCACCTCGGGCCAGACGTGGGAGGTAGTAGTTGCGCTGGGCGTCGGTGCCGTAATGCAGCAACAGTTCGGCGGGGCCCAGGGAATTGGGCACCATCACCGAAATGGCCGCCGCCGAGCAGCGCGTCGACAGCTTCATCACCACCTGGGAGTGGGCGTAGTGGGAGAAGCCCTTGCCGCCGTATTGCTTGGGAATGATCATGCCGAGAAAGCCGGCGTCCTTGGTGTACTGCCAGCCCTCGGGGGACATGTCTTGCCATACCTGAGTGGTTTCCCAGTCATTGGCGATGTCGCACAGGGTTTCGACTTCGTTGTCGAGGAAGGCCTGCTCTTCGGCGCTCAGGCTGGCCGGTGCGGCTTGCAACAGGCGCTGCCAGTTGGGCGTGCCGCTGAACAGCTCGGCGTCCCACCACACGGTGCCAGACTCGATGGCCGCCCGTTCGGTGTCGGACATCGCCGGCATGATCGTCCGAAACAGCCCCAGGGCCTTGCTGGTCAACAGCGCCCGGCGCAGGGGTTTGATCGCCAGCAGCAAGGCCGGTAGCACCACCAGCACCGCCGCGACGCCGGCGCCGAATGCGCCGACGACGTTGAACAGATAGCCCGCCGCCAACCATGCCAGGCCGGCGACCAGCCACGACGTGGCAGCGGCTTGTCGATACGCCAGGGCCATCGCCGCGGCGAAACCCACCAATAACCAGATAACCATGGGATACCTCACTTGATTCAGGGCGTGACACCCGCGTGGGTCGCTCCGATTGAGCGACGGCGTAGAGCCACACTACAAACTCGGAAAGACAAATTCAAATTTTGTTTTGAAATTTTTATTTAATGATTGGACGAAAAAATATCGGCTGAACAAGCCAGCCTCCTCCACTCAAATCCGATTGCATCAACACGGGTCGCCTATGCGACCCGTTGATCACAGGCGTGTTTCAACCCCTTCGCCTGTGGCAGATCAAAACGCGTAGGTCGCTGAAAGGCTGACAACCTCACCCTTGGCGTCCGCTTTACCATCAAGCGTTGCGCCGCCCAGGCGATCCTGGTTGTGCGTCCTGAGCTTGGCCTTCTCGACGAATTGCCGCGAGTAGGCACCGTCGATGCTCAGACCGGGAACGGCACGGATGTTGTAGCCAAACCCCAGGGAGGCAAAAATACGATCACCGTCCGGGATACGCGGGTCACGCGTCGAGTTGCGAGTGGGCGTCTGGTCGGTCGCGACACCGGCGCGGAAGGTGAAGTCGTCGGTGAATTTGTAGTCGCCACCCAGCGACACCATCCAGGCGTCCTTGTAGTTATAGGGAATCGACACAATCTGCGTGCCCTCGGACTTCAAGGTCAGCGCCTTGAACGACGACCATTGCGTCCAGGTGACGCTGGCGCCCAGCGTGAGGCGGTCATTGAACTGGTGCACCCAGTCGATGGACGCGTTGGCGGGAACGTCCAGTTGCGTCGAGGCCTTGGCGCCATTCACGTTGAGGTCCAGCCCCGGGTATGCAAGCGCTGGCAAACCGCCTTCGATGAGGGACTTGTTGGCCTCGTCGGCGTAGATGCTGTACTTGCCTTCCAGTTTGTTTTTGATCTTGGCGTGGTAGTTCAAGCCCAGGGTATCGAACTCGGTCGGCTTCCAGACCACACCGGCAAACCAGCCGACCGAGGTGTTATCCACCTTGACCCGCATCAGTGATGAGCCCACGCCGGACGGGAATGGAATGCCGATTTCAGGCGACAACGCCGCCGCGGAATACAGGTCGAGGTTCTGGCTGACGAAGCCTTTGGTGTGCTGGACAATTGCACCGGCACCCACCGAAAACTGGTCATTGACCTTGAACGACAGGGAGCCTGTGACCCCTACCGTTTCAATGCGTGTGTCGACGGCAAAATCGCGCCCGATCCAGTCCTCGTCCCAGGTGGTGCGCGCACCCAGTGGTACCACCTGGCTGAGCCCGAACGCAAAACGGTCGTTGATCGGTATCACCATGAAGCCGGTTGGCAACCAGGCGGTAAAGCCGCCTTGTCCGCCATCGCCCGTGCGGGGCGTGGAACTCAAATCCGTGGGGTCGACTGCCGCCGGTGCGTTGCCGGCATAGTCCGTGGCTGTGCCCTTGTATTTAACATTGATACGCGCGTAATCGACGGTGAATTGAGAAATCGTGCGGTCGATGAAAGCCATGCCGGCCGGGTTGTTGTAGGCCGAAGAAGGATCGTTCTGGAACAGTGAGCCACCACCGAAGGCACGTCCCCATCCCGGAGCGCCGAAGGTCGGCGTGGAAAAACCGCCGGCGTGTGCGTACCCGGTTGCCGTGATCAGGCCGCCGAGAATTGCCAGGCTCAATAACGTACGTGCCTGTTGCTTCTTATTATTCATGCTCCACTCCTTATTGTTTTTATCCTCCGAGATCGGTTGTCCCGACCTGGCTTCCCGCAGCCAGTGCCTCTTGCGAGGCACTGGCGTCTTTCAACGTGTGATCATCACGTCAAATACTCACGGCACTTACGGGGTAACGGTAAAGGCCGGGCTTGGTGTAGCGGTCAGAGCCGTAATCTTGCAGGAACCAACCGTTTGTGCGCTGGGTACGGACAGCGTGTTGGTGGAGTTTTTGAAGCCGACATTGATGGTCACCGGCGACGCCGAGCAGTTGTTGAGAATTTTGAAATTCACACCCGAAACCGTACCGTTGAAAGCGTCAGGACCGCCACTGGCCACATTCAAGGTCCATGGCAGGCCCAGCAACTGAGGGACGCCACACAGCGCGTTGGAACCGCTGACCTGTGCACCGGTAATCGCGGCGCTCGCCCCATTGGCAGCTACGGAACCGGTGAAGACGATGTTGCAAGTGACTGGCAGGTTCAACGAAGCGGGCGACGTTACAGTGATGGAACCGGCGGTGGTGAATGCGGTACCGGCAGGCGCGATGGTGGCTGCATTGGCCACCGAAACTGCACCGAAGCACAGGGCGAACGAAGTAGCACAAACGAGGGTTTTCAAACTTTTCATTATTTTTGCCTCACAGTGAATGGCGAATGATTTCGCCTGGGTAATGGCCATGAGCACGAAGTTACGGTGAAACTGCAGAACGACGCACACCAGCCAAATTCATTTCGATTCGATTGATTTATTCGACGACCTTAAAGCTGGGCGGCATCTTGATCGACACCGTTTTTATCTGACAGTCATCACCAATGGGTACATTCGCGGCTTCCAACTTTCCAGTGGCATTATCCCAAGTCCCCTCCGCCGTCGAAGGACCACACTTGCCGCCCAGGCCGAAGGCATGCACATCTACGCTGATGTTCGACATCGAGCCGCTCTTTGTATTTTTTGCAATTAACACCCAGGGTAAGTTGATGGCTTCAACTCGGCTGCATTTGAGCCCGCCGTCAAATTCAACCTTGTCGACATTCACCGATGCCCCATCGGCCGCCACCTTGCCGGCCACCTTGATGGTGCAGTCCGCGCTGATCAGCTTGCCCTTGGAAAAGCTGATGGGGCCCTGCGCGGTGAAGGCACTGCCGGCCGGTTCAATGCGCGCAGCCTGCGCCTGGTGATAGGCGATCAGGCCCAGCGCGGCCAATACGATGTGGCTGGTGAACTTGGCAGTTACTTGCATAGTACGCCCTTCCCTTGAAATTATTTTATTTTTGTTCGAGTTAAACAACTTTCTTTCGTCTAAATCAGAAAACAGTGGGCGAAAGCGTCCGTCTCGACATACGGTCGATAAGACGTTTTATTTCAAATCAGAACGGAGTGGCGCTGCCGCTATACTTCTCCAGGTACTTCAAACGCTGTGACGGCTGCAGATTGGCCAGGCTGATATCACCGGCATAATGATTTAACACACGATGATCCATACGCCGCCGCCACAAGTACGGAACGTAGGCCCAGACAATCATGCTTGCATAACCATAGGGAAGTTGCGGCGACTCATCAAAGTGGCGCAACGACTGATAACTACGAGTTGGATTGGCATGGTGATCGGAATGCCGTTGTAATTGAAACAGGAAGATATTGGTGACAATCCGATTACTGTTCCAGGAGTGCCGCGGTGAACACCGTTCATAACGACCGTTGGGCAATTTCTGGCGCTTGAGGCCGTAATGCTCGACGTAGTTCACCACCTCCAGCAACGAGAAGCCGTAAATGCCCTGGATGATCAGGAACGGAATCACGGCCACTCCGAGCCAGGCAATCATCGCGCCCCACAGCAGCACGCTGTACATCCAGGCGCTGAGCACGGCGTTCTTCCAGTGCCAGGCTGGCAGGCCGAGTTTGCGCAGGCGTTCGCGCTCCAGGTTCCAGGCCGAGCGCGCGCTGAACCATACCGAACGTGGCAGGAAGGCCCAGAAGCTTTCACCCAGGCGCGAACTGGCCGGGTCTTCCGATGTGGCAACGCGTACGTGATGGCCCCGATTGTGTTCGGTGTAGAAGTGCCCGTAGAACGTCGGCGCCAAAGTGACTTTGGCCAGGAACACTTCCAGTGGCTTGGGTTTGTGCCCCAGCTCATGGGCGGTATTGATGGCGATGCCGGTGGCGGCGCCGGTGGACATCGCCATGCCCAGATAGGTAAACACGCTGACTTCACCATGCAGCTCAGTGCGTGCGGTGATGAAAGCAGCGGCTTTTGCCGCCCAACTCGACGGGTCGAGCGAGGCGGTGGCGTGCATGAGCCCGCCGCCGATAATCCAGTCGATGCCGCCGGCGGCGAGCCAACCGGTGACCACCACCGAGGCGATCACAAACAGCACGCCGGTGTAGACGATCCAGCGGTAGTAGCGTTGGGATTCAAGGTGGCTGACGGCGGATTCAGGCGGGTTGCTGACGTCTTCACCCAACAGGCCGTCGATCAGTGGGATCAAGCCGAAGATGACCAGTACACCGACCCACCACAGTTGCTGAACACCGGTGCCGATGGCCAGGGCACCTGAGAGCAGTGGGGTCGCCAGGGGCATGATGCCGAGCCACCAGAGGTGACGCTTGCCGTCGGCCCACACATTTGGCGCAGCGAGGGTCTGGTTCATGACAGCCTCCGAACGCGTGCGGAGGCGGCCGAGAGGGTTACGCAGCGCTGAACACTGCGAAAAGTCATACATGCGATAAAAGGCGTTTTTTTCATTATTTTATTCGCTCTTAGGCATTTCAAAAACTGTTTCAAATTAGAAATTGAAATAATTTTTTAAATAAATAGCGCGGAATCGTTAGGTCGTCAACTGGTTTATCCACGCCTTTTTCCCGTGACCGGACAGTCTCTTTTCAAGTGCTGTGGTCAGGTGTCTAGGGCAGGCGTCGACGGGTTGGAACCGCGGATCGGATGGCATGTTTATTTGCTCGCCATGGCAAACGGCGCCTGCAATACGGTGGCGCTTTGCGCAGGTCGAACCCGTTTGGCAACCTGTTCAACCAACGCCGCCACACGTTCCGGGGCGGTAATTGGCAACATGTGCCCACGGTTTTCTACCACCTGCAGCTTCAGCCCTGGCACCGTGCTGGCCAAGCCCTGACCGTGTTTCTGGAAGTCGAGCACGTTGTCCCTGGCGCCGTAGATAAGGCCGATCGGCAGCGTCAGCTGCGGGTAGCGCTTGAGCATGCCGGGCAAGTGATCGTTTACCCGGTTGATCTCAGTGGACGCTGCGTAGAAATTGTCGGGACGCATACCCAGCAAACCACCACCACGGGTGGCGAAGTCTGGCGGGGCGGCATCGGGGGCGAATACGCCCTTGACCACCGAGCCCTGGGTCAGCAGGCCGACGGGCATCGTCAAGGTGCGCGACATCCAGCGTCGCAACCAGGCGGGGCGCACCGCCAATGCCAGGAACACCAACGGCAACATGCGCTGGGGATGGGTCAGCGGCGCCACCAGGATCAGGCCGGACACCGCGTGGGGATGGTCGAGGGCCAATGCCAGGGCAATCGCACCGCCCAGGGAGTGCCCGAGCACCAGCGGTTGGTCCAGGTCCAGGGTCTTGATAAACGCGGCCATCTGGCGTGCCTGGGCGGGAAGATCTGCCGCCGTGCCGCTGCGCCGACTGGAATAGCCCGACCCTGGGCGGTCCACGCTGATCACGCGAAACTGCCCACGTAACTGAGCGGATAACGCGTAGGTCAGATTGCGGCTGCTGCCCATCAGCCCGTGAATCATCACCAGCGCTGGGCCCTGCCCTTCTTCTACATAATGAAAGCGCTCGCCATCCACTTCGACGAAGCGCCCGTTGATCGGAACGGCCACTTCAATGCGCCGTGTCATCCAGGCACTGAACGCCCACAACACAGCGCTCGCAGCTACCACCACACCCGCAGCGACAACCCACTCGACAGCCATAGTTCGGTCCTCTGCTTCCCTGCCGCTGACGACCTGATCGGGATTGATCATGGCTCAGCCTTCGTCCACACCCTGGACTCAACTTCTGTGTCGTCTGTCGGACAAGTCCCGCAGATCGAACAAGGTCCTAGCGTAGGCGAAATTTTCAGGTAGATTATTTAAAATCTTTTTTAAAATAATTAATTCAATTTTCCTTTGCAATGGTGTTCTATCTAAAACGCAAAACAAAAACAGGAGCGCATCCGATGCCCACCAAGGACAGCCTATGAACGCCCACAGCGACACCGTCGACATCGCCATCATCGGCTCAGGCTTCGCCGGCCTGTGCATGGCGATCAAGCTCAAGCAGGCAGGATTGACCGATTTCTTCATTGCCGAGCAGGCTGACACGCTCGGCGGTACGTGGCGTGACAACCACTACCCTGGCTGTGCCTGCGACGTGCAGTCCCATGTCTACTCGTTTTCCTTCGCCCCCAACCCCGACTGGACGCGCCAATTTGCCCCGCAAGCGGAGATTCGCGCTTACCTGGAGCACTGCGCGCAGCGTTTCGAGCTGGCGCCGTACCTGCGTTTCGGTGCAGGCCTGCAACGGGCGGTGTTCGATGAACTGCAGCAGCGCTGGCAACTGACGTTCAGCGATGGTCGAAAGGTCAGTGCGCGAGTCTTGGTGTCGGGCATGGGCGGTTTGTCGCGCCCGGCGCTGCCGGATATTCCTGGTTTGGAAAGTTTCAAGGGCAAGCGTTTCCACTCGCAGCAGTGGGATCATGACTACAGCCTGAAGGGCAAGCGCGTGGCAGTGATCGGCACCGGCGCCAGTGCGATTCAGTTCGTGCCGCAGATCGCATCGCACGTGGCGCACCTGGACCTGTTCCAGCGCACCCCGCCCTGGATCATGCCCAAGCCCGACCGGCCGATATCAAGTGTTGAACGCTGGCTGTTCAAGCATCTGCCGTTTACCCAAAGGCTGGTGCGCGGCGCCTTTTATTGGGCGCTGGAAGGCCGCGTGGTGGGCTTTGCCCTGCACCCGCGCCTGATGAAGATGGTGCAGAAAATCGCCCTGCGTCATTTGCGCAAACAGGTGGCTCGCCCTTCCCTGCGCAAGATCCTTACACCGGACTACACCATCGGCTGCAAGCGCGTGCTGATCTCCAACGACTACTACCCCGCGTTGTCACGCAGCAATGTCGAGGTAGTGACCGACGCCGTGCTGCGCATCGAAGCCGATGGCGTGATCACCCGCGACGGCATCAAGCACCCCGCCGATTGCCTGATCTTCGGCACCGGGTTCCAGGCCGCCGATCCCCTGCCCCGTGATTGCATCATCGGGCGCAACGGCGTCGACCTGATGGACACCTGGCGCGACGGCGCCCATGCCTACAAAGGCACGACGGTGCCGGGCTACCCCAATCTGTTCCTCATCGTCGGGCCCAATACTGGCCTGGGGCACAACTCGATGATCCTGATGATCGAGGCCCAGGTCACTTACATCCTGGATGCGTTGCAACAGATGCAGCGCCAGCGCATCGCCGTGGTGGACGTCAAACCCGCCGTGGAGCAGGCCTACAACGCCCAACTGCAGGACAAGCTCAAGCGCACCATCTGGAACACCGGCGGTTGCCAGAGCTGGTACCTCGACCCGCGCACCGGCAAGAACACCACGCTGTGGCCCGCCTCGACGTGGCGCTTCAAGCAGGTCACCCGGCATTTTGCGCTCAAGGACTATGACGTCAGCCGTGAACCGGTTGCGTCCATCCCGCGCACAGCGCAAACCCCTCATTGCGCCACAGAAGGCAGTCTGTCATGAAGTCATTCAGCGGCCGCGTCGCGGCGATTACCGGAGCGGCCTCTGGCATGGGCCGCGCACTGGCCCTGGCCCTGGCACGAGAAGGTTGCCACCTGGCCCTGGCCGACAAGAACAGCCAGGGACTGGAACACACGCTGGAGCTGATCAGCACGTCGACCCTGTCGCCGGTGAACGTCACCACCCAGGTACTGGATGTCGCCGACCGCCAAGCCATGCTCGACTGGGCGGCGCGTTGTGCAGCCGAGCATGGCCAGGTCAACCTGGTTTTCAATAATGCCGGAGTGGCGCTGTCGAGCACCGTGGAAGGCGTGGACTATGCCGACCTGGAGTGGATTGTCGGCATCAATTTCTGGGGGGTGGTGCACGGCACTAAGGCGTTCCTGCCTTACCTCAAGGCCAGCGGCGACGGGCATATCGTCAACACCTCCAGCGTGTTCGGCCTGTTCGCGCAGCCTGGCATGAGCGCCTATAACGCCAGCAAGTTCGCGGTACGTGGCTTTACCGAAGCGCTGCGCCAGGAGCTGGACCTGCAACGCTGCGGCGTCTCCGCCACCTGCGTGCATCCCGGCGGGATTCGTACCGATATCTGCCGCAGCAGCCGTATCGACGCGAACATGACCGGCTTTTTGATTCACAGCGAACAGCAAGCGCGCGCCGATTTCGAAAAGCTGTTTATCACCGATGCCGATCAGGCCGCCCACGTAATCCTGCAAGGTGTGCGCAAAAACAAACGCCGCGTGCTGATCGGCCGCGATGCGTATTTCCTCGACCTGCTCGCCCGTTGCCTGCCGGCGGCCTATCAAGCGCTGGTGGTGTTTGCCAGCAAGCGCATGGCCCCCAAACCACGCACGCCCGTGTTTGAAACCAACGACGAGCCTCGACTCTGAACAGGAGCACTCACTATGTTGCCGATTCGCCGTGACATCCGCTTCGCCCTGCCCGCCGAGCGCATTACCAACTGGCATGAACAAGGCCCATTCATCACGCATTTTTTCAATGCCCTGTCGCTGCTGTTTCCCCAGGGCGAGCTGTTCTTCATGGACAGCGTGCGCCACTACCGGTCGCGCATCGACGATCCGGCTCTGAAAAAGGAGATCCAGGGCTTTATCGGCCAGGAGGCGATGCACAGCCGAGAACACGTGGCCTACAACAACCTGCTGCACACGGCGGGCCTGCCGGCGCACAGCCTCGACCGGCGCTTGAAATTCTTCCTGAACCTGCAAAAGAAACACCTGCCGCCGTCCTTCAACCTCGCGGTGACCATTGCCCTTGAGCACTACACGGCGATGCTCGCGGAAATTCTGCTGAGCGATCCGTCGCGTTTTGGCGACTCACTCAAGGGCTATCGGCAGATGTGGTACTGGCACGCCCTTGAAGAAACCGAACATAAAGCGGTGGCCTTCGATGTGTGGAACACCGTGATCAAGCCTGGGCCCAAGCGCTACTTGCTGCGCACCGGCACCATGCTGTTCACCACGCTGCTGTTCTGGCTGGTGGTGTTCGACTTCCACGTGCGCCTGTTGATTGCCGACCGCAAGTCCGGCGGGCATCTGAAGGGCTTCTGGCGCATGCTCAAGTTTCTGTACGGGCCCAAGGGTGTCTTTCCACGCATGCTGCGGCCGTGGCTGGACTATTTCAAACCGAGCTTTCATCCCTGGGAACATGACAATCGGGCACGGTTGAACGCCATAGACGGACTGGTTGAGGAAATTGAGCGGACCAATCGCAGCTACGAGGCGATCTAGCAAGCCGGCTTGATGCTTTGAACGGGGCCGACTGCCCGATCGGTCGGCCCCAGGACTGCCAGATCAGGCCAGCGCCGCGCGCTTGCGTACAAACTGCGGCACCTCATCTCCCGGCAACGCCCTGCTGAAATACCAGCCCTGAATGAACAGTTCAGCCCCCGTATTCAAAAATGCCAATTGCTCGGCCGTCTCGACCCCTTCCACCACCACGCCCAGGTTCAGTGCCTCACAGAAACGCAGCATGCCGGTCAGCACCTGAGCGCCCTTGGGGTCGTGCTGGGCAACCACAAAGCTGCGATCGATCTTGATGAAGTCGACCGGAAACTGGTGCAGATAACTCAACGCCGAAAACCCGGTGCCGAAGTCATCGATATACACCTTTGCCCCCAAGGCCTGCAGTTTCTGAATGGTCTGGCGGGTTGCCTGGATATCGCTGACCAGCGCATCTTCGGTGATTTCCACCGACACCCAACCGTCGGCCTGGGCGAGAATCTCCACCAGGCGATCACCGTAAGCCGCGTCCTTGAGCGTGACGCTGGACACATTGATGGTCATGGGCAATTCAAACCCGGCCTTCTTCCACTTCTGGTATTGGCGTACCGCCTGGGACGCCACCCACACGTCCACATCCGGCATCAACCGGGCCTGCGCCAACCATTGCAGGAACTCCCAGGGCGAATGCACCGTGCCCTGGCTGTCCCGGGCGCGCATCAAGGCTTCGCAGCCGGTGCACAGCCCGGTGCGGGTGGAGACCTGCGGCTGAAACTCAAGATAGAACTCGTAGTCGCTGATCTGCTGGATCCGGTTCAATTGCGTGGCCTGCCGAGCCAGGGTGCGGTGCGAAGCCAGTACCGGGTCGAACTCCAGCAACCGGCCTTTCTCCTCAAGGCCGCGAAAAGTCATGTCCAGCGACTTGAGGT
Organism: Pseudomonas sp. W4I3; assembly: GCF_030816195.1. GTDB lineage: Bacteria > Pseudomonadota > Gammaproteobacteria > Pseudomonadales > Pseudomonadaceae > Aquipseudomonas. Next base: position 3,110,465 of record NZ_JAUSXS010000001.1, on the reverse strand, counting down.
ACACCGTGCCGCCTTCGCTGGCCTGGCGATGAATCGCACGTACATACGGCGCATACACCAGCGTCCCCAGGCCCATCAGCCCAATCTGCAGCACCACGGCCGCCACGTCGCCCTGGGTACTGAGGTAAGCATTGAGCAACACCGGTGCGGTAAACGGCACACTGGCCACCGCCGGTGACACCCAACCCAGTTGCACCGCCGCCAACGCCAGCGTCGCGTTCAACGCCGGCACCACCAGAAACGGTATGAACAACCGCGGGTTGAGGATGATTGGCAGACCGAACAGCAGCACTTCGCTGACGTTGAATAACGAGAGCGGCAAGCTCGCCATCGCCAGCAACCGCATGGACGTGCTCCTGGAAAACAGCAGGATCGCCAGGAGCAGGCACAACGCGCCGCCCGATCCACCGATAAACGCGAAGCTGCCCAACAGGCCGCTGTTGAGCAGGTACTGGACCGGTTCACCCGCCGCCAGCGCCGCGCCATTGAGCACCACGGCCTGATCCAGCACATCGAACAGCGGCTGCATGGCGTACACGCCGTGAACCCCGAAAAACCACAACAGCGAGTTCATCAGGGTCACAAACAAACCGCTGCCATAAGGCGTCTGCAGCACATTGAGCACCTGCGGCCCCTGCAGTTGCGCCACATAGGGAATCTGCAACAGCAACGACAGCACCACCACCAACACCAACGCGGTGATCGCGCCGGGCAACACCATATTGATCGTGCCTTTGAGGTTGTGCCCGATCAGGTCTTCGTGGACCAGGCGTGTCCAGCGCAAACGGTGCAGCCAGGCGATGGCGGGCACGTTGAGCAGGGGCGATGCAATGGCGATAAACAGCAGGAAGGTGGCCGAAGCACGGGGATAGTCGCGCAATAGATACGTGGCCACCACGACATGGGCAAGGCACAGAAAAGCGATCGGCAACTGTGGCAGGCGGTGCTGGATGGCCAGCATATAACCAATGGAAGCAGCGACCAGCAGCGGAATCACCGAGCTGATCCGGTCATGCAGGCCCGCCAGGAAGCTCACTGCCTGCGGGCTGAAACCCAGCACTCTGGCGCATTCAGACAGGATCAGAAAACCGGCAGACACCAGCAGGCAGGGCAGGATCCACAACAATCCCTCCCGAATCGCACGCAACGATTCGATACTGGCCAGGGTCGCCAGGCGCCGGGTAAGGAAAAGTTTGAACAGCGTTTGCCTCATGAGCCGCCCTCTGCCCGTATTCACGAGGGCTGGAGATCAGCGCCGGAATACGCGTCAACGCTACACGCCCTGATACTCGGAGCGAAAGCTTTTCGCCATGTCCCCTAGGAGTATTCAGAAAAAATCGGGGTGCGGGACAATTTCCTATATTAAAAATCGAACTTTCCGACGTGAACTGCCCCCTAAACCGGTCTGAGACGGTATTATCCGCGGCTTGTCCGTGTGTTAAAGGATGTTACAACCTGGTGCATACCAGGTGCCTACTCAGGGAATCTTGCCTGGACAGAAGCAGGCACAAAGGAGAGAGAGTCTTACCATGCACGATAAGCGGTCCAGCACCATGCGTCCCCTGTTTGTCACCATCCTGTTGTGGCTGTGCAGCGTGGCGCTGTTATTTATCATCAAGAATGTCATTGAGCTGTACACCGGGCCTGTCGCAGAGACCTGGATAGACCTGACGCTGGTGCTCGTCGCCTACCTGATGTTCTTTTTACTGGCGCCCCTGCAACGCTGGATCCAGCGCAGATCGCGCAAGCGCGCTCGGCGCCACGTGAGCAGTCACGCGCCCGACGTCGACTCCCACCCCTCTCACTGAGGGCCAGCCATTGTCCGCACCTGGCGATAATTACCAACGCGCACTGGACCGGTTCCTGCGCGAAAACCCCGACGTGGCCGCGGAGCTGAACAGCCTCAACCCGCTGGCAGCCCAAGCCAGGGGTGAAACGGTGGCGCAGTATCGTACCGAGCGTCTGTATGAAGCGTTCGAGGCACAGGCCGAGCGCCTGGGCCTGTTCGCTTGGGAGCTGACCCTCAAGCTGACTGCCGAGTCCAGCGAAGCCTTTGAAGCCCAGCGCCTGGAGGTGCACAAGGAAGTCGCCCAAATGGCCGGCATGAGTTGGGCCGACTACTGCCAACTGCATGACTTGGCGGGCTGAGATACTGGCTAGCGGTACCAGCGAGTCCGCCGGCACCCCATGACCTCGCGCAATTCGGCAACCGTCAGGGCCCGGCGTTGGGGCTCTTGCGCCAACGCGGTCCGCAGTGCTGGCCAGCAGCGTCGCGGCAACTGCCTGGGCCGGAGCAGTCCTTGAGCCAGTGGGTGTTCACCCGGGCGAGCCCCGTGAGCCAGCTCATACAGCACACATGCCACGGCATAAAGGTCAGCAGCGGGAGTCAACTCGCCACCCTCCAGCAATTCAGGCGCCGCATAGGCGCGAGTCCAGGCGTTCACTCGGCTGCGACTCACACTGGCCAAGTCCGCCGTGGTCTGGGCAAGTAACCGCCCCAAGCCGAAATCAAATAAGCGCACGCCCTCTTCACCCAGCATCACGTTGGCCGGCTTGACGTCGCCATGCAGAACGTTGTGTCGATGGGCATAACCCAACGCATCCAGCAGTTGCAGGGCAATCGGCTGCAACTCCTCCCAAGGCAATCCACCGGGGCGTTCCACAATCAGCCGGTCCAGCGTCATGCCGTGTAGCAACTCCATGGTAAAAAAGGCAGTCTGGCTGCCCGCATCTACCTCAAACGAATACACCCTCACCACGTGCTCATGCCGCAAGCGACGCGACATCGCAAACTCGCTGTACAGCAAGACATGAGCATCCGGGCAGGCTGATAAAGACCCGTCCAACAGCTTGAGCGCCACACCGGAACACGGCTCGCCAAACTGCTCCTGTAACAGGTCGCGCGCGCGGTACACCACGCCCATTCCGCCGCGGCCCAATACATGCTCAAGGTGGTAACGCCCGGCGAGCAGAATCGGAAGGGTCGATTTAGAACTCATGGCTGCACCACGACGGCGGTCAGATCATCGCGTGCCGGGGTATGCAGCGCGCTGGCAAACAAGCGTTCCACGACTTGCTGCGGGCCGCCTGCACTCAACGCCAGGCCCAGTTCGACTGGGCTGAGTGCCTGGTACAGGCCGTCGCTGCACAACAAAAAAACATCGCCAGGGCGGGTGCTGAGCTCCAGCACCTCAAGCCGCAACGGCGAGTGCGCGCCAATGGCGCGGGTCAAGGCTTTGGCCTCGGGGTGGGCACGGGCCTGGGTGGCAGTCAATCGACGCTCGTCCATAAGCCGCTGCAACAGCGAATGATCTCTTGATAATTGGTACAGGCTGCGTTCGCGCCACAAATAACAGCGGCTGTCCCCCGCCCACACGCACGCCGCACGTCCATTCTCCAGCAACAATGCGACCACCGTGCTCCCCATCATGGAACTGCCGGTTGCCCCAGACCGCCTCCGCGCATCCGCCAGCCGCTGGTCGACGCCTTGCAAGCTTTGCCGGACCGCACTGACTCGCTGATCAAGGCTGCCCCGCGCAGACAGCGAAGCCAGGCTGGCGACCACCCATTGGCTGGCGACATCGCCGTGTCGGTGGCCACCCATGCCGTCCGCCACGGCCCAGCAACCTCGTTGCGGGCAATCGAGCAAGGCATCCTCATTGCGCGGCCGGGCCTGACCGCGCTGAGTACGCCCGGCGCTGCGCCATGTGGGGAGCACCGGGTTCACAGCTGCTCCGGCAAACGGAAGGTACGCCACGTGTCCATTTCAAATGGGCTGGGTGTGCGTTGGCTGGTCAGCAGGTAATTGGCGCGCAACCCGGCCAGGTTGGCCTTGACGATCTGCGCATTGCGGTCACTCGCAGGCTCTCGGTGCAGCAAGTCGAAGAACCGGAACAATGACCAGGCGCCGGTGTTTTTCTCGATACCCAGGGGGCGCAGTTCAGTGTCCCTTTCCAGTACGAGGCTGGCGCGACCGTTGTCTGCTTCGATGGGCCAGCGGAACGTCATGGGTATGATCGGGCCGTGCCGGTATTCCAGCTGCTTTTCCCCCAATCGCAGAGTCGCCCGGTTCACCGCCTGATCCAGGCTGTAGGGCGCCAAGGTGAAACGCACAGCCAACTCGCCCTGGTCTTCGCTGAAAAAGCTGCGTCGAATTACCTGGGCTTTTGTCAGTTGCTCCAGTAGCGAGCGCGAGATGGGCAAACTCTGTCCGTCCAGTCCACGCAACCGATAGCGACTGCCCTCTGCGCCGACAAAAGAGCGCAAATGCCCCTCGTAAAAACGCGCCAACACGCCCTGGGGTTTAAAGAACTCACGGAAATCGTCAAGGGCCACATCACTGCTCGCGTGGGCATTGAACGGGTACCGTTGGCGAATCGCCCTGGCGTAAAGCCCCTGCACCTCGCTCTGATAGCGCTGATTGACATGGGCGTAGGCCTGGTCCAATAAGTGGCGCCAGGCCTCATCGGCAATCCCTTCAAACCAACCGGCAAGCGGCAGCGGCAAACGGGCGGACGCTTCACGCAGGTTACCCAGCACGTCCTGCTGGCCGTCCATTCGTCGCTTTGCCTGCATGAAGGCCGCCTGCTCCGGCGAGCCCTCACGGTTCAGCGCCGCCAATTGCAGGTGCAATTGACCTAGCAGGTGCAACCCCTGGGTCAGCTCAGCGCTTGGGTTGTGTTGCTCATCGAGCAATTGATGCAGCGGTTCAAAGCGCCGCTGCAAGGCCCGACGAGCCGAGTCGCCCAAGGCTGCCTGCCCTTGCGCCATCGCAGCTTTGGCAATGACCCCCAACGCGCCTGGCGGCTCGGCCAGCGTGGCCGGCAGCTCAAGGCCCGGCAGTAAGCGGGTATGCTCGCGAAGCTGCTGCAACAGCAGACTGACTGGCGATTGAGCCGAGGTCAGCCCCGCGAGCCGTTCGGCGTCCTCGCGCAGGTTGTCAGTTGGCAACAGCCTGACGCGACCGAGGGCATCGCTCCAAGCCTGGGCATATTCACTGAAGTAGCGCTGTTGCAGCTGGACCATCAGGCGCTGCAAATCCTGACTGCTCAGGTCGGTGCCCTCCCCCAGTACCCAGTTATCCTGGGCGATGGCATTCACCAGCCGTGGGCCTTGCGCCTCGAAGTACTGCACATAGCGTTTGGTGTAAAAGCCCGGCACGTGCGATTCCATTGCAGCGAACACCTTGCCCTCGGCCAGCCGCAATGGCTCGAGGTCCCGCGCTTGTTCGCGCAGCACCCGATACACCACATCGGCCAGTGACTCACCCCGCAGAACAGCACGCGCCTGAGCCACCAGCTCGTCATTGAGCGGTGCTGCAAACGGCTGCTCGAGCAGTCGCGCCCAGTGTTCATTCAAGCGCTTCTGTACCGGTATATCACCGGGAAACCGCAGCGACCAGTAGCTCGCCATATGCTGCGCCAGCCATGGGGTATCGCGGCGCTCGCGCAGGTTCAGCATCAGATACGCACGCAGGCTGTCGAGCAGGCGCTCGCGGTCGCCGAGGCTGGCGCGTACCTGCTCTTCCAGCAGGCCAACCGTGCGGCCCAGCAGTTGCTGCTGCAATGCCAGCTCATAGGCGCGTGCCACACGCGGGCGGCTGACCTCGCCTTGGTACAGGCCGGCTCGCTCGATCAGCGCAGTGTTGCTGGATGCGGGAAACACCTGGGTCGCGGCCCAGCGAGCGTCCAGCAGCGCCAGGAGCGTCGAGGTTTCATCACTGGCCTGCGCCACGGGCGCGCTGAGCGCAGCGATGTGAGCCAAACGTTGGTGGTTGACCGCATAACTGTGCATCCACAGCCCGCAGGCAGATGCCAGAACCAGCGTAGCGGCCATCCCCAGCAACGCGTTGCGCCGCCAGATACGCTGTTGCTCGCGGGTCTGCAAAGCGGCCAGATCCGCTTCGGCAAAGATCACCCGACTGAACAGCCCCTGCACAAAATGGTTGCGCGTTTCGCTGGCGCAGGTCAGGTAGAACCCGCGCAATCCGTTGATGCGCTGGTAGCGATGGGCGCAAAACGCCCACTCGATGAACAGGCATAAACGCTCGCCTATTCGCGCCGTCTGCTGAGGAAATTCAAGCATCTGCCCCCGGCGCTCGACATCTCGCTCCTGGTGCAATCGCTCGATCAACTCACTGTGCAAGCGTTGCAGTAACTGCTCAAACGCCTGACGTAACTGGGTGATGTCATTGCCCGCCGTGTCAGCGTTCAGAGGCTGGCCCAGCACCGCATCGGCATCGTCCCCTGACGGTGAGTCGAAGTACTCGATGAACCCCGGCAGTCGGTCAGCCTGGGTCAACACCAGATACAGAGGTACGTCCACATGCAGCACCTGCTGAATGTCCTGCACGCGCGAATGAACATGGCGTGCCAGTTGCTCCAGGTCGTGCTCATTACCCTCCAGGAGCTTGTCTACCGACAGCGTCACCACCACGCCATTAAGCGGGCGGACCCGATGCCGCCGCCTCAGGCTGGTCAACAGTGTGGTCCAGCCAGCGGCATCCACCGACCGGTCTGGCTGAGTCAGATAGCGCCCTGGGGTTTCGATGAGCACGCCTTCGTCGGCAAAGTACCAGTCACACTGCGTGCCACTGCCCGTCGGCCGCGCGTCCGCCTGATCGAGCGGTGACTGCAAGCCGGCTGCCGCCAACAACTGGGTCTTGCCACTGCGCGGTTCACCGATCAACAGGTACCAGGGCAGGTCCTGGCGCCAACGCGCGTTACGCTCCCCGTAGCGAGGCGATGTGTTCAACCACTGCCGGGCCTCCTTGAAACGGCCAAGCACGTGCTTGCGCTCGTCCTCCAACGCCTTCACAGGCGGATGCTCCGTTCGCGGTCCTGGCCTTTCGCGTCCAGCAGCGCGGCGCCCGCCTGCCAAGACCATTGCCAGCCCCCACAGCAGAAACAAAACGCTGATGCTGAACAGGCGGGCACTCGCGCCCTGCCAGAATCGGTGGTCGGCCACCGCCAACAGCGGTCCGACCCACCACACCAGTGCAGCGCAGGAAAGCACCAGCGTCAGGCTCCACACCCAAACTTTGCCCAGCACGGCGCCCACGCCCTTGAAGAATGCGTTCATTCATTGCTCCCTGCGTTTACATGGGCGTCTGAGTAGGATCCGACGCCGAAAATGGAAGGTTTTGCAGTGCACTCGCCCTTTCTCGTTCCAACACCCAGGCGAACCCCGCGTACATTGCGAGCAAACAGCACAGCGTGAAGGCGACAAACCAGCGGGCAGGAATAACGCGTATGCGCCTACGGCGTGCGTGCGCCTTCCCTGCCGGAAGAACAGGCGCCGCCGACGGGTTGCCACGTACATGCCGGATCTGCCGATACAGGCCATCACGAACGGCCTCGAGCTGTAACACGCCCCGCTCCATTACCCGGTATTTACCTTCGAACCCCAGGGCCAGGCACAGGTACATCAGTTCCAGCATCGCCACGTGTTTTACCGGGTCGCGCGCCAGGCGCTCCAGCAACTGGAAGACCTTCTCGCCGCCGAACGTCTCGTGGTGAAAGCGGCTCAGCAAGCTCATCTTCGGCCAGTCGCTTCGAGCCCCCCACGCTGTGGTCACGACGGCTTCGTCGATCACGCTGCACAGCACGTAGCGCGCAGACATGACCTGGGTGTTTTCGACGCCGCCCTGCAAGGCACGGGTTTCGAATTGCGTCACCGCCGATGACAATCGGTCACTGATCGCAGTGAGGTTTTCTCGACCGGTGCAGCCCTTGAGCTGGACCACTTGCGACAATATTTCCCAAGCCGCGACCACGAGCGGGTTGAGCGACGTCGTGAAGCTGTGTGCGCCCAGTACATGGCTCGCGTAGATCATCCGGTCCTGCAACTGTTCATAGCGCGGCGGCGACGGGAACTGCGTGAGTGGCCCTTGTGCGGGCCCATGACCGTCGCGGTCGAGCAGGACGGTTTTTTCATCCTGCGGGTATTCACTGTCCATAGCGGTCAATTCCTGATGGCCCAGAAGGTAAGCTCAAGCCCGGAAAATTCGCCCCCCACATGGAAGGCGAACCCACCCGATTGCTCCAGTTGCGCGATATCGCGGGCACTCATATCGAGCATGAAGTAGGTCTTTGCGGCATGGAACGGGATCTGGCGCGGTGCCACGGGCAGTGGTTTGACCTTGATACCCGCCAAGTGCAGATTGACCAGCTCCCGTATGCGCTCAACGGGGCCGACTTTCAGATGCGCTGGCAGGCGTTGGCGTAATTCCTCCGAATCAGACTGCGACGTGGCCGCCAGGATAAACGTCGCGGTACCCAGCAATTTCAGATCGCTTACCGGGCAAACCAATACGCCGTACTGACGTTGTTGCAACGTCAACTCGATAGAGTGTTGTTCGAGTACGACCGACAGCACGGCGCGGACGGCTTCCATCAGCCCCCGAAAACTAGCCCCCTGGTCGACGTGCCGGTAATGCACATCCAGCGCCGCGCGCTTGCTGTCGCTGGCGAAGGTTGATAACTCACCGAGTAGCGCCAACAGAACACGAAATACGGCTTCAGGACGAACCTGAACCTGGCTCAAGCAGTGACGCAACTCCAGCTCGCTACGATTGATCACTTGCAGCATCAGAAAATCGCCAACCTGCGTGCCGGCGGCGGTGCTCTCGCCGCGGATGCGCGCCGCAATGGCATCGCCTCGCGACGCAAGCAAGCCGATCACCTCCTTGAGGCAAGACGCTACATACCCACGGTCCTGCATGAAAATGAATGTCGGGACGAACCCCGCATCCAGGCGCACGCCCCCAGCTTCGGTCGATTCCAGTACCTGGGCAACCTTGAGTCTGACAAAGCCCTGCTCTCTGTGCTGCTCACCCAACAACAGGCGCATGTCAGGCCGCGCGCAGTGAATGAGGCAACGAGAGTCGGTCCCGGCGTTAGAATCCCCGACCTCCACCTCACAGGTGAGGTAGCGTGCCAGCACATCGTCCTGCTCCGGTTGGCGGGTTTCAATCTGATTGCCTGTCGCCAGCAGCAGACCCAGGTAAACAGCCTGTTCCCCCGCATTGGCTGGCACCTGCAATACCAGCGGTTCCATGGCGGCGCCATGTTCGAACAGGCTACCGTCCGGCAACACACCGCTGGCTTGAGTAACCACCAATTTGCCGAGATTGAGGTACTGCACATCGAGTTCCAGCGTGAGGAACCCCCAGGCGTCAGGGCTCAGCAAACGCGTCTGGTTAAGCTGCTGCTGGTAATGACGGTCGTTGTGCTGCAGGTGCTGTGGCCGCAATAGCATGCCTTCCTGCCAAATGACTTTATGGGCGTGCATATCACTGCACCTCTTTGTCGGAACGCGGGTCGGCAAGCCGGATGCCGTGTTGATCCAGCACCAGCTCGACACGGTTCACTTGTTGAGCGGCGAGCGGAACGAGCTGACGCCATTGAGCGTGCGGCAAGTCTCGATACGCCGCCAACACACCCACAAAATGACTTTTCGGCCCGACACTCAACTTGAGCGCCCGCCGATCACCCGGGCGCATTTCGATTTCCTCGCTGCTCACCCAGTCTTTTGGCAACACCTGCTCGGCGTGGTCGTACAGGCTGAAAAAGTCGGCATTCTCAAACGCCACGCCATGACGCAGCTCAATCAGATGCAACACGACCGGAGAGGGTCGACCATGAACGTCTGGGTTGACCTGATCACTGGCGGTCAGTACCAGGTCCAGTTTGGTCAATGTCGACAAAGGTGACACGGCGCTGCAACCCGCCAACAGGCCAAGCAGGAGCAACAGAGGCATAAGGGTGACTCGATACATGAACATCATCCTGAATAATCGCTGTGCAAGGTCGAGATCAGACGCACCTGTTCTTCGTAGGCGCGGCCGTGCTGCAACCGTTCAGCCTCCAGCCGAAAAAGGCGCGCCACCTCGATCGCCAGCGCCTTTCGAGCCACATCGTCAAGCCGGCGCAGGTCAAGCCCCAACGCCGCGGCAAACTCCGTCCAGAAGATGTCGCCGGACCCCGGCGCCATGACGGCAGGATCAACCTCGGGAAGCGCCTTGAGCGATCCAACCCGACGCGGGATCGCCACATGTTCGCGGTCGGCGGCATGCCGGTCGGCCCACGTGCCGAACTCGCCCACGCCAGTGCCAGCACTCAACGCCTCCAGCTCATCGGAGGCGCTAAGCCGCTGCTGTTCGAGGTCCAGTGCCTGCAACGGGTCCAGCGCCAGGAACGCATCATCGGGAATCGGTACGCCCGTGATTATCGGCTGCTCACAGGAAGGTTGAATCGGCTCTATCAACCGCGCGCGTATCGACAGTGCTCCGAGTTCGAACACGTCACCCTCCTCGATCAATTGCGCCTGCCCTTTGGGCAGGCGTTCGCGACTGCCGGCCATACGGATACCGTTGCTGCTGATATCCGTGAGGAAGTAACGACCTTCCCGGTAACCCACCAAACCATGGTGACCGGAGAGCAAGCGGCTCGGATCGTGGATGACCCACTCACAGCCGGAGCCACGGCCAATCACACCGCCCCACCCCGTCGAAGATCTTGCGCACCATGGACGCAGGGTTACCGCCTGCGGCCTCACATACCTCAAACACAAGCTGCATGGTCAGGCTCCCTCTTTTCATCGACCACGGGTCACCGCCTGCGGCTCACCCAACGGACGGTACTGGGCATCATCGAATACATAGTTGGCATGACAACCGCCGAGCAAAAGCAGCACAAGCACGGCGACGCGCCATGGACGATCAGGCATCAGGTCTCTCCTCGGTGAAAAAGCCCGCCGTCCGCTATCGGTGGCGGCGGCGATGATTTCGACAAACCTACGGCACACGGCTCAACGCTCCCCACTGGCATCACCGCAGGGAATGTTCAAGCGGGCAAGCCGATACAACAGCGTGCGCCGTGCGACGCCCAGCTCGCGCGCCGTGCGGGTTCGGTTGCCGCGATTCTTGTGCAGGCAGTCGAGCAAAAACACGCGCTCTACCCGCTCCATGCGCTGGCGTAGCGTTACGTCATCTACAGCGGGTCGCGACCGGCGCCTGGGGCAGCGACAGGTGCGTGGGCAGAATCACGTTGTCGTCGCACAGCAGCACGGCGCGCTCCACCAGACACTTGAGTTCACGCACGTTGCCGGGAAAGGGATGACTCGACAGTTGATCGAGGGCGATATTCGACCATTGCACAGGTGTCCTCCCAAGGCTTGCGCACGCCTTGTCGGCGAAATGCCGTGCCAGTTGCAGCACATCCCCATCTCGCTCACGCAAGGCCGGTAGCTGGATGGGAAATTGGGCAAGCCGGTAATAAAGGTCTTCGCGAAAGCTGCCTTCGGCGACCATGGCGGCCAGGTCACGGTGCGTCGCCGCGATGATGCGTACGTCAACCTTGTGCGCAGCACTGGCGCCCAATGGGCGAACTTCCCCTTCCTGCAGGACCCGCAGCAACTTGGCTTGCAGGGACAGCGGCATATCGCCGATTTCATCAAGCAGCAGCGTGCCCCCGTGCGCGGCGTCAAACAGCCCTGCGTAGTTGCGCTCCGCACCGGTAAAGGCGCCTTTTCGGTAACCAAACAGCTCGCTTTCCAACAAGCCTTCCGGGAACGCAGCACAGTTCTGCACCACAAAAGCCTTGTCCGCACGCGGCCCTGCCAGGTGGATGGCGCGAGCCACCACTTCCTTGCCGGTACCGGTTTCGCCGCGCAGCAGGACGGTATAAGGGGTATGCAACACCTTGCTGATCAATTGGCAGGTTTGCGCCATCGCTGTGCTGCTGCCTATCAGGCCATACGTGCCCGCCGACACTGCGCGCCCTTGCGGTGCAACAGCCGGCAAACACCGCAGGCTGCGCAACAGCGCCAATTGGTGCAAGGCGAAGCTGCCGAACTGGCCCAGCGACGTAGCGTAGCCTCGCAACGCTACCGGGCGTTGAGCAGCGCAGAGCAACACGCCCGTGACCGTATTGAGGCGACTGAACAGCGGCACGCTCAATAGGGCGCGCCAGGGTGACGCGAGCGCCGGCAGAAAAGCCGTGTTGCACGCGCTGTTCTGCACATCATCCACACTGACGGCAACGCCTTGGCCCACGGTGTCACGCAGCAAAGGCACGTGTCGCAGATCGAGCCTTGAAGGGGTATCCGCCAGCGAGAGCGTCGCGCTCAGGTGCTGGGCGATCAGAACAAGCCGCCCAGTCACCTCATCAAGCCGGTACAACTGGCAGAGTTCACAGTGGCTCAGTTGTGCCGCTGCCGCGACGCATGCGCCCGGCAGTGAAGCGTCGTCGTTGTCCAGGCCTATACGCGTAAAACAGCCGATCAAGGCGTTGGCATGGGCAAGCGGGTCGGGCAGTTGGTCCAGGTTGTTGTCGCTCATTGGCTGAACTCACAGACAGGCAGGCCGTTGCCATCCACTCGGGCATGCACCAGGCAAACTGGCGCATCCACGGCCATGGCGCCCAGCAGACCGTCCACCATCTGCGGCAATAAATGCCGCTCGAGCCACTGGTCGATATACCGCGCACCGCTGTCAGCGTCAGCGCAACGCTCGGTTATGTGAGTAACCAGTTCAGGCGTATAGGTGAACGCCAGTTTGCGTGATTGCAGCCGTTGCCCAAGGTTCGCGAGCTTGAGTTCGGCCACGTCGCGCAGCACGTTCTCTGCGATCGGGTAATACGGTACGACGCGCATACGGGCGAGCAATGCGGGCTTGAAGTGCGCACGCAGCACCGGATAAATGGCGTCTTGCAGTACCTGGGGTTGCGGTCGTTGACCGTCTGCGCAAAGCGCGTTGATACAGTCGCTTGCGAGGTTGGAAGTCAGCAGCAGCACGGTGTTGCGAAAGTCGATTTCGCGCCCTTCGCCATCATTGGCGCGCCCTTTGTCAAAGACTTGGTAAAACAGGTTCAACACCTCAGGGTCGGCTTTCTCCACCTCGTCGAGCAGCACAACTGAATAAGGACGCTGGCGCACGGCCTCGGTCAGTACCCCGCCCTCGCCATAACCGACATAGCCCGGTGGCGCGCCGATCAATCGGGAGAGCGCGTGCTTCTCCTGGTATTCCGACATGTTGATCGTGGTGACAAACCTTTCCCCGCCGTACAACAGATCCGCCAGGGCCAATGCCGTTTCTGTCTTGCCGACACCGCTTGGCCCCACCAGCAGAAACACCCCGACCGGTGCGTCGACCTTGTTCAGCCCGGCGGCGACCGCGCGCAAGGCACGGTCCAGAGCCTGTACCGCGTGTTCCTGCCCAAGCACGCGGGCGCGCAAAGCCTCGGCAAAACCCAGCACTTTTTCATTCGGTTCAAAGGCCAACTGCTCGGCGGGAATCCCGGTCCAGGCGCTGATGACATGGGCTACGCCACGCGGGCAAACCTCAGGTTCGAGCGACGTTTGCCCGCCGTGCTCGAGCCACTGCTGCTCGAGTAGCTGGCGCTCGGGCTCGAGGGTTTCCAGGCGCAGTTTCAACGCCTGCAAGGCTTGCGCATCCACCGGCAACCCGCTCTCGGCGTCTCGACTCAGCGCCCGCGCCTGCCGTTGGCCCTCGATCAGTTCGACGCGTAGCGCCTGCAATGACTCGGGCGGCATTGCCTGACGCGTGCGAGCACTGGCACACGCAGTGTCCAGCACGTCCACCGCCTTGTCCGGCAATTGCCGACCCACCAGATAGCGCGCGCTCATGCGGGCCGCCGCCACCACCGCATCATCGCGGACATACACGCCATGACTCGCTTCGTAGACAGGCACCAGCCCCCGCAGAATCGACACAGCCTGCTCGACACTGGGCTCGCCGACCTTTACCGGCTGGAATCGCCGCGCCAATGCCGGATCTTTTTCGATGTACTGCTTGTATTCCGACCAGGTAGTCGCGGCGATCGTACGCAGCGCGCCGCGCGCCAACGCCGGCTTGAGCAGGTTGGCCGCGTCCAGCCCACCCGGCTGGCCGCCAGCGCCAACCAAGGTATGGGCTTCGTCGATAAACAGGATTACCGGCTCGGGTGAGGCGCTCACTTCATCGATCACACCTTTTAGGCGCCGCTCGAATTCACCCTTGAGGCCGGCGCCTGCTTGCAGCAAGCCCATATCGAGGGTCAGCACGCGAACAGCCTTAAGGACCTCGGGCACCTGCAACGCCACGATCTGCAACGCCAGCCCTTCCACGATCGCGGTCTTCCCTACCCCAGCCTCCCCCACCAGAATCGGATTGTTCTTGCGCCGCCGCACCAGAATATCGATCAGCTGGCGCACTTCACGCTCACGGCACAGCACCGGGTCTATCCGGCCCTCACGGGCCTGCTGGGTGAGGTCCTGGGTAAAACGCTGCAACAGCGACTCTGTAGCAATCGGCTGATGCTCAGAAGGCCGACTCGTCAGGAAGTCACGCACCCTGCCGGTATCCAGGCGGCTGAGCACGGCATGATAGCGACTGCCCGCGTGCTCCAGCGGATGCTGTAAAAGTGCCAGCAACAGAGCACCGTGATCGACAGAACGTTGGCCCAACTCTACGTGCGCAACCATCACGGCGTGTTGTAACCACAGCACCAGAGTCTGGGCGAACACCGGGTTGCGGGTTGCGCTCTGCTCAATCCTGGGCTGCAAGGCGGCTTGCAGTTCGCCTGTGGAAACGTTGGCGTCTTCCAACGCCTTGGTGATCAGCCCAGCGGGATGCTCGAGCAAGGCCAGGAGCAGATCCTCCACCAATACCTCATGGCCGCCACGTGCCATGCAGCGCTCGGCCGAACGCGTCAGGTCCTCGCGGGTCTGGGGCGTCAATGTACGGATCAGTTTTTGCAGGTCCACATTAATCATGCTCATCAATCCTTAATGAAAATGGCTGGCAAGCGTGATTGCGCCATCCGCTCGCTCATGCTCCAGCCAACTGGTCCAACCCAGGCGGCACGCATTGTTTTCGCCGATGTGCAGTGGCCGGATTTCGCCGGGGGCCAGCACCAGACGCAGGTCAAATTGCAATGCGTCCGGCGCAGCCAAGCGCACCAGCGAACAGGCAGGGACATAAGCCGCTCCCATGGGCAGAAAGGCGTGAAAGTGGTGCCACGCCAAACCTGTGATATGCACCCTGAACTTGCCGCTGCGGTCAGCGACCCGATGCCCCAACACCAGGTCCTGGCCAAGCGCGCAGTTGGCATGGCCCAGGTCATTGCGCTGCGAATGCTCTACGTCCACTGTGCGCTCGACCCACTGCTCGATGAACACCGGGGCATGCTTGAAGTAATACCTCAGGACGGTCTCTATCAACGCGGCCGAGTGCGCTCGCAGGCTCAACAACCCGAGGTAAGGCAGCAAGCGCTTGCAATCGAGACCCGAGGCGGCCCGTATGGCATGGCTGCCGAGGCCGACCAGGGCAAACATATGCTGCGAAAACCCATCACTGGCGCCCGGTTGAAAGCACGCCCGGTAACGGTATTTGCGCCAGATCGGCAGCAGCAGACGGTGCAGTCGGTGATGGAACATATCGAGGAAGTCCCGCGAAGGGTTGCCACCTGCGCGCTCTGCAACCGCCTGCTCGGCATAGAACGCGGGCAATGGTGACCCCGCGCCGAACAAGCCCAGCACATTGATGCGCAAACGTGCCCGCAAACTCCCCTGGTCCATGAAAAACTCCATACGGTCGATATCGTGTCCGGCAAACCCCAGGCCGGGGTTGGCCTGGAATTCGAGCCGGTCATACAACGCATCCTCGTCCAGCTGTGGATGCGCTTCACGTAAGCGTGCAATCACCTGCACCACCGCCTGGAACAGCGTGTATTCGCGGATGGCACGGCAAAGCTGAGTCAAAGCAGGGGTTGCTGCCCCATCCGGAACGGCCATAGATACACGTCTCCTTGTGTGCTGATAACTCGCAACTCGAGGTACGAATTGAGGCTGGCATAGAGTGCAAAAAACTGATTGAGCACCGAGGCGAACACGAACAGATCGCCTTGACCTGCAAAGCCCAGAGGATCCACCGTAAGGTCCACCCGCAGTCCGCGAATCGGCAGGCCGCGGTGCAGCCGGTCAACCGCTTCGTGCTGAATGGCGCGCAACGCGCCCAGCTTTTTCTGGCTGATTTTCAGCGCCTGTCGATCGTGATAGCGCGGCAGGTCGTAGGTCTCGAGAATGACTTTCAGTGCGTTGATATCGGTCAACGACAGATAGTTGAGCGACATGTTGCTGATGAGTTTCCACAGAAAATCCTGCTCAAGTGGCGGCGCAAAACTGGCGGTTGGCGCGGTGATGTTGCGAAACGTCAATGATTCAGGCGTGTGCTCGCTGGGCTGGTTGATCTCACCTGCCCGCAACTGTTGCGGCAAGCCGGCATTGGTACAGGTCAGCTCGATCGACAGGGTCTCCGGGCCCGGTTCGCGCCGATCGCTAAATCCTATCCAGGTATCCAGCCCGTCGTGCTGTGCCGAAGGGCGCTGGCGGATGCTGAAGCTGGGGTGTGCCCCCGACGTCGCCAGGCCGCTGTCATGCTCGAACGACTCAAAGGGCACGTACGTTTGATACCCCAAGCCACCGGGGCGCCATCCCGTAACGCGCTCAACCGAAAACACATTGGCATTGGCCGCAGCATATTCCCCCGGCAACAGCAGGTATTCGTCCTGCTTTCCATCCAGCCGAATGGGTATTGCATCGTGACTGAACAGGTTGACGATAGGCGTGCAGTACAGCTTGACGTTGTCCAGGGTGGGCCGCTGAGGTGCACGGCCCTGGGCGCGCAGCTCGAAGCGCAACACCATGCCATGTGCCTGATCGAGGACCTCCTGCGGCAACCGATGCAGGGCTTCCAACCCTTGTACATCGACAAACAGGTACTTCTCGGGAAACGTGAAATATTCCTGCAGGTGGCGATATCCATCGAAGGTATTTTGCGGGTACGGAATCAGCGCGTGTTCCGGTGCAAACCCCACCGGCTGAACCTGACTGGCGCCGAGGCGTACCGTCGCAGGTCGACCATCGACCCCGTTGACCGGCAAACCGCTCTGGTCCAGTAGCTGCACATGGATGCCGTCCAGGTGTCGCAGCAAGTTGAGGTACAGACCTTGGCTTACGTAGTGATCCCCGGCCAGGTGCAGTCGCAACGAGCCGAATGCCAGCGCACTGAAGTTTCCCTCCGCGCTCAGGGTCAGGCGCAGGTCCAACCAGTCCACATCGCTCTGGCAGGTGTAATCCAGGCTGCGAAGTTGCAAGGGCATGACATCAGTGGCATAGCACGTTCTGAACCGGCAACGATCGCCTTGAATGAGCACGCTTTCCACGGCGGTATCGCGTGCCACGCGAACGCTGGGGCCGGCGTATTTCAACGGGTCGAACTGCAGGATGCTGAAAGCCGGCATTGGCCGCATGTAATTGGGCCATAGCAGGTGCATCAAAGAATGCGTCAACTCTGGCAGCTCGTCATCGAGCTTCTGGCGCAGGCGCGCGGTCAGAAACGCAAAGCCCTCCAGCAAACGTTCCACATCCGGGTCCTGACCGGTCTCGGCAAGAAACGGTGCCAGGGCCGGGTTTCGTTCGGAAAAGCGCCGCCCGAGTTGCCGCAGGTCACTGAGTTCGCGTTGAAAATAGCGATTAAGGGCCATCTGCGCGAACCTCTACCTGACCTGCTTGCGCCAGGCGCGCATGGAACACGACCGGTTGTATGCCACCGTCGATGAGCAGCCCAGCCTCAATGGCGAACGCCAACGCCAAGGTTTCATGGACACGGGGTAGCACCCTGACGCGCACATTCACCAGCCGTGGCTCATAAGCCTGGATGAAGCGCTCGATCAGCAGGCGCGACTGGGTCAGGCATTCATGCAGGCTGAGCCGCATATCATTGAGATCGGGCAAGCCGTAATCCGGCAGCGTCTGCACGCTGCCTGCACGGGTGCTGAGCATTTTCGTCAAATGCGCGGCGACGGACGTCACGCGGCACACGCTGGGGGACGTATCGGACTCAAGGCGCTCGAAAAGGCTGCTGGGGTGGCGCATCCCCTGGCCTCGGCTCATTCTTTGTCGAGCTTGCCAACAAGGGACAAAGTGAAGTCCGCCCCCATGTACTTGAAATGCGGCCGTACGCTCAAACTGACGCGGTACCAGCCTGGCTCACCCTCGACATCGCTGACGACAATTCGCGCTGCGCGCAGTGGGCGGCGACCGCGAACTTCGGCGCTGGGGTTTTCCTGATCCGCCACGTATTGGCGAATCCACTTGTTGAGTTCCAACTCCAGGTCAGTCCGCTCCTTCCACGAGCCCAGTTGTTCACGCTGCAGAACCTTGAGGTAGTGAGCCAGCCGATTGACCACCATCATGTACGGCAACTGGGTGCCGAGCCGGTAGTTCAGCTCGGCGGCCCTGCCCTCTTCGCTGATGCCGAACGTCTTGGGCTTCTGCACGGAGCTGGCGGAAAAGAAGGCCGCGTTGTCACTGCCCTTGCGCATGGTCAGCGCAATGAACCCTTCCTGCGACAACTCGTATTCGCGCCGGTCTGACACCAGTACCTCGGTCGGAATCTTGGTTTCTATCTCGCCCATGCTCTGAAAGTGATGCAACGGCAGGTCCTCGACCGCCCCGCCGCTCTGGGGGCCGATGATGTTCGGGCACCAGCGAAAGCGCGCGAAACTGTCGGTCAGGCGAGTGGCGAAGGCGTAGGCCGTATTGCCCCACAGGTAGTGCTCGTGGCTGTTGACCACATTTTCCTGGTAGGCAAAGGTTTTTACCGGGCTCTCAAGGGGATCGTAAGGCGTGCGCAGCAGAAAACGCGGCACGGTGAGGCCGATGTAGCGGGCGTCTTCGCTCTGGCGAAAGCTCTGCCATTTGGCAAACTGCGGACCTTCGAAATGATCCCTGAGGTCCTTGAGGTCAGGTAGACCCGTGAAGCTTTCCAGGCCAAAGAAACCTGGCCCGGCGGCAGCGATGAACGGTGCGTGAGCCATACCGGCAACGCTGGACACGTATTGCATGAGTTTCACATCTGGCGCGCTGGGTGACAGGAAGTAGTTGGCGATGATCGCCCCGACCGGCTGACCGCCAAACTGGCCGTATTCGGCACTGTAGATATGCTTGTAGAGCCCCGACTGGGTGACTTCCGGGGAATCCTCGAAATCGTCCAGCAGGTCTTGCCGTGAAACATTGAGCAGCTCTATCTTGATGTTCTCGCGAAAATCGGTGCGCTCGACCAGCAGTTGCAGCCCTCGCCACGCCGACTCCAGTGCCTGGAAGTCGGGGTGGTGCAGGATCTCGTCCATCTGTTGGCTGAGCTTGGCATCGATTTCGGCGATCATCCGGTCGACCAGACGCTTCTTGACTGGCTCTTCACGGTTGTGAGGCTTGACCAGTTCTTGGATAAACGCCGACACCCCGCGCTTGGCGATGCTGTACGCCTCGTCATCGGCACTCAGTAACGTCTGGGCAATGATGTTGTCGAGAATGCTGCCCTCGTCGGTGGCTTTTGACTGGGACTGTGGGTTGTACTGGGTAGCTGTCATGGTGTCAGTGTCCTTTTACTGAATAGGTTCGGCATCGGCGCCGCTCAACCCCAACTCGGCCAGTACCCGCGCACGGGAGTCGTCATCGGTCAGTGCCTGCTCAATGGCTTTACGAAAGCTCGGGGTGTTGCCCAGCGGCCCCTTGAGCGCCACCAATGCCTCGCGCAGCACCATCAGCTTTTGCAGCTGTGGTATTTGCTCAACGAGGTTCGCGGGATTGAAGTCTTTCATCGCGTTGATGCGGACCTGGACCGCCAGCTCTTCAACGTCAGCGTCCTCCTGAAGGCGATTGGGCACGCTCAAGGTCAGGTTCAGGGCCTGTTTGGCCAACACCTCGTCGAGGCTGTTCCTATCGATCCCAATAGGCTTGCGGTCCTCTAGCTTGCGCGGGTCCTCGCGTTGCGAGAAATCCCCCAGCACCAGCAGCTTCAACGGCAGTTCGACTTCCTCCTGTGCACCGCCGATCGCGGGTTTGAAAGTGATATTGATACGTTCCTTGGGTGCCACCGAACCGTCTTTGGCCACGGTGTTTCTCCTTTTTGATGATGGTTATTCGAGCACTGCTTGCAGATCGAAATGGCACAACCGGCGGTGCGTGGCGTCCTTGCTTTCGCGCACGGCGTGGCTTTGTGGCAACAGGTCATAGCAGCGATACAGGAGCCGACCGACGTGCAGGGCCAGCTCCGGCTCCCAGCGGTCCAGGCCCTCGCGCTGTAATTCGAGGTCCAGCTGCTCCAGCTGGATCCTGGCCAAGTCAGGCTTGCCCGCCCGTATGCACAACCTGGCCAGTGCCAGCCGCCAATGGAAGCGCGCGCGTTCACTGCAGGCGCTGTGCAAACCCTGCTTGAGTACGCCGACCGCCGCCTTGAGCCCCTCCTTGCGCAAGCTGGGCATGACCGCCTGCAACGCGGTTTCCCAGGGCTCGCCGCTGACATCGGCGGCAGTACTGAAAGGTTCGGCTTTGTGCAGGTGGCGAGCCACGTGGTGCGTGATCCACTCACGGGTCTGCGGGCCCGCAAACGGTGTACCGTCGGCGAAGCGCAATTCAGGCAAATTCGGCAAACGTTGCAATAACAGGGCGAAGGCGGTTTCCAGTTCGGTCATGGCCAGGTTTGCGTGCAAGGCTTCAAGGCATTCCCAGACCATGCGCAGCCCATCGAACCAGAACAATGCGCCTCCCAGGCTGACCTCGAGTTCCAGCAACAGCTCGGCATGATGGCCGTGGTCGAGACGCTCCTGGTAACGTTTGAGCTTGTCGGGAGCCAGCGGTGGCAATGCCGTTACGCCCTCACTGCTGGCATCCGGATAATTGACCAGGCTCAGCCAGGCCAGGGTGCGTCCCAAACGCAGGGCCCGCAGGTCGGTGGCATTCTGGCGCAACCACCAGGCACACAACGTGCGGGCCTGCTCCTGCAAGGCCCGCAGTACTTTTTGCGCATCTTTTTCGTTGCTGATCGGCGCCTCGGGCTTGAGCAACTGCGTGGTTGCCTGCTTGACCTGAGCAATCACACCCGCAACGCCTCCTGGCTCCTTGCCGCCTTGCGCAGCACGCGCCAGACGCTCCGCCAGTTGCCGCCGGACCGGCAATAACAACGGAGCGTCACTGCCAAGATGCTCGTTCAAGCGCTCATCAAGGCGCACCAGGTTTGCCTGCAGTGCCTGGAACACAGGCAGTTGGTCGACCACCGAGAGGTTTTGCGAGAAGAGCGGGTCGAGGCGAGTCGTCAGCCAACCCAATGCGGCAGCACGTGTGCGCAGCTTGGCGGGATAGACCACCGCCCAATGATGCTCGCAGAGATAAACCAGCAACACGAGCCCGGCCAGTAAGCCGGCAAATGAATCACGCTGGTGCAGCGCCCAGGTGAGCCACACAGCCACGCGCAGATCCTTGGATTGCTCACGCAACAGGCGCTCGCTGATGTCGCAGACTAGCTGCCAATCCGGGGGGCTCACGCCATGCAGTGAGTGTGTCTTGGCAATCTCGGCTTCTACGCTTTCAAACTCGCTCGAAAAGCGCACGTCATTGCCGGCGAAACTGCCTGGCGAACAAGGTGTTCGCGCAAGTTCGCGGTAATAATTGCTGAGCTTTTCTGAATGAACCATTTATGGACCGCACACAACTATGAAGGCTGGGCAGGCAAACTAAGCGCCGTAAAGTACGGAGCAGGTTGCCGATTAACGCTCGTTCAATACGCAACGAAGTGACCGAACCTTAGCCATCAGAAAAACAATCAGCAAGCGATAGCCGCGCAATTAAGGAATTTCCTACAAGCCCCCAAAATCAAGGCCTGCGCAGTTAGTTGCGCACTCAAAAAAATCAAATAACCCTCAATCACCTCCATCTGCGCCTAACCACTCATTGTTAATTGTGAGCAATTAAATGCACACTTGCGCGCAACTTCAGATACTAAAATCCTGCAAAAACACGCGCAACTTCCAAGCACTTTCAAGGTGTTAGTATCCCCTGCCCTTATTTCATTGGCCCACGCACTTTCAGGCACGCTTTTTGTTATAGGCATTTGCCCGACCGGTAACCTCGCCGTTCGGCAGCACCTACTCAATCAGACAAGGAAACCCGTCATGCCAACACCCGCGTACCTCTCCGTCACCGGTGTCAAACAAGGCTTGATCACCGCAGGTACATTTACTCAGGACTCGGTAGGAAACATTTATCAGGAAGGCCATGAGGACCAGATCCTGGTGCAGGCGTTTGCGCACCAGGTGATCATTCCCCGCGATCCGCAATCGGGTCAGCCTACCGGCCAGCGCGTGCATAAACCGCTGATGATCAGCAAGGTTTTCGACAAGTCCTCGCCGCTGCTTTTCAGCGCGCTGACTTCGGGGGAAGAGGTGTCATGCCGGCTGGAATGGTTCCGTACTTCTTCGGCAGGCACTCAGGAGCATTACTTCACCATTGAACTGGAAGGCGCGACGATTGTGGACATTCAGTCGCGGATGCCCAACTGCCAGGATCCGGACAATGCTCATTTCACCCACCTGGAGGACGTGCATTTCACCTATCGCAAGATCGTCTGGACGCATGAAGTGGCCGGCACTTCCGGCTCGGACGACTGGCGCAGTCCGGTAGCCGGCTAACCGCGGCGCGGGCGGGAACGGTCCAGGGACGGCACCGTTCCTGTTGGCGCTACACCATCGCCAGCGGGTGTTTACGTTTGGGCGCGCCAAATACGCGGTCGATCGCGTCCAGGTCATGCTCGTCCAGTACCAGCTTCGCAGCAGCGGCATTTTGCCGTATGTGTTCGGGCGTTACTGCCTTGGGGATGGCGATCACGCCTTGTTGTCGCAGGACCCAGGCGAGGGAGACCTGCGCGGGGGTGGCCTCATGACGATGGGCGATCTGCTTGAGGGTCGGACTCGCGAGCAGCTCGCCGCCCTGGGCAATGGGACAGTACGCCATCAATGGCAAATGGTGCTGTTGCCACCATGGCAGCAGGTCGAATTCGATACCCCGCTCTTCAATGTTGTAGAGCACCTGGTTAGTCGCACAGGCAGGGGACGCCAGCTCCTGCAGGTCTGCCACATCAAAGTTGGAGACGCCCCAACGGCCGATCTTGCCCGCTTCGCGCAACCGCTCAAACGCTTCGACGGTTTCGGCAAGGGGGTACTGACCGCGCCAGTGCAGCAGATACAGATCAATATAGTCGGTGCCCAGGCGCTGAAGGCTCGCTTCGCAAGCGCGGGGCACGCCCTGGCTGCTGGCATTGTGCGGGTAGACCTTGCTCACCAGGAACACCCGGTCGCGCCTGCCCTTGATGGCCTCACCGACCACCTCCTCTGCACCGCCCTCGCCATACATTTCGGCAGTGTCGATCAGGGTCAGGCCCTCGTCGATACCCAGTTGCAATGCGCCCACTTCAGCGCGGCGCTGGTTCGGGTCTTCGCCCATGCGCCAGGTTCCCTGGCCGATGACAGGCACGGGAACGCCGGCCAGATCGATAGTACGCATGACAACCTCCTGATCAGTTCGCGGATTAACAGTGTGGCATTGACCGGACAAAAGGGTTCAATCGCAGTATGGTTGGCCTTTGATCAATCGCCAGGAATCACCCGCAATGCTGTTTGTCGTGATGCTCGGGGGCAAGCACCCCAGGGCCCGGATCGAAGTACATGATGTGGCGTTTGCTGTGGCGGACACGCTGCAGGCCACCTACCCGCAATTGCGCGAAGCCTGGTTCGGCAGCCCCAAGGGCGTGCACATCGATTCGTGGATGGCGGTCGATGGCGTCGACGGCTGGAAGGTCGAACTCAGCCCATTGGCACCACGCGGCGATGCGCCTCACTTGTATTTCATCAACCTCGGCGGCTACGAGACCAACCGCTTCGGCGAAGCCCATCATTACCTGTTGCTGGTCGCGCGCGACAAACGGGAAGCGATGAGCAAGGGCAAGCAGCAGTTGTTGCGCCACTGGACCCAGGGGCATACCGACGCAGTCATGGACATTGACGATTGCCTGCCCATCGACCTGGTGGACGGTCGCTATATCCATCTCGTGCAAGGCCCGCACGCCGCGATTGTCCAGCAAAACGACTACATCGTTCTGGCCTGAACCCCGTGTGCCAGGCGGTTCCCGACCCGCTCAGGCAACCAGCGGGAACTTTGCCGGGAAATAACCGCCTGAATCCGGTAGGCTCACCGTTTTTTCACTCAAGGAGTTATTCCCCATGGCCAAAGCCACCGCCCGCCACATCCTCGTTTCCACTGAAGACAAGTGCAACGAACTCAAGGCTCAGATCGAAGGCGGCGCTGATTTCGCAGAAATCGCCAAAGCCAACTCCAGCTGCCCGTCCAGCCGTCAAGGCGGTGACCTGGGTTCGTTCGGTCCAGGCCAGATGGTCAAGGAATTCGACACCGTCGTGTTCAGCGCCCCGGTCAATACCGTACAAGGCCCGGTGAAAACCCAGTTCGGTTATCACCTGCTGGAAGTCACCAGCCGCCAGGACTGATCCTGTCTGCGATGACGCTGTAAACAACGGCCCGCCATCTGGCGGGCCGTTGTGCATGTGATGACTGACGACACTTAAGCCGTTAACGTACCGCTCTCTATTCTTTGTTCATCCGCGCTCAAGGCTGATAATGCGATTGGCTTTTCCAAAACTGCTCCGTATCACCCTGGTCTTGCTCATGACCAGCAGCGCCGTGATCGCGGCGCCACAAGCATCCCTCACGGTGTACGGCGAGCCGGCCAAGTACGCCGATGGCTTCAGCCATTTCGACTATGCCAACCCCAATGCCCCCAAAGGTGGCAGCCTGCGCCGCTCCGCCCTGGAAATCGGGCGCTTTGACCATGTATTGCCGTATATCGATAAAGGCATCGGTGTCTCCCAGGTCGATGGCTGGCTCTATGCGCCACTGGCCCAGCGCTCCCTGGATGAGCCCTATACAGTCTACGGCCTGGTCGCGCAAAAGATGGAGCGCGCCGACGACGGTCTGTCGTTGCGTTTCTACCTCAACCCCAAGGCGCGGTTTGCCGATGGCAAGCCCATCACCGCCGAAGACGTGCGTTACAGCTTCGATCTGTTGATGACCCAAGGCAGCCTGCGCTTTCGGACGCTGTTCGCCGACGTCAAGCACGTCGAAGTGGAAAGCGAGCGCCAGGTGCGCTTCGACTTCTCCAGCAATGAAAACCGTACCCTGCCCCTGGATATCGCCACGCTGCCAGTGTTTCCCGAGCACTGGTGGAAGACCCGCGATTTCGCCAACGGCGGCGGCTATGAAGCCCCACTCGGCAGCGGCCCGTACAAGGTCAGCAAGATCGACTCGGGCAATACCATCACCTTTACCCGCGACCCCGATTGGTGGGGTAAGGACTTGCCGGTCAGCCGGGGCCTGTACAACTTCGATCACCTGAGCCTGGAGTATTTCGGCGACACCGAAGTGGCGCGCCAAGTGCTGCGTGGCGGCGCCTACGATTTCAACCGGGAGTTTTCCGCCACGGGGTATTCCATCGGCTATAACGGCCCGGCCCTTGACGATGGGCGCCTGCAACGCGCGCATCTGGCCAAGGAAATGCCGCAACCGGCCCAGGGCTATGTGTTCAACGTGCAAAAGCCGATGTTCAAGGACCGCAGGGTGCGCCAGGCCCTGGCCATGCTGTGGGATTTCGAATGGGCCAACCGGCAGATGATGCGCAACCTCTACATCCGCCAGCAGAGCTTTTTCTCCAACAGCCCGCTCGCCGCCACCCAGCTACCGACCCAGGAAGAACTGGCGATCCTGGAGCCCCTGCGCGGGCAGATTCCCGATGAAGTATTTACCCAGGTGTTCAAGGCGCCCGTCACCGATGGCAGCGGCATGATCCGCGACAAGCAGTTGCAGGCCCTGGCCCTGCTGGAGCAAGCCGGCTGGAAGCCTGAAGGCGACCAACTGGTCAACGCCGAGGGCGAGCCGCTGACGTTTACATTCCTCAATGCCCAGGCGGGCGTGGAACGTCTACTGCTGCCGTACAAACGCAACCTGGCGCAAATCGGCATCACCTTGAATATCCGCCGTATCGACTCCTCCCAGTACGTCAACCGCTTGATGGCACGTGACTACGACATGATCGTCACCGGGTTTCCGGTGACCACCTCGCCGGGCATGGAGCTGTACAATTTCTTCGGCTCCGCCGCCGCGTTCGATCCGGGCGCCAACAACTACATGGCACTCCAGGACCCAGCCGTCGACCGCCTGATCAAGGGCCTGGTCAAGGCCGATACCCAGGCGCAGATGCTCACCTATGCCCACGCGCTGGACCGCGTGCTGCAATGGAACTACTTGTGGATTCCCAACTACTACCCGCCCGGCACGTCCGCCGCGTGGTGGAACCGCTTCGGCCGCCCGGCCATCGAGGCGAAAAACGATGAAGCCCTGGAAACCTGGTGGGAAGTCAGCCCGACGCCACTGACCAACGCGCAGATGCGAGCCGAGCTGGAAAAACGCGGGGGTGCGCACTGATGTTTGCCTATATCGTGCGGCGCCTGCTGCTGATCATCCCGACGCTGGTCATCATCCTGCTGGTGAATTTCGTGATCGTGCAGGCCGCCCCGGGCGGGCCGGTCGAACAAGCCATTGCCCACCTGCAAGGCATCGGCGGCGGCGGTGTCGGCGGTGTCGGCGGTGGCTCAGGCGAAGCCATCAGCGGCTCGCGGGCCAGCCGCGGCCTGGACCCGAAACTGATCAAGGACATCGAAAAGCAATACGGCTTCGACAAGCCTGCGCCGGAACGCCTGTGGCTGATGCTCAAGAGCTACGCCCAACTGGACTTCGGCAACAGCTTCTTTCGCGGTTCGACGGTGATCGACCTGATCCTGGAAAAGATGCCGGTCACCATTTCCCTTGGCCTGTGGGCCACCCTCATCACTTACCTGGTGTCGATCCCCTTGGGCATCCGCAAGGCCGTGCGCCATGGCAGCAGCTTTGATGTGTGGAGCAGCACCGCCATCGTGATCGGCTATGCCATGCCAGCGTTCCTGTTTGCGATGTTCCTCATCGTGGTGTTTGCCGGCGGCACGTCGCTGAACTGGTTCCCGGTGCGCGGATTGGTGTCGGAGAATTTCGAAGAGCTGAGCACCGTGGGCAAGATCGCCGATTACTTCTGGCACCTTGTATTGCCGGTCACGTCGCTGGTGATCGGTGGTTTCGCCACGCTGACCATCCTCACCAAAAACTCGTTCCTCAACGAAATCACCCGGCAGTACGTGGTCACCGCGCGCGCCAAGGGCTTGAGCGAACGCCGCGTGCTCTACGGCCATGTGTTTCGCAACGCGATGCTGCTGGTGATTTCCGGGATTCCCCAGGCGTTCATCAGCGTGTTCTTCGCCGGTTCCCTGCTGATCGAAGTGATCTTTTCCCTCGATGGCCTGGGCCGCATGAGTTATGAGGCGGCGGTGTCGCGGGACTACCCGGTGGTGTTTGGTTCGCTGTTCATCTTCACCCTGTTCGGGCTCTTGATAAAACTCATCGGTGACCTGTGTTACACCCTGGTGGACCCGCGTATCGACTTCGCCGCGAGGAACGCCTGATGCTCAACCTGTCTCCGGTGGCGCGTCGGCGTTTCGAGCGCTTCAAGAAAAACCGTCGTGGCTGGTGGTCTCTCTGGCTATTCATTGGCTTGTTTATCCTGACCCTGGGTGGCGAATTGATCGCCAACGACAAGCCCCTGGTGCTCAGCTTCAAGAACGAGCTGTATTTCCCGGTGTTCAAGCGCTACACCGAACAGCAGTTCGGCGGGCAATTGCCGTTCCAGGCCGATTACCGCAGCGATTACGTGCAGCAGCTGATCAAGCAGGACGGCGGCTGGATGCTGTTTCCACCGGTCCCGTTCAGCGACGACACGCCCAATTACGAGCTGACCCGCCCTGCCCCCAGCCCGCCGTCGACGGTGAACTGGCTGGGCACCGATGACCAGTCGCGGGATGTGTTGGCGCGGGTGATCTTCGGCGCGCGGGTGTCGATCCTGTTTGCCCTGGCGCTGACCGCGATCAGCGCCGCCATCGGCATCGCCGCCGGGGCGTTACAGGGTTACTACGGCGGCTGGGTGGACTTGCTGGGGCAACGCATCCTGGAGGTGTGGTCCGGGCTGCCGGTGCTGTACCTGCTGATTATCCTGTCGGGCTTCGTCGAGCCCAATTTCTGGTGGTTGCTGGGCATCATGGCGCTGTTTTCCTGGCTGGCGCTGGTGGACGTGGTGCGCGCCGAGTTTCTGCGCGGGCGCAACCTGGAGTATGTCAAGGCCGCGCGCGCCCTGGGCCTGGGGGACGGCACGATCATTGGCCGGCATATCCTGCCCAATGCGATGACTGCCACCCTGAGCTATTTGCCGTTTATCCTGACCGGGGCGATTTCGACCTTGAGCGCCCTGGATTTCCTCGGCTTCGGCATGCCGGCCGGCAGTGCTTCGCTGGGCGAGTTGATCGCCCAGGGTAAACAGAACCTGCAAGCGCCCTGGCTGGGCCTGACGGCGTTTTTCACCCTGGCACTGATTCTGTCGCTGCTGGTGTTTATCGGCGAGGCGTTGCGCGATGCCTTCGACCCTCGCTCATGAGTGACTGCGTATGAACCTGATCGAAATCCGTGACCTCAGCGTGGCCTTCAGCGGCCACACCGTGGTGCGCAATGTGAACCTGGACGTGCGCCACGGCGAATGCCTGGCATTGGTGGGCGAGTCGGGCTCGGGCAAGTCAGTGACCGCCCATTCGATCCTGCAACTGCTGCCCGAAGCCGGCACGCACAGCACAGGCTCGGTGAAGTATCGCGGCCAGGAACTGATGGGCGCCTCGCCTGCTGCTCTGCAAAAGCTGCGCGGCAATCGCATCGCGATGATCTTCCAGGAGCCGATGACCTCGCTGAACCCGCTGCACACCATCGAAAAACAGATCGGCGAAACCCTGCTGCTGCACAAGGGCCTGGGCGGCAAGGCGGCGCAGGCGCGGATCCTCGAACTGCTCGACCTGGTGGGTATTCAGAAACCCCAGGAGCGGCTCAAGGCCTATCCGCACCAACTCTCCGGTGGCCAGCGCCAACGGGTGATGATCGCCATGGCCCTGGCCTGCGAGCCGGAGCTGCTGATCGCCGACGAACCCACCACCGCGCTGGACGTGACTGTGCAGCGCAAGATCCTGCTGCTGCTCAAGTCTTTGCAGCAACGCCTGGGCATGTCACTGCTGCTGATCAGCCACGACCTCAATCTGGTGCGCAGCATTGCCCAGCGGGTGTGCGTGATGCGCGCCGGCGAGATTGTCGAGCAGGCCGACTGCCAGACCTTGTTCACCGCACCGCAGCATCCCTACAGCCGCCTGCTGCTGGACGCCGAGCCCTCGGCTGAAGTGTTGTGCGGCGACGAGCGCGAGACGGTGTTGCAGGTGGACGACCTGAGCGTGCAGTTTGCCCTTGGCGGCGGGCTGTTGCGGCGCAAGCGCTACCTGCAGGCGGTGGACGGTATCAGCCTCAGCGTGCAACGCGGCAAGACCCTGGGGATTGTCGGCGAGTCCGGCTCGGGCAAGTCGACCCTGGGCCAGGCGATCCTGCGCTTGCTCGACTCCACTGGCAGTATTCGCTTTCAGGGTGAAGCCCTCGACCCGCTCAACCACCGGCAAATGCGTCCGTGGCGCAAGCAAATGCAGGTGGTGTTTCAGGACCCGTATGGCAGCCTCAGCCCACGCATGTCGGTGCAGCAGATCATCAGCGAGGGCCTGGAGGTTCACGCGCCGTGCAGCCTTGACGAACGCGAAGCGCAGGTCATCCAGGTGCTCAAGGATGTCGGCCTTGACCCCGCCAGCCGGCACCGTTACCCCCACGAATTTTCCGGCGGCCAGCGCCAGCGCATTGCGATTGCGCGGGCGCTGGTGCTCAAGCCGGCGTTGATGCTGCTGGATGAACCGACCTCCGCGCTGGACCGTACGGTGCAAAAACAAGTGGTGGCCTTGTTGCGCGAACTGCAGGAGAAATACGGCCTGACCTACCTGTTCATCAGCCATGACCTGGCGGTGGTGCGGGCGATGGCCCACGATATGATCGTGGTCAAGGACGGCAAAGTGGTAGAGCGCGGCCCCAGCCATGCTGTGTTCGAAGCGCCGCAGCATCCCTACACCAAGGAGCTTCTGGCAGCGGCGCATATCCCCTTGTAGGCGCGTGCCTCCAGATGCACCGCATTATCGTTGACGACCTTCGCGAGCACGCTCGCGCCTACAGGATTCTGCACGCATGAGTACCAGCCTCAAGGACTACCCACACGTTCGCGGCCTGGCCATTCAGTCGCTGTTCGAGATCATTGAGCAGTCCAGCGAAGGCACGGTAATTGTCGACCGTGATGCCAATATCGTCTGGATGAACGAGCGCTACGCCAAGCGTTTCGGCCTCAAGAGCGCCGAGCAGGCCATCGGCCAACCCTGTGAGCAGGTGATTTCCAACAGCCTGTTACGCCAGGTGGTGCGCAACGACCGGCCGATACTGCTGGACATCCAGGACACGCCCAAGGGCCCGCTGGTGGTGATGCGCCTGCCGATCCACGACGATGCGGGCGCGGTGATCGGTGCGATCGGCTTCGCGTTGTTCGACGAGCTGCGCAACCTGTCGCCGCTGATCGAGCGCTACCTGAGCCTGCAGCAGGAACTGGCGTCCACCCGCTCGCTGTTGCGCTCGCGGCAGAGCAAATACAACTTCGCGCACTTTATCGGCACCAGCGCCGCCAGCCTTGAAGTCAAACGCCGTGCGCGGCGCAGTGCGAGCGCCGAATCGCCGGTGTTGCTGCTCGGCGAAACCGGCACCGGCAAGGAATTGCTCGCCCAGGCCATTCACGGCGCGTCGCCGCGTGCGCACAAAGCCTTTGTCAGCATCAACAGCGCAGCGATTCCCCACGACCTGCTCGAAGCCGAATTCTTCGGCACCGCCCCGGGCGCCTTTACCGGCGCGGATCGCAAGGGCCGTCCGGGCAAATTCCAGATTGCCCAAGGCGGCACGCTGTTCCTTGATGAAATTGGCGATATGCCGCTACCACTGCAGAGCAAGCTGCTGCGGGTGTTGCAGGAGAAGGAATTCGAGCCGGTGGGCTCCAACGAAATGCTGCACAGCGATGTCCGGGTCATCGCAGCGACGTCCATGGACCTGGAAGCGGCGATCAAGCGTGGCGAGTTCCGTGCGGACTTGTACTACCGCCTGAACGTATTACCGATCCAGGTGCCGCCGCTGCGTGAGCGGCTGGAGGATATTCCGGCGCTGAGCGAAGCGATCCTCGAGGAACTGCGCAGCCAGCATGAATTGGACCGCGAAGCGCTGGCGCTGTTGGCGCAGCATGCGTGGCCGGGGAATATCCGTGAGCTGCGCAATGTGCTAGAGCGGGCGGCGTTGTTGAGTGATGACTTGGTGCTGAATGCCGGGGAAATTCGGGCGGCGATTGGCACCTTTACACCAGTTGAGCGCAGTACGGTGATGTTGGTAGAGGCAGAAACGTTCAGCGCTGCCAGGGAGCGTTTTGATCGACAGGTGATTGGTGCGGCGCTGCAAGCCTGCGGGGGCAATGTGGTGGAAGCGGCGCAGCGGCTGGGGCTGGGACGGTCGACGTTGTACAAGAAGATGGTGGCGTTGGGGATTGATCAGTCTCCAATATGAGAATCAAATCTCTATTTCAAGACAGACACTGTGGGAGGGGGCTTGCCCCCGATAGCAATAGTCCAGTCAATATTTTTACCTGCTGACCCACCGCCATCGGGGCATAGGTATCTACACAACTTCGCGCGGCCCTAAGCCTGTGACGGCTCAGCAGCCGAAGCCTCTCTAACTGACGCCCAGCGTTCCAATGTGGGAGGGGGCTTGCCCCCGATGGCGGCCTGAAAGCCGACAATGATGTTGGATCAGAGCGAGTACATATCCGTTGCTGCGGTAACGGCGGCTTAGGGTTCCGCCCTTACGGCGGGTCACTTTTGGAAAAGAGCCCCAAAAGTAACCAAAAGGGCTCCTGCCCCACCACTCGGCACCTCGCTCACGCTCGGTGTGCCCGTAATCCGACATTGATTTGGAGGGCCGCCGCCACGCGCCATCCATGGCGCGGGGCGGCTAAACCGGCATCCACTGCCGGTTTACCCTCCAAATCACTATCGAATTCCGGCCAGCGTGGTTTAACGGGGCGCCTAAGATCAAGATCAAGAGCGGCTCGCTTCGCATCGTGGTTACCGTAGGCTGCTACAAAGTTGTGTAGATACCTATGGCCATCGGGGGCAAGCCCCCTCCCACATTTGTTCCGCGCTGGTCTCAAAATTGAGACAAACTCGGAAATTCACTGAACCAAAAGAATAAATATCTTTTGATTTCAATACGTTAAGTAACTGGCACACATCTCGCTATAGCACCGCTTAACTGCTACCCCCACAAAAATAACAATCCGATGGAGACACACCATGAGTGTGATCATTGCCCTGGCAGCCCTGGCGCTGCTGATGCTGGCTGCCTACCGTGGCTATAGCGTTATCTTGTTTGCCCCGATCGCCGCCCTCGGCGCTGTTCTGCTGACTGACCCTTCCGCTGTCGCACCGGCCTTTACCGGGGTGTTCATGGAGAAAATGGTTGGTTTCATCAAGCTGTATTTCCCGGTGTTCCTGCTCGGTGCGGTGTTCGGCAAGCTGATCGAGCTGTCGGGGTTCTCGCGCTCGATTGTCGCCGCCGCGATTCGTTTGCTCGGTACGCGCCAGGCGATGCTGGTGATCGTGCTGGTCTGCGCCCTGCTCACTTACGGTGGCGTGTCGCTGTTTGTGGTGGTGTTTGCGGTGTACCCGTTTGCCGCGGAGATGTTCCGCCAGAGCAATATTCCCAAGCGCCTGATCCCGGCGACCATCGCCCTCGGTGCGTTCTCGTTCACCATGGACGCCCTGCCCGGCACGCCGCAGATTCAGAACATCATCCCCAGCACCTTCTTCAACACCACCGCCTGGGCGGCGCCGTGGTTGGGGCTGATCGGCACGATCTTCGTGTTCTGTGCCGGCATGCTCTACCTGTCGCGCCAGCGCAACAAGGCCCAGCGCGCGGGTGAAGGCTATGGCACCGAGCTGCGCAACGAGCCGGAGACGGCCGACAACCTCAGCCTGCCCAACCCATGGGTCGCGCTGTCGCCGCTGATTCTGGTGGGGGTGATGAACCTGCTGTTCACCCACTGGATCCCGCAGTGGTACGGCAAGACCCACAGCCTCAGCCTGCCGGGCATGAGCGCTCCGGTGACGACCGACATTGCCAAGCTCACCGCGATCTGGGCGGTGCAGGCGGCGTTGCTGGTGGGGATCATCGTGGTATTGGTGTGCGGTTTTTCGGCGATTAAAAGCAAACTGGCCGAAGGCAGCAAGAGTGCGGTGAGCGGCGCGCTGCTGGCGGCGATGAACACCGCCTCCGAATACGGTTTTGGTGCTGTGATCGCCTCGTTGCCGGGGTTCCTGGTATTGGCGGACTGGCTCAAGGGCATTCCCAACCCGCTGGTCAACGAGGCCATTACCGTGACCTTGCTGGCGGGCATCACCGGCTCCGCGTCCGGCGGCATGAGCATCGCCCTGGCCGCGATGTCCGAGAGCTTTATTTCAGCGGCCCATGCGGCCAATATCCCCCTTGAAGTGCTGCACCGAGTTGCGGCCATGGCCAGCGGCGGCATGGACACCCTGCCGCACAACGGCGCGGTGATCACGCTGCTGGCGGTGACCGGGCTGACCCACCGCGAAGCCTACAAGGACATTTTCGGCATCACGATCATCAAGACCCTCGCGGTGTTCGTGGTGATCGGTACTTTCTACGCCACCGGCATAGTGTGAGGTTTTTCATGACGACATTGAACGGCAAGACCGCCCTGGTCACTGGTTCCACCAGCGGCATCGGCCTGGGCATTGCCCTGAGCCTGGCCAAGGCCGGCGCCAACCTGATCCTCAACGGCTTCGGCGATGCCAGCGCGGTGATCGCCCAGGTGCAGGCGTTTGGCGGCAAGGTCGGGCACCACCCGGCAGACGTCAGCGACCCGGCGCAGATCGCCGAGATGCTGGCCTATGCCGAGCGCGAGTTCGGCGGCGTGGACATTCTGGTCAATAACGCCGGCATCCAGCACGTGGCGGCGGTGGAGGATTTTCCGGTGGAGCGCTGGGACTCGATCATCGCCATCAACCTGTCGTCGGTGTTCCACAGCACGCGCTTGAGCCTGCCGGGTATGAAGGCCAAGGGCTGGGGGCGCATCGTCAATATCGCCTCGGTGCACGGCCAGGTCGGTTCGGTGGGCAAGGCGGCCTATGTGGCGGCCAAGCACGGGGTGATCGGCCTGACCAAGGTGGTGGGCCTGGAAACCGCGACCAGCAACGTGACGTGCAACGCCATCTGCCCGGGCTGGGTGCTGACGCCGCTGGTGCAGAAGCAGATCGATGATCGCGCGGCCAGCGGGGTGGACCCGCAACAGGCGCAGCATGATCTGCTGGCGGAGAAACAGCCGTCGCTGGAATTCGTGACGCCACCGCAGCTGGGTGAGCTGGTGCTGTTTTTATGCAGCGAGGCCGGCAGCCAGGTACGGGGCGCGGCGTGGAATATCGACGGTGGCTGGCTGGCGCAATAACTCCCCAACACTGGAGATCAAAATGTGGGAGGGGGCTTGCTCCCGATAGCGGTGGGTCAGTCAATGAATGTGCAAACTGAAACACTGCCATCGGGAGCAAGCCCCCTCCCACATGGGAACTCCATTGTTTGCAAGACTTGTATAGGAAGAGACCTTGCTCATGTCCGACATCCTCTGGCAACCCTCCCCGGAACGCATCGCCAGCACGCGGATGGACCAGTTCCGCCGCTACATCAATGCCCGCCACCACCTGCAGCTGCGCGACTACCCTGCCCTGCACCAATGGAGCATCGACCAGCGCGCCGACTTCTGGCAGGCCATCGTGGCGTTCTTCGACGTGCAATTTCGCAGCCCGCCCAGCGCTACGTTGATCGAAACCGGCGAAATGCCCAGCGCCCAGTGGTTTCCCGGCGCCACCCTGAACTTCGCCGAGCACTTGCTGCGCCGTCGCGACGCGCACCCGGCGGTGGTTGCCATCAGCGAAGACGGCCAACGTGAACAACTGAGCTACGCGCAATTGGCCGAGCACGTCGCCGGCCTGCAGCGAAGCCTGCGCGCGGCCGGCGTCGGCACAGGTGACCGGGTCGCGGCGTGCATGCCCAACACTTGGCAAACCCTGGTCGGCATGCTCGCCACCACCAGCCTCGGTGCGATCTGGTCGTGCTCTTCCCCGGACTTCGGCACCCAGGGCGTGATCGACCGTTTCGGCCAGATCGAACCCAAGGTGCTGATCACCTGCGCCGGTTATCGCTACGCCGGCAAGACCATCGACCAAAGCGCCAAACTCAATGAAATCATCGAGCGGCTGCCGTCCCTGGAACAGCTGATCATCGTGCCCTACGCCCGTCCTCAGGCTCAGGTCGAGGATTATCGAACCCAGGCACGGGTAGCACTGTGGAACGACTTCTACCAACCCGGCGGCACACCCGAATTCGTCGCGGTGCCGTTCGATCACCCGCTGTATATCCTCTATTCCAGTGGCACCACCGGCGTGCCCAAGTGCATCATCCACGGCACTGGCGGCGTACTGCTCACCCACCTCAAGGAACACGGCCTGCATGCCGACTTGTCCCGTGAGGACTGCCTGTTTTACTACACCACCTGCGGCTGGATGATGTGGAACTGGCTGGTGTCGGTGCTGGCCCTGGGCGCCACGGCTGTGCTGTACGACGGGTCGCCGTTTCATCCCGGGCCGCAGCGCTTGATCGACCTGATCGACGCCGAACGCATCAGCGTGTTCGGCACCAGCCCCAAGTTCCTCGCCACCCTGGAAAAAGCCGGGCTGCAACCGCGCCTCACCCATGATCTGCGCAGCCTCAAAGGCTTGATTTCCACCGGGTCGCCGCTGTCGCCCCAGAGCTACGACTACGTGTACCGCGAGATCAAGGCCCAGCTGTGCCTGTCGTCGATGTCCGGCGGCACCGATATCGTCTCCTGCTTCGTGATCGGCAACCCGGTGCTGCCGGTGCGCCGTGGCGAAATGCAGTGCAAGAGCCTGGCCATGGCCATCGAAGTGTGGGACGACCAGGGCCGCCCACTGATCGGTGAAAAAGGCGAGCTGGTGTGCACCCGGCATTTTCCCGCCATGCCCATCGGGTTGTGGAACGACCCACAACAACAGAAGTTGCGCGCCTCCTATTTCTGCCAGTTTCCCGGCGTGTGGGCCCAGGGCGACTACGCCGAACAGCGCCCCAACGGCAGCCTGCTGATCCATGGCCGTTCCGATGCGGTGCTCAACCCTGGCGGCGTACGCATCGGCACCGCCGAAATCTATCGCCAGGTGGAAAAAGTCCCGCAGGTGCTGGAAAACCTCGCCATCGGCCAGCGCTGGCAGGACGATGTGCGGGTGGTGCTGTTTGTGCGCCTTGAGGACGGCGTCGAGCTGGATGAGGCGCTGCAGCAGCAGATCCGCCAGGTGATCCGCGCCAACACCACGCCGCGCCATGTGCCGGCGAAGATCGTTGCGGTCAGCGATATCCCGCGCACCATCAGCGGCAAGATCGTCGAATTGGCGGTGCGCAACGTGGTGCATGGGGAACCGGTGAAAAACACCGATGCGCTGGCCAATCCCCAGGCGCTTGAGCAATTTCGCAACCGCCCCGAGCTGGCGTGACTGATGAAAGCTTTCAGCCCTGAGGCGCCGTTTTGAAGAAAACTTGAAAATGCATGCTATTTTTCGAGGTAGCCACCCGTTGCCCTGTCTTGGGATAATGGGTGTTGTCATTTTTTTTCAAAGCGTGATGCGTAGGGCTTTTTATGAATGGAACATCCACCGGTAGCGAAGCCGCGGCAATGATCGAGCGGCTGGACTGGGCGCAAAGCCCCCTCGGTGAGGCCAATGACTGGCCGCAAAGTCTGCGCACCGCCGTGGATATCGTGGCGCACTCGCCCATGCCGATGCTGCTGCTCTGGGGCGAGCAGCTCACCCAGCTCTACAACGACGGTTTCGCCGTGCTGGCCGGCAACAAGCACCCCGATGCACTGGGCCAGCCGGTCCACGCGACGTGGCCGGAACTGCAAAACTTCGCTGCGCCGATCTACGACGCGGTGCTCGGCGGCCAGGTGCGCACCTTCAGCGAGCAGCGTTTCGTGCTGCAGCGCAACCACCGCGACACTGAAATCTGGCTCGACCTGACCTACAGCCCGGTGCGCGATGAAAGCGGCCGCGTGGCCGGGATCCTGGTCACCGCCATCGAAACCAACGAGCGACGCAGCAAAGCCCTCGAACTGCAACAGCGCTCCGAAGACAGCCTCAAGGCCCAGCACAGCACCGAGCAGCGTCTGCAGCTTGCCCTGGCGGCGACCGACGCGGTGGGCACCTGGGATTGGGACATCGGCGAAGACCGATTTATCGCCGACGCACACTTCGCTTTCTTGCATGGCGTCGACCCGACTCAAGCCGGACTGCTGCCCATCAGCGCCTACCTGCTCGGCGTACATCCCGAAGACCGTGGCATGGTCACGCGCAGCATCAAGCATTGCATCACCTTCGGCACCGAATACGCCGAGGAATACCGCCTGCTGCAAGCCGACGGCCAGGTGCGCTGGGTGTTTGCCCGTGGCCGCTGCTACAAGGATGCGCAAGGCCGCCCGGCACGCTTCCTCGGCGCCGCGCTGGACCTCACCGAGCGCAAGCACACCGAGCAGGCGCTGCGTCAAAGCCAGACCGAGCTGCAATTGATCATCAACGCCATGCCGGTACTGATCGGCTACGTTGACCACGACCAGCGCTTTCGCCTGAACAACAGCGCCTACCTCGATTGGTACGGCATGACGCCCCAGGAGCTGTACGGCAAGACCATCCGTGAAGTGCTGGGCGACGACGTGTACGCCGGGCGCGAAGACAAGATCGCCGCCGCGCTCAACGGCAAGGCGTGCAGCTTCATGACCGTCACGCCGCATCGTGACGGGCGAGCGCGCCATGCGCTGATGAAGTACCTGCCGCGCTTCAGCAACGACGGCTCGGTGAACGGTTTCTACATTTTTGTGATCGACGAGACCGAACGCAAACTCACCGAAGAAGCCCTGCGCCATCTCAACGAGAACCTCGAAGAACGCGTGGCCCAGCGTACCCAGGCGCTGGCCGAGGCCAACCAGCGCCTGCAAAACGAGATGTACGAACGCGAGCGCGCCGAAGACGCCTTGCGTCATGCGCAAAAAATGGAAGCGGTGGGCCAGCTCACGGGCGGTATCGCCCACGACTTCAACAATATGCTCACCGGCATCATCGGCAGCCTCGACCTGATGCAGCGGTACATTGCCGACGGCCGCAGCGAAGACATTGGACGTTTTGCCGATGCCGCTGTGGCCTCTGCCCACCGCGCCGCCGCCCTCACCCACCGGCTGCTGGCGTTCTCGCGGCGCCAGTCGCTGGACCGCCGCCCCACCGACCCCAACCAGTTGGTGGCGTCCCTGGAAGATCTGTTCCGCCGCACCAAGGGCGCGCACATCGCGCTCAAGGTGCAGCTGGGCAAAGACATCTGGCCGGTGAACACCGACGCCAGCCAGCTGGAAAACGCCCTGCTCAACCTGGTGATCAATGCCCGCGACGCCATGCCCGATGGCGGCGAACTGCTGATCGAAACGGCCAACAGCTACCTGGACGGCACCGACATCACGACCCTCGAGCCGGTCACGGCCGGCGATTACGTGATGCTCGGCGTGCACGACAACGGCAGCGGCATGGCGCCGAAAATCCTGGCCAAGGCCTTCGACCCGTTCTTCACCACCAAACCCATCGGCCAGGGCACCGGCCTGGGCTTGTCGATGATCTACGGCTTTGCCCAGCAATCCGGTGGCCATGTGACCATCCAGAGCGAACCGGGCCAGGGCACCTGCGTGCGCCTGTACCTGCCGCGCCTGCATGGCACCGCGCTGGAAAGCAGCCAGCCCGTCAGCCTGACCGAGGCGCCGGTGGCCCTGGCCGGCGAAGCGGTGGTGGTGGTCGAGGACGACCCGGCGGTGCGCATGCTGGTGGTCAATGTGCTCGACGAGCTGGGCTATACCGCGCACCAGGCGGCGGATGCGCGCACGGCGCTGCCGTTGCTGGAATCGGACTTGCGCGTGGACCTGCTGGTCACCGACGTCGGCCTGCCAGGCATGAACGGTCGGCAACTGGCAGAAATCGCCCGCCAGCATCGACCGGGATTGCGCGTGCTGTTCATGACCGGTTACGCCGAAAAAGCCGCTGAGCGCCAGGGTTTCCTGGAACACGGCATGGACATGGTGGCCAAGCCGTTTTCGATTGACCTGCTGGCGACCAAAATCCGCAGCATGATCGGCGTCGATGCCTGAGTTCAGGCATAATCGCGCGCCGTCGCACACCTGGTAGAGATGAATGAAAGCCCAAGCCCGTCATATCCTGGTGAAAACCAGTGAAGAAGCCGAACAGCTCAAACAGCGCATTGCCAAAGGCGAAGCCTTTGATGTGCTGGCCAAGAAGTACTCCACCTGCCCGTCGGGCAAACGCGGTGGAGACCTGGGTGAAGTGCGGCCGGGGCAGATGGTCGGTGCTATTGATGCGGTGATCTTCAAGAAGCCGGTGAAGGTGATTCACGGGCCGATCAAGAGCAAGTTCGGCTATCACTTGGTGCAGGTGTTTTACCGGGACTGACCCAGCCAGTAGCAGTACCGCAGGGACAAGGCATTACGCCCGCCTTCCCTTTCAAGCGCTACATAGATAATCCCCTTGCCTATTCATAAACGTCACGATGGTCGCTCAACCGACGGCCATGGAACGCCTTTATGGAACAAGAAGTTATCCAGCAACTGAGTATTGCGAACGCCCTGTATAACCTCAGAGTGCTCGAAGCAGCCGAATTACCCAGCGATCAAGCTCGCCAAGTGTTCAACCAGGTGCTCGACGCTCCCACGGTCGAGGCGTTGAACGCCAACCGTTTTTACAACGATGTGGACTGGGGCAATGAGGCGTTTTTACCGGCCCTTTGCAGGTTTCCGGCGGTTCGAAACAGACTCGCCTTGGCTGCCGGTATACCCACGGAAAACCTATCGTTTACGTTGGCCTTGGCGTTTCTCTATAAGCTCTCATCGGCGATCTGGCGCGCCGAACTGCCCACGCTGAGTTACCCGGCTGTTGTGCTGGACCCCGCCGCTCGGCAACAGTTTAAAAACGCTTTTGCGAACAACGACGCGCTAAAACATGATCGCTATCCTCTGGACAATAACGTCATCCGGCTGATAGCGAATGTTCTTGATGTCTGCCAACTTCGCGCCTTTCAAAAGCTCGAATTCAACGCACTGGGGCTAAGCAGCAACGACCCCCTGGACATTCTGAAGAATCAAACGCGTTTTTCTGAGCGCCTACATCAAGAAATCACCCGATTTATTGACAACGCCATGCCGACCTCCACGCTTGCTCCCATCTACGGAGTCACGGTGCATGGCTACACGGACAGCCCAGTCGAGGACAACCAGACTCATCCACCCGCTGCCGTCCTCACCTATGAACACACTGTCGCCGTGCTGCTCAAAGACTACCTGACCACAGGGGAAAAGCCGCACCAGCATTGGACATCATTAAAACTCACGCTTTTTGAAGACCGCGCAAACCGCAATGATAACGAGGCCGCACACGTCAGCCGAGACGATGTGCTAAAGCCCACTGCGATTAGCTACCACCATGCCCGCCGACACTCACTTCTTCCCGTGCCGCTGTCGGCACTTGATCAATTCCTTGAGCGCATTGACAGGCTTCTACCTCTTTACCAGGCAGACCTGGAACGCTATTGGCGAGCCCCCTCAGCGGACAGCGGTGCAAAAAAAATATGGGCCGATCAAGTTCGACACTATCTGGAAACAGAAGCACGCCTGCGGGTGGCGGATACCACCCTCGACGCCACATCCCACGCCGTAATCAATGCGGTACTTAGCCACCGAACAAGTGCCGAGCTGAATCTTCGAAACAACGGTGCGTCGGTCAAGACCTACAGGTGTGCGTTCGTCGATATTGCTACCTCGCGCGAGTTCCCGATCAATGGTGGTGGCTTCTTAATAGAAACCACAGAACTCCCGCCTTCCTCACAGCGTTCAATCGTCACTTATGAACTGGGGTTGGGCATCAATGTATTCGAACACTGGGAAGCCTACGCAGAGCATCTGTTGGCAAGGCTGGCTGATACCGACAGCCGCCATCTGTTGTTCCAGCACGTGAGCAAAGCTGATGCGATGACCATCATCGCTATTTACGCCACACACCCAACGCAGTTGTACGTCAAAAAAAACGAAGTCACCGCCGACATCATCACATCACTGATTGAAGGCTTGCTCTCCCAGCAGCGGTCAAATATCGCGCTGGACTTTACGCATGCTCAAGTGACCCACCTACCCAAAGGGCTCGACCAATTCAGTCACTTCCTTGACGAAAACCTTAACTTTGGGATGGGCGAAAAACACGCTCGACTGCAAAGTCTTCGGCATTCATCCGTTATCAAGAACCTGCCCGACCACACGCTTTCCCATGCCTGGGCATTCGCCACCAGCCCCCTTCAAGAAGCACTTTCCAGCGCCCATCTGAGCCCCCCAGCACTGACCTTGCCAGCACTCGACAGCCCGACACTCACTGACGAAAGTTATCGCCGGTTTGCGCTGCAGGCGCTGACGACTGCAAGCATCGTCGAGGCGGTCAAAAACACTTTGCGCCATGTCGTCGCGTATTTCCCGCCGGAAATGCCAGTCACCGCGCAGTTCAGCGCACAAGTACTGCACAAGATCATGGCGCACCGTCTCCAACGCGTGCCCTTTGAATGGCAAACCCCCGACAGTTACAGATACAAATACTATTATCTGTTGCAGGCGCACAGTCGCAGC
This sequence comes from Pseudomonas sp. W4I3, assembly GCF_030816195.1. Classification (GTDB taxonomy): domain Bacteria; phylum Pseudomonadota; class Gammaproteobacteria; order Pseudomonadales; family Pseudomonadaceae; genus Aquipseudomonas. The sequence goes on along the minus strand of NZ_JAUSXS010000001.1, from coordinate 3,068,641 downwards.
TTGACCAGTGCGCGTGCCAAACCACTGGTCGACAGCGCCTGCTTGGCGCTACTGGGAACCAAGCCGCCGCCGTCTGAACTGATCTATCCGTATTATTCAGCCGAAGAACTGGGCGCCGCCCAAGCGCAATCGCCGGCACTGGTTGATAACCTGCACCGTGAAATCGGAGGGGGGACCAGCCGTCCCAATCTGAAAAAGCTGGGCGAGTACCTGAACCTGACCTTGCTGGCGGAGGACGAGTCCGCTCAATTACGCCCAAGCCACTACAAACGAAGCGATGCGCTGTTCCACGAACTTTTACTGGACCTGCCCAATCTCCATGCACTGGGAAAAGTCCTGGCGGACGCCGCATCCGGTTCCATCCGCAAGGATCAGCCGACGGCACGACGGGCACTTGCCGTGTCGGTTATCACTGACTATCTGTACCCCCCGACGGAGCAAAGACCTGGTTACATCGGCGGGCTGAACCTCAACAGCGTGAGCCTGGGTGAGGCGCCTGTTGGCCAGGTACGACGAGCGCTGAAAGAACACCTCCAGCGCACATTTGCGCACAGCAAAGAGCCCGCGAGCCTGCGCCTGGCTTTTATCCTGCTCAGCGCGCGTTATGTGCCGGAGCTATTGATCGAAGGTGTGCAGGGCTCGATATTGTATGGACAGGCGCTTGAGGGCGTTCACTTACGCCATGCGGTGGGGTGCCTGGAGGCCGTGCAACCGTGCTCCGCCCTGGGCAAAACCTATGAAGAGATCGCTACGTATTACGCGGACTTCCAATACAGTGGGTTAAGTGAAAATAAAAAAATAGCGATCGCATTGTTGAAGCAACTGCCGACCTTGCATTTTGCCATGTGCCAGGGCGTTATCCCGCAAACGGATATCGCGCACGCACTGCACGATGACAGCCTTAAGGCCGCAGCCTATATAAAACAGCAACAGAATCTCGAGGCGCAGGCCTTTACCCAACTGGCTCAAATACCCCCACAACGTAAAGAAATCGCAGCGACATACTTTAAACAATCGTTTCCCGACAAAGACCCTGAGCACGTCACACCGTTTACTGAGGCTGAATTAAAGAAATACTTCCACACCCACCCCTCAAGCGTTGCGGATATCGGTATAGGCAGGGCCATGAAAATGACCGCTCTGCAAAAGTACATGTCTTGTACGTTCGGTCAGTCTTTCACCGAAGAGGAAATAGGCCTGGGCCCTTCGCTCTACCGTGGTTGTTCCATCCAGACACTGTTCGACAACCGGTTCAACACCTACAAGCGCGAGTTTCTCGCCGGTATGGTTTCGCGCATGTGCCTGAGCATGCACGCCTTACCCAGCAGTGATCGAAGGCGAATACTCGACGCGTATAAATTTATCACCGTTGCCTTCGAAGATGACAAACATAACTGGGAAGTCGGCAATTTCGGCTTGATTGCCTTATATAAAGAAAGCGATGACGTGCAATATGCTTACGAAATTTTCTGCCCCTCTGGCACCGTTAGCCCCCTTCGACTAACAGGAAAAACCGCCACCCGGATCAATATTCAGTTCTCCCCCGATTCACGCGATGAACTCTGGCACGAGTCGCCCTATCTCAACGTCGGCCCGTTGAACGAGGGTAGTTACCTCAGGGGCCAGCGTGATGACACGTTCAGCGCGCCCAAGTTGACCGTCAGTTTTTATACCGTCCGCCGCCAAACACAGGGCATGTCCAGAGACGAAAAAATCAAGTTCACCTGCCAGAAAATGGTCGATTCGGTGTTCAGTAAAATCGTTGACCTCGCCTATCCCACCTTGCGCAGCCCGACACCTTATGAACGTCACAAGGAACGTCTTTATGAACAAGCCGTGACCAAAGCGCGCTTCGTTTTCCCTGGGTACGCGTTGTATCAGGATATCGTGTCGGGAAAGCTAACAGCCGGCACCATTATTTTCAGCGCGGTAGAGGCGCTGAGCCTATTGCTTCCTTTTGCTGGCGTCGCGATTAAGGCCTTGCGCGTATCCACACAATTGGGCCGTGTTCTCATTACGGCCAGATCGTTGAGCCTTTCAACAGCAGCATTGGCAGCAGCCAAAGTCATCAAGCCACTGCAATCGGCCCTTCCTCGCGCCTTTCTTCACGCTGCCGAGTCCGCCAATCCACTGGGAGCACTCAAACTGCTGTTTCAAGGAGGGCATAAAGGCGTGCTGGCAGCTTCGTTTCTGCTCCGATTTGTGAGGCAAGAACTGGGGGGTACGGCGCACCTCTCAACCCTTGTGAAACTCAGTCACTTACCGCCGCTTCAACACCTCTGGCGCCCTCCAACGCCATTGAATTCACTCAATAAAATCCTGACCAGTGACAACATCCGCTTTTTTAAAGGGGCGTCGGCATTCGGGCCTAATCAATTGAATGTTCAATTGCAACGAAGGCTGTATACGTCGGGGATAGACCTGTCAGACGCCGTGTTCAGAAATGAAATATTCATCAAGGAGGGCAGAGAATATATACGTTTGCAAAACAATATCTACGAAGTTAGAAAACGCCCTAAAGAAGAGTTTTATCATATTCGCAAAGAGGACATTGACGGCCCCTTTGTCAGGTTCGACGCCCCCACGAAAAAATGGATGATTGTATGCTAAGCGCTGCTCAATTTTGCACCCGCCCCGTGGGGCCTCTGCAACCCTATGCGCCTGTTCACACGGTCAGCATTCCAAAGGTTGATCACATAAGATTAGGGCTCGTACCCACGGGCGCCGGTTATGTGATGCCCGTTCTTTATGACGTTCAACATCGGTTATGGCGACCCGCTGAATGGGGTCTCGCACAAACCCATGTTGCATGGTGCGCAGCCAACGGATACTGGAAGAGCGGCACGCTGGCTGAGTGGAACGTGGTCAAGGATACGATACCGGCACCCCGCGAGTTCATCACGTTTGAATTCCCTAAGCTGCCAGTGGTGCCCACACATGCTCAACCCATTCCTAAAAGCATTCACCATATCTGGGTAGGCCCGTCACTGCCCGACGACGACCTCATCGCCAACATCACTACTAACATCGCTCGCAGCGAAGGCCATATCACAACCTTGCATACGGACATCAGTGATGAATTGTTTACTACCCTCCAGGAAAAACTCAAACACATAAGACCTTCGCTGATCATTTCAAACTTACGTGAGATGGATTTTTTCGAACGCTTCAAAAGCGGCCCGATTTATCCACACTACACACATGCACTGAACGGCGCTGGGCATAACTATGCAGCGGCCGCCGACATGCTTCGCTATCACTTGGTCAACCATTACGGTGGCATTTACATGGACATGGACGATCACTTCGTAAACAGCATAGCAGGCATGGACTTCCGCGCAGCGCCAAACGATGTATTACTGGGGCCGGTGATTGAATATGAACCGGCAAAATTTTCGGGTTACAACAACAGCATATTCGCCAGCCATCCCGATAACCCCGTATTAACAAAAGTCGTGGAGGAAATGGCCACGCGTCTTGACAATAAGAAAGATTTTTTCCTGACGCCAAAAATTCGCAACCCTACGGCCACTGAGCATGACACGTATGCAGAAGAGTTTTTCAGCTTGACCAGCCCACAGTTATTCAACGATGTCTTGAGTCGCGAAAGGCCAGATTACTATGAAGTGCTATTTGGACTGCAAGCCGAAAATCTCATAAAAAATGTCGTGTTCGATAACGATTACGTCGCGAAGGTACTCTTGGTGTCGGAACATTACTGCCCGTTCTTCCAAAGAGCCGGTGTAGAAATTGGTGCTGCACAGTCCTGGAATGTCGACTAACGGGTGAACACCCAGTATTTCTTGGCGTTCTGGTCCTGGAAGCAAACTAACGACCCGCTCGATGGCTTATTCCACGGTGCGGGGTAACAGTGCGCCCGGTGCCTGAATGACTTGGCTCGCCAATTGGTGCCCCGCGCTGGCCGCACGCGTTGGCGAGCCACCCTTGAGTCGATTGGCCAAATACGCCGCACTGAACGAATCCCCTGCCGCTGTGGTGTCCACCACCTTCTCCACCTTTAACGCCGGCACGGCGAAGCGCTCGCCGGCGCAGCGAATCAAGCACGCATCCGCGCCTCGCTTGAGCACTACTTCTTCGATCTGCGGGTACGCCGCAAACACCTGCTCGCTGTCTTCATAGCCAAACAATGCGCGCTCGTCATCTTCGGTGAGCAAGGCGATATCCACCGCGGCCAACACCTTGTGATAGGCCGCCCGCGCCGCCCTTACACTAGCCCACAGCCGCGGCCGGTAATTATTGTCAAACACCACTTTACCGCCGCGCAGGCGGGTCTGCACCAGGGTTTGCAGCAAGCGCTCGCGACCGATTTCGCCCAGTACCGCCAGGGTAATACCGCTGAAATACACCAGGTCATAGCCCGGCAAAGCGGCCAGGATCGGCTCGGCAGCCGGCGTGGTGAAACAGTCGCGCACGGCGGCTTCGTTGCGCCAATAGAGAAATTTGCGCTCGCCGTTGGCGTCGGTCTGAATGCAGTACAAACCCGGCAGGCGTCCGGGCAAACGTTGCACCATGCCCAGTCCCAGGCCTTCGTCGGCCCACTGTTGGCACATGGCATCGCTGAAACTGTCATCGCCCAAAGCCGTGACATAGTCGACGGTGCCGACGTCGCCCAGCTCGCGGCGCAGGTACACGGCCGTATTCAGGGTATCGCCGCCGAAGCTCTGGTGCAGGCTGCCATCGGCGCGGTGTTGCAGTTCGATCATGCATTCGCCGATGAGGGCGATGCGGGGTTGGGTGTTCATGGCTGCTGTCTCGGTGGGGCTGATGGACTCATCGGGAGCAAGCCCCCTCCCACAGGGGAATGCATGCCAAATGTGGGAGGGGGCTTGCCCCCGATAGCGCGACTCGATCTAGAAGCAGGTACGCAGGGACTCGATCACCTGCAATTGTTCATCCACCAGGCACCCCACCTGCCACTTGTCGAAGGTCAGGCACGGGTGCGAGGTGCCGAACGAAATGATGTCACCGATGCGCAGTTCAACCCCCGGCGCCACGCTCATGAACGCATGCTGGTCCATTACCGCAGTGACCTTGCACGCGCTGACATCATCGCCTTCGGCCGGCACCACGCCGGCCCTGTAGCGCTTGAGTGGCACCGGCAAGCCGGCGTCGTAGGCCACGTCGCGCTTGCCCAGGGCGATCACCGCAAAGCCCGGTTCAGGCATCGATTGCACATGGGCCCAGACTTCCAGGGCCGGGCGCAAGCCTTCTTGGAGGTCGCTGCGACGGTCGAGCACGCAACATTGCGCCTCTTTATAGATGCCATGGTCGTGGGCCACGTAGCTGCCGGGGCGCAACACGCTGAGGAAGCGACCGGCGGCATTCTGCGCCTCGAACGACTCGGCGATCAGGTCATACCAGGCCGAACCGGAGGCGGTCACGATCGGCTTGGGCAGGTCGAAATAAGCCTGGTCTTGCAGGTCCACCGCCAGGCGCACCAGGCTGGCCGCGAACGCACGAATGCCGCTGATCGCCTGATCGCCGTGGATCACGCCTTCGTAGCCTTCGATACCGGTAAGGGCCAGGGCCGGCTGGGCCTTGATCGCTTCTGCCAGCTCGCGTACCTCTTGCTCACTGCGACAGCCACAACGACCGCCGACCACGCCGTACTCGATCATCACGTTCAGACGCAGGCCACGGGCAGCGAAGAACAGGCGCCAGGTCGGCGACGTTGTCCGGGTGGTCGACCATGCAGTGAAAATCGAAATCCGGGTCGACCAGCAGGTCGGCGATCAGCGCCATGTTCGGCGCGCCCACCAGTTGGTTGGCCATCAGCACACGGCGCACCCCACCGGCGTAGGCGGCGCGGGTCTGCACCGCGGTGGCCAGGGTGATGCCCCAGGCGCCCTGGGTGAGCTGACGCTGGAACAACGCCGGCATCATGCTGGTCTTGCCGTGGGGCGCCAACTGCGCGCCGCTGTCGCTGACGAACGCCTGCATCCAGCGGATGTTGTGTTCCAGGGCTTCGCGGTGCAGCACCAGGGCCGGCAGGCTGACGTCGCGGACCAGATGAGCGCCAACCGCAGCGGCGCCTTTTTCAACGGCATTGAAGGCAGACATGGAAAATTCCTATTCGTTGATACGCCGGGCCAGGTTGTTGGCGCTGTCGATCAGCACCCGGCGATAGTCGTTATAGTTTTTGCTCGCATCGGCCCGCGGGGCAACGATGCACAGCGTCGCAATGCTGACGCCCTGCGCGTCGCGCACCGGGGCAGCAAAGCAATGGGTGAAGGTGTCGGCCACGCTGTCGAAGGAAAAGAACCCGTCGAGGGTGGCCTGGCGGATCTGTGCCAGAAAGGTTTCCAGCGGCAGGCGCTGGCCATCGGGCAGGATGAAATCGTCGGGGTCGATCAGGTCGGTGATTTGCCGGTCGCTCAAATGCCCGAGCAACAGGCGCCCGGAGGCGGTCCAGGGGATTGGCGCGTTTTCGCCGATGTCCGAGGAAATGCGGAAATGCCGCTCGCCTTCGCGCATCAGCGCCACCGTGTATTTGCGCCCGTTGAGCAGGCACATCTGCGCGGTTTCGTGGGTCTGGCTGACGATTTCCTGCAAGGCGTGGTCGGCCTCGCGGGTCAGGTCGAAGTGACGCAGGTGCGCCTGGCCGAGGAAATACAGCTGGCGTCCGAGGTAGACGTGGCCGTCCTTGCCCACGGTTTCCAGGATACGGCGCTCGAGCAGCGAGGCGACCAGTTCGTAGACCGTGGACTTGGGGCTGCCGATGCCACTGGCGATATCATTCGGGCGCAGCGGCTGGCCGATTTCCTTGAGAAAATCGAGGATATCGAACGCACGGTCCAGGCCTTTGGCGCGGCGTTTGATGGTGTCTTCGGTCATGGCAGTGTCAAGTCCCGTCAAAGTGCTAGGGTGTGGCAGAGATCACTTGTGGGAGGGGGCTTGCTCCCGATGGCGGTGTGCCAGTGGACACATCTGTTACTTATACACCGCTATCGGGGGCAAGCCCCCTCCCACATTGATCTACAGCGTGCTCAAGATCCGGGCAATTTAGCCCTTTTTCTTGTAAGCCACGCAATCGATCTCAACCTTGCAATCGACCATCATGTTGGCCTGCACGCACGCACGCGCCGGGGCGTGTTCCGGGGTGAAGTATTCGCCAAACACTTTGTTGAAACTCCAGAAATCCCGTGGATCTTCCAGCCACACGCCGACGCGCACCACGTCTTTCAATTCGTAGCCGGCCTCTTCGAGAATCGCCACCACGTTACGCAGGGTCTGGCGGGTTTGCTCGATGATGCCGCCGTTGATGATCTCACCGTCCACCGCCGGCACCTGGCCCGACACATACAGCCAGCCATCGGCCTCTACGGCGCGCGCGAAAGGCCGTGGTTGGCCGCCGCCGGCGGTGCTGCCGGTACCGTAACGAGTAATGCTCATAAAAATAGCTCCTGATTAAAAACGAATGTTCTTGAGAAATTCCGCCAGACGCGGCGATTGCGGCCGCTCGAAAATGTCTTTAGCCGAACCCTGCTCTTCGATGCGGCCCTGGTTCATGAACACGATCTGGTCCGAGACTTCATAGGCAAAGCGCATTTCGTGAGTGACCAGCAACATGGTCATGCCCTCCTCCGCCAGCCCCTTGATCACGCTGAGCACTTCACCCACCAACTCGGGGTCGAGGGCCGAGGTGACTTCGTCGAAGAGCATCAGGCTGGGATTCATCGCAATCGCCCGCGCAATCGCCACGCGCTGTTGCTGGCCGCCGGATAGCTGACCGGGAAAATGATTGCGACGTTCCAGAAGTCCCACACGGTCGAGCCATTTTTCCGCGAGCGACACGGCCTCGTCCTTAGGCATTTTCTTAACTTTCAACAAGCCCAGGGTGACGTTCTGCAGGGCCGTCAAATGCGGGAACAGGTTGAACTGCTGGAACGCCATGCCGGTCATGGCGCGGTGCTGGGCGATCACCCGCTCGGGGTGACGCACGCGCTTGCCGGACACGTCGCTGTAGCCGATGGACTCGCCATCGAGGGTGATCTGCCCGCCCTGGAATTCTTCCAGCAGGTTGACGCAACGCAACAGCGTGGTCTTACCCGAGCCGCTGGAGCCGATCAAGGTCACCACGTTGCCGCGTTGCATGCTCAAGTCGACACCCTTGAGCACTTCCACGTCCCCGTATTGCTTGCGCAGGCCGCGAATGTTCAGCAGCGGTTGGAGTGTTTGAGGTTGGTTCATGGCAAGGCCACCCGCTTTTCAATGTAGCGCCCGAACAATTCGATGGCGTAGTTGATGACAAAGAACATAAAGCCTGCGAACAGGTAGAACTCCAGGGTCATGAAGGTGCGTGCAATGACCTGCTGGGTGCTCAGCAGCAACTCGGCCACGCCGATCACCGAGAGCAAGGTCGAGGCTTTGACGATTTCCGTGGAGGAATTGACCCAGGTCGGCAGGATCTGCCGCAGCGCCTGAGGCAACAGCACGTAGCCCAGGGACTGGTAGAACGTCAGGCCAATCGCCTTGCCCGCTTCCAGTTGTCCACGAGGGATGGCCTGCAGCGCACCGCGCACGATTTCCGCGACGTGGGAGCCACAGAACAGCGTGAGCCCGACCGCGCCGGCCTGGAACGCGCTGATCTGCCAACCGAGCGCCGGCAGCATGTAGAAACAGGCCAACACCAGCACAAATACCGGGGTGCCACGAATCAGGTCGACATACAGACGAAACGGCGCACGCATCCAGAACTTGCCGTACGTCAGCACCAACCCGGCGAAGATACCGATCAGGGTGCCGAAGATAATGGCCAGCGCCGAGCAATAGATACTGGTCTGAAACCCCGCCCACAGCGTCTCCCGGGCGACCCACAATTCATGCAGCCAGCTAGGCGATTCGTACATGGGGAACCCTCCTTAACGACGGATCGCCAGACGCTGTTCCAGGTAACGGAGCAGCATGGCAATGAGGTAACAGGCGGCCACGTAGAGCGCGGTCGTCACCAGCCAGGTTTCAATCACCCGGTAGCTTTCGACGTTGATCTTGCGGGCGTAGTAGGTCAGCTCCGGTACCGCAATCGCAGCGGCCAGGGAGGTGTCCTTGAACAGCGAGATAAAGTTGTTCGACAGCGCTGGCAACACGTTGCGCAGCATAACCGGCACCGTGATGTAAGCGCGGATGCGCCACTCGCCCAGGCCAATCGCCAACCCGGCTTCGCGCAAGCCCTTGGGAATATTCAACAGCCCGGCACGGAACACTTCGGTCAGATAGGCCCCGGCGTACAGCGACAAGGTGATGATGAACGAGGGGATTTTATCCAGGCGGATGCCCAGTGACGGCAAGGCAAAGTAGATCAACAGGATCAGCACCAGGATCGGCGTATTGCGGATCACCGTCACATACACCGAAGCGAGCACCCGCAACGCGCGGTGCCTGGACAGCATGGCAAACGCCATCAGCAGGCCGATCACGCAGCCGATGGCGATCGACAGCAAGGCCAACTGCAGGCCCAGGCCGAGCCCGGCGAGCAAGGTGTCGAAATCACGCCACACGGCGGCAAAGTTCAACTGATAGTTCATGGTCGGCAGTACCTGAATGGGGCGCCGTCAAGCGCGCCCCGATTGGTGCGGGTCACTTGAATTCCACAGGAAAACCAATCGCCGGTTCTGGCAGGTCAACGCCGAACCATTGCTTGAACGACGCCTTGTAGGTGGGGAATTCGACGCCGGTCATGGCTTCATGCAGGGCGGTATTGACGAAGTTCAGCCAGTCCTGGTCGCCGCGCTTGACCGCGCACGCGTAGGTTTGCGGGCTCCAGGCGTAGGTCGGGCTGCGGTAGCGGCCGGGGTTCTGCACCATCAGGTATTTGACCGAAGACTGATCGGTGGCGGCGGCATCGGCGCGACCGGAGTTCACGGCCTGGTACATCAGGTCGACGCTGTCGTACTGGTCGACCTTGGCCTTGGGCAGCGCCTGGTGCACCAGTTCTTCGGCATACACGTTCTGCAGCACCGCGACGGTAACGCCATCACCGGCCGCCTGCAGGTCTTCGATTTCCTTGTACTTGCTGGTGTTCGGCAGCAACAGACCCACGCCTTCGCGGTAATACGGCAAGGTGAAGGCCACTTGCTGCGCACGGCTGGCGGTGACGGTGATGAACTGACAACTCATGTCGACCTTGTCGGTCAGCAGGTTGGGAATACGCGCGTCGGAAGACTGCACCACGAACTCGACCTTGCTCGGGTCGTTGAACAAACCCTTGGCCACGATGCGGCCGATGTCGATATCAAACCCCTGCAACTTGCCATCCGCTCCCTGGAAGTGCCACGGCGCATTGGTACTGCCTGTACCCACGATGAGGTGCCCACGCTTGAGCACATCATCGAGTTTGCTGTCCGCCGCCTGCGCGAGGCTGGCGACGGTAGCCGATGCGGCGAAGAGAAAAACACACGCTTTGAACACGGAAGGTCGGTGATGCATGACAAGCACTCCAGGGGTTGTGTATTCCGCTATACCGGAACTTAGTATGTAACAACGGAATAGACAGCAGAAAGTGTGCCATAGGTGCCGGCAGAAAAATATGCTGTAGGAAAATGCTTTGGGTATCAGGGAGATAGTCATCAACACGGTCAAGGCGCTGCGCCATCACCGATAGGCAGACTGCTACGCTAGGCCTCAAACGGTGTTACTGCGCACCAACACCGGGCAGATGGCAGATTCAACGCGATGGGCTAGCCTGTAGGAGCGAGGCGGGCGGCTAGCCCTTGCTCGCGTAGAACGCCCAGCCACCGGTTGAAGCACAGGCTGCCCGCGTTATCGTTGACGTTTTTCGCGAGCAAGGGCTAGCCGCCCGCCTCGCTCCTACAAGGACCCTGCCCTGATGAAACTCAGCCTTAGCCTGTTGATCATCGGCACGCTGATTGCCGGTAATGCCTTCGCCAGCAACGACCGCCGCGACTGCAAGGACGAACTGCAGAAACTCAAGGAAGCCTTCGACACCAACTACACCAGCCAGAATCACCATGACTATCGGGAAGCCAAAGCGTCGCGTGACAATGAGGAATACCGAAAATGCGCAGGCCAGGCGCGCAAGGCTAGGGAACGGCTGGAGCAGCAGCCGGACCTGTGAGAGTTGACAGTAGACGCGGGTGATGCACCGGCTTAGCGTTGGCACACACCCACGCTACCGGCAGGAGATCACCATGGGCGCAGCCACGCGAACAATTTCCAGCGCCAAGGACTTCCAGCGCGTGCTGAACACACCGCGCCCCGTCTTCATGCTGTTCGTTTCAGAGCACTGCCCCGCCTGCGCCAGCGCAGTGCCCTTATTCGAAAAGGTTGCCTGGCAACATCCATGGATCGTGAGCATGGTGCTCGATTGCGCGCACACCCCGAGGCACCCTGACGTAACGGGCACCCCAACGCTGCTGGTCTACGAGCGCGGCAACCAGGTCGAACTGCACAAAGGGTTCGGCGCAGTGGAGCAACAGCAGGCGTTTGTCGAAGCACTGTTCAGCCTTTATGACCGGAGCAAGGCCGCAACAGCACCTGCGTCACCCGTCGTTCTTCAACCGCCGCCACCGTTAGTTGCCAGCCCTCATGTTCCAGGCTATCGCCCACCACAGGCAAACGATCGAGCAGGCTCATCAGCAGGCCAGCCAGCGTTTGATAGTCCTCGGTAGCGGCCACCTTGAAGCCGGTGCGCTGGCCGACCTGGCTCAGGTTCAAGGCGCCACTGGCGCGAAAGCCGTCCGCCTCCTCGACGATATCCGGCCCCTCGATTTCGCTGGCGTCCGGCAATTCACCGGCAATGGATTCCAGGATGTCGGTCATGCTCAGCACCCCCATGAAGTCGCCGAATTCGTTGATCACGAACGCAATGTGCGTGGACTCCTGGCGCATCTGCTCCAAAGCGTTGAGGATCGAAAAGCTCTCCAGCAGGTTGATGGCGCGGCGCGCCAGGTGTTCCAGGTTCGGCTCGTTGCCGGCCAGGTATTCCTTGAGCAATTCCTTTTTGTGCACAAAGCCCAGGGGCTCATCGACTGCGCCATTGCGGATCAACGGCAGCCGCGAGTAAGACGAATGCATCAACTTCAGGCGGATACTCTCGGCGCCGTCCGCCAGGTCAATGCAGTCGACCTTGGCCCGTGGCGTCATCAAGGTGCGAATCGGTCGTTCAGCCAACTGCAGCACACCACTGATCATCACGCGCTCGCGCCGGTCGAACAGCGGACCCTGCGCAGCGTCCGATTCACCCAGCAGATCAGCCACTTCTTCACCCACCTCCTCCACCGCCAGGCTGCGACCGCCGAGCAGACGCATCACCGCGTGGGCCGTACGCTCACGTACCGGCAATACGCCTTGCGCCGACTTCTTGCGCCGCGAGCGGGCAATCTGGTTGAACACTTCGATCAGAATCGAGAAGCCGATCGCTGCGTACAGGTAGCCTTTGGGAATATGAAAGCCCAGGCCCTCGGCCGTCAGCGCGAAGCCGATCATCATCAAAAAGCCCAGGCACAGCATGATCACCGTCGGGTGCGCGTTGACGAAACGGGTCAACGGCTTGCTCGCCACGATCATCAGGCCGATGGACACGATCACCGCGATCATCATCACCGCCAGCTCATCGACCATGCCCACGGCGGTAATCACCGCATCGAGGGAGAACACCGCATCGAGCACCACGATCTGCGCCACGATCGGCCAGAACATCGCATACGTCACGCTGCCCTTGTGCTGAGCGACATGACCCTCAAGGCGCTCGTGCAATTCCATGGTGGCCTTGAACAACAGGAACACACCACCGAACAGCATGATCAGGTCTCGGCCGGAGAAGCTCTTGTCCAACACCTCGAATAACGGCTGAGTCAGTGTCACCAACCACGAAATACTCGCCAGCAGGCCCAGGCGCATCAGCAAGGCCAGGGACAAACCGATCAACCGCGCACGGTCGCGCTGCTCCGGCGGCAACTTGTCCGCCAGGATCGCGATAAACACCAGGTTGTCGATACCCAGTACCAGTTCCAGCACAATCAAGGTCGCAAGGCCGAGCCAGGCCGTTGGATCCGCTAACCATTCCATTTATAGAGTCTCTGTGTTCAAGAATGCCGGGCACGACGAAGCGCGGTCATTGGACCGGGACAAGGTTAGTCGATGCAACAGGGAGGGGTTGGGCGAAGACAGTGACAGCGGGTGTCTTGGGGAAAGACGACCGGGAGGCTCCGAGAGGGTGTTCATGCAAGTCCTGAGGTAACAAAAGGACTTGAATCCTACAGCGAGAATACGAATTTCCTACAATGCAAAACTATTACAAAACCTGTCCTCAGAACCTACACCAACCCCATGTGGGAGGGAGCTTGCCCCCGATGGCGGTCTTCCAGCTATAAACATGCAAGTTGATACACCGCTATCGGGGGCAAGCCCCCTCCCACATTTTGACCGCTGGCGTGTCAGGGTTTTCGGGTGGCATCGTCCAGCGCGAGGATAGTGTGGGCGTTGGTCACGGTCGTTGCCAGGGTATTGATCACCCCGGAGCGCAACGCGCCCAGGGTCGCCGCCGCCTTGGTGTTCTCACTGGCAATCGCCACCACGTCCGGGATGCGAAACAGCTCCTGCACCGTCAGCCCGATGACCCGCCCTTGAATGGCGTTGACCGCCGGCTGGCCGTGAATGTCGATAAAGTCATAGCCCATCATGTCGCCCACCGTGCCGGACAAGCGTGCCTGGGCGATTTCCTGCGGCGAGAACCAGCCCATGCGCACCATGTTGCTGTTTTCGCTCATGTCGCCGATGCCGATCAGCGCAATATCGGCGCGGCGCGCACGGTCCAGGGTGGAGCGGACCGTGTCGTTATTGATCAGCACGCCGCGCAATTCGGGGTTGGCTACCAGTGCCGGGGCGTACAGGCTTTCGCTTTCGCCACCAAAGCGCAGGGCCAGGCGCCGGCAGATATGGTCGGGGTTCATGTACTCGCCCGCCTTGAGCGAACCGCCGATGGCGCAGACAAATGTGCAGTTGCGCGTCACCGGCAGAAATACATTATCGGCCACGGCGCCGACGTTACGGCCCATGCCCACCGCGACGATCATGCCGTCACCCAGGGTTTTATTCAGGTAGTTGGCCACCAGGCTGGCGACAGCCGAGCGCTGGGTGTCCGGGTCGCTGTGGTCAACCGCAATCAGGGCGCGATCAAGCTTGAAGCGCTCGACCAGCGCCCGCTCCAGCTCGTTGTTCATCGCCGGGTGCTGCAACACGCGCACCTCGACAATGCCTTCATCGCGCGCACGCTTGAGCAAACGGCTGACCTTGGCCCGCGACAGGTCGAAGCGCTTGGCGATGGCCTCCTGAGTGACGTTCTCAAGGTAATAGAGCATCGCCACTTCGGTCATCTGATCGATATCGCTGGCCATGCGCTGGGTACTGTCACTCATGGGGACGGGCTTCCGTTTCGGCGTCAAAGGCGCATTCTCCCGACTCTTGCCCCGTGCCGTCCACTACTGATGCCCATCACGCTCGATCGCATTGATGCGCTCGACCTTGGCCCCCGAACGCGCAACCTCGAACTCAGACGCCAGGAACGCGGTGACGATGCTCTTGGCCAGTTCAGCGCCAATGACGCGCGCACCGATGGACAAAATCTGCGCATCGTTGCTTTTGCGCGCGCGCTCCGCCGAGTAGGTGTCATGGGCCTGGGCGGCACGAATACCCAGCACTTTATTCGCCGAAATCGCCATGCCGATCCCGGTGCCGCACACCAGCACGCCGAGGCGCTGCTGCCCGGCGCTGATGGCATTGGCCACGGCCAGGGCAATGTCCGGGTAAAGCACCGGTGCGGTGGAATGCGTACCGAAGTCGGTCACCGGGTAACCCAGCGCCTCGATATGCCGTTTCAACAGCTCCTTGAGCTCAAAACCCGCTTCGTCGCATCCGATAGCCACCGGGAAAGGTGTGTTCATGGCGTCTGGCTCCGCTGCCGTGAATAAGCATTTGACCGATCATATGATCAGCCAGTGAAATTTCTATCAGGCATTTCGCGGGCAGACAGCCCATTCTGTCAAGCTTGTTTTTGCTGACCTTGCAGTCAATAGCGCTTTAAAAGCTGAATGGAGTGAAAAACATGAGAATCTGCACTTTTAAGTGAAAGGCATTGACTGATCAGAATTTCATTTGATACACATATGTTCACAGCAAAACATGACTGTGCGACCTAATAAGAATTCACAGCACGAGGACACGCCGATGGCTACGCCATTACTGCTCCAGGCTGAACATGTCGCCAAGGCTTACGCCGGGGTACCTGCCCTGCGTGACGGACGCCTTTGCTTGCGGGCCGGCAGCGTACACGCCCTGTGCGGCGGCAATGGCGCAGGCAAGTCGACCTTCCTGAGCATCCTGATGGGCATTACCCCGCGCGATGCCGGCAGCATTCTGCTCAACGGTGCCCCCGTGCAGTTCAACCGCCCGAGCGAAGCCTTGGCGGCGGGGATCGCGATGATCACCCAGGAGCTCGAACCGATTCCCTACATGACCGTCGCCGAGAACATCTGGCTGGGCCGCGAACCGCGCCGCGCCGGTTGTATTGTCGACAGCAAAGCCCTCAACCGCCGCACCCGCGAGCTGCTCGAAGGCCTGGAGTTCGACGTCGACCCCACCCGCCCCATGCACCGCTTGAGCGTGGCGCAGATCCAACTGGTGGAAATCGCCAAGGCGTTCAGCCATGACTGCCAGGTGATGATCATGGACGAACCGACCTCGGCCATCGGCGAGCACGAGGCACAGACCCTGTTCAAAGCCATTCGCCGCCTCACCGCACGCGGCGCCGGCATCGTGTATGTGTCCCACCGTTTGAGCGAACTGGCGCAGATTGCCGACGACTACAGCATCTTTCGCGACGGCGCCTTTGTCGAAAGTGGGCGCATGGCCGATATCGACCGCAACCACCTGGTGCGCGGCATCGTCGGCCAGGAGCTGACGCGCATCGACCACAAGGTCGGCCGCGAATGCGCCGCCACCACCTGCCTGCAAGTCGACAACCTCAGCCGCCACGGCGAGTTTCACGACATCAGCCTGCAACTGCGCCAGGGCGAAATCCTGGGCATCTATGGCCTGATGGGCTCGGGGCGCAGCGAATTTCTCAACTGCATCTATGGCCTGACCGAGCCCGACTCCGGCAGCGTCACGCTGCAAGGCAAGCCCATGCCCATCGGGCTGCCCAAGGCGACCATCAATGCCGGCATGTCGCTGGTCACCGAAGACCGCAAGGACAGTGGCCTGGTGCTCACCGGCAGCATTGTGTCCAACATCGCGCTGTCGGCCTACAAACGCTTGTCGAGCTGGTCGCTGATCAACGCACGCAAGGAAGCCCAACTGGCCGAAGACATGGTCAAGCGCCTGCAGATCAAGACCAGCTCGCTGGACTTGCCGGTGGCCTCCATGAGCGGCGGCAATCAGCAAAAAGTGGTGCTCGCCAAATGCCTGTCCACCGAGCCGGTGTGCCTGCTCTGCGATGAACCGACCCGAGGCATCGACGAAGGCGCCAAGCAAGAGATCTACCACCTGCTCGACCAGTTCGTGCGCGCCGGTGGCGCCGCCATCGTGGTGTCGTCGGAAGCCCCGGAACTGCTGCATTTGAGCGATCGCATCGCCGTATTCAAGGGCGGTCGCCTGGTGACCATCAGCAGCGACACCGCCCTTTCCCAGGAAGCCTTGTTGAGTCTTGCCTCATGAATGCCAAAACTGACGTTGCGCCCGTTTCCGCCGCACCGCGCAACACCTTGCGCCTGTCCCTCGACCGCTTCGGCCTGGCACTGGTGTTTATCCTGCTGTGCGTGGTGATGGCGTTTTCCAGCGAATACTTCATGACCTGGCGCAACTGGATGGACATCCTGCGCCAGACCTCCATCAACGGCATTCTTGCCGTGGGCATGACCTACGTAATCCTGACCAAGGGCATCGACCTCTCGGTAGGCTCGATCCTGGCGTTTGCCGGACTGTGCAGCGCCATGGTCGCGACCCAGGGCTACGGCTTGCTGGCGGCGGTCAGCGCGGGGATGTTCGCCGGGGCGATGCTCGGCGTGGTCAACGGTTTCATGGTGGCCAACCTGTCGATCCCGCCGTTCGTGGCGACCCTCGGCATGCTCAGCATTGCGCGCGGCATGACCTTCATCCTCAACGACGGCAGCCCGATCACCGACCTGCCCGACGCCTACCTGGCGCTGGGCATCGGCAAGATCGGCCCGATTGGCGTGCCGATCATTATCTTCGCCGTCGTCGCGCTGATCTTCTGGATGGTGCTGCGCTACACCACCTATGGGCGCTATGTGTACGCGGTGGGCGGCAATGAAAAGAGCGCGCGCACCTCAGGGATAGGCGTGCGCAAGGTGATGTTCTCGGTGTATGTGGTGTCGGGCCTGCTGGCCGGACTGGCCGGCGTGGTGCTGTCAGCGCGCACCACCTCCGCCCTGCCCCAGGCCGGGGTTTCCTATGAGCTCGATGCGATTGCCGCGGTGGTGATCGGCGGCACCAGTTTGTCCGGCGGCACCGGCAGCATCGTCGGCACCCTGTTTGGCGCGCTGTTGATTGGCGTGATCAACAACGGGCTGAACCTGCTTGGTGTTTCTTCCTATTACCAGCAGGTCGCCAAGGGCCTGATCATCGTGTTCGCAGTACTGATCGATGTGTGGCGCAAGAAAAAACGCTAGAGAACGACCCACAACAATAACCGGAGTTCTACTTATGAAACTGGGTACCACCTTGGCCGCCGCGGCGACCTTTACCCTGCTGGCCAGCAGTATCGCCCTGGCCGCCGATGGCAAGACCTACAAGATCGGCGCTGCCGTCTACGGCCTCAAGGGCCAGTTCATGCAGAACTGGGTCCGCGAGCTCAAGGAGCACCCTGCGGTCAAGGACGGCACCGTGCAATTGACCGTGTTCGACGGCAACTACGACGCGCTGACGCAGAACAACCAGATCGAAAACATGGTGACCCAGCGCTACGACGCCATTCTGTTCGTGCCCATCGATACCAAGGCCGGCGTCGGCACGGTGAAAGCCGCCATGAGCAACGACGTGGTGGTCATCGCCTCCAATACGAAAGTAGCCGATGCCAATGTGCCGTATGTGGGTAACGATGATGTGGAGGGCGGCCGCCTGCAGGCCCAGGCCATGGTCGACAAGCTCAACGGCAAGGGCAACGTGGTGATCATCCAGGGCCCGATTGGCCAGTCGGCGCAGATCGACCGGGAAAAAGGCGAGCTGGAGGTGCTGGGCAAGCACCCGGACATCAAAATCATCGAGAAGAAAACCGCCAACTGGGACCGCGCCCAGGCGCTGACCCTCACCGAAGACTGGCTGAACGCCCATCCCAAAGGCATCAATGGCGTGATCGCCCAGAACGACGACATGGCCCTCGGTGCGGTGCAGGCGTTGAAGTCCCATGGACTGACGTCCAAGGACGTCCCGGTCACCTCCATCGACGGCATGCCGGACGCGATTCAGGCGGCGAAAAAAGATGAAGTCACCACGTTCCTCCAGGACGCCCAGGCGCAGTCCCAGGGCGCGCTGGACGTGGCGTTGCGCGCTTTGGCGGGCAAGGACTACACGCCGCAATCAGTGATCTGGGAGCGTTATGGCAAGGACGTGAAATGGGGTGATGGCACCGCCAAGAACTACATCCTGCCCTGGGTTCCGGTGACCAATGCGAATGCCGATGCGCTGTACAAGCAGGTCAGCGGCGGCAAGTAGTTATTGACTTCAAATGCAGTCAAGTGTGGGAGGCGGCTTGCCCCCTCCCACATTGGGATCTCCATTGTGATTGAAAGAGGAGTCATACATGTCTGGTTTCTGGAACCAAGCCTTCGACCTGAGCGGCCGCTGCGCCGTGATCACCGGTGGCGCCGCCGGCATCGGCCTGGCCTGCGCCACCTTGCTGGTGGAGCGCGGCGCGCGCGTGGCGTTACTCGACCGCGACCCGGCAGTGGTTGAAATAGCCGCCGGCCTGGGCGACGGGCACCTGGGCATTGCTGTCGACCTCGGCCAGATCGGCCAGATACACACCACCATCGATCAGGTATTCGAGCAGTTCCAGCGCCTGGATTACCTGGTCAACAGCGCCGGCGTGGTGTTGCTGGACAAGGCCGTCGAGGTCAGCGAAAGCGCCTGGGACACCACGCTGGATATCAACCTCAAGGCCAGCTTTTTCGTGGCTCAGGCCTGCGCCCGACACATGTTGACCCAGGGCAGCGGGCGCATCGTCAACCTCGCCTCCCAGGCCGCGGTAATCGGCCTGGACCGCCACGTCGCCTACTGCGCAAGCAAGGCCGCCATCGTCGGCATGACCAAGGTACTGGCCATGGAATGGGCGCCGCAGATCAACGTCAACGCCATCTCCCCGACCATCGTCGAGACCGCCCTGGGCAAGAAAGCCTGGGCTGGAGACGTGGGCGAGCGGGCCAAGTTGCAGATTCCGGCGGGGCGCTTTGCCCAGCCCGAGGAGATCGCCGGGCTGGCGTTGTACCTGCTCAGCGATGCCGCACAAATGATCACCGGCGCGAACATGGTGATCGACGGCGGCTACAGCATTCAGTAATCCATCTTTATGTCGTGAGGTTTTGTCATGTCCACCGTTACCGAACGCAGCGCTGAACAGCTGGCGCCAGTCATTCCGAAAACCATGCAGGCCGTGGTGTGCCATGGCCCGGAAGACTATCGCCTGGAAACCGTAGACGTTCCCACACCGGGGCCGGATGAGATCCTCACCAAGGTCGAGCTGTGCGGCATCTGCATGGGTGACATCAAGACCTATCGCGGTGCGCCGTCATTCTGGGGCGATGCCGAACAACCGCGCTACGTAAAGCCGCCGATGATTCCGGGCCATGAGTTCGTGTGCCGCGTGGTTGCCCTTGGCCCTGGCGCGGAAAAACGCGGCGTGGCGGTGGGTGACCGGGTGATTTCCGAGCAGATCGTGCCGTGCTGGGGCTGCCGGTTCTGCAACCACGGCCAATACTGGATGTGCCAGAAGCACGACCTGTATGGCTTCCAAAACAATGTGCAAGGCGCCATGGCCCAGTACATGATCTTCACCAAAGAAGGCATCGTCCATAAAGTGCCGGAATCCATCGCCCCGGATGAAGCGATCCTGATCGAACCCCTGGCCTGCTCGCTGCACGCGGCAGAACGCGCCAACGTCGACCACGACGACATTGTGGTGGTCGCCGGCGCCGGCACCCTGGGCCTGGGCATCATCGGCGCGGTGCGGTTGCGCAACCCGAAAAGGCTCATCGTGCTGGACATGAAGCCAGAGCGCGCCGCCCTGGCCCTGCGCATGGGCGCCGACGAAGTATGGAACCCGGCGGAGGTCGACGTGCTGGCGAAAATCCGCGAGATCACCGACGGCTACGGCTGCGACATCTATATCGAAGCCACCGGGCACCACAAGGCGGTGAACCAGGGCCTGGCGATGCTGCGCAAGCTGGGGCGTTTCGTTGAATTCAGCGTGTTCAATGATGAGGCCACGGTGGATTGGTCGATCATCGGCGACCGCAAGGAACTCGACATCCTCGGCTCGCACCTGGGGCCATACATGTACCCGCGCGCCATCGATTTTATCGGCAACCGCAAGATCGATATGCGCGATGTGGTGACCCACACCTTTGCCCTGGCGGATTTCAAGGAGGCGTTTGCGGTGATGGAGCGTGGCGAAAAATCGCTGAAGGTTGTACTCAAGCCATAAGCACACCACAGCTTCCCAATGTGGGAGGGGGCTTGCCCCCGATGGCGCTGCGCCAGTGCTGAATCAGCTAGCTGACACACCACTATCGGGAGCAAGTCGAATCGTCGCACCGCCCCTCCCACACTGGATAGTGGTGAACCCATAAAAACAGGAACCCGCGTTATGAATCGAGTCATCAACGATCCGGACCAAGTGGTCGAAGACATGCTGCGCGGCATCCTCGTCGCGCACCCCGAACTGCGCCAGTACGAAACCAACCCTCGGGTTATCGTCAAGGCTAAACCTTCGGCCAAGGGTCGTGTGGGCATCGTCACCGGCGGTGGTTCCGGGCACGAGCCAGCGTTTCTTGGTTACGTTGGCCCGGGCCTGGTGGACGCGGTGGCGGTCGGCGAGATTTTCTCCTCGCCCACCGCCAAAAGCTTTTTCGATGCCTTCCGCGCCGCCGACCAGGGCGCGGGCGTGGCCTGCCTGTACGGCAACTACGCCGGTGACAACATGAATGTGAAGCTGGCGATGAAAATGGCCGCCAGCAAAGACATGCGTATCCGCACCGTGGTCGCCAATGATGACGTCGCCTCCGCCCCCAGGGCGGAGATCGCCAAGCGTCGCGGGGTGGCCGGGGAAATCTTCATGTGGAAGATCGGCGGCGCCGCCGCTGCCCAGCATTACGACCTGGACGGGGTGATTCGCGTCGCGCAAAAAGCCGTCGATAACTGTCGCTCGATTGGCATCGGTCTCACGCCTTGCACCATCGCCGCCGTGGGCAAGCCAAACTTCCAGATCCCCGACGGCCAGATGGAACTGGGTATCGGCCACCATGGCGAACCGGGCATCGAAGTGGTCCCTATCGAGTCCGCTGCGGCGATGGCCGAGCGCATGCTCTCGCCTATCCTTGCAGACCGCGATTTCAGCCAGGATGACAGCGTGGTAGTGCTGGTCTCCGGCCTCGGCGCCACACCGGTGATGGAGCTGTACGTGTTCTACGCCGAGGTGGAAAGCCAGCTCAAGGCCAAGGGTTTGAACATTCACCGTTGCTACGTCGGCAACTACTTCACCTCCCTGGAAATGATGGGGGTGACCCTGACCCTGCTTGGCCTGGACGCGGAATTGAAAACACTGATCGACCAACCCTGCCGTTCCATCGGCATGACCCAGGCGGAGTGAACCATGAGTGAGCATTTTTCTACCCACGACGGCAGCGCCATCGTCGCCGACCTGGTCAGCGTAATCGTGGCCAACCGTGAATACCTCAGCGAAATCGACGGCGCAATTGGCGACGGGGACCACGGCATCAACATGGCCAAGGGCTTCGCCCATTGCGGGCGCGCGCTCGAAGGCCGCCAACTGAGCCTGGCACAAGCCCTGGATGAACTGACCCTGAGCCTGATGGAAGGGATAGGCGGCTCGATGGGCCCGTTGTATGGCAGCCTGTTTATCGGCATGGCCGATGAAGTGCGCGGCAGCGAAGCCATCGACGCCGCCACCTTCGCGCGCTTGCTGCGCGGCGGCCTGACCTCGTTGCAGGACATTACCGAAGCGGGTGTGGGCGACAAGTGTCTGATGGACACCCTCATTCCGGCAGTGGAAGCCTTTGAGCGGGCGCATGCCGACGGGGCTTCGTTCAACGATGCGCTGCAGGCAATGAAAAGCGCTGCTTCCCAAGGCCGAGATTCGACCAAAGACCTGGTGGCCAAGATCGGCAGGGCCAGCCGTTTGGGTGAGCGCTCGCTCGGGGTGCTGGATGCGGGAGCGGTGTCGTGCTGCCTGATCCTCACACGGCTGGCAGATTCCGTTCAGCCACGCTTGACCTGACCGGCTTCAACTTTAGGAGAGGGCTTTTTGTAGGAGCGAGCTTGCTCGCGAAGAACTCAGGGCCTCCGCGTTTATCCAGAATGAACGCGTTGCCTGGACGTTTTTCGCGAGCAAGCTCGCTCCTACATTCGGGCATGCCCCCTCCCACATGGGTTACCAGAAGCGTTGTTGGGTCAAACGACTCCACCAAGTCAGCAACACCCGATCCACCGAACCACTGGCCGCCAGCCCTACGCGTTCCTGCAGGCTCTTACGCTCGACATAGTGCAGGTGGAACACCTCGGCGGTCTTGGCTTTGGTGGCCAGGTATTCATCGCTGGTCTGCAGCTCGTCGACCAATTGCTTGTCGAGGGCGGCAACACCCAGCCACACTTCTCCGGTCGCGACCTCGTCGATCGCCAGCTGCGGGCGATAACGCGAGACGAAGTTCTTGAACAGCTGGTGAGTGATGTCCAGGTCTTCCTGAAACTTCTCGCGACCCTTCTCGGTGTTTTCGCCAAACACCGTCAGCGTGCGTTTGTACTCGCCGGCGGTCAGCACTTCGAAGTCGATATCGTGCTTTTTCAACAGACGGTTGACGTTAGGCAGCTGCGCAACCACGCCGATGGAACCGAGGATAGCGAACGGGGCGCTGATGATCTTCTCGCCGATGCACGCCATCATGTAGCCGCCGCTGGCGGCAACCTTGTCGATGCACACGGTCAACGGCACGCCCGCCTGGCGGATACGCGCCAGCTGCGATGAAGCCAGGCCGTAGCTATGCACCATGCCGCCGCCGCTTTCGAGGCGCAGTACCACTTCGTCCTTGGGCGTGGCCAGGCTCAGCAGTGCGGTGATTTCATGGCGCAGGCTTTCAGTGGCCGAGGCCTTGATGTCACCGTCGAAATCCAGCACGAACACCCGTGGCTTGGCCTCGGGCTTCTTCTTGCCCTGCTTCTTTTCAGCCTTGCCTTCGGATTTGCGCAGGGCCTTGAGCTGGTCCTTGTCGAGCAGGCTCGACTCCAGGCGCTCGCGCAAGCCCTTGTAGAAGTCGTTCAGCTTGCTGACCTGCAACTGGCCGGCGGATTTGCGACGCCCTTTGCTGCGCAGGGCCGCGAAGCTGATCAGCACCACCAGAATAGCGACCACCAGGGTGACGGTCTTCGCCAGAAAGCTCGCATATTCGGCCAAAAAATCCATATGTCTCCTTAAGAATGCACTGCGCCAGGCGCGGATGGCCCAGCATACCGGCGCTACTGCCTGTGGACCAGTGCCCAAACCGCCAGCAGCGCACCTCTAACGGGCTTTTAAAACAAGCGTATGTTTTTTCATTGACAGCTCGCAGGCATCCTCATAACCTCGCCAGACTTTCAACGTACCGGGAAAACGGACGTGGGCAGCATCTATCTGATTCGACATGGCCAGGCCTCCTTCGGTGCAGACGACTATGACGTCCTGTCGCCCGTCGGTGTGGAACAAGCCCGGGTACTCGGTCGCCACTTGGCAGACCTGGGGCTTAAGTTCGATCGTTGCCTGTCGGGTGATCTACGCCGCCAGCAGCACACCGCCACCGCCGCGTTCGATCAATACCGCACCCTCGGCCTGCCGGTTCCGCCCCTGGAAATCGACAGCGCATTCAACGAATTCGACGGCGAGGCAATCATTCGCGGCCTGCTCCCCGATCTGCTCGGCGCTGAACCCGACGCCGTACACATCCTGCGCAATGGCGCGCAGAACCGCAGCGAATTCCAGCGAATCTTCGCCCTGATCATCGAGCGCTGGCTGGCCGGCAGCTACGACCCTCCGGGGCTGGAAAGCTGGCAGGGGTTTGTCGAGCGCGTCAACGGCGGCTTGCAGCGCATCCTCGAGGCAGCCGACAACGGGCACAAGATCGCGGTATTTACCTCCGGCGGCACCATCACCGCCCTGCTCCACCTGATTACCCGAATGCCGGTGGCCCAGGCGTTCGAACTGAACTGGCAAATTGTTAACACCTCGCTCAACCAGCTGAAATTCCGTGGTCGCGAGGTGGCGCTGGCTTCCTTCAACACTCATACCCACTTGCAGCTGTTGAAGGCGCCGCAGTTCATCACCTTCCGATGAACTGCGGCCAACCGTGACCCCAAGGTCACTGGACTCTACCCTAAAGGATCGAAACCATGACTGACGTAGCTAAAGCCGTAGAAGCAATGAAAGCCAAATTCAACCCAAGCGCCGCTGAAGGCCTGGACCTGGTATTCGGTTTCCGTATCGACGACACCAAGAACTTTTCGCTGGTGGTCAAAGACAAGACCTGCGAACTGCAGGAAGGCGAAAACCCGGACGCCCAAGTGACCCTGGTCATGGACAGCGAAACCCTGGAAGGCATCGTCGACGGTTCCACCGACGGCATGCAGGCGTTCATGGGCGGCAAACTGCGCACCGAAGGCGACATGATGCTGGCGATGAAGCTGAGCGAGCTGTTTCCTTCCTGATTCAAGGGCAATCCTGAGTCAGATAAAGATCCAGTGTGGGAGGGGGCTTGCCCCCTCCCACATTTAGTTTTTAGGTTGCAGCAACAACGCCACCAACGCACTCCACCCCGTCTGGTGCGATGCCCCCAACCCCCTCCCGGTTTCTCCATGGAAATACTCATGGAACAACACCAGGTCACGGCTGAGCGGGTCCGCTTCCAGCTGCGCATACCCCGCCATTGACGGGCGCAGGCCGTTCTCGTCCCTCAGAAACAACCCGGTCAGACGCTCGCTGAGGCTGTCGGCCACTTCCTCCAGGGAGGACAGGTAACCACTGCCCTTGGGGTACTCCACTGAAAAGTTATCCGCGTAATAGCGATGAAATTCGCGCAGCGACTCGATCAGCATGTAGTTGACCGGCATCCACAACGGCCCGCGCCAGTTGGAGTTGCCGCCGTACAGGCGCGAATCGGATTCGCCGGGCTGGTAACTGGCGCACAGGGTGTTGCCATTCATCTTCAGTGCCAGGGGCTGCTCGGCGAAGGCCTTGGACAAGGAGCGCACGCCAAACGCCGACAGAAACTCATCCTCGTCGAGCATGCGCCGCAGCAAGTCCTTGGTGCGCTCGCCGCGCAGCAACGCCAGCAACAGTCGATTGCCCTGCCCCGGTTCGTTCCAGCGCGATACCAGCCTGGCCAGGTCCGGCCGATGATGCATGAAGCCCAACAGTCGCTCGCGCAAGCCTTCCAGGCCTTCATGCTCACGCTGCTCCAGCACCAGCACCGCAAACAGCGGCATCAGCCCGACGATGGAACGCAGGCGCACCGGCTCGCTCTCGCCATCGGGGCGATGCAGCACGTCGTAGAAGAACAGATCCTGCTCATCCCACAGCCCTTCGGCGCTGTCGTCGACGCGGTTGATGGCGCCGGCGATGTACAGGAAGTGCTCGAAAAACTTCACCGCGATATCCACGTACACACCATTGCGCTTGGCCAGCTCCAGGGCGATGCGCATCAGGTCCAGTGCATAGGCGGCCACCCACGCCGTACCGTCGGCCTGGTCCAGTTGATAACCCGGCGGCAGCGGCGCCGAGCGGTCGAACAGAGCGATATTGTCCAGCCCCAGAAAACCGCCCTGAAACAGGTTGCGGCCCTCGGCATCCTTACGGTTGACCCACCAGGAAAAATTCAGCAGCAGTTTGTGGAAAATCCGCTCCAGAAAGTCCATGTCACCCACCCCCCGTCAACGCCTTGTCCTGCTGGTAGACGCGCCAGCTGGCCCAGGCGTGAACGGGCGGGTTGGCATCGTCGAAGCGCCACTCATAGGCCGGCAATTGGCCGTTGGGGTGCATGAAACGGTCCTTCACCAGCAACAACAGCTGTTGCTTGGCGTAGCCCGGATCGATCAGCGCCAGGGCCACCGCTTGAAAGCCCTGGTCCCACGAGGCGTACCAGGGATACTCCCATGTGTCGGGCATGGACAGGATGTCGAAATTGGACAGGTGCCGCCAATGGCTATTGCGCAGATGCAGGCGCTCGGGCGGCGGCGCGGGCTGGGCCGGGTCGCCGTCCAGCCACTGGTTGACATCGAAATAATACAACTGCTTGGACCACAACAACCCGGCCAGGGCCTGGCGTTGTACGTTGCGGGCATCGGCGTCGGCGATCCCCTCCTGCAAGGCCGCATAGAACTCGTCGGTCTCCTGGCGGCGCTGCTCAAACAGCTTGCGCGCGTTGACCTCGGGCGCGTCCACGGGGGCGAAACGCAGGTACAGGATTTTGCGCTCATCACCCGCCAGCTCCAGGCAGAACCGCGCTGCGACCTTGGTTCCCGCGTCCCGGCGAACAGCGCCTTGAATGCCGTTCACCACATAATCGTTGATACCGTCCTTGAACGGCCCCGGCGCCGATGGCCCACCCAGCCGGGGAAAGTTGGTCTGGTTTTCACAAAACAACCATTCCACGCCGTCCTGGCCCCAGGCGCTGAGGTGGCGATCGCCCAACTCATGATGACGGGCGCGCACGCGGTCACCGTCCAGGGTCAAATCAGGCTTGGGTGCGTCGAACGTCCAGCTCCAGTCATTGCGTGCCCACAGCTGGGGCAACACCTGCAGGCGCGTGGGTTGCTCCGAGCGGTTGTGCACGGTGATGCGCATGAAGATATCGTCGGGTTGGTGCTTGGCGTACTCGACGCTGACGTCGCAGTAGCGGTTGTCGTCGAACACACCGGTATCGAGGATTTCATATTCGGTATCAGCCAGCCCGCGACGGGCGTTTTCGGCGATCAGGTCGGCGTAGGGAAACGCTGCATGGGGATATTTGTAGAGCATGCGCATGTAGGCATGGCTCGGCACGCCATCGACGAAAAAGTACAGTTCCTTGACGTCCTCGCCATGGTTGCCCTCGGCGTTGTCGAGGCCGAAAAGACGTTCCTTGAGGATCGCATCGCGCTCGTTCCACAGCGCCAGGCCCAGGCACCAGCGTTGCGCCTTGTCGCTGAAACCGGCCAGGCCATCCTCGCCCCAACGGTAGGCGCGGCTGCGTGCATGTTCATGTGGGAAATAGGCCCAGGCATCGCCGTCGGCGCTGTAGTCCTCGCGCACGGTGCCCCATTGGCGTTCACTCAGGTAGGGCCCCCACTCGCGCCAGCACTCTGCATCCTGCGCCGTCAGGCGCTGGCCTTCGAGGGTGTCGAGCATTGGGTGTATGGGTGTGGCCGTCATTGAGTCCTCCATCGCCTGCCGAGTGAGCAGCAGTGTAGAGCCCAATGACGCCCGGGTGCACATGAAGACTTAGAACAGCGCGTAGGTGTAGTTGAAGATCAGGCGGGTTTGGTCCTGGTCGGCGGTGCCGGTGTTTTTACCGTGGTAGGTGCCGGTGCGAAAGGTGGTACCGAAGCCTTTCAGAGGGCCGGCTTGCACGACGTAATCCAGGCGAAAATCGGTTTCGTTTTCTTTCTGGTCAGGGCCACCGGCCACCTTGGCCTTGATATCGCTGCCGTTCAAGTAGGCAACAGAGGCTTTCAGGCCCGGCACGTAAGCCTTGAAATCATACGCATACTGGCCGAAGTTGACCTGCTCGCCCGCGCGGGAAAACTGGCCCACCACCGCATCGGTAAACAGGTAGAAGTCGCTGCCACCAGCGCCCTGGGCGTGGGGGTCGGCCAGGCTGCCCTGGTTGACCCACACAAAGCCGCCGTCGTCACCCACGCCGATATGGCCGAGCATCAAGCTGCTGCCGCCCAATTGGTAGGTGAAGGCGGCACTGTAGGTTTTGTTGTCCACTTCATTGGCGTGCCTGGCGTAGCCACCATTGTTATTGAACTGGTAACCGCTCTCACCATTCTTGCCATCGCTGCTGCTGTCGAAATAGCGCAGGTCGGTCTTGAACGACTGATCGTTGCCCAGTGGCAGCACATGCACAAGGCCGAAGTAGTTCTGTTTGTAGAAGTCCTGCAATTGCGCGTAGTAGTACTGCAATGTCAGGTTTTTCGCGACGGCGTTGTCGGAAGAGCCGAAGGGTTTGTAATCCACCCCGCCGAACTTGAAGCTGTCGCTGTCACGCGTGCCGCCGGCCACGCTCAAGCCTGTCGAGTTGCTGGAGGCGCGGCCTTCGGCGCGGTTCAGTTCACCGCCCGTGAAGGTAACGTTGGGAATGTCGCTGGACGTGAGGATGCCGCCATCGAAGGTCTGCGGCGCCACGCGGCTGTCGTTCGAGACCAGGATCGGCAGGACCGGAGCCAGGCCGCCGCCAACGTGCAACTCGGTCTGGGAAATACGGAATTTAACATTGCCCGCGGCGCGGCCGAAGGAATCGGCGGGCTCGGTGCCGTTGTTTTTGGTCGGGAAGAAGCTGTTGCCATTGCCGGACAAGCCGGGGCCCGCGGTGTGACCGTCGCCGCCATCCAGGCGCAGGGCTCCGAAGGCCATCACGTCAAACCCGACGCCAAGGGTGCCCTGGGTATAACCGGATTTGTAATCCAGGCGCAGCGCTGTCGCGGCTTCGCGCAGATCGTTATTGCTGCCCGAACGGTTGTCTGCGCTGTAATACATGCTGCGCGAGCTGACGGACGCATGGCTGTCTTCGACAAAGCCGCTGTGACCGTTGCCCGTGCCCAAGGCGCCGAGCCCGAAGTCATCAGCGCACGCCTGCTGTGCAAGCACGGCGGCGGTGATGGATAACGCCAGTGTAGAAATTTTCATTAACGACGGCCCCTGAACATTTTTTTATGAGTGTTGTGTGCAAAACGGCGTTTTCATCCCTACAAACGTGACGATTGTTTCATGCCGCCCCCGGCGAACTCCGTGAAGAATTAGTTAGGAAAACCGCTGAAAAATGAAATTTCGCCGAGGCTGAGCGTTGTCATATTTTTGTCACCTCATTCGTTTGCAGAATGAAGTCCAGAGGAAACTTCGTTTGCACGCACCGTTGTGCCCCAACAGAATCCGCAGAAAGCCAAGCCCCTCGCCTTAGCCTTCAGGAATTTTTCTATGCCAGGTACCGCACATGTCAGCCCCGACGAGATCCGTAAGGGCTTTTCCCGGGCGATGTCCGATATGTACAGGGATGAAGTGCCGTTGTACGGCGCGCTGATGGCGCTGGTGGCCCAAACCAACGCACGGGTGCTGGAGAGCAACCAAGGCCTGGCCGAGCACCTGCACCGTACCGGCGAAATCCAGCGCCTGGACATGGAGCGTCACGGTGCGATCCGCCTGGGCAGCGCCGCGGAGCTGGCGACCATCTGCCGCCTGTTCGCGGTGATGGGCATGCAACCGGTGGGCTATTACGACCTGACACCGGCCGGCGTGCCGGTGCACTCCACCGCCTTTCGCGCCGTCCACGAACAGTCGCTGCAAACCAGCCCGTTTCGCGTGTTCACCTCGCTGCTGCGCCTGGAACTGATCGAAAGCCCCGCGCTGCGCAGCTTCGCCGAAACCGCCCTGGCCAAGCGCTCGATCTTCACCCCCGGCGCCCTGGCGCTGATCGAACAGGCCGAACGAGACGGCGGCCTTGATGCCGACGACGCCGAGGCATTTATCCGACAGGCGCTGGAGACCTTTCGCTGGCACCACACCGCCACCGTCACGGCTGCGCAGTATCGGCAACTCAGCGACCAACATCGCCTGATCGCCGACGTGGTGGCCTTCAAGGGCCCGCACATCAACCACCTCACCCCGCGCACCCTGGACATCGACCGGGTGCAGGCCGCGATGCCCGACAACGGCATCACCCCCAAGGCCGTGATCGAAGGCCCACCTCGGCGTAACTGCCCGATCCTGCTGCGCCAGACCAGCTTCAAGGCCCTTGACGAACCCATTGCGTTTACCGATGCCCAGGGCAGCCACAGCGCACGCTTCGGCGAAATCGAACAGCGCGGCGTCGCGCTCACGCCCAAGGGACGCGCCCTGTACGACCAATTGCTGAATACCGCCCGCGATGAACTCGGCGCCTTCCCCAACGAATCCAACGCCGCGCGTTATGAGCAATTGATGGCGCAACACTTCCAGGCATTCCCGGACGACCACGCGCAAATGCGCGAGCAAAGCTTGGCGTACTTCCGCTACTTCCCCAGCGAGATAGGCCTGGCGGCCCGCGGCAAGGCCGACCAACCGCGCACATTGGAGGAACTGATCAGCGCGGGGCACGTGCAAGTAGAACCGCTGGTGTACGAGGACTTCCTGCCGGTGAGCGCGGCGGGAATCTTTCAGTCGAACCTGGGGGATGCCGCGCAGAGTCACTACGCGGCCAATTCGAACCGTGCCGAATTCGAGCAGGCGCTGGGCCGCGAGACAATCGATGAGTTGCAGCTGTATGGCGAGACGCAGCAGCGTTCGATGGATGAGTGCATGAGGACGCTGCTGGTATAAAAACGGATGTCCGCCCGGCTCAACAACGCAATCCTTGCGCCGCAAAAAGCCCCAGAGCCGGGTGGACGGGGCGCATCATAAGGAGTGAGCTTGAGCTTGTCCCTCAAACAATTCTGAACAAATGTGCACATTCGACTGAAACAAACGGAGTGTGGCGAGGAAGCTTGCTCCCTCGCCACGGGTTGGAATTTCGCTTAAGTCAACTTCGCGACAATCTCGTCTTTGATCAACAGCCGTTTCTTCTTCAGCTTTTCCACTTCGTCATCGCTGGCACTGGCCGACTCCGCCTTCAGCACCTCGCCATCGGCGGCGTCGTATTGAGTGAGCAGCGAGTGCAGACGCTTGTCACTCGCCCTGCGTTCGTGAACAACTTCCTTGCTCATCCCCAAGTCCTGATACAGGTCGTGTTTCACTGGCATGGCGTACCTCCACTAGTTGATCAATGGGCCTACCCCTTGAAACTAGCCCATTCCCAAGGGTCTTGTCATGTCCGAGGTCAATACGCCCCGTTCGTCGCAACCCCGGCGATAGGATCAAACCTTTGCGGCCCCCTGCCCTCCACTGTAGATCGCCACTCGAGGGAGACCGGTTTCATGAATCACACCGCCACAGCCGCCGACACCCAATGCATCAACACAATCCGCACGCTGGCCATGGATGCCGTGCAGAAGGCCAATTCGGGCCACCCCGGCACGCCCATGGGCCTGGCGCCGGTGGGCTATACGCTGTGGAGTCGCTTTCTGCGCTACCACCCGGAGCACCCCGATTGGCCCAACCGCGACCGCTTTGTGTTGTCGGTGGGGCATGCGTCGATGCTGCTGTATTCGCTGTTGCACCTGGCCGGTGTGGTGGAGATCGACGCCCACGGCAAGCGTTCCGGGCAGCCGGCGGTCAGCCTGGACGACATCAAGCAGTTCCGCCAGATGAGTTCCAAAACCCCGGGGCACCCCGAGTACCGCATGACCACCGGCGTGGAAACCACCACCGGTCCTTTGGGCCAGGGCTGCGCCAACAGCGTGGGCATGGCCATGGCCAGCCGGTGGCTGGGCGAGCGTTTCAATCGTGACGGCCAGGTGCTGTTCGACTACGACGTCTACACCCTGTGCGGTGATGGCGACATGATGGAAGGCATCAGCGGTGAAGCGGCGTCGATGGCCGGGCATTTGCGCCTGGATAACCTGTGCTGGATCTACGACAACAATACCATCAGCATCGAGGGCCACACCGAGCTGGCCTTCAGTGAAGATGTGATCAAGCGCTTCCAGGCCTACGGCTGGCACACCGTGCACGTCACCGATGCCAATGACCTGCAGGCACTGTGCGTGGCGTTTGAAACGTTCAAGGCCAATACCGGCGCACCCACCCTGATTGTGGTCGACAGCGTGATCGGCTACGGCTCGCCGCACAAACACAACACCGCCGCCGCCCATGGCGAGCCGTTGGGCGACGAGGAAATCCGCCTGACCAAAGCCGCATATGGCTGGCCGCAGGACTCAAGCTTCTTGGTGCCCGACGAGGCGCGCACGGCATTGCGCGACGCCCTGCACGAGCGTGCCGAGCCGCTGTTCGCGCAGTGGAACCAGACCTTGTCGTCTCTGGACCCGCAACGCGCCGATGAACTGCAACGCATGCGCGCCGGCGAAATGCCCGAACACTGGCAGGCTGACCTGCCCGATTTTGCGGCCGATGCCAAGGGTGTCGCCAGCCGCGCATCAGGCGGCCAGGTGCTGAATGCCTTCGCCCAGCAGATCCCCTGGTTGCTGGGCGGCTCGGCGGATTTGTCGCCCTCGACCAAGACCAACCTCACCTTCGACGGCGCCGGCCGTTTCAGTGCCGACGACTACAGCGGGCGCAACCTGCACTTCGGCATCCGCGAGCACGCCATGGGCGCGATTGCCAACGGCATGGCGCTGTCCTACCTGCGGCCGTACACCTCGACGTTCCTGGTGTTCAGCGATTACATGAAACCGCCGATTCGTCTGGCGGCGATCATGGAGTTGCCGGTGATCTTCGTGTTCACCCACGACTCCATCGGTGTGGGCGAAGACGGCCCCACGCATCAACCCATCGAGCACCTGACCCAACTGCGCGCCACCCCAGGCGTGTTGACGCTGCGCCCAGGCGACGCGAATGAAACGGCGCAGTTGTGGAAGGTGGCGCTGGCGCAAACCCATCGGCCAAGCTGTGTGGTGCTGTCGCGCCAGCCGCTGCCGACGCTGGACCGTAACCGGTATGCGCCCGCCTCCGGTGCGGCCAAAGGCGCGTACGTGCTGGCCGGCGCGGATAAACCTGAGGTCATCCTGATCGCCACGGGCAGCGAAGTCAGCCTGGCGGTCGAGGCCTATGAACAACTCACCAGCGAAGGGGTTGCCGCGCACGTGGTGTCGATGCCCAGCTGGGAATTGTTTGAAGACCAGGACCAGGCCTACCGCGACAGCGTGTTGCCGCCAGCGGTGAAAGCACGGGTGGTGGTGGAACAGGCTGGCCCACTGGGCTGGGACCGCTACGTCGGGCAGAGCGGCGCCAAAGTGGTGATGAACAGCTTTGGCGCCTCGGCGCCGCTGGCGAAGTTGCAGGAAAAGTTCGGGTTCACCGTGGACAACGTGGTGACCTTGGCCAAGCAGCAAATCCAGCACAACCTGGCCCAATAACCGGCTTCGATGCGCAGGGGGCTTGCTCCCTGCTGCATCTGAACCTGCAATGACTCAGTTCTTGTAGTCGGTATCGGTACGCTCCAGCTGCCGAATCAACGCATTCCAATGCCGCGCCACCCCAGGCCCGTCGCCGCTGCTGAATACCTTGGCCTGCTCCTCAACCCTGGCCACCACTTCAGCCGGTGGAAACACCAGCTCCGCATTCCCCGCCGCCTGCGCCGCAATCTGGATATTGCACGCCCGCTCCAAACCCTGCAGCTGCTGGAATGCGTGCTCCACGCTGATGCCTGCGGTCAGCAGCCCGTGGTTGCGCAAGATCATCACGCTCTTGTCGCCCAGGTCCGCCACCAGCCGTTCGCGTTCGTCCAGGTCCAGAGCCACGCCTTCGTAGCCGTGATACGCCACGCGACCGGAGAACGCGATGGAGTGTTGGGAAATGGGCAGTAACCCGTCCTTTTGCGCGGAGACCGCAATACCGTCGCGGGTATGGGTGTGCAGCACCGCTTGCAGGTCGTGGCGCGCGCCGTGGATGGCGCTGTGGATCACGTAGCCGGCGTAGTTGATGCCCAGGCCAGTGGGGTCGTCGACCAGGGTGCCGTCGAGGTCGACCTTGACCAGGTTGGACGCACTGATTTCATCGAACAACAGGCCGAACGCGTTGATCAGGAAGTGTTCCTCCGGGCCCGGTACACGGGCGGAGAAGTGCGTATAGATATGGTCGGTCCACTTGTACAAGGCCGCCAGCCGATAGGCGGCGGCCAGTTTGACGCGCACCTCCCACTCCTCTGGCGTGACGCGTTGGCGGACGGTACTGGAAACGCTCGGTAGCGAGGTGACGCTGCTCATGGCAAAACTTCCTGGATGGCCTTAAGGACTTGCAGGCCAGCCTAGGGGATGCTCAGAAATAATAAAAATCACATTTTAATCTAAGCTAATTATTATTAATTTTTATAAATCCCTGATAACAACACATTACAAATGTGGGAGGGGGCTTGCTCCCGATAGCGGTAGATCAGTCAAATCAGCTTTGACTGAAATTGCGCTATCGGGAGCAAGCCCCCTCCCACAAGGATTCAGGCAGCGTTGCGGATCTTGTGCAGGGAATTCGCCACCCATCGGCCAAACGCATCCACCGGCCCTTGCAGGTTGCCAAGGAAATGCGGATAGATCAGCCACAGATCCATCACCGGCTTGAAGTCCTTCAGCGGCACCACCGCCAGTTGCTCTCGATGGGCACTGCGCTCGAGCAGCGGGCGCGGCACCAGGCCAAGGCCCAGCCCATCGGCCACCAACCCCAATTGCAACTCGGTGCCGAAGGTTTCCAGGTTGACCCGCAAGGCCAGGCCCTGGTCGGACAAGGTGCGCTGCAAACCAGCCCGAAAGCCACACCCGTCCGGGTTGAGGATCCAGCCACCCTGGTACACGTCGGCCAGCTTGCACGGCTTTTTCGGCAGTTGCGCCTTGGCGCACACCACCACCAGCTCCATCTTGCCGATGGACTCACCGACGATGTTGTCCGGAAAAATCTTGCCCGCCGGGAACAACGCCACCGCCGCATCCAGCTCGCCGCGCTCGATCTTGCCCACCAGCTGGCTGCCCCAACCGGTGGCCACTTGGGCGCGCAGGTCGGCGTAGTCGGTGCGCAGCTGCTTGAGCGCATCCAGCAGCACCACATCGCCGATGGTCTGCGGCACGCCCAGGCGCAGCACGCCCGTGGGCGGTGCATCGGTGGCGACCAATTCGCGCAGCGCGTCCATCTCGCGCAGGATCAGCCGGCATTGCTCATACACACGGGTGCCGATCAGGGTTGGCTTGAGGGGTTTGGTGTTGCGGTCGAACAGCTCCACCCCCAGTGCCTGCTCGAAGTTCTGCACGCGGCGGGTGATGGCCGGCTGGGTCAGTTGCAACGACTCGGCGGCATGGCTGATGGACTGGCAACGAATCACTTCGACAAAGGCATCGATATCGTCAATTTTCATTTGGGCCGCACATAGAGATCAGTCATTAAGATGTGCGCGAAGCATAGTTCGCGCAATCCGGTCTGGATAGCCCGCGCTGTGATCGATAACGTCTAACGCTATACAAGGCGGTTCTAAATTACCTTGAGCTATAAGCTAATCATTAAAAAATAGCATATTAACCATGAACATTATGCTTTTATAAGGCCATCAAAACCGCCAATGGAATGTTCATGAGCCAGGTTCCACACCCCGAGAGACTGCGCGCCTTCATCGGCGCCTTGGCTGAGCTGATCGACGGCAACCCGCGCGAGGGCGACCTGCTGCACCGTGGCGGCAAGCTGCTGGCGCAACTGGTCAGCCACGATGACTGGCTTCCCGACGACTTCGCTCAACCTGACCCCGAGCGTTACCAGCAATTTCTGCTGCATGCCGATTCGCGCCAGCGCTTCAGCATCGTCAGCTTTGTGTGGGGGCCGGGGCAACGCACGCCGATTCATGACCACCGCGTGTGGGGCCTGATCGGCATGTTGCGCGGTGCAGAATTTTCCCAGGGGTTTGCCCGGGCGCCCGATGGCGCGCTGATTGCCGAGGGCAAGCCGGTGCAATTGCTGCCGGGCCAGGTCGAAGCAGTGTCGCCGAAGATCGGTGATATCCATCAGGTGAGCAATGCCCACGCCGACCAGGTGTCCATCAGCATTCATGTGTACGGCGCCAACATTGGCGCGGTGCGCCGAGCGGTGTATCAGCCCGACGGCAGCGAGAAACTGTTTATCTCCGGTTATTCCAACGCCTACCTCCCCAATATCTGGGACCTGTCCAAAGAAAAGAGCCCTGCCCTATGAGCACCGTATCGACCCGCAGCTTCGCCCAGATTCGCCAGGCCCTGTTGGACCGTGAGGAGGTCGCCCTGGTAGACGTGCGCGAGGAAGCGCCGTTTGCCGAAGCCCACCCGCTGTTTGCCGCGAACATTGCCCTGTCCAAGCTGGAACTGGAGGTGTATTCGCGCATCCCACGCCGGGACACCCAGGTCACGCTGTACGACAACGGTGAAGGGCTGGCCGAGCGCGCCGCCGAGCGCCTGGTTGCGCTGGGCTACACCCAAGTCAGCCTGCTGGAAGGCGGGCTTGAGGGCTGGCGCCAGGCCGGTGGCGAGCTGTTTATCGACGTCAACGTGCCGAGCAAGGCCTTCGGCGAACTGGTGGAAAGCCAGCGCCACACGCCGTCCCTGGCCGCCGAAGAGGTCCAGGCGCTGCTCGACAACCAGGCCGATGTGGTGGTGCTCGACGCCCGGCGCTTCGATGAATACCAGACCATGAGCATCCCCACCGGCATCAGCGTGCCAGGCGCCGAACTGGTGCTGCGCGCCCGTGAACTGGCCCCGGACCCGGCCACGCGCATTATCGTCAACTGCGCCGGGCGCACCCGCAGCATTATCGGCACCCAGTCGCTGATCAACGCTGGCGTGGCCAACCCGGTGTCGGCACTGCGCAACGGCACCATCGGCTGGACCCTGGCCGGGCAAACACTCGCCCATGGTCAGGCGCGCCGTTTTGCGCCGACCAGCGAGGAACATCGCCTAACCGCCGCCCAGGCCGCACGCGGCGTGGCCGACAAGGCCCGCGTCGGCCGTGCCAGCCTGGCCGATCTGCAACGCTGGCAGCAGGACGCGGCCCGCACCACATACCTGTTCGACGTGCGCACCCCGGAAGAATTCGAGGCCGGCCATCTGCCCGGCGCCCGCTCCACACCGGGCGGGCAGCTGGTGCAGGAAACCGACCACGTCGCCAGCGTGCGCGGTGCACGTCTGGTACTGCTGGACGATGACGGCGTGCGCGCGAACATGTCGGCGTCCTGGCTTGCCCAGCTGGGTTGGGACGTCTATGTGCTCGACGAGTTGCAACCCGCGCACTTCAGTGAACAGGGTGCCTGGGTCGCGCCGGTGCCCCCGCCGCCCCAGGCCGAACTGATCAGCCCGCACACCCTCGCCGACTGGCTCGAGCATGGCGACACGGTGGTGCTGGACTTCACCGCCAGCGCCAATTACGTGAAACGCCATATCCCCGGTGCCTGGTGGGTGTTGCGCGCGCAACTGCCCGAGGCGCTGGCCAAGGTGCCCCGCGCACAGCGCTACGTATTGACCTGCGGCAGCAGCCAACTGGCGCGCCTGGCGGTGGCCGAAGTCGAAGCCCTGACCGGTAGCCAAGTGTTCCTGCTGCAAGGTGGCACCGCCGCTTGGATCGCCGCGCAACTGCCGCTGGAAGAAGGCGAAACGCACCTGGCCTCACCGCGCATCGACCGCTACCGCCGCCCCTATGAAGGCACCGATAACCCACGGGAAGCCATGCAGGCCTACCTGGACTGGGAATACGGCCTGGTCGAACAACTGGCGCGCGACGCCACCCACGGTTTCTACGTGATCTGATCCACCGCTGCACCGTTCCCGGAAATCCGACCCCTTCTCCAGGCGGAGGTACCTTCCTTTATCCAACGCCTGGAGTCTGTCCCATGCTGTTTACTATCCCATTCAAGCGCCTTTTGCTGGGCGGTGCCCTCGCCCTCGGCCTGCTCGGCAACGCCCACGCCGCCGACCTGCAACCCCTGCGCGTGGCCAACCAGAAGTCGACAATCAAAGCGCTGCTGGAAGCCTCTGGCGAAACCCAAAACGTGCCGTACGAAATCAAGTGGTCGGAATTCCCCTCGGCCTCGCCGCTGGGCGAAGCGCTGAATGCCGGCGCGGTGGATGTCGGCGCGCTGGGCGATGCGCCGTATGTGTTTGCGCTCGGCGCCGGTGCGTCGCTCAAAGTGATCAGCATCATCCACGCCGAAGGGCGCAACACCACCGCGCTGCTGGTGCCCCAGGATTCGCCGATCAAGACCGCAGCCGACCTCAAGGGCAAGAAAATCGTCACCGGGCGCGGCTCCATCGGGCATTACCTGGCGATCAAAGCCCTGGCCAGCGCAGGCCTGACCTCGCAGGACGTGCAGTTCATCTTCCTGCTGCCCGCCGAATCCCGACTGGTACTGGACAATGGCACCGCCGATGCCTGGGCGACCTGGGACCCGTACACCACCGTGGTCACCTCCCAAAGCAACGCCCGTGTGCTGGTCAGCGGCAAAAACCTGCTGAGCAATCACCTGTACTTCGCCGCCACCAGCCAGGCCATCGCCGACAAGCGTGTGCAACTGGACGACTTTGTCGCCCGCGTGGACCGCGCCTACGCCTGGGCCAACGCGCATCCCGAGGAATACGCCGCCGCCCAGGCCAAAATCACCGGCCTGCCGTTGGCCGTGCACATCGAAGTGGCCAAGGACACTCGCCTGTCCCCGGTGCTGATTGACGACACGGTGATCAGCGGCCTGCAGGCCACCGCCGACACTT
Organism: Pseudomonas sp. W4I3; assembly: GCF_030816195.1. Classification (GTDB taxonomy): domain Bacteria; phylum Pseudomonadota; class Gammaproteobacteria; order Pseudomonadales; family Pseudomonadaceae; genus Aquipseudomonas. Next base: position 3,029,842 of record NZ_JAUSXS010000001.1, on the reverse strand, counting down.
ACCAAAAGGAAGGCCTGTTGAGCCGACACATCGACGTGTCGCAAGGCTTCGACGCGCGCTTCAACGCCCAGCGTGCCCCCAATTCCCAAGCATCGCGCTAAGGAGCAGAACATGAGCAAGCCACGTCAATTGAAACTCGGTGCCATGGTTCACGGTGTCGGCCACGGCTGGGGCGAATGGCGCCACCCGCAGGCGCAGCCCAACGCCAGCACCAACTTCAGCTTCTACAAGCAGCAGACCGAACTGGCCGAAGCCGCGCGGTTCGACTTCGTGTTCATTGCCGACAGCCTGCATATCCACGCCAAGTCCAGCCCGCATTACCTCAACCGTTTCGAACCGCTGACGATCCTTTCGGCGCTGGCCGCGCTGACCACGCACATCGGCCTGGTCGCCACGGTGACCGTCAGCTACACCGAGCCTTACCAGGTGGCGCGCCAGTTCGCCTCGCTGGACCATATCAGCGGTGGTCGCGCCGGCTGGAACGTGGTCACCTCGTGGCTGAGCGGCACCGCCGATAATTTCGGCAAAGCCGAACACCCGCCTCACGCCGTGCGCTACCGCATCGCCAAGGAACACCTGAATGTGGTCAAGGGCCTGTGGGACTCCTGGGAAGACGACGCCTTCGCCTATGACAAGCACAGCGGCGAGTTCTTCACCCCGCACAAGCTGCATGCGCTCAACCACAAGGGCGAGTTCTTCTCGGTCAAGGGCCCGCTGAATATCGCGCGTTCGCGCCAGGGCCAGCCGGTGATCTTCCAGGCCGGCACCTCGGAAGACGGGCGCAACTTTGCCGCGCAACATGCCGACGCCATCTTTGTGCACGTGGAAACAATCGAGGAAGGCATAGCCTATACGGCCGACTTGAAACGCCGTGCCAAGGGCTTTGGGCGTGACCCCGGCAACCTGTCGATCCTGCCGGGTATCCGCCCGATTGTCGGGCGCGACGCCGCCGAGGTGGAAAGCCGTTACCAGCAGGCGGTGGAGCTGGTCACCGTGGAAGATGCGATTGTCGCCCTCGGCCGTCCGTTCAATGACCATGATTTCAGCCAGTACCCCCTCGACGCGCCCTTCCCCGAACTGGGCGACCTGGGCGCCAACAGCCAGAAAGGCGGCTCCGAGCGCATCAAGCAATTGGCCCGGGACGAAGGCCTGACCCTGCGCGAAGTGGCGCTGCGGTTCTCGCGGCCCAAGCGCGACTTCGTCGGCACGCCGGAGCAGGTCGCCGATGCGATCCAGCGCTGGTTCGAAGCAGGCGCCAGCGATGGTTTCATCATCAACTCGGTGCTGCCCGATGGCTTGCAGTACTTCACCGAGCTGGTGGTGCCGGTGCTGCAGCAGCGCGGGTTGTTCCGTACCGAGTACAGCGGCCAGACGTTGCGCGACAACCTCGGACTGGAGGTGCCGGCCAACCGCTACAGCGTGGCTGAAGTCCCCGAGAAAGCCCTGGCCTGATCACCATCCCCTGTGGGAGGGGGCTTGCCCCCTCCCACATTTTTGACCGAGTACATCCTCATGACTCAATTGTCCTTACGTGCTGTGGACGCGGTCGATTTCGACACGACGCTCGAACGCCTCAGCGCCGAGCTGGCCAGTACCGCTCACCTGTACGATGAAAGCGGCGTCTTTCCCCACGATAATTTCAAGCGGTTGCAAGCCCACGGTCTGATCGCCCTCACCGTGCCAAGGGCCCTTGGCGGCGGCGGTGCCAGCCTGGCCCAGGCGCGCAAAGCCATCAGCGCAATTGCCAAGGGCGAGCCGTCCACCGCGCTGATCCTGGTGATGCAGTACCTGCAACACACCCGTCTGCAAGACAGCAAAACCTGGCCCCAGCACCTGCGCGTGCAAGTGGCCGAGGACGCGGTGCGCCAGGGCGCGCTGATCAATGCCCTGCGCGTCGAGCCGGACCTGGGCACCCCGGCCCGTGGTGGCTTGCCGACGACAACCGCCGTACGCACTGCCGAAGGCTGGCGCATCAGCGGGCGCAAGATCTACTCCACCGGCAGCCACGGCCTGAGCTGGTTCAGCGTATGGGCGCGCAGTGACGACGCCGACCCGCTGGTGGGCGCCTGGCTGGTGCCCAGGCACAGCCCCGGCGTGAGCATCATCGACACCTGGGATCACCTGGGCATGCGCGCCACCTGCAGCCATGAAGTGGTGCTCGACAACGTGCTGGTGCCGCTGGACCACGCCGTCAGCGTCAGCCCCTGGAGCACGCCGCAGCCGGAGTTGGATGGCGAGGGCTTTTTGTGGATGTCAGTGCTGCTGTCCTCGGTGTACGACGCGGTGGCCCAGGCTGCGCGGGACTGGCTGGTGAACTGGCTCGAGGAACGCCAGCCATCGAATCTCGGCGCGGCGCTGTCGACCTTGCCGCGTTTTCAAGAGACCGTCGGCCATATCGACACCCTGTTGTTTGCCAACCGCAGCCTGCTCGATGCCGCCGCCGCAGGCCACACGCCGGCGGCCAACGCGGCGCAGTTGAAGTACCTGGTGACCGGCAACGCCATCCGTGCGGTGGAGCTGGCCATCGAAGCCTCGGGCAACCCTGGCCTGTCACGGCATAGCCCACTGCAACGGCACTACCGCGATGTGCTGTGCAGTCGCGTGCACACGCCACAGAATGACGCCGTGCTGCAGGGCGTCGGTAAAGCAGTGTTCGCCCAACGCCAGAAGGAACGCACATGAGTCAGCTGATCATTGCCAGCCAGTTGGACGAAGACTACAACGACGTGATCCGCGCACGCCTCGCCACGCGGCACCCTCACGCCCAGGTGATCGGGGTTCCGGCCGGTGTACCGAGCGACCTGCCGCCCCAGGCGAACATCCTGCTGCTGCGCCCGATCAACGTGCGTGGCTACACCGCACCGAACACGCCGCCACCCGGCTGGCCGTACGGTGCGCAATGGGTGCACTTGGTGTCGTCGGGCGTCGACTTTTACCCGCGCTGGCTGTTCAACGGCCCGCCCGTCACCACGTCACGGGGCAGCGCGGCCGACAACCTCGCCGAGTTCGCCCTGGCGGCCATCTTTGCTGCGGCCAAGCATTTGCCGGACATCTGGGTGCAGGATTCGCAGTGGCAGTTCACCGCGTTGCGCCCGCTCAAGGGCACCACCCTGGGCATTCTGGGTTTTGGTGCGATTGGTCAAAGCCTGGCGCAAAAAGCCCTGGCCCTGGGCATCCATGTCGTCGCACTGCGTCAGAGCCAGGCACCGTTTGGCGTGGGTGTAGACGCCGCCAAGGACATCCACGACCTGTTCGCCCGTGCCGACCACCTGGTGGTGGCGGCACCGCTGACCGAAGCCACGCGGCACATCATCAACCGTGACGTGCTGGGCAGCGCCAAGCCGGGGCTGCACCTGATCAACATCGCGCGCGGTGGGTTGCTGGATCAGCAAGCATTGTTGGAAGCACTGGATAACGGCCAGATCGGCCTGGCGTCACTGGACGTGACCGAGCCGGAGCCGTTGCCGGATGGGCATCCGCTGTACAGCCATCCGCGGGTGCGGTTGTCGCCGCATACCTCGGCGATTTCGACCAACAGCAAGGAGGAGATTGCCGATACGTTCCTGGCCAATCTGGAGCGCTATGTTTCGGGTATCGAACTGGCGAATCCCGCTAACGCCTGATGCGGTTCAAATGTGGGAGGGGGCTTGCTCCCGATAGCGGTGGGTCAGGCAAAGATGCAGTGGTTGACACACAGCTATCGGGAGCAAGCCCCCTCCCACATGGGTTCGGTGTTAACCATTATTTGATGCGGTAGTGGAAAGTGTTGCGCACCGCCGGTACCGCCACGGCCTGGCCGTCGACCATCCTGGGTTGATAGCGAAAGGTATTCGCCGCCGCCAATGAAGGCCGAATGAACAACGGGTGGCAGCCGTCCAGCACCTTGGGATTTTCCACGCGGCCCTGGGTATTGACGGTGTACTCCACCGAGCAGTCGCCTTCGATGTTCTTGTCCAGCGCACGTTCCGGGTAGTCCGGTGCTTCCTTGCTCAACGGCTGGTATTGACGGCTGTCGAACGCCGGAGTGGCTGCCGGTACGGCGGCCTGGGCTTTCTCGGAAGCCACACGCTGCTGGTTCAGGCGTTGCTGCTCCAGCTCTCGATTGCGCTGCTCGGTGGCCAGGCGTTGCTGTTGCTGCTCGGCTTTTTTCTCTTCGACCCGTTTGCGCGCCAGGGCGGCTTTCTCCAGTTTGTGTGCCTGGACCTGTGGGTCGACCGTCGGTTTGGCCGGTACCGGTACTGGCACCGGCGTCGCAACAGGCTCAGGCAATACGGGCGCTACAGGCTCGGGCGCAGGCGTCGGCGCGGGCATCACCACCAGTTGCGTGTGCATCACACGTGGCGCGTCCACCTGCGGTTTTTCGGTGGACCAGCCCAGCATCAAGGCCGCCACCACCGCCACATGCAGCGCCACGGCCAGGCTGGCGGCCAGGCCGTTGCGCCACATCGCGTCGCTGTCTGGTGCCCGTGCCGGGCCGTGCATGATCATCGCGGTCATTGCGGGGCCTCGGTCACCAGCCCCAGGTTGCTGACCCCGCCCTTTTGCAGCACCGCCATGGCCGCTACTACGCGGCCGTACCCGGCGTTGTCGTCAGCGCGGATATACACCTGGGTGTCGCTGCGCGCCGCCACCACTTGCGTGACCTTGGCGCCCATTTCCTCCAGGCTCACCGCGCTGTCGGTCTGGTTGCGGGTGTCGAGTTCGCCGCCCAGGTTCCAGTAGTAGCCGCCGTCCGCCTTCACCGACAAGGTGAGGATCTGCTGGCGGGTGTCACTAGCCAACGCCTCGGCGGCGACTTTGGGCAGTTCGATCTTCACGCCCTGGGTGAGCATGGGTGCGGTGACCATGAAGATCACCAACAGCACCAGCATCACGTCGATGTAAGGCACCACGTTCATTTCGGCCTTGGGCCCGTGCTTGCGTTGCGGCCTGATCAGCATGGGTTTGCTCCTTTCAGGCGGCCACGGCCAGGTTGATCGGGGTACCCCGCAGGGCGCGGTGCAGGCGCACTTGCAATTCGTTGCCGAAGGCGTAGTAGCGGGTGAGCAGGGTCTGGCTGCGCACGGCGAAGCGGTTGTAGGCAATCACCGCCGGGATCGCCGCAAACAGGCCGATGGCCGTGGCAATCAAGGCTTCGGCGATGCCCGGCGCGACCGTCGACAGCGTGGCCTGCTGCACCTGGGACAAGCCGAGGAAGGAATTCATGATGCCCCACACCGTGCCGAACAGACCGATATAGGGGCTGACCGAGCCCACCGTCGCGAGAAATTGCAGGCCCTTTTCCAGCTCCATTTCCTGCTCGGTGATCGCCACCTGCAAGGCGCGCTCCACGCCTTCGAGCACGGCGGGGTCATGGTTGTGCAGGTGCTGGTATTCCTGCAGGCCGGCAATAAAGATCGGCGCCACACCGCCCTCGCCCGCCTGCACGGCCTGGCGGTACAAGGGTTGCAAATCCGTGGCAACGCGAAAGCGCGCCAGGAAGTCGTGCAGCTGTCGCTCCAGGCGCCGCAGCACGCTGCCGCGCCGGATGATCAGGTACCAACTGGTCAACGAGGCCAGCAACAACGTGACCATCACCGCCTTGACCAACAGGCTGGCGTCGCTGATCAAACTCCAGATCGTCATATGTTCCATCGTCGCGTGCATGGTGAAGCTCCTATTCGATTAAAAACGGATGACCGGGTGATGACCGTTCAGGGCAATTCCAAGGCGCGGGTCACCTCGGCCCAGGGCACGAACTTGAAGTTCTGGGTTTGCTCGGGCATGCGCTTGCGCCCGTCCTGCACCACCAGCATGCCCTGGCTCCACGGCCCTCCGAGGTTGATGGCGGTGACTTCGAGGCCATCGGTTTCCGAGGCGCCATCGATGCCGGCAGCGGCGTTCAAGCCGACGCGAAACGCGCCGCGCATGGCGAACGGCGGTTCGGCGTCCAGCACCAGGTAGCTGTCATTGCCCTGGCTTGAGACCACCAGGTAATCCCGCGCCGGACTCTGGTACAGCGCCAGGCCCTCAACGTCGGCATGCAACTGGGCACCCACCTTGATCACGCTGGTCAGCGTGGCCGGTTGGTCGGCGCGGGCATCCACCGCCCACACGCCGACGTCTTCCTCTCCCAGAAACAGGCGCTGGCGTTGGTCGTCGGCCACGCAGCCTTCCGGCTGGCTGTCGACCTTGAACTGGCGCACCAACTCGCCCTGCACACGCCCATCTGGCGCACTCAAGCGGTATTGCAGGAAGGTGCCGTCCTTGCCATTGGCGATTGCATAGATTTCGCCGCTGGCGGGCTGGAACAGGCAGATACCGTAGATTTCCTTGAGCGGCGTCGGCACTTCTCCGGCTTCCTGCAGCTCGCCGCTCTGGCGGTCGATGCTGAACAGGCTCAGGCTGTTGCGATCGCGATTGCTGGCGACGGCGAGGTCGACGGTCTGCGTTCCTAGCCTGAAGTTGGGGCGTATGTCGACGTTGTTCAGGCGCCCTACGGCCAGCTCCTGCAGCAGCTTGCCGTCGAGGTCGTAGGCCAGCAGGCCCTGTTTCTTGTTGGTGCCCAGCACCCGGCTTTTCGCCGGGGTGTGCGGATGAATCCAGATCGCGGGGTCATCCGCCGCATCGCCCTGGCGGCTTACCGGGTCGGTCTGGCGCAGCGCGGCGACCTGGGGCAGCACCGGGGCCGTTGGCACCGGCGTGGCCTGCCAGTCGAGTTGGCCCTGATAGAGCTGGCCGCTGTCGTCATCGCGTACCAACAGCTGCCGCCCATTGATCGACAGTTGCTCCGGTTCCTTGAGACCCGGCAAGGTCAGGCTCGATTGCTCGGCCCAGCGCTCGCCGGTTTGCTGGAACACATGCACCTTTGCGGTTTTCGGGTCCAGCGCCAGCATCCCGCCCGGCACCAGCGCCATGGCGCCGGCTTCGCGCTTGGGGCTGTCGAACAGCGCCACGGGTGTGCGTTTCACCTCGGCTTCCGGGTGCGCCGGGTAGGCCCACCAACCAACGTTCTCTTCGTTGACCACCAGGCGCTCGGCCGCATCGTCCACCTGGCAGAACTGCGCCGAAGGCGGCAGCGGCAGGCCGCGTACCCGCTGCGCCTGGGCCAACAGCGTTGCGCCGTTGCCCACCAGCCACTGCTCGCCCTTGCCCTCCTCGCCCACCAAGAACACAAACAGGTTGGCCGCCGAATCGCGGTACAGGCACACACCGTTTACCGGGTAATCGCGGGCAGGCAAGTACAGCGACGTGCCCCAGGTCTTGCGGGCGACATCGAGGTTGATCAGCGCCACCTGCTGGCGGTCGTTGTCGAGGCTGGCGACCAGCGTTTGAGTGCCAACGGTGCGGGTGTCGAGGCTGCTGAAATCACCCTTGAATCGGGCCAGTTCGACGCCGTGTTCGTCAAGCAGTAACAGACCATCGCGGGTGCTCGCGGCGAGGCGTTCAGTGGCGTTGGGCAGGAAGACCACGGTTTCGGCTTTCAGGCCCGGCGCCCAAGGGGTCAGCGGCAGGTCAATGGCGAACACATTAGCGCTGGTGACCAGCGCGATCAGCAGGTACAGCCTGGAAATTCTCATGAACAAGCAAATCCTTCGAATACGGTGAAGATCCAATGTGGGAGGGGGCTCGCCCCCGATGACGGTGTGTCAGTTGATGCAGCTTTGCCTGACCCGCTGCTATCGGGGGCAAGCCCCCTCCCACATTGGGAATGGGTTGAATTCAAAAATGGGTAAAGGTCAGGCCCAGCTTGTAGGTGGGCCCGTACTCTTCGTACTGGCCGTTGTAGCTGCGGTGGCCGGTGTAGACGAAGTACGACTCGTCAGTCAGGTTCTGCGCCTCGAAACTGACTTGCAGGTTCTTTGTCAGCGAATAGCGCGCACTGAAATCGACGAAGGTCTGGGCATCCACGTGCAGGTCATGGGCCTTGTCGTTGATCGAGGCCAGCTCGTACAGGTAGGCCGACTTGTAGTTGGCCGAAAGGCGCAGGCTCAGCTTGTCGTCTTCCCAGCCCAGCATCAGGTTGCCGACGGTGTCCGACTGGTTGGGCAGGCTGATGTTGCGCTTGCGGTTACGACCGCTGGCGCCGTCAAAGCCCTCGATATCCGCGCTTGAGCGGCTGAAGGTGCTGTTGGCGCCGATCAGCAGGCCGTTCCACGGCGCAGGCAGCCAGTCGAACTTTTGCGAATAGGCCAGTTCCAGGCCATACAGCTTGGCGCTGTCGCCGTTGGCGAAGGTGTGCGCCTCGGCGAAGTTGGCCCACGCGCCGGTGCCGGCGACGTCGGTGCTGTAGACGAAGTTCTGGATGTCCTTGTAGAACACGAACGCCGACACGGTGCCGGCACGGCCCATGAAGTGTTCGATGCCCAGGTCCAGGTTGCTCGACTCCAGGGGCTTGAGGTCCGGGTTGCCGAAGGTGGCTTCGTCGTCGTCGATCACAAAACCGGGGGCCAATTGGCCGAAGGTCGGACGCACCACGGATTTGGTCCAGGCGGCGCGCACCTGGGTGTTCTTGTCGATCTGGTAACGCGCATGCACGCCCGGCAGCCAGTGGTGATAACGACGCTTGGTCTCGGTGGCGCTGAACTGGCCGTCCGTGGCGCCGGTGCCCTTGGCTTCGAACTCGGTGCCTTCGTAGCGCATCCCGGCGATGAAGCGCCAGTCGTCGATATCGACGGTGTTCATCAGGTAGCCGGCGTTGATGTCTTCGCGAATGGTGAAGTCGTTGACCCGGGATTCGGTCGGGTCATAGAAGTTGTCGCGGTTGAGGCCACCGATCAGTTGGCGAATATTGCCCGCGCTGATGCCCGGCCCGAAGCGGCCAAGGCGGTAGTCGAGGTTGCCTTTCTGAAACTGGGTGAGGTTGAGCTGTTCGTCAGTGAAGCCCTGCTCATCCAGGTCCTTGTAGGCCCAGGCTTCCAGGTCGTTGTCCTTGTGGCGTCGGCTGACCTTGCCGCCGAACTTGAACTGGGACGCGTAGCCACCCAGGTCGTAGTCGCGGGCCAGGTCCAGGCGCAGGTTTTTCTCGGTGTCCTGGGTGTGCTGTTTCTCCCAGTCGACTTTGTCGAGGGTGAAGTTGCTGGCGTCGTAGAAACCGTTGCCGATGATCGGGCGTGGCTTGGCCGTGTCGTAGAAGCCGCTGTCGGCGAAATCCCCGCCGTCGAAGGTGGCGCCGGCGATATGCGCCGGGCTGTCTTCGCTGGAGCGGCTGTAGCCGGCCTGGCCGCTCAAGGTCCAGAGGCCAAGCATGCGTTCGCCGCCGAATACGTAGGACTGGATTTGCTGGGTTTCCTCGCGGTTCTTGAGCTTGCGCTTACCCTCGGCCTCGCCTAACTCGCCGGGTGCCTGGGGGTCGGCGAATTCAAGGCTGGCGGCGTTGCGGGTTTCGGTGTCCTTGTAACGGCTGTAGAGGGTGCGCAGGTAGTAGCTGCTGAGGTCATCGGGCTTGTAGTCGAAGTTCAGGCCGCCACCGGCGCGTTCGCGGCTGATGTCGTAGTCGCGCTGTTCGAACTCGTTGAGCCGGGCGCCGTTGTTGAAATCCCAGGCGCCGCCGGTTTCGACGTTGTCCGAGCCAAAATCACGCTTCTGCCAACTGAGGGCCGCGGCCACGCCGAAGTTGTCGATACCGTCGCCCAGGCTGAAACGGTTGCTGGCGGCGCCGGAAAATTTCGGGCTGGTCTGGCGGGTGTTTTTGTCGTAGCTGGCCTCGGTGCTGCCGGTATAGAACAGGCCCTTGTGGTCGAACGCCGACAGGCTTTTAACGTCGACGGTGCCGCCGAGGGAGTTGGCGTCCATGTCCGGGGTGAGCGTCTTGATCACCGACAACGACTGCACCAGTTCCGAAGGCAGTACGTCGAGGGCCACGGCGCGGCGTTCGCTCTCGGGCGAGGGCACCAGGGTGCCGTTGATGGTCACGCTGTTGAGGTCCGGGCCCAGGCCGCGCACGCTGACAAAGCGGCCTTCGCCCTGGTCACGCTCGACGCTGATCCCCGGCAGGCGCTGCACCGCCTCGGCGACGTTTTCATCGGGCAACTGCGCCACGCCGTCGGCATGCACCACGCTCTTGATGCTGTCGGAGCTGCGCTGCTCCTTGAGGGCGCTGCCGATGGCGGCGGCCTGCCCGACCACTTCGACATGCTCGGTGGTCGCCGCTTCGGCGGCGTTGAGCCGTTCGCAGACGACCGCCAGGGCCAAGGCGCTAAGCGTGAAGCTGACGAGCCCGGTGCGCTTGTACATGAAACCCTCCCCAAATCCGTTGGCGCCAGGCAAGAGGCCCGGCAACTGGGAGGGCAAGCTAGGGATGGGGGATGACGGTTCTGTGACAGGGTTGAGTCGAGAAGCCCATAACCTGGGCTTTTCGCAGACTTCTGGGCGTGGAATGAGCTGATATGACCTCAGCAGGTCTCATGTGGGAGGGGGCTCGCTCCCGATAGCGGTGGGTCAGCTACAAATAAGCTGACTGATAGACCGCTATCGGGGGCTGGCCCCCTCCACATTTTGATATTTATCGCCCGCAGCCATGAGCTGATCCGACCCTCTCCCGCTGTCACGCAGCCGTCATATTCATCTGCTGTGCTGGCGCCCACGATTGAATCATCCAAGGACGCGCAGCCATGTTTTCCGTGCTCAAACCCCATCGCTGGAAACTGGCCGTGCTGCTGGTCGCCGCCAACCTCGGGCTGATCCTGCACCTGGCCTGCGGTGAGCTCAAAAGCGTCAGTGAGTGGGAGTGGCTGGACATCGTTGGCGAAGGCGGATCGGCGCTGCTTGCGTTGATCTGGCTGGGCCTGGTGCTGAAAAGTCGACCCGCCGGGCGGGTCACCCATTACCTGGCACTGGGCCTGTCGTGCATTTTCTTTTCCTGGTGGATCGACAGCCTCGACGAGTTCATCCGCCTGCCCGACAGCATCACCTGGGACCACTGGCTGGAGTCGGGGCCGATGCCGGTGGGCATGATCCTGCTGACGATCGGCATCTACCACTGGCACCGCGAGCAACTGGCGATCAGCGCGCAGATGGAAAAGCGCGAGCGCCTGTTCCGCGAGCATCGGCTGTTCGACAAACTCACGCCCCTGGCCGGTGCCGACTACCTCAAACGCCAACTGGCCGACAGCCTTTGCGACAGCCGCGATCAGCAACAACCGCTGTCACTGCTGGCCCTGGACCTGGACAACTTCGCCGCCATCAACCAGGCCTACGGGCATGCCGAGGGCGATGCGGTGCTGCAGGCGGTCAGCCATGTGCTGTTGCTCAACCTGCGCCGCCAGGACCTGTTGTGCCGCCTGGCCGGTGACCGTTTTGTGGTGCTGCTGCCCACCACGGGCGAACGCCAGGCTCAAGGGCTGGCGCTGGAGTTGCAGCAGGCGGTGCAGAGCCTGGCGCACAAAACCCGGCTGCAGGGCGAGCGCCTGCAACTGGCGGCAACTACGGCGGTGGTAATGGCCCTGGACGAGGCGCCTCAGGACCTGCTCAAGCGCCTGAACCTGGCGCTGGCGCGGGCCAAGCAACCCCTTGCGAAAAGCGCCTGAGATGGCCGTGAAAGCCAACGGGTATGAAAACGACAGCCGCTTCATTCCTGGCCATTACCAACCCGCCACGCTGATCGACCTGGCCTTGTCCCGGGACATCGACAGCCATCGCCTGCTGCGCGGCACCGGGCTGTTTCACGAAGACATCCTGGCCGGCAACGCACGCTTGAGCCCGCAGCAGTTCCTCGGTTTGATCGGCAACAGCCGCAAGCTGCTGGACGCCGACGACAGCAGCTTCCTGTTTGGTCAACGCCTGCTGCCCGGCTACTACGGCGCGGCCAGCCATGCCCTGGGGCATGCGCAGAATCTGCATCAGGCGCTGGAGGTCCTTATCCAGCAACAAGTACTGCTCAGCCCGCTGGTTACGCTGCACCTGGAGTTGGATGAACATCACGCCTACCTGTACTGGCGCGACAGTTGCGGTGCCGGCGAGCATTGGCGCTTTCTACTGGAAGCGAGCATGACCTCGCTGGTTGCCATGAGCCAATGGCTCAGCGGCGAGCGCCTGCCCTGGGCGTGCAGTTTCAGTCATGCCGAGCCGCGTTATGTCGAGCAGTACTGGGTGCACCTGGGCGAGCAAACACGCTTCGAACGCCCGCTGGACATGATGTGCCTCCCCCGTGAGTACCTCACCCGCGCCTGGCCTGGCGCCTCGGCCACGGCAGGGCAAGTGGCACGCCAGCAAGCCCGGGAACAGATCGACCAGTTGGGCTTCGCCGCCAGCTTTCTCGACGGTCTCTACGACTACCTGCGCGAACACGTACGCCAGCCACCGAGCCTGGAACAGGCCGCGCAGGCCTTCGCCATGAGCCCGGCGACCCTCAAGCGCAAGCTGCACAAGCATGACACCGGTTTTCAGCAACAGGTGGACCGGGTGCGCAAGCACATGGCGCTGCACCTGTACCAGGTCAAGGGGTTCAGTAACGACGAAGTGGCCGCTTACCTGAACTTCAACGACGCCGCGAACTTTCGGCGCGCGTTCAAGCGTTGGACCGGCAGCACGCCCAGCCTGATCCGGCAGTTGTTCAGCAGCCGCTAGCGAGGCGTTCGCGCAGGAACTCGACCAGCGCCTGCACCGGACGCGAACTCTGCCGGTGTTGGGGGTACACCGCCGAGAGCGTCAGGGCTTCGGGGGCGAATTCGTCGAGTACGCTGACTAGGCGGCCGTCCTTCAAGGCGTCGCCGACGATAAAAGTCGGCAAGTAGGTCACGCCCAGGCCGGCAATCGCGGTGTCACGCAGCAGGTCGCCGTTATTGACGCGCATGCGCCCGCTCACGTTCAGCGCTTGCAGCTTGCCTTTGAAGCGCCATTGCACGTGACGGCCATGGCCGTAGGGCAGGCAATCGTGCTCGGCGAGGTCGTCGGGTTTTTGCGGGGTGCCGCGCAGCGCCAGGTAGTCGGGGCTGGCGCAGTACACCCTTGGGATGCTGGCGATGCGCCGTGCGATCAGGGTGGAATCTTCCAGGGTGCCGATCCGCAGCACCAGGTCATAGCCTTCGCCGATCAGGTCCACCGGACGGTCGCTGAGGTCGACTTCCACCGCCACCTCGGGGTAGCGCTGCAGGAACAGCGGCAACAGGCAGCCCAGATGCGCCATGGCAAACGACAACGGCGCGCTGAGGCGAATGGTGCCGCGTGGTTCGCTGTTCTGCCCGGCGATGCCCTGCTCCACTTGCTCGACATCACCGAGCAGGCGCAAGGCCGATTCGTAGTAGCTCTGGCCCAGCGGCGTGACATCCAGGCGCCGCGTGGAGCGGTTGAGCAGGCGCACGCCGAGGCGCTCTTCCAGCTGGATCAGGCGGCGGCTGACGAACTGCTTGGACAGGCCCAGTTGCTCGGCGGCGGCGGTGAAACTGCCGGATTCCATGACCTGGCAGAACAGGCGCATGTCTTCGAAGGGGTTCATTGTCGCTTCTCGGTGGACATTAGGTTGTTTTATAACTGGATAGTCGCAACACCACAAACCCAATGTGAACACAGGCAAATGTGGGAGGGGGCTTGCTCCCGATAGCGGTGGGTCAGTTCTGAATAAGCTGACTGATACACCGCTATCGGGGGCAAGCCCCCTCCCACAGGAATTACCGACAGGTTTGAAGACGAGTTACTTGGCGGTGAACGCCGAGTAGCTGTTCATCAGGTTGCGGTAGTTGGGGATGCGCGGCGACAACAGGTTGGCCAGGCCTTCCATGTCGTTGCGCCAGTCCACCTGCAGCTCGCAGGCCACCGAGAACCAGTTCACCAGTTGCGCGCCCGCGGCGGTCATACGCGCCCACGCGGCTTGCTGTACGGTTTCGTTGAAGGTACCGGAGGCGTCGGTGACCACGAACACCTCGAAGCCTTCGGCCAGGGCGCACAGGGTTGGGAAGGCAACGCACACATCCGTCACCACACCGGCAATGATGATCTGCTTGCGACCGGTCGCCTTGACGGCCTTGACGAAGTCTTCGTTGTCCCAGGCGTTGATCTGGCCAGGGCGGGCAATGTACGGCGCGTCCGGGAACAGGGCCTTGAGTTCCGGAACCAGCGGGCCGTTGGGGCCGGCCTCAAAACTGGTGGTGAGGATGGTTGGCAGGTTGAAGAACTTGGCCACGTCGGCCAGGGCCAGCACGTTGTTCTTGAATTCGTTCGGGGAGAAATCCTGCACCAACGAGATCAGGCCGGTCTGGTGATCGACCATCAGTACGACGGCGTCGTCTTTGTTCAAGCGCTTGTAAGTCATGGGTTAACTCCTTGGTGGGTGTTGAATCAGAAGGCAAAGCACGAGCAGCCAAACGCACCCCAGAAGCCCTGGAAGTCGCTGACCGGAACGCTGGAAAGACGCGCTTTCTCATGGCTGTGGGAGTGCACGCCGCACGGGCCGCTGCACTGGTGAACCTGGGCTTGCAGGGGCGAGTTCGGACGCCAGTGCCCCGGCACCTTGACCACCGGCGACCAGTCCGGCAGTACCGGCACACGCGGCGGTGCGAAATCTTCGAAATCGCCGGCGCCGTAGACCACCTTGCCGCCGACCACGGTGAGCACCGACTCGATCCACTTGATGGCTTCTTCATCGACACTGAAAAAGTCCGCCGAGAGTGCCGCGACGTCCGCCAACTGGCCGACCTTGATCTGGCCCTTCTTGCCCTGTTCGGACGAGAACCAGGCGCTGCCATGGGTGAACAGTTCCAGCGCAGTCAGGCGCGGCAGGCCCTCGGCGTGCAGTTCCAGGCCACCCACGGTGCGGCCGCTGACCATCCAGTACAGCGACGTCCACGGGTTGTAGCTCGAGACCCGCGTGGCGTCGGTGCCCGCGCCGACCGGTACGCCTTCGGCGAGCATGCGCTTGATCGGCGGCGTGGCTTCAGCGGCCTTGGCACCATAGCGCTCGACAAAATATTCGCCCTGGAACGCCATGCGGTCCTGGATCGCAATGCCGCCGCCGAGGGCGCGCACGCGTTCGATGTTTTTCGGGGTGATGGTTTCGGCATGGTCGAAGAACCACGGCAGGCCGTTGAACGGGATGTCGCGGTTGACCTTCTCGAACACATCCAGCATGCGCGAGATCGACTCGTCATAGGTGGCGTGCAGGCGGAACGGCCAGCGCTGCTCCACCAGGTGGCGTACCACCGGCTCCAGCTCCTGTTCCATGGTCAGCGGCAGGTCGGGACGCGGCTCGAGGAAGTCTTCGAAGTCGGCGGCCGAAAACACCAGCATCTCGCCGGCGCCGTTGTGGCGCAGGTAGTCATCGCCCTGATGCAGGGTGACGCTGCCGGTCCAGTTCTTGAAGTCGCTGAGCTCTTCCTTGGGCTTCTGGGTGAACAGGTTGTAGGCGATGCGCACCGTCAACTGTTCATCCTTGGCCAACTGCTCGATCACCGCGTAGTCGTCGGGATAGTTCTGGAAACCGCCGCCGGCATCGATGGCGCTGGTCAGGCCCAGGCGATTGAGTTCACGCATGAACTGGCGGGTGGAGTTGACCTGGTATTCCAGCGGCAGTTTCGGACCTTTGGCCAGGGTCGAATACAAGATCATCGCGTTCGGCCGCGCCACCAGCATGCCGGTGGGGTTGCCGTTGCTGTCGCGCACGATCTCGCCACCTGGCGGGTTGGGCGTGTCCTTGGTGTAGCCGGCCACGCGCAACGCCGCACGGTTGAGCAAGGCGCGGTCATACAGGTGCAGCACGAACACCGGCGTATCAGGGGCGGCCTGGTTGAGTTCTTCCAGGGTCGGCATGCGTTTTTCGGCAAACTGGAATTCGTTCCAGCCGCCCACCACGCGCACCCATTGTGGCGTGGGGGTGCGGTCGGCCTGGTCCTTGAGCATGCGCAAGGCATCGGCCAGGGACGGCACGCCTTCCCAGCGCAATTCGAGGTTGTAGTTCAGCCCGCCGCGGATCAGGTGCAGGTGCGAGTCGTTGAGGCCGGGGATCACGGTCCGGCCCTTGAGGTCGATGACCCGGGTGCCGCTGCCGCGCAGGGCCATGGCTTCGCCATCAGTGCCTACCGCGACGAAGCGCCCGTCACGAATGGCAACGGCGCTGGCGCGTGGGTTTTCCCGGTCCACGGTGTGGAACTGGCCATTGAACAAAATCAGGTCGGCGTTCATAGGGTTTCCTTTACAGAGGCTTCAAGCCAGGGAGCGAACAGGCGGGTGGCGGCCGGCATCAGCACGTACACCACCAGCAGCACGATGGTCAAAGTGACCAGGAAGGTGGAGACCACGTAGTTGGACAGAAACGGGTGCAACCGCAGGATCGGCCCCCAGATAAATGGCAGGAGCAAGGTTTGCGGCAGGATCACGAACAGGCTGACCACCGCCTGCTTCCAGCGCGGTGGCTTGGCGGCGCCGTCGGCCTGGGGCGCGAACCAGAATTCATTGGCGGCGCCGATTTCCGTCTGGTCGCCGTCGGCCAGCATCGGCGCGGCTTCGTCGATCAAGGCCTGGCGTTGCGGCGATTCGAGCCACAACTCCAGGGCTTCGGTGGAGCGGTAGCGCAGGACGCAGGTGAACAGCGCCATGCCGCCCTGCTGGCTGCGCACCACGTCGACGCCAAGGTGGCCGGGGCGTTCGCCGGCGATGCGCACGATGCGCCGTAGCCAGGCTTCGTACTCGGTTTCATGGCCGGGCTTGACCCGGTGTTTGACGACCAGGGTGACGACTTCGTCCGGGCTGGTATTGGCTGTTGGGTCCATGTTGGGTGTCTCCCCCGGGGCATTGAACGATAGGAGGAGTTTGGCGGGTTGGGGCTGGGCCGAATTGGATGTATGTGCTGTTTGGCTTTTATGTAGGAGCGAGCTTGCTCGCGAAAAACGCCCAGGCAACGTGTTCATTCTGGATAAACGCGGGGGGCCCTGAGTTCTTCGCGAGCAAGCTCGCTCCTACAACAAGCGCCCTCCCCCATTTGGACCTGGCAGTCAGTTCGCCGCCATATGCTCCGCAATCCGCCCCCGCAACCAGCGCTCCGCCGGGTCGTTGTCATGCACCCCGCTCCACACCATCGACAGCTCTGCCGCATCGATCGCAAACGGTGGGTCTTCGGCGCGCAGGCGGGTGCCCTCGGTCAATGCGCACGCGGCGTAATCGGGCACGGTTGCGATGATCTGCGTGCCCGCCAACAGGGCTCGCAAGCCGCTGAACTGCGGCACCGCCAGCACCACCCGCCGCGAGCGGCCGATGCGTGCCAGATCCAGGTCAATGTTGCCGCTCAAGTCGCCGGAGAACGACACCATCGCGTGGGGCCTGGCGCAATAATCGTCCAGCGTCAGTGGCTCCTCGCCATCATCACCGCGCAGTACCTTGCACGGAATATCGCGCAGCTTCTTACGCTTGGCATTGGCCGGCAGTTCAGTGGTGTAACTCACCCCCACCGAGATTTCGCCACTGGCCAGCAGCGACGACATCAACAGGAAGTTGGCCCGGCGCACCACCACGATAATGCCGGGCGCCTCTTCGCGCAGGCGGCTGAGCAACGGCGGGAACAGGCCGAACTCCGCATCGTCGGACAGGCCGATGCGAAACACCGCGCAACTGGTGGAGGGGTCGAAATCCTTGGCGCGGCTGACGGCGCCTGAAATGGTGTCCATGGCCGGTTGCAGCTCCTTGAGTATCGCCAGCGCGCGTGGCGTGGGTTCCATGCCGCGACCGTTGCGCAGCAGCAACGGGTCGTCGAACAGGTCGCGCAGGCGGCCCAGTGCCGCACTCACCGCCGGCTGGCCCATGAAAAGCTTCTCGGCGACCCGGGTCAGGTTTTTCTCGAACATCAGGGCTTCGAAAATCACCAGCAGGTTCATGTCGACGCGGCGCAGGTCGTTGCGGTTCATGGCGGTATCCAAACGGTATGCAGGGGGTCAGGGAAGCATGCCCGCAACGCAGGGAATTGCATACCTGTGCTGTCTTTTCCGCGCCCGCACCTGGCGAAATTAACAACGATTAACTCGTCAGCCAGACGGTCCGGCAACAAGATAAGCGACGTCTACACTGCATCCATTCACCGGGAACGCTCCCATCGACTGCGGATATTTGTCATGGCCCGACTCGCGCAATATGCCCCTCGTTTATCCGCCACCGGAGGCCTATGCCCTCGGCGCGAGCGTATCGCCAAGCAATTGATCCTGGCCAACCTCGGCGAAAGCCTGAGCATCGCCGACCTGGCCCAGGCCTGCGCCCTGTCGCGCAGCCATTTTTCCCGGGCGTTCAAATGTTCCACCGGAGCTTCGCCTCAGGAATGGATTCGCCAGCAGCGCATCCTGCGCGCCAAGGAACTGATCACCAGCTCGTCCCTGAGCCTCACGCAGATCAGCCTGGAGTGCGGCTTTTGCGACCAGGCGCACTTCTGCCATATGTTTACCCGCAGCGAGGGCGTGAACCCGATGACCTGGCGAAACCACCACTCGCGCGCCAAACCTGAGGTGATCGCAGCCTAGTGGTCTGGACGCACCTGGAATATGCTGGCACACCCTTATTCCTGAACCTGCGCAGCCATGAATGATTTGAGCGACCAGGCCGTGCACTTCGGCCCCTACCGCATCCATCCGCGCGAGCGCCTGGTGCTGGAAGCCGGTCGCCCGCTGCGCCTGGGACGGCGCGCGGTGGATATTCTGCTGATCCTGCTCGAGCACGCCGGCAACGTAGTGAGCAAGCAGGAACTGATCGCGCGGGTGTGGCCCAAAAGCGTGGTGGAAGACGGCAACTTGCGGGTGCACATGGCCGCGTTGCGCAAGGCCCTGGGCGACGGCCAGGCCGGGCAGCGCTATATCGTCACGGTCGCCCAGCGCGGCTACAGTTTTGTCGCGCCACTGAGCATCGAACCGATGACGCTACCCACCGACGGCGCTCCACAACGGCCGAGCCATAACCTGCCACTGCGGCGCACGCGAATGATCGGTCGCCAGGCGCTGATCGACGCGCTGGTGCAGCAACTGCCGCAGCAACGCTTCATCACCCTGACCGGTGCCGGTGGCATCGGCAAGACCACCGTTGCCCTGCGCGTGGCGGAGTTGCTGATCGGGCACTACCGCGACGGTATCCACCTGCTGGACCTGGCGCCGCTCAGTGCCGCCTCGATGATCCTGCCCAACCTCGCCGCCCTGCTTGGCATGACCCCCGGCGAAAACGCGCCGCTGGCCAGCTTTGCCCGCAGCCTGCAGGCACGCCAGATGCTGCTGGTGATCGACAACTGCGAGCACCTGCTCGACGACATCGCCCTGATCAGCGAAACCCTGCTGCGCCATGCACCGCAGCTGCACATCCTCACCACCAGCCGCGAAGCCTTGCGCGCCGAAGGTGAGTCGGTGCAACGCCTGGAGCCCTTGACCTGCCCGCCCGCCACCGGCAACCGCGCCCAGGCCCTGGGCTACCCGGCCATGCAACTGCTGATCGAGCGGGCCATGTCCCACCAGGACAGCTTTGCCCTCAGCGACGCCGAACTGCCGCTGGCGATCGACATCTGCCAGCGCCTGGACGGCATTCCGCTGGCAATCGAGCTGGTGGCCGCGCAGATCGAGCGCTTTGGCCTGCCGGGACTGCTGGTGCAAATGGAAGATAACTTCCGCCTGCTGACCCGCGGTCGGCGCAGCGCCCTGCCCCGCCAGCAAACCCTGCGGGCCACGCTGGACTGGAGCTTTGACCTGCTCACCGAATGCGAAAAGATCTGCCTGCGCCGGCTGGCGGTGTTTCGTGGCGGCTTCAGCCTGGTCAGCGCGGCGGCGGTGATCGCCGGTGAGCACATCGCCCCGGCCGAAGTGCTCGGCTCGATCACGCAACTGGTGGCCAAGTCGCTGCTGAATGTGGACGCCAGCGATGACGAGATGGTCTATCGCCTGCACGACATCACCCGCACCTATGCCCTGGAAAAGCTCAGCCTTGCGGGCGAGCTGCAAGCCACGCGCGAGCGCCACGCGGCACGCTGCCTGGCCTTGATGGAACAGGCCCAGGACGATTGGGAACTGATCGCCACGCTGCCCTGGATCGAGCGCTACGCACCGCTGCGCGAAGATGTACGCGCCGCCCTCGACTGGGGCTTTGCCGACGACGCGGGGCACTTGCTGGCGATCCGCTTGACGGTCAGCGCAATGCCACTGTGGCAAGAACTGTCGTTGCTGCGCGAGCACGGCGGTTATGTGGACCAGGCGTTGGCGCTGATCGATCAGGTCGAAGCGCCATGCACCCAATTGACCCTGCAACTGCAACTGGCGTTGGGCAGCCTCTCCTACCACGCCGTGGGCCCTGCGCCCCAGACCATCGCCGCGTTTGTCGGTGCCGCCCGCCTGGCCGAAGAGCGCCAGGACTTGGCCGGCCAGTTGCGCGCGATCTCCGGGCATATGGCGGTGAACCTGTGTGCCGGGCGCTATGGCCAAGCGCTGGAACAGAGCCTGCAGTTCGATCGCCTCGACCCGCGCACCGAGCCATTGCTGGACCTGAGTACCCAACGCTTGCGCGCCCTGGCCCAGCATTACACCGGCAATCAGGCGCTGGCCCGACAGCAGGCCGAGCAGGTGCTGCAGCGCATGAGCCACAGCGGCCACGTCAACCGCTTCGCCCATGGTGTCGGCGTGCAATACGACCAGAGCGTCGCCTCGCTGACCGTACTGGCGCGCATCCTCTGGTTGCAGGGCTTTGCCGAACGCGCCTGGCGCACCGCCAGCCAGGCGCTGGAACTGGCGCTGCAGATCAACCACGGCACCTCAATCTGCTACACCCTGGCCCTGGCCGGTGTGGTGATCGCCCGCTACAACGGCGCCGAAGACGACGCACAGGCCATGCAATGCCTGCTGCTGGAGCAGTCGCACAAGCATTCGGTGCAACTGTTCCAGACCTGGGCCGGGCATTACGCCGGGATCCTGGGAAGCGGGGATTTACAGGGCCTTGGGCTGATTGAAGATACGTTGTTCACCTTCGGCATGAGCCCGGTCGGTGAGGCGAGTGTGGAACGGGCACGCAGTGGCGCGGCTGGGTGGTGCGCACCCGAAATACTGCGGCTGTACGCTGGGCAGGCGCTGCGCTCGGGTGATGCAACCGCTGCCGAAACGCTGCTGCTCGAAGCCCTGGACCTGGCGCACCAGCAAGGTGCGCTGGCCTGGGCGCTGCGCTGTGCGGTGGACCTCGCGCAATTATGGCAGCAGCGCGGGCGCCCGCAGGCGGCCAGGGAGTTGCTCGATACAGTCTACGGTCAGTTCACCGAAGGTTTCGCCACCCACGATCTATTGCGCGCACGCCGCCTGCTCGACGAGTTGCAGGACAAACGGCCGGCCTGAAAATCCCTCCAGGCAATGCTCGTAGCCCTGCTGCAGACGCTCTACTTGAAGCGGGTCGCGCAATTGCGCCAGGGCGTAGCTGCGCACGCAATTGAGCAGGCGGTAGCGCACCGGGCCCAGGCCGGGCTCGACGGCCAGCAGCGAGGTGTTGACCAGGCGCGCCAGCAGGTAAGACAGGTCGGCGTGTTCCAGCTCGGTACCGGCGACCATTTCGCTCAAGGTGGGCATCGTCACCGCCGTTTTGAACAAGCTCAACTGCAAGAACAGCCAGCACTCCGGCAGGCTCAGGCGTGTGTAGCTCCAATCCAGAGCGGCGATCAATGAACGGTGGCGTTCCACTGCCGTACGGCGGCCGCGGGTCAACCCTTGCAAGCCGGTGCGCAGTTGCCGGTGCACGCCGCCGATGCCCAGCGCGTCGACCTGGGCGGCGGCCAGTTCGAGGGCCAGGGGGATACCGTCCAGGCGCCGACAGATTTCACGCAACGCCGTCAGGTCCTGGGGCCGCAACGCAAACCCTTGCTGGCTGGCGCGCACCCGTGTGACGAACAGCTGGACCGCGGGACAGGCCATGGCCTGCTCGACATCGGCCAACACCGACGGTGACGGCACCCCCAGTCGCGGCACGCGTACCAGCCATTCGCCAGGGGCCAGCAAGGCTTCGCGACTGCTGATCAGCACGCTGATCTCGGGCGCTCGTTCACGCAGGGCGCGCAGCAGTTTGCGACAGGCGCCGAGCAGCAGATCGGCCCCGTCGAGTACCAGCAGCAACTGGCGCGAGGCCAACGTGCGGCATAGCGCATCGAGGCTGTCGACGGGGTCCAGTTGCAACAGCGTGGCCAGCTGACCGAGCAGGTCGCTCAAACTTCGCAGGCTGGTCATGTCGACCCACCACACGCCGTCGCGATAGCGCGGCAACAGGCGCTCGGCGAGCGCAAGGGCAAGGGTACTTTTGCCGATGCCGGCCACGCCGGTAAGGGTCAGCAGCCGTTGCCCAGCCATGCGCCGCATCAGCATGCCAATCAGTTCTTCACGACCGAGCACCGGGCTGAGCCGCGCAGCCAGGTTGTGCGCGGGCAGCCGCGTTGCCAGCGCGCCTTGCTCGGGCACGGCGAAGCAGTACCCACGCTGCGGGTGATTGAGGATCAAGCGTTGCCCGTCCAGGGCGCGCCGCAACGCGGCAATGTGCACGCGCAGGTTATTGTCTTCGACGACGCTGTTGGGCCAGATCCGCTCGATCAAGGTCGACTTGCTGATGAATTGCCCCGGCGCTTCCAGCAGCACCGCGAGGATATCCAGCGCGCGCCCACCCAGCGGCACCGGCCAGCCTGATTTGCTGACCAGGCGCTGGTGCCGATGGAAAGTGTAGGGGCCAAAGCTCACCGCCGCAGAATCATTCATGTCCGTAACCGCGCTGAAACACCCGTGCTTGAGTGCCTGCGCTCCTTTTCCGTGGGCTCGACGTTATCTTGCCAGCTCGCAATGACAGGACAATACCGGCACAGGGAGCGATACGGACAATCGGGTGCCTCAGACGGACATTCTGTCGTTAACTGAACTGTTGTCGGTATTGGGTAGGGTTCAGGCCGAGTTTTTCACTGAACAGAAAGCGCATATGCCGCACGCTGCCAAAGCCTGCGTGGAAGGCCACGGTCTTGAGCGGCAGGTCGGTGGTTTCCAGCAATTGCCGGGCACGGTCGATGCGCGCGCCTTGCAGGAACGCCATCGGCGTCATCTGCACCTCCTTGGCGAACAGTCGCGCAAAGTGGCGCGCACTCATGCCGGCCAACTCGGCCATGGATTCGATGGTGAAGGGTTGATCCAGATGGGCCAGCACCTGGTGCTGCACCCGCGTGATCGCCGTTTCCTGGGGCGCCACGGCGGCGGTCATCGGGCTGAACTGGGCCTGGCCACCCTGACGTTTCATCACCACCAGCAGCACCTTGGCCACGTCCACCGCCACTTGCTTGCCATGATCCTGGGCGACCACCGACAGGGCCAGGTCGATACCGGCTGTGACGCCACCCGAGGTGATCAGGCGCCGGTCCTGCAAGTAGATGCGATCGGTCTCGACGCTGGCGTTGGGGAACGCCTTGATCAGACGTTCGGTGTAGTGCCAATGGGTGGTCACGCGATGTCCGTCCAGCAAACCGGCATGCCCGAGCACAAAAGCGCCGGTGCAGATCGAACCGAAACGCCGGGCCAGTGGCGCCGTCGCCTTGAGCCACGGCAACAGCGCGGGATGGCATTCGTTATAGGCACCCGGCCCGCCCGGAACCAGCAGCAGGTCGTAGGCCGTGTGCGCCTGGTCCAGCAGCAGGTCGGTCTGGACCATCACGCCATTGGATGCACGCAACGGCCCCGGCTCAGTGCCGATGGTCAGGATGCGGTAGTGGTCGGCCGCCGGGAGGTAGCGGTTGGCAATGGAAAACACTTCAAGCGGCCCGGCCATGTCGAGCAGCAGGAAGTCCGGAAACAGCGCCATGGCCACGGTTTTCATAGGCGGGAAACGTCCATCGGGAAGGAATGCGTCGGGCATTATGGCATGCCTTTTACTGTCAACCTACGGGCGACAGTTATTCAGATTTGATCTTCTTAATGAATTCACGGCTAACCATTAACCTTCTTCTCAACGCAAGCGCCCTGCATGTCGCAGCCGGCGCTCACTTGAGGACTGGACCATGCTGACCCTTCGCAAAGCTTCCGAACGCGGCGCCGCCAATCACGGTTGGTTGAAGTCATTCCACACCTTCTCCTTCGCCAACTACTGGAACCCCAAGGAGCAGGGTTTTTCCGACCTGCTGGTGATCAACGATGACCGCGTCGCCGCCGGCAAAGGCTTCGGCCAGCACCCGCACCGCGACATGGAGATTTTCTCCTATGTGCTCGAAGGCGCCCTGGAACACAAGGACACCCTGGGCACCGGCTCGGTGATCCGCCCCGGCGATGTGCAACTGATGAGCGCCGGCAGCGGCGTGGCCCATAGCGAGTTCAACCACAGCCAGCGTCTGGGCGTGCACTTCCTGCAGATCTGGATCGTGCCCAACGAAGCCGGGGCCAAGCCGCGCTATCAGCAGGAGCACTTCAGCGAGGCGCAAAAACGCGGGCGCCTGCAATTGATCATCTCGCCGGACGGTGCCGACGGTTCGTTGAATGTTCGCCAGGATGCGCGGGTGTATGCCGGGCTGTTCAACGCCGACGAAAGCGCGCAACTGGACCTGCCGGCGGATCGCTACGCCTACGTCCATGTGGCGCGTGGCAGCGTCGAACTCAATGGCCAGCGTTTGCAGGAAGGCGACGGTGTGCGGGTGCGGGACGAGCGCCAGATCCGCCTGAGCCAGGGCGAAGACGCCGAGGTGCTGGTATTTGACCTGCGCCCCAATGACCTGCCGCAGATGCCATGACGCTCGCAGTGAGGGTCCGCACAGGATCATCGCTGGCATCGATAGTCACCATCAGCGCAATGAAGTTCTCTTAAAAAATGCGGCGCGTAACATCAAACCCATGCCAAACGGCACCCAACTAAAACACTCGGAGCACACTCTCATGAAACGCCAACTCTTGCTTAGCCTCGCTTTCTCGGTACTTGCTGCAAACGCTTTCGCTCACCCGGTAGTCGCTGAAGGCGGCGCGGATCGCCTGATTGAAACCCGTATTGCCGAAGGCGGTGCGGACCGTCTGCAGGAACGTGGCCTGGCTGAAGGCGGTGCAGATCGCCTGCAGGAACGTGGCCTGGCTGAAGGCGGTGCAGATCGCTTGCAGGAACGTGGCCTGGCTGAAGGCGGTGCAGATCGCTTGCAGGAACGTGGCCTGGCTGAAGGCGGTGCAGATCGCTTGCAGGAACGTGGCCTGGCCGAAGGCGGTGCAGATCGCCTGCAGGAACGTGGTCTGGCTGAAGGCGGTTCGGATCGTCTGCTGAGCAACCACGTATAACCCCTGCTGTTGAAGGGGCACCCCAAACCGGCCTGATCAGCCGGTTTTTTTTCGTCTTCGATTTACCTCGTTCAAGGCTGCGCCCCGAGAAATCGCTTTCGATACGCCGCGGGCAATATGCCCACGCGTTGTTGGAACAGGCGCCGAAACGAGTTGCTGTCTTCATAGCCGACGGCGTAGGTGATGCTGTCGAGGGTCATGCGGGTCGATTCAAGCATCTGCTTGGCCCGCTCCAGGCGCAGGGTTTGCAGGTAGCCGATGGGCGTATAGCCGGTGGCTTCCTTGAACCTGCGCTTGAAATTGCGCACGCCAAAGCCGAAGCGCTGCGCCACGTCATCGATCAACAGCGGCTGGGCGAAGTGCTGTTCCAGCCAATGCTGCACCCGCAGTATTTCGACGTCGCCGTGACTCTTGGGCAGCGACCACAGGGCATACACCGATTGCTCGGTGCGCACGTTATCAATCAGCAAGTATTTGCTGCAGGTATGCGCCAGCTCCGGTGAGCCGAAACGGCGGATCAGGTGCAGCATCAGGTCCATCGCCGCCGTCGCGCCGCCGCAGGTGATCAAGCGGTTTTCTTCGCAGAGAATCTGTGCGTCATCCAGACTGACCTGGGCATAGCGGCGTCGGAACAACGCGGCAAATGCCCAATGGGTGGTGGCGCGCGCACCGTGCAACAGACCCGACTCGGCCAGCAAGAAGGCCGCCGTGCACATCGAGGCCAGCACCGCGCCCTGCCCGTGTTGCTTGCGCAGCCACGGCCCGTAAGCGGCAAACGTCGGCAGGGCTTGTTTCAAGGTAAACAGGAAACCGGGGATCAGCACCAGGTCGGTGCGCACGACCTGGGCCAGGGAACACTGTACCTGCAGGCGTTGCCCGCCCCAGGACGTCACCGCCTGACCGTCCAGGGAAGCCAGCACCACTTCGAAAGGCGGCTTGTCGGCGAACAGGTTGGCTGCGCTGAGCGTTTCCATGGCCAGGGTGGCGTTGGCCGCGGAGCATTGGTCAGCCAGAAGCAAGGTAATGTGCATTGAAGAAACCTGTTTGCGCTTTTCGCATGAAATAAGTCATTTGCGCACCTACCTTAGCCGATTCCACGTCCGTACAGTGCCGCCATCGATCAACTGCGTGGCACCCCTATGAATTTATGGTTTCGACTGTTACGTATGCTGTTGCGTCGCCCCTGGCGCACACCGGCCCATGGCTTGGCCACCACGGTGGTGCGCATGCGCGTGTGGCCGCTGGACCTGGACCTCAACCGGCATGTCACCAATGGCCGGTATTTTTCCCTGGCGGACGTGGCCCGCATGGATTTCGTCCTGCGCACGGGCGCGTTTCGCGTGGCCTTGCGCCACAAAGCCGTGCCGATCGTGGGCGATACCTGGGGCAAGTTTCGCCGCGAACTGAAGCTATTTGAAGTATTCGAAGTGCACACCCGCATGCTCGGCTGGGACCACAAGTGGAGCCTGATGGAGCACCGGTTTGTCAGCAATGGCCGGGTTATCGGCGTGGTGGTGATACGCGGGCTGTTTCGCTCCGCCAAGGGCACCCTGCCCCCGGCGGAATTTGTACGAGCACTGGGCCTGGATGAGACTTCGCCACCGATGCCGCAATGGATGAGCGACTGGACGCGCAGTTGCGATGCGATGAGTGGGCAGTTGCGGGACGACGAACAGGCGTGAAAGCGTTCACTTTGTGGCGAGGGAGCTTGCTCCCGCTGGGCTGCGCAGCAGTCCTGAAGCTGCCCCCATCTTCTGTGTCGATTGGGAGGCCTTCGCGGGAGCAAGCTCCCTCGCCACAGGTAATGCGCCGATCCTTACGCGTTGCGGTTGACCTTGAGGTGCCGCGCATACCAGGGTCGTTGCGGCACGCGCTTGAACAGGCCTTTGAGCCGTTCTTCATCGTCGTTGAAAGTGATGCGCAGGGCGAGCTTCATGATTTCCGGGTCCATTTCCATCGAGCGTCCCTGCTGCAATCCCGGCGTGGTGCTGCAGCCGTGGGTGTCCGGGCCCAGCCAGGGATCGCCGATTTCCACCCAGCGCCCCGGCGCGAACCAGGGCACGCCGTTGACCTCGAGCCGGGTCACCTCGCCGGGATTGAACCGTTCGTGGGCGCGAAACCAGTCTTCGATACGGTCATCGATCCAGCCATGAAAGTGCCAGAACACCGGATTGACATGGGATGAAAATGGATCGCCGAGAAAGTCGTTCTCCGGTGCGTACCAGCGCGCCGCAAAATCCGCAGGGTCGCGGGCAAACGGCACCGGTGCGCCGTTGGACGGGTCGCGCGGCACAGAGGCCCAGCGCATGTGCAGCCAGTCGTGCAGGCCCAGCTCCATCTCCGAGCCCAACTGGCCCAGCGTCAATCGCGCCAGGTAGCGTGGGTCGCGGTACTGGGATTCCCACACCTGGAAATTGCTGTGGTAGGTCTCGGCGGCCTTGATGTCGCTGACCCACTGGGTGTAGTCGGCGTCATCCGGGGCCGACCAGCACGGCGGCAGCGCAAAGCCGTCGTGGTTGTCGAAGTAACGCACAAAGCCCAGGCGATCGCGCTCCAGCGCCGGTTGCGGCTCGGGGAAATGCGGCCATGACGGCAAGTCCTGCAGGGAACGGGCAGTGCCAAGCATATGACGGTGCATGAAGAAGAAGTCGATGCCTGAGCCGTTGCGGTCCTTGCGCTTGCCCCGCGCATCACGCTCCTGGCCACGCGGCCCGGGTTGCCAGCCAATCCCGCGCAGGGCCTTGCGTTTTTCCTCGGACAGTTTGTGCCATTGGTCACGCGTGGCGTGCCACAGTTGGTGAAACAGCCGGTGTTCGGGGGCAATCAGCCACGCCAGCAGGGTCGGGTTAAGGCCGATACGCTGGCGGGCTTCGGGGAACAGCTGTTTGTGCGCGATAAAACGGTTGTCGCGCTCGGTCAATGCCAAGGGCCGCGCAAGATCGAGGATCTGCCCGCTGAGGGTGGCGCTGCCGGCATTACCGAAGTCGGCCCAGACTTCATCCAGGCTCATCTTGAATTCATAGGCCGCAATGCCCGCCGCCGAATCGCGGTCGATCAGCCGCCAGTAAAGCAAGGCGCCCTCGCCCGTCAGCAAGTCGCCCAATACGCGGTAGCGCGGCTCGCCGTCGGCGCGCAGGTTCTCGGCGGTGTCCAGGTAACCGCGCAGGCCACGGCCCCGGGGGGCAATATCCAGCAGCAACTCAAGACCTTCCAACGGCAGGCCCTTGAGGCCGGCATCGCGGCCTTCCAGGCGCAGGCTCCACACGCCGCGCAAGGTATTGGCCAGGTGCTGGCCCTGGGTGTCGGCCAGGTCGACCGTGGCTTCGCCGGGGGTGATCGGGAATTCCTCTTCCCGTGTCAGCTCGCGATGGGCATAAAAGGCCGCAGGCACCGCCGCGCCGGTCAGCGCCAGGCCTGCGATGAACCCACGTCGAGAGATCGTCATTGT
Source organism: Pseudomonas sp. W4I3 (assembly GCF_030816195.1). Lineage (GTDB taxonomy): Bacteria > Pseudomonadota > Gammaproteobacteria > Pseudomonadales > Pseudomonadaceae > Aquipseudomonas. The sequence goes on along the minus strand of NZ_JAUSXS010000001.1, from coordinate 3,001,225 downwards.
CTACCTTAGGAAACGGCTTAATCAGAGCTAGAACGTTTGCGGCCTGGTGAAATTTAACCGCCCTGCACCGCCCGCTAAATTTCCCCGGCCATCGCTCGTTCTTCCCTGATAGCAAGGGCCTCAACTGACTGAGATGGCAATGACAAAACCACGTTCGAAAAAGGCGCTGTATCTTGGCCTGCCGCTGGCTCTGGCCGTCGCTGCCGGGGCCGGTTTTCTGGTTTGGGATCACTGGTTTAAGGGTAACGCCGGCTACCCGCTGGAGGTGATCAAGCAAGCCAATGACATGCAGGACCGCCTGTTGTCGTTCGACAGCCATATCACCGTGCCCATGGATTTCGGCACCGCCGGCAATGAAGCCGACAAGGATGGCAGCGGCCAGTTCGACCTGGCCAAAGCGTCGCGTGGCCGCCTGTCCGCCGCGGCCTTGACTATCTTCGGCTGGCCGGAAATCTGGAACGGCCCCAACGCCCCGCACAAACCCACCGACGGTTTCGTCGAAGAGGCCCGCCACGAGCAAGAGGTGCGCTACACAATCATCTCCGGCATGGTCCGCGACTTTCCCAACCAGGTGGGCATCGCCTATACCCCGGACGACATGCGCCGCCTCCACGGCGAAGGCAAGTTCGCGATTTTCATCAGCATGCTCAACGCCTACCCGCTGGGCGACGACCTGAATCAGCTGGACCTGTGGGCGGCACGCGGCATGCGCATGTTCGGCTTCAGCTACATCGGCAACAACGCCTGGGCGGATTCATCGCGCCCGCTGCCGTTCTTCAATGACACCACCGATGCCCTCGAGGGCCTGTCGCCCATTGGCCAGCAAGCGGTGGCGCGCCTCAACGACCTCGGGGTGATCATCGACGTGTCGCAGATGTCGACCAAGGCGCTGGAACAGGTCGCGCAATTGAGCCGCACGCCCATGGTGGCCTCCCACTCGGCACCACGGGCGTCGGTGGACATCCCGCGCAACCTCAGTGACAAGGAGCTGCAACTGATCAAACGCAGTGGCGGCGTGGTGCAAGTGGTGGGCTTCCCTGCCTACCTGCGCCCGCTGAGCCAGCCGACCCAGGACAAGCTCAACGCCCTGCGCGCGCGCTTCGACTTGCCGCCACTGCCGAACCTGGCGATGGCCTTGATGCCGGGCGACGCGATCATTGCCGCGTGGTCCGAACAACGCTTCGGCCAGTACGCCAGTGAGCTGTACGCGATTCTCGAAGAAGAACCCAAGGCGACCCTCAAGGACTGGGGCGATGCCATCGACTACACCGTGCGCAAGATCGGCATCGACCACGTCGGCATCGCCTCGGACTTCAATGACGGCGGCGGTCTCCAGGGTTGGGAGAACGTCAGCGAGGTGCGCAATGTCACCGCCGAACTGATTCAGCGCGGCTACTCCGAAGCCGATATCGCCAAGCTGTGGGGCGGTAACTTCATGCGGGTGTGGGACCAGGTGCAGAAAGCCGCCAGACCCTTGGCCAACCATGAAGTAAACCCATGAGCGACCGCCGCACATTCCTCAAGCAGGCCGGGGTCTTCGCCGCCAGCCTGCCGCTGGGCGCCGCGCTGATACCGCAATTGTCGGCGGCCACCCCGAACGACCCATGGGCAGGGTTGAAACAGCTGTTCAACCAGGACCCGGATTACCTGCATTTTTCCAACTTCCTGGTGGCCTCGCACCCAAGGCCGGTGCGCGAGGCCATTGAGCGCTACCGCGCGCAGATCGACCGCAACCCCGGCCTGGCGATGGACTGGGACCTGCAGGAAACCTGGAAACGTGAAGGCCAGGTGCGCGAGTGGGCCGGGCGCTACCTGAACGCCACGCCGCCACAGATCGCCCTGACCGGCAGCACCTCCGAGGGGCTGGCGATGATCTACGGTGGGATCAAGGTGCGCGCCGACCAGGAAATCCTCACCACCGAGCACGAACATTACGCGACGCAGAACGTGCTGGATTTTCGCGTGCGCAGGGAAGGCACCCAGGTGCGCCGCATCCGCCTGTTCGAGAGCGCCAGCCGCGTGTCGGCCGATGAAATTATCGGCAACATCCAGCGCAATATCCGCCCCCACACACGGGTGCTGGGCATGACCTGGGTGCAGTCGGGCAGTGGCGTCAAATTGCCCATCGGCGAAATAGGCCGACTGGTCGATGAACACAACCGCCATCGCGACGACAACGACCGCATCCTCTACGTGGTCGATGGTGTGCATGGCTTCGGCGTGGAAAACCTCGACTTTACGGACATGCACTGCGACTTCTTCATTGCTGGCACCCACAAGTGGATGTTCGGGCCGCGCGGTACCGGCCTGGTGTGCGCACGCGATGCCGAAAACAAGTACGTCACGCCGATGGTGCCGACCTTCTCCGAAGACACGAATTTCGCCACCACCATGACGCCCGGCGGCTACCACGCCTTCGAGCATCGCTGGGCCGCCGACGAAGCGTTCAAGTTGCACCTGCAATTGGGCAAGGCCCCGGTGCAAGCGCGTATCCATGCACTCAATAGCGAACTTAAAGAGCAATTGCTGGCGCATCCGCAGATAGAACTGGTCACCCCGCGCAGCCCTGAACTGTCGGCGGGCTTTACCTTCTTTCGGGTCAAGGGCCAGGACAGCGACGCAGTCGCGGCGCACCTGCTGAAAAACCGTGTGGTGATCGACGCGGTGGACCGCGATGTCGGCCCGGTGATCCGTACCTCCCCCGGCCTGCTCAACAACTCGGATGAAATCCAGCGTTTCATGGCACTGCTGAGCCCGCGGTTGTGAACCCTTTTTTCTTTGAACGAGACGCTCACATGACGCCATTTCGACTCACACCCCTGCCCGCCCTGGCGCTGACCGCGCTGTGCAGCGCCCTGCTCCCCGGCCTGGCCCAGGCGGCGGCAGCGCAACCGGGCAAAGTCTTCAAGGACTGCAAGGACTGCCCGGAAATGGTGGTGCTGCCCGCTGGCACCTTCACCATGGGCACTCCGGAAGACGAAGTGGGCCGCGAGCCCGACGAAGGCCCGATGCATGAAGTGACCTTCGCCAAGCCCTTCGCCATGAGCCGTTTCCACATCACTGCCGGCGAGTGGGACAGCTACGTGCGCCAGACCGGCGTCACCATCGCCAACGGCGATGACCGCCCCGGCCGCGAATGCATCGCCAGCAAGCCACGCTACCCCCAGGGGCCACGCCAGCCAGCCGTGTGCATGGACATGGACGACATCAAGCGCTACGTGAGCTGGCTGTCGAAGAAGACCGGGCAGAACTACCACATGGTCAGCGAGGCCCAACGTGAATACGCGGCCCGCGCCGGCACCAACGGGCCATTCCCCTTCCCGTTCGACGAAGGCAAGGGCTACAGCATTGCCGAACACGCCAACACCTACGGCCCGGCGGACGGCTACAGCTATTCGTCGCCGGTGGGCAGCTACCCGCCGAACGCCTTTGGCCTGTATGACATGCATGGCAACGTGTACGAGCGGGTTGCCGATTGCGAGCACGCGAACTACATCGGCGCGCCGACCGACGGCAGCGCCTGGGTGGAGCCCAACTGTGAGGCCTACCAGATTCGCGGCAATGACTGGGGCGAGGCACCGGTGTTTTCCCGTTCAGGCAACCGCAACAACATCTACCCGCAGACGCGGGGTGACTGGATTGGCTTTCGGGTAGTGCGCGATCTCTAAGCCACACACAAATCCAATGTGGGAGGGGGCTTGCCCCTCCCACATTGGAACTGCATTCAGCCTTTTTGGGCCAACAGTTCCAGGCCTTCATGCAACGCCGGGAACAGGCTGTTGTTGAAGTTGTTCCAGCGCAGTTCGAGGATCGTGTCCTGCGGTGAAATCTCGGTCTTCAACACGTCGTGGAACACTTCGCCGGAATCGATACCGTTGTCCACGTAGTGAAACGACGCGCCGGTGAGGTACAGCGGCTCCGACGGCGTGGTGGCCTTGGTCGCCCAGTCCACCACCGTCTGCCCACGTGCACCGTAGAGCGCATTCCAGGTGGCATAGGCGCCGCGGCGTTCGTAAGGCGATTCGATGCGGGTGATACCCGGATGGATGTTCATGATGCGCCGCGCAAACGGCGCGCCTGGGCGCACCAGTTCATCGAGGATCACCAACAAGCCATCGAGCACCACGATGTCAGCTTTGAGCTCGACCAGGGTGTCGTGCAGGCGGCGTTCGAAATCCTGTTTGCCGGCGACATGTTCGGCGCTGCCCCGTGGCAGGCGACGATAGGTCGATGGCACGCTCAGCAACAGGTCATTGACCAGCGTGCCCTGTACGCGCAGGTCCGCCGGGTACAGCCATTGGCGGCCAGGCACGTAAGCGAAACCGTAATCGGCGACTAGCGCCTGATCCCGCGGGTTTTGCTCATCGTCGTCATACACCACCCCGACCAGGTTGTAGGCATCGCCCAGCGCAGTGTCGTTGAGCGAGCCCACCAGAAACTCCAGCACCGACTTCATGTAGCGCTCATGGTCCTTGTAGGCCACCGGCTGCCCGGCCTTGTCGGCGGCGGCATTTCTCAGGGACCACACATACACCAGGTTCTTTTTCGTCATTGGTTCGCTCTCGCAGAAGGAATACGCACGGCGTGAATACCCGTGCGCCTACACAACAAGAACGAACCAACCTACGCGCGATTTATCCCGCGCCGGCACCGCCGGGCGCACCGCGCTAAATAGTCGCGCCGATGCTTCGTTTGTCATGGGTAAGGGTCTGCGTGCCCAGCCCCTCTTTTCACTCTCCGGGATGTATTTATGACCGACCCCAAACGCGGCGCCTTCAAAGGCTTGCTTGCCCTGCTCCGGCCCTTTCGCACCATTGTGACGGTCTCCGTCGCCCTCGGCATGGTGGGCGGCCTGGCCATTACCCTGCTGCTGGCCACGATCAACAACGCACTGCATTCGGCCAGCGGCATGACCCAGGGCGTGGTCCTGACCTTTGCCGCGTTGTGCGTGGTGGCGCTGGTCAGTTCGATCATTTCCGACATCGGCACCAACTACGTCGGGCAACGGATCATCGCCGCGCTGCGCAAGGATCTGGGCGAGAAGGTGCTGTCGGCGCCCATCGGGCAGATCGAGCGGTATCGCTCCCACCGCCTGATCCCGGTGCTGACCCACGACGTCGACACCATCAGCGACTTTTCCTTCGCGTTCACCCCCCTGGCCATCGCGGCCACGGTCACCCTCGGTTGCCTGGGCTACCTGGCCTACCTGTCGGTACCGATGTTCCTGATGATGGTGGTGGCGATCATCATCGGCAGCGCCGTGCAATTCATCGCAGGCGGCAAAGGCATCCAGGGCTTCGACCTGGCGCGCAGCCATGAGGATGAGTTGCAGCGTTACTACAACGCGATCGCGTCGGGCGCCAAGGAGCTGCGCATGCACCGGCCGCGACGGTTTCGCATGAACACCCATCGCATCCAGGAAACCGCCGACCGCATCAGCGATATCCAGGTGCGCTCGGTCAACATCTACATCCTCGCCAAGACGTTTGGCTCGATGCTGTTCTTTGTGGTCATTGGCCTGGCCCTGGCGATGCAGGCATACAACCCCAACCCGGACCCCACCGTGATCACTGGCTTCGTGCTGGTGCTGCTGTACATGAAAGGCCCGTTGGAGCACCTGCTGGGTTACCTGCCGGTGGTGGGCAAGGCCAAGATTGCCTTTGGCCGCATCAGCGAGCTGTCGGAGCGCTTCTCATCGCCCGAACCGCACCTGTTGATGGACGACAGCGAAGCGCCGAAACCTGTGGTCACAAGCCTCGAACTGCGCGGCGTGAGCTACAGCCCGCCCGCGGTCGAGGGCAGCGAGCCGTTCCACCTGGGGCCGATCAACCTGAGCATCAAGCAAGGCGACATTGTGTTCATCGTCGGGGAGAACGGCAGCGGCAAGACCACCCTGATCAAACTGCTGCTGGGCCTGTACTCGCCCCAGGCCGGCGAGATTCGCCTGAACGGCGAAGCGGTCACCGACCCTGAGCGCGACGATTATCGCCAGCTGTTCACCACGGTGTTTTCCGACTACTACCTGTTCGACGACCTGGTGCAAGGCAGCGCCGCCCAGTCCCTGGACAGCGCCACCCAGTACCTGGAACGCCTGGAAATCGCGCACAAGGTCAGCGTCAAGGACGGTGTGTTCAGCACCACCGACCTCTCCACCGGCCAGCGCAAGCGCCTGGCACTGGTCAATGCCTGGCTGGAAGAACGCCCGGTGCTGGTGTTCGACGAATGGGCCGCCGACCAGGACCCGGCCTTCCGCCGGATTTTCTACACCGAGCTGCTGCCGGACCTCAAGCGCCTGGGCAAGACCATCATCGTGATCAGCCACGACGACCGTTATTTCGACATCGCCGACCAACTGGTGCGGCTGCGCGCAGGTCAGGTGGTGCACGAAATGGAGTACGCGTGAATTCTATTTTCCGGTTTTTGAAGGTAAGAACGTCTCACTAGTGGTAATGAGAATTACCCTCAATAGATACTGAAGCTGCCCACTTAAAACCTAGAAGAGAAATCATCCATGCCAGCACGACTCGGTCTCAGCCCCCTGAGCAAAGCGTTATCCATGCGCAGGGCCCTGAACATGAACCTTCTTCCGAGTGCCCTGGCGCTGGCAGTGTCGCTGCCGATTGCAGGCTACGTGCAAGCCCAGGAGATCGAGTTGAACATTCCTGCACAGCCGCTGGGGAGCGCGCTGCAGGAATTTGGTCGCCAGACCAACGTGCAAGTGCTGTACAGCCCGGGCGATGTGCAGGGCAAGAACAGTCGCGCCGTCAACGGCAAGATGCAGCCGCAGCAGGCCATCGATGCATTGCTCAACGGCAGCCAGACCACCTACAGCCTCAACGGCAATACCCTTACCGTGGCAGCCGCCAGTACCGGTGGCGGGCTGGAGCTGAGTCCGACCGAGGTCACCGCCAACTACCTGGGCAACGTGACTGAAGGCTCGGGCTCCTACACCCCAGGCACCATCGCCACGGCCACGCGCCTGACCCTGACGCCACGGCAGACCCCACAGTCGATCACAGTAGTCACCCGCCAGCACATCGAGGACTTCGGCCTCAACAACATGGATGACGTGATGCGCCACACGCCGGGTATCACGGTGTCGGCCTATGACAGCGACCGTACCAACTACTATTCCCGTGGTTTTTCGGTCAACAGCTTCCAGTACGACGGTATTCCGTCCACCGTGCGTAACGTCGGCTATTCGGCGGGCAACACCTTAAGCGACATGGCGATCTACGACCGTGTCGAAGTCCTCAAGGGCGCTACCGGCCTGCTCAATGGGGCGGGCTCCCTGGGCGCGACCATCAACCTGATCCGCAAGAAGCCGACCTCGGACTTCAAAGGCCATGTGCAACTGGGCGCCGGTTCCTGGGACAACTACCGCAGCGAAGTGGATGTCAGCGGGCCCTTGACCGACAGCGGCAATATCCGTGGGCGCGCGGTCGCTGCGTACCAGGACAAGAAGTCCTTCATGGACCATTACTCGCGCAAGACCGAAACCTACTACGGCATTACCGAGTTCGACCTGTCCCCGGACACTATGCTGACCGTGGGCTTCGACTACCAGGACAACATTCCACAGGGTTCGAGCTGGTCGGGTTCCTTCCCGCTGGTCAACTCCAACGGCAGCATCAACAAAATGCCGCGCTCGTACAACAACGGCACCACCTGGAGCTCCTGGGAGCAGAACACCCGTACCGCGTTCGCCATGCTCGAACATGACCTGGGTGATGGCTGGGTGACCAAGTTCCAGCTTGACCACAAGATCAACGGCTACCACGCCGACCTTGGTTCGATTCAGTTCGTCCAGCCGGCCGCCGACGGCACCGCCGAAATCAATGGGCAGAAGTACACCGGCGAAACCAAAAGCACCTCCGCCGACCTCTACGCCACCGGGCCTTTCAGCCTGTTCGGCCGCGAACACGAGCTGGTGGTGGGCGGTTCGATCGGTACCTCGCGCTGGCAGGGCAAGGGTTACTGGTCACCGGAATGGCCAGGGGGCAACAAAGTCGATTTCTATAACTGGAATGGCCACCTCGCCAAGCCTATCTACGGCCCGGCCCAGCAGTACATCGATGACACCATCCGCCAGACAGGCTACTACGTGACCACGCGCTTGAACGTGATGGATGACCTCAACGTGATCCTCGGCGGGCGCGTGGCCAACTATCACGTTACAGGCAACAACCCTTCCTATAAGGAAACCGGCCGGTTCATCCCCTACGCCGGGGTGATCTACGACCTCAACGAAAACTTCTCGGCCTATGCCAGCTACACCGATATTTTCCAGCCACAGGAAAGTACCTATAAAGACCGCAACGAAAAACTGCTGGAACCGGACGAAGGGCAAAACTACGAGTTGGGCCTCAAGGGCGAGTTCTTCGGCGGCCGCCTGAACACCAGCATCGCTTACTTTGAGGTGCACGAGACCAACCGTGCGATCTCGGACGATGCGTACAACAACCAGACGCCGACCCCGCAAAACTATGCGTTCAAGGGTTCCAAGGCCGTGACCAAGGGCTACGAAGCGGAAATCTCCGGTGAGTTGAGCCCAGGCTGGCAAGTGCAAGGTGGTTACACCCATAAAATCGTGCGTGATGATAACGACAAGAAAATTTCCACCTTCGAGCCCGAACATCAGGTCAACCTGAACACCACCTACAAGCTCAAGGGTGACCTGGACAAGTTCACCGTCGGCGGCGGCGTACGTTGGCAGACCAAGGGTTGGAACGAGATCTGGAACCAGCCACTCCAAACCAACCAGGACATCACCCAGGAATCCTACTGGCTGGTGGACTTGATGACCCGTTACCAGGTCACCAAGAACCTGTCGGCGACGGTCAATTTCAACAACATCTTCGACAAGTCCTACTACACCAACGTCGGTTTCTATAACTCGGCCGCTTACGGCGAGCCACGCAACGTGATGGTCAGCACCCGCTGGGACTTCTGATCGCACTGCGATAAGCGCCCCAATCGATGAAGTAATGGGGATCCAAATGTGGGAGGGGGCTTGCCCCCGATGGCGGTGTGTCAGTCAGTACATCTGTTGACTGTGACACCGCAATCGGGGGCAAGCCCCCTCTCACTTTTGATATGGGTTACCCCATCGCCTCCACCAAGCTGCTGATGAACACAGCGCTGTCCACAATGCCGTCATGGTCAGTCTCGATCATCACCGAGCGCTCGATGCGGCCCTGGCTGATCACGCTCGCCATCTGCTGCTCGATCAGGTCCTTTAAGCGCCCTGCCCGACTCATGGACGCCCACCAGCAACTGACTGGCGCCTTGATCGGTTTGAAGTCGGCCGCCACCATTCGTTCGCTCAGCGCGCGATCGACGTCCCATGAGATCTGCGCGTCGTTACCGTGCAGCAATTGCTCCTTGATCGCGGTAAAGGTGTCACCCAAGGCCTGCTCAGCCCAGGTCACGAAGCCTTGCCATTGTTGCGCTTCATCCTCGGTGTCGCGTTGGCATTGGGCCCAGGCAAGCTGTATCGCCTCGGCGAACGGCGGGAACATCACGCCCAACAGCGCAGCGCGGCGCTCGTTGGCCGAAGCCTCGCGGCCATCCCCAGGATCCACCGCATCCCAATAGGGTTTGACCCATTGCGGCGGTGCGGCATCAATCCACCCCACAAACTCCACTGCACGCCCCGCTTGCTCCAGGCCGTGCGCCACTTCCATCGCCAGGTTGCCACCCAATGACCAACCCGCCAGGCGGAACGCGCCCTCGGGCTGGGCCATCAGCAGTTGTGCGGTGTAATCCTCGACCATCACTTGCCATTGCGGCACCGCAGCGCCTTCTTCGGCCAACGCACGGCACATCACCCCGAATACCGGGCGCTGTTCGCGCAGTGCCAAGGCAATCGCGGTGTAACAATGCACCGACCCAAAGCTTGGGTGGAACATGAACAACGGCGTGCCTTGCGTCTGCTGGTTGAGCTTGACGATCAACGAAGCTCGGCTATCCCCCTGCAAGCACTTGACCTGACCCGCCACGGTCGGGTTAAGCATCAACTGGCTGACCGACACATTCACACCGCTGACCTTGCGGATACGCTCCTTGAGCATCAGTACCCGCAACGAATGGCCACCCAGTTCGAAGAAGTTGTCGTGCAATCCCACACGCTCCACATCCAGCACCTCGCGCCAGACCGCCGCGACCTGCTGCTCGATCTCGCTACGCGGCGCCTGGTACTGCTCGGTGCTGTGGGCCTCAGGCTTGGGCAATGCCTTGCGATCCAGCTTGCCGTTCGGGCTCAGCGGCATCTGCGCCAGCACGACCCACTGCGCCGGGACCATGTAGTCCGGCAGTTGCTCGGCCAGATGCGCAACCACCTGTTCCTTCCAATCCCCGTGGGCGGCTTGCAGCACCAGGTAACCGACCAAGTGGGTGCCGTCGACGGCCAGCACCGCGGCTTCGCGGACGTTGTCGAGCGCCAGCAGGCGCGCTTCGATTTCACCCAGTTCGATGCGCAGCCCCCGCAGTTTTACCTGATGGTCGATGCGCCCGGCGTATTCAATCACGCCATCGTCGCGGTAGCGCGCCAGGTCGCCGGTGCGATACAAGCGCGCGCCGCTGCCAAACGGATCGATCACGAAGCGTTCGGCGGTCAGCGCCGGGCGACGGTGATACCCTCGCGCCAGGCCAGCACCGCCCAGGTACAACTCGCCCAACACACCGACGGGTGCCGGTTCCAGGTTGTCGTCCAGCACGTAGCACGCCAGGTTGGCGATCGGCCGGCCAATCGGTACGGCGTCGCGACCTTCCTCGACACAGCTCCAGTGGGTCACGTCGATGGCCGCTTCGGTCGGGCCATACAGGTTGTACAAACCGGCGCGGGGCAACTTGGCGAAGACCTGCTGCTGGGCGTCTGCGGGCAGCGCTTCGCCACTGCACACAATGTGTTGCAGGCTGTGGCACGAGGCGACGTCCGCGTCCTGCAGGAAGGCTTGCAGCATCGACGGCACGAAGTGCAACGTGGTGATGTGCTGCGTATTGATCAGGCTCACCAGCCTGGCCGGGTCACGATGGTCTCCCGGTGCGGCCACCACCAGCCGTGCGCCGGTCATCAGCGGCCAGAAGAACTCCCACACCGACACGTCGAAGCTGAACGGGGTTTTCTGCAGCACACTGTCATGAACACCGAGGCCATACGCCTGCTGCATCCAGCACAGCCGATTGGTCAGCGCGAGATGGCGGTTGCCAGCGCCCTTGGGCTGACCGGTAGAGCCGGAGGTATAGATCACATAGGCAAGGTTTTCGCCGTGTATTGCGATGTTCGGGTTGCCGTCGCTGAAAGCGTCCAGCCAGGCATCGCCGCTCTCCAGCACCAGGCTTTGCACCCCTGCCGGCAGCGGCAGTTGTGCCTGCAAGTGGGCCTGGGTCAACAGCAGTTGCACACCGCTGTCCTGCAGCATGTAGGCCAGCCGCTCACGCGGGTATTCCGGGTCCAGCGGTACATAGGCACCGCCCGCCTTGAGCACCGCCAGCAGACCGACGACCATTTCGGTCGAGCGCTCCAGCGCCAGCCCAACCAGTACATCCGGGCCAACACCGGCGGCCATCAGGCGATGGGCGAGACGGTTGGCCCGGGCGTTCAATTGGGCATAGCTCAAGGTCTGCCCGGCAAACACCAGCGCCGCAGCCTGCGGCGTGCGCTCCACCTGTGCCTCGATCAGCTGATGCACCGCTTGATCCAGCGGATATGCCGCAGCCGTAGCGTTCCATGCCCGCACCACCGTTTCGCGCTCGGCGGCGGCCATGGACGGCAAAGCGCCGAGACGCCGGGAGGCATCATCTGCCAATGCCATCAGCAGTTGCTGGAAGTGCTCGGCCAGGCGCTGGATGTGGGCCGCGCTGAAGGCCTGGCGGTCGTAGTTGAACTCCAGGCCCAGGTTGTCGCCAATCGCCAACAACACGGTCAATGGGTAGTGCGTCTGCTCCAGGCTGCGCACCGTGCCAAAGCGCAGCCCGGATGGGGCGCCCTGCTCCAAGGCCTCGGACACCGGGTAATTTTCGAACACCAGGATGCTGTCGAACAGCGCCTCGCCGCCCAAGCCGGCCCAACGCTGGATCTCGAACAACGGTGTGTGTTCCTGCTCGCGCAAGCTCACGTTCTGCTGCTGGATCTGCTGTAACCACTGGCTGACCGGCATCTGCGCATCCGGGGTCGCCACCACCGGCAAGGTGTTGATGAACAGACCGACCTGCTGCTCAATCCCGCGCAATTGCGCCGGACGCCCTGCTACCGTCGCGCCGAAGGCTACGGTCGGTTGCCCGGTATGGTGCGCCAGCAGCAACAGCCAGGCGCCCTGCACCAAGGTATTGAGGGTCACCTTGTTGCGCTGGGCGAACGTTTTGAGACGTCCGGTTTGCGCTGCGTCAAGGCTCAGGCGATGTTCACCATTGACCGCCAGGCTCATGTCCTGCTGGGCTTGCGTGCTACGGGCCAAGCGCGTGGGCTCCTGCAAGCCGATCAACTGGTCTTTCCAGAACGCCTGGCTGACCGCCTTGTCCTGAGCTTGCAGCCAGGCGATGTAATCGCGATATCGCCCGGTCGGCGCTGGCAACGGCTCACCCGCGTAGTGCTGCAGAACCTCGCCGAACAGCTGCGAACCGCTCCAGCCGTCCATCAGGATGTGGTGATTGGTATAGATCAAGTGATAGCTCGACGCACCGGTGCGCACCACGGTCAAGCTCAACAGCGGTGCCTGCTCCAGCACAAAGCCCTGGGCCCGTGACGACTCGGCCAGGCCGTCGAGGGCCTGGGCAACGTCTTCGCGGGCCTGCCAATCAAGTTCGACAAACGGCAGGCGAGCGTGCTTGTAAACCACCTGCAGCGGCTGCTCCAGCTCGGCCTGCCAGACAAAAGCACTGCGCAGAATCTCATGACGCTCCACCGCTGCCTGCCACGCCTGATGGAAGCGCGATACATCCAGGCCCCGCACGTCGATGCGCATCTGGTTGATGTAGTCACCCGAGCCTTCGCCATACAGCGACTGGAACAACATGCCTTGCTGCATGGGCGACAGCGGGTACAGGTCTTCGACCTCGGCCGCGTTCAGCGCCAAGTCGTCCAGCTGACGTTGGGACAGACGCGCCAGCGGGAAATCGGAGGGCGTCACGCCTTGGTTGGCAGGTTCACAGCAGTGGTCGATCAGGGCCTGTAGCTCCTCGGCGTAGGCATCGGCCAGTTGCTCGACGGTCGCTTGCGCGAACATGGCCTGGCTGAAGCTCCAATTCAACTTCAGCTCACCGCCATACACCTGGCCGTTGATTTCCAGCCAGTTGCCCAACGGCGCATCCGGGCTTTGCTCGGCACCGCTGGCGTCACCGGACGGCGCAAACAGCCCGTGTTGCTCAGCGCTGTCGAAGCTGGCGTCGAACTGCCCCAGGTAGTTGAACGTGATGCGCGGGCGTGGCAGCTCGGCCAATGCCTGCTGGGCCTTCGCATCGCCCAGGTAACGCAACGCGCCAAAACCCAGGCCTTTGTCGGGGACAGCGCGCAGTTGTTCCTTGATCTGTTTGAGGGAGCTGGCCAAGGTGGCGGCCGGCTGCAGCTTCAAGGGGTAGAGGCTGGTGAACCAACCCACGGTGCGGGTCAGGTCGATCTCGTCGAACAGGTCTTCGCGGCCATGGCCTTCAAGCCTGATCAACATCGACTCATCGCCGGTCCAGCGCGTGATCACACGGGCCAGGGCGGTCAGCAACAGGTCGTTGATCTGGGTGCGGTAAGCGCTCGGCGCGTCCTGCAGCAGGCGACGGGTATAGGTGGGGTCCAAACGCGTCGTCACACTCAGGGCAAGACGATTGCTCAGGCTGGCCTGCGGGTCTGCACCCGGCAAGCCGCACGGGCTGTCCTGCAATTGTGTCTGCCACCAGGCCAGTTCGTGTTGCAGGGCTGTGCTGCGCGCATAGGTCTGCAGGCGCTCGGCCCAGGCGCGGGTGGCGCTGGTCTTGGCCGGCAGTTGCACAGCAGCGCCCTGGGCCAGTTGCTGGTAAGAGCTTTGCAGATCTTCGAGCAGAATGCGCCAGGACACGCCGTCGATCACCAAGTGATGGATCACCAGCAACAAGCGCTGGGAGCCGTCGGCCAACTGCGCCAGCACCGCGCGCAGCAGTGGCCCCGCGTTCAGGTCGAGGCTGCGCTGGGCTTCTTCGCCCAGGGCTTCAAGTTCGTCGGCGGTATTCACGCGGGTCTGCCACAGCACCTGGTCGGCCTGGTGCTGTTCGGGCCCACGGTACGCCGCGCTCCAGCCCAGCGGCCCCTGCACAAAAGTGCTGCGTAGCGCGTCGTGGTGAACGATCAATGCTTGGAGCGCGGCCAAAAGCAGCGGTACCTGCAGCGGTTGGTGCGGTTGCAGCACCACCGATTGGTTCCAGTGGTGACGTTCAGGTATGTCATCGGCGAAAAACGCCTGTTGCACCGGCAGCAGCAGTAACTCACCGGTCAGCGCCGACTGATCCAGCAGCACCGCGCCCTCGCCTTCGCGGGCGACCGCCGCCAGGCTCTGCACGGTCTGGTGCTGGAACAAATCCTTGGGCGAGAACCACACCCCGGCCTGACGCGCACGGCTGACCACCTGGATCGAAATGATCGAGTCGCCGCCCAGCTCGAAAAAGTTGTCATGCAAGCCCACTCGCGGCAGGCGCAGTACGTCGGACCAGATCGCAGCGATTTTGTGCTCCAGATCGCTCTGCGGCGCCACATACACCTGCTGCATCAGGCTCACATCCGGCATCGGCAAGCCCTTGCGGTCCAGCTTGCCGTTGGGGGTCAGTGGCATGCGTTCCAGAAACATCAGGTGCGTGGGCACCATGTAGTCCGGCAAGCGGGTCTTCAGCGCGCGGCGCAGGGCTTCGCGGCCGTCGGTTTGGGCGGCGGCATCGTTCAGCAGGGCCGGGTCCAGCGGCACCACGTAAGCCACCAGCTGCTTGCCGGTCGGGCCGTCCTGGGCCACCACCACGGTTTCGCCGACGCTTGCCTGCTCGCGCAGGCGCGCTTCGATTTCGCCCAGCTCGATACGGAAACCGCGGATTTTCACCTGGTGGTCGACGCGGCCGAGGTAGTCCACCACCCCATCCGGGCGCCCGCGGGTCAGGTCGCCGCTGCGATACACGCGGCTGCCGGGCTTGCCGAACGGGTCCGGCACAAAACGTTCGGCGGTCAGGGCCGGACGTTCCAGGTAACCCCGCGCCACGCCCTCACCGCCCAGGTACAGCTCGCCGGCCACGCCGATGGGTTGCAGGTTCAGTTGGGCGTCGAGCACGTAACCGCTGCGGTTGCCGAGCAAGGTGCCGATGGGTGCGTACACGGCGCCGCACGGGTCGCCCTTACGCGCCTTCCACAGCAGCGGCGTGACCACGGTTTCGGTGGGGCCGTAGCCGTTGAACAGGTAGGTCGGCTTCAGTGCACGCCAGGCCAGGTCATAGCTGGCCTGCGCCACGGCATCCCCGCCAAAGCAGTACACGCGCACCGCCGGCGGGTTGCCGTCGCGCTCGGCATGTTCGGCCAGTTGTTGCAGGTACACCGGCGGGAACACTGCCATGGTCACGTTGTGCCGATGCATCTGCGCGTAGGTGTATTCCGGCAGCCACAGGCTGTCGTCACGGATCAACACGCTGGCGCCGTTGATCAGCGGGTGCATCCAGCCTTCGTGGGCGCCGTCGAAGGCGAACGACATAAAGTGCAGTTCGCAATCGGCCGGGCTGGTTTCATAGCGCTCGCCGGTGGCGATGATGTGCGCGACCAACGGCCCGTGGGATACCGCCACGCCCTTGGGCATCCCGGTGGAGCCGGAGGTGTAGATCACGTAAGCGAGGTTGTCGCCGTCCAGCGCCACATTCGGCGCGGCGTCGTGCTCATCGGACCAGGCTTGTAGCTGGTCCACCGCCAGTGCTTGCAGGCCGTCCGGGATCGGCAAGCGTTGTTGAACGGACGAATGGGTCAGCAGCAACCGCGAGCGGCTGTCCTGCATCATGTACAGCAGGCGCTCACGCGGGTATTCGATGTCCAGGGGCACGTACACGCCACCGGCCTTGAGCACGGCGAGGAAAGCCACCATGATCTCGGCGCTGCGCGGCATGGCGATGGCCACCCGCACTTCCGGGCCGACGCCACGGGCGATCAGTGCGTGGGCCAGGCGGTTGGCCTGACGGTCCAGCTCGCCGTAGGTGAGCTGTTGGTCGGCGAACTTCACCGCCACCGCATCCGGGGTTTCCCGCGCACGATCTGCCACGAGCTCATGCACCAGGCGCTGGGCCGAAAAGCCGGATGCGCTGCGGTCCCACAGCGTCAGGATCTGTTGCTGCTCGGCGGCGTCCAGCAGGCTCAACTGGCCGAGCTGCTGCCGAGGGTCGGCGACCATGCCCTGCAGCAGGTTCTGCCAGTGGCGCGCCATGCGTTGCACGGTGCTGGCTTCGAACAGGTCCTGGGCATAACCGAGGGTGGCCCAGATGCCTTCGGTGGATTCCTGGATATCCAGGTCCAGGTCGAAATGCGCGGTCTTGCTTTGCCACTCCAGCCCTTCGACCAGCAGGTGCGGCAGTTGCTGCTGGACCTGGGCTTGGCCGACGTCGGTCTGGTGGTTGAACATCACCTGGAACAGCGGGTTGTGGCTCAGGCTGCGCTCCGGTTGCAGGGCTTCCACCAACTGTTCGAACGGCAGGTCCTGATGGGCCTGGGCTTCCAGCGCGCGCTGGCGGGTGTGTTGCAGCAACTGCTCGACGCTCATCTGCCCATGCAGATCGGCCTTGAGCACCTGGGTGTTGACGAAGAAACCGATGAGACGCTCGGTTTCGCTGCGGTTGCGGTTGGCGATGGGCACGCCGACGCGCACTTCCTCCTGGCCGCTGTAGCGATGCAGCAAGGTCTGGAACGACGCGAGCAGCAACATGAACAGGGTCACGCCCTGTTGCCGAGCCAGGGCCTTGAGGTCTTGAGTCAGCTCGGGGGCCAGCTCGAAGGCCAGACGTGCACCACGATGGCTTTGCACGGCCGGGCGCGGGTGGTCGAACGGCAGCTCCAGTACGCTTTGCTCGCCGCCCAGCCGGTCGCGCCAGTACGCCAACTGGCGCTCCTTCTCACCCGCTTCCATCCAGTGACGCTGCCATACGGCGTAGTCGGCGTACTGAATCGGCAGCGCCGGCAGCTGCACATCAAGGCCCTGGCTGTAGCCCGCATACAGCTGCACCAGCTCCTCGACCATCAGCTGCATCGACCAGCCATCGGAGACGATGTGATGCTGCACCAGCACCAGCACATGCTCATCCGCAGCCAGGCGCAGCAGCGACACGCGCAGCAACGGGCCACGTTCCAGGTCGAACGGCTGCGCGATCAGCGCCTCGACCTGTACCTGGAGTTCGGCTTCGTCGACCTCGGCGTGAGCGATCTGCAACGACGCCTGCGGCTCGATCACTTGCACCGTGCGCGCGTGATCCTGACGCAAATAGGTGCGCAGGCTTTCATGCCGGGCCAGCAAGGCGTCGAAACTGCGTTGCAACGCAACCGGGTCCAACTGCCCTTTCAGGCGCAGCGCACTGGGGATGTGGTACGCGGCGCTGTGGGGCTCCAATTGCCAGAGGAACCACTGGCGCTCCTGGGCGTAGGACAGCGGCAAAGGTTGCCCGCGCCCTGTCGGCAATAAGGCCGGAGCGGCCGGCACCTGGCTGTCCTGGGACTGCAATGCGGCGACGAATGCATCCAAGCGCGGGTGTTCGAACAACGCTTTGAGCGGCACCTCACGCTGCAGCGTGTGGCGAATGCGCGACACCACTTGCATCGCCAGCAGTGAATGCCCACCCAGTTCGAAGAAGTGCTGGTTCAAACCGACCTGTTCAACGTCGAGAATATCCGCCCAGATCGCGGCGACCTGCTGCTGCAACGGCGTGACCGGCGCCAGCCAGTCCGGCTGAGTCGCGCTGGCGTCGGGCTTGGGCAGGGCCTGGCGGTCCAGCTTGCCGTTGGGGTTGAGCGGCATGCGGTCGAGAACGATCAGGTGCGCTGGCACCATGTAATCCGGCAGGTGCTCGCGCAGGGTGACCAGCAATTGCGCGCAGGTGCGCTCGCGCTCGGCGTCGCTCAACGGGTGCGTGGGCACCAGGTACGCCAACAGTTGCTGGTCAGCGGCCAGCAACAGCGCTTCACGCACGCTGTCCTGGGCCAGCAGCAAGGTTTCAATCTCGCCCAGTTCGATGCGGAAACCGCGGATCTTCACCTGATGGTCGACCCGCCCCACGTACTCCACCACCCCATCGGCGCGATAACGCGCCAGGTCGCCGGTGCGGTAAAGCCGCTCGCCGGGCGCGCTGAATGGGTTGGCGACAAAGCGCTCGGCGGTCAGGCCCGGGCGCTGCAGATACGCGCTGGCGAGGCCGCTGGCGCTGGCAATGTAGAGCTCGCCGACGGCCCCGACGGGCAACAGGTTCAGATCGCGGTCAAGCACGAACAAGCCACGCCCAGTTACCGCACGGCCAATCGGGCTGGCAGTCACGCCGCTGATCACATTGGGGTCGGTGCAGTCCAGCACACTGGAGACCACGGTGGCCTCGGTCGGCCCGTAAGTGTTGAGCAGGCGCACATGGCCCAGACCCGCTCGCTGCCACAACAGCGGGCCGTCCAGTGGCATGGCTTCGCCGCCGATATGGACCTGGCGCAAGGCGCCGTAAGGCCGCGAACCCGCCGCCAGGCAGTCCTGCAAAAACAGCTTCCAGTAGGCGGTCGGCAAATCGGCCAGGGTGATGCCCTGCTTGATGATCTGCCGGTACAACTCGGCGCCGTCCCACAGCTGTGGGCCGCGCAGCACCACCGTGGCGCCGAGGGTCAGGGCCGGGTAGAGCTGCTCGACGAAGCCGTCGAAGTTCAGGGTCGCGAACTGCAACACGCGATCCTGCGCGACCAGCTGCGAATACTCGGCGGCGATCCCGGCGAACTCACTCAACGCAGCGTGGCTGATGGCAACGCCCTTGGGCTTGCCGGTGGAGCCGGAGGTGTAGATCACATAGGCCAGGCTTTGCGGTTCGAAAGTACCCACGGGATTGTGTTCGGCACACAAGGCCAACTGCGCCTGGGCGAGGTCGATCTCCACCGCCTGCACCTGCGCCGGCAATGGCAGGCGATCACGCAGGTGCGACTGGGTCAACACCAGGCGCACGCCGCTGTCCTCGAGCATGTGCAGCAAACGCTCGCGGGGGTACTCAGGGTCCAGCGGCACATAGGCGGCGCCGCTCTTGAGCACCGCCAACAAACTGACCACCATGGCAAAGGAGCGCTCTGCGGCGATGCCGACCAAGGCCTGCGGGCCGACGCCCTGGGCGATCAGGTAATGCGCCAGACGGTTGGCCTGGCGGTTCAGCTCGCCGTAGCTGAGGCTTTGCTCGTTCAGCGCAAGTGCCTGGCGCTCGGGCTGCCTGGCGGCCTGCGCCTCGAACAGTCGGTGCACACCTTGCAATTGGCGGGTGCAGGCCGGGGCGTTCCAGTCCTGGAGCATGCGCCGCTGCTCACCGCCACCGAGCATCGGCAGCTCACCCAGACGGCTGCGCGGTGCGCTGACGACCGCCTGCAGCAGTTGCTGCCAGTGTTGCGCCAAACGCTCGATGGTTGGCGCGTCAAACAGGTCGGTGGCGTAGTTCAGCGCCGCCCACAGTCCCTCGGCCGACTCGTGGGTGTCCAGGCTCAAGTCGAAATGCGTGGTGTGGCTGTCCCACTCCAGCTCCACCACGCGCAGGCCCGGCAGTTGCTGGGCGCCGCGTCCGCCCTGGGCGTCGGTCTGATGGTTGAACATCACCTGGAACAGCGGGTTGTGGCTCAGGCTGCGCTCGGGTTGCAGCGCCACCACCAATTGCTCGAACGGCAGGTCCTGGTGGGCCTGGGCTTCGAGCGAGCGCTGCCGGGTCTGTTGCAGCAGTTCGACAAAGCTCATCTGCCCATCCAGGTCAGCCTTGAGCACCTGGGTGTTGACGAAAAAACCGATCAGCCGCTCGGTTTCGACGCGGTTACGGTTGGCAACCGGCACGCCAATGCGGATGTCAGACTGCCCACTGTAGCGATACAACAGGGTCTGGAACGACGCGAGCAGCAGCATGAACGGGGTGACGCCCTCCTGCTGCGCCAGGCGTTTGAGGCCAGCCACCAGTTCGGGGGGCAGCTGCACCTGCAAGCTTGCGCCGCGATGGCTCTGCTGCGCGGGACGCGGACGGTCCAGCGGCAACTCCAGCACCGGTTGTTCACCGCCCAGCAGCGCCTGCCAATAGGCCAGTTGTCGCGCCCGCTCCCCGGCTTCCATCCAGCCGCGCTGCCACAGGGCGTAGTCGGCGTACTGGATCGGCAGCTGCGGCAGTTGCAGGTCCTGGCCCTGACTGTAGGCGGCGTACAACTGCACCAGCTCCTCGACCATCACCTGCATCGACCAACCATCGGACACGATGTGGTGCTGCACCATCACCAGCACATGCTCATCGTCAGCCAGCTGCAACAAGGTCACGCGCAGCAGCGGCGCCTGGTGCAGATCGAAAGGCCGCGCCACTTCGGCTTCCACTCGCGCCAGCAACTGCGCCTCGTCGATCTGCGCTTGCTGAATCTGCACGCGCGCCTGGGGCAGCACCGCCTGCCACACCTGCTCACCCTCCTCGACCAACTGCGTGCGCAGGCTTTCGTGGCGGGCCAGCAGGCTGTCGAAGCTGCGCTGCAGTGCCGCCAGGTCCAGGCGCCCGTGCAAGCGCAAGGCGCCGGGGATGTGGTAAGTGGCGCTGCCTGGGTCCAACTGCCAGAGAAACCACTGGCGCTCCTGGGCATAGGACAGCGGCAAGGTGGCGGTATCGTGACGCGTCGGGGCAATCGGCAGTTGCGCGAAACTCATGCCCCGACCCTGCAGGCGTTGATAGAACTGCTGGCGTTGTTCCAGAGGCAGGCGAAGAAAGCGCGACACCAGGTCGATGTTAGGGTTGGAAAGCATGGTTCAAATCGCCTCTAGTTCGCTCAAAAAGTCACGAAGGTCATCAAAGTCTTCCACGCTGCCGGCGCGGAAAGTGGCTGCGGCCTGCACGTAGGCACGCAGTGATTCGGTCTGGAACAGTTCCATCAGCGGGACGTCCAGGCCCAGCTCGGCCTGGATCCGCGAGGTGATCTGGATGGCCAGCAGGGAATGCCCGCCGACTTCGAAGAAGTTGTCGTCCAGGCCCACTTGCGGCAGGTGCAGGACGTCGGCCCAGATCGCGGCGATGTGCTGCTCCAGCTCGGTTTGCGGCGCCACGTATTGCTGCTGCATCTGGCTGGCATCGGGTAATGGCAGGCCTTTGCGGTCGAGCTTGCCGTTGGGCGTCAACGGCATCTGCGCGAGGAACACGAAGTGCGCTGGCACCATGTAATCCGGCAGGCCGGTTTTCAGGGCGCGGCGTAGGGTGTCGCGGAACTCGGCCTGGTCGGCCAGGGTGGCATCGGCCGGGACCACATACGCCACCAGTTGCTTGCCGGTCGGGCCGTCCTGGGCCACCACCACGGTTTCGCCGACGCTGTCCTGCTCGCGCAGGCGCGCTTCGATTTCTCCCAGCTCGATACGGAAACCACGGATTTTCACCTGATGGTCGACGCGGCCGAGGTAGTCCACCACGCCGTCCGGGCGCCCACGGGTCAGGTCGCCGCTGCGATACACGCGGCTGCCGGGCTTGCCGAACGGGTCCGGCACAAAACGTTCGGCGGTCAGGGCCGGACGTTCCAGGTAACCCCGCGCTACGCCCTCGCCGCCCAGGTACAGCTCGCCAGCCACGCCGATGGGTTGCAGGTTGAGTTGGGCGTCGAGCACATAACCGCTGCGGTTGCCGAGCAAAGTGCCGATGGGTGCGTACACCGCGCCGCACGGGTCGCCCTGGCGTGCCTTCCACAGCAGCGGCGTGACCACGGTTTCGGTGGGGCCGTAGCCGTTGAACAGGTAGGTCGGCTTCAGTGCACGCCAGGCCAGGTCATAGCTGGCCTGCGCCACGGCATCGCCGCCGAAGCAGTACACGCGCACCGCCGGTGGGTTACCGTCGCGCTCGGCGTGCTCGGCCAGCTGTTGCAGGTACACCGGCGGGAACACTGCCATGGTCACGTTATGGCGATGCATCTGCGCGTAGGTGTATTCCGGCAGCCACAGGCTGTCGTCACGGATCAACACGCTGGCGCCGTTGATCAGCGGGTGCATCCAGCCTTCGTGGGCGCCGTCGAAGGCGAACGACATAAAGTGCAGTTCGCAATCGGCCGGGCTGGTTTCATAGCGCTCGCCGGTGGCGATGATGTGCGCGACCAACGGCCCGTGGGATACCGCCACGCCTTTGGGCATGCCGGTGGAGCCGGAGGTGTAGATCACGTAGGCGAGGTTGTCGCCGTCCAGCGCCACATTCGGCGCGCTGTCGGGCAAGTGCGCCCATTGCTCGGTGCAGTCGATGGCCAGGGTTTCCAGCCCCTCAGGAAGCGGCAATTGCGCCAAGGCCTGGGTGTGGCTGAGCAGCAGTTGCGCACGGCTGTCCTGCATCATGTACAGCAGGCGGTCACGCGGGTATTCGATGTCCAGGGGCACGTACACGCCACCGGCCTTTAGCACGGCGAGGAAGGCCACCATGATCTCGGCGCTGCGCGGCATGGCGATGGCCACGCGCACTTCCGGGCCGACGCCACGGGCGGCCAGCGCGTGAGCCAGGCGGTTGGCCTGCTGGTCCAGCTCGCCGTAGGTGAGCTGTTGGTCGGCGAACTTCACCGCCACCGCCTCCGGGGTTTCCCGCGCACGGTCAGCGATCAATTCATGCACCAGGCGCTGGGCCAAGTAGCCGGAATCCGTGCAGTTCCACAGCTGCAGGATGTGCTGCTGCTCGTGTTGATCCAGTAAGCGCAATTGACCGATGGGTTGCTGCTGATCGGCAACCATCGCCTGCAACAGGTTCTGCCAATGCGCCGCCATGCGCGCGATGGTGGCCGGCGCGAACAGGTCGGTGGCATAGCTCAGGGAGGCATGCAGCGCCGTCGGGCTTTCCTCCACATCCAGCGCCAGGTCGAACTGGGCCACGCCTTCATCCCAGCTCAGCACTTCGACGTGCAGGTCGGTCAGCTGCTGCAGACGGCTTTCGGCGGACGTTACGCGATGGTTGAACAATACCTGGAACAACGGGGTCAGGCTCAGGCTGCGCTCCGGTTGCAGGGCTTGCACCAGTTGCTCGAACGGCAGGTCCTGATGCGCCTGGGCCTCCAGGGAACGCTGGCGTACCTGGCGCAGCAGTTGATCGACGCTCATCTGCCCGTGCAGGTCGGCCTTGAGCACTTGGGTGTTGACGAAGAAACCAATCAAACCCTCGGTTTCCAGGCGGTTACGGTTGGCAACCGGTACGCCGACGCGCACGTCTTCCTGGCCACTGTAGCGATGCAACAGCGCCTGATAGGACGCCAGCAGCACCATCGGCAGCGTGACGCCAGCGTTGCGCGCCAAGGCTCGCAAGCCTTCCAGCAACCCCGGCGCCAGCTCGATGCCCAGGCGTGCGCCGCGATGGCTTGGCAGCGCCGGGCGCGGGTAGTCAAACGGCAGCGCCAGCACCGGCTGTTCGCCGCCCAGCTGCTCACGCCAGTAAGTCAGTTGACGCGCCTGTTCGCCGGCCTGCATCCAGTGGCGTTGCCACACCGCGTAGTCAGCGTACTGGATCGGCAACGCCGGCAGGTTCGGCGTGTGCCCCTGGCTGAACGCGGCATACAGCTTCACCAGTTCCTCGACCATCAATTGCATCGACCAGCCATCGGAGACGATGTGGTGCTGCACCAGCACCAGCACATGGTCGTCCTGCGCCAGGCGCAACAGCTTGACCCGCAGCAGCGGCCCGCGCCGTAAATCGAACGGGCGTGCGACCTCGGCCGCGACCCTGGCCTTCAGATCTGCGTAGTCGCAGGCGCCCTGGTCGATCTCGATCAGGCCCAGCGCTTCGATGACCTGCACCGCGCCGGCGGCTTCCTGGCGCACATGGGTGCGCAGGCTTTCGTGGCGCGCCAGCAAGGTGTCGAAACTGCGTTGCAGCGCGGCCGGGTCCAACGGGCCGTGCAGACGCAAGGCACTGGGAATGTGGTACGCGGTGCTGTGCGGGTCCAGCTGCCACAGGATCCATTGACGCTCCTGGGCGTAGGACAGCGGCAACGGTTGCGTGCGGTCGGCCTTGAGCAGCGCAGGCGCGGAGACGCCCTCCTCGCCCAGTGCGCGCACAAAATCCCCCAGCAGCGGCTGCTCGAACAGGCTCTTGAGCGCGACTTCCAGGGCCAATGCCTGGCGCACCCGAGACACCACCCGCGTGGCCAGCAGGGAGTGCCCGCCCAGCTCGAAAAAGTGATCGTCGAGACCGACCTGCGGCAGCTCCAGCACCTCGGCCCAGATCGCCGCGACCTGTTGTTCGCGCGGGGTGACGGGCACCCGATGGCTTATGTGCAACTGGCTCGCGTCCAGTGTGGGCAAGGCCTTGCGGTCGAGCTTGCCGTTGGGGGTCAGCGGCAGACTGTCGAGGAACAGCAGGTGCGCCGGCACCATGTAGTCCGGCAGGCGCTCGCGCAGTGCGGTTTTGTAGGCCTGTTGCTGCGCCGGCTCGGAGGTCACCAGGTAGGCGATCAAACGGTCGTTATCGGCCAGCACCACGGCTTCGCGCACGCCCGGATATTCGCGCAGGCAGGCTTCGATTTCACCCAGTTCGATGCGGAAACCGCGCACCTTGACCTGATGATCGACCCGGCCGAGGTACTCGACCACACCACCTGCGCGGTAACGCGCCAGGTCGCCGGTGCGGTACAGGCGTGCGCCGGGTGCGCCAAACGGGTCCGGCACAAACCGCTCGGCGGTGAGCGCCGGACGGGCGTGATAACCCCGCGCCAGGCCGACCCCGCCGATCAGCAGCTCACCGGTCGCGCCTTGTGGGCAGGGGGTGAGCCCGGCACTGAGGATGAACAGCGAGGTGTTGGCGATGGGCCGCCCGACCAGAGGCTGCGCCTCGTGCAGTCGATGAGCCGCCGACCAGATGGTGGTTTCCGTCGGCCCGTAGAGGTTCCACACCGGGCCTTGCAGATCGAGCAGGCGCTGGGCAAGGTCTGCCGGCAGCGCTTCGCCGCCGCACAGGCACTGGATACCGCGCAACAGGTGCGCG
The DNA here is from genome assembly GCF_030816195.1 of Pseudomonas sp. W4I3. GTDB lineage: Bacteria > Pseudomonadota > Gammaproteobacteria > Pseudomonadales > Pseudomonadaceae > Aquipseudomonas. The sequence continues at coordinate 2,976,085 of NZ_JAUSXS010000001.1, read as the reverse complement.
CGCGGGCTGTCGAGTAGCATGCGCCAGGTCGACGGTGTGGCCTGCAGCACGCTGGCCGCCTGGTTGTGGGCCAGGTCGATAATGGCTTCCGGGTCCAGCGCCATGGCCTGCTCGCTCAACAGCACCGTCGCGCCGACACTCAGCGGCACGTAGAGCTCAAGGGCGAAGATATCGAACGAGAAGGTGGTCAACGACAACAGGCGTGCATCGGCGTCGATGGACAAGGTGTCGGCCTTGGCGCAGGTGAAACTGCACAACGCCTGGTGCCGCACCATCACGCCCTTGGGCTTGCCGGTGGAGCCAGAGGTGTAGATCACGTAGGCCAGATGCTCTGGCGTGACCGCGGCCTGCGGGTTGTGCTCTTGACCTTGCTGATCTTCCACCAGCAGCACGTGCAGGCCTTCGGGCTGTGCCAGGCGGCCGTCCAACCGCGCCTGGGTCAGCAGCACCCGGGCGCCGCTGTCTTGCAGCATGAACGCCAGGCGCTCCGCCGGGAATTGCGGATCGAGCGGCACGTAGGCGGCACCGGCCTTGAGGGTTGCCAGCAGGCTGACCACCATGTCCAGCGAACGCTCCACGTGCACCGCCACCAGCACATCGGGCCCCACGCCCGCCGCGATCAAGCGGTGCGCCAGGCGATTGGCCCGGCGATTGAGCTCGGCGTAGCTCAGGCTGTTGCCATTGAAACGCAGTGCGACGGCCTGCGGCTGGGTCAGGGCTTGCGCTTCGAACAGCTGGTGTACGCAGCGCTCGCGTGGATAGTCGAATGGCGTGTGGTTCCAGTCGTGCACCATCTGCTGCCATTGCGGCGCGCTGAGCATCGACAGTTCATCGAGCGGCTGCGAGGCATCGCGCACCACCGCGCGCAGCAGGTTATGCCAATGCCCGGCCAGACGCTCCAGGGTCGCCGCTTCGAACAGGTCAGTGGCGTAGGTCAGTGACGCCCAAAGGCCGTCGGCGGATTCTTCGGTTTCCAGGCTCAGGTCGAACTGAGTGGTGTTGCCGGCCCAGTCCAACCCCTGCAACGCCAGGCCCGGCAAGTTAACAGGGCCGGCGCGCAGGTTGTCCTGGTGGTTGAACATCACTTGGAACAGCGGGTTGTGGCTCAGGCTGCGCTCGGGCTGCAGCACTTGCACCAGGTGCTCGAACGGCAGGTCCTGATGCGCCTGGGCCTCCAGGGCGCGGTGCTTGACCTGGGCGAGTAACTGCGCAAACGGCATTTGCCCGTGCAGCTGCGCCTGCAGCACCTGGGTGTTGACGAAGAAGCCCACCAGCCGCTCGGTTTCCAGGCGGGTGCGGTTGGCAATCGGCACGCCGACACGGATCTCGGCCTGGCCGCTGTAGCGATGCAGCAAGGTCTGGAACGAGGCCAGCAGGAGCATGAACAGGGTCACGTCCTGACGCTGGGCCAATGCCTTGAGTTCGGCCACCAGCGCGCTGTCCAGATGGATCTGCCGACGCGCGCCCCGATGGCTTTGCACCGCTGGGCGTGGGTGGTCCAGTGGCAGCTCCAGCACCGGGTGCTCAGTGCCCAGACGCGCGCACCAGTAATCGAGCTGGCGCTGTGTTTCCCCGGCCGCCATCCAGTCGCGCTGCCACTGGGCATAGTCGGCGTACTGGATCGGCAGCGCTGGCAACGCGCTTTCGCCCTGGTACAGCGCCACCAGCTCATCGACCATCACCTGCATCGACCAACCGTCGGAGATGATGTGGTGCTGGGTGATCACCAGCACGTGATGCTGCGGCGCAACGTCGAGCAATTTGACCCGCATCAGCGGGCCACTGCGCAGGTCGAATGGGCGCTGGATTTCCTCGGCCACCGCCTGTTCGATAGCCGACGCATCGACGGGCTGGCGCTCGATGGTCAGCGCCAGGCCTGGATGGATGACTTGCAGGGTCTGCTCGCCGTGCTCCACAAAGGTGGTGCGCAGCGGCTCGTGACGCTGCACCAAAGCCTGGAACGCCTGTTCCAGGGCGGCGATGTCGAGCTGACCGCGCAGGTGCAGGGCGGTCGGCACGTGATAGGCCGCGCTGGTCGGGTCCAGTTGCCAGAGGAACCATTGGCGCTCCTGGGCGAAGGACAACGCCAGTGGCTGGTCGCGCTCGATCGCTAGCAGCGGCTGCGCCGTGTTCACCTGCAATGGGGCGCAAGCATCGGCGAACCCGCGCAAGGTCGGCTGCTCGAACAGGCTGCGCAACGGCACCTCCAGGTTGAGCGCATGCCGCACGCGGGAAATGACCTGGGTGGCCAGCAACGAGTGACCCCCGCGTTCGAAAAAGTGATCGTCCAGGCCGACCTGCTCGACCTGCAACACCGCTTGCCAGATCGCCGCCAGCTGGATCTGCAGCGGGCTATGGGGCGCCACGTAGGCTTGGGCGCGCAGGTTCAAGTCTGGCGCCGGCAGCGCGCGGCGGTCGAGCTTGCCGCTGTTGTTCAGTGGCAACGCATCGAGCACCACCCACTGCCCAGGCACCATGTAATCCGGCAGCGACTGGCGCAACCGGGCCGCCAGGGCTTGGGTTTCCAGCGTGTGGCCCTCGGCGGGGACCACGTACGCGACCAATTGCGTGCCGGTGGCGCCCGGCACAGCCAGCACTGCGGCTTCGCGCACCGACGGTAAGGCTTGCAGGCTGGCCTCGATTTCGCCCATTTCGATGCGCAAGCCGCGAATCTTCACCTGATGGTCGATACGCCCGACGTATTCCAGCGCGCCTGCCTCGTTGTAACGAGCCAGGTCGCCGCTGCGATAGAGCCGCGCACCGGGTACCGCGGAAAACGGGTCGGGCAGAAAGCGCTCGGCGGTGAGCGCCGGGCGGTCGAAATAGCTTTGAGCCAGACCGGCCTGCGCGCCAATGCACAACTCGCCCACGCCCTCGTTGGCCAGCAGTTCGAAAGCGCTGTCGAGCACGTAGAGCGAGCGCCCGGCAATGGCACGCCCAATCGGCACGCCGAACGCATCGTTGGCATCAACCCGTTGGCAATCGTGCACGCTGGAGACCACGGTCGCCTCGGTCGGCCCGTATGTATTGACCAGCCGCACACCGCCCAGCCCGGCCGCATGCCAGGCGCGCAGGCCTTCCACCGACATCGCCTCGCCGCCCACGTGCACTTGGCGCAACATGCCCAGGGCGCGGCGGTCCACGGCGCACTCCTTGGCCAGCAGGTACCAGTAAGCGGCGGGCAAGTCGGCCAGGGTCACACCCTGCTCAACGATCTCGCGCGCCAGTTGCCCGGCGTCCCACAGCTCATCGCCGCGCATGATCAGCGCCGCGCCCACGCACAGCGGCGGGTAGCACTGCTCGACAAAGCCGTCGAAGCTGAAGGTGGCAAATTGCAGCACACGGTCCTGGGCGCTGAGTTGGCTGTACACCACGGCGCTGTCGCAGAATTGGCCGAGGGCGGCATGGTCGATGGCCACACCTTTGGGCTGGCCGGTGGAGCCGGAGGTGTAGATCACATAGGCCAGGTCCGCCGCTGCCGCATGGTTCGGCGGATTGGTCGCGGGGTAACCGGCCAATTCGTCACCGGCGGCGCTGAAGTCGACACGGCTCAGCCCCGCCGGCAACGGCAACTCGGTGAGCAAGCCGGTTTCGCTGAGCAAAAGGTCCAGCCGGCTGTCCGCGAGCATATAGGCCAGGCGCTCGGCCGGGTATTTCGGGTCCAGCGGCACGTAGGCCGCGCCGCTTTTGAGTACCGCCAGCAGGCTGACGATCAGTTGCGGGCCACGACGGGACGCCAGACCCACGCGCTGCCCGGGGCCGACGCCCAGTTCCAGCAGACGATGAGCCAGACGGTTGGCGCGTGCGTTGAGCTGGGCATAGCTCAAGCGTTCGCTGCCGGCCTGCACCGCCAGTGCGTCCGGCGTGGCCTGTGCCTGGGCAGCGATGCGCTGGTGGGCGTGCTCTTGACGCGCAGTCGCCATCGGCAACTGGCTGAGGGCAAGCACATTGCGCTGTGCGGTGGCGTCGAGCAGGCGCAGGTTGCCCAGGGGGCTTTGCGCGTCGGCAAGCAATTGTTCAAGCAGATGCTGCAGGTTGTCGCTCAGGCGGGTGACCTGGGAGTCGCTGAAATACGCGCGGTCGTAGCTAAACTCCAGGCGCAGGCTGGTACCCAGTTCGATGCCCAGGGTCAGCGGGTAATGGGTGCGCTCATGGTTGTGCAACCGGCCGAACGTCAGGCCGGCCGGCGCCCCTTGTTTGAGGGCTTCGGCCACCGGGAAGTTTTCGAACACCAGCAGGGTGTCGAACAGCGCAGCGCCTTGCTGGCCAGCCCAGCTCTGGATGTTATAGAGCGGCACGTGCTCGTGATCACGCAGGCTGAGGTTCAACGCTTGCAACTCGCTGAGCCAACTGACGGCCGATTGTGCCGGCGAGGCGGCGCTGATGATCGGCAGCGTGTTGATGAACAGGCCCAACTGTTGCTCGATCCCCGGCAATGGCGCGGAACGTCCGGCCACGGTGGCGCCGAAGGCCACGCACGTCTGGCCGGTGTAGCGTTGCAGCAGCAGGCTCCAGGCGCCTTGCATCAGGGTGTTGAGGGTGACCTTGTGCTGGCGGGCGAACTCACCGAGGCGGTGGCTGAAGTCACTGCCCAGCACAACCTGATGTTCAGCGGCACCAGCTCCAGCGGCCGGTGCGCGCAGCGCTTGGGCGAGCAAAGTCGGTGCTTGCAAGGGCGCCAGCTCGGCTTTCCAGAAGGCCTCGCCGTTGCCTTGTCGTTGCAGCCAGCCCAGGTAATCGCGGAACTGCCCGAGCGGCGCAGGCACCGCCTGGCCGGCGTAATGGGCAAGCACTTCGCCGAGCAACTGGGCGTTGCTCCAGCCATCCATGAGGATGTGGTGGCTGGTGAAGATCAGGTGCCAGGCCGCGCCCGCACCGCGTACCAGCATCAGGCGAAACAGCGGCGCGGCATTGAGTTCGAAGCCGCGTTCACGCTCGCTGCAAGCCAGGGCCTCGAGATCGGCACTCGGGTCTTCGATCACGTGCAATTGCAGGTCGACCTGACGCTGGATCACTTGATGCGCGCTGTCCAGGCCCAGCCAATGAAAGCTGCTGCGCAGGATGTCGTGACGGTCCAGCGCGGCTTGCCAGGCGCGCCCGAATGCGAGCAGGTCGAGGCCGTCGATGTCCAGGCGCAACTGGTTGATATACGCCTGGGCTTCGGGCTCCAGCAGGGTGTGGAACAGCATGCCCTGCTGCATCGGCGACAGCGGGTAAAGGTCGGCGATGGCCGGCCCGGCCAGCGGCAATCCATCGAGTTGCGCCTGGCTGAGACGGGCCAGGGGGAAGTCCGATGGCGTGACCTGCCCGGCCGGCGTGGCACAGCAATGCTCGATCAGGGCCTTCAGTTCAACAGCGTATTCATCGGCCAGGCGCTGGATGGTCGAAGCCTCGAACATCTCGCGACTGAAGCCCCACTGCAACGCCAACTCACCGCCATACACCTGCCCTTCCACCGTCAGCCAATTGGCCAGCGGCGCCTCGGGGTCCTGGGCCTGGCCGCTGCCCTCGGCGGCCGGCACGAACAGCGCGGACTCATCGAACTGACGGTCGAACTGGCCCAGGTAGTTGAACGTAATGCGCGGCGCGGCCAGGCCGGCCAGGGATTCGCGGGCTTCAGGCGCGCCGAGATAGCGCAGCACGCCATAGCCCAGACCCTTGTCGGGCACGGCGCGCAGTTGCTCCTTGACTGCCTTGATCGCGTCGGACAGTTCGCCGTCGGCTTGCAGGCGTACCGGAAACAGGCTGGTGAACCAACCGACGGTGCGGGTCAGGTCGACGCCATCGAACAGGTCTTCGCGGCCATGCCCTTCCAGCTGGATCAGCGCGGCGGGCTGCCCGCTCCAACGGCTGATCACGCGTGCCAGGGCGGTGAGCAGCAGGTCGTTGACCTGGGTGCGATAGGCCGCCGGCGCCGCTTGCAGCAGTTGGCGCGTGTGTTCGGCATCAAGGCGTGTTTCAAGCTTGGCGCCCAAGCGGTTTTGCTGGCCGCCTTCAGGGTGATCACACGGCAACTCGGCATCGACCGATTGCGCCTGCCAGTACGCCAGTTGGTGGTCGAGGGCCTGCGCGTGATCTTGCAGTTGTTGAGCCCAGTGCTGATAGGCGCTGGTCTTGGCCGGCAGCGTCTGCCCCCGATACGCCTGCTGCAGGTCCTCCAGCAGGATGCGCCAGGACACGCCATCGACCACCAAGTGGTGGACCACCAGCAGCAAACGCTGGGTGCCGTCGACCATGTCGACCAGGGCGGCGCGCAGCAGCGGGCCTTGCGCCAGGTCGAGGCTGCGCTGGGCCTCATCGCACAGCGCGGCCAATTCGGCGTCGGTGTTGGCACGGGTCTGCCACAGCACCGAGGCGTCGACCGGCGCGGCGTGGTGCTGTTGCCACCCCTCGGCCTGCGCCACGAAGCGCAGGCGCAGGGCATCGTGATGCTGGATCAACTGCATCAGCGCCGCGTCGAGCCGGGCAGGCTCCAGTGCTTCACGCGGGGTCAGCAGCAATGACTGGTTCCAATGCTGGCGCGCCGGGATGGCCTGGGCGAAAAACCCTTGCTGCACCGGGGTCAGGATGACTTCACCGTTGACCGGCCCTTGATCGACCACGCTCAGCGCGTCGAAGCCCGCCACCAGCGCGAGGCTGCGCACACTCTGGTACTGGAACAGGTCGCGCGGGCTCAGGCGGATCCCGGCCTGGCGGGCGCGGCTGACCACCTGGATGGAGATGATCGAATCGCCGCCCAGCTCGAAGAAGTTATCGTCCAGGCCGACGGCCTCGATACCCAAGACGTCGCACCAGATCGCGGCCAAGGCTTTTTGCAGGGTGTTTTCCGGGGCGGCAAAAGCCTGCTGCGGTGCGGCGTCCGGCAATGGCAGCGCCTTGCGGTCGAGTTTGCCGTTGGCGGTCACCGGCAGCTTGGCAAGCGTGATGAAGTGGGTGGGCACCATGTACTCCGGCAGGCTGCCGAGCAGCCATGCCTTGAGGTCGGTCGTCGCATCGTTTTCAAGCACCAGGTAAGCCACCAATTGCTTGCCGCCGTGTACCAGCACTACGGCTTCGCGCACTGCCGGATGCTGCATCAGGCGCGTTTCGATCTCGCCCAATTCGATGCGCAAGCCACGCAACTTGACCTGATGGTCGAGGCGCCCGAGGTATTCGATCACGCCGTCGGCGCGCTGACGCACGCGGTCGCCGGTGCGATACAGGCGCTCGCCGGCCACAAAGGGGCTTGGCACAAAACGCTCGGCCGTCAGCGCCGGGCGCCGATGGTAGCTGCGTGCCAGGCCGGTGCCGCCCAGGTACAGCTCGCCCGAGATACCCGCGGCAACCGGGTTGAGTTGGGCATCGAGCACGTAGGTGGCGAGGTTGGCGATCGGACGGCCGATGGGCACGCTGTCGGCGCCTTCGTCGATGCAGGTCCAGTGGGTCACGTCGATCGCGGCTTCGGTCGGGCCGTAGAGGTTGTACAGGGCCGTATTCGCCAGCTTGGCGAACACCTGATGTTGCGCGTCCAACGGCAAGGCTTCGCCACTGCAGACAGTCCGCTTGAGGCTGGCGCAGGCTTCTACACCGGGCTCATGGATAAACGCCTGCAACATCGACGGCACGAAGTGCACGGTGGTGATGGCGTGCCGGTTGATGGTCGCGATCAGGCGTGCCGGTTCACGGTGTTCGCCAGGCGCGGCGACCACCAGGCGTGCGCCGGCGATCAGCGGCCAGAAAAACTCCCACACCGAAACGTCGAAGCTGAACGGGGTTTTCTGCAGCACCGCGTCGCCGGCATCAAGTGCGTAGGCCTGTTGCATCCAGCACAGGCGATTGACCAGCGCACGGTGGCTGTTTCCGGCGCCCTTGGGTTTGCCGGTGGAGCCGGAGGTGTAGATCACGTAGGCCAGGTTCAGCCCATGGAGGAAGACGTTGGGGGCCGCGGTGCTGTAGTCGTCGAGCCCACTCGCCGGCTGATCCAGGGCGATCACCTGGATCCCTGCGGTGGGCAGTTGCGCCATCAGGCTTTGCTGGCTGAGCAGCAGCGTGATGCCGCTGTCCTCGATCATGTACGCCAGGCGTTCTTCGGGGTATTCCGGGTCCAGCGGGACGTAGGCACCGCCCGCCTTGAGAATGGCCAGCAGGCCCACGACCATCTCGACGGAACGCTCGACACAGATACCCACCAGCACGTCCGGGCCGACGCCTTGCTCACGCAACGCATGGGCCAGCCGGTTGGTGCGTGCCTCAAGCTGGGCATAGGTGAGGGTCAGCTCACCGAAGACCAGCGCGGGTGCGTCAGGCGTGCGGCGCGCCTGGTCTTCGATCAAGTGGTGGATGGCGCGTTCGGTCGGGTATGGCTCGGCTGTGTGGTTCCAAGCCTTGACCAGCACCTGTTGCTCGTCCGCACTCAGCATCGGCAACTCGCCGATGCGCTGTTCGCCGTCGGCCACCATGGCCTGCAACAAGCGCACCCAATGGCGCGCCATGCGCTGGATGGAGGGCGCGTCGAACAGGTCGTTGGCGTAGGTCAGCGCGGCATGCAGGGTGCCGGACTTTTCATAGGTGTCGAGGGTCAGGTCGAACTGGGTAGTACGGCCTTGCCATTCCACCAAGGCCAGTTCCAGGCCGGAGGCGGTGCTGACAGAGGCGATGTCCGCCACCACCGGTTGATGGTTGTACATCACCTGGAACAGCGGCGTATGGCTCAAACTGCGCTCGACTTTCAAGGCTTCCACCAAGCGTTCGAAAGGCAACTCCTGATGAGCCTGGGCGCCCAGGGCGTGCTCCTTGATGCCTTGCAGCAGTTCGCTGATGCGCGTCTGGCCGGTCAGCTCGGTGCGCAGTACCTGGGTGTTGACGAAGAAACCGATCAAGCCTTCGACTTCAGTGCGGTTGCGGTTGGCGATGGGCACGCCGACGCGGATATCGCCCTGCCCCGTGTAGCGATGCAGCAGCACGTTGAAGGCGCCGAGCAGCAACATGAATAACGTGACGTTGTGCTTTTGCGCACACAGGCGCAGTTGGGTGGCCAGTGCCGGGTCGATGTCGAAGGTATGGCGTGTGCCCCGATAACTCGGCATCGCCGGTCGTGGACGGTCGGTCGGCAGCTCCAACACCGGATGCTCATCGCCCAGGCCGCGCCTGCCAATAGGCCAACTGGCGCGCCTGCTCGCCAGCTTCCAGCCAACGGCGCTGCCACAGCGCGTAGTCGCTGTACTGGATCGCCAGCGCAGGCAATTGCGGCGCCTCGTTGCGCTCGTGGGCGTCATAGAAGCGGATGAACTCATCGATCAGCACATTCATCGACCAACCGTCGGAGACGATGTGGTGCAGGGTCAGCAGCAGCACGTGCTCCTGTTCGTCGAGCTTGAGCAGTTGCACGCGCAGCAGCGGGCCCTGTTCCAGGTCGAAGGGCAATAGCGATTGACGCGTCGCCGCCGCGTTGACTGCCTGCTCACGGTCGATGGGCGACAGGCTGCTCAAATCCAAATGCTCGACGGCCAGCGACGGCTCGATTGCAACCTGCGCCAAACGCTCGTGCGCCTGACGCTGAAACACCGTGCGCAGGGTTTCATGGCGCGCCACCAGGCTGGCGAACGCTCGTTCCAGAGCGTCGAGGCTGAGCGCGCCTTTCAAGCGCACCGCGCCGGGCAGGTTGTAGGCGCCGCTGGCCGGATCCAACTGCCAGAGAAACCACATGCGCTGCTGCGCGTAGGACAGCGCCTGGCGATCCTCAACCTCCACCCCCGCCGGAATCGGAAACCGGGAAAAATCCACGCCTTCTTTCTGCAAGGCCTGCAGGAACAATTGGCGCTTTTCCAGGGGCAACCCGATAAACCGGCGAGCAAGTTTCAAGGAGTCTTCAGCATTCATGTGTTGGAGTCCGGAGCAATAGGCAGGAAGCACAAAGGCACGTCGTCCCTATAAAACGAACCGCGAAGGGAAAAATTAGCGAGGAATGGGGGGCTGCAAGCGAGGTGTCATCAGGGGTTACATCAATATCGAGAAAGCCAGGGCAAGCCGAGCTAGCATTGACGCATACCACTTTTTGCAACTACATTTAGTTACACGCAGGGAACGCCGTGTCCAAAAATGAAAAGCTGCTCGCCAAACTGCTCAATGAGCACATGGCATTCACCTGGTCCGAGCTCGTAACGCTGTTGCGTCGACTGGGTTACACACAGATTGAAGGGGCTGGAAGCCGGGTCAAATTCGATATCGGCGATCCAAGTGCAATGATCACCTTGCACAAGCCTCACCCCGGCAATGAGTTGAAACACTACATTCGGCGCCAAGTCATCGAACAATTGAAATCAGGAGAACTGATTCAGTGAACAACCAACTGAAACACAAAGGCTACATCGGCTCCATCGAAGCCAGCCTGGAAGACAACTGCCTGTTCGGCAAAATCCTGTTCATCAAGGCCCTGGTGAGCTACGAAGGCAAGACCGTCGCGGAGTTGGACGCAGCCTTCCAGGAGGCGGTGGACGATTACCTCTCCACCTGCCAGTCGCTCGGGCAGATTCCTGAAAAGCCCTGCAAGGGCTCGTTTAACGTACGCGTCGGCCACGACCTGCATCTGGCCGCAGCGTTGGCGGCGACGCGTAAGAAAGTCACGCTGAACGACCTGACACGTCAGGCGCTGGATGAGTTTCTACAGCATCACTTCCCAGAGCCTTGCGCAGCGATTGGCTGACTAGCCCAACCGCCGGTACCCCAGCACGGCCGAACTCAGTACAACCACCCCCGCCGCCAGCGCCACCCAGAACCCGCTGGTGGCGCCAAAGTGGTCAATCATCCAGCCGGAGCTGGCGGCGCCGATGGCCACGCCAATGCTCAGGCCGGTGATCAGCCAGGTCATGCCTTCAGTGAGGCGGCTTGGTGGGACCACCTGCTCCACCAACGCCATGGACACGATCAGGGTCGGGGCAAAGAACAGTCCAGAGATAAAGATCGCCACGGCCAGCCCCGGAATATTGGTCACCAGCAGCAACGGCAAGGTCGTCACTGCGGTGGCCACGCCGCAGAACAGAAACTGCCGGGGTAACGGCGCCTTGAGCTTGAGCATGCCGAAGGCCAAGCCCGCCAGGCAGGACCCAATGGCGTAGACCGACAGCACGATACTCGCGGCCGTCGGGTGGCCCGCATATTGCGCGAACGCGACGCTGACCACGTCCACCACACCGACAATCACGCCCATGGCCAGCAGCAGGGTCATCAGGATCTGCACCGCAGGCGAGGCGATCAACCAGCGCTCGTGATGATCGTGACGGGCATGCACCGGCGGTTCAGTGGCGCGTTGCAGCACGAACGTGGTCACGCCGACCGCCAGCAACACCGCCGCCACCAAGGGGCCCGCCTCAGGGAAAAGCACCACGCTGAGGCCGACCGAAACGGGCGGGCCGACGATGAAACACACCTCATCGAGCACCGACTCCAGGGCAAACGCGGTTTGCAGCTTGGGTTGGCCGCGGTACAACTCGGTCCAACGCGCCCGCACCATCGCCGACATATTGGGCATGCAACCGGCCAGTGCGGCAAACAGGAACAGCGTCCAGCCTGGCGCTTGCAGACGCGTGCACAGCAGCACCATCAACAACGCGCCGCCACCGATCAGCGCGGCGATGGGCAGCACCTTGCCCTGGCTGTAGCGGTCCACCAGGCGCGACACCTGCGGTGCACAAAACGCAGTGGCCAGTGCGAACACCGCCGCTACCGAGCCCGCCAACCCATAACCGCCATGCACCTGCGAGAGCATGGTAATCAGGCCAATCCCGGTCATGGATATGGGCATGCGTGCCAGCATGCCAGCCAGCACAAAAGCGCGAGCGCCAGGCACCTGGAACAACTCGGCGTAGGGGTTTGCCATGGATAAAGCGCCTTCTTTCCTTAGACGGGCAACCTTTTATCACACCAGCCGCTTGATCTGCTTGTGCCGCCATACCAACCGGTAGTAGGCCGTCTGCAGTACCAGCATCGCCAGGTAAGTCACCGGAAACGCCATCCACACCCCTTCGAGACCAAAGTGCGCATTGAACAGGTAGGCCACTGGCAACTCCACGCACAGCACGCAGAAAATCGAGATGGCGACCGGCATCAACACCACACCGCTGGCGCGCATGATCCCGCCGATCACGGCCTGGAAGCCAAACACCAGAATGCTCCACAGCATGATGTGCAACAGGTGCTCAGCGTTGACCCGCGCGGTAGGGTCAGTGATGAACAGCCCCAGCAGCCAGTGCGACAGCCCATAGCCGAGCACGATCAGGCCGCCGGTGAGAACGGTGTTGATCAACAGCCCGGTGCGCAGGATCGGCCCGATGCGCTCCAGGCGCCCGGCGCCAATTGCCTGGGCCCCGAGGATCGAGGCGGTGATGGCAATCGACAGCGCCGGAAACTGCACGTAGTTGACGATTTGGGTCACCGCGCCGTACGCCGCCGTGGCCTGGGAGCCGTGGCCGTTGACGAGCGCCAGGATGACCAGCTCCGACAGCGACAGCACCACCATCTGCAGACCCGTCGGCAGACCGATGCGCAGGACCTTGCCCAGGATTACCCGATCCAGGCGCAAGGCGGCGAGCATGGCGCGATCCGGCGCCATTACATGGTTTTTGTGGCGCAGGCGCAGGATCAAAAACAGCATCGCCAAGGCATTGCCCGCAAGCCCCGCGTACGCCGCACTCTGGATGCCCATGGGCGGCAGGCCAACCCAGCCGCCAATCAACGCAGGCGTCAGCAACAAGCCCACGGAGGTCGAAACCATCAAGGCCAGTAACGGCGAAACGGTATCGCTGACACTGCGCAGCACTTGGGTGTACAGAATGAATACCAGCAACAGCGGCATGATCAGCATCATCACCTGGGCGTAGCCCACCGCGTCGTCAAGCACATCAACGGGGGTTCCCAATGCCCGTAACGCGGGGCGCGCAAACAGGCTGCCGAGTATGGCGGCGACCAGGCCTACCAGCGCGCCGAGGGTCAGCGTGGCACCGGTGATCGCCTTGACCATCTCCGTCTCTCGGGCGCCCCAGGCCTGGCCAATCAACACCGAGGCGCCAGCGCCCAGGCCAATCACCAACGCAATGAAGAAAAACACAATGGGGAACATGCCCGATACCGCCGCCAGCGCGTGGGTACCCAGCATCTGCCCGACATAGATACCGTTGAGCGTGCCGGAAAAGCTTTGCAGAAAATTGGACAGCACCATTGGTGCCAGAAAGAACAGGTAGATCTGCCACAACGGCCGTTGTTGGATGACTTGCATATGGTTCGAGGCCCTGGCTGCAGGTGGTCGTCAATGCCTTGAGTCTATTGGCGCTCAGCCGCGAATGATACGCCTGAGTGACGATCCACCGTACAAGCTTCGGGCACCGACGACTGCTAGCTGAGTAACCGGAAGCAGCCGTTGGCGATCAGTTGATATTACCCACCCGCAGACACGGAGCAATTTGCGGCAGATGCGCTCGCGTAAGGACTGGCTCGTTCGTTGGACGATTCTTTGCTGATCATATGGTCGATGTTAACCATATCGAAGCGTTGGTCTTCAGCGCCTGGTTTGCCGCCCTCCCGAACGCCGATATCCAGTCCGCGCAACAAACCCGGACGATTGAGCAACTCCAGGGCCACTTCACGCGCTTGCGCACTGAACGTCCGGTTGGACGGGATAAGACCCGCTGCCTCTTTCAGCTCGTTGACATTGACATAATTGTCATTGGCGCCAGCGGTGAACTGCCTGAAGTTATCCTTCACGGCCTTAAGCAGTCCGGCGTCGCTCATGGTGCGAAACTCACTCGCTGCATCCGCCAGATCCTGCCGAGAGATACTGCCGTCGAGCGAGCCACTGCGACCCTGATCAAGTTTCTTGAACAGTTGACCCCGTTCCAGCAGTTCCTGCGCAAGCGCGGCGTCCGCTGGACTGACGGGCCGACCATCCAGGGTATACCCAGAAGCCGCAGCGCTCAGCGATGCGTCAGTAATCTTGCCGAGCGAGGGGTCTTGCAGGTTGCTGTAATGGGAGAGCACTTTGGCCGACAGTGATTCGTTGCTGTCATTGGCATACGGTCGACCTCCCTCCATCACGGGACTCCATTGCTGATTGCCAGGGCCCCCCGCATAGGAAGTCTGCTGCGACGCGAAAGCTCGCGGTTGAGGTCCACACGCGTCCCAGCCTTCCATGCCCCGCGGCCCACCGGACGAGGGCTGTGGGTTATAGAGGGGATCAAACTGCTGGTTGACTCTCTGCTGCTGCATCGCGCCATTGTAGCGGCCAGAAAATTGGTTTTCTGGCTGTTGCATTGCGCCGTTGTAACGCCCTCCAAAACCAGCGCCTGGCTGTTGCATCGCGTCGTTATAACCCGCTGCAAACTGGTTCCCCGACCGCGATTGATAGTTGGGCACAGCTTGCCGGTTCATATGGCTGATGGCGGCCTGTACATCCTCTCGGTTGATCAACCCATCTTCCTGACCGCCGTTCTGAACGCCATCAAGGAGGCTTGCGAGGCCAGGTCGGCCCAAAATATCCCTGGCAAGCAGCGTCATCTGATCATCGTAACCGCCGTTTCCCAGTGGACGGTTGGCCACCTGTGCAAGCGAGTCTCGCGAAATGAAAGAACTTCCAGGCGACCTGAAATATTCGAAGTTCCTTAGCATGATATCTGCAACGTTCGAATCGGAATAATTGCTGGCCATATTGCTCGGCGTGTTCACCATAGAATTGCGCCCACAATCGGCTGACGAATATCCGAAGTTCTGTGCGGGTGGAAGCGAATAAAGCGATTGGTTTGAGTAAGAATTCATCATTTCGACACCTCATGTCTTGGACGTAACGACTGCTCAACCAGGCAAGTAAGCCATCAGTTCAGCTAGCTTTTGGTGGCAGCTGAAAACAGTACGGTTCCAAATAAACATGAAGTTACGTGCAAGGATTTTTACCGTCGCACGTAAAGCCAAACCCTATACAACAATGCGAAACAGACGTGCATTCGCGTAGGACCGTTTCTGAAAACAGCCACTCTCTCGATTACGCCCTCGTGCGCATCAGAAAAGGCTACCCACCAAACGCCTGCGAAGGCCGACGCAATGTAGGATCAAACGGATTGATCCGCGGCCCGATTGCCGCCGCCTCTCGCTTCAGTAACTCGACCACCATCGGCAAGCGGCTCGGACCCAGGCGATCACTGATGGTCGCCACGCTCAACGCCGCTACCGCATGCCCATCACGGGTCAGAATCGGCACCGCCAGCCCTGCCATGCCCTCCAGCACGCCCGTGTTGCGCGCGGCGTACCCGAGGCTGCGTACGTTCTGCACCTCGGAACGCAGCAGCACCTCGTCGTAGAGGTGAAAATCCTTGAGCCGCGGCAGGTTGTAGCGAATCACCGTTTCGCGCTCTTCCTCGGGCAGGAACGCCAGGATCGCCAGGCTGCCCTGCCCTACGCCCAATGCCACGCGCCCACCGATATCGCCGGTGAAGGTGCGAATCGGGTACGGACCTTCACTGCGATCCAGGCAGATCGCGTCGAAGCCACTGCGGGCAAGCAAAAAAAGCGAGTCGCCCAGCGAGGCACTCAGACGCAACAGGCTTGGCCGCACCAGATCGCGCAGGTTGCCGGTGTTGCCGGCATTCGCCGCCAGGGCAAACAGCTCCAGGCTCAGCCGGTAGCGTTTACTGCGCGCGTCCTGCTCGACCATGCCTTCGTCCATCAGGCTGCGCAGCAGCCGGTGGGTGGTGGGTTGCGAGAGGCCGACCTGTTGCGCGAGCTGGGTAACCCGCTCACCGCCTTCAGGCGCTTGGCCCAGGGTGCGCAACAGTGCGAACAGGCGAGAGACGCCGCCTGCCCCAACCTCCCTGGCTTCGCTATTCCGCTCAGTGGAATCTTTCACGCTTCTTCTCCAGCCCAATTCTATTGAATGAATAAAATCGAAAATAGTTATCCATTCAGTGAAATACCATCTTCCGCCCACTCTAGTCTTCGTCCTAATCTGCGTCCACAGGGGCGAAATGAACAACAACCGGCAGCCGACTTGAGATTGAGCGCCAGCGCACCCGAAATAGTTCTTTCGCATCTGCCCAAAACAAAAAAGCGCGTTTTCGACGCGACTCAATAAGGTGGAACGCAGACATGGCATTTCTCCAACTCCGCGCCTTGAGCAAACGCTATGGCGCCGTCGATGCGGTGGTCGCCACCGACCTTGCGGTAGAACAAGGCGAGTTTGTTTCCCTGCTCGGCCCTTCGGGTTGCGGCAAGACCACGACCCTGCAGATGATCGCCGGTTTCGTTGACGTGAGCGGCGGGCAGATCCTGCTTGATGGCCGCGACATCACCCATGCCAAGCCCGCCAGTCGAGGCCTGGGCGTGGTGTTCCAGAGCTACGCGCTGTTCCCGCACATGACGGTGCGCGACAACGTCGCCTTCGGCCTGAAGATGCGCAAGGTACCCGCCAGCGAGATCGCCGCCAGAGTCAAAACCGTGCTGGAGCTGGTGCGCCTGGCCCCACATGCCGAGCGCTACCCTCGGGAGCTGTCCGGTGGCCAGCGCCAGCGCGTGGCCCTGGCACGGGCGCTGGTGATCGAGCCGCCGGTTCTGCTGCTTGATGAGCCGTTGTCCAATCTCGACGCCAACCTGCGCGAAGAAATGCAGTTTGAAATCCGCCGCATCCAATGCGCGGTGGGCATCACCACCTTGATGGTCACCCACGACCAGGCCGAGGCGCTGTCGATCAGCGACCGCGTGGTGGTGATGCAGGCCGGACGCGTGACCCAGATCGATGCACCCTACACGCTCTACGAGCACCCGCGCACACGGTTTATCTCGGACTTTGTCGGCAAGGCCAACCTGCTCGCCGGCGACTACGATGCCCTGGGCATCCCGCAAGTGCGCCAGGCTGGCGGCGATGGCGCGCTGACCCTGAGCCTGCGCCCGGAAAAAATCCAGTTACTGGGCGCAGGCGCCGGCCGCTTGCAGGGCAAGGTGCTGGACCGCTACTTCTTCGGCAGCCAGTGGCTGTACCGCGTGCATACCGACCTTGGCGAAATTACCGTGGTGCGCAGCAACGACGGCAGCGCGCCACTGAGCAGCGGCGCGCCAGTGGGCCTGGATTGGCAAGCGGACCTGTTGCGCGTATTGGCGGCGGACGAGGTGCGCCCATGAGTCGCGGCTACTTACTTTCGCTGCCGGCCCTGGTGCTGTTTGCCGGGCTGTTGATACTGCCGCTGGGCCTTACCCTGGTGCTGTCGTTCAACGTATTCGACTACCAGGTGGGCGTGAAGGCCGATGAGTGGACCCTGGCCCATTACCTGTCTTTGTTCAGCGACAGTTACTTCTACGAGATCTTCTGGCGCACCTTCTGGATCAGTGCGCTGGTGACCCTGCTGTGCGTGGTGATCGGCGTGCCGGAGGCCTATATCCTCAGCCGCATGGGCACACCGTGGCGCTCGATCTTCCTGATTCTGATCCTCACGCCGTTGCTGATTTCGGTGGTGGTGCGCGCTTTTGGCTGGAGCCTGTTGCTGGGCGCCGACGGGCTGGTCAACCAGACCATCCAATGGCTCGGTGGCCGCCCGGTGAAGCTGCTGTATACGCCCTTCGCGGTGATCATCGCGCTGGTGCATGTGATGCTGCCGTTCATGATCATCCCGGTGTGGACCTCTTTGCAGAAGCTCGACCCGTCGGCTGAACAGGCCGCGTTGTCGCTGGGGGCCAGCCAAGCCACGGTGATGCGCAAGATCGTCTTGCCCCAGGTGATGCCCGGCGTGCTGTCCGGCACCCTGATCGTGTTCGGCCTGGCCGCCAGCTCGTTTGCGATCCCCGGCCTGCTCGGCGGACGCCGCCTGAAAATGGTCGCCACGGTGGTGTACGACCAATACCTCTCGGAACTCAACTGGCCCATGGGCGCGACCATCGCCGTGGTGCTGCTATTGGTCAATCTGCTGATCATGCTGAGCTGGAACCGCATGCTCGAAGGCCGCTACAAAAAGTCCCTGGGGGTTTAAGCGCATGTCCAGAAACGGTCCTTTGGCCCTCGGCTTCCACGCCTTGGTGGTGGTGTTCATGATGGCGCCGCTGGTGGTGGTATGCCTGGTGGCCTTCACCCCGGAAAACACCCTGAGCCTGCCGACGTCGGGCTTCTCCCTGCGCTGGTTTCGCGCGGTGTTCGAGCGCGCCGACTTTATCCAGGCGTTCTATAACAGCCTGGTCCTGGCATTCACCGCCGCGACGCTGGCTACGCTGATCGCGGTGCCGGCGGCGTTGGCGATCAGCCGCTATGCGTTCCCGGGGCGCAATTTTTTCAGTGCGTTATTCCTGTCGCCGATCATCATTCCGCACCTGGTGCTGGGCGTCGCCCTGTTGCGCCTGTTTGCGCTGATGGGCGTAAATGGCAGCTTCACCTGGCTGATGCTCGCGCACGTGGTGATCATCACGCCTTACGTGCTGCGCCTGGTGCTCGCGGCCGCCATCGGTATTGATCGCAGTGCCGAACAGGCCGCCGAATCCCTCGGCGCCAGCCGCTTCACGCTGTTTCGTCAGATCACGCTGCCAATGATTCTGCCGGGCGTGGCCGGTGGCTGGCTGCTGGCGTTTATCAACAGTTTCGATGAAGTGACCCTGTCGATTTTCGTCAGCTCGCCGGCGACCCAAACCCTGCCGGTGCGCATGTACGTGTACGCCACCGAATCCATCGACCCGATGATGGCGGCGGTCTCGGCGCTGGTGATCGCGCTGACCGCGGCGACCATGATTCTGCTCGACCGGGTTTACGGCCTGGATCGCGTGCTGGTGGGGAAACACTGATGGCTCTGTTCAAGCGACTGGCTGAAACCCGGCGCCCCGCCCTGGCGTTCACCCTCGATGGCCAACCGGCTGAGGGCCTGCTCGGCGACACCCTGCTGACGGCCATTCTGACCTGCGCCGAGCACCTGCGTGGCAGCGACTTCAGCGCTGAGCGCCGGGCCGGCTTCTGCCTGATGGGCGCCTGCCAGGACTGCTGGGTGCGCCTTGAAGACGGGCGGCGGGTGCGCGCCTGTTCGACGCTGCTGGAAGAGGGCCAGGCGATCAGCCGTGAACCGGGGCGCCGCGCATGAAACCTATTGTGATCGTGGGCGCGGGCCCGGCAGGCATCACGGCGGCGCGAACGCTGCTCGAACACGGCATCACGCCTTGCCTGATCGACGAAAGCCTGCGCGGCGGTGGGCAGATCTACCGGCGTCAACCGGTGAATTTTCAACGTTCGGCCAAGCAGCTTTACGGCTTCGAAGCGGGCAAGGCGCAAGCCGTGCATCGCACTCTGGACGAACTGGCACCGGTGATCGATTACCGCCCCGAAACGCTGGTGTGGAATGCAGAAGATGCACGCCTGGACACACTCACTGGTGACCGCGCCGAGAGCGTCGAGTTTTCACGAGTCATCGTCGCCACCGGCGCCACCGACCGTATCCTGCCGGTGCCCGGCTGGACCTTGCCCGGCGTCTACAGCCTGGGTGCCGCGCAGATTGCGCTGAAATACCAGGGCTGCGCGATCGGTGAGCGCGTCGCGTTCTGTGGTTCGGGGCCATTGCTGTATCTGGTCGCCTACCAGTATGCCAAGGCCGGCGCCAAGGTCGTGGCGGTGCTCGACAGCGCGCCGTTCAGCGCCCAATGCCGCGCACTGCCGGCACTGCTCGGGCAGCCGTTGACCCTGGCCAAGGGCCTGTACTACCGCGCCTGGCTGACAGCCCACGGGGTTGCCGTGCATCAGGGCGCAACGCTGCGGCAGATCGACGGCACACAGCGGGTCAGCGGCATTCGCTGGGGCGAACACAGCCTCGCGTGCGACGCCGTGGCCTTCGCCCATGCGCTGCGCAGTGAGACGCAACTGGCGGACCTGCTCGGTTGCGAGTTTGCCTGGAACGATCTCAACCGTGCCTGGCTGCCGCAGCGCGACAGCGCCGGGCGCAGCAGCGTCGCGCAGGTGTACCTGGCGGGCGATGGGGCCGGCATCATGGGCGCCGACGCCGCGCAATGGGCCGGTGAGCGCGCAGCGCTGGCCGTACTGGAAGACATCGGCAGGGGGGTCGATCAACGTCGCATCAGGCGGCTGGAACAGCAACTGGCGAATATTCAGCGCTTTCGCCAGGGCCTGGAAACCGCGTTCCCCTTCCCTGAGCAGTGGGCCGCCCAGGCGCCGGATGAGTTGACCCTGTGCCGCTGCGAAGAAGTCCGTGTCGGCGAGGTGCGCGCGGTGGTGGACGAAGGCCATTGGGAGATTAACCGGGTCAAAGCCCATTGCCGCGTTGGCATGGGCCGCTGCCAGGGGCGCATGTGCGGGCTGGCGGCGGTGGAGATTGTCGCCCAGCGCAGCGGGCGGAGCATCGAACAGGTCGGGCGCCTGCGTGGTCAGGCGCCGATCAAGCCGCTGCCGTTTGGTGTGCAGGTGCAGCCGTGATCGACGTGATTGTGGTGGGCGGTGGCATCGTCGGCGCGTCGGCGGCCTTGATGCTGGCGCGCCAGGGTCAGCGTGTGGCATTGGTGGAGCGGGATTTTTGTGGCTCGCATTCCAGCGGTGTGAACTATGGCGGGGTGCGGCGCCAGGGACGACCGTTGCATCAGCTGCCGCTGTCACAGCGCGCCCATCAATTGTGGGCTGACCTGCCGGGCTTGATCGGCATCGACGGCGAATACGTGCGCTCCGGGCATCTGAAACTGGCGCGCAGTCATGATGACTTCGCCGCGCTGCAAGCCTATGCCGCGCACACCCGTGGCTTTGGCCTGAACCTGCAATTGCTCGATTACACCCAATTGCGTCAGCGATTTGCATGGGTGGGCGATATCGCCGTGGGCGCTTCGTTCTGCCCCGAGGACGGCCACGCCAATCCACGCCTGGTATCGCCGGCCTTCGCCCGCGCGGCGCAGCGCTGTGGCGCAGCGGTGTATGAGCAGGCACCGGTGAGCCGAATCGAACATGACGGCCAGCGGTTCCAGGTGCATTGCGCCCATGGCCTGCACCTGCAGGCGCCCTGGCTGCTCAACTGCGCCGGCGCGTGGGCCGGCAGTGTCGCGGCGCAATTTGGCGAGCCGGTGCCGATGGTCTCGGCCCACCCGGCGATGCTGGTGACCGAGCCGTTGCCCCTAGTGATGGACGTGAGCACCGGCGTCGAAGGCGGCGGAATCTATGCGCGGCAAGTGGCACGCGGCAACTGCATCCTCGGCGGTGGTCGCGGCTTCGCCCTCGGGCCTCAGAAGGCCAGGCCCGGCCAGGCGGCGGTGCTGGAGATTCTGCGCAGCGCGGGTGAGCTGTACCCGTTCCTGCAAGGCGCCCAGGCCATCCGTACCTGGAGCGGCACCGAAGGTTATCTACCCGATCATGAACCAGTGATCGGCCCCAGCAGCACCCAGCCCGGCTTGCTCCATGGTTTCGGTTTTGCCGGTGCCGGGTTCCAGCTTGGGCCTGCGGTGGGTGAAGCCCTGGCAGAGATCGTCTGCACAGGCGCCAGCCGCCAGCCCATTGAAGCGTTTTCCATCCGTCGTTTCCAAGCCTGAGAGGAAAAACCCCATGAACCCACGTAGTGCGCTGTCCTGCTTGTCCCTCGCCCTGCTCGCCACCAGTGCCCATGCCGCGCCCACGCTGTACCTGGGCATGAACGGCGGCACCATGGAACGGGTCTATGCCGATAAAGTGCTGCCCGCCTTCGAAAAGGCCAACAACGTCAAGGTGGTCATTGTGCCGGGCACCTCGTCGGATATTCTTGCCAAGGTCCAGGCCAACAAAGACAACCCGCAGATGCACGTGATGTTCCTCGACGACGGCATCATGTACCGCGCCATTTCCATGGGCCTGTGCGACACACTCGCGCCAAGCCCGCCTTTG
The DNA here is from genome assembly GCF_030816195.1 of Pseudomonas sp. W4I3. Classification (GTDB taxonomy): domain Bacteria; phylum Pseudomonadota; class Gammaproteobacteria; order Pseudomonadales; family Pseudomonadaceae; genus Aquipseudomonas. The sequence goes on along the minus strand of NZ_JAUSXS010000001.1, from coordinate 2,954,259 downwards.
GAGCAGATCCCGGCCAAGGCGAAAATCAAGGACCAGGCCGTGGCCGTAACGCTCGGCGTCACAGGCCTTGGCTACAACGCCAAGATGTTCAAGGAGCAAGGCTGGGCGGCGCCGACCTCATGGATGGACCTGGCCGACCCGCGCTTCAAGGACAAAGTGGTGTTCCAGTCGCTGGCCTCCTCCACCTTCGGCCTGCATGGCTTCCTGATGTTCAACCGTATCCAGGGCGGCGACGAGACCAACGTGGAGCCGGGCTTCAAGGCCTGGCCAAAAACCGTCGGCCCCAATGTGCTGGAATACATCGCCAGCTCGGCGAAGATTTCCGAGATGGTACAGACCGACGAGGCCGCGATTTTCCCCCTCACCCCGACTCAGGTAGCGACCCAGAAACTGCTCGGCGTGCCCATGGAATACGCCCAGCCCAAGGAAGGCGCGGTGGTGCTGAACGTGGCCGAATGCGTGATCGCGCGCAACGACCAGCCGGAACTGGCACAGAAACTCGCCGCGTTTCTGCTGACCGCCGAGGCCCAGGCGCCGGCGCTGGAGGAAGGCGACCAGATCCCGTCGAACCCGACCACGCCAACCACCGATAAAACCCGCGCGCGCGTGGAAGCGATGCAGGGTTATCTACAAACGGCGATTTCAATCGACTGGGACCAGGTCAACCAGGCGCGCCCGGAGTGGAACGCGCGCTGGAGTCGGTCGATCGAGCGTTGATCAGGCGGGCACAAAAGGCAGCGCGCGTTTGTGCGCTGTTTTGCGGTACGCCTCCTCGACGATCGCCCTCACCCGCTCACTGACCGGCTCGCCCATGAGGTACGCGTCGATCTCTGCATAAGTGCAGCCGTAGGCCAGCTCGTCAGCCTTGCCCGGTGCCAATTCTTCCAGGTCGGCGGTAGGCAGCTTGCCGACCAGGCTGGCCGGCGCGCCGAGGCCCGCGCCCAGCAGGCGCACCTGGGTTTTGGTCAGGCCCGACAGTGGTGCCAGGTCGCAGGCGCCATCACCGAATTTGGTGAAAAACCCCATCAAGGCCTCGGCGCCCTGGTCGGTGCCCACCACCAGGCCGTTATGCAAATTGGCCACCGCGTACTGGGCAATCATCCGAGCCCGCGCCTTGACGTTGCCTTTGATGAAATCCACGCGTTCGGCGCTGACATCCGACACGGTCAGACTGGACATCAGCCCGTCGACGCCGGCGGCGATGTTCAGGGTTTCGGTCTGGTCGGGCTGGATAAAGTCCAGGGAGGCGCTCGCATCATGCTCATCCGCCTGGCTCTTGTAGGGCAGGCGCATGGCAATGAAACGCGCCGGGTAATCGTCATCGCGCAGTTGCTCCACCGCCAGCTGGCACAGGCGCCCGGCCACCAGGGAGTCGACGCCGCCGCTGATGCCCAGCACCAGGGCCTTGCAGCCAGAATTGCGCAAGGTTGTCTTGATGAAATCGATGCGCCGTTGAATTTCCTGGGTCTCGCCGCCTTTGACCAGCGAGCGGTCGACGTTCAGCTCATGCGCGATCCGTTCTTGAGTGTGCATGTCATTCCTCCACGCTACCAACGTTGAATACTTGTGCCGCGTACTGCAAAAACGACGGGTCTTCGCAGACGTTCTTGACCGGGTCATCGGAGAATTTCACCACCGGCTCACCGTGTACCCGTACCAGCTTCATCACAATGCTCAGCGGCTCGACACCGTCCACATCGCAGGCCAGGCTGGTGCCCATGCCGAAGCCGAACCGGGCCTTGCCACGAATGTGGCGCAGGATCGGCAGGCATTTTTCGAAATTCAGACCATCGGAGAACATAAGGTCTTTGGTCATGGGGTCAATGCCGAGTTCCTTATATCTGGCCAGGACTTTGTCGGCCCAGGCGATAGGGTCACCGGAGTCCTGGCGCAGACCGTCGTAGAGCTTGGCGAAGTACAGGTCGAAATCCTTGAGGAAGAAGTCGGTGCTGATGCAGTCGGTCAGGGCGACACCCAGGCGGCCACGGTACTCACGCACCCAGTTTTCCAGGGCGGCATTCTGGCTTTCGCGCAGACGGCCCAGTTGCTGGTGCACCATCAGCCATTGGTGGGCCATGGTGCCGATGAGTGGCAAGTCGAATTCGTAGGCCAGATGCGCGTTGCTGGTACCGAGGAACTGGCCGGGAAAGTCGCGGCGCATGATGTCTACCACTTCACGCTGTGCCTTGAATGACAGGCGCCGGCGGGTGGAGAAGTCGGATACGCGCAGGTCGGCGAGTTCTTCGCGGCTGAGGTTTTTTTCCAGCCAGTCGAACTTCTGATAGAGCTTGCGGGTGACGTCTTCCAGGGTCACGTCGGGGTATTTTTCGCGATTGCGCAGTTCACTGACCAGCGCCAATATCGGTTGCTCGAACATGATGCAGTGCAGCATCGGGCCGATTACGCGGATGTTCAGTTGACCGTCCACCTCACTCACGTGGATATAGCGCAGGTCGAAGCGAAACAGGCCGAGAAAACGCTCGTAATCCGGCGTGAGGTATTCGCGAAAACGCGGGTTGAACAGGAAGCGCAGCTCACCCTCACGCATCTGCAGGTCGGCAAGTTTTTCCAGCTCGGTTCGCAGCGCAGGGATCAGGTGGCCGAGTTTTTCCCTGGAGCGGACGATGAAGTTGTACTCCACGTCCACGTTGGGATGCTGGTGCAGCACCGCCTGCATCATGGTGAAGGTGTAGTAGTCGGTGTCGAGCAAGCCCTGGATTACCGGGGATTCGTCGTTATAGGCGCTTTCCATGGGGCATCTCCTTAACGCAGGGCCATCACGGCCAGTTCTTCGCGGGTACTGCTGATGACAGCGCCGGCCTTGAGCAACTCATTGACGGCCTGAACAGCGCCCTCCTCGGTGATCGCTCGACACGCCGGCAGGTGCAGCACCACCTGCAACCCAGCGTTGAGCAGTTGCAAGGCGGTGGTCTTGACGCAGTAGTCCAGGGCCAGGCCACCGACGATGACGCGAACGATACCGTGGGCCTTGAGGTATTCGATGACGCCCGTCGACAACTTGTCGTGCAGGTCGTGGTAGCAGGCACCGTAGGGGTGAAGGTCGGGTTCGACACCCTTCCAGATGAAGTAGTCGTAGTCGTACGGGGTGGGCAGCTCATCCAGCAAGGCGAAGCCCTCGGTGCCGGGTACGCAGTGGCTGACCCAAGTGACATCGGCGTGGGCCAGGCCGGTGGGTTGCAGCATCTGGCTGTGCTGCGCGACCACCCAGGGCGCGTGCGGGGCGTGGGCGTCCTTGCTGCCGATGCGATGCCCGGCAAGGCTGGCCATGTAGTTGAGCTCGGCACCGATCAGATCACCGCCGGCTACGGGCAACTCGTCGGGGCACAGCGGCGTGAAACTTTTCTGGGCATCGACATCGAAGGAAGCGATGGCAGTTTTCGTGAGGGTCATAGTGATTCTCCGGTGGCCTGAAACAAAAGTACATGTCATGTACTTTTATTGCAACAGACTTTTAAAAGCTTGTGCTCAGGAAAGTACATGACATCGCCGCTCGTTTCGCTAGACTGTGCCGATAGCCGTTCAGAAGGACTTCACATGCCACTCAGTGCCTACCTCCACACCGTCGACCTGTGCGTGCTGTTTTACTGCCGCGCCTCGGGCGAACTCAAACTGTTGCTGAACAAACGCGAGGCCGAGCCCTTCGCCGGGCATTGGGCGCTGCCGGGCGTGGTGGTGAACGGGGATGTACCGGACTTGAGCCTCAAGGATGCCGTGGAACGGCTGCGCACCAGTGACAAAGTCGGCCTGGACCTGGCCTGGAGCGAGCAGGTTGGCACGGTGGGGGATGCGTTTCGTGACCCACGCTGCTGGTCGTCGTCCACTCACTACCTGGCAATTGTGGCGGATGAGGTGACACTGGCTGAGCATCAGGCCTGGTTTTCGCTGAACGCAGTGGCGGACGGCAGTATCAAGTTGCCCTTCGATCACAACCTGATCGTCGCGGCAGTGCAGGAACGGCTGCTGTCCAAGTCGCTGTACAGCAGCTTGCCGTTGATGTTCCTGGGCAAGGAATTCAGTGCGCCGCAAGCGACCACCATTTTTTCCCTAGTGCTGGCGCGGCCGGTGCTCAAGACCAGTATTCGCCAGCGATTGTTGAAGCTGACCGAGGCGGGCTACTTGCGTGAGACAGGGCGCAAGAAGCAGGGTGAAGGCGGCAGACCACAGGCGACGCTGGAGCTGTTGCAGCCAGGAGAAATTTACTTCTTCGACCGCAGTTTTGCCGAGTGACCGGGCATCGTGATCCAAGGAAGCCGACGCCTATCCACCTGATGCCCCCGATGGCGGCCTGACAGCCCACTTCGCCTGTCAGCTCGCCATGGGAGCAAGCTCACCGACTGTCGCTAGCTCATCCAGTTGCCGCCATCGACGTTATAGGTCTGTGCAACCACATAATCCGCCTCTTTCGAAGCCAGGAAGATCGCCATGCCGGTCAGGTCCTGCGCCGTGCCCATCCGCCCATAAGGCACGTCATCCCCTACCCGCTTCTTCTTCTCCCCCGGCGCCAGGCCTTCGTGCCTGGCAAACAGCGCATCCACCCCATCCCAGTGTTCACCGTCCACCACACCCGGAGCGATGGCATTGACGTTGATGCCCTGCTTGATCAGATTCAGCCCCGCCGATTGCGTCAGGCTGATCACCGCCGCCTTGGTCGCGCAATACACCGCCACCAGCGCCTCGCCGCGTCGTCCGGCCTGGCTGGCCATGTTGATGATCTTGCCGCCATGGCCCTGCTCAATCATCTGCCGCGCGGCGGCCTGCAAGGTAAACAGCGTACCGGCGACGTTGATCGAAAATAGCCGTTCATAGCTGTCGCGGGTGATGTCGACGATGGGCGCCAAGTCGAACAATGCCGCGTTATTGACCAGGATATCGAGCTTGCCGGCATGGGCGACCACGGCGGCCATTGCCGCGTCAATCGAGGCCTGATCGGTAACATCCATCGCCACCGCATAGGCTTGAGGGCCCAATTCGGCGGCCGTCTGCTCGGCGCGCTGCAGGTTGATATCGGCGATGGCGACGGTGGCGCCTTCCCGGATATAGGCCTGGGCAAACGCGCGGCCGATGCCGCGCGCCGATCCGGTGATCAGCGCGCTCTTTCCTTCAAGTCGTTTCATTGAGGTGTCCTGTGGCATTACTTGGGATAACCGGCACGCTTCATCTCGCGCTCAGTGGTGGACTGCGCCTGCTGCAACGCCTGGTCCACCGACATGCCGCCAGTGAGCGCCGCCGAAAACAGCTTGCCGACCGAAGTGCCGATGGCCTGGAACTCGGGAATCGTCACGTACTGAATGCCCACGTACGGCACCGGTTTGGCCGAGGGATGCGCCGGGTCGGCGTGCTTCATCATCTGCAGGGTGACTTGAGCAAACGGCGCCGCGTTCAGGTACGCCTCGCTGTAGGTCGATTGCCGCGTGCCAGGCGGTACGTTGGTGATGCCCTCTTTATCCGCGACCAGTTGGATGTAGTCCTTGGATGTCGCCCAGCTGATAAAGGCTTTGGCCGCGTCCTTGTGCCTGGAGGTGGCCGGGATGGCCAGCGACCAGGCGTAGAGCCAGGAAGAGCCCTTGTCGGTGACTTCGGTAGGAGCGGCGGCGAAGCCCACGCGGTCAGCGACTTTGCTCTGGCTGGTGTCGGTGGTGAAGGAGCCGGCGACGCTGGCATCGACCCAGATCGCACACTTGCCGCTGTTGAACAGTGCCAGGGTTTCGTTGAAGCCGTTGCTGGACACGCCCGGCGGACCGTATTGCTTGAGGCTGTTGACGTAGAAATTGGCCGCGGCCGTCCACTCAGGGCTGGTCAGTTCGGGCTTCCACTGCTCATCGAACCAGCGCGCGCCGAAGGCATTGGCCATGGTGCTCAGCAACGCAATATTTTCGCCCCAACCGGCCTTGCCGCGCAGGCACAGGCCATATTGGTCCTTGTCCTTGACCGTCAGCTTGGCCGCGAACTCGCCGAGCTGGGTCCAGGTAGGCTGCGCGGGCATGCTCAGGCCGGCTTGCTTGAACAGGTCGGTACGGTAATAGGTCACGGTGCTTTCACCATAGAACGGCAAGGCGTAGAGCGTGCCGTTGACCGACAGGCCCTGGCGCACCGAGGGGAAGATATCCTCGGCATCGTAGTCGGCCGGCAGTTCGGTCAGCGGCTCCAGCCAGTGCTTGGCGCCCCACAGCGGGGTTTCGTAGGTGCCGATGGTCAGCACGTCGAACTGCCCACCCTGGGTGGCGATATCGGTGGTGAGGCGCTGGCGCAACACGTTTTCTTCTAGCACCACCCAGTTGAGACGGATGTCCGGATGCTGCGCTTCGAACACCTTGGACAGGCGCTGCATGCGGATCATGTCGCTGTTGTTGACCGTGGCGATGGTCACGGTGTCAGCGGCCTGGCTGGGCAGTGTCACGGCGAGGCCGGACAGCAGCAGCGCAGGGGCAAGTGCGGCTTTGCGGATTGAGAGCATGGCGGTTTCCACCGTTTTTCTTGTTGTTGAGCGCCGATTACAGCAGCTTGGGCCGGCGTCTCACAAACCCCTGACGGATGCTCGACCGATACTTTTTTAACCGCTGCGCCAGGCGCAAAAAAGTATCAGCGTCGGGCGTTGCCAGGGGTAGCGCCGCACGTGCCGAGGCGGGTATTTTGGCGCTTATCTAACGTACAAGAGGCAGCAGCATGCCCATCCGCGCCACCCTGTTCGAGCATCGCCCGGCCGAACGTGAAGTGATCCTGCCCGAACCGGAGCACTGCTTTCGCTGGTTCGAACACGACTACCCGGTGGAGTTTGCGCGCTGGAACCATCACCCTGAGTTTGAAATCCACCTGATTCGCCACGGCAGCGGCAAGCTGGTGGCGGGCGACTACATCGGTGCGTTCAGTGCCGGGCATGTTGCCTTGATCGGCCCCGACCTGCCCCACGACTGGATTGGCGACCTGGCGCCCGGCGAGTGCCTGAGCGGTCGCGACGTGGTGCTGCAATTTGACGGCGCCGCCCTCCTCGCCCTGCGCGAATCCCTGCCGGAACTCGGCGACCTGCAGCCGCTGTTTGAACAGGCACGACGCGGCCTTGAGTTCACCGGCGAAACCGCCATTCGAGCGGCGCACTTGATGCAAGCCATTGGCAGTGCCCAGGGCCTGCAACGCCTGATCCTGTTTCTGCAACTGCTCGACACCCTCAAGAACGCCCCGCCCCGACAGCTCAAGGTGCTGGCCAGCCCGCGCTACGCGCCGACCCTGGACCCGCGCAGCGCCGAACGTATCAACAAGGCCTTCGACTACCTGATGCGTGAACTGAACGGCGACGTGCGTCTGTCGGACATCGCCCGGCAACTGGACATGAGCGAACCGGGTTTCTCGCGCTTCTTCAAACGCAATACCGGCCATGGTTTTATCGAGCTGATGCGCAAATTCCGCGTGCAGCGTGCCTGCCGGCTGTTGCTGCAAAGCGATAGGTCGGTGGCGGATATCTGCTTCGAAGTCGGCTACGCCAACCTGTCCAACTTCAATCGCCACTTTCGCATCGAGATGAACCAGACGCCGAGCGAGTACCGGCGCGAGACCAGCAATCTGCTCGACAAAATGACACCCAGCCATTTCTGACCAAAAGGACGACTAATCAGGCTTTTTTGCAGGCCTTTCAGACGATTGAGCAAAGTTGGTACAGCCTGTGCAAACGTTTGCGGAACGAACTTGGCAGCCAGGTTCACTCCACCCGCAGAAATCGGGTTCAACCGCGTACGAATAGGGATTTTCAATGCACCCCACCTCAACGCCTCGTGCTTGCTTTGGTGTTTCCTTGCTACTGGCCGCCGTTACGGGAGTACTCAGTGCACCCATTTTGGCGCAGGACAAACCCGCCGATGACTCAGCACAGGGCGAAACCCTCAGCCCCGAGGCGAGCCCGCCGGCAAAAAAAGGCGCTTACCTGTCGGAGTGGTTCAACCAGGACCTGACGCTGATCGGCAGCAAGGACATCAGCTTCGGCCCCAAGCCGCAGGATGACGTGTACCTGGAATATGAGTATTTCGGTCGAAAGGGCCCGTTCGAGCTGTACGGCTACATTGATGTGCCAAAGATCCTCGGCATCGGTAACAGCAATGATAAAGGCGCGTGGGACCATGGCTCGCCGGTGTTCATGGAGCATGAGCCACGTATTTCCATCGACTACCTCGCCGGCCGCAGCCTGGCGATCGGACCGTTCAAGGAATGGTATGTGGCGTTCGACTGGATCTACGACCACGGCAGCAACAAGGCGAACCGCGCCAACACCCTTTACAGCGGCCTTGGCACCGATATCGACACCCACTCGCGGGTCAACCTGTCGGCCAACTTCTACGGGCGCTACCAGTGGGAAAACTACGGCGCCAGTAACGAGTATTCGTGGGACGGCTACCGCGCGCAGATGAAATACATCGTGCCCATCGGCAAGTTCGACAACGGTGCCTCGCTGACCTACATCGGCTTCACCAACTATGATTTCGGCTCGGACCTGCACAAGGACAACCCGGCGCGCACCGCCAATTCCCTGGTGGCAACCAACGTGTTGCTGTACTCGTTCACCCACCTGCGTTTCACCCTGGTCGGCCGTTACTTCCACAACGGCGGCAACTGGGAAGATGGCAGCGAGTTGAATTTCGGCGAAGGCAACTTCCGCGCCCGCTCCGACGGCTGGGGTTACTACGCCGGCGTGGGCTACCAATTCTGATCAAGGAGCTGCAGATGAATACCCTTACCCGTCTTTCAATGGCCATTGGCCTGGCCCTGCTGCCCCATGTGGTGCTGGCAGACGACGCCGCGCCGATCAAACCCAAGGTGATGCTGATCACCATGTTCGCCCCCGAGGCGCAAACCTGGATCGATCGCCTGCAACTCACCCAGCAAGTGCGCGTGCCGGGCCTGTCCGCCGAATACCCGGCGATTCGCTGCAACACCCAGGACGTATGCCTGCTGGTGACCGGCATGGGCCAGACCAACGCCGCCGCATCGACCCTGGCGTTGGCCCTGTCGCCCAAGTTCGACTTGCGCCAGAGCTATTTCCTGATCGCCGGAATTGCCGGTATCAGCCCCAAACACGGCACCATCGGCACTGCAGCCTGGGCGCATTACCTGGTGGAATTCGGCACACAGTGGGAGTTGGATTCACGCGACGCGCCCAAGGATTGGCCGACGGGTTATATCGGCATCAACACCAAGGGGCCCAACGAAAAACCGCCGCTGGACTACAAGACCGAAGTGTTCGAGCTCAACCCCAAGCTGCAAGCCAAGGCGTTTGCCCTGTCGCACAAGGTGGAGCTGACAGAAAGCAAGGAATCCGCCGCCTGGCGCAAGCACTACCCCGCCGCACCAGCCAACCAGCCGCCGCAAGTCACCCGCTGCGACACCCTGGCGGGCAACACCTGGTTCTCCGGTACGCGCCTGAGCGAGCGCGCCGAAGTGTGGACCAAGCTGCTCACTGACAACAAAGGCGAATACTGCACGACCCAGCAGGAAGACAACTCAACCTATGAAGCGCTGCTGCGCGCCAGCCGCGAGGGCCTGGTGGATATCCAGCGCCTGGCCGTGGTGCGTGCGGGCTCGGACTTCGACCGCCCGTATCCGGGCTACAGCGAAGTGGACAACCTGCTCAAGTACGCTGATCAGGGCGGCTTCGTACCGGCGCTGGAGAACTTGTACCGTGCGGGAAATCCGCTGGTACAGGCGATTCTGAACAACTGGTCAGCCTGGGAAAAAGGCGTCCCCGAGGCCTGACGCCGATCAAAATGTGGGAGGGGGCTTGCCCCCGATGGCGGCCTGACAGTCGACAATGATGTTGGATCAGAGCGCGTACATATCCGCTGCTGCGGTAACGGCGGCTTAGGGTTCCGCCCTTACGGCGGGTCACTTTTGGAAAAGAGCCCCAAAAGTAACCAAAAGGGCTCCTGCCCCACCACTCGGCACCTCGCTCACGCTCGGTGTGCCCGTAATCCGACACTGATTTGGGGGCCGCCGCCACGCGCCATCCATGGCGCGAGGCGGCTAAACCGGCATCCCTGCCGGTTTACCCCCCAAATCACTGTCGAATTGCGGCCAGCGTGGTTTAACGGGGCGCCTAAGATCAAGATCAAGAGCAAGATCAAGAGCGGCTCGCTTCGCATCGTGGTTACCGTAGGCTGCTACAAAGTTGTGTAGATACCTATGCCCCCTATAGCGGTGTTTCAAGCAAAGATTCAGTGACTGCCACTCCGCCATCGGGGGCAAGCCCCCTCCCACCAGGCCCTCTCCCACATTCGAGGGTTCAGCTCGCGTTGGCAGCCGACTTGGCGCATTCGCAGTCGTTTGCCGCAGCGCAGGGTTCACCGTGCGCATGATGTTCGGCGCAACCCTGGCAGCAATAACCCTTCCCCTCCTTCATGACCGCGTCGACGCCCAGTACGCATTTGCAGTGTGGGCAAGCACAGGTTGGATCCGGCATGGTCAGACTCCTTCTTCGTGGTCGTCACAGTGCAGCGAACGCCACACCTTAAGCAGTGACTGCCGGCGCGGCGCCAAGGTTCAGCGCCGTCAGTCAGCCTGGCGCGTATTGCTGCGGTACATGAACACCAGCGCCAGAGCCAGGCATAGCATCGCCACGATACGGCTGCCGGACAGTTCGATCGCCGGGTTGCCCAGCCAACCGAAGTTGTCGATCAGCATGCCCATGCCCAACTGCCCTACGATCACCGCCACCGTGGCGACCGCCGTACCGACCACCGGCACCGCGCCAACCATCACTATCATGTACACCACGCCGAACAAGGCGCCGGTCAGCTGCCACTTCGGCACGTCCAGCAAACTGACCGCCTGGGCGGGCTCGAAGAAAAAGATCAGCAGCGCAGTGATGAGCGCGCCCACCGCAAAGGTCAGCAAGCTGCTGCGCAACACCCCAACGGTCTGGCCCAGGCGACCGTTGATGGCTGCCTGCACGCTCAAGACCGCACCTGCGGCGACCACCACCACCAACAACAGAATCAGATTCATCGCCTTACCCTCGTGCAATCAGAACAAGTGCCGCCACAATCAACGCCAGGGCTATCCAGCGCTCCACATTGACGCGCTTGCGCGCCGTGCCGAACCAGCCGAAATGGTCGATCAGTACACTCTTGCCCACCTGCCCGGACAGGATCGCAATCATCGTCATCGCCACACCGATATGGGGCGTGGCCAGGGTCAGCACCACCACGTACATCGGCCCCAGGAAACCGCCGATCAACTGCCAGCGCGGCAGTTGCGTGAGGGCTGGGCCCTTTTGCGGGCCGCTGAACAGCAACAGCAGAAACAGGATCGCCGAGCCAACGCCGAAGATGCTCAAGGTCGCCCATAAATGCCCGACCTGCACGCCCAACGGCCCAAGCAGACCGGCTTCGACCGACAGCCCCATGCCTGCCAGGATCACCAGCGGCAGCAACAGCAGCCGAAGAATGTTGCGGTTCGGCCTGGCCTGCGCCGTGCCCTCGATAGAACGTGCCTGCATACATCACCTGCAATTGAAGAAGAAACATGGCGCGCATTATCCAGTGGTCGAGCTGTGCGATAAATGGCAGCATGCCGACAACACCTTTGCGCAATATGCACAGCCAGGAGTCAGGATGCAGGGTTTCAATGAGCTGAGTTTCAAGGCGCTGCGCCTGTTCGTCGCGGTGCTGGACCATGGCAGTTTTTCCGAGGTGGCACGCCGCGAAGGTCTGGCGCCGTCGTCCATTTCCCGGCAGATCCAACTGATGGAGCAGGCCCTCGGCCAGCAGTTGCTGTATCGCCATACCCGTGCCGTAAGCCCCACCGAAGCCGGACGCCTGCTCGGGCGCCACGCGCGCTTGATGCTGGAGCAACTGGAAACCGCCAGCCAAGCGCTGCAGGAACAGGACAGCGAACCCAGCGGATTGGTGCGCATCAATGCGCCGATGGTATTCGGCCAGCGTCACCTGGCGCCGTGGCTGGGGGAGTTGTGCCGGCGCTATCCGAAACTGCAACTGGATATCCAGCAAACCGATACCTTCGTCGACCCGCTGCAGGACGGCACCGACCTGCTGTTTCGTATCGGCGTGCTCAATGATTCCAGCATGCAGGCGCGTATCTTCGCGCCACAACGCTTCCGCCTCGCCGCCAGCCCCGCCTACCTGGCGCGGCACGGCACGCCGCGCCATCCCGACGAACTGGCCAATCACCAATGCCTGGCCTACAAGGGCATTAAAGGCCAGGAACGCTGGTTCTTCCGCCGCGACCAGGGCGACTGGAGCGCCTACAGCGTCAAGGGCCCGATCACCGGCAACCACGCCGACACCCTGACCCACGCCGCCGAACAGGGCCTGGGGTTGGTGGTGTTTCCATCCTGGCTGATTGGCGAAGGCCTGCGCGCCGGCACGTTGCAGGCGGTGCTCAGCGAGTACGAAGTGGCTACCACCCTGGAACCCCAGCAGATCGCCGCGTTGTGGCCGGGTAGCCGCAGGCTGTCGCTGAAGGTGCGCACCGTGATTGATTATTTTGTGGAGTGTTTCGGGACGGTGCCCTATTGGGATCGATGAGTCAGAACAGCCACTGCCCGATCAACCACGCATTCGCCCCACTGATCACCGCAAACAAAAACCACGCCAGCATCCGCGTGGGCAGCCGGTTAACGAATGGCCCCATCAGGTGCTTGTCGCCGGTCATACGGATCAATGGGTATAACGCAAAGGGCAACTGCAGGCTCAGGACCACCTGGCTGAGAATCAGCAGCTTGCCGATGGCGTCGTCGCCCATCAGCCACACCCCGAGAAACGCCGGGATCAGCGCCAGCCCACGGGTAATCAGGCGCCGCTGCCAGCAGGGTATGCGCAGGTTGAGGTAGCCCTCCATGATCACCTGCCCGGCGATTGTGCCGGTAAAGGTCGAACTCTGGCCCGAGGCCAACAAGGCGATGCCGAACAGGATGCTGGCGAACGCGCCGCCCACCAGCGGGTCGAGCAGGTGATAGGCGTCCTGGATCTCCACTACATCGGTATGGCCGGTCTTGTGGAACGCTGCGGCGGCCAGCACCAGGATCGCCGCGTTGACCAACAGAGCCAGGGCCAGGGAGCCAATGGTGTCGATGCGCGCAAGCTTGACCGCGTCCTGTTTGCTGGCCAGGTCCTTGCCGATCAGGCGGGTCTGCACAATCGAGCTGTGCAGGTAGAGGTTATGCGGCATCACGGTCGCACCGAGGATGCCGATGGCCAGGTACAGCGGCGCGGCGTCGCTGATGGCCGACAGGGATGGGGTGAAGCCACTGAACACGTCCGGCCAGTAGGGTTTGATCAGCACCAGTTCGATAAAGAAACACACGCCAATGGTCGCGACCAGCGCCAGCATGATCGCTTCCAGGCGGCGGAAGCCACGGTTCTGCAGGGCCAGGATCAACAGCGTGTCGAAGGCGGTGATGACGATGCCCGTGGTCAGCGATACACCCAGCAGCAGGTGAAACGCCAAGGCGCAGCCGAGCACTTCGGCAAGGTCGGTGGCGATAATGGAAATTTCCGCCAACACCCATTGGGTACGCGCAGAGCGCTTGCTGTAGCGCTCGCGGCACAGTTGCGCCAAATCTTTACCGGTGGCGATACCCAAGCGCGAGCACAGGCACTGCACCGCCATCCCCGCCAGGCTGGCCAGCAACACCACGAATAACAGGCTGTAGCCATAGCGCGAACCGGCCTCGATGGCGGTCGCCCAGTTGCCGGGGTCCATGTAACCGATGGAAATCAGCAGGCCGGGGCCGGCGAACATCAACACACGTTTGAAAAAGGACGCCTTAGGGTCGACGGCAACGGAGCCGGCCACTTCCGGCGGGCAGAACGGGGCGGTAGCAATTTTCGGCAGGCTGAATTTCACGCGCGATTCCAAGCAAACACAAGTCAGGACACCAGCTTAGCAGTCGGACGCGACCGTGCGCATCACCGTCTCCCGGGGCAGATCAAACGCCTCGACCACTTGCACCACCAGGTCCAGTTCCTGGTTCAGCGCCTCACGTTCCAGGCGCTGGCGAATCACGCCGACCACCAGCACCGCCAGGGTGGTGATCGAATACGCCGGGCCGGAAAACGCCCGTACGCCGCTGACCAGCAACATCGCGGCCGCTAACTCCTGGCCCACCACCGGAATCGCCGTGGCGGCGCCGCGGCGCAGCATGAACCCGGTGAGCCCGGCCAATGCCGTGCCGCTCAAGGCGGTGGTGGCCGAACGGCCAACGTCGAGACGTGCAAACAAGCCTTGCTCTTTTTGCATGGCGGCCTTGAGTTCGGCGTCGAACGCCTGTCGGTCGGCACCGCTGAGTTTGTCCTGGTACTGCTCGATGAGTTTTTCCGCGACCTGCCCTTCAATGTCCGCCAGGGCCACGCTGGCGATTGCGTCGTCAAACTTGATGCCCAGGCGTTGCGCCACCGCTTCAGCGATCTGGCGATAGGCCACGCCATGGCCACGGGCCAGGTTCATGAAACTGTCACCGCCCATGCGCTGCAACTCGATGGCGAGCTTGAGCGGGTCGCGCACACCGCCATCAATGGTGGCACTGCGCTTTTGTGCCATCAACTCGGCAAGAAACTTCAGCTCATCCGGCCGCGCCTGCACCAGCATCGGAAACAGATCCACGTCTTCTTCGGCAAAACGCGCTTCACTGCTGCGCAAGTCGGCGCGGATCAGGCCACGGCGCTCCTGCAGCAGGTCGGTGTACTGCACCACGGTTTTCAGCTGCGGCCAGTAGGCCGCGTGATCGAAGCTGGCCAGATGCACGTTGGACACCTTGGCCTTGAGTGCCGGCGTCACCGCGATGGGATAGCGGCCGATGCAACGCTCGGTGTCCGGCTTCATCGCCAGCGCCCAGTCCTTGCTTGAGTGGCAATTGATCAGCCGCCCCTTGAGCGGTGCCGACACCGCTTCCCAAGGGCTCGAGGTACAGATCGCCCCGCCCATCAGCAAGACATTGTTCAACGGCAGTTCAGCAGCGACTTCAGGGCTGGCCAGCACACTCTTGACCAAAATCCGGGCGCCAAGGGAGTGACCGATCAGATTGATTTGCCGCACCTGCAGCGATTCGGCGTGCAGGTAGCTCGCCAGCTCAGGCAACAAGGTCCTGGCCACTTCATCGACCCGCGCCTCGACACTTTTGTAATGGTCGAGAAAGTAGGCAATCGCCTTGCCCACGCCCACCGTCGCCGCGCCCAGGCCGCCTCCGCCGAGCATCGAGGCGATCACCTCCTTGAACGGTGCGAAGAGGTTTTCCAGGAAATGCCCCGCCGGCCAGAACAACATCAGGTTGGTCGAGCCTTCGATGCCGGCCAGTTGCTGCTTGAAGCCCGCCAATTGTTGTTGGCTGAAAAACGCCGAATAACCGTGAACGTAGAGATTGAGCACGTCCCCCTGAGGCTCGCCACACAGAACGAACGTAGGCTTGCGGGTGCGGTGCATTTCATCCCACTGGTGCTGCATGGGCCGGTGACTCCGGGTGACAAGGGACGGCCATGGTAACAAAGAGCCCATCAAGCCGAGATGAAAACACTGTACATCGCCCTACAAGGGGTCTTCAGCGAGCGAAGTTGTCGATTTTTACCTGGCCATCGGGAAACGTTGCAATAATTTCCAGCTCTCCACCCATAGCACGTATGTAGTCACGCAACGTGCTGATGTACATGTCAGTGCGACGCTCCATTTTCGAGACCGCCGCCTGATTGATATTCAACGCTTTGGCCAGGCTTTCCTGGCTCAGCTGCTGAGCCTTGCGCAACTCATGCAGCGGCATTTCTTTCA
Source organism: Pseudomonas sp. W4I3 (assembly GCF_030816195.1). Lineage (GTDB taxonomy): Bacteria > Pseudomonadota > Gammaproteobacteria > Pseudomonadales > Pseudomonadaceae > Aquipseudomonas. The sequence continues at coordinate 2,938,482 of NZ_JAUSXS010000001.1, read as the reverse complement.
GATGCCGTTGGTACAGCTGCTCGGCCTCCGCGCGCGACTCGGGGGTCATGCGCGCTTTAAGGTCAGCGAATTTCTTAGCCATGGTCAGGGCCCTCTCTACGCAATGTTTTCAAATGGACGTCATACAGCTTTTCTGCCCTGGGTACGTGCACCTCATACCAACGATGCTGCGCGGTTTTATCGCCACCTATCAGCAATACCGCACAGCGCCGAGGATCAAAGGCATACAGCACTCGGTATGGACGACCTGCATGCTGTATACGCAATTCGCGCAGATTGCCGTGGCGAGAGCCCTTGATGTCGCTGCTGTGGGGAAAACCAAGCCCCGGACCCAGCAGGCCCAGCAGATCCACGCTGGCAGCGACCGAAGATTGTTCCTTCTCCCCCAGGTCTTCCCACCAATCTCCGAATTCATCCGTGTATTCAATGTCCCAGATCATGCAAATATGCCACCCAAGGAATATAAACTCAAGGGCATAACTTTAGGTTCAGAAGTGAGGGGTCTGCCAGTTGAGTATCGGCAGAAATTGTTTGTGGATTCGTCAGCTACCACGAGCGGCTCAAGGCACTCGGCTCTGATCAGAAACCGAGGGAGCAACTCACCATCACCGCATGGTCCTTGTCGTTGCGTGGAAGTTGGCCCGAATAGTCCAGGCACAGCCTGCCCTTTTCGCTGATCTGGTATCCAGGCCGTATCAGCCCGATAACGGCCACATCCGTTGACCGTTGCATCAAAAATACAAGTTTCAAAATGTGAAAACGCGCTCTAATAGCGCCCTTTCCCAGGGACCGAGGCCACACCCACCTCGCCCTGAAAGCATCAGCATCTGATCCAAGCAAACAATGGAGTTCTCAATGCCCCATGAAGGCAACCTGTTACAAGTAGCGGTGGTGTTCCTCTTCGCCGCCGTGCTCACCGTGCCGTTGGCCAAGCGCCTGCAACTGGGCGCGGTGCTGGGCTATCTGTTCGCCGGCGTGATCATCGGCCCCTCGGTGTTGGGCCTGGTGCGCAACCCGCAAAGCGTGGCGCAGTTTTCTGAATTGGGCGTGGTGCTGTTGCTGTTTATCATCGGCCTGGAGCTTTCGCCCAAGCGGTTATGGGTGATGCGCAAGGCGGTATTCGGTGTCGGCCTGGCCCAGGTGCTGCTCACCGGGCTGGTGATGGGCGCGGTGGCGCTGTGGCTGTTTGGCCAGTCATGGAACAGCGCGATTGTGCTGGGCCTGGGCCTGGCGTTGTCCTCCACTGCGTTTGGCCTGCAAAGCCTGGCCGAGCGCAAGGAACTCAACCAGCCCCATGGGCGCCTGGCCTTTGCGATCCTATTGTTCCAGGACATCGCGGCCATCCCGTTGATCGCCATGGTGCCGCTGCTGGCCGGCAGCGATCATCCGACCACCGAAGCCCAGGGCGTACAGCACGTGCTGCAGATCCTCGGCAGCATCGCCGTGGTGATCATCGGTGGGCGCTATCTGTTGCGCCCGGTGTTTCGTATCGTCGCCAAGACCGGCCTGCGCGAAGTGTCCACCGCCACCGCGCTGCTGGTGGTGATCGGCACCGCCTGGCTGATGGAACTGGTGGGCGTGTCCATGGCCCTCGGCGCCTTCCTTGCCGGGCTGCTGCTGGCGGACTCGGAATACCGCCACGAACTGGAATCTCAGATCGAGCCGTTCAAGGGCCTGCTGCTGGGGCTGTTTTTCATGAGCGTGGGCATGGGCGCCAACCTCAGCCTGCTGCTCAGCGCACCGCTGGTGGTAATCGGGCTGACCTTGCTGCTGATCGGATTGAAATTGCCCCTGCTGTACGCCGTGGGTCGCATGGCGGGTGAGCTCAACCGTGAAAGCGCCCTGCGCCTGGGCGTGGTGCTGGCAGCAGGGGGCGAATTTGCCTTCGTGGTGTTCAAGATCGGCCGCGACCAGGGCCTGTTCGAACCGCACCTTTACGATGTGCTGGTGCTGACCATCACCCTGTCCATGGCCGTGACACCGCTGCTGCTGTTGGTGTGCCCGAAGCTGTTCAGGTCCAAGGCCAAGCCGGTGGAAGTGCCCGAGGAATACCGCGCCATCGAAGGCGACGCACCGCGCGTGGTGATTGCCGGCATGGGGCGGATGGGCCAGATCGTCGCGCGAATCCTGCGTGCGCAGAACATTTCGTTCATCGCCCTCGACACCTCGGTGGAAACCATCGAACTGACCCGCAGCTTCGGCGGTATGCCGGTGTTCTACGGCGACCCGCAACGCCCGGAAATCCTGCATGCGGCCAAGGTCGACCAGGCGGAATTCTTCGTGATCGCCATGGATGATCCGGAAATCAACATCAAGACCGCCGAGCTGGTGCGCAACCTCTACCCGCACATGAAGATCATCGCCCGCGCGCGTAACCGCCAACACGTACACCGTCTGGTGGACCTGGACGCCTCACCGGTGCGGGAAACCTTTTACTCCAGCCTGGAAATGAGCCGCCGCACCCTGGTCGGTCTCGGTTTGAGCCAGGCCCAGGCCGACGCGCGCATCGACCGCTTCAAAACCCATGACCAGCAAGTCCTCGCCGCGCAGCACGCGGTGTATGACGATGCGGCCAAACTTATGCAGAGCGCCCAGGAAGCCCGTACGGAACTGGCGCGGTTGTTTGAGATGGATCGGCTCCAGGAAGAGTCCGACAAGGTGTGAGGCTGAAGATGAACGATATTGCGAATTTTCTGACAGAATACGCCGCAATTTCGTTCATCTCTGGAGCGCTTCATGGCCACCTTCACCAAGACTGCAGTGCTGCTGGCCCTCGCGCTGACCGCCGGCAGCGTACTTGCCGCCACCAAACCGGCCACGCAAACCCTCTCTACCCTGGGCGGCAAGTTCACCTTCAGCTTGCCCAAGGCCTACACCGCCGACGTCCTGCCTTCCGGCAAGGCTGAAGACGGCACCGCCGATACCCAAGGCACCCTGTACGCCAACGCCACCACGAAAAGTGTGGTGATCGTCGCCGAAACCGTGCGCAACGACGAGGTCACGATCCAGGATAACGACGCGAAATTCCTTGATGGCGCGGTGAACGATTTCGTCAAGAACCAGAGCGCCGCCCTGCCCGACTTCAAGAAACTCAACGAGAAAAAACTGACCTTCAAGGGCCTTGGCCTGCGCCAGGTCGACAGCACCGCCACGCAAGGCGGTGGCAAGACCTTGAACTCCACGTTCCTCGGCGGCTCGGGCAATCACCTGCTGGTGATCCAGGCAATTTCCCGGGCCGACGATGTGAAGGGCCATGCGGCACTGGTGAAGCAGATTACCGCTGGTAAATAACCACAAACCCCCTGTGGGAGGGGGCTTGCTCCCGATTGCGGTATGACAGTCAGCAATTCTTTAACTGACAGACCGCCATCGGGAGCAAGCCCCCTCCCACATTTTTCATACCGTGCTTATTTGAGGCTTTCTTGCAGCCAGGTCTTCAGGTCCTGGATTTCGGCCTCGCTGATCGTATGGTTCATCCCCGGATAACCATGAAACTGCGGCTTCAAGCCGATGCCTTCGAGCACCTCGTTGGCCCGCGTCCCTGACGCATATGGCAGCGCCTGGTCCAAGGTGCCGTGCCCGATAAAGATCGCCAGCTTCCCCAGCGCCTCATTCGGCTTGAGCTCAGCCTTGAGCACCGGCAACACGCTGCCGCTCAGCGCCGCAATCCCGCGCAGCAGCTCGGGCCTGCGCAAGCCCACCTCATAGGACATGATCGCACCCTGGCTGAACCCCACCAGGAACACCCGATCACTTTGGGTGTGGTACTTGGCGGTGGCCTTGCCGACAAAGTCTTCAATCAGCCTGGCGCTGCTTTGCAGATCAGCCGTCACCCCATCGTAATCACCGTCACCGGGGGTCTTGGTAAACCAGCGATAGCCGCGCGGCTCCACCGGCATCGGCGCACGCACCGACAGGTAGGTCCAGGTGGAAGGCAGCGCATCCTTGATGCCGAACAGGTCCTCTTCGTTGCTGCCAAAACCATGCAGGAAAATCACCAGCGGTTGGTTGCGTGCATCGCCCTGGGTCTGCTCCAGGTAAGACAGCGGCAAGTCGGTGTGCAGGTCGGAATCGGCGTGGGCGACACCGGCCAGCAAGGTCAGCGCGAGAGCGAGCAGTTTGAACATAGGAACCATCCCTCAGGGTTTGCGCAACATATAGGTGTCCATGATCCAGCCATTGGCGAGCCGCGCAGCCTTGCGCACGCGTTGGATGTGTTCGGCGACCTCAGCGACTTTGCCGCTGATCAGGATCTCGTCCGGCGTGCCCAGGTAGGCGCCCCAATAGATATCCAGGTCCTGATCCGCCACGCTGCGGTAGGAGTCTTCGGCATCGAGCATCACCACCAGGGTGTCGGCATCACTCGCCTGCCCCGCCGCCAGGCGGCGCCCGGTGGTGATTTCAACGGACTTGCCGATACGGTTCAACGCCACCTTATGCTGCGCCGCCAGCGCCTGCACACTGGTGATACCGGGGATCACCTCGAATTCGAATTCACAGCGGCCCTCGGCAAGGATCGCCTGCAAAATACGGATGGTGCTGTCATACAACGCCGGGTCACCCCAGGCCAGAAACGCCCCCACTTCGCCGTCGGCCATTTCCTCGTTGATCATGCGTTCGAAGGTGTGCTGCTTGTCGCGGTTCAGGTCGCGCACGGCGGTGGTGTAGTCGATGTCGCCACGCACGCGCTCAGGGCAGTCCGCTTCAACGAAGCGATAGCCGGGTTCGGTGATGTAGGTTTCGCAGATTTCGCGGCGCAGGTCGATCAGCTTGTCCTTGCTCTGGCCTTTGTCCATCAGGAAAAACACGTCGGTGCGGTTCAGTGCCTTCACGGCCTGCATCGTGATGTAGTCAGGGTTGCCGGCGCCAATGCCGATGATCAGGATGCGTTTCATGGGTTGCTCTCAGTGCGGGGCGTGAATTTTGCCATGATCAGGGCCCAAGGCGTGAGTTTCCAGGCGCAGACGCCACACCGCGTTGAAGCGCAGTTCGGTGCGCGACAGCGGTTCCACGTCGATCAGGTAGAACATCGAGACGGGACACTGCATGACGTACAACAGCGCGGCACGCATTACAAACGGGTGGGTCACCGCCAGCACATGACCGGGCTGGCTCTCAAGGGACTTCATCCAAAGCCCGACCCGCGTGCACAGCTGCTCTACCGACTCGCCGCCATGGGGCGCATGGGCGCTGTCGGTGAGCCAGGCGTTCAGTTCGCCGCTATCGAGGTCGCGCAGAGCCTGGCCTTTCCAGCGCCCGAGGTCCACGTCGCGCAGGGCCGGTTCGATGCGCGGCTGTTCACCGAACAAACCCGCCGTCTGCCGCGTTCGCGCCTCCGGCCCGCACAGCAGGCGCGCAGACGCTACGTAACCGCTCGACAAAGACAGCGCCGCGCCTTGCCAGTCCATCAGCAGCGACTCGTCATCGGCAAAGCGCGAGTGTTTCAGCGACGGCGTGGCCGCATGGCAAATCAGGGTCAAACGGGTAGCCTGCACGCAAATCATTCCGAAAGGATGAGGCTACCAAGCCTGGCGCAGTTGGAGCGCCGATGCAACGCCCCACCCGTCAGGCCAATGCCGCCCCCGCAGGCACTGACACCGGAGTGCCGCTGGCCACAAAATCCTCCTTGCGCAGCAGCACCAAGGCGATGAGCGACACCACCCCGGTCGCCACATAGAAGTACCACGGCGAGGTGATGTCGCCGGTCACCTTGATCAGCCAGGTGGAGATCAGCGGCGCGCTGCCCCCGAATACGGCAACCGGCACGTTGTAGGCCACGGCAATCCCGGTGGAACGGATGCGCGTGGGCAGCAGTTCGCTCATCAGTGCGTAGGTGGACGAGGCGTACAGGCCGAACAGGATCGCCACCGCCATCAGTGGCGCGAAGAACTTCGCCGGCGTGGCGGTCGGGGCCATCTTGAACAGCCAGAACATCGCCAGGGTCGCCAATGTGCCGATCACCATCAAAAACGGCTTGCGCCCGTATTTATCAGTGAACGCGCCGCCGAACGGCATGACGAAGGCGGCCGAGAAACTGGCGACGAAGACGTAGAGCAAGGTGGTGCCGCTGTCGAACTTGAGGATCTTGGCCATGTAGGTCGAGGCGAAGGTCAACACCAGGTAGAAGATCGAGCTGTGCAAGGTGATGATGAAAAACACCAGGGCGATGGCGCGCTTCCACTGCCAGACTTCGCGCAGCGGTGCACGAGAGGTTTGCCCGGCGCGCTGCAAGGCGAGGAACTCAGGGCTGTCTTCGAGCTTGAGGCGGATGTACATGGAAATGAAGCCCAGGGGTGCTGCGATCAGGAACGGCACGCGCCAGGCCCATTCCTGCATGACGTCGGTACCCAGCACCCAGGTCATACCGTTGGCCACGGCGCCGCCCAGCAACAGGCCAAGCACGGCCGTGACCATCAGCCAGCAGGTGGCAAAGCCGCGCCGGCCAGGGCCGGCGTACTCGGAAATAAAGCTGGTTACCGTACCGATCTCACCGCCGGCCGAGAAGCCTTGCACACAACGCACCAGGATCAGCAGGATCGGGGCGGCGATGCCCAGGGTGGCGTAGGTCGGCAGCAAGCCCAGCATCACCGTGGAGCCGGTCATCATCACCAGCGCCATGATCAGGGTTTTGCGTCGGCCGATCTTATCCGCCAGCGGGCCGAAGAACAGCCCGCCCAACGGCCGGATGAAGAAGCTCAGGGCGAACGCGGCAAAACTGGCCAGCAGGCTGGTGGTGGGGTCGTCGGAGACGAAAAACGCCTGGCCGATATACACGGCAAGAAAGCCGTAGACGCCGTAGTCGTACCACTCGATCAAGTGGCCGGAGGTGGCACCGAGAAACGCGCGGCGGCGCTTGCGGACGGTGTCTTGCGCGTGATTGCCCATCGAGGGGACTCCTTGTCTGTTTGTCGATCCATGTTAAAGCGCGGCGATAGTCGCTGCTTTCAACCACTGCCGCAAGTCGGTCTTGAGCACCTTGCCGTAGCTGTTCTTGGGCAAATCGCTGCGCCACACGTATTTTTTCGGTTTCTTGAACGACGCCATGCGCGTCAGAAACCACGCCGTAAGATCGCCTTCGTCGAGGGGCTCGCCGCTGCGCGTCACCACGAACGCCACCACCGACTCACCCCATTGCGGGTCCGGCTCGCCCACCACGCACACTTCGAACACCTGCGGATGCTGGGCCAGCACTTCCTCGACTTCACGCGGGTACACATTACTGCCGCCGCTGATGATCACGTCCTTGGAGCGATCCGTGAGGGTCAGGTAGCCGGCGGGGTTGAGAAACCCGATATCGCCCGTGAGCAGCCAGCCATCGACCAGGGTTTGGCCGGTAGCCTGCGGATTGCGCCAATAACCCTGCATCACCGTGGCACCGCGCACCGCGATTTCACCGCGCTCGCCGGTCGGCAGCGGTTGGCGGTGGGTATCCAGGATGCGGATTTCCACGCAGGCCTGCGCATAGCCCACGGACGCCGCCAGGGTCGCCCAGTCGGGGCGTTGGCGGTCGGCGATCAGGTTGCGGGGCAGCACGCTGATGGTCATCGGGCTCTCGCCCTGGCCGTAGATCTGCACCAGGCGGGCGCCGAACGTGTCGACGGCGTCGCGCAAGTCGGCCAGGTACATCGGGCCGCCGCCGTAGACGATGGTCTTGATGCCTTCGCCGGCATAGCCCTGGCGTCGCGCCTGCTCGACCATGCGCTTGACCATGGTGGGCGCGGCAAACAGTGAAACACTGCCCAGCTTGGCCGCCAGGCCAAACAGTTCGGCAGCGTCAAAGCCGTTGGACGCCGGCACCACATGCCGCGCACCGCAGCGTACATGGATGAAGTTGTAGAGCCCGGCGCCATGGGACATCGGCGCGGCGTACAGCGCAGCATCGTCGGCACTCACCGGGTCGACATCGGTGGCGTAACACAACGACATCGCGATCAGGTTGCCATGGGACAGCATCACACCCTTGGAACGTCCGGTGGTGCCGGAGGTGTAGAACAGCCAGGCAAGGTCATGGTCTTGGCGCGGCACCGGTTGCTCCAGGGTCGGCCAGCCCCGGTTCGGCGGCAGCACGTGACCATCGAGCTCGGTGCAGCGCACCGGCAGATCCCGCGATGAAAACACCCGGCCGCCATCGGTAAAGATCAAGCGTGCCTCGGCGTTATCGGCGATCCACGCCGCTTCGGTCGGGTGCAGCTTGGCGTTGATCGGAACCACCACCGCGCCCATCCACCAGATGGCGTAGAGCAACTCCAGGTAGTCGCAGCTGTTTTTCATCAGCACCGCCACCGCATCGCCTGGCTGCAAGCCGTGCTGGTCCACCAGGTGCGCGGCGCGCTGGCGCACATGGGCGGTGAAGGTGGCGTAGTCGGCCACTTGCCGGGAGCCCTCGAACAGGGCCGGGCGTTGCGGATCGCGACGCTGGGTATCGTGCAACCAATTGGCGATGTTCATGGCTCAGTACCGGCGCGCGTGCAGGACCGAGGCGTAGTTGGCCACCGCCATGCCGCCCATGTTGAACACCAGCCCGAACTCCGCATTGGGCACCGCCAGGCCAATCGGCTCGCCGGTCAACTGCCGGAACGCCAGGGCATGCATCGACACACCGGTGGCGCCGACGGGATGGCCCTTGGCCTTGAGCCCGCCGGACAGGTTCACCGGCAAGCGCCCGCCGGCGCGCACCACGCCACTGTCAAGCACACGATGCCCTTCGCCCTTGGGCGCCAGGCCCATGGCTTCATAGATCAGCAATTCGGCGATGGTGAAGCAATCGTGCACCTCGGCGAAGCTCAGGTCCGCCAGGGTCACATTCGCCCCGCGCAGCGCCGAATGAATCGCACGCTGCGGTCCCTCAAATGCCAGGATGTCGCGCTGGGCGATGGGCAAGGTGTCATTGACCTGGGTCATCGCACGGATCTGCACATCGCGGCGGAACGCGCGCGCGCGCTTGGGCGAAGCCAACACAATCGCCGCCGCACCATCGCTGATCAGCGAACAATCGGTGAGGCGCAGCGACTCGGCCACGAAAGGATTGCTCTGGGACACATTGTTGCAGTGTTCGAAATTCATCTCCCGGTGCATCTGCGCCAACGGGTTGGCCATGGCATTGGAGTGGTTCTTGGTGGCAATCGCCGCCATCGAGCCCAGCGGGCAGTGATAGCGCTCGGCGTATTGGCGAGCGGCGCGGCCGAATAACTGCGGGAAACTCAAGCCGGCTTCGGCTGCATCGTTCTGGTAACCGGCACCGGCCAGCGCCTGGGTGACGGCGGCCGTTGAGGTGTGGGTCATTTTCTCCGCCCCCACCACCAGCACCAACTCGGCGCTGCCGGACAAAATTGCATTGACCCCGGCCTGGATCGCCGCCGAACCGGACGCACAGGCGTTCTCACAACGCGTGGCCGGCTTGAAGCGCAACCCTGGGTCGGCCTGCAGCAGCAACGAAGCGGCAAACCCATCGGGCACCAGCCCGGCATTGAAATGGCCAAGGAACAGCGCGTCGATCTGCGACGCATCGAGTGCGGCATCGCTGAGGGCCTCGCGCGTGACCTGGACAATCAGATCCTCCAGCGTGGTGCCTTCCAGGCGACCAAAACGCGAATGACCAGCGGCAACGATAGACACGCAATCAACAGGCATAATCAGTTTCTTCTATTCTTGAACCGGATTTTCCCTACAATGACTCACCTCTGGTCGCGCGCCAATTCGTGTAACTACTTACATGGATAAGTAGTCTGCCAGTGAGTTGAACAACGAGGCAGGATGCCCAATGACCGTGTTTACCCAGCCCCTCCAAGACCTCGAACGCCTGGCGTTCAAGCTGTCCCCCGCTCCGCAGCTGGTCACCAGCAACCGCGTGATGCTCGACTGCAACGACGCGTTCCTCAATCTGTTCGGCTACACCCGCGAGACGCTGCTCAATCAGTTGACCCTGCTGATCTACCCGTCCCAGGCCGACTACCAGGCCATCGGCAAGCGCAGCCATGACTGGTTGCTTGACAGCGACAACGGGTTTTATTCCGACGAGCGTTTTATGCAGCATCGCAACGGCGAGGTGTTCTGGGCCAAGTCCCATGGCTACACACTTACGCCCAGGGATCCGTTCAAGCTGATGATCTGGCATTTCGAGCGGCTGGACCGTACCCATCAGGGCACGGGGGACCTTACGCCGCGGGAGCGGGAAATTGCCATGCATATTGTCAATGGGCTCAAGTCCAAGGAGATTGCGCTGCGGCTGGGGATTTCGCACCGGACGGTGGAGGTGCATCGGGCGCGGTTGATGAGGAAGTTGCAGGCCAAGACGGTGGTGGAGTTGGTGTCCAAGATCATCATGGTGGCCTGATGTTGGATTGGAGTTGATCGGGTACATATCCGTTATTTAGGTAACGGCGGCTTAGGGTTCCGCTCTTACAGCGGGTCACTTTGGAAAAGCCCCAAAGTAACCAAAGGGCCCTTGCCCCACCACTCGGCACCTCGCTCACGCTCGGTGTGCCCGTAATCCGACAGTGATTTGGGGGGCCGCCGCCACGCGCCATCCATGGCGCGGGGCGGCTAAACCGGCGTCCTGCCGGTTTACCCCCCAAATCACTATCGAATTCCGGCCAGCGTGGTTTAACGGGGCGCTTAAGATCAAAAGCAAAAGCAAAGCGAGGCGGCCTTAGAGCCGACCTGATCGGTGGGGGGTGCACGACCGCTCAGCCAATCAATAACCTGTGGCGAGGGAGCTTGCTCCCGCTGGACTGCGTAGCAGTCCCAGTCTTGAAGAGCGAGGGCCGCTTCGCGCGCCTGCGGGAGCAAGCTCCCTCGCCACAGTACGGCGCTGATTCTTGCCTATCTACGATGCGAAGCGAGTCGCTCTTGCTTTTGATCCCGGTCGCCCCGTCAAACCACGCTGGCCGAACGCAGGTTTGAATCCGTGGGTAACCCGGCAGGACGCCGGGTTAGCCGCCCTGCGCCATGGATGGCGCATGGCGGCGGCCCACGGATTCAAGCCTGCGTTCGGGCACACCGAGCCTGGGCGAGGTGCCGAGTGGTGGGGCGAGGACCTTTTGGTTACTTTTGGGTCCCTCCAAAAGTGACCCGCTGTAAGAGCGGAACCCTAAGTAGCCGTTACCGCAGCAACGGATATGTACTCAATCCAACCCAACTGGATCAAGCCACCCGACTCTCCTTCTTCAAACTCTCCATATCAACCACAAACCGATACTTCACATCCCCCTTCAACATCCGCTCATACGCCTCATTAATCCCCTGGATATCAATCATCTCAACATCCGAAACAATCCCATGCTCAGCGCAAAAATCCAGCATCTCCTGAGTCTCCTGAATCCCACCAATCAAAGACCCCGCCAAACTGCGACGCTTGAAGATCAAGTTGAACACCGCAGGCGAAGGATGCGGACTGTCCGGAGCCCCCACCAGCGTCATCGTCCCATCCCGCTTGAGCAAACTGACAAACGCATCAAGATCATGCGGCGCAGCCACCGTGTTGAGAATAAAGTCCAGGCTGTTGACCACCTTGGCCATCTCGTCGGCATTCTTCGACACCACCACCTGATCAGCCCCCAAGCGCAACCCATCCTCACGCTTGTTCGGCGACGTGGTAAACAACGTCACATGCGCCCCCATCGCATGAGCAATCTTCACCGCCATGTGCCCAAGCCCCCCAAGCCCGACCACCCCGACCTTCTTGCCCGGCCCAACCTTCCAGTGGTGCAGCGGCGAATACGTGGTAATCCCGGCACACAGCAGAGGCGCCACCGCCGCCAGGTTCGAGTCGTCGTGGGAAATACGCAGTACGAACTGCTCCTTGACCACAATGTTGTCCGAATAGCCGCCGTAGGTGTTCTCGCCACCGAACAGAGGCCCGTTATAGGTCCCGGTAAAGCCGTTCTCGCAATACTGCTCCTCACCCTCGGCGCAGGACGCGCAGTGCTGGCAGCTGTCGACCATGCAGCCAACGCCCGCCAGGTCACCCACCTTGAATTTCTTCACATTGGCGCCCACTGCCGTCACACGGCCTACAATTTCATGGCCGGGCACCGACGGGTAAAGGGTGTTGTTCCACTCGTTACGGGCCGTGTGCAAGTCTGAATGGCACACGCCGCAATACAGAATGTCGATCTGTACGTCATCCGCGCCGGGGGCGCGGCGCTCGAAAGTAAAGGGTTTGAGCGAATCCTTGGAGTCCCGAGCGGCATAGCTGTAAGTCTTGGCCATTTCGTTCACCTGTGTGATCTGACGGAAGAGTTCGGTGGACATGCCTGGCCGCTGAAACGTTCAACCGAGCACGTCCGTACAATTCCCACTGCCCCCCGCGCCCTAACCTCACGGCTTTCGAACCCGTAGAAGCGCTGGAGAATGGGCATGCGTAACAAAGCAATCAAGATATCCGTGGCATTGACGCTGTTGGCAAGCGCAGTGATGAACAGCGCTTTGGCGGCCACCCCAAGCGTAGCGGTCGCGCCGCAATACGACACCAGCCATGTGTATGTCGCGCCGGCCGATGTCGACCGTTTCGCCCAGAGCTTCCTGGCCACGTTCGGCGGCAAGAGCACGCCCCAGGTGGCGGTGAATGTGCTGCCGGTGCCGAGCAGCACCACCTCGCAATTGCTGCAGACCCCGGCGGGCACGGTTTCGCTGTTCGGCTTTACCACGCCCGTGCCACACCCGTTCGGCCAGGAGCGCAACGGCTATCTGGTCAAGGACATGGACGTGGCCCTCAAGGCGGCGCGGGACAATGGCGCCGATGTGATCGTCAGCGATTTTCCCGACCCCATCGGTCGTGACGCCGTGGTGCAGTGGCCGGGCGGTGTGAACATGCAGCTCTACTGGCACACCAAGACCCCGGATTACGCGGCGTTCGAGACCGTTCCGGAAAACCGCGTGTACGTGTCCAACGACAGCGCCGAGCGCTTTATAAAGGCGTTTCTCGGTTTCTCCCACGGCAAAATCGTGAGCGACGACAAGCACGCCCCTGCGGCCGATGTGGGCCAGGCGAACGGCAATTATCGTCGCGTCGAGATCGAGTCAGCCTTCGGGCGCATGGCGGTGCTGGTCACCAACGGCCAACTGCCCTACCCGTTCGGCCACGACACCACCGGTTATCAGGTCAGCGACCTGGCCGCCACCCTCGGCAAGGCCAACGCTTCCGGGGCCAAGGTGCTGGTGCCGGCGTTCGACAGCAAAGGCCGGCGCAGTGCACTGGTCGAATTCCCCGGCGGTTATGTCGCGGAAATTCACCAGCTCACCGCGGCAAAATGATTCGTCACACAGGCTGGAGCCTGGCCGTGCTGTGGCCGCTGCTCGTCGGTGGCGTCCATGCCGACGATCAACCGAGCCGACCGGCGATCAAGGCCAACCGCTGGCAGGAAGACTGGTCGGTGCTCAAGGATCCGGCGCTGCGCACGCAGCCGCTGGATAACCTCAAGTACATCCCGTTGTCGGGCGCCAACCCGTTCACCTACCTGTCCCTGGGCGCGACCTTGCGCGAGCGCTTCGAGATGAATGACGCCAGCGGTTTCGGCGTGAAGAACGTGGCCCGTGATCGCTACCTGATCCAGCGCTTCCAGGTTCACGCCGACCTGCACTTGAATGAGCACTGGCGCGTGTTCACCCAGCTCGAAGACGTGCGCGCCTATGACAAGACCACCGTCGGTGGCGCCGATCAGAACCGCGTGGATGTGCGCCTGGCCTTTGCCGAGTACGTGAACACCTTCAGCAACGGCACGTTTAAGAGCCGTATCGGCCGTCAGGATTTTGCCTTCGACTTGCAGCGCTTCATTTCGTCACGGGACGGCCCGAATGTGCGGCAGTCGTTCGATGCGTTGTGGGCCGACTGGGAAACGTCGAATTGGCGCTTTATCGGGATTGCCAGCCAACCGGTGCAGTACCAGGACGGCCGGCATTTCGATGACAAGTCCAACAGTGACGCGCGCTTTCACCTGCTGCGGGTCGAGCGTCTGGTGGGCGGTACGAATGAACTGTCGGCCTACTACGGCGTGTATGAGCGCAGCGCGGCGCACTATCTGGACGCTGACGGCGACGAGACGCGTCAGCTGCTGGATGCGCGCCTGGGCGGCGCGGCACAAGGCTTCGACTGGGACATCGAAGCCATGCTGCAACGTGGCTCGGTGGGCAACAAGGCTATCCGCGCCTGGGCCGGCGGCAGCCGCACCGGCTACACCTTCGACAGCCTGGCGTGGAAACCGCGCCTCGGCTTGCAACTGGACATCGCCTCCGGCGACCGCAAAACCGGTGATGGAACCGTGGGCACCTTCAACCCGCTGTTCCCCAACGGCTACTACTTTTCCCTGGCGGGCTATACCGGCTACAGCAACCTGATTCACGTCAAGCCGTCGATCACCATCAAGCCCATCGCCAAGCTCAGCGTGCAAACCGCCGTCGGCTTGTTGTGGCGGCAAACCACCGCAGACGCGGTCTACACCCAGCCCAACCTGCCAGTCGCCGGGACTGCGGGCCAGGGCGAACGCTGGACCGGTGCCTACGGTCAGCTGCGCACCGACTACGCCTTCACCTCGAACCTGACCGGCGCGGTCGAAGCCGTGCACTACGCGGTTGGCCAGACCCTGCGCGATGCCGGCGGGCATGACAGCAATTACCTGGGCGTGGAACTCAAGTTCAGTTGGTAACGCAGGCGAGCACACCGATACAAGCCGGGCGTCGGCTTTTGGCGCAGGCTTTTCTTGATGCACTAAGGCGGATTTTTCACCCACTCGTTCATGCACAAAGGAGTTTCAGATGAGCACATTCGTTGCAAAAGACGGTACCCAGATCTATTTCAAGGACTGGGGTAGCGGCAAGCCCGTGCTGTTCAGCCACGGCTGGCCGCTGGATGCCGATATGTGGGAATACCAGATGGAATACCTGAGCAGCCGCGGCTTTCGCACCATTGCGTTCGACCGCCGAGGCTTTGGTCGCTCGGACCAGCCGTGGACTGGCAACGACTACGACACCTTCGCCGACGATATCGCCCAGTTGATCGAACACCTGGACCTCAAGGACGTGACCCTGGTGGGCTTCTCCATGGGCGGCGGTGATGTGGCCCGCTACATCGCGCGCCATGGCAGCGCACGGGTCGCCGGGCTGGTACTGCTCGGTGCGGTGACGCCGATCTTCGGCCAGAAACCCGACTACCCACAGGGCGTGCCCAACGACGTATTCGACGGCATCAAGGCTGGCCTGCTCAAGGACCGTGCGCAATTCATCAGCGATTTCAACACGCCGTTCTTCGGTATCAACCAGGGCCAGACAGTCTCGGAGGGTGTGCTCACCCAGACCCTGCAGATCGCGCTGCAAGCCTCGCTCAAATCCACCGTGGACTGCGTGACCGCTTTCTCCCAGACCGACTTCCGCCCGGACATGGCCAAGATCGACGTGCCGACCCTGGTCATCCACGGTGACGGCGACCAGATCGTGCCGTTCGAAACCACCGGCAAGGTTGCCGCCCAGATGATCAAGGGCGCCGAACTGAAGGTGTACAAGGACGCGCCGCACGGGTTTGCCGTGACCCACGCCCAAGCGCTCAATGAAGACCTGCTGGCGTTCCTGAACCGCTGAGTAATCCCTGTAGGAGCGAGCTTGCTCGCGAAAAACGCCCAGGCAACGCGTTCATTCTGGATAAACGCGGCGGCTCTGAGTTCTTCGCGAGCAAGCTCGCTCCTACAAAAAAAGCCCTGGATGACTGGCATCAGGGTTTGCCCGGCCTTTTTAATTCAGGCCAATCGCCGCCCCAGCCGCAGACTCCCCGGCCCCGCGATCAGGAGGCTGCTGAAGATGATCATCAACAGCCAGCCAAACTGCCCTTCGAACAGCGTCCACTCTGGATGCACCACCAGCAGCGCGATCACCAGCACCGCCAGGATCGGCAGGCAGGCCAGGCGCACCCACATTCCCGCGATGATCAACAGCGGGCACAGCACCTCGGCAAATATCGCCAGCAGCAAGGTAACCGACGCCCCCAAGTGAAACGGGTCTTCGATCAGCTTCAGTTGCTCGCTGTAGTGCAGCAGTTTCGGCAAACCGTGCACCCACAGCAGAAACAGCGCCCCGCTGACCCGCAGAAACAACAGCCCGATATCTTGATTTCTTGCTTCGCTCATACGCCACCTGTGTCCGTCAACATGACCGGCTGCCAGTGTGGCGCTGGCCGCGACGGCGGGCTTGCAGGTGTGTGCTGTCCTTACGCGGTCGACGCTGACAAACCTGTGCGGTAGGGTGCAGCTAAACGTTGCCTGCTCGGGCATCATCTGGCTGAACCGTCCACCGCTCGCCACGGTCCCAACCCATACGCTCATTGCTACAGGAACCCATTCATGACCTTGCCACAAGAAATGACCCTGATCGAAATCACCGCCCCTGGCGGCCCCGACGTGCTGCAACCGCGTCGCGCCGACGTACCGGTGGCCGGCCCGGGCGAGATCCTGATTCGCGTGCATGCGGCCGGGGTCAACCGCCCCGACGCCCTGCAACGGGCCGGCAAGTACCCGATGAAACCCGGCATGAGCCCGATTCCAGGCCTGGAAGTGGCCGGTGAAGTGGTCGCACTGGGCGAAGGCGTGGATCAATACGCGCTCGGCGACAAGGTCTGCGCCCTGACCAATGGCGGCGGCTATGCACAGTTCTGCGCAGTGCCGGCCAGCCAGGCGTTGCCGATTCCCGAAGGCATGGACTGGATTCAAGCCGCTGCCGTGCCGGAAACCTTTTTCACCGTCTGGGCCAACCTGTTCGGTCTCGGCGGCGCCTGTAACGGCGAACGCGCCCTGATCCACGGCGGCACCAGCGGCATCGGTACCACCGCCTTGATGCTCTGCCAGGAATTCGGTATCCAGGCGTTTGCCACCGCCGGCAGCGCCGAGAAATGCGCGGCGATTGCCAAGCTCGGGGCGCAGCCGATCAATTACCGTGAACAGGATTTTGCCGAGGTCATCGCCGAGCAAACCGCCGGCCAAGGCGTCGATGTGATCCTCGACATCATGGGTGCCTCGTACCTCAACAACAACCTCAAGGCGCTGGGCATGGACGGCCACCTGGTAATGCTGGGCTTCCTGGGTGGCGGCAAGGCCAATGATGTCGACCTGCTGACCATTCTCGGCAAACGCGCGGTGATCACAGGTTCGCTCTTGCGCGCCCGCACCCGCGAAGAAAAGGCCGCGATAGCCGATCAATTGCGTGAACATGTATGGCCGGTGTTGAGCGAAGGGCGCTGCCTGCCGATCATCGACAAGGTGTATGAATACACCGACGCCGCCCAGGCGCACGCGCGGATGGAAGGTGGCGATCATATCGGCAAGATTGTGTTGCGGGTGGAGTGAAGGGTCAGTATCCGGCTTCCCGTTGGTGCCGAAAGGCCAAGACCACAACCGCTGAATCCGCAGGGATGAAGCGGTATAACGCAACATAACCGGCGTCCCCGAAGGCGATCACAAGCTCACGCAACTCGGGGGATGGCTCATAGGGCCGGCCGACATCAGGGTCGGACTCCAGACGCAACAGTTGCGTGTTGATCGTCTGGGCGGCCCTGCGGGCGACCTGCGGGTCTTTCTCCATCAGGAAATGCCGACAGCGCTCCAACCCTGTCAGCGCCGTTGCGGTGATTATCAGTCGTGGCACTTGGGCGGCTCCGAAGCGTGCTCCGTACCCCAGGTATCAAGCCAGGCTCGCGTCTCGGAGCCGCTCAAGTGCAACCCCGTTTCCTGATAGTTTTTCCAGGACGACAACGCTTCCTGCTTGAAGCTCTCACGCGCCTCCTCTCGCTCGACATACTGAGAGAGCGCTTCGCGCATGATCCAATGCGCGGTACGCTGCCGCGCACCGGCCAACAGCTGAATGCGCTGCTTCAACTCATCGTCAATTTTTATAGACGTGGCCATCGTGCGACCCCTCCGTTATTCAAAGGTATTACCTTTTGATACGGTAGCAAGTGCGACTTTACCTGTCTATTTCCATGACCCGCATCTGACGAGCTGCACGGGGTCTATGGCTGAATGTAAGTCGGGTAATCTACGTACCCCGCCTCCGTCCCGCCATACAGCCCATCAGCCTTCAGTGCATTCAACGGCCAGCCATTGAACAGCCGCTGCGGCAGGTCCGGGTTGGCAATGAACGGGCGACCGAAGGCAATCAGGTCGGCCAGCCCCGCGTCGACCAACTGTGCGCCACGTTCGGCGGTGTAGCGGCCGGCATAAAGGATGCGCCCACTGAAGGTGCTGCGCACGGCCTGGCGGAAGCTGTCGGGCAGGACGGGGGCATTGTCCCAGTCGGCTTCGGCGATGGAGACGTAAGCGATACCCGACTGTTCCAGCACTTTGATCGCTTCGATGTAGGTGTGGTGCGGGTCTTCTTCCACCAGGCCGATGTACACCCGCTCCTGATCGGTGCCGCTGAACAACGGTGAAAAACGCACGCCCACACGCTCAGGGCCCACTACGCGGCAGACGGCCTCGACGATCTCGCGCAAAAAGCGCAGGCGGTTTTCCAGGGACCCGCCGTATTCATCCTCACGCTGGTTGGAATGGGCCGAGATGAACTGGTTGACCAGGTAACCATTGGCCGAATGAATCTCCACCCCGTCGAAGCCTGCGTCCAACGCATTGCGCGCCGCTTGTGCGTAATGGCCGACCAGTTCCTCGATCTCCAGCACCGTCAGGGCGCGGGGTACCGGCGGTTGCTTGAGTTCGCCGACGCCCGGCGCGGTTTCGATGAACGCCTTCGCCTGCAGGGCCTGGATTGCCGACGGGGCGACCGGCGCGGCGCCGTCGGGTTGCAAGGCGTTATGGGACACGCGGCCCACATGCCACAACTGGGCGAAGATCACGCCGCCTTCGGCATGCACCGCCTCGGTGACCTTGCGCCAGCCGTTGATCTGCGCCGGCGTGTAGATCCCCGGTGTCCACGCATAACCCTGGCCACGCGGCTCGATCTGGGTGCCCTCGCTGACCATGAAACCGGCACTGGCGCGTTGACGGTAATACTCAGCCATCAAGTCGGTGGCGATATCGCCGGGTTTGGGCGCTGCGCTGGCGCGTGAGGGGCGGCAGCACGACGCGATTGTTCAAGGTGTGATGCCCCAGTTTTACTGGAGTGTTCAATGAATGAGCCATGGGTATATTCCAAATTCAGGACGAGCGAAAACACTGGCGACTCTTGCGAGCCGCCAACGCATCAATCGGTTGTTTAAGTTAAGCGGTGAGTTTGAGCAGGGCCTTGGCTACGTCGCTGGAACTGCCAGGGTTCTGCCCCGTCACCAGCAAGCCATCGACAATCACGAAAGACTGCCAGTCGGCGCCCTTCTCGTACGTGCCGCCCAGTTTCTTGAATTCATCTTCAATCAGGAAGGGCACCACCTCGGTCAATTCCACCGCGGCTTCTTCCGAGTTGGAGAACCCGGTGACGCGACGGCCCTTGATCAGTGGCGCGCCGTTGACCGCCTTGACGTGACGCAGGGCGCCCGGTGCGTGGCAGACAAACCCGATAGGCTTGCCGGCGCGCTCGAACGATTCGATCAGCGCGATGGACACCGGCGACTCGGCCAGGTCCCACAGCGGGCCGTGGCCCCCTGGGTAGAACACGGTGTCGAAGTCGGCGGCGTTGACCGACTCCAGTTTCACCGTGGTCGCCAGGGCCTGCTGCGCGGCCGGGTCAGCGGCGAAGCGCCGGGTCTGTTCGGTCTGGAAGTTTGGCTGATCGCTGACCGGATCCAGCGGCGGCTGGCCACCGGCCGGCGATGCCAGCACGATATCGGCGCCGGCGTCCTTGAACGCGTAATAGGGAGCGGCAAACTCTTCGAGCCAGAAGCCGGTCTTGCGGCCGGTATCGCCAAGCTGGTCGTGAGAGGTCAGTACCATTAATACTTTCATTTTCCAGTGCCTCGATCGTTGTGATTAGCGGGATATTCAGGCTGGCCCAGCAACTGCCGGGTCAGCCCCAGCGCCTCGTCGAACGGCGCGGTGGTACGGTTGATCTTGCCCATGACGCTGGTCCCCAGCCACAACGCATACAGGCGTCGGGCCAGGCTTTGCGGGTCTTGCTCGATACTCAGCGAACCCTCTTGCACACCCTGGCGCAGGGCCGTGGCAAGCAAATCGATGGTGCGTGACGTACCGCGCTGCAATGCCAGGCGCATCGGCTCTGAAAGGTCTGACACCTCGGCGCCGAGTTTGACGGCAAGGCATTTGCCGGTATCGGTGCAGCCGGTGTGGTTGTCGATCCAGGCCTGCCAGTAGCGCATCAGCTTGGTGTAGCAGGACACATCCGCCTGGCTGAACAATTGCTCCATGCCATGTACGTAGTTATCGAAGTAGGTATCGAGCAGCACCACACCGAAAGCGTCCTTGGAAGCGAAGTAGTGATAGAACGAACCCTTCGGCACGGCGGCGGCTTGAAGTATTTCGTTCAAGCCCACCGCGGAAAATCCCTTGGCGCCCACAATCGCTTGCGCGCTTTCAAGGATGGTCTGTCGTGCACTTCTGATTTGGCTGTTCATGCTTGGCCTCCTGACGATTAGACCAGTCGTCTAGTTCGTTGGAGGAATGTTAGGGCCGCGCTCGCTGGCTCACAATGTCAGATGCGCAAGGATTCCGGCCATCGGCCAAAGGCAGTTGCCGTTTACCGGGCACGCGCCGACAATCCACCCTCCCGCGCCCCTTGGAGAATGACAATGCACAGCGTTGCGCTGATGGTGTACCCGAACTTCCAGTCGTTGAGCCTCAGCCTGGGTTCGGTGTTCGAGTGCGCCAACCTGTTGCGGGGCGAGCCGGCCTATGAGTTTCACCTGGTGTCGGAAAGCGGCGGCGCGGTGATGACGTCCCAGGGCTTTTCGGTGAACACCTCGCCGATTCGGCCGCAGGGTTATGACACGCTGATCGTCAGCGGCTACCTGGAGTTTCGCCTGCCGGAAGCCAATCTGCTGGAGATGGTCAAGGCCGCCTCCGCGCAATCGCGCCGCGTGGCCTCGCTGTGCATGGGCATTTTCGTGCTGGCCGAAGCCGGCTTGCTGGAAGGTAAACGCACCACCACCCACTGGATCCACGCGCCGGCGTTTCGCAAACGCTACCCGCATATCCATCTGGAGGAAGACAAGTTATTCGTGGTCGACGGCCAGGTGTGGACCGGCGCCGGCATGAGCGCCGGGGTCGACCTGGCGCTGGCCATGGTGGAGAACGACCTGGGCAGCGACCTGGCCCGGCGCATTGCACGCAAGCTGGTGATCGCACAACGGCGCGGCAGCGAGCAATCGCAACTGTCGGCCTTGCTGGAACTGGACCCCAAGTCCGACCGCGTACAACTGGCCCTGGCCTACGCCCGTGAAAATCTCACCCACGACCTGTCGGTGGAAGCCCTGGCCGACGTCGCCCGCCTCAGCCCGCGTCAGTTCAGCCGGGTGTTTCGCGAAGAAACCGGGCAGACGCCCGCCAAGGCCATCGAGGCCCTGCGCGTGGAAGCCGCACGCGCGATGATGGAAACCAGTCGCCACCCGGTCGAAGTGGTGGCCCGCGAAACCGGCTTTGGTGATCGCGAGCGCATGCGCCAGGCGTTTCTGCGGGCGTTCGGGCAACCGCCACAGGCGATGCAGCAGGTGTTGTTCAGTCCGCCTCAGGCCAGCCGGTCAATGCAGTGAAGCGTGGGTCACCAGGTAGCTGACCAAGCTCGGCTCATCCTCGAGTTCCAGCATCTGCACCGGGCGCGGCAGGTTATCCAGCACCGTGCGCCAGAACGCCTGGGACACTTCGTCCTGATCATAGAAACGCACCAGCCAATTGGCCTCTGCGCTGCACAGCACCTGGGTGGCGATGGCGCGGCCGATGCCTTTGCGGCGGTAGCGCTTGAGGATGAACAGGTCGGCCAGTTCCAAGGCATCGATGCCGGGCAGTTCGCTGCCTTCGATCAGCAGGAAACCGGCGATATAGCCGTCCACCAATAACAGGTTGGCGCTCCACTGCGGGTCTTGCCAGTAACGGGTCAGGTGTCCGTCGTGGATATAGAAACGGCCATCGGCCTCGACGTCTTCCTGTTCCCAGTCGGAGGATTCATAGGCGTAGTACTGGTAGAGATTGCGGATCAGCTCGGCGTGTTCAGGGCCGGTCTGGATCAATTCGACGGTGGTTTCAGGCATGGGGCTCTCGGTGAAAAAACGCAGGGCGCCATTGTTCACAAATCCACTGGCCAGGCCAATACATCGTCCAACCTTTCTATTGGCTGAACCGATTGCAGATAGCCGCAGCCCTGCCCGAAATTCTGAAACATTTAGAATAAACTTCGCCGGCTCTCTCTTTTTGCAAGGACATCTATCTTGACTAACGTCTGCTCCGCCGGCCTGGATGTGGGTTTCGCCTCCCTGGATTACCTGCAGATTTTTATCCTGGGCGTGATCCAGGGCATCACCGAGCTGCTGCCGGTTTCGTCCACCGCCCACATGCGCGTGGTCCCTGCCCTGCTCGGCTGGCAGGATCCGGGCTCGGCGTTTTCGGCGGCGATGCAATTGGCGGCGCTGGCAGCGGTGGTGAGCTACTTCTGGCGCGACGTGCATCAAGTGACCACCGGCAGCATCAGTGCCGTGCGCCGGGGTGACTACAACGACCGCTGGTTCAAGCTGGCGGTGGCGATCGTGCTGGCGACTATTCCGATCTGCATTGCCGGCCTGGCGCTGTCTTCGACCTTGAATACCTGCAACTCGCCCCTGCGCGGCTTGATGGTGATCGGTATCGCCTGCGTGGTGATGGCGGTGTTGCTGGCAGCGGCTGAGCTGCGCGCACGCCACACCCGCGAGGTGAGCCAAATGCGTTTGCGTGATGCGCTGATCGTGGGCATCGCGCAGATTGGCGCGTTGATTCCCGGGGTGTCGCGTTCGGGCTCGACCTTGACCGCCGCGCTGTTCCTCAACTTCAAGCGCGAAGAAGCGGCGCGGTTTTCATTTCTGCTGGGCCTGCCCGCCATCGCCCTCGCCGGCATGAAAGAACTGTGGGTGTTGCTGCACGCCGACATGCCCGCCCATGCCTGGCCACACTTGATCTTCGGCCTGGTGGTGGCGAGCATCTCGGCGTTCTTCGCGATCTGGGGCCTGATGAAGTTTCTGGAACGCTTCTCCACCTGGCCGTTCGTGATCTACCGCGCGGTATTGGGCGTGTTTTTGATTGTGGCGGTCAGCACCGGGTTGCTGTCCTGATCGCTTAAGCACTGCTGCCACAGGCTGCGAACCAGGCGCTTCATTGTCAGCGCCTGCGCCCAGCGGTCACTGAGTTCTCGGCCATCCGCGTCGGTGATCGCATAAGGCGGCGGGCCGAGTTCGCAGGTGAAGGGCAGGCTTTGCGGGGTGTCGGGACGGGCCAGCCAGTCCTCGATCCCGTAGCGCCACCAACCGATAAAACGCTCTACCCAGGCTTGATGTTGCACGAAATCCAGCGACACCTGCACCTGCTCGCTGCTCGCCACACGGCCATGAAACCCCCAGCTGTGGCGCAGAATCGTGCGTATCTGCTCGTCATCCTCAGCGGCGCCGGGCTCGGGCAATTCGCGTCCGACCACGTAATGGGACAGGTCCGCCAGCAGTTTCAGGTCGGGCATCTGCGCCAGCAGGTCGAGGGTAAACAGCAGGTCACTGGTCAGGCGATAACGGTGGGTTTCCAGCAGGATCGGGAACTCTACCTGCTCGGCCAGGCGTTGCCAGCCTTCGACCATGCGGGCCGCCTCGGTCTGGCTACGCGGCCGCACGTCGGCTTGCAGGGTGAGGTGATGGCAGCCGTAGCGGCTGATCACGTCCAGGGCCCGCGCCAGGTCATCCACCGACTGCGGAAACAGTTGGCCTTCGATCTGCAAGCCACGCTCGGCGGTGGCCGTGTGCAGGCGAGCGACCTCGGCGGCCTTCCAGTAGTGATCGGTGACGCCATCGAAACCGGCGGCGACGATGCGATCCAGTTGCGCTTCGAGCGGACCCGGTTCGGTTTGCATGGCCCACAAGGATTGGAATACCAGTAATTGGCGCATGTCAGCCTCGCAGCCAGTGTTTAAGGGAGACCGCCGGATCCGCCAAGTCAGCCGTCGACAACGCAACACGTGCGAGTATCAGGCGTTCGCACAGCTTGATGTCCTTGGCCACGCTGTTGCCCGGCGCCCAACCGCAGGCGCCTTGCAAATAACCGTCGGCATCGAGGTAGAACAGCAGCACGCCGCCCTGGGGCAAGGCGCGGCTGAGCATCCTCGGCGTCATCACACCCACCGTCTGCAAGCCCCAGTCATACTGGTCGGACCAGAAACCCGGTACAGCGTCGAAAGGCAATGCTCGACCCAGCAGGTTCAACGCGGCATGTCGCCCCTGAGCCTCGGCGTTGCGCCAGGTTTCCTGACGCTGATAGACGCCGCCCAGCCGGAACTCGCAGACATCCCCCGCCGCGTAGATATTCGCCGCACTGGTGCGCAGGTACTCATCAACGCGAATGCCCTGCCCGACTTCCAGCCCGGCCGCGGCGGCCAGTTCGACGTTCGGCTGCATGCCGATGCCGACCACCACTAAATCACAGGGCAGCGTTTGCCCATCCACCAGTTGCACGGAATCGGCATGGATGCACTCGACGGCGACGTTCAAGCGCACATCCACGCCCTGCTCGCGGTGCACCTTCAGCAATGCTTCGCTGATGATCGGCGGCAGTACCCTGCCCGCCAGGCGCGGCCCGGCTTCCAGCACCGTTACCACGCAGCCCAGGCCACGCGCGGTCGCCGCCACTTCCAGGCCGATAAACCCACCGCCGACCACCACCAGCCGGGTGCCGGCGCGCAACGTTGCGCGCAGGGCCAATGCTTCGTCGTGAGTGCGCAGGTACAGCACGTTGGCCTGGGCCTGCGGCAAACGCCGCGCCCGACCGCCAGTGGCCAATACCACACCGGCATAGTCCAGCCAGCGGCCGTCGGCCAGCTGCAGCTGCTGGTGCTGCGGCACCAGCCGGCTGACCGCATTGCCGGCGATATGCTCGATGCCCAGCTCGGCCAGCCGCGCGCTGTCGCACAGGCTGCACCCGGCCAGGTCCAGGCTGCCTTGCAACAGGGCCTTGGACAGCGGCGGTCGTTCGTAGGGGACGTGTGGTTCGTCGCCGATCAGGATCAGTCGACCGTCGTAACCCTCTTCGCGCAGGGTCAACGCCGCGCGGCCACCGGCATGGCCGGCGCCGACGATAATCAGGGGCGCGCTCATCATCAAGCCGTGACAGCGAGCAGCACTCGCCCCGCTTCGACCCGTACCGGGTAGGTTTTCAGGTTGACGCAGACCGGCGCGCCCAGGGCCTTGCCGGAGCGGTAATCGAAGCGCCCGTTGTGCTTGGGGCATTCGATCACATGGTCCATGACCAGGCCGTCGGCCAGGTGGATCTTCTCGTGGGTGCACAGGCCCGCAGTGGCGAAAAACTCATTGTCGGCTGAGCGGAACACCGCATAGGTGTGGGCGCCGTGGTCGAAGCGCAGCACGTCTTCTTCGTCTATTTCGCCCACGGCGCAGACGTCGATCCATTGATCGTTCATGACTTTTCTCCAGGTGAATAACGTCCCTTGTGGCGAGCGAGCTTGCTCGCGCTGAGCTGCGAAGCGGCCCCAGGGTCGCGATTGAGGGTTATCTGAAAAGACTGCGTGAGGTTATTGGGGCTGCTGCGCAGCCCAGTGCGAGCAAGCTCGCTCGCCACTCTGGGTGGGGCGCTGGACGAAATAGGACGGGTCGCTGCGCTGTTTCCACAGGGTTGGCAGGATTTCCTTGTAGGCCTCGAACAGGTTGGCGTACGGCGGCGGGCAGTCGCCGCGGATTTCTTCGTGCAGCTGTTCGAGCGCGTGGTACGGCACCATCGGGTACATGTGGTGTTCGAGGTGGTAGTTCATGTCCATGTAGATAAAGCGCAGCACGCGGTTCATGTAAATGGTGCGGCAGTTGCTGCGGTGGTCGAGCACATCTTCGGCCAGGCCCACGTGCTGGGTAAGGCCGAACAGGTAGCCCAGCCAGGCGCCATACACGCTCGGCAGCCCCACCAGCATCAGCGGCAACCAGCTGTGCAGGTACAAGGCAGTGCCGATGACCAACGCATAGATGCCCACCCAGATACGTGCAGCGCGAAACACCTTGGGCCATTCGGATTCGGGAATGAAGTCCTGCTCCTGGGCGCTCATCCGGCCGATGGCATGGCGGGCCACGCCACTGAAGGTCTTCCAGGCCAGGGGCAGGTTGAACAGGCTCAGGAACATCATCCAGAAGCTTGGCGGACGCGGCTCGACGATCTCCGGGTCACGGCCGACGACGATGGTATCGGTGTGATGCCGGGCATGGCTCCAGCGCCATACATGGGGTTCGAACAGGCACATGAAACACGCCACCGGGTACAGCGCGTCATTCATCCAGCGGGTCTTGAACGCCGTGCCATGGCCGGTTTCGTGCCAGCGCGGGTTGGAGGCGGTGCCGTAGAGCACGCCATAGGCCAGGAAGAACGGCACACAGGCCCAGGAACCCCAGAACCAGTAGCCGCCAAAGCCGGTGACGAACAACGCCGTGAACCAGATCGCCGTGTCCAGCAGCGCCGGGCCGTCACGGCGCTGCATCAGTTCCTTCATGCGTTTGCGCGGGATCGGCGACTGGTACCAACGGGCCGAGACCAGGCCTTTTTCGGCGGCGCGGGCGGCTTCGGGGCCGGTCAGGCTGTAATCGCGCCGGGCGCGGTGAGCGGTGTGTTCAGGCATTGTTATTGTTCTCCGCAAGCGTGGGGGTTACAGGGGCTTTGCGAGACCAACGATAGAGTGCGGCTAAATCAGCCTCAAGGCCTTGAATCCATTCCCTATCAAGCTATCATCCAGGCCCAGCGGGGCTTGATAGTTTTCTATCAAGACGCTCAAGGGGCTTGCCATGAACACCAGTAAACGCCCGACCATCGCCACCGTCGCCGCCCAGGCGGGCCTCAGCGTGGCCACCGTCGACCGCGTGTTGAACGCCCGCGCGCCGGTCAACCCGGACACCGCCGAACACGTGTTCCAGGCCGCCGAGGCAGTCGGTTATTTCGCCGCGCGGCTGATCGGCCAGCGCATCCGCGAACGGCGTCCGACCTACCGTTTCGGCATTCTCCTGCTGGGCACCGCCCAGGCGTTCTACGCCAACCTGGCCCAGTCGATCAGCACGGCGGCGCAGCATCACGCCAGCGCCAACCTGAGCTGCCAGTTCGAGTACATCGTCGACCGCACACCCAGCGCCATCGTCGCGCAGATCGAGCAACTGGCCGTGCAGTGCGACGCCCTGGCGGTGGTCAGCTTCGCCCATCCGTTGATCAATGCCTGCCTGGCGCACATCCGCCAGGCCGGGGTGCCGGTGGTGGCGCTGCTCTCGGATATTCACGAACAGGCCGCCGAACCTTATGTGGGCCAGGATAACCAGGTCGTCGGCCGCACCATGGGTTGGCTGTTGGCGCGCACGTGCGGTGCGCGCAAAGGCAGCGTGGGCATTCTGCTGGGCGGGCATCGCTTTCTCGGCCACCAGGCGCGGGTCGAAGGTTTGCACAGCTACCTGGCCGAACACGCACCGGGGCTCAAGCCGTTGGAACCGCTGATCAACCTGGACAACTGCGACATCACCGAAGAAGCCACCCTCGACCTGCTCAGCCGCCACACCGACCTGCGCGGGCTCTGTGTGGTGGGCGGTGGCGGTGACGGCGTGATCAACGCCCTGGCGCAACTGCCCAAGCGCCCGGCGTTGTGCGCCATTTTGCAGGAGTCCACCGACCTGTCGCGCCAGGCGTTGAGCCAGGGATTGATCGACGTGGTGATGGATTCCCAGCCGCGCCAGACGGCCGTGGCCCTGATCGAGCTGCTGGTGCAGTTGCAGACTGAAGAGACCTTCGAACCTGCGCGACACCGGGTGCATATCCCGCCGCAGATCGTGACTTCGGAAAATATGGGCACCTGAGGGGATCGAAGGTAGGAGTTGACGAGCTTTAGCGAGGCTACGAAGGCGGCGGTACTGCTGGCATTTGTGTTGCCTGACCCACCGCCATCGCAGCCTCGCTAAAGCTCGACAGCTCCCACAGGGGATTGTCGGGGTTGGTTGGATTTGGGTTCACAAGCCAGGCACCGCACTCACAGCCAACACAGACCGAATGTGGAAGTTGTCGAGCCCGAGCGAGGCTACGGAGGCGGCGGTACTGCTGGCATTTGTGTTGCCTGACCCACCGCCATCGCAGCCTCGCTAAAGCTCGACAGCTCCCACAGGGGATTGTCGGGGTTGGTTGGATTTGGGTTCACAAGCCAGGCACCGCACTCACGGCCAACGCAGATCAAATGTGAGAGTTGTCGAGCCCCGGCGAGGCTACGAAAGCGGCGGTAATGCTGGCATTTGTGTCGCCTGACCCACCGCTATCGCAGCCTCGCTAAAGCTCGACAGCTCCCACAGGGGATTGTCGGTGTTGCTTGGATTTTGGCTCGAAAGCCGGACACCGCACTCACGGCCAACGCAGATCAAATGTGGGAGTTGTCGAGCCCCGGCGAGGCTACGAAGGCGGCGGTATTGCTGGCACTTGTGTTGCCTGACCCACCGCTATCGCAGCCTCGCTAAAGCTCGACAGCTCCCACAGAGGATTGTCGGTGTTGCTTGGATTTGGGTTCGCAAGCCGGACACCGCATTCACAGCCAACGCAGATCAAATGTGGGAGTTGTCGAGCCCCGGCGAGGCTACGAAGGCGGCGGTATTGCTGGCACTTGTGTTGCCTGACCCACCGCTATCGCAGCCTCGCTAAAGCTCGACAGCTCCCACAGGGGATTGTCGGTGTTGCTTGGATTTTGGCTCGAAAGCCGGGCACCGCACTCACAGCCAACGCAGATCAAATGTGGGAGTTGTCGAGCCCCGGCGAGGCTACGAAGGCGGCGGTACTGCTGGCATTTGTGTCGCCTGACCCACCGCTATCGCAGCCTCGCTAAAGCTCGACAGCTCCCACAGGGGATTGTCGGTGTTGGTTGGATTTGGGTTCGCAAGCCGGGCACCGCACTCACAGCCAACGCAAATCAAATGTGGGAGTTGTCGAGCCCCGGCGAGGCTACGAAGGCGGCGGTACTGCTGGCACTTGTGTTGCCTGACCCACCGCTATCGCAGCCTCGCTAAAGCTCGACAGCTCCCACAGGGGACGGTCGGCGTTCTTCGGATTTGGGTTGGTTGGCCTTTCAGGGCCTGCGGAAATCAGCCGCGTTCAGGCCAAACCGGCTCATCTTGTTGTACAACCCGCCCCGCGAGACTTTCAGCTGTTGCGCGGCCAGGCGGATATTGCCGCCGGTAGCCGTCAGGGCCGTGACGATGGCGTGCATTTCGTGGCTGCTCAGCTCCTGCGTCGGTTGCGACGCATGTGGGCTGGCTGTAATGCGCGGCCTGGCGTCCAGCGGCAAATCCCCCGGCTGGATCCACTCGCCCATCGCCAGGTTGGTCGCGCGCTCGATAGCGTTTTCCAGCTCACGCACATTGCCCGGCCAGCCATGCGCGGAGAGCAATGCCAACGCATCCGGCGCGAAACCTTGCAGCGGTTTACGCAACGAGCGCGCGCAGCGCTGCAGGAAATAGCGCGCCAGCAAGGGGATATCCTCGCGCCGCATGCGCAAGGGTGGCACCGTGATGTTCAGCACATTGAGGCGGTAGTAAAGGTCCTCGCGAAACGCGCCCTCGGCCACCGCCTGGCTGAGATTGCGGTGGGTCGCTGCAATGATGCGCACATCCACCGGCCGCGAGTGCTTGGCGCCGACGCGGGTCACTTCGCCTTCCTGCAAGACGCGCAGCAGGCTGACCTGAGCATCGAAGGCCATGTCGCCGATTTCATCGAGAAAAATCGTGCCGCCGTCGGCCAGTTCAAACTTGCCCGCCGAACCGCCGCGCGCCGAGCCGGTGAAGGCGCCTTCGATATGCCCGAACAATTCGCTTTGCACCAGGTCCCGTGGAATCGCGCCGCAGTTCACCGCCACGAAGGGGCCATTGCAACGTTCGCTGCCGTTATGAATCGCCTGCGCAAATAACTCCTTGCCCGTGCCGCTTTCGCCGAGGATCAGCGTGGTGGAGTCACTGCGGCTGGCGATGCGCCCCAGGTGCAGTGCATCCTGGATCGCGCGCGACGTGCCCTGGATGGTTTCAAAGGTGTAGCGGGCCTGGGTGCCGACGATACGCCGGGTGATTTCGCGGATGCGGCGGTTTTCGCGCACCGACACAATCACCCCGCCCTGCTCCAGCGGGCACACCGAGACCAGGCAGGCCAGCTGGCTACGGTCGGGCAGTCGAAAGGTGCAATCGAGGTCGCGCACACTCTCACCACCCTGCAGCATCGCCTCGCTCAGCTCACTGCGACCAAGGCGCTGCAAGGGACTGCCGAGCACATCAAGCCCCACATTGAACAGTTGCCGTGCGTAGCGATTGATGGCCTTGATGCAGCCGCGCTCATCCAGCACCACCAAGCCTTCGTTCAGCACTTCGAGTACGGTTTGCTGCTCTTGCAGCAACGCCTGCAACGCCATCTGCCGGGACACGGCTTCCGCCGCCGCCTGGACGGTGCCCAGGGTATGGAAGTGAAACCAGCCGGGCTCGGCCGTGAGCGTCAGCATGGCCAAGGTCTGGCCCTGGGCGTTCTTGATCGGCGCGGCGGCGCAATGCATGCGGCGTTGACGCAGGCCGACGGCGAAATTTTCTTCGGCCAGCACATACACCAGATGGTCCTGAGCCAGCGCCAGGCCGGTGCAGTTGGTGCCTTGGACCGATTCAAGCAGGCGACTGCCCACCGGCGTGATGTCCAGTCCGCAGAAATACAAGGTCGTGCCGTCGGCGTCGGTGAGGTTGATATGCCCGCGCGGGTTGTACGCCAGCAATCCATGCATGACTTGCGCGGCAGCGGCAATCAGCACCCGGTGGTTGGCCAGCGTGGCCGCCAGTGCGTCGGCGGCGACAAAGCGGTAAGCGCTGTCCGCCGGACCGATGCCGGCCGCGACGCTGCGCCGCCAGGAATCCCAGATCATCTGACGAACCTGCGGCGGGCGCCGGACCTGCCCACCCAGGCAGGCCTGCCACGCCTGTTCCAGCGCTGCGACGGGGCCGTCATTGAGCGCGGCCGGGCCCAGCGCGGTCAGGTAATCGAGGTCTTGCGCACTGATCGCCGGGCTCATAAGCGGTATCCATGTTCATGTTTTCGACATGTCAGCATAGACATGTCTTTTAAATAGACACTATTTATTTATGGCGCCGTTAAATATCTTTAAATATCAGCAACTTAACTATTGGCACAGCCCTTGCTCTCGTCCCCTTATCCATCAGGACCGTCCTGAGGCCAACAATAAGAAGGGGTCATACATGAGCACTAAACATATCCGCCTGGGCTTGATCGGTGCCGGTCGCATGGGCAGCTTCCACGGCCTGACCGCCGCCCGCCACATTCCAGGCGCTTGCCTTGCCGCGATAGCCGACCCCACCCCAGGGCAGGCCGCCCGCCTCGCGGCGGAACTGGGTGTGGACAAGGTCTATACCGACCCCCAACAACTGCTCGACGACCCGGATATCGACGGCGTACTCATCGCCGCCCCCGCCCGCAGCCATGCCGAGCTGGTGATCAGCGCCGCCCGTGCCGGCAAGGGCATCTTTTGCGAGAAACCCATGGCCATCACCCTGGATGAAGCCGACCGCGCCATCGCCGCCGCCGCCGATGCTCGCGTGCCCTTGCAGGTCGGTTTCAACCGGCGTTTCGCCAAGAGCTTTCGCACCGCTCACCTCGACGTCGTCGCAGGTCGCATCGGCACCCCGCAGCTGCTGCGCTCGCTCACCCGCGACCCGGCGCTGAACAACCCCGGCGCGTCACCGCAGTGGGTGATTTTCCTGGAAACCCTGATCCACGACTTCGACACCCTGCGCTACCTCAACCCCGGTGCCGAGGCGGTGCAGGTGCAGGTCATGGCCGACGCCCTGATCGCCCCGGATTACAAAAGCAAAGGCTTTCTCGACACTGCCGTGGTCACCCTCCGCTTCGATAACGGTGCGATAGCCACCGCCGAGGCCAACTTCCAGGCGGTGTATGGCTATGACGTGCGCGGTGAAGTGTTCGGCAGCGCCGGCATGCTGACCATGGGCGGCGTGCAGGCATCCGACCTGGTGCGCTACCAGGCCCAAGGCATTCAGGCAGACACTCAGCGCCTGGACACCGACCTGCTGCGCGATGCCTACATCGCCGAGCTCAACCACTTTGTCGACTGCCTGCGCAGCGGCGCCAAGCCCCTGGCCAGCGGCGAAGATGCACGGGCCGCCCTGGCGATTGCCCGCGCGTGCATCCAGGCCTACGAGCAAGGCACGGCGGTGAGCCTATGATCCCGTTCAAGCTGGCGATCTGTGCCGAGATGGTGTTCCTCGACCTGCCGTTCGTCGAACGGGTCAAACGCATTCATGCACTCGGCTTCAGCGCGGAAATCTGGAACTGGACAGACAAGGACATCAGCGCCCTGGCTGCAACCGGCGCGGACTTCACCTCCATGACCGGCTACATCAGCGGCACGCTCACCGACCCCGAAGGCATCCGCCAACTGCTTCACAGCGCACAGGAATCACTGGGCGTCGCCGCGCGCCTGAACTGCCCCAGCCTCAACCTGCACGGCACCGGCCTGGGTGATGGCGGCCTGCCGGTGCAACCCGTCAGCCGCACCACCGGGCGCATGTGGCTGAGCGCCTGCAAGACGCTGGAAAAAATTGCGCGCCTGGGCGAAGACGCCGGCCGCGTGTTCCTGCTGGAAAACCTCAACACCGACGTCGACCACCCCGGCACGCCCTTCGCCCGTGCCGACGAAACCCTGGCGCTGATCGAAGCGGTGGGCAGCCCGCACGTGAAGATGAACCTGGACCTTTACCACGCGCAGATTGGCGAAGGGAACCTGATTGAACTGATCCAGCGCGCCGGCAGTGCCATCGGTGAAATCCAGGTGGCAGACGTGCCCGGGCGCCAGGAGCCCGGCACTGGCGAAATCCATTACCCGGCGATCGCCCGCGCACTGCATGCCATCGGCTACAGCGGCGTGGTCGGTCTGGAAGGCTGGGCCAGCGGCGACAGCGAAGCGGCCCTGGAGCGTTTTCGCCAGGCATTCACCCTATAACAACAAGAGGAATACCCCATGCATCGCTACTCATTGATGGTTGCCACCCTGTTGCTGCTGTTCAGCCAATGGACCTTCGCCGCGTACCGCATCGGCGTGAGCATTGCGCGGGTCGACGATAACTTCATGACCTACGTGCGCACCGGCCTTGAAGCGGCCGCCAAGCAACAGGACGTGCAGATCCAGTTCGAAGACGCCCAGGGTGACGTGGTGCGCCAGCTCAATCAGGTCGAAGGGTTTCTCAACCAGAACGTCGACGCGGTCATCGTGCTGCCGGTGGACACCGCCGCCACGGCCAACATGACGCGCGCCGCCGTGGCCGCCAACAAGCCATTGGTGTACGTCAACCGCCATCCCGATCAACCCACGCTGCCCAAGGGGGTGGTGACCGTGGCGTCCAACGATATCGAAGCCGGACAATTGCAGATGCGCTACCTCGCGGAAAAACTCGGTGGCAAGGGCAACGTGGCGATCATCATGGGTGACCTGGCGCAAAACGCCACCCATGACCGCACTGAGGGTGCCAAACAGGTGCTCAAGGACTTTCCCGGGATCAAGATCGTTGAGCAACAAAGTGCCGAATGGCAACGCAGCAAGGCCATGGACCTGACCAGCAACTGGCTGCTGGCGGGCACGCAGTTCGATGCGATTGTGGCCAACAACGATGAAATGGCGATTGGTGCGGCCATGGCCCTGCAGCAAGCCGGCAAGACCAAGGGCGAAGTGGCGATTGTCGGCATTGATGGCCTGCCCGACGGCTTGGCGGCGATCCGGCGCGGCGCGCTCACAGCATCGGTGTTCCAGGACCCGAAAGCCCAGGCGACTCAAGCGCTACAGGCAGCGGTGCGGATGATCAAAGGCGAGCCGATTGAAGCGCAGGTGTGGGTGCCCTTCGAGCTGATCAAGCCTGAGCAGGTGGCAGTGTTCGAACAGCGCTACAAATAAATCGAAGCCAAGAAGATCCAAATGTGGGAGGGGGCTTGCTCCCGATGGCAGTGGGTCAGTCAACAACTACAGTGACTGACACTCCGCCATCGGGAGCAAGCCCCCTCCCACACTTTCAGTCCAGATCGCTGGCACTATGGCGTTCGGGCAACTGATCGTCGCCCGAAACGCGATTCACCCGCCGCCCACGCTGCACCGCCGGCCGCGCATCGATGGCATCCGCCCAGCGCACGACGTGCTTGTATTCATGCACTGACAGAAACTCGGCCGCGCCATACAACCGCCCTTTCACCAACCCGCCGTACCACGGCCAGATGGCGATATCGGCAATGGTGTACTCATCACCGGCAATGTATTCGCTCACCGCCAGGCGCTTGTCCAGCACATCCAGCTGGCGCTTGGTTTCCATGGCAAAGCGATTGATCGGATATTCCATCTTGCTCGGCGCATACGCGTAGAAATGCCCAAAGCCGCCACCCAGGTAAGGCGCGCTGCCCATCTGCCAGAACAGCCAGGACAGGCATTCGGCACGGGCGGCAGGTTCGGTGGGTAAAAACGCGCCGAATTTTTCGGCCAGGTACTGCAGGATCGCGCCCGATTCGAACACGCGAATCGGCGCCGCGCCGCTGTGGTCCATCAACGCCGGAATCTTCGAGTTCGGGTTCACCGCCACGAAGCCGCTGCCGAACTGGTCGCCGTCGCCGATCTTGATCAGCCAGGCATCGTATTCGGCCCCGGAGTGCCCGAGCGCCAGCAGTTCTTCAAGCAGGATGGTGACCTTCTGCCCATTGGGCGTGGCAAGGGAATACAGCTGCAAGGGGTGCTTGCCGACCGGCAGCGCCTTGTCGTGGGTAGCGCCGGCGATGGGCCGGTTGATGCTGGCGAAGGTGCCGCCGCTTTCGGCGTCCCAGGTCCAGACCTTGGGTGGGACATAGCTGGATGAATCGGACATGCTCACTGCTCCTGAGGTGCTGGGGATCAACGCATTCGTGGCCCATCTTACCGACTGGCTCGAATTCAGATAGCCCCGGCACCGCATAAACCGAGAAGTAGAGGCGCTACACCCAACCGCCATCGACGATGAAGTTCTGCGCCGAGCACATCGCCGAGGCATCCGAAGCCAGGAACAGCGCCATGTTGGCGATGTGCTCAGGCATCACGCTGCCCGGCAGGCACTGGCTGCGGGCGATCAGCTCGCGGGCCGCGTCGTCCACCCACATGGCCAGCTGTTTCTCCGTCATCACCCAACCCGGCACCAGCGTGTTGACGCGGATGTGGTGCGGCCCCAGCTCCCGTGCCAGGCCGCGGGTCATGCCGTGGGCGGCGGCCTTGCTGGCGGCGTACACCGGGTAGCCGGCGGAGGCCATCATCCAGCCGACGGAGCCCAGGTTGATGATCGAGCCGCCACCGGCCTGTTTCATCATCGGCACCACCGCCTTGGCGGCAAAAAATGCGTGCTTGAGGTTGACTGCAATCAACCGATCGAACATTTCCGAGTCGATTTCATCCAAGGTATGGCGCACATCGTTGGCGGCGTTGTTCACCAGCACCGTGATGGGGCCGAGGGAATGCTCGAAGCGGCCGATGGCGGCGCGGTAGCCGATTTCGTCGGTGATATCGCAGCATTCGAACTCAACGGTCTGGCCCTTGGAGTTCAACAACGCGGCCAGGCGTTCACCCTGGCTTTGCGCGCGGTCCACGAACGCCACCTTGGCACCCTGGGCCGCGAACGCCCGCACCATGAACTCGCCAATCCCGGAAGCCCCGCCGGAGATCAATACGGTCTTGCCCTTGAGGTCGGGATACAGGGCTTGCTCAGTACTCATAACGTGATGCCTCGATCAATTAGTCTTATTTTATTTTACGAAATCGGCGTTAAAGGCTATAAATTCGCTGTCTCAGTGACGAAATATCGCACATTAGTAGAACTATTCAATCCAAAAACAACAAAAGGAAGTTCGACCATGAAGCACCCTCGATACCTGCTGTCCGGCCTGGCGCTGTCCATGTTGATCGCCAGTGGCGGCGCCCAGGCCGCCGGCCTGACCAGCGAGCAGAAACCGTTCGGCAAAACCAATGACGGCACCGCCGTCGAACAGTACGTGTTGCGCAACAGCCATGGCATGCAAGCCACGGTGATCACTTACGGCGGTGTGTTGCAGTCGCTGAAGGTGCCGGACAAGCACGGCAAGGTCGACGA
Source organism: Pseudomonas sp. W4I3 (assembly GCF_030816195.1). Lineage (GTDB taxonomy): Bacteria > Pseudomonadota > Gammaproteobacteria > Pseudomonadales > Pseudomonadaceae > Aquipseudomonas. The sequence continues at coordinate 2,902,229 of NZ_JAUSXS010000001.1, read as the reverse complement.
CGTGGTGTTGGGCTTTGACGACGTGCAAGGCTATCAAGCCGGTACCGCGTTCTTTGGCGCGACCATCGGCCGCTTCGGCAATCGCCTGGCCGGCGGCGCCTTCGAACTCGATGGCAAGCGCTACCAGGTACCGCTCAACGACGGCCCCAACTCGCTGCATGGCGGCGCCCAGGGCTTCGACAAGCAGGTGTGGCAGGCCAAGCCGGTCAAGGACAAGGACTCGGTCGGGGTCACCCTCACCTACCTGTCCAAGGACGGTGAAATGGGCTTTCCCGGCAACCTGAAAACCGAGGTCACGTACCGCCTCAACGACAAGAACGAACTGCACATCGACTACACCGCCACCACCGACAAGCCGACGGTGCTCAACCTCACCAACCACAGCTACTTCAACCTGGCCGGCGCGGGTAACGGCGACATTCTCAAGCAGGTCGCCACCTTGCATGCCAGCCACTACACACCGGTAAACGCCACCTTGATCCCCACCGGCGAACTGGCGCCGGTCAAGGGCACGCCGATGGACTTCCTCAAGCCTACCGCCATCGGTCAGCACATCAAGGCCGACCATCCGCAACTCAAGTTTGCCGAGCCGAAACAGGGCGGGTTCGACTTCAACTGGGCGCTGGACACCAAGGGCGATGTGAAGCAGCTTGCAGCCGACGTGCATGACCCCGAGTCGGGCCGGCGTTTGCAGCTCTACACCAGCGAACCGGGCGTGCAGTTCTACACCAGTAACTTCCTGGACGGTTCGGTGAAGGGCAAGGGGCGGCAAGACTTACCAGCACTGGAGCGGGTTCACCCTGGAGACCCAGCATTTTCCGGATGCGCCTAACCAGCCCACCTTTGCCTCGACCCGCTTGAACCCTGGGCAGACCTACACCCAGAACACCGTCTTCAAATTCACTGCCGATTAAAACTGTGGGAGGGGGCTTGCTCCCGATAGCGGTGTGTCAGTTACAGATGCATGTACTGACACTCCCTCATCGGGGGCAAGCCCCCTCCCACATTTGATCTCCAGATGACTTGGGTTCAGCGTTGTTTCATGCGGTCGATGACCACGGCCAAGAGCAGGATCGAGCCGCGAATCACGTATTGGTAGAAGGTATCGATGTTCTTCAGGTTCATCGCATTCTCGATGATCGCCAGGATCAACACGCCGGCAATCACATGCCGGATCATGCCAATCCCGCCACTCAACGACACCCCACCCAGCACACAGGCCGAGATCACCGTCAGTTCGAAACCCTGGCCGATCATCGGTTGGCCGGAGGTCATGCGCGAGGCAAGAATCACCCCGGCCAACGCGCCGATCAAGCCGTGCACGGCGAAGATCAGGATCTTGGTGCGATCGACATTGACCCCCGCCAGCAACGCTGCTTCCGGGTTGCCGCCGATGGCCATGGTGTTGCGCCCGTAGGTGGTGTAGTTGAGCAACCAGCCGAAGAACAGGAAGCACACGATGGTGATCAGGATCGGCACCGGCACGCCGAACAGCTGGCCATTGCCGAACACGAAGAACTGATCCTGGGACACGCCCACCGCTTTGCCGTCGGCAAAGATATAGGCCAGGCCACGCACGATCTGCATGGTCGCCAGGGTGGTGATCAATGCGTTGACCCGCAGCTTGGCAATCACGATGCCGTTGATCAGCCCCACCATCAGGCCCATCAACAGCGCCGCGCCGATGCCCAGCATCACGCTGTCGGTATCGCGCATCACGATCGCTGCCACCACACCGGCGCAGGCAATCACCGAACCCACCGACAAGTCGAAGTGCCCGGACGCCAGGCAGAACAGCATGGTGCACGCCGCAATGCCCACGGTGGAAATCGCCAGGCCCAGCCCGCGCATGTTCAGCGGCGAGAGGAAGTTATCGACCAGCAAGGCGCACAGGACAAAGATGCCCACCGCCGCCAGCAGCATCGCCCAGTTGTCGAGCAACGCGCGCATATCGAGGGGTTTGCGTGCCGAAGGCAACGCGTTGTTTTGAATGGTCATGGTCGTCTCTCAGTTCGCCACGCCGCGCGGCAAGGCCAGCTGCAGCAGGTTGGATTCAGTCGCGTGTACGCGCAGTTGTTCACCGCGCATGGCGCCTTCGCACAGCACCAGGATGCGGTCGGAAATGCCCATGACTTCCATCAGGTCACTGGACACCACGATCACCGCGATGCCTTGCGCCGCGAGGTTATGGATGATCTGGTAGATCTCGGCCTTGGCGCCGATATCGATGCCACGGGTCGGTTCGTCCAGCAGCAGCACCTTCATCGGCATCGACAGCCAGCGGCCAAGAATGGCCTTTTGCTGGTTGCCACCGGACAAGTACATGATCTTCTGCGCCGCGTTCGGGGTCTTGACCTTCATCGCCTTGATCTGGCGATCGGCGTTGCCTTTTTCCCAGCCATCGCGCAATAGCCAGCCGAACGCGGAATGCGCGCCACGGGCACTGATGTTGATGTTTTCGGCGACGCTGGACAGCGGAATGATGCCCTCCTTCTTGCGGTCCTCGGGGCACAACAGCACGCCGGCGGCAATCGCATCACGTGGCGTGCGCAACTGCAGAGGCTCGCCGCACAGTTCCAGGCTGCCCGCACTGGCGCGTTCCAGGCCGCTGAGCAGGCGCAACAGCTCGGTACGCCCTGCCCCCACCAGCCCGAACAGACCGAGAATTTCGCCTTTGCGCACCTGGAAGCTGATCGGCTCGCGCAAACCGGTTCCGAGCAGGCCATCGACCTTCAACGCGACTTCGCCGTGCTCGCGCGGGCGGTAGTCGTAGATGTCCTGGATATCGCGACCGACCATGCAGGTCACCAACTGGTCATGGCTCAGCGCGCTCATGTCATCGAAGGTGCGCACGAAGCGGCCGTCCTTGAACACCGTCACCGCATTGCAGATACGGAACACCTCCTCCATGCGGTGCGACACGTAGAGCACCACTTTGCCCTCGTCGCGCAGGCGCGTGATGATCGCCATCAAACGGTCGATTTCGCGGGCCGACAAACTGCTGGTCGGCTCATCGAAGGCGATCACATGGGCGCCACGGGACAGCGCCTTGGCGATTTCCACCAATTGGCGCTGGCCCAGGGACAAGCGACCAAGCTTTTCTTCAGGGTCGATTTCATCGGCCAGGCCCTTGAGACACGCCAAAGCTTGCTGGCGCAGCACGCCGCGGTTGACCACGCCAAAGCGCGACGGCAGATGCCCCAGGAACAGGTTCTCGGCAACGGTCATTTCCGGCACCAGATGCAGCTCCTGGTGAATCACCGCAACGCCGCTGGCGATGCTGTCGGCGGCGCATTTGAAGGCCATGACCTGCTCGCCGATCTGCACCGAGCCGGTGCTGGGAATATAGGCGCCGCCGAGGATCTTCAGCAGCGTCGATTTACCCGCACCGTTCTCGCCCATCAACGCATGCACTTGCCCGGGGTGGGCGGTGAAGCTGATGCCATCCAGCGCCTTGACCCCAGGGAAGGTTTTGCCGATTGCGTCAAAACGAAGGGCCGCAGCGGTCATTTCCACAGCCCGATCTTGGTCAACTCTTCCTGAAAGTTGGCACGAGTGATCAAGGTCACTTCGTCCATGGCGGTGTACTTGGGCGGTTCGGTGCCCTTGGTCACCCACTCGTACATCATCAGCGCGGTGTTGTAGCCCTCGATGTGCGGGCTAGGCAGCATCGAGCCGAAGAAACCACTGTTGGCTTTCTTCAATTCGCCGATGGCGTCGGTGCCATTGATGCCGATGCCGATCACGTTGGCGGCCGCGAAACCCGGCGCTTTCAGTGGCGCGTACGCCGCCCAGCACGGTGTTGTCGTTCATGCCGCCGATGATCAGGTTTTTCGCGCCGCTGGGCAGTTTGACCAGGGCCGAGTTGGTGGCGTCCATGCTGCCCGGAACGTCGAGGGTTTTAAGCGCGGCGGTGAGGATATGGTCTTTGGGAATGCCGGCTTCTTTCAAGGATTTGATCGAGCCGTCGGTGCGTTTCTTGCCGGTGTCCAATTCATTGAAGGTGTTGATCACCGCATAGGTGTCCTTCCAGTCCCAGCCGCGTTTTTTCGCTTCGGCTGCCATGGCGGCGCCCTGCTTCTGGCCCACTTCGAAGGCAGCCATGCCCAGGTACGGCACGTCCTCCATGAAGTTGCCCTTGGCATCGACGAAACGGTCGTCCACAGCGATCACTTTCAGGCCATTGACCTTGGCCTTGGCGACAATCGCAGGGCCCAGCGATACGTCCGGCGGGCAGATCACAAAGCCCTTGGCGCCGTTGGCGGCCAGGCTGTCGATGGCCGAGAGGGTCTTCTCACCGTCCGGCACGGCGATCTTGATCACGGTAAAACCGTGCTCTTTGCCGGCTTTTTCAGCAAAGGCCCACTCGGTCTGGAACCAGGGTTCTTCGGCCTGTTTGACCAGAAAGCCGATCTTCACTTCTTCAGCGGCCAGCAGCAGGCCGCTCAAGCTCATGGCCGAGACCGCCACAGCGGCGCAGCACAGGGAACGCAAACCAGGACGACGATTCATGCGGGTGACTCCTTGTTGTTGTTTTGTGTTTTTTTGTAGGAGCGAGCTTGCTCGCGAAAAACCTGATAGCACCGCGTTCATCCAGGATGAACGCGTTATCGTTGACGTTTTTCGCGGGCAAGCCGGCTCCTACAGGGTTTATCCGGCAAAGCGAGTGCAGGGTTTTCCAGGGACATCAACTTCTATGGCCAGCACCGCACCGTCCAGGGGGTGATCCAAGGGACTCGCGGCGCTGGTGATGTACAGGGTGGTCAGATCCGGCCCACCAAACACGCAACTGGTGGGACGGCTGACGGGCAGTTCGATGATGCGATCCACTTCACCCGAGGGTGTCAGGCGCAACAGGCAGCTGCCGTCCCAACGGGCATTCCAGATGTAGCCCTCGCTGTCCATGGCCGAGCCGTCCGGCCCACCGCGTTCGTGAGGTGCAAACCACACCTGGGCGGGTTCGAGCTGGCCGTCGGACCGGATCGAATGCTGATAGAGCGTGCCGTCCATGCTGTCGCCGAAATGCACCTGGCTGCCCTCCTCGTTCCAAAGCAACGTGTTGGGAATGCCCAGGCCGGTCAGCAACGGCGTGACCCGCGCATCGGCATCGACACGGAACAGGCCGCCGGAGCGCCGGGTGATGGGCAGGTCTTCGCCCTGCTCACCGATGTTGTTCTGCATGGTGCCCAGCCACAGTCGGCCCTGGGCATCACAGCGCGCTTCGTTGCCACGGTTGCCCGCGTGCGGGTCGGCTACGCACAGCAGGGTCAGGGCTTCGGTGCTCAAGTCCAGGCGGTATACACCGCTGCTCAGGGTCACCAGCGCATCCCCGCTTTCACAGGGGATGAACGCCGAGACGTGCTCGGGCAATTGCCACACGCGCAACTGCCCGTCCATCAGGCGCAGGGCCTGCCTGGCGGCGATGTCCACCCAATACAGGGCCTGGGACGGGATATCCCAGAACGGCCCTTCGCCCAACCGTGCACGGTGTGGGGTGACTGCGCTCAACGACATGAAGCCTCCTGATGCGTTACAGCGATTCTCGAGACGGCGCGCCATCCACCAGCCGCTGGATACGCAACGGGTTGGCGTTTTTCAGCGCGTCGGGCAGCAGGCTATCAGGGTAGTTCTGGAAGCACACCGGGCGCAGGAAACGATCGATGGCCAAGGTGCCGACCGAGGTACCACGGGCATCGGAGGTGGCCGGGTATGGCCCGCCGTGCACCATCGAATCGCAGACTTCCACACCGGTGGGGTAGCCGTTGAGCAGGATGCGCCCGACTTTCTGCTCCAGCAGCGGCGTCAGCTCGGCGAACTGTTGCAGGTCGGTCGGCTCGCCAATGATGGTGGCGGTCAATTGTCCGTGCAGGCCGTGCAAGGCCGCGCTGAGTTGGGCCTGGTCGGCGACTTCGACGAACACCGTGGTCGGGCCGAACACTTCTTCCTGCAACACCTCATCGCCGTCGATCAACAGGCCCACATCAGCCTTGAACAACTGCGGCTGGGCCTGGTTGCCCGATTGTGGGTTGCCCGCCAGATGCTTGATGCCTGGGTGCGACAGGAGTTTTTCCAGGCCCTTGCCGTAGCTGCCCAGGGTGCCCGCGTTGAGCATGGTTTGCGCCGGTTGTTCGCCGATCAATTGCGCGACCTGTTGCGTGAATGCGCTAAAGGCCGGCGAGGCGATGCCGATCACCAGGCCGGGGTTGGTGCAGAACTGGCCGCAGCCCTGCACCACCGAGGAGGTCAGGTCGCGGGCAACGCTTTCGGAGCGTGCCGCCAGCGCCTGTGGCAGCACGATGACCGGGTTGATGCTGGACATCTCGGCAAACACCGGGATCGGTTGCGGGCGCGCGGCGGCCATGTCGCACAGCGCGCGGCCGCCCTTGAGCGAGCCGGTAAAGCCGACGGCCTGGATCGCCGGGTGCTTGACCAGCGCCTCGCCCACGCCGCCGCCGAAGATCATGTTGAACACGCCCGCCGGCATTTCGGTGGCTTGCGCGGCGCGGATGATCGCATCGGCCACCTGCTCCGCCGTCGCCATATGCCCGCTGTGGGCCTTGAATACCACCGGGCAACCCGCCGCCAGCGCAGCTGCGGTATCGCCGCCGGCGGTGGAAAATGCCAGGGGGAAGTTACTGGCGCCAAACACCGCGACCGGGCCCAGGCCGATGCGGTATTGGCGCAGGTCCGGGCGTGGCAATGGCTGGCGGTCCGGCAGGGCCTTGTCGATACGCGCGCCGTAGAAATCACCACGGCGCAACACGGTGGCGAACAGGCGCATCTGGCCGCTGGTGCGCCCGCGTTCGCCTTTGATACGCGCCGCCGGCAGCGCCGTTTCGCGGCAGACCAGCTCAACGAAATCATCGCCCAACGCGTCCAGCTCGTCGGCGATCGCATCGAGAAATTGTGCACGGCGTGCAGCGCTCAAGGCGCGATAAGCCGGGTAAGCGGCGGCGGCGGCCTTGGCGGCGGCATCGACTTCCTGCGGGGTCGCCTGATAGAAATTCTGGGGCAAGGCTTCGCCGGTGGCCGCGTCGACGCTTTGCAGCGTGATGCTGCCGTTGGCGCTGCGCTGACCGCCGATGTAGTTGTGGCCGAGAAACTGGGGCATGGGGCTCTCCTTTAAAGGGTAATGACGTTGCCGGGTTCGAATGCCGCATCACTGCTGCCGACACGGTTGACCAGCGGCGCACCGAATTCAGCCTGGGTGATCTCGAACACATCGCCGGCCTGGGTACGTATACCGTCAGCAAATGACAGCGTGGCGGTGCCGAAGAAGTGAATGTGCACATCGCCGGGCTTGAGGAACTGGCGGTATTTGAAGTGGTGGTACTCGAGGTTTTCCAGGCTGTGGCACATATTGGCCTCGCCGCTGAGGAATTCGTTCCGCCAGATTTCCTCGCCGTTACGCAGGATACGACTGGTACCCGCCAGATGCTGGGGCAACTCGCCCACGCGCAGTTCCGGCCCGTAGCTGCAACTGCGCAGTTTGGAATGGGCTAGGTACAGGTAGTTCTTGCGTTCCATGATGTGGTCGGAGAACTCGTTGCCCACCGCAAAGCCCACGCGATAGGGCTTGCTGTCGGGGCCGATCACGTAGAGACCGCCGATTTCCGGCTCTTCGCCCGCGTCTTCGGCAAACGGCGGTACCGGGAAGGCGGCGCCAGGGCGGACAACAGTGCTGCCGTCGCCCTTGTAGAACCACTCCGGTTGCACGCCTGCCTGGCCGGCCGCCGGTTTACCGCCCTCAACGCCCCATTTGAAGATGCGCATGGTGTCGGTCAAGGCGGTCTCGTCGCCGGCCTGATGCATCTTGTCGCGTGCCGAGGCGCTGCCCAAGTGGGTCAGGCCGGTGCCGCTGATCAGCATGTGCGCAGGGTCCGGGTGATCCAACGGCGGCAGCACCTTGAGGTCGGACAGCAGTGTGGCGTAGTCGTGGCTGTCGCCCAGGCCAAGGCTGTTCACCTGCTGCTCCAGGCCAACCCCGGCTTCGATGGCGGCCAGGGCCAACTCGCGCACGCTGCGCGCAGCCTGAACTTCGCGCAGCTGTGTGCCTTGCACTACGCCGACGCGGCGTTCGCCGTTGGGCAACTCGAACTGAACTAAACGCATGCCATTTCTCCTGAATTAAGTACGTGTAGCGCCACGGGCGCTGGCGGCGAATTGATCGGCGGGCAGCACATGCTTGCGCTCCAGCAGGCGGTAGACCACCAAGGTCAGCACCAGCCCGAACAGCATCACGCCGGACAAAAAGTACAAGCCCGAGGCCAGGTTGCCGGTGTATTCCTTGAGCGCACCAATCACGAACGGGCCGATGTAGCCGCCGAGGTTGCCCACCGAATTGATCAACGCGATACCGGCCGCCGCACTGGCACCGGCGAAGAAGCGGCCCGGCAAGGTCCAGAACACCGCCGTGCAGGAAAACATCGCAAAGGCAGCCAGGCACAGCGCGGCCATCTGCAGCACCGGCGCGCTCAGCCATGCGCTTGAGAACAGGCCGATGGCGCCCAGTACATAAAGCACAGCGAGGTGGCCATAGCGGTCATTCAGGCGGTCGGAACTGCGCGGGATGATCAGCAGGCCGATGATGCCGAAAATATAGGGCACGGCGGAGATGAAACCGGTGGTCAGGTCACTGCCGCCGAACTGCTTGATCAAGGTCGGCAACCACAGGCCCAGGCCGTAGATGCTCAAGGTCACCGGCAGGTAGAACAGCGCCAGCAGCAGCACGCGCTTGTCCTTGAGGGCATGCAGCGGGTTGCCGTGGCGGGTCTGACCGTAGGCTTGCAAGTCTTTGTTCAACTCACCGGTGAGCCAGGCTTTCTCGTCCTCGCTCATCCAGTTGACCTGCTTGGGGCCGTCCGGCAGGTAGCGCAGTACCGGCCAGGTCAGCAGGATCGCCGGGGTGCCGATCACGATGAACAGCCATTGCCAGCCGTGCAGGCCAAGGGTGCCGTCCAGACCCAGCAGGCCGCCGGACACCGGGCCGGTGATCATCATCGCGATGGGTTGGGAGAGGATGAACAGCCCGAGGATCTTGCCGCGATGGCGCACCGGGAACCACTGCGTAATGTAATAAAGCACGCCCGGAAAGAACCCCGCCTCGGCCGCGCCGAGCAAGAAGCGCATCACATAGAAGCTATGCGGCCCTTGCACAAAGGCCATGCCGATGGTGATGGTGCCCCAGGTGATCATGATGCGGGCGAACCAGCGCCGCGCGCCGAAGCGGTCGAGCATCAGGTTGCTGGGGATCTCGAACAGGAAGTAGCCAATGAAGAACAACCCGGCGCCCAAGCCATAGGCCGCATCGCCGATGCCGACGTCAGCGCCCATGTGCAGCTTGGCGAAGCCCACGGCGGAACGGTCCACGTAGGCGATCAGGTACAGCAGGATCAGGAAGGGAATCAGTTTCAGCGTGATGCGCCGAATAAGCCGCAATTCCTGGCTCATGGGTCGATCTCCGATTTGTTGTTTTTATAGAAGCTCGGGGGACGCCTCTCGCGGAAATCCGCCAGGGTCATACCTCAGTTGAGAAGAACTATATAGTAGGACTATTTGCAAAACAACTCTTCCAAAGCAGCGATTTTGCGCTTATGTTTAACCACGCTCAGAACATATAGTCATACAATAAGAGAATCGATCATGTCTGATAAAAAGCCCGGCCTACGCTCCGCCCAGTGGTTCGGTACCGCCGACAAGAACGGCTTCATGTACCGCAGCTGGATGAAGAACCAGGGCATTGCCGACCATCAGTTCCATGGCAAGCCGATTATCGGCATCTGCAATACCTGGTCGGAGCTGACCCCGTGCAACGCGCATTTCCGCCAGATCGCCGAGCACGTCAAACGCGGCGTGATCGAAGCCGGTGGCTTCCCGGTGGAATTCCCGGTGTTCTCCAACGGCGAATCCAATCTGCGCCCCACCGCCATGCTGACGCGCAACCTGGCGAGCATGGACGTGGAAGAAGCCATTCGCGGCAACCCGATCGATGGCGTGGTACTGCTCACCGGCTGCGACAAAACCACCCCGGCGCTGCTGATGGGCGCCGCCAGTTGTGACGTACCGGCCATCGTCGTTACCGGCGGGCCGATGCTCAACGGCAAGCACAAGGGCCAGGACATCGGCTCGGGCACGGTGGTGTGGCAGCTCAGCGAGCAGGTCAAGGCCGGCACTATTACGCTGGATGACTTCCTTGCGGCCGAAGGCGGCATGTCGCGCTCGGCGGGTACCTGCAACACCATGGGCACCGCGTCGACCATGGCCTGCATGGCCGAGGCCCTCGGCACTTCCCTGCCCCACAACGCGGCGATTCCGGCGGTGGATGCACGGCGCTATGTACTGGCGCACATGTCGGGCATGCGCGCCGTGGAAATGGTGCGCGAAGATTTGAAGCTGTCGAAGATCCTCACCAAGGAAGCCTTCGAGAATGCGATCCGGGTAAACGCAGCCATTGGCGGCTCGACCAACGCGGTGATTCACTTGAAAGCCATCGCCGGCCGTATCGGCGTGGAACTGGACCTGGATGACTGGACCCGCATCGGCCGTGGCATGCCAACCATCGTTGACCTGCAACCCTCGGGGCGCTTCCTGATGGAAGAGTTCTACTACGCCGGCGGCCTGCCTGCCGTACTGCGCCGCCTGGGCGAGGCCGACCTGATCCCGCATCCGAACGCCTTGACCGTCAACGGCAAGTCGCTGGGCGAGAACACCAAGGACTCACCGATCTACGGCCAGGACGAAGTGATCCGCACCCTCGACAACCCGATCCGCGCCGACGGCGGCATCTGCGTGCTGCGCGGCAACCTGGCCCCCCTGGGCGCGGTACTCAAGCCGTCCGCCGCCAGCGCCGAACTGATGCAGCACCGTGGCCGTGCGGTGGTGTTCGAAAACTTCGACATGTACAAGGCACGCATCAACGATCCGGAGCTCGAAGTGGACGCCAGCTCGATCCTGGTCATGAAAAACTGCGGGCCCAAGGGTTACCCAGGCATGGCCGAAGTCGGCAACATGGGGCTGCCGGCCAAGTTGCTGGCCCAGGGCGTGACCGACATGGTGCGCATTTCCGACGCGCGCATGAGCGGCACCGCGTACGGCACGGTGGTGCTGCACGTGGCACCGGAAGCCGCTGCGGGCGGGCCGTTGGCCGCCGTGAAGGAAGGTGACTGGATCGAACTGGACTGCGCCAATGGTCGCTTGCACCTGGACATCCCCGACGCCGAGCTGGCGGCGCGCATGGCGGACCTGGCGCCCACCGAAAAACTCATCGTCGGTGGCTATCGCCAGCTGTACATCGACCATGTACTGCAGGCCGACCAGGGCTGCGACTTCGACTTCCTGGTGGGCTGCCGTGGCGCCGAAGTCCCACGGCATTCCCACTAATTGGGATGCTATGATGCGGCGAATTTAAGCCAGAGCCTGCCCGTCGTTATGGATCACCAGCCGCCCAAGCCGCGCAAGAGCATGCATGCCCAGATCGTTCAGGAGTTGGGCATGCACATCGTTTCCGGGCGCTTCAAGCCGGAAGAAAGACTGCCCATGGAAGCCACGCTGTGCGAGGAATACAAGGTCAGCCGTTCGGTGTTGCGCGAGGCGACGCGGGTGCTCAGCGCCAAGGGCCTGGTGTATTCCAAGCCCCGGGTGGGTGCCGTGGTGCGGCCGCGCTTGAAATGGCACCTGCTCGACCCGGACGTGCTGTCCTGGTTGATGCAGTCCACGCCCCACAGTGAGTTCTTCAACACCCTGGCCGGGGTGCGCCGCATTCTCGAACCGGAAATCGCCGCCATGGCCGCGACCACCGCCACCGATGAAGACATCGCCACCATCGAAAAAGCCTACCAAGGCATGGAAACCGCCAAGACCCACGACGAACTGTTGCAGGCCGACCTGGACTTTCACCGCGCCATTGCCGACGCCACCCGCAACGACCTGCTCGCCTATATGTGCAACATGCTGTCGCTGCCGTTGCGCGAGTCGATCAACATCACCAACCGCCGCCCGGACATCCAGGGCCTGAGCCTGCCCCGGCACAAGGCGATACTCACCGCCATCCAGAATCGCGACGCCCTGGGCGCGCGGCACGCCTCGCTGGTGCAGCTGGATGACACGCGAGTGGCGCTGGATACGGTGATGAATGTGTTGACGCCGTTGTAGCCCGCTCAAGGGATAAATGGGATCAAATGTGGGAGGGGGCTTGCTCCCGATAGCGGTGTATCAGTCAAAAATATTGAGACTGACACACTGCAATCGGGAGCAAGCCCCCTCCCACATTTGGAACGGTGTACAGCGTCAGAGGGTGTAGGAGATTCCAAGCTGTACGGTGCGTGGTGCGCCAGGGTAGGCGTAGATATTGCCGAACGCCCCTTCCTCATACTCGCGGTTGAACAGGTTTTTCACGTCTAGGTTCAGGCGCACCTGTTCGTTGACCTTGTAGTAGCCCAGCAGGTCGACCACGGTGTAGGCGTCCATCGAAAACGCGGTGTTGGCGGTCTGCCCGGCGCGCTGATCGACGTATTTGCCACCGGCGCCCAGGCCCAGGCCCTTGAGGGCGCCATCCTGGAATTCGTAGACGTTGAGCAGGCTGAAGCTGTTGCGCGGGATGTTCATCAAGCGCGTGCCGGCGCGCAGGGTGGTGTCGCGGGTAACTTCGGCGTCCACGTAGGCGTAGCCGCCGATCACGCGCCACTCCGGCGTGAGGTTGCCCGCCACGTTGAGGTCGAACCCGCGACTGCGCACCTGGCCGGTCGCGACGCTCAAGGTGTTGTCAAGCGGGTCGGTGGCCAGCACGTTTTTCTTCTCGATCTGGTAGATCGCGGCGTCAACGCTCAGTTGGCGATCAAGCGCTTCCCACTTGATGCCCATCTCATAGGACTTGCCTTTTTCCGGCGCGAAACCACCGCCCTCGCGGCTCGCGCCAGTGTTGGGCTTGAACGAGCGCGCGGCATCGGCGTAGACCGCGACGGTGTCTGTCAGGTCGTACATCACGCCCACGCGCGGGGTGACGGCATTGTCGGCGGCCTGCCAGTTTTTAGCGCCTGGCACGTAGGTTTGGTAATCATGCTCGAACCGTTCGAAGCGAGCGCCGGCCAGCACTTTCAAGCGCTCGGTCAGGGCCACCTGGTCCTGCACGAAGGCGGCGTAGGTCTTGAGGTTTTCCTTATCGTGGGTCGGCGTGCGGGTCAGCGGCGGACGGGTTTGGCCATATACCGGGTTGAAGATGTCGATCGGGTAAGTACCCGCAGCGGCGGCGGAACGCTGGATGATCGACTGGTAGTCGTAGTCCTCGTACTCGACGCCGGTCAGCAGGGTGTGATCGAACCCGCCGGTGGAGAAATGCCCGGTCAGGTTGAGCTGGTAGTCCTTGTCGGTCCACTCCAGCTTGCGGTAGTTGAAGTTGCGCTGCAGGGTGCGGCCGTCGGCGCCCAGGCTGCCGGGCCCGTTCGCCTCGATGGCGTTGCCTTTCAAGCTGCCGTCCAGCCATTGAAAACCACCGCCCAGGGTCCAGTTGTCATTGAGCGCATGCTCGAAACGCAACTGCGCCATGTTGTTGTCGTTATGCAGCTTGCCGGCATCCTTGTCGCCCCAGAACGTGTCACGCGAAGCGGTGCCGCGCTGGTTGGGAAAGCGCGTCAGGCCACGGTCCAGCGGGTGGTTGTTGCGCATGAAATCGCCTTCGAAGATCACCTTGGTGTCATCGCTGGCCTGCCAGGTAATCACCGGTGCCACGCCGTAACGCTCGGTCTCGACGTGATCGCGAAAGGTATCGCCGCCCTCGCCCACCACGTTCAGGCGATAGGCCAGGCGGCCTTCTTCGTCCAGCGGGCCAGAGGCATCGAGGGTGCCGCGCTTCATGCCCTGGTCATTGACCTGGCTGCCCAGGGTCACGCTACGTTCGGCCAGCGGCTGCTTGGACACCACGTTGAACGTGCCGCCGGGGTCGCCACGGCCATAGAGCATGGTCGCGGGGCCGCGCAACACTTCGAGACGCTCGATGGTATTGGCATCCGGCATGTTCGGGTAACCGCGGTTGATCGGGAAACCGTTGCGGTAGAACTCACCGGTGGTGAAGCCACGCACGGTGAACGTGGTCAGGCCCTGGCCACCGAAGTTGTTGGCCCGACCGACACCGCCGGCATAATCGAGGGCATCCTGCAGGCGTGTCGCGCCGATGTCTTCGACCACGTCTTTGGACACTACGCTGATGGACTGCGGGGTTTCGTGAATCGAGGTGTCGGTGCGCGTCGCACTGGCTGATCGTGTGGCATGGTAGCCCTGCACCGGCCCCTGAGCTGACTCAAACTGCTCAGCAGCGGTCACGTTGGTCGCTTGCAGCTCGATACTGGTTTTTTCAGCCGGAGCATCCTCTGCCCACGCCAAGGGGGAAAACGCCTGAAGCACACAGATGGAAATCAGGGTACGACGCATGAAATGTGAACCTAGTGAATGAGCCAGATGGGGCGGCATACCTGCCAAGAATTCGCCGCGCATCATATATCAAGCCATTCTCGTTTGATATCCATTCTCATTCGTTATTTTTCGCGTATCTGCTTTGTACCCAGCGGCGCAGTATTCCTGATGTATATAAACCAAATGTGGGGGGGGGCTTGCCCCCTCCCACAGTTTTACCGAGTCGCTAGCTCAGCGATAGCGTTCCAGCCAGTGCGCGTAAGGCGCCGGCAAGGTCCAGGACGACTTGTCCACACCCAGCTCCTTGGCCGCAAAGTACGCCCAATGCGGATCAGCCAAGTGCGCACGGCCTACGGACACCAAATCAAGATGCCCGGCCTGCAGCGCGCCTTCGGCCAGTTGCGGCGTACCAAAACCCCACGCCGACGTCACCGGAATGCCCGCCTCACGGCGCACTCGTTCGGCAATCGGCCCCATGAACGCTGGGCCCCACGGGATGTTGGTGTCGGGAATGGTGAAGCCGACGCTGACGCTCAGCAGGTCCAGGCCACCGGCCTTGAAGCGGCGGGCCAGCTCGATGGACTCGGTGAGGGTCTGCTCATCGCGGCCGTCGTATTCGATCACACCGAAGCGTGCGGTGAGCGGCAGGTTTTCCGGCCAGACTTCACGCACGGCGGCCAGGGTTTCCAGGAGGAAACGGCTGCGGTTGTCGAAGCTGCCACCGTAGGCGTCGGTACGCTGGTTGGAATGTTCGGAGAAAAAGCTCTGGCCCAGGTAGCCATGGGCGAAGTGCAGTTCGATCCATTCAAAACCCGCGTCACGCGCACGACGGGCGGCGTCGACGAAGTCCTGCTGGACGCGGGCGATGTCATCCAGGGTCATGGCACGCGGTACGTTGGGCAGGTTCGCGCCGAATGCAATCGCCGACGGGGCGATGGTTTCCCAGCTGCGGGCATCGGAGGCCGGGATGTGGTCGTCGCCTTCCCACGGACGGTTGGCGCTGGCTTTGCGGCCGGCGTGGGCAATCTGGATGCCCGGTACGGAACCGGCGGCCTTGATGGCCTTGACCATCGGCACGAACGCTTCGGCGTGGGCATCGCTCCAGATACCGGCGCAGCCTGGGGTGATACGCCCTTCAGGCGCGACCGCGGTGGCCTCGACCACTAGCAGGCCGGCACCGCCACGGGCCATGCCGGCCAGGTGCACGTGGTGCCAGTCGTTGACCATGCCGTCGTCGGCCATGTACTGGCACATCGGCGGGATGGCAATGCGATTGCGCAAGGTAACGTCTTTGAGTTTGAACGGTTCGAACAAAGCGGACATCTGATACTCCGGGGAAGGGTGAGTGATTCGATAGTTCGATGGTAATCGAACTATGGTATTGAGCGATACCCCCCTGTTATGATCCGCTGCATGCGAGCCTTCAAACACCCTACCCCACAAGAACTGACCCTCGAGCGCGTGCTTTACGCCCTCAGCGACCCCGTGCGCCTGGACATCGTGCGCTGCCTGGCCGGCGTGCCCGAAGCCAGTTGTGGCGAACTGGACGGCGGGCGGCCCAAATCCAGCATGTCCCACCACTTCCGCGTATTACGCGATGCCGGCCTGGTGAACACGCGCAACGTCGGCACCACCCATATGAACTCGTTGCGCCGTGAAGAGCTCGAGGGCCGCTTCCCCGGGTTGCTGGCCAGTGTGCTTGCCCAGCGGTAAACCCCGCTACCCAGGCTTCAGGCGGTGACAGGCCGCAACGGCGCACCGTCCAGATGCACACAATCCTTGCCATTGCGCTTGGCGCCATACAGGTTTTTGTCGGCGATCTTGAGTACCGCCGACAACTCATCACCTGACGAAAACCGCGCCATGCCGGCACTGCACGTGTAGTTGTGCGGTGCCGCGACGCTGCAACGAATCGCCTGCAACAAGTCCAGCACAAATTCGCAGGCCAGCGCCGGGTCATCGCCCTGCACCAGCACACCGAACTCTTCCCCGCCGATCCTTCCAAAGCTGTGGCTGCCTTTGGCGTTTTTCAGGCAAAGCGCCATGGCCCGTAGGATCTTGTCCCCCACGTCGTGGCCATAGCGGTCATTCATGGCCTTGAAGCTGTCGACGTCCAGCATGATGAAGTAGCCGCCCTGGCCACTGCCAAGCAACGTTTCGAAGCTTTGCATGAACGCGCGCCGGTTGAGGATAGAGGTCAGGTAATCGGTCTCGGCCAACGTGCGAAACTCACTTTCCACCAGCAACACCGAACGCAGGTTTTTCAAATAGGAGTAACTGAGGACAAAACCGATCGACACCGAAGAGGCGCAAAAGATCAGCAGGTAGCTCTGGGTGCCGGCATAAAGCTCTGCCTGCATTGGAGACCACAGGATGAGCCAGACCGACAGCGCGCCGACCAGGTAATCCTGAACACTGATGAACAGGATCGCGCTGCCCACGACCAACGTGACGGCCAAGGGCAAGCCATAGATACGCAACTGCGGATTGACCTCGATGACATAAGCAAACCCCACCGACAACAGCACGATGTAGGTCACCCCGAGTAAGCGCCAAAGCAGAAAGTGGGTGGTCAGCGAATGAAGTCGACACACCAACAACAAGCCAAGGGTGACGCTCAACATGGACAGGTCGAACATCATGGCCTGGATCAGCCCGATAACTGTCCAGGCCACGATGCCGATCCATTCGGCTTGCGTCACCGCAGGCGACAGCAAACTGCGCATCCTGGGCCTTAACTTCAAGTGAGCAGGCATCCTTACGCTCCCATTTCTATAGCATGCAGGCCAATCGCAAATGAAAAGGCCATGAACCGCTTTACCAGGCTGACGAAGGGTGGCAGCACTTCCAGCCGGGTTTTGGAGTGAGCTTTGAAATAGCCTTTTTCCACGCCTTCCTGAACCATGCGGATAACGTGGGTCTTGGACACCGAAAGTTGCTTGGCCAATGCCAGATAAGAAGATGACCTGAACGTTGTCCGATCGTTGTCCGGGGCAAAGGCATCGTTATAAATGGCCAGCATCAACAGGTGGCCGGCGTCTCTTTTCACCAGCCAGTAACACTCCGGCAGCAGGACATCGACCGTGAGGTCGGCGTCGAGAATGACGGCAAATCCCCTGAAGTAAAGGGCCAGGAAGCCACGGTCATCCAACTCGCGAAGCTGTTGGAAAATCGCCCTTTCGGGGTACAGGCGCGCCAGGGACTCCGTGAGGGACGTCAGCATCAGGCGCGCTTCACGGCAGGCTTCGTCCGAGGGCGCAAACACGCGGAAGCGACTGTCTTCGGGGTGCGGCGCAACTTCCATGAAGCCCAGCGCGCGAAACAATAGAAAGATCGATTCCAGGCTGTTTTTCGAACAATACCTGCGCGTCACGCACAGGGTTTTAACTTCGGACAATAACGGTAAGGGTGTGGCGAAGTACTCACTCAATAAGGCAAACGACACCATCAAACGGCTGTATTTAAGTGCACTCTTATAAAAAAACGGTCGTCTGGAATAAGGCACGAGCAGCACGTGGTAATGCGCTCTCAAGCACGATTCAAAATCCTTATGACGTTCGAGCGCTTGCGCGGTATTACACATAGCCGACTTCAACGAACTGACATGCATGAAAGAGCCCTGATCATCCAACTTGATTCCACTGATCTCAGCTACGAAATCCCTGCAGCCCGGCCCTAAAACAAATCACGTGGTAATAAACCCTGCGGTTAATGGCTTTTTGCCTCGCCCGCAATGTACAGCGATTGCCGCGCAAGACGTCATCAGTACCAAACTTGTTCCAGATTTGCCGAAGCGGATTTGCTCAGGCGAACCTTCACCTCTCACTGGCGTCGTAACCTGGCACTGTTACCAACCGCACGCCGCGAGGTTCTCGTTTGAAAGCTGCCCTTCTCAAGAAATACCGCCTTATCATCAAGACCATGGGCTATGTCGGCTGGGCCCTGTTCTGGCTGTTGTTGTGGGATATCGCCGTCACGGTGGATTTCATGCTGTTCCTCAACACCAAGATCAACCTGCCGCTGATGCCCCTGACCTTGCTCGGCTCGGCGTTGGTGGTGCTGATCAGTTTTCGTAACAGCAGCGCCTACAACCGCTGGTGGGAAGCGCGCACCTTATGGGGCGCGATGGTCAACAACTCGCGCAGCTTCGCACGCCAGGTACTGACCCTGCTGGATGACCCCGGCAGCGAAGTGAACCCGATCAAATCCACGCTGTTGCGCCGTCATGTGGCTTATGTGAATTGCCTGGCCGCGCACCTCAAGGGCGAGCCTTGCCCCGAGGAAGTGCGCGCGTTCATCCCTGACGAGGAATTTGCCCGCAACGGCGCCACCAACAACTTCGCCAACGATATCCTGACCGGGCTCGGCCGCCTTGCTGGCCCGCGAATACAAGGCCGGTCACCTGGACAGCATCCGCCTGGCGCGGCTGGAGTCGACGCTGGTGGACCTGTCCAATGCCCAGGGCGGCATGGAGCGGATCGCCAACACACCGCTGCCCTACCCCTATGTGTATTTCCCACGCCTGTTCATCTCGCTGTTCTGCCTGATCGTCCCCGTGGGCCTCGTGGAATCCCTGGGCTGGTTCACCCCGCTGGCCTCCACGGTGGTGGGTTTCATGCTGCTGGCGATCGAACGTATCGGCACCGACCTGCAAAGCCCGTTTCGCTCCAGTGAACATCAGATTCAAATGGAAGCGATCTGCGAAACCATCGAGAAGAACCTGCAATCCATGCGCCGTGACGCCCTGGCTGGCGACCAGATCGGCTGAATTCTCCCTCCCCTCAAGTGCTGGCGCCCTCGGTCGATAAACCGAGGGTAAGCATGGCCTTCTCTGCATAACAACGCCTGCGACGCACAGCACGACCGTTTCTCCCCTTGCCAAAACTATAAATACCCGCGGGTGAAGTCATGAATATCAAGCAGAAGCTGACATGGGCGTTTGCGGCCATCGCGTGCCTTCCGGTCGTGCTGGTCGCCATTATCGTGGTGCTGAATGTGCGCGAAGGAGCCCTCGCCAACTTCCTCGACAGCAGCGGTCGCGAGATCCGCCAGATCGACAACGGCATGAAGCAGTTTTTCGACGGCATCAGCCAGAACGTCGAGTACGTGGCCAAGGACCCGCGCGTTGTCGCGGCCAAGGACTTGAAAAGCTATGCCGGCGCGGACGCCGCGCAAATCCCGCTCACCCCGACCAATACCGAACTGCTGGCGATCTTCGACCAGTTCGCCAAAAGCCACCCCAGCACCGCCTACCTGTCCCTGGGCCTGCGCGATGGCGGCTACGCCAGCTGGCCGGACGACGCCAAACTGACTCAATACGACCCACGTGTGCGCCCCTGGTACCAGGCCGCCATCGCGGCGCCAGGCAAGACCGTGCGCACCGGCGCCTACTACTGGGCGCCGGACGATGTGGTGCTGATCGGTACCGTACGTACCGTCGCCGACACCACTGGCAACCTCCTTGGCGTGGTCGGCCTGGACGTGTCGCTCAAGCAGCTCACTGAACTGGTGCGCACCATCAAGCTGGGCGACAGCGGCTACCTGATGCTGGTGGAAGCCGATGGCAACGTGCTGGTGGACCCCAGCGATGCCAAACACAACTTCAAGCCGCTGGCCGACCTGGGGCCCAACTACGCCGAACTGGCCAAGCACGGCGATGGCGTGACCGAAGTGAACATCGACGGCGTGGCCTACATGGCCAACGTGGTCAGCTCCAAAGACCTGGGCTGGCGCTTTATCGGCCTGATCAAGCGTGACGAAGTGATGGCCGGCGCCACCCGCCTGACCTGGCTGATTGCCGCCATCGCCGCCGTATTGGCGCTGGTCTTCGCTATCGTCGGCGCCAGTTTCGCCCGGGTGATCGTGCGCCCTATTCGCGGCGTGGCCGATGGCCTGCAGGAAATCGCCGAAGGTGAAGGCGACCTCACGCGCCAGCTCAAAGTGCAGGGCAAGGACGAAACCGCCAGCCTGGCCGGCTGGTTCAACCAGTTCCTGAGCATGATTGCGCAACTGGTGCAACGCATCGGCAACGCGTCCTCGGACCTGCAAACCGCCGCCGCCGACACCAGCGAAGTGGCCAACAACATGAACCAGGCTGCCGGCCGCCAACGCGAAGCCGTGGAACTGGTGAGCACCGCCTTCAACGAAATGGTGGCCACCGCCAACGAAGTCGCGCGCTCATGCAGCGCCGCGGCGTCGAGCGCCGATGAGGGCTATCGGGATGTGCACAATGGCCAGCAGCACATCGGCGAAGCCACCGGCAGCGTGCTCAAGCTCAGCGAAGATCTGCAGAAATCCACGCAGACCATGCAGTTGCTTGAACAAGACAGCCAGAACATCAACACCATCCTCGACACCATCCGTTCGATTGCCGAACAGACCAACCTGCTGGCGCTCAACGCCGCCATTGAAGCGGCACGCGCCGGCGACCAGGGCCGCGGTTTCGCGGTGGTTGCCGACGAAGTCCGCGCCCTGGCCCGACGCACCGCCGACTCCACCGGCGAGATCGACAGCCTGCTGGGCAACCTTGCCCGCCGCACCCAGGAAGTCACCCAGCAGATGCAAGGCAGCCTGCTGGTGTCCCACACCAGCGTGGAACGCATCCAACAGGCCCGCGACAGCTTCGACAAGATCCGCGGTTCGGTGGACTCGATTCGCGACCAGAACACCCAGATCGCCACCGCTGCCGAAGAACAGCACCAAGTGGCCGAGGAGATCAACCGACACATCGCGCAGATTCACGCCGATGCGCAACTGGTTGAAGAGTTTGCCCATTCGGCGCAGACCGGTTCGGGGCGCTTGACCGATATTTCCGGGCAACTCAAAGGTCTGGTGGGCCGCTTCAAGTACTGACTCTCCCTCCCAAAACAGGCGGTGAGCCCTCCACCGCCTGATCACTGCATCCTCACTACTCATCAAGCCACTGCTCGAGCGCTCGCATGCGCGCTTGCCTGGGATCTTACTGCCGCCTATTGCGATTCTCGTATTATGGTATACCATCATACGCAGACACTTACTTAGACGGAGCAGCCCATGAGTTTCGAAATCCGCAAGATCGTCAGTTATGTAGAAGAGACCTTTATCGAGGGCGGCAAAGCCTCCGACACGCCCGTGAAAATGGTCGGCCTGGCCGTGGTCCTGAAAAACCCCTGGCTGGGTCGTGGTTTCGTCGAAGACCTGAAGCCGCAGATCCGCGCCAACTGCTCCGACCTCGGCGCGCTGATGGTCGAGCGCCTGGTGGGCATCATCGGTGGCGCCGAAAAAATCGAGGCCTACGGCAAAGCCGCCGTGGTAGGTGCCGATGGCGAGATCGAACACGCGAGCGCGATCATCCATACCCTGCGCTTCGGCAACCACTACCGTGAAGCGGTCAAGGCCAAGAGCTACCTGAGCTTCACCAACAAGCGCGGCGGTCCGGGCACCTCGATCCAGATTCCGATGATGCACAAGGACGACGAAGGCCTGCGCTCGCACTACATCACCCTGGAAATGCAAATCGAAGACGCGCCGCGCGCTGACGAAATCGTCGTCGTGCTGGGCTGCGCCGATGGCGGGCGCCTGCATCCACGGATCGGCAACCGTTACATCGACCTGGAAGAGCTGGCGGCTGAAAAAGCCCAGTAGGCGAAACCCGCCATAACAAAAAGCATGCAGGAGCGCTCCATGATTCGGCTCACCGCTGAACGCACCCCGGCTGGCACCAGTTATCTGGCGACCGGCCAAGGCCAGCCTGTGGTTTTGATCCACGGCGTGGGCCTGAATAAAGAAATGTGGGGCGGGCAAGTCGTTGGCCTGGCCACCCATTACCACGTGATCAGCTATGACATGCTCGGCCATGGCGCGAGCCCGCGCCCGGCCGCCGGCACACCGTTGCTCGGCTATGCGGACCAGTTGCTGGAACTGCTCGACCACCTGCAACTGCCCCAGGCCACGGTGATCGGGTTCTCCATGGGCGGCCTGGTCGCACGGGCGTTTGCCCTGCATTACCCCGACCGTCTCAAAAGCCTGGTGGTGCTTAACAGTGTGTTCAACCGCAGTCCCAAGCAACGTGCCGGCGTAATCGCGCGCACGGCCCAGGCCGCCGAGCACGGGCCGGATGCGAACGCGGAGGCGGCGCTGTCGCGCTGGTTCAGCCGTGAATACCAGGCGGCCAACCCGGCGCAGATCGCCGCACTGCGCCAGACCCTGGCGGGCAATGACCCCCAGGGCTACCTCACCACCTACGAGCTGTTTGCGACCCAGGACATGTATCGCGCCGACGACCTCAAGGGGCTGCGCGCACCCACCCTGGTCGCCACCGGCGAACTTGACCCCGGCTCGACACCGGAAATGGCCCGGCAACTGGCCGACCGCATTCCCGGTGCCACGGTTGCGGTGCTGGCCGAGCAACGACATATGATGCCGGTGGAATCACCGCGCCTGGTCAACAGCCTGCTGCTGGGGTTCCTGAATACCGTGTACGCCCAAAACAATCCAATAAAGGGGATCGTTGCATGACACTCGCACGCTTCCAGATGTGCATCGGCGGTGAATGGGTCGATGCCCTGTCCGGCAAGACTTTCGACAGCCTCAACCCGGCCCTGGCCGAACCGTGGGCGCAATTGCCCGATGCCGATGAAGCCGACGTGGACCGCGCCGTACAGGCCGCGCAAACGGCTTTCGAGAGCCCGGCCTGGCGCGGCCTCAGCGCCACTGCACGGGGCAAATTGCTGCGCCGCCTGGGTGACTTGATCGCCGAGAACACAGAACAACTGGCGCAGCTGGAAAGCCGCGACAACGGCAAGCTGATCCGCGAGACCCGCGGCCAGGTCCGCTACCTGCCGGAGTTCTTCCATTACACCGCAGGCCTGGCCGACAAGCTCGAAGGCGGCACCTTGCCGCTGGACAAACCGGACCTGTTCGCCTACACGGTCCACGAAGCCATGGGCGTGGTCGCCGCGATCATTCCGTGGAACAGCCCGCTGTACCTGACGGCGATCAAACTCGCGCCGGCCCTCGCGGCGGGCAATACCATCGTCATCAAACCCTCGGAACACGCTTCGGCGACTATCCTGGAACTGGCGCGTCTGGCCCTCGAAGCCGGGATTCCGCCGGGCGTAGTCAACGTGGTGACCGGCTACGGCCCGAGTACCGGCGCCGCCCTCACCCGCCACCCACTGGTGCGCAAAATCGCCTTCACCGGCGGCGCGGCCACCGCACGCCATGTGGTGCGCAGCAGCGCGGAGAACTTCGCCAAGCTGTCGCTGGAGCTGGGCGGTAAATCACCGAATATCATTTTTGCCGACGCTGACCTCGACAGCGCCATCAACGGTGCGATTGCCGGTATTTTTGCGGCCTCGGGCCAGAGTTGCGTGTCCGGTTCGCGCCTGTTGGTCCAGGAAGACATCTACGATGAATTCGTCGAGCGCCTGGTGCAGCGCGCCGAGCGCATCCGCATCGGCAACCCTCTGGACGATGCCAGCGAAATGGGCCCCATGGCCACCGCCCAGCAGCTGGCCGTGGTCGAAGGCCTGGTGGCGGATGCCATCGCCGAAGGCGCACGCCTGCGCACCGGTGGCAAGCGCCCGTCGAACCTCGGTGAAGGCTGGTTCTATGAGCCGACGTTGTTTGAGTGCGACACCAACTCGATGAAAATCATGCAGGAAGAAGTGTTCGGCCCAGTGGCTTCGGTGATCCGTTTCAAAGACGAAGCCCAAGCGCTGGCGATTGCCAACGACTCGCAGTTCGGCCTTGCCGCCGGCATCTGGACCCGCGACCTGGGCCGCGCCCATCGACTGGCCCGAGACGTGCGCTCGGGGATTATCTGGGTCAACACCTACCGCGCCGTCTCGGCCATGGCGCCCATCGGCGGCTTCAAGAACAGCGGCTACGGGCGCGAAAGCGGCATCGATTCGGTGCTGGCCTACACCGAGCTGAAGACGGTGTGGATCAACCTCTCCCAGGCGCCCATGCCTGATCCCTTTGTGATGCGTTAAGAGTCCACAACCATGATCGAACCCGGCATTTACAAAGACGTCATGAGCTCGTTCCCATCGGGCGTCACGGTGGTCACCACCCTCGATCCGGACGGCGGCATCGTCGGCATCACCGCCAGCGCATTCAGTGCACTGTCGATCGAGCCGGCCCTGGTGCTGTTCTGCCCCAACTACGCGTCGGACACCTACCCGATCCTGCGCGACAGCAAGCGCTTCGCGATTCACCTGCTGTCCGCCGGCCAGACCGCTGAAGCCTATGCCTTTGCCAGCAAAGGCAAGGAAAAGGCCAAGGGCATCGAGTGGCACCTCAGTGAGCTGGGCAACCCGCTGCTGGCCAACGCCACGGCCATCATCGAGTGCGAGTTGTGGCGCGAATACGACGGCGGTGACCACGCGATCATTGTTGGCGCGGTGAAGAACCTGATCCTGCCCGTGCAGCCGGTCACGCCGATGATCTATCACAAGGGCAAGCTGGGCCCACTGCCGACCCTGGCCTGAGGAGCGCTGAACCATGAGCAACGACAAATATGCACAAGGCCTGAAAATCCGTACTCAGGTGCTGGGTGAGGCCTACGTACAGCGTTCAATCGACAACGCCGACGACTTCACCCGGCCACTGCAGGAAATGGTCACCGAGTACTGCTGGGGCCATGTGTGGGGCCGGGAGGGTTTGTCGCTTAAGGAACGCAGCATGATAAACTTGGCAATGATTTCGGCCCTCAATCGGCCTCACGAACTCAAACTGCACGTGCGCGGCGCCTTGCGCAACGGGCTGAGTCGTGAACAAATACGCGAAATTTTGCTTCAGGTCGGCATTTATTGCGGGGTTCCCGCTGCCGTGGACAGCTTCCGGCTGGCCCGTGAAGCCTTCGCCGAAGCCGATGCCGAGGCCTCCAGTTAACCGCTACATTCAGAGCAGACCCCATGAAACGCGCGCCCCTCGACGACAGCTTCAAGGTCAATCACAACCCGGTCACCCTGCGCGAAATCGTGCTGGAGAAACTGCGCAGCGCCATCATGAATTTCCAGCTGCTGCCCGGTGACCGCCTGGTGGAGCGCGACCTGTGCGATCGCCTCGGCGTCAGCCGCACGTCGGTGCGCGAAGCCTTGCGTCACCTGGAGTCCGAAGGCCTGGTGGAATTCGCCGATGCCAAGGGTCCGCAGGTGGCGATCATCACCCTGGCCGATGCCGTCGATATCTATGAACTGCGCTGCGTACTCGAAGGTTTGATCGTGCAGTTGTTCACCCTGCGCGCCAAAGCCAAGGACATCAAGGCCCTGGAAAAAGCCCTCGAGGAAAACCGCAAGGCCCTCAAGGAAGGCGAACTGCAGCAAGTCATCGACTCCGTGCAGGGCTTCTACGATGTGTTGCTCGCAGGCTCCGGCAACCACGTAGCCGCCACCCAGTTGCGCCAGTTGCAGGCGCGTATCAGCTACCTGCGCGCGACCTCGGTGTCCCAGCAAAACCGGCGTGGCGCCAGCAACCAGGAAATGGAACGCATGGTCCAGGCGATCAAGAGCGGTGACCCCCTCGCCGCCCACCAGGCCTGCGTCGATCACGTGCGTGCAGCGGCAGCCGTGGCCCTGGATTACCTCAAGCGCAAACAGGAAGAAACCGGCAAGCTCCCCGAGATCACCCTGCCAATCGCGCTTAAAGAACCGCGCATAGGTCACTGACCGTGCCCAGCCCCAGCTTCTGCCCGACCTGCGGCAGCCGTGACCTCGGTCATCAGCTGCAACCGGGCGACACCCACGAGCGCCTGATGTGCCGGGGCTGCGGCTATATCCACTACATCAATCCCAAGATCATCGCCGGCTGCATCATCGAGCAGGACGGCAAGTACCTGCTGTGCCAGCGCGCAATCCCCCCGCGCCCCGGCACCTGGACGCTGCCGGCAGGCTTCATGGAAGGTGGCGAAACCACCGAAGAGGCGGCGTTGCGCGAAGTCTGGGAAGAGAGCGGCGTGCGCGCCGAGATCGTCTCGCCCTACTCGATTTTCAGCGTGCCGAAGATCAGCGAGGTGTACATCATCTTCCGCGCCATCGCGCTGGAGATCACCGGCCAGTTCGGCCCGGAAACCCAGGCCTACACATTCTTCGCCCCCGAGGACATTCCGTGGGACAGCATCTACTACCCGGCGATCCGGCAGATCCTCGAGCGTTACATCGAGGAACGCCAGGCTGGGGTGTATGGCATCTACATGGGGAATGATGACAGCGGCAAGATTCACTTCATGCGCTGATCTTCAGCCTGAACACGGTTCAAAATGTGGGAGGGGGCAAGCCCCTCCCACATTAGGACCACACTCGGCCAGGTATACCTAGGGCGCCAGCCCTTCCACAATAATGATCTGCGCCTCTCCCGCCCCCGCTCTGTGCCCCTTGGCCTGCTGATATTCGGCGGACTCATAGCACGCCACCGCCTGCTCATAACTTTCAAACTCAATCACCACATTGCGCTGCCGTGCCGGCCCGCCTTCCATCGCCTCACTGCGCCCGCCCCTGGCCAGAAATCGCCCGCCGAACTTCGCAAACGCCGCCGGTGCGCGCTGGGTGTACTGGGTGTATTGCTCTGCATCGGACACATCCACATGGGCAATCCAATAGGCCTTCATCGGGACATCCTCTTGTTTAGAATCTGTGGTATACCATAATACACACAACCATAAAAGTTGAGCACCTTTCATGTCCTTCAACAACATCGCAGACATCATCGAAGACTACCGCCAGGGCAAGATGGTCCTTCTGGTCGACGACGAAGACCGGGAAAACGAAGGCGATCTGCTGCTGCCCGCTGCGTGCTGCACCGCCGAGACTATCAGCTTCATGGCCCGCGAAGCCCGTGGCCTGATCTGCCTGACCCTCACCGATGAACATTGCCAACGCCTGGGCCTGGAGCAGATGGTGCCCAGCAATGGGAGCGTGTTCAGCACTGCGTTTACCGTGTCCATCGAAGCCGCCACCGGGGTGACCACCGGCATCTCCGCCGCCGACCGCGCACGCACTGTAGCAGCGGCTGTGGACATCAACGCGGGCCCCGCCGACATCGTGCAGCCGGGGCATATTTTCCCGCTGCGCGCCAGGGACGGCGGCGTGCTGACCCGCGCCGGCCACACCGAAGCCGGCTGCGACCTGGCGCGCCTGGCCGGGCACGCGCCGGCCTCTGTGATTGTCGAAGTGATGAACGACGACGGCACCATGGCCCGCCGCCCCGACCTGGAAGTCTTTGCACGCAAGCACGGGATCAAGATCGGCACCATCGCCGACCTGATCCACTACCGCCTCAGCACCGAGCGCACCGTGGTACGCATCGGCGAACGCGACCTGCCCACGGTGCACGGCACCTTCCGCCTGATCACCTTTGAAGACCGCATCGACGGCGGCGTGCACATGGCCATGGTCATGGGCCAACTGCGCCGCGATGAACCGGCACTGGTGCGTGTGCACGTGATCGACCCGCTACGCGACCTGGTCGGCGCCGACTACAGTGGGCCGTCCAACTGGACCTTGTGGGCCGCCCTGCAAAGCGTGGCAGCAGAAGGCAGCGGCGTGGTGGTGGTGCTGGCCAACCATGAATCGTCCCAGGCACTGCTGGAACGCGTACCGCAGTTGACCCAGGCGCCGCGTCAGTTCAGCCGGTCGCAGTCGCGGATTTATTCGGAAGTGGGTACCGGCGCGCAGATATTGCAGGACCTGGGCGTGGGCAAACTGCGTCACCTCGGACCACCGCTGAAATACGCAGGCTTGACCGGTTACGACTTGGAAGTCGTGGAAAGCATACCCTTCATCTGAGGCTGGAAACCCAGCGTTGGCGGATAACCGGTATGGCAAAGTGCTTGCGCAAAGTTTGGAATACCATAATATGATATTCCATAGGTCGGACAACCTTGACCAGGCAATCCGGACCGACTGCTCCCGATAGGCGGGCACTCCAAAGCCCGCTCATAAACACAACAATGAGGGCGTAAAAATGGTGTTGAACAAAGGTGCAACCGCGGCGCTGTTCGCGGGATTGTTGAGCGTGGCCAGCCAGGCAGCGCTGGCGGCGGAAAGTGTCAACTTCGTCAGCTGGGGTGGCAGCACCCAGGACGCACAGAAGCAGGCGTGGGCCGACCCGTTCAGCAAAGCCAGCGGCATCACCGTGGTTCAGGACGGTCCCACCGACTACGGCAAACTCAAGGCCATGGTCGAAAGCGGCAACGTGCAGTGGGACGTGGTGGATGTCGAAGCCGACTTCGCTCTGCGCGCCGCCGCCGAAGGTTTGCTCGAACCCCTCGACTTCTCGGTGATCCAGCGCGACAAGATCGACCCGCGCTTCGTCTCCGACCATGGCGTCGGCTCGTTCTTCTTTTCCTTCGTGCTCGGCTACAACGAAGGCAAGCTCGGCGCCGGCAAACCGCAGGACTGGAGCGCCTTGTTCGACACCAAGACCTACCCCGGCAAACGTGCCCTCTACAAATGGCCTAGCCCTGGCGTGCTGGAACTGGCGCTGCTGGCCGACGGCGTACCCGCCGACACGCTCTACCCACTGGACCTGGACCGCGCCTTCAAGAAACTCGACACCATCAAAAAAGACATCGTCTGGTGGGGCGGCGGTGCGCAATCGCAGCAACTGCTGGCCTCCGGCGAAGTCAGCATGGGCCAGTTCTGGAACGGCCGCATTCACGCCCTGCAGGAAGACGGCGCACCGGTGGGCGTGAGCTGGAAGCAGAACCTGGTGATGGCCGACATTCTCGTGGTGCCCAAAGGCTCGAAAAACAAAGCGGCTGCGATGAAGTTCCTGGCCAATGCCAGCAGCGCCAAGGGCCAGGCGGACTTTTCCAACCTGACCGCCTACGCCCCGGTGAACATCGACAGCGTGCAGCGCCTGGATTCAGTCCTCGCACCCAACCTGCCGACGGCCTACGCCAAGGACCAGATCACCCTCGATTTCGCCTACTGGGCCAAGAACGGTCCGGCCATTGCGACACGGTGGAATGAATGGCTAGTCAAATGAAAATGACGGCAACCACGCCGGCCGGGGGCGCGCTCGGCGCCTCTGGTGCGGTTGACGCCAAGGCCGGGATGCCGACCCTGGTGCAGCGGTGGCGCGGGTCGAGCAACCTGATACCGGCGCTGCTGTTCCTCGGCCTGTTCTTTCTCGCGCCGCTGATCGGCCTGCTGCTGCGCGGCGTGCTGGAGCCGGTGCCGGGCCTGGGCAACTACGAACAGCTGTTTGCCAACTCGGCGTATGCGCGGGTGTTGCTCAATACCTTTTCGGTGGCTGGCCTGGTGACCCTGTTCAGCCTGCTGCTGGGCTTTCCGCTGGCCTGGGCGATTACCCTGGTGCCGCGCGGCTGGGGCCGCTGGATCCTTAACATCGTGCTGTTGTCGATGTGGACCAGCTTGCTCGCCCGCACCTATTCGTGGCTGGTCTTGCTGCAAGCGTCCGGGGTGATCAACAAGGCATTGATGGCCATGGGCATCATCGATCAACCGCTGGAGATGGTGCATAACCTCACCGGCGTGGTGATCGGCATGAGCTACATCATGATTCCGTTCATCGTGTTGCCGCTGCAGGCGACCATGCAGGCCATCGACCCGATGATCCTGCAGGCCGGCTCCATCTGTGGCGCCAGCCCATGGACCAACTTCTTCCGGGTGTTCCTGCCGCTGTGTCGGCCGGGGTTGTTCTCCGGCGGGTTGATGGTGTTTGTGATGTCCCTCGGTTACTACGTCACCCCGGCGTTGCTCGGTGGTGCGCAGAACATGATGTTGCCCGAGTTCATCATTCAGCAGGTGCAATCGTTCCTCAATTGGGGCCTGGCCAGTGCCGGTGCGGCGTTGCTGATTTTCATCACGCTGGTGCTGTTCTACTTCTACCTGAAGCTCCAGCCGGAATCCCCGGTTGGCGCCAGCAACGCGAGGTAAGCCGTCATGCTCCTGACCCCCAACGCCATGAGCCGCAGGATGCGCCTGGGCCTCTACACCACCACCGGCTTGATTGGCCTGTTCCTGCTCTTGCCGATCGTGTTTATCGTGCTGCTGTCGTTCGGTTCGTCGCAATGGCTGGTGTTTCCGCCGCCAGGCTGGACGCTCAAATGGTACGGCCAGTTCTTCTCCAACGCGGATTGGATGAACGCCGCGATCGCCAGCCTCAAGGTCGCGGTTCTGACCACGATCTTCGCGGTGGCGCTGGGTTTGCCGACCGCCTTTGCCTTGGTGCGCGGACGCTTCCCCGGCCGCGAGCTGCTCTACGGCCTGTTCACCCTGCCGATGATCGTGCCGCTGGTGATCATCGCCGTGGCGGTGTACGCGCTGTTCCTCAAGCTCGGCTATACCGGCACGATGTTCGCCTTCGTGGTCAGCCACGTGATTGTCGCGCTGCCGTTCACCATCATCTCGATCATCAACTCACTGAAGCTGTTCGACCAGTCGATTGAAGACGCCGCAGTGATCTGCGGCGCCTCGCGCCTGCAGGCGGTGTTCAAGGTGACCTTCCCGGCGATTCGCCCAGGGATGGTGGCCGGTGCGCTGTTCGCCTTTCTTGTCTCATGGGACGAAGTGGTGCTCAGCGTGATGATGGCCAGCCCGACCCTGCAAACCCTTCCCGTCAAAATGTGGACCACCCTGCGCCAGGACCTGACGCCTGTGATCGCCGTCGCCTCGACGTTGCTGATCGGGCTGTCGGTACTGGTCATGGTGATTGCCGCCGCCCTTCGTCGGCGCACTGAAACCCGCGCCTAGGCGCCGAGGAGCAGAACATGAGTGCAGTAATCCAAGATGTCGCGCAGAACCCCGGCCAACCACTGGTCAGCCTGCGCAACCTGAACAAGTACTACGGCGACTTTGCCGCCGTGGACAACATCTCCCTGGACATCCAGGACGGCGAGTTCCTCACCTTCCTCGGCTCCAGCGGCTCGGGCAAGAGCACCACCCTGTCGATGCTCGCCGGCTTTGAAACGCCGAGCAGCGGCGAGATCCTGGTGAGTGGGCAATCCCTGGTCAACGTGCCGCCGCACAAGCGCGACATCGGCATGGTGTTTCAACGCTACTCGCTGTTTCCGCACTTGTCGGTGCGCGACAACATCGCCTTCCCCCTGGCCATCCGCAAACTGGCCAGCGCCGAACGTGAGAAACGCGTCGACGCCATGCTCAAGCTGGTACAGCTGGAACCGTTCGCCCATCGCCGCCCCTCGCAACTCTCCGGCGGCCAGCAACAGCGAGTGGCCATCGCCCGCGCGCTGGTGTACGAGCCGCGTATCCTGCTGATGGACGAACCCCTCGGTGCCCTCGACAAGAAACTGCGTGAAGACCTGCAGGACGAACTGCGCCAGCTGCACAGGCGCCTGGGCATCACCATCGTCTACGTGACCCACGACCAGGAAGAAGCCATGCGCCTGTCCCAGCGCATCGCGATTTTCAGCCACGGCAAAATCGTCGGCCTGGGCAGCGGTTTCGACCTGTACCAGAACCCGCCGAACGCGTTCGTCGCCTCGTTTCTGGGCAATTCCAACTTCCTCAAGCTCAAGGCTCAGGGCAATGCGGCAGCGTCGTTTGAAGGCCAGTCGCTGTCGATCCGCCTGACCACCGGGCTGCACACGGGGCAGGATGTATTACTGATGGTACGCCCGGAAAAGGCCCTGGCGCTGAGCGTCGAACAGGCCGCCGAACAACCTTTGGCGGCTGGCTGGAATGAAGTCTCGGCGATTGTCGGGGAGGTGCTGTTTCTGGGCGAGAGCCAGACCTGCGCGGTGAAGACCCTCGGCGGTACTTCGATGACGGTCAAAGCGCTCTCTGCGGCGGGCATGCCGCTCAAGGCCGGCGACCCGGTGCGGGTGCGCTGGGCCACGGCGGACGCGTGTGTGTATACGGAGTGGGCCGAGAGTGATTTGAACAAGGCGGCCGGGGCGCATTGAGCCTGCCCTGGAAGGCTTCATGTGGCAGCGGCTGGCTCCCGATAGCGGAATATCCTTCAGCGAGTTTTTTGCAGCTGGCTGTTCCGCCATCGGAGCGCCGCCTCAAGCCCTGTACCAAATGGCCCAGATGACGGTTGCAACCGCCCAGATATGACAGCTGCGATAGGGCCACACTGCCCATCTTCTGAGCGCTAAAGGAACTGACGCCAACTCGCCCTCGGTGACGAGGCCAGCTTTCACGAAGCGCTTTGAATCGGACAGGAAATCAACCATCAGTCCCATACGGTGAAACCTATCGATCCGTTGGTTTCTTTTCCAAAAACGTTTATGCCTACGAACTCTTTCGTTCTCACTGAAGTAACTTTCCAGCTCGTCGAGCTTTCTATATTCGGCATATAGAATCAGCCCCAAAAGGACGTGCGTCCCAGCCATCAGCACGATGCTATAGACAAGAAAGAGCGACATTATTAAGCCCCCTCTGATTGAAATAAAAAAACACCATCGACCTCTAGGATTTCTCCACCCAGGAAAGCACCGACATCTCCCAAAAAAGAACCTCCTGCATACCCTCCCGCAGCGCCACCGATAATTCCACAGGCCAACTCAGCGCGTCCCTTAGTGGCAATAGCGAAAGCTATCCTACAAACACTCCGCCCAACCTTCGCGCTATAGACTCCCCCGATCGAAGCCCCCGCCACGCTACCCACCAACCGCCCCGTCTCCACATACTTGGCCCGCCGACACTGCGCCTCCCTCCCCGTCATACACGCCTCCTTGATCTCCAATCCCGCCGCGCCAACGTCCATCGCCATTCCCACATACGTACCCTTGCCCAGCCACTTCGACACCTGCGCAATCGCCCCCATCCGCTGGGCATACCCGGCAATCTCACCCTTATGCAAATAGCTTTTGGTGGAGACCCCGAGGACCTTCTTCAACGACTGATTACTGCGCAACCCCGTACCCAATCTGGCCGCGCCACGCAGTTGAGTATCCAGCAATGCAAACAGCATCTGCCGTTGGCCAATGAAGGCATTGCGATTCAACCCGCCCGTTTTCATCCGTTGATGCAAGCGCTCGATTTCCTCCAACGTATGCACTATTTCATCCAAATGTCGCGCCCATGCCGATGTCGCGCTGCCGACGCCAATCGAGCCATAGGTCAGCAAGCTCTGCAGCAAGTCATAGTCATTGATCACGGAGGCCCCGGCTGATGAGTTCTGTTCCAAGTCGCGCCGCACTTGCTCGGCATGGCGCATCAACCAGGCCTCGTCCCTGGAGCAGTGCGCGCTGTGTGCATCGGGAATAATCACCAATTGCCCCGGCGTGACCAGCCCATGGCGCAGGTGGCGGTTGAGCACATCAAAATGGTCGGAGCGCTGGCGGCTCAAGCCTCCCCCCATCAAGCGCGACTTCAAGCTGCTGTAGTCAGTTGTATGGTCGTTGATATAACCCTGCGCCATGCGCTGCATCCCGCGTCCAATAGCGATGGCGTGGAAATATAAGCAAGCGAATACGGCCCGGACACCAGCCGGAAGGCGTGGAGAGAAATAGAGAAGTTGCCTACGGCACCAGGGAAAACCGACTACAAAAAAATACCCGGCAAGCGCCGGGTATTTGATTTGACGTGAGGATCAGTCCGAATAACCCAGCTTCACCGCTCGGACCTTCTGCGTCTGCTTGCGCGTCGCCAGGCAGTAATACAACGGACACGTCACCACCAACCCCACCAGCCACGATAGATCCGCGCCGTCCACCAGGTTGGCCCACGGCCCCACATACAACGACGTATTGGCAAACGGCAGTTGCACGATGATCCCGATGAAATACGCCACGATCGCATGCAGGTTAAACCGCCCATACACTCCGCCATCCGCCTGGAAGATCGAGGCGATGTCGTACACCCCGCGTTTGATGATGTAGAAATCGATCAGGTTGATCGAGGCCCACGGCACCAGCACCAGCAACAGCGCGAGGATCAGCCCGATAAATTGCGCGATGAAGTCCGCCGAAGCGCCCAGCGCCACCACGCAGCAACTGGCGAGGATCACGCTCGAGAGCATCACGCGCACCTTGATGCTGGGGGTCCAGCGGCTGGCGAAGGTCTGGATCGAGGTGATGATCGAAAGCACCGCCCCGTACAGGTTCAGTGCGTTGTGGCTAATGATATTGAGCAGAAACAGCACCATCAGGATCGGCCCCAGCGCGCCGGTGGCTTGCTTGACTGCGACCATGGCTTCAGTGCCTTCCGGTGTCGCCAGTGCCGCCACCAGGCCGAAGGCGAATGACAGGATAGTGCCCAGGGTCGCGCCCAGGTAGGTGGCTATAAACGGCCGGGTGATGCCGATGTCCGCCGGCAGATAACGCGAATAGTCACTGGTGTAGGGCGAAAAGCTGATCTGCCAGATCACCCCCAGCGACACCGTGGCCAGCCAGCCGGCAGCGTTGAAGCCGCCGCGGGTGAAGAAGTCCGGCGGCAGGTCGTGGGCAAAGATGTAGACAAAACCGGCGAGCAACGCGCTGCCCATCACCCACGTGCCGATGCGGTTCAAGGTATGGATGAAGCGGTAGCCGATCACGCCAATGGCCGTAGCGCTGAGGGCGCCGATCAGGATGCTCGCCGGCACCGGGACAGAGGGCACGATGCCGACGATGGATTTGCCGGCCAGCACGATATTGGAAATGAAAAAGCCGATGTAGATCAGCGCCGCGAAAAACACGATCAGCAGCGCGCCATAGCGCCCGAACTGGCCGCGGCTCTGCACCATCTGCGGGATGCCCATGCGCGGGCCCTGGGCCGAGGCAAGGGCGATCACCACACCGCCGAGCAGATGCCCGAGGATGATCGCCAGCAGCCCCCACATCAGGTTGAGGTGAAACACCTGGGCCACCATTGCGCCGGTGACGATGGGCAGCGGCGCGATATTGGTACTGAACCACAATGTGAACAGGTCGCGGGCCTTCCCGTGGCGCTCTGCGAGGGGGACGTAATCGACCGTGTGATGCTCGATCAGGGGGTCTTGCCGGGACATCTGAGGCATAGGAATAACTCGCGTTTGTCTGATCTTATAGTTGTTTGACGCCATCCGGAGGACGCTCGATGGCCGCCCCTCAGACGAACACCATATTATGGTATTCCAACATTTTAACAAGACTGATCCGCTGTTTTAGCCCGCCTCTGATCCGGCAATAGCGCCCCGATAAAAACCGCCATCACGGGATAAATCCCCGTAATCAAGGCCTTTTTCGGGTTCAGGACACGTATATCGCCTGTCCAAAAAAGCTCTTGCAACTCCTGTATTACGGTATACCATCAGACCTATAAATTTAAAAAAACCGCTTCATAGCAGAGGACCATCCCATGATTGATGCCGCCATCTACAAACAAGTGATGGGCTCGTTTCCTTCCGGGGTCACCGTGATTACTACGCTGGACGACGACGGGCAAATCGTCGGCCTCACCGCCAGCGCGTTCAGCTCGCTGTCCATGGACCCGGCCCTGGTGCTTTTCTGCCCCAACTACAGCTCCGACTCCTACCCCGTACTGATCAAGAACAAGCGCTTCGCCATCCATGTGCTGTCCGGCGGACAGCAAAGCGAAGCCTATGCCTTTGCACGCAAAGGCAAGGACAAGGCCCAAGGCATCGAGTGGACCCTGAGTGCATTGGGCAATCCGATCCTGGCCAACGCCACGGCGGTCATTGAATGCGAGTTGTGGCGCGAGTACGAAGGCGGCGACCACGCAATCATGGTTGGCTCGGTCAAGAACCTGATCGTGCCGACACAGCCGAATGGGCCCCTGGTGTATTGCCACGGCAAGATGGGTACCCTGCCGGTGCCTGCTTGATACCCCGCTGAACCCGCTTTTTGCGGAAAATAACAATAGATCCGAGGTAAGCGTCATGAAATTTTCGCTGTTCGTACACATGGAACGCTGGGATGAAAGCGTCAGCCACCGTCAGTTGTTCGAAGATTTGACCGAACTGACCCTGATGGCCGAAGCCGGTGGTTTCAGCACCGTGTGGATTGGCGAACACCACGCGATGGAATACACCATATCGCCCAGTCCAATGCCGCTGCTGGCTTACCTCGCGGCCCGAACCACCACTATCCATCTGGGCGCCGGCACCATCATCGCGCCGTTCTGGCATCCGCTGCGGGTGGCGGGGGAATGCGCGTTGCTCGACGTGATCAGCAATGGGCGCATGGAAGTGGGCCTGGCCCGTGGCGCGTACCAGGTCGAATTCGACCGCATGGCCGGCGGCATGCCCGCCTCGAGCGGCGGCCAAGCCCTGCGCGAAATGGTGCCGGTGGTGCGCGCCCTGTGGAAAGGCGACTACGCCCACGACGGCGATATCTGGAAATTCCCCACCTCCACCAGCGTGCCCAAGCCGATCCAGCAGCCCAGCCCACCGATGTGGATCGCCGCCCGCGACCCCGACTCCCACAACTTCGCAGTAGCAAACGGCTGCAACGTGATGGTCACGCCGTTGATGAAGGGCGACGAAGAAGTCCTGGACCTTAAAAACAAATTCCAGGCTGCCCTGGACAACAACCCTGGCGTGCCCCGCCCGCAATTGATGGTGCTGCGTCACACCCACGTGCACGCCGCTGATGATCCGCAAGGCTGGGAAGTCGGGGCCAAGGCGATCTCGAAATTCTATCGTACCTTCGATGCCTGGTTCGGCAACAAGAACGTGCCGGTCAATGGTTTCCTGGAGCCAAGCCCGGAAGAGAAGTTTGCCGCACGCCCAGAGTTCGAACTGGAAAGCCTGCGCAAAACCGCGATGATCGGCACCGCGCAAGAGATCATCCCGCGCATTCGGTACTACCAGGAACTGGGCGTGGATGAGTTCAGCTTCTGGTGCGACAACAGCCTGCCCCATGCCGAGAAGAAGAAGTCCCTGGCACTGTTTATCGAGCAGGTGGTGCCGGCGTTTCGTTGACCGTCTGCAGTCGCCCACAAAGCGAAAGGTGCTCACTGTAGGAGCGAGCTTGCTCGCGAAACGTCAACGATAACGCGTGTTTTCTGAATCAACGCGGTGTCTGTGAGTTTTTCGCGAGCAAGCTGTTGTGGCTCAATATTTATGGACCATGATGTAGGAGTATCAACCTAAGGAAGCGTCATGGGATTTCGGATCGTTACAGCCGAAGAAAAAGCCGAAGCGATTCGTCTGGTCGTTGAGTTGAACTACTCAGTACCTAAGGCGTGCGAGCAAACGGGTGTGGGGCCGACGGCGCTGCGACGCTGGGTTTCGCGATGGCGCAAGGAGCAGGTAGGAGCAGCGCAAACGACGCGTCCTCAGGATCAGGATCTCATTGATTCGCTGCAGGCCAGGTTGGCGTTGCTGGAAGCCGAGAACGATGTCCTAAAAAAGCAGTTGCCCTCTCATCTAAAGGTGCTGTTTGGCCGAAGAAAATGATTGAGGGCGCCACAAAAAAGCTGTCGGTGCGACGTCTATGCCGCTTGCTGGGCGTGCCTCGCAGCAGCTATTACGCGATGCGCCAGCCCAAACCTGAGCGCAGAATTGAGCCCCAACTGGAAAAGAAAATCCGGCTATTACACCGAGAGCATCGCGGAGCGCTGGGCAGTCGTGGGTTTACAAAAGTCCTGAAAACACAGGGCGTAGTGGTCGGGCGCCATCGTATGCGCAGCTTGATGAAGAGTTTGGGCCTGGTGAGACGTCGGGCCCAGTATGCGCACTATCGGCGAGCCACCAAAGTGTCCAACATCGCGCCCAATGTACTGGAGCGACGCTTTAATCCGGAACAACCCAACACGTTCTGGGCGGGAGATATTACCTATATCCGTGTCGGTGGCAGTTGGTTGTATCTAGCCATTGTGATGGATCTTTTTTCGCGCAGAATCGTTGGTTGGGCATTTTCAAGGACGGCTGATACCGAGCTTTCATTGCAGGCTTTACGACTTGCTGTGGGGCTGCGTCGACCTTCCCCCGAGCTGGTGTTTCACTCGGACCAGGGATGCCAATACACAGCTGAGCGCTTCGTCAGCTACTTGGCTGAAAAGCAGATCGTGCAGAGCATGAGTAGGCGCGGGAACTGTTGGGACAATGCGGTTGTGGAGCGCTATTTCAGATCGCAAAAACACGATTGGTCACCTGAAAATGGTTACTCAACTCACTTCGAAGCAGAGCGGGACGTGATGGACTTCATTGCTCATTATAACCATCGACGCTGTCACTCTGCCTCGAACAACCTGCCGCCAGCCATTTTTGAAAAGCTGGCGGCCTAATACTCCTACAGAGTGGTCCAAAAAAACTGGACCGCTACAAGCTCGCTCCTACACAAAGCCTTCCCACGAAGACGTCGGCCCAGCCAACATTGATATCGGTTGACCCACCGCTATCGGGAGCAAGCCCCCTCCCACAAGGGTTCTGCGCTTGACTGACCGGCATCAGGGCTTACCCGTCCTACTTTCTTTGACCCCGGCCCATCATCGCAGCATCCGTAACAGTCTATTGCGCGGCACAATGTACTAACCAGTTACTTATCTTGCTAAAATCGCGTCTTTGCCCTCTCTCACTCGAGTCCTTTCGACATGAAACGAGCATCGCGCGCCACTGGCGTCTCTAGAATCCTACTCCTGGGCCTGGGCGTGATCATCGCCCTGCTCGGCCTTGCGCTCGCCGTCGGCGGCGCCAAACTGGTCAGCCTGGGAGGTTCCTGGTACTTCCTGGTGGGTGGCGTGGTCATGGCCATTGCCGGGCTGCTGATTGCCCGGCGCAAGCCGGCGGGTGCGTGGTTGTTCGCCGCGTTCCTGGTCGGCACGGCCGTATGGGCGGTCGCGGATGTAGGGCTGGTGTACTGGCCGCTGTTCTCGCGACTGTTCATGTTCGCGGTGATCGGCATCGTGGTCGCGCTGGTCTATCCGCTGCTGGTTGGCAAACCGGCGCGCGGTGCCTATGGCGTCGCCGCCGTGCTGGCGCTGGGCGCTGCGGTGGCGGCGGGCAATATGTTCGTAGCTCACCCAAGCGTAGCGCCGACCGGTGCCGGCCCTGGCATCACCCCGGTGGCCGCCGCCGATGCGCAGAAAGACTGGGCACACTACGGCAACACCGAAGGCGGCAGCCGCTTCGCCGCCCTGGACCAGATCAATCGCGACAACATCGACAAGCTCAAAGTCGCCTGGACCTACCACACCGGTGACGTCGCCATCAGCGACGGCAACGGTGCCGAGGACCAGCTGACGCCCCTGCAGATCGGCAATAAAGTGTTCATCTGCACCCCGCACAACAACCTGATCGCGCTGGACGCCGACACCGGCAAGGAACTGTGGAAAAACGAGGTCAACGCCCAATCGGCGGTATGGCAGCGTTGCCGGGGCATGGCGTATTTCGATGCCAGCGCGCCGATTGCCCAACCGACCCAGCCGAACAGTTCGCCG
Organism: Pseudomonas sp. W4I3; assembly: GCF_030816195.1. Lineage (GTDB taxonomy): Bacteria > Pseudomonadota > Gammaproteobacteria > Pseudomonadales > Pseudomonadaceae > Aquipseudomonas. Next base: position 2,862,549 of record NZ_JAUSXS010000001.1, on the reverse strand, counting down.
ATCATCGCCGCCAGCGTTGCCGCCGGTGCGCAATGCCAGCGTCGCCTGCTGACCAACACCATCGATGCACGCCTGATTGCCGTGGACGCCGACACCGGTAAATTCTGCGAAGACTTCGGCAACCACGGCCAGGTAGACCTCAAAGCCGGACTCGGCAATGTCCCGGACAGTTACTACCAATTGTCTTCGGCGCCATTGATTGCCGGCACCACCGTGGTGGTGGGCGGCCGCGTTGCGGATAACGTCCAGACCGACATGCCCGGCGGCGTGATCCGTGGTTTCGATGTGATCAGCGGCCAGATGCGCTGGGCCTTCGACCCGGGCAACCCGCAAGACAAACAGGCCCCGGCCACCGGCAGCACCTACGTGCGCAGCACCCCCAACAGCTGGGCGCCGATGTCCTACGACCCGCTGATGAACACGGTTTTCCTGCCGATGGGCAGCTCGTCCACCGACATCTACGGTGTAGAGCGCACCGCGCTCAATCATAAATACGGTGCTTCGGTATTGGCACTGGACGCCTCCACCGGCGCAGAGAAGTGGGTGTACCAGACCGTCCACAACGACCTGTGGGACTTCGACCTGCCGATGCAACCCAGCCTGATCGACTTCACCCCGCCAGGCAGCGACAAGGCAGTACCCGCCGTGGTGATCGGCACCAAGGCCGGGCAGATCTATGTGCTCGACCGCGCCACCGGCAAGCCGTTGACCGACGTGCAGGAAGTGCCGGTCAAAGCCGCGAACATTCCCAACGAGCCTTACTCGCCGACCCAACCCAAATCGGTGGGCATGCCGCAGATCGGCGCGCAGACCCTGACCGAATCGGACATGTGGGGCGCGACGCCGTACGACCAGTTGCTGTGCCGCATCGACTTCAAAAGCATGCGCTACGACGGCCTGTACACCGCGCCAGGCACCGATAAATCCCTGAGCTTTCCGGGCTCACTGGGCGGCATGAACTGGGGCAGTATTTCCACCGACCCGGTGCACGGTTTCATCTTCGTCAACGACATGCGCCTGGGCCTGTGGATCCAGATGGTGCCGTCGCAGAACAAGGCCCAGGCCGCCTCCGGTGGCGAAGCGCTGAACACCGGCATGGGCGCCGTGCCGCTCAAGGGCACGCCGTATGCGGTGAACAAGAACCGCTTCCTGTCGGTGGCCGGCATTCCGTGCCAGGCACCGCCGTTCGGCACCTTGACCGCCATCGACATGAAGACGCAAAAGGTCGCCTGGCAAGTCCCGGTGGGTACCGTTGAAGACACCGGCCCCCTGGGCATCCGCATGCACCTGCCGATCAAGGTGGGCCTGCCGACGCTCGGCGGTACGCTGTCGACCCAGGGTGGCCTGATCTTTATCGCCGGCACCCAGGACTTCTACCTGCGCGCCTTCAACAGCGGCAACGGCGATGAAATCTGGAAAGCCCGCCTGCCCGTGGGCAGCCAGGGCGGCCCGATGACCTACGTGTCACCGAAAACCGGCAAGCAGTACATCGTCGTCACCGCCGGCGGTGCGCGCCAGTCCACTGACCGTGGCGACTACGTGATCGCCTACGCCTTGCCGTAACCACCCTCTGTTCGCGCGGTGCGCCCGCACCGCGCTTTGTGTCTGGAAAATCCCCGCATGAACCCTACTTCTCCGACCTCCCTTGGGCGCCTGCTGCTGGGCCTGGCCTTTGCCGCCGCCCTGCCCGCCCAGGCCGACGACAGCACGCTGACCGGCGACTGGGGTGGCCTGCGCCGCGAACTCGATGAGCAAGGCGTACGCTTCACCGGCGACTACAGCGGCGAGACCGCCTACAACGCCCACGGCGGCCAGCACCGCTCGGCGCGCTATTCGCAAAACCTCAAGCTGGGTGTGCAGTTCGACCTGGGCAAGCTCTACGGTTTGAACCATGGCGACCGCATCCAACTGACGATCAACGACCGGCGTGGCAACAGCGCCTCCGACGACCTGGTGGGCAACCGCCTGCCGATCCAGGAAAACTACGGCGGCCTCTATACGCGCCTGACCGAGCTGAGCTATGAGCGCACGCTGTTCACCCCGGCGCTTAACCTCAAGCTCGGTTACATGGCCATGGGCAACGACCTCGGTGGCCTGGACAGCGGCATTCTGTGCAACTTCATGAACGCCGGCTTCTGCGGGCACCCGCTGAACATGTCGGGCGGCAGCGGCTGGGCCAACTACCCGAACGCGCACTTGGGCGCACGGGTGAAATACGATTTTTCACCCAACTGGCAACTGCGCGTGGCGGCGTTCAATGTCGACCCTTCGAGCAACGGCAACGCCAGCCGCGCCTGGCACCTGGGGCCCAAGCACACCACCGGCACCGTGGTGCCTATCGAGCTGATCTACAAACATGCCGGCAGCCTGCCGGGTGAATACAAGCTCGGTTACTACTACGACAGCTCCGATGTCAAACGCATCGGCAGCGATAAGGACGTCAGTGGTCGCGGCGGCCACTACCTGTTGATCGACCAGGCCGTGTGGGCCTCGCCATCGTCCCAGGGACGCAGCCTGCACGCCTTTGGCCAGTATTCGGCGGCCAGCGAGGCGGCGTCGCCGTTCAGCAAGTGGTATGGGGCCGGCGTGGTGCTGTACAAACCGTTCGAAGGCCGCCCGCGTGACAGCGTCGCCGTGGGCTATGGCCGCGCCGTGCCGAACCCGCGCAGCCGCGAGGTGCAGGAACTTGCCGCGTTCAATGCCGACCGGCCCTACCCTGGGCTGGACAGCGCCGAGCAGTTGATCGAACTCAGTTATGGCTACCAGGCCACGCCCTGGCTGACGCTGAGGCCGGATATGCAGTACATCATCGAACCGGGGGCGTTTTCCGGGGAGAGCATCGACAATGCGCTGATCCTGGGCTTGCAAGTCAAGGCCGTGTTCTAAGCCGCGCCGTGCTGGTACTGCCTTGGTGTGCAACCGTATTCGCGACGAAACACCGTGTGCAGGTATTGCGCCGATTTGAAGCCACAGGTCTGCGCAATGTCGGCAATCGCCAAGGCCTGGTTTTCCAGGCCCTTGGCGGCGGCGGCGAGCTTGAAGCGCAGGATCTCGTCGTGCACGCTGCACCCGCGCACCTTGCGAAAGTGCGACTCCAGCGATGAGCGCGACACCCCGACATACGCCGCCACCTGCGCGGTCTTGATGCCCTGGCAGGCGTATTGACGAATGAACAGCAAGGCCTGCATCACATAGGGATTGCCCAAAGGCTGGTGCAGGCTGGAGGCCTGCACGTTGATCGCTTCCGGCGGCACCAGAATCTGCGTGCCCGCGCAGGGTTTGCCGTGCAGCATCTGATGCAGCAGCGCGGCGGCGGTACGGCCCATGGTCTCGGTGCCCTGGATCACCGAACTGAGCGGCACCCGCGTCAGCGTGCGGGTCAGCGGGTCGTTGTCGATGCCGATCAACGCCACTTCCTCGGGCACCGCAATGCCCGCCGTGAGGCAGGCTTGCAACAGCTGACGGGCGCGGGCATCGGTCACCGCGATAATGCCGATGGGCTTGGGCAGGCTGTGCAGCCAGGCAATCTGCTGCTCCACCGCGCTGTCCCATAACGGCGCGCTGGTACCCAGGCCGCGATACACCTCGACGTGCAGGCCGTCGCGCTGCATCAACTGGCGAAAGGCCTTCTCCCGCTCCTGGGCCCAGCGATTGGCCTGAGCCTGGGGCAGGCTGAAACAGGCAAACCGCGTCAGCCCGGCCTCGATCAGGTGCTCATAGGCCAATTTCATCAACGCATGATTGTCGGTCGCCACATAGGGAATCCCCTTCGGGTACTGGCTGACGTCCTCATACGAGCCGCCCACCGCCACCACCGGCACCCGACTCCCGGCCAGCGCCTCGCCGATCAGCGGGTCATCAAAGTCGGCAATGATGCCATCACCCTGCCAGCGCTCGATGCCACGCAGGCGGCACAGGAAATCTTCCTCCAGAAACAAATCCCAGGACACGCGGGTGCTGCTCAGGTAATTGCCGATGCCGGCGATGATGCCGCGGTCGTAGATTTTGCTGCCATTGAACAGCAAGGCGATGCGGTGAACGGGCGGTAGGGTTTTCATTGTTTTTTTGTCCTGTGGCCGGTTGAGACAGACTAGCCCTCGCTGCACAAAATCGCACCACCCCTTGGTGATTTTCATAATCAGCAGCCCAGGTGCTGTTGCTAGTATCCAGACACCGCCAAGAACAATAAGGAAAACGCCATGCCGTACTTCCCCGGTGTCGAGAAGGTTCGCTTCGAAGGCCCTGCCAGCGACGCCCCTCTCGCCTTTCGTCACTACGATGCGAACAAACTGATCCTCGGCAAACCCATGCGTGAGCACCTGCGCATGGCCGCCTGTTATTGGCACACCTTTGTGTGGCCGGGGGCGGATATGTTTGGCGTGGGCACTTTCAAGCGGCCCTGGCAGCGCAGCGGTGATCCGATGGAGCTGGCCATCGGCAAGGCGGAGGCCGCGTTTGAGTTTTTCTCCAAGCTGGGCATCGATTACTACAGTTTCCACGACACCGATGTGGCCCCCGAAGGCAGTTCGCTCAAGGAATACCGCAACCACTTTGCGCAAATGGTCGATCACCTGGAGCGTCATCAGGAACAAACCGGCATCAAGCTGCTGTGGGGCACCGCCAACTGCTTCAGCAACCCGCGCTTCGCCGCCGGTGCCGCAAGCAACCCGGACCCGGAAGTGTTCGCCTACGCGGCCGCCCAGGTGTTCAGCGCGATGAACGCCACGCTGCGGCTCAAGGGCTCCAATTATGTGCTGTGGGGTGGCCGTGAGGGCTATGAAACCCTGCTCAATACCGACCTCAAGCGCGAGCGTGAACAACTCGGCCGGTTCATGCGCATGGTGGTGGAGCACAAGCACAAGATCGGCTTCAAGGGCGACCTGCTGATCGAACCCAAGCCCCAGGAGCCGACCAAGCACCAGTACGATTACGACAGCGCCACGGTGTTCGGCTTTCTGCATGAGTACGGCCTGGAACACGAGATCAAGGTGAACATCGAGGCCAACCACGCCACCCTGGCCGGGCACAGCTTTCATCATGAGATCGCCACCGCCGTGTCCCTGGGCATTTTCGGCAGCATCGACGCCAACCGTGGCGACCCGCAGAACGGCTGGGACACCGACCAGTTCCCCAACAGCGTCGAGGAAATGACCCTGGCCACCTATGAAATCCTCAAGGCCGGCGGGTTCAAGAACGGCGGCTACAATTTCGATTCCAAGGTGCGCCGCCAAAGCCTGGATGATGTGGACCTGTTCCACGGCCATGTGGCCGCTATGGATGTACTGGCCCTGGCCTTGGAACGCGCGGCCGCCATGGTGCAGAACGACCAGCTGCAACAGTTCAAGGACCAGCGTTATGCCGGTTGGGACCAGTCGCTGGGCCGTGCGGTGCTGGCCGGTGAGTTCAGCCTGGCGTCGCTGGCCGAACATGCGTTTGCCAACGAACTCGACCCGCAGGCCGTGAGTGGCCGGCAGGAGATGCTCGAAGGCGTGGTAAACCGGTTCATCTACACCTGAAGCCCCTCTGTAGGAGCGAGCTTGCTCGCGAAGAACGCAAGAACGACAGGGTTAACCCAGTGTCTCGCGTTATCGTTGACGTTTTTCGCGAGCAAGGGCTAGCCGCCCGCCTCGCTCCTACAGAGGGCAGTGACATTTGCGCGACAAATCTATGCACAGAGCGCCCAAGGACGCTCTACAGTTTTAGGCGCACCACCCTGTGTCTTTCCAACAACAATAAAAGGACGCACCACCATGAAGTCATTCAAACGTACCCTGCTCGCCACAGCCCTGGCCCTGCTCGCCCTGCCGGTGATGGCCGATTCGGCGCATCCGAAAATCGGCTTCTCCATCGACGACCTGCGCCTGGAGCGCTGGTCCCGAGACCGCGACTACTTTGTCGCAGCGGCGGAAAAGCTCGATGCCAAGGTGTTCGTGCAGTCGGCCGACGCCAACGAGCAGAAGCAAATCTCGCAGATCGAAAACCTCATCTCCCGTGGCGTCGACGTGATCGTTATCGTGCCGTTCAACGCCACGGTGCTGACCAACGCGGTCGCCGAAGCCAAGAAGGCCGGGATCAAGGTCGTGTCTTACGACCGCCTGATCCTCAACGCGGACATCGACGCCTACATCTCCTTCGATAACGAAAAAGTCGGCGAAATGCAGGCCAACGGCGTGCTGCAGGCGGTGCCCAAGGGCAACTACTTCCTGCTCGGCGGCGCGCCTACCGACAACAACGCCAAGGTGCTGCGCGAAGGCCAGATGAAAGTGCTGCAACCGGCCATCGACAAGGGCGACATCAAGATCGTCGGCCAGCAATGGGTCAAGGAATGGAACCCCACCGAGGCCCTGAGCATTGTCGAGAACGCCCTGACCCGCAACGACAACAAGATCGATGCCATCGTCGCCTCCAACGACGCCACCGCCGGCGGTGCGATCCAGGCCCTGGCCGCGCAGAAGCTGGCGGGCAAGGTGCCGATTTCCGGTCAGGATGCTGACCTCGCAGCGATCAAGCGCGTGATCGACGGCACCCAGACCATGACCGTGTACAAGCCGCTCAAATTGATCGCCACCGAGGCGGCCAAACTCTCGGTGCAACTGGCACGCAATGAAAAGCCTACCTACAGCTCGCAATACGACAATGGCAGCAAGCAGGTCGACACCATCCTGCTCACGCCGACGCCGCTGACCAAGGCCAACATCGACGTGCTGGAGAAGGACGGCTTCTACACCAAAGAGCAGATCGCCGGGCAATGACCGTGATGGCCGCCGACTACCTGCTGCAAATGAACGGCATCGTCAAAACCTTTGGCGGTGTCAACGCCCTCAACGGCATCGACATCAAGGTACGGCCGGGGGAATGCGTCGGCCTGTGCGGTGAGAACGGTGCGGGCAAATCCACCTTGATGAAGGTGCTGTCGGCGGTCTACCCGCACGGCACCTGGGAGGGTGAAATTCTCTGGGACGGGCAGCCGCTCAAGGCCCAGTCGATCAGCGAAACCGAGGCCGCCGGAATTGTCATCATCCACCAGGAACTGACCCTGGTGCCCGACCTGTCGGTAGCCGAGAACATCTTCATGGGCCACGAATTGACCCTGCCCGGCGGGCGCATGAACTACCCGGCGATGCTGCACCGCGCCGAGGCATTAATGCGCGAACTCAAGGTTCCGGACATGAACGTCGCGCTGCCGGTGTCGCAGTACGGCGGCGGCTACCAGCAACTGGTGGAAATCGCCAAGGCCCTCAACAAACAGGCGCGTCTGCTGATCCTTGACGAGCCCTCCTCGGCCCTGACCCGTTCGGAAATCGAGGTGCTGCTCGACATTATCCGCGACCTCAAGGCCAAGGGCGTGGCCTGTGTGTATATCTCGCACAAGCTCGATGAAGTGGCCGCCGTGTGCGACACCATCGCGGTGATTCGCGATGGCAAGCACATCGCGACCACCGCCATGGCCGATATGGATATCCCACGGATCATCACGCAGATGGTCGGCCGCGAAATGAGCAACCTCTACCCCACCGAACCTCACGAGGTGGGCGAGGTGATCTTCGAAGCGCGCAACGTCACCTGCTATGACGTCGACAACCCCAAGCGCAAACGCGTCGACGATGTGTCCTTCGTGCTCAGGCGCGGTGAAATCCTCGGCATTGCAGGGCTGGTGGGCGCCGGGCGCACGGAGTTGGTGTCGGCGCTGTTCGGCGCCTACCCCGGACGCTACAGCTGCGAGGTGTGGCTGGAGGGCCAAGTGATCGACACGCGCACGCCGCTCAAGTCGATTCGCGCCGGGCTGTGCATGGTGCCCGAGGACCGCAAGCGCCAGGGCATCATCCCCGACCTGGGCGTGGGCCAGAACATCACCCTGGCGGTGCTCGACACCTACGCCCACCTGACCCGCATCGACGCCGAAGCCGAACTGGGCAGCATCGACCAGCAGATCGCCCGCATGCACCTCAAGACCGCCAGCCCCTTCCTGCCAATCACCAGCCTGTCCGGCGGCAACCAGCAAAAAGCCGTGTTGGCGAAAATGCTGATGGCCAAGCCCAAGGTGCTGATTCTGGACGAGCCCACCCGCGGGGTGGATGTGGGCGCCAAGTATGAAATCTACAAACTGATGGGCGCGCTGGCGGCCGAAGGGGTGTCGATCATCATGGTCTCGTCGGAACTCGCCGAAGTGCTCGGCGTGTCCAACCGCGTGCTGGTGATCGGCGACGGTCAGTTGCGGGGCGACTTCATCAACCAGGGGCTCACCCAGGAACAGGTGCTCGCCGCCGCGCTCAGCCAAAACAATAACGATCGGAAGACCGCGTAGATGAATCAGGTCAAACAGCTGTTCACCCGCTACAAAATGCTTGCCTTGGTGATCGCCGTGGCGTTCATCTGGCTGTTTTTCAGCTGGCAGACCGAGGGCGGCTTTCTCACGCCGCGCAACCTGTCTAACCTGCTGCGGCAGATGTCCATCACCGGGATCCTGGCGTGCGGCATGGTGCTGGTGATCATCAGCGGCGAAATTGATTTGTCGGTGGGTTCGCTGCTCGGATTGCTGGGCGGGCTGGCGGCGATCCTGGATGTGGTCTATCACATCCCGCTGCTGGCCAACCTGAGCCTGGTAGCGCTGTGCGGCCTGATGATCGGCTTGGCCAATGGCTACATGACCGCCTACCTGCGCATACCCTCGTTCATCGTCGGCCTGGGCGGCATGCTGGCATTTCGCGGCATCCTGCTGGGCATCACCGGCGGCACCACCATTGCGCCGGTGTCGCCGTCATTGGTGTACGTCGGCCAGGGGTACCTGCCGCACACCGTGGGCATCGGGCTGGGCGTGGTGCTGTTCGCGCTGACCCTGTTCCTCACCTGGAAACAACGACGCAACCGCGCCCTGCATGGCCTGGCCGCACACTCTCTGGTGCGCGACGTACTGCGCGTGGCGCTGATCGGCGCGGTGCTGGCCGGGTTTGTCACCACCCTCAACAGCTACGACGGCATCCCGGTACCGGTGTTGCTGCTGCTGGTGCTGCTCGGCGTGTTCAGCTACGTCACCAGCCAGACCGTCTTCGGCCGCCGCGTGTATGCGGTGGGCAGCAATATGGAAGCCACGCGGCTGTCAGGCATCAACGTGCAGGCAGTGAAGCTGTGGATCTTCGGCATCATGGGCGTGATGTGCGCCCTCGCCGGCCTGGTCAACACCGCACGCCTGGCCGCCGGCTCACCGTCGGCGGGCAACATGGGCGAACTGGACGCCATCGCCGCGTGCTTTATCGGCGGCACCTCGATGCGCGGCGGCTCGGGCACGGTGTACGGCGCGTTATTGGGCGCGCTGGTGATTACCAGCCTGGACAACGGCATGTCGATGCTGGACGTGGACAGTTACTGGCAGATGATCGTGAAGGGCAGCATTCTGGTGCTGGCGGTGTGGGTGGATGTGAGTACGCGGGCGGGTCGGCGATAGCCCTGTGGGAGGGAGCAAGCCCTGATGCCAGTCAGTTAAGGATTTTTGTAGGAGCGAGCCTGCTCGCGAAGAACTCAGAGCCACCGCGTTTATTCAGAATGAACGCGTTGCCTGGACGTTTTTCGCGAGCAAGCTCGCTCCTACAGTGAGCCCCGTTCGCTTAACTGACTGGCATTAGGGCAAGCCCCTCCCACATTTGTCTGCATTCCAACAGGGGGATTAGTGGCATTTGGTCATGTTTTTTAAAAGGCCAGCAAGGCGTGTCCCTTTTAATTGCAGGACGTTTCCTAGACAATCCTTGCCGCCTTGTGCCTGTTGGAATCGGTGGCTAGTCTCCGCTCCGTCGCTAAGTTTCAGCGATCGGGTTTAGCAGCCCGCTTCAATAGCCGCACGGTTCACTTCTGCTTTTATGGTGGCTGTGCGTGGGGCACCTTCGGGTGCGCTGGTTTTCCTATTGACCGGTCTGCTAACCCGCGTACAGCTGCCACCCTCGTTTAGCAGCGTTGGCGGTAGCTCTCTTGCTCAATAGGAGTTACACCATGAACAAAGCCCTACCCGACCCACCCTTCGATCCCGCAAAAGACCGCGCCGCCTTCAACCGCGCCATCGACCACTACCTGCCCAGCCAGGGCTTCCACTGCGTCAATGAAGACCTGAGCTTCGAAGACGCCCTTCTCTACACCGCCAGCTTGCTCGACAGCGCGTCAGCGATCGCACTTGACTGCGGCGAGCTGCTGCAAAATCCCGAGCGGGCGAAGATCCTGGCGGTGTGGCATTTGCTGGAAATTGCCAGGACCACGGTAGACCGCTCCATCGAGTGCCTGACCAGCACAAGAACCACTGCCTGACCGCGGCTGTAGATGGCGATCGTTCCCACGCGTGGGAACGATCTCAAACACGCAAAAAATGTGGGAGGGGGCTTGCCCTAATGCCGGTCAGTTAAGGCTTTATTGTAGGAGCGAGCTTGCTCGCGAAGAACTCAGGGCTACCGCGTTTAACCAGAATGAACGCGTCGCCTACACGTTTTTCGCGAGCAAGCTCGCTCCTACAGGGGGCCTTTCGCTTAACTGACTGACATTAGGGCAAGCCCCCTCCCACATCAGGTTTTGTGGCGCAGATAAACCCTTACTTCGACACCGGCATCGCAAACTCCGCGCCTTGCTCGATGCTCTCCGACCAACGCTGCATGATCGATTTCTGCTTGGTGTAGAAACGCACGCCTTCGGTGCCATAGGCGTGCATGTCGCCGAACAGGCTCTTCTTCCAGCCACCAAAACCATGCCAGGCCATCGGTACCGGGATCGGTACGTTGATGCCGACCATGCCCACTTCGATGCGCCGCGCAAACTCGCGGGCGATGTTGCCGTCGCGGGTGAAGCAGCTGACGCCGTTGCCGAACTCGTGGTCGTTGACCAGCTTCACCGCGGCGGCGAAATCATCCACGCGTACGCAGGCCAGCACTGGGCCGAAGATTTCTTCGCGGTAGATGCTCATGTCCCGGGTCACGTGGTCGAACAAGGTGGCGCCGAGCCAGAAACCGTTTTCCAGGCCAGGCTCGGACGGCACGTAGTCGCGGCCGTCGAGCAGCAATTGCGCACCGGCTTGCACGCCCTGCTCGATGTAGCCGCTGATCCGCTCCAGGGCAGCGCGGGACACGATCGGGCCCATTTCGGCCTTGAGGTCGCGGCCATCGGTGATCCGCAGTTGCTTGGCGCGTTCGGTCAAGGCGGCGATGACTTTATCGCCCACATCGCCCACCAGCACCGCCACCGAGATCGCCATGCAGCGCTCGCCGGCACTGCCGTAGGCGGCGCCCATCAGGGCATCGACGGTGCGCTCGATGTCCGCGTCGGGCATCACCACCATATGGTTTTTCGCGCCGCCCAGGCCTTGTACGCGCTTGCCGTTACGGGCGCCGCTCTCGTAGATGTACTGGGCAATCGGCGTGGAGCCGACAAAGCTCACGGCCTTGACGTCCGGGTGTTCGATCAGCGCGTCCACCGATTCCTTGTCGCCCTGCACCACGTTGAATACGCCCTTGGGCAGGCCCGCTTCACGCAGCAACTCGGCCATGAACAACGAGGCGCTCGGGTCGGTGGGGCTGGGCTTGAGAATGAAGGTATTACCTGCCGCGATGGCGATCGGGTACATCCACATCGGCACCATCACCGGGAAGTTGAACGGCGTCACGCCGGCCACCACGCCCAGCGGCTGGCGCATCGTCCAGTTGTCCATGCCACGGGAGACCTGGTCGGAATGTTCGCCCTTGAGCAGGTTGGGAATGCCGCAGGCGAATTCGAGGATATCGATGCCGCGGTCGACTTCGCCCTGGGCGTCGGTAAACACCTTGCCATGTTCGGCGACGATGATGCGCGCCAGGTCGTCCTTGCGTTCACGCAGCAGGTGCAGGTATTCGAACAGCACACGGGCGCGGCGGATCGGCGGGGTGTCGGCCCAGCTGGCGAAGGCGGCCTGGGCGGCAGCGACGGCTTCGGCTACGGTCTGGCGGCTGGCCAGGGCCACGCGCGCGGTGACTTCGCCGGTGGCCGGGTTGTAGACGTCCTGATAGCGATCATCGCGGCTCACGCGCTGGTCGTTGATGTAGTGCTCGATGGTGCTAGGCATGGCAGGCGATCCAGGTGGTTGGCGTTGGCACACACCTTAGGCTTTCGCTTTGTTCCGAACCAGAGCAGAATCCTGAACTTATTGTGCACTCAGGCGAACAATACCCCATGGACAAAGCTGAGATCGAAGGGCTGTGGACCCACATCCATTGGCTGTCGGTGCTGGAAGAACAAGGCACCTACACCGCCGCCGCCGCGCGCCTTGGTGTGAGCAAGTCGGCGGTGAGCCAGCGTATTTCCGAGCTGGAAAAGGCCACCGGCACCCGGCTGGTGACGCGCACCACGCGCAGCGTACGCCTGACCGACGCCGGGCTGTCGTTGACCCGTGAGGTGCGCAGCGCCTACGAACACATCGCCCGCAGCTTCTCATCGGTGCGCGACTCGGCCGGGGAAATCCGTGGCCTGGTCCGGCTGACCGCCCCGGTGGCGTTCGCCCGGCAACAGCTGGTGCCGCACCTGCCGCAGTTTCTTCGGCAATACCCGCAGGTGCGGATCCAGCTGGACGTGTCCGACGCCTTGAGTTCACTGGCGGCCGAAGGTTACGACCTGGCCGTGCGCCATGGTTTCCAGATTCCCGAGACCCACGTGGCCTGGAAGCTCTGCGACACCGCTTCGGTGCTGGTCGCCACCCGCGATTACCTGCAGCGCCAAGGCGAACCCCGCGAGCCGAGCGACTTATCAGCCCACAACTGTCTGTTTTACCCACGCGGCGGCGACCAGCCGGCCTGGACCTTCGAGCGCGGCAGCAAACACATCGAGCGCCTGACCGTCCCCATCGCCGGCAGCTTCGCCACCAACAACAGCGAAGCCCTGCGCGACGCGGCGCTCAACCACCTGGGCGTCGCGCTGCTGCCGGACTTCAGCGCCCACGCGGCGCTGGCCGAGGGCAAGCTGGTGCAGGTGTTGAAGGGCTGGACACTCAAGGGCGCGTTTGCCGATGAGATCTACCTGATCCGCCCGTATTCGCCCCATGTGCCCAAGTCGGTGAGTGCGCTGGTGACTTTTTTAAAGGCGCAGTTGGCCGCAGGGTTTCGATACGTCGGCTGAGGTGGCGCAAAAAAAGCCCGGTGACCCACGCTAATGCGCCACCGGGCAAATGAAGCGACCCGCTTTTAGAAACGTGGCTTGACGGTTTTCCAATCCGGTTGATAGCGCTGCATCTGTTTCACGTCATCGCGTTGACGGATACCGCAACTGAGGTATTGATCATGCAGCTTGCCCAACTGATCGTGGTCGAGCTCCAGGCCCAGCCCCGGTGCGCGGGTGATGCGCACGCAGCCGTCGACGATAGGCAGCTTGCCGCCCTTGATCACTTCTTCGTCCGGCTCCTGCCAGGGGTAATGGGTGTCGCACGCATAGTCGAGGTTGGGCACCGACGCCGCTACGTGAGCCATGGCCATCAGGCTGATGCCCAAGTGTGAGTTGGAGTGCATCGACACGCCCAGGCCAAAGGTGTCGCACATCTTCGCCAGCACTTGGGTGTCGCGCAGGCCGCCCCAGTAATGATGGTCGGCGAGCACGATCTGCACGCTGCCCATCCCCACACTGCGGCGAAACTCATCAAAGTCGGTGACCACCATATTGGTCGCCAGAGGCAAGCCGGTGCGTTTGTGCAGCTCGGCCATGCCGTCCAGGCCCGGTGTCGGGTCCTCGTAATATTGCAGATCGTCGCCGAGCAGTTCGGCCATGCGAATCGAGGTGTGCATCGACCAGTTGCCGTTCGGGTCGATGCGCAACGGCACGCCCGGGAACGCCTTTTTCAGCGCCTTGATGCACCGCACCTCATGCTCGGGCTCCAGGGCACCGGCCTTGAGCTTGATGCTTTTGAAGCCGTAGGTTTCGAGCATGCGCCGTGCCTGGGCGACGATCTGCGCTTCGGTGAGGGCTTCGCCCCAGCTGTCGGGCTTGTAGGGCGAATCGATGTGCTGGGCGTACTTGAAAAACAGGTAGGCACTGAACGGGATCTGGTCGCGAATCGCGCCGCCGAGCAGGTCCACCAGCGGCACATTCAGCGCATGCGCCTGCAGATCGAGAAACGCCACTTCAAACGCCGAATAGGCATTGCTCACCGCTTTGCTGGCATGGGAGCCCGGTGCCAGTTCCGCACCGGCAATGCTCAGCGGCTTATGCGCGGCCACGGTGGCCTTCACGATTGCACGCAGACCATTGAGGTCGAAAGGGTCCAGGCCGATCAGTTGTTGCTGGACCTGCTGCTGGATCGCCAGCGCCGGGGCGTCGCCATAGCTCTCGCCGAGGCCGATGTAGCCGGTGTCGCTTTCGATCTCGATGATCGAGCGCAGCGCGAAAGGCTCGTGGATGCCGCTGGCGTTCAGCAGCGGCGGGTCGCGAAAGGCAATCGGGGTGACGGTGACACGGATGATTTTCAAGAGACGGCTCCCTGTGTATCGGCATGCAAAGTGTGTGGCGCAGTGGCTGAGGTGGGCGGTTTACCGCTGCGTGGCGCGGTGCGGGCAAAAAACACCAGCACCGCCGCCACCAGCGAAGTGGCTGCCAGGCCGTACAGGCCGCCCTCGATGGAGCCCGTGGTCTGCTCCAGCAAACCGAAGGTGGTGGGCGCAACGAAACCGCCCAGATTGCCCACCGAATTGATCAGGGCAATCACCGCCGCCGCGATGCGCGCGTCCAGGTAACCCTGGGGAATCGGCCAGAACAGCGCCGACGCGGCCTTGAAGCCAATCGCGGCAAAACAGATGGCGACGAACGCAAACACCGGCCCGCCCGTGGTGGACATGAACATGCCGAACGCGGCGATCACCAGCATCAGTGACACCCAGGCCTGCTGGTGCTTCCACTTGCTGGCCAGCGAGGCGAAACCGTACATGGCGACAATCGAAATCAACCACGGAATGGCGTTGAACAAGCCCACCTGGAAGTCGCCCAGGTTGCCCATTTTCTTGATCATGCTCGGCAGCCAGAAGGTGGCACCGTAGATGGTCAGGGCGATGGAAAAGTAGATAAAACAGAACAGGGCGATCTGTTTGTCGGCCAGCAATTTGAACACCGACGGCCGCACGCACTGGCTCGCCTCGCGCGCCTGCTGCTCCAGCGCGATGGCACTGACCAGCGCGTGTTTTTCCGCGTCACTCAGCCACTTGGCCTGATGGGGATGGGACTGCAACCAGAACCACACGAACCCGCAGAGCACGATGGAGGCGAAGCCTTCGATCAGGAACATCCATTGCCAGCCATGCAGGCTGAACCCGTTAACGTTAAGCAACGCCCCCGACACCGGCCCGGAGATCACCGAGGCAATCGCCGAACCACTGAGGAACACCGCCATGGCCTTGCCGCGTTCGCTGGCCGGTAGCCACTGGGTGAAGTAATAAATGATGCCGGGAAAGAAGCCGGCTTCGGCGGCGCCGAGGATAAAGCGCAACACGTAGAAGCTGGTTTCCCCCTGCACAAACGCCATGCCCATCGCCGCCGCGCCCCAAGTGAACATGATGCGTGTCAACCACGCCCGTGCGCCGTAGCGTTGCAGCAACAGGTTGGACGGTACTTCAAAGATGGCATAACCGATGAAGAACAACCCGGCGCCCAAGCCATAGGCCGCCGCACCAATGCCCAGGTCGGTTTCCATGTGGCTGCGCACGAAGCCGATATTGACGCGGTCGATGTAATTGACGATGAACATCACCACGAATAACGGCAGCACATGGCGCTTGACCTTGGCAGCAGCGCGGGCAAGCGCGCTCGGGTCTGGCAGGTTCTGGAGGGTATCCACGGGCAACTCCCATTCATTGTTTTTTTAGGGACAGGCCGATGATGGACGCCAGGGATTGTTCCCGTCTAATCTAACCTGGCATGCGATTGATACGGGATTTGGATCAATGTTCGAACTGACGCAACTGCGCTGCTTCATCACCGTGGCCACCGAATTGAATTTTCGGCGGGCGGCCGAACGGCTGAACATGACTCAGCCACCCCTCAGCCGGCAGATCCAGTTGCTGGAGCATCACTTGGGCGTGGAGCTGTTTACCCGCACCACCCGCAGCGTTGCCCTGACCGCCGCCGGGCGGGCTTTTTTCGTCGAGGCGCAGAACCTGCTGGAGCTTGCCCAGCAAGCGGCGGTGACCGCGCGGCGCTTCGCCGAGGGCGATATCGGTACGGTCAATATCAGCTTCGTCGGCAGTGCGGTGTATGAGTTCTTGCCCAAGGTGATTGCCGAGGCGCGGCTCAAACAGCCTCACGTCAGGATCGACCTGTCCGAGATGAACACCTACCAGCAATACGAAGCCCTGCGCGCCCGGCGCATCGACCTGGGCATCGTCCGCGCACCGCTGCTGGAGCCTGGCTACGCGACCGAATGCCTGGTGCGCGAGCCGTTCGTGCTGGCGGTTCCGAGCAGTCATCGGCTGGCCCAGGCAGAGACCGTCAGCGTGCAGGACCTCGACGCGCAACCGTTCCTGATGTACGCCCATTCGGCCTACCCGCCGTTCAACGAATTGCTCACCGGGCTGCTGCGCTCAGCACGCGTCGCCCCACAGTATGTGCAGTGGCTGGGTTCGTCCCTGACCATCCTCGCTTTGGTGAACGCCGGCATGGGCCTGGCGCTGGTGCCGCGTTGCGCCAGCAGCGTGGTGTTCAAAAATGTGGTGTTTCACGATATTGACTTGGGCGAAGGCGCGCAGAGCGAACTGCACCTGATCTGGCGCGAGCACAACGACAACCCGGCGTTCACCATGCTGCTCGAAGGCATTCGCACGGCGGCAGGCGAAGGCTTGCGCCCTTCACAGTGACCCAATCCTGTCGATTACTTGCCTGATCCTCTGAACTTGCGGGCTATTGCATAGATGGCCCTTGCGCGGTGGGCTAGAGTTCCACGATGGGCGACCTGCGGTCGCACCCCTCTATAAGAACTCAGCACCACCAACCGATGATCAGCAGGTGAGCCGCCATGGAATTACGTATTAACCAACAGGCCTATCAGGTCGATGCCGACGCCGACACGCCGTTGCTGTGGGTGATCCGCGACGACCTGGGCCTGACCGGCACCAAGTACGGCTGCGGCCTGGCCCAGTGCGGCGCGTGTTCGGTGCTGGTGGACGGCAACGTGGTGCGCTCATGCGTAACGCCGGTGGCGGCGCTGGTTGGTCGCGAGATCACCACCATCGAGGCCATCGAAAGCGATGACGTGGGCAAGCGTGTGGTCGCGGCCTGGGTCGAGCGCCAGGTGGCGCAATGCGGTTACTGCCAGTCCGGGCAGGTGATGGCGGCCACGGCGCTGCTCAAGCACACCCCTGCGCCGACCAAAGATCAAATCAACGCGGCGATGATCAACCTGTGCCGCTGTGGCACCTACAACGCCATCCATGCCGCCATGGATGACCTGGCCGCCGGCAAGGAGCGCGTTTGATGAACACTTCCGAAATCCTTCCCGGCGTGACCCTGGACGAGCCGATCAACCTGTCGCGCCGGCGCTTTTTGGCGAGTACCGCCGTGGGTGCGCTGGTGATCGGCTTCGGCCTGCCGCTGGGCACGTCCCGGGTGCAGGCTGCCACGGGCGCCGCCGCCGAGCGCGGGACCCAGGTGCCGGCGTTTCTGGAAATTCGTCCGGACGGCAGCGTGCGCCTGCTGAGCCCCTTCATGGAAGGCGGCCAGGGCACGCACACGGCCATGGCGCAGATCATCGGCGAGGAGCTGGATGCCGACCCCGCCACGTTCGTGGTCGAAGCCGCCCCGCCCGGTGAAGCTTATGTGGTGATGGAAAATGGCTTGCGCATTACCGGCGGCAGTATGTCGGTGCGCATGAGCTACCCGACCATGCGGCGCCTCGGCGCCCTCGCCCGCGCCATGCTGATGCAGGCCGCCGCCGAACAGCTCGGTGTGCCGGTGACGCAATTGACCACCCAGCCTGGCCGCGTAGTGCACACCGCCTCCGGCCGATCGCTGGGTTACGGCGAGTTGGCCGCTCGCGCCCTGGACATGCCGGTGCCCGACCCGGCCACTATCACCCTGCGCGACCCGAGCCAGTTCCGCTGGATCGGCAAGCCAGTCAAACGCCTGGACGCCTACGACAAATCCACCGGCAAGGCGCAGTACAGCATCGACCTTAAAGTCGACGGCATGCTCCACGCCGCCGTGCAGCACGCGCCGCGCCTGGGCATGACGGTGGGCAGCTTGCGCAACCAGGCCCAGGTCGAGGCCATGAAAGGCGTGCATTCGGTTCATACCCTGCCCGGCGCCGTGGCGGTGGTTGCCGAACGCTGGTGGCACGCCAAGCGCGCCGTTGAAGCGATTCAGGTGGAATGGCTCGAAGCCGCCGCCGACTCCAGCGTGCGCACGATGCCAGCGGACTTTTCCAGCGACAAATACCGCGACTTTCTCGCCGCCCAGCAAGGCCCGGCCCGCGACGACGAAAACGAGGGTGACGTAGCCGCCACCTTGGCCAGCGCCAAAACCCGCGTCGACGCCACCTACCACAACCAATACCTCAACCACGCCCAGCTGGAGCCGCCTTCGGCGCTGGCGCGCTACAACCCCGACGGCACCCTGGAGGTGTGGCTGCCGAACCAGGCGCCGGATATGTTCCGCGCCGACATCGCCAAGCGCACCGGCCTGGCCGTCGAGCAAATCACCCTGCACTCTCCGCTGCTGGGCGGTTTCTTCGGTCGGCATTTCCTGTATGACTCGGCCAATCCGTATCCGCAGGCGATCGCCTTGGCCAAGGCCGTCGGGCGCCCGGTCAAGCTGATCTGGAGCCGTGAGGAAGAGTTCGTGCGCGACGTGCTGCGCCCGGTCGCGGTGGTCAAGTTCCGCGCCGCGCTGGACGACAAAGGCCTGCCGGTGGCCATCGAAGCGATAAGCGCCACCGAAGGTCCCACCGAAGCGATTGCCGGCAAACAGGGCGACGCCCTCGACCCCACTGCCCTCGAAGGCCTGTCGGGCAAAAGTTATGCGATCCCTAACAAGCGCATCGCACAGATCTACGTCAAAGGCCCGGCCATGCTCGGTTACTGGCGTTCGGTGGGCAATTCGCTGAACGACTTCTTCTACGAAGCGTTTCTGGATGAACTGGCGGACAAAGGCGGCCACGACCCGTACGAACTGCGCCTGCACCTGTTGCGCGACAACGCGCGGCTGACCACCCTGCTGCAAGCGGTGGGTGAGCTGTCCGGCGGCTGGAAGCGCGGGCCATTTACCGCTGAAGACGGCAGCCGACGCGCGCGTGGTCTGGCCATGGCCTCGCCGTTTGGCTCCCACGCGGCGGTGATCGCCGAAGTGTCGATCGACAATGGCCAGGTCAAGGTGCACGACATCTGGCAGGCCATCGACCCGGGCAGCATCGTCAACCCGGCGATCATTGAAGCCCAGGTCAACGGTGCCGTGGCCCTGGGCTTGTCGCAAACCTTGCTGGAGGAAGCGGTCTACGTGGACGGTAAGCCACGTGCGCGCAACTACGACCTTTACCCGATCCTGCCGCCGTCGCGGATGGCGCGGGTACACGTGAAGATCGTCGAGAGCGGCGAAAAGATGGGCGGTATCGGCGAACCACCGTTGCCCGCCGTGGCGCCAGCAGTGGCCAACGCGGTGGCACAGTTGACCGGCCAGCGCATCCGCAGCTTGCCGTTGAGCCGCTACACCTTCAGTTAACCCACAGGGAACGCCCATGAACAACCGCCGATTCGCAAGAACCGCAGGCTGGCTGGCGCTGCCCTGCCTGGTCGTCGCAGGCCTGTTGGCCTGGTACGTCACCCGCGAGCCCGCCTCACCCTTCGCCGCAGAAAAAACCGCCAGTTTCGACCCGGCACTGGTCAGCCGCGGAGAGTATGTCGCGCGTCTGAGCGACTGCGTGGCCTGCCACAGCCTGCCGGGCAAAGCGCCGTTTGCCGGTGGCCTGGAAATGGCCACGCCGCTGGGGGCGATTCACGCCACCAACATCACCCCCGACCGTGAGCATGGTGTGGGCAACTACAGCCTGGCCGACTTCGACCGTGCCGTACGCCACGGCGTGGCGCCGGGCGGACGCCGGTTGTACCCGGCCATGCCCTACCCGTCTTACGTCAAGCTCAGCGATGACGACATAAAAGCGCTCTATGCGTTCTTCATGAAAGGCGTGCAGCCAGCCAGCGAACCGAACATTCCCAGCGACATTCCCTGGCCGCTCAACCTGCGTTGGCCCATCGCCCTGTGGAACGGCGTGTTCGCGCCCACCGCCGCCTACGCGGCCAACCCCAGCCAGGACGCGCTGTGGAACCGTGGCGCCTACATCGTCCAGGGCCCTGGTCACTGCGGCAGCTGCCATACGCCGCGCGGCCTGGCCTTCAATGAGAAGGCCCTGGACCAGTCCGGCGCGCCGTTCCTGGCCGGTGCGCTGCTCGATGGCTGGTATGCGCCCAGCCTGCGCCAAGACCCCAACACCGGCCTGGGCCGCTGGAGCGAGGCGCAGATCGTGCAGTTCCTCAAGACCGGGCGCAACCAGCATGCGGTGGTCTACGGTTCGATGACCGAAGCGTTCAACAACTCCACACAGTTCATGGCTGACGATGACCTGGCCGCCATCGCCCGCTACCTCAAATCCCTGCCCGGCGACCCGCAGCGCGACGGCACACCCTGGCAGTATCAGGACGTGGCCGCCAATGCGCGGCAGGACGTCCCCGGCGCCCACACCTACGCGACGCGCTGCGCCTCCTGCCATGGTCTGGACGGCAAGGGCCAGCCAGACTGGATGCCGCCGCTGGCCGGCGCCACCTCTGCCCTGGCCAAGGAAAGCGCCTCGGCGATCAACATCACCCTCAACGGCTCGCAACGCGTGGTGGCCGCCGGCCTGCCGGATGCCTACCGCATGCCGGCGTTCCGCGAGCAACTGTCCGACCAGGAGATCGCTCAAGTGCTGACCTACATGCGCAGCACCTGGGGCAACCAGGGCGGCGCGGTCGACGCCCAAGCGGTAAGCAAACTGCGCGGGCATACCGACCCGGCCAGCAGCAGTCCGATCATCTTGCACATGCGCTGAGTCCGAAGCCGGAGCACGGTCTCCTCGATATAGGTAGAGCACATGTGGGCGGGGGCTTGCCCCCGATGGAGGTGTGTCAGTTACACATGCATTTACTGACACACC
Organism: Pseudomonas sp. W4I3; assembly: GCF_030816195.1. Classification (GTDB taxonomy): domain Bacteria; phylum Pseudomonadota; class Gammaproteobacteria; order Pseudomonadales; family Pseudomonadaceae; genus Aquipseudomonas. Next base: position 2,841,401 of record NZ_JAUSXS010000001.1, on the reverse strand, counting down.
GCTATCGGGAGCAAGCCCCCTCCCACATTTGGTCAGTTGGGCCTACTTGCTCTCGTCGGCCTTGCCTTCCTGCATCTGCACCGAGGACTTGCTGCCACTGGTGTTGTCCTTGGTGGTGTTGTCGGAACTGTCGAAACAGCCGTGCAGCAGGAACACACTGCAAAGACCCAAGCACTTATAAAAGTTTTTCATGAGATCACCTTTCAATCTATTCGAAGCCTGTGCTGCATGTGGCCAATGGCCGGAGGCAAACGTTCCCTGCACACGCCGTAACGCTGACGAATGGTTTGCCATTAACTGGCTAGCATTTACGCACAGGATATTTGGGCTAACCTTGATCCGCTCAGGCCTGTTATTCGGTGACCCCATGGACACGTTGACCAAAGCGCAAATCGAGCACGCTCTTGCACAGCGGCTGCGCAATTGCCGTGTCACCTGCACGATCAGTCCCGACAACAGCTTGTCCGTCACTGTGCTCGCGCCCGACGCCAATCAGTTCACCATCGCCAATATCAACCGTGCCCGGTACCACGGCGAGTCAGGTATCAACCGGCTCGTGCGGGAAATCCTGGAAGACATGGTGGTTTCCCGAAAAACCTCCCGCCTCACGTCGGTGGGGCAATGCGGTTGAAAAAACACAACGAGGCTGCCCATGCCCGATTCCACTGCGACACCCTTGCAACACTGCACCATCGACTACCTTCAAGACACGCTGCTGGGCGTGAACCCGCTGTCCCATGAATGCACGGCCCAGATCACCGAATCCGGCGAGGGCCTGTCGCTGCGCATCCTGTGGCCATGGCCGAAAGAATTGACCAAGGCCCATAGCATTACGATCAAGGCACCAACCCGCACGTATCACGGCGACCTGGTTGATGCTCAGGCGTTTGGCTCCGATGAGTTGCTGTTGAAAATCGCCCTCCAGCCTGGAGCATCGGGCGGCTAACCCCGCTCACCGGCCAATGCCCGCTGGTGAAAAGGCGCCAGCCACTTCAAGGCATGCAGCGCGGCAGCCTGTTGCACCTGCTCACGGGAACCCATGAAGCGTTCCTTGCGGCTGAAAAGGCTCAACCTGTGGCCGATGCGATAGGCCCAGGCAAAACAAATGGTCCCGGCCGGAATGCCGTCCATATCGTCCGGGCCCAGCAGGCCGGTGGTAGCGACGGCGACCTGCGCCGAGCTGTCACGTATCGCGCCTTCGGCCATCTCGCGCGCGACTTCACAACTGGTGAGGTTGAAGGTTTCAATCGTATAGGCGCGTACCCCCAGCAGGCGCTGTTTGGCCTGCGGCGAGTACACGACATACCCACTCTCGATACACGACCCGCCGCCCGGCACCTGGGACAGCAGCGTGATGATGCTGCCTGCCGTACATGACTCGGCGCTGGTGAGGGTGAGTTCGTGTTGTTTCAGGTAGTCGATGGTTGAAGCGGCTATGTCCATGGTGACGCTCTCCCGTGTTCAAAACGTTGCAAGGTAGTCGGCCAATGTCAGCGCACACGCCTGGATCGCGCCGTCCACAATCACCTCGTAGCCGTGGGTATTTTCCGTTGGGATCGCCAGGCAACCGCCGCGTGCCGAGGTGCCATTGCTCATGACGGCGCTGGCATCCGAGGCAAAGTCCACCAGCAATGCATATTGAGCCGTATAACCGCAGCGTTGTGCGGCGGCCGCCAGGTCGGTTACCACGCAACGTGTGTAATAGCCTTTGAGGTCACCCGTGTTGATGATGGGGTCGACGCCCAGACGAGTGCCGTACTCGCTCATTACCGGGCCAACTTCCAGCGCGATGGTGGTATCGCCCGGCAGGGTCTGCGCCGCATACATCGCACCGGCGTTGCTTTCTTCTTCCAGGGTGGTGAAGACAAAGTACACATCGCACGCCAGTTCCTCGCGGCGCTGATCCAGGCATTGCACGCTGTGGAGTGCTGCGGCGATGGGCGCGCGATCATCCAGAAAGTGCGCGGCAATCGCATCGCCTACCCGAAACGGCGCACGCCAGTGGCGGCTCAGCACAACGCGGCTGCCGGGGCGTACACCGTGCTCACGCAGCGTGTCGACCGAGCAACGGGTAATCACGTGCACGTCGTTCCAGTGCACGTTTCCTGACTGCACATCGGCGCCCTGGGGCGCATTGCCGGTCGCATGCATCGAGCCAAACGACAGCACACCGGGAATGGTCTGGTGATCGCCCAATATGTCCACCGGGCACATGCCGAAGTTCACCGGGTTGGCGCCGCCCAGCGCGGTGACCCGCAACGTACCGTCGGTATCGACATGCTTGACCACCATGGCGACCTCATCCATGTGCGCCATGACCCTCACCGCCCGCCGCGGCTCGCGCTCATCCTGCGCGCCTTTGACCAGGCCAACCACATTGCCGGCAGGGTCTACCCAGGTCTCGTCGCACAGCGGGCGCAGGCGCTCCAGACAAATGGCGCGCACTTCATCCTCCTGGCCGCCAGGGCCACGGGCGAGCAACAGTTGGGCAAGCAATGAGGCAATAGCGTCCGCTTCGGTCGCGGCGCTGTGGTCAGGTCGAGCATCGTTTGGCTGGGGCTGCATCCGGGGTCTCTCCATTCGCGCTGTTGAAGACTTATAGAAAAATGACCCGACACGTCGAACGGATGTTCAACAAATCTTGCGCGTGGCGCGCGCGCATAAATCCGTTTGAACACCGACTTCGACAGGCTTTCTAGATGGGTTCAACAACCGCCCATGGAGGGATGCCCCAATGACTATCACCCGCCTGCAACCTGCCCTGCAGCCACTGTGCCTGGCGCTTTGCGTTGCCTCGCTGAGCGCCTGCGCCGGCAATGATTCGGCCTCCAATGTCGTCGCCCCCGGTGACGCCAAATCAGCCACCACCCGAACCCTCGACGCCGGTGCCGCCCTGCTGCAATCGCGCCCGCCCATCGATGCGCTGAATGCCTACCTCGATGGTTTCCACTTCTACAACGGCCATCCCGACGTGCAGATGGAAGCCCATCACTACTGCGCGATTCTCAACGAGGAAGTGATCCAGTGCGTGATCTACGACGGCAACCGCAAGGATGCCAAGTTGATGGGCGTGGAATACATCATCAGCGAGCAGCTGTTCAACAGCCTGCCCGCGCCGGAGAAGGCCCTTTGGCACAGCCATGTGCATGAAGTGAAATCGGGGCAGCTGGTAGCGCCCGGTATTCCGCAGGTGGCCGAACACGCCTTGATGGAAAAACTGGTGCACACCTACGGCAAGACCTGGCACACCTGGCACACCGACCTCAACAAGCGCCTGCCGTTGGGCGTGCCGCAACTGATGATGGGGTTCACCGCCGACGGCCAGGCTGACCCGAAGATGGTCGCCGAGCGGGACCAGCGGCTGGGTATTGACAGCGCCAAGGAAAAGCAGGCGCGTGCCGATATCGCCGCGCCGCCCATCGCACCCGGCGCAGACGCCTGGCGCCAGGGCAACATCATCCAGATCGAAGACCCCACCCAGGCAGCCCACCAGCACTGACAGCAGCAGCCGGTCATTTGGATTGAACGATCATTTGCCGGCGCTTGCCACACAAGAACCGGGGCGCATCAGCCGCCCCTCCCACAAGGAGTTCCATCATGCCTTACAACCATCAAGGCGCTGCCAGCGTCATCACGGCTTCGCGCCATCTGGGCACCGAAGCGGATGAATGCCTGAACGAAAACGTCGACATAAACATGACCAGCAGCGGCAAGCCAACCATCGTTCGCCTGGATGTTGACACCCCACTGCAATGGCCCGGCAACCCCAACTTTGTCACCGTCAACTTACCCGACGGCACCTCCGTCAGTGGCGTGATAGTGGCACTGGAGCGCCCGGCTGAAGGGCCAAGCTGGGTCACCTTCACGGTGGACGATTAAATTCACGTGCACCTTATCCATTGTCTGACAATTTCTTTGAATTATTTTTGACGTCAATTATCTGTACTTCATGAGCATAGGGAGGCCTCATGAAAAACAACGAGTTATTCACCATCAAATATCAGCTTCACGGCAAGCCCAGGTCGTTCATCGTGCGTGCGGCGCGCATGAACAATGCTGAAGCATGGCACTGGGCCAGTTGTGATGCCGGCGTGGCGGTCATCCCCAGGTTCGGGCAAAACAACCTAAAGCGGGTCTCCAAGCCGATGGCTGAGAAATATGGCATTACGGACGTGAGCTGGTGCGGCGCGGCAGCGATTCAGTGGGCAGAGGGCATTACACAATGAACAGTCAGGTGCTGGACTACATAAGCAGGCAGGTGTGGGACGACGAGGTCGCGCAGAACAACCAGATGTTCTACGAAGCGGATCGATTGGATGCCCAGGCTTACAAAATCATCGAACATTACAGCGGCGACGCCATGACCTGGGCGCGCTTCACCGAGGCGAAGAAACTCGCCGATGCCCAACGCACTGCGGCTTATCGAGAGTGGATGCGCATTCATCGCGCCAGAAAAGACTGAATCTTTCACTGTAGGAGCGAGCTTGCTCGCGAAAGACTCAGGCCTCCCGCGCTTCGCCAGAATGAACGCGGCGCCTGGAGGTTTTTCGCGAGCATGCTCGCTCCTACATTGGCAGTCAGATATGCCCCCGGCAACCGGGGGCATTGGTGGGTTTAAAGGATCGGTTTGCCGCCCGTCACGCCATAGCGTTCGCCAGAAATATAACTGCCTTCATCCGACGCCAGCAGCACATAAATGGGCGCCACTTCCACCGGCTGGCCGGGCCGCCCCAGCGGCGTGTTGCCACCGAAGTTCTCCACCATCTCCTCCGTCATCGTCGAGACAATCAACGGCGTCCAGATTGGCCCCGGCGCCACGCTGTTCACGCGGATCCCGCGCTCACCCAGCATCTGCGCCAGCCCGGCGGTGAAGTTGGCAATTGCGCCCTTGGTGGCCGCATACGGCAACAGCGACGGATTGGGCATGTCGGAATTGACCGAAGAGGTGTTGATGATCGAACTGCCCTCGGCCATGTGCGGCAGCGCCGCCTTGCAGATGCGGAACATTGCGGTGATGTTGACGTTGAAGGTCTTGACCCAGTCCTCATCGGGAATGTCTTCCAGCGATTGGTAGGTCATCTGGAACGCAGCGTTATTGACCAGTACATCGATACGCCCGAACTGCTTGACAGTGTCGTTGACGATGGCCGTGCACTGCGCTGCGTCGCCCAGGTCGCCGGGCAACAACAAGCATTGACGCCCCGCCGCCTCGACCCAGCGCGCGGTCTCCTTCGCGTCCTCGTGCTCGTCCAGGTACGACACGGCAACGTCCGCACCTTCGCGGGCAAACGCAATCGCCACCGCACGCCCAATGCCGCTGTCGGCACCGGTGATGAGCGCAATCTTGTTGGCCATTCGGCCAGAGCCCTTGTAGCTTTGCTCACCGCAATCGGGCATCGGCTCCATCTTGCGCTGGTCCCCAGGCACGGGCTGCTGCTGTGGCTTGAAGGGTGGTTTTGGGTAGTGAGTCATCGGATTCCCTCCTGTGTGTGGTTAGTGTTGCGAGGGTCGGCCGAGCACGATAGTTCAGAGCAATTTTCAGAAAATCGGATGACCGTGCCAGCGGATTTTCGCCACTCGTCCGATTGAATAAACCTTTACGAGGCACACCCCCTCAACCTTAGGGTGAGCGCCCGTTGGAGTATCGAGTAGTGTCGAAGCGTTCTGTTACAGGTCGCTTTTCAGCTATATTCCGCTATTGGCTTATTCCTCGCCCCGTTCCAAATTCATGCCCTGCGCAGTTAACCAAGGTTGGTAATTATGAAGTCTGCCCCCCCGCGGTCGCCCAATGTTCCGCAACGCAAGGACCTGATCCCCAGCACCTTGAATTTTCCAGTGGTGGGCATTGGCGCGTCAGCGGGCGGGTTGCAGGCGGTGAAGGCGTTTTTCGAACACATGCCCCAAGACTGCGGCATGGCCTTTGTGGTGATCCTGCACCTGTCCCCCGACCATCAAAGCGTGGCGGATAAAATCATTCAGGAATCGACGCGTCTGCCAGTCATACAAGTCAGCGAAACGACGCCCATCGAAAAGAACCGGGTGTACGTGATTTCGCCGGCGCAACACTTGTTGATGAATGATGGCTATTTGTCCGTATCGCCATCGGTGCGCGAAGGCGGCTCGCATATCGCCATCGACCTGTTCTTTCGCGACCTGGCAGACACCCACAAAGAACGTGCGTTTTGCCTGGTGCTGTCGGGCACCGGTTCGGACGGCGCAGTCGGCGTTTCGCGGATCAAGGAACAAGGCGGCATCACCCTGGTGCAATCGCCGGAAGACGCGGAATACGATGGCATGCCACTGGCCGCCATCGAAACCCAGATGGTCGACCTGGTGCTGCCCGTGGTGGAGATGCCGCAAAAGCTGCTGGAGCTGTGGCGCAACGCCCAATCCATCATCCTGCCCACCGCCAATGACCCCGAGATCAAGACCACCACCGCCCGGCACCGAGCGTGACGCGGCCGTCGCCGAACAGCTGCTGCTGGACATCCTGATTCAACTGCGCCTCAACACCGGCCACGACTTCAAGCACTACAAGCGGGCCACGGTGCTGCGCCGCATCGAGCGGCGCCTGCAGGTCACCGCCCAACCGGACCTGGCCAGCTACTACGAATACCTTCAGGGCCACCCCGAAGAAACCAAGGCGCTGCTCGGTGACATGCTGATCGGCGTGACCAATTTCTTCCGCGACCGCGAGGCCTTCGAAGCCCTCGAACGCGATGTGATCCCCAACCTGGTCAAGTCACTGGAAGACACCGTCCCCAAGCGCGAAGAAGTGCGTATCTGGTCGGCCGGTTGTTCCACCGGCGAGGAAGCCTACAGCCTGGCGATGCTGGTCGCCGAACAACTGGCGCTGGACGCCAGTGACGCCAAAATGCAGGTGTTCGCCACCGACATCGACGAGCGTGCGATCAACCACGGGCGTAACGGGGTGTACCCGGAGGCGATCATTACCGATGTGCCGCCGTCGCGCCTGCGGCAGTACTTCGCCAAGGAAAAGAACCAGCACTATCGGGTGCGCAAGGAGATTCGTGAAAAGGTGCTGTTTGCCAAGCACAGCCTGCTGAGCGACCCACCGTTCTCGCAGATTGACCTGATCGTGTGCCGCAACCTGTTGATCTACCTGGACCGCGAAGTGCAGCGCGACATCCTGCAGATGTTCCATTTTGCGCTACGCCCTGGCGGCTACCTGTTCCTGGGCTCCTCGGAATCTGCCGACGGCTGCCTGGACCTGTTCGTACCGGTGGACAAGCGCAACCGGATTTTCCGCGTGCGCGCAGGCTCTGCCGCGATGCGGCGCGCCCCGACCATGCCGCGTGGCGGCTATATGCGCCCCAATATCGCGACCGCCCCCATACAGGCCAAGATCCCCAACAAGGTGTCGTTTGCCGATATCCACCTGCGCGCGCTGGAGAGAGCCGCGCCGCCGAGCGTGATCGTGGACATGCAGGCCGATATCCTGCACATGAGCGAAGGCGCAGGCCGCTTCCTGCGCCATGTGGCCGGGGAAATGACGCGCAACCTGCTGGCCCTGGTGCACCCCGACCTGCGCCTGGACATTCGTACGACGCTGTTCCAAGTCCAGCAATCGGGGCTTTCCGTGACGTCGCGCAAAGTGCGGATCGAGCGCGACAACGCACATTACCTGGTGGATATCACCGGCCTGCCCTATCAGGACGATGCCACCGAAAGCGATTATGTGCTGGTGATTTTCCAGGAGAGCGAAGTCGACCCGCAGCACACCGAAGACACTGCCATCGGCCATGCCGAAAATCAGATGATGAGCAACCTGGAGCGCGAGCTGCAACGCACCAAGCTGCACCTGCAGGACACCATCGAGCAGGCCGAGGTCTCCAGCGAAGAACTCAAGGCCTCCAACGAAGAAATGCAGGCGGTCAACGAAGAGTTGCGCTCGGCTACTGAAGAGTTGGAAACCAGCAAGGAAGAACTGCAATCGATCAATGAGGAACTGCTGACGGTCAACTTTGAACTCAAGACCAAAGTGGAAGAGACCGACAAGGTCAATGACTACCTGACCAACCTGATCGCCTCCACCGATATCGCCACGGTCTTCGTCGACCGCAACATGCGCATTCGCTGGTTCACGCCACGGGCGACGGATATTTTCAGCATGCTGCCGGTGGACACCGGGCGCTCGCTGATGGACATCACCCATCGCCTCGACTACCCGCAAATGACCGAAGACGCCACCAACGTGTTCGAGTCGCTGAGCATGATCGAGCGCGAAATCAGCAGCAAGGACGACCGCTGGTACATCGCGCGCCTGCTGCCCTACCGCTCCAGCGAAGACCATATCGATGGCACGGTGCTGACCTTTATCGACATCACCAAGCGGCGCCAGGCCGAAGAAGAATTGCGCCTGGGTGAAGAGCGCATGCGCCTGGTCGCTGACAGCACCCATGATTTTGCCATCATCATTCTGGATGACCACGGCGCGATCACCGATTGGAATACCGGTGCCGAGTTGATCTTTGGCTACACCAAAGACGAGGTAATGGGCGCCTATTACGACTTGATCTTCTCGCCAGAGGACCGCACCGCCGGGATTCCGGAAAACGAACTGCGCGCCGCCCGTGAACATGGGCGCGGCGAAGACGAGCGCTGGCACGTGCGCAAGGATGGCAGCCGCTTCTACTGCAGCGGTGAAGTCACTCAACTGACCAGCAACAGCCTGCAGGGCTACGTCAAGATCGCCCGTGACCTTACCGGCCACAAGCGCACCCAGGATGAACAGAGCCAGCGCTTGATGGAAACCCAGACCAACAGCCACCTCAAGGATGAGTTCTTCGCGGTGATGTCCCACGAACTCAAGCACCCGTTGAACCTGATCCAGCTCAATGCCGAATTGCTGCGGCGTTTGCCGGCGACCAAGGCCACCAGCCCGGCCATGAAGGCGGTGAACACCATCTGCGAGGCGGTCTCAAGCCAGGCGCGCATCATCGACGACCTGCTGGACGTGGCCAGGGTGCGCACCGGCAAGCTCAAGCTGAAAAAACGACCGATTGACCTGATTCGTACCCTTGAAGACATTCACGCGGTGGTGCTCGCCGACGGCCATCATTGCCACGTGGCTCTGCAAAAGCCGACGGTTCCAGCAGCCTTGTTCGTCAACGCCGACCCTACGCGCCTGGAACAGGTGATCTGGAACCTGGTCAACAATGCGCTGAAATTCACCCCGAGCGACGGTCGTGTGCAATTGATGGTCAGCCGTACCGAGGGATACGCGCGGCTGGACGTGATCGACAGTGGCGCCGGGCTCGCAGAAGACAGCCTGGAGAAGATCTTCGATCTGTTCGGGCAGGCGGAAAACCAGCATCAGACCCATCAACGCGAAGGGCTGGGGATCGGCCTGTCCCTGGTCCGGCAACTGGTGGAAGCCCACGGTGGCACGGTCAGCGTCTACTCCAAAGGGTTGGGCTTTGGCTGCACCTTTTCGATATTGCTGCCGCTGTCGGAACAGCAGGATCGACCGTCTTCCCCCGATTCGGCAGCGTCGTCGGATGAGCGCCTGAACGGCGTGAAAGTGTTGCTGGTCGACGACTCCGCGGATGTGCTGGAGGTGTTGAATATGCTGCTGGAAATGGAAGGCGCCGAGGTAAATGCGTTCGATGATCCCGTCGCGGCGCTGCAGGCAGCGGGCGACACGCCGTTTGACCTGATCATCTCGGACATCGGCATGCCGAAAATGAACGGCCATGAGTTGATGCAACAGCTGCGCAAGATCGGCCACCTCAGGCAAGTACCCGCCATCGCGCTGACGGGCTACGGGGCCGGCAGTGACCAGAAGAAAACCGCCGATTCGGGCTTCAGCACCCACGTCAGCAAGCCTGTGACCCACGATGCGTTGATCAGCCTGATCGAAAGCCTGTGCCGCTCGCGGCGCTAGGCTAATTAGTCGTAAGGGATGACCGAGATCTTGCCGTTGCGCTCGAGGATCGCGAAGCGGATCTGCTTGATCTCCAGAATCCCCTGGGCCGACCGCGCCGCCTCCAGTATGTCGTCTTCATCCAGGCGTGCACGCTTGAGGCGTTCGTGGAGCACTCGGCCCTGCTCCACTACCACGGTCGGCCCGCCATCGAGCAAGCGTGAAAACCAGCGCGAGCGCTGCTTGACCAAGGACAGGCCGATGTCGATGGCGATCAATGTGACGATCACCAGCACCGCATTGGTCAACGAGAAATCATCGCCCAGCAACGCCTGCTGAGTGGCCTCACCGATCACCATCAACAGCACCAGGTCGAAGGTGGTGAGTTCGGCCAGCGAGCGCCTGCCGGCGACCTTGAACAGGATCATCAACACCAGATAGATCGCGGCCGCGCGCAAGACTGAGTCCATGATTGCCCCCTAGGGATAAATGAACTGCGAGAGGTCCACGGTCGCACCGTTGGCCAGCGACACCTGGGTGTCGAAGCGGCCAACGCCGTCACTGCGCAAGGTCAGATGCAACGTGGCGCGCCCTAGATCGTCAGTGAGTGTCCACAGCTTCACGCCCTCGCCCGCCGTACTGGCCTTGAGCGGCTGGGGCTGGAGCATTTCCACATTGAAGCCCTGCAGCAGCTCGCCGTTGATTTCCAGCGCCAGAGGCGTGTCTGCGGCGCCGTGCATATGGATCACCAGCGCGTCGGAGGAACCATTGCGCAGGAAGCGCTGGTATTCGACGCGCAACTGGCCATCGGCGCTGCGCACCTCGGTGGTGCTCAGCGGGCCTTTGGAGAACAGCCCCGCCAGGGTCAGTACGATGAGTATCACCAGGGCATACCAACCCAGTCGCTCGAAGCGCCAGATTCGGCGTTGCTGAGGCATGTCCTCACGTACCGGATAGTCGCGGCTGTGCAGGTCGTCAGGCTCTGACTCGCGCATAACCTGCCCTCTGTCAGCCCTTGCTGTGCTCCGGCGAGGACGGCCCCTTGGTCACGCCGCGGGGGCCATACACCGCCCATATCACCGCGCCGAGGAAAGGCAGCAGGACCACCACGGCGGTCCACCCCGCCTTGCTCCCTGAGGAGTTCTCGCTACGCCATACGCTGTTGAGGACCCACAGGTCGAGCAACAACAGGATGATCATCAGGCCAATCCAGAAATACGTCACTTGCATGGTGCACCTCCCGGTTATGCAGCATTAGGTTGGCCGGGCGGCCACAGGGTTCAGATTTTTTCGGCGCACAGCTGCGCAATCTAAATAAACGATTGTTCGACCGGAACTGAATCGATGAATTGATCGATATTTCAAAGGCAACCAAATTGATATTCCCGCTTTTCAGGCCGGTCACACCTTTACCGGAACTCGTAGAAGAAGGATTTACGCCATGCACGACCTCGACGCTTACGCAAAACGGATGGCCTGCCGCCAACTGGCAATGGAGCAAAACCAGAAGCTGTTCGATCAGGCCAACGCCCTCAGCCGGAGCGCGTTCGACCTGTTGGAGCGCACCGATTTTGACAGCCAGATGTTCGATCAATACCTGCGCTTGCGGCGTAAGGCTGAGGCGTTGTTCCGTGAAGCGATTGATCACTTGGGTGTGCTCAACACGCATTTCCCCGCGCCGGTCTCGAGGGTAGCGACCAAGCAGACAACAGTTGCCAGGCCTGAACAGGAGGTGGCGTGATGAATCATTCCAAACGTGCTTGGGAACTGGCGATGGTATTGGTCGCCAATGGCAAGATCCCGTTCGACCCAGCCAACCCGAGCGGGTCGGTCAAGATCCTGTCGCGGCATCTGGAGGCGCTGGAAACAGCGCTGCGTGAGGAGGCGATGGTCGACATGCCGGTTGAGCGCTTGCGCAATGTCGGCAGTCGTCGGCCGGCATTGGCGTGTGCCGATTGAGGTTAACCCTGTGGGAGGGGGCTTGCTCCCGATAGCGGTGTGTCAGTCAGCTCAGGCTCAGCTGACACTCCGCTATCGGGAGCAAGCCCCCTCCCACATTGGATCGCAATAGCGCAGTCACAGCGCAACACCATTACGCCCTGCCGACTTCGCGTGATAAAGCGCTTTATCCGCAGCTTCGATCAAGTCGAGCGCTGCCTCCAGTTCGATACCCGCTGCCGCCGCCACCCCGATACTCACACTCACGCGCCCGAACGGGCTGGCAGGATGCTGGATGTTTTCCTGCAACAGCCGATCAAGGATCAATTGCGCCACCACTGCAGCGCCTTCGCTGTCGGTGGCGGGCATGATTACCGCTATTTCCTCCCCGCCATACCGCGCCACCAGGTCCGAAGGGCGCCGTACACAGGCCTCCAATATGCGGCTGACGCGCTGCAGACAGGCGTCTCCGGCGACGTGGCCGAGGGCGTCGTTGTAGCGCTTGAAGTAGTCGATATCGACCATCAGCAAGGCCAGCGTCGTGCCATCGCGCTGTGCCCGGCGCGCTTCCAGGGCCAGGGTCTCATCGAAGCAGCGACGGTTGGCCAGGCCGGTCAGCGCGTCCTTCATTGCCAGTAACTCAAGCCGTCGATTGGACTCGAGCAGCTGTTGCTGGGCGATGCGCAGCGCCTCCTCGGCCAAGGTCCGCCGGCGGATATCGAGGATCAAAAACCAGCCGATCAGACCGGTCAGCCCCAGCAGCCCGGTCACCGCCACGGCCGACAGCGCGGCCTCCATACGCCACGCAGCGAGCGCTTCGTGTTTGCCCAGGGCGACGGTGGTGATCAGTGGCAGGCTTTCGCTTTTGCGGAAGGCATACAGCCGCTCTACCCCATCCAGGCTGGAGGTGTAAGAGGCGGTGCCGACGGAGCGGTCGACCAGGTATTGGGAATAGATCGGCGACTTGGAAAAGTTGCGACCCATGTCCTGCTCGCGAAAGGGATAGCGCACCAGCAAGGTGCCGTCGGTGTAAGACAAGCCGATCGCGCCGTCCTGGCCGACGTCGAGTTTGCCGAACACGCGCAGAAAGTTTTCCACCCCCAGCGTCACGGCCACCACCCCGGCAAAGTTGCCGGCCGCGTCATTGAAGCGCCGGCTGATGGTCACCACCCATTCCTGAGTGGTGTGGCTCTGAATCGGCGGACCGATGAACGGCTCGCCGCTCGGATCGTCACGATGATGGATGAAATAGGCACGCGCACTGCTGTTGGCGCCCGCCGGAATCACGCGATTGGACGACATCAGCCAGCGACCTTGCTGGTCATAGATGGTGATGCCGCTGAGTTGCGGCATCAGCGGCTGCTGGCGCCGTATCAGCGCGCTGATGCGCTGGATCTGCACCGGGCCGCTGCCTTCGGTTTCCAGGCGCTCGACCAGCCCCAGCAACAGTAGCGCGCTTTGGCGCACGATCCCTTCGGTGTAGGTATTGAGCGCCTGGGTGAGGTTCAAGCCGTGCACGTCCACTTCCGCCAGCGCACGCTCGCGGGAAGCCAGGACTTTCCAGATCGTCAACGAAGTCAGGGAACAGCCGACCACCAACAGCAACAGCATTACAAGGCGGGTATCACGCTTCACGTCAGCACCTTAAGGAAGTCCGGTATTCCATTCCAGCCATCAATCGAACGTCGGTACTCACAGCGGCCACCGGTTCCGGGGCGCAAGCATACAAGCAGTCTGGCGGGCCTGCAGCAACCGCGTGTACAGCCACACCGTCACCTGATAACGAGCCTGCAACGGGGATCGACACCGAGAGTAGGTCAGGACTCGCCCCGGTAGAGGTTCAAACAGCACGTTTGAGACTCAACCTGCAGCGCCACTATTTCAATATCAACTAGCGCAGAATCCAACTAAAAAAGTTATACGAAGCGGCAGTGCAACGCTGCCTTGTACAAGTTTTTTGCCGTTCATCGCCATTTTTTAAAAATTTCAAAACATCTTGCCGCTTGCTCTTATCGGAGTAGATGTCCGTTGCATAAATGGACAACTAGCGAAACGACAATTGGACTTGGAGTATTGTTATGACCACGAGCAATAAAAACCCTGGCAACTTCGCTAACGATCGCGAAAAAGCATCGGAGGCGGGAAAGAAAGGTGGCCAGGCGTCGGGTGGCAACTTTGCCAACGACCGCGAAAAAGCATCGGAAGCGGGAAAGAAAGGCGGCCAAAACAGTCATGGCGGTGGACGCAAGTCATAACCAAGGGCATTAATCATGCGAGCGTCAACTGATTACCAGCGTGGTGAGTTACATCACCGGCCGATAGTGGAAGTGCGAACCGAAGCGGTGACCGGCATGCGTTCAAACACCGCAACGTGTTACGAACACCGACGCGGTACTGAACTAGCCGAAGCAACTATCGATTTGCGGCAAAGTCCACCATTGTGCGAGAGACACTTATAGCCAGTGCACCCGCACGGCGAAGTGTAAGTTCCCTGCAAGATCGAAATGAACGTTGCACAACCGACATAACGACGAGGTAACTGAACATGAGTACTCAAGACAAAAAAGGCCAAATGAGCGTCAACGAAGCCGGTAAGAAAGGTGGCGAAGCCACGTCTGCCTCCCATGACAAAGAGTTCTACCAGGAGATTGGTAGCAAGGGGGGTCAAAACAGTGGCGGTAACTTCAAGAATGACCCTGAGCGCGCGGCCGAAGCCGGCAGCAAAGGTGGCCAGAACAGCGGCGGGAACTTCAAGAATGATCCCGAGCGCGCTGCCGAGGCCGGTCGCAAAGGCGGCCAGAACAGCGGCGGCAACTTCGCCAATGACCGCGAGAAAGCCTCTGAAGCGGGCCGTAAAGGCGGCGAAAACAGCCACGGTGGTGGCCGTAACAGCTGATGTGCTTGATGCAGGGGAGCCGTGCTCCCCTGCTTTCATTGATGAGGGACACCATGCCTTTACACATTATTAACTTTACCGGCCCTGTCACCGCGTCGACCTGCAGCCAACTGATCGAAAAAGCGTCATTGGCCGTGCAGCAGGATGCTTCGGGACTGGTGGTGAACATCGCAACCATGGGCGGTGAATGCAGCTACGGCTTTACCATGTACAACTTCCTGCGAGCCCTGCCGATCCCGGTGCATACCCATAACCTGGGCACGGTGGAGTCGATGGGCAACATCATCTTTCTCGCCGGTGAGCGCCGCACCGCCTGTATCCACAGCAAATTCCTGTTCCATCCGTTTCATTGGCATGTGCAAGGCGCGGTCGACCATTCGCGCATGTCCGAATACGCGATGAGCCTCGATTATGACCTGCAGCTGTATGCACGCATCGTGGCCGAACGCACCGTCGATGCCGACGAAACGTTGGAAACGGAAAAGTACCTGATTGCGGCGCCGCGCATTCTCGACCCGCACCAGGCGCTGGCCGCAGGCCTGATCCACGCGATCGAGCTGCCGGTGATCAAGGCGGAGTTTGTGAGCAGCTTCATTCACTCCTAGCGCCGTTCATCAATCGCCGATGCCCTGGAGGATGAAAACCTTCGACCGAACGTGATCCGCAGTGCTGCTGGATCGCGATGCTGGCATTAAAATATCAACTAATCGCTTGTTTGAAATTTTCGCTTTTAATAGTTGAAAACATCCGTCCGATAATGAATGGTGGCAGTTCATTCAGGGAGGAACCGATGTGCTAAATCTACAAGCGAACCGCCGTTGCGTTCAGTGCAAGGAATCCTATGAACCGACCACGGACGAACCTGAGTTCCTGGTGGCGACAGCGTCCGAAATGCTCTGCGCTTCGTGCAAAGAAATGTATGCGGCCGAGCTGATGACCGTTGCGCTTCAGCGCAGCGTGCAGAAGTTATATCAGTTGCAGGAGCGTCGAGGAAAACAGTAGACCTTAAAGGCCGCTTATACTGTGTCCGAATCAGGGCCTTTCGTTGCAAAGGCCCTCATTCGGGCGGCGGCGGTACGTAAGGCTTTGCAATAAACGGAATACTACCAGACGGACGCCACCTTACATTCTCAAGTCCGTAACGCTCGGCCAGCGGTTTGCTTATTCGCTTAATCCTTTCATTACGCGACCTCGGAATTATACCGATCCCCGCATCGCAACATGCCCAGTGCCAAGCCTCCGCATTATTCATCGCCTCCGCTCTTATAATGAAAGACTTCGGCTCGCGGTGGTAGTCGTACTCAATGATATATAAAATGTTTTTCATAAACGCTCCTTCTGATTTTTTGTTGTTTTATCAGAATGAAGGTTCAGAATATTTTCCTGCCTAGTTGATCCGGCTTGCACAGGTTTTTCGTTTCGCTAGTTGAACGACCATTCGTCGGCACTCGCGGAATAAAAATAAACTGCTGCGAGGTTTTTTGTTTCTCAATACTGAGTCTGTTCACTCCAGGCTCTTGGTAAAAACTCCTGTCTTGCCCGTACTTTGTGCGGGCTTTTTTTCTTGGCAGCTTTATATGGCTAATCAGCGTGTTCGAACTGGACAGTGTTCTTGGCCAGATACGTGCGATCACCCTTATATACGCAAGGGCTATTACCTGGGCCTGGATCCAGAGGTCTACGTGTGCATGCGCTGTGGTGAGCAGCGCAGGCCTGAGCGATGGGACGACTTTGCGCGTCGGCGCATGCCGCCCAGAGGGCTTCTGAACAATTCCTGAGCCGTTGCGCCCATCATCGACGCCCGCCAGGGACACCTTTCATCCCGTATCGTGAAATGCAGTGGAACCTCAAACGGCGCCGAATTTTCTACCGAAAACACACCCGTAGGAGGACTGGAAACATGACTGAACATCCGCTGATAGCGAACCATACCCCCCAAGACGGCCAACGAAGTGGCACGCTGACCAAGGCTGAACGCACGCTTTCGGTGACGGCCGGCGCGGCCCTGCTGCTGCACGGCTGGCGCAAAGGCGGACTGGGCGGCGCATTGCAGACCATCGCAGGTGCCTACGCCGTATTTCGCGGTACCGCTGGCCATTGCCGGCTCAAGCAGGCGCTGACGCCGACACCCTTCGAAGAGCAATTCAGCCGCGAGCATCACTGGCCGATCAGTGAAGCGATCACGCGCAGCATTACGATCAATCGGCCCCTTGAAGAGGTATCTACCTTCCTTGCCAGGCCCGAGCAGGTCGGCCCGCTGCTGCGTTGGGTCGACAGCGTCGAGCAACTGGCACCGGACGTCACGCGCTGGACGCTGCGCGCTCCCGCCGGCAAGCGCGTGCAGTGCACGCTGATCCAGAGCGAAACGCAGGCGCCTGGAGTGCTGCATTGGAAAACCCCTGGCGATGCGCGCTGGGCCCACGACATTACCCTCTCACTGTCCCCCGCCCCCGCCGACCGTGGCACCCAAGTCAAGGCCGTGGTGGTATGCAAGCCGGCCATGGGCAAATTGGGCTATGGGCTGGCGCGGGCGATCAGCCTGTTCAGTGACAAAGCCTTGCTCAATGCGCTGCAGGCGGTGAAACAGCAACTGGAAACCGGCGAGGTCAGCAACAACCGCCTCAGACCGGAACAGGACGACGACTTTTTTTACGTACACGCCGCCGACGACCAGGTGACCAGCGATCACCCGACCGTCAAAACCGGCGTCGCCATTGAAGGGGGATCTCACTGATGCGCGCACTCACCTGGCAAGCACCGAACTTATTGCAAGTCGACAACGTTCCCGACCCGACCATCCTCAACCCACGTGACGCAATCATCCGCGTCACAATGTCCTCCGTGTGCGGTTCCGACCTGCATTTGCTCGGCGGCTACGTACCGGCCATGAAGCCTGGCGACATCATCGGCCACGAATTCATGGGCGAAGTCGTCGAAGTGGGCAAAGGCATCACCGACCTGCGCCAGGGTGACAAGGTGGTCACCATTTCGATCATCGGTTGCGGCAACTGCGAACCCTGCCAGCGCAGCGACTTCTCCTGCTGCGACAACTCCAACCCCAACCCTTCGGCGACGGACCTCCTGTACGGCCAGCCGTGCTGCGGCATCCTCGGCTACAGCCACGCCTTCGGCGGTTACCCCGGCAGCCACGCCACCTACGTTCGGGTGCCGTTTGCCGACGTCAACCTGTTCAAGGTGCCCGAGGGCGTCAGCGACGAGCAGGCGCTGTTCGTTTCGGATGCGGCGCCTACCGGTTACTTCGCCGCGGACAACGCCGATATCCAGCCAGGCGACACCGTAGCGGTGTGGGGCTGCGGCGGGGTCGGCCAGATGGCCATTTGCAGCGCCTATCTGCTCGGCGCCGAACGGGTCATCGCCATCGACCGCTACCCCGACCGGCTGCGCCTGGCGCAAGAGCGCGGCAAGGCGATTGCGATCAACTATGAGAAAACCAACGTGCACGAGGCCTTGCTGGAACTGACTGGCGGGCGTGGGCCGGACCGTTGCATCGATTGCGTGGGGATGGAGGCGCATGGCACCGAGATCGACTATGCGTATGACAAGGCCAAGCAGATGCTCAGGCTGCATACCGAACGCGGCAGCGTGCTCAGGCAGGCGATACGGGCTTGCCGTAAAGGCGGCACGGTGTCGGTGGTTGGGGTGTATGGGGGGCTGCTCGATAAGTTTCCCATGGGGGCGATTGTCAACAAGGCGCTGACGTTGAAATCCGGGCAGCAGCCGGGGCAGCGGTATGCGGCGACGCTGTTTGGGCATATTCAGAGGGGGGAGTTGGATCCGGCTTATCTGTTGACTCATCCGATGAGTCTGGAGGATGGGGCGCAGGGGTACGCTATGTTCAAGGAGAAGACGGATCAGTGTTTGCGGGCGGTGTTTAGGCCTTGAGCTGTTTTGGGGCTTTTGGTTGCGGGTGAATATCCGTTGTTTGGGTAACGGCGGCTTATGGTTCCGCTCTTACAGCGGGTCACTTTGGAAAAGCCCCAAAGTAACCAAAGGGCTCTTGCCCCACCACTCGGCACCTCGCTCACGCTCGGTGTGCCCGTAATCCGACAGTGATTTGGGGGGCCGCCGCCACGCGCCATCCATGGCGCGGGGCGGCTAAACCGGCGTCCTGCCGGTTTACCCCCCAAATCACTGTCGGCTTCCGGCCAGCGTGGTTTGACGGGGCGCTTAAGATCAAAAGCAAAAGCAAAAGCAAAGCGAGGCGGCCTTAGAGCCGACCTGGTCAGTGGAGGGTGCGCGGTGGCTCGGCCAATCAATAACTTGTGGCGAGGGAGCTTGCTCCCGCTGGACTGCGGAGCAGTCGCAGTCTTGAAAAAGCGGGGCCGCTACGCGCCCCAGCGGGAGCAAGCTCCCTCGCCACAGTACGGCGCTGGTTCTTGCCTATCTACGATGCGCAGCGAGTCGCTTTTGCTTTTGATCTCGGTCGCCCCGTTAAACCACGCTGGCCGAACGCGGGCTTGAATTCGTGGGTAACCCGGCAGGACGCCGGGTTAGCCGCCCTGCGCCATGGATGGCGCATGGCGGCGGCCCACGGATTCAAGACCGCGTTCGGGCACACCGAGCCTAGGCGAGGTGCCGAGTGGTGGGGCGAGGACTTTTTGGTTACTTTTGGGTCCTTCCAAAAGTGACCCGCTGTAAGAGCGGAACCATAAGCCGCCGTTACCGCAGCAATGGATATGTACCCGAAATCAGCCAGCCTCCACCGCCGGCGCCACCATCCGATTACACCCATACAACACCACCCCCACCGACACCAACGCCCCACCCCGCAACCACGTATCCACCCCCTGCTGACTAAGCAGAATCAAACACGAAACAACCGCCAACACCGGCACCCAACTCGGCACACGAAAGTGACTCTGCTCAATCTTGTCCCGCCGCAGCACCAACACCGCCACATTGGTACTCAAAAAAACAAACAGCAGCAACAACACCACCGTCTCCGCCAACGCCGCCAGTGTCCCCGTCAACGTCAACGCAATCGCCACAGCGGTACTGGCCACAATCGCCACCCAGGGTGTGCGCCGCTTGGGCAGCACGCGCGACAGCGGCTGCGGCAACAACCCCATACGCGCCATCCCATAAGCCAGCCGACTCGCCATGACCATCGTCAAAAGCGCACCATTGGCCACCGCCACCAAGGCAATGAACGCAAATAGCTGAGGCGGAATACTCAAGCCCGACGCACGCACCACTTCCAGCAACGGCGCCGACGTGGAGGTCAACTTATCCATCGGCAACACTACCGATGCAGCGACTCCCACCGCCATGTACACAATGCCAGCCGTGACCAATGCGGCGAACAATGCTCGCGGATAAACCTTGCGCACCCCGCGGATTTCTTCCGCCAGGTTGGCTGAGGTCTCAAAGCCGACGAACGAATAGAACGCCAACAACGCAGCCCCCAGCACCGCCACCATGGGGTTGACGCCAGGCTTGAATTCGAACGCCCGCGCCAGGTTGGCTGCGCCGGACTGCAAGCACCACGCCGCCGCCACTACCACCAACAACAGCCCGGACAGTTCCACGCAGGTCATGACCATATTGGCGCCCAGCGATTCCTTGATGCCGCGGGCATTGAGCAGTGCAATCACCAGCAAAAACACCAGCGCCGCCCAATGCGGCGATACGTCGATGAACGCGGCGAGGTAGTCCCCGGCAAACGCCAGTGACAATCCGGCGGCGCTGGTCACG
The DNA here is from genome assembly GCF_030816195.1 of Pseudomonas sp. W4I3. GTDB lineage: Bacteria > Pseudomonadota > Gammaproteobacteria > Pseudomonadales > Pseudomonadaceae > Aquipseudomonas. Next base: position 2,820,966 of record NZ_JAUSXS010000001.1, on the reverse strand, counting down.
GCGGCAGCGAGCATGCAATAGCCCACCAGGAACGAGATCAGCGGCGACTTGAACGCCTTCTCGGCGAACACCGAAGCGGCGCCGGCATGCGGGTACTTGGTGACCAGCTCAGCGTAGGAGCCGGCCGTGAGCATGGCGAAGAACAACGCCACCAGCAACGGCACCCAGATCGCCCCGCCCACCTGGCCGGCGATGGTTCCGGCCAGCGCATACACGCCTGCGCCGAGCACATCGCCCAGGATGAACAGGAACAACATCGGGCCGGTCACGGCGCGGCGCAAGGAGGGTTTGGAGGGTTCGGCGTGGCTAAGGCTGGATTCGGTCATGGGCGGCTCTGAGCGGCAGGTTGCGATCAGCGTTCATCCGGCACGGGCCGGCTGAGGCAGGGCTATCTACAATGGAAAATCACCGGGCCGCCAAAGTTCATTCATTCGTCAACCTCCAGCCAGCCAGCCGGTCAGTCCTCGTCGTGGCCGTGGGCGTCGGCGCAGGGCAATCGACCGGATTCGCCGCCGGCAATTCGTTCCGCCTGGTCGATACCGCGCTTGAGTGCGTCGTGCACCGTCCATTCCGCGCCCGGCAACTGCTTGGTGCGTTCCACCACGCACTGGCCCGTTGCGGTGTAGACGCACAGCAGCACTTCAATGTCCGCGTCGTCCCGTTCCCGGGCCCGGACTTCAATATGACAGCCGTTTTCAACTTCCTGGGTAAAACACTCTTCGTCCCGCGCCTGGGCAGCCCAGGCATTAAAGGTATTGCCGCGAATGAACATAGCTGTTCTCCATGACCATTAGTAAGTTGACCTGCAACTAAGACCTGAACTCTTTAGCAGTGATTCCGTGTGTTTTCCACAACGAACTCATCATGCGCCTATCTAAAACCCTTTAGCGTTTCGCTTGTTAAACCGTTCGTCAGGCGGAGTAACATTTTGTTAAACCAACCCCTGAGGGCTCATTCAAATTGTTCGGGAGCGCGCTGAAACGCGCCCCGCAAGACAGCAACGAAAGCCAATAAAACCGGGCAGTAGACGAGGTTTTATCTACTGGCGATGCCTTATCGCCTGGCGTTTATCAATGGGAGTACGCCAGGCATTAACAAACGCAACGGCAACGTTTCGCTTAACCAACTTGCGAACGCGGGCGCGGTTGTTCGGCAGCGCAACAACGGATGTTTTCACTACAGGAGCACGGCATGAAACGAGCGATGGGTTATGGCCTGGCATCTCTCGCCAGCATCTTCTTATTAACCGGCTGCAACTTGGTGGTGTTCAACCCCAAGGGCCAGGTGGCAACCGATGAACGCGACCTGATTATCCTCGCCACGGGTTTGATGTTACTGGTGGTGGTGCCGGTGATCGTGCTGATGTTCGTGTTCGCCTACCGCTATCGGGCGACCAACAAGAAAGCGCGTTACTCGCCACGCTGGGCCAGCTCCCACAAAATCGAAGCGGTGGTGTGGGGCGTTCCCTTGCTGATCATCATCGCCCTGGGCTGGGTGACGTGGGAAACCACCCACGCCCTGGACCCCTATCGCCCGCTCGACTCGGATACACCGCCGATCAATGTGCAGGTGGTGGCCACCGATTGGAAGTGGCTGTTCATCTACCCGGACCTGGGTATCGCCAGCGTCAACGAACTGGCCCTGCCGGTGCACACGCCGGTGAGTTTCACCATCACCTCCGATGCCGCCATGACCTCATTCTTTATCCCCGCGCTGGGTGGGCAGATCTACGCCATGGCCGGCATGCAGACCAAGCTGCACCTGATCGCCAACGAGACCGGCGAGTTCAGGGGCATTGCCGCCAACTACAACGGCCCCGGCTTCTCCGACATGCATTTCGCCACGCTGTCGTTGAGCCCTGCCGATTTCCAGGCCTGGGTCACCAAGGTCAAGGGCGCGGCAACGCAGCTGGACCAGACCAGCTATGCACAATTGGCCAAGCCCACCATCAAGCACCCGGTCACCTATTACTCGGCGGTGCAGGAGCGGCTGTTCCTGGACATCGTCGATAAATACGAAGGCATGAACAAGGCCCCTAAAACCAAACGTGCGCAATTGAGCGGCGCGCAACAAGGCGCCGATCAACACCCAAGTCTGCTGGCTGAGGAGCGGTAACAATGTTCGGAAAACTGTCGTGGGACGCGATCCCAACCACTGAACCCATTGTGATGTACACCTTGGCCTTCATCGGGCTGATCGGTGTAGCGATGGTCGGGTCCATCACCTGGAAGCGCAAATGGGGCTACCTGTGGCGCGATTGGTTCACCTCGGTGGACCACAAGAAAATCGGCTGCATGTACATCATCGTCGCGCTGGTAATGCTGCTGCGTGGGTTTTCCGACGCGATCATGATGCGTACCCAGCAAGCCATGGCCGCCAGCGGCGGGCCGGGTTATCTGCCGCCGGAACACTACGATCAGATCTTCACCGCCCACGGCGTGATCATGATTTTTTTCGTGGCCATGCCCTTCGTGGTCGGCCTGATGAACGTGGTGGTGCCGTTGCAGATCGGCGCGCGTGACGTGGCCTACCCGTTTCTCAATGCGCTGAGCTTCTGGCTGTTCGTGGCCGGTGCCCTGCTGGTTAACGTCTCACTGGGCATCGGTGAGTTTGCGCGAACCGGTTGGGTCGCTTACCCGCCGTTATCCGGGTTGGCGTACAGTCCCGGCGTGGGGGTGGATTACTACATCTGGTCATTGCAGATATCCGGGATCGGCACGCTACTGACGGGGGTGAATTTCTTCGTCACGATTCTGAAGATGCGCACCGAAGGCATGACCCTGTTCAAGATGCCGGTATTCACTTGGAACGCGCTGTGTACCTCGGTGCTGATCCTAGCGTCGTTTCCGATCCTGACCGCCACCCTGCTGATGCTGACCCTGGACCGTTACCTGGGCATGCATTTTTTTACCAACGAAGCCGGCGGCAACCCGATGATGTACGTCAACCTGATCTGGGCCTGGGGGCACCCGGAGGTGTACATCCTGATCCTGCCAGCGTTCGGGGTATTTTCTGAAATTGCCGCCACGTTCAGCAGCAAGCGGCTGTTCGGTTACGTGTCGCTGGTGTGGGCGACGATCGCGATTACCGTGCTCTCGTTCATCGTGTGGCTGCACCACTTCTTCACCATGGGCTCGGGGGGCAACGTCAACGCGTTCTTTGGCATCATGACGATGATCATCGCCGTGCCGACCGGGGTGAAGATCTTTACCTGGCTGTTCACCATGTACCGTGGCCGGGTGCGCTTCGAAACCCCCATGCTGTGGACCCTGGGCTTTATCGTGACCTTCAGCATCGGCGGCATGACCGGCGTCTTGCTGGCCGTGCCAGGCGCGGACTTCATGCTGCACAACAGCCTGTTTTTGATCGCGCACTTTCACAACGTGATCATCGGCGGCGCGGTGTTCGGCTACATGGCCGGCCTGACCTACTGGTTCCCCAAGGCCTTTGGCTTCCGCTTGAACGACAAGCTGGGGCGCATCGCATTCTGGTGCTGGCTGATCGGCTTCTATTTCGCGTTCATGCCGTCGTACGTGCTGGGCTTCATGGGCATGACGCGGCGCCTCAACCATTTCGACAATCCTGAGTGGCGCCCTTGGCTGCTGCTGGAACTGGTCGGCGTGGCGATCATTCTCTGCGGTGTGACCGCCCAGGCGCTGCAGCTGTTTATCAGCATTCGTCGCCGTCATGAGTATCGCGACCTCACCGGTGACCCATGGGACGGACGCACCCTGGAATGGGCCACCGCGTCGCCGCCGCCGCTGTACAACTTTGCCGAACAACCCAAGGTCAACGACCTGGACGCGTACTGGGGCATGAAGGAGCGCGGCGTCAGCACCTTGAGCCACACCGACTATCGCAGCATCCACATGCCGCGCAATACCGCCTCGGGCCTGATCATCAGCCTGTTCGCGCTGATCTGCAGCTTTGCGCTGGTGTGGCATATCTGGTGGTTGGCGGCATTCGGCCTGGTGGCATCGGTGGTCGCGTTCGTGGTGCGCAGTTACGACGAAGACACCGATTATTTCGTGCCCGCAGAGGAAGTCGCGCGCATCGAAACGGCCCGTCTCAAAGACCTGGCAGAGGCTTGACCCATGTCCAATATCGTTATCGAAAAAGACATCGCCCACACCCATGAACAAGGGCATGAAGACGCCGGTTCCCTGAGCCTGTTCGGGTTCTGGATCTACCTGATGACCGACTGCATTTTGTTCGCGACGCTGTTCGCCGGCTATGCGGTACTGCGCGACAGCGTGGCGGGCGGCCCCTCCACGGCGGATATCTTCGAACTGCCTTATGTGCTGGCTGAAACCATGCTGCTGCTGTTGAGCAGCATCACCTACGGCTACGCGATGCTGGCGATGAACCGTGGCGAGCAGTCCCAGGTGCTGCGCTGGCTGGGGCTCACCTTTGTGCTGGGTGCCGGGTTTATCGCGATGGAGATCAACGAATTCCATCACTTGATCGCTGAAGGCTACGGGCCGGACCGCAGTGCCTTCCTGACCGCGTTCTTCACCCTGGTCGGCACCCACGGCGCGCACGTGTTGACGGGCCTTGTGTGGATGGCGGTGCTGATGGTCCAGGTAAAGCAACGCGGCCTGACCAGCACCAACGCCACGCGGCTCAGTTGCCTGAGCCTGTTCTGGCACTTTTTGGACGTGGTGTGGATCTGCGTCTTTACCGTGATCTATCTGTTGGGGGTGGTGTGACATGTACAAGCAAAGTTCGGTTCACAGCAGCGCGGGCAGCAGCCATGGCAGCAGCCGTTCCTATCTGGTCGGCTTCCTGGTGTCGGTAGTGCTCACCGTGATCCCTTTCGCCATGGTGATGTTCCCGTCACTGCCGCGCACCACCACCGCCTGGCTGGTGGTGGCACTGGGCGCGATTCAGATCGTGGTCCACTTGAAGTTCTTCCTGCACCTGGATACCGCCGAGGAACAACGCTGGAACCTGATTGCGCTGATTTTCTCGGCGGTCATCATTCTTCTGCTGGTAGGGCTTTCGCTATGGATCATGGGCAGTATTCACCACAATATGCTGGCGCACTGAAGCACTGGCTCGGGCTGTTCAATGCCGCGCTGCAGCTGACCAAGCCCGGGATTATCTTCGGCAATCTCGCCTCGGTGCTAGGGGGCTACTTCCTCGCGGGCAGGGGCCATCTGGCGGACCCTGCGCACTTGCTGGCCGCCCTGCTCGGCACTGCATTGGTGATCGGTTGCGGCTGTGTCATCAACAACTGTGTCGACCGCGACATCGACCGACGCATGGTGCGAACCTGTCACCGTGCGTTGGCACTGCGAACCATTGCAGTGCCCACGGCCGCAAGCTACGCCATCGCCCTGGGGGTCGCCGGTTTCGGTTTGCTGTGGGTCGCCAGCAATGCGCTGACCTGCCTGCTGGCACTGCTGGGGCTGGTGATCTATGCGGGGGTGTATACCGTCTGGCTGAAGCGGCGCTCGCACTGGGCGACCCTGATCGGCAGCCTGTCCGGGGCGATGCCGCCGGTGATCGGTTATTGCGCGGTCACCGGCAGGTTCGACGCCACGGCGCTGCTGCTGGTGGTGGTGTTCTGCTGTTGGCAGATGCCTCACTCGCACGCCATCACCGTGATGCGCCGCGAGGATTTTCGCGCAGCGCGCCTGCCGCTGTTGAGCCTGCCCGAGGCCCACCGGCAGATACAAGCGTACATTCTGGCGTTCCTGGCCAGCACGCTGGTGCTGGGCGCGATTGCACAGATGAACGCCTGGTATTTTGCGGTGATGCTCGGCTGCTGCGGTTACTGGATGACGCTCGCCAACAGCTCCGCGCGCCTGACTGATCCGCGGAGCTGGGCGCGCAAGGTGTTTGGCTTCTCGATTATCCTGGTGCTGGCTCTGAACCTGTCGCTGGCCGTCCTCGGTTAGGCGCGTCGGCGGTCACTTCAGCGCCGGTACGGCGTCGAGCACCGCGCGGATTTTGCGCGGCAGGTCGATGGACTGATAAGGCTTTTGAATCAGCTCGAATTCATGCACCGGTATATCCGCGCGCGCCAGCGCATCTTTCGCGTAGCCGGTGGTGAGCAGAACCTTGATCTGCGGATACAGGCGGGTCACCTCCCGGGCGAGCGCCGCGCCGTTCATCGTGCCCGGCATGATCAAGTCGCTGAACACCAAGTCATACCTATTGCTCTCAAGCATGCGCAACGCTTCGGCGGCGTCGTGTGCGATATCGGTCCGGTAACCGTAGTCGGACAGGATTACCTGAGCCAACTCGGCCACGTCGGGCCGGTCCTCCACGATCAGGATCTTCTCGTCGCCCTGCAGCGAGGTGGCAGCAGGTGTTTGCTCGACCCAAAGCTGGCTGTCATCGGCCGGAAAATACAGGCGTATCGTGGTGCCGATCCCGGGGTAGGAGTGGATACGGGCGGTGCCGCCCGATTGCTTGACGAAGCCATACACCATCGACAGCCCCAGGCCCGAGCCCTTGCCCTCCTCCTTGGTGGTGAAGAACGGTTGCATGACTTTTTCTTCAAGGTCGGGATCGATGCCATTGCCATTGTCAGACACCGAGATGCTGACATAGCGGCCCTCAGCCAGGCCATCGCGTTCGGCACCGGCCTCGCCCGGCACCTGGACGTTGGCGGTTTTGACCGTCACGGTCGGCTCTGCACGCCCTTCCAATGCGTCCTGGGCATTGGTCAGTAGGTGCCGCACCGCCAACTCCGCCTGGGTAGGGTCGATGCGGCAGTTCCACAGGTCTTCGGCGAGTTCCACGTGCAAGTCGACGTTGTGCAGCACGCCCGTGAGGTCAGGGCGACCGAGCAAGGTGTTCAGATTGATTACCCGGCTGTCGAGCCGCTGCTTGCGCGAGAACGCCAGCAATTGCTGCGTCAGGTTTTGCGCTTTTTCAGCGGCCGCCCGGGCGCGACTGGCACTGTTGAAGATGCGCTGCGGGTCGCAGCCGGGGCGCTTGGCGCTCTGCTGGATCAGCTCCAGATACCCGACCATCACCTGCAGCAGGTTGTTGAAGTCATGGGCGATGCCACCCGTGAGCTGCCCCAACGCCTCCAGGTCTTGTGCGCGGCGCACGCGCAGTTCCGCGTCGTGGCGCCGGCTCACATCCAGCTGGGAGGCGAAGAAGTACACCAACTGGCCGCGCTCGTTGAACAACGGAGAAAGGAACAATTCGTTCCAAAAGGTCGAACCGTCCTTGCGGTAATTAAGCACTTCGACACAGACCTCATGGTGTTGGTCGACCGCACGCTGCACCTGCTCCAGGGTGCGGTTGTCCGTTTCCGGCCCTTGCAGGAACCTGCAATTGCGCCCGATCACCTCGTCGTGTTCGAAGCCGGTCAACGTCAGGAACGCCGGGTTGGCGAACACGATCGGGTTGTCGGGCTGCGCAGGGTCGGTCACGATCATCGCGCTGTGGCTGGTTTGCATCGCCGCAAAAAACAGATCTTTGCGGTCGGAAGAAAGCACCGGCAACTCATCACTGCCGACCACGGGCTTCTTCTTGGTTGCCAAGGTTCACCTCCAGATAAGTGGCGTGTGTTCCATTGACCGTGAAAACGCAGCGGAGTGCGAGCGTGCGCTAAATCATATGCGGCGCCGGTCCGGCGCCGCGCGCTGCATCAGCGCTTGGCCTCTGTGTCGGGGGCCGCAGAGCGCTCCAGAAACGCCTGGGTGAGCTGCGGCAAATGCTCGAGCAGCCACTCGGCCATGGCGATTTCCTGGGGCAGGATCTTCTCGCACGCCGCCTGTGTTTCGGTATCGCCTGCCGCCTGCGCCGCCGCGATGAGCACCGTGTAGCTGGCCACCTCCATGTTTTCGAAGACGTAGCCTGCCATCGCGCCCTTGATCACCTCGTCGCTCATCAATGAGCCACCCACCGCCTGCCCGAACGCCATCAACTTGCCGCCGATGTCTTTCAGGGTCGAGGCGTTGCCGCCCAAGCGCGTCAGGCATTCGTCAATGAGCGCCTGCTGGCCAAGGGTTTCCTGGATATGCTGGTCGATGCGTGCCTTGAGCTGCGGGTAATGCTCGAGGCGCTCGGATTGCGCCTTGAGCATTTTTTCGGCCTGTTGCTCCATCGCGTGGGCATCACGTAGCCAGTCGAGCACGTTTTCCTGTGGGGTCGCCATGTCGTTACTCCTCTTAAGCCAATAAATAGAACCGCACGCCCGTGGGCGTGCGGTTGCCGCGAATCAGAGATCAGGCTTGGGCTGAAGGCCCGCGCCCAGATCGGCGCCTGTGGTCGGGTCGCTGGTAGGGTCGGAGAGCGTGCGGATTTTCATCGCGCTCAGCAGCGCTTCGTCGTCAGGGCTCAACTGCACGCTGGCCATGCCATCGCCGCCGTCGACCGCAGGTTGCGGGTTCTCCACAAACTCCCATTCATCGCCCTGGTTCCAAGGGCCCCGCATATTGCCCGCGCCCTGGGACATGTTGTAGTACACCTGGGTGAACTCCGGTTTGCCCGGCAGCTTGCCTTGGGGGAAATTCGGTTGAATCGAATGCAGCGCCTTTTCAAAGGAAATCTGATGCGCGATTTCCCGGGTCATCAGAAACCCGAGGGCATCCTTCACACCGGGATCGTCGGTGACGTTCATCAGCCGCTCATAGACGATCTTGGCGCGCGCTTCGGCCGCAATGTTGGAGCGCATGTCCGCGGTGGGCTCACCGATGGTGTCGATGTAGGCCGCAGTCCACGGTACCCCGGCAGAGTTGATCAATGGCGCACCGGCACCGTACAGCAGGCTGGTGATGTGGGAGTCATTGCCAGCGCCATTGAGTGAGCGATACAGCTCGCCCTCCTCCTCCACGCCTTCGGCCATGCGCCCCTTGGCGCCCTTGTTGAGCATCACGATGATCGAGCCAACGATTTCCAGGTGACTGAGTTCCTCGGTGGCGATGTCCATCAACAGGTCTTTGCGCCCTGGATCGTCCTCGGACAAGGCTTGGGTAAAGTAGCGGGACGCGGCCGCCAACTCACCTTGAGCGCCGCCAAACTGTTCAAGCAAAAGGTTGGCCAGGCCTGGGTTGGGCTCGGCGACACGTACGGTGTATTGAAGTCGCTTGTTATGTAGAAACATGAACAAATCTCCTCAGGCTTTCTTAAAAGGGGCGGCATCTCGGAATGCGCGCCTACCCTTTATGTGAAGCGGACGGTGGTTGAAAAATTTCAAAAAAAATTCGCCCATCACGACCAGCGGTTAACCGCCCCATGACAAGCGAAACGGCGCCGCTGGGACTTGCGGCTCAGTCAGCAGCCGCATCATCCAGATCGGGAACGGCGTCGATTTCAGGTGTGCCGTTAGGCGGCACGGGGGTGGCCACAGCACCATCCGCATGGGTATCGGGGTGGTTCCAGTCGGTGGTTGCGTTGGGGTCTTCGTCGCGTCCGGCGGTACCGATCACACAACCGTCGTCGTTGGGATTGTCGAGTGGCTGGTTCTGGGTGTTGGTGGGGTCATGGTTCATCGCAGCAGTCTCCCGTGTACAGGATAGGAACTTCGTTGGAACCGTCGCTGTTTTCCAAGTGCGACGAAAAAGACGAATGGTGCGAATGAACTTACCCGCTATCGAATCAGCGAGTGAAAACTTATACGAAGCGGCGTTATGACCACACCTTTGTACAACTTTTAGTGAATAACTACCGCTCGTCGCCGCTTATAAAAATCAATAAAACATTTCTCATGGCGCCGCTATCGGAATAAGTGTCCGTTGCCATAACGGGCAACTAACGAAACGCTAACTGAGCGACTGGAGAATTGTCATGACCACAGGTAATAAAAACCCAGGTAACTTTGCCAACGATCGCGAAAAAGCATCCGAAGCAGGCAAGAAAGGTGGCCAAGCGTCAGGCGGGAACTTCGCCAATGACCGTGAAAAAGCCTCTGAAGCAGGCCGTAAAGGCGGTCAACACAGCCACGGCGGCGGCCGCAAATCGGGTTCTTGAGTGATGCGTGGGAGGGGCAGCCTCGCTGCCCCTCCATACCAGGAACTCGCCGATCGGTGTGCGAACGCCGCTGATCAAGTGCAGACTTTCTACCGCTAAGTTACACTTCCTGCCGCACGTCTTGTTAACGGGGCTCTCTACGTTAAGAATGACGTGTATTGTTGTTGCGCGCACACACTTAAACTTAATAGCCGGCTACGTTACTTACCTCGCGGCGCGGTTATAGCCCAAACACTTTAATGCTCATTAATGCCAGCACTCAGCGCTTGTTTCAGTTCGCGTGCGTCATGGCTGCAGAATACCGTCACCGTCTTGCCGCTCTCGGCGACCAACTGGCGCAACCGCTGTTGATTATGCAGACGCGCCTGGCGATCGGTGTCCATCATGCTCTGGTAGAAACGCATACCGGGTGGACAGCGGCGCTTGGGCAAGTGAACTTCGTCATGGTGAAAGTACGCATCGCCAGCATGAAGCGTCCAGCCTTCGGCGGTGCGAATAGCGACACCGGCGTGGCCAGCTGTATGCCCGCGAAGCGGCACCAGCAGAATGTCTTCCTGCTCGACGCCGACCACTGCTCGCACCGAATCGAAACCGAACCAGGTATCGCCATGGGGTGCATACAGCTGCCAGTCCGCAACGTCGCGCCATTGCGCGGGCAGGAAGCGCCGTCGTTCAATCCAGTCGCTGGCCAACGTCGCGTGATTGAGTTCCTGATGCATGACGTGCACGCGCGCCTTGGGAAAATCCTGCAGCCCGCCGGCGTGATCGAAGTCCAGGTGCGTCAGCACTATGTGACGCACGTCCTCAGGCTTGAACCCCAACTGCCGCAGTTGCTCGAGTGCGGTGAAACGATGCTCCAGCTGGATGTTGTTGAACGTGCGGAAGAAACGGCTCAGGCGTTCAGGGTGTTCGACATCCTGCTGGCCGAACCCGGTGTCCACCAGGATCAAGCCATTGGCGTGCGTCTCGATCAGCAGGCAATGGCATACCACCGAGGCCGTCCACCCACGGCTGTAGCCGTCGAACAACGCCCCGCCCAGGGGGCACATACATCCGCAGTTCAAATGATGCACACGCATATCAGGTTCCTTGATGGACGGCCGACGGCCGGGCTACTTCGACGTCGTCGTCGACTGCCCAGCCTCGATGCACAGGTCGATGGCCACGGTGTCGACACGGTCACGTCGCAGTGCCGCCAGGTTCTGCAGCGTTTGTGCATGCACCGCGTCCGCCGCGTCCTTGAGCCGCTGCCATTCCTCAAGGCTGATGATTTCACGCAGCACCAGCTCATCGGCACGGTTGATGAGCGTCTGATAGAAGTCGTCGGGCCAGTCCAGGCGGTAGCTGTCATCTTCGAGCAATAGGTGCCAGGCCTGGATTTCCATCTCTTTTTGGCTTTTTTCCATCGTTGCGCTCCTGTCGAGTCGAACTGCCGGTGGCTGGCTCAGTACCGCAATACGGCGGCCGCGCGGCTGTCGGAGGGCATCGAACGTTCGGTGGGCACCACCACGATCTCGCCGCCCTGGCGGATAACGGCCAGGATCAGCTCGTCCAGTGCCGCATCCTCATTCACCGCATGGTCGTGTACCACCTGTGTCCCCACCCCGGCATAAGCGTCGGCTTCCACCAGCAACAACGCCACGCGGCCTTCCTGCGCCGCGCGTTCAATGTCCGGCAACCGCGACGCGTTAAGCCGTTGCCCCACCGCGATACCAAAACGGTCAAGCGCTGCATTCAACGCGTCGTCGCGGCGCTGGCTCAGTACTTCCGTGCAGGCGTGTGCCAATTGAGTTGGCGAGAGCGTGGCGGGATCGATGCGTACGCCCTCGGCCACCAGGAACGGGTTGTGGCTGACCGCCCGGAACACGGCCTGGTTCTCAGGCAGCGCCACCAGCACCAGGGGTAATTGGCAGACGCGCGAACAATGCTCGGTAATCGCCTTGTCGACGGCACGGAAAAAGCGTTCACGGTCCAGGTTCACTTCATCCTGCTTACCGCCGCCGCCAGACTCATGCATCATCGGGTCGCCGCGCTCGCCTGCCCCGCTGAAGCCGTCCGGGTGGCCTTGCTGATTGCGCGGGGTCAGTTCCTCGCCAAGCGCCTGGGTTTGGGAAGTGGGAACCGCCTGCGGCAGCTCAACCTCTTGCAGCGCCTGCGCGGTGCCCTCGAACACCTGCACACTGTCGCGGGTCAGGCACAGCGCCTGGTAGCGCTCGGTGGTCGGCGCCTGGCGCAGCAACGGCCGCAGGTACGGGTGACGGTTGACCATGGCGATCTCTTGAACCGGCTGCTGCAACCCCACCACGATGAAGTGCTCGGCGCCGCCGAAGATCGCCAGCGCGGGTGGGCAGGTGTTCCAGAACTCGGTGTCGGCCACCAGGTCATGGAACGGCGCCAGCAGCGTCTGGGCCTCGGGCGACTGCTGCGCCAAGCTGGCTTCCAGGTCTTTGATGAGGTTCTTCAGGCGAATCGGATTTTGCGCGCGCTCGGGGAATGTTTGCTGAACGGGCATGTAGACACTCAGGTTGGTGCGATCGGCCAGCGCCAACAGCGTGTCCAGTGTCTGGCGGGTAAAGGTTTGAATCTCGACCATGGAAAATCTCCTTAATATTCGTCCAAATCGATCAGCCGTTCTCGAGGCTCTCCTCCAGGGCTATGTACGGTTCGAGCCGGGGCCATTCTCGGCAGTTCGTTCGGCAAACGGCGCAGGCCGATCAACGGCACAGCCTGCTGCATCAGCATCAGAGCGCAGCATTGCCTGGCGCTGCCAGAGCGTGCGGAAACGTCCGGGACGGCGGCGCAGTTCATCGGGGGAACCGTCTTGCACGATCTCGCCATGCTCCAGCACCAGCACCCGGTCGAAGTGGGCAACCGTGGACAGTCGGTGAGCCACCGCAAGCACCGTTCTGCCACGCATCAGGTCGGTGAGCGCGCGCTGGATGACGGCTTCGGAATCCGAATCCAGCGCGGACGTCGCTTCGTCGAGGATCAGAACCGGCGCGGCCTTGAGGAACGCCCGCGCCAGCCCCAGGCGTTGTCGCTGCCCGCCGGAAAGCGTCACGCCGCGCTCCCCCACCAGCGTCTGATAGCCCGCGGGCAGCGCCTGCACGAACTCGTCGCAGAAGGCGCGGCGGGCCGCTTCAATGATCTGCTGCTCGGTCGCGTGGGGCTGGCCGTAGCCGATGTTTTCCAGAATGCTGCGATTGAACAGCGCCGGTTCCTGGGGCACCACGGCAATTTGCCGACGCAAGCTGTCCTGGCTGACCGAGCGGATGTCGCGATCGTCGATCAGGATCACGCCGCTTTGCACGTCATCCAGGCGCTGCAGCAAGCCCAGCAGCGTGGACTTGCCCGAGCCCGAGGTGCCGACAATACCAACGCTCTGGCCGGCCGGAATCTCCAGGAAAAAATGCCTGAACACCGAGCGCCCACCGGGGTGGGCATAGCTGACGTCGAGCAAGCGGATGCTGCCGCGGGTGGGGGCCAGCTCTTGCGGCGCATCGCTGAGTTCATGGGGCTGGGCGATGATCCCCAGGGTTTCGGCGATGACGCCCATCTGTTGAGTGGCCTCCACCAGGGCAAGCGCCAGGTCGCGCGAGCCATGGAGAATACGAAACGTCAACGCGCTGACCATCACCACATCGCCCGCCGTGACCTGGCCCTGGCGCCACAGCAGGATGGCCCAGCCCAGCATCGACCCCGCCATGATGGACAGGCACACGTCATGCAGCACGCGCGCCTTTTCCAGATAGATCCAGCTACGCCGATGCGCCCCCGCCTCGACGCCGATCTCGCGCTCGAGCCTGAGGCGTTCGCGTTCGCGGCCGGAAAACGCCTTGATCGTCCAGACATTCGACACCTGATCCACAATCTCGCCACCGACACGCGCCGACTGTGAAGCGAAGGCGATATGCCGGTGGCGGCCGCGCACGCCGACCACGGTGATCAACGCCGCCACCAGCAACACGCACACGATCAAGGCCAGCGCCATGGAACCACGCACGGCAAACAGCACCACGACGGCACCGAGAAAATCCACGCAGGGCGGCACGATGCGCCAGGCCAGGCCACCGTAGACGGTATTGGCAGCCGTGGCCGCCGCCGACACCCGATTGGCCAGCGAGCCGGCAAAGTGTCGGTTGAAATAGCGCATCGGGTGCCCGGTCAGGTGGTGGAACAGGTCCACGCGCAGGTCGGCGCAACTTCCGACCACGGTGTAGCAGCCCACCCAGCCACCGAGCCGCCACAGCACGTTTTCTACCACGATCAGCCCGATGAACAGGCTGAAGGCGCGCCACACCTGGCCTGCCTGCGAATCGCCGGCCATCGCGTCCACCAGCAACTTCATGCCGTACTGCACCGCTACCGCGCAGCAGGCCGCACCGATCACCAACGACAACATGGCGCTGAAATGCAGCGGACGCACCCTGACATAGCGCCATAAGAACGCGCTGGCGGTTGCCGGCAGCGGCTCATCGCGCAAGCGCCGCAGGATCATGGCCGTTGCCTCGCCGATCGCAACCGATCCAGCTCGCGCCAACACGCCCGCACGCGTTCGGGCACCGCCTGAAGTTGCACATGCAAGGGATGAAAGGACGCGCGCTCGCCCTCTCCGTCCGGGTAGCCGAACACCCCGGTGGGGCAGTAACGGCCGTCATCCCAGCCGGGGTAGTCGAGAAAGGGATACCAGCAGATGCCCTGCACCGGAACCCCTCGTTTGAGCGCTGTCAGTACCTGCTCCACGACGTAGCTCAACCAGGGCACACGCGCTTGATCCTCGGCGCCGGTTTCGGAAATCAGCACAGGCCGCTGATAGCGCTGGTGCAGCTCCTTGAGCATCCCGGCCAGCGGACGGTAATCAGGCGCCCCGCGCATGATGCGATCTCCCTGGAAATACCATTGGTTGTGCGGGTAGAAATTGGCGCCGATGATGTCCAGGTAATGCTCCTGCCCGCCCAGGCCCGGCCATTGCCGCCCGGTCAACAAGTCCCACGCTTCGAATTGAGCCAGCCGATAACGTTCGGCGTGATCAATCTCTTCGCTGCGACGCGACGCTGACACCACGTGGATCAACGGGTCGCACTGCACGAAACGCGCAGCGGGCGCACGCTCGCGAATCGCCTCGATTGCCGCGATGCTGGCACGCACCAACTGGTGCTTGAGCTCCTGCCCTCGCCCGCGTGCGTTCGGGTTGAAATAACCGACGTCACCCCCCGCCCAGCTCCAGAACGATATTTCGTTGACCGGCGAGTAGAACGGCCGCTGGATGCCTTCATCGGTCATCAGCTTCGCCACCGCGCCGGCAAAGCGGGCGAAGCGATCGATGAATGACGGGCGCCAGATGTCCAGGTCATCGGGATAGCCGTAATGACACAGGTCCCATATCACTTGCAGCGAGTGCTCACGCGCGGCCCTGAGCATCGGCAGGAAGCTGCTCCAGTCGTAGCGGCCAGGGCTGCGTTCGATCAGGTGCCAGCGCAAACCGTCGCGGGCACAGCGCACGTTCAGGCCCGCCAGTTGCCGGTAGTCCTTGTCCACCCAACGCGCGTGGCCGGTGCTTTCCAGCAGGTCCAGGCGCTGGCCGTCCTGACGGCGCTGGCTGGAACATTCGTAACCGGCCATCACGAAGCTGTCGAACAGACTGATCTGCGCGCTTGGCCCTCCCTGTGTTTGTGCGTTCATGGAGCTTCGAGCCCCGCTTCAAGGGCGACTTCGCTGCTTGCGGCCTCGATATCGCGGTACAACGCCAGCGCCTGGCCGACGACCTGGTCCATGTTGTAATACTTGTAGGTGCCCAGGCGGCCGAGGAACGTCACATTTGGCGTCTGCTGGGCCAGCGCCTTGTAGCGTTTGTACAACTCGGCGTTTTCGGGGCGTGGCACCGGGTAATAAGGGTCACCTTCATCGCAGGGAAATTCGTAACTGACGCTGGTGCACGGGTGCTCCTGGCCAGTCAGGTGCTTGTACTCGGTGATGCGGGTATAGGGCACCTGCTCGTCGGGAAAGTTGACCACTGCCACTGGTTGATAGCGTTCCTGTTCGAGGGTCTGGTGTTCGAAGCGCAGCGAGCGATAGGGCAAGCGGCCCAGCTGGAAGTCGAAGTACTCGTCGATCGGCCCGCAATAGATGATGTGCTTGAACTTGACGGCATCGCGCACGGCCTTGAAGTCGGTGTTGAGCAGCACGTCAATGCGCGGGTGATCGAGCATCCGCTCGAACAGGCGCGTATAGCCGTCGCGGGGCATCATCTGGAAGGTGTCGATGAAATAGCGATCGTCGGCATGGGTGCGGGTGGGAATGCGCGAGGTCACCGACTTGTCCAGCTCGGACGGATCCAGGCCCCATTGCTTGCGCGTATAGCCACGGAAAAACTGCTCGTACAGCGTTCGCCCGATCTGATTGACCACCACGTCTTCGGACGTGCGAATCGTCGCCACCGGTTCGGCCCGTTCGGCCAGGAACACTTCGGCTTGCTCAGGCGTCATCGACAGACCATACAGCGTATTGAGCGTGGTGAGGTTGATGGGAATCGGCACCAACTGCCCATCCACCTTCGCCAGCACACGGTGCTCGTAGGGCCGCCACTCGGTGAAGCGTGACAGGTAATCGACAATGCGCTGGGCGTTGGTGTGGAAAATGTGCGGACCGTAGCGGTGCACCAGCACCCCCGCTGCGTCGTAATGATCGTAGGCGTTGCCGGCCACATGGGCGCGCCGGTCGATCAAAAGCACGTGGCGGCCCAGCCCTTCGGCCAGGCGCTCGGCCATCACGCTGCCGGCAAACCCGGCACCGACGATCAGGTAGTCATAGGTAGTGCGCGCCGGTTGGCAGGACGGTCCGGACATGGCGGCTTCAAGATTTATCTGAGGCATTCGATCTGCTCCTTCATGAAACGGCTGGTGTTGTCCCACGACATGCCTTCGAGGGCGGCATCGACACGCTTCAGAAAGTCGGGCGTGCCTTTGAGGTGCAGCGCGCCTTCGATGGCACTGACAAAGGCCTGCGGCGTGTCGGCGATGAACACAGCGCCACTGCTGCCATAGCCGTTGACCACATCGCGAATCGGCGTGGACACCACGGGGCAGCCGCCCGCCAGGTATTCAGGCGTCTTGGTGGGGCTGATAAAGCGGGTGGACGCGTTGAGCGCGAAAGGCATCAGCGCCACGTCCCAGCCGCTCAGGTACGCCGGCAGTTCGGCGTATTGCCGCGCCCCCAGGTAATGGATATTGGGCCGACGTGGCAGTGTTTGCGGGTCAATTTTGACCACCGGCCCCACCAGTACGATCTGCCAGTCCGGCCGCAGCGCCGCCAGCTCGTCCACCAATTCGATGTCGAAGCGTTCATCGATCACCCCGAAAAAGCCCAGGCGTGGCCGCGCAATCGCGGCCTGGTCCGCAGGCTCGGCCACGGTGTCACGTGCCTGGGCGAAATGCGCGATGTCGACGCTGCTGGGCACCGGATGCGCATTGCCATGCTGGCGCTGCTTGACCTCCCATAAGCTCACTCCGCCGGTAAATACCACATCAGCTTTGGTCATCAGCAGCCGCTCCATGTCCACCAGTTGAGCGGGTGCGCCCAGGAACGCGGACAACTCATCCATGCAGTCGAACACCGTGACCTGCGCGTGGAGATGGTCGGTGAACGCCAGGCTCATCGGGGTGAAATACCAGAGCAGAAGATCGCCGGGCAAGCGCTGGGCCAGGCGCTCGTCGAGCAACTGGCGCTGCGCTTCGTTGATCGCCTGGGCACTCATGCCTTCGGGCAGGCGCGGCACCAGCACCTGAATACCGTCTGCCGGGCTCGACGCCTCAAGCCGGGGCGGCTCGTCACCGGCCACCACTGGTTCTTCGAAGAAGATCACGTCGTAGTCTTTCGCCAGGCGCGACATCACATGCTGCGGGCGCTGGTAAACGAAACCCCAGCGTAAATGGGACAGGCACACCAGGGTGGGCCGCGCCGGGGTCGGGGATTCCATGAGGCGTTGCGCACTCAGCGCAGCAAACTGTTCAGGCTGTTCTGCAAGGTTCATATCAACGTCCTTATCAAGCGAAAAGATGACGGCTCAAGCATCGAGCCCCTTGGCCATATCCGATCGATACGGCAAGTGCGCGACAGCGTTCAATCAGGCTGTACGGCTCTTGAAGGTTGGAAGCGTGGCCGTCACGGGGCGTTCAGAAGAAGATTCTGCGAAGCCGATGAACTGCACATACCAGTCAGTCAACCGGTTTGAACTCCCGCCAAAAAACACCCCCTACCGGTTTAACAGTCAGCCGCCACCACGGCTGACCACCTTGGCAACAGGGCGTCAGGCAGACGCCGGGACGATTGAGGGCAGGCGCATGATTTTGATAACGGGCGGTGCGGGATACATCGGTGCGCATGTCGCGGTGCAATGGATGGGGCGTGGCGAAGACGTGTTGATCCTGGATAACTTGTGCAACAGCGAGCGCTCGGCCATCGAGCGCATCAGCACCCTGGCTGGCAGGCCACCAGGATTTGTCTACGGCGATGTGCGCAACCGGCGTTTGCTCGACACGCTGTTGCGCGACTACCCGATCGACGCGGTGGTGCACTGCGCTGGATTGAAAGCCGTCGGCGAAAGCGTGCGTGAGCCGTTGCGCTATTACGACACCAATGTCGGCGGCAGCGTGGTGCTTTGCCAGGCCATGGCGCAGGCGGGTGTGTTCCGCCTGGTGTTCAGTTCATCGGCCACCGTGTACGGCGACTGCACGCGCATGCCCATCAGCGAGACGTGCACCACCGGGCAACCGACCAACCCGTACGGCATGTCCAAATTGATGTGTGAAAACGTGATGAAAAGCGTGGCCGGCTCCGACCCGCGCTGGTCGATAGGCCTGCTGCGCTACTTCAACCCCATCGGCGCCCACGCCTCCGGCTTGCTCGGCGAAGCGCCGACCAGTACACCGAATAATCTGCTGCCCTATTTGCTGCAAGTTGCCAGCGGCGAACGTCAGGCATTGTCGGTTTACGGCCGGGACTACCCGACCCCGGACGGCACCGGCGTTCGCGATTACATCCATGTCGTCGACTTGGCGCAGGGCCATACCTGCGCGCTCGAAGCGCTGCGCGAGCGGCGTGGTATCAGTGTGTGGAACCTGGGAACGGGGCGTGGGTATTCGGTGCTGGAGGTGATCAAGGCTTTCGAAAAAGTCACCGGTGTGCACATACCCATGACCTTCGAAGCGCGCCGGCCAGGGGATATCGCCTGCTGCTGGGCCGACCCGCGAAAATCACTCGAAGAGCTGGGCTGGCAGGCGCGTCACTCACTGGAAAGCATGCTGGCCGATGCCTGGCGCTGGCAGTGCAACCAGCATCGGCATGAGCAGGTGCGTCAGGCCAATTAATGGACGAGCTGCCCCAATTCGCAGTGACGATCTTGGGGCTATCTCCCTTGGTGAAACGAATCAGCTTCGACAAAAACCTCGATTATGCATAAATGCATTTTTTTGCTTGACCCGAGGGAAGGACCCTTATAAAGTGAAGTAACTGTATATAAATACAGTATTCAACCAACCTTCATGGACGAGGTTTACCCTATGAAAAGCACCACTGATACATTTGGCAAAGCACCCCATCAACCCAGCCTGTGGACCCGCGCCGATGCGCTGAAAGTGCACGCGGACGATCCCACCACGACCCAGCCACTGGTCAGCGCCGACTTCCCGGTGCTGAGCGATAAAGTGTTTATCTGGGACACCATGCCGCTGCGTGACCTCGACGGCAATATCACCTCCGTCGACGGCTGGTCGGTGATCTTCACCCTGACCGCGGATCGTCACCCGAACGACCCGCAATACCTCGATCAGAACGGTAACTACGACATCACCCGCGACTGGAATGACCGCCACGGTCGGGCAAAGATGTACTACTGGTTCTCCCGCACCGGCAAGGACTGGAAACTCGGCGGCCGGGTCATGGCTGAGGGCGTTTCGCCGACCGCGCGCGAATGGGCCGGCACGCCGATCCTGTTGAACGAGCAAGGTGAAATCGACCTGTACTACACCGCCGTCACACCCGGCGCGACCATCGTCAAGGTGCGTGGCCGCGTGGTGACCACCGAGCATGGCGTCAGCCTGGTGGGCTTCGAGAAGGTCAAGCCGCTGTTCGAGGCCGACGGCAAGATGTACCAGACCGAAGCGCAGAACGCCTTCTGGGGCTTCCGCGATCCGTGGCCGTTCCGCGACCCCAAAGACGGCAAGCTGTACATGCTGTTCGAGGGCAACGTGGCCGGCGAGCGCGGCTCGCACAAGGTGGGCAAAGCAGAAATCGGCGACGTGCCGCCGGGTCATGAAGACGTCGGCAACTCGCGCTACCAGACCGCCTGCGTCGGCATCGCCGTGGCCCGTGACGAAGACGGCGACGACTGGGAAATGCTGCCGCCGCTGCTCACCGCGGTAGGCGTCAACGACCAGACCGAACGCCCGCACTTCGTGTTCCAGGACGGCAAGTATTACCTGTTCACCATCAGCCACACCTTCACCTACGCCGACGGCGTCACCGGGCCCGACGGGGTCTACGGTTTCGTCGCGGACTCGCTGTTCGGCCCTTACGTGCCGCTGAACGGTTCTGGCCTGGTGCTGGGCAACCCCTCTTCCCAGCCCTTCCAGACCTACTCGCACTGCGTGATGCCCAACGGCCTGGTGACCTCCTTCATCGACAGCGTACCTGCCGGCGAAGACGGTAAACAGATGCGCATCGGCGGCACCGAGGCACCGACCGTCGGCATCAAGATCAAAGGGCAGCAGACATTCGTGGTCGCCGAATATGACTACGGGTTCATTCCGCCGATGCTGGATGTGACGCTCAAGTAAGGCCGCTCCATTGCGCCGTTGTTTGAGAGCGCTCTTGAACAACGCGCATTGACCCACCTGCGCAACTGGCTACAGGGATGTGGCCAGTTGCGTGCGTTCATGGCGCGCTGAATAGGCACCGTTCAATCAAGTCCCACTCTTGACCTTGCTCCACACCCGCGTACGCACGCGCTCCAGTTTCAAGGGCAACGGCTCCAGCGCAAACAGCGTATCCAGCACGGCTTTCGACGGATAAACCCCGGGGTTATCGCGCACCTTTTCATCGACCAGTTTTGTCGCATCCTTGTTGGCGTTGGCATAACTGAGGTAGTTGGACGACTCGGCGATCACCGCCGGGCGCAGCATGTAGTCGATGAACGCCAGGCCCTGTGCCGGGTTGGGTGCATCGTTGAGCAGTACCAGGCTTTCCACCCAGATCGGCGCGCCCTCCTTGGGAATGCTGTACTGAATCTGGCGGCCATTGCCGGCGGCCTCAGCCGCTTTGCGTGCGTCCATCACACCGCCTGCCCAGCCGACGACGGCGCAGATGTCACCGTTCGCCAGATCGGTGATAAAGCGCGATGAATCGAAGTAGCGCACATGCGGGCGCAGTTTCAACAACAGCGCCTGGGCCTTGGCATAGTCGTCCGGGTTCTGGCTGTTATAAGGCAAGCCCAGGTAATGCAAGGCGATCGGTATAATCTCACCCGGCGCATCCAGCATCGCCACTCCGCAATCGCCAAGCTTGGCCAGGTTGTCTTCGTTGAATATCAGATCCCAGGAATCTAGCGGCGCGTCGTTACCGAGGATCGTCTTGATCTTGTCCACGTCATAGCCGATGCCGGTGGTGCCCCACAAATAGGGCACAGCGAAGCGATTACCGGGGTCGTTGTTGCGCACCTTGGCCAGGATGTCCGGGTCGAGATGGGACAGGTTCGGCAGTTGCGAGCGATCCAGTTCCTTGAGCACGCCGGACTTGATCAGGTTCGGCAGCAGGTCGCCGGTGGCGACCACAACGTCATAGCCGCTGCGCCCGGCCATGAGTTTGCTCTGCATAACCTCGCTGTTATCGAACACGTCGTAGGCCGATTGAATGCCGGTTTGCGCCTGGAACGCCTTGAGCGTGGTGGGCGCAATGAAGTCATACCAGTTATAGATATTGACCTTGGGCTCCGCCGCCTGGGCGCAAGCCACTGCGCCGCTGAAGACGGCAGCCAGCCCCCATTGCTTGCATCGAATAGCGATCATCACGAACTCCTGGGCCGGCACCTGCGTATCGGCTGATTATTGTTATGGAGGGTAAAAACGTACTTAGCCAATCAGCAGCTCGCGACGACCATCCGGGTGTTCGGCGACCTCCCCTTGCAGCCACAGTCGACGGTCATTGAGGTAGTGATAGTCGCTGCGGGCAGCCCTGATTTGCGCGAAATCCAGGCTGACCTTGTGCCGTGCCTCTTCACGCCCGGCTTCGTACAGCACCTGGCCAAGTGGCGTGATCACCGCACTGCCGCCGGCAAATACCAGGCCGTCATCGCCCTGCCCCACGCGATTGACCATCACGGTGAACAGCTGGTTTTCCTGGGCCCTGGCCATGATCGCGGTGCGATGCACAGGGCCATAGGGATCCATGTTGCCGTTGGTGACAATGATCAGTTCAGCACCCAACTGGGCAAGGGCGCGTGCCGTTTCCGGCAGCTCGATGTCGTAGCAGATCAGAAGGCCGACACGCACGCCTTTCCACAGCGTGGTGACCAAACGATCGCCAGGCGTGATGTCCGAGCGCTCGGAGGGCCACAAATGAGTTTTGCGATACTGCAAAGCGATGCCGTCGGGTGTGATCAAGACCGAGGTGTTGTGGTAGACGCCGGCGGCACTTTCGACCAGGCCGATGACCACCGACACACCGCGCTGGCGCACTGCTCGCTGTACGGCTTGTAGCGTCGGGCCGTCCAGAGGCTCGGCGACGTTGGCCAACTGTTCACCCCCGACGAAGCCCATCAAATGGGTTTCCGGGAATACCAGCAGGTCGGTGTCGGCGCTGCAGTTGGCGATGGCCTCCAGGGTGCGTCCCAGGTTATAAGCAGTGTCGCCATCGCGGCCGGCTAGCTGCAGGAGTTCGATGTTCATGGCAGGTCCTTGGGCAACGTTGGGGCCCGAATCCACTCGGGCGTGCAAATGAGTATGGGGCGCGGCGCAGTGCGAAAAAATCACTTCAATGGGGTACCCCGCAATGGGTAGTGAAACCAACCTGACCTTGCAGGACGTGGCCTGGCACGACGCAGTCGGCCGGCTGATCGACCAGTTGGACCGGCCGCACTTCTGGGTCTCCATGACGCGTTTGCTCGGCCGCTATGTGCCCGTGGACAGCTGGGTGGTGCTGATCTTCAATCCCGGCAGGCCACAGGTACTGGCTGAATCGCCAGCCGACGAAGGCGGCATCGATTCGCTGTTCCAGGACTACCTCAAGGGGCTTTACCTGCTCGATCCGTTTTACCTGGCCAATCGCGAATCGCCCAAAAGCGGACTGTTCCAACTGGACGACGTCGCACCCGAATGCTTTGAGCAGACCGATTATTTCCAGCGCTACTTTCGCCTGAACGTGGTCGCCGATGAGGTTCATATCAATGTGCAACTCGACCCCGAGCGCACCTTGAGCCTGTCGCTGGGCAGCCGCTGCCGCTTCAGCCAGGAGCAGCTTGCGCTGCTGCGGCTGATCCAGCCTTGGGTGACCGGCCTGATGCGCCAGCGTTGCATGTTCGAACAGGCATCCAGCAGCACGCCACCCGCGCAGCCCGCGACGGACTGGCAAGAGCGCCTGCCGTCTGCGACGCTGCAGATCAGCTCGGCGCTATCGGCCCGTGAAGCCGAGGTGGCGCAGTTGATGCTCAGTGGCTGTTCGAATAAAGAGATCGCGCGCAAGTTGGCGATCTCTGCCGAAACCGTCAAAGTGCATCGTCGGCACCTGTACAACAAACTGGGGATCAAATCCCAATCCGAACTGTTTCTGCTGTTCCTTCAGGCGCAGGAGTGAGCCGGTGCCGTCCAACCCACCTTCGCCATCGCCGCCAGCAACTGTTCGGGCTTGAGCGCCAGCGCTTGGCGGCCACGGCCCTGCAGGTCGTTGGCGGCCAGCAACGCGTTGAGAATCGCCTCTTCGACGGCGTCCGCGGCGGCCCCGAATAACGCGGAGATGTAGTCGTTGTTGATCATCTGCAATGCCGTCGTCGGCGGGCCAGGCTGACCGAGGTTGGCAACCGGCAAGCCCGTATTGCCCACCGAGAAGGCGATGAATATGTCGCCGCTGTCGTCCTCGGTGCCGCCACCCACCCGCGCCAGGCCGATGCTCGCGCGCTGCGCCAGGCGTGTGCACTGATGGGGCAGCAAGGGCGCGTCGGTGGCGATGGTGATCACGATGGAACCCATGCCGGGTACACCGACGTTAACCGGGCCGTCATAAGGCGAAGGTGTCTCTTGCAAGACGCTGCCAACCGGGTAACCCGCCACGCGCAGTGCGCTGCGTACGCCATAGTTGGCCTGCACCAGCGCGCCGACGGTCCAGCCGCCCTCTGCTGCGCTCAGTACCCGAGAGGAGGTGCCAATTCCGCCCTTGAACTCATGACAGATCATGCCGTTACCGCCGCCCACACAACCCTCCTGCACCGGACCGCTACGCGCGTCGGCCAGCGCGGCGTGCACATGCTCGGCCGTAACATGCTGATCCCAGATATCGCTCAAAATACCGTCGTAGGTTTCCAGCACCACCGGCATGCACCAGTAGGTGTGCTGTCGACCCATCTCCCGCTCGGCGGCCACCAGCGCATCGCGTACCACGCCGACGCTGTGGGTGTTGGTGTAGGCAATTGGCGTGGTCAGCAAACCGGCTTCGCGAATCCATTCCAGGCCGGTGGCGTCACCGTTGCCGTTGAGCACGTGAACGCCGGCAAAACACGGGGCCAAATGCGCCGCTACCGGACGCGGCTCGATAACGGTCACGCCGGTATGCATCGATCCGTCAGCGCTTTCGGCATTGAGGGTGTGATGGCCGACACGCACACCGGGCACATCAGTGATGGCGTTGAATGGGCCTGGTTTGCCTGTGCCAATTGCAATGCCTAGATCTCGTAAGCGCATGGTTTGACTCTCAATAGTCGAGTGAAGAACGTGCGTGGAGTCTAGGCTGGCAGTGGATGAGTGACGATAACCTCGTTTGGGTACTCTCGCAGTGTTAGGTCTTTCGTAAAGTCTGAAGACTCCGCGGAACTGGAAAGCATGCTAGGCGCGCTACATCGCCTGGAGGGTTTCAAAGCCGTGAAGACGTTTATTGCACTGGGTACTTATCTTGAGCGCGGCCCAATGCCGGCATAGCGCGGCCCCCGTGGCGACGGGTACCTGGATTGACCACCGAGGGCACATTGCGCTCCCTCGGTGGCTCGTTGTCAGGTAAACAGATCGACGCCCAACTGGAAGGCGACCCACAGCGCGAGGCCTGTAGCAAACAGCAGCGCGATGTTTTCAAACAGGTTATTGCGGTATTGCTTGTCCAGCAGCGACTTCTGGTTGGACATGATCAGCAGGCCCAGGGAAATGACCGGCAAGCCAATAATGTTCAACGCGCTGACACCAATGGTCAGGGTCACGAAATCCGGCATGCCTGGCAGCGACCAGATCAACGGCGTCACCAGGATGAACAGCATGAACCATTTGTGCATCGGGTCATGATGGAACTCCTTGCCGTACTTTTCGCGCCGCTCAGGACGAACGTGTTGGAAGGCATCGGTAATCAGCATCGGGAACGCGGTGGTCTTGCCGGAAATGCTGGCAAACAATGTGGCGAATACGCCGATGAAGAACACATACCAACCCACCGGCCCGAAGAAAATTTCCAACGCCTTGCCCAAATCGCCCAAGGTCTTCACCTCGATGCCATTGGGTCGCAGGATTTCCGCGCCGACGATCCAGATGGCCAGGTTGATGACGATCCCGACGAACACTGCAAACAGCAGATCGTTGCGTTGAACCCGCTTGTGCTGCGGCCCGACCCAGCCTTTTTGACGCATGACATACGGATGCACGAAGTTGGCGATGGAGCCTGCGACCGCGCCGATAACCGATACCGCCACCAGCAGCGCGCCATGCACGCCTTCATCCGGCGGGATGCTAAAGCCGATGGTGCCTTTGACGATACCGACAACATCGGGACCGGACATCACGGCCAAGGCGATGAAGGCCAGGGTCATGATCGCCAACAGCACCTTCATCACCCCTTCGATCATCGAATAAATATTACGCCCCACCAGCAGCCACACCGCGAGCACCACCGCCAATGAACACAGCAATGGCTGGTCGCTTTTAAACAGCATCGCCAGCGACTCACCTGCCCCTTTGATCATGTAGGCGTTCATCAAGTGCCCCATCAACAGGGCGTAAACGAGCATGAACCAGGCGAAAAAGGGGTTGAGTTGCGCATAGCCCTGCAGGATGGTCATGCCTTGGTTATTGCATAACTGGAAGCGAGCGATGATGTTTACGATCAGGTATCTCAAGAGCAGCGAGACCGCCAGCACCCACATCATTGCGTAACCGTAATTGGCACCGGCCACGGAGGACGTGATCAAGTCACCAGCGCCCAGCCACGACAGTACAGCAATAATTCCGGGGCCCAGCAGTTTAAGTATTCGGACAAATCGATTGTCCGTGGGCGCCGCAACCTGGCCTTCGACGGAACGAATGCTCGTCATAGAGGGTATCTCCGTTTATTTTTTTTGTGAGAACCTGCGCAGTCGAACACGGTAGATACGACGTCGTACAACAATTCTTAAATGAGTGTATTTAGAAATGTTTCAGCACCGGGACGCGATGACATCGGACGGGTTGAACGGCCACAAACGGGGAAAAAGTCGGGCAAACACGGTGCCTGATACACGGCGTAAGGTTCCGAGCTGAGCAAAACAATGATTGATGTCCATCCAGCGCAGTCATAGGATGACAGACCACAATCATAAAAATAAGGAATCACCTGTGCGAACCCCTCTCCTTTTGGTAGCTGCCGTTACCTACGGCCTCAGCCTGCAAGCCAACGCCGCCACGTTTGCCTATATCTCGAGCCCGGGAGACGGTCTGATTTCCCAGTATCATCTTGATCAGGACACCGGCGCGCTGCGTCTGATTGAACAGGTCAACGCCGGTGATCAAGTCAACCCTATGGCCATCACCCCTGACGGTAAAGTGTTGTTTGCCGCCTTGCGGGTCAAACCGTTTCAGGTTCTGGGATACAGCATCGACCCCACAAGCGGGCATCTGACGCTGCAATCCAAAGCGCCACTGGCAGAAAGCATGGCTTACCTGTCTACCGACAGAAAAGGACACTACCTGCTCGGTGCATCCTACGGTGCCGACACCCTCAGCGTTCAGGCCATCGACAAGGCCTATACGCCTTCCGCCAGCATCCTGAGCTACAAAACAGGCCTGCATGCCCATTCGATTCGTACCGACCCGAGCAACCGTTTTGCCTACGCGGGCAATCTTGGCGTGGACCGGGTGCTGCAATATCGCCTTGATGCCGACACCGGCGCGCTGACCCCCATCGGCAGCGGCTACATCCAAGTCCAGGACAATACCGGGCCTCGGCACCTGGCCTTCTCCCCGGACGGCAAGTACCTGTATGTGGTGGGTGAAATGAGTGGCACGGTCACCGCGTTTTCAATCAATGCCAACACCGGCGCATTGACTCAGATTGCCGTTTCCAACGGTATTCCTGAGCGTTTGAAACTGGCTCACGGTGAAGTGCGTGATGCACGTAACAACGACTTGAAGGACGACCCCACACCCCGTATCTGGGCGGCCGACCTGCGGATCTCGCCCGATGGCAAGCTACTGTTGATGACCGAACGTACCACCAGCTCGGTGTCGGCCTTCGCGGTTGACCCTTCAACAGGCGGCTTGAGCTTTCTTGCGAACTATCCCGTGCAAGAGCAGCAGCCACGCAATATTGCGTTTTCACCCAACGGTCGCTGGTTGCTGGTGACGGGTGAGAAAAGCGACAAAGTCGGCACTTACGCCGTTAGCCATAACGGCGCCTTGAAACGTGTCGGCGAAGCGGCGTCGGGAAAAGGTGCGTTATGGATTGAGGTGCTGCACACGTCGGGAGATTGATCTTGTAGCACGCAAGTTCCAGTCCGAACGCGGGCAAAAATATTTACATGTTAATTAATTTCTTGCCTGGTCAAGGCTTGATTTTTTTCAGCTCGTTGAGCAAGCCAAGCAACTGCTCCATCTTCTCGGCGCCAAACTGCTCTTCGATTTTCCGGTAACTGCTTTCCATGCCCTCGCTCATGGAGACGAAGCATTGCTGGCCGCGCTCGGTGAGGCACACGAACACCCGGCGTTGATCCTGGCTGGACTTCTGCCGGCGCACGAGGCCGTCGCGCTCAAGGCGCGTCAACACACCGGTCATGCTCGGCTTGAGGATGCAGGCCTGCTGGGCGAGCTGATGGCTTTCGAGTTCGCCCTGCTGGCGCAGGATCCGAATGACCCGCCACTGTTGCTCGGTCAGTTCATGCTTGTTCAGGGCCGGACGGAAGAAAGCCATTGCGGCTTCACGGGCTTGCAGCAGGGTCAGTGTCAGCGAAGGTCTGGGGTTGGCCATGACGGCACCACTTGAATGGGCGAGTCGGCAGCTTAGTGTCGCCGGCCAGCGGCTGCAAGCGGCGTCGGCGCTGTGAAAAGTACAATCGGTTCCGCGTAAAAGCCATTCTGTCGCACTGCGGCGATGCGCATGATGATCCCTACAAGATCAACAAGACCAAGGCGCGAAGCCCCTATGCCTGACTCAACGCAACCCCGATTGGCGCTGGCGGTACTCCCCCGGAGTGAGCTGTGCGTAACGCTGGAAAAAACGACTGAAATAGGCCGGGTCCTTGAACCCCAACTGATAGCAGATCTCGTTGGCCGAGCTGCCGGTAAACAGCAGCAGGCGCTTGGCTTCCTGCATCAGGCGCTCCAGGATCAAGCGCTTGGACGGCAGGTCGGCAATGCGTCGGCACACATCATTGAGCCGTGCTTCAGTCACCCCTATACCTTGGGCATACCGCGACAACGGCCAGTGTTGCTGGTAGTGCACTTCGATCAGCTCATTGAAGCGGTGGAAGATTTTCAAGTCTTCGTGGCGGGCGGGCGTGGCTTTCAACGAGTGGGAGCACAGCCGCAACAGGCTGATCATGATCAACCGCGTTAGGCTGTCCAAGGCCGCACTGCGCCCGGAACGCTGGGCTTTCACTTCTTCGCTCAGTTCCTCGAACAAATAATCCAACCGGCGGATATCCCCCGCGTATTGCGGCTCCAACTGCGCCAGGGCGACACATGCGGCCGGCAATTGCGCACCGGCCGGTGCCAGGCTGGCGTCGGCTTCGATCAGTTGCCACACCAGTTGCTGACGCACCGTCAGCACGTGTCCGTCACTGTCGGCCTCGGTCACAAACGAGTGCGGGACCGTCGGTGGCGTGAGGAAGAACATCGGCCCGGATTCGACGTATTGCTGGTCGTCCAGGTACACGCGCACGGTGCCGCTTTTTACGTAGTGAACCTGGAAGAACCGGTCATGCCGGTGAACGGGCATGTTGCGCCCAAAGAAATCCGCCAGGTTCGCCAGTTTGTCGTAGTGGACTTCGGCGTCGCTGTAGCGCTGGTCGTACACCTGACCAATGTTGATGTTCGGGATGGGTTGACGGTCGCTCATCGCACGCTACTCGTTTTTATTGTGATCGCTGCAGTGCAGCCGCTCTCATCCTGCACCGATCTGGGCGGCGCAACCACCGCGCAAACAGTCTGCCATGCTTGACGATAGTTAACATCTTAATTATAACTGTTAACACATTAACTAAATGCGGGGCCCCCACGGCTCTGCCAGGAGAAAGCATGAGCCGCGCCTTGCATAACGTCGCGACTGGCACCGTTTTCGGTGTCGCGCTGAACTATCAGGGGCTGCTCAAGCAGCGCCTCGGCGAGTTCGAACAGCCGCCGTACCAGAAACCGCCGGTCAAACCGGTGCTGTTTATCAAGACGCCCAACACGCGCAACCAGCACGGCGCCGAAGTGGTGCATCCAGGCCAGGGCGAGCGCTTGCAACCTGGGCCGGCATTGGGGGTGGTGATGGGCAAGAGCGCCAGCCGCGTCAGCCCGACCGAAGCCCTCGATTACGTGGCTGGCTACACCCTCGTCAATGAGTTCAGCCTACCGGAAGACAGCTACTACCGCCCCGCCGTCAAAGCCAAGTGCCGCGATGGTTTCTGCGCCATCGGGCCCGAGCTGATACCCGCAGCGCAGGTCCCGAACCCGCACAATCTCGCGATCACGCTGTACGTCAACGGCGAGATTCGCCAGCAAAACACCACGGCCAACTTCGTGCGCAACATTCCATTGCTGATCGCCGAGATCAGCGAATTCATGACCCTGCACGCAGGCGATGTGCTGATCACCGGCACTCCCGAAGGCCGGGTGGATGTGCAGCCCGGCGACACCGTGGAGGTCGAGATCAGCGGCCTGGGCCGCCTGGTCAATCACATCAAGGCAGAGGAGCTCTCATGAAACACGCCCGTATTCGCTTTGAAGGTGAAGTCCATTCGGTACAGGTCGAAGCTGAAAACGCCGTACGCCTGGCTGACGGCCGCCTGCTGGCCGAAGACCAGGTGCAATGGCTGCCACCGGCGACCGGCAGCATGTTCGCCCTCGGCCTGAACTATGCCGACCACGCCGCTGAGCTGGCTTTCAAGCCGCCAACCGAATCGCTGGCCTTCATCAAGTCCGTAGGCACGTACACCGGCCACAACCAGATGACCTGGCGCCCGGATAACGTCGCCTACATGCACTACGAGTGCGAGTTGGTGGCCGTCATCGGCAAGGCGGCGCGCAACGTCAAGCGCGAAGATGCTCTGGATTACCTCGCGGGCTACACCGTGTGCAACGACTACGCCATTCGCGACTACCTGGAAAACTACTACCGGCCCAACCTGCGCGTGAAAAACCGCGACGCCACCACGCCTGTCGGCCCGTGGATCGTCGATGTAGCCGACGTGCCGGACCCAGGCAACCTGAAACTGCGCACTTGGATCAACGGCGAGCTGCGCCAGGAAGGCAGCACCAAGGACATGATTTTCGACATTCCCTACCTGATCGAATACCTGTCCAGCTTCATGACCTTGCAACCCGGCGACATGATCGCCACCGGCACGCCCGAAGGCCTGGCCGACGTAGTGCCCGGTGATGAAGTGATTGTGGAAGTCGAAGGCGTAGGCCGCCTGGTTAACCGAATTGTCAGCGAAGCGGCGTTCTTCAGCGCCCGTAAAGAGGCTTGAGCAGCATGATCAAACATTGGATCAACGGCCGTGAGGTCGAAAGCAAAGACGTGTTCGTCAACTACAACCCGGCCACCGGCGAAGCCATCGGCGAAGTAGCCAGCGGCGGTGCCGAGGAAGTCGCGCAAGCCGTGGCCGCTGCCAAGGAAGCCTTCCCGAAATGGGCCGGCACCCCGGCCAAGGAACGAGCGCGCTTGATGCGCAAGCTGGGTGAACTGATCGAACAGAACGTGCCGCACCTGGCCGAACTGGAAACCCTCGACACCGGCCTGCCGATTCACCAGACCAAAAACGTGTTGATCCCACGGGCTTCGCACAACTTCGACTTTTTCGCTGAAGTGTGCACGCACATGGACGGCCACAGCTACCCGGTCGATGACCAGATGCTCAACTACACCCTGTACCAGCCGGTGGGTGTCTGCGCGTTGGTCTCGCCGTGGAACGTGCCATTCATGACGGCCACCTGGAAGACCGCACCGTGCCTGGCCCTGGGCAATACCGCCGTGCTGAAAATGTCCGAACTGTCGCCGCTGACCGCCAATGAACTAGGGCGCCTGGCGGTGGAGGCAGGCATTCCAAAAGGCGTGCTCAACGTCATCCAGGGTTATGGCGCGACCGCCGGTGACGCCCTGGTGCGCCACCCCGATGTACGCGCGATTTCATTCACCGGCGGCACCGCCACCGGCAAGAAAATCATGCAGACCGCCGGGCTGAAAAAGTACTCCATGGAGCTGGGCGGCAAGTCGCCGGTGCTGATCTTCGAAGACGCCGACCTGGAACGTGCCCTCGACGCCGCGCTGTTCACCATCTTCTCGCTCAACGGCGAGCGCTGCACCGCCGGCAGCCGGATCTTTATCCAGGAAAGCGTGTACCCGCAGTTCGTCGCCGAGTTCGCCGCGCGCACCAAACGCCTGATCGTCGGTGACCCGCAAGACCCGAAAACCCAGGTCGGCTCGATGATCACCCAGGCCCACTACGACAAGGTCACCGGCTACATCAAGATCGGCCTCGAAGAAGGCGCCACCCTCCTCGCCGGTGGCCTGGAGCGCCCGGCCAACCTGGCGGCGCATCTGAGCAAAGGCCAGTTCATCCAGCCCACAGTGTTCGCTGACGTAAACAACAACATGCGTATCGCCCAGGAAGAGATCTTCGGCCCCGTGGTGTGCCTGATTCCGTTCAAGGACGAAGCCGAAGCCCTGCAACTGGCTAACGCCACCGAGTACGGCCTGGCGTCTTACATCTGGACCCAGGACATCGGCAAG
Source organism: Pseudomonas sp. W4I3 (assembly GCF_030816195.1). Taxonomy (GTDB): domain Bacteria; phylum Pseudomonadota; class Gammaproteobacteria; order Pseudomonadales; family Pseudomonadaceae; genus Aquipseudomonas. Next base: position 2,788,608 of record NZ_JAUSXS010000001.1, on the reverse strand, counting down.
GCGCATCGTCTGGCCTATGGCATCGAAGCGGGCATGGTGTTCATCAACAGCCAGAACGTGCGTGACTTGCGTCAGCCGTTCGGCGGGGTGAAGGGCTCCGGCACCGGCCGTGAAGGCGGCCAGTACAGCTTCGAGGTGTTCGCCGAGATCAAGAACGTGTGCATTTCCATGGGCAGTCACCACATCCCGCGCTGGGGTGTGTAACCCGGATATAACAACGCTCCTACACAACAATCAATACTCAGGAGAATGATCATGGGCGAAGTAGTTCTGGCAGCAAAGGTCTGCCACGTTCCCTCGATGTACCTGTCGGAATTGCCGGGCAAGCACCACGGCTGCCGCGAAGCGGCGATTGCCGGGCACAAGGAAATCGGTCGGCGCGCCCGCGAGCTGGGCGCCGATACCGCCGTGGTATTCGACGTGCACTGGCTGGTCAACAGTGCCTATCACGTCAACAGCGGCGAGCACTTCAAAGGTATCTACACCAGTAACGAACTGCCGCACTTCATCAAGAACATGGCGTACGAATACCCCGGCTGCCCGGAGCTGGGCGAGCTGATCGCCGCCGAGGCCAACGCCGCCGACGTGCGCACCCTGGCCCACAACATCCCGAGCCTGGAGCTGGAATACGGCACTCTGGTACCGATGCGCTACATGCATATGGGCGTCCCGGACGAGCAGAAATTCAACGTGGTGTCGATTGCCGCCTGGTGTGCCTGGCATCGCCTGCAAGACAGCTTCACCTTCGGCGCCGCCGTGCGCCGGGCCATCGAGAAGAGCGACCGCAAAGTTGTGGTGCTGGCCTCGGGGTCGCTGTCGCACCGCTTCTCCGATGACCGCAATGCCGAAGCCAATATCCATAACTGGACGCGCGAATTCGACAAACAGGTCGACCTGCATGTGGTGGAAATGTGGCGCCAGGGCCGCTGGAAAGAGTTCTGCGCCATGCTCCCGGACTACGCCGAGCATTGCTTTGGCGAGGGCAAGATGCACGACACCGCCATGCTTCTCGGTTTGCTCGGCGGGCCGGACTACGACAAGCCGGCCGAGATCATCACCGCGCCCTTCGGCAGCTCGGGTACCGGGCAGATCAACGCTATTTTCCCAGTTTGAATAACCACAGCCAAAAGCTTCGAGCTACAAGCTGCACGCCGATCGCATACACCTTGCAGCTTGAAGCTTGCCGCTGGAAAGCTACCGACGCAGGAGGCTCCCATGCCCCACTTCATCGCTGAATACACCGACAACATTGAACAGCAGGCGGACCTGCCGGGCCTGTTTGAAAAAGTCCACACCAGCCTGGGCGACAGCGGCGTGTTTCCCCTGGGCGGCATTCGCAGCCGTGGCGTGCGCCTGGACACCTGGCGCATGGCCGACGGCAAGCATGACTACGCTTTCGTGCATATGACGTTGAAGGTCGGCCATGGGCGCGATTTGGCGACACGCCAGCAAGTCGCCGAGCGCCTGTTCGAGGTCGTCACCCAGCACTTCGCCGAGCTTCAGGCCCAGCGCCTGCTGGCCTTGTCGTTTGAAATGATCGAACTGCACGAGCAACTCAACTTCAAGCAGAACAACGTGCACGCGTTCCTCAAGGCTCAGGTCGGTTAAAGCGCCCTGCCCGTTCACACCCTCGGCCTCTCAGACAAAAAGTATAAACCATGAGCACAGCCAATACCGCCGACAACCTCGGCCAGGTCGCACGCGACCGCACTCACAGCACCATCACCTGGCGGCTGATGCCGTTGTTGCTGATGTGCTACCTCTTCGCCCATCTCGACCGCATCAACATCGGCTTCGCCAAGATGCAGATGAGCGCGGACTTGAACTTCAGCGACACCGTCTATGGCTTCGGCGCCGGCCTGTTCTTCGTGGCCTACGCGCTGTTCGGCGTGCCCAGCAACATGGCCCTGGACCGAGTGGGCCCGAGGCGTTGGATTGCCACGCTGATGGGGGTGTGGGGCGTGCTGTCGACCTGCATGTTCCTGATCGACAGCGCCATGGGCTTCTACGTGTTGCGCTTTTTGCTGGGGGTGGCCGAGGCCGGTTTCTTCCCGGGCATCCTGGTGTTTCTGAACCGCTGGTACCCGGCCGGTCGCCGCGCGCAGGTCACCGCCTTGTTTGCAATCGCGGTGCCGATGGCCGGGGTGATCGGCGGTCCGCTTTCCGGCGGCATCCTTGAGCACTTTCACGACCTGGGCGGCCTGCGCGGCTGGCAATGGATGTTCGTCATCGAAGGCGCCCCGGTGATTCTGCTCGGGCTGGTGGTGCTCAAGTGCTTGCCGGACAGCTTCGAGACGGTCAAGTGGCTGACGCCGGAACAGAAGCAACAACTGCGCGAGCAACTGCACCGGGAAGAACACCGAAAATCAATCACCTCGTTCTCCGCCATTCTCAGCAACCTGCAGGTGTGGCTGCTGGTGGCCGTGTACTTCGCGGTGATGCTGGCGGTCAACACCTTGGCGTTCTGGATGCCGACGCTGATCCACGGCGCCGGCATCGGCAGCGACGGCAAGGTCGGCTTGCTCAGTGCGGTGCCGTACCTGGCCGGGTGTTTTTTCATGATCGGCTGTGGGCGTTCATCCGACCGCCAGCGAGAACGCCGCTGGCACCTGTGCGTGCCCTTGCTGATGTCGGCCGCCGGCATTGCCATCGCCGGGCTCGCCCCCGCCAACCCGGCCGTGGTGCTGGGCGGTTTGATTCTCGCCGGCATGGGCGCCAGCGCGGCGTTGCCGATGTTCTGGCAACTGCCCCCAGCGTTCCTGTCCAACAGCACCCAAGCCGCCGGGATTGCCCTGATCAGTTCGTTCGGCAGCATTGCCTCATTCTTCGCGCCCTACCTGATCGGCTGGATGCGCGACACCACCCAGAGCGCCAGCCTGGCCCTGTACGTCCTGGCGCTGCTCATTGCTTTTGGTGGCTTGCTGGTGCTGCGCACCCGAGCGGCCATCGTCAACCCTCAATAAGAGACTCTTGCCATGCTTGATCAATCGCTCATTTTGCAAGCCGCCGCGCGCCTCGACCAGGCCGAACGTTCACGCGAGCAGGTGCGTCAGTTTTCCCTCGATCACCCGGCGATCACCCTCGAGGACGCCTATGCCATCCAGCGCGCCTGGGTCGCGCAAAAAATCAAGGACGGGCGCAAGCTGGTCGGCCACAAGATCGGCCTGACCTCCCGGGCCATGCAGGTCTCGTCCAACATCACCGAGCCGGATTACGGCGCGTTGCTGGACGATATGTTCTTCGATGAAGGCACCGACATCCCCTTCGAGCGCTTTATCGTGCCGCGCGTCGAGGTGGAGCTGGCATTTATCCTGGGCAAACCGCTGAAAGGCCCGAACGTGACAGTGTTCAATGTGCTCGACGCCACCGAATGGGTGATCCCGGCGCTGGAGATCATCGATGCGCGCATCCAGCAGGTCGACCCGCACACCAAGGCGACCCGCAAGGTGTTCGACACCATCTCCGACAACGCCGCCAACGCCGGCGTGGTGATGGGCGGGCGGGCCGTGCGCCCTACCGAGATCGACTTGCGCAAGGTGCCGGCGGTGCTCTACCGCAATGGCGTGATCGAAGAGTCCGGTGTCTCCGCCGCCGTGCTCAATCACCCGGCCAAGGGCGTGGCCTGGCTCGCCAATAAACTGGCCGCCTATGACGTCACCCTCCAACCCGGGCAAATCATTCTGGGTGGCTCCTTCACCCGCCCGGTGGCGGCCAACCCTGGCGATACCTTCCATGTCGACTATGACATGTTGGGGTCGATTGGCTGCCGATTCGTTTAACGGGAGAGTGCTCATGGACATGCCTATCAACACCTTCAAACGTCGCCTGCACAGCGGTGAAGCCCAGATCGGCCTGTGGCTGGGCCTGGCCGATGCCTATTGCGCGGAACTGGCCGCCAATGCCGGTTTCGATTGGCTGCTGATCGACGGCGAACATGCGCCCAATGACCTGCGCGGCATGCTCGGCCAGCTCCAGGCGGTGGCGCCCTACCCCAGCCATCCGGTCATTCGCCCGGTGATCGGCGATAACGCGTTGATCAAGCAAGTGCTCGACATTGGCGTACAGACCTTGCTGGTGCCCATGGTCGAAAGCGCGGAACAGGCGCGGGCGCTGGTGAAAGCCGTCCACTATCCGCCCAAGGGCGTGCGTGGTGTCGGCAGTGCGCTGGCCAGGGCTTCACGCTGGAACAGCATTGCCGGGTACCTTGACCACGCCGATGAGCAGATGTGCCTGCTGGTGCAGATCGAAAACCGCGAGGGCCTGGCCAACCTGGATGCGATTGCGGCGGTGGAAGGCGTCGACGGGGTGTTTATCGGGCCGGCGGATCTGAGCGCGTCGATGGGCCATCGCGGCAACCCCGGCCACCCTGAGGTGCAGGCAGCAATCGAAGACGCTATTGCGCGCATCCGCAACGCCGGAAAAGCCGCCGGCATTCTCAGCGCCGACCAGGCACTGGCACGGCGCTACATCGAACTGGGCGCGGCGTTCGTGGCGGTGGGCGTGGACACCACCGTGCTGATGCGCGGACTGCAAAGCCTGGCGGCGGCCTTCAAGGATTCACCGGCGCCTGCCAGCGCGGCCGGCGCTATCTATTAAGTAGTGCGAACGAAAAGTGATCTGTAGAGAGGGAGCCTGCCCCAATGCCAGTTAGTTAAGCGACAGTGATTCACTGTAGGAGCGAGCTTGCTCGCGAAGATCGTTAACGAAAACGCAGCGTGTCTGGTTTGAGGCGGCGCTCTCAGGTTCTTCGCGAGCAAGCTCGCTCCTACACTGACCAGCATTGCAGCAGGCCTCGGTTCAGCGCTTGAGGGTTTTCAGCTCGTTGAGCAAGGTCAGCAACGTCTGCAACTTCTCTTCGCCAAACCCCGCCTGCAAGCGCTGGTAATTGGCTTCCATGCTCTGGCTCATCGAGTCGAAACAGGCCTGCCCCTTCTCGGCCAGCCGCACCAGCACGCGGCGTTGATCCTGTTGCGCCTTGCGCCGTTCAACCATCCCCGCCGCTTCCATGCGCACCAGCACCCCGGTCATGCTCGGCTTGAGGATGCACGCCAGCTCGGCCAGGCGGTTGATCTCAAGCTCATCGTGCTGGCTCAAGATCCGAATGACCCGCCATTGCTGCTCGGTCAACCCGTGTTGATTGAGCGAAGGACGAAAAAACCCCATGGCGGCTTCACGCGCATGGAGCAAAGTGAGGGTCAGGGATTGGCGCGGTTTGGACATGGGTGGCGGCGTCGCAATTGGTTAACAGATTAACAACATTCTAGCATTGGCACGTGTTCCCCGTGTGCGGCTTCACCGCGTGGCCGGATTCAGGGTTGATTATTGGCAGCCACGGTCAAGAGCGGCGGCACACAGAATCAAGACACCTACCGCTCGGAAGGCACTTAATACACCCCAACAGGCACAGAGCTTCTTGTCGGCTCTGCAGTGAGTTTCCCTTCACTTTTCCAGGCTGCGCCATGATCAATATCGAAACGCCTACCTACTACTCGGCGACCAAGAAATACAACCTCAGCTTCCCCACCCTCGAACAGGACGTGGAAGCCGATGTGGTGGTGATTGGCGGCGGTTTCTCCGGCATCAACACCGCACTGGAACTCGCCGAAAAAGGCATCACCAACATTGTGGTGCTCGAAGCGCGCTACCTGGGTTTCGGCGGCACGGGCCGCAACGGCGGGCAAATCATGGCGGGGATCGGCCATGACCTGGAAAAGATCAAGCAACAAGTCGGCGATGAGGGCCTGCGCCAGATCTTTGAAATCAGCGAGCTGGGCGCGGGCATCATCAAGGATCGCATCGCCAAGTACTCGATCGATGCCGACTTCTGCCACGGCTACGGCTACATGGGCTTCAACGCCCGCCAGGAAAAAACCCTGCGCGCCTGGGAAAAGGACTTCAAGTCGATCAACACCAAGGACGAAATCCGCTTTATGGCGGGGTCCGAGGTCAAGCAAATCATTGGTTCCGACGCCTATACCAGCGCGCTGCTGCACATGGGCGGCGGGCACGTGCACTCGCTGAACCTGCTGCTGGGCGAAGCGAAGGCCCTGGCCGGCCACGGTGTGCGCATCTTTGAGCACAGCCCGGCCCTGGAAGTCAGTTATGGCGAACGCATCACCGTGCGCACCGGCCGGGGCTCGGTCAAAGCCTCCAAGTTGCTGTGGGCCTGCGACAGTTTTCTCAACAAGCTGGAACCGGAGCTGCACAAGACCACCATCAATACCTATGCCTTCCAGTTGATGACCGAACCGTTGTCGGACGAGATGATCAACCGCATCAGCCCGATTCGCGGCGCCTACAGCGATATTCGCCCGGTGATCGACTACTACCGGGTCACCAACGAAAATCGCTTGCTGTTCGGTGCCGCCACGCCTTTCGTCGAGCACATCCCGCTGGACCTCAAAGCCTGGAACCGCAACCTGATGCTGAAGATTTTCCCCTACCTCAAGGACGTGAAGATCGACCTGGCGTGGGGCGGACCGATGGCGACCGGCGCCAACCTGTTCCCGCAGATCGGCACGCTCAGCGGGCGCCCGAATGCCTTTTATGTGCAGGGCTACGCGGGCTTCGGGGTCACGCCCAGCCACATCATTTGCAAGGTATTAGCCGAAGGCATGAGCGAAGGCTCGTCGCGCTACGACCTGATCAGCGCGGTCAAGCATGCGCAGATCCTGGGCAAGGACCATATCCGCCCGCTGCTGCTCACGGCCGGCAAAAGCCTTCATCAACTTTCGGGCTACTTCAACGGTCGCCGTTGAGTCCCGCTGTTTCATTCACAGGAGAACTGCCATGCCCGTTACCCCCCTTAAGAAAGACATCCAATTATCGGACCTCGATGCGTGGGGCACCGTTGCCGACCTTGGCTCCGAGATCCTCGAAGGTGAAGTCAAAGCCTTCGGCAAAATGACCTTCGGCGCACCGACCGACGCCGTCAGCAGCGCCTATTTCGGCACCACCCAAGGCAAGTTCCGGATGGTCTACCCGTTCGCCGAACACGCCACGGTGGTCACCGGTGAAGTGGTGCTAACCGACGAAAGCACTGGCCAGAGCACCCGCTACAAAGCCGGCGACAGCTGGTTCGTGACCAAGGACACACCGGTGCTGTGGGAGGTGGTAAGCGAGAGTTTTGTGAAGCACTATTTCGCGGTAGTCTGATCGCTCCTCTCTGCCGGCTTCGGCCGGCAGCGTTTGTTCCGGCGCAGGTGACTGACCATGCACGCCATCCCCGCTCAGGAAGTCGCCGGCCATTGCCTGCAGGCTTTCACTCATCTGGTGCCCGCCAGCCAGGCAGCGTTCTATTGTGTCGACCGCCAACTGCAAGCCCGTGACTTCAGGCTGCAAGGCATGAGCGGTGAGATGCACCGCGACTACCTGGACAATTACCGCCAATTCGACCCCTTGCAACCGCGCAATTGCCTCTCCAGCGGGCTGACGGTGGTGCCGCTGGGTTTCGCCATGGCCCGCCAGCCGCTGCGTGACAGCCGCCGCTATCAAGACTTCCTGCAGCGTTATGGCGTGGTCGATGTGGTGGAGATCGTCGCCCATCGTGCCGACCAGCCCCAGGCGGCCATCTCCTTGCTGCGCACGGCGGAGCAAGGGGTATTCACCATCGACCAACTGGCTCAGCTCAATGCCTTGCAGGCATTGCTGCAAATGGCTGTGGCCAATATGCAGCCCTGCGACGATGCACTGGCCAGTCTCACGCCCAAAGAGCGCCAGATTGCCTGGTTATTACGTCAGGGCGCGAGCAACAAACAACTGGCCCTGGAGCTGGATGTCGGCCTGCCCACCATCAAGACTCACCTGATCCACCTGTTTCGCAAAACCGGTGTGAGCAGCCGCACCGAACTGGTCGCCGCGCTGTTTCTTTAAGCTGCCTCAACCCTTTGGTTGATAGGCGAGCCAGGTTGCCAACCGCATGATCCGGGTGTCCATTCCCTCAACCGGAGCCATGCAATGACCACTACATCCGACTGGATCACCGTAGGCGCCCTCGCCGACGGTTTTGCCCCCGACGCGTTTATCCTGCCCAACCTCGCCGACCTCAACGGCAAGGCCTTCACCCTGCACTTCGCCAACGGATGGCAGATCGAGCATCGCTTCGACACCGAGCAGTTGCACTGGCACGCCGCCGACGGTCACTCCAGCGGCTCGGCCGCCTACCGCGCCACCTCGGTACGCCCGGGCCTGTACCTGGTGGACTTCATCAAGCATGAAGCCGGCCAGGCCTGGTCGATCAGCCTGGTGCTGGACACCACCACGTCGTCGTTCACCGCCGTGATCGGGCGCATGCCGGACCGCGAACAAACCGAGCAAGGCCTCTACAGTCGCGCCCTGGCCGGCAAGGCCCTGACTTCGGTGGAAGTGGACTTCCTGCACGGCAGCCTGGATCAAGACTGGCAGGCCGGCCAATGCCCGCACGCGCCCACCCAGGAACTGACCGGCCTGCGCAATCTGTATCGCTACAGCCCCAGCGAAGTCTACGAGCATATCTACCTGAACGATCAGTTCTATGCCTGGCAATGCCTCAAGGGCGTGGAGCAAGGCCTGTGCGATACCGATCGCTGCCACTACTACAAGATCGCCGATCAGCTGTACCTGTTCGTCTGGCGAGAAAAGATCATCCCCACCCTGGGCCTGGTCCTGATCGACCTGCAACAACACCGCAGCGACGGCAAGATCTTCGGCTATGCCGGTGCGTCCTTCGATGAGCTGTCGAACTTTCCGGTCAGCTCCTACTGCCAAGTGCTCAACCGCACGGAGTATCCCGATGCCTGATCCACGCACCGTTGTCATCACCGGTGCCGGAACGGGCATCGGTGCCGCTTGCGCGCGGATGTACGCCGCCGAAGGGGCCAACGTGGTGCTGATCGGCCGTCGCCGCGAGCCGCTGGAGCAGGTTGCGCGGGACACCGGCGGCCTGGTGCTGGTCGGTGATGCGGCCTGCGCGGCCACCTGGGAGGGTTTCGTTGCGCAGATTGGTCAGCGCTACGGCCGCCTCGATGTGCTGCTGGCCTGCGCCGGCGGGCATGGCGTGGGCAGCGCCACCCAGACCAGCCCACAAACCTGGGAGGCGGCCTTGCGCAGCAATCTGGACAGCGCGTTCTACAGCGCTCGCGCCTGCCTGCCGTTACTGATCGAAAGCGCTGGCAATATCGTACTGCTCGGCTCCATTGCCTCGCTGGCCGCCGGCCCCGACGTGTGTGGCTACACCACCGCCAAGCATGCGTTGCTCGGGCTCAACCGTTCACTGGCGCGCGATTACGGCCCACGCGGCGTGCGGGTGAACGCGGTGTGCCCAGGGTGGGTTACCACGCCGATGGCCGACGAGGAAATGCAGCCACTGATGAGCTTCCATGGCGACACCCTGCAGCAAGCCTATGCCCGCGTGTGCGCCGACGTCCCGTTGCGGCGCCCCGCCAGCGCCGAAGAAATCGCCAAGGTGTGCCGCTTTCTGGCCAGCCCGGATGCCTCGATCATCACCGGTGCCAGCGTGGTCGCCGATGGCGGTTCGAGCATTGTCGATGTGCCCACATTGGCTTACGTCCATATGGAGCGTGTACATGCCTGAAGACTTTGATTTCAGCGGCAAAACCGTGCTGGTCACCGGCGGCGCCCAGGGCATCGGCCAGGCCATCGTCGAGGCATTCGCCTGGCGTGGCGCCCGCGTAATGATCGCAGACCTGCGCCTGGCACAAGCCCAGGCATTGGCCGAAGGCCTGCGTGCGCGAGGCTGCCAAGTCGAGGCCATCGCGCTCGACCTGGCCGACGCGACTGCGGTGTTCGAAGGCATCAAGCACATAGAGCAGGATGGGGGCCGCCTGGATATTCTGGTGCACAACGCCGGTTACTTTCCGCTGACACCGTTCGTGCAGATCACCCCGGCCATTCTGGAACGCACGCTGGCGGTGAATCTCTCAGCCCTGTTCTGGCTGACCCAGGCCGCCTTGCCGATGTTTCAACGCCAGGGTGGCGGCTGCGTGCTGGTCACCTCATCGGTCACCGGGCCACGGGTCGCCTATGCGGGACTCAGCCATTACGCGGCGTCCAAAGCCGGAGTCAATGGTTTTATCCGCAATGCTGCACTGGAGCTGGCGACTTACCAGGTGCGCGTCAACGGCGTCGAGCCAGGGATGATTGCCACGCCAGCCATGGAGAACCTGGGCGACAACCAGGTCAATGCCGACATCGCCAGCCGCGTGCCGCTGGGACGGCTGGGCGCCGCTCAGGATATTGCCGGGGCAATGCTGTTTCTGGCCTCCGACCTGGCGACCTACATCACCGGGCAGACCATTGTGGTGGACGGCGGCTCGACGTTGCCTGAGGTGAAATGAGTTCTGTCGGGATGTAAACCGGGTCAACTGTGGTAGGGAGCTTGCCCCCGATGGCAGCGTATCAGTCAGCATTTTTAGCGACTGGTACACCGCTATCGCGGGCAAGCCCCCTCCCACATGTCGATCGTGGTGTATCAGCTAAATAGCGCTCGGCTCCTTCAAGCAGCGACAGTGAATCACTGAATACCCGCGACAAAGCCGCAAGCCGTTTGACGTAACCCTGGGGCGTCGAATAGATCAGCTCCACATGCAAGCTGTCGACGATGCCCAGGTAGGCGTCGCCGGACACTTCAAGCGCCTCAGGTCGTAACGTCCTGTACCGCCCTTGCGCGGCGCGCTGAAAGTCTTGGCGAATGCAGGCCAGGTAACCCTCAAATCCTGTGGTAATGACGCTGCGAATTTCCGTCGGCGGAAAGTACGCCGTGCGCAATAGGAAGCGCAGGTGCGCCGATCCTTCATAGCGCCCGCTCAGCCGCTCAAGGTGTAATTGCCCTGGCACGCCGGTGTGGGCGACTTCTTCCTTGAAGCACTGCGCGATGTACTGATGCTCATGGGCCAGAGCAATCTCGAAGACCGTCTGAAACAGCGCGTTCTTGCTGACAAAATGCGCATACAGCGACGCCTTGCGCATACCCGCCCCGACCGCGATTTCGTTCAGCGACGAGGCGTCGTAGCCGTGGGCGGCAAAGTGTTCGACCGCGACTGCGCAAATGTTATGGGCCGACAGCGTGAGCGGTTTCATTGATCGATGGATACCCTACGCCGCACCGACCGCTTGCTGCAGATGAGTGGAACGAAAATCCTTGGGCGACAGCTCGAATTGCTTCTTGAACGAGCGGCTGAAGTGCGCGGAATCGGTGAAGCCCCACTTGTAGGCAATCGAGGTGATCGACTCGCTCTTGAGAAAGGGGTTGGTTAGGTCGTCCGCGCTGCGTTTGAGCCGCGCACGCTGGATGTAGCGACAGACGCTGTCGTCCTGCTCTTCAAACAAACGGTACAAATGCCGCACCGAGATGTTCAAGCGGCTGGCCAGACCCACCGGGCTAAGACCGGGTTGGGTCAGGGACTCGTCGATGACTTTCTGCACATAACTGCGCAGGTTACTGCCCTGCAAGGATGCGCTGCTGTCGCCTGGGGCGTCATGCAGTTCAAAGGCGGAACCGAGCAAGGAAACAAACGCCGCTTGCAGCGCCTCGGCCTCTTCAATCGAATCCTGCCCCTCCAGGCCCTCGCGGCACAACTGGTCCATCAACACGTGGAGCATGCGCCCACAGGCCTTGCTCGAAGAGATCTTGCCGAAGGTTTTCGAGGCGCTGCCCAGCTGCTTGCAGACTTCATTGCGCGAAAGTGACAAAGAGGCATGTTCGATAAGGCCAAACGGGCTTATCTCGATCGAACCTGTGGAATCCATCAGCAACATATCGCCGGGGGCCAATTGAATGACCTGGCCGTTCTGGGTGATCTGACAATAGCCGCTGCGCTGGCTGACGAGGAAACAATGCTGGTCCATGTCGTGATCGGCATTGGGCCGCTCGCGTTTGATCAGGCCGGCATTGGTCCGCAGGTTGGCCAGGGACAGGCCGCCCCGGGAGTGCTTGGAAACCTCACCGATGAACAGTGATCGGTTGAAGGCCAGTTCCGTGTCGAAATGGCCGCAGGCCGCTCGCAGATCCCGAGTCCAGGTTTCCAACCCATAGTGCGCAGACTGATAGGTGCTCATGGCATCTCCACAATGGTTTCTTGTTTTTGTTGGCTAATAGTTAACATGTTATCTATATGCGCGCAACAAGTCCGTGATACCGGCTGTAGAAGCACTATTGATGCCAATTCCTCAACTCAGACCGCGCCCAATACCCGCTGCAAACCCGCCAGCACCGTCAACAGCCCAGCACGCTGCGCGCCGCTCAAGGGGATGTAGCGCCGAAACGCCGGCATGCGGTTGACCACCTCGCTGCCGCCCATGTGTTCAAGCCGTACGTGCCATTGCTGCCCGCTCAAATCGAGGTGCAGGCGCTTGAAGTCCAGCCCCATCAACGCTTGATGCAGGCCGGGGTCGTCGTTCAGGGCTGCCTGGAGCCTGGCCAGCAAAACCGGAGCGCCTGTCCGTTGCCGGCAGGCCAGCCCCGAGCGTCTAATCGACCCGCTGTGGTGCAGTTCAAAGCGCGCACTGCCCTGCTCTGAGGCGGGCACCGTGAACATGAATTCGGTCATGACCAGGTGCATCAGCAATTGCGCTTCGGTGCGCTCGGCAACATCGACCTGAAGGAAAATGTCCTCCAGACAAAACGTTGCCTGAGCTGGCCCCGTCGAGGTGAAACTCGCCAGCCCGAGGTTGCGCCGCACGTACTCAAGCGTGACCCCGGGCCGGTAACCGGCTGGGGCCCGTTGGGCGCTGAACAGCTCAGACAGCTTTTGCAGCCTGTTCCAGATAACGGTTGTGAGGGTTGCCAGGCTCATGGGAAAACTCCTTGGCCAGCACTTCTTCTACCGAAGCCGGCTTGAATGGATTGACCTTCTGTACCATCAGTGTCCAGAACAGCGCGTATGAAGCCGTGATCCCGAGCATTACTCCGAACGGCACATAAATGTCCGCTGGGTTCATGCCCGGCGGGGTAATGAACCACATGCCCAGCAAGATGCCGACGCTGGAAAGAATCTGCGGCAACGGAAAGAACGGCGAGCGATAGGCCCGTGGCAGATCCGGACGACGAATGCGCAGGATCACCACCGACAGCGTCACCAGCAAATAAGAGAAACTCCACGCGCACACCGCCGCCAGCACCAGGGGCATGATGTTGTCGGTGTTGCCGCCCAACCACAGGGCGTACAGACACGGAATCAGCATCGCCACCAGGATGCACAGCAGCGGCGTCTTGAAGCGCGGGTGCAAATACGTGAAGACCTTGGGCAACGCGCCGTCCACCGCCATGCCGTAGAGAATCCTCGGCACGCCTGCCATCAGCGTATTGATAGTGGCGGCACCGGCGAACAGGAAACCGATCCCCAGCCATAGCGGGCCAATATCCCCCATGACCTGCTGGGCAAAGCGTGGGATTGCCATGGGCGTGTCGAGCAGGTGCACGCCGGTGGCGGCATCCAGCACCACGTTTTCCACCTGGCGCTTCATCGCCGCGCCGTAGATGAACATGCAGGTCGCCACGCTCAACAGGCCGAAAATCATGGCCTTGGGCATGACCTTGGCCGAGTTGCGCAGGTCTGGGGCCAACGGCGTGACGAACTCGCAACCGACGAACATGAACATGGCCATGCCCACCAGCGACAGGATGGTGATCAGGTCGGTGCCCACCAGCGACTCGCCGAACCAGCCTTCCAGTTGCACTGCCGGTGCGGCGATCAGGCCGAGCACACCGAACACCATCAGCGTGGTCCACATGCCGAAGGTCAGGATGATCTCGGCCCTGCCGAAGGCGCTGACGCCAAAGGCATTGAGAATACCGAACACTACGACGAACCCCACCCCCAGCAACCAGGAACCGCCGGCAGACTCCGCCAGGGTATTGAGGTGTTCGAAGTTCACCAGGGCCATGACCCCGGACAGAATCGTCTCGGCGGTGCCGGCGAACACATGCACGATCAGGTACGCCGACAACGTGCCGGTGATCGCAAAAAAACGGCCCATGCCGCAATTGATGTAGTCATAGACCGAGCCGGTGGTCGGCAGGATCGAGGCGGCCTCGGCGAAGGTGGTCGCCTGGGCCAGCATCATCACCACCGCAATCAGCATGGCCACCGCGAAGGCGCTGCCGCCGATACCGAAGCCCATGGTTGCGGTGAGAATTACCGGGCTGGCCATGATCAGGCCAATGGTGCTGGCCAGCGCGGTCGGAAATCCGACGCTGCCCCGTTTCAAATGCTGTGTGAGCCGGTCATTGATCGACATGGTACGGATCCTCGAAAGCGGATTTCTGAGTGGATGCATCGAGCCGTACAAGGAGCCGGCGATAAAGCCCTCCCCAGCCAGTCCTTGATCGAAACGGCATCGTGCGCAAAATCACTGTGCGCCTCCCAGACGCTGATCGTCTTGCCCATGTCTGCCGTGGCTTTTGTTGCTGCCTGCCAAGGCCTTTGGCTTGGCGGGCAGGATCAATTGCGTGGCACGCAGGTGAAAGACTTCCCCCTCCTGCGGTCATCTTAATGCGCCCTCGACCTAACCATGCTGGGGAATATAACAATGGAGCACACACTGAAACCACGCACGCTGTCCTTGGCCGTCGGCCTGGGTATCGCGCTATTGATCGGCCATTCATCGGCCCAGGCCTATGAGCTGTATGCCGACGAGGACACTCACCTCAATGCGGACTTCCTGGCGGTCTACGGCCTGTTCAACAGCCGTCACAACTACGACGGCACAGCGGGCGGCTCGACTTGGCGCGAAGGGTTCATCAAGTACGGGGTGAGCGGCGACCAGGGCCTGGCGGGACACGGCACCGCGTATGGCGCGCTCAATTGGGTCAGCTCCGGCACCTGGGGCGACGGCGACGCGGCGGGCAACACCGATGGCAGCGAACGTACCACCAAAATCGAAGACGCCTACCTGGGATGGCGCTCAGCCGACCTGTTCCCGGCGCTGGGCAAGGACGGTGTGGATTTTTCCGTCGGGCGCCAGGTGGTCAAGATCGGCCGGGGTTTCCTGATCAACGACGACGGCCCCAACCTGGGTAAAGGTCCGGCTGACGGCGCGCTGAACCGTGGCGGCGCCTATTACTTGGCGGCGCGCCACGCCTTCGACCGCACTGCGGTGCTGCGCCTGGGTGGGCAAGAGGGCCTGCACGGTTCGGTGCTGTGGCTCAAGTCGGACAACCGTGCCCAGGCTGAAACCGAACTGGCGGCGGGCACCCTCGACTACACGGCCGCCGCCGGCACGCTGGGCTTGACCTGGGTCCACGGCATGAACGTCACCGACCAGTGGGCCAGCGACTTCCAGAAACAGCGTGAGGGCCTGGACACTTACAGCCTGCGCGGTGAAGGCAGCGCCGGCGTCGACAACGCCAGCTTCGCCTTCGAATACGCCTGGCAAGACAAGGACGCGGGGCCGGAAAAAGCTTGGTACGCCGAGGCCGGCTACACCTTCGCCGATGTCAGTTGGTCGCCAAAAGTGACCTACCGCTACACGCGCTACTCGCAACAATGGGACCCGCTGTTCACCGGGCTCAGCACCGGCTACGGCACCTGGTTCCAGGGTGAAGTCGCCTCCAACTATGCCGGCCCGTTCAACAGCAATACCGGCATCCATCACGTCGGTCTCAAGGCGACACCCCTGCAGAACCTGACGGTCGGTGCGCTGTACTTCGACTTCAATTCCCTGCGCAAAAACGATGCGCTGAACCTCGACGCCCGGGAGCTGGACCTGTACGCCGAATGGGCGGTCAACAGCCACCTGATCATCAGCCCGCTGGTGGGCATTTACCACCCCAAGAAGGATGCCGACACCGGCGGTAACCAGATGGGTGGCAACGGCACCAACCTCTACAGCCAGTTGACCGTGGCCGTGCCCTTCTGACCGGCTTCAGGAGCTGCGCAATGCAGCTCCGTCCGACGGAACTGATTGAACGTCCGCATGTGACTGGGGGGGGCCTGCACGTCACCGTTGACCACGGTGATGTGCCGGCAGCCTTCGGTCATGGTGCAGTGCAGCAGCTCGCAGATCTGCACCTCTCTGATCGAGTCGAACCCCCCGGATCTGATCGCAAACCGAGCGTGATTGCCTGTACGAGCGTGTTGATGCTGAGCAGCCGCCCGAGTGCCTGACGGACCCTTTACCCCAAGAAAATGGAAAAACGATGAGCCGGAAAAGTGCATTTTTCTTCGACGAACTCAGCCTCTGGCACAGCGCCGGGTTGCACGCCTTGACCTTGTCGGTGGGCGGGTGGGTGCAGCCTATTGCGAAGCCTATGTACCGTTTTGCGGGTTGGCGACCATTGAAGCATTGGTGAGTGTCAGGACTCAGTCGGCGACCCCATGCTGGAGTTTGTGCGGTTGCAGCAACCGAGAGCGGCGCTGGCGGCATTTCAGCTGCGCTTGATTGATAAGTTGGCCGAAGTCCGCTGAGCGTGACGCAAAAAAAATCCGATGCCGGTTGCCGGCATCGGATTTTGAGCAATCAGCAGTGGCTGATCAGTTGCTTCAACACCGTTTTGAAGGTTTCGATCTGATCCTGGCTGAACGCGGCGAACACCTTATCCTGCTGTTCCCGGGCAATGGCCCAAAGATCCTCGGTCTGTTCAATACCCGCAGCGGTCAGGCGCACGCCGTGTTCATCGTCGTCGACCAGCCCCTTGCGCTTGAGGTTGGCCACGGCGTCATCAATTTCCCGCACCGGCATCGCCACTTCCCGCAGCAAGTCGCTGGCGCTGAGGCAGGCGTCGCTCTCCAACACCATCAGCATCCGCGCCTCGTTGGTGCGCAGGCCGGTGGACAGTTGCCGGGGCTGGTAGCTGGACTGGTAGGCGCGTACCGCCTGGGTCATCAGGTAATACAGGTTATGGCTCAAGCGCCCCTGGAAGTGGCTGCTCGGCGGTTGGCTTTCGGCACGCTTGGTCATGCGCGTATGGGGCAGGACCATGGAGTAGGCGCCCTGATGGTAAAGCAGCGGCAAGCGACCGAAATCGTCGAAGGCCACCACCTTGCCGATCATGATCCAGTGATCGCCGCCGTCCACCTGCATGTATTTTTCACAGTGAAAACGTGCCGAACAATCGGCGAACACCGGCGCCCCGCCCTCCCCCGGTTCATAGGCGATCCCGGCGAAGCGGTCGTCATTGGGCCGGGCAAAATTGTTCGAGAGCTCAATCTGGTCCGCCGCCAGCACGTTGACCGCGAAGTGGCTGGCCTCCTCGAATACCCCGTGGCTGCTGGAGCGTTTGTCGATGCTCCACAGCACCAGCGGTGGGTCCAGGGACACCGAGTTGAAGCTGTTGGCGGTAACGCCCACCTTGCGGCCGGAGGCGTCGGCGGCGGTGACCACGGTTACGCCCGTGGCAAAGTTGCCCAGGGCCCGGCGAAAGGCGCGTGGGTCGAAGGTCGATTCAGACATGCAAGACTCCCGGGTTGCGTCAAGCGCAGCCCTGATTGTTGTTTTCAAAAGCGCGTTCAGATCATGCTCGGATCGGGCTCCAGCCCCATCAACTCGCGGCCGAGGATCTGTGCACAGACGTCGTAGTCGGTATAGGCATGGGCGCCGGTCATGTGCGAGTCGCGGAACAAGCGCTGCATCTCGTTGTGCTCAAACCAGGCATTGCCGCCGGCGGCTTCGAACAGACGGTCCACCGCCTGGATGCACATTTTGGTTGCGTAGGCCTGGTTGGTGCGCCAGAACGCCAGGGTTTCGCGGCTTGGGTAACGCTGCTGTTCACTGTGTTGGGCGTGTTCGTCCCAGGTTTTTTCGAGGAAGGCGCGCGCGGCGGCAACTTGGTGAGTCGACTCGGCCAGGCGCATCAACGCCGGGGTCGCGGCACCGACCGCCGCCCCGGTATAGGCGCGAACGCGGGTCTTGGTTTTTTCGCGAAACACCGCGAGCATTCGCTCGGCGACGCCCAGGCTGACGGTGGAAAAGCCACTGGCAAAGTAAGGCCGATACGGTGAATAGAAAATCTTGCTGTCGGGGTACAGCCCGAAGCCTGCGGACTTGCCTTCCATCATGTCCTTGGCTTTCTGGATGCGGTGCTCCGGCACCCAGGCCTTGTCGATGATCAAGGTCTTGGTGCCGCTGCCTTTCATGCCGGCGGCAAACCAGTCATCGCGAATCTGGTAGTCGCTGCGCGGCAGCACCGCGAAGCAGTAATCCTGGGGGCCCTGAGCATTGCTGCGGCGGAAACCCACGATGGCCCACTCGGCGTGATCACAGCCGCTGCTCCAGCCCATTTCACCGCTGAACAACACGCCGCCCTCTGCTTCCTCGGTGCGCCCGAACGGCGCGATGCTGCTGCTCGCAGTAGCATCCGGGTCAGTACCCCAGACCTCCTGCTGGAGTTGGGCCGAGAACAGTGCCAATTGATGGCTATGTGTACACAACAGGCTCATGGCCCAGGCCGTGCTGGCGCAGGCCCCGGCGAGCAACGCGATGCAGTCGGCAAACTGCGGCAGCGACAATTCCATGCCGCCGAACACTTTCGGCTGAAACACACGGTGCATGCCGATGCTTTTGAGCAGCGCAATATTCTCGGCGGGCACCTTGCGGTCCTGCTCGGCCACGAAGGCATTTGCAGCGATGGTCGGCAGGATGGACTTGAGGTCTTCAAGGAGCGGGTTTGGCTTTTTCATGGATGGCCCTGCTTATTATTGGATGTCCGGGCACTGCCAAAAAACGAGGCGTAGCGCCGAATGCAGGACCAGTATGGAGCGAGCCTTCCTGGCAGGACATGCACCTTCCAGAGTCAAGATTGTACTTTTCAACCGCTCAGGCTGATTCGTCGTGCGCAGGCGTTGGCAGGCACAGACATGCCACTCGGCAGCCACAGTCAAGCCCGTTCCGGCCACTGGGATTAACCTCGGGCTTTTCAAAGTCTGCCACCAGGAAAATTCCATGAGCGATACTCCACTGCTGCCCCAAGTTGAAACCTTCCTGCGTCGAGCCCACACGTTGTTCATTGACGGTGGCTACGTCGAGAGCCATTCCAACCACCGGTTGGAGGTGATCAACCCGGCGACCGGCCAAATCATCGCCGACGTCGTCGACGCCAACCCGGCCGACATTGACGCGGCTGTGGCGTCGGCGAGCCGAGGCTTCAAGCAGTGGTCGCAGGTCGCACCGGCGGTGCGCGGCAACGTACTGCTCAAGCTGGCCGACCTGCTGGAGCAACACCGCGAAGAACTGGCACAGATCGAAACCTGTCAGTCGGGCAAGATCATCCAGATTTCCCGTGCTTTCGAAGTCGACCAAGCCGCCCACTTCCTGCGCTACTACGCCGGCTGGGCCACCAAGATCAGCGGCCAGACTATCACTCCGTCGCTGCCATCATTCGCCGGCGAGCGCTACACCGCGTTCACCCTGCGCGAGCCAGTCGGGGTGGTGGTTGGCATCGTACCGTGGAATTTTTCGACCATGATCGCCATCTGGAAACTCGCTTCGGCACTGGTGACCGGTTGCAGCATCATCATCAAGCCCAGTGAGTTCACGCCGCTGACCATTCTGCGCATCGCCGAACTGGCGATTGACGCCGGCCTCCCCGCCGGTGCGTTGAACGTATTGACCGGCGGCGGCAGCGTAGGTAAAGGCCTGATCGAACACCCCGGCACCGACAAGGTGTCGTTCACAGGCTCCGTGCCGACCGGGATTGCGGTGGGCCGGAGCGCCATGGGCGCCGGGCTGACCCGGACCACTCTTGAGCTTGGCGGAAAAAACTCGGCCGGGTTTCTGCGCGACGTGGACCTGGACAAGGCCGTCAACGGCATCATCGAAGCGGGCTTTTTGCATTCCGGGCAGATCTGCGCCGCGGCCGAACGCTTCTTTGTGCATCGTTCGCAGATCGAAACAGTCATGGACAAACTGGCCAAGCGCCTGAGCACCCTGAACATCGGCTCGCCCCTGGATGAGCGAACCGAATTCGGCCCGGTCACCAACCGCCAGCACCAACTCAAACTCGGCGAGTTCTTCGCCAAGGCCCGCGCCGAAAACAACACCATCATTCACGGTGGCAACCTGATCGACCGTCCTGGCTGTTACGTCGAGCCGACGATCATCCTCGCCAACAGCGTCAACGACACCCTGCTCAACGAAGAGACCTTCGGCCCTATTGCCACGTTCTTCCCGTACGACAGCGAAGAAGAACTGCTGACCTTGATGAACAACACACCCTACGGCTTGAGCGCCAGCCTGTGGACCAACGACCTCAGCAAAGCCTTGCGCATGGTGCCCGCTATCGAGGCCGGCACGGTGTGGGTGAACATGCACACGATGCTGGACCCGGCGGTGCCTTTTGGCGGCAACAAGTCCTCGGGGATAGGCCGGGAGTTCGGCAGTGCCTTCATCGATGATTACACGGAGCTGAAGTCGGTGATGATTCGCTACTGACAACCCTTATTGTTGGACTCACGAATAAGGCAAAGAGGTGTCTACGGGACCCGGAGCGATTCAGCTTGCTTGATCGCTCTATCTGTCAGAGCCATCAGGCACCTCCTTTTGCATCAGGTACAACGGGCTCAGACATGCCGAACAGCGCCTGCCGCAACTTTTCTTCCGTCAGTTCGGTTTTCATAGGATTGAGTTCCATACCATCGACTTTCAGCAGGGCATAACGAAAAAGTTGGTTGAACCAGATGCGGCATTTTCAGCCATGGTGAAAGCTTGGCGCTGCTCAATGACGCAGAGGATGGCCGGTAGATTCAAGCTGACCGCTGGGTAGTTGCCAAGGGACATGTTGGTTTGCCAGCCAGCCCAGTAAAAACGGAACACCCATCGTTTTTGCCAGCAGCCGTCACCAATCAGGACAAGCCGTGAAATCGCCGATGGTGTAGTTTTTATCGGCAGGTCGGGCGCGCCGAATTGCCATATTTGAGAGAGGCATGGTGAGCTCTCTGTTAGAGAGTCAGCTGCCGATGCTTTCTGGCGACCTGGGAGAATCCAGCAACAACGCAGATTAGAGTCTGTCCGTTAGACAGTACCTAAAACGATACTTAAACGTACCAGATCACCCTGGACTCCAGTGATTTTCCGCAGAAACGAAAAAAGACGCCTAAGCGTCTATTTCGATGATCTCCAGAATCCAGTGGATGTTTGCAGATCTATATTTGGAGCGGGAAACGAGACTCGAACTCGCGACCCCGACCTTGGCAAGGTCGTGCTCTACCAACTGAGCTATTCCCGCTTGGTGATGCGCATTCTATAGAATCCTTGGCACCCGTCAACCCCTTGATTCAAAAAAGTTTTATTTCTTTTCCACCGTGGTGCGCAAGTGGGGCCAGGCGGCGCGCAGGTATTGCAGCATGGACCATAGCGTCAGGCCCGCGGCGATGAGCAGTAAAGCGTAGCCGGTGAGCACCCAGAACGAGAAGTCCGAGGGGTTGGCCAGCAGGATGACCAGCGCGAGCATTTGCGCGGCGGTTTTCCATTTGCCCATGTTCGACACGGCGACGTGGGCGCGGGCGCCGATTTCGGCCATCCATTCGCGCAAAGCCGAGACGACGATCTCGCGACCGATGATCACGGCGGCCGGCAAAGTCAGCCACAGGTTGCCGTGTTCCTGCACCAACAGCACCAGGGCCACGGCGACCATGAGTTTGTCGGCCACCGGGTCGAGGAACGCGCCGAACGGAGTGCTTTGCTCCAGGCGTCGCGCCAGGTAGCCGTCGAGCCAGTCGGTGGCGGCGGCGAAGGCGAATACTGAACTGGACGCGGCATAGCTCCATTCATACGGCAAATAGAACAGCAGGATAAAAATCGGGATAAGCAGGACGCGTAGAACGGTGATCAGATTAGGGATATTCATCGGCACAACTGGCTACGAGGTGAGAAGGCATTCTATTCGCTGTGCAGATTGGCATAAATCAATTCAGCGAGCTTTTTACTGATACCGGGTGCTTTGGCTATTTCGTCAATGCTGGCACGGGAGAGCTCCTGCAAGCCACCAAAATGTTTAAGCAAGTCGCGACGCCGCGTCGGGCCGACCCCTGCCACCCCTTCCAGGGTTGAGGTTCGACGGGTTTTGCCACGTCGTGCACGGTGGCCGGTAATGGCGAAGCGGTGGGCTTCGTCGCGAATCTGCTGGATCAGGTGCAGTGCCGGCGAGTCGCCCTTCAAGGTGAACTCGTGGGCAGCATCATTCAAGTACAACGTCTCGAACCCGGCCTTCCGCGTGGCGCCCTTGGCCACGCCAAGCAGGATCAGGTCGGGCACGGCCAGTTCGTTGAGCACGTCGCGGGCCATGGACAACTGACCCTTGCCACCGTCCACCAACAGAATATCGGGCAGCTTGCCCTCCCCGTCCTTCAATTTGCTGAAACGCCGCGTGAGGGCCTGGTGCATGGCGGCGTAGTCATCGCCGGCAGTCACGCCTTCAATGTTATAACGCCGGTAGTCGGCCTTGATCGGGCCTTCAGGGCCGAACACCACGCAGGAGGCCACGGTGGCTTCGCCGCTGGAGTGGCTGATGTCGTAGCATTCCAGGCGCTGGGGCGGCTCGTCCAGGTTGAGGACCTCGGCCAGGGCTTCAAAGCGCGCGGCAACGTGCTGTCGATTGGCCAGCCGCGCGCCCAGGGCCTGTTCGGCGTTGGTCACGGCCAGTTGTTGCCAGCGGGCGCGGGTACCGCGGACGCGGTGGCTGATGTCCAGCTCACGGCCGCGCAGTTCGTGGATGGCCTCGATCAGGGTCGGGAAGTCCTCGTGGACCACGTTGACGATAAGCTCCGACGGCAGGTCGCGCTCAGGGCTGCTCACATAATATTGGCCGAGGAACGCGGCCATCACTTCAGAGACGTCCTCATCGATACCGGTCTGCGGGAAGAAGTTCTTGCTGCCCAGCACCCGCCCGCCACGCACGCTGATCAGGTGCACACAGGCGCCACCCGGGTTGACGAATGCCGCGATGACATCGACGTCGCCGGTGCCGCCTTCCATGCTTTGCTGGTCCTGGACGCGGCGCAGCAGCGATATCTGGTCGCGCAGTTCGGCAGCCTTCTCGAAATCCAGGGTACTGGCCGCCTGCTCCATGGCCCCGGACAGTTCATCGGTCAGCGCGTTGCTGCGCCCCTCAAGGAACATCACCGAGTGGCGCACATCCTCGGCGTACTCTGCCGGCTCGACCAGGCCCACGCACGGGGCCTTGCAGCGCTTGATCTGGTACTGCAGGCACGGCCGCGTACGGTTCCTGTAGAAGCTGTCTTCACACTGACGCACAAAGAACGTCTTCTGCAGCAGGCTCAAGCTCTCACGAATGGCGCCAGCGCTGGGGTAAGGCCCGAAATACTTGCCCTTTTGCTTCTTCGCGCCACGGTGAATGCTCAGCCGCGGGAAGTCGCCGTCCGATAAAAATACGTAAGGGTAGGATTTATCGTCACGCAGCAGGATGTTATAGGGGGGCCGCCATTCCTTGATCAGCGTTTGCTCAAGCAGCAGCGCTTCCGTTTCATTGGCGGTAATGGTGGTTTCGACCTGGGCGATACGCGCGACCAAGGCGGCGGTTTTCGGCGCGAGACCACTCTTGCGAAAATAGCTCGCCAGACGGTTTTTCAGGTTCTTGGCCTTGCCCACGTAAAGCAGGCGCGCCTCGCTGTCGAACATGCGGTATACGCCGGGGCGGCCGCTGCAGGTCGAGAGAAAGGCACTTGGATCGAACGGTGTGGTCATGTCAGGCGCTGGCGTCCACCATGCCGTGGCGCACCGCGAGCAGGGTCAATTCAACATCACTGCTGATGGCGAGCTTCTCGAAGATGCGATAGCGGTAGGTGTTGACGGTCTTGGGTGACAGGCACAGCTTGTCGGAGATCGACTGCACCTTCTGGCACCCCACGATCATCAAGGCAATCTGGATTTCCCGCTCCGACAGCGCGTCAAACGGCGAGTCGCTGGTGGGCTGGAAGGATTTGATGGCCAACTGCTGGGCAATCTGCGGGCTGATATAGCGCTGGCCGGCAAATACCAGGCGAATGGCTTGC
Source organism: Pseudomonas sp. W4I3 (assembly GCF_030816195.1). Taxonomy (GTDB): domain Bacteria; phylum Pseudomonadota; class Gammaproteobacteria; order Pseudomonadales; family Pseudomonadaceae; genus Aquipseudomonas. Next base: position 2,764,666 of record NZ_JAUSXS010000001.1, on the reverse strand, counting down.
ACCATTTCCGCCAGGCCGGCGCCTTTGGTGAGGTAACCCGCGGCGCCCGCCTGCAGCAGACGGGTAGGAAAGGGATCTTCCTCGCACACCGTCACCACCACAACCTTGATATCCGGATGGCTGCGCAATAATTTGGTCGTGGCGCCCAGGCCACCGATCCCCGGCATCTTGACGTCCATCAACACCACATCGGGCTTCAACTCCCGGGCCTTGATCAGCGACTCCTCCCCAGACTCGGCCTGGCCGACTACTTGCAGGCCGTCGATGTCAGCCAGCATTCGTGTAATGCCTGTACGAACGAGATCATGGTCATCGACTACTAGCACCCTAATCAAGCAGACACCTCGCGATATGGTCTTATAGGTTGCCGGACACCTTAGCAAAAAACCTCGGTGCAGACCTAGCCGCAAGCGTCATATATGTGGAGTTTGAGCGCTCGGCACGCGGCCATCAGACGTCGGACGGCCGGATTTGCTGGGCAGAAGGTCAGGAATCCTGCGACTGCGGTTTGGTTTTTCCGTTGTGAGAAAGGGAATGCTCGGCCAATGTCGAGGTCAGGCGGCGGATTGCGTCCTGGTCCTCCTTGAGCATCGCCCGGTAGTCAACCAGCACTTTCTCTTCAAGCTGGCTCAGATTCTCCAGTTGAATCGGCGTGGCAGTCCCGGTCAATACGTACAGAATGTCCACGCCTCTCTCGGCCACGCGAGACAGGTAGTCGGCCTTGGGTGCCCGCCCGCCGCTTTCATATTTGCCTTGTGCGTTTGCTTCAACGCCTCCGATTTCACCAAAAACTTTTTGCGACAGGCCAAGTCGCTCTCTTTCTTGCCTTAAACGCGAACCGATTCCACTCATTTGGATGTATGATCCTATTTGGCACACCCCAAGAGGTGACACACTCATCTCTTCGTTAAACGAAATTGAACGGTTTTGAACTATGCCCGGAATCCGTACTGCCGCACAAGCCAAGGCCTGGCTGGAACACCAAGGAAAGTCCGTTCAAGCGTTCGCCCGTGAACATGGCGTCGATCCGGCAACCACCTATCAAGTGCTCGCTGGGCGCAAAAAGGGACGGCGTGGGGAGGCCCATAAGGTAGCGGTCCTTCTGGGCATGAAAGAGGGGATCATCCTTGCGGAGGCGGATGGCCAGAGCAACGATCAGGAAGTCGGCTCCTGAGCCAGTATGCGCTAATTAGGACCCCGTGCATGTTTTAGCTTGAGCCGCGGCAGACGCGCTCCATCCGCCAGAACCCGTCCTCTTCTCCGACAACGCTGAACCCGCTGCGCTGATAAAGGCTTTTGGCCGGGTTAGCCTTGAACACTGTCAAACGCAACAGGCCCTGAGCTTGCGCCTTGAGTGCCATCTGCTCCAGCACCCAACTGCCCGCGCCGAGCCCGCGGAAGGCCTCGAGCATGTGCAGCTCGCGGATGTAGAGCGCGTGACTGTCACGACTCAGGCTGATAAAGCCGGCCACTTCGTCGTCATGGCAAATGAGCCAGTTTTCCCGACTCGCCCAGGCCATATCGAAACCGTCGTTGGACCACAGCAAGCGGTTTTGCACGTAATAGCGGTCCATCGCCCGGTGGGTCAGGGTTCGTGCAAATGGCAGGTCCTGGTCCGTCGCAGCGCGTAGGTGAAAGGTCATTTACACAGTCACCACGTGCCCAACCCAGCGCTCGCCATCGCGACGGGCAATCGCCAGCGCTTCGCCGACGCCGGGTACCGCCACAAGCAAACGGCCATCGTCGGCCCATATCGCGCTGCGGCCAGCACAGACCCAGCCACCCGAAGGGCCACCGTGGTTCGCCATCAATACCAGAAGCTGATGCTCGACCGCGTACTGCTGGAGCAACGCGCTGTCCGTTGCGTAGCCACTCTCGCTGATCAATACCCCGGCGGCGTAGATATTGGCGCCTGCCAGCGCAGCTTGACGCGGATGGCTGGCATGGGAAAAGTCAGCGCAGACGGCCAGCGCAATACGATCACTCCCTAATTCAAGCACTGCACCGCCCTGCCCCGCTGCAAACGCAACTTCTTCGCCCGGATGCAGATGCTGCTTGGTGTAGACCGCCAATGAGCCGTCAGCCCCGAGCACCAAGGCGCCAATCATTACGTCCGCCTTTGGCGCCAAGCGCACAGGCATACCCACCACCGCCGTCAACCGCAGCTTGCGCGCCATCTCACGTAACGGGGTCAGCACTGGCGATTCAGGGGCAATGGCCAAGTCGGCTGCCAGCGCAGGCTCATAGCCGGTCAGTGACAGCTCTGGAAACACCAGCAATTGCACGCCCTGTGCGGCCGCAGCCTGCATGAACACCCGATGCCGCGCGATATTGGCCGGTACATCGCCTGCAATGGAAAGGCTTTGCGCCGCAGCAAGGGTCAAGGCAGTCATGGTCGCGTCCTGGCAATCTTTGTGGCTGGAGGGGTCAGCATATCCATACTCACCCCATAGCCGTAAGTCCCTCGGCGCAATAGAAATTACTGATTGAATCTACCCGCGCAGCTCTAGTAAGCTCCCCCCATCATTTGGAGCCATACCATGTTGCAACTCACCTACACTCAGGTCTGCCTCGCTGCCCGCGCTTCGCGCTCGGTGTCGGCTACCCGTGTGAACGGTTCGAGCGCACTGGTCAGCTTTTATTTTGGGTATTGGTTTAGCCACTGGCGCGCCTGATACCTGAAATCGGCGCCCACTACTCAAGGGGTCGCCTGCCAGAGAAATCTAACCCCCGGTCGGCTCCCCGACCGGGGGTTTTGTTTTTTCAGGCCCTGACAATTTTGTTCGATCAAGCACTTAAAGGAATCACGACATGAACTACGCCACCTATTACCGCTACGACACGTGCGCTGCATGGCGATTTAGCCAGCCCCGTTCGGGACAGCCTGCCGCCTCCGATCGGTCACCTCTTGGTGGCAAGCCAACGCTGGCCAATACGGCCAATTGTCGAACACCCCAGTAGGCCAGGCGCGGGAATCGCCCGCCGCTTGCCCAGGAAACCTTGAATATGAACGCCTCTATCGCCGCTTTGCCCGTCTCTACGCTCGACAGTGCCAATGAAGCCTTGACCCAGCGCCTGCCAAGCGCCCTGGAGCTCAAGCATCAACTGCCCCTCAGCCCGTTCCTCAATGAACAGGTGCACGCCCACCGCCAAGCCGTACGCGCCATTCTCAATGGCCAGGATTCACGCTTGCTGGTGATTGTCGGCCCATGCTCGATACACGATCCGCAATCGGCCATGGAATACGCGCGCAATCTGAAGAAGCTCGCGCTTGAAGTCAGCGACCAGATGCTGCTGGTCGTCCGCGCCTACGTCGAAAAGCCCCGTACCACCATTGGCTGGAAAGGCCTGGCTTACGATCCGCACCTTGATGGCAGCGATGACATGGCCGCGGGCTTGACCCTGTCGCGGGAACTGATGCGCGAAATGCTGCGCCTGGGCTTGCCGGTCGCCACCGAGCTGTTGCAACCCATGGCCGCCGGCTACTTCGATGACCTGCTCAGTTGGGTTGCGATTGGCGCACGCACCACCGAATCGCAGATCCACCGCGAAATGGCCAGCGGCCTGGGCATGCCCGTAGGCTTCAAAAACGGTACCGACGGCGGCGTCGCGATTGCTTGTGACGCAATGCGCTCGGCCTCGCACCCGCACCGCCACTTCGGCGTCGACAGCCAGGGGCATCCGGCGATCATCCAGACGCCTGGCAACCCCGACACTCACCTGGTGCTGCGCGGTGGTCACCGTGGGCCAAACTACGATGCGCAAAGTGTGTCCCAAGTGAAGCAAGACCTGGCCAAGTCCAAGGTAGCGGCACGCATCATGGTCGATTGCAGCCACGCCAACAGTGGTAAAGACCCACTGCGCCAGCCGGCGGTATTCAGCGAGGTGCTGGAGCAACGCTTGCAGGGCGATACGTCGTTGATCGGCATGATGCTCGAAAGCCACCTGTTCGAGGGTTGCCAACCTCTGAGCCCGTCAATGAAGTACGGCGTGTCGGTGACCGACGGTTGCCTGGGTTGGGCGGGCACCGAGCAGTTGCTGCGCAGTGCCGCCGAGCGCCTTCGTGGACACAGCAACAGGGCGCCAGCGCTGGCCTAGACTCCGGCCACCGGCTGGCGGGACAACGCCCTCAGCCACGGCAGCACCCGCAAGCCGGTCCTGGCCTTGGGTGGGTCGATGATGTCCATGAAGTGTTCGAGGTTGACGTTGTCTGGCACGCCGGGCAGGCGTACCGCTACCGCCGGCATTGCACCGGCGGGGTTACCCAGGTCAAGGTTGTCGTAGACCAGTACATGGCGAACCTGAGGATGGGGCCCACTCGCATGGGCCGCCAGCCCCGCATTGATGATCAGCACATCGAAGGGTCTGGCCGGAATGTCGGTGAGGATCTGGACTTCTTCGAAGGTTTGCACCGGCACAATCCGGTAATACCCCAACTGGTTGAGCATTTTTTCGATGTACAGCCGTTGCAAGTGCAGATCATCGGCAATCAGGATGGTCAGTGCTTTGTTCGGCATGGCAAACCCCTGGGCAGGCAGCGCTCGTCAGTGAGCGTCGCCCATTCTCCAGACAAATCTCGACGACAAAATCAGGCATGTTCCCCTGTCATGTAGGACTTCTCCCAAAAGCCCTGAATGGCATTCATCGGGATGCCGTCTGATTGCAATGCGTACTCAACCCCTCATGCAGAGCGATGATTGCTTCCCCCACACCGTCGATCGCCGTCTCCAGCGCGGTGCGGTCCTGTCTCTCACAGACAGCCTCGAGGGCTTCACAGCGAGCGATCAACACCTGCGCCTTGACCATTCGCGCACCGCCCTTGGCGCGATGTGCAAGGTCGTGCAGCCTGGCGAAGTCAGCTTTGTGCTGCAGCGCCGGCAACAGCGCCCGGTCCTCCTCCAGGCTGTCGAGCAGCGGTACCAACAGTTCGGTAAGCGCGTGATGATCCTCACCGACCAATACGATCAGGGTGCTCAAATCAAACGTCGTTGCTTCAACGCTGAGCACGCAGGTGGAGCGCGATGCCAGCGCCACGCGCAAATCGTCAAGCCCGGTGGGTTTGAACAGGCATCCATCCATACCGGCTTGCCGGCAGCGCTCGGCCTCTTCGGGCTGGGCATTGGCGGTAAACCCCAGCAGCAGGCAAGGCGCCAGGCCGCGTTCATGCTCCAATGCACGGATGTCCTGTGCCAACTGGTAACCATTTTTGAACGGCATGTTGCAGTCGGTAATGACGCCGTCGAACTGCCCGGCCCGCCACAGCTCGAGCCCTTGAACCCCATCCTCAGCCGTGGTGATACGGTGGCCCAGGAAGCTCAACTGCCTGGCCAGCAGCAACCGGTTGGCCGGGTAGTCGTCCACCACCAGGATACTCAGGGCGTGGGCGGCAGATACCGCAGCATTCGCCGACGCGCCCTCCTGCGGCAGTAAATCCGTCATAGTCAGGGCCAACGTGACGTCTACTCGCGTGCCCTGCCCCAGCACACTGCTCAAGTGCAACCGGCCGCCCATCATTTCGCACAAGTTGCGGCTGATCACCAATCCCAGGCCTGAGCCACTGCGCGCAGACTGCTCGCCATTGCTGCCCTGGATGAAGGGGCTGAACAGGCGCAGCTGGTCTTGGGCGCTGATGCCAATTCCGGTGTCCTGCACCCATAATTTCAGCCCAAGGTGATCCCCTTCGCAGGCCGCATGAGCGCCGAGCTCGACCCGGCCCTTGTGGGTGAACTTAATGGCATTGCTCAGCAGATTCGACACCACCTGCTTGAAACGCAGTGGATCAACCAGCACCATGCGGTCGACCAAAGGATCCAGTTCCACCTGCAGCACCAACCCCTTGGCCCGCGCCAGTCCTTCGAACACGCGTGCCACCGACGTCAGTAGCTCGTGCGGATTGGCGGGTTCCAAGGTCAACGATAAATGCCCGGATTCGATCCGCGCGATGTCGAGAATATCGCCGATCAACTCAAGCATGCCGCGCGAGGCCTCCGAAGCCACCTCCAGGGCATCCCGGTCGGCCACGCCCTGCTCGGCATTCCTCAGGGCCAGCTCGATCATGCCGATCACCGCGTTCATCGGCGTGCGGATTTCGTGGCTCATGGTCGCCAGAAACGTAGTCTTGGCCCGGTTGGCGGCGTCGGCCTCGTCCTTGGCTTCCTGCAACTGACCCAACAGCTGTTGGCGCTCGCTTACGTCAACCCAGCCGGCAATCATGCCCACCACTTTCTCATCACCATCGCGGTACGGCAGCATCCACTGGTAGATAGTCAGGGCCTCCCCAGTGGGCAACTTGAGTATACGGTCGTGAATCTGCGGCTCGCCGTCTGCCATCAAGCGCAGATAGTCCTGATGAAACGACTGAGCCTGGGGCAAGTTGTCGGCGTCGGCTTGCACCACGGTTTTGCCAATCACGTCTTCGAGCTTATAGCCAAAGACGTCCAGATAAGCGTTGTTGCAGGCCATCAATCGGCCCTGCCGGTCACGCACATAAATGGGGTGAGGCGTGCCGTCGATCAACACGCTCATAAAGCGCATCTGGTCGCTCAAGGCGCGTTCGGCCTGGACGCGCTTGCGGATCAGGCTACGCAAATAGATAGCCCAACTCAGCGTGACGATCAGCAACAGCGCGGCCAGCCCGAACCCCTGAATGATCACATTGCGGTGCCGCAGCCAGTAACTGTCTTCGATAATCACCTCGCTGCGCCATTGGGCAATCATCTCGTCCATTTCCTGCGGAGTGATGCTTAGCAGCGCCTTGTCGAGGATCGAATAAAGCTCCAATTGACTGCGATTGACCCCGAACGTGATGCGCGCGGGATCGGAGCCGACCGTGCTAGTGATGCGCAACCGGTCGCGGTAATACCGGGCGATCATATAGCGCGCACTGATCAGCGAATTGACTGCCCCCTCCGCCTCGCCCCTGGCCACCATCGCCATCGCCTGTTCCGCGCTCTCTACATCGATGAACAAGATGCCCGGAAAGTCCCGCGCGATCTTGTCGCGCAGCCCGTTGCCGCCGATCATCGCCAGGCGTTTACCCACCATATCCTCCAGCGTGATCGGGCTGTGTTCGTCCCCTCGGGTTATCAGCACCAAGGCGTTGGTCAGGTAAGGCCGGGTAAACCGCACCTTCTCGGCGCGTTCGGCACTGGGTGTCACGACCGCCAGCATATCCGCCGCGCCGACGCTGACCTGTTCGATCTGGCGCGGTATCGAGCTGCCCCGCACCACGTCGAACTTCAAGCCGGTGCGCAGGCTGATACGTGACAGCACCTCGGCGCTCAGCCCCTCGAATCGCCCCTGGTCATCAACGACTGACAGCGGCAGGAGGTTGTCCAGTACCGCGACCTTGGCCCGTGGATGCTTGAGGAGCCAGCGTTGTTCACTGGCACTCAGGTGCAACCGACCGGTGCCGACAATGCCAAGGTTGCCGCTGCTCCAGCGGCGCAATATTTCCATCTGCTCACTGGCGGGAATCGCCTCCAGCGCCGCATTGATGATCGGCGGCAGCCGCGTATTCTGCCGGGTGAACGCAAAGGCAAACGGGTTGACTTCAAGGGTAGAAAAATCCGCCATGCGCACGATATTGAGCTGGTTTCGGTTGATCAGGTAATTGGCGCTGATGGCATCGCCCAGATACACATCGGCCCGCCCAAATGCCACCGCGCCGATAGCCTCGAAGGCCGAGGAAAACAGCTCCACCTGGGCACGGGGGTAAAAGGCCCTTACCACTTCAGGTTGCAGATAGTGATAAAGCATTGCCACGCGCTTGCCCGCCAAGTCGGCACTCAGCGCCTGGCTATCGTTGATACGGGTGACCAGGGTGGGTTGGTCATTGGCGTAGGAGCGGGACAAGACCAGTTGCGGATCAGCGGCTTCATAGCCATTGGCCGAACCAAGGAAATCCACGTCGCCTCGCTTGAGGGCTTCGATCACTTCATCGCGGGTTTCGTAACAGCGAACTTCAATGGAGATATTCAGCGCCTGGCTGACCAATGCTGCGAAATCGGCGGTGATGCCTTCAAGCTCATCACGGTTGTTGGTCAGGTCGAAGGGGGCGTAATCGGGCGCGGACACCCCCATCAACAACGTGCGCCGTTCGCGCAACCAGCGCCAGTCGTCCTCGTGCAGCGTGACGATGGGAGGGTCGATACGAGAGTGGCCCAACAGCCGCAACACAGTGGGCTCGTCAAAGGCCATCGCGACCATGGGCAATAGGCTCAACCAGAGGATCGTGGCGAACCGCTTGAACGCGACGGCGGTCATTTCACATCAGATCAGATGATTGCGCTGGGCAAACTTGGACAGGTGCACCACTGAGGACATACGTAACTTCTCCTTGAGGCGTGTCTTGTAGGTGCTGATAGTCTTGTGGCTCAGCAGCATGTCCTCGGCAATTTCCTTGTTGCCCAGCCCCAAGGCCAGCTTCTGCAATACGGTCAGTTCACGGTCTGACAAACACTCGATCATCTGCCGCTCTGTTTCTTGCAGATCGTCACGGCGTACCGAGCTGGTAGGCAGGCTCGGGAAGCAGCTGTAGCCTGACTGGATCGCCCTGATAGCCTTTTGCAGCTCGTCCAGTTCGCCGGTCTTGGCTACAAACCCCATGGCCCCGGCTCGCATGCAACGGGTGGAAAAAAACACTGCCAGGTACGACGTCAGCACCAGGATCCTGCACGGCAGACCCAGGGCCTTGATCCGACTGATAACCTCCAGCCCACCCAGCTTGGGCATCGCCAGGTCAAGGATGATCAGCTCGGGACGTTGCTCCCGCGCCAATTGCATCGCATCCGCTCCATCACCCGCCTGATAAATTTCATCGAAGCCTTCCAACTTCAGCAGATGTTTGACCGTCGCACGTATAAACGGATGGTCATCCACGATTAATGCTTTGCTCATACATACCCCTAGGCGGTCAAAGTACCCTACATATCAAATAGGGACTCGGTACCTGTGAGAAATGACAGTTCCGACAAACGGTACTGCTTATTCTCAACACGGGCCCGGCCCCTTGCATTGAAACATCACGAGCAATGACAGCCAGACCAAACGAGCTGCCAGCCGTAAGTGCGCAACCTTAGCAATGCAATGACGTTTTGATTGAAGGGATAGTCCTGACTGGCTGTAGGATTTTTCCTCGATAAAGCGTAGCCGATGTTGGCTCGACGGGGGTCATGCAGGCGAGTCAGTCGGTGGTACTTGGGCTCCAGAACGCCTGCACCACCAGACTGGAGGTAGATATACGCGTCACCAATGCATCCAGCTCATCACCGTCGACCGACGTGGCGGCCAGGGTGGCCTCGATTTCAACTTCTTCGCTGCCGAACGGCCGTACATCGACGTCACTGGCCGGGTAGTTGCACCGCGCCAGCTCGGCTTCCAGCAGCACCATGACCGCCTGTTGCTGACTGCGCCGCGCGATGACATAGAGGATGTTGGTGACTTCGGCCGATACTACGTCCAACGGCTGGCGGTTGATGTTATTGACGATCGGCCGCAGCAAGGTATTGGCCGCCAATACGAACAGCGTACCCAGCAGCGCCTCAAGGATCAGGTCGGCGCCCGCACAGGCGCCGACCGCGGCCGATGCCCAGAGGGTGGCGGCCGTGTTGAGCCCGCGCACATTGCCTTCTTCGCGCATGATCACCCCCGCGCCCAGAAAGCCGATGCCCGAGACCACATACGCGACCACGCGCACCGCGCCTTCAGCACCGCCGAGGCGATTGGCCATGTCGACAAAGATCGCCGCGCCGACCGCCACCAGCACATTGGTGCGCAAGCCGGCGGTGCGCTGGCGGTACTGGCGTTCGAAGCCGATCAGGCCGCCGAGAATGAACGCCGCGGTCAGGCTGACGACAGTGTCGACCAGCGAGTCGAGGTTGATGTTGTTGATTGCCTGCATAAAAAAACTCCATGAGTGCTGCGGCAACTGGAAATGCCGCGAATCCGTGCGAGCCCATCGCGGGCAAGCTTTAATGCTTTTTTGTAGGAGCGAGCTTGCTCGCGAAGAACTTAGGGCCCACCGTGTTTATCCAGAATGAACGCGTTGCCTGAGGGTTTTTCGCGAGCAAGCTCGCTCCTACAAGAACCACTTTCGCTTGGCTAATTGTCATCAGGGCGAGCCCGGCCCAGGCAGAAAGCGTGTTACTGCCAGCCAAACTTGCGGATGTAATAGCCCTTCACCGCCTGGGTCAGTGCCATGTAGGCCAGCAGAATCACTGGCAGGAACACGAAGTACAGCGACGGCAGGGCCTGTAATTTGAAGTAATGCGCCAGCGGCCCCATCGGCAGGAAGATGCCAACGGCCATGATCACGCCCGTCATCACCATCAACGGCAACGCCGCACGGCTTTGCAGGAACGGGATTTTCGGGGTGCGGATCATGTGCACGATCAACGTCTGGGTGAGCAGCCCCACCACGAACCAGCCTGACTGGAACAGGGTCTGGTGGTCCGGGGTGTTGGCATCGAAGACATACCACATGAGTGCGAACGTGGTGATGTCGAAGATCGAGCTGATCGGCCCGAAGAACAGCATGAAGCGCCCCACATCCCCCGGCTGCCAGCGTTGCGGCTGGGCGAGCATCTCCTCGTCGACATTGTCGAAGGGAATGGCGATCTGCGAGATGTCATACAGCAGGTTCTGCACCAGCAGGTGCATCGGCAGCATGGGCAGAAACGGAATAAACGCACTCGCCACCCAGCACCGAGAACACGTTGCCGAAGTTGGAACTGGCGGTCATCTTGATGTACTTGAGCATGTTGGCAAAGGTGCGCCGGCCTTCCAGCACGCCCTCCTCCAGGATCATCAGGCTCTTTTCCAGCAGGATGATGTCGGCGGCTTCCTTGGCGATGTCCACCGCGCTGTCCACCGAGATACCGATATCGGCCGTACGCAATGCCGGCGCGTCGTTGATGCCGTCGCCCATGAACCCGACCACATGCCCGTTGGCCTTGAGCAGGCGCACAATGCGCTCCTTGTGGCTGGGCGTGAGCTTGGCGAACACGTTGGTGGTTTCCACGGCCAGGGCCAGCTCGGCGTCGGTCATGTCTTCGATAGCGCTGCCCATCAGCAGCCCTTGCTGCTCAAGGCCCACTTCACGGCAGATTTTCGCGGTGACCAGCTCGTTGTCACCCGTCAGCACCTTGACCGCCACGCCATGGGCCTTCAGGGCCTTGAGCGCAGGCGCGGTACTTTCCTTGGGTGGGTCGAGGAACGCCACATAGCCGATCAGGGTCAGGTTGTTTTCATCCGCCAGGCTGTAAGTGTCGCGGCCCGATGCCATCGGTTGCGCGGCCACGGCCACCACGCGCAGGCCTTCTTCGTTGAACGCTGCGGTCACCTGGCGAATGCGCGCCAGCAGATCGTCCGTCAACGCCTCGTTGACCTCGCCGTGGCGTACGGTGCTGCACACCGACAGAATCTCTTCCACCGCGCCCTTGCAGATCAACAGATGTGGTTGGTCCTTTTCGGCGACCACCACCGACATGCGGCGACGATTGAAGTCGAATGGAATCTCATCGACCTTGTGAAACGCGGTACCGACTTTCAAGTCACGGTGTATTTCGACGTGCTCGAGTACCGCCACGTCCAGCAGGTTTTTCAAGCCGGTCTGGTAGTAGCTGTTGAGGTAGGCCATTTCCAGCACATCCTCGGACTCCTGGCCCCACACATCCACATGGCGCGCGAGGAAAATCCGGTCCTGGGTCAGCGTGCCGGTCTTGTCCGTGCACAATACATCCATGGCGCCGAAGTTCTGGATCGCGTCCAGGCGCTTGACGATGACTTTCTTGCGCGACAGGAACACCGCGCCCTTGGCCAACGTCGAGGTGACAATCATCGGCAGCATTTCGGGGGTAAGGCCCACGGCAATCGAAAGCGCGAACAACAGCGCTTCGGTCCAGTCGCCCTTGGTGAACCCATTGATGAACAACACCAGCGGCGCCATCACGAACATGAAGCGGATCAGCAACCAGCTGACCTTGTTGACGCCATTCTGGAACGACGTGGTGGCGCGGTCGGTCGCCGTGACGCGTTGCGCCAACGCACCGAAGTAGGTGCTGTTGCCAGTGGCCAGAATCACCGCGGTGGCGGCGCCCGACACTACGTTGGTGCCCATGAACAGGATGTTTTCCAGGTCCAGCGGGTTGCGCGTATGGGCATCCTGCTGCTGCACGAACTTCTCCACCGGCATCGACTCACCGGTCATTGCCGCCTGGCTGACGAACAAATCCTTGGCGCTGAGTACGCGACAATCGGCGGGAATCATGTCACCGGCCGACAACACGATCAGGTCACCCGGTACCAGTTGTTTGATCGGCAGTTCGAGGCGCTTGGCCGCGTCTCGGCGCAATACTGTGGCCGTGTTGCTGACCATGGCTTTCAAGGCGTCAGCGGCCTTGTTCGACTTGGCCTCCTGCCAGAAACGCAGCAAAGTCGACAGCACCACCATGGAGAAAATCACCGTGGCGGCCTTCATGTCCTCGGTCAGCCAGGAAATCACCGCCAGCAAGGTCAGCAGCAGGTTGAACGGGTTTTTATAGCAGTGCCACAGGTGCACCCACCAAGGCAGTGGCTGCTCATGCTCGACCTCATTGAGCCCGTATTGCCCACGCAATGCGTCGGCCTCCTGAGCGTTCAGGCCCTCGGCGTGGCTGCCCAGCATGCCCAGCAGTTGCACGGCACTGCCGTTGGCCGCGGCCACCAGGGTTTGCGCCAGGCTGGGCGGCACTTCGCGGCTGACACTGGCGTCGGTCACGGTTTCGAGCATCGCCAGGCGCCGAAAATGCCGGGCGATATGCCGGGTCCGCAGGAAACCGGCGAAGAACTCTTTAAGCAGCGTGAAGTTCATGGTGTTACTCCTGCGCGAGGAAAAACCGTCGTGCAGGTACTGCCCGTCCGTGCCGCACCCGTGAAACAGGCGCAACCGAACCTGGCCCGCCCACCGTAAAAGGCAGGCGCGTCCGTAGCCTCCCGAGGCAACTCAGGTGCTGGTCAGCGTCGATGAGAGGGAATCAGACAGGCGCCAGGAATGGCCACTGCCGGGATGCCGTTTCTCGCTTTTTCTGGCGAGACAACGGCATCTGGAAAATGCGCGTTACCTTGCCAAGTATGTGCCGGTGACTAACACCGGCCGACTACTGTCACTCGAACAAGTACCCACTGAGGGTCTCCGCTATTGATGAAAACGCGCGAAGCTTACGCCGCGATTTATGCAGAGTAAACCGTAGGAAAGTTTCCGCATGATGAATAAGAAAGTTCTTCAGGATGGGTTCAGGAATACGCTTACTGGCCCCGTCCTCAACCTATACGTCCAACCTCTTCAATCATCCCGCGTCAGCACTTCCAGCAACTCAATCTCAAAGCGCAGATCGCTGTTGGGCTTGATATGCGCCCCCATCGAGCGCTCGCCGTAGGCCAGATGCGCCGGCACGAACAACGTGCGCACGCCACCGACCTGCATGCCCATCAAACCCTGATCGCAAGTATTTTGCATATAACACTGAGAAAAGACACCACTAGCTGTGGCGGGTTTGAGGAGCACATAGCTGTGCTGGGGAACGCCTATGGGGCGGTATAGCGGGAACTTGCTAAGCTTTCAGCCGATTGCAGGTTAGCCTTACTCGTATTTCTTACCAGTGATGACCAATGCTGATGGCCCCCACTGCTTCAAGAAGGTTTCAGTCTCTGCACTGGTTATGCACCGAGTCTTAACCTCTATCTTCGGGTCTTTCACGTTATTCTTCGTTGCCTCCTGCAAGATTTGCTCTGTGGTCTTCCTTTCAATCGAACTGGCGCCTGTGTAACAGCTAACCAACCCAAAATACTGTGTGTCTATCAATTTTTCTTGCTGACAATGGTTTTCATACCCTGTCGCTGAAACACAAAAACTGTACACAACATAAAAGAATCCCATCTACACCACTCCTTGGTATCCTAGAAAACAGATTCACAGCATCCACATCGTTGCACGTAGTGTGTTAGTGGCTGACCACCTTCAACGGTGATGATGAAAGCGGCCAACCCAAACCTAGACGCACAATCTTTCAGCGTTGAGGCTGTGCTCAGCGCCTTAAAACTATACATCTCATAAACCTTTGAATCATATCCCTTCTGGATGTACACGGTGTGCGCCTGCTGGAGTGTATCCATAACAGCTCCCTCTCCGCATGTAGGCTGTGTATCAGCTCTTCAGTGTGAAAAACGAGCTACGGCGATCGTCTATCACATCCTGCTCCTTCAGGTGCACGGCGCTCTTTATAGTGGCGTCGAATAGCTCCACCGGGTCAAGCTGCTCAGCTTCAGCAAGAGGAACGATAGTGTTGGTGTAAAACTCCTTCAGCACGGTTTGAACTGTGGCTTCCATCTTTGCTTGGTTTGGCGACTGCTTCATAAACACTCCTTCTAAGGTCTGGCACTACGTTGTGTAGCACCTTGCGACCGATGCAAATGTATTACACAACAACACACAAAGTCAACACCTATTACACACATCACACACAAAAAAAATCATAGGCATGAAAAAAGGCCGCACATGGCGGCCCTTGGGCGAGTGGCTGACGTTTGTTAATCAAATTTAGTTAATTTTTCACGTGCTCGTCCAAGGTCACTCACAACACGTTCAAGCTCAGCCTGTAGGTGCTGCTCTTGCTCTTCAAGGTTGGCAATCAGAGTTTCAATGCTTTTCTTGTACGCTGCTTCTACGTCATCCAGCGTGGCAGCAGCAATGAAGTTAGGTGAGTCTGTGTGCATTGCTGCTAGCGCTTGTGTTGTTGCTCCAGAAGCACCAGAACTCTTTGCCTTAGCCGGGTTCAACCACCGCTCAAGCCCGCCATAGGTAATTTCGAGTTCTGTACCTTTGACACGTTCGTGAAAGCTCTTGCGCGTCTCGCCTTTGGCTTCAGCGTCACGCCATGCAGCAATGATCTTTGCCTTTACCTCTGGGGATTTTGCCTGTGCCATTGTGAAAGCTCCTGTGAATTCTGTGTGTGAAGACTGTAACACACAAAATTTCACACACAAATCGAAATCCTTCTCGTCACACTGACATCAACCTTCCAGCGTTGTGGGAGTGATGACCCCTTCATGACGAATGCCCGGTGAGCGCTCAGCACGTTTGAGCACCAATCTAGCCTCTAGGGACGGGTGCTTTCGCTCTATACTTTCTTCATAGATATAATTAGTGTCTTTCCAGAAGAGACAAATCCTATCCACGAAGTCTTCTAGCATTTCCCTAGGGATTTCCAGTGATTGCACTGGGGGGGCTTGGTCAGTCAGCGTGGATCGTAGGAACTCGTTATCAGGTCCGTGGTAATCAGGCCAAAGATCAGGGCGAATACTCCACAGTCTTGCACTTGAGCTTCCATCACCGTGACGACACACATTGCCTACCAGCATAAGAAGATCAAGTGACTTAAATGATGCGAATGAAGGTAGGGTGATACTCCGCAATCTCTCAAACACCGTGTTCAGTTCATCACCCCAATACACAGCCTGAACAGAGTTCGCACCCCGGCGATTGGATACAGGGAAAGGATTGATGCCCAATTCCTGTTGGCAGCCCGATAAGTAGGTGCGTATCTGTTGCTCCCAAAGAGATTGGATAGACAAACAGAACGCCATACGTGTCTTGTAAATCAACTCACGGAGGTCAGAAATGATAAATCCGGAAGCAGGGTCATCTGACTTCTCCCACTCGTCTACCTGAGCATCAAGAGCATCTAACGAAGGGTTTACAACGAGAGTCAAGAACTCTTTGGCGATTGCACCATAGCGATAGTTATAAACATCAGCCATGCAGTTCTTCCATGTGAAAATCTCGGGCATCAGGCCACCCCTGCTTATTTATCTTAATGTTCCAAATAGTACACTCGACCTTGAGCTGTCAGGCGATAACGGATTCCGCCAATGTTGCCAGACATAGAAATTAACTGTCTTTCTGTCAGCACGTCTAAGGCGGCATGGGTCTGTATTTTCCCTAGCTTAACTATAGAGTCAACATTATCCAAATCAGCCCTTAAATCACGCTCAGTCAAAGCAGCAATAGCTTTGAGCACATTCAAACATGTTTCGTTGATTTCGATCTGTTTGTTGTCAGGTTGGATAGCGAGTGCAGCGGCCTCTCTCAATTCTGAGTTCTGTGTCACTAAGTCAGAATTGGCAACCTCCAGCAATTCAACGGATGCCAGCAGCTCTGCATGAGCAATCTTTAACTGGGAATGCTCTTTGTCTAGCCTATTCTTACAAGTCCGAGCGTCTACCAATACATCATTTTGCTCATTAAATTCATCCACAAGGACAGAGTGTGAACGCCACAGATAATAAACCAGAAAACCAAAAACCAAACAGGGCGTTAGAAACGTCGCTAAGATTTCCCAGAAAGCCCAAGGTGTCTGTATCAACATCAGGCTAGATAGCCAACTAAGAGCGCCTGACGACCAAGGTGGCAATTCTCCATGCTCGACAACATAGTTAATCAAGGCAACACCAACAGCACCTACAACAGCTATCGCACAGCCAATGATGGTCGCTCGTAATCCCTTCAATTTAGCTATTCCTATTGAAAACGCCATTCTACCAGAGCATAACGCAACTGGAGCGCAGACCTTTCTCCATACAAAATCCTGCCCCGCCGCCAGACTGGAAATACTCTTCAAGGGGACGAGTTGAAATGTCTTTCCAGAAAATAAGCTGGCGACATTCAGCACGCTACAGGATTCCCTGACGTAGCTTCTCGATTGCACCAGTGATGCTTTCGGCGTTTACATCAATTCGCTCCAATGCGCCTACGACGTTTTGGTGCGTTTCGACGGCGCCACGTGCCTTGATCCACAAGGCCACTTCCTCAAGGCCGGCAGCGATTGCATGTTGGTTGAGAAGAAGCAGTTCCAGTGCGTCGGCCATAGTTTCGTTGGTCGTGGTCATGGAGTCCATCCTTGGTTGGGATTGCGATTGTAGTCGCCCTGAACGAATTTACACGTGATTACCAATTCCCCGCCGTGGAGGACGGCCTGATGCTTTATGCGTTTGGTTTTGTCACTGGAAAAATAATGGGAATGGATGTTTGGGAAATGGTGTTAAAGCCAGAGCTATTAAGCAACACGCCAGCGTCCAAACAGGAATCGTTCCTAATCTCAAAGTAACCCTATGACCTCCTGAGAGCCTGCCCACGCTTAACCTTTCTTGAACTCGACTCCCAGAGCCAGCATCAAGCGACGTACTGTCGTAGGCGACCACAGGCCGCCACGTGAGGTGTGCTTACCCTTGGCATTGAGGCAGTCAGCGAGAGACTGAAGTGTGTTGCATCCTTGGTAGAGACACGCCATGACGTGAGGGGCTATCTCGGTGTGGTGCGGATTGATCTTGACCACGTCACAAGCCTGTTCTGCCCTCTCCTTCTTGGCTGCTCTAGCCACCGAGGCGTTATCTGAACGACGCTTCACCTTTGCCAGAGACAACACACAGCCATCATCAGCACGTTGCTGTAGAGCCTTCAAGGCATCCTTTGTACGCTGGCTAATGAATGCACGCTCCTGTTCAGCCAGCACAGCGAATAGGTGGAGTTGCATGGTGTCAGCGTTGGGCATGGTGGCAACCTTGAAGGCTACCCGCTTCATCAGACCAGCAATGTGCTCAACGTCCCTTGATAACCGGTCGATCTTGGCAACGATGATTGGAAGCCCTGTTGCAATGGCCTTGGAGAACTCTGGGCGTGCTGTAGGGGCTACAGAGCCTGAGATTGCTTCACTGTATATGTGTGTGACGTTCCAACCCTGCTGGCGAGCTGCTGTCTGGATGTAATCAACCTGAGCTTCTAGGCCAAGTCCCGATGCTTCTTGTTTGCCTGTACTCACACGAACGTAACCAACGACATCCATCACACACCGCCTTTGTCATTTTCTGTGTGACTTTATTCTACAGGTGATTGTGACATATTACAATTTCTGTATGGGCGTATAGAGAATGTCAAAACACTTTGCAGGCGTGTGCCAGCTCACACCTAACGGTGTGTGTTAACCGGTTTAGTTTTCGCTTAGGCTCATTCGGGTTTCTAGGGTTCCTGCCTTCGATGCTCTCGCATCAAAAGGATTACCACCTCAAGTGGATTCCATATCAACCAACCAACATATCCAACAATACGAATCAGCGTACCCGCTGGAGCCGGTCTAGGCTCAATGGCTTATCTGCTCATTGGAAATGAAGAGTTGTACTGCTCATGCCTCGGGGCATGGGGGCCACTCTCTGAACGTCCGTTCAGGGGGTTTATCACTACAAATGGACGCAGACGCTCTAGGCTGAAACCCTTACAGGACGTGGCTTGTAGAGGGAAATACTACTTAAAAAAGGTTACAACACTAGAGCAGCCAGAGGCTGTTTCTTGCACCAATGTTGTTGACGCTCTGCACGGTCTATGAAGCTTGGATTGTGTGTGTTCGCACTTGAGTGTGTGCCACGTCCGCCAGCGTGATATCCCTTCTGTCAACTGTTATTCATTACACGGCACAGATGAGAACTTCTATCATCTACAAATTGAAGACATTCGGCAAACCGTTTGAAATCCCTTGATGGGAATAACTCTCACCAAATGAGAAGTGTAAAGATTGCACAGATGCGCACTCAGATGGTTGACAGGTGGGCTTGGATGTGAATTCGTGGTGATTTATTCGTTTATTCTTCACTTTTGTGCAAAAACCTCTTGCATGTGCAAAATGGTTTTGCTTAACAATACACTCATAATGAAACTACCCTCAAGTGTCACCACCACTGGTAGTACGACATCAAGCTAACAAACCTATCAAACACACTCCCATCAGAATATTCACACTAACAAAGTGGTATCCATAGGAAGGAGTACTCAAAAAGATAATAGATAGCAAGCTAACAGCATCGCTACCCTACTCCTGATGGATGATTTAACAGTGGTGTTACTCTCTGAACGGACGTTCAGCAGCTTAGAAACACTGTGTAGTGAGACACAGTGATGAACCAGTCAAACAAGAAACATAACAACCAACTATTAAACGAGCTAACCGCTCTTGTGTTGGTGCAGGAAGCCTTGTCAGAATGACAAAGGGTAAACACGTGTCGGTACGACACAGAGTTACTATCTCTTTAGGTTTCTTGTTTCTACTATTGGTTGTATGTGGGAACCACATCAGGCGAGAACACTTGAAGTGATATACCACTCTGAACTGACGTTCAGGGCTGTACAACAGGTGCTCTCTTGCGGCTCTCGACTGGCCGCCAGTACACTTGGATACAACCAACGGATAAGGATCAAGCAGCGATGGGAAGCCCAACTGAAATAGCCTTTGAGACTGCACGTCAGTTGCTTGACTACGTTTCACCTCTTAACGATGTTTGGAAGCATGGGCAATACGTCTTTAGGGGCCAGCCAAGCGACGAATACAAGCTAACCCCTTCTGTGTGCCGTAATGGCGAAGGTTCATTTGGGTACGGCTCTCCCAGAAGATTGCTCAAAAAATCAAGTGCGGATCAAGTCAGCTTTGAGTTAGACATTCTGAAGAAGTTTTTAGATGGCTGTGATCGGTCGGGATTGATAGTGCCCGGATATACAGAGCAGATCAGGGACAGGTTGTTGACAGCTCAACACTCGTTCATGAGTGGACACAGACCTTGGCCCCAGCCAGAAATGCACCAAATCATGGCGATAGCTCAGCACTATGAAGTGCCAACCCGCCTTCTAGACTGGACTGATCGAAGCTTTGTTGCATGTTACTTTGCAGCAGCATCAGCTAGCTTTGAGATTGACTTTATGGGGATGCCAAAGATTGCTGTGTGGGCGCTGGAAACAACTTCTGCTCCTTTCTGGAAAACGGTGAAGATCATTCGACCACCGGGAGGCACAAGCCAGAATCAAGCGGCTCAATCTGGTTTGTTCACTGCTCACCATGCGAAGGATTACAGCGTAGACGATATATACAAGGCTGAAGCACTTGAGGACGTTCAAGAGATATACGAGATAACGAATGGATATGCTCCACTTATCAAAATGACGCTACCATTAAGTGAAGCACCGGACTTGTTGGAGTTGTGTTCAAAGATGGGGATTGATGGCTCAACACTCTTCCCTGGATTCCACGGTGTGGCAAAGATGGTTAAAGATTGGGGTAATGTCGAGATTGGTGTTAGGCACTCTCGGTCAGCAATGTACGAATACCACGCTGATGGTTATGACCCTGACTTCCACTGATTAAAACAAAAAAGCCCGCACACAACACGACGATCATGGCGGCTTCATACTCTTAAATTTTTACATGCGAGCAATTGAAAAGCCAGCATCCGCCCCCATATAAGGGTCACACCGAACTTCACGGTTAACGATGTACAACGAAAGGAAGCGGCAGATGATTAGGGTGTTACTGTCCTTGGACTTGATCGACTCAGAAGATCAAAGAGATGATTTCTATGATTTCCTGAAAAGCAAGAAATGGTTTAAAACGAAGGATGTTGACACTGTCTGGACCATTAACTACGGGAAAGCTGACCCTGAAAAGGATGAGGCTTACAAAGCCATCAAGAAAAGGCTCGCATCAGTTCTTGTTGAAGCGGCAACTGAGTTCAAGCTTAAGAAGATTTACTATGTAGCCCAGATTGGCAACAAAGAGTTTATTGCTCGCTCAATCAAAAAGGATGGTAACGAATATAAACAATTCAGGCGTAAACTTTACCCTGAAAAATGATACACGTCAGAATCCGGTGACTAAACACCACCGGATTTTAATCCGCTGGCAACCCAGACACACCATTACCCGTTGTAACCCCGGCGTGTTTGTGGGTATCGAATGGAATCCCGTTGAATGTCCATGTTCCGCTGATTTTGGTGTTGCCTGTCCATGTGGTGTTAGGCACGTTAACTTTCAGAGAAGAGGCGTTGATAGAGACACTGTTGCTAGCGTTAAGCTCAATGTCTTTAGCAATAACTTTCACGGTGAACTGTGAGTTGATTTCAACGTTGCCGTCTGCCTTCAGAGTGAAGTTTACTTCTGCACCAGTCCCTGTGTTGTGGATGATGGTTAGATCATTCGCATCTCTTGGTAGCCTTAAGCCCTGAAGTTGCTGAGCCATCACACCCGGTGGGGTTAGCCCCGGATAGAAAACAGCATCCATCTCATCCTTCATTCTATTGTTAGCCACTTTTGTGGGATTGGAGTTAGAGGCAATCTTGAAGTTATCAAGGCTGTTGTCAGCAACAATGCACATTCCTGTGTCACCCGCTTTAACTGGGAAGAGGATAATGCTGTTGCTTGTGCGAGTATAGGCAATGGGAACATTGAGGATATGCAAGTCATCCATGTTTTCCCCATCGTCTGTGTATCTTGGGTTGAGAATCTTAACTGTCACGGATGGAACAGCGGTGTTATTGACTCCCACCACAACAGCCGGGAAAGATGTCCTAGCGTTATCGTTGTGGTTATGAATCTCCGTCTTGATAACATCAATGTGGGAGGCGTCTGGGTAAGTGATATCGTACATTAAGCAGCCTTACTGGGACGTGCTGGGAGTGAGACTTCAGGGATTTGAAGAGCGTTTCCTTTGTTATCTTGCAGAACGAAGTAGACGCTATCATTGCTCGTCTTTGCACGAATGATCTTGAAAAGAGCACGGCTCTTACCTTCAAAGAACTCATACGCAGCGGCCATCGCTTTGGATTGGGACTTAAAATGGCATGGGTATGTGATGCCACCAATTGTTACTGGGAACATGTTGTTTCTCCTGTTATGTTGCCTTAGCGGCGAATGTTTGCATTTGGGCTCGCTGTGATAGCTGGGTTTGCAGTTTGATTGATGTTGATAGGCGAAATGCTGTAGATAGCATCTCTGGCCTTCAATGGGACTTGAATATCAATGTACTGCTTGAGTTGTTCGTTGCTGTTGTTAATCTGCATCCTAAAAGAATCAGATTGAGCAAGAGACGTTCTGACTATCTCCTGCCTGATCATGGCAATGTCTTGGCTTCTTGTGGCTTGGTATTCATTCAGCGTGATGTGGGCATTCACTGTTAACATGCAGCACCCAATCAGGACAACGAAACAAGATGCTAGAAGCCAACCCCAAACTTTATTACCTAGGACTTGTGACATTTAGATCGAAACTAATATATTCATATTAGTTACCCCTTGCTTGAGACTGTGTAGCAGCGGCTGTTGCTGGACTCAATCTGTTAACAATGTCCTGCATCGTTCTTTCAGTTGCTCGACGATGATCCTCAAGCACTCCTTTCATTTCTTCAGGAGCAACACCATT
This sequence comes from Pseudomonas sp. W4I3, assembly GCF_030816195.1. Taxonomy (GTDB): domain Bacteria; phylum Pseudomonadota; class Gammaproteobacteria; order Pseudomonadales; family Pseudomonadaceae; genus Aquipseudomonas. Next base: position 2,742,401 of record NZ_JAUSXS010000001.1, on the reverse strand, counting down.
AAGGGTGATTGGCGCTTGGTTTAGTGTGATTGTGTTAGTGACGTTATTATTCACAGCAGAAGCTGCGGCTTGTCCGTTTACAGCCGGTTGAATGAGTGGAGTTTTAGGTGCTGCACCAACCATACTAGGGAAGGCTTTAGGGCCAGCGTCAGGAGCAACTACTAGTTTTGGAATGTCGCTACCATCAGTTAGACGCCAAGGGGCTGTTGGGTCAACATTGCCAGCAGGGTTAGGCATAGGGCCACCGCCCTGACGGTCTAGCTCTCGTCTTGCAACAATGTCTGCACGTTCTTTGTCATCAACTTCACGCTGTTTAAGAATCTTGTCGTATTGGTCATCATCGACCTTACCAACAAAGTGCAAACCATCTTGAACCTTGCGAAGTAGGAATGTCATCACATCCGCAAATGCAGCGATTGCATCGACAACAGCCGTAATCACTCCAATCAGAGTTTCACCTACAGTTTTGAACAAATCAACATCATCAACAATACCAAATGCTTGCTTGATAGTGTGGTAATAGGTAGTGAAGCTTGTTCCTAGCTCATTCATTGCAGAGCTAAGGTCTTGCATAAACTTAGGATCAAGGTAGCTCTTACCGCTGTTGAACCAATTGGCTAGGTCGGTTAGACCTTTAACCAGCCCAATGACACCATTCAAAACGGAGTCAGAAGAACGCCCAAGGGCTTCAAACTGTGGCTCAATGGCTTTTAGGAACTCAACAAGGCTGCTGTACAGTGCTGGCATTGTGGATTGCAAGCCAGTGTTGTCAAATGCGGAAGCCATGTTTGCTTGGTATTGGTTGCCGATACGGTTATCCCAAGAGTCTTGGGTGTTGCGGGCTTTATCCAACAAGCCACCGTCATTGGAATGTTGATCCAGTGTCTTACCAAGTTCCATCATGAACCTTGTAAGTGCGTCACCACTAATCTTTCTGTCTTGACGATCCTTACCAAAAGCTTTCAAGGCTTCATCACCAGTTAGTTTGCCACCGGATGCTTTCTGCCAAGCTTCAGCACCAAACTCGTTGGCGTGTGCCCCAAGGTGTTCTGCAATTTGGCCTGTCCATTCTTCAGAGAAGAGTTGACCTTTACCAAGAGCTTGACGCATACCAAGACTAATCTTTGACATGTTTTCGTTAGACAAGTGTTGAGCCTTACCATACCTGAAGATTCCTTCAGCAGTATCAGCAGCTTTATCAACTCCGACTTTAGACGACAACGCACCAACGATTTTAGAGTAATCTGCCCCAAGCTCTCTTGTGGAAAGTCCTTCTGTTTGTGCGAAGTTCTCAAAACGGTTGTTCATACGTTGGGCATTTTCTGGGGTTTTGTCACCCACAGCTTGGAACTGGCCTAGGCGTTGGTTTCGAGTATTAGCGGCTCTTTCAGCAGCTCGGGCAAACCCTGTAGAAGCGGCAACCACAGCAACGAATGCAGCCACTACCAGAGCAGCGGCACCAGCTACAGCGCCCAATCCCATTGCCGCCCTACCAAGACCACCTGCAAGACCTTCCAAGCCTCCCAAAGCGCCATCAGCACCACCAGTGATGCCACCAGCGAAACGACCAACACCACCAAAGCGGTGAATAGCGTTACCACCTACACCAAGCAAGCCACCGCCGTGAGCGGATCGTGGGCCACCGTGCCCAGGAGTGTTAGCCTGTCCTGCTGCACGTCTTGCCGCTGCATGTTGTTGTGCTGCTGCACGGGCTGCACGGATTTGGTGTTGTTGTTGGAGGTTGGCTAGACGGGAGTTTTGAATCTGGTGTCCCAAGGCTTGAGCGTGTTGCTGGAGTTGAGCTTTAGCGGCTGCTGCCTGTGTACGTTGTGTTGCTGCTGCCAGTTGGGCTTGCTTGATTTGAAGAGCAACTTGTTGTTGCTGTGTCTTCAAGCCGCTCACTTGGTTGGCGTTGTTGATCTTAGTAAACTTGGCATTCTGTAGCTGTGCTTGAAATTGAGCCTGTGTCTGTGCCTTCTGGGCAACAGCCATGTTCTTAGCTGCCTGCCCTGCACTACCAGCACCAGCATTCTTGAAAGCAGCGTTGATAGCCTTCCCTGTAGCCTTAGCTTGAGCTTCCAACTGCTTCAACAAAGCGCGAGCTTGGAGAATTCCCTTTTGGTCGATCTTAAAACTAATCTTGGCCGACAGTTCTCCTAGATTTTCATCAATCATGGATTACACCTTACGTTGTTGAATCAATTGAAGTGCACGGTTCTGTACAGCATTACCAGCTTCAGCAATACCATTCAAAGCTGTCTCAGTGTCGAGAACACCAGATGTTAGATACTGGGCCATCACTTCAATGTTTTTAGCATCTTCGGTTGTTGGTGCAATGAAGGCTAGAGCCTGTTCAATAGCGTGAGTGGAACGGATTACACGTTCGTCACTCAGCACCTTGTCTGCATACTTCAAGTCAGTGTAAGAAGCGTGCTTCAGCACTTCTTCACCAAAGCGTTTGCCGTATTCTTTAAAGTCAATCAGAGACAGGATGTAGTCAACGTCAGTGTGTTGGTTTGCAGCTTCCAAGGCTTGGCGGAAAAGCTTCTCTACAAGATCAGAGAAGTAGGCTTGATGTGTACGTGTCATTGTCATTATTTTGTGTCCTTATAGGAAAGAGCCGACACGGAATGTCAGCTCTTGGAATTGGGTAAGAAAGGAACGCTCAAAGCTGTAATCAAACAGCCTTCAGCTTTACATTCTCTTCTAGTAGTTGTTCCATGCGGATGCGAAAGCCTTCAGCTTGCATGTTGCCGTAGAACAATTCACGTTCCAGCTTGTCAGCTTGGCGAGAAAGAGTTTCCAGTTGGTCAACAATCAACTTACGATCATAAGCAACCTTACGTGCTGCCTCACTACATACAGCTTTCTTTGCTTCTTCTTGTTCGAGTGTGGCAACCAACATTTGCACAGCGTACAGTTGATCGGTTAGAACAAGATGATTGATGATGTGGTGATAACTGGATGGTGTTGTAGCTTGGTGTTTGAGAATCAGTGCATGTTGCCCGTCTGTCATTGTCTTAATCTCCTGTGTTTCTTATTTGCTGAAGTTGAATACCAATCCTTCTTGGGGTTTCACGTTGCCCGCTGCATCAACACCTTTCTTCTCTTGCACTTTGAGTGGAATGAACTTAAGGCAGTATTGAGAAAAGATTTGATGGCAAACATCTTGAACAGTTGGTGTGCCTTTGGCTGGGCGCCCTGCTTTCTTCTTCTTGATTGGGAGGGTGATTACTTCAAAGCCAGCGATTGTTCTAGCTTCTTCAATCATGTGTTCTAGGCGTTGGATATGGTCTTCTGGAAAGCCACAAGCTTTAGCACGTGTTAGGGCTTTCTCAAGCGGAGCGATTGTTTGTTTGTAGATGCGAGCAGCAAACTTTAGAAGCTGCTCTGCCGTCATAGCGTTGGACATTATTCTGTTTCCTCTTGTTCGTAACGACGTTTACCGTCCCTACGTTGAGAGCGGTGCTTGTCTTTGTGTTTTGTTTTGGACTTAGAAGGAGCAGCGCCCCATTCACCGTTGTCGTATTGGGCAGTGCTCATTACTTCTTGTATCTCTCTCTAAGCATCTGCATTGTCAGCTCAGCAGATGTTAGCTGTGGTGCTACCTGTGTGAGCCTTACTGTATGTACAGTTGTCTTGGCTACAGACTTAGCGACTGCCTTGGCCTTAGAAGCTTTGGCCTTCTGCACTGTCTCTTTAAGATAGTCTTGCTCTTCAACAAGCACTTTGTAGAACTGAAAGAATCCAGCGTCATCTAGATTGATGGCTGAAGTGGCAAGCATTTCAGTAACATCAGCGTCAAACAGCTTAGCAATAAGCATCTTGCGGTATTCTTGCTCAGTCATTACTTAGCCCCTACTCTGCTTCCACGCATGCGGTCACGTACACGCTTATCAAAATCAGCCTGTGCACGTTGTTCGTCTTCTGTACGTAGTTGAGCAGCAATAGCAGCTTCTTCAGCTTTCACTGCTTCAGCTACTTGTGCAAAGACGCGTTCGTTATGAGCGTCAATGTCTGCTGTGTAATTGGCTGCCACGTCAGCGGCGATAGCTTTAGCATCTTCAGCCTGAAGCTCTTCAGGCTTCACAACGTAGATTTTCACAATGTTGTTGCCCATACTTGGTTGATAGATGCTGCCTGTGTAGAGCTTGTATCCTTGATCAATCTTGTCTTGCACTTCTTTCATGGCTGCTTGAGGGAAAGAAGCCTGTACAACTTCAACTGCACCATACTGGTTGAATTCACCAGCTTGCAGACGGCCATGACCATCTACAAAACCATCCCGCCCTTGTACGGCCATTGCGTAGGCTTGCATTTCAAAGCCAATGAGAGTTTGTAGCTCTTCTTTATCGTGCTTCTTGATTGTCAGTGTCATTATTTGTTTTCCTTGTATTCGATCGGTTATTGGGCAGCGTCAATGGCTGCATAAATTGCTTTGAGTTCTGTTGCTTGTACCTTGGCTGGCTTTTCCATATGAACCACTTGCACAACAGACCAATTCATGTTACTGGCTGTAATGAAAGGATCAGGAGCACGCTTGTAGCCTTTGCTCACTAGGTCGTCATACTGACGAAACATATCAACATGAAAGTTGGTGTAGATGATTTCGTATTTGCCTTGGGCTTCATACTTGGCAAGGGCTTCAGTCTTTGGTGTTTGTGTGTCGGTCATTAGAATTCGTATCCTTGTTCTTTGCACCACTGCGAATACTCTTCAAGCATTTCGTCTTCAGAGTCACCAGCGTAGCGGTTCGATTTGATAAACATGAAAGACTCATGTGTCAGGTTGCCTTCATCCAGCGTGGCAAGAAACTCTTTACGCCACATCTCGCTAGAAAGCTGTGTTGGTGTTCCGATTGAAAAAGTGTTCTCCATTGTTCAAGCCTTCTTGTTTAGGTAGCGGAATTGCAGAACACCCAGGGAGTTGCCAATAGCCAAAAAGGCAAAGCAGAAAGCACCTACTGTGATTGGGTCAAACATGTTGAGATTCCTTACTAAGCAGTTTGTAGAGCATGGATTGTTTTCTGTTCTTGCTGTCCTCTGGAGTTTCTAGAACCAATGCAGCTACTGCTCCTAAGATTTCAGAATCAGAGAGTTTGGAGATTTGTTGCTTGTAGAATTCGAAGATTGAAGTCTTGGCTTGCTCAATCTTTTTATCAGGGTCTTGGTTGTGTCTGTACGAATGGGAGCGGCAAGAGCTACTGCAAAAACGAGATGTTGAACGTTGTGCAGGGTAAAGCTCACCACACCATCCGCACACTACTAAAGTGTGGGCCATGTAGATTTTCCTTGTATGTCTGTGGTGTGAACGGGAGTGGAACGGTAAAAGATACGAGCACAAAGAAAAGCAGCACTTTGGCTGCTTCGCTCTGTACAAGGAATTAGTTAGGGTTTCGCACCAGCTACCCTGAAGCTGTGAAAAAGTCGCTGCTCACTGTTTATAAGTTTGCCGTGTGCTACCTAGCTGACTCATTGCGAATCAACAGGAATCTGAACTAGGAGCAGTATCCCACACCGTACTGCTAAGACGGCTCTTTCATCACTAGGCCAAGAACCACCAAGGCCGCTGTGATGTGTGTTCAAGTGTTCCGCGAGCTACTTGATGAAGCATTGAGGGCGGCTGATGGAGAACAGCCTAGCGGACAGGGTTTAATCGCTAGCCACCTGTTAAAGCTATTTGGAGGGAATCGAAGCCCTTGCGAATCTTTTAATTAGTGCCGGTGTGAGCAACCCCGGCGAGGCTCTAACAACGAAGCGTGGGAGGACACGCTTGCTCAAATGCTGGAGTGAGGCCAGCAGACACCACAGGCTCAGAGAAAGGAGGAACTGAGACGGTTGGCGAATTAGGAAGATGTACGGTTTGGAGATGAACCGTAAACTCAGCGACTTAACCCAGAGATAGCCGCTAACCTTTGTGGTGCATTACGTCACAAGGCTATACTTTCCAAAGACCTCAATGGCAATGAGCATGTTCAGAGAAGATGGGGAATTTGGTAGGAGAAGAACAACTAGAAAGTTTCTTTTTCCTGTTTACTAATTATATCGCGAAATGTGTAATACGTCAACCCCAAAGTGTCATTTAATGCAACTTATTTGACATTTATTTTCAACTAGCTTGACTCTATTACCAGAACTTAAAGTGTTCTGACAGGCTTACTCTTGAGTGCTGTGGAGAGTGAACGTTTTATGTGGTGTTGTTAATCCACTACTCCAGACAAGATTCCACGCTGTGAGGCTTCTTACTGCCACCACAGGGTGGGTGGTTGTCCGCCTTATGACTTGGACTACTCACAGCTTAGAACTGCTCACACGTAGCCGTGTGCAGCCTCAAGGCTTCTCGCATTTGAATGTGACCCTACTTCAAAGCTGACTACCCTTTCAAACAACAAAACAACACAGCATTCAAAAGAGAGTAAGCCTCAAAGGGTTGTCTGCCGTGAACGATGTTCACAGTGTACCCTTTGGCCTTGTGCCTAGTGATGGTGGTTTGTATTGTTTGTTGCTTGAGGTAGTACAGACGACAACGCGGGTTGTCAGGGAATACCAATGTGAACGATGTTCACGGGTTACTACTTGGAGTGTAGTACAACGCTGTAGGACGCACTTTCTGAGGGGGTCAACTCGTCTGGAGGCCACGTATTTAAAGGGCTTCAGCTTGGGGAGGTTACTCTTAAAAGGTTATAACACTACAGCAGCCAGAGGCTGTTTTTTGCACGAATGGTTAGAACGGTGTCCAACCCGGAATGTAAGACTCACAGAAAACAATTGTGTTAACAGAACCACGGAACACATCATCACCCTCTTCATAGATCAAGCCAGACAGGATATCAGCCTGTTCCTGACGTTGTGCGTCAAACTCTGCACGTTCCTCACGGCTAAGTGCGTAGTAAGCGTTATGAGCGTCCATACTGGCTTGGCGAGCGTCACTAACAGCCTTGTCATCAACCATCTTACGGGATGCGAAGTTAAACCCGAACATCAGCTCTTCTACTTCTTCAACCATATGTTCTGCATCATGGCCTTGCAGCAAGTTGAACAGAGTTTGCAAGTGATCTTCAGACAACACACCAATCAAATGCTGATGGCCTTTGCCATCTTCATCAGTGTATGTGGTGTACATCTTGTTGATTGGAGTCAGGAGGAAGTGCAGCTCAGGACGGAAAGCAGAGTGACGGCGAATCTCAGAGAACAGAATCTCTTGTTCGGTAGTGGCTTTGAGCTTCATGCTGAATACACGCTTACCTTGAATCTCAGCACAGGCCATCTGTAGTTCCACGGCTGTACTCTTTGGGTTGTTCAAGACTTTAACGAATGGTGCGTGGTCAGGGTTGGTTAGATCAATCACTTCTTCAAGGTTGGCGATTGCTTGAGCTTTGGCGGATGGTTTAAGCCCAGCTTTGCGGCAAGCTTCAGTTAGGGTTTCAATCCCAACAAACTCTTCAATCATTGTCCAAACATCAGCGTTGCTCATGCTGGCATCAACAGACCACTTCGCTTTCAAATCTAGGCGACTCATAGACTGGCCCATGCCGGTGCTGACAGCCTTAGCTGCACGGTTACGAGTTCCAAGGCCAACAAAGAGATTTTGAGAAGAGAGCAAACCCATACGGTGGGAGTGCTTAACAGCGTCAACGTGGCAAGTGTGGAATGTGTTCTTTCCGTTCTTGAGGTTGGCTGTGTTAGTAGCAGTCAAGACGACGATTGTTGTAGCCGCTTCATTTACATCACCAATCCACGTTTGCAAGACTTGCACAGTACCAGCAGCTCTAACAGCATCAAGAATACGGTAGCGTTGGTGTGCGTCGGCTGGGATTGTGTAAACCTTTCTCTTGCGGGTTGTCGTAGCAGCTTTCAGGGCTTTGTGGGAGAGAAGTTTGCAGTCTCGTTTGTCAGTCTTGCAGTAGCACTGATCAGAACGCTTTGGAGTGAATGCTTTGCGGCATGTATCAAGAATGCAGCGATGGCGACCATCGGCAAGTTTAACTGGTTTTGGTTTAACGGCTGTTTGGGTGTTCGATTGTGCTTTCATTGTTGCTAGCTCCTTGATGGATGGCTTGGAAGGTTAGGTTTGTTGCTTGGGTGTAGATCGCCTTGCAGGCGCTGGAACATGTCGCGGTCAACTTCTTACGGTTGAAGACATGACCACAGACACGGCAGGTGCAAATCTTGGTAGTACCGGCACGCGTAGTTTTAACGGACATAGGAATAGCTCCTGTAAAGGTGGCCAAAATGGCTGTGTTTGATTTGGGCTTGTGTGTAACTGATGGTGTTGCTGCGGCGAGCTTTAACATTGCGTTAAATAAACCTCGCCTACATGTATATAATACCACGGAAACTACCCCTGTCAACCCCAAACACAGATAATTAGTATAAAATCAACAACTATTTTCACATTTCTCTACAAGCGACAGACAAACAAAACCCGCTTCAGCATTACACCAAGCGGGCTCCTGTTATTTAGCGGTCTTTTCGTAGTCCAGCACACTCTTACCGGCGTAGCTGGAAGGAGCATTTGCAACATCGTCTTTACCAGCCTTGGTCTTAGACTTTCCGTTTTGACGACCTTTGTTGACCCCGACTGACACAGAAACGTTTTTCGTATTTGCATAAGCAACTTTCTCGAAAGTCATCTCCGGAAAGATTCCTTCTCCGGTCTGTTCGTTTTCTTCAAAGACGATGCTAGTGAAGACACAAGGCCCATAAGAACCAATAGGCAAACCGTCGAGCAATTCGATAACTTGGAACTGTTCAGCATTTTCCCACATGCTGATGAGCTGCCGCTTTACTGCTCTAGAAGTTTTAGACTTTTCTTGAGGCGTGACCACTACCGTTGGAATTGTGTCCTTTGTAAATTGGGCAATCACTTCGGGTAGCAGTTTATTGATTGAACCTACAGTGCTGATCTGTACGGGCGTCACAACCTGCGTGCTGTTCTTGTACTGCTTATCACGCGGCTTGTACGAACCATTTGCATCAACAGATACATCGTCGCCTGTATTGAAAGCGAATGCAGGCATTGCACCTAGGGTAGATGGTCGGCTGATATTGAAGTCAGCATCAGACAGAACGGCACTGATAGAGTACTTTGGGTTCTCTCTCATTGTATGGTCTGTAATTAAACTACCATTAGAGAGTGGGTGCTTGGAGACCACAGAGCTGTAAGACTCTGAAATCCGGGTGATCGCGTCGAAGTAGATTACGTCAAAAGTTTTAGTAACAATAACGAATCCAGAGAATGTAGCGTCCATAATGTGCTTCCTTATATTGGGTGTGCAGAGGGCCACAAGCCTGTTCAGAGGCTTTGTAGGCTCGGTGGTATGTTGGGAGTGTCAATGCTGGGGTGTGTTGCTCAAGAAGGCTCAGAACGCTTTCAAGTAGGCTTGGCGGGGTGTGCTGGTCCTCGGCGTGCGTAATTGCTTCCATGCGTTAGGCTGCAAACTTAAACTTGACGCTCTCAAGCATTTTGCCTGTCTCGTACAACGGACGGTCGAAGCCTTTAGCTGCAATCGTTCTTACACTGTTGCTACCCGGATAGTTGGCAATCGTAATCTTGATTTCTTCAGCAACGATCTTACCTAGGGTGGCGAGGATGCGGCGTGCATTGCCTGCATTGTGGATCGTGGCCTTAGCTGCTGCCATGAGTCCTTTGAGCAGTTTTTTGCGTGTCTGCTTATCTTCAAGTGTTTCACGCATGAAGGGGCGTTCAGGGTGAAAGCGTGTTCCAAACTCGTTGTATGCCGCCACTTGAGCAACTGGCATACTATCGTCATATCTATCTTCCTCAAAGAATCCTACTTTCACTTTTGTTGCAGCCAGAGTTCTTAGGCGTCTGGCTAGATTGTCGAATCCCTTGAGATTAAGCGTTGTCGTAATCATTAATCTTTCTCTTTGTTGTGGGGATGTTGCTGTGTCACTTTATTTGATTGTTGTTGTATGTTGGGGACACATTGATAACGGGGCTAGCGGTCTGGTGAACATTAACCCCAACGTTTTTGTGAGACTCAGCAGCCCTATCTCGTACCAACTGCATCATCTTTTTCGAGTCGGCTCTGAACATTAAGTCTTCTAGCTTGCGCGTAACCCTGTCAGTTTCTTGGAGCTGAATGTTGATGCGGGATTCAGACTCCCAAACTCTAGTTTCGAGTTTTCCAATATCTTCATTGATTGGCACTAAGCCTCTATCTACCAACTCCTTTTGCACCCTGACGTTATCAAACTGGTATCGCTCGACTCTTCCAGTAGTTATGAACTGGGGAATGAAGACAATCCCGAGAACAAGGAGTGTTGCCATAAGAAGGCCATGTAGATACGTCATTGAACGTTGAAGCGGGGATTGTTTATCATCCATCTATGTATTCCTGTTAGCTTGGCCCTAACTGGCTGCCTCCGTAGGAACGTGTGGAGGGTTTAGGACTGAAGTGGGTAAGGCATTGTTTAAGTCTGCCCATGAAAAGTCCCTTGTCACGTCCAGAGAAGACTTCATCAGCAGCGCCAGCAATACCGATTTGAACAGCTTTGTTCATGAAGTCCTCCACAGCGTCAGCTAGGAACATATTACCGACGTAAGAAACAATCACACTGTCTTTGGTGCGAAACCAAAAGAAGTGGTAGTTTGTTACATCAGGGTGTCTACGCTTGAGCATCATATTGAAGTGGCGTCCAAGACGCTTTAAATCAACACGACCTTTCAACTCATAGACTACAGAGTGAAACCCTTCTCTTTGAAGAGTCTCAATGTGTTTTTTGATATTTGGCACTGAGCCTCCTGTTATTGGTTGTGCTTAGCCTGTCTCATAGACTCTTTGTGCATCTCACAAGAGTCAAAGTATTGCTTAACCGCAATCTCGTTAGCATCATAGGCGTCTGCAATGTTTAGCTTGGTTGCAAGGTCTGAATACGTGGCAAGGGCCGTTTCACTACGCAAAACGCTGTAGATGATTCCAGCCTGGCTAAATCCAGCAGCAGACCTCTCCAGAGACTTTGGCGGGGTAATGCCGCCGCTGTCGTAGTTCTCAGGAAGTGCAAAGCGAATTTTGTTCCACACTTGTGCTACGTTGTACTCTATGAATGCGTAAAGCAGCTGGGCAATCTGAGACATTGTCAGGGTGCCAACATCAATCGGCTCATCATCTAGGGTGATGTACTTGAAGAACTCACCAAAGATAGAATCAAAATTTGTAGACGCTTCTTGTTTGTCCGTAGCTTTGTAGTCAATGACATAGCTCATTGGTGCTTGCAGGTGAGCTTCTACAACTTCTTCTCTGTCTTCCAGAGTCTTGCCTGCTAACACCTCTCTAACCGTGAGCTTGCTTCCTCTTTTACATGAGCTTGGGCGTTCAAACACTTCGTATGGTGCGTTAGGGCTTGCAACACGATCCATGAACATAAGCAATGCTAGAAACTGGCTGTTAGCAAATCCAGCCAACGGCACAATCTGATTGTTCATAAAGGCGTATGTGCCCTCACGCATTACGATAATGAATGCACTGATTGCTGTTGCGTAGACTTCAATCAACTCACAACCTTCTGTGGCTGGGTGATGTTTGATCTTATATGTTTTGTCGTCAACGACGAATTTCTTTGTAGCGATTGGCATAGAACCTCCTGTGTTAGTAGCTCGGGCAAGCTGATTAGGTTATTAGTTGATGGTGATATCTGTTTCTGTCATTTCAGAACATTGGCACTCTGCATACCAATCATTCCCGCGACTATCTCCGTTGAAGCGCACACTATCGATTCTGAAGAAACCGTTGATGTTAGTGGATTCCAGCTTAACAACTGTGCTTGGTAGAAGAGCAGCGTCTAGCAGCACCTTAAACTGCAAGCCGTATCGAATACGCTTGTCCTTCTTAGGTAGCTTGGTTTGTTTCTGCGTGCGGAACGGGGTTTCAATCATTCCTGTTTCAGAAGAGATAACAGGACATAGCACTGTAGACTTTGTAGACGGCCCGTTAATGTCTGTGACAGTAAGGACATTGTTAGAGACGTGATACTCAAGGCCGTAAGCCTTAGTTAACTTGTCCAACATATCCTTGGGAGTGCCAGACAAACGCCAACCTTGCACTACTGGATTATTAAGGTTTGTCCCAACGATTGCACCACGACTTACACCGGGCATGTTGTCTGTGATAATGCGGAGAACGTCTTCAACTGTTTGGCCGGGGCTAGCCATTGCACTCAGGCGGGCTTTAGTGAGATTGACATATCCGTCACCAACAATCAGTTGTGTGATGGTGTCTGTGCCACGCTTGATAGTGGATTGTTGCGTGACGTTGCCACTGACAAGAAGCTTGCGGCCTTCTTCATTCCTGTAGCCGACAGCCAGAGACACTTCTAGGTAGTGACTATCAAGAAGTCTTTCTTGCTCGGGATTTAGGTTGTAAATTTCGATAGAGGCAGAGTTGCCATTGTTGTTCTTGTGATCTGAAGTCTTGTTTACTTCAAAGGTGATGCGGAGAGAGTCTTCAATCTGGATTCCCTGACCTTTGTTGTAGTCACCTACGGTTAGGGTGTAGAGCCTGTCAGACTTGCGGGTTAGCTGGGGATCGGTGTTTGTAATTTTCGCCATAGTTGGGTTCCTTGTTGTTGTCGGCGTAGGGCTTGCACGATTGTTTGAACGGACATAATCAGAGCCTTATGGTTGTGGTGATTGGTGCGGCAGGACTTACCAGTGCAGAACACCTTACGGGCTGTCTTGCATGGCATGGTGCACCCACAGTGTTTGCACTTACGTTCGGTGATAGTCATTCTGAATGTTCCTTTGAAATAGATAGTTGTGACACTTAGGTTAACGATACTAAATGATGGGCAATAAAAAGGGCCACGCGTGACGGCGGCCCTTTGTTCTGTGATTGCCCAATGCAAAACAATCAAACAAATTAATCTTAATCAGTACACTGATAATATACCACACTTCTGATATATTACAATACCATAGTATCAGTTAATTGCTAAAAAATTAAAAAAAGGTCCATCCCCTTACATTATGGAAACTAAGGTAGCTCAACAATTTATCTTCGATCTCAATTAGTATATTTCCTAATTCAAGCAGTGATGCTGTACTTTTTTCGTGGGACATCCTAAACGATTCGTCTACGACTCGATCACCATCTCTTACTTCCTTCTCAAACTTGGCGTGTTTTCTCACGAAGGCACCTTCCTGCATAAATCGTTGTAGCATCGGAAATATTTCATCTTTTGGACTGAAGAGAAATCTCGACTCTCGAAAAAATCTTACTGCCAACTGACCGGACTCTTCAATTTCATCATAGTTTCCGTGCCACGCAGCACGATGATAGTTTAACGCCGCAGTGTATATATCAAACCTTCTATTATATAGATCAAGCTTTGTCTTTGCGCTAGCAATCCTCATTTGCGAATACGTTACTGTCAGAGCAATTAAACCTATAGCACCACTTAGCACACTCACAAGTACCGTAATATTCTCTAACGCCATCGTAATAGTGCTCCTTTTTTTTTACTCGTACTGTAGCCTAAGATTTTCGTAGTCGGCGTCGTCCCACGTTGTTTCCTCAACTCCTTGGAACGGTTCGTGGTAAGGGTAGTCATCAACGTAGCCCTTGGGAATGAGGGTCAGCTTACCGTTAACTAGAAGCTTGTACTTATCAAGAGCCCGATCTACACCAATGTATCTGTACAGCACATCAGAATGAGACGATGTTATCTCTCCTGTATTTTGCACGATGATGTGATAACCAGCCATCCTAAGCATTGCTGCTAGGCGCTGTGCATCGTCAGCCTCCAGCGTCCATACCTTTCCCATTTCATTCCAGCCAATGCCAGCAGGAGACACAACAGTTGACCGCAATATCACCAACGCATTCTCAGCGGCTTCACGCTCGATTCTGGACTGTTTCAACGCTTCTATCAGCTCAGGCATAGGGCCAGCCTGTTTAACCGCTTCAGCGAGCCCCTCAACACGTTTGGCAAGGGTCAACAGCTCAGCTTCACGGGTCACAATCTCTTTTTCATTCACACCCATCTGTTGCTGCTGTACAGCCTCTACAGCCGCTGTGACAGACGTATACCTGTAGATAGCATCCAAGACGGGCTTAGGCACACAGTGTGAGTTTGTGCAATCGTTCTGGCTCTGTCGTGTGCGGCAACGCATGCTGTGAGGCTTGCCATGCAGGTTTTGCACAATGTAGTTCTTCTCACACTCGCCACATCTCACAAGCCCGACAAGGAAATGGTTTGCTGTCTTGATAGGGCGTTGTGTCTTCATCTTCTCAGCGTGAACCTGAGCCTTGTAGAACAACGATGGCTCAATGATCGCCGGATATATGTCATCAATCACTTGATGGTCTGGAGTGCCCTCAAGCGTCTCCCATTTGCCAATCACAGCCTTGTTGCGTAGCCAACCCTCAACACCGGGGCCGGACGCCTTAGCCAAACGCTCAACGCCACTCTCACGCATACGCTTGGCAATCGTCGATTTGCCAACACCAGAGACGTACAGCTCAAACGCCGTCTTGATCCAAGGCACGACCTCATCACGTGGCGTGCCGTCAGGGTTCAACCACACAGGGGTGATACGTCTAGGGACGGTCCCGTACTTTGCAGCGTCTTTTCTACGCTTCTTGTACGAGTCGGCCACTCGGGTTGAGAGTGCGGCTGAATAGCCATGAGCAGCCTGAATCTTTGCCACCAGCAAGAATATCTGTGCGGTGTTTACAGACTCTTTGGAATACGTGATGTTGTCGTCCAGCGTGATGATGGACACGCCAGCTTTCAGAATCGGATTGATGACTAACGTCAGCATATCCATTGGTTCCAGACGGCCTGTGCGGTCGATAGCTTCAACCAACACCACATCACCTTGCTTGATCAACCCTTCCTCTACAGCAACCAGCAGCTTGCCAAAACCACCGGCCTCCTTGATGTGCTCACCATGGAACCCGCTCTTGCCTAGGTCGGAAAATTTAAGCTCTGAAGTACCGTAATCTGGATGAGCTTTGATCCATTCCGCGATCATGCCTTCTTGGCGCTCAACGCTGCTGCCATGCTTCTGGCGGTCACTGGAAAATCGAACGTAAGATATTGCTTGTTTCATGAAAAGCCCCGTAATCACTGGATGAAAGGATAACAGGGACTCAGTGTTACATGCGAAAAAGCTGTTCCCAGCCCTTGATCACTCGGCCGGTGCCGATTACGCACTGAAACGGCTTGCCCCGTGCCCAGGACGAATCGAACACCGTGCCGTCTTCCAGGGTGCCGGTGTATTGGGTGGTGATCAGCGCGCCCTTGACCACGGCTTTGCCGTCGCCCAGGCGGATGTCGGTGATCTGCAGCTCGTCGTTGCTCATGGGGTTCTCGTTGAAGGCGTAAAGGTCGGGGTTTTCCCAGAAACGGGTAGGTTTGGCAAGCGCCATGACGACGCGATCCAATGTGGGAGGGGGCTTGCCCCCGATGGCGATGGTCCAGTCAAGAATAAGCTGACTGCCAACCTGCTATCGGGAGCAAGCCCCCTCCCACACTCTGATTGGCATGCATCCAGCGGTCGGCGTTTACAACCAATGCCAGAATCGGCTCCAGAACCCACGCCCCAACTCGTCCTTGCACCCGGCATATTGCCGCGCGTACAGCTGCGAACGCGCCTGCACCTTGCTCGCCACCGGCAGTAGCCAGGCTTTGCTGGCATAGGTGCGCTGACGATAGCCGCCCCAGCCTTCGTGATAGTTCAGGTATTGGCCGTAGGCGTCGTATTTGTAGACGCCGTTGATGGTGTAGGTCTTGTCCATGTACCAACCGATGAAGTCGATGGCATCGTCGAAATCTTCGCGGTCGGCGCCGCTGCGGCCGGTGCTTTTACGGTAGTCATTCCACACTTCATCCTTGGCCTGGGCATAGCCGGAAGCGGTGGACACGCGCCCCCAAGGGATGATCCACAACAGGTATTTACGCGGCGTCTTGGCGTCGTAGCGAAAGCCCGACTCCTGATACATGATCGCGAACGGCACCTGGATCGGCACGCCCCAGCGTTTTTGCGTGACCTTGGCCGCGTCGTACCAGTCATCTTTTTCGCGGAAGATGGCGCAGAGGTCGTTGGGCGCGCGTGGCGGCGAGGTGCCGCACGCCGCCAACAGAGAAGTGAGTAATAACAGTCCGACGGTTTTGCTTGCGCTCAAAGGGCACCTTTGCGTGAAACGCGTAAAATGCCGGCATTTTACGCGTTCACAGGCGCGGCGTCCTTGCCGCAGGCGGTATTAAGCCAAAGGCACGCGACGAGTCGTCAGCGCGATACGGCCGACGAAGAAGCTCAACGCGGCACCCAACAGCAGCATGGCCAAGGTACCCCAGGCTGCGCGGGACAATTGCTTGGCCGCTACTTCACCGGCTTCGCGGGCTTTCTGTTCAGCTTGCTGCTTCAGTTCGTCGACTTTCTGCATGGCTTGCTGATAGGCCTGGGCATAGTTATCAACGATCTGCGTGGCTTCTTCCTTGCTCTTGCCGGTACGCGCCGCAACGATGTTGACCAGTGCCTCTTTGTCCGCTGCATTCAGTGCCGGCTCGCCGGACGCTTTCACACGCTCGAACCACTGCTTGAGCTCATCACCGGCCTGGGCAGGATGGGTCGCTGCATCAGTGGCCGATTGCTTGCCATCAGCGGCCGCCTGGTCGGTTTTCTGCTCGACGGTGGCCGGGTTCAGCTCAGGCTTGCCGGTTTGCTTGAGCAACGTATCGAGTTGGCCTTGCAGGCTGTTCCAGTCCAGTTGGATGCCCTGCTCGTTCAACTGCTGTTTGATACTGTTGCCAATGCCCGGTGCGGCGGCGGCGATGCCACTGCCGGCGGCGGACAGGCCTTTACCCACGACGTTGCCAGCGGTGCCCACCACACTCGACGCTAGCCCTGCCAGCAGCCAGGTGGTGAGCAAGGTGGTCAGCGTCCAGGTCAGCACGCCGTGCAGGCCACCGCGATCCGGTGCGGTACGCCCGGCCACGAACGCGCCGAGGGCGACGGCGACCAGCGTCGATACAAACAGCCAGATCCCGGCACCGGTGCCGAAACCACTCAGGGGGTTGCCCGCTTCCATCGGGTCCACAGCGCTGGCGCCAATGGCCGTACCCAGCACACTCAAGACCAGGTAGGTGACCAGTGCAATTGCACTACCGGCCAATACCGAGCTCCAGGACACGCGAAACAGCGATCGATTGGTTTCATAGACAGTCGTCATACAAAGAGCCCTTTCCAGATTATGGGAGCAAGGCAAAGTGCCTTGATGGGTGTGAGTGTGGCGAAACGACATACGTTCAGTCGTGGCGCATATGCACCACCCTGCCTAGTGCATTCGCACTCCCACCCGCACAATTTCTCTGCACTATCCTGAACCCGGGATGTCGTAAAACCATGCGTCCATACCTTGGAGAACCTATGACACAGGATGTTCTTGCCAAAGAAACCAACCGTCGCCAACTGCAGCAGATCATCTCCGGGTTATCAGATGGTGTGATCCTGGCCGAGGTCGACCAGACCATTCTCTGGGCCAACGAAGCAGCGCTGACCATGCACGGCGTCCATGACGTCATGGGCCTGGGAGCCAATGGTCAGGAATACGCCGAGCGCTTCACCTTGCGTTATCGCAACAACCACCCGCTGCAGTTGGACAGCTACCCCCTGGCCCGCGCTGCGGCGGGTGATGAGTTCAGTGACGTGATCGTGGAAGTCATGCCCACGGCCGATGAAGACAAGACCTGGGTGCATCGCCTGCGCAGCCTGGTGATCACCGACTCACAGGGCGAACCGGAACTGCTGGTGCTGATCCTCAGCGACGCCACCGAATGGGCCAGCGCCGAGCAGCGCTTCGAGAAAACCTTCAACGCCAACCCCGCGCCCGCGGTAATCTGCCGCCTCAGCGACCTGCGCTACATCAAGGTCAACCAGGGCTTTCTGGAGATGACCGGCTACAACCGCGACCAGGTCATCGGTAAATCCGTGTATGAACTCGATGTGCTCGAACACGCCGATCGCAAGGACCTGGCCATCGAGCGGCTGGGGCAAGGCTCGACCATTCCGCAGATGCAGGCAGAACTGAGGTTGCCCGAAGGCGGCAGCAAGCTGGTGGTTGTCGCCGGTCAGCCCCTGGACATGAATGAAGAAGACTGCATGTTGTTTTCGTTCATGGACCTTGAGCCGCGACGCAAAGCGGAAATCGCCCTGCGCCAGAGCGAAGAGCGCTTCGCCAAGTCCTTCCGCCTGACGCCGGTGCCGACCCTGGTGTGCAACGCCGGCAATCGCCAGGTCGTAGATATCAACGAAGCCTTCATGAGCATCACCGGCTATATCAGTGAGGAACTGATAGGCAAATCCATTGAAGACATCGACTTCATCGACAGCCCCCAGGCCGGCGCTCAACTGTTCGCCACCCTGGAAAAAGCCGGAAATCTGGAAGGCCATGACCTCAAGGTGCGCAAGAAAGGCAATGAAGTGATCGACTGCGTGGTGTCCGCCGACACCGTGATCATCCAGGACATCCCGTGCTATCTGCTGGTGTTCATGAACATCACCGAGCGCAAACGCTCGGAACTGGAACTGGTGGCGGCCATCGAGGAAGTCATGCAGGACGCCTCCTGGTTCAGCCAGACCCTGATCGAAAAACTGGCCAATGCCAAGAGCGTCAACAGCCCGAACCTGCCGAACGTGTCCTTCACCGACCTCACAGCCCGTGAGCGCGACGTGCTGGGGTTGATCTGCGAAGGCCTGGCCGACAAGGAGATCGCCTCGCGCCTGAAGCTGGCACCCAATACCGTGCGCAACCATGTGGCCACCGTGTACTCCAAGCTAGGGGTGCATAGCCGTAGTGCAGCCATCGTCTGGGCCCGTGAACGCGGGCTGTTCGCTGGCGAGTTGCGCGTGAAAAACAAGCGTTGAGAGTGCAAATGCACTAATGCGACTAGTGCGAATTCGCCTTATGGGGCAGCAGCGCAATCAATAACCTTCTAGGCATCGCCTCTGTGCCTTGAAGGAACCTGCATGCTTACCCTCTCCCAACTGCGAAATTGCATCGAAGAAGGCCTATCGCCGCTGACCTGCGAATTCACCCTGTGCCGGGATGCGTCCCTGACCCTGAAAGTATTCGACGCCGAAACCGGTCGGGTGGATCTGGTGGTCACCGGGATCAGCACCAACCGGCTGCAAACCCCGCAGGAAGTGGCGAAAATGGTCGATGAGTTGCGCTATGAGTTGCAGAGCAACAATGTCGGCAAGCTCACGCTGGATGACTTGCCTTCAGCCTCGCCCCGATGAAATAGAACACCCCGCCACCGACAATAAACAACCCGAGCATATAAAACATGTAATGCGCCGGCAGGCTGGCCAGCACCAGCCCGCATAACACCGGCCCCAATGCGGCGCCGAGATTGGACAGGTTCTGCGCGCCGTAATACATCCCTCGCAGCGCATCAGGCGCGATTCGGTCGATAAACATGTACTCGGCCGGAAACACGATGATCTCCCCCACGGTAAACACCGCCATCGCCACCACCCACCACACCACGCTGGTGGATAACGCAAAGCCAATCAGCCCCAGCATGAACATGCCCAAGCCGGCGATGAGCCACTGGCTCAGGTAGCGGTGTGAGATGCGCCGGCCAATCAGGTACTGCAAGGCAATCACCAGCACGGCGTTGGTGGTGAGCACAGCGCTGATGACGGTGTAGGTGTATTCGGCGGTAGTAGTAGTCACCAGGTACTGCGACAGGTAGGCCGTGAATTGACCGAACACCACCGCACTGAGCAGGCCGCCGAGGGTGAAGCACACCAAGCGATGATCCTTGACCAGCACCCGGCCCACGGCGAGGAATGGCAACGGTTTTTGCGTAGCTTGGACAGTGGTCAGCGCGCGGTCGCCCAAGCGCCAATACAGCAGCAAAAATCCCATGCCCAACAACGCCGACAGAATAAACGGCAGACTGATGTCCGCCTTCGCCACCATCGCACCGAAAAACGGCCCCACGGCGTAGCCGATATTGGTCAGCGTGTACTTGATGGAGAACACTTCGCTGCGCCCATCTTCGGGCAACAGACTGGCGAAACCGGCCTTGATCGCGATATCGATAACCGCATAGGCCAGGTTGATCAGGATCAGGCAGCTATAGAACGCCCAGATGTTCTGCGCCAGCACCGTACCGATAAAGCCCAGCACAAATACCAGGCTCAAACCGAGCAGCAAGCGGTAGCTGTTGACGCGGTCGACGAGGAAACCGCCATAAACGCTGAGCAGCGAGCCGACAATCAGCGAACTGCCGATCACCAGGCCGACCTGGCTGATGTCGAGGGCGAAGTGGCTGGTGAGGTAGATGACCAAGTATGGAAACGTGATCGCCTTGGCCAACGTCAGCAGCAACGTAGCGGACAGCAAAAGGTTGACCGTGCGGGGGTAGTTTCTGAGTGCGGCAAGCATCCTGCTCTCTTTCCTTGAAGGTAACGCGACCGTTGCGGTCGGTTACCTTAACGTAAGAAAGGTATTACGAGCAGGTGGTACGGCGGGATTATTTCTTGACCGGCGTGATCTCAAGGATGGTGCCATTGGTGGTCTTGAGCAGTACGTACTTGTCACCGACCCGCGCCCACTGGCTTTCTTCTTCAGGCTGCTTGAGGCCGCGTTTTTTCCAGTCGCCGAGCGCCGATTCCTTGCGCATCAGGATATCCGGGGCGCGGTCGCCTTCTTTCAAGTCACGGCTATTGATGTTGGAAGGCTGCACGGTTTCCTGCGGCGTATCACCGGCCTGCACCATAAAACTGGCGGTAGACAGGCTTGCAGCAACGAGAACACAGGCAACGAGAGATTTGGATTTCATGGGTGCTCCTTCAATTTTGGATGCGTACCCAGATTCGGACCGCAGCGGCGCAGGATCATTCACATCAACCCCATGCCACAAGGGGGGTTCAAACTATCGCTGCCGGCGCGGCGAAACTTCGCCTCCCATTGCTCTCATGAAATTAATCCTGTAATTTTTCATGAAATTATTCGAATTAAATTTCATGACACCCCAAGATGAACTCGCCACCCTCGCCGCCCTGATCCACGACTTGCGCAAGCACAAGAAACTGACCCTGGCGCAATTGGCGCAGAAGATCGAGCGTTCAGTGGGCTTCCTGTCTCAGGTAGAACGTGGCCTGTCGCGCCCGACCGTGGCCGACTTGACCGCCATCAGCCACGCCCTCGACGTGCCGACCACCTACTTCTACAGCCTGCCCAAACCCAAGGCGGTGGACTGGGTCACGCGGCCCAACGAGCGGCGCACGGTGTACTACGCCAATGGCATCACCGACATCCTCGTCTCGCCCAGCATGAACGGTGCGTTTTCGATGCTCGACAGCCTGTTGGCACCCGGCGCCAACAGTGGCGAGCACACCATGAGCGACCGTGCCGAACAGGCCGGTTTTGTGCTGGAGGGCGAGCTGACGCTGTGGGTTGAAGGTGAGGCCGATGCAGTCACCCTGAGCTCTGGCGACAGCTTCCATCTCGCCAGTTTCGCCCGCTGTCGCTACGCCAACCTGACCGACCTGCCCACCCGCGTGCTGTGGGTTTACAACTAGGAGCTGCACCCGTGAAAAGCCAATCTGCAACGTTGCTGGCCGAAGTACGGACCTTCCGCCAGCACCACCCCGACGTGCGCTACGTCGACCTGATCGCCCTGGACATTGCGGGGCATTTCTACGGCAAGCGCTACCCGGTGGAGATGCTGGAGAAAGTCGCCGCCGGCAGCCCGTTGAAGCTGCCGCAGAACGCCGTATTGCTGGGCGCCCAGGGCGGCTTGTTCAAGATTGGCGACTACTGCTTCAACGACGGTGACCCGGATGCCAATCGGCGACTGGTGCCGGGTACGCTCAAACCGGTGAGCTGGGAATCGCAGCCGCTGGGGCAGATGCTGATCACCTCCGACGGCACCGATGCGCCCATCGAATTCGAACCCCGTGAAGTCTTGGCCAAGGTGCTGGAGCGCCTGCATCACAAAGGCATTCACCCCGTGGTGGCGTTCGAGCTGGAGTTCTACCTGTTCGACAAAAAGCTCGACAACGGCCTGCCGCAATTCGCCCGCGACCCGCTGAGCGACGATGCCGACGATCAGCCCACCCTGCATATCGAGCGGCTGTCGCGCTTCAGCGAAGTACTGGACGACATGGCTCAAAGCGCCAAGGCCCAAGGCGTTGATATCACGGTGATCACCGCCGAAATCGGCCCAGGCCAATTCGAAATCAATTTCGGGCACTCGGACGACGCTCTGCGCGCCGCCGACTGGGCCGCCCTGTTCTGCCGCAGCACGCGGGGCGTGGCACTCAAACACGGTTACCGCGCCAGCTTCATGGCCAAGCCATACCTGCAATTTCCCGGCAGCGGCATGCACGTGCACGTCAGCCTGTATGACGGTGCCGGCAACAACATCCTGGCGGCGCACCAGCAGCAACCGCTGCGCCACGCCGTGGCCGGTTGCCTAGCGCTGCTCCCCCACTGCATGCCGATCTTTTCGCCCAACCACAACGCTTTCCGCCGCCTGGGCGGTACGGTCAATGCTGCCACCCGCGCCAGCTGGGGCTTTGAAGACCGCGATGCGTGCGTGCGCATCCCCGAGTCCGACCCACGCAACCTGCGTATCGAGCATCGCCTGGCCAGCGCCGACGCCAATCCATACCTGGTGCTGGCGGCAATTCTCGCCGGTTTGGAGCATGGCCTTGAAGCCCGTCAGGAACCTATCGCGCCGTTGAACGAGGATCGCAACAGCGGCACCGATTTCCCCGTGGACATGCTCGACGCCGTGCGCGCCATGCAACATCAGCAGGTTGTGCGCGACACGCTGGGCGCAGAATTTGTCGACGTGTACTGCGAGAACAAACGCCAGGATCATCTGGCCTTTCAGCAAGAGATTCATGCGCGAGAATATCGCTGGTTTCTCTAGAACAAACACCGCGCCCCAAGTCAGAAATATCTGACTGAAATCCAGGAAAAGGCTCTAGCACGGGCCTTTCAGGCGGATAAATTGTCGAACAATCCTGGATTTCGCCGTTGAGAGCAATTATCATCCGGCACCTTCTCACTGCCCGTCGGGTAGTTGTTCCACTGTGTCATCCGAGGCGCCCATGTACCGTTTTTCGTTTCATCGCCCACTGATTGCCATCAGTCTGGGGCTGGTTTCCCATTCCGTCTGCGCTGCCCTGCAACCCATCGCTGAGGCCCCGCTGGCCAGCGACACTGAATTGCATTGTCACTTCAACCTCGACGCCAGCACCGACTGCACCACCACTTACCAGTACACGATCCTCAAACCCAACGGCCGCGAAATGCTTTCGCGCATCGACTTCGATTATTCCGAAGGTGACAGGTTTGAAGTGATCAGCGCGCAAACCACCCAACCCGGAGCCAAACCAATCGCCCTGGCCGCCACGCAGATCGACACACGCACAGCGCCCAACCCGGACAAGGGTTTCGGCCGCGACCAGCAAACCTCCCTGGCCTTCCCGAACCTGCGTGTAGGCACGCAAATCCGTTACACCGTGCGCGAGCATTTCGCCGCCAAGCCACTGGTGACCCAGTTCCACTATGTGCTCAAGTTAGACCCCAGCCCGGCCCGTCATGACCGCTTCAAGGCGCGCTTCACTGCCGAGCGGCCAATCCAGTGGCGCAGTGAACTGTTCGATAACTTCGAGGTGAAGCCGTCGGCCGATAGCAAGACGCTGGACGTGGTGCAAAAAAAACCGGTCTATCTCAACTACGTGAATGAACCGTCCGGCTCGGCAGTGCTGCGCATCCCACGCCTGGAACTGGGCAGCGCGCTTGAGCGCCAGGCCTATTTCGGCGATTTCGCCCAGCGCTACAACCAGATTCTCGGCGCCAACCTGCCGCCACACGCCGCTGCGGCCGTCGCCACGGCGAGCACGTTGGCCCCGGCAGAACAAGTCGCCGCGCTGATGCAGTACATCAACGATCACTACCGTTACCTGGGCGACTGGCGCGCCACCGTGCGCGGCTATGTGCCGTTCGAGCTGGAGGAAATCGAGCAGCATGGCTATGGCGACTGCAAGGATCTGGCTACCCTGCTGACGGCCATGCTCAAGGCCGCGGGCATCAAGGCCGAGACGGCGTGGGTCAGTCGCGGCGATGTGGTGGACGACCTGCTGATTCCGGGCCCCCTGGCACCGAATCACGTCATCGTGCGTGCCGAAGTGAACGGCCAGGTGTGGTGGCTCGATCCGACCAACCCGGTCTTCGCGCCCGGTCAAACCATGCCCGACATTCAGGACCGCTGGGTGCTGGTCAACGATGCCAAGGGCCAGGTGCGCGAGGAACACATTCCACTGGAACGCCCCCACGTCGCACTGCGCCTGGACAAACACGTGCAGTTGGGTGAGCAAGGTGATGGCGCGGTCGAGGCCACCATCACCTTCAATCGCCTGCAGCTGATGCAACTCAGCGTCGCCGACCGTCAGCAAGGCAGCACCGCAACCGACCAAAACATCTGCGCCAACTTCGGCAGCGACATCACCGACTGCCGGATCACGCGCCAACCTACTGCATTTGTGGTGCACGACGGCTACAGCGTCAACGCGCGGATGAACGATCAACGCGCCCTGGAAAAACTGGGCAATGACTACGTGTACACCGACCCGTTCTTGAACGATCGCTGGGAAGTCTTCATCAATTACCGGCGCCTGGGACAACAGGCCGACCTGTATCTGGACAACCCCGAAATCTATGAATACCGCTACACCCTCACTGGCGGGCAGATGGAAAAAGCCATCCCCGGTTGCCAGCTGCGCTCGCCTTGGTACGACCTGGACCTGGACGGTAAAAAACGGGAGGATGGCACCTTGCGTTATCGCTTTCGCCTGACCCAGAAAAAGCGTTGGTTGACCCATGATGAAGTGGTCAGCGATGCATTCGGCCAGATGATTGACGAAGCCCGCGCCTGTGCCGAGCAGGTGCATCAGGTGGTGAAACTCTAAGCGCTGCCTGACACAACGGGCTTCAGATGTGGGAGGGGCAAGCCCTGATACCGGTCAGGCTTTTTGTAGGAGCGAGCTTGCTCGCGAAGAACTCAGGGCCCCTGCGCTTATTCAGAATGAACGCGTTGCCTGGACGTTTTTCGCGAGCACGCTCCTACAAGTGGCCAATTTCGCTCAACTGAATGGCAAGCCCTTCCCACCTTTTCGATTCGGTTTGGTCAGTCAGCTTCACCGAGCAATAGTTTCTGCTCCCGCGCGCACATCTCCACCAGGTAATCCCACAACACCCGCAACCGCACCGACTTGTGCAACTCCCGACGCGAACTGATCCAGTAGCTACGCTGGATGCTCTCCGCCGGCAACAACGGCACCAAGTCCGCATCGCCCGCCGCCATGAAACACGGCAATACCGCGATGCCCAAACCCGACCGCGCAGCCTGGTGCTGGGCAATCACGCTGGTGCTGTGGAACACCACTTTGGGGTTGCGGCAGAAACTGCTGAGGAACTTCAATTCCTGGCTGAACAGCAAGTCGTCGACGTAATCGATCCATGAATGGGCCGCGAGGTCTTCGCGTTTTTCAATCGGTGGATGGCGCTCAAGGTAAGCGCGGCTGGCATACAGCGCCAGGCGGTAATCGGTGAGTTTGCGGGTGACCAGTTGATCGACGCTGGGGCGTTCCAGGTGAATGCTGATTTCCGCTTCGCGATTAAGGATGCTGACAAAGCGCGGCACCGCGACCAGTTCCACTTCCAACCCCGGATAGCGCTCAAACAGCCCACCCATGCGACCGGCAAGGAACATCACCCCCAGGCCCTCCGCCACACCGAGACGAATCTTGCCCAGGGGCGCCGCAGAATGGGTGAGTTCGTCTTCCGCCAGCAGCGCCACGTTTTCCATGGCTTCGGCATGCTTGAGCAGGGCTTCACCAGACGGCGTCAACTCATAGCCCTGGGCATGCTGCACAAACAGCGCAGTACCGAGGCTTTTTTCGATGGCTTCGATATGCCGGGCCACGGTGGCATGCGTGGTTTTCAGACGTTGCGCGGCGGTGAGCAAGCGGCCGCTGCGCTGCAACTCGAGAAAAAACCGCAGGTCATTCCAGTCGAACATACCGCCTCCATCGCCAACCCATGGGCCATGCTGTTTAAAAACGCACAGCAGCTGGGCAAAAACTAACATTTTTAAGACGAAAACTAACAACTAGGATGGAGCCAATAAGAAAAACAAGCGAGACCCACAGATGCCCATTGCAACTGCTGAATACGATTATGTAATCGTCGGCGCCGGCCCCGCTGGCTGCTTGCTGGCCAATCGTCTGTCCGCCAACCCGGCCCATCGCGTCCTGCTGCTGGAGGCCGGTGGTCGCGATAACTACCCCTGGATTCATATTCCCGTCGGCTACCTGTTCTGCATCGGCAACCCGCGCACCGACTGGTGCTTCAAGACCGAAGCCCAGGCAGGCCTGCAAGGCCGCGCCCTGAGTTACCCGCGCGGCAAGGTACTGGGGGGTTGCTCCTCCATCAACGGCATGATCTACATGCGCGGCCAGGCCCGCGACTATGACGGCTGGGCGGCGCAGGGTAACCCCGGATGGGCCTGGGATGACGTCTTACCGCTGTTCAAGCACAGCGAAAACCATTTCGCCGGCACGTCGCCGTTCCACAGCGACGGCGGCGAATGGCGCGTCGAGCAGCAGCGTCTGTCGTGGCCGATCCTGGACGCGTTTCGCGAGGCAGCCAAACAAAGCGGCATCGCTAACACCAGCGACTTCAACCAGGGCGATAACGAAGGCTGCGGTTATTTCCAGGTCAACCAGAAGGCCGGGGTGCGCTGGAATGCGGCCAAGGCGTTTCTCAAACCGGTGCGCCAGCGGCCCAACCTGACCGTACTGACTGAGGTAGAGGTCGACCGCGTGGTGCTGGAAAACGGCCGCGCGTCTCAGGTCGTCGGACGTCAGCACGGCCAGCAACTGAGCTGGAAAGCGCGCAAGGAAATCGTGTTGTGCGCCGGTGCCGTTGGCTCGCCGGGCATTCTGCAACGCTCGGGTATCGGCCCCGCCCATGTGCTCAAGCCCCTGGGCATCGATGTGGTCCATGAACTGCCGGGCGTCGGTGGCAACCTGCAAGACCACCTGCAACTGCGCCTGATCTACAAGTTGGAAAACGCCCGCACCCTGAACCAGATCGCCGGCACCGTCTGGGGCAAGATGGGCATGGGCCTGCGCTACCTGTACGACCGCAGCGGGCCGTTGTCGATGGCGCCCAGCCAGCTTGGCGCGTTTGCCCGCTCCGGGCCGGAGCAGACCTCGGCCAACCTTGAATACCATGTGCAGCCACTGTCCCTGGAGCGTTTTGGCGAACCGCTGCATGCGTTCCCGGCCTTTACCGCGTCGGTCTGCGACCTGCGACCGCAGAGCCGCGGGCGCATCGATATCCGCTCGGCCAACCCGGCGGATGCGCCGCTGATCCAGCCCAACTACCTCAGCCACCCGCAGGACCTGCGCGTGGCCGCCGACGCCATCCGCCTGACGCGACGGATCGTGGCCGCCCCCGCCCTGAGCCAGTTCAAGCCGGTTGAATATTTGCCCGGTGACGCCCTGCAAACCGAAGAACAGCTTCACGAGGCTGCGGCGCGCATCGGCACGACCATCTTCCATCCGGTGGGCACCTGCCGCATGGGCGCAGACAAGGACGCGGTGGTCGACGCACAGCTGCGCGTGCACGGCGTACCGGGCCTGCGCATTGCCGATGCCTCGATCATGCCAAGCATCACCTCGGGCAACACTTGCTCGCCGACGCTGATGATCGCCGAGAAAGCCGCGCAACTGATCCTTTCACCGAACACAAGGAGCCTCGCCCCGGAGAGAGAAATGGTTCACGCAATCTGAATAGCGGCGCCGCACCTGGCGCCGACAGTGGAACAACAATAAATAATCACTGTGAGGGCTACCCGATGTCAGAACATGCTCAACCCCTGGGCTCGGCGATGGATGCGAGCACCAGCAACGACTCGAAGAAAGTCATTTTCGCCTCGTCCCTCGGGACGGTGTTCGAGTGGTATGACTTTTTCCTCTACGGCGCCCTCGCGGCGGTGATCAGCAAGCAGTTCTTCGCCGGGGTCAACGACACCACGGCCTTCATCTTCGCGCTGATGGCGTTCGCCGCAGGCTTTGTGGTGCGGCCCTTCGGCGCGTTGGTATTCGGCCGCCTGGGCGACATGATCGGGCGTAAGTACACTTTCCTCGTCACCATCATTCTGATGGGCGTGGCCACCTTTTGCGTGGGTCTGTTGCCGACCTATGCCAGCATCGGCATCGCTGCGCCGATCATCCTGATCCTGCTGCGCATGCTGCAGGGCCTGGCCCTCGGCGGCGAATACGGCGGCGCCGCCACCTATGTTGCCGAGCATGCCCCCGCTGACAAACGTGGCTTGCACACCAGCTGGATTCAATCCACCGCCACCCTCGGCCTGTTGCTGTCGTTGCTGGTGGTGCTGGCCTGCCGTTACTTCACCGGCGACCAGTTCGAGGTGTGGGGCTGGCGCATTCCGTTCCTGTTTTCCATCGTGTTGCTGGGTATCTCCACCTGGATTCGCATGAGCCTGCACGAATCGCCGGCATTCCTGAAAATGAAAGAGGAAGGCAAGGCCAGCAAGGCACCGATCCGCGAGTCGTTCGGTAAATGGGAAAACCTCAAAGTTGTCCTGATCGCGCTGTTCAGCATCAACGGCGGGCAGGCGGTGACCTTTTATGCGGCGCAGTTTTATGTGCTGTTCTTCCTCACCCAGTTCCTGAAGATGGACCCGGCCCTGGCCAACATGCTGCTGATTATCAGCGTGGTGATCGGCGCGCCGTTCTTCATCCTGTTTGGTTGGCTGTCGGACAAGGTTGGGCGCAAGCCGGTGCTGATGCTGGGCCTGCTGCTGGCGACCTTCCTGTATTTCCCGATTTTCAAGAGCCTGGCGCACTACACCAACCCGGCGATGGACCAGGCCAGCCAGCAGGCACCGATTACCGTGCAGGCCGACCCGGCCACCTGCACCTTCCAGTTCGACCCGGTGGGCAAGGCGCGCTTTGACAGCCCGTGCGACAAGGTCAAGACCTTCCTGGTCAAACAGGGCCTGCCGTACAGCAGCGTTGCAGCCCCGGCCGGCGCGCCGGTGCAAGTCAGCGTCGGTGACGTGCGTATCGATGGCTTTGATGAAGCGGCACTGCGCGGCGCGGTGGCCCTGGCCGGTTATCCGAGTTCGGCGGACATGGCGCAGGTCAACAAGGTGATGGTGGTGGTGCTGATCGTCGCACTGATCCTGATCGCCGCCATGTGCTACGGCCCCTTGGCGGCGCTGATGGTGGAGCTGTTCCCGACCCGTATCCGCTACACCTCGATGTCGCTGCCCTACCACATCGGTAACGGCTGGTTTGGCGGGTTCCTGCCGACCGTGTCGTTTGCCTTGGTGGTGTACACCGGCGATATCTTCTACGGCTTGTGGTACCCGGTGGTGGTGACCGGCGTCAGCCTGGTGGTCGGCTTGTTCTGCCTCAAAGAAACCCGGCATGTAGACATCGACAACAACTGATTTCGTTTAAACACCGCAAATCCCCTGTGGGAGGGGGCTTGCTCCCGATAGCAGTCGCTCAGTCAACGCAACGCTGACTGGCCCACCGCTATCGGGAGCAAGCCCCCTCCCACATTTGCTTTGCAGTGCCCACACAAATTGCTGTACATCCATACAGATAATGGTTGCTCAAATCTCTCTGACTAAGCATCCTTCCAGGCATCAACCTGATCTGATGTGACGACCATGCAGCTGTACCTCTGTGAAAAACCCTCCCAGGCCAAGGACATCGCGGCCGTGCTCGGCGCCAATCGCCGGGGCGATGGATGCTGGCTGGGCAACGGAGTCACAGTCACCTGGTGCATCGGCCACCTGCTGGAAACCGCCCCGCCTGACGCGTATGACGCCAAATACAAACGCTGGGTGCTCGCCGACCTGCCGATCGTCCCGGAAAAATGGAAGATGCAGGTCAAACCCAAGACCGCCAGCCAGTTCAAGGCGGTCAAGCGCCTGCTGGGGGAAGCCAGGGAACTGGTGATCGCGACCGACGCCGACCGTGAGGGCGAGATGATCGCCCGCGAACTGGTAGAACATTGCCGTTATCGCGGGCCGATCCAGCGGTTATGGTTGTCGGCGCTGGACGATGCCTCCATCCGCAAGGCCCTGGCCGCGCTCAAGCCCGGTGCGCAGACCTTCAGCCTGTATCACTCGGCCCTGGGCCGCTCCCGCGCCGACTGGCTGATCGGCATGAACATGAGCCGCCTGTTCACCTTGCTCGGGCGCCAATCCGGCTATCAGGGCGTATTGCCGGTAGGCCGCGTGCAAACCCCCACCTTGCGGCTGGTGGTCGACCGTGACCGCAGCATCGCCGATTTCGTACCCGTGGCGTATTGGGCCATCGATGTAGACCTGCTCCACGAGCGCATGACCTTCACCGCCCAATGGCGCGCCGCCGCCGATGCCTGCGATGACCAGGGCCGCTGCCTGAATCCGCAACTGGCCCGGGACGCCGCCGATGCCATGGCCCACGCAGCCAGCGCGCGCCTGGTGAAGCTGCGCACCGAGCGCATGCGTGAGGTCGCCCCCCTGCCCTTCGACCTCGGCACCCTGCAGGAAATCTGCTCCAAGAAGCTCGGCCTCGGCGCCCAGGAAACCCTGGATATTGCCCAATCCCTCTACGAAACCCACAAGGTCATCACCTACCCGCGCAGCGATTGCGGCTATCTGCCGTTGAGCCAGCACAGCGAAGCGCCGAAGATTCTCGCCGCACTCGGCCGCGCGGATGCAGCCGTGGGCGAGCTGATGAACTACATCGACCCTGCTCGTCGCTCACGCGCCTGGAACGACGCCAAGGTCAGCGCCCACCACGGTATTATTCCCACCGGAGCCGGCAAGGACGTCGCCCAACTCACCGGCAAGCCTCGCGCGGTCTACACGCTGATACGCGCGCGCTACCTTGCGCAATTTTTGCCCAACCATGAATACGACCGGACCCAGGCGGATTTCGACTGTGCCCGCCAGGCGCTGCGCGCGGTGGGCAAAGTCGTCATCGAACCGGGCTGGAAACGCGCACTGCCCGAAGCCCTCGCACCCGCCAAAGGCAGGGAAGCGCCCGCACCTCAGGCCTTGCCGATGCTGGTGCAGGGCCAGGACTGCGCCGTGGCCAAGGTCAACCTCAAGGACCTGTGGACCCAACCGCCCAAGCCCTTTACCGAAGGCGACCTGATCAAAGCGATGAAAAACGTCGCCAAGCTGGTGGAGGATCCATTGCTCAAGCAGAAGCTCAAGGACACCACGGGCATAGGCACCGAAGCCACTCGCGCCGGGATTATCCAGGGCCTGCTGGACCGAGGCTACCTGGTGAAAAACGGCAAGGCGCTGTCGGCCACCCCGGCGGCGTTCAGCCTGATTGACGCAGTGCCTCGGGCCATCGCCGATCCCGGTACCACCGCTATCTGGGAGCAGGCGCTGGACATGGTACAAAGCGGCGAAATGAGCCTGGAAGAGTTCGTCGCCAAACAAGCCGCCTGGATGAGCAAGCAGGTGGCTCGCTGCAACGGCATGCGCATGACCATCACCGGCCCGGCCAGCCCCGCAGCGAAAAAAGGCGCAGCGGCCTGGAAAAACAAACGCAATAGCGCGCCACGCAAGACCACGGCCAGCCCCAAACGGGCGAAAAAACCGGCAAGTGCCGGGTAAAACAGCAAAAAAAACCGGTGAATGACGCTTTTCGACGGGTTTAACGCCGCTTTGGACCTTGCTGCAACGTAGGCCGTCTAGGATTCTGTAGGGGCAATCGCTGACTACCTAACAACAACACCGGAGTGGCCGCCATGAAAACCGTCGCAGAATTACTCAAAGCCAAGGATCAGAAGAATCAGGACGTCCACACCATCCAGTGGGACCATACCGTGTTCGAAGCACTGGTGCGGATGTCCGAGAAAAACGTCGGGGCCTTGCCGGTAGTCAAGGACGGCACCGTGGTAGGCATCATCAGCGAGCGCGATTACGCACGCAAACTCATCCTCAAAGGTTTATCGTCGGTGACTACCCGGGTCGATGAGGTGATGAGTTCCCCGGTCATCACCGTCGATACCCACAAGACGGTTGAAGCGTGCATGAACATCATGACCGACAGTCACCTGCGCCACCTCCCGGTGGTGGAAGACGGCAAGCTGCTCGGCCTGCTGTCCATCGGCGACCTGGTCAAGGAAGCCATTGCTGAACAAGCCGCCTTGATCCAACAGCTGGAGCAGTACATCCGAGGCGAATAGGAGACCCCATGCTCGACACGCTGGAACATCACGAGGATCACCTCGACACCTTGCATCGGGCAATGGCTGAACGGCGCTTTGTGGTACTGACCGGCGCCGGCATCAGCACTTCGTCGGGCATTCCCGATTACCGCGACAGCGAAGGCGTAAGGCGTGGCAAGGCGCCGATGATGTATCAGGAGTTCCTCGCTACCGCACAGGCGCGGCGTCGTTACTGGGCGCGAGCCATGCTCGGATGGCCGAGGGTACGTGTTGCGCAACCGAACAAGGCGCACCTGGCGTTGGCGACGCTGCAGTCGCAAGGGTGCATCAGCGGGCTGATCACCCAAAACGTCGACACCCTGCACGATCAAGCCGGGAGCCATGATGTGATCGAGTTACATGGCAGCCTGCACCGGGTGCTGTGCCTGGATTGCCAGTTGCGCAGCTCGCGCGATGTGATCCAGCGGCAAATGGACATCGACAATCCCTACCTGGCGCAGGTCCATGCCGTGCAGGCACCGGACGGCGACACCTTGCTCGACCCCACCTTCGAAGAACACTTCCAGGTCCCCCACTGCCCACATTGCCATGGCGAGCGTTTAAAGCCGGACGTCGTGTTCTTCGGTGAGAACGTGGCGCCCGCCACTGCGGTCAGGGCGATGGCGGCCGTACAACACGCCGAGGGCTTGCTGGTGGTGGGGTCATCGCTGATGGCGTATTCGGCGTTTCGCCTGTGTAAGGCGATGGTGGAACAGGGCAAGCCGGTGATCGCCATCAACCTGGGCAAGACCCGCGGGGATGAGCTGTTGCAGGTAAAAATCAAAGCGTCCTGCGAGCTATTATTACCTTTGCTGGCCGGACGACTGTAGGAGCGAGCTTGCTCGCGAAAAACTCACAGGCGCAACGAGCATCCAGGAAACACCTGTTAGTCTGCGACCCGCCGCCCCAAAAAATGACGCTCAAGTCACGTTTCTCGCGCATCTCCCCGCCCCCACAGCGATTTATGTAGTGCCATAAAATAATCACTACATAATCGTTGACGTAACCTTTTTGTCCTTGCATTATCGAGACGTCTCCCGGATCGGGAGTGTTGGTAACACGCGTTTTGAACAGGCTCGTCTGACCGCCGAGCTGTTTTTCCGGATGTGCACTGCCCACAAGGCAGATTGATGAAGCTGACAGGTCCTGAAGGGGATCGGTACAAGGAGCTAAATCGCTGCTTGTCTTCGTTACGAAAGCGTTGCGTAGCCGTTCATCAGCAAGACTACATGCATCAGGTTCAAGACCCTGCCCGTATTCGGCAGACCGTTACTGACGCCCGGTTTTCGTAACCGGAGACAACTAAGCAAGTTTTAACGAACCAACTGATAGATCGCCAACTGGTCAAGGGGCTTACACATGAATCTGAACAACCAACCAACTATCGATGAATTGGCTGAGATGTTCGCAGCGCAGAAAGACACACTCGACGACCATATCCTGTGGATTGGCAAATCGGGCGAAGTTCAACTTGACTGCCTGGCGCCCCACACCGAAGAAGCCGAGTTCGACCGCAACCATCGTGAACTGGCAGCGCGCCTGAAGATGTACCGTCGCGGCCAGGGTTATGTCGGTAAGAAAGCGGCAGCCGATCGCAACTTTATCGAGCAGGTGTTCGACACACTTAACAATGCCTGGGCGTCGTTCAAAGACAGCTCGCAAGTTAAAGTGATCGACCGTTACTACTGACTAAAAAATATTTAAACTAATGTGGGAGCTGGCGTACCAGCTCCCACTTTTGTTTTGCGCACCTCAGAACGTCGGAAACCGCCCCTTTCCTGCTTCATCCCGGAAAATATCGAACAACACCTGCGCCGCCGCCGATAGTTCATGGCCTGGTTTAGTCAGTACGCCAATCGGCCGCTCGATCACAGGGCCAGTCAAGGTGATGCAATGGGCGCCCGCCTCCTCCATCTGCCGTGCACACAGCGCGGGCACGGCGCTGACGCCCAAGCCGCTGGCAACCATCTTGCCCACCGTCGCCAATTGATGGCTTTCCAACGCCACCGGCAATTTCATCTGCAAGGTGCCCAAGTGTTCTTCGAGCATTACCCGTACCGTCGATGGACGCTGCAGGGTAATGAAGGGCTGTTCCAACAGGCTTTTCCAGTCGATTTCAGCCCGTTGTGCCAAGGCCGAATCTGCCGGCACCACTGCGATAAACCGGTCCAGGTACAGCGGCGTGAAGGCCAATGACGAACCGTCGGAAGGTTCGAACGCAACGCCCAATTCCACTTGGCGGTCGCGCACCATCTCCAGCACCTGCTCGTTGATCAGGTCATGCACCGTCACGTTCACCTGGGGATAGCGCGCGCGGAAGATCTTCAGAATCGGCGGCAACAGGTTACCGGCAAATGACGGCATCGCCGCTACCGTTACGCGTCCGCGCTGCAGGGTGAAACGTTGACGCAGTTCATCCTCGGCATTGTCCCAATCGGCAATCAACCGGCGCGCCAGCGGCAACAGCGATTCACCTTCGGGCGTGAGGGCCACGTTGCGTGTGTTGCGACTGAACAGGCGCCCTCCCAAGCCTTCTTCAAGGCCCTTGATCGTCAGGCTCAGTGCCGACTGGGAAAGGTGCAGACGCTCACACGCAGCGGCGAAACTCAGGCTCTGGGCCACGGCCAGAAAGGCACGTATCTGTTTAACGGTCATAGGAAAGCTCCAAGCGGCAAGTTGAACGCTGCAAGTAAAAGCGGCCGTCAATGACGCTTGTAGCTCGGCGCTTGCGGTTGATTATGCTGTTTTTCAAACCAATCAACCTAAAAAAACAACTTAACAAATCAATCCGTCAGCGCAACACTCGGTCCATTGGCTGGCCCACTCACAATAAAAGAGGTGCATATGGCAGGTTTCGATAAGCGCGTGGCGTCCTATGAAGAGGCGCTGGCAGGCCTGGAAGATGGCATGACCGTGCTCTCCGGTGGTTTTGGCCTCTGCGGCATCCCGGAAAACCTCATCGCCGAGATCAAGCGCAAAGGCACCCGCGACCTCACCGTAGTCTCCAACAACTGCGGCGTCGACGGTTTCGGCCTGGGCATCCTGCTGGAAGAAAAGCAGATCAGCAAAGTGATCGCCTCCTACGTCGGTGAAAACGCCCTGTTCGAGAAGCAACTGCTCAGCGGCGAAATCGAAGTGGTGCTCACGCCCCAAGGCACCCTGGCGGAAAAAATGCGCGCAGGCGGTGCCGGCATTCCGGCCTTCTTCACTGCCACAGGCGTCGGCACCCCTGTCGCCGAAGGCAAGGAAACCCGCGAATTCAAAGGCCGTCCCTACCTGATGGAAGAGTCCATCACCGGTGACTTCGCCATCGTCAAAGGCTGGAAAGCCGACCACTTCGGCAACGTCATCTACCGTCATACCGCTCAGAACTTCAACCCGCTGGCCGCCACCGCCGGCAAGATCACCGTGGTCGAAGTCGAGGAAATCGTCGAACCGGGCGAGCTGGACCCCGCGCAGATCCACACCCCTGGCATCTACGTCGACCGGATCATCTGCGGCACCTTCGAGAAGCGCATCGAACAGCGCACCGTCCGCAAATAATCCGCCCCAGCCCGAACAATAAGGACTCATAAAATGGCTCTTACCCGCGAACAAATGGCTCAACGCGTCGCCCGCGAAATGCAGGACGGTTTCTACGTCAACCTCGGCATCGGCATTCCGACCCTGGTGGCCAACTACATTCCCGAAGGCATGGAAGTGATGCTGCAATCGGAAAACGGCTTGCTCGGCATGGGACCGTTTCCGACGGAAGAAACCATTGATGCCGACATGATCAACGCCGGCAAGCAAACCGTCACCGCACGCATCGGCGCCTCGATTTTTTCCTCCGCCGAGTCCTTCGCGATGATTCGCGGCGGCCACGTGGACCTCACCGTACTCGGCGCGTTCGAAGTGGACGTACAAGGCAACATCGCCTCGTGGATGATCCCCGGCAAGCTGGTCAAGGGCATGGGCGGCGCGATGGACCTGGTGGCCGGAGCGGAAAACATCATCGTGATCATGACCCATGCGTCCAAGGACGGTGAGTCGAAGCTGCTCAGCCAGTGCAGCCTGCCGCTGACCGGCGCCAACTGTATCAAGCGTGTGCTCACGGACCTGGCCTACCTGGAAATCGAAAATGGCGCTTTTGTCCTCAAGGAACGCGCACCTGGCGTCAGCGTTGAAGAGATTGTGAGCAAGACCGCCGGTAAACTGATCGTTCCGGACCACGTTCCAGAAATGCATTTCCAGTGAGGACAGATTCCATGCAAGACGTCGTGATTGTTGCTGCCACCCGCACCGCCGTGGGCAGCTTTCAGGGTTCGCTGGCGGCTATCCCGGCCCCTGAACTGGGCGCTGCGGTGATTCGTCGCCTGCTGGAGCAGACCGGCCTGAACCCGGCCGAAGTGGATGAAGTGATCCTCGGCCAGGTGCTCACCGCCGGCAGCGGCCAGAACCCTGCGCGCCAGGCCTCGATTCTCGCCGGCCTGCCCCATGCCGTGCCGAGCCTGACCCTGAACAAGGTCTGCGGCTCCGGCCTCAAGGCCCTGCACCTGGGCGCGCAGGCGATCCGTTGCGGCGACGCCGACGTTATCATCGCCGGCGGCATGGAGAACATGAGCCTCGCGCCGTACGTGCTGCCTGCTGCGCGCACTGGCTTGCGCATGGGCCACGCCAAGATGATCGACAGCATGATCACCGATGGCCTGTGGGATGCCTTCAACGACTACCACATGGGCATCACCGCCGAGAACCTGGTGGACAAGTACGGCATCAGCCGCGAGGCGCAGGATGCCTTTGCCGCCGCCTCCCAGCAGAAAGCCGCCGCCGCCATCGAAGCCGGGCGTTTTGCCGATGAAATAACACCCATCCTGATTCCCCAGCGCAAAGGCGACCCGGTGGCCTTTACGGTAGACGAACAGCCGCGTGCCGGTACCACCGCCGAATCCCTGGCCAAGCTCAAGCCCGCCTTCAAAAAAGACGGCAGCGTCACCGCAGGCAACGCCTCCAGCCTCAACGACGGCGCCGCCGCGGTGCTGCTGATGAGCGCCGCCAAAGCCAAGGCCCTCGGCCTGCCGGTACTGGCGCGTATCGCCAGCTACGCCAACGCTGGGGTCGACCCGGCAATCATGGGCATTGGTCCTGTGTCGGCCACTCGCCGCTGCCTCGACAAGGCCGGCTGGCAATTGGCCGATCTGGACCTGATCGAAGCCAACGAAGCCTTCGCCGCGCAATCCCTGGCGGTGGGCAAAGAGCTGGAATGGGACGCTGACAAGGTCAACGTCAACGGCGGCGCCATCGCCATCGGCCACCCGATTGGTGCTTCAGGCTGCCGTGTGTTGGTGACCCTACTGCATGAAATGATCAAGCGCGACGCCAAGAAGGGTTTGGCAACGCTGTGCATCGGTGGCGGCCAGGGCGTGGCGCTGGCCCTCGAACGCAGCTGATTCAAAGAGCAACATGGAAAAGGCCCGGTTCCACGAAAATCGGGCCTTTTCTTTTATCGATCCCCCGGTAAGTACTCGGTCAAAAAGTGCGAGCTGGCATAGGTGTCCGTTAAGGCCCGCTGGCCGTAATCCGACATTGTTTTGGAGGTAAACCGGTCGAATGTGGCCCACTGTAGGAGCGAGCTTGCTCGCGAAAAACGTCCAGGCAACGCGTTCATTCTGAATAAACGCGGGAGCCCTGAGTTTTTCGCGAGCAAGGGCTAGCCGCCCGCCTCGCTCCTACAAAAAGCCTTAACTGACTGGCATTGGGGGATCAACGTTTCATACAACGCTGATACCGCTCATCCACGCGTTTGGCAAACCAGGCCGTGGTCAGGTTGCGGGTGATCTTCGGGCTTTTAAGCACAATGCCTGGCAGGACCGCCCGCGGCAGCGGCTTGCCGGCCGCTTTCTCGGCCAGGACGAATACGCGTTTATACAGCGTGGTGTCCTCGAAATCCAACTGCTCGCCCTGCTCCAGTTGGCTGCGAATGCTGGGATTACGCATGTCCAGTTTCGCCCCCAATGAACGCACCGCCAGTTCGGTGGTGCCCGGCAGCAACGAACCATAGCGAATCAAATCCCCATCCAGCGCCAAGTCGGTGCCCGAGGCACGGCTGACCGCAGCCTGGAAGGCGGCATTGCGGCTGGCGTACCAACCCGCGTTGAAATCGGCGAAGCGATACAGCGGCTGGTCATAGCTAACCGGGTAGCCCAGCAAATGCGCGATGCCGAAGTACATGCCGCCACGGCGGGTGAATACTTCGCGGCGAATCGTACCGTCCACCGTGTAGGGATAACCCCGCGCCTGTTTCTGCGCAAAATCGATGCTGACCTGCATCGGGCCGGCGGTGTGCACCGGGTTGAACCCGCCAAACAGCGTGTTGCCCAGAGGCACCACACTAATGAAGTCGTCAAAGATACCGCTCAGATCCTTCTCCGTACGTGCCGCATTCAAACGCTCGGCGTAGGTTTTGCCGCTGGGCGAGCGCAGTTGCAAGGCGCTGCGCACGACAAACGCCGGTACATGCACCTTCCCGG
Source organism: Pseudomonas sp. W4I3 (assembly GCF_030816195.1). GTDB lineage: Bacteria > Pseudomonadota > Gammaproteobacteria > Pseudomonadales > Pseudomonadaceae > Aquipseudomonas. Next base: position 2,703,578 of record NZ_JAUSXS010000001.1, on the reverse strand, counting down.
CCCGCCGCAGGATTTCATCCTGAGCGATCTTACCCATGCCTGGCACCGCCGGGTCGACCTGATAGGTGGACTCTTGCTCGGTCACCGCCAGCACGGCGCAGATATTTTCGGTGCTGGGGTAGATCTTCTGGGCGTCGAACGCGGTGTAGATGTCCTGGGCCCAACCGGTGCGGTCCGCGAGCTTGGCCGGTAGCAGCCGCACGATCTGCGCCTTCACCTCGGCCTCGCCGCGCTCGGGTAGTTGCGGACCGCGTGAGGTAGAGCAACCCGCCAGCACCAGCAAGGTCGCGAGGCAGAGGATCAGGCGGTTTGAAAACATGGGGCTTCCTTGATTGACGGCGGGCCGGGCAGTGAGGATATCGACAGGCAAGTCTAACCGGGGTTCGTGGCTATGCCGAACTGGGTGCAGCTCTGGCTGAAACTTCCCACGTAAACGCCGGATAAGCTCTACTCCCCCGCCCTGAAAACCGCTGCAAAGTCCCTCGCCTGATCACACAGTGCGAGGGATTGCAGATGGTTTTTCCAGTAAGAGCCCGGATCGTCGAGGCTCACCCATGATCGAAGCCACCAGCCAAGCCATTGGCTTTCTGGTGCTGGCCGCAATGGATTCGAAGACGCGGGACGTCGACTCCGTGCTCAGCGATTTTCGCGGGTGCCTCAACCACTACGACAGCTGGGCACAGAGCTTTTTCAGCTTTTCTGCATTGGATGTGGAGCAGGTGTTCAAGGCCGGGGATGGGGTGGCGCTGGTTGCGCCAATCAACCGCTCGATCTTTCCTAGCAGCACCGTCGCTACCTGCCAGGCCAATGGCACGTTGACCCTGGTGCATAGCTTTCAGAGCTCGCGTTTCGTGCCGATCGGCAATACGCCGGTGGTGTTGCAGCGCATCGATCCAGACGGTGGCCCGCTGGGCGACCCCATCCATAAGACCATCGGCCCAAGCGGCATCCTCGAAGTGACCGAGTGTGACCGCAACCAGCAGTATCGGGTCAGTTTCTATCCCAACGTTTCGTCGGAGCATTTCAAGGCGCTGTACGCCTCTTATCAGTCAGTCATCACGCCACTGGAAAGCTGGCTGCGCAGTGAATGGACCACCACCTTCGAACCGCTTTGGGAGGGTTACTCCGAAGCGAATTTTCTCAAGCGCTACCTCTCGCTGCACCGCGCGTATGCCCAAGGCTTTGGCGATGTTCTTTATTCGGTTTGGGACAACATCAAGCAGTTACTCCAGTGGTTATCGGACCCGCTGACCAACGCTGAAAAGTTGCTGCATTACCTTTCCCAGGACGAACTGGAAAAATTACTCGCGCTAAGTGCCGAGACCCTCGCCAAGGGTTTGCTGGTGCTCAGCGATGAGCCTTTGCTGTTCGTTTACCTGGCGGCGCTGGTCAGCTGGATGCGCATGCTGCCGCCGCCGTACATGAACGAAATGCTCGGGGAAATTGGCGCCGAGGTCGTCATCACGCTGTTACTGGGACTGGCGACGGCGGGCATGGGTCTTGTGGTGTGCATCAGCACCAAGGTGTTGGCCGGCATCAAGTCGCGCCGGGTGCGCAGGTGGCTGGAGCAAATAGCCGCGCAGTTCGGCGCAGCTCGCCTGGAGGGGCACAGCGAAGCGCTCAAGCCGGTGTTGCTGAGCAGTGCAGCAATACCGATCAAGGGGGTGCCGGTTGGGCCATTGAAGGTGGACAACGCTCTGGTTTCAAACCCGGTGTCGGCGGTGCGCAGCAAGACCCAGCGCACGGCGTTGGTTCGGCAGGAGACGGTGGATGATGTGCCTACCGTGGCATCGAACCCGAAGGGGGATGTGGCGGCTTCTGCGGACAAAACCGTCACGCATGGCTGCCCGGTGTCGATGGTTACCGGCGAGGAATTGCTGACCCTCACCGATGGCGCACTGGATGGAGTTTTGCCGTTCGAGTGGACGCGCTTGTATCGCACCAGCGCGGTGGAAGTGGATTGCGGGTTGGGGTTTGGCTGGAGTCATGCGCTGACCCAGCGGCTGGTGGTGTCGGGCGATTCGGTGATGTGGACCGACCACGAAAACCGCTCGACCACCCTGCCCTTGCCGACGGTGGCTCGGCCCGCGATTACCAACAGCCTGGCCGAAGCGGCGATTTACCTGGGGTCGTTGCCGGATGAACTGGTGCTGGCTCAGGGGTCGCGGTTCTATCACTTTTGCGACGGTGTGCTGACGGCGATCAGCGATGCGTATGACAACCGGTTGCGCATTTTCCGGGATCGGTTGGGGCGAATTGAGCGAGCGGACAACGGTTCCGGTCGCTCGCTTTTATTGCGTTATGAATCCGACCGCATTGTCGCGGTGGACTACCAGGTTCATCGCGCCAAGGGGCATGAACCCTTCGTTTGGCTGACCGAACAAAACGTCGTTTCCTACGCCTATGACGACGCTGGACGACTGGTGTCGGCGACCAACGCTGTCGGTGAATGTGAGCGTTATCGGTACGACGAACAACACGTCATTCTCGAGCGGCAACTGGCCGGGGGCGCGAGTTTCTTCTGGGCATGGGAACGCGCCGGCAAGGCCGCACGCTGTGTCCGGCACTGGGCCAGTTTCTCGCAGATGGACACGTGCTATGCCTGGGACGACGACGGCAGCGTCACCGTGCACAACGCCGATGGCAGCCAGGAGGTTTATGTCCATGACGACCGAGCGCGACTGGTACAGCGCATCGATCCCGACGGCGCCCAGCATTTCAAGTCCTACGATGACAAGGGCCGCCTGACCGTCGAGCAAGACCCGCTGGGCGCGGTGACGGCCTACCAGTACGACGACGCCGGGCGCCTGGTGGCGCTGTTTCCGGGGGATGACGAGCCAACGTCCTACGAGCATGACAACGGCTTCGTACGGGTTATGCGCCGGGGTGAGGCGGTCTGGACATACGAACGTAATGACCAGGGCGATGTCACTCGTCAGATCGATCCCGGTGGCCATGCGACCGACTACAGCTACAACAAGCAGGGGCAACTCACCGGCGTTTGGTACCCCGATAACAGCTGCCATCGGCTGGTGTGGAATGAGCGCGGGCAACTCGTTGAAGAACAGCTGCCCAATGGCGCAATCAAGCGCTATCGCTATGACGACCTGGGCCGGCAGATTGCGCGTGAGGATGAGCATGGCGCGCTGACCCAGTATCAATGGGACGGCGTAGGTCGGTTAACGCGCTTGGTGCTGCCGGACGGTGCCGCACGGGAATTCAGCTACAACCCCTACGGAAAAATCATCGCCGAACGCGACGAACTAGGCCACGTCACCCGCTACGAATACGCCGACGGCCTGCACCTGATCAGCCGCCGCATCAATGCCGACGGCAGCCAGGTCAAGTACCGCTACGACAACGCCCGCCTGCTGCTGACCGCCATCGAAAACGAAGTCGGCGAAACCTACCAACTCGACTACCACCCCAACGGCCTGATCCAACAGGAAACCGGTTTCGACGGCCAACGCACCGCCTACGCCTACGACCTCAACGGCAACCTGCTGGAGAAAACCGAACACGGCGACGACGGCAGTCAGCTCGTTACCCAATACGAACGCGACCATGTCGGCCGCCTCGTACGAAAAACCCTGCCCGATGGCAGCACTGTCGACTATGCCTACGACCGCCAAGGCAACCTCCTCAGCGTCGACGACGGCCACTGGTTCCTGGCCTACGAGTACGACCGCCAAAACCGCCTCACCGCTGAACACCAGGGTTGGGGCACCTTGCGCTACGGCTACGACGCCTGCGGCCAGCTTCAACATTTACACCTACCCGACAACAACCGCCTCACCTTCAACCACGACAAAGGCGGCCACCTCGCCACCGTCGAGCTGAACGGTTCGTTACTGACTTCCCACCTGTTCAAAGCCGGTCGCGAACACCAGCGCCAGCAAGGCCAACTGCTCAGCCACTACCACTACGACGACCAAAACCGCCTGCACGCCCACGCCGTCACCCAGCAACAAAACCATCTTTACCAACGCCACTACGACTACGACAAAGCCGGCAACCTCACCCGCCTGCACGACACCCGCAAAGGCGAACACCTTTACCACTACGACCCGCTCCACCGCCTGACCCGCGCCAATCACTCGCAAGACGTACAGGAGCGTTTCGGCCACAACCCGGCGGGCAATCTGCTCATGCAAAACCGGCCGGGGCCGGACATCGTTGCGGGCAATCGCCTGATGATTCAGGGCTATCATCATTACGACTATGACGCCTTCGGTAACCTGATCCGCGAGCGGCGAGGCAAAGGTCACTCACTCGTTACCGAATACCGCTATGACTGCCAGCACCGGTTGATCGGCGTCACGAAACCCAACGGCCAAACCGCCAGTTACCGCTATGACCCGTTTGGACGGCGTATCAGCAAAACCGTCGACGGCATCATCACGGAGTTTTTCTGGCAAGGCGACAAACTGATCGCCGAACACCATGCCGATCATCATCGTAGTTACCTCTACGAGCCGAACAGCTTCCGGCCACTGGTATTACTGGAAGGCTTCGGCCCAGAGGCGATAAAGCCTTACCACTACCAACTCGACCACCTCGGCACCCCGCAAGAACTCACTACACCTGAGGGCGACATCGTCTGGTCCGCCCACTACCGCGCCTACGGAGAAATCAGCCGGCTCGACGTAGGCAAAATCGACAACCCGCTACGTTTCCAGGGCCAATACTTCGATCAAGAAAGCGGTCTCCACTACAACCGCCATCGCTACTACAATCCGGATATTGGTCGTTACCTGACGCCCGACCCGGTGAAGCTGGCGGGTGGGATCAACGCGTACCAGTACGCGCCCAATCCTACTGGATGGGTGGATCCGCTGGGTTTAAGTACATGTCCAGGCGCGGGTGGATGTAAATCACAGCTTAATACGGAAAAATCTCACGGGCAGGTAGAGGTGGATGAGGGGGCTCCCCCGCTACCACGCTCAGAAAAAAAAAGAGAATATCTATATCGCGGTGACTTAAGAAAACCAGACGAAATCTTTAATAATGGATTTGAAAGTCGGGGAGACAGCACAGACCTTTTCCTGCACGCTTTGAATAATGCCAGTCCTCCTAGCAAGTTCGTCCCCACTTCGACCTCAAGAAAACAAGCGTTGGTATTTGCTTCAAACTTTGGATTCGAAGAAGGTTTCCTTTACACACTGAGGAAAATCCCTGGAAGAGACGTGAACAAAGAGCTCGGAAAGCTCTCAAAACATAAAAACGAATTAGAAATCGCAATTCCCGGACGAATAGATACCAAGGATATTTTAGGAGCATCGCCCGTTAATGAAGACGGAACCTTTAAGGGATATACAATTTTGAACCCGCATAGGAAATACCCATGAAATCGCGTGAAATCACCATTATCAAAGACGGGATACGTGACAGTGCAGTGGTCAAATATGAAGGCGGCAAACCTACCCTTTATCTATTTCTAAGCAACGGGATCCAAAAAACCTATACAGCAATGGACTTATACGATTGCTTCGGCTTATTAAGAGCTGATATGAAAGACACATTGTTTCTTTGCAAAGGCGCCAAAATCAACGTCCACACGTCAGGTATGTCTTCACATATGTCAAATGGTCTTGTTACTTACGAACTGACGATGGGACAGCCAGAAGGGGAACTTGTGCATATATTTTCTTATGAAGAAAACGATCTCACCAATGATATACAAGAGCAGCATGATTTCTGCCAGCGCTGGGCTGAATCGGTGCAAACTTAGCAAATGCATCTGTGACGAGCACGCTCGCCACAGAATGAGCATCTACCTAAACCCCCGCCAGCGCCAAATCCATCGCAAAGTACGTAAATATCAAATCCGCCCCCGCCCGCTTGATCGAGCCCAAGGTCTCGCGCACGACGCGGTCTTCATCGATCGCACCCGCTTGGGCGCCGAATTTGATCATCGCGTACTCGCCACTTACCTGATACGCCGCCACTGGCAGGCGGGAGGCTTCGCGGATGTCGCGGATGATGTCGAGGTAGGCGCCGGCCGGTTTGACCATCAGCGCATCGGCGCCTTCCTGCTCGTCGAGCAGCGATTCGCGTACGGCTTCGCGGCGGTTCATCGGGTTCATCTGGTAACTTTTGCGGTCGCCCTTGAGGGCGCTGCCACCGGCTTCGCGGAACGGACCGTAGAGCGCCGAGGCAAATTTGGTGGAGTAGGCCATGATCGGGATGTGGGTGAAGCCGGCGTCGTCGAGGGCGCGGCGGATGGCCTGGACCTGGCCGTCCATCGCCGCCGAGGGGGCGATCACGTCGGCGCCGGCGCGCGCGGCGGCCACGGCTTGTTTGCCCAGGTTGACCAGGGTTGCGTCATTGTCAACGTGGGCGCCGTGCATGACGCCGCAGTGGCCGTGGTCGGTGTATTCGCAAAAGCAGGTGTCGGACATCACGATCATTTCCGGCACGGCGTCTTTGATGATCGAAGACATGCGCGAGACCAGGCCGCGCTCCTTCCAGGTGTCACTGCCATTGGCATCCAAGTGGTGGGACACGCCAAAAGTCATCACCGACTTGATGCCGGCACGGGCATACCGCTCGATCTCGCCGGCCAGTTTTTTCTCGGGGATACGCAGCACGCCCGGCATGCTGGTAATCGGCACGAAGTCATCGATTTCTTCTTCGACGAAGATCGGCAGCACCAGGTCGTTGAGGGTAAATTCGCTTTCCTGGAACAAGCCACGCAGCTCCGGGGAGCGGCGCAGGCGACGGGGGCGGGCTTGGGGGAACTGGCTGATCATGGCTTTCCTGAAAAAGTGACTGAAAACATTGGGGCGAAAGCTTATGCCCCAAGTTGCGGCAGCACAAATGCCGAGGGGCCAACAGTGTATTGCCGGCCATGTAACAATTGCATTGATCTAGAGCTGCAGACAACCATCTATGCACACCGCGACAGCGCCACCCACCCAGATTTCATCGCCTTGGCGCTCAATACGAATACGCCCCGCGCGCCCCATGGCCGTGCCCTGGCTGACCACATAGCGCTCCGGCGCCAGCCCTTCACTGAGCAACCATTGAGCAAGTCCGGCATTCAAGCTGCCGGTGGCCGGGTCTTCCTGCGCACCGTCGCCGGCGATAAAGGCGCGCACCTCGAACTGCGCGTCATCCACCGTGCACGGAGCAATGACGCCGACCGCCAACCCGAGCAGTCGCGAGTAGTCAGGCTTGATCTCCAGCACGGCTTGACGATCAGCCACCATCACCGCCAGCCAACCGGCGCCGTTATCCACCCATTGGCTGCGCACAATCGCGTCGGGCGCCAGGCCCAACCCCTGGCGCACACGTTCCAGCAGCGACGCCTCCACGGCCCCCGAACGCAACAGCGGTGGCGCGATAAACGCCAGCTCGTCGCCTTCGCGTCGGATGCGCACCAAGCCAATTTCGCACTCCTGAACGATCTCTTGCCCACGCGGTACACCGCCTGCGTGCAACCACGCATGGCAACTGCCCAGCGTCGGATGCCCGGCAAACGGCAGCTCCTGCAAGGTCGTGAAAATTCTTACGCGATAGTCGGCGCGTGGGTCGCGGGGCGTCAGCAGAAACGTTGTTTCGCTAAGGTTGGTCCACTTGGCGAAGTCGGCCATCTGCTGGTCCGTCAGGCTGTCGGCGCCGAGCACCACCGCCAGCGGGTTGCCTTTGAGCGGCACACCGCTGAAGACGTCCAGTTGCTTGAAATCGAAAGTCGGCATGTTCAGCTCGGAATGTTCAGGCCACGGATCACCGCTGGGCGTGCGACAAAGCCGTCCAGTGCGCGCAGTACGTTGGGAAAATCGGCGATGCCCACCAGATCGCCCGACTCGTAGAAGCCGATCAGGTTGCGAATCCAGGGGAAGGTGGCGATGTCCGCGATGCTGTAGTCATCCCCCATGATCCAGGTACGGCCCAGCAGGCGTTTTTCCAGCACCTGGAGCAAGCGACGGGACTCGGCGGCGTAGCGGTCACGCGGACGCTTGTCTTCATAGGCCTTGCCCGCGAATTTGTTGAAGAACCCCACCTGGCCAAACATCGGGCCGATGCCGGCCATCTGGAACATCAACCACTGAAGGGTTTCATAGCGGGTGGCCGGGTCTTCGGAGAGCAGCCGGCTGGTTTTTTCCGCCAGGTAAATCAGGATCGCGCCGGACTCGAACAACGCCAGCGGCTGGCCGCTTGGGCCATTGGGATCGATGATCGCGGGGATCTTGTTGTTGGGGTTCAGCGACAGGAATTCCGGGGACAATTGGTCCTGGGTGTCAAAGCTGACTTTGTGCGCCTCATAAGGCAGGCCCAGCTCTTCGAGCATGATCGAGACCTTGACGCCGTTGGGCGTGGGCAACGAATACAGCTGCAGGCGCTCCGGATGCTGGGCGGGCCATTTGCTGTTGATCGGGAAAGCGGCGAGTGCGTTCATCAAAGGGAATTCCTGGGCGGGAAAAACCCCATCATAGACATCTGCTGGCCTGCCTGCATGGGTCATCATTAAGCAACATTGCCTGGCTAGAATCTGTGGTGGGCGAACCAAAACGCCCAAACGCACTCTTAAAAGCGCTCGCAGGGTGAATGGAGGCACCTGGCTATATCGACGAGGAACACCCTCAGGACGCTCACCGCGCCGCTGGGCCCGGGCCTGTCCGCCTTAATCCGACGCACGAAGACTCGAACCCATAATGAAGATCAAGCCTCTGCGCCTTGTGCACCGATTCAAACGCTATTCATACATGATGTTGCCGCTGCTGCTGGTGACGGCCGGGATTGTCACCGCACTGGACGCCCGTGAAAGCCGTGCGCAACCGGTGGACGGCGTGCAAACCCTGGTGTTCCTGCGCCATGGCGAAAAACCCGCCGGCGGTCTCGGCCAACTCAATTGCCAAGGCCTGAACCGGGCAATGAACCTGGCCAGCGTACTGCCGGAAAAATTCGGCAAGGCCGATTTCGTCTTCGCCGCCAACCCGACGCGCAATGTCGAGGAAGGCGAGCTGGACAATTCCTACAGCTATATTCGCCCGCTGATGACCATCAGCCCCAGCGCCATCAAGCTGGGCCTGCCGGTCAACATCAAGTTTTCAGCGAACGACACCAGCGCCCTGGCCGACGAGCTGGTCGAAGACAAGTACCACAACGCGACGATCTACACTGCCTGGTCCCACGGTTACCTGCCCGAGCTGATCAACAAAGTCGCCAGTGAAGCGGTCGGTGAAAAGCACACCATTACCGACGACTGGTCCGGCAACGACTACGACTCGCTGTACGTGCTCACACTGACCTGGCACAACGGCAAGGCGTCGCTGCTCAGCCGCAACTACAAGCAGGGGCTCAATAACGGTGAGGAAACCTGCCCAAACCCGACCCAGGTCAGCGCAGATACCTGAAGGTTGAGCGCCAAGCGCGTATGATGCCCCGCTATCGACTCATCAGCGGATCATCTCCATGTCCAACCTCTCTTCTGTCCAGCCCAACCGGGGCTGGTCGTTCTGGTGCAAACCTGCACTGTTTCTGCTGGTGGCCTGCATCGGCCTCTATTATGTGAAATGGTCGCCCTACTACCTCAAGGCGTTCGTCGCAGCCGACAACCACAGCATCGGCGCCTCGATTCTCAATGACCAGCAAAGCTCGCCCCTCGCAGCAGCGCTGGCCTATGCCCAGGTGTATTTCCTGGCGATCTGGAAAGCCGCCGTACTCGCGGTAATTCTCGGTTCGCTGCTGCAGGTGTTGATCCCTCGCGACTGGCTGTTGCGCCTGTTTGGCCGCGCCGGCCTGGGCTCGACCCTGCGCGGCGGGCTGTTCGCCTTGCCGGGCATGATGTGCAGCTGCTGCGCGGCACCCGTTGCGGCAGGTATGCGGCGCCAAAAGGTATCGGTCGGCGCGGCGCTGGCGTTCTGGATCGCCAACCCGGTATTGAACCCGGCCACATTGGTGTTCATGGGTTTCGTGCTGGGCTGGGGCTTTACCGCGCTGCGGCTGGTGGCCGGGATCGTGCTGGTGGTGGGTGTGTCGCTGGTGGCGCAGCGCATTGCACGTCCGGAACAAGTACCGGAAGCGGCGCTCGAGGCGGTGGCCGAAGTCAGCACCGTTGAGTCCGGCTCCTTCCTCGCGCGCTGGCTGCGCACCTTGTGGCAGCTGTTCTGGAGCACCATCCCGGTGTATATCCTCGCGGTGCTGATCCTCGGCGCGGCACGGGTGTGGCTGTTCCCACACGTGGACGGGGCGATGGCCGACAGCCTGGTGTGGCTGGTACCGCTGGCGATCGTCGGCACGCTGTTCGTGATTCCTACGGCGGCGGAGATTCCGATCGTACAGACCATGATGACCTTGGGCATGGGCGCCGGCCCCGCTGTTGCCTTGCTGATGACCCTGCCGAGCGTCAGCCTGCCGTCGCTGCTGATGCTGCGTAAAGATTTCGATGCGCGGGTGCTGGTGACGGTGGCCGGGTTGACCATGTTGATGGGGGTGGTGTGCGGGTTGATCGGGGCGGTGATTCTTTAGGTTCTGCGTGAAGGCTTCATCGCACCCAGCGACCTAAGTGTGGCAGCAGGTTTGCCCTGATGCCGGTCAGTCAGACGAAAGTGGTTCAATGTAGGAGCGAGCTTGCTCGCGAAAAACGTCCAGGCAATGCGTTTATTCTCGGATAAACGCGGGGGGCCTGAGTTCTTCGCGAGCGAGCTCGCTCCTACAAAAAGCCTTAAGCCCCCGATGGCGGCCTGACAGCCGAGCAGGATGTTGGATCAGAGCGAATACCGTAGGCGGCTATAGGGCTGTGTGATCTCAATGGCATTCAAAAAGTCACCCCACCCGAGCGGCCCGCTCGCGCAAATACTCAACCACCGCGCCCTGCTCTCCCGCGAACTCGATGCGCGCGCCCTTGCTCTCACGCTGGAACGCATACATTGGGTCGTAATACTCACGCAACAACCCTTCAATCCACACCCGGTGCAACTCCACCGCGCCACTGCGCGCTTGCTCCGCCAGGGCCTCCTGCAAAATCGCCTGCAGCCGCTGGAAGCGCTCGCCCCCCAGGCGCTTATGGATATTGGCCAGGCTTTGGGTCAGACGCTCGGCAAATAACGCCTGGCCATCTTCACCCCATACCTCAATGAACTCGGCGCACAGGTCGACCACATAATCGCGCAGGATACGTTCCACGCGGCCTTCCACGCTGTCTTCCAGCCACACCATGGGTAGCGTCTGCATGCTTTTGTGCAACGGTAGCGGCAAAGCACAACTGCCGATCATGCGGCTCTCGTCCTCGACCACGAACTGCTCGATGCCCGCTGCGCGCTTCTTCAGCAGGTCCACCGAAAGGCGGTTTTCGAAGTCTATCGTGGAGGGTTGCGCCGTGGCGCGCTTGCCGAAGCTGGAGCCGCGATGGTTGGCATGGCCTTCCAGGTCCAGGGCGTTGCGCAACTGGCCGAGCACTTCGGTCTTGCCAGTGCCGGTCATGCCGCCGAGCAGGACGAAATCACATTCGGCGGTGGCCTGTTCCAGCGTGTCCAGCAAAAAGCTGCGCATGGCCTTGTAGCCACCGCCGACGCGGGGGTATTCGATACCCGCTTCGGTTTTCAGCCATTGCTGGACGATCTGCGAACGCAGCCCGCCGCGAAAGCAGTACAGGTAGCCGTCTGGATGGGCCTGGGCGAATCGTGCCCACTGCTCGATGCGTTCGGCCTTGATCGTCCCCGACACCAACTCGTGGCCCAGCACGATTGCAGCTTGTTGGCCTTGCTGCTTGTAACAGGTGCCGACGCGCTGGCGTTCGTCGTCGGTCATCAGCGGCAGGTTGATCACGCCGGGGAACGCGCCCTTGGCGAATTCGACCGGCGCGCGGGTGTCCATCATCGGCCGGTCGCTGAGGAAAATGTCGCGGTAATCGGTGATGTCAGTCGCCATCAAACCACCTCTACCGCGTTGCTCTGTCGCTCCAGCAGTTCGCCGATCGGCTCAAGCGTCAGGCCCAATTCAGCGGCCACCGCATGGAACTCGGCGTCGCCTTCGGGCGTGACGGCGATCAGCAGGCCACCGCTGGTTTGCGGATCGCACAGCACGCGCTTGTGCAGTTCCTGCACGCGGCCGAGCTTGCTGGCGTAGCTGTCGAAGTTGCGCAAGGTGCCACCGGGCACGCAACCCTGGTCCAGGTAGTACTCGACCCCCGGCAGGCGTGGGACTTTTGCGTATTCGATGCGGGCCGTGAGGCCGCTGCCGTCGGCCATTTCAACCAGGTGGCCAAGCAGGCCGAAACCGGTGACATCGGTCATCGCCGTCACCCCGGCCAATTTGCCGAAACGGCTGCCGGGCTTGTTGAGGGTGCACATCCAGTCACGGGCCAGGCCGATATCCGCCTCGCGCAACTTGCCCTTCTTTTCGGCGGTGGTGAGGATGCCGATGCCCAACGGTTTGGTCAGGTACAGCTTGCAGCCGGCAGTGGCGGTGTCGTTGCGCTTCATGTGGCGCTTTTGCACGATGCCGGTCACCGCCAGGCCGAAGATCGGCTCCGGCGCGTCGATCGAGTGCCCGCCCGCCAGCGGGATGCCGGCGGCGTCGCACACCGAGCGGCCGCCACGGATAACTTCGCGGGCAACTTCCGGCGCCAGCACGTTCACTGGCCAGCCAAGAATGGCGATGGCCATCAACGGGTCGCCGCCCATGGCGTAGATGTCGCTGATGGCGTTGGTGGCGGCAATGCGGCCGAAATCGAAGGGGTCGTCGACAATCGGCATGAAAAAATCGGTGGTGGAGACCACGCCGCGCTCGTCGTCGATGGCGTACACCGCCGCGTCGTCGCGCGAGGCGTTGCCTACCCACAGGTTGGGGTCAAGGTTCTGCGCGCCGCTGCCGGCAAGGATCACTTCCAGCACCTGGGGCGAGATCTTGCAGCCGCAACCCGCACCGTGGCTGTACTGGGTAAGGCGAATCGGCTCGTTCATGGTGGACCTCAAGCTATCAAGTGGGCCGATTCTAGCAGACAGCAAAAGGCCGGCTGGGCTCTTGTGAGCACAGCCAGCCTTTTGTTTCAGCGGTTACTGGCGAGCAGCGAGCAAACGCTTGTGGCGGTTACGCCGTGCGATGTTCAAGCATTCGATCACCGCCGAGAACGCCATGGCCGCATAGACGTAGCCTTTTGGCACGTGGGCGCCGAAGCCTTCGGCGATCAGGGTCATGCCGATCATGATCAGGAAGCCCAAGGCCAGCATGACCACGGTCGGGTTGTCGTTGATGAACTTGGCCAAAGGTTCAGCCGCCACCAGCATCACGATCACCGAGGTCACCACGGCAATGATCATGATCGGCAAGTGTTCGGTCATGCCCACTGCCGTGATGATGCTGTCGATGGAGAACACCAGGTCGAGCAACAGGATCTGCCCGATCGCCGCGGCAAAACCGATGGTCACGGTGTTACCAATCGTGGCTTTCTCTTCTGGCTCCGGGTCCATGCTGTGATGGATCTCGGTGGTGGCCTTCCACACCAGGAACAGGCCACCGGCGATCAGAATCATGTCCTTCCAGGAGAAGGCCTGACCGAACACTTCAAATACCGGCGCCGTCAGCTGCACGATAAACGCGATGGTGCTCAACAGACCCAGGCGCAACACCAACGCCATGCTGATGCCAATGCGCCGCGCCTTGGCCCGGGTGCTGCTCAGGTAACTTGTTGGTGAGGATCGAGATGAAGATCAGGTTATCGATGCCCAGCACGATTTCCATGACGATCAAGGTCGCCAGAGCGACCCAGGCGGTGGGGCTGGCAGCCAGTTGTAAAAGATAATCCATAGGTCAGTCCTGACGTTGTGCTGGGAAATTAGGTTTCTTGGGTATGCGATTGCGCGTCTTTTTCTTCCTGATCATCCTTTTTGCGCGGATTGATCAGGCCCTGGGTCGCTTCACTCAATGCCTGCTCGGCGGCTTTCTGGGTGTCATCGATCGCTTGCTTGGCCGATTCGGTGGCTTTGCCCAGTACCTGCTGCGCGCTTTTTTCGACCTGATCGCACCCGCTGATCACCACCAATGAAAGCGCAAGCAATGCAGCCGCGCCCACAGAATTGAGTTTCATCATGTATTCCTCGTTAGAACCATTGGGTCCAAATAGTGGCCCGGCGATAGCGAGGCATTCTATGCAGGCAAACAGTTCAGGAAAATTCGTATTTTTCTCGCGTATACTTCGATTTTTACGAAGTGTAGACCGCGATGCTCAATTATCGACAACTGCATTACTTCTGGGTGGTGGCCAAGACCGGCAGCATCGTGCGCGCCTGCGAGCAATTGAACCTCACGCCTCAGACGATCAGCGGGCAGATCAGCCTGCTGGAGCAAACCTTTGGCATTGCACTGTTTCAGCGAGTGGGACGCCAGTTGGAGCTGACCGAAGCCGGGCGCCGAGCCCTGCCCTACGCCGAGCAGATGTTCCAGACCGGCAACGAATTGGAAGCGTTGCTGCGCGCGCAACCCAATGAGCAGCAGATCGTGTTTCGCGTCGGGGTGGCGGATGTGGTGCCCAAGTCCATCGTGTACCGGCTGATCGCCCCTACCATGGAGCTGAGCGAACCGCTGCGCATCACCTGCCGTGAAGACAAACTCGAACGCTTATTGGCCGACTTGGCTATCCAGCGCCTGGACCTGGTGATTTCCGACAGCCCGATGCCCACGCACCTGGACATCAAGGGCTACAGCCAGAAGCTGGGGGAATGTGGCATCAGTTTTTTCGCCACCCAGGCGTTGGCTGAGCAACATAGCGGCGATTTTCCAGCCTGCCTGCACGGCGCACCCCTGTTGATTCCCGGCGCGGAGACCGTGGTGCGCAGCCGTCTGCAACGCTGGTTTGCCGATCAGCAGATTCAACCCAGGATCATCGGCGAGTTCGACGACAGCGCGTTGATGCAGGCATTCGGGCAATCCGGCAGCGGCATCTTCATTGCCCCCAGCGTGATCGCCGACGAGGTGGTGCGCCAGTACGGCGTGGTGCTGATCGGCCAGACCGACGCGGTAAGCGAGTCGTTCTATGCCATCTCGGTGGAGCGCAAGGTCAAGCACCCCGGCATCGTGGCGATTACCGAAGGTGCCCGACGCGAACTGTTTACCGCCCTGCCCGCTCCTACATAACTCAGGCGCAGGTCGACGCCGGCTTGGCCGTCATCAGCCACAATGCCAGCAGGATCGACACCAGGATAAACCCCGACGCGGCAAAGCCCAGGCTGCCCAGGCCCAGCGTATCGATTACCCGCCCACCGACCATCGCGCCCAAGCCGATGCCCAGGTTGGCCCCGGCGATATTCAACGACGCGGCAAACGCCGGTGCATGGGGCGCCGCCTTCATCAGCCGTACATGGCTGACCAGAAACATAGCCGCCTGGGTCACGCCCCACACGGCCATGGCCGCCGCCAGGCCGATGGTTGAGTGAATGGCCGGCACCACCGCCACCATGCCCGCGATCATGAACCCGCAAAACACCATGGAGGCGATCAACGGGTGACGATCCACCGCTCGCCCACCCAGAGAATTGCCGATCAACCCGACCGCGCCAAAGCCCATCAGGCACCAGCCCACCAGCGTGCCGTCAAACCCGGCCAGGCGCTCAAGGATGTCCGCCAAATAGGTATAGGCGGTGAACATGCCGCTGAACACCAGGATCGACAACAGGATATGGCCCTGCATCACTGGGCTGCGCAGGATCTTGAATTGCGAGCGCAGGCTGACCTGCTCGTTCTTCGCCTGAGTGACCGGCAGGTAGACAAACAGCAACAGCGCCTTGGCCAGCGCAATCACCGCAAGGGCGGCAAAGGCGGTGCGCCAGCCGAACATGTCGGAAATCAGCGTGCCCACCGGAATGCCGAACACCGTGGCGCAGACAATGCCAAAACCGATTTTCTCGATCGCGCGCCCGGCAAATTCAGGGCCGACAATGTCCACCGCCGTTTCACTGGCCAGGGCCCAGAACACCGGTAAACCCAGGGCCGGGATCAAGCGTGCCAGGGCCATCACCCAGATATTCGGCGCCAGCGCCGCCACGGTATTGGCCACCGCGAACAGGATCAGGATGCTGATGAACAGGCGCTTGCGTTGGAACCGCGCGAAGTAGGCGGTCAGGAACGGACCGAACGCCGCCACGGTGAACGCGAACAACGTCACCAGCAGCCCAGCCTCGGACACGCTGACGTTCAAGTCCCGGGCGATCGAGGGCAACAGGCCGACAATGACGAATTCTGTGGTCAGCACGGTAAAACCGGCGGCCGACAGCAGCAGGATGGGAAACAACATGAAAACTCCAGAAACGACGAGAGCAACGACAGCCCGAAGGGCCCGCTGACGAAGAGGAAAGATGAGAAAGGAAATGTTAACAGAACATGTCCGGATTTGGCCAAATCCGACGGAGCGGGTGACGGAATGACGCAGCAAACGGGAGACGTCCTACAGCATGCTAGACTTCGCGCCTGCTTCCTACAGTACTTTCTCCCTGTAATGCTGTGCCCTACTAAAAAAACTAGAGACAACTGTTTATGACTGCTGCCCCTTCCCCGCTGCAACGTTTAATGCGCGTCAGCCTGGTCACCCAAATTGTCATCGGCCTGATCGCCGGGATTCTGCTGGCCCTGTTGTTGCCTGAGGCCGCCAAGGCCACCGGATTTATTGGCAAGGTGTTCGTCACGGCGCTGAAGGCCGTCGCGCCGATCCTGGTGTTTGTATTGGTGATGGCGTCCATCGCCAATCATAAACACGGCCAGGAAACCCACATCCGGCCGATCCTGTTTCTGTATCTGCTGGGCACCTTTGCTGCCGCCGTGGTTGCGGTGGTCGCCAGCACACTGTTCCCGTCGTCCCTGGTACTGGCCACCCATGACGCCACCGTGAGCGCTCCCGGCGGTATCGGCGAAGTGCTGCAAAGCCTTCTGCTCAGCGTGGTGGATAACCCGGTCAGCGCCCTGATGAATGCCAACTTCATTGGCATCCTGGCCTGGGCCATCGGCATGGGTATTGCCATTCGCCATGCCGGCGAAACCACCCGCACCGTGCTCGACGACTTGTCCAACGGCGTGACGCTGATCGTACGTGTGGTGATCCGCTTCGCCCCGCTGGGGATCTTCGGCCTGGTCGCCTCGACCCTGGCCACCTCCGGCTTCGGCGCTCTGCTCGGTTATGCCCACCTGCTGGTGGTGCTGATCGGCTGCATGCTGTTCGTGGCGCTGGTGATCAACCCCGCAATCGTGTTCTGGAAACTGCGCCGTAACCCTTACCCGCTGGTGTTGCTGTGCCTGCGCGAAAGCGGGATCACCGCGTTCTTCACCCGCAGTTCGGCAGCAAACATTCCGGTGAACCTGGCGCTGAGCAAACGCCTGGGCCTGCATGAAGACACTTATTCGGTATCGATCCCGCTCGGCGCCACCATCAATATGGCCGGCGCGGCAATCACCATCACTGTGCTGACCCTGGCGGCCGTGCACACGCTGGGCATTGCCGTGGACCTGCCCACCGCCGTGCTGCTGAGTGTGGTTGCAGCCATCTGCGCCTGCGGCGCTTCGGGCGTGGCCGGTGGTTCGCTGCTGTTGATTCCGCTGGCGTGCAGCCTGTTCGGCATCCCGAGCGAGATCGCCATGCAGGTAGTGGCGGTAGGCTTCATCATCGGTGTGCTGCAGGATTCGGCGGAAACCGCGCTCAATTCGTCCACCGATGTGTTGTTTACCGCGGCGGCCTGCTTGGGCAAGGATGAACAGCCGGCTTAAACACCGGCCATAAAAAAGCCCGGGAGCGTTCGTTGAACAACGCTCCCGGGCTTTTTTGTGAGTGCTTAGAAAGCGCCCATGTAGTCACGTTTGCCCACTTCAACGCCGTTATGACGCAGCAACGCGTAAGCGGTGGTGACGTGGAAGAAGAACTGCGGCAAGCCGTAGGTCAGCAGGTAGGACTGGCCGCTGAAGCGCTTCTCTTTCGGGGTGCCTGGGCGGGTGACGATCTCGATGCCTTCCTTGCCGTCGATTTGCTCAGGCTTGATGGTGTCGACAAAGGCCAGCACCTTGGCGATCAGCGCTTGCAGGTCGGCGAAGGTGACTTCGCTGTCTTCGTACTTGGGCACTTCGATCTCGGCCAGGCGCGCGGAAACGCCCTTGGCGAAGTCGACGGCGATCTGGACCTGGCGCACCAGCGCAAACATATCCGGGAACAGGCGCGCTTGCAGCAGCGCGTTCGGCTCGATGTTCTTGGCGGTGGCGTGGGCTTCGGCCTTGTTCAGCACATCGCTGAGGGCGTTGAGCATTTGCTTGAAGACTGGGATAGAAGCGGCATACAGGGAAATGGTCATGTCAGTCTCACGGTAAGGACAGGGTTGGAACCAGCGGCGATTATAGCCTTGCCTGCCGCTTGTCTTTTATTTTTTCCGGCTTAGGCTAGTGGATTCACTGCATAGGGAAAGCGCGATGACCGCCGAGCACGACACCGACACCCCTGAGCCGCGCCTGAACAGCACGGAAATCCGCATCCTGGGCTGCCTGATCGAAAAACAGGCGACCAACCCGGAAACCTACCCCCTGACCCTCAACGCCCTGGTGCTGGCCTGCAACCAGAAAACCAGCCGGGAACCGGTGACCAACCTGAGCCAGGGTCAGGTCGGCCAGAGCTTGCGCGTACTCGAAGGCCAGGGTTTTACCCGGCTGGTCATGGGCAGCCGCGCCGACCGCTGGGAGCACCGTGTGGAGAAGGCGCTGGAACTGGTGCCGGCCCAGGTGATCCTGATCGGGTTGCTGTTCCTGCGCGGGCCGCAGACCGTCAACGAGTTGCTCACGCGCAGCGGGCGCATGCATGACTTTGAGGACGCAGAGCAGGTGGTGCATCAGCTCGAACGCCTCATTGCACGCGGCTTGGCGGTGCTGGTGCCGCGGCAGGCGGGTCAGCGCGAAGATCGTTATACCCATGCGCTGGGGGATCCGGCGGATATCGAAGCGATTATTTCGGCACGCGGCAATCCGGTGGAGCGTGGCGGTGGAGCTGTCTCGGCCGAGCGTATTGAAGAGTTGGAAGCGCGGATTGCTGCGCTGGAAGAACGGCTGGCGCAGTTGGAACAGGCCTGACAGGCGTCCAACTTGAAACAGGCGGCCCACTGTAGGAGCGAGCTTGCTCGCGAAAAACGCCCAGGCAATGCGTTTATTCTGGATAAACGCGCTGCCCTTGAGTTTTTCGCGAGCAAGCTCGCTCCTACAACGTTCCCCGCTTAGACCGCCCGGGCGAACGCCACGGCGGCGTGGAATTGCTCTTGTGTGGGACGCACGCCGGTATAGAGCACGAATTGCTCCAACGCCTGGATCGCGATCACTTCAAGCCCGGTGATCACCCGCTTGCCCTGGGCGCGTCCACGCATGATCAGCGGTGTTTCCGCGGGGATCGCCACCACATCGAATACGGTCTCGGCTTGGTCAATGGCATCGGCCTCAAAGGCCAACTGATCCGCCTCTGCCCCGCCGGTCATGCCGATCGGCGTCACATTGACCAGCATCCGCGGGCGCAAACCGCCCAGGTCGGCCTGCCATTCATAGCCCAGGTTACGTGCCAGCGCCCTGCCCGCCACCTCGTTGCGCGCCACGATCACGCCGTTGGCATAACCGCCGTCACGCAAGGCACTGGCCACGGCCTTGGCCATGCCGCCGCTGCCGCGCAGGGCGAAGCTTGAGTCTTTGGGCACCTGATGCTTTTTCAGCAGTTGCTCAACGGCGATGTAGTCGGTGTTGTACGCCTTGAGGCGGCCGCCGGTATTGACGATGGTGTTGAGGGAATCGATGGCTTGAACCGAATCGTCCAGTTCGTCCATTAAGGCGATGGCCGCCTCTTTGAACGGCATGGATACGCCGCAACCCCGAATGCCCAGCGCCCGTATGCCACCGATCGCGCCGGGCAAATCCTGGCTGCTGAAGGCTTTATAGTAGAAATTCAGGCCCAACTGCTCATACAGATGGTTATGGAAACGCAGGCCAAAATTCCCGGGACGCGCCGACAGTGACATGCACAGTTGGGTGTCCTTGTTGGGGTGCATCTGCATGGGTAGCTCCTTGAGTAAGCAAATCGGTACAGACCTTACACAACCTTTACCTATTGGCTGTGCTGTTTTTCAGAAACACGTTGTCTTAAAAGTATCCCCGCGACAATCCTTGAGTCTATTGATTGCAGACCACAAGCGCAGGGGCTAACCGAGGAATGACCATGATTCGTAAAGTCCCCAAAATTGCCTTGCTTATTGGCGCACTCGCTATGGCAGGCCAAGCCTCTGCCCACGGTGGTGGTTGGGGTGGCCCGGCCGTATTGGGTGCTCTCGTCGGTGCAGCTGTCGTCGGCTCCGTGGTTGCCAGCCAGCCTCGTGAGGTCTATGTACAGCAACCGGTGTACGTGCAGCCGCAGCCTGTGTATGCCGCTCCGCCGCCGGTCTACTACGCACCGCCACCACCGGTGTATGTGCAGCAGCAGGTTTATTACCGTCCGGCACCGGTGTATTACGGCCCGCCACGGGGTTATGGCTACTATGGCCCTCCCCACGGCTACTACCGCCACGGCTGGTAACCGTCAGTCGGTGAATGCGCAACAGGCCTCGCCCACACGCGGGGCCTTTTTTTGCCTGAAAAGTCTGGATTTACCTCGCCAAGGTCGTTGTGAGGACAATGCTGGAGCAGCATTCCTACACTATCAGGCTGGATCTCCCCTTGATCGACCGATACGAACGCTGTCATGTTTGTGTCACGCACCTGTCTCAGTATCGGCTCTGTCCACTCAATAACAATTAAGGACGATTGACCATGCCCACACAAAATCCGCACCGCACCGCTGGCCTCTGCACGTCCAGCAAGGTGTACAGCGCGCTGACCGAACTCAAACACCTGGAAGGCCACCGCAGTGCCAAGTTCCTGGCATTGCTGGCAGAGAACCTGGTGCGCAAGGGCGTGCTCAGCGAGCAGGAAGTGGTGCACATGCTCGATCAGGTGGTGGATTGACGTGTGGCGTTGATGTCGACTATCGAGCCAGGTGATTTTTCCTCGGCGCCACCGCACCGTAAGGTGACCTCCATAACGTTTGGAGGTATTTATGCCCACTGTTCAAATCATGTCCGTCGTCGGCAGCGCCGTCCCCGCCCCTCTTCGCAAGCTGGGCTTGCTCGCCTGCTGGTACGTGGTACGCGATGGCGAGCCTATCAGCGGCCCGCTCACCTCGTTATCCGATGCCCAGATGCAGCGCCAGCTGGCAGCCAACTGCTGGCTTGAAGCCTAGGGCAACGGCAGCTTGACCCGCGGCTTGGTTTCGACAAACAGCGCCCAGCAGGACATGAACAGCGCCGCGACCAGCGGCCCGATCACGAAGCCGTTCAGGCCAAACACTGATAGCCCGCCCAGGGTCGAGATCAGGATCAGGTAGTCCGGCATTTTGGTGTCCTTGCCCACCAGAATCGGGCGCAGCACGTTGTCCACCAAACCAATCACGAACACGCCGAACAGCGCCAGTACCACGCCCTGCCAGATTGAACCGCTCAACAGGAAGTAGGCGGCCACCGGCCCCCATACGATCCCGGCGCCCACCGCAGGCAGCAGGGACAGAAACGCCATCAATACCGCCCAGAGCAACGCACTGGGAATATCCAGGAACCAGAAGATCAGCCCTCCCAGCGCACCTTGGGTAACGGCCACCAGCACGTTGCCCTTGACCGTGGCCCGCACCACCCGGTTGAACTTCAGTTGCAGGCGTCGCTTTTGCGGCTCGGCCAATGGCACCGCCGTGCGCACCTTGCGCACCAGTTCCGGGCCGTCGCGCAGCAGGAAAAACAGCAGGTACAGCATGATGAAAAAGCTCACCAGGAAATCGAATGTGCCCTGGCCGAAACTGAACGCCTGGCTGGCGAAGAATTGGCTGCCCTGCATCGCGCCCTTCACCACCTTTTCTCGCAGCCCTTCGAGATTGCCCATGCCAAACCGATCCAGCAGGTGCTGGAAATACGGCGGCAGGAAATGCTTGAACTGCTCGATATAACCGGCCACGTCCAACTTGCCGCTTTCGATATTCTTGTAAAGGGTGGCGCCCTCCTGCACCAGCAAGGCGCTGGTAATGATGACCGGCAAGATTGCGATCACCAGGCACACCGTCAAGGTGGTCAGGGAGGTCAGGTTACGGTTCCAGCCAAAGCGCTGCTGCAGGCGGCGCTGCATCGGCGCGAAGATGATGCCGAGGATCACCGCCCAGAACACCGCGCCATAGAATGGCAGCAATATCCAAATAAAGGCGACGGTGACCAGAGCCAGCAGTAACAGCAGGGTCTTGAATTGCAGGTTGGTTTGATTCATGTCCGATCCATGTCAAAAAAGCACAGGGCCGATGTCGGCCCTGTTGCTTAGTCCGCAGCGAAACCTGGGAGTGCCCTGGTTTATCGAACAAGCATAGATCGGCTTATCTAGACCTGGATCAATGCAGCAGGCCATGGCCTGCACTACCCTCGCGCCTTTTTTGCGGCCCACACCTCCATGCTCCCACTGATCGCCCCCGAACTGCTCGCGCCCGCCGGCACGTTGAAGAACATGCGTTACGCCTTTGCTTACGGAGCTGATGCGGTGTACGCCGGCCAGCCGCGCTACAGCCTGCGCGTGCGCAACAATGAATTCGACCACGCCAACCTGGCCCTCGGTATCCGGGAAGCCCATGCACAGGGCAAGCGTTTCTACGTGGTGGTGAACATCGCGCCACACAATGCCAAGCTGAAAACCTTTCTCAAGGACCTGGCCCCGGTGATCGCCATGGGCCCGGACGCGCTGATCATGTCTGACCCAGGGCTGATCATGCTGGTGCGCCAGCATTTCCCACAGATGCCGGTTCACTTGTCGGTCCAGGCCAATACCGTCAACTGGGCCAGTGTGGCGTTCTGGCAACAACAAGGCATCTGCCGGGTAATCCTGTCGCGGGAGCTGTCCCTGGAGGAGATCGACGAGATCCGCCAGCACGTGCCGGCCATGGAGCTAGAGGTGTTCGTTCATGGCGCGCTGTGCATGGCCTATTCCGGGCGTTGCCTGCTGTCGGGCTATATGAACAAGCGCGACGCCAACCAAGGCACCTGTACCAACGCGTGTCGCTGGAAATACCAGGCCACTGCGGCGGTGGAAAATGCCACGGGCGAGATCGTCCAGGCATTCGAACCGACGCTGGGCATTGGCACGCCGACCGACCAGGTGTTCCTGTTGCACGAAGCCAACCGTCCCGAAGCGCACATGCCCGCCTTCGAAGATGAACACGGCACCTACATCATGAACGCCAAGGACCTGCGCGCCGTGCAGCACGTGGAGCGCCTGACCCACATGGGCGTGCACTCGCTGAAAATCGAAGGCCGCACCAAATCGCACTTCTATTGCGCGCGCACCACCCAGGTGTATCGCCGCGCAATCGATGATGCGATGGCCGGCCGCGCCTTTGACCGCCGCTTGATGACCGACCTCGAATCCCTGGCCCAACGCGGCTACACCGAAGGGTTTCTGCGTCGCCATGTGCACGACGAATACCAGAACTACCAGAACGGCAGCTCCGTCTCCGAGCGCCAGCAATTTGTCGGTGAATTGACCGGCGAGCGCCGAGGCGAGCTGGCCGAGGTCAAGGTGAAGAACCGTTTTGCGCTGGGCAATCATCTGGAACTGATGACGCCAGCGGGCAATTTTCACTTTGACCTGGCCACGTTGCATAACGCCAAGGGCGACGCCATCGAGGTAGCGCCGGGGGATGGGCACACGGTATATGTGCCCTTGCCGGCCGAGATGGACCTGGCTTTTGGCTTGCTGATGCGCGACGTGTAGACCCTCTGATGGGCGGAGTCAGTTAAGCGAAGTGGTCCATTGTAGGAGCGAGCTTGCTTGCGAAAAACATCCAGGCAACGCGTTCATTCTGAATAAACCCGGGGTGCCTGAGTTCTTCGCGAGCAAGCTCGCTCCTACAAAAAGCCTTACCTGGCTGACTTCAGTGGCCCCCCCTCTCACATTGAGTTTCATCAAAACAATGCGGGAAGCAGTTCAGATCCTGAACTGGCCCACCAACTGCCCCAGGCGCTGGCCCAGGTCGGCGAGGCTACGGGACGTCTGGGCGCCAAGTTGGGTTTCATCGGCCACGCTGTCCACCGCGACGGCAATCTGATGCACGCTGCGGTTGATCTCTTCAGCCACGGCGGTTTGTTCTTCGGCGGCGCTGGCGATCTGTGCGTTCATCGAGTTGATGGTGCCGATCAACTGGGCCATGGTGTCCAGCGACGCGCCGGCCTGGTTGGCCTGGGCCGACGTACCGTCACCGGCATCGCTGGAGCGGCGCATGGCGTCCACGGCGGCTTCGGTGCCTTTTTGCAGGCGGTCGATCATGCCCTGGATTTCCTGGGTGCTGGTCTGGGTGCGGCTGGCCAGGGCGCGCACTTCATCGGCGACCACGGCAAACCCACGCCCGGCCTCCCCCGCCCGCGCAGCTTCAATCGCGGCGTTGAGCGCCAGCAGATTGGTCTGTTCGGCAATCGAGCGGATGACGCCGAGCACGCTGACAATCGACGACACGTCCTGCTGCAAACTGTCGAGGGACACGCCGCTGCTACGGATATCGTTCACCAGCGCATGGATCTGCGCGATGCTGCCGTCCACCACGCGCTTGGCGGCCTGGCCCTCGGCGTCGGTCTGCTGCGCGGCAACGGCGGCACCCTGGGCGCTACGTGCCACTTCGTGCGCAGCGGACGACATTTGGTTGATCGCGGTGGCGACCTGGTCGGTTTCGTGACGCTGGCGCTCCATCGCGGTTTCCGAGCGCTGGGCCTGCTCGGAGACCTGGCTCACCAGGCCGGTGAGTTGCCCGGTCATTTCAGTGATCTGGCGTACCAGCCCATGGATCTTGTCGACAAACCGGTTAAACGCGCCGGCCAGGTCACCCAGCTCATCCTGGCTGGTAATGGCCAGGCGGCGAGTCAGGTCACCTTCACCGGCGGCGATATCGTCCAGGTTGGCCTTCATCAGGCTCAGTGGGCGCAGGATCGTGTTGGCCACCAGCAGGCCGACGGCGGCAATCACCAGCAGCACCACGACGGCCACCCCGAGAATGCTCAACAGGACGCCTTCCATGCGTTTTTCAACCTTGGCCTCGACCACCGCGACCTGGGCTTCGATGCCATCGAGGTTGACCGAGGTACCGATGACCATGTCCCACTTGGGCAGGTATTCGGTGTAGCCGAGCTTGGGCACCAGTTCGGTCTGGCCGGGCTGGGTCGAGCTGTATTGCAGGTAGTGGGTGCCGTCCTTGCCGACCTTGACCAGGTCGCGGTTGACGTAGACGCCATTGGGGTCGCGGTTATCCTTGAAGCTCTTGCCCACGCCGTCCGGGCTGTTGCCCTTGAACAGGCGAATGGTTTCAGAGTCGTAGCCGAAGAAGTAACCGTCCTTGCCGTAGCTGGTGTTGGACAGCAGCTTGACCACCTGCGCCCGCGCCGCCGTGTCACCGGGAGCGGCCGCGTCGTAGAGCGGCTTGATGGTAGTCATGGCCACTTCGACATAACTTTGCAGCGTGGCCTTGGCATTGTTGAGCAGGCGTTGGCGGGTTTCATCCACTTCGTTGCGCGCCTGGTCCTGAAGAATCCACACGGTGGTCAGGCTGATAACCAGGGCAAACAGCAGCACCGGCACGACGGCAAGGGTCAGGACTTTGGCCTTGAGGCTCAGACGCATGGCTTTTCTCTCTTATTAGTGGCAACTCGAGAGGTTAACGGCCAAACGTCAATTTTCTGTAGGAGCGGGCCTCAGAGCGTCATCGCCGCCAGCCAGCCAAACGCCAGCAGCGGCAGGTTGTAGTGCAGGAAAGTCGGCACCACGGTGTCCCAGATGTGATGGTGCTGGCCGTCGATATTCAGGCCGGAGGTTGGGCCGAGGGTGGAGTCCGATGCCGGGGAGCCCGCATCGCCCAAGGCACCGGCGGTGCCGACGATGCACACGATGGCCACCGGGCTGAAACCCAGTTGCACGCACAACGGCACAAAAATCGCGGCCAGGATCGGCACCGTGGAAAACGACGAACCGATGCCCATGGTCACCAACAGCCCCACCAGTAACATCAACAGCGCTCCCACCCCACGGCTATGCCCGATGAACGCCGCCGACGCTTGCACCAGCGAGCGCACATCAACACCGGTGGCCTTGAGCACTTCGGCAAAGCCCGACGAGGCGATCATGATGAAGCCGATCATCGCCATCATCTTCATGCCTTCGGTGAACAGGTCATCGGTGTCGCGCCAGCGCACGATGCCCGACACCGAGAAAATCAGGAACCCGGCCAGCGCACCGATGATCATCGAGTCCAGCCACAGCTGGATGATGAACGCCGAGGCAATCGCCAGGCCGGCCACCAGCAGGGTCAACGGGTTGTACTGCACCGCCACCTGCTCGACACGCTCGATTTTCGCCAGGTCGTACACGCGTTTTTTGCGATAACTGATAAACACTGCCACCAGCAGGCCGACCACCATGCCCAGCGCCGGCAGGCTCATGGCGTGGGTCACGTTGACCTGGCTGATATCCACGCCGCTCTTGGCCACGTTGGCCAACAGGATCTGGTTGAGGAAGATATTGCCGAACCCCACCGGCAGGAACATGTAGGGCGTGATCAAACCGAACGTCATGACGCACGCGATCAGGCGACGGTCCAGTTGCAGCTTGGTCAACACGTATAACAGCGGCGGCACCAGCAGCGGGATGAACGCAATGTGGATCGGCAGGATGTTCTGCGAAGCAATCGCCACCGCCCACAGCAAGCCGATCAACAGCCATTTGACGTGGTTGCCGCCGCTGGCTTCCTGCCGATCGACCAGCAACAGCGCTTTGTCCGCCAGGGCATGGGCCAGGCCGGACTTGGCAATGGCCACCGCGAAAGCGCCGAGCAAGGCGTAGGACAAAGCCACCGTCGCACCGCCGCCCAGGCCACTGTTGAACGCTTTGAGCGTGGCGTCGATACCCAGGCCACCGGTCAAGCCGCCCACCAGGGCGCCGACGATGATGGCGATGACCACATGCACGCGGGACAGGCTGAGCACCAGCATGGTGCCGACCGCGGCGATAACAGCGTTAATCATGGTTACCTCAGAACGAAAACATAAAAGACAGGCATACCCGCGCCGCAGCGGCCATCGCAGGCGCTGCCGGTGTGCAGGCTTTAAGAGTCTTATTAGAGGGCGCGCACTTTGCAGCAGCGGGACGGCCATGTCAAAAAGCGACGCCGTTTTGAGCTTTAAATTGGATGTTTGAATAAAGAAGGAGTCAGCGCAGCCGATAACGATTTTTCATGTGTATTCAGGTAAGGATGTCCCGATGTCGCTCAGGCAGCTCTCCATTCAATGGAAAATCACCCTACTCGCGGGCCTGTGCCTGCTGGGGATCGTGACCCTGCTGGTCGGTCTGTCGCTGTATCGGATGGCGCAAAGCTCCGAGCAGGTCAAAGCGTCCAGCATGCAGATGCTGGATGAAGCCGCCCAGGCGCGCATCGAGGCCCAGGGTGAAGTGCAGGCGCTGGGCATTCGCCAGCAGTTTATGGATGCCTACCAGTACGGCCATGGGTTTTCCCGCCAGGTGCTGTTCTTGCGCGAGCAGGCGGAAAAACGCTTCCTGGACGCCTTCGATACTCGCGAAGACCTGACCCGTCAGGTCAAGGCCGCGCTACAGGCCAACCCTGACCTGCTCGGTTTGTCCCTGGTGTTCGAAGCCAATGCGCTGGACGGCAAGGATGAGTTGTTCGCCAATCAGGCCGAACTGGGCAGTAACGACACAGGCCGCTTCGCGCTGTACTGGTCGCAGCCAACGCCCGGTAAAATCACTTCCATGGCGCTGCCCGAAAGCGACATGACGGACACCTCCGTCGGCCCCAGCGGCGAAAAAGCCAACGCCTGGTTCACCTGCCCGCGCACCACCCTCAAGCCCTGCGTGATCGAACCCTACTTTTATGTGATCGACGGGCACAACGTGCTGATGACCAGCATCGTCTTCCCGCTGATGGTCAATGGCAAAGTCATTGCCTCGCTGTCGGTGGACATCAACCTCAACAGTTTGCAGGCCGTGAGCCAACAGGCCAGCCACAAGCTGTACGACGGCCAGACCCAGGTCAGCATCCTCAGCCCCACCGGCTTGCTCGCCGGCTACAGCCCGGACGCCAGCAAGCTCAGCCAACGCCTGGACCAGGTCGACACAGCCAGCGGCGCACAGCTGATCACTGCCCTGGCGAGCAGCACGCAGATCCGCAGCCTGCGTAGCGATCAGCAACTCAAAGTGTTGGCGCCTTTTGCACCGATTCCGGGCGGCAAGCCGTGGGGCGTGCTGCTGGACGTACCGAAAAAAGTGTTGGTGGCGCCAGCCGAGGCGCTCAAAGCCCAGCTGGATGCCGACAACACCAGGGGCACCCTGCTGGAACTTGGCCTGGGCCTGCTGGCCGCCGTCGTCGGGTTGATGCTGGTGTGGCTGATGGCACGCAGCGTGACCCGGCCGATCCTCGGCGTGGCGCAGATGCTCCAGGACATCGCCAGCGGCGAAGGTGACCTGACCCGCCGCCTGGCCTACGACAAACAGGACGAACTGGGCCAACTGGCGGGCTGGTTCAACCGTTTCCTCGACAAGCTGCAACCGATCATCGCCGAGGTCAAACGCTCGGTGCAGGACGCCCGTGGCACGGCCGACCAATCCGCCGCGATTGCCAGCGAAACCAGCGCCGGCATGGAGCAGCAGTATCGCCAGGTTGACCAAGTGGCCACCGCCTCTCACGAAATGAGCGCCACCGCCCAGGATGTCGCCCGTAGCGCAGCCCAAGCCGCGCAAGCGGCACGCGATGCCGACCAGTCCACCCGCGATGGCTTGACCGTGATCGGCCAGACCACCAGTAACATCGGCCTGCTGGCCGCTGACATGAGCACGGCCATGGCGCAGGTTGAAGGCCTGGCCAGCAACAGCGAGAAGATCGGCTCGGTGCTCGAAGTGATTCGCGGCATTGCCGAGCAAACCAACCTGCTGGCGCTCAATGCGGCCATCGAGGCAGCACGCGCCGGTGAGGCGGGCCGTGGCTTTGCGGTAGTGGCTGACGAAGTGCGCAACCTGGCACGGCGCACCCAGGAGTCGGTGGAAGAAACCCGTGTGGTCATCGAACACTTGCAAAGCGGCACCGCTGAAGTCGTCGGGGCCATGGGCAACAGCTATCGTCAGGCCCAGGGCAGCGTCGAGCAGGTCGGCCAGGCGGTCACCGCGCTACGTCAGATCGGTGACGCCGTTACCGTGATCAGCGACATGAACCTGCAAATCGCCAGCGCCGCCGAAGAGCAAAGCGCGGTGGCCGAGGAGATCAACAACAACGTGGCGACGATTCGGGATGTGACCGAATCGCTGTCGGAACAGGCCAATGAGTCGGCGCGGGTGAGCCGGACATTGAACAGCCTGGCGAATCAGCAGCAGGGGTTGATGGATCAGTTTCGGGTGTAGGAATTGTCGCGCCTGTGAGAGCGGGCAAGCCTTAAAGTAATTCATTGTAGGAGCGAGCTTGCTCGCGAAAAACTTCCAGGCAACGCGTTCATTCTGGATAAACGCGGGGGCTCTGAGTTCTTCGCGAGCGAGCTCGCTCCTACACAGGTCAAACGTGCCGGTGTGGCAGCTCGATCAGCGCTTTGAGCCCACCCAGTTCACTTTCCTGCAACTGCAATGCCCCGCCCCACACCTCGACGATATCGCGCACGATGCCCAGCCCCAGGCCATGGCCGTCGATCTGTTCATCCAACCGCGCGCCACGGCTCAATACTTGATCACGCTGGGTCTCCGGGATGCCAGGGCCATCGTCTTCGACCGCCAGCTGGTAGCCGTGCGGCGTTTCACTGATGCTCAATCGCACTTCGGCATCCGCCCATTTGCAGGCGTTGTCCAGCAGGTTGCCGAGCAACTCCAGCAAGTCTTCACGGTCCCAGGGCAGTTGCAGGCCGGGAGCGACGTGGTAGCTCAGGTCCAGGTGTTCGCCGTGGATCATGTTAAGGGTGGCCAACAGCCCCGGCAGTTCCTTTTCACAGTCGAACAACGCACCCGGCAAGGTTTCGCCCGCCAGGCGCGCACGATTAAGCTCGCGGTTGAGGCGCTGCTGCACCTGTTCAAGCTGATCGCGCAGCAACTGGCTCAACTGCGGCTGATCCCTGAGGGCCTCGCTCGATGCGGCACTCAACATCACCGCCAACGGGGTTTTCAGCGCATGCCCCAGGTTGCCCAAGGCATTGCGCGAGCGTTTGAGGCTGTCCTCGGTGTGCGCGAGCAAATGGTTGATCTGCGCCACCAAGGGCTCGAGCTCCAGCGGCACCTGGGTGTCCAGTTGCGAGCGCTGGCCTTGTTGCAACTGAGCAATCTGGTTACGCGCCGTTTCCAGCGGGCGCAAGGCGCGACGCACGGTGATCCGCTGCAGTACCAACACCACCAGCAACGCCGCGAGCCCCAGTACCAGGCCGATCTGGCGCATCAGGCGAAAGCTTTCGCGTACAGGTGTGTAGTCCTGCGCCACGCTGATGGAGATCGGCTGGCCGAAACGCTTGTAGTCCGAGCGCAATATCAACAACTTCTGGCCTTCAGGCCCCAGTTGCAGGTTGCCCTTGAGCCCGGCCTCGGGGAGCGTTGGCAGTTCCTGGTCCCACAATGATCGGGAGCGCCAGTGCGTGTCGGCAAAATCAATGCGGAAATAGTGCCCCGAGAATGGGCGCTGATAGGCCGGTGACAGGCGATGCTCATCCAGCTGTACTCCGTTGGGCCCACGCACCAGCGCCGACAGCAGGTTCTCACTGTCGTTGCGCAGGCCCGCCTCCAGATAGCGTTGCAGACCGGCCTCGAACAGCCACAGACTGGTTTGCGCCAGCACCACGCCGACGATCACCATCACGCTGATCAACCCCAGGCTCAAACGCCGCTGGATCGACTTCATGCAGGGCTGGCGCCGAACCGATAACCCTGGCCGCGCCGGGTTTCGATCACGCTGCGCCCCAGCTTGCGGCGCAGGTGGTTGACGTGAACTTCCAGCACGTTGGAGTCGCGCTCGGTCTCGCCGTCATAGAGGTGTTCGGCCAGGTGACTTTTCGACAGGATCTGTTCGGGGTGCAGCATGAAATACCGCAACAGGCGGAACTCTGCGGCGGTGAGCTGGATCTCGTCACCGTCGCGCAGCACGCACTGGCGACCTTCGTCCAGGTGCAGGCCGGCGGCTTGCAGGGTCGGTTGGTTGGCATGCCCGTGAGAGCGTCGTAACAGCGCTTGAATGCGCAGGTACAGTTCTTCGGGGTGAAAAGGCTTGCTCAGGTAGTCATCGGCACCGGCCTTGAGCCCTTCGATGCGCTCTGCCCAGGAGTCACGCGCCGTCAGCACCAGCACCGGCGTGGCCAGGGCTGCCGCGCGCCATTGCGCCAGCACCTCCAGCCCCGGCAAGCCGGGCAGGCCAAGGTCGAGGATAATCAGGTCATAAGGTTCGCTGCGGCCCTGATACGCGGCGTCGCGCCCATCGGCCAGCCAATCGACCGCATAGCCTTGGCGCTGCAGGCCGGCCAGCAGCTCATCGGCCAGCGGGACGTTGTCTTCCACCAGAAGCAGGCGCATCAGTCTTCCTTATCTTTGATCAATGTACCGGTGGTTGCGTCGAGCTTGATTTCGCGCACCACGCCGTCGGTGGTCACCAGCTCCACTTCATAGGCGTATTGGCCGTGCTTTTTCTCCAGCTCCGCCTCCAGCAGCCGGGCCCCAGGGTAGCGTGACATTGCAGTGTGCAACAGCTGCTCCAGCGGCAGGATCACCCCCTGCTGCCGCAGGGCCAGGGCTTCATCCTGATTGAGGTCGCGAGCGGCCAGGCTGGTGCAAAAGGCCAGGAGCGCCAGCAGCACCAGACTAGCGGCGCGTCGATATACCGTCATTACGTGTCCTGATGATTCTTGAGAACGTGCCCGCTGAGCGCGTCCAATTCAACGTCCCATTCGAAGCCATGGGCATCTTCCAGCTCGACCTGGTAAATGTACTTGCCGTACTCCTCGTCCAGGTCGGTGCCCAGCAGGGTCGAACCAGGGTGCAAGGCAAGGGCGGTGGCTTCAAGCTGATCGAAGGCGACAATAGTAACAGTGCCAGGCAATTTCAGTGGTTTTTCGGGGTCCATTGCCCAGGCCTGCGTGACCGAGCCTGCAATGATACCGGCGGCGACCAGCGCTGTAAGGCGCTTCATGATGAGTCTCCGTTTCAGGATGTTTGTCCTACGACTGCTCACGGTACGCGCGGCAACTTAACTGAAGCTGAATTGCCACCATGGCAATTCCCCGCAGGGGCGAGCTTGCTCTTGCTGGCGCAGTGTTTATGAAGAATTACGCGAGTTCGCTCCCCAATCGCTTTGACAGAGACCGGTATGACAGCCATCCACATCAAGTTCACCGCCCTGACGCTCAAGGCCGGTAAACGCGCCTTTGCCCGCATTCGTGAGCAAGGCCTTGCGCCTTCTGACGTCGGCATTCTTCCGGGCGCGGCCGGCGGCCCCAAGGCCTTGGGCATCCAGGGCCTGGACCTGGCGCTGTTCGGCGACTGGCTGGCGCGTGCGCCTCGGGAGCGGGCGCTGATCGGTGCGTCCATCGGCTCCTGGCGGTTTGCCAGCGCTTGCCTGCCGGACCCGGTGCAAGGCTTGCTCGACCTGGGCCGCCTGTATAACGAACAGCGTTTCGCCAAAGGCGTGACCATGGCCGAAGTCAGCCGCAGCTGCCAACGCATGCTCGACGACCTGCTGGCCGGCCGCGATGCACAGATACTGACCAATCCCGACTATCGCCTGAACATCATGGTGGTGAAGAGCCACGGCCTGCTCGCCGACGACCACAGAGGCCGCTTGGGCCTGGGCCTGTCATCCGTGATCGCCGATAACCTGCGCGGCCGCGCACGGCTGTCGCGGCATTTCGAACGCCTGATCGTCCACGACCCTCGCCAGGCACCCCCGGTGCACCCCCTCAAGGATTTCCCGTCGCGCTTCCTTGAACTGGAACTGGGCAACCTGCGCCAGGCGCTGCTGGCATCCGGCTCGATTCCCATGGTGATGCAAGGCGTGCGCGACCTGCCCGGCGCAGGCGCTGGCACCTACCGTGACGGTGGTCTGTTGGATTACCACCTCGACCTCCCCTACCGCGGCGACGATATTGTGCTGTACCCGCACTTTACCGACCGTGTCATCCCCGGCTGGTTCGACAAAGGCCTGCCATGGCGACGCAGCAACCAGCAGGGTTTGCAGGACGTCCTGCTGCTGGCACCGTCAAAGGACTACCTGGCCCGCCTGCCTTACGGCAAATTGCCGGACCGAAGCGACTTCAAGCGTTTCGTGGGCGATGACGCAAGTCGCAACAAATACTGGCAGACGGCAATGAGCGAGAGCCAGCGGTTGGGGGATGAGTTTCTGCAGTTGGCAGACAACGGTGGGCTGGGCGAGCGTTTGCAGCCCCTTTGACCCAGCGGTATGCGCGGCGACGGGTCAAGCTGTTAAACTCGCCGCCTGCCAGATACCTGACCGAGCTGAAAATACCGTGGAAATCTTCAAAGAGTTTACGTTCGAATCCGCCCACCGCCTGCCGCACGTCCCGGACGGCCATAAATGCGGGCGCCTGCACGGGCATTCGTTCAAGGTGGCGATCCACTTGAGCGGCGACCTGGATCCCCATACCGGCTGGATTCGCGACTTCTCGGAAATCAAGGCGATTTTCAAGCCGCTCTATGAGCGTCTCGACCACAACTACCTCAATGACATCCCCGGCCTGGAAAACCCTACCAGCGAAGTGCTGGCCAAGTGGATCTGGACTGAGTTGAAGCCACTGTTGCCGGAGCTCAGTGCGATTCGCATCCATGAGACGTGCACCAGCGGGTGTATCTATCGCGGCGAGTAAGCGATGCGTTGTTGAAAAAACCACCTGCGGGTGGTTTTTTTACGCCTGGCCCAAGCCGATCCAATTTGTGTCACGGTTGCACTGCTTTCGCGCTTGATCGCGCCTCTGGAACCAACCCGCCGCT
This sequence comes from Pseudomonas sp. W4I3, assembly GCF_030816195.1. Taxonomy (GTDB): domain Bacteria; phylum Pseudomonadota; class Gammaproteobacteria; order Pseudomonadales; family Pseudomonadaceae; genus Aquipseudomonas. Next base: position 2,669,576 of record NZ_JAUSXS010000001.1, on the reverse strand, counting down.
GTAAATAACGAGCGCTCTGGGTACGTGCGCCACTGCCGCCGGGTTGGCACGCACGGTGCAACAGGCCTGCGTCATTATTCAGGGAGCGCGGCACATGACCCAGCAAGAATCCGGCAACGATTACCCCCTCAGCGAAGTGCCTCTGCATGCGCGCAAGGGCCTGGCATCCACGGCCATGGTGCTGCTGGGGTTCACGTTTTTTACGGCAACCATGTTTGCCGGCGGCAAACTGGGGGTGGCCTTCAGTTTTACCGGCATGCTCGGCGTTGTGGCCCTGGGTAACCTACTGTTGGGTATCTACGCCGCGGGCTTGGGTTACATCGCCTTCAAGAGCGGTTTGAACTCGGTGTTGATGGGGCGTTTCTGCTTTGGTGAAATCGGCAGCAAGCTCAGTGACCTGATCCTCGGATTCACCCAGATCGGCTGGTACGCCTGGGGCACCGCGACTGCCGCCGTGGTCCTGGGCAAGTATTTCGAATTGAGCCAGGGCAGCGTGCTGGCCTTGATGATGGTGTTTGGCCTGCTGTTCTGTGCCACAGCGTACGTGGGGTATCGCGGGCTGGAAATCCTGTCTTACATCGCGGTACCCGCCATGGGCATTCTGCTGTTGCTGTCGATGTGGGTCGCGACCGTCAAGATTGGCGGGCTGGATGGTCTGCTGGCGGTGGTACCGAGCGCTGAGCTGGACTTGTCCACGGCGATCACCCTGGTGTTCGGCACCTTTGTCAGCGGCGCGACCCAGGCTACCAACTGGACGCGGTTCTCCCGCTCGGCCAAGGTCGCGGTACTGGCCAGCCTGATCGGTTTTTTTATCGGCAACGGCCTGATGGTGTTGATCGGCGCGTATGGCGCCATCGTCTATCAGCAGCCAGATGTGGTGGAAGTCTTGCTGCTGCAGGGGTTCGCCATGGCAGCGATGGCCATGTTGCTGCTCAATATCTGGAGCACCCAGGACAACACCATCTATAACTTCGCCGTCGCCGGTTGCAACCTGCTGCGCACTCGGCGACGCAAAACCGTGACCCTGGCCGGTGCGGTGATCGGCACCCTGCTCGCCTTACTGGGCATGTACGACATGCTGGTGCCGTACCTGATCCTGCTGGGCACGGTGATCCCGCCGATTGGCGGGGTGATCATGGCCGACTTTTTCTACCGTTATCGCGGCCAATACCCACGCCTGGCGCAGGCTCGACTGCCCGCTTTCAACTGGCCAGGGCTGACGGCGTATGCAGTGGGCACGCTGCTGGCGTTCAACTCGCCATGGGTTGCGCCGCTGGTGGGGATCGCTGCCGCGTCGCTCACCTACATACTGCTCAGCGCCTTGCTGCGGGTGCGCCAACCGCTGGCTGACGCCCAGGCATGAGCCTGACCACGGCCGGTGGTAACCTGACGGCCGCCTGATTGAATTTAGCCAAGAGGAACTTGCCCATGCACATCATCAATGCCCGCCTGCGCAACCGTGAAGGCCTGCATGATCTGCACCTGGAACATGGCCGGATCGCCAGCATCACCGCGCAAACAGCCGTACCGGCGTTAACCGCTGGCGACTTGGATGCCGCCGGCAACCTAGTAATCCCGCCCTTCGTCGAACCGCACATTCACCTGGACGCCACCCTCACTGCCGGCGAACCACGCTGGAACATGAGCGGCACCCTGTTCGAAGGCATCGAATGCTGGGGGGAACGCAAAGCCACCATCACCCAGGAAGACACCAAAAGCCGCGCCAAGCAAACCATCCAGGCCCTCGCCGCCCACGGTATCCAGCATGTGCGCACCCATGTCGACGTCACCGATCCGGACCTCACCGCGCTCAAGGCCATGCTGCAAGTGCGTGAAGAAAGCGAGCACCTGATCGACCTGCAAATCGTTGCCTTTCCCCAGGAAGGCATTGAGTCTTTCCGCAATGGCCGTGAACTGATGGAAGAAGCCATTCGCCTGGGCGCCGACGTGATCGGCGGCATCCCGCATTTCGAGTACACCCGCGATCAGGGCGTGAGCTCGGTGAAGTTTCTCATGGACCTGGCCGAACGCACCGGCTGCCTGGTGGATGTGCATTGCGACGAAACCGACGACCCGCACTCACGTTTTCTTGAAGTGCTGGCCGAAGAAGCCCGCAGCCGCGACATGGGCGCCCGTGTCACCGCCAGCCACACCACCGCCATGGGCTCCTACGACAACGCCTACTGCGCCAAACTGTTTCGCCTGCTGGGCCACTCCGGCATCAGCTTCGTCTCTTGCCCCACTGAAAGTATTCATCTGCAAGGCCGCTTTGACAGTTTCCCGAAACGCCGCGGCGTCACGCGCGTCAACGAACTGCTCGAAGCCGGCATGAATGTGTGTTTCGGCCAGGATTCCATCGTCGACCCCTGGTACCCATTGGGCAACGGCAACATCCTGCGAGTACTGGAAGCCGGTCTGCACATCTGCCATATGCTCGGCTACCGCAACCTGCAGAGCGCCCTGGATTTGGTCACCGACAACAGCGCCGAGGCCATGGCACTTGGCGACCGGTACGGCCTGGTACCCGGTCGACCAGCCAACCTGCTGGTGCTCTCGGCAGACAGCGACTATGAGGTGATTCGCAGCCAGGGCCTGCCGTTGTATTCGATCCGCAACGGCAAGGTGCTGATGAAGCGCCAGCCGGCGCAGGTGGAATTTGTGTAACGCGTGGCGTTAGACAATCGAGTCGATGTCCAGGACGTGCGCTCTACCCAGGTCGCTATGAATGGGTGGCGGGATACTGGCAACCTGCGGCAGGGCTCGGTTTTCCCGGTGAGTGAACCAGCGCTTGAGGCCCAGTTGCAGGTCGGCACAGTGCGCATGACTACCGTACACATCGCGTGCATCGAGGCGACGCCAGCGCAGGCTGGCCAGGCGCTCACGGCTGGTATGCAAGCGATCGATCTCTGCGTTCAAGGCTTCGTTATGCTCATGGCTACGGTCGTTGGCCGGGCGCAAGCCCTTCAGCTCACTGCGTTTGGCTCTGAGCTGCCTGCGCATGTCATCTAACGCGCGATCAAGCAATTCAAATTCCCTCGCGGTGACCATCGGCCCCTGGCTGTCCAGGGTTTGCTGCCAGCGCCGCAATGTCGCCCACGCCGCCGGAATATAGCTGGCGGTCATGAAGTGCTGATTGGCCTGCAATAGCTGCCTCAACAGGTTGCCGCGCTCGGGCATGTCGCCGTGCAGCTGTAATGCTCGATTGCACCCGGCCTCCTGGATCGACTCACAGCCGGGTTTCCACAACACTGAAGAACGCGTGCCATCGGCAAGTTCAATCGGCATGAAGTGCTGTTGTTCACCATGATGCTGGTACGCATTGCCACCGACGCGTACCAGGCCCGCCGCAAACAACAAGCCGCCGGCGGTGGGGGCGCTGAACAAGGTGACGGCACCTGGCACCCACAATTTGGCAGTGGTGTTCATCCATGGCGCAGGGACGCTGGGGACGGGGTCGTTGTGGTTGACGATTCGGTGGTGGACCAGGGCGGAGGCGCCTTCGGTGAACTCGGAATCTGCGGCGCGGGGGGCACCGTAGGTGTAGAGAAGGATGTTGTAGTTGGCGTCCGGGATTCGGCGCAGTCCTTCGGCGAGTAGTAAAGCAATTGCGCCGCCCAGGCTGTGGCCGCAGATGACCACGCGTTGATCAATGTGGTATCGCGAAAGGTAATCCAGAACAAAGTGATACATAGCCTGAAACCCTTGGTAAAAACCTCGATGAGCTTTACCTGCACCCTCGAGGAAAGGGACTTGATGAGCATCTGCGTCGCGCAAAGCATCTGCGCCACTGGCCGTACCGCGGACCGCTATAAGTACAACCTCATCGTGATGACAGATGAAGGCTTGAGTATCTGTGCCGAATTCAACGTCATTAAAAAAATGTATACCCTCCGGATGCTCACCAGGTGGTTGATTGCGCTCATACAAATCAGGATCAAAGGGCAAAATCTCGAAGCGACGGGAGTAGGCGACGTCTTCATACAATGGGTAAAACCGCTGCACTTGTTCTGAGTCGAACTTCCAAGCCTCTCGGTAACACGATAACTGCTCTACGAACACGTTTCCTATACTAGGGTTCAGCGGAAAACTGACCGTATCCCCATCTCCTGTTGGAGGATCCTGGCCAAATTCGCAGTAACTCAACGTAGCCATAAGCGCCAGCTGATAGAGGTTAAGCGCACAAAACTGATCATCAGGGGAAATGATTGGCCGTAACGCTCGTAGAGGACGTACCTCCAACGTCGTACATTGGTTGGGGAAGAGCATCACCCCTTTGACCAAGTTTTCAGGAGGGCCAAACCCGAGATCCGCCATCATATTGAGGGCATTTCGGGGAAGGCCCCAAACCTCAGGCGACTTTGGAGGTAAGTGGGCTTTGTACCGAACCAGATCACTGACCTCCACGTGATAAAAACGATCTGCTTTTTGCCGTGCCGGGTTATTTTCGACACGCTGGCCATCGTTGCTTAGAAAATAAGTCTGTTCGGCACGTACCTGAAGCTCCGTAATGGGTAATGCGTAGTCACGCCGAGTCATAAGCCTTTTATAAGGCATTTCGTTGCCTGAATAAGGCTCATCCATCAGCAGACTTACCGGCCCACGATACACATCCGGATGCCTGGCAAAACCGTCTCCATCCAACCGCCCTCTGTATCGCTGCCCCGCGCTGTCCTGAAGAGTGTAAGGCAGCCCTCCGTAGGCCTTACCATTGCCCGTCTCATCGACCAGACGAAAGGACAACCAATCCCCGCGCGATGGGCAAGCGGGCATTCTGTCGTTAAAAAACTGTTGCTTCCATGCATCCTGTTTCACGGAGTTTCTCCCTATTAATTACATGACGGGTAAATGTTGCATAAGCGTCCATCCGGCATTTTGAAAGCCTTGAAGTCGGAGACATTTCCCCGGCAAAAAGCGTACAAGTCCTCCACGCTTTCACCCTTACAGCGTTTCCAGCCACCAAGGACTTTTACCCAGTTATCATCCACGGCGGGCTCTTCCTCCTCGGTAAACCCCAACACCAACCTCAACGTTTTCCCCGGCAATCCATCACGGTGCACATGCCCCCCAGGCCGCGCCGTCTTAAGTTCGCCAGCAGCATCCACTGATTTGCACCAAAGGATTTTAAGAAGGGCATGCTCAGGGCCAGCGGTACGAAATAACCACTGGCATCGTCCAGGAAGTGCTTGGACTCCAGTCTCAGGCATCAAAGGCATTCCAGGCTCCCATTTATCGTGAAAATAGATGAGGCCATAGTCCCTTCCGATATCCGACCAACGCCGCCCCCAACTGGCATTAATTGCGAAAACAAGTCTGCGCAATACCAAAGGGCAGCCATTAACCTGGTCCTTCAATGGCACTTCAAAACTGACCCTGTTGGCGATGGGCTTGCTGATAGCCTTGAATATTTTGAGTTCAGACCGCCTGCCATTTTTTCTAGGCAGTTTGCAGACTTCGCCTGATGCAGGTGCATATGAAGCGTCCCCTAAAACGGCAAACCCGGCCGGCAAATCTACCTCCAGCGTAAAGCTATCCGCCGCCCTCCCCGTACACCCTGTCAGCCACATCATTCCAACAGCCAGCAATGCACCTTCCATCCACCTGATCATCCTTGAGTCCCCTCCTTGCGCCACTGCTCGAGCACACGCTCAAAATGCTGGGTCGGTGCCTCCCCGTCTAACGGTTGCCACCGAATGGCACTGCCCCGTGTCGCCTCTTCCAACCGGCGCACCACCAGGAACTCAAGCTGCTCAGGCGAACGCCATTGCCAGATACGGGCCTGCTCCAATACTTGGGCCAGCCAGATCCTCGGGTCCTGAAACTCGACCAAGGCAGCCAGGTCTTCACTGTGCTCAGTCAGCAGGTAGCGCAGGATGTTGGCCTGCAGAATGGCCGCGGCCTGGGGGTTGGGCGTCTGCAACCAGGGCGCGGGATCGGGCACCGGATATTCACCCGGCGCGGGGTTGTCATGGCTGTGCCAACGGCCCTCATGCCAGTAGCACACGCTGATCAGCGGGCCCAGGTAGATGGGCCATTGCGCTACAGGCAGATACGCGAGCGCACGGGCCAGGGTGCGGTTGTCGTGGAAACGGTAAAGGGCCTTTTCGCCTTCTGGCCCGACCAGCAGCCGCTCACGCCAATGTCGGATTACGGGGATCAGGTCATCGCTGGGTAAACTGCCGAGCCACCCCCGATTTGCCTCCGGGTTTTGCAGGGGATGGGCCAGCGCCGGCTCCCCGAGCTGTTCCAAGAGCAGGATCACCGGGCCCTTGCTCGCCAGTTCCGCTACCGCTGTTTCGGCATAGAGCGGGCAATATTGCGAGAGGTTGCGCGCCGCCATGAGCGACTGGCAGTGCTCGTTGCCGGCTTCGAGTATCAGACACAAACGACGCCCCGCTTGTTGCTGCTGCGCCATCCATTGATAAGGCACGTCTGGCATCACGCAGCCCTCCCGGTGATATCGCACCGGCCTTCGCGACAACGCTCACATACCGGGCAAAAATCCGCGTCCAGTTGGCGCGCCATTTCCATGACGAGGCCCTGCACAACCGACACCCCAGGCGTAATCGAAACAGACGAAGGGCTCACTGACCTTGCGGCGGATGGCGCGCCACCGACAGTGATGGGTCGGCTGCTGAAAATCCCTCCGGCCTGAATCTGCAGATGCTCGCCGCCCGCCTTGAAACTCAACTGCGCGCCGGCATCGACTACTAGGCTGGCCCCCGCCTTCAAGTGAATCTGCTGGCCGGCTTCGATCACCATGACCTGAGTCACCTGAGTGTGGCTATCGCCGTGCACGGCCAAGTGATCGCTTGCCTTCAGCACAACGCTGCGGTCACCCGTAATGTGGCGCTGCTCGCCGCTCTCAAGACGAACCGTGCTTAAACCCTGGATGATTTCACTGCGCTCACCCAACACTTCCAAACGGCTGTCGTGACCCACATGCTGCTCCAGGTCGCGCTGGGCTCGCAGGTAGATAAGCTCCTCGCCCTGGCGGTCTTCAAGATGCAACTCGTTGCCGCCCGCACCGCCGGGAACGCTGCAACTGCGCAGCACGCTGCGGGTCTTGTGCTGCGGCAGGGAATAGGCCGGCAGGTGCAGCGCATTGTGCAGGCAGCCGTTGATCAATGGCTGGTCCGGGTCCCCCTCCAGAAAGGTCACCAGCACCTCCATGCCCACTCGCGGAATCATCATGGCGCCAAACCCGGCACCGGCCCAACCGGATGCAACCCTCACCCAACAGCTGCTTTTGTCATCGGTCCTGTCCAGGCGATCCCAATGAAACCGGACCTTCACCCGGCCATAGGCATCGCAGTGCACCTCCTCACCCGCAGGCCCCGTGACAGTCGCTGTTTGGCTACCATTGATGGTCGGCTTGGGATGTTTGAGAGCAGGCCGATACACCGCACGCCAAGGCGTCGCGGTGAAGCGGTTACGATACCCGACGAAGGTGTCCGTATCGGGTATCGCTTCTTCCAGAACCTGTGGCTGATAGCCTTCGTGCCGCACCGAGGTGATCAACCACAAGTCGTTGCAGAGCGGATCCGGGTGGTCTTGCAGTTCAAGGAAATGGCCACTGCGCAACCGGGGCTGGTCACTCTTGCCTGACGCATAATGACGGTCGGATTGATGCCGTTCCAGGCTGCGACGCGCCAGTTGCGCCCCCCGTGCGTGACCGGTGAAACCGCCAGGGAAACGATAATCTTCAAGGGCCGGTTCCGGTGCGCGGCCGGCGGCCTCCTGCAAACGCAGCGACGGGTGTTCGAAGTCATGATCACGGCGCACCGTTCGCCAGCTACGGGTTTGCAGGCGTACATCGAAGCGCTGAACCCCCTTCGTTGCGCCCATCGGATCGGCTGTCGAGCAGTAGCGCTGGATTGGCAGGCGCTGAAACACTGTTTGATCATCACCAAACACCAGCAAGTGGGAATCGGCGCTATGACGGAAGTGGTAATGGATCCCCTCCTCCTCGCACAGGCGCTGAATGAACTGCAGATCGGTTTCCGCGTATTGCACGCAAAACAGCCGAGGCGGATAAACCACCGGACCCAGCTCGAACGCGTAGGCATCTGCCAGGATGCCGTGTTGCTCAAGAACGCTGGCGATAATCTGCGGCACACTGCGCTGCTGGAACACCCGCTGGTCGCGTCGGTGGGCAAGGCAGGCCAGACGTGGCGCGAGCGTAAGACGATAACGGGTGAGCCGAGCCCCCGAGGCGTCACGGCCGATGGCGTAAACCAACCCGTGCAGGCCTTGATCCGCTTCGCCCAGATAGAGATACACAGGCTGGTGAAGCAACGCCTCCAGGTCCAGGTCAGGGTTATCACTGACTAATTGCACCTGAATGAAATACGGTTGATCCAGGCACTCGCTGCCCTTGAAAGCAAGCACCTGCAAGTTGGCAGTGCACCCTGCAATCATTAGTTTGAAATGTGACGATACAAGAGCGTCAACCATTGATTGTTACCCGCTATCAATAAATAACCCTTTATAAAAGTTCTTCCCCGCTGACCGCTGAATGCGGGTCGAGAAAAAACGCCTGAACGCTCTGAAGCTTAGCGATTTCAGGAAAAATTCGACCTTTCGAAAATAAAAAAGAAGATTCTTACGGCGAGAATGGAAGTGTCTTTTATGAAGTCATAAACGGCTTTGATAAACAAATAATCATCAACAGGAAAGTTCTTACTTCAGCACTTCCAAACACAACTATTCAATAAGGAATCAGCTGACACTCACTGCAATGTTGACTGCTTATGCGAGAGGATGCGCAGTCCCGAAAAGACTGACGCTCAACAAAGTTTCAGCTTCAACCTGCAGACGCACTGGCACTGAGACGCCCGCTACCCACAGGCGGAGCAAACGCGATCGACAGCGTTTATTCGCAAACTCCGTCACGCACCACCCGAAAATCCCGGGGGAACCTGGCTCGCTCGACGAGGCCTGATGTGCAAGGATGTCGCGCAGGACATCGTTCGTTGAACGCAACACCAAGGATTATTCATGACTGCCATTCCCACTTCTGCCCCCGTGGTTCCAGGGCGGCTGGAGCAAATGTCGACCCGTATCGCTTTTTTCATCGCCGGCTTCGGCATCGCGGCCTGGGCACCGCTGGTGCCGTACGCCAAGGCGCGTGCACAACTCAACGAGGGCACACTTGGCCTGTTGCTGTTGTGCCTGGGGGTAGGATCGATCCTCGCCATGCCCGTTGCCGGGGTGTTGGCGTCGCGCTTTGGCTGCCGACGCGTGTTGAGCGCAGGCACCATCATGATCTGCCTGGCGTTGCCGATGCTGGCGACCGTTAGTTCGATCCCGCTGCTGATCGCGGGGTTGTTTCTGTTTGGCGCAGGGCTGGGTACCGTGGACTCGACGGTCAATCTGCAAGCGGTGATCGTGGAACGCGCCAGCGGCAAAACCATGATGTCGGGCTTCCACGGTCTGTTCAGCCTGGGTGGCATCGTCGGTGCGGCGGGCGTCTCCGGCTTGCTGGCGCTGGGTTTGTCGCCGTTGCAGGCGACGCTGGTGGTGATCGTCATCATGATAGTGGCGCTGCTCAAGGCCGGTCCCCATTTGCTCCCCTATGGCAGTGAAAGCTCAGGGCCGGCGTTCGCCATTCCCCACGGCGTGGTGCTGTTTATCGGCTGCTTGTGTTTCATCGTTTTCCTGGCCGAAGGCGCAGTACTGGACTGGAGCGCCGTGTTCCTCAGTGCCGAGCGCGGGCTGGACGAAGCCTATGCAGGCCTCGGCTATGCGGCATTCGCCCTGACCATGACCGCTGGGCGCTTGACCGGTGACGTGATTGTGCGGCGCTTGGGCGCTACCCGGGTGATCGTGGCCGGTGGCTCGTTGGCGGCAGCCGGTGTGTTCCTGGCCACGCTGTCCCCGGCCTGGGAAATGGCGCTGCTCGGGTATGCGCTGGTGGGCGCCGGCTGTTCCAATATCGTCCCGGTACTCTATACCGCCGTGGGCAAGCAGAACGTAATGCCGGAACACATCGCAGTGCCCGCCATCACCACGCTGGGCTATGCAGGCATATTGGCCGGGCCGGCCGTGATCGGGTTCATTGCCCATGGCAGCAGCGTGGCAACCGCGTTCCTGCTGATCGGTGGGCTGCTGGCGGCAGTGGCGGTCAGCGGGAAAATATTGCGTGTATGAGCGGCCTGATCATTCAGCCCGCTCACGCCTCCAGCGCCTTTAGTTACCCTTTTCTTTCTTATCGTTTTCCAGCCATCGATCGATGCTGTAGTTCTTCAGCCAGCCATCACTGTTGTGGCTCCCGAAAATGTTGGTGCCGTTAGCCTTGCTGCTGTCCAGCGAGGCGAGCAACCCTGGTCGCTCAACAATGTTCTTGGCAACGTATACCTGCTGCTCGCTGTATTTTTTCTTGGGGAACCCAGTAGCCGGGTCCCTTACAACATTACCGCTCTTATCGGTTTCGTCAGGGTCTTTGCTTATTTCGATAAGCGTGTCTGTCTTGACGTAGCGGTGCTTCTCGAAGAAGAAGCTGTAATCTTCGGATTCATCGCGCAACTGATCAAATATGCCCCGGAACGCTTCGACAACTTGTGAATTGGTTTTCGAATGGAACGGATCCGCGCTTTGCGTATTGGGGTTGGTGTTACCCACAACCAGGTCGGATGCCTTGGCCAGGCTTTCAGGGGTGATTTTACCGCCATCTACAAGAATGGCTTCGTTGAGCCGGGGACGATTGAGTATCTCCCTGGCCAACAGGATGGTGCGTTCGGCGACGCTGCTTGTATGCACATCCTCAGCGGCGATTTGTTGCAGGCTGCTCTGCGTCAAATGGCCATTTTTCTTGAACTTATCCAGCATGGAAAAGTTGTTGCCAAGGTCGGTCGCCAGCAGATGATCATCGGAACTGATATAGGGATTTCCCACATTCGACATTCCGCCATACAAACCTTGGCCGTCAAAATGTCGGCTGGCGCCGTTCATCATTGAACTGTTGTGGGAAAAACTCGAGGTCGTGGCGACCGGCTGCTGAACACCAATCGCCTTGTCAACTACGCTGAGCCGCGTGTACCACCACTGGCTGGAGCAGGTGCCTGATTTGCACCGGCAGACCAATTCCCCAGGTTGGGTAATCGAGAGCCCGAAGTATTTATGCCGTTATTCATGTTCATTTCTGCCTTATTTAGATTGCCCTACTCGAACCTTGAGTGACCCATCTTCGAAGCGCTTTGACTGTGAGCGCGAGACAAGCATCGAATATGTGGCAATCCAAAAAATTATGGTTCCGACAAACCGTCAGCCTGCTCCGTTAAACCTTGAGCTTATGTAACCAGCCAGGCGACGCCGTCAAAAAGGTCGGAGAACTGTCAATGACGGCGCGACAATTTGCTCAAGAGCAATTCGAACAATGACAGCGCAGACCGAGGCGCCGGCCTGTCCTCAACGGCTCGCGAGCCCCTGTCGAAGTCTTCGGTCGTAGGCGCCTTGAAACTGAACTTCGGCGACGACGTAAGGTTGAGCGCCTTTGCTTGAGATCTGCCTGGGCCTTGTAGCGTCGTTGCCGGAACAGGCAGGTTTGCAACAGCGTACTGGGAGTGAGTTTGGCGAGGTTCAAATGATGTCGAATTCATAGGCCATTGCCTGTTCACGTAGACGAAGGCATCCATGGGCAAGACCGATAGATGCTTCTTCGTGGTCAATACTTGCGAATGGTTCCTGCCTCACTGAGGAGGCGATTCCCGGCCGGCGCTTACCGACCGATGCAACGCATTCGGTCAGACCTTAGCGCAGGAGCCGGTACAGGTCGTTCCGGGTGATTTTGCCATCACGCAGAAAGCCGAAGGTATTGTCCATCGAGCCCTTCAGCTCCGAGCGCGCCATGATTTCTTTCGCCAACTGGGTAATGTTGTCGGTTGCCTCATGACCCACAAGTGGGCGCGACGCGAGCTTTGCAAATGTGTTGATGTCGATGGCGTTTCGGTTGGCGCTCCACCACGGCCCTTTCAACGCATTGAAGTTATTCAGGACATTCTGGGCAAGTTGCTTGTCGTCTTGAAGCTTCAGTGGGTTCGACGAAAAAATGAATTTGCTGATGTCCTCTTTAGACAGGGACTTATCCAGTGCACCCGTCTCGCCATTTCGATCAAGGGCTTGCATCAGCTCCGGGCGCTTGAGCAGTTCCCTGGCCAGCCTGATATTGGCGTCCTTCTCCGAATTCCCGGTCAAGGGTTGACGTGCCATCCTGCTGATATGCTCTGGCGTGACGGTCGCTGCGTGCCAGGGTTTGAACGCGTTGTATTTATCCAACAGGCTCTGAGCCAACACCTCGTTGCTTTGCTTGCCATATAAAGGATCCGGCAGCGTTGGGTTGGGACGTGCGGGCGGGCCTGGCTTGCAACACGGTTTGCAAGAGTGCGCCACGCTATCGAAAATCGGGCCGGACTGACTCGTCGATTGCGCGAAACTCGGGCCGCTCGTCACCGCAGCCTTGGCCACCGCTTTGGGATGCGCGTCTGCGCGTGTCTGCGGACGGTTGTCAGTTGATGAGGCGAGCGCTTGATTGGATGCGGATACCGACATGGGATGCTCCAGTTCTGATTTAGGGCGGTGCCTTCCTGCCGCAGACGTGCCGACGGACACGAGAATCGTGGCGCAGCTCTGCACCAGCAGGCCTTTGCTGTGTGGCAGGGCGGTGGCAATAGGTTCCTCGACGTGTTGAAAACAGCCGAATACGGGTAGGAACGAAGTCTTGGGGGAATGAAGAGCGAATCGCGAAATTTTCCCTGCCCACGGCACAACGTAAATCGCCGCTCACCCTGAGCAGGATGAGCGGCGATTGTTTGGATCAAGGCGCAGTCAGAACCCGACGCTGGCCTGTACGAAGAAGGTACGCGGCTCACCCAGGTACAACCCGGCATTGTTATCACTGGAGCGGGTGTAGTGCTGTTGATCGAACAGGTTTTTCACACCGGCACCCAGTTTGAGATTCGACAATTGCGCACCGAAGTCATACCCACTGCGCACATTGACCGACACATAACCGGGGATATCACCGAACTGACCATCAGCGGTGCCTTGAGTGATGTAGGCAGTGCCAGTGCCTGGCGCACGCTGGCCGGACTGGGCGTAGACGTCCAGGTTGTGGGTCCAGCGATTGACCTCGTAGCGCAGGCCCAGGGTCGCCACTTCACGCGAATACAGGGGCAGGTCGCGGCCCTTGAAGGGCACGTCACCTTCAGAGGTGGCCTTGGTGTAGGTGAAACCGGCGTTGGCAGTGAGGCCATCCAGGCGTGGGTCAAGGTTGGACAGGTCGTAGTGGGCCGACGCCTCGAGACCGGCGTGCTTGGTGGCGCCCAGGTTGGTCCAGCCCACGTCGTTGCTGACGTATTGCAATTCATCCGAGAAGTCGATGTAGAACAACGTCACTTCGCCACCCCAGACGCTGTCGTTGTAGCGTGTGCCGATCTCGTAGGTCTTGGCTTTTTCCGGATTGAGCCCGTTGGCGGTCTGGTTGCCGGTGCCGCCCTGGCCCAGCTGGAAATATTGCAGGCTGCCGAACGAAGTTTCGTAGTTGGCGAACAGCTTCCACGCATCGGACACGTGGTACATCACGCTCAGGGCGGGCAGTGGTTCGTTGTTATGGACCTCGCGGCGTTTCTCTTCGGTGCGCTTGCCATTGAGGCCCACCACCGGGCGATCATGCCACTCGGTGCGAATGTCTTCGAAGCGGATGCCCGGGGTGATGGTCCACTGGCCGATATCGATTTTGTTATCGACGTAGAACGCGTTGGCCTCGGTGCCCCCCGTGCGGTCCTGGTAAGCATGCCCATCGCTCTGCCCGCCCGGCGTCGGCACGTTATTGACCAGGTTCAGGCTGCTGGCCTGCTCATGCATGCCTTCCTTGAGATAGCGATAACCCACACTGACTTCCTGGGTGCTCGGGCCGATGTCGAATACATGGGAGACCCGTGGCTCGATGCCGAAGGTGTAATAGGTGCGCGGGTAGGAACTGAGGGTTTTCAAGTCCCGATTGGCGATGTTGCTGCCACGGAAACTGTCGGAGTAGTACGTCAACACTTCGGCCTGGGTACGGTCGTCGATCTGCCGAATGTACTTGAAGGAGACATCCTTGCGACGGCCGCTGAAATTGTCCCAGTCGCGCACCGACTGGTAGGGGTTGGCGTCGAACTGTTGCTGGGTCAGGCCACCGGGCATGTCGGCGCTGGCGTCGTAGTAGTGGAAGTTGAGCGAGAAGTCGTCTTGGTCGGTCGGTGCCCAGTGAGTCTTGAAGATGACGTCGTCGATGTCATTGGAATTGTTGCTGTTGCGATAGCCGTTGCCATTGACCCCGGAGTACAGCAGCGCGGCGCCGATGCCGTTGTCGGCGGTGCCGCCGATAAAGGCGTTCTCGACGTGCTTCCAGCCGCCGTGGGCGGAGGTCTGCAGCGTGGTGCCGACTTCACCGGAGAAGGTTTGCGGGATTGCGCGGGTCACGAAGTTGATCACGCCGCCGACGTTTTGCGGGCCATAACGCACCGAACCCGCACCGCGTACGACGTCGATGCCCTCCAGGTTGCCGGCGGAAATCGGTGCCATCGACAGCTGCGGCTGGCCGTACGGGGCGAACGCGGCCGGCACGCCGTCAATCAGCACGGTGGAGCGCGGTGACAGGCGCGACGTCAGGCCGCGAACACCGACGTTGAGGGAAATATCGCTGCCACCAGTGCCGTTGGCTTCCTGCACCTGCACGCCCGGTACACGGCGCAATACGTCACCGACGTTCATCGCGCCCTGCTCGACCATGGCTTCGCGGCGGATCACCGTGCGTGCGCCAGGGTGGTTCTGCACCACTTCGGCATTGGCATCGCCAAGCCAGTCGCCCACGACCTTGATATCGGTCACGCCCAACTCGAGGGGGGAGCCGGCTTCACCGGTGCCATTGCTCAAGGGGCGCAGGGTCACGGAGCCGGCGTCGATCTGGTAATACAGCCCGCTGCCCTGCAGCAATTGGCGCAGTGCTTGCTCGGGCGAGAGATCGCCGTCCACCGAGGGGGCTTGCTTGCCCGCGACCAGGTCGGGGCTGAAGAATACTTGCAGTGACGTTTGCTGTCCCAGTTGGCTCAGCGCCGCGCCCAGGGATTGGGCGCGAATATGGATGCCCTCGCCAGCGAATGCGGCAGGCAGCGCCGTGCTGACCGCAATGGCCAGGGCCAGAGGAGCCCAGCGGGAGATTTTATTGTTGTCGATGGCGAGTTTTTTCACGTCGAGCCGGGTCCTGTGATCGCAAGGGTGCGCGGTGGTTAATACAAACCAGTCGCAGTTGCAGAAGAAGACGAAGAACTCGAAAAAAACCTGAATTTCAGCGTGAAATAATTTCCTGGCTGCCATCCGGCAGCGTGCGCAAGGCCACCGGCAGGATGTGCGGCAGGGCCTTGAGCAAGGCTTCCGTATCGCTGGTGTTGAACACGCTGGTCAGGCGCAGGTTACCCACCGATGCCGTGCTGACCCTTAACGGCTGTTCGCGGTAGCGCGACACTTCCCGCGCCACGTCACTCAAAGCGGCGTTGTTGAACACCAGTTTGCCGCTGCGCCAGGCCGTCAGTTCTGCAGGATTCACCGCATAAACCGCCGCTACCCGGCCCTGGGTATCGACGTGGGTGCCACGCCCGGCCGTCAGTGTCACGCCTTGATCAGACAGGCGCCCTTGCACCTTCACCGTACCGGCCTCGACCGCGACGCGGGTCAGCTCGTCATCCCGGCGCACATCGAAGCGCGTGCCGGTAACCGTCACCCACCCCGCTCCGGCTTTAACCACAAAGGGTCGATCGAGGTCGTGCTCGACATTGAACATCGCCTCACCCTGCTTGAGCTCAACGCCGCGCTGGCCCTGTTCGTAGTGCACCGTCACCACGCTGCGGCTATTGAGGTCAATCGAGGAGCCATCGGGCAAGGTCACCTGGCGATGCTCGCCCAGGCGCGTAGTGAACTCAGCATCGTACGATTTTGTCTGGCTGTGCGTGAGGAACAATCCCAGGCTGAGTGCAACGGCGACGACACTGGCAGCCACGGCATAGCGCAGCACGGCGCCGCGCAGGGGGCGCTTCAGCGGCGCATCGCCGAGAGCCTGCAGCCGCGCCTTGGGCAGCAGGTCCGCCGCGTTCCACAGACCTTGCAGCACATCGAATTCATATTGGTGTTCGGGCCGCTGCGCGCGCCAGGCTTCGAAACGCTGGCGCTCCTGCGCATTCAACTCGCCATCCTGAAGGCGCACGAACCATTGCGCGGCCTCATCGCGGGCATGGGTATCCATGGTGGAAGGTCCTGTTTCAAAACGACTCATGGTGCCAGCGCATCCAGGCGGTCGCGCAAGTGCCGCAGGGTGCGGATCATATACTTTTCCACCATGTTTTTAGACAGCCCCAGGCGTTCGGCGATTTCCTGCTGGGTAAGACCTTCGATCTTCTGCCAGATAAACACCCTGCGGCAGTTGAGTGGCAACTCGGCCAGGGCACGCTCGATGGAGTCCGCCAACTGGATCGCGTGCATATAGTGCTCAGGGTCGCCGGTGTGGGGCGAACGCTGGTCAACGGCGTGCAGCGTCATCGCCTCGCGACGGTCTTCGCGGCGATAGGCATCGACCGCGATATTGCGCGCTGTCTGGTGCAGATAGGCACGGGGTTGTTCAACCTCGCAGGGTTTGGACTCAAGCACCCGCACAAAGGTGTCGTGGGCCAGGTCTTCGGCCTGCTGACGGTTTCTCAGGCGGCGCGTCCAGGTTCCGATCAACTCTTCGTAGTGTTGGAAAAAGCCTGTTCTGCGGGGCGGCTGCGGGATCATCGCGGGTGCACTGGGGAGGCGGGGCGTGAATAGTAATGCTTCCTATTAAGTGGGGGCAATTGCTGGCGGTCGTTCAAATGAGCGATGAACTTGTACGCTGCCCTACCAGTCAGCTGACTGAACTCACAAATCAAAGGTGGGCAGTCCATGCAGCTCTCGTTGGAACAACAAGTGGCCCTGGTCACCGGTGCCAGCTCCGGCATCGGCGCGGGTGCCGCCAAGGCGCTGGCCGAAGCCGGGGCGGCCGTGGTGCTTAACTACAATTCCCAGGCGGCACCGGCGCAAGCCCTCGCCGCGCAGATCAACGCCAACGGCGGACGGGCGATTGCCATCGGTGGCGATGTGTCGAAGGAGGCCGACGTTGAACGCCTGTTTGCCCAGACCCTCGATGCCTTCGGTCATCTGGATATTCTGGTGGCCAATTCCGGCCTGCAAAAAGACGCCAACCTGGTCGACATGAGCCTTGACGACTGGAACACGGTGATCGGCGTCAACCTCACCGGTCAGTTCCTCTGCGCCCGCGCCGCCGTGCGCATTTTCAACCGTCAAGGCGTGCGCGAGGGCGTGTCCCGCGCTGCCGGCAAGATCATCCACATGAGCTCGGTGCACCAGTTGATTCCCTGGGCCGGGCATGTGAATTACGCGGCGTCCAAGGGCGGTGTGGAGATGCTGATGCGCACCCTCGCCCAGGAAGTCAGCGAGCAGCGTATACGGATCAACGGGATTGCGCCGGGGGCGATTCGTACCGCGATCAACCGCGCGGCCACCGAAGGCGCGGCGCAAAAAGAGCTGCTCAAATTGATTCCCTATGGCCGGGTCGGCGATGTGGAAGATGTGGCGAACGCCGTGGTATGGCTGGCCAGCGACGCGTCCGATTATGTGGTCGGCAGCACGCTGTTCATTGATGGCGGCATGAGCCTTTATCCGGAGTTTCGTGGCAATGGTTGATCTGAAGAACGAGCCACAAAGCCCCATTCATGCTCACGGCATCATCGGCGACATGCGCAGCGCGGCGCTGGTGAATGACCAGGGCAGCATCGATTTTTTCTGCTGGCCGGAGTTCGACAGCCCGTCGATTTTCTGCGCATTGCTCGACACGCCTGAAGCGGGCACTTTCCAGCTCACGCCAGACCTGCCCAATGCGCGCCGCGAGCAGATCTACCTGCCCGACACCAATGTGCTGCAAACCCGCTGGCTCAGCGATACGGCGGTGGTGGAAATCACCGATTTGCTGGCGGTCAGCGAAGAGGTCGACGACCTGCCGCTGTTGATCCGCCGCGTGCGGGTGGTCAGCGGCAAGGCGACCTTCCACCTGCGCTGCGCCGTGCGCCATGACTACGCCCGTGCCAAAACGCAGGCCCGTGCCTGCGAGGCGGGCGTGTTGTTCAGCGCGGACGGTCAGCCTGGGCTGCGCCTGGTCGGCAGCCACCCGCTGACACTGGACGATGACGCGGCACTGGCCAGCTTCAGCCTGGCACAGGAAGAAGGCGCCGAGTTCGTGCTCGGCGGCCAGGACGATCCACGCGTGACCAATGCCTGCACCGACCTCTACCTGCAACGCACCTTGAAGTTCTGGCGCAGCTGGATCGGCCAATCGAACTACCGCGGGCGCTGGCGCGAAATGGTCAACCGCTCGGCCTTGGCGCTCAAGCTGCTGACCTCCCGCAAACACGGCGCAATCATCGCCGCCGCCACCTTCGGCCTGCCGGAAAGCCCTGGCGGCGAACGCAACTGGGATTACCGCTACACCTGGATCCGCGACGCCTCGTTTACCGTCTACGCATTCATGCGTTTGGGTTTCGTCGAGGAAGCCAATGCCTACATGCGCTGGCTCAAAGGTCGGGTCAGCGACTGCTGCGGCCAACCCACCAAGATCAACATCCTGTACGGCATCGACGGCCGCCAGGAACTGCCCGAGACCACACTGGACCATTTGAGCGGCCATGGTGGTGCCCAGCCGGTACGTGTGGGCAACGAAGCATTCAGCCAGATTCAGCTGGATATCTACGGCGAACTGATGGACGCGGTCTACCTCGTCAATAAATACGGCGAAGCCATTTCCCACGAAGGCTGGAAACACACCGTGGAGGTGGTCGACCAGGTCTGCGAAATCTGGGATCAGAAAGACGTCGGCATCTGGGAAATGCGCGGCGAGCAGCATCACTTCCTGCACTCGCGCCTGATGTGCTGGGTGGCCTTGGACCGCGCCATCCGCCTGGCCTCCAAGCGCTCGTTACCGGCGCCATTCGCGCGTTGGGACCAGACTCGTCAGGCCATCTATGCGGACATCTGGAGCAATTTCTGGAACGAGGAACGCGGGCATTTTGTGCAGCACATCGGCAGCACCGCGCTTGACGGCTCTATGCTGCTGATGCCGCTGGTGCGCTTCGTTGCCGCAACGGATGCGCGCTGGCTGTCGACACTGAAGGCCATCCAGAAAAGCCTGGTACGTGACGGCATGGTCTACCGTTACCGCAACGACGACAGCCAGATCGACGGGTTGCAAGGCACCGAAGGCGCGTTTACCGCGTGCTCGTTCTGGTACGTCGAATGCCTGGCCCGCGCCGGCCAGGTGGAGGAGGCACACCTGGAGTTCGAACAACTGCTGCGCTACGCCAATCCGCTGGGGCTGTACGCCGAAGAGTTCGACAGCCAGGCTCGGCACCTGGGCAACACGCCTCAGGCGTTGAGCCACTTGGCGTTGATCAGCGCGGCGACGTTTCTGGACCGTAAGCTCAGCGGTACGAAAACGGTATGGCAGCCTTGATGTTAGCGAATTTGTCAGCAACGTTCAGGAGTCAATGATGACCGCCCTCGCCCCGCTGCTCTACGTGCGCACCTCCATGCTCGATATCGCCTATGAGACCCACGGCCCGGTCGAGGGTGCGCCGGTGATCCTGCTGCACGGTTTTCCCTATGACCCTCGCGCCTACGACGAAATCGCTCCGGTCCTGGCCGAGCACGGCTACCGCATACTGGTGCCTTACCTGCGCGGTTATGGCCCGACGCGGTTTATCAACGAGCAGGTCATGCGTTCCGGTCAGCAGGCCGCGCTGGGCAAGGACTTGCTGGACTTCATGGATGCGCTGTCCATCCCCTGCGCCACGCTGGCCGGTTATGACTGGGGTGGGCGCGCCGCGTGTATCGTTGCGGCGCTGTGGCCGGAACGGGTGCGCGGGCTGGTGACCGCAGACGGTTACAACATCCAGGACATCGCCCAGTCGCTCAAGCCGCGGGCGCCTGTGACAGAGCACCGCTTGTGGTACCAGTATTATTTTCACACCCAGCGCGGCGTGGATGGCCTGAGCGCCAATCGGCGGGAGCTGTGCGAGCTGTTGTGGTCGCTGTGGTCACCGACGTGGGCGCGCGGGCCGCACCTGTATGAGCAAACCGCGCCATCGTTCGATAACCCGGATTTTGTCGAGGTGGTGATTCACTCCTACCGCCATCGCTTCATGTATGCGCCGGGAGATCCCGCGCTGGAATTCATCGAGCAGGCATTGGCGCTGCAACCACCGATTGGCGTGCCGAGCATTTCGCTGTGCGGGGCCGATGACGGCGTGGGGCCGCCACCGCAAGAGGATGACGATGTCGAACACTTCAGCGCTTTTTATCGACGCCAGGTGCTGCCCGGCGTCGGCCACAATATTCCTCAGGAAGCGCCGCAAGCCACCCTCGCCGCGCTGCTGGAACTGCTAGGCCGGTGAAAACCGCTCGCGATAGGCCTGAGGCGTTACCGACAGGGCCCGCAGGAAACTGCGGCGCAGGGTTTCTTCGCAGCCAAACCCGCAATGCACGGCGATGCGCTTGATCGGGGTCGTGCTGTCTGCCAGTTGCCGGCGTGCACTTTCAACCCGTATCAGCTCCACGGCCCGCGCCGGGGTCTGGCCGGTTTCGGCACGGTAGTGGCGCACAAAGCTGCGCTCGCTCATGCCCGCCTGGGCGGCCAGGGTGGAAATACTGAGGTCCAGCGACAGGTTCTCGGCGATCCAGGCGTGTAATTCAGCAAAGCGGCTGTCGCTCTTTTGCAGGGACAAGGTCACGCTGAATTGCGACTGTCCGCCGGGACGCTTGAGAAACACCACCAGATGCCGTGCCACTTCCAAAGCGACGGCGCGTCCCAGGTCCTCCTCCACCAAGGCCAGGCACAGGTCGATACCGGCGGTCACACCGGCCGAGGTCCACAGCGTGCCTTGCTGGATAAAGATCGGGTTGGACTCCACTGTCAAGGCGGGAAACCTGCGCGCCAGCTCTTCACAGCGCGTCCAGTGAGTGACCACGCGGCAACCGTCGAGCAGGCCGCTGGCGGCCAGCAGAAAAGCGCCGGTACACACCGAGGCCATGCGCCGGCTGTGCCGCGACTTCTCCCGCACCCAATGCACCAGCGCCGGGGCTTGGGCGGCATCGTAGACACCCCAGCCGCCCGCGATCACCAGTGTGTCGCAGGGCTGCTCGACGTCAGGCAGCGGGTCGGCCACCAGCGCCAGCCCTGCAGACGTCATCACCGGTCTGGCCTGGTCGGCGATCACATTTACCGCATAGGGCAAGGGTAAGCCGCGCTGGCGGGCCAGGTCATTGGCCGACGCGAAGACCTGCAGAGGCCCGGTGACGTCGAGCACCTGAGCATAATCGAAAGCGAGGACATGAATGATTCTGGGCATGATTGGCGAGATTTGTGGGTTCAATGGCGTATTCGCCAAAGCCTAGGCCCCTACAGTGAAGCCGTCCACCCCTTTTATCGGAGCTCCATTCATGACCTTGCATATCGGCTTTGTGCTATTCCCCGGCATCCAGCAACTGGACCTTACCGGCCCCTATGACGTGCTCGGTTCGCTGCCGGACGTGCAATTGCACCTGGTGTGGCAGGACCTGGCACCGGTCACCTCCAGCACCGGCCTGGTATTCACCCCGACCATCACCTACGCCGACTGCCCGAACCTGGATGTGCTGTGTGTGCCCGGTGGTGCCGGTGTCGGCGCACTGATGGAGGACCCGGCCACCCTGGACTTTCTCCGGGACCAGGCGCAAACCGTGCGCTACATGACCTCGGTGTGCACCGGTTCGCTGGTGTTGGGCGCGGCGGGTTTGTTGCGCGGTCGCAAGGCCACTACGCACTGGGCCTACCACGACCTGCTCGCCCCATTGGGCGCGATCCCGGTGCAAGCGCGTGTGGTGCGCGACGGCAACCTGTTTACCGGCGGCGGAATCACGGCGGGGATCGACTTTGCGCTGACCCTGGCAGCAGAGCTGTATAGCGAAGCAGCGGCGCAACTGGTGCAGTTGCAAATCGAATACGCACCGGCGCCGCCCTTTGATGCGGGCCGGCCACAAACAGCACCGGCGCATGTGCTGGCCGAAGCCAACAAACGCACGGCGCAGTCACGCAAGGCGCGTGGCGAGATCACCGCACGGGCAGCGGCCCGATTAGGTTGATGCAATCGCGTCGATGATCATACCCACGCTCTGCGTGGGTATGATCTTACGAGCTGTGAAGGCGTCCCCGCTTCAAGCATTTAGCCCCTCTGCGTCCCCTCTTACCGCCCCCCGCCAAAAAACCTTTTCCCTTCAAACAGGAAAATTCTGACATTTGTTCCTACACTCCAAATCACATCCCAACACCGGGTGACAGAACAAGGAACGTCAACAAAATGGCACACAAAACTCAAATTAACGTGTCTATAATGCTGTCCTCGCTTAATGGTCAACTTATTGACTAAGCCGCAAAAGGGAACCTCCTTTAGCCACTAGCCCCGCAAAACTTCCTTCATTTGGATGGTTTCACTTGGATGGTTGGTTGCGTTTTAACCAGATGTAGCGCGCTGCCTGCTCAATTGAGCGGCCGCAGAGCGACCTTGGTGTGCAATGAGGGATGTTTGTATGCGCGAGAAGTCATCAGTTGTCAGTCTGTTTCTGACCCGGGCCGGCTTTGTTGAATTTTTTGTTGTTTTTGTCAAGTTGGTCCATGGACTGACCGCCATCTTGCCACCGCTGGTCCTGGCGATTTTCCTCGACCCGATGGACTCAGAGATGCGCTCGCACTTCCTGGGGCTGCTGCTGTTTTTCGCGGTCTTGACGATTATTCTGTTCCAGGCCTTGGGCATCTATTCCGAAGAGCTGTTCAGCAACCGCTTGCGCCTGCGCGCCAACATCGTGGCCTGGTCATCGGCGTTCTGCATCCTGCTGTTCATGTACCAGATTCTGCAGGTGTTTCCGCAGTTGAACCCGCGCAATCTGGTGGTGTGGTACTTCGCCAGCCTTGGCCTGTTCTGCCTGGAGCGCCTGGTGATGCTGCGCCTGTACCGCAACCTGATGCGCAAGGGCAAATTCCTGCAACGCACGGTGATCCTGGGCTTCACCGACACGGCCGTGCACGTCGCCGACCACCTGCAACGCAATGGCGATATCCGCTCCGGCCTCATTGGCTTCATCGACGACCGCACCGAACGCATTCCCAAGGAATTGAGCAGCCTGCCCTTGTTGGGCAATACCCGCGACCTGGAAAAGCTGATCCGCGCCGAGCAGGTCAACCAAGTGATGATCTGCCTGCCCTGGGCCGCCGAGCAGCGTATCCATGGGTTGGTCAATCGCCTGCGGCAGATGTCGGTGAACGTGATGCTGGTGCCGGACATGGCCGCTCTGCGCTACGGCCACAGCCGCATCACCGATGTGGGCGGCATCCTCATGTTCAACACCTCACAGCTGCCGCTGCGCGGCTGGTCGCCCTTTATCAAACGCTGCGAAGACCTGCTGCTGGCCAGCATCACGCTGGTGGTGCTGTCGCCGGTGATGCTGTTGACGGCCATCGCGATCAAGCTCGATTCCAAGGGCCCGGTGCTGTTTCGCCAGAACCGCTATGGCTACAACGATAATGAAATCCGCGTCTTCAAGTTCCGTTCGATGTTCACCGACCAGAGCGACTTCACCGCCGAACGCCAGACCACCCGCAAGGACCCGCGCATCACCCGCGTCGGGCGCATCATTCGCAAAACCAGCATCGACGAGTTGCCGCAGTTGTTCAACGTACTGCAGGGCAACATGTCCATGGTCGGCCCACGCCCCCACGCCACCGCAACCAAGGCGGCGGGCATCCCTTTCGAAGTGGCGGTCAGCGAATACAGCTCTCGGCACCGGGTCAAGCCAGGCATCACCGGCTGGGCGCAAATCAACGGCTACCGGGGCGAAACCGACACCTTGTTCAAAATTCAAAAACGCGTCGAGTACGACCTGGAGTACATCTCCAAATGGTCGGTGTGGTTTGACTTGTACATCGTTTTCATGACGGTCCCGGCCGTCCTTTCCACCAAGGAAGTCTATTGATGAATACCCTCAACGGATTAATTCCCTGCATCATTTCCGGTGGTTCGGGCACGCGCTTGTGGCCGGTATCGCGGCAGAACATGCCCAAGCCGTTCATGCGCATGCGCGACGGCCAGAGCCTGCTGCAGAAAACCTTTCAGCGCGCCGCCCGCCTACCCGGTGTGGAGAACGTGCTCACGGTGACCAACCGCGACCTGCTGTTTCGCACCCTGGATGACTACCGTGGAGTCAACAAGGCCCACCTCCCCCTGGACCTGCTGCTCGAGCCCTTCGGGCGCAACACCGCAGCGGCGATTGCCGTGGCGGCGCTGCATGTGCAGGAGCATTTCGGTGGCGACGCGCAACTGCTGGTGATGCCCGCCGACCACCTGGTGCTCAATGAAACCGCATTTGCCGACGCCGTCGCCCAGGCCCGCGACCTGGCCGAAGCGGGCTACCTGGTGACCTTCGGCATTCAACCCGACCACCCGGAAACCGGTTTTGGCTATATCGAAAAAGGCGAAGCACTGCGCCTGGGCAACCGCGTCAAACGCTTTGTCGAAAAGCCCGACCTGGCCACCGCGCAAGCCTACCTCGACGGCGGCAAACACCTATGGAACGCGGGCATGTTCTGCTTCAAGGCCAGCACGCTGGTGGATGAACTGGACACCCATGCGCCCGACGTGCTGATCGCCGCACGTGCAGCCCTTGAGCACAGCCAGCTCCTGCAAAACAAAACCTCGCGCCAGCGCGAACTGGACAGTGACGCATTCGGCAGTGCGCCGGACATTTCCATTGACGTGGCGCTGATGGAGAAATCCAGCCAAGTGGCCGTGGTGCCGTGCGATATCGGCTGGAGCGATATAGGTTCCTGGGAAGCCCTGCGCCAACTCACGCCCAGCGATGCCCAGGGCAACCAGGTCAATGGCGAAGCGATTTTGCATGACGTGCACAACTGCTACATCGACTCGCCCAAGCGCGTACTCGGCGCCGTCGGCGTGCGTGACCTGATCATTGTCGACACGCCCGACGCGCTGCTGATCGCCGACGCTCACCGCAGCCAGGACGTGCGCTACATCGTGGCCGAACTCAAGCGCCAGAACCATCCGGCCTTCAGCCTGCACCGCACCGTCACCCGGCCGTGGGGCACCTACACCGTGCTGGAGGAAAGCAGCCGCTTTAAAATCAAGCGCATCGTGGTCAAGCCCCAGGCGTCGCTGTCGCTGCAAATGCACCATCACCGCAGCGAACACTGGGTGGTGGTCAGCGGCGCAGCACAGATCACCAACGGCGAGCGAGAATTCCTGATCAACGCCAACGAATCCACCTATATACCGGCCGGGCACAAACACCGCCTGACCAACCCCGGCATCATCGACCTGGTGATGATCGAGGTGCAGAGCGGCGAGTACCTGGGCGAAGACGATATTGTGCGTTTCGATGACATCTATGGGCGTGCGCCTGCCGAAGTGAAGAAGTGACATGCGCACCTCACTGATCATTCCGACCCGCAATGCATCCAGCCATCTGGCGCGGCTGTTGCCTGCGCTGAAGATGCAAACCCTGCAACCGGACGAGATGCTGGTGGTCGACAGCGCGTCCAGCGATGACACCGTGGCGCGCTTTCGCGACTACGGCGCACGGGTCGAGGTGATCGACGCCCGCACCTTCAACCACGGCGGTACGCGACGCTGGGCCAGTGAGCAGGTGAGCGGCGATGCCCTGATCGTGATGACCCAGGACGCCATTCCCGCCACTCCCGAGACCTTCGCCAACCTGATCGCTGAATTGCAGCAGGATCCGCTCAACGGCGTCGCCTATGGACGCCAGCTGCCACACCCCGATGCCGGTGTGCTGGGCGCGCAGTCGCGACATTTCAATTACCCGGCCCAAAGCCGCAGCAAGCGCCTGGCCGATGCGCCGGAACTGGGGATCAAGACCTGTTTCAGCTCCGACTCGTTTTCCGCGTACCGGCGCAGCGCCTTGCACGCCGTGGGTGGCTTCCCCGCCGATGTCATCGGCAGCGAAGACGCCTACGTCGCGGCACGCATGCTGATCGAAGGCTACACCGTGCGCTACGCCGCCTCCGCGCAGGTGTACCACTCCCACGATTACCGACTCATGGATGAGTTTCACCGTTACTTCGACATTGGCGTGTTCTACGGTCGCGAACCGTGGATACGCCAGGCCTTTGGCGATGCCGGCGGTGAAGGTAAACGCTATGTACTGGCTGAACTCGCGGCGTTGCGCGCAGCCGGTGCATTGCACCGCGTACCCGAAGTACTGGTGCGCAGCGCGTTCAAGTTGCTCGGCTATCGGCTGGGCCATCAGGAACGTCGGCTACCCCTCGCCCTCAAGCGGCGCATCAGCATGTTCCCCGGTTATTGGAGGTGAGCATCATGACCTACAGGAAGTCCTATTTGATGAAACGAACCCTGCTCGTCCTGGCCATGATGGCCCTGGCCGCCTGCAATACACCCGCACGCATCGTCGCGCCTGACGGCAAGACCGTCGAGGACGGCAAGCGCGCCCTCGACCAACTGGCCCAGCTACCGCCGGCGGTGGAACGCATCCGCATCGGCGATCAGTTGCGCATCGTGCGCGATGCCGGGGAAATGCCGACACTGTCGGCGTTCAACGTCAGCACGATCTATGAGCTGACGCTGTACACGGTGCAGACCGACGGCAAGATCAACTACCCGTTCCTGGGCCCGATCCAGGTGGCCCGACGCACGCCGGGGGAAGTGGCGAACGAGCTGAGCAACAAGCTCGCGCCGGTGTATCGCGAGCCGCGGGTGACGGTGAACATCAACCAGGCGCCGGGCAATTCGATCATCGTCGGCGGCGCGGTGAACAACCCGTCCACGGTGCCGATCGCCTCGGCCAACACCCTGGAGCAAGCCATTGTCGGCGCCGGCGGGGTCAACCCGGCGGGCAACGCCAGCATGGTTGCGCTGCTGCGCGAGGATAACCAGGGCACTTACCGCGCCTACTTCCTGGACTTCAGCCAATACCTCAAGACCGGTCCCAACGGGCGCAAACAAGTGCCTCTGCAACGCGGTGACGTGGTGTTCGTGCCCAAATCCAATGTGGGCGAGCGCATCCAGGGCGTGGATACCTACCTGAACCAACTGATCCCATTCACCAAGTCGATCGGGGTTGGCTACAACTACACCCGAACCAGCGGCGGCAGTAACTAAAGGAGCGACATCCCATGATCGAGATCCGTTCTTTTCGCGATCTTCTGCGCCTGTTCTTCATCTTCCGGCATGAGTTCAAGCTGGCGGCCATCGCGGCGCTGGTGATCATTCTGCTGGGGGCCTTCCTGCTGCCCGCCAAGTACGAATCCACCGCGCGTCTGCTGGTCAAGCCGGGGCGTGATTCGACGCTGCCGATCGAGATCAGCAACCGCCAGGCGCTGGTCATGCCCAGCACCCAGCGCGACCCGATTGTCGATGAGGAACGCCTGCTGACCGGTCGCCCGATCGTGCGTGCGGTGGCTGAGCATTACCTGGAAGTCATCGACAAAATGCCGCCGCCGGAAGGCATCTGGAAACGCACCAAGTACTACGTCAAAAACGGCATCGGCGCGGTGTTCGACGGGGTGCGCGTGGTGCTGGAAACCGTGGGCGTCATTGAACAGACCACACCAGTGGAGCGCCTCGCCGCGAGCCTGGAGAAGAACTTCGAAGTCAGCCACGCGGCCGGGTCCACCGTGATGGACATCAGCTTCAAGTGGAGCGACCCCGAGATCGCCCAGGCGGTGGTCAAGAGTTGGGTCGAAACCTACATCAACGAACGCACCCAGGCCCTGGGGCGCAAAAGCCTCTACGCCTTCTATGAAGGCCAGGTGTCCAACAGCGCCACCGAAATCAAGAGCTACAAGGAGCAGATCCTTGCCCACTTGAACCAGATCGGCGCGGCGAGCATCACCGACCGCCTGGAAGACTTGTCCGAGCGCATCAACGTGCTGCGCGGCGAGACCTTCAACACCACGCGCTTGATCGCCTCCTCGGACAGCGCCCTTGATAGCACGCGTACCCAGCTCAAGACGCAGCCCAAGGAAGTGACCACGGTTCGCCAGATCGCGCTGAACCCACAGCAGCAGGATCTGCGTCGTCTGCTTAACCAGAAGCTGCTGGAAAAAGCCGACATGATGCGCACCTACACCGATAACGCGCCGCCGGTCAAAGCCCTGGATGCGTCGATTCGGGCAATGCAGGCCCAGGTCGCCAGTGAAAGCAACACCGTGCAAAGCTCGGAAAACCGCGCGCCGAACACCCTGGAAATTCACTTGCAGCGCGTGCTGCTCGATGAATCCAGCAACAACCTGGCGTTGCGTACCCAACTGGTGCAACAGCAGAAACAACTGGTCAACCTCGAAGCGCAACGCAAGGAGGCCCTGGAGATTGAACCGGAGCTGGCGCGCCTGTCCCGTGAGTTGAGTGCCACCGAGCGGAACTACGCGCTGTACGTGGACAACCTGGAAAAATCGCGTATCGACCGTGAGCTGGATAACAGCCAGATCAGCAACATCGCGGTGATCGAGGAAGCCACCCTGAACCCAGGCCGTATCTTCCCCAAAACCCTGCTGATGCTCTTGCTGGCGATTCCGTTCGCCATCGTCGTCGGCCTGCTGGTGATCTACCTGTGCTACCTGCTCGACCAGCGCATTCACGATGGCGGCCTGGTGGAACGCAAGTTCGGCCTGCCGCTGTGGACCACCCTGCCGGAGCTGGACACCAGCACCGCGCAAGGCACCAATGCGTTCAATGCGAGCATCTACCGGTTGTACGGCCTGCTGCAGCTGGACCGCGTGGCCGAACGCGGCCTGACCCTCGGGTTGACCTCGGCGCGCCACGGTGAAGGGGTGACCTTCGTGGTCGAGCAACTGCGCCAACTGCTCCAGGAAAATGGCATCACCGTGCGCGTCGGCGGGGCTGCTCCCGCCGAGCCGGGCGAAGTGGTGCTGCTGGATGCCTCCGCGCTGCTGGACAACCGCGATGCGTTCGTCAACCTGCGGCGCGCCGACCTGATCGCGCTGGTGGTGGAAGCCCAGAAAAGCACGGTACCCGTGGTGGAGCACGCGCTGTCGATCCTCAACACAGCCTTCGGCAAAGTCGATGGCATCATCATCAACCGGCGTAAATTCGAAGTGCCGGCCAAGGTGCTGCAGACCATCGCCAAATACCGGGGGGCGTTCTGATGCGCATCGCCCTGCTCGCGCCTTTGCCACCGGAAAAGAAT
Source organism: Pseudomonas sp. W4I3 (assembly GCF_030816195.1). Classification (GTDB taxonomy): domain Bacteria; phylum Pseudomonadota; class Gammaproteobacteria; order Pseudomonadales; family Pseudomonadaceae; genus Aquipseudomonas. The sequence continues at coordinate 2,640,230 of NZ_JAUSXS010000001.1, read as the reverse complement.
GGGATCGCCGATTACGCGAACCATTTCAAGACGGCATTGGAGCAGTTGGGCGTGACGGTGGTGACACCGTTGAATGGCGTGGAAGGCTCGAGCGCGGCGATCAAGCAGGCCATCGCCGCATTCGACTGGCGCGGCGTGGACCTGGTCCACGCCGAGCTGGGCGGCGGGCGCCTGGGAGAGTTCCTGGCCCTGCGCGAGTTGCGCAAGGCCTACCCGAAGCTGCCGCTGACCGCCACCGTGCATGACCCCGAACGCATCGTATGGCGGCGCGAGCAACTGCCCTTCCCGCTCAACCTGCTGGAGCGCCTGCCCAGCCCATTGCCGCAGGCGGCAGTGGTGCTGGCAGACCCCTTGACCCTGCGCGAAGAACGCCATGTCGCCCGTGGCCTGACCAGGCTGATCACCCTCACCCGCCTGGGCGCTGACTGTCTGAGCCAGCGCATGCAACTGCCTGCCGGCAAAGTGGCGGTGATCAACCACGCCAACCTGGCCATCGCAGCCGTGGCGCTGCCACCGCTGGATACGCTGCACCTGCTGTATTTTGGTTTTATCTACCGTGGCAAAGGCATTGAAGACCTGTTGCAGGCCCTGGCCGCTGTCTTCAAGCAAGCCCCTCAATTGCGTGACCGTGTGCGCCTGACCCTGGCCGGTGGCACTGCCGCCGAAATGGCGTTTGGCGCGGGCGGTAATTACCTGGAGCAGTTGAACCGCCAGATCGCCGACCTCGGCCTGGCCGGCTCCATCGACTGGCGGCTCAACTTGCCGGCCGACGAAATTGCCCAAACGATCCAGGCCCACCATGTGATGGTGCTGCCGTATCGCGAATCGAAAAAACTCGGCCTGCTCGGCCGTCAGCGCGGCACCAGTGGCGCCTTGTCCTGGGCCGCCGCGTGTGGGCGCGGAGCGATTACCTCCGATGCCCGGGCGTTTGCCGAAGAAGTCGCCAGCGGTAACGGCGCGATCTTCCGCGAAGGCGATGTGGCCGCGCTGGCCGAGCAATTGCTGCGCCTGGCCCATACGCCGACACTGGCCCAGGACTGGGCCGAACGCGCCGCGGCCATCGGCCGCGAACGCCTTTGGCCGCTGACCGCGCAGCGCTTCAAGCAGTTGTTCGAGCAAGCCATAGAGGGAGCCCCGTATGGCGCGTAAACGTACCTACTTCGCCACCCTTGCGCTGGTCGCGGCCCTGGGCCTGACCGCCTTTATCTGGGGGCGCCCGGCCGACGCCGAGAACCATGTGCTCAAGGGCAACAAGGTGGTGGTGTGGAAAGACTTCCTGGGGGTGAATGCGCAGTTTTTGTGGTTCAGCCCCGAGCGTTACCAACTGCAGATCGACCGCCTCAAAGAACTGGGCCTGGAGTGGGTGCGCCTGGACCTGCATTGGGACCGGCTGGAGCCCGCCGCCGACCAATACCAAGTGGCAACCTTGGATGAGTTAGTCACCAAGCTCAAAGACAACCAGCTCAAGTCGGTGTTCTATCTGGTCGGCTCGGCGCCGTTCATCACCACCGCGCCGGCGGGTGCCCCCTATCAGGACCAGTACCCGCCGCAGGACCCGAATGTATTTGCGACTCGCATGGCCCTGTTGGCCCAGCGCTACCCCAGCGTCGACGCCTGGCAGGTGTGGAACGAGCCGAACCTGTTGGGCTTCTGGCGCCCGGCGGCGGACCCGGCCGGCTATGCCAGGCTGCTGAGCACCACCGCCGCCGCACTGCGCGCGGTCAACCCGAACAAACCGGTGGTGGCGGCCGGCATGGCGTTTTTCAGCGAAATGCCCAACGGGCAGACCATGCTCGACGCCCTTGGCGCACTCGGCGTGCCGAGCCTGAATACGGTGATGTCCTACCACCCTTATACCCAACTGCCCGAAGGCAACGACCCGGCCAACCTCGACTTCGTGGCCAAGACCACCGCGCTCAACCAGAAGCTGCGCGCCAGCGGCGTGAAAACCCTGTGGAGCACCGAGTGGGGCTGGTCGAACTACACCGGGCCCAAGGAAGCCCAGGACATCATCACCCAACAGGGCCAGGCCGACTACGTGATACGCCGCCTGGCACTGATGAGCGCGCTGGATTTCGACAAGATTTTCCTGTTCACCCTGAGCGACCTCGACCAGCGCGCCAGCGTGCGCGACCGTTCCTATGGCTTGCTCGATATCGACGCCAAGCCCAAGCCCGTCTACACCGCCTTGAAAAATTTCCTCGACGTCAGTGGGCCGCAACTGACCCCCGGCGACCCGCCTGCCGCCGACCAGTCGCCCGACGGCCTGTTCAGCATCGGCTGGACCCGCGCCGATGGCCGCAAGCTGTGGTTTTTCTGGTCGGCGCGTGGCGGCAACGCGCACTTGCCGGGCCTGACCAGCGCCACCCTGTACGACCCGTTGCGCGGCACACAAACACCGGTCAGCGGTACCAATGGGCTGACCGTGCCGGTCAAGTCGAACCTGCAAATTCTGTTATGGGATTGAAGTCCGCCATGCGCATTTTATGGATCCTGCCCTACTCGCCCTGGCCCGCCACCAGCGGCGGCAAGACGCGCCAGTTCCACCTGCTGCGCAGCCTGGCCGCGCGCGGGCACCGGATCACCTTGCTGCTGCATGACAAGCAGGCGGTGTCGCTGACCGATCGCCAGGTACTGGAAGCGTTTCTCGAGCAGTTGATCATCCTGCCCCGCCGCCCACTGCGCAGCGTGAAAACCCTGGTGGCCGGGCTGTTTGCGCCTTACCCACTGCTGGCCAGCGTGAATGGTCTGTCGGGGGCGCTGCAGGACAGGTTCAACCAATTGCTCAATGAACACTGGGACGTGGTGCAGATTGAACACACCTACACCTTCCAGCCTTATGAAGATGCCTTGGTGCGCAAATCCCAACCCTTCGTGCTGACCGAACACAACGTTGAGTCGGCGCTCGGCGCGGCGACCTACGACCGCCTGCCACGTTGGGCGCTGCCGTTCATTCGCTATGACCAATGGCGCTACACGCGCTGGGAGCGGCGCGTGATGCGCCAGGCCACCCAGGTGGTGGCGGTAACCGACAGCGACGCGCAGGTGCTGGAAAAGATTGCCGGCAAGCCGGTGCCGGTGGTGGTCAATGGCGTGGACTGCGACCATTTTGCCGGCGCCCGCCCCGACCCGTCCGCCCGCCGCGTGCTGTTTTTGGGCAACTATGAATACGCGCCCAATGTGGATGCCATCGAGTGGGCCCTGGATGAAATACTGCCCAAAGTCTGGGAGCGTTGCCCCGAGGCGCGCATGAGCGTGTGTGGCTTCGGCATGCCCGGCAGTTGGCGCGAACGCTGGCAGGACCCGCGCATCGAGTGGCAAGGTTTTGTGCCGAACCTGTTGACCCTGCAATCGACCTGCTCGGTGTTTCTCGCGCCGTTGCGCCACGGCGGCGGCTCCAAGCTCAAAGTACTCGAAGCACTCGCCGCCGGCCTGCCTCTGGCCAGCACCGAACAAGGCGTGTCGGGCCTGGACCTGGTCGATGGCCTGGACTATCTCGGCGGGCAAACCGCCGTCGGCCTGGCGGACGCCGTGGTGCGCCTGCTGCAGTCGCCCGAAACCGCCGCGCCGATGGGTGAAGCCGGGCGTGCCTACGTGCGGCGGGCCCATGACTGGAGCGTTGCCGCCAGCCAACTGGAGCAGGTGTACGCCAGCCTCTCGCCGCTCAATCAAAAGGAGCCCGCATGCGCGTAGGCCTGGATTACCGCACCGTCGGCACCTCACCGCAATCGGGCATCAGCCGCCAGGTGTATGCGCTGGAAAGCGCCCTGCGCAGCGTGCCGGACATCGAGCTGGAGCGGTTTACCGTGGCGCCCCTGGGCGATGAGACTCGCTTGCAGGCACACTGCCCGGCCTGGGGCTGTGCGAAAACAGCGATGCACCAGCCACACAATCGCCTGCGTTTCGAAGCCGGTTTCCTGCCCCGTGCCCTGCGCGAACAGCACATCGACCTGTACATCAGCACCTTCAATATGGGCCTGCCGTTGCCGCCCAAGCCCAAGGGCTTGCGCACCGTGGTGCTGCTGCACGACCTGTTTCAGATCACGCTGGACAACTACCACGCCAGCCGCCTGAAGGCGCGGGTGTACAAGACCACCGATCGCCTGTCGATCGCCTATGCCGTGCGCAGTGCCGACCGGGTGTGGACGCCGTCGCACTACAGCGCCGACGAAACCGCGCGGTTGTTTCCCCACGCGGCGGGCAAAATTCGCGTGCTGCCCAATCAGGTGGAGGGCTTCAACGAACCTGCGGCGGACCTGTCCGCGCGCCAATTGCCCACGGGGTTCTGGCTGCTGGTCGGCACCCGTGAATTGCGCAAGAACGTGCCGTTCCTGGTGGATGCCTGGCAACAGGCGCGGCGCCAATCCCCCGGCGTGCCGGAACTGGTGCTGGTGGGCAGCCTTGAGCACTTGCCTGAAGCCCAGCGCACGCTGCCGGGCATTCGCGCATTGAGTGGCGTTTCCGACGCCGAGTTGCAGGGGCTGTACCGCCAGGCGTCACGCGTGTGGCAGCCGTCCTATGCTGAAGGCTTCGGTTTGCCGGTGATTGAAGCGCTGAGCGTTGGCACCCCTGTAGCCGTGGCCAGTGGCACCTCCCTGGACGAAATCACCCCGCCGTCGGCGCCGCGCTTTTCGCCCACCGATGGCCCCGCACTGGTACAGCTGATGCTGAACCTGGCTGAGCACGGTGATGAAGCCACGCCCGAACAACACCGCCAATGGGCCGAACGCTTTAACCAACACGCCTATCGCCGACGCCTGGCCGAACTGATCGAGGAACTGAAATGAGACTCTCCCTGGCAAGCCTCGTCGCAATCCTCTTCGGCGTGCTGTTTGGCGTGGTCGCCCTGGCGCTGTCACCGGCCAAGGCGTTTCTTGCCGTGATCGGACTGGCGGCGGCCGTGACCATCCTGCGCTTTCCATTCTGGGGCTTGCTGCTGTTCGCCCTGGTCGCCACGTTCATGCCCTACTCCACGCTCAATCTGGGCATCCGCAGTACGGTGAGCGAAGCCATTCTCGCGCTGACCTGGGGGGCGGTGCTGTGGCACAGTTTTCTGTCACGCCTGCCGGACGCGCCGCGCCTGGCGCGCCGCCCCACCGACCAGATGCTGCTGTGGCTGATGCTGTTCAGCGTGTTCCCGTTTATCGTCGGCCAGGTCAGCATCCACGCCGAAAGCAGCGGCGTGGCCAACTGGCTGCGCTGGTTGCTGAACCTGTCGGGGGTATTTCTCACAGCCAAGCTGCTGGTGGACTACAAGCGCCGCGAAAGCCTGGTGATCGCCTTGCTGCTGGGCACCCTGGCGATGCTGGTGATGTCGATCGCGGTGTTCGTGCGCACGCGCTCCGGGGCGGGGATTGCGCCGATCCTGGCGCTGCTCAACTACGGCAACTTCGACATGTTGAAATTCGGCCTGGAAGCCATGTCCTCGCGTATGGGCTCGCCGTGGATGCACCCGAACGCCATCGGCGGAATCATGGCGCTGCTGCTGCCCCTGGCCTTCTGCTATGGCATGACCGAGCAGGGCTGGAAGCGCGCACTGGGCCTGGGCGTGGCCTGCCTGGGGGCGGCGGCGTTGCTGCTGGCGAGCAGCCGGGGGGCGATGGTCAGCCTGGCGCTGGTGCTGATCTGGCTGGCCACGCGACGCGTGCCTTACACCGGGCGGTTATTGATGATCGGCGCGGCGTTGACCGTGGCGTTGGTGATGGCTTACCCGCCGCTGCAGGAACGCCTGGCGACTATTTTCTCGTCGAGCAACGCCAGTACCGAAGTGCGTTTCGACGAATACCGCATGTTCCCGCAGGCCGTGGCGGCCTATCCGTTCGGCATCGGTTTCAAAGTCGACCCGCCGGTACCGGGCACGCACTTGCTGGGGATCTCCAACCTGTGGCTGAACTTCATCTACAAGACCGGCGTGGTCGGCATGCTCTTGTTTATCGCGGTGACCGTGCGCTGGTGGCGTGAAGCCCGGCCGGAAAAGGGCCCGATCCGCCTGACCAAGGACAATGCCCTGTGGCTGGGCAGCACGGCGGGGATTCTGTCGGCGCTGGTCAGCGGTTTGTTTGACCACTACTTCAGTTTTGCCGTGGTAATGGTGGCGCTGTTCTGGCTGATGGTGGGAATTAACGTACTGGAGGCGCGCCGCTTGTTTCCGGCACGTCTGCCTCAGGTCAAAGCGGTGGTGTTTCGCAAGCCGCTGCTTGATGGCGCGCGCCCCTGATGCTCGGATCTGCCGTATGGCTGACCGTGGCGACCCTGCTGGGCCTGTGCCTGGGGTTCGCGCGCGAGTGGTTGCTGGTGGCGGCCTGGGGCGCGGGAGAGCGCAGTGATGCGTTCCTGATCGCGCTGTTCTTGCCCGAGGCGCTGCGCATGTCGCTGGCCGGCGGCGTGTTGAGTGCCGCCGCGCTGCCGCTGTACCTGCAACGCCAGGATGGCGAACGCCTGGGCTGGCTGGCGGTGCTGTTCCCCGCGTTGATGCTGATCGCGCTGCTTACCAGCCTGCTGCTGATGCTTCTGGCGCCCTGGCTGGTGCAAGTGCTCGGCCCGGGGTTGGCGGCAAGCGCTACGTCGCTGGCCGCCAGCAATCTGCAGATTGTGGCGTGGTGTGTGCCGGGTCTGCTGCTGCATGCGCTGTTCAGTGTGCCATTGCAGGCCAGCGAGCGTTTTGTGTTGGCGGGGCTGGGTTCGCTGCTGTTCAACCTGCCACCGGTGATTTACCTCGCGCTGGCCGGCACTGCCAGCCAGCCGCATACCCTTGCGCTGGCGTGCTTGATCGGCAGTGGCTTGATGCCGCTGGCGCTGCTGCCGTCGATTTGGCGCCTGGGCTGGCGACCGTGGCGCGTGCAGCTGTCGCTCGCGCCTCTGCGGGAGCTGGGCCAGCGCATCGGCCCGCTGTTGCTGAGCAATGGCGCCAGCCAGGGCCTGGCGTTGATCGAACGGCTGGTGGCGTCGCTGCTGGGCGAAGGCGCGGTGACCTGGGTCAACCTGGCGCGCAAGCTGATGAATCTGCCCCTGATTGCGTTGATGAGCCTCAATCAAGTGCTGCTCGGCATGATGAGCCGACGCCAGGGCGATGAACGCCTGGCCCTGCTCAAGCGCGGCCTGGAAACCGCCAGCGTGCTGACCTTGCCGGCCGGCGTCGGCCTGGTGGCGGCGGCACCGAGCCTGGTGGTGCTGCTGCTGCCCACTCAATCGGCGGACTCGCCGCTGCCGCTGTTGCTGGCAGGGTTTGCCGTGCCTTTGGTGTTCGGTGCGTGGAACGCCCTGCTCGCGCGTTATGCCTACGCCGCCGGCGATACGCGCCAGCCACTGCGCTGCGAGCTGCTCGGCAGCCTGGTCAACGTGCTGTTGCTGGGCGTGCTGCCGTTTGCGTTCGGCCTGGCCGGTATCCCCTTGGCGGCGCTGGCGGGCGTGCTCTGCACCGCGCTGCTGTTGATGCAGCGCCAGGCCTTGCTCGGTGCCCTGCCCTGGGCGCGGCAATGGCTGCTCAGCGCGGGGCTGCTGGGGCTGGCGGCGCTGATGTTGTTTCGAATCGAAGACGTGTGGCTGCAATTGGGCTTGAGCACCCTGGCTGGCGCCGTGGTGTTGTTGGGTATGGGGCTGTGGCTCAAGCCATGGCGCAAGGCGTGAATGATCGTTCGGGAAGACTTAAATGAAACATCGTTGGATTCAAATGGATATCGCCAAAGGCATCGGTATCCTGATTATCGTGTTTGGCCATAGTTGGTTTGTCGCCAACTCGCTGGACTTGATGTACCCGATCCTGGCGTCGTTCGTGCTGCCGTTGTTTTTCTTTTTATCCGGGGTGTTCTTCAAGCCCGAGCAGCCCTTCGTGGAAATGGCTGTGCGCAAGGCCGATGGCCTGCTCAAGCCGTTCTTTTTCACCATGCTGGTGTACGTGATCGTGCGCGATGTTCTGCGCGGGCAACCGTTGCTGCCGGACATCGGCGGCGTGCTGTACGCCTCCGTGGACACCATCCCTTGGCAGGCATTGTGGTTTTTGCCGCACTTCTGGGTAGCCATCCTGTTCAGCTGGTTGATGCTGCGACTGATCCAGCGCCTGAAGCTGCCGTTGCTGGCCGCTTGCCTGCTGATCGGCGCGCAATTGCTGCTCGGCATCTGGATGCTGCGTTGGTTCTGGCAAGTGCCGGTCACCGTCGGCGAACAGACCTGGACCCTGCCCGGTCTGCCCTTCAGCCTCGACGTGACCCTGATCAGCAGCACCTACTTCATCTACGGCTACCTGCTGCGCGACTGGCTGCGCCGGCACGAAGGCTCGCTGCTGACCCTGCTGATCTCGCTGGTGCTGTTCGCTGCGGTATTTATCTACAGCCACGACACCATGGACCTGGCCCAACGCCGCTACGACCACTGGTTGTGGACCAGCCTGCTGGCGGTGATCGGCGTGTACGCGTGCTGGGCGCTGGCACGGCTGTTGATGGTGTCGACCTTGCTGACCCGAGCGATGACCTACATTGGCCAGTCGACGTTGATCGTGTTGATCTTCCACGGCGAGATCCAGCACAAGACCTTCGACCTGATGGAACGTCTGGGCTTGCATCCTTTCATGGCGGCCTGCGTGGGTTTTGTGGTGGCGGTGGTGGTGCCGTTGCTGATCGGGGAAGTGATCAAGCGGGTGGCATTCCTGCGGTTTTTCTACTTTCCGTTTCCGGTGCGCAAGACGCCAAAGCCTGAAGTGCGCGGCTGACTAACGTGGAGTGGCCTGCCCTAATCCCTTGTAGGAGCGAGCTTGCTCGCGAAGAACTCAGGGGCTCTCACGTTTATCCAGAATGAACGCGGGGCCTGAACGTTTTTCGCGAGCAAGCTCGCTCCTACAGGGTTATGGATTTCAATCGTCGAGTGGTTGCGGTGCGGACTTGTTGCCAGGCTTGGCGGGTTTGACACCCTTGGCCGGCGCAGGCGCGGCGGGCTCGGGTTCTGACGCGGCAGCGGCTTCTTTCTCGGCCATCGGCATCTGGTCGATGGCACTGAAGAACTCTTTGAGGTCAAGGCTATCGGGCGGCACGGTCTTCTCGAGTTTCTTCTCACCGTCCTTGCCGACCAAAATCACCTTGGTGCCGCTGCCGACACCGAGCTTGAGGGCGCGGATCAGGGCATTGGTTTCAGGCGGAGTGAGCTTTTTGCTGTCCTTGGGGTCCTTGGCGAACTTCTCGCCTTCGGCGCCGATGCTGCCGAACTTCACGGTGTAGAACACCATGCTGCGCTCTTCGAAGGACTGCTTGTTGGCAGGCTCCTCCAGTTGTTTCCTGAGCGTGGCCAACGTCGGGTTACCCGCATCGAGTTCCACCACCACCAGAGGGCGGGTTTTGCCCAACTCCAGCTTGAGCGGATTATCATCAGCAGCCAACAACGGCCCCGTAAAAGCCATCAAGGTAGCCAGGGTCAGCGACCGGATGAGCATGCGCACCTCCTTTGAATTCCATGCAGGGTTCTTGAGTTTCATGTCTGCGACAGTCAAATTCAAGGATGATTCCTACGCCGCATTGAGAAGCGTAGGTCAGGATGCCCGCGGCGCAAGGGATTGGCGGGTGGCGTGGGTCATTGTTTCTTCTGATTACGGGACCTGCCATTGCGGCCAGTGACGGGCGAACACAGGCGCCACGACCGGATCGGCATCCACCCGCTCCAGGGTTTGGGCAAAGCCCGGCGCCAGGTTGCGGAGCACCCCGCGGGCGTCATCCCAACGCGATACCGCCGCGGCCATGATGCCCAGTGCATTGGGTCCGTTGTCGGGCGCGAACAGTTGGTCGGCAAACTGATCGGCGAACACGACCCAGGCCTGATGCAGATAGCGCCGCGTGCCGGTCGCCAGTTGCGCTTGCAGGGTTTGATCGGCATCACCCAGCCAGCGTTGCGGGTAGTCGATGATGCCGATGGCGCTGTAGCAATTGGCTGCGATGTACAGCAGGCCACGCAGGATCTGCGCGCGGTTGCCAGCCAATAGGTCGGCAGCGGGAAACTCGAGGCCCAGGTGGATCAGAATGGCGGCACTCTCGGTCAGCACCTGACCATCGGGGGTGACCAGGGTGGGGATCTGTTTGAGCGGGTTGATGCGCGCCAGGGCTTCGCTACCCTCGCCGTCGTGCCAGGAGCTGGCGTCCACGCGATGCCACGGCACAGCGCAACGCTGCAACGCGATTTCGATCATGCACGAGCCGGATTCGTCAGTGCCATAAAGCGTATACATCGGCGTTTCCTCCAAAGCTGCGGGGTTTACAGGCAGTGTGGCCGATGGCTTAGAACAGGCCCATCTGCCCGCCCACCAGGGTGCCAAAATCGTCGTTCACGAACGGCAGGATGGCGTCAGCCACAGGCTGTAATTGGCGGGTCACATAGTGATCGTAGTCGATAGGCGCTTGCCGCACTTCCAGCGGCTGCGGGCCGTTGACGCTGATCACGTAGCTGATCCAGCCGCCACGCTGGTACTGGCGCGGGCGCCCGAGGCGGTCGTTGTACTCATCGGCCAGGCGCGCGGCGCGCACATGGGGTGGGACGTTGCGTTCATAGTCATGCAACGGTCGGCGCAGGCGCTTGCGGTAGATCAGCAGCTCATCAAGTTCGCCGCTCAAGGTACGGCGCACATAATCGCGCACATAATCCTGATACGGCTGGCGATGAAAGATGCGCTGGTAGAGTTCCTGCTGGAATTGCCGCGCCAAGGGCGACCAGTCACTGCGCACGGTCTCCAGCCCCTTGTAGACCATCTCTTCGCTGCCATCGTCGCGCACCACCAGGCCGGCGTAGCGCTTCTTGCTGCCCTCCTCCGCGCCGCGAATGGTCGGCATCAGGAAGCGGCTGAAATGGGTTTCGTATTGCAGTTCAAGGGCGCTGTGCAGGCCGTACTCTTTGAGCAGATGGCTGCGCCACCAATCGTTGACGTGTTGCACCAGCGCCTTGCCGATGCGGCTGGCGTCCTCCAGCGAATGGGCGCTGCCGAGCCAGACGAAGGTGGAGTCGGTGTCGCCGTAAATCACTTCATAGCCCTGGGCCTCTACCAGCTCCCGGGTCTGACGCATGATCTGGTGCCCGCGCATCGTGATGGAGGACGCGAGCCGGGTGTCGAAGAACCGGCAGCCGCTGGAACCAAGCACGCCGTAGAAGGCGTTCATGATGATCTTCAGGGCTTGGGACAGCGGTGCATTGTGTTCGCGCTTGGCCACTTCGCGGCCTTCGGAAACCCGCGTGACGATAGACGGCAGGCAATGCCGGGTGCGGGAGAAACGCGCACCGCGAAAGCCTTGCACCGAGTCGCTGTCGTCGGGATGTTTGAGGCCTTCGATCAAGCCCACCGGATCGATCAGAAAACTGCGGATGATCGACGGGTACAGGCTTTTGTAGTCCAGTACCAGCACCGACTCATAGAGACCTGGCCGCGAGTCCATGACAAACCCACCGGGGCTGGCCTGGGGCGGCTTGTCGCCGAGGTTGGGGGCGACGAAGCCCTGGCGGTGCATCAGTGGCATGTAGAGGTGGGTGAACGCGGCAACCGAGCCGCCATTGCGGTCGGCCGGCAACCCGGTGACGCTGGCGCGCTCCAGCAGGAACTTGAGCAGTTCGGTCTTCTCGAAAATCCGCGTGACCAACTCGCAGTCCTTGAGGTTGTAGCGCGCCAGTGCGGGCTTGTCCTCGGCGAACATGCGGTTGATTTCATCCATTCGCTGGTACGGCGTGGAGATGTCCTTGCCTTCACCGAGCAGGGTCTGCGCGACGTTCTCCAGGCTGAACGACTCGAAACTCCACGTGGCCGAGCGCAGGGCCTCGATGCCGTCGATGATCAGCCGGCCAGCTGCCGCAGCAAAGTAATGGTTGCGGCTGCCGTGCTCGCGCCAGGTCATGGCTTCACCGCCACGCCCCAGCAGAAGTGGCACGTTCAGACGCTGAGCGTGTTCATGCAGTACACGCAGGTCGAACTGCACCACGTTCCAACCGATGATCGCATCCGGATCATGGGTGGCCAACCATTGGTTGAGGCGTTCGAGCAGTTGGGCGCGGGTGTCGCAGTAGTCGAGTTTGAAATCCACCGCGCAGGTCTTGTTGGGCGGACCGAGCATGTACACCTGGCGCTCGCCGCACCCTTCGAGGGCGATGGAATAGAGATCGCCCTGGGCGGTGGTTTCGATATCCAGGGAGACCAGTTTCAAGGCCGGGCGGTAGTCAGGCGCGGGCTTCATCTGCGCCTCGAGCAGCGTACCGCTGGCATCCGGCGTACCGCCGAACCAGACAGGGGCGGTGATGAAACGCTCCATCATGTAGCGCTCAGGCGGGCGCACATCGCCTTCGTAGACATCCACTCCGGCGGCGCGCAGGCGCTTCTCGATATCCATCAACTGGCGATGCTGGCGGGCGTAGAGGCCCAGGACCGGTCGGTGATGGAAATCGCACAGCTGCAACGCACGCAATTCAATGTCGCGCTCGCCCTTGAGCAACCAATCCAGCGGCTTGCAATGGACCTCGGGAATAAACACCACCGAGGTTTGCACGGGTAGACGAATACACCGAGGCCCTTGGTCGGTCGCCAGCCAGAAACTGACCTCCGTACCCGCCGGGGTGTCGCGCCAATGCCGGGTCAGGACAAACCCCTGCTGTAAATCCACCGTACCGCACCTCAAGATTCGCGTTCAGGGCGTGATTCTACTCGGCATCCGGATAAAGGCGGCACGTTAACTGCGATCTCACAAACTTGTTGCAAGACATTAATAACAATTACTATCATTTGCACCGGAGTCGTATCCGCGCAGTGAGGAAGCGCATCGATTGTTGCCCCTTCCTCATAGTTGACGGTTCGCCGTCAGGACCGATCATGCCCTTCTGTGCCCGACTCGCTGTGCCCTTTCGCCCTACTCTGCTGGCCCTTTGCTGCTCCCTGAGCGTTACCGCGCATGCCGACACGGGCAACACGCTGGAGCTGGATGCAACGCGCATCGATGCCCAGGCCCCCGCGCCCGATGCGCTGCCTGCGGTGTATGCCGGCGGGCAGGTTGCCCGCGGTGGCCAACTGGGCGTACTGGGCAACCAGGACATCATGGACGTACCGTTCAGCATGTCCTCCTACACCGAGCAATTGATTCGCGACCAGCAAGCCGAAACCATCGGCGACGTGTTGCTTAACGACTCATCCGTGCGCCAGGCATCGGGGTTTGCGAACCAGGCCCAGACGTTCATGATCCGTGGCTTACCCTTGAACGGCGACGATATTTCCTACAATGGTTTGTACGGCATCCTTCCACGCCAGATCATGTCCACAGACGCGCTGGAGCGTGTGGAAGTGTTCAAGGGGCCCAACGCATTCATTAACGGCGTAACGCCGACCGGCTCTGGAATCGGCGGCGGTGTGAACCTGCAACCCAAGCGCGCCGGTGACATGCCGCTGCGTCGGTTCAGCACGGACATCAGCAACGATGGCCGGGTGGGCGAGCACTTGGATATCGGGCAACGGTTCGGTGAAGACAATCGGTTTGGCGCTCGGGTCAACCTGTCCCAGCGCGAAGGCGATACCGGCATTGACGATGAAAACCAGCGTTCGAAACTGTTTGCGGTCGGCCTGGATTACCGTGGCGATGCGTTGCGTTTGTCGGGCGATTTTGTGTACCAGAAGCAGCGCATCAATGGCGGGCGAAACTCGGTGTTCCTGGGTACCGCGACCCACGTCCCGGACGCGCCTTCAGCGGATACCAACTATGCGCCCAGTTGGAGCAGCACCAACCTTGAGGACACCTTCGGCATGCTGCGCGCCGAGTACGACCTGAATGAAAACTGGACGGCTTACGCAGCAGGCGGTGTCAAACACAGCCGAGAAATGGGTCGATACTCTTCGATTACCCTGACCGATAACCTGGGCAATGCCACCTCCAGCCGCTCGACCATCGCGCACGAAGAAGACAACTCCAGTTTGATGACCGGCCTGAACGGCAAATTCCAGACCGGCCCCGTCAGCCATCGACTCAACCTTGGCCTCGCCGGCATCTGGACCCAGGCGCGCAACGCCTATGTGTTCAACGGCTCGCCCAGCGCGACCAACATCTACAATCCGGTGACCGGCGCAGCACCTACGCTCAATACGCCGCGCAACACCCCTGGCACCGACTTCAGCGACCCGACCATTACCGGCAAGACATTCGTGCGCAGCGCTGCAGTTTCCGACACGTTCGGCTTCTTCGATGACCGTCTGCTGGTCACGGTGGGCGCACGTCGCCAGCAAATGGTGGTGCAGGCTTACAACTACATGAGCGGTACGCGCACGGCCAACTACGACGAGTCGATTACTACGCCGGTCTACGGCATTGTGTTCAAGCCGTGGGAGCACGTGTCTCTGTACGCCAACCGCATCGAAGGCCTGGCCCAGGGCCCGACCTCGCCACTCAAATCCGGCGACCGTACGGTCATCGGTGGCGGGCAAGCCTATGCCCCCGCTCGCTCCAAGCAGATCGAAGCGGGCGTCAAGGTCGACATGGGTACCTACGGCGCAACCCTTGGTGTGTACCGTATCGAGCAGCCTGGCGCGGGCTATGCCGAAGTGATCGACGCCACCACGGCGCGCTATGTGCGTGAAGGTCAGCAGATCAATAAAGGCGTCGAACTGAACGTGTTCGGCGAACCGGTAAATGGCCTGCGTCTGTTGGGTGGGGTGACGCTGATGAAGACTGAACTCAAGGGTACCCTCAACGGCGCCAACGACGGCAACCGCGCCATCGGGGTTCCTTCATTCCAGCTCAACGCCGGCGTGGATTGGGACGTGCCCGGCCTGCAAGGCGTGACCCTCAATGGTCGCATGCTACGCACCGGCGGCCAGTATGCCGACGCGGCGAACAACCTGAGCCTGCCGGCGTGGAACCGCTTTGACGTGGGCGCGCGCTACACCTTCGCGCTGGACCAGCGCGAGGTGACACTCGGCGCGACGGTGGAAAACGTTGCCAACGAAAAGTATTGGGAATCGGCTCAGGGTGGCTTCCTGAGCCAGGGTGATCCGCGTGTGGCGAAGCTGTCGGCGACGATTGATTTCTAAATCACGCCGGTTGAGTACGGGCATCCGCCGTGATGCCCGTTCGGGTCAGGCCCGCCGGGGCTTGTTCAGGTAGTTTTCGATATTGCCCATTTGCTCATCCCAGCCGCGGGAGTTCATTTTGAAGGCTTTCTGGCGCCGCGCCTGGGGCACTTTGTCGAAACCGGACTCGACCACCCGCAGCAGGATCCCCGGCGCGCGATCCTCGATGGTGAACTCCACCAGCGTCGGGGTTTCCTTGTCGTAGTCGATGCTGTCGTCTACCGCAAAGGGATGCCACCAGAAAGAAAACAGGGTCTGCGGCAGAATCCCTTCGACCTTGGCCTTCCACACGACATGTTCGTAGCCTGGGTAAGTGATCGGCGCTTCGATGGTTTCTCCGACAGCAAAGGTTTTTCCCTTGAGGGCGATACCGAACCAGTCGCCAAATTGCTCAGCATTCGTGAGCGCTTCCCAGACCTGTTTACGTGATGCGTTGAGCAGGACTTTTCGTTCGATGCGATCTAATACGTGCATAAGTCACCTCCTCCATTGAACACTAGGCGACATCGACCAATGCGCAACCTTGGGTTATGCGCGATGATGATGACCCCATCCTTGACCTGGCCATAGGTTATGACTGAACCGTTGAATGGAAGTTGCCTGTGCAAAGGTGTGCGCTACCAAGTGGACCGCCTGGACATGCCCATCAGTCACTGCCATTGCGACAGCTGCCGCAAGGCGCATGCGGCAGCCTTTGTCGCTACGGCTGGGGTGATGCGTAAGCACTTTCGCTGGACGCACGGTGAGGAATTGCTGTCCTCGTTTGAGTCATCGCCGGGCAAACAGCGCCACTTCTGTTCGCGCTGCGGCTCGCATCTGATCGCCGAACGCGCGCACCAGCCCCACGTCATCGTGCGGGTGGCGACGCTGGACGATGATCCGGGCGCCAGGCCCACCGCGCATATCTGGACGGCCCGTGATGTGCCCTGGTTGGCCTATGACGGCGTGGAGCGCTGGGACGAGTGGGAAGTGACTTAAACGTGTGGATCGCCAGGGGCTTTGGCTGGCGTCGCATATTGCGGCTTCAGGTGACCTTCCTGGTCAAGCAGCCAGGCATCCATGATCTGACGCACCACCGGACCTGCCACACGGCCACCGGCTTCACCGTTTTCAATCATCACTGAGATCACGATCTTCGGATGTTCGGCTGGCGCAAAGCCGACAAACAAGGCGTTATCGCGATGACGCTCAAGGGTCTTATTGCGGTTGTAGCGCTCACCCTGCTTGATCGCCACCACCTGCGCGGTACCGCTCTTACCGGCAATGCGATATTGGGCACCCTGAGCGGCAGCACGGGCGATACCGCGCGGGTCGTGCATCACCAGTTGCATGCCGTGGTTGACCTGCTCCCAGTCACGCGGGTCTTTAAGGACTACGTTGGGCATCGGATTCTCGTCTACCGGTGGCGCGCCGTCGATGGTCTTGGCCAGGTGCGGCCGGTTCCATACACCCTTGTTGGCGATCAGCGCAGTGGCTTGGGCCAGTTGCAGCGGCGTGACCTGCATATAGCCCTGGCCGATGCCCAGGATCACGGTTTCGCCCGGGAACCAGGGCTGGCGGCGTGTCGCGCGCTTCCAGGCTTGGGAAGGCATCAGGCCGGCGGATTCTTCGAACATGTCCAGGGACACCTTCTGCCCCAGGCCGAATTCGGCCAGGTAATCATGCAAACGATCAATGCCAAGCTTGTGGGCCAGGTCATAGAAGTAGGTGTCGTTGGAGCGCATGATGGCGGCGTCCATATCTACCCAACCGTCGCCGCTGTGGTTCCAGTTGCGGTATTTGTGATCAAAATCTGGCAACTGGTAGTAACCCGGATCGAATACACGGGTTTGTGGGGTGACGACGCCGCTGTCGAGCCCTGCGATGGCCACCTCTGGCTTGATGGTCGAGCCTGGCGCATACAGCCCGCGCAGCACGCGGTTGAATAGCGGTCGATCGATGGAATCATGCAGCGCGGCATATTCCTTGAAGCTGATACCGGTGACGAACAGGTTCGGATCGAAACTTGGCTTGCTGACCATCGCCAGCACTTCACCGGTTTGCGGGTCCAGGGCAACCACCGAGCCACGACGATCACCCAAGGCTTCTTCGGCGGCTTCCTGAAGCTTCACGTCCAGGCTCAGGACGATGTTTTTGCCGGGGATCGGATCCGTGTGCTTGAGCACGCGCAATACTCGGCCCTGTGCGTTGGTTTCGACTTCCTCATAACCCACGTGACCGTGCAGCTCAGACTCGTAGAAGCGTTCGATGCCGGTTTTGCCGATGGACTGGGTACCGCGGTACTCCACTGAGTCGAGGGCTTTGGACTCTTTCTCGTTGATACGCCCGACATAGCCGATGGAGTGAGCGAAGTGCGCCCCTAGCGGGTAATGGCGGACGAACTGAGGCTCAACGTCCACACCCGGCAGACGGAACTCGTTGACGGCCAAAACGGCGATTTGCTCTTCGTTCAGCTCGTAGAACAGCGTGACGGGAACGAACGGATGGCGAGCCTGCTTGAGCGCTTTGTCGAACACGGCACGATCTTCGGCGGGCAGGTGCAGCAGACTGACGATGGCGTCCAATTCACCCTTGAGGTCGGTGGTGCGCTCGCGGGTAATGGTCAGGTTGTAGCTGGGTCGGTTGTCTGCCAAAACCACGCCGTTGCGGTCATAGATCAAGCCCCGGGTTGGGGTGATGGGCAGTACGTGGACGCGATTGTTTTCCGAAATCGTGGAGTGATAGTCGTATTGCACCACCTGCAGAAAGTACATCCGCCCCACCAGAGCGCAGGTGATGCCAATCACCAAGAGTGCGCACGCGAGCAAACGCTTGTTGACCAGACGGTTTTCTTTTTCGTGGTCCTTGATCGGTATCGGTTCAGGCATTTCTACAGCATCTCGTTGAAGAAGGTCGACGTCGCGTCCTGCGGATACAGATCAATCCTTGTGAAAATGTGCTGCACCATACCAAAAATGCAGAAACACTTTGCATCGATTTCCCTCAACGGCGGGTTATTTCATCATCCAGAAAACGAGGTCTGGGTGCCGAGCGCACGTGATAGCGCGCATTGGGAGAGGCGCCGTATTTTCGACCGTCCAAAACAAAACCCCTGTCTGCGTTAGCAAACAGGGGTTCTGGAATTTAATCTTGACGATGACCTACTCTCACATGGGGAAACCCCACACTACCATCGGCGATGCATCGTTTCACTGCTGAGTTCGGGATGGGATCAGGTGGTTCCAATGCTCTATGGTCGTCAAGAAATTCGGGTACTGAGTCGTGGCCAGTTGGCCTCGCTTCAGCAAATTGGGTATGTAATAGAATCTGGTGTTTTGCAAGCGTCGAACTTTCGGTTCATCTCGTCTTCACACACCGCAATCTGGTCTCTCTCGAGTCGCAAATTGCTTGGGTGTTATATGGTCAAGCCTCACGGGCAATTAGTATTGGTTAGCTCAACGCCTCACAGCGCTTACACACCCAACCTATCAACGTCGTAGTCTTCGACGGCCCTTCAGGGAACTCAAGGTTCCAGTGAGATCTCATCTTGAGGCTAGTTTCCCGCTTAGATGCTTTCAGCGGTTATCTATTCCGAACATAGCTACCCGGCAATGCCACTGGCGTGACAACCGGAACACCAGAGGTTCGTCCACTCCGGTCCTCTCGTACTAGGAGCAGCCCCTCTCAAATCTCAAACGTCCACGGCAGATAGGGACCGAACTGTCTCACGACGTTCTAAACCCAGCTCGCGTACCACTTTAAATGGCGAACAGCCATACCCTTGGGACCGGCTTCAGCCCCAGGATGTGATGAGCCGACATCGAGGTGCCAAACACCGCCGTCGATATGAACTCTTGGGCGGTATCAGCCTGTTATCCCCGGAGTACCTTTTATCCGTTGAGCGATGGCCCTTCCATACAGAACCACCGGATCACTAAGACCTACTTTCGTACCTGCTCGACGTGTCTGTCTCGCAGTCAAGCGCGCTTTTGCCTTTATACTCTACGACCGATTTCCGACCGGTCTGAGCGCACCTTCGTACTCCTCCGTTACTCTTTAGGAGGAGACCGCCCCAGTCAAACTACCCACCATACACTGTCCTCGATCCGGATAACGGACCTGAGTTAGAACCTCAAAGTTGCCAGGGTGGTATTTCAAGGTTGGCTCCACGCAGACTGGCGTCCACGCTTCAAAGCCTCCCACCTATCCTACACAAGCAAATTCAAAGTCCAGTGCAAAGCTATAGTAAAGGTTCACGGGGTCTTTCCGTCTAGCCGCGGATACACTGCATCTTCACAGCGATTTCAATTTCACTGAGTCTCGGGTGGAGACAGCGCCGCCATCGTTACGCCATTCGTGCAGGTCGGAACTTACCCGACAAGGAATTTCGCTACCTTAGGACCGTTATAGTTACGGCCGCCGTTTACCGGGGCTTCGATCAAGAGCTTCGCGTTAGCTAACCCCATCAATTAACCTTCCGGCACCGGGCAGGCGTCACACCCTATACGTCCACTTTCGTGTTTGCAGAGTGCTGTGTTTTTAATAAACAGTCGCAGCGGCCTGGTATCTTCGACCGGCATGAGCTTACGGAGCAAGTCCTTCACCCTCACCGGCGCACCTTCTCCCGAAGTTACGGTGCCATTTTGCCTAGTTCCTTCACCCGAGTTCTCTCAAGCGCCTTGGTATTCTCTACCCAACCACCTGTGTCGGTTTGGGGTACGGTTCCTGGTTACCTGAAGCTTAGAAGCTTTTCTTGGAAGCATGGCATCAACCACTTCGTCATCTAAAAGATGACTCGTCATCAGCTCTCGGCCTTAGAATCCCGGATTTACCTAAGATTCCAGCCTACCACCTTAAACTTGGACAACCAACGCCAAGCTGGCCTAGCCTTCTCCGTCCCTCCATCGCAATAACCAGAAGTACAGGAATATTAACCTGTTTTCCATCGACTACGCTTTTCAGCCTCGCCTTAGGGACCGACTAACCCTGCGTCGATTAACGTTGCGCAGGAAACCTTGGTCTTTCGGCGTGGGTGTTTTTCACACCCATTGTCGTTACTCATGTCAGCATTCGCACTTCTGATACCTCCAGCAAGCTTCTCAACTCACCTTCACAGGCTTACAGAACGCTCCTCTACCGCATCACTTACGTGATACCCGTAGCTTCGGTGTATGGTTTGAGCCCCGTTACATCTTCCGCGCAGGCCGACTCGACTAGTGAGCTATTACGCTTTCTTTAAAGGGTGGCTGCTTCTAAGCCAACCTCCTAGCTGTCTAAGCCTTCCCACATCGTTTCCCACTTAACCATAACTTTGGGACCTTAGCTGACGGTCTGGGTTGTTTCCCTTTTCACGACGGACGTTAGCACCCGCCGTGTGTCTCCCATGCTCGGCACTTGTAGGTATTCGGAGTTTGCATCGGTTTGGTAAGTCGGGATGACCCCCTAGCCGAAACAGTGCTCTACCCCCTACAGTGATACATGAGGCGCTACCTAAATAGCTTTCGAGGAGAACCAGCTATCTCCGAGCTTGATTAGCCTTTCACTCCGATCCACAGGTCATCCGCTAACTTTTCAACGGTAGTCGGTTCGGTCCTCCAGTTAGTGTTACCCAACCTTCAACCTGCCCATGGATAGATCGCCCGGTTTCGGGTCTATTCCCAGCGACTAGACGCCCTATTAAGACTCGCTTTCGCTACGCCTCCCCTATTCGGTTAAGCTCGCCACTGAAAATAAGTCGCTGACCCATTATACAAAAGGTACGCAGTCACCCAACAAAGTGGGCTCCCACTGCTTGTACGCATACGGTTTCAGGATCTATTTCACTCCCCTCTCCGGGGTTCTTTTCGCCTTTCCCTCACGGTACTAGTTCACTATCGGTCAGTCAGTAGTATTTAGCCTTGGAGGATGGTCCCCCCATATTCAGACAAAGTTTCTCGTGCTCCGTCCTACTCGATTTCATGACTAAGAGATTTTCGCGTACAGGGCTATCACCCACTATGGCCGCACTTTCCAGAGCGTTCCGCTAATCTCAAAGCCACTTAAGGGCTAGTCCCCGTTCGCTCGCCACTACTAAGGGAATCTCGGTTGATTTCTTTTCCTCAGGGTACTTAGATGTTTCAGTTCCCCTGGTTCGCTCCATACACCTATGTATTCAGTGTAAGGTAACCATCTTATGATGGCTGGGTTCCCCCATTCAGACATCTCCGGATCAAAGTCTGTTTGCCGACTCCCCGAAGCTTTTCGCAGGCTACCACGTCTTTCATCGCCTCTGACTGCCAAGGCATCCACCGTATGCGCTTCTTCACTTGACCATATAACCCCAAGCAATCTGGTTATACTGTGAAGACAACATTCGCCGAAAATTCGAATTTCTCAGTTAAGAGAACTCACAAATTTTACCTTAGCCTGATCCGTTACCAGTGAAAGTAACGTTCAGTCTATCTTTCTATCACATACCCAAATTTTTAAAGAACGAACTAGTCAAAGACTAGAAATCAACATTCACCATCACAACGATGGAATGCTCATTTCTAAGCTTTATACCGACAGAAGCAGTAGTGGTGGAGCCAAACGGGATCGAACCGTTGACCTCCTGCGTGCAAGGCAGGCGCTCTCCCAGCTGAGCTATGGCCCCGTATCTCTACAGGCGTTTCCCACACAAAATTGGTGGGTCTGGGCAGATTCGAACTGCCGACCTCACCCTTATCAGGGGTGCGCTCTAACCAACTGAGCTACAGACCCAATTTCGGGCTGCTTCTTTCGTCTTCTTCAATGAATCAAGCAATTCGTGTGGGAACTTATGGAGCAGCTGATGTCGTCGATTAAGGAGGTGATCCAGCCGCAGGTTCCCCTACGGCTACCTTGTTACGACTTCACCCCAGTCATGAATCACACCGTGGTAACCGTCCTCCCGAAGGTTAGACTAGCTACTTCTGGTGCAACCCACTCCCATGGTGTGACGGGCGGTGTGTACAAGGCCCGGGAACGTATTCACCGCGACATTCTGATTCGCGATTACTAGCGATTCCGACTTCACGCAGTCGAGTTGCAGACTGCGATCCGGACTACGATCGGTTTTGTGGGATTAGCTCCACCTCGCGGCTTGGCAACCCTCTGTACCGACCATTGTAGCACGTGTGTAGCCCAGGCCGTAAGGGCCATGATGACTTGACGTCATCCCCACCTTCCTCCGGTTTGTCACCGGCAGTCTCCTTAGAGTGCCCACCATTACGTGCTGGTAACTAAGGACAAGGGTTGCGCTCGTTACGGGACTTAACCCAACATCTCACGACACGAGCTGACGACAGCCATGCAGCACCTGTCTCAATGTTCCCGAAGGCACCAATCTATCTCTAGAAAGTTCATTGGATGTCAAGGCCTGGTAAGGTTCTTCGCGTTGCTTCGAATTAAACCACATGCTCCACCGCTTGTGCGGGCCCCCGTCAATTCATTTGAGTTTTAACCTTGCGGCCGTACTCCCCAGGCGGTCAACTTAATGCGTTAGCTGCGCCACTAAGAGCTCAAGGCTCCCAACGGCTAGTTGACATCGTTTACGGCGTGGACTACCAGGGTATCTAATCCTGTTTGCTCCCCACGCTTTCGCACCTCAGTGTCAGTGTTGGTCCAGGTGGTCGCCTTCGCCACTGGTGTTCCTTCCTATATCTACGCATTTCACCGCTACACAGGAAATTCCACCACCCTCTACCACACTCTAGTCAGTCAGTTTTGAATGCAGTTCCCAGGTTGAGCCCGGGGATTTCACATCCAACTTAACAAACCACCTACGCGCGCTTTACGCCCAGTAATTCCGATTAACGCTTGCACCCTCTGTATTACCGCGGCTGCTGGCACAGAGTTAGCCGGTGCTTATTCTGTCGGTAACGTCAAAACAATCACGTATTAGGTAACTGCCCTTCCTCCCAACTTAAAGTGCTTTACAATCCGAAGACCTTCTTCACACACGCGGCATGGCTGGATCAGGCTTTCGCCCATTGTCCAATATTCCCCACTGCTGCCTCCCGTAGGAGTCTGGACCGTGTCTCAGTTCCAGTGTGACTGATCATCCTCTCAGACCAGTTACGGATCGTCGCCTTGGTGAGCCATTACCTCACCAACTAGCTAATCCGACCTAGGCTCATCTGATAGCGCAAGGCCCGAAGGTCCCCTGCTTTCTCCCGTAGGACGTATGCGGTATTAGCGTCCGTTTCCGAACGTTATCCCCCACTACCAGGCAGATTCCTAGGCATTACTCACCCGTCCGCCGCTCTCAAGAGAAGCAAGCTTCTCTCTACCGCTCGACTTGCATGTGTTAGGCCTGCCGCCAGCGTTCAATCTGAGCCATGATCAAACTCTTCAGTTCAAACATCTTTGGGTTTTTAAGAAACCCTAAACTTGGCTCAGCAATCGTTGGTTACATCTTTGATTTCTCGCGGAGTAACTTGTGATGCTGATAATCTTGTTGACTATCAGTCTGACTCCACAAGCACCCACACGAATTGCTTGATTCAGTTGTTAAAGAGCGGTTGGTTAAGATCTTTCGTCTCAACCGAGGCGCGCATTCTACAGCAGCCTCATTTGCTGTCAAGTGGTTATTTTCAGAAGCTTTCGAAGATTTCTTCAACAACTTCAACCACTTGCGCTTGCGATCTCTCGTAAGCGGGAGGCGAATTCTACAGCGTTACACGCTGCTGTCAACACCTCTTTTTCAACTTCCTTTTGGCTTCGATGAACTGAAGCAACCTGCTGCCGAAACTTACTTAACTCATTGTTTACCAAGGAGTTTTCCGTTTCGACTGCGCCGGAAGTGGGGCGAATTATAGACAGATAAAATTCGCCGTCAATGTTTAATGTGATTTTTCTATCAAAAACCCACAACCCCCTTAAACCCTCTCCAATTGAGCAATATATTGCTCATCACATAACACTTAAGCATCATAGCCCCACTTCCCTTCTACTATGACTTCGGACGAACACCTTCAATGACCACTCCACCCCGCGGCCTGGCCTCCATATTGTTCCCCGTTGGCCTGCTGTTGATCGCGATGGCCTCCATTCAGTCCGGCGCGTCGCTGGCCAAAAGCATGTTTCCGATCATCGGCGCGCAAGGCACCACAACCCTGCGCCTGATTTTCGCCAGCGTGATCATGCTGCTTCTATTACGCCCGTGGCGCGCGAAACTGACGGCCAGGTCCCTGCGCACAGTGATCGTCTACGGCATGGCCCTGGGCGGCATGAACTTTCTCTTCTATATGTCGTTGCGTACCGTTCCCCTGGGTATTGCGGTAGCCCTGGAGTTCACCGGCCCGCTCGCCGTCGCCCTCTATGCCTCGCGTCGAGCAGTGGACTTTTTGTGGATCGCACTCGCGGTCATCGGTTTGCTCCTGCTGATACCAACGGGCGAAGCCAGCAGCAGCATCGACTTGGTCGGCGCCGCCTACGCACTCGGCGCCGGTGTCTGCTGGGCGCTTTATATTCTGTTCGGCCAGAAGGCAGGCAACGATAACGGTGTGCAGACCGCCGCGCTCGGCGTAATGATTGCCGCTCTGTTCGTCGCGCCAATCGGCATCGTACACGCCGGTACCGCGTTGCTGACCCCTGCCCTGATTCCCGTCGCCATCGGTGTCGCCATTTTGTCCACGGCCCTGCCGTACACACTGGAAATGGTTGCCCTCACCCGCTTGCCAGCTCGCACCTTCGGCACCTTGATGAGTATCGAGCCAGCGTTCGGCGCCCTCTCCGGCTTGTTCTTCCTGAATGAACACCTGACGCTCGCGCAATGGCTCGCCATCATCTGCATCATTTTGGCCTCCGTCGGCGCCACACTGACCATGCGCAACGAATCGAAGCCGCTGGTGCCTGCCGACTGACACTCTTTAAAGGCAGCTCTGGTATTTACCGCTCATTTAGGCCATGTTTAGCCTGTAAATGAACGTCTTTCATGGAGAATTTCGACACGGACCGCATGAACGCTACGCTCGATAGCGAGTAAAGGCCGGCTTCGATCCTTTTGCGAAGCGGCTATTTAAGGACTGGAATGAAACGAATTTTTATACTGTTGCTGGTCATAGGCATTGCTGGCTGTGCTGCGACCACGAAGACAGAAGTGAAACGGGGCAAGAAAGGGCTGCATATCAACTGTTCGGGCCTGTCCTCCTCCTGGGACCAGTGCTACACCAGCGCGGCCAACTCATGTGGCGCCAAGGGTTATCGGGTGATCGCCAAATCCGGCGACAACTCCGAAGAGCCAGGGGATTACCCCTTCGGCCTCAACCCTGCCGGCTACACCAGTCGCAGCATGATCGTCATTTGCAAATAGACACCTGGGCAATGCTGTCCTGATTGCCCACGATCAATCTCGCTGATAGAACCAGCCATGTGCGGCGTTGCGGCTAAACTCCTGCTCGACCATCGAGCCAACGGAGTCCCCATGACGCACAACAAGAAAGTCGTATTGGTAGTGGGCGCCGGCGACGCGACTGGCGGCGCCATTGCCAAGCGCTTCGCCCGCGAAGGTTACATCGCCTGTGTCACGCGTCGCAGCGCGGACAAACTGCAGCCCTTGGTAGACAGCATCCAATTGGCCGGCGGTGAAGCCCATGGCTTTGCCTGCGATGCGCGCAAAGAAGATGACGTGATCGCGCTGATCGAGCAGATTGAAACCACGCTCGGGCCCATTGAAGCCTTCGTCTTCAACATCGGCGCCAACGTCCCCTGCAGCATCCTGGAAGAGACCGCGCGCAAGTACTTCAAGATCTGGGAAATGGCCTGCTTCTCAGGTTTTCTAAATGCCCGTGAAGTTGCCAAGCGTATGGTCACGCGAAAGCGCGGCACCATCCTGTTCACCGGCGCTACCGCTGGTTTGCGCGGAAGCGCGGGGTTTGCCGCCTTCGCCGGCGCCAAGCATGGGATACGCGCTTTGGCGCAAAGCATGGCGCGGGAGTTGGGGCCGATGAACATCCATGTCGCCCACGTAGTGGTGGACGGCGCCATCGATACCGACTTCATTCGCGACAATTTCCCGCAGAAATACGCCCTCAAAGATCAAGACGGCATTCTTAACCCCGACCACATCGCCGATAACTACTGGTATTTGCACAGCCAGCCACGGGACGCCTGGACATTCGAACTGGACCTGCGTCCCTGGAATGAAACCTGGTAAGCACGCCCGATAACAACCAAGCAGCGAGTACCGGCCATGACCAAAACCCTGGAGTTCTTCTTTGATTTCGGTAGCCCCGCTACGTACCTGGCGCACACCCAGTTACCGAAGCTGTGCTCTGATACTGGCACCGCGTTGGTGTATCAACCTATGTTGCTGGGTGGCGTATTCAAGGCTACCGGCAATGCCTCACCGATCACTGTCCCCGCCAAAGGGCGTTACATGTTTGCTGACCTCGCACGCTACGCCCAGCGTTATGACGTGCCGCTGCGATTCAATCCGAACTTCCCCATCAATACCCTGACGCTGATGCGCGCAGCCACCGGCATCCAGATGCATCAACCTGAGCGTTTCCAGGCGTTCGTAGATTGCCTGTTCGTTGCGCTCTGGGTCGACGGGCGCAATCTGGGAGACGCTGCCGTCGTGGCTACTGTACTGGCGGAGCAGGGCTTCGACCCAGAGCAAGTTCTGGCTTTGTCCAACGAGGAGGCCGTAAAAGCCGCTCTCAAGGACAAAACCGAACAAGCCATTAAACGCGGCGTATTCGGCGCGCCCAGCATGTTTGTAGGCAACACGCTGTTTTTTGGTCAGGACCGTCTGGATTTCGTGCGTGAAGCCCTCAGTCAACCCGCAGTCAAATAGCCGCTGTGCGCACCTGCAACCACGTGAGCGCATCGCCACTGAGCAACGGGCTCAAGCGTTCACGTACCTGGGCGTGATAAGCGTTGAACCATTCGCGCTCATCCGCGGTGAGCAAGGAAGGCTCCAGGCAACGCGTGTCGATCGGGCACAAGGTCAGGGTTTCGAATTTGAGGAACTCACCAAATTCGGTTTTCCCCGCTTCACGGTTCAGCACCAGGTTTTCGATGCGCACGCCCCAGCGCCCAGGGCGGTAGGTGCCCGGCTCGATCGAAGTGATCATGCCCGGTTGCATCGCCGTTTGCGGTGCGGCCAGCGCCTGGTAGGCGATCACTTGGGGGCCCTCGTGCACGTTGAGGAAATACCCGACACCGTGTCCCGTGCCATGGCCGTAATCCACACCCTCGGCCCAGATCGGCGCGCGTGCGATGGCGTCAAGCAACGGCGACAAGATGCCTTTGGGGAAATGAGCGCGGGATAAGGCAATTACCCCCTTGAGCACCCGCGTGCAGTCGCGTTTCTGCTCCTCGCTCGGTGTACCGATGGGCACCATCCGCGTGATATCGGTCGTACCGCCCAGGTACTGGCCACCGGAGTCGATCAGCAATAGGCCATCACCTTCAATCACGGCATGTTCTTCTGGCGTGGCGTGGTAATGCGGCATCGCGCCGTTGGCGTTGAAGGCAGCAATGGTGTTGAAACTCAGCGATACATAACCCGGACGGCGGGTACGCGCTGCCGTGAGGTGCTCATCGATTGTCAGCTCAGTAATGCGTTCACGCCCCAAGGCCGTCTCCAGCCAGGCGAAAAATTCGCACAAGGCGGCGCCATCCTGCTCCATGGCCTGACGGATATGCTCGGCGTCAGCCAGGCTTTTGCGGGACTTGGCCAGCGTGGTCGGGTTCAAGCCTTCCACCAGCTTCACACCGGCATCAAGGTGCTCCAGCAAACCCGCCGTCACGCGTGCCGGATCAACGTGCAGACTGGCCCCTGGCGGTACGGCTCGCAGCGCATCAGCCACGTCGCTGTAGTCGCGCACGGTCACACCATCGCGCTCAAGCGCAGCCCGCAGCTCGGCATCGACTTTGCTCAGCGCCACGAACAAAGTGGCCTGTTGCTGATTGATCAAGGCAAACGACACGAACACCGGGTTGAACGACACATCGCCACCGCGAAGGTTGAACAACCAGGCGATATCATCCAGGGTGGCGATAAGATGCCAGTCAGCGCCTTTTTCGCTCAGGCTGGCACGCAGGGCCGCGAGCTTTTCGCCACGGCTGACGGTAGCCTGCGGCGGCAAGTGCTGATAGATCGGCTGGTTCGGCAGCGCCGGGCGGTCGTGCCAGACGGCGTTGAGCAAATCGATGTCCGTGCGCAAGCGCGCGCCGCGCTCCGCCAGCTTGCCACCCAGCGTACGTGCCGATGCCACGGCCATGACCGCGCCATCCACGGCCACTACACCGCCTTCCGGTGTTTGTTCAGCCAGCCATTCCAGCGGGCCGGGTTGGCCCGGTTGCAGTTTCACCAGTTCGATACCGCTGCCCTTGAGCTCCTTGGTCGCCTGTTCCCAATAGCGGCTGTCGGCCCACACACCGGCAAAATCCGCCGTGACGATCAGCGTCCCCACCGAACCATGGAACCCCGACAACCATTGGCGCCCCTGCCAGTATCCCGGCAAGTACTCGGACAAATGCGGATCCGCAGACGGCACCAACAGGGCGTGGATCCCCTCTCGGCTCATCAGCTCACGGGTATGCGCCAGGCGCTGGGGAACCGTTCCATGGGTCAAAGGCTGCGTACTCATTGTGTCTCCTGCTAACCACTAATAATTGTTATGGACTGCGAATCGAATTTCAGACGGCCCAGAACGCTGGTGCGCTGGCCAGTGCCGACTTGATCAGTTGTACCGCTTCGTCGATGTCCCGCTCGGTGGTAAACCGGCCCAGGCTTAAGCGAATGGTACGGCTGGCGCTGCGTGCGTCATGCCCCAAAGCCAGAAGCACATGGGACGGCGCATTGCTCGCCGAATTGCACGCTGAAGTCGCCGAGAAGGCAATCCCGGCACTCAACGCACCGGTATTGAATTCGCCTTCGCTGAACGTAAGGCTAAGCGTATGAGGGATTCGCTGTGTAAGGCTGCCGTTGAGGCGCACACCTGCAATCGGGCCCAACTGATCCAACAGACGCTGACGCAAGGCCACGATCTGCGCCTTCTCTTCGGCAAAGGACGCCGCCGCCAGGGCGAACGCCGTGCCCATGCCCGCAATCTGGTGAGTCGCCAGGGTACCTGAACGCAAGCCGCCTTCATGACCGCCGCCATGAATTTGCGCCAATACCTTCTGTTGCGCCCGAGGTCCTACGTACAACGCGCCGATGCCCTTCGGACCGTAAAGCTTGTGGGCGGAAAACGACATCAAATCCACCGGCCACTGCGCCAGGTCGATGGCCACCTTGCCCGCCCCTTGCGCCGCGTCCACGTGAAACAACGCACCCTGCTTACGCACCCGGGCGCCGATGGCCGGGATGTCGTTCAACGTGCCCAGTTCGTTATTGACCAGCATCAGCGACACCAGAAAGGTGTCTTCACGCAGCGCTTCACTGACGGCCTCGACACTGATCAAGCCATCGGCATCAGGCACCAGATACGTCACCGCCACCCCGGCTTCCTGCAGTTGCCGCGCGGTGTCGAGCGTGGCCTTGTGCTCGATCTGGCTGGTGATCATATGCCCACCCGCCACGCCACGCGCCTGGGCCACGCCCTTGATCGCCAGGTTGTTGGATTCGGTGGCGCCGGAGGTCCAGACGATCTGCTCGGGCTGGGCGCCAACCAGTTCGGCCACCTGATGACGCGCCTGCTCAACCGTTTGCCGGGCCGCTTGGCCGAACGCGTGGGAACTGGAGGCTGGGTTACCGAAATTGGCATTGAAGCCCAGACACTCGACCATCACTTGAATGACCCGCTCATCCACCGGTGTGGTGGCGGCATAGTCGAAATACAGCGGACGTTTATTCATGACGTTAGAAACTCGCAGAGCGTGTTCCCGCGAGCAATGTCGCGGGGGCATCGAACAGAACAGAGGTCGTCAGGTTTAACTGATCGAGTGCCATTAAAGAAGGACCACTTTATGAAAATGTGCGTAGGAACGCTCCTGAAATTCAGCTTAACAGGCTGAAGTCACGCCATGGAAAACAAAAAACCCGAGATTCCTGTGAGGGAAACCCGGGTTTTTCACCGCAACAGCACCGCTCAACTGGGGCGATCCTTCAAGGCCACACTGCGCTCGGCATTCATTTCGCCCTGATGATCAAAGCCGAAAGACTTCTGTGGCTGGCCGTTCAACGCCGCGCGCTGCTGTTGATACTCATCAAATGACAAGCCACGGCGGCTCAGCGCTTCCAGGGCCAACTGCTTGGTTTCTTGCGCGGTATAAGGGCGCAATTCAGGCGAGGGATGAGTCGCGCATCCGGCGAGGACAGAGGTGGCAATCAAGAGCGAGATAGCGAGTAAGCGGTTCATGGCGGTGGCCCTGCAAAGGAGGTTTCGAGTCAATGAACACAGGCTACTCCCGAGCCTTCCCAGTGAAAAATCACCGCCCTCGATAGTTGCTATCAACCGTTGCGACATGCCCGATAGGCACGCCTTATATTCTTTTAAGATCTATAAATATGTTAATCGATTAATTTACGGAATATAAGAATCCCTCTATAAACACCCCAACGCTGCGCGCCAAACACTTGAGACCGATGAGGCCCCTCGCCACCCTTCAATTGCATTGCCACACACGACTGAGGTTCTCCCCCGTGACCGCTAACCCCCACAGCGTGCCACTTTCTGCACTGCAGACCGCCAAATTGCTGGCCGCCGAGTTCGCGCTCACCGCCGTGGAGCGTGACGAACGCGGCGGCACACCCAAAGCTGAACGCGACGCTCTGCGCCAAAGTGGCCTGCTCGCGCTGAGTATTCCCGGCCAGTACGGCGGGCTAGGTGCGCGCTGGAGCGAGACGCTGGATGTCGTGCGCGAGTTCGCCAAGGTCGACAGCTCCATCGCCCATGTCTTTGGTTTTCATCACCTGATGCTCGCTACCGTGCGCCTGTTTTCGCGGCCGGACCAATGGCAACCGTGGTTCGAACAAACTGCGCGTAAGAATTGGTTCTGGGGCAATGCCCTCAACCCGCTGGACACGCGTACGGTGGTCAAGGACTTCGGCGGCTGGCGGGAATTTTCCGGCAAGAAGAGTTTCTGCTCCGGCGCCAACGATTCAGAAATGCTCATCGCCTCGGCCGTGGATGAGCGCGCTGGGGGCAAGCTGCTGATTGCCGCCATCCCCAGCGGGCGCAGCGGGATCACCTTGCACGATGACTGGAACACGATCGGCCAGCGCCAGACCGACAGTGGCAGCGCCAGCTTCGAACGGGTGCGCGTAGAGGGAGTCCGAATTACTGCTCGATCCAGGCCCCCTGAGTACGCCGTTCGCCTGCCTGCGGCCGTTGATCGCGCAGCTCACCTTCACCCATCTGTTTTTAGGCATTGCCGAAGGCGCCTTCGAAGAGGCGCGCCACTACACCCTGACCGAAACCCGTGCGTGGCATAAATCCATGGCCCAGGACGTGCGCCAGGACCCTTACGTGCTGCACCACTACGGCGACTTCTGGGTCGCGCTGCAAAGCGTGCGCCTGCTGGTGGAACACGCCGCCGAGCTGTTCGACCAGGCATGGGCCAAAGGGCCCAACCTCAGCGAACAGGAACGCGGCAAACTGGCTATTGCAATCGCTACCGCAAAAGTTGCCGCGACGCGCCAGGGGCTGGATCTGTGCACCCGCCTATTCGAAGTCACCGGCGCGCGCTCCACCCACGCGTCACTGCGCCTGGACCGCCACTGGCGCAACCTGCGCACGCAAACCCTGCACGACCCGCTGGATTACAAACTCCACGAACTGGGTGACTGGGCGCTGAACCAGACCCTGCCGATTCCCACGTTCTATTCCTAAGAGAGGTGCCCATGCAGTTGTTGACCCTCCCCCCCTCGCCCGCCCTCGCGACCTCGATTCGCGCCACGGCACAGGTGTTTGAAGACCCGAAATCCCAGGCCTTGCTCGACCATATCCAGCAAGTGGCGCCCAGCGAAGCCAGCGTACTGATCATCGGTGAGACCGGTACCGGTAAAGAACTGGTGGCGCGGCATATCCATAACCTCAGTGCGCGGCGCAACCGACCGTTCGTGGCAGTGAACTGCGGAGCGTTCTCTGAATCACTCGTCGAAGCCGAACTGTTCGGCCACGAAAAAGGTGCCTTTACCGGCGCCCTCAGCGCCAAAGCGGGCTGGTTCGAGGAGGCGGACGGGGGCACCTTGTTCCTCGACGAAATCGGCGATCTGCCGATGGCCATTCAGGTCAAGCTGCTGCGGGTGCTGCAGGAACGCGAAGTGGTGCGCCTGGGTTCGCGCAAGAGCATTCCTATCGATGTCCGGGTACTGGCCGCAACCAACGTACAACTTGAAAAAGCCATCAACGCCGGGCACTTCCGCGAAGACCTGTATTACCGTCTCGACGTGGTCAGCCTGGAACTCAGCCCACTGCGCGAGCGCCCCGGCGATATCCTGCCGCTGACCCGACACTTCATCGAAGCCTATAGCCAACGCCTGGGCTATGGCCCGATCGCTATCAGCCGTGAAGCCGAACACAAACTCAAGAGCTACAGCTGGCCCGGTAATATTCGCGAGCTGGAGAACGTGATTCACCACACCTTGTTGATCTGCCGCAACAGCGTGATCGAACGCGACGACTTGCGCCTGTCCAACCTGCGCATCGAGCGCCAGGACGACAGCCAGCACGGCATCGACAACAGCGCCGAAGCATTGCTGGCGCGCGCCTTTCAGAAGCTGTTCGAGGAACAGGCCGGCGCCCTGCATGAAAAGGTCGAGGATGCGCTGTTACGCGCGGCTTACCGCTTCAGTCATTACAACCAGGTGCACACCGCCAGCCTGCTGGGTTTGAGCCGCAACGTCACGCGCACGCGCCTGATCAAGATCGGTGAGTTGGCGGTAAACAAGCGTCGACCTGGAGAAAACCTGCAGGGCGAGCGGATGCTGCACCTATCCATTTAAGCGGCAGTGCAAGGCATCGTCATGGCTGCGCTCAAAACTGCGCAACACCTGGAACGAATCGAAGATCACCGCCTTGGCCTGGTGCACCCGGATGAGCGTCCAGAAATCCTCGCCACCCTGCTCGAAGCGCCTGAAGGCCGCCTCGCCAGCCTCGCGGGATTGCCACTGCAAGTAGTTGAGTACCCGTCGCCCATCATCGCTGACCTGCACGCTTGCACTCACAAAGCCGGCTTGGCTCTCGGCCAGTCGCTCGCTCTGGACGGTCAAGGCGGCGACCAGGGCGGATTGCTGGCGGGGGTCGATCTGGAATTCGATCAACTGCGTGAAGCTGCGATTTTTCTCTGATGCCTGCATGAACACTCCCCTTTCTCTGTAAGCAGAATCTTGCGATCCAGTGCCATGCAGGGTAAAACCTCCAGTTAAGTCAAGGTCAAGTGATGAATCGGAGTGTGTATGCTCAACAAGGAACT
Organism: Pseudomonas sp. W4I3; assembly: GCF_030816195.1. GTDB lineage: Bacteria > Pseudomonadota > Gammaproteobacteria > Pseudomonadales > Pseudomonadaceae > Aquipseudomonas. The sequence goes on along the minus strand of NZ_JAUSXS010000001.1, from coordinate 2,606,821 downwards.
CACCGTTGGCCAGTTGGCTGCCCGTAGCGGCGTGGCGGTCACGGCACTGCATTTCTACGAAACCAAAGGGCTGATCAAAAGCAATCGCAACGCTGGCAATCAGCGGCGCTACCCACGGGATGTGCTGCGGCGTGTGGGGGTGATCAAAGTCGCTCAACGCCTGGGCATTCCACTGGCAACCATCGGCGAGGCGTTACAGGCACTGCCCGATGGCCGCACGCCCACCGCCAAGGATTGGGCACGCCTGTCGGCCCGCTGGCGCGAAGACCTGGATGAGCGGATCAACAAATTAGTGCTGCTGCGCGACAAGCTCAACGGCTGCATTGGCTGTGGGTGCTTGTCGATGGACGCCTGCCCGTTGCGCAACCTGGGTGACCAGCTCGGTGAGCGTGGGCCGGGGGCGCAGTTGCTGGAGCCCGGTTGATCTGCCCGTCACAAACGCGCGTAGCCTTTGACTGAGATACAGATTTTTGCCCGAGGCTGATTACCGGTGGCTGCTACATCTCAGCGGTGGGAGGGACTGCTCCCTCCCACCGGGTGCGGTTAACCGGTGGGAGGCGTATCCGACACGTTTGGCCTGCCCCGGTAAGCCATGCACCCCAGCCAGAGCGTCATCACCAACAAGGCCGTCAGCGGTAGCCCATGGAACAGCACGATCACCTGGGCCGGCGTCCAGGTCACGTAGAACGGCCCGACCACCAGCATCCCCACACCGAAGCCCGCCATCTGAATCAGCGTCAACAAGCTGAACAGTGGCAGGCGCAAGCTATCCGGTTCACTTTGCGCACGGGAGACCAGCGCCACCTCGGACAGCCCATCCCCCAGCCCCGCCCACACCACCAACAGCAACGCCAGCCACAGTTCGGTTTGCTGGAAGGTCAGGATAAAGCCACTGGACATCAGCGCGACGCCGAACATGAACAGGCGCTCCATGCTGGATGTGCCCCGGCCTTTCAACAGCGCACTGGCCAGGCGTGCCCCGATGAACTTGCCACAGGCCCACACCGCCAGCAGATAACCCATCACCGTTTTAGCCGTATCTGGCGAAATGTACTGCGACAGCACCGGCCAACCGACGTTATGCGCCGCGCTGCCCAGGGTGTCGAGCATGCTGATCAACAACATGGCGGCCAACACCGGCGCGCCTCGCAGCCCCTTGGTCAACTCATGCCATTCGGCCGAGAGCCCGCGATGCGCGGCGACCGCGACGCTGTACAACGCACGCAACGGCAGGACCAGGCACGCGGCTATTACATAGGTGCCGATGTTCACCGCGAACACGGCCTCAAATCCCCCGGTGGCAATCAGCAAGCCCGAGAGCAAACTGCCGAACACGGCGCCGGTGGCGGCCGCCGAGGTGATCCAGGCATTGGTGTTCACCCGTTGCTCCAGGGCAACCCAGGTGGGCAATTGACTGTTGAGGCCAATGGCAAACAGCGAATTGCACAGGCCGATACCAAAGGCAATAAATGGCAGCAGGCTGAGTTGATGCGTGGGGATCAGCAACAACAGCGGTGTCAGCAACAGCGCGCGCGCCAGGTCCAGCCCCGCCAATGTGCCGCGCCCGGCGAAGCGCCTGAAAAACGGGATGCCAAACAGGCTGGCGACAATGCCGCCGGTTACGCGGCACGCCAGGAAGATACTGACGAACACCACGCTTTGGCTGAGCCAGTAGACATAGGTGGACAACGCCACCATGTTGAGAAAGGCGCCAAAGTCGGAAACGCCCCGCGCAAAAATGATCAGCCGGGCGTTGCGAGTCGACAGGCGCAACTGTTGGTCGTGGCTCATGCAGTCCGCGCCTCGTCATTGGAGGGCACGCTGCGCAGGCTGACCAACAGCATGTCGCGCCAGGCCGGTGTCGAATCGACCTTGGGCCGTACATCCCCGGCGCGATGGTAGAGGTCCCGGTCGTTGACCACGATGGTTTCCAGGAACTGCTCCATGGGCACATTCAGCACCCGACTCTGCTCCGTTTCATGGGTGAATACTTCCGAAACCACCGGCACCGTGTTGTGCTCGCCGATAAAATGCATGAACACCCAGTCCAGGCCATCCTGATGAATTCCCGAGGTGGTGGGGCTGCACGCCTGCGCATCCGCACGCACGCGGAACTGGTGGATATCGATGGTGTAGCTGTGTTCGCCCAAGTGCGGATCGATCACCGCCAGGTCAGCGGCCAGCAGCTTGCGCATCAGCGGATGTTCGATAAAACCTTCCTCGCTATAGCTCAAGTGATTCACCCCCTGGCGATAGTTGACGGCGTAGGTGACCGGCGACTTGAATTCAGTATTCCTGTCGATCTGCAATTGCCGTGAGGCTGTTAAACGATAGCGCAGGATACGTCGCTCGCGATGGGTGTACGCTTTGAACGCCTCGTCCCGCACCAGGTTGGCCCAGTATGCGCGAAAACTTTGCGCCTCTGCGGCCCCAACCTTGACCACTTCGGCGAAGTCACGGCGATGGCAGTAATGATGCTCGCGCAGATGCGCCGAAATCTGTGAGATGTCCATATCGCTATCCTGTCACTGGGTTGTCGATGACAACGCGCAATTGCTCAATAACCGCATCATGCAACGCCCGCGCATGGGCAGCGTCTTGCACTTTGGCCCAGCACTTGAGCAGATAGTGCTCCTCGATATCCGCATCGATCAGGTGCCCCGGTTCCAGCTGGGCATACTCCAGCACCGCGGCATTACGGTCCAGGAACTCCACACCCTCGATGCCCTCGAACCGGCCGCTGCGCTGCGGGTAAATCGCCAGCATCGCGTAATGTTGCCCCGCCTGCGCAACCTTGCGTGCGCCAGCCTCCAACTGCGCAGTGATACCCGGTTCGCCCATCAACAACGCGAGGTACAGCTGATAGGGATCGATACCGGCCAGGTCACGAAACGCCGCATTCACATAGAGCCCGCCCACACGCGGGTTGATCTCGATCACCACCGGCCCCTCCTCAGTCATGCGGAACTCGAAATGCACCACGGCGTTGGTCAGGCCGACCGCGTGCAGGCACGCTACGGCGTAGTCGCGGATCTGCTCGCACTGGCTGGCAGTGAAAGAGGTCGGTGGAGAAATCAGCAGGTTTTCGAGGACCGTGCCACTGCGCTCGGTCAACAGCAGTTTTTCGTTGATCAGCAGTGGATGGACCTGCGCGCCGGCCACCACGCATTCCACACTGCCTTCGATACCGGGGATGTAGCCCTCCAACAGGATACTGCGTCCGGGAATGTAGTCCTGCCGTTGGCCGTCGCGTTCGGGCAATGCGTGGGCGCAGCCATAGAAGTCCGCATACGCCGCCGCGGCGTGATCCCTGACGAAAAGCGCATAGTGGCCCTGCAGTTCCACCCAGTTGGAGCACTTCTTGATAAACGCAGAAGCGCCACCAAACGGCGGTTTGGCGATCAGCGGGTAACCCACCCGCTCGGCACTCTGCTGCAGTTGCTGTTCGTTGTTGCACAGTGCAAACGGCACGGAGCGAATGGCGTGCTGTTTCAGCGCCCTGCGCATCCGGAACTTGTTGTTGCACGCGGCAACTGCCTCGGGGTTGCTGTACACCAGGCCCAGCCGCTGGCAAGCCCGCGCAACGATGCAGCCGACCTCGCCTTGCGCAGACGGATGACCGGCCTGACAGAAAATTCCACGAATCTGGTAGTGCTCATCGAGCTGGCCGACCACCTCGAGAATGGCCTCCTCGCTGAGTGCAGCGAGCAGGAACACCCCATCACTGTCATCCCTGAGCCGTTGCACATGCCTGCGCCCGGCTATACCCGCCGTCAAACACACCAGGCCCTGGGCGCGGGCCACCGCAAAATGCGGCTCTCGGTAGTTATAACGAACGGAACTACTGTCATCGACATCAATAAAAAGAATGGCGTCTTGTTTCATGATCGATACTGCCTCAGTCCGTAAGTTTTTTCAGGCATCCTGCCAACTGCACCACTGCCCTTCCCAGTTACGGAAACGGTAATGGCGCTTCCCGTCGCGCACTTCGAAGTGTGGTAAATCCTCGGGCTTTTCAAAGTCTAGCAGTGGCACCGTAAACTTGCCCTGCGCATGGGGCAGCACATATTCCGGCAGGGCAATATTGGACACCCGCCGTTTAAGGCGATCCATGATCGCAATGGCCTGACTGATCGACGCCTTGTATTCCGACGCACCGGGTGAAAACGGCATGAAGTGATATAAGTAATACGGCTTTACACCCAGACGATAAAGATCAATGAAGAGTTTATGCAGCGTGGCTTCATCGTCGTTGACGCCGCGTAACAACGGCATATTGGAAAATACAATCGGCACCACGCCCTGGATGCGTTTGACCGCCGCCGCAAAGTCGGGGCTGAGTTCGAGCGGATGGCACACGTGCACGCCGAACGCGTTGACCTTGTACTTTTCCAGCATCGCGATCAATTCATCGGTGACGCGAAACGGGTTGAAGCTTAAGGCGCGCGAGTGAATACGGATCAGCAGTTCGTCACTGATTCCACGCAGTGCGGCCAGGTACTCTTCGAGCTTGCGGTCGGCCAGCATCAACGGGTCACCGCCGCTGAGGATCACTTCTTCGATGGCCGGGTTGCCGCGGATGTACTCCACCGACTCCATGAAGGAGTCCTTGCTGGCGTTGGCCTTTTCAGTGCCCACCTGCAGCGTGCGCAGCGCCTCGAAGCAAAATTGGCAGTAGGCATTGCAGGTATTAGTGGTGCGCAGGATGACGCGATTGTCGTACTTGTGCTGGCAGATGGGCGTCTTCATTTCATGGCCCAGCTCCCAATTCTCGGAGGTGCCGTCGTAATCGCCTTCAATCTGCTCGCTCCAGTACGGCACCACTTGCCGCCACAGCGGGTGGTCCATGACCGTACCAGAGGTCAGCGAACGCTTGATCAGATCAATGTAGTAAGGCGTGATCTGCATCTTGCGCCCTTGCAGGTTGTGTTCGATATGCGCGGTCGTTTCCTCACCCCAGCCACCGCACGCATCGCGAAGTGTCGGCTCATCCCGCAAGGCATTCTTCTGCTGCCAGCGCCAGTCTTGCCACTGTACCGAGCGGTGAATTTCTTGATCAAACATCGACATGAGTAGGTACTCTCTGTTCAGGCATATGAATGCGTGCCGTTCCCTGGCGGGAACAGCGGTATTCGCAACAATGAAAATCGACTTAAGTCACGATTAAATGGCTGATTCGTTCAGCCACGCTGGACAGGCATGAATACTTATTAGTTGGGGACGCAGATAAACGACTGAAACGCTCATGCACTAAACTTCCTTTTTAGAATTATTTGACTTCCAGGCCGCCATCCACTTAAGCGGATGGTTTCTACGCCGTCAATACAACACCGCTGAATTTCCCCGAAATTAAATCATGATTGCGCTTAACCACCCGTAATCAGGGGTATTTTATCGTTCAAATTCGTTCATTTAAAAAGTAAATAACACTGCACCTCTCATTATCCGATTTATACCCTTGCGCTATTACTACTTATATAACTACGTAGCCCGGTAGATGTAACTTGGCTTTCGGCGTGCGTTTCGCATGCAGCCGCAACCTGGCGGCAATCCCCAGACGACCATCGCCCGCGCCGACCGCGTTTTCTGTGAAGCCGAAACATTTTCTTTCATTTCCCCCTTAGGGATTTCTCATTCTCATTCGTCTTAATTTAGATACAGCCCGTCGCGTCAGCAAAAGCTACGACCGGCCTTTTCCGGGCCTCCATCGCCCCTCCGATCAAGACCCTCATTCACATGTCGAAGAAGTCACGCTCAAAACTCTGGTTTCTCGTACACAGCTGGCTGGCATTGCCCATCTGGTTCTTTGTACTGATCGTCTGCGTCACCGGCACCCTGGCGGTGGTCAGCCAGGAAATCGTCTGGCTCGCCAACCCGGATATCCGCGCAAGCAAGCCATCGGATGATGCCCAACCGCTGAGCTTCGACCAGGTGATCGCCGCCATCCAGCGCGACGCCCCCCAAGTCATCGTGCGTTCGATCATCCGCCCTGACGAATCGCACTTCGCGTTGACGGTCGGCCTCAGCTATCCCGACGGGCGTTCGGTCGAGGCTTATGCCAACCCCTACACGGGCGCCATCCAGGGCATCAGCCCGCCATTCAACTTCCAGCAATTTACCCGCGCCCTGCACGGCTGGTGGCTGGTGCCGTTCACCAACGGCTACAGCTGGGGCTGGTACCTGGTGTCATTGCTTGGCCTGCCTTTGCTGGCTTCGTTGATTACCGGGTTGGTGGTGTACAAGCGTTTCTGGAAAGGTTTCCTGCGCCCCACCCTGCGCATTCGCCATGGCGCGCGCATTTTCTGGGGTGATTTCCACCGCCTGAGTGGTATCTGGTCGATCTGGTTCATCGCCGTCATTTCCATTACCGGCACCTGGTTCCTGATCGAGGCGACCCTGGCCGACAATCAGATTTCCATCTCCAGCGAGCCCATCGTGCCGGTGATTGCCCGGGAGAAGGTGCCGCTGTCCGCACCCGGCGTGCCGGCGCCGATGATCGGCCTGGACGAAGCAATCAAGATCGCCACCCAGCGCATCCCGGGACTGGAGGCCACGTTTGCGTTCCTGCCGCTCAATGCCTACAGCCACCTGCAGATCGGCGGGCGCGGCTGGTACCCGCTGATGTTCCAGACCGCACAATTGAACCCCTACAGCGGTGAAGTCGCCGTCTCACATCTGCTGTCGGACCGCACCACGCTGGAGTTCGTCACCGAGTCCATGCGCCCGCTGCACACCGGTGACTTTGGCGGCCTGTGGATCAAGCTGATCTGGGCCTTCTTCGGCCTGGTGCTGAGCATGATGGTGTTGAGCGGCTTGCTCATCTGGACCAAGCGCACCGCCCTGGCCACGCTCAACGCCCTCAAGCGCGAGGCCAAGACCCAGCGCAAGCCGGTGCCCCTCCCAGCCTTGCAGGCAGAAACCTCGGAGACTCACTGATGAGCAAGGTCGCGACCCAACCCTCTTCACCCTTGCGAAACTGGTGGTTGAAGTGGCGTTTCCATCTCAACATTCTGCTGTTGCTGGTGCCGCTGGGGTTCATGCCCAAGTATTTCGCCGATGCCGCCCTGTTTCGCGGCGATGCCGGGATCGGCGAGCGGGTCGCCGGGGACGTTCAGGTCGGCCCCTGGAGCCTGACCCTCGCGGAGTTTCGCAACGAAGGCCCGAGCCCTGATCCGGCCGGCCCGATGAAAGCCTTTAACGCCGCCCTGTGCGCCACCTGCGCCGAGCAGGTCAAGGCCACTTACCTGCGCATCGGCAAGCCTCGAAGCCTGCGGGCCGCCGGGGTGATCTTCTTTGGCACGCCCTACCGCATGGGCGCCGTGTTGCCGGTGCCGGAGCGCACGCCGGTCGACGCCGAACTGTGGGTCACCATGGAAGGCTGGGACGGCAGCATGCACCAGGGTTCCATCCCGCTGAGCCAGGCCTCGCCTGCCACCATTGCCTGGCTGAACAAGCAAGGAGTCAAACCATGATGTTCAAACGCCTGACGCGCGCCGGTTGCGTGCTAGTGCTCAGTGCCGGTTTCAGTCACGTTGCCCTCGCCCACAACCCGATGTGCGAATGCAAGGAAATCCCCGGCGAGCAGATCCAATGCAAAGGAGGCTTCTCCGACGGCAGCGGCGCTCCGGGGGTGACCCTGGATGTGATCGGCTACGACGAGACCATCCTGGTGCCGGGCAAGCTCGGTGAGGATTCGACCCTGACCTTCAAGAAACCGACGTCCGAATTCTATGTACTGTTCGATGCGGGCCCCGGTCACGTGGTGGAAATCGACCAAGCGGATATCCAGGCGCAATGAGTACCGTAAACGTCGTGCGCCCGGCCGGCGCGGGTCATGAAACCCTCTATGTGTTGTTGCTGTGCCTGATCATCCTTGCGGTGGCGGGAACGGTGGTTGCCTTGCACGGTGAAACCCAGGAAGTGGCAGCGCTGCCCAGCCACCAACTGGATGCCCGACGCGACCTGAGCGCCGCCGAACAAGGCATCTACGCCGATTTGCGGGTGACCCTGGATGAAATCCATTTGCTGCAGCAGGAGCAGCGCGCACTGCCGACGCCGGAGCAATTGGCAGAAGAAGGCTTTGCGCCATTCGCCCAGGACGCCAGTTCCGTCAGCCGTGGCGATCATCGCTGGCAGCTGCTCGCCCCCTCGACCTACCTGGGGCTGAGCCAGGCAACGGGCACCAGCGGCTCGCTGTTGATGCGCGTGCAGGGCACCGAGCCGGATATCTGGCTCAACCGTGGGAAAGACCTGGCCGCCCCCTCCGACCTTTCTGACCAGGCGCTGATCGCCGCCGGCTGGCAGCAAGTGGTCGCGCAATTCGATGCTGGCGTCACGCGCCAGCACCGCCACTGAACGAGAAGACCGAGTGCCCATGTCCATTTCATCTCCCCTGTTGCGCCTGTTGCTGGTTGGCCTGTTCAGCCTGATGCTCGCTCCCCTGGCAAACGCCGAGGCGGGTAAACGCCTGCGCATCGGCATCACCTTGCATCCCTACTACAGCTACGTGGCCAACATTGTCGGCGACAAAGCCGACGTGGTGCCGTTGATTCCGGCCGGGTTCAACCCCCATGCCTACGAGCCGCGCGCCGAAGACATCAAGCGCATCAGCACCCTGGACGTGATCGTGCTCAACGGCGTTGGCCATGACGACTTTGCCGACCGAATGATCGCCACCAGCGAGCGCCCGGACATCAAGGTGATCGAAGCCAACCAGAACGTGCCCCTGCTGGCCGCCACCGGCAATGCCGCGCGCGGTGCCGGCAAGGTGGTCAACCCGCACACCTTCCTGTCGATCAGTGCGTCGATTGCCCAGGTCAACAACATCGCCCGCGAGCTGGGCAAGCTCGACCCGGACAACGCCCGCGCCTACACCCAGAACGCCCGCGCCTACGGCAAACGCCTGCGCCAGATGCGCGCCGATGCCCTGGCCAAACTGACCAGCGCGCCCAACCCGGACCTGCGCGTGGCCACGGTGCACGCGGCCTACGACTACCTGCTGCGCGAGTTCGGCCTGGAAGTCACCGCAGTGGTCGAACCGGCCCACGGCATCGAGCCCAGCCCCAGCCAGTTGAAGAAAACCATCGACGAACTGCGTGCCCTGGACGTGAAAGTGATCTTCTCGGAGATGGATTTCCCGTCCACCTATGTCGATACGATCCAGCGTGAGTCCGGGGTCAAGCTGTACCCGCTGTCACATATTTCCTACGGCGAATACAGCGCGCAAAAGTATGAGGTGGAGATGACCGGCAACCTCAATACCGTGGTCCGTGCGATCCAGGAGTCGGGAACATGACAGCGGCGCAGCAACTGAACCTGGCTTGTGGCCCGACCCTCGACTTTGCCCAGGTCTCGCTGACCCTGGGCCGCACCGTGATTCTCGATGAGGTGAGCTTCCAGGTACGCCCCGGCAGCATTCACGCACTGGTCGGCCCGAATGGCGGTGGCAAAAGTTCGCTGATCAAGACCCTGCTCGGGCAAACGCCGCACCAGGGCCGATTGAGCCTGGAGTGGCCGACCACGCCAGGCACCATTGGCTATGTGCCCCAGGCCTTGGAGTTTGATCGGGGTTTGCCCATGACTGTGGATGATTTCATGGCCGCCATGTGCCAGCGGCGCCCGGCATTTCTCGGCCTGTCCCGCCACTACGCCGGCGCGATCGGCGAGGCGCTGGAGCGGGTTGGCATGCAGGACAAGCGCAAGCGCCGCATGGGGGCGCTGTCGGGCGGTGAGCGCCAGCGTGTGCTGCTGGCCCAGGGGCTGATTCCGGCGCCGCAATTGCTGGTGCTGGATGAACCGATGTCGGCCCTTGATGAGGCGGGTATCCAGGTGTTCGAGCGGCTGCTCAACGACTGGCGCCTGGCCGGGATTACCGTGCTGTGGATCGAGCACGACCTGGAAGCCGTCGCTCGCCTGGCCGACCACGTGACCGGCCTGAACCGCCGCGTGCTGTTCGACGCCACGCCCAAACAGGCACTCACTCCTGATCGCCTGCTGACCCTGTTCTCCACCCACCCTCGGAGCCTGGCGCAATGAGTTATGAAGCGTTTCGCCTGTTGGTCCAGGGCTGGGCCTCTGCCGGTTATCTGCCCGAGGCACTGGCCTATGGCTTTGTGGTCAACGCGCTGCTCGCCGGCCTGCTGATCGGCCCGGTGCTGGGTGGACTGGGCACGCTGGTGGTGGTCAAGCGCTTCGCGTTTTTCTCCGAAGCGGTCGGCCACGCCGCGCTGACCGGCGTCGCCGTGGGCATTCTGCTGGGTGAGCCCTACACCGGGCCGTACGGCAGCCTGTTCGGCTACTGCCTGCTGTTCGGCATCCTGCTCAATTACCTGCGCAACCGTACCGGCCTGGCGCCGGACACGCTGATCGGTGTGTTCCTGTCGGTGTCCCTGGCGCTGGGCGCGAGCCTGCTGTTGATCCTGGCTGGCAAGATCAACGTGCACATCCTGGAAAACGTGCTGTTTGGTTCGGTGTTGACGGTCAACGGCAACGACTTGCTGGTGCTGGCGGTGGTCGGCTCACTGGTGATGGCCCTGGCGCTGCCGCTGTACAACCGCATCATGCTCGCCAGCTTCAACCCGCAGTTGGCGGCGGTGCGCGGGGTGGCGGTGAAGACCCTGGACTACTTGTTCGTGATTCTGGTGACGTTGATCACCGTCGCGGCGGTCAAGGTAATCGGCGCCATTCTGGTCGGTGCGCTGTTGGTGATTCCGGCGGCGGCGGCGCGGCTGCTGAGCCAGTCGCTCAAAGGGTTTTTCTGGGTTTCGGTGGTGATCGCGACCCTCAGCACCCTGTGCGGCATCCTGCTGCCGATCATCTTCGACCTGCCTGTCCCGTCCGGCGCCGCGATTATTCTGGTCGCCGGTATCGCCTTCGCCCTCGCCGCGATCGCCCGCGGTACGGTGCCCAGCCTCAAAGGAAATCTTGGATAATGCGCCCTGACTTTCGCCCACTGGCCCTGGCCATTGCCTGCATGATCAGCACGTCGGCGTTCGCCGCCGTGGATGGCTTTCAAACCAAGGACTTCGTTGCCAACCATGGCCTTGGCCATGCGGCGCTGACCAAGGCCCACGCGGTAAAGCCGGTCAAGGTGCTCGCCTCGCTGCCGATCACCTACGGCCTCGCCGAGGTGCTGCTCAAGGGCTCCGATGTGCAGCTCGAACGCGCGGCGCCGGCCAACCTGCCCGGTTCGCGGCAAGTGTCGTATTTCACCGGGCGCGGTGCGTCGGCGCTGAGCCAACTGGCCCAGGATGCCGACGCCGCCATCGGCCTGCGCTCGCTGTGGGCCGATGACCCGCTCTACCCCGTGGCGCGGCGCAGCAATATCCGCATTGTCGAAGTCGACGCCGCACGCCCGGTGGACGGCGGCTTGCCGGGCATCGCGGTGCAGCCGGGCGTCAGTGATGGCTTGAACAGCCAACCATGGCAGTCGAGCAACAATATGGGGCGCATGGCCGATGTGCTGGCGGCCGACCTGAGCCGACTGGCGCCGGGCGCCAAACCACAGATCGACGCCAACCTGGCGACGCTCAAACAGCGCCTGCTCAAACTCGCCGCCGACAGCGAGGCACGCTTGGCCAAGGCCGACAACCTGACCGTTGTGAGCCTGAGCGATCACTTCGCCTATCTGGTCAGCAGCTTGAACCTGGAGGTGCTGGGCAACGATGCGCGACCAGACGCCGACTGGACGCCCGAGGCATTGCAAACACTCAGTGCCGACCTGAAGGCCAACGACGTCGCCGTTGTCCTGCATCATCGTCAGCCGAGTGACGCAGTAAAGGCTGCGGTCACCGCGGGGGGTTCACAGTTGGTGGTGTTGAATGTCGACGGCGCCGATCCGGTGACAGAGCTGCAAACCAATGTGGATCAGGTGATCAAGGCGCTGATGCCCTGAATGTACCGGGCCACCGCATCACACCACATCCACCCCCACATGAATCGCATCATGCCGCCAGAATTCCAGGTCGCAGTCGATCAACCGCTGGTGCTGGTCATAGTTGACCCGGGCAATCCGCAAGCCCGGGCTGCCCACTGATACGCGCAGCGCTGAAGCCGCTTCCAGCGGCAGCGATGTCGGCACAATCTCGAAGCGCACCCGTCCGTAGTGCAAGTCGTACTGGCGGGCATACAGCTCGGTCATCGACTGATTCAGGTCGCACGCCAGAATCCCTGGAAAATACTGGGGGTTCAGGTAGTGCTCGACGTACAGCACCAGCCGCCCGTCGATCCGCCGGCCCCGGCAAATCTGGATCACGCTGGACAGCGCCGGTAACTGTAACCAGGCACACACCGCCGCCGAGGCTGGCTGCAACCGCGCGCAAATCACCTGCGTCGAAGCAACCCGCCCCTGCTCACTGACCATCGCGTGAAAGTGGCTGCGCTGCATCAGGTTGTAGGCCAACCGAGGCGGCGAGACGAACCAGCCTCGGCGCTCCTCGCGGTAGATCTGGCCCTGGGCCTCAAGCTGTAACAAGGCTTCCCGCACGGTAATCCGAGTGGTACCAAACAACTCGCTGAGCTTGCGCTCGGCGGGCAGTTTGCTGGCCGGCGGCAACAGGCCGTGGTCAATCTGCTCCTGCAGCGCCAGCCCGATGGAGGTTACCGCCTTGACTGCCTCATCACGCATCAACGTTACCCATCTGGACTAGACCAGCACCATTCAAGTGCACATAAAGCTGCATAAACGTTCCGCCTCAATACTGCGCCAGCCTAGGCAGTAGAGATGACCGACAGATGACAGCCGCGTCATGCTCCTGCAGCACACCCTGCAATACATCGGCCAAGTCCAGGTACTACGGGCACTTGAGCATGGTCTACGCTGAGTCTGCGCCGAGCGACATCAGCGCTTCAAAAACGACATCGACATGAAACTGTCATCCATCGCGTCTAGATTGGCTCAGGTATTGCTCTGACCTAGACCAACCACACTGCCTGCATAAAACGCCGCGTTGAAAACGCCCATAGGAGCTTCGGATGAAACAGCTTTTCCTGGCATCACTGTTAGGCTCGACCATTGCCATGTGCACCGCAGCCATGGCCGCTGATACCGATCTAAAAACCCTGGAAGCCGCCGCCAAGTCCGAGGGCGCCGTGAACAGCGTCGGCATGCCCGATGACTGGGCCAACTGGAAAGGCACCTGGGAAGACCTGGCCAAGACCTATGGCCTCAAGCACATCGATACCGACATGAGTTCGGCCCAGGAAATCGCCAAGTTCAAAGCCGAAAAAGACAATGCCAGCGCCGATATCGGCGACGTGGGCGCGGCTTTCGGCCCCATTGCGGTGAAGCAGGAAGTGACCCAGCCTTACAAACCGTCCACCTGGGCCCAGGTGCCGGATTGGGCGAAAGACAAAGACGGCCACTGGGCCCTGGCCTACACCGGCACCATCGCGTTTATCGTGAACAAGAAGCTGCTGCACGGCTCTGAAGTGCCCACTACTTGGGCCGACCTGCAAACCGGCAAGTACAAGGTCTCGGTGGGCGACGTGAGCACCGCGGCCCAGGCCTCCAACGCCGTGCTGGCAGCCGCCATCGCCAATAAAGGCGACGAGAAAAACATCGCGCCGGGCCTGCAATTCTTCACCAAGATCGCCCAGCAAGGTCGCCTCTCACTGTCCAACCCGACCATCGCCACCATGGAAAAAGGCGAAGTCGAAGTGGGTATCGTCTGGGACTTCAACGGCCTGAGCTACAAAGCCAAGATGGCCAACCCGGATGACTACGTGGTGCTGATCCCATCGGATGGCTCGGTGAAATCCGGCTACACCACCATCATCAACAAGTACGCCAAACACCCGAACGCCGCCAAGCTGACCCGCGAATACATCTTCAGCGACGCGGGCCAGATCAACCTGGCCAAAGGCAATGCACGTCCGATCCGCGCCGAAACCGACTTGAAGCTGCCGGCTGACATCGCCAAGAACCTGATCCCGGGCGAGCAGTACACCAAGGCCAACCCGCAGCCGATCAAGGACGCTGATGCGTGGGAAGCCACTTCCAAGAAGCTGCCGCAGTTGTGGAACGAGCAGGTCATCGTAGAAATGAAGTAAGTCCAGATGTGGGAGGGGGCTTGCCCCCTCCCACATTGGAGCCCGGTGTTTTTACCGAGAATTCGAGTCAAGCCCTAACTGTTGCGGAGCCCCAGCCCCCATGAAGCACCCTGTCATCCTTGTCGTGCTCGACGGCCTGAACTTCGAGGTGGCCCGGCACGCGATGGGGCACTTGCAGGCCTATGTCGGCGCAGGACGCGCAACGCTCTACACACTGGAATGTGAACTGCCCGCCCTGTCCCGCCCGCTGTATGAATGCATCCTCACAGGCGTTGCGCCGATCCAGAGCGGCATCGTCCATAACAACGTCTCGCGCCTGTCCACCCAGCGCAGCATTTTTCAGTACGCCACCGAGGCCGGCTTGACCACCGCCGCAGCGGCCTACCATTGGGTCAGCGAGTTGTATAACCGCAGCCCTTTTCTCCCCGCCCGCGACCGTCATACCGACGATAAGACGCTGGCGATCCAGCATGGGCATTTCTACTGGAATGACCACTACCCGGATTCTCACCTGTTCGCCGACGCCGAAAGCCTGCGTGTTGCGCACGCGCCGGACTTTCTGCTGGTGCACCCGATGAACATCGACGACGCCGGCCACAAACACGGCCTCGACAGCGCTCAATACCGCAACAGCGCACGCTCGGCCGACATCATCCTTGCCGACTACCTGCAAGGCTGGCTCGACGCCGGTTACCAGGTGCTGGTCACCGCCGACCACGGCATGAACAACGACCGCTCCCACAACGGCCTGCTGCCGGAGGAGCGTGAAGTGCCGCTGTTTGTGCTGGGCGATGCCTTCAGCCTGGATGCCAATGCCGCACCGAAACAGACCGATCTGTGCGGTACCGTCTGCCAATTGCTCGGCGTGCCCCACGACAAGCCTGTCTGCCGGGAGCTGCTCAAGTGAATGCCATGAATCGCGGCAAATGGCTGGCCCTGCTGTGCCTGGTGCCCTTCGCGCTGTTTTTTATCGTGTTCGAAATCGCGCCGCTGGTGTGGGTGCTGATCAACAGCCTGCAAACCGAAGACACCGGTTGGAGCCTGGAAAACTTCACGCGCATCTTCAGTTCGAAGTTCTACCTGCAGGCGATCCAGTTCAGCCTCGAGATCAGCTTCTACTCCAGCGTCTTCGGCATCCTCATCGCCACGCTGGGCAGTTACTCCCTGCGCCGGGTTGATTCGCCGCTGCGCAATTTTGTTACCGCGTTCGCCAACATGACCAGCAACTTCGCCGGCGTGCCCCTGGCCTTCGCGTTCATCATCCTGCTGGGGTTCAACGGCAGCATTACTATCATGCTCAAGCAGGCGGGGATCATTCAGGACTTCAACCTGTACTCCAAGACCGGCTTGATCATTCTTTATACCTACTTCCAGATTCCCCTCGGCGTGCTGCTGCTCTACCCGGCCTTTGATGCGTTGCGCGAAGACTGGCGGGAATCAGCCGCCCTGCTCGGCGCCAACGGCTGGCAGTTCTGGCGGCATATCGGCTTGCCGGTGTTGACGCCCGCACTGCTTGGCACGTTCGTCATTTTGCTGGCCAACGCCCTGGGCGCCTACGCCACGGTGTACGCCCTCACCACCGGCAACTTCAACGTGCTGCCGATCCGCATCGCAGGGCTGGTCTCCGGTGATGTGTCACTGGACCCGAACATGGCCAGCGCCTTGGCCGTTGTGCTGGTGGCGCTGATGACCGTGGTCACGGTGGTCCATCAACTGCTGCTCAAGAGGAGCTACCATGTCTCGCGCTGACGCCGGCCCGGCATCCCTCTACCATCGGGTGGTGGTATACCTGCTGTTCCTGATCCTGGTGTTGCCGCTGGTAGGCACCTTTGTCTACTCCATTTCCAGCAGTTGGTCGGCCACCATCCTGCCCGCCGGGTTCAGCCTTAAATGGTATGTGCAGCTCTGGAGCGACCCGCGCTTTCTGATGGCTTTCGGGCAATCGCTGCTGGTGTGCGTCGGCGCGCTGATCCTGTCGGTGGTGCTGATTCTGCCGCTGTTGTTTGTGGTGCATTACCACTTCCCCAGGCTGGATGCGCTGATGAACATCCTGATCCTGCTGCCATTCGCAGTGCCGCCGGTGGTGTCGTCGGTGGGCCTGCTGCAACTGTATGGCTCCGGGCCGTTGGCGATGGTGGGCACGCCGTGGATTCTGATCGGCTGCTACTTCACCGTGGCGTTGCCGTTCATGTACCGAGCAATCACCAACAACCTGCAGGCGATCAACCTGCGTGACTTGATGGACGCCTCGCAACTGCTCGGCGCCAGCACTTGGCAGGCCGCGATCCTGGTGGTGCTGCCCAACCTGCGCAAAGGCCTGATGGTGGCGCTGCTGCTGTCGTTCTCGTTCCTGTTCGGTGAATTCGTGTTCGCCAACATCCTAGTCGGCACCCGCTACGAAACCCTGCAGGTGTACCTGAACAACATGCGCAACAGCAGCGGCCACTTCACCAGCGCCGTCGTGATTTCCTATTTCTTTTTTGTGCTGGTGCTGACCTGGGCCGCCAATATCTTGAACAAGGACAAAAGCCAATGAGCTTCGTCAGCGTCCAACATTTGCAAAAGAGCTATACCGGCACTCCGGTGTTCAGTGATATCAACTGCGAAATCGCCAAGGGCGAGTTTGTCACCCTGCTCGGCCCGTCCGGGTGCGGCAAGTCGACCCTGCTGCGCTGCATCGCCGGGCTGACCTCGGTGGACAGCGGGAAAATCCTGCTGGATGGCCAGGACATCGTCCCCCTGAGCCCGCAGAAACGACACATCGGCATGGTGTTCCAGAGCTATGCGCTGTTCCCCAACATGACCGTGGAGCAGAACGTCGCCTTCGGCCTGCGCATGCAAAAGGTCAACGCCGACGACAGCCACAAGCGGGTACAGGATGTGCTGCAACTGGTGGAACTCAAGGACCTGGCCGGCCGCTACCCGTATCAGATGTCCGGCGGCCAGTGTCAGCGCGTGGCCCTCGCCCGCTCTCTGGTGACCCGCCCGCGCCTGTTGCTGCTGGATGAGCCGCTGTCGGCGCTGGACGCACGCATTCGCAAGCACCTGCGTGAGCAGATCCGCCAGATTCAGCGCGAACTGGGGCTGACCACGATTTTCGTCACCCATGACCAGGAAGAAGCGCTGACCATGTCGGACCGCATCTTCCTGATGAACCAGGGCAAGATCGTACAAAGCGGCGATGCCGAGACCCTCTACACGGCGCCCGTGGATGTGTTCGCCGCCGGTTTTATCGGCAACTACAACCTGCTCGACGCCGACAAGGCCAGCCAATTGCTGCAACGCCCAATCAGCGGGCGCATCGCGATCCGCCCCGAAGCCATCGAACTGAGCCGCAGCGGCGAGCTCGACGCGCTGGTGCGCAGCCACAGCCTGCTGGGCAACGTGATTCGCTACCGAATCGAAGCACGTGGCGTGGAGCTGGTGGTGGATGTGCTTAACCGCAGCGCTGATGACCTGCACCCGGACGGCCAGCGCCTGGCACTTTCCATCGACCCCAGCGCACTGTGTGAAGTAGCCTGACGGGCAACGACCGACTGAGAGAGCATGAACGGATGGCATTGGTAATTTTTGATCTGGACGACACCCTGATCCACGGCGACTGCGCCACGTTGTGGAGCGCACAGATGGGCCGGCTGGGCTGGGTCGACCCTGAATCCTTCATGCGTAGGAACGACGAACTGATGGCCGCCTACAGCCGAGGCGAGTTGCGCATGGAAGACTTCATGGATTTCAGCCTGGAACCGATGATCGGCCGCACCCCGGAAGAAATCGAGCATTTGGTAGAACCGTGGGTCGAGGACGTGATCGAGCCGCTGATCTACAGCGAAGCGACCAAGACCATCGCCCGGCATCGCGCCAACGGCGACAGGATCCTGGTGATTTCCGCGTCGGGCACGCACTTGGTCAAACCGATTGCGGCGCGCATCGGCATCGACGAAGTGCTGGGCATCGACCTGGAAGTCAGCCACGGGGTGTACAGCGGCCGTACGGTCGGCGTGCTGACTTATCGCGAAGGCAAGATTACACGGCTGCTGGAATGGCTGGAGCAGGAAGGCGAAAGCCTGGAGGGCGCTTATTTCTATTCGGATTCGCGCAACGATCTGCCGTTATTGCTCAAGGTGGACCATCCGCAGGTAGTCAACCCGGACCCGGTGTTGCGCGCCCACGCCGAACAAGCCGGCTGGCCGATCCACCATTGGGTCTGAACCAACCGGGATCCCCATGTGGGAGGGGGCTTGCTCCCGATGGCGATGTATCAGATGAAACATTCTTCACTGATACACCGCCATCGACAGCAAGCCCCCTCCCACTCTGGAATTCAGCGCGATGAGAGTTCGCTGCCACCCCACGGATACAAACTTGGCCTACATCGCACGTAGGAACGAGCGATCACACCGCTCGACATGACCCTCAACGCCTTGCAATGCTTTCACTGTGCCTCCATAGTGAGTCTGGACTGAGCCCGTAGCAGTAGCGCCGGGCTTTTTGCATTATGCGACCGGACCATATGGAACCGGCTCCCTCAAAGACGGCCTAATATGCGTTATCAATTGCCCCCGCGTCGAATCAGCATGAAGCATCTGTTCCCCAGCACCGCCCTCGCTCTTTTCATTGGTCTCGGCTTCGCGTCGATGTCGACCAATACGTTCGCAGCCAACAGCTGGGACAACCTTCAGCCTGATCGCGATGAGGTGATTGCCAGCCTTAACGTCGTCGAGTTGCTCAAGCGCCATCACTACAGCAAGCCGCCGCTGGACGACGCGCGCTCGGTGATCATCTACGACAGCTACCTCAAGCTGCTGGATCCGTCGCGCAGCTACTTCCTGGCCAGTGACATCACTGAGTTCGACAAGTGGAAGACCCAGTTCGACGACTTCCTCAAGAGCGGCGACCTGCAGCCCGGTTTCACCATCTACAAGCGTTACCTGGACCGCGTCAAAGCGCGTCTGGACTTCGCCTTGGCTGAGTTGAACAAGGGCGTCGACAAGCTCGACTTCACCGAGAAGGAAACCCTTCTGGTGGATCGCAAGGACGCCCCTTGGCTGACCAGTACCGCCGCGCTCGACGACCTGTGGCGCAAACGCGTCAAGGACGAGGTGCTGCGCCTGAAGATCGCCGGCAAAGAGCCCAAGGCCATTCAGGAGCTGTTGACCAAGCGCTACAAGAATCAGCTGGCGCGCCTGGACCAGACCCGTGCCGAAGATATCTTCCAGGCTTACATCAACACCTTCGCGATGTCCTACGACCCGCACACCAATTATCTGTCGCCGGATAACGCGGAAAACTTTGATATCAACATGAGTCTGTCGCTGGAAGGCATCGGTGCCGTCCTGCAGAGCGACAATGACCAGGTCAAGATCGTGCGTCTGGTACCGGCTGGGCCGGCGGACAAGACCAAGCAGGTCGCCCCGGCCGACAAGATCATCGGCGTGGCCCAGGCCGACAAAGAGATGGTCGATGTGGTCGGCTGGCGCCTGGACGAAGTGGTCAAGCTGATCCGCGGGCCGAAAGGCAGCGTGGTGCGCCTGGAAGTGATTCCGCACACCAATGCACCGAACGACCAGACCAGCAAGATCGTGTCCATCACCCGTGAAGCGGTGAAGCTCGAAGACCAGGCCGTGCAGAAGAAAGTCCTCAACCTCAAGCAGGACGGCAAGGACTACAAGCTGGGCGTGATCGAAATCCCGGCCTTCTACCTCGACTTCAAGGCCTTCCGTGCCGGTGACCCGGACTACAAGTCCACCACCCGTGATGTGAAGAAAATCCTGACGGAACTGCAGAAGGAAAAAGTCGACGGCGTGGTCATCGACCTGCGCAACAACGGCGGCGGTTCCCTGCAGGAAGCCACCGAGCTGACCAGCCTGTTCATCGACAAGGGCCCTACCGTGTTGGTGCGCAATGCTGACGGTCGTGTCGACGTGCTGGAAGACGAGAACCCGGGCGCCTTCTACAAAGGGCCGATGGCGTTGCTGGTCAACCGTCTCTCGGCCTCGGCCTCGGAGATCTTCGCCGGCGCGATGCAGGACTACCACCGTGCGCTGATCATCGGCGGCCAGACCTTCGGCAAAGGCACCGTGCAGACCATCCAGCCGTTGAACCACGGCGAGCTCAAACTGACACTGGCCAAGTTCTATCGGGTTTCCGGGCAGAGCACCCAGCATCAGGGCGTACTGCCGGACATCGATTTCCCGTCGATCATCGACACCAAGGAAATCGGCGAGAGCGCCCTGCCCGAGGCCATGCCGTGGGACACCATCCGTCCTGCGATCAAGCCGGCATCGGACCCGTTCAAGCCGTTCCTGACCCAACTGAAAGCTGACCACGATACTCGCTCCGCCAAGGACGCCGAGTTTGTATTCATCCGCGACAAGCTGGCCCTGGCCAAGAAGTTGATGGAAGAGAAAACCGTCAGCCTCAATGAAGCGGATCGTCGCAAGCAGCACGCCGACATCGAGAACCAACAGCTGGTTCTGGAAAACGTGCGCCGCAAGGCCAAGGGCGAAGAACCGCTCAAAGAGCTGAAGAAAGAAGATGAAGATGCGCTGCCGACCGAGGCCGATAAAACCAAGCCGGAAGACGACGCCTATCTGGCCGAGACCGGTCGCATCCTGCTGGACTACCTGAAAATCACCAAGCAGGTGGCCAAGCAGTAAATGATGGCGATTTAATGTGAACGCTCCCAAGAGTGTCATCATATAGACATCATTCTGTCGTGAAATAAAGGACCGCAGGTTTCAAGCCTGCGGTCCTTTTTTTTCGATCGAGATCACCATGACCATGACCGAACAGCTGGCGGCACTGGGCTCTATCCTGGCTCAAGGCAGTTTGCACAGCCTGTTCCAACCCATTATTTGCCTGTCTGAACGACGCGTCCTGGGTTATGAAGCCCTCAGCCGCGGCCCGTCCAACAGCCCGCTGCACTCCCCCGTCGCCCTGTTCTCCATCGCCAGCCATGCCGGGCGCCTGAGCGAACTGGAAATGGCCTGCCGTGAGAGCGCATGCCGACGCTTCAGCGAGCAGCAACTGCCGGGCAAGCTGTTTCTCAATATCTCGCCAGAAGCCCTGATGGAGACGGCACACCAACCGGGGCGCACGCTGCAACTGCTGCGCGACTTCGGTATTTCGCCCAGCCAGGTGGTGATCGAGCTCACCGAGCAGACGCCCACCGATGATTTCCAGCTGTTGCAGACCGCGCTGCATCACTATCGCGACATGGGCTTTGCCATTGCCCTGGATGACCTGGGCGCCGGTTATTCCAGCCTGCGATTGTGGTCGGAGCTGCGCCCGGATTATGTGAAGATCGATCGGCACTTTATCGACGGCATTCACCAGGACGCCCTCAAACGCGAATTCGTCGGTTCGATCCTGCAGATTGCCAAGGCATCCCGTGCGCAAGTGATCGCCGAAGGCATTGAACTGCCGGAAGAGTTGGCGGTGTTGACGGAAATGGGCGTCGACCTGGTCCAGGGCTACCTGCTTTGCCGACCCCAGGAACAGCCGCCGCAGGAAGCACGCTTGATGCTGCCCAAGCCGGAAAGCGCCACCATCGCCCTTAATGAAGAAGGCAGTGACCTCAGTGCCCTGCTCAACGAACAGCCGGCAGTGGATCAAGACACGGCGACCGCCCAGGTACTCGAGTTATTCCGCCGCCAGGCCAATCTCAATTCACTGGCGGTGCTCGATAGCCGCGGCCAGCCGGTGGGCATTGTGCATCGACACTCGCTGTCGGACGCGCTGCTTAAACCATTCGCTACCGACCTGTTCGCACGCAAACCCATCAGCCGCCTGATGAGCGATGACTTTCTGGCAGTCGAGTTGAGCCAATCCCTGCAGCAGGTCAGCCGCTTGCTGACCAGCCGCGCACGGCAACGCATTGAAGAAGACTTCATCATCACCTTGAACGGCGACTATCTGGGCCTGGGCCGGGTCATCGATGTGCTCAAGCTGATCACCGAACTGAAAATCCAGCAGGCGCGCTATGCCAACCCGCTGACCCTGCTGCCCGGCAACGTGCCGATCCAACAGTGCCTGGCGCGTCTGCTGCAGCAAGAGCGTGAATCGGTGATCTGCTATGTGGATATCGACAGCTTCAAGCCATTCAACGATATCTACGGCTATGGCCGTGGGGATGAGGTGCTGTTGTGCCTGGCGCAATGCCTCAACGACCGGGTCGATCCCAGCCGCGACTTTGTCGGGCATATCGGCGGTGATGACTTTCTGCTGGTATTGGGGCCACAGGATTGGCGCAAGCGGCTCAATCAGCTACTGGATGATTTTCACACCCAATGCCGGCGTTTCTACCGCGCCGAGCACCTCGATGCGGGCTGCTTCGTTGCGCTCAACCGCCAGGGCGTACGCCAGGAGTTCGCCTTGCTTTCACTGTCGATCGGGGTGGTGCATTTGTATCCGCAGGCCTGTGCACAACTCGATGCCAGTCAGCTGGCGGAACTGGCGTCGCAGGCCAAGCATCATGCCAAGGATGTGGCCGGCTACAGCATCCATGTGATCGACAGCCTGGCCCTGCAGCCGGCTTAAGCCTCGGCCGATTCCGGATACTCGTACTCGAACACCCGCACCACCTCCGATGCGTGCCAGGAGGCGGCGGCCACGCCGTCGGACGGCCCGCTGAAACGCCCCAGGCGCTCCACACATTCAAAGAACCCGGTACGCGGCAGGCGGCTGGCGCCCTGGCTGATCACCAGGGAACTGCGCAGCGGTTGCTCGGCCTTGGCGTCCAGCGCAGCCAGATGCTCCAGGGCCGCGGCCAGCGTCTGCATCGCCGGCGTCGGGAATTGCAGTCGCTCAAGCAGCGCACGGTAGGTCAGCAGATGGCGCTGGCGCCGCGCCTGGTCCAATTCGTTGAGTAACCCATCCCAATGTTGACGGCTGATACGTAGGCTCAAGATTCATCCCTCCAACCTGCAACGCCCAATTCCCAGGCCAGGCTGCGGCGAATGGCGGCATCCGGCTGGCGTTCACCACGTTCAATCAATCCAAGATACGAGGGGCTGATACCGACCGTGCGCGCCATGGTTTCGATGGCCAGGCCCTTGGCTTCACGCAGTTCGCGCAGATCTGCAAGCGGGCACAGATTCTGGTCAGTGGCGATCGGTGTGGCAGGGGATGCAGCGAGGGTGGGTGACTGCTGACCGGCCGCTTTTAGCAGCGCCTGGTACTGGTCCCATGGCAACACCGCATATTCGGGTTCGCCATTGCGTGAAATGATCTGGATATCCATGACTGCCCCGTAGGATAAATACACTTACTAAGTAAGTTCTTTCCTTAGAAGTGTAATCCTAACAGCCACAGAGGTCGCAGGGGATAGCCACCCGCATTAGTTTTTTTGCGGGTTTTCCCGGGCAAGCAGCTCTGGCGTGGCAGGAAGGCGCTCAACCACCGCCAGCTTTTCCGGGCGCTGCGCATCGCGCCAGGCGCGAAAGGCGCTCAGCTCACCGCTCAGGGTCTTCATGACCCATGCCAGCACGGCGATGTCGTCGAACATACCGAACATGGGGATAAAGTCCGGGATCGCGTCAATCGGACTGACGAAGTACATCAACCCCGCCACCACCGAGATCAGCGCCTTGGGGCTGATGGCCCGATACTCGCCACGCCAGTACGCCAGGCACAGGGCCTGGAGCAGCTTGAGATCATCCTTGAGCTGGCCCAGGCGGTTGCCCTGGCTCGAGCCTTTGGCAGCCACGGCAAACAGCAGGGTCGGTAAACGGCCACGTCCGAGCAAACGGGCGGCAATGGGCAGGAAACGGGTGAAGTTGAAAGGTGGTTTCATGTGTCACTCCAGTTCCATACGACAGAAAGGTTATCCACACAAATTGTGGATAACCTTGTGAACAGAGCCTTTTTTCATGGCTGAAAGCCACGGGCTACAAGGCCTGCAGTCAGATCGGGCGTTTTTTGCGCACATCAAAAAAAGCCAAGATTTCATTGACTTGGCAAGCATGTGCGGCTACCCGTGCTCGAGTTTTATATCAGACTGCGTCAGGTTGCGGACGTTCGTTTGGATTTGCGCAGGCGTCGCGTCGCTCTTAAACCTCGTAAACAACAACGCCCCGTCGAGACGGGGCGTTGGGTGTGCAAGTGCCGATTACTTCTTGGCGGCAGGTGCAGCAGGTGCGTCAGCGGCTTCAGCCTTGGCTGGGTCCTTGATGGCCAGCAGCTCCAGGTCGAATACCAGCACGGAGTTGGCTGGAATCGCCGGGCTCGGGCTCTGGGCACCGTAAGCCAGGTCGGACGGGATGTACAACTCGACCTTCTCGCCCACGTGCATCAGTTGCAGGCCTTCGACCCAACCTGGGATCACACCGCTGACCGGCAGGTCAATCGGGCTGCCACGGTCCACGGAGCTGTCAAAGGTGGTGCCGTTGGTGAGCTTGCCGGTGTAGTGAACAGTCACGACGTCGGTCGGCTTGGGCTGGGCGCCGTCGGCTTTCTTGACGATCTTGTACTGCAGACCGGAAGCGGTGGTGACGACGCCGTCTTTCTTGGCGTTGTCTTCGAGGAATTTCTTGCCGGCTGTTGCCGACTCTTCGCTCATCTTGGTCATGCGCTCTTCAGCGCGCTTTTGCAGTGCGGCAAAGGCTTCAACCAACTCGTCGTCTTTTAGCTTCTGCTCTTTCTTGCCGACAGCGTCTTCGATGCCTTGGGCTACCGCTTTGGAGTCCAGGTCATCCATGCCTTCTTGAGCCAGGCTTTTGCCCATGTTCAGGCCGATGCCGTAGGAAGCTTTCTGCGCCGGGGTTTTCAGCTCTACGCTGGTCTGCGAATCACAACCCGCAAGTACCAGGCTAACCAGGGCCACCGCCGCCGCCAACCGATGCTGTTTCATGCTATTTCCTTGTTCATGCGCCAAAAGGGCATTCGAATAAAGTCGCGAGCTTATCAGGCGGCCACGACCAATGGCTACCGGCATGTGAGCAGGAAACTTCCGATAAGTTCACGTGTTTAAAAGCATTTTCATTCATGATGGAGGCCCGCGACGGATCGTGGGACCTGCCATTATCAGGCTCATGGCCACTTGCCGCCCCCTTGGCGTAGTGGCATAACAACGCGACAACTCGACAAGGATAGTTAACTTGCGCATTTTTTCCCGTATTTTCCTCCTGATCCTCATCGCCCTGGGCCTGATTCTGGCCGTGGTGCTCTATTACACGATCAATCCAAAGCTGCCCGATTACGTGCCCGTTGAGCAGGTGCACTACCAGGACCAATGGAGCGCCGCGGATCGCCAGACCTATTACTTCACCCCCCAGGGCACCCAGGTAAAAGGCCTGCGCTACGACTGGTTCACCGCCCTCGAGCTGCCTTTTTCCGAACGCCGCTTTGCCACACCGGCGTACCTGGCCCGTTTCGGCTTCCTGGTGGACCCCAAGCAGGTGCCCACCACGCAAAACCCCGGCAACCTCCCCGTGGGCTTTGCCCGGCATAAAAATGCGGGCAGCAACAGTGAATACCTGGATATCACCTGCGCCGCCTGCCACACCGGCGAGCTGCACTTCAAAGGCCAGGCCCTGCGTGTCGACGGTGGCTCCGCGCAGCACGTGCTGCCGTCGAGCGTGCCGACCTTGCGCGGCGGCAGTTTCGGCCAAGCCCTGGTCGCCAGCCTTGCGGCAACCTACTACAACCCTTGGAAATTCGAGCGCTTCGCCCGTCAGGTCCTGGGTGAGCGCTACGACGCAGAGCACAGCCAACTGCGCCAGGACTTCAAACAGTCGCTGAACACATTTCTCAAGGTTGCCTGGAACGATACCCACCGTGGCCTCTACCCCACCGAAGAAGGGCCGCGGGCGCACCGACGCCTTCGGGCGCATCGCCAATGCCAGCTTTGGCGATGCCATCTCCCCAGAGAACTATCGTATCGCCAACGCCCCCGTGGACTACCCGCAACTGTGGGACATCTGGACCTTCGACTGGGTGCAATGGAACGGTTCGGCGCAGCAACCGATGGCACGCAATATCGGTGAAGCCCTCGGCGTGGGCGCGACCCTGGACTTCTTCGACAGTGCCGGCCAGCCCCTGCAGGGCGATGCGCGCTACCCTTCCAGCGTACGCGTACGTGACCTGAACCTGATCGAAGAAACCTTGCAACGCCTCAAGCCACCCACCTGGCCGGAAGACCTGTTCGGCGCCGTCGACAAGCCGCTCGCCGCTCGGGGCCGCGCGCTGTTTGCGCAAAACTGCGCCGGTTGCCACGAGCCCATCGTCACTCAGGAACAGGGACGCCCGGTGCGGCAGTTGAAGATGCTAGCGGTGGACTACATCGGCACCGACCCCGGCGCCGCCAATAACATTGCCGACCAGCGCTACGACCTCAGCGCCCTGCAATGGGACCCGAAGGAGTTGGCAGGACTCAATGTGCAACTGCACCCCGCGCCCACCCAGCCACTGGACCCGAAACGCATGTCCGTGGCCCAAGGCCTGGCGTATGTCACCGCGTTCGTTGAAGAACATGCCTACCGCGCAGCAGGCGTCACCCCAGCCGAGCGCCCCAGCCTGGACGGTTTTGGCTTGCCCATCGGGGTGCGGGAACTGCGTGCCTATAAAGCGCGGCCACTGGCGGGCGTGTGGGCCACCCCGCCGTTCCTGCACAACGGCTCCGTGCCGACGATTTACCAGCTGCTTTCACCCCAGGACGAACGCAGCAGCACCTTCTATAAAGGCACGTTCAATTACGACCCACGTCACCTGGGCTTTGAAACCGCGGCATTCAACAATGCCTTCCTGTTCGATACCAGGGTGACCGGCAACCACAACAGTGGCCACGAATTCCGTGCCGGCAAGCGCGGCAACGGCGTCATCGGCCGCGGTTTGTTGCCAGAGGAACGCTGGGCGCTGCTGGAATACCTGAAAGTCCTCGGCGGGCCGCTGGAGCAACAACTGCCATGATTATCCGATCACAACACAAGGAACCCTCCATGCTCGCGCGTATCTGGCTGCGCCTCGGCGCCTTCGTCGGCAAAACACTGCTGTGGCTGGTGGGCCTGGGCTTGCTGGTATGGCTGGCCGCCAGCGTTTGGTTCGCCTGGCAGCACAGCGGCCCGGTGTCGCCGGACGAGCAGATCCCGCCGGGAGAAGCCGCCATGACCCAGGGCATCATCCAGACGGCGGTACGCATCGTCGACCAGCACCGCGAAGGCACCCGCTACCTGCGTGATGCCCACGCCAAGGCGCATGGTTGCGTGAACGCCGAAGTCAGCGTGCTGGCCGAGCTGGACCCGGCCTTGCGCCAGGGCGTATTCGCCGAACCGGGCAAGACCTGGCAAGCAACGATGCGCCTGTCCAACGGCAACGCCTACCCGCAATTCGACAGCATCCGCGACGCTCGCGGCATGGCCATCAAGCTGCTGGATGTGCCCGGCAAGCAGTTGATGGCCGATCAGCAGGCACGCACGGAACAGGACTTCGTGATGTTCAGCCATCCAAACTTTTTCGTCAGCGATGTGGCGGAGTACGCGCAAAACATCGGCGCCCAGGCAGATGGCAAAAAAGTCCTGGCGTTCTTCCCCACGCTCGACCCGCGCAGCTGGCAAGTGCGCCATCTGTTCATCGCCCTGGCGACACTGGCGCCCGCGCCCGCCAGCCCGACGCAGGCCACCTACTTTTCCGTATCGCCCTACAAGTTCGGTGCAGCGAACGCCAAGTTCCGTGTCGCGCCAGACCCGCAAAGCTGCCCGGAATACCGCTTACCCAAGCAAAACCAGGACCTGCCGAACTTCCTGCGCAGCGCGCTTAACCAACAACTGTCCGCCGACCGGGTGCCTGCGTGTTTCGTGTTGCAGATCCAGCGACAGAACCCGCACAAATTCATGCCGATCGAAGACACCAGCATCGAGTGGAAGGAAAGCGACGCGCTCTATGAAACCGTGGCCACGGTGCGGATTCCCGCGCAGGATTTCGACACGCCTGCACTGAACCTGGCGTGCGACAACCAGTCGTTCAACCCCTGGTTTGGCGTGGAAGCGCACCGCCCCATCGGCGGTATCAACCGGCTGCGCAAAGCGGTCTACGAAGCGGTCAGTGACTACCGCCACAGCCGCAACGCGCCGTAAAGACGGCGTAAGAATGGGCCCGACGCCGTAAGGATTACGTCGGGTCTATTGAGCCGCTCGCACCTCGCTATTACGGTGATGGCCCACCCCATCACTGCGTAGGAAGCCAGCGTGGAAAGCTCAACCCTCGGCATGATCGTACTCACCCTCATCGCGGTGTTCGGCACCGCATCCTTTTGCTTCGAGCACTTGGCAACGCGTGAGTCACGCAAGAAAAAGCCAAATGGATAAATCGAAGACGAAAAAAAGCCCGCTCAGTGAGCGGGCTTCTTGTGGTGACCTGGCGTTCAGCGTTCCAGGTTACCGAATATGGCGCAGCGGACGGGACTCGAACCCGCGACCCCCGGCGTGACAGGCCGGTATTCTAACCGACTGAACTACCGCTGCGCGTAACACATGAAGCGAATGGTGGGTGATGACGGGATCGAACCGCCGACCCTCTGCTTGTAAGGCAGATGCTCTCCCAGCTGAGCTAATCACCCTTCGTTTCGGTGTGGGCGCATCATACACCAAAAAAACGTAATGTCTTGATTTAAATGCACTTTATTTAAAAAAAGTTTGCAGCGCGATTTTTTGCTGTATTTCGGACAATAAAAAGCCCGCTCAGTGAGCGGGCTTTCCGTAGTGATCTGGCGTTCAGCGTACCAGATTACCGAATATGGCGCAGCGGACGGGACTCGAACCCGCGACCCCCGGCGTGACAGGCCGGTATTCTAACCGACTGAACTACCGCTGCGCGTAACACATGAAGCGAATGGTGGGTGATGACGGGATCGAACCGCCGACCCTCTGCTTGTAAGGCAGATGCTCTCCCAGCTGAGCTAATCACCCTTCGTTTCGGTGTGGCGCGCATTCTACGGAGCGTCCCTAGGTCTGGCAAGCACTTTCTTAAATCTTTTTTTTGAGCCCTTCCAATGGCTTACGCAGGGTTGGCCTGCGGCGTGATCAAGAGAATAATGCCCCCCTTTGTATAGAGGAGAGACTCACCCCATGTGGTTCAAGAACCTGCTTATCTATCGCCTGACCCAAGATCTGCCTGTTGATGCCGAGGCGTTGGAAGCGGCCATGGCCACCAAACTGGCGCGCCCGTGCGCAAGCCAGGAGTTGACTACTTATGGGTTTGTCGCCCCTTTCGGTAAAGGTGAAGACGCGCCCCTGGTTCACGTCAGCGGTGACTTCCTGTTGATCGCCGCGCGCAAGGAAGAACGCATTCTGCCGGGCAGCGTGGTACGCGATGCGCTTAAAGAGAAGGTCGAGGAAATCGAGGCCGAGCAAATGCGCAAGGTCTATAAAAAGGAACGGGACCAGATCAAGGATGAAATTATCCAGGCTTTCCTGCCGCGCGCCTTTATTCGTCGCTCGTCAACCTTCGCCGCCATCGCGCCGAAGCAGGGCCTGATCCTGGTGAACTCGGCCAGCCCGAAGCGCGCCGAAGACTTGCTCTCCACCCTGCGCGAAGTGATCGGCACCTTGCCCGTGCGCCCACTGACCGTGAAAACCGCACCGACGGCGATCATGACCGACTGGGTCACCACCCAGAAACCGGCTGACGACTTCTTCGTTCTCGACGAGTGCGAACTGCGCGACACCCACGAAGACGGCGGGATCGTACGTTGCAAGCGCCAGGACCTGACCGGCGAAGAGATCCAACTGCACCTGACTACCGGCAAGGTCGTGACTCAATTGTCCCTGGCCTGGCAGGACAAGCTGTCCTTCATGCTCGACGACAAAATGACCGTCAAGCGCCTGAAGTTCGAGGACCTGCTGCAGGACCAGGCCGAACAGGACGGTGGCGACGAAGCCCTGGGCCAACTGGATGCCAGCTTTACCCTGATGATGCTGACCTTCGGCGAGTTCCTGCCGGCACTGGTCGAAGCACTGGGCGGCGAAGAAACCCCACAGGGCATCTAAGCCGTGTGAAGATCAGACTGTGGGAGGGGGCTTGCTCCCGATGGCGGTAGTTCAGTCAAAGCGGCGCTGGCTGACACTGCGCCATCGGGAGCAAGCCCCCTCCCACATTCGACCGCATTTACACATATCTATAACAAGGACTTCCCCATGCGCGCACTCGCCGCCCTGAGCCGCTTCGTCGGCAATACCTTCGCCTACTGGGTGCTGATATTTGCCGTGCTCGCGTTCCTCGAACCCGGCTGGTTCATCGGCCTGAAAAGCGCCATCGTACCGTTGCTGGGCCTGGTGATGTTCGGCATGGGCCTGACCTTGAAACTTGAAGATTTCGCTGAGGTTGCCCGCCATCCGTGGCGCGTCGCCCTCGGCGTGGTCGCGCATTTTGTGATCATGCCTGGGATGGCGTGGTTGCTGTGCCAAGTCTTCCATCTGCCGCCGGAAATCGCCGTCGGCGTGATTCTGGTTGGCTGCTGCCCAAGCGGCACCTCGTCCAACGTGATGACCTGGCTGGCCCGTGGCGACCTGGCCCTGTCGGTGGCCATCGCTGCCGTTACCACCCTCCTCGCCCCGCTGCTCACGCCGGCGCTGATCTGGCTGCTGGCCTCGGCCTGGCTGCCGGTGTCGTTCATGGAGTTGTTCTGGTCGATCCTGCAAGTGGTGCTGCTGCCCATCGTGCTGGGCGTGGTCGCGCAGCGGTTGCTGGGCAGTCGGGTACGGCATGCGGTCGAGGTGTTGCCGCTGGTGTCGGTGGTCAGCATCGTGATCATCGTCGCCGCGGTGGTAGCCGCCAGCCAGGCGAAGATCGCCGAGTCGGGCCTGTTGATCATGGCCGTGGTGATGCTGCACAACAGCTTCGGCTATCTGCTCGGTTACTTCACCGGGCGCCTGTTCAAGTTGCCATTGGCGCAACGCAAGTCATTGGCGCTGGAAGTGGGCATGCAGAACTCCGGACTCGGCGCCGCGTTGGCCAGCGCGCATTTCTCGCCACTGGCGGCGGTGCCGAGTGCACTGTTCAGCGTTTGGCACAATATTTCCGGGGCGTTGCTCTCCACTTACTTTCGACGCATGAGCGAAAAGCAGGACCGCCGCGCGCTGGAGAATACCCCGCAAACTTGATCGTGCGGTCCATGTTCGGCACTCTAGGCCCCTCGCGGGGACGACCCCGCGACGCCGTTGAGCGTTGAATCCGGGGACGACCCCGCCTGAAGAAGCGAGGTCAGCATGTCTTGGATCATTCTGTTTTTTGCCGGGTTGTTCGAAGTCGGCTGGGCCGTCGGCCTGAAGTACACCGACGGCTTCAGCAAGCCATTGCCCACCGTCCTGACCCTTGTCGCCATGGCTATCAGCCTTGGCCTGCTGGGGCTGGCGATGAAGGAACTGCCGCTGGGCACCGCCTACGCCGTTTGGACCGGAGTCGGTGCCGTAGGCACGGTGATCGCCGGGATTATCCTGTTTGGGGAATCCATGGCGCTGTTTCGGTTGGCCAGTGTGGCGTTGATCATTTGCGGGCTGATTGGCCTCAAGATCTCCACTTAGGTCACCACCGCCATCGGGGGCAAGCCCCCTCCCACACTGGTCAACGCGGTCAACTGTGGGAGGGGGGCTTGCCCCCGATGAGCATAGGTATCTACACAGCTTTGGCGTAGCCCTGAACCTGTGGCGAGGGAGCTTGCTCCCGTGGCGACCTGGCGGCCTATAGCTATCTGATTGATGCCGCGCGATCCAAATGTGGGAGGGGGCTTGCTCCCGATGGCGGCCTGACAGCCGACCAGGATGTTGGATCAGAGCGCGTACATATCCGTTGCTGCGGTAACGGCGACTTAGGGTTCCGCCCTGACGGCGGCTCACTTTTGAAAAGCGCAAAAGTTAGCAAAACGCTCTTGCCCCACCACTCGGCACCTCGCCTAGGCTCGGTGTGCCCGTAATCCGACATTGATTTGGGGGGCCGCCGCCACGCGCCATCCATGGCGCGGGGCGGCTAAACCGGCATCCCTGCCGGTTTACCCCCCAAATCACTGTCGAATTCCGGCCAGCGTGGTTTAACGGGGCGCCTAAGATCAAGAGCAAGAACAAGAGCGGCTTGCTTCGCATCGTGGTTACCGGAGGCTGCTACAAAGTTGTGTAGATACCTATGCCCCGATGAGGCCAGCACATCCAGCACAGAACTACCTGGCACTCCCCCGCAGCACACCGACCACCGCTTGTAACTGCGCAGGCGTGGCGGCCTCAGCCGACACCGGCTCCCCCGCCACCAACACCACCCGCGACCAGATCCGATGGAAGAACCCCTTGTTCGGATCGCGGCTGAAAAAGCTCCCCCACAACCCCAGCAATGCCAGCGGAATCACCGGCACTGGCGTCTCTTCCAGAATCCGCGTCACTCCGCCGCGAAACTCATTCATCTGGCCATCGCCGGTCAACTTGCCTTCCGGAAAAATGCACACCAGTTCGCCGTCCTTCAGGTACTGGGCAATCCGCGTGAAGGCCTTTTCGTAGATCTGGATATCTTCGTTACGCCCGGCAATCGGAATCGCCCCGGCGGTGCGGAAGATAAAGTTGAGCACCGGCAAGCGATAGATCTTGTAGTACATGACAAACCGAATCGGCCGACGCACTGCGCCACCAATCAGCAGCGCATCGACAAACGACACGTGGTTGCACACCAGCAAGGCTGCGCCTTCATCCGGAATCTGCTCCAGGTTGCGGTGCTCGACGCGGTACATGGAATGGCTGAGCAGCCAGATCATGAAGCGCATGGTGAACTCGGGCACGATCCTGAAGATGTAGGTGTTGACGGCAATGTTGAGCAGCGACACCACCAGGAACAGCTCGGGAATCGACAGCTTGGCCACGCTCAGCAGCAGGATCGACACAATGGCCGACATCACCATGAACAGCGCATTGAGAATGTTGTTGGCCGCGATCACGCGTGCGCGCTCGTTTTCGGCGGTGCGCGACTGGATCAGCGCATACAGCGGCACGATGTAAAAGCCGCCAAACACGCCCAGGCCGAGGATATCGAACAACACCCACCAGGCTTGCCCGTAGCTGAGCACCGCAAGCCAGTCGTTGGCCTGGACATTCTGGGGGAAGCCGCCGGAATGCCACCACAGCAGCAGGCCAAACACCGTCAAGCCGAACGAGCCAAACGGTACCAGGCCGATTTCCACCTTACGCCCGGAGAGCTTTTCGCAGAGCATCGAACCCAGGGCGATGCCCACCGAGAACACCGTGAGGATCAAGGTGACGACGGTTTCGTCGCCGTACAACCACTCCTTGGCGTAGGCCGGGATCTGCGTCAGGTAGATCGCGCCGACGAACCAGAACCAGGAATTGCCGACGATCGAACGCGACACCGCCGGAGTCTGCCCCAGGCCCATGCGCAACGTGGCCCAGGACTGGGTAAAAATATTCCAGTCCAGGCGCAATTGCGGCGTGGAAGCCGCCGCCCGCGGAATACTGCGGCTGGCGAGGTAGCCCAGCACCGCCACGCCGACAATCGCTGCGGCCACCACTGGCGCGTAATGGGTGGAAGACATCATGATGCCAGCGCCAATGGTACCGGCGAGGATCGCCAGGAACGTGCCCATTTCCACCAGGCCATTGCCGCCGACCAGTTCATCGTCGTGCAGGGCCTGGGGCATGATCGAGTATTTCACCGGGCCGAACAGCGCCGAGTGGGTGCCCATGGCGAACAGCGCCAACAGCATCAACTCCAGATGATTGAACAGAAAACCGGTGGCGCCCACGGCCATGATTACGATTTCACCGAGCTTGATCGCGCGGATCAACGCGTCCTTGTTGAATTTCTCGCCGAACTGCCCGGCCCAGCGCCGAGAACAGGAAGAACGGCAGGATGAACAGCAAGGCGCACAGGTTGACCCAGATCGAACGGTCACCTTCGATGGCGAGCTTGTACAGAATCGCCAGGATCAACGATTGCTTGAAGATGTTGTCGTTGAAGGCGCCCAGCAGCTGGGTGATGAAGAACGGCAGGAAGCGCCGTGTGCGCAGCAAGGTGAATTGTGAGGGGTGGCTCATCGTCCGTGTTCCTGCGTGGCCTGTTATTGATCAGGCCACGACTTTACCTAATCCTGCTTACTTATTCGCTAACCCCGCAATGCAAGGTGAAACAAAAAGCTCGCCCTTGTAGGCGCCCTGCACCGTGCGCCTGGCCACGATCAGCCACATCAGGGCCAGGGCCACCACCAGCACGCTGCCCAATACGCTGAAGAACTGCAGATTCAACACGCTCGCCAGTTTCAGCGTCGCCAGGGCATATACCCCCAGCGGGAAGGTGAAGCCCCACCAGCCGAGGTTGAACGGGATACCGGCGCGCAGGTAGCGCAGGGTGATCAACACCGCGATCAACATCCACCACAAACCAAAACCCCACAGGGTAATGCCTGCCACCAGACCGAGCCCATTGGCCATTTCCCCGACCCCCGGCAGGCCGTTGGCTGCGAAAATCGCCGGTGCATCGCCGCCGAGCAGCAACATGCCCAAGGCACCGGTGCCGATGGGCCCCAGCGCCAGCCAGCTGGATGCGGCCATGTTGGCGTGGGGCAGTTTGTGCAGGGCCATGCGCAGCATCAGGATGGTGAGAATGCTGAAGGCCACCGGCAGGGAGAACGCCCAAAGTACGTAGCTGGTCACCAGCATCACCAGTTGCGAGTGGGCGTCCACCAAATGCGGTGCCAACAGGCCACCGCTGGCGGCGGCGACTTCGGCGGCTACCACCGGCAGCAGCCAAACCGCCGTCATCTGGTCGATGCTGTGTTCCTGGCGGGTGAACATCATGAACGGAATCAACACACCGCAGGCCAACGCCCATGGCTACATCCAGCCACCACAGGGCTTCGGCCAAAGGGATCACAGCGTTGCCCCAGCGTGGCAGGCCAAACAGCAGCAAACCATTCAGAATGGTGGCCAAGCCCATGGGGATGGTGCCGAAAAACATCGAGACGGTGGAGTGCCCGAAAATCCGCCGCGCCTCGTGGAAAAACATCACCCAGCGTGCGGCATACAGGGCACTGAACAGAATGAACAGGCCGATGGTGAACATCCACAGCCCTTCGGCGATGGCACGCAGGCCGGGCAGATTGACCGGCAGTTGCGCCAGGGCCAGCGCCAGCACGCCGGTGCCCATGGTCGCGGCAAACCAGTTCGGGGTGAACTGGCGAATCACTTCCCGGGGACGGGTCAGGTGACTGAAGGGTTTGTAGCTGAGGGTGGTCGAGCAGGTCATGATGGCAATCCTCTTCCTCGCATGAGGTTGAGACCATCATAGAAGCTGATCGAATATCTATATAACGGGTAATATCTCTATCTATTATATATTGTGCAGATATAGACGACGCTGCTAGAGCATTCAGACCAAAGCCCCCAGGGCCAGCAGGATCAGGAGCGCGCCGTACGCATCGGTGGTGGCGATCAACCCAAACTCCCGGCTCAAGCTACCCGCCAGCAGCGCCGGCAAGCAGAACGCCAGATAGCTCAACACGTAGAACGCTGACATCAACCCCGCCCGCTCATGGGGCAAGGCCAACCCTACGATACTGCGCACACTGCCCATAAATCCGCCGCCGAACCCCAGGCCGGCCACCACACTCGCGACAAAGAACAGCCACAGGCTGGCGCTTTGCACGGCCGTCAGCAACAGCGCCACGCCCGCCGCCAGCAACATCGCCGACAGCCGCATGACCTTATCCGCCGGGTGTTCGCGCAGGCTGTAGATCATCACCGCGCCACTGAGGGTAATCACCGCCACCAGCCCGCCGCCGATCAGGTGCGACGTCGAACCCGTTGCGGCCCGCACCAGAGACGGCGCCAGGGATGAATAGAAACCACCCAGCGCCCATACCGCCACATTCAGCGGCATCGCCAACCCCAGGGCCCGGCGCGCCTGCTTCGGCACATGCAGGGTCGGCGCCAGGGATTTCAAAGCACCGGGTATGCGGCTGACGGTTTCCGACAAGCGCCAGACATACAGCGCCTGAAGCACCATCAATCCCAGCAGGACGAAGTACACCAACTGGGTTGGCCATGGCGCGTATTCCACCAGCACACCGCTGCCCAGGCCGCCACTGGCCATGCCCAGCATTGGCGCGAGGCTATTGAGCATAGGGCCACGCAGGCGGTCGGTATCGAGCAACGTCGCGCTCAACACCGCCGTCGCCATCCCCGTGGCGAAACCTTGCAGCGCCCGCGCGGCGATCAGGCAGGCGGTGTTGCTGGCGTTGATGAACAGCAGCATCGCCACGATATTCAGGATCAACGCAACGAAAATCACCGGCCTGCGCCCGACGTAATCCGACAGCGACCCTACCGTCAGCAGCGCGGCCAAAAGACTCATGGCATACACGCCAAAGATCAGCGTCAACATTGCCGCCGAGAAATGCAGGTTGTCCTGATACACCTGGTACAACGGCGTCGGCGCGCTGGAGGCGGCAAGGAAGGTCAACAGCATGATCACCAGAAAAGTCAGGCTGGACCGTTGAGAAAGGTTGCTGGGCATAGGCACGCTCCACTAAAGCTAATATTTTGCTTTTGTGGAGTGTGCTACCCGACAGCGCTTAAAGCAAATTCTTTGTGTTAAGGTTTTAGCCATGGCGATCAAAGAAGGCCTTCGCCCGGGGGGCCGTAGTGCCCGGGTACAAGAATCCGTGCATTCGGCCGTGCGTGAACTGCTGGAAACCCATGAGCGCGCCAGTATCACCGTGCCGATGATTGCGACGCGCGCGGGCGTCACGCCCTCCACCATTTACCGGCGCTGGGGTGACCTTTCCGCGCTGCTGGCCGATGTGGCCCTGGCGCGCCTGCGGCCGGACACCGAGCCGGTCAATACCGGCAGCCTGCGCGGCGACCTGCAAGCCTGGGCTGAACAGTATCTGGATGAAATGAGCTCGGAGCCCGGACGCAACATGATGCGCGACGTGCAGTGCAGCGTCACGCCGGGGTATTGCGTGAGCATTCTGAGCGGGCAGTTGCAGGTGATCGTTGACCGTTACCCGGACCAGGCGGCACCCAGTGTGGATCGCTTGATCAACCTGCTCGCAGCCCCCACGGTGTTTCGTATTCTGTTTTCGACGCAGCCGTTGGCTGTTGAAGAACTGCACACGCTGATCGACTTGGCTTTGAAAAACTAAAGCCTCATGCAAAACCAAATGTGGGAGGGGGCTTGCTCCCGATAGCTTTGGATCAGTCAGTAAAAGGGTGGCTGACAGTCCGCTATCGGGAGCAAGCCCCCTCCCACATTTTTTACCGCGTATTCGTCAGCGGTTACGTACGCATCCCGCGCCCGCTCACCAGCAACCGCGCACAACCGACATACAGGACGATGGTGGCGACGATCATGAAGGTGATCGCCACGCTGATCTTGATATCCGACACGCCCAGAATGCCGTAGCGAAAGGCGTTGACCATGTGCAGCACCGGGTTGGCCAGGGACACCGTCTGCCAGAACGGCGGCAGCAAGGTGATGGAATAGAACACCCCGCCCAGGTAGGTCAATGGCGTCAGCACGAACGTCGGGATGATCGAAATATCATCGAAGTTGCGCGCAAATACCGCGTTGATAAACCCCAGCAACGAGAAGATCGTCGCCGTGAGCACCACCACCAGAATGGTGACGCCCAGGTGATGCACCTGCAGGTGGGTGAAAAACAACGACAGCAAGGTCACGATGACCCCGACCATCAAGCCACGCAGCACGCCGCCCAGGGTGTAGCCGATCAGGATGGTGTGCGGCGACACCGGTGAAACCATCAATTCTTCAATGGAGCGCTGGAACTTGCTGCCAAAGAAACTCGACACCACGTTGCCGTAAGAGTTGGTGATCACCGACATCATGATCAGGCCCGGCACGATGTACTCCATGTAGGTGAAACCACCCATATCGCCGATCTGCCGGCCGATCAGGTTACCGAAGATCACGAAATACAGAACCATGGTGATTGCCGGCGGCAGCAGGGTCTGCGGCCAGATCCGGGTAAAGCGCTTCACTTCGCGGTAGACGATGGTCTGCAGCGCGACGAGGTTGGGTTGCAGTTCGGAACTCATACCGCCACCTTCGCCAGATTTTTCTCCACCAGGGACACGAACAACTCCTCAAGGCGATTGGTTTTGTTACGCAGGCTCAACACTTCAATGTTCTGGGTCGCCAGTTGGCTGAACAGCGCAGTGATGCCCATGGCTTTGTCCACCTGGACTTCCAGCGTGTGGCTGTCCACCAGACGGCTCGGGTAGCCCAACAGCTGCGGCGGCGCCGACAGGTTGTTTTTCAGGTCGAGCACGAAGGTTTCCACGTGCAACTGGCCCAGCAGGTTACGCCATGCTGGTGTTCTCGACAATGGTGCCGTGATCGATGATGCCGATGTTACGGCACAGCTGCTCGGCCTCTTCCAGATAGTGCGTGGTGAGGATGATGGTGATGCCCTTCTCGTTCAGCTCGGTGAGAAAGGTCCACATCGAACGACGCAACTCGATGTCCACGCCAGCGGTGGGTTCGTCGAGAATCAGCAGGCGCGGTTCATGCACCAGGGCGCGGGCGATCATCAGGCGTCGCTTCATGCCCCCGGACAACGACCGCGAAGGCACATCGCGCTTGTCCCACAGGCCCAGTTGAGTCAGGTACTGCTCGGCGCGTTCCTTGGCGATTTTCGCCGGGATGCCGTAGTAGCCGGCTTGGGTCACGACAATATCGAAG
Source organism: Pseudomonas sp. W4I3 (assembly GCF_030816195.1). Classification (GTDB taxonomy): domain Bacteria; phylum Pseudomonadota; class Gammaproteobacteria; order Pseudomonadales; family Pseudomonadaceae; genus Aquipseudomonas. The sequence goes on along the minus strand of NZ_JAUSXS010000001.1, from coordinate 2,568,088 downwards.
GTCTTTTCGAACTGGTTGAAGTTGAATTCCTGGGGCACCACGCCGATAGAGCGCTTGAGCGCCGCCGGGGATTTGTCCAGGTCATGGCCGAAGATATTCACCGAGCCGCTGGTCTTGTTGACCAGGGTCGAAAGGATCCCGATGGTGGTGGATTTGCCGGCACCGTTGGGGCCGAGCAAGGCGAAGAAATCACCTTCGGCGACGTCCAGATCGATACCACTCAGGGCCTGGAAACCGTTGCCGTAGGTTTTGGTTAGCTGCCGGATGGACAGAGCGGAACTCATATCGGATTACGCACCAAAGAAAAGAATAGAAACAATAGATGAGGGCACACCGCAGGTAGTTCAACCTGCGATGAGGTGCCCGCATGGTGCGTGCCCGCGCCGCACAAGTACAGTCACGTCTGTTAATAGTGTGTATCAGGTCAACGCGGTCATCACCGCCTTGCGGTAGGCCGGGCGTTGTTTCAGGCGCTGGTACCAGGCCTCCAGGTTGGGCATCGCCGGGCGCTCGATGGGCATCTCGAACCAGGGGTAGGCAAAGCAGCCCAAGGGAATATCGCCTATGCCGAAGGCTGCTCCGGAAAGGTAAGGTTGCTCGGCAAGGGCCTGGTCGACGGTCGTGAGTGCATCGATGCAGGCTTGGCGCCCGGCATTGATGCTGTCCCAATTGCGCTGTTCGGCCGGTGTGCGCACGATGCCCCAGAACACCGCCTTGAACGGATCGGCGAGTGTGGACGTGGTCCAGTCCATCCACTTCTCGGCGCTGGCGCGAGCTTGCAGATCGCTTGGGTAAAAGTCCGACGCGTGCTTGGCGCACAAGTAACGCACGATGGTGTTGGATTCCCACAGTACGAAGTCGCCGTCTTCGATCATCGGCACCCGGCCATTGGGGTTCAAGGCACGGTATTGCGGCGTGTCGACCACACCAAAAGCCCCGCCCGCATCAATTGCCTCATAGTCCAGGCCGAGTTCCTCGGCGCACCACAGTGCTTTCCTGACGTTTGACGAATTCTTACGACCCCAGATCTTCAGCATGACCGCGCCTTATTGTTGGTGAACATGGCTTGATGAACGACGCAGCATACGCCGGTTCACACGCGGCTTGAATCACTCTGCCTGTCGCCGGGCTGGCCTGGGTGTTCGAAGTGCAGGGGTTGCAGCGCACCGCCTGATTGACCGCCTGGTCACATAAATCCGCGCGGGTTCCGCGATGTTTCCCGGCGAACTCCACCACCGCGGGGTGGTCACTATCGATGAAGCGGCTGGGACTCAGGTATCCCCAGTACACCTTGTAACACCCTGATCACCCCGCTTGGCCGGACGCCGACTAAGCTCCCTGGTGGTTTCGCCCCTGGTTTCACGGAGGATTGAATATGCTGTTGTTGTGGATACTGGTTCTGGTGCTCGGCATTGCCTACCTGGCACACCGCCGCACCGCGCCCCTGCCCGCCCTGGGTGTGGTCGCCGTTTACCTGTTGGCGATGGGCGCCTGGAGCCATGCACCGGGTTGGCTATTGTTGATTTTCTGGGTGCTGATCGCCGTCGTGGCCGTGCCCCTGCTGCTGCCCGACCTGCGCCGCCAGTACTTCACCAAGCCGCTGTTCAGCTGGTTCCAGAAAGTCCTGCCGCCGATGTCCGAAACCGAGCGCGATGCCATCGACGCGGGCACCGTGTGGTGGGACGGCGAACTGTTCAGCGGGCGTCCCGACTGGGACAAATTGCTGGCCTATCCCAAGGTGCAATTGACCGAGGAAGAACAAGCGTTCATCGATGGCCCCACCGAAGAACTCTGCGCCATGGTCAGTGATTGGGAAATTGGTCAAGCCATGGACCTGCCGCCTGCTGCCTGGGAACACATCAAGACCCACGGTTTCTTTGCGCTGATCATTCCCAAGGAATACGGCGGTAAGGGCTTCTCCGCCTATGCCCACTCGCAGGTCGCGATGAAACTGGCGACCCGCAGCGGCGACCTGGCGTCCACCGTCATGGTGCCCAACTCACTGGGCCCCGCCGAGCTGCTGTTGCACTACGGCACCGACGAACAACGCAACCACTACCTGCCGCGCCTGGCGCGTGGCGACGATATTCCCTGTTTCGCCCTGACCGGCCCGTTGGCCGGCTCCGATGCCGGCGCCATGCCCGACACCGGCGTGATCTGCAAAGGTGAATGGGAAGGCAAGGAAACCCTCGGCCTGCGCCTGAACTGGGAAAAACGCTACATCACCCTCGGCCCGGTCGCGACGTTGCTCGGCCTGGCGTTCAAGGCTTATGACCCGGACCATTTGCTGGGTGATGAAGAAGACCTGGGCATCAGCCTCGCACTGATCCCCACTGACACCCCCGGCGTCGAAATCGGCCGCCGCCACCTGCCCTTGGGCGCTGCGTTCATGAATGGCCCCAACTCGGGCAAGGACGTCTTCATTCCGCTGCAATTCCTCATCGGCGGCCAGGAGATGCTCGGCAAGGGCTGGATGATGCTGATGAACTGCCTGTCCGTGGGCCGTTCGATCTCCCTGCCTGCGGTGGGCACCGGCGCGGCCAAGTTCACCAGCCTGGTGACCGGCCAATACGCGCAGGTACGTGAACAGTTCAACGTGCCGCTGTCGGCCTTCGAAGGTATCCAGGAAGCCCTGGCGCGCATTGGCGGCAACGCCTGGCTGATGGACAGCGCGCGCATGCTCACCGCCAACGCCGTGGACCTGGGCGAGAAGCCCTCGGTGCTGTCGGCGATCCTCAAATACCACCTCACCGAACGTGGCCGAGAGTGCATCAGCCACGCCATGGACGTGCACGGCGGCAAGGGCATCATCATGGGCCCGAACAACTACCTGGGCCGCAGCTGGCAAGGCGCGCCGATCTTCATCACCGTGGAAGGCGCGAATATCCTGTCGCGTAACCTGATGATCTTCGGCCAAGGGGCGATCCGCTGCCATCCGTTCGTGCTCAAGGAAATGGCCCTGGCCGGTCGCGAAGACCATGACCAGGCCTTGAAGGAGTTCGATGGCCTGTTGATGCAACATATCGGGTTCGCCGTGAGCAACGCCGCCAGTACGCTGGTGCTGAACCTGGGCATCGGTCACTTCGAAAAAGCCCCAGGCAACCGTTTGAGCCAGGGTTATTTCCGTGCACTTAACCGCCAGGCCGCCGCGTTCGCCCTGCTCGCCGACCTGAGCATGATGCTGCTGGGAGGCGAGTTGAAACGCCGTGAACGGCTGTCGGCGCGCCTGGGTGATGTGCTGAGCCACATGTACCTGGCGTCGGCGGCGCTCAAGCGCTACCACGACCTGGATTCGCCGGATCACCTGGAACCGCTGTTCGCCTGGGCCATGGAAGAAAGCCTTGGCCAGTCCGAGCGCGCACTGGATGAGTTGCTGGGCAACTTCCCGAACAAGGTACTCGGTTGCCTGCTGCGGGTGATTGTGTTCCCGTTTGGGCGCCGGCATACCGGGCCGTCCGATGCCCTGGATGCCGAGGTTGCCGCCGTGATCGGCCGCGCCAAGGGCGACCCGACCCTGGAAGAGCTGCTGGCGGGTTGCTACCGCCCGCAATCGGCGCAAGACCCAGTGGGCGCACTGCAACATGCCTACGATCTGCTCGGCGCCAGCCATCCGCTGCAGAAAAAGCTGCACGCCGCGCTCAAGAGCGGGCAAGTCAAACCGACTGCCGGCGAGCATGCCATCGACGCAGCGCTGCACGCCGGTGTGCTGCAACCGGCCGAAGCGCAAACCCTGCGTGACGCCGAAGCGGCTCGCCGCAAGGTGATCGACGTGGATGATTTCAGCAAGGAAGAGCTGATGCAGGCTGAGGGCAAGGTCCGCTGATACCAGCGGTCATATAAATACGGGCGCGAGAGGCATATACTCTCGCGCCCGTTTTTGCTTTAGAGGACTTATCTCGTGTCCAACGTCGTTGCCGATCATCTCGTCTTGCTCGACCACCTGCGTAGCATCCTGGTTGCCGTCGGCGAAGCCGAACAGGTGCCCGAGGAAAGCCATTCGCTGTTTCTGGAACGTTTTGACGAACTGCGCGCCCTGCTGCCGATCGACCCGATCGAAAGCCAGTACCTGGGCCAGGACTTGATGAGTCAGGTCATCCTGCGCTATCCACAAATCGCCCATCTGGTGCCGCGCGACCTGCTGTGGTTCTTTGGCGGCGATTGCCTGCACTTCATGCCCGACGAAGAACTGGATCTGTACCAGGCCCTGGAAGAACGTCGCTATGAAGCCGAACAGAACGAAGAGCCGTTCGACTGGAACCAGGAAAAACAGCTGCTGGCCATGCCGCAAGATCAAAGCAAGCACTGATCTTCAGAACACCAAAACCCCAAATGTGGTAGGCGGCTTGCCCCCTCCCACATTTTTAACCACATTTCTAACGGCGGCGCAGTGTCGGCTCGTTGGCCATGCACTCCACCAGATAATCGATAAACACCCGTAACTTTGGCGGCAAATACCGCGTAGGCGAATGCAGTAACCACGCTTCACCGTGGTACGACGCGATAAAGTCCCACGCCGGCAACACCTGCACCAACTGCCCTTCCTCCAGTGCATGCCGCGCCGTGAAATAGGGCAAGCTGCCAATCCCCACATGCTGCAGCACGGCATCCAGGCGCACACCCGTGTGGTTCGCCGCATACCGCCCGCGTACATTAACCGTCACCGCCTTGCCGCCCTGGCGAAACTTCCAGCGTGAATCCCCAGGGGTTTCGCCCAGGTAGATGCAGCTGTGCTCCTGCAAATCATGGGGATGACTCGGGGTACCGTGCTCGGCCAGGTACTGCGGCGTTGCGCACAGCAAATGCTCGATCGGCAACAACTGGCGCCCGACCAGACCCGGCGGCGGGCTGTCGGTGATGCGGATGCTCAGATCAACATTGTCGTCGATCAAATCCACGTGCCGATCCTCAAGGATCAGTTGTACATCCACTTTGGGATAGCGCCGCAAAAACGCCGACATATGCGGATGCACCACAAACCGCCCCACCGCCTTGGGCACGCTGACTCGCACCAGGCCTTCGGCTTCATGGGTGAATTGCCCACTGACCTCCATCACCGAACGCGCCGCGTTGACCATCTCCTGGCACCGTTTGAACACCTCTTCGCCGCCCTCGCTGAGGCGCAGCTTGCGCGTGGTGCGTTGTAACAGGCGGGTTGCGAGTGCCTGCTCCAGGCGCGAAATACTGCGGCTCACCGCCGACGGTGAAACGCTCAGTTGGCGCGCCGCTTCGGAGAAACTGCCGGTTTCCACCACCTTGACGAAAATCGCCATTTCGCCCAGCAGCGGCAAAGGAAGATTGATGCTCATGACGCACAGGTCCATTGATATTTCGATGGATTATCACCCATCAGCGCACTATTTATACTGCCCACGCCACCTGGATGCGGATGTAGACGATGACCGAGCGCCTGTTTTTCACCCACGATCACCTGACGGCCGAGCTGCAAGTGCTGCGTTGCACACCGCACGAGGACCACTTCGCCGTGATTGTGCAATCAACGATTTTCCATCCCCAAGGCGGTGGACAGCCATTCGATACCGGATGGCTCGGCAACAGCCAGGTGCTGCGCGTCATACAGGAAGCCGAGCAGGTGGTGCACTACGTCGATCAACCCGTGGCACCCGGTCTGGTGACCGCGCGGGTCGATGCGCAACGCCGCACGCTGCACACGCGTCTTCATTCAGCGGGCCATTTGATTGGCAATGCCGGCGAACGCCTAGGCTGGATGCCGATCAAGGCTCACCATTGGCCGGGTGAAGGCAAGATCACCTTTATCCGTGGCGACGCTGCACAGCCCATGGACGCCGAGGCGCTTCAACAGCAGGTCAATCGCTGGATCGCCGCTGACTATCCACGGCATATGAAGCTGGAGGAAGGCACTCGCGAGATCGGCTTCGGCGAGCTGCCGGCCTATGCCTGTGGAGGTACTCATGTCCAGGCGCTGGCGGAAGTGGGCCAAGTAACGATCCTGGCCCTGTCGGAGAAAAAAGGCGCGTTGTCGGTTCGCTACGAAATCACCTGACACGCCGAGCGCCAAAATGTGGGAGGGGGCTTGCTCCCGATGGCGGTGTGTCAGTTACAAATAAGCTGACTGACACACTGCTATCGGGAGCAAGCCCCCTCCCACATTTAAGTCTGTGCACTACAAAAAACATCCAGCTACACAGCCATCGCCCCCGCCCTGCCCGGCTCGACCACAAATGACTGCAGCGTGGACACCGTGGCCGCTGGATCCCGTGGATCGCTGATCACGCGAAAATGCGTGAGCATTTTCTGCGCGTCCACTTGCACCGACACATACCCACGCTGACGACTGTCAAAAAACCTCACATGGGGGTTGAGCGGCAGGATCTTCCTGAACGCTTCATAAGGCGGACCATCGGAGGTCACCGAAGAGCCGACGAACTCGGTCGCGACAATCGGTGAATCAAGATCATCGCCATCCGCGTGTAGATCCGTGGCCCAGAACGAGTGAATATCGCCGCCCCAGAACACCGGGTTCTGCACGCGATTGCGCTGGATAGACGCCAGCATCCGCGTGCGGTTGGCCATATAACCATCCCAGCCATCGGTCCAGCGCCCGACCTTGTGCTGGGTCAGGTCACGCTGCACCAGCGGCGCGACCAGCAGGTCCTGGGCGATCACGTTCCACTGCGCTTTGGATTGGGCAAACCCCTGGTCCAGCCAGGCCTCCTGCTGCCAGCCAAGCAAGGTGCGACCTGGATCACGCAGATCGCTGCAGGGGTTGATGGCAACATGCCCCTGATGACTGCCGTTGGCCTGGATGCACGGTTGTTCGGAGCGATACTGTCGACCGTCGAGCACATGGAAACGCACCAACTGGCCGTAGTCGAGGCGTCGATAGATGCGCATGTCCGGCCCCTGTGGCCGGCTGCTCGCGCGCAACGGCATGTGCTCGTAAAACGCCTGGTAGGCCGCCGCCCGCTGCTGGAGAAACGGCGCCACAGGGATATTCGGGTCCTGGGACCAGCGGTTGGCATAGTCGTTCTGCACTTCGTGATCGTCCCAGGTCGCCACGCTGGGCGCGGCGGCATGCAGGGCCTGCAGATCCGGGTCGGTCTTGTACAGCGCGTAGCGGTTGCGGTAGTCGCGCAAACTCACCGCATTGCCGCTGCCGTGGGCGCGAAAGACTTTGCCGGAGTCCGCCGCGTACGAGCTGTCGTAGATATAGTCACCGAGGAAAAACACCAGGTCCGGTCGCTCGACCGCCAGGTGACGGTAGGCACTGAAATATCCGCGCTCCCAGTGCGAGCACGAGACGAACCCGAGCCGGACCGACGCCATCTCATGCCGCGCCGGCGTGGTGCGCGCCTGGCCGACCGGGCTCTGCGCGCCAAGGCCTTCGAACTGATACCAATACGGCCGGCCCGCCGCCAGCCCCGCCACTTCCACATGCACCGAATGGGCAAAATGCCCGGTCGCCATCACCTCGCCCTGCTTGACGATGCGGGTCATCGCCGCATCGCTGGCCACCCGCCAGCGCACCGGCACCGCACGCTGCAAGCCACCGCGCCCATCTTCGGCATTGAAGCAGGGCGCCAGGCGCGTCCAAATCACAAAACCGTCCGGCAGCGGGTCACCCGACGCCACGCCCAGGGTGAATGGATAATCGACCCCGGCGCTGCGCGCAAAGGGACTCAGGATGGAAAATGCGGTCGCGACGGCAATCCCAGTGAGGACTCGGCGGCGTTCGGGGTCTACCGCGCCATTCATAACCCACGCTTCCAATTCACAAGACTAAAAGACATCTCGGCCTGCTCCGCGTCCAGCGCCTGCAACAGCAAACGCGCAGTTAACAAATGCGGCAACGAACGACTCATGGCTGGCAGCTCCCGATATAAATTTTTCGAGCATGTAGCGCCGTCATGTCAGTTTCATGACTGCATAAGATCACTTCACCACGCGTCTGTAAGACCCTTTCTAGAGCCTTCAAAACGTAAATTAAAGTTAACCGTTCGGTCATTTTTGCTTGCTAGCGTGTTGCCCCTAATTCAATAACGGGGTAACGGAATGAGAACCTGGGATGAACCCAAGAAGCGCAAGGCGCACATCGAACTGATCCCAATGATCGACGTGATGATGTTCCTCCTGGTGTTTTTTGTACTGGTGAGCTTGAACGTGATTCCGGCCCTGGGCATGAAGACTCAGCTGCCCAGCGCCAGCAGTTCGCAGCAGCTCAAACCGCAGAACAAGTTCATCTTGACCTTGGGCCTGGAAGGCCAACTGCAACTGGATGGCAAGGACCTCACGGTGGATGCCCTGGTGCCGGCGCTGAAGGCGGCGCAAAAGCCCGATACCCGGTCGACGATCATCGTCAACAGCGACAAAGGCGTTGAAGTCTCGCGCCTGGTGGAAGTGATGGACACCCTGCGCCTGGGTGGCTTCACCTCCGTGTCCATTGCCACGCGCAAGTCCTGATCATGTACGTCCTGTTTCGTGCGCGTCAGCTGCTGGGCAGTGTCCCGGCCCTGATTGCCCTGGTGCTGATTGCGCTGGGTATCCAGTCGCAGACCTTGAAGGTCGAGCCGGTGTATGACGAGTCGGCGGTCGAGTTGGCGCTGGTTGAGCCAGAGCCGCAAGTGGTCCCGCAGCCCGTGGTAGAGCAAGCGCCACCACCGCCGGTCATCGAGGAGGAGGACGCCGAGCCCGCTCCGCCGCCCCCGCCCAAGCCTGTGCCCAAACCTGAACCCAAGCCCAAGCCAAAACCTGTGCCCAAGCCTGCGCCCGTGGTCGCCAAGCCCGTGCCGACGCCGCCACCGGTAGCCGCCAAACCAGCACCGGCGCCGGTACCACAGACCGTGCAAGCACCCGCCCCGCCCGCGCCGCCGAAGGTCGACAGCCAGGCGCTGGAAGGCGGCTACCTCAAGGGCTTGCGCAACGAGTTGGACACCTACAAGCAGTACCCCACCGGGCGTCAGGCATCCCTCGAACGCCCCAGTGGCGAAGTGGTGGTGTGGCTGCTGGTGGACCGCCAGGGCCGCGTGCTGGATTCGGGCCTGCAAACCCAGGCCGCGAGCATGTTGCTCAACCGGGCCGCCAGCAACAGCTTGCGTCGCATCAAGCAGGTCAAGCCGTTCCCCGAGCAAGCCTTCGGGGGCCGCAACGAACAGCGCTTCACCGCCACCTTCAACTACAGCGTGCAATAAGCACCCGACACCAGGACGACCGTGATGAAGTTCACCCGCATGCATCTGGCACTCGTTGCCGCCACCAGCATGACCCAGGCCGTGGTCATGGCAGACACGAGCGACAGTAACGTCGGCACCATCGGCGTACAGGGCAAGGCCAGCGCCGGGGGCGGCTACATGGTGCCGGAAGAAAGCATCAAGGGCCGCTCCACCGTGACCAAGGAAGCGCTGGACAAGCAGGCCGCGACCGGCAACGCCATCGACAAGCTCAAGTACACCCCAGGCTTGAACATTTCCAGCGAAGACAACACCGGCCTCTCGGGCTTTCGCTTCACGATGCGCGGCATGAACTCCGACCAGGTGGGCATGTCGGTGGACGGCATGCCGATCAACGACTCGGGCAACTATGCGCTGTACTCCAACCTGCTGGGCGATCCGGAAAACATCGACCAGATCTTCGTCACCCAAGGCGCGTCGGAAGCCGACGGCCCGCACATCGGCTCCAGTGGCGGCAACATCGGCATCGTGACCATTCGACCAACCAAGGAAACAGGCGCCTTCGTCAAACAGATCGTCGGCAGCAACGCCACCCGCAAGACCTTCGCCCGCCTCAACAGCGGCGAGGTCAACGGCCTGAGCAACTGGCTATCGGTGTCCCATACCGAAGGGGATATGTGGCGCGGCTCGGGGGCCGTGCGTGCGGACAAGGTGGAATGGAATAGCTTTTTCGACGCCGGCAATGGCAACACCGCCAACCTGATCCTCAAGTACCACGAGCAGGACAACAACAGTTACAGCCAACTGACCAAGGCCCAATTCCAGCAGTACGGGCGCAAGTACGACCCCTACCCGGCGACGCCGACCGTGGGCAGCAACGGCAAGTACAACAGCTACTACGCCCTGGCGCAGAACCCGTTCCAGACCTTTACCGCCGTGCTCAATACCCAGTTCAAACTGGCCGACAACCTGGCCCTGTCGGTGATCCCGTATTACTTCTGGGGCAATGGCAGTGGCGTCGGTGCATCCAGCTATGCCCTCAACCGTGGCTCCAACCAAGGCGGCGTGTTCGACCTCGGCAACCTGCCGACTGCCGCCCAATACACCGCCGACGGCACGCCGAACAGCGGCGTGTACTATCGCCCGTCGCGCACGCAAACCTGGCGCCCGGGCATCACCACCAAACTGACCTGGGACCTGGGCGACCACAGCCTGCAATTCGGTTACTGGTACGAGCGTGCGCGCCAGAGCCAGACCCAGCCATTCATTGCGCTCAAGAGCAATGGCAAGCCGGTCGACACCTGGCCGGATTCCAACAGCGCCATCGTCGATGCCAACGGCAACACCGTGCAGGGCCGCGACCGCTTCACCGTGACCCCGGCGCAAAAAGTCTGGGCCCAGGACACCTGGTACATCAACTCGGACTGGACCTTCATCGCAGGCCTGGCCTACATGAACGTCGAGCGTGACGGCACCAACCACGGCAGCCTCAACGAGCAGCCGGAAAAGCGTAACCAGACCTACAACAAACTGCTGCCCAACGTCGGCCTCAAATACCAGCTGGACGAGCGCGACCAGCTGTTCTACAGCCTGTCACGCAACATGCGCGTACCGCAAAACTATGCGCTGTATGACAAGGGCGTCGACTCCATCAACCTCGAGCCGGAAACCAGCTGGAACCACGAATTGGGCTGGCGCTACAACGGCGATGATATGACGTTGGCCGCGACCCTGTTCTACATGGACTTCAAGAATCGTCAGGTGTCTTCCAAGGACATCAACGGCGACGCTGCCGACATCAACGTCGGCGCCGTCACCAACAAAGGCCTGGAACTGGAATGGAGCGGCCTGCTGCCCAACCACTTCAATTACTACACCTCCTACACCTACACCAAGGCCGAGCAGCAAGATGACATGAGCGTCTATAACGCCGGCCAGGCCATCCTGTTGCCCACCAGCGGCAAGCAATTTGCCAACGTGCCGAAGAACATGCTGGCGGCCAACATCGGCTACGACGACGGGCGTTTCTACGGCACCTTCGGCGGCAAGTACACCAGCAAACTCTACGGCGACCTGACCAACGACGAAGCCATTTCCGGGCGCACCGTGTTCAACCTCGGCGCCGGTATCTACCTGCCGGTGGACAAGAAAGTGGTCAAGGACGCGACCCTGCGCCTGAACGTCGACAACCTGTTCGACAAGAAATACCTGGACGGCGTGTACACCACCAAGACCAACGCCGCCAGCTACAGCGGCTTTCGCGACGGCGACCCGGCGTACATCGTCGGCCTGGACCGCACCGTCACGGTTTCGCTGGAAGCCAATTTCTAAGACTGACCCAAGAGGATCGCAAGCATGGATATGAACCTGCTCCACGACGTCACCTTCTATGTGATGTATGCCGCGATGGCCATCGCCATCTTCATCGCCATCGAGCGTGGCATCTACTTCGCTTACGTACGCCGCCAGGCCCGCGCCCTGATCGACGCCTTGGGCACCAACGTGCACAGCGAACGCGACTTGCCGCAGAGCCTGACCGGTCGCCGCAGCCTGGCGCTGGACATGATCCTGCCGGTGCTGGCCCAGAAGGCATCTCACGGTTCGCGCAAAGACCTGGACGACGAAATCGACACCCAGTACCTCAAGACCCGCGCCCCGCTGGCCCGCAGCCTGTGGATCATCGAGACCATCACCACTGCCGCCCCGCTGCTTGGCCTGCTGGGGACCATCTTGGGCATCATCGACACCTTCAAGGCGCTGGCCACGGCGGGCGTGTCCGACCCAGGGCAGATTTCCGGTGGTATCGGCACGGCCTTGTTCGCCACCGGGCTGGGTATCGCCATCGCGCTGTTCTGCGTGGTGTTTCACAACTTCTTCCAAGACAGCCTGGAGCGCATCAACGACCAGTTGAAGATCCTGCTGATTCGCGCCGCCAGCGGTGCCCGTGTGCAGGGTGAAGTACCGCATCTGGTACCGACGCCGTTGCACACCCGCACGGCATGACCTTCGGGGTGGGCGCTATAGGCGCCCGTCCTTTTTTTGCCCGCCGAGACACCTATGTCCCTATCGATCAAGTTGCGTATCGCAGGCCTCACCGGCCTGCTGCTCAGTCCGCTGGCCCAGGCGGATTTTTCAATTCCAGGCTTTGAGCTGGTGCATACCGTACCGGTCGACACTGTGCTGGGTACCGCCGATTTGCGTCAGCCTGGGCCTGTGTGGATCGAGCTGTTTGACGGCGCAAAACAGCGCATTGATATCGGCCAGTTCTACGCGGCCGATCATCCCGGCTCGGTGATGGACAAGGTCACCGAACACCTGGAAGCCGCCGGCAAGCGCGGCGTGAAGATTCGTTTTCTGCTTGAAGAAAAAGGCCTCAAGTTGTCGGATGCGGCCACCCTGGAACGCTTGCGCGCCATCCCAAACCTGACGTTCCGCGTACTGCCTTTCGGGCAAGTGAGCGGCGGGATCATCCACGCCAAGTACATGGTAGTGGACGGCGAGCAGGCATTTATCGGCAGCCAGAATTTCGACTGGCGCTCCCTGGAACATATCCACGAAACCGGACTGCGCATCAGCGATGCGACTGTAGTCGGGCAGGTCCAGGCGATCTTCGACCAGGACTGGCAAGCCCAACAGGCCCTCGCCGAACACCGGCCGGTGCCGCTGCCGGCCACCGGCCAGGAACCTGCGCGCACCGGTAACTACCTGGTGGCCAGCCCACATCGCTACAACCCGCCCGGCGTCGGTGATTCACAGCTGGAGTTGCCGCGCCTGCTGGGCGAAGCGAAGAAGGAGGTGCGTGTGCAGTTGCTCGACTATGCACCGCTGTCCTACGGCCCGGATCGGACCCGCCCCTACTACGCGGTGATCGACAACGCCGTGCGCGCCGCCGCTGCGCGGGGGGTGTCGATCAAGCTGATGGTGTCCAACTGGAACACCGACCCGCTGGAACTGCCCTACCTCAAGAGCCTCGCGGTGCTGCCGAATGTGCAGATCAGGATCGTCACCCTGCCCGAAGCCAAGCAAGGCTTTATCCCGTATGCGCGGGTGATCCATAGCAAGGCCATGGAGATCGACGGGCAGGTAGCGTGGGTTGGGACCAGCAACTGGTTGGGCGGCTACCTGGATAACTCGCGCAATCTAGAAGTGGTGATGCGCAGCGACGCCATGGCCAAGCGTTTAGGCGAACTGCATGAACAGCTATGGGATGGACCCTATGCCAGAGCCCTTGGCGTGGCGGATGAATACCCCGCGCCCCACCCTGGCCAGCATTGACCTCCCACACCTGAGTGATGGTAGTGTGTGGAAATGTTTCTGACTAATCCGTCAGAAACCTCCCACTTATTACCTGCAAAGGAGTGCCTTCATCCATGTACTTTCCACTCAAGCAATTGGCGGCTGCCACCCTGCTCGCCGCGGGTCTTTCGGCAGTCGCCACCCCTGCTTTTGCTAACATCACCGCTGACCAAAGCACCGCGATCCTGAAGAGTTTCAGCGAAACGCCCGTCACCGATTTCCGCAGTTTCCTCGCCATCCTGGCCAAGGTCGAGCCGGGCAAGAGCGCTGACGTCGGCCCGGCTATCAGCGCGTTTCTCGACAACAAAACCTTGAGCGTCGACCAGCAAGACGAGATCAATCGCCTGCTGGGCATTTATACCCGCGTGAAATACGGCAAGGCTGCGCTCGACAACCTGCGCGAACTGGTGGAAATCCCAACGTTCAACGTAGACGGCCTGCCACAGTACAAAAACCCGGAATTTCTCAAGATCGCCGACAAGATCCAGGCCCTGGCCAAGTCATTCAACTTGAACTTCCGCAACGTCGATAACCGTGTGTATGAAATTTCCCTGGAAGGCAGCAGCGACGAAGTGGTGGGCATCCACGCCCACGCCGACGTGGTGCCGGTGACGCCAGAGAACTGGGTACTCAAGGATGGCACCAAACTGGACCCGTTCAAGGTCACGCTGATCGGCGACCGCATGTACGGCCGTGGCACCGAGGATGACAAGAACGCCATCATCGTGGCGATGTACGCCATGAAGGTGATCAAGGAAGAAAAGCTGCCGCTGGCGCGCACGTTCAAGCTGCTGGTGGACACCACCGAAGAAACCTCCGGTGACGCCATTCCCTACTATTTCGAACGTAATCCCACGCCGCAGTACAACCTGGCGCTGGATGGCGGTTACCCGGTAGTGATCGCCGAGAAAGGCTCGGGCACGGTCATGGCCACCTTCCCGGTGCGCAAGGGTGAAGGCACCGGCGCGGAAATTATCGGGTTGACCGGCGGCAAGGCCACCAACCAGATTCCATCGGTTTCGGTCGCAACCCTGGTCAGCGATAAACCGGCTGAATTGGCGGCCAGCCTGCAGCAGGCCGGGGATGACTATGCCAAGCGCAACGGCGGCAATTTCCAAGTGAGCACCAAGGTCGACGGCAAGGACGTCAAACTCACCGTCACCGGCGTGTCTGCCCACTCTTCGGAACCCGAAACCGGGGTCAACCCGGTCGCCCGTATGCTGGAGTTGATCCACAGCGTCGACGGCAAGATTGCCTTCAAGCACAACCACATCACGGATGCTGCGAAGTACGCGGCGGACAACTGGGGCCTGGATTACCTGGGCGGCAAATTGGACGTGGGCTACTCGGATGATTTCATGGGCCCGCTGACCACCTCGCCAACCTTTGTCGGCCTGGATGACAAAGCCCTTAAGCTGGCCGTGAACCTGCGCGCACCGAAGGGCAAAACCCCGGAGGCACTCAAGGCACAGATCGAGCAGAAGCTGAACGCGTGGGACCAGCAAGCCAAGGTCAACGTGAACTTCACGTATTCGCTGGATACCCCGATGTACCGCAACCCCGAAGGTGAATGGGTGAAAGCCTTGCTGGCGGTGGCCACTGAAAACCTGGGCATGCAGCACACGTTCGGCACCTCCGCCGGCGCCACCTCCGTGCACGACCTGCCTAACGGCGTGCAATTCGGCCTGGCCCGTCCGGAGGAGAAATACACCGGACACACCGACGGCGAGTTCAAGACCGTCCCGCAATTTTTGCTGGACCTGCAGATCGTCACCGAAATGATGGGCCGTGTCGGCCAGTTGCCCAAGCTCTGAGCCTCCACGTGGGAGGCCCGATCTAAAAGGCAACACCGCTTAAATGTGGGAGGGGCGGTGCGACGGTTCGACTTGCCCCCGATGGCGGCCTGAAAGCCAACAATGATGTTGGATCAGAGCGAGTACATATCCGTTGCTGCGGTAACGGCGGCTTAGGGTTCCGCCCTTACGGCGGGTCACTTTTGGAAAAGAGCCCCAAAAGTAACCAAAAGGGCTCCTGCCCCACCACTCGGCACCTCGCTCACGCTCGGTGTGCCCGTAATCCGACAGTAATTTGGAGGGCCGCCGCCACGCGCCATCCATGGCGCGGGGCGGCTAAACCGGCATCCCTGCCGGTTTACCCTCCAAATCACTATCGAATTCCGGCCAGCGTGGTTTAACGGGGCGCCTAAGATCAAGATCAAGATCAAGAGCGGCTCGCTTCGCATCGTGGTTAGAGTAGGTGCAACAACGTTGTGTATTACCTATGCCCTGATGACGGCATGTCAGTCAACGCGTGCTTGACTGGCCCACCGCTATCGGGAGCAAGCGCCTTCCACATTGGGCTCTGGTGCGTCTTGCAGATCGGGTATTCAGGTCTGCAACATCAGCATGTCTTCAAAGAACCCACCAACTGGCTCCGTGGGATGGCACAGCTGGATCTCCAGTACCCAGGCCATTTCACTCGGCGCAATCTCCAGGTCGGCCAACTGCTTGCTCTCGAACAACGCATGGGGAAAATCCGCGAGGCGATGCCCGGCCAGGTTGCGCGCCAGTCTCCAGCCCTTGGCCACGGCGCTCTGTTCTGCGAAGTCGTAGAGTTCGCGCCCGGTCAGGCCGCGCAGCCATGCCTGGCGCGTTTCATCGAACACCCCATGCAGCGCGGTGGTACAGGCCAGGTGCAGCGGTGCGTCGCCAAATACAAAGGTGTCGCCGTAGTCGCCTTCATAACCGTCCCACACCGGGCCTAGATCGACCACGGCAATATCCGTGGCGCGCAGCCTGCGCTGAGGGTCGATGCCTTCGCGGGGCGGGCGCACCGTGTCGGCGCCAAAACGGATGTAAGTGGGATGCCAGGTGTGCGAAGCGCCCATGGCCTGAAGTTGCTGCGCAGCCATCTCCAGGGCTTCGCCGGTGGTCATGCCGACTTTCAACTGGCTGACGATGGCCGCGAGGGCGCGTATGGATTTTTCTCGCGCCGCCAGCATGCCATCCAGGGAGTAACGCGGGCCGACCTTCTCCCAGATCGGGTCGAACCCCGGAGAGAGTCTTACAGTGCTTGACCGACCACTGGCGACAAAGGCCTCCGCGACAAACCGATGGCTTGGCAACCCCGCCTCCAGGCAATGGCTGCGTACCTGGCCAAGCATAGTGGCGTTACCGCACGCATAGACATGCGCCACTTCCCAGTGGTGCCCATGACTCAACGCAACCTCGTGCACCCTGCCCTCGGATGAGCGTACGGGGTGCCAGTGAAAACCTGGATGCTCGAGCATCGACTGGTCCAGGAAGGCGCTGTCATAAAAATCCGCGGAGTGCGCCCCGCCCCAATACAAGGTCACCTCACGATCACGCTTGAGTGCGCTCAACAGAATCGGCTTGATGCCCGCGTAACCGGTGCCCGTGGCGAACAGGACAACGGCGGCGGCATCATCCTCCTGCCAGGTGCAGGCGCCGAACGGCCCCTCCAATTGCACGCGCTCACCCACGGCCAAGCCGTCCAGAATACCGTCGGAAAAGTACCCGCCGCAGACCCGACGAATGTGGAAGACCAGACGCCCGTCGTCCTGCGCAGGCAGGTTGGCAATCGAGAAACAGCGCGTGTCCCCGTCTGCCAGACGGAACTTGAGGTATTGGCCGGGCCGGGCCAGCAGCGGCGCATCCGGCTTCAGTACCAACTCGATGACGTCCGGCGCGAGTGCGCGCTTGTCGAGTACCTGCGCATCGACGACCAGCGCGGGGCTATCCAGGGACCAGCCAGGTATTTCCAGACGCATGTCGGTGCACGCGTGGCTCTGGCACAACAACATTTCATTGGCCGCCAGGGGGTAACAGGGTACGGGTGCGTCCGGCGACAGGTGCTTGGGCCGATACTCGCCTGCGGCGACCACCACCTTGCACGAACCGCAGGCGCCACGGCGGCAGGAGAACGGCACGGACAAGCCGCTGGCGAGCATGGCGTCAAGCAACAGCTCGTCGCCGGCCTCAAAGGTTTTTCCCGAGGGAGACAGTTCGATGACATGACGCATGTTCGTGGGACCTAAGGATGAGTGACGCTGGATTGTTACGCTAGACTAGGCCCATTAGAACCTCCAGTTTTGGATACTTCAGATGGTCCAGATGCGTAAATGGCGCCCTTTGCTCAAGCTCGACGAGCATTCACCACAAGCGTCCTACCGCAAGATTGCCGAAGGCCTGGTGACCGCTATTGTCGAAGGGCGCCTGCCGCCCGGCACCTTGCTGCCAGGTACACGGGAAATGGCGCAATTGCTCGACGTCAACCGCAAGACGGTGATCCTGGCCTACGAAGAAGCGGCGACCAAAGGCTGGCTTATCAGCGAGCCGCGCCGCGGGACGTTCGTCAACACCCAACTGACGCCCAAGCAACTGCGCGGTCGCGCTCCGCAGTCCTTTGCGCCAGCGATCCTGGCGCAGGCGGTGGTGCCGTACTTCAGCCATAACGCGCAGGTCACCGCGCTGCGCCATCGGCATGACGCCCTGTTTTTCGACAACGGCACCAGCGACCACCGCCTGCTGCCCCAAGCCGTGTTGCACCGCTACTACCGCAACGCCCTGCGCAACAGCTTTGCCTCCAACACCGTGCGCTACGGCAGCGAAGGCACCGGCTATCACCTGCGCTGCGCCCTCGCCGAGATGCTGCGCAACGAACGCGGGCTGGCGGTCAGCGCCGACAATATCTGCCTGACCCAGGGCACTCAGATGTCGCTGTACCTGAGCGCCAGCTTGCTGCTCAAACCGGGAGACGTGGTACTGGTGGAGCGCCTGAGTTACCCGCCTGCGTGGGAAATTTTCCGTCAGTTGGGCGCGCAACTGGTCACGGTGGACATCGATGAAGAAGGTTGCCGTACGGACCAGATCGACCGCTTATGCCAGGCCCACAACGTGCGCATGATCTATCTCACCCCGCACCACCAGTTCCCCACCACCGTCAGCCTGCACGCCGCACGGCGACAACAGCTGTTGGCGCTCGCCGCGCTGCACGACTTCTGCATCATTGAAGAAGACTACGACCATGAATTCCACTTTAACGGTCGCCCTTACCTGCCGCTCGCCAGTGATCGCGCGCAGCGTCATGTGATCTATGTCGGTTCGCTATCCAAAGCGCTTGGCTCGACGTTTCGCTGCAGCTATGTGGTCGCCCCCGCCCAGGTCATCGAAGCCTTGCACCGCAATGCGGCGCTGATGTTGGGAGACGCCGACGCCGTCGCCCAGAAGATGTTGGCCGACCTGATCAATGACGGTGAATTGAAAAAGCATCTGCGCCGCGTGTCGAAAGAATATCGGCTGCGTCGAGAGACGTTGCAAACCTGCCTGCATGAAGCGTTGGGCGATCGCATCCAGGTGCGCGAGCCGGAAGGCGGCCTGGCGCTGTGGGTGCGTTTTGAGGATGAAATAGACGTTGATCGAATGGTAAAAGTCGCCCTGGACCACGGACTGGTGGTGCGCAGCGGCCGGCAGTTCTCGCCGATGGACACACCGGAGAACGCGCTGCGGCTGGGCTTCGCGTCGCTCAACCAGGAAGAAATCCGTCAAGCCACCTTGCGTCTGGCCCAAGCGGCGGACAGCCTTTAGTGCCCTGGATGTCGTAGGGCCGCAGTTTTTCGCAGGCAAAAAAAAGCCACTCGATTGAGTGGCTTTTTCTTTGAATTGGAGCGGGAAACGAGACTCGAACTCGCGACCCCGACCTTGGCAAGGTCGTGCTCTACCAACTGAGCTATTCCCGCAAATGGCGTCCCCTAGGGGACTCGAACCCCTGTTACCGCCGTGAAAGGGCGGTGTCCTAGGCCACTAGACGAAGGGGACACGCTACTGAAACACATGGTGTGTATTCCAGTGCCCAGAGGCCTCATCCGAAGACGGGGTCCTGGTTTCACTCAATGCCGCCCGAAGGCCACACTGCTTGTAAATTGGAGCGGGAAACGAGACTCGAACTCGCGACCCCGACCTTGGCAAGGTCGTGCTCTACCAACTGAGCTATTCCCGCATATGGCGTCCCCTAGGGGACTCGAACCCCTGTTACCGCCGTGAAAGGGCGGTGTCCTAGGCCACTAGACGAAGGGGACACACGTACAACATTCACTCCCTACCGCGTTTCGCTGTGTGCTTTACGCTGTAAGTGGCGCGCATTCTATGGATGGATTGAAAGGTCGTCAACCCCCAAGGATAAATTTATTTAAATCAATGACTTCGCCCCCGTTCACGGGCTGGAACAGGCAATCTGCCCGTCCAAGCCTTGGCGCCTATATTCTGACGCACGACAAGGCGTTATAGTTGCCCCAGGCAAATGATGGCAATGTGCATCCATTCAGGGAAGACTTTACCTATATAGAAGAAACTACCTGGGCAACTGGTCGAACAGTCCTATCCGCCAGTTGGCTCAGTCACTACACTCAACAGCAAACCCTATAAAGAGGTCACACCGGTGACACCACTCATGATCACCCTGCTGGTAATAGCCGGGATCGCAATACTGATCGCCATTGGCTACATGAACCATGTGGTGGAAAACAATAAGCTGGAAAAGAAGCGTACCGAGATCGAGCTCAATGATCGGCTGCGTCGCTGTGGTGAAATCACCGAGACCTTTCCCGGCCAATTGATGACCCCGGCGCTCAAGCTGTTGCTGACCCGCTTGGAACTCAACGTCAACCAACGCCTGCTGAACCTGAACAAATCCAGTGCACCACTCAAGGCGCGAATCAGCGAGCTGAATGCACTGATCGCCCAGGGCGAGTCGATTCCGGTGGCCAACCCACCTTCGCCGATCCAGACCGAAGCCAAGGCCAAGGATGTGCGCTTTCTGCTCGAAGCACTGCATGGCCAAGTCACCCGTGCAGCCCAGGACGGCTTCCTGCCGGCCAACGAGGCCAAGCACTGGATCAAGGAAATCCGCCATATCCTGGTGCTGCTGCACATCGAGTTCTTCAACAACCTTGGCCAGCATGCGCTGCAGCAAGGTCAACCGGGCCAGGCGCGCCTGGCATTCGAGCGTGGCGTACAGTACCTGCGCAAACAACCGGAGCCTGTGCTCTACAGCGCCCAGTTGCAGTTGCTGGAGTCGCAACTGGCCCGCGCCAACTCCACGGTGTTGACCAACAGCCAGCCGGCCGAAGACGAAATCAACGAGCTGACCGAAGGCTTGAAAGTCGTCGACGCCGATGCCGAGTGGAAAAAGAAAGCCATCTACGATTAAGCGCCCTTGGCCCGCAACGGGCCGATTGTCGAGGGCAGGAGCGGGCTTGCTCGCTTCTGCCTCAGCCGCGCATGAGAGTGCCATCAATTTGCACCTATCCCCCTGCCCCCGACTAGCGTAAAAAAGTGCCCCTCACTCCGTGAAGTTAGAGGCCTGCTATGCCTGTCGCCGTGATTGATGGACAACCGCTGCACTATATCGACCAGGGCACCGGCCCGGTCGTTTTGTTGGGTTCCAGCTACCTGTGGGACCGCCACATGTGGGCACCGCAGATCGACGCGCTGTCGCAGCAATACCGGGTGATCGTCCCTGAACTATGGGGCCATGGTGAGTCGGGCACACTGCCTGCGCAAACCCGATCCCTTGACGACCTGGCCCGTCAGAACCTGGCATTGCTGGACCACCTGGATATTCCACAGGTCAACCTGGTTGGCCTGTCGGTCGGCGGCATGTGGGGCGCCCGCCTCGCCCTGCTGGCCCCTGAACGCATCAACAGCCTGGTGCTGATGGACACCTACCTGGGCGCCGAGCCGGAAGCTACGCGCCTGTATTACTTCTCGCTGTTCAAGATGATCGAAGACGCCGGCGCCATCCCGCCGACGCTGCTGGATGTGATCGCACCGATCTTCTTCCGAGCGGACATCGACCACGAATCAGCGCTGTATCAGGACTTTCGCCAGTCGCTGCAGGATTTCCCCCGGGAACGCCTGCTGGACAGCGTCGTGCCCCTGGGCCGCTTGATTTTCAGCCGCGCAGATATCCTCGATCAGCTTCCACGCCTGGATTGCGATACCACCCTGGTGATGTGCGGTGAGCAGGACAAGCCGCGGCCACCGGCGGAGTCCAAGGAAATGGCCGAGCTGATCGGCTGCGCCCTGACGCTGATTCCCGACGCCGGGCATATTTCCAGCCGGGAGAACCCGGACTTCGTCAATGAAGCGCTGCTGACGTTCCTCGCCAACAACGCCTGATGCCCTTCCCCGCTGATCGCGGCGCCCGCGCCGCGATCAGAGGCGAAAGTGCCCGACCATGCCTTTGAGCTCCGCGCCCAGCTGCGCAAGCTCTATGCTCGACGCGGCGTTGCCCTGCATGCTCAACGCCGATTGGTCGGCACTCGCCCGAATGCTGGTGACACTGCGGTTGATTTCTTCGGCCACCGAGCTTTGCTCTTCAGCCGCTGCGGCAATCTGCTGGTTCATCTGCTGGATCAACGACACCGCCGCTGCAATGCTGCCCAGGGCGCTTTCGGTTTCCAACGCATCACTGACGGCCAGTTTCACCAACTCGCCACTGTGCTGAATCTGCTGTACCGACGACTGCGCCGCGCTGCGCAAGGTACTGACCAGGCGCTCGATTTCTTCGGTTGATTGCTGGGTGCGCTTGGCCAGGGCGCGCACTTCATCGGCGACCACCGCGAAGCCGCGTCCTTGCTCCCCAGCGCGGGCTGCTTCAATCGCGGCATTCAGGGCAAGCAGGTTGGTTTGCTCGGCGACGCTCTTGATCACGCTCAAGACCGTGCCGATGTTCTGGATTTCGGCGCTGAGGCTTTCGATGCTGGCGCTGGCACTGTTGCTGGACGAGGCCAGCAATTCGATGCGCTGCAAACTCTGACGCACCACCTGCTGGCCGCTCTCGACCTTGTCATCCGCTGTCTGTGCCGCTTGCGCAGCCTCTTCGGCGTTACGCGCCACGTCGTGCACCGTGGCGGTCATCTGGTTCATCGCCGTGGCCACCTGTTCGGTTTCCTCCTTCTGGCTGCTGACCTCGACGTTGGTCTGCTCGGTCACACTGGACAACGAATGTGCCGAGCTGGCCAGTTGCTCGATACCGGCCTGCAACCCGCTGACCATTTGGCTCAGACCGTTGCCCATCTGCTGCATCGCCTGCATCAGCTGGCCGATCTCATCGCGGCGGCTGACCTCCATGCGACCGCTCAGGTCACCGGAGGCAATTTGCTGCGCTACCGCGATCACCCTGCGCAGCGGCGCCACGATCAAGCGGGTGATCACCCATGCCGCGATCAGCCCCACCAGCAACGCCAGGGCGGATGAACCAATGATCAGCAGCGTGCTTTTGGCCAGTTGCGCCTGCATCGATTGGTCTTCGGCGTCATAGGCCTGGTTGACCCGGCTGACCACCTGATCGGCGCGATCATGCAGTTGTTTGTAAACCACCTTTTCCTGAGCCAGCAGACCGGTGTACTCGCCGAGCTTCTCGCTGAACGAGGCGATGTGCCCAGACACTTCATTGAGCACGGTCTGGTAACCGGGGTCCTTGACCGAGGTTTTCAGTTGCTCCACCTGAGCCAGCGCCTGATCGGCCTGTTCGATCTTGCCCTGCTCGGCCTCGTCCGCGTCGGCCTTGCGGCTCTGATCCAGGCGCAGCCGCGCTTCGTTCATCGCCTGCAACATCAACCGCGACACCTGGCTGACCTGCCCGGCCTGCTCGATAAACTCGGCACCTTCCTTGCCCTGGCTTTCCTTCAGGCCATAGGTGCCATCGTCGGCCAGGCCGGCCTGCAACACATCAAGGTTATTGGCCACACTGGACACCGACCAACTGGCCATCTCCAGGGCCAGCTCCTTGGCCTGGGTCAGTTCGACAAACTCGTCGAACGCCTTGCGGTAGGCAGTCAGGGCTTGTTCCACATCGGTCATTACCGGCACGTTGGCAGCCGATTGTGCCTTGAGACTGAGGGCCAGCGCCGCCAGCGCGTCGACACTTTCGTGCAGGGCGTCGACGGACTTTGGGTCGGCGTGCAGGGCGTAATCCTGTTCGATCAGGCGCACCTTGAGCAGGCCACTGTTGAGCGAAGACATCTGCTTGAGGCCGTCGAAGCGCTGGCCAACGGTGTGCAGGGACCCTATGCCAATAGCCGCTACCAAGGCCGTCAGCAGCAGCACCAAGGTGAAACCCAAACTCAGTTTTTTCGCCATACCGAGGTTGGCGAAACGTCGTTGCGCGGCCGAAATCATTGCAGTTGAGTCCTCTTGCAATGGCAGATGCCATAAACCCGCTGTACCAGCAGCGAGATTGGCAACCACAGGCCACTGAGCACAAGTCATTGGCGCCACAATAATGGCAAAAAGCTACATCCCCGTCGTTTTCAGAATGCTCGAGGTCGATCTGGCGGGCCCCAGCTCGCGAAACAGCGCCAATGCACGTTGATCCGCCGCATAGGCCACGTTGATGCGCAGCCACTCACTGCACTCACCCGTCGGGTTGAACAGCGATGCTGGCGACAGCAAGACACCGAGCCTACGGGCGCACGTCTGCATGCACGAGGGGTGTGGCGTGCCAGGTCGCGCCCACAGGAACATGCCGCCAGCAGGTACTGCAAACACTTGCCATTCTTCATCCTCCAGCACCTGCAAGGTCGCGGCCATTTGTGTATTCAGACGCTTGCGCAACCGCTGTACCCACTTGCGGTAGGTGCCATTGGCCAGCAAGGTCGCCACCATTGCTTCGGCAAAACGCGAGGTGCCGATGCCCGTCAGGGTCTTGAGATGAACCAGTTGCGCGATGATCGCCGCACCGGCGCTCAGGTAGCCCACGCGCAGGGCACTGCTCAGCGTCTTGGAAAAGCTGGAGACGTAGATGACGCGGTCTTCATGGGGCAACGCCGACAACCGTGTGCAACTGGCATGTTGCAGGTCGCCGTAGACGTCTTCCTCGATGATCAGAAAATCCTGGCTGCAGGCCAGCGCCAGCAAACGCTCGGCCACCGCGCGGCAGAGGCTGGTGCCGGTAGGGTTGTGATAGAGGCTGCTGATGAACAGGCACTTGGGACGATGGCAACGCAGGTGCGCCTCCAGCACCTCCATATCCGGGCCGCTGCGCGTGCGCGGCACTTCGAGCAACGTAACTCCGTGAAACGCCAGTTGTCGGTAGAGGTTGCCGTGTCCAGGCGTCTCGACCACCACGGTATCGCCTGCCTTGAGCAGCGTGCGTATGAGCAGGTCCAGGGCATGGCTGGCGCCGTGGGTGGTGAGAATGCACTCCAGGCTGCTGGGCACGTCAATCTGGGTGAGGCGCTTGAGCAATTGCTCACGCAGGGCCGGCAGCCCCAGCGGCGTGCTGTAGTTGAACAGGCCTGCGGTGTCGGTGCGGCTGACTTCGCGGATCGCGTAGCTGATGTCATCGCTCTCGCGCCAGCTGTCCGGTAGCCAGCCACAGCCGAGTTTAAGCTCGCCCAAAGGGCTGTCGGTAAACCTGCCCCACCCCTGTTCGGCGCCTTCGTACCAATGGTTTTCCTGAACGCTCGCGGGCTGCGCCACCATAAACCCCGAGCCTTTCTTCGAGGCCAACAGACCTTGGGCCACCATCCGTTCGAATGCCTCGACCACGCTGGACTGGCTCAGCAGATTGTCGAGGGCCAATTGCCGGACGGACGGTAAGCGTGTGCCGGGGCTCACCCCATTCCTGCGAATCCATCCCGCGACTGCGCTGATGATTTGCTGCACCACCGGTACCGGGGCTTGTCGATCAATCCCTAAATCCATGAGCCACTCACTTCAACTGTTTGTATTCAACCCAAACAGTTAAGCACAGAAGCTCAATAAAACCCGGACCCAGAGTTTATTAAAGTGTTGATTTTATTGAGCTTTTAACCTGTTGATACACATTCGATCACGGCTTTTTGCCAGCTATGGAAACACCTCACAGCACCCCAGTCCTTTTCGAACAGCCTGCAGTGTGAAGTCTTAAATCGCCGTCGCACCACCGTCCACCGCCAGCGCCTGGCCGGTGGTGAAAGCCGCACCATCACTGCACAGGTACAAGACTGCGCTGGCGATTTCCTCGACCTTGCCAATGCGCCCCACCGGGTGCATCGCCGCCGCAAAGTCGGCCTTGCGCGGATCAGCTTCATAGGCGCGGCGGAACATATCGGTATCGATCACCGCCGGGCAGACGGCGTTGACGCGGATTTTCTTTTTTGCGTACTCAATGGCTGCCGACTTCGTCAGGCCGATCACCGCATGCTTGGAGGCCGCATAGATGCTCATCTTGGGCGCCGCCCCCAAACCCGCTACCGAAGCCGTATTGACGATGGCTCCACCGCCCTGGGCCAGCAACAGCGGCAGCTGATACTTCATGCACAACCACACGCCCTTGACGTTGACACCCATGATGGCGTCGAACTCATCCAGGCTGCCGTCGGCCAGCTTGCCCTTCTCGATCTCGATCCCGGCATTGTTGAAGGCATAGTCCAGGCGCCCGTAGGCAGCGACGGTCTGCGCCATCAACTGCTGCACATCCGCCTCCAGGGTGACGTTGCAGCGCACGAACATCGCTTCGCCCCCGGACTGCTGAATCAACGCGACAGTGCCTTCACCGCCCGCCACATCCAGGTCGGCCACCACCACTTTCAAGCCTTCGGCGGTAAACGCCAACGCGGTAGCGCGGCCAATACCGGCGGCGGCGCCGGTCACCAGGGCGACCTGGCCGGAAAATGTCATGCTCATGGGGAATGTCCTGTGGGTTAATAGCCGTCGAGCGAGTCTAGCCAAGGACCGGAGCGGCGCGTCAGCATTATCAAAAGGCCGGTTGGCGCTGCATGAGTCTGGGTGATAAAGCGCCCCGGCAGACTATCAAGCCTGTCTATCGGCAAGCATTCGCGTAGAGCGAACAAACTTGCTCACGGACCGTTCCTTGTCTATCACTCCTAGTTCATTTCTAAAGAGTTGCCGCCATGACTGCCCACACCAACCGCCAGTTCCTGCTTGCCAAACGCCCGGTCGGAGCGGCCACGCGGGAAACCTTCACCTATCAGGAAGTGCCGGTGGGCACGCCGCAGGACGGGCAAGTGCTGGTACAGAACGAGTACCTGTCCCTGGACCCCGCCATGCGCGGCTGGATGAATGAGGGCAAATCCTACATTCCACCGGTGGGCCTTGGGGAAGTGATGCGGGCATTGGGCGTGGGCAAAGTGATCGCCTCCAACCACCCGAACTTTGCGGTCGGCGACTACGTCAACGGCGCCTTGGGCGTGCAGGATTACTTCCTGGGCGAGCCGCGCGGGTTCTACAAGGTCGACCCGAAGCTGGCGCCCCTGCCCCGCTACCTGTCCGCGCTGGGCATGACCGGCATGACCGCCTACTTTGCGCTGCTGGAAACGGGCGCACCCAAGCCTGGCGAGACCGTGGTGATCTCCGGCGCAGCCGGTGCGGTAGGCAGCATTGCCGGACAGATCGCCAAGCTCAAGGGCTGTCGCGTGGTGGGCATCGCCGGCGGCGCCGACAAGTGCAAGTTCCTGGTCGACGAATTGGGCTTCGATGCCGCCATCGACTACAAACACGAAGATGTACCCGCCGCCCTCAAGCGTGAGTGTCCCAAAGGCGTGGATGTGTATTTCGATAACGTGGGCGGCGATATTCTCGACGCGGTGCTCAGCCGCCTGGCACTGAAGGCGCGGGTGGTGATTTGCGGGGCCATCAGCCAGTACAACAACAAAGAAGCCGTGAAAGGCCCGGCCAACTATTTGTCACTGCTGGTCAACCGCGCACGGATGGAAGGCTTTGTGGTGATGGATCACGCGGCAAAGTTTGCCGCGGCCGGGCAAGAGATGGCCGGCTGGATGGCGCAGGGCAAGCTCAAGAGCAAGGAAGATATCGTAGAAGGGCTGGAGACATTCCCCGAGACGTTGATGAAGCTGTTCAACGGTGAGAACTTTGGCAAGTTGGTGCTGAAGGTCAGTTGATACGCAACAGATGAATGTGATTGCTTCCGCTGGCGGTGTGACAGTCAACAGATGCACTGGCTGAACCACCGTCATCGGGGGCAAGCCCCCTCCCACAGGGGATCTTCATCGCTCATATATAGCTGGCGAAACCGAATCAAAAAGTGGGAGGGGGCTTGCTCCCGATTGCGGTGTGACAGTCAGCAGATGCACCGGCTGATCCACCGCCATCGGGGCAAGCCCCCTCCCACATTCTGTATCAGGCTATCTCGGCGACGACGGCTGCCAACGCCTTGGCCGGATCGGCCGCTTGGCTGATCGGACGGCCAATCACCAGGTAGTCGGAACCGGCATCCAGCGCCTGGCGTGGCGTCAGAATACGGCGCTGGTCATCCTGGGCGCTGCCCGCCGGGCGGATTCCAGGGGTCACCAGTTGCAGCGCCGGATGGGCGGTCTTGAGTGCCTGGGCTTCCAGCGCCGAGCAGACCAGCCCATCAAGGCCGGCCTTCTGCGCCAGGGCGGCCAGGCGCAACACCTGCTCCTGCGGCTCGATGTCCAGGCCGATGCTGGCCAGGTCTTCACGTTCCATGCTGGTCAGCACGGTCACGCCGATCAGCAGCGGTTTGGGCCCGCTGCGCTGTTCCAGCACTTCACGGCAGGCACTCATCATGCGCAGGCCGCCGGAGCAATGCACGTTGACCATCCACACGCCCATCTCGGCCGCCGCCTTGACCGCCATGGCGGTGGTGTTGGGGATATCGTGGAATTTCAGGTCCAGGAACACTTCGAAGCCTTTGTCACGCAGGGTGCCGACGATTTCCGCCGCGCAACTGGTGAACAGTTCCTTGCCGACCTTGACCCGGCAGAGCGCGGGGTCCAACTGGTCAGCCAGCTTCAGTGCGGCGTCACGGGTAGGGTAATCCAGGGCGACGATGATAGGAGTCTGGCAGACGGACATTGGAATAGGCTCTCAGGCAAGTCGAAATCGGCGCGGATTGTAGCGCAAGCGGCGCCGTTGCGGGATCCGATGATCGGTAAATACCCATTTCGGCGTTGAGTGGCGCAGGTTTTCGGGCATTATTTCAAAAGCGATACATTCACGACATGCACCCAACACGCCCTACCGCTAGCCTCGCCCGCATGACCGAACGTCCAGCACTTCCAGCCATGGGGTTGGGCGCCTATGCTGGCCGTAACAATCAGGCAGATGACCGCACTATGCATACTCCTTCCGTCCCGGTAAACGACGAGCACACAGGCGCGGTGATCGCCGACGACAAGCGCTGGAACACCCGTGCGCTGATCGTCGATGACGATGTGCCGATTCGTGAACTGCTGATCGACTACCTGGCGCGCTTCAACATTCTCGCCACGGGCGTCACCGACGGCGCGGCGATGCGCCAGGCCATGCAAGCCGAAACC
This sequence comes from Pseudomonas sp. W4I3, assembly GCF_030816195.1. Classification (GTDB taxonomy): domain Bacteria; phylum Pseudomonadota; class Gammaproteobacteria; order Pseudomonadales; family Pseudomonadaceae; genus Aquipseudomonas. The sequence goes on along the minus strand of NZ_JAUSXS010000001.1, from coordinate 2,539,318 downwards.
TTCGATGTGGTGGTGCTCGACCTGATGCTGCCGGGCGAAGACGGCCTCACCTTGTGCCGCTGGCTGCGGGCTGAATCGGACATTCCAATCCTGATGCTCACCGCCCGCTGCGAGCCCACCGACCGCATCATCGGCCTGGAACTGGGCGCCGACGACTATATGTCCAAACCCTTTGAACCGCGCGAACTGGTGGCACGCATCCAGACCATCCTGCGTCGGGTGCGCGATGACCGCACCGAGCAACGCGCCAACATCCGCTTCGACAACTGGCGGCTCAACAGCGTGTTGCGTCAATTGGTCGCCGACAACGGCCTGGTGGTGCCGCTGTCCAATGCCGAGTTCCGTCTGCTGTGGGTGTTCATCGAACGTCCGCGCCGCGTATTGAGCCGCGAGCAATTGCTGGATGCCGCCCGCGGTCGCTCCATCGAAGCCTTTGATCGCAGCATCGACCTGCTGGTATCGCGCCTGCGCCAGAAACTGGGCGACGATCCCAAGGCCCCCCACCTGATCAAGACCGTTCGCGGCGAAGGCTACCTGTTCGACGCGCGGGATATCGGCTGATGCGCGCCACCTTCAATACGTTGTTCGGCCGGCTGTTCGGCGTGTTATTGGTGGCCATTGTGCTGGCGCATCTGCTGGCGTTCTTCTGGTTCCATCATTACGGCCCGCCGCCACCGCCACCGCCACAGGAAACCTTCGTCGAGCAGCCGGACGGCTCGATGAAGCCCCTGGTCAAGCACCATCGCCCCTGGTTCGGTGGCCCGGTGGTGCCGCTGACGTTCCAGTTCATCTCGCTGATCATCGCCGCGTGGTACGGCGCCAAGCTGTTGAGCCGGCCGATCCAGCGGCTCAGTGCGGCGGCCGAGCGCTTGAGTGTCGATCTCGACAGCCCGCCTCTCGACGAGTCCGGGCCTCGCGAAGCGCGCCAGGCCGCGTCCACCTTCAACCTGATGCAAAGGCGCATCCGCGAACAGGTCAGCCAGCGCGCGCGCATGCTTGGCGCGGTCTCCCATGACCTGCGCACGCCCCTCTCGCGGCTGAAACTGCGCCTGGAACAGATCGAAGACACCAGGCTGCAAGGCCAGATGCGCCAGGACCTGGACGACATGATCGGCATGCTCGACGCCACCTTGAGCTATCTGCACGAACAGCGCACCAGCGAGACCCGCCACTGGCTCGACGTACAGGCGCTGGTGGAATCACTCAGCGAAAACGCTCAGGACCAAGGCAGCGACGTGCAGTTTTGCGGCACCTGCGCGCCGTTGCAGGTGCAGCCGATGGCGCTGCGCTCGTGCCTCAACAACCTGATCGACAATGCCCTGCGCTATGCCGGCTCGGCGCGCGTGGAACTGGCGGACAGCCGCGGGGCCCTGGTGATCCGCGTGATTGACCACGGGCCCGGCATTGCGGCTGACAAGCGCGAAGCGGTGTTCGAGCCGTTCTTTCGCCTGGAAGGCTCGCGCAACCGTAATTCCGGCGGTGTCGGCCTGGGCATGACGATCGCCCGGGAAGCGGTCGAGCGCCTTGGCGGCCACCTGAGCCTGGACGATACGCCAGGCGGCGGCCTGACTGCCGTGATGTGGCTGCCCAGGGCCTAAAGCGGGCGGTCTTCGCGCCGCGCCTGGGCCTGGGTTGCACTCCAGTCGGTCAACAGGCTGTAGGCCACCGCAAGTAGGGTCGGGCCGATAAACAGGCCGATAAAGCCGAACGCGATCAAACCGCCGAACACTCCCAGCAGCACGATCACCAGCGGCAGGTTGCCGCCACGGCTGATCAGGTAAGGCTTGAGCACGTTGTCCACGCCGCTGATGATGAAAGTACCCCATACGCCGAGGAACACTGCGTAGGTGTAGTCACCCTTCCACGCCAACCACGCCGTGGCGGGAATCCACACCAGCGGCGGGCCCATGGGAATCAGGCTGAGCAGGAAGGTGACGCCGCCCAGCAGCAACGCGCCAGGCACGCCGGCGATCAGGAAGCCGATCAGCGCCAGCAAGGCCTGGGCGGCAGCCGTGCCGATCACGCCATTGACCACCCGCTGGACGGTACCGGCCACCAGCTCGATGTAGTAACCGGCGCGGTCGCCGATCAGGCGCTCGAGCAGACGGTGCACAAACATCGCCAGGCGCGGCCCGTCGCGGTAGAAAAAGAACACAAAGACCAGGCTCAAGGTCAGTTCGAGAATGCCGCCGCCAATTTGCGCACTGCGCGCCAGCAACCAATTGCCGACCTGGCCCAGGTAAGGCTTGATGCTGAGCATCAGCGCGGCACCCTGTTGGTCGATGCTGTCCCAGGTCGCCACCAACCGCTCGCCGATAAGAGGAAGCGAGCCCAACCAGGCGGGCGCATCGGGCAAACCGTCGACCTGGATGTCCTTGATCAACAACACGGCATCGCGCACATGGTCCGCCAGGTTGAAACCCAGCCACACCAGCGGCAGCGCTACCAGCAACATCCAGCCCAACGTCAGGATACCGGCCGCCAGCGATTCGCGACCGCCCAACCCACGCGTCAGCAGTACCATCAGCGGCCAGCTGGCGAACGCCAGCACCGCGCCCCAGAACAGCGCCGACCAGAAGGGCGCCATGACCCAGAAGCTGGCACCAAACAGCACCAGCAGCAGGATTTGCACCAGCAGGCGATCGTTATTGAGCATCGGGTATCTCGAAAAAGGGGCTGTAGAGGACAGCTTAGGCGAACGGCGCAGGTCCGTTCGCCCTGTGGCGCTTAGCGTATCAGATGCACGTGCAGGCCTTGCGCGTCGCCGTTGCCGATTTCCAGGCGCGCGGCGCGCACGCCATTGTCGATCAGGCCCTGACGCCAGGCTTGGGCGTTGGCTCCGCTCAGGCTGACGCGCAAGGTGGTGTCGAGGTTCAACCCACGGGAAATCAAGGTTAACCAGGTCGCGTCGGGCTCGGCGCCCAGCGCAGGAAAGTCCAGGTCGCCGGTGCTTTTCAGCTCCCGCAACAGCGTCGCCGAAGTGGGCAAAAGCGTGCCCAATGGCGTGCTGGCGTCCAACTGCTCCACATGCAGGTAGGCGCGACGGTTGCCACGGGTGATGCCGTAAAGCGCCACCAGCGAGTTGTCCTGCGGCGCCGCCAGACGCAACAGCAGGTACTCCTGCTGGCCGTCGGCTCCTACCAGCTTGGCATTGCCGAACACTTCGTTGGCCCACAGACTGCTTTCGCCACAATCGCGGGCCTGGCACCAGAACAACAGTTGCGCGCCCTTGGCCTGCAAGGCTTCGCGGGTGGCGGTAAACGCCACGCTGGAGCTGTGCTCGGCAGGCAATTCGTAAGTAATCGCGGTGGTTTGGCCGCGCGCGGTGGCCTGGCCTTCGGAACGCAGTTGGCCGCTGATCTTGCGGATCGCACCCAAGGGGTAGATGCGCTCCCTTTCTTCAGCGGGACGGTAGTCGACGATCTGCGCGTCCACTTGGCGGGCAATGACGGGTAAATCCTGGCTTCCCGGCACATCGGCGGCGAACACGAGCGGGCTGAAGCAGCAGAGTCCAAGGGCACGGATACAGCCTTTAACCAGGCTCATCGGATCAGTGAGCCCTGGCCATGGAGCGGTGCAGCGGTTTGAAGATGGTTCATGGTTGACTCCCTTTCAATCCGCCCAGCGTCGGCAGTTGACCGCGCCAAGTCAAGGCGCGGAGAAGAACCGATTGAAACAGTCTGCAACAAGAACCGCACCGGCCTCGTCATTCAGGTGCAAATGGTGACCGCCCGGCAGCGTCGTTACGCTAAAGGGTAGCTGTGAAAGCAATTCGGGATGTTTCGCCAACATGCCGTCAGCCGCCGCCACCAACTGCGTCGGACAAGCCACTCGTCGTACGAAAGACATGGCTTGCTCATCGGTCAGACGCACCGGTGACGCCAGGGTCAGGCGGCTGTCGCTGCGCCAGGTATAGCCCCCCGGCACCGGCATCAAACCGCGCTGGGCCAGCAGTTCGGCGGCTTCGCGGCTGACCGCGACGAGGCCATGCATCCGCGCCTCGACCGCCCGATCCAGGCTGGCATAGACCGGCTTGCGCTTCTTGCCCAGGCTCAATTGCTCCTGCAATGCCCTGCCCATGCGCTCGGCCGCGTTCTCGCCGCTGGCGGTCGGCGGGATCAAGCCGTCGATCAAGCCCAGGTGCGTCACGCGCTCGGGTAACGCGCCGGCCAGAACCAGGGAGACGATCGCACCCATGGAATGGCCAAGTAATGCAAAACGTTGCCAGCCCAGCTGTTCGGCCACTTGCAAGACGTCGTGGACATAGTCCCACACCGCATAACCGGCACCCGGCGGACGGTGCGCCGAGTGCCCGTGCCCGGCCATGTCCAACGCGACGATGCGCAAACCCTGCAGCTTCGGCGCCAGGCGCGCAAAGCTGTTGGCGTTGTCCAGCCAGCCATGCAGGGCAATGACCGGCAAACCGTCTTCAGGACCAAACAGATGGGCGGCCAATTCGATATGCGGCAGGCTCAGGCGTACTTCTTCCACGGGCGCGCTCATGCGCAACTGCGCTCACGGGCTTGCCAGCGGGCAAACAGGTTCTTGATCAAGGTGGCGGTGTCCTGGGGTCGCTCAAGGGGGAACATATGGCCGCCGGGCATGGTGAGCAGTTCACCCATGGGCAGGCGCCCGACGCCGCTGGCGTGATGGCGCATGACCACACGGCTTTGACGGCCGCGCACCACCGCCAGCGGCACTTTCAACTGGCGCACCTGGCCGGGGCTGGTGTGGGGCACGCCTCGGTAGATGCTGATTTCAGTAGCCGGGTCGAAACGCAAACGCAGGCGGTCGCCCACTTGCAGCAGCCCGTGTTGCAGATACGCGTCAAAGCACTCGGGGTCGAAACCTCGGAACAGGGTCTTGCCGGCGAAGTACGCACGCGCGGCGTCCAGGTCGCTGAACTCTTCACGACGGCCCAGGGTGCGACCGGCCGGGGTCAGACGGTCAATGAAACCCAGGCGTTTGGCGGCGCGAATCACCCAGCGGTCAGCGCGGGTCAATACCGGAGAGTCCAGCATCACCACGCCACGGTACAACTGCGGGCAGCGCATGGCGGCGTGCAAGTGCAACACCCCGCCCAAGGAATGGCCGACGCCCCACACCGGCTCCGGTTGCTGTTGCAGGTGATGGATCAGTTCATCCACCAGGTTCTGCCAGTTATCGTCCACCGGAAACCTGGGGTCGTGGCCATGCTGCGGCAAATGCGCCACGGCATATTCGGGGGCCAGGGCCGCGAATAATTTGCCGTAAGTGGCCGACGGAAAGCCATTGGCGTGGGCGAAAAACACGTGCTGCGACATACCGGCTCGCTCTACAGAAACGGAGGTTGATTGTCACCATGCCTGGCGTTCACGGCAATGACCGTAACCGCCAGGAATGATGACACTCACGCCATGCCTATCGCGCCGGCGGCTGCTCGCCCAGGGGCACCACGGCGATGGTCAGGCGCGATATGCAGCTGGCCTTGCCCTCGTCGCTGGTCAAGCGGATGTCCCACACCTGGGTCGTGCGCCCGATATGAATGGCCTTGGCCACCGCCGTTACCCGCCCGCTGCGCACACCGCGCAGGTGGTTGGCGTTGACCTCCAGGCCCACGCAGTAGAATTTGCTCGCATCGATGCACAGGTAGGCCGCCATGGAGCCTACGCTTTCGGCCAGCACCACGGAGGCGCCGCCATGCAATAGGCCGTAGGGCTGATGGGTGCGGTGATCGACCACCATGCTGGCGGTGAGGGATTCGTCGTCGAAGCTTTCGAAGCGAATGTCCAGCAACTCACCGATGGTATTTTTCTGAATCGCGTTGAGGTGTTCGATATTCGGTTGCGTGCGCCACAGGCTCATACGGGGTGTCCTTATTGGTTTTATTACCGCCCTAATCCTGCCACAGATATAGCACACCCACCGTATCGATATAGCCTACGGATTGTGCACGCTGACCAGGCTCATAAGCCCCGCCAACGGGAAATCCCCTTCCAGTTCGGCCAGGCTGGCGGTGTACATCGGCTGCGGCTGACGCGGGTGCCCGTGCTGCAAAAAGCTGATCAGGCTGCCCACCAAGGGTTGATGGCTGACGAGCAGCACGTTGTCATCAGTGTCGAGCTTGTCCAGCACCTGCAACGGACTGCACTCAGGTGTCAGCCACGGCACCGTGCGTATTTCTGGCTCGAAACCCAGGGCCTCGCGAACCAGGTTCGCCGTCTGCTGTGCCCGCGCATAGGGGCTGGCGATGATGGCACTGAGCGGCTCGCCGGTCAGGTGCGCAGCACTGCGCAACACTTCGGCCCTGCCATGCTCGGTGAGGTTGCGCTCGGCGTCGGTGCGGGCATGCCCTTGCGCTTCGCCGTGGCGCAGGATCCACAGCTTCATAGTTTGGGCTCTTCATCACGCGCCGGGTGCGGCGCTGGCGGCACGCTATGGGCGGCTTCGCCTTCCGGTGCGCGCGGGGTGGGCCAGTCAGCGAACGGCCAAGGCTTCTGCTCGGTGTGAAAGCTGCCGAAGCGCCCGATCTGCGCGAGGAATTGACTGAGGCTGTCGCCAAAGTTCATCAGGCCCAGGTTCGGCGCGCCGTAGATCAGCCGGTAAATCAACTGCACCACTACCAGGGCGCCGAGCAGGAACTGCGCCACCTGCCACACCAGCGCAAATACCAGCATCCACAGGATGCGCAGCACAATGGACTCATACTTGGGGGCTGCTTTGGAATCGTTCATGCCGCGTTCCTCAGTTGAAACCGCTGGTGGAAATAAAGTCGACATCGGTTTTGGGCTCGGCGCGCATCAGCAGCTCGATGACCTGGCTCAAGGTGCGGCCTTCAAACAGAATGGCGTGCAACCCGGCGACCAGCGGCATGTACACACCGACTTCCTGGGCCTTGGCCTTCAGCACTTTGAGGGTGTTGACCCCTTCGGCTACTTCGCCCAGGCGTGTCACGGCCTCTTCCAGGCTCAGCCCCTGGCCCAGCGCGAAACCGACCTGATAGTTACGACTTTTTGGCGACGAGCAGGTGACGATCAGATCGCCAACGCCCGCCAGGCCCAGGAATGTCATCGGGTTGGCGCCCTGGTTCACGGCGAAACGGGTCATTTCCGCCAGGGCGCGGGTAATCAGCATGCTCTTGGTGTTTTCGCCCATGCCTAACGCCACGGCCATGCCGGCGATGATTGCATAGACGTTCTTCAACGCCCCGCCCAATTCGACGCCGAAGCGATCGGCACTGGCGTAGACGCGGAAGGTACGACCGTGCAGCACGGCCTGGACACGCTCGCACAGGGCCTCGTCTTCACTGGCGACCACCGTGGCGGTCAGCGCATGCTCGGCCACTTCCCGCGCCAGGTTCGGCCCCGACAGCACACCGATGCGCGCCTGGGGTGCGATCTCTTCGAGGATTTCGCTCATCAGCTTGAATGTCTGTGCCTCGATGCCCTTGGTCAGGCTGACCAGCAGCTTGCCTGCCAGGCGTTCGGCGTGAGGCGCCAGCACCGAGCGCAAAGCGCTGGAAGGCAGCGCGACAAAGCACAGGTCGCAGTCGGTAAGCGTTGCCAGCAGATCGGTAACGGGCTCGACCGCCGGATGAATCTTGATGCCTTTAAGGTAGCGAGGGTTTTCCCGGTGCACGCGAATGGCCTCGGCCTGCTCGGGATCACGCATCCACTGGCGCACTGCGTGGCCGTTCTCGGCCAGCAGGTTAGCCACGGCGGTACCAAAACTTCCGCCTCCCAGGACCGCAATAGGGCGCTGTTCAGTCATATGCAATCCGTTAATCCATACCAGTGGCGATGGCGGCATTATACGGGGCGACCCGCTTGCGGCCAGCCCCCGCGTGAATTCGTGCGCTTGTCGGAAAATGCCACACTTGAGTGAAGTAATTGCAGGTCTCACGACTGGCAAAAGGCCTCACCTCAGTTAACATGGGCGGCTATCCGTAATTATCAAGGCCGTGCCGTGTATCTGGGCCCTCCTCCCCGCTCATCCCTGCTGTTGGTGCTGCCGTTGATGCTCGCGTGCAGCGCCAGTGCATCGGCCGACGATCTGTTTCTCGACAGCCAACCGCTGCCGCAGGTATTGACCGCCACGCGCCTCAAGCAATCGGCCGCTGCCGTACCCGGCAGCATGACCGTGATCGACAGCGAGTTGATCAAGGCCAGCGGCGCGCGTGACATTGCCGAGCTGTTGCGACTGGTGCCCGGGATGATGGTTGGCTACACCACCGGCAACCAGGCGGCGGTGAATTACCACGGCACCAGCGCCAGCGATGCACGGCGCATGCAAGTCTTGATCGACGGGCGCTCGGTGTACCGTGCGGGCCTGGCCACGGTGGACTGGAGCGACATTCCGGTTGCCATGGAAGACATCGAGCGGATCGAGGTGTTTCGTGGCCCCAACACCGTCAGCTACGGTGCCAACGCGCTGATGGCGGTAGTCAATATCCTCACCCGTTCACCGGCCAACAGCCAGGGCACGCGGGTAAAGGTCATCCGTGGCGAACGCGGAATCAACGATGTCTATGCCAGCCAGGGCGTGGGCTGGGAAACCGGCGATTTGCGCCTGTCACTGTCCGGGCAAGAGGACGACGGTTTTGACAGCGATGCCGCCGGAGCTGATCGCCGTGACAGCCGCCGCCTCAGCCGTTTCAGTCTGGCCGTCAGCCAGACGCTGAATACGCAACAGAGCATCGACTGGCAACTGGATGCCAAGGAAGGGACCAATCAGCGCCCCTATACCTACGCTCCGGTATTCGCCGGGATTACCGAAGGCGGCACCAATTCCGACGCCACCGCCAAGGACTATGCAGGCTCGATGCGCTGGAACTTCGACTTCAACCCGGAACACAGCCTGTATATCCAGGGGTCGGCCCAGCAATGGGACCGTCGACAGATCTGGAAAGCCTGTGACGCCAAAGTATCGTTCAGCCCTGAATTGACCCAGTTGTGGCAGCTCAACCCCAACTACGCCGAGCGGCTGGCGCGGCACATGGATCAATTCAGCCAGGGTAGCGCCCCACCCGGCAGCGCCGCCGAACAGGCGTTGGGCAACCAGGTACTGGACCAATGGCGCAACGGCGCCAACCAGAGCGTGTGCGGCGACATCGACCAGAGCGCCAAGGAAAGCCGCTACGACCTGGAACTGCAAGACACCCTCAGCCTCTCCGATAGCCTGCGCCTGGTCAGCGGGATGAATTACCGTTACGACCGCGCTGACTCCGACACTTATTTCAACGGGACGCTGGACGACACCACTTGGCGCCTGTTCGGCCACCTGGAATGGCGGGCCAGCGAACACTGGCTGCTGCAAGGCGGCGCGATGTACGAAGACACCCACTTGAGCGGCAACTCGCTGACACCTCGCCTGGCGGTCAACTACCTGATCAACCCGCGTCACGGCCTGCGGGCCGTATACTCCGAGGCGATCCGCTCACCGGACATGTTCGAGAACAACGTCAACTGGAGCTACCGCGTCACCAACCTCAGCTCACCCACCTATGGGCAGAACTCCGGGCAATATTTTGTGGTGACACGCGGCCCGGGCAACCTCGATAAAGAGTTGATGCGTTCGCGGGAACTGGGCTACAACGGCTTCTTTGCCGACCTCGGGTTGAATGTCGACGTGAAGCTGTTCTATGACGAAATCACCGACATGATCAGCTCGCCGTTGCGCAACAACCAATATATCGCCAGCAACGCCAACAGCGCGCGCTTTACCGGTGCCGAATCACAGTTCGACTGGCGGGTGAGCAACGCCGACCGCCTGCGCCTGACCTACGCTTACGTCGACGCGAGTTCCAGCAACCCGCTGGACAAGGCCCAGACCGCGCGCAACAGCGGCTCGGCCGGCTGGTTGCGTGAATGGGGCCACGGCTGGTCCAGCGCCCTGTTCTACTACGGTGACGACGCACTCAACGAGTATCGCTTCGAACGGGTCGATTTGCGGGTAGCCAAGCGCATTGCCCTGGGCAAAGCCAACGTGGAACTGGCCGGCATGCTCCAACAACGCCTGGACAATCAGCCGACCACTTGGGCCGACAACAACTACGACGATCGCCATGTGCTCTACTTCAGCGCGCAGTTAGAGTTCTGACATGGGCGCCCCGTCACGGATGACCTTGCCTGTGGTATCACGACTGTGGCGGCGCGGCCTGCTGCTGGCGTGCCTGTTGCTGGCGACGCCGGTGTGGAGCGCCGAGATCCTGCTGACTGCCGCCGAAGACGGTGCCGGGGTCCAAGCCTTTACTCAAGCCCTCATCGAGCAGCGCCCCGAAGACCATGTTTCTTTCACCTTGTTGAAAAACCTGCCGACACCGAGCCAGTTACCCGCCAATACCCGCCTGATCCTGCTGGACCTGCCCGGCCTCGACTGGCGCTTGCAGGATAGCCAGGGCCCGCCGACCCTGGTGCTGCGTATCAGCCGGTTGCAAGCCCACCAGCGCCTGGGCGGCGCTCACCCGGCTAAAATCAGCCTGTTGTGGAGCGACCCGCCGCTGATGCGCCAATTGCGCTTGATCGCCAGCATTTTGCCTCAGGCCCGGCGTATCGGCGTGCTTTACGGCAGCGACAGTGAATTTCTGCTGCCTGAGCTTGACCGGTACGCCGCGCCGTTGGGCCTGGAAATCGTGCCCCAACGCTGGGACAACACCAGTGACAGCCGCCCCCTGCAAACCTTGTTCAAGGACAGTGACGTGCTGCTGGGCCTGGACGATCCGCAACTGTACAACCCTAAAACCGCCAAGAACCTGCTGTTGAGCAGCTATGCCCAACAATTGCCACTGGTAGGCCCCAATGCCGGGTTCGTGCGGGCCGGTAGCCTGGCCAGCACCTATAGCGATCAGTCCGACTGGCTCGCCGTACTCGATCGCTTGCTGGATCACCCGCCGGCCAACTGGCCGCGCACCCTCTATCCGGAACACTTCAAAGTGGTGGGCAACCCGCAGGTTGCGCGCTCACTGGGCATCGAACAGGTCGACGAAGCTGCCGTCGCCGCCCGCTTGGCCGAAGGAGATCAACGCCCATGACCTTGCGCCGTCGCTGGGACATCAACACCCGCACCCAACTCATCACCCTGGGCCCCGCGCTGTTGCTGACCTTGCTGTTGATCAGCTTCTTTACCTTCGTACGTATCCAGGACTTGCGCCAGGAACTGGACCACACCGGTCAGTTGATCGCCAACCAACTGGCGCCGGCCACCGAATACGGGGTTATTTCCGGCAACAACGACGTGCTCGATACCCTCTTGCGCGCGACGCTGGCCACACCCCACGTGCGCTTCCTGGAGATTCAGGACAGCGCCGAGAACATTCTGGTGTACGTCGAGCAGCCGTCGGAGAAACACGATCGCTCACTGTCGGTGAAGGTGTTCCAGGCACCGATCCGCTTGCAGCATATCCAGTTGGGCAATGACTTTTTCCAGGACAACCTCAATGAACCGATCGCGCCGCGTGCGGACTACCTGGGCCGGGTGATCGTGGGCATGTCCAACGACGCGTTCAGCCAGCGCCAGCAGGAAATCCTGTTCAAGGCGGGGATTCTGGCGCTGTTTGCACTCTTGTTTACCTTCCTGCTGGCGCGACGCCTGGCCGCCAGCCTGTCGCAGCCGATCAGCGCCATGGGGCACGCGGTGAAAGCCATCCAGCAGGGCGATTACACGACTCCGCTGCCGATTGTCGACGACTCCGAACTGGGCGACCTGTCGCGGCACATCAACAACCTCGCCGCGGGCCTCAACCAGGCCAGCCGGGAACAGCAGCAGGCCATGGCCCAATTGATCCAGACCCGCGAGGAAGCCGAGCGCGCGAACAATGCCAAGTCGGACTTCCTGGCGATGATGAGCCATGAGTTGCGCACGCCCATGAATGGCGTCCTGGGCATGCTGCAACTGTTGGAAACCACCGAGATGACTGACGAGCAGACCGAGTACGCGGCGCTGGCCTCCGAGTCCACCGAGCACCTGCTCAAGGTGATCAACGACATCCTCGACTTCTCGCGAATCGAACGGGCCGCGCTGGAGCTGGAACATATTTCGTTCAACCTGGCGGAGCTGATCAACAGTTGTGCCCAAGCGTTCCAGCACAGTGCACAGCAGCGCGGGCTGGCCTTGGAGTTGCCGATTCCCTTGGGCATGGACGCCCTGCGGGTGCGCGGCGATCCGACGCGTATCCGGCAAATCCTGGTAAACCTGATCGGCAATGCCTTGAAGTTCACCGAGCAGGGCACGGTGCACGTGGAGCCGCACTGGCAAACCCTGGACCATGAACTGGTGTGGTTCACCTGCACCGTGCGCGACAGCGGTATCGGCATTTCCGCCGAGCGCCTGGAATTGATGTTCGACGCGTTCCAACAGGCCGACAGTTCCATTTCAAGACGTTACGGCGGCACCGGCCTCGGCTTGCCGATCGCCCGCACCCTGGCCGAACGCATGGGCGGCACCCTGCGCGCCCAGAGCGAGGAAGGTCGGGGTTCGGTGTTCACTCTGGAGATCCCGTTGGCTATCGATCAACAAAGCCTGCCTGCCATCGCCCCCGACGCCGGGGGTAAAACCAGTACGGGTGACGGGCGGCATATATTGCTGGTGGAAGACAACCCGGTTAACCGCACCGTGGTCGAAGCCATGCTGCGCAGCCTGGGCTTTGAAGTCAGCCTGGCCACCGATGGCGCCGAAGCGATCCGCAGTGCCGAAAGCCTGATTTTCACGGCCATTCTGATGGACTGCCGCCTGCCATTGATCGACGGCTACGAGGCCACCCGGCAAATTCGCCAACTGCCCGGCTGCGCCGATCTGCCGATTATCGCGCTGACCGCCAACGCGTTGCAGGGCGACCGCGAAGCCTGTCTGACCGCTGGAATGAACGATTACCTGGCCAAACCGTTCAAACGCACGGATTTGCAGCAAATCCTCCAGCGCTGGGTGCATTAGCTGTGTGGTCTAAGCCAACTCCGACTGGCGTGGAAGACGAAAGTGCGGCAGTCTTAGGCACCCAAACGGACTGATAAACAGGCCCGGTTTAAAATTTCAGTGAACAAGTGTACATTGAGTACCTTGACGCTGTGACTTTCACTACAACGCAATAGTCTATGTGTAGGCTACCGCTATGAGGCATGAACGCTTCATTCGGTTCGGGAAGATTTGCCCTGCCCTGCCGCATGGGATTATTGAGGAGCTCGCATGACCAAACAAAACGCCTTTACTCGGGAAGACCTGCTGCGCTGCAGTCGCGGTGAGCTGTTCGGCCCAGGTAACGCGCAACTGCCCGCCCCGAACATGCTGATGGTGGATCGCATCACCCATATCAGCGAAGAGGGTGGCAAGTACGGCAAAGGTGAATTGGTCGCCGAGCTGGATATCACCCCTGACCTGTGGTTCTTCGCCTGCCACTTCGAAGGAGACCCGGTGATGCCGGGCTGCCTGGGCCTTGACGCCATGTGGCAACTGGTCGGCTTCTACCTGGGCTGGCAAGGCCTGCCGGGTCGTGGTCGCGCCCTGGGTTCGGGCGAAGTGAAGTTCTTTGGCCAGGTCCTGCCGACCGCCAAGAAAGTCACCTACAACATTCAAATCAAGCGCGTCCTCAAGGGCAAGCTGAACCTGGCCATTGCCGACGGTTCGGTGACTGTCGACGGTCGCGAGATCTATACTGCCGAAGGCCTTCGGGTCGGCGTATTCACTTCCACTGACAACTTTTAAGGGTTATCCGCATGCGCCGCGTCGTTATCACTGGTCTGGGCATCGTTTCTTGCCTGGGCAATGACAAAGAGACCGTCACCGCTAACCTGCGTGCAAGTCGCCCTGGCATCCGCTTCAACCCGGAATATGCCGAAATGGGTCTGCGTAGCCAGGTTTCCGGCTCCATCGACCTGCCCCTCGAAGAGCTGATCGATCGCAAGATCTATCGCTTCGTCGGCCACGCTGCCGCCTACGCCTACCTGGCCATGAAAGACGCGATCGCCGACTCCGGCCTGAGCGAAGACCAGGTATCGAACGTACGCACCGGCCTGATCGCCGGCTCCGGCGGCGCATCCACCCTGAACCAGATGGAAGCGCTGGACATCCTGCGCGAAAAAGGCGTGAAGCGCGTCGGCCCGTACCGTGTAACGCGGACCATGGGCAGCACTGTTTCCGCCTGCCTGGCTACGCCGTTCGCTATCAAGGGCGTGAACTACTCGATCTCCTCTGCCTGCGCCACCAGCGCCCACTGCATCGGGACTGCCGTTGAGCAGATCCAGTTGGGCAAGCAGGACATCGTATTCGCCGGCGGCGGTGAAGAAGAGCATTGGAGCCAGTCGTTCCTGTTCGACGCCATGGGCGCACTGTCCACCCAGTACAACGAAACCCCGGACAAGGCCTCCCGCGCCTACGACGCCAAGCGTGACGGTTTCGTCATCGCCGGCGGTGGCGGCATGGTGGTGGTCGAGGAGCTGGAACATGCTCTGGCCCGTGGCGCGAAGATCTACGCCGAAATCGTCGGCTACGGCGCGACGTCCGACGGCTACGACATGGTTGCCCCAAGCGGTGAAGGCGCCATCCGTTGCATGCAGATGGCAATGTCCACCGTGGACACGCCAATCGACTACCTGAACACCCACGGCACCTCGACTCCGGTCGGCGACGCCAAGGAAATGGAAGGCGTGCGTGCGGTATTCGGTGACAAGGCGCCGAAAATCAGCTCCACCAAGAGCCTATCGGGTCACTCCCTGGGCGCCGCCGGCGTTCACGAAGCGATCTACTGCCTGCTGATGATGGAAGGCAACTTCATGGCCGGCTCGGCCAACATCGACGAGATCGACCCGGTCGTCGCCGATATGCCAATCCTGACCAAGACCGTTGAAGATGTAAAAATCGACACCGTGATGAGCAACAGCTTCGGCTTCGGTGGCACTAACGCCACCCTGGTGCTGAAGCGCTGGCAGGGTAAGTAATCCTGTAGCTTCATCCAATGAAAAGCCCCGACTGGTTCGGGGCTTTTTGCTTTCAGAACTATCCGTTTCAAGCCGCAAGCTGCAAGAGACGCGCATTCCAACCACGTGCAGCTTGTCGCTTAAGGCTTGCCGCTGCTCCTGCCCTACACCGAAAACCGCGCCACCATCGAATTCAGGTCCACCGCCAGCCGCGACAACTCCTGGCTGGCCGCGCTGGTCTGGTTGGCCCCGGTCGACGTCTGGTGCGCCAGGTCGCGAATGTTCATCAGATTGCGATCCACTTCCCGCGCCACCGCCGCTTGTTGCTCTGAAGCGCTGGCGATTATCAGGTTGCGCTCATTGATCAACGTGAAGGCCGAGGCAATTTCCTCCAGCGCCATCCCCGCCGACTTGGCAATCTCCAATGTCGAGCGCGCCCGCGTGTTGCTGTGCTGCATCGAGCTGACAGCCTGATCAGTGCCCTGCTGGATGCCACTGATCATCTGCTCGATTTCCTGAGTCGACTGCTGGGTGCGATGGGCCAGGGCGCGCACTTCATCAGCCACCACGGCAAAACCACGCCCGGCATCGCCGGCCCGCGCCGCTTCAATCGCCGCGTTCAATGCCAACAGGTTGGTTTGTTCGGCAATCGAACGAATCACGTCCAGCACTTTGCTGATGCCATACACCTTCTGCGCCAGATCCTCGACCTGAGTTGCATTGGCGGTCACGTCCGTGGCCAGCGCCTCGATCGACACTACCGTCTGCTGCACTTGCTCACGCCCCTGCTGGGCAATACGGTCCGACTCGCGGGACGCGTGGGATGTGGCCACAGCATTGCTGGCCACCTCCTCCACCGCCGCCGTCATCTGGTTGACCGCCGTGGCCGCCTGTTCGATTTCCTGGTTCTGCTGCTGCAGCCCACGCGTGGCATCTTCGGTCACGCAACTGAGCTCTTCAGAGGCTGATGCCAGTTGGTTCGATGACAGGGCGATACGTCGAATGGTGTCACGCAGATTCTCCTGCATGCCCTTGAGCGCCTGCTGCAGCCGCGCAGGTTCGTCGTTGCCACTTATGTGGATCTCACCGGTCAGGTCGCCACCCGCCACGCCTTGGGCGAGCTTCAGCGATTGCGCCAATGGCAGCACAATGCTGCGCGTCAGCCACACGGCCAAACCGATAGTGACCAGAGCGGTGAGCAGGATCATCCCGATCACCCAGTTGCGTGACTGGCTGAACACACTCTGGGCCAGGCTCGCCGCCTGGTTGGCACTGGCTTTGTTCAAGGCAACCAAATCGTACAAACTCTTGGCCATGTCATCGGCGAACTGGTTCATCTCGCCGTTTGCCACCTTGATCGCCGCTTCAAGCTGACCAGCCTTGGAGAACCCCACAACCTGTTCCTGGCGTTGCAGGTATTGTTGCTCCTGGCCCTTGAAACGCTCGAACAACGTGCGCTCCTGCGGCAGAACAATCAACGTTTCGTACTGGGTTTGCGCATGCTGCAAGCCACCTTTGAGATCGATGAGCTTTTGCTCGTTCTGCACCAGCGCCTGGGGGTCGCGATTGACCAAAAGACGCAACGTAAGAGCGCGAATGCGCAGCAAATCCTGGCTCATCTCCCCTACCGCCATCACGCTGGGCAACCAGTTGTTCTCCACCTGGTCCGACTGCTGGCGCATATTGGCCATTTGCAGCAGGGCGAAACCGCCCAATGCGCACACCATCAGCGCCAGCACGCCAAAGCCCAGGCCTGCGCGTGGAGCGATATTCAAACTACGGATACTCATTGCCAGGGTTCCTTCCAAAAGTGCTGCATCTACCTGCAGCGGGACTCTTGGACGTTATCGGCGCCCTGCATGATTTACGTAAGACGAAAACGCGATATCAACGCGCGCTCTCATTGCGAGGTAGCTTGGGCAGAACAGCAAGGAAGTTGTCCCGCGCAACCTTGTGGGCAACGTCTTCGGGCAATGCATCGAGAAAGGGATCGAAACGGCGCATTTCCTTCCCCAGCTTGTTAAAGCGCCCTACCACGTCGGAGCCCAGCATGAAGCGATCCGGGAAGCGCTCCACCAGCTGGACCCACTCTGGCCGGGGCTTGCCCGCATCATCCAGCAGATACGGGGTGAGCATGCTCCAGGACAGATCGATATACAGGTTGGGGTAAGCCTCCAGCAGGCGACTCAAGGTGGGCAACAGGAAATCCATTTGCACCTGGTGGCGGTGGATTTCCTTGCTGGTTCCGGCATGGGCCCAGATAAAGCGCGTGTGTGGGTGGTTGCGCAACGGCTGCTCGACTTCGGCGAGGTACAACGGGTTGCGCTCGCGCTTGGAGGTGATGTTCGAATGCAGCATCACCGGCAGATCGTTTTCCGCCGCCAAGTGATAGATGCGCGTCATGGCTTCGTTGTTGGCGCGCGGCGTGTCACCCGACGTCAGCGCGGTGAGATCGTCGTGGCGGGTGAATACTTCACCGATGCCCTGCCACAGCCCTGGGTTGAGGTCGAGCATGCGCTGGATATGGGCAGCGGAGTTCTTGTCATTGGGATTGAAACCGGCCAGAAACGGATGGAAATGCTGGCGCTGTTCAGGGGCAAGCTTATTGACTGCCGCAGCGACGATGACGTCGGTGGCGCTGTACCAATAGGCATCGGCGTCGTCACCCGCGTAATAGCGCGGGCGCTTGGGTTCGTCTTCATGCCACTTCTTGGCCACGGGAATGCCGGAAATCATCACGTGTTCGATGCGATTGTCTGCCATGGCCTTGAGCAGCTTGTCCATGCCCGCGGTTTCCTGGAAAAAGTCCACGTAATGCAGGTGCGCATCGCTGTAGGCATAATCTCGGGCTTGCACGGCAAGGCTGCTGGCGGCGAGCAACAGGGCGAAACTCACACGGGTCCAGAGCACGACGGGATACCTCGGTAGGGGCTGATACGGGTAGACCTTGCACTGCGCGTCGCGGTTCAGCAGGGACAAAAGCCTGGAACCGCCAGTGCCAGCATGTTCTATTAGTGGCTGACCGTCATCCACAGCCTTGTGAGGTTCGTCATGCCTGTTACCGTCAATACGTTGAATGCCGAAAATTTCCGTCACAGCGTCAATATCAACAACCATGAGCTGTTTACCGACCTGCCCAAGAGCCTCGGGGGTGACGATTCAGCGCCCTCTCCCCACGACTATTTCGACGCTGCTCTGGCCTCCTGCAAAGCCTTGACCGTCAGGCTCTATGCACAGAAAAAGAACATCCCCCTTACCGGCGTCACCGTAGAAGTCACCCACGACGCTGCCGAAGAGACAAAAGGCAAATACAAGCTCAACGTGAAACTGACCCTTAAGGGCGTACTCACCGACGCACAGCGCGATGAACTGCACCGCGTCGCCGACAAGTGCCCGGTGCACAAACTGATGACCACCGCCGAAGTCCGCATCGAGACAACACTGTCGGAAGGCGCCTTCAGTCAATAGCGCCAACTGCCGGTCGAGCGGGTTATGCTCAGTGTCATCGAACCCGCTCAGACAGGGATGCACCATGACCCCCCTTACCGTGATCCGCCCTCGCCCCGAAGATGTGGAAGGCCAGCCCATCCTGCGCCCACTGCCTTCGCGTGAATGCCGCAGCGTCGGGCCTTTCGTGTTTTTCGACCACATGCTGCCTACCCGTTATGCGCCGGGCAGCGGGATGGACATCCGTCAGCATCCCCACATCGGGCTGTCTACCCTCACCTATCTGTTCGAAGGCACCCTGCAGCACAAGGACAGCCTGGGTTCGGACCAGGTGGTGCAGGCCGGCGATGTCAGCTGGATGACCGCAGGCAGTGCGATTGCCCACGTCGAGCGCACTCCCGAGGCGGTCAAGGCCAGTGGCTTTAGGCTGCATGGCTTGCAAGTGTGGCTGGCATCGCCCAGGGACCATGAAACCGGGCCAGGCCACTACAGCCATCATCCTGCGGCAAGTTTGCCGGCCAGCGACAACCTGGGCGTGCAGGTGCGCCTGATCGCCGGTAGCGGGTTCTGTCTCAAGTCACCCGTACCGGTGCTGTCGCCCACGCTGTATGCAGAGGTGCGGATGCAGACCGCCACTACCCTACTGATCCCCGATGAGCATGAAGAGCGCGCGGTGTATGTGCTGGAGGGTGACGTGCAACTGGACGGTGAGGCGCTGGAGATACACAGCCTGGTGGTTTTACCCACTGACCAGGAGATGACGCTGTATGCCGAGAGCGACTGCCACCTGGTGATCGTGGGCGGTGCGCCGCTGGATGGGCCACGGCGGATCAACTGGAACTTTGTGGCGAGCGATCCGGCAGTCATCGAACAGGCCCGGCAGCGCTGGGCGGCCGGGGATTGGCCGACGGTGCCGGGGGAGTCTGAAAGGATTGAGTTGCCTGTCAGATAGTCATCGGGGGCAAGTCGAATCGTCGCACCGCCCCTCCCACACTTGAACTGCGAATACTTTCAAAATGTGGGAGGGGGCTTGCTCCCGATGAGGCCCTGACTGGCGCTGAAAAATCAGCCCTTGAACACTTCATCCAGCAAGTTATGCATCGACTGGAAAGCCCGCGCAGCGGTCCTGGCGTCGTACATCATCTTGCCTGGCACGTTGGCATGGGGGTCGGTAAAGGAATGCACTGCGCCGCCGTAGCTGAGCAACTGCCAGTCCACACCTGCCGCGTTCATTTCATCTTCGAACGCCGGCAGTTGTTCTTTGGGTACCAGCGGGTCCGAGGCGCCATGCAGCACCAGGACTGAACCCTTGATGTTCTTCGCATCCGCAGGGTTCGGCGTGTCGAGGGTGCCATGGAACGATACGGCCGCTTTCAACGGCGCACCGGTACGGGCCAATTCCAGCGAGCAGCAACCCCCAAAGCAGAAGCCGAAGGTCGCCAGCTTCGAGGTATCGACCGCCGCCTCCGTCTGGCCTTGCAGTTGCTCGAAGGCAGCCTGCATGCGCTTGTTCAGCAAGGGACGGTCATTCTTCAACGGCATCATCGCCGCACCGGCCTCATCGCCGTTCGAAGGACGCACGGTTTGCCCATAGAGGTCGGCGATCAATACCACGTAGCCTTTACCGGCAACAGCCTTGGCGATCTCTTCGGCCCCCGCGCTCACACCCATCCAGTTCGGTGCCATCAGCAGCCCCGGCAGCGGGCCTTTGTGGCTGGCATCAAACGCCAGGCGGCTTTCATAAGACTGGCCATCAATCTGATAGACCACGGAACGTACTGTGACTTGGCTCATGATTCACTCCAGTTGAGGTGCGCTAAAACGAAAAAACCCGCCGAAGCGGGTTTTTCTACAACGGTGTTAAACCGACAGTTCAACCAACAGCTTGTTCAGTCGGCGCACATAGGCGGCCGGATCCTTCAGGCTGTCGCCAGCGGCCAGGGCCGCCTGGTCAAAGAGGATGTGCGACAAGTCGCCAAACCGCTCTTCGCTCTGCTCACCGTCGAGCTTCTCGATCAGCGGGTGAGCCGGGTTGAACTCGAAGATCGGCTTGGAATCCGGCACCTTCTGCCCGCTGGCTTCGAGGATCTGACGCATCTGCATGCCCAGGTCCTGCTCGCCAATGGCCAGGATCGCAGGCGAGTCGGTCAGTCGATGGGAAACCCGCACTTCGCTGACCGCGTCGCCCAGAGACGCCTTGATCCGCTCAACCAGACCTTCTTTGGACTTGGCGACTTCTTCAGCGGCTTTCTTGTCTTCTTCGGAATCCAGGTTGCCCAGGTCCAGGTCGCCTCGCGCCACGTCCACAAAGGACTTGCCGTCGAACTCGGTGAGGTAGCTCATCAGCCATTCATCGATACGGTCGGTCAGCAGCAGCACTTCGATGCCTTTCTTGCGGAAGACTTCCAGGTGCGGGCTGTTTTTGACCTGAGCGTAGGTTTCGCCAGTGAGGTAGTAGATCTTGTCCTGACCTTCCTTGGCGCGTGCCAGGTAGTCGGCCAGCGACACAACCTGCTCACCGTCTTCGCCTTGAGTCGAGGCAAAACGCAGCAGGCCGGCAATTTTTTCCTTGTTGGCGAAATCTTCCGCCGGACCTTCCTTGATGACCTGGCCGAAGTTTTTCCAGAAGCCTTTGTATTTCTCAGGCTCGTTCTTCGCCAGTTTTTCCAGCATGTCGAGTACGCGCTTGGTCAACGCCGACTTCATGGAGTCGATGATCGGGTCTTTTTGCAGGATTTCCCGCGACACGTTCAGCGACAGGTCGTTGGAGTCGACCACGCCCTTGATGAAGCGCAGGTACAGCGGCAGGAACGATTCGGCTTGGTCCATCACGAATACGCGCTGTACGTAAAGCTTCAGGCCTTTCGGCGCTTCGCGCTGGTACAGGTCGAACGGAGCACGGGCCGGCACGTACAGCAGCGAGCTGTATTCCAGCTTGCCTTCGACCTTGTTGTGGCTCCAGCTCAGCGGGTTCTCGTAGTCGTGACCGATGTGCTTGTAGAACTCCTGGTATTCCTCGTCCTTGATCTCGGTACGCGGACGGGTCCAAAGGGCACTGGCGCGGTTGACGGTTTCCCATTCGAGCGCCGGTGTTTCTTCACCTTCGGCAGCCGTTTGTTCCTTTGGCAGCTCAATCGGCAATGCGATGTGATCAGAGTATTTCTTGATGATGTTGCGCAGGCGCCAGCCATCGGCGAACTCGTCTTCGCCCTCTTTCAGGTGCAGCACGATACGGGTGCCACGGTCAGGCTTGTCGATGGTGGCGATTTCAAACTCGCCCTCGCCTTTCGACGCCCAATGCACGCCCTCGCTGGCGTCGAGGCCGGCACGGCGGCTGAACACTTCAACCTTGTCGGCAACGATAAAGGCCGAATAGAAGCCAACTCCGAATTGGCCGATTAGGTGAGAATCTTTTTTCTGGTCGCCCGACAAATTCTTCATGAAATCGGCGGTGCCGGATTTGGCGATGGTCCCCAGGTGGGTGATCGCATCGTCACGGCTCATGCCGATACCGTTGTCTTCGAGCGTGACGGTCTTGGCGTCTTTGTCGTAGCTCACACGGATTTTCAGTTCCGCGCCACCTTCCAGCAGCTCAGGCTTGGACAGGGCTTCGAAACGTAATTTATCGACAGCGTCAGAGGCGTTCGAGATCAATTCGCGAAGGAAAATTTCCTTGTTGGAATACAGCGAATGGATCATGAGGTGCAGCAGTTGCTTCACCTCGGTCTGGAAGCCCAGGGTTTCCTTTTGAGTTTCCACACTCATGGTCATCAAACTCCAATTGGATGGCAGTGGCCGCGCCCGAAAGGGTTAGCGGCGGGTTGTCATCAAAGTTGGGGACTCCACGCTGGATTTCAAGGGTGCGGCAATGGCTCGATCTTGAAATGTGCGCGAGCGGTGGCGATCGGCTCGGTTGGGGTGGTTTGCCAGGCAGTGATTGCCACGTTGGCGACACGCCGCCCCTGGCGGCACACCTGGCACGTGGCGTAGGTGTCGCGAAACTGGCCGACGCGCAGGTAATCCAGGGAAAAATCGATGATCTTCGGCAAGCCCGGCGCGCCCGTGGACACAAGCAAATGCAACGCTGCTGACAATTCCATGAAGCCGGCGATCACCCCGCCGTGCAGCGCCGGCAATATAGGGTTACCAATGTTGTCCTTGTTCGCTGGCAGGCGAAACAACAGTTCCTCCCCTGAGCGCGTGCATTCGACGCCAATCAGCTTTGCATAGGGAATCAGCTCTAGCAGTGCGTCGTAATTGCCGCGCTCAAGCGCTTGCTCCAGGCGAGTCTTGAATCGATGGGTCATGCCTGCTCCCCCTTGATCGCGTCGCCCAGTCCTTGCGTGCCATTGAGTCGCTTGCCCATGCGCATGAAGGTGCCTACCACATGGGCGATGGGTTGCTGCGGGTCGTCCTGATAGGCAAAGCCGCGGGTGAAAATCACGTCGCTGGTCACCCGGTAGCACTGCGCGAAGCCGTATACAGGCTTATGCGGCTCGGCGGGATGCATGTAGTCGATGCGCAAATCCAGGGTCGGGCATACCTCGAACTCAGGCAGTACGCACAGGGTGGCCATGCCGCAGGCGGTGTCCATCAACGAAGTCAGCGCTCCACCATGGATGACGCCGGTCTGGGGGTCACCAACGATATGCGGGCCGTAAGGCAAGACCAGCGTCATGCCCTCCTGCGTCGCAGCATGCACCGTAACCCCCAGTATCTGGCAGTGGCGAAGCGCCGAAACGAAGCGAGTGGCGCGGTCTAACAAGTGGGCTTGGGCCATTGTTTTTGAATTCTTATTAGTGTGGACGGGGCAGATAGGTAATAATTTTGAAAGTTCCTGGCGAAAAGCTTTATATATCTGTGGAACAAAAGGAACTAATGCTGGCCCCTTGAGTTCGAAAGGCCAGTAGATATCTTCAATAAGGAGAAACACCATGCGCAAGACATTAGCTATTTCCATGATGCTGGCCGCTGCACTCGGTCTGGCTGCCTGCGACAAGAAATCCGAAGACAAAGCACAAGACGCCGCCGCACATTCTGAGCAAGCTCAGCAAGACATGGCGAAAGCACAGGATAAAGTGAACGACGCTGCGAAAGAAAACGCCGATGCTGCCAAAGCTCAGGCTGAATCGAACGCTGCCGCCGCTAAAGAAGCTGCACCTGCCGCACCTGCAGAGCCTGCCAAGCAGTAATTGCGCGGTGTAACGCTGTAGTGCTGCAAAAGATAGCCCGCTTATAAAGCGGGCTTTTCTTTGTCTGCTGTTTTATCCAGCCATTAAGATACGCTGTCTTTTGCAGGGTCTTGGGCGTGCATATCCGTCGGGGTATACACCATCACCTGTAAAACGTCGGAGTGAAATTCACGACGATAAAGCACTAGTACCACCCCGGCGCTCATCAACATGAACAACCACGGGCTGACAAACCAGGCCAGCATGGTCATGCCGAAATAATAAGCGCGCAGGCCAAAGTTGAATTGGTTGGCCGCCATCGAAATCACTCGCGCCGCGCGCAAGGCAAATGCATTGCGCTCCTGCTCCGACACATGCCGCTCCCCGACCATCGGTGCCGAGCCCACCAGCACCGCGGCGAAATTGTACTGGCGCATGCACCAACTGAAGGTGAAGAAGGCGTAGACGAACACCAGCGCCAGGCACAGCAGCTTGATCTCCGACATGCCCTGGGAGGCCTGCTGCACCATCGGGATGTCCGCCAGCAGCGACACGGCTCGCTCGGAAGCTCCCAGCACGGTCAGGATGCCGGCAAGGATGATCAACGTGCTGGAGGCGAAGAACGAGGCGTTACGCTCCAGGTTACCGATCACGCTGGCGTCGGCGATGCGGTTATCGCGCAGCAGCATGCGACGCATCCAGTCTTCACGATAAAGGTGCAACACGCTGGCCAGGCAGGCTGTGTCGCGGGCTCTCCAAGTGGCGTAGCGGGTGTAGCCGCCCCAGCACAACACGAACCAGAGGGCGGCAAGCAAGTGGATCTGATTGGTTTCGACAAACGACATGTGGGCCCCTTGTTCACAGTTTCCATTTGAGAAATGAGTCATCTGTTCGACGCTAGCTCATACAAAAAGACACTGCATGACGCCCATAAAAAATGCCCCGTATCGATTGATACGGGGCATTTCAGTGATGCAGTAAACCGCTATTACGCGATGGCCTCGCTGCGCTTGCCCAGCATGCGATCAATCGCCACCGCCACGACCAGGACCATCACCGACGGTACCAGCCACGCCAGGCCCTGCTCGCTCAACGGCAGGTGCGTCAGTTGCGACGGCATCCAGTCCGCCAGGCCCGCGCCCTTGAGTGCGTCAATGCAGCCGAAGATAAACGAAACCAGCATGACCGGGCCGACGATACGGCCCTGCTCCTGCCAGAAGCCCTTACAGAAGCTCAGTGCCACCAACACGATGCAGGGCGGGTAGATCGCAGTGAGCACCGGAATCGAGAACGCGATCAGCTTGGTCAACCCCAGGTTGGAGACGAACAGTGAAAACAGCGCGAGGATCACCACCAGGGTCTTGTAGGACAGCGGCAGCACTCGGCTGAAGTACTCGGCACAGGCGCAGGTCAGGCCCACGGCAGTGACCAGACACGCCAGGGAGATCAGCACAGCCAGGAAACCACTGCCCAGGGAGCCGAAGGTATGTTGCACATACGCGTGCAGCACCGCGGCACCGTTACTGGCCCCTGCGGCCACGGCATGACTGCCCGAACCCAGGCGGAACAGGCTGACGTACACCAGCGCCAGGCCCACGCCGGCGATCAGTCCGGCAATGATCGCGTAACGCGTAATCAGCTTGGGCGATTCAACGCCACGGGAGCGAATCGCGTTGACGATGACGATGCCGAACACCAGCGCGCCAAGGGTATCCATGGTCAGGTAGCCATTGATAAAGCCCTGGGAGAACGGCGCAGCGACGTATTCCGGCGTGGCGACACCGACCTCACCGGCCGGCAAGGCAAACGCAGCAATGCCGAGGATAGCCAGCGCGACAATCTTCAGCGGCGCGAGGAAGCGCCCCACGGTGTCCAGCAGACGGCCCGGGTACAGGGACACGAAAAACACCACCAGAAAATACACCGAGCTGTAGAGGAACAGCGCCAGCGGGCTTTCCCCCGTCAGCGGCGCCAGGCCCACTTCGAACGATACCGTCGCGGTACGCGGCGTGGCGAACAGCGGCCCTACCGCCAGGTACGCCGCCGCCGCAAGCAGGCCGCCGGCGATCTTGCCGATCGGGCTGCTCAACGCATCCATACCGCCGCCGACCTTGGCCAGCGCGATCACGGTGACGACCGGCAGGCCGACTGCGGTAATCAGGAAACCCAGGGCCGCCATCCAGACGTGAGGCCCGGACTGCAAGCCAACGATCGGCGGGAAGATGATATTGCCGGCGCCCACGAACAGGGCAAACGTCATAAAGCCCAACGCCAGGATATCCTGGCTTTTCAACACTTTCATTTGAGGAAATACCACACTACTGAATCGGAATTTAGAGAGGGGCTTCCCTGTGGATGAGGGAAATGCTGCCGGCCCTTATGGGGACCGACCGATCTAGCGCGCCGCTTCCTTTTGGGATGCGGGCGCATAAAGAGGCGGCTAGGTTACAGAATTGGGCTGACAAACGCACTGTTGCGGGGCGGACTGTCCGATAAGCGACATCTTGGTGTCGCATTTTCATACTTAATTTGGCAATACAAATAAAATGTGGGAGGGGGCTTGCCCCCGATTGCGGTGTGTCAGTCACTTAGTTGTGAACTGAACCACCGCTATCGGGAGCAAGCCCCCTCCCACATTTGGTTAGCGCAAGTTCCAGAAAGCACAAAGGCCACCCGAAGGTGGCCTTTGTGTGGAAGAGCGTCAGTTAAGCGCGAGGCTTACTTGACAGCCCAACCAGTCAGCTCGGCCAGGGCCTTGCCGATGTCTGCCAGCGAACGCACGGTTTTAACGCCTGCGTCTTGCAGCGCAGCGAATTTCTCGTCTGCAGTGCCTTTGCCGCCAGAGATGATTGCGCCAGCATGGCCCATGCGCTTGCCCGCAGGGGCAGTCACACCAGCGATGTAGGAAACAACCGGCTTGGTCACGTGTGCCTTGATGTAGGCAGCCGCTTCTTCTTCAGCCGAACCGCCGATCTCACCGATCATCACGATCGCTTCGGTCTTCGGGTCTTCCTGGAACAGCTTCAGGATGTCGATGAAGTTGGAGCCCGGGATCGGGTCACCGCCGATGCCGACGCAAGTCGACTGACCGAAACCGGCGTCAGTGGTCTGCTTCACAGCTTCGTAGGTCAGGGTGCCGGAACGGGAAACGATACCGACCTTGCCTGGCAAGTGAATGTGACCTGGCATGATGCCGATCTTGCATTCGCCTGGAGTGATCACGCCTGGGCAGTTAGGGCCGATCAGGACTACGCCCAGCTCGTCGCACTTAACTTTAGCGTCCAGCATGTCCAGGGTAGGAATGCCTTCGGTGATGCACACGATCAGCTTGATGCCGCCGAACGCCGCTTCCAGGATCGAGTCCTTGCAGAAAGGAGCTGGAACGTAGATGACGCTGGCGGTGGCGCCAGTGGCAGCTACAGCATCTTTCACGGTGTTGAACACTGGCAGGCCCAGGTGCTCGGTGCCGCCTTTGCCTGGCGTTACGCCGCCAACCATCTTGGTGCCGTATTCGATGGCTTGCTGGGTGTGGAAACTACCTTGCGAACCGGTAATACCCTGGCAGATAACTTTGGTGTCTTTATTGATCAGGACGCTCATTATTTGCCCTCCGCAGCTTTGACAACTTGTTGAGCAGCGTCGGTCAGGCTGGTAGCCGCGATGATGTTCAAACCGCTTTCTGCCAGTACTTTAGCGCCCAGTTCAGCGTTGTTACCTTCAAGGCGAACAACAACCGGGATTTTAACGCCAACTTCTTTCACTGCACCGATGATGCCTTCGGCAATCATGTCGCAACGAACGATGCCGCCGAAGATGTTGACCAGTACTGCCGCAACATTGGAGTCGGACAGGATGATCTTGAACGCTTCGGTAACGCGTTCCTTGGTAGCGCCACCACCTACGTCGAGGAAGTTGGCTGGTTTGCCGCCATGCAGGTTGACGATGTCCATGGTACCCATGGCCAGGCCAGCACCGTTGACCATGCAACCGATGTTACCTTCCAGGGCCACGTAGTT
This sequence comes from Pseudomonas sp. W4I3, assembly GCF_030816195.1. Classification (GTDB taxonomy): domain Bacteria; phylum Pseudomonadota; class Gammaproteobacteria; order Pseudomonadales; family Pseudomonadaceae; genus Aquipseudomonas. The sequence continues at coordinate 2,511,802 of NZ_JAUSXS010000001.1, read as the reverse complement.
CAGTTCGAACTTGGCAGCGTGCGCTTCGCGCGGATCGTCCTGGGACGGATCGTGGAAAGTCTTCAGCTTAGGCTGACGGTACATGGCGTTGGCGTCGATGTTGATCTTGGCGTCGAGGCAGTGCAGATCGCCGTCAGCCTTGATCACCAGCGGGTTCACTTCCAGCAGGGCCAGATCGTGATCCTGGAACAGTTTGGCCAGACCTACGAAGATCTTGGCGAACTGGGCAACCTGCTTGCCTTCCAGACCCAGCTGGAAAGCCAGCTCGCGACCCTGGAATGGCTGAGCGCCAACCAGTGGATCGATAGTGGCCTTCAGAATTTTTTCTGGGGTTTCGTGAGCGATCTTCTCGATGTCCACGCCACCTTCGGTGGAAGCCATGAACACGATGCGACGGCTCGAACGGTCAACGACAGCGCCCAGGTACAGCTCTTTAGCGATATCAGTGCACGATTCAACCAGGATCTTGGTGACTGGCTGGCCATTGGCATCAGTCTGGTAAGTCACCAGACGCTTGCCCAGCCACTGCTGTGCGAAGGCCTTGGCGTCTTCTTTGCTGCGAACCAGCTTAACGCCGCCCGCTTTACCGCGACCACCGGCGTGGACCTGGGCTTTGACAACCCACTCGCTGCCGCCGATTTTGTCGCAAGCTTCTGCTGCTGCTTCCGGGGTGTCTACTGCGTAGCCCTTGGAAACTGGCAGGCCGTATTCAGCGAACAGCTGCTTACCCTGATACTCGTGAAGATTCATGCTTTTTACCGTCTTCGTTAGGTACTGCGCATTCGGCGCTGCGCTCATTATGAGTGCCGCGCCACCTGTGACTGCTGCTCGCGCAACTTGCGGGGCTTATCGCCCGTAAAGCTGCGCAAGGCTGCGTCCAGCGGATATTCCGCGGTGAGTCTTGCGCGCAAGGCTCACGACGGGCAACTCCGCCGTGGTTTCTTATTATCTCGCTTAGCGCTTCTTGCGGTTGGCGATGTGAATGGCGCCGCCATTCACTGCCAACGCTGCTTCGTGCAACGCTTCGGACAGGGTCGGATGGGAGAAGACCATCATGCCCAGGTCTTCGGCACTGGTGCCGAATTCCATACCGATAGCGCCTTGCTGAACCAGTTCCGCAGCGCTCGGGCCAATCACGTGGACGCCCAATACGCGGTCAGTCTTGGCATCAGCGATGACTTTGACAAAACCACCCGTGTCGTTGGCTGCCATGGCACGGCCGGAAGCGGCAAACGGGAAGGTGCCGACGTTAACTTCAACGCCTTCAGCTTTCAACTGCTGTTCGTTCTTGCCGACCCATGCAATTTCCGGGTGGGTGTAGATAACCGATGGAATCAGGTCGTAGTTCATCTGGGTCTTGTGACCCTTGATGCGCTCGACAACCATGATGCCCTCTTCGGAAGCCTTGTGGGCCAGCATCATGCCACGAACCACGTCGCCGATCGCGTAAACGCCCGGTACGGTGGTGGCGCAATGATCGTCGACGTGGATGAAACCACGCTCGTCGATGCTCACGCCGCTGTCGGAGGCCAGCAGGTCAGTGGTCACTGGACGGCGACCAACGGCTACGATCAGCTTGTCGAAGGTGATCGTCTGCTCGCCTTCCTTGTCGGTGTAGGTCACGACAACTTCTTCGCCGTTGACCTTCGAGCCGGTCACGCGAGCGCCCAGCTTGATGTCCAGGCCCTGCTTGGTCAGGGTTTTCAGTGCTTCTTTGGACACCGCGCTGTCGGCGGCCAGCAGGAACGTGTCCAGGGCTTCCAAAACGGTGACTTCAGCACCCAGGCGGGACCATACCGAACCTAGTTCCAGGCCGATGACGCCAGCGCCGATAACGCCCAGACGCTTAGGTACGGCCTGGAATTCCAGGGCGCCGGTGGAGTCAACGATCACGTTCTGGTCAACTGGAGCAGGCGGAATGTCGATTGGACGCGAGCCTGGGGCCAGGATCACGTTCTCGGCTTCGATGACTTCTACCGAGCCGTCCGGCTTGGTGATTTCAACTTTCTTGCCGGCCAGCAATTTGCCATGGCCTTGCAGGGAAGTAACGCCGTTGGCCTTGAACAAGGTGGCAACGCCGGAAGTCAGGCCTTTGACGATGTTGGCTTTACGGCCGACCATCGCTGGCACGTCCATGGTCACGCCAGCATGGTTGATGCCGTGGATCGCGAAACCATCCTGGGCTTCGTGGAATTTCCAGGAGCTGTCCAGCAGCGCCTTGGAAGGAATGCAACCCACGTTCAGGCAGGTACCGCCCAGCGCCAGTTTGCCTTCCTTGTCGGTGTACTTTTCGATGCAAGCAGTCGAGAGGCCCAGCTGTGCGGCCTTGATGGCGGCCACATAGCCGCCTGGGCCTGCACCGATCACTACAACGTCAAATTTCTGTGTCATGAAAATAGATCCTCTATTCAGCGACAAGCTTCAAGCGACAAGTTGCAAGCCAAGCTGATTTTTCTTACAGCTTGCAGCTCGCAACTTGTAGCTGCTTTTATCAGATATCCAGCAGCAGACGAGCCGGATCTTCCAGCAGGTTCTTGATGGTCACCAGGAACGTCACGGCTTCTTTACCATCGATCAAGCGGTGATCGTAAGACAGTGCCAGGTACATCATTGGGCGGATCACGACCTGGCCGTTGATGGCCATCGGACGCTGGATGATGTTGTGCATGCCCAGGATCGCAGCTTGCGGCGGGTTGACGATCGGCGTCGACATCATCGAACCGAAGGTACCACCGTTGGTGATGGTGAAGGTACCGCCGGTCATCTCGTCGATGGTCAGCTTGCCGTCACGGGCTTTCTTGCCGAAGCCGGCGATGCCGCCTTCGATTTCGGCCAGGCTCATCAGCTCGGCGTTACGCAGAACCGGAACCACCAGGCCACGGTCGCTGGACACGGCAACGCCGATGTCTGCATAGCCATGGTAAACGATGTCGCCGCCGTCGATGGAAGCGTTGACTGCCGGGAAGCGCTTCAGCGCTTCGGTGGCCGCTTTCACGAAGAACGACATGAAGCCCAGGCGCACGCCGTTGTGGCTCTTCTCGAACAGGTCCTTGTACTTGGAACGCAGGGCCATGACTTCGGTCATGTCGACTTCGTTGAACGTGGTCAGCATCGCCATGTTCGACTGTGCTTCAACCAGGCGCTTGGCCACGGTGGCACGCACACGGGTCATCGGTACGCGCTTCTCGGTGCGATCGCCAGCAGCGAACACAGGCGCGGCGGCAGCTGGAGCAGCGGCCTTGGCCGGTGCGGCAGCCGGAGCGTTTTTCTTGGCTTCAACAGCAGCAACCACGTCTTCCTTGGTCACACGGCCGTCTTTGCCGGTGCCCTTGATGGAAGCCAGGTTGATACCGTTCTCTTCAGCCAGCTGACGCGCAGCCGGTGCAGCTATTGGATCTTCGCCACCCGCAGCCGGGGCTGCGGCAGGAGCGGCAGCGGCAGCTGGTGCGGCGGCAGCAGGAGCAGCAGCGCTGCCCTCTTCGATCGAGCCCAGGACCTGGTTCGACAGAACGGTAGCGCCCTCTTCTGCAACGATTGCGCCCAGCACGCCGTCGGCTTCGGCCAGCACTTCCAGCACGACCTTGTCGGTCTCGATGTCGACGATCAGGTCGTCACGCTTGACGGCCTCGCCTGGTTTCTTGTGCCAGGTGGCAACGGTGCCATCGGCAACCGATTCCGGGAATGACGGGGCTTTGATTTCGATAGCCATTATCTGTAGGTCCTTAAAATTCGGTTTCAGTCAGCGCGAAGGCGTTAAACAGTGAAAGCATCTTGCAGCAGTTTTTCCTGCTGCTCGGCGTGCATCGACGCATAACCACAAGCAGGTGCAGCAGACGCATCACGACCGGCGTACTCCAGGCCAAGGGCCCTGTTGTGATTGCCGATGCTGCGACGCAGGTGATGCTGGCTGCTGTACCACGCGCCCTGGTTCATCGGTTCTTCCTGACACCACACGACATTCGTGAGGTTGGTGTAAGGCGCGATGATCTCCATGAGGTCATCTTCCGGGAACGGGTAAAGCTGCTCGATACGCACGATGGCGATGTCTTCGCGGCCTTCGGCACGGCGTTTTTCCAGCAGATCGTAATAGACCTTGCCGCTGCACAGGATCAGGCGAGTGACCTTGGCGGCGTCCAGCGTATCGATTTCCGGAATAACGGTCTGGAACGAACCTTCGGCCAGATCTTCCAGGGTCGAAACGGCCAGTTTGTGACGCAACAGCGATTTCGGAGTCAACACAACCAGCGGCTTGCGCAGCGGACGGATCACCTGGCGACGCAGCAAGTGGTAGATCTGCGCCGGGGTAGTCGGCACGCACACCTGGATGTTGTGCTCGGCGCACAGCTGCAGGTAACGCTCCAGACGGGCCGAGGAGTGCTCAGGACCCTGGCCTTCATAACCGTGTGGCAGCAGCATGGTCAGACCGCACAGACGGCCCCACTTGTGCTCGCCGCTGGTGATGAACTGATCGATAACCACCTGGGCACCGTTGGCGAAGTCGCCGAACTGGGCTTCCCAGATCACCAGCGCGTTAGGCGTGGTGGTGGAATAGCCGTATTCGAACGCCAGTACGGCCTCTTCGGACAGGAACGAATCGTACAGATCGAAACGTGGCTGGCCTTCGTACAGGTTCTGCAACGGGATGTAGGTGCCCGCGTCTTTCTGGTTGTGCAACACAGCATGGCGGTGCGAGAACGTACCACGGCCGATGTCCTGGCCGGTCATGCGGATCGGGTGACCTTCGAACGCCAGGGTCGCGTACGCCATGGTTTCGGCGTAACCCCAGTTGATCGGCAGGCCGCCGGCTTGCATCTTCTGACGGTCTTCGTAGATCTTCGCAACCTGGCGCTGAACCACAAAGCCCTCAGGGATTTCCAGCAACTTGGCGGACAATTCCTGCAAGGTTTTCAAGTCGAAGCTGGTGTCGTGGCGCGCGGTCCAGGTGTGACCCAGGTACGGACGCCAGTCAACGAACAGCTCTTTGTTCGGCTCCTTGACCAGGCTTTTCACTACATGCAGGCCGTTGTCCAGCGCGTTGCGGTATTCATCGATCTTCGCCTGAACACGCGCATCATCCAGCACGCCGGCCTTGGTCAGGCTTTCGGCGTACAGCTCACGGGTGGTGCGCTGCTTGGTGATCTGCTGGTACATCAACGGCTGGGTGCCGCTTGGTTCGTCGGCTTCGTTGTGACCGCGACGGCGGTAGCAAACCAGGTCGATCACCACGTCACGCTTGAATTGCATGCGGTAGTCGACAGCCAGCTGGGTCACGAACAGTACGGCTTCCGGGTCATCGCCATTCACATGGAGAATCGGCGCCTGGATCATCTTGGCAACGTCGGTGGCGTACTCGGTGGAGCGCGCGTCCAGCGGGTTGCTGATGGTGAAGCCAACCTGGTTGTTGATAACGATGTGAACGGTACCGCCGGTCTTGAAGCCGCGGGTCTGCGACATCTGGAACGTTTCCAGAACCACGCCTTGACCGGCGAACGCCGCGTCGCCGTGGATGGAAATCGGCAGAACCTTCTCACCGGTGGTGTCGTTACGACGATCCTGGCGAGCACGCACCGAACCCTCGACCACTGGAGAAACGATTTCCAGGTGGGATGGGTTGAAGGCCATGGCCAGGTGAACTTCACCGCCGGTGGTCATGACGTTGGACGAGAAGCCCTGGTGATATTTAACGTCACCGGAACCCAGCTCGACCTTCTTCTTGCCTTCGAACTCGTCGAACAGCTCGCGCGGGTTCTTGCCGAAGGTGTTGACCAACACGTTCAGGCGACCACGGTGAGCCATACCGATCACGACTTCCTTGGTGCCATAGGAACCGGAACGCTGGATCAGCTCGTCAAGCATCGGAATCAGGCTTTCGCCGCCTTCCAGGCCGAAGCGCTTGGTGCCCGGGTATTTGGTGCCCAGGTATTTCTCGAGACCTTCGGCAGCGGTCACGCGCTCAAGCAGGTGGCTGCGCACGTCGGCGGACAATACCGGACGGCCACGCACGCCTTCCAGGCGATGCTGGAACCAGTGGCGTTGCTCGGAATCGGTGATGTGCGTGAATTCAGCGCCGATGGTGCGGCAATATGTCTGCTGCAACGCTTCGTGAATTTCGCGTAGGCTCGCTTCCTCTTTGCCGATGAACAGGTCGCCGGCACGGAAGGTCGTATCAAGATCGGCATTGGTCAAGCCGTAATGATTGATCGACAGGTCAGCAGGTGCAGGACGCTGCCAGAGCCCCAGCGGGTCAAGCTGGGCCGCCTGGTGGCCACGCATCCGGTAAGCCTGGATCAGTCGCAGTACTTCAACTTGCTTCTTCTCGTGCTCACTGCTCACGCTGCCGGCGGAAACCGGTTGGGCGCGGCGCTGGTTCTTTGCCAGCAGCACGAAATGATCGCGAATCGCAGCGTGCGATACATCGGTGGCAGCGTTGCCGTCTGAAGACAACGTCTGAAATTTGGTGCGCCATTCTTCTGGCACAGCGTTAGGGTCGTGCAGGTAGAGCTCATAAAGCTCTTCCACATAGGCAGCGTTACCACCTGAAAGATAGCCGCTGTTCCACATGCGCTGCATCACGCTTTCTTGCATGCTTGGTCACCCTCGATTTGGGGACACCACCGGCGAAAACACCGAGTTTGCTTGCAAAAGGCCAAGTGCAGCGACCAAAACAAGCCACTTAGGATCACGCTGATAGTTCGGGTACCAACCCGAATGCCCCTGCTTGTCTCATTTCTTCAAAATAAGAGCTGCGGCTTTGTAAGTCGCTGCTCAAGTTAAAACTACGGCGCCGGTTGAAGCCTGCGCCGCAGCATTTACGGGCACAACGGTCCTGCTTTTACTGCAACGTCAGTTACACGCCGCTCTGCAGCAGCATGTTACGAATGTGACCAATGGCCTTAGTCGGGTTCAGGCCTTTGGGACATACGTTGACGCAGTTCATGATCCCGCGGCAGCGGAATACGCTGAACGGGTCATCCAGCGAAGCCAGGCGCTCGGACGTCTTGGTGTCACGGCTGTCTGCCAGGAAGCGGTAGGCTTGCAGCAGCGCAGCTGGACCCAGGAACTTGTCCGGGTTCCACCAGAAGGACGGGCACGAAGTCGAGCAGCAAGCGCACAGGATGCACTCGTACAGACCGTCGAGTTTTTCACGCTCTTCCGGGGACTGCAGACGCTCGATGGCCGGAGCCGGCGTGTCGTTCTGCAGGAACGGCTTAACTTTCTCGTATTGCTTGTAGAAGATGCTCATATCGACAACCAGGTCACGGATAACCGGCAAACCTGGCAGTGGACGAACGATCAGCTTGTTGCCTTTAACCACGGCGGACAGCGGCGTGATGCACGCCAGGCCGTTTTTGCCGTTGATGTTCATGCCGTCGGAACCGCACACACCTTCACGGCAAGAGCGACGATAGGAGAAACCCTCGTCCTGCTCTTTGATCAGTGCCAGTACATCCAGCACCATCAGGTCTTTACCACCGGTATCGACCTGGAACTCCTGCATGAACGGCGCAGCGTCCTGATCAGGGTTGTAGCGATAAACACTGACTTTCAACATGGCAGCCACCCTTAGTAAGTCCGAATCTTCGGTTCAAACGTCGGCACCGTCTTCGGCGAGAAGTTCACGGCACGCTTGGTCACGCGCTTGTCACCCGGGAAGTACAGGGTGTGGCACAACCAGTTCTCGTCGTCGCGGTCTTCAAAGTCTTCACGAGCGTGAGCACCACGGGATTCTTTACGAACCTCGGCGGCGATCGCAGTCGCTTCAGCCACTTCCAGCAGGTTTTGCAGCTCAAGGGCTTCGATACGAGCGGTGTTGAACGCCTGGCTCTTATCGTTGATCTTGACGTTGGCGATACGCTTGCGCAGGTCGGCCAACTGGGCGATGCCCTTCTGCATGTATTCGCCGGTACGGAACACACCGAAGTAGTTCTGCATGCAGCTTTGCAGCTCGCGACGCAAGGTTGCCACGTCTTCGCCATCCGTGCGCTCGTTCAGAGCGTTCAGACGCGCCAGGGCGGCTTCGATGTTGGCGTCGGTGGCGTCATCGTATTCGATGCCGTCGGTCAGGGCTTTTTCCAGGTGCAGGCCGGCGGCGCGGCCGAATACCACCAGGTCGAGCAGCGAGTTGCCGCCCAGGCGGTTGGCGCCGTGAACCGATACGCAGGCGACTTCGCCTACCGCGAACAGACCATGAATGATCTCGTCCACGCCTTCGGCATTCTGGGTGATCGCCTGGCCATGAATGTTGGTCGGCACGCCGCCCATCATATAGTGGCAAGTTGGAACCACTGGAACGGGCGCAACCACCGGGTCAACGTGAGCGAAGGTCTTGGACAGCTCGCAGATACCTGGCAGACGGCTGTGCAGCACTTCTTCGCCCAGGTGATCGAGCTTGAGCAGTACGTGGTCGCCGTTCGGGCCACAGCCGTTGCCGGCGATGATCTCTTTAACCATCGAACGAGCCACAACGTCACGACCAGCAAGGTCTTTGGCGTTCGGAGCATAACGCTCCATGAAACGCTCGCCGTGCTTGTTGATCAGGTAGCCACCTTCACCGCGGCAACCTTCGGTGACCAGTACACCGGCGCCGGCGATGCCGGTCGGGTGGAACTGCCACATTTCGATGTCTTGTACCGGCACGCCTGCACGCAGTGCCATGCCGACGCCGTCACCGGTGTTGATCAGGGCGTTGGTGGTCGAGGCGTAGATACGACCTGCACCGCCGGTTGCCAGCACGGTAGCCTTGGCGCGGATGTAGGTGGTTTCACCGGTTTCGATGCAGATGGCGATCACACCGACGAACGCGCCGTCGGCATTCTTCACCAGATCCACTGCGTAGTACTCGTTCAGGAACGTGGTACCGGCTTTCAGGTTGCCCTGATAAAGGGTGTGCAGCAGTGCGTGACCGGTACGGTCGGACGCAGCGCAGGTACGGGCAGCCTGGCCACCTTTACCGTAATCCTTCGACTGGCCGCCGAATGGACGCTGGTAGATACGGCCTTGCTCGGTACGGGAGAACGGCAGACCCATGTGGTCCAGCTCGAACACCGCGGCCGGGCCTTCCTGACACATGTATTCGATAGCATCCTGGTCGCCGATGTAGTCGGAACCCTTGACGGTATCGTACATGTGCCAGCGCCAGTCATCGTTCGGGTCGGCGGAAGCGATCGCGCAGGTAATGCCACCCTGGGCCGATACGGTGTGCGAACGCGTCGGGAACACCTTGGTGATCACGGCGGTCTTGTGGCCACCCTGGGCCAGCTGCAGCGCAGCGCGCATGCCGGCACCGCCGCCACCAATAATGATGGCGTCGAATGAAATAGTAGGAATGTTAGCCATGAATCAGATACCCCAAAGAATCTGCACACCCCAGACGAAGTAAGCGAACATCGCGATGCCGCATACTGCCTGGAAGAGGAAACGTACTGCGGTCGCGGACTTGCCCAGCGCCATTGGCGTCAGGTAGTCGGTCGCGATGGTCCACATGCCGACCCAGGCGTGAGCGCCCAGGGCCACAAGGGCCAGCAGACTGAAGATTCGCATCGCATTGTGGGCGAACAGGCCGTGCCATTGCTCATAGCCGATGCCCGGGTTTGCGACGAGGTATCCGATCAGAAAAATGAAATAAGCCGCGAGAACGACCGCAGACACACGCTGTGCCATCCAGTCATAGAGGCCCGAACGCGACAGATTCGTTACGCTGGTTACCATATCCAAACTCCTGCCAGAACGATCAGCACCACGGAAATGGCGATGATGATTTTCGAGCCCAGGCGGCCGCCTTCCAGCGTCTCACCGATACCCGCATCCATGATCAAGTGGCGCACACCGGCTACCAGGTGATACAGCAGAGCGGACAGGAGGCCCCATGCTACGAACTTGGCCAGCGGACTGGTCAAGGTTGCCTTCACCTCGGCGTAACCTTCCGCGGAACCCAGGGATTTGCTCAATGCATAAAGCATGATGCCCAGGCCCAGGAACAGGATGATGCCGGAAACACGGTGCAGGAACGACGTAACGCCGGTGATGGGGAGTTTGATGGTCCTTAGGTCTAGGTTTACAGGTCGTTGGCTATTCACGGCTTTTTTTCACACTGAAGAGCCCCTAACAATCAGGGCAAAGTTGTTGGGGAGTGCGACTGGTCAGGTAAGCACCACCCAGGGAGTGCGACCCCCAATGAAAGCAAGCCCAAAAGCCCTTGGCGGTCGGTGGCCGAGTATAGACAGTTAGGTTACTAATGACAACGCGCACACCTCACCCTAATAGCGGATTGCGCTGACGGGATAAAAGGCGTAAATGGCAGTCAATTTCGACGAAAAAGTACGGTTAAAGCCTTCTGGAGCAAGACTTTAGGCAAATTGACATCTGAATTTATCTCACTATAGTGGTGCGGGCCCTGCGTGGGGGGTCTGTCTGATGATTTGAAGCATAAATAGGAGGCCACATGGCTGACAAAAAAGCGCAGTTGATCATCGAGGGCGCAGCCCCCGTCGAGCTGCCCATTTTAACCGGCACCGTTGGTCCCGATGTTATCGACGTACGGGGCCTGACGGCCACGGGCCGTTTCACATTCGACCCAGGCTTCATGTCGACCGCCTCTTGCGAGTCGAAGATCACCTATATCGATGGCGATAATGGCATTCTGCTTCACCGCGGCTACCCGATCGAGCAACTGGCCGAGCAGTCGGACTACCTGGAAACCTGCTACCTGCTGCTAAATGGCGAATTGCCAACAGCCGAGCAGAAAGCCCAGTTCGTCAGCACCGTGAAGAACCACACCATGGTTCACGAGCAGTTGAAGACCTTCTTCAACGGCTTCCGTCGCGACGCCCACCCGATGGCCGTCATGTGCGGCGTGGTCGGCGCCCTGTCGGCCTTCTATCACGACTCACTGGACATCAATAACCCGCAGCATCGCGAAATTTCAGCGATCCGCCTGGTTGCCAAGATGCCGACCCTGGCCGCAATGGTTTACAAGTACTCCATGGGTCAACCCATGATGTACCCGCGCAACGACCTGACGTACGCGGAAAACTTCCTGCACATGATGTTCAACACGCCGTGCGAGATCAAACCGATCAGCCCGACGCTTGCCAAGGCCATGGACCGGATCTTCATCCTCCACGCCGACCACGAACAGAACGCCTCCACCTCTACCGTGCGTCTGGCGGGCTCTTCGGGTGCCAACCCGTTCGCCTGTATTGCCGCCGGTATCGCCGCGCTCTGGGGCCCTGCCCACGGCGGTGCGAACGAAGCCGTGTTGACCATGCTCGATGAAATCGGCGATGTGTCGAACATCGACAAGTTCATCGCCAAGGCCAAGGACAAGAACGATCCGTTCAAGTTGATGGGCTTCGGTCATCGGGTCTACAAGAACCGCGACCCGCGCGCTACCGTGATGAAGCAGACCTGCGACGAAGTGTTGAAGGAACTGGGCATCAAGAACGATCCGCAACTCGAACTGGCCATGCGCCTGGAAGAGATCGCCCTGACCGACCCGTACTTCATCGAACGCTCGCTGTACCCGAACGTCGACTTCTACTCGGGGATCATCCTCAAGGCGATCGGCATACCAACCAGCATGTTCACCGTGATCTTCGCCCTGGCGCGGACCGTGGGCTGGATCTCCCACTGGAAGGAAATGCTCTCCAGCCCGTACAAGATTGGCCGCCCGCGCCAGCTGTACACCGGCTACGAGTCGCGTGACATTACCAAGCTGGAAGATCGCAAGTAAGCATTGCCCAGCTGGATTGAAAACGGCCTCCCTTAGTGGAGGCCGTTTTTGTTTGTGCCGCCTGAGGTATCGCTATCGGAGGCAAGCCCCCTCCCACACTGGATTGGGTTCACACATCTGAACGTGTGAATACAGTCAAATGTGGGAGGGGGCTTGCCCCCGATGAGGCCGGAGCAGGCACCACAAATCTGCAGACAAAAAAATACCCCGGCCTTTCGACCGGGGCATTCTTATCCAGCTACAACCTTAGTGATTAACCGCCCCACTCGCCCCCAGGCCAGTCTGCGAACGCACAAACTGCGGGAAGTACAGCGCACGCTCTTTCTCTGCCGCCGCCGACTTGTCGGTGATGGAGAAGAACCAGATACCCACGAATGCGATGATCATCGAGAACAGCGCCGGGTATTCGTACGGGAAGATCGCTTTCTCATGGTGCAGGATCGATACCCAGATGGTCGGGCCGAGAACCATCAGGCCTACGGCACTGATCAAGCCCAGCCAGCCGCCAATCATGGCGCCACGGGTGGTGAGGTTTTTCCAGTACATGGAAAGCAGCAGCACCGGGAAGTTACAGCTGGCGGCAATCGAGAAGGCCAAGCCAACCATGAACGCGATGTTCTGGCTTTCGAACAGGATACCCAGGCCGATTGCCAACACACCCAAGGCCACCGTGGTGATCTTCGACACGCGAATCTCATCTTTTTCGTTGGCCTTGCCCTTCTTGATCACGCTGGCGTACAGGTCATGGGACACCGCCGACGCACCGGCCAGGGTCAAGCCGGCAACCACCGCGAGGATGGTGGCGAAGGCCACGGCCGAAATGAAGCCCAGGAAGATACTGCCGCCCACCGCGTTGGCCAGGTGCACCGCCGCCATGTTGTTGCCGCCGAGCAAGGCGCCTGCTGCATCCTTGAACGCCGGATTGGTGCTGACCAGCAGGATCGCGCCAAAGCCGATGATGAACGTCAGGATATAGAAGTAGCCGATAAAGCCGGTGGCGTACAGCACGCTCTTGCGCGCTTCCTTGGCGTCGCTCACGGTGAAGAAGCGCATCAGGATGTGCGGCAGGCCGGCAGTACCGAACATCAGCGCCAGGCCCAGGGAGAATGCCGAGATCGGGTCTTTCACCAGGCCGCCCGGGCTCATGATCGCTTCACCTTTAGGGTGAACCTTGATCGCCTCGGAAAACAGCGTGTTGAAGTCGAAGTTGACGTGTTTCATGACCATCAGCGCCATGAACGAGGCACCGGACAGCAGCAGCACTGCCTTGATGATCTGCACCCAGGTGGTCGCCAGCATGCCGCCGAACAGCACGTACATGCACATCAGGATGCCCACCAGGATCACCGCAACATGGTAATCGAGGCCGAACAGCAGCTGGATCAGCTTGCCCGCGCCCACCATCTGCGCGATCAGGTAGAACGCCACCACCACCAGCGAGCCGCAGGCCGACAGGCTGCGGATCTGGGTTTGCCCGAGGCGGTAGGACGCCACGTCGGCAAAGGTGTACTTGCCCAGGTTACGCAGGCGCTCGGCGATCAGGAACAGAATGATCGGCCAGCCCACCAGGAAGCCGATCGAGTAGATCAGGCCGTCGTAACCGGAAGTGAACACCAGCGCGGAAATCCCCAGGAAGGACGCCGCCGACATGTAGTCACCGGCAATCGCCAGGCCATTCTGGAACCCGGTGATCTTACCGCCAGCCGCATAATAGTCGGCTGCCGATTTGTTGCGCTTGGACGCCCAGTAAGTGATGCACAGGGTGGCGCCAACGAACGCGACAAACATCACGATGGCCGAAACGTTCAGTGGTTGCTTGTGCACTTCGCCGGTCAACGCGTCGGCCGCCCAAAGGGCCGGAGCGAACAGCGAGGCGCCGAATAGAGCCAATAGACGCCGGATCATTGCGCAGCCTCCTTGAGAATCGCATTGTTCAGGTCGTCAAATTCGCTATTGGCGCGGCGCACGTAGATAGCGGTCAGGATGAAAGCGGACACAATCAGCCCGACGCCCAGGGGAATGCCCCAGGTAATCGAAGAACCAGGGCTGAGCTTGGCCCCCAGCACTTGTGGCCCGTAGGCGATCAACAGGATGAAAGCGGAGTAAAGCCCTAACATGATCGCCGAGAGAATCCAGGCGAACCTTTCCCTTTTTCTTACCAGCTCCTTGAAGCGCGGGCTGTTTTGAATCGAGAGGTAAATGCTGTCGTTCATTGTTTTTATCCTCGCAGCACAGCTTTTTTATTATTGGAACGTATCCACTGTATGCGGCTGTGGAAAGGGTTCCAGACGACCTTAGTAGTAGATCGAGTGTAGCGAGGGATTGCTGGAGCACAGAAAAATGTGAGGCGGTGCAAAACTAATGTGGGAGGGGGCTTGCTCCCGATGGCGGTGTGTCAGTTGAAAACTGGCTGGCTGACACGCCGCTATCGGGAGCAAGCCCCCTCCCACAAGGGATTGCATCAAGGTGCAGGGTTATTTAGCGGTCCATTCCGCTACACGCTCAGGGTGCTTGGCGACCCAGTCCTTGGCCGCCGCATCAGGCTTGGCGCCCTCTTGGATAGCGAGCATGACTTCACCGATTTCATCCTTGGAGGCCCACTGGAATTTCTTCAGGAAGGCCGCGACTTCCGGCGCTTTCTTCTCCAGGCCCTTGCTGCCGATGCTGTTGACGGTTTCAGCAGCACCATAAATCCCTTTTGGGTCGTCCAGGAAACGCAGTTTCCACTTGGCGAACATCCAGTGCGGCACCCAACCGGTGACGGCGATGGATTCCTGCTTGTCTTCGGCACGGGTCAGTTCGGCGATCATCGCGGCACCCGAGCTGGCTTGCAGCTTGTAGTCCAGGCCGTATTGCTTGATGGCTTCGTCGGTCTTGAGCATCACGCCTGAACCGGCGTCGATGCCGACGATCTTGTTTTTGAAGGTGGTGTCGGTCTTGAGGTCTTCAATGGACTTGGCCTTGACGTACTCCGGCACGATCAAGCCAATTTTCGCGTCTTTGAAGTTAGGGCCGTAGTCGACCACCTTGTCCTTGTTCTTGGTCCAGTATTCGCCGTGGGTTACCGGCAGCCAGGCGGACAGCATGGCGTCGAGCTTGCCGGTGGCGACGCCCTGCCACATGATCCCGGTGGCGACCGCTTGCAGTTTCACGTCATAGCCGAGCTTTTGCTTGATCACTTCTGCCGCCACATGGGTGGTGGCAACGCTGTCCGACCAGCCATCGACGTAGCCGATGCTCAGGGTTTTGCTGTCGGCACTGGCCAGTGTGGAGCCCATCGCAACTACCAGAGTGGCAGCTGCGCCCAAGAGTCGTCGCATCTTCATAATACTTCCCCGAAAGTGCTGCGCCCGACGGATGCCGAGCGACGTCAACCTGTTGTTATACGGTGCACCGCGCCCCCTTCACGCGCATCGATCCGGTTGCTGAGGCATCAGTGGAGTGCTGACCGTTTTATCATCAACCTGCGTAGGCCTTTACCCTGCTCTGCCAGCGACCTTGGTTGAGCAAGAAACGACATCACAACGCCAGCAGGCCATTTTGTAGGACATGCCGACAAAATCCCGCCCGAACTTTGCATGTCAAAATCATGCAGCCCCACTGGAACGCGGCAATTACGGGTAAGATGCGCGCCTTTGCTCCCCCAGATAAGCCGACCATGCCCGCGACTGCCCGCTTCCCTGCCCTGCCCTATTTTTTCGCCCTGATCCTCGGCCTGCTCGCCCTCGTCGGCTACTGGTATGGCCTCGGCCGGCCAGTGGTGCTGCCGGATGTGGCGAGCGCCAGCCACAAGCTGCAATGTGCCTCCTATACCCCCTTCGACAAGGACCAGTCGCCGTTCGACCAGCCGTTCACGCTGCGCCCCGAGCGCATGGACGCCGACCTGGCCCTGCTGGCCACGCGTTTCGAATGCATTCGGACCTACTCCATGACCGGCCTGGAAGCCCTGCCGGACATGGCGCGCAAGCATGGCTTGAAGGTAATGGCCGGCGCCTGGGTCAGCAGTGACCCGGTGGCGACCCGCAAGGAAATCGACGAGCTGATCACGGCCGCCAATGCCAACCCGGACGTGGTGACCTCGGTGATCGTCGGCAACGAAGCACTGCTGCGCAAGGAAGTCACGGCCAAACAACTGGTGACGCTGATCCAGACGGTCAAAAGCCAGATCAAGCAGCCGGTCACCTATGCCGATGTGTGGGAGTTCTGGCTGCAACACCCGGAAATTGCCCCAGCGGTGGACTTCCTGACCATTCACCTGCTGCCGTACTGGGAAGATGAACCATCGGGCATCGACCAGGCGCTCAAGCACGTCGGCGATGTACGCCAGACCTTCGGCAACAGGTTCGCGCCCAAGGACATATTGATCGGCGAAACCGGTTGGCCCAGTGAAGGCCGCCAACGCGAAACCGCCGTGCCGAGCCGGGTCAACGAGGCCAAATTCATGCGTGGTTTCGTGGCGATGGCCGAAGCCAACGGCTGGCGCTACAACCTGATTGAAGCCTTTGACCAGCCCTGGAAACGCGCCAGTGAAGGCGCCGTGGGCGGTTACTGGGGCCTGTTCGACGCTGATCGCCAGGACAAGGGCATCCTCGCCGGGCCGGTGACCAACGTGCCGTACTGGCCGCTGTGGCTGGGCGTCGGCGGCATCATTGTGCTAGCGACGTTGGCGCTGGGTGGCCGCGTACGCAGCGCACGCAACGCAATGGCGCTGCCGCTGCTGGGTGTGGTCGCCGCGTGCTCCATCGGTACCTGGGCTGAACTCACCCGCGTCACCGCGCGCTTCAATGATGAGTGGGTATGGGCAGGCTTGCTGGTGGTGCTGAACCTGCTGGTACTGGCGCACGCCGCGCTGGCGCTCGGTGCGAGGGACGGCTGGCGTGAACGGGCCTTCAACTGGCTGCAGCAACGTGCAGGCTGGCTGGTGGCGATTGCCGGGTTTGCCGGCGCGGTGATGATGCTGGCGCTGGTGTTCGACCCGCGCTATCGCAGCTTCCCAAGTGCGGCACTGCTGTTGCCGGCCCTGGTGTACCTGGTTCGCCCGGTGAGCGGGCCGCGTCGGGAGATTGCGTTGCTGGCCTTCATTATCGGTGCCGGTATTGCGCCGCAGTTGTTCCGGGAAGGTCTGTTGAATCAGCAGGCGTGGGGCTGGGCGCTGGTGAGCGGGCTCATGGTTGCAGCTTTGTGGCGTTGCCTGCGGGTGCGCAAGCCCTGACACCGCCATCGGGGGCAAGCCCCCTCCCACACTTGATTGGGTTCACACATTTCTTTTTGTGAATACGGTCAAATGTGGGAGGGGGCTTGCCCCCGATTGGCCCTGTCAGGCGACGCGAGGTTTTCTGACCAACCGCAACCCCGCAATCACCACCGCAAACACCGCAAAAGTGGTGTTGTAGAGCGCCAACGCCGGCAACCCGAACACCATTCCCAGCACCGCCAAGGCCCAACCCGCACGGCCCGGCACGAAAAACGCCAGCACCGACGTGATCAACGCCGCCCAACCCAGTACCTTGAAATGAATCATCAGCCCCAGGTTCGAACGCACCTGGCACTCCCAGCGGCTGGCCTCATCCGCACAGAGACCGACCCACTGCCCGTCCTCCATGAAGCCATAACGCGCGGCGTAACTGGCCGCCAACCATAACGGCAGGGCGATAAGCAGCAGGATAAACGGCAAGCGGCGGGACATGGGGCACTCCGATAGGCAAAAACGGCGCTCAGCTTAATCCCACGGCGGCCGTTAGCAAGGTGTCTGCGCAGATATCTGTTCATCAATGCGTGGCAAAGTGTATCGTCTGGCAGCTATTACTCTGATTCCGACGTTTTTTTCCGACTTTTCGTGCCGAGGGCTGGCACTTCGGTGGCAACGCGGTGGTCATAGCCTGCGAATTTCATTCAGCACCTTTCCTCTTAGGGATTAAGTCATGCTCCGTTCCTTGCGCTGTGCTGCCTTGCTGGGCAGCCTTTTTTTGAGTGCGTCAGCACTGGCCGTCGATATCGACCAGGCCAGCTATGGCTACCCTTTGACCAACCCGTTCGAAGCGACCATCGCCACTACTCCACCCGATCTTCGGCCAACCTTGCCGACTGACGACGAGATCAATCAGTCCGACTACACCTTGAACATGCGCCCTGAGCGCGAGTTCAGCCTGCCGGACAACTTCTGGGCGGTGAAGAAACTCACCTACCGTATCGCCAAGCAGGACCGCGCCGCACCGCTGATCTTCCTGATCGCCGGCACCGGTGCGCGGTTTGACAGCAGCATCAACGAGTACCTGAAGAAACTGTATTACCAGGCCGGTTACCACGTGGTGCAGTTGTCCTCACCGACCAGCTTTGACTTCATCAGCGCCGCCTCGCGCTTCGCCACCCCGGGTATCACCCAGGAAGACGCCGAAGACATGTACCGCGTGATGCAGGCCGTACGCGCGCAGAACGCCTCGCTGCCCGTCACCGATTTCTACCTCACCGGCTACAGCCTGGGCGCCCTGGATGCGGCGTTTGTCAGCAAGCTCGACGAAACCCGTCGCAGCTTCAACTTCAAGAAAGTGCTGCTGCTCAATCCGCCGGTCAACCTCTACACCTCGATCACCAACCTCGACAAGCTGGTGCAGACCGAGGTCAAGGGCATCAACAACACCACCACCTTTTATGAGCTGGTGTTGAGCAAGCTGACCCGCTACTTCCAGCAGAAGGGCTACATTGACCTCAATGACGCCCTGCTCTACGACTTCCAGCAATCCAAGCAGCACCTGACCAACGAACAGATGGCCATGCTGATCGGCACCTCGTTCCGCTTCTCCGCCGCCGACATCGCCTTTACCTCGGACCTGATCAACCGCCGTGGCCTGATCATCCCGCCCAAATACCCGATCACCGAAGGCACCAGCCTCACGCCGTTCCTCAAGCGTGCCCTGCAATGCGACTTCGACTGCTACCTCACCGAACAGGTGATCCCGATGTGGCGCGCCCGTTCCGACGGTGGCAGCCTGCTGCAACTGGTGGACCAGGTAAGCCTGTATGCACTCAAGGATTACCTGCACGCCAGCCCGAAGATCGCGGTGATGCATAACGCCGACGACGTCATCCTGGGCCCGGGCGACCTGGGTTTCCTGCGTAAAACCTTCGGCGATCGCTTGACCGTCTACCCGCTGGGCGGCCACTGCGGCAACCTCAATTACCGCGTCAACGCCGACGCCATGCTGGAGTTCTTCCGTGGCTAAATATCTTCTGCTGCTTGCCGCACTGATGTGCGCTGGCGTGGCCAATGCCGACAACAGCAAGGCCCATGAACCGGTCAAGGTCGATGCCGACGGTTTCAAGGAACCGTTGACCAAACTCAAATTCAACGCAGGCCTGGACCAGCGTGAATTCGAGCGCTCATCGCTGACCGCGCTCAACGTCTATGACCCGCTGGAGTCGTGGAACCGCCGCGTGTACCACTTCAACTATCGCTTCGACCAATGGGTGTTCCTGCCCGTGGTGGACGGTTACCGCTACGTCACACCGAGCTTCCTGCGCACCGGCGTGAGCAACTTCTTCAACAACCTGGGCGACGTGCCCAACCTGTTGAACAGCCTGCTGCAACTCAAGGGCCATCGCTCCCTGGAGACCACCGGACGCTTGCTGGTCAACACCACCCTCGGCATCGCCGGCCTGTGGGACCCGGCCACCGCCATGGGCCTGCCGCGCCAGAGCGAAGACTTCGGCCAGACCCTGGGCTTCTACGGCGTGCCGGGCGGGGCCTACGTGGTGCTGCCGATCTTTGGCCCGTCGAACGTGCGCGACACCGGCGGTTTGCTGGTGGACTACACCGCCGAGTCGCAGATCAACTTCCTCAACGTGTCCGAAGTCAGCTCCAATCACCCGGAAATCTGGGCCCTGCGCGCCGTAGACAAGCGCTACCAGACCAGCTTCCGCTACGGCCAGATGAACTCACCGTTCGAGTATGAGAAGGTGCGCTATATCTACACCGAATCGCGCAAGTTGCAGATCGCCGAGTAATTAAAAGGCGAAAAAAAGGCCATTCAATCGAATGGCCTTTTTTGTGCGCGTCAATTTATGCCCTGAGCGCTTTCCAGCCCTTGCCGACCACCCTGACCACGGCCAGCACTACCGCGCCTGCGATTATCCCCGCCACTGCATTGAGCAGCGTCGGCACCAACCACGCCAGCCCGCCCATGCTCTGGCTGACGCTTTCGATCCAGTGATGCACCACCGGCACGCCGTGGGTGAGAATCCCGCCGCCGACCAGGAACATTGCCGCCGTGCCGATCACCGACAGGCTCTTCATCATGTACGGCGCCGCGCGCAAAATCGCACCGCCGATGCTGCGCGCCACCTGGCCGGGTTTCTGCACCAGCCACAGGCCCAGGTCATCCAGTTTGACGATGCCGGCCACCAGGCCATAGACGCCGATAGTCATCACAATCGCGATACCCGACAGCACAATCACCTGCTGCATCAACGGTGCATCCGCCACGGTACCCAGGGTGATCGCAATGATTTCGGCCGAGAGGATGAAATCGGTACGGACCGCGCCTTTGATCTTGTCCTTTTCGAAGGCCACCAGGTCTGTCGCCGGGTCGGCCACCGCTTCGGTCAACTGCGCATGTTCAGCCTGATCGTCAGCCTTGCTGTGCAGAAACTTGTGGGCGAGTTTTTCGAAACCTTCGAAACACAGGTAGGCGCCGCCCAGCATCAGCAACGGCGTCACCGCCCATGGCGCAAACGCGCTGATCAGCAAGGCAGCCGGCACCAGGATCAGTTTGTTCAGAAACGAGCCCTTGGCCACCGCCCACACCACCGGGATTTCCCGCTCGGCACGCACGCCGGAAACCTGCTGGGCGTTAAGCGCCAAGTCATCGCCGAGCACGCCGGCGGTCTTCTTGGCGGCCACCTTGGTCATCAGGGCCACGTCATCGAGTACCGCGGCGATATCGTCAAGCAAAACCAACAAGCTGCTTCCTGCCATGAATCGGGTATCCGTTAAGTAAGAGATGGCGAGAGCATAGCGCGGCGCAATGCTTTACGGGTGCATTGTTGAGACCCGCAGATAGCCGGTGCTACCATGCGCAACCGCCTGTCATGGCAAGGAAGTTCCTGGTTTATGAGCACCATTCGCGAGCGCAACAAAGAAAAAATCCTGCGGGCGGCGAGCGAGGAGTTTGCCGACAAGGGCTTCGCCGCGACCAAAACCAGCGACATCGCCGCCAAGGCGGGGCTGCCCAAGCCCAACGTCTATTACTACTTCAAGTCCAAGGACAACCTCTATCGCGAGGTGCTCGAAAGCATCATCGAGCCGATCCTGGCGGCTTCCACGCCATTCAACCCCGAAGGCGAGCCCAAGGAAGTGTTGAGCAACTACATTCGCTCGAAAATCCGCATCTCCCGCGACCTGCCGTTTGCCTCCAAAGTGTTCGCCAGCGAAATCATGCACGGCGCCCCGCACCTGAGCGCCGAACAGGTCGAACAGCTCAATGCCCAGGCCAAGCACAATATCGACTGCATCCAGAACTGGGTCGACCGTGGCCTGATCGCGGCGATCGATCCTAACCACCTGATGTTCAGCATCTGGGCCGCCACCCAGACCTACGCGGATTTTGACTGGCAGATTTCAGCAGTGACCGGCAAGGCCAAGCTGGATGAAGCGGACTATGAGGCGGCCGCGCAGACCATTATCCGGCTGGTGCTCAAGGGCTGTGAGCCGGACTGATGCACCGCAGTGCCTGGGCTAATCGGGGGCAAGCCCCCTCCCACATTTGACTGTATTCTCAAATAGAAATGTGTAAACCCGATCAAGTGTGGGAGGGGGCTTGCCCCCGATAGCGACCTGACAGCCACTCAATACTTAAGCTGACACCCCCGCATCCGCCATCAACCCCACCCCTTCGATCGCGGTAATCGCGCACTGCTCGTCAATATCCGACGTATCCCCGCTGATCCCGATCGCCCCCAGCACCACACCGTCCTGATTCCGAATCAACACGCCACCGGGCGCCGGCACCACACTGCCCTGCCCCAGGCTGTTCAACGCCGCGATAAATGCCGGCCGCTGCTGCGCATCCAGCGCCAGCAGGCGCGAGCCCTTGCCCAGGGCAATCGCGCCCCAGGCCTTGCCGATGGCGATCTGCGGGCGCAACAGGCTGGCGCCATCTTCGCGTTGCAGGGTCACCAGGTGGCCGCCACTGTCGAGCACTGCAATGGTCAGCGGCGCGGCCGAAATGGTACGCCCTGCGACGAGGGCCTGGCCGGCCAGTTGGGTGGCGAGTTTCAAGGTTAAAGCGCTCATGGTGCCGTCCTTCTTTTGTTATTGGGAATGCGATGGAGGTCTGTTTGTTCAGATGCTCGATCAAACAAATAGAACACAATGACATTTGTTTTTGTATACAATATTTCCAGAAAAACCTTCCATACGTCGAAAAAAGCCGTTCCGACGAACGCAAAGGCCAGTTTATAAAATGCATTGACCTGCGTTGCTCGCCGTGAATACACTTTGTCCAGACACCACTTGTATACAATTACAAAACGCAAGAGGCACCAAAACCATGAGCAAAATGAGAGCAATCGAAGCCGCCGTACTGGTGATGCGCCGTGAAGGGGTGGACACCGCCTTCGGTATCCCAGGCGCCGCGATCAACCCACTGTACTCGGCCTTGCAAAAGGTGGGTGGCATCGATCACGTCCTTGCTCGCCACGTTGAAGGCGCCTCGCACATGGCCGAGGGCTACACCCGCACCAAGGCCGGCAATATCGGTGTGTGCATCGGCACCTCGGGCCCGGCGGGCACCGACATGGTCACCGGCCTGTACAGCGCCTCGGCCGACTCGATCCCGATCCTGTGCATTACCGGGCAAGCGCCCCGCGCACGGATGCACAAGGAAGACTTCCAGGCCGTCGACATCACCAGCATCGTCAAGCCAGTGACCAAGTGGGCGACCACCGTGCTCGAACCCGGCCAGGTGCCCTATGCGTTCCAGAAAGCCTTCTACGAAATGCGCTCCGGCCGCCCTGGCCCGGTGCTGATCGACCTGCCATTCGACGTGCAGATGGCCGAAATCGAATTCGACATCGACGCCTACCAGCCGCTGCCCCTGGCCAAACCGTTGGCGACGCGCATTCAGGTGGAAAAAGCCCTGGCCCTGCTCGACCAGGCCGAGCGCCCGCTGCTGGTCAGCGGTGGCGGTGTCATCAACGCCGACGCCAGCGAGTTGCTGGTGGAGTTCGCTGAACTCATAGGCATCCCGGTGATTCCGACCCTGATGGGCTGGGGCACCATTCCCGATGATCACCCGCTGATGGTGGGCATGGTCGGCCTGCAAACCTCCCACCGCTATGGCAACGCGACGATGCTCAAGTCGGACGTGGTGCTGGGCATCGGCAACCGCTGGGCCAACCGCCACACCGGTTCGGTGGAGGTGTATACCGAGGGCCGCAAGTTCATTCATGTCGACATCGAGCCGACCCAGATTGGCCGCGTATTCACCCCCGACCTGGGCATCGTGTCCGACGCCGGTTCCGCGCTGACGATGTTCATCGAAGTGGCCCGCGAATGGAAAGCCGCTGGCAAACTCAAGGACCGCAGCGCTTGGCTCCATGACTGCCAGCAGCGCAAGGCCACCCTGCACCGCAAGACCCACTTCGACAACGTGCCGGTCAAGCCGCAGCGGGTGTACGAAGAGATGAACCAAGTGTTCGGCAAAGACACCTGCTACGTCAGCACCATCGGCCTGTCGCAGATCGCCGGCGCGCAGTTCCTGCATGTGTACAAGCCACGCCACTGGATCAACTGCGGCCAGGCCGGCCCCCTGGGCTGGACCATTCCGGCGGCGCTCGGCGTGGTCAAGGCCGACCCGAGCCGCAAGGTGGTGGCACTGTCGGGCGACTACGACTTCCAGTTCATGATCGAAGAGCTGGCCGTGGGCGCGCAATTCAAGCTGCCGTATATCCACGTGGTGGTGAACAATTCCTACCTGGGCCTGATCCGCCAGGCGCAACGCGGTTTTGAAATGGACTACTGCGTGCAGTTGTCTTTCGACAACCTCAACGCGCCGGAGCTCAACGGCTATGGCGTGGACCACGTCGCGGTGGCCGAAGGCCTGGGTTGCAAGGCGTTGCGCGTGTTCGAGCCGGGCCAGATCCAGCCGGCACTGCGCCGCGCCCAGGAAATGATCGAAGAATTCAAGGTGCCGGTGATCGTTGAGATTATTCTGGAACGCGTGACCAATATTTCCATGGGCACCGAGATCAACGCCGTCAACGAATTCGAAGACCTGGCCCTGGTCGGCAATGACGCTCCGACCGCCATTTCCCTGCTCGATTAAGGAGAACCCTATGCCGCGCTTTGCCGCCAACCTGTCCATGTTGTTTACCGAACAGGATTTCCTTGCCCGCTTCAAAGCGGCCGCCGATGCGGGCTTTCAGGGCGTGGAATATCTGTTCCCGTATGAATTCAGCTCAGCCGAGATCAAGGCGCAGCTCGACGCCAACGGCCTGACCCAGGTGCTGTTCAACCTGCCGGCCGGTGACTGGGCCAAAGGCGAACGCGGCCTGGCCTGCCACCCCGACCGGGTCGAGGAATTCCGCGCCGGGGTCAAGCTGGCCATCGCCTACGCGCAGGTGCTGGGCAACACCCAGGTCAACTGCCTGGCGGGCATCCGGCCGCAGGGCGTGGATGACGAAACCGTGGAAAAGACCTTCGTCGCCAACCTCAAGTACGCCGCCGAGAAGTTGCAGGCGGTGGGCATCAAGCTGGTGATGGAGATGATCAACACCCGCGACATTCCGGGTTTCTACCTCAACAACACCGCGCAGGCGCTGTCGATTCGCGAGCAGGTGGGCAGTGACAACCTGTTCCTGCAATACGACATCTATCACATGCAAATCATGGAGGGCGACCTGGCCCGCACCATGGCCACGCACCTGGGCGAGATCAACCACATCCAGCTGGCCGACAACCCGGGGCGCAACGAACCGGGCACCGGTGAGATCAACTACCGCTTCCTGTTCGAGCATCTGGACCGCATTGGCTACGCGGGTTGGGTCGGCTGTGAATACAAGCCGTTGACCACCACCGAAGCCGGTCTTGGCTGGCTCAAAACTCACAACGCCATTTAACGCCCACTGATCGTTCCCACGCTCTGCGTGGGAATTCAGCCAGGAACGCTCTGCGTTCCAAAGCGTGACGCGGAGCGTCACAAGAGGCATTCCCACGCAGAGCGTGGGAACGATCTATCGAATAAAAAAGAGGATTTTCTTCATGGCTAAAATCGGATTTATCGGCACCGGCATCATGGGCCAACCCATGGCCGCCAACCTGCAGAAAGCAGGTCACCAACTGTTCCTCTCCGAGCATCATGGCAAGGCCCCGGCTGAATTGATCAGCGCCGGCGCCGTGGCCCTGGCCAACCCGCAGCAAGTCGCGCAGGAAGCCGAGTTCATCATCGTGATGGTGCCCGATACCCCGCAGGTCGAAGACGTGCTGTTGCGCGCCGACGGCGTGGCCGCCGGCCTGTCGCCCAACAAGGTGGTGATCGACATGAGTTCGATCTCACCCACCGCCACCAAGGCGTTCGCGGCAAAAATCAACGCGACCGGCGCGCAGTACCTGGATGCACCCGTGTCCGGTGGTGAAGTCGGCGCCAAGGCCGGCACCCTGAGCATCATGGTCGGCGGCGAGCCGCAAACCTTCGAACGCGCGCTGCCGCTGTTCCAGGCGATGGGCAAGAACATCACCCTGGTCGGCGGTAACGGTGATGGCCAGACCGCCAAGGTCGCCAACCAGATCATCGTGGCGCTCAATATCCAGGCGGTGGCCGAAGCGTTGCTGTTCGCCTCCAAGAACGGCGCCGACCCGGCGAAAGTGCGTGAAGCGCTGATGGGCGGCTTTGCCTCGTCGAAGATCCTGGAAGTGCATGGCGAACGCATGATCAAGGGCACCTTTGACCCAGGCTTTCGCATCAACCTGCACCAGAAGGACCTCAACCTGGCGCTGGCCGGTGCCAGGGAGCTGGGGATCAACCTGCCGAACACCGCCGGCACACAACAAGTGTTCAGCACCTGTGCGGCGATTGGCGGCGGTAACTGGGACCACTCGGCGCTGATCAAGGGGTTGGAGCATATGGCGAATTTTTCGATTCGCGATAAATAAGCCGCAATGAAATGCAAATCAGTGTGGGAGGGGGCTTGCCCCCGATAGCAGTGTTTCAGTCACATCATCTACACCTGACACACCGTCATCGGGGGCAAGCCCCCTCCCACATTTAGTCCCATTTCAAGTCTGAAATTGCTGCAGCCCTAATAACAAGAACCCCCCGGGAGCCCGCTTATGTCGGTCGATCCACAACACCTGCTTCGCGAGCTGTTCGCCACGGCCATCGACGCCGCCCATCCCCGACAAGTGCTGGAACCTTACCTGCCCGCCGACCGCAGTGGCCGCGTGATCGTGATCGGCGCGGGCAAGGCCGCCGCCGCCATGGCGCTGGTGGTGGAGGACTGCTGGCAGGGCGAGGTGTCCGGCCTGGTCGTCACCCGCTACGGCCATGGCGCACCGTGCAAGAAAATCGAAGTGGTCGAAGCCGCGCACCCCGTGCCCGACGCCGCCGGCCTCGCCGTGGCCAAACGCGTGCTGGAACTGATCAGCCATTTGAACGATGACGACCGCGTGATTTTCCTGCTCTCCGGCGGCGGCTCGGCATTGCTCGCCCTGCCCGCCGAAGGCATTACCCTGGCCGACAAGCAAAGCATCAACAAAGCCCTGCTCAAGTCCGGCGCGACCATTGGCGAGATGAATTGCGTGCGCAAGCACCTCTCGGCGATCAAGGGCG
Organism: Pseudomonas sp. W4I3; assembly: GCF_030816195.1. Taxonomy (GTDB): domain Bacteria; phylum Pseudomonadota; class Gammaproteobacteria; order Pseudomonadales; family Pseudomonadaceae; genus Aquipseudomonas. Next base: position 2,485,249 of record NZ_JAUSXS010000001.1, on the reverse strand, counting down.
GGCGATTGGCCAAGGCTGCGTGGCCCGCAACGGTCTACACCTACGCGATTTCCGATGTGCCGGGTGACCAGGCGACGGTGATCGCGTCCGGCCCCACGGTGGGCGACCCAAGCACCTCGCAACAGGCCCTGGCGATTCTCAAGCGCTACAGCATCGACGTTCCCGCCTCGGTGCGTAACTGGTTGCAGGACCCCGCGTCGGAGACCGTCAAACCCGGCGACCCGTTGCTCGCCCGCAGCCACTTCCAACTGATCGCCCGGCCGCAGCAGTCCCTGGAAGCGGTGGCGGTGAAAGTACGCCAGGCCGGTTTCAGCCCGCTGATCCTCGGCGACCTCGAAGGTGAAGCACGCGACGTGGCCAAGGTGCACGCCGGTATCGCCCGGCAGATTGTGCAGCACGGCCAGCCATTGGCGGCGCCGTGCGTGATCCTCTCCGGCGGCGAAACCACCGTCACCGTTCGCGGCAATGGGCGTGGCGGGCGCAACGCAGAGTTTCTGCTCAGCCTCACCGACAGCCTCAAGGGCCTGCCCGGCGTCTACGCCCTGGCCGGCGACACCGATGGCATCGACGGTTCGGAAGACAACGCCGGCGCAATCATGACCCCCTGCAGCTACCGCCGCGCCGAAGCCCTGGGCCTGAGCGCCAGCGACGAGCTGGATAACAACAACGGCTACGGCTATTTCGCCGCCTTGGGCGACTTGGTTGTCACCGAGCCGACCCGCACCAACGTCAACGACTTCCGCGCCATCCTGATCCTTGAGACTGCCAAACATGACGCCTGACAAGAAGGTCAAAATCCTCGCCACCCTGGGCCCGGCCACCGATGGGATCGATGACATCCGCGAACTGGTGGAAGCCGGGGTGAATATCTTCCGGCTGAACTTCAGCCACGGCGACCATGCCGATCACGCGCAACGCTACCAGTGGATTCGCCAGGTAGAGCGCCAGTTGAACTACCCGCTGGGCATCCTCATGGACCTCCAAGGGCCCAAGCTGCGGGTGGGACGTTTTGCCGAAGGCAAGGTGCAACTGGTGCGCGGCCAGGCGTTGCGCCTGGACCTGGATGAAACGCCAGGCGATCAACGTCGGGTCAACCTGCCCCACCCGGAAATCATCGCGGCACTGCAACCGGGCATGGACCTGTTGCTGGACGACGGCAAGCTGCGCCTGCGCGTGCTCACCAAACACGCCGACGCCATCGACACCACGGTGCTCAATGGCGGCGAACTATCTGATCGCAAAGGCGTGAACGTGCCGCAGGCGCTGCTGGAACTCAGCCCGCTCACCGCCAAGGACCGTCGCGACCTGGCGTTCGGCCTGGAGTTGGGCGTGGACTGGGTGGCGCTGTCGTTTGTGCAGCGCCCGGAAGACATCCGCGAAGCCCGCGCGCTGATCGGCGACCGGGCGTTCCTGATGGCCAAGATCGAGAAGCCCTCGGCGGTGCAACGGCTGCGGGAAATCGCCGAACTGAGCGATGCGATCATGGTCGCCCGCGGCGACCTGGGCGTGGAAGTGCCGGCCGAAAGCGTGCCGCAAATCCAGAAGGACATCATCAAAACCTGCCGCCAGCTGGGTAAACCGGTGGTGGTGGCGACACAGATGCTCGAATCCATGCGTTTCTCCCCGGCACCGACCCGCGCCGAAGTCACCGACGTGGCCAATGCGGTGGCCGAAGGCGCGGACGCGGTGATGCTGTCGGCGGAAACCGCATCGGGCGACTACCCGCTGGAAGCCGTGCAGATGATGAGCAAGATTATCCGCCAGGTGGAAAACGGCCCGGATTACCAGGCTCAGTTGGACGTCAGCCGGCCGAGGGCGGATGCCACGGTGTCGGACGCCATCAGCTGTGCGATCCGGCGTATCAGCAGCATCCTGCCGGTGGCGGTGCTGGTGAACTACAGCGAGTCGGGCGCTTCCAGCCTGCGCGCGGCCAGGGAGCGGCCGGTGGCGCCGATCCTCAACCTCACACCGAACCTGTCCACGGCAAGGCGCTTGAGCGTGGCGTGGGGGGTGCACTCGGTGGTCAACGATCGGTTGCGCCAGGTGGATGAGGTGTGTTCCACCGCGCTGGAGATCGCCCAGGCGCAAGGCATGGCGCAACGCGGGGATACCTTGGTGATTACCGCGGGGGTGCCGTTCGGGCAGTTGGGGTCTACCAATTCGCTGCGTATCGAAACCCTACTGTAGGAGCGAGCTTGCTCGCGAAAAACGTCAACGATGACGCGGGCATCCTGAATGCACGCGGCGCCCTTGGGTTTTTCGCGAGCAAGCTCGCTCCTACAGGGAGCTGCCATGCACAACCCCACCTGCCCCGACTGGGCCGAAGCCCTGCTCAATGGCTTCAGCCAGATTTTCCTGCAGCGCCACCCGCTGTGCGGCCTGCTGTGCCTGCTGGCGATCCTGATCGGCGCCCCGGCGTTGCTCGGCGGCGCCTTGCTGGGCGGCGTCGCGGGGTTGCTCACGGCCCAGCGCCGGGGTTACCCCAAGCCTGAGCGGCAGGCCGGCTTATATAGCTACAACGGCGTGCTGCTGGGCCTGTTGATCAGCCAGCACTTTGCCTGGTCGGCGCTGGTACCGCCGCTGATCCTGGCGTGTGGCGGCCTGAGCGCAATGCTGGTGCGCCAGTGGTTCAAGCATGCCTCGCGCCCCGAGAATTTGCCCGCCTACACTGCGCCCTTTGTCGGCCTGGGCTGGTTGCTGCTGGGCAACATGGCGCCAGGCACCCTCGCCTTGAGCGAGCCCGATACGCTGGCGCTGCTCGGCGCCCCATTCACCGGGCTGGCGCAAGTCATGTTGCTGGACCAGCCCCTGGCCGGAGCCTTGATTGCGTTCGGCCTGCTGCTGGCTGACCGTCGCGCCGCCATGTGGGCACTGACCGGCGCCATCGCCGGCATACTGGTCGCCGTGCTGCTGGGCGAAACCAGCGGTGCCCTGCTCGGCCTGCACAGTTACAACCCCGCGCTGGCCGCCCTGGCGCTGAGCCAGTCTCGCCGCCGCCCCTGGTTGCCGCTGATTGGCATCGTGCTGGCCATCCTGCTCACGCCGGGCTTCGCCGCGCTGCATTTGCCGGCGCTGACCGCGCCGTTCATTCTCGCCTGCTGGCTGGTGCGCGCCAGCCAGCGAATGCTGCGCACACCGCGCATGGACAGGCCGTTCGAATCCCCCTAGGCTTTGCCGATATTCATCTCGGGCAGCACTTATGGACAGCAACAACGACTGGCGCCAGCGGCTCTACGTCATGGTTTTTCAAAGCGACACCGTCGCCGGGCGCCGCTTTGACGGCATCCTGTTGCTGATCATCCTCGCCAGCCTGGTCATCGTGATGCTCGACAGCATCGACCAGATCCACCAGAACTACGCCAACGTGCTGGCGTATATCGAGTGGGGCTTTACCGTCATCTTCCTGATCGAGTACGGCCTGCGGCTTTACTGCTCGCCCAAGCCATTGCGCTATGCCTTCAGCTTTTACGGCCTGGTGGATCTGCTCGCCATCGTCCCCGGCATCCTCGCGCTGTATTACAGCGACGCGCAGTACCTGCTGATCATCCGCATCATCCGCATGCTGCGGATCTTTCGCGTGCTCAAACTCAGCCCGTACCTCAAGCAGGCCAACTACCTGATGGCGGCGCTGCGCGGCAGCAAGCAGAAGATCGTGGTGTTCCTGGTGAGCGTGTGCACCCTGGTGACGGTGTTCGGTACCCTGATGTACGTGATCGAAGGCCCGGAACACGGATTTACCAGCATTCCCAAGGGCATCTATTGGGCGATCGTGACGCTCACTACCGTGGGTTTTGGCGACATCGTGCCCAAGACTCCCCTGGGCCAGGTGATTTCATCGCTGGTGATGATCACCGGTTACTCGATCATTGCCGTGCCCACCGGGATATTCACCGCAGAACTGGCGAGCGCCATGCGCGGTGAACAACTGCAGACCGACTGCCCGGTATGCCAGAAAAACAGCCACGAGCCCAATGCAGCATTCTGCTCGCGCTGTGGCAGCAACCTGTTTAAGAAAGTGGAATAAGCAAAGTTCTTTTTAATCTTTAAGCGACTATGCGGCCCCGGCTATAGTCGCTGGCATTGTGCCTCCCCCCTTCTCTCGAACAACAAGGAATGAGCAGTGAAAAACATCCTCAGCGCCTCTCTCCTGGCCGCCGGCCTGGCCCTGGCCGGCGCCGTCCAGGCTGCACCGGTCACTCTGCTCAACGTCTCCTACGACGTGATGCGTGATTTCTACAAAGACTACAACGCCGCCTTCCAGAAACATTGGGACGCCGAGCACCCGAATGACAAGCTGACCCTGCAGATGTCCTTCGGCGGCTCCAGCAAACAGGCGCGCTCGGTGATCGACGGCCTGCCCGCGGACGTGATCACCATGAACATGGCCACCGATATTAACGCCCTGGCCGACAACGGCAAGCTGGTGCCGGACAACTGGGTCACGCGCCTGCCGAACAACAGCGCACCGTTCACCTCGGCTACCGTGTTTATCGTGCGCAAGGGCAACCCGAAGGCTCTGAAAGACTGGCCGGACCTGCTCAAGGATGGCGTACAGGTCATCGTGCCCAACCCGAAGACCTCGGGTAACGGCCGCTACACCTACCTGTCGGCCTGGGGCTACGTACTGAAGAACGGCGGCGATGAAGAAAAAGCCAAGACCTTTGTAGGCAAATTGTTCAAACAAGCGCCGGTACTCGACACCGGTGGCCGCGCCGCCACCACCACCTTCATGACCAACCAGATCGGCGACGTGCTGGTGACCTTTGAAAACGAAGCGGAAATGATCGCCCGTGAATTCGGTCGTGATCAGTTTGAGGTGATCTACCCAAGCGTTTCCGCCGAAGCCGAACCGCCGGTGTCGGTGGTGGACAAAGTGGTCGAGAAGAAAGGCACCCGCGTGGCCGCTGAAGACTACATGAAGTACCTGTGGTCGCCGGAAGGTCAGGAAATCGCCGCCAACAACTACCTGCGCCCGCGTGATCCGAAGGTACTGGCCAAATACACCGACCGTTTCCCGAAAGTCGACTTCCTGTCGGTGGAGAAGACCTTTGGCGATTGGCGCACCGTGCAGAAAACCCACTTCAACGATGGTGGGGTGTTCGACCAGATCTACTCCGGCCAGTAAGCGTTTCCTCAATACTGTGGGAGGGGGCTTGCTCCCGATAGCGGTGGGTCAGCAGCACAGGCATTGACTGATACACCGCTATCGGGAGCAAGCCCCCTCCCACATTATTTCGCGGCATGTCCATTATCACCACAAGCGGCCTACCCAGCATCGAGCCTTGTCTTTACCCTCTCACGCCATCTTCCTTCGCTTTTATGAGAACACCATGAACGCTACCTCCCAGGCTACAGGCACCATGACCCGAGGCATGGTCATGCTGTTTGCGTTTTGCTGCGGCGCCATCGTCGCGAACATTTATTACGCGCAGCCGATCATCGAACTGATCGCCCCGGACATTGGCCTCACGCCGGCCATGGCCAGCCTGATTGTGTCGCTGACGCAGATTGGCTATGCCCTGGGCCTGTTCTTCCTGGTACCGCTGGGCGACCTGCTGGAAAACCGCAGGCTGATGATCTTCACCACCCTGGTGGCCATTGCCAGCCTGTTGGGCGCAGCGTTCACCGAGCAGCCCAATCTGTTCCTGCTGGTGTCGCTGCTGATCGGCTTCAGTTCGGTGTCGGTGCAGATCCTGATCCCGTTGGCCGCACACCTGGCCCCGGCCGAATCCCGTGGTCGAGTGGTCGGCAGCATCATGGGCGGCTTGTTGCTGGGCATCCTGCTGGCACGGCCGATTTCCAGCGTGGTGGCGGACCACTTTGGCTGGCGTGCAATGTTCATGGCCGCAGCGGCGTTGATGGTGTTTATCAGTGTGGTATTGATGCTGACCATTCCCAAGCGCCAGCCCGACCACAGCGCCAGCTACGGCCAATTGCTGGGCTCGCTGGGCACGCTGTTGCGTCGCCAGCCGGTTCTGCGTCAACGCGCGTTCTACCAGGGTTGCATGTTTGCCACGTTCAGCCTGTTCTGGACCGCAGCCCCACTGGAGCTGGCACGTAATCACGGCCTGACCCAGAGCGAAATCGCGCTGTTCGCCCTGGTCGGCGCCCTGGGCGCCATCGCTGCGCCCATCGCCGGGCGCCTGGCCGATGCCGGCCACACCCACCGCGCCTCACTGTTGGCGATGCTGTTGGCGGCGTTGAGCTTCCTGCCCGCCTTCGTGCACCCGCTGTACAGCGTGATCGGCCTGGCGGTGACCGGCGTGGTGCTGGACTTCTGCGTGCAGATGAACATGGTGCTGGGCCAGCGTGCCGTCTACGCCCTCGACGCCCACAGCCGCAGCCGCCTGAACGCGCTCTACATGACCAGCATCTTCATCGGCGGCGCCTTCGGCTCGGCGATTGCCAGCAGCGTGTATGAACACGGCGGCTGGCTGGGCGTGATGCTGGTGGGCAGTGCGTTCCCGCTGGTGGCGCTGTTACGCTTCCTCAGTGCGTCGCGCCAGGCAGCGGTCGCCACCGCTTAGGAACGCACCAACTTCTCCAAAGCCGCATCGGCCAGAAATGACGAGCGGCTTTTCACATTGTGCTCGCGCACATAACGGTCGATACGCTGGATGACATAACCGGGCAACGTCACATTGACCTTTTCGGTCTTGCCCAGATAGGGCGAGATGTCCAACTCCAGCATGCCCCAGCCCATTCCGGCGTAGTCTTCGTGAGTGTGATGATTGGCCACCGACGTTGGCATTGGAATCTGCCCCCCCTCCCCGGCGATTTCCTGCAAGAGGATGTGCGCAATCTCCACGGCAGCGTTGTACGCCTCTTCAAAACTGTCCCCGGCGGTGACCGCGCCTGGAATATCGGGGATCTGGATACCGGTGGCGGTAAAGTCATCGCCCCATTCGATACAGATTGGGTATTGCATGAATGCTCTCCTTAAAACTGAAACAGCCCGGCGCGTTTCCTGATGCTTCTGACGGTGCCCAGAGGAAGATCCTTCTTCGGATGAGGCACCGGGATCGTGTACGGGTTATAGCGATGGGTAAAAATATGATGACTGCCAGTGACCCGATCCAGCACCCAACCCGCCTCTTGCAACTCCTTGATCAATAGCCTGCTTTGCACCCCTGCCTCCTTGGCTCGGACCGAATAAAAATAACCCTAGAGTTACCTTTACTCAAGCACAAAATGGGCGGGGCTGACTGACGGTTGTTTTACCGGATGTGCACAAAAATGCAGGCGCGCCTGGCGGTGCGGCGTGCAACGTGTCGGAGTCGCTCGGGCTCAGACCAGGCGCGCCTGGTCCAGGCAGCACAGCAAACGCTCGACCGTGTGTTCCAGCGGGCCTGAATTGTCCAGCACGAATAAACCTTCGCCATTGGCGGTGATCAATTCCTCGGTGAACCGCACGTTGCGTGCCAGGCGTTCTTCGATATCCACCAATGGCTCCCGTCCGCGCGCGAGCAGACGCTGGCGCAATACAAGCTGATCAACCGTCAGTAACAGGACCAGCAGCGTCGGGTACCGCTCGCGGGTTTGCGCCAGGTGCGCGCGCGAGCCGTTGACCAGCACGTCCTCCCCCGCCGCCAGCCACTCATCGACCTGCGTGGGGATGCCATAGCTCAGCCCATTGGCCTGCCAACTGAGAGCAAAGGCACCTTGCGCCTGCATCGCCGCAAACTGCGCCGGGCTCACGCCTACCGCCGCTTCGCCCACCGATTCCGCAGAGCGGGTAATGACCCGGCGCACAATGCGGCAACCGCGCTCGGCCAACCGTGGGCGCGCGGCGTCCAGCAGGCTGTCCTTGCCCGAACCCGACGGCCCGATGAGATAAATCAACCTGCCTGCCATCACAACACCCTCTTTGTTTGTTTGCGCACTGGTTGGCTTGGTACACAAGAGTATATCCAGCGAGCGCTCGTCAGTCAGGCAAGCGCTCGATCGCTGCGCTGCCCCGTGGCCTGATGTGGGAGGGGGCTTGCTCCCGATGGCGGTGTTTCATTCGAACAATTTCTAGCTGACATATTGCCATCGGGAGCAAGCCCCCTCCCTCATTTGATCTTCAGTGTTTGGACGCACGGGTATGAAAAAGGCGACCCGAAGGTCGCCTTTTTTCATTGCGCGTACTGCTTGCTCAACCCCGGCGGCACGCCTTGCACGTTGGTCTCTTCCCATGGCCCGTTCGGGCTGATGGAGCGGCTCCAGCCATTGCTCCAACGGTAGTAGGTGCGCTGGCGGTAGAAGGTGTCGGGCTGGTCGTCGAGCACGTAGACCTGCATCTTGCCGTCCCAGTGGCTGGCGGCGCCGGGCGGTGGGGCGAAGGTCGGCGATTTCGTCGGCAGTGGTTTGGGCGCCGGGGTGACCGGGCCGGAAGGCTTGGTGGTCGGCTGGGTCGGCTGGGTCGACGGGCCGGACGGTGGAATGGTCGGGCCGGTAGGTGCTGGCGGTGGCCGATGGACCGCACAGGCACTCAAGCCCACGATCAGGCTGAGCAGGGTCATACGTGCAAATGCGGTCATGGGCGTTTCCTCGAATTACTTGTCCGGACTGTCGACAGTCAGTTGCTGCAGCGCAGTGGTGCTGCTGGCCAGGGGTTGGCTGCGGCCGATCCACTCACCGGCGGTTGGAAGACCCGCCCGGGATATGCGCGCAACCAGTTGGACTTCAGGGAAGTTGGACAGTTTCAACTGCGGCATCATCGCGTCGGCATCGCCCAACTCCACAGTGATGGGCAGCTCGGCGACGGTGACGCGCTTGGCCGCGAGCGGCGCAGGCGGGCCGCTGACGGCGCGGGCAAAGATGAACACACTGTCGCCTGGCAGGGCCTTGGCTTTCACCTCGGCGGACAGGTCCACGCGTACTTTCAGCACAGCGTTTTGCGCGACAGTTCCGCCGCTCTCCCTGAGCTTTTCCGCCGCGCGATCGATGCCGCCTTGCAGCGCGATGCGCGAATTGTCTTCGGGAGGCAGTTGCGCCAGCAGACGGTTCCAGTAATCGATCGCCTCCTGATAGCGCTGGCCTTCAAAGGCGGCGATCCCCAGCAGGCCAAGGCTGGTGACTTCCTTGGGGTCCAGCTTCAAGGCTTCGTCGGTCAGCGCCTGAACCTTGGGTGACCACTGCTTGTTGTCGGCAAAATACTGCGCCTGAGCCCACTGCCCGAGCAACTCGGGCTGGCGACCGGCCAGGGCCACGGTGCGCTCGAAGACTTTAGCCGCATCGGCCGCACGGTCCTGGGCCATGTAGGCGCGGCCCAGGAAGTACAGGCCTTCGGCCGAATCCGGTTTGCGCGGCGGCGGCGCGCTCCAGGCGCTGGGTCATGTCGGCCATGGACACCGGTGGTTGGGAGAACTCACGGGCCAGCTCGACTTTGTCGCTGGCGCCAAAATGCAGGTACAAACCGAGCCCCAGCACCGGCACCAGCACCGCCGCGAGTAACGGCAGCGGTTTGCCCAGGCGTGACTCGCGAGGCTTTGCCACGCCTTCGGTATCGGCCAGCAATTCACGCGCCGCTTCGGCGCGACCGGTGTCCAGTTGCGCGGCATTCAACACGCCTTCTTCCTGCTGCACTTGCAGTTCGGCGACACGCTCTTGATACAGCGCCACGTTCAGCGCGGTGCGATCCTCTTCACGCTGGGCACGACGGCCGCGCAGTACGGGGATCAACAGAAAACTCAGGGCAATCAACAGCAGCAGGCCGGCTGCGAGCCAGAAATCAATCATCAGTCTTGGTGTCCAGCAATTGGTTGAGGCGTTTGCGCTCTTCGGGGGACAGCGCGTCGCTGCCATCGGCAGGCGTGGTACGGCGACGGCGCACGATGACGGCCATGACCACTACCCCGGTCAGCAACAGCCCCGCAGGGCCGAACCAGAGCAGCGCGGTCTTGGCGGTGAGCGCCGGTTTGTAGCGCACGAAATCACCGTAGCGGTCGACCATGAAGTCGACGATCTGCTGGTTGTCCTTGCCCTCCCCCAGCATGCGGAAGATTTCTTTGCGCAAGTCGGCAGCGATGGGTGCATTGGAATCGGCGATGTCCTGGTTCTGGCACTTGGGGCAGCGCAATTCCTTGGTCAGCTCGCGAAAACGCTCACGCTCGGTGTCGTTGGCAAATTCATAGGTGTCGATGGCGGCGTGGGCCACACCGGCCAGCCCCAGCGCCAGCACCGTAGCCGCTAACAGGCGCTTCATGGTTTGGCCTCATCGACCAGCGCCTGGTACTTGGCCGCCAGTTGCTCGCGCCACACCACTTCGTCGATTACGCCGACATACTTGTCACGGATCACGCCCTTGGCATCAATGAAGAAGGTTTCCGGGGCGCCGTACACGCCCAGATTCAGGCCAAGGTTGCCGTCTTCATCGCGGATATCCAACTGGTACGGGTTGTGGAATTCGGCCAGCCACTTCAAGGCCGCTGCATTGTCGTCCTTGTAGTTGATGCCGTAGATAACCACGCCTTTCTCGGCCAGTTTATTGAGCACCGGATGTTCGACGCGGCAGGAGATGCACCAGGTGCCCCACACGTTGACCAGCGCCGGCTTGCCCAGCAGATCGGCGCGGGTCAGTTGCTTGTCGCCTTGCACATTGGGCAGCGTGAATTCCGGGAACGGCTTGCCGATCATGGCCGACGGCAACTCGGCCGGGTCCAGGTACAAGCCGCGATAGAGGAACACCGCTACCACCAGGAACGCTGCCAGCGGCAACACCATCAACCAACGTTTCATACCGCAGCTCCCATACCAAGGGCTTCACGCACCCGGCTTTTGACCTTGACCCGATAGCGCCGGTCCAGCGCGGCGAGCAAACCACCGAAACCTGTCAGCAAGCCGCCGAACCAGATCCAGCGCACGAACGGTTTCACATGCACGCGCACCGCCCAGGCACCGTCGCCCAGCGGTTCGCCGAGGGCCACATACAGATCACGGGTGAAACCGGCGTCGATACCGGCTTCGGTCATCATCGAGCTTTGCACCGTGTACAGGCGTTTTTCCGGGTGCAGCACGGCAATTTCCTTGCCGTTGCGCACGACGCGCACAGTGCCTTTGTCTGACGTGAAGTTCGGCCCTTCAAAATGCTTGGCGCCTTCGAAGATGAAGTGGTAACCGGCCAGGTCCATGGACTCGCCGGGAGCCAGGCGCAGGTCGCGCTCGGCACTGTTCTGGCTGGAGAGCACCACGCCCAGGGCGCACACGGCGATGCCGATGTGGGCGATCTGCATGCCCCAGTAGCTGCGGGTCAAGGTCGGCAGGCCTTTGAGCAAGCCCTTGTGACGGGTCTTGTCGGCGATGTCGCGAACCCCGGCCAGCAACACCCAGGCAGCGAGCAGGAACGTGGCGAGCACCGCCCAGTTGAAGTCGCCGTAGGCAACCCCTGCAATCACGGCCAGGGCCACACTGCCCAGCAGCACCGGCATCAGCATGCCGGCCAGCCATTTCACCGGGGTGTCTTTCCAGCGCACCAGCATGCCAACCGCCATCACCACCATCAACAGGCCCATCAATGGAATGAACAAAGCGTTGAAATACGGTGGGCCGACAGACAGCTTGGCACCGCTCAAGGCATCCAGCACCAAGGGGTACAGGGTACCGAGCAGGATCATCGACGCGGCCACCACCAGTACCAGGTTGTTGCCCAGCAGCAGGGTTTCCCGCGACCACAGGTTGAAGCCGACCTGGCTCTTGACCACCGGCGCGCGCAGGGCGAACAGCGTCAGCGAACCACCGACCACGAACAGCAGGAAGATCAAGATGAACACGCCGCGCGCCGGGTCCGAAGCAAACGCGTGCACGGACGTCAGTACGCCCGAACGCACGAGGAAGGTGCCAAGCAGGCTGAGGGAAAATGCCGCGATGGCCAGCAACACGGTCCAGCTCTTGAACACCCCTCGTTTTTCGGTGACGGCCAGCGAGTGAATCAGCGCGGTGCCCACCAGCCAGGGCATGAAGGAAGCGTTTTCCACCGGGTCCCAGAACCACCAGCCACCCCAGCCGAGTTCGTAGTAGGCCCACCATGAGCCCAGCGTGATGCCGATGCCCAGGAAGGCCCAGGCGACGATGGTCCACGGCCGCGACCAGCGCGCCCAGGCCGCATCGAGGCGCCCGCCGAGCAACGCGGCGATGGCGAAGGCAAAGGCCACGGAGAAGCCGACATAACCCATGTAAAGCATCGGCGGGTGCACGATCAGGCCGATGTCTTGCAACAGCGGGTTGAGGTCATGCCCGTCCACCGGAACCTGCGGCAGAATGCGGCTGAACGGGTTGGACGTCATGATCAGGAACAGCAGGAAACCGATGCTGATCATGCCCATCACCGCCAGCACCCGCGCCAGCATGACTTGAGGCAACTGGCGCGAGAACACTGACACGGCGAAGGTCCAGCCGCCGAGGATCAGCGCCCACAGCAGCAACGAGCCTTCGTGAGCGCCCCACACGGCGCTGAATTTGTAGTACCAGGGCAGCGCGCTGTTGGAGTTGTTGGCCACATAGGCGACGGAAAAATCGTCAGTCATGAAGGCGTAGGTGAGGCAGCCAAATGCGAACAGCAGGAACGCGAACTGGCCCCAGGCCGCCGGCTGCGCCAGGCTCATCCACAGGCGGTCGCCGCGCCAGGCACCGAGCAACGGCACCACGGCCTGGACAATGGCGAAGCACAGCGCGAGGATCATCGCCAACTGACCCAGCTCGGGAATAAACAGTGCGGACATCATCGATCAACCCTCCTTCGCGGGCGCGGGTGCGGATTGACCGCTGTCTTTCAACGCTTTGGTAACTTCCGGCGGCATGTATTTTTCATCGTGCTTGGCCAGCACTTCATCGGCCACCACCACGCCATTGGCGTTGAGTTTGCCCAGGGCGACGATGCCCTGACCTTCGCGGAACAGGTCCGGGAGGATGCCGCGGTAGGTGATGGTCACGGCCTTGTTGAAGTCGGTGACGACGAAGGTCACATCGAGGGAATCGCCGGAACGCTTCAAGGAGCCCTTCTCCACCATGCCGCCGGCGCGAATCCGCGTGTCGACAGGCGCTTCGCCATTGGCGATCTGGGTTGGGGTGTAGAACAGGTTGATGTTCTGCTGCAGGGCACTCAGGGCCAGGCCCACGGCAGCACCAACGCCGACCAGGATGGCAAGAATGATCAACAGACGCTTTCTGCGCAACGGATTCACTGATCGGTCTCCCGGCGCAGACGACGCGCCTCTTGTTGCAGGTAACGCTTGCGCGCCAGCAGTGGCGCGGCGACGTTGAGGGCCAGCACCGCCAGGCAGATGCCATAGGCCGTCCAGACATACAGGCCATGATGGCCCATGGCGAGAAAGTCGCTGAATGAAGCAAAACTCATGCATGCGCTCCCAGGCTGGCTTGAACTTCGGCCTTGACCCAACTGGCCCGGGCTTCGCGCTTGAGCACTTCGAGGCGCATGCGCAGCAGCAGCACCGCGCCGAAGAAGCAGTAGAAGCCCAGTACCATCAGCAGCAACGGTGCCCACATTTCCACGGGCATCGCCGGCTTTTCGGTGAGGGTGAACGTGGCGCCCTGGTGCAGGGTGTTCCACCACTCCACCGAATACTTAATGATCGGGATGTTGATCACGCCGACAATCGCCAGCACCGCGCAGGCCTTGGCGGCGCTGTCACGGTTGCTGATCGCGTTGCCCAGGGCAATCAGGCCGAAGTACAGGAACAGCAGAATCAACATCGACGTGAGCCGCGCATCCCATACCCACCACGAACCCCAGGTGGGTTTACCCCAGATCGCCCCGGTGACCAGCGCCACGGCGGTCATCCATGCACCAATCGGCGCGGCGCATTGCAGGGCAACGTCGGCCAGCTTCATCTTCCAGACCAGCCCGACGATGCCGCACACCGCCAGCATCACGTAGCAGGACTGCGCCAGCATGGCGGCGGGCACGTGGATATAGATAATGCGAAAGCTGTTGCCTTGCTGATAGTCCGGCGGCGCGAAGGCCAGGCCCCAGACCAGGCCGATGCCGATCAGCAACACGGCGGCAACGCTCAACCACGGCAGCAGCTTGCCGCTGATGCCGTAAAACCATTTGGGCGAGCCGAGCTTGTGAAACCAGGTCCAGTTCATTGCTGTTTCTCACGGTTGCTGCTTGTCGTGACAAGCAGCGTAGGGTCTTTACTGGCCAAGCGTGTAAAGCCTGACCAGACCTCATTATTCGCCGACGCTGATCTTCAGGCCGGCCGCTATGGCAAAGGGTGTCAGGGTTACCGCCAGGGCGGCCAGGCTGCCAAGCCACAGGAGGTAACCGGTCGCCGGCATGCCCATCAGCGCAGCCTGCAAAGCACCGCTGCCGAGGATCAGAACCGGGATGTACAAAGGCAGAATCAGCAGGGCCAACAGCAGGCCACCGCGCTTCAAACCGACGGTCAACGCTGCGCCCACCGCCCCCAACAGGCTGAGCACCGGCGTACCGAGCAACAAGGACAGGAGCAACACCGGGAGGCATTCAACCGGCAAGCCCAGCATCAGCGCCAGCAACGGCGAAAGCAAGACCAGCGCGAGGCCGGAAAACGCCCAGTGTGCCAGTACCTTGGCCAATACCAGAAGGGGTAAAGGGTGCGACGAAAGGACCCATTGCTCCAGGGAACCGTCTTCAAAATCACTGCGAAACAGCCCGTCCAGCGAGAGCAGCACGGACAAAAGCGCCGCGACCCACACCAGTCCCGGGGACAAGGTTTGCAACAGTTTAGCCTCGGGACCGACCGCCAAGGGAAACAGGGCAATCACGATGGCGAAGAACACCAGCGGGTTGGCCAGTTCGGCCGGGCGACGGCACAACAACCGCGCTTCGCGGGCGACCAACAGGGCAAACACACTCATGCCGGCCACCGCCCCAGGTCCAGCTCGCGGTAACCGGCGGGCCTGCGCGTCAGGGTGTGGTGGGTGGTGAGCACCACCAGGCCGCCCTGCTCGCAATGCCGGGCCAGGTGGTCTTCGAATTGGGCCACACCTTGTTTGTCGAGGGCGGTGAACGGTTCGTCGAGAATCCACAGCGGCGGGCCGGGCAAATACAGGCGCGCCAGCGCGACGCGGCGTTGCTGGCCGGCTGACAGGGTGTGACAGGGCACGTCTTCGAAGCCCTTGAGACCGACAGCGGCCAGGGCCTGCCAGATCGCGTCGCGGGAAGCGCGATGGTGCAGGGCGCTGAGCCAGCTGAGGTTTTCTTCGGCGGTGAGTACGTCCTTGATCCCGGCGGCGTGGCCGATCCAGATGAGGTTGCGGGCCAACTCGGTGCGCTGTTCATGCAGGGGCTTGCCGTTAAGCCGAACCTCGCCCGCCGTCGGCTGCATCAGCCCGGCCAGCAAGCGCAGCAGGCTGGTCTTGCCACTGCCGTTGGGGCCGCTGATTTGCACCATGTCGCCACCCGCCAGGCGCAGTTCGAGGTGTTCGAACAGCAGGCGCAGGTCGCGTTCACAGGCAAGCGCTACGGCTTCAAGAAGAGGGCTGGTCAAGAGATCGCGGGCCTTTACGGTTCAAGTCGGCGGTGCAGCGGCCGTTACAGTGAGATGCACAATAACGGCTTTGGCGACCGATTTTAGAGAGCTGGATCAAATAGTTGTGAGGTTTTTACCGCTCTCTTTGCAGACGGGCGGCATTATACATGCGATGCCCTACTCTAAAGAGGGCAATTTCCCCTGAGACGACGTGCACGATGACCGGTGAGATCAACCTACCTACCCTGCCCCCAGCCGCGACCCCGGGCCCTGCCCCGCTGCCTGCAGCCGGAGAGCTGCTCAAGCTGCTGGAGCCGCAGACCGGGTTGATCGCGCCCGGAAAAACCGTAAACGCCGAGGTCATCGCGCTTAAACAAGGCGGTGAAGCTTTTCAGCTATTGTTGAAGTTGACCCTCGAAGGCGGGCGCCAGACGTTGGTGCAAGCCAGCAGCCTCCAGCCGTTGCCGCTGGGCAGTAACGTGGCCGTGGGCCAGACGCCGGCGGGCAACCTGACCCTTTCGCTGCAGCAAGCGTTGAGTGCCAATGTCGCCGCCCTCACCCGCATCGACACCACGCAGATGCCAGTGGGCACACTGCTGCAAGCCAAAGTACTGACCACCCAGATGTTGCCCCAGGGCACCGCGCAGCCAGCGGTCTATCGCTCGCTGGTGAGCGTGCTCAATACCGCCATGGCCAGCGCGACCCTCACCGTCGAAAGCCCTCAACCACTAAGGGTCGGCAGCTTGCTCAGCGCGGTGGTGCAAGACACGCAGACGCTGAGCTTTGTGCCGTTGAGCGGGCTGAAGGACCAACTGGAGGTCGCGCAGCAGCTCTCGACCCAGCAGAGTCGCCAAGGCTCGCTGGATGCGGTGTTTACCGCCTTGCAAAACCTGCCCCGCGGCGACAGCACCTCCGCCGACCTGCGCGCGGCGGCCGAACGTTTACTGGCGGCTTTGCCCGACCTCGCGCAGGTCAGCAACCCCAAGGTGTTGGCGCAGCTGGTGCAGAACAGCGGGGCTTTCCTGGAAGCCAAATTACTGGCCGGACAGAACCCGCAAATACCACCGCTGGACATGAAGGGCGCGCTGTTGCGCCTGGTCGGGGATTTATTGCCTGCCCTGCCCGCCAGCACCAATCTGAATGCCATCCTCGCGGCCAATACGCTGGCCCAGGTATTGCCCAATTTTGTGCGCAGCCCACTGGGCACGCTCGGCCAGGTCGGTGCGCGTCAGGCGCCCGCCAGTTTTCCGTTGCCCGAGCGGCTGATGGCCAAACTGGAAGGCGAAGGCGACCTGGAAAACCTGCTGCGCCTGGCCGCCGGGGCAATTTCCCGGTTACAGAGCCACCAACTGTCGAGCCTGGAACAGACCGGCACCACCGCCGATGGCCGCCTGCAAACCACCTGGCAGCTGGAAATCCCCATGCGCAGCCTGCAGGACATCGTCCCGCTGCAGGTGAAGTTCCAGCGCGAAGAGCCACCCTCCGATAAGGAGCAGTGCGAACGCAACGAACGTAAAGACCCCAAGCAAATGCTCTGGCGCGTCGAGCTGGCCTTCGACATGGAGCCATTGGGCCCTTTGCAGGTCCAGGCGCAGCTGACGCAAGGCAAACTCTCCAGCCAGCTGTGGGCCACCCGCGCCTTCACCGCCAGCCTGATCGAAAACCACTTGGGTAGCCTGCGCGAGCGCTTGGTGGCATCGGGACTCAATGTCGGCGACCTGGATTGCCACCTCGGCACCCCGCCACGCGGGCCAAAAACCGGACTGGAGCAACGCTGGGTGGATGAAACCGCATGAAGAACCCTGACACCCCCCGCCAGGCGATCGCCCTCAAGTACGACGGCCAGCAAGCGCCCACCTTGACCGCCAAGGGCGATGAAGCCTTGGCGGAAGCGATCCTCAAGCTGGCGCGGGAAAATGAAGTGCCCATCTATGAAAACGCCGAGCTGGTGAAACTGCTGGCGCGCATGGAACTGGGGGACAGCATTCCCGAGGAGTTGTACCGCACCATTGCCGAAATCATCGCGTTTGCCTGGACATTGAAGGGCAAGTTTCCGGTGGGGTATGACCCCAATGCCGGCCCCGTCGAGCGGGATGTCACTGCGCGTGGCGACGATTACTGACTCAGTTTGGCACCACCTGCGCCAGCACTCTCGAGGCGATTGAGGTGACCACCGGCTTGCGTTGGGCATGCTGCTCCAGGGCTTGCTGGAGGGTCAGGCCCCGGTAAATACCGAGCGCCGCTCGGAACGCGCTGGCGTGCTCGACGGGCAACGGCGCGGTGAAGGTATCAATGAAGTGCGCGTCAATGAGGGTATCGCGAACACGGCTTATCTCGGCGCTTATGGAGTCTTTGTCGCGCGTTGTGACGTTGTCGAATAACGCCTGGTCCCTGACCACGAACGATTGAGAATCGCGAGCCCGCTGCGCCACCAACACATTGCGCTGGCCGTCCCAGGCCGACAGCGAATACTCCTTGAGCACGCCCTTGGTGCCTTTTATCGAATCGATACTCTGATTCCGATGCTCCAGCCCGGCGCTGAAAAACTGGCTCAATACATCGAAATTCATGACTGCCTCATCGGTACCTCGCTTGAGAATCCGGCAACACAGCGTGGTGAGGTCGACCTGTATATCGTGGAAGCGCAATTTGGGCTCAGTCGATATTTGCTCCACCCCGACAATTTTTGGCTTGAAGTCGCTTGGCCACAGGTACAACGCGTCCCGCGTCAAAGGCTGCGCCAGGTGTTTTTCCATGGTCGCGCTAAACCGTTGAACCAAGGCAACGGCCTGGTCATGCACCTGCATCATCCCGGCGCCTGGCATACGGTCCTGGAGCATGTTTTTCACAGCGTCGGTGTTGAGCGCGAATTGGCCCTTGAGAAAGGTGGTCTTGCCCGCTGACGGGGCGCCGCGCACGATCGATACATCCTGTGCCCGTACAGGTACCGGGTCCTGAAGGATGGACCGGAACTGCACCAGATATTTTTCTGCCATCTGTGTGGTCAGGTTTTTCAGAATGTTGGCGTTGAAGTTTTCCGCTTCGGGCAACCAGAGATCTTTTCCGGCCAACGCCTGTGCCAACGTCGGCAGGCTTTTGTCCACGGCAGCCGGGTCGGACCACCCTTTGCGCTCATTGTCCTGCAGCCTTTGCAGCCGTTGAGGGTCACGCGTCAGCGCCTGCCAGGAGCTGATGGCGGGGTCAGCCAGCATGCACGCCAGCCGCTCTCGATAATTGTTCTCGGACAACGGCCTGCGCACCAGCTCGCTCAAGCGTTCACGCGCGTTGCTCGCGTTGATCGATGAAAAGGATCCACCGCGCTCTATCGAAGCGGGCCTCAACAAGGGCGGAACGTGCAGCGCAGAGTGAATCAACATAGCCAGTCATCCAGTCAATCAAGTCTTGGAAACGTAACGCACACGCCAAGACCTGCTAATAGGACTTTTCCTTTGCACACCGCACCATGAACAACGCCTGCGGTGGCCCGTCAGCCCATGACCTCACTCAACGGAATGAAATTGACCCGGTCACCCAGTTCCAGCGTCGTCCCTTCCAGCACCTCCACAAATCCCTCGGCCCACGCCGCGCTGCGCAGGACGCCGGAGCTTTGATTGCGGTAGATGATCGCCTGACCGTGCTCGATACGCCCGCGCAGATATTCGCGACGGTTGCCCGGTTTGGGCCATACGAAACCCACCGGCACTTCGAAGCGCAGCGGCTCGACAACGTCCACGCCTTGACGCCGCAGGAGGTAAGGCCGCGCCAACAGCGCAAACGTCACCAGAGTCGAGGCCGGGTTGCCCGGCAAGCCGATCACCGGCACGCCACGGAAGTGGCCGACCGTCAACGGTTTGCCGGGTTTGATCGCCAGTTTCCACAGGGCCAGTTCGCCCTCTTCACGCAGGGCGATGCCCAGGAAGTCCGCTTCGCCTACCGACACACCGCCCGTGGACAGAATCAGATCGACATCCCCCAGGCTCGCCAATCGCGCACGCGTCTGTTCCAGGTCATCCGGCAGAATCCCGGCATCAATCACTTCGCACGCCATGCGCGCCAGCCAGGCACACAGTACACGGCGGTTGCTGTTGTAGATCTGCCCAGGCCCCAGCGGCAAACCGGGTTCGATCAGCTCGTCCCCCGTCGACAGCACGGCCACCCGCACACGGCGCACTACGTCCAGGCGATCAAGCCCGAGCGATGCGGCCAGGCCCAATTCGATCGGGCCCAGGCGCGTACCGGCGGGCAACACCAATTCACCGACCGTGGTTTCCTGGCCTTGAGGGCGGATGTTCTGACCCGCGTGCAACGGCTCGCTGAAACCCACGCGTTCATCGCTGTGGATGATCGCGTTTTCCTGCATTTCCACGCAATCGGCACCCTCGGGTACCGGCGCGCCGGTAAAGATGCGTGCGCAGGTTCCGGGCGCCAAAGGCTCAGGCGCATTGCCGGCGAAAATGCGCTGGCTGACCGACAAAGGCTCGCCAGCCCAGTCCGCCACGCGCAGGGCGTAGCCGTCCATGGCGCTGTTGGGCCAGGGCGGCAGATCAAGGGTGGAGACCAGGTCTTGTGCCAATACGCGGCCATCGCATTGGGCCAGGCTCACCGCTTCGCGCTCGAGGATCGGCGTGGCGCCGGCCATCTGCAGCAAACGCTGCAAGGCCTCCTCCACCGGCATCAAGGCGCCGGTCTTGCCGGGCTTATCCACGGGATTCACAGGGCTCGGCCTGCTTGAGGTGGGGTACGAAGTTGCAGGGGCGATGACGGTTGTCCAACTGCTCGGCCAGAATGCCGTCCCAGCCGGTGCGCACGGCATTGGTGGAGCCCGGCAGGCAGCACACCAGCGTGCCATTGGCCAGGCCGGCCAGGGCTCGGGACTGCACCGTGGAGGTGCCGATATCGGCGACCGAGATCTGGCGGAACAGCTCGCCAAAACCATCCACCTGTTTGTCCAACAGGCAGCTCACCGCTTCCGGCGTGCTGTCGCGGCCGGTAAAGCCGGTGCCGCCGGTGATCAGCACGACCTGCACCACGTCCTCGGCGATCCAGTGGGCCACCTGGGCGCGAATTTTGTAAAGGTCGTCCTTGAGCAGCACACGTTCGGCCAGGTTGTGGCCGGCGGCGGCCAGGCGGTCGACGAAGACCTGGCCCGAGGTGTCGGTGTCCAGGGTGCGGGTGTCGCTGACGGTCAACACAGCGATATTCAGAGGTACGAAGGGCGCATCAGCCTTGGCTTTCATGGCACGGTCCGGTTGTCGAAGGAACAGCCCGGTGTTATATCACAGGCCCCTGTTTATCTGCCGCAGCGAAACCGCCATGTCCCTTGAGTCTCTACGCCTGCCTTGCTCGGTTTTGTTGTTGGCCGGTGGTCGCGGCCAGCGCATGGGCGGCGAGGACAAAGGCCTGCTGGAATGGCGCGGCCAACCCTTGATCGCGCACCTGCATCAATTAGTACGACCGCTCACGGACGACTTGATCATCTCGTGCAATCGCAACCATGCGCGGTATGCGCCCTATGCCGACCAACTGGTGAGCGACGACAGCCAGGACTTTCCCGGACCACTTGCCGGCATACGCGCGGGACTGTTCGCCGCGCGTCATGAGCATCTGCTGATCTTGCCCTGCGATGTGCCGCAGATCGACGCGCGGCTGCTGGCCGACCTGCGTGCCATTGCCCAAGGCAACCCGCAGGTTCCGGTGATGGTACGCCATGGCGAGTTCTGGGAACCCTTGCTCTGCATTATCCCCACCGCCTTGAAAGATCAGGTGGAGCAGGCCTGGAGTGCTGGCGAACGTAGCCCACGCAAAATCCTGTTGCAGCTGGGCGCCGTAGGCCTGGAATGCCCGAACGGTGACCCACGCCTGGCCAACCTTAATACCCCTGAGCTGTTGCACCCGCCGGCTGGCATGTCAGAATGAGCGCTGCATCAGGAACTTTGCCGGCGTTGCACACGTCACAAGGTCAGCATTTCAAACGTATTCTCTCGGAGACACACCCATGACTCAACGGACCATCGCCGCTCTCATGCTTGCACTGGGCCTCGCCACCCTCGCCGGTTGCGCTTCGCCAACAGTGATCACCCTGAATGACGGTCGCGAAATCCAGGCCGTCGACACCCCGAAATACGATGAAGACTCGGGCTTCTACGAATTCGAACAGCTGGACGGCAAGCACACCCGCATCAACAAAGATCAGGTTCGCACCGTTAAAGACCTGTAAGCCACCGCTTGCACACAAGGCCCGCCTCGCGCGGGCCTTGTTGTTTCTGGCGCTCACCAGTCCAGCGTGATTTCACTGCGAAAGCTGCGTTCCTGGCCGCTGACCGGGTCGACAAAGCGCACGCCCTGGGCCAGCAACTTGAGCGGGTGGGCGTAATCGTCCTGGGCGTCCTTGATCACCTCGGGATAGAACGGGTCATTGCAGATACTCGCGCCAAGCGCAGTCATGTGTACACGCAACTGGTGCTTCTTGCCGGTCACCGGAAACAGGCCATAGCGCCATAGATCGCCATGTTTCTCGCGCACTTCAACGGCCGTTTCGGTGTTGCTGGCACCTGGGCCTTCCTGCATACGGAAGAACGGTTCGCCGTCCACCAGCCGGCTTTTGTGCACCCGCGGGAAGGTCAGGCCAGGCAGGGCCGGCGCAATGGCTTCGTAGAATTTATCGATGCGCCGCGTGGGAAACAGCTGCTGATAGGCCGTGCGGCTGTCGGGGTTGGCCGAGAACAGCACCAGCCCTGCGGTATGCCGATCAATGCGGTGCAAGGGCACCAGGGCGGGATTGCCCAGACGCCGGATCAAACGGCGCAACAGCGTTTGCTCCACATACTCGCCGGCGGGGGTCACTGGCAGGAAATGCGGTTTGTCAGCCACCACCAGGTGTTCATCGGCGTACAGGATGGTTTCCTGTACCGGAATCACTTTCTCGTTGAGCACTTCGCGAAAGTAATAAATGCACAGGCCTTCCTTGTAAGCCAGGTCCAGGCTGATGGGGTGACCGTTGATATCCAGTACCCGGCCACGGGCAACGCGGTCCAGCCACTGTTCACGGGCGATGGCCGGGAAGTGATCGCACAGGCAATCGAGCACTGTCGCCCAAGAGCCAGGCGGCAGGTACAAGGTACTGGCTTGGTGCTGTGAAGGGGAAAAACCGGAAGTGGACATGCCGATGCTCAACGCCTGGAATAAACAGGCGGGCATTATCCCGCAGGGTGCGGGATTGAGCCTAGGAGAGTTATCAGGCCTTGGCCAATTGCGCGCGCAAAACCTTCGAAGCACTCGCTGCCTCGGTAAACTCCTTGAGCCAGCGCAGCACGTCCACGGCCTCCCAACGGCCCGGATCGTAAAGTGCGTAGAGCAAGCCCTGATAACCCACGACATCCAGCTGCTTGTGATAACCGGCACGCTGGAACAACGCCTCGATCTCGGCAAAGCAGGTATTGAAATGCACCTTGTTGAAGGGCGTCTTGCCTTCCGTGACCAAGCCATCGAGGCGCAGCTCGTTCACCGCATCGCGCACGATGTCGGCGGACATGCGATTGACGCTGCTTTTCAGTTGTTCGACATTCACCACGGGCGTTCCCTCTATTCAATCGCTGTACAAACATACAGTAACTTAATAATTGGAAACCCGCCATAGCCTAAACGTCAGCGCAGGAAGGCAACAACTTGCTCAGTGTCGAAAGGCCAATCCAGTTCAGCCCCCGTGTCTACCCGTCGGAGCACCGGAATCCGCAGGCCGTAGGCCTCGGTCAGGTCGTCGGGGTCGGTGATATCCACCAGCTCCACGAGCAACCCGTGCTCGACGAGCGGCATGATTTCGGCTTCGGCAATTTCACACAGATGGCAACCCAGGGTGCCGAACAGCTGGCATTCAGGAAGCATGGCAAATCAACTCGATTGGGAAAACACGCCACCATTCTAAGCCCAACACTGCCCGGCAAGCGCGCCGATCAATCCTGACTGACCGCGCCGATCTTGTGGATCGACAGGTCCGCCCCGTAATACTCCTCTTCCTGGCTCAGACGCAGCCCGGACACGCGCTTGATCACGCCGTACACCAACAGGCCACCCACCAGTGCCACGGCGACGCCGAGGGCGGTGCCGATCAACTGACTGATCAGGCTGACACCGCCCAGCCCGCCCAGGGCCGTCTGCCCGAAGATGCCGCAGGCAATGCCGCCCCATACGCCACAGAGGCCGTGCAGCGGCCACACCCCCAGCACGTCATCGATCTTCCAACGATCCTGGGCGGCCATGAAGCACCATACAAACAAGCCTCCCGCGACCACACCGGTGACCAGCGCGCCCACCGGGTGCATCAGGTCGGAACCGGCACAGATTGCCACCAGCCCAGCCAGCGGGCCGTTGTGCAGGAAGCCTGGGTCATTGCGGCCGATCACCAGCGCGGCAACGGTGCCACCGACCATTGCCATCAACGAGTTGACCGCCACCAGGCCGCTGACGCCATTGAGGGTTTGCGCGCTCATCACGTTGAACCCGAACCAGCCCACGATCAGGATCCACGAACCCAGCGCGAGAAACGGAATGCTCGAGGGCGCAAACGCCACCAGGCGCCCTTCGCGGTAACGTCCGTTGCGCGGGCCGAGCAACAGCACCGCCGCCAACGCCAGCCACCCACCCATGGCATGCACCACCACGGAACCGGCGAAGTCATGGAAGCTGGCGCCAAAGGTCGCGAGCAGCCAGGCCTGCAGGCCGAAGTTGCCATTCCACACCATGCCTTCGAAAAACGGGTAGATGAACGCCACGATCAATGCCGTCGCGCACAACTGCGGAGCAAATTTCGCGCGCTCGGCAATCCCCCCGGAAATGATCGCCGGGATCGCCGCGGCGAAGGTCAGCAGGAAGAAAAACTTCACCAGGCTGTAGCCATGATCGGCGCTGATCACCGCCGCCGGCTGCAGGAAACTGACCCCATAGGAAATCCAATAGCCTATAAAGAAATAAGCCAGGGTGGAGATTGCAAAGTCGCTGAGGATTTTCGACAACGCGTTGACTTGGTTCTTCTGGCGCACCGTACCCACTTCCAGAAAGGCAAAACCGGCATGCATGGCCAGGACCATCACCGCGCCAATCAAGATGAACAGCGTGTTGGAGCTATGGACAAGCGTGTCCACCGCACTTTGCAAATTTTCCATGGAGGTTGGCAGGCCTGCAGTAAGGCAAACAGCACCAAATCGGTTCAAACCGCGATCGTCCGCACTAAATTGGCACCAAAGCTCGCTCCCTACTTCAAAGGGGCGTGAACCGCTTTAGCGCAGCGATCAACACAACCGGCGGTCCCCGACAGGGTATTTGCGCGAGTTTCAGTTAATTAGGGTAAGGTTTTTCAAGGCTTGCACCTCGACCGCCCGGATTCAGCGCAGGCGTCAGGGCCTGCGCACCAAGGCAAAGCAAAAGCTGTACCAGACAATTGCAGTGAACCTTCGGCGAAGCTCGCGACTCGAAACCACACGTACAGAACAGCCACACACGGAGATACCCATGGCCGGCAAAACAGCAAAGACTGCTCAAGAAATATTGATGGCGGATTTTCAGGCCCTCGTCAGCGATACCGAAAGGTTGCTGGATGACACCGCCATCCTGGCCGGCGACCAGGCCGATGAGCTGCGCACCAAGATCCACGAAAGTCTGCTCAAGGCCCGTGAAACCCTGCAATTGACTGAAGACTCCCTGCGTGAGCGTGGCCAGGCGGCCATTACCGCGACGGAAGACTACGTTCAAGCCAACCCATGGCAGTCTGTCGGCATCGCTGCCGGCGTAGGCTTTTTGATCGGTCTGCTGGCTACCAGGCGCTAATATCATGGCTATCGACGAAACCAGCTCGTCAAAGGGCGCAGGTTCCACCTCCCGTCGTCTGGGCGCTGCCGTGCTCGGCTTGCTGCACAGCCATGTCGAACTGTTTGGCATCGAGCTGCAGGAACAGAAGGCACGTACCGTCAGCCTGCTGCTGTTTGCCGGCCTGGCACTGGTGTTCGCCCTGTTGCTGTTGGTCGGCTTATCGACGCTGGTAATGATCCTGGTCTGGGACACCGGCTACCGCCTGACCGGCATCATCTGCCTGTGCGTGTTTTACAGCCTTGCCGCAGCATTCTGCGGGGTACGCTTGAAAGCGGCGGTGTTCGATGAGTCCACCCCGTTCCATGCCACCCTCGAAGAATTGGCCAATGATCGGGAGCGCCTACTGCCATGAGCCTGCCTGAAATCCCGCAAAACACGTCCCGTCGAGAAATGCGCAAAGCGTTGATTCGCCTGCGCATGGAAATGCACCGTCAGGAAATCCGGCATGAGTCCCAGCAACTGATGGGGCCGCTGCACAGAATGCGCAACCTGCGTCACAACTGGCAGGACAGCCTGGGCATCAAGCACGCGCCGTTGTGGGGCGTGGCGGCGGTGACACTGATGGGGTTCTTTACCGGCAAGGGCGCCAAGGGCGGCAGTATCAGCAGCGTGACACGCCTGGTACGGCTGGGGGCCGGGTTGATCCCGCTGATCAAACTGGCCATGCAAGGCGCTTCGCGCAGAAAGTAAGCCCCGCTTGCGAGTTCAATACCACGACCTGACCGCCGGACAATTCTGCAACGGCGGTCAGCGCCTGCTGTTTGTTGCAATCGACACCCTCGACCTGAAGATTTCCGCTTGCCCCGCCAACGCGGAAACGGGAAGCTGATGGTGTCATTCACCGTACGGAGAGTACCTGCCTTGGATTGGCCTACCCTGCTGACCCGCGAACGTCTTGGCAAACCCCTGCACAGCCCTGAAGAACTGGGCCGCAGTCCTTTTCACAAAGACCATGACCGCATCATTTTCTCCGGCGCTTTCCGCCGCCTGGGCCGCAAGACCCAAGTGCATCCCGTGTCCAGCAATGACCATATCCATACGCGCCTGACCCACTCGCTGGAAGTCAGCTGTGTGGGGCGCTCCCTTGGCATGCGCGTCGGCGAAACATTGCGCGGCGCCCTGCCCGACTGGTGCGACCCCAGCGATTTGGGCATGGTGGTGCAGTCGGCTTGCCTGGCCCATGACATCGGCAATCCGCCCTTCGGCCACTCCGGCGAAGACGCCATTCGCCACTGGTTTCAGCAAGCCGCCGGGCGCGGCTGGCTGGATGATATGAGCAGCGCCGAGCGCAATGACTTCCTCAATTTCGAAGGCAATGCGCAGGGTTTCCGGGTATTGACCCAGCTTGAATATCACCAGTTCGACGGTGGCACGCGGCTCACCTATGCCACCCTGGGTACCTACCTCAAGTACCCCTGGACTGCCCGCCACGCGGACTCGTTGGGTTACAAGAAACACAAGTTCGGCTGCTACCAGAGTGAGCTGCCGATTCTGGAACAGATCGCCCATAAACTGGGCCTGCCTCAACTGGAAGAGCAACGCTGGGCCCGCCATCCGTTGGTGTACTTGATGGAGGCGGCCGATGACATCTGCTATGCGTTGATCGACCTGGAAGACGGCCTGGAGATGGAGTTGCTCGAATACGCCGAAGTCGAGTCACTGCTGCTCGACCTGGTGGGTGATGACCTGCCGCAGACGTATCGACAGTTAGGCTCGTCGGATTCGCGTCGCCGCAAGCTGGCGATCCTGCGCGGCAAGGCCATCGAGCACCTGACCAACGCCGCCGCGCGAGCGTTTGTCGAGCAACAGGACGCCCTGCTTGCCGGCACCCTGCCTGGCGATCTGGTTGAACACATGCACGGTCCGGCGAAGCGTTGCGTACTGGATGCAAAGGACATGGCGCGCAAGAAAATCTTCCAGGATAAACGCAAGACCCTGCATGAAATCGGCGCCTACACCACCCTGGAAATTCTGCTGAACGCGTTTTGCGGTGCAGCCTTGGAGCAACACGGAGGGCGTACGCCGTCGTTCAAGCACCGGCGCATTCTAGACTTGCTGGGCAATAGCGCACCGGACCCCACCTGGCCGTTGCACGCCTCGTTCCTGCGCATGATCGACTTCATCGCCGGCATGACCGACAGCTATGCCACCGAGATGGCACGGGAGATGACCGGGCGCTCCAGCCCTCAATAACGACCCGACCGATTGGCTCTGTTCCCTGAAAAGAATCGCCCTACGATGGGAACAGAGCGGCCTGATCGAATTCGTACACACCCCCGAGGAATAATCACGCACGCTATTGCGGACCAGCCGAGCAATTCCTACGCCCCATCGACGCTTGAATCACTGTGTGCACCCTATGCCCAGACATCCCCTACGTATTCTTTTGGTGGAGGACCACCCCTTTCAACTCCTGGCCGCCCAATGCTTGCTCAGAAGCTTCGGCTTCCACCACCTCACCCCCGTCGAAAATGCCGAACAGGCCATACGCACAATGACCCAGTCTGAATTGCCCTTCGACTTGATGTTATGCGACCAATGCCTACCTGACCTACCCGGCATTGAATTGGTGGAGATCGCCAGCCGTGGTCAGTTCATTATCAGCGCAATTCTGTTAAGCGGGCTGCCGACGACAGAGTTACTCAAACTGACCACAGAAGCTGCGCAGCGAAACCTTCCACTATTGGGCTGTTTGTCAAAACCATTAAACAAAGATGAACTTGAAGGTTTAATGCCCTCAACTTAAGCCTTACCAATGTAGGACTTTAAACTTTATCAGGAGCGAAAAATAACGTAAGGGCCGTCGTAATACCCCTGTGCCCGCTAACTACGCCAGCCGCCCTGAAAACATTCAGACTCCGTGTCACGATTACCTAACAGCTTGTAGGCCTGTACCTTTTTTGATGTAGGAAACATCCTGTTTTATGCTTGTCCCCCCCACGCTCCATGCTGCTGCCTCTTCTTCTGAGCTAATGTGACCGCTTTATTTGCACCTGCATGGAATGTGATTATGAACACCGTTTTTATTATCGACGACCACCCCGTTATACGGCTTGCCATCAGAATGTTACTGGAACATGAAGGTTACAAAGTCGTTGGAGAAACGGATAACGGGTGCGACGCCATACAAATGGTCCGCGAATGCCTGCCGGACTTGGTCATTCTCGATATCAGCATCCCGAAACTCGACGGCCTCGAAGTACTCTGCCGATTCAACGCCATGAACACGTCGATGAAAACCCTGGTCCTCACAGCCCAGTGTCCAACCCTGTTTGCCACGCGTTGCATGCGTTCGGGCGCCGACGGCTATGTCTGCAAGGAGGGGGACCTGAGCGAACTATTGAGTGCTATTCGCGCAGTACTGTCCGGTTACAACTATTTCCCCAGCCAAGCATTGAATGCAAATGGCGTAGAAGGTGGGGACACCCAGGAGTTGGAGCTCTTCAAAGCGGTTAATGATCGAGAACTCATGGTCCTGCAACTTTTTGCACAAGGCCGCACTAACAAGGAAATAGCCAAGGGCATGTTTTTGAGTAACAAAACAGTCAGCACTTATAAAAAGCGACTAATGCAAAAACTAAAAGCCCAATCTTTAGTCGAGCTCATCGAGATGGCAAAACGAAACGCGCTAGTGTGAGAAAGCGGATGCCCAGCCGTATCAAGGACTATTTGATTATATTGAGTGCCGGTTTGTACTTCAGCACTGCCGTGCTTGCGGACGCCTCCACCGACCCGCAACACCTCACCTTATTGAGTCGCGCGGGAATCGTCCAACTGGACACTCAACTGGACAGGACCCAACGCCAGTGGCTGCAGCACAAGCGCGAACTGGTACTGGGTACCGCCGCGCCCGATTACCCGCCGTTCGACCTCACCTCCAGTGGCCGCGATTACGAAGGCCTTACTGCAGACTATGCAGGTCTGCTGGCCAAGGCCCTTGCCCTACCGGTCAAGGTCCTTCGCTACCCTTCCCGGTTGTCCGCCATTCAAGCCCTTGAGGCCGGCGACATCGATTTGCTGGGTTCTTCCAACGGCTTCGAGGCCGCAAACCCCGCTCTCACCCTGTCGGCACCTTACGCCGTGGACCAGCCGGTACTGGTCACCCGCGAGGGGGAAACCCGCAGCCTCAGCGATGGCCTGGAAGGGCTGCGCTTGAGCCTCGTCTATCATTACTTGCCACTCGATGAAGTGGAAAAGCTGTATCCCAAGGCCGATATTCGCAGCTATCCCTCCTATCAGAATGCCCTGAATGCAGTGGCATTCGATCAGGCGGACGTCTTTCTTGGCGATACGATTTCTACCCATTTCATGATCAACAAGGGCTACCTCAAAAACATTCGCATGGCCAATTTCGGCAAGCATGAGGCCTATGGTTTCAGCTTTGCCCTGCGCCACGATAACCTCACTCTGTTGAGCATTGTCGACACGGTTCTGGCGGCTGTGCCGATCAACGAACGCGATAGCATCGCCAAACGCTGGAGCGCCGGCAGCGATATCCTGCTGACCGACAAGAAACTGCAACTGACGCCGCGCGAAGAGCGTTGGCTGAAGGCGCATCCGGTTGTGAAGGTCATCGTGAATGAAACCTTCGCCCCGCTCACCTTCTTCGATGCGGAAGGCAACTTTCGCGGCATTACCGCCGACGTTCTTGAACTCATTCGCTTGCGTACCGGCTTGCGTTTCGCGGTTGAGCGTGGCCGTGAAGTCGACGCCATGATCGAGCAGGTCGCCACGCAAAAAGTCGATATGATCGGTGCCATCGTGCCGAGTAACCAGCGGGAGGCGCAGTTGAGTTTCAGCCGTCCTTACCTGGAGAACTCATATGTCCTGTTGACCCGCAAAGAGCCAGGAGCGCCCTCTAACTTGGAGCAGATGGCGGGCAAGCGCCTGGCGCTGACCCGAGGTACCCCACTGGCCGATACCCTTCGCAAGGACTTTCCCCAGATTCAACTGGTGGAAACCGGCGATGCTTTCAGGGCATCCGAGTTGCTTGCACAAGGACACGTGGATGGCGCTGTGAATACGTTGTTGATCGCCAACTATTTCCTGTCCTCGAAAGTTTTCCAGGACAAACTGCAGATCACTACCAGCATCGGCACAACGCCGGCAACGTTCGCCCTGGGCACATCACGCCATGCCACCGAATTGAGCTCGATCCTAGACAAAGCGCTGCTCAGCATCGCCCCGGATGAAATGGGCGTGATCAACAGCCGCTGGCGTGGCTACACAGTCGAGTCCGACAGTTACTGGCGCAATTACAATCAAGTGATTGCCAGGATCGTCATCGGTACGGGCTTGTTGCTCCTGGTTTCCCTGGCCTGGAATGCCTATATGCGGCGACAGATCAGGCACCGGAAAATGGCCGAGCGCGCCCTCAATGATCAGTTCGAATTCATGCGCGCGCTGGTCAACGAAACGCCCCACCCCATCTATGTACGCGACCGTAATGGCTTGCTGCAAACCTGCAACGACAGCTACCTGCAGGCCTTCGACGTCAAGCGCGAGGATGTAATCGGCAAAAGCGTGACCCAGATGAGCCTGGCCCTCACGTCCGAAGCCGCGCAGTACCATGCCGACTACCTGCGGGTGGTGGCCGAAGGCAATCCATTGATTCTGGACCGCACCCTGCATATCCACGGGAGGAAGCTGACGATCTACCACTGGATTCTGCCCTACCGCGACTCCATCGGCGAAGTCCAGGGCATCATCGGCGGCTGGATCGACATCAGCGAACGGCGCCAGTTGTTTGATGAACTGCGCGCCGCCAAAGAGCGTGCCGACGAGGCCAACCGCGCCAAAAGCACGTTCCTTGCCACCATGAGCCACGAGATCCGCACGCCAATGAACGCTGTGATCGGCATGCTCGAACTGACGCTCAAGCGCGCCGACCAAGGGCATCTCGACCGCCCGGCGATAGAAGTGGCTTACAACTCGGCCAAGGACCTACTGGAGCTGATAGGCGACATTCTCGACATCGCGCGCATTGAGTCCGGCCGGCTCAGCCTGGCGCCGGAGCGCGTCAACCTGCGAGAGGTGATTGAGTCCGTGGTGCGCGTCTTTGACGGCCTGGCACGGCAGAAAACCCTGAGCCTGCTATTGGAGTTCAAGCCCGACCTGAACGACATCGACGTACTCATCGACCCGTTGCGCTTCAAGCAGGTGCTGTCCAATCTTGTGAGCAACGCCATCAAGTTCACCGAACATGGGCAGGTGAAAATCAAGGTGGAGGTGCAACCGAGCCAGGCGCAGGAACAGGTCGAAATGAAGCTGGTCGTGGAAGACACCGGTATCGGTATCAACCGGGACGACCAATTGCGCCTGTTCGAGCCATTCGCCCAGGCCGATAATTCCGGGCACCTGGCCAGAAGCGGTGCCGGGCTGGGCCTGGTGATCTGTCGCAGCCTCTGCGCAATGATGGGCGGCCAGTTGAGCCTGAGCAGCGTGCCCATGGTCGGTACCCAGGTGCACGTCAACCTCATAATGCCGCGCCTGCAACCGATCACGCCTCTGGGTGAGCAAACGCCTGCGAAGCCGACCTCTACCCCGGTGCTCAATGTGCTGGTGGTGGACGATCATCCGGCGAACCGCCTACTGATGTGCCAGCAACTGGGCTACCTAGGCCATCAATTCACCGCCGCCGAGCACGGTGCCGCCGGGTTCCAGGCTTGGCGCCAGGAACAGTTCGACCTGGTGATCGCAGACTGCAACATGCCCATCATGAATGGCTACGAGTTGACCCGGTCCATTCGCGAGTACGAGCAACGCGAACACCTGGCGCCCTGCGTGGTGCTGGGGTTCACGGCCAATGCCCAACCGGAGGAAAGACAACGCTGCGTGGAAGCCGGCATGGATGACTGCCTGTTCAAACCGATCAGTCTTACTGTGCTGGAGCGGCAACTGGCACAGATCATTCCTCAGCTGACGAGCCAGCGGCTGGACCTGGGAAGCCTGGACGCGCTGACCGGAGGCGATCCGCAAATGAGTCGACGTTTGCTCGAAGAGTTGCTGACCAGCAGCGTTCACGATCGTCAGGCACTCATCGAACTGCTGGATCGCAAGGCTTCACCCACGGACATCATCGAGCAAGCGCACAAGATCAAGGGGGCCGCGCGGATCGTTCAAGCCAATGCCTTGGCCGGACAGTGCGAAGCCCTGGAGCACGCCTGCTCTGGCAATGATGATCGGCGAGTGATTGAGACCGGTATCAAATCCCTGGAAAAACTCATGCTCGAGCTGGAACGGGCACTGCAGGTGCAACTGCATGAACTGGACAGCCAATAGGAGGCAGGGCTCGCTGTAGGAGCGAGCTCGCGAAAAACATCCAGGCAACGCGTTCATTCTGGATAAACGCGGTGGCCCTGAGTTCTTCGCGAGCAAGGGCTAGCCGCCCGCCTCGCTCCTACAAAAAGCCTTAACTGACTGGCATTAGGGCTCGCCCCGCGCCTCGTTCCCTCAGCAGTCGGTCAAGCGCAGGAAAATAGCCGCCAGTTGTTCGATACCCGCCTGGTCCTGAGGCGTGAAACGAGCCAGTAACGGGCTGTCGAGGTCAAGCACGCCAATCAATTGGCCGTTCTTGACCAGCGGTACCACCAATTCACTGTTCGAAGCGCTGTCACAGGCAATGTGCCCGGCAAACGCATGCACGTCTTCCACTCGCTGGGTTTGCCGGGACGCTGCGGCGGCGCCACACACGCCACGACCGAAAGGGATCCGCACACAGGCGATCTGGCCCTGGAACGGGCCAAGAACCAGCTCCTCATTGCGATTGAGGTAAAAACCCGCCCAATTCAGGTCGTCCAGCTGATTGAACAGGAACGCGGAGAACTGCGCGCTGTTGGCGATGAAATCCCGCTCATCGGCCAGCAGTGATTCCAATTGCGCGCAAAGCAGGGCGTAGCCATCAAGGCCGGTGTCGGCCTGTTGCAAATCGATCATGGTTGACGTTCCAGCAATTTAAGACCTACCCAGTAACGGGCGAATTGATAGGCGCAGCGGCCATTACGGTTGCCGCGTCCGGTTGCCCAGCGCACGGCGAGAATATCGAGTTGTTCATCGCGCTTCCATTGTAAGCCGGACTTGCCTGCCAACTCGCCGATCCAATGCTCCACCACATTCAGGAAGTGTTCCTGGGTGAACGGGTAGAACGACAACCACAAGCCAAAACGGTCGGACAAGGCAATCTTGTCCTCCACTGCCTCGCTCGGGTGCAGCTCGCCATCCACGCGTTTCCAGTTGTCGTTATCACTCTGGTTTTCCGGCACCAGGTGACGGCGGTTGGAGGTGGCGTACAGCAGCACGTTTTCCGGTGCCTGCTCAAGAGAGCCGTCCAATACGCTCTTGAGCACGCGGTAGTCGCCTTCACCGGCCTCGAACGACAGGTCATCGCAGAACAGGATAAAACGCTGCGGCAGCTTGAGCAGTTGCTCGACCACACGCGGCAGATCGGCCAGATGATCGCGCTCGATTTCGATCAACCGCAGGCCCGCGTTGGCGTGCTGGGCGAGCAAGGCGCGTACCATGGAGGATTTTCCGGTGCCACGCGAACCCCACAGCAGCGCGTGGTTGGCAGGCAACCCGTCAAGAAACTGTTGGGTGTTACGCGCCAACTGCTCCCGTTGCTTGTCGACACCAATCAGGTCCGACAGGCGCATGTCCAGGCTGACTTCCAGCGGCAGCAGGAAGCCTGTGCGGCCTTCGCGCTGCCAGCGGGCGGCCAGGCAGTGATTCCAGTCGATGGCTTGGCGTGGGGCGGGTAACAGGGGTTCCAGGCGCGCGAGCACCGCGTCAGCCCGCTCAAGAAAGGCATTCAATCGAGAATCCACATCTATTCCTCTGGCAAGTTCTTGTAAAAGATGGCGTATTGGCAACCCTGTGGCAGACCGCACAAGGCTGCGTCAAGAAAATCGATTCATGCCGGGCAAGTCAGCGCTGGTGGATGTTCAGCTATGCTTGCCGGGCGAAGGGAAACGTGAAGTGGTTCAACACTCGATGGATATCAAGTTCGCCCACCGCTTGTCTTATAAACAAGCCAGATTGACTGTGCTGGTCGGTTTCGTCTTGGGAACCCTGCTCAGTTTTATCCAAATCGGCATTGATTATGCCAGTGAAGACGCGTCCATCAACCGTGAAATACGCTCGCTGATCGAAATCAGCCACAACCCTGCCTCGCGCATCGCCTATAACATCGATGCTGAACTCGCCCAGGAACTGACCCTGGGCCTGCTGCACTCCCCCGCCATCGTCCATGCACAGTTGGTCGACAATAACGGCGTGGTGCTGGCGGACGTCGACCGGCCGCGCCAGGAAAGCCATTATCGGCCGGTCAGCGACTTTCTGTTTGGCGCCAATCGCCAATTTGAAGACCGGTTGTACCTCAGCCACATGCCCAACGAAGCCCTGGGTGTGCTGCGCCTCGACGTAGACACCTACGCATTTGGCAGCCGCTTCCTACGCCGCGCCGAGATCACGCTGCTCAACGGTTTTGTCCGCAGCCTGTTGCTGACCGGGATCCTGTTGGGCTTGTTCTACGTCATGCTCACCCAGCCGCTGGTGCGCATTATTCGAGCATTGAGCACGCGCAAACAGACGCGCCTGGACTGCCCGCCGGGGCATGAGCATGACGAAATCGGCGTACTGGTCGACGTTGCCAACCAGCAATTTGAAAACATGGAAACCGAAATTCAGCAGCGTCGCCATGCCGAAGATCGCCTCACCGAATACCTCGGCCAACTGGAAGACATCGTTTCGGCGCGCACCCTCGAGCTCAAGACCAGCAACCAGCGTTTGAGCCAGTTCAACGACGAACTGGAAGCCGCGAGATTGACGGCCCTGGGCATGGCACAGGCTCGGGCGGCGTTTCTGGCCAATATGAGCCATGAAATCCGCACCCCACTCAATGGCCTGCTGGGCATGATTGCCCTGTCGCTGGACAGCCCGCTCAACGCCGAACAGCGCCAGCAACTGTCCATCGCCCACGATTCAGGCAAGGTCCTGGTGGAATTGCTCAACGATATCCTCGACCTGTCCAAGTTCGACGCGGGCCAACTGGAGCTTGAGCGTATCCCGTTCGACCTCGGTTCACTGGTGGAAGACACCGCCAACCTGTTGTCGCAAAACGCGGCGCCCAGTGTGGAGCTGACCTGCCTGATCGACCCGCTGTTTCCCGCCCAGGTCATTGGAGATCCGACGCGGGTCCGGCAAATCGTCAGCAACCTGCTGTCCAATGCCTTGAAGTTCACCCGCTTCGGCCGTGTGGATGTGCGCCTCAGCCACCACGGCGACGGAGTACGCATTGAGGTCTGTGATACCGGTATCGGGATTGCCCAGGATGCCCAAGTGAAGATTTTCCAGCCTTTTACCCAGGCCGGTGCAGGTATCACGCGCCAATTTGGCGGCACGGGTTTGGGGCTCGCCTTGACCCATAACCTGTGTGAAGCCATGAAGGGTCGATTGAGCATCAGCTCGGAGGTCGGCTTCGGCAGCCAATTCTGCGCCGACCTGCCGTTGCCCACTCACCTGCCGGCGGTCGCCCAGGTGCCATTGGCAGGCGACGTGATCGTCATTACCAACCAAAGCAGCGGCCTGGGAGAATTGCTCACCACCCTGCTCCCCCACTGGGGATTGGCGCCGCGTTGCTACTCGATGGAAGACGACCTGAGCGGCCAGCACCCCGACCTGTTGATCACCGACTGTCCGGAATGCCTGTTCCGCCTGAGGCCGGGCATTACCGCACCGATTCTGGTAGTGACCGCCTATGGCAATTTCATGCCCAGCGAAGAAGTTGCGGCACTGGCGCCGCTGCAGCAACAAGCTCGCCCGCTGAGTCGTAACGCGCTCTACCAGATTTTGCAGCGCAATCTGCGCAGCGACACGCAACCGGTTCTAGACCCAGTGCAAATCGACGCCTCGCCTCTGAGCCATCGAGCGCGCATCCTGCTGGTGGAGGATAACCCGGTCAACCAACTGGTGGCCAAGGGCATGCTCAGCAAGCTCGGCTGCGAGGTCATCGTGGCCGCCCACGGTGGCGAAGCCCTCAAGTTGCTTGAGGACCAACGCTTCGATCTGGTGTTGATGGATTGCAACATGCCCGTGATGGACGGCTACGAGGCCAGCCGGCAGATTCGCCAGAGCGGCCGCTGGCCGGACCTGCCAATCGTCGCCTTGACCGCCAACGCCCTGGCCGAAGAGCGTGAGCGCTGCCGGGCGGCGGGGATGAATGATTACCTGGCCAAGCCGTTTCGCCGTGAGGAACTCAAGGCCTTGCTGGACCTGTGGGCGCCTGAGACGACACGTCTCATTTAAGCAGTGCTTCGATCTCCTGGCTCAGGTCCTGGGGCTTTGTTGTGGGTGCAAATCGCTTGACCTGCTGGCCGTCACGCCCGATGAGGAACTTGGTGAAATTCCACTTGATGTTCTTCGAGCCCAGCAGGCCTGGCGCCTGTTTTTTCAGCTGCACGAACAGTGGGTGGGCATCGCTGCCATTGACGTCGATTTTTTTGAACAGGGGGAAACTGACGCCAAAGTTCAGCTCGCAAAATTCGGTGATTGCGCCTTCGTTGCCCGGCTCCTGCTTGCCGAACTGGTTGCACGGGAAGCCCAGCACCACCAGCCCCTGGTCCTTGTATTGCTGCCAGAGCTGCTCGAGGCCTTTGTACTGTGGGGTGAAACCACACTTGCTGGCGGTATTGACCACCAGAATGGCCTTGCCGGCGAAATCGGCCAAGGTCTTTTGCTCACCCTTGATGGTGGTGCAAGGGATGCTCAGCAAGTTGTCGCTCATGGCAGTGCCTCTGATTAGGGGAAGAAGCAGAAAGGTAGTCCGCCATTGAGTTGCGTCAACTCAATTGATGACAGTGATGGCATGCAATCAACCCAGCGCTTTGTAGGAGCGAGCGTGCTCGCGAAGAACGTGGGGCACCGCGTTTATTCAGAACGGACACGCTGCCCAGGTGTTTTTCGCCAACACGCTCGCTCCCACATTATTTGACCGAGCAGGTGCGCACTCAGCGTGGCACCAGGTCCAGGCACACCGAGTTGATGCAGTAGCGCAGGCCGGTCGGCGGCGGACCGTCCGGGAACACGTGCCCCAGGTGCGCGTCGCACTTGGCGCAGGTGACTTCGGTGCGAATCATGCCGTGGCTGACATCGCGGATTTCCACCATCGCGCTATCGGCAATCGGCTCGTAGAAGCTCGGCCAGCCGCAGCCTGAATCGAACTTGGCGGCGGAATCGAACAGCGGCTCATTGCAGCAAATGCAGTGGTACACGCCGTCGGTCTTGGTCTCGTTGTACTTGCCGCTAAAAGGCCGCTCGGTGCCTTTGAGACGGCACACCTGATACTGCGCGGGGTCGAGCATGTCGCGCCATTCTTCGAGTGTTTTCTCCAACTTGTCCATCGATACACCTCGGCAACTGAAAAACCCTGATCTGTGTCTTTTCCGTGGATCAGGCGGCACGTATGATTGCGCCCTCTTCAAAACGCCAGTCTGGCACCCGCGCCATCACCATTCAAACGTATTTATGGGTGCTAGTCGCGCAGGATTCAACAGTACGGTAGTGCTTGCACCGTCTGGATCGTTCATTTTCGGGATCACATCACCATGCAGGTCAGCAAATCGAACAAGCTCGCTAACGTCTGCTACGACATTCGCGGCCCGGTGCTCAAGCACGCCAAACGCCTGGAAGAGGAAGGCCATCGCATCCTCAAGCTGAACATTGGCAACCCGGCGCCCTTTGGTTTCGAAGCGCCAGACGAAATTCTCCAGGACGTGATTCGCAACCTGCCCACCGCCCAAGGCTACAGCGACTCCAAAGGCCTGTTCAGCGCACGCAAGGCGGTGATGCAGTATTACCAGCAGAAACAGGTAGAAGGTGTCGGTATTGAAGACATCTACCTGGGCAATGGCGTGTCCGAACTGATTGTGATGTCGCTGCAGGCCTTGCTCAACAATGGCGACGAAGTGCTGGTGCCAGCACCGGATTACCCGTTGTGGACCGCCGCCGTGACCTTGGCCGGTGGCCACCCGGTACATTACCTGTGCGACGAAGGTGCCGACTGGTTCCCCGACCTGGCCGATATCAAGGCCAAGATCACTCCGAACACCAAGGCCCTGGTGATCATCAATCCGAACAACCCCACCGGCGCCGTGTACTCCAAGGAAGTGCTGCTAGGCATGCTCGAACTGGCGCGCCAACACAACCTGGTGGTGTTCTCCGACGAGATCTACGACAAGATTCTTTACGATGATGCGGTGCACGTGTGCACCGCATCCCTGGCCCCAGACCTGCTGTGCCTGACCTTCAACGGCCTGTCCAAGTCCTACCGCGTGGCGGGGTTCCGCTCCGGCTGGATCGCCATTTCCGGGCCCAAGCACAACGCCCAGAGCTATATTGAAGGCATCGACATGCTGGCCAACATGCGCCTGTGCGCCAACGTGCCGAGCCAGCACGCGATCCAGACCGCCCTCGGCGGTTACCAGAGCATCAACGACCTCGTATTGCCGCAGGGTCGTTTGCTGGAGCAACGCAACCGCACCTGGGAGCTGCTCAATGCGATCCCGGGCGTCAGTTGCGTGAAGCCCATGGGCGCGTTGTACGCGTTCCCGCGGATCGATCCAAAAGTCTGCCCGATCCTCAACGACGAAAAATTCGTGCTCGACCTGCTGCTGTCGGAAAAGCTGCTGGTGGTGCAAGGCACCGCGTTCAATTGGCCGTGGCCGGATCACTTCCGCGTGGTGACCTTGCCGCGCGTGGATGAACTGGATATGGCGATCGGTCGCATCGGCAACTTCCTGAAATCCTATCGCCAGTAAGGGAAATGCTGCCGTACGACCTTCATTGGGTCGTACAGCGATTATCTGGCAACACTTCTCTGGCGCTGGCACCCTGAACAGGATGATGGCACCGCGCCAGCCGCCCTACCCCAATGTTAGCGGGGGTGCGACATGCTTGACGGCCAGGTAACACAGGCAATTGTTGTGGGAAAATCCCTTCAAAGCGCTACGTTTTCGCTGTAGGACACAGTTTGAAATAGTCGCTCGGTTGAATCACCCCATGCCGCACCTTATATACCCCGCAGTAAGCGACATATTAAGCATGAGGAGAACTCTACAACCATGATGCGCATCCTGCTGTTCTTGGCCACTAACCTGGCGGTCGTACTGATTGCCAGCGTCACCCTGAGCCTTTTTGGCTTCAATGGGTTCATGGCGGCCAACGGGGTTGATCTGAACCTCAATCAGCTGCTGATTTTCTGTGCGGTCTTTGGTTTTGCCGGTTCGCTGTTCTCGCTGTTCATCTCCAAGTGGATGGCGAAAATGAGCACCAGCACCCAGATCATTACTCAACCACGCACTCGCCATGAGCAATGGCTGATGCAAACCGTGGAGCAGTTGTCTCAAGAAGCAGGCATCAAGATGCCCGAGGTGGGGATTTTCCCTGCTTATGAGGCTAACGCCTTCGCCACCGGCTGGAACAAGAACGACGCGCTGGTGGCGGTCAGCCAGGGGCTTCTGGAGCGCTTTTCGCCCGACGAAGTCAAAGCGGTGCTGGCGCACGAGATCGGCCACGTGGCCAACGGCGACATGGTCACCCTCGCGCTGGTCCAGGGTGTGGTGAACACCTTCGTGATG
The DNA here is from genome assembly GCF_030816195.1 of Pseudomonas sp. W4I3. Lineage (GTDB taxonomy): Bacteria > Pseudomonadota > Gammaproteobacteria > Pseudomonadales > Pseudomonadaceae > Aquipseudomonas. Next base: position 2,445,303 of record NZ_JAUSXS010000001.1, on the reverse strand, counting down.
TTCTTTGCTCGAATCATCGGCAACTTCGTCGACAAGGTGATCTTCAAGAACGAAGAAGGCCGCGGCATCGCCTACTTCGTGGCAACCATCTTCGCCGAGCTGGTGCTGGGCTTCCTGGCAAGCGCCATCGTGATGTGGTTCTCGCGCAAACGTGAATTCCGCGCAGACGAAGCCGGCGCACGCCTGGCGGGCACCAGCGCAATGATCGGCGCGCTGCAACGCTTGCGCTCCGAACAAGGCCTGCCGGTGCATATGCCGGACAGCCTGACCGCCTTCGGGATCAACGGCGGCATCAAGCAGGGCCTGGCTCGCCTGTTCATGAGCCACCCGCCGCTGGAAGAGCGGATTGACGCATTGCGTCGTCGCGGCTGATAGCAGCGAGATAAGAAGGGGCGAATGGATCGCCCCTTTTTTCATGCCGCAATTCAAGCCTTGGTCAACCGATAAACCCGCTCTTCAAGGCGGGTAACGCCGCCCTGAACGAACCTGGGGCTTTCACTCAGAATGTCCCGCGCTTCGAGCGCATCCAGCGCCCAATGCTCGCCCAGCAACACACGCACTTCATCATCGCCCACTGCGAATGGCGGCCCGGCTTTTTGTACTTGGTCATAATCGAGCGTAATAAGCAGGCCCTTGCAGCCCCGGGCCAGCAACTCATTGAGCCGCTCGGTGTATTGCACCCGCATCAACGGCGGCAAAGCGATCAGTGCCGCGCGGTCATACAGCCCGCTGCAATCGACCACTGCCTGTGGGTCGAGGGCGAAGAAATCGCCACACCACACTTCGACCAGGCTCGTCTGGTACACCTTGAAAGCACCCCGCCGAATGATCTGCGGCACCAGCCCCTGCTCGCTGAAGAACGCCTCAACCGCCTGCTCAGATAGCTCGACTCCCATCACGCGATAGCCCTGACTGGCAAGCCATACCAAATCCAGGCTTTTGCCACATAACGGCACCAGCACCTTGGCCCCGCCCGCCAGTCCCAGCTGCGGCCAGTACCGCTGTAGATAGGGGTTAACTTCGGGCAAGTGAAAGCCAATCTGATTGCTCGCCCAACGCGCCTGCCAAAATTCGGCTTCCATAGGTCACCTCAAAAATTCGATCAAAAGGCACTAAAACTTATATTAGATTTAGACCGATGATCTGATTGAAGATGGGATTCTATTATTACCCAGGCCCCACTTTTATGCTCCCCAGCCTGTTTATCTCACACGGTTCGCCCATGCTCGCCCTGCAACCGGGCGCCAGCGGCCCGGCATTGCGGCGCCTGGCGGCCGAGCTGCCCCGCCCGAAGGCGATCGTGGTGGTATCGGCGCATTGGGAAAGCCAGGGGCTGCTAGTCAGCGGCAGCGCTGCCCCCGAGACCTGGCATGACTTCGGTGGCTTCCCTCGCGAGCTGTTTGCCGTGCAATATCCAGCGCCGGGCGAGCCCCGGTTGGCAGCTGAAATCGTCGAGTTGCTTCACGCCGAGGGCTTGGACGCGCGGATCGATGAGCACCGCCCCTTCGACCATGGCACCTGGGTGCCGCTGTCGCTGATGTATCCGGCGGCGGATATCCCGGTGGTACAGGTATCGCTGCCCAGTCGCCTGGGCCCGGCCCTGCAGACACGGGTCGGACATGCGCTAGCCAGCCTGCGCGGGCAAGACGTATTTTTAATCGGTTCCGGCAGCATCACCCATAACCTGGGCGAACTGGACTGGCGCGCCGGGCCTGAAAGCATCGAACCCTGGGCGCGTGATTTTCGCGACTGGATGGTGGAGAGGCTCGACGCCAATGATGAAACCGCACTGCACGGCTATCGACACCTGGCCCCCCATGCCGAACGCAGCCATCCCAGCGATGAACATCTGTTGCCGTTATTCTTTGCGCGAGGCGCGGGAAAAGCATTTAGCGTCACGCATCAGGGTTTCACTATGGGTGCACTGGGAATGGATATCTATCGGTTTGATTAGCACGCCGCTGGCGGATCAATGCAACGCATCCCACTATATCTATCGGCCCCTTCAACTGGAATCCTACTGACAAAAATGACCGGCATCCTCTATTGAATAGTTACTTCCACTGTCTTTGGTGCTGGTTCGACCCATTTTCACCAAAGTGCCGGTCAGTGTCATCGACTAATACCTATATCAGCCGTTAGCCTGAAGGGTCATACAGCGTAAATTTGTAAGATCAGGCGAAGAGGAGTACATCATGACATGAGGATTACTTCGCACGCCGCCATTAGGGATTCCGTCTATTGAACCGATGGTGTCAGATGTCGGCACGTAGAACTTTCCACCGTTGCGGTTAAGCACCATATTTTCTACAGTACCTCCACTGGACAGGGTCTTGATTATTTCATCAAGCTCGAATGACCGAGCGTTATTAAGCGGGTGATCAGCCTTATTCGCCCAGACATGCAGGTGTAACGTTGCGGTCTTTTCTGCAACCGGAAAATGGAAAAACATTTTAATTTTGTCCTCCCCGGCCTTCACGTCATACGTTTCAGAAAGATGGCGATAAGAATCTGCCTTTAACTTTTCCAGCATGGGCAAATCGCTTTTATCCAGATCAAGAATAGAGGAAAGGTACTTGACACCGGTCCCCTTCTCAATCTCGTCCAGGTTTCGTGAGTTACTCTTATCATCGCCTTTGAACTCCCGACGGGCAGCGGCGCCGCCTGTCATCTGCTCTATCAAAGGCATTGGTTGATTAGGATGAATTGCCCAAGCGCCCAGGGTTACACCGCCCTTCTTATTCTTGAGAGATTCCGCACTCTCGGAATATTCTTTCATATCGATGTAGGGCAAATTTGGGAATATCAAAAACCCATTTGATGCGCTGTCCTTCGGCGAAAAATATTCGAATCTTTTGGGGGAAAGTTGATAGCCCTCGCTGTCCTTACAGGGCGCCAAATTGAGGAATTCATGCAAGAATTTCGTAACACCCTCCACGCCGTGATACGTACTCTTCAGGCGGTCAAGACTTGGCTTATCAAAACTCAACACATTGCACTCTGGACTTTGGTATTTCTTTGCACCCAACCCTGAGTAAAACCTAAACTCTCCATACCGATCGCCCTGCGCAGGATCATTAATAAATAGCCCGGTATTCAAGTCGTACCCAGTTGGAGTTTTCTGAGCAAAGACCGTACGCACGCCTTGAGAGTTCTGCGCTGACCGGTCATTCAAGTTCACATCAATACCCAGTCCATCCAGTGTCGCCTGCATCGGATGTGGAGCTTTTTTCATAGGTGCATCGGAGACGACCACCCCGACATCCCGTAACGACCCATAACTCTGTGCCAGTGGACTACCTTGAATGTTCATCGATTATCCTCGCTCATTGACAAGAGTAAAAAGATTAACTATCTGGGTTACCACCAACCATCGGACTTTACTGAAGATAACAAGGCAGGCATCCACTCTGTTTTGTTTAACCTTCAGCCGATGCGCGCCCTGAACGGATAAAAAATCCAAACGATAAATACGGAACCCGAGACAAAAAAAATCCCCGAACCGGTCGGGGATTTTTTATGTGCGATCAATCAGCCCGAAGGGCGGATCAATCTTCGCGGTAGCGACGCAGCTTCAACTGCTTGCCGGCAACGCGTGTGTCTTTCAGCTTGGCCAGCAGTTTTTCCAGACCGTCTTCCGGCAGCTCCACCAGGGAGAAGCTGTCACGGACCTGGATGCGACCGATGGCTTCACGTGCCAGGCCACCCTCGTTGAGGATAGCGCCCAGCAGGTTCTTGGCAGCAATACCGTCACGCGCACCCAGCGCGGTACGGCAACGAGCACGACCTTCAGCCAATGGAACCGGAGCACGACGCTCACGATCACCACGGTCTGGACGGTCGCCGGTACGCTCTGGACGATCACCGCGTGGCGCGTTGTTCGGGACCAGTGGGCGTTCCTTCTCGATCGCTGCCAGGGTCAGGGCCTGACCGTTGGTGGCTTTGCGCAGCAACGCTGCAGCCAGGGCACGCGGGGTGCAACCGATATCGGCGGTCAGGCGGTCCAGCAGGTCGCCGTGGGTCGATTCAGCGTCAGCCACCAGCGGCGCCAGGCTGTTGGTCAGTTTCTTGATGCGGGCATCGAGAACGGCTTGGGCATCCGGCAGGCGCACTTCAGCGACTTTCTGGCCGGTTACACGCTCGATCACTTGCAGCATGCGGCGCTCACGTGGAGTCACCAGCAGCAGTGCACGACCTTCGCGACCGGCACGGCCGGTACGGCCGATACGGTGAACGTAGGACTCTGGATCGTAAGGCATGTCAACGTTGAACACGTGGGTGATACGCGGAACGTCGAGACCACGAGCGGCAACGTCGGTCGCCACAACGATGTCCAGGCGGCCATCCTTGAGGGAGTCGATCACGCGCTCACGCTGGTTCTGGGCGATGTCACCGTTCAGCGCGGCGGCCTTGTAGCCTTTGGCTTCCAGGGCGCTGGCCAGGTCCAGGGTCGCTTGCTTGGTGCGCACGAACATGATCAGGGCGTCGAAGTCTTCGACTTCCAGCAGGCTCAATACAGCCGAGGTCTTCTGGTCAGCGTGAACCAACAGGTGAGCCTGTTCGATCGCGGTAACGGTCTGGGTCTTGGTCTGGATCTTCACGTGTTGCGGATCGCGCAGATGGCGTTCGGCAATGGCACGGATCGACTGCGGCAGAGTGGCCGAGAACAGCACGGTCTGACGGGTCGGTGGCAGCGCCTTGAAGATGACTTCCAGGTCGTCCATGAAGCCCAGTTTCAGCATTTCGTCGGCTTCGTCGAGAACCAGGTGGTTCACGGTCGACAGGACTTTCTCGTCACGACGCAGGTGGTCGCACAGACGGCCCGGGGTGGCGACAACGATCTGTGCGCCATTGCGGATGGCTTTCAGTTGTGGGCCCATAGGCGCGCCGCCGTAAACGGCCACAACGGTTACACCTGGCATTTGCTTGGCGTAGGTTTCGAAAGCGGTTGCTACTTGCAGCGCCAACTCACGGGTTGGCGCCAGGATCAGGGCTTGCGGTTCGCGCTTGGCAGGATCGATGCAGTGCAGGATAGGCAGGGCGAACGCGGCGGTTTTACCGGTACCGGTTTGCGCCTGGCCAATCATGTCCTGGCCGGCCATGATGATCGGGATCGATTGCTGCTGAATAGCCGAAGGTTCTTCGTAGCCAGTCGCGATGACGGCGGCGAGAATGTTCGGATTAAGATTAAAAGCGGCGAAGCCGCCGGTTTCCTGGGTCATGGGTCTGCCTCTAAGTGCATCCGCAAAGACCCATGCTCCAAAGCTGCGCATGCCGTGTTGAGACTCAAGAGTCGCCCTGGCTGCTTTGTCGGCGGGGATTTGCGAAAACGAATGAATGAAAAAGATTCGTCAAGGGAGAGTCCGCTGTGCGGACGTGCAGCCGAAGCTGACTTCGGGGAATTGCGCTACCTAAACGCGGCCCGGTTAAAGGCCGGCGCGCACTATACCGGAAATAGCTGAAAAAGGGAGCTTTTTTTATCAGAAAGCACCGATAAACCACGCTGCGTCACGGTCTTTGCAGATAAGTGCGCCAGGGTCTATTTTTCAAAGGCCCGGCCCTGCTGGGCATCACGCTTAAACGATTCACCTGTACAGACCGGCCCTTTGGTCTGAAACCTATTTTTAGCGCCCGAGGGCACACCCGATGAATCAAGCCAGCACCAGCCGCGTATCGCGTGAACTCCAGGGCCATGTCCTGCTACTGGGGCTGGATCGAGTGGCGAAGCGTAACGCGTTCGACCTGGACCTGCTCAACGAGTTGAGCATGGCCTATGGTGATTTTGATCGAAACAATGATGCACGGGTTGCCGTGGTGTTTGCCCATGGCGACCACTTCACTGCCGGGCTCGACCTGGCCAATGTCAGCGGGGTAATGGCCGGCGGCTGGCAACCGCCCCTGGGAGGCTGCGATCCCTGGGGCGTGTTCGCAGGCCCCAGGGTGAACAAGCCGGTGATCGTTGCCGCCCAAGGCTACTGCCTGACTATCGGCATCGAACTGATGCTGGCGGCGGATATCAACTTGTGCGCCAGCAACACCCGCTTTGCGCAGATGGAAGTGCAGCGTGGGATATTTCCGTTTGGCGGCGCGACATTACGCTTTCACCAGATCGCCGGCTGGGGCAATGCGATGCGCTGGTTGTTGACCGGCGATGAGTTCGACGCCCATGAAGCCTTGCGCCTGGGCCTGGTGCAGGAAGTGATGGCCAGCGAAGACCTGCTGCCGCGTGCCATCGAGCTGGCCAATCGCATCGCACGCCAGGCTCCGCTTGGGGTGCAGGCAACGCTGATGTCGGCGCGATTGGCCCGCACGGAAGGCGAGACTGTGGCGGCCGCCGCATTGCCGCCGATGGTGGACAAGTTGCTCAACAGCGAAGACGCCAAGGAGGGCGTAAGGGCGATGGTCGAGAAGCGGCCGGGGGTGTTCAAGGGGATTTGAGCGGGCAGTGCCGGCCTCATCGGGAGCAAGCCCCCTCCCACAGTTGAAATGCGTTGCAAGTGTGGGAGGGGGCTTGCTCCCGATAGCGCCGGAACAGACGCCTAGGTCGCCGGCCGAATCGCCTTGATCAACGTCTGCAACGAATAACCCAGTCGCGGCGCCAAGGCCTCGGCGCGAGCGGACAGCGCGTCCAGGTCCAGCTCCTGATCGAGCTCCGAAGGCACCAGCAGGATCACGTTGCCCTCCTTCACCGGCAGTTCCCAGTAATGCCGGTGATACAACCCGCGCAACAAGGCCGCGCCCAGCGGCTTGCCATCGTCGGTGGCCCATTGGTTGATCACCAGCCAGCCGCCGGGATTGAGCTTCTTCTGGCAATTCTCGAGGAATGTCCAGGCCAGATGGCCGACGCCTGGCCCCACGTCGGTGTACAGGTCGACGAAGATCAGTTCGGCCGATTCGGCGCTGTCGAGCAACTCCAGGGCATCGCCGATACGGATATACAGGCGAGGATCATCGTCCAGGCCCAGGTATTCAATGGCCAGGCGCGGTACGTCGGGGCGCAGCTCGATGGCTTCGACATCCTCCAGCGCCAGGAACTTGAGGCATGCCTGGGTCAGCGTGCCGGCGCCCAGGCCAAGAAACAGCGCGCTTTCGGGCTGCTCATGGCACAACGCCCCAATCAACATGGCGCGGGTGTAGTCGTACTCCAGCCAGCTTGGGTCGGCTGTGAACACACAGCTCTGCTCGATGGCATCGCCGAATTCGAGAAAACGGTAATCGGCCACTTCCAGCACGCGGATCATGCCGAACTCATCATGGACTTCGGCCAGCAGGCGCTCGACACGCTCCTCGCTCATCACTACTCCTAACGGGTTTGCTGCGGGGCAAAGTGCGCGATTGTCGGCCAAGCGGCAGCAGCAGGTCACGCACTAATTGCTGCTAACATGACGCCCGAACGTCAACCTACCCAACGAGTGCATGATGAGCCAACCCTGGAGCCCCGACAGCTGGCGTGCCTTGCCGATCCAGCAACAACCCCGGTACCCGGATGCCGCGCACCTGCTGCAAGTCGAGCAGAGCCTGGCCAGTTACCCGCCACTGGTGTTTGCCGGGGAAGCCCGCGAATTGCGTCGTCAGTTTGCCGAAGTGACCCAGGGTCGCGCCTTCCTGCTGCAAGGCGGTGACTGCGCCGAGAGCTTTGCCGAGTTTTCCGCCGCAAAAATCCGTGACACCTTCAAAGTGCTGCTGCAGATGGCGATCGTCATGACCTTCGCCGCCGGCTGCCCAGTGGTGAAGGTCGGGCGCATGGCCGGCCAGTTCGCCAAGCCGCGTTCGTCCAACGATGAAACCATCGACGGCATCACCCTGCCGGCCTACCGCGGCGACATCGTCAATGGCATCGGCTTTGACGAAAAAAGCCGCGTACCGGACCCGGACCGCCTGCTGCAGAGCTACCACCAGTCCACCGCCACCCTCAACCTGCTGCGTGCCTTTGCCCAGGGCGGCTTCGCTGACCTGCACCAGGTGCACAAGTGGAACCTGGACTTTATTGCCAACTCCGCGCTGGCCGAGAAATACAGCCAACTGGCCGACCGCATCGACGAAACCCTGGCCTTCATGCGCGCCTGCGGCATGGACGATTCGCCGCAACTGCGCGAGACCAGCTTCTTCACCGCTCACGAAGCGTTGCTGCTCAACTATGAAGAAGCCTTCGTGCGTCGTGACAGCCTGACCAACGACTACTACGACTGCTCGGCCCATATGCTCTGGATTGGCGACCGTACACGCCAGCTGGATGGCGCCCACGTCGAGTTCCTGCGCGGGGTGAACAACCCGATCGGTGTCAAGGTCGGCCCGAGCATGAACCCGGACGACCTGATCCGCCTGATCGACATCCTCAACCCGGACAACGACCCTGGCCGCTTGAACCTGATCGCCCGCATGGGCGCCACTAAGGTCGGCGACCACCTGCCAGCCCTGATTCGCGCCGTTCAGCGCGAAGGCAAGCAGGTGCTGTGGAGCTCTGACCCGATGCATGGCAATACCATCAAGGCCAGCAGCGGCTACAAGACCCGCGACTTCGCGCAAATCCTCGGCGAAGTGAAGGAGTTCTTCCAGGTCCATCAGGCCGAAGGCAGCTATGCCGGCGGCATCCATATCGAGATGACCGGGCAGAACGTCACCGAATGCATCGGCGGCGCACGACCGATCACCGAGGATGGTTTGTCGGACCGCTACCACACCCACTGCGACCCTCGGATGAATGCCGATCAGTCGCTGGAACTGGCGTTCCTGATTGCCGAGACCCTGAAACAGGTCAAACGCTAGGGTTGTGATCGCCTGGACCATCGCCATCGGGGGCAAGCCCCCTCCCACACTGTATGCACGCCACATGTGGGAGGGGGCTTGCCCCCGATAGCGCCCTAAGGGCCCACATCGATACCCAGCATTGCCACCCGCAACCGCGCAGCACTCACCCGCTGGCAATTGAGCAGCACCCGCTGCAGCCCCAACCAGTCAGCCATCTGCCGCAGGCTGCGCGCCAACGCCACCATCCCCTGCTCGTCCAGGCCCGGTTCTTCCTCGTGCACCGCATGCACCGCCAGGCAGCCGTTGGCCCGCTCGGCGCGCAAATCAACGCGCGCAGCGATCCGCTCGTTGTGCAAAAACGGCAGCACGTAGTAGCCGAACACCCGCTTGTGCTGTGGGGTGTAGATTTCCAATCGGTAACGGAAATCAAACAGGCGCTCGGTACGGGCCCGCTCCCAGACCAACGAATCAAATGGCGACAGCAATGCACTGGCTGCCACGCTACGTGGCACTTTGGGCTCCGGCAGGCAATACGCCGCGTGCTTCCAACCTTGCACTTGGCAGCTCAGCAGTTGCCCATCCTCAACCAGCTCGGCCAGACGCTGGCGACTGTCGGCGGGTTCGAGACGAAAGTAATCGCGCAGGTCTTTTTCCGTGGCCACGCCCAATGCGGTTGCGCTGTGCAACAACAACCCCCGCTGGGCTTCGGTTTCGCTTACGTTGGCTTGAAGGATTTCGCCAGGGAGCACCCGTTCAGGCAAATCATAGAGGCGTTCGAACCCACGTCGCCCCGCCACGGTGACCAGGCCGGCAGCAAACAGCCATTCCAACGCATGTTTTTCGTCACTCCAATCCCACCAGGGCCCGGCACGCTCCTCGCGCGTCGATAAGCTGCCTGCGCCCACGGCGCCTTGCTGTTCGACGGCCTGCAGAACGCGCTCGACAGTGCTCTGCCGCTCACGCCCGAATCGCGCCATTTGCGCGTAGATACCCTGCCCCCGCCTGGCCCGCTCCATGCGCCAGCGCATCAGGGGATACATCGCGATGGGCATCAACGAGGCTTCGTGCCCCCAATACTCGAACAGCGAACGCCGCCGCCCCTGGCTCCAGGCGGCCTGCTCAAGTATTAACGGAGAGTAACTGCCCAGCCGAGAAAACAGCGGCAGGTAGTGGGACCGCACCACGGCATTGACCGAATCGATCTGCAGCACACCAAGGCGCTCGATCAACCGGTTGAGGTGCGCAGCTTTTATCTGGGCCGGCGGCTGGCGCCCGGAAAAACCCTGGGCCACCAGCGCCATGCGTCGTGCTTGCTTGAGGGAAAAGGCGAGGACGGCGGGCATGGAAAACTCCTTGAATGCGCACGCCCTACCCTACTGCATCGCGGGCTACTTTCGCAGTGGGTCTTCCCAGAAATGCCGATGGATCTCCTGCTCCACATCGATACGGCTCAGACCGATGTCCTTGAGCGCGTCGTCACTCATACCCGCCAGCATCTGGCGTTCACGATGCAGAACCTGCCAACGCGATATCGTATGAAGTAGCCCGAAAACCGACGACCTCGCCACCAACACAGCGCTTTTTTGACCTTTCATCTTTTCGCCCTCCCGTGGGGATGGCGCCAGTGTGTGCCGGGGCTTATGATCAATCCAACGAATGTTTCTTATGCAATACATCTCAGGAATTGATCTATTGGCCAGTTATCCAAGCTTCGACACCGACGTGCTGCGCACCTTCGTCGCCATCGCCGACCAGGGCGGTTTTACTCGGGCTGGAGAGCTGGTCAACCGCACCCAATCAGCGGTGAGCATGCAGATGAAGCGCCTGGAAGAGGACGTGCTGCAGCGCAAGCTGTTCGAACGCGACGGCCGTCAGGTGCGGCTGACGCCTGAGGGCCAGGTGTTGCTGGGTTATGCACGGCGCATCCTGAAATTGCACAGCGAGGTGTTCAACACCCTGCGCGAGCCGCATATGGTGGGGTTGGTGCGCATCGGCACGCCAGACGATTACGTGATGCGCTTCCTGCCGGGCATTTTCAAGCAGTTTTCCAAGGCGTACCCGCTGATCCAGATCGAGCTGCACTGCGAGTCGTCAGCGGTGCTGATGCAGCGACGGGACCTGGCATTGACCGTCATCAGTCGCGAGCCCGGCAATGATCTCGGTGAACTCTTGCGCACCGAGCGCATGGTGTGGGCCGCATCACCGTGCTTTTGCGTGGAGGAGCACGACGCCCTGCCACTGGCGGTGTCCGACGGTGACTGCGTTTACACCCAGTGGGCTCGGGCCGCACTGGACGCGGCCGGACGCGATTATCGCCTGGCCTACCACAGCTCCAATGGCGCGGCGATCCTGGCGGTGGTCAGCGCCGGCTTGGCGGCGATGGTCAGCATGGAAAGCCTGGTGACCCAAGGCCTGCGCGTACTCGGCAGCGAAGAAGGCTTGCCCCCCTTGCCATCGATGCAGCTGCGCTTGCTGCGCAACCCACACATGACGTCGCCCATCACCGAATGCCTGGCCGACTACATCCTCGAAGGGTTCAGACTTTAAAGGCGAGCATCACCGCGCACACCACCAGAAAGCCGCAAAACAGGCCGCGCAAGACGCGCTCGGGCAGCGCATGCGCAACTTTCACCCCCCAACTGATACTGAGCAGGCCTCCCACCGCCAAAGGCACGCCGATCAACCAGTCCACCTGATGATGCCAGGCGTAAGTGACCAGCGTTACACCGGTGCTGGGAAGCGCCAACGCAAGGGACAAGCCTTGGGCGACGACCTGAGTGGTGCCGAAGACGCTGGTGAGTACCGGCGTGGCAACCACCGCGCCACCCACGCCAAACAACCCGCCCATCGAGCCTGACGCTGCGCCAAGTACGCCCAACCAGGGCCACGAATAGCGCATTTGCGCGGTCGGCGGTGCGTTCCGGGTAAACATGCGCAGCAGATTGTAGGCCGCCAGTACCACCAGAAAGACGATAAACCCTATCCGCATCGCCCCAGCGTCCAGCCCCACCGCCCAGATCGAACCCAGCCAGGCAAAGCTGAACCCCATCACTCCCAGCGGCAAGGCATGGCGCAGCTCGATGCGGTTGCGCTGGTGATACCGCCACAGGGCGAGCATCACGTTGGGTACCACCATCACCAGTGCAGTGCCTTGGGCGACCTGCTGATCCAGCCCGAACAGCACACCCAGCACAGGGATGGCAATCAGCCCACCGCCAATGCCAAACAAACCGCCCACGGTGCCGAGGGCCGCGCCCAATACCAGGTACATCGCTAAATCCAACACCGCTCGCCACTCCACAGTCTCATTGGCTTGCATGCTACGCAGTCGGCCCTGGCACGGAAACGCACAGCAACGCACAATGGCTGTGCCAATCTCGCATAAGCACGAACCCATGAATCCAAATACGTTGACCGATCAACTGAGTCTGTTTCTGGATGTGCTGGAAACCGGCAGCTTCTCCGCCGCTGCGCGCCGCCATCCATTGACCCCCTCAGCGGTAGCGCGGCGTATCGACAGCCTGGAAAATTCAGTCGGCAGCCGCCTGTTCCAGCGCAGCACCCATGCCGTGCTGCCCACCCCGGCCGGCCTGGCCTTTGCCGAGCGGGCGCGACGGATTGTCGGTGAACTGCAACTGGCCCGCGCCGAAGCGGTGTCTCTGAGCCATGCGCCGGAAGGCCTGATTCGCATGGATGCACCGGCGGCTTTCGGGCGGCGGCACCTGGCGCCAGTGATTGCAGATTTCCTGAAGCTGTACCCAGGGCTGGATGTGCACCTGCATCTGATCGACAGCTTTGTCGATATGCAGGGCGCGCATCTGGGCAAGGTCGACCTGGTGTTGCGCGCCGGGCACATCGCCGACACCCGGCTGATCGCCACGCCGCTCGCCAGCATTGTGCGCATCGCCTGCGCCAGCCCGGGCTACCTGAAAAGCCGCGGTACGCCGACGCACCCGCGGGAGTTGAGCGAACACGATGGCCTGGATTGGGACGGGTTGGCGCCGATGTTCGCCTGGCGCTTCGAACTGGACGGTCGCCGTGCCATCTACCGACCCCGCCGTATCCGCATGAGTGCCAACAACGCTGAAGCCCTGCTCTCCGGCGCCCTGGCGGGGTTGGGGATTGCGCATCTGCCCACCTGGCTGGCCAGCGAATACCTGGTGCGGGGCGAACTTTTGCCACTGTTTTGTGAGAACGGCTTGCCCAGCCCGGAAACCACTGGCATTTACGCGCTACGCCTGGAACAACAACCCAATGCACGTAGCCGATTGCTGCTGGAATACTTGAAATCCCGCTTCAGCCCGATACCACCGTGGGATCTGGCATTGCAAAGCGGTCTGGTCTGACCGCCCGGACAGAATTATATGGCGCATTAAAGATTTGCCCGCTAGATTCCAGTCCATACAGGCTTTTTAGAGGCGCGCCCATGAGCAAGAACCCCACACCCTGCGAATCCTTGCTGCTGGATAACCAGCTGTGTTTCGCATTGCATTCCACCTCGCTGCTGATGACCAAGGTGTACAAGCCGCTTCTTCAAGCGCTCGGCCTGACCTACCCGCAATACCTGGCCATGATGGTGCTGTGGGAAGAAGACGGTTTGACCGTCGGCGAAATCAGCAATCGCCTGCTCACCGACCCCGGCTCCCTGACGCCCCTGCTCAAGCGCCTGGAAGCCGAAGGCCTGCTGAGCCGCACCCGCAGCCGCGAAGATGAGCGCGTGGTGGTGGTGGAATTGACCGATGCCGGGCGGGCCTTGCAGGACAAGGCGATGGGGATTCCTCAGTGCATCCTGGGGGCCAGCGGGCTGGAATTGGAGCAATTGCGCAAGCTGCAGGCGGATCTGATTACCCTGCGCAGCAACCTGCAGAACGCAATCTAAAGAAGCAAAAAATACTGAACATGTGGGAGGGGGCTTGCCCCCTTCCACATTGTTTTCCCATGGCTCGAGAAATATTTATAAATTTATCTTGCGCGCTAAACATTAGCGCTATACATTCACCTCACCAACTACTTAGCGCGCAAACATTTAGCGCCAAACACCAAGAGGACGACACCATGCAAACTCTCTATACCGCAGTAGCTACCGCCACCGGCGGCCGTGATGGTCGCGCTGTTTCCAGCGACAACATCCTCAACGTCAAGCTGTCCACCCCCAAAGAATTGGGCGGTGCTGGCGGCCAAGCCACCAACCCTGAACAACTGTTCGCCGCCGGTTACTCGGCCTGCTTTATCGGCGCACTCAAATTCGTCGCCAGCCAGAACAAACGCAAAATCCCGGACGACGCTTCGATCACTGCCCATGTCGGCATCGGCCAGATCCCCGGTGGCTTCGGTCTGGACATCGACCTGCACATCAGCCTGCCCGGTCTGGCCCAGGACGATGCGCAAAGTCTGGTCGACGCCGCTCACCAGGTCTGCCCGTACTCCAACGCCACTCGCGGCAACGTCGATGTGCGTCTGCACGTAACCGTCTAACCCTCGCAGCCCTGATCGGAGAAGAACATGAACACCATTGCCAAAGCGCTCACCGGCGGCCTGCTCGCCCTGTCCATCAGCACCGCCTTCGCCGCTACCGGTGAGGTGGAGCACAACACCCAGGGTTTCCTGGATGCGCTGAACGCCGGAACCGGCAAGCCGATCGAGCAATTGACGCCTCAGCAAGCCCGCGCGGTGCTGACGAGTGCCCAGGCCGGCGTGAAGCTGACGCTGCCCAAGGCGGACGTAAGCCAGAAGACCATCCAGGTCGACGGCCAGCCGCTGGACCTGACCATCGTGCGTCCGGCCGGGGTCAAGGGTACTTTGCCGGTGTTCATGTTCTTCCACGGCGGCGGCTGGGTGCTGGGGGATTACCCAACCCACGAACGCCTGGTGCGGGATCTGGTGGTGGGTTCGGGAGCTGTAGCGGTGTTCGTCAACTACACGCCATCCCCCGAAGCGCACTATCCAGTGGCGATCAACCAAGCGTACGGCGCGACAAAATGGGTGGCCGAACACGGCAAAGAGCTCAATGTCGATGGCACGCGCCTGGCGGTCGCGGGCAACAGCGTCGGCGGCAACATGGCCGCGGTGGTCAGCCTGATGGCGAAGGACAAAGGTACACCGGCGATCAAGTTCCAACTGCTGCTGTGGCCGGTGACGGACGCCAGCTTCGACACGGCGTCCTATAACCAATATGCCGAAGGGCACTTCCTTACCAGGAACATGATGAAGTGGTTCTGGGACAACTACACCACCGACGCCAAGCAACGCGCCGAGATCTACGCTTCGCCGCTGCGAGCCACCACCGATCAACTCAAGGGGTTGCCGCCGGCGATGGTGCAGACCGCCAGTGCCGATGTGTTGCGTGATGAGGGTGAAGCCTATGCCCGCAAGCTGGATCAGGCCGGTGTGCCGGTCACTGCAGTGCGCTATAACGGGATGATCCACGACTACGGTTTGCTCAACGTGGTCAGCCAGGTGCCCGCGGTACGTTCCGCCTTGCTGCAAGCGTCGGATGAGCTCAAGCAACACCTCAAGTAAGTACAGCGCGCACAAAAAAGCCCGACACATGGTCGGGCTTTTCTATTCGTACGGCAGGGCCAGAATTACTTCTTGGCGCGACCTTTGTACGAACCGCCTTCGCGGGTATCGATCTCGATCATGTCGCCGATTTCGATGAAGTCAGCAACAGCCAGCTCAGTACCGTTTTTCAGCTTGGCAGGCTTCATCACCTTGCCCGAAGTGTCACCGCGAGCGGAACCTTCGGTGTAGTCAACCTGACGCACGATAGTGGTCGGCAGCTCTACGGAAACCAGACGGTCTTCGAAGAAGATCGCTTCGCAGATGTCTTCCATGCCTTCTTCAACGAACGGCAGAACGGCTTCGATATCTTCAGCGTTCAGCTCGTACATGGTGTAGTCAGTGGTGTCCATGAACGTGTAGGTGTCGCCGCTGATGAAGGACAGGGTCGCTTCTTTGCGGTCGAGGATCACGTCGTCCAGTTTGTCATCGGCGCTGTAGACGATCTCGGTCTTGTAACCGGTCAGCAGGTTCTTCAGCTTGGTCTTCATGATGGCGCTGTTACGACCAGACTTGGTGAACTCAGCTTTCTGAACCAGCCAAGGGTCGTTTTCGAGACGGATCACTGTACCGGGTTTCAGTTCTTTACCAGTTTTCATTGCATATATCCGAAATTTGGATGGGATTTACAAAAATCAAGGTGGCGTATCATATCCAACTTTCATAAAACTGTACCAGCGCCGTCGCAAGATCGGCCTGCAAGGCCTGTTCCAGACACCAGCTTTGTGCGTGCCGATTGAGTTCCGGCCAGTGCTCCAGCAGCATTTTCCAAGGTTGGGCCATATCGCCCTCGGTGTTCCAGGCTTGCCAGAGTGCAATCAGCGCCGCCCTGGCCGCCGGCGACAACGCAGCGGTGTAGAGCGCCAGGAACGCCTCGAGCTTGTCGAGGTGGATGTCTTCGTCCTGACGGTAGATGTGCCACAGCAACGGGCGCCCGGCCCACTGGGCGCGCACGAACGAGTCTTCGCCACGCACGGCATTCATGTCACAGCACCACAGCAACTGGTCGTACTGCGCCTGGCGCACGAACGGCAGCACTTGCACAGTCAGGGCCCCGCGCTGATGAACAGCCCCCACGGTCAGCCCCTCCTCGCCCAGCCAGCGCTGCACATCACCCAGGATGCGCCCTTCCGGCACCAACAGATGAGTGGCACGCCCGTCTGTCGACAACACATCCAGCCAGCTCCCGAGCCCGGCATTTTCATAGGCGAACAGCGAGATCAGCCGCGCATCGGCGACTGGAAAAACGCCCAGCGTTTGCAGGAATTGTCGCTGCGCATCGCCATCCTGCTGAAACGCCTGACGCTGTTGCAGCAAGCCGGCCTCACGCAACAGCCCGCCGGTGCCGGGCCGAAAGCCCGGGAAAAAGAAGTACTTCTGCACGCCTTTGAACTTCACCGAGGGCAAGCGATGACAGCCCACCACCCAGTCCTCGGCGCTGAGGTAATCCAGGTTCATCCACAACGGCGTGTGTTCGCGCGCGGCCATGGCTTCCATATAGTCGGGTGGCAACTGGCAAGCGAACGCGGCAATCACCACATCGGCCGCAGGCGTTGCCGACCATTCGCACGGCCAGTAGCGCACATTGACACCCTCTTGCCACTGCTGCTCCAGGCTTACATCGATCTGCGGGCACATGCGCTCAAAAGCGCGCAGGTCATCGACCCACAGGCGCACATTACAGGCGTGCTCCGCAACCAATTGCCGGGCCAGTCGCCAGGTCACGCCAATGTCGCCGTAGTTATCGACGACGCTGCAAAAAATATCCCAGCGGGCTTTCATTCCGGGCTCCACGACTCAAAGGCTCGATTGTCCGCATAAATGCGCGGATACAGAAGGCTTGACCGCGATTATTCTGCACAGTGGCTGTGCGACAATCGCCACCTATGCCGTCAAAGCCCGCCAGGAGGCCACCATGTCTGACCGTTCGCTGTCGCTGCCCAAGCTTTGCCTCGCCATCGCCGCAGGTGTGTGGCTGGGGTTTATCGCCATCGCGCTGACCACCTGGCTGGCATCGCGCTACCTGTTCCCGCAGAGCCTGGCACCCGTGGCCCAGGCGGTGCAGCAACTGGGCAAGCCGACCGTGGTCGTACCGGAGCCGCCGAACCGGATGTTCGAGCAGTACCAGCAGAACCTGCAAAAGCAGGCGCAGCAACAAGCCCTGGACCAGGCGCGAAACAATGCGCGCAACCTGTCCAACCCCAAATGCCAGTTCTGGCTGCAACAGGACCAGAACGCCCCGAATGAAAAAACCAAAGCCAATGTCCTGCAATTCTGCGATGAGTGATCATGAATAAACACGCCGTGCTCCAGTTGATCCTGGAAAAACTCAGCGCCGACCTCGACGTTGCCCAGCGCGCCGCGCAGACCGCCTACGAGACCGCGACACACGAAGAGAACATCGCTGAAAACAAGTACGACACCTTGGGACTGGAAGCGTCTTACCTGGCGGCCGGCCAGGCCAAACGGGTCGAAGAGATCAAGCAGGCGCTGGCGCTGTGCCAGAATCTCCAGTTGCGCGCGTATGACGATCAGCGCGGGATCGAAGTCGGTACGCTGTTAGGCCTGGAAGACGAGAACGGTCGTCAGCAATGGCTGTTCCTGGCGCCGGATGCCGCAGGGTTGAAGGTCGATGTGGTCGGCCAGCCGGTGACCGTGATCACCCCGCGCTCGCCTTTGGGCAAGGGCCTGCTGGGTAAGCATGTCGAGGATGAGGTAGAGGTTCTGGTGGCGGGTACTCGGCAATATTTCACCGTGACCGAGGCCAAATAAACCGGTGCAGTGAAGGAGCTGGCTGCCTCACTGCACCGGTTCGAGCTTACGCCTGAACGTATCAGTGAACCGGCAGTTCAACGCCGTCGAACAGCTCTTCGAGTTCCTGCTTGTTGTGGCACTGGATCGCCTTGGCCATCACTTCGCGGGTCAGGTGGGGTGCGAACTTTTCGATGAAATCGCACATGAAACCGCGCAGGAACGTGCCACGACGGAAGCCGATTTTGGTCACGCTGGACTCGAACAGCTCGCTGGCATCGAGTACCACCAAGTCTTTATCGAGGTTGGTGTCGACCGCCATCTTGGCGACGATCCCCACGCCCAGGCCCAGGCGCACGTAAGTCTTGATCACGTCGGCGTCGGCTGCGGTGAACACCACTTTTGGCGTGAGTCCACGGTGGCTGAAGGCTTCATCGAGCTTCGAACGGCCAGTGAAACCAAACACATAGGTGACGATCGGGAATTCCGCCAGCGCTTCCAGGGTCAGCTTCGGCAACTTGGCCAAGGGGTGCCCTTGAGGCACAACCACGCAACGGTTCCAGCGGTAGCACGGCATCATCACCAGATCACCGAACAGCTCCAGGGCTTCGGTGGCGATGGCGAAATCGACGGTACCATCGGCGGCCATCTCGGCGATCTGCATCGGCGAGCCTTGATGCATGTGCAACGCCACATCCGGGTATTGCTTGATGAAGTCGCGGATCACCGGCGGCAATGCGTAGCGGGCCTGGGTGTGGGTGGTGGCAATCGACAGGGTGCCCTTCTTCTCGTTGGAAAATTCCTGGGCGATCTGCTTGATGCTCTCGACCTTGCGCAGGATTTCGCCGGCCGTGGTGATGATGCGCTCGCCCGCCGGAGTGACGCGGGTCAGGTGCTTGCCGCTGCGTGCAAACACTTCAACGCCCAGCTCGTCTTCGAGCAGGCGGATCTGCTTGCTGATACCGGGTTGCGACGTGTAAAGGCTTTGAGCAGTAGCGGAAACGTTGAGGTCGTGGTGCGCCACTTCCCAGATGTAGCGCAGTTGTTGAAGCTTCATATGAATCCCTCAAAGCAGATAGACGCCACGGGTATCAGCGACGGTATATAACTATATTAAAGGTAAGATATATAAATCTAGAACTTTTTATCGTTTTTTACCGATCACGATCATCACTGCGTCGACGTTGCAGCGACGGCACCAGGTAAACCGGCACGCTCGCCAGCTGCAGTAACCGTGCGGCGGTACGCCCAAGCGGTGTCGCCGCTGCGCTTGCATGGCTATGACTTCCTACGATCAACAGATCAACTGAAAGTTTATGCAGTTGGTCGAGAATCACCTCGCAAGGGTCCCCCTGGATAACGCGCACCGAACGAATCAACTTGAGGTCCTGCTCCCCGTCCCCCAGCTCCTCGCGAAAGCTGTCGAGCACTCGTTGCTCGATGGTCGCCATGACCGTGGTCAGCCCCTGGCTCTGCCATTCGCTGAGTGCCTTTTCATCAAGGTAGCTCTGCAACACCGACTCAGCGAACAGCCCGATGGGCTCCACCACGTGAACCACATACAAATCCGCCTTGAACGTTCGCGCCAATGCCAGGGCATGTTGCATGACGTACGGCGCATACAAGCCAAGATCCGTGGCGTACAGCATCGAACGAATCATAGAACCTCCTGGGCTGCCAGGATGGCGGAGATCAACTGAGCTTAGCAGCGCCTTGGGCAGTTCGGCTCAGCTGTCGCTGTGGATTTTCAACTCATTACTGATGCCGTGGGGCACGTGCCCGGTGGCCACCACTTCCCTGGCTCTTTCACAATGGCCGGCCTGATCATCGAAGAACACGTCGGCGGCAAACGCTTCGAGGAACGCGGATTTATCCAGGCCGCCCAGGAACAGCGATTCATCCAGGCGGATATCCCATTCGCGCAACGTACGAATGACCCGCTCGTGGGACGGCGCCGAGCGCGCGGTGACCAGTGCCGTGCGAATCGGGCACGCTTCATCGGCGAATTCGCGCTGTAACAGGTTGAGTGCGGCCAGGAACCCCTTGAACGGGCCACCGTGCAACGGCTGGCGCGCCGACTCTCGCTCGTTGGCCTGGAACGCTGCCAACCCGCCAGCCTGGTAGACGCGCTCGGACTCGTCGGAAAACAGCACCGCATCGCCGTCGAAGGCGATCCGCAATTCTTCGCTCGATGCCCGGCGGGGGCCGCCCGACAGAATTGTCGCCGCGGCAAAACCGGCGTCGAGGGCACTGCGCACGTCCTCGGCATGGGTCGACAGAAACAGGTGGCAACCAAAGGCGGCCAGATACGGATAGGGACTACGCCCTCCGACGAAAGCGGCGCGGGAAATATCCAGACCGTAATGCTGGATCGAGTTGAATACCCGCAGGCCGGTATCGGCACTGTTGCGCGACACCAATACCACCTCGACACGGGCACGCCCGAGGCTGGCGTTGAGGCTCAACAGTTTCTTGACCAGCGGGAAGGCGTCGCCGGGTTCAAGGATTTCCTCCTCGTGCTCAATCTGGTACTTGCGATAGGTCTCCACCCCCTCGGCGAGGTAGACCGTGTGGCTCTCGCTCAAGTCGAACAAGGCCCGCGATGAAATCGCCAGCACCAATTTTTCGCTCAATCCCTTCGCCATGTGCTTGCCCCCGAATCAGCGATTGTGCCGGTCAATAAAGCTCAAGGCCTGGTAAAGCGCCTGCATGCGCGGTAATTCGCAGCCGGCCGCTTTGGCGGCGGCCAACGGCCGGGCGTAGATGGCCGCCAGTTCCAGCGGGCGCTTATGCACGTGGTCGTGGTACATGCTGGGCAGGTAGTCGTCCATGGTTTCAGTCATGGCGAACATCTGCTCGGCGTAGCTCGCCGGAATGTCGTGGCCGCAGGCGCCAGCGCCCTGTACCACTTCGGCCATCAGCGCCTGGATCAGTGCGCGGCTGGATTCGTCGGCCATCATCGCGCGGGTCCCTGTGCCGAGCAACACGGATAGGCCGTTGAACGGGACATTCCACACCAGTTTATGCCAGCGGGCCTGATGCACGTTGGCCATGGCCTGAGACTCAATGCCGGCCTGATGAAACAGCCCGGCGCCTTCTTCGACAATCGCCTGCTGGCGCGCTTGATCGTTGGCCGCCGTGCCGCTGTGATAGCCCAGGTTGACCCGCCCCAGCGCTTGATGCTCGACGACGCCAGGGCCAGAGCGATGCACGCCGATGTAGCACAGGCCACCGAGCAAGTGCAGCGACGGCGGCAAGTGCTCGCGCAGGCTGTCTTCCACGTCCAGGCCGTTTTGCAACAGCACCACCTTGGCATCCGGTGCCGCGACCTGGGCGATGGTCGGCGCCAGGTCCGCGTTGCCGGTGGATTTGGTGCCCACCAGCAACCAATCGCACGGCGGCATGTCGGCAGGGCTGGCATACGCCTGCACCGGGTGCAGGTGGAGATTGCCATGCACGCTACTGTTCACGCGCAGCCCTCGCTCACTGACGACCGCGTATTCGCTGCGCAGCAAAAAATGCACATCGAACCCGGCACGCGCCAGCATCAGGCCGTAGAAACCGCCAATGGCGCCGGTGCCGATGATGCCGATACGTGGCGAAGGCTGTGCAATTGCAGTCATGGCAACTCCTCTGGGGTTTGTGTCCGTGCGTGGTTCAGGGCATCGATAAGCGCTGATTGCGTAAGACTTGTCTGTAATTGCCCAAGAAATTGACCCTCGCACACGAGGAACAACGCGGGCAAATGAAAGATCTGGTAACGTTCGACCGCGCCGCCGTTGTGCCCGGCATCTACCCAACACAGCCGGTCCACCGGCAAGCGCCAGCCCGGTAACTGCTGGCGTGCCCAGCGGCAACTGGAACACCCGACACTGGTGAACACTACCAGCGAACACCCCGGCAATCCCAGCAATTGCTGGTCGATATCCAGATCGGTCAATTCCAGTTGCTTCACTATACTGCTGCCACTGCCGTCCATTGGACGGTGCTCGGAGTCCGTGTACATGGGTCGTTTTCTACCTCACCCTGATGATGTCGCTGTCGAGTTGATCCAACGTCCCTCTCCTGCCCTGCCCCGCCAACACCTGCGCACTATCGGCCGCGGTGGCATCGCCTGCAACTGGCCACGCGCCTGGCAACCTGGCACTGCGGTCGATCTGCATATCCCCTCGCTGGGCGCCAGTGCCCGCTATCCAGGCTATGTCGCGTGGTGCCGCAAAGTGCAGGCCGGTTATCGCATAGGCATCAGTTTTACCGATGAACATGCCCTGTTCGGCGCGCGAATGGGCGAGCAAGTGTGCCAGATCGAACGCTACTGCCGCCTGCACGAAGCCGCCGAGGCCACGCCCGAGCAACTCGAAGCCTTGGCCCGCGATTGGGTATCACGCCACGCTGGTGAGTACTCCCACGAGGCCATTGTGCAGCCAGTGCTGGATTAAAGCGGGCTTTGCCCATTGTCGCGGGCCCGTATTACGCGCTAAGGTTCCTCCCCCCTGCATTCAAATCATGCTGTGCTCCGCCGCACGGGGATGGCTGGCGGCCGGCACCCGTGACCCTGACGAGTAACACGATGGCTGATTTACCGATCAATGACCTTAACGTTGAATCCAACGAGACCCTGATCACGCCCGATCAGCTCAAGCGCGAAATCCCCCTGAGTGACGCTGCCCTGCAGACCGTCACCAAGGGCCGCGAAGTCATCCGTGACATTCTCGACGGCACCGACCACCGCCTCTTCGTCGTCATCGGGCCTTGCTCGATCCACGACCTCAAGGCCGCCCACGAATACGCCGAACGCCTCAAGGTGCTGGCGGCTGAAGTGTCCGACACCTTGTACCTGGTGATGCGCGTCTATTTCGAGAAGCCGCGTACAACGGTGGGCTGGAAAGGCTTGATCAACGACCCGTACCTGGACGACTCGTTCAAGATCCAGGACGGCTTGCACATCGGTCGTCAGCTGCTGCTGGACCTGGCGGAAATGGGCCTGCCCACCGCTACCGAAGCGCTGGACCCGATCTCCCCGCAGTACCTGCAGGACCTGATCAGCTGGTCGGCCATTGGTGCCCGCACCACCGAGTCCCAGACGCACCGTGAAATGGCGTCCGGCCTGTCCTCGGCCGTGGGCTTCAAGAACGGCACCGACGGCGGCCTGACGGTAGCAATCAACGCACTGCAATCGGTTTCCAGCCCCCACCGTTTCCTGGGTATCAACCAGGAAGGCGGCGTGTCCATCGTCACGACCAAGGGCAACGCCTACGGCCACGTGGTACTGCGCGGCGGCAATGGCAAGCCCAACTATGACTCGGTCAGCGTTGCGCTGTGCGAACAGGCGCTGAACAAGGCCAAGATCAAGCCAAACATCATGGTTGATTGCAGCCACGCCAACTCCAACAAGGACCCGGCCCTGCAGCCGCTGGTGATGGAAAACGTCGCCAACCAGATCCTGGAAGGCAACCAGTCGATCATCGGTCTGATGGTCGAGAGCCATCTGAACTGGGGTTGCCAGGCCATTCCAAAAGACCTGGCCGACTTGCAGTACGGCGTATCCATCACCGACGCGTGCATCGACTGGGCCGCTACCGAGAACACCCTGCGCAGCATGCATGCCAAGCTCAAGGACGTATTGCCCAAACGCAAACGCACCTGAAGCTATACGTGCCTGTGAATCAGGCACACACAAAAACGCCGGGCTAAACCCGGCGTTTTTTTATGGCTGTTGATTCACAGCTTTGCGGCATGGCGCTGATGGCGCTCCATGTAGCGTTCCACATAAGAGCAAGACGGGATGACCGTGTAGCCTGACTCTTCGGCGAATTTCAATGCCTCTTCGGTCAACGCAGCGGCAATGCCCCGCCCGCGCAATGCGTTGGGCACAAACGTGCGATAGATATCCAGGGTCTGCTTTCCGAGGTCCATGTAGGTCAGATAGGCACGATGACCGTCCACATTGGTCTCGAACTGATGACCAGCCTGGTCATGGTGGATGGACAACGCCTCGCTCATCACTACTCCTCGCGGGTCTTGAATATTGACCCTACCTTACCGATGTTTTTCCGGCGAAGGAACATCTACGCCACCCCGTGCCGGTTTCGACAGCGAGAAAACCCTGAGCGCTCACACCTGCACGTAGGGAATAGTAGGCACCAATCCAGCAATTGCTCAAGGCACACTCGTCATCCCCTGCCGCGGGTGGATTAATAGAAAGCGTCTCGATCATCGGTTGATCGAAAGCCTGAACATTGCCGGCAGTTGAAGCTTGAGACGAACTGGCGCTGTTAAAGTCACCTCTAGATGAGCAAAAGATGCTTGAAGCGAGACGAGCAAGCGCAGCGCAAGTGCCAGCTTGCATATATAAAATTTCATTTATTCACACAGCTTGACGCATGCGGGCCGGCGCTTTCAGCCTGGATCCAATCTTCGACAGAATGAAAAAATCTGGCGAGCTTTTATACAAACCTTCAAAAGATTAGCCAAAATAGATTCGGTGCGAGAATTTTTTTGCTTCTTGCGCAACGTCAGTTTACTTACTACAAGTAATGGGTAGTATGTACGCCGGCTATTGGCTCACCCTGAGACAGTAGCCATCTAATAGAAAGTCCTTGAAGGGGAACACGATGAACAACGTTCTGAAATTCTCTGCTCTGGCTCTGGCCGCAGTTCTGGCCACCGGTTGCAGCAGCGTCTCCAAAGAAACCGAAGCTCGTCTGACTGCAACGGAAGATGCAGCAGCTCGCTCCCAGGCTCGTGCAGACGAAGCCTACCGTAAAGCTGATGAAGCTCTGGCTGCTGCTCAAAAAGCACAACAGACTGCTGACGAAGCTAACGAGCGCGCTCTGCGCATGCTTGAAAAAGCAAGCCGCAAGTAATAATCCTTCGGGGTTGTTATCAAGCCGATCCATTTATGGGTCGGCTTTTTTTTGCCTGGGATCTACTGCGCCAGGCAGCAGGAGCGGGCTTGGGGTATGCCGGTCAGTTAAGCGAAAGAGGGCCACTGTAGGAGCGAGCTTGCTCGCGAAAAACGTGTAGGCAACGCTTTCATTCTGGATAAACGCGGCGGCCCTGAGTTCTTCGCGAGCAAGCTCGCTCCTACAAAAAGCCTTAACTGACTGGCATTAGAGCTTTGGGCGTCTATTGAAAATCAACCGGCGCGCTGGAAGCCACCGGAGCGACGCCCGGCACACCGATTTCTGTCGGCAAGCCATCCTCAGCCGCGACTACATCACGTACCTGGTCCCAATTTACCCGCAGGCTATTGGCCAGGTCCTCACGCTTGAGCAAGGCGTTGATGACCGCCGTGTGCTTGTCGACCACCGAAGGCGTGCCATCGTCATTCAACGGTGTATGGGCCTCGAGGTAGACCTTGCCGCCGGCGCTGCCGAACTTGTACGCATCGTTGATGATACGCACCGACGTGCCGACTGGCACCATGCCAGCCATTTCCAGCACATTGTTGTTGAACATACGGAAACAACCGTGGCTGGTACGCGTGCCGATACCAAATTTCATGTTGGAGCCGTGAATCAGATAACCCGGCGTACCGAGGGTGAACTTGAACGGACCCAGCGGATTGTCCGGGCCAGCCGGCACCACGTTGGGCAGCGGATCACCGTTGGCCGCATGTTCGGCCTTGATCGAGGCAGGTGGCGTCCAGGTAGGGTTCGGCGTCTTCGCAATGATGCTGGTGTGGGCAATCGGCGATCCCCAGCCTTCACGACCAATCCCCAAAGGAAAGGTGTAAACCACGTTCTGCCCCTTGGGATAGTAGTAGAGCCGGTATTCCGCAAGGTTGATCACGATACCTTCACGCGGCCCCGGCGGCAGAATGAAACGTGTCGGCAGCACGATGTCCGTGCCCGCCCCAGGCAACCAGGCATCGACGCCAGGGTTGGCGGCGACCATCTCCGAATAACCCAGGTCATACGTAGTGCCCAGGTCGGCAAAGGTGTCTTCGTATTTGGCCTTGATCACCTGGACCTGACCGACGATGTCCTCACCGGGCGGCGGCAAGGGCAACTGCAAGGCTTGCGCGGAACCTGCCGCACAGAGCGCAGCGAGAGACAGGCAGCAGGTAACGACGGAGAGGCGCGACAACATCCGGAAAATCCTTCGCAGAACGACGGTAGGAAAAGACTGATTGTATACGTGAAGCGCGGGGCTGGCATCAAGCCGCCCGCGCTAGAGTTCGAAGCGCAGCTCTGGCCAGATCGGCGGTGTACCGCGCTTTTGCGACTCGAGGATGGCCCTGCACAACGGGCACAACCGCTGGTCCTGGAAAATCGAACGGTCCACCGACGACCAGAGCGGTTGCGCCGGCAACAAGGTGCCGCAGAGCGTGCGGTCAATCGAGCCGCCCAGCTCCAATTGACGCGCCACCAGATGCACCCGGACTTCCTGGCAGGCGAACAGATCCAGCTGCTCGTCCGGCTCGATCAGTTGATAGTTAAACAGGGACCAGGCAGGACGCGACATCAGGGGCTCCAAATCGGGGGGGCGCCACCTTAGCCGAAAGCCTGCCGGTAGAAAAGCGTCATAACAGCGGTTTTAGCGTCGGCCAGACGTTTTCCAGCAACTTGCCCTGCGCCGCGACCGCCGGGTGCAAGCCGTCCGCTTGCATCAGGTCTGGATGACCACCCACCCCTTCCAGGAAAAACGGCACCAGCGGTACCTTTTTTTCCTCTGCCACCTCGCCGAATACCTTGGCGAACGCGTCGACGTAACGCTTGCCATAATTGGGCGGGATCTGCATGCCCAGCAGCAACACCTTGGCGCCGCTGTCCTGGGACGCCTGAACCATCGAAGCAAGATTTTGTTTCAATTGCGCCGGCGGCTGACCACGCAGCCCATCGTTGCCACCCAACTCGATCACCACCACATCCGGTTTATGCGCTGCAAGTGCCGCAGGCAACCGCGCGAGGCCTCCGGCACTGGTGTCGCCACTGATCGACGCATTGACCACTTTATCGTCAAAACCCTCCTGCTTGAGCCGTTGCTCCAGCAGCGCTACCCACCCTTTGCGGGTATCCAGGCCGAAACCGGCACTGATACTATCGCCAACGATCAGGACTGTACCCGCCGCTGCGTTCTGGGCCATGCACATCAAGGCCAGGCCAGCACTCAAAAACCACATTCGCATCGGATTCTCCATGGGCGCAAGCATTCTCACCGCGCGAAACCTCAGCAAAGTGGTTCCCAGCGCGGAAGGTGAACTGACTATCCTGCACGAACTGAGCCTGGAACTGAACAAGGGCGATAGCCTGGCTATCGTCGGCAGCTCCGGTTCCGGCAAATCCACCCTTCTCGGTCTGCTGGCGGGCCTGGACCTGCCCAGCAGCGGTGAAGTCACCCTGGCCGGTCAAGCCCTGAGCAGCCTCGACGAAGACCAGCGCGCCCGTATCCGCGCCGAACACGTGGGCTTCGTATTCCAGTCGTTCCAACTGCTCGACAGCCTCAATGCACTGGAAAACGTCATGCTGCCGCTGGAGCTCGACGGTCGCAAGGACGCCCGCGAACGCGCTACGCATCTGTTGGAGCGCGTCGGCCTGGGCAAGCGCCTGACCCATTCACCACGCCAGCTTTCCGGCGGCGAGCAGCAGCGTGTCGCCATTGCCCGCGCGTTCGCCGCCGAGCCGGATGTACTGTTTGCCGACGAACCCACCGGCAACCTCGACAGCCATACCGGCGAGCGCATCAGCGACCTGCTGTTCGAACTCAATAAAGAGAGCGGCACGACCCTGGTACTGGTTACTCACGACGAGCGCCTGGCCCATCGTTGCCGACGCCTGATCCGCCTTGAAGCCGGCCTGATGGTCGCGCCCCTGGAGCCTTGATGGCACGCCTGCCGCTGTTACGTCTGTTCAGCCTTGCCATGCGCCAGTTACTGCGCGATGCCCGCGCCGGTGAGCTGCGCGTCTTGTTCTTCGCCCTGCTGGTGGCCGTGGCCGCCAGTACCGCTATCGGCTACTTCGGTGCACGCCTCAACGGCGCCATGCTGCTGCGCGCCACCGAGTTCCTGGGCGCGGACCTGGTGCTCGAAGGCAGCTCGCCGGCCCGCCCCGAGCAAATCAGATCCGGCACCGAGCTGGGTCTGGATCATGCGCGCATCGTCGAGTTTTCCAGCGTTATCGCCGCGGACAACGGCATCCAGCTCTCCAGCATCAAGGCGGTCAACGAGCAGTATCCGCTGCGTGGCGAACTCAAAAGTACGGGCGAACCCTTTGGCGCCGAAACCCCAGGCGGTGGCCCCAAACCCGGCGAAGCCTGGGTGGAAGCACGGCTGCTGACAGCGCTGGACCTGAAGGTCGGCGACAGTATCGATGTCGGCATGAAGACCTTGCGCCTGTCACGCCTACTCACCTACGAGCCCGACCGCGCCGGCAACTTCTACAGCCTCACGCCCAGGGTGATGATCAACCTGGCAGACCTGGACGCCACTGGCGTGGTCCAGCCTGGCAGCCGCGTGAGCTACCGCGAACTGTGGCGCGCCCCTCCCGGCAGCACGGCGCTGCAAACCTATCGCGATCTGATCAAGCCGGGCCTCGCAGCCAACCAACGCCTGCAGGACTCGCGCGATGGTAACCAGCAGATCGGCGGCGCCCTGGGCAAGGCCGAGCGTTACCTGAATATGGCCAGCCTGGTGGCGGTGTTGCTGGCCGGTGTGGCCGTGGCGCTGTCGGCCAACCGCTTTGCCAGCCGCCGCTTCGATGCCAGCGCCCTGCTGCGCTGCCTCGGGCTGTCGCGACGCGAAACGATGCTGCTGTTCAGCCTGCAACTGAGCGTATTGGGCCTGTTGGCGAGCCTGGCCGGCGCCCTCCTCGGCTGGCTCGCGCAATTTGGCCTGTTCTACTTCCTGCACGACCTGTTGCCCGCAGACGTACCACCCGGTGGGTTGCTGCCGGCCATTGCCGGTATCGGCACCGGGCTCGTCGCCCTCGCCGGCTTTGCCCTTCCCCCACTGGCCGCGCTGGGCCGGGTGCCGCCGCTGCGGGTATTGCGTCGCGACCTGCTGCCTATGCCCTCGAGCACCTGGATGGTGTATGGGGCGGCTCTCTTTGCCCTGGGCCTGATCATGTGGCGCCTGAGCCTAGACCTGGTACTGACCTTCGCGTTACTGGGCGGTGGCGTGGTGGCAGCATTGATGCTCGGCGGGTTGCTGCTGTTGTTACTGCAAAGCCTGCGTCGGTTACTGGCGCGCGCCTCCTTGCCCTGGAGGCTGGGCCTGGGACAATTGCTGCGGCATCCATTGGCGGCAGCCGGACAGTCCCTGGCATTTGGCTTGATCCTGTTATCCATGGGCTTGATCGCCCTGCTGCGCGGCGAGCTGCTCGACACCTGGCAGAACCAGCTGCCCAAGGATGCGCCCAACTACTTTGCGCTGAATATCCTGCCGGCCGACAAAGACGCCTTTGGCGCCCGCCTTCTGGAGGTTCAAGCGCAATCCGCTCCGCTCTATCCCGTCGTGCCCGGCCGGTTGATCAGCATCAACGGCGAACCCGTACAAGAGATTGTCAGCAAGGACTCCAGCGGCGACCGCGCCGTACAACGGGACTTGAGCCTGACCTGGGCCGCCGACTTACCCCCAGGCAACGTACTGACGGCAGGCACCTGGTGGACGGCGCAACCGGGCGATGAGATTCCCGGGGTATCGGTGGAAGCCAAGGTGGCTGAAAGCCTGAAGCTCAAGCTCAACGACCATCTGGTATTCACCATCGGCGGCGAGAATCGCGAGGCTCGGGTCACCAGCCTGCGGACCATCAACTGGGATAACTTCCAGCCCAATTTCTTCATGATCTTCCAACCGGGCACCTTGAAGGACTTACCGACGACTTACCTGACCAGCTTCTACCTGGCCCCTGGGCATGACCAGCAGATCGTCGACCTGTCCCGAGCCTTCCCGGCGGTTACCATCCTGCAGGTCGAGGCCTTGCTGGAACAACTGCGCAGCATCCTCGCCCAGGTGACTTTGGCGGTGGAATACGTGCTGCTGTTCGTGCTCGCAGCAGGCATGGCCGTGCTATTTTCCGGCTTGCAGGCCACGTTGGATGAGCGAATTCGCCAAGGTGCGCTGCTGCGTGCGTTGGGCGCAGAGCGCAGACTGCTGGTCAAGGCTCGGCGCATCGAGTTCGGCCTGCTGGGGGCGGTCAGTGGATTGCTGGCGGCACTGGGGACTGAGCTGGTGACTTGGGTGCTGTACCGCTACGCCTTTGATCTGGCCTGGCACCCTCACCCCTGGCTATTGCTGCTGCCGGTGATCGGTGCGCTGCTGATAGGCGCCGCCGGAGTGTTCGGTACACGCCGTGCGCTGAACGCCAGCCCGCTGACGGTGCTGCGCGAGGGCTGAAAACACGGATGGCCCTTGCTCCATTCAGAGCAAGGGCCATCCGTTGCTACTTCACGTATTCAATCCGGGTAATCCACCAGCACACCTCGCCGCCCGGGGTCTGCACGATCGCTTCATCGTCCACCTCCTTGCGCAGCAGCGCACGTGCCATGGGTGAGTCGATCGAAATGTAATCCATCCGGTCGTAGATCTCGTCATAACCCACAATGCGAAAACGCTTGGTCTCGCCCTGATCGTTTTCGACCTCGACCCATGCCCCAAAGAATACCTTGCCCTCCTGCTCGGGCATGTACTCCACCACGCGCATATCTTCGAGGCGCTTGCGCAGGTAGCGCACCCGCCGATCGATCTCACGCAACAGCTTTTTGTTGTACTGGTAATCCGCGTTTTCGCTGCGATCTCCCAGGGAAGCTGCCCACGTAACCTTGCGCGTGGTGTCCGGGCGCTTCTCACGCCAAAGGTAGTCCAGCTCCTTTTTCAGCGCTTCGTGGCCTTCTTTGGTAATCAGCTTGGTACTCAAACGCGCATATCCCCAGGCAATGTCCAATAGTGTCGACAGACCAGGGCATCATACCCCGGCGCCGGCTGGTGGGGATCGATGATAAATCAACGGGACAAAGTATCCAGGTCGACTGACTCCTCGCCTCAGCCCTGCCCCTCGAGGACCTGATCCAGTTCAACCAGCGCGCCTTGCAGCTGCTGTCGCATCAACGAT
Source organism: Pseudomonas sp. W4I3 (assembly GCF_030816195.1). GTDB lineage: Bacteria > Pseudomonadota > Gammaproteobacteria > Pseudomonadales > Pseudomonadaceae > Aquipseudomonas. The sequence continues at coordinate 2,414,194 of NZ_JAUSXS010000001.1, read as the reverse complement.
AGCTGCGACATCATCCGCGCCATGTTTTCGGTTTTTTGACTCACCTCCAGCGCTTGCTCCTGCAGACGTGAATGGCGTTGCTCCAACGTTCGGTTTTCTTCATCCTGCTGAGTCTGCTGTTGTTGCAGTCGAGCCTGCCACTGCTCGAGCATCTCTTCGCGCTCGATGACTGCCTGTTTTTTTTGCGTCAGTTCGTGGGCAACCCTTGCGAGGTTGCTCAGCGTACTGTCTATCTCGAGCATGGAAGTATCTGCCTTCGCCGAGACGGCAACAGACTGGGTTTCGACATGTTCTGGCTGAGCAGACGGCTCCCGGGGTTCGGCTGGCTCCTGCGCGACCTCGGGGACCGTCACCTGGGAATGGGGTTGCTGTTCAACACTGTCTTCGTCCCCAGGCGGCGGGGCGGACGTTGGCCGGCTCTTGCCTCGGGGTGGAGCAACCATTTGCGATGAAAAGCGAATGGACGGCACGATGACGGCACTGCTTTCAATCGCGGGCGCAGCGGGGGCCGACATGCCCAACGTAATCACCTTCATCACCAGCGCTTTCTTGACGATCACTGAGTGATGGTCTTCGGGCCTGGCCGGCGGCAACCTGCAGCCTTTCAAATCAATGAAGTGAAACGGAACCTGAGACTCCGCGCTGGCACCTTCCTTATTGCCTGGCGCCGCCGCCATCATCAGAATTTGCTTGAAAACTTGCATTGCTACTTGCAGGTCTTCCTTGGATTCGACCCCACCTAGAAAGTAACGCTCAAGCTTTTTGCGCAGCGCCGCGATATACACCCTGGAGTGACCCGGTTCAGCTTCTTCATCCAGGCTATACACCAGGAAGTTGGAGGCAGTGCGCTCGACAGCGAATCCACACAGCAGTGCGCCGTTGACCGGAGCATCCTCGCCGCTGCGCTCAAGAACAAGGGTACGTAGAAGCATCATGGCAATCGGGCCTCAATGAAAAAAGAAAACCTTATATAAATATCAGACCAACATCCGACCATTATTAAGTACTTCAAACACAACAATTGTTTCAGGGCGTAATCAATTCAAACGTAGGACTTTACTTATTAAATGCACCCAGCGTTCCCAAGCACAGGTATTAAACGTAATCTTTTTAACGCAGCGCTACATACGACGAAACTTTACTCAAGCACCGTCCAATTGATTCGGTAATCCTATGATTGAGGTCAGCAACCTGACGAAGTACCTGGGCAAAAAAAGCGTGATCAGCGACTTTTCATTCTGTGCCCAACGCCAGGAATGCGTGGGACTGCTTGGAGAGCATGGCGCTGGTAAAACAACGTTGCTGAATTTGATCTGCGGCATAACCAGGCCCACCAGTGGGCACGTCAGTATTGGAGGTTTCAACACCCAAGCCCATCCAGTTATCGCCAGGCAAGCCGTGGGCTACCAGCCTCAAGGGGGCATAAGCCATCACACGCTGTCGGTCACAGGCATCCTGAACTTTGTCGCCGCCGCTCGAGGGCTCAGCGGCGCTGAAAAACGCAGGCATGTGGACCGGGTCGCCACGCGACTGGAGCTACACCCCGTGCTCAACTGCCCCGTCGATGTACTCGGCCTTGGCTTGAAGCGCAGAGTCGCGATTGCACAAGCCATTCTGCACTCCCCCAGCGTGCTTCTGCTGGACGAGCCAACCGAAGGGTTGAATGCCGAGCAGCGGCTTAAATTCAGGGCGCTCGTTCAGTCCTTGAGCGAAGAAATGAGCGTCATCATTGCCTCTCGCCATTACGACTCGCTGTCCGACATTTGCACCCGCGCTCTGGTCATCGCAAATGGGCGACTGATGGCCGACTCTTCGCTGCAGGACTTGCAGCGCAGCTCCCGGCACTTCCAGGCAGTGACGCTCGCAGCGGATCCACCTCTGGATCTGCTCGCTCTGGCGGTCTTGCCTGGGGTCGCCGGCATCGAAGAAGACCGGCAAAACCCAGGCAAAGTAACGGTTCTGGCCATGCCCGGGCACGCGGTCTTTCCCGCCATCAACTCACTCATCGCCCATCGCGGTTGGAACATAACGTCACTGCATATAGAGCCAGGTCGCCTGAACGATGTCGTTCATCATCTGAGCCACGAGGTATCCCCTTGAGACTGCTGCCACTCATTTTCAAACGCCAACTCGCCAGCTATGCCTGCACCCCCAGCACCTATCTGAGCGTGGCGGTTTTCCTTGTGCTATGCGCGGCACTTGGGTTGCACAGCAACCAGTGGATGGAGCGAGACAGCAGTGACCTGCAGGCTTTTTTCGAGCTGCACCCCTGGCTCTATCTGCTGCTGATACCCGGCCTGTCAATGCACTTGTGGTCTGACGAACACAGCACGAGCTTCTCCAACATGCTGAAAACCCTGCACATCACATCAACAGAACGAGTGATCGGAAAATTCCTGGCAGCCTGGGTGGTATGCAGCGTTGCTCTGTTGTTGAATTTCCCCCTGGTGATTGCCGCCCATTATCTTGGAACGCCGGATGACGGGGTGATCGCGTCACAATTTCTGGCCAGTTGGCTGCTGGCGGGAAGTTACTTGTCTGTCGGCTGTTTTATCTGCGCCCTCACGCACCAGCGCGTTGTTATCTTCCTGTTGACGATGGGCTTGCTACTGACCCTCAGCGGACTTTTTTCAGTCATGGATGCACTTGAACATCAGGCACCGATCTGGATAGTCGACAGCATGATGAAACTTGACCCGATTGCTCGATTCAGTTCTATGGATAACGGCAAAATCACACTTCATGACGGCTTATATTTTATCAGCATGATCTTTGCTTTTCTCTCTGCAACCATTGTCACACTCAACTATAAAAACAGCTGAGAAGGAAAGTCGCTGATGCGATCCGCTCTTCGTGTGGGCATGACGTTGATCGTCATGTCGTTACTGTTCCTCGCATTCAATCTGGTCTGGATAAACAAATTACCCGATATCCGCTGGGACTTTTCACAACAGAAAATTCATACCTTATCGCCACCGACGCGGCAACTGCTCGAGACGCTTGAAAGCCCGCTGGACCTGTATTATTTCAACTCGCTTACTGCGCCAAACAAAAGCCGAATCCTGAAACGCTTCGGCCAACGCATTGAAGATTTACTCCAGGAATTCGAAGCAGCCGCCGACGGAATGATCAACCTGCACATTATCGATCCCGTCCCCTTTTCAGAGGATGCCTACAAAGCCAGCTTGTTTGGATTGGATGACACACAGGGATACCTTGGCCTCATAGGCACGCGTGCCGGCCAGGGCACGCACCGCATCGAAGCCTTCAACCCCGACGACGAGCCGTTGCTTGAATATCAAATCAGCCACCTGATCTATAAACTGATGCGCCCTCAACCTCCCACCGTCGGCCTGTTGTCCGGGTTGCCGTTGAATGATTCCGCCGAGCGACTGATGGAACAGACGCGCGGGCATTTCAACCTGGTGGAGCTAGCCTCCAACATCACCCAGATCCCTCCATCGATAGACAGCTTGATGGTCGTGCAGCCACGTGCGCTGGCCGAACACACCCTGTTTGCCATCGAGCAGTTCGTCTTGAACGGCGGCAAGCTGATGATTTTTATCGACCCGGTGAGCGAGATGGAGACTGAAAGCCTATCGGTGGATTCCATGTTCGATGGTCTGTTGGCCACATGGGGCATTCGGATGCCCGCGAACAAGCTGCTGGTTGACAGTCTTTACGCCTCCTCGGCCTCGCTCGGCCCAGGCATGCCCACGGTCTTGCACCCAGCCAGGTTGAAACTGCCACGACAGGCCATGACGGCGCACGACGTCAGCAGTTGGAAACTGGACAGCCTGAGCGTATCAAGCAGCGGTGCGCTGTTACGCACGCGCAAAAGCCGGACGACATTCACCCCGCTGCTCCAAAGCTCGCGACAGTCTGCGCTGCTGGACGCGGCGCGTTTCGCTTGCGCAACGCAGTTCGAATCGCTCATGGAAGAAGCGTCCACTGCAGGTCAGCGCCATGTGATCGCCGCGCGGATCGAGGGACCGGCCTTTTCGGCATTTCCTGACGGTGTCGGGGGGCAGCAGCCAGGCTTACAAAAAGCCACGCGGATCGAAGTAGTGGTGGTCGCCGATACCGACATACTGGCAGACGCTGTCAGCCAGATAACCGCCAATGGCAACCTGCGGTTCGTGTTGAACACGTTGGATAACCTGGCGGCTCCCGCAGAACTTGCGAACATTCGCCCGCGCATCACGTCGCGTCCACTCAGCACCCTCGAGCCCATGCGTGAAGCCGCTGCACAGGCCTATCGGGAACAGGCTGCAGAACTAGAACGTCGACGTGAGCAGACCGAGCAAGCCTGGCAGCGAATGAACCCGCAGGCTCCTCGCTTGGGCACCCAGGCCGTGGACACCGATACCCAATTGCAAGCGCTCAACAAGGAGCGCCTGCGCCTGCCCATGGAACTCCACGTCCTAAAGACTCAAGCCTATGCACCGCTGCAGCGCTTCGAACGCACTGTCAAACTGCTGATGATCGCGACGGTCCCGCTGGTCCTGTGCTTGATAGCCTTTGTACGTTATCGCTGCTTGTGTCGACGCCGATGGCCGCCAGCAGCGTTTAGCTGAACACGTCGCGCAGCGAATCAGCGACGGGCAATCAGCCCTTGCCGTGCGATACGCGTCAGTTGGCGAATCACCTCTTCGGCATTGTCTGCACTCGGGGCCTGGATCACGGCGAGGTCAAAGCTGTTATTGGCGAAACGCGCCAGGGAGTCACCGTCTTCCACGAACTGGATCAAGAACGCCGAAGGCCGTCCAGTACGACGGGGCCAGCCATCCAGGTAACGCAGCAGCGTTGGCTGGTGCTTGCCGCCCAAGAGGATTTTCGGGTTGCGTTGAGTCAGGTCCGCAGTGATCGGGGCCAGGCGTATCAGGGGGCGTGGTGCATTCATCGTGTCGTGTCTCTACCTCAAAAGTCTGCGGGCAGGTGAGAGGCAACACCGAACCAGCGCTTTAGCGGTATTTCGAACCGTGCCTACTGATGAGTGCATGGTTCTGTCGGACTGCATCGAGTCCAGTGGCGCCCCGCAATTAGCTGTTTAAATCGGCGCATGAGCAGCATCCTAGAGAAGCTGGCGGGGCAGTGTCAAGAATCCCGAGCAACGAAAAGGCCCGCACACGGCGGGCCTCCCAAGACTTGCGAAACGGTCAGTTGGCGATGGCGCGGTCGGCCGACAGTTTGCCGGCGCCTTCGAACAGTACTGCCAGCGAGCCGCCAAGCAGGGCAAGTGCGAACTCATAACCATTGTTGGCCATGAACAGCCCGTTATGAATGTGCACCGAAAAAATTGCCACCAGCGTCAGAAAGGTCAAACCCAATGCCGCAGGGCGTGCGAGCAAGCCGATGATCAGCGCCAGCCCGGCAAAGAACTCGGTGCCGCCTGACAACACTGCCATCAGCGTACCCGGCGCCAGGCCAATGCTTTCCATCCACTGTGCGGTGCCCGCCAGACCACCGCCGCCAAACCAGCCGAAAAGTTTTTGCGAGCCGTGGGCAGCGAAAATAATGCCGACGAAGACGCGCAGAACAGTCAGGCCATAACCGGCGCGAGTGGACAGGACACGGGTGATCAGTGGGCTCATGGGGTAAATCCTTTTTCAGGTAGGGGGTTGGTTGGCCGCTATATTAATCAGTTTAAACAATGATAAAAGCCGAAAAATTGCGCCATAAACATCGACAAAATCGATTACTTGCGTGATGCAATTTTCCCCATTGACGGCTCCAGAGACTCACGCTCCCGATCAAACGCCAAGTAGTACTTGTTGACACTATTAACATAGCTGACGCCGCCCATTCCTACCTGCTCCATGGCAATACGTTCAACCTGAAAGAACCACTGATTGGGATTGAGCCCCCGACGTCTGGCTTCGGTGCGCATGCCCTGCACGCGCTCTGGTCCCATGTTGTACGCCGCGAGCACAAAGGCCATGCGTTCGCGCTCATTGAGCTTGGGGCTGGCGAAGAATTTACGACGGATCATCGCCAGGTAGCGCGCCCCCGCCTGCACATTACTGTCCAGACTCTCGATATTATTCACGCCCACCCGCTGCGCAGCCGAAGGCGTGATCTGCATCAAACCGGTAGGACCGCCACTGTTGCGCGCGCCAGGGTCGAGCGCAGACTCCTTGAATGCCAGTGCAGCCAGGTTCAGCCAGTCCATGCCTTGCTCGCGCGCATGCTTTTGCAGAACCGGGCGCAGCTTCTCCAGGCGTTGACGGTCCGCGCGGGCCAACGGGTTGCGCACTTGATAGAGACGTCGATAGATACGCTGGAACGCCACATCCTGATCGGAAGGGGTTCGGTAGGTCTTGAGGAAACGATCGATGCTCGCCCGCAACATCGACGCATCCTGGCGCACAAACCAATACTCGTCGCCTGGCTCGCTGATGGCCACCTGCTTGTCAAAGCGCAACCTGGGCAGGATTTTCGACCAGCGCTCGGCAATCGGTTTTTCAACGATGGTCAGGTGATAGATCCCGGCCTGCACCATTTCCAGCACGTCTTCCACCGCCAGGCTCGGGTCGACCCATTCCACCTTGATCGGCGGCTGCTTGTGCAGGGCCAGCTTCTGATTGACCTGGCTGATTGCATCTGCGGCCGCACTGCCGGTAGTCAGCGTCAGAGTGCGACCCGACAACTGCTCCAGCTTGGTAAACCGTCGTTCACCCTTGACGCCGACCAGCCATAACGGCACGCCGCTGGCGATAGGGTCACTGGTGCTGATCTTGTGCGCGGCTTTTACATCCAGCAATTCGCCAGGGGCAACCAGGTCGCCTTCGCCACGGGCCAGTGCCCCGAGCAACTGCTCCTTGGCCTTGGGAATGATCTTGAGATTGATCTCCTGGCCATCACGGGCACGGCCATTGAGGTATTGCTCGAATGCACGCAGGCGATGGTATTCAACACCGATGGCCTGGCCCTGCACTTCACCGGAGCTGTTGCGGCTCTGGTTGACCAGTACACGCAGGGTGCGGCTGGAACGGATGTCTGCCAGGTCACGCACCTTGCCGGGCTTTGTCACTTCCAGCGGACCGTCGAGACGTGCGACCGCCGCCATGGGCAGCAGCAAGGTCACGCACACTATAAGCAACGCCGAGGGTCGGATCATCCGCTCTCCGGAAAGAATACTGGCCAGCGCCTTCGTGAAAAACGAGGTGCTGGGCGTCAGAAACAGAGCGCTTTATGCGCTGGCAAGGCGCGCAACGGCGGCACGGTGACAGGCAGCAGGCCCAGCACAATGTCGCGTGCAACGTTCAAAGACAGCTATAACGCGTTGTAGTTCTTCGTTTTTCTTATAAATCTACAGCTCTGATATGCTTTCCGGCCGCAGGCGGAGGTAGCACCATGCAACTCATTGATATCGGCGTCAACCTGACCAACCCCAGTTTCGACGAGAGGCAATCGGCCGTCATCGAGCGTGCCTACGCCGCCGGCGTGCAACAATTAGTGCTCACCGGTACCAGTGTCGAAGGCAGCGAGCAGGCTCTGGAGCTGTGCGTGAAACTCGATGAAAGCGCGCAACGTCTGTTCAGCACCGCCGGCATCCACCCCCATTCCGCCAGCGACTGGAACAGCGCCAGCGCCCAACGTCTGCGCGGCTTGCTCAGTGAACCGCGCGTGCGCGCCGTCGGCGAGTGCGGGCTGGATTTCAACCGTGATTTTTCGCCGCGCCCACAGCAGGAAAAAGTCCTCGAGGAACACCTGGCCCTGGCTGTCGAACTGAAACTTCCCGTGTTTCTTCACGAACGCGACGCCAATCAGCGCCTGCTGGAGATCCTCAAGGACTACCGTGACCATCTGCCCGCCGCCGTGGTGCACTGCTTCACGGGCGAACAAGCGGCGCTCTTCAGCTACCTCGACCTAGACCTGCACATTGGCATCACGGGCTGGATCTGCGACGAGCGCCGTGGGACGCATCTGCACCCGTTGGTCAGGGAAATTCCCCGAGGCCGTTTGATGCTGGAAAGTGACGCGCCCTACCTGCTGCCTCGCACGCTGCGCCCCAAGCCAAAAAACGGCCGCAATGAACCTGCCTTCCTCACCGAAGTGTTGCGTGAGGTGGCCCTGCATCGCAATGAAACGATGGAAGACCTGGCGTTGCACAGCACCGCCTGTGCCCGCGCTTTTTTCGGCTTGCCGGCCGTGGAGTGATGCGGCGCATTGACCCATGTCAAAAATGCTTTCCTGAATAGCGGCACAATAATGGCACCTTGCCAATGCTGTTTCCGCTATCAGAGAAAACCTTCCATGGGTGCCTGGCTTAGCAATATCTCGCTGAAGTACAAATTCTGGGCCGTCAACGCGGTGGCGTTCATCACCACCCTGCTGCTGGTGCTGTATGCCGTCCAGCTCGAACAACAGGCACGCAGCCATGCGTCGCAGCTTTCAGCGCAGGCCCAAGGACAGCTGCTCAGCGCCTGGCCGGCTGACAAGGCACTGCCCACTGGTGAGAACTGGCTGACCTTCAGCCGCGACCAGGTCCCACAACGAACAGGCCAGGATCTTTCAGCCTTGCAAGGCGCCAGCGGCTGGGTCGAACTCAGTCACCTGCCATGGTTCGGCATCAATCCGCTGGTGGGCGCTGACGTCATCCACCGTGCCGATGGGCAACAGGTCGCCGTACTCGCCTACGCGCCAAGCCTGCGCCAAGTGTTCGGCGAACGCTTCGTCAACTATGCGGTGGCGGTGGCGATCCTGATGCTTGCGATGCTCGGCGCCTCACAACTGCTGATCCGCTTCCTGCTCAGCCAGCTCAACACCCTCAAGGACGTGATGCTGCATGTCGAGAAAACCGGCGACTTGTCCGCCCGCGTGCCGCTGGCCTGCAAGGATGAGGTCGGGCAGATGGCCAGCGCCTTCAACGCCATGCAAGCCGGCTACCAGCGGGTGGTCAACACCGTGGCCCGTACCGCCAGGCAATTGGACGAAGGCGCCGCGCGGCTGGCCAGCAGCATGAACGAGGTGCAGCACGGCATGCTCGGCCAGCAAAGCGAGACCGACCAGGCCGCCACGGCCATCAACGAAATGACCGCCACCGTTCACCATATTGCCCAGCATGCCGGCGCCACCCGCGACCTCTCGCAAACCGCTGACACCCTCGCCGGCAGCGGCCGGGAAGTGGTTATCCGCGTGCAACGTTCCATTGCCGGGCTGTCCACCGGCGTGCAACAAACTGCTGAAATGATCCAGAAACTCGCCGAAGACAGCCAGAAAATCAACGGCGTGGTCGGGGTGATCCACAGCATCGCCGAACAAACCAACTTGCTGGCGCTCAACGCCGCCATCGAAGCCGCCCGCGCCGGAGAAATGGGCCGTGGCTTTGCGGTGGTGGCAGACGAAGTGCGCAACCTGGCCAAGCGCGTACAAAGCTCCACCGACGAAATCACGCGCATGGTCTCGGCGCTGCAAGCCGGCACCCGCGATGCGGTGGACTTCATGCAGGAAAGCTCGTTCAAGGCCGATGACTGCGTTCAACAGGCCCAGGAAGCCGGTGCCGCGCTCGGCGAAATCACCGGTGCCGTGGCGCAGATGCGCGAGAGCAACACCCAGATCGCAGTGGCCGCCGAACAGCAGAGCCATGTCGCCGAAGAGATGAACCGTGCAGTGGTGAGTATTCGTGATGTAACCGAAAACACCGTGCAGCAGACAGTGGACTCAGCCACCACCAGCAATGAGCTGGCGACCTTGGCCGCAGAGCTGAGCAAAGCGATTGGGCAGTTGAAGCTGTAAGACCGTTCAGCCCCTAATCCAAGTCCTACGACCAAGGCGCAGCTTGCCTGAGATCAAGACGAAACTTCCTCCTCATCCCCGCGATTAACGCCGACTTCTTTTACCTACGAACCGCTGCAAAGTCCCTCGCCTGATCAAACAGTGCGAGGGATTGCAGATGGTTTTTTTCGTTAGCGCCCAGGTTGTCCGGGGCGTCTTTTGATTCCGGTGATTGCCAGCTTTGTACTGGCGCCGATGGATCCCGAAGCGTTGGACGCTGAAGAGGTTCTTCGTGATTTCCGCAACTGCCTGAACACCTTCGATACGTGGGCCGACAGCTTTTTAAGTGGCTCGGCACTGGAAGTGGAGCAGGTGTTCAAGGTCGGTGACGACGTCGCACTGGTTGCGCCGATTTCTTCCGACAAGCCCAGTCGCACCGTCGCCCAGTGCAAGGCCCAGGGCGGGCTGACCCTGGTGCATCTGTTCGAGAGCACCCGGTTCGTGCCGATCGGCAATACGCCGGTCACGCTGCAAGCCATCGCCCAGGACGGCACGCCCATGGGCGCGCCGTTGCAGCGAACCATCGGGCCCAGCGGCATTCTTAAAGTGCCCGAGTGCACCCGCGACCAGCAGTACCAGATCACGTTCTACCCCAACGTTTCCAGAGATCACGTCAAGGCACTGTATGCGTCCTACCAGTCGGTGATTGCCGGGCTGGAAGCAGACCTGCGCCAGCAATGGAACGAGCAGTTCCAGCCTCAATGGGCCGACTTTGCAAAAGCCCCGCGCTTCGAGCGCAGCGCGAAACAGGGCGTGGCCTTTGCGACCGGCGTCGGCAAGGCCTTCTACAACCTGTGGGACAACCTTACCGAGCTGGTCGACCTGCTGGCGAACCTCAAGTCCAACAGCGAACAGTTGCTGAAGTACCTCTCTCAAGCCGAGCTTGATCAGTTACTCAAGCTGGGTAAAGACACGCTCGCCCAGGGGTTGCTGGTGCTCAGTGATGAGCCGCTGTTGTTCATTTATTTAGCGGCGATGGTGGCCTGGCTACGCCTGCTGCCGCCGCCCGAGATGTACGAACTGCTGGGTGAGATAACCGGCGAAGTCTTGATCAACCTGTTGCTGATTTGGGCGACGCGGGGGATTGGGCTCCAGCTTCGGCTGGGGGCTCAGGTACTCAGCCAGGTCAAATCCGGGCGGGCGCGGGCGTTGTTGGAGCTTTTGGCCAAGCAGGTTGCAGGGCCTCGGCTGGAAACACATGTGGAGGCCGCCAAGCCGGTGTTGCTGAACAGTGCAGCGGTGCCGGTCAAGGCGGTGCCGGTGGCGTCGTTGAAGGCGGGTGAGGAATTGGTTGCCAACCCGGTGCCGGCGGTTCGCAGCAAGACGCAGCGCACGGCGTTGGTTCGCCAGGAGGCGGTGGATGATGTGCCTGCTTCCGCGAAAAATCCGGCCGGGGATGCTGCTGCTTCTTCGGACAAGACCGTCACCCATGGCTGCCCGGTGTCGATGGTTACCGGCGAGGAATTGCTGACGCTCACCGATGGCGCACTGGATGGAATGTTGCCGTTCGAGTGGACGCGCTTGTATCGCACCAGCGCGGTGGAAATGGATTGCGGGTTGGGGTTTGGCTGGAGTCATGCGCTGGCCCAGCGGCTGGTGGTGTCGGGCGATTCGGTGGTGTGGACCGACCACGAGAACCGCTCGACCCCCCTGCCCTTGCCGACGGTGGCTCGGCCGGCGATTACCAATAGCCTGGCCGAAGCGGCGATTTACCTGGGGTCGTTGCCGGATGAATTGGTGCTGGCCCAGGGGTCGCGGTTCTACCACTTTTGCGACGGCGTGCTGACGGCGATCAGCGATGCGTATGACAACCGGTTGCGCATTTTCCGGGATCGGTTGGGGCGGATTGAACGGCTGGATAACGGCGTGGGCCGCTCTTTGCTGTTGCGCTACGAACTGGATCGCATTGTGGCGGTGGACTACCAGGTTCATCGCGCCAAGGGCCATGAACCCTTTGTTTGGGTGACCGAGCAGAACGTCGTTTCCTACGCCTATGACGACGCTGGACGACTGGTGTCGGCGACCAACGCTGTCGGTGAATGTGAGCGTTATCGGTACGACGAACAACACGTCATTCTCGAGCGACAACTGGCCGGTGGCGCGAGTTTTTTCTGGGAATGGGAACGCGCCGGCAAGGCCGCACGCTGTGTCCGGCACTGGGCCAACTTTTCGCAGATGGACACGCGCTATGCCTGGGGCGACGACGGCAGCGTCACCGTGCACAACGACGATGGCAGCCAAGAAGTCTACGTCCACGATCAAAGGGCAAGGCTGGTACAGCGCATCGATCCGGACGGCGCCCAGCATTTCAAATCCTACGACAACAAGGGCCGCCTGACCGTCGAGCAAGACCCGCTGGGCGCGGTGACGGCGTATCAGTACGACGCCGCCGGGCGCCTGGTGGCGCTGTTTCCGGGGGATGACGAGCCGACGTCCTACGAGCATGACAACGGCTTCGTACGGGTTATGCGCCGGGGTGAGGCGGTCTGGACATACGAGCGTAATGACCAGGGCGATGTCATTCGCCAGATTGATCCCGATGGCCATGCGACCGACTACAGCTACGACAAGCAGGGGCAACTCACCGGCGTTTGGTACCCCGACAACAGTTGCCATCGGTTGGTGTGGAATGAGCGCGGACAGCTCGTTGAAGAACAGTTGCCCAATGGCGCAACCAAGCGCTATCGCTATGACGACTTGGGCCGGCAGATTGCGCGTGAGGATGAGCATGGCGCGCTGACCCAGTATCAATGGGACGCTGTAGGACGCCTGCTGAAACTGACCCAGCCCGGCGGTACGTGCCGGGAATTCAGCTACAACCCCTACGGAAAAATCATCGCCGAACGCGACGAACTCGGCCACGTCACCCGCTACGAATACGCCGACGGCCTGCACTTGATCAGCCGTCGCATCAACGCCGATGGCAGCCAGGTCAAGTACCGCTACGACAACGCCCGCCTGCTGCTGACCGCCATCGAAAACGAAGTCGGCGAAACCTACCAACTCGACTACCACCCCAACGGCCTGATCCAACAGGAAACCGGCTTCGACGGCCAGCGCACCGCCTACATCTACGACCTCAACGGCAACCTGCAGGAAAAGACCGAACACGGCGACGACGGCAGTCAGCTAGTCACCCAATACCAGCGCGACCACGCCGGTCGTCTCGTACGAAAAACCCTGCCCGATGGCAGCACTGTCGACTATGCCTACGACCGCCAAGGCAACCTCCTCAGCGTCGACGACAGCCATTGGTTTCTGGCCTACGAGTACGACCGCCAAAACCGTCTCACCGCCGAACATCAGGGTTGGGGCACCTTGCGCTACGGCTACGACGCCTGCGGCCAGCTTCAACATTTACGCCTACCGGACAACAACCGCCTCACCTTCAACCACGACAAAGGCGGCCACCTCGCCACCGTCGAACTGAACGGTTCGTTACTGACTTCCCACCTGTTCAAAGCCGGCCGCGAACAACAACGTCAACAAGGCCAACTGCTCAGCCACTACCACTACGACGACCAAAACCGCCTGCACGCCCACGCCGTCACCCAACAACAAAATCACCTTTACCAACGCCACTACGACTACGACAAAACCGGCAACCTCACCCGCCTGCACGACACGCGCAAAGGCGAACATCTTTACCACTACGACCCGCTCCAGCGCCTGACCCGCGCCAACCATTCGCAAGACGTACAGGAGCGTTTCGGCCACAACCCGGCGGGCAATTTACTCATGCAAAACCGGCCGGGGCCGGACATCGTTGCGGGTAACCGGCTCGTGATCCAAGGCGATCACCACTACGACTATGACGCCTTCGGCAACCTGATCCATGAGCGGCGAGGCAAAGGCCATTCACTCGTCACCGAATACCGCTACGACTGCCAGCACCGGTTGATCGGCGTCACGAAACCCAACGGCCAAACCGCCAGTTATCGCTATGACCCGTTTGGACGGCGTATCAGCAAAACCGTCGACGGCATCACCACGGAGTTCTTCTGGCAAGGCGACAAACTGATCGCCGAACACCATGCCGATCATCATCGTAGTTACCTTTACGAGCCAGGCAGCTTCCGCCCGCTGGCAATGCTGGAAGGCTTCGGCCCACGAGAAACCAAGCCCTACCACTACCAACTCGACCATCTCGGCACACCGCAGGAACTCACCACGCCTGAAGGCGACATCGTCTGGTCCGCCCACTACCGCGCCTACGGAGAAATCAGCCGGCTCGACGTAGGCAAAATCGACAACCCGCTACGTTTCCAAGGCCAATACTTCGACCAGGAAAGCGGTCTGCACTACAACCGCCATCGTTACTACAATCCAGATATTGGTCGATACCTGACGCCTGATCCGGTGAAGCTGGCGGGTGGGATCAACGCGTACCAGTACGTGCCTAACCCTATAGGCTGGATTGATCCGCTAGGCTTGAACACTTGCCCAGGTGACGACGGGTGTAAACCACGAGCCTATGCTGACGATCCAACCTACAGATCAAGCGTGAACGAGGGCCAGCCTTCCGCCCCTCTTATCCACGGAGTAGACGCTGCCACTTTAAATAGAACGCACAGCATCGAAGGAAAGCGATCAACCAAACGAGTGGAGGAAATTGCGAGCAGCATGCGAAACAATGGATACGATAAAAACAACCCAATAGAGGTCGTTGAGCATAACGAGCAGCACTATATTATTGACGGGCACCATAGAGCGTCCGCTGCGAGACAAACACATACACCGGTCACCATAAAACTAATCCAGAATATAGGCAGCCACGAAAGCTCGTTTAGCAGTGTCAAAGATGTAATAGACTCTTCAAATACGGTAGGTCTCGATAGACTGGAAAGGCCAAGACGATGAGCGATCACACCTTAGAAGATTTGATCAACGAGTACTTAAAACAAGTAAAAACAGCCACGGACCTACTTGAACAGGCGTTTGGCACGAAAAACATCTTAGGCTTATGGCGATCCAAAAAAATCCCGCAATGTGGGACGGTTGTTGACGATATCACTTACGAACTGCACGGGATTGGATGTAGGGTTTACCTACCTAAAATATGTGTCGATTTTGATTATGGCCCTGACGGGAGGATAGACGGCTTCGATGTCTGGAGATTGTATATATACGCATGTGAAACTTCGAACAAATACGAAAAGTATACAAACAGGAACTACCTAGAAATTCATTTCAATAACTACCTAACAAAAGGCAAAGCCAAAAAAATACAAAACTCCACTTCCAATTTATACTTCACGCAACCCTAAATTAAAGAGATCCTAGATAGAGAAGCAGAAAAATTAGCATTGATAATCCAGACTTTCCATAATCAAAAACATGTCCGAAATCGCCTAATATTGTTTATCAACCTCTAGGCAAAAGAGCGGGCGGTAGCGCAAAAAGAGGCCATATACTTCTAAAGCTGGTCCTCGTTACCCGATCTAAGATTGGTACCTTGTGATGAATTACCTCGAAAAGGAAATAGACGAAGCCTGCATAACATTGGCTATAAACGCCAAAAAACTTGGGCCGGAGGAGCTAACAACCGTGGTAACTGCTCTCACGAAACATTTTTTCAAGTTTCAAAGCAACGTTCTTGACGCCGTCGAAATAAACGAGAAAAGCACCGAGCACAACCCTGACTTCTGGAAAGAAATACAGCATCGCATTGACGAAAAAAATCTGTTTCTCCTAGTATTTGACTCAACATATAAAGGTTGGGAAATCGACTGCGCGCGCGATATCACATCTATTTTAGGTGAGACCTCGGGATATCCATTCTGGGTAACGGATAGAAAACTTACGTTCCTAGTACACATGGATGATCACGACTGTGTCATTTGGGCTTAACGGGCGTGCACCGGAATTACTCTCTATGGCTTCCATAGCCAACCCCAATTCGCCGACCCGCCACCCCCAACCTACACTCTGTCCAAGTTGTTTCAACGGACAGAGGATTCACCACCATGGGCAAACGTCACCCCAATCTCCCCGCCTGGCAATGGCGTAATTACCCACAAAATCATCAACACCCCGCCAACCTGGCCTTGCACCTGATCGCCGTGCCGCTGTTCATCATCGGCTTCCTGTTGATCGTTTCCGGTGTGTTCAGCCTGAGTCTGGTGAGTTTGGCTGTCGGCGTGATCGGCATTCTGGCAGGCCTGGCGCTGCAGCGTCACGGCCATAGCCTGGAAGCCCAGACGAGTGAGCCGTTCAGTGACCGCAAAGATGCGATGCAACGCCTGGTGGTCGAGCAGTTCGTCACGTTTCCGCGCTTTGTACTCAGCGGTGGCTGGTGGCGTGCCTGGCGCCAGCGCCACCGATATTGAGGATCAGGCGAAGACCACCACAGTCTGGCGGCTGAGGGCGATCAATTCACCGGTCGGGCTCCAGAGCGCGGCAGCGGCATGGCCATAACCGTCGCGGGCGTGTTCGATGTGGACGTGGTATTGGCACCAGTCGAGGGTGGTCAGGTGCTGCAGTGGCTGGATGAATTCGATGGTCCAGGTCAGGGTGCTGCCCGGCGCCGGTTTCTTGAGGTAGGGGAGCAGAGCCGGCGGCCAGGCATCGACCAGCGCAAGAATATGTGCCTCGGTCAGCGGCTCTTCTTTCACATCCCCACGCAAACGCACCCAACCGCCCATCTCGCGGGATTGAGTGCCGGTAAACGGCAGGCCGCCGACGCTCCAGCGCATTGCCAGGTGGCGCATAAATTCGGGCGTGACGCCTTTGATATAAGGCAGCTCCTGGCATTGATCCCAATGTTTGAACACAGGTGGCGGCTCGCTCGCGACGTCGATTTCCGACTCGCGGGACGCACCGAAACTGGCCTGGACCAACGTCGCCACTTCACCGTTCTGCACCACCCGACCCAGCAATTGGCTGACGGCCTTGCCTTCGCGCAACACTTCAACTTGATAGCTGGCGGGTACATCGGGCGCTACCGGGCCAACGAAGGTGATCGCCAAGGAACGCAGCGGTCGGTCCGCCGGCACTTGTGCACGCAAGGCTTCGTATTGCAATGCAGCGACCAGACCACCAAAGGTGGCGCGGCCTTGGGCCCAATCGGCGGGAATGGTGACATCCAGCGGTTGGCTGCGGGCAGCGTCGAGCAAATCACTAAAGCGCATGGCGACCTCACATCAAGAAAATCGATGAGGGATCTTAACCACCACCCCCGTCAGGTACAGCGCCTATTCCGGCCAAAAGCCGGACCGGTTCAGAAGAAATTGGCGCTGAACTTGTCCAGCACCCGATCCGCCCGCGCCTCGGCCTTGACCATGGTTGCACGCCAGGTCGCCATACAGGGTTGCAGGTCAGCCTGGTGCTCGGCCTGGATCAGCCACTGCCAGCAGTCATGCCAATCTCCCAGGGCGCCCTGGGCTTTTTTCAAGCCTGACAGGGCGTTGGCCGGCAGTTTGTCCAGCTCGGGATAGGCTTCAGCGGCATAGCGCACGCGTTTGATCAGCAGGCGCAAACGGTGGCGATCATGCTCCTGATCCTTCAGCGCGTGATCGAGTGTCTTGCATTGCTTGGCCAGGCGCTTCTGAATGCGCGAACGCAACCCCTTGAGCAACTTCTGATGCTGGGAGGCGCGAAGGAACCGTGGAAACGCATCGAGGATCAGCAGCAGGTGCGCCAGCTCAGGGCTCTGCGCCACCTGGCGATAAGCGTCCGGTTGCAGGCGCAGACGCCGATCAGCCGCGGCATCGTGACCCTGCCGATGCAAGTACGCCGCCAGCACCTCACGGTCACGCAGCGGCGTAGTCAATTGGCCGACGGCGCTGGCGGCCGCTTCCAGCTGTTCCACACCCGGAAGCCCACGCAAAGGACGCAACAGGCTGCGCAGTCGGCGCACCGTGGTGCGCAGATCGTGCAAGGCTTCATCGTCGGTGACGGCAGCAAGACGAGCCTGGCAGCTCAGTAACCCTACTTCCAGGCCAATGACCTGAGCGACTAACTGATTGACCAGCGCTGACATCCTGCCCTCCCCTTGTGATGTAAAACCTCAGTCGCGGGCTGATGCATCAACGCCCGGCGCGTGACTCACGGATATAGAAGCGCGCCTTCTCGGCCTTGTTGGCGCACCCTTCGAACGCTTCGAATTGCTGCTGGGTCTTGGCCCCGGTCAACAGCGACAACGCCTTGGAGTAGCTGACGGTGCCGGCGAAACCCTCGGCCTTGGCCAGGTCCAGTTCTTTCCAGGCGGCATCCAACTGCGACCCGCAGCTATCGCGGTACGCGGTTTTCCCGGCACAGCCAGCCAGGGCCAACAGGATCACAGGCACACACATCCAGGCTTTCATTGATGACACCTCAAAATATACAAAATCTGTCGTAGCCTGTAGACGTTACCTACAGGGAAAAGTGCCTTGTCCCTGGCCTGAAAACCGCAGTACCTATTGCCAGAGCATACCCGAGCCCAGGCGCGATTCTGGAAAAATATTGCCAGGGCTCACCGAGGATTGAAGCAGCCCCCTGGATGGGTGCATTGTGGGCATCTGTTTTGCGAAGGGTCTGGTTATGAAGAAACGTGTTGCCTTAGTGCTGGGCTCCGGCGGAGCAAGGGGCTACGCCCATATCGGGGTGATCGAGGAAATCGAACGACGCGGCTATGACATCGCTTGCATTGCCGGCTGCTCGATGGGCGCCGTGGTCGGCGGGATCTACGCGGCCGGCAAGCTGGACGAGTACCGAAACTGGATCGAAAGCCTCGATTACCTCGACGTCTTGCGCCTGGTGGATGTGAGCTTTCGGCTGGGCGCGATTCGCGGCGAAAAGGTATTCGGGCAGATCCGCAAGATCGTCGGCGAAATCAATATCGAAGCGCTGCGCATCCCCTACACCGCTGTGGCCACCGACCTCACCAACCAACAGGAAATCTGGTTCCAGGAAGGTTGCCTGCACCAGGCCATGCGCGCTTCGGCAGCGATCCCCAGCCTGTTCACGCCGGTGATGCAGGGCAACCGCATGCTGGTGGACGGCGGCTTGCTCAACCCGCTGCCCATCGTGCCGGTGGTGTCGAGCCATTGTGACTTGATCATTGCCGTCAACCTCAACGCCACCAACCAGAAGCACTACCATTTGCCGGTAATCCAGCGCCCGCCAGCCTTCAAAAGCCGCTTCAACAGCCTGGCCAAATCATTGGGTTCACACTTGCCGTTTCGTCGCAAACAGGCAGAGCAGTTGATGAAGCTCGAACAGGAAGCCTTGCAGGCCCAGGCCGCCGAGATCAACCCGTGGCTGGAGTCCGCCGAGCCGGAATCCCAGCAACCCGCCGCCGCGCCGGAAAAACCCGGTGCGCCTAAGTCGGCCACCGGCTCGTTCATCATCGACAACGTGGGGCCGGCCTCATTGCTGGACCTGATCAACCAGAGTTTCGAGGTAATGCAAACGTCACTGGCGCAGTACAAAATCGCCGGCTACCCACCAGACGTGTTGATCAACGTGCCAAAGCGGGTGTGCCGGTTTTTCGAGTTCTACAAGGCGCCTGAATTGATCGCGTTGGGGCGGGAAATTGCCAGCGATACGTTGGATCGGTATGAGAGTGAGCAGTCTTGAGAGTGTAGGCATTGCTGATGGCCCCATCGCAGGCAAGCCCACTCCCACCATTGGACCGGGTTCAACATGAGCACGGGGTCGAATGTGGGAGTGGGCTTGCCCGCGATGGCGTTAGTTGAGAGAGCGAAACTCTATTCGCCCTAAGCATTCAGCAACCGATACCCCACTCCCGCCTCCGTCACGATAAACCGCGGCTGGGTCGGATCATCCGCCAGCTTCTGGCGCAAATGCCCCACTACAATGCGCAGGTAGTGGCTGTCTTCGGTATGAGTCGGGCCCCAGATGTCCTTGAGCAATTGCTGCTGGGTAATCACCCGCCCAGGATGCCGCGCCAGTTGCGCCAGCACTGCGTATTCCTTGCGGGTCAACGCCACTTCGGCGCCGTCCAGCAGGACGCGGCGGTAGGCCAGGTCAACCGTCAGCGGGCCGAAATTCAACGCCGCTTCCTGGGCCTCGCCCGCCGGTGCCTGACGCAACAGCGCGCGTACACGGGCGAGAAACTCCTGGATGCCAAAGGGCTTGGTTACGTAGTCGTTGGCGCCGCCATCAAGGGCTTCGACCTTCTGGCCTTCGCTGGCCCGTACCGACAGCACCAGTACCGGCACCGTCGACCATTCGCGAAACTCGCGCAGCACTTGCTGGCCGTCCATATCGGGCAGGCCCAGGTCGAGCACGAGTAAATCCGGCTTGCTCAATGCCGCCTGGGCGAGGCCTTCGTTGCCGGTGCCGGCTTCGATCACCTTATAGCCCTGGGAGGCCAGGCTGATGCGCAGGAATTTGCGGATCTGCGGTTCGTCATCAATGACTAGAATCGTCGCGGTCTGGCTCATGGTGTCCAATCAAAATCCGTAAAAAACAAACCATTGTAGGAGCGAGCTTGCTCGCGAAAAAACTACAGCCACCGCGTGCATTCAGGATGCCATCATTATCGTTAACGACCTTCGCGAGCAAGCTCGCTCCTAAAGGTTTTGCTCCACGGCAGGCTGTGTCGGCAATGGCAGAAACAAAGTGATGCACGTGCCCCGCCCGTCAATGCCATCCGCCACGCTGATATGCCCGCCATGCGCGCCGACCATACCCTGGCAGATTGCCAAGCCGAGGCCGGTGCCTTGCCCGCCCCGATCACCTCGGGCAGCGGTGTAGAACATGTCGAAGATCTTTGCCCGCTCATCCTCGGGAATCCCCGGCCCCTCATCGGCCACGGCGAAAAACAACTGGTTGTCCACCATACCGGCGCTCAATTGCAAACGGCCCTGGGGCGGCGAAAAGCGCGCAGCGTTTTCCATGACATTGACCAAAGCCTGCTCGATCAATGCCGCATGCACGTAGAGCAGCGGCAGCTCCGGCGGTACATCGGTACTCACCTGCAACGGTGCCAGCACCGCGCGCAATCGGCCAAGGGCGCTGCCGACGATATCGCCGGGCGAGACCCAGTCGCGGGCCAGCTTCAGCGCACCGTGGCCCAGGCGAGTCATGTCCAGCAGGTTCTGGATATAGCGATCGAGGCGCTCGGCCTCGTCGCGGGTGCCTTCGAGCAATTCGCGACGATCCTCCAAAGGGATTGCCTCGCCCAGCGCCAGCAGGCTGTCGATACTCCCGCGCATGGAGGTCAGCGGCGTGCGCAAATCGTGGGATACGGAGGCGAGCAAGGCGCTGCGCAATTGTTCGGTTTCGCCGTGCAAACGCGCGGACTCCAACTCCTGCCCCAGCTGTGCCCGCGCCAGCGCCTGGGCCAGCGGCTGGCTCAAGGCCGTGAGCAGACGGCGGCGTTGGCCGCTCAAGTCCATGCCGGCCTTCGCGCTGACGCCCAGCAAGCCGAGCGGGCCCTCTTCACCCGACAACGGCCACCACCACCAACGCCCAAATGGCAAGGTGCCGGTGCCTTTGCCTGCCGGTTGATCGTGCTGCCAAGCCCAGTCGGCAGCGGCACGTTCGGCCTCGGTAAGGTTCAGCGGGCCGCCGGTCTCGATCATCCAACCGCCCTGGCTGTCGCGATTGATCAGGCACACATCCAAGTCATTCCAGCCTTGCAGGTGATGCGCCGCCGCACTGACAACGGCCTGGCGATCTGTGGCGGCGGTGAGCTTGCGTGACAGGTCGAGCAGTTCGCTGGTTTCTTCCTGAGTATCGCGCAGCGCCTGCAGTTGCCGACGTTGGCGGGCGGCCAGGTTGCCGGTGAGCGCCGCCATCAACAGGAAAAACAACAGGGTGAGGACATCCTCCTCACGCTGGATGGCAAAGGAAAAATTCGGCGGGATAAACAGAAAGTCGTAGGTCATGAACGACAAGGCCGCACACACCAGTGAAGGCCCCAGGCTGCTGCGCACCGCCACCAGCAGGACCGCTGCGAGAAACACCAGCGAGATATTCGGCAACGGCAATACGCTGGACACGCCCCAGGCCACGCCGGCCGCAACAACGGTGGCCAGCACGGCCAAGGCGTAGTCGAACCAGCGCAGCCCACGCGCATCCGGCAGGCGCGGCGGTGCGGGAATATCGTCGCTGTCGAGCACGTTGATTTCCAGGCCCCGCGCGTTGCGCAACAAGCGTGCGGCGAGGCCACCGCCGAACAGCCGTCGACGCCAGCGCATACGCGACTGCCCGACCAGCACCAGGCTCGCGCGGCGTTCGGCGGCATGCTGGATCAGCGTCTTGGCCACTTCTCCAGCGCGCAGCAACACCACTTCCCCACCCAGCCGCTCGGCCAGTTGCTGGGCGTTTTGCAGGCGCAGGCGCGATTGCTCATCGCGTGCACGGCCGTTATCGACATGCACCAGGCTCCAGGGCAGATGCCGACGCTGGGCGACTCGACTGGCGTGGCGCACCAGACGTTCGGCTTGAGCGTCGCCATCTATACCCACCAGCAAACGACCACGTACCGCCGGCGCAGCCTGGCCGAGTTGGCGATACCCTTGGGCCAGGTCGTCATCGACATGGGCTGCAGCCGTTTGCATGGCCAGCTCGCGCAGGGCCATCAAGTTGGTCTGGGTGAAAAACGCATCGATGGCCGCACGCGCCTGTTCGGGCACATACACCTTGCCGTCGCGCAAACGCTCGAGCAATTCGCGGGACGGCAAGTCGATCAGCAGCAGCTCGTCAGCCTCTTGCAGCACCCAGTCCGGCAGGGTTTCACGCACCTGCACGCCGGTGATGCCACGTACCTGGTCATTCAGGCTTTCCAGGTGCTGGACGTTGACGGTGGTGAACACGTTGATGCCGGCAGCGAGCAATTCCTGAATGTCCTGCCAGCGCTTTTCATGCCGGCTGCCGGGTGCATTGCTATGGGCCAGTTCGTCGACCAGCACCAGCTTGGGCTTGGCGGCGAGCAAGCCGTCGAGGTCCATTTCTTCGAGCATCACGCCACGGTATTCGCTGCGCAGCAACGGTTGTTGCGGCAGGCCGCTGAGCAGCGCTTCGGTTTCCGCACGGCCGTGGGTTTCGACCACCCCGGCAATCAGCGGCACACCCTGGCGCAGCTGGGTGTGGGCCGCCTGGAGCATGGCGTAGGTCTTGCCCACGCCGGGGGCGGCGCCGAGGAAAACTTTGAGCCGGCCACGGCCGTTGCGGGGCAGATCGGCTAGCAGGGCATCGGCGCGGCCGGAGTCGCTCATGCGGATAGTGTCCTTCAGGTATCAAAGTAGTCAGGCTCAATGCAAATCACATGTGGGAGGGGGCTTGCTCCCGATAACGGTGGCTCAGCTGAAATAGTGTTTGCTGATACTCCGCTATCGGGAGCAAGCCCCCTCCCACAGGGTTTTAGAGTTTTTCCAGGGCCATGTTCAGTGCCAGTACGTTGACGACCGGTGGCCCCACCAACGGGCTTTCGATGTGCTCATCCAGCAACCGCTGCAAGGTCGACACCGGCACATTCCGCGCCGCTGCCACTCGCGCCAGTTGATAGGCAATTGCCGGTGGTGGCAAGTGCGGATCGAGTCCGCTGCCGGAGGTTGTCAGCGAGGCCAACGGCACCGGCCCCTGGCCAGGCACCTGTTGTTTATTTGCGTCATCGAAGATACGCGTGGCCAGCGCGGGGTTGCTCGGCCCCAGGTTGCTGGCACTGCTGGAGACGGTCGCGAATGCCCCGGCCGAGGGGCGTGGATGGAACCAGCCATCACCGCTGAAATCCTGGGCGATCAGGCTGGAGCCGCGCACCTTGCCGCTGGCATCGCGCACGAGGCTGCCGTTGGCCTGCTCCGGGAAAGCAACCTGAGCGACGCCGGTCACCACCAGCGGATAGGCCACGCCGGTGATCAGGGTCATGAGCACCAGCAGGCTCAGGGCCGGGCGGATTATGTTGGTCATTTCAAACTCCTCACATTGACTCGATTGGATCGTTCCCACGCAGAGCTGGGAACGACCAAAGCACGTTCACCACAAAGGACTGCTGGTCAAACCAGGTGCAGCGCTGTCAGCAGCATGTCGATTGCCTTGATGCCCACAAACGGCACCAGCAGCCCGCCCAGGCCGTAGATCAGCAGGTTGCGTCGCAGCAACGCCGCCGCACTCGCCGCCTGCACCCGCACGCCGCGCAGGGCCAGGGGAATCAGCACCACGATGATCAGCGCGTTGAACACGATGGCCGACAGGATCGCGCTCTGCGGGCTCTGCAAATGCATGACGTTGAGCACGCCCAATTGCGGGTAGATCGCGGCGAACAGCGCCGGCAGGATCGCGAAGTATTTGGCCACGTCGTTGGCGATGGAAAAGGTGGTCAGCGCGCCGCGGGTTACCAGCAATTCCTTGCCGATCTGGACCACGTCCAGCAGCTTGGTCGGATCGCTGTCGAGGTCGACCATGTTGGCGGCTTCACGTGCAGCCTGGGTGCCATCGTTCATCGCCATGCCGACGTCAGCCTGGGCCAGCGCCGGCGCATCGTTGGCGCCGTCGCCGCACATCGCAACCAGGCGGCCGTCGTTCTGTTCATGGCGGATACGCGCAAGCTTCTTCTCTGGCGTGGCTTCGGCCAACACGTCATCCACACCCGCTTCAGCGGCAATCGCGGCGGCGGTCAACGGGTTGTCGCCGGTGACCATCACGGTACGAATGCCCAACTTGCGCAGCTCGGCAAAACGCTCGCGGATACCGGGCTTGACCACGTCTTTGAGATGGATCGCACCGAGCAACTTGCCATCGGCGCACACCAGCAATGGGGTGCCGCCACTTTGGGCGATCTTGTCGATTTCCCGCGACAACGCTGGCTGCAGGTCGGCGCGTTGCTGGCCGATAAACGCCAGCAGCGAATCCACCGCGCCCTTGCGGAAAACGCGGCCCTGATAATCGACACCCGACAACCGGGTTTCGGCACTGAAGGGGACTGCGGTCAGTTCGTCCAGCGTCGGCTCTGCCTGGGGGTGCAAGGCGCGCAGGTATTCGACGATGGACTTGCCTTCCGCCGTGTCATCGGCCAGGGAGGCGAACAGCGCACCTTCCGCCACTTCCCGGCCACTGACGCCCGGCGCCGCCACTACTGCCGTGCAACGACGGTTACCGAAGGTGATGGTGCCGGTCTTGTCCAACAACAGCACATGCACGTCCCCCGCCGCTTCCACCGCGCGACCGGACTTGGCAATCACGTTGAGACGCACCAGACGGTCCATGCCGGCGATGCCGATGGCCGACAGCAAGCCGCCGATGGTTGTAGGAATCAGCGTCACCAGCAGTGCGACCAGGAACACCAGAGGCAGGCTGCCATTGGCGAAGTGGGCGAACGGCTGCAGGGTGACCACCACCAACAGGAAGATCAGGGTGAGGCCGATCAGCAGGATATCCAGCGCGACTTCGTTGGGGGTTTTCTGGCGTTTGGCGCCTTCCACCAGGGCGATCATGCGGTCCAGCGTGGACTCACCGGGGTTGGCGGTGATGCGGATCAGCAGCCAGTCCGACACCAGCCGGGTGTTGCCGGTAACGGCCGAACGGTCACCGCCGGATTCGCGGATCACCGGAGCGGATTCGCCAGTGATCGCGGCTTCGTTGACGGCGGCGATGCCTTCGACCACCTCGCCGTCGCCAGGAATCATTTCACCGGCAGCGACGCGCACCACATCACCTTTGCGCAGGCTTGTGGCCGGGACCACCTTGAAGCTGCCGTCGGCCTCCTTGCGGCGTGCGCTCAGTCCTTCACTGCCGGCCTTGAGGCTGTCGGCGCGGGCCTTGCCACGGCCTTCGGCCAAGGCTTCAGCGAAGTTGGCGAACAGCACGGTGAACCACAGCCACACAGCGATTTGCACGGCCACGAAGGTCGGCACGGCGGTGTCCGGTACAAAGCACAGCACGGTGGTGAAGATGGCGGTCAGCTCGACCACCAACATGACCGGAGAGCGCTGCAGCTGGCGTGGGTCCAGCTTGACGAACGCCTGGATCAGCGCCGGGCGCCACAGGGCAGATATCGCGGTTTTGGCGGGTTCCTGGGGTTTGACCGGGGCCGCATTTTTTACAGGCATATTCATGTTCATATCCCCTTTAGAAGCCCATGCTCAGGTGTTCAGCAATAGGACCCAGCGCCAGCGTCGGCAGGAAAGTCAGGCCGCCGACCAACAAAATAGTCACGGTCAACAGGGTCACGAATAACGGGCCGTGGGTCGGGAAACTGTTCTGGCCAATCGGCGCGGTCTTCTTCATCGCCAGGCTACCGGCCAGGGCCAGTACGGGAAGGATGTAGCCGAAACGGCCGATCAACATGCCCAGACCGAGCATCAGGTTGTGGAACGCGGTATTGCCGCTGAAACCGCCGAATGCCGAACCGTTGTTGGCACTGGCCGAGGTGTAGGCGTAGAGCAACTGGCTGAAGCCGTGGGGGCCAGGGTTGCTGATGGCACCGGCCGGGCCTGGCAGGCTGGCGGCGATGGCGCCCAACACGAGCACACCCACCGGCATCACCAGCAGGGTCACCACGAGCAATTGCACTTCCTTGGCCTGGAGCTTCTTGCCCAGGTATTCCGGGGTGCGCCCAATCATCAACCCGGCGAGGAACACCGCGATCAACACGTTGAGCAGCATGCCGTACATACCGGCGCCGACGCCGCCGAAGATCACTTCGCCGACCATCATGTTGACCAGCGCCACCATCCCGCTCAGGGGATTGAGGCTGTCCTGCATGCCATTGACCGAACCGTTGGACGCTGCGGTAGTCGTCACCGACCAGAGCACCGTGCCGGTGGTGCCGAAACGTGCTTCCTTGCCTTCCAGTGGCGCAGTTTGTTCAACGGCCGGGTTGTTCAGGGTTGGGTTGGGCTGGTACTCGGCCCATAGCGAGGTCGCGCCGCCAATCAGGAACAAGGCCAGCATGCAGGCGAGGATCGCCCGGCTCTGGCGCAAGTCTTTGACGTAGTGGCCGAAGGTAAACACCAGGGCCACCGGGATCAGGATGATCGACGCCAGCTCGAACAGGTTGGCCCATGCGGTCGGGTCTTCAAATGGATGCGCCGAGTTCACCCCAAAGAAGCCGCCGCCATTGGTGCCCAGTTGCTTGATCGCAATCTGGCTGGCCGCCGGGCCCAGTGGGATGACTTGATCCACGCCTTGCATGGTCACGGCATCAACGTAATGGGCAAAAGTCTGCGGCACGCCCTGCCATACCAGGAACAGCGCCAGCACCAGGCATAACGGCAGCAAGCCGTAGAGGGTGGCGCGGGTCATGTCGACCCAGAAGTTACCCAACGTCTTGGTGGATTTGCGACCGATCCCACGGCAAAGCGCGACCAGGACTGCCAGGCCAGTGGCGGCACTGACGAAGTTCTGCACGGTAAGGCCGACCATTTGACTGAGGTAGCTCAGGGACGCTTCACCGCTGTAGTTCTGCCAATTGGTGTTGGTCATGAAACTGACCGCGGTGTTGAAGGCCAGTGTCCACTCCTGGCCCGGCAATTTCTGCGGGTTGAGTGGCAGATAGTTCTGAAACAACAGGATTGCGAACAACAGCAGGAAGCCCGCGAGGTTGAACGCGAGCAAGGCCAGCATGTATTTCTGCCAGCTTTGCTCCTGCTGATCGTCCACGCCCGACAGGCGATAACAGGCTTTCTCGACAGGCCCCAACACCGGCGTCAGCCAAGTGCGCTGGCCTTCCATCACCTTGTAGTAGAACCGCCCCAGAAACGGTGCCGGCACCAGTACCACGGCGAAGAAGGCGATGATCAGCCAATAGTCATAACTGTGCATAGCCTGCTCCTAGTTCCGATCCGCGCGTAACAGCGCAACCAGCAGATAAATGAACAGCGCCACGGCCAATAGCAGTGACACCCCGTCCAGAACGCTCATGGAAGTTTCTCCGTTTAACGGCAAGTGCCGCGTGTGGGGCAATTGTCCGCAGGAGGCGTGTAAAGGAACGAGAGCGAGGCGGGGCGTGGCGCGTAAAGATGGCGTAAAGAGTGGCTTTATGCGGGGTTTACACCTGGGATTTCGGTGCCTTTGCAGGTGCTATCGGGAGCAATCCCCACTTGCCCGAGCGCCGATCACCTGTGGGAGGGGGCTCGCCCCCGATGGCGCCAGCCAAGCCACCCTCGCACTCAACTGGTGCACCGCTGCCAACATTCAAACGCCAAACCATCCCCCAAACGACAGTCGTGCAGCTTTACGACAATGATTCTCAGGCTGGCATGTCCACTGCAACACCCTGAATCATTCCAAACCGTTCAGGGAGCTCTTCATAATGAACACACAACTCAAACCCACTTTGGGCACCCTGCATCTATGGGGCATCGCGGTCGGCCTGGTGATTTCCGGTGAGTACTTCGGCTGGAGCTATGGCTGGGGCGTGGCCGGCACGCTGGGCTTTCTGGTGACCTCATTGATGGTCGCCGCGATGTACACCTGCTTCATTTTCAGTTTCACCGAGCTGACCACCGCGATTCCCCATGCGGGTGGACCGTTCGCCTACAGCCGCCGCGCCTTTGGTGAAAAAGGCGGCCTGATAGCCGGCCTGGCGACCCTGATCGAATTCGTCTTCGCCCCACCCGCCATTGCCCTGGCCATCGGCGCCTACCTCAACGTGCAATTTCCAGCACTGGACCCGAAACACGCCGCCGTCGGCGCCTACATCGTGTTCATGGGCCTGAACATCCTCGGCGTGAAACTCGCCGCCACTTTCGAACTGGTGGTCTGCGTACTCGCCGTCGCCGAGTTGCTGGTGTTCATGGGCGTCGTTGCCCCAGCATTCAGCTTCAGCAACTTCGCCCTGAACGGCTGGGCCGGCTCCGACACCTTCGGTGCCCCGGCGATTGCCGGCATGTTCGCGGCGATCCCCTTCGCCATCTGGTTCTTCCTTGCCATCGAAGGCGCGGCCATGGCAGCCGAAGAAGCGAAAGATCCCAAGCGTACGATTCCAAAAGCCTACATCAGCGGCATCCTGACCCTGGTGATCCTGGCCATGGGCGTGATGTTCTTCGCCGGCGGCGTAGGCGACTGGCGCACCCTGTCGAACATCAACGACCCACTGCCCCAAGCCATGAAAACCGTAGTAGGCACACACTCCGGCTGGCTACACATGCTGGTATGGATCGGCCTGTTCGGCCTGGTGGCGAGCTTTCATGGCATCATCCTCGGCTACTCGCGCCAATTCTTCGCCCTGGCCCGCGCCGGTTACCTGCCCTCCTTCCTGGCCAAACTGTCGCGATTTCAGACACCCCACCGCGCGATCATCGCT
The DNA here is from genome assembly GCF_030816195.1 of Pseudomonas sp. W4I3. Classification (GTDB taxonomy): domain Bacteria; phylum Pseudomonadota; class Gammaproteobacteria; order Pseudomonadales; family Pseudomonadaceae; genus Aquipseudomonas. The sequence continues at coordinate 2,385,216 of NZ_JAUSXS010000001.1, read as the reverse complement.
GGCGGCGTGGTCGGTATCGCCGCGATCTACAGCGATGGCTTGATCAATCTGGGCGGCATGACCCTGACCGCCGCGATGATCACCATGGCCGTGTTCGGCGCCATCGTCATGTACATCATGAGCATGCTCAGCCTGTTCAAGCTGCGCAAAACCGAACCGCTGCTGGAACGCACCTTCCGCGCGCCGGGTTATCCCATCGTGCCGGGTATCGCGCTGGTACTGGCAGTGGTGTGCCTGGTAGCGATGGCCTGGTTCAATGCCTTGATCGGGCTGATCTTCCTGGGCTTTATGGTGGTGGGCTTCGTCTACTTCCAACTGACTGCACAAGACCGCGCCGACGCCCCGGCGGACGCAATGTTGACGGGACTATAAGGCCTGCGAGGCAGAACGGGCGTACACTGAACTACTCAGAACGCCCGTCACTCAAAGCAGTCATTCCCGTGGGAAATTTCCCCACGGGCATCTGCCTCAAGGAGAGCCTTATGCCGTGGTATGCATGGTTGATTATGGTAGTCGCGATCGGGTCGATCGTCGGTGGACTGATGATGCTGCGTGACAGCGCCAACAAAGTGGAACTCACCGACGAACAACGCAAACGCGTGGCCGAGCGCAATGCGCAAGCGGACGCCAAGGATGCGCAAGACCGCTAAATCGCTTACAACCCTGTGGCGAGGGAGCTTGCTCCCGCTGGGCTGCGAAGCAGCCCTACTCCCATTGCGCCTTGGCAATATGTAACCCATGTTGCCCCTTATAGGCCGCTCGCTCCGGCTGGCTCCAGCCACTCAGCAATTCATCCTCCAGCCTGTAGATCTCAACCCCCAACGGACGGCACACCGTCAGTGGATCCTGCGCATCCGGCCCCCACATCGGCAGTGACAAATCCCCACCTGGGCACGTCGACAATGCACATAACAGATCAATCTCGGCAAAGAACTCCAGGTAATCACCCTTCTGCGCCGGACAGGCTTTCATGAAATACATGTCGTCGTGATTGAGGCCGGTGCACTGGAAAATATTCAGCACGTCATGCACATCGAATTCCGTCAGGCCGTGAGGCAACACCGCGCGAGTCAGGTTCGAGTGGCAGTGATGATGGAAGTCCTCGCCAGTAAGCATGCGGTTTACATAGGGGTCACAACGCGTGCCTAGCAAATCGTGCAGGCGCCCACCGTGTTCATCGATGCCGTAGCTTGCCAGGCTGTCGTCGGTAATCGTGACCAGCGGTCGTAGAAACGGCAGGTTCGACCACAAACGGTCATGCGTGCTGACGTGGGCGCCTTGAAGCTGCCGAGTACGCGCCGCCCACAAGCGCTCGCGAGGGTCATTGCCGTTCCACACGTTGAAATCACCTACCTGCGGCCCCACCGGCGTCGTCACACGAAACACATGCCCGGCCGGTACGTTCCACGCCCTGCCCGTGCGGATTGGCACCTCGAACTGTTCGATCAGGGTGCGCTGGTTCTTGCTGTCACGGATGCGTTCATAGAACGCGGTGTTTACCTGCAACGCCGAACCTTTGCTGACCTGGTAAGCGGCTGGATAGTCTTTGTACATGAGGCAATCCTCCATCAAGGGTGATCAAACAAGGCGAGGGAAAGGTGTTCCGAATCGTCCAGGTAGAGGCTCATCGCCTCGCTGGCGGCTGGTTTGTTGTCGCTGGCTAACAGTGTGTAAATCTCACGATCGCGTTCCAGCCAGGGCGATTGGAAGCGTTGTTCGTCAGGCGCGGCGCAAAACACCAAACGCAATTGGGCGATCACCTGAGCGAAAAAATCATCGAACAATGGGCTGCGCATCAGCCCGACAATCTGTTGGTGAAACACCAGGCTGTGAGTGGCCACGGCGCGCCAGTCTTCACGCTCCCGCGCCAAGGCGGTGGCGTCGATTGCGTTTTGCATGCCCTCGGATTGATCGTTGGTCAGAGAGCCGCTTTGGGCAATGGCTTGCAGCTCTAAAGTGCGGCGGACCACAAACAGATCACGCACTTCCTCACGTTCCAGGCGGCGCACCATCACGCCCTTGTTACGCACATACCGAGTTAACCCCTCCTGCCCTAACCGATGCAGGGCCTCGCGAATGGTATTGCGCGATGCGTTGTAGGCCCTGACCAAGTCGACCTCAACCAACGGCATACCCGGCAACAACCGCCCACCGATGATATCGGCACGCAACTCCAAGGCGATCTGATCGGCCAGGGACACATTGAGCTTCATTCACACCTCAAGATTGTTGAACAATCACTGCTGTTGAGGTAACCACTTTTCATGCCAGGTGGGTCAGGGGCATAAAGATCAACGCGATGAAAAAGGCCGCTCAACGATCGGCCTTCTGCGCTACATCCCTTAGTTGATCACCAGCCTCTCACGATTCTTTTCCAGCAAAGCCTTGCCAATCCCCTTTACCTCCAGCAATTCATCCACCGCTGTGAAGGGGCCATTGCTCTCGCGGAAGGCAACGATCGCCTTGGCCTTGGAAGCACCAATACCGAACAGATCGCGTCGCAGGGTTTCGGCATCAGCGGCGTTGAGATTGACCTTGGCGGATTGCTCGGTTTTGGTCATCTGCGCGGAGATGGGGGTTGGTGCCTCAGGTTTGGCGGATGGGGCTGCGGTGGTCGCGACAGAGAGGGTGGTGAGGAAGGCGAAGATGAGGGAGGAAATGTAGGTGTTTTGCATTGGTGACGCTCCATGACATCGGTGAGGGAAAAGCAGCTTTTCCGAAGCTGCTTTTCTAACTTAGGCGATGATTGGAGGGTGTCAAAAATGGGTGAGTAACAGCGTATGTTTGACTGCTCTCTAAAACCACGAAATCGTTTCCGACAGAGCCTCAGCAAAGCTCTTGGCAGAAAAAGACAGCGTCAAGGAAGATCTATGGTCGAGGAAAACACACAGAAAACCTCATGAAAGAAGCGCCAGGCGAATCTCGTCGCTGCTGAGCATCTATGGCCCCTAAGTAAAAAGACGCGAAAATAATGGAAAATTGGTGTCCTTTCCAAGAAACTATCACGCTTTGAGCCAAAAAGAGGTAGAAAACAAATGAGCGATTCCAAAGACTACTTTGTGCACTCTCATGCACTGTGCGAATCATCAGACATTGGCAAAGGCTCTAGAATTTGGGCATTCACACATATTTTGCCTAACGCAAAAATTGGAGCTGACTGCAATGTCTGCGACCATGTGTTCATTGAAAATGATGTGACTATTGGGGACCGTGTCACGATCAAATGTGGTGTGCAAATCTGGGATGGCATCACTATTTCAGATGACGTGTTTATTGGACCAAACGTTACGTTCACTAATGACATTTATCCCAGAAGCAAAATTTATCCTGAAAGTTTCGCTCGTACTGTTGTGGGCAGAGGTGCATCCTTAGGCGCCAACTGCACCATATTGCCTGGCTTAGAGATCGGTGAAAACGCAATGGTAGGCGCAGGCGCCGTAGTTACTCGATCAGTACCTGCAAACGCGACCGTAGTAGGTAATCCAGCAAAAATAGTAAGCGCTCAGACAAAGAGAACCGTGTAAAAGCTTAATTAACTGCGCAAAAAAATAAGCCGGTCAACGACCGGCTTGCTACAAGCTGCGCGAAACTATGAAACTAGGGAAAGTTTCGAGCCCGTGGGGCGAGCGCTACAATAACTCTTGATTCATGGCTCAAGTCGACGCTGCTGATAAATCCAATCGACAATTTCTCCATCTGGGGTATAGCCGCTGACTGTGTCACGCAATAGCTGGCGTACCCGATTATAGTCATCCTGATCAACAGCCGCGAGCAACTCAGACAACTTGATCTTGAGAGCCTCCCAAGGTAAGTGATCCTCATTGGCACTCATAATCATCGGGTGTTGAGTCGCAACGACGTTATCGCCAATTAGCAACTCTTCATACAGTTTTTCTCCCGGTCTTAAACCTGAAAACTCTATGGCAATATCACCATGGGGGTTTTTGTCTGACCGAACGCTCAAGCCAGACAGGTGAACCATCTTTTCAGCTAACTCGACGATCCTGACGGGTTCCCCCATATCCAGCACGAATACATCGCCACCAAGTCCCATTGAACCTGCCTGAATGACCAATTGAGCAGCTTCAGGTATCGTCATGAAATAACGAGTAATTTTCGGATGCGTAACAGTCAGGGGCCCACCCGATTTAATCTGCTTGTGAAACAGAGGGATTACGGAGCCGGACGAACCTAGTACATTTCCAAATCTCACCATCGTGAATCGGGTTTTATTGACGTGGGGGACATTGGACTCATCACCAAACAGCCGCGGAGCCGGCTCATGGCTCAAAGCTTGGAGCGTCAGTTCAGCGAGGCGCTTGGTACTGCCCATAACATTTGTTGGGCGCACAGCCTTATCTGTAGAGATCAGCACGAAATTAGACGCGCCCGACTGAAGTGCAGCCTGTGCTGTATTTAGTGTGCCTATAACATTATTCAATACACCTTCCGCGATATTGTGCTCAACGATCGGTACATGTTTATAGGCCGCAGCATGGTAAACCGTATCGACACGCCAGGTTTTCATTACGTCTAGCAGCTTGGCCTTATCACGCACCGAACCCAATATTGGCAGTAACTTGACCGGCAACGAATGTCGAGCAATACGCTGCTCCAGCTCAGAAAGAATACTATAAAGATTAAACTCACTGTGCTCGAACAACAGAAGGGTTGTGGGTCTCAGCTCCAATATCTGTCGGCAGAGCTCAGAGCCAATTGACCCACCGGCTCCGGTTACAAGCACACTCTGGCCCCTTGATGCAGTGCTCGAGTAGCTCATCTTGCGCAGGCACGGAATCACGACCGAGTAGATCAGCAATGTCGACTTCCTGGATATCATCAACTTTCACACGCCCACTGGCGAGATCCATGAAACCTGGCACGCTGCGTACATGAAGAGGAAAGCCTTCCAGAAAGCCAAGAATTTCACGACGCCGACCACGGCTCGATGATGGGATAGCCAGAAGGATCTCCTGAGCACCAGTAGCATCGATCATCCTTTGGATGTGCTTGGGTTTATAAACCTGAAGCCCAGAAATAACACGGTCCGAAATAGTTAGATCGTCATCAATGAAAGCAACGGGCCGCATCACGCGCCCCATTCGTAGCGCAGCAACCAGCTGGTTTCCCGCGGCACCGGCGCCATAAATAGCAACACGCGCAAGGCCATCATCCCGATTGGTGAATGGCACATGCTGGGCAGCAGCAAACCAATCGCCCAAAAAGTACTGGCGCATAGTCAAGCGCAAACCACCGACCATGATCAAGCTCAACCACCAGTAATTGAAGATAATTGACCGAGGCACGACGTTTTGATGGTTGCTATACCAATAGACCACTACGCCCAAGATCAGTGATGAAAGACTGACAGCCTTGATAATCGCTACCAGCGCATCGTTGCCAAAATAGCGCATGACCGCGCGGTACATACCGAAACGAATGAAAAGCGGTATAGCGACCACCGGCGCAGCTAAAAACAACCAAAGATGCATTTTTACCGGGTTGATCATCTCATCAATGCCGAGGCGAACAACAAACGCCATCCAAAGCGCCAAAAAAACCAAGACAACATCTGCAAATACCTGCATCAGCCGTTTTTGGTGACGAGGCAGTTTCAATAGCCAAGTGCGCAATCGGTTAATCATGATTCACCTACGGTCCTTGCGTTAGATCAAAATTCTTGTCGACCGCGCAATAAACGCAGAACAAAAAACACTGTACCCTGCCTGCCTGAACAAGCTACTCATTGACTCGTTTCAGCGCGTCAATGGGAAACGCCATCTCTCTTGAGTACCTTCAAAGCTGTCAAAAACAAGATCTTCAGATCAAAAAACAAATTCATATTTTGCGCGTAATACGCATCATAGCTAACCTTAACTGGTATCGGCAACTCGTCCCGCCCGTTAACCTGCGCCCAACCAGTGAGGCCTGGTCGTATAAGATGAGCGCCTTTCTCAGTGCGCAATGCAATAAGGTCTGCCTGGTTAAAAAGCGCCGGTCTTGGCCCGACAAAACTCATATCGCCAACAATGATGCTCCACAACTGAGGTAACTCATCCAAGCTGGACTTTCTTAGGAAATTTCCAATTGGCGTAAGGTACTGAGCGGGGTCAAGCAGCAAATGTGTAGCCACAGCAGGCGTTCCCGTGCGCATTGAGCGAAACTTTGGCATTTTGAATACCGTATTATTCACTCCTACACGGTCAGACCAATAAAGAGCCGGGCCTCTTGACGTCAATTTTACCGCTAGGGTAACAAGTACGATCGGGATCAATAGTATGAGCAGCGAAAGCAGGCTCAGCGAAAGATCAAAAACACGCTTCATTTTCTAGCACCAACCTTTAAATCCAGAGCTATGCAGTTAAGTTTTTAGTGATTTTTTCGAACGTCTAGCGAACGACTGAGAGATTCTCTCGGAGATCACCTTTTTACGTAAAATACAAGGGTGTTCAATAAAGCGCCAGGAAAGTATCGCAGGAATAAGCGCTACGGGTAAGGCCACCAAAATCATGGCGACCGGCGATATGCCTTTCCATAGGTAGGCCAAAATCTCTTGGGTTGGAAACGCATAGATATACAGCCCATAAGAATAATCACCCAACCTGTTATACTGACGAGCAAGCCATTGCGTATTAAACGCAACCCAGAACACAGAGTAGCACCATGCCCCCACAAAAAATTCTACGAACACAGGAGATCTGTACAGCAGAAACACAACTAACCAACAGGCACCTAAAAAACGATAGTCCAAACGGATATTGAACCTGTACGAATAAAACAACATACCCACTACAAATGCGAAACTCCACTGCACCCACATGCGGGTCTGAAAACCGGGTTGAATGAGCTCCCCTTCTAGGAAAAATCTAAATGCAAAATAAAATAAAAAATATGCTATAAAAAATATCGATGTCCGGGCTAGGGTTTTCAACAGACCAACGACACCCAATGCCAAGACCAAGGCATACAGTAAAACTTCATAATAGAGCGTCCACAACGAACCATTAATTCCTGGATACGGATTATCCTGAAATAAGCCAGGCAATTGAAATTGAATATTTTTCAGTTTCAAATTAGTCGTCACATAGCTATAGACATCACTTGAGGAAAAGTAATCGTGCAGGCCCATGGTCGTAAATAATGGCCCAACAAAAAATGCACTTAACACTAGAACAACCAAGAGGGCAGGGAATAATCTTAAAAATCTTGCAACCACGAAATCAACCTTGCTTTTCGACCGATCATAACTCAGCGATATAAAAAATCCAGAAATGCAGAAAAATGTAAATACACCTAAACCACCGAGTGAAAAACCGAGCTGCCTCACCAACGGCTCAACTTCAGAGGCACCACGCGAAAGCGGGTATGCGTGGGATACGAGAACAAAAAGGGCTGCAACCATTCGAATAAAATTAAAGTTATTATCCCGAGTGCTGAGCATCTCCGCCAAATTAGCCATGAGAGCTGCCACTTTGTTTTTTTTGATAAGAGCGAGTTGTAATAGCAAATGCTTCATCAATACTGACAGGTGGCGCCCAGCCGAGAAGCTTTCGCGTATCTGAAATATCCACTTGAAGCGATCCGCACAGGCGCTGAAAAAATTCTTTCTTACCCACCATAGATGCAACTAACCCCAATAGGGGTTGCGGAAAAGAAAATATGCGAGACTTTTTATTCATTGCTAAAGCCAGCTTTTCAAGAATCTGTCCGATAGATAAGTCTTCACCATCACTAACCAGAAATATACGATTTGACGCCTTTGGGTGGTGAATGCATACATGAATCAAGTCGATCAAGTTGTCAATGAACACTAGGCTTCTACGATTGTTAATCGTGCGAAATGGCAGAGGAAGACCTTTGTCAACGGTAGCTAACATTTTTTCGAAATTTGCCTTCACATCCGGGCCGTAGACCAAGACAGGTCTGATGATTACCACGTTCATCTCTGTTTGCTTCGCCAGCGCCATCAACGCCTGCTCCGCTTCCAGCTTAGATACACCGTAATCGTCAAGCGGTGCTGGAGCATCCGAAGGCTTGAATGCGCGATTTTTGTCGGTTTCCTCGCCATTGACCTTGATGGAGCTGAGAAATATGAAACGCTTCACTCCAGCTTCCGCAGCTTGCCTGGCAAGGTTAAGCGTAGCGTCAACGTTCACTTCCCGAAAGGCCTGCAACGGGTTGCTGTGGGTCTCGTTCATAATGTGGGCACGTCCAGCAGAGTGGATTACTACCTCCACGCCCTGCAACGAAGCGCTCCAGTTGTTATCACCAGACAACGTTGGGATCACGCAAGTTTGAACGCCGGGCAGCACAAGAGCGCTGTCCCTGCGTGTCACATTGACAAACGGATAGCCAGCAGTAACGAGGGACTCAAGCAGTGGACGCCCGACAAAGCCAGTACCGCCGGTAAGAAGAATCTTCGGTTTTTGTGCAATGGAAGCGTTATTCAAACCAACGGACATATTCAAGCCTTATCAGAAGACAGCAGTTGTTTGAATAGCTTATCGTATTGGGAAGACACACCTTCCCAACGATACCGGCGGACCGCAACTTCATGCATTTTTTCACTCAAGGCTGCACGCGCAGCTTCGTCGGCAAAAAGCACGGATGCCTGAGCTATAAGTGACTCACTGGAATCGAAGAACTTCGCGCTGTCTTCGGTAGAGGCACGATTGAATGAAACATCGAAGGCGATGATAGGCAAGCTCAACCACATCGCTTCCACGAGAGAGGGGTTGGTCCCGCCCGCACTGTGGCCGTGGATATAAACAGTGGCATTGCTGCGTAATGGGCTCAGTTCATCGCTGTTGTAGATAGGGTCCAGCAGATGAAGGTTTTCCGCATTCGCGTACCTATCTTGAAGCGCCTTCCCATATTCGCTTTGCTTCCAGTTCCCAACGATGACTAAAGGCAATCCACTGGAGTGAAACGCTTCGACGATAATGTGGATATTATTTTCAGGCTCAATCCTACAGACAGAAAACGCATAAGGGTGATGCAGGAACGTATAGCGTTCTCGGTCCGATTCAACTAATGCGCGCGTTTTGGCCTGATCACCGCCATAGGCAATAAGGGTACTTTCCAGACCGTATTCACTACGTACATAATCCTGAAGAACCTGGTTATCAGTAACGACTGCGTCAGAATATTTGACTGCTACGGCCTCTGAAAACTTCAAAAATTTCTTGGCCAAAGGTGACCATTTTGCACGTTTCCATTCATAACCATCAATATTGACGACAATCTTCTTCTTTGTAAGCATTTTTATGAACGGAAGTGCAATACAGCCGGAAACACCCAAGATCAACAGCACATCGTTCTTGCGATAGGCATGCAGCATACTAACAATATCATAAGGAATACTTTGCACACCGTTAGCTTTTAACGGAATGTAAATCAAATTAGCATTACGATATTTTTCGGGTTGAGACGTGTAGGATTTCGAACTGCAATATACCGAAATCTCATATTCATGATCCAGATATGTAACCAGTTGCTCTGACAGCGTTTCCCATCCACCATATTGAGCTGGCAGACCGACTGTGCCTATGACTGCAAATTTAAATCCCATCAAACACCCCGAGCACACCACTTTCAAATTTTTCACTTGAGAAACTAAGTGATTTTACCTTCGCTGCTGCAGATAGGCGATAACAGGCATCCAAATTTTGTTGTAGAAATACCAATTTTTCTGAAATATCGTCGACCCTGTCAGAGGCCATCAGATACCCGTCACAACCGTCAGATACGAGCTCAACGGGCCCCCCTACCGGCGGTACAATGCATGGGATTCCAAATGAAAGCCCTTCAAGAATCGTCAAACCGAACGTTTCTACGCATTCATCCGGCTTCGAAAGGCTGAGCAAAACGCTCGCCCTTTGATAATAAGGTACAACGTCATCGCAACTAAAGAGAATATTCAGATTATTAGGAATTTCAATATTTGAAAAAAAATGTGCAACTTCAGCCTCAGTTGCGCCCAAAATCAAAGTAAATTCGAATATCTCCTGCGCACTTAGCGAGCGAGCAATCTGAATATACTCATTAATGCCCTTGTATAGCTTTAATGAGCAAATCATCAACACATTAAAGCTGCCATCACGTAGCGGCTGATATATATGGATGGCAGCGACACGACTCATTTTTTGGGGGATAGCATTGTAAACTACCTGACCCCCTACGTTAGAAAAACCTTCCGTTCGTGAAAGGAAATGCGAAACAAATATATTGCCGCTTGAACACACCTTAACGACCCAACGCAAAAAGATCTTTAACGGCCACGGGCGAATAGATGTTTCATGAATATGATATATGACCTTAACCCCAAGCAACCTCCCCGCCAAAGCCGCGCCAAAAGGCAGCAATGTATTGACGTAAAAAATAGTAGAAGACTTCCGGTACTTAAGCAGCTTAAAAAAAAGCACGGCCTGTGACAGCACGTAACTTATCAAAGTCAGAAATTTATTATTAAAACGCTTGTAAAAATAGCGATGCTTAACACATGATATCGACGAAAGAAAGCCCTCTCCCGCCTTGCCACCTAAATATAACTCAGCGCAATATCCCTTCTTCTGTACTGCATCTATCACTTGGGAAAGAACCTTCGGGCTCCCGCTATAATCATTAAGCAAATGAAAAAATATAATTTTTTTCACTACACGTCCTTTTAGCTACGTTCTTTTATTTGCTTTGCAGGAACACCCGCATAAATAGCGTTAGAGGCATATCGACCAGCCTTCAAAACGGTTCCAGCTGCTACTATACAACCGTCTTCAAGGATCACACCATCGAGCACCGTCACTTTGGCGCCTAACCAGCAGTTATTACCGATCTGGATTCCTGCACTATTTACTCCCTGAAGACGGATAGGTGTTGCGAGATCAGAAAAATTATGATTCTCCGAGTGGAAGGATACATAATTACCAATGATCGTGTCATCGCCTATGCTGATACCGCCCGCACATCCTAAAAAACTACCGCTTCCGATACCTACATTATTACCAATCGAAAGCCCTACGCCTAACTTGGTAAGGCTGCCCGTACATTCAATGGTAACATTCTTTTTCAAAGAAACCCCCCGGCCAAAGGTAATGCCTTTGACTGCCAAAGCATCAATATAGCACCCATCATCGACCACTAGCCCTTTGCCTCCATAGATCAGCGATCGTGCCTTCAAGGTAACTCGCTTGCCTACCAGCATGACCGAGAGCCGTCTAAACTTCAGGAAGCCATTTACTAACATGAACGCTTTAGACAGTACGAAGACAAAAAGATAACCGTCAGGAATACGCTTATCAATTTTGATGCTGCGCTTTCTGATTTTCAAAGAAAGAAATTCAACCAGTTCTACCAACATCATTTTTTTTCTCTTTGGAAGACGAAATATAAGATCGAAGAAATCCAGAATCCCGATAAGAAATATTTTTTCTCAATGCGGAAACTATCAAATAAGCTTCCATCACACAGCGAAAAAAATAATTTTTTCGTTCAAAAATCACCCTAAAACCACGGATCATCTCTTGGAAACGAAAAATTGCCCGCTCTGGACTGTCCGATGTGTGCTCTGAAAGATCATGTTGCAGCGCAATATCAAGCACATAGAAGTGCGAATAGTAAGACTCATACTTCACGAAAAACGCTGTATCCGTGGCATAAAATTTGAGACGTTCATCAAAGAGCGGTGCCATCCGCTCATAACAAGCTTTCGTGAAGATAACACCACTGTTGATTGCAAGCTTATTAAGTGAGGTATTCATTCCACCTTCGACTGTCGTCGACAAGCGACCCAAAAACCAGAAACGCTCACCTGGACTGATCAGCCCCCCTCCCGAATAAATCTTCGGCAGCATCACCCCAAATGCATCAGGCTTCGAGTTCGTTTCAAATTCGACCGCACTTGCAATTGCCCCCACATAATTTGGCGCAGAGTAATCAGTATCATCATCCGAAATCAGAAAATGTGTAGCGCCTGCTTCAAAAGCCTGCGCAGCAACACGATTATAAATATGAGGTAACCCCTCGTTATTCCCCTCTAACCACGTCAAATTTTCTTTAACTAGAACTGGCGAACACTGCGGGGTATTATTCCAGACAAACACACTGACGCATATACCCCTCTCCTGAAAGTGCTTAACACACTCTAATAACGTAGTGATAGCGACAGAGTCCTTATAATGCCGCTTATAGAGAACAACCAATATTGAAAATTTAATTTGCACGATATTTTGAGTCATACATCACCACCACTATAACCAGCGCAAAAAGATACAAAACGATACTATTGGTGTAAGACTGAAAGAAAAAACTGCTCAAGAAAAACGGATAGCTAATAACCAGGTAGTCGGCAACGCCTGCCATAAAGGCGCTTCCCCCCAACCGTAACTGTTGGGCAACTGTGACAACTTTGCCGTAGAACATGATCAGCCCGACCATGACGGCAAGTCCTAGATAGCCAGCGGAGGCCAAGAGGTTCAACCAAAAGGAGTCATACCAATACGCCTGACCTGGCCCTATGGCACCGAACCCCAGCCCCAAGGGCATAGAACCAAGCGATTCAAGTACTACATACCACTGCCTTACCCGGTCAAGCGCAGACAAATCTTCCGTGTACCCTAACGCAAGATAGAGAAATATGGAGGATGTGAAAAACAGGAAATAGCTATAGCCTAGCAAACTGATGAGCCATTTCCGTCTGAACAACTGCAATGCCGCCAGAAAAAACAACGCAGAGATCATTCCGATAACGGCAGTTCTGACAGAACCATAAAAAATCAGCAGCGACGCAAAAGAAACCGTCAGAAGCAGCCCTATGAAACTCAAGTTATATTTTCGCGTCCTGACAGCCTGCACTAGCAGACAACTTGCGAATATAGCAGTATTCAAAACGAACGCATTGAATTCGAGGGTCCCGGTAAAGAACCCTGACATGCGAGCGCTCCCTTCCCTCATGGAGTTATACGCCTCCAATTCAAAGCCCTTTTCTGACAGCAAAGGCCAATACCAAAATTGCTCAGCTGTGTTGATGGTAAGGTATTGGTAAGCAGCGTAACTACCAGAAATAAAAGTCATCAACACCAAAGTGGAATATATCACTTGAAGTTTCACTTCGAGCTCTAACTTGCGGCATGCTGCATTTACCATCAATGCAAAAAGAACCGGCATCGCGAAAGACCGGAACATTCGAAGCGAACTATCAGACAGTTCTCCACACATCAGATAAAATACAATAAAAAATGCGAACGCGAACAGCTGCTCTTTATACCTTCGTGGTATCGAATGACGACTTCCGACCTCAAAAAATACGAGCAGTACCGTCAGGAGGATATAGACTAATACCACGCCTTCGCGCCAAGCACCAAAAGCAGCAGGCGCATGAAACGTCAACATGACGTAATCAGAAAGCAGGAGCAAAATAATAAAAAAACGCAGTTCTAGCGCCCTCATATGTTTCCTGACCTTGCGCCTTTTCCTGCAATTTTTTTGAGCTTCAAATGCGCAAGCTTAATCAGCATTTTTACTTTTTGAATTGTGCTCAACTCTCGCAGCACTGCAAATAAAAAGCCCCTCTGGTAACTGATCAACTTAGCAATCACAGCAGGAGGAATAGCTGAGTCTATCCTTCCTGTTTGCTCATAAACGGCAATATCGCCTGTCCACGGCACATACTTTTCCATTTCATTGGCACATAAAACATTGCTATATAGACATTCCAAGTAGCGCGACTTCACAGCGTCGTAGCCATTTACCGCGAAAACAGACTCGATCACCGCCTCGTCATTGTCAGAATGCAGAACGCTTTTAATTAAGTCGTCCACAGTTTGACTCTTCAAATTATCTGCAGGCGAATACCCTTGTATCGGCGCACGGAGCCCTACACAGCGACGACCATTGACGAGTTGCTCTGCAAACGCGGTGCCGCCGGGCGTCGGATAGCTATCAACGTAAAAATCGGCTTTTTCCAAAAGCTTTAAATAACTTGCGTAAGGCACAGACGACAAGATCTTGAACCGGCGCCAATACTTTAGCTTTAGTGGCCACCACCAAATATTAGTATAGGGATTAGCGCCAACTATCCAGAATGTCGAGTTTTTGAACTCCGACAAAACTCTATGAATCGTAGGTCGTGAATCATACTCTTTAACTGGCTTAAACTTAAACGGCGACGCAGCACTAAAAAAGTGCAGCACATCATTTTTTCCGGGCAAAGGATGTTTTTTCTGGACGAGTTGAGTACTTAACGGAATACCCAGAAAAGATTTTTTCCCTGATATATTTTTCTTCAGGTCCCGGTGCAGGCCGAATGTACTGATTTCGAAATACACATCAGCGACCGTGCTGCCATAGGTAAAGACATGATCAGCGTGATTCACGAAGAAAATTTTGGCACCGGTAATTCTTTTCAGAATCCGGCAAGCAATCACAGCGACCATATCATCGGGGTGAATATGCAAAACCACCCGATTATAGGGCTTCAAACACGCTACAATTTCCGCTATTTTCTGCAATGCTGTACCAGGCTGTACAACGGTGCAGTCATTAAAAAAACTCCGTGTGCGTTCGACCGCTCTTTCATCGCTTTGGCGGGTTATCAAGAGGTCGGGTTTTTCAAAATGCATAGTAGAGAGCTGTTCCATCAACCGGGTATGCCCCCCGATCAAATAAGGCTCAGATATCAGATGAACGCAATCCTTGGTAAGTGTATAAACTTCTCCGTCCTGAACGTCGCTCATGCATCGCTCAGTTAATATATCCTCCAACTCGGGATCATCATAAATACCCTTGTCAACAGCCCAGAGCATAGCCCCGTAGACTTCAGCCAGCTCGACACTTTTATTGGTATTTTTTTGCGTTAAAATCAAATCGCGAATCGAGGTTAACAAGAGACTCATGGATAAAAAAGACCTCATACCGCGTTATTTGTATTTAACTTTCTGTAAATAAGAAAGTACATGACAACCAAATAAAAACCGTAATTAACGGCATGCGCCCACGTCACGCCAATTGGCCCACCGATCTTCGTCAACACTACCGTCAACAGATAAAAGCCGAACGCAAAAGTTACTTCTGTGACGATATACATCTTAACCATCGCCTTACCCAGCATCAGATAAGCGAGTATCCAGCTTGCAATTTTCAGCGTATCACCCAGCATCTGCCACGCGAAGAAGTCTCTCATTGGACTGAATGCGCTGGTGAATAGAAGACCGATAATAAAATCTCTCAAGACGTAGATCATCAAGCCAGAGATCATCGCAACAGGCAGGATTAGTTTATACCCTTGCACTATCTCTTTTTTGATATCCTCTGGATTAACCAGCTCTGATAACTTCGGCAAAAAGTACAAACCCAGCGTCGTTGTCACGAGCAGTAAATACGCCGTACTTAAGCGCCACATAGCCTCCCAGTAACCGGCCGTCTCCCAACCATATTCCGAACCAAGATAGTTGCGGACTAAAATGTGGCTCACCGGCACACATGCAGCTGTCGTGAGCGCCATGGCGGTAAATTTTGTCAGGTTGATAGCAATTTGCTTGTCCAACCGCCCCAGCAGATTCGAAAACCGAAACCACGGTGTTCTATAGCAAAGCAGGCACGTCACGAAAAAAGCGATAGATTGGTAGAGCACCAGAGAAATCAACGCACCGTACAATCCGTACTGTACAACCATGACAATAGTCACCATCAGGGAGAGGATGCTGCCACCGATGTTCGCCAAAATGTAGCGACTGATTTCTTTTTTGCCATTAAGAATAGCGAGCAGCAAGGTGTTGAACGAGAAAAATATTACCGTAGCAGCGCACCATATGAATACGCTGTACAAGGACTCGTCATTGAAACACCACACCGCCAGCGGTTTGCTGAAGCAAACAATCAAGACAGATGTTATGACTGAACCGATAAATGCAATGGTCCCCGCAGTGCGCCACACTCGGCGCTGTGACTCCTCGTCGTCTTTATATTCAGCGGTGTATTTAGTCACCCCATTGCTAATGGCACCCGTCGAAAATGTCGTTACCATTTGCACAGCGTTTTGAAACTGGCCTAACGCAGCGTAACCAGAAGGCCCTACATAAATGGCCAGCATTTTGTTGATGCCCAGCAAAGTGAGCATTTTGATAATGACGGCAATACCATTTAGAAAGCTTGTCCGAAGCAGCGTCATATCAGGCGTCTACAGAAAAGCTGTTGCAAGCTTCAACGACATGGTAAGCCTCCGCTTCGGTCATTACTGGGCTGATTGGCAAGCTCAGTACTTCACGGTGAATACGTTCAGTAATAGGAAATGATTTGTTGTAAAAGTCGGACTGTGTGTAAGCCTGTTGCTGATGAGGCGCGATAGGGTAATGGATCAGCGTTTGAACACCGGATTCCGCTAGATGACGCTGCAGTGCGTCACGCATCTCGGATCGCACCACAAAAAGATGCCACACGTGTGAGGTGTAATCCATCACATCAACGCTGGTATCTAACGGCAACTTGATTAAAGGGTTCTTTATTCCAGCCATATAGATGGCAGCCACGCGTCGACGAGCTTCGGTCTGCGCCTGCAGATATTTCAGTTTTACGCTCAACATGGCGGCCTGTATTTCATCCAGCCGGCTATTAACGCCCTGCACCAGGTTCTTGTACTTCTCATGGGAGCCGTAGTTTCGTAATGCCTGAATCATATTGACCAGTTCAGCATCACTGGAGGTAATCGCACCTGCATCTCCCAGCGCTCCCAAGTTCTTGCCAGGATAGAAACTAAAGCCCGATGCATCTCCCCAGTTACCGGCACTCCTACCCGCCACCTGCGCGCCGTGAGCTTGAGCAGAGTCTTCTAGGACAAGCAAATTTTCGCGCTTTGCGATTGCATCAATTTCAGGCATATCAGCCAACCGCCCATAAAGGTGCACAGGCATGACTAACCGAGTCTTGTCGGTCAACGCACCCTCGATATTCTTAGGGCTCAAATTATAGGTATCTGGGTCAGGCTCAACCAAAACCGGGGTCAGGTTATTTTCGGTAACGGCCAGTAATGTGGCGATATACGTATTGGCCGGAACTATTACTTCGTCGTGATCCTTGAGCTTTCCCAACTCTTTCCAGGCACGTATGGTCAGAGTCAATGCATCCAGACCGTTCGCTACACCAACGGTGTGCAGCGCGCCTGTGTAGACTGAAAACTCCTGCTCAAAGCGTTTGAGGCATTCGCCCTGAATGTACCAACCCGAATCAATGACACGTGTCGCAGCTTCTATGAGCTCTTCACGATGAGCTTTGTTCAATGATTTTAGATCGAGAAACGGAATCATCAAAAATACCTGACGTCGGTGCTTCGTTATTAGGTGCTTACAGGCACAGCCCATGCTGCACCCGCTGCAAATCTGTACGCCGCTTGCTTGATCAACCGGCACTCAAAAATGCCGGCTCGCTGACATGAGCTCGCAGCAAGTGTACTGTTCAATCAAGTGTATCGTTTAACTGCACGAATGAAATCATCGTAGTTTCGCAGATAGTCGCCCTCATCATAGTGATTGCTTGCAAATACCAAGAGGACGCAATCTTCGCTGAAATCGTGCATCTCGCGCCAAATCAATTTTTTGATGTGGATGGCCTTGTTCGGAGCGTCCAGCCATATTGATTCCTGCGTCACACCATCATCGATCAAGATTCGGCACTTACCTGATAAGCAGATAATGTACTGCTCCAATCTAAAATGTGCGTGCGAGCCCCTGCTTATGTCCATTTTGGTATTGAAAATATAATAGGCTCGCCTGACGGCGAAAGGGATATCACGCCCTTGCTCCAAGGCAATCAGGCTGCCACGATCATCTCCGATAATCTGCAGCTCACTTGATGTCACATTGCCCGCCAGTGTGGACACAAAAGAACTTACGTCATAGAGCAATGGCGCTTCGTTATCTTTCTGGCTGATGATCAACCCTTCCGTCACTGGCCATTGGATACCGATGACAGGATCGCTCCAGTTAATCAATTGCTCGCAGGCCTTGGAGTAGGTGTCAGTGGTCTTATATACAAACTCCGTGTTGTCTTCCAAGGCCAGGAAGCCGTGAGCAAAGCCTTCTGGAATCCAAAGCATCCGGCCATTGCTCGCTGACAGCTCAACTCCCACCCACTGGCCAAATGTTTCCGAGCCCTTTCTGATATCAACAGCCACGTCATAGGCGCTGCCTGCAGTAACTCGCACCAGCTTGCCCTGAGCATGAGGATCGCTCTGAAAATGAAGCCCCCTCAATACATGTTTTTTTGAGTAAGAATGATTGTCTTGCACAAACGGACGCGGAATGGGGTGGCCTAAGGCAGCGAGTTGTTCATGAAACAACGTCTCATTAAAACTCTCCATAAACCATCCACGGTCATCCTTGAACACGCGGGGCTCGATGATGACGACGCCGGCCAACTTGGTCTCTATAAACTTCATCAGCTCTTATGCTCTGTCAAAATGTTCCGCAGATATTGCCCATAACCTGTTTTACTCAAGTGTTGCGCTTGAATGGCCAATTGTTGAGCTGTAATCCAGCCTGCACGGAAGGCGATTTCTTCGAGGCAGGCCACTTTCAAGCCCTGCCGGTGCTCAATCGTATGTACAAACTGACTTGCCTCTAACAGCGACTCATGGGTCCCTGTATCCAACCACGCAAAGCCTCGGCCCAACATTTCGACAGTGAGGCTTTGCTGCTCAAGATAAGCACGGTTCACATCGGTAATTTCAAGCTCACCACGTGAGGATGGCCGAATGCTTTTAGCAATCTCCACGACTTGGTTGTCGTAAAAGTACAGCCCAGTGACAGCATAGTTCGACTTGGGTTTGGCGGGTTTCTCATCGATGCTGAGCACGCGTCCAGTATGGTCAAACTCAACCACACCGAAGCGCTCTGGATCTGATACATGGTAACCGAACACGGTAGCACCGGAAGCCTGCGACATGGCAGATCGCAAATTGTCGGAAAAATGCTGGCCATAGAAAATGTTGTCGCCCAGGATAAGGCACACAGGATCTTCGCCAATAAAATCTTCGCCAATTATGAATGCCTGTGCCAGACCATCGGGGCTAGGCTGCTCCGCATAGCTCAGCTGCACACCGTACTGACTGCCATCCCCTAATAATTTCTTGAACCCTGGCAAGTCATCGGGCGTTGAGATAATCAGAATTTCACGGATGCCTGCAAGCATCAGCACGGACAGCGGGTAAAAAATCATAGGTTTGTCGTAGATCGGGAGCATTTGCTTCGACACTCCCAGCGTCAATGGATAGAGACGGGTACCCGCACCTCCAGCAAGAACAATCCCCTTACGCTTCAACATTGTCATATCTAAAACACATCCTTAACGTTCAGATTCCGCCGCCGTTCGGACGGAGGTTTCCTGATTTTTTCGCCAACGAACCCGCTAATGGTGCTGCTGCATCGCTGCACGCGCCACAAGGCGCTCATCGCAAGCACTGCTACGCTACTAAACCCTGTACGGCATCTGACCATATCCGCCAATTGCCCCTTAAGAGGCTTGCCTACATCGAATATGTAAAGGTGCAGGGAATGTGATGATACAGCGCTCCCACCCCAATTCAACAAAACGAGCCGCAAAAGGCTCGACGACCTAATGAACGCCTGCACTGAAGCCCAAACGCCAGGCCCCCAGAAGCAATTCCCCTACAGGACGGTGATTTGAAATCGCGTCAAATGGCAAAGGCTTCCGAAAATGAAGCAGAGAGAGCAGCAGATCCTTACTCGAGAAATCCGAATACTGCCTGTCATCGAGCCTTTGGTTGAAATCAGCTTCGCCAATTGAAAATTCAGCGACGGTGGCTTGAAGCGAAACCACTAATGGCCCATGACTTACCTGTCGTCATAATTCATTATTTTTTTGGGACTGCAGAATTAACACATCGCAGCCCCGTGCACTGACTCGCCTACAGCGCTGGAGAGCGAAGCAGTAATTCCTTTTACCGCCGCCCACTGATGACAAAATGCCTAATCAACCCGGCCAAGACGCCCAAAATCCCCCCTAATAAAAATCCAATCGTTAATATCAATGCTTTCTTGGGGTTAATTGGACGCAGCGGCTCAAGGGCTTTGCGGTCCACCGTCACCAGCTTCATATTGCTGATGTCAAGATTGCCTAAATTTTTCAGGCGCACAACCTCAGCTCTAAGAGGTTCAACCCCCGAAAGAAAGAGATCTTCATTTTGGCGCTGTTTCAGCACCTCAATCTCACGATTGCTCTGCAACAGCTGTAACTCACGAGCAATTTGGGCGATCCGGCCTTCAGTGAAATCATCAGTCTTTCGCTGCAATAGAGCTGTGCGCTCAGCTGCCAACGCTTCAACACCCATAAAATAGAGAGGTATTTGTTGGTTATTAATCTCCGTGCGCATTACGCTAGTCTCGCGCGAGCCGGCACCTCTCTCACTCAATGCGGACGGCGTCGTAGGCTTTGAAATCCCAAGAGACCGAGCAATTTCGATTGCCTCACCCAATTGCGAAATCCGATCTTGCCGAGCAGTCTTTATTTGCTGACGCAGTGCTTTTAACTCATCTTGTAACTGCGCTCGCTTAAGATTATCAGCCTCTTGAAGCGTCGCTATGCGCGCGTCTTTCTCCGTCTTATAGCTAGATCGCGCAGCTTCGATCTTACCCTCCAGCTCGGTCAGACGGTTTTGAACAATGACCCGCAGGTCTGCAGCAATCTGCTCGCGCTCAGCCTCAATTGCGTAGTCAACAAATTTATTGAGAATACTTACACCATCAATACCTTTTGTATATATAAGCCCAAGACCGATGTATGCACTTAGAGAATCAGACTTTTTCGGATCAGGAAGAACCAGCTTAAGAGAATCACGATTAAACACATCAAAGCTTTGCTCAAGCGTCCTACCAGGACGTTCGAATGGTTTAAACAAAGCCTGGTTAGCCCTAAAGAAATTAAGCCGGGTCTCATAAGATTCAAGAGAGGAACCGACCTTAATGAGCGCATCCCCTGGCGGGAGTTGATAAACTTCCGAGCGATTCAAGGCGTCGAGTTCATTAATAGCTGCAGGGCGCAGAACACTACTTACTTCGTACTCTGCAGTCGCAGTAAAAGCATAGGCTGCCGCAATCAGGGTTATTCCGAAGGTCACCGATAGAACAAGCGTTTTCTGGTACCACAGCGCTCGAAAAACCGAGGAAATGTCAACTTCGCCCTGCGACGATGTAGGGGGGATGCGAAAGCTACTACTCACAACAAAAACCTGCCTTCAAGAGAAACTGCGGGCTCGTTATGCAGACAAAATTGCGTATTTTTTATTTTAATTAGATAACCGCCAAAACCCAGCGTCTCTGCCGAATTCTGAGCGCACAAAATGCCTGTTATCGAGAACAGATTCCATTCTGCCATCTCTCTGGCATATTACAAGACTTGACATGTATGTCAGACAAATCTGACTTTTTAGGGGATGCGTCGCAAAGTAGGGGGGGGGCAACGTAGGCAGGCAGTTGTGTAGACTCCGATCGTCTACCGGAATGGAATTACTGACAAACGGTCACCCCGACGGCTATCCGATCGCATCGCGCTAGGCGATCCTCTAGGCAACCGACTTATGCCTACGCCTGCGCACAACCACCCCCAACAGAGGCCCAATCAACATCCCCACAATCAAAGCCACCACCACAAACACCGCCACCGGCATCTGCACAGTACTCCACCCCAGGAACGACAGCGCAACACCCTGCTGATTCTCCAGCACAAACGCCAAAACAACCAACGCTGCAAGCACTGCAACCAATACCGCAACAACGCGCCTAACCCCACGCATATCCTTCTCCTACACCAAAAACACTCAGACGCCCTCTTCCTCTTCTTCGTTCACCCGATCGCGCAATTCCTTGCCCGGCTTGAAGTGGGGAACGAACTTGCCGTCGAGGCTGACGGATTGGCCAGTTTTAGGGTTGCGGCCTACGCGCGGGGCGCGGTAGTGGAGGGAGAAGCTGCCGAAGCCGCGGATTTCGATGCGATCTCCGGTGGCCAGGCATTGGGACATTTGCTCGAGCATGGTCTTGATAGCCAGCTCCACATCCTTGGATGAGAGCAGCCCTTGATGGGTGACAATTCGTTCGATCAACTCCGACTTCGTCATATTTTTCCCTTCTTTTTCAAGCAGCTAGGAAAAGCGCTCCGAAGGTTTTAGCATGAGTTGATGAATTTGAACAGCCTGTATAACAACTTATTTGCTGGCTGAATAAACACCCTCTACCCAGGCCAAGAACTTACTTACAGATCACCAGCATGGTGCGTGTCACGGCGCCGGCGGGATTCCAGCCGAACGGAAAGTCGCCTTCTTCGTCCGCCGCATCACTGGAACGAGTGATGACTTTGTATCCCTGCATCTTGCACTCACGAGCGGCACGCTTCTCGCATTTCTCCCACTTGTTGCCAAGCCCAGAGCAATCGACCTCAATGCCGCTGACACCTCGCTTGACGTGAGTCTTGGCGCTGGTGCTTGAACAACCCACAAGTATGACTAACGCGAGTACAACGAGAATCCTGTTCATTCAAACCCTTATAAAATCAGTAACGCGAATTGTCTTTTTAAAGACTATAGCCAGTTCTGACCGTGGGCTGAATGCCTTGGTTCGGCGTTGTTGATTCATCAAATTTCATGCACAAAAAAGGGCGACCGAAGTCGCCCTTTCTCTACAGCTTTACAGAACTTAGTTCTGCTTAGCCATTGCCTGGCGCAGCAGTGCCGCCATGGTGGTATCAGCAGCAGCTTCCGGAGCTTCTTTCAGGCTCTGGATCGCTTCCTTCTCTTCCACTTCGTCTTTCGACTTGATGGAGAGTTGGATTACGCGGCTCTTGCGGTCAACGCTGATGATCTTGGCTTCTACTTCCTGGCCTTCTTTCAGAACGTTGCGCGCGTCTTCAACGCGGTCACGGCTGATTTCGGAGGCTTTCAGAGTCGCTTCGATATCGTCGGCCAGAGTGATGATGGCGCCTTTGGCGTCAACTTCTTTCACTGTACCTTTAACGATTGCGCCTTTGTCGTTCTCTTGAACGTACTCGGAGAACGGATCGCTTTCCAGTTGCTTGATGCCCAGGGAGATGCGCTCGCGCTCTGGGTCAACCGACAGGATAACGGTGTCCAGCTCGTCGCCCTTCTTGAAACGACGAACAGCTTCTTCGCCAACTTCGTTCCAGGAGATGTCGGACAGGTGAACCAGGCCGTCGATGCCGCCGTCCAGACCAATGAAGATACCGAAATCGGTGATCGACTTGATGGTGCCGGAGATTTTATCGCCCTTGTTGAACTGGCCAGAGAAATCTTCCCATGGGTTAGATTTGCACTGTTTGATGCCCAGAGAGATACGACGACGCTCTTCGTCGATGTCCAGAACCATAACTTCCACTTCGTCGCCGACTTGTACGACTTTCGAAGGGTGGATGTTCTTGTTGGTCCAGTCCATTTCGGAAACGTGTACCAGGCCTTCAACGCCTTCTTCCAGCTCAGCGAAGCAGCCGTAGTCGGTCAGGTTGGTAACACGTGCAGTAACACGAGTGCCTTCTGGGTAACGGGCTTTGATAGCGACCCATGGATCTTCACCCAGTTGCTTCAGGCCCAGGGAAACACGGTTGCGTTCGCGATCGTATTTCAGAACCTTGACATCGATCTCGTCGCCAACATTGACGATTTCGGAAGGATGCTTGATACGCTTCCAAGCCATGTCGGTAATGTGCAGCAGGCCATCGACGCCACCCAGATCGACGAATGCGCCGTAATCGGTGAGGTTCTTGACGATACCTTTGACTTGTTGGCCTTCCTGCAGGGATTCCAGCAGAGCTTCACGCTCGGCGGAGTTCTCTGCTTCCAGCACGCTGCGACGGGAAACGACAACGTTGTTGCGCTTCTGGTCGAGCTTGATGACTTTGAATTCGAGTTCTTTGCCTTCCAGGTGCGTGGTGTCGCGCACTGGACGAACGTCGACCAAAGAACCTGGCAGGAACGCACGGATGCCGTTAACGTCGACAGTGAAGCCGCCTTTAACCTTACCGTTGATAACGCCCTTGACCACTTCTTCAGCTGCGAAGGCTGCTTCGAGAACAATCCAGCATTCAGCGCGCTTGGCTTTTTCACGGGACAGCTTGGTTTCACCGAAACCGTCTTCAACCGAGTCCAGAGCAACGTGAACTTCGTCACCGACATTGATTGTCAGATCACCAGCATCGTTGTAGAACTGTTCCAGCGGGATCAGAGCTTCAGACTTCAGACCAGCGTGAACGGTTACCCAGCGAGCTTGGTAATCGATATCAACGATAACACCGGTGATGATGGAGCCTGCCTGAAGGTTCAGGGTTTTTAGGCTTTCTTCAAAGAGTTCCGCAAAGCTTTCGCTCATTTTAATTCCTGTTGATAAGGGCGAAGAATACGCCCATCTCCACACCCCAGACGGCGTGGGTCAGTTTCAATTAAAAGAAGCACCGCAGGACTATGACTGGTCCCCTGCAGCCTTCTTGGTCACCCGGCGATATCGCGAATGGCGATCTCGCTCATGATGCGTTCCAGCACCTGCTCGATGGACAACTCCGTGGAATCCAGCTGTATGGCGTCAGCCGCCGGCTTGAGCGGGGCTACCGCACGCTGGGTATCACGCTCATCGCGTGCACGGATCTCATCTAGCAGACTCGACAGACTAACACCATCGACTTTGCCCTTCAACTGCAAGTAGCGGCGACGGGCACGCTCTTCGGCGCTGGCGGTCAGGAAAATCTTCAGCGGTGCCTCGGGAAACACCACGGTGCCCATGTCGCGGCCATCGGCCACCAGCCCCGGCGGCTCCTGAAACGCACGCTGGCGCTGCAGCAGCGCGTCACGCACCGCCGGCAGAGCCGCGACCTGGGAAGCGCCGGCACCAATACTCTCGGTGCGAATCACATCACTGACTTCATCACCTTCAAGAATGATGCGCTGCAATTGACCGTCGGTCGCCGCGATGAACTGCACGTCCAGATGAGCAGCGATTTTCGTCAGCAACTCTTCGTTGGTCAGGTCGACGCCATGGTTACGCGCAGCGAACGCCAGCAGGCGATACAGCGCGCCGGAATCCAGCAGGCACCAGCCCAGGCGCTTGGCCAGGATGCCGGCGATCGTGCCTTTGCCCGAGCCGCTTGGCCCGTCGATGGTAATCACCGGTGCTTTGATATTCACAATTGAGCCTCTTGGGCTACACGCATGCCGACATGGGCACACAGTGTAAGAAAATTCGGAAAAGATGTAGCGACGTTGGCACAGTCATGGATACGAATCGGCGCCGCCGCTTGCAGGGACGCCACGCTGAACGCCATGGCAATCCGATGATCACCTTGGGCATCTACGTCGCCACCGCCTATCGGGCCACCGTCAATGATAATCCCATCAGGCGTCGGTTCACACTTCACACCCAGCGCCAACAGACCGTCGGCCATGACCTGGATTCGATCGGACTCCTTCACTCGCAGCTCCTCGGCACCACGCAGTACGGTCCGCCCCTGCGCGCAGGCGGCGGCAACGAACAGTACCGGGAACTCATCGATCGCCAAGGGCACCAGCGCCTCGGGAATCTCGATACCCTTGAGTACCGCGGCGCGCACACGCAAGTCGGCAACCGGCTCGCCGCCCACTTCGCGTGGGTTTTCCAAGGTGATATCCGCCCCCATCAGGCGCAGGATATCGATCACCCCGGTGCGGGTCGGATTGATGCCCACATGCTCCAGCAACAATTCGGAACCCTCGGCAATCGTTGCCGCGACCAGGAAAAATGCCGAAGAGGAAATATCCCCCGGCACCTCTATATGGGTAGCGGTCAGCCCATGCCCGGACTCAACCGACGCCGTCGCGCCCTCCACCACCACCGGGTAACCAAAACCGCGCAACATACGCTCGGTGTGGTCCCGGGTCGGTGCAGGTTCGGTGACCGAGGTTTTGCCCTCGGCGTAGAGTCCGGCCAACAACAGGCAGGATTTCACCTGGGCACTGGCCATTGGCAGTACATAATTCAAGCCTTTGAGCGCTTGGCCACCGCGAATGGTCAGCGGTGGGCGTCCTTCCGGCCCGGTCTCGATCACCGCGCCCATTTCCTGCAGCGGCTTGGCCACGCGACTCATCGGGCGCTTGGACAGCGACGCATCGCCGGTCAGCACGCTGTCGAAGCTTTGCGCCGCCAGCAAACCGGACAACAGCCGCATGGACGTACCGGAATTGCCCAGGTAGATCGGCCCCGGCGCAGGCTTCAAGCCGTGCAAGCCCACACCATGAATGGTCACACGACCATGGTGCGGCCCTTCAATCACCACGCCCATGTCGCGAAACGCCTGCAAGGTCGCCAGGGCATCCTCACCTTCAAGGAAGCCTTCGACTTCGGTGACGCCATCGGCCAACGAGCCCAGCATGATCGACCGATGGGAGATCGACTTGTCACCCGGCACCCGAATGCGCCCGCTCAAGCGGCCACCGGGACTGGCGATGAAGGTCAGGTCATCGGTGTTCACTGCGGTTTCCATATAGGCCCGGCGCGCCAGGATCTTGCTGAAGTGTTCACGCGCCACCCGCGCGCGAGTGAACACGCCCAATAGTTGATGACCATCGCCCGCATCCACCGCATCGCGCAGGGCATCGAGGTCGCTGCGGAAGGTGTCCAGGGTGCGCAACACCGCTTCGCGGTTGGCGAGGAAGATGTCGTGCCACATCACCGGATCGCTGCCGGCAATGCGCGTGAAGTCGCGAAAGCCTCCAGCGGCATAGCGGAAAATGTCCAGATTCTCGTTGCGCTTGGCCAACGAATCCACCAGGCCGAACGCCAGCAAATGCGGCAGATGACTGGTGGCCGCGAGCACTTCGTCGTGACGCTCGACTTGCATGTGTTCCACATCAGCACCCAGCTCCCGCCACAGACGATCCACCACGGCCAACGCCGCAGGGTCGGTCTGCGCATGCGGCGTCAGGATCACTTTGTGCCGGCGAAACAGCTGCGCATTGGACGCCTCCACCCCGCTCTGCTCGGAACCGGCAATCGGATGACCCGGTACGAAGCGCGGCGGCATCTCGCCAAACGCCAGTTGCGCCGCGCGCACCACGTTGCCCTTGGCACTGCCGACATCTGTAAGAATCGCGCTGCCCAAATCCAGGCCGGCCAAAATCGCCAAGAGCTTTTCCATGGCCAGAATTGGCACGGCCAACTGGATCACGTCGGCGCCCTGGCAAGCGATGGCCAGGTCCGCCTCACAGCGGTCCACCACCCCCAGCTCCACCGCCAACTTGCGCGATTGCGGGTCCAGGTCCACACCGACCACTTCGCCACACAGCCCGCTCTCGCGCAGGCCTTTGGCGAAGGAACCGCCGATCAACCCGAGACCGACCACCACCAAGCGGCCAATCATAGGCACGGCAGGTTGCAATGCAGTGACATCAACCACGAGCCAGAACCTTGGCCAACGCCTCCAGGAAGCGGCTGTTCTCAGCCGGCAGGCCGATGGTGACACGCAGGTGATTCGGCATGCCGTAATTGGCCACCGGGCGCACGATCACGCCTTCGCGCAGCAAGCCCTGAAACACCGGTGCAGCTTCCTGTCCAAGGTCGACACAGATGAAGTTGCCCTTCGATGCAATCCAATCCAGGCCCAGCTCGCGAAAGCCTTCCTGCAACTGCTGCATGCCGCTTTCGTTGAGGCGACGGCTTTCTGCCAGGTAGTCGGCATCCTTCAGCGCCGCGCAGGCCGCCGCCAGGGCGAGACTGTTGACGTTGAACGGCTGGCGCACGCGGTTCAGCACATCGGCGACTATCGCCGTGGATAAGCCGTAGCCCACCCGCAGCGACGCCAGGCCGTAGGCCTTCGAAAACGTGCGTGACACCAGCAGGTTCGGGTAGGCCGCCAGGAAGTCCAGGCCATCGGGCAGGTCGCCGCCTTCGGCGTACTCGATGTAGGCCTCGTCCAGCACCACCAGCACGTGCTCGGGCACGGCTTGCAGGAAGTCGTCCAGCGCCCGCGCGTCGAACCAGGTGCCGGTGGGGTTGTTCGGGTTGGCGATGAACACCACGCGCGTCTGGGCGTCGATGGCCGCCAGCATCGCCGGCAGGTCATGGCCCCAGTCTTTTGCCGGGATAACGCGGGCATCAGCGCCTACGGCCTGGGTGACGATCGGGTAGACCGCAAATGCGTGCTCACTGAACACAGCATTCAGGCCCGGCGCCAGATAGGCACGACCGACCAGCTCAAGGATGTCGTTGGAGCCGTTGCCCAGGGTTACCTGGCTCAGCTCCACCCGGCATTTTTGCGCCAGCAGCGACTTGAGGGCGAAGCCATTGCCATCAGGATAACGCGTCAATTCAGCGAGCTCTTCGCGAATCGCCGCCAGCACCTTGGGACTTGGGCCCAGCGGGTTTTCGTTGCTGGCCAGCTTGATGATTTTTGCCGGGTCCAGATTCAACTCGCGCGCCAACTCGTCCACAGGCTTGCCCGGAACGTAAGGCGACAGTTGTTGCACGCCCGGCTGCGCCAGGGCGAGGAAGTTGCCACTCATGTTAAAGCCTCACAAAACCGCTTTCGGGTAAGAGCCCAGCACCTTGAGTGCCACGGCCTCCTGGCTGATTTTCTCCAGCACACCTTTAATCAGTGGGTCGCGGTGATGCCCGACAAAGTCGATAAAGAACACGTAGGTCCATTTACCGCTGCGCGAAGGACGCGTCTCGATGCGCGTCAGGTCGATTCCGTTGTCATGGAACGGCACCAGCAGTTCATGCAGCGCACCGGGCTTGTTGCTCATGGACACGATGATCGACGTCTTGTCGTCGCCAGTGGGCGGCACTTCCTGGCTGCCGATCATCAAAAAGCGCGTGGAGTTGTCCGGACGGTCCTCGATTTTCTCGGCCAGGCGCGTCAGGCCGTACAGGCCCGCCGCCATATCACCGGCAATCGCCGCCGAGTTCCACTCGCCCTTGACCCGCTTGGCCGCTTCGGCATTGCTGGAGACCGCCACGCGCTCGACATTCGGGTAATGCGCATCCAGCCACTTGCGGCACTGGGCCAGGGACTGGGCGTGGGAATAGATCCGGCTGATGCTGTCGGTCTTGGTGTTCTCGCCCACCAGCAGGTGGTGGTGGATGCGCAGTTCGACTTCGCCACAGATGACCATGTCGTGTTCGAGGAAGCTGTCCAGCGTATGGTTGACCGCACCCTCGGTGGAATTTTCCACCGGCACCACGCCAAAATTCACCGCACCGGCCGCCACTTCGCGGAACACTTCGTCGATGGCCGCCATCGGCTTGCTGATCACGGCGTGGCCAAAATGCTTCATGGCCGCCGCTTGGGTGAAGGTGCCTTCCGGGCCGAGGTAAGCCACTTTCAGCGGCTGCTCGAGGGCCAGGCACGAGGACATGATTTCACGGAACAACCGCGCCATCTCTTCGTTGCCCAGCGGGCCCTTGTTGCGTTCCATCACACGCTTAAGCACCTGGGCTTCACGCTCGGGCCGGTAGAACACCGGCACCTCGCCTTCCGCCAGGGACGCCATCTTCACCCGCGCCACTTCCTGGGCGCAGCGTGCGCGCTCACTGATCAGCTCCAGAACTTTCTCGTCCAGGCTGTCGATGCGTACACGCAGGGCCTTGAGTTCTTGCTCAGACATTAGCCGTGTTCCTTTTCGAACTCTGCCATGTAGGCAACCAGCGCGTTGATCGCGTGGATGTCGACAGCGTTATAGATGGAGGCGCGCATGCCGCCGACCGAACGGTGGCCCTTGAGGTTCAGCAGGCCACGCTCGTCGGCGCCGGCCAGGAAGGGTTTGTCCAGGCGGTCGTCAGCCAGGCGGAACGGCACGTTCATCCACGAGCGGTCGCTGAGGTTGATCGGGTTGCTGTACAGGCCGCTGGCGTCGATGAAGTCATACAGCGTGCGTTTTTTAACTTCGTTGAGCTTGCCCATGGCAGCCACGCCGCCCTGCTCCTTGAGCCATTCGAACACCAGGCCCGACAGGTACCAGGCGAACGCCGGCGGGGTGTTGTACATCGAGCCATTATCAGCCGCGACCTTGTAGTTGAGCATGGTCGGGCACACCGAACGGGCACGGCCCAGCAGGTCTTCGCGGATGATGTTGACCAAAATGCCGCTCGGGCCGATGTTTTTCTGCGCACCGGCGTAGATCATGCCGTATTTGGACACATCGATCGGGCGCGAGAGGATGTCCGAAGACATGTCGCACACCAGCGGCACGTCGCCGACTTGCGGCACCCAATCGAATTGCAGGCCACCGATGGTTTCGTTGGCGACGTAGTGCACGTAAGCCGCGTCCTTCGACAACTTCCATTCGTTCTGACCGGGAATGGCGAAGTAGTCATAAGGCTTGGCGGTGCCCGCCACGTTGACATGGCCGTAGCGGGAGGCTTCTTCAATGGCCTTCTGACCCCAGATACCGGTATCGATATAGTCCGCCGTGCCGCCTTCCGGCAGCAGATTCAACGGGATCTGGGCGAACTGCTGGCTCGCGCCGCCCTGCAGGAACAGCACTTTGTAGTTGGAAGGGATGCCCAGCAAGTCGCGCAGGTCCTGCTCGGCCTTGGTGGCGATGGACACGAACTCATCGCTGCGATGGCTCATTTCCATCACGGAGAGGCCTTTTCCATGCCAGTCGAGGAGTTCAGTCTGCGCGCGCTGCAGGACTGCTTCAGGAAGCGCCGCGGGACCGGCACAGAAGTTATAGGCTCTCTTGCTCACATCCAATCTCTCTGATCTGGTGGGACTGAAATCAAACACTGTAGGAGCGAGCTTGCTCGCGAAAAACCCGAGAGCACAAGGGCGTATCAGGTAGCCCGCGTTATCGTTGGCGATTTTCGCGAGCAAGCTCGCTCCTACAGGGGCGGCGTTGTTATTTCCAAGGGGACAAACAACAAGGGGGCGAATCTTCATCCGCCCCCTGTGTGCCCGCTTATTCCTGCGGTTCTTCTTCGTCTGCGGCAGCATCGAGGGTTGGCTCGTCGACGTTGTCATCGCCGGTTGCGATCACCTCGCCGTCAAATTCCTCGCCTTCGAGCTCTTCACCTTCGACTTCCGAAGGCTCCTGCACACGCTCCAGGCCGACCAGTTTTTCGTCCTTGGCCAGCTTGATCAAGGTCACGCCCTGGGTATTACGGCCCAGGCTCGACACTTCTGCCACACGAGTACGTACCAGTGTGCCCTGGTCGGAAATCAGCATGATTTCCTCGCCGTCGAGCACCTGCACCGCGCCGACCAGACGGCCGTTGCGGTCGTTGCTGACCATGGCGATCACGCCCTGGCCGCCACGCTTGTACTCCGGGAACTCGCTGATGGCGGTACGCTTGCCGTAGCCACGCTCGGAAGCGGTGAGGATCTGGCTGCCTTCTTCCGGGATCAGCATGGAAATCAGCTTCTGCCCTTCTGGCAGGCGCATGCCACGTACACCGCGGGCAGTACGGCCCATGGCGCGAACGTCGGATTCCTTGAAGCGCGTGACCTTGCCGCCGTCGGAGAAGAGCATCACTTCGCGCTCGCCGTCGGTAATGGCTGCCGAAATCAGCACGTCGCCTTCATCCAGCTCCAGGGCGATCAGGCCCACGCTGCGTTGACGGCTGAAGGATTCCAGCGGGGTCTTCTTCACGGTGCCTTTGGCGGTGGCCATGAAGATGAAGTGACCTTCGGTGTATTCCTCGACCGGCAGCATGGTGGTGATGTATTCATCACTGTCCAGCGGCAGCAGGTTGACCAGTGGGCGACCACGGGCAGCACGGGAGGCTTCAGGGATTTCGTAGGTCTTCAGCCAGTACACTTTGCCCTTGCTGGAGAACAGCAGCAGCGTGGTGTGGCTGTTGGCGACCAGCAGGTGAGCGATGTAGTCCTCATCCTTCACGCCGGTAGCCGATTTGCCTTTGCCGCCACGACGCTGGGCCTGGTAGGCCGCCAATGGCTGGGTCTTGGCATAGCCACCGTGGGAAATGGTCACTACGCGCTCTTCTTCCGGGATCATGTCACCCAGGGTCAGGTCGAGGCGTGCATCGAGGATTTCGGTGCGACGCACGTCGCCGTATTCGGCGCGGATCACTTCGAGTTCTTCGCGGATCACTTCCATCAGGCGCACGGCGCTGTTGAGGATGCGGATCAACTCGCCGATCTGGTTGAGGATCTCCTGGTACTCGGCCAGCAGTTTCTCGTGTTCCAGGCCGGTGAGGCGGTGCAGGCGCAGTTCCAGGATGGCCTGGGCCTGTTCCGGCGACAGGAAGTACTTGCCTTCGCGCAGACCGTATTGCGGGTCCAGGGTCTCCGGACGGCACGAGTCGGCGCCGGCACGTTCAACCATGGCCACCACGGCGCTGGATTCCCAAGGCGTGCTGATCAGCGCTTCCTTGGCTTCCGACGGGGTTGGCGAGGCTTTGATCAGGGCGATCACCGGGTCGATGTTCGACAGCGCAACCGCCTGGCCTTCCAGGATATGGCCGCGCTCGCGGGCCTTGCGCAGCTCGAACACGGTGCGGCGGGTGACCACTTCGCGACGGTGACGCACGAAGGCTTCCAGCAGATCCTTGAGGTTCAGGATACGTGGGCGGCCGTCGATCAGCGCGACAACGTTGATACCAAACACGCTTTGCAGCTGGGTCTGGGCGTAGAGGTTGTTGAGGATTACCTCAGGCACTTCGCCACGACGCAGCTCGATCACCACGCGCATGCCGTCTTTGTCGGACTCGTCGCGCAGCTCGGTGATGCCTTCGAGCTTCTTCTCTTTGACCAGCTCGGCGATCTTTTCGATCAGACGCGCCTTGTTCAACTGGTACGGGAGTTCGGTGATGACGATCTGCTGGCGGCCACCGACCTTGTCGATGTCTTCGATCATCGAGCGGGCGCGCATGTAAATGCGGCCACGGCCGGTGCGGTAGGCTTCGATGATACCGGCGCGACCGTTGATGATCGCAGCGGTCGGGAAGTCCGGGCCGGGGATGTATTGCATCAGCTCATCGACAGTCAGCTCAGGGTTGTCGATGAGGGCCAGGCAACCGTCGATGACTTCACCGAGGTTGTGCGGCGGGATGTTGGTCGCCATGCCAACGGCGATACCGCTGGAACCGTTGACCAGCAGGTTGGGGATTCGGGTAGGCATGACAGCCGGGATCATTTCGGTGCCGTCGTAGTTCGGCACCCAGTCCACGGTTTCTTTATGCAGGTCGGCCAGCAGCTCGTGCGCCAGCTTGGTCATGCGCACTTCGGTGTATCGCATGGCCGCGGCGTTGTCGCCGTCGACCGAACCGAAGTTGCCCTGGCCGTCTACCAGCAGGTAGCGCAGGGAGAATGGCTGGGCCATCCGAACGATGGTGTCGTACACCGCGGTGTCGCCGTGAGGGTGATACTTACCGATCACGTCACCGACAACACGGGCAGATTTCTTGTACGGCTTGTTCCAGTCGTTACCCAGCTCGCTCATCGCGAACAGCACACGCCGGTGCACGGGCTTCAAGCCATCGCGCGCATCAGGCAGTGCCCGACCGACAATTACGCTCATCGCGTAGTCGAGGTAGGACTGTTTCAGCTCGTCTTCGATATTGACCGGGAGGATTTCTTTGGCCAGTTCGCCCATGAGAAGCCTGATTCCTTTTTCGGGTGAAACCTCGTCACATCCATATGGGACGAACGAAGCTCGCCGCTGCCGGCACGGTGCCTGACAACGACTTACGACAAATCAACGAGTTATGACACGGATCTGCACGTTATGGACAACCCCTCGGGGCGGTCCTGGAAACCGCCGGATGTTATCACAATCGCCGCCACGCACCTATCCCCCTGATGCGCATGGAGGCTAGTAATTTGATGAATGACAGGCTTGAGGGGGACGAGAGAGGCTCAGAGGTGGGGTGGTGCTATTTTTTGAGGGTAAATCTGGAAGATTTATTGACTTCAAGGGCCAATCGGGAGCAAGCCCCCTCCCACACGTTGAATGTGGTCACAAATCAACTGTGGGAGGGGGCTTGCTCCCGATAGCTATTTAACAGACACCACAACCCTCAATGCAGCCGCTTACGGCACATCAACCTGGCCAGCTTGGCCGCATCCGGCCGCTCCACCACGCCTTTCTCGGTAACGATCACATCAATCAGGTCGGCCGGGGTGACATCGAAAACCGGATTGAAGGCCTGCGCCTCCAACTGCTGACCATTAACCTCCAGCAACTCACCCACATCACGCTCTTCCAGGGCGACATCATCGCCAGTGGCCATCATCAGATCGAGGGTCGAACTCGACGCCACCACCATAAAGCGTACGCCGTGATGCATCGCGCACACCGCCAACTGATACGTACCGATCTTGCTGATCACGTCGCCATTGGCCGCGATGCAGTCAGCGCCCACTATCACCCAGGTCACGCCTTTGGTCTTGAGGATATGCGCTCCGGCGGAGTCGGCATTCACCGTCACCGGGATACCCTCGCCCGCCAGTTCCCACGCCGTCAGGCGCGAGCCTTGCAGCCAGGGACGGGTTTCGTTGGCATAGACCTGCTCGACCAGCCCTTCCAGAAACGCCGCGCGAATCACCCCGAGGGCCGTGCCGACACCACCCGTGGCCAATGCACCGGCGTTGCCATGCGTGAGGATCGCCTGGGCATTGCCTTGATGCTTGCGAATCCGCTCCATGCCCAACTGGGCCATGACGACGTTGGCTTCGCGGTCACTTTCGTGGATGGCGATGGCTTCTGCTTCCAGCACCGCCAACGGATCGGCGTGCGGCTTCAGACGGTCGAGGCGGTTCGCGCATGCACTTGAGCGCCCAGAACAGGTTCGCGGCAGTGGGACGGCTATCGGCCAGCAATGCGTAGTCTTCTTCCCACGCCGCTTGCCAGTCGCCGCCTTCAGCCATGCGCTCGCGGGCAGCCAACACCAGGCCATAGGCGGCGCTGATGCCGATGGCTGACGCGCCGCGCACCACCATCGAGCGAATGGCGGCAGCCACCTCGCCTGCGGTCGAGCAGACCACCCAGCTTTCCCGAGACGGCAGCGCGCGCTGATCGAGCAGGTGCAGCACGCCATCACGCCACTCGATGGCCTTCACCTTCTCTGCAGCCAACAGTCGATCGCGCATCCCTTACCCCGTACTCATGAACAAAAGCCGCCGATTATAGCGATCCGCCAGCCAGGACGCTCGGGTATACTTCGCCCTTCTTTTATAGCTGCCCAGGAAGAAGCCTGCGATGACGCCCACTGCCGCCCCGCTCGACTTATTGCTCCTGCCGACCTGGCTGGTCCCCGTCGAACCCGCTGGCGTAGTGCTTAAAGAGCATGGCCTGGGTATCCGCGACGGCTGCATCGTGTTTATCGGGCCACGGGCGGCGGCGCTCAAACTGGAAGCCAGCGAAGTGCGCGAGCTGCCCGGCATGTTGCTCAGCCCAGGCCTGATCAACGCCCACGGGCATGCGGCGATGAGCCTGTTTCGGGGCCTGGCCGATGACCTGCCGCTGATGACCTGGCTGGAAAAACACATCTGGCCCGCCGAGGCCAAGTGGGTCGATGAAGCGTTCGTGCGCGACGGCACCGATCTGGCCATTGCCGAGCAGCTCAAGGGCGGCATCACCTGCTTTTCCGACATGTATTTCTACCCCAAGGTCGCCAGCGATTGCGTGCATAAAAGCGGCATGCGCGCGCAGATCGCCATTCCGATCCTCGACTTCCCGATTCCCGGCGCCAGCAGCGCCGATGAGGCGATTCGTCAGGGCATCGAGTTGTTCGGCGACCTCAAGCATCATCCCCGCATCAAGATCACCTTCGGCCCCCACGCGCCTTACACCGTGAACGATGACAACCTGGAAAAGATCCGGATCATCGCCGAAGAGCTGGACGCTGCAATTCATATGCACGTACACGAAACCGCCTTCGAAGTGCAGCAAGCCGTGGAACAGACCGGCGAGCGGCCATTGGCCCGCCTCGGTCGCCTTGGCTTGCTGGGGCCGCGCTTCCAGGCCGTTCATATGACCCAAATCAGCGAGGATGACCTGGCTTTGCTGGTAGAAAGCAACACCAGCGTCATTCATTGCCCGGAATCGAACCTGAAACTGGCCAGCGGCTTTTGCCCGGTGGAGCGCTTGTGGCAGGCTGGCGTCAATGTGGCCATCGGCACCGACGGCGCCGCCAGCAACAATGACCTGGACCTGCTCGGCGAAACCCGCACGGCGGCGATGCTGGCCAAGGCGGTCGCAGGTTCGGCGACTGCACTGGATGCCCACCGCGCACTGCGCATGGCGACGCTCAACGGGGCCAGGGCCATGGGCCTGGAACACCAGATTGGCTCACTGGAAGTGGGTAAAGCTGCGGACATCGTGGCGTTTGATCTTTCCGGCCTGGCGCAACAACCGATCTACGATCCGGTCTCACAACTTATCTATGCCACCGGACGTGACTGCGTGAAACACCTGTGGGTCGCCGGCAAGCAACTGCTCGACGACCGACAATTGACCCGCATGGACGAACCCCAGTTGACCGCCACGGCCATTGCCTGGGGCCAACGCATCAGCGGGCACAGCGAATAACGCCGCGGCTGAACCGGTGCGTTCAGCCGCGACAAACCGACTTATCAGATTCAGAGGATTCACCATGAGCAACGTCGACCACGCCGAAATCGCCAAATTCGAAGCCCTGGCCCACCGCTGGTGGGACCGTGAAAGCGAGTTCAAGCCCCTGCACGACATCAACCCGCTGCGGGTCAACTGGATTGATGAACGCGTCAACCTGGCCGGCAAAAAGGTCCTGGATGTGGGGTTGCGGCGGCGGCATCCTCAGCGAAGCCATGGCCCTGCGCGGCGCCACCGTGATGGGCATCGACATGGGCGAAGCGCCGCTGGCCGTGGCCCAGCTGCACCAGCTGGAATCCGGCGTGAGCGTCGAATACCGCCAGATCACCGCCGAAGCCCTGGCCGAGGAAATGCCCGAGCAATTCGACGTGGTCACCTGCCTGGAAATGCTCGAGCACGTGCCGGACCCGTCCTCGGTGATTCGCGCTTGCTTTCGCATGGTCAAGCCAGGCGGCCAGGTGTTCTTCTCCACCATCAACCGCAATCCCAAGGCTTACCTGTTCGCGATCATCGGCGCCGAATACATCATGAAGCTGCTGCCGCGTGGCACCCACGACTTCAAGAAATTCATCCGCCCCTCCGAGCTGGGTGCCTGGAGCCGTCAGGCCGGCCTCACCGTCAAAGACATCATCGGCCTGACCTACAACCCGCTGACCAAGCACTACAAGCTGGCCAACGATGTTGACGTCAACTACATGATCCAGACCCTGCGCGAGGAGTAAGCCTGTGAAGTTGCGAGCGGTTCTCTTCGATATGGACGGTACCCTGCTGGACACCGCGCCGGACTTTATCGCCATCTGCCAGGCCATGCGCGCCGACCGCGGCCTGGCACCGGTCAACCCGCAGCACATTCGCGACGAAATCTCCGGTGGCGCGCGCGCGATGGTTGCCGTGACCTTTTCGATGGACCCGGAGTCGCCAGGCTTTGAGGAACTGCGCCAGGAGTTCCTCGAGCGCTACCTCAAGGACTGCGCGGTCCACAGCAAGCTGTTCGACGGCATGGCCGAACTGTTGGAAGACATCGAGAAAGCCAAGCTGATCTGGGGCGTGGTCACCAACAAGCCGGTGCGCTTTGCCGAGCCGATCATGCAGCGACTGGGCCTGGCCGAGCGCTCGGCCGTGCTGATCTGCCCGGACCACGTGAAAAACAGCAAGCCGGACCCGGAACCGATGCTCCTGGCGTGCAAGATGCTCGACCTGGACCCGGCCAGCGTGCTTTTCGTGGGCGATGACCTGCGTGACATCGAGTCCGGTCGCGATGCCGGTACGCGCACGGCGGCGGTGACCTACGGCTACATTCACCCGGACGACAATCCTCGTCACTGGGGCGCGGATGTGGTGGTGGACCATCCGCTGGAACTGCGCAAGGTGCTGGACAACGCACTGTGCAGTTGCTGATCGCTCACCGATCCCGCTGACCGATGAAAATCCAAAATGTGGGAGGGGGCTTGCTCCCGATAGCAGTGGGCCAGTCAATACATACAGTGACTGACCCTCAGCTATCGGGAGCAAGCCCCCTCCCACATTTGGATTTGTGTACTGTTTGGGTTTTAGCCACATACTGAATTTTGTCGAGGCTATTTATGTTTGATTACGCTGCACCTTCAGAACTGCTCAAAGGCCGCATCATTTTGGTAACAGGCGCCGGCCGTGGGATCGGCGCGGCAGCGGCGAAAACCTTCGCCGCCCACGGCGCCACCGTGCTGTTGCTGGGCAAGACCGAAGCCAACCTGGCCCAGGTGTATGACGAAATCGAAGCCGCCGGCCACCCGCAACCGGTAGTCATCCCGTTCAACCTGGAGACCGCCCTGCCCCATCAATACGATGAGTTGGCGGCGATGATCGAAAAGGCGTTCGGCCACCTCGACGGCCTGCTGCACAACGCCTCGATCATCGGCCCGCGTACGCCTATCGAACAGTTGTCCGGCGAAAATTTCATGCGGGTGATGCACGTCAACGTCAACGCGATGTTCATGCTGACCAGCACCTTGCTGCCGCTGCTCAAGCTGTCTCAGGATGCGTCGGTGGTGTTCACGTCCAGCAGCGTCGGGCGCAAAGGCCGTGCCTACTGGGGCGCCTATGGGGTGTCCAAATTCGCCACCGAAGGCTTGATGCAAACCCTGGCCGATGAACTGGAAGATGTGGCCGCAGTGCGTGCCAACAGCATCAACCCGGGCGGTACCCGCACCAGCATGCGGGCCCAGGCGTACCCAGGGGAAAACCCAATGGAGCGGCCGGCACCGGAAGAGATCATGCCGGTGTACCTGTACCTGATGGGGCCGGACAGTGCGGGCATCAATGGGCAGGCATTTGACGCGCAATAACCCCTGACACAACCTAAATCAAAATGTGGGAGGGGGCTTGCTCCCGATTGCGATGGGTCAGTCACAGATACAGTGACTGACCCACCGCTATCGGGAGCAAGCCCCCTCCCACGTTGGTATTGCAGCGTTCTGCGAAAGTTAGTTCTTCACCACTTCCTCTAGGGTGAAGCGACCCAGCGGGTTCTGCAGGAAGTTGCTGACATTCTTGCGTGAGATGTTGATGTACGGGCTGTAATACAGGTCGATCCAGTTCACGTCCTGTTTCGCCAGTTTCTGCAATTCCACATACATCTGCTCACGCTTGGCCGGGTCGGCCTCGATGCGGGCTTGGGCCACCAGCGCTTTGACCTTGTCGTTCTTGTAGCGGGTCATGTAGTTCTGGTTGGTGTCGTGGCCCAGCACGAAGGTGGTCTTCTGGTCCGGGTCGAGGATGTCGTTGGTCCAGTACATCACCGAAATATCGTACTCACCGTCCACCAGCATCTGCCAGCTCTGGGTTGGGTCAACCTTTTGCAGGTTGGCGGTGACGCCGACCTTGGCCAGTTGATCCTTGATGATCACTGCAATCTGCTCGTCGGCTTCATTGCCGGCGTTGACCACGTAGTTGAGCTTCAAATCCTTGGCACCGGCCTGCTCCAGCAGTTTTTTCGCGGCAGTCGGGTCATACGGGCGCTGCAGGTTGTTGGCGTAGTGGTAGAGCGAGCCCTTTGGAATGTAGGAATAAGCCACGGTGCCTTGACCGTAAGTGGCTGTCTTCACCAACGATTGCTTGTCGATGGCCATGTCCAGCGCTTCGCGCACCTCAGGCTTGGCCAACAGGCCGTGAGCGTGGTTGATCAGCAGGTGATCTTCACGGGTGGACGGGTCGGCATGGATCACCACGTTCTGATCTTTCTTCAGTTCCTCGACACGGGAGAAAGGTACAAAGATCGCCGTGTCCAACTCGTTGTTCTGCACCATGCGCATGCGGGTGTTGTCGTCGGTGACCGACACCCATTCCACGCCATCCAGGCTGACGTTCTTGGCCTGCCAGAAGTTCGGGTTCTTCTTCAGGATCACGCGGTCGCCCTTGCGCCATTCGTCCACGGTGAACGCGCCGGAGGTCACCGGGTTTTCCGAGTAGGCGTCTTCGCCCATGGACGTCATGGCTTTTTCCGACAGGATCGACACCGTTGGCGACGCCAATTGCGAGAGAAACGCCACCGCCGGGGTTTTCAGGGTGACCACCAGCGTCTTCGCATCGCTGGCCTTGGCGGTGTCGATCAGGCTGAACGGGTCACTCCACAGCGACGCCTTGTTATCGCGGATGCGCAACAGGCTGAACGCCGCATCGCTGGCGGTGATCGGCGAACCGTCGGAAAATTTCGCCTCGCGCAGCTTGAAGGTGTAGGTCAGGCCGTCCTTGGAAATTTCCCAACTCTCGGCCAGACCCGGTTCCATCTTGGTGCCCAGGTTGTCCACGCGCACCAGGGTGTCGTAGACGTTGGCGAACACCCAGGTGTCGCGGTTCTGCGCGCTTTTGATCGGGTCAAAGGTGGTGCTGTCCTCTCGGCAGCCGATGGTCAGCACACCGGCGGCCTGGGCCAGGCCGGCAGTGAGGGACCATGCGGTCAGCGTGGCGGCGGCGAGCAACTTCAGATGGCGCGATTGCATGTCATAACTCCTTGTTCATGATGGGCAGGAAGGGTCAACGGTTGTTCAAGCACGCAACTGTATCGATGCTCGTGCAATGAATGTGTGGGCGGCAACACCTCGGAGCACATGGCTTGGGCATACTGGCAGCGTGGGTGAAACGCGCACCCGCTGGGCAAATTCAGTGGGCTGGGCGGCTCGCCGGGCAGCGGCTGCGCAGGTAACGGACGATGCGGGTCGATCTGCGGAATCGCCTGGATCAACGCCGCCGTATACGGATGACGCGGTGCGGTGAACACCGCCTCCACCGGCCCTTCCTCGACGATGCTGCCCAGGTACATCACCGCCACGCGGTCGCACAGGCGGCGCACGATGGCCAGGTCATGGGCAATAAACAGGATGGCCAGGTTCATGCGCTGTTGCAGTTCCAGCAGCAGGTTGATGATCTGGCCCTGGATCGACACATCCAACGCGGCCACGCACTCGTCGGCGACGATCAAGCGCGGCTCCACCGCCAGCGCTCGGGCAATCCCCACGCGCTGGCACTGACCGCCGCTGAGGGAGCCCGGCTTGCGCGAGGCGAATTCAGGCCGCAGGCCAACCAGCTCGAGCAGCTCATCGACACGGGCGCGGATATGTTGCGGCGCGACCTTGCGCTGCACGCGCAACACTTCGGCCAGGGTTTCGCCGACAGTGTGACGTGGGTTCAGGGCCGCATACGGGTCCTGGAAAATCATCGCGGTTTCCTGGCGCAACCGCGCAATATCAATGGCGCTGCCCTGAGCCATGTCGACACCATCAAACAACACCTGCCCGGCGCTGATCGGGTTCAGGTGCAAAATCGCCCGGCCCAAGGTGCTTTTACCGCTGCCGGACTCGCCCACCAGCCCAAGGGTTTCCCCCGCCGCCAGGTTCAGCGAAACC
Organism: Pseudomonas sp. W4I3; assembly: GCF_030816195.1. GTDB lineage: Bacteria > Pseudomonadota > Gammaproteobacteria > Pseudomonadales > Pseudomonadaceae > Aquipseudomonas. Next base: position 2,343,771 of record NZ_JAUSXS010000001.1, on the reverse strand, counting down.
CCGTTCACCGCCCTCACCCACTGCTTGGTCAACCCGAACAGGCCACTGCCGGACGCCGCAAAGCGCACCTCCAGGTCCTTGATCTGCAACAGGCTCATGGGCGCCCTCCGAGGGGATAGTGGCAGGCAACCCGCGCGCCTTCGGGCAACAGCTCGCTACACAGGGGGCCGGCCTGCGGGCAGCGGGGGTTGAAGCGGCAACCGTCAGGCAATGCGTCGAGCAGCGGTGGCTGGCCTGGGATCGTGCGCAGCAAGGCATGCCCGCTGCTATGGGCCGGCTGACAGTCGATCAGGCCGGCGGTGTACGGATGCTGCGGATGGGCCAGCAGTTCGTATTTGCTGCCGTGTTCGCACAGGCGCCCGGCATACATCACCGCGATGGAGTCGCAGCTTTGCGCGACTACGCCGAGGTCGTGGGTGATCATGATGATCGCCAGGCCACGCCGGTCGCGAAGGTCGAGCAACAGCCGCAGGATTTGCGCCTGCACCGTCACATCCAGGGCCGTGGTGGGTTCGTCAGCGATCAGCACCTTCGGGTTGCATCCCAGCGCCACGGCAATCATCGCGCGCTGGCGCATGCCGCCGGAAAACTCATGGGGGTAGTTGTCGACTCGCGTCTGCGGGTCAGGAATACCCACTTGGCGCAGCACGTCGATGGCCTGCCGGCGCGCGTCTTTTTTCGAGGCGCCTTGATGCAGGCGGATGCCCTCGGCGATTTGCTCGCCGATACGCATCAAGGGGTCCAGGTGGCTGCTGGGGTTCTGGAAAATCATGCCCAATTGCCCGCCACGAACGGCGCGCATGCCGGCTTCATCCAGGCGCAACAGGTCCTGGCCGGCCAGTTCTACCCCGCCGCCTTGCACGCGCAGGTTGGGCGATGGCAGCAGGCGCATCAGACCGCGACAGGCCATGGTCTTGCCCGAACCGCTTTCGCCGACCAAGCCCAGGATTTCGCCTTCGGCCAGGTCAAAGGACACGCGGTCGACCAGGCTCAGCTCGCGCCCGGCGTTATCGGCGATCACGCTGAGGTTGCGCACGTGCAGCAAGCTCATGACCGATCCCCCAACACTTGGGCCACACCGTCGGCCAGCAGGCTGAAGCCCATGGCCAGCGTCACGATGGCCAACCCTGGGAACGTGCATATCCACCAGGCGGTGGTGATAAAGGCCTGGCCTTCGGCGACCATCGTTCCCCATTCGGCGGTGGGCGGTTGCACGCCCAGGCCCAGGTAGCTCACGGCGGCACCGTTGAGCAGCACCAGCACCGCGTCGGACATGGAAAACACAATCGAGCCAAACAGCGCATTGGGCAGCAAATGCCGGAACAGAATGCGCCCATGGCCAAACCCCAGGCTCTTGGCGGCCAGGGCAAAATCGCTTTCCTTGAGCACCAGGATCTGCGAGCGGATCAACCGCGCATACGACACCCAGCCCACCAGCGCCATGGCGATGTAAAAGCTCTGCAGCCCCGGCCCGAGAATGGCCATGATCGCCAGCATCAGCACCAAAAATGGAAACGCCAGGACCACATCGATCACGCGCATGCACACCGTGTCGAAGCGCCCGCCGATATAGCCGGACACCGCACCGACAAAGGTGCCGATCATGAACGGGAAGATCACCCCGACAATTGCCAGTTGCAGGTCGATGCGCGCGCCCCAGATCACACGCGAAAGAATGTCGCGACCGTAGTTATCCGTGCCGAACGGGTGTGCAGCACCAGGGGCCAGCAGGCTCATGTCGGTGTTCTGCGCAATCGGGTCGTACGGCGCGATCCACGGCGCGAACAGCGCCAGGGTCAACCACGCGAGCAGTATCAACAGGCCCCACGCGGCCGTCAGCCGACCATTGCGAAACCCGAAGCGCAGGTTCAGACGCCAGGGGCTCATCACGAGGCGACTGTTCATTGCATCTTCACCCGTGGGTCGAGGGCCACCGTCGCTACGTCGGCGACGAAGTTGACCACCACCGTCGCGCAGGCCAGCACCATCGCCACGCCCTGCACCACCATGTAGTCGCGGGTAAAAATGCCGCGCACCAGCAACTGGCCGATGCCGGGAATAGCGAACAGGCTTTCGATGACCACCGTGCCGCTGATCAGCCAGCCGATATTGACGGCCAGCAGGTTGACCGCCGGCACCAGCGAGTTGGGCAGCACATGACGGCGGAACACGGCGGTTTCAGACAGCCCCCGCGCCCGTGCCGCGGTGACATGGTCTGCCTGCAGTTCCACCAGCATGCTGGCGCGCAGGTTACGCACCAGCACCGCCGACAGCGCCAGCGCAATGGTCAGGCACGGCAGCACCATGTGGTGAGCCTTGTCCAGCCAGGTGCGACCATAGCCAGACACCGGAAACAGGCCCCATTGCACGCTCAGCAACAAAATCAGCATCAGGCCCAGCCAGAACGCCGGCATGCCCAGGCCGACCGTGGTGAACACCCGGATCAGGTTGTCTGTCCAGCCGCCTTTATTGCGCGCCGCCAGGGTCGCCAGCGGCACCGCGATCAGCAGCGCCAGCACCACGCTGCCCAACACCAGCACCAGGGTCGGCTCGACGCGGGTGGCGATCAGCTTGAGGGCGTCGACCTTGTACAGCAGCGATTGGCCGAGGTCGCCCTTGAGCAGGTTCTTCAGGAAGTAGAAGTACTGCAGCCACAACGGCTCATCGAGGCCGTACTGGGCGCGGATTTTCAGCAACGCGTCCGGCGTGCTGCGCGAGCCCAGCAGCGCACGCGCCGGATCGCCCGGTATCGAGCGCACCAGCACGAAGGTGATCAAACTGATGCCCAGCAGCACCGGTAACAATTGCAGGGGCCGGGACAGCACAAAACGGTAGCGCGCCAGGTTCATCCGTCAGCCTCGGTGGCGGGCGAGAAAGTCCAGCAGCACCGGGAAATACGCCTGGGGTTCTTCGTAGAACGGCATATGGCTGCTGTTGGGAAACACGTGCAATTCGGCGTGCCGGGCCGCCATCTTCATGCGCATGGCGCAGGCGGGCGTGAGTTCATCGTGCTGGCCGGTGGTGATCAGCATCGGCATGCTGAAATCGGCCATTTCGGCAATGCGGTTCCAGTCCTTGAGATTGCCGACGTACAGGAATTCGTTGGGGCCTTGCATGGTTTGGTAGGGCCCCATGTTCCAGTCGCCGAGGGAGCGTTTGACCGGTTCCGGCCATTCATCCAGGCGGCACACGTGGCGATAGTTGAGCAAGGTGATGGCGGCCTGGTACTGCGGATGGTCGAGGGTACCCATGGCTTCATGACGCTGCATCATGGCCACGGTTTCGCTGCCGAGGGCGCCGCGCAGGCGCTCCAGTTCCTGGGACAGGTGGGGAATATCGCCAACGGTGTTTTCCAGGATCAGGCTTTTCAGGCGGTCGGGGTAATGGATGGCGTACTCGATGCCCAGCCAACCGCCCCAGGAATGCCCGAGCAGGTGCACACGGCCCAGGTCCAGGGCTTGGCGAACGGTTTCGACTTCTTCGACATAACGGCGGATTTCCCACAGGGAAACGTCGTCCGGTCTGGCTGATGCGCCGGTGCCAAGCTGGTCGAATGCAACCACTCGCAGGTTATGGTCTTTGAGCCAGCCATGGGCGTCGCGCAAGTAATCACACGGCAGACCCGGGCCGCCGTTGAGGCACAGCAACACCTCATCGCCTTCGCCAAAGCTATAGACCACGAGGTTGTGGCCGTCGACTTGCACGTTGTACTGCTGGTCGGGGGCAATTTCACGCCACATGCATACATTCCTTGTGTTGTATCGGCCTGGCAGGTAGTGGCCGTTTATCACGTCAACACTACCGAGGATGCCGCGCGTCCATAACCTAGCGTTTCTTATAGGTTTGGCCTGGCAGTCCTTCGCCGGGGCGTGGCATTCTACTTGCAGCAAGTCGAGATTCAAATGAATTCGGGAGCAGAACGGATGCTGGCCAAGCTAACTGCCTTCAATAATCGTCTGATGCCGGGCAGGAGCCTGGACGAGCAGATGGACAATACGTTTATCCTCGCCCAGCAGCTGGGCTTCGATGCGCTGGTGTACGACTACACGCCGGTGCCCATCGACCTTAATGGTGCGCTGATCACGCCCTCGGTGCTGCAACTGCGCAACACGCCGACCGACTGGCACGCCTTGTGGTGCAGCGAAGGGTTTTACCAGATCGACCCGGTGCAACACCTGGCCCTGAGCAGCGTGTCGCCCTTCGTCTGGTCTTACGAGGCCAAGGCCGAGACGGCGCTGCAGAAGATTATCGATCCCTGCCATGCCCCCGTTTCTTCCTACCTGCACGAACAGCAGCTGACCTGCGGTGTCAGCGTACCGATCCACCTGCCCCGCGGCGGCTTCGCCTCGTTGACCGGCCTGCGCACCGGCAAGGCGAGCACGGTATTAAAGGATGCGCAGCAGACGTTGTCGGACTTCAGCGTGATCAGCCATGCATTGCAGGAGGCGGCTTATCCCTTGTTCAACAAAGCGTTGCGCACCTACCCGCATATTCATCTGACCAAACGCGAACGCGAGTGCCTGAAATGGGCCGCCGACGGCCTGACTGCGGCCGAGATCGCCACGCAATTGAGCCGTTCGCTGGCGGTGGTCACCCTGCACCTGGCCTCCGCCATGCACAAATTGAGTGCAAAAAACCGCGTGCAGGCGGTGGTACGGGCCACGCACTACCGGTTACTGGACGATTGATCCTTCAGCAAAACCTAGCTGTTTTGCTAGTTACCTAAACGTTGCGTGCAGACTATCGTAGCCCTGATCCTTTTTTTCAACGCAGGGTACGAAATGGAATTCATCGACAAAGTCCGCGAAGGCTACGCGCCCTTCGGCGCCTATCAGACCTGGTACCGCATCACGGGCGACCTGAGCACGGGCCGCACACCGCTGGTGATCCTCCATGGCGGCCCTGGCTGCACCCACGATTACGTCGACGCATTCAAGGATGTGGCCGCCAGCGGCCATGCGGTCATTCATTACGACCAGTTGGGCAACGGTCGCTCTACGCACTTGCCAGAAAAACCTTCTTCGTTCTGGACCATCGGCCTGTTCCTCGACGAATTGAACAACCTGCTCGACCACCTGCAAATCAGCGACAACTACGCGATCCTCGGGCAATCCTGGGGCGGCATGCTCGGCAGCGAGCATGCCATCTTGCAGCCCAAGGGCCTGCGCGCCTTTATCCCGGCCAATTCACCAACGTGCATGCGCACCTGGGTCAGCGAGGCCAATCGGCTGCGCCAGTTGTTGCCAGAAGGCGTGCATGAAACGTTGCTCAAGCATGAAGCCACCGGCAACTACCAGGATCCGGAATACCAGGCCGCCTCGCGGATTTTCTACGATCAGCACGTATGCCGGGTCAACCCGTGGCCGGAAGAAGTGGCGCGCACCTTTGCCCAGGTCGACGCCGACCCGACCGTGTACCACGCCATGAGCGGCCCGACTGAGTTCCATGTGATCGGCAGCTTGAAGGATTGGAACGTGATGGGTCGCCTGTCGGCCATCCAGGTGCCGACCCTGGTGATCTCCGGTCGTCATGACGAAGCCACGCCGCTGGTGGTCAAGCCGTTCCTGGATGAAATCGCGGATGTGCGCTGGGCGCTGTTTGAAGACTCCAGCCACATGCCCCATGTGGAAGAACGCCAGGCGTGCATGGGGACCGTGGTGAAGTTTCTGGATGAGGTGTGTTCAATGCAGCACACAGCCCTCAGAGCTGGCTGAACTCCAATCTGGGAGGGGGCTTGCCTTAGGGCTTTTTGTAGGAGCGAGCTTGCTCGCGAAAAACTCACAGGCACTGCGTTCATTTAGAAAGCACGCGTTACCGTTGACGTTTTTCGCGAGCAAGCTCGCTCCTACAGACTGGCATCAGGCCTTACTTCCTCCCACATTCAAACCTCAGTGGTCTCGGGCTTTGCGGCTTTCTTAACGGTATCCGCCACCAGCGGAATCTCCTTGCCCTCGGCATCGAACAACTTCCCGCCTCGGTAGTAATCGCCATCGCGCAGCGCCGCCACGTCACGGAAGCACAAACTGCGCTCGGTGCCCGCCACGAACACTGACTGCTGGTCCGAGTTACCGGCGGTGAAATGGTTGAACGTCAGGTTCAGCAAGATCGCCATGATCGCCGACGAGCTGATACCCGAATGGAAAATGGTCGCGAACCAGCTGGGAAACTGGTCGTAGAAGCTGGGTGCGGCGATGGGAATCATGCCGAAGCCGATGCTCGTGGCCACGATGATCAGGTTCATGTTGTTGCGGTAATCCACCTTGGACAGCGTGCGAATACCGCTGGCCGCCACCGTGCCGAACAGCACAATGCCAGCACCGCCAAGCACCGACGTGGGCACTGCGGCAATCACCCGACCCATGAACGGCAGCAGGCCAAGCACCACCAGGAACACTCCGCCGGTTGCCACCACAAACCGGCTCTTCACGCCGGTAACCGCCACCAGGCCGACGTTCTGGGCGAAGGCACTTTGCGTGAATGAGCCAAAGATCGGCGCAAACATACTCGACAGCATGTCAGCGCGCAGGCCATTGCCGAGGCGTTTGGAGTCGACTTTGGTGTCGATGATCTCGCCCACCGCCAGGATGTCCGCCGAGGTTTCCACCAGCGTGACCATCACCACGATGCACATGGAAATGATCGCCGCCACGTGAAAGGTCGGCATGCCGAAATGGAAAGGCGTGGGAAAACCGAACATGGCCCCCTGGGTGACGGCAGAGAAGTCGGCCATGCCCAGGAACACCGCGATCACCGTGCCGATCACCATCGCGAGCAAGATCGACAAGCGCGAAATGGCTGCACTGCCGATTTTGCTCAGCAGCAGCACCAGCACCAACGTCAGCGCCGCCAGGCCGATATTTGGCATGCTGCCGAAATCCGCCGCGCGACTGTTGCCGCCCATGGCCCAGCGCGCCGCCACGGGCATCAGGGTCAGGCCAATGGTGGTAATCACGATGCCTGTCACCAACGGCGGGAAGAATTTGGTGATGCGCGAGAACACCGGGGTAATCAATAAACCAATGAACGAGGCGGCCATCACCGCGCCGAGAATCGCCGGCACGCCCCCTGCCCCGTCGCTGCCAACGATCGCCACCATCGTCGCCACACCGGCAAATGACACACCTTGTACCAGCGGCAACTGACAACCGAAGAACGGCAAACCCAGAGTTTGCAACAACGTGGCCAGGCCGCCGGCAAACAACGATGCGGCGATCAGCAGGCCGATATCCGCTGGCGACAACCCGGCCGCTTGGCCGACGATCAACGGTACGGCAACGATGCCGCCGTACATGGTGAGCACATGCTGCAGGCCGTAAGCCATGTTGGCGGCGACGCCGAGATTTTCATCTTCGGGCCGCTGCGGTGACGCCTTCGGGATAGTCATGGTGAGGGGTCTCTGTTTTTGTTGTGCGCTCACTGTATGCAATGTTGAGACTGTATGTCCATAGAGTTGTATACAATCAATCGAACAAGATACCCTGCCGCGGCGTTACAAAAACAATCCGGCCGCTATGAGCCAGAACGCCAAAGGACCCAACAGAATGAAAAAGGCATTGCAGGGCGCCACCGTCGCATTGACCCTCCTCGGCGGCGGGGAGGCAGTCGCAGTGGAATGGATGAACAACAGCATAGGGTTTCGCTACGGCCAGCACTTCACCAACCCGAACAACCCCGACGACTTCAGCAAGCGCATCTACAGCTTCACCCACGCCAGCGGTTACCAGTACGGCAGCAACTTTCTCAACCTGGATGTGTTCCTGTCCGACAGCAAGGACCCGCGCAAGGGCACCGACCACGGTGGCAGCGAGGTGTACGCGGTGTACCGGCACCAACTGTATGCCTCACGGGTATTCGACACGCCGCTGGGTAGCGGGCTGATCAAGGACTACGCGCTGACGCTGGGCTTCGATGCCAACCGCAACAACAACTTCGCTTCCGCCAAAAAACATGCGCTGGTGATCGGCCCCACCTTGAAGTTCAACACCGTCGGTGTGCTGGACCTGAGCCTGATGTACTACAAGGAAAAGAACCACACAGGCATTCCCGGCGCGAAAGAATCGAACCACACCTTCGACGACACCTACATGCTCAACCTGACGTGGATGCGCCCATTCGAGATCGCCAACCACGCGGCGAAATTCCAGGGTTTCATCAATTACGTGGGGGACAAAGGCGAGGACTATCACGGCCGCGATACCGCGCCGGAAGCCCTGATGCGCACCGCACTGATGGTGGCGGTGCGGCCGGGCAAGAGCGTCAAGCCGAACCTGTACCTCGGCGTGGGTTACGAGTACTGGCATAACAAGTTCGGCGTGGACGGTGGCCGCGGTAGCCGCACATCAACGCCGACGGTGAATATGGAAGTGACGTTCTAACTGCCGAAACTCGACTTAAATGTGGGAGGGGGCTTGCTCCCGATAGCGGTGTGTCAGTCACTGCTGTTGTGGCTGATATACAGCTATCGGGAGCAAGCCCCCTCCCACAATTTGACCGCATTGCAAGTCAGGCGCTGGCCAGTTCGGACGCATTGCCCTTCGGCCGTGCCAGCCAATAACCCAGCACCGCCAACGGCGCGGTCGCCAGCATCACGATCGCAGTAATCAACAGCGGTTGCTCGATCATCGAAGACACCACCAGGCTGGCGAGAAAGCACAAGCCCAGCTGCAGGGTATTTTGCAGCGCCGCCGCCTTGCCGGAATTTTCCGCAAACGGCATCAGCGCATTCGCTACTACGATCGGGTAGCTCGCCCCGTTGCACAGCGCCATCAGGCAGAACGGAATCAGCAAGGTAGTGAGGGTCGGCACTGTCAGGGTCGCAACCAGATACAACGCCACCATGCTCAGGCAGTAGAAGCCGAGCAGCCACGGCAGCAGAGTCTTGCCCGGCAAACGCTGCAAGGCGCTGCGGCAACTGTAGCCACCGACGAGAAACGCCAGGGTCGGCAACACGTAGCTGAGGCCGATGTCATTCGGGCTGTAGCCCATGGCGCCAAGGATGAAAGGCGACGCGGTCAGCCAGGCAAAGAAACTGGCGGAGCAGGCGGCGAATATCATGACGTTGCCCGTGAATATCCTTGAGGTGAGCAACTGCGCGTAGCCCAGGCGCACAGGTGCGTCCGTCTGACGCTTGGGCGGGCTGCGCAGGAACACGGTTGGCAGCAGCAAGAGCAACGAAACCCCCAGCAGCACGCCGAAAATCGCCTGCCAGCCAAAGTGGTTCAGCGCCATCGCGCCCAGCAACGGCGCCAAGGCCGGCGACAGCGACATCAGCGGCATGATACTGGCGAACACGCGATGAGCCCTGTCGGCCGGATAGCGGTCAATCACCAGCGCCTGCCAGCTCACGGCGGCGGAACACACGCCGATCGCCTGGATAAAACGCAACGCCCAGAGTTGCGGCGCGGTCTGCACCCAGAACATGCCGAGACACCCCAACACAAACAGGCTCAACCCCGTGAGCAGCACCGGCTTGCGCCCGAGCCGGTCGGACAATGGGCCCCAGAGCAATTGCCCTACGGCAAAACCGGCCAGGAAAATACTCAAGCTGGCGCCAACTGCGCCGGCGCCAATCTGCAACTGCGTGCCCATGGCGCCAAACGCCGGCAGATACATGTCCATGGCGAGATAACCGAGCATGCTCAGCCCCGCCAGATACCCTGTGAAACCAAAAGAATTTTTCATTGAAGCCTTGTAAGTCCTGCCATCAAACTATTTGCTGACTGGCGCCCATTATGAAGCTGACAGTTTCCCTGTGAAGCGATAATAATTGGACATTCCTATCAATAATTTTGAAGGCAGCCGCCATGTGGTCCGAATACTCGCTGGATGTAGTCGATGCCGTCGCGCGCCACGGCAGCTTCAGCGCCGCCGCGCAGGAACTGCATCGCGTACCGTCGGCCATCAGCTACACGGTGCGTCAGATTGAGGAGTGGCTGGCGGTACCCCTGTTTATAAGGCGCCACCGCGACGTGGAGCTGACGCCCGCCGGCCGACTGTTTATAGACGAAGCCCGTGGCGTGATGAAAAAAATGCTCGGCACACGGCGCCTGTGCCAGCAGGTGGCCAATGGCTGGAGCGGTCAATTGAAGGTGGCGGTGGATTCCATCGTCAAGCCGCAGCGCTGTCGGCAGCTGGTGCTGGATTTCTATCGGCAGTTTCCCGAAGTGGAATTGCTGCTGGAGTACGAGGTGTACAACGGCGTGTGGGATGCCTTGGCGGACGAGCGCACCGACATCGTGATCGGCGCCACCAGCGCGGTGCCGGTGGCCAGCCACTTCACCTTTCGTGACATGGGTTTGTTGAACTGGTTGTGCGTGGTCAGCGCCAAGCATTCCCTGGCCAGCGTCAGCGGCCTGCTCAGTGACGATCAACTGCGCCCATTCGCCTCCCTGTGCATGACCGACACCTCACGCAACCTGCCCAAGCGCGACACCTGGACCCTGGATAACCAACGTCGCCTGGTGGTACCCAACTGGTCATCGGCCATCGACTGCCTGCGCGATGGGCTGTGCGTCGGCATGGCTCCGGCGCATCAAGTGCTGCCGTGGATCGAGCGCGGTGAGCTGGTGGCGCTGCAGCTGCACCGGCCCTTCCCGGCCAGCCCGTCGTGCGTGGCCTGGGCGCAGAACAAACTGTCCCCGGCCATGGCGTGGTTGTTGGAGTACCTGGGAGACACAGAGACCCTGAACCAGGAGTGGCTGAACGGTAATGACCTTTGAAGGTGACGCGGACCCTCTGTGGGAGAGGGCTTGCCATAATGCCAGTCAGCTAGAAGCAGCAGAAGCGGGAAGAATTTGTGGCGAGGGAGCTTGCTCCCTCGCCACAGTACGGTGTTCGCCTTAACTCACTCCAATAGACGCGTGATTGCCCGCACGATCATCTCGACTTCCTTGGCATCCAGCGTGAGCGGCGGCAACAGCCGGATCACTTTGCCCCGCGTCACGTTGATCAGCAGCCCGTGTTCGTGCGCCGCGCGTTGGGCCAGGTCACGGTGGGCGCTGGCCAGTTCGATGCCAATCATCAAGCCCTGCCCACGAATCGCCACGACCTGCGGGTGCTCGCTCAATTCCACCCGCAGCCGCGCCAGCAAACGTGCGCCCTGCTGCGCGGCGTTGTGCAACAAGCCCTGCTCTTCGATGATCTCCAGCACCGTGCAACCGACACGACACGCCAGCGGGTTGCCGCCGAAGGTGCTGCCATGACTGCCGGGCGTGAACAACTGGGCGACGGCGGCGCGGGCCAGGCAGGCGCCAATCGGCACGCCGTTGCCGAGCCCTTTGGCCAGGGTCATCACGTCGGGGACGATGCTTTCGTGCTGGAAGGCGAACCAGGTTCCGGTCCGGCCAATGCCCGTTTGTATTTCATCAAGCATCATCAGCCAGCCGTGGCGCGTGCAGTGATCGCGCAAGGCTTGCAGGTAGCCGGGAGGTGCCGGCAACACGCCACTTTCGCCCTGGATCGGCTCCAACAGCACGGCAGCGATGCGCGGCCCGAACTGCTGGGTGATGCGTTCCAACGCGTTCAGATCGCCAAACCCCACCTTGAGAAAATCCCCCGGCAAGCGTTGAAAACCAAGGCGCACCGAAGGCCCATCACTGGCCGCCATGGTGCCTAGCGTGCGCCCATGGAAAGCGTTTTCCATCACCACCACCAACGGTTGCTCAATGCCTTTTTTCCAGCCATGCAGCCGTGCCAGCTTCAGCGCCGTCTCGTTGGCTTCAGCTCCAGAGTTATTGAAGAAGGCGCGGTCCAGCCCGGATAACTGGGTCAGGCGCAGGGCCAGCCGCTGCTGCCAGTCGATGCTGTAGAGGTTGGAGGTGTGCAACAGCAAACCGGCCTGCTCGCTGATGGCCGTGACCAGCCGAGGATGGGAATGGCCGACGTTGGTCACCGCCACACCGGCAACCGCGTCCAGGTATTCGCGGCCCTGCTGGTCCCACAGACGCGTGCCCAAGCCACGGCTGAAGCTCAGGGCCAAAGGTTGATACGTGCTCATCAGGCAGGCGGCGGTCATGGTGGCAGGCTCCAGTCAATCGTTGAGAGGCCTTGAGTATCGTTAGCCACCCTCAGTAGATAAACTGTGATTTCATGCAATGACTTTGAAGCAGGGCTTGATAATGGATGTGTTCCAGGCAATGTCGGTGTACGTGAAAGTGGTGGAAGCCGGCAGCATGACCGCCGCCGCGCAGGAATGCGGAATGTCGACCACCATGGTCGGCAATCACTTGCGCGCCCTGGAGCAACGCCTGGGGGTCAGCCTGCTGATACGCACCACTCGAAAACAAAGCCTCACGGAATTTGGTGGGCAGTACTACCAGCGCTGCCTGGAAGTACTGGGGCTGGTGGCTGACTCCGAGCTGCTGGCAGAACAGATCCACAGCGAAAGCCCCAAAGGCAGTCTGCGTATCACCGCCCCCCCAGTGTTCGGCACCGAACGCCTGGCACCGGCCCTGAGCGAATTTTCCCAGCGCTACCCGCTGATCGATCTGCACGTGAAGCTGAGCAACGAACGGATGGACTTGGTTGACAGCGGCTTCGACGTGGCGATCCGTCTCGGCGAACTGGAACCCTCCAGCCTGATCGCCAGGCCCATGCAGGCCTACACCCTCACCCTTTGCGCGTCACCGGCGTACCTGGCCCGGCGTGGCACTCCATCAAGGCCCGATGACCTGCGCCGGCACGACTGCCTGGCGTTCGCCTACCCTGCAACCGACAACTGGCGCGACACCAGCAAGCTCTGGCGCATGACCGGAGAGGAAGGCGAGGTGGAGGTTCCGGTGACCGGCTCATTGACCATCAACAGCTCGCAAGGCTTGCGCCAGGCAGCCATAAACGGCATGGGCATCATCATGCTTGCCGATGCCCTGGTGCAACCGGACCTGGAGAGCGGCAAGCTGGTGGCCTTGCTGACCGCCTATCAACTGTCCAGCCGTCCCATGCACCTGCTGTATCGCCAAGACCGCTACCGCTTGCCCAAACTGCGCGCCTTCGTCGACTTTGCGATGGAAAAGTGGGCGCGCTAGAAGTCTCCCGCCTCGCGTAGATGTGCGAGGGTCGCCCGGCCACGGTAGGACCATTCTGAAAACTAAAACGCCCCCTCACAGCGCGAATAGCATCGTTTAAGGTCGGCTTTCATTTAAGGGAGCCCCATGGCTGAAAGGAATTTTCTATGCGGCCATCAACGTGACGTAGAGGTGTTCCAATGATCAACATGCTTCCAACATCACCTTCGGCGCTCAGCCTGCAATTGCTGCAACGTCACCAGGCACTCCTGCACACCAGCGCCAGCCAGGATGCCAATCACCTGCGTACGCTGGTAGAGCAGGTAAAACAGCACACAGGAATAGTGTCGAGCCATCTCGCCCCCTTGCAACAAATAGCAGTAGCAACCAACTCCATCATCGGCATACGCCCGGTCGAACGCGTGGCCACCGGGCTGATAGAGGCCGGGCATCCCACCAAGGACTTTCATATCAAAGGCAAGAGTGCCAACTGGGGACCACAGGCCGGTTTGATCTGTACGGACCAGGCATTCAGCAAACTTGAACAGGCCGCGCAGACATCACCGGAAAAACTGGCCAAAGCCAACGCGCAGATCCTGGACTGCATCGCGCATGGCCATGCGATCCCGATCCCCTTGGAAGTCTCGCGTCATCGCATTGACGAACTGGTGAAACTTGGCCAGATCACTGAGGTGGCAGCCGATAAAACTGACGGTACCCTGCAATTGAGCGCCCGAGGGCCGAGTCAGCAGTCGTATACATTCGATGCTCGTCCCGTCTCGCCTGGGCACGACAATTTTCTCATCACGCACAAAGGCAAAGCGCTTGAAGTGCTGGCCAAGCAAGCAGAAGGCAAGGCGTTGACCGCCGACTATGACCTGCACATGATCGCGCCTCACCTGAGTGACGTCGGCGTTCAGGACAAGCTGCCGGTACCCGATGTCGCCCACAGCGTCTTCAAAGACCGAGTTGGCCGCTACCAGCAGGTGCCACAGGAATTGACGGCGGACTTTAAAAGCGCCGCGCATTTCTACCGAAAGGAAAATCCCGATCTCGGAAACATCACACCGCGAATAGAGGGAATGATCGGCATCATCAACCAGAAGTTGGTCGGCGATGGAGAGCGGGTGGTCCACCACAACGCAGACTCAGGCAGCCCAGCGACGGAAGTGGCTGCGAACTATCCGGCAACGTTCTTCCTGCCCTCAAAATTGGGCAGGTTCGATGAAATAAGCATCATCCATGACAGCCGGGAAATGGCCGAGCTGATAAAAACCGCCAAAGACAGTGGTTATCACGTGCCGCTCAATCCACTTTGGGAGAAGGAGGTGGTGAATATCAGGCGATCAGACTTCACCCTGGCACAACAGCGCCTGTCGGGTTCCAGGCACGCCTGACATCCATTGCAGCAAGCAGCGGCCCGATAGTCAGGCCGCCGCCGTTACAGCATTTACGCCTGGACCAGACCGTTGATCTCGACGGTCGGGTTCACGTCCGCTTCGTAGTCCACGCCCTCGATTTCAAAACCGAACAAGCGCAGGAACTCAGCCTTGTAACCGGCAAAATCGCTGATTTCGTTGACGTTTTCATCGGTAACCTGGTTCCACAGCGCCGCCACGGCGTCCTGAACCTTCGGCTCAAGCTCGGCGAGGTCGGCGCGCAGGCGGCCATCCGCATCCAGCTTCGGCTCGCTGCCGTACAGGCTGTCCTTGAACAGGCCGTAGACTTGCTCGATGCACCCTTCGTGAGTGCCCTGCTCTTTCATCACGCGAAACAGCAGCGACAGGTACAACGGCATGATCGGGATCGCCGAGCTGGCCTGGGTGACCACGGCCTTGAGCACCGATACGCGAGCGTCGCCCTTCAGTGCAGCGAGGTTTTCGCGCAGGGTCAGGACTTTCTTGTCCAGGTCTTTCTTGGCTTCGCCGATGGAGCCGTTCCAGTAGATGTCCTGGGTCAGTTTCTCACCGAGGTAGGTAAAGGCAGTGGTCTTGGCGCCTTCGGCCAGTACATCGGCGTCACGCAGGGCGTCGATCCACAGTTGCCAGTCTTCGCCGCCCATCACTTTGACGGTGCCGTCGATTTCTTCCTGGGTGGCAGGCTCAAGGGTGGTGTCGACCACGACGCCCTTGTCGGTGTTGATACCGCGCAGGGTCACGGCCTTGCCGATCGGCTTGAGGGTGGAGGTGTGCACCACGCCTTGCGGGTCGGTACGGCGTGGCGCGGCCAGGCTGTAGACCACCAGGTCGATTTTGCCCAGGTCTTTCTTGATGGTTTCGATGGTCAGGCGCTTGATCTCATCGGAGAACGCGTCGCCATTGATGCTCTTGGCGTACAGGCCTTTTTCCACGGCAAACTTCTCGAACGCCGCGCTGTTGTACCAGCCGGCGGAGCTCAGCTTGCCTTCTTCGCCTTCTTTCTCAAAAAACACGCCCAGGGTGTCGGCGCCGCAGCCAAACGCGGCACTGATGCGCGCGGCCAGGCCGTAACCGGTGGAAGCGCCGAGGACCAGCACCTTCTTTGGGCCGCCTTCGATGGCGCCGTGCTGGGTGACGTAGTCGATCTGCTGCTTGACGTTCGCTTCACAGCCAACAGGGTGAGCCGTCACACAGATAAAGCCACGAACCCGCGGTTTGATGATCATAAAAATTCTGCCTCTTCCAAGGTGCCGAAGGCCAATGGTGGCCATTCAACTTCAATCGTACCGGTCTATGACGTCTGAAAAACCGAAGCGTCACGATAGTCGCAAATCTTCCGTTCTCAAAATTCAATCCACCCCAACCCAGGTCATGCTTGGCCGCGGTTACAAATTGTGCAGCGGCTTCACAATTTTCGAACTATTTAAAACGCCTGCGCTCGTCATAAACCCTTATCATGACCATATTGTTTCATTATGTTTCAAAGTTGGAGCCGCGTTTCATGAGCAAAAGTGCCGTTGGTAAAAAGCTGATCTCCCTCGCCTGGGTGCTCGGCGTTTTACTGTTCATCGCCTGTTTCCCGCGTTCCAGCCTGGTTTTTTTGCTGCTGGTGGTGTTTTGCGGCCTTTATGACTTCCTGCGTAATGGCCTCTATGACCGCGACACCATCAAGAAATATTTCATCGGCAACGGCCGCAATACCTGGATTCTGGCACCATTCAATACCCTGTTCGACCTGGTGAGCAGCCGCAACCGCCATGTCTACACGATGCGCGACCTGCCGCCCGCCTGGCGCGAAGACTTGCAACAGGTGATCGACGATGCCATGGCCCGCAAGGAAGAAATCATCAGTTACCTGGACGAACGCATGGCCGAGAAGAAACGCGGCATGCTGTTTTTCCAGTGGTATGGTCGGCCGATCGAAACCACGCTGGACATCCCGCAACTGCGCAAGAAATTGCCGTTTGTGAAGACCATCGGCGTGTCGGTGTTCAACGAAAACCGCTCGACGTCCTTCCATTTCGGCCCGCTGCGCATGATGTTCCGCGTGCTCTACAACATGGCACCGGCACCGCACCACGAGGGTGTGTATATCCAGGTGGGCAAGCACAAGCACTATTGGCACAACGACCCGCTGTTTATCTTCGATGACACATTGATGCATGCGTCCTTCAACAAGAACGACGCGAAACGCTACTGCCTGTTCATCGATATCGTGCGACCGAGCCGCATCCCCTCCGTGTTGAACGCCGTGATCTCCGGCTTTGCCGGCCTGGTGTTTACCCTGCGTCGGGTTTTCTACAAAAACTGGAAGCTGATCCAGTGAGTTCTGCGGCATGATGGTGCTGGACGGTATTTGCGCTCGGCGTTGCGCCTGAGGTAAATAACTGTCTCGTGCGACCTTATACGGCGCGCATCATTCTCAAGCCATCGCGCCTTAATGGCGGCGGTGGCTGTGCTTTCAAGGAATCAGAATGCCCCAACGTCATGTGATCAATGCCTCCGTCAGCCCCAAGGGCAGCCTCGAAACCCTGTCCCAACGTGAAGTGCAGCAACTGAGTGAAGCCGGCAGCGGCAGTATCTACACCCTGTTCCGCCAGTGCGCGCTGGCGATCCTCAACACCGGCGCACATATCGACAACGCCAAGACCATCCTCGACGCCTACAAAGACTTCGAAGTACGTATCCACCAGCAGGACCGTGGCGTACGCCTGGAACTGCTCAACGCCCCAGCCGATGCCTTCGTCGATGGCGAAATGATCGCCAGCACCCGCGAAATGCTGTTCAGCGCCCTGCGGGACATCGTCTACACCGAGAACGAACTGGGCAGCCAGCGCATCGACCTGAGCGACTCCCAAGGCATCACCGACTACGTGTTCCACCTGCTGCGCAACGCCCGTACGTTGCGCGCAGGCGTCGAACCGAAGATCGTCGTGTGCTGGGGCGGCCACTCCATCAACACCGAAGAATACAAATACACCAAAAAAGTCGGCCACGAACTGGGCCTGCGCAGCCTGGACGTGTGCACCGGTTGCGGCCCCGGCGTGATGAAAGGGCCGATGAAAGGCGCAACCATCGCCCACGCCAAACAGCGCATCACCAGCGGCCGCTACCTGGGCCTGACCGAGCCGGGCATCATCGCCGCCGAAGCGCCAAACCCGATCGTCAACGAGTTGGTGATCCTGCCCGACATCGAGAAACGCCTCGAAGCCTTCGTGCGTGTCGGCCACGGCATCATTATCTTCCCCGGCGGCGCGGGCACTGCCGAGGAATTCCTCTACCTGCTGGGCATCCTGATGCACCCGGACAACCGCGACCTGCCGTTCCCGGTCGTGCTTACCGGGCCCAAACATGCGGCGCCTTACCTGGAACAACTGCACGCGTTCGTCGGCGCCACCCTTGGCGAAGCGGCCCAGAAGCACTACCAGATCATCATCGACGACCCGGCTGAAGTCGCGCGCCAGATGACCGCCGGGCTCAAAGCGGTGAAACAGTTCCGTCGCGAGCGCAATGACGCGTTCCACTTCAACTGGCTGCTGAAGATTGACGAAGGCTTCCAGCGCCCCTTCGACCCGACCCACGAAAACATGGCCAGCCTGCAACTGAACCATGCGCTGGCGCCCCATGAGCTGGCGGCCAACCTGCGCCGCGCATTCTCGGGCATCGTGGCGGGTAACGTGAAGGACAAAGGCATCCGCCTGATCGAAGAAAACGGCCCGTACGAGATTCACGGTGACCCGGCGATCATGAAGCCGCTGGATGAACTGTTGAAAGCATTCGTCGCCCAGCATCGGATGAAATTGCCGGGCGGAGCAGCGTATGTGCCGTGCTACCGGGTAGTGCAGTGAGCCAGCGGGGCTCAGTCATAGTTTGTATCGGTTTAGCGCACGGCTGAAGGGGTGGGAATCGCCAGTCCAGACTAGGGTTCTAATCACGAACCCACCTCTGCGAGCAACCTATGGACCAACGGATATTGTCCTCTGTCATTCCTTACCCTAGGGTAAGGAATATCACGATGGAGATCTTTATTATGGCTACCGCCACACTTACTTCAAAAGGGCAAATTACCATCCCCGTCCAGGTCAGGACGGCCCTGGGCCTGGAAACAGGCGACCGGGTGGAGTTCGTCGAAATGGAAGACGGCAAGTTTTCCATGATCGCCGCGAGCAAAACCGTCGCAGACCTCAAGGGGCTGATTCGCAAGCCTGCCCATGCCGTGTCCATCGAGGACATGAACCGTGCCATCGCGGCACAGGGAGCAAAGGCTGGATGATCGGGCTGGATACGAACGTGCTGGTGCGCTACGTCACCCAGGATGAACCGGTTCAATCAGCCAAGGCGTCGCATCTGATCGAATCGTTGACCGCCACGTCACCGGGCTTTGTCAGCCTGGTGACCATTGTGGAGTTGGTGTGGGTACTGCAGTCCTGCTACCAATCGGCCAAAAGCGATGTGGTGATGGTGCTCGAAACCCTGTTGCATACGCGCGAGCTCACGGTTGAGCACGCCGATATCATCTGGCAGGCACTGCGCAAGTTTGTTGCGAACAAGGCTGACTTCGCCGATTGCCTGATCGAACGCTGCGCCCATGCCGCCGGCTGCGAGTACACCGCTACCTTCGACCTCAACGCAGCCAAGGCAGCGGGCATGAAGCGGATCGGCTAGGCCGTCTTTTGTAGGAGCGAGCTTGCTCGCGAGAAACGCCAACGATTACGCGAACATTCAGGTAGCACGCGGCGCCTGTGGTTTTTTCGCGAGCAAGCTCGCTCCTACAAAGGGGAGAGGCCGCTCGGTCAGCGCACCCAGCCACCGACCTGCCAGTGGTAACCATCGTTGTGCTGAACCCAGTGCGGATGCACATAGCGATAGCCTTCGCGCACCGGCTCCCAATGTCCGTGTACCGCCACATAGCGTCCGCCTTCCCAGCGCCAGTAACCGCGTGACCAGATATAGCCTTCGCGCACCGCCGGCTCGACTTCGATCACCTGCACCGGCGGCGGCTGCGGCGCCACGACTTCTACATAGTCATGCTGTACTGGCCTGCGTTCATGCACGACACGCTCTTGCACACACCCGGATGCCGCGACGACCACCGCCGCCATTGCCGCGTAACGTAGCAACATACAAAACCCTCGGGCGTGATCGCCCTGTACCTGTATCTGAAAGAAATCCCCCCTTGTTCCAGCCTGGCTCCTGCCTGGGCTTGGGTTATTTTTAACAGGAGATGTCTGTCAGATTGCTGAACCTTAAGGGCTCAAGAGGCGCAGGCGACGGCCGGCCGCTTCAGGCGCAGCAGCAGTAGACCGGTAATGACGACGGCGATGCCCACGTAGGTCGAGGCCTGGATCCTGTCGCCGAACATCAGCGCCGCCCATACCAGGGTGACCGGCGGCTCCAGATAAACCAGCGCCGCAACCTGGGTAGCGGTCATCACGCGAAGCAGCTTCCAGAGGCTCAAATAGGCGGCAAAGGTGGAAAACACCGTCAACCACACAATCGACACCCGTACGTCGGTGTCATGGGGAATGCTCAAGGTATCGGTATACAGCACAGCGGCAGTGAAGCCGAACAACGTCAGCAGCGATTGGATAAACAGCGGCACCAGCAAACCGGCATTCTGGCTCTGCGGCGAACGACGCTCGTACAGCGTCGCCAGCGTCAGCCCCAATGCCGACACCAGCGGCAACCCATACATGAGCAGGCCAACCCCTTTTGCGCCGTCGCTGTACTGCCCGGCGATCACGATACCCACGCCGACAAAGCTGATCACCAGCCCCAGCCATTGCCAGCCGCCGCTGCGCTCAGTGGCGCTGCCTGCCGACAAGGCTGCTGTCATCAACGGCTGCAAGGCTGCGATGATCGCGGCAATACCCGGCGGCAAACCGTTCTGAATCGCCACATAGAGGCAGCTCAGGTACAAAAACTGCGACAGGCAGCCGACAACCGCGTAATGGCGGACCTGCGCCCATGACACCTTCAACAGCCTGACGTTCAGGAACACCCCCAGGCATAGCGACACCAGCAGGAATCGCCAGAACAGCAGGTTGAACGCACCGCCGCCCTGGGTACCCAGCTTCGCGCCGATATAGCCCGAACTCCACGACAGCACAAACGCCACTTGCAACAGCAGCAATCCCAGCGTTGATCGCTTCATGCAGCCTCCAGCCCTTGTAGGTTGACTTCAAGGCTAAGGAAGGAGGACGCTTCTGTATATTTGAATAACCCGCACCATCAATCCGAATAAATAGAATCATGGCCAAACAGCTGAATATCGATCTCTTGCGCACCTTTCACGCCGTGGCGCGCTTTGGCCGCTTCAACGAAGCGGCCGAGCATGTGCATCGCAGCGCTTCCACCGTGACGACGCAAATCCAGAAACTGGAAGACCAGGTCGGCCAACGCCTGTTCAGCCGCAGCAATCAGGGGGTAGACCTGACGCTGTACGGCAAAAAGCTGTTGGGCGAAACCACCGAGTTTCTAAAAAGCCACGACCGCCTGCTGATCTCGCTGATGCCCCAGCGCATGCAGGGCAAGATCCGCCTGGGCGTGCCCGACACCTATGCCCCCGCCTTCATCCAGGAGTTTGTGCCACGGCTGATCGCCGACAACCCGCTGCTGGAGCTGGAAATCGAGGCGCGCACCAGTGGCGAACTGTTGAACCTGTTCATGGCAAACCAACTGGACCTGACCATCACCGTCAGCGCACAGCCGCTGGCGCAGGGTGAGCGCTTGGGCCCCGTGCAACCGCTGTGGGTCGCCGCCGAGCACTTCGATTACCCGCCAAACGCGCCGCTACCCATCACCGTGCCAATCGCGGGTTGCCCGTACCGTGCGGCGGCGTTACAGGCGTTGAAAGACCACGGGATTTATCACCGGGTGCTGCTGGAAAGCCCCAACTCTTCGGCGGTAGAAGCCTGCGTGCGCAGCGGTGTGGCTGCCGGCCTGATGGAGCAAAGCCGCATGGGTGAAGGGCTGAGGCACGTCACAGAACTGCCGGCACTGCCCGCGCAGCATCTGTATCTGATGTGCGACACCGCCAATGCGCTGGCCTTGCACCTGTACGAGCAAGTCAGGCACTTCCGGGTCTGAACGCCGCGCACAAAAAAGCCCGCTGACCGTCACCGGTTCAGCGGGCTTTTACTTGAGCGTTGCTTACAGCGCCAGATCAGACGCCGGCTTGCTTGGCTCAGCCGCAGGCTTGGCAGCCTCGGTGGCCTGTGGAGCAGCCAGTTGCGGGATCGCTGGCGGTGGGGTCAGTTGCAGCACACCGGCCGTGTAAGCCCATTCCTTGGCAACAGCTTCAGGGCTGTCGTTCAGTTTGGTGCCGTAGCTTGGCACGATCTGGTGCAGCTTTTCCTGCCAGGCCGGGCTTGCAACCTTGTCCTTGAAGACTTTCTGCAGCACGGTCAGCATGATCGGAGCCGCGGTGGACGCGCCTGGCGATGCACCCAGCAGGCCTGCCATCGAGTTGTCGGCGGAGCTGACCACTTCGGTACCGAGTTTCAGGACGCCGCCCTGCTCTTCGTCACGCTTGATGATCTGCACACGCTGGCCGGCTTGCCACAGGCGCCAGTCGGACTGCTTGGCGTTCGGGAAGTACTCTTGCAGCGCCTTGAAGCGGTCGTCATCGGACAGCATCAGTTGGCCGGCAAGGTACTCGACCAGTGGGTATTCACGAATACCGACTTTGGTCATTGGCCAGATGTTGTGGGTGGTGGTGCTGGTCAGCAGGTCCAGGTACGAGCCTTCTTTGAGGAACTTGGTGGAGAAGGTCGCGAATGGGCCAAACAGGATCACGCGCTTGCCATCCAGCACGCGGGTGTCCAGGTGAGGCACCGACATTGGCGGCGAACCGACCGATGCCTTGCCGTAGGCCTTGGCCAGGTGCTGCTCGGCGATGGTTGGGTTATCGGTCACCAGGAACGAACCACCCACTGGGAACCCGGCGTATTCCTTGGCTTCAGGAATACCGGACTTTTGCAGCAGGTGCAGGGCACCGCCGCCGGCGCCGATGAACACGAACTTGGCGTCGGTTTCAGTCTTGGTACCGTCCTTAAGGTTCTTGTAGCTCACGCGCCACGAACCGTCGTCGTTACGGGTGATGTCCTGCACTTCGCTCGACAGTTTCAGGTCGAACTTAGGGGTGGTTTGCAGGTGGGCAACGAACTGGCGGGTGATCTCGCCGAAGTTCACGTCAGTGCCGATCGGGGTCCAGGTGGCCGCGATTTTCTGGTTCGGGTCACGCCCTTCCATCATCAGCGGAACCCACTTGGCGATCTGCGCCGGGTCTTCGGAATACTGCATGCCAGCGAACAGCGGGCTGGCCTTCAGGGCTTCGTAGCGCTTTTTCAGGAACTTGATGTTGTCATCGCCCCACACGAAGCTCATGTGCGGCGTGGAGTTGATGAACGAACGCGGGTTCTTCAGCACGCCCTGCTGGACCTGCCAGGACCAGAACTGACGGGAAATCTGGAATGCTTCGTTGATCTCGACCGCTTTGGGGATCTCAACGTTGCCGTTCTTGTCTTCCGGGGTGTAGTTCAGCTCAGCCAGGGCCGAGTGACCGGTACCCGCGTTGTTCCAGCCGTTGGAGCTTTCTTCGGCCACGCCATCAAGGCGCTCGACCATTTCCATCGACCAGTCCGGTTCCAGCTCGTTGAGCCAGACACCCAGGGTCGCACTCATGATGCCGCCGCCGATCAGCAGCACATCGACTTTCTTTGCCTCTTCCGCATGAACGGACGTGATCCCCATCGACAAAGCCAGCCCCAGCAGGGCAGTGTTTACTTTCTTAAACATCAGTAGCACCTATGATAAAACGCCATCCGCCCCACCGCCCCTGATCATGGGCGACCCTCGATCACGCTACGTCAGGCAACGTACCGCGGGGTCTACGCATTCACATGAGGACCGCAGGGTGGGCACACAAGGCCGATGGATCGACCTCACTGTTATGTCCCTTCTGCGCTGACTTCTTATCATTATTGGCTTCAGCTACCTGGGCGACAGCCAACCGCTGGGACGTATACGGGTGTACGCACCAGGGAAAGACTAGACCAGGACGGCGCGCAGAATATCACGCCAAACCGCGTTTATGCGCCGTTTGGCCAATTGACACCGCTAAATCGCGGGTTTTATCGCGCAGGTGTCAAGGCGGCCAGCCGCGACGTGAGGTCACAGGCCTGGAACTCTGCTGGACCTGGCTGTTCTAGACACCCTCACCGTCCCATGCGTAGCATCGGCGACTGTCTTTCGTGCACCTCATCCAATAGAGCAATCCATGTCTATCCAGCAAACACCCGGGCACGTGTTGCCCGCGCGCAGTGCCGCCAAAATGGAAGCGGCCATGGCCGTGGGCGCGTTCGCAATCGGCACCGGCGAATTCGCCATCATGGGCCTGATGCCCGACATCGCCCAGAACCTGGGCTTGAGCGAACCGCAAGTCGGCCACGCCATCAGCGCCTATGCCCTGGGCGTGATGGTCGGCGCCCCGCTGCTGGCCATCCTCGGCGCCAAACTGCTGCGCAAACACATGCTGTTATTGCTGATGGGCCTTTACGCGTTGGGCAACCTCGCCACCGCCTTCACCCCCAGCTTCGGCTCACTGGTGGCCTTCCGCTTTATCAGCGGCCTGCCCCACGGCGCCTACTTCGGCATCGCCGCCGTGGTCGCCTCCAGCATGGTACCCAGCGACAAACGCGCTGGCGCCGTGGCCCGGGTGATGATGGGCCTGACCCTGGCCATGCTGCTGGGCAACCCCATCGCCACCTTCCTCGGCCAACACCTGGGCTGGCGCTCGGCGTTCGCGCTGGTCAGCGTCATCGCCCTGTGCACCATTGCCCTGGTCTGGCAATTCGTCCCGCACCGCCACGATGAAGAACGCAGCGACCCGCGCAAGGAAATGCGCGCCTTCACCAAACCCCAAGTGTGGATGGCGCTGTCCATAGGCGCGATCGGGTTTGCCGGCATGTTCTGCGTGTTCAGCTACCTGGCACCAACCCTGCTGGAAGTGACCAAAGTCTCGCCGCAATGGATCCCCTTCGGCCTCGCCGCGTTTGGCATGGGCGGCATTATCGGCAACATCGCCGGCGGCAAACTGTTTGACCGCATGCAATTTCGCGCCGTGGGCTGGATTCTGGTGTGGTCGATGGCCGTGCTGATCTTCTTCACCTTCGCCGCCAGCGCCCTGTGGAGCGTACTGCTGGGCATCGGCCTGGTCGGCACCATGATCGCCTTGGCGGCGCCGTTACAAATCCGCCTGATGGACATCGCCCACGAAGCCCCGAGCCTGGCGGCGGCGTCCAACCACGCCGCGTTCAACCTGGCGAATGCGCTGGGGCCGTGGTTTGGCGGGATGGCGATTACGGCAGGGTTTGGCTGGACCAGCACCGGCTACATCGGCGCGGTAACGGCGCTGATCGGACTGGGCCTCTACCTGATCGCGCGCCGTATGAAGGGTGGCAACTAACGCCACACGTTTCGCGCCGATCATAGATCCCATGTGGGAGGGGCTTGCCCCTGATAGCAATGAGCCAGTCACCACACCAGTGACTGCCTCACCACCCTCAATCATCATGCAACAACCCCGACCCATACTCCCCATAACTGCTGCCCAGCCCGCTGCCGCCAAAACTCATCTTGGCGGCTTTGCTGGGGCTGTGGTCGCCGAATGCCTGGCATCCGCCTGAGAAGCATGGGTCGCTGCTCACGGCCGGTGAAGATGAACAAGCGCTCAACAACAACGTGCCGGTGATCATCACGACTTTGACGAGGTTCGAAATCATGGTCTCAGTTCCCTGTGGGCTGGAGGCGCTGGGGTCCTCTCTTGCGGGGAATCGTAGACCTCAACGGCGCAGGGAATTATGAAACTTTGCTGCGGGACAGCATGGGTTCAGGTTGCCGCCTTGGGGTAAGGCGGCAGGGTTGGGTTGTCAGGCTCTGGCCGCGTCGGTTACAGGCGCGACTTGCTCTTGGGCTCGGTCTACGAGCAGCGAACTCAACTCGATTAACTGCTGAATGCCCAGGGCGATGGCGCGTTGGGAGGCGTCCAGGTCGAACGCCAGGGCGGCGGCCATTTCGTTGGCAGAGGCGAGGTTTTCGGCGGCGTTGGCCAGGAGGGTTTCGGGGTCGATGGTGGGGTCGACTAGGAAGAGGTTGACGATTGGACGCTCGGCGGGCGCTACGTCGTCGGATGGGGGCAAGTGATGATGGATTGCCCGCTGGGCGGCGGCTTGAAACTTGGGATCAGAAGATGCAGCGTTTGAAGCGTAAGGCGGATTAGGTGTGACCTTGTACATGGCGAAGCTCCTTTAGCGTTTAAGGAACTGCCTATCTCACTTCCACATGAGGGGTGGCAGCTGTACGCAGGTGTGGAAGACCAGGGCTAAAGGACCCGGCGCACCGAAGTGCCCCGCGCACAGCCGCCATAAGCAATCATACAGACGTAAAAAAACGCCGGTAGGTGTTTATGGGCGATTGAGCGCCTTCAGCTTGGTCGGACTTCCACATCCGGCCGCTGAATTGACAGCGGCTTGAGGAGGTTAGCTAGGGGTGGTCTTAGGGGCAAGCTGAGAAAAGTGTGGGAAGTTTCTTAGTGATATCTTGGCACGATAAAGATATCATTATGATATCATTGCGCACCAACAGTTCTCACTTTAATTATCTATAGAAATGCAGGCTTTTCAATGAATGGATGCTCCCCTTCCAGTAGCTCAGTTACTTTACCTTTTAAAAAAATTCCACATTAACAAATGAAGCTAAATGCTCAATCCCAGCCTCTGAAGGCAACATCGATAATAGTCGAATAAGCCACAACAAAAACCAAAGCACTAACACTAAAGACCAAAGTATAAACATCAATATCGGCGGACTGCCACAATTAGAAAAACCTACAACTACAGAAGCACAAACGCTAGTTGTGGCTGCAAAAAGCGGAATTAAGATTGAAACAGATACAGACTGGCCAGCTGTAGGCGCCACAATTATTGTAGGCATAACGATTGCTTGGCTAGCAAGCACAACCCAACGTAGTCAAATCCGATCTAACGTAGCAAACTTCAGACATGACTGGCTAAATAATTTACGATCTAAAATCTCAGAACTTATGGCTAAACTTGCATTGCTTCACTCAAAACTAAGCTCTGATACAAGTTTCCTTAAAAGCCCTTCGTCAGATGAAATCTATAGTGAAATAATCTTTTTACAAACTACAATTGAACTAATGCTTGATAGAAAAAAAGAATCATCAAATGAGCTCACACGCCTTATTGAAGAAATCATAAAAGCGCTTAAGTATTCCAATGACAGCGATAATATCAATGAGCTGGCAAACAAAATATCCGTAAAAGCTAGTGAGGTTTTAGAACAAGCTTGGCAAGATATTTGCTCCGACCACGGATTAAAAAAGAAAGACAACTCCGGAATTTTTAGCTTTCTTCGTCGCAATTAAACAATATGAGACATCAGAGTAAATTTAGGAAACTTTTAAGATATCGGCACGATATCGGGATCAGACCACGATACCTCTGGCTTTGAGTTGGCAGAGGAAATCAAACGATCCCCCCAGATAGACCCCACGACGACTTGCTGATCCAACTCAGTGCTCCACGGTGATAAGATGGCCTCAACTGTCCATCATCGAGATTGTCATGATTGGAATATCTTTAAATCTGCCGGAAGACCTATCCAATTCCCTCGCCGACCTCGCCAAAACCACTGGCCAGACTGCGAACGCCTTGGCGATGGGCGTTCTTCGCGACTACATCGAGCATGAAAAAAAGCTGACCGCTCAGATCGAACTGGCGGTAAAAGACACCGACGAAGGCAAATTCGCCACCGATGACCAAGTGGCGGCCATGCGCGCTAGGCGCTGGAGCCGGAATGCAGGTTGAGTGGCTTGAAAAAGCACTCAAAAATCTGGAAGACGAAGCGAACTACATCGCTCTCGAAAATCCAAAGCCGCTGACGACTTCTCGGATGCCATTTTCGCCAGCGTCGACAGACTGGCTCAGTTCTCTTCCAAGGGACGCTAAGGCCGGGTGAAATATACCCGCGAATGGGTAGTTCCGAACTGGTCCTATCTGATCCCGTATAAAATGCGGGGCGATCGACTGCAGATCCTTGGCGTATTCCACACGCGGCAAGGTCCTCGTTCGAGTGGCAATGCGCGCAAAACTTGCCTCTTCGGCACCCAAGATCCGTTCCTGATAACTGCGCGCCATTCGCCTCGCTGACTCAAGCTCCCATGTCCTTACAAAACTCCCCACTCTCCCGCCGCTTCTCCGTCGCCCCCATGATGGATTGGACATAGCCTTCCCCAAAACCACCGCCAACGTCGCTTGCCGTCAATTGAGCGGCTGGTGTCGTAGCAATTTATAAGCGAGCAACAATTTGGTAGACCGCTGCTATGCTTAGACCTTTTCGACGAGGTTGCACACATATCAGGGGAATACTAACTCGCGGATTTGCTCGAACGACTGTATGAGAATCAGCTCGCGTTAGAAGCTGCTCTGATGGAATTGACTCTCCAAATCGAGAAGCAAGGCTTGGATGAGGTTGCTAGTAACGTACGTGGTGTGCTATTCGTGATCGACGAAAACGCTGGGCACATCAAGCAGGGCCTGCGAAGCTACGAACCAATCGTCTCTGAAAAAGCACCCCCTATTATATAAGGGTATGCGGGCGATTTTGAGGAAAAGCCCATAGTTGCATGCTGTAATGCGCGTATGCAGGCGACTGCTTAATTGCCATTGGATAGCATAGATTGGCGTATGGTTTACCCCATTTTTGCCCCTACGCGCGGCTCGGAGTTGAGCAACTCCCGCTGTACGACGATGAATAGGGGCTCGCTATTTTTAAAGTCCACAGCAAGAATTCGTTTCGCGTCGCAGGCTCCTTGTTTTCAGGCGACAGGTGTTGCTGAAATATACGTTATGTTTGGCACATTTGCGTTTGCCGATGCTATTAGCCGATAATACATCCGCATACTCGTCAAAAGCACCCATGAGATAGCACATCAACTTTTTAGCGAGAAAAATTGTGTTTGCACGTTCATACCTACATACATTAATACGAAAAGAGGAAATAATTCTCGCAATCCCAAAAGGAGCGTACAGCTTTATCAGCGACGAACTTAATGCGTTGTATGATCAAGGTTTCATAGCTTGTAGTGAAATTTGGGCCCCTACTCCATTACGCGCAGTGGAAATATTTAAAGAAAATGAGAAGCTTGAAATTAATAGACTTCGACAAGAGATCACTCGACTTCAGAAAGCTTGCGACGAACTGTACAGCGAAAACGAAGGCCTAAGACGTAATTCATCCCACGCTCAAAATTCAAACAGCTCCGTAAGAAATTACGAAATATTTGGATTTGCCAATACACCTCAGCCCGAAGAACTAAAAAAAAGGTATAGATCACTACGCCAGCGCGTTCATCCAGACAAAGGAGGGGATACGCAGTTATTCCAACTTATACAAAAGGCTTTTGAGCAACTTACAAAAAATTAATAAATCACTGCCGCACACTCTGAAATTTCCCGACCCAGGAGATGGCCGTGTTGAGCAAAACTTTCACAAGCCAATAAAACAAAAACATAACTTTCATGTGAGATTTCTAACTGGATAATATTTTTTGATACATACCCAATCTATGCTAGCAGAATACTCGTAATTAGATACACGACCACTTAGACACTGCAACACCACCCATGACACCTAGTAAAACCAAAAAAAGTTGAGCACAGCAAAAAAACCAGCTCCGTATAAAAAAAGAGAAGCCCCCTCTAAGAAGCCTCTCATCACATCGTGCAATCTAGTCAGCAATAAAAATCAGACTGCCACGCCAAGCTCATTTCGTCCGCGCGCTATCAACTTGAGTCTTTCCATGAGCCACACGCCTAAAGCGGCCTATCTCGCTTATCTCTCGAGCGGCAAAGTCATTCAATTTTTTCCGCGCCTCTCCGCTCGGCCGAATATCCAATGCTTCAAGCAAGGTCAAAAGTTCCTGCCTAGTAAACCTATAGTCCGAGAAATACAACTTCAATGCATCGATATCCATATCCATGAGTTCTTCTGGTGTTTTATATAGCTCCTTGCGCTTAAAATCAATGACCATATCAATGACTTCAAGTCGTCGCATTTTGCTATTTACAGGAATCTTATCTCCCGGCATCAGATCCAAAATTTCAGATATCGTTAAATCACTTTTATCTAAACCAGCTTGCGCCCCTTCGACACCAAGCCAAGAAATTAATTGCGCTAGATCAATCATGGACATATCCGCATAAATTCAACTGTTAAGTCACGAAACTGCTGAGCTTGTTTAGTAGCATTAGCTCCGACGACATCATAAACAGCCTGCCTGGTCGCAGCAGCCATCCTCAATCCATCTCCCTCAGTAACATAGGTCTCAAACACTGGCCCGGATCTTCTTAGAAGGTTGTACTCGGAATGCTCCGAATATTTCAAAACCTCTGCATACTCTCTCGCCATCATCCCGATTGCGCCCGAGAAAACAGTATCTTGATAATCATCCTCTATACTCAAAGCGCTTCTAATCATAGCTATATCTGAATTGACATTTAAAATCTCAGCCATAACTGAAGCAACGCCAATTGCAGACTGTCTGTCCAACTTAACAGGAGAAACACAGTAGTGCGAAGCGTATATTAT
Organism: Pseudomonas sp. W4I3; assembly: GCF_030816195.1. Taxonomy (GTDB): domain Bacteria; phylum Pseudomonadota; class Gammaproteobacteria; order Pseudomonadales; family Pseudomonadaceae; genus Aquipseudomonas. The sequence continues at coordinate 2,313,680 of NZ_JAUSXS010000001.1, read as the reverse complement.
AGACTTTAAAACATCTGAAATTTCAGGATGAGAATCTATCAATACATAATCATATTGATCACGAAGCGGACGCAATACCAAATCAATCGTCTTCATGTGCGCAAGCAGAGAAAAATTATTTTCTCTAATATTATTTGTGCTTGGAAGCTTATTTACCGAGACTGTAGACAACCGAAAGTCAGCCGGCGCCAAATCAAGCCCATCAGCAAATTGCACGATATCTATATCAGAGGTCTGAATCGTAGCACTATATAGCTGTTGAAATTTCTGGTACAACGTAGAGCCTATTGGATTTACGGTACCGAAATCTTCAATTAAATCCGGGAAAAACCTGCCAGAAATCCCTCCACGCTGATAATCCGCATCAATCACCAGTACTCTTTTACCGTGGTAACGATTCAACGCAACAGCTACGTGATAACACGACGTAGTTTTACCAACGCCTCCTTTCTCACTGATAAAACCTACCACGGTTGCCATGCGCTCACTCCTAAATTTCGTATAACTTACGCTGAAAACTACTCACCCCATTTCAACGTCAGCTCTCCTTATGAACAGCTATTCTTACACAGCAACGTATCGAGCACCAATGACCACGTCATTGGAATTCAGCTTCTGGCAGTCACCAAATTTGTGCACGGCCCAATTCACCTTAAGAAAAAATCGCCTAGCGCATCGGGGCACCAATTCATAATCACCAGTCACCACTTAGCTTAGCCTGCCCCTGCCTCTGATTCGTGGAGCCGTAGCGAATGTCAAGCTTCTCGATATGAAAGCCGTCAAACACCCGTCGGATGCCTGGGTGATCGTTGAGGCTTACCATGACCTTCCCTTTGCAGCGCCGCATGAAGTCATGCCATGCGCTCGTAATTCTCGAAGGGAAAGTCCACGCCATAACCGGCCGTCTGCCAGTAAGGTGGATCCATGTAGTGGAAGGTATGGGCACGGTCGTACCGTTCAGCGCAGTCAAGCCAAGGGAGATTTTCGACATAAGTGCCGGACAGTCGCTGCCAGGCGGCCGAGAGGTTTTCCTTGATCCGCAGCAGGTTGATAGCCGGGCCTGTGGTCGCGGTACCAAACGTCTGCCCCGTCACCTTGCCGGCAAAGGCATGGTGCTGCAGGTAGAAAAAACGGGCCGCACGCTGGATGTCGGTAAGGGTTTCGGGGCGGGTCATCTTCTGCCACTCGAACACCTGCCGAGAATTGAGCGCCCATTTGAAATGGCGCACAAATTCTTCCAGGTGGTGCTGTACGACGCGGTACAACGTCACTAGGTCGCCGTTGATGTCGTAGAGGACTTCAACCGGCGCTGCCTGGGGCCGCATGAAGTAGAGCGCGGCGTCGCCGGCAAAAACTTCGACGTAGCATTCGTGCGGTGGGAAGAGCGTGGAATATCGGGGTCAGACCCTGAGGAATCCCCACAAATCTACTCCAGCCTCTGAGCTTGCCGGTGCACTTCATCGCGCAGCAATAGCTCCATATCCGCCAATTTCGAGCAGGACAATCCGGTGGTGGAGCATCTCAAGTATTCGAGGCCAAGACGCCAGAGTGAGAGCACCGGTTTATGCCTGATGCTGTTGCTCTGGAAGTGACGTGACCGCCCTGTCGTTCGAGCCTGAAGACCAGCCAGATACAGTGCATAACAGGCCAACGCGGCGATCAGCAGCAGGATCTCGATACGCCGTGGGTAGCGCGTTCGATGCAGGTCAAAGGCAAAGCCGAAACGCAGACTCTTCATATCCCGAAAACCTTCCTCAATCTGCATCCGCTTGCGGTAAATACCGACAATTTTCCGAGCCATCCATTGCGGTTGCGGCAAATTGCTGGCGAGCAGCCAGGGTTCTTGTTCACGGCGAGCGTTCTGTCGGCTGAGTTTGCTGCGCGCGATGCTACCCGTCACTCGCCGATGTTTTCTTCCCTTGGGCGGTTGGTGAATGCCGTACAGCGCAACCCGGTACGGTGCGCTACGCGTCATCTCAATTTGGCCAAGCGAACGTGCGGTCGATGTCCTTCACGATCATGCACGCTCTCGTAAGTAGGGAACACTCGGCCAGCCAGCGGAATTGACGCCCGCAGCAGGTAAAGATCAGAAGCGGCATTGATCGGCGACCAATCCACCAAAATCAAGGGATGGCGCAAGGAGCCAATCAGTGCCGTGAGCATTTTCCAGTAGAACAGCGGACGTTCATGTTGCAACTGAACGTTGCCGAGCAGGCGATCCACACGTTTGATCGAATGCTTGACGTAAGCTCTGCTGGGCATAGCTCTGCCCAGATCGGTCAGCGTCAGACGGTGCCCATACAGCAAAGCGCTGACGCAGCTCATCAGGGCGCTCAGGCGCTTGCGGTGCAGAGTGGGGAGTGCTTGGGAAAATGCCTTGTGTAAGAATCGTACGGCCTGCATGAGTCTCGGGTGATTGGTTTGTTTGGCGACTACCAAACTGCCCGACTCATGCAGGCTAGTTCAAGCTATCTGACTGATCTGCAAGGAAGTTTTGTGGGGATTTCTCAGAGTCAGACCACAATATTCAAGACCACAATATTCAACGCACGACAGGGCTCCGCATAAAATGATGAGAAGCGCGAAACACGCCTCTCCCACACCCAAGATGCATCCCTGATAAACTGCGCACCATTCGCCCCGCTGACTCAGATTCCCAATGCCCCTACAATCCGCTCTCCTCTCCCGCCGCTTCTCCGTCGCCCCCATGATGGATTGGAACTACTAATTCCACGGGCCTTGTAATACGCGCCCTGTAGCGCACCTTAAAATTCCCTGTACCACTTTCGTACCACTCACCTCCTGATACCACCCTCGCCTGGTCGAAGAACAGCCTCCACACGGCCGCGCCACCGTGCCTGTCGCCAGTGCCTGTCGCTCCAATACCAACATCCCCTGTAGACGCCAACAGCTGACGCTGTGTGAGTGAGGGTGCGGGCGCGTGAACGTAAAGGTCGTGACTACTGCGCAATGCAGCACGCGGGTTCAAAAAGCGCGCCGCCCTAGGCACATCTCGCGTTTTCATGTTGACCCACGGGAAAGAGGTTAGGAGGGTTAGTTTTTTACTGGGTGCCCTGAAAGCCTTGTTTGTTATGGCTTTTCGAAGGGTTGGCAAGGTTAGCTTCTTGGTTAGGTCTGGTTATTTCCTAACTTTTATTAGTGTTAAATATCCAATATATTAATTCCTTTAAAAACAGTCACTTATAAATTACTAACCTTCAACCTAACCCAACCTAACCCATCAAAGTTAGGTCTCAAGCCCAACAAACACGGGCCTTCCAAGTCCCAACACCCCCCTCCAAAAAAAACTAACCTTTTTCCCGAGGCACCTACTGAATCCCGCTGTCTGTGCGTGCTTATTAGCGTTGCGAAAAACATCCACCTTCGCAGGGTTCCGCAGGTTTCTGCACCCTCTAAAACGCCAAGCAAGCGCCCAGCCTGCGCCGTCGAGAGTGGTCCGCAGGGGCGCAGAAAAAACGACCCATTTAGCCCGCAGGCGAGGTGGGGGGACGACGGCGCGCGCCAGGTGCAGACCCTCCTACCCACAGCCTGTAGCACGTCACTTCCCCCGCGCCATGTAGCACGTCACTCCCCCATCCAGATCGGGTAGGGCAAGCTCCCGGTGCCGCGCCACTCGGCTTCTGTCCGACAGGGTCCCGACCAGTGCTTCAGAACAGCGCCGGCCCCGTGTTTGGTGGCTCCAACGTGTGCTAAGCCTTGTAGTGACCTGCCCAAAATGCTATGTTGTACTGGGCTTTTTCACGTTGTAGAACCACCGATCTTCATCCCTCCTGACCCTCTTTCCTGCAAACAGCCCTCCCTCCTCCGCTACAGTTCGTCGCCTCAAATCGCGTCTTGGGCAAACCTCGATTACTGTATACGCATACAGTAAAAACTAAGCAGTCACCCCCATGACCCCTACAGAACTCAAACAGGCCTGGCTCGCAAAATGGCGAGGGATGCTGGACGACAACGTGTACCGCATGGATCACCCCGAGGCACACAGAGTTAGTTGCCGGTGGGAAACCCGCGACATGCTGGAGGCAGGCGTGATTGATGAGCTGGAAAAGTTTGAAATGGACGAGCAGGTTGACGCGGCTTATTGGCACGCCGTTGAAGAGCTGGCTACCGCCGCTGAGGGGTACATGTTTGGCGGCGACTATGATGTAGTGGATAGGTCCACGTCAGAGCGCATTGGGCGGATCACCGCCAACACGTACTATTCAGCCACTGGCCCAGGTGCGGATGGATTTGACGGGAAAGTGATTGGCAACAAACCTGACCTGCGCTTGATATTTCGCTCTGACAAGGAAGTCTGGCGGATAAATGGGCTGCTGCTCACCGCGCCATCAGGCGAACTGTACGATCTGGTGCAGACCGCACAAGTTATAAATGGGAAGGTTTACCCGATCATCGGTGACGCGGACGCCTATCGGGCACTTGTAGATTGCGCGCAGGTGACCTTGGAAGAGCGCGATTTTGAGGGTTATAGGATAGCGAGGCCCTTGTTGCTATCCGCCAAATTCAGCAAGTGCACCGCGTGTCATGACCGCTTCGACCTGCGGGAGGACTGCATGACTTGCTCAGGTCAGGGCTTTGTCCCCAAAGGCGATAATCAACCAGCGTCGCTTGCATAAGCGGCGACCGCTTCCTCAACCAACTCCCTCCATTCGCCGCAGTCGATCACCTTGCGCTCAAGCATGCTATCCGCCAGGGCGAGGCGTGTTTCATAGCGGTACTCTGGCGACCTCGCCTCAAACTCAGCGTCATTGAGAAGCGCATGCCACGCTTCCATCTCGTTAACCTGACGAATGTCGGTTGTCATGACAAATCTCCGGCGTCGGTGTCTATTGGGTAGAGGCCGGCCGGAGCGCGGCTGTTCACCAGGACCGACGAGCGGAGATAGTTATGTGTGGACGACTTTCACAATACAGCGGCATTCATGACTTCGTTGCGGCATTGAGCATGCCTAATGCCCTGGCAAATTCCGTCGGTGAGCTGCCGCTTGATCGTTACAACGTGGCTCCAACCACCCAGGTTGCTCTATTGCACCTGCAGGGCGACCTGCTGCATGCCGACCCGGTGCGCTGGGGGTGGCGACCGCATTGGGCAAAGGACAGAGCTGCGCCAATCAATGCCCGAGTCGAGAAAGTCGCGCACGGATCGTTCTTCCGCTCGATCTGGCCATACCGCGCAATCGCGCCAATAGATAACTGGTTTGAATGGGTTGACGAAGGCGGCCCCAAAAAACAGCCCTACCTGATCCGCCGGAGGGATGGCGCGCCAGTGCTGTGCGCATCGATCGGTCAGCTGCCCGACGTCGATCACGGACCAGGCGAGCATGACGGCTTCGTGATTATTACCGCAGACAGTGTCGGGGGCATGGTGGACATCCACGACCGAAGGCCCGTGGTGTTAACCCCGGACCTGGCCCGTGAATGGTTGGACCCGGCAACGCCAAAGGAACGTGCCGAGCAGATGGTGTTGCATCAAGGCGAGCCGGCCGAGGCCTTTGAATGGTTCAAGGTCGACGTCGCGGTCGGTAACGTAAAAAACAAAGGACCCAGTTTGATCCAGCCAATGCGCTAGAACAGGCCGCCGAAGGCGTTCGGCTCCCAGTTCATGATGATCAGCTCCCCGCTCACTTCTGCTTTGCCTTGCCGCTGATTCGCCGTGCTGTACCGAATATCCACCGTTTCAAAGTGAAAGCCCTCGAACACCCGGCGGATATCTGGGTGGTCGTTAATACTCACCATCACCTTGCCCTTGCAACGCCGCATGAAGTCGGCCATCCGCTCATAGTTCTCAAACGGAAAGTCCACCCCATAGCCAGCTGTCTGCCAGTAAGGCGGGTCCATGTAGTGGAAGGTGTGCGGTCTGTCGTAGCGTTCAGCGCATTCAAGCCAGCCCAGGTTCTCGACATAGGTGCCAGACAACCGTTGCCAGGCCGCAGACAGGTTTTCCTCGATCCGCAACAGGTTGATGGCTGGGCCGGTGGTGGCGGTACCGAAGGTCTGCCCGCTGACCTTGCCGGCGAAGGCATGGTGCTGCAGGTAGAAAAAACGGGCCGCCCGCTGAATATCGGTCAGGGTTTCCGGCCGGGTCATCTTCTGCCATTCGAACACCTGCCTGGAGCTGAGCGCCCATTTGAACTGGCGCACGAACTCCTCCAAGTGGTTTTGAACGACCCGATACAGCGTCACCAGGTCACCGTTGATGTCGTTGAGTACTTCGACAGGCGCAGCCTGGGGACGCATGAAATAGAGCGCGGCGCCGCCGGCAAAGACCTCGACATAGCATTCGTGCGGCGGGAACAGTGGAATAAGACGATCTGCCAGGCGACGCTTGCCGCCCATCCACGGGATAATCGGTGTGCTCATAAGTGATCCTTGTTTTGAAAATTGGATTCGCTTAGGCTTCGCACCCCCTGCGCAGTGGGGCGAGGCCTTGGTTGGAGCACTCGGCGTGTTCGAGTGATTCAGCGTCGAGCGGGTGTTAGCGCACACGCTCGTCGCCTCGTTTACTGCGCGGGGGTACTACTTCCCCCCCGTTGGAAGCTCAAATTCTTTGAAGCTGACAACCTCTTCACCCAGCCAGTCGTTAACCTGGGCCAGCCTGGCCTGCAACGGCTCCAGCTCGTTGACCGCCCAAACTTCAGCAGCCTCTCGCAACGACCCGAAACCGCCCGCGTTCTGCGGGACGATGCCCATCAATTGGGGTGGAATACGCAACGCCGCGAGCAGATCGTCGCGGCTGATGTTCTTGATCGAGCTGAACTCGTCCTTGGCAGCAACCTCGCTCACCGGGATGAGCTGGATGCCATCCTTCTTACCGGCCGGCGCGTACACAAACAGGTTTCGAAAGTTACCCGGCCCTTTCGAGTTCTTCAGTGCGGTGCGCAGTGAGTCGATGTCCTCTTCTTTCTGCGCCGCGTCGGTCATATACAGGATGAATCCGGCGTGACTGCCGTTGTTGTAATACTTGCGACGGAATAGCGTGGCGCTCTCGTTGAGCAACGCGCTCTGCAGCGCTGCCAGCCACTCCGGCAACCCATAAATCTCTTGATTGATATCGGCCTCACGTAGGTGGCAAATCGAACCTGGTGCAAACTCGTGCTCATCCTTCCAGCCGCGCACCTGGTAATAGGTTTCCATGTCGACGCCTCGACGCATGTACTTCGCCAACGGCGGCAGCAAGCCCATGGTATTGCGCAGCATGTTGTTGCGCTTTTCCAGGTAGCAGTTGCCGCACCAGAGCCAGTCCAGGGCGAACTGCTCAAAGGCCTGACGGCTCAGCAGCCGGTGAGGAACGAACGTACGGGCCAGCATGTTGCGCTTGAAGTTGAGGCCGGACTGCAGGTACACACTGGCGCGGGTCGTCTTGGCTAACCCATCCATGGACATAGGTGTTTCGAACCAACGCCCATTGGCCCAGCACTCAAGGTAGTCAAGGATCTCCCTGCTATCGAGCACGGGCGCCGGATCACCGAAGGTGAATGCCTCGACCGGGCCGGATTCAGCGGGTAGCACGTCCCCCTCAATGGGTTGCTGGACGGTGCTCAGTTGGGTTCCGCGCTTACGTTTGCTCATCAATAGGACTCCATAAATCCGGTATTCGCCGTGGTCTGCCCTTCAAGAGGCTCGTTATGCAGGGCGTGGAAGGTCGCCCACGCCAAGTCGGCATGGCCCGTCTCGTCGGTGCGACCGGCCGTATAGGTGAACTGGCGCCCGGAGGCGGTGACTGTTTTGCGAATAGCCATCAACGACTGCGCCATATCCGTCCAACCGGCATCAAACTCCAGACGGCCGTTCTTGATGACGTCGTACGCCTTCAACACCAGGCGCGTCTTGACCTCGGGCGAATAGCTGAACGTGGTGATATTCGGGAAGAATTGCTTCACCAGCTGGGCCACACCAGACCCCATACCCGTGATGTCGATACCGATGTAGGTCACCCAGTAGCGTCTGGTGACCTGGCGGATTGATTCGGCCTGGGCGGCGAAGTCCATTCCCCGGAATTGGTGTCTTTCCAGCACCCGGAACTTGCCGCCGGGAACCGTTGGTGGAGCAATTACCACCAATGCAGCGCTGTCGCCGTTCTCAGCTGGGTCGTAGCCCACCCAAACCTGGCGATCTCCAAACGGACGCGCGGCAAACGGTTTGTAGTCCTCGGCCCATAGATCCCAGCTGTCCACCATGCAAGGCTGCAGCATCGCAAGCGGGAAAATGCTCGCCCCGTCGTCGATGAACTGGCACATCAGCAGGTTCTGAAAAGCTTCGGCATCGTATTCCTGGCGCAGCTCGTCCAAGTCGAACAAGTCGCAGCCACGGTCCTCAGCGTCCAGAATGGTGACGATCTGCCGCCACACCCGGTCTTCACACAGCCGGCCCTGTTGCAGAACATCATGAGAGACGTCGATTTTGACCCGTTGCGCCGCCGGTTTGCCTTTGTTGAACCGCTCACCGGTCCAGAACGTATAGGCCTCATGGGCCATGCTGGAAGGCGTCGAAAAGTACGTTCGGCGGTATTGCTTCTGCATCGCCATGCCGCTGGCGACCTTGTTGAGTTCCTTGAACTTGAAAGTCCAAAAGAATTCGTCGAAGTAAAAGTTGCCGTGATAGCCCTGGGCCGTCCGCGCGTTGGTACCCAGGAAATGCAGCTCGGCGCCATTGCCCAGAATGATCGGATCGCCCGTCAGCTCAACACCGACCACCTCACGGGCAAAGGCCTGAATGTAGGCCTTGAAAATGTGCGCCTGGTTTTTCGAGGCTGACAGGAAAATCTGGTTACGGCCTGTCGTCAGCGCATCGATCAGCGCTTCACGGGCGAAATAGTAGGTCGCGCCGATCTGCCGTGACTTGAGGATTGCGCGGGTTCGCTGATTGCCGGCTTTGTACCAATCCAACTGGTACCCGAAACAGCCGTCGATGAACGCTTCCGTCAGTTTTTCAATGTGTTCTTCGTCGAACTCGTTGCGTTTCGGCGCTTTTTTCGGTCCCTCGTTGCGCTTCGCCAAGTTCGGATTCAACTCGGTTTCGGTACCGCCGTCGTTGAAGCGCTGGATACGGGCTTGCCGCTCCAGCTGGCGGTGCAAGAGGTCAATTTCCTTGTAGTCGGACCCTGACTTCGGGTCTTTCAGGATCAGCTGCACCAGGCGGGCTTCGGTCGCCGCCTGGATACGCTCCAGCGGTGTCGCGCGGTCCCATTCGTCACGGGCCTTCCAGCTGTGCAGCGTTTTTTCCTTCTCCCCGATCAACTCAGCGATCTCGCACACGCGGTAGCCCTGCCAATACAGGTGCTTGGCGTGGCGGCGGTGATCGGTAGGTAGTTCGACGATGGCATTCATGGCGCAGATGCTGCCGCCCGCGCGCGAACAGTTCCCCCTCCGCCCCTTGTAGATCAACGATCTACAACAGCGCCTCGTTGCCCGTCGCGCCCGCGCTCAACAACATGCGCTCATCGCCAAGGCAGACTGCCACCGCACTGAGGGATTCACGCATGGCCGGCAAAACCGACAACCCAGCCAAGAAACAACGCTCCAAGTTCTTCCGCGTCGCCGTTGAAGGCGCCACCACCGATGGTCGTCAGATCGAGCGCCAATGGCTCGTCGACGCTGCCGAAACCTACAGCCAGAACACCTACGGTGCGCGGGTTTGGATTGAGCACATGCGCAGCTTGCTGCCGGATAGCCCTTTCCGCGCTTACGGCGATGTCGTCGCGCTGAAGACGGAAGAGGTGGAGATTGCCGGGGCCAAAAAATTGGCCTTGTTCGCGCAAATCGAACCGACCTCCGACCTGATCGCCATGAACAAAGCACGGCAGAAGCTGTACACCAGCATCGAGATTCGGCCGAAATTCGCCGACACCGGCCGCGCCTATTTGGACGGCATTGCCGTTACCGATACCCCGGCCAGCCTGGGCACTGAGATGCTGACGTTCAGCGCCCAACACCCGGACATGAACCCGCTGACCAGTCGCAAACGCGATCCCGGCAACCTCTTCTCTGAGGTCGTCGAGATCGAACTTGAATTCGAAGAAGTTGAGGACGAAAGCGGCAAAGTCGCAGGCCTGTTTAGCCGCGTTCTCGACCTACTCGGCAAGAGCAAGGACAAGGAAGGCAAGGACGCCGCCCTATTCACTGAACTCGGCGAGGCTGTTGAAGCCATGGCCGAGCATGTCGCCGGTCAGGGCGAAGCCTTTACCGCCGAAAAAACCGCCCGCGAAAAGCTGCAGACCGCTCACGAAAAGCTGTGTGCCGACTTCACTGCGTTGGTTCAACAGCTCGAAAAAACCCCGGATACCACCGGCCAGAAACCGCAGTACTCCGTTCGCCCGCCGGCTACGGGCGGTGACGGCGCACTCGTCACCGACTGCTAATCCAGATCACGGACAACACCCAGCCAAGGAACATCGGAGAACACCATGCGTAACGATACTCGCGTTCTTTTCAACGCTTACCTGCAACAACTCGCCCAACTGCACGGCGTGAGCGACGTCACCACAAAATTCACAGCCGCTCCATCCGTTGCACAGACGTTGGAAACCCGGATGCAGGAGTCGAGCGCGTTTCTCAGCTCGATCAACGTCTACGGCGTGGCTGAGCAGTCGGGCGAAAAAATCGGCATCGGTATCGACGGTACTATTGCCGGCACCACCGATACCACCCAGCAAGACCGCGAGCCACGCGATCCTACCGGTCTCGACAACCGTGGGTACACTTGCACCCAAACCAACTTCGATACGGGCCTGCGCTACCAGAAGCTGGATCAATGGGCCAAGTTCAAAGACTTCCAGGCGCGTATCCGTGACGCCATCATCCGGGCCCAGGCGCTCAACCGGATCATGATCGGCTGGAACGGTACCAGCCGTGCGGCGACATCCAAACCGGACATCAACAAGCTGCTGCAGGACGTTAACGTCGGCTGGCTGCAAAAGATGCGCTTGGAGAACCCGGCGCGCGTTATGAAAGAAGTGGTCGACGGCAGCGGCAAGATCCAGATCGGCGCGGGCAAGGACTTCGAAAACATCGACGCCCTGGTCGTGAGTATGGTCAACGAGTTCATCGAGCCCTGGTATCAGGAAGACACTGACCTAGTGGTGATCTGCGGACGCCAGCTGCTGGCCGACAAGTACTTCCCGATCATCAACAAGACCCAAGCGCCGACCGAAATGCTCGCGGCCGATATCGTCACCAGCCAGAAGCGCATCGGCAACCTGCCGGCTGTGCGAGTGCCTCACTTCCCGCCGAACGGCCTGCTGGTTACCCGCCTCGACAACCTGTCGATCTACTGGCAGGAAGGCACCCGCCGCCGCACGGTGGTGGATAACGCCAAACGCGACCGTATTGAAAACTACGAGTCGGTCAATGAAGCCTACGTGATCGAAGACCTTGGCTGCGCCGCCATGGCCGAAAACATCACCCTGAGCTAAGGCGAGCAACCATGACCAATCCTTGCCGTCGTCACTTCCAGCGCGTCACAGCAGCCGTCGCAGCGGCCGCTGTGGCCGGCCCAGCCATGACCATGGAAGGTTCCACTGTTTACGAACTGCACCTGGCGAAGCTCCAGCAGGACTACTTGCGCCTGAAACAGGTGCAGTCCACCGAGGGCAAAGCAGAGCTGAAAAAGCAACTGCTGCCCGAATACGTCCCATATGTGGAAGGCGTTCTGGCAGGCGGCAAAGGCGCGCAGGACCAGGTGCTAACCACTTTGATGGTTTGGCGAATGGATGCCGGCGACTTTGCCGGCGCCCTCGACATTGCCGAGTACGTCATTCAGCACGCATTGCTCATGCCTGACCGCTTCGAACGCACTACCGGCACCATCGTTGCCGAAGAAATTGCCGAAGTCGCCCTGAAGGCGCAGAAGGCGGGTGGCACGTTCGACGTGGATCTGCTGCTGCGCACTGAGCAAATCGCGGGTGAAGAAGACATGCCCGACCAGGCTAAAGCCAAGCTGCATCTGGCCCTGGGCAAGGCTTTCGCGGAGATGGTTTCGGACGACGACACGTCGGAAAGCAAGGTGGCCGCCCTGTGTCACCTGGAGTCCTCGAAAAAATATCTGTCCCGTGCCATCGAACTGAACACCAACTGCGGTGGCAAGAAGGATTTGGAGCGCGTCGAGCGCCTCCTGAAAAAATACGCTGCTCCAGCAGCTAACTGAGCGTCCCCACGCACCCCGCCGGCTCGGGGCGGATCGGCCAGGCCGCTCCTCCTGAACGTGAAGCCCCGACCACCGGCGATCTATTTTTGAGTGCAGTCTCATGAGCGCATTTGTAGCCAGCGGCACCGTCGCCAGCGGCCACATCAACACCGACCCGTTCTGGCCGTCGATTGACCTGGATAGCCTGCGCGCCACCCTGCGCATCGACTCCAGCGTCACCCCGGCCCGCTTGGAAACCGCCGTGATCTCTGCCGCTATCAACCTCAACCGCGAGCTGAGTGACTGGCGAGCAGCTCAACAGGCAGCTGGTTACGCCACGTTGGACGCTGTACCAGGTGATCGGATCAAAGACGTATCGGTAAAGGCTCACCTCTACCGCCGCGCGATCGAGGCCGGTACCGGCGCCGAAGTCTGCGAGCGCTTTCGCGACTACAGCGCCACCAACACCGGCAGCAACCAGGCCGAAGAGGTCGCACCTACCATCGATGACTACCGCCGCGATCTGCGTTGGGCGGTGCGTGACTTTCTCGAAAAAAGCCGCACCACCGTGGAGCTGATCTGATGGCCGTCGCCGTCCGCGCCAATCAAAACGACACCGTCGACGCCCTGTGCTGGCGGTATTACGGCCGAACCGCAGGCGTCACCGAAGCAGTGCTGCAGGCGAACCCCGGCCTGGCCGACTACGGCCCCGTCCTGCCACAAGGCCTCGTTATCAACATGCCCGAAGCCCAAACCAGCGCGCCCCAACGGCAGATGGTGAACCTATGGGACTGACCCACTGCTACCAAGGAAACCCACACCATGGCTGATCCGACTTCCAGCGTTGTGTCCGGCCTGCTCATTGGCTTGGGCCTGGCGAGCGTCACGCCAGTCATCGACGACGGGGCGCTGTTCGGCGCCATCCTCGGCGCTTGGCTGGTCACCAGCACCAAGCGCGACCTCAAGGTCTGGCAGCGCCTGGGCTCTCTGTTCCTATCGGCCGGGGTGGGCTACCTGTTCGCACCCATGGCCTTGCAAGCAATCCCGTTCATCACCAGCGGCGGTAGCGCTTTTCTCTGTGCCCTGGTGGTCATCCCGATCAGCATCAAACTGATGGTGTGGGTGGAAAAGGCGGATATCTGGGACATCTGGCGTCGCATCCGAGGGGGCACCTGATATGCCGAACATCGAACTGGCCGTGCAGTTGATCGCGGCAATTGCCTACTTGCTGAGCGCTCTGCGCCTGGCCTGTTACACCCGAGGTGATGCGCGGTACCGGCGCAGCATCTCCCTGCTGGCAAGCCTGTTTGGCGGAGTGCTCTGCATCTGCGGTCTGGAAATCCTACTGGACCGTCAGCCGACGAGCTTCGGCCAGGCCGCAGCCATCGTGCTGCTCTGCATCCTGATTTTCCGTTCACGCGGCAACGTCGCCGCCCTGTTGAGGCCCAGTGCATGACCACCACCCTTCGCCACGGCGACCGCTCGCAGGCGGTGCTTATTCTGCAAAAGAACCTCAACAGGTACGGTGCCAACCTGGTGCCGGACGGTCACTACGGTGACGCCACCGAGATCGCCGTACGCGCCTACCAGTTGAAAGTTGGCTTGGTAGCCGATGGCGTTGCCGGTACCAAGACCCAATCCAGCCTGGCAGGCGGCGACTGTGCCCAACTGCTGCGTAACCACGACCTGGTAACCGCTGCTGAACGCCTCGGCGTGCCGCTGGCGACTATCTACGCCGTCAACGAAGTGGAATCGAAAGGCAAAGGCTTCCTGGAAAACGGCAAGCCGGTGATCCTGTTCGAACGGCACGTCATGTACCGACAGCTCGCGAAGGTTCGACACACCGGTGATGACCCGGCGCAGATCAAGCGTCACGCCGATGAACTCGCTGCGACGAATCCCGCCCTGGTCAACCCGAAGGCCGGTGGTTACATCGGCGGTACCGCCGAGCACCAACGCCTGGCCATGGCCCGCCAGATCGACGACACGGCCGCACTGGAATCGGCGTCCTGGGGCGCCTTTCAAATCATGGGCTACCACTGGCAACGTCTTGGCTACGCCAGCGTTCAGGACTTTGTGGCGGCAATGAGCACCGGCGAATCGCAGCAATTCGACGCCTTCACCCGCTTCATCGAAACGGACCCGGTGCTGCACAAGGCCCTGAAGGCCCGCAAATGGGCCGAGTTTGCACGTCTCTACAACGGGCCGGACTATCTGCGCAACCTTTACGACACCAAGCTTCAGCGAGCCTATGAGCGGCACGCCAGCTGCGAGTGCGGGAAAGGGGTGGCGGCGTGATCGACTTCGAAGCGGTTCAAAAACTGAGGGTGCAGGACGGTGACCTTTTGGTGGTGCCGGAATCGACCGAACAGGAAGACATGGTGCGGCTGGCCGAGTGCATCCAGCTGATGAACAACGCAAGGGCAGTAATCGTACGCGGCCCGATTAAACAGCTCGACACCGCTGCCATGAACAAACTCGGCTGGTACCGGGCGTGAGCACCCTGCGCCAGGCTCTGTACGGCATTGCGCTGCTCGGTGCCCTGGCGCTGCTGATCTGGGGCCAGCAACAGCGCATAGACGCCGCCGAGGACGAAACCGCGCGGGCAAATGACGCCGCCAAAACAGCCCGCGAAGACGCGAACCGTAACCTGGCCACCGTCAACACTCTCACCACCACCCTGCAGCAGGAACGCGAAAGCCAGTCCGCTCTGCGCACCCAGCAGGACCAGCTGCGCCAGGCCCTGGCAAAGCGCGCGCGAACCATAGAGGAACTAAAACGTGAGAACGACGAACTACGCAACTGGGCTGTTCAGCCTCTGCCTGACGCTGCTCGCCGGCTGCGCGAGCGCCCCGCCCTCACCGGCGCCGCAGCTTACCGTGACTGGCTGTCCGGCCGTGGTGCCGTGCCAACTGCCAGCGACAAGCCCAGCCAATAACGGTGATCTGCTCACCGACGAAGACCGCGCCGAAGCCGCCTGGGCCGATTGCGCCGCCCAGGTCGACATGGTCTACAAACACCAGCAGGCCCATCCATGAACAAGCATGAGAGCCTGCGCGCTCACCTGTTGGCTACCGTTGCCGAGCTGAAACACAACCCGGACCTGTTGCTGATCTTCATCGACAACGGCAAGGTCCGCTGCACTGCTGCGGCAACCCTTTCTTTTGAATACAGCTACGATCTGCAGATCATCTTGACCGCCTTTGCGGGGCACCCTGACAGTGTGATGCTGCCCGTATTGGGGTGGATCAGCATCAACCAACCGGAGCTGCTGGAAAACTACGAAAAAATGCAGAACGGTATTCAGTTCGAAGCTGACATTCTCGACAAAGAAAAAGTGGATCTCGGCCTTACATTGCGCCTAACGGAACGGGTGGTGGTAGGCACGGATGAGCAAGGTAAAACCACTGTTCGTCATGTCGGTGAGCCACAACGAGTGGCGGGTTATCTCGATCCGAATTGGATACCGGGTTCCCAAGGCAACGCCAGCGAATGGATGGTCCCCGATGACAAATAAGCTGGAAGCGCTTGAGACCTGGGCGTCCGGCCTGCTTGAGCAGCTACAGCCAAGTGCGCGCAATCAACTCGCCCGCTCCATCGCTCAGGACCTGCGGCGTAGCCAGCAGAAGCGTGTGCTGATGCAGCAAAACCCGGATGGTAGCAAGTTCGCACCACGGAAAAAGCGGGACTTGCGCGGCAAGCAAGGCCGCATCCGGCGCAAGGTTGAGATGTTCAAAAAGCTGCGCACCGCGACCTACATGAAAGCCCGAGGCGATGGCGACGCCGCTATCGTTAGTTTCACTGGGCGCATTGCCCGGATCGCCAGAGTTCACCAACTCGGTTTAAAGGACCGCGCAGAGCGCGACGCGCCCGAAGTACGCTACGAACAACGCGAGTTGCTGGGCTTTACGGACGAAGACCTCGATTTGATCCGCGACAGCTTATTGACCCACCTGACACTGTAACCCCCCTTCCTACAAGGCGCCGAAGCTGCGCCCGCACGCGCGTGGCGCCACCATCGGCGCCATGAACGACTTAGCCGCCCTCGCCCGCATGCTCGAAAACCTCATCCGCTTCGGCGTCATCGCCGCTGTGCAGATGGAGCCCCCGCGCGTGCAGGTAAAAACCGGGACGCTGACCACTGCCTGGCTACCATGGCTCGCTTGGCGCGCCGGGGCCGACCGTGAATGGGATCCGCCCACGCTCGGAGAACAAGTGGTCCTGCTCAGCCCATCCGGCCAACTTGCCAACGGCATCGCCGTGACTGGCGTATTCAGTGACCACATCCCGGCCAACGGCAACCGCCCAGGCCTGCACCGTCGTACCTACGCCGACGGCACGGTGATCGAATACGACAGTGTGGCCCACCACCTCAACGCCACGCTGGTCGACGGCGGCACAACCAACCTGATCAGCAAGGGCGGCATCAACCTGGTCGGCGACATTACGCACCAGGGCGACTACATCCAAACCGGGAATCAGACCGTCACCGGTCGGGTTGACGTGTCGATTGACGTGGTCGCAGCCGGCGTCAGCCTGGTCAAACACCCGCACACCGGCGTCAAGGCCGGCAGCGAGCAGTCCGGGGTGCCCATCCCATCATGAACCGACAAACCGGCGGCGCCATCAGCGAGCGCGAGCACATCAGTCAGTCCATCACCGACATCCTGACCACCCGCATTGGCACGCGTGTAATGCGCCGCGAATACGGCAGCCTGGTGCCCGAGCTGGTCGACCACCCTTTCAACGACGTCAACCGCCTGCGGGTTTATGCAGCCACGGTCATGTCCCTTATGCGCTGGGAACCCCGCATCAGCTTGAGCCGCGTGCAGTTTGCAGGCGCAAACATGCAGGGCCAGGCCTCGATCGATGTGGAGGGCACCGAGGTGGATACGAATGAGCCGCTGAGCCTCAGCGTGCCGCTGCAGCTGGGGGGCAGTGTATGAACAGTTTTGCAGCCATCGACCTCAGCCAACTGCCGCCGCCGCAGATCGTCGAGCAGATCGACTTCGAACAGATCCTGGCCGAGCGAAAGACGTACATGATCAGCCTATGGCCGGCCGACGAGCAGGCCCAAATCGCGGCCCGCCTGGAGATTGAGTCGGAGCCACTGACCAAGCTGCTGCAGGAAAACGCCTACCGCGAGACCGTCTGGCGTCAGCGGGTCAACGAAGCGTCGCTTGCCAACCTGCTCGCCACCGCGCGGGGCACTGACCTGGAGCAGTTGGCCGCAAACTTCAACGTCAAGCGCCTGGTCATCCAGGAAGGCAAAGCCAATGCTGTGCCGCCGATCCCGAAGCTGATGGAAGGCGAAGACAGCCTGCGCGAACGAGCGCAGATGGCCTGGGAAGGCTTGAGCACCGCCGGCCCGCGAAATAGCTACATCTTTCACGCCAGGGCTGCGGATGGGCGGGTGGCCGATGCCACCGCCGAAAGCCCCTCGCCTGCTGTTGCCGTGGTCACGGTTCAGTCATTGCTGGGCGATGGAGCGGCCCCCCCCGACCTGCTTGCCATCGTCAACGCTTATCTGAGCGACGATGACCGCCGGCCGGTGGCCGATCGTCTCACCGTTCAGGGCGCGCAGATCCTGAATTACCAGGTCAAGGCCAAGCTCTATCTGCTGTCGAGCGGACCGGAGTCGGAGCCTATCTTGGCTGCTGCCGAACAGCGTCTGCTGGACTACGTTCATCAGCGCCGTCGCCTGGGCATGGAGGTTTCCGAGTCGGCCCTGCACGCCGCACTACACGTCGAAGGCGTGCGCAAGGTCGAACTGGAGGGCTGGGTGGACATTGTCGCGACCAAGGCCCAAGCGCCGTTCTGCACCGGCATCACACTTAGCCGAGGCGCCGAGTAATGGGTGCACAGCAGCTGTTGCCCGGAAACGCTACACCGCTTGAACGCCAGGCGGCGCAGGCACTTGCGCAGATCCAGCGCGTGCCGATCCCCCTGCGCCAACTCTGCAACCCGAACACCTGTCCCGTCGACCTATTGCCCTATCTAGCTTGGGCTTTTTCGGTTGATCGCTGGGACAGCAAGTGGACCGAGGCTGCGAAACGCGCAGCAATCCGTTCCTCCCATTACGTCCACTCGCGCAAAGGCACCATCGGCGCCCTGCGCCGCGTGGTGGAACCGCTCGGTTACTTGATCGAGGTGCTGGAGTGGTGGCAAACCACGCCGAACGGCGTACCGGGCACGTTCGCCATCAAGGTGGGCGTATTGGAAACCGGTATTACCGAGGAAATGTATCAGGAGCTGACCTGGCTGATTGACGACGCCAGGCCCGTTACGCGCCACCTGACAGGCCTGGCCATCAGCCTCGAAACCACCGGCCGCATCAACGTTTTCGCGAGCACTTACGACGGCGATGAAATCGACGTCTATCCGCCAGTTCTTCGCGACATCGTCACCACGGGCGTTATTCGCGCACCAGGGCGAGAGCACACCATCGACACCCTCGACATTTATCCGCCAGTACCAGGGCCTATCAACCTTACGTGCTACATCGGCGCCGCTGGCCGGGAACACTCCATCGACACACTGGACATCTACCCATGATCGATCCCACCTCTCAGTTTTTTGCGATTCTCACCGCTGTCGGTGAAGCAAAGCAGGCCAACGCGGACGCGCTCGGCATCCCCTGGAAACTCACCGACATGGGCGTGGGCGATGCCAATGAGACCAACCCTATTCCAGATCGGAACCAAAAAAAGCTGATCAATGAGCGCCGCCGTCGGCCGTTGAACCAGCTTTTGATCGACCCCGCCAATCCCAATATCCTTATCGCCGAGCAAATCATTCCGGCCGACGAAGGCGGATGGTGGATGCGGGAGATCGGGCTGTACGACGTTGACGGCGATCTGGTGGCCGTGGCGAACTGCGCCCCCAGCTACAAGCCGCTGATGTCCCAGGGTTCTGGCCGGACCCAGGTGATACGCATGAACTTCATCGTGTCCAGCGCGGCAAACGTCGTGCTGATGATCGATCCGGCGGTTGTGCTCGCGACTCGCAAGTTCGTGACCGACTCCATCACTGACGCCATCAATCAGCGGGATGTGAAACAGTCCGTTCTGGTAGCCACCACGGGGCCAATCGTCCTGGCCGGTGCGCAGACAATTGACGGCGTGGCAGTGCCAGTGGGCTCTCGGGTGTTGGTGAAAGACCAAATCCAGGGTAAAGACAACGGTTTGTACCTGACCACCGCCGACATCTGGACCCGCACGACGGATGCCGATATCGGCAGCGAGGTGACCCCTGGTTTGTTGGTCCACGTCGAACGGGGCGCCGCCAATGGCGACACGCTCTGGCACCTGGTCACTGACGCGCCCATCGTCCTGGGCACTACGCCTCTGTCGTTCCAGTGGGCAGGAGGGCAGAACGCACCAACGCCGCCGATTAATGACCGTTCCAAACGAGTGACCAACACCGAGGCAGTGCGCAACCAAATCGAGAGCGCACTTCAGCAGTTCCCGGTGCACGTCTTCCGCAAGAACCGGCTGATTAATGGCGCTTTCCAGATTTGGCAGCGAGGCAAGTCAGGCATCGTCGGAAAGGCCAACGGTGACCCCGAAAGCACGTTCGGCCCGGACCGCTGGATGATTTACAGCCCAAAAAACGCCACCTGCAATTGGAGCCAGCTGCCTCTCGAGCAGGATGCCAATATCAACGAGGCAAAGTTTGCCTTGAGACTTTCGCGCCAGGGTGAAGGCCAGGGCTGGAACCTCAGTCAGCGTATCGAGAACGTCGAAACACTGGCCGGCGGGAAGGTCACCGTCTCGTTTTATATGAAAACCAGCGTTCCACATACGTGTGCGGTGATTCTTCGCCAGAACTTCGGGGTGAACTCAACCGAGCCGAACGTCGATGTGGGCACCTCGGTGGAGTTGACGACGGTATACAAAAAATACGTCGTGACCCTCGACTTGGGCGGCGTGGTGAACAAGAACAAGGGCGTCGCGAATGACTTCCTGGAAGTTATCTTTGCCAGCTGGGGCACGGGTGCCCACTACACGGACATTACCAACGTTCAGATCGAGTCCGGCAGCGTGGCGACGCCATACGATTACAGGACGCACCAGGAGGAGTACCGCGCATGCCTGCGCTACTTCGAAAAGTCTTTCCTGCAGGATCACCCACTGAAATCGAACAACGGTCCGTCGACCTGTATCGCCACCTTCACGCAATCCGCAGCAGCACAGGCCTCGCAGTCAGCCTTGCGTATGGACTTCCGGGAAGTGAAACGCGTTGTTCCTACGTTGAAATTGTTTTCACCTGGTGATAACTCGTCGGAGATCTGGGCACAGTCCTCCGCCAAACCCTGCACCTCCACGAATATCCAGAGCTTATGGGCAACAGGCTTTGCGCTTTCATGCCTGCCGCCGGCTGGGTCCATTCCTGGCTATACCCTACAGATCGAGTGGACCGCCGACGCGGAACTTTGAGGTTATGACTATGAATACAACTGAGTACCGATTCACCCCAGCCGGCGTTCGGCGCATGAGTGACCGTGTGTTCATCCCGGAAGATATGGGCAACAAAGACTGGGTGGCCTACTTGGAATGGGTTGCCGACGGCGGTCAAACTCTACCCAAATCGACCACTGAAGAAGCGGCCATGGAAGAGCGCCGCTGGCGAGACTTGGAGCTACAAGGCGTCGCTTGGCTTCGTGAGCGTCACAGGGACCAGACCGAGCTGGGTTCAGACACAACGCTCACTGCAGACCAATACAGCGAACTGCTGACGTACATGCAGCAGCTGCGCGACTGGCCCCAGTCAGACAATTTTCCAGACGCCGGCAACCGTCCAGTACCTCCCGCCTGGATCAAAGATCAGGTTCAATAGAACTCCCCCTGTAAACGCGGCCCCTACAAGGTGCCGCGCTCGCCCAGCAGGCGCGCGCGCGGCAACCTCTGCACTGTCATTCCATCACAGCGCAGGCATAACCCATGGCCGATTATCTCCACGGCGTGCGGGTCATCGAACTCAACGACGGCACCCGCCCCATTCGCACTATTCCCACCGCAGTTATCGGCATGGTTTGCACGGCTGAAGATGCGGACCCGCTTGTTTTCCCCCTGGACACGCCCGTCCTGCTCACCAACGTGCAAACCGCCGTCGGCAAAGCCGGCGTCAAGGGCACCCTGGCCGCGAGCCTGCAAGGCATCGCTGACCAGACCAAGCCCTACGTTATCGTGGTACGGGTCAAGGAAGGCGCCGACGAAGCGGCCACCACCAGCGCCCTGATCGGCGGAACCACGCCCAACGGCCAGTACACCGGCATGAAAGCTCTGCTCGCCGCCAAGTCCCGTGTGGGCATGGCGCCACGCATTCTCGGGGTGCCTGGCCTGGACAGTTTGCCGGTGGCCACCGCGCTCGGTGCGATTGCCAAAGACCTTCGTGCCTTTGCCTACGTCAGCGCCTGGGGCTGCAAAACCAAGGAAGAGGTGGTCGCTTACCGCGCGAACTTCGGCGCCCGCGAAATGATGGTGATTTGGCCCGACTTCCAGAACTGGGACACCGTCGCCAACAAGACCACTACCGCCTCGGCCGTGGCCCGTGCGCTTGGCCTGCGCGCCAAGATCGATCAGGAGACAGGCTGGCATAAAACCCTGTCCAACGTGGCCGTCAGCGGCGTGACGGGTATCAGCGCCGACGTGTTCTGGGATCTGCAAAACCCGGCAACGGACGCCAACTACCTCAACAGCAACGACGTCACCACCCTGATCAACGCCAACGGCTTCCGCTTCTGGGGTAGCCGCACCTGCAGCGATGACCCGCTATTCGCCTTCGAAAACTATACCCGCACCGCGCAAATCATCGCGGACACCATGGGCGAAGCGCACATGTGGGCTATCGACAGACCTATGCACGCCTCCCTGGCACGCGACCTGGTCGAAGGTGTGAACGCCAAGATGCGCGAGCTGAAGTCCCAGGGCTATCTAATCGGCGGCGGCTGCTGGTACCCCGACGACGTCAACACAAAGGACACCCTCAAGGACGGCAAGCTGTGGGTGGATTACGACTACACCCCCGTCCCGCCGCTTGAAAACCTCACCTTCCGCCAGCGAATCACCGACCGTTACCTGATCGACTTCGCCAAAGGCATCAACAGCTAAACCGGGCCTCCCCGCAAGGGGAGTTCACCCTGACCCCGTATCCCGGAGAACACCGCCATGGCAATGCCACGCAAGCTCAAAAACCTCAACCTGTTCAATGACGGCAACAGCTACCTCGGCTTGGTGAAGTCCCTCACCCTGCCCGCCCTCGGCCGCAAGATGGAAGGCTATCGCGGCGGCGGCATGAATGGCCCGGTCAAAGCTGACCTGGGCATGTCCGACGACGGCATCCAGTTCGAATGGAAAACCGGTGGGCTCGATCTGATCTCTCTGCGTCAGTTCGGCGCGGTCAACGCCTCCAGCGTGGCCCTGCGATTCTCTGGCCCTTACCAGCAAGACGACACTGGCGAAGTCAGCAACGTGGAAGTGGTTGTGCGCGGTCGCCACGAAACCATCGAAATGGGCGACGCCCAGCCCGGTGAAGACACTGAGCACTCCATGACCACCACCTGCAGCTACTACAAGCTGACCGTGGATGGCGAAGAAATCATCGAAATCGACCTGCTCAACTTTGTCGAGAAGGTCAACGGCGTGGACATGCTGGAGAAGCACCGCACCGGCATGGGCATTTGAAGCACCCGCTCGATCGAGACTCACCCTTTAATCACCAGGAGCAAATCCAATGAAGAACGAAACCATCGAACAGCCCGACGTGCAGCAGCTGGCCGACGACAACACCGTCATCCTCGACACGCCAATCCGTCGCGGCATCACCACCATCGACAGCATCACCCTGCGCAAACCGAACTCCGGCGAGTTGCGCGGCGTGAGCCTGGTGGAGCTACTGCAGATGGACGTCGGCAGTCTGATCAAGGTTCTGCCGCGCATCAGCTCTCCGAGCCTTACCGCCGTCGAAGTCACCGGCATGGACCCTGCCGATCTGCTGGCCTTGAGCAGCAAAATCTCTGGTTTTTTGTTGCAGAAGTCGGCGAAGACGGATGCATCCCTCGTCGCGTAGAAGACGCCATGGCCGATCTGGCCGTGGTTTTTCACTGGGCCCCGGCTGATATGGATCAGTTGGGCCTGCAAGACCTGATGGACTGGCGCGAGCGCGCCAGGGTGCGGAGTGCCAACGATGGCGAATGATCTGAGACTTCAGGTGCTGCTCAGCGCCATCGACAAGGCCACAGGTCCGCTGAACAAAATCACGGGCGGTAGCAAGGAAACCGCCCGCGCCCTCAAAGCCGCTCGCGACCGCCTGAAAGAACTCAACACCCAGCAACGCGACGTCGGCGCATGGCGTGAACTGCAGGCCGCAACCCGCGCGACATCCGAGGCGCTCGCCGCCAACAACACCAAGGTAGGCGAACTCGCCCGCGAAACGGCCAAAGTCCGGCAGCAGCTCGCGCCGACCCAGGCGCTGTTCGACAAGTCCCGGCAGAAGGTCGACGCGCTCAAAACCAGTCAGACCGACCTCAAGCGCGAACTCACCGGGACACGCAATGCCCTGGGGTTGATGAGCGACGAACACCGCCAATCAGCCAGCCAGATCGCCGCGCTCAATACCGTGATGCAAAAGGGCAACGCCCTGACCCGAGCGCAGCACGACGAATACACCCGCCTCACAGCCGCCCAGCGGGAGCGCAAGACCCAGCTGGACCAGCTCGCCGCCAAGGAAAAGGCCCTGGCTGACCGGTTCACACTCAACAACGCGCAGTTGCGCACCAGTCGTGCGGGCCACGCCAGCCTGCGCGACGAGATCCGCCGCCTGGAAAGCCCGTTCAAGGACCAGCTCGCGCTGCTGAAACAGCACACCGCCGAGTCGAAACGCTTGGGCGAGCAGTACGGCCAGCAGCAAGTAAAACTTGCCAACCTTGGCATGCAGCTCAAAAACGCCGGCATCAACACCAATGCCCTGGGCGCGCACGAACTGAAGCTGAAGCGCGATATCGACACCGCCACCCAGGCCATGAAAATGCAGATGGACCACCTGGATGCGTTGAAGCGCAAGCAGGACAGCCTGGCAAAGGCGCGTGCCACCTACGACAAAACCCAGAGTCTGGCCGGCAGCGTTGCGGTAGCCGGAGCCGGCAGCCTCGGCGCGGGCTACGCCGCCAGCCGCCCCGTGGTGTCGGCAATCAAAGCCTTTGCCCCAAATGAAGACTCGGCCACGCAGCTAAAAGTGTCGATGATGAGCGACACCGGCAAAGTGTCGGAAGACTTCCAGAGGATCACCGACCTGGCGACCAAGCTGGGCGACCGCCTGCCAGGCACCACGGCCGACTTCCAGAACATGATGACGATGCTTCGGCGCCAGGGCCTGAGCGCGCAAAGCATCCTGGGCGGCACCGGTGAGGCGGCTGCTTACCTCGGCGTGCAGTTGAAGATGGAAGCCACCGACGCGGCTGAGTTCGCTGCCAAGATGCAGGACGCTACGCGCACGTCAGAGAAAGACATGATGTCGCTGATGGACACCATCCAGCGAGGCTTCTATGCCGGCGTTGACCCGACCAACATGCTGCAGGGATTCAGTAAAATTGCCCCGGTGATGGACACCATCAAAAAATCGGGAATCGACGCCGCCGCTGAGCTGGCCCCCCTCCTGGTCATGATGGACCAGGCAGGCATGGAAGGCGGTGCCGCTGGCAACGCGTACCGGAAGATCTTTCAGGCAGGCCTGGACAAGGACGGGGTCAAGGACGTCAACGAGATCATGGCGCTGGAAGGTAAATCCATCCGCTTCAAGTTTACCGATGACAAGGGCAACTTCGCCGGACTGGAAAACCTTTTCGCTCAGGTTGAGAAGCTCAAGACACTGAACGATGAAGACCGCACCGCGACCATCAAGAGTTTGTTCGGCGATGACTCCGAAACAATGACTACCTTGAACACAATGATGAGCAAGGGTCTGGCCGGGTATAGGGAGGTACAGCAGAAGCTGCAAAATCAGGCCGATCTGCGTACCCGCGTTAACGAGCAGCTCGGAACCCTGACCAACGTTATGGAAGCGGCCGAGGGCAGCTTTACCAATGCCATGGCGGAGTTCGGAGCCGCAGTTGCTCCCGAGCTTAAAGGGCTGATCAATACGCTGGGCGATCTTGCCAACGGCGTAGGAGCCTGGGCCAGGGAAAACCCAAAGTTAGCCGGCGGCCTGGTAAAAGTCGTCGCGGCTGTCGCGGCTGCAGCGCTGGTCTTCGGCACGCTGGCATTGACCATGGCGAGCATGCTCGGCCCTTTCGCCGTGCTGCGTTATGGCATGGCGATGTTCGGCATTCGTTTGGGTAGTATCAAAGCTCAACTGATCGGAACCCGTATCGCAGCCGCAGGCGCCGGCGTAGAGGTTGGCCGGATGGGAAAAGTCTGGAGAACCGTCACTGCCAGCCGGGCCGTCGGCGGGATCATGGGCGTCATTCCTACGCTGATCAGTTCCGCGCGGCTTGCGGCGGTCAGCGTATTACCAATGCTCGGCAGCGCTATCAGTGCGGTCGGTGCAGCTATTCTGGCAACCCCGGTCGGATGGTTGATCGCCGCTGTCGCGGGCCTGGTCGCGGGTGCGTTGCTGATTTACAAATACTGGAAACCGATGAAGGGTTTCTTCCTCGGTTTCTGTCAGGGACTCACCGAAGCCCTGCAGCCGGTGCTCGCAGGGTTTGGTAAGTTCGGCGGGCTGCTGATCAGCCTGGCGAAAGCTGCCTACTCGATTCCGGTTATCGGTTTTGCGTTGCGTCTGCTCGGCAGCA
Organism: Pseudomonas sp. W4I3; assembly: GCF_030816195.1. Classification (GTDB taxonomy): domain Bacteria; phylum Pseudomonadota; class Gammaproteobacteria; order Pseudomonadales; family Pseudomonadaceae; genus Aquipseudomonas. Next base: position 2,287,748 of record NZ_JAUSXS010000001.1, on the reverse strand, counting down.
TCGTCCGCCCCTTGTTCAACTTGATCTCTTCCGGCATCAGCGGAGTTATCGGTTGGTTCACCGACCTGTTGAAACCGGTCGACGACGTCGGCGGCGCCGCCCAGTCGATGGGTCAACGCTTCGGCGCAGCCATCGGCAACATGATCATGACGCTGCTGAAAAGCATTGGCGCCATGGCAACCGGCGCGGTCAATGTGTGGACCACTATCAAAACCAGCTTTGACCAGGGCCTTGCCGGCATCCTGCAAATGATCACCAACTTCAGCCCGCTTGGCTTGTTCTACCAGGCGTTCGCCGGGGTGATGAGTTACTTCGGCGTGGAGCTGCCGGGGAAATTCACCGAATTCGGCGGGATGATCGTCAATGGTTTGGTCAACGGACTGAAAGCTGGCCTCGGCGCCGTCAAAAGCACTATCAGCTCCATTGGCGATTCCAGCATCGGATGGTTCAAGGAAAAGCTCGGTATCCACAGCCCTTCGCGGGTGTTTGCTGAGCTGGGCGGCTTCACCATGGCGGGGCTGACAAAGGGCTTGGAGGGTGGACAAAAGGGGCCGCTCAATGCGTTGTCGAGCATGGGCAAGCAACTGACAGCGGCCGGCACTCTGGCTTTAACCGCAACAGCCATGCCGGCATTGGCGGTTGATGATCGTCCTCCCATCAGCAGCGCGGGTACATCGGCGGTCTACGACAGCCACGACACCTACCAAATCACCATCGCGGCAGCGCCTGGCATGGACATGCAAGCCATGGAGAAAAGCCTGCGCGCCATGCTCAACAAGATTGAAAACGAAAAGCGCGCACGTCAGCGCAGCAAGTTATCGGACCGGGATTAATCGCCATGATGCTCAGCCTCGGCATGTTCGTGTTCAGCCTATCGACCCTCGCTTACCAGGAGCTGCAGCGCCAAACAAATTGGCGCCATGCCAGCAACAGCCGCGTCGGCACATCCCCTGCGCTGCAGTTTGTTGGCCGTGGCGAGGACACCATCACCCTCCCCGGCATCATCCTCCCGGAATTGGCAGGCAGTGTTCTCAGTCTGGACGCTCTGCGGTTGATGGCGAACACCGGCAAGGCCTGGCCGATGGTTGAAGGTACCGGCCGGATATACGGGCTGTGGGTGATAGAAAGCCTGAGCGAGACTAAAACTGTCTTCTTCAGAGACGGCACGCCGCGCCGTATCGAGTTCACCCTTACGCTGAAGCGTACCGATGATGACCGTATCGACCTTCTCGGCGCTGCTACAAGCACCGGGCTCAGCGTTCTGCGGGGGTTGCTGTGATAGAGGCCGCGCTGTCCAAAGTCACGGGTTACCTTGTGGATACGGCGGAACGCTTCGTTCGGGACGCTGCCTATCCTGTTCCGGCATTCCGCCTCACGGTCGATGGCAACGATATCGCCATGAAGGTGAGCCCGCGGCTGATGAGCCTGGATCTAACCGATAACCGTGGCGTTGAGGCTGACCAGCTCACGATCACGCTGAGCGACCACGACGGGCTTTTGTCCATTCCGCCCAAAGGCGCGGTACTTCGCTTGTGGTTGGGCTGGAGCGACACAGGCTTGGTGGACAAGGGCACTTACACCGTCGACGAGACGGAGCACAGCGGCGCGCCGGATGTGCTCAGCATCCGCGCTCGATCGGCAGACCTGCGCAAAGGGCTGAAGACCAAGCGCGAACGTAGCTGGAGCAATACCACGCTGGGCAAGGTCATCGGCGATATCGCCATGGGAAACAACTTGACCTCAACGGTTGCCGGCGCGCTCGGTGCGCTGCCGATCCTCCAGCTTGACCAGGCCAACGAATCGGACGCCAACCTGATCACCCGCCTGGGCGAAGAGTTCGACGCGGTAGCCAGCGTGAAGGCCGGGTGCCTGCTATGCATCCCTGCAGGCGGTGGAAAGACAGCCAGTGGGCTTCCCCTACCCCACATCACGCTCACCCGCGCAGACGGCGACCAGCACCGTTACCTGCAGGCTGACCGGGACAGCTACGACGGCGTGCGCGCGTATTTCTACGACGTGCACAGTGCCAAGAAACAGGAAGCGATTGCCGGCGGTGGCGAGAATCTCAAGGACCTGCGCCACACCTACAGCGATCAGCAGTCAGCACTGCGTGCCGCCCGCGCGGAGTTCCGCCGACTGCAACGTGGTAGCGCCACCCTCAGCTATACCCTGGCAATGGGCCGGCCGGACCTGATCCCCGAACTGACTTACACGCTCCAGGGGGTTAAGGAGGAAATCGACGAGATCATTTGGTACGGCGGCAACGTGCAGCACAGCCTGAGCCCGGATGGCGGCTACACCGTCAGCCTGGAACTGGAAAGCAAGTTGCCAGAAGACAACGTCGAAGACCTGGCGGAAGAAAACAAGGGCGATTACACGGGCATCATCGCCTACTACCGCGACCAGAAAACCGGGAAGGAAAAAACGGTTACAGCAGGGGATCAGTCGAAGCCGAGGCGGTTGCGATGGTTGTACGCCAGTGAGAAGACAGCGAAGCGGGCAGTAGATCGGGAGTGGGCAAGGATGCAGTCCACGAAAGCTTGATGAATGAGAAGCCCGGCAATGCCGGGCTTCCTTTTACTTTTTCAACAGCACGTTAATGAAACGCACGATATCCTTCTGCTGTTGATGATCCAGTCGTCTGAACAATTGAAGCACCATTCTTTCAAGCTGAGTCAGCTCCGTGAACTCAACGTTTTCCGACTGGTTTGACTGGACCTCTTTACGCACCGACATGTGTTACTCCTTTCAACACAACCGGGTGCCCGGCACCAACCTAGGCGCCAACAAAAGCACCTGGAGGTCGCGTAATTTTCAACTGTCCCTCCCCGCTTAATCAGTTTGGCACACGCCTTTCGGAAAAAAGGTCAGGGGGTGGAGCAAAGGTCCTGCGCGATTTGAACGATATCGCTGTAGTCCATCTTCACAGAAGGCATCGTAGAGCTGGGTTTTGTAATATCAAACCCATCCGCCCACCCTCGGTCATTCGCGATTCTGCGGGCGCTCCCGTTAAGGGCGTAGACAGTCCCGTCAGCCGTCCGCGCTAGCGCTTTAGGCGATGGCCCGTCGCACATCAGATCAACGCTTTCGACTGTAAACGGCCAGGCGTCACCGAAGTCGGAGCTGGAAACAGTGTGTACCTTCACATCCGCAGCACAGTTAATTCCCGTCATCAAAGCTGCTGCGATTACGAGAAACTTCATTCCTTGAATCATCCCATGGTCCCTACTTCTTTTGATTGAACGCTTGCAGCAAGCGTTTGACTGCACCTTTGTCTTCTTCATCCAACGAGCGAACGACCTCGACCATCTCCAGCTCACCGGCTGACAGAGTCCCCTCTCCTACCGAAAGCCGCTCGCCAGTAACGACATAAAGAACGTCCACGCCTTTACTGGCAACTGCTGCTAGATAAGCCGCGTCAGGGCTTCGCTCGCCCTTTTCATAGTTGAACTGAGATGTCTTGGCGACGCCTGCCAATGCGGCGAAGTCGGCTTGATTGAATCCCAAGCGGACACGCTCCTCCCTCAGCCTTTCACCGATATTCAACAAAACGACCCCTTATGGAGTTGACTATTCAACGCTTGTTGAATATTCTCCCCCTGTCATCACACGAAACCACACGAAACGAGACTATGCCGAACGCATCCCCCATCGAGCAAGCATGCCAAGAGGCCCGTGATCGTCTCGCACGTCTCGGGATCTCAGCCAAAGACTGGGCCGAAGAACATGAATTCAACCCATCGACGGTCTACGCGGTTTTGAACGGACAGAAAAAGTGCCTGCGCGGTGAAGCTCATCGCGCTGCCGTACTGCTCGGCATCAAAGACGGCGAGATTGCAAATTAGGGCCTCTGGCTCCAAGGGGAAACCAGAAGATGAAACGCCCAGTTCTAGACAGCAGAAAGAGCGTCGTTATGGCCGTCATCGGCGCCTACCCTGGCGGTCGGATGTACGCCTCGGCCGACCTCGGCATGCCGCTTAAGAAGTTCGACAACCAAGCCTACGAGAACGCGGGCAGTCGCCCACTGACGGACGAACACATTCACCGCCTGGAGCAAGTCGCCGGCACTACCTACCTTGCCGACTACATCGCCTCTATGTATGGCGGCATGTTCGTGCCGCTGAGCCTCCCGGAGACCTTGGACAACGTCGAGCTGTACAGCCGCTCGCTCAAAGCTTCGGCTCAACGGGGCAAGGTTGATCAGATCATGGCTGCGGCACTGGATGACGGGGTTATCGAAAAACGTGAAGCCGACGCGATTGTCGCCGCCCTGATCACGTACATGTCAGCCCGTTACGCCGAAGTGTTCGCAACCATCCAGCTTTACAGCCAGGGAGCCGTTTAGTGAGTACGTACAAACTGGTTTGCCCCTGCTGCAGCAGTTCGATGCGCATTCGTACCTCCGAAGGACAAACGCCTTGCTTCCGATCGATGTACTCGGAATGCACCAACCTGCTATGCGGCGCCACGTTCTCCGGTTCCTTGGTTTGGGAATACCAGCTCAGCCCGTCAGGCATCGAGCGTCCCCTCACCGTTTTGCCCATGGCGCCCACCAAAGTGCGCCTGCTTGCTCGACAAAACCTCACGGCAAAAAACGATCAACCCGATCTGTTGGACCAACTGGATATGGAGGCCGCAACTGTATGAACACCGTCGCCCTGACTACCAACCCCGCTACCGACTACCGAGCCGCGATGCAGCAAGCAGCCGTGGCGTATCTATACCGCCACCGTTGTGAGCATCTTGCTGGCGACAGCCAGCTCTTAGAGAACTGCACCAGGTACTTGACCCTGTCGCTTGAGGTGCCCACGCACCTGGTGCAACGCATTGCTGAGCTGGCGGTGGCTGAGTTCGAAAGCATGACGTGCAAGCGTATTGCCTGGCTGGGCATCTACCCCACCAGCGGCCCGTTCCGTCCGGTGATCTGGCTGCTCGACAACTGCACCCAACAGCGACACCCAATTTCAGCACGCCTGCTTCCTACACGCCTGCTGCTGACGCGCAACCTCCCGCACTAATCCAAAACCCTCCCTGTTTGATGCCCGCACCGCGTGGGTAGGGGAAATTTGCAACTTACTGGTGGCCGAAATGAGCAAAATCACCATAAAACTGGAGCTGGACGAACTACAGGCGCAGCACTATCTGTTGTGGTTGACCAGCCAGTACGAAGTCACGATGGCTGATATTTGGTACTCCGACCGCTACCGGAATGTGCCGAGCGGTCAGCGGGCGCCCAAGGTTCTTGAGGACTTGCCCTACCTGGCAGGCATCTGCAGGACGCGCAGCGAGCTGAAAAAACAGCTCGTTGTTACGGCTGCGGAGCATGTGCAGTGATTCGCAAGCCCATGGAAGACAAGATCCGCGCTGACGTGCTTCAGCGCCTGGAATCTGATTACGGCCTTCAGCACATGAAAGGCACGCATTACATGCGTAAGGGCACCTGCCCGCAGTGCAATCAGAAACGTTTGTTTTCGCGCCACGATGAACCCTGGTTCATCCGCTGTGGCCGCGAGAAAAATTGCCGCTTCATGGCTCCCACCAAAGAGCTTTACCCAGACCTGTTCGACGACTGGAGCAAGCGCGCACCGGCTACCCGTGACGAGCCTGCCGCCAGCGCAAAAGCGTACCTGACGTTTGCCCGAGGTTTCCGCGTTGAGCTGATAGAGGGCTGGTACACCCAGGAAAGCTACTTTGATCGCGACCTAAATATTGGCTCTGCCACCGTGCGCTTCCCCCTGGAACACGGCGGGTACTGGGAGCGCTTGATTGACCAGCCGTCACGGTTCGGTAAGAAGAAGGCCCGCTTCCAACCCCTCAAGAGCTACAGGGGGCACTGGTGGTGCCCGCCGTGCGTGGATCTGCTGGAAGTAACTGAGCTGTGGATCGTTGAAGGCATCTTCGACGCCATAGCGCTCATTCAAAACGGTATCTCTGCGGTTGCGGCGCTGTCCTCAAACGCCTTTCCAGAGGAATCACTCAAGGACCTGATCACCGCTCGCGGCGGTAAAACTCCCAAGCTGGTTTGGGCTCTGGATAACGAGCCAGGCGCTCACAAGTACACCCGTATGTGGGTCAACCGTGCCCGCGAACTCGGTTTTATTTGCGAGGCTGCTCAGGTGTCACAGCCTGACGCCCGCAAGGTTGATTGGAACGATCTGCATCAACGCTGGGCATTTATCGACGATGAAAAAGTCCGCGCTGATCGCATCGAAAAGGACTTGAAAGAAGCCCGCCACCAGGGCGCCCTGCTGATCGCAGAAAGTGCCAGCGACAAGGCATTGCTCATGTACCAGTGGCGTGAACGGGAGGAATTCCACTTCTGTTTCGACTCCCGCCTGTACTGGTGGAAATTGGACTTGGCGAAATACAACAGCGCCAAGCAGGCCCTCGAAAAGAGCGATGGCCACGAAGCCCAGACACTCAATGAAAAGCAGCTTCGGGAGAAGGCGCTGAACGTCGCCGGCTGCGTCGTCGAGATCGCCAACTGCTACCCCAAAGCCCTCTATTTCCAGCGCAACGAGATTACCGACGAGTCCTGGTACTTCTTCCGCGTCGACTTTCCGCACGACGGCGGTTCAGTGAAAAACACGTTCACGGGTGGTCAGGTCGCCGCTGCCAGCGAATTCAAGAAAAGACTTCTCGGCATGGGTGCTGGAGCCGTGTTCACCGGCAGTGGACAGCAATTGGACAAACTCATGAAAGACCAACTTTTCGGCATCAAGACCGTTCAGACCATCGACTACGTGGGCTACAGCAAGGAATACCACTGCTACGTATTCAACGACGTCGCCATCCGCGAAGGCCAGGTAATTCACATCAATGAGGAAGAGTTTTTTGAGATGGGCAAGTTGAAGCTCAAGACTCTACAAAAGGGTGTGAAGATCGATCTGGAGAAGGATGGCAAAAAATACGATGACCAGTGGCTTGGGCTTCTGTGGCAGTGCTTCGGTGCCCAGGGCATCGTGGCGTTGACGTTCTGGTTTGGCTCGCTGTTCGCCGAACAGATCCGCGGCCGGTACCAGTCGTTTCCTTTCCTTGAGGCCACTGGCGAGGCCGGCGCCGGCAAGACCACGTTGCTCACGCTGCTATGGAAACTCGCGGGGCGCGACGGATACGAAGGGTTCGACCCGTCCAAATCCACAAAGGCCGGCCGCAGCCGCTTGATGGGCCAAGTATCCGGCATGCCCATTGTGCTGCTGGAATCAGACCGCAGCGGCGACGACAAGGCCCATGCCAAAACCTTCGAATGGGACGAACTCAAGGATTACTACGGCGGCGGCACCCTGGCGACCAAGGGTGTGAAAACCGCCGGTAACGAAACCTACGAGCCACCGTTTCGCGGCACCATCGCCATCAGCCAGAACGCCCCTGTTGTGGCATCAGAAGCGATCATGACCCGGATCGTCAAACTGCACTTTGTGCGTCCGAACGTCACCGCTGAAAGCCGTGCGGCGGCAGATCGGCTCAATGCGCTGGAAGGTTCGAGACTCAGCAACTTTGTGTTGCAGGCGGTACGTAAAGAGCTGGAGGTGATGGAGCTGTTCGGCCAGCGGATAGCTGGCTACGAGGCGAAGTTGCGCAATTTGCACTCCCACTGCTTTGCCTGCGACACCCCGTTCAAAGACGAGCACAGCGAATGTAGCCATTGCGGCAACAAGCTGCGCGGCTACATCCGAGTGGAGCGGATCAACAAGAACCACGCCCAAATGCTCGCCCTGCTGGACTGTCTGTGCATGGTGGTGCCCCTCACCGACGCCCAGGTCGAGCACACCCGCTCGCAGATCATCCGCATGGCAATTGAGCGCCAGGCCTCGATCAGTTCCGACCATCCGGTGGTGGCTGAATTCTGGGAGGTTTACGAATACCTGGAAGGCCTGGACGCCGAAGGCCCAGTGGTCAACCACAGCAAGAAAGACCACATCATCGCCATCAACCTCAACGACTTCGTGAAATGCGCAGCAGAAAACCGGCAAAAAATCGCTGATGTCAGCGAGCTGCGCGAGCGCTTGAAGGACTCCCGCTCGCGGAAGCTGCTCGACGTCAACAAGGCGACCGACAGCGCGGTACGGGCTCACCAGGCCAGCAAAACCAACGCCGTTATCACGAAGCAACCCATCGTGAAGTGCTGGCACTTCCAGGCCTGACATATCACCTGCCCTACCCGCCAGGCGCTGCAACATCTGACACCACCCAAAGGAGAAGCACCATGCACGTACAAGTCATCACCGGTGACGGCCAACAGGGCGAAACCAACCGTCTTCGACACCTGAAAGAGCTGAAGGACTGGTTTAACGAGTCCGGGAAAATTGTTCACGCCGAAGCCTACGACCCAACTGGCCTGGTCGCAATCCTTGAGGTTCGTGCGGTGAGCGACAAAGAAATTCTGGTGTTGGAGTGCAGCCGGGATCAGATCCAGGCAGTGCTGGAATGGCAGTCGGCAACAGATGACGTTGTTGAATTTGAAAACCTGCTGCTGCACTTGGTGCGGCAGCAAAACCCAACCGGCGAAAGCCAGTAAGAAGGTGGTGCCGAGGGGCTGCAACCCCTCGACACCGACCACCCAAAGGAGAAGCACCATGCAAGTGAATCAACCCCAAGGCGGCACCGCAGAGGCTACCACAACACAGCTCGCCGTCGGCGACGAGGTCAGTTACGTCGCCATCAGTGGAGGTGGTCGAAACTACCGTTTCAGCGCTCGCAAAGCCGTAATCGAGGCAATCACTGACGACATCGCGACACTGCGCAGTGCAAATGGCAGAACCACAACACAGCCGCTGAGTAAATTGACGCCTGCGGACCAGCCCAATGCGCTGACGCGCATGCTTATGGGAGGACAGTGATCATGGCTGACTTCTTCTACAAATCCAACGAGCCCACGGCCGTTTCGATTGTCCGCGACTTCTATGTTCAGAAGGAGATTTTCCTAGCCAAACTGGCCGTTCTCGGCTCGATGTTCGGCGGCAAGGTCGCCCCGATGCGCGACGTTGACTCCAACTACGCCGGCGGCGTGAAACTCAGCGGCGGCGCAGAACTGGATGTGCACTGGTGTCGTCCTGATGACCACGGCTATCGCTCACTGCGTGCGGCTGCGAAGCCTGGCAAAGGCATTTCAAAGGAGGATCGAGCAGCGATTCGAGCGGAACACGAGCGCCTTATCGCTCAGTGGAATGAGCATTGCCCAGGACGGCTGAGCGGAAGCGACTATTGGGATCGGCTTGGCATTAATACCGGCAACCTGTGGATGTGTGGCGGTATCAAGTTTGAACTCAACGGAGTCGCTTATTTCCACCTGGGCTTTCAAATCAACAAAGCCGAGCACGACTCCCTGGTCGCGGCGGGCCAGCCAACAAGCGGGTGGATCGACGGTGCAATAGAGATCCTGGCCAGCGAATACGAGACCGCGCGCCTCGCAAAATTGAAGGCAATTGAGGTGGCAAATGCCTGAGCACGCCAGCCCTGAACGCGAGCGCCCAGCTATGGCAAGCCATCGGCTTGACCTGCCCAGCCGTTGCGACATCTGCGGCAATGCCCGCTCCACCCGCAAACACCAGCTCTGTAGCCGTATCCGCCAGCAGACCAAAACGGCGGAGTGGGCTGCATACATGGCAGAGCGTGAAGCGGCCAAACAAAACAAACCGCGTCGATACGCACACTGATACCCAACACAGGCGAGACACGGGGAGCTGCAACTCCCCCACCGCCTGAAAGGAGAAGCACCATGCGTTCAAATCAAAACTCGAGCGACACCCGCACTTTTAACTCTTTCGAGCCAGTGACACCCGTATCGGCACCATTGGAACTGACCGCTGACCTGCGCTACATCCTTGGTATTCCTCACACCAAATTAGCCAATACAGCCCAGCTACTGCGGCAGAAGGGGCACTGTATTGCGGAGCGTAGTGAAGATGAGCAAGCCGCTGTCATCCACTGGATGCTCGGCCACTACCTTCGTCGCGGTATCCATTGGAGGGTGTTTGCTTACGCCGAACTCGACACCAACGATGACTTTCCGGGGTTTCCGGGAGACGAAGCACTATCGGAAGACGCGACCGAGCAAGAATGTCCAACCTGCAGCGATTGGCCTGTTGGCTTTTGCGATGGATGTATCGCCGCCGGGAGGGTCTGGTAATGATTAAGCGCACCCTTACCCACTTCCACCTCTGCTGCGGACTCGGCAGCGGCGCTGCTGGCTTCAGCGACTCCAAACCAGTCCTGGGCCCCGTCCAAGCTGAATGGCGCTGCCTGGGCGGCGTCGACGTCGACCCCGCCGGCTTGCGCGACTTCCAGATGATGACCGGTGTGCCTGGCACGCTGATGGACCTGTTCACACGCGAACAATACACAGCGTTTCACGGCCAGCAGCCACCAGCCGGCTGGAGCGAGGCCACCGCCGAGGATCTGCGCCGCGCTGCCGGCAACGAAGACCCGGACGCGGTGTTCATAAGCAGCCCCTGCAAAGGCGCATCGGGCCTGCTTTCCGAGACAATGAGCCAAACTCCCAAATACCGGGCGCTCAACGAACTGACGTTGCGGTGTGTGTGGCTGATGTGCGAAGCCTGGAAGCACAAACCGGTGAAGCTGATCGTGTTCGAAAACGTGCCGCGCCTGGCAACCCGTGGCCGCTACCTGCTGGACCAGATCACCAAGCTGCTCCGCCATTACGGCTACGCGGTGGCGGAAACTACACACGACTGTGGCGAAATCGGTGGGCTGGCACAGAGTCGCAAGCGTTTCTTGCTGGTGGCCAGGCACGTCGAGCAGGTCCCCGCATTTTTGTATGAACCTGAAAAGCGCAGCCTGCGCGCTGTCGGTGACGTGCTGAGTCGCATGCCGCTGGCCGGCGATATTGATCAGGCAGGGCCGATGCACCGGGTGCCGGCGTTGCAGTGGAAAACCTGGGTGCGCCTGGCCCTGGTTGAGGCCGGGAAGGACTGGCGCAGCCTGAGTCGGTTTGCGATCGAGGACGGTCATCTTCGTGACTTCGTGATCGTGCCGGAATACCACAACGGCGTGCTCGGGGTTGTCGATTGGGACGATACAGCCGGCGTGGTTGCAGGTGCGAGCCGGCCCATGAACGGCAAGTTTTCCGTGGCAGATCCGCGCCCGACTAGCAAATTCGAATACACCCAGTACGGAGTGTTGCCCTTTGACCGCCACTGCGGTGTGGTCACCGGCCAGCGCAGCCCAGGACAAGGGACATTTAGCGTTGCTGACCCGCGCATGGGCGGCGAGCGCCACAATAATGTATTCCGCGTGGTACGCAATGACCAAGCCGCCGGCACGGTTACCGCAGGCCACGGCCCCAGCTCCGGCGGGCAGGCAGTTGCAGATCCTCGGCAACCGTCCAAGGGGTTCGGCAAGTACCTGGTCACCGACTACAGCAAGCCAGCCGGCACCGTCATTGCCGGCAGCACCACCGGTCAAGGCGCTTTTGCCGTGGCAGATCCCGCCTTCAAAAACTGGCACCCGAGAGCCAGCACTCAAAAGCTGCGCATCACGCCCTGGTGCGAGAGCGCCAAGACCGTGACCGGCTCACAGCAGGTTGCCAGCGGGGCTTTATCGATCGCAGATCCGCGCCCAGGCATGTCGCGTACCAAGGGCGATGCCTACCTGACCGGTGGGCATTACGGAGTCGTCGACTACAACACGCCGGCAGGTGCCGTGTCCGCCAGTGCCTGCCACGACAACGGCCGCTGGTCGGTTGCCGATCAGCGTATGCCGGCGCCCAACGACCGACTGACCTGCATGATCACCAGCCTCGACGACACCTGGCACCGACCGTTCACCACCCTGGAGCTGGCCGCGCTGCAATCGCTGTTTGATCCGGAAGATTACTGGTCGGCAGATCCGCAGACCGCTCAGGAGATTGAGCGTATGCAGCGGGTTCGCAAGATTGAACAGGCCGGGGTCTTTCGGCTTGACGGTATCAACGACGGCCACCACCGGGAGCGGATTGGTAATGCTGTGCCGCGCGCGGCGGCAAGGGCGATGGCGGACGTGTTCGGCATGACGCTGCTGCTTTCGGAGGCGGGGGAGACGTTCATGCTCAGCAACGTTTCAGTTTGGGTGCAGCCGGTGGCAATTGCGCTGAGCGTAGCCCAGCTGGAGCAGCAACAATGAATACTCAGAATATTGTCAGCGTAAGCGGTGGCAAGGACAGCACGGCCACCCTATTGGTAGCCATTGCACTGGAAACTGAGAATCTTCAGGCCGTTTTTGCCGATACCGGCAACGAACATGACCAGACCTACTTGTATCTGGACTACCTGGAACAACGTACCGGCATACCAATAACCCGAGTCAAGGCCGACTTCAGCCGGCGCATCGAAGGTAAACGCCGATTCATCGAAACAAAGTGGCGAGAACAAGGTATCTCCGAGGAGGTGGTCCTGGCAGCTCTGGCCGTCCTACAGCCCACTGGCAATCCATTCCTCGACCTGTGCATTTGGAAAGGGAGATTCCCCAGCCGCAAGGCCCAGTTCTGCACTATGGAGCTGAAGCGAGACCCGATGCTTGAACAGGTAGTCATGCCCTTGATGGGTGTCGGCGACATGATCATGAGCTGGCAGGGTGTACGTGCTGACGAATCGATCAACAGGCGATATTTGCCCGAATGTGACGAAGTAGGCGGCGGTCTGTTTAATTATCGACCGATCTTGAAGTGGAATATCCCCGCTGTGTTCGAAGCTCATCGTTACATGGGCGTCAAACCGAACCCGCTTTATTCCCAAGGCATGGGGCGCGTCGGATGCATGCCCTGCATCAACTGCAGGAAGGACGAACTGCGAGAAATCGCCTTGCGCTTCCCCGAGGTGATTGACCGTATCGACCATTGGGAGCGGATTGTCCAGCAGGCAAGTAAACGCGGCGCGGCAACGTTCTTTGCTGGCTCCAACGCCAAACATCCGAAAGGCTCAATTTCCGACATGACTGCCCTGGAGGTGATGGAGATTGCCAGTATCCGCCAGGCAGTTGAATGGTCCAAGACGGCCCGAGGCGGAATCCAGTATGACCTTCTATCGACGAGCTCGGACAGCACGGCCTGCGCGAGCGCCTATGGACTCTGCGAGTCGGCCTGGGAGCCGGTCAATATTTTGGAGGCGGTATGACTGTTTTCCTGCTGTTTTACCTGTGCGCGGATGCGACCCGAACAGATTGCCAGGTGATGAGAACTGATAGCTGGAGCGGCCCTCACGCCTACGAGCACTGCGCCGACGTCGTGCCCGGCCTGACGGAGGCCCTTACTGCGCTGAACCGGAAGCGGCATCGCTTCGTTTGCGAGATACAGGATGATGGCGTGAAGTCTATGAAAAACAGGGCTCAGCCGGCATTCATTAATCAAGCCTTTTGGATGTGAGGGAGTCACCATGAACACAGCCTTTATCCTGATGGCCCAATATGATGGTCAGGCGATTATCTCGCTGGAGCTGGTGTGCCGGGATTATTTCACCCACCTCACGCCGGACATGTTCCAGCGCAAGGTAATGAGTGGTCAGATCAAGTTGCCCATCACGCGACTGGAGCCGAGTCAGAAGTCGGCGAAGGGCGTCCACCTCACCGACCTGGCGGCTTACCTCGACCTGCAACGCGCCGCAGCGGTTAAAGAGCACAACCAGCTCAACGGGTTAAAACACGTCGTTTGAGCCATTTCATTGACGCGGCGCCCAGTTGGACGGGCGCCCTCAATATCTTGTCGTGCCACTCCCATCCCAAATAGCGATCCCCCTTGCCCCGCAGGTGGGTGTATCGCCGCATCGAATTCCAATCCCGATGGCCGGAAACACTCGCCACACGCGGGATGTCCCAACTCATTTCAAACAGGCGGCTGATGCCTTCATGCCGAAGGTCGTGGAAGTGCAGGTCCTGGATTTCCAGAAACTTGCAGGCTTTCGTCCAGGACGTGGAGATCGACTCAGGGCTATAGGGGAATATATCTTCGCCGGCCTTCGGCATTGTCTGGAGGATCTGCCACGCCTCGTCCGGCAGGTAACACCAAACATCGTTGCCGATCTTTTGCCCTGGATTTTTCATGTCACGCACCAGCACTCGCTGGCCGGCCTCGTCGAGGTCTGCCCAGCGAATCCGGGTGATCTCATCGAGCCGGCGGGTGGAGAACAGGGCAAAGCCCACAACCTTCAGCATACATATGACGGTCGGCCGCCTCGCCTGCATGGCCTGGTAGTGCGTCAGCACGCTTCCCAGCTCATCCAGTGTTGGCCGGCGGTCACGCTCACGACTTTTTAGGTTGTAGCCCAGCTTGCGTAACACACGCCGCGCACCGCCCATGGCGAGCGGATCGACTTGATAGCCCCATGCGTCTTTGGCAATCGCCAGCACAGCGCCGAGGTGCGCCAGGTCGTTGCCGGCGGTTTGTGGCTGAACACCACCGCCTTCCGCACTCATCCGCCAGAGTGCGTAATCGACCAGGCACTGGGTGTTGATATCCGTATCGGTCAACTTTCCAAGGTAAGTCTCGCCAATCGCATTGAGCGTACCGCGCTTGGTTTTGCCCAGCGGCTTGGCTTTCTCAACTTCGACGAGGTAGCGGTCGGTCATCTCTTTGAGCGTGGCACCCTTACGGTTTGCGCGCTCGATCGCACCAGGCTCATCCAGCTCCGACTCACGCTTACGTGCCCAAGCCTGCGCGGCCTGTTTTCGGGCGAAGGTCTGGCTCTCTTGGTAGACTTGCAATCCGTCGCGCTTGATGCGGATCTGTGCCGTGTAGCTCACAGTCCCATCCGCCAGTTTTCTTGCCCTGATAGTCGCCATATTGAAAGTGGTACGCGTCAGTTTTGAAGTGGTACATCGTACCACCGAGACCTGAAAAACGCCTGAAAACGCCCGAAAACACGCCTAGAACACGTTGAGAAAAATGCTAGATAAACAAAGCTTTAGCCCAGCAGAATCAAGCCCCGCACTGTCTCGGCGCTTTAGCGTTGCCCCCATGATGGACTGGACCGACCGCCACTGCCGGTACTTCCTGCGCCTGCTCTCCAAGCACGCCCTGCTCTACACCGAGATGGTCACCACTGGCGCGATCCTCCATGGCGACCACGAGCGCTTCCTGCGTCACAACGAAGCCGAGCACCCCTTGGCGCTGCAGTTGGGCGGCAGTGTTCCCGCCGATCTGGCCGCGTGCGCCCGTATGGCCGAGGCGGCCGGTTACGACGAAGTGAATCTGAACGTCGGCTGCCCCAGCGACCGTGTGCAGAACAATATGATCGGCGCGATCCTCATGGCGCACCCTGCCCTGGTTGCCGATTGCGTGAAGGCGATGCGCGATGCGGTGTCGATTCCGGTGACGGTGAAGCATCGTATCGGCATCAATGGGCGGGACAGTTATGCCGAGTTGTGTGATTTCGTCGGCACGGTGAGGGACGCCGGTTGCACCAGTTTTACCGTGCATGCGCGGATTGCGATTCTGGAGGGGTTGTCGCCGAAGGAGAATCGGGACATTCCGCCGTTGCGCTATGACGTGGCGGCGCAGTTGAAGCAGGATTTCCCGGAGCTTGAGTTTATTCTCAACGGTGGGATCAAGACGTTGGAGCAGTGCCAGGAGCACTTGCAGACGTTTGACGGGGTGATGCTGGGGCGGGAGGCTTATCACAATCCGTATCTGCTGGCGGAGGTGGATCAGCGGTTGTTTGGTAGTGAGGCGCCGGTGATTAGCCGTGCTGAGGCGTTGGCGCAATTGCGGCCTTATATTGCTGAGCATTTGGCCAGTGGTGGGACGATGCATCACATTACGCGGCATGTGTTGGGGTTAGGCACTGGTTTTCCGGGGGGCGCGCAGGTTCAGGCAGTTGTTGTCGGTGGATATTCATAAGGCGGCGGATCCGTTGGCGTTGCTGGACCAGGCTGGGGAGTTGTTGGAAGGGCGGTGACTGGGTAGCTTGCCGGGGGTCAGTGGGTTATGGATTGGCTGACACATTGCTATCAGGGGCAAGCCCCCTCCCCCATTTGGTGCAGTGTGTGTCAGGGGTATGGCAGGCAAGCCAGCTCCCCAGTTTGATCTGCGTGTCATCGGGCAGTTGTGTTGAACCTGCCGGCGGTTTTGCCCTCCTATTGAGCAGTACGGCCGCCATTCAAACGGCTGTTTTCAGGTTATTGCCCTCGCAAACGACCTATCGCATTTGCGCCCTTGAGCGCCTGCCAGCGCTCGGGTAATGTCATCAGACCCACAGGACAGAGCACGCCCATGACTTCCAAGCTGGAACAACTCAAGCAATTCACCACCGTTGTAGCCGATACCGGCGATTTCTCCACGCTCGCCAAGCTCAAGCCGCAAGACGCTACGACCAACCCTTCCCTGCTGCTCAAGGCTGCGTCGATCGCAGGCTATGCCAAGCTGCTGGATGAATGTGTGCAGGACTGCAACGGCGACGTGGGCCTGGCCAGTGACCGTTTCGCGGTGGCGGTAGGCCAGGAAATCCTTAAAGTCGTACCGGGCCGTATTTCCACTGAAGTGGATGCCCGCTTGTCGTTCGACGAGGGCGCTATTCTCAAGCGTGCGCATCGTCTGATCGACCTGTACGACAAGGCCGGCGTTAGCCGTGATCGTGTGCTGATCAAGATCGCTTCCACTTGGGAAGGGATCCGCGCCGCGGAAAAGCTGGAAAAAGAAGGCATCCAGACCAACCTGACGCTGCTGTTCTCCTTCGCTCAGGCCGTGGCGTGTGCTGAAGCGGGTGTATTCCTGATCTCGCCGTTCGTGGGCCGTATCTACGACTGGTACAAGAAGGCCAACGGCAACGACTACACCGGTTCCGATGACCCGGGCGTGCAGTCGGTAACGCGTATTTACAACTACTACAAGGCCAATGGCTATAAGACTGTAGTGATGGGTGCGAGCTTCCGTAACCTGAGCCAGATCGAGGAGTTGGCGGGTTGCGATCGCTTGACCATCAGCCCGGATTTGCTGGAGAAGCTGGCGGCCGATGAAGGCAAGCTGGAGCGCAAGTTGTCGCCAGGCCACGCCGGTGAAGCGCGGGTGCACATGACTGAAGCGCAGTTCCGCTGGGAGTCCAACGAGGATGCGATGGCAACTGAGAAGCTGGCGGAGGGGATTCGTCAGTTTGCTCGGGACCAGGAGAAGCTGGAGGCGTTGTTGTCGGCCAAGCTGTAAAGCCTAGTCGGCAAAAAGGGCGGCACCTTCGCGGGTGCCGCCCTTTTTTTGTGTGCGCCGGTCTCAAGCCTGTCGCAGGTCAATGTGGGAGGGGGCTTGCCCCCGATGGCAGAGTGTCAGTCAGCTATTCATAACTGACACACCGCTATCGGGGGCAAGCCCCCTCCCACATTTTGATTGCATTCAAGTGGGGGTCAGTGGCGTTCGAGGGCGTTGACGAGGTCGTGGAAGGCTTCGCGATTGGACTCGTTCAAGCCCATCAGGATCTTGTGCGCTTCCAGCACCTTGACCCGTACGATTTCCTCGGACTGATCCTGGGAAGGCAGGTCGGTCAGGCATTCCGGGCAGGGGATCGGGCGGTCAACGATGTTGAACACCTGGTCAAAACCCATGGACTGCAGCAGCCGGGTGATGTCTTCGTGGGTGGTGACGACGGTCGGCAGCAGGCCGACCTTCTGCCGAGACAGAATGGACAACTTGGCCAACAGGCCCAGGGTGGTGCTATCGATGCTGCGGGTTTCGGTCAGATCGATCACGATCGCCGAGAAGTTCAGCGCTGTGAAGATCCGCTCAATCGTCGCATCCAGCGCCGAACACAAGGTCAGGCGCACTTCACCGACAAACTTGAGGACGAAGGTCCCGTCTTGCTCGGCGAATTGGATTCTTCCGGTACTCATCAAAGATTCCTGCTCAACACCAATAGGGCGATATCATCCGGCATCTCCCCTAGCGTGGCCAATCCAAAAACCTGCCGCAGACCATCCAGGCTGCCGCCCGCCGACTTGACCTTTTGGGGCAAGGCGGCTTCTTTCTCTTTGAGTGTAGGCTCTGGAAGCAGGTCCAGGATACCGTCGGACATCAGCGTCAGGCTGAAGGTCGGCGGCAGTTCCAGGATGTGGTCTTCGTAGGTGGCTTCATTGAACAAGCCCACCGGCAGGCCACGCCCTTCCAGGTAACGCACACTGTCAGGAGTGTATAAAACCGGCATCGGCAGGTGACCGCCGATGCTGTAGGTCAAAAGACCGGTTTCTTCATCGATCACGCCGCCCACCATCGTCACGTGCTTGCCCAGCTTGCAGCTGATCAGGCCCCGGTTGATGTGGCCCAGCACCTCGGAGGGGGTGAACTCCGGCAAGGTACCGTTGCGCTTGGATTCAAACAATAACCGCGTTGTCATGAATTTCAACAACACGGTAACAAAAGCTGAGGAAGCACCGTGGCCAGAGACGTCGGCCAGGTAGAACGCCACGCGCCGCTCATCCACACGGAAATAGTCGACAAAATCGCCCGACAGGTACAACGACGGGATGATCTGGTGGGCAAACTTGAACTCATCAATGGTCCAAGGGCTGACCGGCAGCATGTTCATCTGCACCTGGCGACCGGCGTTCTGATCCTCTTGGAGCAAGTTCAGGCTGGCTTCGAGCTCGCGGTTGGCGGTTTCGAGCTTTTCGCGGTAGCGCTGGTTTTCGACCAGCAGGCGTGCACGGTCCAGGGCGCGGCGCACCGAGTGCTCCAGCACCGCAAGGTCTTCCAGGGGTTTGATCAGGTAATCGGCGGCGCCCAGGCGCAGGGCTTCAACGGCGTCATTCATGACCCCGGCACCGGACACGACAATCACCGGCGTCTGCGGGGCGAGCTCGGTCACCTGGCGAATCAGCTCGAGGCCGCCCATTTGGGGCATGCGCAAGTCGCAGATCACAAGGTCGGGCTTGTCGCGCTCGAATACCTGGAGACCCTGTTGGCCGTTGCCGGCCTGCAGGACGCTGAAGCCACTGTCTTCCAAATAGGCCGCGAGACTCGCGCGCACTACTTCGTCGTCATCGATTATCAGCAGCGTGGCACTGGTTTTTTGCATGTGGGCAAACGGCGCCAGAATTAGGTTGGCGTAGGCGGCTCGGCAATGGCCGGGCTCACGTACTGGATTCGCTTTCTAGCCTCTCTGTCCTACAAAGCATTGGGATTTAGCCCATGCACAACGGTAAAGCAGAGGTGCCCTTCTAAGGCGCAGACGGTACTCCCATCCGTGAGGGGTTTCAAGCTCATGCCGATGGTCGCCGGACGTCTTTACACCGCAAATCACCGGGAGTTATAAGAACGCTCACCACCACAACGCAAAGTAAGGATGGATGCTGTGAGCGAACACGAGCGCGACTACGCCGAAAAACGCGATTTCATCCGCATGCGGGTTGATGCCGATGTGTCCTTGATCCACGCCGGGCAGGAGATTACAGGGGTCTGCCTGGACCTTTCCAGCTCCGGCATGCAGGTGCAGGCACCGCGCCAGTTCAGCGTGGGCGACTTGCTGACCGTGCGCATCGATTCAGAGCACGCCGCACTCAAGGGGCTCGAGGCCGATACCGAGGTGGTGTGGACCAAGGCGGCGGGCGACGAGCAGCACCTGGGCCTCAGGATTCTGAAAATGCGCTGATCAGCGCCCACAAAAAAGGCGACCGTGCACAGGTCGCCTTTTTCGTTTCAAAACGTCACAGCTTAAAAGTCGTCGACGACCTTGCCGTCCTTGACCTTGAATTCACGGTTCTGCAGATAGGCGTTACGGATAAAGGTGTACTTGTCGCCGCTGATCAGCTTCTCGCTGTCGAGCAGGCTGGCACGCACATCGACGATGTTCAGGCCAAAGGTGCTGTTGCGCCAGCCGATATCGTTCATGTAGCGGTACGGTTGGGTGTAGCTGTCCACGTACTTGGACGGCGCATCACGCAAGGTGCTTGGGCCCAGCAGCGGGATCATCACGTAGGGACCGCTGCCAACGCCCCAGTAGCCGAGGGTTTGGCCGAAGTCTTCGTCGCTGCGCTGCAGCCCCATTTTGGTGCCGACATCAATGAAGCCCAGCACGCCGAACGTGGTGTTGACCAGCAGGCGGGCCGTGTCGACGCCTGCATTGTGCGGTTTGAGCTGCAGGACGTTGTTGGCCAGGTTGCCGACATCGCCGATGTTGCGGAAGAAGTTGTGAACGCCGTCCTGCACGAATTGCGGGGTGACGAACTGATAGCCCTGGGCGATTGGCTTGAGCGCGTAGGTGTCAACGGTGTCGTTGAAGGTGAAGATCGGGCGGTTGACGCTTTCCCATGGGTCGTCTTCCGTCGCTGCTTGGGCGGCGAACGGTGCCAACAGGACGGTGGCACACACCGACAGCTGAGCGAAATACTGGCTCCAGCGCATAGCTTTTGCTCCTTGGATGGTCTGTCATGGGCGCTATGCCCTGAATAAGGCCGTCAGTATATGACGGAAGTGTCGATTTAGGCAGTCGCAAGGAAACGACTTTCATGATTTGCACAAAATTCCTACAAATTCCGCCGATGTCATGCACCTGTCATGCCGCCCCGATAGCGTTGCAATTATTTCAGGGACGTTC
Organism: Pseudomonas sp. W4I3; assembly: GCF_030816195.1. Classification (GTDB taxonomy): domain Bacteria; phylum Pseudomonadota; class Gammaproteobacteria; order Pseudomonadales; family Pseudomonadaceae; genus Aquipseudomonas. The sequence continues at coordinate 2,267,247 of NZ_JAUSXS010000001.1, read as the reverse complement.
AGATGCCACATGCCGAGATAGCCGTCGCTACTGCCCCCGCGTTGACTGCCGTGTTGTTTGGGCTGAGTGGCTGCCTGGTGGATTTCGGTTCCCGGGCCCGTAGCGACGCACCCTCTCCCGACTCCCAGGCCACGCCTGGGGCGCTGAAAATCCTGCGCAGTCTGAAGGAGCAAGGCGTGCCCTGCGCCTGGCTGGATGAGCTGCCCGCCTCCATCACAACGCCACTGGCCGCCACCCTGCCCGCCTGGCTCAAGGCCGCCTCGCCCTGCGCCATTCGCTGGCCGGCGCCCCACGCCTGCTGGCAAGCCTTGATGGAGCTGAACATCACGCGTCTGGAAGGCTGTGTGCTGGTCAGCGGCGAACCGCGCCTTTTGCAAGCGGGTCTGAATGCGGGGTTGTGGACCATTGGCCTCGCCTCCTGCGGTTCGCTGTGCGGGGTGGCGCCGCAGCAGTGGCAGGCACTGAGCGATAAGGAACGCGAGCACAAACGCGGGAAGGCCACCGTGGCACTCTATGGATTGGGCGTGCACTCTGTCATTGATCACCTCGGTGAACTCGGCACCTGCCTGGCCGACATCCGCCTGCGCCGGCTCAAAGGCGAGAAGCCCTGATCGAGATCATGCACGCTTGGCCGCTGTGGATTAATCTACAATCCAGCCCGTAGACCTTTCTCGGCGTGCCGCGGTCTATGCCAGTGCCTATCGATAAAAGGAAAGAATGTCATGCCTGATCGCGAGAAGTTACAACAGCAGGCCGATATCGTGCGCAAGCAGCTGGAAGATCATCCAGAGCTGCCCGCTGAAAAACGTGAAGCGCTTGAAGAGCTGATTGCCAAATTCGACGTGCAACTTGAGTTGGAACCTGCCACTCAGACCCCCAGCATCGCCGACGATGTGAACCGGGCGGTGGAAGGCTTCGAACTGGACCATCCGGGCATTGCCGGAACGTTGCGCAATATCGTGATCACGCTGGGCAATATCGGCATCTGATCTGCCGCCAAGCACCGATCCAAAATGTGGGAGGGGGCAAGCCCCCTCCCACATGTGGTTTTGTATCCAGGCTTACTGACGCGCCAGGCGTACGTTCTGGAACGCCACGTCTTCGGTACTGCGATACGGGTTGATATCCAACCCGCCCCGCCGCACATACCGCGCGTACACGGTCAATTTCTCAGGTTTGAGCAAACGCTGCAGGTCCAGGAAGATGCGTTCCACGCACTGTTCATGGAAATCCGAGTGCTGGCGAAAGCTCACCAGGTATTCCAACAGGCTGGCGTGATCCAGCGCCGCACCGCGATATTCCACCGCCACACTGCCCCAATCGGGTTGGCTGGTAACCGGGCAGTTGGATTTGAGCAGGTGGCTGTGCACGCTCTCTTCCACCACGCGCGAATCGTCACAGCGCAACAATTCCGGACGCGGGTGCTCGTAGCTGCTGACGTTGATATCCAATTCATCGATGCACACGCCCGGCAACGCCATCACGCCTTCAGCCTCGACCTCGGCCAGGCTGCGAATGCGCACGCTGACCGGCTTGCCGGCGGCCGCACTGAGGTCCTCGCGCAAGGTCGCTTCCAGACGCTGCGTATCGGCAAAGGCTGTCTGGTTCAACGAGTTGAGGTACAGCTTGAACGACTTGGACTCGATGATGTTCGGCGAGTCGGCGGGGATGCTGAATTCACCGATGGCCACCACCGGCTTACCGGACGGCAGCAACCAGGACAGTTCAAAGCAGTTCCAGAAGTCCACACCCTTGTAAGGCAGGGTCTCGGCGCACAGGCCCAGCTCAGCCCACTTGGCGGCGCGAGGGATCGGGAATAGCAACGAAGGGGTGTAAGTGGAGATGTATTCACTGGACTTGCCCAGCGGCGAATGTTCGGCTGCGGGATGCATGGCGGAAACCTGGCTAAATAAACCGCGCCAGTCTACCAGCCTTTGCTCCCGCCCTTAAGGAACGCCTTACTCAACGGTCAGTTTGCCGACCATGCCCGCCTGGTAATGCCCAGGGAGGTTGCAGGCGAACTCAAGGCCGGTGGCCTTGGAGAACGTCCAGGTCAGCTCGGCGGTTTTGCCGGGCTCGACCAGCACACTGTTCGGGTCATCGTGCTTCATGGCGCCATGGTCCATCTTGCTGTGGTCCATTTCGCCCATACCGGTCGCCGTGAGCATGCCGCTGGCCTGCATCTGCAGCATTTCCTTCTGGTGTGCGGCGTGCATGGCCGCGTCGCCGAGGTTGAACTCATGCAGCAACCGACCTTTATTGGTCAGCACAAAACGCACCGTCTCACCGGCCTTGACGTCCAGGGACGTGGGCGAAAAAGAAATGTCCTGCAGCACCACTTCCACCGTGCGCGTGGCTTTATCAGCCGCCGCCGGCTGGCCGAATGCATAGGTGTGAGCCGCATCGGCCATGGCATCGAAGCTCAGCGCCAACAGGCAGCCGGCCAAGAACACAGGTGTACGCAACGCCATCTTTCACGCTCCAAAATGGGTGACTCGTTTGAATGGCACTTTAAGATGGCCTCGCTGCCAGCCAACTGACTGCTAGATTACAACTTTGTCAGGTTGCGCCCATACCCTGAAACCCACGGTATAAAGCCCGATGTTTTTTTGTAGGAGCGAGCTTGCTCGCGAAGGGTTTAAGCACGACACGTTAAGCCAGACAGCCCACGTTATCGTTGGCGTTTTCGCGAGCAAGCTCGCGCCTACATAGTCCTGTACCCGACTACCAAGAGCCTTGAATGAAACTGCTGATTGTCGAAGACCAACCGAAGACCGGCCATTATCTGCGCCAGGGCCTGGCCGAGGCGGGCTTTACCACGGAACTCGTGGCCGACGGCACCAGCGGGCAGCACCTGGCGCTGACCGGCGACTATGACCTGTTGATCCTCGATGTGATGCTGCCCGGTCGCGATGGCTGGCAAATCCTGCAGGCGGTGCGCAGTGCCGGCCTGGACATTCCGGTGCTGTTCCTGACCGCGCGCGACGCAGTAGAGGACCGCGTGCACGGCCTGGAACTGGGCGCCGACGATTACCTGGTCAAGCCCTTCGCCTTTTCCGAACTGCTCGCCCGCGTGCGTAGCCTGTTACGGCGCGGCAGCAGTGCGCCGCAGGAAACCCACCTGCAAATGGCCGACCTGCGCCTGGACCTGATCCGCCGCCGCGTCGAACGCAGCGGCCAGCGTATCGATCTCACCGCCAAGGAGTTCTCCCTGCTGGAGCTGCTGCTGCGCCGTCAAGGTGAAGTGCTGCCCAAGTCGTTGATCGCCTCGCAGGTCTGGGACATGAATTTCGACAGCGACACCAACATCATCGAAGTCGCGATCCGCCGCCTGCGCCTGAAAGTCGACGATGCCTATCCCAACAAGCTGATCCACACCGTGCGCGGCATGGGCTACGTACTGGAGGAGCGTTTCACGTGATCCAGCGCCTGTCCCTCGCCAGCCGCCTGGCGCTGCTGTTTGCCGGCTGCACCGCCGTAGTCTCGCTGCTGGCCGGCGTGCTGTTCAACCACGCCAGTGAGGCGCACTTCATCGAGCTGGACCAGCAGCAACTGGACAGCAAGCTGGTGGCGCTGCGCAGTACATTGCAGGGTGTCGACTCGCCGCAGGCCTTCGCCCAGCGCGAACCCCAACTGCGCGCCGACCTCAGCCATCAACCCGACCTCACCTTGCGCATCACCGCGGCCGGCCAGCGCTGGCTCGACAATGCACCGGGCATGGCGCTGCCCGATGCCCCCGGCCTGCATAGCCTGCAAAACGCAGGCACCGCCTATCGCGTGTATAACGCGCCGTTGAGCCCTGACCAACCCGGCTCAGCTCAATTGACCCTGATACTCGACATCACCCACCACCAGCATTTCCTGCAACGCATGCAGCGCCTGATCTGGCTGACCGTCGGCCTCTCGGCCCTGGCCACCGCACTGCTCGGCGCCTGGGCGGCGCGCAGCGGATTGCGGCCCTTGCGGCGCATGGGTGAAGTCGCCGCCGGGGTATCCGCGCACTCTCTGACGCAACGCTTGCCGCAGCAGCAAATGCCGGCAGAACTGGCGGAGCTGGCGCAGACCTTCAATGCCATGCTGGGCCGGTTGGACGACGCGTTCCAGCGTCTCTCGGCGTTCTCCGCCGATATCGCCCACGAACTGCGCACACCGCTGTCGAACCTGCTGACCCAGACCCAGGTCATCCTCACCCAGCCGCGCCCCTTGGAGGACTACCGCGAAGCGCTGCACAGCAACCTGGAGGAATTGCAGCGGATGGCGCAGTTGGTGAACGACATGCTGTACCTGGCCAAGGCCGATCACGGCTTGCTCACGCCCAAGCGCGAGCCGTTGGCGCTGGCCGATGAAGTGGAGGCTTTGCTGGAGTTTTTTGCGCTGCTGGCCGAAGAAGCCCACGTCAGCCTGGTGCGAGAAGGCACAGCCCATACGATGGGTGATCGCGGTATGTTGCGTCGAGCGCTGTCGAACCTGCTCGATAACGCGCTGCGATTTACGCCAGCGGGTGGCGAAGTGCGGGTACGCATGGTGGATGGCGTGACACTCACTGTTGAGAACACCGGAGAAGGCATCCCAGCGGAGTTGCTACCGCGGTTGTTCGACCGGTTCTACCGGGCCGACCCGGCGCGTCATGAAGGCAGCAGCGAACATGCAGGGCTGGGGTTGGCGATTACCCAGTCGATTGTGCGGGCGCATGGGGGGCGGATCTTTTGTGAATCCGAGGTGGGATGGACACGGTTTGTGATCGAGTTGCCTCAGGGGAATTGATGTTGGCTGGGCCGGCCCTATCGGGGGCAAGCCCCCTCCCACAGTGGCCCTCATTTGCAGGAAGAATGAGGTCAACATGTGGGAGGGGGCTTGCTCCCGATAGCGGTCTCAATACTTACGAATATCTCAGCGCATGCGCCGGCTCGATCTTCGCCGCCCGATACGCCGGGTAAATCGTCGCCAGAAAGCTCAGCACAAACCCCGCCGAGCAAATCAGCAACACATCCCCACCCTGCAGCTCGGACGGCAGGTTGCTGACGAAGTACACATCCGAACTGAAGATATGCTGCCCGCTCACGCGCTCCAGCCAGCCCACCAGTTCACTCACGTTCAGCGCCGCAATCACGCCCAGCACGCCGCCGATCAAGGTGCCGACCACGCCGATCACCGTGCCCTGCACCATGAAGATCGCCATGATCTGGCGTGGCGTGGCGCCGATGGTGCGCAGGATCGCGATGTCCGCGCCCTTGTCGTTCACCACCATGATCAAGGTGGCGATGATGTTGAACGCGGCCACGGCGACGATCATCAGCAGCAACAGGCCGATCATGGTCTTTTCCATCTTCATCGCGCTGAACAGGCTGCCCTGGGTGTGGGTCCAGTCATCCGCCTTATACCCGGCGCCGAGGCTGGCAGCGATGTCCGCCGAAACCTTGGGCGCCGCGTACAGGTCCGTCACCGCCAGCCGCACGCTTTGTACCTGGTTCGGTTGCCAATGCTGTATCTCAGCCGCGTCGGCCCTGTTGATCAAGGCCATGGAGCCGTCCAGCTCGGCGCCCACCTTGAAGATACCCACCACGTTCAAGCGCTGCATGCGCGGGGTGATGCCCCCCGGCGCGGTGCTGACTTCCGGCACGATCAACGTCAGTTTGTCGCCCACGTTCAGGCGAAAGCGACGCGCGGTGATGTCGCCGATCACCACACCGAATTCGCCGGGTTTCAAGTCTTCCAGTTTGCCGCGCACGATATGCTGGGCGACGATCGACACCTTGCCTTCCTGGGCCGGGTCGACGCCGCTGATCTCGATCGGCTGCATCGCGCCCTTGTAGGAGAACATACCGTCCATCTGTGTGAAGGGCACCGCCGCGGTGACTTGCGGGTTCTTCAGTGCTGCGGCGGCCACCGGCTGCCAGTCGTCAATCGGGTTCACGCCCACGATGGTGGCGTGGGGCACCATGCCGAGAATGCGCGAGCTCATTTCGCGCTGGAAGCCGTTCATCACCGAGAGCACCACGATCATCGCCAACACGCCCAGGGCGAGGCCGATCATCGAGGTCATCGAGATAAACGAGACAAAACGGTTGCGGCGCTTGGCGCGGGTATAGCGCGTGCCGATGAAAATCGATAACGGTCTGAACATTCGCGGGCACCGTTGAAAAAATGAAAAAGCCCGCTTTCAAAAAAGCGGGCTTGCAGCAGGTCAGATAGCGACCAGATGACCTTCCTGCAAATGCAGTACACGGTCCATCTGACGGGCCATGCTCATGTCATGGGTCACCACCAGGAACGCGGTGCGCATCTGAGTGCTCAGCTCCAGCATCAAGTCCTTGATGCCCTGGGCCGTGTGCGAGTCCAGGTTGCCGGTTGGCTCATCGAGCATCACCAGGCCCGGGTTGTTCACCAGGGCGCGGGCGATTGCCACGCGCTGACGCTCGCCACCGGACAACTCGGCCGGTTTGTGCTCCAGGCGATGGCCCAGGCCGACGCGTTCCAGCAAGGCCGTGGCACGCTGGCGCGCCTCTGGAATGGCGGTCTTGCCGATCAACAGCGGCATGCACACGTTTTCCAGGGCGGTGAATTCCGGCAGCAGGTGGTGGAATTGGTACACAAAACCCAGCGAACGGTTGCGCAACTGGCCGCGGGCCTTTTCATTCAAGGCCGACAGTTCTTCACCGGCCAGCCACACACTGCCCTGGGACGGCGTATCGAGGCCGCCCAACAGGTTGAGCAAGGTACTTTTGCCGGAACCGGAACTGCCGACGATCGCCACGCGCTCGCCGGGGTGCAGTTCAAGTTGCAGGTTGGCCAGCACTACCACGGATTCCGGGCCTTCCTCGTAGGATTTGCCCAGGTTGCGGCAGCTCAGGATTGCTTTTTCACTCATGCCCGATTCACTCATAACGTAATGCCTGTGCTGGCTGGGTGCGTGCCGCGCGCCAGGCTGGATACAGGGTGGCAAGGAAACTCAGGACCAACGCGGCGCCGCCCACCATCAGCACGTCCTGGGCCTGAACCTGGGACGGCAAGTAGTCGATGAAGTAGACGTCGGCGTTGAGGAATTTGTGGCCGAGCACTTTTTCCAGCGCGGCGATGGCGGCGCTGACATTCAGTGCGGCCAGGATCCCCACGGCGGTGCCGATCAGGGTGCCGACCACGCCGATCACCGTGCCCTGCACCATGAAGATCGCCATGATCTGCCCCGGCGTGGCGCCAAGCGTGCGCAGGATGGCGATGTCGCCCTTCTTGTCGTTCACCACCATCACCAGCGTGGAAATGATGTTGAACGCGGCTACGGCGACGATCAGCAGCAACAGCAGGCCGATCATGGCTTTTTCCATGCGAATGGCCTGGTACAGGTTGCCGTGGGTACGGGTCCAGTCGCGGGCGTAATACTGCGATTCGCCCAGGTGCTGGGCGATTTCCCAGGCGCCGCGCGGGGCGTCGAACAGGTCGTTGAACTTCAGGCGCAGGCCCTGCACCTGGTCCGGCTGCCAGCGATGCAGGCGCGCCAGGTCAGTGAGGTTGGTCAAGCCGAGGTAGCCGTCGATCTCACCGGCGCCGACATGGAAGGTGCCGACCACGGTAAACCGCTTCATGCGCGGGAACATGCCAGCCGGGGTCACGGTGACCTCCGGCGCGACGAAGGTCAGCTTGTCGCCGACACTCACACCGAGCTTGGCCGCGGCCTTGTCGCCGATGATGATGCCGAAACTGCCGGGCGCCAACGCGTCGAGTTTGCCCTGCAGCATGAACTTGTCGATGATCGAGACGTTGCGCTCCTGGGCCGGGTCGACCGCATTGAGCAGGATTTTCTGCACCTTGCCATCGTTGGTCAGCAACCCCTGCATCTGGGTAAACGGCGCAACGGCCACCACCTTGGGGTTCTGCTTGACCTTGTCGGCCAGGCTTTGCCAGTCACTGATGGGCGCATCGCCCTCGATGGTCGCGTGGGGCACCATGCCCAGCACGCGGGTGCGCATCTCATGATCGAAGCCGTTCATCACCGACAGCACCACAATCATCACGACCACGCCCAGGGCGAGACCGATCATCGAGGTCAGGGAAATGAACGACACAAAATGATTGCGACGCTTTGCACGGGTATAACGCGTGCCAATAAATACGAAGAGAGGTCTGAACATGTCGGGGCTTGTTCGGAGGAAAAGAAGACGTCCCGGTGGCGGGGTCTGGTCAGCAGCTTTACACTCAGACCATTACCGTTACCTGGGGTTCGCCATGTCGACATTAGATGAAGAAGAGCGCCGCGAATACTACCGTATCGACGACATGATCGCACTCCAAATCAAAAGCCTGTCGGCCCCCGACGCGGCGAGCAAGGAAGTGTTGCTGGATGATTCGCCGCTGTTCAATCTGCTCAGTGAATTGCACCTGAGCGAATTCGAAGCCCAGCACCTGCTGCGCCAGATCAACGAAAAAGACCGCAGCCTGGCAGCGTTCCTCAAAGTGCAGAACAAACGCCTGGACCTGCTCAGCCAGGTCATGGCGCGCGGGCTACTCAGCGAAGTCGGCGCGCCGCAGCCGGTGATCATTTCCGAAGGCGGTATCGACTTCCATCACCCCGAACCGCTGACCCCCAACGCCCACCTGGCGGTCAAGCTGGTGCTGATGCCCCAGGCGCTCGGTCTGCTGCTGCGGGCGCGGGTCACCCATTGCGACCCCAAGGGCGACGGCTTTGACGTGGGCACCGAATTCGAATTCATGACCGATGCCCAACGCCAGCTGCTGGCGCGCTACATCCTGCAGAAACAGGCCCAGGAACGCCGCCTGGCACGAGAACAAAGCGACGATCTCTGAATGCGTATTCACGACGCCAGCCATCCTGGCGCAAAGGAGCAACTGTGACCCTGATTTACGGCCATCGCGGTGCCAAAGGCGAAGCACCGGAAAATACCCTGACCAGCTTTCAGGAATGCCTCAAACACGGCGTGCGCCGTTGCGAACTGGACCTGCACCTGTCCATGGACGGCGAGCTGATGGTCATTCATGACCCTACCCTCAAGCGCACCACTGACCGGCGCGGCAAGGTCGTCGAGTACTCGGCGGCGGACCTGGTGAAGATGGACGCGCGCAAAGGCGGCCCAGGCTGGGTCAGCCCCTGCCCGATCCCGCGCCTGGAAGAGCTGTTCGAAAAATGCGACTTCGATCACTGGCAACTGGAAGTCAAAAGCGCCTCGCGCACCCGCGCCGCCACAACGGTGCTGGCGATCCGCGAGATGGCCGTGCGTTATGGCCTGATGGACAAGGTCACGGTGACCTCAAGTTCGCGGGAAGTCCTGAAAGCGGCGGTTGAACTCACGCCAGACCTGTCACGCGGGCTGGTGGCCGAGTACGCCTGGCTCGACCCGTTGAAGGTCGCGCAGAACTACGGCTGTGAATTCCTGGCCTTGAACTGGACGCTGTGCACCCCTGAGCGTCTGGAGAAAGCCCAGCGCCAGGGCCTGCACGTGTCGGTGTGGACGGTCAACGAACCCGCGCTGATGCGCAGGCTCGCCGACTTCGGCGTAGATAGCCTGATTACAGACTTTCCCGGTTTGGCCACTGCCACCCTCGGGAATTACTGAAATCGGTCTCCCCGGCCGGCTCAGGCCACCGGCCGGAGCCGCTCAAAAAAGCCGGTTGAGGCCGTCGTACGCGGCTACCCGATAGGCTTCCGCCATGGTCGGGTAGTTGAACGTGGTGTTCACGAAATACTTCAGGGTATTTTGCTCACCCGGCTGGTTCATTATCGCCTGGCCGATGTGCACGATTTCCGAAGCCTGGTAGCCGAAGCAATGCACACCAAGGACTTCCAGGGTTTCGCGGTGGAACAGGATCTTCAGCATGCCTTGCGGCTCACCGGCGATCTGCGCACGCGCCATGCTCTTGAAGAACGCCTTGCCCACTTCGTAAGGCACCTTGGCCTTGGTCAGTTCGTGCTCGTTCTTGCCGATCGAGCTGATCTCGGGAATGGTGTAGATCCCGGTCGGCACGTCGTTCACGTAGCGCCAACTGCCGTTGTCGACAATGCTGCCAGCGGCTGAGCGGCCCTGGTCATGGGCGGCGCTGGCCAGGCTTGGCCAGCCGATCACGTCACCGGCACCGTAGATGTTCGGCACGCAGGTGCGGTAGTTCTCGTCCACTTCGATCTGGCCACGGCTGTTGACCTTGACCCCGATGTTTTCCATGCCCAGCTTGTCGGTGTTGCCGGTGCGCCCGTTGCACCACAGCAAGGCGTCGGCCTTGATCTTCTTGCCGGACTTGAGGTGCAGGATCACACCGTTGTCCAGGCCTTCGACGCGCTCATACTCTTCGTTGTGGCGCACGGTGATGTTGTTATTGCTGAAGTGGTAGCTCAACGCCTGGGAGATTTCCGAGTCGAGGAAGCTCAGCAACTGGTCACGGTTGTCCACCAGCTCCACCAGTACACCCAGGCCACTGAAGATCGACGCGTATTCGCAGCCGATCACGCCGGCGCCGTAGATGATCAGTTTGCGCGGGGTATGGCCCAGGCTGAGGATGGTGTCGCTATCGTAGATACGCGGGTGGTGAAAATCGATATCCGCCGGACGATACGGACGCGAACCGGTGGCGATGATGATGTGCTTGGCCACCAGTTTCTCGACCACACCGTTGGCACAGACCACTTCGACGGTTTGCTCGTCGGCGAAGCTGCCGGTACCGAAGAACAGGTCGACGCGGTTACGGGCGTAGTAACCAGTACGCGAAGCGACTTGCTTGGAGATGACCTTTTCAGCACTCTTCAACACGTCCGGGAACGAGAACCAGCGCGGCTCGCCAATGGCCCGGAACATCGGGTTGGTGTTGAATTGCATGATCTGGCGCACGGAGTGACGCAACGCCTTGGACGGGATGGTACCCAGGTGGGTGCAGTTACCGCCGACCTGGCGACGGCTATCGACCATCGCCACCTTGCGCCCTGCCTTTGCAGCGTTCATCGCCGCGCCTTCTCCAGCCGGGCCGGAACCCAGTACCACCACGTCATAGTTGTAGACAGCCATGCGTACTCCTCAGAACAGGCCAGGCGTACGGTTGGACGCCGGGCTAAATCATGCCGCGGCCAGCGGGCATGAAGGACAATTTGGCTCAAGTGTGTGAACCGGGGCACAGTCTATATAAGCCTCAACGCCGCGCACATTAACCCTTGGTCGCGTCGTAGGCCAGTCTTGCCATACTAACAGCACGCAAATCAGCGCCGATTTCAGGATGAGCCATTATGCGACAACTCTTTATCTGTTTGATGCTGTTGCTGTCGATCACCGCGCAGGCCAGCGATGCGGATCGGCTCAAGCAAGCTAACTTCCCCAGACAGTCTCAGGAATTGACCCTGAAAAACCAGGCAGTGCTCACTTATCTTTGGGCGGATGTGTACGCTGCTGCGCTGTATGCGCCAGCCGCCACCCCAGCGAAGCAGGCCTGGGACCAGCAACAGGCGCTGCGACTTGAGCTGTATTACTTTCGCGACATCGACCGTAATGACGTGATCAAGGCCGCCAACACCACCCTGGAGCGCCAGCAGGCCAGCACCGAATTGAAGCCGGAACTGGATCAACTGCACGCCAGCTTTCGCAACATCCGCAGTGGCGATCGCTATGCCCTGGATTTTCGGCCGGGCCGTGGCTTGAATTTACAGATCAATGGGCAGGTCGTGTTCAGCAGTCGCAACGACGCGCTGGCGCGTGCTTATCTGGGGATCTGGTTGGCGCCCAAGGGGTTGTCGGATGAGTTGCGTGGCAAACTGCTGAAGTGAGTCGACTGCACCGCCCTCATCGGGGGCAAGCCCCCCTCCCACATTTTGACTGTGTTCACAAATCAAACTGTGGGAGGGGGCTTGCCCCCGATAGGGCCCTCAGCCACCCTACAAATCCCAGGCAAAAAAAGCCCCGAACCAGTCGGGGCTTTTTCATTTACTGTTGATGCTTAGCGCGGAAACGCCGGCGGGTTGACCCCAGCCATGTCTTCCATCACGCGAACCACCTGGCAGCTGTAGCCGAACTCGTTGTCGTACCACACGTACAGCACAACGCGGTTGTCCTGGCTGATGGTCGCTTCGGCGTCCACCACACCTGCGTGGCGCGAGCCAACGAAGTCGGTGGACACCACTTCCTGCGAATTGACGAAGTCGATCTGCTTGTGCAGATCGGAGTGCAGCGCCATGTAGCGCAGGTACTCGTTCATCTCTTCACGGGTGGCGGCTTTCTCGAGGTTCAGGTTGAGAATGGCCATCGACACGTTTGGCGTCGGCACGCGGATCGCGTTACCGGTCAGCTTACCGGCCAGCTCAGGCAGCGCCTTGGCGGCAGCAGTGGCGGCACCGGTCTCGGTGATCACCATGTTCAGCGCGGCGCTGCGACCACGGCGGTCGCCCTTGTGGAAGTTGTCGATCAGGTTCTGGTCGTTGGTGTACGAGTGAACGGTTTCGACGTGGCCGTTGACGATACCGAACTTGTCATTCACGGCCTTCAGCACCGGCACGATGGCGTTGGTGGTGCAGGAAGCGGCGGATACGATCTTGTCGTCAGCGGTGATTTCGGCGTGGTTGATACCGTGCACGATGTTCTTGAGCTTGCCCTTGCCAGGCGCGGTCAGCACGACGCGGTCGACACCCGGGCAGGCCAGGTGCTGGCCCAGGCCCTCGGCATCACGCCATACACCGGTGTTGTCCACCAGCAGGGCGTCCTTGATGCCGTACTGGGTGTAGTCCACCTCGGACGGGTTCTTCGCGTAGATCACCTGGATCAGGTTACCGTTGGCGGTGATGGTGTTGTTTTCTTCGTCGATGACGATGGTGCCGTTGAACGGACCGTGTACCGAGTCGCGACGCAGCAGGCTGGCACGCTTGGTCAGGTCGTTCTCGGCGCCTTTGCGCACCACGATGGCCCGCAGGCGCAGGCCGTCGCCGCCGCCGGTTTTTTCGATCAGGATGCGCGCCAGCAGACGGCCGATACGACCGAAGCCGTACAGCACCACGTCAGTGCCTTTGCGGGCAGCGGCGTTCTGCTGGCCGACCACATCAGCCATTTCTTCACGCACGAACTGCTCGGCGCTGCGGCCAGCGCCTTCTTTGCGGAATTTGTACGCCAACTTGCCCAGGTCTACCGAAGCCGCGCCGAGCTTGAGCTCGCTCATGGCTTTAAGCAGTGGGAATGTTTCGTGGACGGAGAGTTCGCTGTCGTCGGCAGAGCGATGGCGCGCAAAGCGGTGAGCCTTGAGAATCGCGATGACGGACTGGTTGATCAGGCTGCGGCCATAGATCGAGCTCACCACATTGTTATTGCGGTACAGCTGGCCGATAAGCGGAATCATCGCTTCTGCGAGTGCTTCACGGTCGATCCATTCACCAAGACACTGGTCGGGCTTCTGAGTCACGGGAACCTTCCACATGTAGGGGCAGAAAAAAGGGGCTACATTATGTCGCCCGAGTGCCGGTTGAGCAATGCGCGTCAGGCAACAAAAAGCCCTTGCAAAAAAATACCACCCCGCTACAGCCCAGGAAACACGCGGGTTCCAGAAGGCCACTAGTTTGGCGAGGCGACCAACTTGTCCGTAACCCTCCTAAACATTCGCGCATTTTGGCACTACATATTGAGTCAAAACCGACGATTGTTTGTCTTAGCCACTACATTTCCTACAAACCGTAATAGGCACAGTCAGCAACTGACAGGCGGCACCTCTGGCCGTTACAATTACCGACTTTGTCGCAACGCTTGGAGCTCAACCTTCCGTGCCCGTTCTGCGTCTACCGCTACTCCCTGCCGCGGCAGGTAAACAGCACTGGGGCAACCTGCCCGGTGCCGCCCTGAGCCTGGCCATCGCCGAGGCTGCCAGCGCAGCCAAGCGCTTTACCCTGCTGCTCACCGCCGACAGCCAAAGCGCCGAACGGCTGGAGCAGGAGCTGAGCTTCTTCGCCCCGGATTTGCCGGTGCTGCACTTTCCCGACTGGGAAACCCTGCCCTACGACCTGTTTTCGCCGCATCAGGACATCATTTCCCAGCGCATCGCCAGCCTGTACCGCCTGCCGGAACTGGCCCACGGCGTGCTGGTGGTGCCGATCACCACGGCGCTGCACCGCCTGGCGCCGACCAAGTTCCTGCTCGGCAGCAGCCTGGTGCTGGATGTCGGCCAGAAACTCGACGTGGAGCAGATGCGCACGCGCCTGGAAGCTACGGGCTACCGGTATGTCGACACGGTGTACGAGCACGGCGAATTCACCGTACGCGGTGCGTTGATCGACCTGTTCCCGATGGGCAGCAAACTGCCGTACCGCATCGACCTGTTCGATGACGAAATCGAGACCCTGCGCACCTTCGATCCGGAAAACCAGCGCTCCATCGACAAGGTCGACTCGATCAAGCTGTTGCCGGCGCGTGAGTTCCCGCTGCAAAAAGATGCGGTCACACGTTTCAAGGCACGCTTTCGCGAACGCTTCGATGTGGACTTCCGTCGCTGCCCGATCTTCCAGGACCTGAGCAGCGGGATTACACCGGCGGGTATCGAGTACTACCTGCCGCTGTTCTTCGATGAAACCTCGACCCTTTTCGATTACCTGCCCCAGGACACCCAGGTGTTCTCGCTGCCGGGTATCGAGCAGGCCGCGGAAAACTTCTGGAACGACGTGCGCAACCGCTATGAAGAGCGCCGCGTCGACCCGTCTCGGCCTTTATTGCCACCCGCCGAATTGTTCCTGCCGGTGGAAGACTGCTTCGCCCGCCTGAAAAACTGGCCACGCGTGGTCGCCAGCCAGCAGGATGTGGATGCTGGCAGTGGCCGCGAGCGCTTCCCGGCCGGCACGTTGCCGGACCTGGCGATTCAGGCCAAAGCCACGCAACCGCTGGAAGCACTGTCCAACTTCCTTGGCGATTTCCCCGGCCGCGTGCTGTTTACCGCCGAATCCGCCGGGCGCCGCGAAGTGCTGCTGGAACTGCTGGAGCGCCTCAAGCTGCGCCCGAAAACGGTCGATAGCTGGCCGGATTTTGTCAAGAGCAAAGAGCGCCTGGCGATCACCATCGCGCCATTGGATGAGGGCTTGTTGCTGGACGACCCGGCCCTGGCGCTGATCGCCGAAAGCCCGTTGTTCGGCCAGCGCGTGATGCAGCGCCGCCGTCGCGAAAAACGCGCCGACGCCAACAACGACGCGGTGATCAAGAACCTCACCGAGTTGCGTGAAGGCGCGCCGGTGGTGCACATCGACCACGGCGTGGGCCGCTACCTCGGCTTGCAGACCCTGGAGATCGACAACCAGGCCGCCGAATTCCTCACCATGGAATACGCCGAGGGCGCCAAACTTTACGTGCCGGTGGCCAGCCTGCACCTGATCGCGCGCTACACCGGCAGCGATGACGCATTGGCGCCCCTGCACCGCCTGGGCTCCGAGACCTGGCAGAAAGCCAAGCGCAAGGCCGCCGAACAGGTGCGCGACGTCGCCGCCGAATTGCTCGACATTTATGCGCGCCGTGCGGCGCGCGAAGGTTATGCATTCGCCGACCCGAAAGCCGACTACGCCACATTCAGCGCCGGCTTCGCCTTCGAAGAGACTCCCGACCAGCAAACCACCATCGAAGCGGTGCGTGCCGACATGCTCGCGCCCAAGCCGATGGACCGCCTGGTGTGTGGCGACGTCGGCTTCGGCAAGACCGAAGTGGCGATGCGTGCCGCTTTCATTGCGGTGCACGGTGGTCGTCAGGTGGCGATCCTGGTGCCGACCACCCTGCTCGCCCAGCAGCACTACAACAGCTTCCGCGACCGCTTTGCCGACTGGCCGGTGACCGTGGAAGTGATGAGCCGCTTCAAGTCCGCCAAGGAAGTGAACGCGGCGGTCGCTGATCTGGCCGAAGGCAAGATCGACATCGTGATCGGCACGCACAAGCTGCTGTCGGACGACGTGAAAATCAAGAACCTGGGCCTGGTCATCATCGACGAAGAACACCGTTTCGGCGTGCGCCAGAAAGAACAGCTCAAGGCCCTGCGCAGCGAAGTCGACATTCTTACCCTCACCGCCACGCCGATTCCACGGACGCTGAACATGGCGGTGTCGGGCATGCGCGACTTGTCGATCATCGCCACGCCACCGGCGCGCCGTCTGTCGGTGCGTACCTTCGTGATGGAGCAGAACAAAAGCACGGTCAAGGAGGCGCTGCTGCGTGAACTGCTGCGAGGTGGCCAGGTGTATTACCTGCACAACGACGTGAAGACCATCGAAAAGTGCGCCGCCGACCTCGCCGAACTGGTGCCGGAAGCGCGTATTGCCATCGGCCATGGGCAGATGCGCGAGCGCGAACTCGAACAGGTGATGAGCGACTTCTATCACAAGCGCTTCAACGTACTGATCGCCTCGACCATCATCGAGACCGGTATCGACGTGCCCAGCGCCAACACCATCATCATCGAGCGCGCCGACAAGTTCGGCCTGGCCCAACTGCATCAACTGCGCGGCCGGGTCGGACGCAGTCACCACCAGGCGTATGCCTACCTGCTGACGCCACCGCGCCAACAGATCACGTCCGATGCGGAAAAGCGCCTGGAAGCGATCGCCAACACCCAGGACCTCGGCGCCGGTTTTGTGCTGGCCACCAACGACCTGGAAATCCGTGGTGCTGGCGAACTGCTCGGCGACGGCCAGAGCGGCCAGATCCAGGCGGTGGGTTTCACCTTGTATATGGAAATGCTCGAGCGCGCGGTGAAAGCCATTCGCAAGGGCGAACAGCCGAACCTCGATCAACCGCTGGGCGGTGGCCCGGAGATCAACCTGCGCTTGCCCGCGTTGATCCCCGAGAACTACCTGCCGGATGTGCACGCACGACTGATCCTGTACAAGCGCATCGCGTCGGCCACCGACGAAGAAGGTCTCAAGGATTTGCAGGTGGAAATGATCGACCGCTTCGGCCTGCTGCCGGAACCGACCAAGAACCTGGTGCGCCTGACCCTGCTTAAACTGCAGGCCGAGCAGTTGGGCATCAAGAAAGTCGATGCCGGGCCGCAAGGCGGGCGTATCGAATTCGAAGCGCAGACCCCGGTGGACCCGTTGGTGCTGATCAAACTGATCCAGGGCCAGCCCAACCGTTACAAGTTCGAAGGGGCTACGCTGTTCAAGTTCATGGTGCCGATGGAACGCGCCGAAGAACGCTTCAATACCTTGGAGGCGCTGTTTGAGCGCCTCATTCCGAAATCTGCTTGAAGGACGCCCCATGCGCATGTTCCGCATTCTGAGCCTGATGTTGGTGGTCATTGCGCCTTCGGCATTTGCCGACAGCCCTTACCAGGTGGAAATGATCCTGGTGCGCCAGAATGCAGAGCCGGTGATCAACAGCCGCGCCGCCCCGGAAGACTGGGATGGCGGTGCGCAGCGCCTGGGCGAGCGGATGAGCCCGCCGCGCCTGGGCAACATTGTCGAAAAACTGCGCTCCGACGCCAACTACACCGTGCTCGCGCACAAAGCCTGGGAGCAGAGCCTCGGCGAGCAGCCAGTGAAAATCGCGATCACCGACGGCCAGGAGCAATTCGGTCAGTTCCCCATCGAAGGCGTACTGAACCTGCAACTGGGTCGTTTCACTGACATCGACGCCGATTTCTGGATCAACCAGTTCGACGGTAACGGCAGCGTGATCGCCAGCGAACATTTGAGCCAAAAGGACGTGCGCACCAAGAACAACCAACTCAATTACCTGGATGGCGGCCACCTGGCGCTGCTGATCAAGATCACCTCGCTGACCGCCAAGCCTCCCAGCGCACCGCCGCCCGACATGCAGGACTGATCCAGCGCCATGCCCCTGACATCGTCACTGACCAAACCCCTGGCGCCTTCCTGGGCCAATCGCTTCAAAGAGCAAAGCCTGCAGCGCGGGCGGCGTTATGCGCTGGAGAATCGGGTGCGCATCGTCGAATCCGGCGACAGCACCATCACGGCCAGTTGCGAAGGTTCGGGCGGCAACGTTTACCGCCAGACCATCTCCTTGCGCGAATCGGCCAAAGGCATGCTGATCCTGGTAGACAGCCGCTGTACCTGCCCGGTGCACACCAATTGCAAACATATCGCCGCGGTGCTGCTCAAGGTCCAGGAAACCCTGGCCTACCCGGCCGCAGCCCAGGACGCCGAGTTGCTGGGCAAACTCCAGGCGGTACTGGATAGCCGCGTGGTACTGCCGCAGGTGGTCATGGAGGATGTGCACCCGGTGCCGCGCCTGTGGCTGGCCAGCGTGGAGTTCAGCGCGTTCGAGCCGCGCAACGGCAAGATGCAGCGTTACATCCAGCATCGTGCGGCGCTGTCGTTCAACTACCTGGGCAATTATATCAGCGGGCAAAAGAATGCCGACATCATCGTGCGCCAGGAAACCCAGAGCCTGCGGATCAAGCGCCACCCCGAGCTGGAACAGCGTTATCGCGAGCAACTGCGCCTGCTCGGCTTCAAGATCGCCACGCGCCAGAGCAAGGCCTTGCCGGAAAGTGCCGGCGATCTGTTCGAGATGGTCAATGACAGCGCCTGGCTGAATTTCACCCTCAACTCATCACCTACACTGCGGGCCGAAGGTTGGGAGCTGCAAATCGATGAAGACTTCGGCTTCGACCTCAGCCCGGTGGACGACTGGTACGCCAGCGTCGATGAAGCCCCCGAGCGCGACTGGTTCGACCTGGAGCTGGGTATTATCGTCAACGGCGAGCGGCTGAGCCTGCTGCCGATCCTGCTGAACCTGATGCGCTCCCACACCGAAATCCTTAACCCGGAAAAGCTCGCACGGCGCCGCGATGATGAATTGATCCTGGTGAATATTCCCGGCCTGCCCAACGGCCACGGCCCGCTGCAAGTGGCGCTGCCCTACGGACGCTTGAAGCCGGTACTGGCCACCTTGGGCGAGTTCTACCTGCAGGAACCGGGCACCACGGCCTTGCGCCTGGCCAAGGCCGATGCGATCCGCTTGAACCCGTTGGAAGACCTGCCGCTGCAATGGGAAGGCGGCGAGAAAATTCGCCATTTCGCCCAGCGCCTGCGCGATATCCAGGATTTCACCTGTGTGGCGCCTGAAGGACTGAATGCAACCTTGCGCCCTTACCAACTGGAAGGCCTGAGCTGGATGCAGTCGCTGCGCCAGTTGGACGTGGGCGGGATTCTCGCGGACGACATGGGCCTGGGTAAAACCTTGCAGACCCTTGCGCATATTCTTACGGAGAAGAATGCCGGGCGCCTGGATCGACCGTGCATGGTGGTCATGCCCACCAGCCTGATTCCCAATTGGCTGGATGAAGCCGCGCATTTCACCCCGCAACTGCGAGTGCAGGCCCTGTACGGCGCAGGGCGTAAGAAACACTTCGCCAATCTGCAGGACTTTGACCTGCTGTTGACCACCTACGCACTGTTGCCCAAAGACATCGACACCCTCGCCGCCCAGCCTTTGCACGTGCTGATTCTCGATGAGGCCCAGTACATCAAGAACCCGACCAGCAAGGCGGCTCAAGCGGCGCGCGAGTTGAATGCGCGCCAGCGCCTGTGCCTGAGCGGTACGCCGCTGGAAAACCACCTGGGTGAGCTATGGTCGTTGTTCCACTTCCTGCTGCCAGGCTGGCTCGGCGATGTGAAAAGCTTCAACCGCGATTACCGCGTCCCCATCGAAAAACGCGCCAGCGAGGTGCGATTGCAGCACCTCAACGGTCGGATCAAGCCGTTCCTGCTGCGCCGCACCAAGGAACAGGTGGCAACCGAACTGCCGCCCAAGACCGAGATTATCCACTGGGTCGACCTTAACGAAGCACAGCGCGACGTGTACGAAACCATGCGCCTGGCCATGGATAAAAAGGTGCGCGACGAGATTACCCGCAAAGGCGTGGCGCGCAGCCAGATCATCATCCTTGAGGCGCTGCTCAAGCTGCGCCAGGTGTGCTGCGATTTGCGCCTGGTCAACGACGCCACCCTGCCCGCCCGTGGCAGCAGCTCGGGCAAGCTCGACAGCTTGATGGAGATGCTCGACGAGTTGTTCGCCGAGGGGCGGCGCATTCTGCTGTTCTCGCAGTTCACCTCGATGCTGAGCCTGATTGAGGCTGAACTGAAGAAACGCCAGATCGCCTACGCACTGCTGACCGGCCAGACCCGTGACCGGCGCACCCCCGTGAAAGAGTTCCAGAGCGGCACGCTGCAGATTTTCCTGATCAGCTTGAAAGCGGGCGGCGTCGGTCTGAACCTGACCGAAGCCGACACCGTGATCCACTACGACCCGTGGTGGAATCCGGCAACCGAAAACCAGGCCACCGACCGTGCGTACCGCATCGGGCAAGAGAAGCCGGTGTTCGTCTACAAGATGATTGCCAGGGGCACGGTGGAGGAGAAAATTCAGCACTTGCAGAAGGAAAAATCCGATCTGGCTGCGGGTGTGCTGGATGGGCGAACAACTGGGGACTGGCAGTTGGGCAATGAGGATATCGAAGCGCTTTTCGCACCGCTGCCCAACAAGCAAGAGAAGCGCTGAGCCAGTTAAGCGAAAGTGGTTCGCTGTAGGAGCGAGCTTGCTCGCGAAAAAAATCCAGGCAACGCGTTCATTTTGGATAAACGCGGTGGCCCTGAGTTCTTCGCGAGCAAGCTCGCTCCTACAAAAAGCGTTACTGGCATGATGGCTTAAGGCAACGGCGCGAACAGCGCCTCAATATCCCGCTGCTCCAGCTTCCAGCCAGCACTGGAGCCCCCTTCAAGCACGCCGTCGGCCAGCGCTGCCTTTTCCAATTGCAACGCCTGAATCTTTTCTTCCACCGTGCCCCTGGCAATCATCTTGTAAACAAACACCGGCTTATCCTGCCCGATCCGGTAAGCCCGGTCCGTGGCTTGATTTTCCACAGCCGGGTTCCACCAGGGGTCGTAATGAATCACCGTATCCGCCGCCGTCAAATTCAAGCCCGTTCCGCCCGCTTTCAGGCTGATCAGGAACAGCGGCGTCTTGCCGTCCTGAAAGTCTTTCACGGGGGTGCGCCGGTCTAGGGTTTCACCGGTCAGGATTGAATAGTCGACCTCACGCAGCTTCAGTTCCTCTTCGATTAACGCCAGCATCGAGGTGAACTGCGAGAACAGCAGGACGCGCCGCCCTTCGCTGAGCAATTCTTCGAGCATTTCCATCAAACTGCCAAGTTTGCCGGTACCCGCTCGCGCCAGTTTGGACGCTGGTGCACTCTTGACCAGGCGCAAGTCGCAGCAGACCTGGCGCAACTTGAGCAGCGCTTCGAGAATAATGATTTGGCTGCGGGCGACACCCTGCCGGGCAATCTCGTCGCGCACTTTTTTGTCCATCGCCACCCGCACGGTTTCATACACGTCACGCTGGGCGTCGCTCAAGTCCACCCAGTGCACGATCTCGGTCTTGGCCGGCAACTCGGTGGCAACCTGTTCTTTTTTACGGCGCAACAGGAAGGGTTTGATCTTCGCCGTCAGGTGCTGCATGCGTTGCGCATTACCGTGCTTTTCAATCGGTGTGCGGTAATTGCGATTGAAGGTTTTGCTGTCACCCAGCCACCCCGGCAACAGGAAATGAAACAGCGACCAGAGTTCGCCCAAATGGTTTTCCAACGGCGTCCCGCTCAGGCACAGCCGCTGGCCGGCATCCAGTTGGCGAGCGGCCTGGGCCGCCTTGCTGTTGGGATTTTTGATATTTTGCGCTTCGTCGAGGATCAGCACGCTCCAGCGCTGAGGCTGCAAGACTTCAAGGTCTCGCGGCAGCAGCGCGTAGGTGGTGAGTACCAGGTCGTAATCGGTCAAACGTGCGAAGTCAGCCTGACGCTGTGCACCGTGCAGCGCCAGGACTCTGAGCTGCGGCGTGAACCGTGCAGCTTCGTCGATCCAGTTCGGGATCAGGCTGGTAGGCATTACGGCCAATGCGGGCGTTTGCAATCGACCTGCCTGTTTTTCCAAGAGCAAGTGCGCAAGAGCTTGCAGAGTTTTGCCCAGGCCCATGTCATCCCCGAGAATCCCGCCGACTTCCAGCTCGCGCAAAGTCTGCATCCAGTTCAGGCCTTCGAGCTGATAGCCACGAAGTTCGGCGTTCAGGCCCTCCGGGGCAGATACCTGGGCATGGGTGGAGTCCTTGAGGCGCCTGGCGAAATCACGCAGTCGCTCGCCACCCCGCCACACCAAGGGCATTGCATCCAAATGACTGAGCCGAGCCGCATCGGGCGCACTCAGCCGTAATGCATCACCTTCGGTTGCGCCCAGGTAGAGTTCGCCGAGGGTTGCCATCAGGGGCTTGAGTCGCCCGTAAGGCAACGCAACCTTTGTTTGAGTGCGGGCGCCCAAACTCACCAACACGCGCTCATCGTCGTTACGTTCGGCCAAGTAGGCGGCATCGAGCAGCTTGGGCTGACGTCGCATCAAGTCGAGCATGATTGGCAACAGGCTATGCCGCTCGCCATTGACCTCAATGCCCAGCTCAAGATCGAACCATTCATTACCCGACGCTTCCTCGATGTCCGCATACCAATGGTCCACCGCGTCCACGTCGTAATAAAAGCCGGGCTGGATCACAATGTCCCACCCAGCTTCACGCAAAGCCGCCAGATCGTTTTCAACGAAACCCAGCCAGGCTTCATCGGTGGGGAGATCGAACATTTCCCCAGCGCTTTCAGGCAGCGCACGGGTTTTGCGATTGATCGCTTTGAATCCGATCTTCGTGAGCGCCTTGCGCAGCGCTTTTTCGGCCTCAGGCTTGCGTTGGATACGCTGGGTTTCGGTGCCGTTGAGTAGTTGGATATCCTCAGTGCCCTTGCCGCTGGTCAGGCTGGTGTCATAGCGGAAAGCCAACAACGCGCGATGCTCCCTATGGAACCGGCCGTAAACGTAGGCTTCGTCGCTTCCCAAGGTAAGACATCCTTGGGGTTCTAACGTATCCACGACGCGCTCGGTCAGCTCCTGCGGTGGAGGAATCACCTTGGACACCGCACTGATACGTTGACTGAATAACGCGGCTTGATCAGCTGGAATCAGCGGCAAGCCGCAAAGATGCATGGCCAGATTCTCATCCAGCCCATGCTCGAGCACCCCGACTTCCATGTTGTCGAGGTCAAGATAGTGAAGCGGTTTGAGCGGAAACATATCATCCAACTCACGGCCATCGCTGGTCCAGCGGGGGATGTAATCGCCATCGGGTGTCACCGCCCAATCGAAACGACCAGTGCGAGCCGGACCGGGATTAAGCGCTAGTCTTGGGCCCAGCTCAAGAAACAGGCGTTGGGTTTTTAACGCCAATTGGAGGATTTCGGCCCCCGTCTCGCCGGCCAACTGAAAACTGCTGCCGTAGCTGCCATAAGATCGGCCCAACAACAATAATCGACCAATGCGCGTATCCAGCTCATGCATGTAGCTGGGTGCACGCCGTAATGTCTCATCTATCGAGTACAAGGGCTTGATATCGCTGTACTCACCTTTTTTGGTCACGCGCGCCCGGTACACCTCGAATGTCCAGCCACTGGAATAAACCTCGGGAGTGACTTGGTACAGCAAACAAGTACCGGTGTTCTTGGGCGCAGCCTCACCTGGCGGGGTGGGCTTGGGGATACTTTCAAGCCAGTTTTCGAGCTGCGGACTCAGGCGATTACCCACCGGCTTTTTCGTCTCGTTCAGCTCTTCGTACAGCACAGTCAACGTAAACAAGACCGCAGCCGCGTGCTTGCAATTGATCGCCACCGGGCAAGAACACACACACCTGATGCCCGTCAAACGGGATGGTGCACCCTCCAGGGCAATCGACAGGCCATAGACATTACGGCCCGAGCCCTTGCAACGTGCGATCAACCTGTGAGGTCCGAATTCTTTTATCTCAATGCGATTTTCGCCGGCGTACTCAAACCCGCGCTCCAGCGAGCGAGGCTCAAAGTACGCTTGCCAATCCAACTCGACGATACGGGCAATCAGGTCGTTCATAAAACTGAACTCTACAGCCACCAGCAATGGGACTTAAGCAGGACAACTCTGACACTACGGCAAGAGATAGCTACAGCCTTATTCGGATGTTTCCTACACCAAGCGTTCAACAATACTTATTCGATCAGTTGAGCATCCCGCAACGCTCCAAGCGCTGTCAGCCAACGTGGATCCTGTTTGTATTCCGTCGAGGCAATCGCCTGCCCGCGCATACGCGCAATCCGCGCCGAGGGTTTGACCTTCATCCGCTGCGCCGCACTCAGCGCCAGTTCGGCAGCCGCACGATCGTTGCACACCAGCCCCATGTCGCAGCCCGCCGTCAGCGCGGCTTCGATACGGCTGGCGGCATCGCCCACCACATGGGCACCGGCCATGGACAGGTCGTCACTGAAAATCACTCCGTCGAACTGCAATTCGCCGCGCAGGATGTCCTGCAGCCAACGGCGTGAGAAGCCTGCAGGCTGGGCATCGACTTGCGGATAGATGACATGGGCCGGCATCACCGCCGCCAATTGCTTGCTCAGGCGGGCGAACGGTACGAGGTCGTTGGCGCGAATCTGTTCCAGGCTGCGCTCGTCGTTGGGAATCGCGACGTGGGAATCGGCTTCGGCCCAACCGTGGCCAGGGAAATGCTTACCGGTGGCGGCCATGCCGGCGCTGTTCATGCCGCGGATAAAGGCACCGGCGAGCACGGCAGCGCGCTCGGGGTCGCCTTCGAACGAGCGGGTGCCGACCACGGCGCTGCGCTGGTAGTCCAGGTCCAGCACCGGAGCGAAGCTGAGGTCCAGGCCCACGGCGAGGACTTCGGTGGCCATGACCCAGCCACATTGTTCGGCCAGGTATTCGGCATTGGGGTTATCAGCCAGCGCGCGCATGGCCGGCAAGCGCACAAAGCCCTGGCGCAGGCGCTGCACGCGACCGCCTTCCTGGTCGACCGCCAGCAGCAGGTCCGGGCGCACCGCACGAATCGCAGCGCTCAACTCGCGGACCTGGCGCGGGTGCTCGATGTTGCGCGCAAAAATGATCAAGCCGCCCACTTCCGGCTGACGCAACAGATGGCGATCCTCGGCCGTCAGCCAGGTACCCGCCACGTCGACCATCAAAGAACCTTGCAGGGCAGCAGTCATAAACCTTCCTTAAATAACGCGCGCAACCCGCCATTCCTACCCGATTCGGTAAGCACGAGGGGTTGCCCATAAATAGCTGAAATCGACATGGCGGCTAGCTTAGCGGATGCAAGCGGCCGCGCACACCCGTTGCGGTCAAACCTTGGCGAGGGTGGGTGTGGATTTGCTGCGCGGGCGCAATTGGGCGACGGCCATGGCCTGGTCGGTCACGCCGGTTTCGGCGCGCATGCCCGCGGCGAGGAACGGCACCATCAGGCGCATCACCTGCTCGATGGACGTATTGACGCCGAAATCGGTCTCGGCAATTGCACGCAGCGCCTTGATCCCGGACATGCTGAAGGCCGCAGCGCCGAGCATGAAGTGCACGCGCCAGAACAGTTCGATCGGCGGGATACGCGGGGCGGCTTCATTGACCAGCAGCATATAGCGGCGAAACACCTTGCCGTACATGTCTTCCAGATACCGGCGCAGGTGGCCCTGGCTCTGGCTGAACGCCAAGCCCAAAAGGCGCATGAAGATAGACAAGTCGTTGCCGCTGCGTGGCTGCACCACCAGGGCTTGCTCAACCAGGATTTCCAGCAGCTCTTCCAGGCTTGGCTTGTTGTCGGCCTTGGCCTGGCGACGCTCCAGCTCGCGATCGAGGCTGGCACAGAACGGCCCCAGGAAGCGCGAGAACACCGCTTGGATCAGGGCTTTTTTTGAGCCGAAATGGTAGTTCACAGCAGCGAGATTGACCCCGGCCTTGCTGGTGATCAGCCGCAATGAAGTTTCAGCAAATCCTTTTTCCGCGAACAATTGCTCGGCAGCATCGAGAATGCGTTCAACGGTTTCCGACTGGGCCATGGCTACTCCGCCTGACAAACACTTGTTTGAAACATACGTTTCAGGGTATGTCTTGTCAAGCCTGCGGGTCCGTTTTCCGGCCGGTCAGTCATCTATTTCGTCGCTATTTAATCACATCCTGCGCGGTCTGTAGGCAGCGCTATCCGTGCCTTGTAGTACAGGTGATGAATGACCGTCCAGCGGGGCCGCACAAAAGGATGATTGCCAAGCGCCGTTCACTGTATATAATCCCAGTCACTGTATAAAAAGCCAGAGCGATCAACATGCTAAAACTGACGCCACGCCAAGCTGAGATTCTGGGGTTTATCAAGCGCTGTCTTGATGACAATGGTTACCCACCGACACGCGCCGAAATTGCGCAGGAACTGGGTTTCAAGTCTCCCAACGCTGCCGAAGAGCACCTCAAGGCCCTCGCTCGCAAAGGCGCGATCGAGATGACCCCCGGTGCTTCACGCGGCATTCGTATCCCTGGCTTCGAAGCCAAGGCCGACGAATCGACACTGCCGATCATCGGTCGAGTGGCCGCCGGTGCGCCGATCCTGGCGCAACAGCACGTCGAAGAGTCCTGCAACATTAACCCGACCTTCTTTCATCCGCGTGCCGATTACCTGTTGCGGGTGCATGGCATGAGCATGAAGGACGTGGGCATCTTCGACGGTGACCTTCTGGCCGTACACACCACCCGCGAAGCCCGTAATGGCCAGATCGTGGTGGCGCGGATCGGTGATGAAGTCACCGTCAAGCGTTTCAAGCGTGAAGGCAGCAAGGTCTGGCTCATGGCGGAAAACCCGGAGTTCGCGCCGATTGAAGTGAACCTGAAAGACCAGGACCTGGTGATCGAAGGCTTGAGTGTCGGCGTTATTCGCCGCTAAAGGAGACATCATGCAGCTCGTGCACACCCCACAACACACACAACTGTCGCTGTTCGAGGCCTTTATGGCTCAACCCCTTGCGCCCATCCTCAAGGAAACGGTCGAAGCTCCCTGGAGCTGCGAGCCCGAGGTATTCAGTGAATTGTCGTTGCGTGGGGCTGCCGGGAGCTGCCTGAGCTTATTGGCGCCGATTCTGCGCGAACTCAGCGAGGAGCAGGATGCGCGCTGGTTGACCCTGATCGCCCCGCCCGCCAGCCTGACACAGGCGTGGTTGCGGGATGCCGGCCTCAACCGTGAGCGTATTCTGTTGCTGCAGCCACGGGGCGCGCAAAGTGCCCAGCAATTGACCTGCGAAGCCTTGCGCCTGGGTCGTAGCCATACGGTAGTGAGCTGGCTGAACCCGTTGAATGCAACGGCCAAGCAGCAGTTGATCAGCGCCGCCCACACAGGCGATGCGCAAAGCTTGAATATTCGACTGGGATAAAAGGTAGGCGGGTTACACAGGGCTCAGTGAAGAATCCGTGGCCCATCTTCCTTCTCAGGCTCGCCTTCAGCTAGGCGACCTGCCATTTGCACGCCAACGCTCAACATGGCTTTGGCCACTTCCACATGCTGGCCTTGCAGGAACGCTTTTGCGTCTTCGGAAAAGTCCAGGATAACCAGAGAACCTTCGTCCTCAGCCCGGCGCAGCTCGATTCGGCCGTCAGGCAGTTCAACAATTTCCAGAAAGGACGTTGGCATAAAAGTCTGTTCTCCACGAAAGCGCGGGATTATATCAGTGTTGTGGCGTGCAGGCTTGCCCGCTCAGCACTCGTTCAAGCCTTCACGAAAGCGCAATGCCAGCTTTTTCAGCTCCTGGCGCCAGCTTTCCAGCTCTTCCCGGCTCAAAGGCTTGGGCTCATCCGTTTCCAACGCAACTGCCACGATCAGCGGCTGCGTCACATCACCTTTGGGTACATGAGGAACGCGCGGCGGCTGGAACATGTCGGCATGCGCCTTGAGCAGGCGGGCTACCCAACTGTCCGGGCTCTGGGCCATTTCCACCAGTTCGGCCAGTTCCGGGATGGCCATGGTTTCCAGCACTTCCCGGGTCATGATCATTTCGGCGCGGGGCGAACCGGCCTGGGGCAAGCGGTAGAACCCGGCGATTTCATGGCATAGCCCCAGCAACGCGCCGTACAGGTGGAACAGAGCAGCTTCGCGCCCCGCCTGGACCAGCGCGATGGCATTCATCTCCTTGCCCGCCTCGGCACGACCAAGGGCTTCCAGGGACAAACCCGCGAAGTAGATTTTCTGGTTGGTACGGGTATAGAGCTCGTGGGCCACGACGGCAATCTCCACAACGAATTAAGCGTGATGCTGGCTGTGTAGGAGCGAGCTTGCTCGCGAGAAACCTTAAGACACCGCGGGATGTCAGACCTTCCGCGTTTTCGTTAACGACTTTCGCGAGCAAGCTCGCTCCTACAGTAAGCAAAAGCCGCCTATGCAGACGGCTTTTGAAGTTATCAGACTAGCGGATCAAGCGCCCTGGCGCTTGTCCTCGACCTTCCACTTGCCACCGTCGTAAAACGCTTTCCAGCCGGTAGGCTTGCCGTCGACTTCGGTCTGCACGTACTGCTCCTTGGTCTTGCGGCTATAGCGGATCACGGCTGGGCGACCATCCGGGTCCTTCTTCGGCGCTTCACACAGGAAGTGGTACTTCGGATCGATCTCGTCCTTGTGCGGCACGATCTCCATCACCAGCGGTGCACGGGTCTCGCGGTTTTTCGGGAACTGGCTGGCGGCCAGGAACAGGCCCGAAGCACCGTCGCGCAGGATGTAGGTGTCGTTGACCTTCTCGCACTTGAGCTCGGGCATCTTCACCGGGTCCATCTTCGGCGGCGCCGCGTCACCGCTTTTCAGCAGTTTGCGGGTGTTCTTGCAGGTTGGGTTGGTGCAACCGAAGAACTTGCCGAAACGGCCGGTCTTGAGCTGCATCTCACTGCCGCACTTGTCGCATTCCAGGCTCGGACCTTCGTAGCCCTTGATGCGATAGGTGCCCTCTTCAATCTCGTAACCATTGCAATCGGGGTTATTACCGCAGATGTGCAGCTTGTGCTTCTCGTCCAGCAGGTAGGCGTCCATCGCCGTGCTGCAGATCGGGCAGCGGTGCTTGCCGCGCAGTACCAGAGACTCGGATTCACCCTCGTCATCGGCGGCGATTTCATCACCCGGCACCAGGTTGACGGTGGCCTTGCAGCGCTCTTTAGGCGGCAGACTGTAGCCGGAGCAACCCAGGAACACGCCGGTGGACGCCGTACGAATCTGCATCGGCCGGCCACACGTGGTACACGGAATATCCGTCATCACCGGCTGGTTGGCACGCATGCCGCTCTCAGGGCTTTCGGCCACTTCGAGTTTTTTCTTGAAGTCACCGTAGAACTCGTCCAGCACGCTTTTCCAGTCGCGCTCGCCCTGGGCCACGTCATCGAGGTTCTCTTCCATGCCGGCGGTGAAGCCGTAGTCCATGAGGTTGGAGAAACTCTCGGACAGCCGCTCAGTGACGATATCGCCCATCTTTTCCGAGTAGAAACGACGGTTGTGCAGCGCCACGTAGCCACGGTCCTGGATGGTGGAGATGATCGCCGCGTAGGTCGAAGGACGACCGATACCGCGCTTTTCCATCTCCTTGACCAGGCTGGCTTCCGAATAACGCGCCGGTGGCTTGGTGAAGTGCTGGGACGGGTCAAGCTTGATCAGCTTCAACGTGTCGCCCTGGGCCATGTCAGGCAGCACATCATCATCGCCCGGCTTGGCGATCTGCGGCATAACGCGGGTGTAGCCGTCGAACTTGAGGATACGGCCCTTGGCACGCAGCTCGAAGTCGGACGCAGCAACGCTCACGGTGGTGGACAGGTATTGCGCCGGCAGCATCTGGCAAGCCAGGAATTGGCGCCAGATCAGCTCGTAGAGGCGCTCAGCGTCGCGTTCCATGCCGCTCAGTTTGGCGGGCGTGGTGTTGGCGTCTGAAGGACGAATCGCTTCGTGAGCCTCTTGGGCGCCTTCCTTACTGCTGTAGACGTTGGGCTTCTCCGGCAGGTACTTCTTGCCGAATTCGCTTTCAATATAGGTGCGCGCCATCGCTACCGCGTCTTGCGACAGGTTGGTGGAGTCGGTACGCATATAAGTGATGTAGCCGGCTTCGTACAGACGCTGGGCCATCATCATGGTTTTCTTCACACCGAAGCCCAGGCGGTTGCTCGCCGCCTGCTGCAGGGTGGAGGTGATGAACGGCGCCGACGGCTTGCTGCTGGTCGGTTTGTCTTCACGCTTGACGATGCTGTAGCTGGAGGCCTTGAGCTTCTCCAGCGCGGCCATGGCCTGGGCTTCGTTCAGCGGCTTGAAGGCTTCGCCTTTTTCGCGGGCCACTTCAAAGCGCACATTGGCGCCCTTGGCGGTGCCGAGGTCGGCGTGGACTTCCCAATACTCTTCAGGGATGAACGCACGAATCTCGCGCTCACGCTCCACCACCAGCTTGACCGCTACCGATTGCACACGGCCGGCAGACAGGCCGCGGGCAATCTTGGCCCACAGCAATGGCGAAACCATATAACCCACCACGCGATCGAGGAAACGCCGTGCCTGCTGGGCGTTGACGCGATCGATGTCCAGCTCGCCCGGCTTGGAGAAGGCTTCCTGGATGGCTTTCTTGGTGATTTCGTTGAACACCACACGCTTGTAGCGGCTGTCGTCACCGCCGATAGCTTCCCGCAGGTGCCAGGCAATGGCTTCCCCTTCGCGGTCCAAGTCGGTTGCGAGATAGATGGTGTCAGCATCCTTGGCGAGCCGGCGCAGCTCTTCGATGACCTTTTCCTTGCCCGGAAGGATTTCGTACTTGGCCTTCCAGCCATGATCCGGGTCCACACCCATGCGCGAGACCAGCTGCTTGCGCGCTTTCTCTTTGGGCGTGAGCACCGGACCTTCGCCCGCGGCGGCCTTGCCGCGCTTGGCGGCAGGCTCCTTGCTGGCGCTAGCCGAACCGCTGGTGGGCAGGTCTCGGATATGGCCGATACTCGACTTCACCACGTACTCGTTGCCCAAGTACTTGTTGATGGTCTTGGCCTTAGCCGGGGATTCCACAATGACCAGCGATTTGCCCATGGATCGGAAAATTCCTGAATTCGAGAAGTGAAAGGCAGTTGGCGCCTGACGCGGCAACGCTATATATAGTGGCAACCGGGTGAGGTCAAGCGCAGCATTCTGCGCGACCTGCCGTTATTGCCCTTTAAAAAGACTGGGTTCGGCCTGGACCAAAGCAAAGCGCGGGACCTGCTCGCCGTCAACTTCGACGGACTCCAGGAACATGCTCAAGGGGCGCACCCAAAAGCCGTATTCACCATACAGTGCTTGGTAGAACACCACTTCTTCTTCGGTTTCAGAGTGCCGCGCCACGCTGAAAACGCGGTACTGCGGGCCCTTATAATGTTGGTAGAGCCCGGGTTCGACTTTCATGCTCTGACCTCCCTACAAAATTTGTCGAAAAAAAATTAAAAATTCCAAAAAACAAAAACCGGGGCACTGGGCCCCGGCTTCCGTCAACCTAACGCTTAGACGCGTTCGAAGACGGTGGTAATGCCTTGGCCGAGACCAATGCACATGGTTGCAACCCCAAGGTTGCCGCCATTTTGCTTCATCACGTTAAGCAATGTGCCGGAAATGCGCGCACCGGAGCAACCGAATGGGTGGCCCAGGGCAATCGCGCCGCCGTGCAGGTTAACCTTCTCATTCATCTTGTCGAGTACTTTCAGATCTTTCAGCACTGGCAGGGCCTGTGCGGCGAAAGCTTCGTTGAGCTCGAAGAAGTCGATATCGGAGATGGTCAGGCCCGCGCGCTTCAAGGCTTTTTGTGTGGCCGGTACTGGACCATAGCCCATGATCGCCGGGTCCACACCCGCAACGGCCATCGAACGGATGACGGCCATCGGCTGGATACCCAGGTCCTGGGCACGCTGCGCCGACATCACGATCATGCACGAAGCACCGTCGGTGATTTGCGACGACGTACCGGCAGTCACGGTGCCGCCCTTTGGATTGAAGGCTGGCTTGAGCGCCGCCAGGCTTTCCAGGGTGGTGTCCGGACGAATGGTTTCGTCGTAGTCGAACAACTTCAGGAAGCCG
This sequence comes from Pseudomonas sp. W4I3, assembly GCF_030816195.1. Lineage (GTDB taxonomy): Bacteria > Pseudomonadota > Gammaproteobacteria > Pseudomonadales > Pseudomonadaceae > Aquipseudomonas. The sequence goes on along the minus strand of NZ_JAUSXS010000001.1, from coordinate 2,235,364 downwards.
TTCTCGTCGTAGCCGTTCATCGGGATGATTTCATCCTTGAACTTGCCTTCCACGGTCGCCTTATGAGCGAGCTGGTGGGAGCGCAGGCCGAACGCGTCCTGGGCTTCGCGGGTAATGCCGTGCATCTTGCCGAGCATTTCCGCGGTCAGGCCCATCATGCCCGAGGCTTTTGCCGCGTACAGCGACATGTGCGGGTTAGGGTCGACGCCGTGCATCATGCTGACGTGGCCCATGTGCTCCACGCCACCGACCACGAACACATCACCGTTACCGGTCATGATCGCCTGGGCGGCGGTGTGCAGCGCGCTCATCGACGAACCGCACAAGCGGCTCACGGTCTGGCCGGCCGCGGTGTGCGGGATCTGCGTCATCAAGGAGGCCATGCGCGCGATGTTCCAGCCCTGCTCCAGGGTCTGGTTCACGCAGCCCCAGATCACGTCTTCGACTTCGTTCGGGTCAACCTTGACGTTGCGTTCCAGCAGCTTACTGATCAGGTGCGCCGACATATCTTCGGCGCGGGTGTTGCGGTGCATGCCGCCCTTGGAGCGGCCCATCGGCGTACGACCGAAGTCGACAATCACGACGTCTCTTGGATTCAAGCTCATAAATATTCTCGCTCTAGTCGATTGGGCGCTTAACCGAAGAAGCTCTGGCCGTTCTTGGCCATTTCACGCAGCTTCGCGGTCGGGTGGTACAGCGGGCCCAAATCAGCGTATTTGTCAGCCAGGGCAACGAACTCAGCCACACCGATCGAATCGATGTAACGCAGCGCACCACCACGGAATGGAGGGAAACCAATACCGTACACCAGGCCCATATCGGCTTCGGCGGCGGTCTCGACGATGCCGTCTTCCAGGCAACGCACGGTTTCCAGGCACAGGGCGATCATCATCCAGTTGATGATGTCCTCGTCGGACACCTCACGCTGTTCGTAGATGATCGGCTTGAGCACTTCCAGTACCGACGGGTCGGCGACTTTCTTCTGCTTGCCCTTCTTGTCGGTCTCGTAGGCGTAGAAGCCCTTGCCATTCTTCTGGCCCAGGCGCTTGGCTTCGTAGAGGGCGTCGACGGCCGAACGACGGTCGTCTTTCATGCGGTCCGGGAAGCCTTCAGCCATGACGTCGCGACCGTGGTGCCCGGTGTCGATGCCGACCACGTCCATCAGGTACGCCGGGCCCATCGGCCAGCCGAACTTTTCCATGACCTTGTCGATGCGCACGAAATCCACACCCGCGCTGACCAGCTTGGCGAAACCGCCGAAGTAAGGGAACAGCACGCGGTTGACCAAAAAGCCCGGGCAGTCATTGACCACGATCGGGTTCTTGCCCATTTTCTTGGCGTAGGCAACGGTGGTGGCAACGGCCAACTCGCTGGACTTCTCGCCACGGATCACTTCCACCAGCGGCATCATGTGCACCGGGTTGAAGAAGTGCATGCCGACGAAGTTTTCCGGACGCTTGAGGGCCTTGGCCAGCAAGCTGATGGAAATGGTCGAGGTGTTGGAGGCCAGGATGGTGTCGTCTTTGACCTGGGCTTCGACTTCAGCCAGTACCGCCTGCTTGACCTTCGGGTTTTCGACAACGGCTTCGACCACCAGGTCGACGTGGCCGAAATCGCCGTAGGACAGCGTGGGACGGATGCCGTTAAGCACTTCGGCCATTTTCGCGGCGGTCATACGACCTTTATCAACGCGGCCCACCAGCAGCTTGGCGGCTTCCGCCAGGCCCTGCTCGATGCCGTGTTCATTGATGTCTTTCATCAGGATCGGCGTGCCTTTGGACGCCGACTGGTAAGCGATACCGCCACCCATGATACCGGCGCCCAGTACGGCGGCCTGCTTCACGTCCTTGGCGATTTCGTCGTAGGCCTTGGCTTTTTTCTTCAGTTCCTGATCGTTCAGGAACAAGCCGATCAGGCTCTGTGCAGCCGAGGTTTTCGCCAGTTTGGCGAAGCCCGCCGCTTCCACTTCCAGGGCTTTGTCGCGACCGAAGTTCGCCGCCTTCTGGATCGTCTTGATCGCCTCGACCGGCGCCGGGTAGTTAGGACCGGCCTGGCCCGCTACGAAACCCTTGGCGGTTTCGAACGACATCATTTGTTCGATGGCGTTGAGCTTGAGTTTTTCCAGCTTCGGCTGACGCTTGGCCTTGTAGTCGAATTCGCCGCTGATGGCGCCCTTGATCAGGTTCAGCGCGGCTTCAGCGAGTTTGTCCGGGGCAACCACAGCATCGACAGCACCCACTTTCAGCGCGTCTTCAGCGTTGTTTTCCTTGCCGGCGGCAATCCATTCGATGGCGTTGTCGGCACCAATCAGACGTGGCAAACGCACAGTGCCGCCAAAGCCTGGGTAGATGCCGAGCTTGACTTCAGGCAGGCCGATCTTGGCGGTCGCGGACATCACACGGAAGTCGGCCGCCAGGCACATTTCCAGGCCACCGCCCAGGGCGATGCCGTTGATCGCAGCAACGGTAGGTACGTTGAGGTCTTCGAAATCGCTGAAAATCTTGTTGGCTTCGAGGTTGCCAGCCACCAGCTCGGCATCGGGCAGCTTGAAGTTTTCGACGAATTCGGTGATGTCAGCGCCGACGATAAACACGTCCTTGCCGCTGGAGACGATCACGCCCTTGACCGAAGCATCTGCTTTGATGGTATCTACAGCCTGACGCAGTTCGTTCAGGGTTAGACGGTTGAACTTGTTGACGGACTCACCCTTGAGGTCGAATTTCAATTCGACGATGCCACTTTCAAGAGCCTTAACCGTGATGGCTTTACCTTCGTAAATCATCAACTGATCTCCACGATATGGAAGCTGAACAGTACACACCGGACGCTGGCCTCTGGTTTGACATTGACAGCTGCGTCAATGCTCACGCCAATACGCCAGGCACACCCGCCAGTGCGATAGTCGGGGTTATGTCAGAGTCGCCTGTAGGACAAACGCTCAATTCATACGCCCGTTTGATTTGGGTACGCCACCTTCATCCAATTCCGGGCAATTGTCAATCGCTCCAAAGGCTAGGAAAAACGCGACTTTCCAGTCATTTCAGAACCCCAACCCTAAGCCCGCCACCCGTCAATATTCAAATATTCACAGGATCAATAATAGGAAAGTTGTCGGAAAAGGCTGTACGCAATGGGATATGCGGCTAGGCTAGCTGCAACCCAAATGCTTTCGAATGAATTTACCGGCCTGCCTGGCCAACTCCAGCCCGATGATATGTCGGGCTTTTTATTGCCTGGCTTTTTGTAGGAGCGAGCTTGCTCGCGAAAAACGTGAGGGCGACCCGGATACCCTGAAATGCCTGCGTCATCGTTGACGATCTTCGCGAGCAAGCTCGCTCCTACAGGGAAGCGGCGGCGTCAGGCCAATGCTTTGAGCAGCGCATCAATATCCTTCAACACGCTTGCCTCGCCCTTCTCGCCCCAATACAGGGCGATCATTTGCCTGTCGGCCTCGACCTTGTAGACGTTGGCCGGCAGCGTAGAAAAATACGGCAACAACTTCTCGTCCACGCAAACCTCACGCCATTGGTTGACCCACACCCCGGGTTCCAACTGCCAGTAACTCCAGATGGCCGGCGTACTGCCGCGTCGTGGCCGGCAATACTGCGCGCAGGGGCTCGGCGGCTCTTGCTTGAGCCAGTGCGGCCACTCCTGGGGCGCCAGCTGCATGGCCAGCCCGATGCGTCGTGCCTCCATGCGCAAGGCCATGCGCCCGCTCTGATGGCGCGATGGGCGCAACCATGCCAGAGGGCTCAGAACCACCACAAGGATTGACACCACTATCCAGACCGTCATATGTGTACTCCCGAATTTCCTGATGAGCGGACTTGATCTGACGCAAGCCGATCCGCTTGAAAGCAGCCATACTGAATTTATTGCAGTCCCCCTGGAGGAACGCCCCATGCCCTACGAACATATTCTGGTCGCTGTCGACCTGACCGAAGAGTGCGATCCAGTGATCAAGCGTGCACGGGAATCCGCCGTTGCCAATGGCGCCAAACTGTCCCTGGTGCATATCGTCGAACCCATGGCCATGGCCTTCGGTGGCGACGTGCCGATGGACCTTTCCCAGCTACAGCAGCAACAGTTCGACCAGGCCAAGGAGCGCCTGGAGCGGTTGATCATCAAGTATCCCGAGTTAAAGAAGGAAAATTCCCACCTCACCTACGGCCAACCGCGCCAGGAAATCCACCACATCGCCAAGGAGCAAGGCTGCGACCTGATCGTGGTGGGCAGCCATGGCCGACACGGTCTGGCGCTGCTGCTGGGCTCTACCGCCAATGATGTGCTGCATGGCGCGCCGTGCGATGTGCTGGCGGTAAGGTTGGTAAAAAATACTTAAGTACACCGCAGAACCCATGTGGGAGGGGGCTTACCCCCGATAGCAGTCTGTCAGTTGATGCATCAGGTGAGTGATACACCGCTATCGGGGGCAAGCCCCCTCCCACATTTTTACCGCAATTCATATAAAAAACCCGGTGTTCATCAGATGAACACCGGGTTTTTAATGCCTTGGAATCACTCAGGCATCCAGCTCGGCCCAGCGCTCAACCAGTGCTTCCAGCTCCTGATTCAACGTTTCCAGGGAGGCGATGACCTTGGCGGTTTCCGCCGCCGGGCGCTGGTAGAAACCGGCGTCAGCCATTTCTGCTTCTACTGCGGCGATCTGCTGCTCCTTGGCGTCGATCTCAGCCGGCAAGGCTTCCAGTTCGCGCTGCAGCTTATAGCTGAGCTTTTTCTTGTTGGCCGCAGGCGCAGCTTCCGGTGCAGGGGCCGCAGCCGCCACAGGCATCACTACCGCCGAGTTCAAGTCGGCCTTGCCGGACTTGCTCTCGGTCACGCCCAGCAGGCGCGGCGAACCGCCCTGGCGCAGCCAGTCCTGATAACCACCGACGTACTCGCGCACCTTGCCTTCGCCCTCGAAAACCAGGGTGCTGGTGACCACGTTGTCGAGGAATGCCCGGTCGTGGCTGACCATCAGCACGGTGCCGTTGAAGGTCAGCAAGACCTCTTCCAACAGCTCCAGGGTTTCCACGTCGAGGTCGTTGGTCGGTTCGTCGAGCACCAGCAGGTTGGCCGGCTTGCTGAACAGCTTGGCCAGCAGCAGGCGCGCACGCTCGCCACCGGACAAGGCTTTCACCGGGGTCCGCGCACGTTGCGGGCTGAACAGGAAATCGCCCAGGTAGCTGAGTACGTGGCGGCTCTGGCCGTCGATGTCGATAAAGTCGCGACCTTCGGCGACGTTGTCGATCACGGTTTTTTCCAGGTCCAACTGATGGCGCAGCTGATCGAAGTAGGCCACGTCGATGCGCGTGCCCTCTTCCACCGTGCCACTGGTCGGCTGCAGACCGCCAAGCATCAGCTTGAGCAAGGTGGTCTTGCCGGTACCGTTGGCGCCCAGCAGGCCGATACGGTCGCCGCGCGCCAGGACCATGGAGAAGTCCTTGATCAGGAACGGACCGTCCGGGTGATGGAAGCTGACGTTTTCCAGCACCATCACCTGCTTGCCCGACTTATCGGCGGTATCGAGTTGGATATTGGCCTTGCCGGTGCGTTCACGACGTTCGCTGCGCTCAACCCGCAGCGCTTTCAACGCACGCACGCGACCTTCATTACGGGTGCGGCGTGCCTTGATACCCTGGCGGATCCAGACTTCTTCCTGGGCCAGTTTCTTGTCGAACAGGGCGTTGGCGGTCTCTTCAGCCGAGAGTGCAGCTTCCTTGTGCACCAGGAAGCTGGCGTAGTCGCCGTTCCAGTCGATCAGGCCACCGCGGTCCAGTTCCAGGATGCGCGTGGCCAGGTTTTGCAGGAAGGACCGGTCGTGCGTGATGAACAGCACCGCGCCCTGGAAATCCTTCAGGGCTTCTTCGAGCCAGGCGATAGCGCCGATGTCCAGGTGGTTGGTCGGTTCGTCGAGCAGCAGCAGGTCTGGCTCGGACACCAACGCCTGGGCCAGCAGCACGCGACGACGCCAGCCGCCGGACAATTGGGCGAGGGTCTTGTCGGCCGGCAATTGCAGGCGGCTCAGGGTGCTGTCCACCAGTTGCTGCAGGCGCCAGCCATCACGGGCTTCGAGGTCTTGCTGGACGTGCATCAACTTGTCCAGGTCTTCTTCGGTGACGCAGTTCTGCGCGAGGTGATGGTATTGCGCCAGCAATTCGCCTACGCCGTCCAGGCCTTCGGCAACCACGTCGAACACTGTCCGCTCGTCGGCTACCGGCAATTCCTGCGGCAATTCGCCGATCTTGAGGCCGGGAGCACGCCAGACAGAGCCGTCATCGGGCTTCTGGTCGCCCTTGACCAGCTTCATCATGCTGGACTTGCCGGTACCGTTGCGGCCGATGATGCACACCCGCTCACCACGGGCGATCTGCCAGGACACCTTGTCCAACAACGGCATAGCGCCGAAAGCAAGGGACACATCGCTGAATTTGAGCAGGGTCATACGCTTCTCCAAAAACTGGGCGCGCATTCTACCTGAGTTGAGGGTTGGATGCGGCCAGCATTTTCGCTGCCGACACGTTCCGTAGGACATTTGCCGCGAACTTGAACCAACCGGCCGGCAAAGCTTTCGCCGGCCGCTGGCAAAAGGCTAAGCTAGGGGCAATCAGTGTCGGCGATGCCGGTGCTAGTCGTGATTTCTCTGCACGGACGTCTCATGCGCAGTCGCCTTTTCAACTTTTTATCCTGCCTGCTTCTTTCTGCCACCGCCGTTCAATCTGCCCAGGCCGTGGACCTCACCACCCAACGTCAATATTACGATGAAGCCAAGCGGGCCCTGGCCAAGGGCGACAGCGGCCCGTACATGCAATACAGCCAGGCCCTGGCCGACTACCCGCTGACGCCGTACCTGGCGTATGACGAGCTGACCGCGCGCCTTAAAAGCGCGAGCAATCAGGAAATCGAGCAATTTCTCGCCAAAAACGGCGACCTGCCCCAAGCGAACTGGATGAAGCTGCGCTGGTTGCGCTGGCTGGCCGAGCGCGGTGACTGGCAGACCTTTGAAAAGTACTACGATACCAAGCTCAATTTCGTCGAACTGGACTGCCTGCACGGCCAGTATCAACTCACCCACAACCTCAAGGCCGAAGGCTACAAGACCGCCGAAAAGCTGTGGATGACCGGCAAATCCCAACCCGCCGCCTGTGACGTGACCTTTGGCCAGTGGGCATCCGACGGGCAACTGACCGAGCAGAAAATCTGGGACCGCACCAAGCTCGCCGCCGAAGCGCGCAACTACGCGCTGGCTAACAGCCTGGTGAAAACCCTGCCCACGCTCGGCGCCCAGGGCCGCCTGATGATCGACGTGGCGCAAAAGCCCGACATGCTCAGCGACCCGTCGCGCTTTCTGCCGGCCACCGAAGCCATGTCTGACGCCGTAGGCCTGGGCCTGCGTCGGCTGGCACGCCAGGACCCGGACAAGGCCATGGCCCTGCTGGACGGTTACGCCAGCAGCATGCACTTCTCCCGTGACGAAAAAGTCTCGATTGCCCGGGAAATCGGCCTGACCCTGGCCCGTCGCTACGATCCTCGTGCCCTGGACGTGATGACCAAATACGACCCGGAACTGCGTGACAACACCGTCTCCGAATGGCGCCTGCGCCTGCTGTTGCGGCTGGCGCGCTGGGAAGAGGCCTACCAGCTGACCCGCAAGCTGCCGCAGGACCTGGCCACCACCAACCGTTGGCGCTATTGGCAGGCGCGCAGCCTGGAGCTGGCCGAACCGAAAAACCCGCAAGCGTTGGTGCTGTATAAAAACGTGGCCAAGGAGCGCGACTTCTACGGCTTCCTCGCCGCCGACCGCTCCAAGACCCCTTACCAGTTGAACAACAAACCGCTGGTGATGAGCCAGGCGCTGATCAACAAAGTGCGCAATACCCCAGGCGTGCGCCGTGCCCTGGAATTCTATGCGCGTGGCCAGATCGTCGACGGCCGCCGCGAGTGGTACCACGTCAGCCGTCACTTCAACCGTGATGAAATGGTCGCCCAGGCGAAGCTGGCCTATGACATGAAATGGTACTTCCCGGCGATCCGCACGATCAGCCAAGCGCAATACTGGGACGACCTGGACATCCGCTTCCCGATGGCCCACCGCGATACCCTGGTGCGCGAAGCCAAGGTGCGTGGCCTGCATTCGAGCTGGGTGTTCGCCATTACCCGCCAGGAAAGCGCCTTCATGGATGACGCCCGCTCCGGCGTCGGCGCCAGCGGCTTGATGCAACTGATGCCCGGCACCGCCAAGGAAACCGCGCGCAAGTTCAGCATTCCCCTGGCCTCCCCGGCCCAGGTACTGGACCCGGACAAAAACATCCAGCTCGGCGCAGCCTACCTGAGCCAGGTGCACAGCCAATTCAACGGCAATCGCGTGCTCGCCTCCGCCGCCTACAACGCCGGCCCCGGCCGCGTGCGCCAATGGCTGCGCGGTGCGGACCACCTGAGTTTCGACGTGTGGGTGGAAAGCATCCCGTTCGACGAAACCCGCCAGTATGTGCAAAACGTGCTGTCTTATTCGGTGATCTACGGGCAGAAGCTCAACTCACCGCAGCCGTTGGTGGATTGGCATGAGCGGTATTTTGACGATCAGTAAGGGCACTGGATCTGCCGAATATCTAATGTGGGAGGGGGCTTGCCCCCGATAGCAATCTGTCAGTTGATACATCGGGTGACTGATACACCGCTATCGGGGGCAAGCCCCTCCCACATTGGTATTTCCGTGAGGCTATTGGCGCGGGTCATCTGCACTGAACTGCAGCGCCGCCAAGCGCGCATACAACGGATTGCTCGCAATCAGCTGCTGATGCGTACCCACCGCCACCAGCTTGCCCTGGTCCATCACCGCAATCCGGTCGGCGTTCTTCACCGTGGCCAGGCGGTGCGCGATCACCAGGGTGGTGCGGCCCTGCATCAATCGCGGCAGGGCTTGCTGGATCAGGTGTTCACTCTGCGCATCAAGGGCGCTGGTGGCTTCGTCCAGCAGCAGGATCGGCGCATCCACCAACAAGGCGCGGGCGATGGCCAGGCGTTGGCGCTGACCACCGGAGAGGCCCAGGCCACCGTCGCCCAGGTGGGTCTGGTAGCCGTCGGGCATTTGCAGGATGAAGTCGTGGGCGTGGGCGATGCGTGCCGCAGCTTCGACCTGTTCGCGGGTGGCCGTGGGGTTACCGTAGCGGATGTTGTCTTCGACGCTGCCGAAAAACAGCGCCGGGCTCTGGGAAACCAGCGCGAAGTGGCGGCGCAGGTCCAGCGGGTCGAGCTCGGGCAGCGGCTGGCCTTCAAGCAGGATGCGGCCATGCTGGGGGTCGTAGAAGCGCAGCAGCAAGTCGAAGATCGTGGACTTACCTGCGCCGGAAGGGCCGACCAAGGCGAGGGTTTCACCTGGATTGACGGTCAGGTTAAGGCCGTCGATGGCGAAGCTGTCGGGCCGTGACGGGTAGGAAAAGCGCACGCCCTGCAATTCCATGCGCCCGCTGACGCGCTCCGGCAAGCGCACACTGCCGCTGGCCGGGGCCTGGATTTCGTTGCTTGACTGCAACAGTTCGCCAATCCGTTCAGCCGCACCGGCGGCCCGCTGCAACTCGCCAAGCACTTCACTCAAGGTGCCGACGGCGCTGCCAACGATCAAGCTGTAGAACACAAACGCCGCCAGCTCACCGCCGGAAATGCGCCCGCTGATCACGTCCATCCCGCCAACCCACAGCATCACGCCCACGGCGCCGAGCACCAGCATGATCACCAGGGTGATCAGCCACGACCGTTGCAGGATGCGTTTGCGGGCCGTGGTGAATGCCTCCTCCACGGTCAGGGCGAAACGCTGTTCGTCCTGGACCTGATGGTTATAGGCCTGCACGGTCTTGATCTGGCCCAGGGTTTCGGACACATAGCTGCCGACATCGGCGATACGGTCCTGGCTCTGCCGCGACAGGCTGCGCACGCGCCGGCCAAAGATCAGGATCGGCGCCAGCACCAGCGGCAACGCCACCACGACAATGCTGGTGAGCTTGGGGTTGGTGATGAACAACAGCACGATGCCGCCGATCACCATCAAGGCATTGCGCAGAAACAGCGACAGTGATGAGCCGATCACCGATTGCAGCAAGGTGGTGTCGGTGGTCAGGCGTGACTGGATTTCCGAGCTGCGGTTGTTCTCGTAGAAGCCCGGGTGCAGGTAGATCAGGTGGTTGAACACTTGTCGGCGGATGTCCGCCACCACCCGCTCGCCGATCCACGACACCAGGTAGAAGCGCGTGAACGTGCCCACCGCCAGGCCCAGCACCAGCAGCATGAACAGCGCGATGGATTGGTTGAGCAGGTGCGGTGACTGGGTCATGAAACCCTGGTCAACCAGCAGGCGGATACCCTGCCCCATGGACAAGGTGATGCCGGCGGTGACGATCAGCGCCAACAGGGCACCCAGCGCCTGCCAGCGGTAAGGCGCAATGAAGCGGCTGGCCAGGCGAATCGCACGGCGTTGACGGACTGAGAACATGGAGGGCTTCACCGATGAGGAGTTTGTTCATGAACATTGGGGGAACTTGGGCCAATAGCAATGAGTCAGGTTAATTATGCTCGCCGACTTATGCCGCTAGAGGCTATCGGTCTAAGACTGATCTGGAAATATGGACCGGTTTCTGGTGGACTAGGCGTTCGAACCGATGATCGTGTAAGGAGTTGTAATAGCTCGGTCACGCGGGGGAATTAAAGTAGGTACACAACCTGATGAGGAGACAGGCCATGACCTTGCAAAACAGCAGCGATGCCAAAATTGAAGTGATCCGCCAGCCGCAGCAATTGCCGTGCTCGTACATCGACGCCAAGGGCTGCGAGGTGCAGATCACCGAAGAAATGATCCAGCAAGCGTGCAGCGAACTGGAAGAGAAACTGGTCAAGCCTGCCCAGCAAGGCTGAAGCGCCCACGCTCTTTCGAACCCGGCCCCGGTGGCCGGGTTTTTTATACGCGTTAAACCGCTTCGGCGCCCAAGGCGGCGACGATGCCGGACAGGGCTGAGGATTCACCGTTGATGCGCACCTTCAAGCCATCGATTTCACGGCGCTCGGGGTAGTGCTTGCGCAGCAGGTCGAAGGCCTTGCGCTGCTCTTCTACGGTTCCTACAAGGCTGCGCCGAAAGTCCGCATCATCCCGACGTGGGTCGTACACACTGCGACACAAGGTCGCCAGCGCCCAGGCCGGATCGGTTGAGGCATTCAAGTGCACCTCGGCCAGCCATGGCGTCGGCAACAAATCGCTCAACTGAATGCTCGGTTGCTGGCCCAGATGCGCGCAGAACGCCTGGTAGATCTGCGCCGTGCCGCGCTGCTTGCCATCGAGGCTGTACCCGGCGATATGCGGCGTGGCCAGCACGCACAGATCGGCCAGGTCGGCATCCACCTGGGGCTCGCCCTCCCAAACATCCAGCACCGCTTGCAGGTCTTCGCGCTCGCGCAACACCTCGCGCAGGGCAGCGTTGTCCACGACCGCGCCCCGGCTGGCGTTGATCAGCCAGGTGCCAGGCTTGAGCTGCGCCAGGCGCTCACGATCAAACAGATGCCAGGTGGAACCATTGCCGGACTTGGTCAGCGGCGTGTGCAGACTGATGACATCGCATTGCTCGATGATCTGCTCCAGGCTGACGTAGTCGCCGTCTTCGGCAATCTGCCGGGGCGGGTCGCATACCCGCACGTTCCAGCCCAGGCCCTTGAGCACCTTGACCAGCCGCCCGCCGACCTCACCGGCGCCAACGATGCCATAGGTGCGCTGTGTGAGGTCGACGCCTTCGATTTCAGCCAGGGTCTGCAAGCTGCCCAGCACGTAATCCACCACGCCTCGGGCGTTACAGCCGGGCGCGCTGGACCACTGGATACCGGCCTGCCTGAAATAATCGAGGTCCAGATGATCGGTGCCGATGGTGCAGGTGCCGACAAAACCCACCTTCGTGCCCTCGAGCAAGGCCCGGTTGACGTTGGTCACCGAACGTACCAGCAGCACATCGGCCTGCTCGACCGTGGCCCGGTCGATGGAGCGGCCGGGGACACGGCGAATCTCGCCAAACCCCTGGAAAAATGCATCGAGCAGCGGGATATTTTCGTCGGCAACAATCAGCATGGCAGGCTCCTTTTGGCGGATCAGCAGTGTACAGCCTTGTGAGTATTCCATGTGGGAGGGGGCTTGCTCCCGATGGCGGTGGGTCAGTTGATGCATTTGTGACTGAGCCATTGCTATCGGGGTCAAGCCCCCTCCCACAGGGTTTACAAGGTGCCTGCGATACCGCATTACAAATCAGCAACACAGGTTTTTTCCTGACCGTTGCGTCAAAGCGTAGAATCCGCCGTCCTTGCGACTGCCTTTTTATTGGACACCTGTACGTGAACACTGCTACCGCTACCCTCACCCGCCCCGCCCGCATCAGCCGGGAAGTGCGCGGCCTGCTGACGCTGGCCCTGCCGATCATCATCGGCCAACTGGCAACCACCGCAATGAGCTTTGTCGATGCGGTGATGGCCGGACGTGTCAGCCCCAAGGACCTGGCGGCGGTTGGCCTGGGTAACTCGATCTGGATTCCGGTCTACCTATTGATGACCGGCACTCTGCTGGCCACCACACCGAAAGTCGCGCAGCGCTACGGCGCCGGCCAGTACAACGAAATCGGGCCATTGGTGCGCCAGTCATTGTGGCTGGCCGTGGTGGTCGGCCTCTGCGGCGCACTGTTGCTGCTGTGCGCCGAACCGGTGCTGCACGCGATGAAAGTCGAGCCCGACCTGATCGCACCGTCCATGGGCTATCTGCAGGGCATCGCGGCCGGGATGCCAGCCATTGCGCTGTATTACGTGTTCCGCTGTTTCAGCGACGGCCTGGGCCGTACGCGGCCGAGCATGGTCATGGGTTTGTGCGGGCTGGCGCTGAACATTCCGCTGAACTACATCTTCATCTACGGTCACTTCGGCCTGCCGGCCATGGGCGGCGTAGGCTGCGGCTGGGCCACGGCGATTGCGATGTGGGTGATGATGCTCGGCCTGGTTGGGTGGACGCGCTGGGGCGCGGCGTATCAGAGCAGTGAAGTGTTCAAGCGCTTCGACTGGCCGCAATGGGCGGTGATCAAACGTGTCTTGGGCATTGGCCTGCCGATTGGCGTGGCGATCTTCGCCGAGTCGAGCATCTTCGCGGTGATCGCGCTGCTGCTGGGCAGCCTGGGGGCCACCGTGGTGTCCGGCCATCAGATCGCGCTGAATGTCAGCTCATTGGTGTTCATGGTGCCCTATTCCCTGAGCATGGCCATCACCGTGCGTGTCGGGCAGGCCCTGGGCCGTGGCGAACCGCGTGAAGCACGCTTCGCCGCCGGGGTCGGCATGGGCACCGCACTGGCCTATGCCTTCCTGTCCTGCAGCCTGATGCTGGTGTTTCGCGAGCAGATTGCGGCGATCTATACCCCAGACCCGGTGGTCATCCACCTGGCCTCGACGCTGATTGTGTTCTCGGCGCTGTTCCAGTTCTCCGACTCGATCCAGGTGACCGCTGCCGGTGCACTGCGCGGCTATCAGGACACCCGGGTGACCATGCTGCTGACCCTGCTCGCCTACTGGGGTGTGGGCTTGCCGGTGGGTTATGCCCTGGGGCTGACCAACTGGCTGGGCGAACCCAGCGGTCCAAGCGGCTTGTGGCAAGGCCTGATCGTCGGCCTGAGCTGCGCCGCCGGCATGCTGCTGGTGCGCCTGGCGCGCAGTGCACGCAGGCGCATTCGGGCAGGCAACGCGCTCAGGCGCGCACTGTAGGAGCGAGGCGGGCGGCTAGCCCTTGCTCGCGAAAAACGCTAACAATAACGCAGCGCTTCTGGTTTAACGCGGCGCTCTCAGGTTTTTCGCGAGCAAGCTCGCTCCTACAAGGGGTCGGCGGTCAATCGGCTTTCTTGCGGATCCAGTAAAGGTACGTGCCGGCGTCTTCCTGTTGACTGACCAGTTCGTGGTCAAGGAACACGCAAAACTTGGGGATATCGCGACGGGTCGACGGGTCGGTCGCGATCACCTTGAGCAGGCCGCCCGCAGGCAGGTCACGGATGTGCTGGTGCAGCATCATCACCGGCTCCGGGCAATTGAGGCCGGTGGCATCGAGGATGCTATCGACGGGTAGATCAACGCTCATAGTTCACTCCTGGCAATTGAGATCAGTGCTTTCTCGATTTCTTGACGTCCACGAGGCGGCGCAGGTGGCACGTCACTTCTTCGCGGTCGTGATACAGCTGCTTGCAGCCGATCTCCACCCGGATGCCGCGTGCCTTGAAGCCGTCTTCGATGCGCTCGAGCAAACGTTTCACTTCGGCATAACGCTGCTTCATCGGCAGCTTGAGGTTGACCACTGCCTCGCGGCAATGGCCCTCGCCGATCCAGGTTTCCAGCAAAGCCGCATTGCGCGCGGGCTTCTCGACGATGTCGCACACCATCCAGTCCACCGGCTGCTTGGGCACGAAGGTGAAGCCGTCGGCCATCAGGTGCTGCACCAGGCCGGTGTCCATCAGGCTTTCGGCCATGGGGCCGTTGTCGATGGCGGTCACCAGCATGCCACGGTTGACCAACTGCCACGTCCAGCCACCGGGTGCCGCCCCCAGGTCGACACCGGTCATGTCGCCGTGCAGGCGTTCGTCCCATTGCTCACGGGGAATGAAGTGGTGCCAGGCCTCTTCCAGCTTCAGGGTCGAGCGGCTGGGCGCTTCACGCGGGAACTTCAACCGTGGAATCCCCATCGGCCACATCGCCGAGTTGTTCGACTCAGCCAGGCCCATGAACACTTCGCGGCCGCTCTTGAACGTCAGCAGCAGGCGCGGCTTGCTCGGGTCGTCCACCAGCTTGCCGGCGTTCAGCAAGGCTTTGCGCAGGTGCACTTCGAATTTCTTGCAGAAGTTCGACAGTTCCTTGCCGTCGTTAGTGTCAACCATCTCCAGCCACAGGCTGCCGCACACCGGAAATTGGCGCAGGTGCGCGAGGATCACGCTGATGCGGTCGGTTTCCGGCAGGTCGATGAACACCCCGCGCGCCCACTGCCGAGGAAAAATCAGCTCGGCGAAGCGCTGGCCGTGCATCAAGCGTTGCGCGCCGTCTTCTTCAGTGCAGACGAATTCGGCGCAAGCGCTGCCGGTCTTGGCCTTGGCGTAGCCGGAAACGTTCAGGCGCGCGGCGTGTTCCGCGATCTCGGAACAGACTTCGCCTTCAAAACCCGGACGGCAGTGCATAAAAAGGGTGTTCAATTGAATCTCCTGGCAACTGGATTGCTCTATCGCAATACCTGTCATGAAAACGCGCGCATGATAGCCGAGTTCGGAACCTTGGACTTAACCATAGAGTCCAGTTATTAGCCTGCTAAGCAAAACCGCGCTAAGTTGAACGCTCTGTTCGTCCCGTCAGGTCCGTGGCCGTGCGGATCAAAAGGAGTCATGTAATGTCATCCCTTGATAGCCTGAGAACCCTTAAAACCCTGCAAATAGACAGTAAGACCTACCACTACTTCAGCCTGCCCGAAGCCGCCAAGAGCCTGGGTGACCTGGACAAGCTGCCGATGTCGCTCAAAGTGCTGCTGGAAAACCTGCTGCGCTGGGAAGACGCCAAGACCGTCACCGGCACTGACCTGAAGGCCCTCGCCGCCTGGCTCAGGGAACGCCAGTCTGACCGTGAGATCCAGTACCGCCCTGCCCGCGTGCTGATGCAGGATTTCACCGGCGTGCCCGCCGTGGTCGACCTGGCCGCCATGCGCGCCGCCGTGGCCAAGGCCGGCGGCGATCCGCAGCGCATCAACCCGCTGTCGCCGGTCGACCTGGTGATTGACCACTCGGTGATGGTCGACAAGTTCGGCAACGCCGATGCCTTTGAACAGAACGTCGACATCGAAATGCAGCGCAACGGCGAACGCTACGCCTTCCTGCGTTGGGGCCAGAGCGCCTTTGACAACTTCAGCGTCGTGCCGCCGGGCACCGGCATCTGCCACCAGGTCAACCTGGAATACCTGGGCCGCACCGTGTGGACCAAGGAGGAAGACGGCCGCACCTACGCCTTTCCTGACACCCTGGTGGGCACCGACTCCCACACCACCATGATCAACGGCCTGGGCGTACTGGGCTGGGGCGTGGGCGGGATCGAAGCGGAAGCGGCGATGCTCGGCCAACCGGTGTCGATGCTGATCCCGGAAGTGATCGGTTTCAAACTCACCGGCAAATTGCAAGAAGGCATCACCGCCACCGACCTGGTGCTGACCGTCACCCAGATGCTGCGCAAAAAGGGCGTGGTGGGTAAATTCGTCGAATTCTATGGCGACGGCCTGGCCGACCTGCCTTTGGCCGACCGCGCCACCATCGCCAACATGGCGCCTGAATACGGCGCGACCTGCGGCTTTTTCCCGGTAGACGAAGTGACGCTGGACTACCTGCGCCTGTCCGGGCGCCCGGCGGAGACCGTCAAGCTGGTCGAGGCCTACACCAAGGCCCAGGGCCTGTGGCGCAACGCCGGCCAGGAGCCGATCTTCACCGACACCCTGGCCCTGGACATGGGCAGCGTCGAAGCCAGCCTCGCCGGGCCCAAACGCCCGCAGGACCGTGTCGCCCTGCCCAACGTGGGCCAGGCGTTCAGTGATTTCCTCGACTTGCAATTCAAACCCACCACCAAGGAAGAAGGTCGCCTGGAAAGCGAAGGCGGTGGCGGCGTCGCCGTAGGCAATGCCGACTTGGTGGGCGAAGCCGACTACGAATACGAAGGTAACACCTATCGCCTGAAAAACGGCGCGGTGGTGATCGCCGCCATCACTTCCTGCACCAACACCTCCAACCCCAGCGTGATGATGGCCGCCGGGCTGGTGGCGAAGAAAGCGGTGGAAAAAGGCCTGACGCGCAAGCCATGGGTCAAGAGTTCACTGGCGCCGGGCTCGAAAGTGGTCACCGACTATTATAAGGCGGCCGGCCTCACCCAGTACCTGGACAAGCTCGGCTTCGACCTGGTGGGCTACGGCTGCACCACCTGCATCGGCAACTCCGGGCCGCTGCCCGAGCCGATTGAAAAAGCCATCCAGAAAGCCGACCTCACTGTCGCCTCGGTGCTGTCGGGTAACCGTAACTTCGAAGGTCGCGTGCACCCATTGGTGAAAACCAACTGGCTGGCCTCGCCGCCCCTGGTGGTGGCCTACGCCCTGGCCGGTACGGTGCGGATCGATATCAGCAGCGAGCCACTGGGCAACGACCCGCACGGCAACCCGGTGTACCTCAAGGACATCTGGCCCAGCAGCCAGGAGATTGCCGACGCAGTGGCCCAGGTCAGCACCGGCATGTTCCACAAGGAATACGCCGAGGTGTTTGCCGGCGACGAACAGTGGCAAGCGATTGAAGTGCCGCAGGCGGCGACCTACGTATGGCAGAAGGATTCCACTTACATCCAGCACCCGCCGTTCTTCGACGATATTGGCGGCCCGCTGCCGGTGATCGAGGACGTCAAGGGCGCCAACGTGCTGGCCCTGCTCGGCGACTCGGTGACCACCGACCACATCTCCCCCGCCGGCAACATCAAGACCGACAGCCCCGCCGGCCGCTACCTGCGCGAGCAAGGCGTGGACCCACGGGACTTCAACTCCTACGGCTCGCGCCGGGGCAATCATGAAGTGATGATGCGCGGCACGTTTGCCAACATCCGTATCCGCAACGAAATGCTCGGCGGCGAAGAAGGCGGTAATACGCTGTATATCCCAACCGGCGAGAAGATGGCGATCTACGATGCGGCAATGAAGTATCAGGCGTCAGGTACACCGTTGGTGGTGATCGCGGGCCAGGAATACGGCACCGGCTCAAGCCGCGACTGGGCGGCCAAGGGCACCAATTTGCTCGGGGTCAAGGCGGTGATCGCCGAAAGCTTCGAGCGCATCCACCGCTCCAACCTGGTAGGCATGGGCGTGCTGCCGTTGCAGTTCAAACTGGACCAGAACCGCAAGTCGCTCAAGCTCACCGGCAAGGAAAAGGTCGATATCCTCGGGCTGACGGACGCCGAGATTGAACCACGGATGAACCTGACGCTGGTGATTACCCGGGAAGATGGCAGCAGCGAGAAGGTCGAGGTGCTGTGCCGGATCGATACCCTCAATGAAGTGGAATACTTCAAATCAGGCGGCATCCTGCACTACGTGCTGCGCCAGTTGATTGCCTCTTAAGTCACACTGGAGATCAAATGTGGGAGGGGGCTTGCCCCCAATAGCAGTGGGTCAGCTGAAGATAAGCTGACTGATACACCGCTATCGGGGGCAAGCCCCCTCCCACATTGATGGCATTCCAGATGTCAGATCAGCCGAACAGCCACTTCCACAGCAATACCAGCACAACCACCGCCAACACCGGGCGCGCGATGCGGTAGGCCTTGGGGTGCTTGCGCTTCCATTGTTTGACCTGGCCGCTGAACTTGTCGCTGAAGGTCTTGCTCCAGGCATACGCCTGGTTGATCCCACCCACGCGTTCGTCGTCCAGGTTCTGCGGCGCGGTCGCACGTCCCAGCTGCTTGCTGACCCAACGGTTGACACGGGTCATGACGCGGTTGCTCAGCGGGCGTTCGATGTCGCAGAACAGGATCACGCGGGTTTTATCCGTTTCGTTTTTCACCCAGTGCACGTAGGTTTCGTCGAACATCACGTCTTCGCCGTCGCGCCAGGCGTAGACCTGACCGTCGACAAAGATGCGGCAGTCGTCGGAGTTCGGCGTGGACAGGCCCAGGTGATAGCGCAGGGAGCCGGCGAACGGGTCGCGGTGCGGGTTCAAGTGGCTGCCGCCCGGCAACAGCGCGAACATCGCGCCCTTGACGTTGGGAATACTGCTGACCAGCGCCACGGTTTTCGGGCACAGGGCCTCGGCCGATGGCAGGGGTTTGTCGTACCACTTGAGGTAGAAGCGCTTCCAGCCCTTCTTGAAAAACGAACCGAAACCGGCGTCGTTGTTCTTTTCGGCGGCGCGGATGTAGCCCTCGTCGAACAAGTGCATGGCCTCTTCGCGGATCACTTCCCAATTGTCCTTGAGCACGTCCAGTTCCGGGAACTTGCTGCGGTCCAGGTAGGGCTTGGACGGCACCGCGGAAAACAGGTACATCAAGGCGTTATAGGGGGCGAACAGCGCCGAATGATTGACGAACTGGCGCAACATCGGCAAACGGGCCTTGCCGCGCAGGTGCACATACAGCGTGCTGCCGATAAACAGCAGCAACACCGACAGTTTGGCGGCCAAAGAAAAGGTCATGCAGCAACTCCTGGAAATAAGCGCCTGGCCAACAGCTTCCCGTCGCGGGGAAACCAGACGTAGCAGCCAGCCATGATAAACACTTGGAGCATTATGCAGAAGGCCCGGGAAAACAGCGTGATCTGTATCAAGCCTGGTTTTCCTGCTCGGTGAACAAATCGCTGAACAGCATGCTCGACAGGTAGCGCTCACCCGAGTCCGGCAGGATCACCACGATGGTCTTGCCTTGCATTTCCGGTTTCTCGGCCAGGCGCACCGCCACGGCCATCGCGGCGCCGCAAGAGATGCCGCACAGAATGCCTTCTTCCTGCATCAAGCGCCGGGCCATGGTCTTGGATTCTTCGTCGGTGACCAGCTCCACGCGATCGACTATGGACAGGTCGAGGTTTTTTGGCACGAAACCGGCGCCAATGCCCTGGATCTTGTGCGGGCTCGGCTTGATTTCGTCGCCGGCCAGCGCCTGGGTGATCACCGGCGAGACGAGCGGCTCCACCGCCACCGACAGGATCGGCTTGCCCGCCGTGTGTTTGATATAACGCGACACACCGGTAATGGTGCCGCCGGTGCCCACGCCCGCTACCAGCACGTCCACCGCGCCATCGGTGTCGTTCCAGATTTCCGGACCCGTGGTTTTCTCGTGGATCGCCGGGTTTGCCGGGTTTTCGAACTGGGCCGGCATGAAATAGGTGCCGGGGTCGCCGGCGACAATGTCAGCCGCCTTTTCAATCGCGCCTTTCATGCCCTTGGCCGGTTCGGTCAACACCAGCTCGGCGCCAAGGGCCTTGAGCACTTTACGGCGCTCGATGCTCATGGACGCCGGCATGGTCAGCAGCAGCTTGTAACCACGCGCCGCCGCCACGAACGCCAGGCCGATCCCGGTATTGCCGGAGGTGGGTTCGACGATAGTCATGCCCGGCTTGAGTTTGCCGCTGCTTTCCGCGTCCCAGATCATGTTGGCGCCAATGCGGCACTTCACCGAGTAGCCTGGGTTACGCCCCTCGATCTTGGCCAGGATGGTGACCCCGCGTGGTGCGATGCGGTTGATCTGCACCAGGGGCGTATTACCGATGGAGTGCGCGTTGTCTGCAAAGATGCGGCTCATGACGGGTCCTATTGGGCAATGTCCGGAAAGGTCCCAAGGGTATGCCTCGTGCCCTTGGGCGTCCAGTCAGAGGAACGTTGCGCCTCCCACAGCAGTCCATCTCCTACGAGCAAGGAGAACTGCCCCATGAAACGTCGCTACAGTTGGCCGCTCTGGACCGTCGCCGGGCTGGTGCTGGTCCTGGTTGCCGTGAACATCGCGCTGCCTTACCTGGTGCGCAACTACCTGAATGAAAAGCTCGCCGACATGGGCGATTACCGTGGCGAAATTGCCGACGTGGACCTGGCCTTATGGCGCGGCGCCTATCGGATCAACGGCCTGCAGATCGTCAAGGTGGACGGTAAGGTGCCAGTGCCGTTCGTCAAGGCTCCGCTGATCGAGTTTGCGGTGAGCTGGCATTCACTGTGGTACGACCATGCGGTGGTGGCCGAGGGGCATTTCGTGCGGCCAGAGATCAACTTCGTCGACGGTGGCGCCAACAAGCAGGCATCCCAGACAGGTAAGGGCACCGACTGGCAGGAACAACTGAGCAAGCTGCTGCCGATCACCCTCAACGAGGTGCGCATCGAAGACGGCAAGATCGCTTTTCATAATTTCAACTCCAAGCCCCAGGTGAACATCAACGCCACCGGGGTCAACGCCAGCTTCTACAACCTGACTAACGTGGTGGATGTGCAAGGCAAGCGCGACGCGCGCTTTGAAGGCAAGGCGCTGCTGCAAGGCCAGGCGCCGCTGGAAGCCAACGCCACCTTTGACCCGTTGAGCGATTTTGAAGAGTTTGAGCTGCGCTTTCGCGCCCGTGACCTGCAACTCAAGCGCATGAATGACTTTGCCTCGGCCTACGGCAAGTTCGATTTCAAGGCCGGCACCGGCGATGTAGTGATCGAAGCCCAGGCGGAAAAAGGCCAACTGACCGGCTATATCAAGCCGCTGCTGCGCGATGTCGAAGTGTTCGACTGGCAGCAGGACGTGGAAAACAAAGACAAGAACATCTTCCGCTCGATCTGGGAGGCCGTGGTCGGCGCCAGCGAGACGGTGTTGAAGAACCAGCGCAAAAACCAGTTCGCCACCCGCGTGGAGCTGAGCGGAAGCGTGCATCAGCAAAATGTCAGCGCGTTTTCCGCGGTGATCGCGATTCTGCGCAATGGCTTCATCCAGGCCTTCAATGCCCGTTATGAACAACCCAAGCCCAGCGCCGATTAAAACTGTGGGAGGGGGCTTGCTCCCGATGGCGGTGGATCAGGTACAGCTATAAACCTGACACACTGCTATCGGGAGCAAGCCCCCTCCCACATTTCCCCCATTGGCCAGAAGATTGACGTGACCGGCCATTCAGAGACTGAATAATCCGTCTGCGTTCACAGTCGCCGGGGCTGCGCGGTATAGTCGGGCATTGATGAATTCGAGGAATGACCGATGAAGTTCGAAGGCACCCAGGCCTATGTGGCTACCGATGACCTGAAACTGGCCGTCAACGCCGCCATCACCCTGGAGCGGCCGCTGTTGGTCAAGGGCGAACCCGGTACCGGCAAGACCATGCTCGCCGAGCAACTGGCCGAGTCCTTTGGCGCCAAATTGATCACCTGGCACATCAAGTCCACCACCAAGGCCCACCAGGGCCTTTACGAGTACGATGCGGTCAGCCGCCTGCGCGACTCGCAGTTGGGAGTGGACAAAGTGCACGACGTACGCAATTACCTGAAGAAGGGCAAGCTCTGGGAAGCCTTCGAGTCCGATGAGCGGGTGATTCTGCTGATCGACGAAATCGACAAGGCCGACATCGAATTCCCCAACGACCTGTTGCAAGAGCTCGACAAGATGGAGTTCTACGTCTACGAAATCGACGAGACCATCAAGGCCAAGAAACGCCCGATCATCATCATTACGTCCAACAACGAGAAAGAGCTGCCGGACGCGTTCCTGCGTCGCTGTTTCTTCCACTACATTGCCTTCCCCGACCGCACGACCTTGCAGAAAATCGTCGATGTGCACTACCCGGACATCAAGAAAGACCTGGTCAGCGAAGCGCTGGACGTGTTCTTCGACGTGCGCAAGGTCCCGGGCCTGAAGAAGAAGCCTTCCACCTCCGAACTGGTGGATTGGCTCAAGCTGCTGATGGCCGACAATATCGGCGAAGCCGTGCTGCGCGAGCGCGACCCGACCAAAGCCATCCCGCCGCTGGCCGGCGCCCTGGTGAAGAACGAGCAGGACGTACAATTGCTGGAGCGTCTGGCGTTCATGAGCCGTCGCGGTAATCGCTGATGCTGCTCAACCTGTTCAACGAAATGCGTGCCGCCAAGGTGCCGGTGTCGGTGCGCGAGCTGCTCGACCTGATCAACGCGCTGAAACAGCGCGTGACCTTCGCCGACATGGACGAGTTCTACTACTTGGCGCGGACGATCCTGGTCAAGGATGAACGGCATTTCGACAAGTTCGACCGGGCTTTCGGCGCCTACTTCAATGGCCTGGAAAAGCTCGATGATCACCTGCAGGCGCTGATTCCCGAGGAGTGGCTGCGCAAGGAGTTCGAACGTTCGCTGAGCGATGAAGAACGCGCGCAGATCCAGTCCCTCGGCGGCCTCGACAAGCTGATCGAGGAATTCAAGAAACGCCTGGAAGAACAGAAGGAACGCCACGCCGGCGGCAACAAGTGGATCGGCACCGGTGGCACCAGCCCCTTCGGCTCCGGCGGCTACAACCCGGAAGGCATCCGCGTCGGCGATGCCGGCAAGCGCCAGGGCAAGGCGGTGAAAGTATGGGACCAGCGCGAGTACAAGAACCTCGACGATCAGGTGGAACTCGGCACGCGCAACATCAAGATCGCCCTGCGCCGCCTGCGCAAGTTTGCCCGCCAGGGCGCGGCCGAAGAGCTGGACATCGATGGCACCATCGACCACACCGCACGCGACGCCGGGCTGTTGAATATCCAGATGCGCCCCGAACGGCGCAACACCATCAAGCTGTTGCTGCTGTTCGATATCGGCGGCTCGATGGACGCCCATGTGAAGATCTGCGAAGAGCTGTTCTCCGCGTGCAAGACCGAGTTCAAGCACCTGGAGTACTTCTACTTTCATAACTTCGTGTACGAGTCGGTCTGGAAGAACAACCAGCGCCGCACTTCGGAACGCACCTCCACCCAGGACCTGCTGCACAAGTACGGCGCCGACTACAAAGTGATCTTCATTGGCGACGCGTCCATGGCGCCCTACGAGATCACCCAGGCCGGCGGCAGCGTCGAGCACTGGAACGAGGAGCCTGGGTATGTGTGGATGCAGCGCTTCATGGCCAAGTACAAGAAGCTGATCTGGATAAATCCGTATCCCAAGGAGACCTGGGGGTACACGGCATCGACGGGAATCGTGCGGGAGTTGGTGGAAGACCAGATGTATCCGCTGACGTTGCGCGGTTTGGAAGAAGGCATGCGCTTTCTGTCCAAGTGAATGAAAATCCAAGCCCTGCAAAGATCTAATGTGGGAGGGGGCTTGCTCCCGATAGCCATAGTCCAGTCACTGATGAGTTGACTGGCACACCGCCATCGGGAGCAAGCCCCCTCTCACACTTTGGACTGTGGTGTTTAGTTGAACCGGCGCAAGTACTCGACGTGCTGTCGATGCGCGGTTTGCTGCACCACCGGTGCCAAGCGCACCTTCTCCCCCGGCAGGCACTGCGCCAGCCGCGCCAGCGCCAAT
This sequence comes from Pseudomonas sp. W4I3, assembly GCF_030816195.1. GTDB lineage: Bacteria > Pseudomonadota > Gammaproteobacteria > Pseudomonadales > Pseudomonadaceae > Aquipseudomonas. The sequence goes on along the minus strand of NZ_JAUSXS010000001.1, from coordinate 2,211,341 downwards.
GGCGTCAGCGCCCCCAACCTTGGGTAACCACCAATGGTCTGCCGATCATTGAGCAACACAATCGGCTGCCCATCCGGCGGGACCTGGACCGCGCCCAGGGGAATCCCTTCGGAAATCAACGACGGCCCCTGATACTGCAACGGCGCGCCCAGCAGGCGCATGCCCATGCGGTCGGCGCGGCTGTCCAGCACCCATTCGGTATTGAAGGCGTCGAACAGGCTTTGGCCGCTGAACTGGCCGATCTGTGCGCCAACGATTACGTCCAGTGATGCAGCGGATGGCAGATCCGGGTGAGTCAGCACTTTCATCGCTCCCCCAGTGCCGGAATAGGCCAAGCGCCCGCCTTCAGCCAGCGCCTTGCCCAAACCGTCGACGCCGCCCAGCTCCTCACGCACCACCGTCGCGCAACTGCCCAGCACATCAGGCGCATCGAACCCACCCGGCGCCGCCAGGTAAGCCCGCGCGCCCTTGAACGGCTGGGTAAAACGCAAGCGCTGGCCTTTTTGCAGGATAAAACTGCGCCCAGGGCTGATTGCGCGCTCGTCGATAAAGGCGCCAAGGTCGGCACCGGCCAGGGCCAGCAGGCAGTACTCCTGCGCCTGCACGGTAAAACCGCCCAGGGTGATTTCCACCACCGGCGCATCCAGCGCGTTACCCAACAGCCAGTTAGCCCACGACATCGACACCCAGTCCAACGCACCGCCCTGGGTCACGCCCAGGTGGCGCACGCCGAAACGCCCGGCATCCTGCAACAGGCACAGCGGCGTGCTGGCCTCGATCATCAAGCGGCTCATGCCTGCGCCTCCAAAGGCGTGTCATCGCCGCCCAGGTTGACGAACTCCGCATGGCCGACCGCCTCGAAGCGCACTGTGTCGCCCGGCTGCATCAGGCTGTAACCGTCACGCTCGCGGTCAAACAGTTTGGCCGGTGTGCGTCCGATCAGGTTCCAGCCACCGGGGGACACCACCGGATAGGCGGCGGTTTGCCGCTCGGCAATCCCCACGCTGCCGGCCGCGACGCGCTTACGCGGAGTGCTCAGGCGCGGCGTGGCGAGGCTTTCGTCCACCAGCCCCATAAAGGCGAAACCGGGGGCGAAGCCGAGGGCGAACACTTGATAGGTATGGGTGCTGTGGCGACGAATCACTTCAGCCACCGCAAGCCCGCTGCGCTGGGCCAGCAAGGTCAGTTCCGGGCCGACGCTCAGGTCGTACCAGACCGGCAGCACATGACAGCGGCCATCACTTTGAGCCTTGGGCTGCAAATCGGTCAGGGCCTGGTCGATCAACGCCCGTGCCTGGGCCGGGTCCAGCGCGGCGAGGTCGTAATGCACCATCAGGGTGGTGTAGGACGGCACCAGATCGACCAAGGCACTGCCAAACCCGCTGCGCAGGCGCTGGGTGGCGGCAAGCATCCACGGCATGTTGGCTTCGGCAATCTCATCAAACAGGCGCACCATCAGGCAGTCGATGGCCACCACTTCAATCCGTAACTTCATGCTGGCGTCAACGCCTGGCGGATACGCTGCACCGCGGCCACCGAGCTGGTGTTATCACCGTGGACGCACAAGGTGTTGGCTTGCAGCACCAGCGCGCTGCCGTCGCTGGCGGTCAGCGCCTCGCCACGGGAGAGGGTCACCGCCTGGTTGACGATGGTCTCGGCATCGTGGTGCACCGCGCCCGGCAACTGGCGCGAAACCAAGTGGCCCCTGCTGTCATAAGCGCGGTCGGCGAAGGCTTCGAACCACAGGCTCACGCCGAATTCATCAGCCAGCGCCTGGGCCGCGCTGTTGTCGCGCATGGCCAGCACCATCAGCGGCAGATCGCCGTAGGCGGCCACGGCCTGGATCACCGCGCGCAGCTGTGCGGGGTTGGCCATCATGTCGTTGTACATCGCACCGTGGGGTTTCACGTAACTGACGCGGCCACCTTGTGCCCGGCAGATCCCCTCCAGCGCACCGATCTGGTAGTGCAGCAGGTCCTGGATTTCCTGGGGCGTGTAATTCATGGAGCGCCGGCCGAACCCCTGCAGGTCCTGGTAGGCCGGGTGTGCGCCTATTTTTACGCCGTGCTTGAGTGCCAGGCTGACGGTCTTGCGCATGATGCTCGGGTCGCCGGCATGGAAGCCGCAGGCCACGTTGGCGCAATCGATGAACGGCATGACTTCGGCGTCCAGACCCATCGTCCAGTTGCCAAAACTCTCGCCGATGTCGCAATTCAATAGCAGGCGGCTCACGGGGTCGCTCCTGTAGGCTTTGTTTTTTTGTAGTGTGGGATCTTTTACCAACATCTCGCAACGATGTTGTCCTCAAACCCAACGACGCTTATCGTGGAACGCTTCGATTTTTGGCGCTGGCCCGGTGCGGCGTCCAACTAATAAAAACCGATCCAAGCATAAGAAAAAGTTGATCCCATGAATTTGAAGTTCCTCGAAACCTTCGTCTGGGTGGCCAAGCTCAAGAGTTTCCGCCTGACCGCCGAAAAGCTGTTCACCACTCAGGCTTCGATTTCCAGCCGCATTGCTGTGCTGGAAAGCGAGTTGGGAGTGAAGCTGTTCCTGCGCGACTCGCGCGGCGTCAGCCTGACTCCGGAAGGCTTGAAGGTGCTCGATTATGCCGAGCAGATGATGGTGACCATGCAGGGCTTGAAGCAGTCCCTGGAAACCACCAGCAGCAAGGTCGGACGGATTCGCATCGGCGCGATGGACACCGTAATCCACACCTGGCTGAGCCCGTTGGTCGCCGAGTTGATGAACCTGTACCCGCTGGTGGAAATCGAGCTGGTCGCCGATACCGCACTGAACTTAAGCGATCAGCTGCAAAAAGGCTTCCTCGATTTGATCCTGCAAACCGACCTGCTGCGCCTCGAAACTGTCCGCAGCCTGGAACTGGCCAGCCACCCCATGGCCTGGATTGTCGCCAGCCACTCGATCTACAACCGCGATTACGCATCCCTCGCCGAATTGGCTCAGGAGCGCATCATTACTTATTCGAAAAACTCCCACCCGCACCAGGATGTACTGAGCCTGATGCAGGCCAATGGCGTCGCCGCGCCGCGGATGAACTGCGTGAACTCGGTATCCGCCATCACTCGCTTGCTGCGCGATGGTTTCGGCATTGGCGCGCTGCCGCCGGTGCTGGTCAGCGAAGAGCTGGAACGTGGAGAGCTGGTGATGCTGCCGATGGCGCAAAAACTGCCGAACCTGCAGGTGGTGGTGTCGTGGCGGGTCGGGGTGGAACTGGTGGAGGAGATTGTGGGGTTGTGCCAGACCGTCGTTGCCCGCTATGCCGAGGAGGTCGGTAGAGAGCGGATGGTACTGAGCAACTGACTAAACCGGATTCAAATGTGGGAGGGGGCTTGCTCCCGATAGCAGGGTGTCAGTCAGTCTATTGACATCTGACCCACCGCTATCGGGAGCAAGCCCCCTCCCACATTGGTTTTGTGTCGGTCGTTAAAGGCCCTTCAGGTCCCGCTCTTCGATCGGCCGGCTCTGGCGCAGGCGTCGGCCGCCCAGCACCACCCAGTCGATCAGTCGATACAGGCATTCGATGCCGAACGACAACAGCATCGCCCCGCCCAGGCCCCAGCCCATGGCTTCGGGGGTCAGCAGGATCTGGTAGCTGTAGCCATTCCAGGTTTCCAGGCGGATATCCGGGTCGGCGGCCACCGCCACTTGCAGGGCGCGGATGTACCAGGGACCTTGCATGGCCTGGAACTGCTTGTCCAACGCCAGCTGCCGATCAAGCATCGCGCCCAGGCTGCTGGCGTCGCTCTGGAACACCGGGTCATCGCTGGCGCGGTAATGCGCCACCAGGGCTTGCAGGTCGCCGTTGAAGAACTGCTGCGCGGTGGACTCAAACCCGCGCAGGCCTGTCTGGGCCTCGATCAGGTGGGCTTCGACGCGTTTGGCGTAATCGTTGATAAACCCCGGCACTTGCACGCCGACCAACAAGCCAATGGCAAACAGCACCAACCGCAGATAACTGAGCAACATGGTCGATTCCTTATTCGGTAACGCCCTGGCTGACGCATTCACCGCGCCGCCACAGGCTCCATTGGCCCGGCTCGTAGCGGGTCCAGTTTTCGTTGTCGGTCAACGGTTCGGTGGCGATCACCGTCACTACGTCATTAGGCGTGGTTTCGGCCTGAAAATCGACGATCACGTCGACATCTTTCAAGCGGGCCGGGCCAAACGGGGCGCGTCGGGTAATCTGCGCCAGCTTGGTCGAACAGTAGCAAAACAGCCAGTCGCCATCGCTGAGCAGGCAGTTGAACACGCCTTTGCTGCGGTATTCGGCACAGGCGGCGGTCAGGTCAGGCAGCATCTGCTCGATGTCCACCGGCTCCGGGAAGGCTTCGCGCACGCGGTTCAGCAGGTCGCAGAACGCCGCTTCACTGTCGGTATCGCCTACCGGTCGGTAGAAGGTGGCGCGGGGGTTGAAGTCTGCCAGTTGACCGTTGTGCGCAAAACACCAGTTGCGCCCCCACAGCTCGCGCACGAACGGGTGGGTGTTGGCCAGGCTCACCTTGCCGACGTTGGCCTGGCGGATGTGCCCGATCACCACTTCACTCTTGATGGGATAACGCTGCACCAGCAACGCGACTTCCGACTCGCTGCTCGCGGCCGGGTCCTGGAACAGGCGCAGGCCACGGCCTTCGTAGAAGGCGATGCCCCAGCCGTCGCGGTGCGGACCGGTCCGCCCACCCCGCTGCATCAGCCCGGTGAAGCTGAACACGATATCGGTCGGGACGTTGGCACTCATGCCCAATAATTCACACATGCCAGGGCTCTCGCTGCAGGGCAGACAACGTTAAAGGCGCGGTTCGACCCGCATGCCACCAGTGGGCGCCGGGCGACGGAACGGTTCGTCTTCCTCCGGCTCGGCAGCCAACGCGGCATCCGTGGCAGCCTTGCGCTCGCGGCGGGCCTTGGCGGCGCGCTCGATGGGCCAGCGGATCAGCACGAACACGATGTACAGCCCGAACACGATCATCGTGTACATGAACAGATCGGAGATGGCGCGCCAGGCGTTATTGCCGACCTTGAGCAGCAGGTCCAGGGCCGTGATCGCCACGGCCGGCGCAAACTGGGTCTTGACCGGGTCGACGATGGTGGGGCTGAGCAACAGCACCGCCATCAGCAACTGCAACGGCTCGCGCAGCCAGCGCCAGATCCAGCGGGTCATGCGCCACCACACTAACAGGCAGCCCAATGCGGCGAAGGCGTAAAGGCCCCAAGCGGTCAGATAGTCGTTCTCGGTCATGGTGTCCATGGCAAGGCTGGCAAAGAGGCGGCTATGATAACGACTTTTGCGTGTCGCGGCTGCAATGCCGGCCACCGTCCGCCAGATAGAGAATTGTCCATGCCTATTTCGACCGCATCCGATTGCCCGCAAGGCCCCAGGCCCAGACCCTTACGCCTGGCTGCAGGAACGTGACAGCACTGAAGTCCTCGATTACCTCAAGGCCGAAAACGCCTGGCAAGAAGCGCAGCTCGCCGACCAGCAGGCGCTGCGCGAGAGCCTGTTCGACGAGATCAAGGGCCGTATCCTGGAAACCGACTTGTCCCTGCCCTCCCCCTGGGGCCCGTATCTGTATTACACCCGCACCACCGCCGGTGACGAGTACGCGCGCCACTACCGCTGCCGTCGCCCGGCCGATGACAGCAATCAGGTGGACGAAAGCAGCGAAGAACTGTTGCTGGACCCAAACGTGCTGGCCAATGGCGGCTTTTTTTCCCTCGGTGCATTCAGCATCAGCCCCGACCATCAGCGCCTGGCCTACAGCCTCGACACCAGCGGTGAAGAGATCTACACCCTGTACGTGAAGGAATTGGCGACGGACAAGGTCAGCGAACTGGCGTTCGACAACTGCGACGGCAGCATGACCTGGGCCAACGACAGCCTCACGCTGTTCTTCGGCGAACTGGACGACACCCATCGTCCGCACAAACTCTATCGCTACCGCCTGGACGGCACAGCGGCGCAGGAAGTGTTCCACGAGCCCGACGGACGTTTCTTCCTGCACTGCTACCGCTCCAGCTCCGAGCGCCAGCTGCTGCTGGCCCTGGGCAGCAAGACCACCAGCGAAATCTGGGCGCTGGACGCCGACCAGCCGCACCTGGACTTCACCTGCCTGGCGCCGCGGGTGGAAGACCACGAATACGATGTCGACCACGGCCAGCTCAACGGCCAGTGGACCTGGTTTATCCGCAGCAACCGCGACGGTATCAACTACGCGCTGTTCGTCGCCGCCGACACGGGCGCGGTGCCCACCGAAGCCGACTGGCACAACCTGATCCCCCACAGCGACGAGGTGATGCTGGACGGCGTCAGCCTGAATGCCAGCGCCATGACCTTGAGCCTGCGCATTGGCGGCCTGCGCGGTGATCGAAGTGCACCCCCAGGACGTGCCGGCCTATCGCGTGGAATTGCCTGACGCGGCTTACAGCCTCTACGTACAGAACAGTCTGGAATTTGCCAGCGACAAGATCCGCCTGCGCTATGAAGCCCTGAACCGCCCGGCCCAAGTGCGCCAGCTGGAGCTGGCCAGCGGTGCCCAGCAGGTGCTCAAGCAAACCCCGGTTCTCGGCGTGTTCAATGCCGACGACTACGTCAGCCAACGCCTGTGGGCCACGTCCGTCGACGGCACCCAGGTGCCGATCAGCCTGGTCGTTCGGCGCGACCAGCTGGGCAAGCCCACGCCGTTGTACCTGTATGGCTACGGCGCTTACGGCCAAAGCCTCGACCCGTGGTTCTCCCACGCACGCCTGAGCCTGCTGGACCGTGGCGTGGCGTTTGCCATCGCGCATGTACGCGGCGGCGGCGAACTGGGTGAGGCCTGGTATCGCAACGGCAAGCAGGAACACAAACAGAACACGTTCAGTGACTTCATCGCCTGCGCCGAACACCTCATCGCCCAGGGCATGACCACCTCCAGGCAACTGGCGATCAGCGGCGGCAGCGCCGGCGGCCTGTTGATCGGCGCCGTGCTCAACCAGCGTCCGGAGCTGTTCCAGGCGGCGATCGCCGAAGTGCCGTTTGTGGACGTACTCAACACCATGCTCGACCCGGAGCTGCCGCTGACCGTCACCGAGTACGACGAATGGGGCAACCCGCAGGAGCCCGAGGTCTATGCGCGCATCAAGGCGTATGCGCCTTACGAAAACGTGCGTGCCCAGGCCTACCCGCACATGCTGGTGATTGCCGGCTACAACGACAGTCGCGTGCAGTACTGGGAAGCGGCCAAATGGGTGGCCAAACTGCGTGACACCAAGACGGACGACAACCTGCTGCTGCTCAAGACCGAACTGGGTGCCGGGCACGGTGGCATGAGCGGTCGTTACCAGGGATTACGTGACGTAGCGCTCGAATACGCCTTTGTGTTCAAGGCGCTGGAAATGATTTGAGAACTTAGTGTGAGGCGGCCCCGTCTGACCACAGGACCGCCTACCAAATTGATGGATCAAGATTGCTGCTATGTCACAACCCACTCTGCTTAACGACGAAATCCGCGACATGCTGATGGACTGCGGCTTGTTCGACCCGCTGTTGCCGGAAGATTTTCATATCGCCGCAGGCTATTTCAATATCAGCAGCATTGCCCAGGATGAGGTGATTTTCCTCGAGGGCGATGCCGGCACCTTCATGTGCATCCTTCACAGCGGCCAGGTGGCGGTGCAGAAAACCAACCACACCGGCGAACGCCTGACCATCGCCACCTTGCGCAGCGGTCGGGCCTTTGGCGAAATGGCGGTGCTCGACGGTGAACGGCGCTCGGCCAGCTGCGTGGCGGCCACCGACTGTGTGCTGCTGAACCTGGGCAAGGACGCGCTGGAAAAAATGCTCAACGAAGCGCCCAGGGTGGCGGCCAAGATCATTCGTGCGATTGCCATCGCCCTGTCCAAGCGCTTGCGCATGGCGGACGGGCAACTGCTGTCGCAACAGTTTTAACCGCCGGGGGACTTCGGCTTGCTGTCGTTCTGCTGCAAGCCTGGGACGGTCTGGTCCTTTGGCGGTGCCGGCAGCACGATGGGCGCCAGGGGCGGCGAACCGTTGGTTTTAGGCACCACGGGCGGCGTGACCTGCGGGTACAACGTGGGCGTTGGCGTCCCCGGCGCGCCAGGGGTTGGCGCAGGTGCGACCGGCACGGTTTGCAACTCCTGCGCCTGCGCTGCACCCAATGTGAGCGCGCCAAGCACAATGACCGTTAGAATGCTGCACTTCATCGATGGCTCCATGGCCTGACCGGAATGTCACAAGGCTACTCCCAACCGCGCAAGAATGCCCTTCCCAATGAGATTTCCATGAAACGTTTCATTCTGCTGGACACCACTCCGATCCCCGATAACGGCGGTGCCTTGTGCCTGTTCGAATACGGCGAGGATTTCGTCATCAAGATCCAGGGCGGTGACGGTGGTCAGTTGATGAACACGCGCATGCACGGTTCTGAAGACGCCCTGGCGGAGATTCCCTGCCGTAAAGTCGCCGGGCGCCCGAACTCGCGGGTGCTGATCGGTGGTTTGGGCATGGGGTTTACCCTGGCGTCGGCGCTCAAGCACTTGGGCAAGAGCGCCGAAGTAGTCGTCGCCGAACTGGTGCCGGGTGTGGTGGAGTGGAACCGTGGGCCGCTGGGCGAAAAGTCCGGCCGCCCCTTGCTTGACCCACGCACGGTGATCCGCCTGGAAGACGTGGCCAAGGTGCTGCAGGCTGAACCCCAAGGGTTCGATGCGATCATGCTGGATGTGGACAACGGCCCCGAAGGCCTCACGCAGAAGGCCAACAGCTGGCTGTATTCGGCCGGTGGCCTGGCCGCCTGTGCCAAGGCCCTGCGCCCCAAGGGCGTACTGGCCGTGTGGTCGGCCAGCGCCGACAAACTGTTTAGCGACAAACTGCGCAAGGCCGGTTTCAAGGCCGAAGAAGTGCAGGTGTTTGCCCATGGCAACAGAGGCACGCGGCACACCATCTGGATTGCGGAGAAACTCAAGGGCTGATCCCGCAGCCGCCTGTTTTACGCAAAATGATTCAGGCGCTCTACCTCTTGCTCACTCAGTACGCCGCGACCGATGTTTTCCGTCAGCGTGAAGGTGCCGTCTGCCTTGATCTCAATGCCGCTGGCCCCTGCAATGGTGACGCACACTCCCGGTGAATCCAACAACTCCCGCAGGGGCTGGCGCCCGGCATGGGTCTGATCAAGGCTCATCGCCAATGAGAAATCCGATTGTGAATCCACCCCGCCCACCCAAATGATCTTGCCGCCGCTGGCCAGGGAATCCTTGAGCATGGCGATAAGCTCGCCGGCATCCTGATTGAACAGGCCATGCTCCAGGCTGCTACCGGTCAGGTGCATCAACGTACGCGTGTCGAAGGTGCATCCGTTCCAGTCTGAAAGCACCGCCAAGGCCGAGCAGTAGGACAGGTGCTGGGTGGACAGGGTCGAGGGGTCGCCGTTGAGCGTCAAGGAATGCCCCATGTCGACCGAGACCGTAGTGGGATGGGAGGGCATTGCCTTTTGCCAAGCGGTGCCATGGGCGGGGCGGAACAGATTTCTCGCGCTCTGCAACGAGCTGGAGATGATCGAGCGCTTTGGGGATGACCGATGATCCCCATCGCCGGGCGTAGGGCCGTGTGTGGGCCACAGGGTGTTTGAAGGAGTGATACGGGGCATATTCGCGCCTCTGCGGTCCGATGAATTGGAGCAAGCGATGTTACACAAGGCTCGAATGCTGTCCGCCGCGCTCCCCCAGGTATTGGTGTACATAATGTGTCGGGGACGCAGCGTGACCGTGTGCTGGGTAGCCATGGTTTGACAAAACCTGGGTTAAAAAGCCGCAGCCAAGTGAGCGGTCTGCGGCTAGAATCAACGCTATCCGTGAACCACCAAACAGCCAGGAGCCATGATGAGCTCGACCAACCCGCCCTCCCACACCGCCAAGCTGGACCGCATCCTCGCCGATGCCCAGCGCGACCGGGAAATGGGCTACCGCGACAAAGCCCTGAAAATGTACCCCCATGTGTGCGGCCGCTGCGCCCGTGAGTTCGCCGGCAAGCGCCTGAGCGAACTGACCGTGCATCACCGCAACCATAATCATGACGACAACCCCCAGGACGGCTCCAACTGGGAATTGCTCTGCCTGTACTGCCATGACAACGAGCACTCGCGCTATACCGACCAGCAGTATTTCGGCGAAGGCTCCACCAGCAGCCCGACGATTGCAAAGGCAACGCACAACCCGTTTGCGGCGTTGGCGGGGTTGATGAAGAAAGACAACTGAGAATTTTGTTGCCCGTTCTGGCCTCATCGGGAGCAAGCCCCCGTCCCACATTATGATTTGTGAATACAGTCAAATGTGGGAGGGGGCTTGCTCCCGATAGCGATCGACCCAGCACCACGATGCCCCAAGGCCGTATAATCGCGGCTTTTCTCCAAGGCACCTTTCCCCGTGGGCAATAAACGCTACAGCTGCATCGGTCTGTATAACCCCAAATCCCCTGAAAACGTCGGTTCGGTGATGCGCGCCGCCGGCTGCTACGGCGTGGCTTCGGTGTTCTATACCGGCGTGCGTTACGAGCGCGCGCGGGATTTCATCACCGACACCAAGAAGGTTCATCACGATATTCCGCTGATCGGCATTGATGACCTGAAGAAAATCCTGCCCCTGGGCTGCATCCCTGTCGCGGTGGAGCTGGTGGAAGGCGCCCGCCCGCTGCCCGAATACACCCACCCCGACCGCGCGCTGTATATCTTCGGCCCGGAAGACGGCTCGCTGGATAAAGAGATCCGCGACTGGTGCGAAGACGTGGTTTACATTCCGACCACCGGCTGCATGAACCTCGCCGCCACGGTCAACGTGGTGCTCTACGACCGCCTGGCCAAGGGCAACAACACCCGCTCGGGCCCCAAATACTGAAATATCGGGAACATCCAGCGCTCGGGAACAGTCAGCTACTTACACTTGCCCCTTTGTTGGAGACGGATCATGAGCGACAGCCAAACCCTGCGACCTATCATCGAACATCAGCAGCCTGCAGCCTTACGCACACAGAACGTGCACGGCTGGGAACGCATCGGCTCGGTGGCCGGTGGGGCGATAATGGCCGGCAAAGGCCTGCGTCGTGGCGGGCTTTTCGGACTGATTCAAGTGGCAATCGGCGGCATGGCGCTGGTCCGTGGTTTCACCGGACACTGCTCGATGAAGGACAAGCTGGAGCACGGTCGCCAGGAAATGAACAGCGTGCGCACGAAGATTGAGCAGGCCGGCGCGGAACTGAAAAACCTGAAGACCAAGGCCGAAGTGGCGGCTGAGAAGGTCACGAAAACTGCGGGTTAACCCACGTTTGCGGCCTATTGAAGATCCAAATGTGGGAGGGGGCTTGCTCCCGATAGCAGAGTGCCAGCTAGCCTGTTTCTAGCTGACCCATCGCGATCGGGGGCAAGCCCCCTCCCACATTTTGCTATGTGGATGGCCGGGATTCAGCGTAATAATCTGGAATCCAGTACCACCGATGACTCGCCGATGATGTTCTCGGCCAACTGCACAAACGCTGTTGTCGTGATGCTGTCGTCACGCATCACTGCTTGCGCCAGATCATCCAGCGAGCGCTTGTTGTGGGTTTTCAGGCGGATCTCCTGGTCCAGCTCCTGCAACACCACCACCGCGCGTGCCACCGCCGCACCGCTCACGCGTTCTCCGCGCAGGCTGGTCACGTCCTTGCCCTCCCTGGCCAAGCGCGCCTGTATCGCCTGATACCGCTCATCGGTGATTCCTCCGGCGCGGCGTACCAGCTCGATGGCGTAGTACTCGGCCAGGCCTTCGCTGATCCAGTCACTGGTGTCGTGGTCATTGAAGCGGGCGATCGCCTGTACCACTTCGCGGATCAACGGGCTGCTGCCGTCTTCGCTGACCAGCGGCGTGCGGCTGTTGAGGTAGATCGAGTCACGCGCGGCAAATGCGCCACGGCGCATCGGATCGCTGGCGCCCACTACCAGCAACTTGGCCGGGTGGCGCGGGAACGCGGCCTCCACTTGCGGCCACACGAAGGTCAACAGCGTCAGCACATCCATGCGCCGCATGCCCTGGCCCTTGGGCGAGGTCACGGTGACGTCGGTTTCCCCCAGGCGCATGCGGCGGCTGCCCAGGTTACCCGCGAGCATCCAGCCGGTGGGGCGGTCGAACAGGCGGGACACGTTGTCGATGCGGAATCGGTTCTTGCCGATACGCGGCCAGGCGGTTTCGATGCTTTTCCAACCCGGCGGCAGTTCGAACATCAACCGCGAGACCAGCTCGACGCCGTCCTGCTGGTCCAGCCGTGCGGTGGGTACCAGGTCGTCGCCACGAAACAGCGCCCAGCCCGGCGTCATCCGCGCCTCGAAGACGCCCGGTTTGTGCCCATGGGTCAGGCGTACGCGGTAGCTCAGGCTGGCCTTGTCGGCGCTGGGTTGCCAATGACCACGATGGCCACTGACCTTCCATTGCCCATCGGCCTTGAAGTCGCTGTAGTCGCCGTCGCGGCCCAGGTCAAAATCCAGGCTGCGCACCGCCGAACCCTGGGACAGGCTCACGCGCACTTCGGCCTGATCGCTCTGGGGCAGGAGTTTGACGTGGTAATCCAGGTCGACTTTCCTGGCGCTCCATGCCGGCATGCTCAGCGCCAGCAACAGGGCACAGGTCGCCAGCTTGAATTGCACCCTCATACGCACTCCTTGTTCAACCCGCGCGGAAGATCAGGTAATCCTCCCAGTCGTCCTCTGGCACGCTGCCTTCACTGAGCATGCGCCCGGACTGGGAAATGCGTTCGTGGTGCACGGCGTCGCGGTCGCCGCAGACCAGGTGGTGCCACAGTGGCAAATCCTTGCGCTCGCTGACCAGGCGGTAGCCGCAGGTGGGCGGCAGCCACTTGAACTGGTCGGCCTGCCCCGGCGTGAGCTGGATACAGTCCGGCACCGACGCGCGGCGATTGGGATAGTCAGTGCACTGGCAGGTTTTCAGGTCCAGCAGTTTGCAGGCGATGCGCGTGTAATAGACGCTGTTGTCGTCTTCATCCTCAAGCTTTTGCAGGCAGCACAGGCCACATCCGTCGCACAACGACTCCCATTCCTCCTGGTCGAGGTGTTCGAGGGTTTTGCGTATCCAGAAAGGTTCGACTTTGGCGGCCATGGCTCTGCATCAGTATCGGTAGGTGGAAAGGCCGCCAGTCTAGTGCCCAAGGCTTCTGGGGCCAAGCGCTTACGACTGGCGGTGTAACAACACTTGTCAGCCTAGTGGCGGCGCAGTAGTTTTGTGCGCCGAATTGACGATCAGGAACTGCTTATGACACGTGTTGCCGACTATCCGATCCATACCCAGTTCACCGACCGCTGGTCGCCTCGCGCCTTTACGGGCGAGAACATCTCCCAGGACACCCTGCTGAGCTTCTTCGAAGCTGCGCGCTGGGCACCTTCGGCCTACAACTCGCAGCCGTGGCGCTTTCTCTACGCCCGTCGCGATACGCCGGATTGGGAGCGTTTTCTGGGCCTGCTGAACGAGTTCAATCGGGGCTGGGCGCAGCATGCGTCGGCGCTGGTGATCATCGCCTCGAAAACCGACTTCATCGCCCCCGGCGCCACGGAAGAAACCCCTGCCCTGTGGCACACCTTCGACACCGGTTCGGCCTGGGGCCACCTGGCGCTGCAAGCCAGCCTGAGCGGCTGGCACACCCACGGCATGGCCGGCTTCGATCAGGAACTGACCCGCAAAGAGCTGAAGATTCCGCAAGGTTATGCACTGCATGCCGCCGTGGCCATCGGCAAGCTGGGCGACAAGTCGACCCTGCCGGAGTACCTGCAGGGCCGCGAGGTGCCGAGCCCGCGCAAGCCGCTGAGCGAGCTGGTCTCGGAAGGCGACTTCACTCTCTAAGTTATGCGCAGAACCCATGTGGGAGGGGGCTTGCCCCCGATTGCGGTGGATCAGCCAACTTATGCATTGACTGACACACTGCTATCGGGGGCAAGCCCCCTCCCACATTTTGTCCACGCCCGCGTTCGTATCAGTAGCCGCGCTCGAAATCCACTTCCCCGCGCAGGGCTTGTTTAGCCTGGTACGCACGTACGTTCTGCACGAACAACTCCACCATCATCGACGGCGAGGTCGGCGCCGAGCTGTGCCCTGTCAACAACAAGCCCCACGCGGTCCAGAACGGGTGACGCTGCGGCAGCGGCTCCTGGCGGCATACGTCGATCACCGCACCGGCCAGGTGCCCTTCTTTCAGCGCCTCGACCAAGTCGGCATCGACCACCGCCACGCCGCGCCCGACGTTGATAAACAACCCGGTCGGCTTGAATTGCTTGAACAGCGCAGCGTCGTACAGATCGTGGGTTTCCGGCGTGTTGGGTAGCAGGTTGACCACATAATCCACCTCGCCCACCAGCCGGCCCAATTGGTCGAGCCCGGCAACTTCGATAAATGGCGCCTGCTCGCGAGCAGTGCTGGCAATGCCGTACAGCTTTACGCCAAACGGCAGCAGAAACTGCGCCACACTCTGGCCGATATCGCCGGTACCCACCACCAGCACCTTGCGCCCCGCCAGGCTCTGGCCCATGCGGTTGTCCCACTTGCGCTCAACCTGGCTGACCAGCCGCGCCAGCACTTCACGTTCGTGGCCGAGCATGTAGGTCAGGACGAATTCGGCCATGACCTGGCCAAAGATGCCGACCGCGCGGGTCAGACGATAATCACGCGGCAGGCCCTCGGCCAGCAGCGGTGTAATGCCGGCCCAGGTCGATTGCAACCATTGCGGGTGATGGCCCTGGCGCAACAGCGTCGCGAGCAGGTCCGGCTGACCCAGCCACACCGGGCAATCGGCGGCCAGGCGCGACAGTTCGGCCGAGTCGCCGCTGGTCAGCACCTCAAGGTCCGGTGCGGCGTCGCGAAGCAGTTGGGCGTAGAGCGGGTGATCCTGTTCAGCAATCAGAACACGCATGGTTCAAACCTTTCAAAAACAGTGCAGACGGCCGCCCGCATCCTTACGGCCACCGCCAACTCATTACGATTGCGTTGAAGACTGTGCCCGGCACCGGGCACCCACCGATCACATCGGGTCGTTGCGGCGCAGCAGTTCTTCGGGCAAGTGTTCGATGTACTCGTCCTCGGCCGGTGGCATCTGCAGGTGGTAGCCCTGCTTGTCGAGGTTTTCCAGGACCACGGCGATGTCTTCGCGCGACAGCTTGCGCTCCGGTGTCAGCACCATATCGAACGCATGATGCGGCTTGCCGAAGGCAGCCATCAGCGGCTCCGGCACCCGCTCCAAGGCGTCACTTTTGAGGACGTAAAGGTACATGCCGTCTTTTTTCAGGCTGCGATAAATGGAGCAGATACGTTTCAAGGCTGTTCTCCGGCAGTGGCCAGGCTGTCGAGCAGCGCCTGGCCCATCAACTCGCGGCGCCAGCCACGCAGCGAGTCTGGCAATTGGTAAGGCCCATCGGGGTAGCCGCTTTTAACCAGGGCTTCGAGGGTTTTCTTGCGCAGCATCAATTCCGGCGCCATGTCCAGGCGTTCGGCTTCGGCCTGGCCCAGGGCCCGCAGTTGCTTGATCAGCGCAGCGGCGTCGACCGGCAGCGGTTCAGGCACGGCAGGTGGCCATTGGTCCATGGACACGCTGCCCGCACGCTTGATCAGGTCCAGCAGGAACTGGCCATCCTGACGGACGGTGCGCGGGTGCATGTCTTCGATCTTGCCCAGGGCGGCGAGGTTATCCGGCTGGGATTTGGCCAGGGGCCATAACGAGTGTTCACGGATGATGCGGTTGCGCGGCAGGTCGCGGGCACGGGCCTGCTGCTCACGCCAGGCGCACAGTTCACGCAGCACGGCGAGCTGGGCGCGGGACAGTTTCCAGGCCAGCTTGGCGTCGCGGTACACCTCATACGGGTCGACTTCGCGACGCAGGTTGGCCACCAGTTCGGCACCGTCTTCCAGCACCCAGGCGTACTTGTCATCCGACAAACGCGGGCGCAGGCGGATATACACCTCGGCCAGGTGCACAGCGTCTTCGGCGGCGTAGCTCACCTGGGTTTCGGACAAGGGCCGCTGCAGCCAGTCAGAGCGCGTCTCGCCCTTGGGCAAGTCGATGTCGAGCACCGCTTGCACCAGGCGCGAGTAACCCATGGAGAAACCCAGGTTCAGGTAAGCCGCCGCCAATTGGGTGTCGAACAACGGCACCGGCAGGCTGCCGGTCAGGCGCAACAGCACTTCCAGGTCTTCGCTGCAGGCGTGCACCACCTTGATCACCGCCGGATTTTCCAGCAAGGCGGCCAAGGGTTGCCAGTTGTCGATGGTCAGGGGATCGATCAGGTAAGCGCGCACGCCATCACCGATCTGGATCAGCCCGGCAATGGGATAGAAGGTGTCGACCCGCATGAATTCGGTGTCGAGGGCGACGAATGGCAACTGCTGCCATTCGGCGCAATGCTGGCCGAGGCTATCGTTGTCGCAGATCCAGTGAATATCGATGGCCACACGGCTCTCCCTTGAAGAATGGCGCGCAGTATATATCGCGAAAGGGACTTGCGAGCATCCGCAGTGCACAGGCAACCATGAAAACTCAGGCAGGAGATAAAGAATAGTCCGACAAGCGGGAGTTATCCCTTCTTACGTAGGACATACACACACCACAGCGTGGAGCCCGGCATGAACTCCTGGCGATTCAACACTTTGAAGCCGGCCTGGCGAAACTCATCCTCAACCGGGGTGCGCGAGTCCACGGAGACAATCACGGTGTCACGACTCACGCGGTGAAATTCACGCAGCAACGCCAGGCGCACCTCAGTGCTTGGCACATGGCGAAACAACTCCAGGCAGAAGATGCAATCCACCGCGTTCGCCGAGAGGCCGATGGAAAATGCCGAACCGGGAAACGTCTTGACGCGTTTGAGCAAAGCCGCCGGATGATGGGTGCGGGCATGGTCGAGCATTTCCTGGGAATGGTCCGACGCCAGGATTACACGATTGACGTGTTCACCCAGCACCGGCCAGAACCGCCCGGAGCCGCAAGCCAGGTCCAGGATCAAGCCCGGCTCCCCGGCGACCTTCAACGCATGGCGCACCAACCGTGCATCGCGCCACGCGCCCAGGCGCTGCAACAGCCGAGGCGGACGTGTGTCACCGCAGACCCTGGCATGCTCACGGTCATAGCGTTCGGTGAATTCGGTCTCGATGGTGGATGGAGGTTGTGACGACATCGCGGGCTCATGTGGATATAACGGAAGTGAACGACCTTGATCCGCAGCTTAACCACTGCAACGTGAAAAAAAGGTCGAAAGCCCTTCGGTGCATGTTGTTGATAATCCGCAACGCTGTGGGTTGTGCCTTGCCACCCTGCCCGGCGCTGGAAATAATGACCGCCCGACCTGCCCCAAGGACTCGACCGCATGAAAGCTCCTCTAGCCCTGTGTGTATTGGCGAGCGTGGCAACCGCCGCCCTGGCCGATCCCAGCCCGTCACGCCTTGATGAAGTTGTTCAGCGCGGCACGCTGACCGTGTGCACCACCGGCGACTACATGCCTTACACCTCGCTGCGTGCCGATGGCCGCTATCAAGGCATCGACATCGCCATGGCCGAGTCCCTGGCCAAGAGCCTCAACGCGACGATTACCTGGGTGCCCACCACCTGGAAAACCCTGATGCCGGATTTTCTTGCGCAGCGCTGCGACATTGCCGTGGGCGGAATTTCGGTGTCGCTGGAACGCCAGAAGAAAGCCTTCTTCAGCGAGCCACTGGGTGTCGACGGCAAGATCCCGCTGGTGCGCTGCGCTGATGTGCAGCGCTACCAGAGCGTCGAACAGATCAACCAGCCACAGGTGCGGGTGATCGAACCGGCCGGTGGCACCAACGAGGTGTTTGCCCGCACCCACCTGGGCCAGGCGCAGATACGCCTGCACGACAACGTGACGATTTTTGACGAACTGCTGGCGGGCAAGGCCGACGTGATGATCACCGACGCCAGCGAAGCGCGTTACCAGCAAAAGCAAAAACCGGGGCTGTGTGCGGTGAACCCCGAGCGGCAGATGCAATATAGCCAGAAAGCCTTCCTGTTGCCTCGCGACGATGTGGCCTGGAAAAGCTACGTCGACCAATGGCTGCACCTGAGCGTGGCGACCGGAGTGTATGACGGCATTGTCAGTCAGTGGCTGGCGGCGCCTTGATCAACTCGACAAAGGCCGCGCACGCGGCGCTGCGATAGGCACCCCGGCGGCTCAGCAGCGCCGCCGTGCGGTGCGGCAACGGCGGCTCGATGGCCACGGCGCGTAACCCAGCCTGCGCCTCGGCCAGCGCCTGGGGCAGGATGGTTGCCAGTGACGTGTTGCGCACCACTTCAATGATCGCGCTGATGGAATTGGCCTGCATGGCAATGTGCGGTTTCACGCCTTGCTCGCGGCAGTAGTCATCGATATAGCGGCGCGTGGCAAAACCCGAATCGAGCAGTACCAGCGGCTGCTCGAACCATGCCAGGCGATCCACTTCGGGATGATCCGCCCGCACCACCACGCTCAGCGCCTCGTCAAACAGCGCTTCGCAGTCGATATCCGCACCGTGCTCGCCGGTAAAGCCGATGCCGATATCCAGCAAATCCTCACCCAGCGCGGCCTCGATGCGGTCCTGGGTCAATTCCTCGACGCTCACGCTGATGCCCGGGTACAGCCCATGAAACCGCGCCAGCAACGGGCCGATCAGGTAGGCCGTGAACGTCGGCGTGATCGCCAGGCGCAGGTGCCCACGACTGAGGTCCTGCACGTCATGCATCGCACGGGTGCCGGCTTGCAGGTCCTGCAACGCCAGCCGCGCAAAGCGCACATAGGCCTGCCCCGCATCCGTCAGGCTGACGCTGCGCCCGGAGCGATCGAGCAGTGGCGCGCCCAAGCTGTCTTCCAATTGCTTGATCTGTTGCGACAGCGTCGGCTGCGACACATGCAGCGCTTCGGCGGCGCGGGTGAAATTGCGGTGCTCGGCGACGGCCAGCAGGTAACGGATATGGCGCAGCAACATCGAAGACGCTCCAGCTATAGGCAGTACTTATAGAAACCATAATAAGCCGGTCTTGGACGCTATAGCTGAAAACTTTCATCCTTGCCCCATCAGCAACGCAAGGAGAAACACCATGCAGCATCTCATCGACGGCTTCCGCAAATTCCAGAGCGAAGCCTTTGCCCCGCGCAGCGGCCTGTTCAAACACCTGGCCACCACGCAGAACCCCGGCACGCTGTTCGTGTCTTGCTCCGACAGCCGTGTCGTCCCGGAGCTGCTGACCCAGCAGGAACCTGGCGACCTGTTCGTCATCCGCAATGCCGGCAACATCGTGCCGTCCTACGGACCGGAACCGGGTGGCGTATCGGCCACGGTCGAATACGCGGTGGCCGTACTCGGTGTGAGCGACATCGTGATCTGCGGCCACTCCGACTGCGGCGCGATGACTGCCATCTCCACTTGCAAATGCCTGGACCACCTGCCCGCCGTGGCCAACTGGTTGCGCCATGCCGAGTCGGCCAAAGTGATCAATGCGGCGCGCCAGCATGCCTCGGACGCAGCGCGCCTGGATTCCCTGGTGCGTGAAAACGTGGTCGCCCAATTGGCTAATCTCAAGACTCACCCGTCCGTCGCGCTGGCGCTGGAGCAAGGCCGGCTGAACCTGCACGGCTGGGTGTACGACATCGAAACCGGTGGCATCGACGCACTGGATGGACGCAGCGGACGCTTCCAGTCCCTGCTTGAACACCCGACCACCCGCGCCCACGCCGCCTGAACCCTATTCAACCCAGAGGACATCACCATGCTGCAATCCAACTTTTCCCAAACCCCACGCCTGGCCCTGGCCGACACCGTTATCGACCTCAAGGCGCGCAAGGACCTGTCCTGGCAAGACCTCGCCGACGGCACCGGCCTTAGCCTGGCGTTCGTCACTGCCGCCCTGCTCGGCCAGCACCCGCTGCCCAAGGACGCCGCCGACATCGTGTGCGAAAAGCTCGGCCTGGACCAGGATGCCAGCCGCCTGCTGCAAAGCGTACCCCTGCGCGGCAGCTTCCCCGGCGGCGTGCCGACTGACCCGACGATGTACCGTTTCTATGAAATGCTGCAGGTCTACGGCACCACCCTCAAGGCGTTGGTGCATGAGCAGTTTGGCGACGGCATCATCAGCGCGATCAATTTCAAGCTGGACATCAAGAAAGTCGAGGACCCGGACGGCGGCTCCCGCGCAGTGATCACCCTGGACGGCAAATACCTGCCAACCAAACCCTTCTGATCACTGATTGACCGTCTACGCTCTTGTGATTCCAACAAGCGCGAGGGACGGGTAAATGAAGACACTGCTGCGACTCACCTGGCTGCTGCTGTTGTGCGGTAGCCAGGTGCACGCCGTTACGGCCCAGGATGCAGACGCTCAAGCGGCCAAGGCGTTGCTGGAAAAAGCCCTGGCGTACTACCAGAGCAATGGCGACAAGGCGCTGGCCGCGTTCAGCCGCCAGGGTGAATTCATCGACCAGGACCGCTACGTCTTCGTGGTCGACACAAAAGGCGTGCTGCTGGCCAGCGGCGGCCCCTCTTCGGCGTTGATCGGTCGCGACGTGTCCGAGGTACTCGGGCCTGATCTGCAAGCCTCGTTCAAACAAGCCATCAGCGCGCCGGAAGGCCAGGGTATCCAGCAAGCCGATTATCGCTGGCAGAACTGGAATGACGGCAAGGTCGAAAACAAGCACGTGTTTTACCAGCGGGTGGGCGAGCGCATCCTGGCGGTCGGTTATTACCTGCCGCGGGCCACGCCGGAACAGGCGCGGGCGCTGCGTAACAAGGCGGTGAACGCGCTGGTGAAGGATGAAGCGGGTACGCTCAAGGCGATCAACTCATTGCGGGGAGGGTTTCTGCAGGATGATCTCTATGTGTTTGTGGTGGACCTGGAGACGCGGCGCTATGTGGCGCATGGCACGAACTTGCGTTTGATCAATACGGATTTTGCCAAGGTCAAGGACCCGGATGGCAAGCCTGTGGGGGAGCCGATTCTTCAGCTGATGAGCGAGCAGGATCAGGGGGAGTACAAATATCGGTGGAAGAATCCGGTGACGGGGAAGGTTGAGAATAAGCATGCTTATTTGCGTAAGACGGGGCGTTTGATGGTGGCGGTGGGGTATTACAGTCCCTGATGGGGAGTGGGGTTGACCGGGTACATATCCAGTTCTGCGGTAACGGCGGCTTTGGGTTCCGCCCTTACGGCGGGTCACTTTTGGAAAAGAGCCCCAAAAGTAACCAAAAGGGCTCTTGCCCCACCACTCGGCACCTCGCTCAGGCTCGGTGTGCCCGTAATCCGACAGTGATTTGGGGGGCCGCCATGACCTAAATAACGGATATGTACCCAATCCCCAGTCACCGATCAACCTTATCCTCACGCCCCCGCAACACCCGATCCGGCATCGCAACCGCCGCCGCCAACCCAAACAACGACACCCCCGCACTCACCATCAGCAAATGCCGAAACGTCACCGCCAACTCCCCCCGCAACGCATCCCGCGCCACCCCAGGCGCAGCATTGAGCCCATCAAGCAACGCATTGCCCGAGCCTCCCTCCCCCATCAGCGCCCCGTTGGCGAAATGGGCAAAACTCACATCCTGCAGCAGCGCCAGCAGCAACGCCGACATACACGCCACCCCCACCGCACCACCCAGGGAGCGAAACAGGTTCGTCGTGCTGGTAGCCACGCCAATATCACGCTGTTCCACCGAGTTCTGCGTCCCCACCAACGACGTCGGAAACTGCATGCCCGCCGCAATTCCGCACAACAGCATAAACAACGACGTGAGCCCCACTGCCTCGGGCGCACAGTAGGCCATGCCAAGAATCGCCAACGGACTCAACACAGCACCACTGAGAATCATCGGTTTATAGCGGCCAGTCACGGAAGTCATACGCCCAGCGAAATAGGCCCCCATCGGCAACCCCATCGCCAAAGGCAGCAAGTGCAGGGCCGCGCTGTCAGCCCCGGCGCCGGTCACGGTCTGGTAACGCAACGGCATCAGCACCGTCAGGGAAATTGCCTGGAAGCTGGTGATGAAAATCGTGCACCAGCACAACACCGCGCTGCGGTTGACGAACAGGTGCATTGGCAACAAAGGCTCGCGTGTGCGGCGTTCATGCCATACGAACACGCTCAACGCCAACAGCGCACAGGCCAGCAGCCCGAGCACCTGGTCGTCATGCCAGGCATGGCCCTGGCCGATTTGGGTGATGCCGAGCAACAAGGCGGTCAAGCCGATGATCATCAGCACGGTGCCGAGGTAATCGATGATCGGCTTGCGTTGTGGCACCGGCAGTCCCACGAGGGTGCGGTGGGCCACATACCAGGCGACCGCGCCCAACGGCAGGTTGATCAGGAACACCCAGCGCCAGGACAGGTACTGGGTCATGTAACCGCCCAATACCGGCCCGGCGACGCTGGCCACCGCGTACATGCTGCTGAAATACCCCTGATAACGCCCGCGTTCACGGGGTGGGATGATGTCGCCGATGATCGCCTGGCTCACCGAGACCATCCCGCCGGCACCGATGCCCTGGATAATCCGCGCCAGCACCAGTTGTTCCATGCTTTGCGCCACGCCACAGAACAGCGAGGCGACGGTGAACACGCCCATGCCGATCAACATCATCGGCCGACGCCCATACAGGTCGCCGAGCTTGCCGTAGATCGGCACCGCCACCGTCATCGCCACCATGTAGCCGGAGATCACCCAGGCCAACAGGTGGACGTCATGAAACTGCGCGGAAATGGCCGGCATCGACACGGCAACGATGGTCTGGTCCAGCGCACCGAGAAAGATGGCCAACATCAGTGCGGCGAGAATGCTGCGCACGGCGGGAACGGTTGGAGCGGGCTGATTGAGATGGGTCACGGCAGAACCTTCGAGCAGGGCCCGCAGGCCATGGCAGCCTGCGGGAATGCTCAATACGATAGCAGGCTATTGGATAGCCTCGTAAGGAAGCCCGACGTAATTTTCCGCGATGGTCTTGCGCCCCGCCTCGGAATGAATGAAGTAGTCCAGTTCGCTCTCGGCAATGCGCTGGCTGAAGCCGTCCGCTTCGGGAAATTGATGCAGCATCGAGGTCATCCACCAGGAAAACCGCTCGGCCTTCCACACCCGCCGCAGGCAGATGGCCGAGTACTGCTCGAGCAATTCCACGCGCCCTTCGCGATACACTTTGAGCAAGATCCGAAACAACGTGTTCACATCACTGGCCGCCAGGTTCAAGCCCTTGGCTCCGGTCGGCGGCACGATGTGCGCGGCATCACCGAGCAGGAACAGGCGCCCGTACTGCATCGGTTCCACCACGAAGCTGCGCAGCGGGGCGATGCTTTTTTCAATGGATGGGCCAGTGACCAGCTGTTGCGCCAGGTCGACGGGCAAACGGGTTTTCAGCTCCGCCCAGAAACGCTCGTCCGACCAGTCGGCCAACGGCTCCTGCGCAGGCACTTGCAAGTAGTAACGGCTGCGGGTCGGCGAGCGCATGCTGCACAGCGCAAAGCCTCGCGGATGCGTGGCGTATACCAGTTCTGGGTGCACCGGCGGCGTATCGGCCAGGATGCCCAGCCAGCCAAACGGATAGACGCGCTCGAACACCTGCAGCGCCTCGGGCGGAATCGACTGACGGGCCACGCCGTGAAAACCATCGCAGCCAGCGACGTAATCGCACTCCAGGCGAAACGCCTGGCCCTGATGCTCGAAGGTCAGCCAGGGGCGATCGCTTTTCAGGTCATGGGGTTGCACGTTGGAGGCTTCATATAAGGTGGTGGCGCCGGCAGCGGCACGGGCGTCCATCAGGTCGCGGGTGACTTCGGTCTGGCCGTAAATCATCACCGACTGGCCGCCGGTCAGAGCCTTGAGGTCAATGTGGGTGAGTCGACCGTCACGCGCCACGGCGAAACCGTCGTGCACCAGGCCCTCGCTGTCCATGCGTCGGTTGACACCGGCCTCGCGCAGCAGGTCGACCATGCCTTGCTCCAACACCCCGGCGCGGATGCGGCCTTGCACGTAATCGGCGCTCTGGCGCTCTAGGATAAGGGTGTGGATGCCCGCATTGTGCAGCAGCTGGCCGAGCAGTAATCCGGAGGGACCGGCGCCAATAATGGCGACTTGGGTTTTCAGCGTTTTCATTATTTTTATGGCCTGCAAGCTTCACCCGAACCGAACGAGTGAAAGAGTTGTCATTGGACGTGTGGCTGACATTTTTCACTTGAGCGAGCAGCATAAGAAGGTGAAAACTGCTTAAAAGCCTGCGCTTTTTGCCAATCGGGGCGATTACCGAACCACTATCCTGAGTATCGGATTGAAACCATGACCAACACCGCGATTCCGGTCTTCAAGCTTTACGGGGAAAGCCAACAGTGGCCAACCCCCGATTTGTTGCACTGCGAAACCATTTCCCGGCGCAGTCGGGAATACCAGTGGGAGATCCAACCCCACCGGCACGCGGACCTGTGCCAGTTGCTCTACGTGCACAAAGGCCAGGCACACCTGGAAATCGAAGGCCAGCGCACCACGCTCAACGAAGCGAGCCTGCAGGTGCTGCCGCCGTTGTGTGTGCATGGATTTCGCTTTTCCGAAGATGTCGAAGGTTACGTGGTAACGCTGTCGGCGCCCTTGGTCAGCCACTTGCAGGCGCAACTGGGCAGCACGGTCGATGGCCTGCACACCCTCGGCAACTACCCGGCGGGCAAGGACAGCGACTACCTCAATAACCTGTTCACCCGCTTGCAGGATGAATACGCCGACGAACAACCGGCACGGGACATGATGATGCACGCGCTGGTCAGTGTGCTGCTGGTATGGGTCAGCCGCCAGGCGATCCAGCGCCGCCACCCCAGGGCGCCACGTAGCCGTGAATATTTCCGGCGTTTCACCCAGTTGGTCGAACAGCATTATCGCGAACACCCCAAAATTGAAGACCTGGCCCACAAACTGGGTATCTCGGTCTCACACCTCAATGGCACGTGTCGGGAATTGGGTGGGCAGCCAGCCTTGCAGATCATGCATGACCGCCAGTTGCTGGAGGCCAAGCGCCTGCTGACCTACACCAGCATGACGATCAATGAAATGTCGGAAGTGCTGGGGTTTTCCGACCCCACCAACTTTTCGCGACTGTTCCGCCGCAGGGTGGGGTTTTCACCGAAGGCGTTTCGCGAGCAGCTAAAGGCTGACCAGGCGTAAAGCGCTCCCACGGGAACTTCAATCAATCAGCTTATTGATCAACGCAACGCGCTGAAACTGCCGCTGCGGGGCAGGCACAGGTCCTGATGGCAACTGATCGCAAAGGTTGGCTGCATGCGGGTCTGTTCCACCCGGTAGGCAGCCGTCCCGTACAGTGCGCTGGCTAATGCGCACAGGCTGACAATCATCAGGTACTTTCTGGTCTTGATGCTCATGGCACACCTCCTGGCGGATCTACACGGTGCTGTTTAAAGCATAGGTCACTCAGGGCAAGTTGCCATGATCGCAGGCCATTCAGCGCGTTTATATCCCTATAGACCGACGTCCCACACAGGCGCCTCTGGAAACCGCAGCACCAGGAAATCCAGCAGGCTGCGCAACGCCGAGGGCATGTGCTTGCGCGAGGCGTATACCGCGTAAATATTCATCTGCCGTGGCTCGGCGTCAGGCAGCAGGCGCACCAACTCGCCGCTGCGGATCAAGTCGCCGGCCTGATAGCTGGGGAGCATCGCCACCCCTGCCCCAGCCAGGGTTATCCGCAATAAAGTACTGGCCTCGTTGGCGGTGATGTTGCCGTGCACCGGCACCGACACGTGCTCGCCGTTTTCCTCGAAATGCCACAGGCTCTTGCCGAAGTAGGAATGAGTCAGGCAGTTGTGCCGGGCCAGGTCTTCGACTTTCTGCGGCGCCGGATGCTCCAGCAGATAAGCCGGCGTGGCGCAGACCACCGAGCGACACACCGTCAGGCGTCGGGCGATCAAATTAGGATCCAGGTCATTGCTGGTGCGGATCGCCAGGTCGATGCGCTCATCCACCAGGTTCACCGTGCGATCAAGCATCTGCAGATCGACCGTCACCAACGGGTAGCGTTTGACGTACTCGGCAATCGCAGCGCCCAGCTGCGCCTGACCGAAGGAGGTGCTGACACTCAGGCGCAACAGGCCCCGAGGGGCGTCATCGGGCTCGCTGACGGCGGCCTGCATATCCGCGCTCAATTCAAGCAATTGCCGACAACGTGGCAGGGTTTCACTGCCGGCGGCGGTCAGGCTGAGCTTGCGCGTGGTGCGGTGCAGCAGGCGCGCGCCGACCCAATCTTCCAGTTCGGCCAGATAGCGCGAGACCACCGGCCGCGAAAGGTCCAGATGATCGGCGGCGGCGGATTGACTGCCCAGGTCCACCACGGTGACAAACACGCGCATTGCTTGAAGACGATCCATGATTTGCCCGGTTTCAGAAACAAACTATGTCCCAGCATCGCATTTTTTGTGGTGTTTTATGCAACTAAGCTCTGTGCATCCCTTACCGATGGCAGGAGCTGCCCCATGTTTTCGACTGTTAAACGCCTGACCCTGGCTACGGCTGCCCTGGCCTTCGCCGCCAGCACGATGGCGGCGGACTTGAAGCTCGACGTGTACAACCCGGGCGAAGCGGCGATTTTCCCGGTCAGTTCGGTGCTGGTCAGCGGCGCCAAGGACGCGATCCTGGTAGACGCTCAATTCGGCAAGGGCCAGGCCGAGCAACTGGTGCAGAAAATCCGCGCCAGTGGCAAGCACCTGACCACCATCTACATCAGCCATGGCGACCCGGACTACTACTTCGGCCTCGACACTCTCACCACCGCCTTCCCCGACGCTAACGTACTGGCACCCCAAGCGGTGGTCGACCATATCAACGCCACCGTCGCCGACAAGCTGGCGTTCTGGGGCCCGAAAATGGGCGCCGACAAACCGGCCAAGACCCTCGTACCGCAAGTACTCCAAGGCCACAGCCTGACGCTGGAAGGGCAGCAACTGGAAGTCATCGGCCTGGACGGCCCGCAGCCGGACCGCAGCTTCGTGTGGATTCCGTCGATCAAGGCCGTGGTCGGTGGTGTAGTGGTCGCGCAGAACATTCACCTGTGGATGGCCGACACCCAGACCGCGCAGTCCCATCAGGATTGGCTGGCCACCCTGCAACGCATTGAAGACCTGAAGCCTGCAACCGTGATTCCGGGCCACTACCTGGGCACGCCGTCGCCCGCTTCGGTCAAATTTACCGCCGACTACATCAAGGCCTTCGACATCGAAACCGCCAAGGCCAAGGATTCCGCCGCCCTGATCGCGGCCATGAAAAAACGTTACCCGACCCTCGCCGACGAGAGCTCGCTGGAACTGAGCGCCAAAGTCGCCAAGGGCGAAATGAAGTGGTGATTGGTTTTAAACCCTGACCTGACTGGAGAACCTCATGAGCAAGATCGCAATTATTGGTGCCACCGGCCGTGCCGGTAGCCAACTGCTGGAAGAAGCGCTGCGCCGTGGGCATACCGTCACCGCCATCGCACGCCATACCGACAAGCTGGCCGTACGCCCTGGCGTCACCGCCAGGCAAGTCGATGCCCTGGATGCCGACGCCTTGCAACAGGCCATCAGCGGCAGCGATGTGGTGATCAGTGCGGCGCACTTTGCCACTTTGCCCGCCAGTGCCGTGATCGGCCCGGTGAAGAAGGCCGGAGTCAAACGCCTGCTGGTAGTGGGTGGCGCGGGTTCGCTGCTGCTGCCGGACGGCAGCCGCGTGATCGACAGCCCGGGCTTCCCGGCCGAGTACAAAGCTGAAGCCAGTGCAGGGGCTGCGTTTCTCGACGCGCTGCGTCAGGAGCAGGAACTGGACTGGACCTTCCTGTCGCCGTCGGCGCTGTTCGATGGCACCGAGCGCACGGGTAAATTCCGCCTGGGCGAGGATGATCTGCTGGTCAGCAGTGACGGTAACAGCTCGATCAGTTTTGCCGACTACGCCATTGCCATGCTCGATGAAGTGGAAACACCCGAGCACTCGCGCAAGCGCTTCACCGTAGGCTACTGACACAACCGGGTAAAAATTGTGGGAGGGGGCTTGCTCCCGATAGCGGTGGTTCAGTGAGAAATGCATAAGCAGGCACTCCCTCATCGGGGCATAGGTATCTACACAACTTTGTAGCAGCCTACAGTAACCACGATGCGAAGCGAGCCGCTCTTGATCTTGCTCTTGATCTTTGGCGCCCCGTTAAACCACGCTGGCCGGAATTCGACAGTGATTTGGGGGGTGAACCGGCAGGGATGCCGGTTTAGCCGCCCCGCGCCATGGATGGCGCGTGGCGGCGGCCCTCCAAATCAATGTCGGATTATGGGCACACCGAGCGTGAGCGAGGTGCCGAGTGGTGGGGCAAGAGCCCTTTTGGTTACTTTTGGGGCTCTTTTCCAAAAGTGACCCGCCGTAAGGGCGGAACCCTAAGCCGCCGTTACCGCAGCAACGGATATGTACTCGCTCTGATCCAACACCATGGTCGGCTGTAAGGCCGCCATCGGGAGCAAGCCCCCTCCCACATTTGACTGTGCCCACTTTTTATTTGATCGTTCCCACGCTCTGAACTGACCCCATAAAGTTGGACGTTCCCCCCTCTATAAGCGACGCTCAGCTGGCCGCAATTTTTCAATAGCGTCTGCGACTTTCTGATTTGCTCCACCGCTGCGCCCGTGGCCTGATTCACGCTTGTTCATTCAAGGCAGGCCCATGGAAAACCTTCACGCAAAACCCACCACCGCCGTGTGGCTGATGATCAGTGTGGTGCTGGTCGCCCTTAACCTGCGCCCGTCAATGGCGGCTGTGGGTCCGTTGTTGTCGTCGATTCGCACGGATGTGCCGCTGAGTTTCAGCAGCGCGGCCTTGCTGACCATGTTGCCGGTGATGGGGATGGGCCTGGCGATGTTCTTTGGCATGGGCCTGGCCAGGCGCATTGGCGAGCACCGCAGTATCGTGGTGTCGCTGCTGGTGATTGGGGCGGCGACACTGTCGCGGTTGTGGCTGGATTCGGCGCTGGAGTTGATCGTCAGTGCCATCGCGGCAGGCGTAGGGATCGCGCTGATCCAGGCGTTGATGCCGGCACTGATCAAGTCGCGCTTTGGCGATAACGTCTCGTTGTTCATGGGTTTGTATGTCACGGCGATCATGGGCGGCGCCGCACTGGCCGCGTCGTTTTCGCCGTTTGTGCAAGTGCACACCGGCAGTTGGCGCATCGGCCTGGCGATATGGTCAGGGCTGGCGTTGCTGGCGATGGCGGTCTGGTACGCCCAGCTCTCGGCGCTACCGCCCTTGCCGCAGGTCGACAGCGGCCCGCAGGGGTCTTTTTTTGGCAATCGCCGGGCCTGGCTGCTGGCCCTGTTTTTTGGCTTCGGCACGGCGTGCTACACCTGTGTGCTGGCGTGGCTGGCGCCGTATTACGTCGAGCAGGGCTGGAGTGAACAGCAGGCCGGCTTGCTCTTGGGTTTGCTCACCGCCATGGAGGTCGTCTCGGGCCTTGCAACCCCCGCCATCGCCAACCGCCGCCGGGATAAACGCGGCGTGTTCGCGGTATTGCTGGTGCTGATCATCCTCGGCTTCTGCGGCCTGATCCTCAGCCCGCAGCACGTCAGCCTGCTGTGGCCGTGCCTGCTCGGCCTGGGTATCGGCGGCCTGTTTCCGATGAGCTTGATCCTGTCCCTGGACCACCTCGACAACCCGCGCCGTGCCGGTGGCCTCACCGCGTTCGTGCAGGGCATCGGCTACCTGATCGCCGGGCTCTCGCCGCTGGTTGCCGGGATGATTCGCGACGGGTTGGGCAGCTTCGAATGGGCCTGGTGGTCATTGGCGGCAGTGGTGGTGGTCATGCTGCTGATGGTCACACGCTTTAATCCGCAGCATTACGCGACACATATCCGCTGAGGTCGTGTTGTAAACAGTATTTGTCCCACTCAAAACATAGAAGAGTCCTACAGAGCTTTCTATTGGTACGAGCGTTCCGTTAACATTTTGGTCAGTCTTGTACTGAGTTCGGTACAAAGGGTTTACGGACGAAACCGATGCTAAACAGTAACTTGCTCAGAAAGCTCGATATGCAGGACTTGATGGTGTTTATCGCTGTCTACGACCAGAGCAGTGTTACCGACGTGTCCGAAACACTGTTCGTCAGCCAGTCCACGGTGAGCTACAGCCTGAAGAAATTGCGCACCAGTTTCGAAGACGAGCTGTTTATCAACACGCGCGCGGGCATGCGTCCCACGTACAAGGCCACCACAATGTACGGCCATGTGCAGAAAATCCTCGAGAGCATCAACCTGTGTCACGCCGGTGGCCAAGACTTCGACCCAACCCGCAACGCTGTGACCTTCAATGTGTGCGCCCCGGAATACTTCGAACAGCTGATCCTGCCGCGCCTGCTGAAAAATTTCGACCGCGCCGACCTGCCGGTCATCGTCAACGTACAGAAGCTGGAAACCGAGATTCCCGCCGACGACTTGCGCGAAGGCCGCCTCGATCTGGTGATCTGCTTCGGCCCGAACTTTCACCGCGCCCATAAAGACTTCAAAACCCAGATGCTGCTCGAAGACGACCTGGTGTGCGTCTTCGACAAACGCGCGGCGCCCCGGGAACCGGCCTTCAGCCTGCAAGCCTTCGTTGAGCGACGCCACGTGTTTCCCACCCCCTGGACGTCCGACACCAACATGATCGACGGCTGGCTGGCGCGACAAGCCCACAAACGCCAGGTGATTGCGCGCGCCAATAGCTACAGCGCAGCGTTGAAGTTGATCAGCGGCACCGACTTCATCGTGACCCTGCCGCGCCGCGTGCAAAAGCTGTTGGCGTCGACCTCGACGTACGGGTTTTGCGAAGCCCCGAACGGCTTGCCGGGCTTTACCCTGCAGATGCAGTGGAACGAAACCAGCGAACAGGACAACGCCAATACCTGGTTTCGCGAGCAAGTGGTGAAGGTGTGTGAGGAGCAGCTGCAAGCAGCAAGTTGAAAGCGGCAAGAGGTTGCAGGGTCGCTGTGAGCTTGGCGCTTGCAGCTGTTAACTCCCCACTGCTTCTTTGCTATAGGCGTCGCGGTCCATATCCCGCAGTTCGACGCTCAGTTGCACCTGCACACCCTCAGGCCAGGGGCCCAGGTCCTGCAGCACCGCCAGCAGGCTTTGCGACAGTTGCTGCTTGATCTGCGGCGAGCGCCCACTGAGCAATGCCAAGCGTACCGCGACAAAAGCCCGCGCGCCCAAGCCGGTGCCTACGCGAAAGCTCTCGACTTTCACCGTACGGCTCTTGATGTCGAACTCGGCGCCAAACTGACCGGAAGCCACCAGCGCATGGTTAAGGCGCAACAGAGCCTTATCGGTGTCCAGTTGCGCCAGGTTGGCGGTGTATTCCAAGTGCAGATGTGGCATGGGTTTCTCCGATTTTTTTGTAGGAAGTTGGCTGAATATACAACAAGCAAGCAGGCCTCAGACCTGTAAGCCGAGCCCTCGATCACTCATGAACGCCTCCAGTCGCGAGCGCATCCAGCGTTCCGCCGGGTCGGTGTCGACGTGGCTGAGCCAGACCATCGACAAGTCCAGGGTCGGCGTCTCAAATGGAAACGCCTCGCAGAACAGATTCCCGCCAGCGGCCATGGCCTGGGCGGTGTAGTCCGGCAGGCTGGCGATCATGTCGGTGCCGGCGAGCAACGCCGGAAGCGAACTGTATTGCGGCACCGACAGCACCACGTGCCGCTTGCGGCCGATCTCCGCCAGCCATTCATCGGCAAACCCGGCCACGTTGGCGGTGTGGGACACCAGCACATGGGGCCGTGCGCAATATTCATCGAGGGTCAGCGGTGTATCGGATGCATCGGCGCGCAGCAGGCAAGGCCGGATATGACGCAACAGCTTACGCTTGGCATTGGCTGGCAGGCCGCGGGTCTGGGTGATGCCGACGGTGATATCGCCGGAGGCCAGCAGGTCGGGAATGCGCCAGTAATCCACATGCTGCACGACGAACACCACCTGCGGCGCTTCCTGGCGCAGCGCCCGCAGCAACGGCGGCAGCAGACCGAATTCAACATCATCGGACAGGCCGATACGAAAGGTCATGGTGCTGATGGACGGGTCAAAATCGTGGGTCAGGCTCAAGGCCGACGACAGCGAATCCAGCGCCGGCGACAAGTGCTGGATAATTTCCTCGGCGCGCGCGGTGGGTTCCATGCGATGCCCGACACGGATGAACAACGGGTCGTTGAACAACGTGCGCAGACGATTGAGGGCCGAACTGATGGTCGGCTGGCCGAGAAACAGCTTCTCCGCTACACGCGTCACGTTGCGCTCGAGCATCAGCGCTTCGAAGACCACCATCAGGTTGATATCAGCCTTGCGTAATTCATTGCGATTCATCGGCGCCTGCCCCTTCCCCAAGACAAGCCGCAGTTTAGAAAGGCAATGGGGCGGCGTCTATGTCGGTAGACGCATCAGTTTTATTTGGGCGCAGGTTTTATGGGCTCCCGGAAAGATTTATAGCCATTGTGAAAGCTGGGCTTGCCCTGATGTGAGGTGAAAACCGTAGCCGTGGCGAGGAAGCTTGCTGCCGCTGGACTGCGCAGCAGGCCCATTGTTTAGGGCCGCTTCGCGACCCAGCGGGAGCAAGCTCCCTCGCCACAGGTTACTTCTCGCTTGGGCTGCTTCCTGTTGACCCGCATTAGGGCAAGCCCACCCCACAATTTGTACGCCTTGGTTTGCAACTCAAGGTTTCAGCGGAAACTCCTGATCCCGCTCGGAGAGCTCCGTGCCGTCGTCCGGGTGCTTCCAGGTTTGCGGTTTTTCTTCCTCAGGCCACTGCCGGGGTTGCTCGCTCTCCTGCTCGTTGTGCTGCTTCGGTTCATTGCCCATAGCCACCTCCCATCCATAAGAATTGGACACAGTTTCAAGCATAGAACAAGGACCGGCTTTCAGCAGGGCGCTTCGATTGATAGCTATGGCGCATCAATCTATCCAAATTTGTCACTTATCATTTCTAAATGTGTCAGCCACTATCCCAAGTCTTAAGCGAAACAAGCACTTTAAAAAGAACGCTGGAGACACAAAACCATGACTAGCCCTTCCCGGCCTGCGGCTGCCCCCTCAAAAGTAGGCGCCGTATTGCGCGTCACTTCGGGCAACTTCCTCGAACAGTTCGATTTCTTTCTGTTCGGGTTCTACGCCACCTACATCGCTGCTGCCTTCTTCCCCGCCGCCAACGAATTTGCATCCTTGATGATGACCTTTGCCGTGTTCGGTGCAGGCTTCCTGATGCGTCCGTTGGGCGCGATCATTCTGGGTGCCTATATCGATGACGTGGGACGGCGCAAAGGCCTGATCGTAACCCTGTCGATCATGGCCAGCGGCACGCTGTTGATCGTGCTGGTGCCCGGTTATCACACCATTGGCCTATGGGCGCCGTTGCTGGTGCTGCTGGGTCGTCTGTTGCAGGGCTTCTCGGCCGGTGCGGAACTGGGCGGTGTGTCGGTGTACCTGTCCGAGATGGCCACGCCTGGTCGCAAGGGCTTCTACACCAGTTGGCAGTCGGGCAGTCAGCAGATCTCCATCGTGGTCGCCGCCGCACTGGGCTATGGCTTGAATGTCTGGATGGAACCGGCCGTCGTTGCCGACTGGGGCTGGCGCATCCCGTTCGCCGTCGGTTGCGTGATCATTCCGTTTATCTTCGTGCTGCGACGTAACCTGCAGGAAACCGAAGAGTTCGCCAAACGCAAACATCGCCCGACCATGCGTGAAGTCATGGCCACCCTGGTGAAAAACTGGACCGTGGTGATTGGCGGCATGCTGATGGTGGCGATGACCACCACCGCGTTCTACCTGATCACCGTGTACGCCCCCACCTTCGGCAAGACCGTGCTGCAACTGAGCACCTCCGATGCGCTGCTGGTGACCTTGCTGGTGGCGGTGTCCAACTTCGTCTGGCTACCGATCGGCGGCACCCTGAGCGACCGCTTTGGCCGCAAGCCGGTACTGATCGCCATGACCGTGTTGACCGTTCTCACGGCTTATCCAGCGTTGTCCTACGTGGTCAACGCGCCAAGCTTTGCACACATGCTGGAAACCCTGCTGTGGTTCTCCTTCCTCTACGGCATGTACAACGGCGCAATGATCCCGGCACTGACTGAAATCATGCCGGTGGAAGTGCGCGTTGCCGGCTTCTCCCTGGCCTACAGCCTGGCCACCGCGGTTTTCGGTGGCTTCACGCCTGCGATCTCCACGTGGTTCATTCACATCACCGAAGACAAGGCTTCGCCAGCCTACTGGATGATGTTCGCTGCGCTGTGCGCGCTGTGTTCTACCCTGGCGCTGTATCGCCGTGCCAACACCCGTGGCCAGGTCATGCAGGGGGCCGCGCAATGAAGCCGCTGTTCAAAACCCTCACCGCCATGGTGCTCGGCGCCCTGGCGCTGTCAGCCCAGGCTGAAGAACTTAAGGTGATGACCTCCGGTGGCTTCACCGCCGCGTATAAATTGCTCGGCCCGCAATATGCCAAGCATAGCGGTGACACCCTCGACACCATTCTCGGCCCGTCAATGGGCAAGGCGCCGGAAGCGATTCCCAACCGCCTGGCCCGTGGTGAGCATGCTGATGTGGTGATCATGGTCGGCTACGCTCTGGATGAGCTGATCAAACAAGGCAAGGTCGACCCCGCCTCACGCGTGGAACTGGCGGATTCGCGGATTGGCTTGGTGGTGAAGGAAGGTGCGGTCAAACCTTCCATCGGCACCGATGCCGAACTCAAGGCCGTGTTGAGCAAGGCCAAGTCGGTGGCGTACTCGGACAGCGCCAGCGGTGTGTATGTGGAGAAAGAGCTGTTCAAAAAGCTCGGCATGCCGGCCAAGGGCACCATGATCGAACGCGTACCGGTGGGCGAGCAGGTGGCCAAGGGTGACTACGAAGTCGGCTTGCAGCAGGTGGCGGAATTATTGCCGGTCAAGGGCGTGACGTTTGTCGGCAAGATCCCGGAAGACGTGCAGTCCGTTACGCGTTTTGCAGCGGGCATTCCGGTCAATGCCGAACACCCGGAAGAGGCCAAGGCGCTGCTGCAGTTCATGGCATCGCCCGAAGCTCAACCGGTGGTGCAATCCACCGGCCTGGACTCGGTGTCACGCTGAGCGAAACGGCATCTCCCGCACTAATCGTTCCAACTCCAGCGCCGCTGGCGGCAATGTCCGCCCGCGGCGCTTGATCAAGCCCACATTGCGCATCACGTGCGGCTCCACCAGCGGCACGCTCACCAGAATTGGGTGTTCGCACGCCGGCATTGCAATCGACGGCACCATTGCCACGCCCAACCCCGCCTCCACCAAACCGATCATCGTGGTCACGTGGTGGGTCTCGCAGATACTCGGTTTTTTCACGCGTACACCGCGCAGGGCCTGGTCCAGCAGGAAGCGGTTGCCCGAGGTTTTGTCCACGGTGATGTAGTCATGCTCGTAGGCTTCGGTCCACGTCACGCTCTCACGCGTGGCCAACGGATGGTCACGCCGACAGGCCAGTACATAACGCTCCTGCAGCAACAACTCGAACTCCACTTCATCAGCCAGGCTGCCGCTGAAGCTCACGCCAAAATCCGCTTCGCCACTTTCTACCGCGTTGCACACCTCACCGGCACTGGCATCCAGTACCCGCAGGCGAATCTTCGGATACAGCTTGTGGAATTCGGAAATGACATGGGGCATGAAGTAGTACGCGGTGGACGGCACGCAGGCAATGGTGACGTTGCCCATGCGCGTGGACGCGACGTTGCTGATGCCCATCAAGGCAATGTCGAGGTCGTCTAGCATACGTTCGACCTGGGGCAGGAACGCCCGCCCGACCATGGTCAGGCTGACCCTGCGCGTGGTGCGTTCGAACAGCTTTACATCGAGTGCGGACTCAAGCTTTTCGATACGTCGGCTGAGGGCCGGCTGCGAGATTCGGATGGCTTCGGCGGCGCCGCGAAAACTGCCCTTGTCTACGACTGCGCGGAAGGCTTGGAGGTCGTTGAGGTCGAAGTTGATGATCACGGGAGGGAGCCAAAGTGGTCGGGATGGCGAGCATTATCGTATGGGAGCCGGTGGGACGCCACGCGTGCCGGGACGGCTTTGTCCGGATAACCCTGTTACACATATCGAGTCATACATATCAGCAGGTTATCAGCCGCCCACGACCACGCAACCGCCAAAACAGGTCAATACTTGCGGCCTGACTAACACAACAGGAGATGTAGTACTCATGGAAACCTATCAGTTCTGGATGGACGAAGAGACGCCGGATATCGGCATCGATCAGTTGCTTCTTGCATCGCGCCAATGGTCAAGTAGGATTGAATCCTACCCACTGCCGGCGGACACCCCAATGCGTTCAACCCAGCAAATGAGCATCACGCTTCCTCTCGAAATGGCTGCTCTGGTCAAAGCCAAGGTGGCTTGCGGCGAATATGCCACTGAAAGCGAAGTGATTCGCGACGGTCTGCGAGCGCTGCTGGCGCGTGACCGTGCCATGGAAAACTGGCTGAGGGATGAAGTCATTCCCGCAGCGACCGCCCTCGAGGCTGAGCCGGAGCTCGGGTTGTCCGCTGAGCAGGTGCGCGCACATATGGCAGTCAAGCGCCAGCGCAGAG
Organism: Pseudomonas sp. W4I3; assembly: GCF_030816195.1. GTDB lineage: Bacteria > Pseudomonadota > Gammaproteobacteria > Pseudomonadales > Pseudomonadaceae > Aquipseudomonas. The sequence continues at coordinate 2,174,699 of NZ_JAUSXS010000001.1, read as the reverse complement.
GCACAGGGAAAGCGTGAGCCACTCGGTCGTCTTTTCGCCTGAGGTCCTGGCGCAACTCGATGCCCTGGAAGATTACATCAGCGATGTCGGCTCCCCATCCGTAGCCGCGCGTTTCATAGACAACCTCGTCGGCCACTGCGAAAGCCTTGCCCTGTTTCCCTTGCGTGGCGTGCGCCGCGACGACCTGCTGACAGGCTTGCGCATCACTCATTATCGTCGCAGTACACTCATTGCATTCAGGGTGAGGCCTGATTGCAAAACGGTATCCATCGTGGGCGTATTTTACGGGGGGCAAGACTACGCTGCGCTATTGCAGGGAGATGGAAATTAACACCAACGATGGATGAAAACAGCCTGCTGAAACTGATCAGCAGGCCTTTCGTTCACAGTGCCGATTGAACAACCGACTCCTCGTCACATCGATAGCACTGATGATTACTATCGAAACGAGCGCCTGCTCGATTGCCGATACTGATTCCTATAATCCCTTCCAAATTCCCTTCCCGCCTGGCTTCAGGCGAACTTCCTCCTGGAACCCAATCCCATGCCAAGCGCGAGCCAGGCCCCTAGCGGGCTTCCCGAACATAATCAACAAAGCGTCAAACAGCAGTGGCTGGCGATTCTTTCGGTCGCCGTGGGCGCTTTTGCCTTGGTGACCAGCGAATTTCTCCCGGTGGGCGTGCTCAACGATGTCGCCAGCGACCTGGGCATCAGCGCTGGTCACGCGGGCTTGATGGTGACACTGCCCGGTATCATGGCCGCCCTCGCCGCGCCGTTTCTGTCGGTGAGCATCGGCGCGATGGACCGTCGCTATTTGCTGATCGGTCTGACGCTGGTGATGATCATCGCCAACTCAGTGGTGGCCTTCGCCAGTGACTTCAGCCTGCTGCTGTTCGGCCGCGTCTTGCTCGGCATCAGCATTGGTGGCTTCTGGGCGACGGCCATCGCGCTCAGCGGGCGACTGGCGCCCAAGGGCGTGGGGGTTGCGAAAGCCACTTCGATCATCATGATGGGCGTGACCCTGGCCACCGTATTGGGCGTGCCTGTGGGTACCTGGCTCAGTGGCCTGATGGGCTGGCGCATGACCTTTCTGGTCACCGCGCTGGTGGGCATTCCGGTGCTGCTGGCGCAGGTCTTCCTGCTGCCCCGACTCACCCCGGAAAAAGCCATTCAGGTCCGCGACCTGCCGGCCCTGTTTATCAACCCTCAAGCTCGGGTGGGGTTGATCGCCGTCTTGCTGATCGGCCTGGCACACTTCGCCGCTTACACCTATGTCGCCCCGTTTTTCAAACACAGTTCAGGCTTTGACGGGCCGACCATTGGTTCACTATTGCTGCTGTATGGCGTGGCGGGCGTGATGGGTAATATCTTCGCTGGCTTCGCCGCCAACCGCAGCGTACGCAACACCCTGCTGCTGGTTGCGCTGATGATCGGCACCAGCACCGCGCTGTTCCCCTACTTCGCCACCGGCATGACCGGTGCAGCCATGCTGATCGCCCTTTGGGGCTTCGCCTTCGGTGCGTTCCCGGCCTGCGCCAGCATCTGGATGTTCGTCGTGGCGCCCAAGGACGTAGAGCGTGGCATGCCACTGTTTGTGGCGCTGTTTCAGGTGATCATCGCCCTGGGCTCGTTCTTCGGTGGGCGCATCGTCGATCAGATGGGTAGCTCGGTGTTGTTGAGCCTGGCCACGGTGTTGGTGGGATGTGGTTTTGCCACCGTACTGGTGCTCGGGCGTAAGGTGAGCAATAGCCTGGTGGCGCAGCCCTGCTGACCCGATAGGCGTGACTGAATAACCTGCTGAGCGTTGAGTTCAGCAGGCTTTTTTATTTCGGGTGCGGGAGATGATTGAACCCGCTTTTGAAAAGCCTGGTAACCACAATTCCCGCAGTAACGCTGGTGCGCGTAAGTGCCTCGGCTAACCTGAAAAGGTCGCTGATGTGGCGACGTACTGCAAGGAGCTTATATGCCAACGAAATATCGGGATGCGGTTACGGGAGAGTATGTGACGGAGGATGAGGCGAAGAAGAGGCCGCGGGAAACGGTGAGGGAAACGGATAAAAAGCCATCAGCAAAATCACAGAGTAAGAAATCGAAGCTTCAGGCGTCGCACTGAAACCACTGACCGCGTGGCCCCTCCCACTTCAAAGGCTTGCTCCATGGCGCAGTAACGTGTCATGGAGGAGCTTTTGAAGCGCCTGGCTGACCAGAGTCCCTGGTTAAAACCTGTGAGCTGAAGGCCAGAAAGTCGCCCAAGTGTTTGGTAATGATCGCAACCGTGATCGGCAGCTGCAGCGTTTGATACTCATGCACTGCGATATTGCGGAAACCAACCATATTTTTCAGATTGGTCAACAAGGAAGGGTTCACCCATCCGCCCTGTGCCAGCAGCTCGAACACGTCACGAGCTCCCTGGGGAACGCCAAGACGCTCGCGGCGGATAAGATGCTGTCCCATGTCCAGAGCGGCTTCACAGGCGCGCTGAATGTTCAAAATGGCCGCATCCTGACGAGTAAGATCGGTGGCAAAACTGGCGGGGGCCTTTTTCGTATTCCTCGCGAGCCCGAGCAACGCAACGTTCGATGCTGGCCGCCTTGTTAATGAGTACATCATCGGCCATATACCGTCCCGTCCTTATGAATGTCGACTAGCAGCCCAGCCCTGGCAGAATCCAGCGCAGTCTTCTCGCTGAGAATATAACTTTCAAAAATACCGGCCTGGCTGTCTTTACTCCAGAGTCGACGCCCCGTGGTTATAACCTGGTATTGCATGACCGTCGAAGCCGCACGCAAGTCCAGCAGGTCGACAGGGGCTTTGACGATATCCGCCAACTCTCCGGATAAACGCCACAATTGTAGGGGGTCGATGCTCCCTTCTATCAGCACAGCCACGTCGAGATCGCTGTCAGCATTCGCATCGCCCGTGACTCGGCTGCCAAAGACGTACACAGCCAACAGCCCCGCAAGATTCGCCTGCAAATGCGTGAGCACTTTTTCAAAATTCATGACCGACCCGCACTGCCATCAGGTGATGACGACCGTAGCAGAATTCACCCGGGGATTTCTGCTACAAAAACAAAAACCCCCAATAACATCTAAGCTATTGGGGGTTTTCGTTTATAAATAATGGCGGAGAGATAGGGATTCGAACCCTAGGTACCGGTGAAGGTACAACGGATTTCGAATCCGTCCCATTCGGCCACTCTGGCATCTCTCCAACGGCGCGCATCATAACAGCATGGTTCGTGGATGCAAAGCGCCGAAGCGGTTTTTTTCCGTGCTATCAGATGCTTGCGTCGATTACAGCGGTACGCCGAGACGATTGGCGACTTCTTCGTAAGCTTCGATGACGTCACCGAGGCCCTGGCGGAAGCGGTCTTTGTCCATCTTCTTCTTGGTGTCTTTGTCCCACAGGCGGCAGCCGTCGGGGCTGAACTCGTCGCCCAGGACGATGGAACCGTCGTGGAAAACGCCGAATTCGAGTTTGAAATCCACCAGCAACAGGCCGGCGTCGTCGAACAGCTTGCTCAGCACATCGTTGACCTTGAGGGACAACTCTTTCATGCGCGCCAGTTGTTCAGCGGTGCCCCAGCCGAAGGCCACGACGTGGGATTCGTTGATGAACGGGTCGCCCTTGGCGTCGTCCTTCAGGAACAGTTCGAAGGTGTAAGGATTGAGCTTTAGGCCCTCCTCCACGCCCAGGCGCTTGACCAGGCTGCCGGCAGCGTAGTTACGCACGACGCATTCGACCGGGATCATGTCGAGTTTCTTGACCAGGCACTCGTTGTCGCCGAGCAGTTTGTCGAACTGAGTCGGAATACCGGCCTCTTCGAGTTTCTGCATGATGAAGGCGTTGAACTTGTTGTTTACCATGCCCTTGCGATCAAGTTGTTCGATGCGCTTGCCGTCGAACGCCGAGGTGTCGTTGCGAAACAGCAGGATCAGGCGGTTGGCGTCGTCGGTCTTGTATACCGACTTGGCTTTGCCGCGGTAGAGTTCTTCACGTTTTTCCATGATGGGCTCCGCTTTGAGTGAGGTGGGCTAGGCGATGTGTCGCCAGTCGAGCCCTGAATCTTGATCGGCCAGTTGCAGCCAGTCCGGGTCGCACCCTAGGGTGTCGACAAAACATTGCCGGGCAAGCGTCGGCAGGTTGTTCTTGCTGCTCAGGTGGGCCAGGACCAGGTGTTGCAGGTCTTGCCAGCCCAACTCGTACACCAGGTACGCCGCCTGGTGGTTGTTCAAATGTCCCAGCTCGCCACCCACCCGCTGCTTGAGAAAGTAGGGGTAATGACCGCGAGCCAGCAGGTCTCGGCAGTGATTGGACTCGATCATCAAGGCATCGAGGTCGCGGTAACCGTCCAGCACCTTGGCACAGTAGGACCCGAGGTCAGTGAGTACACCGAAGCGCCGCTCGCCGTCACTGAATACATATTGCGTGGGTTCCTGGGCGTCGTGAGCCACCGCGACAACATTGATGCTCAGGGCACCGATCTGCAATTGCTCGCCACCGGCCAGGAAACCTGCGGGCTCAATGGGTTTGCGCATCCCGCGCAACGTGCCGCGACTCAAGTACACCGGAAGATTGTAGCGCCGAGACAGCAAACCCACGCCATGCACGTGATCGGCATGTTCGTGGGTCACCAAAATCGCGCTCAGTTGCGCAGGATGAACCCCCAGGCGCAGCAGGCGCCGCTCGGTTTCTCTTAACGAGAAACCACAATCCACCAGTACGTACGTATCGTCGTGGGCGACCAGCGTGCCGTTCCCTTGGCTACCGCTACCGAGAACAGCAAAACGCATCGGATCAGCCCAGGTTGTCCTGAATCACGCCCAACACTTTGCGCGCTGTTTCAGCTGGCGCGACGGTATTGATGTTCTTCTCGACGGTGACTTGAACGCTTTCGCCGACCTTGCTCAAACGAACCTGGTAACGCTCGGCGCGGGTCTCGACTTCTTCCTTGGTCGGCTGACTGCCGAACAACTTGCCGAAGAAACCTGGCTCGTCGTCTTTTTTCTCGGCCTTTTCAGCCACGTTGATGTAATACAGGCCCAGGCTGCGGTTGATGTCTTCAACCCGCCAAGGGCCCTGCTCCAACGCGCGCCCCACACTGGCCCAGGCACGGTCCAGGTCTTCACCCAGGTTCAGCACCACGTTGCCGCTGCCGTCTTCGGTAAGGCTGACGCGGCTAGGGGTGTCGTAATCACGTGCGGCGAGCAGGGAAACCGAGCCGCCTTTCTCGGAGATGCGGCTCATGCTGGCGAGCATCTCGTCGACCAGCGCGGCGTCGACGCCGGTATTGACCGAGCGGTTGGTGAAATCGACGTTGGCGGTGCTGCCGGCAGGACGCTCGGCGCTGACCACATAGACTTCACTGGTATTACGTTGCACGCCAGGCTCGATGCGCACACGCACTCGGGCTTCGTTATCGGCAGCTACACCACTGGCCTGCAGACGCTGGGCCATGTTGGCGGACAGTTCGCTGCCGTGTTGCCAGGCTGTGGTGAACTCGCCGGTCTGCGGACGCTGCTGGTCGAGACGGAAACCGTTGTCCTGGAAGAACTGCACGGCCACCGGCCAGACTTCGGCGGGTGGGCGCTGAGCCACGATCCAGCGGTTGTCACCGCTCTTTTGCAGGCTGTAGTCGCTGGCATCGGCCACCGCCGTGATCGGCTGTGGGCGTGGCACCACGTACTCACCCTTGACGGTGTCGTCGGCGACATTGCGCGGAATCGGAAGCAACGGGTCGAGGCGCTTGGCGACGCTCACGTCAGGCGGCAGTTGCATGGGTTTGGTTGCTTGCGCTTCCAGGTAATCGCTGCCACGGTCACGGAAGTAGCCTTCCGGGCCCCATACCCAACCGCAGCCACTGGTGCTGGAGATAATCAAGGCAAGTGCGGAAAGTCCGGCCAATCGCTTCATGCGTAGTGCTTCCTCAATTAAACCAGGACGCCGGACTGGCGCAGGGCCTGTCGCAGCGGTTCGTGACAGGCTTCGCTGAGCGGGGTGAGCGGCAGACGGATACCGTCCGGCATCAGGCCCATCTCAAAAAGCGCCCATTTCACGGGAATAGGGTTGGATTCGATAAACAGTGTCTTGTTGAGCGGCATGAGCTTCTCGTGGATCGCACGCGCGGTCGCGGCGTCACCGGCAATGGCGGCGGCGCACATTTCGCTCATGGCGCGCGGGGCGACGTTGGCGGTCACGGAAATGTTGCCCTTGCCACCCAGCAGGATCAGCTCGACCGCAGTGGCGTCGTCACCGGAATACAGCAGGAAATCGCTGCTCACGCCGGCCAGGATGTCCTTGGCGCGCTGCAGATCGCCAGTGGCTTCCTTGATACCGATGATGTTCGGCACGGTGGACAGGCGGATCACCGTCTCGGCTTTCATGTCGCACGCGGTGCGGCCGGGTACGTTGTAGAGGATCTGCGGGATGTCGACAGCTTCGGCAATGGTGCGAAAGTGCTGGTACAGGCCTTCCTGAGTCGGCTTGTTGTAGTACGGCGTCACCAGCAGGCAGGCATCGGCGCCGGCCTTCTTGGCGTTGCGGGTCAGTTCGATCGCTTCACGCGTCGAGTTGGCGCCGGTACCGGCGATCACGGCGATGCGGCCCGCAACGCGCTTGACCACGAACTCGATCACCTGGATGTGTTCTTCCACATCGAGGGTGGCCGACTCACCTGTGGTGCCGACCGCCACGATGGCGTTGGTGCCTTCTTGCAGGTGGAAGTCCACCAGTTTGCCCAGGCTGTCCCAGTCGAGATGACCTTGTGCATCCATGGGTGTGACCAGTGCCACCATACTGCCCGCAATCATGCAACCGCTCCTGCCGGAAAAAGAGAGCCGTAATGGTACTGGCGCCAAGATGCTTGTACAAGCGAAGTACCGTGCGAGGATGCGTTCTGGCGCAACTAAACGACAGGCAATGCCATCATTAGGCCTAGGCACCACTTCAAGCGGGTCGTTCACGTAATGAAAACGCCACCTCCTAGCCCTTGGCGATGGTTTTCGCTACCCTTGATCCTTTGATCGATACAGCTCTGGCGGTATCGACCGCTCATCGCTTTAGGAAGGCTGCATGTCCACCCCCACAGTTCGCGAACAATTCCTTGTTATCAGTGCCCTCGGCGCCAACCCCATGGAGCTGACCAACGTCCTGTGCCGCGCCAGCCATGAAAACCGCTGCGCCGTGGTGACCTCCCGCCTGACCCGCCATGGCGAGTGCAGTGCGCTGGTGCTGCAAATTTCCGGCAGCTGGGACGCCCTCGCACGCCTGGAGACCGGCCTGCCGGGCCTGGCCAAGAAGCACGACTTCACCGTTAACGTGGTACGCAGCGCAGCCCTGGAAAATCGCCCGCAGGCCTTGCCTTACGTGGCGTATGTCAGTTCGGCCTATCGCTCGGACATCGTCAACGAGCTGTGCCAGTTCTTCATCGACCACAACGTCGAGTTGGAGAACCTCACCTGCGACACCTACCAGGCGCCACAAACCGGCGGCACCATGCTCAACGCCACCTTCACCGTGACCTTGCCGGCCGGCGTGCAGATCAGCTGGTTGCGCGACCAGTTCCTGGATTTCGCCGACGCCCTGAACCTTGACGCCCTGATCGAGCCTTGGCGCCCACAGAACCCCATGTAAGGACGTATATATGCCGGTAGCCATCGACACACCCGTAGCCGATTTCGAAGCCCAGGCCACCAGCGGCCAGACCTTCAGCCTTGCCGCCCTCAAGGGCAAGCAAGTGGTGATCTATTTCTACCCCAAGGACAGCACCCCGGGTTGCACCACCGAGGGCCAGGGTTTTCGTGATCAATACGCCGCATTCAAGGCTGCCAATACCGAAGTGTTTGGCGTTTCGCGCGACAGCGTTAAGTCCCACGAGAACTTCAAGGGCAAGCAGGCATTTCCGTTCGAACTGATCAGCGACAAGGACGAAGCGGTATGTCAGCTGTTTGATGTGATCAAGCTGAAAAAGCTATACGGCAAGGAATACTTGGGCGTGGATCGCAGCACCTTTCTGATCGACAGCGAAGGCGTACTGCGCCAGGAATGGCGCGGCGTGAAAGTGCCCGGGCATGTGGACGCGGTTCTGGCGGCGGCACAGGCACTGAACAAGGCCTGACCTAGCGGGCATCAGGCCTTGCGTAACCAGTAACGGTACACACCTGCTGCCTCGTCTTCCTGGACCAGCGTATGGCCCGCCAGCTTGGCGAAGGTCCGAAAATCGCGCTGGGAGCCTGCGTCGGTGGCGGTCACCTTGAGTACGTCGCCGCTGGCCAGTCGATTGAGCTCCAGCTTGGCCTTGAGCAAGGGCAACGGACAGTTGAGGCCGCTGGCATCGAGTTCGGCGTCAAAGGCTACAGCGTCGGTCATGGTGTTACTCCAGGCAAACATTTGAGCTGCTTAGAATATCTGGTCCGAAGCTCAGTGTCCGGCTACAGTAAGCTCTTTGTCGAAAGGCTTCGTGCATGAATTTTTTGCGCCCTACCCTGCTGACGCTGGCCTGCCTGCTGGCCTCCCCGGCCTTCGCTGACGAGCTGCCGTCACTCGGCGACGCCAGTTCTGCCATTGTCTCCCCACAACAGGAATATCAATTGGGCCGCGCATGGCTGGCCTACCTGCGGGGCCAGGTCTCGCAGCTCAATGACCCGCAGCTCAAGGATTACGTCGAAACCAGCGTGTACAAGCTGGTGGAGACCAGCCAGGTCAATGACCGGCGCCTGGAATTCATTCTGATCAACAGCCCTCAGCTCAACGCCTTCGCGGCGCCCGGCGGGATCGTCGGGGTCAATGGTGGCCTGTTCCTCAATGCCCAGACCGAAGGCGAATACGCATCGGTGCTGGCCCACGAGTTGGCGCACTTATCCCAGCGTCACTTTGCCCGAGGCGTGGAAGCGCAGTCGCGCATGCAGATCCCGATGATGGCGGCCCTGCTCGGCGGCATCATTGCTGCCGCAGCCGGTGCTGGCGATGCAGGCATTGCCGCGATTGCCGGCTCCCAGGCCGCCGCGATCCAGGAGCAACGTCGATTCTCCCGGCAGAATGAACAGGAAGCCGACCGTATCGGCATTCTCAACCTGGAGAAAGCCGGCTACGACCCGCGCTCAATGCCCACCATGTTCGAGCGCCTGATGCGCCAGTATCGCTTCGACGCCAAACCACCGGAATTTCTGTTGACTCACCCGGTGACAGAATCGCGGATCGCCGACACCCGTAACCGCGCCGAGCAGGCCAAACCCGGTGGAAAGGAAGACAGCCTGCGCTATCAACTGATCCGCGCGCGGGTGCAGTTGAAGTACGAAGACACGCCAGGCCTCGCCGCCAAGCGTTTCCAGGCACAGCTAGACGAGAATCCGAAGAACGATGTGGCGCGCTATGGCCTGGCCATCGCCCAGATCAAAGGCACACAGCTCAAGGAAGCGCGGGAAAGCCTGGCGCCGTTGCTGGCCAAATCGCCCAACGATATCACCTACAACCTGGCGCAGATCGAGCTGGATATCACCAGCAATCGCATGCCGGACGCACAACAACGCACTGACCGCATGCTTACCCAGTATCCGAGCAACTATCCGCTGAACCAGGTCCGCGTAGACCTGTTGCTGAAGCAGAACCGTACGGCTGATGCGGAAAAAGCCCTGGATGGCTTGCTCAAGTCGCGCCCGGATGATCCAGACGTGTGGTATCAGGTCGCCGAAACGCGCGGCTTGTCGGGCAACATCATTGGATTGCACCAGGCACGCGCCGAGTATTTCGCCTTGGTGGGCGACTTCCAGCAGGCCATTCAGCAGTTGGACTTTGCCAAGCGTCGCGCCGGCAATAATTTCCCGTTGTCCTCGCGAATCGATGCGCGCCAGCGTGAGTTGATTGAGCAGGAACGCCTGGTGAAAGGGATGATGAGCTAAACCCATCGCCCACAAAAAAGCCCCGCTATCGTTTACCGATAGCGGGGCTTTTTATTGGGCTGGAAAGTTACTCGGCCAGCTTGAAGGTGATGAAGCTCGCACGCCCTTGACGCAGCACGCGCATCGACACCGAGCGATTCTTCGGCAACGCCTTGGCGATGTCGGTGAACTCCTTGGTGTTATCGATTGCCTGGTTGTTCAGGTGGGTGATCACGTCGCCCGGCTGCAGGCCGATCAACGCGGCTGGGCCGTCCTGAACTTCCTTGATTACAACGCCACTCTTGAGGTCGTAGGTTTTCTTCTGCTCGGCAGTCAGCTCAACCACGGCAATGCCCAGGCGGTTGCTGCTGCGCTCCGCACCTGGCTTGGCGTTACCCAGGGCGTCCAGGGTCGCGCCCTCTTCCGGGATTGCGCCGACGGTGAGTTCGACATTCTGACGCTTGCCGTCACGAATCACTTCCAGCTTGGCTTTGCTGCCGGCCTTGAGCGCGCCTACCAGATGCGGCAAGTCGGCCGACATGATGATCGGCTGGCCGTTCATGCTCAGGATCACGTCGCCAACCTGCAGGCCACCTTTGGCAGCCGGGCCGTCATCCTGGATCTGCGCGACCAGCGCGCCTGCCGGCTTATCGAGACCGAAAGACTCTGCAAGATCCTTGTTCACTTCCTGAATCACCACGCCCAGCCAACCGCGACTCACTTTGCCACCGGCTTTGAGCTGATTGGAGACGTCCATGGCCACGTCGATCGGAATCGCGAAAGACACCCCCATAAAACCACCGGAACGGGTGTAGATCTGCGAGTTGATCCCTACCACTTCGCCCGCCAGGTTGAACAACGGACCACCGGAGTTGCCCGGGTTGATCGGCACGTCGGTCTGGATGAACGGCACATAGTTTTCATTGGGCAGGCTGCGGCCAATGGCGCTGACGATGCCTTGGGTGACGGTATGGTCAAACCCGAACGGCGAACCGATCGCCACCACCCATTGGCCCGCTTTCAGGTCCTGGGACTTGCCCAGCTTGAGCACCGGCAAGTCTTTGCCTTCGATTTTCAGCAAGGCCACGTCGGAACGTGGGTCGGTGCCGACCAGCTTGGCTTTCAACTCACTGCGATCGGCCAGGCGCACGAGGATCTCGTCAGCATCGGCAATCACGTGGTTGTTGGTCAGGATATAACCATCAGGCGAGATGATGAACCCGGAACCCAGAGACTGTGCTTCGCGCTGCCCACCGCCACCACCACGCGGCGAGCGCGGTTGCGGCATGCCTCGTTCGAAGAACTCGCGCAGCATCGGCGGCAGGCCTTCAAGGTCAGGCATCTGCTGGTTCGAAACTTTGCGATCCGGCAACTTCTGCGTGGTACTGATATTCACCACCGCAGGTGAGGCCTGCTCCACCAGTTGGGTGAAGTCAGGCAGCTCGACCGCTTGCGCGGGCACGGCCTGACCCAGCACCAGCACCGTGGCGACTATGGATAGGTAAGACTTCAAACGTGGTATCGACATACAGCTCCCGTTACGACGAGCAGGGTTGAGCGACAGGGTTCAAAAAGACGCCGGAAACGCGACCGACTCTTCATGTTCCGCGAACAAAACAAGGCCAGGGCCGAGAAGCCCTGACCTATAAAAAACATACGGATTTTTTGCAAGTGAAAATGCTGATCCAGACATTTCATGCTCTCGGTACGCGCTCTGACATGGGCGCAGCGTGCAACATGGCGCAGCGTGCAACATCAGGATGAACACTGGATTAACGACTCACGGCTTGGCTGCGTTCTTTTCACCGCGAACCGACAACGCGATGCGCTCGGCAGTGCCGATTGGGATTTCCCCCCCACTACGGTTACCATCATTTCGCCGTCCACCGTATTCAGGTGCCGAGACACCGCAACCGTAGGTCCAAGCTGAGTGCGGGTCTCCGGCACGCTTGCGCCTTCGGTCGATTCAAGAAATATCGAGAAATGTGCGAGCCCATCGTCATACATCAAGCTGTCGATGGTGGACTTGGTCTGTAGATCTTTGCGAGATGTACTGTTGGTCAGCTCAAAGCCAGGGGGCAACCAATCCAGGTGCCACGCATTGGAAGCGGTTGCTTGCGCTGCCTTGCCGCGGCCAACCGCAACCGGCGTGCATTCACCACTGGGCTGCAAATCGCGATCAGAGGGAATTGCGGACGTATTCAATCGAACGAATTGAAAGCGCTCCAGCAGTTGACCCTGCTCGCTGAGTAGCAACGACTTGAGCGGTAATGCCGTCTCACGATCCAGGTGGAGTTCGAAACCATAACGGTAATGGTCACGCGGGGTAATCGAAACAATCACCGCATTACGACCGGCCACGCGAGATTTGCCAATGATGGCCAAGTCATAGAATTGATTGAGTTTTTGCGGGTCCAGCGAACGTGAAGCAGTGTCACGGGAGTTTCCCATGCCGGCCACAAGAGTGCCGCTTACACATTGGGTATTACCGTCTACTCGCACGACTTCCTGAGCAGAGCCATCAAGCTGCAATAGCCGCTCGCGAACCTGTCCATTCTGGACACGTTGCCAGATGTCATGGGTAGAAAAACTACCGTTACGCTCGTAGATGAACGTACCTTGAAAGCTTTGCTGCTGCTCTGCACGCCCAAGTCGAATCAGCCAGTCTTGGGCGTCATCGGCATGGGCGGGTACTGCAAACCAACTACTGAGCAAAAGCGTAAGGAGCGGTATGGCGCGCATAGGGCTCCTTAGCGGTTCAGCGGTTTTCCAGGCTTGCTGCGCGAGCGTATGGCAGAGCACTTTCAGCATTCTTCCCGGCCGCTTCCTGTGCGTGTTGGCGCAGGTAGCCTGGTAGACGCTGATCCTGCCATCCGGATTGCCCTTGGAGTACACCGTTAGCCATAGGGCCAGCGGTATCAGAGCTTTCCTTGTAGCCAGCCAGTACAGCCGGGCCTTTGACCTGCGGACCGGCCATGACCGGTTGCTGAGTCTGCTGGGCCAGTTCGGCACCCGCAATTTCGTCCTGGTTGTACAGACGAACACCTGCCAGTACGGCGACGGTCACCGAAGCAGCGACTGCCAGACGACCCAGGCTACGCCATGGACCACGAGCAGCTTTTGCCGGAACGGCTTCATCGGCCAGCGCGGCAGAAACGGCCGCAGCAATATCCAGACGAGGGATTAGAAGATCCTTGTGCATCACCGCCCGAGCGACTTGGTAACGAGACCAGGTATCACGGGTTTCGGCATCATCAAATGCGTTGAGCACTCGACGAAGTTCCAGTTCATCCGCTTCGTTATCCATCACTGCGGACAGCGATTCCTGCAGGGCATCACGACTCATGGCGGTTCCTCTCTTGGCTGTCGCCGCTGTCTTTAGTTTTCCTGCAACAACGGTTGCAAGGCTTTGTCGATGGCTTCCCGGGCCCGGAAAATCCGTGACCTTACAGTCCCCACCGGACATTGCATGACGCTCGCAATGTCTTCATAACTCAGACCATCGAATTCACGTAAAGTTAACGCCGTACGTAAATCTTCTGGCAGTTGCTGAATTGTTCGATGAACGGTTCCCTCGATTTCGTCGCGCAGCAATGCTCGCTCCGGCGACTCGAGATCTTTGAGGCCGTGATCACCATCGTAGAATTCAGCATCTTCTGAACTGACATCACTGTCTGGTGGGCGGCGGCCGCGAGACACCAGATAGTTCTTCGCCGTGTTGATGGCGATGCGGTACAGCCACGTATAAAACGCACTGTCACCGCGAAAATTGCCCAGTGCACGGTAAGCCTTGATAAAGGCTTCCTGTGCAACGTCCTGCGCTTCATGGGTGTCGTGCACAAACCGCACGATCAACCCGAGAATTTTGTGCTGATATTTCAGCACTAGCAGATCAAATGCTCGCTTGTCGCCGCGTTGTACGCGCTCGACCAGCTGCTGATCCTCTTCCTGGGTTAGCATGAACACTCCTCGTTGTGCTCGAAGGAGGCTTGCATAACTAAACGATCAGGCTTGCAAACATAGACTCGGGCTTTTCGCAAAAGTTCTCCCCCTTCAAGCAAGTTTCCGGCACGCACTGATTTGGCACACACGAAAAACGCAGCTCAGGCAACGCCGGCTGCGCGAATAATCTTGTCGCCGGTCTTCTGACGCGTCCAATGCTCCCGACGGGCCAATAAACTCAACGTTTTCCCAGCTTTCGGGCAACCTGCTATTGAGTCGGGGCTTATGCAAAAAGTTCCCGCTCGCTGACTGGCTGTTTAACCAAAGCTGTGCACCGTAATCTCACAATGCCACGAATGCCTGGCTATTGTGCCGCTCCACCCCTCTATATACTAGTGGCCCGTGTGCCCCTTTGATTCGCCGATCCAGGCGTCCTGCTTGCGCCTCCTCTTCGGATCGCTTTTTGCGGAATCCATTCAATGAGCCAACAGTTTCAACACGATGTTCTGGTGATCGGCAGCGGCGCCGCCGGCTTGAGCCTGGCACTGACCCTCCCCAGCCACTTGCGTATTGCCGTACTGAGCAAAGGCGACCTGGCCAACGGTTCTACATTCTGGGCCCAGGGCGGCGTCGCTGCCGTGCTGGACGACACCGACACCGTACAGTCCCATGTCGAAGACACCCTCAATGCCGGCGGTGGCCTGTGCAATGAGGACGCGGTGCGCTTCACGGTCGAGCATAGCCGCGAAGCCATCCAATGGCTGATCGACCAGGGGGTGCCTTTCACACGCGACGAGCATTCAGGCAACGACGATGGCGGTTTCGAGTTTCACCTGACCCGCGAAGGCGGCCATAGCCACCGCCGTATCATCCATGCCGCCGACGCCACCGGCGCCGCGATCTTCAAGACCTTGCTCGACCAGGCCCGCCAACGCCCCAACATCGAGTTATTGGAGCAACGCGTGGCCGTTGACCTGATCACCGAAAAGCGCCTGGGCCTCAGCGGTGAGCGCTGCCTCGGCGCCTACGTGCTCAACCGCACCAGCGGCGAAGTCGACACCTACGGCGCACGCTTCACCATTCTCGCCTCCGGTGGGGCAGCCAAGGTCTACCTCTATACCAGCAACCCCGACGGCGCCTGCGGTGACGGCATTGCCATGGCCTGGCGCTCGGGCTGCCGAGTGGCGAACCTGGAATTCAACCAGTTTCACCCCACTTGCCTGTATCACCCCCAAGCCAAGAGTTTCCTCATCACCGAGGCCCTGCGCGGTGAAGGCGCGCACCTGAAGTTGCCCAACGGCGAACGCTTCATGCAACGCTTCGACCCACGCGCAGAACTGGCGCCGCGCGACATCGTCGCCCGCGCCATTGACCATGAAATGAAACGCCTGGGCATCGACTGCGTCTACCTGGACATCAGCCACAAACCGGAAGCCTTCATCAAGACGCACTTCCCCACCGTCTACGAACGCTGCCTGACCTTCAACATCGACATCACCAAAGGCCCGATCCCGGTGGTGCCCGCCGCGCATTACACCTGCGGCGGCGTGATGGTCGACCAGCATGGCCGCACCGACGTGCCCGGCCTGTACGCCATCGGCGAAACCAGCTTCACCGGCCTGCACGGCGCCAATCGCATGGCCAGCAACTCGTTGCTCGAATGCTTTGTGTACGCGCGTTCCGCGGCGGCGGACATCCTTGAACAATTGCCGCGCGTCCCGGTGCCGGCCGCCCTGCCGCGCTGGGATGCCAGCCAGGTGACGGATTCGGACGAAGACGTGATCATCGCGCACAACTGGGACGAGCTGCGGCGTTTCATGTGGGACTACGTGGGAATCGTGCGCACCAACAAGCGCCTGCAACGGGCACAGCACCGGGTGCGTTTGCTGCTGGATGAAATCGACGAGTTTTACAGCAACTATAAAGTCAGCCGCGACCTGATCGAACTGCGCAACCTGGCTCAAGTCGCCGAGCTGATGATTCGCTCGGCCATGGAGCGCAAGGAAAGCCGCGGCCTGCATTACACCCTCGACTACCCGCAGATGCTGCCCGAGGCCCGCGACACTATTCTGGTGCCAGCCACCTACGGCGACTGAACTTCAAGCGTACGCGCAGGCGCCGGTGCATATCGGCGGTCTGCGCATCGCGGGGCATGCATGTCGAGCGCACCCAGCGCTCACCCTGCACGCGATAACGCAGCACTACCACCAGCGGTAGCGCCAGGCTGTCGGGCCGTAACTGCACGCTGTGCCAGCCGCGTTCGGCGCTGAACAATTGCCAGCCGTCATCGTCGCGGCGCAGGCCCTGCACCGACGAGCGGTGAGTCAGCAGGACATGCCGCGGCAACACCCAGGCGGCATGGGCCACGCACACCAGCATGCCCAGGGAGGCGAAAGGAAGGTCGACAGCCAGGCAGGCACCCAACGCGAACAGCTGGGCAAACAGATACGCCGCCAGCAACAGCCGGGAGGCCTGCCAGCGGCATTCGAAACGGTTACTTGGGCTGGACACGATCCAGGATCATCCGAACCATGCGCTGCAGTTCCGGGTCTTCCGATTCGGCGCGCTCCATGAACCAGCCGAACATGTCCTGGTCTTCGCATTCCAGCAGCCGTACGTAAAGGTCGCGATCGACCTTGTTGAGCGTCGCGTAGACTTCTTTGGTGAAAGGCACCAGCAACACGTCCAATTCCAGCATGCCGCGACGGCTGTGCCAGTAGAGGCGATTGATTTCTACATCTTCGACCATGGAGCGCTCCTCAAATAGAGCGCGAGTATACAGGCACGACGGCACCGGAACAGTCGGCTTTGGTCGCGCCCCATGGAAACTATGCATTTGCCGGGCGCCCCTCTATGATGCACCTATGACTTTTTAACCTGCGATGACCCATGGCCGACTCTGCTTTTTTCTGCCCACTGACCCATGAAGGCGTTCTTGCCGTCCGCGGCGCTGACGCTGCCAAGTTCCTGCAGGGCCAACTGACCTGCAACCTCAATTACCTGAGTGACACCCAGGCCAGCCTGGGCGCGCGCTGCACGCAAAAAGGCCGGATGCAGTCGAGTTTTCGCATCCTGTTACAAGGTGACGGCGTGTTGCTGGCCATGGCCAGCGAACTGCTCGAACCGCAACTGGCGGACCTGAAGAAATACGCAGTGTTCTCCAAATCCAAACTCACCGACGAAAGCGCCGCCTGGGTGCGTTTCGGCCTGGCAAATGCCGACCAGGCCCTGTCCGCGCTTGGCCTGGCGTTACCGGTCGAGACTGACAGCGTAGCGCGCACCGAGGCGCTGATCGCCATCCGCGTATCGCCTGGCCGCGCCGAACTCTGGGCGCCCGCCGAACAGGCCGACCAACTGCGCAACCAATTAGCGGCAACCCTGCCGCAAGCCGATCTGAACGAATGGCTGCTGGGCGCAAATCCGCGCCGGCATCGGTCAGGTGATGCCACAGACCCGCGAACTGTTCATCCCGCAGATGCTCAACCTGCAAGCCGTGGGCGGTGTCAGCTTCAAGAAAGGCTGCTACACCGGCCAGGAAATCGTTGCGCGCATGCAGTACCTGGGCAAGCTCAAACGCCGACTCTACCGCCTGAGCCTGGCAGCCGCCGAGCTACCCGAACCGGGCACCGCGCTGTTTTCCCCCAGCCATAACAGTTCGGTCGGCGAAGTGGTCATTGCGGCAAAAGCCGACCAGTCCATTGAACTTCTCGCCGTGTTGCAAGCCGAAGCTGCCGACCATGGCGACGTGCGCCTGGGCAGCCTGGAAGGCCCCGGCCTGCAAATGCTCGACCTGCCCTACCCGTTGGATCGTGACCGCGAGATCCAGCGTTAACCGCCGCACTTTTTTGTAGCACCCCTAGAGAGCATGAATGAACAAGCTGGCGGAAAAAGTCCAACAGGCTTTGATGAAGGCCATCGACAACGATGACCTGGTTCTGCCGACATTACCGGAGGTGGCCCTGAAAATTCGTCAGGCCGCCGAAGACCCGGAAATCAGCATCAGCCACTTGAGTAAAGTGATCAGTCGCGATACCGCGCTGTCGGCGCGCCTGATCAAAGTGGTCAACAGCCCGTTGCTGAGGGCGACCCAGGAAGTCACCGACCTGCACACAGCCATCACACGGCTCGGCACCAATTACAGCAGCAACCTGGCCATCGGCCTGGTCATGGAGCAGATCTTCCACGCCCGCTCCGAGGTGGTAGAACAGAAAATGCGCGATGTGTGGCGCCGCAGTCTGGAGGTGGCGGGCGTCAGCTATGCCTTGTGTCGCCGGTACAGCCATCTCAAGCCGGACCAGGCGGCTCTGGGCGGCCTGGTGCACCAGATCGGCGTGCTGCCGATCCTCACCTACGCCGAAGACCATTACGAGCTGCTGTCCGACCCGGTCAGCCTCAACCACGTGATCGACAGCATTCACCCGGTTTTGGGCGACAAGTTGCTCGGTGGCTGGGACTTCCCTGAAATGCTGGCAAAACTGCCGGGCCAGTACCTCAGCCTGGAACGCGACAGCGCCCAGCTCGACTACATCGACCTGGTGCAGATCGCCGTGCTGTATTGTCACCACAACACCGAACACCCCTTGGCGAAAGTCGACGTGACCCTGGTGCCGGCCATGCAAAAACTGCGGATTGATCCCTACAGCGAGACATTGCGTCTTGAGCTGGACGAAGCACGTTCGATGTTCTACTGATCAACCAGCGATAAAGCTCACTCGCACTTTCAACCCCGCTGACTCGCCGTCATGCAGGCTGATCTGCGCCAGATGCGCACGGCAGATCTCCCCGACAATCGCCAGCCCCAGGCCCGACCCCATACCCTGCTGACTGCGCCGATAAAAACGCTCGAACACCCGGTCCCGCTCATCCAGCGGGATACCCGGACCATCGTCTTCTACCTCCAGCACCGCCGGCGCCGTCACCCGCAAAATCACGTTACCACCCGGTGGGGTATGAGCCAGCGCGTTGTCCACCAGGTTGCTCAATAGCTCATTGAGCAGCGTCGGCTCGCCGCGCAGCCACACCGGCTCGTCCGCCTCCAATGCCAAGGCAACACCCCGCGCATGGGCCAACGGCGCCATGGCCATGCCCAGTTCCCGGGCCAATTGACTGAGGTCGAGCAACTGCGCGCCGCCTTCGGCAATGGCCCTGGCGCCGTTTTCGATGCGGGCCAGGGACAGCAACTGATTAGCCAGGTGAGTGAGACGGTCGGTGCCCTGGGCGGCGGTTTCCAGGGTGCTGCGCCACGTGGCCGGTTCTTCGGCGCGCAGGCCCAGCTCCAGGCGGGCCTTGAGCGCGGCCAGAGGCGTGCGCAACTCGTGGGCGGCGTCGGCAATGAACTGCGCCTGGCGTTCGAACTGGCCGCGCAGGCGTTCGGTGAAATGATTGAGAGAACGCACCAGCGGGCCGAACTCATCCTGCACCTCCACCAGCGGCAAGGGTCGCAGGTCGTCAGGCTGACGTTCCTCCACCGCCGTGCGCAGGCGCTCCAGCGGACGCAGCGCCGCGCTGACGGCAAACCACACCAGCAACAGCGCACCAATGGCAAGCATGCCCAGGCGCAACAAGGTGTCGGCCATCAGACTGCGGGCCATGGCGACGCGCGCTTCGTCCGTTTCCGCCACACGGATCTCCGCCATGCCGTTCATGTTCGGCTCGGAGACGGCCTTGAGCAGGCTCACCACACGCACCGGCTGGCCCTGGTACACGGCGTCGTAGAACCGCGCCAGGGCCGGGTAATCATCCGTGCGCGGCGTGCCGGGCGGCGGACCGGGAAGATTTTCGTAGCCGGATATCAGCTTTTGGTCGATGTCATTGACCTGGTAATAGATACGCCCGGCACTGTCGTAGGCAAAGGTGTCCAGGGCCACGTAGGGCACGTTGGCACTGAGCGTGCCGTCCACTTGGGTCAAGCCGGCGGCAATGGTGCGCGCCGAGGCCAGCAGCGTGCGGTCGTAGGCGGTGTCGGCCGCTTCGCGACCATTCCAGTAGGCACTCATGCCGCTGGCAAGCATCAGCAGCACGAGCAGCAATGCCAGGTTCCACAGCAGGCGCCAACGCAGGCTGCTGGGCTTATGCATCGCGGGCTTCCAGCAGGTAGCCCAGGCCACGGAAGGTAACAATGGCGATGGGCTGGCCGTCGAGTTTCTTGCGCAGGCGGTGCACGTAAATTTCGATCGCGTCGGGGCTGGCTTCTTCGTCGAGACCGAACACCTGCGAAGCCAGTTGCTCCTTGCTCATTACGCGGCCGGGCCGGGCGATCAGTGCTTCAAGCACCGCTTGCTCGCGGGAGGTCAGCGTGAGCAATTCGCCACCGACCGTGAAGCGCCGCGTGTCGAGGTCGTAAACCAGCACGCCGCACGCCTGCTGGCGCTCACCGCCCAGCACGCTGCGCCGTAGCAGCGCCTTGACCCGCGCTTCCAGTTCCGTCAGCTCGAACGGTTTGGCAAGGTAATCGTCGGCCCCCAGATTCAAGCCATGCACGCGGTCTTTGACATCGCTGCGCGCCGTCAGCATCAACACCGGCAAGTTTTTTCCGCGGGCCCGCAAGCGCGCCAGCACCTCGAAACCATCCATGCGCGGTAGCCCCACATCGAGAATCGCCGCCGCGTAGTCCTCGCTGCTCAAGGCCAGGTCCGCAGCCACGCCATCGTGCAGCACGTCGACGGTCAAACCCGTGCTCTTGAGCGCCTGGGCGACACTTTCGGCGAGCTGCAAATGGTCTTCAACCAGAAGGACGCGCATGGATTTCTACCTCGTTCAGGAGTGGTCAACGCCACGCTTTGGCGGGCAGTTTACAGGCGCAACCTGCCCTGTGAAGCCCGAAAACATTGAAAGGCAACTGAAAGGTTAGTGAAAGCTTCGCCCTTTAGCATCCAGCTACGGTGGTTTACGCCCGCCCAGCTACCTCACCCGTAGCGCCCGAAAAACGCCTCGATGCGTTTTCGCCAAAATAAGAACAATAACGGAGTGCACCACGATGCTGTCGACACAGCCCCAGGCTTGCCCGCCTGTTCATAATTCCCGCCTCGCTCACACCGCTCTACCCTTGCCGGCTTTTCGCCGTTTGGCCAGGCTGCCGTCTCCGAAGACGGTGGTGCGCCCCTGGAAACTCGCAACCTGTACTTCAACCATGACTGACATGACGGTGCAAAGCGGCACGTTCAAGCGTATGGCCATGCGCTCGCGCAACGCCAGGTACAGCATCGCACTCTGGTAAGCCACTCATAACAACAAGATGGAGATCACCATGACCCTTTCACTGCGTAAATTTGCACTCACCGCCGGCTGCATGCTGTTTGCCGGCCAACTACTGGCGGCCGACGAGCCCAAGCGCCCCGAGTGCATCGCCCCGGCCTCGCCAGGCGGTGGGTTTGACCTGACCTGCAAACTGGTGCAAAGCGCGCTGGTCAACGAGAAGCTGCTGAGCAAGCCGATGCGCGTGACCTACATGCCAGGCGGCGTGGGCGCCGTGGCCTACAACGCGGTGGTCGCGCAGCGCCCTGCCGATGCCGGAACCCTGGTGGCCTGGTCCAGTGGTTCGTTGCTGAA
Source organism: Pseudomonas sp. W4I3 (assembly GCF_030816195.1). Lineage (GTDB taxonomy): Bacteria > Pseudomonadota > Gammaproteobacteria > Pseudomonadales > Pseudomonadaceae > Aquipseudomonas. Next base: position 2,153,331 of record NZ_JAUSXS010000001.1, on the reverse strand, counting down.
CCTGGCCCAAGGCAAGTTTGGTCGCTTCGATGAAAGCGCCGTACGCTGGCTCGCGGCGGTGGGCACCAGTTACGGTGCCATCGCGGTGAAAAGCGATTCACCCTACAAGAACCTCGACGATCTCGTAAAAGCCTTGAAGAAAGATCCTGGCAGCGTGGTGATCGGTTCCGGCGGCACGGTCGGCAGCCAGGACTGGATGCAAACCGCCCTGATCGCCAAGGCCGCGGGCATCAACCCGCGCGAGCTGCGTTACGTCGCGCTCGAAGGCGGTGGCGAAATCGCGACCGCGCTGCTCGGCGGCCACATTCAGGTAGGCAGTACCGACATCTCCGACTCCATGCCCCACATCCTCAGCGGTGATATGCGCCCTGCTGGCGGTGTTCTCCGAACAGCGCCTGGACGAGCCGGAAATGAAGGACATCCCGACCGCCAAGGAGCAAGGCTACGACATCGTCTGGCCAGTGGTGCGCGGGTTCTACCTCGGGCCAAAAGTCAGCGATGCCGACTATGCCTGGTGGAAAGAAGCGTTCGACAAACTGCTGGCCTCCGACGAGTTCGCCAAGCTGCGTGACCAGCGCGAGCTGTTCCCGTTCGCCATGACGGGCCCGGAACTGGACACCTACGTGAAAAAACAGGTGGCTGACTACAAAGTGCTGGCCAAAGAGTTCGGCCTGATCCAGTAAACGCCCACCTCTTTCGCGCGGCCACGCCCGCTTACACAAGCGGCGTGGCCCAGGAGTTCACTATGCTCTCACAACGCATTTTTGCCGCCATACTGCTGCTGGCCTGCGCCGGCCTCGCCCTGATGGCCTGGCCTTATCAGGCGGCGTTTTCCTACGAGCCGGTCGGGCCCCGCGCCTATCCGCTGCTGATGCTCGGGCTGATGAGCCTGGCGCTGATCTACATGCTGTTTCGCCCGCAGCCGACCAAGCACACCGAAGAAGAACCGGCGCTGGACCGCGACACGCTGATCAAGATCGGCATTTGCGTCACGCTGCTGATTGTGTTCGCCGCCACCTTCGAATCGCTGGGTTTCATCCTCAGCAGCATGCTGATCGGTATCCCGATGGCGCGCCTGTACGGCGGACGTTGGCTGCCCAGCGTGGTGATCGTCGGCCTGATGGCCATCGGCCTGTACCTGCTGTTCGACAAAGCCATGGATGTGCCGCTGCCCCTCGGACTGCTCGACGTACTGGAGAACTGATATGGATACTTTTGGCTATTTGGGCCAGGGCTTCGGCGTCGCGCTGAGCCCGTACAACCTGGTGACCGCCCTGTGCGGCACGCTGATCGGCACCGTGGTGGGCCTGTTGCCGGGCCTGGGGCCGATCAATGGCGTGGCACTGTTGATCCCCATTGCATTCGCCCTGGGCCTGCCGCCCGAGTCGGCCTTGATCCTGCTTGCAGCGGTGTACCTGGGCTGCGAATACGGCGGCCGTATCAGCTCGATCCTGCTCAATATTCCGGGCGAAGCCTCCACCGTGATGACCACCCTCGACGGCTACCCGATGGCCCGCAAAGGCCTGGCTGGCGTGGCGCTGTCACTGTCGGCGTGGAGCTCGTTCATCGGTGCCTTTATCGCCACCTGCGGCATGGTGCTGTTTGCCCCACTGCTGGCCAAATGGGCAATTGCCTTCGGCCCGGCGGAATATTTCGTGCTGATGGTGTTCGCGATTGTGTGCCTAGGCGGCATGGCGGGCGACAAGCCGCTGAAGACCTTCGTCGCGGCGCTGATTGGCCTGTTCCTCTCCGCAGTGGGCATTGACGCCAACAGCGGCGTGTATCGGTTTACCGGCGACAACATCCACCTTACCGACGGCATCCAGTTCGTGGTGTTGGTACTGGGCCTGTTTTCCATCAGTGAGATCCTGTTGCTGCTGGAAAAAACCCACCGTGGCCAGGAAGCAGTCAAGGCCACCGGACGCATGATGTTCAACCTGAAGGAAGCCGGTGCGGTGTTCGTGGTTAATATCCGCTGCGGCTTGCTCGGTTTCATCATGGGCGTATTGCCGGGTGCCGGTGCTACCTTGGCGTCCGCCGTGGCCTACATGACCGAAAAACGCTTGGCCGGCGCCAGCGGCAAATTCGGCCAGGGCGACATGCGGGGCCTGGCCGCCCCGGAAACCGCGATCGGCGCATCCGCCTGCGGCGCGCTCGTACCGATGCTGACCCTGGGCGTACCCGGCTCGGGCACCACCGCCGTGATGATCGGCGCCCTGTCGCTGTACAACATCACGCCCGGCCCGCTGCTGTTTCAACAACAACCGGACATCGTCTGGGGCCTGATCGCGTCGTTGTTCATCGCCAACATCATGCTGGTGATCCTCAACATCCCGATGATCCGCATCTTCACGCGTATCCTCGCCGTGCCGAACTGGGCGCTGGTGCCGGTGATCGCCATCATCACCGCGATTGGTGTATACGCGGTTCACGCCACCACGTTCGACCTGTTCCTGATGGTCGGTATCGGCATCTTCGGCTACATCCTGCGCAAGCTGGACTTCCCGCTGTCGCCGGTATTGCTGGGCTTTATCCTCGGCGGCCTGATGGAGCAGAACCTGCGCCGGGCGCTGTCGATCTCCAACGGTGCGCTGGACATCTTGTGGTCGAGCCCGATCACCTTTGGCGTCTGGGTGCTGACCGCGCTGATGTTGATGTTCCCGCTGGTGCGCATCTACCGCAAACGTGCCTTGCAGCGTCGTGCCGTGGCCGATGTCTGACGTCACCTTCAAGCAATGGTGGGGAACACCGCTGGTCGGCCTGGCCGGCGGTTTCCTGGCCAGCCTCGTCGGCTGGCCTTTGCCCTACATGGTTGGTTCGTTACTGGCGATCATCCTGGTGCGTTGCCTGACGCCGTGGCAGTTGGCCGAAATTCCCGGCGGGCGCAAATGCGGCCAATGGGTGGTGGGCATCGGCATCGGCCTGCACTTCACGCCGATGGTGATCGAACAGGTGATGAGCCACTTTGGGTTGATCTTCTTCGGTGCCTTGGTGACCAGTTTATCGAGCGTGGTCGGCGTGTGGTTGATGCGCCGCAGCGGTGAAGACCGCGCCACGGCGTTTTTCTCCAGCATGCCCGGTGGCTCCGGTGAGATGGTCAACCTCGGCGCACGCAATGGCGCGGTGCTCAGCCGTGTCGCGGCGGGCCAGAGTTTGCGCGTGCTGGCGGTGGTGCTGTGCGTGCCGGCGATCTTCAAGTATCTGCTGGATACTGGCGCGCCGCAGTTTCATCCGGCGCCCGTGAGCTGGGCATGGTTGGCCGTGCTGTTTCCCCTCGGCGCGCTGGTTGCCTGGGGATGGCAACGTCTGCGCCAGCCCAACCCCTGGCTGTTCGGGCCGTTGCTGGTGAGCGCGACCGCCAGCGTTGGGTGGGACCTGCACATCGGCCTGCCCGACGGCGGCAGCCAGATCGGCCAATGGCTGATCGGCAGCGGCCTGGGCTGCCACTTCAACCGGCAGTTCTTCCGCCGCGCGCCTTCGTTCATGGCCCGCACCCTGGTCGGCACCGCACTCACCATGGCGCTGGCGACCTTGGCGGCCGCGGCCTTGAGCGCCCTGACACTGTTGGACGCGCGCTCACTCACCTTGGGCATGATGCCCGGCGGCATTGCTGAAATGAGCCTCACCGCCGAGACGTTGCAACTGTCGGTGCCGTTAGTGACGGCGATGCAGGTGATGCGTTTGTTGTTCGTGCTGTTTCTGGCGGAGCCGCTGTTCAGGCAGTGGAACCGCCGGCCGGAAACAATCTGAATACTTACCGCAGTTCAAAGGCGGGAGGGGGCTTGCTCCCGATGGCGCTGTACAGTTAAAGCTTTTTGTAGGAGCGAGCTTGCTCGCGAAGAACTCAGGCCTCCCGCGTTTATCCAGAATGAACGTGTTGCCTGGAAGTTTTTCGCGAGCAAGCTCGTTCCTACAGTGAACTACTTTCGCTTAACTGACTGGCATTAGGGCAAGCCCCCTCCCACATTTTGAATTGCGCAGCTTTTAGATAGGCGGCAACCGCCACTCGATCGGCGTCTCGCCATTCTGCTCGAGAAACTTGTTGGTGCGGCTGAAATGCCCGCAGCCCAGGAAGCCGCGATACGCCGACAATGGTGATGGATGCACTGACGTCAGCACCAGGTGCTTGGTTGCATCGATCAGTTTCTGCTTGCTCTGGGCATGGGCGCCCCATAACAAAAACACCAGATGTGGCTGATGCTCGCTGACCACTTCGATGACCCGGTCGGTAAAGAACTGCCAGCCCTTGCCCGCATGGGCATTGGCATTGGCGCGTTCCACGGTCATGGTGGTGTTGAGCATCAGCACGCCCTGATCGGCCCAGCTTTGCAGGTAGCCGTGATTGGGGATGTCGATGTTCAGGTCACGCTTGAGTTCTTTATAGATATTGACCAGCGACGGCGGCGTCGGCACGCCAGGCTGTACCGAGAAGCACAGGCCGTGGGCCTGGCCGGGGCCGTGGTACGGGTCCTGGCCGAGGATCACCACCTTGACCTTGTCCAGCGGCGTCGAGTTGAGGGCGTTGAAAATCAACGGGCCGGGCGGGTAGATCTCCTTGCCGGCCGCATGTTCCTGGCGCAGGAACTCGCGCAATTGGGCCATGTAGGGCTTCTCGAACTCATCGCGCAGGGCGTGTTTCCAGCTGGGTTCGAGTTTGATACGGTCGCCTTCGGTCATGGTGGGTTCATCATCTAAAAAGAATGGGCGCACCCTAGGAAAGCCGACCCCGCTTGTCAATTGATCCGACGCATCAGCGGCAGTTTCCCGCCAAGCGATCATACTGATCCTTCACCTTCTCGACTGAGGTCCCAATGAACCTGCACTTCGAAGAGCTGACCGGCAGTGGTGGCGCCCGCATCGGCGTCGCCAGCCTCGACGCTGAAAAGTCCCTCAACGCCCTCTCCCTGCCGATGATCCAGGCCTTGAGCGAACGCCTGGATGCCTGGGCCAAGGATCCGAACATTGTCTGCGTACTGCTGCGCGGCAACGGCGCCAAGGCCTTTTGCGCCGGTGGCGAAGTCCGCAGCCTGGCGCAGTCCTGTCGTGAACAACCCGGTGAAGTGCCCGCCCTGGCCGCGCAATTCTTTGCTGCGGAGTATCGCCTCGATTATCGCCTGCATACCTACCCCAAACCGCTGATCTGTTGGGCCCACGGCTATGTACTGGGCGGCGGCATGGGGCTGCTGCAAAGCGCGTCCGTGCGAATCGTGACGCCGACCAGTCGTCTGGCGATGCCGGAAATCAGTATCGGCCTGTACCCGGATGTGGGCGCCAGCTGGTTCCTGTCGCGCCTGCCTGGCAAGCTCGGGTTGTTCCTGGGTCTGACCGGCGCCCATATCAATGGTCGCGACGCCCTGGACCTGGGCCTGGCCGACCGCTTCCTGCGCGATGACCAGCAAGACGAATTGCTCGACGGCCTGCTGCAATTGAACTGGCAGGAACAGACCGCGATGCAGCTCAACAGCTTGCTCAAGGCCCTGGCCCAGGAAGCCGTCGACCAGCAATCCGAAGCGCAATGGTTGCCACGCCGCGGGCAGATCGACAACTGGCTGGATGTAGGTGACGTACGCTGCGCCTGGCGTGCGTTGGCGCTGCTGCGTGATCACGCTGATCCGCTGCTGGCTCGCGCCGGCAAGACACTGAGCGAAGGCTGCCCGCTGACCGCCCATCTGGTGTGGGAGCAAATCCGGCGGGCTCGCCACCTGTCGTTGGCCCAAGTGTTCCAGATGGAGTACACCCTGAGCCTCAATTGCTGCCGCCATCCGGAATTCGCCGAAGGGGTACGGGCGCGGTTGATCGACAAGGACCAGACACCGCACTGGCATTGGCCGGACATCAACACCGTTCCAGAGGCGGTGGTGCAGGCGGCATTTCGATAAAGCCTGGGAGGGTAGGAATCCTCTGGCAGACTTATCCGATTATTGACAGTTCATAGGCGCGAATCGTTGACCGTGAATGCGCAGTTATCCGGCTGATTGTCCTGGCACACATAAACCGGCTGATCGAATGAACTCTCGCCGAGCGCCCAATGCAAACTATCGGTCAGCGACATGCTGTTCACACCGCGAGATAAGCACGGGCGCAGGACAACCAGCTCTTCACGGTGGTTTTTATAAACACACCTTTCCACGTAGCCGACTTTCCGATCAGCCCCCTTCTCTGGCGCGAACACAGCGCCAAGAAAGCCGTTTATGTATTCGTTAGGGTCAATCTTGGGTCCTTGCCAGAGCACTCCATCACGCTGGTATTGAAAGTAGCCATTGACGTTGCGGATCATGGATTTGTCCGGACAAAACTGCTTCGCACACACTTGGTCGATGACGCAGCCGAACAATAAAAACGCACAAATAAGGTGTTTGGACATAGAAGGCTCCCTTCGACAGGCACACCGTGTTTTGCGCAGTGAAATACATCTTGAGCCGCAAAGATAGCTGTTAAATCTGACAGTATCTAAAAATAACAGACGAAAAAAAGCGGCGCATCATGCGCCGCTGGGTACAAAGCCTTTCTTCAGCGGTGGCCACCATGCCCACCGCCACGCTCGCCGCCCCGTCCGTGACCGCCATTGCTCCAGCGATCTCCTCCCCAACCCTGGTTCGGATACGACCGGTAGGCAGACCTTGGGTAATAACGTGGCGCGGGTTGGTAATAACGCGGCGCCGAGTAGTAGCGCGGGGCCGGATAGTAACGCGGCGCCGGCGTGTAGTAGTTGCGCCCGTAATAGCGAGGGCCGCCGTAGTAATAGGCAGGTGCCGGTGCGGTATACACCTCGGAGCGATAGTAAGTGGCGCCTCCATCGTAGTAGGGCACGCAGGCTGAAAGGGTCAGGCCGAGTAATGCAGTGAGCAGCAGTCGTCGATACATGGCGGCCTCCTGGACCGCGGAAGAGCACCTCCAGCGACGCTGGAGAGCGGCATTCAGCTTGCACCGAATGACGAAATATCTGACATCAAAAACAACATCTGGTGCGTTTTAGTAACAACTTGATACATCAACGCGCAGGCCCTCTCACGTGGCCCTGGGCGCCAACGCGGGCTGTATCGTTTCAGCCATTTTCGTCGAAGAGAAACTTTGCCGGCCTGGATGATGTCATTGTGATACTGCACAATGCCAGGGAGGCCCTAGTGTGCCCTTCCCGCTCCCTATCGTCGGATTCGCGCCATGAAAATCTCCGCCAAACTGCTGCTCTCATTTTTCCTGTGTGCCATGGTCACCCTAGGGGTGGGCCTGCTGGGCATCAAAGGGGTTGTCCGGCTCTCTACAGCCCTGGAATCCACGTTTTCCAACAACCTGGTGTCCGTGGGCAACACCGCCGCCACCCTCAACGGCGTGGTCGCCCACAACCGAGGCTTGTACCGGTTACTGGATGCCGATAACGGCCACGTCAGCCAGCAAGACCGCGACCGCGTGCGCCAGGACATCGCCAACGAACTCAAGCGCAGCCAGACGGCATACGCGGCCTACCGCGCAACGCCACTGGAAGAGGATGAACGAGTGGCGGGTGACAAGTTCGACCAGGTCTGGCCGACCTACCTCAGTAGCTCCGAGCGTGTGCTGACGATGCTCGACAAGGGCCAGGTCGACCAGGCCCGCGCGGAGCTCAACACCACCAATAATGAGCTGTTCCGCCAGGCCCGCGAACTGATCCGCATCATGGTCGACTCCAACAGCCGCCAGATCAACGAAGGCGCAGTCGCCGCCCAGGCACTGCGCAACAGTGCGCTTACCTGGATGATCAGCGGCATCGTTCTGGCCTTCATCATCGCCCTCATCGTCGGCACGCTGATTACGCGCCTGATCACGCGCCCTATCGCCCAGGCCGTAACAAGCGCACAACGTATCGCCGGGGGCGACCTGACCCAGGCCATTACCACTGAGCGCACCGATGAAGCCGGGCAATTGCTGATGGCACTGTCAGACATGCAGGGTGGCTTGAAGCATACCCTGCTGGAGATCGCCAACGCCTCCGATCAACTGGCTTCCGCAGCCGAGGAACTCAGCGCGGTTACTGAAGAAAGCACCCGCGGCCTGACCCGTCAGAATGACGAAATTCAACAAGCCGCCACGGCGGTGAACCAGATGACCGCAGCCGTCGACGAAGTGGCCGGCAACGCGGTGTCTACCTCGCAAGCATCAAACCAGGCCACCACCGAAGCCGAGGAGGGTCGAGCGCAAGTGGCACAGGCCGTCTCCGGCATGAATTCGATGGTGGTGGAGATCACCGATTCGACGCAGTCGGTGGAGGGTCTTGCCAACCAGGTACGGGAGATCGGCAAGGTGATTGATGTCATCCGTGGGATTGCCGACCAAACCAACCTGCTGGCCCTGAACGCCGCGATCGAGGCAGCCCGTGCAGGTGAGCAGGGGCCGCGGGTTTGCGGTGGTCGCCGATGAAGTTCGGGCACTGGCCCATCGCACCCAGGTGTCCACGGTGGACATTGAAAAAATGATCGGTAACGTGCAGATCGGTGCCGATGAAGCTGTCGCCGCGATGAACAAGAGCCTGAACTGGGCCAATAACACCCAGGCGATGGCGCAGAACGCCGGCCAAGCGCTGGAACGTATCACCGCCAGCGTGGCGATGATCAACGAACGCAACCTGGTGATCGCTTCCGCGTCGGAGGAACAGGCCCAGGTTGCGCGTGAAGTCGACCGCAACCTGCTCAATATCCAGGACCTGTCGACCCAGACCGCCGCCGGCGCGCATCAAACCAACGCCTCAAGTCAGGACCTGTCGCGCCTGGCTACCTCGTTCAGCGTGCTGGTCAGCAAGTTCAAACTGTAAGTAGCCCGCCGCAGGTCGGCGCTGTATCGTGCAAGGCCACGCACACCTTCTGATACAGCCCGACCCTGCCATGACCACACCCACACTTTGCCCCGCTTGCGGCGCCGTCAACGACTGCACCCTGGCCGACCCACGTACGGCTGACCGGGCGTGCTGGTGCTTCAGTGTCAGCATCGACCCGGCAGTACTTCAGGCGCTACCTGACGAACTGCGTAATAAGGCCTGCCTGTGCCCGCGTTGCGCCCAAGTGGACGAGCAGTTGCGAACCCCTGATGCGCGTTGATCGGTTTCTCAGCAACCTGCCGCGATTCAATCGCAAGCAGGTACGGCTGCTGTTGGTGGAGCGTCGCGTCAGCGTTGACGGTGTGACAGTCAGTGATCCCCACCATGAAGTACGTGCGTTCAGCCGGGTGTGCGTGGATGGCGAAATGCTACAGGCCGGCACACAGGCGCGCTATTTCATGCTGCATAAGCCACAAGGCTGCGTCAGCGCCACCTCGGATCCGCAACACCCTACCGTGCTCGACCTGCTCGATGAGCCGGACAAACACACGCTGCATATTGCGGGGCGTCTGGATTACAACACCACCGGGCTGATCTTGATCACCAACGATGGGCAGTGGTCGCGGCGCCTGACCCAACCGTCCACCAAGCTGCCCAAGGTCTACCGCGTGGAAACAGAGCAGCCAATCGGCCCCGAGTACGCAGAGACCTTCAAGGCTGGCCTGTACTTCGCATTCGAAGACCTCACCACCCAACCCGCCGAACTGGCATTACTGGGGCCGAACACGGCGCGGTTGAGCATCATCGAAGGCCGTTATCACCAGGTCAAACGCATGTTCGGGCACTTCGATAACAAGGTGATCGCGTTGCATCGTGAGCGCATGGGGCCGCTGCAACTGGATACGTCTCTTGCGCCAGGTGAGTACCGAGCCCTGACTGACGACGAAATCCGGCAAGTCTGACGACCGTTCAGCCGCTGGCAGCGAAAACCCAGCCAAGCAGCTTGCGGCCTGCCGAGTCTGTGCTTGAATCAACTTCAACCGTTCAGCCATGACCGGCGAGTCACCTATAACCTCCAAGAAACACCTTGCCCCGCCCGCGCTTGATCAACGGGCTTTCCCGGCAAACCACCCGCCCTGACAACCGCTGTCGGCCTGCCGCAATCGGACCGACATGGGCGCTCATCTTCCAGGCGTATGCCTACCTGTCATAAAGCTCGTGCAAAGTTGTTTGCGCGCCCTACCCGCTTGCCAGGAGTCTTACGACATGAGGCCAGAAATCGCTGTGTTGGATATACAGGGTCAGTACCGGGTTTACACGGAGTTCTATCGCGCGGATGCCGCTGAAAAGACCATCATCCTGGTCAACGGCTCGATGGCCACCACGGCCTCTTTCGCCCAGACCGTAAAAAGCCTGTACCCGCAGTTCAATGTGGTGTTGTACGACCAGCCCTACGCCGGCCGCTCCAAAATCCACAACCGCCACGAGCGGATGCTGACCAAGGAAGTCGAAGGCCAGATCCTGCTGGAGCTGATCGACCGCTTTGCCGCCGAACACGTGCTCTCCTTCTCGTGGGGCGGGTGCCGCTACCCTGCTCGCCCTCGCCCAACGCCCGCAACGCGTTGAGAAGGCCGTGATCAGTTCGTTCTCTCCGGTGATCAACGCGCCCATGCGCGACTACCTCGAACGCGGCGTCGACTACCTCGGCAACCTCGACCGCGACCGCGTCGGCCATCTGGTCAACAGCACCATCGGCAAACACCTGCCGTCACTGTTCAAGCGTTTCAACTACAAGCACGTGAGCAGCCTGGCCGAGCACGAATACGGCCAGATGCACTTCCACATCAGCCACGTGCTCAACAGCGACCGGTTGTGCTACCTCAATGCTGCCAGGCAGATCGATATTCCGGTGCTGTTCGTGAACGGCGAATGGGACGAGTACACCAGTGCCCAGGATGCCAGGCTGTTTGGGCAGCATATAACCAACAGCAGCTTCAGCACTGTCCAGGCCACGGGGCATTTCCTGGACATGGAGCACAAAGCCGCGTGCCGGGACAGTCGGGAGGCAGTGGTAGGTTTCTTGAAGGGGCAGCGACCGGTGAGTCGGTTACGCTATCAACCCGGTCAGACGCAACATGCATTTGCGGTCTGAAGTGAGGCCCACTGTAGGAGCAGGTTCCTGCAGTGGCACCGCTTATCGGCGGAGGGTGCGGGCGCAACTTGCGATTTTTTCGAAGAAAAACTTCAAATCCAGGTGAACATCTGGTACAAAGTCAGCCGCTTTGAGCGGGTATAGTTTAGTGGTAAAACGAAAGCTTCCCAAGCTTTAGTTGAGGGTTCGATTCCCTCTACCCGCTCCACTCACATTGGCTTTCCTGTCACGCCCTGGCGGACACGGGATGCATAAGAAACCGGCCCCTGGTGGCCGGTTTTTTTATGGCCGTCGTTCAGCTACCGATGACACCTGTCTCCTCGCCGCCGAGCAAACCTGTACAAATCTTAAAATATGTACAAGTATTAAAACTTGAGCGCGGACACTCCGCCTGGCGCGATCGAGGAGCAGGGCCATGCTACGTCTTCTGGCTTCACTGTTCTTGATGCTGAGCCTGTGCAGTTGCACTGGCGTCGGCGTCGAGCACTACGCCGACCAGCAACCGTCCCTGGACCTTGAGCGCTTCTTCAGTAAACCGGTCAAGGCCTGGGGCATCTTCGAAAAGCGTTCCGGCGAAGTGGCCAAGCGCTTTGAAGTGGATATTGCCAGCTGGCGCGAGGGCAATAATCTGATTCTCGACGAACGCTTTCTGTACAGCGACGGCACACGTCAGCGTCGGGTATGGACGCTCACGCCCGATGGCCCGAACCGCTGGCGTGGGCGGGCTGGAGATGTGGTGGGCGAGGCCATCGGCGAAGTGGCCGGCAACGCGCTGCGGTGGCGCTACCGGCTCAACCTGCCGGTAGACGGTTCGGTGTACGAAGTCAGCTTTGACGACTGGATGTACCTGATGGACGAAGACACTTTGATCAACCGTTCGAGCATGTCCAAGTTCGGCGTCGAATGGGGTCAGGTCACGTTGTTTTTTCGGCGTCAGTAAACACTGAATGAGGGGCGAGTCATGAACGTGCAAATGCTCACCGAGCTGGCCGTGAAGGGACATATCACCGAGCTGCAGTTGCTTTCGCTGGAGGGCGGCTTTTACCTGGCGCGGGTCCGGCTGGACAGCGTCGAGAAGACGCTGCTGGGCGATGATCAACAGCCGCTGCGCATCCGCTCCACCACTCACTTGCGCGACCTGCTGCATGGGTTGCCCGCGTTTCCCTGCGTGCTGGTGCAACACAGCGTGCACGATGAGATGTGCGGGGTCCGCGAAGGGCCGATTGGTGGGTTGCGCATTCCGTTTTCGCTGAATTCGGTTCTTTAGGACTAACCACGCTTGCTCGTTCCCACGCGTGGGAACGATCCGAGAATTCGAGCGCAAGAAACGTAGTTTGCACATACGCTGACGGGCCTACAGTGGCGTTGTACGCTTGCACATTCCTTCGAGGAGCCCGCTCATGCACTACGAGTACAAACTGATGCCCTCCCCTGTCGGCGAACTCACCCTGGTGGCGCGCCAGGGCAAACTTGGCGCCATCCTCTGGGAAACAGAGCGCGCCAACCGTGTGCGCCTGGGTGAACGGCTCGAGGCCAATCACAACCCGGTGTTAGTGGAAGCCGAACGTCAACTGACGCAATACTTCGCCGGAACACGCCGCCAGTTCGAGCTGGAGCTGGACTTCGCCGGCACCGACTTTCAGAAACAAGTCTGGCAGGCGCTGCTGACCATTCCCTTCGGCGAAACCCGCAGCTACAGCCAGATAGCCCAGCAGATCGGCAACCCCAAAGCCGTGCGCGCGGTCGGCGCGGCGAATGGGCGTAATCCGATTTCAATCATCGCACCGTGTCACCGAGTGGTGGGGGCTTCGGGCGGGCTGACCGGGTTCGCCGGAGGGCTTGAGGCTAAGCAGTATCTGTTGACGCTTGAGGACCGCAGTCAGGTAAAAATGCCGTTCTGACGGCGGCATTGCGGGTAAGACTCGAAGTCTCTCGTCCGAAGATTAAGTTGTAAAAAGAAATTTCAGCGACGGCCTGCGGTCAGTATTTTCATCACCCCCCTTTTGAGGAAAACGGTCATGAAATTCTCCGCAGTCTCCCAAACCCTTTCGCGCTGGGCCGGGAGCCCCCGGACGTTCTACACGGCGGTGGCATTGATCCTGGCGTGGAGCCTGAGCGGGCCGTACTTTCACTACAACGACACCTGGCAACTGATCATCAACACCTCGACCACCATCATCACCTTCCTGATGGTGTTCCTGATCCAGAACACCCAGAACCGCGACAATGACATCCTGCACATCAAGATCGACGAGTTGTTGCGTGTGTCCAAGGATGCGCAGAACGCCGTGTTGAGCCTGGACGGCCTGGACCGTAAAGAGCTTGAAAAACTGCGCCAGGAATATCGCGATATCGGCAAAGCCGGCGGCTTGAACCCCTACAGCAGCAGTGGCCCCGCCGCCGACGCTGCCCAGCACAAAACCGATTTGAACCAGGCCTAAAAAAACGGCGGTTGGAGAGGATCCAACCGCCGTTTTCATGTCCAGCGACAGAGTCAACCGTCGCCTTGGTGCCCCTTGCCGTAGGTCGATGCCAGGGCGCGGGCTTTTTGCAGACGCTCCTCCAGCTTGGGCAGCGTTTCATCCACCAGCGCTTTTATCTCCGGCACTGACGACGCAGCACCTTCCTGCTTGAACAGGGCGATGGCGTCTTCACTTTCCTTGACCTGCTGCGCGGTATAGGCGGCGTCGAAAGAGTCGCCGTCCTTGAGTTCGGGCATCAGGGTTTCGGCTTTGTCCACGATCTTCTCGCGCGGGGCCACCGGCAAGTCGAGTTTTTTCGCAATAGCCGCCAGGTGCTGGTTGGCCAGGGTGCGCTCGTTGATCACCTCGATGGTGTAATCCTTGATTTCCTGGGACGAGGTCCTGGCGTGGGCCATGCGACTGGTTTCGATATCGGCCATGCCTTTGGCCGAAGCCTGCTCGATAAATTCGGCAGGCGTCTGGGCGAAAGCATTGCTGGCGCCGAGGCCCAGCAGCATCGCGAAACTGGCGGTGCGTAACCGGATAGCCATGCGGCTCATGATGAGTTCCTCCAGGGCAAAAATGAGTGCGAGGCAATTGCACCTCGCCCTGGATTCGAATTTTACGGGCGGCAAAGGTTTAGAAAAAACTTTCCAGTGCGACGAACGGTCGTGACAAAAACAGGCAGGCTTGCTGGCCGTACCGTTTGGCAATGAGGATTTCGTGACGCTGATACCGCGTACGCGCACGCTGGGCGTCGACCACCCACCGATAGCCGTTCAAAGGCGCAGGCACTGCCTTAACAGGCTAAGGGTAAAACCTCATGCCGGCATAAGGCTTGGCGCGACAAGCCTGCAGCCGCGAGGCCAGGTCGCCCACATGAAGTTCGAGCTTATGGCCATCGGGGTCGAGAAAATAGAACGAGGCGCCTTCACTGCGGTTATCGCGCCATTCTTCCGTATTTTTCCTAGGGTTCATGACCAGACAGCACACCTTGCACCCGCTCACTCAACCACTGCAACCCTGCGTCTCCACCGCGTCGCGCATGCCAGGCCAGCTCAAACGCAAACGATGGAATATGAAACGGCGGTGGCACCGCAATCAGATGAGCGTGATCAATATTCAGCAGGCCTCGGGACGAGACGGTCAGAATCAAATCCGTGCCCTGAATCAACTGCGGCGCCACCCCCCAGTGCGGCAGGCTGACGGCCACGTGCCGCCGCTCACGAATCGCGGCCAGCGCACGCTCGATTTCCGGCGTGCCGCTGCCGCGCATTTCCAGCAGGACATGGGGGCGTGACAAGTAGGTGGGCAGGTCCAGCACACCCGTTGCCGGCAAGCTGTCGCGGTCGACCACGCAAGTGTAATGCTCTTCGAATAATGGCGTGGTGCGCAGTTCGGCAGGCAGGTCAGGGAAAACCCCGGCGGCCAGGTCCAGGTCGCCATTGAGCACGCCGTCGACCATGCCTTCGCGGCTGGCCTGGATGACCTGCACGTCGATGCCTGGCGCTTCACGGCGCAACAGGCGCACCAAACCAGGCAGGAAAATCGCCGCGCCGTAGTCCGACATCGCCACGCGAAACCGACGCTTGGCCAAAGCCGGATCAAAGCGGTTCGGCGCCAGCAATGCCTGCACCTGGGCCAGCGCCTCTGCCAACGGCGTGGCCAGTTCCAGCGCACGGGCAGTCGGTATCAAAGAGCCACCCTGGCGCACCAGCAACGGGTCACCCAGCAGGTCACGCAAGCGCGCCAGCGCATGGCTGACCGCCGGTTGGCTCAGGTGCAGCCGTTCGGCGGCGCGGGTGACGTGTTGCTCGCTGAGCAACGCGTCGAGCACCACCAGCAGGTTGAGGTCGACGCGCCTGAGATCATTCATCAGCTGCATGCTCGGCATAAGAACTCGGAATTTAAATTTGCGCGACGAATAACCTAGAGTCCAGCAAAACCTTTGGGAGATTCGACATGACCACATTGCATTGGCTGGGCTTTTTGCTGCTGGCGGTGATCGCCGGGGCCATGGTGCCGTTTCAAAGTGCGATCAACGCCAACCTGGGTCGCGGGCTCGGCCACCCGTTGTGGGCGACGCTGGCGTCGCTGTTGGTGAGCATCATCGTGTTGCTGCCGGTGATCGTCGCACTGCGCCTGCCCTTGCCGAGCCTGGCATTTGTGACCCAGGCGCCGCTGTGGATGTGGGCCGGTGGCGCATTCGGGGTGTGCTTTATCTCGCTGGCACTGGTGCTGCTGCCCAAGCTGGGCGCCTCCGGGTTCATTGCCCTGGCCATGGCCGGGCAGATGCTGGCGTCACTGCTGCTCGACCACTTCGGGCTGTTCGGTCTGGCGCAGCGCCCACTCACAACGCCCCGTGTGCTGGGGGCGTTGCTGTTGATGGGCGGCGTGGCGCTGATTCAGTTCAGTACCACACCGGCCCGTGCATTGGCACCGGCGGGCTGATCAGCCTTTATCCAGGGTGCGCAACTTATGCGGCAAGCCCCACAGCAGCAACGCGGCTGCGAGCAACGCGCACACGCCGATCACATACAGCGCCGGCGTGGTGCTGCCGGTAAGGTCCTTGATCCGCCCCACCATCACCGGGCTGACAATGCCGCCGAACTGGCCCAGGGTATTGATCACCGCGATCCCACCCGCCGCCCCCGCGCCGGCACCGGCCAGCAATTTGGGCGGCAGGGTCCAGAAGGTCGGGATCGACGCGATGATGCCCGCGCCGAGCATGCCCAAGGCGATGATCAAGAAGGTGGTGTGGTCGGCGAAGATCCCGGCACTGAAGAACCCCACCGCGCCCAACACCACCAGCCCACAGACAAACTTGCGGCGTTCGCCGGTCGCGTCCGACAAGCGTCCGATCACCACCATGCTGATCGCACCGCATATGTAGGGAATCGCCGTGAGCAGGCCGATCATCACCGGGCTCTGGGTGCCGGCGCTGCGGATCAACTGCGGTGCCCAGAAGTTCAGGCCGTAGGACGCGACCTGAATCAGAAAGTAGATGAAGCCGAGCATCAGGAAACCGGGAATGCGCATCGCCGACCACAGCGAACCACCGTGCTGGTTGGGCTCATGTTTGGCGATCCGGCTCGACAGCAAGGCTTTCTCGGCGCTCGTCAGCCAATGGGCGTCTTCAATGCGATCCTTGAGCAGCATCAGCACCAGCAAGCCCAGGCCGATGCACGGCAGGCCACCGAGCAGGAATAACCAATGCCAGCCGCGCATTTGCAGCACACCGTCGAGGTGCTCCAGCACCAGCCCGGAGAACGGCGCGCCCACCAGGCCCGCAAACGCCGACGCCAGAAACAGCATTGACGTGATGCGCCCCCTGAAGTGCTGCGGGAACCACAGCGTCAGGTAATACAGCACCCCCGGTGCAAACCCGGCCTCCATCGCGCCGATGATGAAGCGCAACCCATAAAACTGCCATTCGGCGGTGACAAAGACCATGGCCGCCGTGGCCAGGCCCCAGGACATCATGATCCGCGCGATCCAGCGCCGCGCGCCGACCTTGTAGAGCATCATGTTGCTGGGCACTTCGAAGATCACGTAACCCACCACAAACAAGCCGGCGCCCAGGCCATAGGCGGTGTCACTCAGGCCCAGATCCGCCTGCAACTGGAACTTGGCGAAGCTGATGTTGATGCGGTCAAAAAACGCGAACAGATAGCAGACCATGATCAGCGGCATCAGGCGCCAGGCGACCTTGCTGACCAGGGCTTTTTCCGCGTCGATCTCGGCAGCCGGGCGCGCGCCGGCCTCTAACGTATTAGTGCTCATGTGTGTCTCCAGCGGACTGCTCACAGGCGTCCGATTGTTTTTGTTGTCTGGTACGAATCTACAAAGCGGCGATGTATTCAGGCGGTGGATGCAGGTCACTGTTGCGCCCGGCCTTGGCCACCTGGCCGGGCAATGCATGGCCCAGCAATGCGGGCAGGCGGCGGGACATGTGCAGCAAGTGCGGCAGGTCAATACCAGTGTGAATGCCGACCTCTTCGCACAGGTTGACCAGGTCTTCCGTGCAGATATTGCCCGACGCACCCGGCGCAAACGGGCAACCGCCCAGGCCACCGAGCGCCGCATCAAAACGCCGCGCGCCGGCTTCGTAGGCGGCCAGCACATTGCACAAGCCCAGGCCGCGGGTGTTATGGAAATGCAGGGTCAGATCGCCGGCCGGTATACGCGTCAGCACACGCTTGACCAAGCGTTCGACCTGCCGCGGGTTGGCCATGCCCGTGGTGTCCGCCAGGGTGATGCCCTGGATGCCCAGCTCGCGATAAGCATCGACAATCTGCAGCACCCGGTCTTCATCGATCTTGCCTTCGAACGGACAGCCGAAGGTCGTAGCGATGCTGCCATTGAGGCGCACCGGGTGGTCGGCGGCAAAGCGTGCGACATCGCCGAAGGCAGCCAGGGACGCCTCGCAGCGCATGCGCATGTTCGCCAGGTTATGGGTCTGGCTGGCGGACATCACCAGGTTCAACTCATCGGCGCGGGATGCGATGGCGCGTTGGGCGCCCTTGAGATTGGGGATCAGCGCCACGTAGATCACACCAGGCGTGCGCTCGATGCCTTGAAAGACCTGCTCGCCATCGCGCAGGGCCGGTATGGCTTTGGGCGAGACGAACGACCCGGCTTCGATGCGCGAAAAACCGGCACGGGAAAGCTGGTTGATCAGCGCGATCTTGTCAGCGGTGTCGACCCAGGTCGGCTCGATCTGCAGGCCGTCGCGCGGGGAGACTTCCTGCACGATCAGCGGGTCGGAATAATCGGTGATCATTGCACCACTCCCGAATTTTTCAGACGTTGGATATCGGCGCCGGTCAGGCCCAGGCCGCCGAGGATGTCATCGGTATGCTGGCCCAGCGCAGGGCCTTGCCAGTTCACCGCGCCGGGTGTTTCCGAGAGTTTGGGCACGATGCCGGGCATCTTCACCGACACACCGCCGGGTAACTCGGCATCGAGCAGCATATCGCGCGCCTGGTAGTGCGGGTCGCTGACAATGTCCGCCACCGAATAGATACGCCCGGCCGGCACTTCGGCGGCCTCCAGGGCGCTGAGCACCTGCTCGATGGGCAGGCTGCTGGTCCAGTGAGTAATCGCCGCGTCCAGCAAACCACTCTTTGCCGCACGCCCATCGTTGTGGGCGAACTCAGGCGCCTCGGCCAGGTCGGCGCGGCCAATGGTGGTCATCAGGCGTTTGTAGATCGGGTCGCTGTTGCCGGCGATCACCACATAGGCGCCGTCAGCAGTCAGGTAGGTATTGGACGGCGCGATACCAGGCAAGGCCCCGCCGCTGCGCTCACGCACATGGCCGAGCATGTCGTATTCGGGCACCAGGCTTTCCATCAGGTTGAACACACTCTCTGCCAGGGACACGTCGACGATCTGCCCGTCACCCTGGCCGGTCTTGACCCGCAGCAGCGACATCAGCGCGCCGATCACCCCGTGCAACGACGCAAGGGAATCCCCCAGGCTCACGCCGACCCGCGCCGGGGGCGAATCCGGGTTGCCGGTGGTGTAGCGAATGCCGCCCATGGCCTCGCCAATCGCACCGAAGCCCGGGCGGTCGCGATAGGGGCCGGTCTGGCCATAGCCGGAGATGCGCACCAGGGTCAGCTTGGGGTTGAGGGCGTGCAGCACGTCCCAACCCAGGCCGAGTTTTTCCAGGCCACCGGGGCGCAGGTTCTCGATCAGCACGTCGGCGTCGCCGAGCAATTGCTTGATCAGGCTCAAGCCTTCCGGCGACTTGAGGTCCAGGGCCAGGGACTTCTTGTTGCGCGACTGCAGGTACCACCACAGCGACGTGCCTTCGTGCAGCTTTCGCCATTTGCGAAGCGGATCGCCCTGCCCCATGGCTTCGATCTTGATTACCTCGGCACCAAACTCGGCCATCACTCGCGCCGCGAATGGCGCGGCAATCAGGGTGCCGATCTCGATCACCTTGATACCGCTCAGGGGAGCCGTCATCGGGTGTACCTCTTATTCTTGGAATGTGCACCAAGGCTAGAGGACTCACACAGGAAAAATCCAACCGTCAGTTGGCAAGATGCGTTCGTTAAACGCGAACGCTCAAATGATCAAACAGTAACCGACTGACCGGCGACAACTGCGCCTCATCACGCACCACCAGGATCAGGCTGCGGTTCGACCAGGCATCCGTCAGCGGCACCGCATGCAAACCCAGCGCATGGCCGAACAGTTCATAGGCCTTTTGCGGCAGGATGCCGATGCCCATGTTCGCCTGGACCATTCGGCACATCGCATCGAACCCCGGCACGTGGATACGCAGGCGCAGCATCTGGCCGGCCTCGCGCGCGGCGGCATGGGTGCGCATATTGATCGAACTGGCGGCGTGCAGGCCGACATAATCGCTGCCCAGAGTCTCACTGAAAGCCACGGCCTCACGTGACGCCAGCGCGTGATCCGCGGGCATCAACACCACCAGTTTGTCGTGGCGATAGGTCACGCTGGGCAAGCCTTTGGTGTCGGTATCACTGGAGCAGATGCCCAGGTCCGCCACGCCATCCAGCACGCCTTGCACCACACCGTTGCTGGGGCGTTCTTCAAGGTCGGTCTTCACTTGCGGGTGCAACGCGGAAAAGTCGCGCAAGTCTTCAGGAAGAAACTGAATGATTGCCGAGAGGTTGGCCAGCATCCGCACATAGCCGCGCACGCCATGACTGTGTTCGCCCAGTTCAAGGCCCATTTTCTCGACATTGAACAGCATCTGCCGCGCATGGTGCAGCAAGGTTTCGCCGGCCGCCGTCAGGTCCATGCCCTTGGCGCGGCGCACGAACAGGCTGACCCCGAGTACCTGTTCGAGCTCCATCAAGCGCTTGCTGGCCGCCGACACCGCGATGGCCTCGCGAGCCGCCGCACGGGTCAGGGTGCCCTCCTCGAACACCGCGACAAATAGTTGCAGGGTGATCAGGTCAAGGCGGCGCACCAGACTCTTGTGCAGCATCAGCGACGCTCAGCCGCCAAGTGATTGATCTCGCCCTGCTCCACGACGGGTCGCGGCGCGCCATGGCTCACCGCCTGCAACATCGCACGGCCAACAGTCTCGGTGCTGACGACCCAGCTCGGCTTTATCCGACGCACAAACGAGAGCAACGGCCCAAGCACGCTATAGAACGCTTGGTACAGCGGCGTCTTCGAACGTACCCCATGCAACGGCTGGATGATCCCCGGCCGGAACAGGTAGACCGCCTTGAACGGCAAGCGCAGCAAGGCATTCTCGGTCTTGCCCTTGACCCGCGCCCACATCGACTTGCCCATTTCCGAACTGTCAGTGCCCGCGCCGGACACATAAATAAACGTCATCTGCGGATTGAGCCGCGCCAGGGTGCTGGCGGCGACCAACGTCAGGTCGTAGGTGAGATGGGTGTACTGGGTTTCACGCATGCCCGCCGAGGAAACGCCCAGGCAGAAGAAGCACGCATCAAAGCCTTGCAACAGGTTTTCCAGCGGCTGGAAATCCAGCATGTCGCTGTGCAACACCTGGTGCAGTTTACCGTGCTCCTGGGTCAACGGCGTACGACCGACCGCGACCACTTCCTGCACATCGGGCGCCAGCAGGCACTCGCGCAGCACGCCCTGGCCGACCATGCCGGTGGCACCGAATAATAGAACTCTCATGGGGGACCTCAGCGGCAAGCTGCACGCATCATGCTCAGTTGAACGCAATCAGCGTGTAGCTTAACGCTTGCAGCTCAAAGCTGCCCCTGTCAAAACGCGCTGCGAAAGATCTCCTCGATCTGACGCTGATCTGCCCGCCGTGGGTTGGTCAGGCCACACGCGTCCTTCAGTGCATTGCTTGCCAGCAGCGGAATATCCTGCAATTTGGCGCCGAGTTCGCGCAGGCCGGCGGGGATTTCAACGTCTTGGGACAGCGCACGAATCGCGACGATCGCGGCCTGCGCACCTTCCTCCGGGGTAATCCCTTTGATATCGGCACCCAACGCGCGCGCCACGTCACTCAAGCGTTTGGCGCTGACACTGGCATTGAAACTCTGCACGTGGGGCAGCAGCACCGCATTGCACACGCCGTGGGGAAGGTCGTACAGGCCGCCGAGCTGATGCGCCATGGCGTGCACAAAGCCCAGCGACGCGTTGTTGAACGCCATGCCCGCGAGAAACTGCGCATAGGCCATGTTTTCACGTGCGGCGAGGTCGCTGCCGTCGCGTACGGCCAGGCGCAGGTTGGCGCTGATCAGTTCGATGGCTTTGATGGCGCATGCGTCGGTGATTGGCGTGGCGGCGGTCGACACGTAGGCTTCGATGGCGTGCGTCAAGGCATCCATGCCGGTGGCGGCGGTGAGGCCCTTGGGCATTGCGACCATCAAGGCCGGATCGTTGACCGACAGCAGCGGCGTGACGTTGCGGTCGACGATGGCCATTTTCACGTGGCGGGTCTCGTCGGTGATGATGCAGAAACGGGTCATCTCGCTGGCCGTGCCGGCGGTGGTGTTGATGGCCACCAGCGGCAGTTGCGGCTTGCTGGACTGGTCGACGCCCTCATAGTCGCCGACACGCCCGCCGTTGGTGGCGCACAGGGCAATCCCCTTGGAGCAGTCATGGGGCGATCCGCCGCCCAGGGACACGACAAAATCGCAGCCGCTCTGTTGCAGCAGCGCCAGGCCCTTCTCGACGTTGTCCACCGTGGGGTTGGGCCTGGCGCCATCGTAGACCACCGAATCGATGTCCTGCATCGCCAGCTTCTCGGCGATCAGGCTGGCCACGCCGGCTTTGCACAAGCCCTGGTCCGTCACGATCAACGCCTTGCGAAAGCCGTAGTTGCGGATGGCGATCATGGCTTCGTCGAGGCAGTCGATGCCCATGATATTGACGGCGGGAATAAAGAAGGTGCTGCTCATGGTCGATCCTCAAGGGCTTTATAGCCACAGAATCCACCGCTACCGCTTGCCGCATCTTGATCAGGATCAACGCCGGCTCGTGATAAAGTCACCGTCCAGCCGATTTCGAGTAGACCCGCCGCAATGAAGGACTTCCAGGATATTGACGCCCACCTTGAAGACTGGAGCGCACTGCGCGACGCGATCGACTTCAATGGGATTCTGATCGGCAATGGCGCAAGCCGTGCGATCTGGGAAGACTTTGCCTACGACTCGCTGTTTGAAAACGCTCGCACGGTGGAAGAAAAGCCCCTGAGCCCATCCGAACTCAGTGTGTTCGATGCCTTGCAAACCCGCAGTTTCGAGCAGGCCCTGGGCGCCTTGAAAACCACCAGCCGCGTCAACAAGGCCCTGGCGGTCAGCTCGGCGGCACCGCGCAATCGCTATTACGCGATCAAGGAAGCGCTGATCAATACGATCCACGCCGTGCATATCCCCTGGCGCCTGGTGCAGCCCTCGACCCTGGCGACTATCAACACTGAACTGGCCCGCTACGCCACGGTGTTCACCAGCAACTACGACCTGCTCAACTACTGGGCGACCCTGCACACACCCGGTATCGACGACCTGTTCCGCAGCCCCGACTCAAGCTTCGACCTGCGCGATACCCGCAGCGACGCCACGCGTATTCTGTACCTGCACGGCGGCCTGCACCTGGTGCGCAACCTCGACGGCAGCGCGCGCAAACTGCCGTCCACCGACAGCACGCTGCTCAGCAGCTTCGCGATCAACAACACGATCAAGACCCTGGACGATGTGCCGCTGTTTGTCAGCGAAGGCAAGGTGCAGGAGAAGCTCAAGACCATCCGCAGTTCGGATTACCTGTCGTTCTGCTATGAACAGTTACTTACCCACCAGGGCGCGCTGTGCATCTTCGGCCATGACCTGGGGCCGCAGGACAAACACCTGGTGGACGCAATACGCCAGGCCAGCATTACCACCCTGGCGATTTCCGTATCGGGGCGCAGCGACGGGTTTATTCGTCAGCAAAAGCGCCGGTATTGTGAGTTGTTCGACGGTAGCGGGATGGACCTGAAGTTCTTTGCGGCACGCACTCATGCTCTTGGCAACTCGGCGCTGTCGGTACCGGTCGAGCGCTGATTGAAGCTGTGGGGGCTTCAGTTAAGCGAAAGTAGCCCACTGTAGGAGCGAGCTTGCTCGCGAAAAACGTCCAGGCAACGCGTTCATTCTGAATGAAACGCGGTGGCCATGAGTTCTTCGCGAGCAAGCTCGCTCCTACAAAAAGCCTTCACTGACATGCAGCCTGCATCATTCTTCTGCGCTGTGCACCACCACCAGCAACTGCGCCTGCGCCTCCCCCACCGAGCGAATCCGGTGGGGTTTCTGCGCGTTGAAATGCAACGCATCGCCGCGTTCCAGAATCACTCGCTCGGTCATGAAGTCCACCTCCACCCGGCCTTCATGCACGAACAAAAACTCCTCGCCCAGATGCTCTTTGAAGGTCTTGTCCGTAAATTCCTTCGGCGGGTAGATGATGAACGGCAACAGGCTACGCTCGCTGACCTGATGGGCAAGCACCGCGTAACCGGGCGAGGTGTCAGGCCGCTCATCGCTGCGCACCAGGCTGTAGCTGTCGAGGCTGACGCGTTCTTCGCTGAACAACTCTTCGACGTTCACATTCAGCGCCTTGGCCAGTTTCAGCGCAGCGGCGATGGACGGCGTATTGAGCCCGCGTTCGACCTTCGACAGGTAACTCTTAGTCATCCCGGATTTTTCCGCCAGGGCTTCCAGCGTCACGCCAAGTTTTTTTCTCAGTAATTTCAAACGGATAGACATGCGCTGCGGTTAATCCCTGCAGAAAACGAAAAGCCATGCTTGCTAATGACACAAAGTGTCATATAGCATCTAAAGTGTCATTTGCGCTCACCCAAAGGACACACTCATATGGCCAAGACATTAGCACTTCCCAAAGACCAACTGGTCAAGCAAGCACTGATCCAGATGCAAAACAGCCTGGCAGATAATACGTGGACCGACCGGCAAAAGCTGGCACTCACTTGCCGCATTCTCTTCGAACACGGGCACGACTCCGGCCTGGCCGGGCAGATCACCGCGCGCGGGCCGACGCCGGGCACCTACTACACCCAACAGCTGGGCCTGGGCTTCGATGAGATCACCGCCAGCAACCTATTGCTGGTCAACGAAGACCTTGAGGTGCTCGAGGGCCACGGCATTCCCAACCCGGCCAATCGTTTCCACACCTGGGTGTACCGTGGGCGGCCGGATGTAAACTGCATCATCCATACGCACCCAACGCACATCGCCGCATTGTCGATGCTGGAAGTGCCGTTGCAGGTGTCGCACATGGACCTCTGCCCGCTGTACGAAGACTGCGCGTTCCTGCAAGCCTGGCCGGGTGTACCGGTGGGCAACGAAGAGGGCGAAATCATCACCAGCGCCCTGGGCGACAAACGCGCGATCCTGCTCTCGCACCACGGCCAATTGTCTACCGGGGCGAGCATCGAGGAAGCCTGTGTGATCGCGCAGTTGATCGAGCGAGCCGCCAAGCTGCAGCTGCTGGCGATGGCGGCCGGCACGATCAAACCGATCCTGCCGACGTTGGGGCGCGAAGCCCACGCCTGGATTTCCAAGCCCAAGCGCCACGGCGCCGCCTTCAATTACTACGCCCGGCAAAACCTGCGCCAACACGCCGATTGCCTGAACTGATCGCCTTTTTACGAGCGGAGCACCCTTATGTCCAAGCCCACCCTTCACGGCATTATCGGCTACACCATCACCCCATTCAGCGCCGACGGCCAGCGCGTTGACCTCGACGCCCTCGGGCGTTCCATCGACCGTTTGATCGACAGCGGCGTTCACGCCATCGCCCCCTTGGGCAGCACCGGCGAAGGGGCTTACCTGAGCGATGCCGAATGGGATGAGGTCAGCGCCTACAGCCTGCACAAGGTTGCCAAACGCGTACCGACCATCGTCAGCGTGTCCGACCTGACCACCGCCAAGGCCGTGCGCCGCGCCCGCTACGCCGAACACCACGGCGCCGATGGGGTGATGGTGCTGCCCGCCTCGTACTGGAAACTCAGCGAGGCGGAAATCCTCGCCCACTACGCGGCGATTGGCGACAGCGTCGGCGTGCCGATCATGCTCTACAACAACCCGGCCACCAGCGGCACCGACATGTCGGTCGAACTGATCCTGCGCATTCTCAAAGCGGTCGAGAACGTGACCATGGTCAAAGAGAGCACTGGGGATATCCAGCGCATGCATGCGTTGAAACGCCAGAGTGACGTGCCGTTCTACAACGGCTGCAACCCGCTGGCCCTGGAGGCGTTCGCGGCCGGCGCCATCGGCTGGTGCACCGCAGCGCCGAACTTGATTGCACAACTGAACCTGGATTTGTATCAGGCCGTACTGGCCAACGACTTGAACCAGGCGCGAGCGCTGTTTTATCGACAGTTGCCCTTGCTGCAATTCATCCTCAAGGGCGGGTTGCCGGCGACGATCAAGGCAGGGCTGCGCTTGACCGGGCTGGAGGTGGGCCATCCACGCTTGCCGGTGTTCCCGCTGGGCGAAGCCGAGACCGAGCAACTGAAGGCATTGCTGCGATAGCACTGACTCCCACATAACCAGAGACAAATAACAATAATTCTCGATATCATTCGCGACCTTTCCAAGCCGTGCTTCGTCAAGAAGGATATCCATGTCTCGTCCCAAGCCCGACCCGTTGTCGGCCGATGCCTGCCGCGGGTTTTATGCAGATATTCTGTATTTCCTGCGCAAACGCACGGGCAACGCCAGTGACGCGGCGGACATGGCCCAGGATGTGTTTACCCAATGGCTGGACTACCGCGACCGGGCCAAGGTCGAGCAGCCTCGGGCGTTTCTGTTTCAGATGGCGCGCAATCTGTTGCGCGATCACTGGCGTAAACAAAAGGTCCGCCAAAGCGTCCATGCCGATTCGGCCGAGGCGCACACCGAACCGGTCACCGACGAGCAAAACGAGCCCATGGCCGCTGCGCTGCGCAGCCAGCGCCTGGAACAGTTGAAAGAAGTCCTTGCCGAACTCTCGCCCCGCCGACGAGAAGCCCTTATGCTGCATCGCTTCGAAGGCTTGAGCCAGGCACAGATCGCCGCGCGCATGGGTATTTCGACGAGCATGGTGGAAAAGCACATCGCTTTTGCCCTGCTGCATTGCAAGCGACGCCTTCAACCTGAACCCGGCACGGAGCAGCCACAATGAACCGCCTGAGCGACATCGACGCGCTGGATAGCGAAGCGAGCGACTCCATCGACGCCCAAGCCGCCAGCTGGTTTGCACGCAACCGCAACGACACCGGCCGTGCCGACCGCAAAGCCTTTGCCGCGTGGCAGGCCAATCCGGCCCATGCGCGCGCCTATGCCGAGTTCGAGCAATTGTGGGCTGACCTTGCCCAGTTGCAGCAGTTGAACAAACCCGTGGTGCTGCCTCGGCGCACATCCGTGTGGCGCCCTGCCCTGGCAGTAGCGGCCGCCGTGCTCTGCGCGGTGCTTGCCACCCATCTCGGCGCGCCCCGCGAGCTGTATCACAGCCAGGTTGCCGCGCATGCCAAGGGCATGCGTACCTTGAACCTGCCCGATGGCAGCACCTTGTATGTGAACGCCAATACCCACATCCGCGTGGACTTCACCGCACACCAGCGCATCCTTCATCTGGACAAAGGCCAGCTGTACATCGAAGTCGTCGCCGACAAGGAACGCCCACTTTACGTACAAGCCGGCGAGGCCAATGTACGGGTGGTGGGCACCGGCTTCGATGTGCGCCGCAGCGAACAGCAGTTGGTGGTCAGCGTGGCCCATGGCCAAGTGGCGTTCGAGCCGGATGCAAAACATTCGGTAACGCTGCTTGAGGCCAGGCAGCGCGCGATTTATCAGTACGCCAAGGGCACGTTGCAGCAACAAACCCTCAGCGCCGAGGAAGTCGCTGATTGGCGCAGCGGGCACTTGTCGTTTCGCAATCGCGAGCTGGCCAGCCTGATCGACGAATTGAGCCTGTACCGCCCCCAGGCGCCATTGCAGGTGAGCAAGGCCGTGGCGCAACTCAAGGTGTCGGGCAACCTGGACGTGAATGACCCCGACGCGCTGCTCAATGCCCTGCCCGCGCTGTTGCCGGTAAAAACCGTGACCTCGGCCGACGGCATCGTGCGCATCGAATCGAGCAAATAATCCACACATGAGAATATTTTTCATTTGCATATGTGGATTTCCTTGCCTGCCCCGTCTTCCTCCCGTCTGCGTTTGATACGCACACCTTTTTGGCTATTTAGCCGCACCGGGGGATCTCATGTTTCGCGCGCCTTGCCCTGCTTCGCACCTGTTTCTTCGACCGGCCCTGCTTGCAACCTGCCTGGCGTTCAGCGTCAGTGCCCAGGCCGAGTCGTTCAAGCTGCAACTGCCCGCCCAGTCATTGGCCACCTCCCTGAGCCAAGTGGCGCAGCAAGCGAAAATCCAGCTGCTGTTCGATGAAGCGGTGCTCAAAAATGTGCAGGCGCCGGCGCTCAAGGGCGACTACAGCGCAGAAGTGGCGATTCGTACCTTGCTCAAGGACGGTGAGTTCACCCTGATCAAGGTCGGCAGCACGTATGTGGTGCGCGCCGAGGCCGCCAAGACCACGCAAAGCAGCGCGATCCAGCTCGATACCTTGAGCGTGATCGGCACCGGCAACGAAGTGAATTCCAGCACCGTCAACCGCTCCACCCTGACCCAGGCCGACATCGACCGCTACCAGTCCAACAACATACCGAGCCTGCTGCAGACCTTGCCCGGCGTCAGCCAGGGCGGCTCGCTGAAACCCGGCGGCCAGACCATCAACATCCGCGGTTTCGGCGATGCCGAAGACGTGCCGATGACCGTCGATGGCGCGACCAAGAGCGGCTTTGAGCGCTACCAGCAGGGCACGGTGTTTATCGAGCCGGAGCTGATCAAGAGCATCGAGGTGGAGAAAGGCCCCAACTCGCCCTTCACCGGCAACGGCGGTTTTGGCGGAACGGTGAACATGACCACCAAGGATGCCCCGGATTTGCTCAAAGACGGTCGCAACAGCGGCGCGATGCTCAAGTACGGCTATTCGAGCAACGACCACGAACAGGTCTATAGCAGCGCCGTGAATGGCCGCACCGAAGACGGCCGTTTCGACGCGCTGGCCTACCTGACCCAACGCGACGGCGGCGACATGAAGGTGGCCGGCAAATTACCCAACGAGAACAACCAGTACCCGATCAATCCCCAGCGCCTGCCCAACAGCGCCCAGGACGTGGACGGCAAGCTGTTCAAGGTCAATGCGCACTTCACCGAAGAACACAGTGTCGGGCTGTCCTACTCGCGTTCCCACAGCAACCGCTGGACGCCCTTTTCCGCTGCCAGCTACCCGACACCGCCGACCCAGGCCAACATCGACCGCTACGGTTACGAAGGTGCGCTCAAGCGCTTCCTGGCGCACCGCGATACCGTCGACACCACCTGGTCGGGCAAGTACCAGTACCAGCCGCTGGACAACCCGCTGGTGGACCTGACCGTGAAGTACTCACAGTCGAACACCGAACAGACCGACGAGCGTGATGCCACCGCGTTTTTCCAGCTGGCCACCGGCGGGCGCAAGATGGACACCGCCTACACCGACAAGCACCTCGACATACGCAACGTCAGCCTGTTCGACACCGGGCCCTTGGAGCATGCGCTGACGGTGGGCGGGCAGGTTCGCAAGCACGTGCGCGAAACCGAGATGTGGATGCCGGGCAGCACCTACAACACCCCGCGCTACAACAATGGCCACTTTCAGCCGGGCTTCATGCCCCACGGCAAGGTCGACACCAACAGCTTCTTTATCCAGGACGCGGTGACCCTGGGCGACCTGACCATTACGCCGTCGCTGCGCTACGACCATGTGCGCAACCGGGGCGAAGGCAACGATGCGCCGTACTACAACAACCCCGACCCAGCCGTTGGCCACGACTACAGCGACCGCACCTACACCGGCTGGTCGCCGCGCCTCGCGCTGTTCTGGACCGTGACACCGAATGTCGGCCTGTTCGCCAACTGGAGCCAGACCTGGCGTGCCCCCGTGATCGACGAGCAATACGAAGTGCAAGGCCTCGGCAGCCGCACCGCCACCAGTGTCGACCTCGACCCGGAGCGCATCACCTCGATTACCCTGGGCAACATCACCCGCTTCGACAACCTGGTCGCCCAGGATGACAACCTGCAACTGCGCACCACCTTGTTCCACAACAAGGTCGAAGACGAAATCTTCAAGGCCACCGGCGTGGGCTGCCAGAACCAGGCCGTCAACGGCGGCACCATCGCCTCCGCTTGCCCGCCGGGGGCGCTGCCCAACTACCGCAACATCGGTGGCCTGACCATCAAGGGCATTGAGGTCGAGTCGATCTACAACTCCACCTACCTGTTCGGCTCGGTGTCGTTCGCCTATGCCAAAGGCCAACACGAAGGCGCCTACACCAACCCGTGGGGCCCGGACGTGGCAGCGCGGGATATTCCGCCGACCAAATGGGTGCTGGTGCTGGGTACCCACATCCCGGCCTGGGATGCCCAGGTGGGTTGGATGGGCCAATTCATCGGTGCCACCGACCGCCTGCCCAGCGACAAATACTCCGGCGGGCCGGGTTCCGGGGTCGGCGACCTGTTCTACGACCAGTACGGCAACAAGCGCTACAACACCCAGGGGCTGTTCGCCAAATGGGCGCCGCAGCAGGCGTACCTGAAAGGCACCGAGGTGAACTTCACCGTGGACAACCTGTTCAACAACAACTTCCGCCCGGCGTTGAGCGGCGACCGCGCCTACACCAAGGGGCGCGATGCGAAGATCAGCGTGACGCGGTTCTTCTGATTGCTACACCCGTCTCTCAGCAAAGTGGAGTCTAAATGTGGGAGGGGGCTTGCCCCCGATTGCAGTGTGTCAGCCAACAGATTCATTGGCTGATCCACCGCCATCGGGAGCAAGCCCCCTCCCACATTGGTCTCGTGCCTAGTTCAAGAAACCATCGGCGCGCAGCAGGGTTTCCAGGCAATGTTCGGTGATGTGGTAGAACGCCTTGAGTTCCTGGACCTTTGCCAGCAACTGCGTATTTTCCAAAGGCTCCGCGCGTTTGACCGCCAGGATCATCTTGTTCTTGTTGGTGTGCTCCAACGAGATGAACTCGAACACCTTGGTCTCATAGCCACAGGCTTCAAGAAACAGGGCGCGCAGGCTGTCGGTGACCATTTCCGCCTGTTGGCCCAGGTGCAGGCCGTATTGCAGCATCGGCTTGAGCAACAGCGGGCTCTGGATCTGCAGGCGAATCTGTTTGTGGCAGCACGGCGAACACATGATGATCGACGCGCCGGAACGGATGCCGGTGTGAATCGCATAATCGGTGGCGATGTCGCAGGCATGCAGGGCGATCATCACGTCCAGCTCGCTCGGCGCGACGCTGCGTACGTCGCCGCACTTGAATACCAGCCCTGGGTGTTCCAGGCGCGCGGCGGCGGCATTGCACAGGGTCACCATGTCCTCGCGCAGCTCGACACCGGTCACTTCGCCCTCGGCCTTGAGCGTGTTGCGCAGGTAGTCGTGGATCGCGAACGTGAGGTAGCCCTTGCCCGAACCGAAATCGGCGACACGCACCGGTTGGTCGAGCTTCAGTGGCGAGGACGTCAGCGCATGGCTGAACACTTCGATGAACTTGTTGATCTGTTTCCATTTGCGCGACATCGACGGGATCAGTGCCTGCTTGGCGTCGGTCACGCCCAGGTCGGCAAGGAACGGCCGGCTGAGGTCGAGGAAACGGTTTTTCTCGCGGTTATGTTCGGCTGACGGCGCCTCGCGCAACTGCTGCGGCTTGCTTTTGAACAGCGAGCTTTTGTTCTTCTTGCTGTATTCCAGCTGGGCTTCGTCCGTCAGCGACAACAAGTGTGCGTTCTTGAACGAGGCCGGCAGCAGCTCGGCAATCGCCGCCACACCCTGCGCATGGGGGAAGTTCTTGGTGATGTCGCGGGTCTTGTAGCGATAGACGAAGGACAGGCATGGCTGCTCCTTGACCGTCACCGGCTTGATGATCAGCCGCTGCAGTTCGGCCTCCTCGCCCACGTACTTGGCCAGCACCAGCTTGATGAAGGCGTTCTGCGCCAGGCTTGCGCTCAGCAGTTCGATGAACTGGGCGTGATGATCAGGCGCGGGGCGCGCAGGTTGAGCGGTGACGGACATGAACAAAAAGGCCTCGGGCTGGGAGTGCCGGGCATTTTAGGGGGGATAACCCGCCAAGACACGGAGTTATTTGACCAATGGTCACTACAGTTCCAAATGTGGGAGGGGGCTTGCCCCCGATGCGCATAGGTATCTACACAACCTTGTAGCAGCCTACGGTAACCACGATGCGAAGCGAGCCGCTCTTGATCTTGCTCTTGATCTTAGGCGCCCCGTTAAACCACGCTGGCCGCAATTCGACAGTGATTTGGGGGGTAAACCGGCAGGGATGCCGGTTTAGCCGCCCCGCGCCATGGATGGCGCGTGGCGGCGGCCCCCCAAATCACTGTCGGATTACGGGCACACCGAGCGTGAGCGAGGTGCCGAGTGGTGGGGCAGGAGCCCTTTTGGTTACTTTTGGGGCTCTTTTCCAAAAGTGACCCGCCGTAAGGGCGGAACCCTAAGCCGCCGTTACCGCAGCAATGGATATGTACTCGCTCTGATCCAACACCATGGTCGGCTGTAAGGCCGCCATCGGGAGCAAGCCCCCTCCCACATTTGGAACGCGGAGCGTCAGTTAGAGAGGCTTCGGCTCCCCGCCCCGTCATAGATTCAGGGCCGAGCCAAAGTTGTGTAGATACCCATGCCCCGATGAGGGTGGGTCAGCTACAGATTAGCTGCCTGGCACACCGCCATTGGGGGCAAGCCCCATCCCACATTTAGAACGGTGTTGACTGGGTTATTCGAGTACCACCAGGCGGTTGGGCAGCTCGTTACGCGTTTGCGTCACCGGCACATGCACCTTGAGCAATTCACCACACGCCTCGATGCAGGCAATGAAGCCGGCCAATGTCTGCCCCTGCTTCACCTGCTGGGTGAAGGCCTTGACGATGCCATCCCAACTGCTGTCGTCGAGGCGCTTGGAAATGCCGTCATCCACCAGGATTTCCACATAACGCTCCGCCTCGCTGACGAAAATCAGCACGCCGGTGCTGCCCAGCGTGTGGTGCAGGTTCTGCTCCAGAAACTGGCGACGCGCCAGGTTCGAGGCGCGCCAGTGGCGGACCGAACGCGGGATCAAACGGGTGGTGACCTTGGGCAAACGGAACACCAGGCACAACACAATGAAAGTCGCCCACTGCGCCAGCAACAAGGTGTACATGGTCAGGTAGCCCGACAAGTAATGCACCACACCGGGCACCACCAACGCGATCAGGCTGGCCCACAGCAACGGTATGTAGGCGTAGTCGTCGGCGCGCGCAGCCAGCACCGTGACCAGCTCGGCGTCGGTCTGTTGCTCGACCCGGGCAATCGCTTCGGCCACTTGGCGCTGCTCGTGTTCAGTCAGTAATGCCATGGTTGTAGATGCTCTTTTCTCGTTATTGTCATTACCAGCCGCCCGAAGCCCCGCCACCGCCGAAACCACCCCCGCCGCCGCGAAAACCGCCGCCACCGCCGCCCCCACCGCCGCCGCGTCCGCTGCTGCTGAGGATTGCCAGCAGGATAGCGCCCACCGGCAGGCCCATGCGATTGCACAGCCACAACACGCCGATCAGCAGGATGAACAACCCGATGGAAAACCCGGGGTTGTCCTTGGCGAAATTCGCATCCGCGACATGGGCGGGCACGGCCAAAGGCTCACCGCCCACCACCTGGATCATTGCCGCGACACCGTCGCTGATGCCCTGGCTGAAGTTGCCGGTCTTGAACTTGGGCGCGATCACCTGGTTGATGATCACCCAGGACTGCGCATCCGTCAGCACGCCTTCGAGGCCATAGCCGACTTCGATGCGCAACTTGCGCTCGTCACGGGCCACGATCAGCAACGCGCCGTTGTCCTTGCCCTTCTGGCCAATGCCCCACTGGCGGCCCAGTTGATAACCGTAGTCTTCAATCGGCACGCCCTGCAGGTCGGGCACGGTGACCACCACGATCTGGTCACCTGAGGTCTGCTCCAGCGCCTGCAATTGCTGAGTCAGTTGCTCGCGCACCGCCGGGTCGATCATCTGGGCGTTGTCCACCACCCGCCCGGTCAATGCCGGGAAGGTCAGGGCCGCCTGGGCCGTGCCCAGGCAGGCCAGCAGCCACAGCGCCAGGCCTATCCGTAATAAACGCATCGACACCTCAAGGCAGCGTTATTTGAACTTCACCTGCGGCGCTTTATCGGCGTCGGCGCTGGTGGCTTCAAACGTGGCGCGGATCGGCAAGTCGCTGTACATCACGCTGTGCCACAGGCGGCCTGGGAAGGTGCGGATTTCGGTGTTGTAGGCCTGCACGGTCTGGATGAAATCGCGACGGGCCACGGCGATACGGTTTTCAGTCCCCTCGAGTTGCGACTGCAGCGCCAGGAAGTTCTGGTTGGCCTTCAGGTCCGGATAGCGCTCGGACACCACCATCAAACGGCTGAGTGCACCGCTCAAGCCATCCTGGGCCTGCTGGAACTGCTTGAGCTTCTCGGGATTGTCCAAAGTGCTGGCATCCACCTGGATGGAGGTGGCCTTGGCCCGCGCTTCAATCACGGCGGTCAGGGTGTCCTGTTCGTGGGCGGCATAGGCCTTCACGGTTTCCACCAGGTTGGGGATCAGGTCGGCACGGCGCTGGTACTGGTTCTGCACCTGGCCCCAGGCGGCCTTGGCCTGTTCGTCCAGGGTCGGAATGTTGTTGATGCCGCAACCGCTCAGCACGCTGCTGATCAATAGCAATGCCGCGGCCTTCCAGCCCCAACGGTAAGTCTGTGCTGCTTGCATGGTGTTTCTCCTGCCCAATCTGGATGGAATTTGACGACTAACCCTATAAACCACGCGCTTGGGGCATAATCCGCCACCACTGGAATGCTTCGAGCCAATCAGCTACAAAGATGCCCAGCGCGAAAAAGAGTTCAGAGTGTGCTGCATTTATCTGAACAACACCCGAACAACAATAGTCGCTCCCCACATTTTGGCCGATCAGCCTGACCGCTGTGCAGTGAGCCGAAAAAGGATATTCATGAAGAAGCTGTGTTTGCTCGGCCTTGTTGCCACTCTGGCCAGCCACCCTGTATGGGCAGAAACAAAGCCTGCTGCGCTTAAAGACAAGGACGCCTTCGTCAGCGACCTGCTCAAGCAGATGACCCTCGATGAAAAGATCGGCCAGTTGCGCCTGATCAGCATCGGCCCGGAAATGCCCCGCGAGCTGATCCGCAAGGAGATCGCCGCCGGCCGCATCGGCGGCACCTTCAACTCCATCACCCGCCCGGAAAACCGGCCGATGCAGGACGCGGCCATGCGCAGCCGGTTGAAGATCCCGATGTTCTTCGCCTACGACGTCATCCACGGCCATCGTACGATTTTCCCGATCAGCCTGGCCCTGGCCTCCAGCTGGGACATGGACGCCATCGGCCGCTCCGGGCGCATCGCCGCCCAGGAAGCCGCCGCCGACAGTCTCGACATCACCTTCGCGCCGATGGTCGACATCTCCCGTGACCCGCGCTGGGGCCGCACTTCCGAAGGCTTCGGCGAAGACACCTACCTGGTGTCGCGCATTGCCGAAGTGATGGTCAAGGCCTTCCAGGGCGCCAGCGCGGCGAACGCCGACAGCATCATGGCCAGCGTCAAGCACTTCGCCCTGTATGGCGCAGTGGAAGGCGGCCGCGACTACAACGTGGTCGACATGAGCCCGGTCAAGATGTACCAGGATTACTTGCCGCCCTACCACGCGGCGATCAAGGCCGGCTCCGGCGGCGTGATGGTGGCGCTCAACTCGATCAACGGCGTGCCCGCCACCGCCAACACCTGGCTGATGAACGACTTGCTGCGCAGGGACTGGGGCTTCAAGGGCCTGGCCGTGAGCGACCACGGCGCGATCTTCGAGCTGATCAAACACGGCGTGGCCAAGGACGGGCGTGAAGCGGCCAAGCTGGCGATCAAGGCCGGCATCGACATGAGCATGAACGACACCCTGTACGGCAAGGAACTGCCGGGGCTGCTCAAGTCCGGAGAGATAGAACAGAGCGACATCGACAACGCCGTGCGCGAAGTGCTCGGCGCCAAGTACGACATGGGCCTGTTCAAGGACCCGTACCTGCGCATCGGCAAGGCCGAGGATGACCCGGCCGACACCTATGCCGACAGCCGCCTGCACCGCGCCGATGCCCGTGACATCGCGCGCCGCAGCCTGGTGTTGCTGAAAAACCAGGACCAGACGCTGCCGCTGAAAAAATCTGCGACCATCGCGCTGGTCGGCCCGCTGGCCAAGGCACCCATCGACATGATGGGCAGTTGGGCAGCCGCCGGTAAGCCGGAGCAGTCCGTCACGTTGCTTGACGGCATGAACGCCGTGATCGGCGACAAGGGCAAGATCATCTACGCCCGCGGCGCCAACATCACCAATGACAAAGCGGTGGTCGACTACCTCAACTTCCTCAACTTCGACGCCCCGGAAGTGGTGGATGACAAGCGTGCGCCCCAGGTGTTGATTGATGAAGCGGTCGAGGCGGCCAGGCATGCAGACATCGTAGTGGCCGCCGTGGGCGAGTCCCGTGGCATGTCCCATGAATCCTCCAGCCGCACCGACCTGAATATCCCGCAAAGCCAGCGCGACCTGATCAAGGCCCTCAAGGCCACCGGTAAACCGCTGGTGCTGGTGCTGATGAATGGACGGCCGCTGTCGATTCTGGAGGAAAACCAACAGGCCGACGCCATCCTGGAAACCTGGTTCGCCGGCACCGAAGGCGGCAACGCGATTGCCGACGTACTGTTCGGCGACTACAACCCGTCGGGCAAGCTGCCGATCACCTTCCCGCGTTCGGTGGGGCAAATTCCAACCTACTACAACCACCTGAGCATCGGTCGGCCATTCACGCCGGGCAAACCGGGCAACTACACCTCGCAGTACTTCGATGACACCACAGGTCCCCTGTTTCCGTTTGGCTATGGCCTGAGCTACACCACGTTCGGCCTGTCGGACATGGCGCTGTCGTCCACCACCCTGAACAAGACCGGCAAGCTCGACGCCAGCGTCACGGTGAAGAACACCGGCAAGGTCGACGGCGAAACCGTGGTGCAGTTGTACATCCAGGACGTGGCCGGCTCGATGATTCGCCCGGTCAAAGAGCTGAAGAACTTCCAGAAGGTCATGCTCAAGGCTGGAGAGGAGCGCACGTTGCACTTCAGCATTACCGAGGAAGACCTGAAGTTTTATAACGCCCAGCTCAAGTTCGCGGCGGAGCCCGGTGAGTTCAATGTGCAGATTGGGCTGGATTCCCAGGATGTACAGCAGCAGAGCTTTGAACTGCTCTAAAGGCCGACTCGGTCAAAAATGTGGGAGGGGCGGTGCGACGATTCGACTTGCTCCCGATTGCGGTGGATCAGTCAGCATATTTGTTACTGACCCACCACTATCGGGAGCAAGTCGAATCGTCGCACCGCCCCTCCCACATTTGACCTCATTGTTCTTGTTAGCCGCGCCGATCCAGCAGATTGACGACCAACCGATCAATCCACCCCCACACCCGCTGCTTCACCCGCCGCCACAACGGCCGCGCCTTCCAGGCTTCCAAACTGACCGCCTGGCTCTGCGCAAAATCACGCTCGAAACTGCCCGCCACCGCCTGCGTCAATTCAGGGTCCAACGCTTCCAGGTTGGCTTCCAGATTGAAGCGCAGATTCCAGTGGTCGAAGTTGCACGAGCCAATGCTCACCCAGTCATCCACCAGCACCATCTTCAGGTGCAGAAAGCACGGTTGGTATTCGAAAATCTGCACGCCCGAACGCAGCAGGCGCGGGTAATAGCGGTGCCCGGCGTAGCGCACCGACGGATGATCGGTGCGCGGGCCGGTGAGCAGCAAACGCACGTCCACACCACGCCCGGCCGCACGACGCAAGGCGCGGCGCACGCTCCAGGTGGGCAAAAAGTAAGGCGTGGCTAGCCAGATACGCGTCTTGCTGCTGTTCAAGGCACGGATCAGCGATTGCAAAATATCGCGGTGCTGACGGGCGTCGGCATAGGCGACGCGGCCAAGGCCAGGCCCGGTCGCAGGCACCTTGGGCAACCGCGACAAGCCGAAATGCGTGGCCGGTTTCCATTCCCGACGGGCCGCGTTGGCGTGCCATTGGCGGTCGAACAGTGCCTGCCAGTCGAGCACCATTGGCCCGCTGATGTGCACCATCACTTCATGCCACTCGGCAGTGTCCTGGCCTGGGGTCCAGAATTCATCGGTGACGCCGGTGCCACCGATCACCGCCACCTCCTGGTCGATCAGCAGCAGCTTGCGGTGGTCGCGGTACAGGTTGCGCATCCAGCGTCGCCAGCTCAGGCGATTGTAGAAACGCAGCTCCACCCCCGCGTCGGTCAAGCGCTTGCGCAACCCGAGGGTAAACGCCAGGCTGCCGTAATCATCAAACAGGCAGCGCACCTGCACACCGCACTGGGCCGCGAGCACCAGCGCCTGCACCATCGCTTCGGCACAGGCGCCGGCTTCTACCAGGTACAACTCCAGGTCGACTTGCCGCTCGGCGCGGGCGATACCCACCAGCATTTGCGGGAAAAAATTCGGCCCGTCGATCAACAGTTCGAAACGGTTGGCGCTGCGCCACGGGAACACTGCGCCGCCCATATCAGCGCGCCGTGAAGATCAGTACCGCACCCACCGGCACCGACAAACTGATCGACTCAAGCCCTGCCGCTTTGCGCAGCGCCGCCACACCGGGCGACAGCTCGAAATCTTCGGCGTGCACCACCACCGGCTCCAGGGTCACCACCTGAAAGCGCCGGTCGTCCAGACGCGTGGCCAATAGCTCGGCGTCGTAGGTCCGGGTCTTGCCGTGCAAGGTGATGCTCAGTGGCAGGCGCAATTCAATTTGCGCACCGGGGGCCAGGTCATTGATCGGCTGCAGATTGATCTGCGTGCTGATCAACGCTTCGGGAAACTGCTTGATCTCGAACAGCTCCTTGCGCATGCGCTCATCGCGCAGCGGGATGCCACTGTTGATCGACTCCAGCTCTACTTGCACCTGGGCCGCGCCCTGGCTGTCGACCTTGCCGTGCAGCACGAGGAAGCGGTGCACCTCGGCGATCTCGGTGTTTTTGGTGGTGACGAACGACAGGCGTGAGGATTCGTTATCCAGGTACCAGTCGGCGTGGGCAGGCAAGGCGGCACAGGTCAGCAAGGCGAAGACCAAAGGTTTGAGATTGAACATAAAGGCTCATGGGGCAAAAAATCTGGATGAACCTTAAGCGCAATCTCACGAATGGCGCAAATCCAATGTGGGAGGGGTGATGTGTGTATTCAGGGATTCAGGCGACAGCCCTGACGGTCGCCCATCCACCGCGCCGTATGCGTGCGCCCCAACCCGCTCGCCGTCACTTCACTGCGTTCGGGATTATCATTGAACGCGCTGGTCGGCACGTATTGTTCCACATAACCACGGCAGTAATCGGCGGGTTGGTTTTCCACGTAGCGACACGAGCAGTACTCCTTGGCCGTGTACGCCGCGATGATGTCGGGAAAGGCTTGCAGGTTGACGCGCTCGTGCCACACCCAGCCCAGCAACGCGAGCAACAGCGCCAGCAAGACGCTGATAAACGGATGACGACGGATCATGAGCGCACCGCCGCCAAGACGCGCTTGAGCAGTTCGCTATGCCGGTAGCTGCCATCGCGGTCATCGCCGTAGCGCACGATGACCAGGTGTTCGCCGGGCAGCACGAACAGCGCCTGGCCCCAATGCCCCAGGGCGGCGAAGGTGTCGGCCGGTGCGTCGGGCCAGGGTTGGGGAGTGCCCTGGTTGAGCCACCATTGTCCGCCGGGCACGGCTTCATCCTGGCCCGCTTGGTAGTGGTCGAAGGGCTGGCGGTTGAAGGCGACCCACTCCCTGGGCAGCAATTGGCGTTCGTTCCAGCGCCCATCCCGCGCCATCAGCAGCCCGACCCGCGCCAGGTCGCGGGCGGTGAGGTAGGCATAGGAGGAGGCGACGAAGGTCTCATCGGCGTCGGTTTCCCAGGTCGCGCTGCGAATGCCCAGCGGCTTGAACAACGCGTCCCACGGGTAGCTCATATAGGCCTTGTGCCCGAGCATGCCTTTGAGCGCGGCGGACAGGATATTGCTGTCGCCGCTGGAATAGCGAAACGCCTGGCCGGGTGCATCAGCGGCCTCGGTCTCGGCGGCAAATTGCGCCATGTCGGCACGGCCACGGGTGTAGAGCATCGCCACCACAGAGGATTTAAGCGGCGCGTACTCGTAGTCTTCCTGCCAGTCCAGGCCCGAGGCCCAGTGCAGCAGGTCGGCCATGCTCACCTTGGGGTGCTGTTTCATCGGTGGGTAAAAGCGCGCAACAGCGTCGCTCAGTTTGAAGCGGTTTTCGCCATAAGCCACGCCCAGCACGGTCGCCATCAGGCTTTTGCTGATCGACCACGTCAGGTGCGGCGTGCTGGCGGTGGTGGGCGCCGCGTAGCGTTCGTAGATGATTTCGCCATCACGGATTACCAGCAACGCATCGGTACGGATGCCTTGGCGAGTGTTGTCGTCACGGGGCGGGAAAGCGTAGGCATTCAGCGCATCGACGGCAGGACCTTCGATCAATCGGCCCGTCACCCAATCCTCGCCGGGCCAGGTTTCGGCGCAAGCACCGACAGTGACGAACAACAGAACAACGCACAACAGGCCTCTGACCATGGGCACCAACTCAAGGGGCATTCAAGCCCGCGAGCGTAGTGCAGGCCGATGACAGATTTGCGACAACGGGGCTGTCACTCAACGGTCACCGTAACTTCATGGAGATGACACCGAGGCTACATAGCCTGACTTTGGACAACAAAGTCGACTGGCCGCACAACCTGGCCGGCACTCGGAGACTCGCTATGACTCAGATCGCCCGCATCAGCGACACCGGCAATGAACGCCGTCTGCAAGCCGAACGCCTGGTTGGCGCCAAGGCCTTGCAGGAAGCCCAGGCCCTGCGGTTCAACGTGTTCAGCGGCGAGTTCAACGCCAAGCTGAAAGGCGCCGAACTGGGTCTGGACATGGATGACTATGATGTTCACTGCAGCCACATTGGCGTGCGTGACTTGAACAGCGGTCGACTGGTGGCCACCACCCGTTTGCTCGATCACCAGGCCGCCAGCACCCTGGGCCGGTTCTATAGCGAAGAAGAATTCAGCCTGCATGGGCTGCTGCACTTGCAGGGCCCGATCCTGGAGATCGGCCGTACCTGCGTCGACCCGGCCTACCGCAACGGCGGCACTATCGCGGTGCTCTGGGGCGAGTTGGCCGAAGTGCTCAACCAGGGCGGCTACAGCTACCTGATGGGCTGCGCGAGCATACCGATGCACGACGGCGGCATTCAGGCCCACGCGATCATGCAGCGCCTGCGCGAGCGCTACCTGTGCAACGAACACCTGCGCGCCGAACCGAAAAAACCGCTGCCGGCGCTGGACCT
Source organism: Pseudomonas sp. W4I3 (assembly GCF_030816195.1). GTDB lineage: Bacteria > Pseudomonadota > Gammaproteobacteria > Pseudomonadales > Pseudomonadaceae > Aquipseudomonas. The sequence continues at coordinate 2,112,403 of NZ_JAUSXS010000001.1, read as the reverse complement.
GCCCTCCAACGTCATCGCTGAAATGCCGCCGCTGCTCAAGGCGTATATGCGCCTGGGCGCGAAGATTTGCGGCGAGCCGTGCTGGGATGAAGATTTCCAGGTGGCCGACGTGTTCATCCTGCTCAAGCGCGACGAACTGTGCCCACGCTATGCCCGCCACTTCAAGGCGGCGATGTGATGGGCCGCCTGCGTGTGTACGGGCGCATCGCCCGGGTGCTGCTGGTGGTGGCGCTGGGTTTGAGCATGGCCAGTGTGTTTGGCCTGTTCGAACGCCTGGGGGTGGCCAATTCGATGGTGCGGCGCCAGCGTTGGTCGCGCTTTTTCATGGCGCGGCTGACCAACGCCCTGCCCTTTCGCGTGACGGTGCGCGGTGAATTGCCGACGCAACCGATGCTGTGGGTGAGCAATCACGTGTCCTGGACCGATATCCCGCTGCTCGGTGCTGTGGCGCCGATGTCGTTCCTGTCCAAGGCCGAAGTGCGCACCTGGCCGGTGGCTGGCTGGTTGGCGGCGAAAGCCGGCAGCCTGTTCATTCGCCGTGGCTCGGGTGACAGTCAGTTGATCCGCAAACAGATGACCCGCCATTTGGAGCAGGAGCACCCGCTGCTGATGTTCCCCGAGGGCACCACCACCGACGGGCGCAGCCTGCGCACCTTCCACGGGCGTTTGCTGGCCAGTGCGATCGATGCGGATGTGGCGCTGCAACCGGTGGCGATCCGTTACCTGCGCGATGGCCAGGTGGACCCGCTGGCGCCGTTTATTGGTGATGACGATTTGCTCTCGCACCTGATGCGACTGTTCGGCAATGACCAGGGCGACGTGGAGATTCACCTGCTCAAACCGATTGCCTGCGCCGGGCAGGAGCGTGCGGCGCTGGCGTATCAGGCGCAGCAGGCGGTGCAGAAGGCGTTGTTTGGGCCGTTGCCGGAGGCCGAATTGGTAGGCACTCGCCCCGCCTACGCGGCCTGAAGCGGGCACGGTCAAAATGTGGGAGGGGGCTTGCTCCCGATAGCAGTGGCTCAGTCAACCTTGCAGTGACTGGCATACCGCCATCGGGAGCAAGCCCCCTCCCACATTTTTTAGTTCTGAGTATTCAGTTGGTGTTGTGCAAATGCCTGTAGCTCTGGGTAGAAGTCACTGAAGTCCTGGCTCAGCGGCTCATACAGCTCCCGCAATTCCTGCATCGCAAACCCCAGTTCCTCAGGCTGCGTCAGCCGCCGCGAGATCCCCCGCAACACTTGCTCCATCACTTCGAACTCACGGTACGAGCCCAGCCAATCATCCGCTGCCATCCAGGGTGCAATCTGCGCCAGCCGCCCCGGTAACTGCGGTTCTGCCGCCAGCACGCGGTACACCTGCGAGGTGAAGCGCTCCAGCGACTGGTCGGCATACAGCGCCCAATCCCGCGCCAGGCAGTGATCGAAAAATACATCCAGAACAATCCCCGCATAGCGCCTGCGGGTCAGGCTGAAGCGCGACAACGCCTCCCCCACCAGCGGGTGGCTGTCGGTGAAGCAGTCAATCGAGCGATGCAACTGAATCGCCGATTCGATTTGCGGGCTGAACTGGCCCTGCAAGCGGCCTTTGACGAAGTCGCCATACAGGCTGCCCAGCAGTTGCGCAGGAAGTTGGCCGCCCAGGTGCAGATGTGCGAGATAATTCATGGCGCGCAGTCTACCACTGCCGACGACGTATCGTTATAACCCGATATACCCAATCCGACCGACCTCAGAGCAAAATCATATTGGTATATCGGGATATAACGATTTAAAGTTCGCCTCATCGCGATATAACGTTTTACGCCACCGAGCACCTGCCATGTCCATCGACCTCGACGAAATAATAAAAGCCCTGGCGCACCCAGTACGACGAGACATCCTCACCTGGCTGAAAGACCCGAAGGTGCAATTCCCCGAGCAATTGCACAACCACGAATACGGCATCTGCGCCGGGCAGATCGACCAGCGCTGCGGCTTGTCCCAGTCCACCGTGTCAGCGCATCTGGCCACATTGCAACGCGCCGGCCTGATCACCAGCCAGAAAGCCGGGCAGTGGCACTTTTTCCGGCGCAATGAGGAGGTGATCCACGCCTTCCTCACCGCGCTCTTCACCGAACTCAGCGCACCCGCGCGGTAATAAGGAAACATTAATGCCCCTCTCGCTCGTCATCCTGGCCCTCAGCGCCTTTGCCATCGGCACCACCGAGTTCGTCATCATGGGCTTGCTGCCCGATGTGGCGGCAGACCTGGGTGTGTCGATTCCCGGCGCGGGCTGGCTGGTGACCGGCTATGCCCTGGGCGTGGCCATCGGCGCGCCGTTCATGGCGCTGGCCACCGCCAGGCTGCCACGCAAGGCTGCGCTGGTAGCGTTGATGGGTATCTTCATCGTCGGCAACCTGCTCTGCGCAATGGCGAGCGACTACAACGTGCTGATGTTCGCCCGTGTGGTCACCGCGCTGTGCCACGGTGCGTTCTTCGGGATTGGTTCAGTGGTGGCCGCCAACCTGGTGCCCGCCAACAAACGTGCGTCGGCGGTGGCGTTGATGTTCACCGGCTTGACCCTGGCCAACGTGCTGGGCGTGCCGCTCGGTACCGCGCTGGGCCAGCAAGCCGGCTGGCGCTCGACCTTCTGGGCGGTGACGGTCATCGGCGTGGTCGCCTTGATCGGCCTGATCCGCTTCCTGCCAGCCAAGCGCGACGAAGAAAAACTCGACATGCGCGCCGAACTGGCCGCCCTCAAAGGCGCCGGCATCTGGCTGTCGTTGAGCATGACCGCGTTGTTCGCCGCGTCCATGTTCACCCTCTTCACCTATGTCGCGCCGTTGCTGGGTGACGTCACCGGGGTGTCGCCCAAAGGCGTGACCTGGACCTTGCTGCTGATCGGCCTGGGCCTGACGCTGGGCAACATCATCGGCGGCAAGCTGGCCGACAAGCGCCTGGCCGCCACCCTGATCGGCGTGTTTGCCAGCATGGCGGTGGTCTCCAGCGCACTGACCTGGACCAGCGTCGCGCTGATCCCCACTGAAATCACCCTGTTCCTGTGGGCCACCGCCTCCTTCGCCGCCGTGCCGGCGCTGCAGATCAATGTGGTGACCTTCGGCAAGGCCGCGCCAAACCTGGTGTCCACCCTGAACATCGGTGCCTTCAACATCGGCAACGCCCTCGGCGCCTGGGTTGGCGGCAGCGTGATCGCCCACGGTTTCGGCTTGACCAGCGTGCCCTTGGCCGCCGCGGCCCTGGCGATTCTCGCGCTGCTGGTGACCCTGATTACATTCCGTCAGGGCGGCGATGCCGACCTGGCCCCCGCGACTCACTGATCAACTTGAGAAAGGTGTTTTCCCATGACGACTATTTTCGATCCCATCAAACTGGGCGACCTGGAACTGAAAAACCGCATCATCATGGCGCCGCTGACCCGCTGCCGTGCTGACGCCGGTCGCGTACCCAATGCGCTGATGGCCGAGTACTACGTGCAGCGCGCGTCCGCCGGGCTGATCCTCAGCGAAGCCACCTCCGTAACGCCCATGGGCGTGGGCTACCCGGACACGCCGGGCATCTGGTCCAACGACCAGGTTCGCGGCTGGGCCAACGTGACCAAGGCGATCCACGGCGCGGGCGGCAAGATCTTCCTGCAACTGTGGCACGTCGGCCGTATCTCCCATGAGTCGTACCTGAACGGCGAAACCCCGGTGGCGCCGAGCGCGATCCAGCCCAAAGGCCACGTCAGCCTGGTGCGCCCACTGGCCGACTACCCGACCCCGCGCGCCCTGGAAACCGCTGAAATCGCCGACATCGTCGACGCTTACCGCACCGGCGCCGAAAACGCCAAGGCCGCAGGTTTTGACGGCGTGGAAATCCATGGCGCCAACGGCTACCTGCTCGACCAGTTCCTGCAAAGCAGCACCAACCAGCGCACCGACCAGTACGGCGGCTCCCTGGAAAACCGTGCGCGCCTGCTGCTGGAAGTGACCGACGCCGCCATCGAAGTCTGGGGCGCCGGCCGCGTGGGCGTGCACTTGGCACCGCGCGCCGATTCCCACGACATGGGCGACGACAACCTGGCGGAAACCTTCACCTACGTCGCCAGCGAACTGGGCAAGCGTGGCATCGCCTTTATCTGCTCCCGTGAAAAAGAAGGCGCGGACAGCCTCGGCCCACAACTGAAAAAAGCGTTCGGCGGCGTCTACATCGCCAACGAACGCTTTACCAAAGACAGCGCCAACGCTTGGCTGGCCGCCGGCAAGGCCGATGCGGTGGCGTTCGGCGTACCGTTCATTGCCAACCCGGACCTGCCGGCACGCTTGAAGGCCGATGCGCCGCTCAACGACGCGCATCCGGAGACCTTCTACGGTAAAGGGCCTGTTGGTTATATCGACTATCCAACGCTGCCGATCTAACTGACTGAACCATGAAACAAGGTGGGAAGGGGCTTGCCCCCTCCCACATTTTTGACCGCATGTTTCGTCTTGGAAACATCACTTCACAGAACGGCAACAAAATCGCTACAAAATACTTAGGCCGCTACCTATCAACCGCCCGCCAGCCCGTATATAAAGTCACCCCTTCAATCAGGCAGAAGGACGATTGACGGTCCTTAGGCTTTACTGTTGACACAACCGGACGTAATTACGCATTTTGTCTCAATTGCGCAGGCTGGGGCTCAGGCGCAGCATGTCCAGCCCGGCATCCACCCAGCGCTCGGCGTCCTGATGCAGCTGAAAGCTGTCAGGCACCAATAGCCACTGGCCGATCAGGCCGTGGATGTAGGCATGAATGCACACCGCTGCACGGGTGGTATCGAGATTTTCCGGTAATTGGCCGCGATGCACCGCATTACGCAACGTCAGGCCGATGCGCAGGTTGCACTCCAGGCTGTGGGCCTGGCGTTGGCGGCGCATGTCGCACATTTCATCGGTGAACTCGCACTTATGGAACAGGATTTCGTTGATGCGCCGTGTTTTCGGGTCCAGGGCCACTTGGTGATAGAGATGAATCAGCAGCTTGCGCATGCACCCCAACGGGTCGACTTCATCCTCGCTTTCACTGGCCCGGGCCAATTCGTCCAGGGGCTCATGCAGCGTATCAAGCAGTGCCTGCAGCAAGTCGGACTTATTACTGAAATGCCAGTAGATGGCGCCACGCGTGACGCCGGCCAGGGCGGCGATATCCGCCAGCGTGGTCCGCGCAACGCCACGGTCATAGAAGGCCTGCTCGGCGGCTTGGAGAATCTGGCTGCGCGTTTCCTGAGCTTCCTCTTTGGTGCGACGAACCATGGCAGTAAAACCTCAATCAGAACACTTGGGACTATCGTTAACGCAATGTTAATAGACGCGAACGATCATCTGAATAATTGTGGGACGACACCGTCATGGGCGCCGAACGTACTAAAATCGAGGCTTTGGGGGATGCTTTGTCTACATTCCGCCCTGCCTGTCAAGAGTTTACAAACAACCATGAACGTAAGTATATTGCGTAGCAAGCTACTTATCTACTCACAGCTTTGTTTTTACCCTTCCACACTTCTTGTGCGCACCCTGCGCGCCTGACCCGAGGATCTTCATGCAACTTAAGCCAGCTGTTACCGCTCTGGTCACTGCCGTCGCCCTGGCATCGCTGCTCAGCGGATGTAAAAAGGAAGAAGCGGCGCCGCCCGCTCAAACCCCTCAGGTCGGCGTGGTCACCATTCAACCGCAAGCCTTTACCCTGACCACCGAGCTGCCGGGCCGCACCACGGCCTTCCGCATTGCGGAAGTACGCCCTCAGGTCAACGGCATCATTCTCAAGCGCCTGTTCAAGGAAGGCGCGGATGTGAAGGAAGGCCAGCAGCTTTATCAGATCGACCCGTCGGTCTATGAAGCGACCCTCAAAAGCGCACAAGCCAACCTGACCCAGACCAAGTCCATCACCGACCGCTACAAACAGCTGGTCGATGAACAGGCCGTCAGCCGTCAGGAATACGACACCGCCGTCGCCAACCGCATGACGGCCGAAGCAGACGTGCAAACCGCCCAGATCAACGTGCGCTACACCAAGGTGTACGCGCCGATCTCCGGGCGTATCGGCCGTTCTTCGGTCACTGAAGGCGCGCTGGTCAGCAACGGCCAGGCCGACTCCATGGCCGTGATCCAGCAACTGGACCCGATCTACGTCGACGTCACGCAGTCCTCGGCAGAAATGCTCAAGCTGCGCCGCGACCTGGAAAGCGGTCAGTTGGAAAAAGTCGGCGCCAATGCGGCCAAGGTCAAGCTGACCCTGGAAGACGGCACTGACTACGGCCAGGAAGGCAAACTGGAATTCTCCGAAGTGTCGGTTGACCAGACCACTGGCTCCGTCACCCTGCGCGCCGTGTTCCCCAACCCGGACCACACCCTGCTGCCGGGCATGTTCGTGCACGCCCAGTTGCAAGCTGGCGTGAACAGCAAAGCCATTCTGGCACCGCAGCAAGGCGTGACACGCGACCTCAAAGGCACCCCGACGGCGCTGATCGTCAATGCCGACAACAAGGTCGAGCAGCGTGAACTGGTGGCCAACCGTACCTACGGTGCCTACTGGCTGGTGGAAAAAGGCTTGAACGCCGGTGACCGCGTCATCACCGAAGGCTTGCAGTACGTCAAGCCGGGCGCTGAGGTCAAGGTCAAGGAAGCAGACAACGCCAAGCCTGCCGGTTCCGCCGCTCCTGCTGCCGCTGCTGGCAAAGGGGAGTAATCCATGTCGAAATTTTTTATCGACCGTCCCATTTTCGCCTGGGTAATCGCCCTGGTGATCATGCTGGTCGGGGCACTGTCGATCCTGAAGTTGCCCATCAACCAATACCCGGCCATCGCGCCAACCGCCATCGACATCCAGGTGACCTATCCGGGTGCGTCCGCACAAACCGTGCAGGACACCGTGGTGCAGGTCATCGAGCAGCAGCTCAACGGTATCGACAACCTGCGTTACGTTTCCTCGGACAGTAACTCCGACGGCAGCATGACCATCACCGTGACGTTCAACCAGGGTACCAACCCGGACATCGCCCAGGTGCAGGTGCAGAACAAGCTGAACCTGGCAACGCCACTGCTGCCCCAGGAAGTACAGCAGCAGGGTATCCGCGTTACCAAATCGGTGAAGAACTTCCTGATGGTGATCGGTCTGGTGTCGGAAGACGGCAGCATGACCAAGGACGACCTGTCCAACTACATCGTGTCCAACATCCAGGACCCGATCTCGCGTACCGCGGGTGTCGGTGACTTCCAGGTGTTCGGTTCGCAGTACGCCATGCGCATCTGGCTCGACCCGGCCAAGCTCAACAACTACCAGCTGACGCCGGTGGATGTGAGCACCGCGATCCAGGCGCAGAACGTCCAGGTGGCCACCGGTCAATTGGGCGGCTTGCCTGCCCTGCCCGGCACCCAGCTGAACGCGACGATCATCGGCAAGACCCGCCTGCAGACCGCCGAGCAGTTCGGCAACATCCTCATGAAGGTCAACACCGACGGCTCGCAAGTACGCTTGAAGGACGTCGCTCGCATCGAGCTGGGCGGCCAGACCTACAGCATCAGCGCGCAGTTCAACGGCAAACCGGCCTCCGGCATGGCGATCAAACTGGCCTCCGGTGCCAACGCCCTGGACACCGCCAAGGCCATCCGCGCCACCGTGGCGTCCCTGGAACCGTTCTTCCCGCCAGGCATGAAGGCAGTGGTGCCGTATGACACCACGCCGGTTGTAACCGAATCGATCTCCGGTGTTGTCCACACCCTGGTCGAAGCGATTGTGCTGGTGTTCCTGGTGATGTTCCTGTTCCTGCAGAACTTCCGCGCTACCATCATCACCACCATGACGGTGCCGGTGGTGTTGCTGGGTACCTTCGGGATTCTCGCGGCGTTCGGTTTCACCATTAACACCCTGACCATGTTCGGCATGATCCTGGCCATCGGCTTGCTGGTGGACGACGCCATCGTCGTGGTGGAAAACGTCGAGCGCGTCATGGCCGAGGAGCACCTGTCGCCGAAAGAGGCGACGGTCAAGTCCATGAGCCAGATCCAGGGCGCCCTGGTGGGTATTGCCCTGGTACTGTCGGCGGTACTGCTGCCGATGGCGTTCTTCGGCGGCTCCACCGGTGTGATCTACAAACAGTTCTCCATCACCATCGTTTCGGCCATGGCGTTGTCGGTACTGGTTGCCCTGATCTTCACCCCGGCCCTGTGCGCCACCATGCTCAAGCCGATCGACCCGGAAAAGCACGGCCAACCCAAGCGTGGTTTCTTCGGCTGGTTCAACCGCACCTTCGACCGTGGCGTACTGAGCTACGAGCGCGGCGTGGGCAACATGATCAAGCACAAGATCCCGGCGTTCCTGGTGTACCTGCTGATCTTCGCCGGCATGATCTGGCTGTTCATGCGCATCCCTGCCGCATTCCTGCCCGATGAAGACCAGGGCGTGATCTTTGCCCAGGTGCAGACACCGGTCGGCTCAACGGCTGAGCGCACGCAAAAAGTCATCGACGACATGCGCATCTTCCTGCTCAACGACAAGGAAGGCGAGCCAGGCGAAGGCAAAGGCGTGAAATCGGTATTTACCGTGAACGGCTTCAACTTCGCCGGTCGTGGTCAAAGCTCGGGCCTGGCGTTTGTGATGCTCAAGCCGTGGGATGAGCGTGATGCGTCCACGTCGGTATTCGAGATTGCCAAGCGCGCCCAAGGCTACTTCATGCAGACCTTCCAGGACGCCATGGTGTTTGCCATCGTGCCGCCGTCCGTACTGGAACTGGGTAACGCCACCGGTTTCGACGTGTTCCTGCAGGACCAGGGTGGTGTCGGCCATGACAAGCTGATGGCCGCGCGCAACCAGTTCCTGGGCATGGCGGCACAAAGCAAGATCCTGGCCGGTGTGCGTCCTAACGGCGTGAACGATGAGCCGCAGTATGAGCTCACCGTCGACGACGAGAAGGCCAGCGCCCAAGGCATTACGCTGGCGAGCATCAACCAGACCCTGGCGATTGCCCTGGGTGGCAGCTATGTCAACGACTTCATCGACCGCGGTCGCGTGAAGAAGGTGTACGTGCAGGGCGAAGCCGCCAGCCGTATGTCGCCGGAAGACCTGAACAAGTGGTACGTGCGCAGCGACTCCGGGAAGATGGTGCCGTTGTCGGCCATTGCCTCGGGCAAGTGGATCTACGGTTCGCCGAAGCTCTCGCGTTATAACGGTGTGGCGGCGATGGAAATCCTCGGCACCCCGGCACCGGGTTACAGCACCGGTGACGCAATGGCTGAAGTCGAGCGTCTGGTCAAGCAACTGCCGGCCGGTATCGGCTATGCCTGGACAGGCCTGTCGTACGAAGAACGCTTGTCCGGTTCTCAGGCACCAGCGTTGTACGCCCTGTCGCTGCTGGTCGTATTCCTGTGCCTCGCGGCGCTGTACGAAAGCTGGTCGATCCCGATTGCGGTGGTACTGGTCGTGCCGCTGGGTGTGGTGGGGGCGTTGATCGCCACCAGCATGCGCGGGCTGTCCAACGACGTGTTCTTCCAGGTGGGCCTGCTGGTGACGGTGGGTCTGGCGGCGAAAAACGCCATCCTGATCGTGGAGTTCGCCAAAGAGCTCCACGAACAGGGCAAAGGCATCGTCGAGGCTGCGATCGAAGCGTCCCGCATGCGTCTGCGCCCGATCATCATGACCTCCATGGCATTCATCCTCGGCGTACTGCCGCTGGCGATCTCCTCGGGCGCAGGTTCAGGCAGCCAGCACGCCATCGGTACCGGCGTTATCGGCGGTATGATCACGGCCACGGTGCTGGCGATCTTCTGGGTGCCATTGTTCTTTGCAACCGTGTCCGCCATTGGCGACCGTAAAAAGACTGAAACCAAGCAAACTCCTAAAGAGGCTGGCCAATGAGCAAGTCGCTACTTTCCTTAGCCGTCACCGCATTCGTGCTCAGTGGCTGCTCGCTGATCCCTGACTACCAGCGCCCCGAAGCGCCGGTAGCAGCGCAGTTCCCGCAGGGGCCGGCGTATTCGTCGGCCCAGGCGCCGGGCCAGGCCGCTGCCGAGCAAGGCTGGAAGCAGTTTTTCCATGACCCTGCCCTGCAACAGCTGATCCAGACCGCGCTGGTGAACAACCGTGACCTGCGCGTCGCGGCCCTGAACATCGATGCCTACGCGGCGCAGTACCAGATCCAGCGTGCCGACCTGTTCCCGGCCGTCTCGGCCACTGGCAGCGGCAGCCGCTCGCGTACCCCGGCGCGGCTGTCGCAAACCGGCGAATCGACCATCGCCAGCCAGTACTCGGCAGGCCTGGGGATCAGTTCTTATGAATTGGACCTGTTCGGCCGCGTGCGCAGCCTGAGCGAAGAAGCGCTGCAGAAATACTTCGCTACCGAAGAAGCGCGACGCAGCACCCAGATCAGCCTGGTGGCCAACGTGGCGAATGCCTACCTGACCTGGCAGGCCGACAAGGAACTGCTCAAGCTGACCCAGGACACCCTCGGCGCGTTCGAGCAGAGCTTCAAGCTCACCTCGCGCAGCAACGAAGTCGGCGTGGCCTCGGCCCTCGACCTGAGCCAGGCGCGCACCTCGGTGGAAAACGCCCGTGTGCAGCTTGCACGGTATACGCGCCAGGTAGCCCAGGACGAGAACAGCCTGACCCTGCTGCTGGGCACCGGCCTGCCGGCGAATATCGCCAGCAGGCCACTGTCCGACGACCTGCTCAGCGAAGTACCGGCCGGCTTGCCGTCCGACCTGCTGCAACGTCGTCCCGACATCGTTCAGGCCGAGTACAACCTCAAGGCCGCCAACGCCAACATCGGTGCGGCCCGTGCGGCGTTCTTCCCGAGCATCAGCCTGACCGCCAGCGCCGGTACCGCCAGCCCGAACCTGGGCGGCCTGTTCAAGGGCGGCTCAGGCACTTGGTCGTTCGCGCCACAGATCAACATCCCGATCTTCAACGCCGGTAGCCTGCGCGCAAGCCTGGACTACTCGAAGATCCAGAAAGAGATCAACGTGGCCAACTACGAGAAGGCCATTCAGACCGGCTTCCAGGAAGTCTCCGACGGCCTCGCCGCGCGGGCGACCTACAAGCAGCAGCTGGATGCGCAACGTGGCTTCGTCGGCGCCAACCAGGATTACTACCGCCTGGCCGAGCGTCGCTACCGCATCGGTGTGGACAGCAACCTGACCTTCCTCGATGCCCAGCGCCAACTGTTCAGTGCCCAGCAATCGCTGATCACCGACCGCCTGGCGCAGCTGACCAGCGAGGTCAACCTGTACAAGGCCCTCGGCGGTGGCTGGAACGAGCAGACCGCTAAAAATGAGCCGGTGAAAGAAGAAGCACCGCCGCTTAAGTTGTTCTGATAGCGTCGTAGTCATCAAACCGCCTCCCTCACCGGAGGCGGTTTTTTTATGCCTGGCTTTTATCCGGCAACTTGCGTTCGATCATCGCCCACAACCCGCTCTCCCCCACTTTCAACACCCCCGCACCGCCGCGCACCATGGCCGCCACCTGCATAACCCCAATAACAACAGGTCCGACACCATGAGCACTTTCCACCCGCGCCGGCTCTTGCTGGCAACCGCTGTCGCCAGTCTTGCCCTGCCTGTCGCCGCCGAGGAACACGGCTTCCTCGAAGACGCCAGTGCCAACCTCAACCTGCGCAATTTCTTCTTCAATCGCAACTACACCAACCCGACCAAAACCCAGGGCGGCGCGCAGGAGTGGACGCAAAGTTTCATCTTCGACGCCAAGTCCGGGTTCACTCAAGGCACGGTGGGGTTTGGTGTGGACGTGCTGGGCTTGTACTCGCTCAAGCTCGACGGCGGGCGCGGCACCGGTGGCACGCAGTTATTGCCGCTGGACCACGACGGCCGGCCAGCCGATGAATTCGGGCGACTGGGCGTGGCGTTCAAGGCACGCCTTTCCAAGACTGAATTGAAAGTCGGCGAATGGATGCCGGTGCTGCCGATCCTGCGCTCGGACGACGGCCGCTCACTGCCGCAAACCCTGCGCGGCGGGCAGATCACCTCCAAGGAAATCGACGGCCTGACCCTGTACGGCGGCCAGTTCCGTGCCAACAGCCCACGGGACGACAGCAGCATGCGCGACATGTCGATGACCGGCAAAACCGCGTTCACGTCCGACCGTTTCAACTTCCAGGGCGCCGAGTACGCCTTCAACGACAAACGCACGCAAGTCGGGGTATGGAATGCCCAGCTCAAGGACATCTACCGCCAGCAATTTCTCAACCTGATCCACACCCAGCCTGTGGGCGACTGGACGCTGGGCGCTAACCTGGGGTTCTTCTATGGCAAGGACGACGGCAGCGCCCGCGCCGGCAGCCTGGACAACAAGACCTGGTCCGGCCTGCTATCAGCCCGCCACGGCGGCAACACCTTTTACATCGGCCTGCAGAAACTCACCGGCGACAGCGCCTGGATGCGGGTCAATGGCACCAGCGGCGGCACGCTGGCCAACGACAGCTACAACTCCAGCTACGACAACGCCCAGGAGAAATCCTGGCAGGTGCGCCACGACTACAACTTCGTTGCCCTTGGCGTACCGGGGCTGACCCTGATGAACCGCTATATCAGCGGCAGCAACGTGCACACCGGCACGGTGACCGACGGCAAGGAATGGGGACGCGAAAGCGAACTGGGCTACACCGTGCAAAGCGGCGGCTTGAAAAACCTGACGGTGCGCTGGCGCAACTCGAGCATGCGTCGTGACTACAGTAATAACGAGTTCGATGAAAACCGGTTGATCGTCAGCTACCCGATAAGTCTGCTGTAAACCGGCGCCGCAGTTACTGTATGGTGCGCGCCTGCCGCTGCTGATCGACCCAGCAGCGGCCTTTCATTCGGGCCTGCGCACAGCATGAAAACCTTCGCTACAGCACTCACAGTGTTTGCCCTGGCCCTGAGCCTGACGGGCTGTATCGGCTCGCCCATCGCCCTGACACCGCAGACCGAGCAGCGCCTGCAAGCCCAGGCGCCGATCCGTTTTCTGCTGACCTTCGACGACGGCCCAAGTGCCTCCGGGTACAACAACCCGAGCCGTTCGGTGGTGGCCGACCTGGCCAATAACCCGGTGTTGCCGGGGATCAAGGCGGTGTTTTTCCTGCAGACCGAAGCCGCCCGTTCAGGGGGCAGCGCACGCGGGCGCAAGACCATGGAGCGCGAGTACGCCGCCGGCCATGTCCTGGCCTTTCACACCGCGACGGCGTTTCATACCAATCATCGCTGGCTCAATGACGCCGAGCTGGAGCGCACCCTCACCGAAGGCGCCGCCCACATTGCCGCCATTACCGGCGCACCGCCGCTGCTGGTGCGGCCACCGTTCTGGAACTACGACCGCCGCACGTTTGCCGCCTACCAGCGCCACGGCATGCAGGTATTGCTGACCGACCTGAGTGCCAATGACGGCAAAATCTGGGGCTTCAACGCCAGCCCCCGTCGCCGCGCCAACTTGTACCGGCAACTGTCGGTGGTGCGTGAGCGCATCGCGTTGGGTGAGTTGCCCTCGGTGGACGGCGTGATCCCGGTGGTGGTGACCTTCCACGACATCAACCGCTACACCGCACGGCATATGCAGGAATACCTGCAGATCCTGATGGACAGCGCACGCATCAACGGCCTGAAGACCGCCACCGAGCCGTTCTACACCGACCGTGCGGCGCTGCAACGCGCGGCCCTGGCGCGGACGGTCAAGGATGTGAACGAGCCGGTGCACCTGCCGGGGGTGTGGAACTGGGTGTGGGATGCCGATTCCAACTGATCTCAACAGAATGCAGAGATCAAAAATGCGGGAGGGGGCTTGCTCCCGATAGCAGTGGTTCAGCCACTGCATCTGCTGACTGACATACCGTCATCGGGGGCAAGCCCCCTCTCACATTTGCCTGTATTCCAGAGTCAGGTCTCGCGGGACTCGACGCCCAGCTCATCCCACACCGACTCGGCCAGGTGAAACGTTGCATTCGCCGCCGGTATCCCGCAGTAGATCGCGCTTTGCATCAGCACTTCCTTGATTTCGGCGCGGGTCACGCCGTTGCTGGCGGCGGCACGCAGGTGCAGCTTCAACTCGTCAGTGCGGTTCATGCCGATCAGCATGGCGATGGTGATCAGGCTGCGGGTGTGCCGTGGCAAGCCAGGGCGAGTCCAGATGTCGCCCCAGGCATGGCGGGTGATCATTTCCTGGAACTCGCTGTTGAACTCGGTCAGCGCATTGAGGCTGCGCTCGACATGGGCGTCGCCCAGCACTTCGCGGCGCACCTGCAGACCTTCGGCATAACGTTGTTTCTCGTCCACGAAAAAGCTCCTCAACGGGCCAGCAGAAATTCAATGACGCGGTCGCTGAAGGCAGCGCCGGCCTGGACATTGGACAGGTGCGCGGCATAGAACTCGGCGTATTCGGCGCCCCGCACATGGTTCTGGATAAAGTGGCTGCCGGCCGGCGGTGTCACCGCGTCTTCAGTGCCGGCAATCACCAGGGTCGGGGCCTTGATTGAGGCCAGTTGCTCACGAAAATCGGCATCGCGCACCGCCGCGCAATTGGCGGCATAACCCTCGGGCGAGGTCGCCGCAAGCATGTCGGTGATCTGGTTGGCCTGGTGAGGATGGGCGGCGGCAAAGTCGGCGGTGAACCAGCGCGCAATCGAGGCATCGCGCAGCGCGACCATCGCCGCCGCGCCATCGCGCAACACCATTTCAATACGCGGGTTCCACACCTCAGGCGTGCCGATCTTGGCGGCGGTGTTGCACACCACCAGGCGGTTCAGCCGCGCGCCTGCGTTGATGCCCAGCCACTGGCCGATCAACCCGCCCATGGACAGCCCGCAAAAATGCGCGCGCTCGATACCCAGCGCATCCAGCAGCGCGAGTACATCGTGGCCCAGCTGTTCGATGCGGTAGGGCCCTTCGGTGACCAGCGAGCGGCCATGGCCTCGGGTGTCGAAGCGCAGCACCCGAAAATGTTCGGTGAACGCCGGGATCTGGATGTCCCACATATGCAGGTCGGTGCCCAGGGAGTTGGACAGCACCAGTACCGGTGCATCGGCGGGCCCATCGAGTTGGTAATGCAGTTCGCCCTCGGCGAGTTGTACGAAAGCCACAGCGGTCTCCTTACGCAGTCAATCCAAAGTGTTCGGTCACGGCGCGACTGACCCAGGTACGGGCCTGGCCCAGATAGTTGGCCGGGTCGAGCAAGCGGTCCAGTTCGGCCGACGACAACTCGGCGGTGATCTGCGGCTCATCCGCCAGCACGGCACGTAAATGCCGCTGCTCGGCAACGGCGCGTTTGCAGCATTGCTCCAACAGGTGGTGCGCCGTCTCGCGGCCCAGGCGTTGGGCCAGCACGATGCTGACGGCTTCGGCCAGCACCAGGCCCTGGGTCAGGTCGAGGTTGCGGGCCATGCGCTCGGCATCCACCTCCAAGCCTTCGCTGACCAGCAACGCCTGCTTCAGCGCGCCGGACACCAGTCGGCAGATCTCGGGCAAGGTTTCCCATTCGGCATGCCACAGTCCCAGGCTGCGTTCGTGCTCCTGGGGCATGGCGCTGAACAGCGTCGCCACCAGGCCAGGCACGCGGGTCGCGGCGCTGATCAGCACGGCGGCGCCGACCGGGTTGCGTTTGTGGGGCATGGTCGACGAACCGCCCTTGCCCGGCGCCGAGGGCTCGAACACTTCCGCCGCTTCGGTTTGCATCAACAGGCTGATGTCACGGCCCAGCTTGCCGAGGCTGCCGGCGATCAGGCCAAGCACGCTGGCCAGCTCCACCAGGCGATCACGCTGCGTGTGCCAGGGCTGATCGGGCAAGACCAGGTGCAACTCCGCGGCCAAGGCTTGCGCCACCGGCATGGCCTGTTCACCGAGCGCGGCCAGGGTGCCTGACGCACCGCCAAACTGCAGCACCAGCAAACGCGGTTTCAATTCCATCAGGCGCTGGCGACTGCGCGTCACCGCGCCCAGCCAGCCGGCGATTTTCATGCCCAGGGTGACGGGCGTGGCGTGTTGCAGCCAGGTGCGGCCCGCCAAGGGGGTCGACGCATGCCGCTGCGCCTGGGCGGCCAGCACGTCGCCCAGGCGCGCCAGGTCCGCTTCGATCAACGCCAGCGCGCTGCGCAGTTGCAACACCAGGCCGGTGTCCATCACATCCTGGCTGGTGGCGCCAAGGTGCACATAGCGCTCGGCCCCTGCATCTTCAGCGGCAATCAACTTGCCCAGCGCCTTGACCAACGGAATGGCAGAGTTGCCCGCCGTGGCAATCGCCACGCTGAGCGCATCCACGTCATACAGCGAGGCCAGGCAGGCCTGGGCAATCGGGGCCACGGCGGCCTGTGGGATCAGCCCGACCTGGGCCTCGGCGCGGGCCAGCGCGGCCTCGAAATCCAGCATGCCCTGCAAGCGGCCCTGGTCACAGAACACTTCGGCCATGCTGTCAGCGGTGAAGTAAGCGTCGAACAGTTGGTTGCTCGTGCGCAGCGTCATAACTCATCCCTTACAAATCATGGTGCAAGTAAGCGGCCTGCTTGGGCAGGCGCAAGCTGAACAGGAACGCCACGGCCATCATCGCCGTGACATACCAGTAGAACGTGTTTTCCATGCCGATGGACTTCAGGCCCAACGCGACCACTTCCGCCGAACCGCCGAACACCGCGTTGGCCACCGCATACGCCAGGCCTACGCCCAGGGCACGCACCTGAGGCGGAAACATCTCCGCTTTGACCAGGCCGCTGATGGAGGTATAGAAGCTGACGATTGCCAGGGCCAGGGTAATCAAGACAAAGGCCAGGAACGGGCTGGTGACGGTTTTCAGGGTCAGCAGGATCGGCACCGTGAACAGCGTGCCGAGGCCGGCGAACCAGAGCATGGAATTGCGCCGGCCGATCTTGTCGGCCAGCATGCCGAACAGCGGCTGCATGCACATGTAGAGAAACAGCGCACCGGTCATGATGTAACTGGAGGTCTTGGCGTGCATGCCCACGGTGTTCACCAGGTACTTCTGCATGTAAGTGGTGAACGTATAGAAAATCAGCGAGCCGCCGGCGGTGTAGCCCAGCACCGTAACGAACGCTTTACCGTGATCACGGAACAGCGCAACGATGCTGCCGGCGTCCTTGTCCTCGCGCATCTCCTTGCTGGTAGTTTCCTTGAGGGTGCGGCGCAGCAGCAGCGAGATCACCGCCGCAATGGCGCCGATCACGAATGGAATCCGCCAGCCCCAGGCGCGCAATTCTTCTTCGGTGAGGATCTGTTGCAGGATCACCACCACCAACACCGCCAGCAACTGCCCGCCGATCAGGGTCACGTACTGGAACGAGGCGAAGAAACCGCGCTGGCCCTTGAGCGCCACTTCGCTCATGTAGGTGGCGGTGGTGCCGTATTCGCCACCCACCGACAAGCCCTGGAACAGCCGCGCCACCAACAGCAGCGCCGGCGCCCAGGCACCGATCGCGTTGTAGGTGGGCAGGAAGGCGATGACCAGGGAACCGGCGCACATCATCAGCACCGAGATCATCATTGAGTTCTTGCGGCCATGCTTGTCGGCCACCCGGCCAAACAGCCAGCCGCCGATAGGTCGCATCAGGAACCCGGCAGCGAACACGCCAGCGGTGTTGAGCAGCTGCACGGTGGGGTCATCCGACGGAAAAAACGCCGGGGCAAAATAAATGGCGCAGAAGGCATAGACGTAGAAGTCGAACCATTCGACCAGGTTGCCGGAGGAAGCACCGACAATCGCAAAAATCCGTTTGCTGCGTTCTTCTCCGGTGTAGTGACTCGTTGTTGTTGTCATGTTTTTTCACTCAATGGGAACGGTTATAGCCTAGACATACTTTGCAACAACCATGTTCCGCAAGCAGACTTTTGGATCTGTGTTGTCTGGAAGGGCCCTATCGGGGGCAAGCCCCCTCCCACACTTGATAGGGTTCACATAGATCCAATGTGGGAGGGGGCTTGCCCCCGATGAGGCCCTACCGCCAACTCAATAATCGAAAAACACCGTTTCCCTGTCTGTCCCCTGCAAAACCACATCCCATTGATAAACCCCAGCCGCATCCTGCCTGGCAATCAACGTACCGCGACGCTGCGCCGGCACACACGCCAGCAACGCGTCATCGCCATTCAACGCTTCACCGTCAAAATAAATTCGCGTCAGCAGGTGCTTGACCAACCCACGGGCAAACACCAGCACCACCAGGTGCGGCGCCTGGGTCGTGCCCTTAAGCCCCGGCACGCAGCCCGGCTTGATCGTGGTAAAGCGAAAGCGTCCTTCGGCATCTACCGGCACGCGGCCAAAGCCTTCGAAGTTGGGATCTACCGCTTTGTCCTGCTCGTCTTCCGGGTGGTCGTACTTGCCGGCGGCGTTCGCCTGCCAGACTTCGAGCATGGCGTCGTTGACCACATCACCGTTGCCGTCCACCACCTGCCCGCTGATCGCCACGCGTTCGCCGAGGGTGGCGGCGACGGTCAGGTCTTCGCGGTTCAGCCAGGTCAGGCCGATGTGGTAATACGGCCCGACAGTGTGGGACGTGGTTGCGTAAAGGCTCATCTCATTTCTCCATCGGCGTGGCGTCGCGGCCGCGCAGGACGATGTCCCAGCGGTAGCCGAGGGCATAGGAAGGAATGGTTTTTTCCAGGTCAAAGCTGGCGATCAGGCGTTGCTTGGCGCGGGTGTCCGGCACGCAGTTGTAGATCGGGTCGTATTCGAGCAGCGGGTCGCCGGGGAAATACATCTGCGTGACCAGGCGCGTCAGCACGCTCGGGCCGAACAGCGAAAAGTGAATATGCGCCGGGCGCCAGGCGTTGTGATGGTTGCCCCACGGGTAGGCGCCAGGCTTGATGGTCTGGAACTGGTACCAGCCTTCGGCGTCGGTGACGGTGCGTCCGGTGCCGCTGAAGTTCGGGTCCAGCGGCGCGTCGTGCAGGTCGCGCTTGTGGTTGTAGCGACCGGCAGCGTTGGCTTGCCAGATCTCCACCAGGATGCCGGGCACTGGCAGGCCGTCTTCGTCCAATACGCGCCCGTGAATGATGATGCGTTCGCCCTGGGGCTCGCCTTCATGCTGGGCGGTGAGGTCATTGTCCTTGGCGCTGATCCGCTCGGCACCGATGGTCGGGCCGGTGATTTCCGACAAGGAATGGGGCAGGAACACCAACGGCTGGGACGGCGAGCGCACGTTCGTCGACTGGTAGGCCGGGTGCAGGTAATCAGGTTGAGTGCCCGCTTGCGGGCGCCGGTAACCGGGCTTGTCACTCATGAAACAGTCCTCTTTTATCAGATGCGTTCAATGGCCAGGGCCAAGCCTTGGCCGACGCCCACACACATGGTCGCCAAGCCTTTGCGTCCGCCGGTTTTTTCCAGCTGATGCAGGGCGGTCAGTACCAGCCGCGCGCCGCTCATGCCCAGGGGGTGGCCCAGGGCGATAGCGCCGCCGTTGGGGTTGACCTGCGACGCATCGTCGGCCAGGCCCAGTTCGCGCAGCACCGCCAGGCCCTGGCTGGCGAACGCTTCGTTGAGTTCGATCACATCGAAATCAGTGACCGCCAGCCCCAGTCGTTCCACCAGCTTGCGTACTGCCGGCACCGGGCCGATACCCATCACACGCGGGGCGACACCGGCGCTGGCCATGCCCAATACCCGCGCGCGCGCGGTGAGGCCGTGTTGCTTCACGGCTTCGCCAGAGGCGAGGATCAGCGCGGCAGCACCGTCGTTGACGCCCGAGGCGTTGCCCGCGGTAACGGTCTTGTCCGGGCCGTTCACCGGTTTGAGTTTGGTCAGCGCTTCCAGGCTGGTGTCCCGGGGATGCTCGTCGTGCTCCACCAGGGTTTCGCCTTTTTTATGCGCGACCCGCACCGGCACGATTTCTTCGGCAAAGAAGCCGGCAGCCTGGGCGGCGGCGGTACGCTGCTGGCTGCGCAGGGCGAACGCGTCCTGATCGGCGCGGGAGATGGCGTAGTCGTCGGCGACGTTATCGGCGGTCTGCGGCATCGCATCCACGCCGTACTGGGCTTTCATCAACGGGTTGATAAAGCGCCAGCCGATGGTGGTGTCTTCAAGCTTCATGTTGCGCGAAAACGCGGCATCGGCCTTGCCCATCACGAACGGCGCACGGGACATCGACTCGACGCCACCGGCAATCGCCAGCTCCATCTCGCCACTGGCAATCGCGCGAAAGGCCGTGCCGATGGCGTCCATGCCCGAGGCGCACAGGCGGTTGAGGGTCACGCCGGGAACAGTCTCCGGCAGGCCCGCCAGCAGCAGCGCCATGCGCGCCACGTTGCGGTTGTCTTCGCCGGCCTGGTTGGCGCAACCGAGGAACACTTCATCAACCGCGTTCCAATCCACCGTTGGGTTGCGCTCCATCAGTGCCTTGATCGGCAATGCCGCCAAGTCATCGGCACGCACCGTGGACAGGCCACCGCCGAAACGGCCGATGGGCGTTCGAATGGCATCACAAATAAAGACGTCGCGCATCAGGCTTCTCCGGGTGCTTGGCCGTGGGCGGCTGCGGTGCGTGCCTCAAGGTCACGCAGAGCGTTCAGCTCAACCTCGGTCGGTTCGGCGGTGACTTCGACGTGGTCGGCAAAACGGATTGCCCAACCGGTCGCCGCTATTACCTGCTCACGGGTCACGCCTGGGTGCAACGCAGTGACCACGAACTCATGGGTGCCCTGCTCCGGTTCCATGATGCACAGGTCGGTGATGATGCCGACGGGACCGGCGCCCAGTAGGCCCAAGCGCTTACGCGAATCGCCGCCTTCGCCGTGGCCGACCGAAGTGATGAAGTCCAGCTTGTCGACAAACGAACGGGACGACTGTTTAAGGATGATCAACACGCTCTTGGCGGAACCGGCGATCTCCGGCGCGCCGCCGGCACCCGGCAAACGTACCTTGGGCTGGTGATAATCGCCGACCACGGTGGTGTTGATGTTGCCGAAGCGGTCAACCTGAGCCGCGCCGAGAAAGCCAACGTCAATGCGCCCGCCTTGCAGCCAGTAGCGGAAGATTTCCCCGGTGGGCACCACGGTGTCGGCGGTTTCCGCCAGCTCACCGTCACCGATGGACAGCGGCAGCACCGATGGCTTGGCACCAATCGGGCCGGACTCGTAGATCAGCACCACGTCAGGCGATGAGGTCAGGCGCGCCAGGTTGGCCGCCTTGGACGGCAAGCCGATGCCGACGAAGCACACCGAGCCATTCTTGAGGCGGCGCGCGGCGGCGACGGTCATCATTTCATTGGTGGAGTAAGCCATTACTTGGCCTCCTGCTGGGTGGCCAGCTTGGCCTGGAATGCGCGGAAGTCGGCGGTGCCATGGATGTACTCGTCGATCCAGGCGGTAAACGTCTCACGGTCGCGGGCGATTGGGTCCCACGCCTGGTAGAAACGGTTGTCACGTTCGTTGTAGCCGTGGGCGTAGGACGGGTGCGCGCCACCCGGCACGTGGCACACCGCAGTCAAGGCCCAGGTGGGCAGCACGCAGCTGTTCATGGGCGCATTCAGGTCATCGACGATTTCCTCGACGGTGACGATGCAGCGCTGGGCCGCCAGGGCCGCCTCCTTCTGCACCCCAAGAATGCCCCAGAGCAGCACGTTGCCCTTGCGGTCGGCTTTCTGCGCATGGATCACCGTGACATCCGGGCGTACCGACGGCACCGCCGCCAGCACCTCGCCCGTGAACGGGCAGGTGACGGTCTTGATCAGCGGGTTGACCTTGGGCAAGTCAGAACCGGCGTAGGCACGCAGCACCGCAAACGGCAGGCCGGAGGCGCCGGCGACGTAGGCGTTGGCCAAGTCCGCATGGCTGTGTTCTTCGATCTCAAGCGGCTGCGGCCACTGTTTTTCCACGGCGTCGCGCAGGCGATGCAAGGAGCCCACGCCAGGGTTGCCGCCCCAGGAGAAAATCAACTTGCGCGCACAGCCGGCACCGATCAACTGGTCGTAGATCAGGTCAGGCGTCATGCGCACCAGCGTCAGGTCTTTCTTGCCCTGACGAATGATTTCATGACCTGCGGCTGTAGGGATCAGGTGAGTGAAGCCTTCGAGGGCGACGGTATCGCCGTCGTTCACGAAGCGCTTGACCGCATCGCGCAGGGTGAGAATTTCAGCCATGGGGTTGAGCTCCCGATGTTGATCGAAAAAGGCGCTGAGGTGGCGCCGAAGTGCTTGAAGGTTAAGCCGGGGACATGGGCCGAACAATCCGATAATCGACTCAGCGTTCGATTATCGAACGGATTGTTGCGTACCTAATCTTCTAAGCGAATGCAATTCAAATGTGGGAGGGGGCTTGCCCCCGATGGCGGTATATCAGTCACAAATTACTCAACTGACCCACCGCTATCGGGGGCAAGCCCCCTCCAACATTTTTGGCCGTGCCAGAGATCAGGTCGCGTCGGCGTGGCTGACCATGCCTTTGATCACCACGGCAGCAGTGGCGAGTGCAGCCGGGATCACCAACGCTGTCAGCACTTGTTCAAAGTTCCAGCCCAGGCCCAGCAAGGTCGCGCCCATCCACGCCCCCAGGATCGCGCCGAATCGACCAATGCCGAGCATCCACGAAACGCCGGTGGCGCGGCCCTGGGTTGGGTAGAAGCGCGCCGCCAGGGAAGGCATCGCCGATTGCGCCCCGTTGACGCACATCCCGGCAATCAGCACCAGGGTCGCCAATACAGTGATGTTGCCCAGGCTCTGCCCAACCGCGTAGGCAAACACGCCGGCCAGCAGGTAGAAGGTGCCAATCACCTTGTGCGGGTTGAACCGGTCCATCGCCCAGCCCACGCCCACGGCGCTCAATACACCGCCAAACTGGAACAAGGCACCGATAAACGCGGCCTGCTCCATACTGGCGCCGCTGTCGCGCATCAGGGTCGGCAGCCAACTGGTAAGCAGGTAAACAATCACCAGGCCCATGAAGTAGGTGAGCCACAGCAACAGCGTGCCGGCGCTGTAGGTGCCGGAGAAAATCACCGCGAACACGTTGCGCGCCTTGACGGTCTTTTGCTCCGGCACGCTGAAGGCGGTGGCCTGGGCAACGATAGCTGGCTGGATCGGTGACAGGGTTTGGCGCACCTTGTCGGTACCACGGTTACGCACCACCAGGTAACGCGCCGATTCCGGCAACCACGCCAGCAGCACGACGGCCAGGATCAAAGGCAGGATGCCACCGATCAGCAACAGGCTGTGCCAGCCGAAGGCCGGGATCAACTTGGCCGAGATAAACCCGCCACCGGCCATGCCGAGGTTGAAGCCACAGAACATGCTGGTCACCAGCAGCGACTTGTGGCGTTCGGGGGTGTATTCGGAGAGCAGCGTGGTGGCGTTGGGCATGCCAGCACCCAGGCCCAGACCGGTCAGGAAACGCAACACCAGCAGTTGGTCGACATTGCTGCTGTAGGCCGACGCCAGGCTGAAGCCACCAAACACCAGCACCGCGCCCACCAGTACACCTTTGCGCCCGAAGCGGTCGGCCAGCGGGCCGGAACCCAGCGCGCCAAACACCATACCGATCAACGCGGCGCTCATCACCGGGCCGAGGCTGGCGCGGTCGATGCCCCAATCCTGGGACAGCGCAGGCGCGATAAAGCCCATGGCGGCGGTGTCGAGGCCGTCGAGGAAGACAATCAGGAAACACAGGATCACTACACGCCATTGATAACGTGACAAAGGCTGGGCATTGATGAAGGACTGAACGTCCAGGGTGGTACCGACAGATGGCTGATTCATTATTTTTATTCCACACCGATGGCGGGCGGTCGACCGGGGGGTCGCCATTATTATTGGAGCGCGCTCTACAGCGCTGCCGCACAGTAATAAGCCAGGGGAAACAGCGTCAATTGATCAAGCCGGGATCTGTGCGGTCACCGAACGCTTAGGCAAACAGCTGCGTACTCAGCTCGCGACTGGCGCTGAGCATGCTCGGCAGAAAGCGCTGCTCCAACTCGCTGCGGCTGACCCGTCCGGCGTGGGTGCTGACATTGAGTGCGGCCAGCACCTGGCCGGACGCGTCGTAAACCGGTACCGCGATTGAACGTAGGCCCTGCTCCAATTCCTGGTCAACAATGCACCAGCCCTGCTGACGTACCTGCTGCAGGCATTCGAACAAGGCTTCGGGCGTGGTCAAGGTGCGACTGGTCTTGGTTTGCAGATCGGCGTGGTCGAGGTAGTCCTGCAGCGAGGCATCATCCAGGGCGGCCAGCAGGATGCGGCCCATGGAGGTGCAGTACGCCGGCAGGCGACCGCCCACGGAAAGGTCGACGGAAATCAGGCGCTGCGTGGTGGCGGATCGGGCGATATACAGGATGTCGTCGCCTTCAAGGGTCGCCATGTTGCAGGCCTCGTGAAGCTGTTCGCTCATGCGGTCCAAGTAAGGCTGGGCCGACACGGCCAAGGGTGTGGACGATAAATACGCATGGCCAAGCGTCAGCACCTTGGGCAGCAACGAATAGGTACGGCCATCGGTGGTGGCGTAGCCGAGCTTGATCAAGGTGTGCAGGCAACGGCGCACGGCAGCGCGCGGGATCTCGGTGCGATGGCTGATCTGGGCGATGGTCAGGTGACGCTTGCGCTCCTGAAACGCTTGCACCACGGCCAGGCCGCGGGCCAGGGAGGTCATGAAATCCGGATCACCGGTGAATGCCTGGATGCGCTTGGCCGGTGAAGCCACGATCGGCGGCGCCACTGACGCGAAGGAGTTGCGCAATTGATCGTTCATTTCAGGGATCCTTTTTCTTGTTTTCAACCACAGAAGGGTTGGCTGCTATTACAAGCTGCGCCGGTGCAGATGTACAAGGCAGGGGCGGCAACATTGGGCGATTATCGGACGATCATTCGATTATCGCAATTTGCCGCCCTCCGGCCAGCTGCACAGGCATGCCCAAGAAAGCAGACCGCTTAGATAGTTTTCACCGACACTTAAGGTGTGATGTAACAAAACTCAAACATGAACTTGAAGCTTTTTTAACTTTATGCCGATAGCGTTATCCAGATGCATCGCTATAATGCAGCCTGTGCAGAGGTCAGCCCAATTTACCTATTGGGACCAGAGCTCGCCCGGCGCCGCATTCAGAGCGCGGGGATGATTAAAGTATCGGATTGAACAGCGATTTGGGGTGCCTACTTCAAACCTGGACAGGGCATCTGTTCAAGTTGGCACACACCGAGGCTGCCTTTTGGCATGACGTCGCACCTTTATTAAACTCAACTCAACATTAGGTAAAACTGTGACGAAAGATGAACTGCGCGCGGAACTTGAGCGCCAGGAGCAACGTTACAAGGACGTTTACGGCGGGGAAGTCACCACCTACGCCGCCCAGCCTGAGCCGGAACGTAAGCCATGGCGCAAACGCGCCAGCCTGCTGGACCAGGCATTCGCCCAGGAAATACACAAGATCGAGCAGGAACTCAAAGCCGAAGAGCCGTGAGCATTCTTGAGTCGAGTCTCCAGGGTTTTGCTGCCTTCGCCGGACTACCACCGGCGCAAGCCAGCGGATCCTGCCGGCCACTGGTCGGCGCCCTACGACTTTCAACGAAATTTCATACAAATGTTTCACACATGACTTTTTTGTGACGAAACCGCGTCTTTTTGCGCCCCGACTATAGAAATCAAAGACTTGCCAAAGCCCCGAAAACCTTGGGATGCGCCTGTTTCGAGCGATTTTTTTCCAGGTAGATTTTTACCGATGAGCAGCTAATGCATCGATTACCGAGGTTTTCTGGCATAATCGCGCCCCCTTACGACCGGGTCAGAAAACCTTCATGATCGATTTATTCAGCGGACTGGATGCCTGGGTTCTAGTGAGCCTGTTGCTCGCCCTTGCCTTTGTCCTCGCCTTCGAGTTCATCAATGGCTTTCATGACACCGCTAACGCGGTGGCCACAGTCATCTATACCAAAGCCATGCCGCCGCACCTGGCCGTGTTTTTCTCCGGGGTGTTCAACTTCCTCGGCGTATTGCTCGGGGGTGTGGGTGTCGCCTACGCCATCGTGCATTTGCTGCCGGTGGAGTTGCTGATCAATGTGAACACCGGCCATGGTCTGGCGATGGTCTTCTCATTGTTGGCGGCGGCCATCACCTGGAACTTGGGCACCTGGTACTTCGGTATCCCCGCCTCCAGCTCCCACACCCTGATCGGTTCGATCCTCGGTGTAGGCCTGGCCAATGCCCTGATCAACGATATTCCCTTGGCTGACGGTGTGAACTGGCAGAAAGCGATCGATATCGGTGCGTCCCTGGTGTTTTCGCCGATGGCCGGTTTCCTCGTCGCAGCCCTGGTGCTGATCGGCCTGAAGTGGTGGCGTCCGCTGTCCAAGATGCACAAGACCCCGGACCAGCGCCGCAAGCTTGACGACAAGAAGCATCCGCCGTTCTGGAACCGCCTGGTTCTGGTGATTTCGGCCATGGCCGTAAGCTTCGTGCACGGCTCCAACGATGGCCAGAAAGGCATCGGCCTGATCATGCTCGTGCTGATCGGTATCGTGCCGGCGCAGTTCGTTCTCGACCTGGGCAGCACCACCTACCAGATCGAGCGTACTCGCGATGCCACTGTGCATTTGAGCCAGTTCTACCAGCGTAACAACGCCACCCTCGGCGAGTTCCTGGCGCTGGGCAAAAGCGTGAAGGACGATCTGCCAGGCAAGTTCCAGTGCAACCCGCAGCAGACCGAGCCGACCATCAACGCGCTTGTTGACACGCTCAAAGGCGTTTCCGACTACCACTCGTTGAGTGCCGATCATCGCATTGAAGTCCGTCGCTACCTGCTTTGCCTGGACGACACCGCGAAGAAAGTCGGCAAGCTGCCTGGCCTGGATGCGCGTGAGAAGTCTGACCTGGACAAGCTGCGCAAGGACCTGACCGCTACCACCGAGTACGCGCCGTTCTGGGTGATTCTTGCGGTCGCACTGGCCCTGGGCCTGGGCACCATGGTGGGCTGGAAGCGCGTGGTTCTGACCATCGGTGAGAAGATCGGCAAGCAAGGCATGACCTACGCCCAAGGCATGTCGGCACAGATCACCACGGCCACCATGATCGGCTTTGCCAATATCTTCGCCCTGCCGGTGTCCACCACCCACGTGCTGTCTTCTGGCGTGGCCGGTACCATGGTCGCCAATAAAAGCGGCCTGCAAGGTGGCACGGTCAAGACCATCCTGATGGCTTGGGTGTTGACCCTGCCGGCAACCGTAGCCCTCTCGGCCGGGTTGTTCTGGCTGGCGTCCAAGGCGCTGGGCAGCTGATAGCTGCCAGTAACGAAAAAGGTGCGATCCGCGAGGACCGCACCTTTTTTTACGCCTGGAATCTGCGGACGATGAATAAATGTGGGGACCTTAGTTAAACCGCAGGCAAAAAAAAAGGCGACCGAAGTCGCCCAAAATGCCTTGCGTGCCCCTGTAACCCGGAAAAACTTAAGGTTTTTTACGCTTGTTTGCGTCTTTCCAGATAAAAATCCCAAATCCTACAAAAAACAGCACCATGAGACTGACGGTCAGCACTCCGGCAAATACCACGTTATCGATAAACATGACCGGCCTCCTGCACTTGCCCTGTTGCGATAGGGCTAAGTTAATGGAGAAGGCGGATTGAAAAATTGACGGGGATCAATGTCGCCCACGACGGGGCGTAAAGAAGGGCAATAACTGACCTGCATCAATTGAAGCAAGTTGCTTCAACGTTTTTTTGGCTTGTTCTTGGTTTTCTTCTTGGGCTTACCCAAGGGCATCGCCTGCTCAAAGGCCTGGCGCACTTCATTCAGGCGTTTGTCATTGAGGTCATGCACACGCTTGGCGCGTTCGGCATTCAGGTCGATCAGCTTGTCATCATCACTCATGGCGTGGCTTACATTATGGCGGGAGTGCCCAATAATGCGGCCTCCTGCGCTCGGCGGCAAATCAGCGGGCGACAAAAAACACGCGATTAAACCTCGATGTCCACCCACAGGCCCTGGCGCGGCGCGTCTTCAATCAGCGGTGCCACGGGGACGGTGTTGTCGGCGTTGAGCAGATCGCCGGGGATCGGCAGGTGCTGATCAGGGTCATTGTCGGCTTCACGCCGGCGTTTTTGCTGTTCCTGCTGGCGGCGCTGCTCCTCGCGCAGCAGAAAGCTCGATTGCTCGGCATCGCCTTTCTTAAGGTCGATGGTGCTCTCGCTGGAGCCCGGTTGAACCGGCACCACGGGCGGTATATCCGGCTTCTGGCGCACGGGATCGAGTTGCGACGTGACCGGCACAACGCTGACGGGCAGCATGGGTGGCAACATAATCTTGATTCTCCTGGTCAACAGGCTGTCGGCGCCTCCTGGGGCGACTTGAACACTTGCTCGTCAAGCTGTGACCCAGTCGACACTTGTGAGTGCCCGCCACCCGTCGATTCGGCCTGTGGGCCCCTGCGCAGCAGAGTACTTTTTGTCAGAGTACTTTTGTCAGAGTCCTTGGGCGTGGGGCCTTGTTCCGTTAAGATAGTCGGCTTTTTCACGGCGGGAGTCAGGCAGCATGGCGCAGCAGTATCAACCGGGGCAACGCTGGATTAGTGACAGCGAAGCAGAGCTGGGGTTAGGCACCGTTCTGGCACAGGACGGCCGCTTGTTGACCGTGCTCTATCCGGCCACTGGCGATACTCGCCAGTATGCGCTACGGAATGCGCCCCTCACCCGCGTGAGGTTTTCGCCGGGCGACAGCATCACTCATTTCGAAGGCTGGAAAATGACCGTACAGGAAGTCGACGACGTCGATGGCCTGCTGGTCTACCACGGCCTCAACGGGCAGAACGAGCAGGTCACCCTGCCGGAAACCCAACTGTCGAACTTCATCCAGTTCCGCCTCGCCAGCGACCGCCTGTTCGCCGGGCAGATCGACCCGCTGGCCTGGTTCTCGCTGCGCTACCACACCCTGGAACACACCAGCCGCCAGCTGCAGTCCTCGCTATGGGGCCTGGGCGGCGTGCGCGCGCAACCGATCGCCCACCAACTGCACATCGCCCGCGAAGTCGCTGACCGTATCGCGCCGCGGGTATTGCTGGCCGACGAAGTGGGCCTGGGCAAGACCATCGAAGCCGGCCTGGTGATCCATCGCCAGTTGCTGTCGGGCCGCGCCAGCCGCGTGCTGATCCTGGTTCCGGAAAACCTGCAGCACCAGTGGCTGGTGGAAATGCGCCGCCGCTTCAACCTGCAGGTTGCGCTGTTTGACGAAGAGCGCTTTATCGAAAGCGATGCCACCAACCCGTTCGAAGACACTCAGCTGGCGCTGGTCGCCCTGGAATGGCTGGTGGACGACGAGAAGGCCCAGGACGCGCTGTTCGCCGCCGGTTGGGACCTGCTGGTGGTCGACGAAGCCCACCATTTGGTCTGGCACGAAGACAAGGCCAGCGCCGAGTACTCGCTGGTCGAGCAACTTGCCGAAGTGATTCCTGGCGTGCTGCTGCTCACCGCCACGCCGGAACAACTGGGCCAGGACAGCCACTTTGCGCGCCTGCGCCTGCTTGATCCGAACCGCTTCCACGACCTGCACGCCTTCCGCGCCGAAAGCGAGAACTACCGCCCGGTGGCCGAAGCCGTGCAGGAGCTGCTGGACAAGGGGCGCTTGTCGCCTGCTGCGCACAAGACCATCCAGGGTTTCCTCGGCAACGAAGGCGAAGCCTTGCTCACCGCCGTCAACGATGGCGACAGCGAAGCCAGCGCACGCCTGGTGCGGGAACTGCTCGACCGCCACGGCACCGGCCGTGTGCTGTTTCGCAACACCCGCGCCGCCGTGCAGGGTTTTCCCGAGCGTAAGCTGCACGCCTACCCGCTGCCGAACCCGGACGAATACCTTGAGTTGCCCCTGGGCGAGCATGCCGAGCTGTACCCGGAAGTCAGCTTCCAGTCGCAGCCGGACATCGAGGAAGACAATCGCTGGTGGCGCTTCGACCCACGCGTCGAGTGGCTGATCGACCAGTTGAAAATGCTCAAGCGCACCAAGGTCCTGGTGATCTGCGCCCACGCCGAAACCGCCATGGACCTGGAAGACGCCCTGCGCGTGCGCTCCGGCATTCCGGCCACGGTGTTCCACGAGGGCATGAACATCCTCGAGCGTGACCGCGCCGCCGCCTACTTTGCCGATGAAGAGTTTGGCGCCCAGGTGCTGATCTGCTCCGAGATCGGCAGCGAAGGCCGCAACTTCCAGTTCTCCCACCACCTGGTGCTGTTCGACCTGCCGTCCCACCCCGACCTGCTGGAACAGCGGATCGGCCGCCTGGACCGGATCGGCCAGAAACACGTGATCGAACTGCACGTGCCGTACCTGGAAACCAGCCCGCAAGAGCGCCTGTTCCAGTGGTACCACGAAGCACTGAACGCGTTCCTCAATACCTGTCCGACCGGCAACGCCTTGCAGCATCAGTTTGGCCCGCGCTTGCTGCCGCTGCTGGAAAACGCCGACGACGACGAGTGGCAGGCCCTGATCGACGAAGCCCGCGCCGAGCGCGAGCGCCTGGAACAGGAGCTGCACACCGGTCGCGACCGTTTGCTTGAACTCAACTCCGGCGGCGCCGGTGAAGGCGATGCGCTGGTCGAGGACATCTTCGAGCAAGACGACCAGTTTGCCCTGCCGATCTATATGGAAACCCTGTTCGACGCCTTCGGCATCGACAGCGAAGACCATTCGGAAAACGCGCTGATCCTCAAGCCCAGCGAGAAAATGCTCGACGCCAGCTTCCCCCTGGGCGACGACGAAGGCGTGACCATCACCTACGACCGCAACCAGGCGCTGTCGCGTGAAGACATGCAGTTCATCACCTGGGAACATCCAATGGTGCAAGGCGGCATGGACCTGGTGCTGTCCGGTTCCATGGGCAACACCGCCGTGGCGCTGATCAAAAACAAGGCGCTCAAGCCAGGCACTGTATTGCTGGAGCTGCTGTACGTCAGCGAAGTGGTTGCTCCGCGCTCGCTGCAACTGGGTCGCTACCTGCCACCGGCGGCCCTGCGCTGTCTGCTGGATGCCAATGGCAATGACCTGTCCGGCCGCGTGTCGTTCGTGACCTTGAACGACCAATTGGAAAGCGTGCCACGGGCCAGCGCCAACAAGTTCGTGCAGGCCCAACGCGACCAATTGACGCCGCGCATCAATGCCGGCGAAGAGAAGATCGCCCCGCGCCACGCCGAGCGAGTGGCCGAAGCCAAGCGTCGCCTGGCGGCGGACACCGACGAAGAACTGGCGCGTTTGACCGCGCTGCAAGCGGTCAACCCGACCGTACGCGACAGCGAGCTGGTCGCCCTGCGCAACCAGCGCGAGCAAGGCCTGGCCATGCTCGACAAGGCGGCGCTGCGACTGGAAGCGATTCGGGTATTGGTTGCGGGTTGATCCTGCGCTGAATGAAAGAGGCCCGCGCAATGCGGGCCTTTTTTATTCACTTGAGAACACCGCTGGCGTTGCGGGCCTCATCGGGGGCAAGCCCCCTCCCACATTTTGATGTGTGAACGCAGTCAGTGTGGGAGGGGGCTTGCTCCCGATAGCATCACCTCAATCTCAAGCCGTCGCCACCACAGCCGGCACCTCAACCGCACCCAGCCCCTCTTTCATCCGCTTGGCATCACGCACAAAACTGCGCGACGCCTGGAACAGAAACAGCATGGTCAGGAACAACGCCACCGGAATCAGGTACATGGCGTCATGCAAACCGACGGCTTTATACGCCTCGGTCATCTGCTGCGCCCCCGCCGCGTACATCGCCGCATGCGCAAAATGGTCAGACAGCCCGCCCACCACAATCGGCCCCATCCCCCCGCCCAACAGATACAAGCCGGCAAAGAAGAGCGCCATCGCCGTGGCCCGCAGGCGCGGTTCAACCACGTCCTGAATCGCCGTGTACACGCAGGTATAGAAGTTATAGGCAAACAGCCAGCCAACGCTGAACAGCACGACGAACACGCCGATCTCGATACGCCCGGCGTGCAATGCCCAGCCGGTGGTGATCGTGGAGATAATCAGGCTGCACGCCGCGAACAGCAGCCGGCCATTAGCGACGCGCTGATGGATCTTGTCGGCAATCCAGCCACCCAGGGTCAGGCCCACCAGGCCCGTCACGCCAACGATGACACCGGTGGCCACCGCCGCATCCTGCAACGGCATCAGGAAGTAACGCTGCAGCATCGGCACCAGAAATGAGTTGCACGCATAGGTGGCAAAGTTGAAGCACAACCCGGCCAGCACCAGCCACAGGAAGGTAGGCACCGCCAGTACGCGGCGGATCGGACGGTCGACGCGCTCCTGAGGCACTTGCACCGTTTCCGCCGCGCCGCGCTTGGGCTCTTTGATGTAGAACATGAACACTGCGAGGATCAGCCCCGGTACGGCAGCAATAAAGAACGGCGCACGCCAGCTGTCGAACGCCTTGACCATCCAGCCGATGGTAAAGAATGCCAGCAACAGGCCCAACGGCAGGCCGAGCATGAAGATCCCCATGGCGCGCGCACGACGATGGGCGGGAAACAGATCACCGATCAACGAATTGGCGGCAGGGGCATAGCTGGCTTCGCCGATACCAATGCCCATGCGCACCAACAGAAAGCTCCAGAAACTGCCGGCCAAACCATTGAGCGCCGTCAGCCCGCTCCAGGCAAACAGTCCCCAGCCCATCAGTTTGCTGCGCGAACCGGTGTCGGCCAAACGCCCCAGCGGCAACCCGGCGATGGCATAGACGATGGTGAAAGAGGTGCCGATGATCCCCAGCTGGAAGTCGCTCAGGTGCCATTCCATGCGGATCGGCTCGATGATGATCGCCGGGATGGTACGGTCGAAGAAGTTGAACAGGTTGGCGAGGAACAGCAGGAACAGAATGCGCCAGGCATTCGCCGCTTGGGTCGAGTTCTGCATGGGTCCGTCTCTTTTATTGTTATGAGAGCTGCGATGCCCACTGCATCCTGCTCGGGTCTTTGCAACATAGGCGGGCTGGCAGCGCTTGTCTGTAATGATTCGTAAAGCTGATAGGGCGTGATTTCACCCGGTATTACGGGACTTTCCTGACGAAAATATATGTGTGAGCCCCTCTTCCCAACGGCCATGGCCCCGATAGAATGGCGAGCCTTCCCGCAGTTCCCCTCTTACCTATCCTTTATTGATGACGCTCATGTCCGAAGCCAGTCCGTGTCTGAATTGCGGTGCCTGCTGTTCATACTTTCGTGTGTCTTTCTTCTGGGGCGAGTGCGCCTCATCGGGCGGCACAGTGCCCGATGACCTCGTGGTACAGATCAACCCCACCCGCGTGGCAATGATCGGAACCGACCAGAAGCCGGCACGCTGCTGCAGCCTTGAGGGCGAAGTGGGCAAAGGCACACGCTGCACGATTTATGAACAGCGCTCGAGCCCCTGCCGCGAGTTCGATGCATCATGGAGCCAGGGCGAACAAAACATCGATTGCGATGCCGCCCGCGCCGCCTTCGGCCTGGCGCCCCTCGAAGAACCGCCTTTCGAGCTGGCGTTGCCGATCAGCGCTTAGCATCAAACGCTATGGCTGGCATGTCGAAATAATTGAAATCAAAGTGCCATTATCCGTGGCAAATCCTCCGAGGCTTCTATACTCGACCTCATAGGTCATCGCCTCAGGCAGTGACGCGACTCTATGACGGGACATGCTATGGAATGGCTGGGGCTGCACTTTTTCACCGACCTTCCAGACAACGGGCACTTATTACTCAATTGCAGTCATAACCCCTTTCTGGTGCTGCTGGCGTACCTGGTCGCCTGCGCGGCGGGCTTCGGCACGCTGGACATGGCCGAACGCGTCGGCCATGTAGAAGACCCCAAGGCCCGCCGCCGCTGGCGATGGTTGGGCGCCGGTTGCCTGGCGGGCGGTATCTGGTCGACCCACTTCATCAGCATGCTGGCTTTCCAGGCCCCCATCGCCATTCATTACGAACTGATCATGACCTTCGTCTCGCTGGTCATCGCCCTGATCGCTTCGCTGTTCGCCATGCAGACACTCAGTCATGCGCATCTGCGATTCGACCAGTACCTGCTGGCCTCGGTGTGGATGGGCCTGGGTATCGCCCTGATGCACTACGTCGGCATGTCGGCCATGCGCTCCCAGGCCCAGGTGTACTTCGAGTCCGGGCTGTTCATGGCATCGGTCGCGATTGCCATCGGTGCCAGCCTGGCAGCGTTGCTGCTGTCGAGCTACCTGCGCAACGGTACCGGCGTGTTTCACCAGTTGCTCAAATACGCCGCCAGCCTGGTGCTGGGTGCCGGCATCCTGAGCATGCACTTCACCGGTATGGCAGCCATGCAAATGCTGATACCGAATGGCTCGAATCTGCAGTTGCCGATCGATCACAATCCGTTGCAATTGGGCCTGTCGGTGGCGGTGATTACCTTGCTGGTCATCGGCAGCAGCATCAGCGCGGCCCTGGCCGACAAGAAGCTGCAGCACAAGGAACGTGACCTGCGCAGGGTCAACGCGCTGCTCAGCGAACTGGACCAGGCCCGTGCCTCGTTGCAACAGGTGGCCCATTACGATGCGCTGACCAGCTTGCTCAACCGGCGGGGCTTCAACCAGATTTTCGCGGAAAAAGTCGCGGAAAAAACCGCAACCAACGGCATGATGGCGGTGATCTTCCTCGATATTGACCACTTCAAGCGCATCAACGACAGCCTTGGACATGATGCCGGTGATCAATTGCTCACCGTGCTGGCCAGCCATATCAAAAGCTCGGTACGCAGCCATGCCGACGTGGTGGCGCGCTTTGGCGGGGATGAGTTCTGCATCCTGATCAACATCCATCATCGCGAAGAAGCGCGGCATATGGCCCAGCGCATCATGCAAAAAATGAAAGAACCCATCGAGTTGGCGGGCCGACGCATGGTCATGACCACCAGCATCGGTATCAGCCTGTTTCCCGAGGATGGCCAGACCTGCGAAGAACTGCTGAAAACCGCCGACCTGGCGCTTTACCAATCCAAGGACGCCGGGCGCAACAGTCTGCACTTCTTCAGTTCCAACCTGAAAACCCGCGCCTTCCTTGAGCTGCAACTGGAAGAAGAACTGCGCGCCGCCCTGCGCACGCGTAATGAACTGGTGCTGTTCTATCAGCCGATCTTCGACATGAAACTGGGCAAGGTCACGCGCCTGGAGGCCCTGGTGCGCTGGCAGCATCCGCAACACGGGCTGCTGGCTCCGGACCGCTTTATCGGAATCGCCGAGAGCAACGGCTTGATTGCTGAACTGGACCACTGGGTATTGCGCCAGGCCTGCCATGATCTGAGCCTGCTGTCGGATCGCGGCTACACCGAGCTGACCATGGCCGTGAACTGCTCGGCCCTGAACCTGGCCCGCGATGAACTGGCAGACGAAATCGAAGCCGCGCTGCGCTTTGCCGGCATTGCCGCCAATCGCCTGGAGCTGGAAGTCACCGAAAACGCGTTGATGGGCAATATCAGCAGCACCCTGGCCTTGTTGCGGCAGATCCGCGCCCTGGGCGTATCCCTGGCGATCGATGACTTCGGCACCGGCTATTCATCGCTGGCCTACCTCAAGCGCCTGCCGCTGAACACCTTGAAGATTGACCGTTCGTTTATCCAGGACATCCCCAAGTCCACCGCCGACAGCGAAATCGTCCAGGCCATCATCGGCATGGCGCATACCTTGCACCTGGAGGTGGTGACCGAAGGGGTGGAGACTCAAGCACAATTCGAGCTGTTACTGCAGCATGGCTGCGACTTCATTCAGGGTTACCTGCTGAGCCCGGCGGTGGCCTTCAACGACATCATCGGCGTCATGCAAGGCATGCAGATACGCAACCCGCTCCACACGATCGGCACGGGTAGCAATAAAGACCCCCTGCCAGCGAAGGAACCGGCTGCGGCGCGCACCAACCCGCCTTCGATCGTGAGGCCGATTCGCTGACGGGGCGAGGGTTTAATACGTTGAAACAATTCCCCTGCCCTCGCCCCGGCCCCCTAACTGTTCCCGTGACGTTAACGTCACCGTCACCTGTGACCTTTCTCTACGGCAAGGTGCCATCACCGCTCAAGCGGTTACTCGGCTACACACTTGCCGAGGCACATTCGGCGCACCAATATCGAGCAGCAGCTTCTTACGCCGCCCTTTCCTGGATCAAAATCCAGGGCGACACCACCACCGCCCACAAGCCCGGGTCTCGTGCGACCAAGTCCACCGCCCGCGTCGCAGACACTTCGCCGAGGCTCCCTGCAGCCAGCCAGGCAGCGACCTTGTCGCGATTGTCTTCGGCCATCGCCTCGGCCGCCTCGATCAAATCCAGGCCAGCGTCGACCCACAATAGGGCACCCTTGGCAAAGAACGGTTCGAGCTCCTTCCAGGAAATTTCGGCGGTTTCACCGAGCAGCTTGGCATAGAGGGTGCTAGGTTCTTGCGTCATGGGAGTTCACCTGAGTAAAAAATCGGCGCAATCATAGCGTCGTGTCTCAGCCAGAAAAACCCAGTAGCAAATGAGGTAGCAATTGAAAGTGTCGGAAAAGCCAAGGAATGCGTGCAACGCTGGCATCACCCCGCCGCAATTCTGTCTTTTTCTTTCATTAAAGCGACACAACCCGGTTTTGCCCCCGGCAGCCAGCTTTTCAAGCGCTCAACCGGCGCTCTACACTGTACCGGTACAGTTGCCAGGGCATCGCCGGGGGATATCCGAGATATCTGATCCGGTTCTGCAGCTCACAAGGCCGCTAGAACTATAAAAAATACAACAGTAAGAGTGGAGCACTATGAATAAGGCTACTAAGCAGATTTCCAAACTGTTTGCCGCTATGGTCCTGGCTGGGGTTGCCGGCCATTCGTTCGCAGCCGACACCATCAAGATCGGCATTGCCGGCCCCAAGACCGGGCCAGTAACGCAATACGGCGACATGCAATTCATGGGTGCCAAGCAGGCAATCGCCGACATCAACGCCAAGGGCGGCGTGGACGGCAAGATGCTTGAAGCCAAGGAATACGACGACGCGTGCGATCCGAAACAAGCCGTTGCCGTAGCCAACAAAGTGGTCAACGACGGCGTCAAGTTCGTGGTCGGTCACCTCTGCTCCAGCTCCACTCAGCCAGCGTCCGATATCTACGAAGACGAAGGCGTCATCATGATTACCCCTGCGGCCACCAGCCCGGAAATCACCTCCCGTGGCTACAAGCTGATCTTCCGCACCATCGGCCTGGACAGCGCACAAGGCCCGGCGGCCGGCAATTACATCGCCGACCACGTGAAGCCGAAAATCGTTGCCGTGCTGCATGACAAGCAGCAATACGGTGAAGGCATCGCCAGCGCCGTGAAGAAAACCCTTGAAGAAAAAGGCACCAAGGTTGCCGTCTTCGAAGGCCTGAACGCCGGCGACAAGGACTTCTCCTCGATCATCCAGAAACTCAAGCAAGCCAACGTCGACTTCGTCTACTACGGCGGCTACCACCCTGAGCTGGGCCTGATTCTGCGCCAAGCCAAGGAAAAAGGCCTGAACGCCAAGTTCATGGGCCCGGAAGGCGTCGGCAACGACTCCATCTCGCAAATCGCCCAAGGCGCTTCCGAAGGCCTGCTGGTGACCCTGCCTAAATCCTTCGACACCGATCCGGCCAACAAGGCCATCGTTGAAGAGTTCGCCAAGAACAAGCAGGACCCAACCGGTCCGTTCGTGTTCCCAGCCTACTCGGCCATCGAAGTGATCGCCGGCGGTATCAAGGCTGCCAAGAGCGAAGACACCGCCAAGGTGGCCGAGGCCATCCACGCGGGTACCTTCAAGACCCCTACCGGTGAGCTCAGCTTCGACGCCAAGGGCGACCTGAAGGACTTCAAGTTCGTGGTCTACGAATGGCACTTCGGCAAACCAAAAACCGAAGTTTCCCCTCAGTAAGCCAGGCGTTACTGGTCCAACAAGCCCACTGTGAGAGCAGTGGGCTTTGTTTTACGAGGTTTATGGGCCATGTCACCCGCGATCCGGGCGCTGGCTCACCTGAAAATCTTAAAACCGTCACCAGCGGTTCGCTGGCAAACGCTTTGTGCAAATGTGCTCACAGAACACAGCGCAGGGCCGGAACATGACTCCACCAGTGAAATGCGTATCGGGTTTTTAGGAGCGCTGTAATGCCTGAGATCTATCATTTTTTCCAACAGCTGGTTAATGGCCTGACCATTGGCAGCACCTATGCCTTGATAGCCATTGGCTACACAATGGTTTACGGCATCATTGGAATGATCAACTTCGCCCATGGCGAGGTGTACATGATTGGTTCCTACGTGGCCTTCATCGCCCTCGCCGGGCTGGCCATGATGGGTATCCACTCCCTGCCGCTGTTGATGACCGCTGCGTTCCTTGCGTCGATCGTCGTGACCAGTGCCTATGGCTACAGTATCGAGCGTGTTGCCTACCGTCCCTTGCGCGGCAGCAACCGGTTGATCCCGCTGATTTCCGCCATCGGCATGTCGATTTTCCTGCAGAACACGGTATTGCTGTCCCAGGACTCCAAGGACAAGTCCATTCCCAACCTGATTCCGGGGAGCATCTCCTTCGGTCCCGGTGGTGCGCAAGAAGTACTGATTTCCTACATGCAGATCCTGGTCTTCATCGTCACCCTGGTGGCCATGCTCGGCCTCACGCTGTTCATCTCCCGCTCTCGTCTGGGCCGCGCCTGCCGGGCCTGCGCCGAAGACATCAAGATGGCCAACCTGCTGGGCATCAACACCAATAACATCATCGCCCTGACCTTCGTGATCGGTGCTGCGCTGGCGGCGGTCGCTGCCGTGTTGCTGAGCATGCAGTACGGCGTGATCAACCCCAACGCCGGCTTCCTGGTAGGCCTCAAGGCCTTTACCGCGGCGGTATTGGGCGGTATCGGCAGTATTCCGGGCGCCATGCTCGGTGGGCTGGTACTGGGCGTGGCCGAAGCCTTTGGCGCCGATATCTTCGGTGACCAGTACAAGGACGTCGTGGCGTTCGGCTTGTTGGTCCTGGTGTTGTTGTTCCGTCCGACCGGCATCCTGGGCCGCCCGGAGGTTGAGAAAGTATGAGCAGATATCTTAAATCGGCGTTTTTCAGCGCCTTGCTGGTATGGGCCGTGGCCTTTCCGGTACTCGGTCTCAAGCTGAGCATTGTTGGCATCAACCTGGAAGTGCATGGCACAGGGCCGCTGACCCTGACCGTGATCGCCCTGTGTTCGGTGCTGATGTTCCTGCGCGTGCTGTTCACCCAGCAGGTCGGTGCCCTGTTCAAGGGCAACCGTGGCCCATTGGTGTCGCCTAAGGTCAGCCAATTCCTGACCCTGCCGCGCACCCAGCGCTACATCATCATCGGCCTGATCATCGCCGCGTTGATCTGGCCGTTCTTCGGCTCGCGCGGCGCGGTCGACATCGCCACCCTGATCCTGATCTACGTGTTGCTGGGCCTGGGCCTGAACATCGTGGTCGGCCTGGCCGGCCTGCTCGACCTGGGTTATGTGGGCTTCTATGCCGTGGGGGCCTACACCTACGCGCTGCTGTCGCACTATCTGGGCTGGAGCTTCTGGATCTGCCTGCCACTGGCGGGGATGGCGGCGGCCACGTTCGGCTTCCTGCTGGGTTTCCCGGTGTTGCGCCTGCGCGGTGACTACCTGGCGATCGTAACCCTGGGTTTCGGTGAAATCATCCGTCTGTTCCTGCGTAACCTCACCGATATCACCGGTGGCCCCAATGGCATCAGCAGCATTCCCAAGCCAACGTTCTTCGGCCTGTCGTTCGACCGTAGCGCGGCTGAGGGCATGCAGACTTTCCATGAGTACTTCGGGATTGCCTACAACCCGGTGAGCAAGGTGGTGTTCCTGTACCTGGTCGCCCTGTTGCTGGCGCTGGCAGCGCTGTTCGTGATCAATCGGTTGCTGCGCATGCCGATCGGCCGCGCCTGGGAAGCCTTGCGCGAAGATGAAATCGCCTGCCGCGCCCTGGGTCTGAACCCGACCATCATCAAGCTTTCCGCCTTCACCCTGGGCGCTGCATTTGCAGGTTTCGCCGGCAGCTTCTTCGCCGCGCGCCAAGGCCTGGTGACCCCGGAGTCGTTCACCTTTATCGAGTCGGCGATCATCCTCGCCATCGTGGTACTGGGCGGCATGGGCTCGCAACTGGGTGTGATCCTCGCCGCGATTGTGATGATCCTGCTGCCGGAAATGATGCGTGAGTTCAGCGAATACCGCATGTTGATGTTCGGCGCCATGATGGTGCTGATGATGATCTGGCGCCCTCAAGGCCTGCTGCCCATGCAACGTCCACACATGGAGCTGCGCAAATGAGCCGCGAGATCCTAAAAGTCGAAAATCTGAGCATGCGCTTCGGCGGCCTGCTCGCGGTCAACGGCGTCGCCCTGACCGTCAAGGAAAAACAAGTGGTCGCGCTGATCGGCCCCAACGGCGCCGGCAAGACCACGGTGTTCAACTGCCTCACCGGTTTCTACAAGCCGAGCGGTGGCAGCATCCTGCTGGACGGCCAGCCGATCCAGGGCCTGGCCGGCCACGAGATCGCCCGTAAGGGCGTGGTGCGCACGTTCCAGAACGTGCGCCTGTTCAAGGACATGACAGCGGTCGAAAACCTGCTGATCGCCCAGCACCGTCACCTGAACACCAACTTCTTCGCAGGCCTGTTCAAGACGCCGGCATTCCGCAAGAGCGAGCGCGAGGCCATGGAGTACGCGGCGTACTGGCTGGATAAGGTCAACCTGACCGAGTTCGCCAACCGCCCGGCCGGCACCCTGGCCTATGGTCAGCAGCGTCGCCTGGAAATCGCCCGCTGCATGATGACCCGCCCGCGGATCCTCATGCTCGACGAACCGGCCGCCGGCCTGAACCCCAAGGAAACCGAAGACCTCAAGGCGCTGATCAGCGTGCTGCGCGAGGAAAACAACGCCACCGTGCTGCTGATCGAACACGACATGAAACTGGTCATGAGCATTTCCGACCATATCGTCGTGATCAACCAGGGCACGCCGCTGGCCGACGGGACGCCGGAGCAGATCCGCGACAATCCCGAAGTGATCAAAGCCTATTTGGGGGAAGCGTAAAATGCTGCAATTCGAAAACGTTTCCACTTTCTACGGCAAGATCCAGGCCCTGCACAGCGTCAACGTGGAAGTGCGTCAGGGTGAGATCGTGACCCTGATCGGCGCCAACGGCGCCGGCAAGTCAACGTTGCTGATGACCCTGTGCGGTTCGCCCCAGGCCCACAGCGGCAGCATCCGCTACATGGGTGAAGAACTGGTGGGCAAGCACTCCGCCGAAATCATGCGCAAGAGCATCGCGGTGGTGCCCGAAGGCCGTCGCGTGTTCTCGCGCCTGACCGTGGAAGAGAACCTGGCCATGGGCGGCTTCTTTACCGACAAGGGCGACTACGAGGCGCAGATGGACAAGGTGC
Source organism: Pseudomonas sp. W4I3 (assembly GCF_030816195.1). GTDB lineage: Bacteria > Pseudomonadota > Gammaproteobacteria > Pseudomonadales > Pseudomonadaceae > Aquipseudomonas. The sequence continues at coordinate 2,071,104 of NZ_JAUSXS010000001.1, read as the reverse complement.
TGCACCTGTTCCCGCGGCTCAAGGAGCGCTTCAGCCAGCGCGGCGGCACCATGTCCGGCGGCGAGCAGCAAATGCTCGCCATCGGCCGGGCGTTGATGAGCAAGCCCAAGCTGTTGCTGCTGGACGAACCGTCCCTGGGCTTGGCGCCGATCATCATCCAGCAGATCTTCGACATCATCGAGCAGTTGCGCAAGGACGGGGTGACGGTGTTCCTGGTGGAGCAGAACGCCAACCAGGCACTGAAAATTGCCGACCGCGCCTATGTGTTGGAGAACGGCCGAGTGGTGATGCAGGGCACCGGCGAGCAACTGCTGACTGATCCAAAGGTGCGTGAGGCGTACCTGGGCGGTTAAAACGGTTGCTGGATGAACCGGCTTGAAATGTGGGAGGGGGCTTGCTCCCGATGACAGAGTGTCAGATAGCCTATGGGTATCTGATACACCGCCATCGGGAGCAAGCCCCCTCCCACATTTGCTTTGCGTGATGCTTACAATTATTTTCGGCCGGCTTGTAACGAAGTTCGTCCCCCTCTCTCTAGTGGTGCAAGCAGGCAATCAAGCCTGCCAATCAACCCACTGCTGGAGATACATCATGACGACCAAACTGTCCGCTGCCACCCTCGTCCTGGCCCTTGGCTCGGCCTTGAGCCTGTCTGCCCTGACCGCCACCGCCCATGCGGCCGATGACATGCAGAAATGCTTCGGCATCGCCGAGGCCGGCAAGAACGACTGCGCCGCCGGCGCCGGCACTTCTTGCGCCGGTACGTCCAAAACCAAGGACCAGGCCAACGCCTGGAAGCTGGTACCCGCCGGCACTTGCACGAAAACCCCAAGCACCACCTCACCGACCGGTTTCGGTCAGGAAGCAGCCTTTACCGCCAAGTCCTGAACCCCCGCAAACCTGAGGACAGATGATGACGCTTTCATCCCAGCCTACGGCCTCACCGGCTCAAGTGTCCGGCCTCCCTCACAGGGCGGGGCTGGGATTGAAGACCGAGCACATCAACCAAGTGCTTGAGACCTGCCCCGACATCGGTTTCTTTGAAGTGCATGCCGAAAACTACATGGTCGCCGGCGGCCCTTTTCACCACTATCTGGGCTTGATTCGCGAACGGTACCCACTGTCGTTGCACGGCGTGGGTCTCTCCATCGGCGGTGAAGGCCCACTCAACCCTGAGCACCTGGCACGGCTGGCCAGGCTGATCGAACGCTATCAACCCCACTCTTTTTCCGAACACCTGGCCTGGTCCAGCCACGGCCCGGTGTTTCTCAATGACTTGCTGCCCCTGGCCTACGACGCGCAAACCCTGGCGCGTGTCTGCGAGCACGTGGATCAGGTGCAAAGCGCGCTCAAGCGGCCGATGCTGCTGGAGAACCCGTCGACCTATGTGCAGTTTCAACGCTCCACCCTGGACGAAACGGACTTCCTCAGCGAAATTATTCGGCGCACCGGCTGCGGTTTGTTGCTGGACGTGAATAACGTCTACGTGTCGTGCATCAACCATCAGCGCGATCCGCTGGCCTACATCGATGCCTTACCTTTGCAGGCCGTCGGCGAGATACACCTGGCCGGCTTTGCCGAAGACACCGACAGCCTGGGCGACAGGTTGCTCATCGACGATCACGGCGCGCCGATCGACGAGGCGGTGTGGCAGCTATACAAACAGCTGCTCAACCGCACGGGGCCGGTCGCCACGCTGATCGAGCGAGATAACCAGGTGCCGGCCTTCAGCGTGCTGCACGCTGAAGCCAGGCAAGCCGAACGGCATCTGTTGCAGGTGATTTCATGAGCCTTCAGAGCGCATTTGCCAACGCCTTGATCGCGGCGGACGGCTCCTGTCCGGACGGGTTGTTCAGCAGCAACGGCGCAGACCCGGCCAGTCGCTTCGCGGTGTATCGCAATAACGTCCACAGCTCGTTGATCAATGCCTTGGCGGCCAGCTATCCCGTGACGTTGCAATTGGTGGGCGATAAATTTTTCCGCGCCATGGCCGGTCTTTTCGTTCAGGCCAACCCTCCCACCAGCCCGTTGATCAACGAGTACGGCAGCAGTCTGGCGGACTTTATCCAGGCATTCGAACCGGCTGCCAGCGTGCCCTATCTCGCCGATGTCGCACGGCTGGAGCGCCTGCGGTGTTCGTGCTTATCACGCGCCGGACATCCCGGCGCAGTGCCAGCAACACATTCTTCACTGCCTGCAAGGTCACGCAGACGTGGGGCAGTCAAGCCTGCAACTGCACCCGTCGCTCGCCACGTTGAACTCTTGCTATGCGGTCGTGGCGATATGGGCCGCGCACCAGACTGACGACGGCCTTGCCGGCTTGAACCCATGGCCTGCGCAAAACGCACTGATCCTGCGCCAGGGCTTGGCGGTGAAGGTGTTCGCCATCGACAGCGGCTCGGTGGCCTTTATTGAATGCCTGAGCCAAGGCATGAAACTGGAAACCGCTGTGGAGCATGCCTTACGGGTCTCGTCCGAATTCGAACTCCACCGGTGTCTGGCGCTGTTGATCAGCCACGACGCCATTACTCATTTACACCTGGAACAAAAGGTATCGCCATGAACCGTCCCGCTGCCCACCTGCTCAACCGGGCCATCGCACTTTTCGAAAAAATCCCTTACAGCCTGATCGCTTTCATTGCACGCTTCTCTGTCGCGGCGGTGTTCTGGAAATCCGGGCAGACCAAAGTCGAAGGTTTCGCCATCGATCTGGTCAGCGGCACCTTCCAGCTCGGCGAACCCAAACTTGCGGCCTCGACCTTGCCGTTATTTCGCAGCGAATACCACGTGCCGCTGTTGTCGCCCGAAGTCGCCGCGCACCTGGCAGCGTTTGCCGAACACTTTTTCCCGGTGTTGATCCTGCTGGGGTTTGCCACGCGATTCGCAGCCCTTGCCCTGATCGGCATGACCCTGACCATTCAGTTGTTTGTCTATCCAGACGCCTACCCGACCCATGGCACCTGGCTTGCGCTGTTATTGCTGTTGGTTGCCAAGGGCCCGGGCCGCTTGTCCATCGACCACTGGATCGCCCGTCGCTACCGCTGAAGACGGTCCAGGGCCGCGCCGCTGCGCTTGAACCAGTCCACCAGGTAGTCGGCCAATACCTGGATGCGCCGCGGCAGGCCACCCTGGTAGGGATGCACCAGGTACATCGGCTGGCTGCGCGTCTGATAGTCACGCAGCAGCCAGCGCAAGCGACCATCCGCCAATTCCGCCGGGAGCAGGTAGGACGGCAAGCGAGCGATACCGGCGCCCACCAATGCGGCTTTTTTCAAGAGGTTGTAGTGGTTGCAAGCGAAGGTGCCGCTGACCCGCACACGCAGCAACTCATGCTGCTGGTGATACAGCCACTCCTCGCGGCCGCTGTAATGGCTGTTGAGCAAACAGGTGTGGCCGGCCAGATCCTGCGGGCGCAGCGGCTCGCCGTGCTGTTGCAGATAGGCCGGGCTGGCGCAGGTCATCTCGTGCCAGGCCAGCAGTGGCTTGACCACCAGCCGCTCATTCTCGATGGCGTCCAAGCGTACACCCAGATCGAACCCGTCCCGCGCCAGATCCCGATAGCGGTTGTTGAGCTCCAGCTCGATCTGCACCTGTGGGTATTGCCTGGAAAACTCCAGCAACAAACCATCGAAGAAGGTTTCTCCCAATGAAACCGGAACCGTCATACGCACCGGCCCGGCCAGGTCATCGTTGAGCCGCGCCAAGGCCTGACGCGCACGTTCCACCTGCAACACCAGCGCCTGTGCCTGAGGCAGCAATGCCGCACCTGCGGCGGTAAGGCTCAGCTTGCGCGTGGTGCGATGCAGCAGCACCACGGCGTACTGCGCCTCCAACTGGCTGATCCGCTTGGACAACTGCCCCTTGCTGCAACCCAATTGCTCGGACGCCAGGGTGAAGCTGCCCGCTTCTATCAGCACGGCGAAGGCGGCGAGGTCATCCATTTCGCTCATCGATTGTTTCCATTTGAAAACCAAAGGTTGCCTATTAGCGCGTTTATTCGGTGAAAAAGCCACACTAGACTCTTCCTTCAACTGGCTCTTGGAGGAACAGCACGATGAAAATTCTTTTGATTGGTGCCAACGGCACGATCGGTTCAGCGGTCAAGGCAGAGCTGGCACAGCGTCACGAAGTGATCGCCATCGGCCGCAACAGCGGCGACTTGCAGGTCGACATCAGTGACACCGCCTCGATTCGCAAGTTGTTCGAGCAGACCGGCACGTTCGACGCGCTGGTTTGCGCAGCAGGCAACGTGAACTTCGTAGCGCTGAGCGACATGCGCGAAACAGACTTCGAACTGGGCCTGCGTGACAAGCTGATGGGCCAGGTGAACCTGCTGTTGATCGGCCGTGAGTTCGCCAATGACGGCGCGTCGTTTACCTTCACCAGCGGTATTTTGAACCGTGACCCGATTCGCACCGGCGCCTCGGCGGCGCTGGTGAATGGCGCATTGGATGCGTTCGTCAAGGCAGCGGCAATTGAACTGCCACGCGGTTTGCGCATTAACACCGTGAGCCCGACGGTGCTGTTGGAAGCCATGGGCAGCTACGCACCCTATTTCCGTGGGTTTAAACCGGTGCCCGCCGCCGAAGTGGCTTTGGCCTACGCAAAAAGTGTCGAGGGTTTACAGACCGGTCAGACCTTTATCGTGGGCTGAGTTTCACGGCTGTAAGAAACGCCTGAAGCTGGGTCGCAGGCTTGTGATGCGGCGCAAGCCTGCGTAACGTGACGGCACCTGTCTGGAGACCGAAAATGCGTGCCGCCTCGACCCTTACATTGCTAGCCCTGTTCCCCTTCTTCGCCGCTTGCCAGATGTTCGACAGCGAGCCTGCCAAGGTCTCTACCGTCGGGCTGACCCGCATGCAGGGTGAACTGACGGCGGTGGACGGCAAGCTGCTGTTCCAGCCTTGCAACGACCAGCGCAACTACGTGGTCAACGACACCGGTGGCACCAGCATCCTGCAGGAAGCCGCCTCCCTGGCCGGTCAGCAAGGCGCGCTGTTTGCAGATCTGCGTGGCAAGTTTTCCGGCGTTGCCAGCGGCACCCAGGGCTCAGTGGACCTGCAACAGCTGTATCGCGTCGAACGCTCGACCTCAGCCTGTGGCGACCCGGACTTCAAACGCATGATCCTGCGCGCAAACGGCCACAAGCCGGCCTGGGCGATGAGCGTCACGGCCAAGGGCATGGTGCTCGAACGAGAAGGCCAGCCGCCCCTGGCAGTGCCGTATGTCGAGGAGCAACTGGGGGATGGGCGCTTCAACCTGATGACCGACGCCAATAACCAGCACATCGAGTTGTGGGTCGCCCCGCAGCGATGCGTCGACAGCATGAGCGGCAGCTTGCAACACATGAGCGCCGAGCTGCGTGTAAACGGCCAGGTACAGCGTGGTTGCGCGGCATTTGGCGGCTCGCGGGACGACTGATTGCGCCCTGCGCTGTTTTAACCTGACGGAAAAGCGCCATTGGGGCTTATAATCGCCGGTTTGCAAAACCGCCGGCCTCCTTGCCCGCCGCCTACCGGATCCTGTCATGTTACGAATCACCGAACTCAAGCTGCCCATCGACCATCCCGAAGAAGACCTGCGGCCCGCCATCGTGCAGCGCCTGGGCATCGCCAGTGATGACCTGCTCGATTTCACCCTGTTCAAGCGCAGCTACGATGCCCGCAAGAAGTCCTCGGAGCTGTGCTTTATCTACACCATTGACCTGAATGTGAAGGGCGAAGCCGCCTTGCTGCTCAAGTTTGCCGATGATCGCAACATCAACCCGGCACCGGATGTCAGCTACCACGTGGTGGGTAAGGCACCGCAAGGCCTGGTCGAACGGCCGGTCGTGGTTGGCTTTGGCCCCTGCGGAATCTTCGCCGGGCTGCTGCTGGCACAGATGGGCTTCAAGCCGATCATCCTTGAGCGGGGCAAGGAAGTGCGCCAGCGCACCAAGGACACCTGGGGCCTGTGGCGCAAAAACGTGCTCAACCCCGAGTCCAATGTGCAGTTCGGCGAAGGCGGCGCCGGGACCTTCTCCGACGGCAAGCTGTACAGCCAGATCAAGGACCCGAAGTTCCACGGGCGCAAAGTGCTGCACGAGTTCGTCAAGGCCGGCGCGCCGGAAGAGATTCTCTATGTCAGCAAGCCGCACATCGGCACATTCCGTCTGACCGGCGTGGTGGAAAACATGCGCCAGCAGATCATTGCCCTGGGCGGTGAAGTGCGCTTCGAACAACGGGTCACCGACGTGCTGATCGAAGATGGCCAGTTGCACGGCGTGGTCATCGACGGCGGCGAACAAATCCTCTCCCGGCACGTGATCCTGGCCCTGGGCCACAGCGCCCGCGACACCTTCCGCATGCTTCACGGTCGGGGCGTGTACATGGAGGCCAAGCCGTTCTCGGTGGGCTTCCGTATTGAACACCCGCAGTCGTTGATCGACGCCGCACGTCTGGGCAAATACGCCGGGCACCCGAAACTCGGCGCCGCCGATTACAAGTTGGTGCACCACGCCAAGAACGGCCGCTCGGTCTACAGCTTCTGCATGTGCCCTGGCGGCACCGTAGTGGCCGCGACGTCGGAGCCCCATCGCGTCGTGACCAACGGCATGAGCCAGTACTCACGTAATGAGCGCAACGCCAACTCGGGCATCGTGGTTGGCATCACGCCTGAGGTGGACTACCCAGGCGGCCCCCTCGCCGGTATCGAACTGCAGGAGCGCCTGGAGTCGCATGCTTACGTCCTCGGCGGCAGCAATTACGAGGCCCCGGCACAATTGGTCGGCGATTTCATCGCAGGCAAGCCGTCCACGGCTATCGGCAGCGTGGAACCGTCCTACAAGCCGGGGGTAGCCTTGGGTGACCTGGCCCTGGCCCTGCCCGACTTCGCCATCGAAGCCATCCGTGAAGCCTTGCCGGCCTTCGAGAAACAGATCAAAGGCTACTCGCTGCACGATGCGGTCTTGACCGGTATCGAGACGCGCACTTCGTCGCCGCTGCGGATTACCCGTAATGAGTCGATGCAGAGCTTGAACGTGAAAGGCTTGTTCCCGGCCGGTGAAGGCGCGGGTTATGCCGGTGGGATTCTGTCGGCGGGCGTTGACGGGATTCGCATCGCCGAGGCGTTGGCGCGGGATATGCTGGGCATCGAGGCCTGAGAACGCCGCTGTACACATGTGGGAGGGGGCTTGCCCCCGATAGCAGTCGTTCAGTCGGAGCATCTTTGACTGATACACCACAATCGGGGGCAAGCCCCCTCCCACATTTGGTTTGCGGTGTATCAGATATTGGCGCGCAAGACAGTGCCGGGTAGCGCATCGCCGCGTTCGACACTTGCTGCGACCGCGGCGATCAGGCCCTCCAACGCATAGCCCTGCCCCGCCAGCCATGCTTGATCATAGTAAGTGGTGGCATAGCGCTCGCCCCCATCACACAAGATCGCCACGATCGACCCCGACTCCCCCGCCGCTTTCATCTGGTGCGCCGCCACCAGGGCACCGATCAGGTTCGTCCCGCTGGAACCGCCCACTCGCCGCCCTAACCGCTCGGCCAGATAATGCATCGCCGCCAACGACAGCGCATCCGGCACCTTGACCATCGCATCGATCACAGTCGGCAAAAACGAGGCTTCCACCCGTGGCCGGCCAATTCCTTCAATCCGCGAGCCGCAGTCCAGGCGCAGGCTGGCGTCGCCGCTCAGGTAATAATCGAAAAATACCGAACGTTCGGCGTCGGCACACAACACGCGGGTGCAATGCTGGCGATAGCGCACATAGCGCCCCAGGGTCGCGGTAGTGCCGCCGGTTCCGGGGCTGGAAATCAACCAGCTCGGCTCCGGGTGTTGCTCGAAGCGCAACTGCTGGAAGATCGACTCGGCGATGTTGTTGTTCGCGCGCCAGTCGGTGGCGCGCTCGGCGTAGGTGAACTGGTCCATGAAGTGACCGCCGCTTTCCTGTGCCAGACGTTCGGATTCGGCGTAGATCTGCGTGGGGTCCTGCACCAGATGGCTCTTGCCGCCATAAAAGGCGATTTGGGCGATCTTTTCCTGGGAAGTGGTGGCGGGCATCACGGCAATAAACGGCAGGCCGAGCAGGCGCGCGAAATAGGCCTCGGAGATCGCCGTCGAACCGCTGGACGCTTCGATCACCGGTGCACCGGGCTTCAGCCAGCCATTGCACAGCGCGTACAGGAACAGCGAGCGCGCCAGCCGATGTTTCAGGCTGCCGGTCGGGTGACTGGACTCATCCTTGAAATACAGCTCGATACCCGGCAAGCCCGGCAACGGCAAAGGGATCAGATGGGTGTCAGCGCTGCGCTGGAAATCCGCTTCAATGATGCGAATGGCTTCGCGGGCCCAGGGACGGTGGTCGCTCATGAGGTGGCTTCTCTAAGAATTTCAGCGCGATATTAGGGGGTTTCCTACACTGCACACAGATACAGTGACGACTCAATTGGTCACACAATTGCTAGGCTTAGACGCACCACAAGCTGCGCCGTACGCTTATAACAAATAAGAATATAACTTTTGTTTTAACAACTAACGGTACGGGTTAGGGTACCCATCTATTGAACCTCGATTGGAGAGCATCCCGTGCCTCTGCGTAGCACTTTCACCCGTTTCTTCCAGCTGGAAGCCGCCAGCGGCCTGTTGCTGATCGCCGCTGCCGCCTTGGCACTGATTATCAACAATTCACCGTTGTCACACCTGTACGGCGCCTTCCTCGACACGCCCGTGGTGGCGCAGGTGGGCGCGCTGCAGATCGCCAAGCCGGCCTTGCTGTGGATCAACGACGGGCTGATGGCCCTGTTCTTCCTGCTGATCGGTCTTGAGGTCAAACGCGAGCTGCTCGATGGCCACTTGTCCAAACCGTCGCAGGTGGTCCTTCCCGGCGCAGCGGCGATCGGCGGCATGGTCGTACCGGCGCTCATCTACTGGGCGCTGAACAAGGACAACCCGGCAGCCCTCGCCGGTTGGGCAATCCCGATGGCCACGGATATCGCTTTTGCGCTGGGCGTCCTGGCGCTGCTGGGCAAACGCGTGCCGGTGTCGCTGAAGCTGTTCCTGATGACCCTGGCAATCATCGACGACCTCGGTGCCATCATCGTCATCGCGCTGTTCTACTCCGCCGACCTGTCCGGCGCTTCGCTGGCGGGCGCGGCGGCGTGTTTGATCGCCTTGATTGCGATGAACCGCCTGGGTGTGGTCAAGCTCGGACCGTACATGATCATCGGCCTGATCCTGTGGGTGTGCGTACTCAAGAGCGGCGTCCATGCCACCCTGGCCGGGGTGACCCTGGCGTTCTGCATTCCGTTGCGCACCAAGAATGCCGAAACCTCGCCCCTGCTGACCCTGGAACATGCCCTGCACCCGTGGGTGGCCTACGCTATCCTGCCGCTCTTCGCGTTTGCCAACGCCGGGGTGTCCCTCACCGGCGTCAGCCTCGAAAGTTTTACCCACCACGTGCCCATGGGCATCGCCGCCGGCCTGTTGATCGGCAAGACCGTCGGTGTGTTCGGCCTTACCTGGCTGGCCATCAAGACGGGCATCGCCTCGTTGCCCAGCGGTGCGAACTGGGGCCAGGTGCTGGGCGTGGCCATTCTGTGTGGGATCGGCTTTACCATGAGCCTGTTTGTCGGCTCACTGGCATTCGTGCCAGGAGCCAGCGAATTTGCGGGCGAGGATCGGATGGGGATTCTGACCGGTTCGATAGTGGCGGCGTTTATTGGTTACGCAGTGACGGCGATGGCGAGTCGCAAGTCCGTTCAACCCTCCTGAGTTGCTGCACCACTAAAACAAAAAACCCCAACCGGTTACCCGGTTGGGGTTTTTCTTCGCCCGTTGCCTACGCCGTCAGCGAGTAACGCGGCTGGTACCGTCCACCGTCATGATGCGCACGCGGTCGCCAATGCGGAAAATTTCATTTTCCTGCACGGCTTGCACATAAGCACGCATGCTGCCGTCGTCTTCACGAACGGTGATTTCCACGCCCTGGGTGCGGGTCAGGCCTTCTTCAGTGGCCGAGCCCAGCAGGCCGCCGGCTACCGCGCCGATCACAGCGGTAACGATGCTGCCACGGCCGCCGCCGATGGCGCTGCCGCCAACGCCGCCGATGACTGCACCTGCAGCACCGCCGATTGGGGTTTTGGTGCCTTCGATCTTGACCGGGCGCAGGGATTCGATGGTACCCATGCGGACGGTCTGTACGCGACGCGCCTCGTCACGGGAGTACGAGTCGCCGGTCAGACTCGAGGCGCAGCCACCCAACAGCAATGACAGGGTGGTAAAGCAGGCAACTAGTAAAACGGACTTACGCATAGCATCAACTCCAAAGGACAGGTATTCATTAAACGCTGCAGCTTGGCGCCTGTCACGGCGAGCCAGGCAGAAAAGTGCTTTCATTCAGCCTGAGTACAGGCTGTCGGCACCACAAAAATCGACGAGCGGTAGCTAAACCGAACCATGCCATAGCGTGCTTGATCAGTGTAGCCATATAGCCGAAAACGCCGAAATCTCTTGCATAGAGACTTCGGCGCGAAGGGCATGATTCAGCTGAGATGACGAAAGGAAACGCTCAGGGCGCAAGACGCTCGCGCGTCCATTGGCCCGCTTGCAGGCGATAGTTGAGGCGATCATGCAGGCGGCTGGCGCGGCCCTGCCAGAACTCGATGCGCTCGGGCAACAAACGATAGCCTCCCCAATGCTCGGGGCAATCGGGTTGGGTATCGCTGAAACGCTCTTCGGTTGCCTTGAGCAGTGCCTGCAGTTCTTCGCGATCACGAATGACCTGGCTCTGCGGCGACGCCCAGGCACCCAGACGGCTGCCCAAAGGACGCACCTGATAATAAGCATCCGACTCTTCAGGCGTGACCTTGACCACCCGCCCTTCAATGCGCACCTGGCGCTCGAGGGTCGGCCAGAAAAAGGTCATTGCTGCGAACGGGCGCGCCGCCAGTTGTTCACCTTTGGCGCTCTGATAGTTGGTAAAGAAGGTAAAGCCCTGCGCATCCAGGCCCTTGAGCAACAGGATGCGACAGTGCGGCCGACCGTCCTGGTCGACCGTGGCCAGGGTCATGGCGTTGGCCTCCACCGGTGCCGGCTCGGTTTTCACCGCATCGGCGAACCATTGGTGGAACAAGGCAAACGGTTCGTCCGGGGCCTGGGCCTCGCTCAAACCGTCCCGTGTGTAGTCACGGCGCATATCGGCCAGTGCCTGGGTCATGCGGCGTTATCCTTCTGGTTCAACGGATCAGTTTTTCGCCTGGTCGTTACTCGCCGGTGCGGCCGCCTTGGCTTTGGCCGCAGCTGGTTTCTTGGCCGCAGGTTTGGCCGCAGCCTTTTTAGCGGCTGGCTTGGCGGCGGCTTTCTTGGCTGGCGCTTTCTTCGCAGGCGCTTTTGCCGCAGGAGCCGGTGCGGGAACATCCTGCACGGCAACCATCTCAGCCACAGGCGGGGTCTTGCCCGAGTTGTACTTGCTCAACAGCGCCAACATCGTTGTACGCTGAGTGAACATGATTTCCATGCGACGATTCAGCGCACGGCCCGGAGCGCTGTCGTTGGCGGCACGTGGCATCAAGTCGCCCATGCCCCGCAGCATCAGGCGATCCTGCTTCAAACCGCTGAGGCTGAAAATCGAGGCAATCGACTGCGCACGTTCCTTGCTCAACGCTTGGCTGGCCGGAGCGCTACCGGTGGCATCAACGTGACCCAGAACCAGTACGGCGGTCTTTGGATCCGCTTCAACGGCCTTGGCAACGCGAGTGAATGGGCCCAGGGTTACCGGCAGCAGCATGGCCGGGCGTTTCGGGTTGTAGGAACCGTCCACCGGGGCGATCACCACCAGGACGTTGTCACGACGCTCCAGTTGCAGGTTGCTGTCCTTGATGGCGGCACGCAGGCGCGGCTCGTAATCGTCCAACCAGGCCTGGGTGATTTTCGGATCAGGCATCTGCACGTTGGTCACGTCGACCTTGGCCAATGGCTTTGGCTTGGTATCGAACGGCCACCACCAATGGGCTTCAGTGTCGGTCTTGGCCACGGTCGGCGCTGGAGTGGCTGCCTTGAGGTCTGCTTTCAGGTCGGCCTTGTCGTCGGAGGCCTTTTCATCAGCGCTCTTGGTGGAGAATGGCCACCAGCTGGAGCCTGTGTCGGCCTTGGCTGCCGGAGCAGAAGCAGCGGCGACGGGTGCGGCAGGCTTGGCGTCGGCAGCAGGCTTGGCGTCCGGCTTGGCGTCGTTTTGGGTCACTGCGTCCTTGGTAGCAGCCTTGTCTGATCCAAATGACCACCAATGCCCACCTTCGGCATCATTCTGTGGAGTTTGTGCACAACCCGTAATAGTGAGGCACAGCGCCAGTGCCAAGGACTTGTTCGATAACATGAGATATCCACAAAATGAGAAAAAACCAGGGGGGCCAGATGCCCCGTTAAACCGACGCTTAAGAACATTGAAGTTACATCATTGCGTTCAGCGTCTTCTTATACGTGTCTTTGTAACAAAAAATTGTGAAACAGCAAGGGGTTTATAGACAACCGGCCAATATTCCGACCAACTTCTGCGCCCGTGGGTCCATAAGTACATAGGGCCCCAAGGTATTAGTCACAAAACCGAACGCTACATCATGTTCAGGGTCGGCAAACCCGACCGAGCCACCTGCTCCGGGATGCCCGAACGCGCGTGGGCCAAGGCCGAAGGTAGCATTGGGCAACTCAGGTTGATCCAACATGCAACCCAGGCCGAAACGGGTTTGGGTCAATAAGGTTTTATCCGGCCCGATACTGTGTTCACGCGTCAATTGTTCGAGCATGTCGCTTTCCAGCAAACTACCGTCCAATAAGCCGCTATAAAACCCAGCCAGACTGCGCGCATTACCGTGACCATTTGCCGCTGGCTGCTGCATGCGCCGCCATTCGGGTTTATTAGTGCTGGTCAGAATAGACGGCGGATTGGCAAATGCACGCGTAGTCATTGCCGTGGGTTCGCGCATCATTACTTGAAGTAACCGTTGTGCCGCTGCATCGCCCATATTGCCTTTGCTGCGGGCTATATGGGCGACACGATAAAACTCTTCATCCGCCAGGCCCACGTGGAAATCCAGCCCCAACGGCCGCGCCACCCGCGCCACGATCGACTCTCCAGGCCCGCGCCCGTCGGCACGGCGCAGCAGTTCACCGACCAGCCAGCCATAGGTGATCGCCTCGTAGCCATGGCCCTGGCCGGGTGTCCACCACGGCGCTTCGGCCGCCAGGGTGTTGACCATCAATTGCCAGTCGTACAAGGCTTCGGTGGGCAGCATCTCGCGGATCGCCGGCAACCCGGCCTGATGGCAGAGCAACTGGCGCAGGGTAATGGCCTCTTTGCCCGCCGCCGCGAATTCCGGCCAGTAATCGGCCACGGGCGCGTCCAGCTTCAGCTTGCCCTCGGCCACCAGTTGCAGGGCAGTGACCGCCGTAAAGGTCTTGGTGCAGGAGAACAGATTGACGATTGTGTCGCTGTGCCAGGCTTCGGCGCCGTCCTTGTCGGCGGTGCCGGCCCACAGGTCGACAACCGTCTCGCCGCCGACCTGGACACAAAGCCCGGCACCGCGCTCTTGAGGGTCATCGAACAAGGCGGCGAAGGCTTCACGTACCGCTTCGAACTGGAGCTCGTAATGACCCTGAATCTGCACCTGAGCGACCTCAAAAAAACATCATGAAAAGTGGCCGACATTGTTCCAGTCATTAGGGGGTTTGTGAACCCGTCAACGACGAATCAATGCCCATTTCCAGAGTGCCCGCCCGCGTGCCCGGCGCCCTGGCCCGCGCCTTTGCCTGCCTGGCCTGCTCGGCCACCTTCGCTCTCACGCGCCGCGCCGGCCGCCTTGGCTTTTTCCGCCGCCTTGCCGAGCTGGTCGACCGCCGCGAGATTGCTCTTACGCACGCTGTCGACGAAGCCCTGAAACGGCACATCGGTAATGCCCACGAGGCCAAAGTGGCCGTTTTCACCGTCCAGCAAGCGGCCGGTCACCGGCTGGTCCAGGTACTGGAACCAGTGCACGCCAACAATCGATGGCTCCGCCATGGCTTGGTTGAGGAACGCAGCGTAGGCCGCGCCCCGTTCTTCTTCTGTGGCCAACTGCGTCACCCCGCCCCAGAACGGGCCACGGTCGGTCGAGCCGAAATTGAATTCGGTGATCAGCACCGGTTTGTCCAGTGCGCGCAGGGCGGCAAAGTCATAGCCGTCCTGAGGTTTGAGGGTATACATGTTGAAGCTCAGCACATCGCAATACTGTGCGCAGGCTGCCACTGCTTCAGGGGTGCTCACCGCATAACGTCCACCCAGCAGCAACTGATTGGGCGCGTGCCATTTGAGCGAGTCGGAGATGGTCTTGAAGTAGGCGTCGGCGAAGGTCTTCTGGAAATATTTGAAGTCGGCTTCAATTTCAGGGTGCTCGGGATTCGGCATCGGCGGCTCGAAACCTGGGTCTTCCATCAGTTCCCAGCCCGCCAATTGGATACCCCAGGCTTTCGACAGCCCTTCCTCGTTGCGGTACTTGTCGCGCAGTTGCTTGAGGAAGGCTCGCTTGGCCGGTACGTCGGTGGTCATACGCAGGGTGCCGTAGGCCAGGGCGTAACGGGATTTCGCGTCGTCGCCTGGGCCGGCCCAGGCCAGTTCGTTGTCGGCAAAGAAGCCGATCAGCCACGGGTCGTCGCGGTGATCGCGAGCGGCAATGGCCACCGCGCGTTCAGTGGCCATGGCAAACCGTGGGTCGAACGGGTCGGGCATGCCGCCCCACCAGTCGGTGCCGGTACTGATGCTGGCGTAATCACCCACAATCGACAGCGGCAAGGTGTAGGGCACGCGGTCGGCCGTGGCCAGGTCAGGGTCGCTCCAGTTGCCGACGGTATTGAAGCCCCAGGCTTGCAAACGGTCGAGGGTGTGGGTCATCCAGCGTTTCTGGTCGACTCCGTCGGAGCCGGTTTCCTTACCGTATGTGCGCTGCAGGTTGGCACCATAGAAATCATACCAACGCCCCGCGCCAAAACCGCGCCCCTCGCCCGCCCCGTTGCCGGTACGGTTATCGCCGCTGCCGTAATACTTATCGAACGGTTCACCCGCCTTGGGCAACGCGGCAAACATCCACTCGCGCCCGGCCACGTAGGTTTGGCTGTTGTCCGGGGCCACGGTATTCACTCCCAACGAGTAGAACGGGTGACCTTCCGGCGTGATCAGGTACCAGCGACCGTCGCGCTTTTCAGTGCGAAAGAAACCGCTGGCGTCGAACGCCGGGCCTTTGTTCCAGCCGCCGTACTGGTCCAGCGAGGACTTGTCACGCTCGGCAAGCCACACCTTCAGCTGTTGCTGCTCCTTGGCCGCCGCGGCCTTGAGCTGTTCGTCGGTGCTGACCTTTTCCGGCCAGCGCGCACGGGTCGACTGGCCGTAAGCGTCCACCAGTTCGCTGTAGGCCGCCTTGATCACCGGCTCGCTGTCTTGCACGCCAAAGCGCTCCAGCAGGATGCTCTGGGCAGCATTCGGTTTGATCATAGACAGCGTCACCGACACCACCTGGTTGCGGTCGATTTCCCCGCCGCTGGCGGCCAACAGCACACGCTGGCCATCCACAGTCATCGGCATCGGCGGGCCGGCCTTCATGCCCTGGGTCAGCGGCGAGTTGGCTTGCAGCGGCACGAGCAAGGTCTGCGCCGGGCCGGCCGGCAGGTCGATGCGGCTGACCAGGGTCTTGCCGTCGGCGCTTTGTACTTTGACGTAGAGGGTCAACGCCCAATTCATGGCGCTCTGGATACGCAGGCTCATGGCGCCCGATTGCGACCAGTCCCACACGCCGGTCTGCGGGCTGAGCACCAGGCTCGGCTCGGCCGCCGGGTTGAAGGTGATACGGCGCAGCACCTCGCCTTCGGGGGTTTGTTCGGCGTTGTATTGCGGCAGGCTGGCGTCCTGGGTCGCCACTTTGACCACATC
This sequence comes from Pseudomonas sp. W4I3, assembly GCF_030816195.1. GTDB lineage: Bacteria > Pseudomonadota > Gammaproteobacteria > Pseudomonadales > Pseudomonadaceae > Aquipseudomonas. Next base: position 2,055,167 of record NZ_JAUSXS010000001.1, on the reverse strand, counting down.
AGCGGGCCGGACGAAGTTGAACAGGGTTTGTTGCCCGGCAGGCGCGGCCATCAAGGGCGCAGCGAACAGCAGGGCAAAAAGAGCGGGCAGCGTGCGAATCATACGAACAAGGTTCTCCCAAACGGCCGATGACTGGCCTGATGACATACATGAGATAGACCACGAAGTGGGCGAGTTCGCCCACGGTGGCTTAAGAAATTTCGCGCCTGAACGGCGGCAAGGCATTCAGGATTGCCTTGCCATAGCGCTGGGTGACCAGGCGGCGATCGAGCAAAGTGATGGTGCCCCGGTCCTGCTCGGTGCGCAGCAAGCGCCCGCAGGCCTGCACCAGCTTCAAGGAAGCATCGGGCACCGAGATTTCCATGAACGGGTTGCCGCCTCGGGCTTCGATCCACTCGGCCAGCGCGGCCTCGACCGGGTCATCCGGAACCGAAAACGGAATCTTGGCGATCACCACGTGTTCGCAGTAGGCGCCAGGCAAGTCCACGCCCTCGGCAAAGCTTGCCAGGCCGAACAACACGCTGGAATCACCGCCATCGACGCGCGCCTTGTGCTTGTTCAAGGTTTCCTGCTTGGACAGGTTGCCCTGGATAAACACTTGTTTACGCCAGTCGCGGTCAAGGCCGTCAAATACGTCCTGCATCTGTTTGCGCGACGAAAACAGCACCAGGGTGCCCCGCGAACCTTCGACCAGCTCGGGCAGGTCGCGGATGATCGCCGCAGTGTGCGCCGCCGCGTCCCGAGGGTCGGCCTTGAGGTCGGGCACCCGCAGTACGCCAGCGTCGGCATGATGGAACGGGCTCGGCACCACTGCAGTGACGGCTTTTTTCGGCAGGCCGGCGCGCATGCGGAAGCGGTCGAAGGTGCCCAGGGCGGTCAACGTGGCCGAGGTCACCAGGCAGCCGTAGGCCACGTTCCACAGGTTGCGGCGCAACATTTCAGCAGCGAGGATCGGGCTGGCATTGACCTCGATATCGAACAGCGCACCGCTTTCCGACAAGGTCAGCCAGCGCGCCATGGGCGGGTTGTCTTCCGGGTCTTCGACGGTGAACGCCGTCCACAACTCCCAGTTGCCCTGAGAACGAGACAGCAGGCTGCCGAACAGCGGGTACCATTCTTCGGCCTGGTTGCTGGCGATGCCGATATTGACCTCGCCATCCATGCCTTCCTTGAGCAGGTCCGTGAGACGGGTGAACAGGTCGGTCAGGCGTGAAAAGCCCTTCTTCAGTTCAATGCCCATTTCGCGCATATGCTCAGGGATCATGCCGCCCACAAACCGGTGACGCGGCCGCTCACGGCCTTCCACGTCTTCGCCGGGCTTGAAGTCGGCCACCTGCTCGCAGGCGCTGAACATGAACTGCTGCTGGGTCTTGATATCACGCGCCAGCTCAGGCACCTGTTCGATCAGCTTGCCCAGATCGCCCGGCAGCGGATGCTGGGCCAGCAGCTTGGTGAGGTTCTTGGCGGTGGTTTCCAGCCAGTCGGCGGTGGAACGCAACCGGGTGTAATGGGCGAAGTGGCCGATGGCCTTGTCCGGCAGGTGATGACCTTCGTCGAACACATACAGAGTGTCGCGCGGGTCCGGCAGGACGGCACCGCCGCCCAGGGCCAGGTCGGCCAGCACCATGTCGTGGTTGGTGACGATCACATCGACCTTGCCCATGCCTTCGCGGGCCTTATAGAAGGCGCACTGACCGAAGTTGGGGCAATGGCGGTTGGTGCACTGACTGTGGTCGGTGGTCAGGCGCGCCCAGTCGGAGTCTTCAAGGGCGGTGGGCCAGCTGTCGCGATCGCCGTCCCATTTATTGCCGGCGAGTTTCTCGATCATACTGGTAAACAGCTTCTGACTGGCCTCATCGACCTCGATCTTGAAGCCTTCTTCTTCGAACAGCGATGCCGTGGCGGTCTGCGCGTGGCCTTCCTGCAGCAATACGTCGAGCTTGGACAGGCACATATAGCGGCCACGCCCCTTCGCCAGGGCAAAGGTAAAGCTCAAGCCGCTATTGCGCATCAGGTCGGGCAGGTCCTTGTAGACAATCTGCTCCTGCAGTGCCACGGTCGCCGTGGCGATCACCAGGCGCTTGCCCGCAGCCTTGGCGGTAGGTATCGCAGCCAGGCTGTAGGCCACCGTCTTACCGGTACCGGTGCCGGCCTCGACGGCCACGACCGCGGGTTCGCCCTCGCGGCGGCCCTCGTCGTCCGTGTCGATATCCCCGAGGACTTTCGCCACTTCGGCGATCATCAGGCGCTGGCCGTAACGCGGTTTCAAGCTCTTGGCTTCGAGAAAACGCGAATAGGCGCCCTGGATCGTGGTTTTGAGTTCAGTGCTGATCATGGATAGTCGGGCGCAAAAAACGCTGGATAAATTTTCAGTGGTTCGGATCGGCCGCTATCATACCCCGCTAATTAATCCCGCGCAGAACGGAGTACCACAATGACCGCGTTTAGCCTCGCTTACACCCTGCATGTACTGGCCGCTTTGATCTGGGTCGGCGGTATGTTTTTCGCCTGGATGATCCTGCGCCCCGCCGCCATGGCGGCACTTGAGGGCCCTGCCCGGCTGAAGCTGTGGGCAAATGTGTTTCAACGTTTTTTTGTCTGGGTGTGGGTGGCGGTGCTGATTTTGCCGATCAGCGGTGTCGGCCTGCTGCACTTGCGTTTCAACGGCTTTGAGACCGCGCCGCGCTATGTGCAGGTGATGATGGGCTTGTACCTGGTGATGACGGCGCTGTTTATCCGCATTCAGGCGTTGAAGTTTCCGGCGCTGAAGGCGGCGGTGGCGGCTGAGGACTGGCCGGCAGGTGCGGCGGCACTGGGGCAGATCCGCAAATTGGTGGGGGTTAACTTGATGGTGGGGTTGGTGGTGGTGGCGATTGCTTCGGCTCGGCCGATGTTCTGAGCAAATTTGTAGACAGCTATCGGGAGCAAGCCCCCTCCCACATTTGGAATGCGCTCCCAAGGTGGGAGGGGGCTTGCCGCCGATGGCGGTCTACCAGGCGACTCAAAGCCTTTGAATGATCACAGACCCCGCAGGCCCAACCGGCCCCGGCTGCCCCTCTAGCCCCGGCCGGCCTTTTTCGCCGCCGTCGGCGCGGTACACCAGGCAGCCCTTGGACTGCCCGCCCTTGCCAGGTTTGCCCGCTACACCGGCCAAGCCACCGGCACCGCCGTCCACCCAGACCTTGATCCGCTCGCCAGGAAAGTCCTGGGGCAGCTCGACACGCACCGCTGCACCCGCCGCCCCCGGCAGGCCATTGCCGCCGTTGTCGCCATTGAATCCACGCCCTGCCGAACCCCACGTGCACCCTGGGTCTTCGCCGTTAGCGCCATCCAGCCCCGCATACCCTTGAGCACCGGCGCCGCCACGAGCATCCACCGACAGTTCTTCAGCCGTCAGCGAATCGATACGCAAGGTCAAGTCACGCCCGGCCTTGGCGGGTTTTTCATGGGTACCGGGCGCACCGCGCGATGTGATCTGGCTGCCGTGCTCCAGTTCAGCCTGGCGCACCTGCAGCTGCAGCGCGGTATTGCCAGGGACAATCGCGATGCGCGCGTCACGCCCCAGATGCAGTTGCTCCACCGAGATCTGGCTGATGGTGGCAGGAATCAGCAGGGTGCCGTAGTCCGCCACGTCCAGGCGCTCCAGCTGCAACACGCTGGTGCTGCTGGGCAAGCGCATCAACGAGTTGGTCTCGACACTGACGCTCTGGGCCAGGGCAACGGGGCTGACCAACAGGGCCAGCAGAAAAACCTTACGCATCATGGGGCTCCCGAGTGTTTTCAAATTTTTCTTTGGACGCACAGTAACGACTTCCACGGGCGATTTGCCAGTGAAGGATCAAAAAACTTCAGACACCCGCGGTATTGGCGGTAATGCGCTAGGCCCGCACGCCCAGCCGCGCTAGTCTCTACGGTCCTGATGTGAGGATCTGCAATGACCGCTGGAATTTCTTCCCGTACGCCCCAGCAAGCACTGGCTGCGCTGCTGGACCTGCACGCCCCCAAACGCCTGTTGTTGTTGGGCGCCAGCCAGTTTCCCGCGCTGGATGCGTTTAAAGCGGCGCATTCCGAGGTGCTCGTCAGCGTGGCCCCACCTGGCCCGCTGCCTGCCGAACTGGCGGCGCAGCGTTTTGACCTGGCGCTGGTGGTCGATTGCCTTGAACACCTGCCCAAACCCCAGGGTCTGACGTTGCTGGGTGGCATCCGCAACCTAAATGCCAGCCGTATCGCGGTGCTGGTGGACCTGGCCGCCTGCGACTGGAAGGACACCGACTTTTTCTCCCTGGCCCTGCAGGCCGGTGAGCGATTCCAGCGCGATGAGCAGGTGCTGACACTGTTTACCTACGATCTGCTTGACTATAAACAAGTACCGGACTGGCTCAACGCCCGCTTCTGGGCCAACCCGGAAAATTTTGGAAAGTATTGGTGGTAACCCCATGAGCACATCCATTTGCCCCTGCGGCAGTGGCACCCTGCTGGACGCCTGCTGCGGCCATTACCACGCCGGCCACCCGGCCCCATGTGCCGCGGCGCTGATGCGTTCGCGTTACAGCGCTTACGTGCTGGGCCTGGTGGACTACCTGGTGAGCACCACCCTGCCGGCGCAGCAAGCAGGCCTGGACCGCAACGCCATTGCCGCCTGGAGCGCCCAAAGCACCTGGCTCGGCCTTGAGGTGGAAAGCTCGGAAGTCTTCGGCGGCCAGCCGGAACACGCTTTCGTCACCTTCACCGCGCGCTGGCACGACAGCACTGGCGAACATAGCCACCGTGAACGCTCTTCTTTCGTACAGAACGAAGGGCGCTGGTACTTCATCGATCCGACGGTGGAGGTGAAGGCCGGGCGTAATGATGTATGTTTGTGTGGCAGCGGGCAGAAGTTCAAGAAGTGCTGCTCCAGCTACTTTTAACAACCGGACAGGATAACGCCAATGTTTCGCACCTTCAGCTTGATGCTGGCGTTAACCCTGAGTCTGACCGGCTGCGCCTCGTGGTTCGAAGACGATGCGCCGCCGCCCCACGTATCACTGGTCAACGTCGAAGTGGTGCGGGCCAAGCTGCTGGAGCAGAAGTTCAAGCTGTACTTTCGCGTGGACAACCGCGACGACGCCGACCTGACCGTGCGCGGCCTGATCTACAAGGTCACCCTGGGCGATCTGGTGCTGACTGAGGGCGAGTCCAACGAATGGCTGACCGTGCCGCCGCGCAGCCATAAAGTCTTCAAGGTCTCGGTGCGCACCAACCTGTGGCCGCGAATACGCGATGTGGTGCAAATGCTGAAAAATCCCGAACGCCCCGTGCCCTATCGCCTCGAAGGCGAGCTGAAAACCGGATTATTCATCGGTAATGACGTGCAGGTGGCCCACAATGGCGAGATAATCCCCGGCGATTTTATTCCGGAGCGACATCGATGACTCAGCAACCCCATGTCCATGGTCCTGACTGCAACCACGATCACGATCACCATGATCACGACCACGGGCATGTCCACGGCCCGAACTGCGGCCACGCTCATCAGGAGCCCGTGCGCAACGCGTTGAAAGACGTAGGTCGCAACGACCCTTGCCCATGCGGCAGCGAGAAGAAATTCAAGAAGTGCCACGGCGCTTAAGCCATTGAGCATCCAGTGTGGGAGGGGGCTTGCTCCCGATAGCAGTATGTCAGTCTGTATAGACATTGACTGAATGACCGCTATCGGGAGCAAGCCCCCTCCCACATTGGTTTGTGCATAAGCCCAAGTACTCACGCAATTACAAAACTCCCGCTTGCGTCGTTTCACCGCGCTCACTAACGTAGCGCCTTTAATGACGCTACCCCCCCGCAGGAGCTTTGCCATGGCCTCGCCAGCCCTTACACATTTTCTTCCCCGGTTCGGCGTTGCCGCGGCAGTGGCCAGTGCGTTGAGCCTGGCCGGTTGCCAGCTCCAGAACACCCAGGACACCCTGCCCCCCGTGGCCGGCGTACAGCCGATCAAGGGCCTCGCGCAAAACGTCTCGATACGCCGCAATGCCCAGGGCATGCCGCTGATTGAAAGCAACACCTTCCACGACGCGCTGTTCAGCCTCGGCTATGTGCACGCCAGCGACCGGATCACCCAGATGGTCACCTTGCGCCTGCTGGCCCAGGGCCGCTTGGCGGAAATGTCCGGCCCGGAGGTACTCGATGTCGACCGCTTCATGCGCGCGGTCAACCTTAAAAAGAGCGCCGGCGAGCTGTACAACGCCTCATCGCCACGCCTCAAGCGCTTCTTTGAAGTCTATGCGCGGGGCGTCAACGCCTACCTGTTCCGCTACCGCGACAAGCTGCCCACCGACCTGGCCCAGACCGGCTACAAGCCCGAGTACTGGAAGCCGGAAGATTCGGCGCTGCTGTTCTGCCTGCTGAATTTCAGCGAGTCGAGCAACCTGCAGCAGGAAATTTCTTCGCTGGTGCTGGCGCAAAAAGTCGGTGTCGACAAGCTCGCCTGGCTTATCCCCAGCGCGCCGGACGAAGCGATCCCGCTGGCCGAAGCCGACAAACTCAAGGGTGTGAACCTGAGCCAGATCACCGGCCTGGCCGGGTTGGACACGGTCAGCCAGCAGCTCAACAGCCTCAACGCCCTGGGCGTTACTACCTCTAGCAACTGGGCCATCGGACCGCAACGCAGCCGCAGTGGCAAAAGCCTGATGGCCAACGACATCGCGGCCCAGCCGCAAGCGCCATCACCCTGGAGCTATGTGCAAATCCGCGCCCCGAAATATCAGGCGGTCGGCGCGTCGATTGCCGGTCTGCCCACCCTGTTGTCGGGCTTCAACGGCAAGGTGGCGTGGAGCATGAGCGCGGTCAAGGGCGACACCCAGGACCTGTTCCTGGAGAAGGTCAAACGCCAGGGCAGCGCGTTGTACTACGAGAACAACGGTAAATGGCTGCCGGCCGGCGTGCGTAACGAGACCTTCTTCGTCAAAGGCCAACGCTCGATTCGCGAAGTGGTGTACGAAACCCGCCACGGTGCCTTGCTCAATAGCAGCCAGGCCCTCACCAGCGGTTTTGGCCTGGCCCTGCAAACCGCCGACTTGAAAGATGACAAGAGCCTGGATGCGTTCTTCGACCTGTCCCGCGCGCAAAACGCCGGCAAGGCCTCGGACGCCACCCGCGAAATTCGCGCGATTGCGTTGAACATGATCTTCGCCGACGCCAGCAACATCGGTTGGCAGGTCACCGGTCGCTTTCCCAACCGCCGCGAAGGCGAAGGCCTGCTGCCCTCGCCGGGCTGGGACACGCGCTTTGACTGGGACGGTTACGCCGACGCCATGCTGCACCCCTATGACCAGGACCCGGCTCAAGGCTGGATCGGCACCGCCAACCAGCGCACCGCCCCGCGTGGCTACGGCATGCAGCTGTCCAATTCCTGGGCTGCACCGGAGCGCAGCGAGCGCCTGGCGCAACTGGCCAATGCCGGCAAGCATGACAGCCGCAGCCTGATCGCCATGCAATACGACCAGACCACCACCTTCGCCGCCAAACTCAAGGGCATGTTCCAGGCGCCGGGCATGGCCCAGCCGCTGAAACAGGCCATCGATGCGCTGCCCGCCGCCGAACAGGCCAAGGCACGCGAAGCACTCGGACGATTGATGGCCTTCGATGGCCGCCTTGCGCCAACGTCCGCCGACGCGGCGGTCTACGAGCTGTTCCTGCAGGAAAGCGCCAAGCAGATCTTCCTCGACAAACTCGGCCCCGAACACAGCGCCAGCTGGAAAGCCTTTGTCAGCAACGCCAACCTGTCTTATGCAGCCACCGCCGACCATTTGCTGGGCCGCGAAGACAGCCCGCTGTGGGATGACACGCGCACGCCGCTCAAGGAAGACAAGCCGGCAATCCTGGCACGCACTCTGGCCGCTGCGATCAGCAGCGGCGACAGTTTGTTGGGTGCCGATCACAAGACCTGGCAGTGGGGCAAGCTGCACACCATCAGCTGGAAGAACACCAGCGGGCAGGTTATCCGTGGTCCGTTCGCCAGCGGCGGCGACCACAACACCCTGAATCCGGCGCCATACACTTGGGGGCAGGATTTCAACGTGAGCCAGACGTCGGCGCTGCGCATGATCGTCGACTTCGGCCAGCCGGAACCGATGATGGGCCAGGGTGGCATCGGCCAGTCCGGCAACCCGGCCAGCCCGAACTATGCCAACGGCATCGACCCGTCGCTCAAGGCGCAATACCTGAGCTTCCCGATGCAGCCGCAGAACTTTGACAAGGTGTACGGAAAAAACCGGCTGACCCTGACACCCGGCAAGTAACCCGGTTTTCTCAGAAGAAACCGAATCCAAATGTGGGAGGGGGCTTGCTCCCTCCCACATTTGGACCCCATGCATTCAAATAGAACTTCTCTCACCGTCATATCCTCCTAAATGATAAGCCCTCCTCCCCGGTCACCCCATGGACCTTGTCATTGCCCGACCCGAAGGCCTCTACTGCCCCGCCGGTGATTTCTACATCGACCCCTGGCGCCCGGTGGAACGCTCCGTCATCACCCATGCCCACGGCGACCACGCCCGTACCGGCAACCAACATTACCTGGCGGCCGCCCCCGGCGAAGGCATCCTGCGCTCGCGCCTGGGCCAGGACATCAACCTGCAAACCCTGGCCTACGGCGAGCCGTTGGAGCATCACGGTGTCACCATCAGTTTTCATCCGGCCGGGCATGTGCTGGGCTCAGCTCAGGTGCGCCTGGAATACCAGGGCGAAGTCTGGGTCGCGTCCGGCGATTACAAGGTCGAGCCCGATGGCACTTGCGCGCCCTTCGAGCCGGTGCGCTGCCATACCTTCATCACTGAATCGACCTTCGGCCTGCCGATCTACCGCTGGCAGCCGCAGGCACAGATCTTCGCGGGCATTAATGACTGGTGGCAGGCCAACGTCGCCGCCGGCAAAGCCAGCGTGCTGTTCTGCTATTCGTTCGGCAAGGCCCAGCGCATTCTCCATGGCATCGACGCCAGCATCGGCCCGATCCTCAGCCATGGCGCCGTCGAGCCGCTGAACCGGGTATACCGCGATGCCGGTATCTACATCCCCGAAACCCTGTACGCCGGCGACTTCAAGAAAAACGACCCGCTGCTGCGCCAGGCACTGATCATCGCCCCGCCCTCCACCGGTGGCAGCACCTGGATCCGCCGCTTTGGCGACTACAGCGATGCTTTCGCCAGTGGCTGGATGCGCCTGCGGGGTACCCGGCGGCGGCGCGGGGTCGACCGTGGCTTTGTGCTGTCGGACCATGCGGATTGGCCCGGCCTGTTGTGGGCGATCGAACAGACCGGCGCCGAACGGGTAATGGTCACCCACGGTTCGGTGGGCGTACTGGTGCGCCATCTGCGCGAGAAAGGCCTGGATGCTCAAGGTTTCAGCACCGAATACGGCGATGACGAAGAAGAGGCCAGCGTATGAAAGCCTTCGCCGAGCTGTATGCCGACCTCGACGCGACGACGTCCAGCAACGCCAAGTTGGCGGCATTGCAAGACTATTTTCAGCAGGCATCGCCGGAGGATGCCGCATGGGCGGTGTACTTCCTCTCCGGTGGCCGGCCGCGACAATTGGTACCGACGCGCTTGCTCAGGGATATGGCGACCGAGGCGGCGAGCATCGAGCCCTGGTTGTTCGAGGAAAGCTACCAGTCCGTCGGCGACCTGGCGGAGACGATTTCCCTGCTGCTGCCCGAATCGACCCTACACCTCTGAAGACGGCCTGGCGGTGTGGCTGGAAGAGAAGCTGTTACCGCTGCGGGGCCTGGCGCCTGCTGATCTGGCCGAACGTTTGCCGGCGTTGTGGGCGCAGCTGGATCAACCGAGCCTGATGGTGTGCATCAAGTTGATCACCGGCAGCTTTCGCGTGGGCGTGTCCAAACTGCTGGTCACCCGCGCGCTTGCCGCCATGGCCGGGCTCGACAGCAAGCGCGTGGCCCAGCGGCTGGTGGGCTACACCGACTTGTCCAATCGCCCCACCGCGGCGGGCTACCTCAAGCTGATCGCCGCCGAGTCGAGCGACGAACATGCGCAGCGCGGCGGGCAGCCGTATCCGTTTTTTCTCGCCCACGGCTTGGCGCAACCGGTGGAGCAGTTTGATGCCCTGCTTGGCGCCCCCGCCGACTGGCAGATGGAGTGGAAGTTTGATGGCATCCGCGCGCAGTTGGTCAAGCGTGAAGGCCGCCTGTGGGTCTGGTCCCGTGGCGAAGAATTGGTGACCGAGCGCTTCCCAGAGCTTCACAGCCTGGTCAGTGGTTTGCCGGACGGCACGGTGATCGACGGTGAAATCGTGGTCTGGAAGGACGCTGTGCAACCCTTCGCTCTGTTGCAACAGCGGATCGGCCGCAAGACCCTGAGTAAAAAAGTGCTTGAAGAGGCGCCGGTGGCGGTGCTCGCCTACGACCTGCTGGAATATCACGACGACGACTGGCGCAACCGCCCACTGGCTGAACGGCGCACGCAGCTGGAACAGGTGATCGCCGCGTGTAACCAACCCGTGCTATTGCCCTCGCCGTTGCTTGAAGGGCCTACCTGGGAAGCGTTGGCAACGCAACGCGAAGCCTCCCGCAGCCTCGGTGTCGAAGGCATGATGCTCAAGGATCGCAAAGGCCTGTACGGCGTGGGCCGCACCAAGGACATGGGCCTGTGGTGGAAGTGGAAGGTCGACCCGTTCAGCGTCGACGCGGTGCTCATTTACGCTCAGCGCGGCCATGGTCGACGCGCCAGCCTGTACAGCGACTACACCTTCGCGGTGTGGGACGGTCCGCCGGGCAGCGAGCGCACGCTGGTGCCATTCGCCAAGGCGTATTCCGGGCTGACTGACGAAGAAATGCGCAAGGTCGACGCGATAGTGCGCAAAACCACGGTGGAAAAATTCGGCCCGGTCAGCAGCGTGACGCCGAGCATGGTGTTCGAATTGGGTTTCGAAGGCATCGCCCTGTCCAAGCGGCACAAGAGCGGGATTGCGGTGCGGTTTCCGCGCATGTTGCGCTGGCGCCAGGACAAGCCGGTGGAGGAAGCCGACAATCTCGCCACGCTGCAGGACTTACTGGCCTAACACAAATCAACTGTGGGAGGGGGCTTGCTCCCGATGGCGGTGTGACAGTCACAGCATTTGTGCCTGATCCACTGCTATCGGGAGCAAGCCCCCTCCCACATCTGGATTTCCGCTCGATCTTAAATGGTGCGCTACTCTTTCAGCGCCCACTAATGGGGCATTTACTACGCCTAAAAATCCCTCATCCGATCTTTTAAAACGATCATTCGGCACTATGGTGCAGAAATTGCTACTTGGGATCCGTCTGACACCGTTCAGTAACAGTCCTAAACGCGCCACAAGCGCTTATCTTGGTTTCCAGGGAATACATAATGAAAAAAGCATTGCTGACCCTTTCTGCACTGGCTCTGTGCATGGCTGCAGGTGTTGCAACCGCCAAGGAATACAAGGAATTGCGTTTCGGTGTCGATCCGTCCTATGCGCCGTTCGAATCCAAAGCCGCCGACGGCAGCCTGGTGGGCTTCGACATCGACCTGGGCAATGCCATTTGTGCGGAACTGAAGGTCAAGTGCAAGTGGGTTGAAAGCGACTTTGACGGCATGATTCCGGGTCTGAAAGCCAACAAGTTCGACGGCGTGATTTCTTCCATGACCGTGACCCCGGTGCGCGAAAAGGCTATCGACTTCTCCAACGAGCTGTTCTCGGGCCCAACATCTTTGGTGTTCAAGAAAGGCGCCGGGTATTCGACGCCTGAGTCGCTCAAGGGCAAATCGGTGGGTTACGAACAAGGCACCATCCAGGAAGCCTACGCCAAGGCTGTGCTGGACAAGGCCGGCGTGACCACCAAGGCCTACGCCAACCAGGACCAGGTGTATGCGGACCTGACTTCCGGCCGTCTCGATGCCTCCGTGCAGGACATGCTTCAGGCTGAGCTGGGTTTCCTGAAGTCCCCGGCCGGTGCTGACTACGAAGTCAGCGCTGCAATCGACGACCCGTTGCTGCCGTCGAAAACCGCGGTCGGTATCAAAAAAGGTAACACTGAGCTCAAGGCGCTTTTGGATAAAGGTATCAAAGCGTTACACGATGATGGCACCTACGCCACCATCCAGAAAAAACACTTCGGCGATCTGAACCTGTACAGCGGCAAATAATGCCCATGGCGCCCCTTTGTTGAAGGGGCGCTTTTTTACCGCCATAGGTCCTGATTTATGTTTGAAGATCTGTTGCAAACTCTCGGGCTGAGCGCGTTCAGCTTGAAGGGTTTCGGCCCGCTGTTGCTGCAAGGCACCTGGATGACCATCAAATTGTCGGTGCTGTCCCTGGCCGTCAGTGTGTTGCTGGGCCTGCTCGGCGCCAGCGCGAAGCTGTCCAGCCTGCCCTTCCTGCGTATCCCCGCCCAGCTCTACACCACGTTGATTCGCGGCGTACCCGACCTGGTGTTGATGCTGCTGATTTTCTACAGCCTGCAAACCTGGCTGACCGGCCTGACCGATTTTATGGAATGGGAATACATCGAGATCGACCCATTCAGCGCCGGGGTGATCACCCTGGGCTTTATCTACGGTGCTTATTTCACCGAGACCTTCCGGGGCGCGATTCTCGCCGTGCCGCGTGGTCAACTGGAAGCCGCCACCGCCTACGGGCTCAAGCGCGGGCAACGGTTTCGCTACGTGACGTTCCCGCAGATGATGCGCTTTGCCCTGCCGGGCATCGGCAACAACTGGATGGTGATGCTCAAGGCCACGGCGCTGGTGTCGATCATCGGCCTGGCCGACCTGGTGAAGGCGGCCCAGGACGCCGGCAAGAGCACGTATCAACTGTTCTACTTCCTGGTCATCGCCGCGCTGATCTATCTGCTGATCACCAGTGCCTCCAACTTTGTCTTGCGCCGTCTTGAACGGCGCTACGCCGCAGGCTCACGGGAGGCAGTGCGATGATCGAGCTTTTGCAGGAATACTGGCGCCCGTTCCTTTATAGCGACGGCCAGCAAATCACGGGCCTGGCCATGACCATGTGGCTGCTCAGCGCCGCATTGGTGATCGGCTTTCTGGTGTCGATTCCACTGTCTATCGCCCGTGTATCGCGCAGGCGCCTGGTGCGCTGGCCGGTGCAGTTCTACACCTACCTGTTTCGCGGCACGCCGCTCTATATCCAGCTGCTGATTTGCTACACCGGCATCTACAGCATCGCCGCCGTGCGCGCGCAGCCGGTGCTCGATGCGTTCTTTCGCGATGCGATGAACTGCACGATCCTGGCCTTCGCCCTCAACACGTGCGCCTACACCACGGAAATTTTCGCCGGGGCGATCCGCAGCATGGCTCACGGCGAAGTCGAAGCGGCCAAGGCCTACGGGCTGAGCGGTTGGAAGTTGTATGCCTATGTGATCATGCCGTCGGCGCTGCGCCGGTCGTTGCCCTACTACAGCAACGAAGTGATCCTGATGCTGCACTCGACCACCGTGGCGTTTACCGCCACCATTCCGGACATCCTCAAAGTCGCCAGGGACGCCAACTCGGCGACCTTCATGACCTTTCAATCATTTGGCATCGCCGCCTTGATCTACCTGGCCGTAACCTTCGCCCTGGTCGGCCTGTTTCGGTTGGCCGAACGCCGCTGGCTGGCCTTTCTCGGGCCGAGCCATTAAGGAGTGTTCATGCGTCATCAGCGACATGACTTGATCGCACCGGTGCCTGGCACGGCGCGGCAGATTCACAGTTTCCACTTCGGCCCGGAACAGGCCGCCAGCAAGGTGTACATCCAGTCGTCACTGCACGCCGATGAACTGCCGGGCATGCTGGTGGCCTGGCATCTGAAGGCGCGCCTGGCACAGCTGGCGGTCGATGGCCGCTTGCGTAGCGAAATCGTACTGGTGCCGGTCGCCAACCCCGTGGGGCTGGAACAGGTGCTGATGGACATCCCCCTGGGCCGCTACGAGCTGGAAAGCGGGCAGAATTTCAATCGCCTGTTCGTCGACCTTAGCGACAGGGTCGGCGATCAGGTCGAAGGCCTGCTGGGCGATGACGCCCAGCGCAACGCCCAATTGATCCGCAGCGCCTTATCCGACGCCCTGGCCGCGCAAAGCGCGTCGACTCAATTGCAGTCCCAACGCCTGGTGCTGCAACGCCTGGCGTGCGAGGCCGACATGGTGCTGGACCTGCACTGCGATTTCGAAGCGGTGGCGCACCTCTACACCACGCCCGAGGCCTGGCCACAGGTGGAACCGCTCGCCCGTTACCTGGGCTCTGAGGCCAATCTGCTGGCCACCGATTCCGGCGGGCAGTCCTTCGATGAATGTTTCACCCTGGTGTGGTGGCAGTTGCAGCAACGCTTCGGCGAGCGCTTCCCGATCCCCCTGGGCAGTTTCTCCGTGACGGTCGAGTTGCGCGGCCAGGGCGATGTGAACCACGGTCTGGCGGCCCTGGATTGCCAGGCGATCATCGATTACCTGATCCACTTCGGTGCCATTGAAGGCGACGCGGCGCCACTGCCCGCGCTGGCCTACCCGGCCACGCCCCTGGCCGGTGTGGAACCGGTGACCACCCCCGTGGGCGGCTTGCTGGTGTTCAGCGCCTTGCCGGGCGAATACCTGGAAGCCGGGCAACTGATCGCCGAAATCATCGACCCCATTACCGACCGCGTAACGCCCGTGCATTGCCGCAATGCCGGCCTGCTTTACGCCCGCTCACTGCGACGCATGGCCACCGCCGGGATGGTCATCAGCCATGTCGCAGGCGCACAGGCCTACCGCAGCGGCTACCTACTTTCGCCTTGAGGATGCACGCTCCATGTACAAATTGACCGTTGAAGGCCTGCATAAAAGCTATGGCGACAATGAAGTGCTCAAAGGTGTCTCGCTCAAGGCCAAGACCGGTGACGTGATCAGCCTGATCGGCGCCAGCGGCTCGGGCAAGAGCACGTTCCTGCGCTGCATCAACTTCCTGGAAACGCCCAACGACGGCGCCATGACCCTGGACGGTCAAGCGATCCGCATGGTCAGCGACCGCCACGGCATGCGCGTAGCCGACGATGCCGAGTTGCAACGCCTGCGCACGCGGCTGGCCATGGTGTTCCAGCACTTCAACTTGTGGAGCCACATGAGCGTGCTGGAAAACATCACCATGGCCCCACGCCGGGTGCTGGGGTGCAGCAAAAAAGACGCAGAAGACCGCGCCCGTCGCTACCTGGACAAGGTCGGCCTGCCAGCGCGGGTGGCCGATCAATACCCGGCGTTCCTGTCCGGCGGCCAGCAGCAACGGGTAGCGATTGCCCGCGCGCTGGCGATGGAGCCGGAGGTGATGCTGTTCGACGAGCCCACCTCGGCACTGGACCCGGAGCTGGTGGGCGAAGTGTTGAAGGTCATCCAGGGCCTGGCCGAAGAAGGCCGCACCATGATCATGGTGACCCACGAAATGAGCTTCGCGCGCAAGGTCTCCAGCCAAGTGCTGTTCCTGCACCAGGGCCTGGTGGAAGAGCAAGGTGCGCCGGCGGACGTGCTGGGCAATCCGAAGAGCGAGCGGCTGCAGCAGTTTTTAAGCGGCAACTTGAAGTAAACCTTTGTGACGCCTGGAGTGTCTGTGCAATAGAGCCTCCAGAGCGTCAGCTGCCGCATGGCAAAACCCGTCGATTTCGCAAAACAATGGTTTGCTACCCGAGGCTGGCGTCCGTTCGCGTTTCAGAAAGAGGTGTGGAAGGCCGTCAAGGACGGCCAGTCAGGTTTACTGCATGCGAGCACCGGCGCGGGTAAAACCTACGCGCTGTGGTTCGCCGCCCTCAATCGTTTCGCGATGACTCGCCCACCCGCTGCCAGCAAGCGCAAGGCGCCGGCTGAACCACTGACCGTATTGTGGATCACCCCGATGCGTGCCCTGGCCGCCGACACCGCGCGGGCCCTTGAAGCGCCGCTGGCGGCACTGCAGATACCGTGGACTGTTGGCCTGCGCACCGGCGACACCAGCAGCAGCGAACGCGCCCGCCAGACCCGCCGCCAGCCCACCACCTTGATCACCACCCCGGAAAGCCTGACGCTGATGCTCGCCCGTGCCGACAGTGAGATCAGCCTGGGACACCTGCGCATGGTCGTAGTGGACGAATGGCATGAACTGATCGGCAATAAACGCGGTGTGCAACTGCAATTGGCATTGGCGCGACTGAGGCGTTGGCACCCCGAATTGCTGGTGTGGGGTATTTCCGCGACCTTGGGTAACCAGGCTCACGCGCTGGAGGTGTTAGTCCCACAGGGTGGCGGGATCAACGTACAGGGGCAAACGGCCAAACAGTTGCAGGTCGACACCTTGCTGCCGCCCATCGCCGAACGTTTTCCGTGGGCCGGGCATATCGGCTTGAAGATGCTGCCCCAAGTGGTGGCGCAAGTGGACGCCAGCAGCAGTTGCCTGGTGTTCACCAATACCCGGGCGCAGTCGGAAATCTGGTACCAGGCACTGCTGGAAGCCAGGCCGGACTGGGCCGGCCTGATTGCGTTGCATCACGGCTCGCTGTCGCGGGAGACCCGGGACTGGGTGGAGCGCGCGCTCAAAGAAGGCCAGCTTAAGGCGGTGGTGTGTACCTCCAGCCTGGACCTGGGTGTGGATTTCCTGCCGGTGGAGCGGGTGCTGCAGATCGGCTCGGCCAAGGGTGTGGCGCGCCTGATGCAACGCGCCGGCCGCTCGGGGCATGCCCCAGGTCGGCCATCCCGGGTGACACTGGTGCCGACCCACAGCCTGGAACTGGTGGAGGCAGCCGCGGCAAAGGATGCGATAGCCCAGCGACGTATCGAAGCCCGCGAATCTCCCTACAAACCCTTGGATGTGCTGGTGCAGCATCTGGTCAGCATGGCCCTGGGCGGCGGATTCACCCCTGATGCGTTGTTGGCAGAGGTACGCGGCGCCTGGGCCTACCGCGAGCTCAGCGACGCCGACTGGGCCTGGGCGCTGGCTTTTGTGCGCCATGGCGGGCTGTCGCTCACCGCTTATCCGGATTACCGCCGCGTGGAACCCGATGAGCACGGCATCTGGCGCGTCCCCGATGCTCGATTGGCGCGCCGTCACCGCATGAGCGTGGGCACTATCGTGAGCGATGCGAGCATCCATCTGAAGTACTGGAGCAAAGGTGGCGGCGGCAAGAACCTGGGCAGTGTCGAGGAAGGCTTTATTGCCCGCCTCAAGCCGGGGGACGGCTTCCTATTCGCCGGGCGCCTGCTGGAACTGGTGCGTGTGGAAAACATGACCGCTTATGTACGCCGCAGCGCCGCGAAAAAAGCTGCCGTGCCACGCTGGAATGGCGGGCGCATGCCACTTTCCAATGAGCTGGCACAGGCGGTGATCGAGCGCTTCGATGCGGCAGCCCAGGGGCGGTTCGAGGGCCCGGAGATGCAGGCGGTGCAGCCGTTGCTGCTGACACAACTGAGTTGGTCCGGCCTGCCGACCCGCGACCATTTGCTGGCGGAGGTGCTCAAGTCGCGCGAAGGCTGGCACCTGTTTCTATACCCGTTCGCCGGGCGCCAGGTGCATCTAGGGCTGGCGAGTTTGCTGGCGTGGCGCGTCAGCCGCCAGCAACCGGTGACCTTCTCCATTGCCGTCAATGATTATGGGCTGGAGTTGCTGAGCGCCACTGAGGTGCACTGGCCAGAACGGTTGAACGAGGCGCTGCTCAGCCCACAGGATTTGCTCACGGACGTAGCCGCCAGCCTCAACGCCGGTGAACTGGCGTTGCGGCGCTTCAGGGAAATTGCGCGCATCGCCGGATTGGTGTTCGCCGGCTATCCCGGTGCGCCAAAAAGCACGCGGCAGGTACAGGCCTCCAGTGGCCTGTTCTTCGAAGTGTTCAAACAATATGACCCGCAGAACCTGCTGCTGACCCAGGCCGGCGAAGAAGTTCTGCGCAATGAACTGGACATTCAGCGGCTGGAAGAGACATTGCTGCGTCTATCGGCGCTGCAGTTGGACTTGCATGTGATCAAGCGGCCCACGCCACTGGCTTTCCCGCTGCTGGTGGAGCGCATGCGCGAAAGCCTGAGTTCGGAAAAGCTCTCGGAGCGCATCGCACGTATGGTCAAGGACCTGGAAAAAGTCGCGGACAGAGGAAAAGATTAATGGTGTGTTCGGTAACGCTTGAGGGTGAGCAATTGTGGTTGCTGGCGGACAAAGCGATCTACTGGCCAGCGCGCCAAAGCCTGTTGATCGCCGACGCGCACTTCGGCAAGGCCTCGGCCTATCGCAGCCTCGGGCAACCGGTGCCGCAAGGCACCACCAGCGAAAACCTGCAGCGCCTGGATCGCTTGCTGTCAGCGTTCACCTGCGCTCAGATAATCTTCCTCGGCGATTTCCTTCACGGCCCCGGTTCCCATGCCAGCGGCACCCTGGGCGCGCTCAGAGCATGGCGCGAACGACATGCCGAGTTGCCGATCACGCTGATTCGCGGCAATCACGATCAACGCGCTGGTGATCCGCCTGCCGACCTGCGCATCGACGTTGTACCGGAACCTTTACTGATGGGGCCATTCGCCTTGCAGCACGAACCGCACGCCCATCCCAGCCACCATGTGCTGGCGGGACATGTTCATCCGGTGTACCGCTTGCGCGGCAGGGGTCGCCAGAGCCTACGCCTGCCGTGCTTCCAGATTGGCAAGGGCATCAGCCTGCTGCCAGCGTTCGGCGCCTTTACCGGCGGTTACGCAGTGGCGCCAGACAATGAACGCCGAATCTTTGTGATTGGCGATCATGACGTCTGGCCGGTTTAATGAAGCGCAGGCGTACGCCCAAGCATCAGGCGACAGGCGAGGGAGGCGGCTCGTCCGGCAGGGTCGGCTCACCCGGTTCGGTGGGCTGCGGATAGTCCGGTTCAGGTTGGCCGGGGATGCCGCCCGCATAAGCAGGATCGGCCATCAGGGACCAGGCCAGAACACCAATCTGGTTGGGTTCAAGCCGGGCAAGTTCTGCGCTGATTCGCGGGTTGATCTTCATAAGGCACTCCTCAAGCGTGGCCCGACGCGTTCTACACGCGCCGAGGCAGTACACCTAGATAGAGTCGATTTCCGCAGACTAATTCCCTTAAGCCGTAGGAGCTTTCGATCAAGCGCGTGGGAGAGTGACGCCGCGCTGGCCCTGATACTTGCCGGCACGGTCTTTATAGGACACTTCGCACGCTTCGTCGGACTGCAGGAATAGCATCTGTGCCACGCCTTCGTTGGCGTAGATTTTCGCCGGCAACGTGGTGGTGTTGGAGAACTCCAGGGTTACGTGGCCTTCCCACTCGGGTTCCAGTGGGGTCACGTTGACGATGATGCCGCAACGGGCATAGGTGCTCTTACCCAGGCAGATGGTCAATACGTCACGCGGAATGCGGAAGAACTCCACGGTGCGGGCCAGGGCGAAGGAGTTTGGCGGGATGATGCAGACATCGCTCTTGACGTCGACGAAGCTTTTTTCGTCGAAGTTCTTTGGATCGACGATCGCCGAGTTGATATTGGTGAACACCTTGAATTCATCGGCGCAACGCACGTCGTAGCCATAGCTGGAAACCCCGTACGAAATCACACGATCGTCGCCTTCACCACGAATCTGGCGCTCAACGAACGGTTCGATCATGCCGTGTTCCTGCGCCATGCGGCGAATCCACTTGTCCGATTTGATGCTCATGGCGATGTCCTGAATAGCGAGGTGGAAAAATTCTGTGGGGCATCTTACCGGGGCCGGCGGTGGGGTTCAAAGGGCGCAGGGCTTTTAATGACGAATGCACCCGCCTCTGTAACCCGCAGCCAGCGGGGCCGGGACTCTTGCGGCGGGTTTGCGGGACAATAAATACCACCGCCAGTCACGAAAATAGAGAAACCTTCGGAAATACCATTGGCACGTTCCGGAAAAAGGGTTAAGGTGGCGTCACTGTGTTGCTTGTGTCACTGAGAATCTCTACACGATATGTTGAATTTCGATCCAACCATCTCCAAGAATTTTTCCTGCTCTTTGCACTCAGTCTCGGCCAGGGCTTTTCCTGAGTCGCAGTTAACTTTGTTCAAGGAGTTACACCATGTCTAATCGCCAAACTGGTACCGTTAAGTGGTTCAACGATGAAAAAGGCTTCGGCTTCATCACTCCACAATCCGGTGACGACCTGTTCGTTCACTTCAAAGCTATCCAATCCGACGGCTTCAAAAGCCTGAAAGAAGGCCAACAGGTTTCTTTCATCGCTACCCGCGGTCAGAAAGGCATGCAAGCTGAAGAAGTTCAAGTTATCTAACTTGTACTGACTTAGTCGAAAAGACCCCGCCCTTAAAAGCGGGGTTTTTTTATGCCTGTAAATTGGTATTCATACCCACCTAATGCCAGGCACAAAAAAATGTGGGAGGGGGCTTGCTCCCGATTGCAGTGTGTCAGCCTCACATGAACTGACTGACCCACCGATATCGGGAGCAAGCCCCCTCCCACATTCAAGCATTCAAGCATTCAAGCATTCAAGCTGCAGCGTTTACTGGAACAACGACTCACTCGACAAGCCGTTCTTCTCAAGGATCTCGCGCAAGCGCTTGAGACCCTCCACCTGAATCTGCCGAACCCGCTCACGGGTCAGGCCAATCTCCAGGCCTACGTCCTCCAGAGTGCTGCTCTCATGGCCGCGCAGGCCGAAGCGGCGAATCACCACTTCACGCTGCTTGTCGGTGAGCTCGGACAGCCACTGGTCAATGCTTTGGGACAGATCATCATCTTGCAACAGCTCGCACGGATCTGTTGGGCGATCATCCGTCAGGGTGTCCAGCAAGGTTTTATCCGAATCCGGACCCAGCGAGACATCGACCGAAGACACGCGCTCGTTCAGGCCAAGCATGCGCTTGACCTCCCCTACCGGTTTTTCCAGCAGGTTGGCGATTTCTTCGGGCGAAGGTTCATGATCGAGTTTCTGTGTCAGCTCACGTGCGGCCCGCAGGTACACGTTGAGTTCCTTGACCACATGGATCGGTAACCGGATCGTGCGGGTCTGATTCATGATCGCCCGTTCGATGGTCTGGCGAATCCACCAGGTGGCATAGGTCGAGAAGCGAAAGCCCCGCTCAGGGTCGAACTTCTCCACCGCCCGGATCAAGCCCAGGTTGCCCTCCTCGATCAGGTCCAGCAGCGACAATCCACGATTGACGTAGCGCCGGGCGATCTTGACCACCAGGCGCAGGTTGCTTTCAATCATGCGCTTGCGCCCAGCCGGATCCCCCTTTTGCGACAGACGCGCAAAATGAACTTCTTCTTCAGGGGTGAGCAGAGGGGAAAAGCCGATTTCATTGAGGTACAGCTGAGTCGCGTCGAGCGCCCGTGTGTAGTCAATGTACTTGTGTTGCTTTAACGCGGAGGAGTTCTTGGATTTGGTACGAACTGAAGGTGGTGATGCACCCTCATTATCTGACATCGTTTCCGTAGCGATACCGGCCTCCATCAGGAGAACCTCATCGTCGATGTCAAACTCCGGCGCTTCTTTACTGAGAGCCATTGTTATAGTCCTTTGGTGAGTTCGACCTCAAGCTCAAGCGACGCCTTTATCCTTGGCAACGCTGGAGCCTGTTCCTTCTACGTGAGGGAACAGGCTGGCAACACATCAACGGCGGGGTAGGAATTGCAGTGGATCTACAGGCTTCCCTTGACGGCGAATCTCAAAGTGCAGTTTCACCCGGTCTGTACCCGTTGAACCCATTTCGGCAATTGTCTGTCCGACCTTGACCTGCTGCCCCTCCCCGAACCAACAACCTGCGGTTATGACCGTAGGCACTGACGTAGGTATCGCTGTGTTTGATGATGACCAGCTCGCCGTAGCCCCGTAGACCACTCCCGGCGTACACCACTGTCCCATCAGACGCAGCTAAAACAGGCTGTCCCAAATCCCCGGCGATATCAATGCCTTTATTCAAACTGCCGTTTGAAGAGAATTTTCCAATCAATACGCCGTTGGAAGGCCATCCCCAACCGGTCGGGGCAGGCCCTGCAGGTGGCAACGGCGCGGGTGCCGGCTTACCCGCAACCGCAGGCGCAACGGTGCCTGCCGGCCGAGTAATGACGGTGGTTTTGCTCGAAGAGGAAGGCGAAGATCCTGACTTTGTCACAACTGCCGTAGGCGCCGAACCGGAGCGGCCATCGAAACGAATCGTCTGCCCGGGATGGATCGTGTAAGGCACCGGAATGTTGTTACGAGCTGCGAGCGCCTTGTAATCCCAACCATAACGGAAGGCAATCGAGAACAGCGTGTCGCCCTTGCGCACCAGGTACTGGCCGGTGGTCACGGTCGGCCTTTGCGGCGCCGCATTAGTGCGGTCAACCACTCGCGCACCACCGGATGGCGTGCTTGAGCAGGCAGCCAGTAAGGAACTCAAGACAAGGCCAAGCACCAGTCGCTGAAAGCTTGTTTTACTCATTCGCTGCGCAGGACCTGTGAGACTCACCCGCCGCTCCCTTTGTGGTGGCTGAACGTTAACGCCTGTATCAGGCCTGAAATGTGTCGCAAGTATAACTGGGCAATGGCTTTTTACCGGCACCTGACTGAAACGAAAAATTCATCACGTTTAATTCCGGCGCCTGCCCTGTTGAATCTATAGACCCCGCTGTAAGACACATCCGCGTCTATGGAATTCACTGCCGGGGAATAAATGATCAGGCCAGCGGGCCGTTGAGCAGTGGCACGAACCTCACGGCGCCAAGCACGTGCCGAGCAAAACCTTCGTCCTCTCGGATAATGAGCATCAATTGTTGCACTTCACCGGAGCCCACCGGGATGACGAGCCGGCCGCCAGGGGCCAGTTGATCCAGCAACGCTTGCGGCACATCGGTGGCCACCGCAGTCACAATGATGCCGTTGTAGGGCGCCAGTGCCGGCCAGCCTTCCCAGCCATCGCCCCAGCGAAACACCACGTTCCGCAGGTTCAGCTCCACCAGGCGCTCCTTGGCGCGGTCCTGCAGCACCTTGATGCGCTCAACCGAGAACACCCGCTCGACCAGTTGCGACAGCACGGCAGTTTGGTAGCCGGAGCCGGTGCCGATTTCCAGCACCTTGTCCAATGGCCCCGCAGCCAGCAACAGTTCGCTCATGCGGGCGACCATATAAGGCTGGGAGATGGTCTGGTTGTGGCCGATCGGCAACGCCGTGTCTTCGTAGGCGCGGTGCGCAAGGGCTTCGTCGACAAACAAGTGTCGAGGCGTGCGCCGGATGACTTCCAGCACCTGCGCGTTGGACAAGCCTTCTTCGTACAGACGCTGGATCAAACGTTCGCGGGTGCGCTGGGAGGTCATCCCGATGCCACGGCGCAGCAGGTCGTCCTGTTCACGAGCCATCAGCGCAGTCCCTCCAGCCAGCCATCAAGACCACTGAAGGCATCACTGAAGGTGCGATCGAATTGCAACGGGGTAATCGATACATAGCCTTGCATCACCGCATGAAAGTCCGTGCCCTCGCCCCCGTCTTCGGCGTCGCCGGCCGCTGCGATCCAGTAGCCTTCCTTGCCACGCGGGTCGACCACCTTCAAAGGCGCTACCGCACGAGCACGGTGCCCCAACCGCGTGAGCTGGATACCGCGAACACGGTCCAGAGGCAGGTTGGGGATATTGACGTTAAGCACCGTGCGCGGCGGCAGGTCCAGAGAACCGTGCGCCTCCACCAGTTTGCGAGCGTAGTACGCCGCCGTCGGCAAATTATCCAGTTGCCGGGAGGCGAAGGAAAAGGCGAACCCGGTCCTACCGAGAAAGCGCCCCTCAAGGGCCGCCGCCACGGTGCCGGAATACAGCACATCATCACCCAGATTCGCACCCAGGTTGATGCCCGACACCACCAGGTCCGGCGCGTGCTCCAGCAAGCTGTTGATCGCCAGGTGCACGCAGTCGGTGGGGGTGCCGTTCACGCTGATAAAGCCATTGGCCAGGACCTTGGGATGCAACGGCCGGTCGAGCGTCAGCGAACTGCTGGCACCGCTCTTGTCCTGGTCGGGGGCCACCACCACGCACTCGGCGTAATCCGCCAGCGCGGCATGAAGCGCGGCGAGGCCGGGTGCGGTAGCACCGTCATCGTTTGATATCAGAATACGCATGGGTTGTCCGTCGGCCCTACCGGCACCAGATCCACAAGCTCGCGCACCAATACAGTGGCGAAGCATCCAGCCGGCAGGACGAATTCCAATTGCAGAATGTCAGGCCCGGGATAATGCCACGTCAATCCACCAATGGGCAGTCGCAGAATGCGACGTTCTTGGCTCATACCCGCATTTACCAGCCAATCACGCAGGTCAGCTTCTCCGGCGGCCACAGATTGTTCCAATTCGTATGTAAGACCTTTCGCCGGAGAGTCGCCTTCACCCCACTGCGGGCCGGTGGGGTGCAGGTCCAGGATCGCCAGGCGTGGGTCGTTGCATTCAGCCTCCCCCGCCGGGAAAAAACTGCGACTGTCGGTAAAGGCCAGCAGGTCGCCGACTTGGGCACGCTGCCAGGAACCGTCGGCGACACGCGCCGCCAACACCTTGTTGAACAGAAAGCTACGGGCAGTGGAGAGCAGCCGCGAACGCACATTGCGCTGTTCCGGCAGGGCCTTGCGAGCCGCCCAGTCACGGGCGTCAGAGACATTGCCGCCATTATGGCCAAAGCGCTGGGCACCGAAATAGTTGGGAATGCCGTGCTGGGCGATCAATTGCAGACGCGCATCGATGGCGGCGGTATCGCCGGCCAGCTGGGTCAGGCGCAAGGTAAAGCCATTGGCCGCGTGTGCACCGCGCTGCAGCTTGCGCTTGTGCCGGGCGGTTTTCAGGATCTTGAGGGTGTCGTTCTCGGCAGCACTCATGTCCGGGTCGGCCTTGCCGGGCAATTGCACGCTGAACCACTGACGGGTCAATGCCTGCCGGTCCTTGAGCCCGGCATAGCTGACGGTGCGCAATGGCACGCCGGCCGCCTTGGCGATACGCCGCGCCGCTTCCTCGGTATTCAGGCCGCGCTTCTCGACCCACAACCACAGATGCTCGCCCTCGCCGGTCAGCGGGATATCAAGTACTTCGTCTACCTGGAAATCTTCGGCGGTCGCTTTCAGGACCGCGCTGCCCAGGGCCTCGCCATAGGCACGCGGGCCGAGCAATTGGAGTTCGTTCATGCGCGCAGCAACAAGGCGACGGAGTGCACGGCGATGCCCTCTTCCCGACCGGTAAAGCCGAGCTTTTCGGTGGTGGTGGCTTTCACGTTCACCTGGTCCAATTCTATTTGCAGATCGGCGGCAATCAGGGCGCGCATCGACTCGATATGCGGGGCCATCTTGGGCGCCTGGGCCACGATGGTGTTATCGACATTGCCGACCTTCCAGCCCTTGGCGTGGATCAAGCCGACCACATGGCGCAGCAGGACACGGCTGTCCGCGCCCTTGAAAGTTGGGTCGGTGTCTGGAAAGTGCTTGCCGATATCACCCAGCGCCGCTGCGCCGAGCAACGCATCGCTCAAGGCGTGCAAGACAACGTCGCCGTCGGAATGAGCCAACAGCCCATGGTGGTGCGCGATACGCACGCCGCCCAAAGTGATGAAATCGCCTTCAGCGAAACGGTGCACATCGTAGCCGTGGCCAATACGCATAAAAAAACGCCCCGATTTAATTCAGGGCGTGATTCTACCTACTTTTGCCTCACATTAACCGAGCAAAGCACGACCATGATGGCGCAAATGGTCGTCGATGAAGCTGGCGATAAAGAAGTAGCTGTGGTCGTAGCCGGGCTGCAGCCGCAGCTCCAGCGGATGACCGGCCGCCTTGGCCGCTGCCTGCAGGGCCTCGGGCTTGAGCTGCACGGCAAGGAAATCGTCACGATCGCCCTGGTCCACCAACAGCGGCAACCGCTCCGATGCTTCGCTGATCAGCAGGCAGGCATCCCATTCACGCCACTTCGAGCGTTCTTCACCCAGGTAACGGGAGAAGGCTTTCTGGCCCCAGGGGCAATCCATCGGATTGTTGATCGGCGAAAACGCCGATACGGACTGGTAACGGCCCGGATTGCGCAGCGCACAGACCAGCGCACCATGGCCACCCATCGAGTGGCCGCTGATGCCCCGCTTGTCCGAAGCCGGAAAATGCGCTTCCACCAACGCCGGCAGTTCCTGCACCACGTAGTCGTGCATCCGATAATGCCTGGCCCAAGGTTCCTGGGTGGCGTTCAGGTAGAAACCGGCGCCCAGGCCGAAGTCCCAGGCGTTGTCCGGGTCATCTGGCACTCCGGGGCCGCGCGGACTGGTATCCGGCGCCACGATGATCAAGCCCAGCTCGGCGGCCATGCGATGGGCGCCGGTCTTTTGCATGAAGTTCTCGTCAGTGCAGGTCAAGCCGGACAGCCAGTACAGTACCGGCAGCTTGCCGCCCTGCTCCGCTTGCGGCGGCAGATAGACCGCGAAGGTCATGTCGCAATCGAGCACATCGGAGTGATGCTTATAGCGTTTATGCCAGCCACCGAAGCTTTTCTGGCAGGACAGGTTTTCCAGACTCATGGCCGACCTCAGAAATGAATGACGGTACGAATGCTCTTGCCTTCATGCATCAGGTCAAACGCTTTGTTGATGTCTTCCAGGCCCATGGTGTGGGTGATGAAGGTATCCAGCGGGATCTCGCCGGTCTGGGCCATTTCAACGTAGCTTGGCAATTCGCTGCGTCCACGTACGCCGCCGAATGCAGAACCGCGCCAGACGCGGCCGGTCACCAGTTGGAATGGACGGGTGGCGATTTCCTGGCCAGCACCGGCCACGCCGATGATCACCGACTCGCCCCACCCTTTATGGCAGCACTCCAAAGCCGCGCGCATCAGCTGGACATTGCCGATGCACTCGAAGGAAAAATCCACGCCGCCATCGGTCAGATCGACAATCACGTCCTGGATCGGGCGGTCGTAGTCTTTCGGGTTGATGCAGTCGGTAGCACCCAGTTGCTTGGCGATTTCGAACTTGGCCGGGTTGATGTCGATGGCAATGATGCGACCCGCCTTGGCCTTGGCGGCGCCAATCACCGCAGAGAGACCGATGCCGCCCAAACCGAAGATAGCCACGGTGTCACCCGGCTTGACCTTGGCGGTGTTGATCACCGCGCCGATACCGGTGGTCACGCCACACCCCAGCAGGCAAACCTTTTCCAGCGGCGCTTCTTTGGGGATCTTGGCGACGGAAATTTCCGGCAACACGGTGTACTCAGAGAACGTCGAAGTACCCATGTAGTGGAAAATCGGCTGGCCTTTGTAGGAAAAACGCGTGGTGCCGTCAGGCATCAGGCCCTTGCCCTGGGTAGAGCGGATGGCCTGGCACAGGTTGGTCTTGCCCGACCGGCAGAATTTGCACTGGCCGCACTCCGGGGTGTACAGCGGGATCACGTGGTCGCCGACGGCGACCGAAGTCACGCCTTCACCGACAGCCTCAACCACTGCGCCGCCTTCATGGCCGAGGATCGACGGGAAGATACCCTCCGGGTCTGCACCCGACAGCGTGTAGGCGTCGGTATGGCACACGCCGGACGCGACCACGCGCAAAAGCACTTCGCCAGCCTTGGGCATGGCGACATCGACTTCCACAATTTCAAGGGGCTTCTTGGCTTCGAAGGCTACGGCGGCGCGGGACTTGATCATCCGGTTTTCTCCAGGGAGTGAAAGTTGATTGGAACAGTGTAAAACATCGCTTATTGATTAATAATCCAGACAAAAGCAAAACATTATTGCTGTACAGGGACAATAGCCATGCTGGAGAACCGCTGGGAAGGCATCGATGAGTTCGTCGCCGTGGCCGAATGCAGCCAATTTACCGCGGCGGCCGAGCGCCTGGGGGTTTCGTCGTCTCATATCAGCCGCCAGGTGGCGCGCCTGGAAGAACGGCTGCAAACACGCCTGCTGTATCGCAGCACACGCAAAGTAACGCTGACCGAAGCGGGCCAGACCTTCCTGCAGCACTGCCAACGCTTGCAGGACGGTCGCGAAGAAGCCTTGCGTGCAGTGGGCGACCTGACCAGCGAACCTAAAGGCATGTTGCGCATGACCTGCGCCGTGGCCTATGGCGAACGGTTTATCGTGCCGCTTGTGACCGCATTCATGGCGCTCTATCCGCAGTTGCGGGTCGATATCGAACTGAGCAACCGCCAGTTGGACCTGGTGCACGAAGGACTCGACCTGGCGATTCGCCTCGGTCGCCTGCAAGACTCGCGCATGGTTGCCAGCCGCCTCGCTGCGCGCCGCATGTATGTGTGTGCGTCACCTTCCTACCTGGCCCGGTATGGTCGGCCACACAGTTTGTCGGAGTTGAGCCGGCACAACTGCCTGATCGGCAGTTCGGATGTGTGGCAACTGGCCCAGGACGGACGCGAATTTTCCCAGCGGGTGCAAGGCAACTGGCGCTGCAACAGTGGGCAGGCGGTGCTGGATGCCGCGCTGCAGGGCATGGGGCTGTGCCAGCTGCCGGACTATTACGTGCTGGAGCACTTGCACAGTGGC
This sequence comes from Pseudomonas sp. W4I3, assembly GCF_030816195.1. Taxonomy (GTDB): domain Bacteria; phylum Pseudomonadota; class Gammaproteobacteria; order Pseudomonadales; family Pseudomonadaceae; genus Aquipseudomonas. The sequence continues at coordinate 2,026,741 of NZ_JAUSXS010000001.1, read as the reverse complement.
GCGCTGGTGTCGCTGCTGGAGGCGCATCAGCCGCCGAATACGGCGGTGTGGGCGCTGTATCCGCAGCAGCGGCATTTGTCGCCGAAGGTCAGGAAGTTGGTGGATTTCTTGAAGGCGGGGTTGGCCGAACGGCCGGAATATGGCCATACGTTGTAAGAGCGAGCCTGCTCGCGAAAAACCTGAGAGCGTCGCGTCAAGCCAGGAAACCCGCGTTATCGTTGGCGATTTTCGCGAGCAAGCTCGCTCCTACCGAGTGCGGTTAGCCCAGCGCAACCGCAGCCACTCAAGATCTTCCGGCCGCGTCACCTTGATGTTGTCCGAACGCCCTTCGATCAGGCGTGGCGCCTGGCCGGACCACTCCATGGCAGAGGCTTCGTCGGTGATCACCGCATCGGCCACCAGGCTGTCAGCCAACGCACGGTGCAAGGCGCCCAGGCGGAACATCTGGGGCGTGAAGGCTTGCCAGATCAGGCTGCGATCAACGGTCTCGACGATACGGCCGTGTTTGTCGACGCGCTTGAGGGTGTCACGGGCCGGCACCGCCAGCAGGCCGCCAACCGGATCGTCAGCCAGTTCGCCCAATAGCTTGTCGAGGTCATCACGGCTCAGATTGGGCCGCGCCGCGTCGTGCACCAACACCCAGTCATCATCACGGGCACCCAGGGCATTGAGTTGCAGCAGGGCATTGAGCACGGAGCCGGAACGCTCCGATCCGCCGTCCGCACGGTGAATACGCGGGTCAGCGGCACACGCCAGGCTGGGCCAGTAAGGATCATCAACCGCAAGGCTGACCACCAGCCCTTTCAGTGCAGGATGGTCAAGGAAACAGCCAAGGCTGTGTTCAAGAATCGTGCGCCCGCCCAGTTGCAGATACTGCTTGGGACGGTCCGCGGCCATACGGGCACCTACACCCGCGGCAGGAATCACGGCCCAGAAGGCCGGTAACTCGGTGTTCATTGGGCCAACTGGTAGAGGGTTTCGCCCTCCTTGACCATGCCCAGTTCATGACGAGCCCGTTCTTCAACGGTCTCCGTACCTTTCTTCAACTCAAGCACTTCGGCGTCAAGAACGCGGTTGCGCTCCAGCAAACGTTCGTTTTCGGCGTGCTGGTCGGCAATTTGCTGGGTCAGCTCTTCCACCTGCGCAAAGCTGCCGTTACCCACCCATAGGCGGTACTGCAGGCCAGCCAGCAACAAGAGCAAGACGAGAAACAACCAATTGGGACTGCGCATCGAAATCCGGGTATCCAATGAAAAAAGACAGTCATGCAAACCTTTTGCAGCAACTGATAGCACGAAGCCTGGATAAACCAGGCTTGTGCTTGTCAGTCAGCAGATTAGCGCTGAAATTCACTCTGTCGTGAAATTTGCGACGCAATCCACCGACTTTTTACCATGCCTTGCCATCAGTAGCGATCAGCCGCGAAACTCGCTGCGACCGTTGTACTTGGCTTTACCCGCCAATTGCTCTTCGATGCGCAGCAATTGGTTGTACTTGGACACACGGTCGGAACGGCACAGGGAACCGGTCTTGATCTGGCCTGCCGACGTACCCACAGCCAGGTCGGCAATGGTGGAGTCTTCGGTTTCGCCGGAGCGGTGCGAGATCACGGCGGTGTAGCCCGCAGCCTTGGCCATCTGGATGGCTTCCAGGGTTTCGGTCAGGGTGCCGATCTGGTTGAACTTGATCAGGATGGAGTTGGCGATCTTCTTGTCGATGCCTTCTTTCAGGATCTTGGTGTTGGTCACGAACAGGTCGTCGCCCACCAGCTGGATTTTTTCGCCGATCTTGTCGGTGAGGATTTTCCAGCCATCCCAGTCGGACTCGTCCAGGCCGTCTTCGATCGAGATGATCGGGTAGCGCTGGGTCAGGCCCTTCAGGTATTCAGCGAAACCTTCGGAGTTGAACACCTGGCCTTCGCCGGACAGGTTGTACTTGCCGTCCTCGAAGAATTCGCTGGCCGCGCAGTCCAGGGCCAGGGTCACGTCGGTGCCCAGCTTGTAACCCGCGTTGGCCACGGCTTCGGAGATCACTTTGAGTGCATCTTCGTTGGACGCCAGGTTCGGCGCGAAACCACCTTCGTCACCTACCGCGGTGCTCAGGCCACGGGCCTTCAGCACAGCCTTGAGGTGATGGAAAATCTCGGTGCCCATGCGCAGGCCTTCGGAGAAGGTCTTGGCACCCACCGGCTGCACCATGAATTCCTGGATGTCGACGTTGTTATCGGCATGCTCGCCACCGTTGATGATGTTCATCATCGGTACCGGCATCGAGTACACACCCGGCGTGCCGTTCAGGTTGGCGATGTGCGCGTATAGCGGCAGGTCCTGGTCCTGGGCGGCGGCCTTGGCGGCAGCCAGGGACACGGCGAGGATGGCGTTGGCGCCCAGGCTACCTTTGTTTTCGGTGCCGTCGAGCTTGATCATCGCGTGGTCCAGGGCTTTCTGGTCCAGCGGGTCCTTGCCCAGCAGCAGGTCACGGATCGGACCATTGATGTTGGCTACGGCCTTGAGTACACCCTTGCCCAGGTAACGGCTCTTGTCGCCATCACGCAGCTCCAGCGCTTCGCGCGAACCGGTGGAAGCACCGGACGGCGCGCAGGCGCTGCCGATGATGCCGTTATCGAGAAGCACGTCGGCTTCGACGGTGGGGTTGCCACGGGAGTCGAGAACTTCACGACCTTTGATGTCGACGATTTTTGCCATTGTTGTAAACACTCCAAAGTTGACGAAAACGACGCAGCTGAAGGAAATCTTTTGACCGACCGCAAGGGTGGAACAACAGGGCAGGCTTGCAGACGACAAGGCTCAGGCCTGGACCTGAGCGTAAAGCGTGGGAAATTCTACCGGAGAAACGACGCTTACGCGGTTTCTACCGTCGGAAAACTCTTGACCAACTCGTCCAACTGCTTGAGCTGGGCCAGGAACGGCTCCAGCTTGTCCAGGCGCAGGGCGCAAGGGCCGTCGCACTTGGCGTTGTCCGGGTCCGGGTGGGCTTCCAGGAACAGGCCGGCCAAAGACTGGCTCATGCCCGCCTTGGCCAGGTCGGTAACCTGGGCACGACGCCCACCGGCGGAGTCCGAGCGACCACCGGGCATTTGCAGCGCGTGGGTCACGTCGAAGAATACCGGGTACTCGAACTGTTTCATGATGCCAAAACCGAGCATGTCCACCACGAGGTTGTTGTAGCCGAAGCTCGAACCCCGCTCGCACAGGATCAACTGGTCGTTACCCGCTTCCACGCATTTGCTCAGGATATGTTTCATTTCCTGGGGCGCGAGGAACTGGGCTTTCTTGATATTGATCACAGCGCCGGTCTTGGCCATGGCAACCACGAGGTCGGTCTGGCGCGACAGGAAGGCCGGCAACTGGATGATGTCGCACACCTCGGCGACCACGGCAGCCTGCTCAGGCTCGTGGACGTCGGTGATGATCGGCACGCCGAAGGCTTGCTTGATGTCCTGGAAGATCCGCATGCCTTCTTCAAGGCCTGGGCCGCGGTAGGAAGTCACGGACGAACGGTTGGCCTTGTCGAAGCTGGCCTTGAAGACATAAGGGATACCCAATTTCTGGGTCACCCGTACGTATTCTTCACAGACCTGCATCGCCATGTCGCGGCTTTCCAGTACGTTCATGCCGCCGAACAGCACCATGGGCTTGTCGTTGGCAATTTCGATGTCGCCTACGCGAATGATCTTCTGGGCCATCAGGGTTATGCCTTCTTCTGATGTTGCGTCAATGCAGCTTTGACGAAACCGCTGAACAACGGATGACCGTCGCGCGGCGTCGAGGTGAACTCAGGGTGGAACTGGCAAGCCACGAACCACGGATGATCCGGCGCCTCGACCACTTCAACCAGCTTGCCGTCACCGGAGCGACCGGAGATCTTCAGGCCTGCTTCTTTGATCTGCGGCAGCAGGTTGTTGTTCACTTCGTAGCGGTGACGGTGACGCTCGACGATCACGTCCTTGCCGTAGCAGTCGTGTACCAGCGAACCGGCTTCCAGCAGGCAGTCCTGTGCGCCAAGGCGCATGGTGCCGCCCAGGTCGGACGCTTCGGTACGGGTTTCAACGGCGCCGGTGGCGTCTTCCCACTCGGTGATCAGGCCCACGACCGGGTGGCCGCTGGTGTGATCGAACTCGGTGGAGTTGGCGTCTTTCCAGCCCAGCACGTTACGGGCGAACTCGATAACGGCCACTTGCATGCCCAGGCAGATACCCAGGTACGGCACCTTGTTCTCGCGAGCGTACTGCACGGCCGTGATCTTGCCTTCCACGCCACGCAGGCCGAAACCGCCGGGAACGAGGATCGCGTCCACGCCTTCAAGCAGCGCGGTGCCTTGGTTTTCGATGTCTTCGGAGTCGATGTAGCGCAGGTTGACCTTGGTACGGTTGCTGATGCCGGCGTGACTCATCGCTTCGATCAGCGATTTGTACGCGTCCAGCAGCTCCATGTACTTGCCGACCATGGCGATGGTGACTTCATGCTCAGGGTTGAGCTTGGCGTCGACCACGGCTTCCCACTCGGACAGGTCCGCGCCATTGCACTGCAGGCCGAAACGCTCGACGACAAAATCATCCAGGCCTTGCGAATGCAGGATGCCCGGGATCTTGTAGATGGTGTCGGCGTCTTCCAGGGCGATCACCGCACGTTCTTCAACGTTGGTAAACTGCGCGATCTTGCGACGCGAGGAGATGTCGATCGGGTGATCGGAGCGGCAAACCAGCACGTCCGGCTGCAGGCCGATGGAACGCAGTTCCTTGACCGAGTGCTGGGTTGGCTTGGTTTTGGTTTCACCGGCGGTGGCGATGTACGGCACCAGAGTGAGGTGCATCAGCATCGCGCGCTTGGCGCCGACTTCGAAACGCAACTGACGGATGGCTTCGAGGAACGGTTGGGATTCGATGTCACCCACGGTGCCACCAATCTCGACCATCGCCACGTCGGCATCGCCTGCGCCCTTGATGATGCGGCGCTTGATTTCGTCGGTGATGTGCGGGATCACCTGGATGGTTGCACCCAGGTAGTCACCACGGCGCTCCTTGCGCAGCACGTGCTCGTAGACACGGCCGGTGGTGAAGTTGTTGTTCTGGGTCATGGTCGTGCGGATGAACCGCTCGTAGTGGCCCAGGTCCAGGTCGGTCTCGGCGCCGTCATGCGTGACGAACACTTCACCGTGCTGGAACGGGCTCATGGTGCCCGGATCGACGTTGATGTACGGGTCCAGCTTGAGCATGGTGACTTTAAGCCCCCGCGCCTCCAGGATGGCCGCCAATGAAGCGGAGGCAATGCCTTTCCCCAATGAAGAAACAACACCGCCCGTGACGAATATGTAGCGCGTCATGAAAAACCCTAGAAGTCTGCGTTAAAGCGGTCCGAGCCGCCGGGGAAAGCGAAGAGAGGCCGAAGCCCCCGATCACCTGCATTAATCACAGTGCACCTTTCAAAAAAACCGCCGCGTTGTGACAGACCAGCAGTGGAACACCGGTACGTTGATCGCTACACATTTTTTGGAATCGCCCAGCAAAGACTGCTTGGTAATCGGCAACTGCTGCGATTCAGGCGAATCCACAGAAGTTGTATCAAGAAGGGAGCGTAGTCTACCGGAAAGGCTCTATCAGCTCAAACCTTGATCGCAGGTCTGTGGCATCCAATGTAATTGCCAGTCATCCGATGAGCTGGCCCATAACCCCGCAAGGGTTGGGACAGCCAGCAATTGCTCACCCCGATACAGCAGCGGCAATCTGCCACGGACGAACCCGGGCAGCCCCCGCTCATTCAACAGACGCTTCAGGTCACGTCGACCGCGACCTGGCACTTCGACGACTTCGCCGCCCTGGCGGTAGCGGACTTCCAATGGACCTTCGGGCGCCTGGCCAATGAGTTTCAACTGACCATTTCCGGGTAACTCCAATGGTTTTTGCGGGTCGGTCCAGCTCACCGACGCGTCGGAGAATTCCGACCACATGGAGGGCAGCCACCAGATGCGCTCGCCGCTACGGTGCAAGTCGCCGTCGGTCAGACGCCAGACGGGCTGTGCATCGTCCCTGGCATCGCGCAGGGAATACCAGCCGGCCCAATGGTTGCTGTCGGGTAGGCGGGTCGATGGAGCCAGCCAATGGCGCAGCGCGTTGCGCTGGCGTGCATCGGAAAGCTCGCGCAAGGGTGCCAGGGCCAAGGAAGACAAAGGCAACCAGGGAAAGGCTGAAGGCTGATCGGCGGCCCGCAGATCCATATGCGCCAATTCGTCGAGCAGGCCTTGGGCTTCAGCCATGTGCTCAGCCGTACGAGCCAGGCTGGCGGCAGCTTGAGGCCATTGCTGCGTTAACGCTGGGAATACGTGATGGCGCAAGTGATTGCGGGAAAACCCTGGATCGGCGTTGGAAGGGTCTTCGATCCACTCCAACTGGTGCGCGCGCGCGTAGGCTTCCAACTCGTCACGAGAGGCGAGCAGCAACGGCCGCACCAAATACCCAGCCGCCAATGGGCGAGACTCAGGCATTGCCGCCAACCCTCGCACCCCTGCCCCGCGCAACAACCGGAACAACAGGGTTTCTGCCTGATCATCGCGATGCTGGCCAGTGAGCAGCACCTCCCCTGCCCCGGTCACTTCGGCAAACGCCCGATAACGTGCGTCACGTGCTGCCTGCTCAAGACTGGCGCCAGGCCGCACCTGCACGCGCATGATCCGCAGCGGCACGCTCAGGCTGTCGCAGATCGATTGGCAATGCGCTGGCCAGGCGTCGGCGGCGCCTTGCAGGCCATGATGGACATGCACGGCGCTGAGGGTCGGGAGCGCTTCGGTCTTTGCCAGGGAGGCGAGGAGATGCAACAAAACGGTGGAATCGAGGCCACCGGAGAATGCAATGTGCCAGGCAGGGGCGTTGCGCCAGGGAGTCAGGGCTTGCAGGAGCTTGGCGGGCAGGGCCGGTTTCATCACAGGTTACCGCCGAAAATCTGAAGTACGTAGGCCGAGCATACACAAAGCAAATGTGGGAGGGGGCTTGCTCCCGATCGCGATGTGTCAGTCAATTATGCATTGGCTGACACACTGCTATCGGGGGCAAGCCCCCTCCCACATGGGTACTTCAGCGACTTTAGAGGCCGTAGCTCATCAGGCGCTCATAACGACGGGCCAGCAGCGCTTCGTTATCCAGCTTCTTGAGCATCGCCAGTTGCGAGCCCAGTTCGGCACGGATAGTCGCAGCAGCCGCGGCCGGATCACGGTGCGCACCGCCCAGCGGCTCGGCGATGACTTTGTCAACGATACCCAGGCCCTTGAGGCGGTCAGCGGTGATGCCCATGGCTTCGGCAGCGTCCGGCGCCTTTTCGGCAGTTTTCCACAGGATCGAGGCGCAACCTTCCGGCGAAATCACCGCGTAGGTCGAATATTGCAGCATGTTCAGCTGATCACAGACACCGATCGCCAGCGCGCCGCCAGATCCACCCTCACCGATTACGGTGGCAATGATCGGGGTTTTCAGGCGAGACATGACGCGCAGGTTCCAGGCGATCGCTTCGCTCTGGTTGCGTTCTTCGGCGTCAATACCTGGGTACGCGCCCGGGGTGTCGATAAAGGTCAGGATCGGCATCTTGAAGCGCTCGGCCATTTCCATCAAACGGCAGGCCTTGCGGTAGCCCTCCGGACGCGGCATGCCGAAGTTGCGGCGTACTTTCTCGCGCACTTCACGGCCTTTCTGATGGCCGATTACCATCACCGGCTGGTCGTCCAACCGAGCGATACCGCCCACGATGGCCGCGTCGTCGGAAAAGTGACGGTCGCCATGCAGCTCGTCGAACTCGGTGAAAATGTGCTGAATGTAATCCAGGGTGTATGGACGGCGCGGGTGGCGAGCCAGGCGCGCGATCTGCCAGCTGGTCAACTTGCCGAAGATGTCTTCGGTGAGCGTGCTGCTCTTGTCTTGCAGGCGAGCGATCTCATCGCCGATGTTCAGCGAATTGTCATTGCCGACCAGGCGCAGTTCTTCGATCTTGGCTTGCAGGTCAGCGATCGGCTGTTCGAAATCAAGAAAATTCGGGTTCATAAGCGTCCGTCTTGGGTCGACGGCCAAGGAGTGCCTGGCCAGCCGGTTGTCTATTCGCGCCCTACCTTAAGGGAGAGGCGCGTTTAGGTCGAGATTAAATGTTTGGCCGAGATCAGGCGACTGCTCTTCATGGAAAAGAAAGCGCCTGGCCATCAGCGGTATTGGAGAAAGACGTTGTCACGGCCGAACTGGTCACGCAATGCTTGAATCAAGCCGTCAGCGGGATCAATTCGCCAGGTCTCGCCAAACTGCAACATGGCCTTGGCGTCGTTGCCGGTGTACTCCATGGTCACCGGGCATGCGCCACGGTGACGCTTGAGCAGGTCACCCAACCAGCGTAGCTGATCGCCCTTGAGCGCCTCGGTCTTGACCTTCAGGCGCAGGCTTTCGGCCAGGTTGGTCCGTGCATCTTCCATGCTCATCACACGCTTGATGCGCAGGCGCAGGCCGCCGGAAAAGTCGTCGTTGCTGACTTCCCCTTCCACCACCACCATGGCATCGGTCTGCAGCAATGACTGGGCGGAGTGGAACGCGTCAGCAAACAGCGACGCTTCGATCCGGCCCGAGCGGTCATCGAGGGTGATGAAACCCATCTTGTCGCCCTTCTTATTTTTCATCACCCGCAGGGCGATGATCATGCCGGCGACGGTCTGGGTATCCCGGGCCGGTTTCAGGTCGATGATGCGCTGACGGGCGAAACGGCGAATCTCGCCTTCGTACTCGTCAATCGGATGGCCAGTGAGGTACAGGCCCAAGGTGTCTTTCTCGCCCTTGAGACGTTCCTTGAGGGTCAGTTCCTTGGCTTTGCGGTGGTTGGCGTACACATCCGCGTCTTCTTCGACGAACAGTCCGCCAAACAGGTCGGCGTGGCCGCTGTCATGGGTACGGGCGGTCTGTTCGGCGGCCTTGATCGCTTCTTCCATGGCGGTGAGCAACACGGCGCGGTTACGGTCGATATTGGCCTGGTATGCCTTGGGTTCGTCATGGAAATACGGGCCAAGACGGTCCAGCGCGCCGCTGCGGATCAGGCCGTCGAGGGTACGTTTGTTGATACGCTTGAGGTCGACCCGTGCACAGAAGTCGAACAGGTCCTTGAACGGTCCATCCTGACGTGCTTCGGTGATCGCCTCCACCGGCCCCTCACCCACGCCCTTGATCGCGCCGAGGCCATAAATGATGCGGCCTTCGTCGTTCACCGTGAACTTGAACTCCGAGGCGTTCACGTCCGGCGCGTCGAGGCGCAGCTTCATGGTGCGCACTTCTTCGATCAAGGTCACGACCTTGTCGGTGTTGTGCATATCCGCCGAGAGTACCGCCGCCATGAACGGCGCCGGGTAGTGGGCTTTCAACCACGCCGTCTGGTACGACACCAGGCCGTAGGCGGCAGAGTGGGATTTGTTGAAGCCGTAACCGGCGAACTTTTCCACCAGGTCGAAGATGTTACCGGCCAGGTCCGCGTCGATGTTGTTGGTGGCACAACCCTCAATGAAACCGCCGCGCTGCTTGGCCATTTCCTCGGGTTTCTTTTTACCCATGGCGCGACGCAGCATGTCCGCGCCGCCGAGGGTGTAACCCGCCATCACCTGGGCGATCTGCATCACCTGTTCTTGATACAGGATGATGCCGTAGGTCGGCGCCAGCACCGGCTTGAGACCTTCGTACTGATAGTCGGAGTGCGGGTACGCCAGTTCGGCGCGGCCGTGCTTACGGTTGATGAAGTCATCCACCATGCCCGACTGCAGCGGCCCCGGACGGAACAGGGCCACCAGTGCGATCAAGTCTTCCAGGCAGTCGGGCTTGAGCTTTTTGATCAGCTCTTTCATGCCGCGCGATTCAAGCTGGAACACTGCGGTGGTTTCGGCTTTTTGCAGCAAGGTGTAGGTCGGCTTGTCATCCAGCGGGATGAAGGCGATATCCAGCGGCTCCTCGCCCACCTTGGCGCGGTCGCGGTTGATGGTCTTAAGCGCCCAGTCGATGATCGTCAACGTACGCAGGCCGAGGAAGTCGAACTTCACCAGGCCGGCCGCCTCCACGTCGTCCTTGTCGAACTGGGTGACCAGGCCGTCACCTTCTTCATCGCAATAGATCGGCGAGAAGTCAGTGAGCTTGGTGGGCGCGATCACCACGCCACCGGCGTGTTTACCGACGTTACGCACCACGCCTTCGAGCTTGCGCGCCATGTCCCAGATTTCGGCGGCTTCTTCATCGACCTTGATAAAGTCGCGCAGGATCTCTTCCTGCTCGTAGGCTTTTTCCAGGGTCATGCCGACTTCGAACGGGATCATCTTCGACAGGCGGTCGGCCAGGCCGTAAGACTTGCCCTGTACACGGGCCACGTCGCGGATTACCGCCTTGGCCGCCATGGAACCGAACGTGATGATCTGGCTTACCGCGTTGCGACCGTATTTCTCGGCCACGTATTCGATCACGCGGTCGCGACCGTCCATGCAGAAGTCGACGTCGAAGTCGGGCATGGAAACCCGCTCCGGGTTCAGGAAGCGTTCGAACAGCAGGTCATATTCCAACGGGTCGAGGTCGGTGATCTTCTGCACGTAGGCCACCAGCGAGCCCGCGCCTGACCCCCGGCCCGGGCCTACCGGTACGCCGTTGCTCTTGGCCCACTGGATGAAGTCCATCACGATCAGGAAGTAACCGGGGAACCCCATCTGGATGATGATATCCAGTTCGAAATTCAACCGGTCGACGTAGACCTGGCGCTTGGCTTCGTAGTCTTCGGTGGTGTCCCTGGGCAGCAATACGCTGAGCCGCTCTTCCAGGCCATCGAACGACACCTTGCGGAAGTACTCGTCGATGGTCATGCCATCGGGAATCGGGAAGTTGGGCAGGAAGTGCTTGCCCAGCTTCACTTCGATATTGCAGCGCTTGGCAATCTCGACGGAGTTTTCCAGCGCCTCGGGCAAGTCGCTGAACAGCTCGGCCATTTCCTCGGCGCTTTTGAGGTACTGCTCTTCGCTGTAGTTCTTCGAGCGACGCGGGTCATCCAGGGCCCGGCCTTCGCCGATGCACACGCGGGTTTCGTGGGCTTCGAAATCTTCTTTCTTGATAAAACGTACATCGTTGGTTGCCACCAGCGGCGTGCCCAGCTTGTCGGCCAGGGCCACGGCGGCGTGCAAATGCTCTTCATCGTTGGGACGATTGGTGCGTTGCACTTCCAGGTAGAAGCGGCCGGGGAACACCTGCATCCATTCACGGGCCAGCACTTCGGCTTCCTGAGGGTTGCCGCCGAGCAGCGCAACACCAACCTCGCCCTCTTTGGCGGCCGAAAGCATGATCAGGCCTTCGCTGGCTTCGGCCACCCACTCACGTTCGATAATGACCGAACCATTGCGCTGGCCGTCGATAAAGCCACGGGAAATCAGTTCGGTCAGGTTGCGATAACCGACGCCGTTCATCGCCAGCAGGCTGATGCGACTCAGGGCGTTGTCCGGATCCTTGTTGGACAGCCACAGGTCGGCGCCACAGATCGGCTTGATGCCCGCGCCCATGGCGTTCTTGTAGAACTTGACCAGGGAACACATGTTGTTCTGGTCGGTGACCGCCACTGCCGGCATGTTCATGCCCACCAGGGTCTTGACCAGCGGTTTGATCCGTACGAGGCCGTCGACCAGGGAGTATTCAGTGTGCAGGCGTAGATGAACGAATGAAGCCGGCATAGTGATCCTGTGCAGTAACTTGGAAACAACAAGGCCCGGGATTGTACCGGGCCTTGAGCAAAACATCAGCCTGGCGACTACACCTCGATGAGGCTCTCGCGCAGCTCATAAGCCTGGCGCACCGGGGCGAACGAGCGGCGATGGATCGGTGTAGGGCCGAGTCGCGCCAACGCTTCCAGATGAACGGGCGTCGGATAGCCTTTGTGTCCGCCCATGCCGTAGCCGGGGTAGACCAATTCGAACGCAGCCATTTCACGGTCGCGGCTGACCTTGGCCAGAATCGACGCCGCCGCAATAGCTGGCACCTTGCTGTCGCCCTGCACCACCGCCTCAGCGCGCATCGCCAGTTTGGGGCAACGATTGCCGTCGATCATCGCCAGCTTTGGCGTAATGTGCAGCCCTTCAACCGCACGCTGCATGGCAAGCATGGTGGCGTGCAATATATTCAGCTCATCGATTTCTTCTACTTCTGCCCGGGCGATATGCCAACTCAGGGCCTTCTCGCAGATCTCGTCATAGAGTTTTTCACGACGGGCTTCGGTGAGCTTCTTCGAATCATTAAGGCCAAGGATCGGCCGGTTCGGGTCGAGGATCACCGCCGCCGTCACGACCGCACCACACAACGGGCCGCGCCCGACTTCGTCGACACCCGCCACCAGTTCGTGGGCATGTGCAACCAGGCTGAAATCCAGGCCCATTTGCGTGCTCATAAGGCTTCCTGTTTATGGCCAATCAAGTTCAGCACGGCGTCAGCCGCCTGATTCGAGGCATCACGGCGCAGGGTGCGGTGGATTTCGTCGAAACCACGGGTCTGCTCTTCGCCGCCGTCAATCAAGGGTAGTAGAGTTTGCGCAAGCGCTTCGGGCGTAGCATCGTCCTGCAACAACTCTGGCACCAACAACCGCTGGGCCAGCAGATTGGGCAAGGAGATATATGGGCTCTTGACCATCCGCTTGAGTATCCAGAACGTCACCGGCGCCAGACGATAGGCCACCACCATTGGGCGCTTGTACAGCAAGGCTTCCAGGGTCGCGGTACCCGAGGCGATCAATACCGCATCGCAGGCGGCCAGGGCCAGGTGCGACTGACCGTCGAGCAGGGTCAACGGCAGGTTGCGCCCTTCCAGCAGTGTTTCAATTTGCGTGCGACGTTGCGGGCTGGCGCATGGCAGCACAAAACGAATGCCCGGCTTGAGTGCTTGCAGACGTTCGGCGGCATCAAAAAACAGGCTGCCAAGACGCCCGACTTCGCCACCCCGGCTGCCCGGCATCAATGCGACCAGCGGGCCGTCGGGCAACCCAAGCTCGGTACGCGCCGCGGCACGGTCAGCCTGCAAAGGAATGGCATCGGCCAGGGTGTGGCCGACAAACCGCACCGGCACGCCCTTCTCTTCGTAGAACCTGGCCTCGAACGGCAGCAGGGTCAACATCAGGTCGCAGCCTTCACGAATCTTCAGCACACGCTTCTGTCGCCACGCCCAGACGGACGGGCTGACATAGTGAACGGTCTTGATTCCGGCCTGGCGCAGCTTGAGTTCGATATTGAGGGTGAAATCCGGGGCATCGATACCGATAAAGACGTCGGGCTTTTCTTCGATCAACGTCTTGATCAGCAGCTTGCGGCGAGCGAGCAACTCACGCAGACGCCCCAGCACCTCCACCAAGCCCATGACCGACAAGCGCTCCATCGGAAAGTAGGAGGTGAGGCCTTCGGCCTGCATCAACGGGCCACCGACACCGATAAATTCGATAGCAGGGTGCTGGACCTTGAGGGCCCGCATCAGGCCGGCGCCGAGAATATCGCCGGAAGCTTCTCCGGCGACCAATGCGATACGCAACTTAGCCATGATCAGCGGGTGATGCCGCGAGTCGACGCCTGGATCGAGTCACGAAACACCGCGACTTCCGGGTGCGTCGCTGCAGGCTCAGCCAGTTCGGCCAGGGCCTGCTCAACCGTCAGCCCATGACGGTAAACCGTCTTGTAGGCCCGGCGCAGGGCCTGGATTGCGTCGTCGCTGAACCCGCGACGGCGCATGCCCTCGAAATTCATGCTGCGTGCTTCGGCAGGGTTGCCGAACACGGTGACGAATGCAGGCACATCCTTGCCGATGGCGGTGCCCATGCCGGAAAAGCTGTGGGCGCCGATATGGCAATACTGATGCACCAGGGTAAAACCGGACAGGATCGCCCAGTCATCCACATGCACATGGCCAGCCAACGCGGTGTTGTTGACCAGGATGCAGTGGTTGCCAATCACGCTGTCGTGGCCGATATGCGCATAGGCCATCACCAGGTTGTGATCGCCCAACGTCGTCTCGGCTCGGTCCTGCACGGTGCCACGGTGAATAGTCACACCTTCACGGATGATGTTGTGGTCACCGATTACCAGGCGTGTTTCTTCACCCTTGTACTTCATGTCCGGGGTGTCTTCGCCTACCGAGGAAAACTGGTAGATACGATTGTGTTTGCCAATACGGGTCGGCCCCTTAAGGATCACATGCGGCCCGATGACAGTCCCCTCGCCGATTTCCACACCTGCGCCGACGATCGACCAAGGGCCGACCTCAACGTCGTCGGCCAGGACGGCCGACGGATCGATGATTGCGCGAGGGTCAATCAAACTCATAGTTTGCGTTCCGCACAGATGATTTCGGCAGAGCACACCGGCTTGCCATCAACCGAAGCCTGGCATTCGAACTTCCAGATCTGGCGCTTGCAGCTGATGAACTTGGCTTCCAGGATCAACTGGTCACCCGGGGTGACCGGGTTGCGGAAACGCAACTTGTCGGAGCCCACGAAATAGTAAAGCGTGCCATCGGCAGGCTTGAGGTCGAGCATTTTGAAACCAAGGATACCGGCAGCCTGGGCCATTGCTTCAATGATCAACACGCCTGGCATGATGGGATGCGCAGGAAAGTGGCCATTGAAAAACGGTTCGTTGATGCTGACATTCTTGTAGGCACGAATGCGCTTTTCCTCAACATTGAGGTCCACTACGCGGTCCACCAGCAGGAACGGGTAACGGTGAGGCAGGTATTCGCGAATCTCGTTGATGTCCATCATTTCGGGGGGAAGCCTGTAATAAAGATTGGGGGCGGGCGGACTAAAAGCACGCCCCGCTAGCAAATCAAGGAGGCAGTCTATCGGCTGTGCACACTTGATATGGAAATGGTATCAGCCTTCTGATGAAGCATTACCGCCAGGGGTCACGTCCCCAACACGCTTTTCCAGCTGTTTGAGACGTCGCGCCATGTCGTCGAGCTGTCTCAAGCGCGCCGCACTCTTGCGCCATTCAGCCGCTGGCTGCATGGCGGTACCGGATGAATAAGCCCCTGGCTCGGTAATCGAGTGAGTGACCATGGTCATGCCGGTGATAAAGACGTTGTCGCAAATATCGATATGCCCCACCAGCCCCACGCCACCGGCAAGCATGCAATGCTTGCCGATTTTGGTGCTGCCGGAAATCCCCACGCAGGCAGCCATGGCGGTGTGATCGCCAATCTGCACGTTGTGAGCGATCTGAATCTGGTTGTCGAGCTTCACGCCATTGCCAATCACGGTATCGGCCAGGGCCCCGCGATCGACAGCGGTGTTGACCCCGATTTCCACGTCGTCGCCGATCAATACGCCGCCAACCTGGGCAATCTTGTGCCAGACACCTTTGGCATTGGCAAAGCCAAAGCCCTCACCACCGATCACCGCGCCCGACTGAATGACCACCCGCTGCCCGATACGCACATCGTGGTAAAGGGTAACGCGAGGCGCCAGCCAGCCATCGGCACCGATTTCGCAGCGTGCACCAATGAAGCAATGCGCGCCGACGGTGACGCCAGCGCCAATACGCGCGCCACTCTCGATCACCGCAAAAGCACCAATGCTCGCAGCAGGATCGACCTGGGCATCCTCGGCAATTACCGCTGACGGGTGAATACCGCCAGCCGCCTTAGGCTTGGGATCGAACAGGTGCGATGCTTTCGCGTAAGACAGGTAGGGGTCAGCCACCACCAGCGCATCCCCGACAAACCCTTCGGCGTCCGCGGCCTTCAGCAACACGGCTGCGGCTTGGCAATCGATCAGGTATTTACGGTATTGAGGATTTGCGAGGAAGCTCAACTGAGCTGGGCCAGCCTCCTGCAAGGTGGCTAGCCCAGTGATTTCTTTCTCCGGGGAGCCACGCAAGGTGGCCCCCAGGAACTCGGCCAACTCGCCGAGCTTGATAGTCGCGGTCATGGTTTACTTCAGCTGGTTCATGCGCTCGATCACCTGACGGGTGATGTCGTATTGAGGCTTGACGTCAATCACGGCGCCACGCTCGAACACCAGGTCAAAGGCACCCTTCTTGATGACTTCTTCCACGGCGCTGTCGAGTTTCGGCTTGAGCTGCTTGAGCATTTCGCGGTCGGCAACAGCCTTGGCTTCGTTCAGCTCCTTGGATTGGAACTGGTAGTCACGGGCCTTTTGCTTGAATTCAAGCTCCAGACGCTCGCGCTCGCCCTGCTGCATCTTGTCACCACCGGCAACCAGACGGTCCTGGATACCCTTGGCGCTGCTTTCCAGTGTCTTGAGCTTGGTCAGTTGCGGACCGAATTTTTTCTCGGCATCCACGGCATACTTCTTGGCCGCGTCGGACTCCAGCAAAGCCATCTGATAGTTCAGAACGGCGATTTTCATTTCGGCGAAGGCCGGGGTGGTTACCAGCACAGTGGCCAGCAGGACCAATTGAGTCAACTTACGCACGATGTACTCCTACAGAATCCGTTGTCGTTATCTTAGGTCAGACGCTTAGAACGTCTGGCCAAGGGAGAATTGGAAAATCTGGGTTTCAGCGTTATCCGGCTTCTTGATCGGCATGGCCAGAGCAAAGCTCAACGGGCCCAACGCAGTCACCCAGGTCACACCCACGCCCACGGAGCTGGCCATGTTGCTGAGGCTCACGTCGTTGCACTGGGTGTTGGACTTCAAGCCACTTGGGTTCTTGATCTGCTCGCACTTGGAGTCGAACACGTTACCCACGTCCCAGAAGACCGAAGTCCGCAAGGAGCGCTGATCTTTGACGAACGGCAGCGGGAACAGAATCTCCGCGCCACCCTGGATCAGCACGTTACCGCCGAACGGCAGCGGGTCGTTGTCCGAGTCAGCCACTGTGCCCTGGTTACCAGTAAGCAGCTGGCCACGGCTCGGCGTACCACGAGGACCCAGTGTGCTGTCCTTGAAGCCACGTACCGAGTTGAAGCCACCCGCGTAGTAGTTTTCATAGAACGGCAGACCATTGGTCGAACCATATCCATCGCCATAGCCCAGCTCAGTGTGCAGGCGCATGGTGTAGTTATCGCTCAACGGCTGGAACAACTGGCCACGGTAGTCGAGCTTGAAGAACGACAGGTCGCTGCCCGGCGTGGTGACTTCCGCGGTCAGGCTCTGGGAGTGACCACGGGTTGCCAGTACGCCTTTGTTCAGAGTCGACTCGGACCAGCCGGCAGACGCCTTGAAGTTCAGGAACTTGTCGCCTTCACGGCGGGTGAAGTCGAAGATCTCGTCCACGGTGTACACACCGGTCTTGATTTCATCCTGCTGGGCGGTCAGGCCGAAGGTCAGACGCGAGGTCTCACTGATCGGATAACCCACGTTGACACCGGCACCGAGGCTGTCGATCGCATAGCTTGCAACGTCAACATCGAGGTCTTTGTAGTCGGTGGTGCGATAGAAGGCGTTGTAGCCCAGGCTCACACCGTCTGCAGTCCAGTAGGGGTCGGTGTAACCGAAGTTGTATCGGCTCTGGTATTCGCTTCGGGTCAGGCCGATGGACACACGGTTACCGGTACCCAGGAAGTTGTTCTGCGTGATCGAACCACCCAGGATCAAACCCGCGCTCTGTGCGAAACCGACACTGGCGGTGATCGAACCCGAGGCTTGCTCTTCAACGGCATAGTTCACGTCGACCTGGTCATCCACGCCCGGTACGGCCGGGGTTTCGACGTTGACTTCCTTGAAGAAGCCCAGGCGTTCGAGACGAGTCTTGGATTGGTCGATCAGGTAAGTCGACGCCCAACCGCCTTCCATCTGGCGCATTTCGCGACGCAGCACTTCGTCCGAGGACTTGGTGTTGCCACGGAAGTTAATGCGGTTAACGTAGGCACGCTTGCCTGGGTCGACGACGAATGTGATGTCGACGGTGTGGTCTTCATCGTTTGGAGTTGGCACGCCGTTGACGTTGGCGAAGGTGTAGCCTTCGTTACCCAGGCGACGCGTGATCAGCTCTGAGGTAGTGGTCATCAGTTTGCGCGAGAACACCTGGTCTTTCTGGACCAGCAGCAGGGACTTGACCTGGTCTTCAGGTACTTTCAAGTCACCGCTGAGCTTCACGTCACGAACCTTGTACTTCTCGCCTTCGTTGACGTTGACGGTAATGTAGACGTGCTTCTTGTCCGGGGTGATGGACACCTGGGTCGAAGCGATGTCCATGTTGATGTAGCCACGGTCCAGGTAGTAGGAGCGCAGGCGTTCCAGGTCACCGGAAAGTTTTTCACGGGCGTACTTGTCATCGTTCTTGAAGAACGACAACCAGTTGGTGGTCTTGAGTTCGAACAGGTCGATCAGGTCTTCGTCGGCGAACTTGGTGTTGCCCACCACGTTGATGTGCTGGATAGCCGCCACGGTGCCTTCGTTGATGTTGACCTTCAGGCCCACGCGGTTACGCGGCTGCGGGATAACTTCCGTCTCCACGCTCGCCGAGTAGCGACCCTGGGCAACGTACTGGCGTTGCAGCTCGTTACGCACACCTTCAAGGGTAGCGCGCTGGAAGATCTCGCCCTCGGCCAGGCCAGACTGTTTCAGACCTTTCATCAGGTCTTCAGTGGAAATGGCCTTGTTACCTTCGATCGTGATACTCGCGACAGAAGGTCGCTCGACGACGGTGATGACCAGGACATTGCCTTCGCGACCCAGTTGGATATCTTGAAAGAACCCGGTTTTGAACAGCGCACGAGTGGATTCCACCAGGCGACGATCATCAGCCTGTTCCCCGACGTTCAACGGCAAGGCACCAAAGACGCTACCCGCGGAAACCCGCTGGAGGCCGTTGACGCGAATATCGGAGATGGTGAAGGACTCGGCGTGAACTTCGGCGATCATCAATACGGTGAGAACCGCAGTTAGCAGCAGACGTTTCATGAAGTCCTTTCTTATTCCAACTGGCAATAAACAAACTGCCGCAAAATGCGGCAGATTCGCAATTCAGCGAAGCGTTACAGTCGTCCCAGATCGTTGACCAGAGCTAACAACATCACCCCGACCACCAAACTGATACCGATCTGTATCCCCCAACCCTGCACCCGATCCGACAAGGGGCGACCACGCACCCACTCGACCAGATAAAACAGCAGATGCCCCCCATCCAATACTGGAATGGGCAGCAAATTCAGAACCCCAAGGCTGATACTCAGATAAGCCAGGAAATTCAGGAAATCCGCGACACCCGACTGGGCAGAAGCGCCCGCCACTTTAGCAATGGTTATCGGTCCACTCAAGTTTTTTACCGAGAGCTCGCCGAACAACATTTTCTTGAGCGATTCTAGGGTCAGCACGCTCATGGTCCAAGTGCGTTTCGCGCCCTCCCCAATTGCTGCCAACGGCCCGAAGCTGACCTCTCGCACCATCGATGGCGGCCACTCGACACCTTTGACCCCGGCACCCAGGTAACCCCCGGCGGCCTTGGCCTCCCCACGTACCGACAAGGTCACGGGAACGTCGATTTGAGCACCTTCGCGCTCAACTTTCAGCACAATTTTGGTATCAGGCCGTACACGCACCAGGTCGACCACTTGCTGCCAGTCGCCCAGCGCCTGACCATCGAGGGCCAACAGGCGGTCGCCGGTTTTCAGGCCCGCAGCCTGGGCCGGGCCTTTAGGGTCCAGCTCGGCGAGCACCGGCGGCAACGCCGGACGCCACGGACGAATGCCCAGGGATTTGATCGGGTCCGGCTCGTCAGCGCCTTGAAGCCAATGGTCCAAAGCCAGCTCACGGGGGCTTTCGGCACTGGAGTCCTGCTCGCGCACCACCACCTTGACGGTGCCGCTCTCGCCCAGTCGACGCACCAACTGCAAATTGACCGCCCCCCAACCCGTGGTAGGTTCGCCATCAATAGAAACAATTTCCTGCCCTGCTACCAGGCCAGCCTTGGCCGCCATGCTGCCCGTCTCGACCGCACCGATGACCGGGCGCACTTGCTGGCTGCCCAGCATGGCGAGGACCCAGAAGAACACCATCGCCAACAGGAAGTTGGCAATCGGACCGGCCGCCACGATGGCGATACGCTGACGAACGGTCTTGCGGTTGAAGGATTGGTCCAACTGGTCGGCAGGCACTTCGCCTTCACGCTCATCGAGCATTTTCACGTAGCCACCCAGCGGGATGGCTGCGATCACGAACTCGGTGCCGCGACGGTCGTGCCAGCGGACCAGCGGCATGCCGAAGCCGACGGAAAAGCGCAATACCTTGACGCCGCAACGACGCGCCACCCAGAAGTGGCCGAATTCGTGGAAGGTAACCAGCACACCCAGAGCAACCAGGGTGCCGACAATCATGTAGAGCGCACTCATCTAATTTCTCCGCATTTCAATCCAATGCCTGAAGGCGCTTACCCGCCCACAGCCTGACGCGCGTTGCGGTCCAGCCATTGTTCGGCCAGGGCCCGAGCCTTTGTATCGGCCTCGAACACTGCCTCCAGATCACTCACAGCCACGACCGGTTCAAGATCCAGAACGTCCTGGATGATACTCGCGATCTGCGGAAAGCGGATGCGCCGTTCGAGAAACGCCGCCACGGCGACCTCATTGGCTGCATTGAGCATGGCTGGCGCACTGTTACCCGCTTCAGCCGCTTGTCGGGCCAGACGCAGGCATGGAAAGCGCTGCTCGTCCGGCGCCTGGAAATCCAGGCGCGCAACGGCAAACAGGTCCAATGGCGCCACACCGGAATCAATCCGCTGCGGCCAAGCCAGGGCATTGGCGATCGGCGTGCGCATATCGGGGTTGCCCAACTGCGCCAATACCGAGCCATCCACGTAATCCACCAGGGAATGAATCACGCTTTGCGGGTGAATCACCACCTCTACCTGATCGGGCCGCGCATCGAACAGCCAGCAGGCCTCGATCAACTCAAGGCCCTTGTTCATCATGCTTGCCGAGTCCACGGAGATCTTGCGCCCCATGGACCAGTTCGGGTGCGCGCACGCCTGGTCGGGCGACACATGCTCCAGCTCATCCAAAGGAGTCTGTCGAAAGGGGCCACCGGACGCCGTCAGCAAAATCCGGCGCACGCCAACCTGGCTCAAGCCGCGGGCAAAATCAGCAGGCATGCACTGGAAGATCGCGTTGTGCTCGCTGTCGAGAGGCAACAGGACCGCACCGCTCTTGCGCACGGCCTGCATAAAGAGCGCGCCGGACATGACCAGCGCTTCTTTATTGGCCAGCAGGATCTTTTTGCCCGCATCAACTGCGGCCAGTGTCGGGCGCAAACCCGCCGCTCCGACGATCGCCGCCACCACAGTGTCCACTTCGGCATCGGCAGACACCTGGCACAGCCCCTCTTCGCCCACCAATACTTGGGTGGCAAGGCCGACAGCCCGCAGGTCATCCTGCAGGCTACGGGCGGCAGCGGCCTGTGGCACCACCGCAAAACGCGGAGAGTGGCGCACGCACAGCGCGAGCAATTCACTGATACGGGTGAAGCCGGTCAGCGCAAACACCTGATAACGATCAGGATGACGGGCGATGACATCCAGGCTGCTCAGCCCGACCGAGCCGGTCGCGCCCAGCACGGTAACCTGCTGTGGACGGCTCACGAAGCGATCATCCACAGCAACACAGCAAAGATCGGCAACGCAGCGGTGAGGCTGTCGATACGGTCCAGCACGCCGCCGTGACCCGGCAGCAGGTTGCTGCTGTCCTTGATCCCGGCCTGGCGCTTGAACATGCTTTCGGTAAGGTCACCCACCACCGAAATGAAGACGACGACGGCAGTACCCAGCAAAGCCAGGAAAATCTCTTTCACCGACCAGTCGCGCAACACACCGACTACCAGCGCGATCAGCAGCGTCAAGGCCAGGCCGCCGTATACGCCTTCCCAGCTCTTGCCCGGACTGACGGCAGGCGCCAGCTTGCGCTTGCCGAAGGCACGGCCCGAAAAATAGGCACCAATGTCGGCGCCCCAGACCAGCACCATGACCGCCAGGATCAATTCGTTGCCATTCGGGAAACGCTTGATTTCCACCAGCCCTTGCCAGGCCGGCAGCAGGATCAGCAAGCCAATCACCAACTTGCAGGCCACGCTGGACCACTGGCCACTGGTGCGCGGGTAGGTCAGCACCAGGAACGTCGCCAAGGCCCACCACAGTACCGCCGCCCCCAGCACCCAAGGCGCGATATCAGGCAGGATGTACATCAGGAACAGCAACAGCGCGACGATCACGGCGTACACCACGCGCGGCAATTGATCGCTGAACCCCGCCAGACGTGCCCACTCCCATGCCCCCAAGGTCACGACCAGGCCGATAAACAGCGCAAAGCCGGAACCCTCGAGCAGGAAAAAACCGCACAAGGCAATTGGCAGCAGGATCAGCGCTGTGATGATTCGTTGTTTAAGCATTTAAACCCGGGCTCCAGCTTCGATCTGCTCGCTCGTTTTACCGAAGCGACGCTGACGGGAAGCGAAATCGGCCAGCGCATTGCGCATGGCATCGTGTTTGAAGTCCGGCCAGAACAGGTCGGAGAAGTACAACTCGGTATAGGCTAGCTGCCACAGCAGGAAATTGCTGATGCGATGCTCGCCACCGGTACGGATGCACAAATCGGGTAATGGCAGGTCACCGGTTACCAGACAGGTTTGCAACAGTTCGGGCGTAATGTCGTCGGGGCGCAGATGACCGGCCTGTACCTCGCGAGCCAGTCGCTGCGCAGCCTGGGCGATGTCCCACTGGCCACCGTAATTGGCTGCGATTTGCAGCACAAAGCGGTTGCTGCCGGCAGTAATGGCCTCGGCTTCACGCATGGCCGTTTGCAGTTCCGGATGGAACCGGGAGCGGTCACCAATGATGCGCAGGCTGATGTTGTTCTCGTTGAGGCGCTTGGCCTCGCGACGCAGCGCCTTGAAGAACAGGTCCATCAAGGCACTCACTTCTTCGGCGGGCCGTTGCCAGTTCTCACTGGAAAAGGCAAACAGCGTCAGCACTTCGACCTTGGCCTCGGCACACACCTCGATGACAGCGCGCACCGCATCGACACCCGCTTTATGCCCGGCAACGCCCGGCATAAAGCGCTTTTTCGCCCAGCGATTATTCCCATCCATGATGATCGCGACATGGCGCGGCACCACAGAGGGCACAGTCTGCTTGGTCTTTTCCATGAAGGCGTCCTGACCCCTTATACGGCCATCAGGTCCTTTTCTTTTTCTTCGGTGGCCTTGGTGATCTGGGCCTCCGCATCCTTGGTCAGCTTGTCGATATCGGCAACGGCACGGCGCTCTTCGTCTTCGCTGATTTCCTTGTCCTTGACCAGCTTCTTGAGGTCACCCAAGGCATCGCGACGAATGTTGCGCACAGCAACGCGTGCATCTTCAGCCGCACTGCGCGCCTGCTTGGTGAAGCCCTTGCGGGTTTCTTCGGTCAGGGCTGGCATGGAAATCAGCAGCAACTCGCCCAGGTTGGTCGGGTTGAGGTTCAGGCCGGCGCTCTGGATAGCCTTGTCGACAGCGCCGAGCATGTTGCGCTCAAAGGCCACGACTTGCAGGGTGCGCGAGTCTTTTACCGTGATGTTGGCCACCTGCGTGATCGAGGTGTCCGTGCCGTAGTACGGCACCATCACGCTACCCAGGATGCTTGGGTGAGCCTTGCCGGTACGAATCTGACCAAATGCATGGTTCAGAGACTCCAGGGATTTTTGCATACGCTCTTGAGCGTCTTTCTTGATTTCGTTGATCATTGTTGGCCTTCCTCGATCAGAGTCCCTTCCGCGCCGCCGTGTACGATATTCAGCAGGGCGCCGGGCTTGTTCATGTTAAATACGCGCAGCGGCATCTTGTGGTCGCGGCACAGGCAGATAGCCGTGAGGTCCATCACGCCCAGCTTGCGATCCAGCACTTCATCGTAGGTCAGATGATCGAACTTCTCGGCATGCGGGTCTTTGAATGGATCTGCAGTGTATACGCCATCCACCTTGGTCGCCTTCAGCACCACGTCGGCGTCGATTTCGATAGCGCGCAGGCACGCGGCCGAATCGGTGGTGAAGAACGGGTTACCCGTGCCAGCGGCAAAGATCACCACTTCCTTGGCGTTCAGGTGGCGCATGGCCTTACGGCGATCATAGTGATCGGTCACGCCAACCATGGAGATCGCCGACATCACGATGGCCGAGATGTTGGCACGCTCAAGGGCGTCCCGCATGGCCAGGGCGTTCATCACAGTGGCCAGCATGCCCATGTGGTCGCCAGTGACCCGATCCATGCCGGCAGCGCTCAGTGCCGCGCCGCGGAACAGGTTACCACCGCCGATCACCAGACCCACCTGGACGCCGATACCGACCAATTGGCCGACCTCGAGTGCCATGCGGTCAAGCACCTTGGGGTCGATCCCGAACTCTTCCGAGCCCATCAGGGCCTCGCCGCTGAGCTTGAGTAGAATGCGTTTATAGCGAGCCTGATAACCACTGCCCTGCTGAGCCATTGCGAATCTCTCCTGCGGCGTATTTTTAAAAAAATTCTTGGCGAGCCGTTTACGGCTTGCGTTCACTCTAGCTGGACGCCATCACAGCGCCATCGGAACACGGCTTTGTAAGCCAGTTCCGAGGGGAAGCCAAATAAAATTAGCCTTCCCATTTGAAAAGAGGCTGCGCGCGTGAGCGGGCAGCCTCTTTCGGGCGACAGTTGAAAACTGTCTTATTGCTTGGCGGCAGCCAGCTGGGCAGCAACTTCTTCAGCGAAGTTGTCGACCGGCTTCTCGATGCCTTCGCCTACTTTGAAGTAGGTGAAGGAAACGATTTCAGCACCGGCTTTCTTGGCCAGCTCGCCAACCTTGACTTCAGGGTTCTTGACGAACGCCTGCTCAACCAGGCTTGCTTCAGCCAGGAACTTGCTGATACGGCCCTTGACCATGTTCTCAACAATGTTTTCTGGCTTGCCTTTGATTTTTTCTTCGTTCAGCTGCAGGAACACAGCTTTTTCACGCTCGATCGCTTCTGCCGAAACTTCCGAAGGCAGCAGGAACTCTGGGTTGCTGGCCGCTACGTGCATAGCGATATCGTTCGCCAGCTCAATGTCGCCGCCTTTCAGTACAACAGCAACACCGATCTTGTTACCGTGCAGGTAACCGCCAACCACGTCACCTTCAACGCGAACCAGGCGACGGATGTTGACGTTTTCGCCAACCTTGCCGACCAGTACCAGGCGCGCAGCTTCTTGAGCTTCGATCAGCGGAGCGACGTCAGTCAGCTTGTCGGCGAACGCTTTTTCAACGCTGGCGGCAACAAATGCCTTGAAGTCGTCCTGCAGAGCCAGGAAGTCGGTCTGCGAGTTCACTTCCAGCAGAACGGCGGCTTTGCCGTCAGTCTTCAGAGCGATAGCGCCTTCAGCAGCTACGTTGCCTGCTTTCTTGGCAGCCTTGATGGCGCCGGAAGCACGCATGTCATCAATGGCTTTTTCGATGTCGCCGTCAGCCTTTTCCAGGGCCTTCTTGCAGTCCATCATGCCTTCGCCAGTACGCTCACGCAGTTCTTTAACCAACGCTGCAGTAATTGCTGCCATTTTCAAATTCCTCTTGGATAGGTTTTCAACCATTCCACCCGATCGAACGGGGGATCAATTCTTCCCGAATCTCCGTTGTAGGCTGCTGCACGTTACAGTCGCTAGGTTGCGCTGCCACAAGTGGGCGCCGACAAACGGTTTTCGAGGTGGCAAAAAGGGGGCCAAGCCCCCTTTTTGCTTACTGAGTCAACGCCAGGGCGTCAATTACTCAGCTGCGGCTACCGGAGCTTCTTCAACGAACTGCTCAGTGCCACCAGCAACGTGGTTGCGACCACGGATTACAGCGTCAGCCATCGAACCCATGTACAGCTGGATAGCGCGAATTGCGTCATCGTTGCCTGGGATGATGTAGTCAACGCCTTCCGGGCTGCTGTTGGTATCGACTACGCCGATAACAGGGATGCCCAGCTTGTTGGCTTCGGTGATCGCGATGCGCTCGTGATCAACGTCGATAACGAACAGTGCGTCAGGCAGACCGCCCATGTCCTTGATACCACCCAGGGAACGATCGAGCTTTTCCAGGTCACGGGAGCGCATCAGCGCTTCTTTCTTGGTCAGCTTGGCGAAAGTACCGTCTTCGGCTTGCACTTCAAGGTCACGCAGACGCTTGATGGAAGCACGGATGGTTTTGAAGTTGGTCAGCATGCCGCCCAACCAGCGGTGATCGACGTACGGCGAACCGCAACGTGCTGCTTCTTCAGCAACGATCTTGCCAGCGGAACGCTTGGTGCCGACGAACAGGATCTTGTTTTTGCCCTGGGCCAGACGCTCTACGAAAGTCAGAGCTTCGTTGAACATTGGCAGGGTTTTTTCAAGGTTGATAATGTGAATCTTGTTACGCGCGCCGAAAATGTACTTGCCCATTTTCGGGTTCCAGTAACGGGTCTGGTGACCGAAGTGCACACCGGCCTTCAGCATATCGCGCATGTTGACTTGGGACATGATAGTTCCTTAATAAGTCGGGTTTGGCCTCCACGTATCCCAATGACCAACCAGCGGCTTCAAGGCCTCCGGCACCCAGGTCATCGTGTCGACACGTGTGTGGATTTAAGCTCTACGGGGCATCCCCGGAAAGCGGCGCATTTTATACCACAGCAAGGGCGAAAACGGAACCCGCAATCACATTTGCCTTGAGTCGCCCCGTCCCAACCCTTTGAATAGCGTCGATATAACCCCACTCTATAGAGAGAAGCGATCGTCAGGGGCTCATGGTTTGCCGCCCGCGTCTGTTAGAATCGCGTTTTTTGTGGCTTGTGCGAAATATGTAACCTCATGTCGCACGCCCGTGAACCGTATTGATTTCAGCGCTTGGCGCTAGAGAGAGCCTGTATGACCGTTAGTTTGAAGACCGCCGAAGACATCGCCGGCATGCGCATCGCCGGCAAACTGGCCGCCGACGTACTGGAAATGATCGCCGAACACGTCAAGCCTGGCGTCACCACCGAAGAACTGAACCAGATCTGCCATGACTATATTGTCAATGTGCAGAAGGCCATTCCTGCCCCGCTGAATTACAAAGGCTTCCCCAAGTCGATCTGCACCTCGGTCAACCACGTGGTGTGCCACGGCATCCCGGGTGACAAGCCGTTGAAGGATGGCGACACCCTGAACATCGACGTCACCGTGATCAAGGACCGCTATTTCGGCGACACCAGCCGCATGTTCCACGTCGGCAACGTGCCGGTCTGGGCCGAACGCCTGTCCCAGGTCACCCAGGAATGCATGTACAAGGCCATCGAGATCGTCAAGCCTGGCTGCCGCCTGGGCGATATCGGTGAAGTGATCCAGAAGCACGCCGAAAAGAACGGCTTCTCGGTGGTGCGCGAGTTCTGCGGCCACGGCATCGGTACCGTGTTCCATGAAGAACCGCAGATCCTGCACTACGGCCGCGCCGGCACCGGCATGGAACTCAAGGCCGGCATGACCTTTACCATCGAGCCGATGATCAACCAGGGCAAGGCCGACACCAAGGTGCTAGGCGATGGCTGGACCGCCATCACCAAGGACCGCAAGCTCTCGGCCCAGTGGGAACATACCCTGCTGGTCACCGAAACCGGCTACGAGATCTTCACCCTGCGCGCCGATGACACAATCGCGCGCACCTCGGATGCAGCGTCGGCGTAAGGGTTGCTGAGGTTTTCCCACACTGGTGTTGTGACTGACTGATAGATAGAAAGGAAAACCGATCGATGCCCCAAGTGGATCCCGAACTCTTCGACCGTGGCCAGTTCCAGGCCGAACTGGCACTGAAGGCAAGCCCCATCGCCGCGTTCAAGAAGGCGATCCGCCAGGCGCGCGAGGTGCTCGACCAGCGCTTTCGCAGCGGCCGCGACATCCGCCGGCTGATCGAGGACCGCGCTTGGTTCGTCGATAACATCCTGCAAAAAGCCTGGGAACAGTTCAGCTGGAGCACCGAGGCGGATATCGCCCTGGTGGCGGTTGGCGGCTACGGGCGTGGCGAGTTGCACCCCTACTCCGACATCGACCTGCTGATCCTGCTGGACAGCGCCGACCATGAGATGTTTCGCGATTCCATCGAGCGATTTCTGACGCTGTTGTGGGACATCGGCCTGGAAGTCGGTCAGAGCGTACGCTCGGTCGATGAATGCGCCGAAGAGGCCCGCGCCGACCTGACGGTGGTCACCAACCTGATGGAAAGCCGCACCATCTGCGGCCCCGAGCGCCTTCGCCAACGCATGCTCGAAGTCACCAGCACCGCACACATGTGGCCGAGCAAGGACTTCTTCCTGGCCAAGCGCGCCGAGCAAAAGGCCCGCCACCACAAGTACAACGACACCGAATACAACCTGGAGCCCAACGTCAAAGGCTCGCCGGGCGGGTTGCGCGATATCCAGACGATCTTGTGGGTCGCCCGCCGCCAGTACGGCACCTTGAACCTGCGCGCCCTGGCCGGCGAGGGCTTTCTGGTGGAGAGCGAAAACGCCCTGCTGGCCTCGTCCCAGGAGTTCCTGTGGAAAGTGCGCTACGCGCTGCACATGCTTGCCGGGCGCTCCGAAGACCGCCTGCTGTTCGACCACCAACGCTCCATCGCCACCCTCCTGGGTTTTGAAGGCGAAGACGCGAAGACCAGCATCGAAAGCTTCATGCAACAGTATTACCGGGTGGTAATGAGCATTGCCCAGCTCAGCGACCTGATCATCCAGCACTTCGAAGAAGTGATCCTGGCCCCCGAAGACGAAGCGCCGCCGCAACCGATCAATGCGCGCTTTCAACTGCACGATGGCTATATCGAGGCACGCAACGACAATGTGTTCCGCCGCACGCCGTTCGCCATGCTGGAAATCTTCGTGCTGATGGCCCAGCAGCCGGAAATCAAAGGCGTGCGCGCCGACACCATCCGCCTGCTGCGGGAAAACCGTCACCTGATCGATGATGAGTTTCGTAACGACATCCGCAACACCAGCCTGTTTATCGAGCTGTTCAAGTGCAAGATCGGCATCCACCGCAACCTGCGGCGGATGAACCGCTACGGCATCCTTGGGCGCTACCTGCCGGAGTTCGGCTTTATCGTCGGGCAGATGCAGCACGACCTGTTCCACATCTATACCGTGGACGCCCACACCCTGAACCTGATCAAGCACCTGCGTAAGTTGCAGTACACCCAGGTGTCAGAAAAATTCCCGCTGGCCAGCAAGCTCATGGCCAAGCTGCCCAAGCCCGAGCTGATTTACCTGGCCGGGCTGTACCACGACATCGGCAAAGGCCGGCATGGCGACCACTCGGAGATCGGCGCGGTCGATGCCGAAGCGTTCTGCCAACGCCACCAGTTGCCGCTGTGGGACAGCCGCCTGATCGTCTGGCTGGTGCAGAACCACCTGGTGATGTCGACCACCGCCCAGCGCAAGGACCTGTCCGACCCGCAAGTCATCCACGACTTCGCGCAGATCGTCGGCGATGAAACCCGCCTCGACTACCTCTACGTGCTGACCGTCTCCGACATCAACGCCACCAACCCAACGCTGTGGAATTCCTGGCGCGCCAGCCTGCTGCGCCAACTGTACACCGAGACCAAGCGCGCGCTGCGCCGCGGCCTGGAAAACCCGGTGGACCGCGAAGAGCAGATCCGCCGCACCCAAAGCGCGGCCCTGGATATCCTGGTGCGCGGCGGCAACGACCCGGACGATGTCGAACAACTGTGGTCGCAACTGGGCGATGACTACTTCCTGCGCCATACCGCCGGCGATGTCGCCTGGCACACCGACGCCATCCTGCAACAGCCGGCCGATGGTGGCCCGTTGGTGCTGATCAAGGAAACCACCCAGCGCGAATTTGAAGGCGGCACGCAGATCTTCATCTATGCGCCGGACCAACATGACTTCTTCGCCGTGACCGTGGCGGCCATGGACCAGCTCAACCTGAACATTCATGACGCCCGAGTGATCACCTCCAGCAGCCAGTTCACCCTCGACACCTACATAGTGCTCGACACCGATGGCGACTCGATCGGCGACAATCCGGCGCGCGTGAAGAAAATCCGCGAAGGCCTCACCGACGCCCTGCGCAACCCGGACGACTACCCGACCATCATCCAGCGCCGGGTACCGCGCCAGCTCAAGCACTTTGCCTTTGCGCCCCAGGTGACCATCTCCAACGATGCCCAGCGCCCGGTGACGCTGCTGGAACTCAGCGCGCCGGATCGCCCGGGCCTGCTGGCACGCATCGGCGGGATTTTCCTCGAGTTCGACCTGTCTTTGCAGAACGCCAAGATTGCGACCCTCGGCGAGCGCGTCGAAGACGTGTTCTTCATCACCGACGCCGACAACCAGCCGCTGTCCGACCCCGAGCTGTGCCGCCGCTTGCAGGATGCAATCGTTGAGCAATTGAGCGTGACCCAGGAACCCGGCGTCGAGCTGACGCGCCTGACCCTATGAACATCGGCTTCTGTGGGAGGGGGCTTGCTCCCGATAGCAGTGGATCAGATAAAAATCAGCTGACTGACACAACGCAATCGGGAGCAAGCCCCCTCCCACATTGAATTTCGTCGGCAACCAGACTGCGTGCCGACAACTGAACTTGACGAGACTTTCGATGAACAACGCCCTGAACCAGCTGCAGCCCTACCCGTTCGAGAAACTGCGCGCCTTGCTCGGCAGTGTCACCCCGAACCCGGACAAACGCCCGATTGCACAGTCGATTGGCGAGCCCAAGCACACATCACCCAGGTTCGTCGCCGAGGCGTTGAGCAATAACCTGGACCAGATGGCGGTGTACCCGACCACGTTGGGCATCCCTGCACTGCGCGAGGCCATTGGTGCCTGGTGCGAACGCCGCTTCAACGTACCCGGCGGCTGGCTGGACCCCGCGCGCAATATCCTGCCGGTCAATGGCACGCGCGAGGCGTTGTTCGCCTTTACCCAGACCGTGGTCAATCGCAGTGACGACGCGCTGGTGGTGAGCCCGAACCCGTTCTACCAGATCTACGAAGGCGCCGCGTTCCTCGCCGGTGCCAAGCCGCATTACCTGGCGTGCCTGGACAGCAATGGTTTCAACCCGGACTTCGATGCGGTGTCGCCGGACATCTGGAAACGCTGCCAGATCCTGTTCCTGTGCTCTCCGGGCAACCCGACCGGCGCGCTGATCCCCGTAGACACCCTGAAAAAGCTGATCGCCCTGGCCGACGAATACGATTTCGTGATCGCCGCCGACGAGTGCTACAGCGAACTCTACTTCGACGAGCAAACCCCGCCGCCGGGCCTGCTGAGCGCCTGTGTCGAACTGGGTCGCCAGGACTTCAAGCGTTGCGTGGTGTTCCATAGCCTGTCCAAGCGTTCCAACCTGCCAGGCCTGCGTTCGGGCTTCGTGGCTGGCGACGCTGAGATTCTCAAGGCGTTCCTGCTGTATCGCACCTACCATGGTTGCGCCATGCCAGTGCAAACCCAGCTGGCCAGCATCGCCGCGTGGCAAGACGAAGCACACGTACTGGCCAACCGTGACCTGTATCGCGAGAAGTTTGACGCGGTGCTGGCAATCCTCAAACCGGTGCTGGATGTGCAAAGCCCGGACGGCGGCTTTTATCTGTGGCCGAATGTGAATGGGGACGATGCGGCGTTCTGCCGTGACGTGTTCGTGGAAGAACATGTGACGGTGGTGCCGGGCTCTTACCTGTCCCGTGAAGTGGACGGCTTCAATCCAGGCGCCGGGCGCGTGCGCCTGGCATTGGTTGCGCCGCTGGCCGAATGTGTCGAAGCGGCTGAGCGGATACGCGATTTCATCCAGCGCCGCGCTTAAGGTTCAAGCCGCTCCCACACCGTGGGGGCGGCCGTTGAGCGAAAGCAGAACTACTTGACGCTCCCCAGGTTCGCTTCACTCATATCCAGATCCGCCAGGACCTCGCGTAACACGTCATCGCCAATCTGGTGTTGGCGGCTCAAACGGTACAATTCCAGCCGCTGCGCGCGCAGCCCCTTGAGCCGCAGCTTGCGTTCCAAGTGATCCATCTGCAGCGCCAGTGCCTGGGCTTCGGCGGAATCGTTGAATACCTCAAGCTGGTGGCGATATTCCGACATCAACCGCGCTTTGAGCTCAGTGGCCAACGCCGCTTGAGCCGCATCCGGTAGTGCGCCTTCATCAGGTTCTTCGGCCTCCAGCGCATGGATCGCCGCCACGGCGGTTTTTTTCCAGGCGTCACGAACCTCTCGGTGCCGCTTCTCATCGGGGCTCTTTTCAATGCCTCGAAGCAGCAGCGGCAGCGCGATACAAGCGGCCACCAGCGACAACAGGATGACGCCGGCCGCGATGAAGATCAGCAGGTCGCGCTCCGGAAAAGCCTGGCCCGGCGCCAGCAGCAATGGCACCGACATCACGCCCGCCAGTGTCACCGCACCGCGCACACCGCCCACCGTCAGCAACCAGCAGGAGCGTGCCGTGGGCACCAAGGTCAGCTCGGGTTTGCCACGCACACGACGCAGCAGGCCTGACAGCCGCCAGATGCTCTGCACCCAGATAAAGCGCAACACCACCAGCACCACGAAGATCGCGACTACGTCCAGGCAGCGATACATCAAGGTCGGCCACACTGTCGTCTCATGGCTCACCACTGCCTTAATGATGTCCGGCAGTTGCAGGCCCAACAGCAGAAAGATCAGGCCATTGAACGCAAACTCCAGCAGCGACCACACACTGCGATTGAGCAGCCGTGTACTGGTTTGACGCGGCAGCAGGTCCAGCCAGCTTTGCATCATGCCCGCCGCCACCGCCGACAAAATGCCCGACGCGCCCAGGCGTTCCGCCAGAACGTAGGCAGCGAACGGCAGCAGCAACATGAATACCACGTGGGTGGCCGGGTCATCCCATCCGCGCGCGATCATCCAGGCGCGCAGGCGACCGACCAGCCAGCTCAACGCCACACCGACCGCGAGCCCACCCACGGCCACCAACACAAAGGTCAGGCTGGCATCGGCCAGGGAAAACACCCCGGTCAGGGCGGCAGCCAGGGCAAACTTGAAGGTCACCAGGCCCGACGCGTCATTCATCAAGGCCTCACCCTGAAGCATGTGCATCAAGGGCGTGGGCAAGCGGTTCTGGGAAATCGCCGACACCGCTACGGCATCCGTCGGCGACAACACGGCGGCCAGGGCGAAGGCCACCGGCAACGGAATCGCCGGCACAATCCAGTGAATGAAATAACCCGCGCCGACCACGGTAAACAGCACCAGCCCTACGGCCAGCGTCAGGATCGGCCCGCGCAAGCGCCACAACTCACGCTTGGGCATGCGCCAGCCATCGGAGAACAGCAGCGGCGGCAGGAACAGAAACAGGAACAGCTCAGGGTCCAGCGCCACGTGCAGCCCCAGCGTGGGCCAGGCCAGCAGCGCCCCGGCGCCAATCTGCACCAGCGGCAGCGGGAGGGGAATGATGCGTCCGACCAGACGCGAAACGCTGACCAGCATCAGCAGGATAAGAACGGTGTAGGCGGTTTGCATAAAGCGGTTTCCCAGACAATCGACTTGCAACGACACACATCAGGCAACACGTGGCCGTTGAAGTGCCATATTAGGCGTCTATGCTGCGCGGTGGCTTTTGCACAAAAGTCGCACCCTGCTGACGGGCGGCGCCGAAATGCGCTGAGCGTGGCATAATCCGCGATCTTTCATTTTTCATTCGTCCAAAGGGGGCAATTCCTTGACTGCTTCAAGCAAAACCTTGCACCTTTTCGGCATCAAAGCCTGCGACACCATGAAAAAGGCGCGCACCTGGCTTGATGAGCACGCTGTGAGCTATGAGTTCCATGATTACAAAACGGCCGGTATCGACCGCGAACACTTGACCCAATGGTGCAACGAGCACGGTTGGCAGGTGGTTTTGAACCGTGCGGGCACCACCTTTCGCAAACTCGAAGACGAACGCAAAGCCGATCTCGATCAGTCGAAAGCCATTGAATTGATGCTCGCACAACCCTCGATGATCAAGCGCCCGGTGCTCGATCTCGGTGACAGAACCCTGATTGGCTTCAAGCCAGATAGTTATTCGGCGGCCCTCAAGTAGGTCAGCCTTTTCCATTTTTGTAGAGGTAACAGCATGTCCAATTCCCTGTTCAGCCTGGGCTTCGGCGTCGGCACTCAGAACCGCCAAGGTGCTTGGCTGGAAGTGTTTTACGCACAGCCCTTGCTCAACCCATCGGCTGAGATCGTCGCGGCCATCGCGCCGATCCTCGGTTACACCGAAGGCAACCAGGCGATTAGCTTCACCGTCACCCAGGCCCTGCAACTGGCCGACGCGCTCAAAGGCGTCGATGCCGCCCAAGCCGCCCTGCTCAGCCGCCTGGCCGAAAGCCACACCCCGCTGGTGGCGACCCTGCTGGCCGAAGACACCGCGCTGACCTCCACGCCTGAGGCCTACCTCAAGCTGCACCTGCTGTCCCATCGCCTGGTCAAGCCTCACGGCCTGAGCCTGGCCGGTGTGTTCCCGCAGCTGCCGAACGTGGCCTGGACCAGCCAGGGCGCCATCGATATCGCTGAACTGGCCGAACGCCAGCTGGAAGCGCGCCTGCGCGGCGATCTGCTGGAAGTGTTCTCAGTGGACAAATTCCCGAAAATGACCGACTACGTGGTGCCGAGCGGCGTGCGTATCGCTGACGCCGCCCGCCTGCGCCTGGGTGCCTATGTGGGCGAAGGCACCACCGTCATGCACGAAGGTTTCATCAACTTCAACGCCGGCACCGAAGGCCCGGGCATGATCGAAGGCCGCGTATCGGCTGGCGTGTTCGTCGGCAAGGGTTCGGACCTGGGCGGCGGCTGCTCGACCATGGGCACGCTCTCCGGTGGCGGTAACATCGTGATCAAGGTCGGCGAAGGCTGCCTGATCGGCGCCAACGCCGGTATCGGTATCCCGTTGGGCGACCGCAACACCGTGGAGTCCGGCCTGTACGTCACCGCCGGCACCAAGGTTGCCTTGCTGGACGAGAAGAACCAACTGGTCAAAGTGGTCAAGGCGCGTGAACTGGCGGGCCAGCCGGACCTGCTGTTCCGTCGCAACTCCGAGACCGGTGCCGTGGAGTGCAAAACCCACAAATCGGCCATCGAACTGAACGAAGCGCTGCACGCTCACAACTAAGCAGCCACTCGATGCCCCCAGCGAGCCGCACCGTCAGGGTGCGGCTCGCTTATACGAGTCTTGAACATCATGCTTGTGCCCTCCCCCTGGCGCGCTGACTTTCCAGCCATCGCCACCCTGCAACGGCAGGACCAGACCTACCTGGACAACGCCGCCACCACGCAAAAACCCCAAGCCCTGCTGGATGCAATCAGCCATTACTACGCCAATGGCGCAGCCAATGTGCACCGTGCCCAGCATCTGCCGGGTGCCCACGCGACCCAGGCGTTTGAAGACAGTCGCAGCAAGGTTGCGCAGTGGTTGAATGCAGGCGACAGCGGGCAGGTGGTATTTACTCACGGCGCAACCTCTGCGCTGAACCTCCTGGCCTACGGCCTGGAGCACTTATTCAATGCGGGCGATGAGATTGCCATCAGCGCCCTGGAGCACCACGCCAACCTGCTGCCCTGGCAGCAACTGGCCAAACGTCGCGCACTGACGTTGGTGGTATTGCCACTGGACGCTGACGGTGTGATTGACCTCGAGGCCGCCGCCCGGCTGATCGGCCCGCGTACCCGACTGCTGGCGGTAAGCCAGCTATCCAACGTACTCGGCGCCTGGCAACCGCTCGACGCCTTGCTCGGGCTGGCCCGCACCCACGGCACACTGACGGTGATCGACGGCGCCCAAGGCATCGTCCACGGCCGCCACGACGTGCAGGCCCTGGGCTGCGACTTCTATGTATTTTCCAGCCACAAGCTATACGGCCCGGACGGAGTCGGCGTGTTATATGGCCGCCATGAGGTCTTGCATCACTTGCGCCACTGGCAGTTTGGTGGCGAGATGGTGCAACAGGCCGATTACCACAGCGCCAGCTTCCGCCCTGCCCCGCTGGGTTTTGAAGCAGGTACGCCGCCGATTGCCAGCGTGATCGGCCTGGGCGCCACGCTGGATTACCTGACTTCACTGGATCAACAGGCCGTGGTCAAGCATGAGGCGGCGCTGCACGATTATCTGCTGCGCGGCTTGAAGGCGCGCAACGGCGTGCGCGTATTGGGCGCGCCGCAGGTGGCGCTGGTCAGCTTTGTGGTCGAGGGCGTGCATAACGCCGACCTCGCACACCTGCTGACCGAGCAGGGAATTGCCGTGCGTGCCGGTCATCACTGTGCGATGCCGCTGCTCAAGGCACTGCAGTTGTCGGGGGCGATTCGCGTGTCCCTGGCGCTGTACAACGACTCCGACGACTTGGAGCGTTTCTTTGAAGCACTGGACCAGGCGCTGGATATGTTGCGATGAGCTTGCCGACGGACGCGGTGGCCGCACTGCAAGCGTTCCAGGCCATAGGCAGCTGGGAACAACGCGCACGCCTGTTGATGCAATGGGGCGAGCGGCTGCCGGCTCTGGCGGAGGCCGACAAGGTCGACGCCAACCTGGTGCACGGCTGCGAAAGCCTGGTGTGGTTGGTGGGACGTCTGGAGGACGGTCACTGGCAGTTTGCCGCCAGCAGCGAGGCGCGGATGATTCGTGGCCTGGTGGCGCTGTTGCTGGCACGGGTCAATGGGTTGTCGGCTGCGCAGTTGCAAGCCGTTGACCTGCCTGACTGGTTCAATCAACTGGGATTGTCGCGCCAACTTTCCCCGTCACGCAGCAATGGCCTCAATGCAGTCCTGCAGCGCATGCGTTCCCTGAGCCAGACCCAAAACTGAAATTGGTTCACTGTAGGAGCGAGCTTGCTCGCGAAGAACTCAGGGCCCCCGCGTTTATCCAGAATGAACGCGTTGCCTAGGCGTTTTTCGCGAGCAAGCTCGCTCCTACATTGAACCGCTTTCGCTTAACTGACTGGCATTAGGGCAAGGCCCCTTCCACATTTTGGGCTGAACAACATGCTTCGATTCAGGCGGGTTTGACCCGCTCCGACGGCCGGCGCACCCCGGCCACAATCTTGTCCACCGCCTTGGTCGCCGCCACCATGCCGAACGTGGCCGTCACCATCATCACCGCGCCAAAGCCACCGGCACAATCGAGCTTGACGCCGTCGCCGACGAAACTCTTCTGCAAACAGATGCTGCCATCGGGCTTGGGGTAGCGCAGTTGCTCGGTGGAAAATACGCACGGCACGCTGTAATGACGGGTCACGGTGCGTGAGAATCCATAGTCCCGTCGCAGCGTGGAGCGCACTTTGGAGGCCAGCGGATCGTTGAAGGTGCGGTTCAGGTCACACACCTGGATCAGCGTCGGGTCGATCTGCCCGCCGGCGCCGCCGGTGGTAATGATCTGGATTTTGCGGCGTTTGCACCAGGCAATCAGCGCCGCCTTGGCGTTGACCGCGTCGATGCAGTCGATCACGCAATCAATGTTCGGGGTGATGTACTCGGCCATGGTGTCGCGCGTTACGAAGTCCGCCACCGCATGCACCGTACACGCCGGGTTGATGCCGCGCAGGCGTTCGGCCATCACTTCGACCTTGGGTTTGCCCACGGTGCTGTCCAGCGCATGCAACTGGCGGTTGCTGTTGCTGACGCAGACGTCATCCAGGTCAAACAGCGAAATCTCGCCCACCCCGCAGCGGGCGATGGCTTCCGCCGCCCACGAGCCCACGCCGCCGACGCCGACGATCGCCACATGGGCCGCTTTCAAGCGTTCCAGGCCTTCAATGCCATACAAGCGGGCGACGCCTGCAAACCGTGGATCTTCTGTGCTCATGACCATTACCCCAAAAACCGGCGCGCATTATGGACTACGCAGCGACAAGTTCGAAGCGACAAGCTACAAGTAAAGAACTTAGGTGGACATTCGCGGACTAACGTCCGGCTTTTCTCTGTCTGCTGTACGCTCAGGGAAAGGCCGGTGTAGGATGCGCGCCGTTCGGCGCAGGCCGACACCTCTTTTCGTTCCACACCCTTTGGAACCCGAAATCGCCATGTCATCGCGTAAATTTGGACTCAACCTGGTGGTGGTGCTGGCTATTGCCGCACTGTTCACTGGCTTCTGGGCGTTGATCAACCGCCCCGTCACTACCCCCAACTGGCCTGAACAGATCTCCGGGTTTTCTTACTCGCCGTTCCAGCAAGGCCAGTATCCGCAGAAGAACCAATACCCGAGCGACGACCAGATGCGTCGTGACCTCGAGATCATGAGCAAGCTGACGGACAACATCCGTACCTACTCGGTCGACGGCACCCTGGGCGATATCCCCAAGCTGGCGGAAGAGTTCGGCCTGCGCGTGACCCTGGGTATCTGGATCAGCCCCGATCTTGAGCGCAACGAACGCGAAATCCAGCGCGCCATCGAGATCGCCAACAGCTCGCGCAGCGTTGTGCGCGTGGTGGTGGGTAACGAGGCGCTGTTCCGTGAAGAGATCACCCCCGAGGCGCTGATTGTGCTGCTGGACCGGGTGCGCGCCGCCGTGAAAGTGCCGGTGACCACCTCCGAGCAATGGCACATCTGGGAAAAGAACCCGCAACTGGCCAAGCACGTCGACCTGATCGCCGCGCACATCCTGCCGTTCTGGGAATTCATTCCGATGGACAAGGCCGGCCAGTACGTACTCGACCGCGCCCGGGACCTGAAAAAGATGTTCCCGAAAAAGCCGTTGCTGCTGTCGGAAGTTGGCTGGCCAAGTAACGGGCGCATGCGCGGCGGCAATGAATCGTCGCCAGCAGACCAGGCGATTTACCTGCGCACACTGGTCAACAAGCTCAATCGCCAAGGCTTCAACTATTTCGTGATCGAAGCCTTCGACCAACCGTGGAAAGTCAGCGATGAAGGTTCCGCTGGCGCCTATTGGGGCGTGTACAACGCCGCGCGCCAGCAGAAATTCAACTTTGAAGGGCCGGTGGTCGCCATTCCGCAATGGCGCGTGCTGGCGATCGGCTCGGTGGTACTGGCCCTGCTGTCGCTGACCCTGTTGATGATCGACGGTTCGGCCTTGCGCCAGCGCGGCCGTACCTTCCTGACGTTTATCGCGTTCCTGTGCGGGTCGGTGCTGGTATGGATCGGCTACGACTACAGCCAGCAATACAGCACCTGGTTCAGCCTGACCGTCGGTTTCTTGCTGGCGCTGGGTGCCATGGGCGTATTCATCGTGCTGCTGACCGAAGCCCACGAACTGGCGGAAGCAGTGTGGACTCACAAGCGCCGGCGTGAATTCCTGCCGGTAGAAGGGGAATCGGACTACCGCCCGAAAGTGTCGATCCACGTGCCGTGCTACAACGAGCCGCCGGAAATGGTCAAACAGACCCTCGACGCCCTGGCCGCACTCGATTACCCGGACTACGAAGTCCTGATCATCGACAACAACACCAAGGACCCGGCGGTATGGGAGCCGGTGCGCGACTACTGCGAAACCCTGGGCCCGCGCTTTAAGTTCTTCCACGTCGCGCCACTGGCCGGTTTCAAGGGCGGCGCGCTGAACTACCTGATTCCGCACACCGCCAAGGACGCCGAAGTGATCGCGGTGATCGACTCCGATTACTGCGTGTCGCCCAACTGGCTCAAGCACATGGTGCCGCACTTCGCCGACCCGAAAATCGCCGTGGTGCAGTCGCCCCAGGATTACCGCGACCAGAACGAAAGCACCTTCAAGAAGCTCTGCTATGCGGAATACAAAGGCTTCTTCCATATCGGCATGGTCACCCGTAACGACCGCGACGCGATCATCCAGCACGGCACCATGACCATGACCCGTCGCTCGGTGCTCGAAGAGCTGGGCTG
This sequence comes from Pseudomonas sp. W4I3, assembly GCF_030816195.1. GTDB lineage: Bacteria > Pseudomonadota > Gammaproteobacteria > Pseudomonadales > Pseudomonadaceae > Aquipseudomonas. Next base: position 1,986,968 of record NZ_JAUSXS010000001.1, on the reverse strand, counting down.
GGCCGACTGGTGCATCTGTGAAGACGCGGAACTTGGCCTGCGCGTGTTTGAGAAAGGCTTGTCGGCGGCGTATTACCACGACAGCTACGGCAAAGGCCTGATGCCCGATACCTTTATCGACTTCAAGAAACAGCGTTTCCGCTGGGCCTACGGCGCGATTCAGATCATCAAGCGCCACACCGCCAGCCTGCTGCGCGGCAAGGACACCGAGCTGACCCGTGGCCAGCGCTATCACTTCCTCGCGGGCTGGCTGCCGTGGGTGGCCGATGGCATGAACATCTTCTTCACCGTCGGCGCGCTGTTGTGGTCGGCGGCGATGATCATCGTGCCGACCCGTGTCGATCCGCCGTTGCTGATCTTTGCGATTCCGCCGTTGGCATTGTTCGTGTTCAAGGTGGGCAAGATCATCTTCCTCTACCGCCGTGCGGTCGGGGTCAACCTCAAGGATGCATTTTGCGCGGCCCTGGCCGGCCTGGCGTTGTCGCACACCATTGCCAAGGCGGTGCTGTACGGTTTCTTTACCACCAGCATTCCGTTCTTTCGCACGCCGAAAAACGCCGATAACCACGGCTTCTGGGTAGCGATTTCCGAAGCCCGCGAAGAGATGTTCATCATGCTGCTGTTGTGGGGCGCCGCGCTGGGGATCTACCTGGTGCAGGGCCTGCCGAGCAATGACATGCGCTTCTGGGTGGTGATGCTGCTGGTGCAGTCGCTGCCGTATGTGGCGGCGCTGATCATGGCGTTCCTGTCTTCACTGCCCAAACCTGCGGCGAAGGCTGAGCCCGCACCCGCTGCGTAAAAACTTGCGCAATCCACTAAACGGCGGCCTCTGGTCGCCGTTTTGCTATAAGATAACGGCCGTTTTGTATGCCCGCTCTGCTCTTCCAAACACGCTTTCCGGAGTTTTCCCATGACGGCCCATGCCGACCTTTCGCCGACCCTTCAACTCGCCATCGACCTGATCCGTCGCCCGTCGGTCACACCGATCGACGCCGATTGCCAGAAGCTGATGATGCAGCGCCTGGGCGACGCCGGTTTTGCGCTCGAGCCGATGCGCATCGAAGATGTGGATAACTTTTGGGCCACCCATGGCAAACATGAAGGCCCGGTGCTGTGCTTTGCCGGCCACACTGACGTGGTGCCGACCGGCCCGGTGCAGGCCTGGCAGAACGATCCGTTCGACGCGCTGATCGACGAACACGGCATGCTGTGCGGCCGTGGCGCGGCGGACATGAAAGGCAGCCTGGCGGCGATGCTGGTGGCGTCGGAGCGTTTTGTCGCCGACTACCCGGACCACAAGGGCTCGGTGGCCTTCCTGATCACCAGCGATGAAGAAGGCCCGGCGCACCATGGCACCAAGGCCGTGATCGAACGCCTGGCCGCGCGCAAGGAGCGCCTGGACTGGTGCATCGTCGGCGAACCGTCGAGTACCACGCTGGTGGGTGACGTGGTCAAGAACGGCCGCCGAGGCTCCCTCGGCGCCACCCTGACCGTGCGCGGCGTGCAGGGCCATGTGGCGTATCCGCACCTGGCGAAGAACCCGATCCACCTGGCCGCACCGGCATTGGCCGAACTCGCTGCCGAGCATTGGGATGACGGCAACAGCTTCTTCCCGCCGACCAGCTTCCAGATTTCCAACCTCAATTCCGGTACCGGCGCCACCAACGTGATTCCCGGCGACCTGACGGCGGTGTTCAACTTCCGTTTTTCCACCGAATCCACCGTGGAAGGTTTGCAGCAACGGGTGGCCGCGATCCTGGATAAACACGGCCTGGACTGGCATTTGGACTGGGCGCTGTCGGGCCTGCCATTCCTTACCGAGCCGGGCGCATTGCTCGACGCGGTCTCGGCCAGCATCAAGGCGATCACCGGTCGTGAGACCAAGGCGTCCACCAGCGGGGGCACCTCGGATGGCCGCTTCATCGCGACCCTGGGCACGCAAGTGGTCGAGTTGGGCCCGGTGAATGCAACGATCCATCAGGTCAACGAGCGCATCCTCGCCAGCGACCTCGATGTGTTGACCGAAATCTACTACCAGACCCTGATCAAGTTGCTCGCCTGATGCTCGCCTGCCCCCTTTGCAGCGCCCCGCTCAACCCGGTGGACAACGGCGTGGCGTGCCCCGCCGGGCACCGTTTCGACCGCGCACGTCAGGGTTACTTGAACCTGTTGCCGGTGCAGCACAAGAACAGCCGCGACCCGGGCGACAACCTGGCGATGGTCGAGGCGCGTCGCGACTTTCTCAATGCCGGGCACTACGCCCCTGTGGCCCGGCGCCTGGCCGAGCTGGCCGCTGAACGCGCGCCGCAACGCTGGGTGGACATCGGGTGCGGCGAGGGTTACTACACCGCGCAGATCGCCGACGCCCTGCCTCATGCCGACGGCTACGCCTTGGATATTTCCAGGGAAGCGGTCAAACGGGCGTGCAAGCGCAACCCGGCGCTGACCTGGTTGATCGCCAGCATGGCCCGCATCCCATTGGCCGACGCCAGTTGCCAGTTTCTCGCCAGCGTGTTCAGCCCGCTGGACTGGCAGGAAGCCAAGCGCCTGCTCAGCCCAGGTGGCGGCTTGATGAAGGTCGGCCCTACCCGCGGCCATCTGATGGAATTGCGCGAGCGCTTGTACGACGAAGTGCGCGAGTACACCGACGACAAACACCTGGCACTGGTGCCGGATGGCATGAGCCTGGCGCACAGCGAACTCCTTGAATTCACCCTGAGCCTGGCCGAACCCAAGGACCGCGCCAATCTGCTGGCCATGACCCCCCACGGCTGGCGCGCCAGTGCAGAGCGGCGCAACGAGGTGATCGAAGCCGCCGAGCCGCTGCAGGTCACCGTGTCGATGCGCTACGATTATTTCGTGCTTCAATAACCGACTTTTCAGTACCCGCGAATGGATTTTCGAATCCCGCGACGAGGAACATCCATGCGCCAACCCGATATTGAGATTTACCTGAAGGACGCCGACGTCGACCACAAGGCCATCGCCGCCTGGCTGGGCGCCGCCCTGGGCCCGTGCACCGACTGGGTCCAGAAGGGCCAGACCTACAAGTGCAAGGCCGGCAACGTGCCGGTGACCTGGCTGCCAAAAGCCGTCGGCAAGTGGAACAGCCTGTTCCTGGAAAGCGACCAGACTCCGTGGGGCGACGACATCGCCTGCGCCCGCGCCGCGTTTGCCGCGCTGAACGTTGAAGTGCGCTGCGCACCGGGGACCTGGGTCGAGGAAGAAGGCGAGGACAGCGCCGACACCTGGATTCGCATCAGCGCCGACGGTGAAGAACAGATCACCTGGAAAACCGCCTGATTCCAAGCTGCGAACCCAATCAAATGTGGGAGGGGGCTTGCCCCCGATAGCGGTGGATCAGTCGATTTATTCAGCGACTGACACTCAGCAATCGGGGGCAAGCCCCCTCCCACAGGGGTCCAGCGGTGGTCTTAAAGACCCACCACATCCTCGGCCTGCAACCCCTTCTCGCCGGTCACCACGGCGTACTCCACCTGCTGGCCTTCGGCCAATGAGCGATGACCGTCACCGCGAATGGCGCGGTAGTGCACGAACACATCCTTGCCATCTTCACGCTGGATAAAGCCATAGCCCTTGGCATCGTTGAACCACTTCACATTGCCGGTTTCGCGCGTTGTCATCTGTTCACTCCCACTGGTTTTTATTATTGAGTCGCTGAGGTTGAACTGCCGAGTATAAGACAGGTTCAAAAACCATCAACCCAACTTTACATCGCCGCTTTTTTGCCGATTTTCGGCGAATACGGCACACTACCTGCCCGAGCATCTGCCCGGTTTATTCCCACTTGAAGCAGCTCGCCTATGACCCGCTCCCCGTTCCGTCGCCTGGTGTTTGGCACCTTGCGTCGACTGCTGTACCTCTGGGTTCGCTCGGAGACGATCAACCAGTCGTCCCTAACCCTAAACCTGGACCGCAGCCGGCCGGTGTTCTACGTCCTGCAATCGCCCTCCCTGACCGAATTGGCCGTGGTCGACGCCGAGTGCACCAAGGCCGGCCTGCCGCGCCCGGTGCTGCCGGTATCGGTCGGCCCGTTGATGGAACCCGCGGCGTTCTTTTACCTGACGCCGGACCCGGACTGGCTCGGCCGCCAGGACAAGCGCGGCGCACCGCCGACCCTGACGCGCCTGGTCAATGTGCTGACCGAACATGCCGAAGAGAATGCACAAATCATTCCGGTCAGCGTGTTCTGGGGCCAATCGCCTGAAAGTGAGTCCAGCCCGTGGAAACTGTTGTTCGCCGACAGCTGGGCGGTCACCGGGCGCTTGCGCCGGTTGTTGAGCATCCTGATCCTCGGTCGCAAGACCCGTGTGCAATTCTCCGCGCCTATCAATCTGCGTGAATTGATCGAGCACAATAAAGGGCACGAACGCACCGTAAGGATGGCCCAGCGCATCCTGCGTGTGCACTTTCGTAACCTGAAGACCGCCGTGATCGGGCCCGACCTGTCTCACCGCCGCAACCTGGTAAAGGGCCTGGTGAACATGCCGTTGGTGCGCCAAGCCATCGCCGATGAAGCCGAGCGCGAAAAAATCTCGCCGGAGAAAGCCAAGGCCCTGGCCCTGCGCTATGGCAACGAGATCGCCTCGGACTACACCTACACCGCAATCCGCTTCCTGGAAGTGGTGCTGAGCTGGTTCTGGAACAAGATCTACGACGGCATCAAGGTCAACAACATCGAGGGCGTGCAGCAGGTTGCGCAGGGCTACGAAGTAATCTACGTGCCGTGCCACCGCAGCCATATCGACTACCTGCTGCTTTCCTACCTGCTGTTCAAGAACGGCCTGACCCCGCCGCACATTGCCGCCGGCGTCAACTTGAACATGCCCGTGATCGGCAGCCTGCTGCGCCGTGGCGGTGCGTTTTTCATGCGCCGCACCTTCAAGGGCAACCCGCTGTACACCTCGGTGTTCAACGAATACCTGCACACCCTGTTTACCAAAGGCTTCCCCGTCGAGTACTTCGTCGAAGGCGGACGCTCGCGCACGGGGCGCATGCTGCAGCCCAAAACCGGGATGCTGGCGATCACCCTGCGCAGTTTTCTGCGCTCTTCGCGCATGCCTATCGTGTTCGTGCCGGTGTACATCGGCTATGAACGCGTGCTGGAAGGTCGTACCTACCTCGGTGAACTGCGCGGTGCGAGCAAGAAGAAAGAGTCGATCTTCGATATTTTCAAAGTGGTGGGCGCGCTCAAGCAGCGCTTCGGCCAGGTCGCGGTCAACTTCGGCGAGCCGATCAAGCTGGCGGAATTTCTCGACAACGAGCAACCGGATTGGCGCGCTCAGGAACTGGGCCCGAACTACAAGCCGGCGTGGCTGAATGAAACCACCCACCGCCTCGGCGAGCGGGTGGCGCGCCATCTGAACGAAGCCGCGGCGGTGAACCCGGTGAACCTGGTGGCATTGGCGCTACTGTCGACCACCCGCCTGGCCCTGGATGAGCAAGCCATGGCCCGCCAGTTGGACCTGTATCTGGCGCTGCTGCGCCGCGTGCCCTATTCGCCGCACACCACCCTGCCGGACGGCGATGGCCTCGCGCTGATCAAGCACGTCAAGGACATGAACCTGCTCTCGGAACAGAGCGATGCCCTGGGTAAAATCGTCTATCTGGATGAGCAAAACGCCGTCCTGATGACCTATTACCGCAACAACGTATTGCACATCTTCGCCCTGCCGGCGCTGCTGGCGAGCTTCTTCCAGAGCAGTTCGCGCATGAGCCGCGAGCAGATCCTGCGCTACACGCAGGCGCTGTATCCGTACCTGCAATCGGAGCTGTTTATCCGCTGGCCGCTGGAGGAGCTGGATGCCGTGGTCGACCAATGGCTGGACGCGTTTGTCGAACAGGGCCTGCTGCGCTTCGAAAACAACGTGTACCTGCGCCCGGCGCCGAGCTCGCGGCATTTTGTGCTGCTGACGCTGCTGTCCAAGAGTATCGCCCAGACCCTGCAACGCTTTTACATGGCCATTTCGCTGCTGCTCAACAGCGGCCAGAACAGCATCAGCGCCGAAGAGCTGGAAGACCTGTGCACGATCATGGCCCAGCGGCTGTCGATCCTGCACGGCCTCAATGCCCCGGAATTCTTCGACAAGAGCCTATTCCGACATTTCATCCAGACCTTGTTGGAGCAAGATGTGCTGCGCCGTGATGAAGCCGGCAAGCTGAGCTACCACGACCTGCTCGGCGAGCTGGCTGAAGGCGCGGCCAAACGGGTACTGCCGGCGGACATTCGCCTGTCGATCCGCCAGGTGGCGTTGCATCGCGTCGATGGCGCGGCCGAGCAAGCGGTGGAACCTGCGTAAACCCGCTAGATTGAACAAGGCGCCGGGCAGTTGCCGGCGCCGTTGAAAAGGAGCTGCACCATGAAAAAAATCATTCTTCTGGGCCTCACTGCCCTGCTCGGAGCCTGCCAATCCATGTCCCCTGCCCCCAAGGCCAGCCTGGACGGCGAAGTGTTCTACCTGCAACGCATCGCCCTGCCGCCTACCGCGACCTTGAGCGTCAGCCTGCAAGACGTGTCGCTGATGGACGCCCCCGCCGTGGTCCTGGCCGAACAGAAAGGCCCGGTCAAAGGCCAGGTGCCGCTGCCGTTTCACCTGAGCTATGACCCGGCACACGTCAAGCCTGGCCACAGCTACTCGGTCAGTGCTCGCATCGAAGTGGACGGCAAGCTACTGTTCATCACCACTGAACGTCACGCCGTGCAGCTTAACGGCCAGGATCAACAGCCACTGCGCTTGCGCGTCGACGCTGTAGCCCACTGAACTCAACCACAAGGAAGCGCCCATGCTCCGTAACCCTCTTCGCCTCACTGCCCTGCTCGCCGGCCTGCTGCTCGGTGCCAACGCCATGGCGCTGGACCTTGGCAGCCTGTCCCAGGGCGACGCCAGCGGCGGCCTCAAGGACGCTTTGACCCAAGGCGCACAGATCGCCGTGAAGCAACTGGGTACGCCCGGCGGTTTCAGCAATAACCCCGACGTGAAGATCGGCCTGCCGGGGAAGCTCGGCAAGGTCGCTGACAAGCTCAAGATGTTCGGCATGGGCGATCAGGTCACCCAGCTGGAAACCAGCATGAACAAAGCGGCGGAAACCGCCGTTACCCAGGCTCAGCCGATTCTGGTCAATGCCGTGAAGAACATGAGCGTGACCGATGCCAAAGGCATCCTCAGCGGCGGCCAGGACTCCGCCACCCGGTACTTGAACACGAGCAGCCGCGAACAGATCCGCGCCAAATTCCTGCCCATCGTCAAGGCCGCCACCGACAAGGTCGGCGTGGCCCAGCAGTACAACGCGCTCGCCGGCAAGGCGGCTGCGTTTGGCGCAGTGGACGCCAAAAGCGCCAATGTTGAAAATTACGTGACCGAACAGGCGCTGGATGGCTTGTTCAAAATGATTGCGCAGCAGGAAGAAACGATTCGCAAGAATCCCGCAGCGGCAGCCACCAGTTTGGCGAAGAAGGTGTTCGGCGCGCTGTAATTCCTCGACGACACCGCTCAACTACTGCGCCAAGGCCGCTTGTAAAGGGCTTTGGCGCAGTGGTTTCAAGCCAGGGTGCTTAATGGCTCAACGAAACAGTGAGTACAAAACTCTGGTGGGAGACTGATGTTCATTGAACGTCGGATGGGACGGATAAGGCCGCCCATGATGTGGTTTGGCAGGTGGGTTATGACCATAACGAAGTCCGTGGTGATGACCCGAGTACCCATGATCAGGCCTGTGCGGTTTTGCGGCACCCACTTCATGGCGCGGCAGATTGCTGCCCAGCAAGGCCCCGAGAAACGCCCCTTTGAAAGCCGCAATCGCGGTGAAAAATGACATATGAAACTCCATAAGCTCAGTGAAACAGCCCCGGCCGCCCTATAGCGATACCGAGGCTCCTGCCTGTTCATCAGGCATCTCTGAGTGGAGCGGCAGGCGTCGGCGTTCCACATGGCTGCGTGCCTATTTGCATCAGCGCGTAAACCAGCTGCGCGTGGTATCGATCAATCACCCAACCTCCTTCCTGACCCTGAACCAGGCCGCGTACAACGCCGGCAAAAACAGCAGGGTCAACGCTGTCGCCACAATCAGCCCGCCCATGATGGCAACCGCCATCGGCCCGAAGAACACACTGCGTGACAGCGGAATCATCGCCAGTACCGCGGCGAGTGCGGTGAGCACGATCGGCCGGAAGCGTCGCACGGTGGCTTCGATGATCGCCTGCCAGGGCGCCAGTCCCGCCTTGATGTCCTGTTCGATCTGGTCGACCAGGATCACCGAGTTGCGCATGATCATCCCCGACAGCGCGATGGTGCCGAGCATCGCCACGAAACCAAAGGGTTGACGAAACACCAGCAGGAACAGCGTTACGCCGATCAAGCCCAAGGGTGCTGTGAGAAACACCATGGCTGTGCGTGAGAAGCTGCGCAGTTGCAGCATCAGCAAGGTCAGCACCACCACGATGAACAATGGCACGCCGGCTTTCACCGAGTTCTGTCCGCGCGCCGAATCTTCGACGGTGCCACCGACCTCCAGCAAATAGCCGTCAGGCAACTCGGCGCGCACGCCTTCGAGGGTCGGCAGAATCTGCTGGACCAGGGTCGCAGGTTGCTCCTTGCCGTAGATATCGGCGCGCACGATCACCGTAGGCAGGCGGTTACGGTGCCAGATGATGCCTTCTTCAAAACCATACTCAAGGGTGGCGATCTGCGACAGGGCCACACTTTTACCGTTATCGGTCGGCACGGACAGGCTGGACAGCCGCGATAACTCAGTGCGCTCATGGACCGTGCCGCGCAGGAGAATTTCGATCAACTCGTTATCTTCGCGGTACTGGCTGACCGTGGAGCCGGTCAGGGAGCTTTGCAGGAACTTCGACAGGTTGGCGGTGCTTACGCCCAGCGCGCGGGCGCGGTCCTGGTCGATATTCAGATAAACGATTTTGCTCGGCTCTTCCCAGTCCAGATGCACGTTGACCACGTGAGAATTTTCGCGAACCTTGATCGCGACTTTGCGCGCCAGGGCGCGGACTTCTTCGATGTGCTCGCCGGTCACGCGAAACTGGACTGGGTAGCCCACGGGCGGGCCGTTTTCCAGGCGGGTAACGCGCGAACGCAGGTCGGGAAACTGTTCGTTCAGCGTTTCGATCAGCCAGGTGCGCAGGCCTTCGCGTTCTTCGATGGTGTGTGCCAACACCACAAATTGCGCAAAGCTGGCAGCCGGCAGTTGCTGATCGAGGGGCAGGTAGAAACGCGGCGAACCGGTGCCCACGTAGGCCACGTAGTTATCGATGCCGGCGTGTTCCTTAAGCAGGGTTTCGAGGCGTTTGACTTGCTCGGCCGTATCGCTCAACGACGCGCCTTCGGCCAGTTTCAGGTCGACCATCAATTCCAGGCGACCCGAGGCCGGGAAGAACTGCTGCGGCACGAAACGAAACAGCCCCACCGAGCCGATAAACAGCAGCAGGGTCAGGACGATCACCGTCTTGCGCCGTTGCACGCACCACTCCACCAGACGCCTGACACGTTGATAGAAGGGCGTGCCGTAGGGGTCAGGCCGATCCGAGCCGTGTTTGGCGGCATGAATCTTAGCCAGGTCCGGCAGCAGCTTTTCGCCCAGGTACGGCACAAATACCACTGCGGCGACCCATGAGGCCAGCAATGCAATGGTCACCACCTGGAAGATCGAACGGGTGTACTCACCGGTACTCGATTGCGCCGTGGCAATCGGCAAAAAGCCCGCAGCGGTGATCAACGTGCCGGTCAGCATCGGGAATGCGGTGCTGGTCCAGGCGAAGCTCGCGGCCTTGAGCCGGTCGTAGCCCTGCTCCATTTTGATCGCCATCATTTCCACGGCGATGATCGCGTCATCCACCAGCAAGCCCAGGGCCAATACCAGCGCGCCCAGGGAGATTTTATGCAGGCCGATGCCGAGGTAATACATGGTGGCGAAGGTCATCGCCAGCACCAACGGAATCGCCAGGGCCACCACCATGCCGGTGCGTACGCCCAGGGAAAAGAAGCTCACCAGCAGCACAATGGCCAACGCCTCAGCCAGCACTTGGACGAATTCGCCGACACTGGTTTTCACCGCTGCCGGTTGGTCCGAGACCTTGCGCAGCTCCATGCCTGCCGGAAGATTCTTCTGCAATCGTGCGAATTCGTTTTCCAGCGCCTTGCCCAGCACCAGGATGTCGCCGCCATCACGCATGGCCACGGCCAGACCGATAGCGTCAGCACCCATGAAACGCATGCGCGGTGCAGGCGGGTCATTGAAACCACGGTGGATATCGGCCACATCGCCGATGCGGAAAGTGCGGTCGCCAACGCGGATAGGAAAGCTGCGGATCGCTTCCACGGTCTTGAAATTGCCGGACACCCGCAATTGCACCCGTTCGGTCGGGGTCTCAAAGAAACCGGCGGTCGAGACCGCGTTCTGCTCCTGCAAGGCCTGCTGCACAGCGGCCAATGGCAGGCCGAGGGTGGCGAGCTTGAGGTTGGACAGCTCGATCCAGATCTTCTCGTCCTGCAGGCCGAGCAGCTCGACCTTGCCCACATCCGGTACCCGTTGCAGCTGAATCTGGATACGGTCGGCGTAGTCCTTGAGCACGGCGTAGTCGAAACCATCACCGGCCAGGGCGTAAATGTTACCGAACGTGGTGCCGAACTCATCGTTGAAAAACGGCCCCTGAATATCCGGCGGCAAGGTCTGGCGAATATCGCTGATCTTCTTGCGCACCTGGTACCACAGCTCGGGAATCTGCGCCGAGTGCATGGAGTCGCGAGCAATGAAGGTGACTTGGGACTCACCGGGGCGCGAAAACGAGACGATGCGCTCGTACTCGCCCGTCTCCATCAATTTTTTCTCGATGCGCTCGGTGACCTGGCGTGAGACTTCCTGGGCCGTGGCGCCCGGCCAGTTGGTCTTGATCACCATGGCCTTGAAGGTGAAGGGCGGGTCTTCGCTTTGCCCCAGCTTGGTGTAGGACAAGGTGCCGACCACCGCCAGCAGGATCATCAGGAACAGTACGATCTGGCGATTACGCAACGCCCACTCGGAAAGATTGAAACCCATCGGGGACTACTCCTTCGCCGCCAGATTCACCACGCGGTTAGCGCGATCCACCGGCCGCACTTGCTGGCCCTCATGCAGCACGTGCACACCCGCGGCGATGACCCAGTCGGTGGGTGTCAGGCCTTCGAGTACCGGCACGGTCTTCTCGCCAAACGCGCCGATGCGCACGGGTGTGCGCTTGAGGGTATTGTCCGGCGCCACACGCCAGACGTAGGACGCGCCGTCCTGCGCACTGAGGGCCGACAGCGGCACCGACAGGGCAATCACACCGTCAGCCTGTATGAATACGCGGGCGCTCTGGCCGAGTTCCGCCGCCGTTTTGCCCTCCGTGAAAGCCACCCGTGCGGCGAAGGTGCGCGACTTCGGATCGGCGGCGGGCGAGAGCTCGCGGATGCGCCCGGCAAAGCGTTGATCCGGCTGGCTCCACAACTCAACCGACACCGGCTGGCCAACCTTGAAGCGAGCGAAGCCTTGCTCGGGCAGGCTGATCAACACTTCACGCTCGCCATCGGTGGCCAGGGTGAACACGGTTTGGCCCGCGGAGACGACCTGGCCCACTTCCACCGCGCGCTTGGCGACGACACCGTCCTGGGGCGCGCGCAGCACAGCGTAGCCGGCCTGGTTGCTGGACACGTCGAATTCAGCCTTGATCTGCTTGAGGCGTGCAACGCCTGATCGATAAAGATTTTCAGAATTGTCGTACTGGGACCGGCTGACCATCTGACGGTCCATCAGGGTCTTGTAGCGGTCACGTTCGGCACGCACCAGGCTCAGGTTGGCCTCGGCGGCGGCCACTTGCGCACGGGTGGCTTCCAGTTGCAGGCGCACATCTTGCGGGTCCAGCTCTGCCAGTGGCTGGTTGGCCTTGACCCGCTCGCCCTCCTCCACCAGGCGCTTGCTGACTTTGCCAGCGATGCGAAAGGCCAGGTCCGGCTCATAACGGGCGCGCACTTCGCCTGGGTAGCTGTCCATTGCCTGCGCCGTAGGCTGGGGTTGCACCACCATGGCCGGGCGGACGGTGGTTTGAGCCGCTTCCTCATGGCCGCAAGCGGCTAACAGGAAAACCAGACTGACAGGCAACGCAAGGGGCAGGAAAGTACTGCGCATGCTGTAGGACCTTTCGCAAATGAAGCTAGGAATTATTATACTGGCCGGTATGTTATTAATACCAAACTCAGCAGTCCAGTATTAAAGGTGCAAATGTCCGACAATCCTGTAAACACCAGCAGCCCCGGGCGTCCCAAGGACATGGCAAAACGCCAGGCAATTCTCGATGCCGCGAAAATTCTGTTTTTGAGCAATGGCTATGCAAGCACCAGCATGGACGCCGTGGCGCTGGAAGCGGGCGTGTCGAAACTGACCGTCTACAGCCACTTCACTGACAAAGAAACCCTGTTCACTGCCGCCGTTGTCGCCAAGTGCGAGGAACAATTGCCGGTGATGTACTTCGAGCTACCCGAAGCCATGCCCGTGCAAACCGTATTACTGAACATTGCGCGCGGGTTCCATCGGCTGATCAACAGCGAAGAATCGGTGAACCTGCATCGCCTGATGATGACCACCGGCAATCAGGACGTGAAACTTTCACAGATCTTCTTCGAGGCAGGGCCGATGCGCATGCTGCAAGGCATGGAGCGCCTGCTCAGTCGGATCGACCAGAGTGGCGCTCTGAGCATCGACAAACCCTTCAAGGCTGCCGAGCACTTCTTTTGCCTGCTCAAAGGCACGGCAAACTTCCGTCTGCTGTATGGCTGCGGCGGGCAGTTGAGTGAGACGGACGCCGAGGCCCATGTGCAGGAGGTGGTGGGGTTGTTTATGCGGGCGTATGGGCGAGGAGAAGCGGCAAGTGGTTAGCTGCAAGCGGCAAGTTGAGCGCGCTTTTGCTTGCAGCTTAAGACTTAAGGCTTGAGTGCTTTTTTAGGATAAATGTCATAGCGACTGGACTTGCCCTCCAGCGCGTGACTCGGCTTGGGCCCCTCGATGCACGGCGCCTTGCGCGGGCGCTTGACCACCACACGATGGCTGGCCAAGGCCAGGGCGGCAGCCAATAGTGCCGGAGCGTCCGGGTCGTCACCGACCAACGGCCGAAACAGGCGCATTTCCTTCTTCACCAATGCCGTTTTCTCACGATGCGGGAACATCGGGTCGAGGTAGATCACCTGCGGCGGCTCGCCCTCCCAATTGAGCATCACGTCGATGGAGTTGCCCTTGAGCAGCTTCATCCGCGCCACGATCGGCGCCACTTCAAAATCGTCCGCAGCGCGTGCCAGGCCGTCTTCAAGCAGAGCGCCAATCAGCGGCTGACGCTCGACCAGGCTCATGTCACACCCCAGGCTGGCCAGCACGAAGGCGTCCTTGCCAAGGCCCGCCGTGGCATCAAGCACGCGTGGGCGAACGCCTTGGGCGATGCCCACAGCCTTGGCGATCATCTGCCCACTGCCGCCGCCGTATAGTCGCCGGTGCGCCGCGCCGCCTTCGATAAAGTCGACTCGCACCGGGCCCGGCGCGTCAGGCCCGAGCTGTTGTAATTGCAGGCCCTGTTCCCCGACCTGCAGGGAAAAATCCGCATCCGCAAGGTGCACAGGCAAGCCAAGCAGCGCCGCCCACTGCTCGGCACGGGCCTGGAATCCTTCGGCCAAAGCCTCGACCCGAATGCGGCTGGCCGCTGGTTGTTCGCTCATCAATCGCTACGCTCAAAAATATTAAGGATCGGCAAACAGCGGCCGATAAAAACAACAGTCAGGTATTTTGCCAGAGCTGAGCGTCGACCGAGAAAAATGTCAGACATTCTTCCCCTAACCATCGGTGTACTGCCGACCCACAACCACTACGGCCTGCGCAATACTCAAGCGCTGGCCGGGGTGAGCCATGTGTGGCAGGACTTCTTCGCCCGCGCCCTGGCCGAGCAGCTCGGCGCCACGCCGGGCGCGCTTGCCGCCACGGCATCTGCAGCGAAAGATCCCGCGGTGGAGCCCAGCGAAGGCGCCGACCTGTTGGCGCAGATTCTCACCCAGCGTGGGTGCGACGTGAAAGACACCGAGATCGCCCCGCCTGAACCGCTGTTCCTGCCGATCGCCGAATTCGAGACCGAGTTGCTGCCACCCGCGGCAGCGCCCTTCGCCGATGAAGAAATCATCGCCCAGCAACGCCAGCAGCATTTCGAAAGCGGTTGGGTACGGCCGATTGTCCTGAATGCGGGCAACCCCGTGGCTGAACCCGGCCCGGCGCCACAACCTCGCCCACTGCACCTGCCGATTGCCGAGTTCGAGCTGGACTTGCTGCCACCGGCCGCGACGCCCTTCACTGAAGAAGATCGGATGGCGCAACAGAAGGCCCTGGATTTTGACTATTACTGGGCACGCCCGCTGATCGCCAACAACCTGCGCCTGGCTGCCTGACCCTTAGCGACACACCCACCAGCCTCCCATATCCAGGTGGAAATGGTTACGGTGCGCGGCGTTATAGTCCGGGCTTAATACCCCATTGAACGCGTGACAGGCGCTGTCACGCACCTGACGCAGAAACCGTGCGTCAGCGCCTTCCCCCGGCCACCCCTTGAGCACACTGATACTGCGTCCATCGGCCAGGCGAAACCCGGCGATATCCAGGGCATTGGCCGAGGCGTGCTGGCTGAGTCGGCCTTCGGCGCGGTTGTAGATATTGCGACAGGCGAAACTGCCCAAGTGGTCGACTCGCATCACCGCCTGGCCGTATATCGCCTGAGCGGCCGGTTGCACGCTATGGCGTTCGAACAAGGCAAACGCTACCGCCAGTGGGCAACTGGCCAAAAAGCTGCTGCTCAAGCCAACCTCCGCGCCCTGTACCCTCAACGTGTTGCGCAACGGGCAGGCGGCGCCGGCGGGCGAGTCCGCCTGACGGCTGACGCGCAATCCCGAAGTTTTCAGCACTTGATCGCACAGAACCGGATCATCCTGCAGCCGCCCCAACTTGTAGCGCGTCAACAGGTTCGGACTGGCGCCCACATCCAGCGGCGCCCAGGGGTTCCACTCATTCGGAAACGGCACCCAGCCTCGCCACACACCTACGGCGACAACGCCGCCGAGCAACAGCAACACGCCCATCAAGCTGATCGACCGCACGGCCTAGCCCTTGAAGAATCGGTTGGCTTGGTCGAACGGCATCTTGCGCTCGGTAAAGGTAAAGGTGCCCAGCCCGTAGACCTCCTGCGCGGCCCGATAGAACTCGCCATAGGCCGCCAGGGCCAGGGCCGAGCCCACGCTGATGCGACGCACGCCCAGTTCGCTCAATTGCGCGACGCTAAGATTCAAGCCACCGGACATCAACACATTCACCGGCTTGGGCGCGACTGCCTTGACCACCGCCAATACCTCTTCGGCACTGCGCAGGCCCGGCGCATACAGCACATCGGCTCCCGCCTCGGCATAGGCTTGCAGGCGGCGAATGGTGTCGGGCAAATCCAGGCGGCCATGCAGCAGGTTTTCTGCCCGGGCCGTCAGCGTGAAGGGAAAGCTCAGGCTGCGGGCGGCAGCGACGGCGGCCTCGATGCGCTCGACGGCCAGGTCGAAGGGGTAGATCGGATCGACGGCAACGCCCGTGGCGTCTTCGATGGAACCGCCGACGATACCGGTGGCGGCGGCACGCAAGATGGTCTGGGCGCAGCCTTCTGGGGTGTCGCTGAAGCCGTTTTCCAAGTCAGCGGCGACCGGCAGCGACGTCGCCCTGACGATGGCGCCAGCATTGCCCAGGGTGTCCTCCAGCGACAGCGCGCCTTCGGCATCCGGCCGCCCCAGGCTGAACGCAAAGCCCGCGCTGGTGGTGGCCAACGCTTCGAAGCCAAGGCTGGCAAGCATGATCGCGGAGCCGGCATCCCACGGATTGGGCATGACAAAGGCACAATCGCGCTCGTGCAGGGCTTTGAAGGTTTGGGCGCGAAGGGTTTGGGCATCCATGACTGACTCCAGGCGAGATAAAGAAGCCTTAGAGTAACCCCAGTTGCTCCGCGACGGGTTCTCGATGCAAGGTCGGCAGCGGCGCGAGACCGGGTAAACGCATCATCAGTTGGTCGTGAAAACGCAAGGCCAACTGTGCGGCGAGACGGTTGTCCGAGGTGTGCAGGAACATGTAGGGGGTGCGTCCTTCTTCGATCCATGCGGCGATCTTTTCGACCCACGGAACCAGGAACGGGTCGTTGGCCTCAAGCTCGGGATGCCCGATAAAGCGCACCTGGGGAAACTGCGTCAACGCCGCCGGGCGTGGCGGTACCTTCGGCTTTTTCGATTGGGCATGCAGTACCGCCGCCGAGGTGGAGGTGCAGCTGAACAGCGCACGCGGATCAAGGCAAATGCGTTCCACACCGCGGTCACGCAATAGCCGGTTGAGGCTGCGCTCGGCCTCGCCTTTGGCGAAGAACTCACGGTGGCGAACTTCAACCGCCAGCGGACGATCGATGCCATCCAGAAACCCGGCCAACTCCCCCAGGCGTTGCGGTGTGAACCCCTTCGAAAGCTGCAGCCACAATGGCGAAACGCGCTCGCCTAGGGGACTCATCAAACCAACAAAACTTTCCGCCGCCGGTAACTGTTCACGCAAGTCGCCGGCATGGCTGATATCACCCGGGAATTTGGCGGTGAAACGAAAATGATCGGGCATGATCTCGGCCCAGCGCTGCACAGTAGAGGTCGAGGGACGCGCGTAAAAGGTGGTGTTGCCTTCAACCGCGTTGAAGACTTGGGAATAGAGCGCCAGATAATCGTTGGCGCGCGCATCGACGGGGTACAGGTAGTCGCGCCAGGCGTTTTCACTCCAGGACGGACAGCCGATGTAGTAAGGCAGACGCATCAGATGTGGATATCGAGACCCAGCACTTCCATATCCCATTCGACAAAGCCGGCGGTGGTCAGGTAGCTGGCCAGGGCGGTGGCGACGCTTTTGCTCATGGAGCGGGGGAAGACCATGTCTTGCTGACGGGCGGGAAGACCACTGGTGCGCGCCTGGCTGTTGGCCTGCGCATCCGATTGGACCTGAATGAAGTCCGGCGAGTCCTCGACTGAATCGTCCACAGTGGCGTTCGCCTTACGAGGCTTACGCTTGATCGGGTACGACTGTGAGGAAAAGCCATCAATACGCATGGGCGCGAACTCGCTATCAGTAATGGCATTTTAATGGCGCAATCCGTAGCGCGCAAATGCTCTGGTGATAACTAGAACACATAATTTGTAAAAGGTTTAAAAGCCGATGCAAATTCTGACGATTGGCGATTTTTGTCGCAGATTTACCGCGTTTCTGGCGTCAAATAATCCCTCTCTCCGCCTTGGTCTGTGCGACTTTATCGCGCAAATAGACCGGCGCCGCCAGGTCCGCCGCAATCGCCTCGCCGCGCTCGAAAGCAAAGCGCGCAAGCGTGAGCAGATCTTGCGCATGAGGCAGCATCGCAGCGTCCTGACTCGCCGGTTGCACACCCATGCGCTCGCCATATCCCCAGCCGGTGCCGGCGCCAAACCAGTCGCCGCCAGCATCATCGGGCAAAACGGATGACTCCGGCGCCTGCACGGCTTCTACACCCACCAGGCGCATTTCACCGGCGTTCTCGCGGTAGCAGCCCCAATAGACTTCATCCATGCGCGCATCAATCGCCGCCGCCACTTGCGAGGCACCGTGCTCACGCAGCGCACGCTGGGCCAGCACCGCAAGGTTGGAGACCGGCAAAACCGGACGCTCCAATGCAAACGCCAGGCCCTGCACCACGCCAATGGCAATGCGCACGCCGGTAAACGCGCCCGGGCCACGGCCGAAAGCGATCGCGTCCACGGCGCCCAGGTGGGTGCCGGCGTCTTCCAGCAGCTGCTTGATCATCGGCAGCAGCTTCTGCGCGTGCAGGCGCGGGATCACCTCGTAGTGGCTCGTTACCTTGCCATCGTGCAGCAAGGCAACGGAGCAAGCTTCAGTCGCGGTGTCCAGGGCCAGCAGGGTGCTCATGGGTGTGGGTGTCCAAGTCGAAAAAAAGTGCGCCAGTATAAACAACAACGGCCCGCAAGCGGGCCGTTGTCAGTGCAGGCAGTTAAAGCATCAGCTCAGTGCTTGCAGCACCTTGGCCGTAATCGCTTCCACGGAGCCGACGCCAGGTATATGGCTGTACTTCGGCTTGCCCTGGGCAGCGGACAGCTTCTGGTAGAAATCCACCAGCGGCTTGGTCTGGGAATGGTAGACCGACAGGCGATGACGCACGGTTTCTTCGGTATCGTCCTTGCGCTGCACCAGGTCTTCACCGGTGACATCGTCCTTGCCGGCCACTTTCGGCGGGTTGTAGACAATGTGGTACACGCGGCCCGAGCCTTCGTGAACACGACGACCAGCAATGCGCTGAACGATTTCTTCGTCTTCAACGGCGATCTCGACCACGGCGTCCAACTCGACGCCCGCTTTCACCAGGGCTTCAGCCTGGGGAATGGTGCGCGGGAAACCGTCGAACAGAAAACCGTTCTTGCAGTCTTCCTGGCTGATGCGTTCCTTGACCAGGTTGATGATCAGGTCATCGGAGACCAGGCCGCCGCTGTCCATCACGCTCTTGGCGATCAGGCCCAGCTCGGTGCCGGCCTTGACGGCCGCGCGCAGCATGTCGCCGGTGGAGATTTGTGGAATGCCGAATTTTTCAGTGATGAACTTTGCCTGAGTACCTTTACCGGCCCCGGGAGCTCCCAGCAGAATGACGCGCATCGATGTGCTCCTCAATTTTTTATAGAGATGACGCTCGGATTCGCCGCGTGGGGCCAATCTCGTAAAAATGTGGTTCTGGGCCGATCAAACGGCCAAAGGCTGATCAAGATACACAGCAGGACC
This sequence comes from Pseudomonas sp. W4I3, assembly GCF_030816195.1. GTDB lineage: Bacteria > Pseudomonadota > Gammaproteobacteria > Pseudomonadales > Pseudomonadaceae > Aquipseudomonas. Next base: position 1,968,080 of record NZ_JAUSXS010000001.1, on the reverse strand, counting down.
TCACCATACAAGCCGCCAAAAGTAGGAGAAACCCGCGCCAGGCATGCGTCAGCCAGCGGGTTTGCCTGAGCGCAACCCAGCCCCTCAAACAACGACCGCCCTGTTCAGGGCGGTCGTCGCGGTTTATCCGCAAGCCGTTGAGAACACGCGAAAAACCTCAACCGGTGTTGCGCAAACCCGCGGCAATACCGGCGACGGACACCAGCAGCGCCTGTTCCAGAGGGCTGTCTTGCGCAGCTTCACGTTGACGCGAGCGTGCGAGCAATTCGGCCTGCAACAGGTGCAAGGGGTCCAGGTAGGTGTTGCGCAGGCGGATGAACTCCAGAGTATCCGGACTATGGGCCAGCAGCTGCGACTGGCCGGTCAGGCCAAGCACCACGTCGCAGGCCTGCGACAATAGGTCGCGTAAATGCGCGCCCAATGGCAGCAAATCAGGCTGCACCAGGCGCTCATCATAGAGACGGGCGATGTCGGCATCGGCCTTGGCCAGCACCATCTCGAGCATGTCGATGCGCGTGCGGAAGAATGGCCACTGCTCACGCATCTGCCCCAGCAACTCACCCTCGCCGCGCTCCAGGGCCTTGCTCAATGCCGCTTCCCAGCCGAGCCAGGCGGGCAGCATCAGGCGGGTCTGGGTCCAACCAAAGATCCAGGGAATGGCGCGCAGACTTTCAATACCACCAGCGCGCCGCTTGGCTGGACGACTACCCAGCGGTAAACGTCCCAGCTCCTGCTCCGGTGTGGACTGGCGGAAATACTCGACAAACTGCGGATTTTCCCGCACCACCGCGCGGTAGGCGCTGACGCCGTCGGCCGCCAATTCATCCATCAGATGACGCCAGGCCGGTTCAGGCGGCGGCGGTGGCAACAACGTGGCTTCGAGTACCGCCGCCAGGTAAAGGTTGAGGTTCTGCTCGGCAATATCCGGCAGCCCGAACTTGAAGCGGATCATCTCGCCTTGTTCGGTGGTGCGGAACCGCCCCGCCACCGAGCCTGGCGGCTGCGACAGGATCGCCGCATGCGCCGGGCCACCGCCACGGCCAACCGTGCCACCACGGCCGTGGAACAACAGCAATTCCACCTGTTGCTCGCGGCAGATCTCCACCAGGCGTTCCTGCGCCCGGTACTGCGCCCAGGCGGCGGCGGTGGTGCCGGCGTCCTTGGCCGAGTCCGAATAACCGATCATCACTTCCTGCGGGCCCTGCAGCCGCGCGCGATAGTCCGGCAGTTGCAGCAGTCGCTCCATTACCGGCCCGGCGTTGTCCAGGTCGGCCAGGGTTTCGAACAGCGGCACCACGCGCATGGGCCGCTGTACGCCTGACTCTTTGAGCAGCAGTTGCACCGCCAGCACATCCGACGCGGCGCCGGCCATGGAAATGACATAGGAGCCCAGCGACGCGGCGGGTGCAGCCGCGATTTCGCGGCACGTGTTCAAGACTTCCGCGGTGTCGTCCGAAGGCTTGAAATAAGCCGGCAGCAAGGGTCGGCGATTGGTCAGTTCTTCGGTCAGGAAGCCGATGCGCGTGTCTTCGTCCCAGTCCTCATAACGCCCCAGCCCCAGATAGTCGGTGATCTCGGTCATGGCCGAGGCGTGGCGGGTGGAGTCCTGGCGCACATCCAGGCGCACCAGGAACAGGCCAAAGGTCACGGCGCGGCGCAGGCAGTCAAGCAACGGGCCATCGGCAATCACGCCCATGCCGCACTCATGCAGCGATTGATAGCACAGTTCCAGCGGGCCGAGCAGGTCGCAATTGTCCTGCAACACCTGCGCCGGGGCCGGGGTACTGACCGTCAACGAGGCATGGGCCCACTGGCGCGTGGCGCGCAGGCGTTCGCGCAGTTGCTTGAGCACGGCGCGGTAGGGCTCGACGCTGTCCCCCACCTGGGCTTGCAACGCTGGGCTGGCCTGTTGCATCGACAGCTCGGAAGCGAGCTGGTCGACATCGCGCAGGTACAAGTCCGCCGCCATCCAGCGCGCCAGCAGCAGCACTTCGCGGGTGACCGGCGCCGTGACGTTGGGGTTGCCGTCACGGTCGCCGCCCATCCACGAGGCAAAGCGAATCGGCGCGGCCGTCAACGGCAGACGCAAACCGGTGGCGGCATGCAGGGCCTGGTCGGCCTTGCGCAGATAATTGGGAATGGCGTGCCACAGTGAATGCTCGATCACCGCAAAGCCCCATTTGGCTTCATCTACCGGCGTGGGCCGCACGCGACGGATTTCTTCGGTGTGCCAGGCCTCGGCGATCAGTCGCTGCAAGCGTTCGCGAATCTGATCGCGCTCGGCGCTGGTGAGGTCACGGTGGTCCTGCAGCGCCAGTTGCGCGGCGATCGCATCGTATTTCTGGATCAGCGTGCGGCGTGCGACTTCGGTGGGGTGCGCGGTGAGCACCAGCTCGATCTCCAGTTGCGCCAATTGGCGGGCCAGGGATTCATCGCTGTGGCCTTCGCTTTGCAGGCGGGCCAACAGCTCCGGCAGCACCCGGGACTCGAAGGGTGCCGATTGCGACTCATCGCGCCGGTGGATCAACTGGTACTGCTCGGCAATATTGGCCAGGTTGAGGAACTGGTTGAACGCCCGCGCTACGGGCAGCAGTTGCTCTTCCTGCAGCTGATTGAGGCTCGTGCTGAGCTCATCACCCGCGCCGCGCCGGTCAGCCTTGGCGCCCTTGCGGATCTGCTCGATCTTGCCGAGAAAATCATCGCCGTACTGCTCTCGAATCGTATTGCCCAACAGCTCACCCAGCAGGTGAACATCCTCACGCAAGCGTGCATCGATATCACTCATCAGCCACTCTCCAGCCAGAAATCCGGGACGCGAACGTGTCCCAGAGTGCCGTCGGCGTCGGTTTCTGACAAGACACTTTAAACCTTGCCGCTTCCAGCTAGTCTCAACATCAAGCCGCCGCGTCATCCACACCGGCGGCTGGTCACTCATTAATTGAGGTTGCCATGAAGATTCGAGACTTGCCCCAGCATTGGGAAGAAACCGCCAAGGGTCAGCTGACCAAAACCCAATACGCGATCCATCTGGACGTAGAGGCCGCCGCCAGGCTGGCCGCCCTCGCCGAGATGTACCCCAAGCGCCACCCCGAGGAGCTGCTCGGTGAACTGATTGGCGCTGCCCTTGAAGAGCTGGAAGCCAGCTTCCCCTACATCAAGGGCCAGCAAGTGATTGCCACCGATGAAGAAGGCGATCCGCTGTATGAAGACGTCGGGCCCACCCCGCGATTTCTGACGTTGTCCCGCCGCCATCTGCATGATTTGTCAGCGAGTGCTGACGAACAGAAGCACTGATCACCTCTCATTGACGTCAATCTAACCCCCGTATTCCGGGCCTTTGAGCGGCTCGGAGTACCTCCACGCGCAGGGAAAGTTCCAATTTTCCGACCCTGACCATTCAGTCAGATATTTTTTTAGGCAAATCGCCATCTCCGCTGAACTTTTGAAAAAAGCATCCGGTCACAGCCAGTAAGCCATCACTTGGAACGGTCGTTTGAACTGGCGTCATGTGCTTTAGCACCGGGCCCGCAGACGAACACCAAGATGGATTTTGATGTATTTCAGGAGTTAACCAATGGAGTTGAAGACGATGAAGACCAGCACTGCCAAATCCTCGTTTAACCACCTGCGCGGGCTTAAATTGGCCGCGCTGGCAATCGGCACCAGCTTCATCCTGGCTGGTTGCGCCGGCAACCCGCCGACCGAGCAATACGCAGTGACCCAATCAGCGGTCAACAGCGCGGTCAGCGCCGGCGGCACCGAGTTCGCAGCCGTGGAAATGAAGTCGGCTCAGGACAAGCTCAAAGAAGCCGAAATCGCCATGCATGACAAGAACTACGACAAAGCTCGTCAGCTGGCCGAACAAGCCGAGTGGGACGCTCGCGTTGCTGAGCGTAAAGCCCAGGCTGCCAAAGCTGAGCAAGCAGTAAAGGATTCCCAGAAAGCAGTTGACGAGTTGCGTAAGGAAGGCATGCGCCCGGCTGCTATCCAGCAGAAATAAGCCGCTGCCCCTTGATTGCATCGCACCTGACTATCGAATTGAAAGGACGACACGACTATGCGTAAACAACTGATGATCCCGGCCCTGTTGGCGATGAGCGTTGCCTTGGCAGCCTGCTCCACCCCGCCGAACGCGAACCTGGAAAACGCACGGACCAACTTCACGGCCCTGCAAACCAACCCTCAGGCCACCAAGCTGGCCGCGCTGGAAACCAAAGACGCCAGCGAGTGGCTCGACAAAGCAGACAAAGCCTACCGCGACAAGGAAGACGAGAAGAAAGTCGACCAACTGGCCTACCTGACCAACCAGCGTGTGGAAGTAGCGAAAGACACCATTTCGCTGCGTGAATCGGAAGCCAAGCTGAAAAACGCTGGCGACGAACGCGCCCGCGCCCTGCTGGACGCCCGTGATGCACAGATCAAGCAGCTGCAAGACAGCTTGAACGCCAAGCAAACTGATCGTGGCACCCTGGTGACCTTCGGTGACGTGCTGTTCGCCACCAACAAGTCCGACCTGAAGTCCAGCGGCCTGGTCAACATTACCAAGCTGGCTCAGTTCCTGCGCGACAACCCGGACCGTAAAGTGATCGTCGAAGGCTACACCGACAGCACCGGTTCCGACGCTTACAACCAGAGCCTGTCCGAGCGTCGTGCGGCTTCCGTACAGCGCGCACTGGCACAGCAAGGCGTGGACATCTCGCGCATCGTGACCCAGGGCTACGGCAAGGAATATCCGGTTGCCGATAACGGCAGCGTATCGGGCCGCGCGATGAACCGCCGCGTTGAAGTGACCATCTCCAACGACAACCAACCGGTCAAGCCACGTTCTTCCGTCGCTAACTGATCGATTGAGGCTGCATGAAAAAACCCACCTTACGGTGGGTTTTTTTTCGGCTCACCAAAGTGGATGGTGCGGTGGGTATCGTCGGCAGGCATTTCGATTCTGGGGCCATAAGCATTTTGCGACAGCTTATGCATCAGTTGCTTGAGTTCATCATCCTCAGCGTCTCGGCGCTCCAGCGCCTGTTGCCCCCTGGCCATGTCCAGCATGTTACGTATTGCAGCAACAGTTATCGCCACAGTCTTGGCCCCGCTTTGTGTAAATTACATCGCTGTGTGTGGCGCCTGACGCAATACGGTTCCAGATATTCACGTCACAGCGCTGACGGATCGCTTGATGCAACATGAAAAAACCGCCAATGAAGGCGGTTTTTTAAAGGCACAGTCAGCAGCCAACCAAGCTTTTTATACGTTGTGCGGATAACGGCACTTTCCCGCGTCAGGAAGCCCGCGCTCACTGCTGCAGTTGCGGGGTTTCCTGCCCGATGCAACGCACCGCCTGCTTCTTGTCATTCACCAGAACGCCGCTCAGGCCTTTCTGGTCGGTATCGAACATCACCAATACGCCATCTACGCATTGCGCCACTTGAGCGGCTGGGGTCAGTGAGATTTTGTAATCCTCGCCTGGCACGGTCTTGAGCAGGGTGAACTCGCTGAGCAACAGTGCATCCTCAGGCTTGGCGAAGTGCAGGTAGCCGTAGTACCACAAGCAACCGACAGTACCAATGATGGTGCCGATGCCAGTGAGAATCAGCGGGATCATGTTGCGCTCTTCACTCATTGCGGGCTCTCTGATGGTGCAGCTTTGGGAATGGGATAATTCGGAATCTCGCCGAGACGACGCAGGCCGTTGAAGTGCAGCGGGTCATCCAGGTAACGCAGCATCACGGTTTGCCAGGTCTTGTCGGCGAACGTCTGCACATGCCCGCCTCGGGTCAGTTGCAGCACCCTGGGGGGTGGCGCCGCCTGGTACAGACGGATGCCGTTGGACATGGGCACGATCGGATCATCCAGGCTGTGAAACAGTAACTTGGGCACGCCCGTCAGTCGGGGCATGGCGTTGACCGCGCTGTCGGCGTCCGGCACCAGCCAGGACAGGGGCACCTGGAACGACCAGGTTAACCAGGAAGTGCTCAGGGCGAATTGTCCTACGTCACGATAACTGGCAGGCACGCCATCCAGCACCAGCGCCTTGAGCTGGGACTGGCGCTCGGGGTGAGCCGCCAGATAATGCACCGCCAACGCGCCGCCCAGGCTCTGGCCAAGCACGATCAGTGGCTGGCCGCGGACTTCGCGCGCCTTGTCCAGCCAACTGAAGGCGGCGTCCACGTCCTGATAGATGGCCGGCAATGACGGCGTGCCTTCGGAGAGCCCATAGCCGCGATAATCCAACAACAGGACCTGGTAGCCCTGCTCCGGCAACCACCAACTGCCGCCCAGATGCCAGGCCAGGTTGCCGCCGTTGCCGTGCAGGTGCAGCACCGTGCCTTTGACGGGTACGCCGGGCTTGGCCGGCAACCACCAGGCGTGCAGCTTCACCCCGTCGGCGGTGGTGAGGGTGACGTCGCGGTAAGCCAGGTGGGCTTTTTCCGGCGTGAACGGCAGGCCGGGCTCGGGGTAGAACAATAACGAGCTGCAGCCGTTCAATGTGAGTAGCAGGCAAAGAATGCCGAGGATTCTCATCCGTTGAAGCCTCGTGATTGAGATGAAATTCGGTCAGAGGATATTGGAGTAATCCGCCTCGATGCGATCCAGGCTCAAATGATTGAGGAAGTTGGAAAAGCACATCCATGCCGCCAGTGCGTTCATGTCGCGGAACTGTTCGGGCAGGTATTTGGGTGGCACTACCAGGCCTTCATCGACCAGTTGGCGCAAGGTGCGCATATCTTCGAGCGTGGTCTTGCCGCAGAACAACAGCGGCACTTGTTCCAGCTTGCCCTTGCGCACGGCCAGTTGGATGTAGTTGTAGACCATGATGAAGCCCTTGAGGTAGGACAGATCCTTGGTAAACGGCAGGCCATTGGGCACCGAGCCACGGAACACCCGGCTGGCGTTGCCATAGCTTTCCGCCATTTCAAAGCCCTGCTCGCGGAAGAACTCAAATACCTGCAGGAAGTCAGCGCCCTCCTCCACCATATGAATGGCGCGGGTGCGGTTGGTCAGTTTGCGCAGCCGGCTGGGGTAGGAGGCGAACGTGATGATTTCCATCAGGATCGCCAGGCCTTCCTGGGTCACGGTGGACGACGGCGGCCCCTTGGACAGGAACGTGCAGATCGGCTGGTTCTGCCCATTGAGGGTGGTCCCCACATGCACCAGGCCTTCGTGTACTTCCAGCGCGCGCACGTCACGGTCGTTGAACATCGCATCGGCGCGGATCTTGATGTAATCGGCGCCCGCCGCCGCGTCGGCGACGATGCCATCGGATTCGAACACACGGATCGTTTCCTCGGCCTCGCCGAACACCTTGTTCAAGCGCGTTTGCAGCAAGGCGACGGCGTCCTTGGCGGTCAAGGTCTTGGCTTCGTCCTTGAGGTCGCCACGGCCGTCGATGTTGTTCAGATAGTCCGAAAGCATCAGGCCCAGGTCGGCCAGGGTCGGGTCGCCGGCATGGAAGGCGTCGGAAGCGGCGCCGTAGAGTTCCTGGGAGATCAGGCCGAAATCCTCGGTGCCTCGGGCTTCGAGCATGCGCACCACCATGCGGTACTCACGGCACATGCGGCGCATGATCTGCCCCACCGGGCTGAACTGGCCGAGGCGACGGGTAATGTCGCGCTCGATGTTCTGAAACTCCAGCTTGACCGCGCTGGAGTCAAACGACAACGGTCGGTTCAGGTAGTAATCGCGGTCTACGGCAGGCATGGCCTTGCCCTTGGCCTTGAGAAAGCCCTGGCGGATATTCTCGTCCCACTTCACGGCGTCAAGGACGCGGATCGGCGTTTGCGCCAGCACAATGCGATCGGACAAGCTGCGTATCGTCTGCTGGTAATCGTCCACCCGGTGCTTCCTCTTTCAACGTGGCCTTTATCGAACATCCCTGGTGATCAGACCGAGGCCAGCACCAGGTGCATGTAGCGCTTGAGTATTTCCAGCATCTCGTCACCGGTCAGAGGCTCTGCGCCGCCCAACAGGCCCTGATATTCCATCCGACCGATAATCGCCGTCAACACCTTGGCATCCTGTTGCGGCTCGCGGGAGCCCAGTACCTGGAAAAACTGCCCGGTGCCCTGCAACAGAATCTGTTGGTGGGAGCGTACCAGTTCGGCAAGACGCGGATTCAACAAGGCTTCCTGGCGAAAGGCCTGCTCGGCCATCAGGTAGTCGCGACGGTTGGTCAGTTGCCGCTGTACGTAGTCGGCGGTCAGCCGCGCAATGTCATCGGCCAGCTGCGAGCGCGACGCCGGGCTGCCGTCCCCGTAGGCAACCATCTCGCGCAGCAGGCCTTCGTTGCGCACCCACAGCTTGCCCATGAAGGCCGCGCTGCGTTCGACGTATTGGGCGAAGGTGTCGGTGAGCAGGTCGTCGATGTCTTTGAAGTAGTAGGTGGTCGCCGACAACGGTACGCCGGCCTCCGCCGCCACGGCACGATGGCGCACGGCCCGCACGCCATCGCGGACCACGATGCGCATGGCCGCATCGAGAATGTCTTGCCGGCGCTGTTCACTGCCCCGGCGGCTGGCCTTGCGGCCTTGGTACTGGACGCTTTCAGCCACGGCAGCGGCAATGCCGGCGGCGCCTTCTTGAGCCATTACGCGGTTCACCACACACATCCTTGACTGGAAAAAAACTGGCGCTGTTTGCTTGACGCGAGTTCACGCCACATAAAAAAGCCGCCTTATAAAAGGCGGCTTCAGATTTCGCTACGGTTACGCTTGTGGCCGCATATGCGGGAACAGGATCACATCGCGGATCGACGGCGAATTGGTCAGCAGCATCACCAGGCGGTCGATGCCGATACCTTCACCGGCGGTTGGCGGCATGCCGTATTCCAGGGCACGTACGAAGTCGGCGTCGTAGTGCATGGCCTCGTCATCACCCGCGTCCTTGTCGGCCACCTGGGCCATGAAGCGCTCGGCCTGGTCTTCCGCGTCGTTGAGCTCGGAGTAGGCGTTGGCGATTTCTCGGCCACCGATGAACAGCTCGAAACGGTCGGTGACGTTCGGGTTGTCATCGTTGCGACGCGCCAGCGGCGACACTTCGAACGGGTACTGGGTAATGAAGTGCGGCTGTTCCAGCTTGTGCTCCACCAGTTCCTCGAAAATCATCACCTGCAGCTTGCCCAGGCCTTCGAAGCCCAGCACCTTGGCGCCGGCTTTCTTGGCAATGGCACGCGCCTTGTCGATGTCGTTGAGGTCATCGGCGGTCAGCTCGGGGTTGTACTTGAGGATCGAGTCGAACACCGACAGGCGCACGAACGGCTCGCCGAAGTGGAACACTTTGTCGCCGTACGGCACGTCGGTGCTGCCCAGCACCAGCTGCGCCAGCTCACGGAACAGTTCTTCGGTGAGGTCCATGTTGTCTTCGTAGTCGGCGTAGGCCTGGTAGAACTCCAACATGGTGAATTCAGGGTTGTGACGGGTCGAGACGCCTTCGTTACGGAAGTTGCGGTTGATCTCGAAGACTTTCTCGAAACCACCCACCACCAGGCGCTTGAGGTACAACTCAGGCGCGATACGCAGGAACATTTCCATGTCCAGCGCGTTGTGATGGGTTTCGAATGGCTTGGCCGCGGCGCCACCGGGGATGGTTTGCAGCATCGGCGTTTCCACACTTCGAGGAAGTCACGCTGCATCAGGAAGCTGCGGATGTGAGCGATGACCTGCGAGCGCACGCGGAAGGTCTGACGCACGTCTTCGTTGACGATCAGGTCAACGTAGCGCTGGCGGTAGCGCTGTTCGGTGTCGGTCAGGCCGTGGTGCTTGTCCGGCAGCGGGCGCAGCGACTTGGTCAGCAGGCGCACGTTGGTCATCTCGACGTACAGGTCGCCCTTGCCGGAACGGGCCAGGGTGCCTTCAGCTGCGATGATGTCGCCCATGTCCCAGGTTTTCACCGAGGCCAGGGTTTCTTCGGAAAGGGTCTTGCGGTTGACGTAGACCTGGATACGTCCGGTCATGTCCTGGATCACCATGAACGAGCCACGGTTGAGCATGATTCGACCCGCCACCTTGACCGGGATCGCCAGTTCCGCCAGCTCTTCCTTGGTCTTGTCCGCGTACTGCTTCTGCAGGGCATCGCAGTAGTTGTCGCGGCGGAAGTCGTTGGGGAAGGCGTTACCCTTGGCGCGCTCGGCAGCAAGCTTTTCCTTGCGCAGGGCGATCAGGGAGTTTTCTTCCTGTTGCAGGGCTTGCGGGTCGAGTTGTTGGTCGCTCATGTCGTTTGAAATTCCATCACAGATACGTTTTCCCCAGCCTTCGGCTGGGGATCGCGAGGTAAGGACTAGGCGTCCCCCCCGCTCCTACAGGGTTCTTTAGAGGCCCGATTTCAGGCTGGCTTCCAGGTATTCGTCGATATCGCCGTCGAGCACCTTGTCGCAGTCGCTGCGTTCGATGTTAGTGCGCAAATCCTTGATGCGCGACGCATCGAGCACATAAGAACGGATTTGATGACCCCAGCCGATGTCCGACTTGGTGTCTTCCAGCGCCTGGGAAGCGGCGTTGCGCTTCTGCATTTCCTGCTCGTACAACTTGGCCCGCAGCATTTTCATGGCGGTGTCCTTGTTCGCGTGCTGGGAACGCTCGTTCTGGCAGCTGACCACGGTGTTGGTCGGTACGTGGGTGATACGCACGGCCGAGTCGGTGGTGTTTACGTGCTGACCACCAGCACCGGAGGAGCGGTAGGTGTCAATACGCAGGTCGGCCGGGTTGATCTCGATTTCCACCTTGTCGTCGATCTCTGGCGAAACGAAAACAGCGGAAAAGGAGGTATGGCGACGGTTGCCGGAGTCGAACGGGCTCTTGCGCACCAGGCGGTGTACGCCGATCTCGGTACGCAACCAGCCAAAGGCGTATTCACCCTTGATATGTACGGTCGCGCCCTTGATGCCAGCAACTTCGCCGGCCGACAATTCCATGATGGTCGCGTCGAAACCGCGTTTGTCAGCCCAGCGCAGGTACATGCGCAGCAGGATGTTGGCCCAGTCCTGGGCCTCGGTACCACCGGAGCCGGCCTGGATGTCCAGGTAGGCGTTGTTCGGGTCCATTTCGTGACTGAACATGCGGCGGAATTCGAGCTTGGCGAGGTTTTCCTCGAGACGGGCCAGCTCGGCGACGACATCGCCCACTGCGCCTTCGTCATCTTCTTCGACGGCCATGTCCAGCAAGTCGCGGCAGTCGGCCAGGCCGGTGTTCAGTTCGTCGAGCGTGTCGACGATCTGCGCCAGCGCAGCGCGCTCGCGGCCCAGTTCCTGGGCATATTCAGGTTTGTTCCAGACGCTCGGATCTTCAAGCTCGCGATTGACTTCGGTCAGACGCTCATGCTTTTGATCGTAGTCAAAGATACCCCCGAATAGTTTCGGAGCGCTCGGACAGGTCCTTGATGGTGTTAAGGATCGGGTTGATTTCCATGGCGGGCAGCACTCGTTGGCGAACTTTTGAAAGCCGGCGAGTATACCGGCAAACGGCTGGAAACGGCAGTCCGCCTGGTCGAAAAGGCAGGGATTTGTACACAATCCCAAGCCCACATTTGGCTTTGAGCCGGCCTTGAGTTATTCGATACCCACCTGATTGCGCCCATTGTGCTTGGCCGTATACAACCCCTTGTCCGCCGCCATGATCAATTGTCGGCAATCGGTGCCTTGCACCGGCGTCAGGGTCGACAAGCCAATACTGATGGTCAGGCTCGCCCCTTCAGCCGGCGCGATATGCGGGATTTTCAGCGCGGCCACGGCCATGCGCAGTTTCTCGGCGACCAGTCGCGCACCGCCCGGCGAGGTATTGGGCAGCACCAGCGCGAATTCTTCGCCGCCGTAGCGTGCCGGCAGGTCCGAGGGACGGCTGCTGGCTTCGCGGATGGTGGCGGCGACCTTGCGCAGGGCTTCGTCGCCTTCGACGTGACCGAAGCTGTCGTTGAATGTCTTGAAGAAATCCACGTCGATCATCAGCAAGGAGAGCTGGGTCTGATCGCGCATGGCACGACGCCATTCCAGCTCCAGGTATTCATCGAAGTGCCGGCGGTTGGACAGCCCGGTCAAGCCGTCAGAGTTCATCAGCCGTTGCAGCACCAGGTTGGTGTCCAGCAATTGCTGTTGGCTGACCCGCAGCGCGCGGTACGCCGCGTCCCGCTGCAGGAGGGTCATGTAGGAGCGCGAGTGATAGCGAATACGCGCCACCAATTCGATATTGTCCGGCAGCTTGACCAGGTAATCGTTGGCCCCTGCCGCAAACGCTGCACTCTTGATCAGCGGGTCTTCTTTGGTGGACAGCACGATGATCGGGATGTTGGCCGTTGCCGGGTGATTGCGGTACTCACGCACCAGGGTCAGGCCGTCGAGGCCGGGCATGACCAGGTCTTGCAGAATAACCGTCGGCTTGATGCGAATCGCCTGGGCGATCGCCTGGTGCGGGTCGGCGCAAAAGTGGAAGTCGATGTTTTCTTCGTGGGCCAGGCCGCGCCGCACGGCTTCGCCGATCATGGCCTGGTCGTCGACCAACAACACCATGGCGGCGTTTTCGTCGGTCTTGAAGTCGTCGAGCTGTAAATCATTCATGTGCAGTCACCTGAATTACTACCTGCAAACCAGCACGGCGGGAGGTTGTCGATCATTTTGCAAAGACCTCCAGCAATCGGGGCGCAATTCTATCCAATGGGCGAATTTCAACAGCGGCATCAATCGCCGCCGCTGCTTTGGGCATGCCATACACCGCCGAGCTGAGCTGGTCCTGGGCGATGGTCAAATATCCTTGTTCCCGCATCAACTTGAGGCCTTGGGCCCCGTCGCGCCCCATGCCGGTCAGCAATACGCCGACGGCGTCACCGTTCCAATGGCTGGCGACACTTTCAAAAAACACATCGATCGAAGGCCGGTAGATTTCGTTCACTGGCTCTGCGGTATAGGCTAGCGTGCCATTTTTCAACAAGCGAATATGGTGGTTGGTACCGGCCAGCAACACCACGCCACTTTGCGGCGGCTCCCCTTCACGGGCCAGGCGCACAGGCAGGCCGGATGCACTGCTCAACCACTCGGCCATACCGGCGGCGAACACCTGATCCACGTGCTGCACCAGTACGATGGCGGCGGGAAAGTCACGCGGCAAACCCTTCAGCAGCATTTCCAGGGCGGCCGGGCCACCCGCAGACGAGCCAATGGCCACCAGGCTTTGCCGCTTGCTGGTACTGCGCTGCGGTGCGGTTTCGGCGCGCACGCGACTGCCACGCTGGCCGACCAGCCAGCCAATGTTGAGGATCTTGCGCAACAACGGCGCTGCCGCATCCCTGGGGTTTCCCACGCCCAGCGCCGGCGTGTCGACCACATCCAATGCGCCATGTCCCATGGCTTCAAAGACACGGCTGACATTGGCCTGACGGTCCACGGTGACGATCACAATCGGGCAAGGCGTGTCGGCCATGATCTGACGGGTGGCTTCCACACCGTCCATCACCGGCATGATCAGGTCCATCAGGATCAAGTCGGGGGTCACCTCGGCGCACCGCTGCACCGCCTCCAGGCCATTACCGGCCACCCACACCACTTGATGGGCCGGTTCGAAACTCAAGGCGCGACGCAACGCCTCGACGGCCAAGGGCATGTCATTGACGATCGCAATCCTCATGCCCGGGCGCCCCCAATCAACTCCACCACCGCGTCGAGCAAGGCGTCGTCATGGAAGCTGGCTTTGGCCAGGTAATAGTCGGCGCCGGCGTCGAGCCCACGGCGTCGGTCTTCTTCACGATCCTTGTAGGAAACCACCATCACCGGCAACGATTGCAGGCGACTGTCACGGCGCAAAAGTGTGACCAATTCAATACCATCCATGCGAGGCATATCAATGTCAGTGATAAGCAGGTCGAAATCTTCGGAACGCAATGCGTTCCAGCCATCCATGCCATCGACCGCGACCGCCACTTCATAACCGCGATTGAGCAATAACTTGCGCTGCAGCTCACGCACGGTCAGCGAGTCATCCACCACCAGCACCCGCTTGCGTGGTGCCTCGGCGGCCTGCTGGCTGCGCCGGGCGATACGTTCCAGGCGGCCGGTGTTGAGCAGTTTGTCCACCGAGCGCAGCATGTCTTCCACGTCGACGATCAACACCACCGAGCCGTCGTCGAGCAAGGCTCCGGCGGAAATGTCCTGGACCTTGCCCAGGCGATCATCCAGCGGCAACACCACCAGCGTGCGCTCGCCAATGAAGCGTTCCACGGCAATTCCGTACACCGCATCGCGCTCGCGGATCACCACCACTTTCAAAGTATCCGAAGGGGTTTGTCCCGGTGGGCGCTGCAACAGCTGACTGGCGGCGACCAGGCCAACATGTCGGCCCTCGTGCCAGAAATGCTGGCGACCTTCCAGTTGCACAATGTCTTCAGGCGCCAGGTCGCACATGCGCTCAATGTGCGCCAGCGGGAAGGCATAAGCCTCTTCGCCGACTTCCACCACCAGGCTGCGCACCACCGACAAGGTCAGCGGCACCTCCAGATGAAAGCGACTGCCCTGCCCCGCCGTCTGCTCCAGCACCACTGCGCCGCGCAGTTGACGCACCATGTGCTGCACCGCATCCAGGCCCACGCCGCGACCGGATACCTCGGTGACCTTGTCGCGCAAGCTGAAACCGGGCAGGAACAGGAACGTCAGCAGTTCCTCCTCGCTCAGGCGCAGCGCGGTTTCCACCGGGGACAAATGCCGGTCGACAATCGTGCCGCGCAGCCGCTCGAGGTCGACGCCGTTACCGTCATCACTCAATTCCAGCACCAGCAGGCCGGCCTGGTGCGACGCACGCAGGCGAATCAAGCCTTCCGCCGGTTTGCCCGCCAGCAGTCGCTGCTCGGGCATTTCGATGCCATGGTCGACGGCATTGCGTAGCAAGTGCGTCAGTGGCGCCTCAAGCTTTTCCAGCACGTCGCGGTCGACCTGAGTCTTCTCCCCTTCGATTTCCAGGCGCACTTGCTTGCCCAGGCTGCGACCCAGGTCGCGCACCATGCGCACCTGCCCGGCCAGCACATCGGCAAACGGGCGCATGCGGCAGGCCAATGCGGTGTCGTAAAGCACCTGGGCCCGCTGGCCGGCCTGCCAACCATATTCGTCGAGCTCGGCGTTCTTTTCCGCCAGCAGCGCCTGGGCTTCGCTCAACAGGCGGCGGGTATCGGCCAGCGCTTCCTGGGCCTCGAGGCTCAAATCGACGACCTTGAGGTGGCCATCCAGGACGTCCAAGGCGCGCAGGCTGTTGCTTTGAAGACGTTTGAGGCGCTGCATGCTGGCCAGGTAAGGCTTGAGTCGCTGGGTTTCCACCAGCGACTTGCTCGACAGATCCAGCAGGCTGTTCAAGCGCTCGGCCGTGACCCGCAGCACGCGCTCACCGCCCTCGGTCATACGCTTGCCCTGGCGCGGCGGCTCGCTCATCACGGCAGGCGCAGGCTGAGGTTCCGGCGGCAGTGCTTCGATCTCCGGCGCCGGCGCTGGCTCGGGTTTCGGCGCGACCATGGCGGCAGGCTGCGACGGGTCGAGCAAGCGCTCCATCAGCGCCACATAGGCCTGGATATCCGCCGCCCCAACGTCATTGCCCGGGGTGGCGATACGCATCAGCAGGTCCGTGCCCTGCAGCAGCGCGTCAATATGCTCGGGCTGCAGGTACAACCGGCCTTCCTGGGCGCTGACCAGGCAATCCTCCATGACATGGGCCACGCTGACGCCTGCGTCCACGCCAACAATCCGCGCCGCGCCCTTGAGCGAATGCGCGGCGCGCATGCAGGCCTCGAGCTGGTCGGCCTGGGTCGGGTTGCGCTCCAGGGCCAGCAAGCCTGCGCTCAATACCTGGGTTTGCGCATCGGCTTCCAGGCTGAACAATTCCAACAGCGAGGCATCGCGCATCTGGTCGGGGGTCATGCGAGGCTCCGGGTCACGGCGGACAGCAATTGGGCCTCGTCCAACCAGCGCAGGCTGCGGCCTTTCCACTGCAAGACGCCTTGAGTGAAGCGCGCGCTGGCCTGGGTACCGGAGGCCGACGCGGCGTTCAAGGTGCGCTCATCGATGGCATGGATGCCATCCACTTCATCCACCGGCACGACCACCGGGCCATCCTGCGCGGCGATGATCAGCATGCGCGGCATGATGCGCCCGCCAGTGGCGCCGGTACCGCTGCTGTCCAGCCCGAGCAACTCCACCAGCGACAGGCAGGCCACCAATGCCCCGCGAACGTTGGCCACCCCCAGCAATGCCCGGGAGCGCTGGTGCGGCAACGAGTGGATCGGTTGCAATGGCGCCACTTCCACCAGGCAGCGGGTGGCGATGCCAAGCCACTCTTCGCCGAGGCGGAACATCAGCAACGAGCGGGTGACCACCTGGTTATCGACGGCTTCAGCCGCCTGCGCACGACGGTCATCCTGTTGCAGCGCATAGCGGTCGAGCAGGCGCGTGGCGGCGGCGGAATACACCGAGCAGTTACGGCAATGGATGTGGTCCGCCAGCAGCGGGCAGGATTTATCGCCATGAATGCCGATGCGGTTCCAGCAGTCGTCAATGGCTTGGGTTTCGGCCAGGGTCAGGTCAAGACCTGAGGTATCGAGCGCGTCAGGGCTACTCATCGTTTGGACTCACTGTCAGCTCGCTCGCTACGCGCGGCGCGCGCCTGCAAACGGCGCGCCCCCGCACTGTCGCCCTGGGAGTCGAGCAACGCGGCCAGGTGCATCAAGGCCTGCGGATGCTGCGGTTCCAGGTATAAGGCTTTGCGGTAATAACTCTGGGCTTCTTGTGCGCTGCCGGCTACATCGCTGAGCAAGCCCAGCCAGTAGAACACCTGTGCAGCCGGCGGATGGCTGCTCAAATAGCGCTCGCAGGCAGCACGGGCCTCGGCGCTTTTGCCTTCATTGGCCAGGCTGGCGATCTGGTCGAGTAACTCGCCGGCCTCCGTGTGCGGCGCCTTGACCGGCGTCGGCTGGGCGCTGAGCGTACTGAACGGGCGCGACTTGAGCGCTACCGGCGCCGAACTGCGCTGCGGCCTGGGGACCGGCGTCGGTACAAACACCGGGGCGGGGGCGACCGGCTCCACATGCCGACTGAAGGCAAAGGACTGCGGCACCCCAATCGAGCGCATGCCGTGGCGCCCCAGCAAACTGCCTTCGGCCGGGCCGATAAACAGCACGCCGTCGACATGGGTCAGTTCCTTGAGCACATCGAAGACTTGCTTCTGGGTGGGCTGGTCGAAGTAGATCAGCAGGTTGCGACAAAACACGAAGTCGTAGGTGGGCTCGTTGGCCAGCAGGGCCGGGTCGAGCAGGTTGCCGACTTGCAGGCGCACCTGTTCACGCACCCGGTCATTGATGCGGTAAGCACCGCCGTCCTCAGTGAAATGGCGGCCGCGAAACTCGATATCGGCGCCGCGAAACGAGTTCTTGCCGTACACGCCGCGGCGGGCGCGTTCCACGGACAGCGGACTGACGTCCATTCCCTGCACCTTGAATTGGTGCGGCGCCAGCCCGGCGTCGAGCAAGGCCATGGCGATCGAATACGGTTCTTCGCCGGTGGAACACGGCAGACTCAGAATGCGCAAGGCACGCATCTGCTTGATCTCGGCCAACCGCGCTTGCGCCAGGCGGGCCAAGGTGGCGAAGGACTCGGGGTAGCGGAAAAACCAGGTTTCGGGAACGATCACCGCTTCGATCAGCGCCTGCTGCTCGTCATGGGAGCTGTGCAAGAGCTGCCAGTAGGCATCCGCCGTCTGCGCCTGAGACAACTGGCAACGCTGGCGTACCGCGCGCTCGATGATCGCCTCGCCCACCGAGGCGACGTCCAGGCCGATGCGTTCCTTCAGGAAGGCCGAGAAGCGCGGATCACTGCTCATAGGCTCAACTCATTGGAAAACAGCAAGGCGCGCACGTCATCGGTCAACAGCTCGGCCACGCCAATCCATTGCATCAAGCCCAGCGCATCCTCTCGCACCGGCCCCAGGTAGGGCGCCTGGCGGTTATCCAGGCCATAAGGCTGAAATTCGGCGGGGTCGCAACGCAGGGTGTCGGTGGCCTGCTCCAGGATCAGCCCCAGCCAACGCGGATCGCTCCAGGGCTGTGGCTGATAATTGACCAGCACCAGCCGCGTGCTGGTGCGGGCTTGGGCCGCGGCGCCGAATGTCAGGGCGCTCAGGTCGATGACCGGCACCAGCGCGCCGCGGTGGGCAAAGATGCCCGCCACCCACACAGGGGCATGGGCGATGGGTTTGAGCGGCAGGCGCGGCAGCACTTCGACCACTTCGGTCGCCTTGAGGGCAAAGCGTTCACTGGCGATGTGGAACACCAGGAACAACGCCTTTTTCGCTGCCGGGACGGCGCCGCGTTTAGCCGCGAGGTCGCTCATCAGACTTTGAAACGCGACACGCCGCTGCGCAGACCGACCGCAACCTGGCTCAGTTCATCGATGGCAAAGCTGGCCTGGCGCAGGGACTCCACGGTCTGGCTGCTGGCATCGCCCAGTTGCACCAGAGCGTGGTTGATCTGCTCGGCGCCGGTGGCCTGGGCCTGCATGCCTTCGTTGACCATCAGCACGCGCGGCGCGAGGGCCTGCACCTGATGGATGATTTGCGACAGTTGTTCGCCCACCTGCTGCACTTCGAACATGCCTCGGCGCACTTCTTCGGAAAATTTGTCCATGCCCATCACACCCGCCGACACCGCCGACTGGATCTCACGCACCATCTGCTCGATGTCGTAGGTCGCCACGGCGGTCTGGTCGGCCAGGCGGCGTACTTCGGTGGCGACCACGGCAAAACCGCGCCCGTATTCACCGGCCTTCTCGGCCTCGATAGCAGCGTTGAGGGACAACAGGTTGGTCTGGTCAGCCACCTTGACGATGGTCACCACCACTTGGTTGATGTTGCCGGCCTTTTCATTAAGGATCGCCAGCTTGGCGTTGACCAGGTCGGCCGCGCCCATGACCGAGTGCATGGTTTCTTCCATGCGTGCCAGGCCTTGCTGGCCGGAACCGGCGGCAACCGAAGCCTGGTCGGCGGCGGTAGACACCTCGGTCATGGTGCGCACCAGGTCCTTGGAGGTGGCGGCAATTTCACGGGACGTGGCGCCGATCTCGGTGGTGGTGGCGGCGGTTTCGGTGGCGGTGGCTTGTTGCTGCTTGGAGGTGGCGGCAATCTCGGTCACCGACGTAGTGACCTGCACCGACGAGCGCTGCGCCTGGGACACCAGGGCGGTCAGCTCGGTCATCATGTCGTTGAAGCCGGTTTCGACCGCGTTGAATTCATCCTTGCGCTCCAGGTTCAGGCGCTTGCTCAGGTCGCCGGTGCGCATGGTTTCGAGGATGTCGACGATGCGCTTCATCGGCGCCATGATCGCGCGCATCAACAACAGGCCACACAGCGCAGCGGCGAGAATCGCCAGCAGCAGCGAGACGCCCATGCTGATCTTTGCCGCCTCGACGGCATTGTCGATGGCCGCAGTGGCGTCGTCGGCGACCTGTTTGTTTTCCCGGATAATGTCATTGAGCTTGGTGCGGCCTGCGACCCAGACGGGCGTCAACTGCTCGTTGAACAACCTGAGTGCTTCGGCGGCGTTGTTGCTCTGCTGCGCCTCAAGCACTTTGGCGAGGGCCTGATTATAGCTCTGGTGCATTTTTTCGAAGGCATCGAACTGGGTACGGTCCTGCCCCAAACTGACCGTCTTGGTGTAGCTCACCATGTATTGCTCAAGGCGCTCTTCGAACGCTTTGTAGTCCTGTTTGTCGTCGTCGGAAATGCCCTGATTCCTGTGAATCCCTACCAACTCCTGGGTTTGCAGGTAGCTGTCGACCCAGGCGCTGCGAATCATCGAGCTGAAAAACACGCCAGGCACGGCGTCGTCGCGGACCAGGTTCTCGCTGGTTTCGATTTTCAACAGCCGCGAATACGAGAGCACGACCATCAACAGCATGATCGCGATAATTACCGCAAAGCTCGCCAAAATCCGTTGGCGCAGGGTCCAGTTCTTCACAGTAATTCCTCGCAGGGCCGTTCAAATGGAGGAGAGTATAGCTGAGCAGTGGCGTCTATTAATCAATGGTTTTCGGGCCGTGGAGAACATTGTGGGCAGTAGCGCCGCCATTGCAGCAGACGCCCCTGACCCACGTGCGAAAACGGGTTATATGCTCAGACGCACCTGCTTCTCCAGTTCTACCTTCAAGCCCGGCTCCAGCTTCAGTTGGCGCGCCAGTTCGTCCAGGTAGGCCTTCTCCATGAAGTTTTCCTCGTCCACCAACATCACGCTGGCGATGTACATCTCGGCGGCCATTTCCGGCGTGCTGGCGGCACGGGCTACGTCGGCCGGGTCGAGGGGTTTGTTCAATTCGGCGTGCAGCCAGGTTTGCAGTTCGCGGTCGTTGTCGAGTTTGGTGAACTCGCCTTCGATCAAGGCACGCTCACGCTCATCCACATGCCCGTCGGCCTTGGCGGCAGCGACCAGCGCCTTGAGAATGCCCTGGCTGTGTTGCTCGACCTGGGCTGGCGGCAGGCGGTCGATGGTTTGTGGCTCGCCTTGGGGTGCGCTGGCCTGCTGCGCCTGCCAATTGCCGTAAGCCTTGTAGGCAATCACCCCCAAGGCGGCCAGGCCTCCGTAGGTCAGGGCCTTACCGCCGAATTTTCGCGCTTTTTTATTGCCCAGCAGCAAACCCATGGCGCCCGCCGCCAGCGCACCACCGCCCGCGCCACCGAGCAAACTACCAAGCCCACCGCTGCCAAGCAGCCCGCCGAGCGCACCTTTGTCGGTTGATGGGCGTTGGCCGCCAGCCTTGTTCTGCAACATGTCCTGACCAGATTTGAGCAACTGATCGAGCAATCCACGGGTGTTCATTCACAACCTCCAGACACTTGGGTTCGTAGGACCAATAGGCCCCCAGCGTAAAACTAAGTGCCAAAAAGCCCCTATCTAGAGTGCTTCCAGATGTAACGTCCTACCCTGCATCTGAAATGTCTTGTTGCACTGCGACGCCATCATCCCGCCATCAATGATTTTTCCTTCATCATCGAACCGCTTAAGCTATCCGGCGTCTGTTTATTGTCCGTTGCGTTTGGCCGAAGGCATGTCCGAACCGTTATTTCTGATCCATTACGTGCCAGGAACGGCGCGGGATTTGCTCACGACAGGTTGTCTCTATGCATCGCAGGAATTTGCTCAAAGCATCCATGGCCATTGCGGCTTACACCGGTTTGTCGGCCAGTGGCCTGCTGGCCGCGCAGGCCTGGGCCGGGAACCGTGCCGCCGATGGCAAGGCGGTGGCATTCGATTTCGAAGCGCTCAAAGCCCAGGCCAAGCAGCTCGCCGGCACCGCGTACAAAGACACCAAACAGGTGCTGCCGCCGACCTTGGCGACCATGACGCCGCAAAATTTCAACGCCATTGGCTACGACGGCAACCACTCGCTGTGGAAGGAGCTGAAGGGCCAACTGGACGTTCAGTTCTTCCACGTCGGCATGGGTTTCAAGACGCCGGTGCGCATGCACAGCGTCGACCCCAAGACCCGCGAGGCCCGCGAGGTGCATTTCCGCCCTTCGCTGTTCAACTATGAAAAAACCACGGTCGACACCCAACAGCTGACCGGCGATCTGGGTTTTTCCGGATTCAAACTGTTCAAGGCGCCCGAACTGGACCGTCATGACGTGTTGTCGTTTCTGGGTGCCAGTTACTTCCGTGCCGTGGATTCCACCGGCCAGTACGGCCTGTCGGCGCGCGGCTTGGCGATTGATACCTACGCGAAAAAACGTGAAGAGTTTCCTGACTTCACGCAGTTCTGGTTCGAAACCCCAGACAAGGACGCCACCCACTTCGTGGTCTACGCCCTGCTCGACTCGCCCAGCGCAACCGGCGCCTACCGCTTCGACATCGACTGTCAGGCCAATCAAGTGGTGATGGCCATCGACGCGCATATCAACGCGCGCACCGCCATCGAACAACTGGGTATCGCGCCAATGACCAGCATGTTCAGTTGCGGTACCCACGAACGCCGCATGTGCGACACCATCCACCCACAAATCCATGACTCGGACCGCCTGGCCATGTGGCGCGGCAATGGCGAGTGGATCTGCCGTCCACTGAATAACCCGGCCAAACTGCAATTCAACGCCTTCGCCGACACCAACCCCAAGGGGTTTGGCCTGGTGCAGACCGACCATGAGTTCGCCAGCTACCAGGACACCGTGGACTGGTACAGCAAGCGCCCAAGCCTGTGGGTAGAACCCACCACCGCCTGGGGCGAAGGCTCGATCGACTTGCTGGAAATCCCGACCACCGGCGAAACCCTGGATAACATCGTGGCCTTCTGGACCCCGAAAAAACCCGTGGCGGCCGGTGATTCGCTCAACTACGGCTATAAGCTCTACTGGAGCGCCCTGCCGCCGGTGAGCACACCGCTGGCCCAAGTCGACGCGACCCGTTCAGGGATGGGCGGATTCACCGAAGGTTGGGCCCCGGGCGAGCATTACCCAGAGGTTTGGGCACGCCGCTTTGCCGTGGACTTCAAGGGCGGCGGCCTGGACCGTTTGCCAGCCGGCACGGGCATCGAGCCGGTGGTCACCTGCTCCCACGGCGAGGTCAAGGATTTCAGCGTGCTGGTGCTCGATAACATCAAGGGCTATCGCATTCTGTTCGACTGGTACCCCACCAGCGACAGCGTCGAGCCGGTGGAGCTGCGCCTGTTTATCCGTACCCAGGACCGCACCTTGAGTGAAACCTGGCTGTATCAGTACTTCCCGCCCGCGCCGGACAAGCGCAAGTACACCTGACATCCTGCCAGTCAGTTAAGAAGCAGCAAAAGCGAGCAATCATCTGTGGCGAGGGAGCTTGCTCCCTCGCCACAGATACGGTGTTCCCTTGACTGACGGGCATCGTGGTGAGCCCGCTTCGTCATTCAGAACCGCGACACGGTTTTCATCGCCCCGATCAGATAGCGCATCGCTACCTGGTCGTTCTCGGTCAGGGCGCGATAATGCGCCAGCAATTCCACCTCATCCGAACTCAACCTGCGGCCACGCAAGGACATCCTGCGGGTCAGAAAAGATACCACCACACCCGCTACACCATAGGACTTGGCCATGGACTGCTTCTCCTGATATCGATCCCAATACTCCTGCTGCCCATACCCGCCTGCCGTGAAGCGCACTGCTCCATGGGCGAACCGACTGACTTCCTGGGCTGGAAGTCAGGCTTACCTTAAAGCGTAGAAACAATCTGGTTACGTGTGGGATTTTTTTAGAGTATTCACTTAAATAATTACTTTGGTAATAAATACCTACAGTCGATTCCCACGCATTCGCGGCTTAAATCAGCCTTCTTCATCTACACGAGCAAAAAAAACCCACCGGATCAAAGTGGGCTCTGTACGAAAAAGCGTGGGGTCAATCCCTGAGATCCGACTCATGAATTGGCTGGTCGCGGTGCGTTGCCCGCTGATATTGCGCCGGCCAGGTCGCCTTGCGTCCGCCCAGGTCATCGTCGGCATGCAGCGGCCAGTACGGGTCGCGCAACAGCTCGCGGGCGAGGAAGATGATGTCGGCCTGACAGGTGCGCAGGATGTGTTCGGCCTGGGCCGGTTCGGTGATCATGCCAACCGTGCCGGTGGCGATACCCGACTCTTTGCGCACACGCTCGGCAAAGCGCGTCTGGTAGCCGGGGCCGGTGGGGATTTCGGCGTTGGCGGCGGTGCCCCCGGAGGACACGTCAATCAGGTCCACGCCGAGGTCTTTCAGGCGGCGCGCCAGTTCGACGGTTTCATCCGGGTTCCAGCCATCTTCCACCCAGTCGGTGGCTGATACGCGCACAAACAGCGGCAGGTCCTGAGGCCAGACTTCGCGTACCGCGCGGGTCACCTCCAGCACCAGGCGGATGCGGTTTTCGAACGAGCCGCCGTACTGGTCCTGACGCTGGTTGCTGATGGGCGACAGGAACTGATGCAGCAGGTAGCCGTGGGCGGCATGGATCTCCACCACTTCGAAGCCGGCCGTCAATGCACGCTTGGCGGCGGCGACAAAATCGGCGATCACTTGCTGGATCTGCCCTTCGTCCAACGGTAGGGGTTGGGTGTGCTGCGGGTCGAATGCGATGGGCGATGGGCCTACCGGCACCCAGCCGCCGTCTTGTGGCTTGACGCTGCCATGCTTGCCGAGCCACGGCCGATAAGTACTGGCCTTGCGCCCGGCGTGCGCCAACTGGATACCGGCCACCGCGCCTTGCGCCGCAATGAAGCGGGTAATGCGTTGCAACGGTTCGATCTGTTCGTCTTTCCACAACCCGAGGTCCTGGGCAGTGATGCGGCCATCGGCGGTCACGGCGGTGGCTTCGGTGAAAATCAGCCCGGCACCACCGACGGCGCGGCTGCCCAGATGCACCAGATGCCAGTCGTTGGCCAGGCCGTCATCGCTTGAGTATTGGCACATCGGAGACACCGCGATGCGGTTGAGCAGGGTGAGTTGACGTAGGGTATAGGGTTCCAGCAGCTGACTCATGGCGCACCTCTTCGGGTTCTGTGGGCAAGCTCCAAGGCTCTCTTGCATGGTGCTTAGAGCCTAGTCGACAACAACCGATTGCACAGGGTTCAGAAGTAAACCGGGAGCCGATTGCCGGCTCCCGCAGTGCAGCGCGTTACATTTCGACCTGGGTGCCCAGCTCGATCACCCGGTTGACCGGGAGTTTGAAGAAGCGCAGGTTGCCGTTGGCATTTTTCAACATGAAGGCGAACAACGCTTCGCGCCAACGGGCCATGCCTTTGATGCGCGAAGCGATCACGGTTTCACGGCTGAGGAAGTAGGTGGTGCGCATCGGGCTGAAATCCAGTTCATCCAGGTGGCACAGCTTCAGCGCCTCGGGCACATCCGGCTCATCGGTAAAGCCGAAGTGCAGGATCACGCGGAAGAAACCTTCACCATGGGCATCCACTTCAAAACGCCGCGTCGCGGGCACACGCGGGATGTCTTCGTAAACCACCGTCAGCAGCACCACTTGCTCGTGCAGCACCTGGTTGTGCAGCAGGTTGTGCAACAGCGCATGGGGCACGGCGTCGGGCCGCGCGGTGAGGAACACCGCCGTGCCCTGCACGCGGTGGGGCGGCTGCACGCGGATACTGCTGATGAATATCGGCAGCGGCAGGCCGCCTTCGTCGAGGCGCTCGACAAGCAGTTGCTTGCCGCGCTTCCAGGTGGTCATCAGCACGAACAGCACGATCCCCGCTAATACCGGGAAGGCGCCGCCCTGGATGATCTTCGGCACGTTGGCGGCAAAGTACAGCCCGTCCACCAACAGGCAGCAGAGCAACACCGGCACCGCCAGTATCGGTGGCCACTTCCATAGCAGCAGCATCACCGCGGACACCAGGATGGTGGTCATCAGCATGGTGCCGGTCACCGCCACGCCATAGGCTGAGGCCAGCGCACCGGAGGATTCGAAGCCCAGCACCAGCAGAATCACGCCGACCATCAGCGACCAGTTCACCGCGCCAATGTAGATCTGGCCCTGTTCGGCGCTGGAGGTGTGCTGGATGTGCATACGTGGGATATAACCCAGCTGGATCGCCTGGCGCGTCAACGAGAACGCACCGGAAATCACCGCCTGGGAGGCGATCACCGTGGCCAGGGTCGACAGCACCACCAGCGGGATCAGCGCCCAGCTCGGCGCCAGCAGGTAGAACGGGTTGCGAGCCGCTTCCGGATCGCCCAGCAGCATGGCGCCCTGACCGAAATAGTTGAGCACCAGCGCCGGCAACACCAGGATGAACCAGGCGCGGGCGATGGGTTTGCGGCCGAAGTGGCCCATGTCGGCGTACAGCGCTTCGGCACCGGTCAGTGCCAGCACCACCGCGCCAAGGATGGCCACGCCGATGCCAGGGTGAGCCTCGAAGAAGCGCACCGCCCACATCGGGTTCAACGCGCTGAGCACTTCGGGGTGCAAGGTGATGCCATACACGCCCAGGCCCCCCAGCACCAGGAACCAGGTGACCATCACCGGCCCGAACAGCTTGCCGATACGGTCGGTGCCGTGTTTCTGGATCAGGAACAGCGCCACCAGCACCACCAGCGCCATGGGCACGACCCATTTTTCCAGGCCGTCGAATGCCAGCTCCAGGCCTTCGATTGCCGACAACACGGAGATCGCCGGAGTGATCATGCTGTCGCCGTAAAACAGCGCCGCGCCGCACAGGCCGCACACCACCAGAAAGCTGCGCAATTTCCTGCGCGTGCCTGCCGCGCGGCGTGCCAGGGCGGTCAACGCCATGATGCCGCCCTCGCCCTGGTTATCGGCGCGCAGCACGAACAGCATGTATTTGATCGATACGACCCAGATCAGCGACCAGAAGATCAGCGCCAGGATCCCCAATACGCCGTCATGGTTGACCTGCACCCCATAACCGCCGTTGAACACCTCTTTAAGGGTGTAGAGCGGGCTGGTCCCGATATCGCCATATACCACCCCGACAGCTGCTACCAGCATGCCAATCGGTTTAGCGTTCGAATGCTCGGCACCCGCTGCCTGACTGCTTGCCTGACCCATCAACCACTCCTGCCCTTTGACCTGAGGTCTCTTATAAACAACGTGCTCAAACTGACCCTAGCATGCGCTGTTTTACTTCTCGTAACAGACGTTTTGTTGACGTTAGGATTTTACCTGCGCGCAACGGCGCGAAGCATAGCGCAGCACTCGTCGCATTTCCCTGCATAAAGCTGGTCAAGCGCGTTGCCCGCCGCTAGAATTGCGCACTTTTTGATCAGAGGCGCACCGAGCGCCCGTCCGCTGCCTGCCCTTCACGGTGGCGGCGTCATTCGATACCGAGGTTAGACATGTCCACCACCATCGCAAAAGCCAACCCCAAGGTTGGCTTTGTTTCCCTGGGTTGCCCGAAGGCTCTGGTCGACTCCGAGCGCATTCTCACGCAACTGCGCATGGAAGGGTATGACGTCGTGTCCACCTACCAGGACGCTGACGTGGTGGTGGTCAACACCTGTGGTTTCATCGACTCGGCCAAGGCTGAGTCCCTGGAAGTGATCGGCGAAGCCATCAAGGAAAACGGCAAGGTCATCGTGACCGGCTGCATGGGCGTGGAAGAAGGCAATATCCGCAAGGTTCACCCAAGCGTACTCGCCGTGACCGGCCCGCAGCAGTACGAGCAAGTGGTCAATGCCGTGCACGAAGTGGTGCCGCCACGTCAGGACCACAACCCGCTGATCGACCTGGTGCCGCCGCAGGGCATCAAGCTGACGCCGCGCCACTACGCCTACCTGAAGATTTCCGAAGGCTGCAACCACAGCTGCAGCTTCTGCATCATTCCGTCGATGCGCGGCAAGCTGGTCAGTCGCCCGGTCGGCGACGTGCTGGACGAAGCCCAGCGCCTGGTCAAATCCGGCGTGAAAGAGCTGCTGGTGATTTCCCAGGACACCAGCGCCTATGGCGTCGACGTGAAATATCGCACTGGCTTCTGGAATGGCGCGCCGGTGAAAACCCGCATGACCGAACTCTGCGAAGCCCTCAGCAGCCTGGGCGTGTGGGTGCGCCTGCACTACGTCTACCCGTACCCGCACGTGGACGAGCTGATCCCGCTGATGGCCGCCGGTAAAATCCTGCCGTACCTGGACATCCCGTTCCAGCACGCCAGCCCTAAAGTGCTCAAGGCCATGAAACGTCCGGCCTTCGAAGACAAGACCCTGGCGCGCATCAAGAACTGGCGCGAAATCTGCCCGGAACTGATTATCCGCTCGACCTTCATCGTCGGCTTCCCCGGCGAAACCGAAGAAGACTTCCAGTACCTGCTGGACTGGCTGACCGAGGCCCAGTTGGACCGCGTCGGCTGCTTCCAGTACTCGCCGGTGGAAGGTGCTCCGGCCAACCTGCTGGACCTGGCCGTGGTGCCGGATGACGTCAAGCAGGACCGTTGGGAGCGTTTCATGGCGCACCAGCAGGCGATCAGCTCGGCACGCCTGCAACTGCGCATCGGCAAGGAAATCGAAGTGCTGATCGACGAAGTCGACGAACAAGGCGCCGTTGGCCGTTGCTTCTTCGATGCGCCGGAAATCGACGGTAACGTGTTTATCGACGATGCCAGTGGTTTGAAGCCGGGCGACAAGGTGTGGTGCACCGTCACCGATGCCGACGAGTACGACTTGTGGGCTGAAAAGCGAGACTGATTGCCGATAACGTAAAAAGCCCTGCACCTGATCAAGATGCGGGGCTTTTTTACGTCTATCGTTTGCCAAATCGCCATTCATCGGCAGGGGCAGCGAGCATGCGTCGGCATTCGGTTATCCACACACCAAAAACCAGTGATTATCAACGATTGACGGACATCTGGGAGTCCTCTGTCCGGGCCACCCACGATTTCTTGCCGGACAGCTACATAGAGCTGCTGAGGAACCTGGTGCTGACGCATTACCTGGACAAGGTCATGCTGATCTGCACCAGGGACACGAACCAACGCATCACCGGGTTTGCCGGTGTGGCCGCAGGCAAGGTCGAAATGCTGTTCATCGACCCGCACTACCGAGGCCAGGGGCTTGGACGGCAATTGCTGCACTATGCGATCGAGCATCTGAATGCCGATGAGCTTGAAGTCAACGAGCAGAACCCGCAGGCACTGGGCTTTTACCTCAAGCTGGGCTTCGAGGTGATCGGACGCACGGAACATGATGGCCTGGGCCAGCCCTACCCGCTGCTCCACATGCGTCTGCGCCAGCAGCAGGCGCACAGTGGCTGACGCAATGCAGCTTCCACAAAAAGCGCCAGCACTGAAATGGGGCCGGGATTAACCGGCCTTACACAGGTACAATAGCTGCCCCATTTTGTTACGGCCCTTGTCATGACTGACCCCATACGCCTCTCCAAACGCCTCATCGAGCTGGTCGGTTGCTCCCGTCGGGAGGCTGAGCTGTTTATCGAAGGCGGCTGGGTCTCGGTGGACGGTGAAGTGATCGACGAACCGCAGTTCAAGGTGACGACCCAGAAGGTCGAGCTCGACCCCGACGCCAAAGCCACCCCGCCGGAACCGGTGACCATCCTGCTGCACGCCCCGGCTGGCATGGATGCCGAGACCGCCATGGCGTCGATCAGCGCCGAGACCCTGTCGGAAGAACACCGCTTCAGCAAGCGCCCGCTCAAGGGCCACTTCCTGCGCCTGACCGCCAGCGCCGACCTGCAAGCCAAGGCCAGCGGCCTGCTGGTGTTCACCCAGGACTGGAAAATCCTGCGCAAGTTGACCGCCGATGCCGCCAAGATCGAGCAGGAATACGTGGTTGAAGTCGAAGGCGACATGGTGGCCCACGGCCTCAACCGCCTGAACCACGGCCTGACCTACAAAGGCAAGGAGCTGCCAGCCGTGAAAGCCAGCTGGCAGAACGAAAACCGCCTGCGTTTTGCGCTGAAAAACCCGCAGCCGGGGGTGATCGCGCTCTTCTGCGAAGCCGTTGGCCTGAAAGTCATCGCCATCCGTCGCATCCGCATCGGCGGCGTCTCCATTGGCAAGGTGCCGGTGGGCCAATGGCGTTATCTGTCCGGCAAAGAGAAGTTCTAGGCCGTTACCCTTTTCCCGACACTGCCTGATGGCGGTGTCTACCCCGTTGAAAACCAGGATTGCCCACCATGATTCACAACGACGTACTGCGCAGCGTGCGCTACATGCTCGACATCAGCGACAACAAGATGGTCGAGATCATCAAGCTCGGCGGCATGGACGTGACCAAGGAAGATTTGCTGACTTACCTCAAGAAAGATGAGGAAGAAGGCTTTGTGTTCTGCCCGGATGAGGTCATGGCACATTTTCTCGATGGCCTGGTCATTTTCAAGCGCGGCAAGGATGAGAGCCGTCCGCCGCAGCCGATTGAAACGCCGGTGACCAACAACATCATTCTGAAAAAACTGCGCGTCGCCTTCGAATTGAAGGAAGACGACATGCACGCCATCCTCAAGGCTGCCGAGTTCCCGGTGTCCAAGCCTGAGCTGAGCGCGCTGTTCCGCAAGTTCGGCCACACCAACTACCGCACGTGTGGTGACCAGTTGCTGCGCAACTTCCTTAAGGGGCTGACGCTGCGCGTCAGAGCCTAAGAACAGCTATGAGCTTCGAGCGGCAAGTTAAAGCTTGCGGCTTGCAGCTCGCCACTTGAGGCTCAGAAATGGCTTACTCCGTCGCGCCCGTCGGCTTCGTACGCTCCTGCTTCAAGGAGAAGTTCGCTATCCCGCGTCAGCCGCACCTGGCGCCGGCCGCCCGTGGTGTGCTGGAGTTGGTGGCGCCGTTCGATGGCGGCGATGCGGTGCAGGGGCTGGAGCAGGTCAGCCATGTGTGGCTGCTGTTTCTGTTCCACCAGGCGCTGGAAGACAAGCCACGCCTTAAAGTGCGCCCGCCCCGCCTGGGGGGCAACACCTCCATGGGGGTGTTTGCCACGCGCGCGACACATCGTCCAAACGGCATCGGCCAATCGGTGGTGAAGCTGGACAAGGTGGAACCGGGGCGACTGTGGATTTCCGGGATCGACTTGCTCGACGGTACGCCAGTGCTGGATATCAAGCCGTATGTACCCTATGCCGATAGCGTTGATACCGCGACCAACCACATCGCCAGCGGCGCGCCGCAGCTGATTGACGTGCAGTGGCTCAAGACCGCACTGCAACAGGCGCAGGACCATGCACAGCGTCTGGGTGAACCGCTGGTGGAATTGATTGATCAGTGCCTGGCGCAGGATCCGCGCCCGGCCTACCAGACACCCGGGCCTGAGCGTGAGTACGGCGCACAGTTCTGGGATGTGGATGTGCGTTGGCACTATCCCGAGGCTGGGCTGATTTGCGTGCTTGAAGTGGTACCGGCCAGATAAACCGGAACACAGAAATGTGGGAGGGGGCTTGCTCCCGATAGCGGTGTATCAGCCACTGTATGTGGTACTGACACGCTGCAATCGGGGGCAAGCCCCCTCCCACTTTTTTTGCATCTGTGTATTGGCTGATTACTTCTCGACGAACGCGCGCTCGATCAGGTAATCGCCCGGCTCACGCATGCGCGGCGAAACTTTCAGGCCGAAGCTGTTCAGCACTTCGCTGGTCTCATCCAGCATGCTCGGGCTACCGCACAGCATGGCGCGGTCGTCCTCGGGGTTGATCGGCGGCAGGCCGATGTCGCTGAACAGCTTGCCGCTGCGCATCAGGTCCGTCAGGCGGCCTTCATTTTCGAACGGCTCGCGGGTCACGGTGGGGTAGTAGATCAACTTGTCACGCAGGGCCTCGCCGAAGAATTCGTTCTGCGGCAGGTGCTCGGTGATGAATTCGCGGTAGGCGACTTCGTTGACGTAACGCACGCCGTGGCACAGGATCACTTTTTCGAAGCGCTCGTAGGTCTCCGGGTCCTGGATCACGCTCATGAATGGCGCCAGCCCCGTACCGGTGCTGAGCAGGTAAAGGTGTTTGCCAGGCTTCAGATCGTCAAGCACCAGGGTGCCCGTCGGTTTTTTGCTGATGATGATCTCGTCGCCTTCCTTCAAGTGCTGCAACTGGGAAGTCAGCGGGCCATCCGGCACCTTGATGCTGAAGAATTCCAGATGCTCTTCCCAGTTCGGGCTGGCAATGGAGTAGGCGCGCATGAGCGGGCGGCCGTTGGGCTGTTGCAGGCCGATCATCACGAACTGACCGTTCTCGAAGCGCAAACCCGGATCGCGGGTGCACTTGAAGCTGAACAGAGTGTCGTTCCAGTGATGAACACTGAGGACACGCTCGTGGTTCATGTTGCTCATGTACGGGGGACTCCTGGAAATGGGCCTGCGCCAAATGTGAAGTGCGCAATTGCACAGTATTCTAATGGCGGCGACAATATCTGTTAACTGGATTATTAAGATAAGGGTTATCGGTTATATCGATATGCGATTCACTCTCCGTCAACTGCAAGTCTTCGTCGCCGTCGCCCAGCAGGAAAGCGTCTCCCGCGCTGCTGGCCTGCTGGCCTTATCTCAATCCGCCGCCAGCACGTCGATTACCGAGCTGGAGCGTCAATCCAGCTGCCAATTATTCGACCGCGCCGGCAAACGCCTGAGCCTCAATGCGCTCGGGCATCAATTGTTGCCTCAAGCGGTGGCACTGCTGGACCAGGCCAAGGAGATCGAGGACCTGCTCAATGGCAAATCCGGCTTTGGCTCACTGGCAGTGGGCGCCACCTTGACCATCGGCAATTACCTGGCAACCCTGCTGATCGGCAGCTTCATGCAGCAGCACCCGGAAAGCCAGGTGAAACTGCATGTGCAAAACACTGCGCATATCGTGCATCAGGTGGCGCACTACGAAATTGACCTGGGTCTAATCGAAGGCGACTGCAGCCATCCGGACATCGAGGTGCAAACCTGGGTAGAGGATGAACTGGTGGTGTTTTGCGCGCCCCAGCACCATTTGGCCAAGCGCGGCATGGCGAGCATGGACGAGTTGACCCATGAGGCGTGGATCCTGCGGGAACAAGGCTCGGGTACACGCCTGACGTTTGACCAGGCCATGCGCCATCACCGCAGCGCACTGAATATCCGCCTGGAGCTGGAACACACCGAGGCCATCAAACGGGCAGTGGAGTCAGGCTTGGGGATTGGGTGTATTTCGCGGTTGGCGCTGCGCGATGCGTTCCGTCGCGGCAGCCTGGTGCCGGTAGAGACCCCGGACCTGGACCTGGCCCGGCAGTTCTACTTTATCTGGCACAAACAGAAGTACCAGACTTCGGCGATGCGCGAGTTCCTGGAGCTGTGCCGCGCGTTTACCGCCGGCGTTCAGCGCAGCGACGAAATCGTGCTGCCGAGCATTGC
The DNA here is from genome assembly GCF_030816195.1 of Pseudomonas sp. W4I3. Classification (GTDB taxonomy): domain Bacteria; phylum Pseudomonadota; class Gammaproteobacteria; order Pseudomonadales; family Pseudomonadaceae; genus Aquipseudomonas. The sequence continues at coordinate 1,935,324 of NZ_JAUSXS010000001.1, read as the reverse complement.
CTGATCGCTAGATCAGGATGACCGCCCAGACCAGCGTGATCATGGTCAAGGCCACGAATTGCGCGGCGCTGCCCATGTCCTTGGCGTTTTTCGACAGCGGGTGGCGGTCCAGGGAAATGCGGTCGATCGCCGCTTCCACCGCAGAATTGAGCAATTCAACGATCAGGGCCAGCAGGCACACAGCAATCAGCAAGGCCCGCTCGACGCGGCTGACCTGCAGGAAAAAACTCAACGGAATCAGGATGACGTTCAGCAGTACCAACTGACGGAACGCCGCCTCGCCAGTGAAAGCCGCGCGCAGGCCATCCAGGGAATAGCCCCCTGCGTTGAAGATACGTTTGATACCGGTTTGACCCTTGAAAGGCGACATAGATGTAGGCAACTGAACCAAAGGAGTGGGGAAGCTAGAGCACGCAAAGTCAAAAAAGCGTGAATCGGTGACAGCTTAATGCTGCGAAATTGACTCAAGTTGTTGCAGGAGCAGCGCCGCCTGGGTGCGCGTGCGTACCCCCAATTTGCGGAAAATCGCGGTGACATGCGCCTTGATAGTGGCTTCCGACACGCTCAACTCGTAGGCAATCTGCTTGTTCAACAAACCTTCACAGACCATGGTCAACACGCGGAACTGCTGAGGCGTCAAACTGGCCAGGCCATCACGTGCCGCCTTGGCTTCGTCGGACACGTTGATTTCTTCAAACGCTTGCGGTGGCCAGGACACATCGCCGTCCAATACAGCACGCACAGCCTTCTGGATGTCTTGCATCGCACTGGACTTGGGAATGAAGCCGCTGGCGCCGAACTCCTTGGAGCGCACCACCACATCAGCTTCTTCCTGGGCCGAAACCATCACCACCGGGATCTGCGGATATTGCCCGCGCAGCAACACCAATCCGGAAAAACCATAGGCACCGGGCATGTTCAGGTCGAGCAGCACCAGGTCCCAGTCGGATTTTTCGGTCAAGCGGGCTTCCAGCTCGGCAATGCTGGCGACTTCGACCAGTCGGACGTCAGGGCCCAGACCCAGGGTTACGGCCTGATGCAGCGCACTGCGAAACAGCGGATGGTCATCGGCTATCAGGATTTCGTATGTGGCCATTGATTAAATGATCCTGTTTTTTAGGGGAGCCCTGATGGGTTCAGGGTTCGCCAGTACACAAGGCAACGGCTAGGCAGCCATCGCCACGGAGCACGCTCAACGTCAAAAACACGCCAAACAACGTCGAAAAACCAAGCTTGCGCCCCAATCGGCGCTCAGCATGCCCAGCGCGGCCTGGGGGGTCAAGCACTACGCCCAAGGGGATTTTAGCGGGTTGCACGATTAAGGTGCCATCATGCAAACGTCGTCTGGTCATACCGCTGGAATAAAGGGCGCCAAACGGGAGTGGACACTGTCCGTCTCATTCAAAGGCAGCTGAAACTTGGCGGCCAGGTAGTGCGTGCTGAATACATCGAGGTAAGCATCCAGGACTTCGCTGGCGAGCTGATCATCGGCCAACTCCAGACACAGCGCGGCAACCTCGGCGGTGCAAAAGTGATCATCACGCTTGGAGCGGCGCAACTTGTAACGTGACAATTGCTCCGGCGCCAGACTCAGCACCGGCAAATGCTCCAGATACGGGCTCTTGCGAAACATCTTGCGCGCTTCGCTCCACGTACCGTCGAGCAGGATGAACAGCGGGCGCCTGCCCTCCTCTGCGCTCACTGCGCTGACCACTCGCTCAGGCGCCCCGAATTCGCCAGGAAACACGATGTAGGGCTGCCACTGCGGATCGGCCAGCAAGGCGAGCAGGTCCGGATCGACTTCGGTCCGCGACCAGGCGAACGCGGTGGTGTCGTCGATCACATCGGCAATCAACCAGCCGGTGTTGCTGGGCTTCATCGGCTCGACGTCGTGCATCAACAGGCACATTGCTGACTTGGCCTCGACCTTTGGTCGCCAGGCGCACAGGCAATACTCGGGAATCACTCGGCAACCTGCGCACCGCTCGGCACGCGACCCACGATTGAGGAAAGGCCTGACGGCTCGGGCCAGGCGCTGGGCACGCAAGCGGGAGACAGCGTGGCTCATTGGATGCGCCATGGAAACGGGTAGATCGACACGGGGTAACTCGAGAGCAATTGAAGTGGCCGCAGTTTACAGCGATACGCCTGGCTGTAGTGGCCAGCGCTCACCTATAATTGCGCGCCACTGAACGCACAGCGCAGTGGCTGGTCTATGCACCAGTAACCGAATCAGGAGAGTTTGATGCTGCGTTCCATGCTGCGCCTCGTTGCCCCATCCGTCGCTATCGCGCTGGCCTTGCCTATGGGCGCCCACGCAGCCTCGCTGCTGGAGGCTCAAATGAACCGGAAGCTGCAAAGCGTCGCGACCGAAAGCAACAAGGACCTGCCACGGGAAATCGATGAAAAAACCCTGGAAGTGGCCTACACGGTTGAAGGCATGCAGTTGATCGATCATCTGAGCGTGCAACCTGACCGCGCCGAACAGATGCGTGCCAACCCCAAGGCGGTGTATTTCCAGCTGGGCCGCAGCGTATGCACCAACCCTGGCTACCGCGAACTGATGGCGAAGGGCGCAGTTATGCGCTACGAAATTACCGAGAACAAAACCAACCGCCCTGTAGCCTCGGTAAAATTCGCCGAAGCCGACTGCCCGGCTCCAGCCAAGAAGAAAAAGTAACCCCTGGCTTGCCTTTCGCGCGTCGCTGCCTTGCGGCGCGCACTCCCCCGCTCCACCCCGTGCCTACACCATGACGAGCGACCAATAAGCGGTTGCCAGCCATGGGTTTTTCGGCCCATGATCGCATCATTCCATCCGCCCGCCCGCAGCAGTATCCAATGCTGTTCTGTAACACTTTCAGGGCAAAAGAGGCCTGCCCTCCCGCGGCAAGCAGCGACACATGCAGTGTCGTGGCCCCTGCCGACTCCCGTCGGCTACCCAGGCCCTGTGAAGAAGGAGAAGTTGAATGCCTTATGAATCGAATGACCCGCTGCTCGACCTTTTTGAACGAAGCGGCACCGACCTCACACAGCAGATTGACGCGCAACTCCAGCTGATCGCCCCCGACAGCGTCAATATTCCCTTGTATCGCGACATGATTCTCACCGTTCTGCGTATGGCCCGAGACGATCGCGATCGCTGGAACGCCAAGATCACACTGCGCGCCATCCGTGAGCTTGATCACGCTTTTCGTGTACTCGAACAGTTCAAGGGACGACGCAAAGTCACGGTATTCGGCTCGGCACGTACGCCAATAGAAAGCCCGCTGTATGCATTGGCTCGAGAAGTCGGCGCGACGTTGGCGCGCTCCGACATGATGGTCATCACCGGCGGTGGCGGCGGCATCATGGCTGCGGCGCATGAAGGCGCGGGCCTGGAACACAGCCTGGGATTCAACATCACCCTGCCGTTTGAACAGCATGCGAATCCAACCATCGATGGCACCGATAACCTGCTGTCGTTCCACTTCTTCTTTACCCGCAAACTGTTCTTCGTCAAGGAAGCCGACGCATTGATCCTGTGCCCAGGCGGTTTTGGCACCCTGGACGAAGCCCTGGAGGTGCTGACCCTGATCCAGACCGGCAAAAGCCCGCTGGTACCGGTGGTGCTGCTGGACGCACCAGGTGGCGGGTTCTGGCAAGGCGCCCTGGACTTTATCCGCAGCCAGTTGGAGGCTAATCGCTACATCCTGCCGACCGATCTCAAGCTCATACGCCTGGTGTACAGCGCAGAAGAAGCAGTGGATGAGATCAACCGGTTCTATGCCAACTTCCATTCAACGCGCTGGCTCAAACGCGAGTTTGTCGTGCGCATGAATCATGCGCTCAGTGATCGAGCCCTCGCGCATTTGCAGGAGGAGTTCGCCAGCCTGCGCCTGAGCGGAGATTTCCAGCAGCTTGCCTACACCGGTGAAGACCATGACGAACCAAAGTTCAGTCATTTGACCCGGCTGGTATTCAACTTCAACGGCCGCGATCAGGGGCGGTTACGCGAGTTGGTGGACTACATCAACTTGCCGGAAAACTGGGTTCAGGCCCAAGGTGAAGCGCAGCAGCGGGTGGTGCCACAGCCCGCGTGAGTTTTCTGCGAGCAAAAAAAAGGCCCACTATTTTCATAGTGGGCCTTTGGTTTTGTGGCGTTCAATCATCCATGGCTCGGCCGCTTAACAAGCGACTGATCATGTCCATCGAAAACCCGCGATAGCTCAGGAAGCGCCCTTGCTTGGCGCGCTCTTTAGCATCTATAGGGAGATGACCTGAAAACTTGCGGCGCCATGTATCTTCCAACTGCGACTGCCAACTGATACCGCACTCACGCAAGGCGAGGTCGATATCGGCACGTTGCAGGCCACGCTGGCTCAACTCTTCGCGAATTCGCGCAGGGCCATAACCGGAGCGGGCGCGGTAGGACACAAAGCTTTCGAGGTATCGGGATTCCGACAGCAAACCCTCTTCCGTCAAGCGGTCGAGGGCTGTTTCGATCATTTCAGGCTCTGCGCCGCGCTGACGTAATTTGCGTGTCAGCTCGACTCGACCATGCTCGCGGCGTGCGAGCAGGTCCATCGCAGTGCGCCGAACGGCGACGAGTGTATCCAGTACAACAGTCATCGTTTGCTTCAGACGTCAGTGTCGGCTTCTTCCATCTCGTCAACTGGCGCGCGGTTTGCCGCTGCCTTGACGTCTGGCGCTGCGGTCAGCAGCTTGTCGCGAATCTGCTTCTCAAGCGTGGCGGCGATATCCGGGTTGTCCGCCAGGAACTTGGCCGAGTTGGCCTTGCCCTGACCGATCTTGCTGCCGTTGTAGGCATACCAGGCACCGGACTTCTCAACGAAACCGTGCAGCACGCCCAGGTCGATCATCTCGCCATTCAGGTAAATGCCTTTGCCATACAGAATCTGGAACTCTGCTTGACGGAAAGGTGGAGCTACCTTGTTCTTCACGACTTTAACGCGGGTTTCGCTACCGACAACCTCGTCACCTTCCTTTACCGCGCCAGTACGGCGGATATCCAGACGGACCGAAGCGTAGAACTTCAGGGCGTTACCACCAGTGGTGGTTTCCGGGCTACCGAACATGACACCGATCTTCATACGGATCTGGTTGATGAAGATCACCAGGCAGTTCGCGTTCTTGATGTTACCGGTGATTTTACGCAGCGCCTGGGACATCAGACGGGCTTGCAGGCCCACGTGCATGTCGCCCATTTCGCCTTCGATTTCTGCCTTCGGTACCAGTGCCGCCACGGAGTCGACCACGATCACGTCGATGGCGTTGGAGCGCACCAGCATGTCGGTGATTTCCAGGGCTTGCTCGCCAGTGTCCGGCTGGGAAACCAGCAGGTCGTCAACGTTGACGCCCAGTTTGCCGGCGTATTCAGGATCCAGGGCGTGCTCGGCGTCGACGAACGCGCAGGTGGCGCCCATTTTCTGAGCCTGGGCGATCACCGACAGGGTCAGGGTAGTTTTACCGGAAGATTCAGGACCGTAGATTTCAACGATACGGCCTTTTGGCAGGCCGCCAATGCCGAGCGCGATGTCCAGACCCAGAGAGCCAGTGGAGATAGCCGGGATCGCCTGACGGTCGTGATCGCCCATACGCATTACGGCACCCTTGCCGAATTGACGTTCGATCTGACCCAGGGCCGCAGCCAAGGCTTTCTTCTTGTTGTCGTCCATTAAAGTCCTCACGTAATCAATAAGGCCTGACGGCCAACACCTGTATAAGTAGACAGTATTGTTCCACAAAGATCGAAGATCGCCTACCCCTGATTGTCTATTTCTGCTGCAGCTCGTCGCAACAAGCCCTCCAGCGCAGCCTTTACCGTTTGTCGACGAACCTCATCGCGGTTGCCGGAAAAGTGCGCAAGCTCGGCCGTGACCTCGTCGCCCACGCCAAATGCCAGCCACACCGTGCCCACCGGCTTGTCCGGCGAACCGCCGTCCGGACCCGCCACGCCGCTGACCGCCACGGCAAAGCGCGCCAGGCTTTTTTCCTGTGCGCCCCGCACCATCGCTTCAACCACCTCCTGGCTGACGGCGCCCACTTTGGCAAACAGCTTTTCCGGCACATTCAACTGCCGGGTCTTCTGCCGGTTGGAGTAGGTGACATAACCCGCCTCGAACCACGCCGAACTGCCTGGTATCCGTGTAATGGCTTCGGCAATCCCGCCGCCGGTGCAGGACTCGGCGGTGGTGACATGGGCATTGAGCACCTGCAAGCGGCGCCCCAGTTCAGCAGCCAGTTGAGTGATTTCCTTCACGGTCGTCTCCAGGAATGGGCGGGGGTTCGCCTACCCTACAGCAGCCCATCGGCCATGCAAGTTGCAGAGTGCATCAAAAGACTAACGCGCGACGGCCTGCACGTAGGCCTGGCAGGCACGCAAGGCGATCAAGGCGTTATCGCCGTCGTCGGTGATGCGGATAATTCGTTGAGCATGCGCCGGGTCAAGTCGGGCTCGTGGGGCTGCATGAACCACGCCGCCGGGGGTGGCGGCGGTGGACAGCGCAACGCAGCTGGCGGGGTCGGTGGCGTCGAGAAGGACTGACAACCGCACATCAGCAGTGGCCAGGCGGTCGCGCAGAGCAGCTTGGTTACGTTGGGCATCGCTCAACTCCTGAGCATGGTGTTGATCGTTGGCGTTAAGTTGCTGTTCCAAGGCAAGACGCTTTTGCTGGTCTGCCTGCTGCTGTGCGAGCGCGGCCTGGCTCTGCTGGCTGAGCGCCAGCGCATGCCCGGCCGCCTGACGCTCAAGCTGCGCACCATAGCGCCAGGCCTGCACCTGCCAGACCAACGCAAGCAGCAGACAAACGCCAACCCAACGCCACCAGTCTAGGAAACGCATAACACCGCCTTCGCCCGTTCCCAAAGTTGCAATCGGTCCTGCAGCCCGTTCAAGCCGCCGTTGATACGCCGGGTGATGGTGGTGAACTGATCCTTATCAGCCAATTCGTTGAGGCCGTTGGTTTGCCAGAACCAGGCGGCGGACTCGCAGGCCCATTCGGGCTGCTCCAGCAGCTGCGGTTGTTGCAGCAGGCGATCATCGCCAAACAATGCCTGGCTGCAGGACAGGTAGTTACGGCGACCGGTGACCTGAATCAGCCCCCTCCCCCGGTATTTCTGGCCATCGCCATCCGCCTCGGGGGTATTGCCCAAGCGTGCCGCCAGGGTGCCGGTGTCGTACTTGCTGAGGTATTGATCGCTGCCCAGTTCACGCACATAGCGCAGCTCGGCGGATTCATGGCCGACTTGGGCGAGGAAGGCGGCGATGCGTTTGGCAGTGTTAATCTCGTACCGAACGAAGGCTGCATTTAAAGGGGACAAAAAAATGCCCGCTCGAAGGCGGGCCCCAGGCATCACACCCAGAAGCTGGGCAAGTGTCATCAGCATTGGCTTTACTCTGAATAAGTGGCTACACCGACAAACCGCTGGCCTGGATCGTGCACCGATAGCCGTCTGCTCGTTTACCGCTGGCCGTCACCTTCTTGATCGACCAGCGCCCCTGCATAAAGCCCGGCCATGACTCGTCCAGCAGCAGCAACCCTTCAGCGGCCAACGACGGATTACCGGGACATACCACATCGATCAGCAGCCCTTCTCGCCACACGCGCCGCATCTCGCCCTGCGCCGCTGAGCGCGCTTCGTCTTCGCTCTGGTAGCGCTGAGTGATTGTCTTGAAGGGTGCAATGCCCACTTCCACGACCTGCTTCTTGCCGGCCGCCGCATCCCACCAGGACGCTTGCGCGCCGCCGTATTTGGCGCGGCTGGCGTCGGTAAGCTTGGCGCTGATGAACGCGCGGTCACCCGGGCGATTGTCATGGGTTACGGACAACCGCACATCCGGCAGCGCCTTGCCCGACAACGACTTGACCTGGCCTTTGCGCCCCAGCACATACAGCTCGTCGACAGGCTTGGCCACCGCATCGAAGCGTTTGGCCAGCCGGGTCAGAAAGGCCATGTCGCTTTCATTGGTCTGATCGATATGCGCGATCTGCTCGCCCTCAAGTTCAGGCGCCACACGCGGGGAAAACCCGTAGCGGCTGGTCAATTGGCGAAACAGTGCGCCCAAGGTTATCGGCCCATGGCTGGCGGTGCGGCGCTGCTTGAAGGATGGCTCATCGAACGGAGCCGCGGTGGCCACCAGCACCAGCCGCATCGGGAAGAGTGACGGTGTACGCTGAGTGATCGTGAAGACGCCCTTATCCACCAGGCCGGACTCAAGGTAACCCACGCGCAAGCCGATCTTACCGCCCAGATCGGGCAAGCCTTCAAGGCCCTCGATATCCAGGGTCAACGTGAGTTGGTCGGATACGAATCCGGCTACGTCAGTATGTTCCCATTCCACCAGCCGCTCGTTGAACAACGCGGCATTGGCGCCATAAAGCTCCACTGCGGGTGTGAATCCAAGTGCCATGATCGCTCCTTAATCCCAGGCTGAAACCGGCCGGCTCGCGACCGGTTGCGCCGCCAGTTCAGGCACCAGCACGCTGACGCCTGCGGGCAATACCGCGCCTTTTTCCGCCAGTTCCGGATTCAAGCGCCACAGCGCTTCCTCCGCGGCATCATCACAACGCCCCAGCTCTCGATAGAGCAGCAGGTTCACCGAGTCGCCAGCAATACTTCGGACCCTACGCATTGACGAACTCCTCCAATACCAGCGACCAAGCGATCGCCATTGCCGTACCGTCGTCGATCACGCCGGCTTGTTTTTCGGTGACCAATTTGATCGTCCACAATCCCCAGTTACGTCCTAAGCCGTCCACCAGCGGCAACGGTGCCCGCAGATCTTGCAGGGCACGCAACTCATCCAGGCGCTGCATGCCCTTGGCACGCGCCGCCTTGCCGCCCAAGGTCAACGTTTCCAGGTCCTGCCCCACTTGGCTGGACTTGGGTTTGCCGGCGATGATGCCCAGGTTGACCCAGCCTCCACTGCTTCCACGGTCAAGGGTGTCGTAGGCGAACCCGCGTGACAGCCCGAAAATAAAAGTGCCCAGCACCATCTGTTGTCGCATCACACAGCTCCATCGGTGAGTGCCGAACCACGTCGCGTCGCCAGCAGGTTATCCATCGACAGCGGCGTAAATTGCGCTTCGATCTGTTGCACCACGAGCGTCGCCAATTGTTCATAGCTGGCTTGTTCCGGCGCGTTGATAGTGATTTGCGGGGCGAAGTTGATTTGGCGGTTATCGGCTTGAGGGTTGGTGAGGGTGTCGCTGACCTGCGACGGAGGCGGCAAGCGATCCTCGGAGCCCATGACTTTTTCAGCCAGCCAGGCGCCCACGTCGCTGCCGACGAACGTCCCCACGGCACCGCCAACCACTTTGCCGATGGCACCGCCAGCAACGCCGCCCATGACACCACCCAGCACGGTGCCGGCACCCGGCACCACCGAACCGACCACGGCTCCCGCAAGCGTACCCACCGCTCGGCCCAGCGCCATGCCGGCGAATTCACCGGCAAAACCACCGGCGACACCGCCGCCTATCGAGCCCACGCTGGTGCCAACCGCTTCGCCCAGATTCCCCGACCGCGCGCCCTGGACGACATCGACTGCGGCGTTTGCCAGCAACAACCCCGACGAAACCTGTCTGGTGATTTTGCTGGCCCTCCCCGCTTTACGCGGGCTCTGGGGCGCCGAACCCGGCGTGCGTTTGCCTGTAGGTGCGTCGTTACCCCCGGAGGGCTGCGAGCGGGTGGACGAGTTGCCGCCGGCAGCGCCCTCGCCAAAAATTTTCCCCGCGACCTTTTCAAATACCTTGTCTTTCACGGCATCGAACACGCCGGCAATCAAAGGCCCCAGCGCAGCGCCCGCCAACGTGACCGCGGCGGTGGCCTGAGGCAGGGCTTCGGCCAACCAGCTCACAGCGTTGACCAAACCGGTCATCGCCGTCAGCGAGGTATCCACAAGGGGCGCCAGGGCGGCGTCGGTGGCGGTATCCAGGCGAGTGGTGCTGGCCTCGTAAGCCTGCCGGCGTGCCTGGGTGGAATCGGCGCGAACCGCTGCCAGGCGAGCAACAGAGCTTTGATCCCCCAGCGCCGAGGTGGCGTAGCTGGAGGGTTCGGCCACCAGCGAAAAAGCCTGCTTCACGCGGTCGATAGTTGGTACCAGGCTCAGAACCGCTTGGTTACCGTCGAACACTTGCGTCGCCAGCGCCGCCTGCCTTTCGGCCGGTTGCGACTTGAGCGCTTGCAGCACGGTCACCAGGGTCTGTGCAGCATCGTGTTTCATCCCGACGGCCAAGGCTTCGGGATCAAGTTTGAGCGCTGCCCAGGCAGTGCGCTGCGCAGGGGAGGCGCTGTCGCCTTTAGCCAGGGCGGTACTGATTTTTTCCAGGCCGAGGCCAGCAGCACCTTTGCTGTTACCCGCGCTCAGCAACGCCGCCGACAGCGCCGCCGCCTGCGCGGGGCTCATGCCCGCCTGCGTCGCGGCAGCGCCCTGGTGTTGTACGATCGCCGCGATATCCGCCGACTCGGCCTTGAGCGCGACCACGTTGCCCAACACGTTTGTGGCGTCGGCCAAATCCAAGGTTTGTGCACGGTCGAGGTGCATCGACTCGCGCCAGCCCCCCATGAGTTCGCCGGCGCTCTTAATATCGATCTTGAAGGCCGTCGCCATTATTGCGGCGTCGCGGGCGAACTGTTGCAAGTCTGCCTGGCGCCCGGCCTTGTCAATATTGCCAGAGGCGTCAACCCGGTCGCTGCCGATACCCGACTTGGCGGCCACATACTCGACCTTCGCAAGGTCAACGGCGCTCGCGCCACTGGCCGCCACCATCGGCTCGGATGCCATGGCGAGGTTGGCTTCGCGCATCGTCTTGCGCTCGCGCACGGCGAACTGCAACAGCTGGTCCAGGTCGGTCATCGCGGCGTCCAATGCCTGCGACGGTGTGACCGAGTCGGCCGCCTTTTGGGCAGGCGTATCGCTCGCCCCCGCCGCATCGGCGGCGTCGATTTGCCGGGCGTCCATCAGCTTGAGCAACGAGGCGTTGAACAGCTCGAGCGTGTCCACCAGCCGCGCCTGGCCGGTGGCCAAAAGGTTGATCTCCAGGCTGGCATCAGCCAATGCCAACGCCAGGTTGCCAGCACTGCCCGGCACAGCCTCGGACGGGCTCGCCAGCGTTTGTGCGATAGGTTTGAGGCTGGCCTGCGCACTACTTTTTTCCAGTGGACCGTGAGTCAGCGGGCCTTCCGTGACGATGGCTGACTCAGCCGCATGATTACTGTCTGCCATCCCGCTCTACTCCTGTTTGACGCCAAGGCGACTGATCGCGATGTCGTAGCGGCGCAAGGCTTTCCCGGCGTCCCAATCGAGAATTTCCGCTTCGTTTACCGAGTAAACCAGCGGCACTACATCGAGGATCACTTCGATGTCGCGCTCCGAAAGAAGTCCGCCGGTTTGTTTAAAAAATCGTCGATGCGCCCCTGCAGTTCGGTCCAGTCGGGCACGGTCAGCCCGGCAAGGTCAGGAATCATCAGGCCGGCGCAATGAGCGGTGATGAACTCGGCACGCTCTTTGTTGGTGGGCAGTTTTTTCATCACTTTGGTGGCGCGCAGCGCAGGCATTTCCAGGGTGATGTGGGTCAGCGTGCGACCGCTCGCTTGAAGGGGAAGCAGCAGCGCGACCTGCTCGGCCGTCAACGATCCTCGTGGCACAGCAGCTTGATTGAGAAAGAACGATGCAGGCTGCGTCGACATCTCATGTACGTATTGCGCAATGCTGACGTAGTCCGGACGCTTGAGCTGGTCCAGTTCTTTTTCCGACAGGCCGGTGGCGAGTTTCGCCAGTTCGAAGAACTGGTCATCCTCGTCGTCACCGGCGCGTGCCAGGGCTTCCTTCTGTGGCGCGTAGAACAAGGGTTTGAGTTGAATCTGCTCGATCACTGCACCGGTGTCGGCGGTGATCGGGGACAGCAGGACGTGTAGCGCAGGCATCCAGGCCATGGAGTGATTCCTTGATCAGGTATGGGGGCGAGCTGACCCGCCCCCGGGGTTTTACGGCATCAGCACGGCGCGGCGGGCGTCGCCGAGAATGTCGACACCGTTGAGCACGAACTTCTGGGTGCGCACGTCGATGTCGATCACCGGAATACCGTTTTCCAGACGGTTGTAAGTGCGGCAGGACAGTTCCAGGGTGGTGACGGGCTTGGCATTCATCGTCAGCGCAGTCTCGGTCAGTGACTTCAACTTGCCGCCTACGGTATGGTAGGTGAAGTAGGTCTTGCCGTCCTGGTCCTGACCGGCTTCTCGCACGTTCAACAGGATGTCATCACCCTGCGTGACGCCGAGCGCCAGCAGCACTTGTGCGCCAACTCCTTGCAGCACCAAGGTTGCGCCCAGCACCTTGGCGCTTTTGGCCACCTCTTCGGCGATAAAGCGCCCGCCGGTCATCGCGTCCATTTCGAACTCGATTTTCGGCGGCGTAAAGGAATCGACCGTGGCCGACAACGGCAGGCCTTGAAGGGTGGCCGCAATGGCCTGTCTGACTCGGTTGGTAAACATTAGAGAACGTCCTCCAGGAACTGCTCGATGATTTCATCGCGGGCGTTGAGTTGATAAACCATGTGTTCGTTCGGCGCGTAGCGGCCGTAGTCGATGACGATGAACCAGGTGCCGTTCTTGTACTTTTCGACGCTGTTCAGCTCTGGGTGCAGGTACACGCTGCCGCCAGGGATGGTTTCGTCGGCGACCAGGGTTTGCAGCCAGTCGTTGATGCGCTTGACCTCCTGGTCCATGAAGGACTTGGTGAGGTTCTTGGCCATGGCCTTCTGACCGGCCTTGACCAGTTTGCGGCTGATGGCGTCTTCCAGGCCGACGTAGCTGAGGAATTTGCCGGTGATGGAGCGGTTGCCCAGCAGCGAGAAACCGCCAAAAACCGTGCGGGCGTAGTAACTCACACCGTAACGGTTGAGCAGGTCGCCTTCGGTGGAGGTGTCGAGGATGTTGTACTCGACGACGCGGGAAACGTCTTCGGCGAAGGTCACCTGATTACCTGGGCTTTCCCATTGCTTGACCTTGGCAAGCGCGGCGATGGCCAACGAGGACGGCGACAGGAACACATTCTTCTTCGCCGCCTTGGAATACACCGACGGCATGTTGTGCACCAGCAGGCAACGGTCGAAGCCGAGGTCGGCACCGCCCAGTTCGCCGCTGTACGTAACCTGATCGGCGACCGAAGCGTCCTTGCCATCCAGCACCACACGGGCCTTGATGCGCTTGCCGAAGGAGGCGAACTCGCCGGCCACGGCCTTGGTGCCGGTGAAGCCTGGGGCGCCGATGATGGTCAGGTCTTCAGGCACACTGCTCAGGGCCGCCAGGCCGAGTTTGCGACCGGTGACGGGGTCGTTGCCGCCGATCACGTTGTTGATCGTATCAGCCGGGGTGGCGCCTTCTTCGACGATGACCACATAAACCGGCACCTTCACCACCTTGAGGATCTGGTACACCGCCTGGAACAGCGTGCCCGACTCGGTACCGGTAGGGTCCAGCAAGGCCTGGGTGGTGAAGCTGTTGATGCGGAACGGGGCGTTTTTGGGGATCGAGGCATGGGCGTTGGGGGCGGTACCCACCAGGCCAATGACGTTATCGCCCAGGCCACCCATGGCCTCGGGAGATTCGGTGGCATTCACAGTGATGCCGTTGTGCTCGAAGTTCAAAACCTCAGCCATGATTAGTCAGCCTTCTTGGGGGTGGAGTTGAGGACGCTGGTCAGTTCCAGACGGCCAGCGATGCGCAGGGCGGATGCTTCGACGTCCAGCAGTTCCAGCTCCTCGCCAGCGGTAGACCAATGGCCGTTACCGATGGGGAACGGGATGAGGACGGTGTAGGTTTGGCGGGTGGGCATGGGTAGGATTCTCCGGGTGAGAAACGCCAAAGCCCCTGCGGGGAGGGGCTTCGGGGAGGCGAAAAAAAACCGCTTTCGCGGTTATTTTTATTTAAGAAAACTTGGCTTATCTGGCCATACAACGATGAAGGGATCTCCTACATCTTGCGGGACGTTTCGCAACAATTTGCGATATGTAGCGGCCTCAGCACGCTGGGCCTCAGTCAGTGGGCTGTCTTGAACTTGGGTGTGATCAGTTTCGCGCAACAGTCGATCACGACGAACTCGAATGGAAGACCACTCCAAAAGCTCCAACCCTTCTTTACTAATCAAAAGAGACGGAAAAACATCCATAGAAACGTCGCTCATTTAAAATTCCACCGTCGGAGAAAGAGAAAGTTTTGACCTGATATCCCCAAGTTTAATCGAGCGGTAGCGGCCGATCTGCATCGTATCAATTCGTAGCGACGTCACATATACATTAGGGATTTTGATCCTACAAACAGCATTACCAGCAGCGTCAGCATAAATAGCAGGATCAAACTTCCCGAAACATGACTGATTAAGCACTGCCCGCTGGGGCGAATACACATAACCTGCGAACGTTTCATCAAGCACCAACGAACTACCGTAACTGTAGCCACGAACATTCAGCCAAAACATCTGATCATCGGTATTAATAGAGAATGGCAATTTAAAATGTGCATAAACATTCATCGACGATCCCAAGTCTGTCGCAACCATCCCGCCCGTTGCGCCAACGTCATAAGGAGCGCCTGTTCCCCAAATAAGGCCTTGGAAGACGCTCATTAGCAACGTGCCGGGCGCGCCAGCCTCGCCTACAACATCTTTGAGAGAGCGAAACTGATCAAACTCTGCACGCGCCTGATCCATTCGTGCATCGATAGAACCAATTTTACCGTTTACAGCGTTTGTCAGGTTATTAGAAGCCTGGACAAGACTTGCAATTTGCGTTTCCGTGCTCAAAATATTTACTCCCCTTGTTTTACTCAAGGACATAGCGTCATAGAAAGCCATAGCACAGCTACCTATTGATTAACGCTAAGGCCTATTTAGACTCAAGCTTCATGACGCGAAACAGCACGCTAAGATGCCGAGCCATATTATCAATATTTGCCGACGCCACAGACGCCAACTCTTCAGCTATCAGAATATTCAGATTTTCCGACCCTACAACTACCGTCACGCTATCCACCGGCAACGGCGAAATATTCAGCGTAAACTTCTGCAGTACCCGAGCCGCCGCCGCTTTATACGTCAGCAACTTCCCTGCCACGGAATACACCGCCAGCAAGGTCCCGCTGGCGAGGTAAAAGCCGAACTCGCCAATCTCGTACTCATCGTCGCCGTCAAACAGCGCGGCCATGCGGAGTTGGCGTTCGCCCAAGTCTTCGTAATCCACAATGGCGACCCGTTGGCGCTCATCGCGCAAGGCCTCTTCCGTGCCGTCGGGGTTGTAGCGGCCGGTACCGGCGCCGATGTGGGTGATTTCGCCTTTGAGGCCCTGATTCTTTGCCTGCAGCACTTCATCCAAACCCTTGGAGGTGAAGCGCACCAGGCGCGTGATGTCATCTGTCATGGCTGCGCCCTGAGGTCGTAGTCGTTAATGGTGTAGTGCCGGGCAACCCCGGCACTGTTTAGCCGGGCGCCAAGCCCGAGTTCCGGCAGCACGCCTTCAAGCAGCAGCTCGCCATCGCTCAGGGGGGTATGAGCGGCGCTGTTGAGGGAGAACGCACCGTGTAGCTTCACTTCGGGCAAGGCGCCGGGAGGGCTGTCTTCGCCGATGCTCAACCCAGGATCCGCCGCGCCGGCCAGTCGCAGGCCTTGGGTGGTCTCATGCACGACGGTGATCGTGGCCTGGTCTCGCTCGCTCTTGGCCGCGTTGATGCGACGGATCAGCCGGTTGTGATCGCCACTGGACCAACTGCGCCCAATGATCGCCTGCACGTCGAAGGTATAGGGCGTGCCGATTGGTCGCTGTTGATACCAGGCGCTGATATTGGGAGTGAAGCCCAGTGACTCCACGGCATAGCTCAAGGCCTTGGGTGTGCCGGCCTGACGCTGGATCTGCCAGGACAAGGCCACGGTCAGGCGCTTTTCCGATTCGCTGGCGTCGGCATCCCATTCGCTGACACCCCGATCAGCGGCCAGGTAAGGCAGAAATTCGCTGGGGGTTTGCAGTGGGTTCATCAACGCTGGAAAAGGTGGCGTGACTCGCTCAAGCAATTTGCCGAAGCCCAGGTCCAGAGCCTTTTCCAGCGGTGAACTGTTGGCTGGCAACAAACTCGCGTCGGATTCACTCATAGCGTACGCACCTCCACCTCGACACCCGTGCAATACGGTGCCTGGAACGCGTTGCTGACGATCGGCGCCAGTGGTTCAAGGATTTGCAGCTGCGCCGCCCCTGCACTGTGGATGGCGTAGTCGATCCAACTGGGGTCGACGCGCCCTTCCAGGCGATGACAGGAGTCCGCGTAGTTTTGCAGCAACTGCTGCGCCGCCACCTGGGTGAGGGCCCGAGTCCGGCCCGGCGTTGATCTTGGCGATGACGCGGATCTTGTAGGGCTGAATCTGTGCGCCCTGGACTGTGACCAGATCGGTTTCCGGCCGTACATCGGGCCGTGCGAAATGTCGGCGTACACCGTCAAGCAAATCCGCAGATGGGGTACCGTCGCCCTCACGAGACAGCACAGTGACCATCACCTCGCCGGGCGCAGTGCGGCGGCCGTTGCCGTCCTTGACCTGCGCCGCATAGCCGTCCGGGTCGAAGGTATAGTTGACGGTCACCACGCCCGGCGATGCGCTCTGAACCTTTACGGTGGGTCGCTCGCCGAGGGTGAACACTTCGCGGCGATACTGCATCCGCGAGCCCGCTGCTGGAGCGTGGGGTGCAAGGTAGTAACGCAAGCGGGCGTCGTCGTCGCTTTCCAGCGTCGGCGGCACGGGCGGGAAAGCCGCCGGGTCGCCGGGGTCGAGCACTTGGCGCTCCAGGCCCATGTCAGCCAGGCGTGCGTCCAGGTTGCTGCCGGTAGCCCACCACGCCAGCATCTGCTTGATACGCGCATTGTATTTGCGCTCATGGGTTTGCAGGCGCACGCAAAACGCTTCAAGCACCAACGTCAGCAGTTCACTTTCGTTGTCGAGGCTGACCTTGAGTTTTGCAGCGCTTTGCGGGGCACGGGTGGCGACGTAGTCGACCACGAATGCCTTGAATTCGGCGAGCAGCGGCTCGAACTCATCGACCGCGATAATCGCCGGCTCGGCCAGTTGGTTCTGGCCAGGGATCAGCATGCTCATGTCACGACCTCGAAGGATTGTTGGCGGTTTTTCCAAGTGCCGGCAAAGCGCAGCAGCAGCCCGGCGCCCTGGCGGGTGGCAACGATGACCTGGGGCTGAAAGTCGCCGATGCCGTTCTGCGCGTTATAGAACGCCTGGGCGGCATGGCTCTGGGCGAGCAGCAGCAAGTCATCGCTAAGGTTTTGCCCGAGCAGTTGCG
The DNA here is from genome assembly GCF_030816195.1 of Pseudomonas sp. W4I3. Lineage (GTDB taxonomy): Bacteria > Pseudomonadota > Gammaproteobacteria > Pseudomonadales > Pseudomonadaceae > Aquipseudomonas. The sequence continues at coordinate 1,917,991 of NZ_JAUSXS010000001.1, read as the reverse complement.
GGATCAGCGAGCCATACAGCGGACGCTTCTGCCGCGTGCCCACGGGTGTGGTCAGCGCTCGGGTGGCGCGCTGCACGAACTGCAGCCAGTCATCGACGGCTGCCCCCGTGTTGCGATCAATGCCGATCATTGGAGGTCCTTATCACGGGCTGATGACCCGACCCTGGTGGTCTATTACCGGGCCGCTGAAGTGAGCACCGCCAACATCCAGCAGCAGTGCGGTGCCGCCGATCTGCAGGGTAATGCCCTGCGGGTTGAGGGTCAGGCTGGCGGCGCCGACCTTGAGGTCGACCTGTTCGCGGGAACCGCTGAACGTGGTTGGCCCGTTGGCCCAGTTGAAGGTGTGGCTGGCGTCGTCGTAATCGCTCTGCGTGCCGTCTTGATGACGTCGTCGGGTCAAGGAGGCAACCGTGGAGACTGGCGGAAAGAGACTACTGTTGAGGCCGAACAAAGCCACGGACTGCGAGCCCCCTTCCCCACCACCGTAGTTGAGCAGCAGGCATTGTTCGCCCACTGAAGGGATACGGGTTTCGGTTTGCGCACCGGCGCTGGGGTTGAAAAAGCGGATGGCCGGTGTGAGCAAGTCACCGTGGCTGACCCGGCAGGTATTGCTGGCGGCATCGACCTGTTGGCAAACACCAATCCGGCAGAAGCTTTCAGCGCGCCGGTAGAGGTCTTCGAGCTGGGCTTCCATCTCCGCCAGGCGCTCGACGATAGGCCCCAGTTGCATGCGTAACAGCGCGTCGAACATGGGTTACTCCGCCAGTGGCTTGTATTGGTCGGGGTCGTCGATGTTCAAGACGTCCCAGGTGCAGGCGAACAGCGGTTGGCCTATAGGATCGTTGAGCAACGCAGGTCCCAGGTAGAGGGTTTGGGTGAAGGACACAGTCCAGGTGTCGTAGTCCGTTGCCGCCGCAGTGCGCATAGAGGGCGCAGCGACAATGTTCGCTGGCACATCGCACTGGGACTGCGGCAGGTTCCAACGGTTATCCAGCACCAGATCCATCAACTGGCTGGCCAGGTCGCAGGCATCGAACGGCAGTGCACCGGGGGCAACCATGGCCTTGAGCGAAATAGACAGGACGTGCGCCTTGCGGCCTTCGCGAGAACGAATGCCCGGGCCGTTGCCTTCAACCATGACCATCACACCGGTGTTGTCCTCGCCGCCGAGGAAATCCCGGTGACTGCCGATCCTGAGGTCAGGGAAGGCCGCATGCAGCGCCACGCCGATGGCTTGGGGGAGTTGGGATGGCTTTTCGATAAGGGTCATGTGAGTAGCGTCCTTGCAGTTACTGCGGGTCCTGACGGGAACCTTCGTTGATCCCGATGCGCTTGGCCGCCCAGCGCTCATAAAGGCCGATGGCCACATCGGCACCGGCCATGGCGGTGAGGCAACCAATGGCGCCGGCCGTCCAGATCGACATACCGGCGGCGTAGCACAGCATTAATGCCGAAACCCCACACACCATGCACGCCCCGGAGCGCAGTGCCAGGCGCCGGATCAGCGACCAGCCGCGGGCGCCCTCCTTGTCGGCGCGCCACATTTCGCCGGAAACCCCGCCAATCAAGGCCAATATGATCACCAGCCAGATAGGCATTTCCGCTAACGCTTGTTGTTCGTTTGTCATGTCACGCCTCCTGGCTGAACATTGGATAGTCCGTTTTTCACTTACACATACTTCGATAGGTAGGCATTCCAAAAAGCCCGGTTGCCCGGGCTTTTCAGTAATGATGTCCTCGGACTGTCGGCGCTACTGGCGCGGTACGGTCCTTTCCTCAATGTTTTTCCGACCACGATCCCTGTCTGCCGGATAACTGCTTCTGGTGCTTTACGCTGCACACCCGGGTCAGTTGCCAACCCTCTGAACCGTTAAGGCCGGTTCATCGCTGCCTGTTTTTGAAGCGGTACCACTAAAGAGCGTCGGCATCCTTGCCGGTGTTGCCTGGCATCCCTGCCATCGCTTCGATGGCGTCCTTGCCGATGTTGCGTGCCGTCCTTGTCTTCCTTGGCAGCATCCTTGCCGCCTCCACCAGGCCTTATTGGCTGGCTTGAGGTGAAGAATATGCATGTATGCATATACAGTCAATGCACAAATGCATTTATTTTCACCGTACAAATGCACCACCGCATGCAATGCCGCGCAGGCACAGGGTTTGCCGGTTTTCTGCGGCCGAAAAAAAGCCCGCTCGATGGCGGGCTCTGTCTTACGCGGTGAGGTTAACGGGCGTACATGCCCCACCAGAACACATGGCCAAGGATGCTGATCTGCTCATCCTGAATATCCTGGAAGCTGTAGTCTTCATCCGGGTGCTCATCACGATTGAAGCTGCGCAGGCGAATACCGGTAGGCAGGCGATAGAGCTGTTTAACCCGCAGCTGGCCATTGTGATTGATGGCGTAGAGGTCACCATCGACGATGTCGCCAATCCCGCTCTTGCCGGCATTGACCCCCACCGTCGCGCCATCGCGCAGCACCGGCAACATGCTGTTGCCGCGCACCGTCACGCACTTGGCCTGGTCGAACTGCACACCGTTATGCCGCAGGCTGCGCTTTCCAAAGCGCAGGCTGGCCTTCTCGCTTTCCTCGATGACGAATCTTCCTGATCCAGCAGCCAATTCAACCTCGCGCAGAAAGGGGATCGACACCTCGTCATCATTAACGGGCGTGTCGTCGTCCCACAGGCTTATGTCCTTGAGTTCCGAATGCATCGGGTCGCGCCCATCATCGCGCAAAGCCCCCACCGCTGCGCGCCCGCGCAGGTGATCGGTGCTGACGCGAAAGTACTCGGCGATTCGAGAGATGTGTTTGTCCGACGGATCAACGATCTTGCCGCTGAGGATCCGGGACAGTGTGGATTGAGGCACGCCAGTGCGCCGATGAAGCTCTGTAGGAGAGATTCGGTCGCGATCCAGCAGCTCTTTCAAGACGATAGAAACGTTGCGTTTTTGCATAAAGTGGATAGTGACGGGAGTTTCTGAGGTTGGCAAATGCTAATTTGCATATCTATGCATTTAACCATCGAGTGAGACGAAAAAGAAACAAATTACTGTATATACGAACAGTCATACAGTCTTTACTATTGCGTGCAGTTCAAGTTACGCGCAGGACAACCGGCTGTAACACGCCGCAGATTGAGAGTCACCCTTGCTTGTCGACAATTTCGGGCCTATGTATAAAACTCTGTAACAACCTAGCTAGCAAAGACGGAGGTGCTCATGGCTTATTCAGCGCTAGCTGTCGCTAACGCCTTCATTGAACGTGCGAAGGAAGGCAAACTTTCCGACCTGACGCCGATGAAGCTGCAGAAACTGCTGTTTTATACGCAGTCGTGGCACCTGCGCGAGCGTGATAAACCGCTTATGGATGACCACTTTGCCCGCTGGCAATACGGCCCGGTCATTCCATCGCTGTACCATGAGTTGAAATCCTACGGCAGCCGTCCGGTGACTTCGCTGCTCAGCAACTTGAAGCCTGACGCCGAAGATGAAGACATTGTCTTCGTTACACCGAGGATTCCCGACAGCGACACCTATGCCCATCGCCTGATCGACCGAATCATCGCCAAATACGGCAAATGGTCGGGAACCCAGCTGTCCAACCTGTCGCACGAAGACGGCACAGCCTGGGCGCTCCGGGGTGCCGACGGATCCGCAATGGACTGGAAAGAAATGGCCGAACTCATTCACCCGCAGAGCCGCAACCGTGAGTGAGGAGCTCGACAACCTCAGGCTCACCCTGCCCCTGGCGACAGGACCCGACCAGGACTCCCAACCTGGCGGCGAGCACGCGGTAGGCATGGACGATGAAAGAAGCCAGAACCTGAAAGACCAAAAGGCCGAAAGGCAACTGCGCAAGAAATATGCAGGCCGGGCCTTTTGGTTTGCTGCCTGTGGCGTGATCTTCTGGGCGGTTCTTCTGGTGTGGAATGGCTGGTCTACCTACTACTCCGGGAAAGCGCCGTTCTCGGATAACGTATTGATTGCCATCACCACGGCAACGTCCATCAATCTGTTTGCCGCTTTTCTAGGGGTCATCAGAGGTTTGTTTCCTGCCAGTGGGCGCCGGTCCAAGTAACGGTACTACAGAACCCACTTCGGGCGCCTTTTACGCATAACCGCTTTCCTACTGCGTACTCCCCCCCTTTTGCAACCTGCGAACCCCCGACCTCGCATGTTAACCTTGCCGCCATCGCAAAAAATGCTGGGCCAAGCGCCCCCTTTGCCCCATCACTTTCAACGAATTTGCCTATTACCCAATGAGTAAAAACACCTCCGATCTGTCCTCCCACACCCCGATGATGCAGCAGTACTGGCGCCTGAAGAACCAGCACCCTGATCAGTTGATGTTCTATCGCATGGGCGACTTCTACGAGATCTTCTATGAGGATGCGAAGAAGGCCGCCAAGTTGCTGGACATCACCCTGACTGCCCGTGGGCAGTCGGCGGGTCAGTCGATTCCGATGTGTGGGATTCCTCACCACTCGCTGGAAGGTTATCTGGTCAAACTGGTGAAGCTGGGCGAGTCGGTGGTGATTTGTGAGCAGATCGGCGACCCGGCAACCAGCAAGGGGCCGGTGGAACGCCAGGTGGTGCGTATTATTACGCCGGGGACCGTGAGCGACGAGGCGCTGCTGGATGAGCGGCGCGATAACTTGATCGCGGCGGTTCTGGGTGATGAGCGTTTGTTCGGCCTGTCGGTACTGGATATCACCAGCGGCAATTTCAGCGTGCTGGAGATCAAGGGCTGGGAGAACCTGCTGGCGGAGCTGGAGCGTATCAATCCGGTGGAGCTGTTGATCCCGGACGACTGGCCGAAGGACTTGCCGGCGGAGAAACGGCGTGGGACCAAGCGGCGCGCACCGTGGGATTTCGAACGCGATTCGGCACTGAAAAGCCTGTGTCAGCAATTTTCCGTGCAGGACCTCAAGGGCTTCGGCTGTGAGACCTTGACCCTGGCCATTGGCGCGGCCGGTTGCTTGCTCAGTTATGCCAAGGAAACCCAGCGCACTGCCTTGCCGCACTTGCGCAGCCTGCGCCATGAGCGTCTGGACGACACCGTGGTACTGGATGGCGCCAGTCGTCGCAACCTGGAACTGGATACCAACCTGGCGGGCGGGCGTGACAATACCCTGCAGTCGGTGGTCGACCGCTGCCAGACCGCCATGGGCAGCCGCCTGCTGACCCGCTGGCTGAACCGCCCGTTGCGCGATTTAAGCGTGCTGCAAGCGCGCCAGTCGTCCATTACCTGCCTGCTGGACAGCTATCGCTTTGAAAAGCTGCAGCCGCAGTTGAAAGAAATCGGCGACATAGAGCGCATCCTGGCGCGAATCGGCCTGCGCAATGCGCGCCCGCGTGATTTGGCGCGTTTGCGTGATGCACTGAGTGCCTTGCCGCAATTGCAGGCGGCGATGACCGAACTGGACACGCCGCACCTGCAACAGTTGGCCGTCGCCGCCGGGACCTATCCGGACCTCGCGGCGCTGCTGGAAAAAGCCATTATCGACAACCCGCCAGCGATCATCCGTGATGGCGGTGTGCTGAAGACCGGTTACGACAGTGAACTGGACGAGCTGCAATCGCTGAGCGAAAACGCCGGGCAGTTCCTGATTGACCTGGAGGCACGCGAAAAAGCCCGGACCGGGCTGGCCAATCTGAAGGTCGGTTACAACCGTGTGCATGGCTATTTTATCGAGTTGCCGAGCAAGCAGGCCGAATCCGCGCCCATCGACTATCAACGTCGCCAGACCCTCAAAGGCGCCGAGCGCTTTATCACCCCGGAGCTCAAGGCATTCGAAGACAAGGCGCTGTCGGCCAAGAGCCGTGCCCTGGCGCGGGAAAAAATGCTCTATGAAGCCTTGCTCGAAGACTTGATCAGCCGCTTGGCGCCATTGCAAGACACCGCAGCCGCCCTGGCGGAGCTGGATGTGTTGAGCAACCTGGCGGAACGTGCGCTGAACCTGGATTTGAACTGCCCGCGGTTCGTCAGCGAGCCGTGCATGCGTATCGTGCAGGGGCGCCACCCGGTGGTAGAGCAGGTGTTGACCACGCCGTTCGTCGCCAACGACCTGTCGCTGGACGACGACACCCGCATGCTGGTGATTACCGGTCCGAACATGGGTGGTAAGTCCACCTACATGCGCCAGACCGCATTGATCGTGCTGCTGGCACACATCGGCAGCTTCGTGCCGGCGGCCAGTTGCGAGCTGTCCCTGGTGGATCGGATTTTCACCCGGATCGGTTCCAGCGACGATCTGGCCGGTGGGCGCTCGACGTTCATGGTGGAAATGAGCGAGACCGCCAACATTCTGCATAACGCCACCGACCGCAGCCTGGTGCTGATGGACGAAGTGGGACGCGGCACCAGTACGTTCGACGGCTTGTCGCTGGCGTGGGCGGCGGCCGAGCGTCTGGCGCATTTACGCGCCTATACGCTGTTTGCCACGCACTACTTCGAATTGACCGTGTTGCCGGAAAGCGAGCCGCTGGTGGCCAACGTGCACCTCAATGCCACCGAACACAACGAGCGCATCGTGTTCCTGCACCATGTGCTGCCGGGCCCGGCAAGCCAGAGTTATGGCTTGGCGGTCGCTCAGTTGGCGGGTGTGCCGACCGATGTGATCACTCGTGCGCGCGAGCACCTCAGCCGCCTGGAAACCACGGCCCTGCCCCATGAAAACGTGGTCGCCAGCCCTGCCAAGGCCAGCAAAAAACCCGCCGCGCCGCACCAGAGCGACCTGTTCGCCAGCCTGCCTCATCCGGTACTGGATGAGTTGGCTAAGCTTGAGCTGGATGACGTGACGCCGCGCAAAGCGCTCGAAATGTTATATGCACTGAAGACTCGGATATAACGCAGACGCTTGCAAGCTGGTAGACTCTCGCGCGGTTTGGGATGCTGCGGGCTTTTAGCCTGGCCTGCAGACTATCGCTCCCGAACCTCGCGAGCCCTGCCACAAAGGGTTTCGCTGCCGCCGCCTGAGGAGAAAATTAGAAATGACCTTCGTCGTCACCGACAACTGCATCAAGTGCAAGTACACCGACTGCGTAGAAGTGTGTCCGGTGGACTGCTTCTACGAAGGCCCGAATTTCCTGGTCATCCACCCGGACGAGTGCATCGACTGCGCCCTGTGTGAGCCAGAATGCCCGGCTAACGCCATCTTCTCTGAAGATGAAGTACCTGCGGGTATGGAAAACTTCATCGAGCTGAATGCGGAGCTGGCGGACGTCTGGCCGAACATTACCGAGAAGAAGGACGCTCTGCCCGATGCAGAGGAGTGGGATGGCAAGCCTGGTAAGATTGCTGACCTCGAACGCTGATAGCGTCGTCGCCCGAAAAGGCCCCTTGCGGGCCTTTTTGCGTTTCTATGTGGCCGGTTTCACTTTTCTACAGGCGAAAAAAGGGGCGGTATGACCCGCCCACATTTTTTCCCTAGTCCCTGTATTCCTTTTCATCATCCTGATGAATCGCATCCTGCGACGTTCCTTCAAACCATCGTTCCTTGATGGCCGTGCCAATCCGTGGACACAGGGCTGATGTTAAACAGTCCCAGAATTAGTTCAACGGGATCCAACCGGGTGACCACCTGGCAAAAACGCTCAGGCATCAATAAATAATTGTTTTATTTCAACGATTTAGAAACATCGCTCAATGATTCGAGACGCTAACACCCTGTAAAAAAACCGAATACTTACGACAAAGTAAGCGAATGCTTACAAAACTTGTTGGGCAAAAGCGTAACAAGCCTAAATGCTTGCGCCCCCCCACAGTATTCAGTCATCGCTGACCGTAATCGTTGGCATCGCCGGAGCAGTCGCCTCCTGCAGCACTATCCGAGCGCCCACATGGCGGGCCAGCTCCTGATAAACCATAGCGATCTGCCCTTCGGGCTCGGCAGCCACGGTGGGCTTGCCGCCATCGGCTTGTTCACGAATCGCCATCGACAGCGGCAACGAGGCCAGCAGTTCGACGCCGTATTGAGTCGCCAGCTTCTCGCCACCGCCCTCACCGAACAGATGCTCGGCATGACCACAGTTGGAGCAGATGTGCACCGCCATGTTTTCCACCACGCCCAGCACCGGAATGTTGACCTTGCGGAACATCTCCACGCCTTTCTTGGCGTCCAGCAAGGCCAGGTCCTGCGGCGTGGTGACGATTACCGAGCCGGCCACCGGGACTTTCTGCGCCAGGGTCAGCTGGATATCGCCGGTGCCAGGTGGCATGTCGATCACCAGATAATCCAGATCGCCCCAGGCGGTCTGGGTGACCAATTGCAGCAGCGCACCGGACACCATCGGCCCGCGCCAGACCATCGGCGTGTTGTCATCGGTGAGGAAGGCCATGGACATGACCTCCACGCCCAACGACTCGATCGGCACAAACCACTTCTGGTCCTTGACCTTCGGCCGCGTGCCTTCGGCAATGCCGAACATCACGCCTTGGCTCGGGCCGTAGATATCGGCATCAAGGATGCCCACGCGCGCACCTTCGCGGGCCAGGGCCAAGGCCAGGTTGGCGGCGGTGGTGGATTTGCCCACACCGCCCTTGCCTGAAGCCACGGCGATCACATTCTTGACGTTAGCCAGGCCAGGGATCTGCGCCTGGGCCTTGTGCGGCGCGATCACACACTGGATATCGACCTTGGTCGAGCGCACGCCGTCGAGGCCTTCGATGGCGATTTGCAGCATCTGCGCCCATCCCTTCTTGAACAGGCCGGCGGCATAGCCCAGCTCGAGCTGGACAGACACCTGGTCACCCTGGACCTCGATAGCCCGCACACAACCGGCCGTGACCGGGTCCTGGTTCAAATAGGGGTCGGTGTACTGGCGAAGAACGGCTTCCACCGCTGCGCGATTGACGGCGCTCATGGGCAACTCCCGAAAAAGACTGACTGAAACAGGCGGCTATCCTAACCGTTCCAGGCCGCCAGCGGCATGCTTTTGCAGGTTGCGAAAATTCTGAAACAGCGCCACGGGGTGAAATAAATTTCCCGGCGCTTTATAGTGGCCGACCTCCGTTTCATCAAGTAGCCGAGCCCCATGTCCGAGCCACGCAAGATCCTCGTCACCAGCGCCCTGCCCTATGCCAATGGTTCCATCCATCTTGGCCATATGCTTGAGTACATCCAGACCGATATGTGGGTGCGCTTCCAGAAGCATCGCGGCAACCAATGCATTTATGTCTGCGCGGACGACGCCCACGGTTCGGCCATCATGTTGCGCGCCGAAAAGGAAGGCATCACCCCGGAACAACTGATCGCCAACGTGCAGGCTGAACACAGCGCCGACTTTGCCGAGTTCCTGGTGGATTTCGACAACTTCCATTCGACCCACTCCGACGAAAATCGTGAGCTGTCGAGCCAGATCTACCTGCGATTGAAAGAAGCCGGGCACATCGACCAGCGGTCGGTCACCCAGTATTTCGACCCGGAAAAGAAAATGTTCCTGGCCGACCGCTTCATCAAGGGTACCTGCCCGAAATGCGGCACCGAAGACCAGTACGGCGACAACTGCGAAAAGTGCGGCGCGACCTACGCACCGACTGACTTGAAGGATCCGAAGTCGGCCATCTCCGGCGCCACCCCGGTGCTCAAGGATTCCCAGCACTTCTTCTTCAAGCTTCCGGATTTCCAGCAGATGCTGCAAACCTGGACGCGCAGCGGCACTCTGCAGGACGCCGTGGCCAACAAGCTCTCCGAATGGCTCGACAGCGGCTTGCAGCAATGGGATATCTCCCGTGATGCGCCGTACTTCGGCTTCGAGATTCCAGGCGAGCCGGGCAAGTACTTCTATGTCTGGCTGGACGCGCCGATCGGCTACATGGCCAGCTTCAAGAACCTGTGCAACCGCACCCCGGAGCTGGACTTCGATGCGTTCTGGGGCAAGGACTCCACCGCCGAGCTGTACCACTTCATCGGCAAGGACATCGTCAACTTCCACGCGCTGTTCTGGCCGGCGATGCTTGAAGGCTCGGGCTACCGCAAGCCGACCGGCATTGCCGTGCACGGTTACCTGACGGTGAACGGGCAGAAGATGTCCAAGTCCCGCGGCACCTTTATCAAGGCGCGCACCTACCTGGACCACCTGTCGCCGGAATATCTGCGTTACTACTATGCGTCCAAGCTGGGCCGTGGCGTGGATGACCTCGACCTGAACCTGGAAGACTTCGTACAGAAGGTCAACTCGGACCTGGTCGGCAAGGTCGTCAATATCGCCAGCCGTTGTGCAGGTTTTATCCACAAGGGCAATGCGGGTGTACTGGTCGCTGAAAATGCTGCCCCAGAACTGACCGATGCCTTCCTGGCGGCCGCACCGAGCATCGCTGACGCCTATGAAGCCCGTGACTTTGCCCGCGCGATGCGCGAAATCATGGGCCTGGCTGACCGTGCCAATGCCTGGATTGCCGACAAGGCGCCATGGTCGCTGAACAAGCAGGAAGGCAAGGAAGCTGAGGTTCAGGCGATCTGCGCCACTGGCGTCAACCTGTTCCGTCAGTTGGTGATCTTCCTCAAGCCGGTGCTGCCGCTGCTCGCCGCCGACGCAGAGGCCTTCCTCAACGTTGCGCCACTGACCTGGAACGACCACGCCACGCTGCTCGGCAACCATCAGTTGAATGCGTTCAAGCCACTGATGACCCGCATCGACCCGGTGAAAGTCCAGGCCATGACCGACGCTTCGAAAGAAGACCTGGCCGCCAGCCAGACCGATACCGGCGCGACCGCCCCTGCAACTGACAGCGAGTTGGCCAAGGACCCGATCTCCGCTGAAATCGAGTTCGACGCCTTTGCCGCCGTTGACCTGCGGGTTGCACTCATCGTCAAGGCAGAAGCCGTGGAGGGTGCAGACAAGCTGCTGCGCCTTACCCTGGACTTGGGTGGCGAGCAGCGCAACGTGTTCTCCGGCATCAAGAGCGCCTACCCGGACCCGTCCAAGCTCGATGGTCGCTTGACCATGATGATCGCCAACCTCAAGCCTCGGAAAATGAAATTCGGCATCTCCGAAGGTATGGTGATGGCGGCTGGCCCAGGCGGCGAAGAAATCTACCTGCTGAGCCCTGACAGCGGCGCCAAGCCGGGTCAACGCATCAAGTAACCCCTGCAAGATGCCCCGGCGTTTCGGCGCCGGGGCTTTTCAGCCTGCCCGCCACGGGTGGGCCGGGCGTCAACGCTATGATCAAAGCATGAACCTCATTCAACGTATCGACGCGCTGCTACCGCAGACTCAATGCGGCAAGTGCGGGCACCCGGGTTGCAAGCCTTACGCCGAAGGCATCGCCAACGGCGAGGCAATCAACAAGTGCCCACCCGGTGGCCAGGAAACCATCGCCGGGCTTGCGCAATTGCTGCGCGTGCCCGTGCTGGCCCTGGATAGCAGCCGCGGCGATGCGCCGGCACAGATCGCTTATATCCGTGAGGCCGAATGCATCGGCTGCACAAAATGCATCCAGGCTTGCCCGGTGGACGCCATCATAGGTGCCGCCAAGTTGATGCACACGGTGATTATCGACGAGTGCACCGGTTGCGACCTGTGTGTCGCGCCCTGCCCTGTCGACTGTATCGAAATGCGCCCACTCGCCGATGTGCTGCCTATCGTGGGTGATCTGGCGAGCAGCGACACTGAGCGGAGCGAACGTGGCCTGAAGCGCGACCGTGCACGCCGGCGTTTCGAACAGCGCAACGCGCGCCTGCAACGTGAGGAGGCCTGCAAGCTCGCCGAACGCCTGGCACGGGCCAAACGCTCAGCTCCCGTGGCGGCGGCACCAGACGATATCCATCAGGCCGCTCGAGACGCAGCGATCAAGCAAGCCAAAATCAGTGTCGCCATGAGCCGTGCTCAACTGCATAAATCCCTGAAAGCGTTTGGGCACCCGCCGACCTTTGAGCAGCAGTCGCAATTGATTATCCTGCAAAAACAGTTCGAAGCCTCGGAGCAGGCGCTCGCCGCGTTGGAAGGCAACAGCCAGCCGACGCCGAAGACGCTGCCGACCACCCAAGGCCCTGAACTCAAGCGCGCGAAGATTCAACTGGCGATGCGCCGGGCGGAATTGAAAAAAGCCCAGAATCAACAGGCTGACGAACAGCAATTGGCACGCCTGAGCGCGGCGTTGAACGCCGCCGAGCAAACGTTGCATGATCTCGCAGCTGAGTAATGGAGACCCCTTCCACAGGGGATGACAGCTGATGCTGCGCTGTGAACTGCGATAATCAAGTCGACCGCCTGCAAGGAAACATCCATTCCTATGAATGCCGCCAAACGCCTGGAAATCTTCCGCAGGTTCCATGAAGACAATCCCGAACCCAAGACCGAACTGGCCTACTCCTCGCCTTTCGAGCTGCTGATTGCGGTGATTCTATCGGCCCAGTCCACCGATGTTGGCGTCAACAAGGCTACGGCCAAGCTATTTCCGGTGGCCAATACCCCGGAGGCGATCTATGCCTTGGGTGTGGGGGGATTGTCGGAGTACATCAAGACCATCGGTTTGTACAACAGCAAAGCCAAGAACGTGATCGAGACGTGCCGCCTGCTGATAGAGCTGCACTCCAGCGAAGTGCCGCAAACCCGAGAAGCCCTGGAGGCGTTGCCCGGGGTTGGGCGCAAGACCGCCAACGTCGTGCTCAATACCGCGTTCCGGCAGCTCACCATGGCCGTGGACACCCATATTTTTCGCGTCAGCAACCGAACCGGCATCGCGCGCGGCAAGAACGTGGTCGAGGTCGAAAAACAGCTGATGAAATTTGTGCCCAAGCCCTATCTGCTCGACTCCCACCATTGGCTGATTCTTCACGGGCGCTATGTCTGCCAGGCGCGCAAGCCTCGGTGTGGCAGTTGCAGGATCGAAGATTTATGTGAATACAAGGACAAGACATCTGACGATTGAGGGTTAAGGGCTTTTCTCTATCAGTCGATTGAAAAAATCTTTTTTACCCGTTCGTGGAATATCGTTATAAGGGGCGCCAACGGCAGTCTTAGCCTGGAGTGAACCTTATGAGCACTGGCAAAGAACAACTGGAAGTCGATGACGACCTGGTAGAGTTGGAAGACGATGAGGCGCCGGCGCCCATCGTAGAGGTGGCCAAGACCAATCTGAGCAAACGCAGGACTATCGACAACCTGTTGGAAGAGCGACGCTTGCAAAGACAGTTGGCCGATTACGACTTCGATCTCTGAGCATCTGGCAGAGGGCGGAAGCCTCCCTGACGGAGGCTGTTTTGTGCCGGTTGTTACACGAGCGTCAGCACGGTGGAGCGCTCCCCCTCACACCAAGCCATTGCGTTGGGCCAGCTCTATCAAGTCGACCAGAGAGCGGGCGTTGAGCTTCAAGAGCAGGCGCGTCTTATAGGTGCTGACAGTCTTGTTGCTGAGAAACATGCCATCGGCAATTTCTTTATTGGTCTTGCCACGGGCCAGCTGTTGCAACACCATCATTTCCCGCCCCGACAAACGTTCCACCATATCGGCCTCGCTGGCGTTGCCCATGGTGGAGCGCACCGAGTTGAGCGCCTGGTTCGGAAAATAGCTGTAGCCGGAAAGTACTGCCTTGATGGCGCTCAGCAACTCGGTCAGGTCCTGCTGCTTGCACACATAGCCAGCTGCCCCGGCCTGCATGCAACGCATGGAAAAATGACCCGGCGCCTGGGACGTCAGCACCAGCACCTTGAACGATACGGCTTGCTTGGTTGAGGCCAACCGGCAAATAACTTCAAGGCCATCGAGTTTGGGGATTCCAATATCCAGAATGACAATGTCCGGCATATGTTCCCGCGCAAGTTGCAACGCGTCGACACCATTATCAGTCTCGGCAACGACCTCATAACCATGACGCTCCATTAGCATGCGCACAGCAAGCCGAATGACGGGATGATCATCCACGATCAGCACTTTATTCATGAGAAAGTCCAATTTCGCTGTTCGAATTATTTAGAGAAAGCACAATAGCCTAGTCGTCTGCTAGTTGGCATAGCGTTCCCACCCGAGCAACAGCAGGCAGAGACCCAACCCACAACAAGATAGGAATTGACCTACAAATATTCGCCAGCTTGGATGCCTTCAACTTTATGGAGCCTTTCAGACCTTTCCCTGGGCGTACATATTTTGAGTGAATTATCCTCATCCTCAGGCATGCAGCGTAAACATGGCGCACGTGGCTTTCAGGAAATGCCCCTTGTACGCCCCCTGAATTTACACGCAGACGTGCAAATACCGTATCAGCTTTAGTTCCACTTAACCTATTCATGCATACTCCATTTTCCTACAGAAAATTCTACAAATCACATATCCATGTCTCCTACGTGAGTGAAATTTCTGTAAGACATAGTTCCTATGCAGATGTAAAAAACCTTGCCTTGGATAAATAAACTTCTAAAAGTTAAAAATACCTTCCAGAATTTAGCGAAAACGCTATAAACACAACCTAAACACAAATAAACATCTGCGCTGACTTAATGCGCGCATGGGTATATTCAAGGCAAAAAAAAGCCCCTGCATAAGGGGCTTTTTTCACGGCGAGCAAAACACTCAGAACAACTTGCGTCCTTTGTTGGCCGCGATGCGCATGCGCAAGGCGTTCAACTTGATGAAGCCTGCTGCATCCGCCTGGTTGTAGGCACCGCCATCTTCCTCGAAGGTCGCGATGTTGGCGTCGAACAGCGACTCATCGGACTTGCGACCGGTGACGATCACATTGCCCTTGTACAGTTTCAGACGCACGACACCGTTCACGTGAGCCTGGGAGGCGTCGATCATCTGCTGCAGCATCAGGCGCTCAGGACTCCACCAGTAACCGGTGTAGATCAGACTGGCGTACTTGGGCATCAGCTCATCTTTGAGGTGGGCCACTTCACGGTCCAGGGTGATGGACTCGATGGCGCGGTGGGCACGCAACATGATGGTGCCGCCCGGTGTTTCGTAGCAGCCACGGGACTTCATGCCCACGTAACGGTTCTCGACGATGTCCAGACGGCCGATGCCGTGTTCGCCACCGATACGGTTCAGGGTCGCCAGGACGGTGGCTGGAGTCATCTCGACGCCATCCAGCGCAACGATGTCGCCATTGCGGTAGGTCAGTTCCAGGTACTGAGGCTTGTCTGGAGCGTTCTCCGGGGAGACGGTCCATTTCCACATGTCTTCTTCGTGCTCGGTCCAGGTGTCTTCCAGCACGCCGCCTTCATAGGAGATGTGCAGCAAGTTGGCATCCATCGAGTACGGGGATTTCTTCTTGCCGTGACGCTCGATCGGGATCGCGTGCTTTTCAGCGTAATCCATCAGCTTCTCACGGGACAGGAGGTCCCATTCACGCCAAGGGGCGATCACTTTTACGCCGGGCTTGAGGGCGTAGGCACCCAGCTCGAAACGCACCTGGTCGTTGCCCTTGCCGGTGGCGCCATGGGAAATGGCATCAGCGCCGGTTTCGTTGGCGATTTCGATCAGGCGCTTGGCGATCAGCGGACGTGCGATGGAGGTACCGAGCAGGTACTCACCTTCGTAGACAGTATTGGCGCGAAACATCGGATAAACGAAATCGCGGACGAACTCTTCGCGCAGGTCGTCAATGTAGATCTCTTTCACGCCCATGGCTTGCGCCTTGGCACGTGCAGGTTCGACCTCTTCGCCCTGACCCAGGTCAGCGGTGAAGGTCACCACTTCACAGTTATAAGTATCCTGCAGCCACTTGAGGATCACCGAAGTGTCCAGGCCGCCGGAATACGCGAGAACGACCTTGTTTACGTCGGCCATGCCATCACTCCACGGGGTTGTACGGAAAGGCGACGATTCTACCGATCAAAACCGTGAAATTACAGGGGCGCGACAGCAAATGAAGATAAAGCGACAGATTATGTCGAACGAGCGACCGATAGTCGCACCTTATGAAGTCGCTGCGGGATTGCTGGGTGCACTTGCCTGAGGCGTCGGTTTCTCGGGCGCTGCCACCCGTTCTAGCTGGATGTTAACCCGACGGTTGCGGGCCCGGTTGGCGGCATTGGTGTTGGGCGCCAAGGGGTAGCTTTCGCCGTGGAACCGCAGAGTGACCTGCGATTCCTGGATGCCATTGGCTTTGAAGTAGTCCATCACCGCCAGGGCGCGGCGTCGCGAGACATCACGGTTGGTCAGGCGGTTGCCGCTGTTATCCGAATGGCCGTTCAACTCGATGTGGTTCACGGTGGGGTCAGCTTTCATGAACGCGACAATCACCGACAACTTCTTCTTGGCCGCCGCATCCAGTTCGATGCCACCCCCCGGGAAACCGACCTCCGTCTGCTTGACCTGATCGTAGTTCATCGGCAACAGCTTGGCCGTACACAGCTGATAGTCGTTGTAGGCCTTATTGAATTTCACCGGCAGCAGGCGAATTTCCGAATAGCCGCCCTCGCGTCCGTAATGCCGCACGGTCGGGCTGCGCCCTTCGAGCAAGCCGGTGAACAGTCGCCCGGCCTGGGCCTGGGAGCTGTTGAACAACACATCGCCACTGCCCACGCGTACCGCACCGAGGTTGATATCACCGCGGCCCGGCTGCCAGGGCGCCGCGGCGGCCAATAACGTGGCGGAGCCGGCACCGAGCGAGCCGTTATAGGCTTTCAGACGAAATGTCGCCTGCTCGCCCGCCCGACGCACGAACTCACCCGAGCCGAAGTCGGTGATCGGCTGGGTCAGGCGGCATTCGAACTGATCGCCCTCCACCTTCCACTCAATATTCTCCAGACGTGTCTGGAACGTGAGGGCCATCGCGGGCAGGCTGGCGAACACACTGAGCAGGGCTAGATAATGCTGGCGCACGGGAGGCTCCACTGGTTGCTACAACACTTCAAAGCGTCATACGTCGTTAAGGCATACCCAGTGCTATCGGTTGCATCCTGCAAAACTTGATAGCGAGTGCCTGCTCGAGTCTTTTCCGGTAGCATTCCCACCAGATTGACCCGCCTGGAATCCCCAATGTCCGACCGCCTGACCCTGCTGCGTCCCGACGACTGGCATATTCATCTTCGCGATGGTGCTGCGTTGCCCCAAACCGTGGCCGATGTTGCGCGCACGTTTGGCCGTGCCATCATCATGCCTAACCTGGTACCACCGGTGCGTAACGCAGCCGAAGCCGACGCCTATCGCCAGCGAATCCTCGCTGCGCGCCCGGCCGGCAGTCGCTTCGAACCGTTGATGGTGCTCTACCTTACCGACCGCACCCAGCCCGAAGAGATTCGTGAGGCCAAGGCCAGCGGTTATGTCCACGCCGCCAAGCTGTACCCGGCCGGCGCGACCACCAACTCCGATTCCGGCGTGACCAATATCGACAAGATCCTGCCGGCCATCGAAGCGATGGCCGAGGTCGGCATGCCGCTGTTGATCCACGGTGAAGTCACCCGTGGCGATGTTGACGTGTTCGATCGCGAGAAGATCTTTATCGACGAGCACATGCGCCGCGTGGTCGAGCTGTTCCCGACCCTCAAGGTGGTGTTTGAACACATCACCACCGCGGATGCCGTGCAGTTCGTCACCGAGGCTTCGGCCAACGTCGGCGCGACCATCACCGCTCATCACCTGCTGTACAACCGCAACCACATGCTGGTGGGCGGGATTCGGCCGCACTTCTACTGCCTGCCGATCCTCAAGCGCAACACCCATCAGGTGGCTTTGCTGGACGCTGCCACCAGCGGCAATCCGAAGTTCTTCCTCGGTACCGACTCGGCCCCCCACGCGCAGCACGCCAAGGAAGCCGCCTGCGGTTGCGCGGGCTGCTACACCGCGTTTGCCGCCATCGAGCTGTACGCCGAAGCGTTCGAACAACGCAACGCCCTGGACAAGCTCGAAGGCTTCGCCAGCCTCAATGGCCCGCGCTTCTACGGCCTGCCGGCGAATACCGACCGTATCACCCTGGTCCGTGAAGACTGGACCGCCCCTGCCAGCCTGCCTTTTGGCGAGTTGACCGTTATCCCGCTGCGCGCCGGTGAAACACTGCGCTGGCGCCTGCTGGAGGAAAGCAAGTGAGTGAAGACCATTACGATGACGAACAGGAACATGGCGGTGGCGGCGGTTCGCGCCACCCGATGGCCGAACGTTTCCGCGGCTACCTGCCTGTCGTTATCGACGTAGAAACCGGCGGCTTCAACTGCGCCACCGATGCATTGCTGGAAATTGCCGCGACGACTATCGGCATGGACGAGCAGGGCTTCGTTTACCCGGAACACACCCACTTCTTCCGCGTCGAGCCGTTTGAAGGCGCGAACATCGAAGCGGCGGCCCTGGAGTTCACCGGGATCAAGCTCGATCACCCATTGCGCATGGCGGTGAGTGAAGAAGCTGCGTTGACGGACATCTTCCGCGGCGTACGCAAGGCGCTGAAGGCCAATGGCTGCAAACGCGCAATCCTGGTAGGGCACAACAGCAGCTTCGACCTGGGTTTCCTGAACGCCGCCGTGGCGCGCCTGGACATGAAACGCAACCCGTTCCATCCCTTCTCCAGCTTCGACACCGCCACCCTCGCCGGCCTCGCCTACGGTCAGACCGTGCTGGCAAAAGCCTGCCAGGCAGCCGGTATCGACTTCGACGGTCGCGAGGCTCACTCAGCCCGCTACGACACCGAGAAGACCGCCGAGCTGTTCTGCGGCATCGTCAACCGCTGGAAACAGATGGGCGGCTGGGAAGACTTCAACGACTGAAGCTAATCCCGCGCATAAAAAAACCGGCCTTCTCAGGCCGGTTTTTTTCTACCAGGAATCTGGCTTACAGCTTGCCAGCGTTCTCGGTCAGGTAAGCCGCAACACCTTCGGTGGAAGCGGTCATGCCTTTGTCGCCTTTCTTCCAGTTGGCAGGGCAGACTTCGCCGTGCTCTTCGTGGAATTGCAGAGCGTCGACCAGGCGAATCAGCTCTTCCATGTTACGGCCCAGCGGCAGGTCATTGATGATCTGCGAGCGTACAACGCCCTTGTCATCGATCAGGAACGCGCCACGGAATGCCACGCCGCCTTCGGACTCAACGTCATAGGCCTTGGCGATATCGTGCTTCATATCGGCTGCCATGGTGTATTTGACTTTGCCGATGCCGCCATCGTTGATCGCGGTGTTGCGCCAGGCGTTGTGGGTGAAGTGGGAGTCGATGGAAACAGCGACCACTTCAACATTGCGCGCCTTGAAATCGTCCATGCGGTGATCCAGAGCGATCAGCTCGGATGGGCAGACGAAAGTGAAGTCCAGCGGGTAGAAGAACACCAGGCCATATTTGCCTTTGATGGCTTCAGACAGTTTGAAGCTGTCTACAATTTCGCCATTGCCGAGGACGGCGGGTACGTCGAAATCCGGGGCTTGTTTGCCGACGAGTACGCTCATTGGATATCTCCTGATGTAAGGGTGACGATTGAAGTAACAGGACCAGCGTCGAGTCTGCCTTGTTTCAGCGACAGACCTGTGACGCGGTCACGCTTCGTAAAGATCGACCATCATACACCGAAAAAACCGTTCGTCAGCGCACAGGCAATGTGCGCCAGATTGATGATGAAACTACTTTGACAATCATTCTCGTTAACATTAAGATCCATCGCACTTAAGCCCTAAACCCGCGACGGTTCTCCCTTATGTATGTGTGCCTTTGTACTGGCGTCACCGACGGACAAATCCGCGAAGCAATCTACGAAGGTTGCTGCAGCTACAAGGAAGTGCGTGAAACCACCGGCGTTGCCAGCCAGTGTGGTAAATGCGCCTGCCTCGCCAAGCAAGTGGTACGGGAAACCCTCACGCAGTTGCAGACAGCCCAGTCGGGGCTGCCCTATTCGGCAGAATTTACACACGCTTAATTAAGCGTGTTTTGAAGAACCGGACCCAGTGTCCGGTTTTTTTATGCCTGCAATTCAACTAGTTAGCGCCAAGACGCGGAACACAAACATTCTTATTCCGATTAATTTTCATTTATTATTCAATAACTTAGGTTTGACACCAAGATTATCGCCGCTCAAACTCTGCCCATACACAGCTATTACAGGGCAGGACCCCAGTCATGAAAGGCGACATCTCAGTCATCCAGCAACTCAACAAAATCCTTGCCAATGAACTGGTCGCGATCAATCAGTACTTTCTGCATGCGCGCATGTATGACGATTGGGGCCTGGAAAAGCTGGGCAAACGCGAATACAAGGAATCGATCAAGGCCATGAAGGACGCCGATGCGCTGATCAAACGCATCCTGTTCCTGGAAGGCCTGCCGAACGTGCAGGACCTGGGCAAGCTGAATATCGGCGAGCACACCCAGGAAATGATCGGCAGCGACCTGGGCTTTGAACGCAAGAGCCACAGCGACCTCAAGGCCGCCATTGCCCACTGCGAAACCACTGGCGACTACGGCAGCCGCGAACTGCTGGAAGATATCCTGGAAGACCAGGAAGAACACATCGACTGGCTGGAAACCCAACTGGGCCTGATCGACAAGGTCAGCCTGGAGAACTACCTGCAATCGCAGATGGGCGAATAAGCCCCGCGGCTCTTGTTTTTACTGTAGGAGCGAGCTTGCTCGCGAAGAACTCAGCGCCACCGCGTTTATCCAGAATGAACGCGTTGCCTGGGCGTTTTTCGCGAGCAAGCTCGCTCCTACAGAGAAGCCAAAAAAAGCCCCGCTCTCTTATGAGAAGCGGGGCTTTTTATTGCGGAGCCTTTTACAGAAGCATCACGCTTCGGTCTTGGCTGCCGCTTTTGCCGCTGCGTCTTTGACCAGCGCCTGCAACGAGCCATCAGCAGCCATTTCAGTGATGATGTCGCTGCCGCCAACCAGTTCACCGGCTACCCACAATTGCGGGAAGGTCGGCCAGTTGGCGTATTTAGGCAGGTTCGCACGGATTTCCGGATTTTGCAGGATATCCACGTAAGCGAACTTCTCGCCACACGCCATGATGGCCTGGGACGCCTTCGCGGAGAAACCGCACTGAGGAGCGTTCGGAGCGCCTTTCATGTAAAGCAGAATGGTGTTGTTGGCAATCTGCTCTTTGATCGTTTCGATGATATCCATGGAACACCTCTGCAGGAACTTTGCGACTCACAGGTCGGCACGGTGGCGCATTGTAACGCAAAAAACCCACAGGATGCTCAGGCGCGCCGACAGCCAACCTCAAGCCGCTGCAACTTTCACCGGTACGCCATTGAGCGCCGCATTGCCGGACAGCTCGTCCAATTGCCGCTCATCGGTCAAATCATTCGCACTTGCCCCCGGCTGGCCACTGGCGATGCTCATTTGCACGCCTGGGCGCCCGTGCCCCCAGCCGTGAGGCAGGCTGACCACGCCAGGCATCATGTCCCTGCTGGCCACCACCTCGACTTCGACCATGCCGATGCGCGAACTGACACGCACCCGCTGGCCGTCGATCAGTTGGCGGCGGGCCAGGTCATCGGGGTGCATCAGCAGTTGATGACGCGGCTTACCCTTCACCAATCGGTGATAGTTGTGCATCCAGGAATTATTGCTGCGCACGTGGCGACGGCCAATCAGCAGCAGTTCGTCCGCCACGGGCAGCGGCTGCGCCGCAAACCGCGCGAGGTCCGCCAGGATCACCGATGGCGCCGCCTGTACCTTGCCGTCGGTGGTTTTCAGCCGGGATGCCAGGTTTGGCGTGAGCGGCCCCAGGTCCATGCCATGGGGATGATCGGCCAGCATCGCCACCGACAGCTTGTGCGAGGATGCATCACCGTAAGTCCCGGCGCGCAATCCGAAGTCGATCATCTGCGCAGGTGGCATCGTTGGTTTGAGCGCCACACCGGTGTGCGCCGCAAATGCCTTGGCCAAGCCGACGAAAATTTCCCAATCGTGCAGCGCACCTTCAGGCTTGGGCAGGATCGCGCGATTGAAACGCGTAACGTTGCGCACCGCGAACATATTAAACGTGGTGTCGTAGTGATCATTCTCCAGCGCCGAAGTGGACGGCAGGATCAGGTCGGCATAGCGCGTGGTCTCGTTGATGTAAAGGTCAACGCTGACCATGAACTCCAACCCATCCAGCGCCTGCTCCAGCTGACGACCATTGGGCGTCGACAATACCGGGTTGCCGGCGACCGTCACCAAGGCGCGAATTTGCCCTTCGCCATCGGTGAGCATCTCTTCGGCCAGGGCAGACACTGGCAACTCTCCCCCGTACTCCGGTCGCCCGGACACGCGGCTCTGCCAGCGATTGAAATGCCCGCCGCCGGTCGAGGCCACCAGATCCACCGCGGGCGTGGTGCACAAGGCGCCGCCCACGCGGTCCAGATTGCCGGTCACCAGGTTGATCAGCTGCACCAGCCAATGACACAACGTGCCGAACGCCTGCGTCGAGACGCCCATACGCCCGTAGCACACCGCTTTATCCGCTGCGGCGAAGTCCCGGGCCAATTGGCGGATCTGCTCGGCAGGTACTGCGCACTGAGGGCTCATGGCCTCGGCGGTAAACCCGGCGATCGCCTGGCGCACGTCGTCCAAACCTTCGACCGGCAAATGGCTGGCGCGGGTCAGGCCCTCTGCAAACAGCGTGTTAAGCAGCCCGAACAACAAGGCCGCATCGCCACCGGGGCGTACAAACAGGTGCTGATCGGCAATCGCCGCCGTCTCGCTGCGTCGAGGGTCGACGACCACCACTTTGCCGCCTCGGGCCTGGATCGCCTTGAGGCGCTTCTCCACATCGGGCACGGTCATGATGCTGCCGTTGGAGGCGAGAGGGTTGCCGCCCAGAATCAGCATGAAGTCAGTGTGGTCGATGTCCGGAATCGGCAGCAACAGACCATGGCCGTACATCAGGTGACTGGAGAGGTGATGGGGTAGCTGGTCTACCGACGTCGCCGAGTAGCGGTTACGTGTTTTCAACAAGCCAAGAAAGTAGTTGCTGTGGGTCATCAGCCCGTAGTTATGCACGCTGGGATTGCCCTGATACACCGCCACCGCATTCTGCCCGTGCCGGGCCTGGATGCCCGCGAGGCGTTCGGCTACCAGCGCAAAGGCATCGTCCCACGGGATCGGTTGCCATTCGCTACCAACGCGCAGCATCGGCTGGTGCAGGCGGTCCGGATCATTCTGGATATCCTGCAACGCCACCGCTTTGGGGCAGATATGCCCTCGACTGAACGTATCCAGCGGGTCGCCCTTGATCGAGGTGATCGCCAGGTTGCCGGCCTCGTCCTGGCTGGTTTCCAGGGTAAGGCCGCAGATGGCTTCGCACAGGTGGCAGGCACGGTGATGGAGAGTCTTGGTCATGGCCAGTCTCTTTTATAAGGGGCTTTGCCCAACTATGGGCCGGGGCCGCGCAGCGCGCCAGCAACGTTCGCGCTGTGAATCGCTGGACATAGGCCAAGGCACGGCTAAGCGTGAGCAAATGTTTCGGGAGAGCCGCGCACACGCTTCAAACCGCTATAAGCAGGCCGCCAGGCGCCCCTGCGCATTGCAAAAGGTCTCGACGCCAGTGTACAAATGGGCCGCTGCTGTCTGGAAACCGTCTTCAAACGCGCTTCGGCGCCCTGCTTGAACACCCTTAAAAACCGTAGCCCTATTGGTAAGACGCGACATTTAATGTCAATATCGCGCCTTCCCCTATTTCGTCGCCCCGTGCGGCTTTCGCCGCAGGTCTCGCCCGTTGTCACAATAAACAAGGCTTTGAGTATCTGCGGTCTGTTGCAAAAAGGTAGTTAATGATGAGCGCAAGGCACTTTCTCTCCCTGATGGATTGCACGCCCGAAGAGCTGGTCAGCGTGATCCGTCGAGGCATTGAGCTTAAAGACCTGCGTAACCGCGGCGTACTGTTTGAGCCTCTGAAAAACCGCGTGCTCGGGATGATCTTCGAGAAGTCCTCGACCCGCACCCGCTTGTCCTTCGAAGCCGGCATGATTCAACTGGGTGGCCAGGCGATCTTCCTGTCGCCGCGCGATACCCAATTGGGCCGTGGCGAGCCGATCAGCGATTGCGCCATCGTGATGTCGCGCATGCTCGACGCGGTGATGATCCGTACCTTCGCCCACAGCACCTTGACCGAATTTGCCGCCAACTCGCGCGTGCCCGTGATCAACGGCCTGTCCGATGACCTGCACCCGTGCCAGTTGTTGGCCGACATGCAGACCTACCTCGAACACCGCGGCTCGATCCAGGGCAAGACCGTGGCCTGGATCGGCGACGGCAACAATATGTGCAACAGCTATATAGAAGCTGCCATCCAGTTCGACTTCCACCTGCGTATCGCCTGTCCCGAAGGTTACGAACCGAGCGCCGAGTTCATGGCCAAGGCCGACGGCCGTGTGCAACTGCTGCGCGATCCGAAAGATGCGGTGGTCGGCGCACACCTGGTCAGCACTGACGTCTGGACCTCCATGGGTCAGGAAGACGAAACCGCCAAGCGCCTGGCCCTGTTCGCGCCGTTCCAGGTGACCCGCGCCCTGCTCGACCTGGCCGCGCCCGACGTGCTGTTCATGCACTGCCTGCCTGCACACCGTGGCGAAGAAATCAGCCTCGACCTGCTCGACGACCCACGTTCGGTCGCCTGGGACCAGGCTGAAAACCGCCTGCATGCGCAAAAGGCCCTGCTTGAATTCCTCGTCCCACCGTCGTATCACCACGCATGAGCCAGCCATTACTGCTGAACCTGCGCAATCTGGCATGCGGCTATCAAGATCAACGGGTGGTGCAGAACCTCAATCTGCACCTCAATGCCGGCGACATCGGTTGCCTGCTGGGCTCCTCGGGCTGCGGCAAAACCACCACCTTGCGCGCGATTGCCGGGTTCGAGCCGGTGCACGAAGGCGAAATCAGCCTGGCGGGCGAAGTGATCTCCAGTGCCGGTTTCACCCTTGCACCGGAGAAACGTCGTATCGGCATGGTGTTTCAGGACTACGCGCTGTTTCCTCATCTGAGCGTGGCCGACAACATCGCGTTCGGCATTCGCAAGCACCCGCACAAAGACCGTGTAGTCGCCGAATTGTTGGAACTGGTCAACCTCAAAGACTTGGGTAAACGCTTCCCCCACGAGCTTTCCGGTGGCCAGCAGCAACGCGTCGCCCTTGCCCGCGCCTTGGCACCGGAACCGCAACTGCTGCTGCTGGACGAGCCCTTTTCCAACCTGGATGGCGAACTACGCCGCAAGCTCAGCCACGAGGTGCGCGACATTCTCAAGGCACGCGGCACCAGCGCGATCCTGGTCACCCATGATCAGGAAGAAGCCTTCGCCGTCAGCGACCACGTGGGGGTTTTCAAGGAGGGTCGTCTGGAGCAATGGGATACCCCCTACAACCTCTATCACGAACCGCAGACGCCGTATGTGGCCAGTTTTATCGGCCAGGGTTACTTCATTCGTGGCCAATTGAGCTCACCGGAATCGGTCAGCACCGAACTGGGCGAGCTGCGTGGCAACCGTGCCTACACCTGGCCGACGGGCGGTGCGGTCGACGTGTTGCTGCGCCCGGATGACATCGTTTACGCGCCGGACAGTGCGCTCAAAGCACGGATTGTCGGCAAGACCTTCCTCGGCGCGTCCACGCTATACCGTCTGCAACTACCGACGGGCGCACAGCTGGAGTCGATTTTCCCCAGCCATGTCGATCAGCAGATGGGCGAGGATGTGGGCATTCGGGTGGCCGCCGAGCATCTGGTATTGTTCCAGGCATAAGCAGCCAACTGACGAAACCGGATCAAAAAAATGTGGGAGAGGGCTTGCCCCTCCCACATTTGGATCTGCCCAGCGCTGAAAATCAGGCCCGGCCAATCGGTGCGAAGGTGGCTTGGGTATGTTCAGCCAACACACTGGCCGGTAATTCAACTTCCAACCCCCTGCGCCCAGCACTCACGAAAATCGTCGCAAACGGCTGCGCCGTCACATCGATGAACGTGCGCAAGCGCTTCTTCTGCCCCAACGGGCTGATACCGCCCAGCAAGTACCCCGTGGACCGCTGCGCCGCCGCCGGGTCGGCCATTTCGACTTTCTTGACGCCTGCCGCGTGAGCCAGGGCTTTCAGGTCCAGACTTCCGACGACCGGCACCACCGCCACCAGCAGTTCGCCCTTCTCACTGCTGGCGAGCAACGTCTTGAACACCTGCGCCGGGTCCAGGCTCAACTTTTCCGCGGCCTCCAGGCCATACGAAGCCGCCTTGGGATCGTGTTCATAACTGTGGACACGATGTTCGGCGCGAACTTTTTTCAACAGGTCCAAGGCAGGGGTCATGCGAGGCTCCAAGCGTGCAAACTGACGGCCAATTCTAGGCCAAGCGCACCGAAAACGCTCTAGTACAGAGGTTCAAGCGCACTGATCCGCTGCGTCAGGCGTGATCATTCACCATACCAATAGTTCGGAAATGACCAATGGTTCACTTTCGACCTTTGACAGCGGTCATTCTTGTCTATATTTTTTCGTTTCCGAATACTGTAGGAATAGCCCTCGGTACTCGAGCAGTAAGCCGTGGCGCAGGATGGGGATCCTTGTCACGGTGAAAATCGCGCAACCGCCCGTTGAGGCAGTGCGCCAGACAAGAACAACAACTGAGGTTTTCCATGACAACTGCTCTTCAACAGCCTTCACTTTCGAGCCAATGCATGGCCGAATTCCTCGGCACTGCGCTGCTGATCTTCTTCGGTACCGGCTGCGTCGCTGCGCTCAAGGTCGCGGATGCGAGCTTTGGCTTGTGGGAAATCAGCATTATCTGGGGGGTCGGCGTGAGCATGGCGATCTACCTGAGTGCAGGTATTTCCGGGGCTCACCTCAATCCGGCGGTCAGTATCGCCCTGTGTATTTTTGCCGATTTCGAAAAGCGCAAACTGCCCTTTTATATCCTTGCCCAAATCGCCGGCGCCTTCTGTTCCGCCGCGCTGGTGTACACGCTCTATAGCAATCTTTTTTTCGATTACGAACAAACCCACCACATGGTACGTGGCTCCCAGGCCAGCCTCGAACTGGCTTCGGTGTTCTCCACCTATCCCCATGCGCTGCTAAGCACTGCCCAAGCGTTCCTGGTGGAAATGGTCATCACCGCGATCCTGATGGGCGTGATCATGGCCCTGACAGACGACAACAACGGCCTGCCACGCGGTCCATTGGCCCCGCTGTTGATTGGCCTGCTGATCGCCGTCATCGGCAGCGCCATGGGCCCATTGACCGGCTTTGCGATGAATCCGGCGCGGGACTTCGGCCCCAAGCTGATGACCTTTTTCGCGGGTTGGGGTGAAATGGCCTTTACTGGCGGTCGCGATATTCCTTACTTCCTGGTACCGATTTTCGCGCCGATTGTCGGCGCATGCCTTGGCGCTGCAGCGTACCGCGGGCTGATTGCCCGTCACCTGCCCAGCGCCGCACCTGCTATAGCTGAAACACCTGACACGGCTGTCAACGGCAAAACCCGTATTTCCTGAAAGCGCCAGCCAGGGTCCCTGCCCTTCGTGACCCCGGCTGATTTCTGACTTCCTTATTTCGTCCAAGGCAATTGACATGACCGACCTTCAGAATAAGAACTACATCATTGCCCTTGATCAGGGCACCACCAGTTCCCGCGCGATCATCTTCGACCGTGACGCCAACGTGGTGTGCACCGCCCAGCGTGAATTCGTCCAGCATTACCCGCAGCCTGGCTGGGTCGAGCATGACCCGATGGAAATCTTCGCCACCCAGAGCGCGGTAATGGTCGAAGCACTGGCCCAGGCTGGCCTGCACCATGACCAGGTCGCCGCCATCGGCATCACCAACCAGCGCGAAACCACCGTGGTGTGGGACAAGGTCACCGGCCGCCCCATCTACAACGCCATCGTCTGGCAGTGCCGCCGCAGCACCGAGATCTGCCAGCAGCTCAAGCGCGACGGCCATGAGCAATACATCAGCGACACCACGGGCCTGGTTACCGACCCGTACTTCTCCGGCACCAAACTCAAGTGGATCCTCGACAACGTCGAAGGCAGCCGCGAACGTGCGCGCAACGGCGAGTTGCTGTTCGGCACCGTCGACAGCTGGCTGATCTGGAAATTTACCGGCGGCAAGACCCACGTCACCGATTACACCAACGCTTCGCGCACCATGCTCTTCAACATCCATACCCTGGAGTGGGATGCGAAGATGCTCGAGATTCTGGACATTCCGCGGGAAATGCTGCCGGAAGTGAAGTCTTCGTCCGAAATCTACGGTCGCACCAAAAGCGGCATCGCCATTGGCGGCATTGCCGGCGACCAGCAAGCTGCGCTGTTCGGCCAGATGTGCGTCGAAGCCGGCCAGGCCAAGAACACCTACGGCACCGGCTGCTTCCTGCTGATGAACACCGGCGACAAAGCGGTGAAGTCCAAGCACGGCATGCTCACCACCATCGCCTGCGGCCCGCGTGGCGAAGTGGCCTACGCACTGGAAGGCGCAGTCTTCAACGGCGGCTCCACCGTGCAGTGGTTGCGTGACGAGCTGAAAATCATCAACGACGCCCACGACACCGAATACTTCGCCGGCAAGGTCAAGGACAGCAACGGCGTATACCTGGTGCCGGCCTTCACCGGCCTGGGCGCACCGTACTGGGACCCGTATGCCCGAGGCGCACTGTTCGGCCTGACCCGTGGCGTACGCGTGGATCACATCATTCGCGCAGCGCTTGAGTCGATCGCCTACCAGACCCGTGACGTACTCGACGCGATGCAACAGGACTCGGGCGAACGCCTCAAGGCCCTGCGTGTGGACGGCGGCGCAGTTGCCAACAACTTCCTGATGCAGTTCCAGGCCGATATCCTCGGCACCCAAGTCGAGCGCCCGCAAATGCGCGAAACCACGGCACTCGGCGCCGCCTACCTGGCGGGCCTGGCCTGCGGCTTCTGGAGCAGCCTGGACGAATTGCGCGGCAAAGCCGTGATCGAGCGCGAATTCGAACCTCAGCTGGATGAGGCGGCCAAAGAGAAGCTCTACGCGGGCTGGCAAAAAGCAGTCAGCCGCACCCGCGACTGGGAACCGCACGAAGGCGCCGAATAAGCCAAGGGCCGGTTCTATATCGGGTTGTAACTGGCAGGGAGCGGATTCCTGCGTCATCATGGGCCACTTTTGTATGGCAGCCCAAAGGACGCCCCATGAATCTGCCTCCCCGCCAACAACAAATCCTCGAACTGGTCCGCGAACGCGGTTACGTCAGTATCGAGGAAATGGCGCAGCTGTTCGTTGTCACCCCGCAAACCATCCGCCGCGATATCAACCAGCTCGCGGATGCCAATCTGCTGCGCCGCTACCACGGCGGGGCGGCCTATGACTCCAGCGTCGAGAACACCGCCTACGCCATGCGTGCCGACCAGATGCGCGATGAAAAGCAGCGCATCGCCGAAGCCATCGCGGCGCAGATTCCCGATCATGCCTCGTTGTTCATCAATATCGGCACCACCACCGAGTCCATCGCTCGTGCGCTGCTCAATCACAACCACCTGAAAATCATCACCAACAACCTCAACGTTGCTGCGATGCTCAGTGCCAAGGACGACTTCGATGTGTTGCTGACCGGCGGCAATGTGCGGCGTGACGGCGGCGTGGTTGGCCAGGCCAGTGTCGACTTCATCAACCAGTTCAAGGTCGACTTTGCACTGGTGGGGATCAGCGGCATCGATGAAGATGGCAGCCTGCTGGACTTCGACTATCAGGAAGTTCGGGTCTCCCAGGCGATCATCGCCAATGCGCGCCAAGTGATTCTAGCGGCGGACTCCAGCAAATTCGGGCGCAACGCCATGATTCGCCTGGGGCCGATCAGCCTGGTGGACTGCCTGGTGACCGACCAGCAACCGGTGCCGGCACTGGTGCAGCTATTGAATCAGCACAAGGTTCGGCTGGAAGTGGTATAGCGCCTGTACTGACGTCATCGGGGGCAAGCCCCCTCTCACATTGAATGCATTCACACATCAAAGTGTGGGAGGGGGCTTGCCCCCGATGGCGGTCTATCCAATGCCCCTTTCTTGAGCCCTGCCCTGCGGCTCATGTTCACAAATTTTCCTTTCTCCACCCTTCGATGAGTTTTTTCAATCGAAGTCGACTGGCTGTGCCCGCGTTTATCAGCTACCATTTTCGCAAATGAACATTAATGTTCGAATTCCAATACGAAAAGATCGCGAGGCCAGCCGATGAACCCTTCTACCTTGCCTGCTCCACCGCTTGCCGAAGTCTATGACGTTGCCGTTATCGGCGGCGGGATCAATGGCGTCGGCATTGCAGCAGACGCAGCCGGTCGCGGTTTGTCGGTATTCCTTTGCGAAAAGGACGACCTGGCCAGCCACACCTCTTCAGCCAGCAGCAAGCTGATCCACGGTGGTTTGCGCTACCTGGAGCACTACGAGTTCCGCTTGGTCCGCGAAGCCCTGGCTGAGCGTGAAGTGCTGCTGGAAAAGGCCCCGCACATCGTCAAGCAGATGCGCTTCGTGCTGCCGCACCGTCCCCATCTGCGTCCGGCCTGGATGATCCGTGCCGGCCTGTTCCTGTATGACCACTTGGGCAAGCGCGAAAAACTCGCGGGTTCAAAGAGCCTGAAGTTCGGCGCTGACAGCCCGCTGAAAAGTGAAATCACCAAAGGCTTCGAATACTCCGATTGCTGGGTCGATGACGCCCGCCTCGTGGTACTCAACGCCATGGCCGCACGGGAAAAAGGTGCGCACATTCACACCCAGACCCGTTGCGTCAGCGCACACCGCAGCAACGGCCTGTGGGAAATGAACATGGAGCGCGCGGACGGCAGCCTGTTCTCGATCCGCGCTCGCGCATTGGTGAACGCCGCCGGCCCGTGGGTCGCCAAGTTCATCAAGGACGACCTGAAGCTGGATTCGCCGTACGGCATCCGCCTGATTCAGGGCAGCCACTTGATCGTCCCGAAACTCTACGAAGGTGCGCACGCGCACATTCTGCAGAACGAAGACCAGCGCATCGTCTTCACGATCCCGTACCTGAACCACTTGACCATCATCGGCACCACCGACCGCGAATACACCGGCGATCCGGCGAAAGTTGCGATCACCGAAGGTGAAACCGACTACATGCTCAAGGTGGTCAACGCACACTTCAAGAAACAGCTGAGCCGTGACGACATTGTCCACACCTATTCGGGCGTGCGTCCGTTGTGCAACGACGAATCGGACAACCCGTCGGCCATTACCCGCGACTACACCCTGTCGCTGTCCGGCGGCACCGGCGAAGCGCCGATTCTGTCGGTGTTCGGCGGTAAGCTGACGACCTACCGCAAGCTCGCCGAATCGGCCATGGCGCAGTTGGCGCCGTACTTCACCCAGATGCGCCCAAGCTGGACCGCCAAGGCCAGCCTGCCCGGCGGCGAAGACATGACCACGCCAGAAGCCCTGGCCGAGGCCATCCGCAGCAAGTTCGACTGGGTGCCGAGCGAGATTGCCCGCCGCTGGTCCACCACCTACGGCAGCCGCACCTGGCGCCTGCTGGAAGGTGTGCAAAGCCTGGCGGACCTGGGCGAGCACCTGGGGGGTGGCCTTTACACCCGCGAAGTCGATTACCTCTGCGCGCAGGAATGGGTGACGCAGCCTGACGATGTGCTGTGGCGCCGTACCAAGCTTGGCCTGTTCACCACCCCGGCCGAACAGGACAACCTGCAACGCTACCTGTCCAAGGTTGAACAGAACCGCAGCAAGATCGAAGCGGCCTGACCCCCTCCCGACACCTGTAGAAGCGAGCTTGCTCGCGAAAAACCTGAGAGCGCCGCGTTTATTCAGCATAAACGCGGCGCTTTTTGCGTTTTTCGCGAGCAAGCTCGCTCCTACCTTAAGCGTGCACGCCATTCGGTTTTCCGAACGCAGCACCTCTTCCTATTCGGTTTGCCGTACCCCGGCAGCGAGCCGACACTGTCATATAAAGTTAATCGTCATATAAATCAAACAGTTAAGCTTTTGTATGCGGTATGGCACGAGTCATGCTCTACACTTCCTGACGATTGCCTGAGACGCCTCAGGAGCCGTCAAGGCATTCGCTGTACAAGAGAGCCGTTTAGCTGGCTTCATAAAAAAAACAAATGTCGAGGAAGTATTGATGCGCATCGTTCCCCATATCCTGGGCGCAGCTATCGCTGCTGCTCTGATCAGCACTCCAGTTTTCGCCGCCGAACTCACCGGCACGCTGAAGAAAATCAACGACTCCGGCACCATCACTCTCGCGCACCGCGACAGCTCCATTCCGTTTTCCTACATTGCGGATGGCTCGGGCAAGCCAGTGGGCTACTCCCACGACATTCAACTGGCCGTCGTTGAAGCCCTGAAAAAAGACCTGAACAAGCCTGACCTGAAGGCCAAGTACAACCTGGTGACTTCGCAGACCCGTATCCCGCTGATCCAGAACGGCACCGCGGACCTTGAATGCGGCTCCACCACCAACAACGCCGAGCGCGCCCAACAGGTTGACTTCACCGTCAACATCTTCGAAATCGGCACCCGTCTGCTGGTCAAGAAAGACAAGGATGGCAAGCCTTCCTACGCTGACTTCGCCGACCTCAAAGGCAAGAACGTCGTAACCACCGCTGGCACCACGTCCGAGCGCATCATCAAGGCGATGAACGCCGACAAGCAGATGGGCATGAACGTCATCTCCGCCAAAGACCACGGCGAATCCTTCCAGATGCTCGAAAGCGGCCGTGCCGTTGCGTTCATGATGGACGACGCCCTGCTGGCCGGCGAAGAAGCCAAGGCCAAGAAGCCGGATGACTGGGTCATCACCGGTACTCCACAGTCCTTCGAAGCCTACGCGTGCATGGTGCGTAAAGGCGACCCTGACTTCAAGAAAGCGGTAGATGACGCCATCGTCGGCCTGTACAAATCCGGCGAGATCAACAAGATCTACAGCAAGTGGTTCGAAAGCCCGATTCCACCTAAAGGCCTGAACCTGAACTTCCCGATGAGTGACAAGGTTAAAGAGCTGATCGCCAACCCAAGCGACAAGCCAGCGCCTGACGTAAAAATCTGACACTGATCTAACCTTATCTCCTGGGGGAGCCAAACCTCCCCCAGGCGTCTGTAATTACCTGCTGGCTTTAACTTGGAACACTCGACCTGGCGGTTTTCGAGCCGATCGTGTGTGCCTGGCGTTCAACGTCAGGTGGGGACGGACCTTCCCCAAGCGGGTGCTTGTACATCGATCGATCTCGAGGGGAGACCCTAATGAATTACAACTGGGACTGGGGCGTGTTCTTCAAGTCCACCGGCGTTGGCAGCGAGAC
This sequence comes from Pseudomonas sp. W4I3, assembly GCF_030816195.1. Taxonomy (GTDB): domain Bacteria; phylum Pseudomonadota; class Gammaproteobacteria; order Pseudomonadales; family Pseudomonadaceae; genus Aquipseudomonas. The sequence continues at coordinate 1,884,875 of NZ_JAUSXS010000001.1, read as the reverse complement.
TTATCTCGACTGGTACATCGCCGGCCTGGGCTGGACCATCGCCATCGCTGTCGTGGCATGGATTATCGCCTTGCTGCTGGGCTCCATTCTGGGGGTCATGCGCACCGTACCAAACCGCATCGTATCGGGCATCGCGACCTGCTACGTGGAACTGTTTCGTAACGTGCCGCTGCTGGTTCAGCTGTTCATCTGGTACTTCCTGGTACCGGACATGCTGCCGCAGAACCTGCAGGACTGGTACAAACAAGACCTGAACCCGACCACCTCGGCCTACCTGAGCGTCGTCGTGTGCCTGGGCCTGTTCACCGCTGCCCGTGTGTGTGAACAAGTGCGCACCGGCATCCAGGCGCTGCCACGCGGCCAGGAGTCTGCCGCGCGCGCCATGGGCTTCAAGCTGCCACAGATCTACTGGAACGTGCTGCTGCCTCAGGCCTACCGCATCATCATTCCGCCGCTTACCTCCGAATTCCTCAACGTGTTCAAGAACTCTTCCGTGGCGTCCTTGATCGGCCTGATGGAACTGCTGGCGCAAACCAAGCAGACCGCCGAGTTCTCGGCCAACCTGTTTGAAGCCTTCACCCTGGCCACGCTGATCTACTTCACCCTGAACATGAGCCTGATGCTGCTGATGCGCGTGGTCGAGAAGAAAGTCGCAGTGCCCGGCCTGATCTCCGTGGGGGGTAAATAATGGACTTCGATTTCAGCGGTATCATCCCCGCGATCCCGGGCCTGTGGAACGGCATGGTCATGACCCTGCAGTTGATGGTCATGGGCGTGGTCGGCGGCATCATCCTGGGTACCATCCTCGCCCTGATGCGCCTGTCGTCCAGCAAGCTGCTGTCCCGTGTGGCCGGCGCTTATGTGAACTACTTCCGTTCGATCCCGCTGCTGCTGGTCATCACCTGGTTCTACCTGGCGGTGCCGTTCGTGCTGCGCTGGATCACAGGCGAAGACACACCGATCGGCGCGTTCACCTCGTGCGTCGTGGCGTTCATGATGTTCGAAGCGGCGTACTTCTGCGAAATCGTGCGGGCCGGCGTGCAGTCGATCCCCAAGGGTCAGATGGCCGCCGCGCAGGCGATGGGCATGACCTACGGCCAGACCATGCGCCTGATCATCCTGCCGCAGGCGTTCCGCAAGATGACCCCCCTGCTGCTGCAGCAGAGCATCATCCTGTTCCAAGACACTTCGCTGGTCTACACCGTGGGCCTGGTGGACTTCCTCAACTCCGCCCGCTCCAACGGCGACATCATCGGCCGCTCCAATGAGTTCCTGATCTTCGCCGGTGTCGTCTACTTCATCATCAGCTTTTCCGCCTCGCTGCTGGTCAAGCGTCTGCAAAAAAGGTTTGCCGTATGATCTCTATCAAGAACATCAACAAGTGGTATGGCGACTTCCAGGTGCTGACCGACTGCAGCACCGAGGTCAAAAAAGGCGAAGTGATCGTGGTGTGCGGGCCGTCCGGCTCGGGCAAATCCACTCTGATCAAGTGCGTCAACGCGCTGGAACCGTTCCAGAAAGGCGACGTGGTCGTGGACGGCACTTCCATCGCCGACCCGAAGACCAACCTGCCAAAACTGCGCTCGCGCGTGGGCATGGTGTTCCAGCACTTCGAGCTGTTCCCGCACCTGACCATCACCGAAAACCTGACCATCGCGCAGATCAAGGTGCTCGGCCGCAGCAAGGAAGAAGCCACCCAGAAAGGCCTGCAACTGCTGGAGCGCGTAGGCCTGTCGGCACACGCCCACAAGCACCCTGGCCAACTGTCCGGTGGTCAGCAACAACGTGTGGCCATTGCCCGCGCCCTGGCCATGGACCCGATCGTCATGCTGTTCGACGAACCGACCTCGGCGCTGGACCCGGAAATGGTCAATGAGGTGCTGGACGTGATGGTGCAACTGGCCCAGGAAGGCATGACCATGATGTGCGTGACCCACGAAATGGGCTTCGCCCGCAAAGTGGCCGACCGCGTGATTTTCATGGACGCCGGCAAGATCATCGAAGACTGCCCCAAAGAAGAGTTCTTCGGCGACATCAGCGCCCGCTCGGAACGCGCGCAGCACTTCCTTGAGAAAATCCTGCAGCACTGAGTACTACACAGCACCAACTGTAGAAACCGGACCCATGTGGGAGGGGGCTTGCCCCCGATAGCGGTACATCAGCGATAGATATACCGACTGACGCACTGCAATCGGGGGCAAGCCCCCTCCCACCTGGACCGCACAGGCCGGCAGCGCTGGTTGACCCAAGGCATCTGTGATGAAATGCGACCCCAACCCCTATCGCGCTGCGCCGCCATCACTTGCCGTGAAGCCTCGCCTGATACGCCAACTGTTCCTGCCGCCGTTGATCATCGCCCTGATGATCGGCTTGGGTTATATCGGCTTCTGGGTCAGTGAGTACTATGGCATCCGCACCCTCAGCGACAACGGCGAACGCCAGTTGGAGTTGCACGCCCGTACCGTCGAAAGCGAACTGAGCAAATACACCTACCTGCCCAGCCTGCTCGAGCTGGAAACCAGCGTTTCCCTGCTCCTGGCCGACCCCAACCAGGAAACCCGCAAGACCGTCAACGATTACCTCGAAGGCTTGAACCGTCGCAGCCGCAGCCGTGCCATCTACGTGATGGACACCACCGGTCGCGTGCTGGCCACCAGTAACTGGCGCGACGTAGACAGTTACCAGGGTGAAGACCTGTCCTTTCGCGCCTATTTCCAGAACGCCGTACGCGGCCAGCCCGGTCGCTTCTACGGCATCGGCAGCACCAACGGCGAACCCGGCTACTACCTGGCCCACGGTCTGGAAGAGCACGGCAAAATCATCGGCGTCGCCGTGGTCAAGGTGCGCCTGGAGGCGCTTGAGGAGCGCTGGCAACGCGCGCGCCTCGAAGCCTTCGTGAGCGACGAAAACGGCATCATCATTCTGTCCAGTGACCCGGCTCGCCGCCTCAAGGCCGTGCGCCCTTTGAGCGATGACACCAAGGACCGACTGGCGCACAGCCTGCAATATTACTGGGCGACGCTGAGCGCCTTGGAGCCCCTGGCCCGCGAGCGCTTGAACGAAGGCAGCGAAAAGCTGACCTTCCCAGCCAACAGCGAAGTGGCCAGCGACAAGCACGAAGCCAGCTACCTGGCACAGACCCGGCCATTGAACGACACACCCTGGAACTTCACCCTGCTCACACCGCTCAATGAACTGCGCCGCGCCGCGATCAACCAGGGCATTCTGGTGGCCGTCGCGTTTGGCCTGGTCGCGTTCTTGCTGATTGCCTGGAACGAGCGGCGCAAGGTCATCGCCACCCGCCTCGCCGCGCGCGAAGCCCTGCAGGAAGCCAACAGCCAACTGGAGCGACGGATTGCCGAACGCACCGCCGACCTGCGCGCCAGCAATGAACGTCTCAAAGGCCAGATCCGCGAACGGCGCCAGGCCGAAGAGACCTTGCGCCGCGCCCAGGACGAATTGGTGCAGGCCGGCAAACTCGCGGCGATCGGTCAAATGTCCACCAGCATCGCCCACGAATTGAACCAACCCCTGGCCGCGCTGCGCACCCTGTCCGGCAACACCGTGCGCTTCCTCGAACGCGGCGCCCTGGACACCGCCAGCACCAACCTCAAGACCATCAACGAACTGATCGACCGCATGGGCCGCATCACCGCCAGCCTGCGCTCGTTTGCCCGGCGCGGTGACGACCAGGGCGAAGCGAACCTGGCCAAGGCCGTGGACGCCGCGTTCCAGGTGCTTGGCGCGCGCCTGGACAGCCTGCCCCTGACCGTGCACCGTGATTTCAGCCCAGCCCAATTGCAGATCGACCAGACGCGCCTGGAGCAGATCCTGGTCAACCTGATCGGCAACGCGCTGGATGCGATGCAGGCGCAACCGGCGCCGCAGTTGTGGCTGGAAGGTCAGAATGCCGAGGGCAGATATCGCCTGCTGGTGCGCGACAACGGCCATGGCATCGACCCTGAGGCGCGCAAGCATCTGTTCGAACCTTTCTTTACCACCAAACCCGGCGAGCAAGGCCTGGGCCTGGGCCTGACCCTGTCCGCCAGCCTCGCCGCGGCCACCGGCGGCAGCCTGGCCGTGGAGCATCCGGCCAGTGGTGGTACCGCGTTTGTCCTGAACCTGCCGCTGGCGGGCGCTGAAAAAGTTGAGTCGACATGAATATTGAACCCCAAGACCTCACCGTCCTGATCGTCGAGGATGACCCCCATGTGCTGCTGGGTTGCCAGCAGGCATTGGCGCTGGAAGACATTCACAGCGTCGGCGTGGGCAGTGCCGAAGAAGCGTTGACGCACATCGGCGAAAATTTCGCCGGCATTGTCATCAGCGATATCCGCCTGCCAGGCATTGATGGCTTGGCGTTGCTCACCCGTCTCAAGGCGCTGGATAAAAGCCTGCCGGTGGTGCTGATCACCGGGCATGGCGACATTTCCATGGCCGTCGGCGCGATGCGCAATGGCGCCTACGACTTCATGGAAAAACCCTTCTCCCCCGAGCGCCTGGTGGAAGTGGCCCGTCGTGCCCTTGAACAGCGCGCACTGGCGCGGGAAGTCTGGTCGTTGCGGCGCCAGTTGGCCGAGCGCGATTCGTTGGAGGGCCGCATCATCGGTCGCTCACCAGCGATGCAAAACCTGCGCGAATTGATCGCCAACGTCGCCGATACCTCGGCCAACGTGCTGATCGAAGGCGAAACCGGCACCGGCAAGGAGCTGGTCGCGCGTTGCCTGCATGATTTCAGCCGGCGCCACTCCCATCAGTTCGTCGCACTGAACTGCGGTGGGCTGCCGGAGAACCTGTTCGAAAGCGAGATCTTCGGCCACGAAGCCAATGCGTTTACGGGCGCCGGCAAGCGCCGCATCGGCAAGATCGAGCACGCCCACGAGGGCACGTTGTTTCTCGATGAAGTGGAAAGCATGCCGATCAACCTGCAGATCAAACTGCTGCGGGTGCTGCAGGAACGCACCCTCGAACGCCTGGGTTCGAACCAGAGCGTGGCCGTGGATTGCCGGGTGATCGCCGCCACCAAGTCCGACCTCGACGAACTGAGCCGCGCCAGCCAATTCCGCAGTGACCTGTACTACCGCCTCAACGTGGTCACCCTTGAACTGCCGCCCCTGCGCGAGCGCCGTGAAGATATCCTGCAGTTGTTCGAACACTTCCTGCAGCAATCCTCACTGCGTTTTGATCGCACCGCGCCGGAGCTGGACAACCAGACCCTGTCGAGCCTGATGAGCCACGACTGGCCCGGCAACGTGCGCGAACTGCGCAACGTCGCCGAACGTTTCGCCCTGGGCCTGCCCGCCTTCAAGAAAACCGGCACTGGCGGCAGCACCCATGGCTTGGCCTTTACCGAGGCGGTAGAAGCCTTCGAGCGCAACCTGCTCGTTGATGCCCTGCAACGCAGCGGCGGCAACCTGACCCAGGCCAGCCAGGAACTGGGGATGGCCAAGACCACGCTGTTCGATAAGGTCAAGAAATATGGGTTGAGTCACTGATGGATCTGTTCGTGAAAGCCGCCCTCGGCGCGGCGGTGGTGCTGATTCTGGCCGCATTGGCCAAGACCAGAAACTATTACATCGCAGGCCTGGTGCCGCTGTTTCCGACCTTTGCGCTGATCGCTCATTACATCGTCGGCAAGGGCCGCTCGGTCGAGGATTTGAAGACCACCATCGTGTTTGGGATGTGGTCGATCATTCCGTACTTTGTGTACCTGGCGACGTTGTATGTGATGGTGGACCGGATGCGGCTGGAGGCATCACTGGCCGTGGCAGCGGTGGCCTGGTTGATGGCAGCCACCGTGCTGGTAAGCCTCTGGGTACGCCTCCACAGCTGACCCAACACAGTCAAAACTGTGGGAGGGGGCTTGCTCCCGATGGCGGTGGGTCAGTCAATACATCGGTGGCTGATACACCGCTATCGGGAGCAAGCCCCCTCCCACAGTTTGATCACAGTGTGTCAGCGACAACTTTGTCGATTTGCCTGCTGCCTCAAGCGGTACGCCTCCACACCTGACACAACTCAGTCAAAAATGTGGGAGGGGGCTTGCTCCCGATGGCGGTGGGTCAGTCAATACATCGGTGGCTGATACACCGCTATCGGGAGCAAGCCCCCTCCCACAGTTTGATCACGGTGTGTCAGCGACAACTTTGTCGATTTGCCTGCTGCCTCAAGCGGTACGCCTCCACACCTGACACAACTCAGTCAAAAATGTGGGAGGGGGCTTGCTCCCGATGGCGGTGAGTCAGTCAATACATCGGTGGCTGATACAACGCTATCGGGAGCAAGCCCCCTCCCACAGTTTGATCACGGTGTGTCAGCGACAACTTTGTCGATTTGCCTGCTGCCTCAAGCGGTACGCCTCCACACCTGACACAACTCAGTCAAAAATGTGGGAGGGGCTTGCCCCCGATGGCGGTGGGTCAGTCAACGAATCGGTGGCTGATACACCGCTATCGGGAGCAAGCCCCCTCCCACAGTTTGATCACAGTGTGTCAGCGACAACTTTGTCGATTTGCCTGCTGCCTCAAGCGGTACGCCTCCACACCTGACACAACTCAGTCAAAACTGTGGGAGGGGGCTTGCCCCCGATGGCGGTGGGTCAGTCAACGAATCTGTGGCTGATACACCGCTATCGGGAGCAAGCCCCCTCCCACAGTTTGATCACGGTGTGTCAGCGACAACTTTGTCGATTTGCCTGCTGCCTCAAGCGGTACGCCTCCACATCTGACACAACTCATTTAAAAATGTGGGAGGGGGCTTGCCCCCGATGGCGGTGGGTCAGTCAATACATCGGTGGCTGATACACCGCTATCGGGAGCAAGCCCCCTCCCACAGTTTGATCACAGTCAGCGGACTATTTTGTCGACTTGAATACCGAGCTTTTTCAGGCGATACCAGAAGCTCCTCTCCGAAATCCCGATCTTCGCCGCCGCCGCTGCCTGCACGCCGTTGCTCTCGTGCAACGCCGCCAGAATGTAGGCTTTCTCCACTTCCGCCAGCGCCGCATCCAGATCCTGCGGCACGCCCGGCCCATCACTCAGGATCGTCGCCGCGCCAGCCTCGGCAGGCCGAGAGGCAAACAGGTAACCCGGCAAATCGATATCTTCGATCACCGGCGAAGCAGCCACGATAGTCGCCCGCTCCACACAGTTTTGCAGCTCGCGGATATTGCCCGGCCAGTGGTACGCCGCCATGGCCTGCAAGGCTTCGGCGCTGAATCCGGTGACGCGTTTGCCGGCCGTCGCGCTGAGGGTGCGCGCGAAGTGCCGGGCCAGCGGCGCGATGTCTTCCATACGCTCGCGCAGGGCCGGCAGCGGAATCGGGAATACATTCAGGCGGTAATAAAGGTCTTCGCGAAACTCCTTGTTGGCCACCGCGTCCAGCAGGTTCTTATTGGTCGCAGCGATCACCCGAACGTCCACCTTGCGCTCGCGGGGGTCTCCCACCGGTTCGATCACCCGCTCCTGCAGGGCGCGCAGGATCTTGGCTTGCAAGGCCAACGGCATATCGCCGACTTCATCCAGAAACAGCGTGCCCTTGTCGGCCTGCATGAAGCGCCCTACCCGGTCGGCCACAGCGCCGGTGAAGGCGCCTTTGCGATGACCGAACATCTCGCTTTCCAGCAAACCTTCGGGAATCGCCGCGCAATTGACCGCCACGAACGGCTGGTCGGCGCGGCTGCCATGCTTGTGGATAGCGCGGGCGACCATTTCCTTGCCGGTCCCGCTTTCGCCGGTCAGCAGGATGGTGGCGCTACTGTCGCGCACCGAGTCCACCGCTTGCAGCACTTTGCGAAACGCCGGGCTGTCACCCACCAGGCTGTCGAACTGTGCATGTTCATCCAGCTCGGCACGCAGGCGCGCGTTGTCACGCATGATGTCGCGAAACTGCAGGGCCTTGGCCACGGTGATGTCCAGCTCGTCGATATCGAACGGCTTGGCAATGTAGTCGTAGGCGCCATTGCGCATCGACTGCACGGCATTTTTCACCGTGCTGTAGGCCGTCATCACGATCACCGGCAAGTGCGGGTAGCGCTGCTTGATCTCGGCCAGCAACGCCGGCCCGTCCATGCCCGGCATGCGCCAGTCGCTGATGACCAGGTCGATGTCCTCCTGCTCCAGCACCTTGAGCGCGTGCAGGCCATTACCGGCGGTAAACACCTGAATGCCGTTCTGGCTCAGGGCGGACGACAACAGGTCACAGAGCTTGGGCTCGTCGTCCACCACCAATACGTTATGCGTCATGCCCGTCCTCATCCTCGCCGTCGTCTTCACCGTTAGCCGGAATGTACAGGCTGAAGGTGGCGCCGGCATCTTTCTCGGTGGCGCACTCGATGCTGCCGTCGTGACTTTCCATGATCGAATAGACTTTGGCCAGGCCCAGGCCTGTGCCCGAGGCCTTGGTGGTGACAAACGGCGTGAAGATGCGCTCGACCATATCCGCCGGGATGCCCTGGCCGGTATCAGCGATGCTGATCACCGTGTGATCGCCCACGCTGCGAATACCCAGAATCAGGCGACCGCCGTCAGGCATCGCGTCGATGGCGTTGAGAATCAGGTTCAGACAGGCCTGCTTGAGCTGCTTGGCGTCCGCGTAGATCGTCGCGTCGGGCGCCTGGTCGTCGATCTGCGCGTCGATGTTGTGCGTGCTCAACTCCGGCCCGCAGAACCCGAGGATTTCCTCGACCAGGGCGCGGGCCGGTTGCAGTACGCGTATCGGCGGGTTGGGCTTGGCGAAGTCGAGGAATTCGGTGATCAGTTCGTTGATTCGGCTGACCTCACTGATGACGTATTCCAGGTGGCGCTTGTCGGAGTCCGCAAGGTCGGCGCGACGGTGCAACAGTTGCGTGGCCGTCTTGATGATGCCCAACGGGTTGCGGATTTCATGGGCCAGGCCCATGGCCACTTCACCCAGGGCATGCAGGCGATCACGCCGGCGCAGTTGAGCCTCCAGATGATGCAGTTCGCCCAGACGCTCGGTCATGTGGTTGAAGGTGCTGCTCAGTTGCGCCAGTTCGTCGCCGCCGCTGACCTCCACACGGTGCGCGTAATTGCCGGAGATCACCGCGTTCACGCCTTGGGACAAGTCGCGCAGGGGCTGGGTCAGGCGGCGCGACACCAACACGCCCGCGACCAGCGACAGCGCCGAGCTGACCAGGAAAATCAGTACGAACAAGTTGCTCTGGTTCACCAGCCCCACCAGGCTCGTGTGGCGCAGCAGGCCGCTGAAGATCACGCCCTGCAACTCGCCGGCATCATTGAATATCGGCCAGTACAAACCGCTGTACTGACTGGTGAACTGCTCGCTCGGCTGCCGGGTGCTGCGCAAATCGGCTTCCACATTTTTCGGGATGCGCGAAGGGTGGTTTTCGAAGCGCTGAGTGGAAAATATTTCGGAAAATCCCGAGGCGTTGGCCAGGTACAGGCGCAGGTCGAGGGAATGCACATCGGCCACGCTGGTGAGGAAACTGCTGTCCAGGTAAGTGGCCACCAGCAACAGATAATCGACGCCATCGCGGTTGGTTTCGAAGGTCGAGACCACCAGGCCCGTGCTCACGCCGGCCACCTGCACGGTCTGCAACACCGCGTTGCTGGTCAGGCTGATCTGCTTGACGATGTCATCGGCGGCGGTGCTGAACATCACCTTGTGGTCGCTGGTGCGAATCAGCGCCACCACATCGATGTCGGTGGCGTCGGCGATGTCGGCGGTGAGCCGGTCATGCCGTTCGGCCTGTTTGGAGGAAGGTGGGCTGGTGTAGCGCAGGAACAACTTGGCCATGCGCGCATTGTCGTGAAGGATGTCACCGATCTCGTCCTTGACGATCTTGGTCGACTCCTGCAGCCAGATACGCACGTTACTGTCGAAAATCTGCGACAGCGTGGTGGCGGCCAGCTCCGCCGCAATCATGGTCGGAATGACGCTGACCAGCCAGAAGGCCAGCACCAGCTTACGCTGGACGCTCCAGCGCGAAATGGCAAAGGGGCGGGCTTTCTGGCGGGTCTTGGTGATCATCAGGTTTCGCTTATCGCAGCAGCCATGGCAGGGTCGGAACGATCCGGTCGGAACAACATTTTGACTAACGTGAGCACGCCGTTGACCAACCGATTGCGGTGGCGGAAGAACAGGCTGTTGCCCTGGAACTGGCAGCCCAGGCGCAGTTTACTGGCATACCCGGCCTGGCCGCACTCATACACCGCAATATTGTGTTGAATACAGTAGTCGACATTGGTCAGCCAGCTACGGAAGTACAGGTTGTATTCCCGGCTGAACGCGATGTCATGTCCGAAAAACTTATCGATCAGCCGATGCTCGTCGAGCAGGATCAGGTTGAACGCCACCAGGTGCTCGTCCACCCAGTAAAGCGCACACACCGCACGCTCCTGCAGCTGTTCGAGAATCCCCGTGAAGTAACCGGCGGGCAGGCGTTCGAACTGCAAGTCCGAGCGCGTGAGCGTGGCTTCATAGAGGCGCATGACCTCGGGCAACACATCATCGATGTTGCGCCGCCACTCCACCCGAGGTCCCGGCGCGCGCAGCTTGCGGCGCAGGTCCTTGCGCGTGGATTTACCCAGCGAGCCCAGGTAGGCGTCCACTGAGCCGTAGGGCAGCGGCAACACGCCCGTAGGCAGGCTCGGCATGCTTTGAAAGCCCGCGACGCGACAACTTTCGGCCCAATGCGGGTCGTTGCTCGGCGCGTCCTTGACCGCCACCAGGCCGATGCCAAAGTCATCGGCATCCCGGCGCGCAATCTGGAGCAGATGCTTGAGCAACAGCGGGCGCCGCGCGTCCGCCACGCCATTGGCAAACCCGACGTCACAGCGCTCGGCCACCGGCGAACCAAGGGCATACAGCCCCAGTTGCAAAAGCCCCGGCCACAGCCGCCCTACACGCTCGGTCAACCGCTTGCCGGCACCCGACACCGTGGTGTCGAGACGGTAATGGGTAATGAACGCGACGGCGACGGCCGCCAGCGTTCCCTCTTCGTAAACCGCCAGGTACCGCCACTGGAAGTCATCGATTGCGGCGTTTTCCACGGCGACGTAGTAGTCCCAGTCTTCCAGGGCACCGGGAAAACACTCATTCCAGGCATCGCGCTGGATAGCCCGGATGGTGGGGAAGGCTTGGGTGGTTATCACAGTTTTTCCTTATCGACACCGCATCCCAGTAGGAGCGAGCTTGCTCGCGAAGATCGCACAGGCACCGCGTTCAGCCTGGCAGTACGCGTTATCGTTAACGACCTTCGCGAGCAAGCTCGCTCCTACAAGTAAAGGGGTCAGGCCACACGATTGAGTTGTATCGAATGCTGCTCGACAAACGCGGCGCTCAACTCGATCACCCGGCGGTATTGCAGGTCGACGGTGATCATGTGGTAGCAGTTATCCAGCAAAATCTTGGTCACCGGGCCACCGAGGTGGCGCTCCACGTAATCGGCGTTCCAGCGGCTGGTGATGTCGTCCTCGATGGAGTGCAACACCAGCGCCGGTACGTTGATCTCGGGCATGCGTTTCTTGACCACGGCGTTCATGCGGTGCAACTCGCGCACGGTGATGCCTTCCATGGTCAACAACCCCGCCTCGCTGCTCTGGCCTTCCTTCATCTGCCGCTCGACGATGGCCCGCAGGCGTTCGTTCTTGATGCCGTAGGGCGGCTTCTCTTCGAAACTGCAGACGTGCACGCCGAACGGAATCTTCATCAGCAACGGCGTGAGAAACGCCAGTTTGTTGATGCTCCAGCCGTCGTACTTCAAGGTGGTGGAATACATCAGCAGCCCGGCGACGCGCCCCGGATGTTCGGCAGCCACATACATCGACATCACCGCGCCCATGGACAAGCCGCCGACGAACACCTGCGCGTGACGCTGCGCGATCTGTGCGAAGGTCTTGCGCACCCCTTCGTACCAATCGCGCCAGCCGGTGGCCTGCAGGTCGCTGTTATCGCCGCAGTGCCCGGCCAGGGTCGGCACGTACACCGTGCAGTTGCCCGCCTTGACCAGCCCCTTGGCGACCTGTCGCAGTTCCGTTGGCGTACCGGTCAGGCCGTGGATCAACAGGATCCCGACCGGACCAGCACCGAGAACGAAGCCGGCATCACCTTCACCGAGGTCGATCTCGCCGGCACTCACCGCTGGGTCGCTCGCACCAGCAGTTGCTCGAGCAGCTTCAAGCCCAGGTCGATTTCCGGGTAGCTGATTTCCAGCGACGGCGCCAGGGTGATCACGTTCTTGTAGTAGCCGCCCACATCGAGGATCAGGCCGAGTTTCTGGCCATCGACCACCATGTCACCTTTCATGCCTTCCTCGACCATGAAGTCCAGGGTCGCCTTGTCTGGAGTGAAGCCGTCCGGGCCGCAGATTTCGCAGCGCAGCGCCAGGCCCAGGCCGTCGACGTCGCCGATGATCGGGAAACGTTTCTGCAAGTCTTGCAGGCCTTCGAGGAAATATTTGCCCTTGGCCATGACCATTGCGCCGTAGTCGACTTCGTTGGTCATCTTGAACATTTCCAGGCCGACCGCCGTGCCCAACGGGTTGGAGGCGAAGGTGGAGTGGGTCGAACCTGGCGGGAACACCTTCGGGTTGATCAGTTCTTCACGGGCCCAGATGCCGCCCAGCGGGTTGAGGCCGTTGGTCAGCGCCTTGCCGAATACGATCACGTCCGGCTGCACGTCAAAGTGCTCGATCGACCACAGCTTGCCGGTGCGGTAGAAGCCCATCTGGATTTCGTCGCTGACCATAAGGATGCCGTGCTGGTCCAGCACGTGCTTGAGTTCGCGGTAGAAGTTCATCGGCGGAATGACGTAGCCGCCGGTGCCCTGGATCGGCTCGACGTAGAACGCGGCGTACTCGCACTGGTTGGTTTTCGGGTCCCAGACGCCGTTGTATTCGGTCTCGAACAACCGGGCGAACTGCTGCACGCAGTGGCTGCCGTACTCTTCCTTGGTCATGCCCTTCGGGCCACGGAAGTGGTAAGGGAACGGGATGAAGTTGGCACGCTCGCCAAAGTGGCCGTAACGGCGACGATAGCGGAAGCTGGAGGTAATCGACGAGGCGCCGAGGGTACGCCCGTGGTAGCCGCCTTCGAAGGCGAACATCAGGCTCTTGCCGTTGGACGCGTTACGCACCACCTTCAAAGAGTCTTCAATCGACTGCGAACCGCCGACGTTGAAGTGCACGCGGCCGTCGAGGCCGAACTTGTTCTTGGCGTCGACCGCGATCATTTCCGACAGCTCGATCTTGCCTTTGTGCAGGTACTGGCTGGCGATCTGCGGCAGCGTGTCGATCTGCTGTTTGAGCGCGTTGTTCAGGCGCGGGTTGGCGTAACCGAAGTTGACGGCCGAGTACCACATTTGCAGGTCGAGGTACGCCTGGTCTTCGGTGTCCCACACGTAGGAGCCTTCGCAACGGCTGAAAATACGCGGCGGCTCGATGTAGTGCACGGTGTCGCCGTAGGAGCAGTACTTGGCTTCTTTATCCAGAAGAATCTGGTCTTCGGCGGTAGCGATACGGATATCAGACATGGTGGAAAATTTCCTGAGTGTCGGCAGTAAAAGAGGTGGCGTTGGCGGCAATGCCTTGTGGCAGTTGAGCCAGCAGTGCAGGCACTTCGGCGAAGGTGTCGAAGCGCGCATGGGGAATCTGGTTGGCGACGCAGTACTCGGCGAGGCTGCCCTTGGCGAACACGAAGTCGGCGGTGGAGGCCACGCACATGTCGGACTTGCCGTCGCCGATCACCAGCACGCGCTTGTTACGCGGCGTGGATTTGCATTTGCAGTTGCCCGACGCGGCGCGGCAGGCATCGCTGGAATACGGAAAGTCGATGCGCCAGCTGTTCTGGTCGACCTGGCGCAGACGGTTGGCGAGGATCGGCAGCAAGGTCACGTAGTTGCGCGACAGAATGCGCGCGATGCCCTGCTCGATGCCGTCGCTGACCACTTCAATGGTCGCGCCCAGGCCCATGACGTGGTCGACGAAATCCGGGAAGTCCGGGTCGATTTCGACGCTGTCGAAATAGGCCAGCAGCTCGCTCGGCGTCGCCTTGATCAGCGCCAGTTGGCGGCTCAGGCATTCGCGTGAACCGATATGCCCGTCCAGCCATTCCTGCTCGATGGTTTCCCACTCGGGGCTGGCGAAGCGTTGGAGGACGTTGTCGATGACATCGGTGGGGGTGATGGTCCCGTCGAAGTCACACACGATATGCCATTGGATCATTGCGTCTACCTTTGGAAAGAGGCGCGCTGTATGCGCTTGCATTACCGGTAGAGCAGAGAGCGTGCCAACTGGTCAAAGTCCAGCAGGGCTGGGCGTTTGCCGGGTGACCCAGGAGGATATGTGTTGCAGAAGCTACAATTTTTGTAGCTTGCTACAAACAACATGAGTGCTTGCGCAGGCCCAGGCGTTTGCGCGTTCATGCGCGCCTGAACACTTAGGAAAGCGCACCATGGCCAACATCACTTCTGCGGTATTCGCGGGGATTCTCGGGCTCAGCGTCTGCGGCGCCGCCTGGTCAGAAGGCCTGAGCGGCGACGTGGGCGCCGGCCTCAGTTACCAGCCCCATGACCCGAGCGGCAGCCGCTACGAAACCCGCCCCGTGCCCTACCTGGACCTGGACTGGGGCGCCGTCAGCCTGAGCACCGATGACGGCTTGACGTGGAGCGCGCTGAACACCCATGGAATCACCGCCGGCCCCTATATCAATTACCTCTCCGGGCGCACCTCCAACGGCGCGCTGCAAGGCCTGCGCAATGTGTCGGACATGGCTGAGGTCGGGGGCTTCATTCAGTACGCCCCGGCCGATTTCTGGCGGGTCTACGCGCAGCTCGGCCAGGCCGTGGGCGGTGGCCATTCCCAGAGCGGCGCACTCGGCAAACTGGGCGGCGAGCTGGGTTATCCATTGGGTGGCGGGATTATCGGCAGCACAGGCCTGGTCGCGCATTTTGCCGATGCACGCCAGACCAACACCTTTTTCGGCGTCGACGGCAACGAAGCCGCCGCCACGGGGTTCAAGCCCTACAACGCCAGTGGCGGGTTCCAGAACGTCGCCTTGAGCCAGAGCTTCCAGTTTCCCCTGGCGCCCCACTGGTCATTGCTGACCAGCGCCAGCTGGGTGCACCTGGTCGGCTCGGCAGCCAACAGCAGCATCGTCAAGCAGGCCGGTGAGGTGAATCAGGGCCAGGTGCAGACGGCGATCAGCTACACATTTGACTGAGTCATTGTGGGAGGGGGCTTGCTCCCGATAGCAGTGGGTCAGTCAATACACCTTTGGCTGATACACCGCTATCGGGAGCAAGCCCCCTCCCACATGGGTCCGTGTTTCAGTTTTCTTCGCCCTCGGCCAGCAGGGCGATACCTGCAATGATCACCGCAACCCCCACCCAGTGCAGCGGGCTGATGTGTTCCCCCAGCCCCAACCAAGATCCCAGCAACACCGCCACAAACACCAGCGAACTCAACGGAAAGGCCAACGACAAACTGCTACGCCGCAGGATCAGCATCCACACAAAGAACGCGCTGATATAACTGGCAATCGCCGCCAGAATGCCTGGGTTGCGCGCAACATCCGCCAGCCACTGCCACGTGAACACCATCTGCCCCAGTTGGTCACCGGCCACCTTGGTAAACAACTGGCCGGCGCTTTCCGTGGCGATCAGCAGCGCCCACAGCACCAGCGTGCCAAGGCGCCCATGCAACCAGCCCGTATCGATAGTTTGCGTACTCATACCGGGTTCCCCGCAATGGCTACCAGCATCACACCCAAGGTAATCACCAATGTGCCCAGCCAACGGCGTCGGCTGACAGTTTCCTTGAGCACCCATCGGCCCGCCAGCACCACCAGGCAATACGCTAACGCCGCCAGCGGAAACAACAGGCTCAACGGTGCGCGGGACAATGCCTCAAGCCAGACGAAAAACTCCACGACATAGGCCCCTATGCCAGCCCAGAGCAGCGGAGCATTGAACACTTGGCCCCAAAATGCGCGCAGGCGAAAACCGCCATCAAGTTGCGGCAGACGGTCCACGCCCAGCTTGAAACACAGCTGGCCGATCACATCGAGCACGATGGAAAAAGCCAGCAACAACACCACGGTCAGGGTCACGGAAACAACTCCTCGAACAGGTCGATCAGGGCGGCATTGGTTGCCGCATTGCGCTGCAGGTCCTGGGCACTCCAACGCTCGGGCGGGGGCTGGTCGGACTTGGCTTCCCAGCGCTTGAAGGCGTTGCTGAACGCAGGCGCTGCGAACTCGCCGCACACGTCGATGCCGATGATGCGTTTGTGCGCCGCCAACGCCCGCAGGGCCTGGAGCAAGTGGCTCAAGCGCATGCTGCCCTGGTCCCAATTGGTGGCCGCGTCTTCGCTGGCGAGCACGTCTTTGTCGACGGTGATCCAGACCGCTTCGGTGGGCAGGCTGGCGATCATCTGGTCAAGGAAGGCTGCCCAGTCCAGCTCCGCCAGGTTGCGCCAGTGCAGGTGATTTTCCTGCTGTCGGTGCCCGGCGCCGTCGCCGACCCGGCCCCAGACTTTCGAGGGCGGATGCTGCCAGGGGAACAGCTGCAACGTGCCGCGCTTGAGCGCGCCGAGGTTGCCGCCGCGCAGTTGCGGGTTATGCAGGTCGTCACTGCAGGGGCCCAAGGTGACGATGCGTTTGATCGCCGGCATTTTCAGCGCGCGATTGACCCAGGATCCACAGTGGCGCTTGGGCGCAAAGCGCACCCAGTCGGGGTGGTTATCGAAGTGGATCAGGCTGATGGGTTCTTTGAGGTCGGCGAGGAATGCCGGCGTAAGGTGGTGATAGTCACCGGAGCCGACGAACAGAATTTCCGGGCGCGCATCGCTGGGCCGTGGCCGCTGGGCCAGGCGCTCGACGAAACGTTTCCAGGTTTTTTCGGTGGACCACAGGCGCAGTTTCGGGCCCAGGTCCAGCAGATCGAGGCGCGTGGCCCGGCCGCTGGCCAACCGCTGGGCGATCGGCTCCTGGCCGGTGAGGCTGTGGTCGAGGTCAAGAATGTTCAAGGTAGTGTTTCACCCCTAATGGCAGCGCCCAGCCGCAGACCGAATGGGCTTTAGGGGGTCAATGCAAGGGGCGGGCCAGGGGAATATCGAGACTTGCACAAAACCAATGTGGGAGGGGGCTTGCTCCCGATGACGGTGGGTCAGTCTCTGCATGAGTTGACTGATACACCGCCATCGGGAGCAAGCCCCCTCCCACATTGTGCTGTGTGCCTGGCGTTATTTTTTGGCTTCTTCGATGATCTGGCGAATCGCACCCACAAAGGCTTCGGCCGGCTGGCCACCGCTGACCGCGTACTGGTCGTTGAACACGATGGTTGGCACCGAGGTCACGCCACGGCTGATCCACAGTTGCTCCTGCTCGCGCACGTCAGCGGCGTATTCATCGCTGGCGAGTATCTCGGCGGCGCGCTTGAGGTCCAGCCCAACACGTTCGGCGATGATCGCCAGGGTCGCGTGGTCGGAGGGGTCCTGGCCGTCGCTGAAATAGGCCTTGAACAGCGCCTCCTTGAGGTTGTACTGCAAGCCTTCCAGCCCGGCCCAATGCAACAGGCGGTGAGCATCGAAGGTGTTGTAGATGCGGCTCTGACCGTCAGTGCGAAAGGCAAAGCCCAGCGCGGCGCCCATGTCGCGGATGCGCTCGCGGTTGGCCTGGGATTCTTGCGCGGTCGAGCCGTATTTCTCGGTGATGTGCTCGACGATGTTCTGGCCCTCGGCGGGCATGTTCGGGTTCAGCTCGAACGGCTGGAAATGAATCTCGGCCTGCACCTCAGGGCCCAACTGGTCGAGGGCTTCGGTCAGGCCGCGCAGGCCGATGATGCACCAGGGGCAAGAGACGTCGCTGATGAATTCGATTTTCAGGGGAGTACTCATGGGCAGGCAACCTCGCTGGCATTAATGCGCCGCAAAAGCCACACGATACACCACCTTTACAGCAGCTTCGAAGGCTCGCCCAAGTCGATCTGCGCCCAGTGTGCAGTATCTTCGCGATGGGCTTGCAGGTAAGGCAGCACCGCCGCCAGCAACGGCGCCTTGAACGCCTCCTGAAAACGGTGGGCCAGGCCCGGAATCAATTTCAATTGACTGCCCTGGATATGCGCGGCCAGGTGAACGCCATGCATCACCGGCAATAACGGGTCAGCGGTACCGTGAACCACCAACGTCGGCACCCGCAGCTGGTTGAGCAACGGCACGCGGCTCGGTTCGGCGAGGATCGCCATGATCTGGCGCTTCACGCCTTCGGGGTTGAACGCGCGGTCATAGGACAGCGCCGCCTGATGCAGCAATGCCTGGCGATCATCCTGCACAGTCGGGCTGCCCAGCGCGGCGAGCAAGTCGGCTTGCTGCTCCAGGGCGACTTCGCGATTGGGTGCGCTGCGCCGCGACAGCAACTGCACCAGCGCCGCATTCGGCGCGGGCAGGCCTTCGGCGCCGGAACTGGTCATGATCAGGGTCAGGCTCTCCACCCGCTGCGGCGCCATTGCCGCCATGTGCTGGGCGATCATGCCGCCCATGCTTGCGCCCAGCACGTGAAATTGCTGCACCTGCAAGGCGTCCATCAAACCCAGTGCATCATCGGCCATGTCGGTCAGCGTGTAGGGCGCCGCCACCGGTAGGCCGAGCTTGTAGCGCAGCACTTCGAAGGTCAGGTTGGCGCTGGCCGGCGCCTGGCGCCAGGTGGACAGACCGACATCACGGTTGTCGTAGCGGATCACCCGAAAACCTTGCTGGCACAGGGCGACCACCACTTCGTCGGGCCAGTGGATCAACTGCCCGCCCAGGCCCATCACCAACAACAAGGCAGGGTCGGACGCACGCCCGATACTCTGGTAGGCGATGCTTACCTGAGCCAGGTCGACCGTTTGAGTCGGCACATTGACGTCACATCGAGAAGCCGCAAGACACGGCAGGCCGAACAACAGAGCGGCCATTAAAAGCAACACACGCATGAAAAACACCGAAACGCAGAACCCCAGTAGAGCGCGAGTCTGATGAAGTTTGTTCAAGCGCGCTGCCACAGTTCGATGACAGTTTGATGAAGAGTGCCGGGCGGTCTTGATCGACACACGCTGCAACATGAGACAAACTCACGCCATCCTGCTTCGTCACAAATTGTCTTCATGGAGAGCCCGTGCTCGAAATCCGCCACCTCAAGACCCTGCACGCCCTGCGCGAAGCCGACAGCCTGGTGGAGGCGGCCGAGCGCCTGCACCTGACCCAGTCCGCGCTGTCGCACCAGTTCAAAGAACTGGAAGAACGCCTGGGCATGCCGCTGTTCGTGCGCAAGACCAAACCGGTGCGTTTCACCAGCGCCGGCCTGCGCCTGCTGCAACTGGCGGACGCCACCCTGCCCTTGCTGCGCGGCGCCGAGCGCGACATTGCGCGCTTAGCTGGCGGCACCGCCGGGCGCCTGCACATGGCTATCGAATGCCACAGTTGCTTCCAGTGGCTGATGCCGACCATCGACCAGTTCCGCGATGCCTGGCCCGAAGTCGAACTCGACCTGGCCTCGGGCTTTGCCTTCGCGCCGCTGCCGGCCCTGGCCCGTGGCGACCTCGACCTGGTGGTCACCTCCGACCCCCTGGAGCTGCCGGGGATCACCTATGTGCCGCTGTTCACCTACGAAGCCATGCTCGCCGTGGCCAATCAGCACCCGCTGGCGAACAAGTCGTACATCGTGCCGGAAGACCTGCTGACGGAAACGCTGATCACCTACCCGGTGGAGCGTGATCGCCTGGACATCTTCACCCGCTTCCTGGAGCCGGCCGACGTGGAACCCGCGCAGGTGCGCACCTCGGAACTCACGGTGATGATGATGCAACTGGTGGCCAGCGGCCGCGGCGTGTGCGGCATGCCCCACTGGGCGCTGCACGAGTACAGCTCGCGCGGTTATGTGAAGGCCAAGCGGCTGGGGGAAAAAGGCTTGTTCGCCACGCTGTATGCAGGGATTCGCGCGGATATGCTCGATGCGCCGTATATGCGTGATTTTCTGCTGACGGCCAAGGACACCTCGTTTTCCACCCTGGATGGGGTCAGTGCGGTGCGCTGAGCAGGTGGGAGGGGGCTTGCTCCCGATAGCGGTGTTTCAGTCACTGCATGGTTGACTGACCTGCCGCCATCGGGAGCAAGCCCCCTCCCACACTTAGCTCGCGGGGCATCAGTTAGAGAGTTTTCAAGCCTCCTCCCACAGTGAATTCACTGGCCTTTCAATTCGCGCCACATGTGAATCTTGTCGAAATACTCGACGCCTACCCGCACCGCCAACGGCTCAAGGCCGTACTGAACGAAACCGCAACGCTGGTAAAGCGTAAACGCCGCATCATTACCGGCGGTGACGGTCAGTTGAATCAGTTTCAGCCAAGGCTGCCGACGGGCCTCCTCCAGCGCCGCCTCCACCAGCCCGCCGGCCCATGCCCTTGTGCTGATACGCCTGGGTCACGTACATGCCGAACAGGGTCACCTTGTGCCGCGCTTTTTCCCGAGGCTCGTATGCCAGGCCGACAATGCCCGCCAGTCGCTCCCCGTCAAAACCGCCCAGGACGCAATCCAGCGGGTGGTCGAGGCGCTTTTGCCACCAGCTCAACGGCATCGCTGCACGCTCGGCCACGCTGGAGGTAAATGCCTGGGGGTAGGCGCCGTAAGCCTCGAGCATCAAGGCCCGATAAGCCTGCGCATCGCCGGCAGTGAGCGGGCGAATGGTCATGCGGGGGTCAGCGAGGCACGGTAAAGCGGCAGGATCTGATCGCGGCTCAGCGGCGCCAGGTGCACGCCGCCGTCGCCCATGGGGTCGATCCAGCGTATTTCTTCGATTTCAGCGGCCGGGGTGACTGCCACGCCGATGTGCAGCTGGAACATCTCGGCCTGTACGGTAAACCCCGGCTCGTTGGCGGCGGGCGCCGAGAACTGGCCGAGGTACACCGCGTCTGCCGGATCGATGCGCAGGTTCAGTTCTTCATACAGCTCCCGGGCCAGCGCCTCGACGGGTTGTTCGCCCGCATCGATCTTGCCGCCCGGTTGCATGAAGGCCTGGGTTCCGCGCTTGCGCACCAGCAGGGTTTGGCCGTCTTTATCGATCAGGACGGCGGCGGCGATGCGGATAGTCGAATGGCTCATGTGGGAATCGTTATCTCGTCGGGTTGCTTGATGAACACGCTGTATTTTGCACCCTCCATTGCCTCGAACGCGATCAGCTTGTCCACCAGCGGCAGGTTCAGCACCTTGCCCGCGTTGAGCAAAAGCATGCCGTTGTCAGCGTTGAGGTTGCGCGCCAGGACCATGCCGGCTTCAAGTTCGCGGGTGGTGAGGACTTTGACCGTGGGGTCGCCCAGGGTCACATCGCTGAGGAAGGTGGCGCAGGCCTGTACGAAATCCTCGACCAGTTCCGGGTCATACAGGCGCCCGGCGTATTTGCGGATATACAGCAACGCTTCATCGCTGTTCAGGTGCCGCTCCAGGATCAAGCCTTTTTGCAACTCGATGAAATCCACGGCCAGTTTCAGCAGGCGCGAGCCCGGCGGGATCGCGTCGGCCTTGAGGTGGTCGGGAAACCCCGAGCCGTCCCAGCGCTCCTGGTGATGACGGATGATCCGCGCCGCGTCCTTCATCGGCTCAAGCGTCATCAACAGCGACTCGCTCTGGGTCGGGTATTCGCGATACAGCGCGCGGTCGGTGCTGTGCAGCTTGTCGGACGGCGCGACCATCATGCTGTCGGTCCAGCTCAGTTTGCCGATGTTGTACAGCGCGGCGGCCATGGTCAGGTCGCGGGTGCTGGCTTCGTCCATGGCCTGGGCGGCGCAGTACACGCGGATCAATTCGATCAACGCGCGGTTGGTCTGCTTGTCCTTGGGCAGGCGCAGGTTGGCCAGCAGCGAAAACACTTCGGTGCCGGTCACGTAGCTGCGCTTGAGCTCGTCGTAGGCCAGGTCGAGCATGTCGGCGGTCTGCTGCAGTTCGGCGGTGCGCGCCGTCACGCGTTTTTCCAGGGTGGCGTTCAGCGCTTTGAGCTGGTCGTTCTGCTCAAGGGTCAGGCGTTCGAGCCGCTGATGTTCCAGGGTTTGCTGCAGGACCAGCTGCAATTCTTCGTCGTTCCACGGCTTGCTGATGTAGCGATGGATCTGACCGTCGTTGATCGCCTTGATGATGGTGGTCAGGTCGGCGTAACCGGTGAGCATGATGCGGCTGGTGGCGGGGTAAAGGCGGTGGACCTCGGCCAGCAGCGTGGCACCGTCCATGCCGGGCATGCGCGCATCGCTCATCACAAGGTCAATGGGGCGGGTTGCCATGATCTCCAGCGCCTGGGCGCCGCTGGTGGCCAACACCACCTCGTAAGGCTGGCTGCGCAACAGGCGGCGCAGGCTGTTGAGGATCGACTCTTCGTCGTCGACCAGCAGAACAGCGGACTGGGTAGCGAGTGGTTCATCCATGGCGACTCTGCCTTCACATTAAACAAAGTTAAACTCAATTGAACCGCTGCCGTGCCGATCCGGGCCGGCAACGCGAAAACGCTGTTGATTTGACGCCAACTGGCCGTCGATATCAAGGGAGCTCGGCTATGCTGTCATCGCACCTTCAGCCAGCTTGGTTGTTTAGCCGACGAAGGAAGTTGCTGCACGTGGGTTGCGCGACACTGATGCCCGATCCATAACCCCCAAGCCGCAAGGAGTGCTCGCTTGAGCCCTGTTTCAACTGCCTGTTACGGTTTTATTTTCGCCTTGTGCCTGGGCATCGGCGTGCCGCTGGCCGCCGCGCCGCTGAACGAAGCGCTCAAACCCCTGCCGCCGGTACCGACGCTGGACCCGGCCAAGGTCGAGTTGGGCCGCCAATTGTTCAACGAGCCGCGCTTATCGGCCAATAACAGCCTGTCCTGCGCCAGCTGCCATCGCCTGGAATCCGGTGGTGCCGACAACCAGCCGTTCTCGATGGGCGTTGACGGTAAACCGGTGACGCTCAACACGCCTACCGTGTTCAACGCCAGCCTGAACTTCAAGCAGTTCTGGAATGGCCGGGTGGATACGCTGCAAGCGCAGGTCGAAGACGTGGTCACCAGCCCCGTGGAAATGGGCAGTGACTGGAAGACCGTGGTGCAGAACCTGTCCGCCCTGCCCGCCTATCAAAACGCCTTCAGCCAGGCGTACCCCGACGGCCTCAACGCCGCCAACGTGCAGAACGCGCTGGCGACTTACGAACGCACGCTGCTCACGCCCAATTCGCGGTTCGATCAGTATTTGCAAGGCAACACCGAGATACTGACCACCCAGGAAAAATACGGCTACCAGCGCTTCAAGGACTACGGCTGCATCGCTTGCCACCAGGGCGTGAACATCGGCGGCAACATGTTTCAGAAATTCGGCGTGATGGGCGACTACTTCCAGGCGCGCGGCAATCCGCTGGAGTCAGACCTCGGACGCTACCTGCTGACCAAGGACGACGAGGACCGCAATGTGTTCAAGGTGCCCAGCCTGCGCAATGTGGCCGTTACCGCACCGTATTTTCATGACGCGTCGGCTAAGACGCTGGAGCAAGCGGTCGATGTGATGTTCAAGTACCAACTGGGCCGTAATCCGACCCAGGAAGACAAGGACCTGATTATCCAGTTTCTCAAGACCCTGACCGGCGAATGGGCGGGCAAGCCGCTATGAACAGCTTGTCACGCCTGGACCGCCGCCGCGCCAGCCAAGTGTTGCTTGGCCTGATGACGCTGTTTCTGGCCTCTACGCTGGTGTTCCTGTACCTCAAATCTTCTCGCGACCAAACGGCCACCTATACCCAGTCGCGAGACCTGCTCCGCCAACTCCAGCAGCTCAATGCGCAATGGGACAGCGAAGTACTCAAGGCGCGGATCGCGATTACCCATAACTACGACCCGCTGGTCACGCCGCTGACGGAAATGACCCGAATCGGGGCCGAACTGGAGAGCCGCAGCGCCTACCACAGCGCCGCCGACCAGCCGGTCTGGCAAGCCAGCCTGGCGGCGTATCGGACGGCCATCCAGGAAAAAGCCCGGCTGGTGGACCAGTTCAAATCCCACAACGCCGTGTTGCGTAATTCACTGGCATTCTTGCCGACCGCCGAAGATGACATCCAGGCCCACTTCAACAGCATCGACGATGAAGGCCGCCTGCAACTGCAGAGCGTGGCTACCGACACCTATGACCTGCTGCTCAGCAGCCTGGAGTTCGCCCAGGTCACCAGCGACGAGCGCGCCGCCGATATCCTGGTGGGCCTGGGCAAACTGGCGATCAACAAGCAGAACCTGCCCCTGGAATTCCAGGCGCCGGTGGATATCCTCAGCAACCATATATCGCTGATTCTGCGCGAACAGCCCATAGTCAACAGCCTGCTCGAACGGATTGCCGCCGTGCCCGTGGCCGAGCGCCTCGATGCGCTGACCACCCACCTCGATCAGGACCAGCAGGCCGCCGACCTCGTCGATCATCAATATCACCGCTACCTGCTGGTGTTCTCGACGTTGCTGGTGGTGCTGCTGCTCTATCTGGCAGTGCGCCTGCTGCGCAGTTTCGCCGAGATCAACCGCGTCAATCGCGCCTTGCAGTCGGCCAACGAAACCCTGGAGCAACGGGTGGAGCGGCGCACGCAACAACTCAAGGATGCCCAGAGCGAACTGCTGGACAGCGCCCGTCAGGCGGGCATGGCGGAGATCGCCACCAACGTGCTGCACAACGTAGGCAATGTGCTCAACAGCGTGAATATCTCCGCCGATCTGGTCAGCCGCACACTGCGCAGCAGCAAGGCCCTGGGCCTGGGCAAAGCCATGCAATTGATCAACGCACATCAGGGCGACCTGGGTACCTTTCTCACCGAGGATGAAAAAGGCAAATTGCTGCCGGGCTACCTGAACCAGTTGGTGGACGCGATTGCCATCGAGCAGCAAGGCATGAGCGACGAGCTGGCGCAACTGAACAAAAGCGTCGACCACATCAAGGACATCGTCTCGACCCAGCAATCCTATGCCGGCGCTTCCACACTGCTGGAACCCCTGGAAATCGGCGCCTTGATCGACGATGCCCTGCGCATGAACGCCGGCGCGCTGAGTCGTCACCACGTCACGGTGGTCAAGCAATACGCGCCGGTGCCGCAGATGCTGGGAGACAAACACCGGCTCCTGCTGATCATGGTCAACCTGATCAGCAACGCCAAGTACGCCATGTCCACGCTTTCCGAGCAGGCGCGACAGATCACCCTGACAGTGGAGCAGACCGGTGACGATATGCTTAAGATCAGTGTGAAGGATGATGGCGAAGGCATACCATCCGAGAACATGACGCGGATCTTCACGCACGGCTTTACCACCCGCAAGGAAGGCCATGGCTTCGGCCTGCACAGCTGCGCGCTGGCCGCCGTGGAAATGCATGGCCAGCTCACTGCGCAGAGCGACGGGCCGGGGCATGGCGCGGTGTTTACCCTGACGATTCCCTTGACCCTTGCCGGAAGTACCTCATGAACCAGCCTCCCAACCGGCGCATCCTGCTGATCGATGACACACCCTCCATCCATGAGGATTTTCGCAAGATCCTGATGCCCAGCGCGCAAACCAACCAGGCGCTGGACGAGATGGAGGCGGCACTGTTTGGCGAAAGCGCCACCCCGCAGGCCCAGGCGTTCGAACTGCACAGCGCCTACGGCGGCGAAGAAGGCCTGAGCTTGCTGCGCGCCGCCATGGCGGAGCAACGCCCTTACGCCCTGGCCTTCGTGGACATGCGCATGCCCCAGGGCTGGGACGGCGCGAAAACCATCGAGCAACTGTGGATGGTCGCCCCTGAACTGCAAGTGGTGGTATGCACCGCCTACTCGGATTATTCCTGGGACGACCTGCTGTCTCGCCTGCACGGGCATGACCGCCTGCTGATCCTGAAGAAACCGTTCGACAACATCGAAGTCCAGCAAATGGCCAACACCCTGTCCAACAAATGGGACATGGCGCGGCGTGCATCCCTGCAGACCTTGCATCTGGAACAACTGGTGGAACAACGCACCCAGGCGTTGCAACTGGAGATCAACGAGCGCAAGCACCTGGAAAGCCAGTTGGTGCAGTCGGAGAAGCTCGCTTCACTGGGGCAACTCGCGGCCGGCGTCGCCCACGAGATCAACAACCCGGTGGGCTTCATTTCATCCAACCTCAGCACCCTCGACGGCTACTTCAACCAGCTGCAACAGATGCTGGAGGCTTATCAGCACAGCGAAGCGTCGATACCGGAACAGGGCCAGCGCGACCGGCTCAAGGCACTGCGCACAGACTTGGAACTGGAGTTTCTCAAGGAGGACATTCCGGTACTGATCCGCGAGTCCAAGGACGGCATTGGCCGCGTGGTGCAGATCGTCAAGGACCTGAAAAATTTCTCGCGGGTGGATAACGATCAGACCTGGCAGTTCGCCAACCTGCAAACAGGGCATCGACTCAACGCTCAACATCGTCGCCAGCGAACTCAAGTACAAGGCCGATGTGGTCAAGCACTACACGCCACTGCCGGACATCGAATGCCTGGCCTCGCAGCTCAACCAGGTGGTGATGAACCTGGTGATCAACGCCGCCCAGGCCATGGGGCCGGAGCGCGGCATCATCACCATCAGCAACGGCGTGGACGGCGAGAACATCTGGCTGGAAGTGGCGGATAACGGTTGCGGCATTGCTCCCGACGCTGTACAGAAAATTTTCGACCCGTTCTTCACCACCAAGCCGGTAGGCGAAGGCACGGGCTTGGGGCTGTCGTTGTCCTACGGCATCGTCAAGAAACACCGGGGTGCTATCTCGGTGAGCAGTGAACTGGGTAAAGGTACGACGTTTCGAGTGGTGCTGCCGATTCGGCAGACGGCGGCGTAAGGCATGTCGCCTCTGCGCATCAAGCCCCCAGCGTAATTTTTTGTTGGCGCAGCGTAGCGGCCAGGTTTAACAGGCCGGTAGTTTCGCGCAGGGTTTTCTTGACCGACTGCGGCGTGGCTTCGTTCTTTGTCACCGCATCCAGGTAACCCGATGCGATCGCCTTGTAGTCCCCGGTAGCCGCCCCCAGCAGCGCCCTGTCAAAACCGTCTGTGCGAGTTTTTTGAAGCCCGTCCAGCGCCCCGCTGACAGCGCCTTCAAGGCCTGGCTTAGCCTTTGCCACCCCCAGCAATACGTTGCTCATGCCTGGGATAAACCACAGGTTCTTGCCTACCTCAGCGGCAAACCGCTGGAATTTCCCCGGTTGGGTGCCGTGGGGCTTCCCATGGATAGCGTCGTGCTGAGCGGGCTGCATCCGATGCCTGGGTTGAGCGACAGACTGCGCACGATCAATCGCTCGGGGCGGGCCTTGATGGATGACGGGATGGGTGCAAGCAGCAGGCGAGATCGGCATGAGCAATGACTCCAAAGGCGTGAGAAAGCGGGCGTCCTGCACACTAGTGGCGGCCTTTCACTGATCGGTTCCACCACCTGTGCCTGTGCAAATCACGTCCCAGAGCCTTCGCTCCTTGTCCCGTGTTTCCGTACAGGCGCAGAATGGTGGATCGACCTCGAGAGTCCGAACCAAGGAAAACCGTATGAGCCTGTCGTTACTAAGCCGTTACGCGTTCTTTGCCGCCTGCATCCTGTTCACCTTCGCCAGCCTGCCCTTTATCCAACACGAATGGCTGTGGCCCATCACCCTGGTAACCGGCATCCTCAGCCTGATCGGCATCTTCGACCTGCTGCAAAGCCCCCACGCTGTACGCCGCAACTACCCGATCCTGGGCAATATCCGTTATCTGGTGGAAGCCATCCGCCCGGAAATCCGCCAGTACCTGCTCGAATCCGACAGCGATGCCCTGCCCTTCTCCCGGGCCCAGCGTTCGCTGGTGTATTCGCGCGCCAAGAACGAAACCGCCGACAAACCCTTTGGCACCTTGATCGACGTCTATCAGTCGGGTTTCGAGTTCATCGGCCACTCCATGCGGCCCGCACCGTTGAGCGACCCCAGCGCGTTTCGCGTGATAGTTGGCGGCCCGCAGTGCACACAGCCGTACTCGGCCTCGGTGTTCAATATCTCGGCAATGAGTTTCGGCTCGTTGAGCGCCAACGCTATCCGCGCGCTGAACCAGGGTGCCAAGCTCGGTAATTTCGCCCATGACACCGGCGAGGGCAGCATCAGCCCCTACCACCGCGAAAACGGCGGCGACCTCACCTGGGAACTGGGCAGCGGTTACTTCGGCTGCCGTACCAGTGATGGCCGCTTTGACCCGGAACGCTTCGCCACGCAGGCGCAAAACCCGCAAGTACGCATGATCGAAATCAAGATGAGCCAGGGCGCCAAACCCGGCCATGGCGGGATCCTGCCCAAGCACAAAGTCACCCAGGAAATCGCCGACACCCGCGGCATCATGATGGGCGAAGACTGCATCTCACCGTCACGCCACAGCGCGTTTTCCACGCCGATCGAAATGATGCAGTTCATCGCCCAACTGCGCGAGTTGTCCGGCGGCAAACCGGTGGGTTTCAAGTTCTGCCTGGGCCATCCGTGGGAGTTCATGGGCATTGCCAAGGCCATGCTCGAAACCGGCATCCTTCCCGACTTTATCGTGGTTGACGGCAAGGAAGGCGGTACCGGCGCCGCACCGGTGGAGTTCACCGATCACATTGGCGTGCCGCTGCGCGAGGGCCTGCTATTTGTGCACAACACCCTGGTGGGCCTGAACCTGCGCGACAAGATCAAGCTCGGCGCCAGCGGCAAGATCGTCAGCGCCTTCGACATCGCCAGCGTGCTCGCCATCGGCGCCGACTGGGCCAACTCGGCGCGCGGTTTTATGTTTGCCATCGGCTGCATTCAGTCGCAGTCATGCCACACCAACAAATGCCCGACCGGCGTCGCCACGCAGGACCCACTGCGCCAACGTGCGCTGGTGGTGCCGGATAAAGCCCAACGCGTGTTCAACTTCCACCGCAACACCCTTCACGCCCTGGCGGAAATGCTTGCCGCCGCCGGGCTGGATCATCCGTCGCAGCTGTCGGCCAAGCACCTGGTGCGACGCATGTCGGCGACCGAGATCAAGTTGTTCTCGCAGTTGCATGTGTTCCTCAAGCCGGGCGAGCTGCTCACCGGTGAGGTGAACGGCGAATTTTATTCGCGCATGTGGCAGATGGCGCGGGCGGATAGTTTTGAGGCGCATGAGGTAGCCGTCGCCTGATTCGCCCCGTGGGTGCCTGCCCGGCGGTCGGGCAGGCCATCGAGACATTCGGTAATACCCAGCCTTTGCAATTGCTTACAAATACCGCCAACCTGCGCCCGCCCGACGTGCGGCGTACGACAACGCGCGCGCTCGCCAACCTTCAATCAACAATTTGTTCAAGAGCCCGCTGCCATGCTGAACGGACGCGACCCGCGCATCGATTTTTTTCGGGGCCTGGCGTTGATCTTCATTTTCTGGGATCACGTCCCCCACAACCCCCTGGCCAATATCACCGTGCAGAACTTCGGGTTCAGTGACGCGGCTGAAATCTTCGTGTTCCTGGCCGGTTACGCGGCGGTGCTGGCGTACGGCAAGATCCTGCAGCGTGACGGCTATCTTTATGCCTGTTTAAAAATACTGCGCCGGGTGTGGACACTTTACGTGGTGCACATTTTCCTGCTGGCGCTGTTGATGGGCATTGTGATTTTCGCCAACAGCCATATCGAAACTCGCGACCTGGTGCAGGAGATGGGCCTTGCGCACTTCCTCAACAATACTCAGCAGGCCTTGGTCGACGAGTTGCTGCTGCGGTTCAAGCCCAACCTGACCGACCCACTGCCGCTGTATATCGTGCTGATTCTCAGCCTGCCCCTCACGCTGCCATTGCTGTTGCGCGTGCCGAGGCTCGCGGTGGCCATTTCCGTGGCGGTCTACCTGCTGGCGCCCTGGCAGGGCTGGAACCTGCCGGCCAGCAACGGCGGGGTCTGGTACTTCAATCCGGTGACCTGGCAGTGCCTGTTTATCCTCGGCGGCGCAGCGGCCTTGCGTTCGGCGCGCCCGGCTGAACAGCGGCCGGTGTTGCGTCAGCCACTGTTCATCGCGGCTGCGATTTATGTAGTAACGGCCTGCGTGATCACCCTGTCGTGGCGCTGGCCCGAGGTGCACGATGCGTGGATGCCGAGCCTGATCGGCGAATGGTTGTACCCCATCAGCAAGACCGACCTGTCACCGGTGCGCTTGCTGCACTTTCTGGCCCTGGCCTATGTCACGGCAAAATTGCTTCCCGGTGTTGGCTGGACGCAACACTGGCTGGCGCGGCAACTGGGGCGGATGGGACGCTACTCCCTGGAAGTCTTTTGCCTGGGTGTCGTGCTCGCGCCGCTGGCGGACATGGCCAATGCACTGACCGGTGATACCGTCGCCATGCAGATAGTCACCGCGCTGGTGGGGGCCGTCGTGATGGCCTTGTTTGCGGCGTGGCTGGAGTTCAACAAGCAGTTGGATCAGCGCAGAGCCATTGCATCCCAGCCCCCCGCGCATGGTTAGCCCCCTCCCACATTGGTTTTGCGCTGCTTGTTCAATCAGGACAACACTGCAACCTCGCTGCGCCCAATCATCCCCGCCAGCACAAATCGCAGCGTCGCTGGAGATTTAAAATGTGGGAGGGGGCTTGCCCCCGATGGCGGTGTGTCAGCTACACATTGTCTGGCTGACACACTGCATCGGGGGCAAGCCCCCTCCCACATTGGTTTTGCGCTGCTTGTTCAATCAGGACAACACTGCAACCTCGCTGCGCCCAATCATCCCCGCCAGCACAAATCGCAGCGTCGCTAGATATCTAAAAATGTGGGAGGGGGCTTGCTCCCGATGGCGGTGTGTCAGCTACATACTGTCTGGCTGACACACTGCATCGCGGGCAAGCCCCCTCCCACATTGGTTTTGCGCTACTTGTTCAATCAGGACAAGGCTGCAACCTCGCTGCGCCCAATCATCCCCGCCAGCACAAATCGCAGCGTCGCTAGATATCTAAAAATGTGGGAGGGGGCTTGCTCCCGATGGCGGTGTGTCAGCTACATACTGTCTGGCTGACACACTGCATCGGGGGCAAGCCCCCTCCCACATTGGTTTTGCGTCGTTTGTTTATAACGGTGGCTGACACACCGCTATCGCGGGCAAGCCCTCAAGCTGCGGTACGCACCGCCCCATTGGTCGGCTGCAACTTGAACACGTAGAACAACACCGTCAACAGCACCAGGAATGCCGGTCCTACATACAGCGCCACGCGGGTGTCCGGGAAGTACGCCATCAGGCCCACCACCAGCACCAGGAACGCCAGCGCCAGGTAGGAGCTGACCGGGTACAGCCACATGCGGTACTTGAGGCCCGCCTGCTCGGCCGGGCTCAGGCCTTTACGGAATTTGAGCTGCGCCAGCAGGATCATCAGCCAGGTCCAGATCGCGCCGAAGGTGGCGATGGAGGTGACCCACACGAACACCTGGTCCGGCACCAGGTAGTTGAGCAACACCCCCAGCAGCAAGGCGAAGATCGACAGCAGCAGCGCTTTGCGCGGCACGCCGTTGCTGGATGTGGTGCCGAACGTCGCGGGGGCCTGGCCGTTCTGCGCCAGGCTGTAGAGCATGCGCCCGGTGCTGAAGATGCCGCCGTTGCACGACGACAGCGCGGCGGTGATCACCACGAAGTTGATGATGCCCGCTGCGGTCTTGATACCCAGGCGCTCGAACGTCATCACGAACGGGCTGCCTTGGGTGCCGATTTCGTTCCAAGGATAAATCGACAGGATGACGAACAATGCACCCACATAGAACAGCAGAATGCGCCAGAACACCGAGCCGATGGCGCTGGGGATGGTCTTCTGAGGGTTACGCGCTTCACCGGCGGTGAGGCCGATCATTTCCACGCCCAGGTAGGCGAACATCACCATCTGCAACGACATCAATACGCCTTGCACGCCGTTGGGCATGAAGCCGCCATGGGCCCACAGGTTGGAAATACCCAGCGCCACGCCGTCATTGCCGAAGCCGAAAGCGATGATGCCGACGCCGCCGATCACCATGGCAATGATGGTGACGATCTTGATCAGCGCGAACCAGAATTCGAACTCACCGAAGGCCTTGACCGCGATCAGGTTGATGGTGCCCATGCTGATCAGCGCCGCCAGGGCCCAGATCCAGCGCGGGGTATCAGGGAACCAGACGCCCATGTACACCGCCACGGCGGTGATCTCGGCGATACAGGTCACCAACCACAGGAACCAGTAGTTCCATCCGGTCAGAAAGCCCGCCAACGGGCCGAGATAATCCTGGGCATAACGGCTGAACGAACCGGCGACGGGGTTGTGCACCGCCATTTCACCGAGGGCGCGCATGATCACCAGGATCGCCAGTCCACCAATGATGTACGAGAGCATGATTGCCGGGCCGGCCATTTCGATGGCCTTGGCCGAGCCGAGGAACAGGCCGACACCGATGCAGGCACCGAGGGCCATCAGGCGGATATGCCGCTCACCGAGTTCGCGTTTGAGCGGGCCGCCTTGAGCGGTCTCGCCAGGGGGCAGTGGTTTGCCGACAGGCATAGGAATACAACCTCATTTTTATTGGAGTTAGCCAGCGAGTCTCGGCACATGAGCGGGTGGGCCCATGGGCCGTCTTGACCGGGTCTGCCTTGTGGGCAGCCCCGCCAGGCCGTGGTCAACGGCCGGGTCAGCGGGCATGCAGTATAAAAAGCTCCGGATAGGGCTTTTCACTCAATAAACAGCAAAATTTGGCGATATGCCCCGATAAAAAGCCATTCGACGGAGGACGGTTCCAAGCGTCTAAACCGGCCTTCACGGTGCAAAACGGCGCAGAGTATTACATATCAGCACGGCAGCGGCCCGCCGTGGTACGCCTGAACGGCGCCTGTGGTCGTGCGTCCTTCTCGAAAAACCTCGGCGCGCCTCGTGGCGTAGGCAATCTGCGTCTACGCTTCAGACAAGTCCGATCAATCTGTAGGAATGGATCAATCGACTATGGGCGCTCTGTGGCAATCCGGTCCAGCCAAGGCTGAAGTCGATCACGACAGCCCGTCACCCGCGCCGTTGCCGAAAAAAACCACACCAAGCCGCCCCTGGCGCCGGTTGTTCTGGCTGATCGGATTGATGGCACTGCTCGCCCTCGGCTATGCGGCCATGCGCGAGATGCGGACCGCCCACTGGCAGTCCCGCTTGCTCAGCCAGTGGGCGACCCAACTGACCTACACCGTGGCCCCCGGCGCCAGCGATGCCATTGTGTACCCAGGCGCCGGCCCGTTTGATCGACGCCTGGGCTACAGCGCCCTCGGCGAGTGGCTGCCACGCCTGCTCAAGCGCAATTACGTGGTGCAATCCCAGGCGCGCTTCTCCGAGGCGCTGATGGACTACAGCCGTCACGGGCTATTCATTCCCTACGCGGAAAAAATACAGGCCGGGCTGTCGATCACCGATTGCCGCGCCGCGCCGCTGTATCAGTTCAACTACCCTACCCAGCTGTACACGCACTTCAGCGACATTCCAGGGCTGATGGTCCACAGCCTGCTGTTCATCGAGAACCGCGAGCTGCTCGACCCCGACCCGCCCCAGGCCAACCCGGCGGTGGACTGGCCGCGCTTTGCCAAGGCCGCGTGGTCGCAGCTTGCGCGTCAGTTGCACCTGCCGGGGCAGACGGCGGGCGGCAGTACCCTGGCGACGCAACTGGAGAAATACCGGCACTCGCCGGAGGGCCTGACCCTGTCGGGCGACGAGAAGATCCGTCAGATGCTGTCCGCCAGCGTGCGCGCTTACCAGCAAGGCCCCGACACCCTGGTCGCCCGGCAAAACGTCGTGCGTGACTACCTCAACAGCGTGCCCTTGTCGGCCGTACCCGGCCACGGTGAGGTGCACGGCATGGCCGAGGGGTTGCGGGTGTGGTACGGCGCCGACTTCGCCCAGGTCAACCGGACCCTGGCCGACACCGCCAATACCCCAGCCAGCCTGAGCGCACGCGGCTTGGCCTTGCGCCAAGTGCTGTCACTGATGATCGCCCAACGTCGGCCCTCCCATTACCTGAGCAATGGTCGCACTGAACTGGCACAGCTCACCGACAGCCACCTGCGGCTGCTGGCGCAAAATGCCGTCATCGATTCCGCGCTGCTCAAGGCGGCCCTGGCCGCGCACGTCACTTACCGTGACTGGCAGCAGCAGCCGACACTGCAACCGATCGACACCAACAAAGGCATCAGTGTCGCCCGCAGTCGTGTCGCCGCCCTGCTCAACCGCCCGCTCTACGACCTCGACCGCCTGGACCTGTCCGCCACCAGCACCTTGCAGGCCGAGCTGCAAACCCAGGTCACTGCCTACCTCAAGCAACTGGCCGACCCCTCCTTCGCAGGCCAGACCGGGCTGCTCGGCGAACGGTTGCTGACCCCCGCCAGCACGCCCCTGGTGCGCTACAGCTTCACCCTGTTCGAACGGACCGCAGAGGGTTCACGGGTGCGCGTGCAAACCGACAACACCGACCAGCCGTTCGATATCAACGAAGGCAGCAAACTGGAACTGGGCTCCACCGCCAAGCTGCGGGTGCTCACCACTTACCTGCAAATCATCGGCGAGCTGCATGATCGCTATGCCGCGCAAGCGCCCGCGGCGTTGAAAAAAACCGATATCGCCGAGCAGGACCGCCTCAGCCGCTGGGCCGTCGACTACCTGATCCAGGCCCCGGATAAATCCCTGGCCAGGATGCTCGAAGCGGCCCTTGATCGCACCTACTCAGCCAGCCCCAACGAAGGCTTTTTCACCGGCGGTGGCATGCATTACTTCCACAACTTCCGCAACCAGGACAATGGCCGCAGCCCCACGTTGCGCGACGCGTTGCGCGAGTCGATCAACCTGCCATTCATTCGCCTGATGCGCGACCTGGAGCGCTACGTCACCTATGCCGGGCCCAATAACAGCGCGCAATTGCTCAAGGATGACGGCGACCCACGGCGCCAGGAATACCTGGCCAAATTCGCCGACCGCGAAGGCACCACCTTTGTGCTCAAGTTCTGGAAGAAGTATCAGAAGAAAGACACCCAGGCGCGCCTGGACACCTTCCTCGACAGCCTGCACCCCACCGCCATTCGCCTGGCCGCCGTGCACCGCTATCTGTTTCCCGAGGCCAACCCGGACACGTTCAAGCGCTTTGTGCGTGCACATCTGGGCAGTACGAAAGTCACCGACGAACGCCTGGACCGCCTGTACACCGATTACGGCCCCGGCACCTACGATTTGCCCGACCAGGGCTATATCGCCAAGGTTCACCCGCTGGACCTGTGGCTGCTCGGCTACCTGCTCAAGCACCCCGAGGCCACCTTCACCGAGGTGGTCAAGGCCAGCCAGTTCGAACGCCAGGAGGTCTATGGCTGGCTGTTCAAAAGCCGTCACCAAGGCGCGCGCGACAGCCGCATCCGGACCATGCTGGAGGTCGAAGCGTTCCTGGATATTCATCAACGCTGGCAGGCGGTGGGGTATCCCTTCGACCACCTGGTGCCGTCCCTCGCCACCGCCATCGGCAGCTCGGGCGACCGCCCGGCGGCGCTCGCCGAATTGATGGGCATCATCCTCAACGATGGCGTACGCGGCAAAGTGCTGCGCATCGACAGCCTGCATTTTGCCGCCGGCACGCCCTATGACACCCGCCTGGTCAACAACCCCGACCCGGGTAAACGGGTGATGCCGTCCGAGGTGGCAGGGGCGTTGCGCGGCGCCCTGTCCCAGGTGGTGGATGCCGGCACGGCCAAGCGCGTGTCAGGCAGTTTCAAGCTGGCCGACGGCACGCCGATGGCCATGGGCGGCAAGACCGGCACCGGCGACAACCGCATCGAAGCGATGGGCGCCGGTGGGCGGGTGATCAGCTCAAAATCGATCAACCGCACCGCCACTTTCGTGTTCTACCTGGGTGACCGGCACTTCGGCACCCTGACCGCTTTTGTGCCCGGCAGCCAGGCCCAGCAATTCACCTTCACCTCGGCACTGCCGGTACAAGTGCTCAAAGGCATGGCGCCGATTCTGCTGCCGTATGTGCAGCCGGGCGGCCAGACGTTGTGTTTGCCGACGGCAAGCATGGCTGTCCTATCGAACTGACGCCCCGCGGTCCAAATGTGGGGGGACTTGCCCTAATGCCAATCAGTTAAGCGAAAGTTCACTGTAGGAGCGAGCTTGCTCGCGAAAAACGCCCAGGCAACGCGTTCATTCTGGATAAACACGGGGGCCCTGAGTTCTTCGCGAGCAAGGGCTAGCCGCCCGCCTCGCTCCTACAAAAAGCCTTACTGACCGGCATTAGGGCAAGCCCCTCTCACATTCAGGTCGTCACAGGTTCAGGGCGCCAGAAAATCGAAGACCAGGTGCACCGTGCCAAAGTAATCCCCACCCTGGTAGCCACCCTCGGGCTCGATGGCCGCGATATCCAGCACCGCCCGGGTACCCGAGCGGGCCACATCGGCGCTGATCACTTCGGTGGCGTCCAGGCTCAACGGTACCTGATTGAACAGCACGCGCAGCTCGATGCGATCGCGTGGGCTGGCCAGGTAAGGCGTGTCTCCCAATCGCGCGGCGACGCCGCCGGCGAGGTTTTTCACGTCGAAGTTCTTGCGCAGGCGTCCCAACTCGGCACGCGCCAGGCTCCAGGGCAGTAGTTGGTCCTGGCCCATCCAGTCCGGTTCCGAGGGCAGCACATAAGCCTCGTGCACCGGGATGGTCACCGAAATATCGAAGGTCTCGCGCTCCTGGATAGCCCAGGCCGAGGTGCCGCCCATCAGCAGTGCCGCCAGTGTCAGTTGCTTGAACATCACGCTCACCCGTTATCGTTGACGGTCATCAGTTTTTTGTCGCGCCCCTCGACCATTTGGAAGCTGAACTGGCGGTCGGACTTCTTTTCGAAAACCAGCTCGCGGCCCGGCAAAATGTGGTGCTTGGTGGTGGGCAGGCAGTCGGACTTTTTCGCCTTGGCGCAATCGCGGAACTCATCGAGCACCACCACGCTGTTGCCCGCGTTGCGCAGTGTGTATTGGCTGGCGCTGTCGCTGATTTGCGTGTCGAAGCGCGTGTCTTTGGGCCTTACGAAAAACACCGTGCCGTAGCCGGCCATGATGTTCACACCCGCCGCCAGGCTGTCCTTGTAGTCGGCGCGCTCCTGGTCGGTCACCGCAAAGTCATCGCTCTTTTCGGGCACCACCGGGATGAAGCGCACACGGAAGTAACGCTCTTTGTCGCGTTCGCCCATGTACAGCAGACGTGTGCCCTGGCGCCCGTTGGACGGAACGATCATGCGTGCCGGGCTGGCCATCAGGCCGTCGCGGCTGGTGGTGGCGCCCTTGTCGTCGGTCAGCGAGGCCACCGGCACTTCCCTGGAGGTACCGTCGGCGTTGTAGATGATTTCCAGCACGTTGACCTTGATGAACGCGGTGCTGGTGCCGCCGTTGAATACCCGCTTGAGGTAGGAACTGCGGTCGCCTTCCAAGTAGTCGTACACCACGCCGACGTTGATTGCCGGCCCGGCGTGGGCGCTCAGGGAACCCAGGAGCAGAGCGCTCCATAACACTGCATGTTTCATGTTTGCTACGCCTCATTGATTGAACGCGGCCTCCACGGGAGGCCGGTGCTGCGAATACTGGCCGGCCGACTAGACTTCCGAATCCCAGATCACCGTGGCCGTCCCCGTATAGGTGGTGCCTGGCGCCTTGAGCATTTCGCCGACATCGTCCTTGCCCACCTCGAAATGCAACTTGGCCGGACGGTTATCCAGGTAATACGTTGGCTGGAACAGCTCGGTGCCGACCCCGTCCAGGCGCAGCGGCAGTTTGTTCACCGGCTGGTCGTACTGGTCGCGCACGCCGTGGGGCAGGCTGACGGCGATCTGCACCGGCACCTCATCGCCTTCGCCGTTGCGCAGGCCGCAGGTGTTGCCCATCACCAGGCCGCACTCAAGGTTCATCTTGAAACGCGAGCTGGCGGCGAGCGTGAAGGTCTGGTCGCGGAACAACCGTGCCGGGCGCCGTCCCTGGTTGAGCCAGGCTTGCCAGCCGCCTTCGGGCAGCAGCTCGATGCGATGAGCGCCGGGTGGCAGGTCGACCTTGAGCACGTGCTCCACCGTGAGGGTGAAGTTGAACGTGAGCACGCCGTCGGAGGGGATCATCGTGTCGCCGAAGTCAAGGTCAGCGCCCGGCCCCATGGTGTAGGTGATGGAACCCTCGTAGATGCCGGTGTCCATGCCCAGGGGGTTGGGGGTCTTGAGTTCGTAGCCGTATTCAAGATGGTCATATTTGAGCCACGGAATATCCGTTCCGTTGGTCACGCTGCAGGCCCCGGCGTTTTCCGGAACGATCCAGAAGAACAACGCGAAACTTGTGCCCGCCGCGATGTAATTGATCGGACTGCAAGGTGCTGGTGCCCCATACCAATAAGCCGACCAACCAACGCCTGGCGTGCCCCAGGCCGATACGCCCGGCGGATAAGAGATGCTCCATCTGCCGCCGATACCGGCAATTCGCATCTGCACGGTTTCTGTTCTACCGGTTGCGCGGTGGGTGACCTGCAGGTCGCGAAAGGCTGAAGGCACCTTGAAATAGGCACTTTTGCGCGGATCATCGGGAAAAGCCGGTATGGGGCCAGTCGACGTGGCCCTGAACGCCGTATTACGAATACTGAAGGTATTGACCGCCTCACACTTGGCGGGCACGTGCCAAGGGCATAAGCCACTTTGCGGCGTGGTGTTAATGAATTTGTTGCTCATCGGGTTGGCGGGGTCGGGGCGAAACACGGCCGTGATGTCTTCGACAATGGCCAGGGCCGGCTGGCTGAACGCCCCCAACGCCAGGGCCAATGCAGCCGGCGCCAGGGCCTGCTTGATTGCGGTGATAACAGTCATAAAAACTCCGAGGATCCGAACCGCCGTCAACCGGCGGTTTCGGCCTTGTGGGTGGCTTCGGCCAAGCTGTCCGGTGTGCAACGCAGGTCGCCGATCATCAGCACGTCGTTTTCACTCGGCGCGTTGGCAGGGTCCAGACGGAACTGGCAGAGCAACTGGTTCTGGTAGCGCACCTCCAGGGTCGGCGCGCTGGCGCTCATTTCCATGGAGAAGAATCCGTCCACTTCGCTGACCCCACGGCTGGCGTGGTTGATCACCTGATGGCCGCGCAACGGCGTGCCCTGCTCATTGAGCAAGCGGCCCAGCACCGTCACGGTTTTCATCACGGTGACCTTGCGGTAGTCCACGCCGCCCTTGTTCAGGTGGTAGGTGGAACGTGCCGGCTGGATATTCGCCGCCGGTGGGTAGTTGCCCTCGAAGTCGAACGACACGGTGCTGCTCTTGTACGCCGACACCGGCACATAGTTGCGACCGGGGCGCAGCACCACACTGCCGCCGCTCAAGTCGTCGGCGCGCAGGGTGATGGCGTCCAGGTCGGTCTCGAGGTCGACGATCATGCCGGCACCGTTGCCTTGGTATTGGCTGCTCAACAAGACTTTGCCGGCCCCCGCCACCAACGTGCTGTTGAGGTTCAGGCCACCGGTGAACTCACCGTTGAAGGAGCTGCGCTGCACGAAACCGTCGCCGCTGACCGTTTCCGTGCTGAAGCTGGCCATGCTCGACACGCCCACGCCGTAGGTGTCGGTAATCGCCGTCGCCGAAACGCTTTGCAGCACGTGGTCGGTCAAGTCCTGGCGGATCGTCACCGAGGCGTTGTTATCGCGGCCACCATCACGTGAAGTGCGGCTACCGATGCTGCCGGAGACCTGTCGCCCCTCGGTGCCCAGGGCCAGGCTCAAGGTCACATCGACGCCACGGTTGCGTTGGTCATTGGTACTGCCGCTGCCGGGGCGGTCAAACACCGAGAAACGCCAGTTGGCGTCACTGCCCAATAGCGTGTCGCGACGGTTCCAGCCCAGGTCGATACCGGCGCCTTCCACATTGCCTTCGCTGTGGGAGACGCGCATGTTCACCGAGTTTTTCGCATCGATCCGGTGGTTGACCGACAGCGCGCTGTTGCTGGTCTGGCCGACAAACGTATTGCGCCGCAAACGGGTACCGTCGGGCAGGGTTTCGTAGGTGTCGCGGGTGTCGAGCCAACTGCGGTTGTGGCTGAACACCAGGTTGGTGGCGCCGAAGGTGTAGAGCCCTTGCAGGTCCATGCCGGTGCCGTGGTCCTGGGTCTGAAACACGTTGGCGTAGACGTTGACGTTGTTGGCGACCGACCAGTCCACCGAGCCGCCATATTGCAGTTGCTCACGCACCTCGCGCGCCGACAGGCCGAGGATCACCCTGGGGTGCAGCAAGTAGTTGATGGACGCACCGGCGGTAATCGAACCCGAGGCCTGTTCTTCCCAGTTGCTGAACAGTTTGGTCTCGCGCCCGGCAAATACGTTGTAACGCCAACGGTCTTCGGCATTGCGCCAGTTGCTGGGCTTGTAGACCAGCTCCTGGGTGGTACTGACGGTCAGGCCGTCTTCGATCAGACGCACTTCCACCTCATAGATACCGCCGGGCAGCGGGCGCGTATCCAGGGTCTGCAAACCGGACGCCACTGCCTGGGTGTTGATCAAGAGGCCGTTGCGATAGATCTCCACCGCTGCCTGACGGTTGGCCGTGACATAGATCGGGTAGACGCTGGGCTTGGGGTTGTTGATGGCCAGGCTGTCGGAACTGCCGTACATCGCGCCCACCGCCGTGTCGGGGCTGGCGCCGAAGCTGCGCAATTGCCGGGTGAGGCCATCGGAATTGGGGGTGAAATGGCCCAGGCGAAAGAAATTGCCCTCCAGTTCACGTTGGGTATACAGCTCATGGATAGCATGGCGCATGGTTTCGTCGGCGCCGCTCTGGCGCGCCAGTTGCAAATTGAAGACCTGACTCCAGTTGCCGAGACTGGAGCTGGCTTGCAGCCCATAACGCCCGCCCAGGTCCTGGTCCTGGCCGCCGTTGAGGTTGAGCTGGTTGTTGATGATCAAACCCAGGCTGCCGTTTTCGGGCTGCGCGTAATAACGCGGTGCGTCGTCGGTGCGCTCCACGTTCTGGGTGATGATCGACAGCTGTGAACTTTCCAGGTTGTAGAACGCCGACACCAGTTGCTGCGGGCACGACTGGGTACACGCGCCCAGGGCCACGCCTTTTTCCAGGATCGCTTGCCAGGTGTCGCGGGTGGTGGCCGCGACTTTGCTGTCGCCGGTGTCGGTAAATTCCAACAGGCTGACGCGGTCATCCTGGGTCAATACGATCAGCGCTTCACCCAGCGGTTGCTGGTCAAGGTCTATGCGCACGGCCAGCGGCACATCGAAAAAGTGGTCGGCAAACCCCGAGGGCAAGCCTTGGGCCTGAGTGATCAGACTACCGGGAGTCGAGGCGGCGTTGGCCTGGGTTGCCAGTGCACTCGTACCTATCAATAGCGCAAGCGCCGCCGCGATGTGAGTCATCGGGAACATGAACGGAATACTCTGAGGGCCAAGAGACGGGGGTTGAAACCAGGCCGGCGAGATGGAGGAGAGGGACCCCACCGGCCTGTAATGACCCGCAAGCGTTCGCTCAGCGGGTCTGCATCGACATCAAGGCGCTACTGGCAGTACGGCATCGAAGACAACCGGCATCACTGCGGTGTACGAACCACGCTGGTTAGCGTTCGGCTTGGCAGCGGCGATGCGCATTTCAGCGCCGACACCTGGGGTGGAGTCCGCTTCGTTGACCACTTCCTGAGGAGTACCGGTCAGGGTGACGCCGTTGAGGGTGGTGGTCAGCGCGATGTTCTGAGCGGCGTCGCCGTTGAACAGTACGGCCGGGCCACCTTCGATGTAGGCGTGCACCGAACCGTTGGTGTTGCGGATGTCATAGATCGCGCTCAGGGTCGACAGCTCACCACTCACCAGGTTGTAGTTCATGGTTTCGTCACGGCCCCAGTTCGGATCACGCGGCTGAGCGTGGAATACGGTGGTCGGAATGTTTGCCTTGAGGTTGACGGTGTGGCTGGCTTCACCGGCAGCGAACGCCGGCGAGGTGCTCAGCGCAATAACGGTCAGGGAGGCAGCAAATGCAAACTTCTTGAACATGGTCAATACCTGTAGTTGTAAACAGTGAGTGACTCGTCGGAAAGTTTATTAAAAGCGCTAAGCCTTAAAGAACTTACAACGAATAGCGTTGCGCTCAGTTAGTTGAGTCGCCGCAACGCCAAACAATAATCCACTGAATTCAAATGCAGGTATGCAAGACACTTCGTATTGGCCCGTAGCCCAAATAGGCTGGGCTTGCGGGAAAAAGATGGCACTTTGCCAAAACTTTATTTATATCCGTAAGAAACCACCTACATGCTCCAATCGAGAACAATTCATGCAGCAGTTTTTCTGTAAGAAGTGGATGACAAGCGCGTTTTAAGTCCCGTGTATTGGCACACTTTAAGTTTTAACACAGGTTGCCCGAACAACTGAGCAGTTACTCTAAATAGTTATACAGCAACTTCAAATTATTGCAATTGACAGAACTGATTCGCGTCGATCCAGCGCTTGCGTTGCAGGGTCAACCGTTGGTCCGGAGGGCTTGCGCTCGCCTAAAGATATATCTTAAGTTGTATCTAAACCTACCGACGAGCGAAAGAAAATGAGAGAGCATCACCCTCACGACGGCC
The DNA here is from genome assembly GCF_030816195.1 of Pseudomonas sp. W4I3. Taxonomy (GTDB): domain Bacteria; phylum Pseudomonadota; class Gammaproteobacteria; order Pseudomonadales; family Pseudomonadaceae; genus Aquipseudomonas. Next base: position 1,842,304 of record NZ_JAUSXS010000001.1, on the reverse strand, counting down.
GCGATGGCTTCGACAAACGCATGGGCCGCGAACGCGGCGGGCGCGGGCCACGCGTCTTTGCCCCAGGCGACCTGAAACTGCTGCTGCCAGCCTTGATCGCCGAACAGCCGTGCCATGGCTACGACCTGATCCGCCGGATCGAAAGCCTGTTCGATGGCGCCTACAGCCCCAGCCCCGGCGTGATCTACCCCACCCTGACCTTTCTCGAAGAGAGTGAGTTGATCAGCGGGGATGCCGAAGGCGGAAAAAAGCGCTACACAATTACCGACGCCGGCCGTCTCTTCTTAAGCGAGCAAGCCGTTGCCCTGGATGGCGTGCGCATGCGCATTGACGTCAGCAAGCGCTCACTGCGCGGCCAGGACCGGCCACCGGAAATCCACGAAGCGGTGCATAACCTGCGTCATGCCCTGCACTCGCACCACGGGCGCTGGAGCCCGGAAGAAATCACGCGTGTCGCGGCGCTGCTCAACCGCACCGCGCAAGCCATTGCCGACGGGAAAGACCAATGAACACACCCACCATTCATCGCGTGACCCACGAAATCAAACGCCGCCGCCTGCACGTTCTGCGCGTGGAGGACATCACCCCGCGCATGCGCCGCATCACGCTGGGCGGCCCGGAACTGGCGGGTTTTGTCAGCCTGGGCAGTGACGATCACATCAAGCTGCTGTTCCCGCAGAACGCCGCCGAACAAGCGGCGCTGGAAAGCCCGACGTTCACCATCAAGGGTGACGGTCCGCAACCGGCGATGCGCGACTACACGCCACGGCGCTTCGACCTGAGCATTGGCGAACTGGATATCGACTTCGTGCTGCACGGCGATGGCCCTGCCTCCACCTGGGCCGAGCAGGCGCAGGTCGGCCAGCACCTGCATATCGGCGGGCCACGTGGCTCGATGATCGTGCCGGATATCTTCGACAGCTACCTGCTGATCGGCGATGAAACCGCCCTGCCCGCGATCGGTCGCCGTCTGGAAGAACTACCCGCCGGGCGCAAGGTGCTGGCGGTGATTGAAGTTGCCGATGCCGCGGAACGCCAGGTGCTGGAAAGCGCTGCGGATGTCGAAATTGTTTGGGTGGTGCGCGGCCAGGACGACCTGCTCGACGCCGTGCGCAACCTGACGCTGCCCGGCGGCACGCTGTACAGCTTTGTCGCGACCGAGACCAAGCTGTCGCGCCAGGTGCGGCGGGTGTTGTTGGATACGCACAAGGTCAACGAGGAATACCTCAAGGCCGCGGGCTACTGGCGGGCCGAAGGCAGTGAAGAGGAACCAGCCTGACGCGGTCAAAACTGTGGGAGGGGGCTTGCTCCCGATAGCGGTGTATCAGTGAGCATATCTGTTTCTGACACACCGCCATCGGGGGCAAGCCCCCTCCCACATTGACCGTGCCCACTTTAAATTCAGGATGATTTCAGGCGGTTATCCAGCCCTACCACCGCCAACGCAATGACGATAAACCCCAGCAAAATCCCCCCGGCATTCACGAACACCTGTGGATAACCCAGGCTGTCCACATCGATGAACGGGTACTGATACTGCCCCAGCAGATGCCCGCGCAACAGCACATAAGCGAAGTACACCAGGGGGTAAATCACCCACCCTGCAATGTGCTTGACCCGCAAGGTGCCCTTGGGCACGCACCGCCACCAATAGATCAGAAACAGCAACGGCATCACGTCATGCAGCAATTCATCGGCGATGAATTGAAAGCCCTCGGGGGTCCATAGGTGCCGCAGCAGCAGGTTGTAGGCCAGGCTCACCACGACAATGCTCGCGGCGATACCACTGCTGATAACAGGCGCGAGAAAAAAACGCTTGCCGGCAGATTCGCGTTTGACCAACCAATAACTCAGCACCACGACGACCAGGGTATTGGTCAGCACAGTGAAAAAACTCAGGAAGCTGATCAACCCGCCCAGCAGGCTGGCGCCGCTGGACCAGCGCGAATACAGAATCAGGTACTGCTGGATCGCCAACCCCACCCACCCGGCCAACGCGGCCGCCGCCACAAAACGCTTCACGGGTTCAATCCAACGGGCGTTTGGTGCGCATCAGCTTGACGTACAAGCCTTCGACTTTTTCTCGGGCCCAAGGGGTCTTGCGCAGGAAAGTCAGGCTCGACTTGATGCTGGGGTCGCTCTTGAAGCAGCGAATATCGATGCGTTCGGCCAGGCCCGCCCATTCGTAGTGTTCCACCAGGGTGGTGAGGACATGTTGCAGGGTCACGCCGTGGAGCGGGTCGTTGCTTGTCGCGGTCATGCCGGGCCTTTTTGCGAGAGAGGAAACACAGCCGCGCACCTTAGCCGACGGGGCGTAACGGTGGAAGCACTGGATTGAATATAGCCAGTCGACAAAAGTTCCCCTTTTCAGCGAAAAAAGAGATGTTATATTGTAACGATACCTATCAAAATCCTGCCAAGGAATGTCCGATGTCCTGCTCTCGTCTCTGGCGCCTGTCCCCCCTCGCCGCCGCCCTGCTGATCGGCTCCCAAGCCCACGCCCTGGAACTGCAACCTCAAATCATCACCGGCAATCCGTTGGGCAGCGAACAACTCGCCTCGCCCACCACGGTGCTCGAAGGCGATGACCTGACCCTGCAACAAAAAGGCAGCCTTGGCGAAACCCTGAACAAGCAGCCGGGGGTGTCGTCTTCGTACTTCGGACCAGGCGCCAGCCGGCCGATTATTCGCGGCCAGGACGGCGACCGCATTCGCATCTTGCGCAATGGCGTGGGCGCGCTGGATGCGTCGTCACTGTCCTATGACCATGCCGTGCCGCTGGACCCGATCAACGTCGAACGCATTGAAATCGTGCGCGGCCCGGCGGCCTTGTTGTACGGCGGCAGCGCCATCGGCGGCGTGGTCAATACCTTCGATAACCGCATCCCCACCGCAGCCATCGAAGGCATTCACGGTGCCGGTGAACTGCGCTACGGCGGCGCTGACACCACCCGCAGCAGCGCGGGAAAGCTTGAGGCCGGCGACGGCACCTTTGCCTTGCACCTGGACGCCAATGCGCGGGAGTTCAACGACCTGAAAATCCCGGGCTATGCGCGCAGCCGCCATGCCCCCGAATCCGACGATGGCCCCGGCAAGAACGGGCGCCTGGGCAACAGCGATGGGCGCCAGGATGGCGGCGCAGTGGGCGGGTCCTACACCTGGGATGATGGCTACGCGGGGCTGTCCTACAGCAACTACGACAGCAACTATGGCTCCCCTGCCGAACAGGACGTGCGCATCCGCATGCAGCAGGAGCACTACGCGTTCGCCTCCGAAATACGCAACCTGCAAGGCGCGTTTACCTCGGTAAAAGTCGACGCCGGCTACACCGACTACCAGCACCGCGAAATCGAGGGCGGCGAGACCGGCACCACCTTCAAGAACAAAGGCTATGAAGCGCGCGTGGAAGCCCGCCACCAGCCGATCGGTCCGTTCAACGGCGTGGTCGGCGCACAAGTGACCCGCAATGAATTCTCGGCCCTCGGTGAAGAAGCCTTCGTGCCCCAGACCGATACCAACGCCGGCGCACTGTTCATTCTTGAGGAGATGCAAGCCACCGAGCGCCTCAAGCTCAGCCTCGGCGGGCGCCTGGAACACACCAGCGTCGACCCGGATGCCAAGGGCAACGCGCGCTTCGCCACGGCCGACAAGACCAATGACTTCACTGCCGGCAGCCTGTCCTCCGGCGCGGTCTACACCCTGACGCCGGTCTGGTCATTGGCCGCCACCCTGGGCTACACCGAGCGCGCACCGACGTTCTACGAGCTGTACGCCAATGGCGCGCACGTTGCCACCGGCACCTACGAACTGGGCGATGCGAACCTGTCGAAAGAGAAAGCCGTGTCCAGCGACTTGGCCCTGCGCTTCGACAATGGCACCCACAAGGGCAGCTTCGGCGTGTTCTACAGCCGCTTCTCCAACTATATCGGCTTGCTCGGCACGGGTCGTACGCTGAACGACGAAGGTGAAGAGGACGCGGGCGGTATTCCCGAGTACACCTACTCCGGCGTACGCGCACGTTTCGCCGGCTTCGAAGCGCAGGATCACTGGAAACTTGGCGAAGGCGCCTACGGCAAGTTCGCCCTGGAGCTGTCGGGCGACTACACCCGCGCCACCAACCTGGACACCGGCGAAGCCCTGCCGCGCATCGCGCCGCTGCGCTTGAACAGCGGCTTGCTGTGGGAGTTGGACCGCTGGCAGGCGCGTATCGACGTGGAACATGCCGCCGGCCAAGGGCGCGTACCGAGCAATGAAAGCGGCACCGACGGCTACACCACCCTGGGCGCAAGCGCCGGCTACCACTTCACTGTCGGCAGCAGCCAGTGGTTGGCGTTCGTCAACGGTGAAAACCTGACCAACCAGACCGTGCGCTATGCCAGCTCGATCCTGCGCGACATTGCGCCGGCACTGGGGCGCAGTGTGCAGTTCGGCGTGCGCACCACCTTCTAACCCACACTTGAAACCCTTGTGGGAGCAGCCCCCTCCCACACTCTTTTTGCAGCGACTATCTGTCACTGTTACCAAAACTGAAATGATGCATCTTGCGATTCACCCTTTCTCTAAACGCCCCGCCGCATTATCCTTCGCAACAACCTGAAACGCTTCACCTCCCGGTCGACCCCATTTGCCGAATCTCCCTTCATGCAAAGACAGCGCTGTCTTAAATCGACCTGCGCTCGGGGGTTTATTGCCCGCCCGTGGATAACCCGGTTATTCAGGGAAAAAACCAAAAAAACGATGAACCAAGCCCGTGCCGAATCGTCATCTACAGTGAAGCACGGGGATACATAATTCCAACGTAACGGAGAAACACACTATGAGCACTGATGGTGCCTCAAGCCCAAGCCGCCTGCTGCCCAGGTTGCTGGGTGTCTTGCTGCTGATCATGGGGCTGGCCTTGCTGGCCGGTGGGGTCAAGCTGAGCATGCTCGGCGGCTCGCTGTATTACCTGCTGGCCGGTATCGGCATCGCCTTGACTGGCGTTTTGCTGCTGGCCACCCGCCGCGCTGCGCTGGGCCTGTACGCACTGGTGCTGTTCGCCAGTACCGTGTGGGCCCTGTGGGAAGTCGGCCTGGATTGGTGGCAACTGGTACCGCGCCTGGCCCTGCTGTTCGCCTTGGGCATCGTCATGCTGCTGCCGTGGTTTCGCCGTCCGTTGCTGCGTGGTCAAGCCGCGCCGCTGGGCACCGGCGCGCTGAGCGTGGCCGTGGTGCTGGCGGGCGCTACCGCGCTGGCCAGCCAATTCACCAACCCGGGTGAAATGGTCAAGACCGGCCAACTGGACCGCGATGCAGTGCCTGGCATGGCCAGCGCTGCACCGAGCCAGGCTGATGGTGACTGGAATTCCTACGGCCGTTCGGCCTTCGGTGACCGTTACTCGCCACTGGCGCAGATCACCCCGGAAAACGCTCACAAGCTGGTGCCGGCCTGGACCTTCCGTACCGGTGACATTCCTGGCGCGGGCGACCCCGGTGAAACCACCGCGGAAAACACCCCGCTGAAAGTCAACGGCATGCTGTACGTGTGTACCCCGCACAGCCAGGTCATCGCCCTGGACCCGGACACCGGCAAGGAAATCTGGCGTTTCGACCCGAAGATCACCACCCAGGGTGCTGAGAACTTCAAGGGTTGGGCGCACATGACCTGCCGTGGCGTGTCGTACCACGATGACGCCGTCTACGCCTCCGAGCAGAGCCCAACCGGCAGCGCCAGCCCGGCCGCCGCGCCAACCGCCTGCCCGAAACGCATCTTCGTGCCAACCGCCGACACCCGTCTGATCGCCCTGAACGCCGACACCGGCAAGATGTGCGAAGACTTCGGTGACAAAGGCCAGGTCGACCTGCGCGCCAACATCGGCAGCTTCGCCCCAGGCGGTTACTACTCCACTTCGCCACCGGCCGTGACCAAGAACCTGGTCGTGATCGGTGGTCACGTGACCGACAACGTTTCCACCGACGAGCCAAGCGGCGTGATCCGTGCGTTCGACGTGCACACCGGTAAGCTGGTGTGGAACTGGGACAGCGGCAACCCGGACGACACCACCCCGTTGGCCGAGGGCAAGACCTACACCCGCAACTCGCCGAACATGTGGTCCATGTTCGCCGTGGATGAAAAACTCGGCACGCTGTACCTGCCGATGGGCAACCAGATGCCCGACCAGTACGGCGGCGACCGTACCGATGACTCCGAGAAATACGCCGCTGGCCTGACCGCCCTGGACATCGACACCGGCCACGTGAAGTGGACCTTCCAGTTCACCCACCACGACTTGTGGGACATGGACGTGGGCGGCCAGCCTTCGCTGATCGACATCAAGACCGCTGACGGCGTCAAGCAAGCGGTGATGGCATCGACCAAGCAAGGCAGCATCTACGTGCTCGACCGCGCCACCGGCCAACCGGTTGTGCCGATCAATGAAATCCCGGTGCCACAGGGCGCAGTCGCGGGCGACCGCACCTCCCCTACCCAACCCAAGTCCGACCTGAACTTCATGCCACCGCCCCTCAAGGAGCGTGACATGTGGGGCGTGACGCCGTTCGACCAACTGATCTGCCGGATCGACTTCAAGTCGATGCGCTACGACGGCCCGTTCACCCCGCCGTCGCTGCAGGGCTCGATCGTGTACCCAGGCAACTTCGGCGTGTTCGACTGGGGCGGCATCTCGGTTGACCCGGTTCGCCAGATCGCGTTCGTGAACCCAAGCTACATGGCGTTCAAATCGAAACTGATCCCGGCTGCCGAGATCGCCAAGCAAGGCCCACGCGTCAGCGAAACCGAAGGCGTACAGCCGAACAAAGGCGCGCCATACGGCGTGATCCTCGAAGCGCTGCTGTCGCCGATGGGCCTGCCGTGCCAGGCGCCAGCATGGGGCTATGTGGCCGCGGTCGACCTGACCACCCACCAAACCATCTGGATGCACAAGAACGGCACCGTGCGTGACAGCTCGCCGGTTCCGATCCCGCTGACCATGGGCGTGCCTAGCCTGGGCGGTACGTTCACCACCGCAGGTGGCGTCGCATTCCTGAGCGGTACCCTTGACCAGTACCTGCGTGCCTATGACGTGAAAAACGGCAAGCAGCTGTGGGAAGGCCGCCTGCCAGCAGGCGCGCAGACCACCCCGATGACTTACACCGGCAAGGACGGCAAGCAATACGTGCTGGTCATGGCCGGCGGTCACGGCTCGCTGGGCACCAAGCAGGGTGACTATGTGATGGCGTTCAAACTGCCGGATTAAGCGAAACCGGCGGCAAAACAAAGGCGGCTACCTGCATGGGTAGCCGCCTTTTTTTCTGGCTGCTTTTTTGATCGTAAAACCGCTGCTCGCGCTTACAGGACTGGAACCTACAGGCAGCGCGCGCGCATGAAATCGCCCCAGCGGCGGACCAGATAGTTGTGTTCATCCATCACCGAATTCCACACGGCGATGTGCCCCATGCGCTGCTCATAGGAGCCACCGTCACGCACTTCGCCGATGTCGATCAGCGGCAGGCCATCGCTGCCCAGCAGCTCTTCGCGCGCAGGCTTGCCGGCGTACCAGTAATCCCACTCGGCGCTGCTCAGGTGGTCGCGACTGCGCGCCGGGTTGCCGATGTAGTAACCCTGGCGCGCCATCACCGCCCCCGGCCAGCCGGACAACCACCAATTGAGGTAGGCATAGGCCGCATCCAGCACCGGGCCCTGGGCATGACGCGACAACGACAACCCGCCGAACCAGGCGCGATAGCCTTCTCGCGGCACGGCGAGCCGATATTTCACGCCGGCACGGTGCAGGCGCATCAAGGTGGGTGACCACAGGCTCTGGATGTCGATGCTGGGGCTGAGCATCAGTTGCGCGGCCTCTTCATCGTCGGACCAGAACGCCGCGAAGTGCCCCTCCTTTTGCTTGCGCACCAGAATCCCGGCGAGCACGTCGATTTCCTCGATGCTCATGTTGCCGATGTCCCTGAACTGCGCCAGCCCCGCGCCCTGCACGGCCAGCGCGGCATCCAGCGCACCGATGGCGGCGTCACTTTGCAGCGCGGTGCGTGCGCGCCACGCCGGGTCCAGCAGCCAGCCCCAGCTTTCATTGCCGTGGCAGAATCCCTCGGGCAGACGCTCCGGGCGATAGGCAAAACTGTCGGCGTTGTGGGTCAGCGGCAGCATGCTGATGCGTTCGGTCACGTTGCTGCCGAGGCTGCCGTCATGCTGCACGAACAGCCGCTCACTCGGCACGCTGCCATTGCCCAGGCGGTCGCTGGGCGACAGTCGGCCGCGCTTGGGCAGGTCGTTGATCTCGTGCCACAGCGCGATGCGCCGCGTGTCGATGGGCTGGATCGCCCGCGCCGGCCACACGAAGTCGACGTTGTGGAACCATTGGTCGTACAAGTCGTAACTCTCGGGCTGCATCACCGCGATACGCTGGGCCTGTTCCACATCATGCACCTGGTACACCAGGCGAATGCCCAGCTCCTGCTCGGCGCGCACACGCAGGCATTCGAGCAAAGTCACGGAAGTGCCGAGCACGCGCAGTGTGATCATGCCGCGAACCGCCGCGCGAACACATCGAAGGAACGGCGCAACAGCGCTGGGTCGAGGCCGCGCAGGATAAACACCAGGCGCGACTGGCGCTCGGTGCCAGGCCAGGCTGGCAGATGCACCGGGGCATGCAGGCAGTGCTGCACGCCGTGAATGACGATAGGGGCCGAGCTTGCGTTCACGTTGAGCAGTCCTTTGACGCGAAGGATTCGTTCGCCGTGGCATCTTAGCAGCATCGACAACCACACCCCGAACCCGACCCAGTCCAGCGGTTGCTCGAAGGTCAGGCAGCACACCTGCGCCGCGCCGTGGCGGGCCGTGACCGGTTGATGCAGCTGCCAGCGACTGACCTCCACGCCGGGCTCGGCGCCGCGCACGCCTTCGCCGAGCAGCAGTTGATCGCCGCTGTGAATGGCCTGGGTATCAAGGATCAACGTACCGGCGTTAAGGGCCTGCAGGTGCTCGCGCAGCGCGGTGCAATCGTCGACCAGGTCGGTCTTGCTCAACAGCAACCGGTCGGCCGCCGCCACCTGGGCCAGCCACTCCGGGTGCAGGCGCTCTTGCAGTGCAGCATGGCTGGCATCGACCAAGGTGATCACCAGGCCGATATGAAAACGCCCGCGCAGTTGCACGTCGTTGTTCAGCGTGGCGAGGATCGGCGCGGGATCGGCAAGGCCGGTGGTTTCCAGGATCACCCGCTTGAAGGCCGGGATTTCGCCGCGCTCACGGCGTTGCAACAGGCCCAGCAACGCGTCCTTCAACTCGCCGCGAATCGAGCAGCACACGCAGCCGCTGGGCAGCAGGACGGTGTCCGGTGCGACTTCTTCCACCAGCAGATGGTCGATGCCGACATCGCCGAACTCGTTGATCAGCAACGCAGTGTCGCCCAGGCTTTCGCCCTGCAACAGGCGCTTGAGCAAGGTGGTCTTGCCGCTGCCGAGGAAACCGGTGATGACATTCAGGGGCATACTCATTTTTTTCTCTCCACCGCCTCTGTAGGAGCGAGCTTGCTCGCGAAAATCGTCAACGATGACGCAGCGCTAACAGATACTCCGCGCCGCCTGCTCGTTTTTCGCGAGCAAGCTCGCTCCTACAGTTTGGGGTGTTCCAAGTGGTCGAGCAGGATGGGGTCGAGGGGGTCCAGCGGGCGGCCGAGCATGGTTTCGGCCGCCTGCCAGAGTTGATCCAGGCCGCTGGCCAGCGCCTGTTTGCCGGTGGCGCCGAGCAGCAGATAGGAGGCGCCCTGAAAGTCCTCGACCTTGAGCCGGAACACCGCCAGCACCTGGTTGATCGCCGCAATCCGGCGCAGGCGCTCGCGCCGCCGGGGCAGCGCGTCGCCCAAGGGGTCGCTCCAGTGCAGGTCTTCGCCGAGCAAGCCACACAGTCCGCACATGGTCAGGCCCCGCTCATGGCATGACATCGCCGGCGTTCGGGCCCAGGGTCTGGCCGACGAACAGATTGCCGCCCGGGGTACTGGACAGCAGCACGGCGGTAGGCGCGACTTCGTCCGCCAGGCCGAAGCGGCCCAGCGGCAGTTCGGCGGCCTTGGCGCGTTTCCAGCTGTCGCTGATGCCGCCCACCAGCGGGGTTTCGATGGGGCCGGGGGCGATGGCGTTGACCAGCACATTGTCCTTGGCCACTTCCAGGGCCAGGGACTTGGTGAAGCCGATCACCCCGGCCTTGGCTGCCGCGTAATGGCTCAGTTCGGCACCGCCCTTGATGCCCAGTTGCGAGGCGACGTTGATGATCCGCCCCCAGCGCTGCGCGAGCATATGCGGCAAGGCACGCTGGCTGGCGACAAAGACGCTGGTGAGGTCGACACGCAGCATCTCGTCCCACATAGCGATGGTCAGATCGACGCACCGTGCCTGGGTCAGCATACCGGCGTTGTTGACCAGAATATCGATACCGCCGAAGTGCTCGACGCATCGGTCGACGCCGGCCTGGGCGCCTTCGACGGTGCCGACATCGGCCACGCACTCGACCACCTCGGCCCCGAGGTTGCGACAGGTGATCGCGATTTCGGCGAGGCCCGCCGCGTTGCGGTCGGCCAGCACCAGGCGTGCGCCTTCAACCGCGTAAGCCTGGGCGATGGCGGCGCCGATGCCGCTGCCGGCACCGGTGATGACGGCGCGGCGATGGCTAAGTTGCTTCATACAAATCTCCCAAAAAATACACAGTTCCAATGTGGGAGGGGGCTTGCTCCCGATAGCGGTGCCTCAGACAAGGCAGCAGTGGCTGAACCACTGCTATCGGGAGCAAGCCCCCTCCCACACTTTTGGGTTGAGTACAGTCAGTGGGATCAGGTAGCCCTCTCCCACATTTTTAGTCAGTCAGGCCAGCGCACGGTCAAACCGCCGTCGATGACGATGCTTTGCCCGGTTAGGTAGCTCGAGGCGTCACTGGTCAAAAACTGCACCAGCGACGCCACTTCATCGGCGCGCCCTACCCGGCCCAGCGGGATCGCCCTGGCCGCCTTGGCCAACCCTTCAGGCCCCAGCGAATTCTTCGCATCCAATGACTGCGGCGTCTCGATCAACCCGGGGATCACCGCATTGCACCGAATGCCCTTGGCCGCCAGCTCCACCGCCAGCGAACGGCACAACCCCGGCACCCCGGCCTTGGCCGCCGCGTAGTGGCTGTGTTCCTGCCAGCCATACACGCCACCGGCAATCGACGAAATCGCCACCAGCGCGCCGCCTTCGGTCATATGCCGCGTGGCGGCGCGGAAGGTGCGCATCACTCCCGTGAGGTCGACATTGAGCATCTCGTCCCACAACGCATCGCTCATTTCCAGCAACGGCGCACGACGCAACAACCCGGCATTGGCCACTGCATAATCAAGGCGCCCGAAATGCCGCACCGCGTGCTCGGCCAGGGCGTCCACCGAGGCGCTGTCGCCCACGTCCAGCGCCAGCATCAGGCATTCGCCACCGGCTTCTTCCACCAGGGCAACGGTGGTGTGCGGGTCATGGGGATCGGCCGGGTAATACCCGCCTACCACCGCCACGCCGCTGCGCGCATAGGCCACGGCAAGGGCTTGGCCGATGCCGCTGGCGGCACCGGTAATCAAGGCAACTTTACGGTTCATCGACAACTCCTTACTGAACGGTTTCCGGACGCACGTGGCGCGCGGCAAACATCAAGGCACCCGACAGAAAGCACGGCAGCGCGCCGAACCACAGCGCGGCGGTCTGCCAGTCGCTGCCGGCGGACAACACCTGAGTGGCGCCAAACCCGGCCACCACGGCGCCGATCGGCCCCATGGCATGAATGATCGCGCCACCGGTGGCGCGGATGCTGGTGGGGAAGCTTTCGCTGATAAAGAACAGCGCCGCCGAATACGGCCCGATCAGGAAGAACAGGCCCAGGCTGTACAGCCCGACCACCATCGACATGTTGCTCGGGCCGAACAGCATCCCGGCGAATGCCAGGCCGCCGAGCATCCAGCCCAGGCCGATCACGTTGCGTCGGCCGATCTTGTCGCCCATCCAGCCGTGGCTCAGGTAGCCGCAATAGCCCACCAGGTTCGACAGCACCAGGATGATCAGCGAGTTCTCGAACGAGATGTGGTGCACGCTGACGATCACCGAAGTGCCGAGCACGCTGAACACCTGGATCGCCGCCCAGTTGAGCAGCAGCGCGGCGCCGATCACCAGGGTGGCGCGGCGGGCCGGGCCACGGAACGCAGCCTTGAGGCCGGCCTTGCTGTGTTCGTCATAATCCACGCCGTAGGTGGCGGCGACGTTCTGCGCCTCGCTCACCGCACCGCGTTTACGCAGCTGGCTGATGCGCTGGTGAATCTGGAACTGCGGACTCTCCTTGAGCTTGCGCGCCATGATCGCAATCACGATGGCCGGGATCGCGGCGAAGATGAAGCAGCCCTGCCAGCCGATAATCGGCAGCAGCAGTGCGGTGAGTCCGGCGGCGATCAGCGCACCGACCGGCCAGCCGCCCTGCACCAGGCTGTAGATGAACCCGCGACGCTTGGTCAGTTTCGGGTCTTGCGAAGCGCCATACAGTTCACTCAGGTAGGTGGCATTAACGGTTTCTTCGGCATACCCCAAGCCCCCCAGCGAGCGGATCAGGATCAGCGGCGACTTGCCCCACGCTCCGCCAATCGCGGTAAGCGCAGAGCACAGCGCGGAACCGGCCACGGTAAAAATAATCCCCTGACGCCGCCCCAGCTTATCGACGATGGGCCCGATGGCAAACGCGACCACCGCCGTGCCCACCGCCACCCAGGTCGCGATTTGCGCTTGCTCCACTTCACCCCAACCAAAGTGCCGGCCGATCTCCGGCAGCAAGGTGCCGAACAGGATGAAGTCATACACCGCGAACACCCAGGCGAAAAACGCGATCCAGGTGGCGAAGCGCACTTCCTGGGACGTCAGTTGCCGGGGTTTCCAGCCAGTCAGGTCAAGCTTGTTATAGATAGACATGGAGCGCGCCTCAAGGGATAGAGATTGCCCTCCCTGTAGGAGCGAGCTTGCTCGCGAAAATCGTCAATGACGACGCGGGCAGTCTGGATGCACGCGGCGCTCATGGGTTCTTCGCGAGCAAGCTCGCTCCTACAGGGTTCGGGGTTGGGGTCAGGTGCGGGGTTGGCGGCGGATGAAATCGTCGGCGATTTCGTCGAAGGTGACGAAGCGCACGCCGGCATGGCTCTGGATGTGTTCGATCAGGCGCTCCAGCATCAGCAGCACTTGCGGACGGCCGGACACATCGGGGTGGATGGTCATGGTGAATACCGCGTGTTCGTGTTCGCGGTAGACCCAGTCGAACTGGTCGCGCCACATCTCTTCCAGATGACGCGGGTTGACGAAGCCATGGCTGTTGGGGGCTTTCTTGATGAACATCATCGGCGGCAGGTCGTCGAGGTACCAGTTGGCCGGGATTTCCACCAGGTCGGTTTCCTCGCCGCGCACCAGGGGTTTCATCCAGGTGTCGGGGTGCTGGCTGTAGTCGATCTTGGTCCAGCTGTCGCCCTTGCGCACGTAGTAGGGGTGGAAGTCGTTGTGCATCAGGCTGTGGTCATACTTGATGCCTTTTTTCAGCAGCAGCTCGTTGGTCACCTTGCTGAATTCCCACCATGGCGCGACGTAGCCGGTGGGGCGTTTGCCGGTGACCTGGGTAATCAGTTCGATGGATTTATCGAGGACGATTTCTTCCTGCTCGGCGGTCATCGCGATGGGGTTTTCGTGGCTGTAGCCGTGCACGCCGATTTCGTGGCCGGCGTCGGCCACTGCCTTCATCTGTTCGGGGAAGGTTTCCATCGAGTGGCCGGGGATGAACCAGGTGGTGCGCAGGCCGTAGCGCTCGAACAGTTTGAGCAGGCGCGGCGCGCCGACTTCACCGGCGAACAGGCCGCGGGAGATGTCGTCTGGCGAGTCTTCGCCGCCGTAGGAACCGAGCCAGCCGGCGACGGCGTCCACATCGACGCCGAATGCACAGAGAATGTCTTTAGCCATGGTGTGTCTCCTTCAAGGGTTGAGGGCGGTTTCGACCGACAGCGCGGCCCTGAGCAGGCGCGCGTCCTCGCCACAGGGGGCGCTGAGCAGCAGACCGGTGGGCAGGCCGAGGGCATCGCGGCCGCTGGGCAGGCTGACCCCCGGCATGTCGAGCAGGCTGCCGGGCATGGTCAGGCGCAGGGTCGCAAGGTTGGTGCTGACGAACAGCGCGTCGTCGGCTTCCAGCGGTGCCAGCGCCGGGGCGACGTGGGCGACCGTCGGGGTGATCAGCAGAGCGCCGTCGAGGTCGTCGCTCAGTTGGTGCTGCAGGCGCCGGCGCGCATCGGTCAGGTGGATCAACTGGCTGGCCGGCAACGTGCGGGCGGCTTCGAGACGGCGGCGCACACGCGGGTCGAGCTGCTCGGCGTCACGGCTGTCGAGCAAGGCCTGGTGCAGGGCGAACGCTTCGAAAGCGCCGAGCCAGCCGTGTTGACGGATCAGGTCGAGGGTTGCCTGGAACGTGGCGCAGGGCCGCTCGTCGACCAGCGCACCGCAGGCCCTGAGTTGCTCCACCGCGCGCAGCAGGTTGTCGCGCACGGCCGGCTCGACGTCTTGCAACACGCCTTGCTCAAGCACGAAACGCTGGCCCTTCAGGCTGCGGGCGATATGGGTTTGCACGCGGCCATGGAGCAGGTCGTCGATGACCAGCGCATCGCGCACGCTGCGGGTCAGCGGGCCGAGGCTGTCGAGGCTGCGGGCCAGGGGGAATACGCCGTCGCGGCTGTAGCGGCGGCAGCTGCTGCGGTAGCCCACCACGCCATTGAGCGCGGCGGGAATTCGGATCGAGCCGGCAGTGTCGGTGCCCATGGCAATCGGTACGATGCCGGCTGCCACCGCCACGCCCGAACCTGATGAGGAACCGCCGGGAATCCTTGGCTGATCGAGGCTGTTCGGGTTATGGGGCGTGCCGAAGTGCGGGTTCAGGCCCAGGCCGGAATACGCCAGTTCACTGAGGTTGGTCTTGCCGATACTGACCATCCCGGCGCGGCACAACAGCCCCACGCTGGGCGCATCGAGCAAGGCGGCCGGCGCCTCGCGGCGATAGGCAGCGCCTGCGGTGGTGATGCTGCCGGCCACGTCGAACAGGTCCTTCCAGGCCAGGGGCACGCCGTCGAACGCACTCAACGGTTGGCCGGCACGCCAGCGTGCGGCGGACGCTTCGGCTTCCCGCAACGCACGCTCGGTGGTCAAGGAGATAAACACGCTGGGCGCCATGCTCGCGTGCACGAGCGCCTGTTCAAGGACCTGCACCGGGTCGCTGCGACCACTGGCGAACGCTTCGGCCATGGAGGTGGCGTCTGACATCGGGATCACCTTAAAACGTATATATTTATAAAATGTACGTTTTAAGCAGGCAGCTTTCGTGCCAGTCTCTTGTCGGACCCTGTCTCGTTTATTCCGCGCCTCGCTCCATAACCACGGGATAGAAGCTTTCAAAGCACGCAAAATAATTCGATGCAGGTGCTGAGCCAGCCCTCGGGCGAAATAATGTATCTTTTATTAATAAATACATTTTGGTGCAGAAAGGTAACAGGCCGGCGCCAAAGGCCCCAAAAAAGTGCCACCGACGTGGCGCAGAGTGACAGGCCCATCTATGAGAGAATCCCGGGCTTCGCCACGCCTTAGAACTCCTGACCCAGAGATGCAGATGAAAACAGTGTCCGCCTCGGCATCCCGTTACGCGATGATTCACACGGTGATGCGTGATGCGATCGTCAACGGCACCGCGCGCCATGGGCTTGTGCTGCTGGAAGCGCCGCTGGCCGAGCTGTTCGGCACCAGCCGCGTGCCGGTGCGCAAGGCGCTGGACCTGCTGCATGACGAGGGCCTGATCTGCCGCTTCAACGGCCGGGGCTACCTGATCAATCCTGAAGGCGTGGCCGTCGAACCGTTACGCCTGCCCCTGAGCCCTGCGCATCTGGGCCTCGATGGCGAGGGCGATCTGGTGGACACCCGGCCATTGGGCGAGCGCATCGTCGAGGAAATCGGCGCGGCGCTGTCCACCTGCATTGCCTTCGGCCATTACCGCCTGGACGAACAAGCGGCCGCCGACCTCTACGGCGTCAGCCGCGCCGTGGTGCGCGAGGCCTTGATGCGCCTGCGCGACCGTGGCCTGGTGGAGAAAGAGCCCTACTCCCAATGGCTGGCCGGGCCGTTGACCGCGCGGGAAGTCATCGAAGACTACGAACTGCGCGCCTGCCTGGAACCCGAGGCCCTGCGCCAGAGCGCGCCGGACCTCGACCGGCAAGCCCTCCAAGCCATGCTGCAGCGGGTCATGGCCGCCCAGGAGAACCCGCACTGCAGCCTGGAAGCCATCGAGCAGATCGAAGAGGACTTGCACCAGCGCTGCCTCGCCGGCCTGCAGAACCGCAAGATCGCCGCGCTGATCCGCCAGGGCCAGAGCCCGATGATCATCAGCCGCATCTTCCATCGATTGCTGGGCATCGGCGCCGATCCGGCGATGCTGGCTGAACATCGGTTGATACTGGAGCTGTTGTTGCATGGCGCGTTCGACGCGGCAGCGTTGAACCTGCGTGAGCATCTGCAGCGGGCAAGCCAGCGGATGCTGCAGCGGTTGAAGGTGCTTTCGGTGTTGCCGGAGCAGCCCCTTCCCGCCTATCTCCACAAAATCAGCTGACGCTACGCCGGCCACTCAGTAATTTTATGCAATATGTTGCTATCTCGCCCCTGCCATTGAAACCACCACTGCCCCGCCCCATCTAAGCTGCATACTTCCTTATGCAGGTGCCCCATGAGCGACCAGCAAGACGTCCCTGATTACGACCTGAACGACTACGCCGACCCTGAGAACGCTGAAACCTCGTCCAACACCGGCCTGGCCCTGCCTGGGCAAAACCTGCCGGACAAGGTCTACATCATCCCGATCCACAACCGGCCCTTCTTCCCGGCGCAAGTGCTGCCGGTGATCGTCAATGAAGAACCCTGGGCCGAGACCCTGGAACTGGTGAGCAAGTCCGACCACCACTCCCTCGCCCTGTTCTTCATGGATACACCGCCCGAAGACCCGCGCCACTTCGACACCTCGGCCCTGCCGCTGTACGGCACCCTGGTCAAGGTGCACCACGCCAGCCGCGAGAACGGCAAGCTGCAGTTCGTCGCCCAGGGCCTGACCCGCGTGCGCATCAAGACCTGGCTCAAGCACCACCGCCCACCGTATCTGGTGGAGGTCGAATACCCGCACCAGCCAAGCGAGCCGACCGACGAGGTCAAGGCCTACGGCATGGCGCTGATCAATGCGATCAAGGAACTGCTGCCGCTCAACCCGCTGTACAGCGAAGAGTTGAAGAACTACCTCAACCGATTCAGCCCCAACGACCCGTCACCGCTCACCGACTTCGCCGCCGCGCTGACCTCGGCCACCGGTAACGAGTTGCAGGAAGTGCTGGACTGCGTGCCCATGCTCAAGCGCATGGAAAAAGTGCTGCCGATGCTGCGCAAAGAAGTCGAAGTCGCGCGCCTGCAGAAAGAACTTTCCGCCGAAGTTAACCGCAAGATCGGCGAACATCAGCGCGAGTTCTTCCTCAAGGAACAACTCAAGGTGATCCAGCAGGAGCTGGGCTTGACCAAGGACGACCGCAGCGCTGATGTCGAACAGTTCGAGCAACGGCTGGAGGGCAAGGCGCTGCCGGCCCAGGCGCAGAAACGTATCGATGAAGAACTCAACAAGCTGTCGATCCTCGAAACCGGCTCGCCGGAATACGCCGTCACCCGCAACTATCTGGACTGGGCTACCTCAGTACCGTGGGGCGTGTATGGCGAAGACAAGCTCGACCTGAAACATGCGCGCAAGGTGCTGGATAAACACCATGCGGGTCTGGACGACATCAAGAGCCGCATCCTCGAATTTCTCGCGGTCGGCGCCTATAAGGGCGAAGTCGCCGGCTCTATCGTGCTGCTGGTGGGCCCGCCGGGCGTGGGCAAGACCAGCGTGGGTAAATCCATCGCCGAATCCCTGGGGCGGCCGTTCTACCGTTTCAGCGTCGGCGGCATGCGCGACGAAGCCGAGATCAAGGGCCACCGCCGCACCTACATCGGCGCCCTGCCCGGCAAGCTGGTGCAGGCGCTCAAGGATGTGGAGGTGATGAACCCGGTGATCATGCTTGACGAGATCGACAAGATGGGCCAGAGCTTCCAGGGCGACCCGGCGTCGGCCCTGCTCGAAACCCTCGATCCCGAGCAGAACGTCGAATTCCTCGACCACTACCTGGACCTGCGCCTGGACCTGTCCAAAGTACTGTTCGTGTGCACCGCCAATACCCTGGACTCGATTCCCGGCCCATTGCTCGACCGTATGGAAGTGATTCGCCTGTCGGGCTACATCACCGAAGAAAAAGTCGCCATCGCCAAGCGCCACCTGTGGCCCAAGCAGCTGGAAAAGGCCGGCGTGGCAAAAACCAGCCTGAGCATCAGCGACGGCGCCTTGCGTGCGTTGATCGATGGGTATGCACGCGAGGCCGGTGTGCGTCAGTTGGAGAAACAACTGGGCAAACTGGTGCGCAAGGCGGTGGTCAAGCTGCTGGACGAGCCGGATACGGTGATCAAGATCGGCCCCAAAGACCTGGAAAGCTCCCTGGGCATGCCGGTGTTCCGTAATGAACAAGTGCTGTCCGGCACCGGTGTGATTACCGGCCTGGCCTGGACCAGCATGGGCGGCGCGACCTTGCCGATTGAAGCAACGCGTATCCACACGCTCAATCGCGGCTTCAAGCTCACCGGGCAACTGGGTGAAGTGATGAAAGAATCCGCAGAAATCGCCTACAGCTTCATCAGCTCCAACCTGAAGTCGTTTGGCGGTGATCCGAAGTTCTTCGATGAAGCCTTCGTGCACTTGCACGTACCGGAAGGCGCCACGCCGAAAGACGGACCGAGCGCGGGCGTGACCATGGCCAGCGCACTGCTGTCCCTGGCGCGTAACCAACCGCCGAAAAAAGGCGTGGCAATGACCGGCGAACTGACCCTGACCGGGCATGTACTGCCGATTGGCGGCGTGCGTGAGAAGGTGATTGCGGCGCGGCGCCAGAAGATTCACGAGCTGATCCTGCCGGAGCCCAATCGCGGCAGCTTCGAGGAATTGCCGGAGTACCTCAAGGAAGGGATGACGGTGCACTTTGCCAAGCGCTTTGCGGATGTGGCAAAGGTGCTTTTTCTGACAGGTATGTAGTGCCGGTAAGGGCCTCATCGGGGGCAAGCCCCCTCCCACACTTGAATGTATTCACAATTCAAATGTGGGAGGGGGCTTGCTCCCGATAGCGCCATCCGCCACAGCACAGCCCTCACCTGTCACACCCCCGCCCCATCTTCGGTTATGCTCGCCCTTCGTCGTGTATCAACGGAGCCCCCATGACCGCAGCCCGCCTGCTTCTCCCTTTAAGCCTTGCCCTGCTGGCCGCGTGCGCCAACGCGCCAAAGCAAAACATCACCGTGGACGACCAGAGCGCCTGCCCCCTCCAGCTCAAATCCGGTCAGAACCTGATCCTCACACTGCCCAGCAATCCCACCACCGGCTACCGCTGGGCCATCCAGGATTCCGCCGGCGGCGTGTTGCGTGCGCTGAGCCCGGAGGTGTACAGCAGCAGCGAATCCGGCGTGATCGGTGGCGGCGGCCAGTCCACCTGGCGCTTCCAGGCATTTACCCCAGGGCAAGGCCGTTTGCGCCTGACCTCCCAGCAACCGTGGGAGCCGGAGGCCGAACCTGTCGAGACCTTCGACTGCGCCATTACGGTGAACTGATCAGCAGATCCTTGGCGATAGCCGCTGCTCGGCTTTCCATCAGACAACCCGCGCATCCGAGGGCCAAGTTGGCTAAAATGCCGGCCTTCCCCCTCGTCGCCGGAACAACCGTGAGCAAAGAACCCGATCGCCTATTCGCCCAGCCCCTGCCCCAGGTGCCGGACTTCGCCTTTAACGAGGACGTGGTGCGGGTGTTCCCGGACATGATCAAGCGCTCGGTGCCCGGTTACCCGACCATTGTCGAAAACCTCGGCGTGCTTGCCGCCCAGTTCGCCCAGCCGGACAGTGTGCTGTACGACCTGGGTTCGTCCCTGGGCGCGGTGACCCAAGCGCTGCGCCGCCATGTGCGCACCGAAGGCTGCCGGGTGATCGCGGTGGATAACTCGACGGCGATGGTTGAACGTTGCCGCCAATACCTCAATGGCCAGGATTCGATGTTCCAGGAGTTGCTGCCGGTGGAGGTGATCGAAGGCGATATCCTCGCCCTGCAATTCCAGCCGGCTTCAGTGGTCGCGCTGAACTTCACTCTGCAATTTATCGCCCCCGCTGAACGCCTGGCGTTGCTCGGGCGCATCCGCCAGTCGCTGCTGCCGGGCGGTGCCCTGATCCTCTCGGAGAAGCTGCGCTTCAACGATGCCCAGGAACAGGCACTGCTGACCGACCTGCATATCGCGTTCAAACGCGCCAACGGCTACAGCGAACTGGAAATCGCCCAGAAGCGCAGCGCCATCGAAAACGTCATGAAGCCCGACAGCCTCGAAGAACACCGCGAACGCCTGCTGACGGCCGGGTTCTCGAAAGTCGTGCCGTGGTTCCAGTGTCTTAACTTTGCCTCGTTGATTGCCTTGCCATGATTGATCTGTCTCCCCTCGCCCGCCATTTGGTGGGCACTCCTTTGGCCGTGTGGGCCCAAGGCCTGCAAGCGCAGCTCGATAGCAAGATGGAAAAGGGCCATGGCGACCTGGAGCGTTGGCAAAGTGCTTTGGACGCATTGCCGAAGATCCAACCCAGCGAAGTCGACCTGCTCACTGGCCTGGTGCTGGACACGGACTGCGATGACGCCACCCGCGCGCAAATGCACACCGCCCTGATGGGCCTGAGCCCGTGGCGCAAAGGGCCGTTCCACCTGTTCGGCGTGCATGTGGACACCGAATGGCGCTCGGACTGGAAGTGGTCGCGGGTGGCGCCGCACCTGAACTTGAAGGGCAAGCGCATCCTCGATGTGGGGTGCGGTAACGGCTACTACATGTGGCGCATGCTCGGCGCCGGCGCCGACAGCGTGATTGGCGTCGACCCGAACTGGCTGTTCTTCTGCCAGTTCCAGGCGGTGCAGCGTTACCTTTCCGAACCCAAGGCATGGCACCTGCCGTTCCCGTTCGAAGACTTGCCGGCAAACCTGGAAGGCTTCGACACGGTGTTTTCCATGGGCGTGTTCTACCACCGGCGTTCGCCGATCGAGCATTTGCTGGCGCTGAAGGACACCCTGGTCAAAGGCGGCGAGCTGGTTCTGGAAACCCTGGTGGTGGAGGGCGACCAGCAGCAGGTGCTGGTGCCTGAAGATCGCTACGCGCAGATGCGCAACGTGTGGTTCCTGCCCTCGGTACCGGCGTTGATGCTATGGCTGCGCCGCGCCGGGTTCAGTGATGTGCGCTGCGTGGATGTGAGCGTGACCACCATTGAGGAACAGCGTGGGACGGCGTGGATGAAGTATCAGTCGCTGAGTGATTTCCTGGATCCTGAGGATCACAGCAAGACCATTGAAGGACTGCCGGCGCCGATGCGGGCCGTCATCATCGCCAAGAAGTAATCCCGATCTCCCTGAAACAACAGGGATCCAAATGTGGGAGGGGGCTTGCTCCCGATAGCAGTGTGTCAGTCAGCATAGTTGTAGCTGACCCACCGCCATCGGGAGCAAGCCCCCTCCCACATTTGCTTATCAGTGTTCTTTAGAGCGGTGGTTTGGTGCGCCGGGCCTTGAAGAATTCACTTAGCACCGTACCGCACTCCTCGGCCAGCACGCCGCCTTCGAACAGTACCTTATGGTTGAGAAAACCCTGGGTAAAAAACTGCCCCTGGCTCTGCACGATCCCCGCCTTGGGCTCCAGCGCGCCATACACCACCCGCGCGACCCGCGAATGCACGATCAGGCCCGCGCACATGCTGCAGGGTTCCAGCGTCACATACAGCGTGCTGCCCACCAGGCGATAGTTGCTGATCGCTTGCGCCGCGGCGCGGATCGCGACCATCTCGGCGTGGGCGCTGGGGTCATTGCCGCTGATGGGGCAGTTGAAACCGCGGCCGATGATCTCACCGTCCTGCACCAGGACCGCGCCCACCGGCACTTCACCCAGCGCCGCGCCTTGGGCGGCAAGCGCCAAAGCTTCGCGCATGAAGTCCTGGTCGCGGCTGCGGTCGATGATCGTCGGGCGAATCTGGCGCATCACGCCACCTCGATGGCGGCCATCAGGCCGGTTTCCATATGGTCGATCACATGGCAGTGGAACATCCACACCCCTGGGTTATCCGCCACCAGCGCCACGCGGGCGCGTTCGTTCTTACCCAGCAGGTAAGTGTCGGTGAAATATGGAATGACCTTGTGGCGGTTCGACGCAATCACCTTGAAGCTCATGCCGTGCAGGTGGATCGGGTGCTGATACTGGGTCATGTTCTTCAATTCGAAAATATAGCTTTTGCCCTTCTCCAACTTGGCAATCGGGCGGTCGGCGCAGGTCTTATCGGTAATGTCCCAGGCCTGGCCGTTGATCTGCCACAAGCTCGGCGGCTTGCCGTTATCGACGTTGACCGACACCGACCCGACCCACTCGAAATTGAAGTTGAGTTTTTCCGCATTGGCCAGGTCCGGTTCGGCAACCGGGTTGGCCGGCAGCGCCGCTGGCCATTCGCTCGGCGCGTCGCTGCTGGCAACCGAGCGGAACGTACCCAGGCGTACCGGGCCATTGCGGATCGACAGCTCTTCGCCCGCTGGCGGCGCCTTGATCGCCAGGCAAATCCGCATGCCGGGGCCCAGCCAGTATTCCTTGCCCAGCGGGCGCGGCTCGATGGGGTTGCCGTCCAGCGCGTAGATCCGCGCTTCGACATCCGGGATGTTGAGGCGATAGGTCAGGGTGTTGTCGAGGTTGAGCAGGCGCACACGGGTGATCTGCCCGGCCGGCAGGTCGATCACCGCCTGGGACACGCCGTTGATGGTGGACAAGCGTCCCGCCGTACCGCCACGCGCCGCTTCGCGAGGAATACTGAACGCCACAAAGGCGCCCTCTTCGTCCACGTGCCAGCTTTTCAGGCTGAGGGTGCGTTCGTGCTTGAAGCCGGTGGGTTCGCGCTCTTCGATGATCAACGGGCCGACCAGGCCACGGCCGAGTTCTTCGCTGCTGTTCACATGGGGGTGATACCAGTAGCTGCCGGCGTCGGGCACGCGGAACTTGTAATCGAAGTATTCCCCAGGCAAGACCGGCAATTGCGAGACGTAGGGCACGCCGTCCATCTCCAGCGGCAGGCGGATGCCATGCCAGTGGATGGTGGTGGCCACCGGCAGGTGGTTGATAAAGCGCACCCGCAGCCACTCGCCCTGGCGTACGCGCAACTCGGTGCCTGGCGCCGAGGGGCCGAACGCCCAGGCTTGGGTCTTATGGCCCGGCACCAGTTCCACGTCCAGCGGCGCGGCAATCAACTCGTAATCGTGCCCCGCCTCGGATTCGGCGACCTTTCCCAGCCAGTAGCGGTAGCCGCCACCGGCACCGACGCCCACTACGGCCAGGCCTGCAAGGCCACCCAGGATTTGTCGACGGGAAAAGGATCGGGACACAACAACCTCACGTATTTGCGGCAGGCCAAGGCCCGCAAAGGGCTGACACGATACACCTGCGCGGGCTAAACAGTAAGGGTTCGCATTGCCACACTCATGAAATCACAACAAATCAAATGTGGGAGGGGCTTGTCCCCTCCCACATTTTGAGCCTCTGCATGGCTTCACTTAGTGCTTGGCGGCGGCCAGGATCAGGGCTTTCATTTCGGCCACGGCGCCTTTGAAACCGACGAACAGCGCGTGAGCCACCAGCGCATGGCCGATGTTCAGTTCGTTGATGCCCTTGATGGCGGCTACGGCTTCGACGTTGTGATAGTGCAGGCCGTGGCCGGCATTGACGATCAGGCCTTCGCGAAGGCCGCAGCTCACACCGTCGATGATGCGTTGCAGCTCGTCGGCCACTTCGGTCGGCGTGGTCGCATCAGCATAGCGGCCGGTGTGCAGTTCGATGGCCGGGGCACCGACGCGGCGGGAGGCCTCGATCTGGCGCTCGTCAGCGTCGATGAACAACGACACTTCGCTGCCAATCTTCGACAGACGCTCCACCGCCGCCTTGATCCGCGCTTCCTGGCCGGCCACGTCGAGGCCGCCTTCGGTGGTCAGTTCCTGGCGGGTTTCCGGCACCAGGCAAATGTGCGCCGGGCGGATGCGCTCGGCGAACGCCATCATTTCCTCGGTGACGCCCATTTCGAAATTCATGCGGGTCTGCAGCACGTCCTTGAGCAGCAGCACGTCGCGCTCCTGGATGTGACGGCGGTCTTCGCGCAGGTGCACGGTGATACCGTCGGCGCCCGCTTCTTCGGCGTCCAGCGCGGCCTTGACCGGGTCAGGGTAACCGGTGCCCCGGGCCTGGCGCAGGGTGGCGACGTGGTCGATGTTGACGCCAAGAAGAATGCGATTGCTGGTGGTCACGGAAGCGCTCCTGAAAAGGGAAAGAATCGGTGCACAGCATACACGGGGATGTCAGGGCTTTCGAAACAACTCGCGACTGACCAGCGGCCGCCCGCCGAGGTGCACGGCCAGGGCCTGACGCATCAAGCGCTTGGCGGCGGACAAGGCCCCGGGGGCTGTCCAGTCCGCCTCGCTCATGGCCAGCAATTCGGCGCCCTGGAACAGGCCCGGTTGCAACAAGTAGACGCGTTCCAGGCCCGCGTCCACTTGTAGCCGATACATGCCGTCGGCGGCGACGGGATCGCCGTGCAGGTCGTTGTGCAGTTCAAAGCCGTAGCCCAGGTCATCCAGCAGGCGCCATTCAAAGGCGCGCAGCAGCGGCTCGAGGGGACGGCCTTCAGCCAGGGCAAGCAACGTGGCGGCGTAGTGATCGAAGACGCCCGGGTGCGGGTCTTCGGCGGGCAACAGGCGGATCAGCAATTCGTTGAGGTAGAGCCCGCTGAACAGCGCATCGCCAATCAGCCAGGCAGAGGTGCCGACGCTTTCCAGGCGGCCGACGTTCTTCAACTCGCCCTTGCCACGAAATTCCACGTCCAGGGCCACGAAGGGCCGCGCCAACGTACCGGCCTTGCCCCGTGCGCTGCGCAAAACCGCGCGCAGACGGCCTTGCGGCGTGAGGAAGTCCACCAGCGCGCTGGTCTCACGGTAGGCGCGGCTGTGCAGGACATAGGCGAGCTGGCTGGTGGGCGGGGATTGGGACATGGGTTCTCGATCTTGAAAACTACATAAACCTAATGTGGGAGGGGATTGCCCTAATGCCAGTCAGTTAAGGCTTTTTGTAGGAGCGAGCTTGCTCGCGAAGAACTCAGGCACTCCGCGTTTATTCAGAATGAACGCGTCGCCTGGACATTTTTCGCGAGCAAGCTCGCTCCTACAGAGGTCCACTTTCGCTTAACTGACTGGCAAGCCCCCTCCCACATCTTCAGCCCTGCGGTGTATTCAAGGCCTTACAGGTCGCCATAACCCAGGGAGCGCAATGCACGCTCGTCATCGGACCAGCCACCCTTAACCTTCACCCACAGGTTAAGCATGATCTTGGAATCGAACAGCAATTCCATGTCCTTGCGCGCTTCGGTGCCGATGCGTTTGATGCGCTCGCCCTTGTCGCCAATAATGATTTTCTTCTGGCCGTCACGTTCAACGAGGATCAACGCGTGGATGTGCAGGGTTTTGCCCTGCTGCTTGAACTCTTCAATTTCAACGGTGATCTGGTACGGCAGCTCGGCGCCCATCTGGCGCATGATTTTCTCGCGCACCAGTTCGGCGGCGAGGAAGCGGCTGCTGCGGTCGGTGATCTGGTCTTCCGGGAAGAAGTGCTCGTTTTCCGGCAGGTAGCCGGCGATCACGCGCTCCAGGGCTTCGAGGTTGTGCCCGTGCTGCGCCGAGATCGGCATGATCTGGGCGTTCGGCAGTTGTTCCTGCAGCCAGGTCAGGTGCGGCATCAGCTCGGCTTTGTCTTCGATACGGTCGGTCTTGTTCAGCGCGACGATCAACGGGCCGGTGACGTACTGCACGCGCTCGAGGACCATCTGGTCTTCGTCGGTCCACTTGGTGCGGTCAACCACGAAGATCACCACGTCGACGTCTTTCAACGCCGCCGAAGCGGTCTTGTTCATGTAGCGGTTAAGCGCTTTTTCACCGCCCTTGTGCATGCCCGGGGTGTCCACGTAGACCGCTTGCACGTTGCCTTCGGTCTTGATGCCCAGCATGTTGTGCCGAGTGGTCTGCGGCTTGCGCGAGGTGATCGCGAGCTTCTGGCCGAGGATGTGGTTCAGCAGCGTGGACTTGCCCACGTTCGGGCGGCCGACGATGGCAACATAGCCACAGCGTGTTGCGGTTGAATCAGTCATGGCCATTCTCCACGCCCAGGGCAATCAGTGCTGCAGCGGCCGCTACCTGTTCGGCAATACGACGGCTCACACCCTGACCTCGGCTTTTTTCGTTCAGTAAGGTGATTTCACATTCCACGAAGAACACGCGGCAATGCGGCTCACCCTGGATATCCACCACTTCGTAGCGTGGCAGTTCACAACCGCGGGACTGCAGGTATTCCTGCAGGCGGGTCTTGGGATCTTTGTTGGTGTCGACCAGCGTCAGGCTCTCGATTTCCGAAGCCAGCCATGCGACCACGCGCTCCTTGGCCGTCTCCATTCCTGCATCGAGGTAGATCGCACCGATCAATGCCTCCAGGGCATCAGCCAGGATCGACTCGCGACGGAACCCGCCGCTTTTCAATTCACCGGAGCCCAGGCGCAGGTACTCGCCCAAGCCGAAACCCCGGGCCAGCACGGCCAGGGTCTCGCCTTTCACAAGGCGCGCACGCAGGCGCGAAAGCTGACCTTCACGGGCTTGAGGAAAGCGCTCGAAGAGCGCCTCACCGGCGGCGAAATTGAGGATGGCATCACCGAGGAATTCCAGGCGCTCGTTATTGCGCCCTGCAAAGCTGCGGTGTGTGAGGGCAAGGACCATCAATTCCTGGTCCTTGAAGGTGTAGCCGAGCTGGCGCTCGAGACGACTTAGAGAAACGGTCACGGTTTATCCATATCTAGTTGGTGGCACCGGCGGCCATCGACGATTGACGCAGTGTTCAAATTCAAATCCTGATAGCTGCTGCAAGGAGCCGGAAAATGTCCAAGCCCCAGAAAAGCATTCGGCGCTGTGATCACAGCGCCGCCTGTATTACCTGATCAGCCCCACCCGCGAGAAGTTCGGCAGATGGCTAAGCTTGGGTTCCGGCCAACTCATCCAGACCGCGAAGGCTTTGCCGACGATATTCTCGTCGGGCACCATGCCCAGCAGGTCCTTGGGAATATTGGGGTCATCCCAGTAGCGGCTGTCGTTGGAGTTGTCGCGGTTGTCGCCCATCATGAAGTAGTGCCCGGCCGGCACTTTCCACTGGCCATCGGGCATCGCGCGGTAGCGGCTCATTTCCTTGCGGATCTGGTGCTCTACCGCACCGAGTTTTTCCTGGTACAGCTCGGCGCTGCCCAGGGTATTGGGCTCGGCGCCCAGCAACTTCTCGGCCACCGACTCACCATTGATGAACAGGCGCTTGTCGCTGGTATAGCGGATCACGTCGCCCGGCAGGCCGACCACGCGCTTGATGTAGTTGACGTTCGGGTCGCTTGGGTAGCGGAACACCATCACGTCACCGCGCTGCGGGTCACCGACCTCGATGACTTTCTTGTCGATCACCGGCAAGCGGATCCCGTAGGAAAACTTGTTCACCAGGATGAAGTCGCCCACGTCCAAGGTAGGCTTCATCGACCCCGACGGGATCTGAAACGGCTCCACCAGGAACGAACGCAGCACCAGCACGATGAACAACACCGGGAAGAACGACTTGCCGTATTCAACCAGCAAGGGTTCTTTGTTCAGCTTCTCGACCACCACCGCATCGGGCTGGCTGACGCTGCCCTGATACGACGCGATAGCCGCCCGCCGACGCGGGGCGAAGAACACCAGATCGAGCAACGCCAGGAAACCGCAAACGGCAACGGCGATGACCAGCAACAGCGGGAAATTTAGCGACATAGGACCTAACTATCCAACCTGAGCACCGCAAGGAAGGCTTCTTGTGGAATTTCCACGTTGCCCACTTGCTTCATGCGTTTTTTACCGGCCTTTTGCTTCTCAAGCAGCTTGCGCTTACGGCTTACGTCACCGCCGTAGCATTTGGCCAGTACGTTCTTTCTGAGAGCCTTGACGGATGTCCGCGCAATGATCTGCCCGCCAATGGCGGCCTGGATCGCGACGTCGAACATCTGGCGCGGAATCAGTTCTTTCATCTTTTCGGTCAACTGGCGACCTTTGTAGTGCGCGTTGTCCTTGTGCACGATCAGTGCCAGGGCATCGACCTTGTCGCCGTTGATCAGCACATCCAGTTTCACCAGATTAGCCGACTGATAACGGTCGAAATGGTAATCCAGCGAAGCATAGCCGCGACTGGTGGATTTGAGACGGTCGAAGAAGTCCAGGACGACTTCGTTCATCGGCAAATCGTAGGTCACTTGCACCTGGGTACCGAGGAACAACATGTCGTGCTGCACGCCACGTTTTTCGATACACAAGGTGATGACGTTGCCCAGGTGCTCCTGCGGAACCAGGATATTGGCCCGCACGATCGGCTCGCGCATGTCTTCGATGGACGACAGATCCGGAAGCTTGGACGGGTTGTCGACGTAAATCGTTTCACCGGTTTTCAGCGCCAGCTCAAAAATAACCGTTGGCGCGGTGGTGATCAGGTCCAGGTCGTACTCGCGCTCCAGGCGCTCCTGGATGATTTCCATGTGCAGCATGCCCAGGAACCCGCAACGGAAGCCGAAGCCCAGGGCGTCGGAGCTTTCCGGGGTGTACTGCAGCGACGAGTCGTTAAGGGTCAGTTTCTGCAGGGCTTCGCGGAAGTCTTCGAAGTCGTCGGAGCTGACCGGGAACAGACCGGCGTAGACCTGCGGCTGGATGCGCTTGAAACCCGGCAGCACGTCGACATCGGGAGTGGAACTCAAGGTCAGGGTGTCACCTACCGGTGCCCCATGAATGTCCTTGATACCGGCGATGATGAAGCCTACTTCACCGGCTTTCAGGTCAGTGGTGGCGGTGTGCTTGGGGTTGAATACACCAACGCTGTCCACCAGGTGGATCTTGCCGGTGGACTTGACCAGGATCTTGTCGCCCTTCTTCACGCGGCCGTGACGCACGCGCACCAGGGAAACGACGCCCAGGTAGTTGTCGAACCAGGAATCGATGATCAACGCCTGCAGCGGATCTTCGTAGTTGCCGGTTGGCGCGGGGATGGTCTTGACCAGGCGCTCGAGCACTTCATCAACGCCCAGGCCGGTCTTGGCGCTGCACTCGACGGCGTCGGTGGCGTCAATGCCGATGATTTTTTCGATTTCTTCTTTGACACGGTCCGGATCGGCCTGGGGCAGGTCGATCTTGTTCAGCACCGGCATGACCTCAAGGCCCTGCTCGATGGCGGTATAGCAGTTGGCCACGGATTGGGCCTCGACGCCCTGGCCGGCGTCGACCACCAGCAAGGCACCTTCACAGGCCGCCAGCGAGCGGCTGACTTCGTAGGTGAAGTCAACGTGGCCGGGGGTGTCAATGAAATTCAGCTGGTACTTGATGCCATCTTTGGCGGTGTAATACAGAGTAACGCTATGGGCCTTGATGGTGATCCCGCGTTCACGCTCGAGGTCCATGGAGTCCAGGACCTGGGCTTCCATCTCACGCTCGGCAAGGCCGCCGCACATCTGGATGAACCGATCGGCCAGCGTCGACTTGCCATGGTCAATGTGGGCGATGATGGAGAAATTGCGGATATGACTCAAATCACTCACGGATCAACACTCAAAAAGGCTGCAGGCAGATTGCCCGCTGAAAAATAGCCGGGAATTGTACCTGATGCTCAGCCCGGACGTCATCTTTGCTGACCAACACAAAAAAGCCCCGTTTCCACGGGGCTTAATACTGTAGGAGCGAGCTTGCTCGCGAAGATCGTCAATGATGTCGCGTTAATCCTGAATGAGCGCGTCATTTCGCAGATTTTCGCGAGCAAGCTCGCTCCTACAGTGGGTGGCACTTCACGTGCGTGTAATCAGCCGGCTCGGCGCAACAACCAGAACCCGGCGACGGCGCAGATAAACGTGGGTACCAGCACCGCAAATAACGGCGAGAAGCCAAATACCAGGCTCGATGGCCCCAGCAGGTCCTGGGCGATGCGGAAGGTAAAGCCCACCAGCACGCCGGTGAATACCCGCTGGCCGAGGGTCACGGACCGCAACGGGCCGAAGATAAAGGAGATCGCCATCAACACCAGCGCGGCGGTGACCACCGGTTGCAACACCTTGACCCAGAACGCCAACCAGTAGCGGCCGTTATTCAGGCCCTGCTCCTTGAGGTAGTGGATGTAGCTCCACAGCCCCGAGATGGGCAGGGTTTCCGGAACCATGATCACCGTGTTGAGCAGTTCCGGTTTCAGCGCGATGTCCCATGTCTGGGTGGGTTCGTTGACCACTTCGGTGCTGGCCTTGATGCCCTCGCCCACATTGTGGAAGAGCGTGGTGGTGACGTCGCTCAGTTGCCACTTCTCGCCATCGTACTGCGCGCGTTTGGCGAAACTGGAGCTGAGCATGTGCCGCTCCTTGTCGAACGTGTAGCGCGTCACCCCGACCAACAGCCCGCCGGGCTGCACGGCGTTGATGTGGATGAACTGGTCACCCTGACGGTGCCACAGGCCGTGCTTGGAGCTTTGCGCATCGCCCGAACCCTGGGCCAGGGCGCGATTGGCCTGGGCGGTGGCTTCGGACGGCGGCGCGACGTATTCGCCGATCAGCACGCTGCACGCCATCAGCAGCAGCATGGGTTTCATCACCGCCCAGACGATACGGCCGATGGACACGCCCGCGGCGCGCATGATGGTCAGCTCGCTGTTGCTCGCCAGGGTGCCCAGGCCGATCAGGCAACCGATCAGGCCGGCCATCGGCATCATGTCGTAGAGACGCCGCGGCGCGGTGAGCGCCACGAAGCTCAGTACGTCCATGACCGTGTAGGTATCGGTGACGTTGCCCACTTCGTCGATGAAGGCAAACAACGAG
This sequence comes from Pseudomonas sp. W4I3, assembly GCF_030816195.1. Lineage (GTDB taxonomy): Bacteria > Pseudomonadota > Gammaproteobacteria > Pseudomonadales > Pseudomonadaceae > Aquipseudomonas. The sequence continues at coordinate 1,811,159 of NZ_JAUSXS010000001.1, read as the reverse complement.
GCCAGGCCCAGAATAATGCCCAGTACCGCCAGGATGGCGATCAGTACGCTGCTACCAATGTAGCGATCGAGCTTAGCCACGAGCCAACTCCTTCAGGCCACGACGGCTCTTCATTTTCAAACGGATAGGCTCCCAGTACAGAAGTCCCAGGCCGATCACCAGGAAAATCCCGTGCACCCACCACAGGCCCAGGGCGGGCGGTATCTTGCCCTTCTCCAGAGAGCCACGGGCGGAAATCAGGATGGTCAGGTAGGCCATATACAGCAGGATCGCCGGCAGCAGCTTGAGGAATCGACCCTGACGCGGGTTGACGCGCGACAGCGGCACCGCCATCAAGGTCACGATAAACACCAGCAGCGGCAACGACAGGCGCCATTGCAGTTCGGCGATCGAGCGCAGTTCCTGGCTACCGAACAGCGACGCGGTCGGCAGCGCATCGCGGTCGGTGACCTCGTCGCTGATGTCCGGCTTGGGCAGCATCACGCCGTAGGTGTCGTACTTGATCACGCGGTAATCGGCCAACCCTGGGCTGCCATCGTAGCGATAGCCGTTGTCCAGGATCAGGTAGCGGCTGCCGTCGGGGCGTACTTCCTGGCGACCGCCGTCGGCCACCAGGATCGAGATGCCACGGTCTTTCTGGTCGGCGCCGAGGTTTTTCTGGGAGATGAACACACCGCTCAGGTTGGAACGGTCTTCGGTCATCTCTTCGGTGTAGGTCACTCGCGTGCCGTCGTTGAGCGCCTGGAAACGCCCGGGTTCGAGGGTGTCGAACTCGGTCATCGCGTCCTGCTTGTTCAGCAGCAGCTGGAACTGCATGGCCCCTTGAGGCGCCAGGCTCAGGCTCAACCACGCCACCACCAGGGCCACACCGGCGGCCGGCACCATGGTCATGGCCAGCAAACGCTGCTGGCTCATGCCGGTAGCCGACAGCACCGTCATCTCGCTTTCGAGATACAACCGGCCATAGGCCAGCAGAATGCCAAGGAACAGGCCGAGCGGCAGGATCAGCTGCAAAAAGCCCGGCAGGCGAAAGCCCATGATCAGGAACAAAGAGCCCGGATCCAGAGCGCCCGAGGCGGCCTGCGCGAGGAATTTGACGAAACGACCACTCATGATGATGACCAGCAATACCGCACTCACGGCACTCAGGGTCAACAGGACTTCGCGGGATAGATAACGGAAGACGATCAAACCAGACACTCCAGGGTTGTCAGGCTAAGGCGGCCAAACAAGCAAGCATACCGAGTCGACCCGTTTGCGCGGGCCGGCTAAAAAGATGGCGCATTATCCTGTGATTGACCGCGCCTGTCACTGCGCAACCTCATGCGCGCGCACAAAGCGTGCTTGGAGGGTTGTCAGGCTCCGCCGGCGAGGTTCAAACTGCGGCCTTTGTCGCTGGCGGTTTACAACGCTGCCAAGCTTTAAAGCCTGGGTACAAACGCCAGGCTCACCGACCTTTATAAGGGACCCGAAAATGGAATTGGTTGTAAAAAGCGTTAGCCCCGAAACGTTGAAAACCGCCACCCTCGTGGTCGCCGTCGGCGAAGGCCGCAAACTCGGCGTTGCCGCCAAGCAATTGGATGAACTGAGCGGCGGCGCCATCAGCGCCGTGCTCAAGCGCGGCGACCTGGCCGGCAAAGTAGGCCAGAGCCTGCTGCTGCAGAGCCTGCCCAACCTCAAGGCCGAGCGCGTATTGCTGGTGGGCGTGGGTAAAGACGCCGAGCTGGGCGACCGCCCTTTCCGCAAAATCATCAGCGCCATCCTCAGCACCCTCAAGGGCCTGGGCGGCACCGATGCGGCACTGGCCCTCGATGAAATCGTTGTCAAAGGCCGCGACAGCTACGGCAAGACCCGCCTGCTGGCCGAAAGCCTGTTGGACGGCGGCTACATCTTCGATCAGTTCAAGAGCCAGAAAGCCGAACCCCGCGCGCTGAAGAAGATCACCCTGCTGACCATCAAGGCCGCCCAGGCTGAAGTCGAGCGCGCCGTGACCCACGCCCAGGCCATCGCCAAGGGCATGTCGTTCACCCGCGACCTGGGCAACCTGCCGCCGAACATCTGCCACCCGACCTTCCTCGGCGAACAGGCCAAGGCGCTGGGTAAAGAATTCAAGGGCCTGAAGGTTGAAGTGCTGGACGAGAAAAAGATCAAGGACCTGGGCATGGGCTCGTTCTATGCCGTGGGCCAGGGCAGCGACCAGCCGCCACGCCTGATCGTGATGCAATACAACGGCGGCAAGAAGTCCGAGAAGCCTTACGCCCTGGTCGGCAAAGGCATCACCTTCGACACCGGCGGCATCAGCCTCAAGCCAGGCGCCGGCATGGATGAGATGAAGTACGACATGGGCGGCGCCGCCAGTGTGTTCGGCACCCTGCGTGCCGTGCTGGAACTCAAGCTGCCGGTCAACCTGGTGTGCATCCTGGCCTGCGCCGAGAACATGCCGAGCGGCGGCGCTGCCCGCCCAGGCGATATCGTCACGACCATGAGCGGCCAGACCGTGGAAATCCTCAACACCGACGCCGAAGGTCGCCTGGTGCTGTGTGACGCGCTGACCTATGCCGAACGCTTCAAGCCGCAGGCGGTGATCGACATCGCCACTTTGACCGGTGCCTGCGTGGTTGCCCTGGGGGCCCACACGTCGGGCCTGCTGGGCAATAACGACGAACTGATCGAGCAACTGCTCAGCGCCGGCAAGGCCGCCGATGACCGCGCCTGGCAGCTGCCGCTGTTCGATGAGTACCAGGAGCAACTGGACAGCCCGTTCGCCGACATCGCCAACATCGGCGGCCCGAAAGCCGGCACCATCACCGCCGCGTGCTTCCTGTCGCGCTTCGCCAAGAACTTCAACTGGGCGCACCTGGACATCGCCGGCACCGCCTGGACCAGCGGCGGCAAGGACAAAGGCGCCACTGGCCGTCCGGTCCCCCTGCTGACCCAGTACCTGCTCGATCGCGCCAAAGCCTAACCCTGTAGGAGCGAGCTTGCTCGCGAAGGTCGTTAACGATGACTTGGTACATCAGGTCAATCGCGGCGACCTTGCGTTTTTCGCGAGCAAGCTCGCTCCTACAAATTCCGGGACGATCACCCTGTCGTCCCGGTCTCAGGAACCGCAATGACCCAAGTCGACTTCTATATATTGCCCAGCGCCGACCCGTCCGCGCGCCTGGATTTTGCCTGCAAGCTCACCGAAAAAGCCTGGCGCATGGGCCATCGCATCTACCTGCATTGCAGCGATGCCGCCCAGCGCGAGGACCTCGATGCGCGCCTGTGGCGCTTCAAGGGCGAAAGCTTCGTGCCCCACGGCCCCGCCGAATCTGAACCCGACAGCCTGGTAGTGCTGGGCCTGGGGGACCATTGCGGCGATCACCATGACCTGCTGGTCAACCTCGACCTGAAAGTACCGGCCTTCGCCAAAGCATTCGCCCGCGTGGCGGAAGTGGTGGTGGAAGACCCGGCTATTCGTCAGGCCGCGCGGGAGAGTTTCCGTTTCTACCGCGAACAGGGCTATCCTCTGCAGGATCACCGGCTACAACGACTTTGAGTACATGATGGACACGCCCAACCCGCTGAAAAAAGACGACCACCTGCTGGACGACCTCGAGTCGATCCGCCAGTTGCTGGGTGATGATGGTTTACAACCGCCGCTGTTGACCGAACCGGTCGAGGGCGAGGTACAGATTCCGCTGTTGTTCGACATGATCGGCAACAAGCCTGCTGCACCGGAGCCAGTGGTGCCAGAACCCGCTCCCGCCGCAGAAAAAGCCCCCGACGCTTTGCTGCTGCACCTGGACAACGAACTGCGCGCCGCCGCGCAACTGATCATGCAAGACGTGATCGACGACTTTGCCCCGCATATCGAAGCCGAGATCAAGCGGCGGATGGATGCGCGGATGGAGCGGCTGATCGCCGCAGCTACAAGTAATTAGCTGCAAGCTGCAAGTTCAGAGCACTGCAATTGGCTTGCAGCTTGTAGCTTGCAGCTGCTCCCCCCCGTTATACTTGCCGGCTTTCCTGAATAAATGCCAACTAGGGTCCCGCCGCGCATGGATAAGACCTATCAGCCCCACGCTATCGAAACTTCCTGGTACAACACCTGGGAGTCCGAGAACTATTTCGCCCCACAAGGTGCGGGCGACTCCTACACCATCATGATTCCGCCGCCGAACGTCACTGGCAGCCTGCACATGGGCCATGGCTTCAATAACGCGATCATGGATGCGTTGATCCGCTTCCGCCGCATGCAGGGTCGCAACACCCTGTGGCAACCGGGCACCGACCACGCGGGTATCGCCACCCAGATGCTGGTGGAACGCCAACTGGAAGCCACCGGCCAAAACCGTCACGACTTGGGCCGCGAGAAATTCCTGGAGAAAATCTGGGAATGGAAAGACCAGTCCGGCGGCAATATCAGCCGTCAGATCCGTCGTCTGGGCTCGTCCGTGGACTGGAGCCGCGAGCGCTTCACCATGGACGATGGCCTGTCGGAAGCGGTGAAGGAAGCTTTCGTGCGCCTGCATGAAGACGGCCTGATCTACCGCGGCAAGCGCCTGGTCAACTGGGACACCAAGCTGCACACAGCGATTTCCGACCTTGAAGTGGAAAACCACGACGAGAAAGGCTTCCTGTGGAACCTCAAGTACCCACTGGCTGACGGTGCCAAGACCGCTGAAGGCAACGATTACCTGATCGTCGCCACCACCCGTCCGGAAACCATGCTCGGCGACGCCGCCGTCGCGGTTAACCCGAACGACGAGCGCTACCAGGCACTGATCGGCAAGTTCGTCGAGCTGCCGCTGGTGGGCCGCCGCATCCCGATCATCGCGGACGACTATTGCGACCCTGAGTTCGGCACCGGCTGCGTGAAAATCACCCCGGCCCACGATTTCAACGACTACGAAGTCGGCAAGCGCCACAACCTGCCGCTGCTCAATATCTTCGACAAGAACGCCGCCGTTCTGCCGGCCTGCCAGGTATTCAACCTGGACGGCACGCTGAACGAGAGCATCGACGGCCAGATCCCGACCGAATACGCCGGCCTCGACCGCTTTGAAGCGCGCAAGCAGATCGTCGCCGCCTTCGACGCCGCCGGTTTGCTGGTGAGCGTGGATGACCACGCGCTGAAAGTGCCGAAGGGCGACCGTTCCGGCACCGTGATCGAGCCGTGGCTGACCGACCAGTGGTACGTGTCCACCAAGCCGCTGGCCGAGCCGGCGATTGCCGCCGTGGAAGACGGTCGCATCCAGTTCGTGCCCAAACAGTACGAGAACATGTACTTCTCGTGGATGCGCGACATCCAGGATTGGTGCATCAGCCGTCAGCTGTGGTGGGGCCACCGGATTCCGGCCTGGTACGACGAGTCGGGCAAGGTCTACGTAGGCCGCGACGAAGCCCAAGTGCGTGCCAAGCACAACCTGCCTGCGGACCTGGTGCTGAATCAGGACAACGACGTACTGGACACCTGGTTCAGCGCTGGCCTGTGGACGTTTTCCACCTTGGGCTGGCCGGAAAAAACCGAGTTCCTCGAAAAATTCCACCCCACCGACGTGCTGGTCACCGGCTTCGACATCATTTTCTTCTGGGTTGCCCGGATGATCATGCTGACCATGCACTTGGTGAAGAACGACGACGGCACCCCGCAGGTTCCGTTCAAGACCGTGTACGTGCACGGTCTGGTACGCGATGGCCAGGGCCAGAAGATGTCTAAGTCCAAGGGCAACGTCCTGGACCCGCTGGACATCATCGACGGTATCGAGCTCGAAGCGCTGGTACAGAAGCGCACCTCGGGCATGATGCAGCCGAAAATGGCGAAGAAGATCGAGAAGCAGACCCGCGACGAGTTCGCCGACGGCATTGCCAGCTACGGCACCGACGCCCTGCGCTTCACGTTCTGCTCGCTGGCCTCCACCGGCCGCGACATCAAGTTCGACATGGGCCGCGTCGAAGGCTATCGCAACTTCTGCAACAAGATCTGGAACGCCGCGCGCTACGTGCTGGATAAAGGCGAAGACTGCGGCCAGAACGGCGAAGCCGTTGAACTGAGCCTGGCCGACCGCTGGATTATTTCGCAGCTGCAGCGCACCGAAGCCGAAGTGACCCGACAGCTCGACCAGTTCCGTTTCGACCTGGCCGCACAGGCGCTGTACGAGTTCATCTGGAACCAGTATTGCGACTGGTACCTGGAACTGTCCAAGCCAGTGCTGTGGGACGAAAACGCGCCGGTCGAACGCCAGCGCGGCACCCGTCGCACCTTGGTGCGTGTACTGGAAGTGGCACTGCGCCTGGCGCATCCGTTCATGCCGTTCATCACCGAAGAAATCTGGCAGCGCCTGGCGCCGCTGGCCGGTATCCAAGGCAAGACCATCATGCTGCAACCTTGGCCGGTGGCCAATGAAGCCCGTATCGATGAGGCTGCCGAAAGCGATATCGAATGGCTCAAGACCCTGATGCTCGGCACGCGCAACATCCGCGCCGAGATGAACATCGGCCCAGGCAAGCCGCTGGCCGTGTTCGTCAAGAACGCCAGTGCCGAAGACCAGCGTCGCCTCAGCGAGAACGACGCGTTGCTCAAGAAACTGGCCAAGCTGGAGTCGATCACCGTATTGGCTGCAGGCGCCGAAGCACCGCTGTCCGCCACCGCATTGGTCGGCGAGATGGAAGTGCTGGTGCCGATGGCCGGCCTGATCGACAAGGGCGCGGAACTGGCTCGACTCGACAAGGAAATTGCCCGCCTGCAAGGCGAAGTACAGCGCGTGGGCGGCAAACTGTCCAACGCGGCGTTCGTCGACAAGGCGCCGGCGGAAGTCATCGAGAAGGAGCGCGCCAAGTTGGCCGAAGCTGAACAGGCTTTGGGCAAACTGGCCGAGCAACATGCGCGGATTTCCAGCTTGTAAGGTGGACCCCGCGTGAGAAAGAGGCCTTCGGGCCTCTTTTTTTTACCTGGTTTTCACCAATCCCTCACTGGCAATACAGTCAATGTGGGAGGGGGCTTGCTCCCGATGGAAGTGTGTCAGTCGACATCTTTTTGGCTGTTACACCGCTATCGGGGGCAAGCCACCTCCCACATTTGACCGAGGGCACCTCAAGAATGTGTGACAATGCCCACCACTTTGAGCCAAACCCAGAATCAACATGACCGCCCCCACTACGCCCAAACCTCCACGCAAGAAGCCCAAGGCCGCAGCCACGGCCAAACCCGTCGTGCCACGCAAAGAGGCTACCCTGCATCCGCGCAACCGCCACACAGGCCGTTACGACTTCCCGGCGCTGATCAAGACCACGCCCGAGCTGGCGAAATTCGTGATCATCAACCCCTACGGCAAGGAAAGTATCGACTTTGCCAGCCCGGATGCGGTGCGGGTGTTCAACCGGGCGTTGCTCAAGTCGTTCTATGGCATCCAGCACTGGGACATCCCCGCCGATTACCTGTGCCCGCCGGTGCCGGGGCGTGCCGACTATGTGCACTTCCTTGCCGACCTGCTGGCCAGCGTCAACGACGGCAAGATTCCGCGCGGTTCCATCGTCAAGGTGCTGGACATCGGCATGGGCGCCAACTGCGTCTACCCGCTGATTGGCTACATGGAATACCGCTGGAACTTCCTGGGCTCGGAAGTCGACCCTATCGCCGTGGCTGCCGCCAGGGCCATCGTGCAGTCCAACGACCTGAGCAAGGTCATCGAGCTGCGCCAGCAACCCAATCCCAAGCAGATCCTGCTGGGCCTGCTGGAACCGGGCGAGCGCTTCGACCTGACCATGTGCAACCCACCGTTCCATGCCTCCATGGATGAAGCGACCAAGGGCAGCGAGCGTAAATGGCGCGCCCTGGGCAGGGCCGACCCCAAGCGCAAGTTGCCGGTGCTGAACTTCGGTGGCCAGTCGGCCGAGCTGTGGTGCGAGGGTGGTGAAGCGCGTTTCGTCACGCAACTGATTGCTGAAAGTGCACACTTTGCCCACAAGGTGTTGTGGTTCAGCACCCTGGTGTCAAAAGCGTCAAACCTGCCCGCGATCGAGACCGCGCTGAAAAAAGCCGGCGTGCTGGAAAGCCAGGTGGTGGAAATGTCCCAGGGGCAGAAGCAGAGCCGCTTTGTGGCCTGGACCTTCCAGACCAAGAACGAACAGCAGATCTGGCGCCAGCGCTGGGTGCGATAGCACCCACCTGTAGGAGCGAGCTTGCTCGCGAAGATCTCGTAGGCACCGCGTGCATCCAGGATGACCGCATTATCGTTAACGTTTTTCGCGAGCAAGCTCGCTCCTACCGTTAAATGCCAAATCGCAGGCAACAAAAAACCGTGCCCGGATCACTCCGGAGCACGGTTTTTTTACTGCGTCTTACTTGTTAACAGCGTCGGTCAGGCCTTTGGCCACAACCAGCTTGATAACTTTCTTGGCAGCGATTTCGATGGCAGCGCCAGTCGAAGGGTTACGGCCAGTACGGGCAGGACGCTCGGTCACTTTCAGCTTGCCGATACCTGGCAGAGTGATTTCGCCGCCATTTTCCAGCTGATCAGCAACGATCTGGCCCAGTTGGTCCAGCGCTGCGCGCGCGGTGGTTTTTGGCGCGTCGATAGCTTCAGCGATATCAGCGATCAGTTGGTCTTTAGTCAAAGCCATTGTGGTGTTCCTTCCCTATCAAATTCATATGGATTGCAGAGTGCAGTGTCAGCCGTCGAGCCCGACCGTCGTGGGTCTGGCGCCCCGGCTATAACCTCGGAGAACGGGGTTATAGATGCTTGAAACGGGGATTGGTTCGACCTGACAAATGCTGAATGCACGCTTAACGCCGAGACTTGGCGTAAGACGGGGCAAAACTAGCACAGCGACGGGGAAATATCCGCCTCAACATACCCATTTGGTCAGCTTTATCGCTCTAAACCGTGAAAAAAAGGCATATGCCCGGTCGGAGAAGGTCCAAAACGCCCTTCCAGGCGCGTCTTGACCAATGGGTGCGGTACACTGGGCAACTTTTTGGGGGAGGCTCACCGCTCCCCTTCAACCAGCCGAGAAGCCTATGCCGATCCGTCATTGCATCGTCCACCTGATCGACAAAAAACCCGACGGCACACCCGCAGTCCTACATGCGCGTGATTCGGAGCTGTCCGAATCCGCCGCCATCGAGAACATGCTTGCCGACCTCAACGAGAGCTACAACGCCAAACAAGGCAAGGCCTGGGGTTTCTTCCATGCCGAGTCCGGCGCGCACCCGTTCAGCGGCTGGTTGAAGGAATACTTTGACGGTGGCCAGGATTTCACCGCATTCAGCCGCACGGCCGTGGAGCATCTGCAGAAGCTGATGGAAGAGTCCAACCTGTCCACCGGCGGGCACGTGCTGTTCGCCCACTACCAGCAGGGCATGACCGACTACCTGGCGATCGCGCTGCTGCACCACAGCGAAGGCGTGGCGGTGACCGATGAGCTGGACGTGACCCCCTCGCGCCATCTGGACCTGGGCCAACTGCACCTGGCAGCGCGGATCAACGTCTCCGAGTGGCAGAACAACAAGCAATCCAAACAGTACATCTCGTTTATCAAGGGCAAGAACGGCAAGAAGGTCTCGGAATATTTTCGCGACTTTATCGGCTGCCAGGAAGGCGTCGACGGCCCGGGCGAAACCCGCACCCTGCTCAAGGCGTTCAGCGACTTCGTTGAAAGCGAAGACCTGCCGGACGAGTCGGCCCGCGAGAAAACCAAGACCCTGGTGGACTACGCCAGCAGCCAGGCCAAGCTCGGCGAGCCCATGGGCCTGGAAGAATTGTCCGGCTTGATCGATGAAGATCGGCCCAAAGCGTTCTACGACCACATTCGCAACAAGGACTACGGCCTGTCGCCGGAGATCCCTGCCGACAAACGCACCCTCAACCAGTTCCGCCGCTTCACCGGCCGCGCCGAAGGCTTGTCCATCAGTTTTGAAGCGCACCTGCTGGGCGACAAGATCGAATATGACGAAGCCGCCGGCACCTTGATCATCAAGGGCCTGCCGACCCAACTGACCGACCAGCTCAAGCGCCGTAACTGATGCTGGGCGGCGTGTTCAAGAAAGTCCTGCTGGTGCTGCTGGTCGTGGTGGTGATTCAGAACTGGGGCAAGATCGAGCGGCTGTTCAACCCCTCGCAAGTGGTGTCGGAGCAGGTACGCGCCTCGGCGCGCGTGGTGCTCTACGCCACCGAGTGGTGCGGCTACTGCAAACAGACCCGCCGATTTCTGGACCAGAAAGGTATTCCTTACCAGGCCTTCGATATCGAAAAAGACGCCCAGGCGCGCAAGGCGTATGAAGCGTTGGGCGGCGGCGGGATTCCGTTTGTGGACGTCAATGGCACCCTGATTCGCGACTACAACCCCGAGGCGATCATGGCGGCATTGAAGTAACCCAGTCTGTAAAACACAGCAGATCAAATGTGGGAGGGGGCTTGCCCCCGATAGCAGTGTGTCAGCCAGCCTATAGGTAGCTGACACACCGCAATCGGGAGCAAGCCCCCTCCCACATTGGGTTTTGTGGTGTGTTTAGAAATTGGCTTCGAGCGATACCATCGCCGTGCGCTCTTCCCCTACGTTGTAATACGCCGTACTCGGTGCCAGCCCATTGACCGGTGCCGAGTTGAACGCCACGGTACGCGCCGAGCTCAAGTACTCCTTGTCACTGACGTTGCTCTGTTGAACGGGCAGAGGTAGGTGGCTTCCTGACCGCTTGCTCAGGAAACCCAGGGATGATCCACGGCACGTGTAACCGTTTGGTGACAGGTTGGAGTGATTGCGATGAAGGTTCGGCGAACGGATGCGGGCCTAGCGCAACACGATCATGCGGCCCAGCAACGCGTGCTGTTCAAAGCCCAAAACCGCTTGCAAGGCGTTCAACACGGCGACCGGGTCTTTGCTTGGGAAGCTGCCGCTGACACGTTTGGCGCCCATCTCGTTATTGAGCAGCAAGATGCGGCCGGGGTAGTAGCGCGCCAGGTCCTCGATCACCTCGGCCAGCGGCGCCTTGTAATAATTGAGCCACCCCTCGCGCCAAGCGAGGCGGGCTTGGCTGTCGACCGAACGCAGCGGCTCGGCCACCCCATCGGCGTAGGCCACTTGCTGGCCTGCCGTCAGAATTTGCTGCGGCGCCCGCCTGGAGGGCGTCACGCCAACCCGGCCGGACAACACGGTCACCTGTGCCCCCGCCGGTTGCAGGCGCACTTCGAACTGCGTGCCCAGCACCGTCGTCGCTCCACTGCCCGCTTCGACCACAAAGGGCTGCCCGGTGTGGACAACCTGAAAAAAACCAGCGCCTCGACGCAACTGGATATGCCGCTCGCCATGGCTGAAATCCACGGCGATGGCGCTGTCGGCGTCGAGGGTGACGTGGGATTGATCGGCCAGGGTGACGGTCCTCACCTCCCCTGGCGCCGTCACGTAGTCGGCGCCCAGATCATCGACCCAGCGCGACGGCTGCCAACCGGCGCCCATCGCCACCATCAGCAACAGACACGCGGCCATGGCCAAGGCGCCGGACCAGCGCAGCCTGCGCGAACGCCTGGAACCGCTCATCGCATCGAGGTAGCCCTGTAAGGCCTGCGCATCTTCGGTCGCTAACGTGCGCGCCGGGACTTCGCTCAACTCCCACAGCACCTGGGCCTGGGCGTAAGCCTCGATGTGGGCGGGATCGGCCCGCAGCCACTGGCTGAACGTGGCTTGGTCGCCGCTGCTGGGCTGGTCGTGCAGCAGGCTCAGCCAGGCGAGCGCGGCCTGTTCCTGGGCGGGCGTGGGCGTAACGTTCACGGGGCTTTCCCTGGCGTGCGTGGCGGCGGTGGCTCGCGAAGGCTGGCCTTGCAGGCTTCGAGTGCTCGCATCATATGTTTTTCCACGGCGCTCTGGGACAAGCCCATCGCCTTGGCGATCTGTGCGTATTTGCGACCATGGATGCGGTTGAGCAGGAAAATCTGCCGGGTGCGCTCGGGTAAACTGCGCAAGGCGGCTTCGACATGACGCAGATCATTGCCCGCTTCGAGAGCCGCCTGGGGCTCGTCGCCCTGGTTGTGCTGTTGTTCCGGCAGCCATCCTTCGTTGCTGCGCGCGCGGGCACCTTCGCTGCGCAAATGGTCGATGGCGATATTGCCGGCGCAGCGCAGCAGGTAAGTGCTGAGTTCTTCGACCTGCACCAGCGGCCGACGCCAAAAACGCAGGAACAGGTCCTGTACCAGGTCAGCGGCGGTGGCACGGCAACCGACACGGCGGCTGACCAGCGCTTCCATCTGCGAACGCTGGGACAAAAACACCTGCAGAAAATGCGCACGCCCACCGGCCGCATCGGGGTGCGAACTGTCCGGGGTTTTGGGCGGCGGGCTGATCATCATCGGCAACTCAGAAGAGGCCGAAGGCCGCGACAGGGCTGGCCAGCAGGCCGGCGCCCGCCAGTATCAGCGCCAGGCGTGGCCGATACGGCAACAGCAGCACCAGCAGCAAGGCGCTGAGCATCAGCACCGCGCACCACTCCACCAGGCCCTGGCCCCAACCCGTGGTGGCCACCGCCGGCCAGGGCGACAGCGTCAGCAGCAACCAACCGGCCCCGCGCAATACCAGACGCCGTGCGGGTGAGGGTTTGCGGCGCAGCAACTCGCCGTGATGACGGTCGATCGACAGGCACAGCGCGGTAAACCCGGCGTAGCACAGGAGCAGCGCGAGCAGCATTCAGCCGGCCTCCTGTTTGAGCGTTAATGTTCGTGCAGGCTCAGCCTGGGGCTGAGACGCCGTGCGACACCGCATCTTCCAGGCTGCCCAGGCCAGGAACAGGCCGCTGGCCAGGCACGTCAGGTCGAAGCCGGCCATGGCCCAGTCGCCCTTCACCAGTGAAACGCCCAGATGCTGCGAGGTGGTCAGCGCATTGACCAGCGGGATGGCAACGAACAGCAGCGCAGCCAGGCTCAATTGCTCGATCCATGCCTGACAGCCGCGACGCACCAGCGCGTGCACCAGGCTCAAGGCCCAGGCGATGAAGAAGGCTCGCACCTCCCAGTCGGAACGCTCGGCGAAGCTCGCCGGTAACCAGCGGTTCGCCCAGAAAAACGCTGCGATGGCGATCAGCAGGCCGGACATACTGGCGATATTCAGCACTTCCACCAGGCGCAGCTCAAACGGCATGACGCCGGTTTTGGCGTGCTTGAGCTGGCGCTTGCCGAGCCACATCACCAGCCCGGTTCCGATCATCGCCGTGCCTGCCAGGCCGCAAATAAAGTACAGCCAGCGCAACACCGGGCCGGCGAAGTGGCCCATGTGCAAGCCGTAAAAACCCCCACCGATGACCGCTGGCAAGGACGGCTCGCCACTGACCCGCAACAACTCGCCAGTTGTGCCGTTGAACGACACGCTGCTGCCGAAATCATGCACCACGCTGTCGGACCCGGCGCGGAACACATTCACCGAGGCGTTGACGTCACTCGGACTATTCACCGCCAAGCGCCCGACATGCCCACCCGCCCACTGTTGCTGCGCCTGTTGGTACATCGGCCACAACGGCAGCAAAGTGCCCGGCTGGCCGAGCGCCGGCGCATTCTCGGAGCTGGGAAACACCTCATTGAAGAACGCACGGCTGTCGTTGCCATACGAGGCCAGAATCGGCGCCGGCACCACCATGTTCATGAAGATCACCAGGCTGCTGTAGGTGATCATCAGGTGGAACGGCAATACGAGCACGCCCACCGCGTTGTGCCCGTCCAGCCACGAACGTTGGCCTTTGCGCGGGCGGAAGGTGAAGAAGTCCTTGAAGATTTTCTTGTGGGTAATGATGCCGGTGATCAGCGCGACGAACATCACCATGGCGGCAAGGGTGGCCAGCCAACGGCCCCACGGGTAAGGCATTTGCAACTGGAAGTGGAAACGGTAGAAGAATTCGCCGCCCATGCTCTCACGGGCCTGGACCGCTTGGCCGCTGACCGGGTCGAGGACTTTCTGGATGAAGGTGCCGCGCTTGCCGGGCTCGACCTTGTCTTGCCACATCACCGACAGGCCGGGGTCGCGGTGGGTGGGCAAGGTGATGAACCAGCGCGCGGCCGTGGGCGCCTGTCGCTGCAGATAGCTTTGCGCCACGGCGAGGCTGCGTGCGTTGTCCAATGGATGGGCCTGGACTTCGGGCTGCATCCAGTGGGTTATCTCATCTTTGAAATACGCCAGGGTGCCGGTCAGGAAAATCGCGAACAACAACCAGCCGAAGATCAACCCCGCCCAGGTGTGCAGCCAGGCCATGGCTTGGCGAAAGCCTTCTTTCATGTGCGCACCATCCACAAACCCACGCCCGCCAGGATGGCAAACAGCGCACTGGGCACCATCACCCCCGCCCACGCGCGCCACGCCGTGCGGCAGGCGAAACACCACAGCACCGCCAGCAGGTAGAACACGAAGGAACTCATCATGCCGGTGATCACGGCATCGGCGCGGGAGGTTGGCAGCCACAGCGCGAGGCAGATAGCCGCGAGGGAGGCCATCAGGTAACCACCGATCACAGCCGCCAGCACACGGGAGGTGACGGCGAGGCGATAAGCGGCGGGCAATGAGGTTTTGCTTTTCATGCGGCAGGCGCCAAGTTCATCAGCGCGCAATATTAATGATAAATATTCTCATAAGCAAAAGAGAACGGATGAATCACCGGCCATGGCCGATTGCCGAACCGCGTCCTCGGCCCTACAATGCGAACAATTCTTGTTCTCTAAAGCATGCCAATGCTGATGGAGTGATCACTTGCCGCCGTCCAACACCGTCGAAGTTCTCTACAACGACCATCACCACTGGCTCACCGGCTGGTTGCGACGCAAGCTCGGCTGCCCTGAAAGCGCGGCCGACCTGGCGCAGGACACCTTCATCCGGCTGCTCAGCGCCCGCGAAGCGCCAACACTGAACGAACCCCGCGCCTTTCTCGTCACCGTCGCCAAGCGCGTGCTGTTCAACTTCTACCGTCGCCAAGACCTGGAACGCGCCTACCTCGATGCACTGGCACAAATGCCGCAGCACGTGGCGCCGTCGGAAGAAGACCGCGCCATTATCTTGCAGACCCTGGTGGAGCTGGACCAACTGCTCGACGGCCTGCCGGTGCAGGTCAAACGCGCCTTCCTGCTGGCCCAGCTCGACGGGCTGACCTACGCTCAAATCGGCGCGCAACTGGGCATCTCCATTGCCACCGTCAAACGCCACCTGACCAAAGCCGCCCTGCGCTGCTACTTCGCCCTATGAACGTTTCCTCTCAAGTTGCCGAACAAGCCGTGCACTGGTTGCTGGAAATGCAGCAAGGCACGCTCACCCCGCGCCAGCAGTTGGCCTGGCAGCAATGGCTGGAGGCGCACAGCGAACACCAGCGCGCCTGGGACCAGATCCAGCGCGTCAACCAGCGCCTGCGCGGCATGCCTTCGCCCCTGGCGCATGCGGCGTTGAATGCCCCCACATCCAACAGCCGGCGCCAGGCGCTCAAGCTGTTGTTGATCCTCGGCGCCGGTTCGGCGGCAGCCTGGAGCCTTCGCCAGCAACATATCCTGCCGCCGTTGACGGCCGACTACCGCAGCCCGGTTGGCCAGCGCCGCACCGTGCAGTTGGCCGACGGCAGCCACTTGCAGCTCAACACCGGCAGCGCGGTGGACGTGCATTTCGATAGCCAGCAGCGCCTGATCCGCCTGCTCGAAGGTGAAATCCAGCTGACCGCCCGCGCAGGCGCCACGCCGCTGCGCGTACTCACCGGCCAGGGCCTGCTCAGCAGCCAGGCGGCGCGCTTGAATGTGCGGCAGTTCAACGACCATACCCAACTGGCGGTGCTCGACGGCCATGTCGACGTGATGCCCAACCACTACAACGGCCTGCCGCTGAGCATCGCGGCTGCGCATCAGGTCAATTTCACCCGCAAAGGCTGGGACAGCCCTCGCCCAACCGATGCCAACAGCGGTGCCTGGGCTGACGGCATGCTGGTGGCTGCGCATATGCGCCTGGCGGATTTCCTCGGCGAACTCGCACGCTACCGCCGCGGCCAGCTCAACTGCGACCCGCAGGTGGCGAACCTGCTGCTGTCGGGCAGTTATCCACTGGATGACAGCGAACGCATTCTCGACCTGCTGGAAGTCAGCCTGCCGGTCACCGTGCGGCGCTTTACCCGCTACTGGGTGACGGTCCAGGCCCGCGCCTGAACATATTTAAAAAAACAGTGAGCCGTTTTCCAGCCCTCGCGTGACAGAGAAGGAAAGCCACCTTGATCCTTCCCTCTCAGGACCGCCCCTCATGCCCCTGCAACCGACGCTTCTTGCCCGCACCCTGCGCCAGCTCCTGCTCGGCGCCAGCCTCAGCCTGACCGTGTTGCCCACGGTACTGGCGGCCCAAGACAAGACCTATCACATCGCACCCACCAGCCTGGAAGCGGCCCTGAACCAGTTCGGCCGCGAAGCGGGCGTGCTGGTGTCCTTCGGTTCCGAGGTCACCGCCGGCCTGCAAAGCCCAGGCTTGTCGGGCAGCTACAGCGCCGCCGAGGGCCTGCAAAAACTGTTGGAAGGCAGTGGCCTGCAAGCCCGTGCCGAGGGCGACAATGCCTACAGCCTGCAACCGGCCAGCGCCCCGGCCACCCTCGAGCTGCAGACCTCCAACGTGGTCGGCGACTGGCTCGGCGATGCGGCCCAGACCAACGTGTTCGAACACCCCGGCGCACGCGACGTGATTCGCCGCGACACCTTCGAACGCCAGGGCGCCACCCAGGCCCGCGACGTGCTCAACCGCATCCCCGGCGTCAACGCCCCGGACAACAACGGCACCGGCAGCCATGACATGGCGCTGAACTTCGGTATTCGCGGGCTCAACCCACGCCTGGCGTCGCGCTCCACGGTGCTGATGGACGGCATCCCCGTGCCCTTCGCGCCCTATGGCCAGCCGCAACTGTCCTTCGCCCCGATCAGCATGGGCAACATGGACGCGGTCGACGTGGTACGCGGCGGCGGCGCGGTGCGCTACGGCCCGCAGAACGTCGGCGGCATCGTCAACTTCGTGACCCGCGCCATCCCGCAGGCGCCCACCGTCAAAGGCGGTCTGCAGACCGAAACCAGCCCGTCCTCCAGCCACGATGGCTTCAAGACCACCGGCAACCTGCTGGCCGGCGGCACCGCCGACAATGGCCTGGGCGGCGCGCTGCTGTACTCCGGAACCCGCGGCGGTGACTGGCGTGAAAACAGCGACACGCGCATCGATGACCTGATTCTGAAGGGCAAATACCAACTGGATGACGCCAACAGCTTCAACGCCATGGCGCAGTACTACGAAGGCCAGGCCGATATGCCCGGCGGCTTGAACGTCAAGGACTACAAGGCCGATCCGTACCAGTCGACCCGCCCTTACGACAAGTTCTGGGGCCGCCGCACGATGTTCAACGTCGGCTACCGCTACGAGCAGGATCGCCGGGAATTCACGGTCAACAGCTTCTTCACCAAGACCCTGCGCAGCGGTTATCTCGACCAAGGCAACTTCCTCTCGCTGTCACCCCGCGAATACTGGGTACGTGGCCTGGAAACCCGCTTCGCCCAAGGCTTCGACCTCGGCCCCACCCGCCACGAAGTCGGCGTTGGCTACCGCTACATCAACGAAGCCGGCCACGAGTTGCGCTACCGCACGCCGATTGCCGCCAATCAGCCAATGCCGAGCACCGACAGCCGTAACGACCGCGACACGCGCGGCGGCACCGAAGCCAATGCATTCTTCATCGACGACCGTATCGATATCGGCAAGTGGACGATCACACCGGGCATCCGCTACGAGATGATCAAGTCCCAGCAGAGCAACAACCTCACCAACGTCAACTACAAGGGCGACTACAACACCGCGCTGCCGGCGTTGAACGTGCTCTACCACCTCACCGATGACTGGAACCTCTACGCCAATACGGAAGGTTCGTTCGGCAGCGTGCAGTACAGCCAGATGCCCAACCGCGTGAACAGCGGGGAAGTGAAACCGGAAAAAGCCCGCACCTGGGAGCTGGGTACGCGCTATGACAACGGCAGCCTGCGCGCGGAAATCGGTGCGTTCCTGATCAATTTCGATAACCAGTACGACAGCAACCAGACCAATGACACCGTGATCGCCCGCGGTGAAACCCGGCACCAGGGCATCGAGTCGAGCATCAACTATGCCCTCGACGGCCTGAGCCCGGCGCTGGCCGGCTTCGACGTGTATGCCACCTACGCGTATGTCGACGCGACCATCCGCGAAGACGGCCCGAACAAAGGCAACCGAGTGCCCTTCTCGTCCAGGCACAAAGGCACCCTCGGCGTGGGTTACACCGAAGGGCCGTGGAAGCTCAACCTGGACAGCAGCTACCAGAGCAGCCAGTTCGCCGACAACGCCAACACCCAAGCCGAAAGCGCCGACGGCGCGAATGGGCGTATCCCTGGCTACATGCTGTTCAGCAGCCGCGCAGCCTATGACTTCGGCCCGCAGCTGTCGGACTTGAACGTGGCGGTCGGTGTGAAAAATATTTTCAACAAGCAGTACTACACACGCTCGTTCGACGATAACAACAAGGGCAAGTACGTGGGTGAACCGCGCACGGTGTATGTGCAAACGTCCATCGCGTTCTGACTGGCCGCCTTCAATTTGCAGGCCATCCCACATTTGATACCCAACATGCCCGAACGCAAACGGGCCTGCATGTGCAGGCCCGTTTTCAAGGGGGAGTTGAACCGTTATCAGCCGTTGAACACGGCGCGTTCTTTTTCCAGAAACTCCTGCTCAAGCTCATCTTCATTGACTTTGGTGGTCGGCTGGTTTTTACCGGCAGCGCGGGGCTTGCCTTGCAGTTTGCCGAACAGATGTTCCAGCGCGTGATCGAGCTTGGTGGCCGCGCCATCGATCGCTTGTTCCAGCGTATCGGCTTTATGAATGACCGAAACTGGTTGATGGCCCTTTGGCCGTGCTTCCAGACGGCAACTCAGATCGTGGGGGCCTGGCTTGTCGCCGTTCTCATCGCGCAGGTACACCTCAACGCGGGTCAGGTCTTCTTCATAACGTTCGAGCGTGCTCTCAATGGTGGTACGTACCCACTCCTCCAGTCGGATGCTGCTTTCAATATGGTTATCGCTATTGACTTGGATTTGCATAGTTCTTCCCTTATTTCAGCTAGCTCGCCAGAGATCACAAACTGCAACACCGGGGTGGTGAAACCATGACCTCTTGATTACACAATTGAGCACTCGCTGAAACAATTCAACCCCTTTGCAAAGATAAATCCTACATTACAAATTAACCCTGACGACAAGCAAAAACGCTGTTAGGGTGGGGAGTTAGTCACATCTTCCTACACCCGAAGATCCTCACAATTGCCCCTCCCCCAAGGGGTGCAACGCGCGAAAAATCCCCGCCTCCTCCACCAGCCAGTCATGCACTGCGCGTACGCCCGGATGGCTTAATGCGCCTGGGGCATACAGCAGCACGTAGCGTTTGTGGTTGGGCACGGCCAGGCCGAACGGCACGATCAGGGTGCCGCGCTCCAGTTCGTCGTTGAGCAGCGTGCGCCGCGCAATCGCCACGCCCATGCCGGCGATGGCGGCTTCGATGGTCAGGTGGTTGCGATTGAAGGTGTGCCCGCGACGCACATCGGCATCGTGGTAACCGATGGCATTCAAGTAAAACTCCCACTCGGCGTATTCATAACTCCCACGCCAGGCGGTGATGTCGTGCAGCAGCGGGAAGTGCGCCAGGTCCGCCGGCCCATGCAGCGGCGGGCGCCCGCGCAGCAGGCTGGGAGCGCACACCGGAAAGATCTGTTCGTCCAGCAGCGCTGTGGATAACAGGCCTGGGTAGCTCCCATCGTTAAGGTCGATGGCCAGGTCGAAGTCGCCCTCGTGCAGGGCGATGCTGCTGTCTTCGGCGACCATGCGCAGCTGGATGTCCGGGAAGCGCTGTTGCAAACGTGGCAGACGCGGGGTCAGCCACTTGCCGAGAAACGACGGAATCGAACGCAGGCGCAGGGTGCCGCTGATCATCCCGGCGTCCAGACGCTGTAACTCGGCGTCAATGCTGCCATAGGCCTCCCCCACCACCTTCGCCAGGCGCTGCCCTTCGGCACTCAGTTCCACGCCTCTGGCCCGTCGGTGAAACAGTCGAAAGCCCAGGCGCTCCTCCAACTGGCGAATCTGCTGGCTCACCGCCCCCGGCGTGATGTGCAGTTCTTCGGCGCAGCGGGTGAACGACAAATGCCGCGCAGCGCAGGAAAACACGTGCAGCCAGACATACGTCTGGCCATGGAGCGGGCGAGTCATAGCGTTTAGTCCTGCTAAAGGGTGTCTTAGGATAATTCGTTGGTCAGTGCCGATCCAGAGGCTCAGTATCGCGCCAATTCCGCCTGCTCTACAAAACATGGCAGCGATTTCTACTCCATTGCTTGTAAGGCTTTAGCATGGCTATCAGTGTTTTCGATCTATTCAAAGTGGGCATCGGCCCGTCCAGCTCCCATACCGTCGGCCCCATGCGCGCTGCGGCAACCTTTGCCCAGGCGCTGACCGACCAGCAGTTGCTCAGCCAGACCCGCCGCGTTGAAGTGCGTTTATACGGTTCGCTGTCCGCGACCGGCGTCGGTCACGCCACCGACCGCGCCTGTGTAATGGGCTTGATGGGTGAATGGCCGGATCGCGTCGACCCCACCTCGATCAACGCACGCATCCAGCAACTGCGCGAGTCCGGCCAGCTGCTTCTCGCCGGCCAGCACACCATTGCCTTCAACTGGCACACCGACCTGCTGCTGCTCGACGAAAGCCTGCCCTACCACCCCAACGCCATGTCCCTGCACGCCTATGGCGACAGCGGCCTGGCAAGCGAGCAAACCTACTACTCGGTGGGCGGTGGTTTCATCATCGAAGCGGCCGAAGCCGCGTCGGGCATTGCGCCGAGCAGCGATGTGCAGTTGCCCTACGACTTTTCCAGCGCCGTCGAGTTGCTGGCCTTGTGCAACCAGCACGGCCTGCGGGTTTCGGAACTGATGATGGCCAACGAACGGGCCTGGCGCAGCGACGCAGAAATCCGCAGCGGCCTGCTGCACATCTGGTCGGTGATGCGTGAATGCGTGGAGCAAGGCCTGCGCGATGAAGGCATTCTGCCCGGTGGCCTGGACGTCCCACGTCGCGCGGCGAAACTGCACCGCAGCCTGTTGGAAATCGGCAAGCCAAACGTGATCACGTCAACCTTGTCGGCCATGGAGTGGGTCAACCTGTTCGCCCTCGCCGTCAACGAAGAGAATGCCGCCGGTGGACGCATGGTCACCGCGCCGACCAATGGCGCGGCGGGCATCATCCCGGCGGTGCTGCATTACTACATGAAGTTCAACGCCGACGCGTCCGACGACGACGTCGTCAATTTCTTCCTGGCCGCCGCCGCCGTCGGCATCCTTTGCAAGAAGAACGCGTCGATCTCCGGTGCCGAAGTTGGCTGCCAGGGCGAAGTCGGCTCGGCCTGCGCCATGGCCGCCGCCGGGCTGGCCGATATCCTCGGCGCCACCCCTGAGCAATTGGAGAATGCCGCCGAAATCGGCCTGGAACACAACCTTGGCCTGACCTGCGACCCGGTCGGCGGCCTCGTGCAGGTGCCCTGCATCGAGCGCAACGCCATCGCAGCCGTCAAAGCGATCAACGCCACCCAAATGGCACTGCGCGGCGACGGCAAGCACTTCATTTCCCTGGACCGGGTGATCCGCACCATGCGCGATACCGGCGCCGACATGCATGACAAATACAAAGAAACTTCACGGGGCGGCCTGGCGGTCAGCTGGGTGGAGTGCTGATCGGAGCACTTGCACCCGCCCCAACGTGAGCCCGCGCAAAAATAATAACGAGGCAATATCGATGACTGATGTACGTACACCTGCTGCCGAAAATCCCGCTGTAGAGAGCACTGTCACCACCGGCTGGACCAAACACGACACCACCTGGATGCTCGGCCTCTACGGCACCGCCATTGGCGCAGGCACCTTGTTCCTGCCGATCAATGCCGGCGTTGGCGGCTTCTGGCCGTTGATCGTACTGGCGCTGCTGGCCTTCCCGATGACCTTCTTCGCCCACCGTGGGCTGACGCGCTTCGTGCTGTCGGGCAAATCCGGCGACATCACCGAAGTGGTCGAAGAACACTTCGGCGTGGGTGCAGGCAAGCTGATCACCCTGCTGTACTTCTTTGCGATCTTCCCGATTCTGCTGGTCTACAGCGTGGCACTGACCAATACCCTCGGCAGTTTCATGCAACACCAACTGCACATGACCCCGCCGCCGCGGGCGATCCTGTCGCTGGTGCTGATCCTCGGCCTGATGGCCATCGTGCGCTGCGGCCAAGGCGTGATCGTCAAGGCCATGAGCGTACTGGTGTACCCGTTCGTCGCCGCCTTGTTGTTGCTCGCTGTCAGCCTGATCCCCAACTGGAACGGCGCATTCTTCGCCTCCGCCAGCGAAGGCATGCCGTTGCCGCTGTTCTTCAAGACCCTGTGGCTGGCGATCCCGGTGATGGTGTTCTCGTTCAACCACTCGCCGATCATCTCCGCGTTCGCCGTCGACCAGAAGCGCGTGTACGGCGCCCAGGCCGAACGCAAAAGCAGCGGCATCCTCGCCACCGCCCACGGCATGATGGTGGTGACCGTGATGTTCTTCTGCTTCAGTTGCGTGCTGGCGCTGTCGCCGGCTGACCTCGCTGCGGCCAAGGCACAGAACATCTCGATCCTGTCGTACCTGGCCAACCACTTCCAGACCCCGGTGATCGCCTACGCCGCGCCGTTGATCGCGCTGGTGGCAATCACCAAATCCTTCCTTGGTCATTACATCGGTGCCAGCGAAGGCTTCCAGGGCTTGATCGTCAAATCCCTGCGCGGGCGCAATCGCTCCATGTCGTCCAAAGGCCTGGAACGCTGCACCGCGCTGTTCATGGTGCTGGCCTGCTGGGCCGTGGCCACGTTCAACCCAAGCATCCTGGGCATGATCGAAACCCTCGGCGGGCCGATCATCGCGTGCCTGCTGTTCCTGATGCCGATGTACGCGATCCAGCGCGTGCCAGCTCTGCGCCAGTATTCGGGCCAGGTGTCGAATGTGTTCGTGGTGGTGATCGGCCTGATTGCGCTGTCTGCGATCGTTTTCTCCGTGCTGCCCTGAAACGGGTCACCGCCCTGAGAAACAACCCCAGGTCACCTGTGGGAGGGGGCTTGCTCCCGATAGCGGTGTATCAGCCAACAAATACTCGGCTGGAACACCGCAATCGGGGGCAAGCCCCCTCCCACATTCAGAGTTTCAGCGCCTGTACGGCACGGCCCTTGCTGTAGAGCCTGTGAGGAAAACGGACTTTGGCCGGTGGTCAGGCAACACGAACTATTCGCGACACCGGTCGTCAATGACTGCATGTTCTTATCAGGCGGTAGCGCACCATGGACAACCCTTTTCAGATCATCACCGACACCTTCAGCCCACAATATCGCGTCAACCTGAGCATCCAGCGGCTGGACGGCAGCATCATGCTCACCCTCTCGGATGAAACCGGCGTAGTGGCCAAACGCATGATCAGCGCCGAACAGCGCAACGATCCGCAGCGGCTCAAGCGCCTGGTGCAAAGCATCCAGTTCGGCATCGCCATCGAGCAGGGTCACAGCGCCATGGAAATCCTCGCGGTGATGACGGATGGGGATAACCACAAGCTCCTGCAGCGCCCTCCCACCCGTGACCTGCCGTTCAGCGTCGGGCTTTAAAGCTCGCCCTTCTCGGTCTCCAGGCTCGCCTCGCCCTTGCGGCGCGGGCCTTCGACCTTCACCGACGGAAAGGCCGACGACGCATAGCGCACCACCAGAATTGCGAAGGCCAACAGCAGAATCCCACCGCACAAATAGATAATGCCCACGTCTGGCGGGTTGTGATGGGACACGTTAGAGATCAGCAGACGCGTCAGCGCGGTGATCGCCACGTAGATCAGAAAGCGTACCGGCATGTGGTTGGTCTTGAAGTAGATCCCGACCATGGCGCCCAACTCCAGGTAGATGAACAGCAGCAAGATGTCATCGATCTTGATGTGCCCATTTTCCAGCATCCCCAGAAACTCCATCACCGCCGCCCAGGCGGTCACCGCCCCGATGGCGAACAGCGCCAGGTAGTGGAACGACTCGACAAACAGATTGCCCAGCGAATCGGCCAGCCCATGGACTTGCTGGCGCAGCTTTTCGGCCCAGTTGATTTTCACGATGATGTTTCCTTAGGTCGGCTCGACCGGATAATGCGGGATGGACGTGACGGTTGTTCTGCATGCAGAAAAAAGGCCAGCATTGGGGAGTGAGATGGTGGCCGGGTGGCATGAGACACTTGTGAGAGTGAGCAGAACAGATACTTAGCCCATCCGAAAGGTGTGGCCTATCAAGGATATCGTTGACGCGCGTGTAGAACCGAGAGCACCCGAATGTTATCTGTCGCCTTATAGACGACCAGATAATTCGGATGTACCACCATCTCTCGCGTACCAATGATTCTGCCAGGGCGGTAAAGGTGGGGTCTGCGAGAGAGAGCCAGCACCGAGGCTTCAATGGAACGTTTTAACTCCAAAGCGGCTATGGGATTACGATGACTGAGGTACTCAATAATTTGGCGAAGTTCCACCCGCGCTGCGGGTGCCCACTCAATCAGCATCGCCTTTCTTGAGCTTAGATTCGATCAACGCTTGCATCTCGGCCATCACCTCGTCGTGAGGAATACCGGGACTGGTGTCATCAAGAGCGGCCTGTACCTTGGTGCGAAACCAGCGGTCGTAACTGTCTGCCTGTTCTTCGGTATCTGCTTGGATACCAGAGGAAAAGGGATTGTCCATAAAAACCTCCGTTGTCGATAATGAGAATTCTAGTCGCTGGCGTTTTTGCTGTCGTGCTTCAAGCGATGAAGTGAGTAACAGAAAAAATCCACGCTCAACCATTCATTTTTTAGACCGTTCCCACCAACGTGGGAACGATCGGGACGTAGCGTCAGGCGGGCGCGACTTGCTCCAGCACTCAATCGACTAGCAGACCGCCCATTTCAATCAACTGGTGAATTGCCAGGACCAAGCTTCGCTGCGGGCCATCAAGGTCGAATGCCAGCATATTGGCCATTTCACGGGCACTGATTAGGGTCTCGCTGGCGTTGGCCAATAAGGTTTCTGTGTCAGCTTCAGGCATGACGTTGAATAACATCGAATCGGTAGACGGGGGGTTGGGTGTGTGTTTTTTCATGGCCCAGTTCCTTAATAAGAAACCATCACCGTCTGCCGCCAAGCAGATTGGGGTGACGGATTGCACAAGGTTGGCGGACCGGCAAGGAACAACCCGGCACCCCGAGGGGTCCATGCGCAACCCGCCATGACACGAGAATACAGTGCAAAAAACCAGCAATCTCATAACGGGGGTCGTTGCGCTTCCTTGTCGGGCCGCCAAGCCCGCTCGCTGCAACTGCAGCGCCCGAGGAAGGTAAGGCACCGGGCAATTCCAGCGCAACCCCGGCAAGTTGTCAGAAATTTCCGCTGTAGCAAACCCCCATTTCCCAACTACATTAAAAACCTACTATCCAAACCCCGGCGTTTGGCTTATCCTTTTCACTGTATGTAAATACAGTAGTCGCAAAGACAACTATCGTGAAGGCATGTGAGGTGGTGAATGGCCGTCGAAGTGGTATACCGCAGCAGCCGAGATCTGGAGCGTTTGTTCATGGATAAAGCCGAAGCTGACCGTCATGACAAGATGCTTGAACTCGCTGAGTTGCTGGCAGAAGTGTTGCAAAAAGCCGTGCCATCCCTGAGTGAGCAGCAGGTGGAAGAAGCCGGGATCTACATGGCGAAGAACCGCGATGTATTTGCCAAGGCGTTCAAGAGCCAACCGGACGCGCTGTCCGAGTTGCTGAACGCGGCGGCGGAATAAAGCCCGAATTGAACAGGCCCTGAATCATGGATTCAGGGCCTTTTTAATGCCCGGCTATTGGTAAAGCAGGCGTTCGGCAAGCTCGTCCGCGACCCGGGCCGGGGAGCGTTTTTCAGCTTGGGCATGGGCGTAGATTTCGGTGAGGCGCCTGGCGATGTTGGACAGGTGCGCGGTGATGCTCGGCAGCTCGGCGCCGCTGTGTTTGAGCGCGACGTAGATCAGCCCGCCGGAGTTGATCACGTAGTCCGGGGCGTAGAGGATACCGCGCCCTTCCAGTTGGTCGGCCACTTGCAGGTTGGTCAGTTGTGCGCTGGCGGAACCGGCCACGGCGGCGCAGCGCAGTTGGCCGACGCTCTGGCGATTGAACACTGCTCCCACGCCGCAGGGCGCGAGGATATCGCACGGGGTGCTGAGCAAGGCGTCGTTGGCGATGGGGTGGGCGCCCAGCTGTTCCATGGCCAGTTGCACCTTGCCGTGGTCGATGTCGCTGACCAGCAGTTCGGCGCCCGCCGCATGCAGCTGTTCGGCCAGGGCGTAGCCGACGTTGCCCAGGCCCTGCACCGCCACGCGCAGGCCTTCGAGGTTGTCGCTGCCCAGGCGGGCCATGGCGGTGGCGCGGATACCGGTGAACACGCCCATGGCCGCATGGGGCGCGGGGTCGCCGGCGGCGGTGGTACTGGTGACGAAGCGGGTGTGCTGGGCGATGCAGTCCATGTCGGCGACCGAGGTGCCGCTGTCGATGGCGGTGATGTAGCGCCCGCCCAGTTGTTCCACACAGCGACCGAAGGCTTCAAACAGGGTGGCGCGGCTTTCCACATGGGCCGGGCGCAGGATCACCGCCGTGCCGCCTCCCACCGGCAAGCCCGCCAGCGCGGCCTTGTAGCTCATGCCCTGGGCCAGGCGCGCGGCATCGGCCACGGCACTTTCGTCGTCGGGGTAGGCAAGGTAGCGGCAGCCGCCCAGAGCCGGGCCGAGGCGGCTGTTGTGAATGGCGATGATCGCCTTCAGCCCGCTCACCGGGTCGACGCTCAGGTGCAGCGATTCAAGGCGGGTGCTGTGCATGAGCGCAAACATCAAGAGCTCCCGAATCACTTCTGGTAGTGGCCCAAGTATAGGCTCACGGCAGCAGACTGCTGGATTGCACTGGAATAAGCACCGCTATTTAAGCGGGGGCTGCGGTATAAGCGCGTGGGATATTTACTCAAGGTGCTGGACGAAAATTCGCAGCAAGGCTAAAACGAGGCATCCGCCGGAGAACGCAATGAAGCCCCGCCAAGCCTTTTTCGCCTGCCTGGACCGCTCGCCCCCAGCGCTGTTTGAAGCCGCGCTCTGGATTGCGGCCGAGCATGACGCTGCCGTGCAGCCACCGCTCATCCTGCAGGCGTTCGGCGCGCTGCAACAACAGATCAGCCTGGGCATGCCGCTGCTACCGGCCGATGAATTGGGTCAGCCGCTGCTGCGATGCATGAACGACCTGGGGTTCGCCCAGGATGATTTCACCCCGCTACGCCCCGCCGCCGCATTGCTGGACAAGGTGTTGCAACGTAAACGCGGGCAACCCCTGGCCATGGGCCTGATCGCGCTGGAGCTGGCGCGGCGCTTGGAAATCCCCATGGTCGGCGTGAATTTCCCTGGCCACTTCCTGTTGCGGGTCCCGGGTGCCGATCACCTGCTGGACCCGTGCGGCGGTCGGCGCCTGTACCCCAACGACTGTCGCGAGCTGCTGCACCGCCAGTACGGGGCCAATCTCAAACTGCAGGCCGAGCACCTGCACAGCGCCGAGCCCCGCGCGATCCTGCAACGGCTGTCACGTAACCTGCGCCAGCTGTACCTCGCCAACGACGAACCGCTGGCCGCCCTGATAGATGCCGAGCGCGTGCTCGAACTGGGCAATGCCAGCGCCGCCGACTACCTGGCGCGGGCCAGCCTGTATCAACGCCTGGACTGCCCCAGCGCCGAGCGTTTCGACTTGGAACACGCATTGATGCTCAGCGAAGACCCGATCCAGCGCCTGCGCCTGACCGAGCGGCTGGGGCACCTGCCTCCCAATGCAGTGGTGCATTAGGGCGCCTTGAGGGTGTCGCCCTGCACAGAGCTGGTGGGTGCGCTCGCGCTGGGCGAACGCACCTGGATAATCAACAGCGCCGCGATCACCGCCGGAATCGCACAGAAGAAGAAAATCTGCTGCACCGGAATGTGCATCGCCAGCAGCATGCTGCCCAGCAACGGCCCCAGAATCGAACCAAATCGTCCCACCCCCAATGCCCAGCCCGTACCGGTGGCGCGCACGTGTGCCGGGTAGAAATTACTGGCGAACGCATTGAGGGTCAGTTGCCCACCGATGATGCAGAACCCGGCGGCGAACACGCAGGCCACCAGATAACGCGGATTGTCGTGATTCAGGCCCAGCAGCACCGTGCACACCGCCGCGGCAGCCAGCACGGCGGATAAGAGGCGCACTTTGCTTTTGAGCCGGTCGGCGAACCAGGCCATCGCGATGGCGCCCAACGTGCCGGCGAACAGGAACATCGAGGTCACCAGGTTGGCCTCGTTCAGCGCCAGCCCGCTTTCGAGCAACAGCGACGGCAGCCAACTGATCATGAAGTACAGCAGGATCAGGCTGACAAAAAACGTCGCCCAGATCAGCACCGTCGGGCGGGCATAGCCATGACGGAACAGCTCCACCACCGTCAGTTGGCTGCCCTGCTCCTGGCGATTTTGCGCCTCGCTCGCCAGGGGCGCCCGCCAATCGGGCAGCATGCGCGCCGTGACCTTGTGCAACCGCGCATAGGGCGGTGCATCGCGCAGCAAGCGAGGCAGGGATTCCGGCAACAGCCACAAAAGGAAGGGAA
Organism: Pseudomonas sp. W4I3; assembly: GCF_030816195.1. Lineage (GTDB taxonomy): Bacteria > Pseudomonadota > Gammaproteobacteria > Pseudomonadales > Pseudomonadaceae > Aquipseudomonas. The sequence continues at coordinate 1,782,440 of NZ_JAUSXS010000001.1, read as the reverse complement.
ACAACAGCAGCGGCGTTACACCGCCCGCGAGGAACACCGCCTGCCAGCCAAACCCGTCGATAAACCCCGCCGCCACAAACCCGCCGGCCGCCCCACCGAACGAGAAGCCACACGCGGCCAGGGTCACCATCAAGGTGCGCAGGCGCGGCGGTGAATATTCCGACATCAGCGCCATGGCGCTGGGCATCGCGCCGCCCATGCCGATGCCGCAGATAAAGCGCGCGGCCATCAGCGTCGTCAGGGAGTTGGCGAACACCATCAACACCGTGAGGCTGGCGTAGATCAGCACACAGCCCAGCAGGATGCGGCGCACGCCGAACCGGTCCGCCAGCGGCGTCACCAGCAGCGAGCCGAAGGTAAGACCGAGCAGGTTGGCACTGAACACCGGGCCGAACGCGGCTTTTTCCAGGCCCCAGTCCTTGGCCAGCGCCGGCACCACATAGCCCAGCACCTGGGCGTCGTAGCCGTCGGTCACTAGCAGCAAGGCCAGCAGCAGAAGGATCAACCACTGATAGCGCGACACCGGACGGGCGTCGAGTGCCGCGCGAAAGCTGGCAATCTGGTTGTGCATCGCAAGGTACCTTTAATTATTTTTATTGGCCGACACACATCAACTGTGGGAGGGGGCTTGCTCCCGATGCGGTGTGGCAGTCGACACATTCATAGCTGACACACCGCTATCGGGAGCAAGCCCCCTCCCACATGGATTTGAGTGTTTCAGGGGGTATCCGGTTGATTGGCAGGGTGCGCCTGTAGAAACGCCGGATGCTGCGCCGCCAGTGCCGCGACCCTGGCGATACGCGGGTACGCCGCCAGCGACACCTTGAAACGCTCTGCCGCGTAAAGCTGCGGAATCAGAAACACGTCGGCAAGCCCCGGCTGTTCGCCAAAGCAATACCCTTGATTGCCGATCAACTGCTCCACCGCGCCAAGGCCCTGGCTGATCCAGTGCCCGATCCACTCCAGCAACTGCTCCTCGTTGTGCCCCCACTGGCGCAGCAGGTTCTGGGTGCTGGAGTTGTGCAACGGGTGAATGTCGCAGGCAATGATCGACGCCACGGCGCGCTCGTGGGCTCGGGCGGCAAGGTCCGTGGAAAGCAGCGGTACCTGTGGATAACGTTCGTCCAGGTATTCGATGATCGGCAATGACTGGATCAACAACTCGCCGTCATCGGTGCGCAAGGCCGGCACGCGCCCTTGCGGGTTGATCGCCAGGTACTCGGGCTGGCGATTGGCGCCACCCGCCGGTACCAGCAGATTGACCGGCACCGCCGTGAAATCCAGGCCCTTGAGCGCCAGAGCGATCCGTACCCGGTACGACGCAGTGGAACGGTAGTAAGTATAGAGTTCCATCACCCTGCCCTCTCAGCGTGCAGCGACTACGGTGCCGCGGCATTCACCGAAGCCGATGGAGGCAAAGCCTTCGCGGTTGCAACGCGCGCGCAGGATGATTTCGTCACCGTCTTCAAGGAACTTGCGCACCTCGCCGGACGCCAGCTCAATCGGCTTTTTACCGCCCTCGGTGATTTCCAGCAGGCTGCCGAACTGTCCCGGCTGCGGCCCCGACAGGGTGCCCGAACCAAACAGATCGCCAGCCTGCAACTGGCAACCGTTGACGCTGTGGTGGGCAACCATTTGCGCCACGGTCCAGTACATATGCTCGGTGTTGCTCAAGGTCAGGCGATGGGCCGGCAGGTTCTGTTCACGCATCGCGGCGGTGGTCAGCAGCACTTCCAGTTCGATATCGAAGGCGCCCGCCTTCTGATCGCGAGGGTCCAGCAGGTACGGCAACGGCTGCGGATCACCTTCGGGCCGCGCCGGTTGCGCCTTGCGGAACGGTTCCAGCGCTTCGGCCGTCACCACCCAGGGCGAGATGCTGGTGATGAAGCTCTTGGACAGAAACGGCCCCAGCGGCTGGTATTCCCAGGCCTGGATATCGCGTGCCGACCAATCGTTTAGCAGGCAGAAACCGGCGATGTGCTCGGCTGCATCGCTGATGGCAATCGCGTCGCACATGGCATTGCCCTGGCCGATCCAGATGCCCAGTTCCAGCTCATAGTCCAGGCGGGCGCAGGGGCCGAAGGTCGGCTCGGTCTGGCCGGCGGGCAAGGTCTGCCCTTTGGGGCGACGCACCTCGGTGCCCGATGGGCGGATGGTCGAGGCGCGGCCGTGATAACCAATCGGCACGTACTTGTAGTTGGGCAACAGGGGGTTGTCGGGGCGGAACAATTTGCCGACGTTCTGTGCGTGTTCGATGCCGACATAGAAGTCGGTGTAATCGTTGATCTTGGCGGGCAGGTGCATCTGGCAATCAGCGGCACGGTGCAGCACTTGCGCCTCGCGGGTCTTCAGCTTGCTGCCTTCGGCAAGCAGTTCCAGCAGGCGCTCGCGCAAGGCCACGCGTGGGCCACGGCCGAGTTCGAAAAATGCGTTCAGCTGGCCGCCAGCAGTTGCCTCAACGGCACGCCGGGCTTCACCGTCAAATTCATCCAGCGCGGCGTGCAGGTCGAGGATCGCGTCGCCAATCGCCACGCCACTGCGCGGTGCCGAGCCGTTGATGCTGAACACCCCCAGCGGCAGGTTCTGCAGCGGGAAATCCGCGTGACCGTTGGCGGAGGTTACCCAGCTGCGGGTCTGTGTGGGTTGCGTCATGGGTTATCTCCGATTCGGGTTGAAGGTGGCGGGCAGTGAAGCCCAGCACGCGTCATAAGCGGGTTGCAGTTGCGGGCATTGCAGGGCGAACTGGGTGGGGCGCAGCACCTGGCTGGTTTCGAACATGAACGCCATGGTGTTATCGATCTTGTGCGGCGCAAGCTCTGCGTTGATCGCTTTGGTACAGGTCTCGCCGTCGGGCCCGTGGGCGCTCATGCAGCTGTGCAGCGACGCGCCGCCGGGCACGAAGCCCTCGGCCTTGGCGTCGTAGGCACCCTGGATCAGGCCCATGTATTCGTTCATCAGGTTGCGGTGGAACCACGGCGGCCGGAAGGTGTTCTCGGCCACCATCCAGCGTGGCGGGAATATCACGAAATCGAGGTTGGCCAGGCCATGCACGCTGGTAGGCGAGGTCAATACGGTGAAAATCGACGGGTCCGGGTGATCGAAACTCACCGTGCCGATGGTGTTGAAGCGGCGCAGGTCGTATTTGTACGGCACGTTGTTGCCGTGCCAGGCGACCACGTTGAGCGGCGAATGGTCGAGCTCGCAAGCCCATAGCTCGCCGAGGAATTTCTGCACCAGCGTGGTCGGTTGCTTGAGGTCTTCGTAGTGGGCGACCGGGCTGAGAAAGTCGCGCGGGTTGGCCAGGCCGTTGCTGCCGATGGGCCCTAGGTCCGGCAGGCGCAGCGGCGCGCCGTGGTTCTCGGCGACATAACCGCGCGCCTGAGCATCGAGCAGTTCGACACGGAACTTGAGCCCGCGTGGCAGCACGACGATTTCCAGCGGCTCGACCTCAAGCACGCCCAATTCCGTTGCGATGCGCAGGCGGCCTTGCTCGGGCACGATCAACAGTTCGCCATCGGCGTTGAAGAACACCCGCTCCATCGAACGGTTGGCGCGGTAGTTGTAGATGCTGATACCGGAAGGGTTTTCCGCGCCTGAATTGGCCACCGTGCGTACCAGCCCGTCGATAAAGTCGGTGGGCTCGCTGGGCATGTCCAGCGGGTTCCAGCGCAGGCGATTGGGCGTCACGGCGCCCAGCGGCCCGCCTGCCAATTGCCTCTGCAACTTGATGAACGCCGGGTGATTGGCCGACGGCTGGATGCGGTACAGCCAGGTGCGCCGGGCTTCGCTGCGAGCCATGGTGAAGGCCGTGCCGGAGAACAGTTCGGTGTAGAGGCCGTAAGGCGCTTTTTGCGGGGAATTCTGGCCGACGGGCAACGCGCCAGGCAGGGCTTCGCTGGCGAATTCATTGCCAAAGCCCGATTGGTATTCGAGGTCCATGGATCATCCTCAGACGGAAGTTGTTTTTATCGTAATCCAGTTACGCATAACGTAATTTGATCACTATCGACCGTCAAGCTATAAAGACGCCCACTCATCTCTCGGATTCCCGCTCCCCCATGGAAAAGCCCCGCGACACCGGCAAACAGAAAGTCCGCTCGGCCGAAGTAGGCACCGACATTCTCAAGGCCCTGGCAGAACTGTCGCCGGCCACGTCGCTGTCGCGCCTGGCCGAGCATGTGCAGATGCCGGCGAGCAAGGTCCACCGCTATCTGCAGGCGCTGATCGCGTCGGGTTTTGCCGAACAGAACGCCGCCACCAACCATTACGGCTTGGGCCGCGAAGCCTTGCGCGTGGGCCTGGCCGCGCTGGGCAGCATGGATGTGTTGAAGGTGGGCGCGATGCCCCTGGCGGAGCTGCGCGATGAACTGAATGAAACCTGCTTCCTGGCGGTATGGGGCAACCAGGGGGCGACCGTGGTGCAGATCGAACCGGCGGTGCGCGCCGTGACGGTGGTGACCCAGCTAGGCTCGGTGTTACCACTGCTCAGCTCTTCCACCGGGCTGGTGTTCAGCGCCTACCTGCCCACGCGGGAAACCGTGGAACTGCGCGAGCGTGAGATTCAAGCGGGCCTGGCCCACAGCCTGGCGGATGACGCTGCCTACGTCACTGTCTGCGAACAGATCCGCCGCCGAGGCCTGCACTTCGTGCATGGCTTGCTGATGCCGGGGGTGGATGCGTTGTCGGCGCCGGTGTTCAACGCCATCGGGCACGTGGCGGCGGTGATGACCGTAGTCGGCCCCACCTCGTTGTTCCATGCCGATGAAGACGGCCCGGCGGCGCAGCGATTGCTGGCGGCGACCAAGGCCGTGAGTTGGCGCATGGGCTATCAGCCCTGAATCAGTCGTCCCAACGTGACAGGGCCACCGCCACCCGGTTCTCCAGGGCCTTGATCTGCGCGCCGGCGACCACGTAGTTGTTGGTCACCATGGAAAATGCCAACCGGCGCCCGTGGGCATCGGTGACATAACCGCTCAAGGACGACACGCCGCTCATCGAGCCGGTTTTGGCGTGCAGATTGTTTTGCGCCGGCGTGCCGCGCAGGCGATAACGCAAGCTGCCACCGCTCATGCGGTCGCTGTTGCCGGCAATCGGCAATGCGTTGTACCAAGCGTTGAACCACGGTTGCTTGCTCGCGGCGAGCAGCAGGTCGGTGAGGGTTTGCGTCGACACCAGGTTGCGGCGCGACAGGCCGGAACCGTCTACCTGGCTCAGCGTCACCGCATCCAGGCCCTGACGCTTGAGGAACCCCGCCACCGCCACGGCACCCGTTGCCGCCGTGCCGCTATTGGCGGTCTGCCGGCCCATGGCCTTTAGCAAGGCTTCGGACATGGCGTTGTTGGAAAGCTTGAGCAGCGGCGTGATCAACTCCTGCAAGGGCGCCGAACGGTGCTCGGCCAGCAGCGTCGCCGTGGCAGGGCTAGCCCCGCCCATCACGCGACGGCCCTGCACCCGGATGCCCTGCTGCGCCAGCGCCTGTTCAAACAGATTGGCCACCCATTGCGTCGGCTCCCATACGCTCACCAGTTGCTCGCTCTGCTTGCCGGGCGCAACAGCGCCACTGAGCTGCAACAGGTTGGTGCCATGCCGGCGGTTGATCCCATAACTGTTGCCCGGCCCACTGACGGCATGATTACTCAATTGCAGGTAATCGCTGGGCGGGAACAGGTCGACGCTCACCGGCAACCCCGCCCGCACCGACGCCTTGGCGGTGACCCGCACGCTGCCTGCGTCAAAATCTGTATTGGGCGACACCGTCAGCGCGGAGATCTGCGCACCGTAGTAGGTGGTTTCATCGTCGTGGGACCAATCGACACCCAGGCGTTCGGCGTCGAACCAGGTGTCGTCGAACACCAGGTCGCCCTGCACCTGGCGCACGCCCTGGCTGGCCAATTGCGCGGCCAGCGCTTGATAGTCGGCGTACTGGATGGTCGGGTCGCCCAGGCCGCGCAGGTACAGATTACCGGTCAGTCGATCGCCCTGACGGATGCCGTCGCTCAACAGTTGCGTGGCGAAGCGGTATTGCGGGCCCAGCACATCCATGGCCGCCGCGGTGGTCAGCAGCTTGAGGTTGGACGCCGGCACCAGGCGCGTGCCTGGGTTGTGCTGGTAGAGCGTGCTGCCGCTGCGGGCGTCGCGCACCATCAGCGAGACGCTGGCACCGTGCAACGCAGGATCCGCCAGCACCTTGTCGAGCGTCGCAGGGGTAGAGGTGGGTGAAACGCTGGCGCAGCCGCCCAGCAGAAAGCTCAAGCCAACCAGCAGGGCGCCGTTGTGTAACCATCTTCCAAAGTGCATCAGTAGCGTTTTCCGTAGGCATCGAATGCCGGCAACGCTAACAGCTCAGGTGCCAATGTGGGAGGGGGCAAACCCTAATGCCAGTCAGTTAAGCGAAAGAGGTTCACTGTAGGAGCGAGCTTGCTCGCGAAAAACGTCCAGGCAACGCGTTCATTCTGGATAAATACGGTGGCCTTGAGTTCTTCGCGAGCAAGCTCGCTCCTACAAAAAGCACATCCGGTCAGAAGGTAAGGGTGCTGGACACCGACACTTGCCGCGCATCGCCGATGGACACGAACTGCGTGTTCACCGACGAGGTGTAGTAGGTACGGTCGAACAGGTTCTTCACGTTGAGCTGGAACTTGACCTTCTGCCCGTCGAGCCGGGTGTCATAGCTGGCGAACACATCGGCCACGGTGTAGCTCGGCAATTCGAAGCTGTTGGCCGCGTCCCCTGCCCGCTCGCCCACGTAACGCGCACCGGCACCGACGCGCAGTTGATCACCGCCCAGGATGCTGCCGAAGTCATACACGGCCGACAACGAGGCGGTATTTTTCGCCACGTTCTGCAGGCGGTTGCCCTTGAGGGTCGGGTCTTCGGTGACCTCGGCATCGGTGTAGGCGTAACTGCCGATCAGGCTCCACTTGTCGCTCAGTTGGCCGCTGGCATCCAGCTCCAGGCCACGGGAACGAACCTTGCCCGCCACGCTGTAGACCGAGGTCAACCCATCGCCGACCTGCACCAGCACGTTGCGTTTATCGATGCTGAACAGCGCCGCGCTCGCGGTGATACGCCCCGGCAGGTCGAACTTGGTACCCAGCTCCCAGGCCTTGGATTCTTCCGGCTCGAGGCTGCCGTCGAGCACGGTTTTGTTGGCCAGCGGCGCGATGGTGGAGTTGGGTTTGAACGACTCGGTGTAGCTGCCGTAGAACGACAGCTCATCGGTGTAGCGATACACCAGCCCGGCACGCGGCACCCACTTCTGGCCATTGCCATCGGTGTTGGCGGTGAACGGCACGCCCTTGCCGGCGTATTGGTCGTACATCTGGTAGCGCGCACCGCCCACCAGGATCCACTGGTCGTTCAGGTGGATGGCATCCTGAAAGAACAGCGAATCGCTGCGCAGCAGGTCGGTCTGGTTGCTGTCCGGCGCACTGACCTTGGAGCCCGCCACTTCGTTGCCGTACACCGGATCGTTGTAGTTGAAGCTGCCGCGTGGCGCCTGGCGGATCAGGTCGGCGCGGTAGATCTTGCGGTATTCATCGTCCAGCCCGAACACCAGGTCGTGCTGCATGCCGGCAACGTCGACCTTGCCTTCAAGGCTGGCGGTGGCGAAGCGGTCGGTGGTCAGCGCGCCCTGGGTGCCGTCCATGCTGCGGGTCAGTGTGCCATTGGTGTTGACCTTGACCACACGCACCTGGCTGGCGTCGTAGGTTTCACGGTTCCAGCTGTAGCCGAAGTGGGCTTTCCAGTCATCGTTAAGGTCGTGATCGACCGTCAGGCGGTACAGGTCGGAGCGGCCTTCCATGTTGTTGAACGGCTCATCCAGGCGGCGGGTCGCGGGGATGTTCAGGGGGTGATTGGTTTTTGGGTCGATGGCTGTGCCACGGTCGAACGGCGACAGAAACTCGCGGTGTTCATAGGCAAACACCACTTGGGTCGCGTCGCCATACCAGCCCAGCGACGGCGCCACCAGGGTTTCGCGGTGGGTGCCGTAGTTGCGCCAATAGTCTTCGTCTTCGTGGTCGATGATCAGGCGATAGGCCAGGCCGCTGTCGCCTATCGGGCCGGTGGTATCCAGGTTGCCGCCACTGCCGTTCTTGCCGTTGCCGAAGGTCGAGCCGCGCGCAGTCAGGGAAGTGGACTGCACCAACTCGGGCTTTTTGCTGACGATGTTGACCACGCCGCCCGGGTCCTGGATGCCGTACAGCAGCGACGACGGGCCCTTGAGCACTTCCACGCGGTCGGCGGTGGCGTTCAACGCACGGCCCTGCACCACCGGCATGCCGTCCTTCATGATCGAGCCATTGCGGTTGTCGCCGAAGCCGCGCAGCATCACGGCGTCCTGGGTGCTGCCCAGGGTGTTGGACTGGGTGATGCCGCTGACATTGCCCAGCGCATCATCCAGGTTGCGCGGTTGTTGATCGCGCAATACCTGGGCGGGCACCACGTTGACGGTTTGCGGGGTTTCCAGCAGCAAGCCGCGGGAGCGCATCACCGAGCTGGTCGGTGGCGGCTGATAGCTGGTGCTGTCCTGGCCAGGGCTGGCGGCGCTGATGGTGGTGGCACCGAGGTTGACCGCGCCATCGGCGGGCAGCGGTTCCAGCGCCAGGGTACGGGCGTCGATCTGGCGGAAGGTGAAGCCCGAATTGCCCAGCAGGCGTTGCAGCGCCTGGGTCGCGCTCATGTACCCGTTGAGCGCCGGGGCGCTGAGGCCGTAGGGCGCTTCATCGGTGTAGATCACGCTGATCCCGGTGACCCGGCTGAAATCGCTCAGCGCCTGGGGCAATGGTTTGGCCGCCAGGGCAAAGTTGAACTGGGCGCTTTGCTGTTCCTGCGCCTGTGCCACGGCCAGGGGCAGCAACGCCAGCGCCGAGACTGAAAATACCGAGGCTCCCAGCCACTGTTTGACCCAACCGCCCGCCGTCGATTTCATGCTGTGAGCATCCGTGTAAAAACGCTGTTAATGCGAATTGATCGCAGTTTCAAGCACTACACGGATGGGCGAGCGGTTTACCTCACCGTTGTTTGCAACTTTTTTTTGTTATTGCGCCTGGATGCGGAAACCAAAGCGCGGGAAATGCACATGCACAGTGCCGGCGCGCTCGTCGGTGCGGCGCAGGATCAAGGCTTCGCGCCCGACAAACATCAGTTCACCGGCGACCGGATCGACGCCGTAGTCGATCGCCGCAATCGTGACGTGCTGGCCGGCCTTGAAGCCATTCAGGTCCTCGAATACTTCATCCGGCAGCGCCGCTGGCGTGGCCTCGCGGGCGATCTGCAACGCCTGCTCCGCCGTCATCTGACTGGCGGTGCCATGGCCAAAGCCCAGCACGCGCCCCAGCCACGCCAACACGGCAGGATAGGCATCCACCAACGGCGCGGTCACCGGGGTGGCCTTGAGAAACCACAGCGAGTGGGCCAGGGCAAAGTCGGCAATCGTCGGTTCGCCAAATAGAAAGTCCGCCGGCTCGCGCTGCAACTGTTGCTCCAAGCGCGCCATGATCGCCGGCCATTGCTGCTTGGCCAGTTCGGCCGGCAGCTTGCTTGCCGTACCGCCGCTGAACAGCGCGGCGCGGTCGGCCATAAACGCCTTGATCGCTTCCGGCGGCAACTTGCCAAACCGCACCGCCACCGACTCGGGCTGGAACACCAGGCTGACAGCGTGAGCGAACACGACGCTGTCGGCCCAGGTGGCGAAAGTCTGGGTGATCATTTCCTGGCCCAGGGGGAACAGCGCCGGCGAAGATTTTTCCTGCTCCAGGCGCCGGGCGATCAGGGAAGTGTCGCAATAGATATCCGCGCCGACTTGCAGCACCGGGGTCTTCCGGTAGCCGCCGGTCAAGGCCGTCAGGTCGGGCTTGGGCATCACCGGCGAGATGTGTACCGAATGCCAGGACAAGCCTTTGAAGCCCAGCAGCAGCCGAGCTTTTTCCGCAAACGGCGACGTCGGGTAATGGTGCAGGATGAGCTCAGACATGCGGGGGTCCACTTGAGGAATGAGCCCGCAGCTTAGCGCGCAAAACGGCTGGGCGGCGTGATGGGAACCTATCAGTCAGCGTGATGGACCACTCGCCGCCAAGCACTCCTTGGCGCTCTTCTTCAATTTCTTGATCAGGCGTTCCTGGCGCAGTGCCTCGCCTTTGCTCGCGCATTGCTCGGTGTACACCAGCGCAACGGCGGGGCTGGAAAGAAAGAACCGCGCGCCCTTGCCGCTCTGATGCGTGGCGAACCGGCGCACCGGGTCATTGCTGATGCCGCAATACAGCGAGCCATTGGCGGCGCGCACCAGGTAGACAAACCAGGGTTTGGATTCAGGCGTGTTCACGACGGGATTCGGCACTGTACACAAGCACCCAGCTTATCAACGACCGGCCTGGAATGCCTTCAAACCTTTGCGCGCCTGGGCGCGTACGGCGTTTTTCACCAAGGGCGTCCACCCCAGTAACAGGCCCTTGGTACCCAACGCCTGACGCGACCAGCGCCACAGGTCGAAATGGTCGTGATGCTCGCAGATCCTGCCGTCACGAAACACAAAGCGCGCCTGAATATCGTTGACCACCGTATTGCCGGTCGCGCTGAACAGGTAGGTCGCCACCCAGTGCGCGCTGCCCTCATTGCCCTCGCTGCGCACGTTGTCAAAGGTCAGGGAAAAATCCTTGGCCCGAGTGGTGAGCATGCGCCACATGTCGCCGGCGTCCTGCCCGCGCAGTTCGCCGAAGGCCGGATCGCTGAACAGCACATCCTGGGTATAACAGGCGGCCATGGCTTCGGCGTCCAGGCGCTCAAAGGCGCTGTAGAACTCAGTGATCAGGGCGTTATGGGCATCACTCATGGGCAGTTTTCGCAGGATGAACAGAGGTGCCGAACGATAGTCCGCGCAACACGAGAAAGCCATTGCTTTCTACGGCACCATTCCCGTATCGCGCGCATAAGCAAACAAATCGACATCCGTCGAAATGCTCAACCGTTGCATGGCCGTGCTTTTCTGCTTGCTGATCGTGGAAATACTGCGGTTGACCTGCGCCGCAATCTGGCTGACGGTCATGCCGCTGGCCAACATGCGCACCACCTCGCGCTCTTTGTCGGACAACCTGGGCTGCCCGGACTGGTCGCCCACCCCCGACTCCACCAACTGCAAGCGCAGGGATTCGCTGGTGAAGGTCTGGCCCGCACACACGGCCTTGATCGCCTGGGGCAACTCCTTGGCCGACGCACTCTTGGCGACCACGCCACGCACGCCATGGGAAAAAGCCGCACGCAAGATGGCGATGCTGGCGAACATCGTCACCACAATCACCGGCACCTGCGGATACTGGCGGTGCAGCAGGCCCAACAAACCGTAGCCATCGGCCTGCTGGCCGCCTGGCATGGCGAAGTCCGTGACCAGCACGTCGCATGGGTTTTTGCTCAACACGTCAAGCAACTGATCGGGACCGTCGGCCTCACCGACCACTGTGCATCTTCCATTCGCCTCGATCACGACCCTTTGCCCGACGCGAACAATAGGGTGATCGTCAGCAATAATTACTCGAAGCATAGGTACCCACGAATGATGGCAACTTGAATCTGCGCAAAATACCTCCGCCAGCGACCATCAACAACAGCTAACAAAGAGCCACTTGCAGCCACGCCCAATATTCAGTACCAGCTAATTTTTTGCCTACAACACAATAGGAAAATACCTACAGCCAAAACCAGCTCGCCGGACGACTGAAAGCCCTGGCAGGCGCTGATTTCAAATGGTGGACAAATACTCGAGATAGATGCGCAAGCGTGCCTGGAATCGTTCCAGTTGCACCGCGTGGGAGGCAACATCACCGGACTGGACCTGCTCGATCAATTGCATGGCGGTGGATTCGAGGTCGGTGCCGCCCAAAAACACCAGGCTCCCCACCAGGCGATGGAGGCGCTCGGCAGCCAGCGATGCGTTCAGCGTGGAACAGGCATGGAGTAAGACACGGTAGTCTTCCCAGGCTTCGACCAGCAGGCTTTCCAGCAACTGATCGACAATCGCGTTACTGCCAAACGTCGTGACAAGTGCTTCACGGGTCGGCCAGCTCGCGGATGCCGCAGTCTTCCGGCCCTCTTGCGCAACATCGCTACCTGGCAACCAGCGCACCAGTACAGCGTGCAGTTGTTCAAGGGTCAGTGGTTTGAGCAGCCAGGCATCCATGCCGGCCTTGCGGCAGCGCCGGGGGCTATCGTTCTGCAGGTTGGCGGTCAGGGCGATGATCGGTACTCGCCTCAACCCGTGAACGCGCTCATGTTGGCGAATGGCGCTGGCCATCCTGTAGCCGTCCATCAATGGCATCTGGCAATCGCAGATCACCAAGTCAAAGGACCGGCAGGTGAACGCCTCCAGCCCCATGAACCCATCGGTGGCCAGCTCGTGCCCCAGACCCAGCTTCTGCAGCATCCAGCCCAGCAGCAGGCGATAAGCTGAATGGTCCTCCACCACCAGGACACTCATGTGCTGCCAATGAAACGCGGGGACAACCGGTGGATTAGGTGTGCGGCTCCCTCCAGCGGTTGAAGCTCCCTGCGCAACCATCACTACCTCTTCATGGTTATTGATCCAGCGGCAACCTGTGACACTGATGCAATTGCCATGGAGACCCTGTGCAGTAATGATTGCCGCATCCCTTTGAAGGTTATCGGCTGTAAACAGATAACCTTTTGAGTGCCCGAAAGCCGATACAACAATTACGAAAAACACCCATTCGGCGCGCTCTGCCCCGCCCCCGCAGTGTCGTATTAGTTGTATTTCCCCCGCGCACACCGCTCGCTAAATTGTGCCCACCCCACGAGAGGGACGGCTTGCCACTCCCCGGCAACCGCCAACAACCATCAAACCGCCGCCACGCATACCATCCGGCCACACAGGGTGGGCGTAGCCCCGCACGCGCTCGATATCGACCCGCGTGCAATGGAACAAACTGCGATGACGCGGCCAAATGGCCGAACGATCTGATAGCACTGGGCAGCCGTGCTGACGGAGGCTGGGCGCTCGATCACGCCTGCCATACCAGACCTTGACTCGCCCAGTGGCTATCGACGGTTGCGCCATCTTTGAGCTGCTGTACCCGTAACACCGGACACCCCGTTCTAGCCTAGGAGATTCATTCGCCATGAAGGTTTTCGCACCCCACGTGTTAGGGGCCTTGCTGCTTTGCCCGACAGTATTCGCCGCCAGCCACACCGAATTACTTGTCCAGGGAACCATCACGCCCAACGCCTGTGCGCCGGTGATTTCCGGCGCAGGCAGCATCGACTTCGGCAAAGTGTCGATCAAGGACCTCAACACCGATACCCACACCGCACTGCCCGCAGAAACCATGCTGCTGAGCGTGCGCTGCGACGGGCCAACATTTTTCACCCTCAACACCATAGACAATCGCCCGGGCACTGCCGCCAGCCACTTCAGTTGGCATGGTCTGGGCACCACGCCCAACGATGAGAAAGTCGGTGATGTCGGATTTGGCCTCTACCTGCCGGTAGCCGATGGCGTACCCGTGCGCACCATCACCTCGAGGGATGGCGGCGTGACGTGGATGCCTTCCGTGATGCTCAGCCATACCTTGCTGACCGCAGTCGCCAGCAACGACGACATCGTGCCGATTGCGGTACGGGAGCTGGACGCGCAAATCCGTCTGATCACCCACATTGCCCCCGCCCAAAGCCTGACGCTCACCGACGAAGTGCCTATCGACGGCCACGCCACCGTACAAGTCAATTACCTCTAAGGAGTCTCCCCATGAACACTCGCTTGACCGCTCTGGCCAGCAGCGTATTGCTGCTCGCCTCAGCCACCGCCTTCGCCGGCTCCACCGTCGACCTCACCGTCAAGGGCCTGATCGTGCCCAGCGCCTGTACGCCCAGCTTTACCGGGGGTGGCGTGATTGATCATGGCAAGATTTCCGCCAAGGACCTGAACCCGGATCGCTCCACTGTCATTGGTAATCACACCCTGAGCATGGCGATCAATTGCGACGCCGCGATCCAGTTTGCACTGCATTCGATCGATAACCGCGCGGCGTCGGGTATCACGACGCACTACGGCCTGGGCTTTGCCAGCGATAGCCAGAAGTTGGGCCGGTACTCCCTTCTTCTGCGCAATCCGGTTGTAGAGGGCGGCACAGCGGTGCAGACCATCGGCTCTTATGACCAAGGCAACACCTGGTTCCGCGAATACATCTGGGAACCAGGCATGTACATGTCTGTGGCGTCAATGGATGACACTACCCAGCCTGTGGCGGTCAAGGATTTGCGCCTTGATCTGGAAGTGCAGACGATCATCAACCGCGCCGACGGCCTTGACCTGAGCAACGAAGTCACCATCGACGGCTCCGCCACGCTCGAAGTGAAGTACCTGTAACCATGGCCGCCCATCCCTTGAACTTCGATGGGCATGGGCTGCGCCTACCTGTGCCGGTGATGAACAGGTTCAGCCGATACCTGGCTGCCGTTCTCTGCCTGGCCGCCCTGGGCAAAGTCCATGGGGCTTCAACCGCCGACCTCAGGGTGACCGGCCGGGTGATACCGGACGCCTGCCATATCGAGCTGAACAATGAAGGCACTGTCGACCACGGCAGAATTGCTGCTCACAGCCTCAACGTCGACGAGTTCACCGTGCTGCCCAGCCGAACACTCGAGCTGCACGTGCTCTGCGCCCGCCCCATGCTGTTTGCGCTGGTGGGCCTAGACAATCGCGCAGAGTCTTCCATGGCGCCCGATTTTTTCTACGGTCTGGGCCGAAACATCCACGCCCCCAGTGAACGCCTCGGCTCGGTGGCGTTGTCCTATCGCAACCCAGTGGGTGACACCCAACCGATGCAGGTGTTGGGCTCCACCAACAGCGGCGAAAGCTGGACGCCGGACCCCAACGCCTACCCCCGCTCCTATATGGCCTTCGCGCCGGCAGGCGACCGGCAACCGGACTTTGTCAGCCAACTGACGGTCCAGCTTCAGGTGGACACCGCCATCAACTTTTCGCAGTACTTGACCCTGGACCAGGAAGTCCCCCTGGACGGCTCCATCGTCCTGGATTTGCGCTACCTCTGACCCACTCACATGGATAAACCGTGATGACGACACGTTCTCTCACCGCTGCCGGCCTCGTCCTGCTGCTGATGCTCGGCAATCCAGCCATGGCCGATGGCATGGTGCCGGACACTTCCGTGGTTATCGTGCATGAAGCCGATGGCGAAGCGTCGGTGTCGGTCACCAACACCGACGGCCAGCTCGCGCTGCTGCATGTCACCTTGCAGGACATTCCCGAAGACACCGAGCCGCTGCTCGTAGTGACGCCACCGCTGTCGCGGGTCGAAGCCTCCAAATCCCAGTTGGTGCGCTTCATTTTGCAAAACCAGCAGCCCCTGCTCACCCAGCGGCTCAAGCGCGCGGTGTTCGAAGGCATGCCCCAGGGCCGCGCAGCCACTGCCGTCGGGCATGCCCGCGTGGGCGTGACCGTGCGCCAGAATTTGCCGGTGATCGTGCATCCCAAGGGCCTGGCGCTCAACCGCACGCCGTGGACCGACCTGACCTGGAGCCAGCACGACGGCCAGCTGCAGGTGCGTAACGACACGCCGTATGTGGTGCGCCTGGCGCAGGAGCTGTTGCTATTGCCCGGCGACGGCAAGGCGATGCTGCCGCGCACCTATGTTTTGCCGGGTGAAACCTTGAGCATGCCGGCCAGCGGTGGTCGGGCCACCACCGTCAGGCTGCAGCCGGCGACCGTATACGGGTTTGCAGTCAAGGCGTACGACGCACCGATCGTCCTCTGAAGCAAATCGCGGGCGGCATCCGCACATCGCCGCCTGGATAACGAAGTGACGGCTCATTGACTGTCACGACTTGAGTACCTTTCGTGAAAACAGTATTGAGTTACCGTGACGGCGCAGCCGTGCCCGCGATCCCGGCCATCCCCACCTTGGCGCTGCTGTTTGCACTCGTGCCGGCCGAGGCCTGGGCCGAGGGTGTCGGTACATCCAGCTTCGACGCCCAGACTCTGCACCAGCGCGGTATTGACCCGCAGTTGGCCAGCCTGCTGCTGGCCGCCCCGCGTTTCGCCGCCGGACGGCACACCGTCAACCTGCGCGTCAACGGCCAGCGAGGTGGCCGACAGGAGGTGAACGTTGATCAGCAGGGCAATCTGTGCTTCGACCGCGCCCTGCTGGACGCCGCCAATCTGGTGATGCCCAGTGACAGGCCGGGCTGTCACGATTTTATCGCGCGGTATCCGCAGAGCCTGGTGGAGCCAGACCCGGCGACATTGACGGTATCGCTGGTGGTGCCCACCGAAGCCCTGCGCCCCGTGCTGCAGGATATCTCGGGATACGAAACCGGCGGGTTCGGCGGATTGCTCAATTACGAACTCAGCGGTTTTTACAACCGCTTTGGCGATGACGCCAGCCGGTTTGGCTCGGCCAACACGGAAGCAGGCTTCAATGCCGGCGATTGGATCGTACGCAGCCGCCAAGTGCAGACCTGGCAAGACGGCCTTTCACGCAGCACGCACCTGGAAGCCTATGCCCAACGCACGTTTGCCAGCCACCAGGCAGTGCTGCAGGCCGGGCAGATCAATCTCTACAACCCGGTGCTGTCCGGCGCTCGGATCACTGGCGTGCAGGTGCTCACCGAGCATGCTCTCCAGGAACAGGGCCAGGGTGCGCTGATCCAAGGCATCGCCAACAGCCCGGCACAGGTTGAAGTACGCCAGAACGGCGCATTGATTCACTCCACCGTGGTGCCTGCCGGCCCCTTTGCCTTGAACGATGTGCGGCGCTTGAATACACGCTCGGACGTCGAAGTCACGGTCAAGGAAAGTGTCGGCGGCGAACGGCGCTTCACCGTACCGGCCGCCATGCTCGGCTTGGGCTTGCCTGCGCCGGGTTACTCATTGGCGGCAGGCCGGGTGCGCACTGTCGGCGACGCCAAGGGCGATGATCCCTGGGTGGTCAGCGCCGGTTGGACCGGCTCCCTGCATCCGCAATTGACACTGGGCAGCGGCATACTGGCGGCCAGCGAATACCGCTCGGTGGGCGCCAGCCTCGGCTGGATGCCGGGGTTGGACAGTCAGGTTCAACTGGCCACGCAAGTCTCCAATACCCAGGCGCTGGAAACAGTGTCCGGCGTACAAACCGATCTTTCCTGGTCACAGCGCCTGGGCGAGCAGTGGTCGATCAGCGCCGCCAATTCCTGGCGCAGCATCGGTTATCGCGAACTCGAAGAAAGCAGCTATGAGGCTGATGACCGCCATCGCAGCGCACGCTATCGCGATCAGCAAAGCCTCAACCTGGGGTGGTCACATCCACTGCTGGGGGCGTTCAGCGCTGGGGTTTCGCGCTCAGCCAGTTTTGCCGGGAACAGCAGCAGCCGCGCGTTGGCCTCCTGGGGCACGAGCATCGGCGCAATGTCCTTGTCAGCCAGCGCCGAGTGGCAACTAGCTGGCAGCCAGCAGCAGGACAATGCGGTCTACCTCACCCTCGGTATACCGCTGGGCGAGAGTCGCCAGTTGCGCGGTTGGGTACGCAATTCCGGCGGCGAAAACCGCACCGGCCTGGGGCT
Source organism: Pseudomonas sp. W4I3 (assembly GCF_030816195.1). Taxonomy (GTDB): domain Bacteria; phylum Pseudomonadota; class Gammaproteobacteria; order Pseudomonadales; family Pseudomonadaceae; genus Aquipseudomonas. Next base: position 1,764,875 of record NZ_JAUSXS010000001.1, on the reverse strand, counting down.
GAGCGAACAGATTGACGACCAGCTCAGCTACCGCATCAGCGCCGAACACGACAGCCGCGACCATCAGGTGGAAACGACCCTGGGCGTCTCGGCGCTACCGCGCTACAGCCAGCTCGATCTGAGTTACAGCCGTTCCGATGCCGAGCGTTCGAGCTACCAAGGTGGCGCTCGCGGCGCCGTGGTGCTGCACGGCGACGGCGTGACGTTTTCCCCCTACCCGGTGCGCGACACCTTCGCCTTGGTGTCTGTCGGCGAGATCAGCGGTATCAAGCTCAGCACCCCCAGTGGCCCGGTCTGGACCGATTGGCAAGGCCAAGCCGTGGTGCCGCACGTGGCCGCTTATGGTCGCAGCGCGGTGGAAGTCCAGACCCGCTCGCTGCCGCGCAATGCCGATATCAACAACGGCCTGGCGATGATCTCGGCCGGGCGCGGTGCGGTGGACCGGGTCAAGTTTGGCGTTGGCCTGACTCGCCGCGTGCTGCTTACCGTCAGTACCGACCAGGGCGCAGCGTTGCCTGCCGGCGCGTCCGTCAGCAGCGGTAGCGGTGAGTTCGTGACGTTGGTCCAGGAAGGCAGCCAGGTGTTTCTGCCCAACGTACTGGATCAACCCACGCTGTGGATAACCACGCCGCAAGGCGGTCGCTGCGAGCTGCGCTACGAACTGGCGCAAGCAGCCGACCCCTCGGTGTATTTCGAAACCGCGCCTGCCCGGTGCAACCTCCCATGAGGAATATCGCGATGTCCCTTGTCAGCTGTTTGCGTCAATTGAGCCTGTGCTTACTGCTAGGGGTCGCCGGCACCGCTCAAGCCTTGGACGAGTGTCAACTGAACATCAGCGAACCGCAGGTGGATTTCGGCCTGATGAACCGTCTCGCGCAACACGACAGCGCGGCGCAACGCCTGCTTGGCGAGCGGCGATTGAGCCTGACTATCAATTGTCCGCAGGTCGAAGACCTCAGCCTGTTCTACCGCGCACCGGCCGACCGCACACACCGCCTGCTATTCACCGAGCACGGCAGCTATGCCATCGAGGCGGGTAACGCCGTATTGGACGGCCGCGCGGTGGAACTGGGTGTGCTGCCGGCAGCGGGCCAGGCGCCCGTGTCCACCGGCAGCGCGCTGGAGTGGCGCGCCGGCCAGGGTATCGCGCCGATCGAACAGGGCGCGGTGCTTACCGGTAAAACCCTGTCGTTGCAATTGACCCTGCGCGCCTGGGCCGACGCCGCCGCAACACGAGTGAGCGACGCCAGCACCTGGGAAGTCACGGGAACCTTTTACAGTGCCCACAGCGGGCGTTATCGGGAACTGACACTGCGCGCACACTTCGCGCCAATCGCCTGCCTGCCGACGTTATCCGACCACGGCGTGGTGGACTACGCCACCTTGTACGCCAAGGACCTCAACGCAACCACTGAAACCCCGTTGCCCACCCGCACCCTGCGCCTGAGCGTGACCTGCGACGCGCCGATTCGCTTCGCCCTGCGCATGAAAGACAACCGCGACGGCTCGGCCACCGGCGGCACCGATGAAACCGCCTACGGCCTGGACCTGGATGCCAGCCGCAACAAAATCGGGCGCTTTTATCTGACCATCGATCCGGCGGAATTCAGCGCCGATAGCCTTCCCACGCTGTACCGCACCGATTCCACCAGTAATGGCGTGGCGTGGAGCAGCGCCACCGCGCGGCAAATCCCCATGGCCGCCAACAGCCTGCTGGCCTTTACCGACCAGATCGGCGTGACCACCGGGCCGGTCGCCATGCAGGCCCTGACCGGCACGATACGCATCAAGGCCTACCTGGCGCCGATGCAAACCCTGGACCTGCGTGACGTCGTACGCATCAATGGGTCCGGCACTGTTGAAATTGTCTACCTTTAGACTTTCTCGCTGGTGACGTTTACGTAGCGTGCACGGCCGGCGCCGAGACCGGCGATAATCGCGCCGAGGCCGATCACGGCGAAGATCCAGCCGATCGCCGTCCAGCCGCCGGTCCAGTCGTGCACCAGGCCGACCGCAAATGGGCCCATCGACGCCAGGGTGTAACCGATGCCCTGGGCCATGCTCGACAGATTGGCGGCGACATGGGAGTCCCGGGAGCGCAGCACGATCAGGGTCAGCGCCAGGCTGAAGGTGCCGCCCTGGCCCAGGCCGAGCACAATCGCCCAGCCCCACAGGCCATCGAGCGGCGCATACAGGCAACCAAACAGACCGCCCAGTGTGAGCAGCATCACCACCACGATCGCCAGCCGCTGATCCTTGCCCCGTGTGGCCAGCCACGGCGCGGCCAGCGAACTGAGCAACTGCACGATGATCGAGCCGGACAACGCCAGCCCGGCCTCGGTGGCGCTGAGGCCGCGACCGATGAGGATCGACGGCAACCAGCCGAACACGATGTAGGCCAGGGAGGATTGCAGGCCCATGTACAGGGTCACTTGCCAGGCCAGCGGATCACGCAGCAGGCCCTTCACCCGGTAGGCGACTCGGTGGGCGCCGTGTTTTTGCCCGACCTGCGGCAGCCAGAACAACGCGGCCATCAGGGCCGGCAAGATCCAGAAACCCAAGCCGATAGTCCAGCTGTCGCCGAAGTAACGGGTCAACGGCACAGTGGCACCGGCCGCCAGTGCGGCACCCAAGCACAGTGCCATGGTGTAGACGCCGGTCATGGCGCCGGCCTGCCGGGCGAAATCACGCTTGACGATGCCGGGCAGCAACACGCCGATAATGCCAATACTGGCACCGGCAATCAGGCTGCCGGCAAACAACCCCACTTCGCCGAACGAACTGCGCAGGATGATCCCGGCAGCCAGGGTCAGCAGGATGCCGAATACCACACGCTCGGCACCAAAGCGTCGTGCCAGGATCGGCGCAGTGGGCGCGAACAGCCCCAGGCACAGCACCGGCAATGTCGTCAGCAGTCCAGCCTTGGCCGCCGATAATCCCAGGCTGCTTGAGACCTCGGCCAGCAACGGCGACAGGCTCGATAACGCCGGTCGCAGGTTCAGCGCCACCAGCACCAGGCCCAGCAGTAACAGCCAGGGACGCGTGACGGTCGGATGCGCCTGTTGCACGGTCTCGTCGTCCGCTTCGGCGTCAATCAACAGTTCTTCCAGGTCGGGCACAGGTTTGGTTTCAGGGTTCATTGATCAACTGCCGGCAGAGGGATTTGGCGCGTTGCGGGTCTTGTTGTTCCACCGCATCGAGCAGGGCGCCGTGCAGGTCGAAGACCGCCTGGCGTCGTGGCGAGGTGTTCAGGGTCTGGCGCAACTGTGCGCCGACAATGGCGGAAAAGTACTGGTACAACTCGCTCAAGGCCGGGTTGTGCGCCGCATCCACCAGCTGTTGGTGGAACAGCAGGTCGGCGCTGATATAGGCCTCAAGGTCACCTTGAAACAGCTCGGCGCTGGCAGTGAGCGCTTCGCGCAGCCGGTGCAGATCATCATCGGTACGCCGCAGCGCCGCGAGGCCGATGGCCTCCACTTCCAGAATCGCGCGAGTCTCCTGCGCCTGCTCCAGGGTGCAATGGGACAACGCCCGCATCGTCCCCAGCGGATCGGTCATGGAACGCAAGTAACTGCCGTCGCCCTGGCGAATATCGATCAGCCCGGAAAACGCCAACACCCGCATCGCCTCGCGCACGGTATTACGGCTGATCCCCAGCTCGGCGGACAACTCAGGCTCGGTGGGCAGCCGCTCACCGATGGCCCACACGCCCTGAGCAATGCGCAGGCGCAGTTGCTCAAGGGCCTGGTCAACCAGGGAGCGTTTGATCAGTGGGGCGATGTCTGTCATGGATTTTAAGCTTTCGTCCAATCATAGGATGAATTTTCCTACAGCCTATTCGGAGCGGCCTACAAAGGCAACGCACTAGGGTTCCTAAGCAGGAAAACGAGCAGTATTTTCGATTGGTAAAATTACCCTGAGAGGGTAATTATTGAACTCAGGTGTCTTATGGAAAAGTACACACCTCATTACGATCTGGCGGTGATCAAGGCGGATGTCAGGCGGCTGGGAGCACGAGCATTCACCCGTGCGGCCAAGGAAACGGGAAAGGCTCTCGACCTCGACATCAGCGAGATGCAGGCGATCGTTTACGAACTGAAAAACCGGATGTTGGACAAGTCGATGACCACCTACGCCGATCATCGGGTCTGGCAAGACGTCTACCACATCCATTCACATGGTCTGGAGATTTACATCAAGGTTACTTACTGCTCCGGCAGCAACCCTCCGGTGATCTCCTTCAAAGGGATGAACCCATGAAAACCCAACAATGCTGTATCTGTGGTGCCCCGGACGCCATGACACGCTTTGAAGGTCGCAGCGAAACCCTGTGCATAAAAGGCATGGAGCGGCGCATTGACGATCTTTCGGGCTGGGAATGCCAGGTGTGCGAGGACGGCATGTACGACCCCGACAGCAGCGAACGCCATGCCAAGGCAGGTGATGACCTGCTCCACGTCGCGCGGCGAATGATGGGCGCCGAACTCAAGCGTATTCGCCGCAAGCTGCAGCTCACGCAGAAAGAAACCGTGCAATGGCTGTCCGGCGGCGGGCACAACGCTTTTTCCCGCTACGAACGCGGCGAAATAACGCCGCCCAAACCGCTGATGGTGCTGATGCGCCTGCTGGACCATCACCCGCACTTGCTCGCCGACGCCAAGGATCTGGCCGAGGGCGCAGACCTGCGCAACGCCTTCACCCACACCCTCAACAACGAAACGCAGGAAGCCCTCAAAGCCTCCTGATCCTGCAAACAATAAACCCGGCACCAAGGCCGGGTTTATTGTTCAAGCATCATCCATCCATCAATGCAGAATCTGGCTCAAGAACAACTTGGTCCGCTCATTCTGCGGGTTGTCAAAGAAGTCATTCGGCGCCGCCTGCTCCACGATTTCGCCCTTGTCCATGAAGATCACGCGGTTGGCCACGGTGCGGGCAAAGCCCATCTCGTGGGTCACGCACAACATGGTCATGCCGTCTTCGGCCAGGCCGATCATGGTGTCGAGAACCTCTTTCACCATTTCCGGGTCGAGTGCCGAAGTCGGCTCGTCGAACAGCATGATTTTCGGCTTCATGCACAGCGCACGGGCGATTGCCACGCGCTGTTGCTGGCCACCGGACAGCTGCCCCGGAAACTTGTGGGCCTGCTCCGGAATACGCACGCGTTCAAGATAATGCATGGCAATTTCTTCGGCCTTGCGCTTGGGCATCTTGCGTACCCACATCGGTGCCAGCGTGCAGTTCTGCAGGATGGTCAGGTGCGGGAACAGGTTGAAGTGCTGGAACACCATGCCGACTTCACGGCGGATCGCCTCGATCTGCTTGAGGTCGTTGGTCAGCTCCACGCCGTCGACCACGATGCGACCTTGCTGGTGCTCTTCCAAACGGTTGAGGCAGCGGATGTGTGGTGGACTTGCCCGAACCTGAAGGGCCGCACAACACAATGCGCTCGCCCTGCTTGACGTTCAGGTTGATGTCTTTCAATACGTGGAACTGGCCGTACCACTTGTTGACGCCCTGCATCTGGATAATGCCTTCAGGGCTCACAGGCTGTTTGATCGCTTCGCTCATAACAACAACTCCTAACGCTTGTGGCCTGTGTCGAGCTTGTGTTCCAAATGAATGGAATAGCGCGACATACCAAAACAGAAAATCCAGAACACCAGGGCCGCGAACACGTAGCCTTCGGTGGCCATGCCCAACCATTTCGGGTCGGCGGCGGCTTGCTTGACGCTGTTGAGCAGGTCGAACAGGCCGATGATGATCACCAGGCTGGTGTCCTTGAACAACGCGATAAAGGTGTTAACGATGCCGGGGATCACCATCTTCAGCGCTTGCGGCAGAATCACCAGGCCCATCGAACGCCAATAGCCGAGGCCCATCGCGGCGGCCGCTTCGTATTGGCCCTTGGGAATCGCCTGCAAACCACCGCGCACCACTTCGGCCACATAAGCCGACTGGAACAGGATCACGCCGATCAACGCCCGCAGCAGCTTGTCGATGCCCATGCCTTCGGGCAGGAACAACGGCAGCATCACCGAGGACATGAACAGCACGGTGATCAACGGTACGCCACGCCAGAATTCGATGAAGGTCACGCAGACCACGCGAATCGCCGGCATGTTCGAGCGCCGCCCCAACGCCAGCATGATCCCCAGCGGCAACGCGCCAGCAATGCCGACGGTGGCGATCACCAGGGTCAGCATCAGGCCGCCCCATTGGCTGGTCGCCACGTTGGTCAGCCCGAACGCGCCGCCGTGCAGCAGGAAGAACGCGATGATCGGGTACAGCACCAGGAAGCTCAGGCCGTAGACCGCCTTGCGCGGGAAACGCGAGATGAACAACGGCGCCACGCCAACAATGGCCAGCCACACGGTAAGGTCCACGCGCCAGCGCAGGTCGCCAGGGTAGTAGCCGTACATGAACTGCCCGAAGCGCTGTTGGATAAACACCCAGCAAGCGCCTTCCTTGGTGCAGTCGGCGCGGGTGGTGCCGACCCAGTTGGCGTCGATGATCGCCCAGCTCAGGATCGGTGGTACCACCAGGTAAATCAGGTAGAACGCCAACAAGGTCAGCAGGGTGTTGAGCCAACTTGAAAACAGGTTGGCGCGCATCCATGCCATCGGCCCGAAGACTTTGCTCGGTGGCGGCATATCAGGTTTGAACGTATGCGAACTCATGCAGGTTTCCTCACCGCTCGATCAGCGCAATGCGCTTGTTGTACCAGTTCATCAGCAGCGAAATGCTGATGCTGATCGCCAGGTACACGCTCATGGTGATGGCAATGACTTCGATGGCCTGGCCGGTCTGGTTGAGCACCGTGCCGGCAAACAGCGAAACCATTTCCGGGTAACCGATACCGGCGGCCAGAGACGAGTTCTTCGCCAGGTTCAGGTATTGGCTGGTCAGCGGCGGGATGATCACGCGCAACGCTTGCGGGATGATGACCTTGCGCAACGTCGGCCCGGGGCGCAGGCCCAGGGAACGTGCGGCTTCGGTCTGGCCGTGGCTGACGGACTTGATGCCCGAACGCACGATCTCGGCGATAAACGCTGCGGTGTAGACGGTAAGTGCCAGGGTCAGCGCCAGCAGTTCCGGGATCAGTACCCAGCCACCGACAAAGTTGAACCCTGAAAGCTTCGGCATCTCCCAGTGCAGCGGCGCGCCAAAGATCAGCGCGCACAGCGCCGGGATCACGATCAGCAGTGCCAGGCCCGCCCAGAACTTGTGGAACGGCACGCCAGTGGCTTCAAAGCGCTTATTGGCCCAGCGGGTCATCAGCACAATGGCGACAATCGCCACCACGACGCTGCCCACGAACGGCCAGAACCCGTCGGCGGCCAGCGCGGCCGGCATGTTCAGGCCCCGGCTGCTGACAAAGAAGGTGTCACCGAAGTTATGGCTGTTGCGCGGCCCCGGCATGGTCAGGAACACCGCGAAGTACCAGAACAGGATCTGCAGCAGCGGCGGAATGTTGCGGAACACTTCCACGTACACGGTCGCCAGCTTGTTGATCATCCAGTTGGGCGACAGGCGTGCCACGCCGATGATGAAACCGAGCAGGGTCGCCAGCACCACACCGATCACAGTCACCAGCAAGGTGTTGAGCAGGCCGATCACAAAGACGCGGGCATAGCTGTCCGATTCGGTGTAATCGATCAAATGCTGCGCTATGCCGAAGCCGGCACTGCGCTCAAGAAAGTCGAAACCCGAGGTGATGCCCCGGTGTTGCAGGTTGGTCTGGGTATTGTTGAAGAGGTACCAGCCCAGCGAGACCACCGCCACTATGGTGATGATCTGGAAGAGCCACGCACGCACTTTGGGATCGCTGAAGCTGAGCTTCTGCTTTGGTGCGCCGATTTGAGTTTGCATGAAGTGCCCCGCAAAGAATGGAACAGAACATCACCCGGCGGTTGGCCCACCGGGTGACAGAACCATCAGCGATCAGCGCACAGGGGGTGCGTATTGAATGCCGCCGTTGTTCCACAGCGCATTCAGGCCACGGTCGATTTCCAGCGGGGTGCTCTTGCCCAGGTTGCGCTCGAACACTTCGCCGTAGTTACCCACCTGCTTGACGATCTGTACCACCCAGTCTTTCTTGACCTTGAGATCCTTGCCGTATTCGCCGTCGGCACCGAGCAGACGTGCAACGTCCGGGTTCTTGGTGGACTTGGCTTCAGCTTCGACGTTTTTCGACGTGATACCGGCTTCTTCAGCGTTGAGCATGGCGTAGCCTACCCAGCGCACGATGGCCAGCCACTCGTCGTCACCGTTACGCACGACCGGGCCCAGCGGCTCCTTGGAAATGGTTTCCGGCAGTACCACGTAGTCCTTCGGCGAGGCCAGCTTGCTGCGCTGAGCGAACAGCTGGGACTTGTCGGAGGTCAGCACGTCGCAACGACCGGATTCCAGCGACTTGGCGCTTTCGTCGGAGGTGTCGAAGGTGATCGGGGTGTACTTGAGGTTGTTGCCGCGGAAGTAGTCCGAAACGTTCAGCTCAGTGGTGGTACCGGCCTGGATGCAGATGGTTGCACCGTCCAGTTCCTTGGCGCTTTTCACGCCCAGCTTGTTGTTTACCAGAAAGCCGATGCCGTCATAGTAGGTGATGAAGCCCGGGAATTTCAGGCCCATGCCCGCATCGCGGGAGCTGGTCATGGTGGTGTTGCGCGACAGGATGTCGACTTCGCCGGACTGAAGCGCGGTGAAACGCTCCTTGGCATTCAACTGGCTGAATTTGACCTTGGTGGCGTCACCGAAAACAGCGGCGGCGACGGCGCGGCACACGTCAGCGTCGATCCCGAGGATCTTGCCGCTGGCATCCGGCACCGAGAAGCCCGGCAAACCGTCACTCACGCCACATTGCACAAAGCCTTTCTTCTGCACGGCGTCCAGGGTGGCGCCAGCCTGGGCAAAACCACTGACACCCAGTACAGCGGCTGCGGTCACGATGGCCAGGGTGGATTTCAATACCTTCATTCAAACCTCCAGTTGCTCTTGTTGTGTCGAAGCTCCAACCTCAGCGCACCCTTATGAGGCGATATCGACCCGTGTTGGCTTTTTATAGGGTCAAGCGGCATGAGGCTGTCGCGGTAATTCCAGTGGCTATCCCACAAGCGGCAGTCACTGATAGTGTTACCGTCATCGGATAGTCCTGACATCGAGCTACACATAGCAAGCCCCGTACCAGAGTGCTGGCCGCGTCGTTTCAGCCCATGGTCAATCGAAAAAGATTCAATCTTGCGACATTCTCTTAACAGATCAATCCGTCGCGCACCGTTCCGACGCCCTCAATCGGAGCGCCCGCACATTTATGGAGCAGACATGACCGAACCCCTGATTCTTGAGCCCGCCAAGCCCGCCGACGCCTGTGTCATCTGGCTGCACGGCCTGGGCGCTGATCGCTACGATTTCCTGCCAGTGGCCGAAGCGCTGCAGGAAACCTTGCTGTCCACGCGCTTCGTATTGCCCCAGGCGCCCAGCCGTCCGGTGACGATCAACGGTGGCTACGAGATGCCGAGTTGGTACGACATCAAGGCCATGAGCCCGGCCCGTTCGATCAGCCTGGAGGAGCTGGAAGCGTCGGCCAAAATGGTCACGGATTTGATAGAAGTGCAGAAGAGAACCGGGATAGACGCTTCGCGCGTTTTCCTTGCGGGTTTTTCCCAGGGCGGCGCGGTGGTTTTCCACACCGCATTCAAGACTTGGCAGGGGCCTTTGGGCGGCGTGATCGCCCTCTCCACTTATGCGCCGACCTTCGACGATCAGCTGGAATTATCCGCCAGCCAGCAACGCATCCCCACCCTGTGCCTGCACGGCCAGTACGATGACGTGGTGCAAAACGCCATGGGCCGCAGCGCCTACGAGCATTTGAAGCACCGTAGTGTCACCGTGACATGGCAAGAATACCCAATGGGCCACGAAGTGTTACCCGAAGAGATACGCGATATCGGCACGTGGCTGGCCGAGCGCCTGCGCTGAACCGCGCCTATATGTAGTTGTATGACAGACGCACTACGCCGCGCCCGATTCTTGCATTACACTGGCCGGCGTACATTCCTTAATCAATTAATGAGATGACCGTGCTCAAAGCACTCAAGAAGATGTTCGGCAAAAGCGAGGCTGAGCCGCTCGCGCCTGTTCACAGTGCTCCCGCTCCCAAGCCCGGCAACCGCAATGACGGTATTCGGCCCGACCGGACCGCACCTGCCGCCTCACCGAAAGCCCCCCCGGTGACGCCGCCTGAACCGGCAAAGCCCGCGGAGACTGTCGCCGCACCCGCTGCCAAACCACGTCGCGAACGCGCGCCCAAGCCGCCCGTGACGCCGTGGAAACTCGAAGACTTCGTCGTCGAGCCCCAGGAAGGCAAGACCCGCTTCCACGACTTCAAACTGGCTCCGGAACTGATGCACGCCATCCAGGACCTGGGTTTCCCGTACTGCACGCCGATCCAGGCGCAGGTGCTGGGCTTCACCCTGGCGGGCAAAGACGCCATCGGCCGCGCCCAGACCGGCACCGGCAAGACCGCCGCGTTCCTGATCTCGATCATCACCCAGCTGCTGCAGACGCCGCCGCCCAAAGAGCGCTACATGGGTGAGCCGCGCGCACTGATCATCGCCCCGACCCGGGAGTTGGTGGTGCAGATTGCCAAGGACGCCGCTGACCTGACCAAGTACACCGGCCTCAACGTGATGACCTTCGTCGGCGGCATGGACTTCGACAAGCAGCTCAAGCACCTCGAAGCCCGCCACTGCGACATCCTGGTCGCCACCCCAGGTCGCCTGCTCGACTTCAACCAGCGCGGCGACGTGCACCTGGACATGGTCGAAGTGATGGTGCTGGACGAAGCCGACCGCATGCTCGACATGGGTTTCATCCCGCAAGTGCGCCAGATCATTCGCCAGACCCCACCGAAAAGCGAGCGCCAGACCCTGCTGTTCTCCGCGACCTTCACCGAAGACGTGATGAACCTCGCCAAGCAGTGGACCACCGACCCGTCCATCGTCGAGATCGAAGCACTCAACGTCGCCAGCGAAAACGTCGAGCAGCACATCTACGCCGTCGCCGGTGCCGACAAGTACAAACTGCTCTATAACCTGATCAACGACAACGGTTGGGAGCGGGTGATGGTATTTGCCAACCGCAAGGACGAAGTGCGCCGCATCGAAGAGCGCCTGGTGCGTGACGGCGTCAACGCCGCGCAACTGTCCGGCGACGTGCCGCAGCACAAGCGCATCAAGACCCTGGAAGGCTTTCGCGAAGGCAAGATCCGCGTGCTGGTGGCCACCGACGTGGCGGGGCGCGGGATCCACATTGATGGTATCAGCCACGTGATCAACTTTACCCTGCCGGAAGTGCCGGACGACTACGTGCACCGTATCGGCCGTACCGGTCGCGCCGGAGCTGCGGGTGTGTCGATCAGCTTTGCCGGGGAGGATGATTCGTATCAACTGCCGTCGATCGAGACGTTGCTGGGGCGCAAGATCAGCTGCGAGACGCCGCCGACGCATCTGCTGCGGGCTGTTGAACGCAAACGTCCATAAGCCGAAACCCGATCAAAATGTGGGAGGGGGCTTGCCCCGATGGCAGTGGGTCAGTCAACAGAGATGTTGAATGTGCCGCAGCCATCGGGGGCAAGCCCCCTCCCACATTTACTTCCAGCGATCCGCTGCTGCGTGGTCGCTGTCCCTACCCTCCACCCAGCGCGGCCCCTCACTGGTGTTTTCCTTCTTCCAGAACGGCGCCCGGGTCTTCAGGTAATCCATCACAAACGCACACGCATCGAACGCCGCCTGGCGATGTGCGCTGGCGGCTGCGACAAACACGATCGGTTCGCCCGGCTCCAACGCGCCGATGCGGTGCAGCACTTCCAGCTTGAGCAGCGGCCAGCGCTGCTCGGCCTCGACAGCAATCTTGGCCAGGGCTTTTTCGGTCATGCCGGGGTAGTGTTCAAGAAACATCCCCGACACATCGCGACCATCGTTGAAGTCCCGCACATACCCGACAAAACTCACCACCGCGCCCACGCCCACATTGGCCGCGTGCATCGCGTTAACTTCAGCACCGGGATCAAAGGCTTCGACCTGCACGCGAATGGCCATGTTCAGCCTCCGGTTACGGGCGGGAAAAACGCGACTTCGTCACCGGCCTGGACCGGCTCGTCGAGATTGCACAGCTCTTCGTTGCGCGCGCACATCAAACTCGCCTCGTTGAGTACCGCGAACTCAGGGTCAGCGGCCAGTGCCAGGCGCACAGCATCAACGGTGGCAAACTCACCTTCCATCTCCAACGAATCAAAGCCCACCGCTTCGGCATATCGTGCAAAAAACAGTACGTTGATACTCATTGCTGATCCGCCTTGAAATGCCCGCTCTTACCGCCAAGCTTTTCCAGCAGGCGAATACTTTCGATGGTCATGCCGCGATCCACCGCCTTGCACATGTCATAGATGGTCAATGCCGCCACGCTGGCGGCGGTCAGGGCTTCCATTTCCACGCCGGTCTGGCCGGAGAGTTTGCAGCGCGCCAGGATGTACACCGCATCGTCACCCTCGGCGCGCAGCTCGACCTTGACGCCAGTGAGCATCAGCGGGTGGCACAGGGGGATCAGGTCACTGGTTTTCTTTGCCGCCTGGATCCCGGCAATGCGGGCCACGGCGAACACGTCACCCTTGGGATGGGCGCCGTCGACAATCATTTTCAGTGTGTCCGGCAACATGCGCACCCGCGCTTCGGCCACCGCTTCACGGAACGTCACGGCTTTGTCGGTGACGTCGACCATATGGGCGCGACCTTGGGAATCGAGATGAGTCAGCACAGCGATACTCCTGATCAGGAGCAGCGATTGTAAACCATGTGGGAGGGGGCTTGCTCCCGATGGCGGCAGGCCAGTCAACACAGAGGTTGAATGCACCACCGCCATCGGGGGCAAGCCCCCTCCCACATTGACCGCGTTTTACAAATGAGATTCTGCGTACTCGGCCAGAATCGAACGGGGTACCCCTTGCAGCGCAATGTGCACGCCGTTCGGGAAGTCTTTGAAGCGTTCCGTCAGGTAGGTCAGCCCGGAGCTGGTCGCGGACAGGTATGGGGTGTCGATCTGCGCCAGGTTGCCCAGGCACACCACTTTGGAACCGGCGCCGGCACGGGTGATGATGGTTTTCATCTGGTGCGGGGTGAGGTTCTGGCATTCATCGATCAGAATCAGGCTTTGCTGGAAGCTGCGACCTCGGATGTAGTTGAGGGATTTGAACTGCAACGGCACTTTGCTGAGGATGTAGTCGACGCTGCCGTGGGTGTTTTCGTCATCCATGTGCAAGGCTTCGAGGTTGTCGGTGATCGCCCCCAGCCACGGCTCCATTTTTTCCGCTTCGGTGCCGGGCAGGAAGCCGATTTCCTGGTCCAGGCCCTGCACGCTGCGGGTGGCGATGATGCGGCGATAGCGCTTGGTCACCATGGTCTGCTCGATAGCGGCAGCCAGGGCGAGGATGGTCTTGCCGGAGCCGGCGGCACCGGTCAGGTTGACCAGGTGGATGTCCGGGTCGAGCAGCGCGTACAGCGCCAGACTCTGGTAGATATCACGCGGTTTCAGGCCCCAGGCTTCCTGGTGCAACAGGGGTTCCTGATGCAGGTCGAGGATCAGCAGCTTGTCGACCTGGATCTCTTTGATCCAGCCCACGAAGCCTTGCTCGTCGACGATGAATTCATTGATGTGCACGGCCGGCAGGTTGTCGATCAATTGCACCTGGTGCCAGGTGCGGCCATGGTCCTGGCGGGTTTCGACCTTGCTGACGCGGTCCCAGAACGAGCCGGTCATCATGTGGTAACCACGCGACAACATCGAGACGTCGTCAACCAGTTGGTCAGTGCTGTAGTCCTCGGCGGCGATCCCACACGCGCGGGCCTTGAGGCGCATATTGATGTCTTTGGTCACCAGCACCACGCGCAGGTCCTTGTCGCGCGCATGCAGGTCGATCAATTGGTTGATGATCTTGTTGTCGTTGAGGTTTTCCGGCAGCAGGCTGTTGGGCTCGCTGCGCTTGCTCATCAGGATGGACAGCAAACCCTTGGGTCCGCTCTTGCCGCGCTGGATCGGCACGCCAACTTCTACGTCCTCGGGCGAGGCTTCACCCAGGGTCTTGTCGATCAGGCGGATGGCCTGGCGGCATTCGGCGGCAACGCTGTGGTGGCCGCTTTTGAGCTTGTCGAGTTCCTCCAGCACGATCATGGGAATGGCGACGTGGTGTTCTTCAAAGTTAAGCAGTGCGTTTGGATCGTGGATCAGTACGTTGGTATCAAGCACATAAAGGATTGGCTGGTCGGAAGAAGGGGTGCGTCCATGATCATCCATACTCGGTCACCTTTGTGGGAGCCAGTCGACGCAATACCTGGGCGGTGCTGCGCCTCGATTCGACCACCGATTGCACCTGAGTGACGTCAAGTGCGGTGCCCACAGGAGGAGTCTTGGAAGACGCCACCTGTGCTGCAGGTTTCGGCAATCTGACTTCGTAATACCGCAAAACCCATGACAGGAAAAAGCACTTTGACGTTTTTTTGAAGTTTATTTTTCAGGATGACGAATAGCACTAGCCGAGTGCCAGCTACCCCGCTAAAGTCGGAAGTCCGCCTGCATCGAAATGTCGCAGCAAATCGCCCCGAAAATCCGCCTCACCCAGCAGGGCCGGGCTTTTCAGCGAAATGCCTCGCGGCAGTCCTGCCAACCCAGGCCACTCTGCGCCGTCGCCTGCAACAACACCGGCAATGCCACCCGCGCCTTGTCCTGGGTGTCGTGAAACACAATCACGCCTTTGCGCCACAACAGCATCAGCGTCAGCACCCGTTGCGCCGATTCCTCGGCCTTGAGTTTGCCCGGATCGTCCTGGGAATCGATGTCCCATAACGCCACCTGCAGGCCTTGAGCCTGAAAGAATCCCTGGCTGTCCGCGCGTCGTTGCCCGTAAGGCGGCCGAAACAGCGGCACGTAGTTTTCCGGCATCAGGTTTTGCACCAGTGACGCGCTGCGGGTGATCGAGTCCTGCCAGTCGACCCAGTGGCTGTGGGAGCGATATTGCCAACCCTGGATGCCCACACACTGCCCTTGGTACAGCGCCTGCACATCGGCAGCCGAGCTTCGTTCCACGCGAGTCTGCAGGCTGCTGCCGAGGGCGAAGAACGTGGCGTCGATCTTTTGCTTGCGCAGGTAATCGGCGAGCCAGTCGGTATTGCCGTTGACCGGGGCCGGGCCGCCGTCGAAGGTCAGCAGGAACATCCGGTCATTAAGCTCATCACCGTTGCGTTCGTGGTCACCCAAGCGCGCCACTTCGCTGCTGATCTGCGGCAACAGCGCGGCCTTGCGCAGCAACTCGTCCAGATAGCGTTCATGGAACTGCCGGCTGGGGGCCGCCCAGCCTATATAGAACGAATTGTCACTGACTTCGAATTTGCCGGCCTGCTCGCGCAGGTCATCCATGTTTTCCACCAGATAGCAGAACGAGGCGTCTTCCTCGCAGCTTTGCTGGGCCAAACTGTAGTTCTCCAGCAACCGCTGCCAGAGCTGGCGGCGCAGGTCGTCGATGGCCGCCAGGTTGATATTTTTCAGCCCCAGGCGTTGCTTGAGCGCGGTTTCGTTCTGGCCCTCACTGGCGATCAAGCCATGGGCAAACATGAGGATTTCCGCGCGCGAGGCCACATCGAACAGCGCCGGGCTGGCGAGTTTTTCCGGCCAGGTGCTGCGGTCGAGGCTGGCAACATCAACCGGCGCGGCCTGCGCGCTCAGGCACAACAGACACGCCGTCACAAAAAGCGCTAATCGCACGTGGGGTCTCCCTCTCCAGAGTTGCCGGCCATCATAGCGGATCGCGCCTATCACCATCATAGGTGGAGTCAAACCGCCCCAACCCCTAGAATCGCGCCCACGCTACACGCCACGATTCCAGGAGCCAACTTCATGCTGATGGTGATTTCCCCCGCCAAGACCCTCGATTTCGAGTCAAAGGCGGTAACCCCGCGCTTCACCCAGCCGCAGTACCTCGACCACTCCCAGGCGCTGATCGAGCAACTGCGCGAGCTGAGCCCGGCGCAGATCAGCGAGCTGATGCACGTCTCCGACAAGATCGGCGGCCTCAATGCCGCACGGTTCGGCAGCTGGACGCCCGCTTTCACGCCGGCCAATGCCAAACAAGCGCTGCTGGCGTTCAAGGGCGACGTATACACCGGCCTCAACGCCGAAACCTTCAGCGATGCCGACTTCAGCTACGCCCAGGACCACCTGCGCATGCTTTCGGGCCTGTACGGCCTGCTGCGCCCACTGGACCTGATGATGCCGTACCGCCTGGAAATGGGCACCAAGCTGGCCAACGCTCGTGGCAAGGACCTTTACGCCTTCTGGGGCACGCGCATCAGCGAGTGGCTCAACGAAGCCCTGGCCGAACAAGGCGACGACGTGCTGCTCAACCTGGCGTCCAACGAGTATTTTTCGGCGGTCAAGCGCCCGGCCCTGAACGCGCGGATCATCAACACCGAGTTCAAGGACCTCAAGAACGGCCAGTACAAGATCATCAGCTTCTATGCGAAAAAAGCCCGGGGCATGATGAGCCGGTTCGTGATTGAGGAACGGATCAACGACCCGGCCAAGCTCCAGCAGTTCGACGTACAGGGTTATCGCTTCAATGCGGAGCAGTCCAAGCCGGATAAACTGGTGTTTCTGCGCGATCACGCACCGGAATAAGGCCGTAAAAACACTGAGTATCAACTGTGGGAGGGGGCTTGCTCCCGATGGCGATGCAACAGTCACCTCTCCAGGGACTGATACACCGCTATCGGGGGCAAACCCCCTCCCACATTTTGTTTTGCATTCAAATGCTGAAATCGTCATTTATTTGACGTCAAAAAAACATTCAGACACAACCCTAACAATTTATTCACTCGACACTCGTCGGTTTTTTTCGTAGTGGCACCACATTTTTTTATCAGTAGTGGCACAAAACTATCCCTTCGTGCCAACTCCCCACAACTACTGGCCTGAATAGCAAGTGCTATCAATATAGTACTAGTGCCATCTTTTCTAATATTTCAAGAAATTTCCGGAAACAGGATGAGCGGCCTGGAACTTCGTCCTGAAGCACCGCTCATACCACCGGTAACGAAATTCTCTGTTTCTGTAAGAGATGACTTACATAACGACCAAGGGAAGTAGTCAAGTTGTCTTAAAACACTTCGACTCAATGGTCACATTATCAACTGATCGAGTTAAGGGTGGCGATAAGGACGCATTGCTATTCCCTACAGGCCAAGGCAGCGCTGACCTAGATGAGCCCGTGCACGCATTCAAGGCGTTGATAAAAAAGGCATTTTGCCTTCATCCACGCCTTACCGCACCGGCGCCGGAGCCTTCCTCCAAGGAAGCACGGCTGCATTTCAGGGCAAGCCCCAATAATAAGGCCTGGTTGCGCACAACTTGAGTGCAATAGTTAGTCACTCATTATTCAACATGCCTGCACGCGGTAAGTCGGCGTCTATTCGCCCAACTTTCGCGGCATCAGTGACGCTTGCAAACATGAACTCCGGCCATCTAATGGCATGATTTAAATATAGAGGTAATTGCGATGCGCATCAGCATATTCGGTTTGGGTTACGTTGGCGCAGTGTGTGCCGGTTGCTTGTCTGCCCGTGGCCACGAAGTGGTCGGCGTAGACATCTCCAAGGAAAAGATCGACCTGATCAACGCCGGTAAATCGCCGATTGTTGAGCCGGGTCTGGGCGAGCTGTTGAGCCAGGGTATCCAGACGGGCCGACTGCGTGGCACCACCAACTTCGCCGAAGCCATCCGCGATACCGACCTGTCGATGATTTGCGTCGGCACGCCGAGCAAGAAAAACGGCGATCTGGAACTCAACTACATCGAATCGGTATGCCGCGAGATCGGTTTTGTCCTGCGCGACAAGACCACCCGCCACACCATCGTGGTGCGCAGCACCGTACTGCCGGGCACCGTGGCCAACGTGGTGATCCCGATCCTCGAAGACTGCTCCGGCAAGAAAGCCGGTGTCGACTTCGGCGTTGCGGTCAACCCCGAATTCCTGCGTGAATCCACCGCCATCGCCGACTACGACCTGCCGCCGATGACCGTTATCGGCGAATTCGACAAAGCCTCCGGCGATGTTCTGCAGTCGCTGTACGAAGAACTCGACGCGCCGATCATCCGCAAGGACATCGCTGTCGCCGAGATGATCAAGTACACCTGCAACGTGTGGCACGCCACCAAAGTCACCTTCGCCAACGAGATCGGCAACATCGCCAAGGCCGTCGGCGTCGATGGCCGTGAAGTGATGGAAGTCGTCTGCCAGGACAAGACCCTCAACCTGTCCCAGTACTACATGCGCCCTGGCTTCGCGTTCGGCGGCTCGTGCCTGCCAAAGGACGTGCGCGCCCTGACCTACCGCGCCGGCGCCCTGGACGTGGAAGCACCGCTGCTCAACTCGCTGATGCGTAGCAACGAGTCCCAGGTACAGAACGCGTTCGACATCGTCTCCAGCCACGACAAACGCAAAGTCGCCCTGCTGGGCCTGAGCTTCAAGGCCGGCACCGACGACCTGCGCGAAAGCCCGCTGGTGGAACTGGCGGAAATGCTGATCGGCAAGGGTTACGACCTGAGCATCTACGACAGCAACGTCGAATACGCCCGCGTGCACGGTGCCAACAAGGACTACATCGAAGGCAAGATCCCCCACGTGTCGTCCCTGCTCAACTCGGACTTCGACGAAGTGATCAACAACTCCGACGTGATCATCCTGGGCAACCGTGACGAGAAATTCCGTGCCCTGGCCCACAACGCCCCGCACGGCAAGCAAGTGGTCGACCTGGTGGGCTTCATGTCCCAGGCCACCAGCGTGAGCGGCCGTACCGAAGGTATTTGCTGGTAAGGAGCAGCGGCTAGTTTCAAGCGGCAAGCTGCAAGTTAGAAGCGCTGATTTTCGGCTTGTAGCTTGTGGCTTGCCGCCCGACTTCTCTGTGACGGACACCACTATGCAAAGGCTAAACCAAGCGACTGGCTGGCTATTATTTTTGGGGCTTTTAGCGCTTCTAGCTCTGGCTCTGCCAGCCAGCACCTTCGACTCGCAATCGAAGAATTTTATTTTCCTGATTGGTGCCGTCGGTATCTGGCGCTACTCGATGGGTGCAACGCATTTCTTTCGCGGCATGCTGTTTCTCTACGTGGTGTACCCGCACCTGCGCCGCAAAGTGCGCAAGCTGGGCAAGGCCGCGGACCCATCCCATGTGTTCCTGATGGTCACCAGTTTTCGTATCGACGCGCTGACCACCGCGCAGGTCTACAGCTCGGTGATTCGCGAAGCCATCGAATGCGGCTTCCCCACCACCGTGGTCTGCTCGCTGGTGGAAATGTCCGATGAACTGCTGGTCAAGAGCCTCTGGGAAAAACTCAACCCACCGGCTCACGTCAAGCTCGACTTCGTGCGCATCGCCGGTACCGGCAAGCGTGACGGCCTGGCTTTCGGTTTCCGCGCCATCTCGCGCCACCTGCCGGACGACCGTGCCGTGGTGGCCGTGATCGATGGCGACACCGTGCTCGCCGAAGGCGTAGTGCGCAAGACCGTGCCGTGGTTCCAGCTGTTCGGCAATGTCGGCGGCCTGACCACCAACGAGTTCTGCGAAGTGCGCGGCGGCTACATCATGAGCGAGTGGCACAAACTGCGCTTCGCCCAGCGTCACATCAACATGTGCTCCATGGCCCTGTCCAAGCGCGTGCTGACCATGACCGGGCGGATGTCGGTGTTCCGTGCCAGCGTCGTGACCGATCCGGGTTTTATCGCCGACGTGGAAAGCGATTCGCTGCAACACTGGCGCCTGGGCCGCTTCAAATTCCTGACCGGTGACGATAAATCCAGCTGGTTCAGCCTGATGCGCCTGGGCTACGACACGTTCTACGTGCCGGATGCCGCCATCCACACCGTGGAACACCCGCCGGAAAAGAGCTTCATCAAGGCCAGCCGCAAGCTGATGTTCCGCTGGTACGGCAACAACCTGCGCCAGAACTCTCGCGCCCTGGGCCTGGGTATCCGCCGCCTCGGCCTGTTCACCAGCGTGGTGCTGTTCGACCAGCGCGTGTCGATGTGGACCTCCCTGCTCGGCCTGACCGTGGCGATCATCGCCACCTTCAAGTACGGCGGCGCGTTCATCCTTGCGTACCTGCTGTGGATCGGCATCACCCGCCTGATCCTCACCCTGCTGTTGTCGTGCTCCGGGCACACGATCGGCCCGGCCTACCCGCTGATTCTCTATTACAACCAGATCATGGGCGCGTTGGTGAAGATCTACGTGTTCTTCCGCCTTGATCAACAGTCCTGGACCCGCCAGGACACCAAACTGACCCGCGATTTGGCCAGCTTTCAACGTTGGTTCAACACCTGGTCGTCTCGGACCATGACCTTCTCCGCCGGCAGCATCTTCGTTGCCGTGTTGCTGATGATGGTCTGACCCTGCCAAGCCTGAATTAACCTAGGAATTACACCCGATGAATAGCCAAGTAAACGCCAACGTTGTCCACGAATCCGAAGCCCAGCGCCAGCACGCCCGGGTCAAAATCCCGGCCAAGCTGCGCTTTTTCAACAGCGACCGCACGCCAACCGAAGCGCGGGTGATCGACCTTTCCGCCGGCGGCCTGGCGTTCACCGCCACCCAGCCGCTGATCGTCGGGCAGGTGCACAAGGGCCGCCTGCAATTTGTCATCGATAACCTCGGCCTGGCGATGGACGTGGAGCTGCAGATTCGCTCCTACGACCGCCAGACCGGCCGCACCGGTTGCCAGTTCCAGAACCTCGATGCCCAAGACATTTCCACCCTGCGTCACCTGATCACCTCGCACTTGTCGGGCGATATCGTGACCATGGGCGACGTGCTCGCCACCCTGCAACGCGACAACTTCACCAAGGCGCGCAAGGTCAAGGACGGCGGCAGCAACATGACCGCCTTCGGTCGCCTGCGCGCCGTGACGTTCAGCCTGGCGATTTTCCTGGTGGGCCTGGCCGCGTTCGGTTTTGTGTTCAAGTCGCTGTACGGCATGTACTTCGTCAGCCACGCCCAGGCCGGCCTTGTCAGCGTACCGGGCATGAACGTGACCATGCCGCGCGACGGCACCGTGCAAAGCCTGCTCAAAGGTGATTCGGTAGCGGCCAAGGGCGCGCCACTGGCCACGTTCAGCACCAGCATGCTCGACGTGCTCAAGGGCCATCTGGATGAAGACCAGCTGCAACCGGCCAAGGTCGAAGAGCTGTTCGGCAAGCAAATGACCGGCACCCTGACCTCGCCGTGCGATTGCGTGGTCGCCCAGCAATTGGTCGCCGACGGCCAGTACGCCAGCAAGGGTGATGTGATCTTCCAACTGGTGCCACGCGGCAGCCAGGCCAATGTGGAAGCACGCTTCACCTATCGCCAGTTCGGTGACGTGCGCCCAGGTACTCCAGTGACCTTCCAGGTCGCCGACGAAGACCAGGTGCGCACCGGCACCATCGTCAGCAGCACCAGCCTGAACAGCGCCGACCTGTCTTCGGACATTCGCGTACAGATCAAGCCAGACGCACCGCTGGACAGCACCTACGCTGGCCGTCCGGTGGAAGTCACCAGCGACCGCGGCCCATCGCTGAACTGGCTGATCGATAAAGCCATGGCTCACGGTCTGTAAGCGAGGACATGCCTGTGAACCCTATTTCAAGAACAACACAATCGCTGTGGGAGCGGGCTTGCTCGCGATGGGATCAGCGCGGTTTGCCTGACGGACCGAGTCGCCTGCATCGGGAACAAGCCCCCTCCCACATGGGTACGGTGGCGTTGCTGGCTGTTGCGGTGAGCCTGGCCGGTTGCGCCGGCCTGCCCGACCAGCGTCTGGCCAATGAAGCACTGAAACGCGGCGACACCGTCACCGCGCAGCAGAACTACCAGCAACTGGCAGACATGGGCTACAGCGAGGCCCAAGTGGGCCTGGCCGATATCCAGGTCGGCACCCGCGACCCGGCGCAGATCAAACAGGCCGAAGCCACTTACCGCGCGGCGGCAGACACTTCGCCCCGCGCCCAGGCACGCCTTGGCCGCCTGCTGGTGGCCAAGCCCGGCGCCACCGAAGCCGAACACCATGAAGCCGAAAGCCTGCTGAAAAAGGCCTTTGCCAATGGCGAAGGCAACACCCTGATTCCGTTGGCGATGCTGTACCTGCAATACCCCCACAGCTTTCCGAACGTGAACGCCCAGCAGCAGATCAGCCAGTGGCAAGCCGCCGGTTATCCGGAAGCCGGTCTGGCCCAGGTGCTGCTGTATCGCACCCAGGGCACCTACGACCAGCACCTGGACGACGTGGAGCGCATCTGCAAAGCCGCGCTGAACACCACCGATATCTGCTACGTCGAGCTGGCCACGGTCTATCAGAAAAAACAGCAGCCCGAACAACAGGCCGAACTGCTCAAGCAGATGGAAGCCGGCTACAGCCGTGGCACGGTCACCGCCCAGCGTGTCGACAGCGTTGCGCGCGTGCTGGGTGATGCCACCCTCGGCACCCCGGACGAGAAAACCGCCCAGGCCCTGCTGGAAAAAATCGCCCCTGGCTACCCAGCGTCCTGGGTCAGCCTGGCGCAACTGCTCTACGACTTCCCCGAACTGGGCGACGTCGACCAGATGATGAAGTACCTCGACAACGGCCGCGCCGCCGACCAGCCGCGCGCCGAACTGTTGCTGGGCAAGCTCTACTACGAAGGCAAGTGGGTGCCGGCCGACGCCAAAGCCGCCGAAGCTCATTTCGAAAAAGCCGTGGGCCGTGAAGTGGCAGCCGATTACTACCTCGGCCAGATCTACCGCCGTGGCTACCTGGGCAAGGTCTACCCGCAAAAAGCCCTGGACCACCTGCTGACCGCTGCGCGCAACGGCCAGAACAGCGCCGACTTCGCCATCGCCCAACTGTTTTCCCAAGGCAAGGGCACCAAGCCCGACCCATTGAACGCCTATGTCTTCAGCCAACTGGCCAAAGCCCAGGACACGCCCGAGGCCGTTGAGCTGGCCACCCAGCTCGAAGCCCCACTGACCCCTGAACAACGCGCCGAAGGCCAACGCCTGGTGCAACAGGAACTGGCGGCCCGCGGCACCCTGGCCCAGAGCACGCTGCAACTGCACGCCCTGCAAGAAGAAGATGGCGAGGAATCCCTATGAAGCTCAACCCATTCGTCAAGGCCGGCATCGGCCTGTCCTTCGCCCTGCTGTGGTCGTGCCCGACTCTGGCCGCGCTGACCGAAGCGAAGAACTTCGGCCTGGAAGTCAAAGCCACCGCGCAGTCCGAAGACGACCGCGACCTGGGCACCCAGAAAGGCGGCGACGTCAACGGTATCGGCCTGGACCTGCGCCCGTGGATCTACGGCGAAAGCGGTGCGTGGAACGCTTACGCCATGGGCCAGGCGGTGGTGTCCAGCGACATCATCGAGACCGACACCCTGCAACAGTCGTCCGACGACACCACCGAACAATCGAGCAATGACGACCGCAAGGCCAAGAAGAACTACCTGGCCCTGCGCGAGTTCTGGGTGGGCTACAGCGGCTTCACGCCCTACCCTGGCGAGATCCTCAAGTTCGGTCGCCAGCGCCTGCGCAATGATGACGGCCAATGGCGCGACACCAACATCGAAGCGCTGAACTGGACCTTCGACACCACCCTGCTCAAGGCCAACGTCGGCGCCGCCGAACGCTTCAGCGAATACCGCACCGACCTCAAGGAACTGTCGCCCAAGGACAAGGACCGCCAGCACTTCTACGCCGACGCCGCCTACCAGTGGACGCCGGGCCAGTGGATCGGCGTGCGCGGCCACCACGCCCATGACGACGGCAAGCTCGACTACGCCGAACCGGGCGTGGCCAGCGACCCGTTGGACAAACGCGAAAACGGCGACCTGACCTGGCTCGGCATCGAAGCCAACAGCGACGCCTATAACTGGCGCAACACCAACACCGTCAACTACTGGGCAAGCATCACCGGCATGCGCGGCGACCGCGATACGGTCAACGCGCTGAACGCCGACGGCACCCGCCCGACCAACGCCAAGCGCAGCGATGACGTGAGCGGCTGGGCCACCGATATCGGCGTGCGCCTGCGCCTTGACCCGCAGTGGCAAGTGGGCGCGGCCTATTCGCGCGCCAGTGCCGAGTACGAACAGAACGGCCTGCAAAGCAACCGTTCGAACTGGACCGGCACCCAGTCCCGCGTGCACCGCTTCGGCGAAGCCTTCCGTGGCGAGATGAACAACATGCAGTCCATGAGCCTGTTCGGTTCCTGGCAGCTGCGCGAGGACTATGACGCAAGCCTGGTCTACCACAAGTTCTGGCGCGTGGACGGCAACAAGCCGGTGGGCAGCAACGGCATCGACGCGGTGCAGAACAACACCGATGACGTGACCGGCGCGATCCTCTCCAGCACCTCCCTGCCGCTGGAAGACGGCAAGAAAGACCTGGGTCAGGAAATGGACCTTGTGGTCACCAAGTACTTCAAGAAAGGCCTGTTGCCGGCCGGGCTCAGCCAGTCGATCGACGAGCCGTCGGCCCTGGTGCGCCTGCGCGCCGGCGTGTTCAAGCCGGGCGATGCCTACGGCAGCCAGGTCGACTCGTACATGCACCGCGCCTTTGTCGACGTGATCTGGAAATTCTGATGGGAGCCTGCGCAATGAATGCTCAAAGCCTACTCGTCGCGGCAATGCTGGTGGCCAGTGCCCCTGCGTTTGCCGATACGGCGGCCAAGGCGCCGACCATCGCCAAGGAACTGCAACAGGCCAAGACCTACACCATTTCCAGCCCGCCGACCGCGCCGCTGGAAATGGCCAAGCCGGCGCTGCCCGATCTGTCGGGCTACACCGCCGCGGCCATGGAAAAGAAAATCGTCAGAACCAAGCCGGGCAAAATCAGCATTCGCCGCATGATGCAGGAAGACGCCCTCAAGGACTTTATCGGCGGCGATAACAAGATGGCCGAATGGGTGGTGCGCCAGCACGGCATTCCCCAGGCGATCTTTGTCGACGATGGCTACATGAACCTCAAGGACTTGCTGGGCAAGGTGCCCAAGCAGTACTTCAGCGAAACGTCGCCGGGCGTGTTCCTGGCCAAGCTGCCCATCGTGGTCGGCCGTAAAGGCATCCTCGACATCGACAAAGAGACCCAGGAACTGCGCCTGTCCCAGCAAGCCGGTTCGTTTTTGATCAACGACGGGCAACTGTTCGTGCGCGACACCAAGGTCACCGGCTGGGATGAGAAAACCAACGGTCCGGCGCTGTTCAAGTCGCCCAAGGAATTTCGCCCGTTCCTGCTGGCCTGGGGCGGCACCGAGACTTATATCTCCAAGACCAAGATGGCCAGCTTCGGCTACGCCAACAGTAAGTCGTACGGGGTGAGTATCTCCCAGTACACGCCAAACATGGCCAAGGTGCTCAAGCGTCCGGAACCGACCGGCTGGATCATCGATTCCGAGTTCTCGGACATGTGGTACGGCTTCTACTGCTACGAAACCACCGGTTTTGTGATCAAGGGCAACACCTACAAAGACAACATCGTCTACGGCATCGACCCGCACGACCGTTCCCACGGCCTGATCATCGCCGACAACACCGTATACGGCACCAAGAAGAAGCACGGCATCATCATTTCCCGGGAAGTGAACGACAGCTTCATCTTCAACAACCGCAGCTACGACAACAAGCTCTCGGGCCTGGTGATCGACCGTAACAGCGTCAACAACCTGATCGCCGACAACGAGATCTACCGCAACCACACCGACGGCATCACCCTTTATGAGAGCGGTGACAACCTGCTGTGGGGCAACAAGGTCATCAGCAACCGTCGCCACGGCATTCGCGTGCGTAACAGCGTGAACATCAAGCTCTACGAAAACACCGCCATGGCCAACGGGCTCACCGGCGTGTACGGCCACATCAAGGACTTGACCGACACCGACCGCGACATCGCCCTCGACCCGTTCGACGCCAAGGTCTCGCTGATCGTGGTCGGCGGTGAACTGGCGGGCAATGGCAGCGGGCCGTTGTCGATCGACTCACCGCTGAGTATCGAGTTGTACCGCGTGTCGATGCTGGCGCCGACCAAATCCAGCGGCATCAGCTTCTCCGGCGTTCTCGGTGATCGTCAGGAAGAGATTCTCGACCTGCTGGTGCGCCAGCAGAAAGCCGTGCTGATCGACCCTGTCGAACGCCAGACCGAAATGCAGGACTGAGGATGACCCTTATGCACCCACACATGATCAAACTGCTGAGCCTCTCGGGTCTGACCCTCGGCCTGCTCGCGGCCAGCCAGGGCGTACGCGCCGATGAAGTCAAGGCACCGACCTTCAGCGCCGAACCGTGCTGCAGCCTGTGCCCGGCCCGCCCATGACGCGAAGAACTACACCACGCGTTATCAGCAGAACTTCACCACCCTGGTGCAAGCCCAGGGCGACTGGTTGTTCCGTACCCAGGAAGACCTGCGTACCGAATTCGACACCAGCCCGGCCGGCTACAAGCGCATGCAGCAGTTGCATGATGCGTTCAAGAGCAAGGGCGTGGAACTGGTGGTGGTCTACCAGCCGACCCGTGGCCTGGTAAACCGCAACAAGCTCAACCCCGAGGAAAAGGCCAAGTACGATTTCGACAAGGCCTTGACCAACTACAAGACCATGCTCGGCCGTTTCGCCAAGATGGGCTACGTGGTGCCGGACCTGTCGCCGTTGACCAACGAGCAACTGCCGGACGAATTGCCGGCCCACGATTTCTACTTCCGCGGTGACCAGCACTGGACGCCGTACGGCGCCCAGCGCACCGCGAAAATCGTCGCGGCCAAGGTCAAGCAGATGCCCGAATTCGCCGAGATTCCCAAGCGCGAATTCGAGACCAAGCGCTCGGGCCGCATGGGCAAGACCGGCACCCTGCACAACATGGCCGGGCAACTGTGCGGCACCAGCTATGCGATCCAGTACATGGACCAGTTCACCACCGAGCCCAAGGGCGAAGCCGGTGACGGCGACCTGTTCGGCGATTCGGGCAACCCGCAGATTACCCTGGTGGGCACCAGCCACAGCGGCAAGAACTATAACTTCGCCGGTTTTCTGGAAGAGGAAATCGGTGCCGACATTCTCAACGTCGCCTTCCCCGGCGGTGGCCTGGAAGGTTCGATGCTGCAGTACCTGGGCAGTGACGAATTCCAGAAAACCCCGCCCAAGATCCTGATCTGGGAATTCTCGCCGCTGTACCGTCTCGACCAGGAAACCATCTACCGCCAGATGATGGCGCTGCTCGACAACGGCTGTGAGGGCAAGACCGCACAGATGTCGGCCAGCACCACGCTCAAACCAGGCAAAAACGAACTGATGGTCAACAGCGCGAACAAAGACTTGCGCAACGCCAACCACCAGGTCGATATCCGCTTCGCCGATCCGTCGGTGAAAACCTTGCAAGCCACCCTCTGGTACATGAACGGGCGCCACGAGGACATCAAGATCGAAAAACCCGAGACATCCGATACAGACGGGCGTTTCGCCTTTGAACTGCGCACCGATGAAGACTGGGCCTCGCAGAACTTGCTGGCCGTGGAAGTGCAGGGCCCGGAACAGGGCGCTGCGGCGCAGAAGGTCGAAGCGAAAATTTGCACACGCAACGTATTCCCAAGCGGTGGTCAGCAGACCGCCCAACTCGGGAAGTGAGGTTACCTATGCAAAAGTTATGGCTTCCTACCCTGCTGGGCCTGGCAATGTTCGCCGGCTCCGTCAATGCGGCCGCGCCACTGCGTCCGCCTCAGGGCTATTTCGCCCCGATCGAAGCGTTCAAGACCGGCGACTTCAAGGAAAACTGCGACACCATGCCGACGCCCTACACCGGGCCCCTGCAGTTTCGCAGCAAGTACGAAGGCTCCGACAAGGCCCGCTCGACCCTGAATGTGCAGTCGGAGAAAGCCTTTCGCGACAGCACCGCCGACATCACCAAGCTGGAAAAAGACACCAGCAAGCGCGTGATGCAGTTCATGCGCGACGGCCGCCCGCAGCAACTCGAATGCACGCTGAACTGGCTGGTGTCGTGGGCCAAGGCCGACGCCTTGATGTCCAAGGACTTCAACCACACCGGCAAGTCCATGCGCAAATGGGCGCTGGGCAGCATGGCTTCGGCCTATGTGCGGTTGAAGTTCTCCGACTCGCACCCG
This sequence comes from Pseudomonas sp. W4I3, assembly GCF_030816195.1. Lineage (GTDB taxonomy): Bacteria > Pseudomonadota > Gammaproteobacteria > Pseudomonadales > Pseudomonadaceae > Aquipseudomonas. The sequence continues at coordinate 1,736,664 of NZ_JAUSXS010000001.1, read as the reverse complement.
CTGGCCAATCACCCGCAGGAATCGCAACTGATCGAGGCCTGGTTCAACAAGCTGGCCGATCAGGTGGTAAGCGACTGGGACAACCTGCCGCTGGAAAAAACCAACAACCATTCGTACTGGGCCGCCTGGTCGGTGATGGCCACGTCCATCGCCACCAACCGTCGCGACCTGTTCGACTGGGCCGTGAAGGAATACAAGGTCGGCGTGAACCAGGTCGACGACCAGGGCTTCTTGCCCAACGAATTGAAGCGTCAGCAACGGGCCTTGTCGTACCACAACTACGCCCTGCCGCCGCTGTCGATGATCGCCAGTTTCGCGCTGGTCAACGGGGTTGATCTGCGCCAGGAAAACAACAGTGCGCTCAAGCGCCTGGGCGACAAGGTGCTGGCCGGGGTCAAGGACCCGGACATCTTCGAACAGAAGAACGGCAAGGAGCAGGACATGAAGGATTTGAAGGAGGCGATGAAATTCGCCTGGCTCGAACCTTTCTGCACCCTCTACACCTGCGCCCCGGACGTACTGGAGCGCAAGCATGGCATGCAGCCGTTCAAGACGTTCCGCCTGGGCGGCGACCTGACCAAGGTCTACGACCCGGCGCACGAAAAAGGTAACAAAGGTTCCTGACGAGACACGGTTAAAACTGTGGGAGGGGGCTTGCCCCCGATGGCGGTGTAACAGTCGCCATCTGTGTTGAATGACACACCGCTATCGGGGGCAAGCCCCCTCCCACATTTGAAGCCGGTTTCGTCAGTAGGAATGTTGTACCGCCCTCCCCCGAAATCGTGGGGGGGTTTGGGGGGGCTCTGGCCCTTGACTGTTGGTTAAACATGGAGAGATCGGGATGGTTTTCTCGTCCAATGTGTTCCTGTTTCTGTTCTTGCCGATCTTTCTCGGCTTGTACTACTTGAGCGGGCAACGCTATCGCAATCTGCTGCTGCTGATTGCCAGCTACGTGTTCTACGCCTGGTGGCGAGTGGACTTCCTGGCGCTGTTCGCGGCCGTCACGCTGTGGAATTACTGGATCGGCCTCAAGGTCGGTGCGGCGGGCGTGCGCACCAAGCCGGCCCAGCGCTGGCTGCTGCTTGGCGTGGCCGTCGACCTGTGCATCCTCGGCTACTTCAAGTACGCCAACTTCGGCGTCGACAGCATCAACGTCATGATGAAGTCGGCTGGCCTTGAGCCGTTCATTCTCACCCACGTGCTGTTGCCGATCGGTATCTCGTTCTACATCTTCGAGTCCATCAGCTACATCATCGACGTGTACCGTGGCGATACGCCGGCAACTCGCAACCTGATCGACTTCGCGGCGTTCGTGGCGATCTTCCCGCACCTGATCGCCGGCCCTGTGTTGCGTTTCCGTGACCTGGCCGACCAGTTCAACAACCGCACCCACACCCTCGACAAGTTCTCCGAGGGCTGCACGCGGTTCATGCAGGGCTTTATCAAGAAGGTCTTCATCGCCGACACCCTGGCGGTAGTGGCAGACCATTGCTTCGCCCTGCAAGACCCGACGACGGGCGATGCCTGGCTCGGCGCGCTGGCCTACACCGCACAGCTGTACTTCGACTTCTCCGGCTACAGCGACATGGCCATCGGCCTGGGCTTGATGATGGGTTTTCGCTTCATGGAAAACTTCAAGCAGCCGTACATCAGCCAGTCGATCACCGAGTTCTGGCGCCGCTGGCACATCAGCCTGTCGACCTGGCTGCGCGACTACCTGTACATCACCCTGGGCGGCAACCGCAAAGGCACGCTGACCACCTACCGCAACCTGTTTCTGACCATGCTGCTCGGTGGCCTGTGGCACGGCGCCAACATCACCTACATCGTGTGGGGCGCCTGGCACGGCATGTGGCTGGCGATTGAAAAAGCCATCGGCCTGAACACCGCGCCGCGCAGCTTCAATGTGCTGCGCTGGGCCTTCACCTTCCTGCTGGTGGTGATGGGCTGGGTGATCTTCCGCGCCGAAAACCTGCACGTCGCCGGGCGTATGTACGGTGCGATGTTCAGCTTTGGCGAGTGGTCGCTGTCGGAACTCAACCGCGCCAATCTCACTGGCCTGCAAGTGGCGACCCTGGTGGTGGCCTACGCAACGCTGGCGTTCTTCGGCCTGCGCGACTTCTACACCAATCGCCCTGCCGAAAAGACCAAGCCGGCCGATCCGAGCCTGATCAAGGCCGTACCGGGCGACAACCCCGGCAGCATCCACCAGCCTGGCTTCACGGTAGGCCGCGACGCCGCCGTGCAACCGGCCTACTGGACCGCTGACTGGCCACGCTACGCCATGCGCGCCGCGGTGCTGCTGCTGTTCGTGGCCTCGATCCTGAAACTGTCGGCGCAGAGCTTCTCGCCGTTCCTTTACTTCCAATTCTGAGGGAGCCGACCATGACCCGTTCATTACGCGTCCTCTATATCGCCCTGTTCCTGGTGCTGCTGTTGGCACTGGGGGCCTGGTCGCTGCGCAGTTTCTTCGGCTTCAGCACCAATGCCGATGCAACGGTGCTCAACGGCCGCTGGACCAAAGCCGTCGAGACCCATTACGACGACGAGTTCCCGATCAAGCGCCTGGGCACCAACCTGTGGGCGGCGCTGGACTACAAGCTGTTCAATGAAGGCCGCCCTGGCGTGGTGCTGGGCCGCGATCACTGGTTGTACAGCGACGAAGAGTTCAACCCCGCCGTCAACGAAGACCAGAACCTGCAAGGCAATTACGCGCTGGTCGAAGGCGTGCGCCAGAAGCTCAAGGCCCAGGGCATCCAGCTGGTGATGGCGATCGTGCCGGCCAAGGTGCGTCTGTATCCGGAGCATTTGGGTGAAGTGAAACCGGCGAGCATCCACGCCGACCTGTACCAGGACTTCCATGCCCGTGTTGCGGCGGACAAGATCATTGCCCCTGACCTGCTCGGCCCGTTGCAACAGGCCAAGCTGAGCGGCAAGCAAGTGTTCCTGCGCACCGACACCCACTGGACCCCGGACGGTGCCGAAATCGCCGCCAAGCAACTGGCCAAGGTGATTGCCGACAAGACCCCGCTCAGCGGCGAGCCCCAGCGCTTTGTCACCGAAGCGGAAAAGACCGAACCGCATAAAGGCGACCTGCGTCTGTTCCTGCCGCTGGACCCGCTGTTCGAAAACCTGATGCCGCCTAAAGAGCCGCTGGAAAAACGCGTCACCCACCTGGCCCAAGCCCAGGGCGACGACGCGCTGTTCAGCGACAGCGAAACTCCGGTTGCGCTGGTCGGCACCAGCTACAGCGCCAACCCTAACTGGAACTTCGTCGGCGCCCTCAAGCAAGCCCTGGGCAGCGACGTGGTGAGCTACGCCGAAGACGGCCACGGCCCGATCCTGCCGATGCTCAGCTACCTGAAAAGTGACGACTTCAAGAACAGCCCGCCACAGGTGCTGATCTGGGAGTTCCCTGAACGCTATCTGCCCATCAACAACGAAATCGGTGATGCCGACCCAGCCTGGGTTGCGCAGCTTAAACAAGCCGGTTCGCGCCAACAAAACATGGCAAGCAACACCCCTAAATCCGAGACGCCCGACCGGGCGCAAAACTGAAAGAGAGGTAACTCACATGACTTTCACTACAACTCCTCGTCGTCTCGCCAAGACCCTGGCTATCGCCGCCGGCCTGAGCTTCGTATCGATGTCCGCCTTCGCCGGTGGTGACGCCGCGCTCTACGGCCCGACCGCGCGCCAAAAGGTTCGAGCTTCGTGCGCATCTACAACGCCAGCAACCAGGAAGTCAGCGCCACCGTCGGCAGCACCAACCTCAGCGACGTCGCGCCACTGGCCAGCAGCGACTTCAGCTTCATGCCGGGCGGTGACTACAGCGCCAAGGTCGGCAGCCAGACCGTGCCGGTCAAGCTCGCCGCCGATCATTACTACACCTTGGTCAACAACGGCAGCGGCCAGCCGCAACTGATCGAAGAGCCGCCGTTCAAGAACAAGCAGAAATCCCTGGTGCGGGTGCAGAACCTCAGCGACAAGGCCCTCACCCTGAAAACCGCTGACGGCAAGACCGACGTGGTCAAGTCGGTAGCCGCCAAAGGCCGTGGCGAACGTGAAATCAACCCGGTGAAGGTCAGCCTGGCGTTGTATGACGGTGACAAGAAAGTCGGCGATGTGAAGCCGGTTGCGTTGGAACGTGGTGAAGCAGCGGTGCTGTATGTCACCGGTTCCGGTTCGAGCCTGTCGCCAGTCTGGGTGAAACGCCCGGTATCGACCCGCTGAATATTTCCCGAACTGAACGCAATCTACTGTACGAGCGGGCTTGCCCGCGAAGAACGTCAATGATGACGCAGCGCTTCTGGTTTATCGCGGTGCTCTCAGGTTTTTCGCGAGCAAGCTCGCTCCTACAGGGGATCGAGGCGCCGGTTCGGACCGAGACAAAAACAAGAGTGAAACGACAAACCTTCGTAGCTCTGACCCAAACTGATTCAAGGAGAAACACCCATGATCCCAGTAATCCTTTCCGGTGGTAGCGGCTCACGTCTTTGGCCGCTTTCCCGCAAACAGTTCCCCAAGCAATTCCTGGCCCTGACCGGCGAGCACACACTGTTCCAGCAAACCCTGGAGCGCCTGGTGTTCGAAGGCATGGACGCCCCGATCGTGGTCTGCAACAAGGACCACCGCTTCATCGTCAATGAACAGCTGAGCGCGCGTAAGCTTGAATGCCAACGCATCCTGATGGAACCGTTTGGCCGCAACACCGCGCCGGCCGTGGCCCTGACGGCGATGATGCTGGTCAACGAAGGCCGTGACGAGTTGATGCTGGTGCTGCCGGCCGACCACGTGATCGACGACCAGAAAGCCCTGCAACGCGCCCTGGCCCTGGCCACCGTGGCCGCCGAGCGCGGCGAAATGGTGCTGTTCGGCGTACCGGCCACGCGTCCGGAAACCGGCTACGGCTACATCAAGTCCACCAACGATTCGCTGCTGCCTGAAGGCGTGAGCCGCGTGCAGCAGTTCGTGGAAAAGCCCGATGAAAAACGCGCCGTCGAGTTCGTCAAAAGCGGCGGCTATTTCTGGAACAGCGGCATGTTCCTGTTCCGCGCCAGCCGTTTCCTGGAAGAGCTGAAAAAGCACGACCCGGACATCTACGACACCTGCGTACTGACCCTGGAGCGCAGCGAGCAGACCGCCGACACCGTGACCTTCGACGAAGCCACCTTCGCCTGCTGCCCGGACAACTCCATCGACTACGCCGTGATGGAAAAAACCCAACGCGCCTGCGTTGTTCCACTGAGCGCCGGCTGGAGCGACGTGGGTTGCTGGGCCTCGCTGTGGGCGGTCAACGACAAGGACGCCAACGGCAACGTGAGCAAAGGTGACGTGGTCATCCAGGACAGCCGCAACTGCATGGTGCACGGCAACGGCAAGCTGGTCTCGGTGATCGGCCTGGACAACATCGTGGTGGTGGAAACCAAGGACGCGATGATGATTGCCCACAAGGACAAGGTCCAGGGCGTCAAGCAGATGGTCAACACCCTCAACGAACAGGGCCGCAGCGAGACCCAGAACCACTGCGAAGTCTACCGTCCGTGGGGCTCCTACGACTCGGTGGACATGGGCGGGCGGTTCCAGGTCAAGCACATCTCGGTCAAGCCTGGCGCCTGCCTGTCGCTGCAGATGCACCACCACCGCGCCGAACACTGGATCGTGGTCAGCGGCACGGCTGAAGTGACCTGCGACGACAACGTGTTCCTGCTGTGCGAGAACCAGTCCACCTACATCCCGATTGCCTCGGTGCACCGCCTGCGCAACCCGGGCAAGATCCCGTTGGAAATCATCGAAGTGCAATCGGGCAGCTACCTGGGCGAAGACGATATCGAGCGGTTCGAAGATATCTACGGTCGCTCGACGCCGATTGAGCGTGGTGTTTCGGTGAAAACTATCGCGCAGTAAAACAGTCGTACAAGAAGCCCTCACCCAGCCCATTGCGTCCCCTATCCGCAGTGGGTTGGGTGGGGGCTTTTTGTTTGGGGTTTTCGCTGGCTGTGAGGGCCCATCGGGGGCAAGCCCCCTCCCACCTTGGGTTTGTGAACACATTCAAATGTGGGAGGGGGCTTGCTCCCGATAGCGTCAGCCCAATCAACACCCCTCTCAAGGTAACCCATCCCACCTACGCTTACGTTAGGATGCTCATTCCCTATTCGAGGTGGTCACCATGTTTTTCGGCGTTCTCCTGATCATCACCTGGCTGGTCCTGCTGTTGCGGTATCCGGCCAAGGCCTTGCCGGTCTCCCTGGCCGCGTTGGCGGGCTTGGCGTGCGTCGCCGTTTGGGTGGTCTGGCTGGATAACCGCGAAGCCGCGCAACTGGCCCGCCTGGAACTGCGCATCACCTATGCCCCGCAGGAATGCCCGGCTGACAGGCCGCTCAAGCTGACCCTGAACAACGGCAACGACGTGCCCCTCACCGAACTGCGCTGGCGCGTCGCCGCCTACGCGCCGGGCGACACGGTGAACCTGGCCGATAACGTCTATGCTGCCCCGCGCTACCGCGGCCCCGGCGAGCTGCAGGCCGGCGCCACCTGGGACGACTGCCTGCCCGCCCCACCCTTGCGCCAAGGCTACCGCCCACAAACCCTGGAATTTCGTGCCGAGCACCTGCAAGGCAGCTTCTCGGACTGACAAAGGATTGATCCATGCCCAACGTACTGATCACCGGTTGTTCCAGCGGCATCGGCCGCGCGCTGGCCGACGCCTTCAAGGCCGCAGGCTATGACGTGTGGGCCAGCGCCCGCCGCACCGAGGACGTCGCCGCCCTCGCCGCCGCAGGCTTCAACGCCGTGCAACTGGACGTCAATGACCCTGCTGCCTTGCAGCGCCTGGCCGATCAATTGGGCGAGCTGAATGTACTGGTCAACAACGCCGGCTACGGCGCCATGGGCCCGCTGCTCGACGGCGGCACCGAGGCGATGCAACGCCAGTTCGAGACCAATGTGTTTTCCATCGTCGGCGTGACACAGGCACTGTTTCCCGCGTTGCGTCGCAGCAGAGGCCTGGTGGTGAATATCGGCAGCGTCTCCGGCGTATTGGTCACCCCGTTCGCCGGGGCCTACTGCGCGTCGAAAGCCGCTGTGCATGCATTGAGCGACGCACTGCGCATGGAGCTGGCCCCGTTTGGCGTGCGCGTGCTGGAAGTGCAGCCAGGCGCAATCAATACCCACTTTGCCAAAAATGCCGGCGCCCAGGCCGAGCTGTTGATCAACGAAAAATCACCCTGGTGGCCGCTGCGCGAAGGCATTCGTGCGCGCAGCCAGGCCTCCCAGGACAAACCCACTCCGGCCAGCGAGTTTGCCGCCGACGTGCTCAAGGCCGTGCAACGCCGGCAGCCACCGCGCCTGTTGCGCTCGGGCAATGGCAGCCGGGCCTTGCCGTTGATGGCGGCGCTGTTGCCCAAGGCATTGCTGGAGACGGTGTTGAAGAAGCGCTTTGGCTTGGGTGGTCGCCTCTAGCCCTTCATGAAATCAATGAATGCCCGCACTTTAAGCGGCAAGTGCCGCGTATCCGGATACATCGCATAAACCCCTTGGGCAGCGAATCGATGGTCGGCCAGTACGCGCACTAACCGCCCCGCGTCCAGATCTTGCTGCACCAGCCATTGCGGCAGAATCGCCACGCCGTGGCCACGTACGGCAAATGCCTGGAGGACCGCTGCGCTGTCGGCCACCAAGGCGCAAGGGCCGGCACGATAAAGATGCTCAACGCCGGCCGGGTCGGTCAGGCTCAGCGCGGTCAGCCGGCCATGGCCTAGCCTGGGCACCTGCTCCAACTCATCCAGGGTGTGCACCCCGGCAAACGGCGGTGCCGCGACGGCAAACACCTCGAACGTGGACAACTGCACGGCGCGGTGATTGGAGTCCAGCAAGCGCCCCAGGCGAATCGCCACGTCAAAACGCTCGGAAATCAGATCGGCGTGGGTGGAAGAGGTGGATAAGTGAATATTCAGGTCCGGGTGCAGGCGCCGAAAGGCTTCCACCACCGGGGCCACCACGGCCAGGGCATATTCGACGGTGGTGGTGATGCGCAGGGTACCTTTGAGCTGGGCATGTTCGCTGCGGGCCTCTTCCACCGCCAGGCGTGCTTCTTCGAGCATGCGCGTGCAGCGCAGATAGAAGCGTTCACCGGCGTCAGTCAGCGCCAACTGGCGGGTGTTGCGCGTGAGCAGGGTAACGCCGAGTTCGGCTTCCAGGCGCTTGAGATTGAAGCTGACCACGGCGCGAGTCTGCCCCAGCAAATCCGCTGCTGCGGTAAGTGATCCCGCCTCGACCACAGCCTTGAACGTGTCGAATCGATCCAGGCTGACCATGGCTGGCCACCTCCTTTGTCAAAATATTTTTGACAAACTAGCAGGCAAACCGGCGTATCCCAAGCCCGGTAACGCGCCTACCCTGCCTGCTTCATTCGCAGGATCGCATTCATGAACTACCGCTCGAAAGTCGCCTGGATCTTTTTACTGGGCTTCGCCCTGGACCTGGTGAACATGTTTGTCGCCACCGTCGCCTACCCGGATATTGCCGTCGAACTGCACGCCTCGGTCACGCAACTGGCCTGGATCAGCAACGCCTACATGCTCGGGCTGACGCTGATTATTCCGTTGAGCGTATGGCTGGCGGCGATCGTGGGCGAACGCACATTGATCGCGATCAGCCTGCTGTTGTTCGCCGGGGCGTCGGTGCTGGTGGGCCAGGCCGCAAGTATCGATGCCCTGATCGGCTGGCGCGCCCTGCAAGGCTTGGGCGGCGGCCTGTTGATTCCCGTGGGGCAAGCCATGGCCTACCGACACTTTCCAGCGGCGCAGCGCAGCCAACTGACGGCGCGGGTGATGTCGGTCGCGCTACTGGTGCCAGCATTGTCGCCGGCGCTGGGCGGGGTGATTGTCGACAGCCTGTCCTGGCGCTGGATCTTCTACGCCAACCTGCCGCTGGCGTTGATTACCCTCGCGCTGGCGTGGCTGTGGATAAAACCTGACGTGCCCATGACGATGCGCCCGCGCCTGGCGCTGGGCAGTCTCATCAAACCGCTCGCCAGCCCGATGCTGCGCGTGGCCATGCTGGTTTACCTGTGCATTCCCGGCGTATTCATCGGCACCAGCCTGATCGCCATTCTGTATGTGCGCGGCCTAGGGTTTGACGCTACCCAGACTGGTGCGCTGATGCTGCCATGGGCGCTGGCCTCGGCCCTGGCGATTTATCTCGGTAAAAAGACGTTCAATCACTGCGGCCCCAAACCGCTGCTGCTGGCGGGCATGGCGCTGCAATGCAGCGGTATCCTGCTGCTCAACCAGCCCGCCCTGATAATTGCGGCCTATGCGTTGATGGGCCTGGGCGGCAGCCTGTGCAGCAGCACCGCGCAAACCCTGGCCTTTCTCGATACCCCCGCCGAACGCATGGGACACGCCAGTGCCTTGTGGAACATCAACCGGCAAGTGAGTTTCTGCCTGGGGGCCGCCCTCCTCAGCGCCTTGCTGTCGGCCTTGGATTCTTTCGCCATAACCTTCACGATAGCCGCAGCCTTGACCCTGCTGCCTCTCTTCGCAGTGCTGCGCCTGGACACACCCAGCGTACACGCACTGCTTCACCCTGCCAGCGAGCCTGACCGATGATTGACTACAGCGATTTTTTTGAAGAAGTGATCCAGACCCACGTCGAGATCGAGCAATGGTTTGCCGGCGTCGCACCGGAGGGCACCTTGCAGAACCTGTTGGCGCGCTTCTCGCCGGAGTTCAGCATGGTGGCCCCCGCCACCGGCACCCGGGTGAATACGGCAGGCGTCCACGCACTGTTCACGCGCCTGGGCGGGATGCGGCCGGGCTTGAAGATCACCCTGAGCGAAATGACCGGCATTGACCGGCACGCACGCGGCGCGACGGTGACCTACCGCGAGCATCAGGTTGATGACAGCGGTACGCATACGGATCGACGGGCCACGGTGGTGTTCGAAAAACAGGCCAGTGGCGCGCTGTTGTGGCGGCATCTGCATGAGACCTTTATCAAGGCCTGACTCGATTAAAGAATGTGGGAGGGGCTTGCTCCCACATTCTAGTTTTGTGCTGGATTGACGATCACGGTGCAGGTGATGCCGGCCGCCAACAGCACGCCGTCCGGCACGTCATCGATGTGAATCCGCACCGGCACGCGCTGGGCCAGCCTCACCCAGTTGAAGGTCGGGTTCACATCGGCGATCAGCTCGCGGCTCTCGGGGTTGTCGCGGTCGTAGATGCCACGGGAAATGCTTTCCACATGGCCTTTGAGGGTCTCGCCGCTCATCAGTTGCATATCGGCTTCGTCCCCGACGTTTACGTGGGGAAGCTTGGTTTCCTCGAAGAAGCCGTAGACCCAGAACGAGTTCATGTCCACCACGGCCATCTTCGCCTCACCGATGCGCGCATAGTCGCCGCGGTGCACATTGAGGTTGGTGACATAGCCGTCCACCGCCGCCACCACGTGCGTGCGTTTCAGATTCAGTTCAGCCGCTTCCAGCTGCGCCAACGCGTGTTGGTAATCGGCCAGGGCCGAGTCGGCGATATTGCTGGCGTCGTCGCGGTTTTCCCGGGAGATCACCAGGGCGTCGAGGTCGGCGCGGCGGTGGGCGTTGAGCTTGCGCATTTCCCAGGTGGCCTTGCGTGAAGCCACCAGCGACTGCGCCTGTTTGACCGCAATGCGGTAGTGCTCGGGGTCGATCTGCATCAGCAGGTCGCCTTTCTTCACCAACTGGTTGTCGCGCACCGGCACGTCCACCACTTCGCCGGTCACGTCGGCCGCGACATTGATGATGTCGGCACGCACACGGCCATCGCGGGTCCACGGTGTTTCCATGTAGTGCACCCACAGAGTGCGGCCAATCCAGATCGCCAACGCCAGCACCAGCAGGGTTGCGAGCAGGCTGAAAAACTTTTTCATCGGGGCATTCTCAACGGTAGACGCTCAGCGCCAGGGCGCCGAACAGGCAAACGAACAGGCTCAGGCGCAGCAACGCCGGGTGCCAGAAAAACCGGTACAGGTCCAACCCGGCTAGACAGCGGTCCAAGGCCCAGGCCAGGGCGGCCGCGATCAGGAACATCAGGGTCATGGTCGGCATATAAATGCCGTGGAAGGCTATTTCACGGGGCATTCATGGCTCCTTGCGTGGCGCCTTTGAGGGCCGCCAACGGCGATTGCGGGTCGAGCAACGAGGTGCGGATAAAGTGCAGGTAGCTTTTCACCCGACGCAGGGCCGACGTGTCGAAGTGCGGGGCGAACGGTTCATCGGTGGCCTGCACGCGGCTGATCGCATGGTCGACAGCAATGAGCCCGCGCTCCAGGTTGCTGGCGCTGGGCTGCAGGAACAGCCGCACCAGCGAACGCCCCATCACGCGGATTGCCTGGCGCCAGGGCTGGGATTCGGCGTACGCCGGATGCACCGGCAGGATCGCCTGTTCCTTGCGCAACTCGATGATCGCGTGGCCCACCTCCAGCACCACGAACATCCAACGCAGCAAATCGCGCTGCACCTGCGGCTGGCCGGCGGCAAGACCATAAGCCTGGTGCAGCAGGTCACGGGTGCGGCTTTCGAAACTCGACGCCAGGCCCTTGAGCTTGCCGCTGATCGCATACACCACTTGCTCGCGCAGGTCCTGTTCGAGGCGACGCCACAGCCAACGGCTGTTGGGTGGCAGGATGATCGCGCCGGCCGCCGCGCACACCAGCATGCCGATGACCATGGCGATGTAGTCGTTGATAAAGCTGTAGGGGTTGTAGACCGTGAGGTTGTCCGGCACCGAACCGGTGCTGAAGAAGATCAGCAAACCCACACCGACCCCGGCGTACTGCGGGCGCGAGGCGAGGAAGGCGCCGAAGATGATCACTGGCGCGAGCATCACGCACAGCAGCGGGAAGCCATCGATCAGGGGGAACACGAAGAACATTTCGACAAACCCCACCAGCGCACCGATCAAGGTGCCGCAGGCCATCTGGAAGGCCATGCGCTTGGGGTTGGGCGTGGCGGCGGACAGGCCGACCGTTGCGGCGGCGATCAAGGTCATGGTCGCGCCACTGGGCCAGGCGGTGGCCACCCAGTAACTGCCGAGCACAATCAGAATGAACGAGGCACGCAGGCCGGCGGCGGCGCACGCCAGCCAGTTGGTTTTCGGCGTATAGGCCTGGTCCCAGTCTTCCCGCGCGTGACGGTGATCGGCCAGGGAGGCGTGGGTTTGCGCATAGTTGTGCAGGTCATCGACGAAGCGGTACAGCAGCTCGTAGGCGGTGTGAAAGTCCAGTTGTTCGGCTTCGGCAGGGTCAGCTTCCTGGAAGTGCGCACGCAGGCTGCGCACCTTGGCGGGCAAGCTGTCCTTGTAAGCGCTGAGCAGGTTGACCAGTCGCGCCGCGTCGGGGCTGGTCAGGGCTCGGCCGGAAAAGCCGTCGAGCACTTCGGCCAAATCCTGCAGGCCGGGCTTTATCGCCGCGACCACATGATCGGCTTCGTCGGCGCGCAGTCGCGCCAGCAACTGGTGCAACGCGTTGAAGCGCGTGGTGATGCTCATGAATTCGCTGTTGAGGCGACTGAGGCGACCATTGCGCCGACGCATGTGCGGGTCTTCGAACACGGTGACGCTGCGCAGGCCTTCGAGGCCGACCGCCTCGGCGATAAAGCGCACGTTGGTGTTTTCAAACTCGTCACGCTGGCTGCGACCTCGCAGCCCGTCGGTGACGAACAGCGCGAACACCCCAAAGCGTTGATAAAGCGCATTGCGCATCGCGGCGCTGGAGGTCTGCGGCAGGATCGCGGCGCTGACCAGCGTGGAGCAGAGAATGCCCAGGGAAATTTCCAGCACCCGCCACACCGCCGCCATAAAGGCGCCGTCCGGGTGGGCCAGGGCCGGCAAGCCGACCATCGCCGCCGTGTAGCCGGCAAGCACGAAGCCGTAGGCGCGAAAGTTACGATTGCGCGTGGCACCGGCGGTGCAGATCCCCACCCAGATGGCCAATGCGCCAAGGAACAGTTCGGTGTTCTGCGCAAACAATGCGATCAGCAGCACCATCACCGCCGACCCCGCCAAGGTGCCGAGGAAGCGGTAAAAGCTCTTGGCAAACACCTGGCCGCTCTGCGGTTGCATCACGATAAACACCGTGATCATCGCAGTGCGCGGCTGCGGCAGTTCCAGGCGCATCGCCAGCCATAGCGTGAGGAACGCGGCGAGCAGCACTTTGAGGATATACACCCAGGTCACGCCATCGCTGCGCGCCCAGTCGAAAAAACCACGGCGCCACTCAAGCGAGTGCAGCCAGCGCAGGGGGGCAGGCAAGGGAGTCATCGCTATCTACTCAGTGATCGAATACGGCCAGCGCCGCCGGAGTCTTGCTGGGAAGGGTCTTGCCGTCCTGCGGTACATCGTCACCGGCGCCCAGGCCACCGCCCAGGGCGGTCACCAGTTCGGCGTGGGCACTCAAGCGTGCGGCCTGCACCTGTTGTTCGACCTGCTGCTGGCGAAACAGCTGGGTCTGGGCGTTCAGCACGTTGAGGTAATCGGTGAGGCCACGCTGGTAGGCGATGGTCGCGATGTCGGAGGTTTTCTGCGCCGACGCCACCGATTGCGCGGCGAACGAGGCCTGTTTTTCCATGGACTCGCGGCGAATCAACTGGTCGCTGATGCCCTTGAGTGCATTGACCAGGGTCTGGTTGTAATGCGCCACGGCAGTGTCATAACCGGCGCTGGCTTGACCCAGCTGCGCCCGCAGGCGCCCGCCGTCGAAGATCGGCAGGGTGATGGCGGGACCTGCGTTGTAATTGAATTTCTTGCCTGCAAGAAACGCCAGCGTGCCGCCGCCAGTGGCCATAAAGCCGAGGCTGCCGACCAGGTCGACGTTGGGGTAGAAGCCCGCGTGGGCGACGTCGATACCTCGCGCCTGCGCCGCCACCTGCCAGCGACTGGCGACCACGTCCGGACGCTGGCCGAGCAGTTGTGCGGGTAAGTTCGACGGCAATTTGAGCGCGGCGCCTAGCGACAGGCTGGGACGTTGCAACTGCGCGCCCTCCCCCGGACCTTTGCCGGCCAGCGCCGCCAGCTGGTTTCGACTCAGGGCGATTTCCTCGTCGAGCGCATCCAACTGACGGTGGGTTTCCGGCAACGGCGTTTGTGCCTGGCTGACGTCCAAGTGCGTGCCGATCCCGGCGTCCAGGCGTTTGTTTGCCAGGTCGAGAATCTGCTGTTGCTGGGCCAATGTGGCCGCGACGATATCGCGGTTGGCGTAATGCAGGGACAACTGGATATAGGCGCGCACCACGTTGTTCTGCAGTTCGAGCTGGGCTTGACGCGCTTGCGCGACGCTCATGTGGGCCAGGTCGACGGCACGCTCGCTGGCATTGCTTTCGCGGCCCCACAGGTCAAGGGCGTAGCTCAAACCCAGGGATGAATTGTTATCCCAGGTAGTGGCACCGCTCAATTCGCCGGGGCCGTAGAACTGATCCTTCGGCCAGTTGTGGCGCTTGAGGGTAGTGTCGCTGTTGACCTGCAGGGACTCGGCCGACTCAGCCTCCCCGGCCATGGCCCGCGCTTCACGCACTCGCGCGGCGGCCATGGCCATCGTGGGGCTGTCTTGCGTGGCGAGTTCGACCCAGCGGTCCAGTTGCGCATCGCCATAGGCCTGCCACCAGTGGACGGTGGGCCAGTGAGCGTCGCTGGCGGCGCTCTGGATCGCTTCGTCGGTGACCAGGTTGTTGGCGTTCAAGGACTGGCCCTGGGGGCCGATGCCTGCGGTTCCGATGCAGCCGCTGATTGCTAACGATAAGGCCCAAACACTGAGAGTCTTCAGCTCTCTGCTGATGCGACGCGGCACGGCTAGGGAATTCCTGAGGTGGTTGACGCGGGGAAAGTGGCGCAATTCTAGGGGGCATGACCAAGAACGATAAGCGGGGATTCCTGTGAATCTTTATTACCGTTCCGACGATAATCCAGGCCGAGTGCGCGCACGGTCAGACAGTTACCCAGGGGCTCCGGAATTCGCCCTACATCGCCCTGCCTTGCCGACCTCCAAAATCGTGAGCCCCAAGCTTCAGGAGCATTCCATGCTTTGCGCCCCCAGCCTGCTGTCGACCTGCCCGCCCGCCCACGACACTGCCACGTTGCTGCACAGGCAGTTGCGCGCCGAGCCGGAGCCTTTGAGCCCCGGCACGCTCCCTCTGCAAAGGGATGTGCGTTGGATAGCCGATCATGTGCTGGAAAACCTGGTACCGCTTGCCGGCGATCATCGCGACAAGCTCGCCATAGAGGCGCTTCACCACACGCTGTGCAACAGCGAACCGCGGTTGGAACTGTCGCGCGATGAGCTACCTGGCTTCTACGCGTTCTTCAAAAAAGCCGAACACGTGCTCAAGCGGTATCGCAGCAGTCGGAACCCGGCTATCGAAGCCGACTACACCCTATGCCGCGCGCTGAAATGGCAGTTTCGCGCAGCGATGGGAGACAGCAGGCATCAGCGTCTGACGCAGCACTTACTGACGTCGCTGGCCTATGTTCAAGCGGGTGGGGAACGCAGTAACCATCGTCATATTGGCTATGACTGGCCGTTGGAATCGACGCGCCAGCTCAGGGCAGGGCCGCATCTGACCATCGACTCGCACCTGCAGATCAGCCCGGACCAGCGAATCAAAAGCACCCGTGTGATCGCCCTGCAGGGAAAGCTCAAATCCACGTTCACGAATCTGAGTGAGGCCCAGTCTCAGCAGCAACTAGGTCTTGGGCACATGACGTCCCGCACGTATGCAAGCCTGGAGCATTACGCCGACAGTCGCAGTGGTTCGGTAAACACCTCGCTCAGCGAAAGCATCGGGCGCACATTCGGGCAATTGCGCGAGCTGGTGAGTGATCGTCACCAACTGCACCGACACAGGGCCTACTCAGCGCTGAGTCAGCCCTACGTCCGGCAGGCACTGAACCGCGCAGGCCTGGCCGGGGTGGAACTGCCCGCCTTGCACCATGCCACGGCGCCGCTCATCAGCGAGAAAGGCATCGCTCTGAATGCGAACAGCAAGGTGGCGATGGATGTTTTCAGCGTATTGAAAGTGAACTCGACACTGGCGCTGAGCCTGCAACGTACGCACCTGCGCAGAGTGCTGGATATCCTCGACCTTCATGACATGGCCCCGACGCTGGCACAGCAGCAACTGGCGGGTTCCAGACGCCAGGGTGACGATCCGCTGACGCTGCTCACTGCGATGAAAACCCACGTGGCCAGCAGCAGCCGGCGATTCGCCTTGCAGGCTGGCGCCGCAGTACCGGCGTCCGAGTTGAACCGCAGTCTGAGTGCGAGCCACCGGCAAGCCTGCTCGCTGTTGGAACGCTATGTGTTGCTAAAGGCAAACCCGCCTCTCGATCCTGAGCTCGATAGCGCCATACGCGCCTTTATCGACCAACATCGCGCTCTGCTTCGACCCGATTCGTTGAACGTCTACAAACTCACGGCCCAGTCCCAAACGCTGATCGGTTCGACCGGCATCACGCTGTCTTCGAGGGCCGGGACCGGCAAAGGGGTGACGATTGAAATCAGTCACCGCAAACGGGATGACCCACACCTGAGCGGCGACTACCTGGAGATCGATATTGCCCCGCTCAAATCCATCGATGCCGTGAAAAAGAGCCTTCGCCAGGCGTTGTCAGCCATTGGCGATCAGACGTTCGAGTGGGACAACCTGATCCGCTCGATCAGCGAGTCGCTGCTCGACCCCGCCAAACCGACGTCCACACACGTACGGGTGAAAATCAAGCAGGGTGAGCCGGTGGTGCTGCTCACTCGTCATACGGTGAACAAAGACCGCAACCTGACGCTGCCGGAGCGGGTCAACCAGCACAGCGGCATTGATCTGCAGTCCCTGCGCACGCGACAGACCTTGGTCAAGGAGCAATTGGGCAGCCATTCCCTGGACCACCTGCTACCTATAGCCCGCCACTACTTGCAAACACCCGAACAACGACACGGCTGGGACGTTTACCTGCAGCGTCACGCCGATGACGTTCAGGCATTGCTCGACACCATCGGCCGGCAGCACCTCGGCACCGTGCTCAGTGCCGAACTCGACGCGCTCAAGCGCATCAGTGCGGCGCTCACTTTGGCGGTTGAAACACTGACGCAGCATGCACACACCGCCGCTGAAATTCCCACCGTCGAAAATCGCAGCCGGGCCCTGGCGGCGTTCAATGGTGTACTGCTGGCCTATCTGCCGCACTACGAGGCGAAAGTCAGTGAGGCCTGGACGCTGTCCTGAGGCGCTAAGCCGAGCGGATACACACCTGCGCGCAACTTCATGTCACAATTTGTCATCTCCCTTGAGAACACCCCATGGACACTTTGCAAAACATGCGCGCGTTCAGTTGCGTTGCGGAGGCCGGCAGCTTCACCGCCGCCGCCGTGCAACTGGACACCACCACTGCCAACGTCTCGCGCGCGGTCTCCAACCTTGAGGCCCACCTGCAAACCCGCTTGCTCAACCGCACCACCCGCCGCATCGCGCTGACCGAGGCCGGCAAACGCTATTTGCTGCGCTGCGAGCAGATCCTCGCCTACGTCGAGGAAGCCGAGGCCGAAGCCAGCGACGCCCATGCGCGGCCGGCCGGGCAACTGAAAGTACACACCATGACTGGCATCGGCCAGCATTTCGTGATCGACGCGATTGCCCGCTACCGCCGCACCCACCCCGACGTGACCTTCGACCTGACGCTCGCCAACCGCGTGCCGGACCTGCTCGATGAGGGCTATGACGTGTCCATCGTGCTGGCCAGCGAACTGCCGGACTCCGGTTTCGTCTCGCAACGCCTGGGCATCACCTACAGCATCGCCTGCGCCTCGCCGGATTACGTCAAAGCCAAGGGCTGCGCACAACGGCCCCAGGACCTGCTCAATCACGCCTGCCTGCGACTGGTCAGCCCGGTGATCCAGCTGGACAAATGGACCTTCAACGGGCCCGAAGGCCAGGAAAGCGTTGCGGTGAACAGCTCGCCGTTTCTGGTCAATTCGGCCGACGCCATGAAAACCGCCATCACCAGCGGCATGGGCGTCGGCCTGTTGCCGGTGTATGCCGCGATAGAAGGTTTGCGCAACGGCACGCTGGTGCGGGTGATGCCCAACTACCGTTCCCAGGAGCTGAACCTGTACGCCATCTACCCTTCGCGCCAATACCTGGATGCCAAGATCAAAACGTGGGTGGAATACTTGCGCGGTTCGTTGCCGGAGATTCTCGCAGCGCACCAGGCCGAATTGGTGGCGTACGAATTGAGCGGCAGCCTCAGCGGCGCGCGTTTGGCCAATTGATTCCAGGCAGACGATAGAGATTGATGTGGGAGGGGGCTTGCTCCCGATAGCGGTCTGTCAGTTATGGATTTGCTGACTGACACATTGCTATCGGGAGCAAGCCCCCTTCCACAAGGGTTCAACGGGGTCCTGACAATATGTTAGCTTGCTTGGCATTCTTCCGTAGTCGATGAGCCCGCCTGCCATGAAAAAGACTGTCCTGGCCTTCAGCCGTGTCACCCCACCAATGATCGAACGCCTGCAACAGGATTTCGAGGTGATCGCGCCCAACCCCAAGTTGGGCGACATCAACGCCCAATTCAACGAAGCCCTGCCCCACGCCCACGGTCTGATCGGTGTAGGCCGCAAGCTGGGCCGCGAACAGCTGGAAGGCGCAGGCAAACTGGAGGTGGTGTCCAGCGTGTCGGTGGGCTACGACAACTACGACGTCGCGTACTTCAATGAACGCGGGATCATGCTCACCAACACCCCTGACGTACTCACCGAAAGCACCGCCGACCTGGCCTTCGCCCTGTTGATGAGCAGCGCACGGCGCGTGGCCGAACTGGACGCCTGGACCAAGGCCGGCCAGTGGAAAGCCAGCGTCGGCGCACCGTTGTTTGGCCGCGACGTGCACGGCAAGACCCTGGGCATCGTCGGCATGGGCAATATCGGCGCGGCCGTGGCCCGACGCGGACGCCTGGGCTTCAATATGCCGATCCTGTACAGCGGCAACAGCCGCAAGAGCGCACTGGAGCAGGAGCTGGGCGCACAGTTTCGCAGCCTGGACCAGTTGCTGGCCGAGGCGGATTTCGTGTGCCTGGTGGTGCCGTTGAGCGATAAGACGCGTCACTTGATCAGCCGCCGCGAGCTGGGGCTGATGAAGTCCAGCGCCATCCTGATCAACATCTCTCGTGGCCCGGTGGTGGACGAACCGGCGCTGATCGAGGCCCTGCAAACCCAGCGCATTCGTGGCGCCGGGCTGGATGTGTACGAGAAAGAGCCGCTGGCCGAGTCGCCACTGTTTCAATTGAGCAATGCGGTGACCCTGCCGCACATCGGTTCGGCGACCCATGAAACCCGCGAAGCCATGGCCAACCGCGCCCTCGACAACCTGCGCAGTGCCTTGCTCGGCCAACGCCCGCAGGACCTGGTGAACCCGCAGGTGTGGAAGGGCTGACACCCTGTAGGAGCGAGCTTGCTCGCGAAGAACCTGAGAGCACCGCGTTAAACCAGATTCGCCGCGTTATCGTTGACGGTCTTCGCGAGCAAGCTCGCTCCTACAGTTTTCGGGGCCCGGGTCGATAACGGTGTACAGATCGTCATCCCTGATCCACAGAAGGTTTTTATGTCCACCACCAAAGCCCGCGCAGACTCACTGTCGCTTCTGCTCTTTACCTTGCGCAGCGGCAAGCTGATGGCGATCAACCTGCTGAAAGTCAGCGAAATCATTCCCTGCCCGCCGCTGACCAAGCTGCCGGAGTCACACCCACACGTCAAAGGCATTGCCACGCTGCGCGGTAACTCGCTGGCCGTGATCGACCTGAGCCGAGCCTTGGGTGAGATGCCGTTGCAGGACCCGGACGGCGGCTGCCTGATCGTCACTGATGTCAGCCGCTCCAAGCAGGGCCTGCATGTGCAGGCGGTGAGCAAGATCGTGCACTGCCTGACCACCGATATCCGCCCTCCGCCCTATGGCTCCGGCGGCAATCGCGCGTTTATCACCGGGGTGACCCAGGTGGAAGGTGGCCTGGTGCAGGTGCTGGATATCGAGAAAGTCATCCATGGCATCGCCCCGGCGCCGATCGAAGCCGCGCCGACCGACCTGACCATGGATGAAGCCGAAGCGCTCGGCCATGCCCGCATCCTGGTGGTCGATGACAGCCAGGTGGCGCTGCAGCAATCGGTGCACACCCTGCGCAACCTCGGCCTGACCTGTCACACCGCGCGTAGCGCCAAAGAGGCCATCGATGTGCTGCTGGAGCTGCAAGGCACGGGCGAGCAGATCAATGTGGTGGTGTCAGACATCGAAATGTCCGAGATGGACGGCTATGCCCTCACCCGCACGTTGCGCGAAACCCCGGACTTCCAGCAGCTCTACGTGCTGCTGCACACCTCCCTGGACAGTGCGATGAACAGTGAGAAAGCCCGCCTGGCCGGTGCCGATGCGGTGCTGACCAAGTTTTCCTCCCCCGAGTTGACCAAGTGCCTGGTGGTGGCGGCGCAAACCGTGGCGCAAAAGGGTTTGTAAGCCTTGGCCGAGTATTTCCTGCTGCTGCGACGCGACCTTACCGGCAGCCTGCCCTCGCCGCAGTGGCCGCCCCAGACGCAGCTGGATCACTACCGCGATGAACTGGCCCCGGCGGTCCATGCGGTATTGCGCATGACCCAGGACCAGGGCGGTGGCCGTGTCGCAGGCCTTGAACAATGGCGCCGGCAATTCGTTACCGATGCCGAGTTCGACCCCACGCTGTGCCTGGTGGCCAGTAACGCCGAGGGCATTCTCGGCGTAGCCCAGTGCTGGACCAGTGCCTTTATCAAAAACCTGTCGGTGCATCCCTGCGCCCAGGGCCAGGGGCTTGGCCGAGCGTTGTTGCTTCATGCCTTTCACGTGTTCAAGCAGCGCGGCGAACCTTATGTGGACCTCAAGGTGCGGGAGACCAATCTGCGCGCGCGGCAGCTGTATGAAAGCGCAGGCATGCGGCTCGTCCTGCGCGACGTGATTCCTGAGCACTGATGTTCACTGGCGCATAACTTGCTTTCAGAGAGCCCAAGCGGTGGATAGAGGTAAAAACCCGTCACCGCTCAAGTCTGCCCTCTGACCTTGCCTGGTAAAAGATCCGCCATGAACACTCACTTTTCCTGCGTAGGTTGCGGCAAATGCTGCTCCGATCACCACGTGCCCCTGACCCTCGACGAAGCCCGACACTGGGCGGCGGACGGCGGCAATGTCATTGTTCTGGTTGAAGGTTTCCTCGCCAGCGGCCTGGGTTTGCCCCAACAGCAACGCGAACATGCCGAACGCCGCTCAGTGGTGGTACCCAGCGGCAGCACCCAGGCATGGGTGGCGATTACCTTTGCCGCCTACAACGCCGGACGCTGTCGGAATCTTGACGAAGACAATCGCTGCGGTATCTACGAACGACGCCCGCTGGTGTGTCGGATCTATCCGATGGAGATCAATCCGCACATCCCGCTGAACCCGAGCGCCAAGGATTGCCCTCCAGAGTCCTGGGAACAGGGGCCGGCGTTGATCGTTGGCGGTGAGCTGATGGATGCTGAACTGGCTGAATTGATCCGCCGTTCACGCCAGGCCGACCGTGACGATGTGCAGACCAAGGAGGCGGTGTGTGCCTTGTTGGGGATTCGTACCACGGCCCTCAAGGGCGACGGGTTCACGGCGTACCTGCCGGACATGAATGCGTTTACCCAAGCCATTACGTTGGCAACCGCCCAGCCCCTCACCGCCAGTGAGTGGGTGTTTCATGTCTCGGGGATGGACATTGCCGAACAACTGCTGGATGCCGGGGCGCAGATTGCCACCGAGGTGCCGGCCAATTACGCGTTTATTCCGTTGCGGGCAGCTTGAGGCCTGAGGGGTCGATGGGCGTTGTATCGAGACGGTAGGGCTGGAGGATGCGCTGGTATTCGCCATTGTGCTTGAGCTGTTCAAGCGCATGGTTGAGTTCAGTACGCAACACGGTGTCGGTCTTGCGCAGTGCGATCGCGACACTATTGCCCAATAGGTCAGAGGATACCGGCGGGCCTATGAAGTCGAAATCCATGCCTTCAGGCGTATCGAGCAATGCCTCGCGGATTTCCACGGCCCCCTGCAGCGTCGCATCGATCTCGCCCGCGACCAGGCTGCGCACCAGCTGGTCGTTGAGCCAGTAGCTCTCGATGATCACGCCCGCCGGCATCCACTGCGACAGGGCAAAGGCTTCGCGATTGCTCCTGACCAGAACCCCGACCCGCTTGCCCCTGAGTACCCGTCTGTCGGGGCTCAAGCCAGAGGTTTTGCGGGCCACCAGCCGGGTGGTGATCGGGTAGAGGTCATCGCTGAAATTGACCCACTGCTGCCGACTCAAGGTCGGGGCCATCCCCATGATCGCGTCAAATTTCCTGGCGTCGAGGGCGGGGAAGTTTTCCATGACGACCTGGTCGACCCAGGTGCACTGCACATTGAGCTGCACGCACAGGGCATTACCCAATTCGATATTGAGCCCCACCAGTTGCCCTTGCGGATTACGGCTTTGAAATGGGGGGAAATGCGCGGCGACGGCGAAGCGAATTTCGCGTCGCGGCGGCTCGGCGGCGGCGGCCTCCACGGACAGCAAGAGGGCAAGCGCCATACAGACAAGTATCAGGGCCACAGGAAACATCCTTTTCCGGAGAGAGCGGCGTCGCCATGTCCCGATACGGATGATCAGGGCGCGGCGATGCTGGGCAAGCTTTCAAGAAAGGGTGGCGGGCCTACAAGCAGAAATGTCGACGTGAGTTGTAGGCAACTGCCTATACGGCGCGGCTGAGTATTACTCTCAACGTTTACCCATCGAACGGCGCGTGCCCGGCGGCGCCATGCCTGGCGTTTTAGTATGGCCGTTCTTGGCGCCACCTTTGTACCAGGGCTGACCGGCCTGCTTGGCGCCCGCCAGCTCACCCGGTTTGAAAGGGAACTTGAACGCCGCAATTTCGGCTTTTTCAACGCCGTCGACATCGACCGAGTCGACGGATTCGGCCACGTCGACAGGGGGTTGGGCTGGGGAAGTCATGGGGGGCTCCGGGGTGCGCAAAAGATCAAGCGGGCCCGGCGAGCGGGCCCCAGTGGCGCGCAGTATACCTGCGCTTCATGGATCTTTAAGCGTCGTCGTACGAATGGTCTGCGCTAAACTGACAGCGCTGTCAGATAGCCGTCACTGTGCTGACCAAATCAAAAGGCTATAACGGTCATTTAACGCTCCCGACCCTTTGCCTGGCGCCGTACCTATGCACATAAAACGAAACACGGCCCTGCTGGTGGGCGCCCTCCTGGTTCTGGCCATCGCAGCCTGGACCTTGACTCGGCCCGCCAAGGCTCGGTTGGCGGCGCCCAGCGCAATTCCGGTGCGCGTGGTGAGCGTGGCGCAACAGGATGTCCCGCGGTTCGTCAGCGGCATTGGTTCGGTGTTGTCGTTGCACAGCGTGGTAATCCGCCCGCAGATCGACGGCATCCTCACTCAGTTACGAGTCAAGGAAGGCCAACAGGTAAAGGCCGGCGACTTGCTGGCGAGCATCGATGACCGCTCGATCCGCGCCAGCCTTGACCAGGCCAGGGCACAACTGGGCGAGAGCCAGGCGCAACTGCAAGTGGCGCTGGTCAACCTCAAGCGCTACAAGGAGCTGAGTGTCGACGACGGCGTGTCGAAGCAGACCTACGATCAGCAGCAGGCGGCTGGTAAACCAACTCAAAGCCACGGTGCAGGGGAACCAGGCCGCGATTGATTCGGCTCAAGTACAACTTTCCTACACCCAGATTCGCTCCCCCGTCAGTGGGCGCGTCGGCATTCGCACGGTGGATGAAGGCAACTTCCTGCGCATGAGCGACACCCAAGGGTTGTTCTCCGTCACCCAGATCGACCCGATCGCCGTCGAGTTCTCCCTGCCCCAGCAAATGCTGCCGACCCTGCAAGGCCTGATCGCCGCCCCTGAAAAAGCCAGCGTCGATGCCTACCTGGGGGCCGATACCGACGGCCAGACCGGCGACCTGTTGGGGGAAGGCCACTTGAGCCTGATCGACAACCAGATCAGCTCCACCACCGGCACCCTGCGCGCCAAGGCCGAGTTCCCGAACAGCGCACAGAAGCTGTGGCCGGGACAACTGGTGACCATCAAGATCCAGACCGCTGTCGACAAGAACGCCTTGGTGGTGCCGCCGACGGTGGTGCAGCGTGGCCTGGACTCGCATTTCGTGTACCGGTTGAACGGCGACAAGGTGGAAGTGGTGCCCGTGCAGGTCACTTACCAGAACAGCGAGGTGAACATCATCAAGGGCGTGCAGGCCGGGGACATGCTGGTCAGCGATGGCCAATCGCGGCTCAAGGCCGGCGCCCTGGTGGAAGTGCTCAAGGAGCCGCCGCAAATAATCCAGACCGCTGACGCCACGGTGCAGCCATGAGCGGCAGCCGCTCGCCCTCGGCCTGGTGTGTTGATCACCCGGTCGCCACCCTGCTGCTGACCTTTGCCCTGGTGCTGCTGGGGATCATTGCCTTCCCGCGCCTGGCCGTGGCGCCACTGCCGGAAGCGGAATTTCCGACGATCCAGGTCACCGCCCAACTGCCCGGTGCCAGCCCGGACACCATGGCCTCGTCGGTGGCGACTCCGCTTGAAGTGCAATTCAGCGCCATCCCCGGCATGACCCAGATGACCTCCAGCAGCGCCCTGGGCTCCAGCCTGCTGACCCTGCAGTTCACCTTGGATAAGAGCATCGACACCGCCGCCCAGGAAGTCCAGGCGGCGATCAACACCGCATCGGGCAAGCTGCCCAGCGATATGCCAAGCCTGCCGACCTGGAAGAAGGTCAACCCGGCCGACAGCCCGGTGTTGATCCTCAGCGTCAGCTCCGACAGCATGCCGAGCACCGAACTGAGCGACTACGTGGAAACCCTGCTGGCGCGCCAGATCAGCCAGATCGACGGTGTCGGCCAGATCAACATCACCGGCCAGCAGCGCCCGGCGATTCGCGTGCAAGCCTCCCCTGACAAACTCGCGGCGGTCGGCCTGACGCTGGCGGACATTCGCCTGGCCATCCAGCAGTCGAGCCTGAACCTGGCCAAAGGCGCGATCTACGGCGCCAACAGCGTGTCGACCCTGTCGACCAACGATCAACTGTTTCACCCCGACGAATACGGCCAGTTGATCGTGTCCTACAAGAACGGCGCGCCGGTACAACTGCGCGATATCGCCAAGGTCATCAACGGTTCGGAAAACGCCTACGTGCAGGCCTGGTCCGGCGATACACCGGGGGTCAACCTGGTGATTTCGCGCCAGCCGGGGGCGAATATCGTCGACACGGTCGACCGCATCCAGCAAGCACTGCCACGCCTGGAAGCCATGCTGCCGGCGACGGTGCAGGTCAGCGTATTGACCGACCGCACCAAGACCATCCGCGCCTCGCTGCATGAAGTGGAAATGACCTTGCTGATCGCCATCCTGCTGGTGGTGGCGGTGATGGCGCTGTTCCTGCGCCAACTGTCGGCCACGCTGATTGTGTCTGCCGTGCTCGGCGTATCGCTGGTGGCCAGTTTCGCGCTGATGTATGTGATGGGCTTCAGCTTGAACAACCTGACCCTGGTCGCCATCGTGATTGCGGTGGGCTTTGTGGTGGATGATGCGATTGTCGTGGTTGAAAACATCCACCGTCACCTGGAAGCCGGCCTGGGCAAGCGCGAAGCCGCGATCAAAGGCTCGGGCGAAATCGGCTTTACCGTGGTGTCCATCAGCTTCTCGCTGGTGGCAGCGTTCATTCCGCTGCTGTTCATGGGCGGCGTGGTCGGGCGGCTGTTCAAGGAGTTTGCGCTGACGGCTACCTCGACCATCCTGATTTCGGTGGTGGTCTCGCTGACCCTGGCGCCCACCCTCGCCGCACTGTTCATGCGTGCGCCGACCCATTCTGCTCATGCCAAGCCTACGTTCAGCGAGCGCCTGCTGGCCGGTTACGCGCGCAACCTGCGGCGTGCCCTTGCCCATCAACGCACCATGGCGGCGATCTTCGTGGTGACACTGGCCCTGGCCGTGGTCGGTTACATCTTTATCCCCAAGGGATTCTTCCCGGTGCAGGACACCGGTTTTGTGCTGGGCACCAGCGAGGCGGCGGCCGATGTGTCGTACCCGGACATGGTCGCCAAGCACAAGGCGCTGGCCGACATCGTCAAGGCCGACCCGGCGGTGCAAGCCTTCTCCCACTCCGTGGGTGTCACCGGCAGCAACCAGACCATCGCCAACGGCCGCTTCTGGATTGCCCTGAAAGACCGCGCCGATCGGGACGTTTCCGCCAGTCAGTTCATCGACCGCATCCGCCCGCAACTGGCGAAGGTGCCCGGCATCGTCTTGTACCTGCGTGCCGGCCAGGACATCAACTTGAGCTCCGGCCCCAGCCGCGCCCAGTACCAGTATGTGCTCAAGAGCAACGACGGCCCGACGCTGAACATCTGGACCCAGCGCCTCACCGAAAAACTGCGCGGCAACCCGGCGTTTCGTGACCTGTCCAACGACCTGCAACTGGGCGGCAGCATCACCCACATCAGCATCGACCGCCAGGCCGCCGCACGTTTCGGCCTGACCGCCACCGACGTCGACCAGGCCCTCTACGACGCCTTTGGCCAGCGCCAGATCAACGAGTACCAGACCGAGATCAACCAGTACCAAGTGGTGCTGGAGCTGGACCGTCAACAGCGCGGCAAGACCGAGAGCCTGAACTATTTTTACCTGCGCTCGCCGCTGACCAACGAGATGGTGCCCCTGTCGGCGCTGGCCAGGGTCGACCCGCCCAGCGTGGGGCCGTTGTCCATCAGCCATGACGGCATGTTCCCCGCCGCGAACCTGTCGTTCAACCTGGCCCCCGGCGTGGCGCTGGGGGATGCGGTGATCATGCTCAACCAGGCCAAGAACGAGATTGGCATGCCCAGTACCATCATCGGTAATTTCCAGGGCGCGGCCCAGGCATTCCAGAGTTCGCTGGCCAGCCAGCCGTGGCTGATCCTCGCGGCACTGGTCGCGGTCTATATCATCCTGGGCGTGCTCTACGAGAGTTTCGTGCACCCGCTGACGATCATTTCCACCTTGCCCTCGGCGGGCCTGGGTGCGTTGATCATGCTGTGGCTGCTGGGCCAGGACTTTTCGATCATGGCCCTGATCGGCCTGGTGCTGTTGATCGGTATCGTCAAGAAAAACGGCATCCTGATGATCGACTTCGCCCTGGAGGCCCAGCGCGTACGTGGCCTGGCGCCTGAGGAAGCGATCTACGAAGCCTGTGTCACGCGGTTCCGACCGATCATCATGACCACCCTCGCCGCCCTGCTGGGCGCAGTGCCGCTGATGCTCGGTTCAGGCCCCGGTGCGGAGCTGCGCCAGCCATTGGGGATCGCGGTGGTCGGCGGCTTGCTGGTGAGCCAGGCGCTGACGCTGTTCACCACGCCGGTCATATACTTGTACCTTGAAAAATTTTTCCATCGGCCCACACCGGCGCTCCCGCTGGCGACCCCACATTGAGGCCAAGGCCCCGCCCTGGAACAAAAGGCTCATGCGCGTCCTGATCATTGAAGATGAAGAAAAAACCGCGGACTACCTGCACCGCGGCCTGACAGAGCAAGGCTACACCGTCGACGTTGCGCGCGAAGGCGTCGAAGGGTTGCACCTGGCGCTGGAGAACGACTACGCGGTAATCGTGCTCGACGTGATGCTGCCGGCGCTCGATGGTTTCGGCGTGTTGCGTGCATTGCGTGCACGCAAACAGACGCCGGTGATCATGCTCACCGCCCGCGAGCGCGTGGAAGACCGCATTCGCGGCCTGCGCGAAGGCGCCGACGACTACCTGGGCAAGCCGTTTTCGTTCCTGGAACTGGTGGCGCGCCTGCAAGCGCTGACCCGGCGCAGCGGCGGCCATGAGCCGGTGCAGGTGACGGTTGCCGACTTGTGGATCGACCTGATCAGCCGCAAGGCCAGTCGCAACGGGGTGCGCCTGGACCTGACCGCCAAGGAGTTCTCGTTGCTCAGCGTGTTGGCGCGGCGCCAGGGTGAAATCCTGTCCAAGACGGCAATAGCCGAGATGGTCTGGGACATCAATTTCGACAGCGACGCCAACGTGGTCGAAGTGGCGATCAAGCGCCTGCGCGCCAAACTCGATGGGCCGTTCGAGCACAAGCTGCTGCACACCATTCGTGGCATGGGCTACGTGCTGGAGAACCGCATGCTGGAAAACCAAAGTGGTCGCTAACTCCATCGCCCTGCGCCTGAGCGGCATGTTCACCCTGGTGGCGCTGCTGATCTTCGTGCTGATCGGCGGCGCGCTGTATCAGCAAGTGGACCGCGGCCTGGGCCTGTTGCCGGGGGCGGAGCTGGATGCGCGCTACAGCGTGCTCGAATCCTCGGTGAACCGCTTCGGTACGCCGGAGCATTGGGTCAAGATCAAGGCCAAGCTCAAGCTGCTGGGGGAAGAGGACAAGCGCATTCGCTTCTGGGTGGTCAGCAGCGACCCGAATTACGAATACGGTGACCCGGACGCGCAGATCCGTGCGTTTGCCCAGGGCCCCACCGGCAAGCGCGACCTGCACCTGCCCGGCCACGATTATCCGTTCAAGGTACTGGTGAGCCAGTTCGCCGCCAAGGACCAACGCCCGCCGCTGCGCTTCATGATCGCCATCGACACCGAGAATTTCCGCGCCACCCAGCACCATCTGCTGGTGGCGTTGATCAGTCTGGCGCTGGTCGGTGTGGTCCTGGCCTCGTTACTGGGCTTCTGGGTGTCACGCATCGGCCTCAAGCCACTGGAGAAACTCTCGGACGAGGCACAGAAACTCGCGCCACCGAAACTCTCCGGGCGCCTGCAATTGTCACCGCTGCCGCCGGAACTGAGCCAGTTCGTCAACTCGTTCAACGCCACCCTCGACCGCGTCGAACTCGCCTACTCGCGCCTTGAGTCGTTCAATGCCGACGTGGCCCATGAACTGCGTTCGCCGCTGACCAACCTGATCGGCCAGACCCAGGTCGCGCTGACCCGCGGGCGTTCGGCCGAGCATTACTTCGAAGTGCTGCAGTCGAACCTGGAAGAGCTGGAGCGGCTGCGCTCGATCATCAACGACATGCTGTTCCTCGCCAGCGCCGATCAGGGCAGCAAGGCCACCAAGCTGATCGAAAGCTCCCTGGCCGACGAAGTCGCTACCACCCTCGACTACCTGGATTTCATCCTCGAAGACGCCCAAGTCCAGGTGCGGGTGCAGGGTGACGCCCAGGTGCACATCGAAAAAGCCCACCTGCGCCGCGCGCTGATCAACCTGTTGAGCAATGCGGTGCAGCACACAGCGCCGGGGAGCGTCATTGAGGTGAATATTGAAGCTCAGCACCACTGGGTCACCATCGGCGTGACCAACCCGGGCGATGCGATTGCCAGCGAACACTTGCCGCGCCTGTTCGAGCGTTTCTATCGCGTGGATGCATCGCGCAGCAACAGCGGCGCGAATCACGGATTGGGCTTGGCCATCGTCAAGGCGATTGCCCTGATGCACGGCGGCGATGTGTTTGTGCGCAGCGAAGGCGGCGGCAATACCTTCGGCATTTCCCTGCCCTCCCACCTTTAAATGTGCCGCCCTCAAGCCAACTGTTGCGATTTGGGCAACAGTCATTATCTTGTTACACTCTATATCGCACCGCTCGCCTGCGTTACTTTGACGCATCGATGAGCGCGACGGCAAAGACAGCTACCCGCTCACCCGAATTTCCCTCGACTTATTTCCAGGGCTCTACACTGGGAATCTGTCTTAAAGCCGCTGACTTCAGCGGCTTTTTTTTGCCGTAAAAAAAGGCCAGGCAACCCCCACGACATTGGCCGTTAATGATTGACCCAAGGAGCTCCACCGGTGAAGAACTCGCTGACGTTCACCCCGTTATTCCTCGCAATCGCAGCAACGATCATCCCCCTTGCCCACGCGGCAGACGCCACGCCCGAAGAAGGTTTTGTCGAGGGTTCGCACCTCAAGATCAACACCCGCAACTACTACATGAATCGCGACCGTCGCGACATTCACACCGATGACAGCAAGGAATGGGGCCAGGGCTTTATCGGCACCTTCGAATCCGGCTACACCCAGGGCACCGTCGGTTTCGGCCTGGACCTCAACGCCATGCTCGGCCTCAAGCTCGACGGCGGCGGCGGCACCGACGGTTCCAGCATCCTTCCGTACGGCAGCGGCAACGGCAAGGCGCCCGGCGCGTTCTCCACCGCTGGCGGCACCCTGAAAATGCGTGCGTTCGATACCGAATTGAAAGCCGGCGACCTGTTCCTCAACAACCCGGTGATCGCCGGCGGCCTGACCCGCATGCTGCCCCAAACGTTTCGCGGCGTGAGCCTGACCAACCACAGCCTCGATGGCTGGATGTTCGAAGGCGGCCAGGCCAGCTTCACCAAGCTCTACAACCAGAGCGGTCATCGGCGCATCGGCACCAGCTACGGCGCATTGCCCGCCAATGCCGACAGCCAGCACCTGGACTGGGCGGGCGTGTCGTTCAGCGGCATCGCCGGGCTGACCAGCAACCTGTACGCCTCCGAACTCAAGGACGTGTGGCACCAGTACTACTACGACCTTGAATACACCTATGCCCTGAACGACCTGGTCAGCCTGACCCCCGGCCTGCATTACTACCACACCCAGGACACCGGCCAGGCACTGCTGGGCGATATCGACAACAACACCTACAGCCTGCATCTCACCCTGGGCGTGGGCAACCACAGCTTCACTGCCGCCTACCAGCGGGTCAACGGCAACACGCCGTTCGACTACATCACCCAGGGCGACAGCGTGTACCTGGACAACTCCCAGCAGTACTCGGACTTCAACGGCCCCAACGAGCGTTCGTGGAAGCTCAAGTACGCCTATGATTTCGCCGGCCTGGGCCTGCCCGGCCTCACCTCTGCCGTGTCGTATAGCAGCGGCAAGACCGACCTGACCCGCGTCGACCCGAACAGCCGTGGCTACAGCAACTGGTACAGCGCCGATGGCAAGAACGCTAAACACTGGGAGCGGGATATCGACTTGAAATACGTGGTGCAAGGCGGCAAGGCCAAAGACCTGGCGGTACGCCTGCAATGGGCGACCAACCGCGGAGGCCAGGGCTACTCAGCCGTGGATCGGGATGTGGATGAATACCGCGTGATTGTGGATTATCCGATCAACGTGTTCTAACCCCATCTGAATAACTACACAGATCCAATGTGAGAGGGGGCTTGCTCCCGATGGCGGAGTGTCAGTCAACAACACTTTGACTGATTCGCCGCCATCGGGAGCAAGCCCCCTCCCACATTTTTGTGTTCTGCGCCATCTTTCAGAGTTGCTACTACGCTAAAGGCATCCTCAGAGCAGAAGTACGCCCGATGAGTTCAAGCCTTACCCGCCTTACCCGCCGCCCGGAGCGCTTGCTGATTCTGGGCAGCACCCTCACGGTGTTGCTGATCGTGGGGATCGTCACCGCACTGTTGATTCGTGAACACGCCAACACGCTGCAGACGGCCAAGCGCAACGCCAACACCATCACTCAGTTGATCGATGCCGATGTGCTGCGCAACGTCGAGCTCTATGACATGGCCCTCAAGGGCCTGATCGCCGCGACTGAACGCACTGACCTGCAAGGTGTGTCCGCAAGCATCCGACACCTGGTGCTGTTCGACCGCTCCGCCGCAGCGCCGTACAAGGGCGATATCCTGCTGCTGGACGCGAGTGGCGAGGTAATCGCCGACTCATCCTTGCTCACGCCCAAGTCCGGCAACTTCGCCGACCGGGACTATTTCCAGATACATCGCGACAATCCCGGCATTGGCCTGTATGTCAGCCGACCGTTCAGGGCCCGCTGTGAATGCGATGACCCCTGGCGCATTGCATTCAGTCGCCGCGTTTCGTCACCGGACGGGGGTTTCCTGGGGGTAGCCGTCGCCTCCATGCGTCTGTCGTACTTCCACCAACTGTTCAGCAGCCTGAATATCGGCAGCAACAGCACCATCAACCTGCTCAACCATCAAGGCATCCTGCTGGCACAAGAGCCGTTGCTGGAAGTGGATATCATCAACAAGGACCTGAGCCAGCGGCCCAATGTGGCACGCATGCTGCGCGAGCGGGACGGCAACTTTCGCAGCGTCTCCAGCGTCGACAACCACCCTCGCCTCTACAGTTTCTCGAACGTGGGCGATTTACCGCTGATCGTGGCGGTGGCCCTGGCCAGTGATGAAGTGTTCGCGCCATGGCGAAGGGCGGCCTGGATGGTCAGCCTCGCGACGGGGGTGTTATGCATTGGCCTGTTGTGGTTGACCTGGGCGCTGTGCATGGAGCTGCGACGCCGCCACCGGGCTGAGCAGGTGCTGTCAGAACTGGCAGGCACCGACGCCCTCACCGGCCTGGCCAACCGCCGTACCCTCGACGAACGCCTGCGCCTGGAATGGGAGCGCGCCCAACGCTCAACCGAGCCGCTGACGGTATTGATGATCGACGTGGACCACTTCAAGGCCTTCAACGACCGCCATGGACACCAGGGCGGGGATAATGCGCTGCGCACGGTGGCGCAGGTGATTGACAGCAATATCCGCCGCCCGGCCGACCTGGCGGCACGTTACGGCGGCGAAGAATTCGCCGTGGTGCTGCCCCATACTGACGCCAAGGGCGCATGGGTGATCGCCGAGCATATTCGCAGTGGTGTTGAGCATCTGCCGCGGGTGGCGTGGGATGAGCAGCCGATAACGGTGAGCATCGGCATGAGCACCTGGGAAAAGCGCAGCGGCCTGTCCCTCGAGAACCTGCTGCTCAGGGCCGACCAGGCGCTGTACGAGGCCAAGCACACGGGGCGTAATCGGATCGTGGATGCGTCAACCCTGCCCTTGTAGGAGCGAGGCGGGCGGCTAGCCCTTGCTCGCGAAAAACCCAAAGACACCGCGTTCAACCAGATTGCCAGCGTCAGCATTGACGACCTTCGCGAGCAAGCTCGCTCCTACGAAAAGCACAGAACAGCGGGACATAAAAAAAGGCCACCCGAAGGCAGCCTTTAAAAACTAAAGAAAGAGAGTTGTTACTTACACCGCCGCAACGGGACGCATGTAAGAGATCGGTGCGGTGCTGGCATCTTCGAAGGTCACGACTTCCCAAGCGTCTGTCTGCTCAATCAACTTGCGCAGCAGCTGGTTGTTAAGGGCGTGGCCCGACTTGAAGCCTTTGAACTCGCCTATCAGGCTATTGCCCAGCAGGTAGAGGTCACCGATTGCATCGAGGATCTTGTGCTTCACGAATTCGTCTTCGTAGCGAAGGCCGTCTTCGTTCAGTACACCATCCGCGTCGACCACAATGGCATTTTCAACGCTGCCGCCGAGTGCGAGGTTGTGCTTGCGCAGGTACTCGATGTCACTCATGAAACCAAAGGTACGGGCGCGGCTGACTTCTTTTACGAACGAAGTGCTGGAAAAATCCACGCTTGCACTTTGGGTGCGGTCACGGAATACCGGGTGATCGAAATCGATCTCAAAGCTCACTTTAAAGCCTTCGAACGGGACGAAGGTGGCGCGCTTGTCGCCGTCTTCTACTGTCACTTCCCGCAGAATGCGAATGAACTTCTTGGCTGCGTCCTGTTCTTCCAGGCCGGCAGATTGAATCAGGAATACGAAGGGTCCAGCGCTGCCATCCATGATCGGGACTTCGGACGCGGAGAGCTCGACGTAGGCGTTATCGATGCCCAAACCGGCCATGGCCGAGAGCAAGTGCTCCACCGTGTCCACTTTGACGTCACCGTTGACCAATGTGGTCGACATGGTGGTTTCGCCAACGTTTTCCGCGCGAGCAGGTATCTGCACCACAGGGTCCAGGTCGGCACGCACAAACACGATGCCGGTGTCGACAGGTGCAGGCTTGAGGGTCAGGTAGACCTTTTCCCCGGAGTGCAGACCTACACCTGTGGCACGAATAATATTCTTCAGGGTGCGTTGTTTAATCATGGCTTGGACCGCTTCAGCGCAAATTGCGAACTGGTATCAACAAAGGCTGGCGATAATAGCAGACCAGACCTTTGCTGAACACCAATCACCTTCATAGCCCTGATACATTCCATTAATCGGCCTGACGACGCAGGAATGCCGGAATGTCCAGGTAGTCCAGATCGTCTTGCGGATTCGGGCTACGGGACGCTGCAGCACCGGCCTGAGCCTGGTTGCGCATCACGGTCGGACGGTCCAGGTCACGGTAGTTCACCGACGGCAGTTCCTGACGAGCAGGGGCTGGAGCGGCGGCTGCCTGGTTGGCCTGGCTGTTGTGCAGGGTGTTGTCGATGACCTTCACAGGCTTCTCGATTTTCGCACCCAGACCGGTCGCAACCACGGTCACGTGCAGCTCGTCGCGCATGTCCGGATCGATAACGGTACCGACCTTGACCATCGCGTGCTCGGAAGCGAAGGCTTCGATGATGCTACCCACGTCGGAGTATTCACCCAGGGACAGGTCAGGACCTGCGGTGATATTCACCAGGATGCCGCGTGCACCTTGCAGGTTCACGTCTTCGAGCAACGGGTTGCGGATGGCCGCTTCGGTGGCTTCGCGTGCACGGTTCGGACCGCTGGCGCAGCCAGTGCCCATCATCGCCATGCCCATTTCGCTCATGACAGTACGCACGTCGGCAAAGTCGACGTTGATCATGCCTGGGCGCTTGATGATGTCGGAGATACCGCGAACGGCACCGGCCAGTACATCGTCAGCCTTGGCGAACGCGGACAGCAGGCTTGCGTCCTTGCCCAGGATGGTCAGCAGTTTCTCGTTGGGAATGGTGATCAACGAGTCGACGCTTTCAGACAGCAGACGGATACCTTCGTCGGCGATCTGCATGCGCTTGCGGCCTTCGAACGGGAACGGACGGGTCACCACAGCGACGGTCAGAATCCCCATTTCCTTGGCCACTTCGGCAATGATCGGAGCTGCACCGGTACCGGTACCGCCGCCCATGCCGGTGGTGATGAACACCATGTTGGTGCCTTGCAGCACTTCGGCAATGCGCTCGCGGTCTTCCAGGGCGGCTTGACGGCCGACTTCCGGATTGGCGCCTGCGCCGAGGCCCTTGGTCACGGCTGTGCCCAATTGCAGGATGGTCCGCGCGCCGATGCTTTTCAGCGCCTGGGCATCAGTGTTGGCGCAGATGAACTCAACGCCTTCAATGTTGCTCTTGACCATATGGTTGACAGCGTTACCGCCGCCACCGCCGACACCGATTACTTTAATAACCGGGCTAGCGGGGATGTTGTCTACGAGTTCAAACATGTTCCCTCTCCTTTCGTTTTCTCTAGTTTTTTCGCCTACTGCTTTACATCAGCTGCAAGTTGCAAGCTATTAGCTGCAAGCTTGAAGCGTGTTACTTGAAGCTTTAAAACTTGTAGCTTGTAGCTAACTTCGTCAGAAGTTCCCTTTTACCCAAGCCTGCAGCCGCTCGAACAACGGCGCTTTCGCGTCGTCATCGCTGCGGTAGCTGTCACGGATGCTTGGCCCCGACAGGGAAATCCCGTCGGTCTGCTTCTGCAGCCCGTACAACAGCAAGCCCACACCGGTGGAATAAATCGGGTTGCGCACCACGTCGCCGAGGCCTTTGACGCCATGGGGCACGCCCAGGCGAACCGGCATGTGGAAGATCTCTTCGGCCAGTTCGACCGCGCCTTCCATCTTGGAGGTGCCACCGGTCAGCACGATGCCGGCCGGGATCAAATCTTCGTAGCCGCTGCGGCGCAGCTCGGCCTGGATCAGGGTGAACAGCTCGTCGTAGCGCGGCTCGACCACTTCGGCCAGGGCCTGGCGCGACAGCTCACGCGGTGGACGGTCGCCGACGCTTGGCACCTTGATGGTTTCGCCGGCACCGGCCAGCTTGGCCAGGGCGCAGGCGTAACGGATCTTGATTTCTTCGGCGTACTGGGTCGGCGTACGCAGCGCCATGGCGATGTCGTTGGTGACCTGGTCGCCGGCAATCGGGATCACGGCGGTGTGACGGATCGCACCCTCGGTGAAGATCGCGATGTCGGTGGTGCCGCCGCCGATGTCCACCAGGCACACGCCCAGTTCTTTTTCGTCGTCGGTCAGGACCGAGTAGGCCGAGGCCAACTGCTCGAGAATGATGTCGTCGATTTCCAGGCCGCAGCGGCGCACGCATTTTTCAATGTTCTGTGCGGCGTTGACGGCGCAGGTCACCACGTGGACCTTGGCTTCCAGGCGTACGCCCGACATGCCCAGCGGTTCGCGAACGCCTTCCTGGTTATCGATCACGTAGTCCTGCGGCAGGGTGTGCAGCACGCGCTGGTCAGCCGGGATCGCCACGGCCTGGGCGGCGTCGAGGACGCGCTCAAGGTCGGCCGAGCTGACTTCGCGGTCGCGGATCGCCACGATGCCGTGGGAGTTCAGGCTGCGGATATGGTTGCCGGCCACGCCAACGAACGCCGAGTGAATCCGGCAACCGGCCATCAGCTGCGCTTCTTCGATGGCGCGCTGGATCGATTGCACGGTGGACTCGATGTTCACCACCACGCCCTTCTTCAGGCCCCGGGACGGATGCGTGCCAATACCGACGATTTCGATCGTGCCGTCTTCACCGACCTCGCCCACCAGCGCCACCACCTTGGAGGTGCCGATATCGAGACCGACGATCATTTTGCCGCTTTGCACGTTTGCCATGGGTCCTGCCTCTTCTTAATTCTTCGCGACAGCGGGTTGTGCTGCCGTGGGCGCCGCCGGTACACGCCAACCGACGGCCAGGCCGTTGGCGTAACGCAGGTCGACGCTCGCAATGTTCGTGATCTGTTCTTTCAAGGTTTTTTCATAGATGGCAATAAAGCGGCGCATCTTTTCCACCAAGCGGTCGCGTCCCAGCAACAACTCGATGCCCGGGCCGGAACTGCCTGCCCCGGTCGTCAAAAACCAGCTGCCCCGTTCACGCAACTCCAAGCGTGCAATGGAGAAGCCCAGTGGCCGCAGCATCTGGCTCAAGGCCTGGTACTGCTGCATCACTTGCTGCTGCGCCCGCTGCGGCCCGAACAGCTGCGGCAGGTGCTCATAGTTCGCCACTTCACGCGGCGCAAACGCCTGCCCCTGGTTGTTCAACAGCGCACCATCACCCCAACGGGCCACGGGCAGTTGCTCTTCCAGGCGGATCGTTACCTGGTCCGGCCATACCCGGCGGACTTCGGCGTGGGCGATCCACGGCATCTGTTCCAGCTCTGCGCGCATGCCAGCCAGGTCGATGGTGAAGAAGCTCGCGGCCAGGAACGGACCGATACGCTGCTGCACCGCTTGCTGGCTGATGTAGCTCAAGTCGCCCTGCACGCTGATCTTGGTGATCGGCCGGTCGGCATACGGCAACAGGCGCTGCGCGCCCTCGTAGGTGCCGAAGCCCAACACCACCAGCAGCACCGGCCAGAACAGCGCCTTGATGAAACCAAAGTTGGCTTTGGGCAGGCGCGCCGACATCGGCTCTTTGGCCACCATGCGGCTGGCACCCCGTGGCACCGGCTTGCGGCTCGGTGCTTGTGGGGGCTGATGACGAAGCGATGCGCCTTTCATGTGCTTAGCCTCTTGGCTCAATGCTGTCGGCCAGGATCGCCAGCACCAACTGCTGGAAATCCAGACCGGCGGCACGGGCGGCCATAGGGACCAGGCTGTGGTCGGTCATCCCGGGTGCGGTGTTGACTTCCAGGAACCAGAAATTCCCTTGGTCATCCTGCATCACGTCTGCCCGCGCCCAACCGGCGATACCCAGCGCCTCACAGGCTTGCGCCGTGAGGTCCATCAATTGCTGTTCCCTGGTTGCGTCAAGACCGCATGGAATCCGGTACTGGGTATCGGAAGCCACGTACTTGGCGTCGTAATCGTAAAAAGAATGGGGGGTGCCCAATGCGATGGGCGGCAATACCTGGCCACGCAGGGTGGCGATGGTGTACTCGGGACCCTGGATCCACTGTTCCACCAACACTTGCGAATCGTAGGTACTTGCCGCTTTCCATGCGTCGATCAATTCGGCGGCCGAGTTCACTTTGGCCATGCCGATACTGGAGCCTTCATGGGCTGGTTTGACGATCAAAGGCAGCCCCAGTTCCTTGGCTGCACAAATACAATCGTCTTCGCTGCGCAATACGCTGTGACGCGGGGTTGGAATGCCCAGGCTGTGCCATACCTGCTTGGTGCGCAACTTGTCCATCGCCAGTGCCGAAGCCAGGATGCCGCTGCCGGTGTACGGAATGCCGGCGCACTCGAGCAGGCCCTGCATGCTGCCGTCTTCACCGCCACGGCCGTGAAGAATGATGAAGGCGCGGTCAATCTTTTCAGCCTGCAGGCGGGCTAGGAAATCATCGCCCACGTCGATGCCGAACGCGTCCACACCGGCGCTTTGCAGCGCCTCGAGCACGGCATTGCCGGACTTGAGCGACACTTCGCGCTCGGCGCTCTTGCCGCCGAACAGCACGGCGACGCGGCCGAAGTCGGCAGGCGCGATGGTGGAGAACAGGGAGGCGTAGTCAGTGATCATTTCGACTTCCCCTGCTCAACCGCAAACAGCGGGCTGGCCAGCAATTTAGGCGCAAGGCCACCGATATCACCGGCGCCCTGGCACAGCAGGATGTCGCCGGCGCGCAGCAGCGGCTTGACGATAGGGGCCAGGTCGACGCCGCGCTCGATGTAGATCGGGTCCAACTGGCCACGCTGGCGGATGCTGTTGCACAGCTTGCGGCTGTCGGCCCCCGGAATCGGTTCTTCACCGGCCGGGTAGACTTCCATCAGCAGCAGCACGTTGGCATCGGCCAATACATTGACGAAATCGTCGTACAGGTCGCGGGTGCGGCTGTAGCGGTGCGGCTGGTAGACCATCACCAAACGGCGCTCCGGCCAGCCACCGCGTACGGCCTTGATCACAGCGGCGACTTCGGTCGGGTGGTGCCCGTAGTCGTCCACCAGCATCACGTCACCGCCTTCAACCGG
Source organism: Pseudomonas sp. W4I3 (assembly GCF_030816195.1). Classification (GTDB taxonomy): domain Bacteria; phylum Pseudomonadota; class Gammaproteobacteria; order Pseudomonadales; family Pseudomonadaceae; genus Aquipseudomonas. The sequence continues at coordinate 1,697,683 of NZ_JAUSXS010000001.1, read as the reverse complement.
CAGCTGGCCGTAGACCTGGAAGCGTCGGCCGACACCGGCAAAGCGCGACAGGCCTTCGACGATGGCTTCATCGCTGACGCCTTCGTCGCTGGCGATGCAAATGGTCGCCAGGGAGTTCAGTACGTTGTGGTTGCCCGGCATGTTGACCGAGACATCCAGCGGCTCGCGGTCGGGGCGAAGCACGGTGAAGAAGGTTTGCATGCCTTCCTGGCGCACATTGATCGCGCGCACGTCGGCGTCTTCGCTGAAACCGTAGGTCACGGTAGGGCGCTTGACCTGCGGCAGAATCTCGCGCACCACCGGATCGTCCAGGCACACCACCGCCAACCCGTAGAACGGCAGGTTGTGCAGGAAATCCACGAAGGTTTTCTTCAGTTTGTTGAAGTCACCGTCGTACGTCGCCATGTGGTCTTCGTCGATGTTGGTGACGACGGCGACCAGCGGTTGCAGGTGCAGGAAGCTCGCATCGCTTTCATCGGCTTCGGCGATGAGGTAGCGGCTGGTGCCCAGCTGGGCATTGGTGCCGGCTGCATTCAGGCGGCCACCGATGACGAACGTCGGGTCCAGGCCACCGGCGGCGAACACCGAGGCGATCAGGCTGGTGGTGGTGGTCTTGCCATGGGTACCGGCCACAGCGATGCCGTGGCGATAGCGCATCAGCTCGGCGAGCATCTCGGCACGCGGCACCACCGGAATACGGCGTTCGAGGGCGGTGGCCACTTCCGGGTTGGAGGTGTTCACAGCGCTGGACACCACCAGCACGTCAGCCTCGGCGGCGTTCTCGGCGCGGTGGCCGATGAAGATCTGCGCGCCAAAGGATTTCAGGCGATCGGTAACCGGCGACTCTTTGAGGTCAGAGCCGGACACCTGATAGCCCAGGTTCAGCAATACTTCGGCAATCCCGCACATGCCCACGCCGCCGATACCGACGAAGTGGATGCGACGGATGCGGCGCATTTCCGGTTGCGGCATGGCTTTCTGATTCTCAACCATGGGCCACCTCCAGGCAGATATCGACCACGGTGCGGGTTGCGTCAGGTTTGGCCAGGCGGCTTGCGGTGCTCGCCATGCTGTTGAGTCGTTCCGGTTGCATCAAAACCTCGGTCAGGCGTGCGGCCAAATCGGCGGCGCCAGTCGTTCTTTGCGGCAGCAGGAAGGCAGCGCCCTCCCCGGCCAAATATTCGGCGTTGCGGGTCTGGTGATCGTCGATTGCATGGGGCAGAGGCACCAGCAACGACGGCAGACCGGCGGCGGCCAATTCACTGACGGTCAGCGCACCAGCGCGACAGACCACCAGGTCGGCCCAGCCATAGGCTTGGGCCATGTCTTTGATGAAGAGCTGTACATTTGCCTCGACACCGGCTTCGCGATAGCGCGTGGCAGTGGCTTCACCATGTTGCTTGCCGGCCTGATGGAACACCTCCGGGCGCACGTGCACCGGCAGTTGCGCCAGCGCTTCAGGCAGCAGTTTGTTCAGCGGCTCGGAGCCCAGGCTTCCACCCATGATCAGCAGGTGCGCCTTGCGTCCGGCCAGTGCTTCACGGGCGATGCCCATAAACAGTTCGGTGCGCACCGGGTTGCCGGTGGTGCGCAGCTTGCTCGATGCGTCGAAGGTCTTCGGGAAGGCCTCGCAGACTCGCGCCGCCAATGGCGCCAGCAAACGGTTGGCAGTCCCGGCGACGGCGTTCTGTTCGTGCACGATCAACGGCACGCCCGAGAGCCTGGCGGCAACGCCACCAGGGCCGGTCACGTACCCACCAAAACCGAGTACACAGACCGGCTTCAATTCACGAATGACCTTGCGCGCCTGCCAGACCGCCTTGAGCAACACGAAGGGCGCCTTGAGCAGCGACAACTTGCCCTTGCCGCGCAAGCCCGTGACGTTGATCAGGTGCAGCGGCAAGCCGGCATTGGGCACCAGTTCGTTCTCGATGCCACGCGGCGTACCCAGCCAGTGCACGGTGTAGCCACGGTTCTGGAATTCGCGCGCGCAGGCCAGAGCCGGGAACACATGGCCCCCGGTGCCGCCCGCCATGATCAGCACGTTAGCGCCCATGGGTCGGCTCCTCGGCGAAGTCGCTTTCGCTGAACTCCATCTCTTCGCTGCCCAGGTGAGTACGACTCTCCCACTCGATGCGCAGCAACAAGCCAAGACAGGCGCAGCAAATCACCAGCGAACTGCCGCCGTAGCTGAGGAACGGCAAGGTCAGGCCTTTGGTCGGCAGCAGCCCGACGTTCACCCCGATGTTGATCAGGAACTGGCCGATCCACAGGAACGACAAGCCGTACGCCACATAGGCGGCGAAATACTGTTTGGCCTTCTCGGCCCACAAGCCGATGTACATGCCGCGTACGCACACGAACACGAACAGCGCGACGGTGCACAGCGAACCGACCACGCCCAGCTCCTCAGCCAGTACCGAGAACACGAAGTCGGTGTGGGCTTCCGGCAGGTAGAACTGCTTCTGCACACTGTTGCCCAGGCCCACCCCCAGCCACTCGCCGCGACCGAAGGCAATCAGCGCCTGGGTCAACTGGTAGCCGGAACCGAACTGGTCGGACCACGGGTCGGTAAAGGTGATCAAGCGAGCCATCCGGTAGGGTTGGGCCTGCACCAGAATCGTCACGGCCGCGACCGCCAGCACCACCATCAAGGTGAAGCGGAACAGGCCGACACCGCCGAGGAACAGCATCGCTGCGGCGGCGCCCATCATCACCACGGTGGCACCGAAGTCGGGCTCCATCAGCAGCAGGCCGGCCATGGGCAGCAACACGATGAACGGCTTGAAGAAGCCCATCCAGCTTTCGCGCACCTCTTTCTGGCGGCGCACCAGGTAGCCGGCCAGGTAGATCACCACGAACACCTTGGCGATTTCCGACGGCTGCACGTTGAACGCACCGAAGCCGATCCAGCGCATCGAACCGTTCACTTCGCGGCCGATGCCGGGCAAGATCACCATGATCAGCAAGCCAAACGCCCCGATCAGCATCAGCCAACCCAGGCGCTGCCAGGTGGCGATCGGGATCATCATGGTGACGATGCACGCGCCGAGGCCGATCACCAGGTACACCAGGTGGCGGATCATCATGTACAGGGTGTTGCCCGACTGCACGGCGGCCACTTCGGAGGACGCCGAGGTGATCATCACCAGGCCCAGGCCGAGCAGCGCCAGGCAACCGGCGAGCATTGGGAAATCAAGGTCGATGCCGCGCCCGGTAATGATCGGCGACGGGTACGGCTTGATGATGTTCTTCAGGTTGAGGCTCATGCCAAAGCCTCCACGGCGCGGGCGAACAACTGGCCGCGCTCTTCATAGTTCTTGAACATATCGAAACTGGCGCAGGCCGGCGACAGCAGCACCGCGTCGCCCGGCTGGGCCAGGGCTTTGCACTGGGCAATCGCGTCATCCAGGGAAGTGGCGCGCACTTGCGGCACCGCGTCGCCCAGGGCGGCGGCGATCAGGTCCGCGTCGCGGCCCATCAGCACCACGGCGCGGCAATGCGCAGCAACCGGCGCTTTAAGGTCCTTGAAGTCGGCACCCTTGCCGTCGCCACCGGCGATCAGCACCAGCTTGCCGTCGATATCGGCACCGAGGCCTTCGATGGCGGCCAGGGCAGCGCCGACGTTGGTGGCCTTGGAATCGTTGTAATAGCTGACGCCATCGAGATCGCGTACCCACTGGCAGCGATGCTCAAGGCCGGCGAAGGTGCGCAGGCTGGCGAGCATGGCGTCGAATGGCAGGCCTACCGCGTGGCCGAGCGCCAAGGCCGCCAGGGCATTGGACTGGTTATGGGCGCCGCGGATTTTCAGGTCGCGCACCGGCATCAGGTTCTGGAATTCGAAGGCCAGGTATTTCTCGCCGTTCTCTTCGCGGATACCGAACGCCTTGAAATCGGGTTTGCTCAGGCCGAAGGTCCAGCACGGCAGGCCCTCGCCCATCAGCGGACGGCTAAGGGCATCCTGACGGTTGACCACCACCTGCTTGGCGCCACGGAAAATCCGGTGCTTGGCCAGGTGATAGGCCGGCAGGCCGCTGTAGCGGTCCATGTGGTCTTCGCTGACGTTCAACACAGTGGCCACTTCAGCACCGAGGTCGTGGGTGGTTTCCAGCTGGAAGCTCGACAGCTCCATCACGTACAGCTCGACGTCGTCGCTGAGCAGGTCCAGCGCAGGCACCCCGAGATTGCCGCCCACCGCCACGCGCTTACCGGCAGCCACGGCCATTTCGCCGACCAGGGTGGTCACGGTGCTTTTCGCGTTGGAACCACTGATGGCCACGATCGGTGCCTTGGCGTTACGCGCAAACAGGTCGATGTCACCCGACAACTTCACGCCACGCGCGGCGGCGGCTTGCAGGGCCGGTGTCGCCAAGGCCAGGCCAGGGCTCACGTACAGCTCGTCGGCGCGGCACAGAAACTCGACATCCAGCTCGCCACAACGCACTTCCACGTGCGGGTAGTCACGGCGCAGCGTGACCAGCTCCGGTGGATTTTCCCGCGTATCGGCCACGGCAAACGACGTGCCCCGGTTCGCCAGGAAGCGAACCAGGGACATGCCGCTCTTGCCGAGGCCGACAACGATGCGGAAGTGGTCTGAAGCGATCAGGGACACTCGTTTCTACCTCAGTTTCAGGGTGGCAAGGCCGACCAGTACCAGAATCACGGTGATGATCCAGAAACGGACGATCACGCGTGGCTCGGGCCAGCCCTTGAGTTCAAAGTGGTGGTGAATCGGCGCCATGCGAAAGACGCGGCGCCCGGTCAATTTGAAGGAAGCCACCTGGATGACCACCGACAGGGTTTCCATCACGAACACACCGCCCATGATGAACAGCACGATTTCCTGGCGCACGATCACCGCGATGGTGCCCAGGGCCGCGCCCAGCGCCAGTGCGCCGACGTCACCCATGAAGACTTGTGCCGGGTAGGTGTTGAACCACAGGAACCCAAGGCCGGCGCCGATCAGCGCGCCGCAGAACACGATCAGTTCACCCGCGCCCGGTACGTAGGGAATCAGCAGGTATTCGGCAAATTTCACGTTACCCGACAGGTAGCAGAAAATGCCGAGCGCGCCGCCCACCATCACCGTTGGCATGATCGCCAGGCCGTCGAGGCCGTCGGTCAGGTTCACCGCGTTGCTGGAGCCGACGATGACGAAATAGGTCAGCACCACGAAGCCGATGCCCAATGGAATGCTGGCGTCCTTGAGCATCGGAATGATCAAGGTAGTTTCCACGGCGCTTGGCGCGGTGGTGTACAGGAAGATCGCCGCCGCCAGGCCGAATACCGACTGCCAGAAGTACTTCCAGCGGCTTGGCAGCCCCTTGGAGTTCTTCTCGATCACTTTGCGGTAGTCATCCACCCAGCCGATGGCACCGAACAGCAGGGTCACCAGCAGCACCACCCATACATAGCGGTTGTGCAGGTCGGCCCAGAGCAAGGTACTGACACCGATGGACGACAGGATCAACGCGCCACCCATGGTCGGGGTGCCGGACTTGGACAGGTGCGACTGCGGGCCGTCATTGCGAACCGATTGACCAATTTGCAGGTTCTGCAGGGTGCGAATCATCCACGGCCCCAGAAACAGCGACAAACACAACGCGGTCAGCACACCCAGGATCCCGCGCAGGGTCAGGTACTGAAAGACCGCGAAGCCTTTGTGGAACTGTTGCAGATACTCAGCCAGCAGCAGCAGCATTAATGTTTCTCCGTACTTGAGCCACACAAGGCTGCGACGACGTTTTCCATCACCGCGCTGCGCGATCCCTTGATCAAAATGGTTGTGTGTTTATCGTGTTCAGCCGCAGTCAGCGCCTGGATCAATTCGGCTTGGCTGGCGAAATGCTGCGCGCCGGGGCCGAAGGCGTTTACCGCGTGGGCCATGTTCGGGCCGACGGCGTAGAGCGCATCGACTTTGCCGGCGGCATAGGCGCCGACTTCGCGATGGCCTTGTTCAGCCCAGTCGCCCAACTCGCCGATATCGCCGAGTACCAGCACCTTGCGTCCATCAAAGCCGTTGAGCAGGTCCACGGCGGCATTGACGGAAGACGGGTTGGCGTTGTAGGTGTCATCGATGACGCGCATGCCGTTAGTAGCCAATTGCGCCACGGTGCGGCCTTTGACCGGCTGCACCGCGCCCAGGCCTGTGGCGATGCCGAACAGCGACACGCCCAGGGCGTGGGCGGCGGCGGCGGCGGCCAGGGCGTTGGCGACGTTATGGTTGCCCAGCAGATTCAACTGCACGCGCTCACTGCCTTGCGGCGTGTTCAAAGTGAAGGAAGGGCAACCGCGCGCATCGACAGTGATGTTGGAAGCATGGACATCGGCCGCAGCGTTGCGCACGGCAAACGTCAGCACCTTGCGCCCGGCCGCGCGTACGCGCCAGGTCTCGAAAGCCTTGTCATCCAGATTCAATACAGCGGTGCCCGAAGCGTCGAGGCCTTCAAGGATTTCACCCTTGGCTTCGACGATTTTTTCCGGGCCGCCGAATTCACCGACGTGGGCGGTACCGGCGTTGTTGATAATCGCGACGTGGGGTTTGGTCAGCGCCACGGTGTAGGCAATCTCGCCGATGCGTGAAGCCCCCAACTCGATCACGGCCGCCGTGTGTTCCGGGGCCAGTTCGAGCAGGGTCAGCGGTGCGCCGAAATCGTTGTTCAGGTTGCCACGGGTGGCGAGGACCGGCCCACGGGTGCGCAGTACGCTGGCCAGCAGCTCCTTGACGGTGGTCTTGCCGCTGGAACCGGTGATGGCGGCAACCGGCTTGTCGAAAGCGGCACGGTTCAGCGCGCCCAGTTGGCCCAAGGCCAGGCGGGTATCGGCGACCAGCAACTGCGGCAAGGTAGCGTCGGCCACTTCACGTTGCACCAGGGCACCCACGGCGCCTTTGGCGGCGACTTCGTTCAGGTAATCATGACCATCGAAACGCGGGCCCGTGAGTGCGACGAACAACTGGCCCGGCTTGATGTTGCGACTGTCGATACTGACGCCGTCGAACGTGCAATCGCTCGACACCACACGGGCCGACAACGCCTGGGCCAGTTCGCTGAATGTCATTGCCTTAAGCATGGGCGACCTCCCAGGCGGTCAGGGCATGATCAGCCTCGACCAGATCCGAGAAAGCATGGCGCTCGCCGTTGATTTCCTGGTAATCCTCATGGCCCTTGCCGGCCAGTACCACCACGTCATCCGCGCTGGCGCTGGCGATCAGTTGGGCAATGGCTGCGCCGCGACCGGCCACGAAGGTGACGTTGGCGGTGTCTTTGAAGCCTTCACGGATATCGTCGAAAATCCGGCTCGGCTCTTCGCTGCGCGGGTTGTCGTCGGTTACCAAAACGCCGTCGGCCAGGCGCTCGACGATCTCGGCCATCAGTGGACGCTTGCCGCGATCGCGGTCACCGCCACAGCCGAACAGGCACAACAGCTTGCCCTTGGCATGCGGGCGCAGCGCCAGCAGGACTTTTTCCAGTGCGTCAGGGGTGTGGGCGTAATCGACCACCACCAGCGGTTGCGTGCCGCCACCCAGGCGCTGCATGCGGCCGGCCGGACCTTCCAGCTTGGGCAGCACGTTCAGAATTTCGTCGAGCGCGTAATCCAGGCCGAGCAAGGCGCCAATAGCCGCCAGTACGTTACTCAGGTTGAAACGCCCCAGCAGCGTGCTGCGCAAATGGTGCTCGCCCTGCGGCGTGACCAACGTGGCGCGCACGCCCTCGTCGCTGAACTGCGCTTCGCGGCAATAAAGGTACGCACTGGCGTCTTCCAGGCTGTAGCTGATCAAGCGCGCTTCGCTGTCTTGAGCAGCCAGTTCGCGGCCGAAGGCGTCGTCCAGGTTCACCACCCGGCACTTCAGATCGTTCCAGGCGAACAGCTTGGCCTTGGCCGCCGCGTACGCTTGCATCGTGCCGTGGTAATCAAGGTGGTCGCGGGACAGGTTGGTCATCACGGCCACGTCGAACGCCAATGCGGTGACGCGGCCCTGGTCGAGACCATGGGAAGAGACTTCCATCGCGACCGCCTTGGCGCCGGCCTTTTTCAGGTCGGCCAGGGTCGCTTGCACGGCAATCGGGTTCGGCGTGGTGTGCAGACCGCTTTGCAGCGCGCCATAGAAGCCGGTGCCCAGGGTACCGACGATGCCGCAATGCTGACCCAACAGGTCCAGCGCCTGGGCAACCAGCTGCGTCACGCTGGTCTTGCCGTTGGTGCCGGTCACGCCCACCAGGTTGAGGTGGCGGCTCGGCTCACCATAGAAGCGCCCGGCAATGTCGGACAGCTGAGCGGCCAGGGCCTTGACGGGAATCAACGGCACATCAGTGATCGGCAGCACGGTGGCGCCTTCCACTTCATAGGCCACAGCGGCAGCACCACGTTGCAGGGCGTCGGCGATATGCGCACGGCCATCGAACTTGCCGCCGGGCACCGCCAGGAACAGGTCACCGGCGCGTACATTGCGGCTGTCCAGGCTCAACTCGCGAATCAGCAGATCGCGGCCGGCATGGGCAAAAATCTTGTTCAGGCTCAGAGACATCAGCCGCGCCCTCCATTGGCTTTGACCGCAGCGGCCGGTGGAGCGGCGTTCGCTTGCTGGGTCGGCGGAAGATTGTCCGGCGTGATGTTCATCAGGCGCAGGGTGCCGGACATCACTTTGCTGAACACTGGCGCCGACACCAGGCCACCGAAGTAACCGGCCTTGCTCGGTTCGTCGATAACCACGACGATGGCGTAGCGCGGGTCACTCATCGGGCCGAAACCGGCGAACAGCGAGCGATAGGAATTTTCGGCGTAGCCCTTGGTACCCACCGAGGTTTTACGCGCGGTACCGGACTTGCCAGCCACGTGATAGGCCGGCACTTGGGCACGGAATACGCCACGCGGCGCCTCGATCACTTGCTGCAGCATGCCTTGCATGGTCTTGGCGACTTTTTCCGGGATCACCTGAGTGGCTTTCGGCGCTTCGTCCACGTGGATCAGGCTCAGCGGAACCATGCGGCCATTGTTGGCCAACACCGAGAACGCGTGGGCCAACTGGATCGCGGTTACCGACAGACCGTAGCCGTACGACAGCGTGGCGGTCTCGGCTTTTTTCCAGTCACGGTAGTTCGGCAGGTTGCCGACGCGCTCACCTGGGAAATCGAGCCCGGTGGGTTGGCCCAGGCCGATTTTCTGCGCCAGGTGGTAAATGGTTTCGCCGCCGATATCGAAGGCAACCTTACTCATGCCCACGTTACTGGAGTTGATCAGGATGCCGGTCAGGTCCAGCACCGGGCCCTCGGTGCGGGACACGTCACGAATGGTGTATTTGCCCAGTTGCAAGGTACCTGGGTACACCTCGACCTTGTCGCTGGGCTTCCAGCGTCCGGTTTCCAGGGCGGCACTCATGGAGATGGCTTTCATGGTCGAACCCGGCTCGAACACGTCGATCATTGCGCGGTTGCGCATCATCGCCGGTTGCAGGTTGCGACGGTTGTTCGGGTTGTAGGTCGGCTGGTTGACCATGGCGAGGATCTCGCCGGTCTTCACGTCCATGATCACCAGGCTGCCGGCTTTGGCGCCGTTCTCGATGATCGCGTTACGCAGTTCGCGGTTGGCCAGATACTGCAGACGCAGGTCGATCGACAACGCCAAGGGCTTACCGGCCTTGGCGTTTTTGGTGACTTGCACATCCTTGATCAGTCTGCCGCGCCGATCCTTGATGACCTGGCGCTTGCCGGGAACGCCGGCCAGCCACTCGTCATAGGCCAACTCGACGCCTTCGCGACCATGGTCATCGATATCGGTGAAGCCAACCATGTGCGCGGTGGTCTCACCGGCCGGGTAGAAACGACGAAATTCCTCGATGCCATAGACACCGGGAACCTTGAGGTCGAGCACTTGCTGGCCCTGTTCGGGGGTGAGCCCGCGAACCAGGTAGATAAATTCTTTATTGGCCTGGGCTTCCAGACGCTCGGTCAGTGCTTTGCGGTCTTGGCCCAGGGCGGCAGCGAGCTCCGGCCATTTGTCCTTGGCCACCTGCAGTTCCTTGGCGTTGGCCCACAGGGTGGTCACCGGAGTACTCACAGCCAGCGGCTCGCCGTTGCGGTCGGTAATCAGGCCGCGATGCGCGGGGATCGGAATATGCCGCAGGCTACGGGCATCACCCTGGCCGATCAGGAAGTCACGGTCGACGACCTGCAGGTCGAAGATACGCCAGACAATCGCGCCCACCATCAATGCCAGCAAGCCGAGCATCAGGCGGAAGCGCCAAGGGTAGAGTGCGCCTTCAAGCTTCATCATGGCGCCACCATGCGTACGTCGGCCGCGCCCGGGATGTGCATTTTCAATTGTTCGGTGGCCAGCACTTCGATACGGCTGTGGGCCGTCCAGGTGCTCTGCTCAAGGATCAACCGGCCCCATTCCGCCTGCGCTTTATCACGCACGCTCAACTCCCCGTACAGGGTATTGAGCAACTGGCGGTTCCAATGCGCGCTGTAGGACACCGCAATCGCGGACACCAGCACGCCAACAAACAGCAGCAACATAAAGAAGCTGCCACCTGGCAGGGGTTTGGCGAAAAGCTTGCTCACCGCAACTTCTCCGCGACGCGCATGACGGCGCTGCGCGAACGCGGGTTGGCCTTGAGTTCGGCTTCGGAGGCGAACTGCGCTTTGCCATGGATTTTGATTTTCGGCACAAAGGCTTCGAAACGCACCGGCAGGTTGCGCGGCAGGTTGTCGGACTCACCCTTGACCAGACGGCGCATGAACAGTTTGACGATGCGGTCTTCCAGGGAGTGGAAACTGATCACCACCAGGCGACCACCCACTTCCAGTGCGTCCAGGGCAGCCTCAAGGCCAGCCTCCAGGTCGCCCAGTTCGTTATTGACGTGAATGCGCAGGCCCTGGAACGCACGGGTAGCCGGGTTCTTGCCCTTCTCCCATGCCGGGTTGGCGACCTTCAGCACTTCGGCCAGGTCAGCGGTGCGTTCGAACGGCTGGATCTCGCGGCGCTCGACCACGGCGCGAGCCATGCGACCGGCGAAGCGCTCTTCACCGTACTCCTTGAACACGCGGGCAATTTCTTCGACTGGGGCGGTGGCAATGAACTGCGCGGCACTGACGCCGCGGGTTGGGTCCATGCGCATGTCGAGGGGGCCGTCGTTCATGAAGCTGAAGCCGCGCTCCGGGTCGTCGAGCTGCGGCGAAGACACGCCCAGGTCGAGCAGAACCCCGGCCACCTTGCCTGCCATGCCGCGTTCGGCGACTTCCGCACCCAGCTCGGCAAAGCTGCGCTGCACAACGACAAAGCGGCCATCTTCGGCCGCTAGCGCTTGCCCGGTGGCAATCGCTTGAGGGTCTTTGTCGAACCCGAGGAGTTTACCGTTGGGCCCGAGCTGACTGAGTATCAACCGACTGTGCCCGCCCCTGCCGAAGGTGCCATCCAGATAGCAGCCATCCGCGCGTACGGCGAGAGCCTCAACGGCTTCGTCAAGCAGTACGGTGATGTGGTTAAAGCCGCTATCAATAGTCACAGGATCAAATCACGCAGTTCATCAGGCATGGCGCCCGGTTGTTGAATAGCAGCCAGGTCAGCTGCAGAAACAGCATCCCAGGCATCTTCGTCCCACAATTGGAACTTGTTCAGTTGGCCTACCAGCATTGCGCGCTTGTCGAGCTTGGCGTATTCGCGCAAACGCGGAGGCACCAGGAAACGACCACTGCCATCGAGCTCGAGGTCGACGGCATTACCGATCAGCAAACGCTGGAGGCGGCGGTTTTCTTCACGCAATGAAGGCAGAGCGCGCAACTTGGTTTCAATCAACTCCCACTCATCGAGGGGGTAAACGGATAAACAGGGGTCAACAGCGTCAATCGTGATGATTAACTGGCCCGAACTTCGCGAAATGAGCTCGTCACGATACCGGCTCGGCATGGCGAGACGGCCTTTTGCATCGAGACTGATAGCGTTAGCTCCGCGAAACACAGGTGCGTTTCTCCAAATTTTATCGTTTTACGTTCAAAAAACCCACTTTGTGCCACTTTCCGCCACTTGCGCACACTATAGGAATGCGCCCACCACACCGTCAAGGCGCGGATACAAGGAAAAGCCTTACAGAACGGAGATTTACGAGCGTAACGAAAGGAGAAACCCGACTTCAGCGTAGTTTTTGACTCAACAAGCACAAATAACTCAAAGAGCTGTAGCTCAAAGTTAAAGTGATTTGTTAAGAGTAAGATTTTTTTGGTATTACGAAGACGCATCTGCCAATGATTTGGCAGGGAGGGATTCTTGCGTTACTACCGGTTTTCTGCCCGAGGCTCGGGCGGAAAGAAAAAGGTGGAGAGTCGATCTGTAAGCCGGGTTCTGTCTTGAACAGTCATTCGTCTACGATGGCCATCACTGGACATCTTTAGCAACCTACCCGGTCCCAGCGCGGGCCACGCCTTGGGACCCTATTTGGTCTTGCTCCAAGTGGGGTTTACCTAGCCACGAACTGTTGCCAGTCGTGCGGTGCGCTCTTACCGCACCTTTTCACCCTTACCGGCACCGAAGTGCTTAGGCGGTTATTTTCTGTGGCACTTTCCGTAGGCTCACGCCTCCCAGGCATTACCTGGCACTTCGCCCTATGGAGCCCGGACTTTCCTCCCCCCCCTAATTTTCATAGAGGGCAGCGACTGTCCAATCGACTCTCCGCCGCGCAGGTTAACGGCACGACGGCCTCAGGACAAGTACTAAAAGTGCGGCATTGCCATCACGTTCGGACGAAACACCGGCCCGCCCCCGGAACTATTCGGCTTTCTGTTTATCGAGCGCAGCCTGATACAACACATTCTTGCGCACCCCGGTAATCTCCGCTGCAAGGGCCGCGGCACGTTTGAGCGGCATTTCCTTGAGCAGCAAATCAAGGATGCGCATGGCTTCGCTACCGACCGCATCTTCACTTTCCGGAGCCGTCCAACCTGCCACCAGCACGACGCATTCTCCGCGCTGCTGATTGCTGTCGCCTTCCACAAACCCACGCAGCTCTTCCAACGGCAGACCCTTGAGGGTTTCAAAGGTCTTGGTCAACTCTCGCGCCAGCAGCGCCAGGCGCGCGCCGCCGAACACCAGCTCCATGTCCTGCAGGCACTCCAGGATGCGGTGCGGAGCCTCGTAGAAAATCAATGTGCGCGGTTCTTCCTTCAGCGCTTGCAGACGCGCGCGACGCCCCACCGCCTTGGCGGGCAGGAAACCCTCGAAAATAAAGCGGTCCGACGGCAGGCCGGCTGCAGATAATGCAGCGATCAGCGCGCACGCTCCTGGAACAGGCACTACATTGATACCAGCGGCACGCGCCTGGCGGACCAGGTGGTACCCAGGGTCGGAAATCAGCGGCGTGCCCGCATCGGAGATCAGCGCAACATCATCACCGGCCAGCAAGCGGGTGATGAAACGGCTGCCCTCCTCGCGCTCGTTGTGTTCATGGCAAGCCGCCAGTGGCGTGCTGATTCCAAAATGCTGCATCAACCGTTGGGAGTGTCGTGTGTCTTCCGCCGCGATCAATTTAACCTCGCGCAACACCTTCAGCGCCCGGGCACTGATGTCGTCCAGGTTGCCAATGGGCGTCGCCACGACAAAAAGCGAGCCTGCAGTGGAATTCAAAGGACCTGGAGCAGTCAAAACGCACACCTCGATGATTGGCAAAAGCCACATTGTAGCGCGTCAACGCGCTGAAAATATGCCGTCACGGCGGATGACGTTTCAGCCACTGTTAGTCAATTGCAACAATTGCACGACCTAAATCCACGGTTTCACGCCACGAACATCGCGCCTGGGCCAGTGCTTGGGTACACTTCCACGCTAATTTGATCGGTATCAGGAACACTTACATGATCGCTTGCCTGCGGCTGCTCTCCGCCCTCTGCCTCGCTGCCTTGCTGGCCGCTTGCGCCAGCTCGCCCTCGTCCAGCCTTGGCGACCTTCCACGCACGCCCGACGCCAGTATCGAGCAACTGCTCGAACAGGCCACCGCCGCCAAAACGCCGGAAAAGGCCGCCTTGCTGCGCCTGAGTGCGGCTGACCTGGCCTACCAGCAGAACAACCCCGGGCGCTCCTCGCAGATTCTTGCGCAGGTGCCTCTGGATGTCCTGAAGCCAGCCGCGCAAGTGTTTGCCAGCACCCTGGCCGCCGAACTCGCGATGACCCGCAACCAGCCCAAGGCTGCGTTGACGGCGCTGAGCCACCCCAGCCTGCAAAGCCTTGAAGGAGCTGCCGGTCGAACAGCAGATCCGCACCGGCACCGTGCATGCCCGCGCCTATGAAGCCGACGGCCAGACCCTGGCGGCGGCTCGGGAGCGTGTCGACATGGCGCCCCTGCTCACCGGCGACGCGGCCAACAGCAACCACGAAGCGATCTGGGTCTTGATCGCCGCGCTGCCGACCGAGCAGCTGCAAGCCAGCGGTAACCCGACACTCGACGGCTGGATCTCCCTGGCCCAGGCGGTCAAGGGCGCCGGCACGCTGGAGCAGCAACAAGCCGCTATCGACACCTGGCGCGCACGCAATCCGGGCCATCCGGCAGCCGTGCAGTTGCCGACGCCCTTGACCAAGCTCAAGGAACTGGCCAGCCAGCCGCTGACCAAGATCGCCCTGCTGCTGCCGCAGGAAGGCGCCCTGGCGTCGGTCGGCAAGGCGCTGCGTGAAGGCTTCATGGCTGCTCACTACCAGGCCGAACAAGCCGGGCAGAAGCCGCCAGTGATTGAGTTTTACGACAGCTCGCGCCTGACCTCCATCGACGACTTCTACGCCAAGGCTCAGGCCGCCGGCGTGCAACTGGTGGTCGGCCCGCTGGAAAAGCCGCTGGTCAAACAGCTCAGCGCACGCCCGCAGTTGCCGATCACCACCCTGGCCCTGAACTATAGCGAGACCGATCAAGCCCCGGCGCAGTTGTTCCAGTTCGGTCTGGCCGCTGAAGACGAAGCCCGTGAAGTGTCACGCCGTGCCCGTGCCGACGGCTTGCATCGCGCCGCCGCCATGGTGCCGCGTGGCGAGTGGGGCGAACGTGTCTACAAAGCCTTCCGCCAGGACTGGGAAGCCAATGGCGGCACCGTAATGGGCGTCGAGTACGTTGATCAGCCCGTGGCACTGGCCCAGCAGATCGCCGACCTGTTCCAGTTGCGCAAAAGCGAAGGTCGCGCCAAGAGCCTGCAAAGCACTGTCGGCACTGACGTTGCGGCCCAGCCTTCGCGTCGCCAGGACATCGAGTTCATCTTCCTGGCCGTCACCCCGCAACTGGCCCAGCAGATCAAGCCGACCCTGAACTTCCAGTACGCCGGCGATGTGCCCGTCTATGCGACCTCCCACGTGTTCAGCGCCAGTGGCGACCGCAACCAGTACCTGGACATGACCAACGTGATGTTCTGCGAAACCCCCTGGTTGCTCAACACCACCGACCCGCTGCGCAACCAGGTCGCCGCGCAATGGCCGCAAGCCAATGGCAGCCTGGGCCGCCTGTATGCGATGGGCGTCGATGCCTATCGCCTGGCGCCACGCCTGGGCCAGCTCAAGGCGCTGCCGGACACCCGTGTCGACGGTCTCTCCGGCAACCTGGGCATCAGCGCCAACCAGCGCGTTGACCGCCAGATGCCGTGGGCGAAGTTCGTTGGCGGCGAAATCCAGCGCCTGCCGGACACCCCGCGCTGATGCCCGAGCGGTCCCGCGCACAAAGCGGCAAGGATGCCGAACTCCACGCGCTGGGCTATCTGCAACAACAGGGTCTGCGCCTTCTGGCGCAGAACTGGTTATGTAAACGCGGCGAGCTTGATCTGGTCATGCTTGACGGCGATACAGTAGTATTCGTCGAAGTCCGCTACAGGAAACACGCACAATGGGGTGGCGCGCTCGCCAGTATCGACGGGCGCAAGCGTCAGAAGCTGATACTCGCCGCGCAGTTTTTTCTGCAAAAAGAGCATCGCTGGGCCGACAGCCCCTGCCGTTTCGATGTGGTTGCCATAGAAAGCACACCGTCGGGCCCCGCTGATCTGAATTGGCTCAAAGATGCCTTCGACAGCTGACTCACCCGGCACCTTCACCCCACACTTTTGCTCTTTGCTTTGCGGGCTGCACATTTCTGTGCCAAACAGCCGCGCTAATTAAGGTCACACAGATGGACATGCAATCCCGAATTCGCCAGCTTTTCCAGGCCAGCATCGACACCAAGCAACAGGCGATGGACGTACTTGCACCGCACATCGAGCAAGCCAGTCAGGTCATGGTCAACGCCTTGCTCAACGAAGGCAAAATGCTTTCGTGCGGTAACGGCGGCTCGGCCGGCGACGCCCAGCACTTTTCCTCGGAGCTACTCAACCGCTTCGAGCGCGAGCGCCCAAGCCTGCCGGCGATCGCCCTGACCACCGATTCGTCGACGATCACCTCGATCGCCAACGACTACAGCTACAACGAAATCTTCTCCAAACAGATCCGCGCCCTCGGCCAGCCGGGCGATGTGCTGCTGGCGATTTCCACCAGCGGCAACTCGGCAAACATCATTCAAGCGATCCAGGCCGCACATGATCGCGAAATGATTGTCGTAGCATTGACCGGGCGCGATGGCGGCGGCATGGCCTCGCTGCTGCTGCCTGAGGACGTGGAGATTCGCGTTCCGGCCAATGTCACTGCACGCATTCAAGAAGTCCACCTGCTGGCGATCCACTGCCTGTGCGATCTGATCGACAGCCAACTGTTCGGGAGTGAAGAATGACCGTTAACCGCCTCAGCCTTTTGGCCATCACGCTGTGCCTCGCCATCAGCGGCTGCAGCACGGCAATCACCGCCACACGGGACACCCCCATCCAGGACGACAGGGGCACACGCACCTTCGGCAGCACCATCGATGACTCGCTGATCGAAACCAAGGTCAAGGTCAACGTTGCCAAAGCGGCTACAGACCTGGGCAATGGCGCATCGCGCATTGTGGTCACCAGCTTCAACGGCGTCGTGCTGCTGGCCGGGCAAACCCCGCGTGCCGAACTCAAGGCCCAGGCTGAACAAGCCGCCTCGACGGTGCAGCGGGTCAAGAAGGTTCACAACGAGCTGCAGGTCATGGACCCGATCACCCTGCTGGCCATCAGCAACGATGCCCTGCTGACCACCAAGATCAAGGCCCAGATGCTTACCGACAGCGCTGTTCCGGGCTCACGCATCAAGATCGTTACCGACAACGGCATCGTCTACATGATGGGCCTGCTGACCCAGGCTGAGGCCACCCGCGCGGCCAACCTGGTACAGGGCGTGTCCGGCGTACAGAAAATCGTCAAGGTGTTCGAATACATCGACTGATGTAACCGTCACCCACAAAAAAGGGCGCCGTGCATGGACTGCACGGCGCCCTTTTTTGTGGCGATTGTTTACTGGTACTGCGAGTACGGGTTGCCCTGGAACTGATTGTTCTGTTGTGGCGCCTGTTGCTGGGCACCTGGCTGGCCGTACTGCTGGCCTGGGATCGGGCCAAGGTTGACTTCGACGCGACGGTTCTGGGCACGGCCATTCACGTCTGCGTTGCTGGCAATCGGGTTATCCGGGCCGGCGCCCCGTGCGCTCAGGTTGGCGGCACTCACACCCTGGGAGGTCAGGTAGTTGGCCACGCTCTGCGCACGGCGCTGGGATAGGTCCATGTTCAGCTGACGGCTGCCGGTGCTGTCGGTGTAGCCAACGATCTGGATGGTGTTCTGGTTGAACTGCTTGAGGGAATTGGCCAGGTTGTTCAGCGGCGTGTAGAAGCTGCTGGAGATCGCGTCGGAGTTGGTGGCGAAGGTGATATTGCCCGGCATGATCAATTTGATCTGGTCACCCTGGCGCTGCACTTCAACCCCGGTGTTGGCCATGCTTTCGCGCAGTTTTTTCTCTTGCTGGTCGGCGTAATAACCGTAGCCGGCAGCGCCAGCACCGGCCACGACGGCGCCAATCAGCGCGCCCTTGCCACGGTTGTTATGGTCAATGGCCGCACCGGCCAATGCGCCAGCGAGCGCGCCGAGGCCGCCGTACTTGGCGGTCTTGCTCATGCCGCTTTCGGAACCATTGCTGGCCTGTCCCTGGCTGCCGTCATAAGGATTAGGGGAAGCGCAGCCGGACAACAGGGCTACGGCGGTGGCGACAACAAGCAGACGACGCGGAGTGAACATGAAGGAAGCTCCTACTTTTGCATTCTGAGATGCAGAGGACATGGGCAATGGACCTGTGCCGGGTTTGGAACACGACAAGCGGTAAAAATTCCATGGGCGAGACGCAAAGGGGATTCATCTAAGCCATGGAAAATCCAAGTGTGGGAGGGGGCTTGCTCCCGATAGCGTTAGGTCAGTCAACTCAACTATAGCCGACACACCAATATCGGGAGCAAGCCCCCTCCCACCGATGCGACGCCAGCCCCGTCAAGCCCGCACAAAAGGGTTCTCCCGCATCTCATCGCCCAGGCACGTATCCGGCCCGTGCCCGGCCACCACGGTGGCGCCTTCATCCAGCGTATAGAGGCGCTGCTTGATCGAGCGCACGATGGTTGCCTGATCACCGCCCCACAAATCCGTACGCCCTACCCCACGCCGGAACAAGGTATCGCCGGCGATCAACAGTTTGGCGTCGGCAAACCAGAAACTCATCGAGCCTGGGGTATGCCCTGGCGTGTGCAGCGCCACGCCGCAACCACAGGCCAGTTCTTCATCGTCTTGCAGCCAGCGGTCCGGGGACGGCACGGGCGTATAGGGCACGCGGAACATCTGGCATTGCATTTCCAGGTTATCCCACAGGAATTGGTCTTCCTTGTGCAGGTGCAAGGTGGCGCCGGTCTTTTCCTTCAATTGGCCGGACGCCAGAAAGTGATCGAGATGGGCATGGGTGTGGATAATGCTCACCACCTTCAGACCCAGCACTTCAAGACGCGCCAGGATCAGTTCGTGGTTGCCCCCTGGATCGACGACGATGGCTTTTTTGGTAACCGGGTCGCCAATGATGGTGCAGTTGCACTGCAGCGGGCCGACGGGGAAGGTTTCGCGAATCAGCGCTGGTTTTTTTTCGGTATTCATAAGTGTCCTGCAAACTCTAAGGCACGTTCCAAGTACAGTATGGTGGAGCTTGCCCCCCCGCTGGAAGCGATCAAGGCTGCGCTACTGCTAAGCTACGCAAACGCCATTTAACCCACGGCAACGACAACACGGCAGTCAGTCGCATCTGGAGCAACACGTATGGCGAACCAACAGGTCATCTGCGAACACTGTGACTGCGTGTACCAGAAAGTCACGCTCGCCAAGCATCAAAAAGCCCTGTGCACGCGCTGCGACGGGGTATTGCAGCGCTATAACGGCCTGTCCGTGCAACAGCGCCTCGCCTTGACCGTCACGGCTGCCGTGCTGTGGGCGTTCGCCAATTTCTATCCGGTGATGAGCATCAGCCTGCAGGGCCTGAAGAACAGCGCGACGCTCTGGGATTCGGTAGTCGCGCTGAGCCTGGGCCCCATCACGTTTATCGCCTTGGTAGCGGCGATTGCTATCATCATCGCGCCGGTGTTCCAGTTGCTGCTGCTGATCTGGGTACTGAGTTTCGCCCTCAATGGCAAACGCTCGCCAGCTTTCAAGCTGTGCATGCGCTGGCTGGAAGCACTCAGGCCGTGGAGCATGCTGGAGGTGTGCCTGCTGGGCGCGATGGTGGCGGTGATCAAGCTGGCCGGCATGCTCGACGTGATACCCGGCATCGGCCTGTTCGCGCTGGCCACCCTTAGCCTTTTGCTGATCCGCATCGCCGGGCGCGATGTGCGCGACCTGTGGGACACCCTATGACCTCACCACCCACCGCCCGCGAGCTCAACCTGTGCTTGTGCCACACCTGCGGCCAGCCTTGCGACATGCGCAACGAACCCACCGAGTGCGATCGCTGCGGCGCGCCCCTGCACCGCCGCAAAGCGCAGTCCCTGACCCGCACCTGGGCCTACCTGCTCACGGCTCTGGCCTTTTATGTGCCGGCGAATGTGTTGCCGGTGATGAACACCACCATGCTCGGCTCCGGGGCGGACAGCACCATCATGAGCGGCGTGCTGGAGTTCTGGCAGCATGGCGCCTGGGACATCGCCTTGATCATTTTTATTGCCAGTATTGCCGTGCCTGGCATCAAGTTCCTGTCACTGGGGTTGCTGCTGATCACCGTGCAGCGCAATAGCGGCTGGGCGCGCAAGGAGCGCTCCAAGCTGTTTCGGTTTATCGAGCTGATCGGTTACTGGTCGATGCTGGACGTGATCGTGGTGGCACTCGTGGCCGCGCTGGTGAAGTTCCAGGCCCTGGGCAATATCGAGCCGCGCCTGGGCATTCTGTTTTTTGGGCTGGTGGTCGTGTTCACGATGCTGGCGGCCATGAGTTTCGATCCCCGTCTGATTTGGGAAAATTCACACATTGAGGAGACCTCGGATGAGCTCATCCAAGGCTGACGCTGATATTGACAAGCCTGCGGGGCAACCCGAGATCAAGACACGCCGCTTCAGCGTTTCGCTGGTATGGATCGTGCCGATTGTCGCCGTGCTGGTGGGTGTTTCGCTGGTGGTTCATAGCGTGCTGCAACAGGGCCCGACCATCACCCTCAACTTCAAGACCGGCAGCGGGCTGGTGGCCAACAAGACCGAGGTCAAGTACCGCAGCGTGGTCATCGGCCACGTCACCGGTGTCGACTTGAGCGATGACCAGAAAAGCGTCAACGCCACCGTTGAACTGGCCAAGCAGGCAGAAAGTTTCACCCGCGAAGATTCGAAGTTCTGGGTGGTCCGCCCGCGCATCGGCGCAGGCGGCGTGTCCGGCATCGACACCCTGCTGTCCGGCGACTACATCGGTGCCGATATCGGCCAATCCAACACCCGCGCCAAACAGTTCAAAGGCCTGGAAAACCCGCCACCCATCACCTATGGCGAGCCAGGCAAACGCTTCACCCTGCACACTCAGGGCCTGGGTTCGCTGGATATCGGCTCGCCCATCTATTACCGCAAGATCCCGGTCGGCCAGGTGGTTGCCTACGAACTGGACAGCGAGGGCAAGGGCGTGAATATCGAGGTGTTCGTGCACGCGCCCAATGACGCGTACGTCACCGAAAACACACGCTTCTGGAACGCCAGCGGTGTCGACCTCAATGTCGGGGCCAATGGCTTCGAACTGAAGACCGAATCGTTGTCGTCGATGTTGATGGGTGGGATCTCCTTCCAGGCACCGCCCTACAGCCCCAACGACAAGCCCGCCGAGGAGAATCGCAACTTTGAACTGTTCGACGACCAGCAAAGTGCCCTCGCCCCGCCCAATGGCGAAGGGCAATACATGGTGCTGCGTTTTGACCAGGCCCTGCGCGGGCTGAGAGTCGGCGCACCGGTTGAATTCCTCGGGGTCGAGTTCGGCAAGGTGGTCTCGATCAACCTGGACTTCGATGCCAAGAAGCGCAGCTTCCCGGTCAACGTCGGCATCGTGATTTACCCACAACTGCTCGGCCAGGCGCACACCAAGCTGCTCAAGGCAATGAACCACAACCCCAACGATGAGGCGGCGGGCGTGCGCCTGATCGGCAGCTTCATCGAAAACGGCCTGCGCGCCCAGGCGCGCAGCGGCAACCTGCTGACCGGCCAGTTGTACATCGCCTTGGACTTCTACCCCAAGGCCGACAAAGTCGCGTTTGACCCGAACCAGCGCCCCGTGGGCATTCCCACCATCCCCGGCAACCTGGAGCAACTGCAGGAAAAATTCGAAGCCATCGTCAACAAGATCAGCCAACTGCCTGTCGAGCGTATAGCCGGCAATCTGGACGCCAGCCTGGTCGAGTTGCGCAAGGGCCTGGCACAGTTCAACGCCAAGACCCTGCCCGGCGTGCAGACCACGCTGGCCGACGTGAGCAAGACCCTGCAGTCGGCCAGTTCTACCCTGGCCGAAGACTCGCCGCAGCGCGAGCAACTGACCCAGACCCTGGATGAACTGGCGCGCATGTCGCGCTCCTTGCGCGAGCTTTCGGATTACCTGGGCCGGCATCCGGAATCGCTGATTCGCGGTCGCGCCGATAACGCCGCGCCGCTTGACCTGCAAGGGCCACCCCGCAAATGACCATTGGAGCCGCCATGACATTGCCGTTGAAAATCACCCTGGTGACCGCCCTGCTGGTGCTCGCGGCCTGCCGCAGCGAGCCGATTGCATTCCACACCTTGACCCCGGCGCACTTGAATAACACCACACGGGCGGATGCCGATTCGGTCCGTATCGAAAGCATCACCGTGCCGCCTCAGGTCGACCGCGCGCAGATCGTGGTCCGCCAGGGCGACAGCGGCCTGGCGATCCTGGAAACCCAGTGGTGGGCCGCCACCCTTGCCGACGAGCTGAGAAGCGCGCTGGTGGACCAGCTGGCCAGCAGCGATGCACGGCAAGCGGTGTCGTTGCGTGTCGAGGTGCAGCGCTTTGATTCGGTGCCCGGGCAGTACGCGCTGCTCGACGTGCGCTGGCGCCTGAGGCCGGCCGGCGGCGGTGATCGTCCTGCGCTGAGCTGCCGCTCTACCTTGCAGTCGCCCGCCGGCCCGAGCATCGATGACGTGGTGTTGGCGCACCAGAACAACCTCAAGCGCTTCGCCGCACTGATCAGCAGCGCGGCCGGGTCGTCCCTGCAGCAGTGCCCGCGCGCGCAATAAGCGGCGGCGGGGTCAGCCCAGCAAGCCCATCGACTTGGCCCGCGCCACCGCCTGGGTGCGGCGCTCCACGCCGAGCTTGCTGTTGATATGGCTGGCGTGGGTTTTCACGGTGTGCAGGGAAATGAACAGCTGATTGCTGATTTCCTGGTTTGAACACCCCTGAGCGATCAGTTGCAGTACCGCCAACTCCCGGGTGCTCAGGGTTTCAGCGCTAGGCGAGGTTTCGACGGCAACGATGACCGGTAGCAGCGCGAGCAACGCCTGATTCAGCGCGTCATGTGGACGCTTGCCCAACTGCTCGCGCATCCAATCCGGGTATTGCTCGAGCAAACGCTGAAACGGTTGTAACGCGCCGCCCGCGCCGGCTTCGAGTGCGCGGGCCAGTACCGGCTTGGCCTTGGCTTCCTGACCACGCGCCAGCAGCAACTGCGCCTGCTGGGCCAGCGCCATCAGGGCGATCATCTGGCGCCCGCTGTCGAGCGCCTGTTGCGCCAGGTCCTCAAGCCGTTGCAGCGCCACCTCGGGTTGATGGCGAATGGCATCCAGCGCGGCCTGTTGCAGCTCCACATGTTGTGGCAAGTGCGGATGAAACTCCGGCGCGGCGGCAGCCTGCTCGCCCGTGTAGGTCTGCCCCAGTCGGATCAGCCAGGCATCGGCCAGGTCGGTACGGCCCTGGGCCAGCCACAGCTCGCACTTGATCAAGGTGATCATCGCCAGGTAGTAGATCGGCGGCACGTCCCAGATGTGCATCAAGCGCTCGGCTTCGGCCAACTCGGCGAAGGCGTTGGAGAAGTCGCCTCGCCGCCCTTCGAAGCTGGCGATCACGCAATGCCCGATCAGCACGCTGATGTCACGGCAGGCACGGGCTTCATTCAGGCCGGCGCGCAACCGCGCAAGCCCGGCATCGGGCTGGTGACGCACCAGCAGCAGGTAGCCTTCATACAGCCACAACCGCGCACGCACGGCGTACAGTCGCTGCGACGCCAGCCCTTGCAGGCGCTGCAGGCCCTGGCGTACTTCCTCCAGAGCGCGCAGGATTTCGCCGCGCGCCTGCAGCACCCGGGCACGGTCGTAATGGGCCAGCGCTTCAAACAGCGGGTTGCCCACGCGCTGCGCCAACTCCAGGGATTCGCGGTTCAGGCCACGGGCGCGCCACAGATCGCCATCGGCGATCGCCAGGTTTGAAAGGGTCGACAGGCACATCAAACGCTGGCCGTAGCGCTTGTGCGGCAGGCTCTCCAGCGCCTCGTTGCAATAGCGCTGGGTCAGCTCGCGGTCCCCTCGCCCACGGGCGATGATCCCGCTCAGTGCCAGCCATTGGGCCAACATGGATTTTTGCGCGGTGGCCGACGGTGCCGGCAGGAAGCGACTGAGGTAGCCGGACAGCTCCTGCGCGGCATCCAGCTGGCACGCCAGGCCCAGCGCCCAGCTGTAGAGCACGATCAATCGCGGCGTGCTGATCAGCAGGCTATCGGGCAAGTCCATCTTCCAGCGCAGCAGCATGCCGATATTCTGTTCGGCCAGCAGCTGTTCCTCGGAGAGGTTTTGCACCAGGTTCGCCGCCACATCCAGATGACCGGCCCGTAGCGCCTGCTCCACCGCCTCGTCGATCAAGCCCTGGGCGTTGAACCAGCGGCAGGCCCGCAAGTGCAGACTGGCCAGCGGCAGCGTGGCGCTCTTTTCGCGCCGGGCACGCAGCAGGTCGGAAAACAGATGGTGATAACGGTACCAGTGTCCCTGTTCATCCAACGGCACCAGGAACACTTGATGCGCCCGCAGGTAGCGCAGGATTTCCGGGCTGTCATGGGCTTCGCGAACCGCGTCGCACAACTCGCTGCAAAAACGCTCCTGGGGCGCGGTGTCATACAGGAACGCTTGCACCTCCGCCGGCAGGCAGTCGATGACTTCTTCGAGCAGGTAATCGCGAATCAGCCCTTCGCCGCCGTTCAGGCCCTGGGGCAGAGCGCTTTCACTGCCGGCTTCGGAGGCGGCCAACAGCCAGAAACGCAGGCCGGCGACCCAGCCCTCGCTGCGGCGAATCAGGTTTTCCAAGGCCTCACCGCGCAACGAACTGCTATGCCGGTGAAGCACGGCCAGCGATTCGTCATGGGTCAGGCGCAGGTCTTGTTCATGCAGCTCCAATAGGTGCCGCGACAGGCGCAGGCGCGCCAGGTGCCAGTCCGGTCGCTGGCGACTGGTCACCAGCACCACCAGGCCGTCGGGTAAATGATTGAGGAAAAATTGCAGGCAACGGTCCAGCACCGGCCCCTGGGCCAAGTGGTAGTCATCCAGCACCAACAACAGCGGCGCCTGGATGGACAAGTGCACGGTCAGCTCATCGAGCAGGCCATCGAGCCATTCTTCAAAGGCGAAGGGTTGGTGACGCTGACGCATTTTCAACAGGCCCAGGGACTGGGCGCCGAGTTGCGGGAAATACTGCCGCAAGCCTTCAAGCAAACGCTCAAGAAAACGGCCAGGGTCGTTGTCCCTTGGGCTCAAGCCGAGCCACAGGTTTTGCCAGTGGCCGGGCAGGCTCTGGCAGAACTCAACCGCCAGCGAACTCTTGCCAAACCCGGCCGGCGCGCTGACCAGCAGCAATCGCCCATCCAGGCCGGCACCCAGGCGCTCACACAGGCGCGGGCGCAGCACGTAGCCGTCAGGCAGCGGCGGCCTGTAGAAACGACCTTCCAGGGACGGAATTACCGCGCTGGCAGGCCCTTGGATTCGGGACAGATCAGTCATCGCCGGGCTCTTGTAGAAGGCTGTTGTCGGCACTGCAGATGTCCGCAGACTAGCGGTAAAAGCGGCGGGATTGTAGATCTTTGCAACAAATGCCTGAAAAAGAACTGCGACAAGAAATATCCCTGCACACGCCACAAACAAAAGTGGGAGGGGGCTTGCTCCCGATGCCGGTGTGTCAGCCAACGCTTAGTTGACTGAACAACCGCCATCGGGAGCAAGCCCCCTCCCACAGGGGTATCAAAATAGGTTCAGGTTAGCGAACACCGTCCTGGCGCAGGGCTGCCGGGGTGAAGTCGCTGGTGGTGGCGGTAAAGCCGAAGTCATAGGCCTGTTTCTCTTCGTTCTTCATGCCCAGGGCCAGGTAGCGTCCGGACTGCAGGTCGTAGAGGGTTTCGAGGGCGTACCACGGCACTTGCTTGTCGTAGTAGTTCTCGGCATGGGCTTCGGCGACGCGCCACAGTTGGCCACGGCCATCGTAGTGGTCGATCACCGCCGCTTGCCAGGTGTCTTCGTCGATGAAGAAGTCACGCTTGGCGTAGATGTGGCGCTGGCCTTCCTTCAAGGTAGCGACCACATGCCAGACGCGACGCAGTTCATAGCGCGTGAGGTCCTGGTTGATGTGGCCGGCCTTGATGATGTCGGCGTACTTGAGCTTCGGATCGTCGATCTTGTAGCTGTTGGAGGCGATGTAGATTTCCTTCTTGCCTTCCAGCTTCCAGTCGTAGCGGTCCGGCGCGCCGTTGTACATGTCCAGGTTGTCGGAGGTACGCAGGCCATCGGCAGCCGTCCCCGGCCCGTCGTACGACACTTGCGGCGCCCGACGCACACGGCGCTGACCGGCGTTATAGACCCACGCCGAACGCGGTTCCTTAACCTGGTCGAGGGTTTCATGCACCAGCAGTACACCACCGGCCAGACGCGCCGGCGCGGTGACTTGCTGCTTGAAGTAGAACAGCACGTTGCCTGGGTTTTTCGGGTCGAAGTCCTTCATCTTGTCGCGGAACACGAACTGGTCGCGGAAGTACACCAGGCTGTAGGAACCGTTGGTTTGCGGCGTGGCCTGGGTGACCAGGCGGGTCACGCTGCCGCCGCGATAACGGGTGATGTGGTTCCAGATGACTTCAACGCCGCTTTTGGGAATCGGGAACGGTACGGCGGTCTCGAAGTTTTCCAGGCCGTTGCCGCCAGACACCAGGTTGGTGGTGGTGGCGTTTTTCTTGATAGCGGCGAACACATCCGCCGGCACCGTGGCGCCACGATGGGTCGGGTAGACCGGCATCTTGAACGAGTCCGGGTAACGCTTGAACATCGCGTACTGCCCCGGCGCCAGCTTGTCTTTGTATTGCTCCACGTTCTGCGCGGTGATGGTGAACTGCGGTTGTTCGCTGGCGTAAGGGTTGGCCAGGAAACCTTTGGCATCCACGGCGCCCGCATTGGTCGGCAGCGGCGTCCATTTCGGAATGGTGCCCGCTGCGTTACCGGCCATTTCGGCGCCCATCGGGGTCAGGCTGGTGCCCAGCTTGGCCGCTTCATCCGCCGAGACTGCCGCCATGACGTTGCTCGCCAGGATCGACAGCCCAAGCACACCCACGTGCAACAGACTTTTTGTTATTTTCATACTCTGGTCTTCCTGAATACATGCCACTTGGAAAGAGTGTGCTTAGAAGTTGGCGCCAAAGCTCAACGCGACAAAATCCCGGTCATCCACAGTGCTGAACTTGCCACCAAAGAAATTGGTGTAGGCCAGGCTCGCGGTGTAGGTGTTCTGGTATTCGGCGTCCAGGCCCAGGCTGACCGCCTTGCGCCCTTCTTCGAAGTTGCCGCCAGGGCCTGGCGAGTAACCTTTGACGTCATGGGACCAGGCCACGTTGGGCTTGAGGTTGACGCCCGCGAACACGTCCGGGTATTCCCAAATGGCGCGGGCGCGGTAGCCCCAGGAGGTGGCGGTGGTGTAGCCGTCGTTGTTGCAGTTGGTGTTCAGGCTGGCGGCATTAGCCAAACCACCGCCTTGTGCTGTGGAGTTGTTGAGCGCATTGCAGAACCCCCCAGGCAGCGAACCCGGACCAAAAACAGGGTCACGACCATAACGTGCCTCGGATTTGCTCTCCAGTCCGCCGACGTGGGTCACGCCGATTTCACCGA
The DNA here is from genome assembly GCF_030816195.1 of Pseudomonas sp. W4I3. Taxonomy (GTDB): domain Bacteria; phylum Pseudomonadota; class Gammaproteobacteria; order Pseudomonadales; family Pseudomonadaceae; genus Aquipseudomonas. The sequence continues at coordinate 1,670,163 of NZ_JAUSXS010000001.1, read as the reverse complement.
CGGTGGTCAAGCGGCTGGCACCCATGACCTGGTCGAAGAAGTGCGTAAAAGTGGTTTGAAACTGAGTGACTTCCTTACGGTTATAGCCGTGCAAGTCCTGGCCCGGATTACCCTTCAGCACAGACGCATTGTTGAAAGGCGGAAGTGGCGTTACGCCAGCGAACAGAATGTCTGTCGTGCTCAGTTGTACCGGTGCATTCGGACGATAGCTCAACTCGCCGCTCCACGCGGTCCCCGTTGGCAAGGTGGTGGAGAAACTCAAGCCATAGAGACGAATGTCTTCCGGGTATTCAACGTAGTAGTTGGAGTTACCCGCGACCACCAATGGACGCAACTGGGCAGGCACACCAGGCGTTGCACCGGTGTATTTCGATTGCGGTGCGCCCTGGGCACTGAAGATCGGTGCACGGCTGTGGTAGTTCATGAAGTAAGCGCCGAACTCTGTGTCCAGCGGCTCAAAGTTGTAATGGAACGCTACACCGAACTGACCGCTGTCGCGCGCATCACGATCCGGGCCTCGACGAACCAATACACCTTCGTTATTGACGTCGACGCCATTTGCGGCAAGCCCTGGCAATACTGCGGCGGGCAGGAAGCGACGGCTGTTCAACACCCGCAAATTGTTACTGCAGCCATCGGAAATGACATCAGGCTGAGAGAAGAACGTGCCGCAGTTATCTGTAACGGTCTGGTCCCACTCCAACTGGTAGAACGCTTCGGCCGACAGGTTATCGGTCAGTGTCTGCGACACATAGAACATGTTGACCGGAATCAAGCCTTCCTTGATCTCAGCCCCCGGACGACGGAACGCAGACACGTCGATCGGGTTGATGGAGTTGATACCGCCGCCAATGAAGGTACTTTCGCCCCAGCTCACTACCTGCTTACCAAAACGCACGGAACCCGGCGCATCGGCGATCGAGTAGTTGTGGTAGACGAACGCATCGAGAATCTGCCCGCCCGAGGACTTGGCGCCCTCTTTACGGTTGCTGTCGCTGATGTCCTTGAACTCACGGCTTTCATCCTTGAGTTCGAAGTCGTACCAATACTTGCCACGCACGAACACGCCGGTGTCGCCGTACTTCAGTTCCAGGTCATGAATGCCCTTGAAGATCTTCGAGAAAGTCTCACCGCGCTTGAAGTTGAGGTGACCATCATCGGAAGTTTGGGACAAGCCACGCCCCCCGTTGTTGACACCAATCAGGTCTTTGTTGGGCTTGGCCGTCGACCAGCTCGCCCCCACGGAAAGCGACGAGTCGAAACTCCCCTCGATTTCACCGATGTTGAAACTGACGCCGAATGCGGGCCCGGCGAGCGTAGAAGCGAGACTGACGGCCAAAGGCAGTCGTGCCCGGCGCCAGAACTGGTTTACTGAGGTCATCGACGCTACTCCATGTGCATTTTATTGTTATGGCAGTGAGCTCTTTCTGAAGATGCAGGTAACGGCCGGGATACAACGATTCCAATGCCGAGCGACAACCGGGCCACCCTCACCCGAAGCGCACCATCTACGAAAAACTCTGGAAGGGACTATAGCCAGCAGGGGGTAGTGCTTGATCCCTCTAAAGTGTGATTTGCATCACCAACCCGTCTGCCACGACCCTTTCGCCACGCCGACGAAGGTCGACGCGGGAAGGATGGCTGAAATTCGGCAAATCACAAGTAAAGGCTTGAGATAGAGCAGCTCCGCGCCCGAACAGGCGCGGCAGGCAGCGTCAGAGGGTCGACAGGAAGGTGCTGTTGTTGGCCTGCCATTCAATGATGTCGATGCGGATACGTTTTTTGTCGAGCTTGCCGACGCTGGTCTTGGGAATTTCAGTAACAACGGCGATCTGACTCGGAATCGCCCACTTGCTTAGGTGGCCCAATTCAACGAACGGCTTGAGGTGCTCCTTGAGCTCTCGGGCGCCTATCACATGGCCATCACGCAACACCAACAGCGCAAACGGACGCTCGCCCCACTGCGGGTCGGCAATCCCCACCACCGCTACTTCGCGTACCGCCGGGTGACGACTGACCAGGTCTTCCAGGGCAAGGGACGAGATCCATTCGCCACCGGTCTTGATCACATCCTTGATGCGGTCACGGATGTCGATCACGCCGAACGCGTCCAGGGTGGCGACATCACCGGTGTGCATCCAGCCCCCGGCCCACAGCTCGGCGCCCTTTTGCGGCTCGTTGTAATAGCCCTCGGTAAGCCAGGGTGCGCGCAATACCAGCTCGCCCTGGGATTCGCCATCGGCAGGCAAGAAGTTGCCGTCGGCGTCCATGATCGCCGCCTCCACCAACGGGCCGGGCACGCCGGCCTTGATGCGATAGGTGGTGCGTTCGTCTTCGCTGCCGGCCATCAGCTCGGCATTGAGGTGGGCACAGGACACCAGCGGCCCGGTCTCGGACATGCCGTACGCGGCGGTCAATTGAATGCCACGGGCCTTGGCGGCTTCGTACAGCGAACGGTTGAGCGCGCTGCCGCCGATGACGATTTTCCAACCGCCGAAATCCACGCCCTGTGCAGCCTTGGCGTTGAGCACCATTTGCAGGATGGTCGGCACACAATGAGAAAAGGTGACTTTTTCCTTGCGCCACAGCTCCACCAGGTATTCCGGGTCGTATCGACCGGGGTAGACCTGTTTGAGGCCGAGCATGGTCGCCACATACGGCAGGCCCCAAGCATGCACGTGGAACATCGGCGTGATCGGCATGTACACATCGTTGGTGCCCAGCAAGCGCACGCTGTCGACGCTGCCCATGATGGTCGCCACGCCGATGGTGTGCAGCACCAGTTGGCGGTGGGTGAAATACACGCCCTTGGGGTTGCCGGTGGTGCCGGTGGTGTAGAAGGTGGTGGCGACGGAGTTTTCGTCGAAGTCCTCGAAGTGGTACGTCGGGCTCGCAGCGGCCAGCAGGGTTTCGTACTCGCCCACCAGGTTGGGTAGATCGGCCGTCTTGCTCTCGCCGTCAGTGATCAGCAAAGTCTTGTCGACACTGGTGAGTTGCCCGGCGATCGCCTGGTAAAGCCCCACGAACTCGCTGTTGACCAGCACGAAGCGATCGTCGGCGTGGTTCATGGTGTAGAGGATCTGCTCCGGCGACAGGCGCACATTGATGGTATGGATCACCGCGCCGATCATCGGAATGGCGAACATGCACTCCAGGTAACGGTGGCTGTCCCAGTCCATCACCGCCACCGTGTCACCGGCCTTGACCCCGGCTTCGGTCAGCACGTTGGCCAGGCGCGCGACGCGTTCGATCAAGGTAGGGTAGGTGTAGCGCAGTCTGTCGCGGTAGATGATTTCCCGGGTCTTTTCGTAACGGGTACCGGACATCAACAGGCGCTTGATCAACAGCGGGTATTGGTAAGCGCCTTCGGCGGGTGGGATGACACGGGTCTGCAACATACGAATCCCTTTTATGACTGCGCGGTCTTGGCTTGAAGACCTGCACTGTAGAGACGTTATGTTTCAGCCAAATCAGCCAAAGGAATGATTTGTAAAGCCCAGCAAATGCTAGCTTTGCGCCATCATCTTGAACTCATGGAGATCCAATGTGGGAGGGGGCTTGCCCTCGATGGCGGTGGATCAGCTGATAAATACTTGGCTGAAACACCGCTATCGGGGGCAAGCCCCCTCCCACATTTTGACCGTGCCGGCTTGAGTGAGCGGCGATTACTTCATGCTGGTAAACGCCAGTTTCACCCCAATCGCTATCAGCACCGCGCCCATGGTGCGATCGAACCAATGCCCCATCTTCGCAAAGCCGGCGCGCACGCGCTGCTGGCTGAACAGCATCGCCACCAGGCAAAACCACAGCGCCGTCGCCACCGCCAGGTACACGCCATAACCGGCCTGCACCGCCAACGGCGTGTGCGGGTTGATGACCACTGTGAACAGCGACAGGAAAAACAGCGTCGCCTTGGGGTTCAAGCCGTTGGTCACAAAACCCGCCGTGAACGCGCCGCGAGGGGTGCGTTCGCCCGCCTCGCGATGCAGCTCGCCTTCGGCGGCAGGCTTGGCCGGTTGCGCGCGCAGCGCCTTGAAGCCGATATACAGCAGGTATGCCGCTGCCGCCCATTTCAGCGCATTGAACAGCACGATGGACTGGGACACGATCAAACCGATGCCCAGCAACGAGTAACCGACGTGCAGAAAAATCGCCGAACCGACGCCCAGCGCCGTCCAGGTACCGGCGCGACGGCCATGGGTCACGCTTTCACGCACCACCACGGCGAAGTCCGGCCCGGGGCTGGCCACCGCCAACAAGTGAATCAAGGCTACGGTCAAAAACTCGGCGACGTACATGCGCACTCCATTAAGTAGCTGTTTATTTGATCTGATAGGCTCAGCAGATTACGCCTTCGAACCTCGACGCAAAAGGTACAGTTGATCATGAACAATCGCCGCGCCGTCTTCCTCGATCACCCCTCCCTGGACCTTGGCGATCTCGACCTCAGCGGCTTGCGCGCCTGCTTCAGCGAACTGCAGTTGTTCGAGCAGACCACGCCGCAGAATGTGCTCGAACGCTTGCAGGGCGCTCAGGTGGCCATCAGCAACAAAATCCCGCTCAGCGCCGAGACCCTGGCGGCTTGCCCTGAGCTCAAGCTGATCCTGGTGTCGGCCACCGGCACCAACAACATCGACCTTGAGGCCGCCCGCGCCCACGGCATCACGGTGAGCAACTGCCAGGGCTACGGCACACCGTCGGTGGCCCAGCACACGATCATGCTGTTGCTCAACCTCGCCACGCGTCTGAAGGACTATCAAGGGGATGTGGCCGCAGGCAAATGGCAGCAGGCCAAGCAGTTCTGCCTGCTGGACTACCCGATTGTCGAGCTGGAGGGCAAAACCCTCGGCCTGCTCGGGCATGGCGAGTTGGGCGGCGCCGTGGCACGCCTGGCCGAAGCGTTCGGCATGCGCGTGCTGCTTGGCGCGATTCCTGGGCGCCCTGCCCGCGCCGACCGCGTGCCGTTGGATGAACTGCTGGCGCAGGTCGATGCGCTGACCCTGCATTGCCCGCTCAACGAGCACACCCGCGACTTTATCGGTGCGCGCGAGCTGGCATTGCTCAAGCCCGGCGCGTTTATCGTCAACACCGCACGCGGTGGCTTGATCAACGAACAGGCACTGGCCGATGCGCTGCGCAGTGGGCATTTGGGTGGAGCGGCCACCGATGTGTTGAGTGTGGAGCCTCCGGTCAACGGCAACCCGCTGCTGGCCGGTGATATTCCTCGACTGATCGTTACGCCCCACAACGCCTGGGGCAGCCGTGAGGCGCGGCAACGGATCGTCGGGCAATTGAGTGAAAACGCGCTGGGCTTTTTCAACGGCGCCCCGCTGCGCGTCGTCAGTTGATAAACTGCGTCCCTTTTTCAAGGAGCAGACCATGGATCCGCGCAGTGAAGTACTGCTTCGCCAGGCCGAACTTTTTCAAGGCAACCTGTTGCTGGTCGGCCTGCCTGCCGACGATCTGCTCGGGCGCCTGCCCAACGCCCACGGCTGGTGCTGGCATGCCGGTGACCAGGCGGCGCTTGAGGCGCGTTTTCCCGAGCGCAGCCAGTTCGGTGTGAATGTGCCCGAGCGCGGGTTTGATGCGGCAGTGATTTTCCTGCCCAAATCCAAAGACCTCACCGACTACCTGCTCAACGCCGTGGCCGCACGCCTGCCCGGCGCCGAGCTGTTCCTGGTGGGCGAGAAAAAAGCCGGCATCGAAAGTGCGGCCAAGCAAATGATTCCCTTCGGCAAACCGCGCAAGCTGGATAACGCGCGGCACTGTCAGCTCTGGCAGGCCACCGTGAGCAACGCGCCGCAAGCGCGCGAACTGGAAAGCCTGGCGCAGACCTTCGAAGTACCGCTGGTGGACGGGCCGCTCAAGGTGGTGAGCCTGCCGGGCGTGTTCAGTCACGGCCGCCTGGACCGTGGCACCGAACTGTTGCTGGAGCATCTGGACAAGCTGCCCAGCGGGCATTTGCTCGACTTCGGTTGCGGAGCCGGCGTTTTGGGCGCCGCGGTGAAACGTCGCTACCCGCATAACACCGTCACGATGCTGGACGTGGATGCCTTCGCCGCTGCCAGCAGCCGCCTGACCCTGTCTGCCAATGGCCTGGAAGCCGAGGTGTTGACCGGCGACGGCATCGACGCCGCACCGATGGGTTTGAACGCGATCCTGAGCAACCCGCCGTTCCATGTCGGGGTGCACACCGATTACTTCGCCACGGAAAACCTGCTGCGAAAAGCAGGCAAACATCTGGCAAAAGGCGGCGAACTGCGCCTGGTCGCCAACAGCTTCCTGAAGTATCAGCCGCTGATCGAAGAGCATCTGGGCATCTGCGCCGTCAAGGCCGAAGGCAACGGTTTCCGCATTTATCGGGCCAAGCGTCCCTGACAGGCGCTTGAAAAAGAACGCTTGCCGAATGGGTTTTGCCTAGGCAGAATCCGCTCCGTCCTAGGGGAGTAGTCTCCTTTGAGCCCCACGCTCATCCGGCATACGTCAACATACTTGGTCAGCAGACCATGGCGTATGCGACCCAGGAGTCCGCACAGACGGACCGGGGTTTGACAAGACCTATGACACGCACACCTTACCCGGGGCGGGAAGGCTGTACGTGTCATAGCCGTGTCGACCCGCCCCTGGAAACCTACCTGATGCTGGATTCACTGCTCGTTCCTACCGCAATCGTTGCCCTGGCCGAAATCGGCGACAAGACGCAACTGCTCGCGCTTATTCTCGCTGCTCGCTTTCGCAAGCCCTGGCCCATCATCGCCGGCATCGTCGCCGCGACCCTGGCCAACCATGCGGCCGCCGGCGCTGTGGGTGCCTGGTTCGGGAGTTTTTTCTCCGATGCGGTGCTGCACTGGATTCTCGCGGCGAGCTTCTGTGCCACGGCACTCTGGACCCTGGTGCCGGACAAACTCGACGATGACGAAGCCAGCACCACACGCAAGTTCGGGCCGTTCCTGACCACGTTGATTGCGTTTTTTATCGCGGAAATCGGTGACAAGACCCAGATCGCCACGGTGATGCTGGCGGCTCAGTATCCGGAATTGTGGCTGGTGATTATCGGCACCACCCTGGGCATGTTGATTGCTAACGTGCCGGTGGTGCTGGCGGGGAATTTTGCGGCGGAGAAACTGCCGCTGACGTTGATTCGCCGATTGGCGGCTACGGCGTTTTTCGTGCTGGCAATCGTGGCGGTGTACAAAAGCCATGCAAAGCAGTGGCTGGATCTAATCCATGTGGGAGGGGGCTTGCCCCCTCCCACATTTTGATCTCAGTCAGGCCTCAGGATTTTTTGGCCTGCTGGTAGAGCGGCATCACCTTCGGAATCGCCGCCTGCAACGAGGCGATACGGCTGTCTGAAGCCGGGTGCGTGCTCATGAACTCCGGCGGTGCGCCTTCCGAGGCTTTGGCCATCTTGTTCCACAGCGTGATCGCCGCATTCGGGTTGTAGCCGGCGCGGGCGGCCAGCTCCAGGCCGATCAGGTCGGCTTCGTTCTCATTGCTGCGGCTGTTGGGCAAGGTCATGCCGTAGTTGGCCACGGTATCGGCCAACGCCAGGCTGTCCTGGCCCAGGCCGAACAACGCGCCGGCGCCCTGCTTGGCCATTTCGATGCCGTAGGCCTTGGACATGGCTTCGCGGCCGTGTTCACGCAAGGCGTGGGCGATTTCATGGCCCATCACCGCAGCCAGTTCGTCATCGGTGAGCTTGAGGTTGTCGATCAATGCGCTGTACACCAGGATCTTGCCACCCGGCCCGCAGTTGGCGTTCATCTCATCGCTCTTGATCAGGTTCACTTCCCACTGCCATTGCGCCGCATCCGGGCGGAAGGTGGGCGCCTGGGCAATCAGGCGCTTGGCGATGGCCTGCACGCGCTTGGCGTTGGCGCTGGTTTTGTCCACCAGGCCTTTGCCACTGGCTTCGCCCAGGGTCTGCTGGTAGGACTGGGCGTACATCTGATCAACTTCCTGGCTCGACAGCATGCTGAACATGTACTGCTTGCGCTCAACCCCAACCGCGCCGCCGCTGGTGGTGTTGACCGACTGACACCCGGCCAGCAGCATCGCTGCGACCAACCCGCTTACCGCCAATGACTTCTTAATCATGAACACTCTCCCTGAAAACGTGGCGCGTATCGTAGGCGCACATTTGTATCAGCGCCAGATACATCAGAGGTTTAAGTGCTTAATTTCGGACGCATCTCACAACCCTCCGGCTCAAGCCGGGGTGAGGCACTCCGGCCCATTGAGCTTGGGATCGTTGACCATGTTGGCCAGCACCCGCTCGCGCAACGCGGCGGGTTCACTGGCCAGAAGGCTTTGCAGTACCGGCAGCGGCGTTTCGGGATTGAGCCAAGCGGCTTGCCCTGCCTCATCCAGGATCAACGGTCGACGCTGAGCCTGCGCAGCCTGGGTGACCACCGCCGTACTCAACCACACCTGTTCCTGTACCGGATACGCTTCCCAGATCGCCGCGAAAAACAACGTGGAGCCCTCTCCCGGCGTCAGCCAGTACGGGCGTTTGCGCTGGGTGCCGCGCCATTCGTAAAACCCGTTGGCCGGCAGCAGGCAGCGGCGCTGGCGGAACGCTTCGCGAAACATCGGTTGCTCGGCCAGGGTTTCGGCGCGGGCATGGGCCGGGGTGCGGGACAGGTCGGTGAGCCAGGGCGGCGTCAGGCCCCAACGCGCACGCGCCAGGGTGGGCTGGCCGTCGATGGTGCGCTGGATCAGCACCGAATCATTCGGGGAAATATTCCACTGGGCTTTCTGGTCGGCCGGAAAACCCGGCAGGGCAGCAAACGCGGGGTTCCAGCGAAACAGGGCATAACGTCCACACATGGGGCAACACGACTCTTGGGGTAAACCGACCGACAGCCTAACAGACCAATACGTCGGGGAAGCTGTCGGGTTCGTCGCCGGGCAAGGGTTGCGCACCGTTATAGGCGGTGATGAGCTCGCGGGCACAGGCAGCCTGGTCATTATCGACCTCCAGCCCCAGCAAGCCGAAAATCGGCAGCTCACCCGTGCCACCGAGCAAGTGGCGCCCCACCAGGTGCGCTTCGATCCCTTCGCTGGCAAGCATCTGTTGCAGCAGCTCGCCTTCCATGAGGTTTTCCGGTTCGTAGATTCGCTGCATGGAGGTACCCGTTGTTTATTCGTTCTCGCTGCGGGTTTCGAGCATCCACTCGTCACCATCAACCTGCAGACTGAAAGTGATCGGTTTGCAGCACACCTGACAGTCTTCTATGTAAACCTGATCACCGCCGGACAAATCCACCGTCGTCTCAACCGCTTCACCACAATAAGGACAATCGTACAGCGCAGGTTCCAGCATCGCAGTCTCCCGAGTGACTTGTGCGTATAATCGCCGGTCTATTTACAGGGCTATTTCCGGCCAGGCCAATTACCTGGACCGCACCCTGGTATTTCCTCTACTTACCCTAGCCGTTTCTAACAAGAGAGCATGATGGGCGAATTCGATACCATCCGACCTTACAATGACAGCGAAGTCCCGGCAGTGCTGGACCGGCTGTTCAGTGACAAGGCCTTTCTGGACATCCTGACCCACTTCCGCTTCCCGCGTTTTGCCGGCACGCTGGGCTGGCTGCTCAAGCCGATGATCGCACGCAAGCTGCGCCGTGAATTCGCCGGCGTCACCACCGTGGCGACGCTGCAGGATAAAGTCGAGTACTACGTCGACCATACCATCGACCGCGCGACTGACGGCGTGACCTATACCGGCGTCGAGCAACTGAAATCCGGCAGCGCCTACCTGTTTCTGGCCAACCACCGCGACATCGTGATGGACCCGGCCTTCGTCAACTACGCCGTCTACCATGCCGGCCTGCCGACGCCGCGCATCGCCATCGGTGACAACCTGCTGCAAAAACCGTTTGTCAGCGACCTGATGCGCTTGAACAAGAGCTTCATCGTGCACCGCTCGATCACCGGACGAAAGGAAAAGATGGCGGCTTACCAGCTGCTGTCGGCCTACATCAACCATTCAATCCGCAAGGATTGCCAGTCCATCTGGATCGCCCAGGCCGAAGGCCGGGCAAAGGATGGGGATGATCGCACCGAGTCGGCGATCCTCAAGATGTTCCATGTCAGCCGCAAGGACGAGCCATTCGCCGAAGTCATCCAGTCGTTGAACCTGACGCCGGTGTCGATCAGCTATGAGTATGACCCGTGCGACGCCGCCAAGGCCCGCGAGTTGTACATCCGCGCCACCACCGGCACCTACAGCAAGGCGCCGGGCGAGGATGACGTGAGCATTGCGCTGGGCATCACCGGTTATAAAGGCCGGGTGCACGTGAACTTCGCGCCGCCGATTACCGAGCGCTTCGAAGACACCAAGCTGCTAGCGGCCGAGATGGACCGGCAGATTCTGGGTGGTTATCGGTTGTTCCCGGTGCACTACCTGGCGTACGCCCAATGGAATGACGCCGACCCGCAACTTGAAGTGCCCAAGGCTGCGGACCTATTCCCGGCCGATGAGCTGGCCAAGGCCAAGGCAGAATGGGAGCGGCGCTTGAACGAGTGCCCGTCCGAGCACCGTCCGTACCTGGTGGTGCAATATGCGACGCCGGTGCGTAATCAGTATCGGGTCAAAGCCGGAATCCCGTTGTAAAAACACCGATCAAACAATGTGGGAGGGGGCTTGCTCCCGATAGCGGTGGATCAGCCAGTGGATATATTGACTGGCACACCGTCATCGGGGGCAAGCCCCCTCCCACATTTGCTCCGGTGTTCTTTAAAGGTGGGTGCTGAGCCAGGATAGAACCAGCGCCAACCCCAGGCCGGCGAACCCGATGCGGTAAGCGTGGCGATACGCCCGTTCGGTGCGCGTATCCAGAAACAGCATTGGCTGGTCAATGGCCCGTTCCTCGCTGCGCACGGCCAGGTCGGCCATCGCACGTTGCGCACGCAGGCGGGTGATGAACAGCACTACGGCGCCCGAGCAGGCAGTCAGTAGGGCAACAGCATTGATGAGCAGTGCGGGCCACGCCATCGCAAACCTCGGCGGAACAGTATTCGGGTACCGGTCCAGATACAAACCTGAACGATAGTGGCTTCCTGCGCCTTTAATGCTCCCTCCCCGTTGACGGCTAATGTATCCAGTAATTTACAGCGTCACCTGAACGTCACCTTAACAAGCCACTCTGTTGCCCTTCGACGCTTGAGGAGCTTGTCATGTTGCATGCACAGAACCAGGACCGGCTGTACCTGATCGCCCAGAGCGACGAGCAGGAGGCATTGATCGGCAGCCTCGCGTTCAACGTCCAGGACCGCCATTGGCTGGTGTATTGCGCCCTCGCCGGACAGCCGCACGCCGACCTGCCGGAGCTGGATCTATTCACTGGCGTGAGCATGCTGGATTTTTATGTCGATACAGCGGCGTGAAAGCGCAGGCATAAAAAAACCGGGCTCATCACTGAGCCCGGTTTTTTTGAACCGCTTATTGCGAACTGAGCAACTGGCCGATGCTTGGATCCTTGAACAGACGGGTCAAGGCATCGCTGAGCACGTCACTGACCAACTTGGTGTTGGTTTCCTGGTTCGGCGACATGCCGAAGCGCTGGTTCAGGGAGGCCGCATAGCGGCCGCTGTAGCGACGGGTACCGGCGCTGACGTCGGACTTGAACGTTGCGCCGATGGACGCCTCGGTCACGTACAGGCCTTCCTTGGGCGACTGGTATTTCAGTTCAGCCAGGGTCACGGTCAGTTGCGGCGCACCTGGCGAGTTGGTCGGGGTGAAGCCCAACAAGCGCACCGCGGCTTCAGCCTGGGCCTGCAGCTTGGGCAGTACGTCCTGGCCGGTCACCGAAATCAGCGCGGTCTCCGGGTACAGGCCGCCACGCGAACCGAGGGTAGGTGACGGACGGCCGTCCACCACACGCACCGACACGGGCTGGCCATGACCGACCGGGGCCAGCTGCGCCGTGACTTTGGGTTGCGGGCTGAGTTGTTGCGGGCTGTTGGCGCAGCCAACCAAAGCCAAACTGGTCACAGTGATCAAACCGAACAACAGGCGTTGCAACATACTCATTTCTCCAGGACTAGGCGCAGACAGGCGGCCAGTATAACGGTGCACGCGCATCACTCACCAGCAATCCTGAACCGCAGCTGAAGGCATGGGCAAATTACAATTTCGCATAAAATCGTCATTCCAATGTCATGGCAGACTGAGAACCTTCAAGCATGTAACGCAACCGGTACACAGCCATGCGCCTTCTCAAGTCATTGTTCCTGTCACACCCCCGCCATCGCCACTTTGCCCTGCTCGATGCCCACGGCCACTGCCTGGCATTCAAGCAATGCAGCTCGCCGCCCGTCGGTGAAGGCTGGGTCGAAGTCGCGGAGACACACCTGGGCTGGATGCACCGCCCGCTACCGGCCAGCGCCAGGGTCAGCCCTCAGTTTGTACGTGCACAATCGCGACAAGCGTTGGCCTCCTGACCAGCGCACTAATAAAAGTCATAAAACACGCCCATTTCCACGGCGTTCTTCGCTACAATCTCCCCCCGATTATAAGGACGTCTCCTGATCGGGCCCCGCAGCATCGTTATTGCCTCGGCATTAACCCCCCAATCGCCCACAGAGAGCCGCCCACACAGATCGAGTGAAGCTGGCGTGCTTGCTGTTTCCTTTGCAAACCACCCGTCTTTATCGAATCTGCCAGAGCTGCCATTGCGCTCGGCCACTTGAGTTTTTTGCCCGTTTAGCGGGCCAGGTGCCAAGCTGGGGCAGCCCTTTTTTGAGGTTCACGTCTTCAAAAGAGCGTGAAAAAACGGGTTTTCACAACTTCACAAGAGTGTGGCGAGCAAATGAATAGTTTTGCGTTTGTACAAGCACCATCAGCGTCTGGAACAGCCCAACACAGGACCGAGTACTCCTCAACAACCGGAGCTTGAGCCTGTCCGCTACGGATTGATTGCACGGATCGCACGCGTTGACCATAAGTCGAATTGCCACAGGCGCCCATGAATGCGTTCATAGGCAGAATCGCCGGGCAGGAAGCGTGCGCTGAAGTTGCAAGGAATTGCGAAACGGACATGGCGATCCTGGCCATGGGTAATCTGGGGCAACACGTGAACCGCCCCGTCACTCCTGGCAGCCATGCCGTCAATTTGGTGCTGCAGATTTTGGAGACGCGTTAAATGGCGCATAACGAAGCAGTCGACGTAGTTCTGGTAGGGGCCGGCATCATGAGTGCCACCCTGGCCGTACTGCTCAAAGAGCTCGACCCCGGCCTCAAGCTGGAAGTCGTTGAGCTGATGGATTCGGGTGCCGCGGAGAGTTCCAACCCGTGGAACAACGCCGGTACCGGCCACGCCGGGCTGTGTGAGCTGAACTACACGCCGCAGGCCGCCGATGGCTCCATCGACATCAAGAAAGCCGTGCACATCAACACCCAGTTCGAGGTGTCGAAGCAGTTCTGGGCATACCTCACCAAAAAAGGCACCTTTGGCTCGTCCAAGTCCTTTATCAGCCCGGTTCCGCACCTGAGTTTCGTGCAGGGCGACAACGGCGTTGCCTTCCTCAAGAAGCGTTTTGAAAGCCTCAGCCAGCACCATGCGTTTTCGGACATGCACTACACCGAAGACCGCAGCGAGATGGCCGAGTGGATGCCGCTGATGATGCCGGGCCGCCCGCTGGACGAAAAAATCGCCGCGACCCGTGTGATGAACGGTACTGACGTCAACTTTGGCGCCCTGACCAACCAACTGCTCAACCACCTGACCAGTTCGGCGGACGCCCAGGTCAAGTACTGCAAGCGCGTCACCGGCCTCAAGCGCAATGGCGCCGGCTGGACCGTGAGCATCAAGGACGTCAACAGCGGCAACAGCCGCGAAGTGGATGCCAAGTTCGTCTTCCTCGGCGCCGGCGGTGCGGCACTGCCGTTGCTGCAGGCTTCGGGCATTGAAGAAAGCAAAGGCTTCGGCGGTTTCCCGGTCAGCGGCCAGTGGCTGCGTTGCGATAACCCGGAAGTGGTCAAGCAGCACCAGGCCAAGGTGTACAGCCAGGCTGCGGTGGGTTCGCCACCGATGTCGGTGCCGCACCTGGACACCCGCGTAGTCGATGGCAAGAAGTCCCTGTTGTTCGGGCCTTATGCCGGGTTCACCACCAAATTCCTCAAGCACGGCTCGTTCCTGGACCTGCCGATGTCGATTCGTGCCGGCAACATCGGGCCGATGCTGGCCGTGGCTCGCGACAACATGGACCTGACCAAGTACCTGGTCAGCGAAGTGCGTCAGTCCATGGAGCAGCGCCTGGAATCCCTGCGCCGCTTCTACCCCGAGGCGAAAGCCGAAGACTGGCGCCTGGAAGTGGCCGGCCAACGGGTGCAGATCATCAAGAAAGATCCGAAGAAAGGCGGTGTGCTGCAGTTCGGCACTGAGCTTGTGGCCGCAAAAGACGGTTCGCTGGCGGCGCTGCTGGGTGCCTCGCCGGGCGCTTCGGTGACGGTGTCGATCATGCTGGAGCTGATCGAGCGCTGCTTCCCGGAGAAAGCGGCCGGCGAATGGGTAGCCAAGCTGCACGAGATCTTCCCGGCACGCGAGAAAGTGCTGGAAACGGATGCCGAGCTGTATCGCAAAATCAATACGCAGAACAACATCAGCCTGGAGCTGGTGGATGCTGCAGGAGCGAGCTCGCTCGCGAAAAACGATAACGATAGCGCAGCGCATCTGGTTTGACGCGGCGCTCTCAGGTTCTTCGCGAGCAAGCTCGCCCCAACCGCTAAAAGCGAAACGCCCCGGGCTCTTATGAGGCCGGGGCGTTTTTTTATGGCTCGAATAATCAGCGGCGGGCTTTGTCGATCAGCTCGATGTACTCGGCGGCGTTGCGCTGGTCCTTGATCAGCTCGACGAAAGTCTGGCCATGCTCATCCTTGCCATCCAGGTCCAGGCCGGCTTCCTTGAAGAATCCCAGGAAGCGCTCGAAGTCGTCGATACGCAGGCCACGATAGGCCTTGATCAGTTTGTGCAGGGAGGGAGAAGTCGCATCGACCGGCTCGAAGTTCAGGAACAACTTGATCTGGTCGTCGCCGATCTCGTCACCGATCACCTGTTTTTTATCTTTACGCATTACCGACTCCAGCCTGCAGACATTGATACGGGGTTTGAAGTCTACCTGTGGTGCACAGGCTTCGAAAGCGTTGAAGAGCCAATGTGGGAGGGGGCTTGCTCCCGATAGCGGGGTGTCAGTCACAGATATATTGACTGAAAGACCGCCATCGGGAGCAAGCCCCTCCCACACTTTGATCTTCTGCGTTCAGGCTACCGCAACACTGCAGCTCAATCGAACTGGGCGAGCAACCAGCGCTGGTAGTCGGCCACACCGGCCTCACCTTCGCGCGGCGCCCAATCGGCCAGTTCACCCTCGCCCACCGGCCGATAGGGGCCGGCCTTGCATTCGAACATCACCGTGTCTGGCTCCAGCACCACCAGGCCATGGAACACACCCGGCGGCAGATCGACGCCTGCACACTCGCCCCCTGCCTGCATGACGCGCTTGGCGATGACTTCACCGGTGTCGCTGAAGATCAGCAAGCCCAGTCTGCCCTGAAGTACCAGCAAGGTTTCCGCCTTGTCCACACTCAAGTGCCGGTGCGGCGGCACATAGGTACTCGGTTGCAGGGCCACGGCGAGGCGATGACAGGGTTCTTCCATCTGGTGGAAGTTGTGATGGTGCCGGCCACGGGGACTGTCGCCCGCTTTCTCGGCCAACTCTGCAAATAAGGTCTGATCAAGAAAGCGGGCCATCGATTACATTCCTTTAACGGCGTAGATGCCATTGGCATTACGCCAGTAGCCCTTGTAGTCCATGCCATAACCGAAGATATAGCGGTCGATGCACGGCAGGCCGACGAAATCGGCCTTGAGCTCAGGGCGAGCCTTGCGGTCGTGGTCTTTGTCGATCAGCACGGCGGTGTGCACTTTGCGCGCGCCGGCGTGTTTGCAAAAGTCGATGATCGCGCCCAGGGTGTGCCCTTCGTCGAGGATGTCATCGATGATCAGCACGTCACGGTCGATAAACGACACTTCCGGCTTGGCCTTCCAGAACAGGTCGCCGCCACTGGTTTCGTTGCGATAGCGGGTAGCGTGCAGGTAGGAAGCTTCCAGCGGGAACTGCAAGTGGGTGAGCAATTTGCCGGCGAAGATCAGGCCACCGTTCATCACGCAGAAGACCACCGGATTGGTGTCGGCCATTTCGCGGGTGATGTGCTCGCCGACCTTGGCGATCGCTGCTTCGACTTGCGCTTCGGTGTACAGGCAGTCAGCCTCGTGCATGATTTGACGGATATGCTCGAGATCAGCGGACATGGCGCTCTCCAAGGGGTGCTGTGGCAAGAAAAGCGGGCGAAGGTACGCTTCTCGTGCGCTCCAATCAAGCCTTTATGGACTAACGTACTTGATGTCTATAGGACAACACTCTCGGATAGATTAATCTAGGCCGGTTTTTTTGCCCGCCGCCGGAGCCTTTCCCATGCCCACTCGCGAGATCCGCCACCCGCTGATCCGACACAAACTCGGCCTTATGCGCCGTGCCGACATCAGCACCAAGAATTTCCGTGAGCTTGCTCAGGAAGTCGGAGCGCTGCTCACTTACGAAGCCACCAAGGATTTACCCCTGGAAACCTACGAGATCCCCGGTTGGGCCGGTCCCGTACAAGTCGAGAAAATCGCCGGTAAGAAAATTACCGTGGTACCGATCCTGCGTGCCGGCATCGGCATGCTCGAAGGCGTACTCAGCCTGATCCCGGGCGCCAAGGTCAGCGCCGTTGGCGTAGCCCGCAACGAGGAAACCCTGCAGGCCCACACCTACCTGGAAAAACTCGTCCCGGAAATCAACGAGCGCCTGGCCATGATCATCGACCCGATGCTGGCCACCGGCAGTTCCATGGTCGCCACCATCGACCTGCTGAAAAAAGCCGGCTGCCGCGACATCCGCGCCATGGTGCTGGTTGCCGCGCCCGAAGGCATCGCCGCCGTCGAGAAAGCGCACCCTGACGTGCAGATCTACACCGCCTCGATCGACGAGCGCCTGAACGAACACGGCTACATCATCCCAGGCCTGGGCGATGCCGGTGACAAGATCTTCGGCACCAAGCAGAAGGACGCCTGAGCATGCAGGATGAATTCAACGACCCGCTTTGGCGCCAGATCCTGTCTGGCGCACAAATGCTCTTCGTAGCATTTGGCGCGTTGGTGTTGATGCCGCTGATCACAGGTCTTGATCCAAACGTCGCACTGTTCACCGCTGGCCTGGGCACGTTGCTGTTCCAGGTGGTGACCGGGCGACAGGTGCCGGTGTTCCTGGCATCGAGCTTTGCATTCATCACCCCGATCATTCTCGCCAAGGGCCAATTCGGCCTGGCCGCGACCATGGGCGGGGTAATGGCAGCGGGTTTCGTCTATACCTTCCTGGGCCTTGCCGTGAAGGTCAAAGGCACTGGTTTTATCGACCGACTGCTGCCGCCGGTGGTGATCGGCCCGGTGATCATTTCCATCGGCCTGGCCATGGCGCCGATTGCCGCCAACATGGCGATGGGCAAAGCCGGTGATGGCAGCGAGCTGATTCATTACCAGACAGCCATGCTGATCTCCATGCCCGCGCTGCTGACCACCTTGATCGTGGCGGTGTTCGGTAAAGGCATCTTCCGCCTGGTGCCGATTATCTCCGGCGTGCTGGTGGGTTTTGCCATGTCGTTTTATTTCGGCGTGGTAGACACCGCCAAGATCGCCGCCGCACCGTGGTTCGCCCTGCCCCACTTCACCGCGCCAGAGTTCAACTGGCAGGCGATCCTGTTTATCGTACCGGTGGCCCTGGCCCCTGCGATCGAACACATTGGCGGCGTGATTGCGGTCGGCAGCGTGACCGGTCGCGACTACCTGAAGAAACCCGGCCTGCACCGCACGCTGCTGGGTGACGGGATTGCCACCACGGCCGCAGGCCTGTTCGGCGGCCCGCCGAACACCACCTACGCCGAAGTGACGGGCGCGGTGATGCTGACCAAGAACTACAACCCGAAAATCATGACGTGGGCTGCGGTGTTTGCCATCAGCCTGGCGTTTATCGGCAAGTTCGGCGCACTGCTGCAGAGCATCCCGGTGCCGGTGATGGGCGGGATCCTGTGCCTGCTGTTCGGCTCGATTGCGGCGGTGGGGATGAACACGCTGATTCGCCACAGGATCGACCTGGGTGAAGCGCGCAATCTGGTGATTGTGTCGGTGACCCTGGTATTCGGGATTGGTGGCGTGCTGGTGGGTACCGGCACCGGCCCGGATGATTTCGGCCTCAAGGGCATCGCCCTGTGTGCGGTAGTAGCGATTGGTTTGAACCTGCTGCTGCCGGGCAACGATGGCTGGAAGAACAAGAAGCCGGATGAACCGCTGATCTAACCAACACCGCAAAACCCAATGTGGGAGGGGGCGGGGCCCACTGTAGGAGCGAGCTTGCTCGCGAAAAACGTCCAGGCAACGCGTTCATTCTGGTTGAACGCGATGGCCCTGAGTTCTTCGCGAGCAAGGGCTAGCCGCCCGCCTCGCTCCTACAAAAAGCCTTAACTGACTGGCAGGCCCCCTCCCACATTTTTTTGATCTTCAGTGTGGCTTAAAGCTCACCAAGCCCCTCGATCAGCGCCTGGTTCTGCTCCGGCGTACCGATGCTGATCCGCAGGAACTGGGCAATCCGCTCCTGCTTGAAGTGCCGCACGATCACGCCTTGCTCACGCAGTTTGGCCGCCAGGCCAGCAGCGTCGTGCCGTGGATGGCGCGCGAAGATGAAGTTGGCCGCTGACGGCAACACCTCAAACCCTTTGCCTTCCAGTTGCGCGACGAGCTTGTCGCGGCTGTCGATCACCCGTTGGCAGGTTTTCTCGAAATACTCACGGTCCTCAAACGCCGCCGCCGCACCGACAATTGCCAGCCGATCCAGCGGATAGGAGTTGAAGCTGTTCTTGACCCGCTCCAACGCCTCGATCAGGTCCGGGTGACCTACCGCCAACCCCACGCGCAGCCCGGCCAGTGAGCGCGACTTGGACAGGGTCTGCGTCACCAGCAGGTTCGGATAACGATCCACCAGGCTGATGGCGGTTTCGCCACCGAAGTCGATATAGGCTTCATCGACCACCACCACCGAGTCCGGGCTGGCCTTGAGGATCTGCTCCACCGCGTCCAGCGCCAGCACGCAGCCAGTCGGCGCGTTCGGGTTGGGGAAGATGATCCCGCCATTGGGCCGCGCATAGTCAGCTACGCGAATCTGGAAGCGCTCGTCCAACGGCACGGCGTCGAAGGTGATGCCGTAGAGGCCGCAGTACACCGGATAGAAGCTGTAGCTGATGTCCGGAAACAGCAGCGGCAGGTCATGCTGGAACAAGCCGTAAAAAATGTGCGCCAGGACTTCGTCGGAACCGTTGCCGAGGAATACCTTGCCCGCATCGATCCCGTAATAGCTGGCCACGGCCTGCTTGAGCAGGTCGCTGTTCGGGTCCGGGTACAAACGCAGGTTGTCGTTCAATTCGGCCTGCATTGCCGCCAGCGCCTTGGGCGATGGGCCGTAGGGGTTTTCGTTGGTGTTGAGCTTGACCAGTTTGGTCAGCTTCGGCTGTTCACCGGGTACGTAAGGCACGAGGTCCTTGACGAAAGGGCTCCAGAATTTGCTCATGCCTCATTTCCCCTCTTCAAGAATGCGGTATTCAGCGCTGCGCGCGTGGGCGCTCAGCGACTCGCCGCGGGCCAGCACCGAGGCGGTCTTGCCCAATTCGGACGCGCCCTGGGGCGAACAGAAGATGATCGACGAACGCTTCTGGAAGTCATACACCCCCAGCGGCGATGAAAAACGCGCGGTGCCGGAGGTCGGCAGCACGTGATTGGGGCCGGCGCAGTAGTCGCCCAGGGCTTCACTGGTGTGACGGCCCATGAAGATCGCACCGGCATGACGGATCGACGGCAGCCAGGCTTGTGGGTCGGCAACAGACAACTCCAGGTGCTCCGGCGCGATACGGTTGGCCACTTCGATGGCTTGCTCCATGTCGCTGACCAGAATCAGTGCGCCACGGCCATTGATCGACTTCTCGATGATCTCGGCGCGCTCCATGGTCGGCAACAGCTTATCGATGCTGGCGGCGACCTGATCGAGGAACGCAGCATCGGGGCTGACCAGGATCGCCTGGGCGTCTTCGTCGTGCTCGGCCTGGGAAAACAGGTCCATGGCGATCCAGTCCGGATCGGTCTGACCGTCACACACCACGAGAATTTCCGAGGGGCCGGCGATCATGTCGATGCCGACCTGGCCAAACACGTGACGCTTGGCGGTGGCCACGTAGATATTGCCCGGCCCCACCACTTTGTCGACCTTCGGCACGCTTTCGGTGCCATAGGCCAGCGCGGCAACCGCTTGCGCGCCACCGATGGTGAACACCCGGTCGACCCCGGCGATGCAGGCCGCAGCCAGTACCAGCTCGTTGATTTCGCCACGAGGGGTCGGCACCACCATGACCACTTCAATCACGCCTGCCACTTTGGCTGGAATCGCGTTCATCAATACCGACGACGGGTACGAGGCTTTGCCGCCGGGAACATACAGGCCGGCGCGGTCCAGCGGCGTGACCTTCTGGCCCAGCACGGTGCCGTCGGCCTCGGTGTAGCTCCAGGAATCCTGCTTCTGTTTTTCGTGATAGCTGCGCACCCGCGCCGCCGCCACTTCCAGGGCTTCACGCTGGGGCGCGGTGATGCGCGTCAGGGCCAGCTCCAGACGTTCGCGGGGCAGAATCAAGTCCGCCATGGACTGCACGTCCAGGCCGTCGAACTGGCGGGTGAAATCCACCAGTGCCGCGTCACCGCGCTCGCGCACGGCTTTGATGATGCCGAGCACCCGCTGGTTGACCGAGTCGTCGGACACGCTTTCCCAGCTCAGCAGATGATCCAGATGATGGGCGAAATCCGGGTCGGCAGCGTTGAGTCGGGCAATTGCAGTGGACGTAGTCATAGCGAGGGCCTCAATAGAATTGGCAAAAACTCAGGCGCCCTAAACTAGCAGTCGTTTCCGCTTGGGCACCTGAGAATTCTGGCTATGAGGCGGATAGACGAGCGCAGCGTTTCAGCTACGCGGGTGAGTCAACCGCGGTGTCGCGACTCCACTGCCTTGCGCAGGGTGTCGATCAACGCCTGGATACGGGCGTGCTGCATTTTCATCGACGCTTTGTTGACGACCAGGCGCGAGCTGATGTCAGCAATGAAATCCTGCGGCTCCAACCCGTTGGCGCGCAGGGTGTTGCCGGTGTCGACCACGTCGATGATCTTGTCAGCCAGGCCGATCAGCGGCGCCAGCTCCATCGAGCCATAGAGCTTGATGATATCGACCTGACGGCCTTGTTCGGCGTAGTAGCGCTTGGCGACGTTGACGAACTTGGTCGCCACCCGCAGGCGGCCCTTGGGCTCGACATCGCCAACACGGCCAGCGGTCATCAACTTGCACAGGGCGATACGCAGGTCCAGTGGCTCGTAGAGACCCTGGCCACCGTATTCCATCAGCACGTCCTTGCCGGCGACACCCAGGTCGGCAGCGCCATGTTCAACGTAGGTCGGCACGTCGGTAGCCCGCACGATCAACAGGCGAACGTCGTCCTGGGTCGTGGGGATGATCAGCTTGCGGCTCTTGTCCGGATTCTCGGTCGGCACGATGCCCGCTTCAGCCAGAAGCGGCAACGTGTCGTCAAGGATGCGGCCCTTGGACAGTGCGATGGTCAACATGGGAAATGTCAGTCCTTCATCAGGCTATTGCTGTCCGGTCGCAAACGGCGCCAGACACAGATCGAGGCCTTTACAGCCTCGATTTGAAACAAACCGGTGTGTGTAGGAGCGAGCTTGCTCGCGAAGAGCGTCAACGATAACGCGTTTATTCAGACACAACGCGGGGCTCATGAGTTCTTCGCGAGCAAGCTCGCTCCTACAATGCAGTGGGGGTTAGCCCGGAACGCGGCGGATTTTAGCGCCGAGCATCTGCAGCTTTTCTTCGATGCACTCGTAGCCACGGTCTATGTGGTAGATGCGGTCGATCAGGGTATCGCCTTCGGCGCAGAGTGCCGAAATCACCAGGCTGGCCGAAGCACGCAGGTCGGTCGCCATCACTGGCGCGCCCTTGAGCTTGTCGATGCCGGTCACGATGGCGGTGTTGCCCTCGACCTGGATCTTGGCGCCCATGCGGTGCAACTCGTACACATGCATGAAGCGGTTTTCGAAGATGGTCTCGATCACGGCACCGGTGCCTTCAGCAATCGCGTTCAGGGAAATGAACTGCGCCTGCATGTCGGTCGGGAATGCCGGGTACGGAGCGGTACGCACATTGACGGCTTTTGGCCGCTTGCCGTGCATGTTCAGCTCGATCCAGTCTTCACCGGTGGTGATTTCGGCGCCGGCTTCCTTGAGTTTTTCGAGGACGGCTTCGAGGATGGTCGGATCGGTGTCCTTGACCTTCACGCGACCACCGGTAACGGCCGCGGCGACGAGGTAGGTGCCGGTCTCGATACGGTCCGGCATCACTTTATAAGTGGCCGAGTGCAGACGCTTCACACCGTCGATGGTGATGGTGTCGGTGCCCGCACCGCTGATGTTGGCGCCCATGGCGATCAGGAAGTTGGCCAGGTCGACCACTTCAGGCTCGCGCGCTGCGTTTTGCAGCACGCTGCGGCCGTTGGCCAGGGCAGCGGCCATCATGATGTTCTCGGTACCGGTCACGCTGACGGTATCAAAGAAGAAGTTCGCACCACGCAAACCGCCTTCCGGCGCCTTGGCCTTGATGTAGCCGCCTTCGACGTCGATCACAGCGCCCATGGCTTCGAGGCCACGGATGTGCAGGTCGACCGGACGCGAACCAATGGCGCAACCGCCAGGCAGAGCGACTTCGGCTTCGCCGAAACGCGCGACCATCGGGCCGAGCACCAGGATCGACGCACGCATGGTTTTCACCAGTTCGTACGGGGCGATCAGGGTCTTGATGGTGCGTGGGTCGATTTCGACGGACAATTTCTCGTCGATCACAGGCTCAATGCCCATGCGACCGAACAGCTCGATCATGGTGGTGATGTCGTGCAGGTGCGGCAGGTTGGCCACGGTAACCGGGCCATCGCACAGCAGGGTCGCTGCCAGGATCGGCAAGGCGGAGTTTTTCGCACCGGAGATGCGGATCTCGCCATCGAGGCGGGCACCGCCGGTAATAATCAATTTATCCATAAGAATCTCGACGCCTTGGGGGCTCAGGTGCGCTCGGCCCAGGCCGCGCGGCTGAAAAATTTCATAGTGACCGCATGGATGCTGCCATCGGTGATCCACGGGTTCAAATGGGCATAGATCTGCTGCTGACGCTTGACCGGGCTCAATGCCGCCAGTTCATCGCTAATCACGTTCAGCTGGAAATTGCAGCCTTCGCCTTCAACTTCAACAGTCGTTTCCGGCAGCTTTCCTTCAAGGAAGCTCTTAACTTCTAGGGCCTGCATGCTCAACCTCTATCGGCGCCCAGTGCGCACGGGTCGCACATCATACAAAAAAGCCCCGCGCCTGCGAACCCCGCATAGCAGGACTCTGACGGGGGGCCTCTCTGATAAATGTGTATTAAGGGTGTGCCAACAGCTCGGTCAAGCCGGAAACCTCGGCGATCTCGCGCATGTCTTCAGGCAAGGCACGGATACTGAACGGTTTTTTTGCCGCTTGGGCATCGCGCATAAAGCACAGCAGCAACGACAAGCCGACGCTGCTGGACTTGGTCACCGCTGAACAATCGAGCACCAGCGCCGGCGCGGCGCTGGCCTTGATCAGCGCCTGGCCCTGCTTGCGCAGGTCAGGCCCGGTGCGGTAATCCAGCACGCCGCTTAAGAACAGCTCGCCGGCTTCGCCGATACGAACAGCCGACTCGGTCATTGTGCGGACTTCCCGGCTTCCTTATCGGAAGTTTCCTTGGCTTTGGCCACTTCGCCGGCCCAACCATTGATGGTCTTGTCCAGGTCGTTGCCGTTGCGCTGCATGGCGTCGGCGAACTGATCACGGAACAGCTTGCCGATATTGATGCCGTTAATGATCACATTGCGCAGTTTCCACTCGCCGTTGACCTTCTCCAGCGTGTACTGCACAGGGTACACGGCGCCATTGTTGCCCTTGACGGTCATGTTCACGCTGGTGCGATCACCCGACTCGTCACCGGCCGGAGCGACGGTGATGCCCTGGTTGTTGTACTCGAGCAAGGCGTTGCCGTAGAACTGGAACAGGCCACGCTTGAAGTTTTCCTGGAAACGCTGCATCTGCGCAGGCGTCGCCTTGCGCGAATACTTGACGGTCATGATGCTGCGGGAGATGCCTTCGGCATCGACCACTGGACCGACGATGGTATTGAGCGCGTCGTAGAACTGGCTTGGGTCTTGTTTGTACTTTTCCTTGTTGGCCGACAGGTCAGCCAACATTTTGTTGGTCGTGTCCTGCACCAGTTCGTGGGCAGAACCGGCTGCGTTGGCCATCAACGGCAGCGCTGCAAGCAGGACCAGAAGGCCACGTCGCAAGGTAGAGATCATGAACAGATTCCTCATTTGGCGTCTTTATTGACCGTATTGAGCAGGAATTTACCGATCAGGTCTTCAAGTACCAACGACGACTGTGTGTCGTGGATGGTCGAGCCATCCTTGAGCAGGGCTGTTTCCCCGCCCACGCTGACACCGATGTACTTCTCGCCCAGCAGGCCCGCGGTGAGGATAGACGCCGTGGAGTCGGTCGGCAGATTATCCACCTTCTTGTCCAGTTGCATCGTCACCCGACCGGTGAAGCTGTCGCGATCCAGATCGATTGCCGTGACCTTGCCGATGGTCACACCGGCCATGGTCACTTTAGCTCTGACCGTCAAACCGGCGATATTGTCGAAGTACGCATAAAGTTTATAAGTGTCGGCGGTGGGGCTGGCCGACAGGCCACTGACCCGCAGGGCCAGCAACAGTAAAGCCAAGATGCCAGCCAGCAAGAAAAGGCCGACACCGATTTCCACAGTGCGGTTTTGCATCAGAAATCTCCAAACATCAAGGCGGTCAAAATGAAGTCAAGGCCCAGTACCGCCAGCGAGGCGTACACAACGGTCTTGGTGGTGGCGCGACTGATCCCTTCTGAGGTGGGTTCACAGTCATAGCCTTGGAATACGGCGATCCAGGTCACTACAAAGGCGAAGACGATGCTCTTAATGATGCCGTTGAGCACGTCGCCCGTGAAGGTCACGCTGTTTTGCATGTTGGCCCAGTAGGAGCCGTCATAGACCCCCAGCCAGTCCACCGCCACCCACGAACCGCCCCAGATCCCGACCACGCTGAAGATCATCGCCAGCAGCGGCAGGGAAATGAAGCCGGCCCACAGGCGCGGGGCAACAATGTACTTGAGCGGGTCCACGCCGATCATTTCCAGGCTGGACAGCTGTTCGGTGGACTTCATGTTACCGATTTCAGCCGTCAGCGCAGAACCGGCACGCCCGGCAAACAACAAGGCGGTGACCACCGGCCCCAGTTCCCGCAACAGCGTCAGGGCCACCATCTGCCCTACCGCCTGCTCGGAACCGTAGCTGGACAGGATATTGAAGCCTTGCAGCGCCAGCACCATGCCGATGAACACCCCGGAGACCACGATGATCACCAGGGACATCACGCCGACCGCATGCAGCTGCTTGAGCAGCAGGCCAAAGCCGCCGCCGATGCCGCCGCGGCCGAGCAAGGCGTGAAACAGGAAGATGGTCGAACGCCCCAGGACTTCGACGATGTCGATGCCCGAGCGACCGAAAAGGCGAACCTTTTCGACAAGAGATGTTTTGCGCATCAGCGCTTCCCCAGGAGATCTGAGCGGTAATCCGCTGCCGGAAAGTGAAAAGGCACCGGGCCATCAGGATCGCCGGTCATGAACTGGCGAATGCGCGGGTTATCGGCGTTCATCAGTTCTTCCGGCGTGCCCTGGCCCAGCACCTGACCATCACCCACTACATAAAGGTAGTCAGCGATGCTCGCGGTTTCGGCCAGGTCGTGAGACACCACGATGCTGGTAATTCCCAGTGCGTCGTTGAGCAGACGGATCAGGCGCACCAATACGCCCATGGCGATTGGGTCCTGGCCCACGAAAGGCTCGTCGTACATGAGGATCTGCGGGTCGAGGGCGATGGCTCGCGCCAGGGCGACACGGCGCTTCATGCCGCCGGACAATTCGTCAGGC
This sequence comes from Pseudomonas sp. W4I3, assembly GCF_030816195.1. Lineage (GTDB taxonomy): Bacteria > Pseudomonadota > Gammaproteobacteria > Pseudomonadales > Pseudomonadaceae > Aquipseudomonas. The sequence continues at coordinate 1,643,944 of NZ_JAUSXS010000001.1, read as the reverse complement.
ATCAGGTCGATGGCCCCGCGAAGCCCTACGGCCTGGAGCTTCAGCAACACGATGTCGCGAATCATCTCATCGGACAGCTGAGTATGCACCCGCAGCGGGAACGCTACGTTTTCGAACACATCGAGGTCGGTAAACAGCGCGCCGCTCTGGAACAGCACGCCCATGTGCTTGCGCGCATCGAACAGGTCGCTGCGCGACAGCGTCGGCAAGTTCTGGCCGTTGACCCACACTTCACCGGCACTGGGGCGCAATTGCATGCCCATCAGGCGCAACAGGGTGGTCTTGCCGCAACCGGAAGGCCCCATGATGCCCGTGACTTTTCCGCGAGGAATGCGAATATCGACGTTATTGAAGATGCTGCGCGCACCGCGCTTGAAGGAAAGGCCCTTCAGCTCGACCGCGTAGGCGTTATCGGCACTCATCTAATCTCCTTGGGATGCAGCCTTTCACTCAGACACCATGCATGCGACTTTCGTTTGCACAGGGATGCGCAATAGTTGGCACCATGGGTGGGCCGGACCGAACTGGCCGCGAACTATATCACTGCTGGTACAGAGCCCCCAAGGCCGGAACAGCGCTTGTTCAGATTCAGGACAGCGAAAAACCGTTGCCGGCCATGTTATCCAGACGATTGCGTGCCCCTGCTGAATAAAGCCTGACGAACTTGCGTGAGGGAATTGATCATTACCGCTATAATCGCCGACTTTTCGTCAGGCTATACGATTTCAGACATGAGCCAATCCAGCGACCTTATTCAATCCGCACAACGCACCATCCGCCTCGAGCTGGAAGCCGTAGAAGGTTTGCTGGCCCATATCGACGCGGATTTCGTACGCGCCTGCGAGATGATTCTGGCCAGCAAGGGCCGCGTAGTCGTGGTTGGCATGGGCAAGTCCGGCCACGTCGGCAACAAGATCGCCGCGACGCTGGCGAGCACCGGAACCACGGCATTCTTCGTGCACCCGGCCGAAGCCAGCCATGGTGATATGGGCATGATCACCAAGGATGACGTGATCCTGGCTCTGTCCAACTCCGGCACCACCAACGAGATCGTGACCCTGCTGCCGCTGATCAAGCGCCTGGGCATCAAGATGATCAGCGTCACCGGCAACCCTGAGTCGACCCTGGCCAAGGCCGCCGAAGTGAACTTGAACGTGCATGTCGCCCATGAAGCCTGCCCGCTGAACCTGGCACCTACCTCCTCCACTACCGCTGCACTGGTCATGGGCGACGCCCTGGCCGTCGCGCTGCTGGAGGCACGCGGGTTCACGGCTGAAGATTTCGCGTTTTCCCACCCGGGCGGTGCCTTGGGCCGTCGTTTGCTGCTTAAAGTGGAAAACGTCATGCATGCCGGCGATGAACTGCCTCACGTGCCGCGCGGCACCTTGCTCAAGGACGCGTTGATGGAGATGACCCGCAAAGGCTTGGGCATGACCGTGATCCTGGAAACCGACGGGCGACTGGCCGGCGTGTTCACAGACGGTGATTTGCGTCGCACCCTGGACCGCACCATCGACATCCATACCGCAACCATCGATGCGGTAATGACGCCCCACGGCAAGACCGCCCGCCCCGAGATGCTTGCCGCCGAAGCCCTGAAGATCATGGAAGACCACAAGATCGGCGCGCTGGTGGTAATCGATGAGGATGACCGCCCGATTGGCGCCCTGAACATGCACGACTTGTTGCGTGCGGGAGTGATGTAATGAACAGCGACCTGTTGCAACGCGGTAAAAACATCAAGCTGGCGATATTCGACGTCGATGGCGTGCTGACCGATGGCCGCCTGTACTTCCTCGAAGACGGCAGCGAGTTCAAGACTTTCAACACGCTCGACGGCCAGGGCATCAAGATGTTGATGGCAGCAGGCGTGCAAACCGCGATTATCAGCGGTCGAAAGACACCGGTTGTGGAACGCCGCGCACAAAACCTGGGGATTCCTCACCTGTATCAGGGGCGCGAGGATAAACTGGTGGTATTGGACGAGCTTCTTGGCCAACTCAACCTAAGCTATGAACAGGTTGCCTATCTGGGTGACGATCTGCCTGACCTGCCGGTAATCCGCCGGGTCGGCCTGGGCATGGCCGTAGCCAATGCCGCAGCGTTTGTGCGAGAACATGCCCATGGCATTACCACCGCCCGCGGCGGCGAAGGTGCCGCGCGCGAGTTCTGCGAATTGATCCTGCGCGCCCAAGGCAGCCTTGAAGCGGCCCACGCCGCCTACTTATAGAGCGTTATATGCTGAGCAAAAAGATTCGCAATTTCCTGCTATTCGGGGTCATCGCCGCGCTGCTCCTCGCGGTGGGCTACTGGAATATCAGCCCGGAGCGCTTTCTCGACAAACCTGTCGTGCAGGTGGATGAAAGCATCATCGACAACTTTGCCACCAACACCCACACCGTGCAGTTCCTGCCCGATGGCAAGGTGCAGTACGTGCTGGTCTCCGATAAAGTCGAGCGCCTGAAAGCTTCGGAAGTCAGCCTGCTGACCAACCCGGACCTGAACCTCTACCGTGGCACCGAACAGCCCTGGCATGTCACCAGCCTGCGTGGCGAGGTCAATCCGGACGGCACTGAAATCGAACTGATCGACTCGGTACGCGTCGCACGTACAGACGCCCAGAACCGTGACACCATCATTACCAGCAGTCGCATGACGGTATTCCCACAGAAGGAATATGCGCAGACCGAGCAAGACGTTAGAATCGACGGCGCTGGCGGTGTATCGACTGGCAAGGGAATGAAAGCGTATTTGAAAGAAAGCAGGATACACCTGCTATCGAACGTAAGAGGACAGTATGAGGCTCGTTAAAACCCTCCCTATTTTGCTCGGTCTGGGCGCAGCACTGGGAAGCGTGAGCGCCTGGGCTCTGCCGAACGATAGCCAGCAACCGATCCACATCTCGGCTGACGATGCGCAGCTCGACGACAAGCAAGGCGTCGCGACCTACACCGGTGGCGTGATCATCACCCAAGGCTCGATGAAGATCACTGGCAATACCGTGACCCTGACTCGCACCGCGGCTGGCGATATCGATGTGGTGACCTCCGTGGGCAACCTGGCTTACTTCGAGCAGAAGCAGAAGGCTGAAGACCCGGGCCCGATGAAAGGCTACGGCAAGACCATTCAGTACCATGCCCAGCAAAATCGCATCGTATTGATTGACCAGGCCAAGGTGCTCAGTGCCGACGGTAACTCTACCGAAGGCGAGAAAATCGTCTACAACACCCAGACCCAGGTCGCCCAGGCGGGTCGCGCCAATGGCAACAAGGTCACCGCGCCTCGCCCACGTATCGACATGGTCATCCAGCCGAAGAAGAAGGCCGAGTAATGGCAACCCTGAAAGCCCAGCATCTGGCCAAGGCCTATAAAAGCCGCCAGGTGGTACGCGATGTCAGCCTGTCGATCGACAGCGGCCAGATCGTCGGCCTGCTCGGCCCCAACGGCGCCGGCAAGACCACATGTTTCTACATGATCGTCGGGCTGGTCCAGGCGGATCAGGGCCGTGTATTGATCGACGACCTGGACGTCAGCCACCAGCCGATGCACGGTCGCGCACGCGCCGGTATCGGCTATCTTCCGCAAGAAGCGTCGATCTTCCGCAAATTATCGGTGGCCGACAACATCATGGCCATCCTCGAGACCCGCAAGGAGCTCGACCGCGACGGCCGTCGCAAGGAGCTGGAAAGCCTGCTGCAGGAATTCCACATCAACCACATTCGCGACAACCTCGGCATGAGCTTGTCCGGGGGCGAGCGTCGCCGTGTGGAGATCGCCCGCGCCCTGGCAACTGCACCCAAGTTCATCCTGCTGGACGAACCGTTCGCGGGTGTTGACCCGATTTCGGTGGGCGACATCAAGCAGATCATTCATCACCTCAAGGCCAAGGGCATTGGTGTGCTGATTACCGACCACAACGTCCGTGAAACGCTTGATATCTGCGAAACCGCCTACATCGTCAACGATGGGCAGCTGATTGCCGAAGGTGATTCCGCGACAATCCTGGCCAACGAACTGGTTAAAGAAGTTTACCTGGGTCACGAGTTCCGCCTGTAAGCACGGTGATATCGGGCCATTCCCAAGAGCACGAGCGAGTCAATAAAAACCTCAGCCTTTTTATTGTTACCGTGCTCTAGGCAAAGGCCCCGATATCAGGCATATAATTTGCTTATGTTTGGCGCTCACGCGCCCTGTCGTGGATGGCGCATTGCGCCGGCGAATAAGGTGTTAAGCCCCTGCCATGAAACCATCGCTAGTCCTGAGAATGGGCCAGCAGCTGACGATGACACCGCAGCTGCAACAGGCCATCCGCCTGCTCCAATTGTCGACCCTGGACCTGCAACAGGAAATCCAGGAGGCCCTGGAGTCCAATCCGATGCTCGAACGCCAGGAAGAAGGCGACGACTTCGACAATACCGACCCCTTGGCCGACAACATCGAGCAAAAGCCCAATCCCGACGTACAGGAACCGTCCTATCAGGAAACCGCCCCTACGGTGGACAACCTCGAGGATGGCGAATGGAACGAACGCATTCCCAACGAGCTTCCCGTGGACACGGCATGGGAAGACGTTTACCAGACGAGCGCCAGCAGCCTGCCCAGCAACGATGATGACGAATGGGATTTCACCACCCGTACGTCTGTCGGCGAGAGCCTGCAGAGCCACTTGTTGTGGCAATTGAACCTGGCGCCGATGTCCGACACCGATCGCTTGATCGCCGTCACCCTGATCGACTGCATCAATAATCAGGGCTACCTGGACGAAACGCTCGAAGAAATTCTTGAAGCCTTCGACCCGGAACTGGATATCGAGCTGGACGAGATCGAAGCCGTCCTGCACCGCATCCAGCAATTCGAGCCCGCTGGCATTGGCGCGCGCACGCTCAGCGAGTGCCTGCTGCTGCAACTGCGCCAACTGCCGGCCAAGACCGCCTGGCTGGCTGAAGCCAAGCGCCTGGTCAGCGACTACATCGACCTGTTGGGCAGCCGCGACTATAGCCAACTGATGCGTCGCATGAAGCTCAAGGAAGATGAACTGCGCCAAGTCATCGAGCTGGTTCAGAGTCTCAACCCTCGCCCGGGCTCGCAGATCGAGTCCAGCGAAGCCGAATACGTGGTGCCCGACGTGATCGTGCGCAAGGACAACGAACGCTGGCTGGTGGAACTGAACCAGGAATCGGTGCCGCGCCTGCGGGTCAACCCGCAATACGCAGGCTTCGTGCGCCGCGCCGACACCAGCGCTGACAATACCTTCATGCGCAACCAGTTGCAGGAAGCCCGCTGGTTCATCAAGAGCCTGCAAAGCCGCAACGAAACCCTGATGAAAGTGGCGACCCAGATCGTCGAGCACCAGCGCGGTTTCCTGGAATACGGCGACGAAGCGATGAAGCCCCTCGTACTGCATGACATCGCTGAGGCGGTGGGTATGCACGAATCGACGATTTCACGGGTGACCACGCAAAAATTCATGCATACCCCACGGGGTATTTATGAGCTGAAATACTTTTTCTCCAGCCACGTAAGCACCTCCGAAGGCGGTGAATGCTCGTCCACGGCGATCCGCGCGATCATCAAAAAACTGGTTGCCGCGGAAAATCAGAAAAAGCCGTTGAGTGACAGCAAGATCGCTGGTTTACTGGAGGCACAAGGCATTCAGGTCGCCCGTCGAACCGTCGCCAAGTACCGCGAATCCCTTGGGATCGCGCCTTCCAGCGAGCGAAAGCGTTTGATGTGACGGGCGGGCCACAGCGTTCCAGTGGTGGGTATTTCTGCCCACCGCTTTATGCACTGGCAACGAAGGAGAAGCTGTATGCAAGTCAACATCAGTGGACACCAGCTGGAAGTCACCAAACCCCTGCGTGAGTACACCGAGAGCAAGCTGAACAAGCTTGCGGGGCATTTTGACAAGATCACCAACGTGCAGGTCATCATGGAGGTCGACAAGCTCAAGCAGAAAATCGAGGCCACCCTGCACGTACCGAATGCCAAGCTCGTCGCCAATGCGGAACATGAAGACATGTACGCGGCGATCGACTCGCTCTACGACAAGCTCGACCGCCAACTCATAAAGCATAAGGAAAAGAATCTGCACCTGATGCAAGGTACAGGTCGTTAACTCTCCCCCCATGATCCGACTTGAAACCATCCTGACCCCCGGCCGTTCCCTCGTGAACGTGCCGGGCGGCAGCAAGAAAAAAGCCCTCGAAGAAATTGCCAACCTGATCAGTAGCCAAGTGCCTGAACTGGAGATGCAAGATGTCTTCGAAGCCCTGATTGCCCGTGAAAAACTCGGCTCGACCGGTTTTGGCAACGGCATCGCCATCCCCCACTGTCGTCTCAAAGGCTGCGAAACACCGGTCAGCGCCCTGCTGCACCTGGATCACCCCATTGATTTCGACGCCATCGACGGCGCCCCGGTCGACCTGCTGTTCGTTCTGCTGGTCCCGCAAGCGGCTACCGATGCGCACCTGGAACTGCTCCGGCAGATCGCCAGCATGCTCGATCGCAAAGAAGTACGCGAAAAACTGCGCAGTGCCACCAGCAATGAGGCGTTGTATCAGGTCGTCCTGGATGAACAAAGCGGGCAATAATCATGCGTTTGATCATCGTCAGCGGCCGCTCCGGCTCGGGTAAAAGCACTGCTCTCAACGTTCTCGAGGACAGCGGTTTCTACTGCATCGACAACCTGCCCGCCGGACTGCTGCCGGAATTGGCGGAACGCGCCCTGATCCACACCGAACTGGCACAACCGCTGGTCGCCGTGTCGATAGACGCTCGCAACCTTCCCAGCCACCTCTCGCGGTTCCCCGAACTGCTTGAGGAAGTGCGCGCCAAGCATATTCATTGCGACGTGTTGTATTTGGATGCCGACGAAGAAACCCTGCTCAAGCGGTTCTCCGAAACCCGCCGACGCCACCCGCTCAGCACCGCCAACCGCTCCCTGGCGGAGGCCATCGAGGACGAGACCAAGTTGCTGGGGCCGATCATTGATCTGGCCGACCTGAAAATCAACACCACCAACCTGAACCTCTACCAGCTGCGCGACGCGATCAAGCTGCGATTGCTCAACCAGCCGGAGCCTGGCACAGCGTTCCTGGTCGAATCGTTTGGCTTCAAGCGTGGCATGCCGGTGGATGCCGACCTGGTATTTGACGTGCGCTGCCTGCCCAACCCTTACTGGAAACCGGAGCTGCGTGATCAGTCAGGGCTCGATCAGCCGGTGATCGACTACCTGGCCGCACAAGCGGATGTGGAAGAGATGTTCCAGGATATCTCTACTTACCTGCTCAAGTGGTTGCCACGCTTTGCCGCGAGCAATCGCGCCTACGTCACCATTGCCATTGGCTGCACCGGTGGTCACCACCGCTCTGTCTACCTGACGGAACGACTCGGCCAAGTGTTGCAACAAACCCTCAAGAACGTCCAGGTTCGCCACCGCGACCTTAGCTGAAAGGAACACCCCCGCGATGCCCGCTCTGGAAATTGAAATCATCAACAAGCTGGGCTTGCATGCCCGGGCGTCAGCCAAATTCGTCGGTGTCGCCGGTAAGTTCCCCTGCCAGATACGCGCCGGGCGCAGTCCGGAATCGATGGTCGACGGTAAAAGCATCATGGCAATGATGATGCTTGCCGCAGGCAAGGGCACCAAGATCCACCTCAAAACCGAGGGCGAACAAGAACAGGAAGCGATGGACGCATTGGTCGCGCTGATCAATAACTACTTTGATGAAGGCGAATAACTCGCTCGCTCTGTAGGAGTAAGCCCTACCCCAACGCCGTATCCATCACCATCATCAAGCAAAACCCGATGCACAGCCCCAGGCTGGCGAGCTTATCGTGACCATTTCGGCGTGACTCGGGAATGACCTCATGGGTCACCACCAACAGCATTGCGCCCGCCGCCAGCGCCAGCCCCAAGGGCAACAGCACTTCGGCAAGGCTTACCAGCCACGCGCAGAGCACGGCAAATACGGGCTCCACCAAACCCGATGCAGCACCGATCAGAAACGCCTTGATCCGCGACATCCCCGCCCCCGCCAATACCAGCGCGATCACCAAGCCTTCCGGTACGTCCTGCAGGGCAATGCCCATGGCGAGGCTGTCCGCATCTGCCATGCCGCCGCCAGCAGAGACGCCCACGGCCATGCCTTCGGGGATGTTATGGGCAATGATGGCAAACACAAAGAGCCAGATGCGCGGCGGGATGACTGGCTTATCCGGCGTACCTACCAGCATTTCCGGGCTGGCGCCGGAGACCTTTCGGTCCACCAGATACAGCCCGAAGGCACCCAGCATGATGCCGAAGCTGATCAAGCCGCCCGCGCCCCAGGGCGAGAGCCCCAGGCTTTCAGCGGCAGCAATACCCGGCACCACCAGCGAAAAGGCGGTCGCCGCCAGCATGACCCCGGCGCCAAAACCCAGCAAGGTATCGCTCAGCGCCGCCGGCATCCGGCGAATCACCAGCACCGGCACGGCGCCCAGCGCGGTGCCGAGTGCGCAAATCGACCCGCCCTGCAGCGCACGCAGGATGCGTGGTTCCAAGTCGAGCCAGGCCAACCCGTTGGCCACCAGCAATGCCGTACCGACTAAGAGAAGCAGGGAGCCAAACGCGTAACGAAATAATCGCACGCTGCTAATCGCCAGTGTTTCAGTACCCATAGTCGGCCTTAGATCTTGTTTTAGAGTGAATGTCAGGCCAAGGCAGCCTGGTAGCGTGCGGCAACCTCCGGCCAGTTGATGACGCTATAGAATGCATTGATGTACTCCGGTCGTCGGTTTTGGTACAGCAGGTAGTAGGCGTGCTCCCAGACGTCCAGACCGAGGATCGGCGTGTTGCCGTTCATCAGCGGGCTGTCCTGGTTGCCGCTGCTTTCCACCACCAAGGTCTTCTGCGGGGTGACACTCAGCCAGGCCCAACCGCTACCGAAACGGGTCAGCGCCGCCTTGGTAAAGGCCTCCTTGAAACGGTCGAAGCCACCCAATTGCTCGTCGATAGCTTTGCCCAGCACCCCCTCGGGCTTGCCGCCACCTGCCGGCGACATGACCGCCCAAAAAAGCGAGTGGTTGGCATGACCGCCTCCTTGGTTGACCACAGCAGCGCGTAATTGCTCCGGCAATTTTTCAACGCTGGAAACCAACTTCTCCACCGGCCAGCCTGCGTACTCAGTGCCGTCAACTGCAGCATTAAGGTTATTGATGTAAGTCTGATGGTGCTTGGTGTAATGGATTTCCATGGTCTGCGCATCGATATGGGGTTCAAGCGCATCGTAGGCATAAGGCAAAGCCGGCAGGGTGTAGGTCATATCAATGTGCTCCATATTGAGAGGGGGTCGGTTGCTTCGCGGCGGCGCCCAGCAAGCGATGGGTGCGTGGGTATTCGCCGTGATCGCTGATGAAGTTCAACAGCTCGACGTAGGTTTTGCTGCTCTGGCGCAACGCTGCCTCGCGCAACTGCGCGCTGAGCCGGGGGTCCTGCATGGTCTGCAGCAGGCGCTGATGAATGGCGCAAAGATATTCCGCACTTTCCTCAGGCTGGTTGAGGCGCAAGTGCAGGTCTGCCAGGTTGTGATGAGAAATGACGCAAGCCGCCACTGCTTCGTCGGCATCCGCCCAGCGTTCGAACAGCACTTGGGCCAGTGCCAGGGCTTGCAGGTAGGCCTCGCGGGCGTCTACCAGCTCGCCCGCCATAAAGCAGCGATTGGCCCGTTCGATTGTGCGTTTCCAGTGCTCCATGGTGAACCTCCAAAGCAGGGTCAGTGATTACACGCCGCCAGCCGTGAGCTTTTCCGGGTCCAGCAGGACTTCCAGTTGGCTGCGAGGCAGGTCGGTGTGTTCGAGGGCGACATCAATTACCGGACGACCCTGCTGATACGCCTGCTTGGCGATTTCGGCGGCCTTCTGGTAACCAATGATCGGATTGAGGGCAGTGACCAGAATCGGGTTGCGTGACAGCGCTTCCTTTAGCTTCGCTTCGTTGACCTTGAAGCTGGCAATGGCCTTGTCCGCCAGCAAACGGCTGGCATTGGCCAGCAATTGCAGGCTACTGAGCAGGTTTTGGGCGATGATCGGCAGCATCACGTTCAGTTCGAAGTTGCCTGATTGACCGGCGACGGTGATCACCGTGTCGTTACCGATGACCTGGGCGGCCACCATGGCCGTGGCTTCGGGAATCACAGGGTTGACCTTGCCCGGCATGATCGATGAACCCGGTTGCAGGCCTTCCAGCTCTATTTCGCCGAGGCCGGCCAGCGGGCCGGAGTTCATCCAGCGCAGGTCGTTGGCGATCTTCATCAGCGATACAGCAGTCGCTTTCAACTGGCCGGAGACGGCGACGGCAGTGTCCTGGGAACCCATCAACGCAAACAGGTTCTTGCCCGGGGTGAACTTCACCTGGGTCAGCTGGCTCAGGTGCTGGCTGAAGCGTGCGGAAAATTCAGGGTGTGCGTTGATGCCGGTGCCTACCGCCGTGCCACCCTGGGCCAGCGCCTGCAACGCCGGCAACAGGTCTTGCAGGTGGCCGATATTGGCCTTGAGCTGCTGCGCCCAGCCATTGAGCACCTGGCTCATGCGCACCGGCATGGCGTCCATCAGGTGGGTACGACCGGTCTTGATGAACGGGTGAACCGCTTCGGCCTTTTGCTCGATCACCTGCACCAGGTGCAGCAAGGCCGGCAGTGTTTGCTCGTGCAGCACCAGCGCGGCGCTGACGTGAATGGTGGTCGGGATGATGTCGTTGCTGCTTTGCCCACAGTTGACGTGGTCGTTGGGGTTTACCACCTCACCCAGCAAGCGGCTGGCCAGGGTCGCGATCACTTCGTTGGCGTTCATGTTGGAGCTGGTGCCGGAGCCGGTCTGGAAGATATCCACCGGGAAGTGCTGCATATAATCGCCTTCCAGCAAGCCTTGGGCGGCATCGACAATGGCCTTGCCCTGCCCTTCGCTGATCTGCTTGAGGTCGACGTTGGCCCTGGCAGCAGCGGCCTTGGCCAGGATGAGTGCGCGGATGAACTGCGCCGGCATGCGCTGATGGCTGATAGGAAAGTTATTGACCGCACGCTGGGTCTGCGCACCGTATAAGGCCTCGGCGGGCACTTGCAGTTCGCCCATGCTGTCGCGTTCGATACGGCTATTCATCGTTAGATCCTTGTACCCAGTCGGAGTGAGAGAGAGACGGCAGCAATTGGCACGTCGCCAGTTGCCAGGCAAAGCTCTGCCAGCGCTTGAGGCGGCAGGCGCAGAGGGAGAGTTTTTCCAGATCGCGCAGCGGGCGCCAGGCCTGGTCCAGGCACAGGGAGCGCCAATGCCAGGGCAGCGCGATGTCGTTGGCGGTGTCGACGAGCAGGCGAAATGACGTTTCGGCGATGGTCCACGGGTGGGTCGCGGTGCAACACGCCAGGTATCGCCCCTCACTGAGGTAATGTTCGATCAGGCGAGGTTCATCGGGATCAAGCCCGCAGCGGATCTGGCGACTCATCCACCGCTAACTCTCAAGGTACGGGTCCTCATGCAAGACAGAACTCATGGTCCACACTCATCCAGTAATGAGATTCATTATTAAGTGATATTAAGAATCAAAACAAGGATGGCGGAATGAATCCTGTCTATCGGAGCCACAAAAAAAGGCGCGCCATCATCCAGATGGCGCGCCTTTTTCGGTGAAGCGTCGCGGGTCAGCTGCCGGCGACCGTCATCCGCTCGATCAACACGGAGCCCGTGCGGATATTGCTGCGCAGCTCCAGGTCGTTACCCACAGCGACGATCTGCTTGAACATATCGCGCATGTTGCCGGCGATGGTCACTTCCTGGACGGCGAACTGAATCTCACCGTTTTCGACCCAGAACCCCGCCGCACCGCGGGAATAGTCACCGGTCACCATGTTCAGGCCATGGCCCATCAATTCGGTCACCAGCAAGCCGCGCCCCATCTGACGCAACAGCGCCGCCTGGTCTTCATCGCCGTGGGTCACGAACAGGTTATGCACGCCGCCGGAGTTGGCGGTGCTGGGCAGGCCAAGCTTGCGGCCTGCGTAGGTGCCCAGCACATAAGACACCAGCTCGCCCTTCTCGACGAACGGCTTGGCATACGTGGCCAGCCCATCGCCGTCGAACGAGGCGCTGCCCATGGCGCGCATAAGGTGCGGACGCTCATCGATGGTCAGCCACTCAGGAAACAGCTTCTGGCCAATCGCACCTTCCAGGAATGACGATTTTCGGTAAAGGTTGCCACCGGAAATCGCCCCGAGAAAACTGCCGAACAAGCCACCGGCCAATTCGGCGGAAAACAGCACCGGCACTTCGCACGTGGGCACCGGGCGCGCACCCAGACGGCTGGCTGCACGCTGCGCAGCACGTTGACCAATGCTTGCCGGGTCTGCCAGCAACTCGCCTTGACGGTTCACGTCGTACCAGTAGTCGCGCTGCATCTGGCCGTTGGCTTCGGCGATCATGACGCAACTGAGGCTATGGCGTGTGGAGGCGTAGCCACCGATAAAACCATGGCTGTTGCCGTAGACACGGCAACCCTGGTGAGTACTCAGCGTGGTGCCGTCGGCGTTTTTGATCCGCGCATCGGCGTCGAACGCCGCTGCTTCGCAGGTCAGCGCCTGCTCGATGGCTTGCTCAGGCGTGATGTCCCAGGCGTGGAACAAATCGAAATCCTGCAGATCCTTGGCCATCAATGCTTTGTCGGCCAAGCCTGAGCTTTCATCTTCGGAGGTGTGCTTGGCGATTGCCAACGCGGCGGCGACGGTTTCACGAATCGCTTCCGGGCCACTGGCCGACGTACTGGCCGAACCTTTGCGCTGGCCCACATACAAGGTGATGCCAAACCCCTGGTCGCGATTGAATTCTACGGTCTCAACTTCCCGCTGACGCACCGAAGTCGACAGCCCCTGCTCCAGCGACACCGCGACTTCACAGGCGCTGGCGCCCTGACGCTTGGCCTCGGCAAGGATCTGCTCGACTTGTTCCTGCAGTGCCGGTAACGCTTGCGGACCGACGCTTTGGGCTGCACTCATGGTTTTCTCCACTCAAATTCTGCTCTCGGTTAAGGCCATCGAGCGACCGGGCCGGACAAGCGGCCCCCGACTGGTTATCATGGCGGCGTTTCTTTGCGGACTGCCACCATGGTTGATTCTTACGACGACTCCCTCGATGGGGAGAAAAGCAAAACCCAGGTCAAACGTGAGCTGCATGCTCTGGTTGACCTTGGCGAGCGTCTTACAACGCTCAAAAAGGACTTGATTGCCAAACTGCCACTGACCGACGAAATGCGCCGGGCTCTGGCCGATGCGCCCAAGCACACCGCGAATATCGCGCGCAAACGGCACATCATGTTTATCGGCAAGCTGATGCGCGATCAGGACACCGACGCCATTCTGGCCCTGCTCGATCAAACCGATGCCTCCACTCGCCAGTACAACGAACGCTTTCATAACCTGGAGCGCTGGCGTGACCGCCTGATCTCGGGCGATGACGCCGTGCTGGAAAAATTCGTCTTGGACTACCCGGACGCGGACCGCCAGCAATTGCGCTCCCTGATCCGTCAGGCCCAACACGAACTGGCGCATAACAAGGCGCCGGCCACCAGCCGTAAAATCTTCAAATACATCCGTGAGCTGGACGAGACTCAACGCGGCCTGCGCTGATCCTCTTCCCCGGGTGGCGGCCTTCGCCACCCGAAGCTCTCGGGCTTACGACCCCGTGCCACCCACGGTGATCGCATCGATCTTCAACGTCGGCTGGCCCACGCCTACCGGTACCGACTGTCCATCCTTCCCGCACGTACCCACGCCGCTGTCCAGCGACAGGTCATTACCGACCATCGATACCTTGCTCATGGCCTCCGGCCCATTGCCAATCAACGTCGCCCCCTTGACCGGCGCGGTAATCTTGCCGTCTTCGATCAAGTACGCCTCGCTGGTGGAGAACACGAACTTGCCGCTGGTGATATCCACCTGCCCGCCGCCAAGGTTGGCGCAGTAGATGCCGCGCTTCACCGAAGCAATGATTTCTGCCGGATCGCTTTGGCCACCGAGCATGTAGGTGTTGGTCATACGGGGCATAGGCAGGTGCGCGTAGGACTCACGACGACCGTTACCGGTGCGCGCCACGCCCATCAGGCGGGCGTTGAGTTTGTCTTGCATATAACCTTTGAGCACGCCGTTTTCGATCAGGGTGGTGCACTCGGTAGGCGTACCTTCATCGTCCACACTCAACGAACCACGGCGACCGGCCAGGGTGCCGTCGTCGACAATAGTGCACAGCTTGGACGCGACCATCTCGCCCATGCGCCCACTGTAGGCGGAACTGCCCTTGCGGTTGAAGTCGCCTTCCAGCCCGTGACCAACGGCTTCGTGCAGCAGCACACCGGACCAACCCGAGCCCAGCACCACCGGTAAGGTACCGGCCGGCGCGGGAATCGCTTCCAGGTTGACCAGCGCCTGGCGCAGCGCTTCACGCGCATAGCCCATGGCACGGTCTTCGGCGAGGAAATAACGATAGTCGGTACGCCCGCCGCCGCCATGGCCGCCGCGCTCGCGGCGACCGTTCTGCTCGACGATCACACTGACGTTGAAACGCACCAGTGGCCGTACATCTGCCGCCAGCCCGCCATCGGTAGAGGCTACGAGGATGCGTTCCCACACACCGGCCATGCTCACGGTGACTTGCTGGATACGCGGGTCCAGAGCGCGGGTAGCCGCGTCAACACGCTTGAGCAGCTCGACTTTTTCGGCGCGGCTGATCACTTCCAATGGATTATCCGGCGCATACAACTGCGCCACGTCCTGGGTGGTGAACGCCTGCACCGTGCCGTTCTGACCGGCGCGGGAAATCGAGCGCGCCGCGCGAGCGGCTAGCCCCAGGGCTTCCAGGGTAATCGCGTTGCTGTAGGCAAAACCGGTCTTTTCCCCGGATTGCGCGCGTACGCCTACGCCCTGGTCAAGGTTGAAACTGCCTTCCTTGACGATGCCATCTTCCAACGCCCAGGACTCGGATATTTGCCCCTGGAAGTACAGGTCGGCCGCGTCGATCCCTGGACCGGCCAGGTCGCCCAGCACGGTTTGCAGATTTTCGATGGTCACGCCACCGGGTGCCAGAAGGTGTTCACTGACTGAGGACAACAACTCGCTCATAGGTTTGGCCTTAAATTCGTCGTTCTGAAGCAGGTCGCTGTGCGCCCTGCGAGAAAAAGCGCCGGTGATTGACCACCGGCATGCGCGCCCGTATCGACGCCTGTTCATTGCTGTCGCGTTCGGCCATTAACACCGCTTCGCCTTGATCCTGTTGGGCCAGCACACGTCCCCAGGGGTCGATAATCGCTGCATGCCCATGGGTTTCCCTGGGCCCCGGATGCACACCGCCCTGGGCAGCCGCCAGCAGATAACACTGGGTTTCGATGGCCCGTGCACGAATCAGCACATCCCAATGCGCAGCACCCGTCACCGCCGTAAACGCCGAGGGCGCGCTGATCAACTCAGCCCCCGCCGCACGCAACTCACTGTACAGCTCAGGAAAGCGCAGGTCGTAACACACCGTCAGCCCCAGGCGCCCCACTGGCGTATCTGCCACCACCACGTTGCTTCCGAAAGCATAGTCGTCGGATTCGCGATAACGACCCCGGGCATCCGCCACATCCACATCGAACAAGTGCAGCTTGTCATAGCGAGCGGCGATTTCACCGCGGTCGTCGATCAGCAGCGAACAGGCGTTGGGTTTGGCGTTCGGTTGGTCCCTGGGGGGCAACGGCACAGTACCGGCCACTATCCATAAGGTGAGGTCGCGAGCGGTCTGTTTCAACCATGGAAGGATCGGACCTTCACTCAAGGCCTCGGCGCGACCGATGTCGGCCATGTCACGGCGGCCCATGGCGGCGAAATTTTCCGGCAGTACCGCAAGCCTGGCGCCATCCGCCGCCGCTCGCTCCAGCAGGCAGCGTGCCTGAGCCAGGTTTGCCAGCACGTCACTCTGGCTGACCATTTGGATTACCGCAAAGGACATGGGCCGACACTCCGTAAAGGGCATGCGGTCATGCTACTCCACAGCCTCTCAGTTTGGCTTTTCAAATGGCTTGTCAAAGGTGATTTTCGGGTCCTTCCATGGGCCTTGCACGGTGTACTGCACACTGGCGAAGCGCGATACCCGGTCGCCGATCAACTTATCGATCAGGAACAACGCGCCGCCAATGGCCGGTGCGCCGACAATCAGCGCCGCGATCGGCAGGTTGTTGGTGACCGGCAGCGTCACCAGCAACTTGGCATCAACGCGATCGGCCACCAGGTCCAGGGTGCCGTTCAGCTCAAGGTTAGTGGACGGCCCGGTCATGGTGATGGGTTCACGGGTCACGAACACACCATCGCTGGCCGCCAGCAAGCCCTTGACCCGGTCGTAGCTCAGCCCCTTGCCGAGCAGGTCGGAGAAGTCCAGGCGCAAACGGCGGCCGATGGAGTTGAAGTTAAGCAGGCCGAACACACGCAATGCCTGGGCGCCGCCTTCCACTTCCACGAACTGGCCTTTACGGAACGCTGCATCCAGGCTACCGGAGAACCGCTTGGGCCCGACCCAGGCAGGCGAACCCGGCCAACGGCCATCCACGTCCAGATGGAAGTCCTCGCTGGTGACTGTGGGCGCAAAGCCCCAACCCTTGAGCACGTCGGCAATGTTCTTGCCGTCCAACCGCCCTTTGTACCAACTGCTGCTGGCCCCCGGCGCGCCTTCCCAACCACCGGCACCGTTGAGCTGCATGCCTTTGAGGCCCAGGTCCAGGTTGTTGAAGGCCAGGCCCTTGGCGGTCGGCCGGATTTTCAGCGACCACGCGCCAACCAGGTCCGGGCCCTGGAACAGTTGATTGATGGCGATATCCATTGCTGGAATATCCTTGGGGTCGATATCGGCCAGCGGGTCCGGCGCGTTCTCGTCCGCCTGTACGGTCGGATCGACCGCAGGCAGCTTCACGTACTGCAGGTTGATGGCAATAGGCGCGCCCTTGGCGTCCGGCAGATTCACCGTGCCCTTGGCTTGCTGGCTGTCGAACTGCAGCCCCCAGGCCACGGGCTTGCGGTCCAGTTGCAGTTTGACCTGGTCGAACTGCGTGCCAAAACCGGTCAGCTTGCCTACCTTGAAATCGGCGCCGCTGAGCAGTTGCTTGGCGCTACCGCCCGGATCATTACCCGCGTAACGATTCGCGAGTTTTTTCCAGGGGTCGATATCCAACTCGGAGAGCACCCCGCGTACGCGCAGGCCCTTCGCGCCGGGTAAAACCGCATCGCCATCACCAAGGAACAGTTCGCCGCGCCCTTCATTGAAGTTATCCGGCGGCGCCGCAAACGTGAAATTCGCCAGCTCGCCGTAATCGAACCAGTAACGTCGCTCCGCGCCCTGCAAGGTCATGCGGAATGTGCTGTCACGGCCCTGGCTCGCCGGCATGCCAAACGGCGCCGGCAGGTCCACCGCGACGCCCTTGAGATTGGAGTTGACCATCAGCTGACTGTCCGCGCCGTCCAGAATCACTTGCAGCTGGTACGGGATATCGCCGGACACCGGCAGCGGCTGGCTGATTTTCAACCAGTCGGTGAGCCGCTTGACCGTCACTTGCCCCTTGGCGGTCACACGGGTGTTGATGGCGCCCGGCTTGCCCTCGGCAAAAATCTGCGCGCTGACCGGGCGGTCGAACGCCTGGGCCGATATGTTCTGGCCGCTCAAGCCCTTGGCGCTGTCGAAACGGAAGTCTCCCTTGAGCTGGGTCAGGTCCAGCGTAGGCTCCGCCAGCTGCAGACGCGCCTTGTCGGTCTTGAAGTCGACCACAATCTTGGGCTCGGTGCCCTTGGCCAGCGGCACGTCGAGGTCCAGGCTACCTTGCAGGTCGCCCTCGCCCTTCCAGCCGGCGAAGGTGGATGCGGTGCCAATAGGCGCTTCCTGGAGGATTTTCAAACCATCGCCCAACCCACCGGAAAACCCGCCGGTGAGCAACAGGTGGCTGTCCTTGCCGGCTGGCGCGTGGGGGATGTTGACGTAGACGTCCTTGACCTGGGTATCGAGCAATTGGCCTTTGCTGGCCAGAATGCGCACACCGCTCTCCTCGACGAACACCTCACCGTTGACCTTGCTCACATGGGGCCAACCCGGCTGGAACGCCAGCTCGGCATCATGCACCTTGAAGAACAGGCTGATATTGCGCGAGGCCGGCAGCGCGTTGTGGCTCAAGGAACCCTGGTACTGGAAAAAACCTTCATCTACAGCGCCCTTGAGGATCGCCGTGCGCAACCACTCATCCAGCGCCGGGCTCAACACCGCCGGTAAGTACTTGGGGGTAAAACGACCATCGCCATTGACCATGCCGACCCGCAGGTCCATGTAGTCCTCCTGGCTATGGTCGAAATGCAGGCGAATCAGGAAGTCCGCCGCGACGTTGCCTTCCTCGCCCAGCACCTTGATATACGGCGCGACCAGGGTGAAGCCCTGCTTGTCCAGCGTCCAGGTCAGGCGCGCATTAGCCTGGATGTACTGCCATGGCTTGGCGAAGATAGGGAACAGGTGCAGGGAAAAGTCTTTGCTGTCCATGCGCAACTCGCCATGGCCCAGGTCGCCACTGATGCTGCCGGACACATTGCGCGCAGCCGGCGCGCCGAAGTACGCATCAAAACCGACGCGCTCAAGGTTGGCGGCAAAACTGACTTTTTGATCGGTGGTGTCCTGCGGGCGGAAGTCGACCAGCACATTGCGCAACCGGCCAGTGGCTTTCAACTGCTCGACGGCCTTGGCGAAGCCTTCCGGCAACGGTGCCAGGGCATTGAGCAAAGGCGTGATGGGCGTCAGGTCGAGCCGGTCGGCCTGCAGCTTCCACACTTCCTGATCTTTATCGGTCGCCAGGCTCTGCTGCAGTTGCAGACGCGATTCCCAGCGGGTTTCCCCGATGTTCATCGCCAGCGAATCAAGCAGCACTTTAAGACCGCTGTCGCTGCGTTGCACATAAGCGGTAAGGGCCAGGTTTTCGATATGCACCGGCTTGCGTTCGGCGTAGCTGCCTTTTACCTGCGGCGAGTTGAGGCGCACCACCGCGCTTTGCACGGCGCCGTTGGCCCAGTTGAGCCAGAACTCACCGCCGGCCTTGAGCTGGGTGAGCTTCCATTGTTGGGTCAACGTGGACGGAATCCACTTGGCCCAGTCGCTTTGCGGAAGACTCAGGTAGGCCTCGACCTCAGCGTCTTTCCATTGGCTGGCGCGGATGCGGCTGCGCAGGCTCAAGGCGAGCGGTTGACCATCGGGCAAGGTCAGGCGCGCGTCCAGGCGTTGCTGGTTCATACCGGTGTGCAGGCTCAGGCCGACATAAGTCACGGTCACCGGCGCCCGGTCGAACGGTTGCAGGGTCACCTGGCTGTCGAGTACCGATACGCGCTTGACCATCTGCATGCGGGTGAGCAATTGTTGCGGATCCAGGGGCTGGTCGTCCTGCACCGGCAAGCCCTGCAGTTCCCAATGGCCGTCCTTGTCTTCCTTGACGCTCAACTGCAATCCGCTGACCTGCAGATGGGCGATACGCACTTCGCGTGCCATCAGGCTGGCCCAGAGGTCGGGCACCACCTCGACCTGATCCAGGCGCAAGGCGCTGTTGCCCTCGCCCACCATCACGTCATGGGCCAGCAAGATGGGCGCAAAGCCGCTCCAGCGGCCTTCGAGGCTACCGATGTGCACGGGCATCTGCACCGCGGCCTGGGCTTTGGCTTGGACTTCAGCGCGGTATTCGGCCACCAGCGGGGTCAATTCACGCCCCAGGCTTACGTACACCGCCGCCAATACCAGCAGCAACGCACACAGGCCCAGCCCCCAACGGGTCAAAGCGGCAAAAAAGCGTATCAGACGCTCCATGTCAGGCGACCCTCAAAGCGGTAGTCGGACGATAGGTCAATGCCTGTCGCTCTCGTAAAGGAAAAACGAATGGGGATCAGAGCAGCACCACGTCGTATTGTTCCTGGGAATACATAGTTTCGACCTGAAAACGAATAGTGCGACCAATAAACCCCTCCAGCTCAGCGACGTTACCCGACTCTTCATCGAGGAGGCGATCGACCACTTTTTGGTTGGCCAGCACTCTATAACCTTCGGCCTGATAGGCGCGTGCCTCTCGTAGAATTTCGCGGAAAATCTCGTAGCAAACCGTTTCCGGGGTCTTCAATTTACCGCGCCCCTGGCAACTGCTGCAGGGCTCACACAGCACTTGCTCAAGGCTTTCGCGGGTGCGCTTGCGGGTCATCTGCACCAGGCCCAGTTCGGTGATGCCGATGATGTTGGTCTTGGCGTGGTCGCGCTCCAGCTGCTTTTCAAGGGTGCGCAGCACCTGGCGTTGATGCTCGCCGTCTTCCATGTCGATGAAGTCGATGATGATGATGCCGCCCAGGTTGCGCAGGCGCAGTTGGCGCGCTATCGCAGTGGCGGCTTCGAGGTTGGTCTTGAAGATGGTCTCTTCGAGGTTGCGGTGCCCCACGAACGCGCCCGTGTTGACGTCGATGGTGGTCATGGCTTCCGCCGGGTCCACCACCAGGTAGCCACCGGACTTGAGCGGGACCTTGCGCTCCAGGGCTTTCTGGATTTCGTCTTCGACGCCATACAGGTCGAATATCGGGCGCTCGCCGGGATAGTGCTCAAGGCGGTCGGCAATTTCCGGCATCAGCTCGGCGACAAATTGCGTTGTGCGCTGGAAGGTCTCCCGCGAGTCGATGCGAATTTTCTCGATTTTCGGGCTGACCAGGTCGCGCAAGGTGCGCAGCGCCAAGCCCAGGTCTTCATAGATCACGCTTGGCGCGCCAATGGTCTGGATCTGCGCCGCGATCTGGTCCCATAGCCGTCGCAGGTAGCGGATATCCATGAGGATTTCATCGGCGCCCGCGCCCTCGGCGGCAGTGCGCAGGATAAAACCACCGGCTTCCTTGATGCCCTCGGCGGCGACACAATCGCTGACTACTTTCTTCAGGCGCTCGCGTTCGGCCTCGTCCTCGATTTTGAGGGAAATACCAACATGGGCGGTACGCGGCATGTACACCAGGTAACGCGAAGGAATCGACAGTTGGGTGGTCAGCCGTGCGCCCTTGGATCCGATGGGGTCCTTGGTGACCTGCACCACCAGGCTCTGCCCTTCATGCACCAGCGCGCTGATGCTTTCCACCGCTGGGCCTTCGCGCAGGGAAATTTCCGAAGCATGGATAAACGCGGCGCGGTCCAGGCCGATGTCGACGAACGCCGCCTGCATACCCGGCAATACGCGCACCACCTTGCCTTTGTAGATGTTGCCGACGATCCCGCGCTTCTGGGTGCGCTCTACGTGCACTTCTTGCAGAACACCGTTCTCTACCACCGCCACGCGCGATTCCATCGGCGTGATATTGATCAGAATCTCTTCACTCATGGCTGGGTCTCGTTCAGGCGTTTTCACAATAGTGACCGATCACTTAGGGCTTGGCGCGAAAATAAAGGCGTTCAGCGCACGGTAAGGTTTTGCCAACAGGGTATGCCGAATTGGCCCAGCAGTTGCGCGGTTTCGCAGACTGGCAGGCCAACCACGGCGGAATAGCTGCCGTTGAGTCCGGACACGAACACCGCGCCAAGCCCTTGAATAGCGTAGCCGCCCGCCTTGTCCACGGGTTCACCACTGTGCCAGTAAGTCGTAGCTTCCTCGACAGAGATTTCGCGAAAAGCGACACGACTGCTTACATATCGGCATTCACAGCGCTGGCCATCGGTGAGGGCAATGGCCGTGAAGACTTCATGCTCGCGCCCCGCCAAGGCCATCAACATGGCCAAGGCATCGGCCTGGTCCACTGGTTTGCCGAGAATCTTGCCGTCCACGATAACGGCGGTATCGGCACCCAATACGCAGACGCCAGCGGTTTTTTCGAGCGCAGCCAAACCCGCCGCAGCCTTGCTTCGAGCCAGGCGCTCGACATAGGCGACGGGGGTTTCGTTGGGAAGAGGAGTTTCATCGATAGCGGCGCTGACCACGGTGAAAGGCACGCCGATCTGGGTCAACAACTCGCGTCGCCGCGGTGAGCCCGAGGCCAGATAAAGCACATTCATTGCAGACTCTCCCTGTAGGGTTCGATGACCAGGCAGAGCCTCGCAATCCATCAATTGATTTTATAGCGACGACGTAACCCACGCAGGCCGAAACTGATCCAGGGCCACAGCAAGGCACTGACCAGCGCCGGCAGCACCAGCGCCAGGGTGGGTTGGCGATTGCCGGTCAAGGCGCTGAGCCAGAGCTGAACCAACTGCGCCAGGCCGAAGATCACCAGGATCACCAGGCACTGCTGCCACATCGGGAACATGCGCAAACGCTGCTGCAATGACAGCACCAGGAAGGTGATCAGGGTCAGGATCAGCGCGTTCTGACCTAGCAAAGTGCCATAGAGCACATCCTCGGCCAAGCCCAGGCACATGGCCGTGACCATGCCCACCTTGTGCGGCAGGTTCAACGACCAGAACGCCAGCAGCAACGCCAGCCACAGCGGGCGCAGGATTTCCATGAATTGCGGCAACGGCGAAACGCTGAGCAGCAAGCCGATGGCAAAGGTCAGCCAGACAATCCAGCCATTGCGCGAATGAGTACTGGCCATTATTCCTCCCTCTGCCGCGCAGTGGCCGGGGCGGTCGCCGCGGGCCTCGCGGCAGGCGCGGTGGTGGCAGCCGGTTTAGCCGGACGTGCGCTGTGTACCGCCGGCTTGGCCGGGGTGGCGACAGGCGCTGCGGTTGCCGGTGCAGCCGGCGCGGCCGCAGGCGCTGGTGGCCCAACAAAAGCCGGTTTCGGCACGGTGGCGGGAATTACCGGCGCGGTGCCGTTCCGTTTGTCTTCGGCTTCCTGGGCCTGCGCGGCGTCATTGGCGCGCTCTTCCGGCGTGCGGTTGTCGCTGAACACCAGCAGCAGATAGCGGCTGCGGTTCAGTGCGGCCGTCGGCACGGCACGCACAATGGCAAACGGCTGGCCGGAATCGTGGATCACCTCCTTGACCGTCGCCACCGGGTAGCCCGCCGGGAAACGCTGACCCAGGCCGGAGCTGACCAGCAGGTCGCCTTCCTTGATGTCGGCGGTGTCGGCCACGTGCCGCAACTCCAGGCGCTCCGGGTTACCGGTACCGCTGGCAATCGCACGCAAGCCGTTGCGATTGACCTGCACAGGAATGCTGTGGGTGGTGTCGGTCAGCAGCAAGACGCGCGAGGTGTAGGGCATCAATTCAACCACCTGGCCCATCAGGCCGCGGGCGTCGAGCACCGGCTGACCGAGCACCACACCGTCGCGCTCACCCTTGTTGATGATGATGCGATGGGTAAAGGGGTTGGGGTCCATGCCGATCAACTCGGCCACTTCGACCTTTTCGTTGACCAATGCCGAGGAGTTGAGCAATTCGCGCAGCCGAACGTTCTGCTCGGTGAGGGCGGCGAGCTTTTGCATGCGGCCCTGCAACAGCAGGTTTTCGGTCTTGAGTTTTTCATTCTCGGCGACCAGTTCGGTGCGGCTGCCGAATTGGCTGGCCACGCCCTGGTAGAGACGTTGCGGCAGGTCGGTGATCCAGTAGGTCTGCATCAATACCAGCGACATCTGGCTACGCACCGGCTTGAGCAGCGAAAAGCGGGCATCGACCACCATCAGCGCGACCGAAAGCACGGTCAGCACCAACAAGCGCACGCCCAGTGAGGGGCCTTTGGCGAAGAGCGGTTTAATAGGCCGCTCCTCCCAGGCAAATGTTCTCTTTATTCATACGGCATCAAACCGGCCTGGATGCAGATTGAAGAAGATAAACGCCAACAGGCAGCACTGCAAAGTGCTGCCTGCCGACCCAGCATGAACCGTCCAGGCGATCTTATTCGCTGGAGAGCAGGTCCATGGTGTGTTTATCCATCATTTCCAGTGCACGACCACCGCCACGAGCCACGCAGGTCAGCGGGTCTTCGGCGACGATCACCGGCAGGCCGGTTTCCTGGGCCAGCAGCTTGTCGAGGTCGCGCAACAAGGCGCCACCACCGGTCAGCACCAGGCCACGCTCGGCGATATCGGAAGCCAGCTCCGGCGGCGATTGCTCCAGGGCGCTCTTCACAGCCTGAACGATGGTGGCCAGGGACTCTTGCAGAGCTTCCAGCACTTCATTGGAGTTCAGGGTGAAGGCACGCGGCACACCTTCGGCCAGGTTGCGACCGCGAACATCGACTTCGCGAACTTCGCCACCCGGGTAAGCGGTACCGATTTCCTGCTTGATGCGCTCGGCGGTGGATTCGCCGATCAGGCTGCCGTAGTTACGACGCACATAAGTGATGATCGCTTCGTCGAAACGGTCGCCGCCCACACGCACGGACTCGGCATACACCACACCGTTCAGGGAAATCAGGGCGATCTCGGTGGTACCACCACCGATATCCACCACCATCGAGCCGCGGGCTTCTTCAACCGGCAGGCCGGCGCCGATTGCGGCGGCCATCGGCTCTTCGATCAGGAACACTTCGCGGGCACCGGCACCAAGGGCCGATTCACGGATGGCACGACGCTCCACCTGGGTGGATTTGCACGGGACGCAGATCAGCACACGAGGGCTGGGCTGCAGGAAACTGTTTTCGTGAACCTTGTTGATGAAGTACTGCAGCATCTTCTCGCAGACACTGAAGTCGGCGATCACGCCGTCTTTCATCGGACGAATGGCAGCAATATTGCCTGGTGTACGGCCGAGCATGCGCTTGGCCTCGGTGCCAACGGCAACGACACTTTTCTGATTACCATGGGTCCGAATGGCCACAACCGATGGCTCATTCAGAACGATACCGCGCTCGCGCACGTAAATAAGGGTGTTGGCAGTGCCCAGGTCAATGGAAAGATCGCTGGAAAACATGCCACGCAGTTTCTTGAACATGGGAAAGGGACCCTAGGCAACGCGTGGGTAAAAAAGTGCGGCAAACTCTAACAACGACAGGGATTTTGGGCAAGGCGCCAATGTGCTAAATTGGCCGACTTTCTGTGCACCAACCCCCACAATCGCGGCCTTATGACCGTAGAAATGCGGTAGTGTTCCGACAATCTAACACACGGACGCCCTCCGTTCTGTTTTCCACTGGAGAATCCCATGGCGCTTGAACGCTCCGACGTGGAAAAAATCGCGCATCTGGCCTCGCTTGGCCTCAATGACGCCGATCTTCCACAGACCACCGCAGCCCTGAACAGCATTCTCGGGCTGGTTGACCAAATGCAGGCCGTCGACACCGACGGCATCGAGCCCCTGGCTCACCCGCTGGAAGCCAGTCAGCGCCTGCGCGCCGACGTCGTGACCGAGCGCAATCACCGCGAGGCCTACCAGTCCATCGCGCCAGCGGTCGAAAACGGCCTGTACCTGGTTCCGAAAGTCATCGACTAAAGGGAAAGAGCCTTTCATGCATCACATGACTCTGGCCGAGATCGCCCGCGGTCTCGCCGACAAAACGTTTTCTTCCGAAGAGCTGACCACGACCCTGCTGGCGCGTATCGCCGAGCTGGACCCGAAGGTCAACAGCTTCATCAGCCTCACCCCGGAGCTGGCCCTGAGCCAGGCCAAGGCCGCCGACGTACGTCGCGCCAACGGTGAGAACAGCGCCCTGCTCGGCGCCCCGATCGCCCACAAAGACCTGTTCTGCACCCAGGGCATTCGCACCAGCTGCGGCTCGAAGATGCTCGACAACTTCAAGGCGCCCTACGACGCCACCGTGGTCTCCAAGCTGGCCGCCGCCGGGGCCGTGACCCTGGGCAAGACCAACATGGACGAGTTCGCCATGGGTTCGGCCAACGAGTCGAGCTACTACGGCGCCGTGAAAAACCCGTGGAACCTGGACCACGTACCGGGCGGTTCGTCCGGTGGTTCGGCCGCTGCCGTTGCCGCGCGCTTCCTGCCGGCCGCCACGGCCACCGACACCGGCGGCTCGATCCGCCAACCAGCCGCGTTCACCAACCTCACCGGTTTGAAGCCGACCTACGGTCGCGTTTCCCGTTGGGGCATGATTGCCTACGCCTCGAGCCTCGATCAGGGCGGCCCGCTGGCGCGCACGGCTGAAGACTGCGCAATATTGTTACAAGGTATGGCCGGCTTCGATAAACAGGACTCCACCAGCATCGATGAGCCGGTGCCGGACTACAGCGCCAGCCTGAATACTTCGCTCAAGGGCCTGCGCATCGGCGTACCCAAGGAATACTTCAGCGCAGGCCTCGACCCGCGGATCGCCGAGTTGGTGCACAACAGCATCAAGGAGCTTGAAAAGCTCGGTGCGGTGATCAAGGAAATCAGCCTGCCGAACAACCAGCACGCGATCCCTGCCTACTACGTGATCGCCCCGGCCGAAGCCTCCTCCAACCTGTCGCGGTTCGACGGCGTGCGCTTCGGCTATCGCTGCGAAAACCCGAAAGACCTCACCGACCTGTACAAGCGCTCCCGTGGCGAAGGCTTCGGCCCGGAAGTACAGCGCCGGATCATGGTCGGTGCCTATGCCCTGTCAGCCGGCTATTACGACGCGTACTACCTCAAGGCGCAGAAGATCCGTCGCCTGATCAAGAACGACTTCATGGCTGCCTTCGAAGAAGTCGACGTGATCCTCGGCCCAACCACGCCGAACCCGGCCTGGAAGATCGGCGCCAAGACCGGCGACCCAATCGCCGAGTACCTGGAAGACCTCTACACCATCACCGCCAACCTCGCGGGCTTGCCGGGATTGTCCATGCCCGCCGGTTTCGTCGATGGCCTGCCGGTTGGCGTGCAACTGCTCGCCCCGTATTTCCAGGAAGGCCGCCTGCTCAATGTGGCGCACCAGTACCAGTTGAACACCGACTGGCACACCCGCACCCCTACCGGCTTCTGAGGAGAACACTATGCAATGGGAAGTTGTGATCGGGCTGGAGATTCATACCCAGCTCGCCACCCAATCGAAGATTTTCTCCGGTAGTGCCACCACGTTCGGCTCCGAGCCCAACACCCAGGCCAGCCTGGTCGACCTGGGCATGCCCGGCGTGCTGCCGGTGCTGAACCAGGAAGCGGTGCGCATGGCGGTGATGTTCGGCCTGGCGATCGACGCCGAAATCGGCCAGCACAACGTGTTCGCGCGCAAGAACTACTTCTACCCGGACCTGCCCAAGGGCTACCAGATCAGCCAGATGGAACTGCCGATCGTCGGCAAGGGCCACCTGGACATTCCCCTGGAAGACGGCACCATCAAGCGCGTCGGTGTAACCCGTGCGCACCTTGAAGAAGACGCCGGCAAGAGCCTGCACGAAGAATTCCCCGGCGCCACCGGTATCGACCTGAACCGGGCCGGTACGCCCTTGCTGGAGATCGTGTCCGAGCCGGACATGCGCAGTGCCAAGGAAGCCGTGGCCTACGTCAAGACCATCCACGCGCTGGTCCGCTACCTGGGCATCTGCGACGGCAACATGGCCGAAGGCTCGCTGCGTTGCGACTGCAACGTGTCGATCCGTCCCAAGGGCCAGGCCGAGTACGGCACCCGCTGCGAGATCAAGAACGTCAACTCGTTCCGTTTCATCGAGAAGGCGATCAACAGCGAAGTCCGTCGCCAGATCGAACTGATCGAAGACGGCGGCAAGGTGATCCAGCAAACGCGCCTGTACGACCCGAACAAAGACGAGACCCGCGCCATGCGCAGCAAGGAGGAAGCCAACGACTACCGTTACTTCCCCGATCCGGACCTGCTGCCCGTGGTGCTGGAAGATTCGTTCCTCAACGATATCCGCGCCACCCTGCCAGAGTTGCCGCAGCAAAAACGCGAACGGTTCCAGGAGCAGTTCGGCCTGTCGGTCTACGATGCCAGCGTATTGGCGTCCAGCCGCGAGCAAGCCAACTACTTCGAAAAGGTCGTGAGCATTGCCGGCGACGCCAAACTGGCGGCGAACTGGGTCATGGTCGAGCTGGGCAGCCTGTTGAACAAGCAAGGCCTGGAAATCGACGAAGCACCGGTGAGCGCCGAACAACTGGGCGGCATGTTGCTGCGCATCAAGGACAACACCATCTCCGGCAAAATCGCCAAGACGGTGTTCGAAGCGATGTCCGCCGGTGAAGGCAGCGCCGATGAGATCATCGAGAAGCGCGGCCTCAAGCAAGTCACCGACAGCGGCGCCATTTCCGCCGTGCTCGATGAAATGCTCGCGGCGAACGCCGAGCAGGTCGAACAATATCGCGCCGCTGACGAAGCCAAGCGCGGCAAGATGTTCGGCTTCTTTGTTGGCCAGGCGATGAAAGCCTCCAAGGGCAAAGCCAACCCGCAACAAGTCAATGAACTGCTCAAAAGCAAGCTCGAAGGCTGACAACGATGAACGGGCCGGACGGGATTTCATGCTCGACCCGGCCACCCTGTGGGAGGGGGCTTGCTCCCGATAGCGGTGATTCAGTCAACACATCAGTGACTGGCTCACCGCTATCGGGAGCAAGCCCCCTCCCACATTTGTTATGGGTACCTTGATCAATGAAGCGTCTACTCGGCCTTCTGGCCCTGTTCTCCCTGCTGACCGGTTGTGCCAGCGGCGTCATCGACCCCAACGGCTACGACGAAACCGGCACCGCTTCCTATTACGGTGCCAAACACCATGGCAAAAGAACCGCCAGCGGTGAAGCCTTCAACCAGAGCGCCCTGACCGCCGCCCATCGGCGCCTGCCCTTCGGCACCCAGGTCAAGGTCACCAATCTCGACAACAACCGATCTGTCGTAGTGCGTATCAATGATCGCGGCCCGCATACCCGTGGGCGACTGATCGACCTTTCCCGCAAAGCCGCCGAGCAATTGCGTATGCTGGGCAGCGGCACCGCGCGGGTGCGGGTGCAAGCCCTGAACAACTGATAGAGGCCGCCTTGAGCATTTTTGGATTGAACGCCCTCTCGCCGTGGAGCCTGCTGGAACTGGTCAGCGGCCTACTGCTGTTGATCGTCGGCGCTGAAGTGCTGGTACGGGCTGCGGTGCGCCTGGCCGCCAGCCTCAAGGTGCGACCGCTGATCATCGGCCTGAGCATCGTGGCCTTCGGCAGCAGCGCACCGCAGATGGCCGTCAGCCTGCAGGCCACCCTGGCCGGCAACACCGACATTGCCGTGGGCAGCGTGATCGGCAGCAGCATCTTCAATATCCTCGTCACCCTGGGTTTGTCCGCGCTGATCATTCCGTTACGGGTGTCACGGCAACTGGTGCGCCTGGACATCCCGGTCATGATCGTCGCCGGCCTGTTGGTGTTCGTCCTGGCGGCCAATGAGGCACTGACGCCGTTCGACGGGCTGATGCTGCTGGTTGCACTGCTGGCCTACCTCGGCGTGCTGCACTACCAGACGCGCCACTCCCGTCGTCCTCGCACCCTCGCCACCGTGACCCGGGCGCCCTGGCTGAGCAGCGTGCTGTTGATGCTGGGCGGATTGCTGGTGCTGGTGCTGGCCGGGCACTTGCTGCTGGGTGCGGCCGTGGAGGTGGCGAGCGATCTGGGCTTGTCGGAGCGCATCATCGGCCTGACGCTGATCGGCGTCGGCACCTCGCTGCCCTGCCTGGCGACCTCGCTGATTGCCGCCTTGCGCGGCGAGCGGGAAATTGCCGTGGGCAATGTGATCGGCAGCAACCTGTTCAACCTGCTTGGCGTGCTGGGCTTTACCGCACTGGTAGCGCCATCGCCGCTGTCGGTCTCACCCAACGCCCTGGACTTCGACCTACCGGTCATGCTCGGCGCCATTGTCCTGTGCCTGCCCGTGTTCTATACCGGCTACCGCGTCACGCGCGTCGAAGGCCTGGTGTTGCTGGGGCTCTACCTGGCGTACGGCCTGCATGTGATGGCGTTTACCACTGGCATGCCCCTGGCCGCCAGGCTGGAACAACTGATGCTGTTTTACGTCCTGCCAGCGTTAGTGGTGGTGCTGCTGTTCACGTCGCTGCGCGCGTGGCACCGCCAACACAAGAGGGAGTCGCAATGACCGATCAGGAAAAAGCTTAGATCCAGCCACCCGCCTGCAACACGAAGATGCCGATATTCGTGGTCACCGCCGCCATCAGCGTGGTGATCACGATAATCGCCGCCGCCAGTTCATGATTGCCCTCGGCCGCCCTGGCCATCACGAAGCTTGCCGCGGCCGTCGGCGCGCCGAAGTACAGAAACAGAATGCCCAGCTCCGGCCCACGGAACCCCAGCAGCCATGCGCCCAAGGTGGCGATCACCGGCAGCCAGACCATCTTCATCAGGCTGGCGCTCAAGGCCATTTTTCCGCTCTTGCGCAGCGCCGCCAGGGACAAGGTGCCGCCAATGCAGATCAGCGCCAAGGGTAAGGTGGTGTCCGCCAGATACTGCATGGATTTTTCCAGCCAGCCCGGCAGGCCAATCTGGAAATAGGCAAACGGCGCAGCGACGATCACGCTGATGATCAGCGGGTTGGCCACCACACTCTTGAAGATGCTCCACGGGTCGGATTTGATCACCGGGCTGTACACCGCCAGCACGATGGTCGACAAGGTGTTGTAGAACAGGATCACCAACGCCGCGAGGATCGCACCGAGGGAAATGCCGTAGTCGCCGTACATGCTGGCAGCCAGCGCCAGGCCGATCACCCCGTTGTTGCCACGAAACGCGCCCTGGGTATAGATCCCCCGGTCTTCGCGCTTGCAGCGCAGAATCGCCCAGCCCCACGCCATGGCAAAGCTCACCAATGTGGCCAGGGCAAAGTAGATCAGCAAACCGGGTTTGAGCGCTGAATGCAGGTCGGCATGCAGGATGCCGAGAAACAGCAGCGCGGGCATGGTGACGTTGAACACCAGGGACGAAGCGGTGTGGATAAAGTTGTCGTTGATCCAGTTGATGCGCTTGAGCAGCACACCGAGAAACAGCATGGCGAACACCGGCGCGGTGATGGTGAGCGTGGTGAGGAAAATTGCCAGCATGCCGGGGGGAACCTTGGTGAGCGTCGTGAGTGGGCTAATGATAAGCCATACAGCTCGAGGGTGCCTGATAGACCGCTATCGGGGGCAAGCCCCCTCCCACACTTGACCGCATTCCTGCAGGCTGAACGCGGTCAAAATGTGGGAGGGGGCTTGCCCCCGATGCAGACGACCCGGTCTCAGGTAATCGGCGCCGGGTTGAACAGGGTGATGTCGTTGTGCAGCTTGTGCCGCTCCGCCCACGTCTGCTTCTTGCCGCTCGCCACATCCAGATAGAAGTGAAACAGCTCCCAGCCCAGTTCCTCGATGCTCGCGCGCCCGGTGGCGATGCGCCCGGCGTCGATATCGATCAGGTCCGGCCAGCGCTGCGCCAGCTCAGTGCGCGTCGACACCTTCACCACCGGCGCCATCGCCAGGCCGTAAGGCGTGCCACGTCCAGTGGTGAACACGTGCAGGTTCATGCCCGCCGCCAGTTGCAAGGTGCCGCACACGAAGTCACTGGCCGGGGTTGCGCAAAAAATCAGGCCCTTGCCCTTGAAGCGCTCGCCGGGGCCGAGCACACCGTTGATCGCGCTGCTGCCGGATTTGACGATAGAGCCCAACGACTTCTCGACGATATTCGACAGCCCGCCCTTCTTGTTGCCCGGCGTGGTATTGGCACTGCGATCCGCCTCGCCCTTGGCCAGGTAACGGTCGTACCAGTCCATCTCCCTGACCAGTTCCTGAGCCACTTCCTTGCTCTCAGCCCGAGACGTCAGCAGGTAAATCGCGTCCCGGACTTCGGTCACTTCGGAAAACATCACCGTCGACCCGGCCCGCAGCAACAGGTCTGACGCGTAACCCAGCGCCGGGTTGGCGGTGATGCCGGAAAACGCATCACTGCCACCGCATTGCATGCCCAGGATCAGCTCGGACGCCGGCACCGTTTCGCGGCGGCGCTGGTCGAGCTTTTTCAAGCGCACCTCGGCCAGCGCCATGATCTGTTCGATCATCTCGGTAAAGCCGTGGCTGGAATCCTGCAACCGATACAGCCAGGGCTCGCTCAGGTCGACGGAGCTGTCGTTGTCGTGCATCACCTGCCCGGCCTGCAATTTCTCGCAGCCCAGGCTGATCACCAGGGCTTCGCCGCCCAGGTTCGGGTTGCGCGCCAGGTTGCGCACGGTACGGATCGGGATGTAGGCATCGGTCGCCGTGATCGCCACGCCGCAGCCGTAGCTATGGGTCAGCGCCACCACGTCATCGACGTGGGGGTACTTGGGCAGCAACTCGTCCTTGATGCGCTTGACGGCATGGTCCAGCACGCCGGTCACGCACTGCACCGTGGTGGTGATACCCAGGATATTGCGCGTGCCCACGGTGCCGTCGGCGTTGCGGTAACCCTCGAAGGTAAACCCCTCCAGCGGCGCCTGGGTTTCAGGCACCTCGGTAGACAACGGAAGGCTGTCCAGCGGCGGCGCGGTGGGCATGCGCAGTTGGTCTTCCTGCACCCAGCTGCCACGCGGGATCGGCGCCAGCGCGTAGCCAATCGTCTGGCCGTAGCGAATGATCTGGCCGCCTTCGGGGATATCTTCCAGGGTCACCTTGTGGCTCTGGGGGATGAAATCCACCGTGACCAGGCCGTCCGGGAATTCGGTCCCGGCCGGTACGCCCTGATCATTCACCACGATCACCACATTGTCGCGCTCGTGCAAACGAATCGAGCGCGGCGAGTCGGCATGTTCAATCAACTGCATCACACGAACCTCAAGAATGCGCTTGGGAAAGGTTGGTCAACTCAGGCCCTTTGCTTGGCGGCTCCTTGAGCACCACGCGCTTGATCGGGCCGACAATGACCAGGTAGCTGAACACCGCCACCAACGCGTTGGCACCCACGAACACCAGGGCCCATTTGAACGAGCCGGTGGTGCTGATGATGTAGCCAATCACAATCGGCGTGGTGATGGAGGCCAGGTTACCGAAGGTATTGAACAAGCCACCACTGAGGCCGGCGATCTGTTTCGGCGAGGTGTCGGAAACCACCGCCCAACCGAGTGCGCCAACGCCTTTGCCGAAGAAGGCCAAAGCCATGAAGCCCACCACCATCCACTCAACGTCCACGTAGTTACACGCAATGATACTGCTGGAGACCAACAGACCGGCAATGATCGGCGCCTTGCGAGCGAAGGTCAGGGAGTGGCCCTTGCGCAGCAGGTAGTCGGAAATCACCCCGCCGAGCACACCGCCGATAAACCCGCAGATCGCCGGCAGCGAAGCGATGAAACCGGCCTTGAGGATGGTCATGCCACGGTCCTGCACCAGGTACACCGGGAACCACGTCAGGAAGAAATACGTGATGCCGTTGATGCAGTACTGGCCCAGGTAAACGCCGAGCATCATGCGATTGGTCAGCAACTGCCGAATGTAATCCCACTTCGGTCCGTCGGTTTTCTTACCTTTGCCTTTGTCCTGGTCCATGTCGACCATCGCGCCATTGGCGGCGATGTGATTGAACTCGGCCTCGTTAATCATCGGATGCTGGCGCGGGCTGTGGATAACTTTCAGCCAGACCAGCGAGAAGACGATGCCAATTGCGCCCATCACGATAAACACGTGCTGCCAGCCGAAGCTGTAGACGATCCAGCCCATCAACGGTGCAAACAGCACGGTGGCGAAGTATTGCGCAGAGTTGAAGATCGCCGATGCCGTGCCGCGTTCAGCCGTGGGGAACCACGCCGCCACGATGCGCGCATTGCCCGGGAACGAAGGCGCTTCGGCCAAGCCCACCAGAAAGCGCAGCATGAACAGCGCGACGACTGCGGTGGAGACGCCGAACTCACCGACATAGCCTTGCAGCACGGTGAACAGTGACCAGGTGAAGATGCTCAGGGCATAGACTTTTTTCGAGCCGAATCGGTCGAGCAGCCAGCCACCGGGAATTTGACCGGCGACGTAGGCCCAACCGAATGCAGAGAAGATATAACCAAGGGTGACCGCGTCGATGCCGAGGTCTTTTTGCAGGCTGGAGCCGGCGATGGCGATAGTGGCACGGTCGGCGTAGTTGATCGTGGTCACCAGGAACAGCATGAGCAGGATCAAATAGCGGACGTGGGTCGGCTTGGTCGCTTGCATGTAGAAGTACTCCCACTAATTATTTTTTTTGCGGGTAATAGTTGTGTGTTGCTTGATGCTGCCCCTTGTAGGAGCGAGCTTGCTCGCGAAAAGCCTCAACGAATACGCAGGCATTCAGGGTGCACGCGGTGTCCTTGAGTTTTTCGCGAGCAAGCTCGCTCCTACAGGTTACGAACCGATGTAGCTGGTTTTCACCACGGTGTAGAACTCTTGCGCATAGCGACCCTGCTCACGCGAACCGTAGGATGAACCCTTACGGCCACCGAACGGAACGTGGTAGTCCACGCCGGCGGTCGGCAGGTTGACCATGACCATCCCGGCCTGGGAGTGACGCTTGAAGTGGTTGGCGTACTTCAACGACGTGGTGGCGATACCTGCCGACAGGCCGAACTCGGTGTCGTTGGCCATGGCCAGCGCTGCCTCGTAGTCGGCCACGCGCACCACGTTGGCCACCGGGCCGAAGATCTCTTCACGGCTGATGCGCATGGCGGCTTCGCTGTCGGCAAACAGCGTCGGTGCCAGGTAGTAGCCTTCGGTGTCGCAGGTCACCAGACCGCCACCGCTGACCAGCCGCGCACCTTCGCTTTGGCCGATGTCGATGTACTTCATGTCCTGGTCCAACTGGGCCTGGGAAACCACCGGGCCAATGTCGGTGCCGCTGGTGAGTGCGTGGCCGACCTTGATGGACTTCATGCGCTCGGCCATGGCCGCGACGAACTGGTCGTGGATGCCGGCAGTAACGATCAGGCGGCTCGACGCGGTGCAACGCTGGCCGGTGGAGTAGAACGCGCTCTGTACCGACAGCTCGACGGCTTGCTTGAGGTCGGCGTCGTCGAGAATGATCTGCGGGTTCTTGCCGCCCATTTCCAACTGCACCTTGGCCTGGCGCGACACGCAACTGACCGCGATCTGACGGCCCACGCCCACCGAGCCGGTGAAGCTGATGCCGTCGACTTTGGGGCTGTTGACCAACACATCGCCGACGACGTGGCCGCTGCCCATCACCAAGTTGAACACCCCGGCCGGGAAACCGGCGCGGGAGATGATTTCAGCCAGGGCCCAGGCACAGCCGGGTACCAGTTCGGCCGGCTTGATCACCACACAGTTGCCATAGGCCAGGGCCGGGGCAATTTTCCAGGCCGGGATGGCGATCGGGAAGTTCCAGGGGGTGATCAAGCCAACCACGCCGAGGGCTTCACGGGTGACTTCCACGTTGACGCCCGGACGCACCGACGGCACGTAGTCGCCAGACAGGCGCAGGCATTCGCCAGCGAAGAACTTGAAGATGTTACCGGCGCGGGTCACTTCGCCGATGGCTTCGGGCAGGGTCTTGCCCTCTTCCCGGGCCAGCAGGGTACCGAGCTCTTCGCGGCGGGCGAGGATTTCGCTGCCGACTTTATCCAACGCATCGTGACGCGCCTGGATACCGGAGGTAGACCAGGCCGGGAAGGCGGCACGTGCGGCCTCGATAGCGGCGTTGACTTGGGCGACGTCTGCCTTGGCGTATTCG
The DNA here is from genome assembly GCF_030816195.1 of Pseudomonas sp. W4I3. GTDB lineage: Bacteria > Pseudomonadota > Gammaproteobacteria > Pseudomonadales > Pseudomonadaceae > Aquipseudomonas. The sequence continues at coordinate 1,608,429 of NZ_JAUSXS010000001.1, read as the reverse complement.
CCAATCACATCGGAAAGGTCCGACGGATTGATATTGCTGCAGTAGTCAGCGCCGGTTACCCATTCGCCGTTGATGTAGTTCTCGAAACGCTTTGCTTGGGACACGAATCTTCTCCTGACGCAAAAGGCCGCTGATTGCTCAGCGGCCTTGTTGATAAGTTATTGCGCGCCTTGCTTGTCGATCAGCGCGGCCAGGGCTTCGTATTCTTCTGGCAGCAGGTCAGTCAGCGGAGTGCGCACCGAGCCGGCATCGTAGCCGGCGATCTTCGCACCCGCCTTGACGATGCTCACGGCGTAGCCGGCCTTGCGGTTACGGATGTCCAGGTAAGGCAGGAAGAAATCGTCGATGATCTTGGCGACGGTGGCGTGATCATCCTTGGCAATCGCGTGGTAGAAATCCATCGCGGTTTTCGGAATGAAGTTGAACACTGCCGAGGAGTACACCGGCACGCCCAGGGCCTTGTAGGCAGCGGCGTAAACTTCTGCGGTCGGCAGGCCGCCGAGGTAGCTGAAACGGTCGCCGAGACGACGGCGGATCGACACCATCAACTCGATGTCACCCAGGCCATCCTTGTAACCGATCAGGTTCGGGCAGCGCTCGGCGAGGCGTTCGAGCAGTGGCGCGGTCAGGCGGCAGACATTGCGGTTGTACACCACCACGCCGATCTTGACCGATTTGCACACGGCTTCAACGTGGGCGGCAACACCGTCCTGGCTGGCTTCAGTCAGGTAGTGCGGCAGCAGCAACAGGCCTTTGGCCCCCAGGCGTTCGGCCTCTTGAGCGTACTCGATGGCCTGGCGGGTGGCACCACCGACACCGGCAAGAATCGGCACGCTGGTGGCGCAGGTATCAACAGCGGTCTTCACCACTTGGGAGTATTCGCTGGCGGCCAGGGAGAAAAACTCACCGGTGCCGCCTGCTGCGAACAGCGCCGTGGCGCCATACGGGGCAAGCCATTCCAGACGCTTGATATAGCCCGCCTGGTGAAAGTCACCCTGGGCATTGAAATCGGTCACCGGAAAAGACAGCAGACCGTGGGAGAGGATGGACTTCAGTTCTTGTGGATTCATTATTCGAACACCCTGGGCGAAGACTTTCTGAGGAAAGCGTTGTTGTTGGTTTAGATGATGTCGTACGTCATCGTACAACTATAAAAAGATTCGTCAACAGCAATTCATCACGTTCCTCCAGGCTGGCCGTTTACATGCCTCTCCTTGACGTAAGAAATTTCCGCTCTATGCTCTCGTTAGCTGTATATACATACAGCAATCAAGGAAGATTCTTACGACATAGCAAGGAGCTAACATGTCAGGTCTTGAATACGCCGTACCCACCAATAACCGCCCTACCCTGCGTTTCGAAGGGGGCGAACACACCGCCATCGGCGACGACACGCTGTTGCGTTTTGCCAAGGACGCCGCAGCGATCCCTGCGCGGCAAGTGGAACTGCATTTGCCCAACGGGCTGGCGCTGACCTATGGCCAGGTGATTGCCTTGGGTGGCGACTTCTACGGTATCCCCGGTCAACCTATCAGCGATGGCGCCTCCCCCACCGACCGCGTGCAACGTTTCACCGCAGCCTTCAATTCGCTGGCGGCACTGCCTGCTTCGCGGGAGGAAGCCGGCAAGATCCTGACGGTCATGCAAAAAGAGATCAACGCGGTCAAACAGGCCATCAAGGACGGTAAGCAAGCGCACGAAGCCTATGATGCCTTGGGTGATACGTTGTCCGAAGAGTGGAACCGCATCACCGGTGGCGGCAGTGCGGTTTCGGCACTGATCCCGCTGGGGCGCTACCTGAAACTGGCAGCGGACAATGCCGATCATTTTGGCGAATGGGCCTTGTCCGCCTACCTGGCCGGCCACACTGCGGCGTTGCAGCAGGCGGTCGTCGCGCACCAAACCGGCACCGACCAGGCACTGGAATTGGCGTACGCCATGAACAGCTTTGCCGATCACTTCCTCACCGACCTGTTTTCCGCCGGCCATTTGCGCGTCCCACGCAAGCAACTGGCAGCGGTGGTCACGCCAGGAGAGCTGGGGTCTCTTATCAGCCGCTTCATGCATGATGAAGACAGCAAATTCGGCCTCAAGGTGCGCAATGCCATGGGGGCTCAATGGCACGCCTATGGCGATAAACGCTACTTCGATACGATCGATGAGGACAACCGAGCCCAGGTTAAGCAGGCGGTACAAGCCTCAGCCGATGAGATTTTCGAGACTTTCCTCAGCGGCGTGGCGCCCTCACCGGCCACCTTCAAGGCACCGTTGTATGTGCCGGACCTGAATGCCGTGCAGAACCCGGCGAATAACTTCTCGCCGCTGTTCAAGATGGAGGGGGACAAGGTGTTGCGGCGCAAAGAGGTGAATGATCTGAACGACAAGCACTGGACGAATGACTGGTGGGGGTGGAGTACGTACCTGCTGCTCAAGGACTACACACCCAATCAACCCACCCGCTAACGGTTGATACCTTCTGCAGGAGCGAGCTTACTCGCGAAGAACCTAGGGCCAGAGCGCACATTCTGAATAAAACGCGGTGTCCTTGAAGCTTTCGCGAGCAAGCTCGCTCCTACAGATCAATGGTTCAACCGCGCTGCGCCTGCGCCTCTTCATGAGCATGGCGCAGCCGCTCGCGGCTATTAGTCAAATGCAGGCGCATCGCCGCACGCGCCGCATCCGAATCCTGGCGCGCAATTGCCTCATAAATCTCTTCGTGCTCGCGGCTCAGGCGGCCCATGTAATGCTGCTGGTCATCATGGGCCAGGCGCGCTGAATTCAGGCGGGTACGCGGAATGATGCTGGTGCCCAGGTGGGTCATGATGTCGGTGAAGTAACGGTTGCCGGTAGAGAGTGCAATTTCCAGGTGGAAAGCGAAGTCGGAGGCGACTGCATCGCCAGCATGCGCCGCGCTTTCATTAAGCGCATCGAGGGCCGCGCGCATGGCGCTGAGCTGCTCGTCGCTGCGGCGTAAAGCAGCCAGACCGGCAGACTCCACTTCCAGGCTGATACGCAGCTCCAGGATCGCCAGCACATCACGCAACGTCACCACAGTGGCCGGGTCGATTCGGAAACCGCTCGGGCTTGGTGTATCCAGCACAAAGGTGCCGATACCGTGCCGCGTCTCCACCTGCCCCGCCGCCTGCAAGCGCGAAATAGCCTCGCGCACCACGGTGCGGCTGACACCATGGGCCTCCATGATTGCCGACTCGGTGGGCAGCTTGTCGCCACGCTTAAGCTGACCGTCGCGGATTTGTTCGGACAACACCGTGACCAATTCCTGGGCAAGACTACGGCGCTTGCGGGGCAGACGTGGGGCAGCGCTGGCGTTTTCCATGATGAATCATCTTTCTCGGCGAACTGAAGACGCATCATAGCCCATGGCGGTTGTACGATCACCGTTCCTGTCGTGACTTTCATTCTCTGCCCGGCAGGCAAAAAAATGCCCCGGCAACCGCCGAGGCATTTTTCAGGCTCGCCCTAAGGCAACAGCCGCTTACTTCACCACTTTCAAGCTCGGCCGGCCGGTAGGGCGCGGCGGCTCGTTATCCGGTGGCAGATCATCGCCGCCTTCGTCTCCGATCGTTTCATCGTCCTCGAAAGGCGACTCCAGATCGAACACCATGCCTTGGCCGTTTTCACGGGCATAAATCCCAAGGATGGCGCCGATCGGCACGAACAGCGTATGCGGCACGCCGCCGAAACGCCCTTCGAAGCTGACCGCTTCGTTGTCCATGTGCAGGTGGCGCACGGCGCTGGGCGATACGTTCAAGACAATCTGCCCGTCACTGGCAAAACCCTGCGGAACCTGAACCGCAGGAAATTCGGAATTGACCAGCATGTGCGGGGTGCAATCGTTGTCCACAATCCACTCATAGAGCGCGCGGACCAGGTAGGGTCGACTGGAGTTCATCAGCGGCTCCTTAAGCCTTAGCGCATGTCGCGTTCGACACCAGACAGACTCGCCTGGAAAGCCTCACGCGCGAACTGGCGCTCCATGTAATCAAGCAACGGCTTGGCCGGCCGTGGCAGTTCAATGCCCAGAATCGGCAAGCGCCAGAGTATGGGTAATAGGCAGCAATCCACCAAGCTTTGTTCCTCGCTGAGGAAAAAAGGTTTATCGGCGAACAGCGGCGAAACGCCGGTCAGGCTCTCGCGCAATTCCTTACGCGCCTGTACCCGAGCAGCCTCTTTGGAACGCGAATCCAGAATCACATCCACCAGGCCACACCAGTCACGCTGGATCCGATGGATCAGCAGGCGGCTGTTGGCACGCGCCACCGGGTACACCGGCAGCAAAGGCGGATGCGGGTAACGCTCATCCAAGTATTCCATCACCACGGTCGACTCCCACAACGCCAGGTCACGATCGACCAGGGTGGGCAAGCTGCCGTAAGGGTTCACTTCGATCAGTTTCGGCGGCTGACGGCCCGCCTCCACACTGATGATCTCGGCGCTGACACCCTTCTCTGCGAGCACGATGCGTACTCGGTGGGAATAGTGGTCGGCGGGGTCGGAGTAACAGGCCAACCGATTGGTCACGCCCATGGCGGTCCTCCTCGCTTGTTGAAATTATCGAAAGCTCAAAAACGAGCGCGCCCAGAGAGCATCTCTGTAACGTCCGGTAAAACCGGCGCTACGTGTTCAGAGATGCCGCTGGGCGCGCAAGATTAACAGCAATTGCTTACGGTTGGATCAATGCACGTCCTTCCAGTACTCGCGTTTGAGCAGATAGGCGAATACGAAGAAGAAAGCCAGGTACAGCAAGACGTAAGTACCGATGCGCTGGTGCTGCAGTTTGACCGGGTTGGCCGAGTAGGCCAGGAAGGTCACCAGATTCTTGACCTTCTCGTCGAACTGCTCGTCGTTCAGCGTACCGGTCTTGGGCACGATGGTCAGTTGGTCGCACGCTTCATGAGTCAGCGGCGTGCCGGTCAACGGATCATATTGCTTCTTGCCGTTTTCAACGACCTGAACCTGCTTGCATCCTACCACTTGGCGCCCCTGCAGGCCGACCAGAACGTTAGGCATGCCGACATTCGGGAACACTTTGTTGTTCACGCCCCAGGGGCGGGCCGGGTCTTCGTAGAAGGACTTGAGGTAGCCAAACAGCCAGTCGGTGCCACGCACGCGCGCCACCAGGGTCAGGTCGGGCGGTGCTGCGCCGAACCAGGCCTTGGCGTCCGCCGGTTTCATGCCGATGTTCATGTGGTCGCCAATCTTGGCCCCGGTGAACACCAATTTTTCCAACATCAACTCATGGGGAATACCCAAGTCATCGGCAACCCGTTCATAGCGCTGGAACTTGGCGCTGTGGCAGCCCATGCAGTAGTTGGCGAAGGTGCGTGCGCCATCTTGCAGGGCGGCTTTATCGGAGACGTCGATGTCGACTTTTTCCAGTTCCGCGCCATGCTCAGCAGCAAAAGACAGTAGCGGCAGCGCCGCAAGCACGAGTGCAACAAATAATTTTTTCATCAGCCAGTCACCCTTTCCGGAACCGGTTTGGTCTTCTCGAGCCGGGTATAGAACGGCATCAGAATAAAGTAGGCGAAGTACAGGAAGGTGCAGAGCTGCGACAGCAACGTACGCTCAGGGGTCGGCGCCAAGACGCCCAGCACACCCAGGATCACGAACGAAATGCAGAACACCCAGAGCCAGATCTTGCTCAGCCAGCCCTTGTAGCGCATGGACTTGACTGGGCTGCGGTCCAGCCACGGCAGCACGAACAGCACCGCAATCGCCGCGCCCATGGCGATCACACCCATGAGTTTGTCGGGGATCGCCCGCAGGATTGCGTAGAACGGCGTGAAGTACCAGACCGGGGCAATGTGCTCCGGCGTCTTGAAGGCGTTGGCTTGTTCGAAGTTAGGCTTCTCCAGGAAATAACCACCCATCTCCGGGAAAAAGAACACGATCGAGCAGAACACGAACAGGAACACCACCACGCCGACAATGTCTTTCACGGTGTAGTAAGGGTGGAATGGAATGCCATCCAATGGGATGCCGTTCTCGTCCTTATGCTTCTTGATATCCACACCATCCGGGTTGTTGGAACCCACTTCGTGCAGCGCCAGAATGTGCAACACCACCAGGCCCAGAATCACGATCGGCAAGGCGACCACGTGCAAGGCGAAGAAGCGGTTCAGGGTGATGCCGGAGATCAGGTAATCACCGCGGATCCACTGCGTCAGGTCATTGCCGATTACCGGGATTGCACCGAACAGCGAGATGATCACCTGGGCGCCCCAGTACGACATCTGGCCCCAGGGCAGCAGGTAACCCATAAAGGCTTCGGCCATCAGCGCCAGATAGATCAGCATGCCGAACACCCACACCAGCTCGCGGGGCTTCTGGTACGAGCCGTAGAGCAGACCACGGAACATGTGCAGATAGACGACGATGAAGAACGCCGATGCGCCGGTGGAGTGCAGCAGGCGCAGGATCGAACCGTATTCGACGTCACGCATGATGTATTCGACGGAGGCAAACGCCTCTTCCGCCGACGGCGTGTAGCTCATCGTCAACCACACGCCGGTGACGATCTGGTTGACCAGCACCAGCAGTGCAAGGGAGCCGAAGAAGTAGAAGAAATTGAAATTTTTTGGCGCGTAATATTTGCTGAGATGGTCTTCCCACATTTTGGTAGCGGGGAAGCGCGCATCCACCCAATCCATGAACTTGCTCATCACGCGTTCTCCTTATCGAGGCCAATGACAATAAGGTCGTCAGTTTCGTAGGTATGCGGAGGCACTGGCAGGTTCAGGGGCGCGGGCTGGGACTTGTAGACCCGGCCGGCGAGGTCGTAGTGAGAACCGTGACACGGGCAGAAATAACCGCCGACCCAATCCTTGCCCAAGTCGACGGGAGCGACTTCCGGGCGAAAGGTCGGTGAGCAACCCAGGTGGGTACAGAGGCCAACCAGCAGCAGAATCTCTGGTTTGATGGAGCGCACTTCGTTCTTGGCGTAGGCGGGCTGGTCGGAATTTTCGGATTTCGGGTCAGACAATTGGCCTTCGATCTTTTTCAGATTCCCCAGGATTTCCTCGGTACGACGAACAATGAATACTGGCTGGCCGCGCCATTCAGCAATCATCTGCTGCCCTGGCTCGATCTTGCTGACATTCACCTTCACCGGTGCACCTGCGGCTTTCGCCTTGGCACTGGGAAACCATGACCCCACGAACGGGACCGCAGCCCCCACCGCTCCTGCAGCACCCACCACGGATGTGGCTGCTACCAAGAAGCGACGCCGGCCTGCATTCACGCCGTCATTGCTCATTCAGTCCTCTCCCATCAGCTTTTTGGCCTGTTAAATCAGGCGTCTACTAAGTATTGAATCTTTACTTATAAAAATTTTGACCGGATGGTAATGAAAAGCCCCACGTATGACAAGGGAATTGCCCGGGCCTCCACCCCTAGGCCTTGTAGTATAGGGGGTCTACGGATGTGGCAAGTTGTCACGGCGAAAAATGTGCATAAATCGCAGGCAATAAAAAACGCCCAGCTCCGTGAGGAGGCTGGGCGTTTTTGTGGAACGTAAAGCGAATTAACGCTTCGAGTACTGCGGACGCTTACGCGCTTTACGCAGACCGACTTTCTTACGTTCAACTTCACGAGCATCGCGAGTTACGAAGCCAGCTTTGCGCAGAGCGCCACGCAGGGTTTCGTCGTACTGCATCAGAGCGCGAGTGATACCGTGGCGGATTGCGCCAGCTTGACCACTTACACCGCCACCGATAACGGTGACGTAGATGTCGAACTTTTCAACGGTCTCGGTCAATTCAAGCGGCTGACGAACTACCATGCGGGCAGTTTCGCGGCCGAAGAAGTTGTCCAGGGAGCGGTTGTTGATCGAGATGTTACCAGTGCCCGGACGCAGGAAAACGCGTGCGGTTGCGGTTTTGCGACGGCCAGTGCCGTAATTTTGAGTCGCCGACATAATGAACTATTCCGTTAAAACTTCAGTTCTTGGGGCTGCTGAGCAGCATGAGGGTGTACAGCGCCCGCATAGACTTTCAGCTTGCGAAACATATCGCGACCCAGTGGGCCCTTAGGCAGCATGCCTTTGACCGCGATTTCGATCGGGGCTTCAGGCTTCTTGGCAATCAGGCCTTCGAAGTTGGAAGACTTGATACCGCCTGGGAAACCGGAGTGACGGTAGTACATTTTGTCGCTTGCTTTGTTGCCGGTCACACGAACCTGCTCAGCGTTGATGATGACAATGTAGTCACCGGTATCAACGTGCGGGGTGTATTCAGGCTTGTGCTTGCCACGCAGACGGCTGGCGACTTCAGTGGCCAGACGACCCAGGGTCTGACCAGCGGCGTCGACGACAAACCAGTCGCGCTGAACTGTTTCCGGTTTTGCAGTAAAAGTTGTCATTCTTTAATAGCCTCAGGGGCCGCCTGTAAATTTAGACGGCGGATCTTACTGAATAGTGCGTACTTTGACAAGGTCAAAGGCAGCCGGATACAGACGCTATCGGGGGCTCGGGTCAGCGCGTCCGTTCAACGGCAAGATTCTTCGGCAGGCGGCGCATCACTTCCACTGCAGAAAGAGGTGGGCAATTATGCAGATTGCGAAAAAAAATTCAACCTGCTTTTATGATTGTTTTCCCCTGAAGGAGTACCCGATGGATTATCGACAGCTGGGCCGGACCGATCTGAACGTAAGCGCGATTGCCTTGGGCACCATGACCTGGGGCGAGCAGAACAGCGAGGCAGAGGCCTTCGCACAGATCGAACGGGCCAAGGCCGCGGGAATCAACTTCCTCGACACGGCGGAAATGTACCCGGTACCGCCCAAGGCCGACACCTATGCCACCACCGAGCGTTATATCGGTAATTACTTCAAGAGCCGTGGCGACCGCGCCGACTGGATCCTCGCCAGCAAGATCGCCGGCCCCGGCAACACCATCGATTACATCCGCGATGGCTACCTGCGTCATAACCGCAAGCACATCGTTCAGGCCCTGGACGCCAGCCTCAAGCGCCTGCAGACCGACTGGATCGACCTCTACCAGTTGCATTGGCCCGAGCGCAGCACCAACTTCTTTGGCCAATTGAGCTACAAGCACAAGGACGAAGACGACCTCACGCCCCTGGAAGAAACCCTCGAAGCGCTGGACGAACAGGTCAAGGCCGGCAAGATCCGCCACATCGGCCTGTCCAACGAAACGCCGTGGGGCACCATGAAATTCCTGGCCCTGGCCGAAGCCCGTGGCTGGACCCGCGCGGTGTCGATCCAGAACCCCTACAACCTGCTCAACCGCAGCTTTGAAGTGGGCCTGGCAGAAATCGCGATTCGCGAACAATGCGGCTTGCTGGCCTACTCGCCACTGGCGTTCGGTATGCTCAGCGGCAAGTACGAGGGCGGTGCACGCCCAGCCAAGGCGCGCCTGACGGAATACAGCCGTTTCAGTCGTTATTTCAACCCGCAGTCGGAAGCAGCGTGCAGCCGTTATGTGGCTCTGGCGCGGGAACACGGCCTAGACCCGGCGCAGATGGCCTTGGCCTTCGTGACGCAGCAGCCGTTCGTGACCAGCAATATCATTGGCGCCACGTCGCTGGAGCAGTTGGACAGCAACATTGCCAGTGCTGATCTGAAACTGTCCAAGGAAGTGCTGGACGGGATTGAGGCGATTCAGAAGGATCATCCGAATCCGGCGCCTTGATTGATCTTTAGGCCGCTATCGGGGGCAAGCCCCCTCCCACACTTGGACTTGTGAACACAGTCAAAGGTGGGAGGGGACTTGCCCCCGATGAGGCCATCAGTAACACCGCAGATCAAAGCGCCCGCGCAATGATCTCCTTCATGATCTCGTTGGTCCCCGCGTAAATCCGCTGCACCCGCGCATCCGCCCACGCCCGAGCAATCGGGTATTCCCACATGAAGCCGTACCCGCCGTGCAGTTGCACGCACTCATCGAGCACCTTGCATTGCAGGTCCGTAGCCCAGTACTTGGCCATTGCCGCAGTGGGCACATCCAGCTTGCCTTCCAGGTGCAGCGCCATGCATTTATCCACGAACACGCGGCCAATCTGAATCTCGGTGGCCATCTCGGCCAGCTTGAACCGGGTGTTCTGGAAGTCGGCAATTGCCTTGCCAAACGCCTTGCGCTCGCGGGTGTAATCCAGCGTCCATTGCAACGCCGCTTCAGCCGAAGACAGCGCGCCAATCGCGACGGTCAGCCGCTCCTGGGGCAGCTCCTGCATCAGGTAGGCAAAGCCCATGCCCGCCTGGCCCAGCAGGTTTTCCTTGGGCACGCGCACATCCTGGAAGAACAACTCCGAGGTGTCCTGGGCCTTCATGCCGACCTTCTCCAGGCGCTTGCCTTTGTCGAAGCCCGGCGTAGCCGCCTCGACCAGGAACAGGCTGGTGCCCTTGGCGCCGGCCTTGGGGTCGGTCTTGGCCACCACGATGACCAATTCGGCCAGGTAACCGTTGGTGATAAACGTCTTGGAGCCGTTGATCACATACGCGTCACCGTCCAGCACCGCCGTGGTCTTCACCCCTTGCAGGTCGGAACCGGCCCCCGGCTCGGTCATGGCAATGGCCGTGACCATCTCGCCGGAGATCAACTTGGGCAGGTATTTGTGTTTCAGCGCTTCGCTGCCGTAATGCAGGAGGTACGGCGCGACGATGTCCGAATGCAGTGAGAAACCGATGCCGGTCAAGCCCAGGCGGCTGATCTCTTCGATCACGACCGCGCTGTAAAGAAAATCCGCGCCCAGCCCACCGTATTCTTCCGGCATGTGCGAACACAGCATCCCGGCCTCCCCTGCCTTGGTCCAGAGGCTGCGGTCGATATAACCCTGCTTTTCCCACTGCCCGTGAAATGGCGCGGCGTCTCTTTCCAGGAAGGTGCGCACGCTTTCGCGAAAGAGTTCGTGCTCGGGGCTGAACAAGGTTCTGGGAATCATGAGTCACCTGCGTGGATTGCCGGACAAGGACGAGCCCACAGAGCCTATGCCGCGAAGGCGTGACAGGACACTGGACACATGCGACAAAAAATAAGACGATCCAGCCGTCTGGTGACCACTTTCCCCTATAAGAATAAATGAAATTATGTCTAACCAAATCTCCACGCCCTTGCGGCGCGTCAGCGTTCTGGCCATTGATCGGGTATTCGCTTCAACCCTCATGCAAGCCAAGGACTTTTTTCATCTCGCCAGCCTGCGTTATGGCAAACAACAAGGCCTGGGCCTGACCCCTGCGTTTGAAACCCGTCTGGTCAGCCCTGACGGACAGTCGGTCTGCAGTTTCAGCGATGTGATCATGCCGGTGGACGGCGGCCTGGAAGACGCCGACATCATCGTATTACCGGCCTTCTGGGACGACTTCGATGCCTTGTGCACGCGCTACCCCCAGGTGCTGCCGTGGTTGCGTGAACAGCACGCACGCGGCGCCGTGTTGTGCGGAGAAGCCACCGGGGTGTTCTGGCTGGCCGAAGCCGGCCTGCTCGATGGCAAGGAGGCGACCACCTACTGGCGCTTCTTCAACGCCTTCAGCGAACGCTTCCCCAAGGTGCAGCTCAACCAGGACAAGCACCTGACCGACGCCGATAACCTCTACTGCGCCGGCGGTACCACTTCAGCCTGCGACCTCTATATTTATCTGATCGAACGCTTCTGCGGCGCCAACATCGCCCAGGCGGTGGCCCGCGACATTCTGTATGAAGTGCAACGCAGCTATTCGCCGGGACGCATCGGTTTTGGCGGGCAGAAATTACACCAGGATGTGATCATCCTTCAGATCCAGCATTGGCTCGAAGAACACTTTGCCGACAAATTCCGCTTCGAAGACGTCGCGCGGGAACACGGCATGAGCATCCGTAACTTCATGCGCCGCTTCCAAACCGCTACCGGCGATAAGCCACTGCATTACCTGCAACGCTTGCGCATCGAGACGGCCAAGGGCCTGCTGTCGGGTAGCCGCAAGAGCATCAAGACCATCAGTTATGAGGTGGGTTACGACGATGCGAGTTTCTTTGCGCGGTTGTTCAGGCAGCACACGGAGCTGTCACCGAACCAGTATCGTCAACAGTTCCAGCAGGCCGCGTAAGCAGGGATTCATACAGGACAAATGTGGGAGGGGGCTTGCCCCTCCCACATTTTGATCTACATCGCTTTTAAGGTTTGTGCCCGCGCGACAGGAACTCGTGGGACTGCATTTCCAGCAGGCGGCTCAGGGTGCGCTGGAATTCAAAGTTCAAGCGACCACCCGTGTAGAGGTCCTTGAGCTCGACTTCCGCCGAGATGATCAGCTTGACGTTACGGTCATAGAACTCGTCGACCATGTTGATAAAGCGCCGCGCGATGTCGTCGGTGGTCACGCCCATCTGCTCCACACCGCTCAAGATCACGGCATGGAAGATCTTGCCCAGTTCGATGTAGTCGTTCTGGCTACGCGGGCCGTCGCACAGTTGGCGGAATTCGAACCAGGCCACGTCATCGCAGGTGCGCAAGGCGATGATTTCGCGGTTCTCGATCATCAACTTGTCGTTTTCCACGGCCTGGGTGCATTCCGGCGTCAACGCGCGGAAGCTTTTTTTCAGGCTGTCGTGGGCCGCTTCGTTGAGCGGAAAGTGGAACAGCTCCGCTTGTTCGAGGTGGCGCAGACGGTAGTCGACACCGCTGTCGACGTTGACGATATCAGTGTGCTGTTTGATCAACGCAATGGCCGGCAGGAAGCGTGCACGCTGCAGGCCGTCCTTGTAGAGACCGTCTGGCACGATGTTCGAGGTGGCGACCAGGGTCACGCCGTTCTTGAACAGCTCTTCCATCAAGGTGCCGAGGATCATGGCATCGGTGATGTCGGAGACGAAGAACTCATCGAAGCAGATCACCCGCGCTTCTTCGGAAAAACGCTTGGCGATGATCGTCAGCGGATTCTTTTCCCCCGGCAGGGTTTTCATCTCTTCGTGCACGCGCTTCATGAAGCGGTGGAAGTGAGTGCGGACCTTTTCCTTGAACGGCAGCGCTTCAAAGAAGGTGTCCACCAGGTACGTCTTGCCCCGGCCGACGCCACCCCAGAAGTACAGGCCCTTGACCGGCGTGTGGTCTTTTTTGCCAAACAGCTTGCTGAACATCCCCGGTTTGGTTTGCGAGGCCGCGACCAGGTCTTCGTACAGGCGCTGCAAATGACGCACCGCGTTTTCCTGGGCCGCGTCATGGAAGAAGTCAGGGCGTTTCAGATCAGCTTGATATCGTTCTAGGGGCGTCATAATTTCGTTAGCAAGGCAACAAAAACGGGCCGTCACTGTAACGACGGCCCTGGATAATGGCAATCAACCCTTGGTCGGGTTAATCCTCCGCAGGGGTCAGCGCGACGCGCAAGGCGGCGATGGCGGCATCACGGGTGGCGCTGTCGGCGAACTCTGCGCTGTCGGCCACGGCAGCGTCGTCCAGCCATACGCTGAAGCTCAGGGCCTCGGTGCGTACATCCAACGCGTCGCCGTTTTGCAATTGCTTGGTCACCGCACCCGCCGCTTTGCCGTCGGCGAAGTTGCGCGACAGCAGCAATTGCTCGCCATCGGCCGCCAGCAGGCGGAAGCGGAAGCTGCCGTCGTCTTCACGAAAGCTCACGAAGCGTGCGGCCTTCGCGGCCTTTTTCTTGGTGGCGACCGGCGCTGCAGCCTGGTTGACGAACGAACGCAGGCCCACTGCTTCGCGCAGATCTGCCAGGAACGGCGCCGCGACGGCACGGGCTTTCTTGGCGCCGACCAACAGCAGGTCTTCCATGTCCGAGGGGCGTGACATCAGTTGATGGTAACGCTCGCGCGCTTCACCCAACTGGCCGTCCAGCAACTGGAACAGACGGTTCTTCGCCTCGCCCCAGCCCAGGCCTTGCAACAGTTCACTGCGGAACGCTTCTACCTGGTCCTTGCTCGCAAATGCCTGGTACAGGGTGAACAGGTGGGAATTGTCCGGGTCTTTCGCCTCGCCGGGCGCGCGCGAGTCGGTGACGATCCGCGAGATCGCGTCTTTCATGTCCTTGGCGCTGGTGAACAACGGGATGGTGTTGTCATAGCTCTTGGACATCTTGCGGCCATCCAGGCCCGGCAAGGTGGCGACGCTTTCTTCGATCAGCGCCTCGGGCATGGTGAAGAATTCTTTACCATTGCCGAACAGGTGGTTGAAGCGCTGGCCGATATCACGCGCCATTTCCACGTGCTGGATCTGGTCGCGGCCCACCGGCACCTTGTGCGCGTTGAACATCAGAATGTCCGCCGCCATCAGCACCGGGTAGCTGTACAGGCCCATGCTGATGCCCGCATCCGGGTCTTCGCCGGCTTCGACGTTTTTGTCCACCGAGGCTTTGTAGGCGTGGGCGCGGTTAAGCAAGCCCTTGGCAGCCACGCATGTCAGCAGCCAGGTCAGTTCGGGGATTTCCGGGATATCGGACTGGCGATAGAAAGTCACCCGGTTTACATCCAGGCCACCGGCCAGCCAGGTCGCGGCAATTTCCATGCGCGAGCGCTGGATGCGCTGCGGGTCATCGCACTTGATCAGGGCGTGGTAGTCGGCCAGGAAGTAGAAGGAATCGGCGTTGGCGTCCTGGCTGGCAAGGATCGCCGGGCGGATCGCGCCAGCGTAGTTGCCCAGGTGCGGCGTGCCGGTGGTGGTGATGCCGGTGAGGATACGGGTACGCGTCGTCATGGGTAATCGCTTATCAGACTGCTATCAATTCGAAAGGCGCGGCAGCACCAGATCCTTCAGATCGGTGAGCTTGCCGTGAAAAAAGTGTCCGCATTCTGCCACTTTCAGCAGCTCATGGGGGCGTTTCAGGGCGGCGGACCAGTCGTAGACGACTTGCGGGTCGACCACTTCGTCGGTTTCCGGCTGGATCAGGGTCAACGGGCAATTGTGTGGCAGAACATCCGAATCACGCAGACGCATCACCGCGGCAGCCACCATGAACAGGTGCGCCAACTTTTCACCCTTGGCTTCCAGGCGTCCACCGAGGCTGGCGGCCACATAGCCACCAAACGAGAAGCCCAGCAGGGTGATCGGCAGCTCGGGGTGTTTTTCCCGCAGCCAGGTGGCGGCTGCTTCGGCATCGTCGACTTCACCAGTGGCCATGTCATGGCTACCGGCACTCGCACCAACGCCACGATAATTGAAACGCAAAGTAATCAAACCGGCATCGCGGGCGGTGCGTTGCAGGGTCGATACCACTTTATTGAGCATGGTCCCACCCTGCACCGGGTTAGGGTGGCAGATCAGCGCCAGGCCACGTGGTTCGGGGTGATCCAGGTACAGGGCTTCCAGTTGACCCACCGGGCCATCGATCAAAACGGGGGTTTCACGCATGAGCAAGGATGAACTCCGTGACCTCTCAAGGGGTCGACTCGTCTAGCTAAAAGTCTGTGCATGGCATCATTGCGAGCTTAATCGCGGTATACAGCGCAGGTTTGAGCCGTTAACGTAAAGCAAAGCCGTTTATAGAGGAAGGACTCGTGGAACACTCGCTCTTAGTTTGGTTGTTGCCGACTCTTGCCCTGGTTGCCGGTGTCGCCATTGGTTTCCTGGTTGCCCGCCTGCTGCCCAACGCCGCGCCTAACCGCACGCAGCGTCAGCTGGATGACATTCAGGAACGTTTTGACAGTTATCAGAACGAGGTTGTTACCCACTTCAACAGCACCGCGACCCTGGTCAAGAAGCTCACCCAGAGCTACCAGGAAGTACAGGATCATCTCGCCGATGGCGCTAACCGCCTGGCCCTCGACGACATCACCCGCCAGCGGCTGCTGGCCGCGCTGCATTCCGATGCACCGCAAACACCCCGCGAGCGCCTGACCCCGCCTCGGGAAAACCAGGAACCGCCACGGGACTACGCGCCAAAAACCCCGAACGCCCCAGGCATGCTGGATGAGCACTACGGCTTGAAGAAGTAATTCCTCTTCAAGCATCAAAAAGCCCGGCTGATCGATGATCAGACGGGCTTTTTGTTGCGGCTCAATTTTTCTGACAATGGAGATCCAATGTGGGAGGGGGCTTGCCCCCGATTCCGGTGGATCAGCCAATGCATCTGTGACTGACAGACCGCTATCGGGGGCAAGCCCCCTCCCACATTGACCTAGCCTGGCCTCAGGACACGGTCTGCTCCTGCAACCGTCCAGCCTCGATCCGCACATGCCGTCCATGAAAGCGCTTGAGGCTGCTGCGATGCCCGACACTGACGATGCTCAACCCCGGCAGTTCATCGATCAGCGCCTGGTACAACGTCGCCTCATCCTCTTCATCCATCGCCGAGGTGGCTTCGTCCATGTACAGCCACTGCGGCGCGAACAATAGGGCGCGGGCGAAGGCCAGGCGTTGCTGTTCGCCCGGCGAGAGCATGCGCTGCCAGTGGTTGGCTTCATCAAGACGGTTGACCAGATGCGGCAAGCGGCAGGTTTCCAGCACCTGTGCATAACGTTGTGCCGGATAGACGCTGTCCTCTTGTGGGTAACTCAACACGGCCTTCAACGTGCCAATCGGCAAATAAGGCTTCTGCGGCAGAAACAGATAACGTGCCGCCGGCAGACGAATGCTGCCATGCCCCGCCGGCCACAAATGCCCCATTGCGCGCAGCAGCGTACTTTTACCACTGCCGGAACGCCCGCTGAGCATCACGCGCTGACCCGGCTCCACGCTCATGTCGGCGTCGGTGAGCAAGTGACGGCCGTCGGCCAGGTCCATGCCAAGGCCCTGCACCACCAGGCGCTCACCTTCGGGGCGAACATCGATGGCCGGCACGCGTTGCTCGTTGTCGGTCATGGCCTGACGGAAGCTCAGCAGACGATCGCTGGTGGCACGCCACGACGCCAGCTCCGAATAGGCGTTGATGAACCAGCTGAAGTTTTCTTGCACATTGCCGAACGCCGAGTTGATTTGCATCAGCTCGCCCAGTTCGATCTTGCCGGTGAAGTAGCGTGGCGCGGCGACGATAAACGGAAAGATGATCGCGATCTGGCTGTAGCCGGCGGTGAAGAACGTCAGGCGCTTGGACACTTTCATGATGTCCCAGAAGTTGTGCCAGACCTTGCCGAAACGCGAGCTCAGGCGCTGCTTTTCGTTCGGTTCGCCGTTGTACAGCGCGATGCTTTCGGCGTTTTCGCGCACCCGTACCATGGAGAAACGCAGGTCCGCTTCGAAGCGCTGCTGCTGGTTGCTCAAGCCGATCAAGCGACGCCCGATCAGGTGCGTCAGCCAACTGCCCACAGCCGCATACAACAGCGCACACCAGAACATGTAGCCAGGAATGGTGATGCCAAACACCTCGATGCTGCCCGACACACCCCACAGGATGATCGAGAACGACACCAGGCTGACCACGTTGCGCAGCAGCCCCAGGCCCAGGCTCAAGGTGCTGGAGGTGAAGGTGTTGAGGTCTTCGGAAATCCGCTGGTCAGGGTTATCGGTGTAACCGCCCTGCTCCAGCTGGTAGTAATTCTTGTGGGCGAGCCAGCGTGCGAAGTGCTTTTCGGTCAGCCACGCACGCCAGCGGATGGTGAGCATCTGGGTCAGGTACAGGCGGTACACCGCGCCAAGAATCGCCACGGCCGCAATGCCGCCGAAGTAACCGATCAACTGCCAGAAGGCGACCGTGTCCTTTTTCTGCAGGGCGTTGTAGAAATCTTTGTACCAGTGGTTGATCCACACAGAGATCGCCACGCTGAACAATGACAAACCAATCACGGCAGCCAGCAGCAACCAGGCCTTGCCCTTCTCTTCACTGCGCCAATAGGGCGTGATCATCGCCCAGGTTCGGCGAAAGAATTGCCCATGCACCGCATCGTTGACCGCGGAGTATTCAGCGTTCTGATTCATCGTTCAGGCTCGTCAGGGAATTATGGCAGGCGTTTGAACCGATCATAGGCGATCGGTTCAGGGCTCCGTGCAGCCTGAAGCGGATTGTTCAGTCTTCGTTCAGCGCCGCACCGGGCGCTTCTGCAGTTTGCGCTGCAGCGTGCGGCGGTGCATGCCAAGGGCGCGGGCGGTGGCGGAGATGTTGCCTTCGTGCTCTGTCAGTACGCGCTGAATGTGTTCCCACTGCAGGCGGTCAACCGACATCGGGTTTTCCGGCACCAGGGTGTCGAGGTCGGCGTGCTCGGAGAGCAGCGCGGCGAGCACGTCGTCGGCATCCGCCGGCTTGCACAGGTAGTTGCAGGCGCCACGCTTGATGGCTTCGACCGCAGTGGCGATGCTGGAATAGCCGGTGAGGATCACCACGCGCATTTCCGGGTCGAGTTCGAGCAGCTTGGGCAACAGCACCAGGCCCGAGTCGCCGTCCATTTTCAGGTCGAGCGCGGCGTAGTCCGGCAGGTCGGCCTGGGCGATGGTCAGGCCTTCCTCGGCCGAGCCCGCGGTGCTGACGCGAAAGCCGCGACGGCTCATGGCGCGGGCCATCACGCGGGTAAAAGTGGCGTCATCATCTACCAGCAACAAATGCGGCAGTTCTTCGCCTTCGACTTGGATCTCGTCACTCATCGATATCTCCTCGTGCGACACGGGGCAGGCGCAGCTCGGTAAGCGTGCCACCTTCCTCATGACTATAGAGCTTCACTGAGCCGCCCGCGCGGGTCACGCTGGCCTTGCTCAAAAACAGGCCGAGGCCGAAGCCTTTGCCCTTGGTGGTAAAGAACGGTTTGCCGATCTGCTCGGCAATGGCCAGCGGCACGCCCGCGCCGTGGTCACGAATGCTGATGGTGACGTTTTCCGCGTCCCAGTCCAGCTGCACGCCCAGGCCATCAGGACAGGCGTCGGCGGCATTGTTCAGCAGGTTGAGCAAGGCCTGGGTGAGGTCTGGCGGCGGCGCCATGCGCGGCACGCTTTCCTGGCCCAACAGGCTGAAACGGTAACTGGCCTCGGGGCGCATCAGGTGCCAACGGTTCAGCGCTTCGTCGAGCCACTGGGTGACATCCTGCATCTCTACGGCCAGACGCCGATTGGCCTCAGCGGCGCGTACCAACTGCTGCAGGGTCAGTTTGCACTGCTTGACCTGTTCCTGCAGCACGCTGAGGTCATCCTGCAACGCCGGGTCATGGTGGTCCTGGGTCATCTCCTTGAGCAGTACGCTCATGGTCGCCAGCGGTGTGCCCAGCTCATGGGCGGCACCGGCAGCCTGGGTGGCGACGGCCAGCAACTGCTGGTCGCGCAAGCCTTCTTCGCGGCGAATGGCGCGCAATTCTTCCTGGCGGCGCAACTCTTCGGCCATGCGCGCGGCAAAAAAGGTGATCACGGCGGCGGACAGCGCAAAGCTCAGCCACATTCCGTAGATCTGCAGGTTTTCCCGGGCGATGGGAAACGTCTGCAACGGATAGAACTGCGCCAGCAACAGGGTGTACAGCGTCAGCGCGATGCCCGACAGCACCACCGAATAGCGCCACGGCAACGTCACGGCGGCAATGGTCAGCGGCACCAGGTAATAAGAAACGAACGGGTTGGTGGAACCACCGGAGAAATACAGCAACACACTGTGGATAAACAGGTCGCAGGCCAATTGCAGGGCATATTCCAGCTCGGTGACCGGCCATGTGGTGCGCAAGCGGATGGCGGTAAAGGCACAGAGCACGGTGGAGAAGCCGAGGGTCACGGCCAGTTGCAGCCAGGGCAGCGGCAGCAGGTCGAACCAATAGGCGAGCCCGACGGAACCGGCCTGTGCGGCCAGTACCAGGGTGCGGATGAACGTCAGGCGCCAGAGGTTCTGGCGGGTGGCGGAAGTCAGTTTTACGGCGGCGAGCATGAGCTCTCCCGATGAGCGCTGCAGGCGGATCGGCACGAGTATAAACGAAGCAGACCGGCTGGCATGGCGCGTGTGGCTCTTTGACGCAGGCGAGCAGATGACCGTTCGTCGCCGTTACTACATGTTGTAGGGAATGTGTAAACCCGAAGAACCCGATGCCACCGTCTACAGTCATACCGAACACGACAACCCCAAGGAGCTTTCATGTCTCGTTTCACTCGCAGTGCCGCTGTTCTCACTCTCGGCGCCAGCGCCCTGGCCAGCTTGCCGGCCATGGCCGCCGATGAACTGCATTACAACCAGATCTCCCTGCGCGCCGAAGTCAGCCAGGAAGTGGCGCGCGACAAGATGATCGTCACCCTCTACACCGAATCGCAGAACTCGGACCCGGCCAAGCTTGCCGCCGAGATCACCAATACGATGAACACGGCGCTGGGTCAGGCGCGCGAAATCAAGGCCGTTACCCTGAGCCAGGGCAGCCGCAACAGCTACCCGATCTACGACAGCAAGAACCAGAAAATTACCGGCTGGCGTGAGCGCGCCGAACTGCGCCTGGAAAGCGCGGACTTCCCGGCGCTGTCCAAGCTCACTGGCGAGCTGCTGAACTCGCTGAAAATGGACAACATGAACTTCGCCATCGCGGACAGCACGCGCAAGGCCAGCGAAGACGCCTTGCTCAAGGACGCAGTCGCCGCGTTCAAGGCCCGTGCGCAACTGGCCACCGATGCGCTGGGCGGCAAGGGTTACAAGATCGTCAACCTGAACTTCAATACTAACGGCTACCCACAACCATTCGCCCGCAATGGCGGGATGATGATGAAGACGGCCATGATGGATTCGGCACCGACACCCGAAGTGGAGGCCGGCACCAGTCAGGTGAGCATGAGCGCGGACGGAGTGATTGAGGTTCAGCAATAATCGTTAAAGAAACAATGGCGCGGCCGTAACGGCTTGCGCCATTTTTTTTGCCGCTGCTTCGCCATTACCTCACCTTAGTCGCCCGCCGCCGTCGCAATAGGCGTCCTGTACCAGCGAACCAGATAGACATTTAGTAAGCCACTTACACTTTCCTGATTAGAAAGTGGAACGCCTATTTTGAAATAGGCCACCTACCTTGCACAAATAAGCCAATTATCTTTGTCAGGTAATCGAAAATGTCCAACTTAACCATAGTCAATACTGTTCGTTACCAACCCACACTAATGCCAGAAGCGGTTCAAAAAGAACTTACCCACGTACTGGAAAAAACATCGTCGTCGTTACTCAATAGTAACGAAGCTAATAAAACCACTAACGATGCTCCTATTGCAAAGCGTCAATCTGACACCTACAAGGCAACTATTTATGGATCAGACCCCGCGCCCGCGCCGGAAACCCACTACACGTCCCAGGAGCGCGAGCATCATATTGACGCCTTTGCTGATCGCGTAAAAACACAGATTGAGCAGGTAGAAAGTGGCAGCGAAGGCGAACGAAACGTCAAGTTCCAGAATGTGCGCCTATTTATGGAACCGGCGGGCTACTTCAGCGGCGGGTTGCTAGCGGCAGGGTACGACCCGCATGAAAAAATCACGGTCACGTTTAATTCCTACGTCGGTATGGGAACAGGCAAAAATCTGTCCAATACCGAAAAACGTACCTACTTTGCCTGGGAAATCGCAGCAGGTGCCCTTGAGCATGACAAACCTGCCAAGAGTGGGATTGTCAATTTCAATGAAATGGAAATTGACCAAAAAGATAGAACCAAGATCAATGACTTGCAATCGTTTGGAAAACGACTTCAAAACTACTGGGAACGTGATATAGCCACACCCATGCGTGGCAGTGCTGCAGATAACTCTATTCAAGAGATTGCTCAATTCCTTTCGCCTGGAGTGTTCCTACCCAAGCCCAAACAACGATCAATGGTAATACCTGAACGCTCCGCAAAGGCAGACGCCTATGTGGCGCGGGGCGCATTGGAGAGTCTGCGTGGCGACAAAGGGGCCTTTGAAAAATTAAGCGCTGCCGGCCAAGAAGCGGTTAGCCGCACGCTGGATAAGAATGGGCAAGTGATCCTCCCTAATATCTACGGTTACCCCCTGAGCGGGTACGCTTTTATTCCCAACACGCCCTATGACGGCAGTCGCGAACACCGGCCCAATCAGGGCGTCATGGTTGATTTGAAGAACGGCGCTGTCCGCGAGATAAAGGGCGATAACGACTTTGCGGCGTGGGCCAAAGACAATCGTAATGAGCTGATAAGTCGTTTCAATGCCAGCGACCTTCAAGGAGGGAAAGATGCGCATTGGCCATCGGCCTCGGGGCTACTTGATAATCTGATCCAAGATAATAGATCTCACTATCCTGGGCGAAGCACGTTGATAAGCGACAAGTCCGTACCTGTTCGAGAATTGTTTAACTATACCGAGGCGCGAGACAGTGGTTACGAACTGAAATTTGGCGATCTAAACAATGGTATAGCTTCCCACTATCAGGAGGTGAACGCTAAGAATGCAGTCTGGGCCGATCAAACTAAGGTGTTTGGCGCAGTGGAACAAGGCTGGAAGAACGCAAAAGAAGTATGGGGCAATACGTTTGGTTACCTACCCATCATCGGCAACGCTGGCAATATTGTTTTCGGCGTGCATGACGCCAACCATGGCATGACGGCCAGCGATCGCGTTGGAGGCACCGCCGGGGCGGTGATATCAGGCCTGATGCTGGCACACGAAGTTATACCAGCGGGGTTAGAGGCAGGACTGGGCGACGCGCCCCTGAACTTTAACGCCTCCGGCAACGAACGTTTCAATTGGCGATACAACTCGCAGACCAGCGCGTTTGAACTGGAGCGCGCTCCCAAGTCGACAAGTCATACGGATGAGCATCCAGTCACGCCCAAACAGCCACCTGACGTGGCATCAACGCCACAGGCTGCATCCTTTGCGGGAATGCGCGAAATAGAATTCAACGGGCGCCAGTATTTTGTGGCCGAAAAGCCTGATGCCGGCGACGAAGTAAACTACCTGTTGCGTGTACGGGACCCCAACGACCCATCGAAATTAGCCAGTAGTGCAATTATTGCAAGCCCTAATGACGCCGGGGTATGGAAGCGACGCGGTGAAGTCGGCGGAGGAAGATGGCCATGGCAGCGCCCAGCATCGCCAAGCCCAAGTATCGAAGCCAAGATCCCACTGATGTCGGAGCAGTTTCTAGAAATAGACGGAACAAAAATGAAAGGCGCAACAACACTGGATAAATACCTCGAGACTGAGAAACACGAGTATGTCTATGGTATCGCCGTAAACGATAAAGGTGAGAACATGCCGCAAGTTTCCTGGACAGTTGAGGAAAACCCAGCCAACGCTACCCCTCCGCCAGACCTGCCTACGATTAAATTCGGGACGAGCAGTTATGATAACCAATTTATCGATGACTTAAATCGTAGTAAGTTCACATTTGAAAAGCCGGATGGCACCAAACTTGAATTTGATGTTGGCGCAGATATAAAATCTTTCGAACATTCAAATGGCAAGCCGGCGTCGGAGGAAGAGATAGAGGCAATCAAACAAAGAAATATCCTGGCACTTGAAAGCTTCATTCCTGACCCGGCGCTAAGGGCTCGAATTTCTCAAGTAGCCAATCAGTGGTTGCAAGGCCCTATCCCAGAGGAGATTCGGGCACGCTTCAAGGGCGACGTATTCAGCAGCGGGACCGACCCCCATTATTATATTAACTATGACCCCGCGAGCGATGACACAACGGTCACATCAAAATCCGGCTTCAATCTCACCCGACTGATCGATAATCCTAATACCAACGATATTCCCGAACTTGAGACCATTAAAGATATAAATATAAACACATCGAGGACTATAACTATTCGCGCCAGCAATGAAATTGATTCAGACGGTTACACCATTAAAAAATCAGCGCCTATCCGTATAGAAGTCACACCTAAACTAGACTAAATAAACGCTCCTGCCCTATCAGCGACTTCAGAACGGCGGTAATCTCGATGACCGCCGTTTTTTTGGCAGCTGTTGTATGCCTGCTATTTCAGGAGTTTCCATGGAAAAAACCGCCTTGAAACCGCTGCTCCTGGCAGCAAGCCTCCTGGCTTTTATGCCTCTCGCCCACGCGTCGTCCACCCTGGTCTACTGCTCCGAAGCCAGCCCCGCCGGCTTCGACCCCAGCCAGTACACCAGCGGCACCGATTTTGACGCCTCCGCCGAAACCGTGTTCAACCGCCTTACCCAGTTCAAGCGCGGCGGTACCGAAGTCGAGCCCGGCCTTGCCACCCGCTGGGAGGTGTCCGACGACGGTCTGACCTATACCTTCCACCTGCGCGACGGCGTGAAGTTCCACACCACCGATTACTTCACCCCAACCCGTGACTTCAACGCCGATGATGTGCTGTTTACCTTCAACCGGCTGCTGGATGCCGAGAGTCCGTTTCGCAAGGCCTACCCTTCCGAATCGCCGTACTTCACCGACATGGGCCTGAACACCACGATCAAGCACATCGACAAGCTCGACGACCACACCGTGCGCTTCAACCTGAACAACGTTGACGCCTCGTTCGTGCAGAACCTGGCGATGAGTTTCGCTTCGGTACAATCGGCCGAATATGCCGACCAGCTCCTCAAGCAAGGCAAGGCCCAGGACATCAACCAGAAACCGGTCGGCACCGGCCCGTTCGTGTTCAAGCGCTACCAGAAAGACGCGCAGATCCGCTACGTCGCCAATAAGCAGTACTGGAAACCCGAGGACGTGAAACTCGACAACCTGGTGTTCGCCATCACCCCTGACGCCGCTGCGCGTCTGCAGAAACTCAAGGCAGGCGAATGCCAGGTCAGCGGCTACCCGCGCCCATCCGACATTGAGGTGATGAAGCAGGACCCTGACCTGCGCGTGCTGCAGCAGGCCGGTTTCAACCTGGGCTTCCTGGCGTACAACGTCACCCACCCGCCGCTGGACCAGCTCAAGGTGCGCCAGGCTCTGGACATGGCCATCGACAAACCGGCCATCATCAAGGCCGTTTACCAAAGCGCCGGACAATTGGCGCAGAACGCCCTGCCCCCCGCGCAGTGGTCTTATGACCCGAACATCAAGGACGCCCCCTATGACCCGACCAAGGCCAGGGCGCTACTAAAAGAAGCAGGGGTTGCACCAGGTACCACCATCAACCTGTGGGCAATGACCGTGCAACGCGCTTCCAACCCGAACGCGCGCATGTCCGCGCAGATGATTCAGCAGGATTGGGCCAAGGTCGGCATCAAGGCCAACATCGTCAGCTATGAGTGGGGCGAGTACATCAAGCGTGCCAAAAATGGCGAACATGACGCGATGATCTACGGCTGGACCGGCGACAACGGTGACCCGGATAACTGGCTCGGCGTGCTCTACAGTTGTGCCGCGGTCAAGGGCAGCAATTACGCCAAATGGTGTAACCCGGCCTATGACAAGCTGGTGCAGCAGGCCAAGGTCAGCAACGACCGCGAACAGCGCATCAAGTGGTATCAGCAAGCGCAACAAATCCTTAAGGAACAAGTACCTATAACGCCTATTGCGAACTCGACGGTTTTCCAACCCCTGCGCAAGGAAGTTCGCGACTTCAAGATCAGCCCGTTTGGGCTCACACCGTTCTACGGCGTGAGTCTAGATAAGTAACAACAACGCCCCAATCGAGTGCGCTAGACACCTCGATTGGGCTTTTTCGGTGCGGACTGCGCACCGAAAAAACCCGCCAAACTGACGCATTTGTGTCCAAACTTTCATAAATGCGACATTCTTGTACGCCCGTCCCACTGTTTGACGCTCGCAACCGCTCAACATCTTGCAATGGGTATGGCGCCTGCATAAGTATCCGCAGGCCGACTCACGAGGTCGCCCTCACCACCAAAAATGACAACAAATCATGAGGCCAACATGCTTAAACACGCAGTCCTTCCGTTATTAGTGAGCGCTGGCCTTATGGCCGCAGCCCCTTTTGCCCAAGCGGCAACTAACCTGGTGTTCTGCTCCGAAGGGAGCCCGGCCGGTTTTGACCCAGGCCAGTACACCACCGGAACAGACTTCGATGCCTCGGCCGAAACCATGTTCAACCGCCTGAGCCAGTTCGAACGTGGCGGCACCGCCGTGGTTCCTGGCCTCGCCACCAGCTGGGACGTGTCCCCGGACGGCCTGACCTACACCTTCCACCTTCGTGAAGGCGTCAAGTTCCACACCACCCCGTACTTCAAGCCGACTCGTGAATTCTCGGCCGACGACGTACTGTTCACGTTTAACCGGATGATCAATAAAGACGATCCATTCCGTAAGGCCTACCCCACCGAGTTCCCGTATTTCACGGACATGGGGATGGACACCAACATCAAGAACATCGAAAAACTGGATGACCACACCGTCAAGTTCACCCTTGGCACCGTGGACGCCGCGTTCATCCAGAACCTGGCAATGAGCTTCGCCTCGATCCAGTCCGCTGAATACGCAGCCCAACTGTTGAAGGAAGGCAAACCCGCCGACATCAACCAGAAACCAGTCGGCACCGGCCCGTTCGTATTCAAGAGCTATCAGAAAGACTCGAACATCCGTTACACCGGCAACAAGGACTACTGGAAACCTGAAGACGTGAAGATCGATAACCTGATCTTCGCCATCACCACCGACCCGTCGGTACGTATCCAGAAGCTCAAGAAAAACGAATGCCAGGTCACCCTGTTCCCACGTCCGGCCGACCTGAAGGCGCTGGGCGAAGACAAAGACCTGAAGCTGCCACACCAGGCCGGTTTCAACCTCGGTTACGTTGCCTACAACGTGATGGACAAGGTCAAGGGCAGCGATCAGCCAAACCCTCTGGCTGACCTGCGCGTCCGTCAGGCGCTGGACATGTCGGTGAACAAGCAGCAGATCATCGACTCCGTGTACCAGGGCGCCGGCCAACTGGCCGTCAACGCCATGCCGCCAACCCAGTGGTCCTACGACACCACGATCAAGGACGCGGCGTACAACCCTGAAAAAGCCAAGGCGCTGCTCAAGGAAGCCGGCGTCAAGGAAGGTACCGAGATCGTCCTATGGGCCATGCCGGTTCAGCGTCCGTACAACCCGAACGCCAAGCTGATGGCCGAGATGCTGCAGAACGACTGGTCCAAGATCGGCCTGAAGGTCAAGATCACCAGCTACGAGTGGGGCGAGTACATCAAGCGCTCCAAAGGCGGCGAGAACCAGGCCATGATCATTGGCTGGAGCGGTGACAATGGTGACCCGGACAACTGGCTGAACGTGCTGTTCGGCTGCGACTCGCTGTCGGGTAACAACTTCTCCAAATGGTGTGACAAGAAATTCGACGGCATCGTGAAAGAAGCCAAGGCCACTTCGGATGTCGCCAAACGCACCGAGCTGTACAAGCAGGCGCAACATGTACTCAAAGATGCAGTTCCGATGACACCTATCGCGCACTCGACGGTGTATCAACCCATGCGCAACACCGTGCAGGACTTCAAGATCAGCCCGTTTGGCTTGAACTCCTTCTACGGCGTCAGCGTAAGCGGCAAGTAAGGGTCAATAACGGCGACGTTTCACAACGTCGCCGTTATTGCATCTGCCCGGCCCGTAGGAAACAGACCACGTTCGTAAGCATTGCCGTCGTACAGCAATGAACTGCGCTTCGTGCCTCCGTTGCCTACAGGGTCAATCTGATTTGGCGCATTTACTGCGAAGTCCGCGACCCATAACGTCGTAGGACTGCAGAGGCGCCAAGTTGGGAAAGGCACTTACCGCATGTGGGAACCAGCGTTGTCCCCCCTGGCTACACGCCTGAGGGATTGCTCGCTGTTGATAACTACAGACAAGGATCGGAATCGTCATGCGCCATACCCTCGTTCTATCCGCAATGTTTGCCGCCAGCCTGCTGGCTGTGGCCACGACCGCTCAGGCCGCCGACAAGAAGAGCCTGGTGTTCTGCTCCGAAGGCAGCCCGGCAGGCTTTGACACAGCGCAATACACCACCGCCACCGACAACGATGCCGCGGAGCCGCTGTACAACCGCCTGGTCGAGTTCGAAAAAGGTGCGACTGATGTAGTGCCTGGGCTGGCAACCAAGTGGGATATCTCCGAAGACGGCTTGACGTACACCTTCCACCTGCGTGAAGGGGTGAAGTTTCACAGCAGCAAGGAGTTCAAGCCCACGCGGGACTTCAATGCCGACGACGTGCTGTTCACGTTCAACCGCATGCTTGACCCCGATCATCCGTTTCGCAAGGCCTACCCTACCGAGTTTCCATACTTCAACGGCATGAGCCTGAACAAGAACATTGCCAAGGTCGAGAAAACCGACCCGCACACCGTGGTGATGACCTTGAACACGGTCGATGCCGCGTTCGTGCAAAACATCGCCATGAGTTTCGCCGCGATCCTCTCCGCCGAATATGCCGAGCAGTTGCTCAAGGAAGGCAAACCCAGCGATATCAACCAGAAGCCAATCGGCACTGGTCCGTTTGTGTTCCAGCGTTATCAGAAAGACTCGCAGATTCGTTACGTGGCGAACAAACAGTACTGGGACCCGAGCAGGGTCAAGCTCGACCAGTTGATCTTCGCCATCAACACCGACGCTTCCGTGCGCGTGCAGAAGCTCAAGGCCGGCGAGTGCCAGGTCACCCTGCACCCGCGCCCCGCCGATGTCGACGCGCTCAAGGCCGACCCGAACCTGCAACTGCTGACCAAGCCCGGCTTCAACCTCGGCTATATCGCCTACAACGTGCGCCACAAGCCTTTCGACCAGCTCGAAGTGCGCCAGGCGCTGGACATGGCGGTCAACAAGCAGAGCATCCTCAATGCGGTGTACCAGGGCGCCGGGCAACTGGCGGTCAACGCCATGCCGCCGACCCAGTGGTCCTACGACGACAGCATCAAGGACGCCGCCTACAACCCGGAAAAAGCCAAGGAACTGCTCAAGGCCGCCGGCGTTAAGGAAGGCACCGAGATCACCCTCTGGGCGATGCCGGTACAACGTCCGTACAACCCCAACGCCAAGCTGATGGCCGAAATGCTGCAGAACGATTGGGCCAAGATCGGCTTGAAAGTGAAGATCGTCAGCTACGAATGGGGCGAGTACATCAAGCGCACCAAGAACGGTGAGCACGATATCAGCCTGATCGGCTGGACCGGTGACAACGGTGACCCGGACAACTGGCTGGGTACCCTCTACAGCTGCGACGCCATCGGTGGGAACAACTACTCCATGTGGTGTGGACCCGGCGTACGACAAGCTGATCAAGCAAGCCAAGGTCGTGACCGACCGTGAACAAAGGACTGTTCTGTACAAACAGGCGCAGCAACTGCTCAAACAGCAGGTGCCGATCACGCCAGTCGCCCACTCGACGGTCAACCAGCCGTTAAGCGCCAAAGTCGAAGGCTTCAAGGTGAGCCCCTTCGGCCGCAACGTGTTCTCGGGCGTCAGTATCACCCCATAAGAAAATAACCGGATTGCAGGGAGCGAAGTTGGCTCCCGGGCAAACGTGCAGCCTTTTGTTGGGATTTTTCCTACGCCAAACGTTTGCAACAGCTTGAACGAGTTACACACCCAATAGCCGGTTCACCTAAAAAAGGCCGGCATTAAAAAGAGAACCAAAGGAGCTTCACCCATGAAACTGAGCAGCAAAGCGCTTCTGGCCTTGGCCATCAGCAGCATCACGGCCACCGCCTACGCTGAAACGCAGAGCCAGGACTTCGTTCCTACCACCCTGGCCGGCACCAGCGCCCAAAGCGAGGCCAAAGGCTTTATCGAAGATTTCAGCCTGGGCGGCACCACGCGTAACTGGTACTCCCATGAAAGCAAATACCGTGGGGGCACCTTCTCGTACCAGAAGCACGGCGAAACCCGTACCGACCGCAACCGTACCAACTGGGTACAGGGCACCATCCTCAACGCCAGCTCGGGTTTCACCCAGGGCACCGTAGGGGTCAAGACCGAAGTGGCGGTATACAACGCGCTGGTGCTGGACCGCAGCAAGCGTGATATCAAGGGCGGCTCCAACCGCACCCTGGCCGATTCCGACGGCAACGCCGTAGACCAGTGGAGCAAACTGGGCCTGGCCAACGTGCAGTTCCGCGTGTCCAACACCACGCTGACCGCCGGTCGCCAGAACTTCAGCAGCGGCATCGTCGACACCATCGGCAACCGTGCGCTGCCTTCCAGCTTCCAGGGTGTGAGCTTCAACAGCGAAGAGTTCAGCAACCTGTCGTTCCAGGGCGGTATCTTCGATCGCGTTTCACCGCGTACCGAACAGAGCCTGTCGAAATTCCGCAGCGAATACGGCAATGGCGCAGAAACCGACAAAGTGTCGACCCTGGGTGTGAACTACCAGCCGCTGAAAAGCCTGAAGACCAGCTTCTTCGCCGCCAACGTGAAGGACTTCTGGAACCAGTACTACTTCGGCGCAACCCACGAGCTGGGCGATGCTCAGCAGCTGGGCCTGACCACCGGCTTCAACTATTACAAAACCGTCGATGAAGGCAAAAAAGAGATGGGGGAAATCGACAACGATACCTTCTCCCTCTCCCTGGGCCTGACTCACCAGGCACACAGCCTGACCTTCGCTTACCAGCAAGTGAACGGTAACGAGTACTTCGACTATCTGCACGAAACCAACGGCATCTACCTGGCCAACTCCCTGACCTCGGACTTCAACGGCCCGAACGAGAAGTCCTTCCAGATCGCCTATGCCATCAACATGGCTGAATACGGCGTGCCAGGCCTGAAGTTCAACGCCTACTCGGCGCGCGGCTGGGACATCGACGGTACCCACTACACCGGCAACAACGGCCGGGCCAAGTTCGCCTACGACGGTATCCAGTCCCAGGACGGCGAGAAGCACCAGGAATACGGTGTAGGCGCCTCTTACGCGCTGCAAAGCGGCCCACTCAAAGCCACCACCGTGCGTGCAACCTATGTTGAGCACCGTGGCAGCGAGTTCCAGTCCGACGGCAGCATCAAAGAGTTCCGTCTGGTCACCACCATCCCGTTCAACATTCTTTAATTAGCGCCAGGCAGACGGCGGGCTCAGGACGAGCCCGCCGTCTACGTGTTTCTGGCTCCATCGATTGCAGAGGGCTCTGAATGAAAATGCTCCCGTTACAAGCTGCCATGGCCGCTGCGCTGCTGAGCGTGGCGATCGGCGTTTCGGCCAAACCGCTGGTGGTCTGCACCGAAGCCAGTCCCGAGGGTTTTGACCCGGTCCTGTACACCACCGCCGTAACCGCTGACGCCGCTGCGGAGACGATGTTCAACCGCCTGGTGGATTTCAAGCCTGGCACCACCGAAGTGGTCCCGGCCCTGGCCAAGGACCTGCCGCAAATCAGCGCCGATGGCCTGACCTACACGTTCCACCTGCGTGAAGACATCAAGTTCCACACCACCGACTATTTCAAACCCACGCGCAACATGAATGCCGACGACGTGCTCTGGAGTTTCCAGCGTCAGCTGGACCCGAATCACCCTTGGCATAAAAAGTCCCTCGTGGGCTATCCGTACTTCGAAAGCATGGGCTTCAAGGAACTGCTCAAGAGCGTAGAGAAGATCGACGATCACACCGTCGTCTTTACCCTGACTCGTCCTGAAGCACCGTTCCTGGCTGACCTGGGCATGGCATTCTCTTCAATCCATTCGAAGGAATACGCCGACCAGTTGCTCAAATCCGGCAAGACCGAAGACCTCAACGCCAAGCCCATCGGCACTGGCCCGTTCATCTTCACCCGTTATCAGAAAGACGCCCAGGCGCGCTTCAAGGCCAACCCCGACTACTTCCGCGGCAAACCGGCAGTCGACCCGCTGATCCTGGCGATCAGCACCGATAACAATGTGCGCCTGCAAAAGCTCAAGGCCAATGAATGTCAGATCGCGCTGTTCCCCAAGCCGGATGACATCCCAAGCATCAAGAAAGACCCAAACCTGAAAGTCGATGAAATGGCGGCGATGACCACCAGCTACACCGCGCTGAACACGACCCACAAATACATGAGCGACGCGCGGGTGCGTCACGCGATCAACATCGCGTTCGACAAGGCAGGCTATACCGAAGCCTTGTTCGGCAAAGGCAACGCCGTGGTGGGTACCGGCCCGTATCCGCCGACCTTGCTGGGTTTCAGCGACAAGCTGAAGAACCCGCCCCGCGACCTGGACAAGGCCCGCGCCCTGCTCAAGGAAGCTGGCGTACCGGAAGGCACCGAATTCACCCTGTTCACCCGTAATGGCGGCGGCCCGACCAACCCCAACCCGATGCTCGGCGCCCAGCGCATGCAGGCGGATCTGGCGCAGATTGGCCTGAAGGTCAACATCAGGGTCATGGAATGGGGCGAAATGCTCAAGCGCGCCAAAAACGGCGAGCACGACATGGTTTCGGCGGGCTGGGTCGGTGATAACGGCGACCCTGACAACTTCCTTACGCCAAACCTGAGTTGCGATGCAGCGAAAAACGGCGAAAACTACGCGCGCTGGTGTAACAAGGAATTCCAGGACTTGATCGACAAAGCCCGCGCCATCGCTGAACCGGCCGAGCGCGCTGCACTCTATGAACAAGCACAGGATGTATTCGATAAGGACCAACCATGGCTACCCATGGCTTATCCAAAACTGTTCACCGCCATGCGCAAGAACGTAGAAGGCTTCACCCAAAGCCCTCTGGGGACCAATAACTTCGCCACCACCCAGGTGAAGTAATAAGAAAAACGCTCGGCGCCGTCGACCCTGACGGTGCCGAACCTGCCTAACCGGCTGATTGAGGTACACACCAAGATGTTTAGTTTTATTGCCCGCCGACTGGGGTTGTTGATCCCCACGTTCTTCGGCATCACGTTGCTGACGTTTGCGTTGATTCGCATGATCCCCGGCGACCCCGTAGAAGTCATGATGGGCGAACGCCGCGTCGACCCCGAGATGCACGCACAGGCAATGGAGCGCCTTGGCCTTAACAAGCCGCTGTATGCGCAATACCTGGATTACGTCGGCAAGCTCGCCCAAGGCGACCTTGGCGAATCGCTGCGTACCCGTACCAGCGTGTGGACCGAGTTCACCGCACTCTTCCCGGCGACCCTGGAACTGTCCATGGCCGCCCTGCTGTTCGCCGGTATCCTGGGCCTGCTGGCCGGGGTGATCGCGGCCTTGAAACGAGGATCCCTGTTCGACCACGGGGTGATGGGCATCTCCCTGGCGGGATATTCGATGCCGATCTTCTGGTGGGGCCTGATCCTGATCATGTTCTTCTCGGTGAGCCTGGGCTGGACCCCGGTTTCCGGGCGTATCGACCTGCTCTATGACATCGAGCCGCGCACCGGCTTCATGCTGATCGACACGCTGCTGGCCGACGAGCCGGACGCGTTCTGGGACGCCCTGCACCACCTGATCCTGCCGGCCATCGTGCTCGGCACCATCCCGCTGGCGGTGATTGCGCGGATGACCCGTTCCTCAATGCTCGAAGTATTGCGTGAAGACTACATCCGTACCGCCAAGGCCAAGGGCCTGTCGCCGGCACGCGTGGTCTTCGTTCACGGCCTGCGCAACGCGCTGATTCCGGTGCTCACCGTGGTCGGCCTGCAGGTCGGCACACTGCTGGCCGGTGCGGTACTGACCGAAACCATCTTCTCGTGGCCCGGCATCGGCAAATGGCTGATCGAAGCCATTGGCGCGCGGGACTACCCGGTGGTGCAGAACGGCATTCTGTTGATCGCCTGCCTGGTGATCCTGGTGAACTTCGTCGTGGATGTCCTCTACGGCTTCGCCAACCCACGCATCCGTCACCAGCGCTGAGATCATGACCATGACCACACCTACTCAAGTGTCAGCAGTCGATCAAAGCCTGCTGTACCCGTCCCCGTACAAAGAATTCTGGCAAGCCTTCTCCAAGAACAAAGGCGCGGTTGCCGGCCTGCTGTTCATGCTGGTAATCGTGTTCTGCGCGATCTTCGCCCCGTGGGTGACCCCGCATAACCCCAGCGAGCAGTACCGCGACTTCCTGCTGACCCCTCCGGCCTGGCTGGAAGGTGGGCAACTGCAGTTCCTGCTGGGCACCGACGAACTCGGCCGCGATCTGCTCTCGCGCCTGATCCAGGGCTCGCGCCTGTCGCTGCTGATCGGTTTGTCATCGGTGGTGATGTCGCTGATCCCGGGCATCCTGCTGGGCCTGTTCGCCGGGTTCTTCCCGCGCTTGCTCGGCCCGACCATCATGCGTTTGATGGACATCATGCTGGCCCTGCCGTCGCTGCTGCTGGCTGTGGCCATCGTCGCGATCCTCGGCCCTGGCCTGATCAACACCGTGATCGCCATCGCCATCGTGTCGCTGCCGTCCTACGTACGTCTGACCCGCGCCGCGGTGATGGGCGAACTGAACCGCGACTACGTGACCGCTGCGCGCCTGGCCGGTGCCGGCCTGCCGCGCCTGATGTTCGTTACCGTGCTGCCCAACTGCATGGCGCCGCTGATCGTCCAAGCGACCTTGAGCTTTTCGTCGGCGATTCTCGATGCCGCGGCGCTGGGCTTCCTCGGCCTTGGCGTACAACCGCCAACCCCGGAGTGGGGCACCATGCTGGCTTCGGCCCGCGACTACATCGAACGCGCCTGGTGGGTAGTGAGCCTGCCTGGCTTGACCATTTTGCTCAGCGTGCTGGCAATCAACTTGATGGGTGACGGCCTGCGCGACGCGCTGGACCCGAAACTCAAGAACGCCGCCTGAGGAGATTCCCATGTCACTGTTAGAAATCAAGAATCTCAACGTTCGCTTCGGCGACAAGACCGCCGTGCCGGTGGTCGATGGCCTCGACATTTCAGTCGACAAGGGCGAAGTGCTGGCGATCGTTGGCGAGTCGGGCTCGGGTAAATCCGTGACCATGATGGCGCTGATGGGCCTGATCGAGCATCCCGGCATCGTCACCGCCGATGCGCTGACCTTTGACGGCAGGGACATGCTCAAGCTGAGCAACCGTCAGCGCCGCCAAATCGTCGGCAAAGACCTGGCGATGGTATTCCAGGACCCGATGACCGCGCTGAACCCCAGCTACACCGTGGGTTTCCAGATCGAAGAAGTGCTGCGCCTGCACCTGAAAATGTCCGGCAAGCAAGCACGCAAGCGCGCCATCGAACTGCTGGAAAAGGTGGAAATCCCTGGCGCCGCCAGCCGTATGGATGCCTACCCGCACCAGCTGTCCGGCGGTATGAGCCAGCGCGTGGCAATTGCCATGGCGATTGCCGGCGAGCCGAAACTGCTGATCGCCGACGAACCGACCACTGCCCTGGACGTAACCATCCAGGCGCAGATCATGGAACTGCTGCTGGCCTTGCAGAAAGAACAGAACATGGGCCTGGTGCTGATCACTCACGACCTCGCGGTGGTGGCTGAAACCGCCCAGCGCGTCTGCGTGATGTACGCCGGCCAAGCCGTGGAAGTGGGCCAGGTGCCACAACTGTTCGACATTCCGGCGCACCCTTACAGCGAAGCGCTGCTCAAGGCGATTCCGGAACACAGCCTGGGCGCCACGCGGCTGGCCACGCTGCCGGGCATCGTGCCGGGCCGCTATGACCGCCCGCAAGGTTGCCTGCTGTCGCCGCGCTGCCCGTACGTGCAAGACAACTGCCGCACCCAGCGTCCCGGTCTTGATCCGAAAACCAACAGCCTTGCGCGCTGCTTCTACCCCTTGAACCAGGAGGTGGCGTAATGGCCGTCGTTCTTACCGCCCGCGACCTGACCCGTCACTACGAAGTGTCCCGTGGCCTGTTCAAGGGCCACGCCACCGTGCGTGCCCTCAATGGTGTGTCCTTCGAACTGGAAGCCGGCAAGACCCTCGCTGTTGTGGGCGAGTCGGGTTGCGGCAAGTCCACCCTGGCCCGTGCCCTGACGCTGATCGAAGAACCGTCTTCAGGCTCCCTGAAAATCGCCGGCCAGGAAGTGGCCGGCGCCGACAAGGCCCAGCGCAAGCAATTGCGCAAAGACGTGCAGATGGTGTTCCAGAGCCCGTACGCTTCATTGAACCCACGGCAGAAGGTCGGTGACCAACTCGGCGAGCCGCTGTTGATCAACACCAACCTGTCCGCCGCCGAACGCCGCGAGAAAGTGCAGGCAATGATGAAGCAAGTGGGCCTGCGCCCCGAGCACTATCAGCGCTACCCGCACATGTTCTCCGGTGGCCAGCGCCAGCGTATCGCCCTGGCGCGGGCGATGATGCTGCAACCCAAAGTGCTGGTGGCGGATGAACCGACCTCGGCGCTGGACGTGTCGATTCAGGCCCAGGTGCTCAACCTGTTCATGGACCTGCAGCAGGAATTCAACACCGCCTACGTGTTCATCTCCCACAACCTGGCGGTGGTGCAACACGTTGCCGACGACGTGATGGTGATGTACCTCGGGCGCCCGGTAGAAGTGGGCCCCAAGGAAGACATCTACGCTCGCCCCCTGCACCCGTACACCCAGGCGCTGCTATCGGCGACCCCGACCATCCACCCGGACCCGAACAAGCCGAAGATCAAGATCGTCGGCGAGCTGCCCAACCCGCTGAACCCGCCGTCTGGCTGTGCTTTCCACAAGCGTTGCCCGTATGCAACGGCACGCTGCAGCACCGAGGAGCCGCTGTTGCGGCCGCTGGATAACCGCCAGGTGGCTTGCCACTACGCGGAGCAATTCGTCGCCTGAGGCGAGACGATTGCCCCTGTAGGAGCGTGCTTGTAGCGGTCCAGTTTTTTTGGACCATTCTGTAGGAGTATTAGGCCGCCAGCTTTTCAAAAATGGCTGGCGGCAGGTTGTTCGAGGCAGAGTGACAGCGTCGATGGTTGTAATGAGCAATGAAGTCCATCACGTCCCGCTCTGCTTCGAAGTGAGTTGAGTAACCATTTTCAGGTGACCAATCGTGTTTTTGCGATCTGAAATAGCGCTCCACAACCGCATTGTCCCAACAGTTCCCGCGCCGACTCATGCTCTGCACGATCTGCTTTTCAGCCAAGTAGCTGACGAAGCGCTCAGCTGTGTATTGGCATCCCTGGTCCGAGTGAAACACCAGCTCGGAGGAAGGTCGACGCAGCCCCACAGCAAGTCGTAAAGCCTGCAATGAAAGCTCGGTATCAGCCGTCCTTGAAAATGCCCAACCAACGATTCTGCGCGAAAAAAGATCCATCACAATGGCTAGATACAACCAACTGCCACCGACACGGATATAGGTAATATCTCCCGCCCAGAACGTGTTGGGTTGTTCCGGATTAAAGCGTCGCTCCAGTACATTGGGCGCGATGTTGGACACTTTGGTGGCTCGCCGATAGTGCGCATACTGGGCCCGACGTCTCACCAGGCCCAAACTCTTCATCAAGCTGCGCATACGATGGCGCCCGACCACTACGCCCTGTGTTTTCAGGACTTTTGTAAACCCACGACTGCCCAGCGCTCCGCGATGCTCTCGGTGTAATAGCCGGATTTTCTTTTCCAGTTGGGGCTCAATTCTGCGCTCAGGTTTGGGCTGGCGCATCGCGTAATAGCTGCTGCGAGGCACGCCCAGCAAGCGGCATAGACGTCGCACCGACAGCTTTTTTGTGGCGCCCTCAATCATTTTCTTCGGCCAAACAGCACCTTTAGATGAGAGGGCAACTGCTTTTTTAGGACATCGTTCTCGGCTTCCAGCAACGCCAACCTGGCCTGCAGCGAATCAATCAGATCCTGATCCTGAGGACGCGTCGTTTGCGCTGCTCCTACCTGCTCCTTGCGCCATCGCGAAACCCAGCGTCGCAGCGCCGTCGGCCCCACACCCGTTTGCTCGCACGCCTTAGGCACTGAGTAGTTCAACTCAACGACCAGACGAATCGCTTCGGCTTTTTCTTCGGCTGTAACGATCCGAAATCCCATGACGCTTCCTTAGGTTGATACTCCTACATCATGGTCCATAAATATTGAGCCACAACAGCTTGCTCGCGAAAAGCGTCAACGAAAACGCAGGCATCCGGTTTTACGCGTTGCCCGTGCGTTCTTCGCGAGCAAGCTCGCTCCTACAGGGGGCCTGCGGTGTAAATGAGTTCTACAGCCCTTCCCGCCAGGTTGCGCATCAGCCGGGCGGGAGGGGCTTCTTTTTTGCGCACGATTTATGTCTGGCTGTCGCCTTCATCGTCCGGATTGTCGCTGTCCGGCTCGTCGGTCGTCGAGTCATCGTCATCTTCGCTGCCGCCCTGACCCTGATCGCCAGGCTCGGCTTCAGACTTGGCCAACTGCAAATCCATGCTCTGAGCCCCCTGCAACGCAGCCCCACCCTGCGCCGGGTTATGCGCCCAGGCCGTCGACATCCCCAACGACAGCAGCACCAGTACCTTGATCAACAACACCCCGCGCTGAAAAATGCTCATGGTCGATTCCATCCAGTCAGTAGGTGAACCCGCGCGACAGCGGTTACCGTCGCCAGGATAAAAGCTAGTCCCAATGCCCGATTCGCGCCAGATATCAGGTTTCGCCGTCGTCGAAGGTCACACTGTCTTCCCCTTCGTTGATGGGGTTTTCCGGGTCTTTGACGTCTGTGGGCTGAGGCTGCGGTTGCCAGCTGCCAGAATTGACCTCGTTCTGCTTTCTCTTGGTGACCGGGCCGGTGTCTTTCCACTGGGGCGCTCCGGCGTCGGCCCATGCCGGAAAGCTTGTCAGCCCCAGGGCGGCCAGCAACACCAGGATGATGGCACTTTGAGCGTTTCGCACGGTAGTCTCCTTTACGGTCGGTGGGTAAACGCTAGACCCGAAGCGGAGTTCTCGCCAATTCATGGCGTTATGAAGATCAAATGCGGGAGGGGCAAGCCCTCAATAATGTAGGAGCGAGCTTGCTCGCGAAGAACTCAGGGCCCCCGCGTTTATCCAGAATGAACGCGTTGCCTGGACGTTTTTCGCGAGCAAGCTCGCTCCTACATTGAGCCCCCTCCCACATTTGGGACTGCAGCGGGCATGAAAAAGGGCGAAGCCATGACAGCTTCGCCCTCTTCTTTACCGCTCAGCGCTTAATGGTGCTCACGCGTCGCCCGGAATTTCACATCCGGCCAGCGCTCTTCCATCAGCGCCAGGTTGACCCGCGTCGGGGCCAGGTAGGTCAGATGGCCACCGCCGTCGATCGCCAGGTTTTCCACGGCTTTATTGGAAAACTCTTCCAACTTCTTCTTGTCGCTGCAATCGATCCAGCGCGCCGAATACACGGTGATCGGCTCGTAGGAGCACTCCACTTTGTATTCTTCCTTCAAGCGGCTGGCGACCACGTCGAACTGCAGCACACCCACGGCGCCGAGGATG
The DNA here is from genome assembly GCF_030816195.1 of Pseudomonas sp. W4I3. Taxonomy (GTDB): domain Bacteria; phylum Pseudomonadota; class Gammaproteobacteria; order Pseudomonadales; family Pseudomonadaceae; genus Aquipseudomonas. Next base: position 1,569,436 of record NZ_JAUSXS010000001.1, on the reverse strand, counting down.
ATGTCGTTGCTGCGCTCGGGGAAGAACACCTGGGTGGCGCCCTCTTCCGCCAATTGCTGCAAGCCCTGGCGCAGTTGCTTGGATTTGAGCGGGTCGCGCAGGCGTACTCGGCGGAACAGTTCCGGGGCGAAGTGCGGGATACCGGTGAAGCCCAGCGCTTCGCCTTCGGTGAAGGTGTCGCCGATCTGGATGGTGCCGTGGTTGTGCAGGCCGATGATGTCGCCGGCGTAGGCTTCTTCGAGCTGTTCACGCTCGGAGGAGAAGAACGTCAGGGCATCGCCGATGCGCACGTCCTTGCCGGTGCGCACGTGGCGCATCTTCATGCCTTTTTCGTAACGGCCTGAGCAGATACGCATGAAGGCGATGCGGTCGCGGTGCTTGGGGTCCATGTTCGCCTGGATCTTGAACACAAAGCCGGTGAATTTCTCTTCGACCGGTTCCACGGTGCGCTCGTTGGCAACGCGGGCAAGGGGCTTTGGCGCCCAGTTCACGACGGCGTCGAGCACATGGTCGACACCGAAGTTGCCCAAGGCCGTCCCGAAGAACACCGGGGTCAATTGGCCGTCGAGGAATTCCTGCTGATTGAACTCATGACAGGCGCCCTGCACCAGTTCCAGCTGATCGACAAAACGGTCGTACTCGTCGCCCAGGTGCGCACGCGCTTCGTCGGAGTCGAGCTTCTCGATGATTTTCACATCGGTGCGTTCATGGCCGTGGCCGGCGGTGTAGACAATGATGTAGTCATCGGCCAGGTGGTACACGCCCTTGAAATCACGGTAGCAGCCAATCGGCCAGGTGATCGGCGCGGCCTTGATCTTCAGGACGGCTTCGATTTCATCCAGCAGCTCGATGGGGTCGCGGATATCGCGGTCGAGTTTGTTGATGAAGCTGACAATCGGCGTGTCGCGCAGACGGCACACGTCCATCAGCGCGATGGTGCGTGGCTCGACGCCTTTACCGCCGTCCAGGACCATCAACGCCGAGTCCACCGCGGTGAGGGTGCGGTAGGTGTCTTCGGAAAAGTCTTCGTGGCCCGGGGTGTCGAGCAGGTTGATCATGTGGTCGCGATACGGGAACTGCATGACCGACGTGGTAATGGAAATACCCCGTTGCTTCTCCATCTCCATCCAGTCGGACGTGGCATGGCGGTCGGATTTGCGGGACTTCACCGTGCCGGCCACCGCGATTGCCTTGCCCATCAGCAGGAGCTTTTCGGTGATGGTGGTTTTACCGGCATCGGGGTGGGAAATAATGGCGAAAGTGCGGCGTTTCGCGACTTCGGCGGCCTGGTGGGTCATGGGAAATCGCCTGGCAGGTGAGTCAAAAAAGGGCGGCGAGTATAGCGCAAACCCCAGGCGCCGGACCACCGTTCACCCGATTAGGGGTGGCTAAATGGTGCCAAGTGTGGAACCTTTTAAAAGGTCGAGACGTCCACTCCCCTGCTAACGCACTCGGAACAGGGGCTGAAAAATCAGCAAGTTAGCCTGACGAGGCTGCGCTCATGGCTCGATCGCATACTGCATTGCCAGTATCGGCGAGCTGCTTTTCGCGAACTCATTGCCGACAGCCAGGAATGGCATTGCCGCTCGGAAATGTGTTCGCCGACAAAAGAAAAAAGGAGTCCGCCTGTGGCTATTCGCTATGGCAAAGGGCTGATAGGAGGCGCGGTTGTCGTCGCGCTCCTGGCCCTGCTGGTCCACTGGATCGGCATCAACACGATCGAACTGTACCGCGACGATTTGTTGTTTTACCTGCAAGCTCATCTGATTCTGGTTTTAGTGTCCATGCTGGCCGCCCTGATTGTGGGCCTCCCCGCTGGCATCCTGCTCAGCCGCCCGAACATGGTCGGGCGCGCAGAACGTTTCATGCAGATCTTCAACATCGGCAACACCGTCCCTCCCCTGGCCGTACTGGCCATCGCCCTCGGCGTCCTCGGCATCGGCAGCGGCCCGGCGATTTTCGCGCTGTTCCTCGCCTCCCTCCTGCCCATTGTGCGTAACACCTACGAGGGCCTGAAAAATGTGCAGGGCTCACTCAAGGAAGCCGCTACCGGCATTGGCATGACGCCGCGCCAGGTGCTGTTTCGCGTGGAATTGCCCAACGCCGTGCCGATCATTATCGGTGGCGTGCGTGTGGCGCTGGCGATCAACGTCGGTACCGCACCGCTGGCATTCCTGATCGGCGCCAACAGCCTCGGCAGCCTGATCTTCCCCGGCATCGCCCTGAACAACCAGCCGCAACTGCTGCTCGGCGCCGCGTGCACCGCGCTGCTGGCACTGCTGCTCGATGGCCTGGTCACCCTGGCCAGCCGCCTCTGGCTGGAACGTGGGTTGCGCCCGTCTTAAGGCCTGGTAAGGAATCGACATGAAAAAATTGAGCTTGATACTAGGCTGCGTCCTGCTGTTTGCAGGTATTGCGCAAGCCGCTGAAAAACCGCTGATCCGCATCGGCGCCCGGGTGTTCACCGAACAGACCCTGCTGGCCGAAATCACCTCCCAGTACCTGCGCACCAAGGGCTACGACGCCCAGGTGACCGGTGGCCTGGGCAGTAACCTGGCGCGCAGCGCTCAGGAAAGCGGTCAGCTGGACCTGATCTGGGAATACACCGGCGTGTCGCTGGTGGCGTACAACCACATCGACGAGAAACTCGACAGCGCACAGTCCTACGCACGGGTGAAGGAACTCGACGCGAAAAAAGGCCTGGTCTGGCTGTCGCCGTCGCGCTTCAGCAACACCTACGCCCTGGCGTTGCCGGAGAAAGTCGCGCAGGAACATCCCGAGATCAACAGCATCAGTGACCTCACCCGCGCCATGGCCGCCGATACCCAGGAACATCGCCTGGTCGCCCTGGACACCGAGTTCGCCAACCGTTCCGACGGCCTGGCGGGCATGGTCAAGCTGTATGACATGAACCTCACGCGCAACAACACTCGGCAGATGGACGCCGGGCTGGTCTACACCGCGCTGCGCAATGGCCAAGTGTTTGCCGGTTTGGTCTACACCACCGACGGTCGCCTGAACGCCTTCAAGTTGAAGTTGCTGGAAGACGACAAGCACTACTTCCCGGACTACACCGCCGCCCCGGTGATCCGCCAGGAATACCTCGACCAGCACCCGCAACTGGCTGCCGAGCTCAAGCCGCTGGCCGCGCTGTTCGATGACGAAACCATGCGCCAGCTGAATGCGCGGGTCGATGTCGACCATGAAAGCCCATCCGCTGTTGCCGCAGATTTCCTGCGCCAGCATCCGATCAATCAATAAGAGGAAAAGACATGGAATTTTTGAACGCCTTTTCCCACCTTGATTGGACCCAAGTCCTGCACCTGACCTGGCAGCACATCACCCTGGTCGGCATCGCGGTTATCCTCGCGATCCTGATCGGCGTGCCCCTGGGCATCCTGATGACGCGTTTCCCCACCCTGGCCGGCCCGCTGCAGGCCAGTGCCACGGTGCTGCTGACCGTACCGTCCATCGCGCTGTTCGGCCTGCTGCTGCCGTTCTACTCCAAGTTCGGCCAGGGCCTGGGGCCGATGCCGGCGATTACCGCCGTGTTCCTCTACTCCCTGCTGCCGATCATGCGTAACACCTACCTGGCGCTCACCGGTGTCGAACCGGGTATTCGCGAGGCCGCCAAGGGCATCGGCATGACCTTTGGCCAGCGCCTGCGCATGGTCGAACTGCCGATTGCCGTGCCAGTGATCCTCGCCGGCGTGCGCACCGCGGTGGTGATGAACATCGGTGTGATGACCATCGCCGCCACCATCGGCGCCGGTGGCCTGGGTGTACTTATTCTGGCTTCCATCAGCCGCAGCGACATGTCGATGCTGATCGTCGGCGCCGTGCTGGTCAGTCTCCTGGCCATCTTCGCCGACCTGCTCCTGCAATGGCTGCAACGCTCGCTGACTCCAAAAGGATTGCTCAAATGATCGAACTTCAAAATCTGTCCAAGACTTTTCAAAGCAACGGCAAGACTGTCACCGCCGTCAACGATGTAAGCCTGACCGTCAACGAAGGCGAAATTTGCGTATTCCTCGGCCCGTCGGGCTGCGGCAAGAGTACGACGTTGAAAATGATCAACCGCCTGATCAAGCCCAGCTCGGGCAAGATCCTGATCAACGGCGAAGACACCACCGACCTCGACGAAGTGACCCTGCGCCGTAATATCGGCTACGTGATCCAGCAGATCGGCCTGTTCCCGAACATGACCATCGAAGAAAACATCGTGGTGGTGCCCAAGCTGCTCGGCTGGGACAAGCAGAAATGTCACGACCGCGCTCGCGAACTGATGAGCATGATCAAGCTGGAGCCCAAGCAGTACCTGCACCGCTATCCGCGTGAACTGTCCGGTGGTCAGCAACAGCGCATCGGCGTGATTCGCGCCCTGGCGGCTGATGCGCCGTTGCTGCTGATGGACGAACCGTTCGGGGCGGTCGACCCGATCAACCGCGAGATGATCCAGAACGAGTTCTTCGAGATGCAGCGCGCGCTGAACAAGACCGTGATCATGGTCAGCCACGACATCGACGAGGCCATCAAGCTGGGCGACAAGATCGCGATCTTCCGTGCTGGCAAGCTGCTGCAGATCGACCATCCCGATACGCTGCTGGCACACCCGGCGGACGAGTTCGTGAGCAACTTCGTCGGTCAGGACAGCACCCTCAAGCGCCTGCTGTTGGTGAAGGCCGAAGATGCCGCGGACAACGCGCCATCGGTGAGCCCGGAAACGCCAGTGGCCGATGCGCTGGAGCTGATGGACGAGCATGACCGCCGCTATGTGGTGGTCACCTGCGCCGAGAACAAGGCGCTGGGCTACGTACGCCGTCGCGACTTGCACCGTCAGACCGGTACCTGCGGCCAGTATCTGCGTGAGTTCAACGCCACGGCGGCGTATGACGAGCACCTGCGCATCCTGCTGTCGCGCATGTACGAGTTCAACCGTTCGTGGTTGCCGGTGATGGATGCCGAGCGTGTGTTCCTGGGTGAAGTGACCCAGGAGTCGATTGCCGAGTATTTGAGCTCCGGCAAGTCGCGTGGGGGCAAGACCAGTATCGTCTCCCCGGCCGAGACCGCCCTGGCCTGACCTGACACCCAGAGGTTAAAAATGTGGGAGGGGGCTTGCTCCCGATGGCGATGGTTCAGTGACTGATGACGTGACTGACACACCGCTATCGGGAGCAAGCCCCCTCCCACATTTGCCCTGTGGTGAATCAGATAGGCACCCTCAATTTCCCTTCTGCGGGGAACATCAATCCGTCACACCGGTCGGTTACATAAGGAGCTGCACGCGGCCGCGCGACGAACGCGTGCAAAAACGCGACATTTTTAGTTGATCCCACGCCCGTCAAGCCCTAAAGTTCGCGCCGAACGTCCATGCTGGAAACGATCCATCCGGCTCAAGTACTGACGACGAGACAGCAAGGCCAAGGGCAGCGTAGCCCATGGCCTTTTTGCTTTCGGCGACATGCCTTGGGAAGTAGGCGAACCAAAGTGGGGATACGGAGGACGTTCAGTTGCACCCATTGATTACTACAGTTTGCCCTTAGGAGTTCCCAGCATGTCGATCAACGTCGAAGACTACTTCGCACGCGCCACTTTTGACAAAATGAAGGCGTTCGCCGACAAACAGGAAACCCCGTTCGTGGTGATCGACACCGCGATGATCAGCCAGGCCTACGATGACCTGCGCGCCGGTTTCGAATTCGCCAAGGTGTATTACGCGGTCAAGGCCAACCCGGCCGTCGAGATCATCGACCTGTTGAAAGACAAGGGTTCGAGCTTCGACATCGCGTCGATCTACGAGCTGGACAAGGTCATGGACCGCGGCGTCAGCGCCGACCGTATCAGCTACGGCAACACCATCAAGAAATCCAAGGACATCCGCTACTTCTACGAGAAAGGCGTGCGCCTGTTCTCCACCGACTCCGAAGCCGACCTGCGCAACATCGCCAAGGCCGCGCCGGGCTCGAAAGTCTATGTGCGCATCCTCACCGAAGGTTCGACCACGGCTGACTGGCCTTTGTCGCGCAAGTTCGGCTGCCAGACCGACATGGCCATGGACCTGCTGATCCTTGCCCGTGACCTGGGTCTGGTGCCTTACGGCATCTCGTTCCACGTCGGTTCCCAGCAGCGCGACATCAGCGTGTGGGACGCGGCGATCGCCAAGGTCAAAGTGATCTTCGAACGCCTGAAGGAAGAAGACGGCATTCACCTGAAGCTGATCAACATGGGCGGTGGCTTCCCGGCCAACTACATCACCCGCACCAACAGCCTGGAAACCTACGCGGAAGAAATCATCCGTTTCCTCAAGGAAGACTTCGGTGACGACTTGCCGGAAATCATCCTGGAACCCGGCCGCTCGTTGATTGCCAACGCCGGCATCCTGGTCAGCGAAGTGGTGCTGGTGGCGCGTAAGTCGCGCACCGCCGTCGAGCGCTGGGTGTACACGGATGTGGGCAAATTCTCCGGCCTGATCGAAACCATGGACGAAGCCATCAAGTTCCCGATCTGGACCGAGAAGAAAGGCGAGATGGAAGAAGTGGTCATCGCCGGCCCGACCTGCGACAGCGCCGACATCATGTACGAAAACTATAAGTACGGCCTGCCGCTGAACCTGGCGATCGGTGACCGTTTGTACTGGCTGTCGACCGGTGCCTACACCACCAGCTACAGCGCGGTGGAGTTCAACGGGTTTCCGCCGTTGAAGTCGTTTTATGTTTAAGAGCAGCGCTGAGTTTTAAGCTACAAGCTGCAAGAAAAAGCCCATGACCTGTCATGGGCTTTTTTTATGGCTCAGGAAAAGGCTGCGGCTCGTTGTTGGTAAGCCTGGGCCATGGCGCGAATTCGCGGATCATCCGCCAGTGCCAACGCCTTGTGTGCCGTTCGCAGGAATGTGAGATTCCCGCCTGCCAGCGCCTTGTGCAACCACTCCAGCGCCGCGTCGATCTGGCCGCTGTCGGCCAGCACCGCCGCATGGCTGAATTGCCCGCGGAAATCCCCAGCGTGGGCTGAACGGCGATACCACTCGACAGCCGCCTCGAGGTCTTTGGCGCAATGCTGTCCGTCTTCCAGGTAACGCCCAAGCAGGTTCATCGACTTGGCGTGACCCTGCTCGGCGGCCTGGCGATACAGCGCCAGTGCCTGAACCTGGTTCTCAGCGACTCCGCGACCGGTTGCCAGAAGATTGGCATAGTTGTACTGCCCCCAATCCAACCCGGCCGCTGCTGCCAGCCGGTATTCCCGCGCAGCCGCCGCTTCATCGGCCGCGCAGCCCCAACCGTGCTCCAGGCAACGCCCGGCCATATTGCGCGCCATCAAGTGCCCGCCCTGCGCGGCAATACGGAACCAGCGCAGCGCCAGCGCTTCATCGCGGGCGATGCCACGTCCTTCCAGCAGGATCTGCCCGAGCAGGGCCTGGGCATCCACCACGCCTTCCCTGGCCGCGATCAGGATCGCCTGGGCAGCGCGCACCGGCGAATCATCGAGCATCGATTGCAGTTGCTCGACGTTGAGCACTTCCTGGCGACGCAACAGGAATCCCATCTCAGACCTCGACCCAGCGACGCAACAGGTTGTGGTAGGTGCCGGTGAGCTGGATCAGCGCCGGATGGTCCGGCACGTCGCGGCTCAGTTGCTGGATGGCGCCGTCCATTTCAAACAGCAGGGTGCGCTGGCTGTCTTCACGCACCAGGCTTTGGGTCCAGAAGAACGAGGCGTAGCGCGTACCACGGGTTACGGCATTGACCTTGTGCAGGCTGGAGCCGGGATACAGCACCATGTCGCCGGCGGGCAGCTTGACGCGCTGCAGGCCGAAGGTGTCCTGGATCTCCAGTTCGCCGCCGTCGTATTCGTCGGGGTCGCTGAAGAACAGCGTGGATGACAGGTCGGTGCGCACGCGCTCGTGGCTGCCTTTGGGTTGGCGCACGGCGTTGTCGATATGAAAGTCGAAACTGCCACCCGCGGTGTAGCAGTTGAGCAACGGCGGAAACACCTTGTGCGGTAACGCCGCTGACATAAACAGCGGGTTGCTCCACAGGCGCTCGAGCATCGCCGCGCCGATTTCCTTGGCCAACGGATGGCCCTCGGGCAATTGCAGGTTGTGCTTGGCTTTGGCCGATTGATGCCCGGCGGTGACTTTGCCGTCGGCCCATTCGGCCTCTTCCAGGGCTTGGCGAATGCGCTGCACCTCCTCGCGAGAGAACAGGCCGGGAATGTGCAGCAACATGGGGCAATACCTGTGATCAGAGAGGCGCCAATGGTATTGATTCTTATCCTCCCTGTAAAACGCCGGGACGAAGCAGCGCGTAAAAACCGTAAGCCGAAAGTGTAAAGAATGTAAATTCAATGCGAATAGCAATGTATCGCAATTGATAGAAAGTCTTGTTAGCCCTATATTCCGCGACCTCACATCCTTGGGGAAAGGACACGTCATGTCGCGCACTAAACCAACAACAACCGCCAGTTCACCACGCATGCTGGCTTCGGCCATCGGCGTTGCCCTCAGCGCCAGCTCTGCCGCCCATTTGGCGCAGGCGGCTGAAAATACCGAACCACAAGGCGAGCGCACCCCTATTTCCCTCGGCGCCACCAACATTACCGGTCAGGAGCAGGACACCCCCTCCTACCAGGTGGAAAAAGCCTCTTCGCAGAAATACACCGCACCGCTGGTGGACACACCGCGCTCGGTCACCGTTGTCCCGCAACAAGTGCTCAAGGACACCGCCGCCACCTCGCTGCAAGATGCCTTGCGCACCGTACCGGGCATTACCTTCGGCGCCGGTGAAGGCGGCAACCCTCAGGGCGACCGTCCGTTCATCCGCGGTTTCGACGCCCAGGGCGACACCTACCTGGACGGCGTGCGTGATACGGGCGGCCAGAGCCGGGAGATCTTCGACATCGAGTCCATCGAAGTGAGCAAGGGCCCGAACTCATCGTTCGGCGGGCGTGGCTCAGCCGGTGGCAGCCTCAACCTGGTGAGCAAAACCCCGCAAGCGCGGGACTTCACCAACGGTGGCTTCACTTACGGTTCCGACCAGACGCGCCGCTATGTGCTGGACGTGAACCGCCAGTTCCTCGACGACAGCGCCGCGTTCCGCCTGAACCTGATGAGCCACGAACAGAACGTGGCCGGCCGCGACGCGGTGAACTATGACCGTTGGGGTGTGGCACCGTCGCTGACTTTCGGCCTGGGCACACCGACCCGCGTCAACCTCAGCTACTACCACATGGAAAGCGACGACCTGCCGGATTCGGGGGTTCCCTATGGCTATGGCAGCAAAGCCCCAAATGCCGTGCACGTTCACGACAAACCTACCGATGGCGGCGACGGCAGTAACTTCTACGGCTTAAAAAGCCGTGACTTCCGCAAGACCCGCGCCGACATCAGCACGTTCTCCATCGAGCACGACCTGAGCGACAACATGACGCTGAAAAACACACTGCGCCATGGCAGCACCGGTCAGGACTATGTATTGACGCAACCTGATGACAGCCAGCACAACGTCAACCAGTTTGGCACCGTATGGCGTCGCGCCAACAGTCGTGTGTCCACCACCACAACTACCACTAACCAGACCGATCTGTTTGGTAACTTCCAACTGGCGGGTATGAAGCACTCCTACTCCACCGGCCTGGAATTCACCGGTGAAGAAACCCGTGTCAGTGGCTACACCGTCAGCCCTAACAGCAACCCGGTGTGCAATGTGGGCAAAGGCGGCGTGGGCGGTAATTGCACCTCGCTGAGCAACCCAAATCCGGACGATGCCTGGAACGGCAGCATCGCGCGCAACTACAACGGCACCAACACCAAGGCCACCAGCCGTGCTGCCTACGCATTCGACACCATCGAACTCGATCCTAAATGGCTGCTCAACGTTGGCCTGCGCTACGACACCTTCGACACGCAAGCCAACACCAATGCCACGACGGGCCGTACCAAGCTCAAGGATGACAGTCAGTTTTTCAACTGGCAGGCCGGGCTTGTCTGGAAGCCCTTGGAAAACGGTAGCGTCTACACGTCCTACGCCACATCGGCCTCGCCAGTTGGCGGCTTGGTCGGTGAAGGTCAGGAAACCAATGGTTTCGTCACCGGCATCAACACCAGCGATCTGAAACCCGAAGAGACCGTCAACTATGAGCTGGGCACCAAGTGGGATCTGTTTCACAACCGCCTGTCCTTAACGGCTGCCGTATTCCGCACCGAGAAGAAAAACACACGGATCCTGGTGAATTCCAACACCTTCGAAAACGGCGGCGAATCCCGAGTCGATGGCCTGGAGTTGTCGGCCAGCGGCAAAATCACTGATCAGTGGCAAGTATTTGCTGGCTACAGCTATCTGAAAAGCGAGCTGGTAGACCCGGGCAAAATCGGCAACCGTCAAAACGTCGTCGCTGCCGGCTCTAACAAAGGCAACCAAATGCCCAACACACCGAAGAACTCCTTCAGCCTGTGGACCACCTATGACATCACGCCCAAGTTGACCGTCGGCGGCGGCGCCTTCTACGTCGACGAGGTGTACGGCGATGCGGGCAACACCGTATACGTGCCGTCCTACACCCGCTACGACGCCATGGCCAGCTACAAGCTGACAAAGAACGTTGACCTGCAGTTGAACGTGCAGAACCTGACCGACAAAACCTACTACGACAAGGCCTACTCGGCGCACTTCGCCAACCAGGCGGCCGGTCGCACGGCGCTGTTGACCACCAGCTTCCACTTCTAAAAGCAGTCAATGTTCGCCCAAGGCCCCACGCATCGGATGCGTGGGGCTTTTGTGTGTAAAACAGAATTTTTCTTGATAACCCACGGCATAATGCGCGCCGTGACACCTATATCCAGCTAAGCGAGGCGCTCCGACGTGTTGAAGAAAACCCTGTTCCAGTTGCATTGGTTCTTCGGCATCACGGCCGGGCTGGTGCTGGCCTTGATGGGGGTCACCGGGGCCGCGTACTCGTTCCAGGATGAAATCCTGCGGGCGCTCAACCCCACGGTCTTGAACGTGCAAAAACGTGAGGCGGGTGTACTGCCGCCCGCCGAGCTGGTACGTAAGCTGGAAGCTACCGAAGGCAAGACCGTCGCGATGCTGTGGGTGGAAAGCGAAAGCGGCAACGCCGGCCGTGTGTCCTTCACCCCACTACCGGGCGAGCGCCGTGGCCAGATGCGCTACTTCGACCCGTATACCGGCGATTACATGGGCGACGCCGTCGGCCAGGATGTCTTCGGCTTTATCCTGCAATTGCACCGCTTCCTCGCCATCGGCGACACCGGCCGCAACATCACCGGCGCCTGCACCCTGATCCTGCTGTTCTTCTGCCTTTCCGGCCTGTACCTGCGCTGGCCGCGCCAGGTCACCAACTGGCGCGTGTGGTTGACCCTGGACTGGCGCAAGAAGGGCCGCAGCTTCAATTGGGACCTGCACTCGGTGTTCGGCACCTGGTGCCTGCTGTTCTACCTGCTGGCCGCGCTGACCGGGCTGTATTGGTCCTACGACTGGTTCAACCGTGGCGTGACCCAACTGCTCTCCGATGCACCGCAGAACGAGCGCATGCGCAAGCGCGGCCCGCCGCCCGCAGGCCCGGCACCCGTGGCCAACTACGAAGCGATGTGGAGCAGCATCTACAGCAACGCAGGCCCGGGTTTGAGCGCCTACAACATCCGCATGCCGGCCATCGCCGGGCAACCGGCCACGGTGTTTTACCTGCTGGAAGACTCGCCCCATGACCGTGCGCTGAACCAGATCAACCTGGACCCGGCCACCGGCGAGGTCAAATCCCATGACCGCTACGCCAGCAAAAGCTACAAGGCGCAGTTGCTGACCAGCGTCTATGCCCTGCACACCGGCAGCTATTGGGGCCTGGCAGGACGGATCGTGCTCACCGTGAGCGCGTTGTGCATGCCACTGTTCTTCATTACCGGCTGGTTGCTCTACCTTGATCGACGCCGCAAGAAACGCCAGGTCAGGGACGCGCGCAAGGGTCTTGAGGCCCACGCAAGCGATGCCCCGGCCTGGCTGATCGGCTTTGCCAGCCAGAGCGGTTTCGCCGAACAATTGGCCTGGCAGACGGCCGGTCAGTTGCAGGCGGCAGGATTGCCAGTGAAGGTTCAGCCCTTGGGCAGTCTTAGCCAGCGCGACCTGAGCCAGTCAGAAAATGCGCTGTTCGTGGTCAGCACGTTCGGCGACGGTGAAGCGCCGGACAGCGCCCGTGGCTTTGAACGCAGCGTGCTGGGTCAGGATGTGTCGCTCAAGGGTTTGAACTACTCGGTGCTGGCCCTGGGTGACCGGCAGTACGAGCACTTCTGCGGCTTTGCCCGGCGCCTGCATTTCTGGCTGACCCACCAGGGCGGCAACCCGCTGTTTGCGCCGGTGGAGGTCGACAGCGGCGACACCGACGCCTTGCTGACCTGGCAACAACAGCTCGGCCAGCTCACCGGTCACGCGCCGGCTGCCGCCTGGCAAGCGGCCCGGTTTGAAACCTGGACCCTGAGCCAACGCAGCCTGCTCAACCCTGGCAGCGTCGGTTCCGCCGTGTACCTGCTGGGCCTCACGCCGCCCGCACCGGTCAGTTGGCTGGCCGGTGACCTGGTGGAAATCCTGCCGCGCAATGGCCCGCAGGCCGTCGAACACTTCCTGGAAGGGCTTGGCCTCTTGGGCAGCGACGGCGTGTTGATCGAAGGCCTGTCGCAAACGCTCAACCAGGCCCTGGCCACGCGCCAATTGCCGGACAACCGCACACACTTGGTCGGCCTGCACGCCCAGGCCCTGGTCGATGCGCTGATACCGCTGAGCCTGCGGGAATATTCCATCGCCTCGATTGCCAGCGACGGCGTGCTGGAGCTGATCGTGCGTCAGGAGCGGCACGCAGACGGCAGCCTCGGCCTGGGTTCCGGCTGGCTGACCGAACACGCCGCCATCGGCGCGGGCATCAGCCTGCGCCTGCGCCGCAACAGCGGCTTCCACCTGCCCGATGCGCCGGTGCCGCTGATCCTGCTGGGCAACGGCACTGGCCTGGCCGGCCTGCGCAGCTTGCTCAAGGCGCGCATTGCCGACGGTCAGCAGCGTAACTGGCTGCTGTTCGGCGAACGCCATATCGCCCACGACTACCTGTGCCAGGAACAACTGCAAGGCTGGCTGGCCAGCGGTGACCTGGCCCTGCTGGACCTGGCGTTCTCGCGGGATCAGGCAGAGAAAATCTACGTGCAGGATCGCCTGCGTGAGTCAGCGGATGTGTTGCGCAAATGGCTGGCCGAAGGTGCAGCAATTTATGTGTGCGGCAGTTTGCAGGGAATGGCGACGGGTGTGGACCAGGCGCTGATGGATATCCTCGGCAGTGAAGCGGTGGAGCGCCTGATAGAACAAGGCCGCTATCGCCGGGATGTGTACTGATCCCTCACAGGCACTGAAGATCAAATGTGGGAGGGGGCTTGCTCCCGATGGCGGTGGACCAGCTAAAAATAGGCTGGCTGATCCACCGCTATCGGGAGCAAGCCCCCTCCCACAGTTTTTACAGTGTTCCAAGTCAGGTGGGCTGCAGCTTTTGTTCGAACACCGAGACGCCGTCCAAGTCGCGAAGAATCACCGTCAACTCCGCCGTCTGCCCATCAATCTGCACCTCGCCAAAAAACTGAAACCCGGCAAACGGCGAAGTGTTTTGCGCAGGCGGCGCCTTCTCGAACACCACCTGCGGCCCAAAGGTCTTGTCCAGCGGGTTGGGCCCGAAGCTGCCGGCATTCAAGGGCCCCGCGACAAACTCCCAGAACGGTTCGAAATCCTGGAACGCCGCCCGATCCGGGTGGTAGTGATGCGCGGCGCAATAGTGCACGTCAGCGGTCAGCCAGACGTGGTTACGCACCTTGTGCGCCCGCAGGAATCCCAGCAGCTCGGCAATTTCCAGCTCACGCCCCTGGGGCGCGCCGGGGTCACCGTTGGCGATGGCTTCCCAGCGTGGCACGCCAGGGCTGACCTCACCGTCCGGCACGCCCAACCCGATCGGCATGTCGGCCGCGACCACCTTCCACTGCGCCTGGGAGGCCTTGAGTTCGCGCTTGAGCCAGTCCAGTTGCTCGCGTCCGAGGAAGGGTTTCTCAGCGCCCAGGTTATCGTCGTTAGGCCCGCGATAGCTGCGCATGTCCAGCACGAACACATCCAGCAGCGGCCCATAGCTGAGCTTGCGATAAATCCGCCCGCCAGCGTCGGCGCTTTGCCGGCGCATCGGTGAATATTCCAGCCAGGCCTGGCGTGCACGACCGACCAGGGTGTTGATGTCGCGGGTCTGGTAACGCTCGTCCAACTGTTTGCTCGATGACCAGTTGTTGATCACCTCGTGGTCGTCCCACTGCCAGATCTGCGGCACCTCGGCATTGAAGCGCCGCACGTTTTCGTCCAGCAGGTTGTAACGGTAGTTGCCGCGATATTCATCGAGGGTTTCGGCGACCTTGCTCTTGGCTTCGGTGGTGATATTGCGCCAGATGCGCCCCGCCCTCGGTGGTCAGTTGCGCCGGCACCGGGCCGTCGGCGTAGATGGTGTCGCCACTGTGGATAAAGAAGTCCGGCAGGCGCAGGCGCATGGCCTCATAGATGCGCATGCCGCCGATGTCCGGGTTGATGCCGAAGCCCTGGCCGACGGTGTCGCCACTCCACACAAAGCGAATGTCGCGGCGCTGTTGCGGCACGCTGCGCAGGTGGCCGAACCACGGCTCGCTGGCGATGCCGGTCTGGGCGTCTTCGAAATGCACGCGGTAGAAAATCGCCTGGTCGGCGGGCAGCCCGGTGAGTTCGACGCGGGCCGTGAAATCACTGCGGTTATCGGCCAGGGGCGAGACGAAACGACGCGGGTTGCTGAACACACTGCGGGTGTCCCACTCCACCACCATCCGCGCCGGGCGGTCGCTGCGGCTCCAGATCATCGCCCGGTCGCCCAGCAGGTCGCCGGACTGCACACCGTCGGTGAGCTGCGGGCGGTCCTTGACCGAGGCAATCACCGCCGGCGCCAGGCCCGGCAGCAGCAGGCCGGCGCCGACAGCTTGCATTACACGGCGACGGCCGAGGTCGAAGTGGCTCATGCGGGTGCCCTCTTGAGTATCAAAAGGGCCACTTAAGCATGCGGCGATGAAACAGTTATGACACCGATATCACAGCCAATAGAAATCCAAATGTGGGAGGGGGCTTGCCCCGGTACAAACCGGGGACATCGTTTACATTTCTAACCGGGGACATGGTTTACAGGTTAATACGCATGATCAGGAGGTAACTGATCATGCCCTGGAACCAAGAGTCTCCGATGAATCAACGAATCAGACTGGTCGCCGACTGGCTTTCTGGCAACTACACCAAAAGCCAATTGGCGCGTCGCTTTGACGTTAGTCGGCCTACCGTCGACAAATGGATTGCCCGGCACAACGGCGATTTAAAATCCTTATCCGAACTGTCCCGGCGACCTCACAACAGCCCCAATAAAACCGACGACGAGATCTTGGCCCCGCGTTATGGCGATGAAGCAGGCTCACGATAAATGGGGGCCAAAGAAGCTCCTCGAGCTATTACGGCTTGAAGATCCCTCAGTCGCCTGGCCTTCTCCGAGTACAGCAGGCCAATGGCTTGATCGGCTCGGGCTCGTCAACAAGCGACGCTTCAAGCGTCGGCACACTATTTCCCACGCAGAAATGCGAGAGGCCAACGAACCTAACGAGACGTGGTGCGCCGACTACAAAGGGCAATTCAAGATGCTTAACGCGCAGATGTGCTTCCCTCTGACCGTTACAGACCACGCGTCTCGGCTGATTCTGGCATGCAGGGCCCACCCCAAGATCAAGACCCAGCCGGTAAAACAAGCATTTGAGAGGCTTTTTCTGGAGTACGGCATGCCAGAAGTTATCCGTTCGGACAACGGGGTTCCGTTCGCCTCTCCTGGCCTGGCACGAATGTCCACCCTGGCAGTTTGGTGGATTCGCCTCGGCATCTATCCGGAGCGCACCATGCCCGGAAGACCCGCGCAGAATGGTCGCCATGAGCGAATGCACCGCAGCTTGAAGCTTGAGCTGCCCTTAGGGAAAAACTTGGTCGAGCAGCAGCTTTTGCTGGAGCACTTCAGGCATGAGTTCAATTACGTACGCCCTCATGAAGCACTCGGTATGAAACGTCCGGGAGATTTGTATGTACCGTCTACCCGACCTTACCCAGGATGCTTGCCCGATGTGGAGTATCCCGCGGAAATGAAGGTTCGCAGCGTCAGACAGGATGGATCGATCAAATGGAACGGCAAGTTGGTATTTATTAGCGAGGCGCTATCTGGGGAACGGATAGGGCTCAAAGAAGCTGACGAGGATGTTTGGGATTTGTACTTGTGTGATTATCCCTTGGGGAGGCTTGGACGAGGTATGACGCGCGTCCAGGCCTCAAAAGTGTAAACGATGTCCCCGGTTTCAGATGTAAACGATGTCTACGGTTCTACACCCCGATGGCAGTGTGTCAGGCACCAGATGTACTGGTTGACACACCGCTATCGGGAGCAAGCCCCCTCCCACATTTTCAAACCTCATCAGGCCGTGGCGGCAGTGACCTTCAGTTCCGCCGCTTCCGGACGCTTGATCAGCGCATACACCAACCCGGTCAGCACACTGCCGGCCACAATCGCCAGCAGGTACAGCAGCGCATGGTTCATCGCGTTCGGAATCACCAGCACAAACAAACCTCCGTGGGGCGCAGCCAGTTTGCAACCGAAGTACATCGACAGCGCCCCCGTCAGCGCACCGCCGGCAATGCTGGCCGGGATCACCCGCAATGGGTCCTTGGCCGCAAACGGAATGGCACCTTCGGAAATGAAGCACAGCCCGAGAATCATCGCGGCCTTGCCGGCTTCGCGTTCAGTCTGGGCGAACTTGCGCCGGGCCAGGAAGGTGGCAATGCCCATGCCAATCGGCGGCACCATGCCGGCCGCCATGGTCGCGGCCATCGGCGCACCGCTCGACGCTGCCAGCAGCCCGACGGAAAACGCATACGCGGCCTTGTTGATCGGACCGCCCAGGTCGACACACATCATGCCGCCCAACAGGATGCCCAACAGCACCGCGTTGGTGGTGCCCATGGTGCTGAGAAAATCCGTCAGCCCCGTGAGCAGCTGCGCCACCGGAGGGCCCACCAGGTAGATCATCGCAAGGCCGGTGAACAGACTCGCCAGCAACGGAATGATCAGGATCGGCTTGAGGGCCTCCAGGCTTTGCGGCAATCGCACCGCGCGTGAGATCAACTTGACGCTGTAGCCGGCCAGGAAACCGGCGAAGATCCCGCCAATGAAACCGGCCCCCAGTGTGCCCGCGAGCAAACCGCCGATCATGCCCGGCGCCAGGCCAGGACGGTCGGCAATCGAATACGCGATATAGCCCGCCAGCAGCGGCACCATCAGCATGAAGGCCTGGTCGCCGACGGTTTTGAGCGCCGCCGCCAGGGTGCCTTTTTCCTCGAAAGCATGGATGCCGAACACGAAGGACAAGGCAATCAACAAGCCGCCCGCCACCACCATCGGCAGCATGAACGACACCCCGGTGAGCAGGTGTTTATACACCCCGGTTTTTTCCGATTTGGCCACCGCACCGCTGGCCGCGTTTTCCACCGCGCCCTCGGCCAGCGCCTTGTTCAGCGTGGCTTCGGATTGCTTGAGGGCGATGCCGGTGCCACAGCGGTAAATCTTCTTGCCGGCGAAGCGTTCGGTGGCCACTTCAATGTCCGCCGCCAGCAACACCACGTCGGCGTTGGCGATGGCCTCCGGGCTCAACGGCGTGCGCGCACCGACCGAGCCCTGGGTCTCGACCTGCAAGTCATAGCCCAGGCGCTTGGCGGTCTGCTGCAAGGCCTCGGCGGCCATGAACGTGTGGGCCACGCCGGTAGGGCAGGCGGTAATTGCAACAATGCGCGCCGCCTGTTGGGTAGGTGCCTGGCTCGCCACCTGCACCTGCGCCTCTTCGGCACCCCGGCGCATCACCGCATCGACATCCGCCAACGCCTGGGCCGGCGTGCTCTGGAACACACGTTTGCCAACAAAGCGCTGCATATCCACCGGCGTGCTGCTGACCAGCAGCACCCACTCGGCGTCATCGATGGTCGCCTGGGACAGCTGGCTGTCCGGGCGTTGCACATCCACCACTTCAACACTGGTGCTCCAGCCCTGGCGCTGTGCGGCGGCGTCCAGCAAGCGAGCGCACAGCACACTGGTGACCATGCCGTTCGGGCAGGCGGTAACAATGGCTAACTTCATCACAAACCCTCTTATTGTTCTGTCAGCGCGCGCACATCAACGCCGCTTTCGAGTCGCGCCAACTGCGCGTCATCGCTGATGCCAAAACCGATTTGCGTCACCGCCATCGCGGCAATCGCCGTGGCGCGGCGCAGGGTCTGTTCGGGCGTGTCGCCACTGAGCAAGCCGTGCAGCATGCCAGCGAGTAACGAGTCGCCGGCGCCTACGGTGCTGGCAACCGTCACCGTCGGCGGCGTGGCATGCAAGGCCGTACCCGAGCGGTACCAGGTCACGCCGGCGGCACCGTCGGAGACCACCACATGTTCCACCCCCTGTTGATGCAACTGGCGGATGGCATCCGGGGCGTTGTCCAGCGCTTCGGCGAGTTCCTGCGTATTGGGTTTGACCATCCAGGGCCCGGCCTTCAAACCGGCGCGCAGTGCTTCGCCACTGGTGTCGAGGGCCACTTTCAAACCGAGGCTTTTCAACAGTTCGAGCAGGTGCTGAAACCACTGCGGGCTGACGCCGCGCGGCAAGCTGCCGGCGACCACCACCGCGTCGAATTCGCCACCAATGGCGCTGATCAATTTGAGCAGCTCATTTTGCGCGTGCTCGCTCACCAGCGGCCCCGGTGCATTGATGTCGGTCACCCGGCCATCCTGCTCGGCAATCTTGATGTTGCTGCGGGTTTCGCCCGGCACGTGGATGAACGCGTTGCCAAACTGGCGGCTGGCGATCAGCGCCTCGAACGCCTGGGGGTTATCCGCGCCGAGAAAGCCGCCGACGCTCACCTGGTGGCCAAGGTCCGCCAACACCTGCGCCACGTTCACGCCCTTGCCGGCGGCATGGGTGAGCAGGGTTTCGCTGCGGTTGACATCGCCTGGTTCCAGGCGCGCCAAGCGTACCGTGAGGTCCAACGCCGGGTTCAGCGTCAGGGTCAAAATCCTTGCCATTTACACGGCCTCCACTAAAGCACGCACCTCGGCGGGGGAACCCACCGCCAGTGCTTTTTGCGCCAGGCCCTGGGCCTGGCTCAGACTGAATTCACGCACCCGCGCCTTCACTTCGGGGATGCTGCGCGCCGACACGCTCAACTCATCCACCCCCAAGCCGACCAGCACCGGCACGGCCAGCGGGTCGGCCGCCAACTCGCCGCACACGCCGACCCATTTGCCATGGGCATGGGCGGCGCTCACGGTGATGTCGATCAGCTGCAGCACGGCCGGATGCAGGCCATCGGCCTGGGCCGACAATGTCGGGTGACCACGGTCGATGGCCAAGGTGTACTGGGTCAGGTCGTTAGTGCCGACGCTGAAAAAGTCGACCTCCCTGGCGAGTACCGGCGCCAGCAGCGCGGCCGACGGCACTTCGATCATGATCCCCAGTTGCAGGTCGGCCACCGGAATTTCCAGGCGCAGACGTTCGGTCATGTCGCGGGCGGCGCGCCATTCATCCACGCTGCCGACCATCGGGAACATGATGCGCAACGGGCGGTTATCGGCGGAACGCAACAGTGCGCGCAATTGCGCTTCCATGATGTGCGGGCGTTGCAAGGTCAGGCGAATGCCGCGTACCCCGAGGAAGGGGTTTTCTTCTTCGGCAATCGGCCAATACGGCAGCGGTTTATCGCCGCCCACATCAAGGGTGCGCACCACCAGCGGCCGCCCGTCGAGGCCGTCGAGTACGCGACGGTATTCGGCTTCCTGGGTGGCTTCGTCGGGCGCTTGCGGGTGGGCCATGAAAATCAGTTCAGTGCGCAACAGCCCGATGCCCTCGGCGCCCTGCTCCACCGCAGCGGCAACGCCTGCGCTTTCGCCGATGTTGGCGAACACTTCCACGGCATGGCCGTCGCGGGTCAGCGCCGGTTCGTGGCGTTGCGCAGACGCGGCTTGCAGACGTTGTTCGCGGGTGTCGCGCTCGACCGTGGCGCGTTGCAGGGTGGCGGCGTCGGGGTCGACATGCAGGCGACCGCGCTGGCCGTCGAGCAACAGCGGCGTGCCGGCGCCAAGCAGCAACACCGCCGCCCCGGCACCGACCAACGCCGGAATGCCGAGGGCACGCGCGACGATGGCGCTGTGGGCCGTGGCGCCGCCACGGGCCGTGAGGATGCCGGCGACGCGAGCCGGGTCCAGGCGTGCGACGTCCGAAGGGCCGACTTCGTCCATCACTAGAATGTAGGGTTCAGTGGGTTCCTGAGTGGTTTGAACGCCACACAGTTGCGCCAATACGCGGCGGCCAATATCGCGCAGGTCGGCCGCGCGTTCGGCGAGCAAGGCATCCTGCAACGACTCCTGCTGCCTGGCGGCGGCTTCGATCACGCTCATCCAGGCGGCTTCAGCGCTTTCGCCCTGCTTGAGGCGGGTGTCGACTTCGTCGGTGAGTTCCGGGTCGTCGAGCATTTCCTGGTGGGTAATGAAAATCTCGCGGATGGCCTTGGAAGTGCTGCGTGCGATCAGGCCTTCGATATCGCGACGTACGTCTCCCAGCGCGCTGTGCAGGCGTTGGCGCTCGACGGCGCAGGACTCGCCGCGCAAGGGGTAGTCGAAGACCTGTTGCACTTGGATATGTGCGGGGCCGATGGCGATCCCTGGCGCTGCGGCAATCGCCTGAATCTGGCTGCCGGGCAGCGGCGCGCTGATAACCGGTTCGATATCGACGCTGACGGCCTGGGCGCTCACCGTCGGCAACGGCTCGACCGCTTCGCCCAGGCCTTCTTCAACCGCAGCCAACAGGGCAGGCAGCGCATCGCCAGCGATGGTCGGCTCGGCGATAAACTCCAGCACCTGGCCGCGCCGTGCGCCGAGGCTCAACAGTTTGCTCAGGCTTTTCACCGATACCGCGCCGACCGGGCCGTCGACAATGCGTACGCGGATATCGCCGTCAAAGCCCTTGGCCAGTTGGGCGAGGATCTTCGCCGGGCGCGCATGCAGGCCGTGGGCATTGGCCAGGGTGACGCGGGCGCTGGGCCAATCGGGCGGCAGTTCGCCACCCAGCACTTCAAGCACTGCGCGACTGCTGGTAGCGCGGCCCAATTCCTGGCCGCGCCCTTCGATCAGCAACGCGCACAGGCGCTCAAGCAATGCCTGATGCGCTTCGCCCAGGCTGGCCAGGCAGAACAGGCCATTGAGTGGCTGGCCCAGATAGCGCATGGGTTTGTCCGGCGTGACGAATGCCAGGCCCGGACGCTTGACCGTCTGCTCGCTGTGCAGCCACCACAGGCCATCACCCAGGGGCAGCGCATCGACTTGCTGCAACACCGCGGCAAACCCGTTGCTCACGCAGTCGGCCTGGCGCAATAGGCGCGCGCCGCGCCACACCAGTTCTTCGAAATCATCGGCCGACACACCCAGGCTGATCATCTGCGCATCCAGGGCCAGCTCCTGCGGCGCGCCTTGCAGCAGTTTGAGCAAGGCCTCGGCGGTACCGGCACGGCGCAGCGCCTGGCCGAGGTCGGTTTCACCCAGGGCGCGGGTGAGCAGTTGCAGCAGGCGCAGGTGTTCATCGGATTTGGCGGCGATGCCGATCGCCAGGTACACCACCTGGCCGTCGCCCCAGTCCACGCCTTCGGGAAATTGCAGCAGGCGCACGCCGGTGGAAAATACCTGGTCGCGGGTTTCCGGGGTGCCGTGTGGAATGGCGATGCCTTGGCCGAGAAAGGTCGAGCCTTGGGCTTCACGGGCTTGCAAGCCACTGAGATAGCCGTCGGCGACCAGGCCATCGGCCACCAGTTTTTCAGCGAGCAGGTGCAAGGCAGCAGATTTATCCACAGCCACCTGGCCCATGGATATCTGCTCAACAGTGAGCTCGAGCATGCCGTTCTCCTAGTTAGTGCGGGGTGCGCACTAGGTATTGTTTTGAATAAATCAGCTTAGCGGTGTTCGAAAACAACTGACTGAGCAGTCAATTGGCAGTAGCCACTCAGCGGCGAACATCGTAAAAATACGCTTGCTGAAACGTTTAATCTAGAATTTATGGCAGATTACGCGGTAATTGCGCAAGCTTGAAGGGCCACTCGGCGCCTGCTGTGGCACATTGGTCGTAGGCTGTAATCGGTTAGGATTGGACAAAATGTCGGGGCACGCTCTAAAAAACAAGGAAAACCCGGTTTGAAACTCAGTGATATCGCACGTCTGGCCGGTGTGTCCGTAACCACCGCCAGCTATGTCATCAATGGCAAGGCCGAACAACAGCGCATCAGTCACGCGACGGTGGAGCGCGTGCGGGCCGTGGTCCAGGCCCATGGTTTTACGCCTAACCCACAAGCCGCCGGCTTGCGCAGCCGGCACACGCGCACCCTGGGCTTTATCCTGCCGGATCTGGAAAACCCCAGTTACGCACGGATTGCCAAATTGCTCGAACAAGGGGCGCGGGCGCGCGGTTATCAGTTGTTGATCGCCAGCTCCGATGATGAAGCCGACAGCGAGCGCCAGCTGCTGCAACTGTTCCGCGCGCGGCGTTGCGATGCGCTGTTTGTCGCCAGCTGCCTGCCGGACAGCGACGACAGCTATCGCGAGCTGCAAGCCAAAGGCTTGCCGGTGATCGCCATCGACCGGGTCATGGAGCCCAGCCAGTTTTGCTCGGTGGTCAGCGATGACCGCCAGGCCTGCCAGCAACTCACCAGCAGCCTGCTGCAACCGCTGCCCAAGCAAATCGCACTGATCGGCGCACGCCCGGAGCTGAGCATCAGCCAGGAACGTGCCGCGGGGTTCCGTGAAGCCCTGGATGGCTTCGCCGGTGAGGTGATCATCGAACAGGGCGAAGCCTTCAGCCGAGACTGCGGCCGACAGCTGATGGAGCAATTACTGCAACGCCTGGGGCATTTGCCTGACGCCCTGGTGACCACGTCCTACGTGCTGCTGCAAGGCGTGTTCGACGCACTGCACGACTTCCCACTCAAGTCGCGTCCCCTGCGTCTGGGCACTTTCGGCGATACCCAGTTGCTGGATTTCCTGCCGCTGCCGGTCAATGCCATGGCCCAGCAGCATCAACTGATCGCCGAGACCGCGCTGCGCCTGGCCCTGGCCGCCATCGAAGAGGAACACTACCAGCCCGGCGTGCACGGGATCAGCCGAACCTTCAAGCAGCGCATTCACGAGGCCTGAGCGTGGAGCTGATCGACACCCACACGCACCTGGACTTTGCGGACTTCGACAGTGATCGTGCGCAGGTCCTCGCCCACAGCCGTGAACTCGGGGTACGGCGCATGGTGGTGCTCGGTGTTTATCAGCGCAATTGGCAACGATTGTGGGATTTGGTGCTAGCGGATGAAGGCTTGTTCGCCGCCTTCGGCCTGCACCCGGTGTATCTCGATGAGCACCGCCCTGCCGACCTGCTGGAGTTGGGCGACTGGCTGACGCGCTTGCATGGCCACCGACAACTGTGTGCCGTGGGTGAAATCGGCCTGGATTACTTTGTGCAGCACCTGGGCCGTGAACGCCAGCAAGCGCTGTTCGAGGCCCAACTGCAACTCGCGGTGGACTTCCAACTGCCGGCCTTGCTTCACGTCCGCCGCAGCCACGCGGCGGTGATCGCCACGCTCAAGCGCATTCGGGTGCCGCGGGGCGGCATTATCCATGCGTTCGCCGGCAGCCAGGAAGAAGCCCGCGAGTACATCAAGCTCGGCTTCAAGCTGGGCCTGGGCGGCGCCGCCACCTGGCCGCAGGCGCTGCGCATGCACAGGGTGCTGGCTCAATTACCGCTGGACGCCGTGGTGCTGGAAACCGACGCGCCGGATATGGCCCCGGCCATGTACCCGGGCCAGCGCAACAGCCCGCAGCACTTGCCGGACATCTGTGCCGCCCTGGCCGAGCGGATGGGCATCAGTGCTTCACGGCTGGCTGAGGCGAGCACACGCAATGCGTGCGAGCTGTTCCAGTGGTAGCCGGCTGACGGCTTGCAGATTCAATGTCATCTTTTGCCGATGACGGGCGTAGCGCAGCACCAGAAAGTGGATCAGCAGCGTCATCAGTGAAATATTGAACTGCCCGATCACACTGAGCAGCCCCAGCCACTCGGCAAACAGCGCCGCCAGCAGGGTCGCGCAGGTCAGCATGATCATGCTCGGCCGCACCAGAGCCCAATGGTCCAGGGCGCGGAATTGACGTAGCTGTTTCTGGCAACACAGCTGCAGGCAGGCGTGGCAATACGTACAGACAAAGGGTTCATCGATGGCAATGGCGTTCAGTTGCCAAGGCTTGAGTTCGAACGTCATGTCGCACTGGGCGCAATGCCCTTTGATGCCGATTACAGCGGCCATCGCCGTGCCTCCTTGAGACCGTGACCAGGTGACAAAATCTTCGCCTATTCACAGCGCTTTGAAAGGCTGTCAGTGAAATCAGGACAAGGGCCACGCCAGACAGAATCAAATCCGAACGACCATTCCTACACGCGAAACGCGCCAATCAATTGCTTCAGTTCCCTCACCTGCTGCGACAACTGATGGCTGGCCGCCTCGGTCTGGCCGGCGCCCTGCGCCGCGTCTTCACCGGCACGATTGATGGCGACGATATTCTGGTCGATCTCCTGGGCGACGGCCGTTTGCTGCTCCACGGCGGCGGCGATCTGCTGGTTCTGATCGACGATCATCCCTACCGCACCGAGGATGTTCTCCAGGGCTTGCTGGACTTTTTCCGACTGCCCTACCGTGCCACTGGCCATGTCATGACTGGCGCCCATGGCCTTTACGGCTGCGCCGACGCCGCTGTGCAAGCGGCCGATCATCTGTTCGATTTCTTCGGTGGAGCGCTGGGTACGCCGAGCCAGGGTGCGCACCTCATCGGCCACCACGGCAAATCCACGCCCCTGCTCACCGGCGCGCGCGGCCTCGATCGCCGCGTTGAGCGCCAGTAAGTTGGTTTGCTCGGCAATGCTCTTGATGACTTCCAATACGCCGCTGATGGACTGGCTGTCGGCAGCCAACTGGTTGATCACTCGCACCGACTCATCGATCTCCGAGGCCAGGCGCGCAATGCTGCCTTGCTGGGACTGCACCAGCCCACGGCCGCTGACCGTTTCATCGTTGACACTGCGGGCACTGCTGACGGCCGCTGCGGCGCTGCGCGCCACTTCCTGGGCAGTGGACGACATCTGGTTCATCGCCGTCGCCACTTGCTCGATCTGGCTGCGCTGGCCGGACACCGCCTGATTGCTCTGCGCCGAAACCACTTGTACTTGCCCGGCTTGCAATTCGACCTGGGAAACGGTGTGCCCGACGCGTTCGATCAGGTCATGAATCTTGGCCACTGTTCCATTGAATACCTGACCCAGATCCCCCAGTTCATCACGGCTTTGGGCAACGAAGCTGACCGTCATATCGCCAGCCGCCACCTTGTCCATCATCGTCCCAAGGCTGCGCAAAGTGCTGCGCGTTGAGGCATAGAAGCCTGCATACAGATAGAAAATCAGCGCAAACACCGCCACCAACGCCGTGACCAGCAGCACCATGTGCAGGCGCTTTTGGGCCAGGCGTTGCTCCAGTTGCTGCTTGAGGAATGTCAGGCTGGCGTCGTCGAGTTGATAGGTTTTGTGTCGTAGAAGCCCTGCCAGGGTGTGTCCAGGGTCTCAGCCACCACCACCTGTTCTTCGAACACCTCTGCGCCCTGCTTGAGGCTGGCCCGGCTGGCCTGCGCCGCGCTGTCGAGTGCCGCCTGCGCGGCGTGGCTGGCGCCGAGCGCATCCTGCAGTTTCAAGGCATATTCGCCCTGGAGTTTTTCCAGCTGTTGTAACAGTTCGTCAAACCGTGTGCTGGAGGAAGAATTGATAAAGCCCTGCCCCAGGGAATACGCGCCCATCGCACGCCCTTCCCCCAACAGCTGGGTGACTTGTGGAGTGACGGCGGTGATCAGGTCGCTGAGCTGGCGCAGGTCGCTCTGCGAATCTCGGCTCAAGCCGGACTGACTGGCGATGATCTGGCTGAGTATCTGGGCCTGATTGAGCAACTTGCCAATCAGCGCGCTTTTGTTGAGCAGTGAGGTTTCCTGTTGCTGGACCTTGAACGCGGCGATCAGTTCGTCGCGTTTGGTATCAAAGGCTGCAACCTGCTCGGGCTGGGTAGTCATCGCGCTGAGCCCCTGCACGCGGTCGAGAACACTCTGCTCCAGAGCGCCGATCCTGGCTTCAAGGTCGCCGGCCTTGCCGGATTGGCCTAGGGTCGCATTGATCTGCACCTGGTTATTCAGCGCTTCCAGCTCGCGCCGCACCACCAGGCTGCTGCCGAGCAGATCCAGGCTTTGCAGTTCGATGCGGGTGCCCTGGAATTCAGCCCAGGCGTCACGCACCAGAAAATAGTTGGTCGCCAGCATCGGCAGCAGGAACAGCACACTGATCAGGCTGAACTTCATGCCGAAACTCAGGCGATTCATCAGCGCGACAGCGGGATAGAGCAAGCTCTTCACGGGCGATCTCCCTTTCTTTTATTTTTATTGAGGCGCAGGGCGGCGGCAGATAGCCACTATTTGGCGCTCTGCCTGTATAGCTCAATTTGAAAGGGAGTTTTGTAACGTAAGGTTAACGGCAGGGGTGTAGCCCCTGCCGAAGTGCTCAGGGCAACACGGTCCAGATTGCAAACCCGGCGTACCACAGCACCGCCGCGCGCAGCAGCAGCTCCCACAAGCGATCAAGACTGACGATGCCCTCCGCGCCCACCACCGGCGGCGGTATTTCCGCGGCAGCCAGGCCGACTTTCTCCACCAACTGTGCAGCGCTGATATCCCAGCTCAGCAATTCGTGGAGCATCACCCGGCTAACCGCGACGAAGTTGCCCACCAGGGCAAAGCTCGCCGCCAGCAGACGCACCGGTAGCCAGTCAAAGGCATGCCGCAATTGCGTGGCGCGCTCGGCCACCAGGGGGTTCTGGCTGTATTCGCTGGCCAGCGCCAGCAGGCGGTAGGCCAGAGCGGCCACTGGACCGAGCAGGAAATACCAGAAAATCACCGCAAAAAAGCTCTGGTATGCCTGCCACAGCAGATGGCCTTGAACGCGCTCCAGCAATTGTTCGCCACTGTCGGCACCCAGCTTCAGGTCACGTTCGGCCACATGCTCGGCGGCTTGCAGGTCACCACGACGCCAGGCATCACGGAACGGTCCCAGCCCTGCAAGCAGATCGCCACGGCCCAGGCTGTAGATCACC
Source organism: Pseudomonas sp. W4I3 (assembly GCF_030816195.1). Classification (GTDB taxonomy): domain Bacteria; phylum Pseudomonadota; class Gammaproteobacteria; order Pseudomonadales; family Pseudomonadaceae; genus Aquipseudomonas. Next base: position 1,542,087 of record NZ_JAUSXS010000001.1, on the reverse strand, counting down.
ACCAACAGATGCACCGGCAGTGCCAGCAAGCCATAGGCCACGGGCTCCAGCACCAGCAGCAACAAGCCCAGCAACGCCACGGGCAGTGCCACGAGTACCAACAGGATCAGCCAGGGCCGCTTGCCCATGCGCGGGCTCGACTCAAGCTTGGCCAGCTCGCGCAGCCACCCGCCGTCACGCTGCAACCGCTGCCGCAAGGCCGAGAACTTCTCGATCCACACCGCCAGTACCAGCACCAGGAAACTCATTGTGTGTGTCCTCCATCCTGCAGCGCGCTGCGAAAGCGCATCCAATCAAAAGCCGGGCCCGGGTCGGTTTTGCGGCCTGGGGCGATGTCGCTGTGACCGCAGATACGTTGGGGGGTGATCGCCGGGTAGGCTGCGAGCAACTGGCGGGTAAGGTCAATCAGCGCCTCGTACTGGGCATCGGTGAATGGCAACTCGTCCGTGCCTTCCAGCTCGACCCCCAGTGAGAAGTCATTGCACACTTCACGTCCGTCGAAGCTGGACACGCCTGCATGCCAGGCCCGGTCCTGGCAGGCCACAAATTGCGTGATCGTGCCGTCGCGCTCAATCAGAAAATGCGCAGACACCCGTAGGCTGGCAATCCCTTCAAAGGTAGGGGTGTTCCGAGATATCCAGGCGATTCTGGAAAAACGCCTGGACTTTGCCGGTGGCGAACTGCGCCGGTGGCAGGCTGATGTTATGTACCACCAACAGCGATATCTCGCCTGCCGGGCGCTCGTTGAAGTTGGGCGAAGGGCAATGACGGATGCCCTCGAACCAACCGCTGACGGGGTCCAACTGCATACAGGCTCCTTGAATAAGACGACGTGTTACCAGTATGCCGCGTTCCGCCCTGCGGTTGCGATCACTTGCCGTGATTGAGTTGACGCAGGTTGCCTACCACGGCAGCCAGCGCACGGTCGAACAGCAAACCCTCGTCCAGGCAGCGCAGGGTGTCCTGCTTGAACGCCATGGCCAATTGGCCGGCGCTTTTCTCCAGAACCTTGAGCCCTGTGCGGCTGACGAAAATATAACGTTGGGTCGGTGCCATGATCGCGGTCAGCTTGCACCGCAGCCGGCTGTCCTCGCCCTGCCGGAACTCCACCCACCCACCGACCCGCAACTGATGAACCTTGCGCACGTCCGGATCATCCTGCGGCAGGTCTTCGAGCGCGTCCGACAAGCTGGCGCTGAGAACGAAGGGCTCGCAAACTTCAATCAGGCCATCGCCACCTTCGCCTTCGCAGGTCTGGACATGCACGGCCTGCAAGCGCAAAAAGAATTCACGGGTGCTGAAAGGATCGAACGCCGCACTCGCCAACCCGTCGCGCAACGACTTGAGCAACACGGGCAATTGCTCCAGCAAGTGCCGGCCCGCCTCGGTGTCTTCGCGCAGGCCGACACTCCAGACCAATTCATCCAGGGTGCGCAGTCCGGTCTGCCATTGCACCGATTGTTCACCATGCTTGAGGTAGGCCAGCAGCAGTACCTGGCTCCAGGTGTGTTGCACAAACTGCACCACGAACGGTGGCAAGGCTTTGCCCAGCAATCGTCGATTGAGCACCTGCGCCACGCGCTGGCGGGCCACATCGGTACGCAGGCGGCCCTCCTCGACATCACGGGTGTGCTGTTCGAGCAACTCACTGCGCTGGCGCTCTTCTTTAACGAATGCGCTGAATTGCCCCAGAAGTTGCGAAAAAATTGCCGGATCTTCACCGAACTCATTCAACAGGCGCTGGATGACCTGTTCGATACGCACGTACAGGCTGTCCTGCTGATAGTCACTCTGCGGGCTGCAACCCATCGCAGCGCTGGCGATTTCATTGAGCAGGCGTCGTGCCGGATGCCCGGGGCAGTTGAACAGGCTCTTGTCCAGCACGGCGACTTTCAATATCGGGATCTGCAAGCGTGCAATCAGGGCTTTGAAGGCGTGGGGCACACTGCCATCATTGAAGATGAACTCAAAAAGCAGGGCGACAAGGTTGATCACGTCCTCGTCCGCCGTCTCCACCACCCGCGACTTGCCGCTCTTGACGCTGACCCGGGTCAGCAACTGTTCAAGTTGATTGCGCAGGTCGAAATCGTCCTCGGCCTCAGGCTCCGGTACATATTGTTGCAAATGCGAAAGCAGGCGTAGCAGGTCTCGGGTGGCGATGGGTTGCGGTTGCGCACTGGCTTCAAGGGTCGGCGCTACGCTGCCGCGCACCGCGACCAGCAATCCCTGCAACGCGGTAAAGGCTTGCTGGCCGCTTTCGTCGCACGCCGGTTCAGCGGCCGGTGGACGGGCCTGGTGCTCCAGCTCACGCGCCGCACGTCCACCCGCGCGACGGGACGGTACGCTTTTGAGTTCGGGCAGAACCCCGGTGGCCACGAGCAGTTGATTGGCTTCGCCAAAGAGCTGGTCGGCATCGCTGAGAACGTATTTCTCAAACAGCTTGAGCATGATCAGCTTGACCCGGATCTCCACCCCCAGGCTACGGCCCGCCTGCAGAAAAAACCGGCACAGCAATGCGGGGCCCAGAGGGTTTTGCTGATCGTTCATGCGCCGGCCCAACACCTCGCTCAACCGCATGTTCAATTGCCCAAGTGCCAGACCGTCACGGTGTTGCACCCCGACCGAGCATCGCTTCGAGCGCCACGGCCTTTTCCCGCTCATCGGCCTGCGTACTGCAAGGTACCTCATAGGACACCACCGGCACCGGATGCAACTCGTCGCTATGGGCCAGGCCCAGATTGGCGAAGGCGGCAAACAGTTGCTCCATGAACACGCGCTCGAAGTTCTTGCGCTTGAGGCGCAGGTCACGCATGGCCTCGAAGAAAATATGCTGGTCAACGGTGCTACGGGCCTTGTCGGCCATTTCGAACAGGGTGTCGTCGGCGTTATCGAACAGTTCCTGCAACCCCTGTTGCAACTGCTGCGCCGCTTTGTCGCGCACCTGCAAAACCACCACTGGTAGGCGTGCAAGCGGCGATGGCGTGGCCTGTGCCTGCTTGATAGGCACCACCTTCCCGTCATTGTGCATCCTGGCCTCCTGAAACGGCGGGTGTTGAGATGGGCATTGACCGCAAGCAGGCCATCTGGGCGCTGCGAATACCCGGTCACCATCACGACGTCAAAGCTATGACGCCAATTGCAAGGCGCGGGATTATCTGGCAAATGAGGGTGGTTGCGCCAGCAAACTCTGCCCCTGCGCGATAAATGAGCGAGGCGTCTGGGTTCAGATCCACACAGCCCCTATAATCGCGGCACTTTGTCTGTGGAGCCTGTTATGCCGAACCTGCGTCTTGCCGATCTCACCGCCGAAATCGAAGCCAACGTGCGCCGCGCCCTGCTGGAAGACATCGGCAGCGGTGACATCACCGCACAGTTGATCCCGGCCGAACGGCTGGCCAAGGCCACGATCATTACCCGCGATACGGCGGTTATCGCCGGTACCGCCTGGGTGGATACGGTGTTCCGCCAACTGGACCCGCGCGTCGCCGTGCATTGGCAGGTGGCCGATGGGGAACGCGTCAGTCCCAACCAGCCGCTGTTTCACCTTGAGGGACCGGCGCGTTCGCTGCTTACCGGTGAACGCAGTGCGCTGAATTTCCTGCAGATGCTGTCAGGCGTCGCCACACGCGCCCAGTACCTGGCGGACTTCGTCGCCAGCACTCAGGTCAAGCTGCTGGACACCCGCAAGACACTGCCGGGCCTGCGTTTGGCGCAGAAATACGCAGTCACCTGCGGCGGTTGCCACAACCATCGCATCGGCTTGTATGACGCGTTCCTGATCAAGGAAAACCATATCGCTGCATGCGGGGGCATTGCCCAGGCAATCAACACCGCCCACAAGATCGCCCCGGGCAAACCGGTGGAAATCGAAGTGGAAAGCCTGCAAGAGTTGCGCGAAGCATTGGCGGCGGGTGCCGACATCATCATGCTCGATGAATTGAGCCTGGAAGACATGCGCGAAGCCGTGCGGCTGAACGCGGGCAAGGCCAAGCTGGAAGCCAGCGGCGGGATCAATGAAAGCACCCTGCTGCCCATCGCCGAGACCGGCGTGGACTACATCTCCATCGGCGCGATGACCAAGGACGTGAAGGCCGTGGATTTGTCGATGCGGTTGAGTATCTAAGAGCTTTAATTGTAGGAGCGAGCTTGCTCGCGAAAAAACATTAACGATAACGCGTGAACGTTGAGTGCACGCGGCGCCTTTGCGTTTTTCGCGAGCAAGCTCGCTCCTACAGGCTGCTTTCAGACTACAAGATTGTTCATCTCGCAGTATTCATCCCATTCGACACCCAGCACTTCAGCGGCTTCCTTGTGCAAAGCCAGGCGTGCGGTTTCGAATTCTTCCGGTGTAGAGGTGTACTTGAGGGTCAGTTCCCAAGGCTGGAGATTCTGGCTCTCCGCCTCGTCCTCGAATGCCCACTGAATCTGGTCACGCTGGTCGTCAGCGCTCAGGTCCTTGATCTCTTCTTTAAGCTGCGGCGTTGCCTCGAGGTATTTGTCGAGGGCTGCTTGGTGCCGAACTTCCTGGGTCATCTCAGTCGTGGTCATGTCGTTCTCTTAGATCGAGGAATGGGGATGCATCTGGGTCATCAAGGTTGCGCAGATACAAAAGAGCAGGCGCGAATGCCGGCTCGTCTGGCCTTCAGAACCATTCTGGGATCATCTGAAAACAGTGCCTTTGAAACAGGCCTTTGAAAACAGGCCTTTGAAACAGTGTTGCCTTGGTGCCCGAGACAGGAATCGAACCTGCGACCTTCGCGTTACGAGTGCGCTGCTCTACCGGCTGAGCTACACGGGCGGTGGGCTAAAGCTAGCACCGCATCGGGCATGCGGCAACCAGCTCGCTCACCGCCCGATAGGCGTCATGCGCCGTTGGCGCCACAACCCTTGGCGACGTATTGCGCATCGGCCGTGGTAGCACAGGTCCAGCCGGTGGTGGCGCTGCGAGTCAAGGTGATGGTCTTGCCGAGTACGGGCGCAGGCGCATCGAGGATTTCACAGCTGATGGAGCCGCTGCCGGTGGCGACGTCTCCTGTCACATCGATTTTGCAATTGGCGGTGGGGCTGTTGCCGCCGATCAGATCGAGCTTGGGCACAGTGCCCTGGTTGATGACATCTTCGTAGCCGGCCTTCAACGCGCTGATTTCAGCCAACCCCGCAGTGAACTTGGCCTTGGCCTGGTGCTTGGTGTACATGGGCAGGCCAATCGTGGCCAAAATGCCGATGATTGCCACGACGATCAACAATTCGATCAAGGTAAAGCCTTTCTGACGCATCACTTTCACTCTCCAGAATAGAACCATGACAAGGCGCGTCCTGCGCCCCGTGTTGTGCAGCGGCGCCAGTGTACTCATCCCAGCGCGGCCAATCGCATACAAGACGCACAATCTGACATTTTATCGCTCAACACCCGCCTGCGCGCATCCGCCACCTGACTAAGCTATCAATTCCCAAACGGCCTGTGCGAACGCGATATGAACGACACCTCAACGATCTATACCTGGCAAGGCATCAACCGCAAAGGCCGCAGGGTGTGCGGGCAAACCACGGGGCATGACCTTGCACGGGTCAAGGCACAACTGCGCCAGCAAGGGATCTGCCCCGAGCGTGTGCGCAAGAAATCGTCAGGCCTGCCAAGTCTGGTTCCACCGATACAGCCCGCTGACATTGCCCTTTTCACTCGCCAGTTGGCGACGCTGTTGAAAGCGGGCATCCCGCTGCTGCAAGCCTTCGATATCATCGGCGAGGGTGTCGAAAACCGGCAACTGCGTGAGCTGATCAAGGGCTTGAAACAACACGTCGCCAGCGGCAATAGCCTGGCCAGCACGCTGCGCCAGTTCCCCCGTTATTTCGATGACCTTTACTGCAACCTGATCGCCGCGGGTGAACAGGCTGGCGCCCTGGAAACACTGCTGGAGCGAGTGGCCATTCACCTGGAAAAAAGCCAACGGCTCAAGACCAGAATCAAGAAAGCCATGACTTACCCTATCGCAGTGCTGGTGGTGGCCAGCCTGGTCAGCGCAGTGTTACTGATGCATGTGGTGCCGCAGTTCCAGACCCTGTTCGCCGGGGTCGGCAGCCAATTGCCCGGCTTTACCTTGGGAGTCATCGCCCTCTCCGACTTCCTGCAACGCGCCTGGTGGGTGCTGGCGCTGAGCCTGGGTGCGGGAATAGGCGGGCTGCGTCATGCCTACCGTGTTTCGCCTGGTTTTCGCCATGCTCTGGAGGCGGGTTTGTTGAAAGTCCCCCTGGCAGGCAAACTGTCGAATAAAGCTGCCGTCGCCCGCTTCGCCCGCACGCTTTCAACCACATTTGCGGCAGGTGTTCCCCTGGTGCAGGCACTGGGCTCAGTGGCCGGCGCCGTCGGAAATGGCCCTTTCAGACAGGCAATCGAACATATGCGCCACGATGTATCCACAGGCATGCAGTTGAATCAGTCCATGGCCAGCAGCGGACTGTTTCCAGGCATGGCGATCCAGATGACGGCGATCGGCGAAGAGTCCGGCACGCTGGAGCACATGCTGGAAAAGGTCGCGAACCATTACGAGGCTGACGTAGAGACCCTCGTCGATAACCTCACCAGTCTCATGGAGCCGCTGATCATGGTCGTACTGGGGAGCATCGTCGGTGCACTGGTGATTGCCATGTACCTGCCGGTGTTTCAACTAGGCGCCGCATTTTGATCGCGTTGCTGGGTGAGCAACCCTGGGCGTTTATTGGCCTGGCGCTGGTGCTGGGCCTGATCGTTGGCAGTTTTCTGAATGTGCTGGTGTGGCGCCTGCCCAAAATGCTCGAGCGCGAATGGCGCGCCCAGGCCCATGAGATCCTCGACCTGCCCGCAGAGCCAGCGGGGCCGGTGTACAACCTGATGCGCCCCGCTTCCCGCTGCCCACGCTGCGACCAGCAGATTCGCCCCTGGGAAAACATTCCCCTGCTTAGCTACCTGATGCTCAGGGGGCGTTGCGCCCATTGCCATGAAACCATCGGCGCGCGTTACCCCGTCACCGAACTGGCATGTGCGCTGATTTGCGCCACTGTCGCCTGGCACTTCGGTTTCAGCTGGCAGGCGGGCGCGGTGATGCTGCTCAGTTGCGGGTTGCTGGGCATGAGCCTGATCGATGTGGACCACCAGCTGCTGCCGGATGTCATCGTGCTGCCGCTCTTATGGCTGGGGCTTATCGTCAACAGCATGGGCCTGCTGGTGACATTGCCCGAGGCGTTATGGGGCGCGGTATCTGGCTACATGAGCCTGTGGAGCGTGTTCTGGCTGTTCAAGCTAATCACCGGCAAGGATGGCATGGGCCATGGCGACTTCAAGCTTTTGGCGTTGCTAGGCGCCTGGGGTGGCTGGCAGATACTGCCGTTGACGCTGCTGATGGCGTCACTGCTCGGGGTGTTCGCTGGTCTGCTGCTGATGCGCTGGCGCAAGACGCGAGTGTCCACACCGATGCCATTTGGGCCCTGCCTGGCAATTGCCGGCTGGATTGCATTGCTCTGGGGTGGTCAAATAACCGACTTCTATTTGCAGTCTGTTGGTTTCAGATGACCACTCCTGTTGCAACACCCTGGATTCTAGGCCTCACAGGCGGCATCGGCAGCGGTAAAAGCGCTGCGGCCGAGCACTTCACCCGACTGGGTGTCGACCTGGTCGACGCCGATCATGCCGCTCGTTGGGTGGTTGAGCCCGGCCGACCGGCGCTGGCGCGCATTGCCGAACATTTCGGCAACGGCGTGCTGCAGCCGGACGGTCAGCTCGACCGCGCCGCGTTGCGCAAATTGATCTTTGAAGTACCGCAGGAACGTCTCTGGCTGGAAGGCTTGTTGCACCCGCTGATCGCTGAAGAGATTCGCGACCACCTGGCACGCGCCCGGTCGCCTTACGCGATTCTGGTGTCACCGCTGCTGATCGAGTCCGGCCAGTACAGCATGACCCAGCGCATCCTGGTGATCGATGTGCCCCAATCGCTGCAGATTCAGCGTACCCTGCAGCGCGACGGCATCAGCGAGCAACAGGTACAGGCCATTCTCAAGGCCCAGTCGAGCCGCGAAGACCGCCTGAACCATGCCGATGACGTACTGGTCAATGACCAGGACCTTGCCTGGCTGCACGGCGAGGTCGAGCGACTGCACCACTTTTACCTTACTTTGCGTGGAGGCCGAACATGAGCCAACCCTTGACAGTCGATTGCCCAACCTGCGGCGCCCCCGTGGAATGGAAACCCGACAACCTCAACCGGCCGTTCTGCTCGGACCGTTGCAAACTCATCGACCTGGGCGCCTGGGCCGCTGAAGAGCACAAAATCCCAGTAGCGCCGGATGCCGAAGATGAGTTGTTTTCCGAAGACCTGACGCCGCGCCACTAAGGCCGCATAAAGGCGTACTCCTGCTGGTCGTCGAGGTTTTCCGCAAGGTATTGCAACTCGTCGGCCAAGTCTTCAAAGCTGCGCACACCCTTGCTCTGCTGCACCACCGCGCTGAGCATGGCGCGCAGGGTCAAGCCTGGATCAAAACCGATTTCCTGTGCTGCATCCTGGCTTCTGCGCAGTTCCTGCCGTGCCCATTCGTACACACTCATGATTCACGCTCCTGAAATTTCGCAGAGCATGGGCCTGTGGGGTCATCCGCTTTTTGACCTGGATCAACGCTGCGAATCGTCGTCCTTCCACGGTGCCGAAAGGTAGCGGGTGCGGTTGAACGTCTCCAGCCATTCCGGGCAGAACACCACCAGGGCACTGATCACCATGCCGTTGATAAACGCTTCGGGAAAGATGATCAGCCATAGGTAGCCTACGAAGTCCTCGAGCCATTCCGGCATCGCGAATCGCCCATCGAACCACAGCAGCCCCAGGCCGGCCAGCAGGCACAGTAACGCCGACAAAGCGGCAGCAAAAAAACCGGAACAGAAGATGTACACGAAGGGGTTGCGCGGCTGCGCCCGTTCTACCAGTACCGCGCAGGTCTCGGTTACCAACACCGGCAGCACGATCAACAACAACCCGTTGACGCCCACAGCAGCAAGGTCCTGGCGCCCCAGCCAAACCAACCCGCACTGCGCGGCAAACCCACCGACGATTGCCAGCGGCCAGTCCAGCAGCAGGGTCACCGCGGTCATGCCGATAAAATGGTAAGACACCCCTGTGTCGAAATCCCGCCGCACCAGCCACAACATGAACAGCGCGAACACCGTGCCGAACAGCAAATGCTGGCGCCGTCGGTCGGCAAACAACTCGACCCAGGGCGCGCGCAAGATCGCCCACACCAGCACGGGGACGTACAACAGCCAGCCGGTGCCCAGGGTGGGTGATGTCATGACCTGCGCGCCGATCACCGCTTCACCTGCCTCGCCGCCTCGCAGCCCGTGATGGGGCTGGTTGCGTTGATTCTGTACATAAACGCCTCGTTCCCGGAGTCGCTGGTGGATACTGGAGACTACATCGCCAAGGTCCAAGTTGCAGCGTAGCCTGTTGCAAGGCTGGAACCGCAGCAAGTCTTCCTGCGGTCATCATTTGAACGCTAAGCTACGCCTATGGATGACTCAGATTATTTGCGCCTGCTCACCGTAGCGGCCGAACAAGCCAACGCATTCCTGTCCAATGCCCGCAAATGGGAGCGTGAGCGTTGGGTCTGCCAGCGCCTGTTGCAAGGCTTGAACGTGCCCTATCGCGCCGAGGAGTTCCACGCCGCCGGCCAGGAACCGCCCGACGTGCTGTTTCGCGACGCCAGTTTTGAAGTGTTCTTTGTCTTGGACGAAGGCCGTCGACTGAACGACGAATGGCGCGACGAACTGCTGCGCAGGCGCAGCGCCTTCTCCCTGAGCCAACTGGTGCGACGCGAAGCCAAGCCAAGGCGCATTCCCGCCCATGAGTTTCTGTTGCGCCTGGCACCGACACTGCGCAAAAAAGCGCATAACTACAAAGAACGCGGAATAGATCTGGGGGAATTGGACCTCATCGCCTTTACCAGCCTCAAGCGCGAAGTGCTGGACCTCAACAGCCATTTTCCGCCGCCCACCGAATATCTGCGCCAGGGCTGGCGCTCCCTGTCGCTGGTGGGGCCAACCTTTGCGCGGGTACTGTTCGCACACCCGGACGCGCCGGATTTCTTGCGCAACAACCTGGGCCGCAGCATAGTGTTCGATGTGGGCATCAGCCTTTGATGCCCGGCTGTAACGTGGCGCCCTTTTGCAACGTCTACCTGACGAGGCCTTTATGACCAGCCGCCTGAACCCCGATGACCAACAGCATGTCGAAGAGTATCTGCAACTCTCCCAACACAAAGTCGAGCGCAAGCCTTTCAGGCCGTGGCTGCTCCTGGGTGTGGTGCTGGTGGTGGTGATCGGGCTCGGTCTGCTGAGCCGCCTTTTGAGTTACCTGACGCTATGAGCTGCCTGGCGCTCGCGGGGGTAACTGCTCCGATTTCTTTTAGCCTTGCGAGATACTCCCATGACCCATCGTATTATTGTCGTCGGCGGCGGTGCCGGCGGTCTGGAGCTAGCGACCCGCCTGGGTAAGACCCTGGGCAAACGCGGCAAAGCCAGCATCACGCTGGTGGACGCCAACCTGACGCACATCTGGAAACCGCTGCTGCACGAAGTAGCGGCCGGCTCGCTGAACTCTTCGGAAGACGAACTCAATTACGTCGCCCAGGCGAAATGGAACCACTTCGAGTTCCAACTGGGGCGTATGAGCGGACTCGACCGTGAGCAGAAAAAAATCCAACTGGCCGCCACCCTTGATGAAGAAGGCCGCGAACTGGTGCCTGCGCGTGTGCTGGGCTATGACAGCCTGGTGATTGCGGTGGGCAGCACCACGAACGATTTCGGCACCGAGGGCGCGGCGCAGCATTGCCTGTTCCTCGACACCCGCAAGCAGGCCGAGCGCTTCCATCAGCAACTGCTCAACCATTACTTGCGCGCCCACGCCGGGCAAACCGACACGATTGAGCAGATCAGCGTCGCCATCGTCGGCGCCGGCGCCACCGGCGTGGAACTGGCCGCCGAACTGCATAACGCTGCCCACGAGTTGGCCGCGTACGGCCTGGACCGTATCAAGCCGGAAAACATGCACATCACCCTGATCGAAGCCGGCCCACGGGTATTGCCCGCGCTGCCGGAGCGGATCAGCGGGCCTGTGCATAAAACCCTGGAAAAGCTAGGGGTGACGGTGCTGACCAACTCGGCCGTCAGCGAAGTGACCGCCGACGCGCTGATCACCAGCAGCGGACAGGTAATCCCGGCCAGCCTCAAAGTGTGGGCCGCCGGGATTCGCGCACCGGGCTTTCTCAAGGACATCGACGGCCTGGAAACCAACCGTATCAACCAACTGCAGGTGCTGCCGACACTGCAGACCACCCGCGACGAAAACATCTTTGCCTTTGGCGACTGCGCTGCCTGCCCGCAACCGGGCACCGACCGTAATGTGCCACCGCGTGCGCAAGCCGCTCACCAACAGGCCTCATTGCTCGCCAAGTCGCTGAAACTGCTGATTGAAGGCAAGGAGCTGCCGGCCTACAAGTACACCGACTACGGCTCGCTGATCTCGCTGTCGCGCTTTTCCGCGGTGGGCAACTTGATGGGCAACCTGACCGGCAGTGTGATGCTGGAAGGTTGGTTGGCGCGGATGTTTTATGTATCGCTTTACCGCATGCACCAGATGGCGCTGTATGGCGTTTTCCGCACGGCGATGCTGATGCTGGGCAGCAAGATTGGACGTGGAACTGAGCCGCGCCTGAAACTGCACTAAAAAATGTGGGAGGGGGCTTGCTCCCGATGGCGGCGGATCAGTTAAGTATTTTTACCTGACCCACCGCTATCGGGGGCAAGCCCCCTCCCACATTTGTTTTGTGGTGCTTTTGGAATTTCGCAGGCAAAAAAAATCCCCGTATCTTTCGATACGAGGATTTTTAATATGGTCGGGGTAGGGGGATTCGAACTCCCGACATCCTGCTCCCAAAGCAGGCGCGCTACCGGACTGCGCTATACCCCGGTAATAAAAAGGCGACCTTTCAGTCGCCTTCTTCGATCAGCGCTTTTGGCCTCTGATCTTAAGATCTGATTCCAGCGTTAACTGGTCTCAAAAATGGTGGGTCGTGTGGGATTCGAACCTACGACCAATTGGTTAAAAGCCAACTGCTCTACCAACTGAGCTAACGACCCAAATATGGTCGGGGTAGGGGGATTCGAACTCCCGACATCCTGCTCCCAAAGCAGGCGCGCTACCGGACTGCGCTATACCCCGGTTTGAAATTGGCTCCGTGACCAGGACTCGAACCTGGGACCCAATGATTAACAGTCATTTGCTCTACCGACTGAGCTATCACGGAACTACATATTTCAAAGTACAACTTTTACTGCATTACAACCTTCTCTTCGACCCTGTCCGTATCGCTACGTTAGCGTCTCTGAGGCGCGCTATTCTACAATCTTAAAAACCCCTGTCAACCCTTTAAATTGCTTTTAAGACAATGATTTGCGCTTCTTTCTGATTTCTTCTTGGGGAGAAGAAACCCGTGGGCTGACGTTGCTGCGGGGCGCACTTTACAAGCCTTTGCCTTACAGTTCAACGCCCTATCGAAAAAAAAGGCCCCGCAATGCGGGGCCTCCTCTTATAGCAGCGCTAACCAGGCTTAGTGGAAGACGATCTCGTCGTTCTCCACAGTTGCCTCGACGCTGGTACCCGGCATGAAGCTGCCCGACAGAATCAGCTGTGCCAGCGGGTTTTCGATCCAGCGCTGGATCGCACGCTTCAACGGCCGTGCGCCATACACCGGGTCGTAACCCACCGCGATCAGCTTGTCCAACGCCTCGCTGCTCAGGCCCAGCGCCAGTTCGCGCTCGGCCAGGCGTGCACGCAGACGCCCCAGCTGGATCTCGGTGATACCGGCGATCTGATCCCGCGCCAGCGGCTCGAAGATCACCACTTCATCCACCCGGTTGATAAATTCCGGCCGGAAGTGCGTGGTCAGCGCATCCATTACCGCTGCGCGCTGGGCCTCGCGATCGCCCACCAGTTCCTGGATCTGCATCGAGCCCAGGTTGGAGGTCATCACGATCACCGTGTTGCGAAAATCCACCGTACGGCCGTGGCTGTCGGTGAGGCGGCCATCCTCCAGCACTTGCAGCAGGATGTTGAACACATCCGGGTGCGCCTTCTCGACCTCATCGAGCAAGATCACCGAGTAAGGCTTGCGCCGCACGGCTTCGGTCAGGTAACCACCCTCCTCGTAGCCCACATAGCCTGGTGGTGCGCCGATCAGGCGAGCCACCGAGTGTTTTTCCATGAACTCGGACATGTCGATGCGCACCATCGCCTCTTCAGTATCAAAGAGGAATTCAGCCAAGGCCTTGCACAGCTCGGTCTTACCCACACCGGTCGGGCCGAGGAACATGAACGAACCACTCGGACGATTCGGGTCGGACAACCCGGCGCGCGAACGCCGCACCGCGTTGGACACCGCCACCACGGCCTCTTCCTGGCCAATAACGCGCTGGTGCAACAGGTTTTCCATCTTCAACAGCTTGTCGCGCTCGCCTTCCAGCATTTTCGACACGGGAATCCCGGTCCACTTGGAGACCACTTCGGCAATTTCTTCCTCAGTCACCTTGCTGCGCAGCAACTGGTTCTCGCTGTGCCCATGCTGGTCGACCATCTGCAGGCTACGTTCCAGGTCCGGGATGACCCCGTACTGCAACTCGGCCATGCGGTTAAGGTCGCCTTTGCGGCGCGCAGCTTCCAGTTCCTGGCGGGATTGCTCGATTTTCTGCTGGATCTGCGCAGAACCCTGCACCTCAGCTTTTTCCGAGGTCCAGATTTCTTCGAGGTCCGAATACTCCCGCTCCAGGCGCACGATTTCCTCCTGGAGTTTTTCCAGGCGCTTCTTCGCCGCCTCGTCTTCTTCTTTCTTCAGCGCCTGGGATTCGACTTTCAGTTGAATCAGGCGGCGATCCAGGCGGTCGAGCACTTCCGGCTTGGAGTCGATCTCCATGCGAATGCGGCTGGCCGCTTCGTCGATCAAGTCGATGGCCTTGTCGGGCAACTGCCGATCAGTGATATAGCGATGGCTCAACTTGGCCGCGGCAATGATCGCGCCGTCGGTGATCGCGACTTTATGGTGAACCTCATAGCGTTCTTTCAGGCCACGCAGGATGGCAATGGTGTCCTCTTCGCTCGGTTCTTCCACCAGCACTTTCTGGAAGCGCCGCTCAAGCGCCGCATCCTTTTCGATGTACTGACGGTATTCGTTGAGCGTGGTGGCACCGACGCAATGCAACTCGCCTCGCGCCAAGGCAGGCTTGAGCATGTTGCCGGCATCCATCGAGCCCTCGCCCTTACCCGCGCCGACCATGGTGTGCAGTTCGTCGATAAACAGAATGATCTGCCCTTCCTGCTTGGACAATTCATTGAGCAGGGATTTCAGACGCTCTTCGAACTCGCCACGGAACTTGGCGCCGGCAATCAACGACCCCATGTCCAGGGACAGCAGGCGCTTGCCTTTCAGGCCGTCCGGTACTTCACCATTGATGATGCGCTGGGCCAGGCCCTCCGCGATCGCGGTTTTACCCACGCCAGGCTCACCGATCAGTACCGGGTTGTTCTTGGTGCGACGCTGCAGCACCTGAATGGTGCGACGAATCTCATCGTCACGGCCGATCACCGGGTCAAGCTTGCCCTCTTCGGCACGCTTGGTCAGGTCGACGGTGTACTTATCCAGGGCTTGGCGCGACTCCTCGTGATTGGGGTCATTCACCGCCTCGCCGCCGCGCAGGTTGTTGATGGCGTTTTCCAGGGCTTTCTTGCTCACGCCCTGGCCAAGCAACAATTTGCCGAGCTTGCTGTTGTCGTCCATCGCGGCGAGCAACACCAGCTCGCTGGAGATGAACTGGTCACCTTTCTGCTGGGCCAGGCGGTCTGCCTGGTTCAGCAGGCGTGCCAAGTCCTGCGACATATTCACGTCGCCGGTAGGGTTTTGGATTTTCGGCAGTTGGTCGAGCTCTTTGCTCAACTCCTTGCGCAGGCTGTTGACGTCAAAGCCCACCTGCATCAACAAGGGCTTGATAGAACCACCTTGTTGCTCCAGGAGCGCTTGCATCAAGTGCGCCGGTTCAATCGCCGGGTGGTCGAGGCCGACCGCCAGGGACTGGGAATCCGATAAGGCCAACTGCAATTTGCTGGTTAAACGATCAATACGCATTAGTCACCTTCCTTTTGAGCAGGCCGGAGCTGTAAACACATCCTGAATGAAGAAACCTGCCAGATACCCTTATAGATGGGGTGGATTTTGCGGGATTCAAGCAGCTGTGGGTTGATACAGGTCAGGACAGTCTAGCGTTCAAGCCAGATAAGGGAGGCGAATCGGCCCGTACGCGGGCTGCGGCGGTAAGAAAAGAAGCGCGGGTCGGTCACGGTGCAAAAGCCGCCACCATACACAGCGCTAATGCCCCGCGCGGCAAGGCGCAGGCGGGCGAGCTGATAGATGTCGGCCATGAACTTGCCGGGATTGCGGCCGGGAACGAAGGCTTGGGCAGCCGCCGGCAGTTGCTGCATGAAAGCTTCACGCACCTCGGGGCCGACTTCAAAGGCCTGCGGGCCAATGGCCGGGCCGAGCCAGACCAGAACGTTGGCGGGGTCGCTCTCAAGGCTTTCAAAAGCGGCCTCCAGCACGCCGGCCGCCAGCCCACGCCAACCGGCATGAGCCGCCGCAACGCGGGTGCCCGCTCGATTGCAGAACAATGCAGGCAAGCAGTCAGCCGTCATTGATGTGCAGGCGATACCGGGGGTACTGGTCCAGGCGCCATCGGCTTCGGCGATACGGCCCGGATCGGCCTCGACCACGCTGACCCCGTGGACTTGGCGCAACCAGGCCGGCTGAATATCGAAGGCATCGGTAAGGCGACGACGATTTTCCAGAACGGCCTCAAGGCTGTCCTCGACATGATCGCCCAGGTTGAGGCTGTCGAACGGCGCCACACTGACGCCGCCCGCACGGGTGGTGACGCAGGCTTTGACCCGAGACGGCGCGGGCCAGTCCGGAATCAGCCAGTCATTCATCCGATAAACGCCTCGCGATCCTGTTTAAGCAGCGACAACAACCAGACCAGATCGTCCGGAAGCGGCGATTCCCAGCTCATGCGCTTACCGCTCGTCGGATGATCCAGTTCCAGGAAGCGTGCATGCAGCGCCTGGCGCGGGAACGTCTTGAGCGATTCAACCATGGTCTGGCTGGCCGCAGGCGGAATGCGGAAGCGGCCACCGTAGGCCGGATCGCCGACCAACGGGAAGTTGATGTGGGCCATGTGCACGCGGATCTGGTGAGTACGACCGGTTTCCAGCTTGACCCGCACGTGAGTGTGGGAACGGAAACGCTCCAGCACGCGATAGTGGCTGACGGCCTGCTTGCCGCCCTCCATCACCGCCATGCGCTGACGCTGCTGGCCGTGGCGACCGATGGGGGCGTTGATCTTGCCCCCCGCCACCACGACACCGATCACGATGCATTCGTAGATCCGGCTGACGCTGCGACTCTGCAATTGAGTAACAAGCTGCGTCTGCGCCTGAATGGTCTTGGCCACCACCATCAAGCCGGTGGTGTCCTTGTCCAGACGGTGCACGATGCCGCAACGCGGCACATTGATGATGTCTGGCACGTGGTGCAGCAAGGCATTGAGCAAGGTGCCATCAGCGTGCCCGGCAGCCGGGTGAACCACCAGGCCTGCGGGTTTGTTGATGACCAGGATGTCGTCGTCTTCATAGACGATATCCAGCTCGATGTCCTGGGCGACCCATTCTCCCTGGGCTTCCTGCTCGGCAGTCAGCTCAAGAATCGCACCGCCATGCACTATGTCTCGCGGGCGGATAACCGCTCCATCCACAGTCAGGCGGCCGTCTTTGATCCAGGCGGAAAGGCGCGAGCGCGAGTGCTCAGCGAATAATTGTGCGGCGACTTGATCGAGGCGTTGGCCGCCCAATTCGGACGGCACCTCTGCGCGAAGTTCAATTTTATCGGACATGCTCAGACTAGGCGTGGCACAGCCTTTGGTTTCGGCTGCGCGCTTGTGGTTAAATACGGCGTCTTTTGCCCCGAGGCTTTCAACGGGGCGCTCATCATAACAGGACGGCCCCGCCCAAGACAGCGGCCGTCATAGGGACGCAAGCCGCCATGCAAGTGAAACACCTGCTGCTGATCGCCATCCTCGCCATGACTGCTGCTTGCTCGTCAACAAAGGACGTCGTCGACGAAAACCTGAGCGAAGTCGAGCTGTACCAGCAAGCTCAGACAGACTTGGATAATAATAGCTACACCAGCGCCACAGCGAAGCTGAAGGCACTGGAGTCGCGCTATCCGTTCGGACGCTATGCCGACCAGGCCCAGCTCGAGCTGATCTACGCCAACTACAAGAACGCCGAGCCGGAAGCTGCCAAGTCCGCCGCCGAGCGTTTTATCCGCCTTCACCCGCAGCACCCGAACGTGGACTACGCCTACTACATGAAGGGCCTGACCTCGTTCGACCAGGACGTTGGCCTGCTGGCGCGCTTCCTGCCGCTGGACATGACCAAGCGTGACCCGGGTGCCGCTCGCGACTCCTACAACGAGTTCGCCCAGCTGACCAGCCGCTACCCGAACAGCCGCTACGCGCCGGACGCCAAGCAGCGCATGATCTACCTGCGCAACCTGCTGGCCTCCTACGAGATCCACGTGGCCCACTACTACCTGACCCGTCAGGCATACGTGGCCGCCGCCAACCGTGGCCGCTACGTGGTGGAGAACTTCCAGGAAACCCCTTCGGTGGGTGACGGCCTGGCCGTGATGACCGAGGCTTACCAGCGCTTGCACCTGGACGAACTGGCGAGCACCAGCCTGGAAACCCTGAAGCTCAACTACCCGGACCACCCAAGCCTGAAAGACGGCCAGTTCGTGCCTCAGGTTGACGAAGCCGACAACCGTTCGTGGTTGAGCAAGTACACGCTGGGCCTGATCGAGTCCCGTCCACCGCTGCCGCCAGGTGAAACACGTGCCAACCAGGACGTGATCAAGCAGTACCAGGACGCCAAGGACGCGATCCCTTCGGACCTCAAGCCGCACGACGAAAACGGCGACGTGATCGAAGAAGAAGAGCCGCAAGCCCTGGGCAACAACCAGGACCGCTCGTGGTTCAGCTACATGACCTTCGGTGTGTTCGACTGATTGTTCGACGCAACGCAAAAGGGAGCTCTCAGGAGCTCCCTTTTTCATGGGCGAGTATTTATTGCGCTGTGCGCCCATGGCGACCTTGGCTAAACTGGCGCATTCCTTATCGAGAAACTGCCCATCATGCTTCGTCTATTGTTCTGGATCGCCGTCATTGCCGCCGCGGTATGGCTCTGGCGCAAATTTAAAAGCCCTGCTGCCAGCCAACGCCGCACCGGCGAGCCAGATGCCGCTTTGATGGTGCGCTGCGCCCACTGCGGCGTGCATGTGCCGCAGGATCGTGCGCTCAGCTCGGGCCAGGCCTGGTATTGCACCCAGGCGCACCTGCAGCAAGGGCCGAAGTCTATTCAGCGTTGAGTCGACCGGCGGGGGCGTAAGGTGCCGGATCGATGATCGGTGCCTGCCCCAGCAGCAAGTCGGCAAACAACTGGCAGGACGCCGGAGCAAGCACCAGGCCATTGCGGTAATGCCCGCAATTGAGCCACAGGCCCTTAAAGCCCGGCACCTCGCCAATATAGGGAATGCCTTCCGGCGAGCCGGGCCGCAGCCCCGCCCAATGCCCCACCACCTCGGCGTCCGCCAGGGCGGGCAACAGCTCCACCGCGGACGCTTTGAGACTTTCCAGCGCGGTGTCGGTCGGCGTTTTATCGAACCCTTCGTGCTCCAGGGTGCTGCCAATCAGGATGTGCCCATCACGCCGCGGTATCGCATAGCGCCCTTTTGCCAGGACCATGCTCGACAGGAAGTCAGACGCACACTTGTAGAGGATCATCTGGCCCTTGACCGGCTCCACGGGCAGCGTCAAGCCCAGTTTTCCCAGCAACTCGCCGCTCCAGGCACCCGCTGCGAGCACCACCTGATCGCCCAGCATGGCGCCAGCAGCCGTATTCACGCCCACCACGGTATCGCCTTGCAAAATAAATCCATCGACTTCGCACTGCTCGTGAATCGTCACATCGGGCAGCGCCGACAACGCCGCCTTGAGTGATTTGACCAGACGCGGATTGCGCACATTGGCCACGTTGGCCATGTAGATCGCCCGCGAATAACCGCTGCCCAGCACCGGAACCGCATCATGGGCCGCAGAAACGTCCACTTTGCTCAAGGGCCGCCCCTCACGCGCAGCCCAGGCCAGCGCATCGGCTTCGTCATCCAGATCGAGCCAATACAGGCCCGTGGTATGAACCTCGGGGTCAACACCGGTGGCGGCGAACAGCCGTTGCGCCAGTTGCGGGTAGAAATCCTGGGACCAGTGGGCCAAGGCCGTCACCGCCGGGCTGTAGCGCCACGGATACAGCGGCGAAACAATCCCGCCGCCAGCCCAGGACGATTCCTGGCCAAGCCAGGCGCGCTCCAACAAGGTGACCGCCTGCCCCCGGTTTGCCAGGTTGTATGCCGTCAACAAGCCCATTACGCCGCCGCCGACAATCACTACTCGCTGTTGCTTTGCCATCATTTGATCCAGCCGATAAAAAGGGAGAAGCGCACCCGGCGCCCATTCATCCAGCACTCTCATCACTGCCCCCAGCATGCCTTGAGCGGCATCTGCGGTGCAGCACCCGGATTGCTTCGCATCCCGGAGCTGGTCAAGCGGAATTGGCCGCAAGCGTCGTCCGCCATGACTGAGTCGGTGGCAGGCGTGGCGAGCAGGGCAAAATCCTGGGGGTTCAATACTGCGCTGATTCTATAGTGATCATTGCCTGTACTGACGCCGCCTGCATCAATAAAACTGCCGTTGCGTGTGTAAAAGCGCTCCAGATGCTGAGCTTGCTCGGTCAGCAGCGCGACGATTTGCACCCGATACACCTTTTTCACTTGGCTGGTGTAGGCGGGGTAAGCGATGCCGCCCAGCAGCGCAATGATCGCCACGGCGATCAATAACTCGATCAGGGTAAAGCCCTGGCTATCCATGCCCATTTGATTGTTCCTTATTGAAGTTGCCGCCATAAGACGCGCCGAAACCTATTGCCGCCGCCCTCCTCCACCCGCGCGTACACGGTCTCCAGCACCGTGCGCGATTGGCCATCCAGCCCGACGGCCGTCACCCGAAAAAGCGCGGCTGGGGCATGCGGCGGCAAATGCGCCTGGCCCACACCCACTCCCAGGGATTGAACGCCATATACCCCACTCTTGAACGCCACCCAAGTCACTCCCGAAACCGGATTGGGCCCAGCGCCCACTAACGAAAACGCTTCATTGGGGGGCGCGCAACTGATGAACGAGTGACAAACCGGCAGCGCATGCCCGCCCCTGCGCACCGCTGCCTCCCCGAGCCGAAGGCCACTTTCGGCAGTCTGGAACGATTGAACACGCTGCCACAGGCTGCTTGCGGCCTTCTGCTGCGAGATTGCGCCTTGCATCGATGACAACCCCAGCAACGACAACAACAGCAAAAATACCAAGCTGATCAGCAGCACCATTCCCGTCTGCCGCATCTGGCTACCCATAACCATCGTCATCGCCCTACTCCAACCGGTTGCGCAGTGCAGCCACAACGCTATAAGACTGATCCTTCACGCGCCCAGTCGGGTCTTGCAGGGTCATGAGGATGCGCGCGCTGCGTATCAACGATGCGTCGGCCGGGTGGCTGTCGTAACGCACTACGTCCGTCGACTCAGGCCCGGCCGCCACGCCAAAGCTGAGGTCGAATGCTCGTACGTTATCCATCAGTACCGCCTTGGCCGGTGCCGACGGTGTACTGATCTTCAACTGGCCCGTTTCGTAGGTATAGGTAAGCTCGCGTATTGCAAAACGAATCTGGCCGGGCGCGACTGCAGGCGCTGTTCCGGTGTAAGCCTGAGCGGCCTCCTTGCAGTCGGACACCACCGTCCAGTCAGGTTTGCCAGCACCGTCGCCGGCGTGGGCGGTCACCAGCGTCAGGGCCTTCGCGCCTGCCGATACCTCCCAGCTGATCGGCCGATCAAACGCCGCCGGGGGCGTTGTCGATAGACGCCGTCGCCAAACACCCCAGCATGCCGGCCTGGCGAATATCCTGAGTCATCTTGCTCAGCACGAACCGCGCATCGTCCTGCAGCACCATGGCCGCCTGCTGGCTGGTTTGGGTCAATCGCGAACTGATCAGCACCTGGCTTGCACCCAGCACCACGACCAGCCCGATGGCCAATGCCAGCAGCAACTCCACCAGACCGAACCCCCGCGCCGGGCGGATCATTGCAATCTCCCTTGCCCGTTGGCAATTCGACTGGTCAGGGTGAAGGACTCCCGGGCACCGAGGCTGCCCGCGCTCCTGGCATCTTCCCAACTGATGCTGATAGTGACCTCGTCACCGCTGACCGCTACGGCACCCTTGGCCTCCTTGCCGGCAAAACCCATGATGTTGGCCTCGAAGTCATGCAGGTCCAGGTCACGCACGCTGGCTGTCGAAGTACTGGGCGGAGCCCGCTCGGTTCGACCCCAGGCGTAATCGGCGCCGGCGTTGGCGCGAATACGGTCGAGCATGTCGTAGGCAATAAAACTGGCTTGGCTGGTCATCCGTGCGCTGTCGGTGTACTTCAGGGCGTTGAGCTGGATCGCCGCGGCGCCCAGCATCCCGAGCGCCAGGACCAACACCGCTACCAGCACCTCGACCAGTGCCATGCCGGATTGGCGTCGGCGGGAAACGCGTAGAGAAAAGGTATTTCGGCGCAAAAGCATTACCGTCGTCATCCCTGTCGAAGGTCTTAGAAAACAGGGAAACCCTGTTGTGCAGCCCAAGACTAGCGTCGGTTTTTGACAGGCGCTGCTATCGGAACAAAGGGAAATACATTGGATGTAAAGGCCATCATTCAGCCCCAGGGACCAAGCGCTATACCTATACCTGCCACTTAAAGATCACTGGCATCCACGGATCGGAGCGCACATGACACAACGAGGATTCACCCTGATCGAATTACTGTTGGGGCTGATCGTGACGGGTTTCCTGGCACAACTGGCCGTACCTAACTTCAAGGGTTTGCTGGAGTCGCAGCAGCGGCAAAGTGTGGCCCAGTCACTGGCCGAAGGGCTGCGTTACGCACGCACCGAAGCGATCGCACGCAATCGTGCGGTGGTCATGCATGCACGGGACGAAAACTGGAGCCAAGGCTGGCGGGTGATATTGGACCTTAGCGGGCGCGGCCATTTGGACGAGGACAATCCCGTGCTGCTGGAGCGACAGGACAGCGGGCGTGTACCGGTTGCAGGTAATGGCCCGGTCAGCAGCCAGGTTCGTTTCAGCGGTCTGGGAGAGCCGGTGTTCGCAGGCGGGGGGTTTCGTGCTGGCACCGTGCATGTGTGCGACACGAAGCAGGCACAGAGCTTGTATCAGGTAGTGCTGGCGCCCAGCGGGCGTATCAGCCTGCGCAGCGAGAAAGCTGAGCAGGCGTTATGCCGAGGCTGATCCAGCCCGCTGGAATTCAGAGCAGTGAGCGAACCCGCAACTCCTTGGGCATGGAAAACGTAATGTTTTCTTCCCGGCCCGCCAATTCATCGGCGCCGGTGGCACCCCAGGCGTGCAATTGCTGGATCACACCACGCACCAGCACTTCCGGGGCCGAGGCGCCAGCGGTGATGCCGATGCGCTCGATACCATCGAACCAACTGCGCTGCATGTCCTCGGCGCCGTCGATCAGGTACGCCGGCGTCGCCATGCGCTCGGCCAACTCACGCAAGCGGTTGGAGTTGGAGCTGTTGGGGCTGCCGACCACCAGCACCACATCACACTCATCGGCCAGTTGCTTGACGGCGTCCTGGCGGTTTTGCGTGGCGTAGCAGATGTCGTCCTTACGTGGGCCGCCAATGGCCGGGAACCGCGTGCGCAGGGCATCGATAACGCGACTGGTGTCGTCCATGGACAAGGTGGTCTGGGTCACAAAGGCCAAGCGCTCGGGGTTTTGAACCTGCAAGTTGGCGACGTCTTTTTCGTCTTCCACCAGGTAGATGGCGCCGCCATTGCTGGCGTCGTACTGGCCCATGGTGCCTTCGACTTCCGGATGGCCGGCGTGGCCGATCAGGATGCATTCACGGCCATCACGGCTGTAGCGTGCCACTTCGATGTGCACCTTGGTCACCAGCGGGCAGGTGGCATCGAAGACTTTCAGGCCGCGGCCGGCCGCTTCGGTGCGTACAGCCTGGGAAACGCCGTGGGCGCTGAAGATGACGATGACATCATCAGGCACTTGGTCCAGTTCTTCGACGAAGATGGCGCCGCGCGCGCGCAGGTCTTCAACCACGAACTTGTTGTGGACCACTTCATGCCGCACGTAAATCGGCGGCCCGAAGACTTCCAGGGCGCGGTTGACGATTTCGATCGCCCGGTCCACACCGGCACAGAAGCCACGGGGATTGGCGAGTTTGATTTGCATGCTGTGCCTCGTGTCTTGCAGCCACTTAGGGTCAGGTTTGTTGCTGACCGAAGGGACAATGGGGATCAAAGGTGGGAGGGGGATCGCCCCCTCCCACATTCTAGACCAGCGCCTTGACGCTGATAATCTCGACATCAAAGGTCAGTGTCTTACCGGCCAACGGGTGGTTGAAGTCGATGGTCACTTGTATGTCATCGAAGGCTTTGACCACGCCGGGCAATTCGGTATTTGCCGCATCATTGAAAATCACCAGCAGGCCTTCCGACAGGTCCATGCCTTCGAATTGCGAGCGTGGAATGATCTGCACGTTCTGCGGATTTGGCTGGCCAAAGGCATTTTCCGGCAGGATCTGCAAGTTGCGCTTATCCCCAGCCTTGAACCCGAACAAAGCCGCTTCAAAACCCGGCAGCAGGTTGCCATCGCCGACCTTGAAGGTCGCCGGGGCCTTGTCGAAGGTGCTGTCGACCGTATCGCCATTCTCCAGGCGCAATGCGAAATGCAACGTGACTTCCGTGTTCTGGCCGATGCGTTGCTCAGCCAATACCTGATCAGTCATTGACGGTCTCTCCGGTTTTCTTGCTCTTGAACATATCCAGCGCCAGCATGATTGCACCGACGGTGATGGCACTGTCGGCGAAATTGAACGCCGGGAAATAATGACGGTTCTGCCAGTGCACTAGGATGAAGTCGATCACATGGCCCAGGGCAATGCGGTCGTACAGGTTGCCCAGCGCGCCGCCCAGCACCAGGGCGAGCGCAATGGCCAGCCAGGTATCATCGCGGCCCAGGCGCTTTAGCCAGACAACCAGCACCGCACTGACCACCACGGCGATCAGCGCGAACAACCAACGCTGCCAGCCGCCGCCATCGGCGAGGAAGCTGAAGGCCGCGCCGGTGTTGTAGGCCAGGGTCCAGCTGAAGTAGTCCGGGATCACCACGATCTGCTGGAACATTTCCAGGGTGCCTTCGAAATGAGCCTTGCTGACCTGGTCGATGACCAGGACCAGCACGCTCAGTACGAGCCAGCCAAGACGTCCGAAACGGCCGGCGTTAGGCATGCTTTGACTAGGCATAGTGGCGAACCTCGCCTTCACCGCTGATGTTATCCACGCAGCGACCGCAGATTTCCGGGTGTTCAGGGTTCACGCCGACATCTTCACGGCAGTGCCAGCAACGGGCGCACTTGGGGAAGGCCGACTTGACCACTTTGAGCTTCAGGCCCGGCACTTCGGTCGCCACGGCGTCCGCCGGCGCCTGGGTGAATGGTGCCAGGCTTGCGGTAGAGGTGATCAACACAAAGCGCAGCTCGTTGCTCAGCTTGGCCAGGTCGGCGGTCAAGCCTTCCTCGGCAAACAGGGTGACTTCGGCTTGCAGGTTGCCACCCACGGCCTTGGCCGCGCGCTGCACTTCCAGCTCCTTGTTCACCGCAACCTTCACGGCCATCACGCCTTCCCAATACTCGCGGCCCAGTTCGAAGTCGGCCGGCAGTTCGGTCAGGCCTTCGTACCAGGTATTGAGCATGACGGACTCGTTACGCTCGCCCGGCAGGTACTCCCACAGCTCGTCGGCGGTGAACGCCAGGATCGGGGCGATCCAGCGCACCAGCGCTTCGCTGATGTGATACAGCGCGGTCTGCGCCGAGCGGCGCGCCTTGCTGTTGGCGGCGGTGGTGTACTGGCGGTCCTTGATGATGTCGAGGTAGAAACCACCCAGCTCCTGCACGCAGAAGTTGTGGATCTTCGAATACACGTTCCAGAAGCGGTACTCGCCGTAGTGTTCCTGCAACTCGCGTTGCAGCAACAGGGTACGGTCCACGGCCCAACGGTCGAGGGCGAGCATGTCCTCGGCCGGCAGCAGGTCGGTGGCCGGGTTGAAGCCGGTCAGGTTCGACAGCAGGAAGCGTGCGGTATTACGGATGCGACGGTAGGCATCGGCGCTGCGGGCCAGGATTTGGTCCGACACGGCGATTTCGCCCGAATAATCGGTCGACGCGACCCACAGACGCATGATGTCGGCGCCCAGGGTGTCGTTGATTTTTTTCGGCTCGATCACGTTTTTCAGCGACTTGGACATCTTGCGACCGTTTTCGTCGACGGTGAAGCCGTGGGTCAACAGTTCGCGGTACGGCGCATGGCCATCAATGGCGCAACCGGTCAGCAACGAGGAGTGGAACCAGCCACGGTGCTGGTCCGAACCTTCCAGGTACAGGTCGGCACGCGGGCCGGTTTCGTGGCCCATCGGGTGCGAACCGCGCAGGACGTGCCAATGGGTGGTGCCCGAATCGAACCACACGTCGAGGGTGTCGCTGATTTTGTCGTACTGCGGCGCTTCGTCACCCAGCAACTCGGCGGCGTCCAGCTTGAACCAGGCTTCGATGCCTTCCTGTTCAACGCGCTGGGCCACTTCTTCCATCAATTCGACGGTGCGTGGGTGCAGCTCGCCGCTTTCCTTGTTCAGGAAGAACGGAATCGGCACGCCCCAGTTGCGCTGGCGGGAGATGCACCAGTCCGGACGGTTGGCGATCATCGAGTGCAGGCGCGCCTGGCCCCAGGCCGGGACGAACTGGGTGTCTTCGATGGCTTTGAGCGAGCGTACGCGCAGGGTCTCGCCGTTGGTCGGTTCTTTGTCCATGCCAATAAACCACTGCGCGGTGGCGCGGTAGATCAACGGGGTCTTGTGGCGCCAGCAGTGCATGTAGCTGTGCTTGATGGTGTCGGCCTGCATCAACGCGCCGACTTCACGCAGCTTGTCGATGATCGGCTGGTCGGCCTTGAAGATGAACTGCCCGCCGAAGAACTCCAGCGACGGCACATACACGCCGTTGCTCTGCACCGGGTTGATGATGTCGTCGTTGACCATGCCGTACTTCTTGCAGGTCACGAAGTCGTCCACGCCGTAGGCAGGCGAGCAATGAACGATGCCCGTGCCCGAACCCAGCTCAACGTAGTCGGCCATGTAGACGGGCGACAGACGGTCATAGAACGGATGACGGAAGTTGATCAGTTCCAGCGCGGAGCCGGTAGTGGTGGCGATCACCGAACCTTGCAGTTCGTAACGCGCCAGGCACGACTCGACCATTTCTTCGGCCAGCACCAGCAGGCGGTCACCCACGTCAACCAGCGCGTAGGTGAACTCCGGGTGCACGTTCAGCGCCTGGTTGGCAGGAATGGTCCATGGCGTGGTGGTCCAGATTACGATGGCCGCGGGCTTGGCCAGCGATGCCAGGCCGAAGGCCTCGGCCAGCTTGGCGTCGTCGGCGACCGGGAAGGCCACGTCGATGGTCGAAGATTTCTTTTCTTCGTACTCGACTTCCGCCTCGGCCAGGGCCGAGCCGCAGTCGAAGCACCAGTTCACGGGCTTGAGGCCCTTGAACACGAAACCACCCTTGACGATTTCGGCCAAGGCACGGATTTCACCGGCCTCGTTCTTGAAGCTCATGGTTTTGTAAGGGTTGTCCCACTCGGCCAACACACCCAGACGGATGAATTCGGATTTCTGCCCTTCGATCTGCTCGGTGGCGTAGGCACGGCACAGTTCGCGGGTTTTATCCGCGCCCAGGTTCTTGCCGTAGGTCACTTCGACTTTGTGTTCGATCGGCAGGCCGTGGCAGTCCCAACCCGGAACATAGGGTGCGTCGAAGCCCGACAGGGTTTTCGAACGCAGGATCATGTCCTTGAGAATCTTGTTCAGCGCATGACCGATGTGAATCGTGCCGTTGGCATAAGGAGGGCCGTCGTGCAGGACGAATTTCGGACGATCCTTGCCAATTTCGCGCAACTTTCCGTACAGGCCAATACTGTCCCAGCGCTGCAGGATCTGCGGTTCGCGCTGTGGCAGGCCGGCCTTCATTGGGAAGGCGGTGTCCGGAAGGTTTAGCGTGGCTTTATAGTCGGTCATTTAAGGCTCTTCGGTTAGCGATGGGCGCTAGGTGCGGCTAGTGCACGGGCGGCGGCGACATCCGCATTGATCGCCGTTTTCAATGCCTCAAGGGAGGCAAATCGCTGCTCTTCACGCAGCTTCTGGTGGAAAACCACCGTTAAACGCCGGTCGTATAAATCACCGGCAAAATCCAGAAGATGAACTTCCAGGTGGGCCTTGCCATCACCTGCAACCGTGGGCCTGACGCCTATGTTGGCGACTCCCGGCCACGATTGGCCGTCGATGTCGACACTCACCAGGTAAACCCCGGTCAGCGGCACACGACGGCGCTTGAGTTGCACGTTGGCGGTTGGCGTGCCCAGTTGGCGCGCCAGCTTCTGGCCGTGCAGTACCCGTCCGGCGATGCGGAACGGGCGACCGAGCAAACGCTCGGCCAAGGCGAAGTCGGCAGCGGCCAGGGCGTTACGCACCTGGGTGCTGCTCACGCGCAGACCGTCCAGTTCGACGGTTTGCGCGGCTTCGACGGTAAAACCCTGGTTGACGCCGGCGTGTTGCAGGAAATCGAAATCGCCGACGCGGTCGCAACCGAAACGGAAGTCGTCGCCGACCTCCAGATGCTGTACGCCCAGGCCATCAACGAGAATGCGGTCGACGAACTCGGCGGCGCTAAGGCTTTGCAGACGCTGGTTGAAAGCCAGGCAGAGGACGCGGTCCACGCCTTCTTCAGCCAGCAACTGCAGTTTGTCCCGCAGGCGGGCCAGACGGGCCGGCGCTGTTTGCGGGGTAAAGAATTCCCGCGGCTGTGGCTCAAAAATCACCACGCAGCTGGGCACGCCCAACTCGACCGCACGCTCGCGCAGCCTGGCCAGGATAGCCTGGTGGCCACGGTGAACACCGTCAAAGTTGCCAATAGTGGCGACGCAGCCCCGGTGCTCGGGGCGCAGGTTGTGGAGACCTCGAACCAGCTGCATAACGCGCTTCTTGCTCATAAAGTGGTCGATTATAACCACACCCGGCCCCGGACGACAGGCAACAGCGCAGGCCAAATGGATCGATTCGATAAAACAGCCGTTTTACCGCCGCAAACTGTCTATCCCAGCGACTTGCGATTGAAATCGCGCAGGCGGAAACCCTGCAGCAGCAACATCCCGAAGTACACCACCACGCCAGCCACCACCAGCACGCCAAGGCGCAGGAAGCGCTCCAGCATGTGGCCCTGGTCCCAGGCCGGCATCACGTGCATCAAGCCAAGCAACACGGCAGACATCGCGGCCACCGCCACCAGCAACTTGAAGGTGAACGCACCCCAGCCTGGCTGCGGCTGGTACATCTGCTGCTTGCGCAACTGGTAGAACAGCAGGCCAGCATTGATGCAGGCGCCGGCACTGATCGCCAACGCCAGGCCGGCATGGGCCAGCGGGCCG
Source organism: Pseudomonas sp. W4I3 (assembly GCF_030816195.1). Lineage (GTDB taxonomy): Bacteria > Pseudomonadota > Gammaproteobacteria > Pseudomonadales > Pseudomonadaceae > Aquipseudomonas. Next base: position 1,513,259 of record NZ_JAUSXS010000001.1, on the reverse strand, counting down.
ATAAAAATCAGGTTGAGCAGTTGTGTGACGATCAGTGTGAAAATCGCGATCTTCACCGGCGTGCGGATGTTCTGCTGGGCATAGAAGCCCGGCGCGAGCACCTTGATCACGATAATACCGAGCAAGCCGACGGAGTAGGCCACCAGCGCATGCTGGGTCATCAAGGCGTCATGGGCGTCGAATTGTCCGTATTGAAACAGCGAGACCGTCAAAGGTTCAGCCAGGATCCCCAGGGCCAGCGCGCATGGCAGCACCAGCAGGAAGCACAGGCGCAGGCCCCAGTCGAGAATGCGCGAATATTCCTGGCGGTCCTTGCTCGCATAGGTGCGCGCCAGGGTCGGCAACAGGATTGTGCCCAAGGCTACCCCGAGCACGCCGGATGGCAATTCCATCAGACGGTCGGCGTAGTACATCCACGACACCGAGCCGGACACCAGCAGCGAAGCGAAGGCGGTGTTGATGATCAGGGAAATCTGACTGACCGACACCCCGAGGATCGCTGGCAACATATTGCGCATCACGCGCCAGACGCCGGTGTCCTTTAGGTTCAGGCGCGGCAGCACAAGCATGCCGATCTTTTTCAGATGCGGCAGTTGATAGAGCAACTGCGCCAGGCCGCCGGCCAGGACGGCCCAACCAAGGGCCATCACCGGCGGATCGAAGTACGGCGTGAGGAACAGCGCGAAGATAATCATGCTGACGTTAAGCAGCGTCGGCACGAAGGCCGGCACCGAGAACCGGTTCCAGGTATTGAGAATCGCCCCGGCGAGCGATGACAGCGAGATCAGCAATATATAAGGAAAGGTCACGCGCAGCAGATCAGTGGTCAGCGCGAATTTCTCCGGGGTATTGGCAAAGCCGGGGGCCGTGGCCCAGATCACCCAGGGCGCGGCGAGTATGCCGACGAAGGTCACCAGCATCAGCACCAGGGTCAACAGGCCAGAGACGTAGGCAATGAATGTGCGGGTTGCCTCCTCGCCGTGCTGAGTCTTGTATTCAGCCAGGATCGGCACGAATGCCTGGGAAAACGCGCCTTCGGCGAAGATCCTGCGCAGCAGGTTGGGCAATTTAAAGGCAATGAAGAAGGCATCCGTGGCCATGCTGGCGCCAAAAATACGCGCCAGCAGGGTGTCACGCACAAACCCCAAAACCCGGGAGATCATCGTGATAGAGCTGACGGCAGCCAACGATTTGAGCAGATTCATTGAAAGAGTTTGCGCCTATAGATAAAGAGCAGGCGAACAAAGCGCCTACTTATGCGATACTGCGCGCCTGCAACAGCACAGAGCCAAAGCTCGCGAGTTTACAGGTCAAGCGCCGGAAATAAATCACCCGCCTCTTCAGATCGACCACTCAGCAGTTCGCATCAGCCGCCCTTGACAACCCATCAAGTCATCGGCATGATTCGCGGCCTATTTTGTTTGCTATTTCCTAAAAAGTCTTTCGAGGAGCTCGACGGTGGCCAACACACCTTCCGCCAAAAAACGTGCAAAACAGGCTGAGAAGCGTCGCAGCCACAACGCCAGCCTGCGTTCCATGGTTCGTACCTACATCAAGAATGTAGTTAAAGCCATCGACACCAAAGACGCTGAAAAAGCTCAAGCAGCTTACGTTCTGGCCGTGCCAGTTATCGACCGTATGGCCGATAAAGGCATCATCCACAAGAACAAGGCCGCTCGTCATAAGAGCCGCCTGAATGGCCACATCAAGGCTCTGAGCGTTTCTGCTGCAGCCTAAGTGGTAACAACTGCCAAGCGACCTGAGGTTGCGTAACAGTTAAAAAATGCCCCGTACCGAAAGGTCCGGGGCATTTTTGTTTGTGTGCAGATTACTATTCACACTGTGACGGGGCTTGCTCCCGATAGCGGTGGATCAGTCGCCATATACAGTGCCTGACGCTCAGCAATCGGGAGCAAGCCCCCTCCCACATTTGATACGTGGTGCATTTTCAAGCGCAAAAAAAACGCCCCGAACCAGTCGGGGCGTTTTTGTCAGCTATTGATCAAACCACAATCAGTGCTGATGACCGCCTTCACCGTGAACGTGGCCGTGAGCTACTTCTTCCTGGGAAGCGTCGCGGATCGCAACGATCTTCACCTGGAAGTTCAGACGCTGGCCAGCCAGAGGGTGGTTACCGTCAACGGTCACATCGTCGCCGTCCAGGTCGCGGATGGTCACGATCTGCATTTGGCCGTCCGGCGCGGAAGCGTGGAACTGCATGCCCACTTCCAGCTCATCAACGCCTTCGAACATGCTGCGGCTCAGGGTGCTGACCAGTTCGGCGGAGTATTCGCCGTACGCGTCTTCAGGTTCTACGGCCACGGTCAGTTCATCACCAACCGCCTTGCCTTCCAGAGCCTTTTCCAGGCCTGGGATGATATTACCCGCGCCTTGCAGGTAGACCAGCGGCGCGCCGCCGGCGGAGCTGTCGATGACCTCACCAGCGTCGTTGGTCAGGGTATAGTCGATGGAGACAGCCTTGTTAGCGGCGATCGTCATGGGGCGAGACCTTTTGCATAAGAATGAAGAACGGACAAGTCTAAACAAGGATTTGCCCGAAAGCGAACAGAACCCGGACAGACGGGGCCGACCAACGGTCACGACGATCTGCGGTTTCCACCAGGACGACGACCTGCACTGGGTCGCCGAGCTGTCCTGCGGCCACACCCAGCATCTGCGCCACCAGCCGCCCTGGCAGTCACGCGCCTGGGTACTTGACCCCGCGCAACGCCTTGAAAAAATAGGCCAACCCTTTGCGTGCGGCTGGTGTGCGCAACAGCCCGAATAACGATTAACCTTGGCGCCTGATTCGCGGTAGGCACTCACACATAGAGCGCCACCCAAGCCATGCACCTCCAGAGAATTCGCATGCAGACTTTTTTTATCGCGCCCACCGATTTTGGTGTGGGTCTGACCTCCATCAGCCTTGGGCTGGTGCGCACCCTGGAACGCGCCGGGCTGAAAGTCGGTTTCTTCAAGCCGATTGCCCAGCCACACCCTGGCGACACCGGCCCCGAGCGCTCTACCGAACTGGTGGCGCGCACCCACGGCCTGAAGCCGCCACACCCCCTGGGCCTGGCCCATGTGGAGCGCATGCTCGGCGATGGCCAGCTCGATGAGTTGCTCGAAGAGATCATCACGCTGTACCAGCAAGCCGCCGTGGGCAAGGACGTGCTGATCGTCGAAGGCATGGTGCCGACCCGCAGCGCCAGCTATGCGGCACGGGTCAACCTGCACCTGGCCAAGAGCCTGGATGCGGAAGTGATCCTGGTCTCGGCCCCGGAAAATGAAGTGCTCACCGAGCTGTCCGGCCGCGTGGAATTGCAGGCCCAACTGTTTGGCGGCCCGAAAGACCCGAAAGTACTGGGCGTGATCCTCAACAAGGTGCGCACCGACGAAAGCATGGAGGCCTTCTCGGCGCGCCTCAAGGAGCACTCGCCGTTATTGCGCAGCGGTGATTTCCGCCTGCTCGGCTGCATCCCCTACCAGCCTGAGCTCAACGCGCCGCGCACCCGCGACGTGGCCGACCTGATGGGCGCGCAAATCCTCAACGCCGGCGACTACGAAACCCGGCGCATGACCAAGATCATTATCTGCGCCCGCACCATGCGCAACACCGTGGAGCTGCTCAAGCCCGGCGTGCTGGTGGTGACTCCGGGCGATCGCGACGACATCATCCTTGCCGTCAGCCTGGCCGCCATCAACGGTGTTCCGCTGGCCGGCCTGTTGCTGACCAGCGACACCCTGCCCGACCCGCGCATCATGGATTTGTGCCGTGGCGCGTTCCAGGCCGGGTTGCCGGTACTCTCGGTGAGCACGGGCTCCTACGACACCGCCAACCAGCTCAATAGCCTCAACAAGGAAATCCCCATCGATGACCGCGAGCGCGCGGAGATCATCACCGACTTCGTCGCCAGCCACCTCGATGCGCGCTGGCTGCACCAACGCTGCGGCACCCCACGGGAGATGCGCCTGTCACCCGCGGTATTCCGCTACCAGTTGATCCAGCGCGCCCAGGCCGCCAACAAGCGCATCGTGCTGCCCGAAGGCAGCGAACCGCTGACCGTACAGGCCGCTGCGATCTGCCAGGCGCGCGGCATTGCTCGCTGTGTGCTGCTGGCCAAACCGGCGGACGTGGAAGCTGTGGCTCGCGCCCAGGGTATCGAACTGCCGGAAGGCCTGGAGATACTCGACCCGGACCTGATCCGTCAGCGCTACGTTGAGCCCATGGTGGCCCTGCGCAAGAGCAAGAGCCTGAATGCGCCGATGGCCGAGCAGCAACTGGAGGACACCGTGGTGATCGCCACCATGATGCTCGCCCTGGACGAAGTCGACGGCCTGGTGTCCGGAGTGATTCACTCCACCGCCAACACCATCCGCCCGGCCTTGCAGCTGATCAAGACGGCACCGGGCTGCACGCTGGTGTCATCGGTGTTCTTCATGCTGTTCCCCGAGCAGGTGCTGGTGTATGGCGATTGCGTGATGAACCCGCACCCGAGCGCTGCGGAGCTGGCGGAAATCGCCCTGCAAAGCGCCGATTCGGCGGCCGCGTTCGGCATCGTCCCGCGCGTGGCGATGATCAGTTATTCCAGCGGCGACTCCGCCAGCGGCGAAGAAGTGGAAAAAGTCCGCGAAGCCACCCTGCTGGCCCACGAGCAACAGGGCTCGCTGCTGATCGACGGCCCGCTGCAATACGACGCCGCCGCCAACGAAAGCGTCGCCCGGCAACTGGCTCCCAACAGCCAGGTCGCCGGTAAGGCCACGGTGTTCGTGTTCCCCGACCTGAATACCGGCAACACCACCTACAAAGCCGTGCAGCGCAGCGCCGATTGCGTAAGCCTGGGGCCGATGCTCCAGGGCCTGCGCAAACCGGTCAACGACCTGCCGCGCGGCGCTCAGGTGGACGACATTGTGTACACCATCGCGCTGACTGCGATCCAAGCCGCCAACCGACCTATGGATATCTAAATGCTGGATTTTCTACCTGCCGCCGTGCGCGGGGTGATCGCTTCCCTGCTGCTGGCGCTGAACACGATCCTGCTGTGCTCGTTCCTGTTTATCGTGGCGCTGTTCAAGGCCCTGCCCTTCGCCAAACGCTTCAGCGAATGGTTGATGAACCACACGCACGAAGCCTGGGTCACCAACAACAAGGGCTGGATGAACCTGGTACGGCGCACCCGCTGGCACCTGAGCGGCCTTGAAGGCCTCGATTATCAGCATTCCTACCTGGTGACCAGCAACCACCAGAGCTGGGTCGACATCATGGTGCTGCAATACGTACTCAACCGTCGCATTCGCCCGCTGAAGTTCTTCCTCAAGCAGGAGCTGATCTGGGTGCCGGTGATTGGCCTGGCGTGGTGGGCACTGGGTTTCCCGTTCATGAAGCGCTACACCAAGGCTTACCTGGAAAAACACCCGGAGAAGAAAGGCAAGGACCTGGAAACCACCCGCAAGACCTGTGCGAAGTTTCGCGCCAACCCGGTGGGCATCTTCAATTTTGCCGAAGGCACACGGTTTACGCCGGGCAAGCACGCGCAGCAGCAGTCTCCCTTTCGCTATCTGCTCAAGCCCAAGGCCGGTGGTATCGCGTTTGTGCTGGATGCGATGGGCGAGCAGTTGAAGTCACTGGTGAACGTGACCATCCACTACCCAGCCGGGCGTCCGGGGTATTGGGATTTGCTGTGCGGGAATGTGAAGGATGTGGTGGTGCACTTTGACGAGGTGCGGATTCCGCCGGAGTTTATCGGCAAGAATTATGAGCAGGATGGAGAGTATCGGTTGGCGTTTCAGGGGTGGATCAACCGGTTGTGGGAAGACAAGGATGCGCTGCTTCAGCAGTTGCACAAAGATTTCCCAGACAAGTGATGCTCAAAATGTGGGAGGGGGCTTGCTCCCGATAGCGGCGAATCAGTGACAGATGTACTGACTGACACACCGCCATCGGGAGCAAGCCCCCTCCCACATTTAATTGCGGCGCGGTTTAGATCGCACCGCGCTGACGCAACAGCTCCAGCACCTGCTTGACGCTGTCTTCAAGCGACAGAGACTGGGTGTCGATTACCAGATCTGCATTCAACGGCACGTCGTACGGAAACGACTCACCCGGGATGTTATCCCCACCGGCGGCATACAGCCCTTGCGGATCACGCTCGGCACACACCAGCGGCGACGCCTGCACGTACACCGTCAGCAGACGGTCGCTGCCGATCAGCGCCTTGGCCTGTTCGCGTCCTTCGGCATCCGGCGCAACGAAGGCCGCCAGGGTCAGCAGGCCGGCTTCGTTGAACTGGCGCGCCACGTGAGCGGCACGACGCCAGTTCTCGGTGCGCCCGGCACGGTCCTGCGGCAACCCCTTGTTCAGGTCGTGACGCAAGTTCTGGCCGTCCAGCACGAACACCGCACGGCCCATGTCGAACAACCGGCGCTCGACTGCATAGGCCAACGTGCTCTTGCCGGCGCCAGACAGGCCGCTGAACAACACGGTGGCTGGTTGCTGGCCGAAACGCAGGGCGCGCTCTTCGGTGGACACATGGGCCAGCTTGCCGTGCTGCGCCGCGCTGCCATGGCTGACTGGCGGGGCGATGATCATGCCTGCCGCGACGGTGCCATTGGTCAGACGGTCAATGACGATAAACGCGCCGGTGGTGCGGTTGCTGTCGTAGCCGTCCAGCGCGATAGCCGCGTCAAGGCTGACCTTGACCCGGCCAATCTCGTTCAACTGCAGCGAACTCGCCGGACCTTCGGCCAGGGTGTTCACGTCCACGCGGTGCACGATGCTGGTGATGGAACCCGGCACATAGCTGGTGGCGCGCTTGATGTCGTATTTCTTGCCCGGCAGCATCGGTTCTTCGGCCATCCACACCAGCATGGCGTCGAAGGCGTCGGTCACTTGCGGCACGTTGTCGGCATGCACCAGCAGGTCGCCACGGGAGATGTCGATCTCGTCTTCCATGGTCAGGGTCACGGCCTGACCTGGGCCCGCGTGTTCCAACTCACCCTCGAAGGTGACGATGGATTTGACGCGGCTGCTCTTGCCCGACGGCAACACCACAACCTCGTCGCCCTTGTGCACGATGCCGCTGGCCAGGGTGCCGGCAAAACCACGGAAGTTCAGGTTCGGACGGTTGACGTACTGCACCGGGAAACGCAGGTCGGTGTAGTTGCGGTCGTTGGCGATCTCGACAGTTTCCAGGATCTCCATCAGCGACTGCCCGGTGTACCACGGCGAACGCTCGCTCTTGTTCACCACGTTGTCGCCCTTGAGCGCCGACATCGGCACGAAGGCCAGGGTGCTCGGCTTGAAGGCGATACCGTCGGCGAACTTCAGGTAATCGGCCTTGATCGACTCGAATACGCTCTGGTCAAAGCCATTGATGTCCATCTTGTTGACGGCCACCACGATGTGTTTGATGCCCAGCAACGAGGCGATAAAGCTGTGGCGACGGGTCTGGGTCTGCACGCCGTAGCGGGCGTCGATCAGGATAATCGCCAGGTCACAGGTGGACGCCCCGGTGGCCATGTTGCGGGTGTACTGCTCGTGGCCTGGGGTATCGGCAATGATGAATTTGCGCTTGGCGGTGGAAAAGTAGCGGTAGGCAACATCGATGGTGATGCCCTGCTCGCGCTCGGCCTGCAGGCCGTCAACGAGCAGCGCCAGGTCGATGTCATCGCCAGTGGTGCCGGACTTCTTCGAATCGCGGGTGATGGCTTCCAGGTGATCTTCGTAGATCATCTTGGAGTCGTGCAGCAGGCGCCCGATCAGGGTGCTCTTGCCGTCGTCGACGTTGCCGCAGGTCAGGAAGCGCAACATTTCCTTGCGCTCGTGCTGGCCCAGGTAGGCGAGGATGTCCTCGCTGATCAAATCAGATTGATGGCTCATTGCGTTCAAGCTCCGAGCTGTAAGCTTCAAGCGGCAAGCTTGTCGGCGTACAGCTAGTCAGAAATTTTGTTGATCAGGCCGCAGAGCATTTTTGAGAGCTCGCGAGTTTCTGTAATCCAGTTTTCAGCCAGCGAAGGGGCGATGTAAGCAATGTCACTACCGATAAGAATTTGTGTACGTAACTCTCCACAAGAAGCCTTCGCAATCCAGAGAAAGCGCACCTTTTCTTTAGAGCTGCAACGCTCCATGCCTTCAGCAATGTTGGAGGGCACTGAAAGCGCCGAGCGGGTGATTTGGTCTTTGAAGCCAAGATCCCGGCAATCCGCAAACTCTCTATAAATTCCCACCGCCAAACACTTGCTTCTTTGCCACACGACCAACTTCTCGAAGTCCATTACGAGTCACTCGATAACGGCTCGCAACAACCGGCTGCAAGCACCAAACTGCAAAATTACGCATACCGCCCTTAACTTGCAGCTTGCCGCTTGTAACTCGAAGCTTAAAAGTACCCCTGCCGTTTTTTATCTTCCATGGAGCCGGCGCCATCGTGGTCGATGACCCGGCCCTGGCGCTCGGAAGTTCGCGTCAGGAGCATTTCCTGAATGATGTCCGTGAGCGTTTCGGCTTCGGACTCCACCGCGCCCGTCAACGGGTAGCAGCCAAGGGTGCGGAAACGGACTTTCTTTTTGACGATGCGGGCTTTGTCTTCGTCGGACAGATGCTCGAGGATGCGGTCGTCGTCGATCATGATCAACGTGCCGTTCTTCTCGATTACGTCGCGTTCGGCGGCAAAATACAGCGGCACGATCGGGATGCCTTCCAGATAGATGTACTGCCAGATGTCCAGCTCGGTCCAGTTCGACAGCGGGAACACACGGATGGATTCGCCCTTGTTGACGTTGCCGTTGTAGACGTTCCACAACTCCGGGCGCTGGTTCTTCGGGTCCCAGCGGTGCTTGCTGTCGCGGAACGAGTACACGCGCTCTTTGGCGCGGGATTTCTCTTCATCGCGACGGGCACCGCCAAAAGCTGCGTCGAAACCATGCTTGTCCAAAGCCTGTTTGAGGCCCTCGGTCTTCATGATGTCGGTGTGCTTGGCGCTGCCGTGGGTGAATGGGTTGATGTTCTGCGCCACGCCATCGGGGTTGATGTGGGTGATCAGGTCCAGGCCCAGCTCTTCGACCATCTTGTCGCGGAACGTGTACATCTCCTGGAATTTCCAGCGGGTGTCGACGTGCATCACTGGAAACGGCAACTTGCCCGGGAAGAAGGCCTTGCGTGCCAGGTGCAGCATCACGGCGGAGTCTTTACCGATCGAGTAGAGCATCACCGGGTTGTCGAACTCGGCGGCGACCTCGCGGATGATGTGGATGCTTTCCGCCTCCAGCTGTTTCAGATGCGTCAGTTTGTCGACCATAGCTACTCACGGAAAAACGATCGTATGGACGGCCAGCGGGCCGTGTTCGAGCGGGGCATGCTAGCACAGCACCTGCTTCTATTCAGGGCGCCAACTAGATCGAAACGGTATATGGATATGCCGCTGAGTTTGGCCTGGAACTCGGTCAAGTGTGGGAGGGGGCTTGCTCCCGATAGCGGTGGATCAGTAACAGATGAATTGACTGACATACCGCTATCGGGAGCAAGCCCCCTCCCACATTTGGCTCGGCCGTGGGCCTCAGATCGGGTTCGGGCAATCGATGAAGATATGCTCCAGGGCGAAGCGGCGTGCCAGGTAATCCCCCAACGCCTGCACGCCGTAGCGCTCGGTGGCGTGATGACCGGCGGCGATGAAGCTGATGTCGTTTTCCCGCGCGCTGTGGAAGGTCTGCTCCGATGCTTCGCCGCTCAGGTACAGGTCGACACCGGCAGCCACCGCCTGGTCGATATAGCCCTGGCCGCCGCCGGTGCACCAGCCCACGCGGCGGATCATTTCGCTGCCTTCGATCAACAGCGGCTCACGGCCAATCACCTCCTGCACGCGACGGGCAAAATCACGCGGTGACAGCGGCTCGTCGAGGGAGCCGACCAGGCCCACCACCTTGGAATCGCCGGGGTCCAGCGGGCCTTCGACGGTGATATCAAGGTGCCTGGCAAGCTGCACGTTGTTGCCGACATCCGGATGCAGATCCAGGGGTAGATGGTAGGCCAGCAGGCTGATGTCATGCTTGAGCAAGGTTTTCAGGCGACGCTGCTTCATGCCGGTGACACAGGGGTTCTCGCCCTTCCAGAAGTACCCGTGGTGTACCAGGATCAGGTCGGCCTGGGCTTCGACGGCAGCGTCCAGCAGGGCCTGGCTGGCGGTGACGCCGCTGACGATGCGCATCACCTGGGGCCGGCCCTCGACCTGCAGGCCGTTGGGGCAATAGTCAGCGATTTTCGAGCTGCCGAGGTAGCGGTCCGCTTCCTCGACGAGGGTGGTAAGGGGGACGGCCATAAAAGACTCCTAAATATCCCGTTCGCAGGCGTCACAGCCTCGTATAATGCGCGACATTATGGTCGCTCCCGCGCCCCCTGCAACCTGTCAGGACTTACTTGATGCTCAAGGCACTGCGTTTTTTTGGATGGCCATTGTTGGCTGGCGTGCTGATTGCGATGCTGATCATTCAGCGTTATCCACAATGGGTTGGCCTGCCCAGCCTCGACGTGAACCTGCAACAGGCCCCGCAAACCAGCACCGTGGTGCAAGGCCCGGTGACCTACGCGGACGCCGTCACTATTGCCGCTCCCGCCGTGGTCAACCTGTACACCACCAAGGTCATCAACAAGCCGGCGCATCCCTTGTTCGAAGACCCGCAGTTTCGCCGCTATTTCGGTGACAACGGGCCCAAGCAACGGCGCATGGAGTCCAGCCTCGGTTCCGGGGTGATCATGAGCCCCGAAGGCTACATCCTCACCAACAATCACGTGACCACCGGTGCCGACCAGATCGTGGTGGCCCTGCGTGACGGCCGCGAGACCCTGGCCCGCGTGGTGGGCAGCGATCCGGAAACCGATCTTGCCGTGCTGAAAATCGACCTGAAGAATCTGCCCTCGATCACCCTGGGCCGCTCCGACGGCCTGCGCGTAGGCGACGTGGCGCTGGCCATCGGCAACCCGTTCGGCGTGGGCCAGACGGTGACCATGGGCATCATCAGCGCCACTGGGCGTAATCAGTTGGGCCTTAACAGCTATGAAGACTTCATTCAGACCGATGCGGCGATCAACCCCGGTAATTCCGGCGGCGCGCTGGTGGATGCCAATGGCAACCTGACGGGCATCAACACGGCGATTTTCTCCAAGTCCGGCGGCTCCCAGGGCATCGGTTTTGCGATCCCGGTGAAGCTGGCGATGGAAGTGATGAAATCGATCATTGAACACGGCCAGGTGATTCGCGGCTGGCTGGGCATTGAAGTACAGCCCTTGACCAAGGAACTGGCCGAGTCGTTCGGCCTGACCGGACGTCCTGGCATCGTGGTCGCGGGGATCTTCCGTGACGGTCCGGCGCAGAAAGCCGGCCTGCAATTGGGCGACGTGATCCTTAGCATCGACGGCGCACCGGCGGGTGATGGTCGCAAGTCGATGAACCAGGTGGCGCGGATCAAGCCGACCGACAAGGTGGCGATCCAGGTGATGCGCAACGGCAAGGAGCTCAAGCTGTCGGCGGAAATCGGCCTGCGCCCGCCACCGGCGACGGCGCCCGTAAAAGAAGAGGAATAAGCGGCATCCTCCAGGTGCCCGTTCGCGGGCACTTGCAGAAATAGATTACATAGAAATATTTCTCATTGGTCATGTTATATTGTTTCAATATCGACATTGGAACGCTCTATCATGCCGTCTCGAAAGTTTGCGCCCCTGGCTGGCCTCGCCTTTGGCTTGCTGCTCGACCCTGCTTACGCCGAAGAAAACACGCTGGAGCTGGACACCATCAGCGTCACCACCGAGGCTTATGAATCAGCGACCGGCCCGGTGCAGGGCTACCGTGCTACCCGCTCCGCCAGTGCCACCAAGACCGACACCGCCCTGCGCGACATCCCGCAATCGATCAGCGTGATTCCCGCCACGGTACTCAAGGACCTGGGCAGCACCAGCGTGGAGCGCGCCCTGGAGTTTGCTGGCGGAGTCTCAAAACAGAACAACTTCGGCGGCCTGACCCTCTACGAATACAGCGTGCGCGGCTTCACCACCTCTGAGTTCTATCAGGATGGCTTCAGTGCCAACCGGGGCTACCCAAGCACGCCGGACGCCGCGAATATCGAACGCATCGAAGTGCTCAAGGGGCCTGCCGCCAGCCTGTATGGCCGCGGCGATCCTGGCGGCACGGTGAATATCGTCAGCAAGAAGCCTCAGCCGGAGGCCTTCACCACGTTGCAGACCAGCGCCGGCAGTTGGGATCGCTATCGCACGGCGCTGGATGTGAATACCCCGCTGGACAGCGAGGGGCGAGTGTTATCCCGCGTCAACCTGGCGGTTGAAGACAACCACAGCTTTCGTGATCACGTGGACGCCAAGCGAGTGTTCGTCGCGCCGTCCTTCAGTTGGCAACTCGATCCGGACACCAGCCTGCTGGTGGAAAGCGAATTCGTGCGCCACAGCTCTACCTTCGACCGAGGTATCGTCGTCAACACCGGCATGTCCCGGTCCACCTTCCTCGGCGAGCCCAACGACGGCAATATCCGCAACCACAACAACCGCCTCCAAGTGGCATTGGAGCATCACCTCAACGATGCCTGGAAACTGCGCCTGGCCAGTCACTACAAACAAGGCAGCCTGTGGGGCGACGCCTCGGAAAGTCGCGCGCTGAACCCCGATGGTCACACCGTCAATCGCCGCTACCGCGAGCGCTCCACCGGGTGGCATGACAGCATCACCCAACTGGAACTGCGCGGCCTGTTCGACGTGGGCAGCTGGCAACATGAACTGCTGATCGGCACCGAGTACGAGGACTACCGCAAGAAGGAACGCGTGACCACCGTTGGCGGCGCCAATTACCCCATCGATATCTACAACCCGGTCTACGGCAAGCCAAAACCCAACGGCACGCGCTCGGGCACCGATACCTTCGAACATACCAAAAGCCAGGCGCTGAACCTGCAAGACCAGATCGTCTTTACCGACCGCCTGCGCGGCATGGTGGGAGCGCGTCTGGAGCATTTCGAACAGAGCACCGATGATTTTGCCCGCAACCACACCAAAAGCCGGCAAACCCACGACGCCCTGACCCAGCGCGCCGGCCTGCTCTATCAACTGACGCCGCAGGTGGGGGTATTCGCCAACGCCTCCACCTCGTTCAAGCCCAACAGCGGCGTGGATGCGGGCGGCAAGACCTTCAAGCCCGAAGAAGGCGTCGGTTATGAAGTGGGGATCAAGAGCGAGCTGTTCGATGACCGCCTCAGCGCCACCCTCGCCGCCTTCCATATCGAAAAGGAAAACGTGCTGACCCTGGACCCGGCAACCAACACCAACCGTGCAATGGGCAAGGCGCGCAGCCAGGGGTTCGATCTGCAACTGACCGGGCAAGTCACCGACGCCATTCGCGTGATCGGCGCGTTTGCCTACATCGACGCCGAAGTGACCAAGGGCGATAAAGCCATTCCAACGGGTAGCCGCATCCTCGGCGTGGCCAAGCGCAGCGGCAGTCTATTGGGCGTGTATGAGTTCCAGGACGGCGCATTGCGCGGTTCGGACCTGGGTGCGGCGTTTACCTATGTCGGTAATCGCTCCGGTGAAGCGGGAACAGGCTTCGAACTGCCCGCCTACCACACGGTCGATCTGCTGGCGCATTACAAGGCGACGCAGAACGTTACCGTGGGCTTGAACCTCAACAACCTGTTTGATGAAAGGTATTACGAGCGCTCCTACAGCAGCTACTGGGTCAACCCCGGTGAGCCGCGCAACTTGACGCTCAGCCTGACCCTCAATCTCTAAGCGGGCACAGTACTCAATGTGGGTGGGGGCTTGCCCCCGATAGCAGTGTGTCAGTCTCAACATTCCTGACTGATACATCGCTATCGGGAGCAAGCCCCCTCCCACAGTTAGATGTGCATCTATAGCGATTACAGCGACACAGGCGCCCTTTCACACAAGGTATTAAGCGCCGCCGCCCACTGCGGGTCATCATTCAAGCAGGGCACCAGCACCAATTCCTCGCCCCCCGCCTCACGGAACTGCTCCAGCCCGCGATCGCCGATCTCCTCCAGGGTCTCGATGCAATCGGCGACAAAGGCCGGGCACATCACCAACAGTTTCTTCACGCCTTGTTGCGCCAGTGCCTCAAGGCGCGCCTCGGTGTAGGGTTCGATCCACTTGGCGCGGCCCAGGCGAGACTGGAACGCCACCGACCACTTGCCGTCCGGCAGCCCCAGCCGCGCGGCCACATCGCGGGCGACGCTGAAACACTGCGCGCGATAACAGGTGGCGAGCACTTCAGGCGACGCGTTCTTGCAGCAATCGGCGTCTTTGAAACAATGCTGGCCCGTCGGGTCAAGCTTTGTCAGGTGGCGCTCCGGCAAGCCGTGGAAACTCAGCAGCAGGTGGTCGTAATCCTGCTCTACATGCGGCCGCACACTGGCTGCCAGGGCATCGAGGTACTCAGGTTGATCGTAGAACGGCTGCAGGATCGAGAATTGCACCTTCAGTTTCTTGTCGCGCACCACACGCCGGGCTTCCTCGATCACCGTGGTCACGGTGCTGTCGGCAAACTGCGGGTACAGCGGCGCCAGGGTCACTTTCGCAATGCCCTGGGCGGCCAGGCGCGTGAGCACGGTTTCGAGCGAGGGCTCGCCATAGCGCATCGCCAGCTCCACCGGGCCTTGGGTCCATTGCGTGGTCATCTGCTGCTGCAGGCGACGGCTGAGGACCACCAGCGGCGAGCCCTCGTCCCACCAGATGGACGCATAGGCATGCGCCGATTGCTCGGGGCGCTTGATCAGGATCAGCGAAACCAGCAAGCGACGCACCGGCCACGGCAGATCGATCACATAAGGGTCCATCAAAAACTGATTGAGGTAACTGCGCACATCGGCCACCGAAGTGGACTTTGGCGAGCCCAGGTTAACCAGCAACAACGCGTGATCGGTCATGCAACATCCTATCTCTAGAGGCGGCTGGACAAGTCGTCCAGGGCCGCACGCAACTCAGTGAACTGGAAAGTGAAACCTGCAGCCAGCAGCCGCTCAGGCAATGCCTTTTGCCCACCCAGCAACAAACCCGACAACTCGCCCAAGCCGACCTTCAGTGCAAAGGCCGGCATCGGCATGAACGCCGGGCGGTGCAGCACCTGGCCCAGCGTCTTGGCAAATTCGCGGTTACGCACCGGGTGTGGCGCGCACGCATTATAAGGACCGCTGGCGTCAGCCTTGTGCAGAAGAAAATCAATCAGGGCGATTTGATCCTGAATATGCACCCACGGCATCCATTGCCGACCATTGCCGATTGGCCCGCCCAGCGCCAGTTTGAACGGCAGCAGCAGGCGCGACAAAAAGCCGCCCTCGGCGGCCAGCACCAGGCCGGTACGCACCAGCACCACGCGAATGCCCAAGGCTTCGGCACGCGTTGCGGTTTCTTCCCAGGCAATACACAGCTGGCTAGGGAAATCGTCCAGCACCGGGCCGCTGGCTTCCGTCAGTTCACGCTCGCCGCCGTCGCCGTACCAACCCACCGCAGACCCGGAGATCAGCACGGCGGGTTTGTGCTCCAGGCTTTCCAGCCACGCGAGCAGGGTTTCGGTCAGGCTGATGCGGCTGCTCCACAGCAACGCCTTGCGCTTGTGGGTCCAGGGGCGGTCGGCGATGGGCGCGCCGGCGAGGTTGACCACCGCATCCACCACGCCGTTCACGTCTTGCAGGCGCGCGACACCCACCACTTGCGCGCCGCACAACCGCGCAACGGAGTCCGGTTTGCGGCTCAATACGGTCAGGTGGTGGCCCTGGGCAAGCCAGTGCCGGCACAGTTGACGGCCGATCAAGCCGGTACCGCCGGTCAGCAAAATATGCATGGGACTCTCCTCATGTAACGTTCGCCGCCGCTCACTGGTCTATTTTATAAGCAGGGATCAATTTGATAATCGAGCGTGACGGGCGTTTAAGCCATCGCTTAACCATAGGTCACGCCACACAATCAGGCACGCCAAAACTTATACCAAAAAACAATATTGTACAGCTATTGGTGTCGGCGTAGTCTGTACCCAACGGTAAAACGAGGCCTCCCATGACTGTCCCCATCGCGATCATAGGCACCGGCATTGCCGGTCTCTCCGCCGCCCGAGCGTTACAAGACGCGGGGCACGTTGTTCAACTCTTCGATAAAAGCCGCGGCAGCGGCGGCCGTATGTCCAGCAAGCGCAGCGATGCCGGCGCACTGGACATGGGCGCGCAGTACTTCACTGCCCGTGATCGGCGCTTCGTCAACGAAGTACAACGCTGGCAAAGCCATGGCTGGGCGCAGCAGTGGAAACCCCAGCTGTACAACTTCAAGTCCGGCCAATTGACGCCCTCCCCCGACGAACAGATCCGCTGGGTCGGTACGCCGCGCATGAGCGCCATTACTCGCGCCCTGCTCGACGACCTGCCGGTGGAGTTCGGTTGCCGCATCACCGAAGTATTCCAAGGCACGCAACACTGGAACCTGCTCGACGCCGATGGCGGTAATCACGGCCCGTTCAGTCATGTGATCATCGCCACACCGGCGCCCCAGGCCACCACCTTGCTGGCGGCCGCACCGAAGCTGGCGAGCGCCGTGGCCGGGGTTAAAATGGACCCCACCTGGGCCATCGCCCTGGCCTTCGACACGCCGCTGGATACACCGATGGAAGGCTGCTTCGTCCAGGACAGCGCCCTCGACTGGCTGGCGCGCAACCGCAGCAAACCGGGACGTGACGTCGCCGTCGACACCTGGGTGCTGCATGCCACCAGCGCTTGGAGCAAGGCCCACCTGGACCTGCCCAAAGAAGCCGTGATCGAGCACCTGCACGGCGCCTTCGCCGAATTGCTGCATTGCGCCATGCCGGCCCCGTCATTCAGCCTGGCACACCGATGGCTCTATGCCCGACCGTCAAGCAGTCATGAGTTCGGCGTGCTGGCTGATGCCGACCTGGGCTTGTTCGTCTGCGGCGACTGGTGCTTGTCGGGCCGCGTCGAAGGCGCTTGGCTCAGCGGCCAGGAGGCGGCGCGACGGTTGATCGAGCACCTGCAATGAACCGCATCAATCCGGCCAAATTGCTGCCGTCAAAATGGACAGCAACGTCGCCGAAAAACAAGGAAAAACACTTCCTCGTCACAGAGCTGTTCCGTGACGAGGAAGGCACCGTGCTGGAAATCGAGCTGCAAGCAGTGCTGACCCGCAGGACCGAGCGCATGGAATGGCAAACGTTGCGCAACGTCGATAGCTGGAAAATGGGTTGGCAGTAAGCCTCTTGCAAATACCTGTACAAAATAATTGACTTGTACAAGATCAAATCTATGATGAGATTTAGTTGTACAGCCATTCAAAGCTGTACAGGAATTTCGCAGAGGTTTGCCCATGTCCAATTCCGTGAAACCCAAGATCGGCATCAGCGCCTGCCTGTTGGGCGAGAATGTGCGTTTCAACGGTGGGCATAAACAATCCCTGTTGTGCAGCCAGACCCTGGCCGAGTACTTCGACTACGTGCCGTTGTGCCCTGAAGTCGCGATCGGCCTGGGCATCCCGCGCGAAACCATTCGCCTGGTCGGCGACGCCGCCAACCCGCAAGCCGTGGGCACCGTACACCGCGAACTCAACGTGACCCAGCCACTGGATGAATACGGGCAGGCGATGGCACGCGAACACACCGACCTGTGTGGCTACATCTTTATGCAGAAGTCGCCGTCCTGTGGACTGGAGCGGGTCAAGGTTTACCGTGACAACGGCGCACCGGTAGATGGCGGTGGGCGCGGTATCTACGCCCAGGCGTTCTGCGCGCGCCACCCCAACTTGCCGGTGGAAGAGGACGGCCGCCTGAACGACCCGGTCTTGCGAGAAAATTTCCTTACCCGTGTATTCGTCTACGCCAGTTGGCAGCAGTTGCTCGCCGAAGGGCTGTCGCGCCATCGCCTGCTGGCGTTTCACTCACGCTACAAATATCTGCTGATGGCTCACAGCCCGGCGCACTACAAGAGCCTTGGCCAGTTGCTCGGCACCATGGGCAAGGATGACGACCTCAACGAACTGGCCAGCGGCTACTTCAGCGAACTGATGACGGGTCTGAAAAAGTGCGCCACCCGCGGCACCCACACCAATGTGCTGCAACACATCAGCGGCTATTTGAAAGAGGCCATCAGCGCCGATGACAAGCAGGAAATGCAAACCGTCATCGGCCAATACCGCCACGGCATCGTGCCACTGGTGGTGCCCCTCACGCTGCTCAAACATCACTTTCGTCAGCACCCGGACCGCTACATTGCGCAGCAGGCCTACCTGCAACCGCACCCGGAAAACCTCAGCCTGCGTAATGCGATCTAAACCATGAAAGCTGCCCTGCAAGACGAACCCGGCGAAGACATCGCCCTGGCCCTGGAAAATGGCTGGCTACCGATCCGCGAAGTGGCGCGCCAGACCGGCGTCAACGCCGTGACCCTGCGCGCGTGGGAGCGCCGGTATGGCCTGATCGTGCCTCAGCGCACGCCCAAGGGGCATCGGTTGTTCAGCGCCGAACATGTGCAACGTATTCACGCCATCCTCACCTGGCTCAATCGAGGCGTGCCGGTCAGCCAGGTCAAAGGTTTGATCGACTCCGCCCAAGCCAACCCCGAGTCGATGCAAAGCGAATGGCATGCTCTGCGCCAAGGCTTGGTGAACGCCATCAGCGAATTGGCTGAACGCCGGGTCGACGATGCCTTCAACCAAGCCATGGCGCTCTACCCGCCACGCACCTTGTGCGAACAGTTGATGCTGCCGCTGCTCAGCGAGCTGGAACAGAAATGGCAAGGTCAATTCGGCGCACAGATGGAGCGGGTATTTTTCCTGTCATGGCTGCGCAGCAAATTTGGCGCGCGGATCTACCACAACAATCGTCAACTCCAGGGTGCCCCGCTGTTGTTGGTCAACCACTCCGACTTACCGTTGGAACCGCACCTGTGGCTCAGTGCCTGGCTGGCCAGCAGCGCCGACTGCCCGGTGGAGGTGTTCGATTGGCCGCTGCCCGCCGGCGAACTGGCCCTGGCGGTGGAACATCTGCAACCGCGAGCCGTGCTGCTGTATTCAAGCAAGGCTCTGCAGGTACCGGCCCTCAAAAAGCTGCTGGCCGGCGTGGGCTGCCCACTGCTGATTGCCGGACCAACGGTATGCATCCATCACGCCGAGTTAGCCGTATTAACCACTGACTTCCCTAAGTTGTCCGTCGCCGAAGACCCGTTGTCGGCCCACCAGATATTGATCCAGCGTGGAATTGTCTAAATGCACTTGATCTGGCTGCGCACCGACCTGCGCCTTCACGACAACACCGCACTGACTGCCGCCAGCCAGCGAGGCCCGGTTGCGGCCGTTTACCTGATCACGCCGCAACAATGGCTGGCTCACGACGACGCGCCGTGCAAAGTGGATTTCTGGCTGCGCAACTTGCAAACACTGAGCCAGGCGCTTGGGGAGCTGAACATCCCGCTGCTGATCCGCCACGCCGCCACCTGGGACCAGGCGCCGGACGTAGTGAGCCAGTTGTGCCGCGAACTCCAGGTGGAGTCGGTGCACGTCAACGAGGAATACGGTATCCATGAGAGCCGTCGCGACAGCGCGGTGAGCCAGGCGCTGGAGGCGCAAGGCGTAACCTTCCACAGTTACCTGGACCAGCTGTTTTTCCAGCCGGGCAGCGTGCTGACCAAGTCCGGCACTTACTTCCAGGTGTTCAGCCAGTTCCGCAAGGTCTGCTACACCCGCCTGCACAGCGCCTTGCCGCGCTTGGTGGCAAGCCCAAAAGCCCAGGCCCGGCTTGACCTGAAAAGCGACGCCATCCCCACCACGGTCGAAGGCTTCGAGCCGCCCAGCGAAACCTTGCGTGCGCTATGGCCGGCCGGTGAAGACGAAGCGCGCCGCCGCCTCGACGCCTTCGCGGATGAGCAGATCAGCTACTACAAAGACGAACGCGACTTTCCCGCCAAGCCTGGCACCAGCCAGCTGTCGGCCTACCTCGCCGCCGGGGTAGTGTCGCCACGCCAGTGCCTGCACGCCGCGTTGCAGGCCAATCAGGGCGAATTCGAAAGCGGCGACATCGGCACGATTACCTGGATCAACGAACTGCTGTGGCGCGAATTCTACAAACATATCCTGGTGGGTTACCCGCGGGTCTCGCGCCATCGTGCGTTCCGCCCCGAAACCGAAGCCGTGGCCTGGCGTGATGCGCCCAAGGACCTCGCGGCCTGGCAGCAAGCCCGCACCGGCTTGCCGATTATCGATGCGGCCATGCGCCAACTGCTCGAAACCGGCTGGATGCACAACCGCCTGCGCATGGTGGTGGCGATGTTCCTGACCAAGAACCTGCTGATCGACTGGCGCGAGGGCGAGCGCTTCTTCATGCGCCACCTGATCGACGGCGACCTGGCAGCCAATAACGGCGGCTGGCAGTGGAGTTCGTCAACAGGCACCGATTCCGCGCCGTACTTCCGGATCTTCAGCCCGCTGAGCCAGTCGGAAAAATTCGACAGCGAAGGCCTGTTCATCAAGCACTGGCTGCCCGAGCTGGCCGCGCTGAATAGAAAGGAAGTCCACAACCCGCAAGCAGCCGGGGGCTTGTTCGGCGTGGCCGATTACCCGAACGCCATCGTCGACTTGAAAAAATCCCGCGAGCGCGCCCTTGCCGCCTTTCGCAGCCTGCCCGCGCGTCAGGAGATGGCCGAGCATGAGTGACTTCCTGCGCCGCTTCGGCCACACCTTCGCCACGTTGGACTCGCACAACCTGCACCTGCTCGACAGCCTCTACAGCGACGACATCGTATTCGCGGATCCGCTGCATGAAGTCCACGGGCTGCCTGAACTGCAGCGCTACTTTGCGCAGCTGTACAGCAACGTCAGCCAGCTTGGCTTTGATTTCCACGGTTTCGACCAAACGACCGAAGGCGAAGGCTACCTGCGCTGGACCATGAGTTTTCGTCACCCGCGCCTGGCCAGCGGCAAGCTGATCCAGGTGCCCGGTTGCTCCCACTTGATGTGGCGCGAGAAGGTCTACCGGCATCGCGATTATTTCGATGCCGGCGCTCTGCTTTATGAACATCTGCCGGTCCTCGGCGGCGTCATCAGTTGGCTGAAAAGGAGAATGGGATGAGCCTGACACCGCCCCGTCGTTATTGGTTGACCGGCGCCAGCAGTGGCATCGGTGCCGCGCTGGCCGTGGAATTGCTCAACAGCGGCGCCCACGTGGCGCTCAGCTCGCGCAGCAAAGGCCCGCTGCAAGCCCTCGCCCAGCGTTATCCGGGGCAGGTGCTGGTGGTGGACGGCGACCTGACCAACAGCCAGACCGTACGCGAAATCGGTGAACGCATCGACGAAGCCTGGGGTGCGCTGGATACGGTGATCCTCAACGCGGGTACCTGTGAATACGTCGACGCCAGGCAGTTCGATGCCTCGATCATCGAACACGTGGTGCGCACCAACCTACTGGCCAGCAGTTATTGCATTGAAGCCGCGCTGCCACTCTTGCGTGCCGGGCATACGCCGCATCTGGTGGGCGTGGCCAGCGCCGTGACCTACCTGCCCATGCCACGGGCCGAGGCCTACGGTGCATCGAAGGCGGGGCTGCGCTACCTGTTTGAATCCCTGCGCATTGGCCTGTCACCGGAGAACATCGACGTTACCGTGATCAGCCCGGGGTTCGTCGACACGCCCCTGACCGAACGCAATGACTTCCCCATGCCGCTGAGCTGGCCCGCCGACAAGGCGGCCAGGCATATCTTCGCCAAGCTGGAAAAACGCCCGCTGGAGATTGCCTTTCCGGCCCTGTTCATCGCCACCTTATGGCCGCTGTCGAAGCTGCCTAACCGTGCACAACTGATCATCGGCAAGCGCATGTTGCGCAGCCCGCCGCCGAAAAAGGACGACCTGTGAAGATCGCCATTATCGGCAGCGGCATCGCCGGACTGACCAGCGCCTACCTGCTCAGTCGGCGCCACGACATTACGCTGTTCGAAGCGGGTGACTGCCTGGGCGGGCACACGCATACGGCCAACGTAACGGTCGAGGGCAAGCGCTATGCGGTGGACACCGGTTTCATCGTGTTCAACGACTGGACCTACCCGAATTTCATCCGCTTGCTGGGGCAGATCGGGGTGCGGTTCAAACCCACCGAAATGAGTTTTTCGGTGTGCGACCAGAGCACCGGCCTCGAATACAACGGCAATAACCTCAACAGTTTGTTTGCCCAGCGCCGCAACATCCTGTCGCCGGGGTTCTGGGGCATGCTGCGCGATATCCTGCGTTTCAACCGCCAGGCGCCGCTGGACCTGCAAGAGCAGCGCATCAAGGCGGACATGACCCTTGGCGACTATCTCGAAGCCGGCGGTTATGGCCCTCGATTTATCCAGCATTACATCGTGCCGATGGGTGCGGCGATCTGGTCGATGTCGCTGGCCGACATGCTTGGCTTTCCGCTGCAATTCTTCGTGCGCTTCTTCAAGAATCACGGCCTGCTGTCGGTGAGCAATCGTCCGCAATGGTGCGTGATCGAAGGGGGCTCCAGCAGCTATATCGAACCGCTGAGCCGCAGCTTTCGCGATCAGGTACGCCTCAATTGCCCTGTGCATAAGGTGCAGCGCACCGATGACGGCGTGGTTATCCACAGCCCGGCGGGCAGCGAGACGTTCGACCGCGTGGTCTTCGCCTGCCACAGCGACCAGGCCCTGGCCTTGCTCGACGACCCAAGCGAGGCCGAACAGCAAATCCTCGGTGCCCTGCCCTACGCCGACAACGACGTGGTGCTGCACACCGACACGCGACTGCTGCCCGACCGCAAGCTGGCCTGGGCCAGCTGGAATTACCGGCTGACCGGCAGTCAGCAACATCAAGCCGCCGTCACCTATGACATGAACATCCTGCAAGGCATCGACAGCGCCACCACTTTTTGCGTCAGCCTCAACCAGACGCCGATGATCAACCCGCTGAAAATCCTGGCGCGCTACACCTACGCTCATCCGCAGTACAGCCTGGCGGCGGTGGCCGCACAGGCGCGCTGGGAAGAATTGCATGGCGCGCGCAATACGTTCTACTGCGGCGCCTACTGGGCCAACGGTTTCCATGAAGACGGCGTGGTCAGCGCCTTGCGCGTGGCCCAGGCCTTTGGGGAAACCCTGTGAACAGCGCCCTGTACAGCGGCTGGATCGCCCATCGTCGGTTTTCGCCAAAGGCCCATGCCTTTCGCTACCGCATCGGCCTGCTGTACCTGGACCTCAGCGAACAGGACGCCGTGCTCGGGCTCTCGCCCCTGGCCGGCGCGAGTCGCCTGGCGCCGTTCGGCTTTCGCCAGCAGGACTATCTGCGCCAATTCACACGCCACGGCATGAGCTTGAGCGACGCGGTGCGCCAGGAAGTCGGCAAGGCCCTTGGGCGCACGCCGCAAGGCGCTATCTGCCTGCTGACCCAGGCCCGCAGCTGGGGCCTGGCGTTCAATCCGGTGAGCTTTTTCTATTGTTTCGAGGCCGACGGGCAGTTGGCGGCGATCCTGTGCGAAGTCACCAACACACCGTGGCGCGAGCGCTATCACTATGTGCTGCCGGCCCAGGCGCAGGCTGGCGATGAGCATCAGCATTTTGCCGTGGCCAAGGCGTTCCATGTGTCGCCCTTCTTGCCGCGTGATCTGGAATACCGCATGAGCTTCAGCCCGCCCGCCGCCAGGCTCGGCGTGCACATGGCCGACTGGCAAGGCGCGCATAAAGTCTTCGACGCAACCTTGAGCTTGCAGAAGGAAGCCCTGAACCGCGCCAGCCTGCATCGCTATCTTTGGCGCTTCCCCTGGATGACCGCCAAGACCTGCCTCGCGATTTACTGGCAGGCCTTGCGCCTGTTGCTCAAACGCACACCGATTTTTTCCCACCGGGCCGCCGATGGCGCCTCCAGCACCGCAGTCGGGTATACCAAGGATCGCCGCCATGAAATCCCCT
The DNA here is from genome assembly GCF_030816195.1 of Pseudomonas sp. W4I3. Taxonomy (GTDB): domain Bacteria; phylum Pseudomonadota; class Gammaproteobacteria; order Pseudomonadales; family Pseudomonadaceae; genus Aquipseudomonas. The sequence goes on along the minus strand of NZ_JAUSXS010000001.1, from coordinate 1,489,307 downwards.
AGCTTATCGGTCAAGGCTAATCGCCTGAACGTCAACGGCATGACCGCCGCGCTGCTGCGCAAGGGCGTGTTGCGCCAACTCAGCCAATTGCGCCATGGCCAATTGGTGATCGTCGAGGACGGCGAGCGACAAGTGTTTGGCGCACGGGAAGCGCATCTGCTCGGGGAAATCCAGATCCTCGACTCGGCGGTGTGGGGCCTGGTGGCCGCCAACGGTTCGATCGGTGCCGGCGAAGCGTTTATCCACGGCTACTGGAGCAGCCCGGACCTGACCGCTGTGGTGCGTGTGATGGTCAGCAACCTGGACGTACTCGATGCGATGGAGGGCGGCCTGGCACGTCTGGCGCGACCGCTCACCCAGGGCCTGCACTGGCTCAACCGCAATACGCGCAAGGGCTCGCAGAAAAACATCGCCGCCCATTACGACCTGGGCAACGACCTGTTCGAGCAGTTTCTTGACCCGACCATGATGTATTCGGCGGCGCAATTTCTGACCGCCGACGACACCCTGGAACAGGCGCAACTGAACAAGCTGGAACGCATCTGCCAGAAATTGTCGCTCAAACCCAGCGATCACCTGCTGGAAATCGGTACCGGATGGGGCAGCATGGCGCTGTACGCGGCGCAGCATTACGGCTGCAAGGTGACTACGACCACCTTGTCCAAAGAGCAGTTTGCCTACACCGCCAAGCGCATCGAGGCGTTGGGCCTGCAGGATCAGGTCACATTGCTGCTGCAGGACTACCGCGACCTTACCGGTGAGTACGACAAGCTGGTGTCCATCGAAATGATCGAAGCGGTCGGCCATCGCTTCCTGCCTACGTATTTCAAGCAGTGCGCGCACCTGCTCAAGCCCGACGGCCTGATGCTGCTGCAAGCCATCACTATCCGCGATCAGCGCTTTGAGCAGGCCAAGAACAGCGTCGACTTCATCCAACGCTACATCTTCCCTGGCGGCGCCCTGCCCAGCGTGCAAAACATGCTGCAGATCGTCTGCCGCGACACCGACATGAACCTGCTGCACATGGAGGATTTCGGCCTGCACTACGCGCGAACCCTGCGCCTGTGGCATGAGAACTTTCGCCGCGCCCATGGCCGTCTTGCCGAGCTTGGCTACGACGAGTACTTCCTGCGCTTGTGGGAGTTCTACCTGTGCTACTGCGAGGGCGGCTTCATGGAGCGCACGATTGGCACCGCGCAGTTACTGCTGGCCAAGCCGGCGGCAATCAACCCGCCGTTGCTAGGGCGTTTCAGTGCTTAAAACCCTGGCGAATGCCGCGCTGTTTCAATGCGGCTGGTTCGCCTGCGTGCTCGGCGGCGATGGCCCGTGGTTGCTGGTGGGACTGGCGGTGCTGGTCATTAACCTGCTGTGGATAAGTTCGCTGGCCGATGACGGTGCCCTGATCGTCAGCGTGACACTCGCCGGCACGGTGCAGGACACACTGCTGCGCACGCTGGGGGTTTTCCACTTCAGCGAGCCGGGGCCGCTGATTCCATTCTGGTTGATGCTGCTGTGGGCATTGCTGGCGACCACGTTGCGTCACTGCCTGGCCTGGAGCGCCCGCCCCTGGTGGCGCGCCGCCCTGTTGGGGGCCGTCGGTGGGCCGTTGTCGTATTACGCGGGCAGCCAATTGGCTGGCGTGCAGTTTGGTTATGGCCTGGTGCCCACGATGGCCGGGCTGGCGCTACTTTGGGCAGTGGTGTTCACGCTGCTGGCGGGGGCAGCTACACGCGGCGAATTTCGCACGGCACGTAAAAGATGAAGCCGGTCGGCTTCTGCTTGCAGCTTGCCGCTTAAAGCTTGAAGCTGCCGCCCTATGACCAACATCCCTCACACTCAGATCACCGAACCCGCCGTCACCTGCTCGACGTGCGCGGCCTGCTGCTGCCAGTTGGAAGTGATGCTGATCACCGACACCGGCGTGCCGCAGCGCTATATCGATACCGATGACTGGGGTGGTGAAGTGATGCTGCGCCTGGACGATGGCTGGTGCGCGGCGCTGGACCGGGACACGATGATGTGCACGATCTATGAGCTTCGGCCGTTGATATGTCGGGAGTTCGAGATGGGAGCGTCGGAGTGCCTGGAAGAGCGCGCAGGCATTGCCACGGTCTATCGCTGATATTCAAATGAGTAGAGATCCCAATGTGGGAGGGGCTTGCCCCCTCCCACATGGATTTGCTGTGCCCTACAGCGGCATGGTGTAGTGCAGCGCGTAGCTCTCTACCCCATCGTTATTGCTGCTGATCCCGGCGTTGGAATAGTGGGTGGCACGAATACCCACTTCATGCCCACCGGCAAACCGCAGGCCGAAACCCAGACGGTCTTCGAACTGGAAGGACTGGCCAATGTTGTTGTCTTCCAGCCGGGTGCGGGAGAACAACGCCACACCGATCCCGGCCTCGATGTAAGGCTTGACCGACTCCCCGGCAAACTCATACACAAACACCGGCGAAAACGACAGGCTGCTGGCGCCTGCGCGGTCATCCCCTTCCCAATACGTGTAAGCGCCGCTCCAGTAGCCCGTCAGGCGACCGACATTGCTCTGCATCCAGCTCTTATCCCAATCCGAGGTCAGGCCCAGACGGTAGGTCAGCGTTGAATCGCTGGTGCTGCCAAGGCCGAACTCCAGGCCGGCGGCCTGGGTTGTCATAGAGTGTCCCAACATCACAGCCGCAATCGCAGCCACACAGAACAAGCGCTTCATAGAACCTACCTTTGCGAACGAAGTTGTTGGTTATTTACAGGCCATCTCGCTATAGAAGCTTGCGTAGAGTCAGAAGTTCAGCGAGATTTCACGAAATTTTCACGAGCCGAAGCTTCGCACAACTCCAGGATGTTTCCAAAGTGTCGGTAGGATATTTCTGAGGTGATACACGTCGCCGCTGGTCCAGAACTGCGCAGGCACGGGCGTGCCGCTGGACAGCAAGCTCCGTTCGCCCAGCAAACGCTTGAGCTGGCGTGCGACGGCGGCGCCGGTGTCGATCAGGATGATGCTCGGCGGTAGCATCTGCGCCAGAAGTGGCTTGAGGAAGGGGTAGTGGGTGCAGCCGAGGATGATGGTGTCGCAGCCGGCACTGAGCAGCGGTTCGATGTAGCCCTGCAATAGCTGGCGCAGGGCCGGGCTGTTCAGGTCGCCGGTTTCGATAAGCTCTACCAGGCCAGGACACGGTTGGGTGATCACCCGCACGTCGGTGGCAAAGCGGTCGAGCAAGGCGGCGAACTTGGCACTTTGCAGGGTGCCGGTGGTGGCCAGCACGCCGACCACGCCGCTGCGAGTCGCAGCCGCCGCCGGCTTTACCGCGGGCTCCATGCCGACCAAGGGCCAGTCGGGGTAGTCCTGGCGCACATCGGCCACGGCGGCGACCGTCGCGGTGTTACAGGCAATCACAAACGCCTTGGCCCCCTGTTCGCGAAAAAACTCGGCGACCAGGCGGGAGCGCTCGCGGATGAAGGCCGGGGTTTTCTCGCCATAGGGAATATGCCCGCAGTCGGCCACGTACAGCAGTGACTCATGGGGTAACAGTTGCTGGATTTCGTCCAGTACCGACAAGCCGCCGACGCCGGAATCGAACACACCGATGGGCGCGTCCTCAACCATGTCGCGTCCCGCATATGCTGCATCCCGGGTCGCGTTTGACGCGCAACTCACGGAACCGCGAGGTCAATGCGTCAATCAGCAACAAGCGCCCCACCAACGGCTCACCGAAGCCAGCCAGCAGCTTCAAGGCTTCCAACGCCTGCAGGCTACCGACCAGGCCCACCAAGGGCCCGACGACGCCAGCTTCGCTGCAGGTCAGTTCGGTGTCGCTGCCATGCCCGTACAAGCAGTGGTAGCACGCGGCTGTCGGGGCGACGCGGATCGAACACCGACAGCTGCCCCTCCAGGCGAATCGCCGCGCCACTGATCAACGGTTTGCCGCCGGCGACACAAGCGGCATTGACCGCTTCGCGGGTTGAGAAGTTGTCGCTGCAATCGAGCACCACGTCGACGGCGGCGACGGCCGCTGCCAGCGAATCGGCATCCAGCGCGGTGCGATGGGCGAGCAGCGCGATCTCGGGATTGATGGCGACCAGTCGACGCATGGCCGAATCGACCTTGGTCTGCCCGACGCTGTCGGTGTCGTGAATGATCTGGCGTTGCAGGTTGGTCAAGTCGACCGTGTCGAAATCCGCCAGATGCAACTCGCCGACCCCAGCAGCGGCCAGGTACAGCGCAACTGGCGCACCCAGCCCCCCCAGGCCGACGATCAAGGCGCGGCTGTTTTTCAAGCGCAACTGGCCTTCGATGTCGACGTGCTGCAGCAGAATCTGTCGGCTGTAGCGCAACAGTTCGTGGTCGGTCAGCACGGGCGGCGTCCCAGGGTGATGCGTTCATGGCCGCCGAGGTCGATGCGGCTGTGTACCTCGTCAAAGCCTTCAGTGAGCAGCAGGTCGCGCACGGCTGGGGCCTGGTCGTAACCATGCTCGAGCAACAAGCGGCCACCGGCCTTCAAATGGGCCGGGGCCTGTTTGATGATCAGGCGCAGGTCGTCCAGGCCATCATCGCCGGCCACCAAGGCGCTGGACGGCTCGAAGCGCACGTCGCCCGCAACCAGGTGCGGATCGTTGGCGGCGATGTACGGCGGGTTGCTGATGATCAGGTCATAGGTCTGGCCTTGCAGCGCGCTGAACCAATGGCTATTGAGTACCACCGCGTTATTGAGGTGGAGCCGCTGGCGGTTGCGCTCGGCCAGGGCCACGGCTTCCATCACGCGATCGACGGCCGTGACTTGCCACATCGGGCGTTCACTGGCCAGAGCCAAGGCGATGGCGCCGCTGCCGGTGCCTAGGTCCAGGACCTGAGCGGGCATGGCCGGCAACAATTCCAGGGCAGCTTCCACCAGCAACTCGGTATCCGGACGCGGGATCAGCGTGTGGGGAGCGACCTCCAGGTCCAGCTTCCAGAAGCCTTGCTGGCCGAGGATATACGCCACCGGCTCACCGCCGCGACGGCGTTGCAGGAAGCCGGCAAACGTCAGTGCGTGTTCACTGCTGACGATCTTTTCCGGCCAGGTGTGCAAGTAGCTGCGGGATTTTCCCAAGGCAGCGGCCAGCAGCAATTCGGCATCCAGGCGCGCGGTGGGCGAGTCGGGCAAGTCGGCGGCACGCAGCAGGCTGGCGATGATGGTCATTTATTCACCTATTGCCGCCAATTGATCGGCCTGGTACTCGGCGAGCAGCGGCTCGATCACCGCATCAACGCCACCGGCGAGGATTTCATCCAGGGAATACAGGGTGAGGTTGACCCGATGGTCGGTGACCCGGCCCTGGGCAAAGTTGTAGGTACGGATGCGCTCGGAGCGGTCGCCCGAACCCACCAGCAGCTTGCGTTCACTGGCAATCGCGTTGGCGGCGGCGCTGGTCTGCTGGTCATTGAGCTTGGCCGACAGCCAGGACATCGCCCGTGCACGGTTCTTGTGTTGGGAACGTTCCTCCTGGCACTCCACCACGATGCCCGACGGCAAGTGGGTGATACGGATTGCCGAGTCAGTCTTGTTGACGTGCTGGCCGCCCGCGCCCGACGAGCGGTAGGTGTCGACCCGCAAGTCCGCCGGGTTGATCTCGATCGCTTCCTGCTCGTCCGGCTCGGGCAACACGGCCACGGTGCACGCCGACGTATGGATACGGCCTTGGGACTCGGTCGCCGGAACACGCTGCACACGGTGCACGCCGGATTCGAACTTCAGCTTGCCGTAGACGTTATCGCCCTCAACCCGGGCGATGACTTCTTTATAGCCGCCGTGCTCGCCTTCGTTCTCGGACAGGATTTCCACCCGCCAGCCGCGACGCTCGGCATAGCGCGAGTACATGCGGAACAAGTCGCCGGAAAAGATTGCCGCCTCGTCGCCACCGGTGCCGGCGCGAATTTCGAGGAACACGTTGCGCCCGTCGTTAGGGTCTTTGGGCAGCAACATGCGTTGCAGGTCGCCTTCGAGCTCGACGAGTTTTTCCTTGGCCTCGCGCACTTCTTCCACGGCCATTTCGCGCATGTCGGGGTCGCTGTCCTTGAGCAGCGCCTGGGCGCCTTCGAGGTCGGCCTGCACTTTGAGCAGATTCTTGTAGGTGGCCACGATGGGCTCGACTTCGGCGTATTCCTTGGAATAAGCACGGAACTTGGTCTGATCGGAGATGATCTCACCATCGCCGAGCAAGGCGGTCAGTTCTTCGAAACGGTCCTGGAGCACATCCAGTTTATTGAGCAGTGACGCTTTCATTGCGGTTTTTTATCCGAAGAGCTATCTGACGCGCCCTCACCGAGGGCAAAGAGTTCCTGAGCCATGGCCAGCGCATCGAGGCGGCCTTCGGCAGTCAATTTTTTCAGTTGTACGCTGGGAGCATGGAGCAGTTTGTTGGTCAGGCCACGGGCCAGTTGCATCAGCACGTCTTCGGCGCTGCTGCCATTGGCCAACAAGCGCTGGGCCTTGATCAGCTCCTCATCGCGCAGGCGTTCGCCCTGCTGACGATACGCCTTGAGCACATCCACCGCCGCCAGTTCGCGCAGGCGCACCATGAAGTCTTCAGCGCCGGTGCTGACCATCTCCTCTGCGGCCTGGGCAGCGCCCTGGCGACTCTTGAGGTTTTCGGCGACCACTTCGTGCAAATCGTCGACGCTGTAGAGGTAAACGTCGTCCAACTCGCCGACTTCAGGCTCGATATCTCGGGGAACGGCAATGTCCACCATGAAGATCGGCTTGTGCTTGCGCAGCTTCAGCGCACTCTCGACCGCGCCTTTGCCCAGGATCGGCAACTGGCTGGCAGTGGAGCTGATGACAATGTCGCTGCGCACCAGCTCGGCCGGGATGTCCGACAGCAGCACGGCATGCGCGCCGAACTGCTCGGCCAGGGTGCTCGCGCGCTCAAGCGTGCGGTTGGCCACCACGATACGCTTCACGCCCAGGTCGTGCAGGTGCCGCGCAACCAGGGTAATGGTTTCACCGGCACCGATCAGCAACGCCTGGCTGCGCTGCAAGTCGCTGAAGATCTGTTTGGCCAGGCTGACGGCGGCAAACGCCACGGAAACCGGGTTTTCGCCAATGGCGGTGTCGGTGCGCACCTGCTTGGCGGAATTGAACGTGGCCTGGAACAGGCGGCCCAGCAGCGGGCCGACCGTGCCGGCCTCGCGAGCCACGGCATAGGCTGATTTCATCTGGCCAAGGATCTGCGGCTCGCCCAGGACCAGCGAGTCGAGACCGGAGGCCACACGCATCATGTGACGAACGGCCGCATCCTCTTCATGCACATAAGCACTGGCGCGCAGCTCATCGAGGCTCAAATGGTGGTAATCGGCCAGCCAGCGCAGCACGTCGTCCGCGGACAGGTGTTCCTGCTCTATATAAAGCTCGCTGCGATTGCAGGTCGAAAGGATTGCAGCTTCGCGGCTGTCGGTAAGCCGGCAGAGCTGCTGCAAGGCCTCAACCAACTGCTCTGGCGTAAACGCTACGCGCTCGCGCACGTCTACCGAGGCAGTCTTGTGGTTAATACCGAGTGCGAGAAAGGCCATTCACTATCGCTGATGATGTCGGGAAGCCGACAATTGTCCTACTTCGAAAGATCCAGAACAACCACCGTCGTCTATTGTCCCTATACGTTGTGCCTATAAAGGCCCCCTGTAGGAGCGAGCTTGCTCGCGAAAAACCGAGGAACACCGCTGAGTGCCAGGCTTCCCGCGTTATCGTTGACCCTCTTCGCGAGCAAGCTCGCTCCTACAAAGGCAAAAGGCAGCAATAGTCGTATTCCGAGTGCCCCGGTTATGTTTGGCCGAAGGCTTGTGTCATGATGATCCGACCGCAGGTTAGTCGTCCTCTTCCTATATGAATAGATCTTCCGCGTTGCTCCTTGCTTTTGTCTTCCTCAGCGGCTGCCAGGCCATGGCCCCCGTGTCGCCGGACAGTACACCGCCGGTGGAAGACAACACGCCCGCCCCTGAAAAGCCCAAGGTCTATTCCTCGTTCAGCGAAGAAACGGTCTATAGCCTGCTGACCGCGGAACTCGCCGGCCAGCGTAACCGCTTCGATATCGCGCTGGATAACTACGTCACCCAGGCGATCAATACCCAGGATCCCGGTATCTCGGAGCGAGCGTTTCGCATCGCCGAGTACTTGGGCGCAGACCAGGCCGCGCTGGACGCTTCGCTGATCTGGGCGAAAAACGCCCCGGAAGATCTCGAAGCCCAACGTGCGGCCGCCGTGCAGTTGGCACGCGCCGGGCGCTATGACGACTCCATGGTCTATATGGAAAAAGTCCTGCAGGGCAAGGGCGACACGCATTTCGACTTCCTTGCGCTGTCAGCCGCCGATACCGATCAGGACACGCGCAACGGCCTGATGAAGAGTTTCGACCGCCTGCTGCAAAAGCATCCCAAGAACAGCCAACTGATTTTCGGCAAGGCCTTGCTGCTGCAACAGGACGATGAAGCCGACGCCGCGCTCAAGCTGCTGGAGCAGAACCCGCCGGATGAAGGTGAGATCGCACCGATCCTGCTGCGCGCACGCCTGCTGCAAAACCTCAACCGCGGCAAGGAAGCGATTCCGCTGCTGGAAAAAAGCATCAAGAAATATCCGGACGACAAGCGTCTGCGCCTGACTTACGCACGGATGCTGGTTGAGCAAGACCGCATGGAAGACGCCAAAGTGCAGTTCGCCAATCTGGTCCAGCAGTACCCGGATGACGACGAACTGCGCTATTCCCTCGCACTGGTATGCCTGGAAGCCAAGGCGTGGGACGAGGCCAAGGGTTACCTGCAAGAGTTGGTTGCGCGCGAAAGCCATGTGGACTCGGCGCACCTGAACCTGGGCCGCATCGCTGAAGAGCGCAACGACCCGCAGGCCGCATTGCTTGAGTACGCCCAGGTAGGCCCGGGCAATGATTACCTGCCGGCCCAGTTGCGCCAAGCCGATATTCTGATGAGCAACGGTCGTACGGACGAGGCGGAGAAACGCCTGGCCGCGGCCCGTGATGCCGAACCCGACTACGCGATCCAGCTGTATCTGATCCAGGCGGAAACCTTATCGGCCAATAACCAGGGCGAACGCGCCTGGAAGTTGTTGCAACAAGCCTTGCTGCAATACCCCGACGACCTGAACCTGCTCTACACCCGTGCCATGCAGGCAGAGAAACGCAATGACCTGGCACAGATGGAAAAAGACCTGCGCCTGATCATCAAGCGCGACCCGGACAATGCCATGGCCCTCAACGCCTTGGGTTACACCTTGTCCGACCGCACGACGCGCTACGCTGAAGCCAAGGTGTTGATCGAACAAGCCCACAAGCTCAACCCAGAAGATCCGGCCGTGCTCGACAGCCTGGGCTGGGTCAATTACCGCCTGGGCAACCTCGACGAGGCCGAGCGTTTGCTGCGTCAGGCGCTGGAGCGCTTTCCAGACCAGGAAGTCGCTGCGCACCTGGGCGAAGTGCTGTGGGCCAATGGCAAGCAACGCGAAGCGCGACAAATCTGGGAGAAGTTCCTCAAGGAACAACCCGAAAGCCCTATCCTGCGCGGCACCATCAAGCGCCTGACCGGATCCGAGACCCTATAAGCTTATGTTCCTGCGCCACGTTATCGTTTTCAGCTTCATCGCCCTGCTCGCCGGTTGCGCGGGTTTTGGCTCCCGCGAATCCGTTGAAGGCCAGGGCAACCCGGCACAATGGCAACAACACAAGGATCAGCTCAGCAGCATCGACGGCTGGCAGATCGAGGGCAAGGTCGGGGTGCGTGCACCCAAGGACTCCGGCAGCGGCACCCTGTTCTGGCTGCAACGCCAGGACTATTACGATATCCGTCTGTCTGGCCCGCTGGGTCGCGGTGCGGCTCGCCTGACCGGCCGGCCGGGACAAGTCAGCCTGGAAGTGGCCAACCAGGGGCGCTACGAAGCGACATCCCCGGAAGAACTGCTGGAGCAACAGATCGGCTGGAAACTGCCCGTGTCGCACCTGGTCTGGTGGGTGCGCGGCCTGCCGGCGCCTGATAGCAAGAGCCGCTTGAGCCTCAATGGCGACAGTCGCCTGGCGTCCCTTGAGCAGGATGGCTGGCAGGTCGAGTACTTGAGCTACGTACAACAGAACGGTTACTGGCTGCCCGAGCGCATCAAACTGCACGGCACCGACCTTGACGTCACGCTGGTGATCAAGGACTGGCAACCGCGTAAATTGGGGCAATAACGTGACCGTCGCAAAACTCACGCTACCCTCCCCCGCCAAACTAAACCTGATGCTGCACATCCTGGGGCGCCGTGAAGACGGCTACCACGAGTTGCAGACGCTGTTTCAATTTCTCGACTACGGCGATGAACTGACCTTCGCCGTGCGTGACGATGGCGTGATCAAGCTGCATACCGAATTCGATGGCGTGCCCCACGACAGCAATCTGATCGTGAAGGCCGCAAAAAAACTTCAGCAGCAATCCGGTTGCCCGCTCGGCATCGATATCTGGATCGATAAAATCCTGCCCATGGGCGGCGGTATCGGTGGCGGCAGCTCGAATGCCGCGACCACATTGCTCGGTCTCAACCACGTGTGGCAGCTCGGCTGGAACCATGATCGCCTCGCCGAACTGGGCCTCACACTCGGTGCCGACGTCCCGGTTTTCGTGCGCGGGCACGCCGCATTTGCTGAGGGTGTGGGTGAGAAACTCACCCCCGTAGAGCCCGAGGAGCCGTGGTATCTCGTGCTTGTGCCGCAAGTATCTGTAAGTACAGCAGAAATTTTTTCAGATCCGTTGTTGACACGTAACTCTTCTCCCATTAAAGTGCGCCCCGTTCCCAAGGGAAACAGTCGAAATGACTGCTTACCGGTTGTAGCAAGGCGTTATCCAGAGGTACGTAACGCTTTGAATTTGTTAGGTAAATTTACCGAAGCAAAATTAACCGGAACTGGAAGTTGTGTGTTTGGGGGCTTCCCAAGCAAAGCTGAAGCTGATAAAGTCTCGGCCCTTCTTACAGAGACCCTTACAGGGTTTGTAGCAAAGGGAAGCAACGTTTCGATGTTGCATCGCAAGCTGCAAAGTCTGCTCTAAAAGGAATCGAGTGTTAGGCACTCGTTGCAACAGATACAGGGGCGTCGCCAAGCGGTAAGGCAGCAGGTTTTGATCCTGCCATGCGTTGGTTCGAATCCAGCCGCCCCTGCCATTTTCTAATACTCATCCAGGTTACCCTCAGCCTCTAGGTACTGCGCGTGTCCAAGATGATGGTCTTTACGGGGAATGCCAACCCCGATCTGGCTCGACGTGTCGTACGTCAGCTGCATATCCCTCTCGGTGACATCTCTGTCGGTAAGTTCTCCGACGGCGAAATTACAGCCGAGATCAATGAAAACGTTCGCGGTAAAGACGTCTTCATTATTCAGCCGACCTGCGCTCCGACCAACGATAACCTGATGGAACTCGTCGTGATGGCTGATGCCTTCCGCCGCTCCTCAGCGACTCGAATCACAGCTGTAATCCCTTACTTTGGTTATGCCCGTCAGGATCGCCGTCCGCGCTCCGCACGTGTGGCTATCAGCGCGAAAGTCGTTGCTGACATGCTGACCGTGGTAGGTATCGATCGTGTTCTCACGGTTGACCTGCACGCTGACCAAATCCAGGGGTTCTTCGATATTCCGGTAGATAACATCTACGGCTCCCCCGTTCTGGTGGATGACATCGAAGACCAGCGCTTTGAAAACCTGATGATCGTGTCCCCGGACATTGGCGGCGTCGTGCGTGCACGGGCTGTTGCCAAATCCCTGGGCGTGGACCTCGGTATCATCGACAAACGCCGCGAGAAAGCCAATCACTCTGAAGTGATGCATATCATCGGTGATGTCGAAGGGCGTACCTGTATTCTGGTTGATGACATGGTCGACACCGCCGGCACTCTGTGCCACGCGGCGAAAGCCTTGAAAGAGCACGGTGCCGCAAAAGTCTTCGCCTACTGCACACACCCTGTGCTGTCGGGCCGAGCGATCGAGAACATCGAGAACTCCATGCTGGACGAACTGGTGGTGACTAACACCATCCCGTTGTCCGCTGCAGCTCAAGCCTGTTCGCGTATCCGTCAACTGGATATCGCACCGGTAGTTGCCGAAGCGGTTCGCCGCATCAGCAACGAAGAATCGATCAGCGCGATGTTCCGCTAAGGGTCAAACCTTCGGAGCATCTTACTGACGAAAAGCGCCCCGCCCCAGCATTCCGCTGGGGCGGGGCTTTTTTGCCCATGTCGAGTTCGGCGCTGGTCGCAAACGCCCCTCGATGATGGCTATATTGGAGATACAACATGAACGATTTTACTCTGAACGCCCAAGCGCGTACTGACCTGGGGAAAGGTGCGAGCCGCCGCCTGCGTCACGCCGCCAACATCCCAGCCGTTGTTTACGGTGGTAACAAGCCTGCTGAATCCGTGACCATTCTGGCCAAGGAAATCGCCAAGCTGTTCGAAAACGAAGCGGCCTACAGCCACGTTATCGAGCTGAACGTCGATGGCGCCAAGCAGAACGTGATCGTCAAAGCAATGCAGCGTCACCCTTCCAAGCAGTTCATCATGCACGCTGACTTCGTTCGCGTTGTAGCTGGCCAGAAACTGACCGCTATCGTGCCTGTGCACTTTGTTGGTGAAGAAGCTCCGGTCAAGAAAGGCGGCGTTGTTTCCCACACTGCCACCGAGATCGAAGTGACCTGCCTGCCGAAAGATCTGCCTGAGTTCATCGAAGTCGACCTGTCGGCAGCTGAAATCGGCACCATCATTCACTTGTCCGACCTCAAAGCGCCTAAAGGCGTTGAGTTCGTTGCACTGGCTCACAACGATGACAAGGCTGTTGCCAACGTCCACGCGCCACGTGTTGTAGCTGAAGATGAAGCAGGCGAAACCGCTGCAGAGTAATACTCTCTGTAACGTCGGAGCTTGAGGAAACATCGCGGACCGAAACGTAGCGAGAAAGCGGGCGATAACGCGGCGTTTACTCTTGAGTAAATGATGTAGTGTTGTCCACTTTCGCCGCACTCCGTCTGGCGATCTTATCCACAACTCCAAAGGAAGGGCCCCTGTCGTGACTGCCATTAAACTGATCGTTGGCCTGGGAAATCCAGGCGCCGAATACGAACAGACCCGGCATAACGCGGGGGCCCTTTTTGTTGAGCGCATCGCCCACGCCCAAGGCATCAATCTTGTGGCCGATCGCAAATATTTTGGCCTGACCGGGCGTTTCTCGCACCAGGGTCAGGATGTTCGTCTGCTGATTCCCACCACCTACATGAACCGCAGCGGCCAGGCTGTCGCGGCGCTTGCGGGCTTCTTCCGGATCAAGCCCGAAGAAATCCTGGTGGCCCATGACGAACTGGACTTGCCACCCGGCGTTGCCAAACTCAAGCTGGGCGGCGGGCATGGCGGGCACAACGGCCTGCGCGACATCATCGCGCAGCTGGGTAATCAGAATAATTTCTACCGTCTGCGGCTCGGCATTGGCCACCCAGGCGTTGCCAGTATGGTTTCAAATTTCGTCCTGGGTCGTGCGCCACGCGCCGAACAGGAAAAGCTCGATGCCAGCATCGATTTTGCCCTCGGCGTGCTGCCGGATATCTTCGCCGGTGAATGGAACCGTGCGATGAAAAACCTGCACAGCCAGAAGGCCTGACTTTTACCGAGGGGAAACACCATGGGATTCAATTGCGGCATCGTCGGCCTGCCCAACGTCGGCAAATCCACCCTTTTCAATGCCCTGACCAAGTCCGGTATCGCGGCGGAGAACTTTCCCTTCTGCACCATCGAACCCAACAGCGGTATCGTGCCAATGCCGGACCCACGCCTGGACGCGCTGGCAGCTATCGTCAACCCCAAGCGCATCCTGCCGACCACCATGGAATTCGTCGACATTGCGGGCTTGGTCGCCGGTGCGTCGAAAGGTGAAGGCCTGGGCAACAAGTTCCTGGCCAACATCCGCGAAACCGATGCCATCGCTCATGTGGTCCGCTGCTTCGAAGACGAGAACGTGATTCACGTCTCCAACAGCGTCGACCCTAAACGCGACATCGAAATCATCGACCTGGAACTGATCTTCGCTGACCTCGACAGCTGCGAAAAGCAACTGCAGAAAGTCGCGCGCAACGCCAAGGGCGGTGATAAAGACGCGGTGGTCCAGAAAGGCCTGTTGGAACAACTGATCGCTCACTTCACCGAAGGCAAGCCGGCTCGCAGCCTGATGAAGAACATGGGCACTGACGAGAAGGCCGTGATCAAGGGTTTCCACCTGCTGACCACCAAGCCCGTGATGTACATCGCCAACGTCGCTGAAGACGGCTTCGAGAACAACCCGCTGCTCGACGTGGTCAAGGCCATCGCCGACGAAGAAGGCGCCATCGTGGTACCGGTGTGCAACAAAATCGAAGCGGAAATCGCCGAACTCGATGACGGCGAAGAGAAGGACATGTTCCTTGAGGCCCTGGGCCTGGAAGAACCTGGCCTGAACCGCGTGATCCGCGCTGGCTATGAGATGCTTAATCTGCAGACCTACTTCACCGCCGGTGTCGAAGAAGTACGTGCCTGGACCGTCAAGGTCGGCGCCACGGCGCCACAGGCGGCCGGCGTGATTCACACCGACTTCGAAAAAGGCTTTATCCGCGCAGAAGTGATCGCTTACAACGATTTCATTCAGTACAAGGGTGAAGCGGGGGCCAAGGAAGCGGGTAAGTGGCGTTTGGAAGGTAAGGAATACATCGTGAAAGATGGCGATGTGATGCACTTCCGGTTCAACGTATAAATATTAATTTCGGCATACGCCACCCATAAAAAGCCGATGCAATGCATCGGCTTTTTTGTGGGTGACTGATCACCAAATCAAGAACGCCCTCACCTAAAAGCCAGATCAACTTCAGAATCATCCTATGTACTCTATTCATTACTCATCACAATAACCATATATCACTAAAAAACAAATTTCTCCTACATTGAACAGACACTTAGCCTCACTCAGGGCAAGTGACAAAACTTGTAATCTTCGATTTACTAGACAGGGCCTACACATCAATAGTGACGCAGTAGCGATTATGGAGTAATCACTCAATGTCGGCCTCTGACCATATGGCTAATGTCGCGGATATTTCGCTGCCTGAAGGCCCTGATATTGAAAGTATCTTGAGCAGCACGGCCCCGCTCAATATTGACATTCTATTGCTGGGAGAGACCGGCACCGGCAAGGACACCCTGGCGCGGCGAATTCATCGTTTATCAGGACGACGAGGTAACTTCGTCGCAGTGAACTGTGCGGCCATTCCAGAGACGCTCGCGGAAAGCGAGTTATTCGGCGTCAACAGCGGGGCATACACCGGCGCCGTGCAGTCCAGGGCGGGCTTTATCGAGGCCGCTCACTTGGGCACCCTGTACCTGGATGAAATCGACAGCATGCCGCTTTCTCTACAAGCCAAGCTACTTCGGGCATTGGAGTCGCGTGGCGTCGAGCGCCTGGGTTCAACCCGATTTATCCCAGTAGACATGCGAGTCGTCGCATCGGCCCAACAATCGTTGTATGAAATGGTGGAGCGAGGAACCTTCCGGCGCGACCTGTATTTTCGTTTGAGTGTCGTTAACATTCAGCTTCCGTCTTTGCGAGAGTGCAGAGACCGAATAATTCCGCTTTTTCTGACCATGATCAGACACGAAGCAGAGTCCTTTAAATGCCCCCCTCCCCAGCCGCCAAGCTC
This sequence comes from Pseudomonas sp. W4I3, assembly GCF_030816195.1. Lineage (GTDB taxonomy): Bacteria > Pseudomonadota > Gammaproteobacteria > Pseudomonadales > Pseudomonadaceae > Aquipseudomonas. The sequence goes on along the minus strand of NZ_JAUSXS010000001.1, from coordinate 1,473,601 downwards.
GTTGTTTCAACAATTGTTATGCCACCCCTGGCCTGGCAACGTTCGCGAGCTGAGTTCTACGGCTAAACGATTTGTATTGGGACTTCCTCCACTATCGGTTAGCGGCAGAGACCGTGTGGTATCTGGAGCAAGCCTCAAGGAACGCTTACAACGTATTGAGAAATCACTGATTGAAGAATCATTGCACCGACACAGCGGCAATGTGGATCTGGCAGCAGCTGATTTGAGGGTTGCTAAACGCACATTTTATTACCGGATGAAACAACTGGGGATTAGCTGAGCGGATACTTGAAACCGTTGCGCGCCAAGCAGTATTGGGGACCGTCGATTTTTTCGTAATTAATTGGAACCACTTAACTGTCAAGTGCCACACACTTAGCGCAAGCCCCCCCATGTTGTACACCGAAGAAAATACATGGGTTCTTAGTAACGCAACACACCTCGAACTAATGAAGTGGAGAAGATCAATGTCTCAGATCAATGGTTACCCTTCCCCTAACCCTTATAGCTACGGCACCGGCGACACCGTCAACAATCCTGCACTCGATACCGAAGCCCTGCGGGCGAAGCAGATACAGGCAGACGGCTTGAGGATGAGCAACGACGCCACGCAAGATAGCAACGTTAAATCAGCTGCTGAGAAAAGGCGATAATGCAAGCACCTCCTCGGCTCATCAGCCGAGGGGGTGTTTCTGATATTGAGCGAATATTTTCAAGCCAACGTAAAGCCCCATTCCTCACCTATCGAGATCACCAATGCTTGTAGAAAACGATAACTCAATCGCACCTGCGAGCCTTATTAACAGCACCGTTCAGACGTCCGATCGTTCAACGTCAAGTAATGATGCTGACTTTTTTGCCTCACTACTTGAACGTCCAATTTCGGCTAGGCCCACAGCACGACTTGAAACGATGAATGTGCTAACGAACGCTGCAGCGGCGCTAGACACGACAAAAAACAAGATAACGAGAGACCTCAGTAGAATCAGCAAAAGCACCGACCGAGAGGCACTACGTAGATATCCAAATGACCTTTCCAATGGAATGCTCATGTCGCATTTCCTCGTAAAAACCCTCGGCAAAACAACTCAGTGCATCGATAAAATATGCAATCTGCAGTAGCAACCAGACGCTTTACGCAATCCCGTCTATTGGCGCTCACCGTCGTCTTTCTATTGAGTGGCTGCGGGGACCGTGTCGAACTGCATCGACAACTCTCCGAGCAAGAGGCCAATGAAGTCATTGCTGAACTGGCAGACAAACATATTCGAGCGCAAAAAACTCCTGCCAAGGATGGTGTAACGGTAAGTGTCGACACCAGCGACATAGGCCGAGCTGTTCGCACTTTGGAGGCTGTAGGCCTGCCCAGACTCGCTCGCGCCACACTAGGCGATACGTTTCGAAAAGAGGGTGTTATCTCTACACCACTGGAAGAGCGCGCCCGCTACATCTACGCCTTATCTCAGGAGCTTGAAGCCACCCTGTCAAACATCGATGGTGTCACCGTTGCCCGCGTGCACGTCGTGCTTCCCGAGCGCGTTGCACCAGGGGAGCCAGTGCAGCCTGCATCCGCCTCCGTTTTTATCAAACACGACCCGCGCCTTGATCCCGATAATATCCGAGCGCGTGTGCGCCGAATGGTCGCGAGCAGTATTCCGGGGATGACGACGGCAGTGGATAACCAACAAAAACTCACCGTCATATTTGTGCCTGCTGCCGTTTACCAAGAACAAAGGCGATTGGTCTACTTCGGGCCTTTTCTGATTCCGGCAGATGACCGCAATTTTTGGTGGATCATCTTCGTCATTGTACCTGGCGGCCTGATTTTGACGGCGGCCGGCTCGCTGTTCCTGTTTAATCGGCGACAGCGGTTGAAGCAGGTAATACCTGTACCTGAAGTAAACGAAGGTCCTGCGCGTGATCATTAGCCATTCTCCATCAATGAGTGAACATCTGGCTTGGGCTCAGTGGTGGGCATTTCCATGGAGAGCGTCCCACGAAAGCTGGAGATTTTTTTACCCTGAGATGGCGTTGATTCACTGCTGTGAGGCCTTGATAAAGAACGAGCTTGCAGGTGCAGCCCCCTGCTTGCCTCCCCGACCTCAGTTTGCCGTGCTTCGGCTGGCACTTGCCTCAACGGAACAACTCAACCTCGCACTCCAATTGATTCACCTTACTGTCATTCCCGAATCCGCACCCGCTTTGAGCGAAGGCGATGACCTATGGTGCATGAGCCTTTCCAAAGCTCTCTCACCTGACATGCTTCTTCCCGAAGACCCTTTGCAATTACTCTGTAATTGGGTGTCGCCCACTGTCTGGCTGCGGCTTCGATTGCGCTTTCCCTTTGAGCGGGTACTGGCAGTGGAAGAACGATCTCCAGTATTCGAAAACGCGTGCAGCCGATTGATCACGCTCTGGCAAGCCGTGGTCTGGCGTGTCACATCAAAGACTGACCATGACACGCTTCCTGACACGCACACGCCAGGAAATTGGTGATGCTGCGACTGCGCAAAATTGAGTTGCACCAGAGCGCTGCCAGCGCTCCAAACGCCTTGATCCCTCGAGAAGTACTCGCAGATGTCGAAAATGCCAATCAGCTGCTGACGCATGCGCAAGCGGAGGCTGACGAACTGATAAGAAAAGCGGGGGAGGCATGTGAGGCGATGCAGAAAAAAGCCGCCGTGGAAATCTGGCAGCGCGCCGATAAGCAACTCAAGCTTTGGGAGCACGAGCGTGAGGCAATGCTGGAAAGCCTTGAACACCACGCAACAGCGGTCATTAACCAGGCCATTAATCACATATTTGATGAGGCGATCGAGCCGCGGCGCCTAGGGGCACTCATAAAGCAGCTGCTGGCCAGCCAAATACCGCCGGTCAACGCAACCCTGCTCTGCTGCCCAAGCGAATTTGAGCAGGTAAAGCAGAACCTTGCTGCTCGCGGCGCGACACTCTGGAAGCTGCAGCCAGACATCGCGGTTCCCCCTCAAACCCTGACACTAAGAACGGATGAGGGAGATTTTGTTATCAACTGGCGCTCGATGCTCGACATGTTTATCAAACAAAGTCGATAAAACTAAAAGCGCCTGCTCAATGGTTCACTTAGCATCAAATAGTTTCGCGTGCATGGAACTGACTGATGGTTACAAACCACAACACAAAAAACCATTGAGGAATCATCATGCGCTTTTATAACGGCTTACCGGAGCAACTTGCCAGAAGCAGCAACACCGCCAACCAGAAAGTCGCGCAAGCAGGTGAGGACTCTGCAACATCGGAAGACATTGAGGCATTCTATTCATTAATGATAAAGCAAGACTTCGCCAACTTTGCCTATTTTGAGCAAGGCCGCCTTGCACATGAAATGATCAAAACAACCATCGAAAGTTTTCAGTGACTTGAAAGAGCTCATTATTCACTGGCTCAAGAGCGGCGACGAGCATCTCATCCTGCTTGAAGACCAAGACGAAATTGTCTTCCGCCTTCAAGGTAATAAGGTGTTGATGTGCGCCACGTTGACTTCGACCTCACCTAGCAATACCGAACTGCAAAGCTGGGTGCGGCTCGGCGCTGCGAGTCTGACGCACTTTCAGGGCGCACTGGCGCGAGCACCCAGCAGTGGCGCACTTTGGATTATCCAAAGGCCTCAGGATGCAACTGAAGCGCCTCGCGTGCTCGGTAGCATCGAATCGCTGCTTCACCAACGTGATACCTGGCGCGCCGTTTACGCACGCCTGAAAAAGCCAGTCCGTCAGCTTCAACCGACCTTGCTACGCTCGTTGCGGCCCTAATCAGGAAAGTCCTATGCATGACAACATCTACAAGCACAGCTGCTTGCACATTGTTCCGCCTGAAACTTCATCCAAACGCGCCAACTGGCAATACACGGTCCTGTTTCTTTTCGCTTGCACACTGGCCCCGGTGCACCATTCTCTTGCGGCGATTCCCTCCGAATGGAAAAACACCGCCTACGCCTATGAAGCCGAACATAAACCTCTACGGGAAGTACTCGAAGACTTCGCTCAGACGTTTGGAACGCAACTGCAAATAGAGGGCCTGCTGGAGGGGGACGTCAACGGCAAGATCCGAGCGAACACGCCGCAATCGTTGCTGGACAGACTGGCCGTGGAGCACCGCTTCCAGTGGTATCTCTACAACAACACCTTATTCGTCAGCACACTGGACCAACAGCAATCCGCGCGCCTGGAAGTGTCCTCGGAGACTGTTTCCGACCTCAAGCAAGCGCTCACCGATATCGGCTTGCTCGATAGCCGATTCGGCTGGGGCGAGTTGCCGGAAGATGGCATCGTGTTGGTCTCCGGTCCTAAAAGCTACATCGAACAGATCAAGCAATTCAGCAGCCAGCGTCGCTCTCCGGATGAGAAACAGAGCGTGCTGACATTCCCGCTGAAGTTCGCCAATGCCGCGGACCGCCAAACAGAGTACCGCAGCGAAAAAATCGTTATCCCTGGCGTCGCCAGCATACTGCGCGGGCTATTGGAGCCGCGCTCTGCCACGACGCTTTCCGGCCTGGCTCAACGTTCGCCATCCCAGTCCCAGCCCGCACCTATCACGCCCAACTTTGCACGCCTGGGCAACCCGCTGCTGGGGCAGATGCTCAGCGCGCCTACGCCCCCGGATTCCGGCATGTCGATTACGCCTCGGGCGCCAGTGGGCACCAGCCGGATCCGCGTAGAGGCGGATGTGCGTAACAACGCCATCCTGATTTATGACTTGCCGGAGCGACAAGCAATGTATCGCGAGTTGATCAGCCAACTCGATGTCGCGCGCAAGCTGGTGGAAATCGACGCGATCATTCTCGACATCGAGCGCACGCAATTAAATGAGTTCGGTATCAAGTGGGGCTTTCAAAACAGTCGTTTTCGTGGCGACGTCAATATGGCGCCCGGTACCGCGTCGCAATTATCGATCAGACACCGTGATCGCTTTTATGCCGATATCCGCGCGCTGGAATCCCGCGGCCTGGCAACCATGGTATCCAACCCCTCAGTGCTGACCCTGGAAAACCAACCAGCGGTCATCGATTTCAACCGTACTCAATACCTGACTGCCGGTACTGAGAACGCGACGATCCTGCCCATCACCGTGGGCACCAGCTTTCAGGTGGTTCCTCGGGTGATCACCAGTCGAGGTGGTCATCAGATTCACCTGGCGATAGACATCGAAGACGGTAACTTCGACGAGTCCAACCCCGAGCGCCTCGGCCCGGATGTGCGCCGAGGCAAGGTCAGCACCCAAGCCGTGATGGCAGAAAAACGTTCGCTGGTAGTGGGTGGGTTCCACGTCACCGAAAGCAACGACAAACAAAACAAGGTGCCTGTGCTGGGCAACATACCGTTGCTGGGCAAGGCACTGTTCTCCTCGACCGAACGGCAGAACAATCGGCGTGAGCGACTGTTCATCCTGACTCCGCGAGTGATCGGCGATCAGTCTGATCCTTCGCGCTACCTACCTCAGGACGACCAACTCGAGTTGCAGGCCGCGCTCAAGCCCTTGGCGCGGCGCCACGCCCCGCATCAGCCGGTGATCAACCGCAGCGACATCACCAACACCCTGGCCCATCTGGTCAGCGGCGAGGTGCCCAAGGCGTTCAAAGCCGAGCCTATGCCGCTGGGGCTGAACACGTTGTGCAGCACCCGCGATTTGCTGGCGCTCAATACAGAACGCAGCCAATGGTATGCAGGCCCACAGTACAACGTGGCGGTAGTGGTTCTGCGCAACCAGTTCAAGCGCAATGTGCGCATCGATGAGAAGGAATGCAGCAATTCGCAAACGCTGGCCGTCACCGTCTGGCCGCGTGCCTGGCTCAAGCCTGGTGAAGAAGCCGAAGTGTTTATCGCCATGCGTCCCGTCATCAAGGATGAGCATCTGAGCGTGCCACGTCCTTCCCTGATCGCCCCAACCCCAACCCGGACACCTTCACCATGAACCACCGACTGTTGCATGCCATGCTGATGGCTGCCGTACTGCTTGTTTCCGGTTGTACACCGACCTGCAAAGGCGACTCCTGCTCTCGCCCGCAATCGAGCAAAGACCAGATGGTGATCTGGTGGCCACCACAGATGCGCGTCGAACCGGGCCCGGCCGGAGGGCGCTCGGACTATCAGACCGTGTCTCTGGAGAGATGAGTGTGGGGAAAGATGAGCATCTCGCTCGCCAGATGCTCATCGACGACTTAGTGAGCGGGCACCCCGCTCACCAGCAGTTGTGCGCGGGGGTCACAGTGCGTTCATGCGATGTCGGCACGCGCAAGGGCGTGGCATTGCAAATCACCAGCATGGCCCTGCAATCCGGGCAATTGGAACGGGTATTGGAGCGTCGCTTTGAACAGGCGCTGGCGTTTGACGGCTGTTACCTCTATCTGGACAAACCGGACGCACTGGTTATCTGGCATGCCTTGCCCACCCAGCGCCAGGCAGTGCTCAAGACCCTCAGCCGGATGCTGACGCTGGCCAACCTACAAGCGCTGGACCTCTGGGCTACACCCTGATCAGCGCTTATCGAGTTCAGGCAGCGTGAGGGTTTCACGTTTGGCTTCATCGTCAAGCTCACGCAAGGTGCGGTAGATCAACGCCACGGCCTGCAACGTCTCGCGGGGAATCGGCGCACCGAGCTTTTTCTCGTAAATTGTGCGGGCCAGCCAAACGCACTGAATGACCGGAACATCCGCCGCCTTGGCGCGATCGATCAGCTTGCGCGCCTGTGCATCCGTACCCTTGGCCACTAACTGCGGCAACGGCGTCTTGCCGCGACGGTAATACAAGGCGACGGCAAAGTGAGTCGGGTTGACGACCAGCATGTCCGACTCCTCCAGCTTGGGCAACTTGACCTTGGGTTCTTCCTGCGCCAGCTGATACGCCAGCGAGCGGCGCTGTCCCTTGACGTGAGGGTCACCTTCCATGTCCTTGTACTCTTTGACCACTTCGACCTGGGTCATGCGCATGCGCTTGGCGAAAAAGTACTTTTGCATTGTCAGGTCGATCAGTGCCAACACCAGCAGCAACCCGAGACAGGCATGAAGCAGATAGCGAAACAGCGCAATCAGCGCCAACAGGTAACTTTGCAGATCGCTGTTGGCCAGATTAATCAGAGCGCCCAGAGAGGGCCAGACCACCAGGTACACAACCAGCCCCAGCAGGAACGCTTTGACCACGCTCATCAGCAGGTTCATCACCGACTGGGCGGAGAACATCTGCTTGAGCTGGGTCATGGGGTTGACCCGATTGAAATCGAGCTTGAGGGCGTCCGGGGCAAACAGAAAGCCGATCTGCATCCAGCTGCTGATCAGCTTCATGGCAATTGCCACCCCAGCCATCAACAGGGCGAACGATAAAAATACCACCATCGCGTCGAACAGCACTTCTTCCAGCGCTCGCACAAAGGGCTGATTGATGCGTGAGATCGGTAACACCATCAGCTGTTCGAAGCGTTGCAAACTGCGTTGGGCGGTATACAACGCGATTTCGCTGATAGCTGTCAGCGCCAGTAACTTACCCACATCCTGGCTCTGGGAAACCTGGCCTTTCTTACGCTGGTCACGCAGTTTTTTGGCCGAGGCAGGGTGTTTTTTCTCTCCCGAGTCACTCATGGCATCGCGACCTTGAACAACAGCCCAAGGGAATGCTTGAGGTCACCCAGCAGGCTCATGCGCCCGACGATCAGGTCTTGCAGCAACGCAAAATACAGCAAGAGGACACCGATACCCGCCAGGCTCTTGATTGGCGGAGCCAGCGTACTCACCTGCAATTGCTGACTGTAGACCCCCAGCAGCGCGATGCCGAATTCCAGCAACAGCAGCACGGCGATAAAGGGTGCGGCGTAAAGCATCATGTGCGTGAACGTATCCCCGATCAGCGCGATAAATACGCTGAACCCATTGGGTCCCGGCAGCGGAAACCACACCGTCGGTGGCCAGATCAGGTAGCTGTCCCAGATCACCTGGGTCAGCGCGCCAAGCCCCAGACTGATCATCAACAGAAAAATCGCCAGTTGCTTGAGCATGTGTCCGATCGGCGTCGCATCCGGGCCCAGCGATGGGTTGAGCTGGCCCCCGGCCAACGCGCCTCGCTGGTTATCCAGCAGCGCGCCCACCGACTCGAACATCCAGAACGGCATTGACAGCAATACGCCCAGCAACACCCCAAGGGCCAACTCCTTGAGCGCCAGGGCGGCGAGCATGAGCGCCGAGTAATCCATTCCCTCCAATGCTGCATGGATGCCTGGTGCGGGGATCAGTGCAATAACCATCACGATCGTGTGCCGGGGCATGCCACGAATATGTTGAAAACTGAATGCTGCGACCAGAAAAGCGCAGGGATAAATACGCGCCATGGAGATCAGCAGACTGGGCAGAAATTCGAGATACAGCAGCACAGGAGCAACCTCAATGGAGGGCCGAGCGGCCGATCATGTCGAACGTCAGGTTGATCAGTTGGATCAACTCCAGGCCAATCCATCGTCCGGTCATGATAAGCGTAACCCCCACCGCCACTAGCTTGATGCCGAACGGCAGCGTCTGATCCTGCACCTGCATCAGCGCCTGGACCAGCGAGGTCAGCACGCCCACCACCACAGCCACGATCAGCGGTGGGGCAGTCAATACCACGACCAGCAACATGCCCTGCTTGAACAATAGGATCGGTTCCATAGTCGGCTCAGAGATAAGAAAGGAACAGGCTGTCGAGCAGCCGCGACCAGCCGGATACCATCACAAACAGCAGCAATTTGAGCGGCAGGGAAATAGTCATGGGCGAAACCATCTGCATGCCCAGCGCCAATAAGAGGTTGGAAACAATCAGGTCAATCACGATAAAGGGGATGTAGATCAGAAACCCGATCTCGAACCCCGCTTGCAGTTGCGACAAGACAAAAGCAGGGACCAGCAGGATCAGGTCCTCACGCTGGACCTCCTGGGCCATTTGCGCAGGCCAGAGGCGGTGCGTGTTGTCCAGCAAGTGAGTGAGCACGTCGGGGTCGACATTGCGCAGCATGAATGCACGCAACGGCTTTATGGCTTCTGCGCCTGTCTGCAGCACCATCTGTAAGCTGCTCGTGTCCAGCGGAGTGGTCTTGAGGCTTTCAGCGATCTCATAGCCCACCGGCGCCATGATAAACAGCGGTCGCGGCCAATGCGATGCCGTTGATAGCCATGCTTGGCGGCACTTGCTGCACACCGATGGCATTACGGGTAATCATCAGCACAATCACGATCTTCAAAAAAGATGTGCAGATGATCAACAGCATCGGCATCAGCGTCAGCGTGGCCAGAAACAGTGCCAAAACGAGGGGGTCCAGCCCCTGAAGTATCATCGACCGAAAAGCACGCGGGACAGCTGCAAGCCCAGGCGGCCGTCGACTTCCACCAACTGACCCTGTCCAATTGGCCGATCGCCGTAGTAAAGGCCTGCCAGGCCAGGCGCGTAACCGGTAATGCCCAGCACGGAGCCAGGGCCCAGATTGCGCAACTCGCCCAGCGTAAGATTGAGTGTGCCGCAGCGAACGTTCAGCGCCATACTCAACTCGTCAAATGGCTCGTGGCCAAAGATATCCACCACCGGTTCATCCTGTGCATCCTCGGAGTGGGCTTGCGCTGCAAAATTCTCGTCCACGGACGTGTCCTCGATAGAAGAAAGGGTCAGGCTCATAGTCCCGTTTTCATCGTCAATACTGCCCCGCAGCCGATGTCTGCCCGCCTGGACATAACCACTGCCCTGCGCCTGAAACAGCGCGAGTTCGGGAACCAGCACATCACCGGCGCGCAGGCCGCGCACTTGCGCGATCGCCAGGCGCATGCGCCCCAGGGTGACGGCAACCGCCACTTGGAACTGCGCTGGCAAGGGGGCTGCGATAGAGCACCATGGAGCGGCGTCGCACAACGCCAGGAAACTTTCAGGAGCCAGCCACACATAGCCCATGACTCGCGAAGCCCCCAAGGTAACGCTGAGTCGGCAACCGAATTCGTCGGGGCGATCGGTTTCCAGCAGCCGCACATAGCCGAACAGATCACGTATCTGCGGGCTCAGGTAATGCTGAAACAATGCCCAGAACCACGACTCCGGATCGTTGCCGGCCTGGGCCAATGTCACCGGGCATTCGCCCATCAAGCTCAACTGCGGCCCCCGGCTCGCTGAACGCCAATACCCCACACGTGGTTTCGAAGCACAGCGACTGAGCGCCAGCCGGCTCGACACCGGGCTCGAGACGTAATTCACCACACTGCTCGGCGACCTGGAATGGCAAACGTAACCCACGCCCCAGCCGCTGACGGGCAGCCACTGCATCAGCCCTCACAGTCCGCAACGCCAGAGATGGCAACATCATGCCGGCGCCAAATTCGCCACGGATAGCGCCACGGGTAGCGCCAGACTCGCGGCAAGCCGTTGCTCACACTGATGGCGTACGCCACAGAGCCAGTGCGCTGTGGCTTTCTGTTCCGCCTCAAGCTCGATATTCCACCCAGCCCTTTCCTGGCGGATACGGGCGTTGATCCGCCCCAGGCGTGGAAAATAAATGGCCATCGTCAGCGCAGACGTTGAAGGGCTTTGCAGACGAGGTACCAACTGCTCCGTGAGCGCCTCGACCATGGCAACATCGCCGGATGCCTTGATTGCGGCCAGTGAAGCGCTACGGCCGAAGTCCTGCTCGTCATCAGAGAACAACTGGGTAAAGAGCTGCCGTTGCTCCCAAGGCACCGGGGAAGCCATTTCGTGGACACGGTCCTCGCGAAGGTCGCGTCGCTGCTGGCGCTCAGGCGTGCCGGCCGAGGTGGGAGTCATATCGGTTCCTGGGTGAGTAAATTGACCAGCTCCTGCAGTTTTTCTACTTGGCGCAGGCACAGGGTGGCGTGCTTTTGCGCGATACCTACCTGTGCTTCACGCTGTTCTTGCTGCCCTCGCAGCTGTTGCAACTGACCTTCGTCACGCCGGGTACCGGCCGACAGGCTCTGCTCCTTGAGGCTCCAGTACTTCAACGCCTGAAAGCTCACGACCTGCCCCTGGTGCTCGCTTAACAGTTGGGCACATTGGCGCGCCTCTTCCCGACGAGTTTCCTCAAGCGTGTCTTGCGCCTGCTGGATGTCCGTCACCAGCGCTTGCTGCAACCGTTTGGCCTCGCGCAGCGCACGCTCGGCGCGATCGGCACGGTATCGCCGCAAACGCCGCAAGGTTTCGAACTCACCGGGCAACATTTCAGAATGGGACATAGGCAGTCAGCTCCGTCAGTTGGTCCAGGGTCGTATCGATCGCAGAAGGCTCACGCAGGTCTTGGCGCAGGAAACTATCCACCGCCTGACGACTGCTCACCGCCATGTCGGTCAAGGCATCGTTGCCCGCCTGGTATTCGCCCAGCTTGAGCATCAGCTCGATCTGCTGGTAGGCCGACAACAAGCGCCGCAATGCCGTACCGGCCTGAATATGCCTGGGCTCGGCGACATTGGTGAGAATTCGCGACAGGCTGGCCAGCACGTCAACGGCCGGATAATGACCGCGCTCGGCCAACTTGCGTGACAGCACGATGTGCCCGTCCAGCAGCGAGCGAACTTCGTCGGCCACCGGATCATTCATCGAGTCCTGCTCGATCAGCACCGTGTAGATCGCGGTGATCACGCCCTCACGCGTCAACCCGGCGCGCTCCACCAGGCGCGGCAACAGGCTGTACACCGAAGGCGGCAGGCCGCCGCGCCCCAGCGGCTCGCCCGCAGCCAGGCCGATCTCACGCTGCGCCCGCGCAAAACGCGTCAAGGAATCGATCAGCAAAAGCACACGCTGGCCCTTACGTCGAAAGCCTTCGGCGAGCGCCGTTGCGGTAAATGCAGCGCGGGCACGCTCCATGCTGGAACGGTCGGAGGTGGAGCACACCAGCACCGCCTTGGCACGCAACTGATCATCCAATTCATGGTCAAGAAACTCGCGTAACTCGCGGCCTCGTTCGCCGATCAAACCGAACACAATCACATCGCACTCCACGTTACGGGCGATCTCGGCCAACAAGGTTGTCTTCCCGCAACCTGCCCCCGCGAATAGCCCGACGCGCTGACCTTCCCCCAGCGTCATGAGGCCGTCGATCGAACGCACCCCCGTGGCCAACGCGCGGTTGATCCGCGGTCGCTCCGTGGGCAGCGGCGCCTCGCACAGTACCGGGGTTGCGTCGGGCGTATCCGCTTCGGCGAACGCACTGGGGCCGTCGCCGCCAATCGGCCGACCGAAACCGTCCAGCACCTGGCCCAGCAAATCATCCCCCACGCGAACCCTGTGCGGCACGCCAAGGCGCTCTACGCCGGCGCCCACGCTCACGCCTTCCAGATTGCCCAGGGCACTGAGTACGGCATCCTGTTGATCAAAACCGATAATTTCGGCGAGCATGTACTCACCGGGCTGTTTTTCGACTTCGCACAGATCGCCAATGCGCGCCTGGGGCAGACGGCACTGCATCAGCATGCCGTTGACGCGTTGTATGCGACCGCGCATCGTGACCGGCGCAAAGCCGTCCAACGTCGCCAATTGTCGGCGTTGCCAGGCCTCCAGGCGCTCTTGCAACGAGCCGCTCACCAACGCACCTCATAGCGCTGCGCCCCGTCGAACACCACTTTGCTGTTATCGATCAGCACCAGGCGCAAACCATTCACTTCGTCGCCCACGAACAGCCGGGTACCCTCGTCCAGCACAACATGGCCGTTCGGGCCGCTGATGATCTGCACGATCTTGAACGGCAATGCGCCGTCGCGCATGCGTACGCGGCTGATCACCGGCACAGCGGTTTCGAACTGCCCGGCAAATCGGTCGAGCATGCGCGCAACCAGATCCGCGTCATCCTGGGAAACATCACCGCTCAGCGAAATCTGGCCGTTGATGACTTGCAAGCTGACCCGCGAGGTCAACTCGCGCTCACTGAGCATCTTTAACAGTTGCTGGCGCACCTCGAATGGCGAGCCCAGCTCGGGCTTCTGAATCACTGGCGGCATCAGCGATGCCTGAGCCTTGCGTTCTCCACTGAAGATAATCCCAGCCACCGCCGTGAGCACGGCGAACGCAAGCACCAGACTAATCAGACGTTTTTGCTGGGACGCTGGGATCGATGACAGCGTCAGGGCGAGCGGCGCCTGGCTCGCAGGCTCAGGAGCGTGCGGTGCAGGTGCGGGTGCCGGTGGCCAAGGCTGATCGGCAGCGCTGACGCACAAGCGCACGGAGCCGATCGAAAAGACCGTGTTCAGCGCAAGCCCGCCGATCTGCGCCAGCACTTGCCCATTGCTGTCTTTAAGCAGTCCCGCCTCGGCCTGCACCGACCAGCGGCCATCGGCCAATTGTAAACGCGCGTGATGCTCAGCAACCCCAGGATCGTTCAACAGCAGATCAGCGTCCGCGTTGGCACCCAGGCTCCACTGTTCGCCAAACAACGGCAGCGCGGCGCCTTGATGCAAGCCATCCAGCACCCGCAGTTCGAACATCATGGGGCCGCCCTCGATCCGGATAAGAACTGAGCGCTCATGCCGCCGCTCCTCGCATCGGTTCGTCCTGACCCAAGTCGAAACGGCCCAGGACCTTGACCTTGGAGTTGCTCCCCAATTCGGCAAACGACATCACTGGCACATGGTGGAACTCATCCAGCAAAAGCGCGCGCAACGGGCTGCGCAAATCCTGAGCCACCAACAGCACGCTCTTGGCTTTCGGGCGGAGCACAAAGGCCTGGTTGAGCAGGCCGACCAAGGCGGCACTGCTGTCGTTATCGAGGGAGAAAAACACGCCGCTCTGGGTCTGGCGCAACGCTTCGCGCAGTATGTTCTCGGTCTGTGGCGACAGCAGCCACGCGTGCAGGCCGTCGGCCTCGCTGTACTGGTGATAGATCTGGGACTTGAGGGCAATACGTGCGTAATCGGCCAGGGCGTCCGGTTCGCGCTCATGCTGGCCGTACTCGATCAATGACTCCACGATCAAGCGCACGGCGCGCAGTGGCACGCCCTCGCCCGCCAGGCGCTGAAGCACAGACGAAAAGCGCGAAAGCGGCATGATGCGCTGCAGCTCCTGCACCAGCTCCGGCTGGTTGTGTTCAAGCCAGCTGAGGATCGACTTGCTTTCCTGGATGCCGAGGAACCGCGGCCCGCTCAGCAGCATTGCCCGCTTCATGCGCTTCGATGATCAGGCTCTGTGCGGTGAAATATTCAACCTGGGGGTCCTCAAGCAGCGGGTCATCCGACTCCAACCACAACCAGTCCGCTTCGTCCCGCTCAGGCAGCCCTCGTTCACCCCTGTCCGGGGGCGGCTCCAGGGCGGCGTATTCGACAGCCACCCGGTCGCTGAGCGTTGCCTTCACCACTGGCACCTCATGCACGCAAAAGCGCATCTCATCGACCGCCAGCGACTCACTGAACTCGGCTTCGAACGGCGGCAGCGTCAAACCGATATTGGCAACCAGCGCATTGCGGGTCTGACGAATCTTATGAACGATGTCGATGACTTCAGGAGCGCCATACTTCTCACTGTTGAATTGCAGCAGATATGGCCGCGATGGGTCGAAGCCACGCAGGTCTTCATCACCGTTCTCTTCCGGACGGACCGCTGTCTCGTCCGGCGCCTCTGGGGACTCCTCGCGCTGACGCTGGCGCATGAGGTAGTAACCCAGGCTGCCGGTCATCAGCGAAATCAGAATGAACACCATGGTAGGCATGCCGGGGAGCGTCGCAAAGGCCAACATACCCACCGACGCGATCATCCAGCTCTTGGGTTCGCTGGTCATTTGCCGCGCAATTTCGGCGCCCATGTTGCTGACGCCTTTGCGCCCGTCCGGCGCCACCCGGGTAATGATCATGCCGGCCGTCAGGGAAATCAGCAGCGCAGGTATCTGCGCGATCAGGCCGTCACCGATGGTCAGTACCGAATACAGCGCCATTGACTCGCCAGCGCTCATCCCGTGCTGGAACATGCCGGTCGAAAAGCCCCCCAGCAGGTTGATGACCACGATGATCAAACCAGCAACGGCGTCGCCCTTGACGAACTTCATGGCCCCGTCCATGGCCCCGAACAGCTGGCTTTCGCGCGACAGCTGCTCACGTTTGTCGCGAGCCTGCGCACCATCGATCAAACCGGCGCGCAGATCGCTGTCGATCGACATCTGCTTACCCGGCATCGCATCCAGACTGAAGCGGGCAGCCACTTCGGCGACCCGCTCCGAACCTTTAGTGATCACCAGGAAGTTGACGATGGTCAGGATCATGAAGATCACCAGACCCACTGCCAGGTTGCCGCCCACCACGAAATTGCCAAACGCTTCCACAATGTCGCCTGCGTCCTGCTCCAGTAGAATCAGGCGCGTGGTGGCAATCGACAGGGCCAGACGAAACATGGTGGTCAGCAGCAGGATCGAGGGAAACGACGAGAACGCCAACGGCCCCGGCAAGTACAGCGCCAGTACGATCAACAGGCAGGAAATACAGATATTCAACGCGATCAGGATGTCCACCAGCCAGGTAGGCAGCGGCACAATGAAGATGAACACGATGGCCAGGACCACCACCGCGCCGAGCACTTCGGCACGCCGCGCGACCTTGAGCAGTAAGCCATTGATCGATGACAGCAGTGTCACCCGTACGTCCTCGTCTCGCCGGGAGAATTCAGGTGACCGCGGTCTTCGCGTGCCCACTCAACCATGACGTCCTTGAAGGTTTTCACGGCGGACGCCTGGGCTTGAGCATCAAGCCACCAGGCCTTGGGCAGCGCTTTTATCTGCGTGGCCAATTCGTTGAGCGATTGCAGTCGGGCGGCAAGCAGCGTGCCACCAAACTCACTGGCCAGCCTTTGCACCTCAGCCGAATCGATGCCGGTACTGGCGTAACCTAGAAAACGCTGCAACAAATTCACCGCATCCTGATCGACGTTCAAGCGCTTGATCAACGCCTCACAGTTGCCCAGCACCGAGCGCAATTCGCGACACTGGGCCAAGCCCTTTAGCAGCAGGCGCAATTTTTCCGTAGGCACCGACTGCGTATGCGCCGCGATGTCGCCATTGAGCGCCTGCGTCATCAGGTCGACGCCTCTTGAAAACTCGGCCAAGCCATACATCTTCAACAGCGTTTGCAGCATCAATGCCAGCGATTGACGGACCACCACGCAGGCGTAATAAAGCGCACGCACATCTTGACGTTCCTGCGGGTCAGCGCTGGCTTCTTTCAATGCCAAGGCGATATTGAGGCCGGCCTGGATCGGCCCGCTGAACGCATGCCTCAGGTCTTTCAAGGCACCCCGTGCCAAGCCCTCTTCTATTTTCAATCCATTGGTTTGCGCTTCGTTGGCGATGAACTGAAGCACCACGAAGGCACGTGCGGGGTCGCTGCCGGCCAGGCTTACCAGCTTTCCGACAGTGGGCTTGCGCAGCAGCTCGAACCGAAAGCGACGAACAATGGTTTCCAGCGTGGCTTGACCGGGATGACCGAGCTGCTCATAAAGCTGCGCAAACTCAGCGACGGGCGAAACTTTTGCTCCAATGGAACGACGGCCCAGGGTCTGTGCGTTGAGCTTTACTTCTTCGCTGAAAATCTGCGCAAGGTCATCCAGACCAAGTGGACGGCCTGGCGCTTCGACAGTGTTCGCACTGGTTCTGTCCGCAGGTTGGATCTGCTGCACATCGCTGAAGGATTCAACTTTCATGGGCCGGCCGGAATGGGAAGTTTGTGTCCCTGTGTGGCAAGCCGCTGCGACTCAGTTCCATCGAAACATTTCACGGCAATGGGTATGAAAATACCCGCACGCCCAGATCTTCCTTTTTGCAATTTACGGCACAATAAAAGCGCCTACTGAAATATATATCTATATATATCAATAAGTTATGAGTTTTCTCCGTTTGGCACAGCCAGTGCAAAAGGGGCTCTATCGAAACCATTTCGATAGAGCGTTCCCGGAGGAAAACTACATGAAAATACCTATTGGTGATCTAGCGCACCTCGTCGGCAGTTCGCCTCAGTTCATGGTACAACTGACGGACGACCAGCAAAAAAAACTGCGACGCTTCATTCATAAACGCGTACTCAACCCCGAAGACGCCGACGATCTTCTGCAGCTCACTTACCTGGAAGCCTGGCGCAACCGAGAGCGTTTCAGCGGCCAGGCTACCCTCAGCACCTGGATGTGCGGGATTGCCCAGAACCTCATCCGCAACCACTTCAGGCGCATGTATGCCAAACCTGTGCATTGCGAGTTCGACGAATCGTTGTGGCATGGCCAGGAAGAACACAACAGCCTGGACTGGGAATTTGAAGTCAACCGACGCCTGGAAAAAACCCTGAGCGCCATCGACCACCTGCCGGTGGAAATGCGCAAGACGCTCTACGCTTCGCTCGAAACCGATGGTAGCTATCAGGACACCGCAGATGCGTTGGACATCCCCATCGGCACGGTACGCTCACGCTTGTCACGGGCGCGCGAACAGCTTAAACGCGTGACTCACAACCCGTTGCTGCCGTAAGTACCGCTAGAGGCAAACCGTTGGGCGAAAAGGATCTGCGCCCAACGCGATCGCGTCTTTACGCGCGCGGCTGCAAGAGACCCGCAGCATGAATGGCACCCGGCCACTCGTCGCCACTGAGCCTGCTTTTCGTTAAACAGTTGAAAGCGTAGAAAAAAACTTAACAAAAACCCTTGACGCATTCCCGTTCTACGCGAATAATGCGCGCCACTTGGCTACATAGCTCAGTTGGTTAGAGCATAGCATTCATAATGCTGGGGTCCGGGGTTCAAGTCCCTGTGTAGCCACCAAGTACTAAAAACGGCTTACCGAAAGGTAGGCCGTTTTTTTATGCCCGCTGTTTACCCTGGGTGGGAAAATGGTCGATAACGTCACGCTGCGGTCGGCACATCTCTAATCTTCGATGCATAACTCCCTCCTCTACTGCGCTAAAGTCTGCCGACAGGAAGACCAGATCATTCTCAAAATGAACGGAGTTCAGCGCGTGCTTTTTATTTCCCGCCGTCAACTGACAATAGTTGCCACCACTCTCGCCCTGGCCGGCTGCCACACCGCGATCAATGATCAACCACCCGCGCCGGAACTGGGTTCGGGCTATCGCACCGACCTCACCACCCGCCACGCCGAGCGGCATATGGCCGCCGCCGCCAACCCTCTGGCCGCCGAAGCCGGGCGCGAAATGTTGCGCCAGGGTGGCTCGGCAATCGATGCCGCCATCGCCATGCAAGCGGTGTTGACGCTGGTGGAACCGCAATCCTCCGGCATCGGCGGTGGCGCATTCATCATGCTGTGGGACGGCGAACACGTGCACGCCTATGACGGTCGTGAAACCGCTCCGGCCGGGGCGACCGAGCGCTTGTTCCTGAACGCCGACGGCACGCCAATGGCATTCACCGATGCGCAGATTGGCGGGCGCTCGGTGGGCACGCCGGGGGTGTTGCGGGCCCTGGAAATGGCGCACAGCAAGACCGGCCACCTGCAATGGGCCAAGCTGTTCGAACCGGCGATTCGTTTGTCTGAACAGGGCTTCGCGATTTCCCCGCGCTTGCACAGCTTGATCGCCGCAGACCGTTTTATCGCGCAGTCACCCGACATGGCAGCTTACTTTCTGAATGCCGACGGGTCGCCAAAAGCCACCGGCACACTGTTGAAAAACCCGGCGCTGGCCAAGGTGTTCAAACGTATCGCCAAGGAGGGACCGGACGCGCTGTATCACGGCCCGATCGCCGATGAGATCGCACGCAAGGTGCAGGGCCATGGCAATGCCGGCAGCCTGTCTCAGGCCGACCTCAAGGGCTACGTCGCCAAGGAACGCACGCCGTTGTGTACCGACTACAAACAATGGAAGGTGTGCGGCATGCCGCCGCCATCGTCGGGTGGCATCGCTGTGGCGCAGATCCTGGGGACGCTGCAGGCGCTGCAAGCCCGTGACCCGCGCCAGGCCATCGCGCCGATGACGCCAACCCAGAGCACCTCGCCCGCCGGGCTTGAACCAACGCCTGAGGCCGTGCATTTGATCGCCGAAGCCGGGCGCCTGGCCTTCGCTGACCGCGCGCTTTACGTGGCCGATGCGGACTTTACGCCGGTACCCGTTGCAGGTCTCGTCGCCCCCGATTACCTGAACCGGCGCGCCGCACTGATCGGTGAGCGCAGCATGGGCGTGGCCAAGCCAGGCCAGCCGGCGGGCATCCAGGTCGCCTATGCGCCGGACCGCTCGCCGCTGCGCATTTCCACCTCGCAAGTGGTGGCCGTGGACGACCAGGGCGGCGCCGTATCGATGACCACCACGGTGGAAGCGGCGTTCGGCTCCCACCTGATGGTCCAGGGCTTTTTGCTGAATAACCAGATGACCGACTTCTCGTTCATCGCCGAAGAAAACGGCCAGCCCGTCGCCAACCGCGTGCAGCCCGGCAAACGTCCGCGCTCTGCCATGGCACCGACGCTGGTGTTCGACCGTCAGAGCGGTGAATTGCTGGCCACGGTGGGTTCGCCGGGCGGTTCGCAGATCATCGAATACGTGAGCAAGTCACTGGTGGCCATGCTCGACTGGAAACTCGATCCGCAAGCGGCCATCAACCTGCCCAATTTCGGCAGCCGCAACGGCGCGACCGAACTGGAAGCCGGGTTGTTCAGCCAGGATGTGAAGCAGGCATTGAAGCGCAAGGGCCATGAGCTGAGCGAAATAGACATGACCAGCGGCGTGCAGGCGATTGTTCGCACACGTGATGCCCAAGGCAAGGTGTCGCTGAGCGGTGGTGCAGACCCGCGCCGCGAAGGCGAAGCATTGGGCGATTGATTCATCCTGTGTGGCGGGGGAACGGGCTCCCTCGCCACCGCGCAGACGGTTCAGCGGTTGATCTTCAAGCCCTTGCGCGCGGCATGCCGTTCCAGCGCCAGCTCGATCAAGCGGCTGACCAGTTCGCTATAACTCATGCCGGCCGCCTGCCACAACTTGGGGTACATGCTGATGCGAGTGAAACCGGGCAGCGAGTTGATTTCGTTGATCAGCACTTCGCCGTCGTCGGTCAGGAACACATCGACCCGCGCCAACCCGGCGCATCCCAGCACCTGGAACGCTTCAATCGCCAGGCTGCGAATGCGTTCGCTGGCTTGATGGCTGATATCCGCCGGCACCACCACCTGCGCCGCCTGGGCATCGATGTATTTGCTGTCATACGAATAGAAGCCGCTGCTGACCACGATCTCGCCGCAGCCGCTGGCGATAGGGTTGTCGTTGCCCAGCACGGCGCATTCGATCTCGCGGCCCTGGACGGCGGATTCCACCAGCACTTTTTCATCGAAACCCAAGGCCAGCTCGACCGCCGCGTGGTACTCGGCTTCGCTGCCGACCTTGCTCACGCCCACTGATGAGCCCTGGTTGGCGGGTTTGACGAACATCGGCAAACCGAGCTTGCCTGCTGCCGCCGCAAAGGAGGTGCGCGCCGCATTGCTGCGGGTCAGCGTGATGAACGGGGTGACGGCAATGCCGGCGTCACGCAGCAGGCGTTTGCTGATGTCCTTGTCCATGCACACCGCCGAGCCGAGCACGTCCGAGCCGACGAAGGGCAGGTCCGCCATGCGCAGCAGGCCTTGCAGGCAACCGTCCTCGCCAAGGGTGCCGTGAACGATGGGGAAAATCACGTCGATGTGTTCCAGCAGGCCCTGCCCGGACGTCTCAACCACTTGCTGGCTGGCTTTGCCGGGCACCACCGCCAGTTCACGGTTGGACTGGTTGAGGGCAATCAGCGCCGGGTTCTCCTGGTTGATCAGGAAGTTCGAGGTGTCATTGAGGTGCCAGTGACCGGCCTTGTCGATACCGATCAAAACCGGCTCGTAGCGCGAACGGTCAAGAGCGTCGACGATGTTGCGCGCCGACTGCAATGACACTTCATGCTCGGCTGAACGGCCGCCAAAAATAATCCCTACCCGCACCTTGCTCATGACCCGGCCTCACTGCTGAAAGTAAGGCTTCTTACCACGGGCACTCGGTGGTTTGCCAGCCCCTGCACGATCGTGCAAGACCCCGGCAGACAACGCATACAGACTGGGTTAACGTGTTTCCACCTCCTTTTGTGACAAGTCACCATGGGCAACCCTACCCACACCTCCGACTGGCTGCACCGCGCCCCGCACGCCAGCGGCCTGGACCGTATCGAGGCGTACTTTGCCGGCTTTGCGTTCGACCCCCATCGCCATGACACCTACGCCATCGGCCGTACGTTGTTCGGTGTGCAGAGTTTTCATTATCGCGGTGGCATGACCCATAGCTTGCCCGGCACTACCATGGTCATTCATCCCGATGAAATCCATGATGGCCGTGCGGGCAGCGCGGAAGGTTTCAAGTATCGGATGATTTATGTGCAACCGGCGCTGATCCAGCAGATCCTCGGCGGCAAGCCGTTGCCGTTCATACCTGGCGGTGTCTCCACCGACCCCCGACTGCATCGCGCCAGCGAAGTGCTGCTGCAAAGCCTGGATTGCCCGATCGACCCGATGCAGGAGCAGGACGCGATGTTCGACGTCGCCCAGGCGCTGAGCGATGCCAGCGGCGCAATCGCCAAGCGCACATCCTTCGACTACGTCGCCGCCGAACGTGCCCGGGAATTTATCCACAGCGCCCTGGGCCGCAGCATCACCCTGGATGAAATGGCCGAGCATGCCGAGCGCGATCGCTGGGCGTTGTCGCGAGATTTTCGCTTACTGTTCGGTACCAGCCCCTACCGCTACCTGACCATGCGTCGATTGGACCTGGTGCGCCACCTTTTGGCCCAGGGCCAGCCATTGGTGGACGCGGCGATGACCGCCGGCTTCAGTGACCAAAGCCACATGACCCGACAGTTTCGCAGCACCTACGGCATGCCGCCGTCGCGCTGGGTGAAGATGCTCGGGCGCTGATCCAAGACTTGGGATGCATTCAAATGTGGGAGGGGGCTTGCTCCCGATGGCGGTGTGTCAGCCAGCATACCTGTCGCTGATCCCCCGCCATCGGGAGCAAGCCTTCTCCCACATTTAGATAAAGTGGCGTTGCTGGCATTTGGTCATGGTTTGTAAAGGGCCAGCAAGCCGTGTCCCTTTAAATTGCAGGACGTTTCCGAGAAAATCTCCGCCACCTTGTGCCTGTTGGAATCGATGGCTAGTCTTCGCTCCGTCGCTGAATTTCGGTGATCGGGTTTAGTCGCCCGGACTCTAATCAGGCGCATGGTCCTCCATGAGGTTTTATGGTGGCTGTGCGCAGGGCACCCTCGGGTGCGCCGGATTTTCCTGATTAGCCGGTCGACTAACCTGCGTACAGCCGCCACCCTTCGTTTAGTCGCGACCGGGCTGGCTTCTGACTTAATCAGGAGTGACCAAAGCACTTCCCGATCCACCCATGGATTGCCTAGCCGTCAATGAAGAGCTCAGCTTCGAAGACGCTCAACTCTATATTTCCCATCTGATCAACAGCGCATCGGCCACGGTGTGGGACTGTTGCGATCACCAGCAACCCCACGACCGCGCCTGAATCCATGCCGCCTGGCACTTGCTGGAGATGGCCAAGACCGTGGTAAACCGCACCATCGAGTGCATGCCACGAACCTGAAAACATCACAAACCCCATGTGGGAGCTGGCTTGCCTGCTCCCACAGTTGATCTTCGCTGTTTTGAGCATTGCGCTCGCTTAACTGGGCCTGCCCCCTTGGTCAGAGCTGGTGCCCGACAACCGGTTGGCCAATGGCCAGGAAATTCCCACCCGCCACATGGTGCAACGTGCGCAGTTCATCATGGCCTTCAAAGTGCCAATGCCCTTCGCTGAACACACGCTCATCGGCATACGCGGCGACCACTTCGCCGAGGAACAGGTCATAGGTTTGCTGATTACCCGGTTCGGGCAGCAAGCGGCATTCAAGCCAGGCCACACAGCCTTCCACCAGCGGCGCTTCGGTGTGTTCGCCGCTGAAGGTGTGCAGCCCATGGGCGGCGAACTTGTCGGTGTCGGCGCCGCTGGTGTTGCCGACCGTTTGCACCAGGTCGGCCTGCGCGACGCAAGGCACCTGGAGCACGAAGGTACCGGCGCCTTCAAGCAGTTGGCGGGTCCAGGTGGCCTTGTCCAGAACCACCGCGACTTTAGGCGGCTCGAAATCCAGCGGCATGGCCCAGGCAGCCGCCATGATATTGCGCCGGCCGTTATGCGCGGCGCTGACCAGCACGGTCGGCCCGTGGTTGAGCAAGCGGTAGGCCTTGGACAATGGGACCGGACGACGGTGAGTTGGGCTCATGGGGATCGGCTCTTCGCGCTAAAAAAACCTACGATACCTCAAGCCTGAGCCACCGGTCAGCTCGTCAACTGGTTGGCGAATTGCCCGACGGCGCTCACCACCTTTTGCGCGCCGTCCTGAATTTCCACGATGACTGTGCCCGCTTCGGCCGCCAGCGCCAGGCCTTGTTCGGCTTGCAGGCGGCCGCCGGCCATCAAGGCCACCGCGTCGCGGGCCATGTCCTGGTTCTGGCGCACGACGCCGACGATCTCTTCAGTGGCTTTGCTGGTTCTTGAGGCCAACTGCCGCACCTCATCGGCCACCACCGCAAACCCACGCCCCTGCTCGCCGGCCCGAGCGGCTTCAATGGCCGCGTTGAGCGCCAGCAGGTTGGTCTGTTCGGCGATGCCACTGATGGTCTTGACGATGCTGCCGATCACCTGGGACTGGGCGTTCAACGCCTCGATCCCTTGGCCGGCATGCTGCATGTGCTGGGCCAGGTCGCGCATCACGTCCACCGCCTGGGTCACCACGGTGTTACCGCGCTGGGCGCTGTCATCGGTTTGCAGGGAGGTGCTGTAAGCGATGTTGGCCGCCTCGGCCACCGCCTGTTCACGGTTGACCTGGTCGGTGATCACCGTGGCGAACTTGACCACTTTGTACAGCCGCTCATTGGCGTCCGCCACCGGGTTATAGGTGGCTTCCAACCACACCGCACGGCCATGACTGTCCACACGTTTGAAGCGCGCCGCGACGAACTCGCCGGCGTTCAGGCGCTTCCAGAACTGCTGGTAATCAGGGCTGTTGTACTCCTGCGGCTCGCAGAACATACGGTGATGCTTACCCTGGATCTGCGCCAGGCTGTAGCCCATGGCGCCGAGGAAGCGGTCATTGGCGGTGAGCACTTGCCCGTCCAGATCGAATTCGATCAACGCGGTGGAGCGCATCAGTGCAGTGATCAGGTTTTGATGTTCACGCGAACTCTCGATGGTGCGCGTGAGGTCGCTGGAATAAATCGAAAAATGCTTGATGCGCCCGTCTGAACTGCGCACCGGTTGTACGATCGAGCGTAGCCACGCCTCTTTGCCATTGCCGCGCATTAGCCGCACCGCGCCAGCGAAATGTTCGCCACGCGTCAGCGCCTGTTTGAAACGCAACTGGAATGGGTCCTGGCGAATGTGGGCCGGCACCAGCTCTTCGATTGGCCGCCCCTGAATCTCGCTCAACGTGTAGATCAGTTCCTGCAGAAAGTTGGCATTCGCCCACTCCACTCGGCCATCAGTATCCAGCGTCAAACAGAGCATTTCGCTTTCCAGGCTCTGTTTGACCTGGTGCAAGCTCGACAATTCTTCGCGAAGAGCCGACAGCTCCTGCTTCAGGCGGGTATTGAACATGGGGCACCGATAGGCAAGTGGGGAGGGCGTCTTAACCTGCATCGGCGCTGCGGGTTTTTTCTGAAGAGGGCTTCAGGCACTGGCCGAACTATATTTTTTGGATCCTTCAGCTTCCATTCACCCCCCCAGCACGTGAGGCGCCTTGCACCAAAAAGGCCCGTTGCACTTGGCTGGCGCGGTATCAGGTATGCTTTTCTTTCAGAAACAAAAAGAAACACATTAGCCAACCTGCTCGATGAGGAGTCCTGTCTTGGAGTTATCGACTGCCGCGTGGATGGTTCACGACACCCGCTTGATGTCCTGCGTACTGCTGGCGATTGCCAGCATCATCGTGCTGATCAGCGCGACCAAATTGCCGCCGTTCCTGTCGATTCTGATCGGCACCTTTATTGCCGGGGTCGGCGCCGGGCTGCCACCGGAAGAAGTGGCCAAGGCGTTCAGCAAAGGCGCCGGGGCGATTCTCGGCGAAGCCGGGATTATCATCGCCCTGGGCGCTATGCTCGGCGCGCTGATGGCCGAATCCGGCGCGGCCGACCGTATCGCCACAACCTTGCTCGGGCTGGGCAAGGGCAAATCCTTGCCGTGGGTGATGGCACTGGTCGCCATGGTGATCGGCTTGCCGCTGTTCTTCGAAGTCGGCCTGGTGATGATGGTGCCGATCATTTTTGTGATGGCCAAGCGCTCGAACCAGCCACTGCTGAAAATCGCCATCCCCGCACTCGCGGGCATGACCACCCTGCACGCGCTGATGCCACCGCATCCAGGGCCGTTGATTGCGGTGGGCGCGCTGCACGCCGACCTGGGGCTGACCATGCTGCTTGGATTCTGCCTGGCGGTGCCGGCGGTGATCCTGGCCGGCCCCCTCTACGGCAACTGGCTATCCAAGCGCCTGCATGTGGATGAACCGGCCGAAATCGGCGCGCTGTTCAGCGCACCGCCCAAGGCGCCGCGTCAGCCGAGCTTTGGCGTATCGTTGCTGATCATTCTATTGCCAGTGATTCTGATGCTCGGCAGCACCCTGGCCAAAGTCGCTCTCCCTGTAGAAAGCACGGTCGGCCTGACCTTGAAATTCCTCGGCGAACCGCTGATTGCCCTCGGCCTGGCGGTGATCGCCGCGGTGATCTGCCTGGGCTGGGCCGCCGGCATGCCACGCGCCGATGTCGGCAACACCCTGCGCAAAGCCCTCGCGCCCATCGCCGTGTTGCTGCTGACCATCGGCGCGGGTGGCGGCCTCAAGCAAACGCTGCTCGACGCCGGGGTGAGCCAGACCATCAGCAAGGTCGCGGAAGGCGCCCACATGCCGTACCTGTTGCTGGCCTGGTTGATCGCCGTGGCGTTGCGTCAGGCGACCGGCTCGGCCACCGTCGCCACGACCACCACGGCGGGCATTCTCGCACCGATGATGGCCGGGCTCGCGGCGACCCAGAGTTCACTGGTGGCGCTGGCGATTGGCGCAGGCTCGGTGTTCTTCTGCCACGTCAATGACGCCGGATTCTGGATGGTGCGCGAGTACTTTGGCTTGCAGCTCAAGCAGACGATCTGGGTGTGGTCGGTGTTGCAGACCATCGTTTCGGTGGTCGGGCTGGTCGGTACATTGCTGCTCTGGCACTTCCTGACCTGAGCCTCAGCCAACCAGGGTGTGGCGCCTGCCGAACAGCGCCGCACTCCCGGCCCCCACCGCGCCCATCACCACGCAATAGCCCACGCAAATCCACGGACTTGTGGGCATCAGCGCAATCAGCATGAGCGGTGTAGTGCTCGCCCAGAGCGCATAGGCAATGTTGTAGGTGAAGGAAATTCCCGACACCCGCACCTGCACCGGAAAGAGGCCGACCATCACTGACGGCACCGCACCCACCACACCGCAGCTCAAGCCTGCCACGGCATACGCCGCGCCCAGCCAGATACCGCCGTTGATCAAGCTGGCGTACAGCATAAACACCCCCACCGGCAGCAGCAGGCTGTAGACCAGCACCGCGCGCCAGGCGCCAATACGGTCCACCAGCAGGCCCGCCAATACGCAGCCGATGTTGAGGAACACAATCCCCAACGCGCTCAAGGCGAAGGTATGGCTGGGACTCATGCCGAAGGTTTTCTGCATCATGGTCGGGGTGATGACGACGAGCACCACCACCGCCGACGTGAGCACACAGGTGAGGATCATCGCCGGCAGCAACACGGCGCGGTGGTCGCGCAATATGGTGCGCAGCGGCAATTCGGCGGCAGCCTGGCGGCGGGCCTGCATTTCGAGGAACACCGGGGTTTCGCTGAGCCAGCGACGCAGCCATACGCCAATCACACCGAATACGCCGCCAAGCAGGAAGGGCAGGCGCCAGGCGTAGTCGAGAATTTCGGCCGGGGAAAATACCTGTGCGAGCAGCGTAGCCGTGAGTGCGCCGAGCAAGTAGCCGAACGTCAGGCCCGCTTGCAGGAAACCCAAGGCATAGCCGCGATGACTGCGCGGGGCGTGTTCGGCGACGAAGGTCCAGGCGCTGGGCACTTCACCGCCTACCGCAGCGCCTTGCAAGACGCGCAGCGCCAGCAGGATCAGCGGTGCGAAATAGCCGATTTGCGCGTAGGTCGGCATGATCCCGATCAGCAGGCAGGGCAAGGCCATCATCAGGATGCTCAGGCTGAACACACGCTTGCGTCCCAGGTGGTCGGCAAAGTGCGCCATCAGGATGCCGCCCAGCGGACGTGCGAGGTAGCCGGTGACGAAGATGCCGAAGCTTTGCAGCAGCCGCAGCCACTCGGGCATTTCCGGGGGGAAGAACAGTTGGCTGAGGGTCAGCGCGAAGAACACGAAGATAATGAAATCGTAGATTTCCAAGGCGCCACCGAGGGCGGCCAGGCCCAGGGTTTTGTAGTCGGAGCGGGAGAAGCGCTGCGCCTGTGAAGAAAAGGTGGCAGTCATGTACAAGCTCGGCAGACGGACGAAATGGCGTGCAGGTTATGAGTTGAACCGGATCCTGGCAATCGCGGCGGATATATTTGTTTTACTCATTGATCGATGAAGATAACTACATTCCCAAATCAATGATCGTGGAGGAACATGCCGGAAAACTGCCAACCCCATAATAAATACAAGAGGAAAGATTCGTGGCCGATGCTATCGAAGAAAGCCGCTATGCCCGATTCGCCCTGCGTTGCTCAAACTTCGCCGAGCGCTGGTTTCCGGACTCCTGGGTGTTCGCCGCCCTTGCCGTGATCATCGTTGCAGTGGCCACCCTGGGCATGGGCGCTGCGCCCACCGAAGCCGCCAAAGCGTTTGGTGACGGGTTCTGGAGCCTCATTCCATTCACCATGCAGATGGCTTTTGTGGTGATCGGTGGCTATGTAGTCGCCAGTTCGCCACCTGCGGTGAAGCTGATTGACCGCCTGGCGCGCATCCCCAAAAACGGCCGCTCGGCCGTGGCCTGGGTCGCGTTGATTTCAATGGTGGCGTCGCTGCTCAACTGGGGCCTGTCGCTGGTGTTCGGCGGTTTGCTGGTGCGCGCACTGGCCCGGCGCACGGACCTGCGCATGGACTACCGTGCCGCTGGCGCGGCTGCCTATCTGGGCCTGGGCGCGGTGTGGGCGCTGGGGTTGTCATCCTCGGCCGCGCAGTTGCAGGCCAACCCGGCCAGCTTGCCGCCGTCGATCCTGGCGATCACCGGAATGATCCCGTTTACCGAAACCATCTTTTTGTGGCAATCCGGTGTGATGCTGCTGGCGCTGATCATCGTATCGCTGATCATCGCCTATGCCACCGCACCGGGCCCGAACAGTGCACGGGACGCCAAGGCCTGCGGCGTCGACCCGGCGTTCAATCTGCCCAAGCCCCAGGCACCTACCCGCCCTGGCGAATGGCTGGAGCACAGCCCGTTGCTGACGATCTTGCTCGCGTTGCTGGCGGCCGGTTGGTTATTCCACGAGTTTTCGACCAAACCGGCCATCAGTGCCATCTCGGGGCTCAACACCTATAACTTCCTGTTTATCATGGTCGGCGCGCTGCTGCACTGGCGCCCGCGCAGCTTCCTCGATGCGGTGGCCCGCGCCGTGCCGACCACCACCGGCGTGCTGATCCAGTTCCCGCTGTACGGCTCGATTGCGGCGCTGATGACCGTGGTCAAAGGCGGCGACGGGCAGACCCTGGCGCACCATATCTCGCTGTTCTTCACCTCCATCGCATCCCACGACACCTACGCCCTGCTGATGGGCGTGTACTCGGCGGTGCTTGGGTTCTTCATCCCTTCCGGCGGCGGCAAGTGGATCATCGAAGCGCCTTACGTGATGCAAGTGGCCAACGACCTGCAATATCACCTGGGCTGGGCGGTGCAGATCTACAACGCAGCCGAAGCGCTGCCGAACCTGATCAACCCGTTCTACATGCTGCCGTTGCTCGGGGTGTTGGGGCTCAAGGCGCGGGATCTGATCGGGTTCTCGTTTGTGCAGCTGCTGGTGCACACGCCGCTGGTGTTGTTCCTGCTGTGGGCGTTGGGAACGACGTTGAAGTATTTGCCGCCGGTGATGCCTTAAAAGCAGCCTCAAGCTGCAAGTTTTTAGCTTCAAGCTTGCTGCTTGAGGCTTGGAACTTGTAGCTGCCTTAATTTCGTCACATTCCATTGCTACCGTCCTGCGAAATATCTTGCAACATCTCGCCAAGGATTTCCCCGCAATGACTGACGCGCCTGAAGACCGCCCTACTCCCGATTCCAACGCCCAAGCGCCAGCAGGCACGAGCCGCCGACGCTTCCTGGGCGGTGCGGCGGTGCTGGGGGTAGGCGTGAGCTTGAGTGCCTGTGGCAATACCAGCCAGGCACCGGGTAAACCGGTGCCACGGCCGCTCTCGCCCCAGGAGCTGGACAAGGCCTTGCGCGAGAATGTGAAGACCGTGGTGGTGATCTACGCCGAGAACCGCAGTTTCAACAATTTGTTTGCGCACTTCCCTGGACTGGAGAAGCCTCTCTCGGCGCTTTCCACTGCCGACTTTCAGCAACGCGACCGCGATGGCAGCGTACTGACCACCCTCCCCCCGACCTGGGGCGGCGTACTGCAGGTGGGCCCGCAAAGCGTGGATGGCGTCACCTATCCGAGCGCGGTGCAATTTCAGGAAAACCTGCCCAACGCACCGTTCGCCCTCAAAGGCCCGAATGCCGAAGACTTGCCGCTGAGCCTGGTGACCCGGGACTTGTGGCACGTGTTCTACCAGAACCAGATGCAGATCAACGGTGGCAAGAACGACCGCTTCGTCGCCTGGGGCGATTCCGGTGGCCTGGTAATGGGCCATTACGCCCAGAGCCGTTACTCCCTGCGCCTGTGGGATGTGGCCAAGGAGTTCGTGCTGTGCGATAACTTCTTCCAGGGCGCATTTGGTGGCTCGTTTCTTAACCATCAGTATTTGATCAGCGCCACCGCGCCCACCTATCCCAATGCCGCGCAGTCGGTGGCCAAGGCGCAGATCGCCACGCTGCAAAGCGACGACCCAACCGACACCCGCCTCAAGCCTTTGGACGCTTCGCCGGCCAGTGCCATGGCCGGACCGCCGCAGTTCGGCCCCAGTGCCTTGACGCCCGACGGTTACGCCGTCAACACGTTGGCTCCGCCTTACTGGCCGACCTGGATCCGCGACCCGCAAAACCCGGACTTTTCCAAACCGGACCTGCCCAATGTGCTGGTGCCACAGACCCATGAACACATTGGCGACAAGCTCTCGAAAAAGAACGTCGACTGGGCCTGGTACGCCGGTGCATGGCAAGCCACCCTGGATCAATTCAAGGACTCGGGCGGCATCCCCAAGATTCCGAACTTCCAGTATCACCATCAGCCCTTCAACTACTTCAGGCAGCAAGGCCCCGAAAACCGTGCCGAGCGTGACAAACGCCTGCGCGACGGCGGGCTGGGCGATGAGTCGAGTACCAATAGGTTCTTCGCCGACGCCGAAGCGGGCAAGCTGCCCGCCGTGAGTTTCTACAAGCCCCAGGGCAACCTGAACATGCATGCCGGCTATGCCGATGTGGCCTCGGGCGACCGCCATATCGTCCGCGCCCTGAAAGTGCTGCAGGAAAGCCCGCAGTGGAACAACATGGTGGTGATCGTGACCGTCGATGAAAACGGCGGTTGGTGGGACCACGTGGCACCGCCCAAGGGCGACCGCTGGGGCCCGGGCACGCGGGTTCCGGCCCTGGTGGTGTCACCGTTCGCACGCAAAGGCACGGTTGACCATACGGTCTACGACACCGCGTCAATCTTGCGCTTGATCACCCGCGTGTTTCAGTTGGAGACCCTGGACGGCCTCAAGCAAAGGGATGAGGCGATGATCGCCCGCGGCCAGAAACCCATGGGTGATTTGAGTAACGCCTTGCAGTTCAGCGTGTAGGTTTACTTATCCAATCGCGACACGCACCGCGATTTAGCACGCGATTTTCCTGGTCAGCCGCTACTGTGTGAGGGTGGGCTTTCATCCCGCGCAGACGGGCTTTCGCTGACAAGGAACCAACTATGTTCAAACCGACCAGGCTGTCTTTAACCCTGGCCGCACTGCTGGCCAGTGCGGTCGTACAGGCCGATATCGAAGTGCCATTGGGCAGCACGCAGCGCGTCACCCAGCTGTTTGCGTTCCCCAATAACTGCAACGTGATCTGCTTTCGGCCCTGGACGCTGGAACAGACCGCCGAGCATTATCTGAACCAGAGCCTGCAACGGGACGGCTACAGCCGGGCCAAGGTCAGCGTCAAGGTGCATGACGGCCAGGTCGCGGCAACCTTCAGCGGCGTGCCGGAGGGCTACGGCCAGCCCCTGACAGCACTGCTCAATACCGCCGACCTCGCTTATCAGGGTGCCAGCCAGCTCAACAGCGACGGCAAGTGGGCGTATAACTGGTACCTGTTCCTGCCATTGGGCATGGCCCTGGAAAACCGCAAAAGCATCGAACTGCTGCATTTTCCGCCGGATTATTCGCTGACCCAGGCCCAGGATTATCTGGAATCGGCCACCACCGACCGCTGGGCAACGTTGCTTACCAGTAACGGCATTCCCGCCGGTGAAACCCCGGCCTATCAGACCATCATTGATATCGCCCCCATCGCCGCGCCGTCCAATGCGGGAAAGGACCTGGAAGCCGTCTACAGCTACTTCACCGACTACCAGACCCGCATGGTCAAGGAGCTGAGCCTGCGCCCCAACGGTTCATTGCCGATGGTGGCCTTCGGCGCACCGGTGCGCAGTTGGATCAAGCAGCAATACGGGCAAACGGTGGCGGTACTGGGCCTGGCGCAGATCAGCCCGGAGCCGGGCACGCCAGTCTCGGTACTCGGCGCCAACCACCCGAGCTACATCTGGTATGCCGCCAGCCCGGACACTTATGACGGTAATGAGCAGAAAGCCGATGAGGCCGGCTTGAAAGTGATGGGCCAGGATCTGAGCGCGGCGTGCTGGCAAGCCGGCATGGGCCAGAAACCCGCCAGCGACGCGAATGTCTTGCTCAAGGCGTGCATGAACACCTGGCAGGTCACGCGCAAGGAGCAGACCTGCGAGCTGTTCTATACCTCGGTGCGCAACCTGAGCCCGGAGCAGGCAAACGCCAAATGCGCCACGCCCACCATCAAGGCCCAGTTGAAACAATTGCGCAGTGCGGCGCCAACGCCCGTCGTCGCGCCACCTGCGCTATGAAGCAGCACCGATTTCTACTGTCAGATTTGACAGTAGAAATCGTCCACGACTTCGGAGAGTCTTGAGCGGCGCCCATTTGCTGCAGGAGAATCATGAAAACTCGAGCCATGGATAAGGCTAAAGCGGCTGTGATTGACTGCCTTTACCCATTCAAGACGCTACGCGTCGATCAGGGTTACCCCTCGACCGAGCAATTTCAGATCGTGCACGACGCTGAGGCGACCGCTGGAGTAAAAACCCGCGTTGCATTTGACAGCCGCGTGCGCATCGCCAGGGTTTCCGGCTATGCAGTCAGCGAACAACGCCCGCATACGCTGCAGCTATCGCCACGCATACACTTGTACGACGCCTGGTTCTGCGGCCTGTTGCAGCACTCCTGCAACCCGAACGTGTTCCTCGACGCCACTTACCTGGAACTCTGGAGCGTACAACCCATCCCCGTCGGCACCGCATTGACTGTGGACTATGCCAACACCGAAGACGCGCTGTCCCGGCAGTTCGCCTGCCATTGCGGCGAGCTGAACTGCCGGGGCTGGATCACCGGCAGCAAGGAGCCGCTGAACCCCGAGGGCCAGGCCTTCATGGCCTGGTGGCGCGAGCGTAAACGGCCTTAGGCTTCGCCCAGCGGCCGCAGACGGTATTGCGGTGGCAACTGCTCAAAGCCACTGATGGTGGTGTTCAAGCTCTTCCACCGGCCATCCTTGATGCCATAGATGCAGCCATGGATCGACAGGCTCTGCCCGCGGTGCCAAGCGTTTTGCACAATGCTGGTATGACCGACGTTGGCCACCTGCTGAATCACATTCAGCTCGCACATGCGGTCTACGCGCTCTTCTTCAGTGGGCAACTGGGCCAGTACGTCGCGGTTTTCGTAATAGAGATCACGAATAGTGCGCAACCAGCCGTCGATCAGGCCGAACTGGCGGTCCTGCATTGAGGCGCGCACGCCGCCGCAACCATAGTGACCGGTGACGAGGATGTGTTTGACCTTGAGCACATCGACTGCGTACTGGATCACCGACAGGCAATTGAGGTCGGTGTGCAGCACCACGTTGGCCACGTTGCGGTGCACGAACAGATCACCTGGCAACATGCCAACGATCTCGTTGGCCGGTACGCGCGCATCGGAGCAGCCGATCCACAGGTATTCCGGGGTTTGCTGGCGGGCGAGCTTGGCGAAGAATTCGGGATCTTCCTGTTTGATCGCATCCGCCCAGCGTTCGTTGTTGTCTAGCAGGTCTTGTAGTTCGTTCATCAGGGAAAGCCTCAGGAATGATGCGCAGTTTTGTGACTGACAACCCCTCGTCCGGGTCACGCCTGGCGCAAATTAGCTTGAATCTTTGCGGCGCAGAACCGGTCCACACACTATAAGCCCCACAGTATGAGGATTGGCCATGACTGAATCACGACGTCCCTACGGCGCTACGCAGCCCGAACCGATTGATGACAACGAGGACCGCATGGGGTCGATGCGCGAGCTCGATTTTGATCAGGAAGACCAGACAGCCGAAATCGGCGATGAACTACCGCCTGGCGAACGCGAGCATCTGATGCCCGACGAACGGGTGCGCGAGGCCGGGCTGACCGGGGCTTCGACGGCTGACCATGAGTCGACCGACGATGACATGAGCCCGGAAACGCTGATCCATGAGGATGGCGCGCGGGATGCGCGGGAGGAAGGCGAAGACGGCGCAGCGGATTACGACCTGAGCGTGGTCGATGAAGATGACATCGGCGGCGGCAATGGCCTGGATGAGGCCGAGCTGGCGGATCTGGACCCGCTCAACCAGAAACCCTGACACACCACCGCTTAACATGTGGGAGGGGGCTTGCTCCCGATTGCGGTGTTTCAGTCAACTTATGCAGTGACTGATACCCTATATCGGGAGCAAGCCCCCTCCCACATGGAAGTCGGCGATTAGTCGACCAGGGTGCAGGCCATGACGACCGCGTCTTCGCGGCCCCCCACGGCGGGGTAGTAATCCCGGCGACGGCCAATTTCATTGAAGCCATAGCGTTCATACAACCTGAATGCACCGGTATTGCTGTCGCGCACTTCCAGAAAACACTCTCGGGCATTGGCCGCATAGGCGCGGGACATCAAGTGTTCCAGCAACGCCAAGCCCAAACCCCGGCCCTGATTCTCCGGTTTAACGGTGATATTGAGCAGGTGCGCCTCATCCAGAATGATCTGCACCACGCCATGCCCCACCTGCTGCTCACCCTCGAACATCAGCCAGATCTGGTACTTGCCCAGCCCGTCGAGAAAGATGCCGCGGGTCCATGGGTGGCTGAACGCCGCGTATTCGATCTTCAGCACGGCATCGAGATCAGCCTCGGTCATCGGGCGGAAGGATAAAGCGTCACTCATCGGTTGTTTTCCAGCGCGCCATCAGCCGGCGCATGGCTTGCCAGACATCAGCCTTACGCTGTGGCTCTTCCATTAATAATTCCAGGCCCGGCAGGGCCCATACCGAACCCAGGCCTTCGACCTGCAGTTCGCGGTACCAGGCCTCGGCATCGGCCTCGCCGGCAAAACGCACAGCGGGCAGGCCGATCAGCCACAGGCAGACGCACGGTTCGTCTTCCAGGCGCGCCGAGACAAAACTTTGTACGAAATCCCGCGCCGCTTCCGGGCCCTGGTCCATGGTGCCGCGCACCAACAGCGGCCAGCGCACCGGGTCGCCGACAATTTGCGGGCTGTCGGGCAGGCCAGCGGCGCGCAGCATGTCCTTGAGCAGCAGGTAGGCAGGGTCACGCGACTGGAAGCGTTCGCCGGTGGGCAACTCCACCAACAGCAGGCAGCGCCCGGCGCGCAGCAGTTGCAGGGCAAAGCGCGGTGGCGGTACCACCGGGGCCTTGACCACAGGCGCGGCTTCTTCGGTGACTACCGCCCTGGCCATAGGAGACGGGCGCGGCACTTCGATCTTCGTGCGCTCCACCGTCGGCCGTGTTTCGGGCACCGGCTTGACCACCGCAACCGGGGCCGCTGCCTCCTCGCCGGAAGACTCGAACGCCTCATAGGGCTCAAGCGCCTGCAACAGCTCGGGCCGCGACGGCGCGGCAAACGGCAGTTCGGTGCGGGGCAGCCAGTTGACCACCTGCATGGCGGTCAAGTAAGCGCGACGTCGGGACTCGATAAGCACAGCTCGGCCACTTGTGGATAACTAAAGAGCGGCGATTCTACCGCTGTTCGACAACAATCGCCCACTGCGCGCTGACCGGCTGTGGATAAATCCCGCGCCCGATGCAGTACAATCGCGACTTTTAATCGCCAACCAGCCGGCCATTCCCATGATCGAACCCAAGCGCGTCCTGCGCGCCCTCGCCGAACACTGGGCCTTACTTGAGCCACTGTGCGAACACTTCGACCAAGGCACCCTGAGCCTTGGCGAGTTGCGCGCGCAACTGGCCGCCCAACAACTGGACAGTACGCCTCAGGACATCACCAGCCTGCTGGACGTGTGGATTCGCCTGGATATCCTGGTGCCTGTCGCCAAGAGCCCGAACCGTTTCGAGCTCAACGCACAGATCCACGACTTTCTCGCCTATCTTCGCAAGGAGCACCGGCTTGGCCTGTGCCTGGAAATCGAAGCCTACCTGCGCCACCTCGAGCGCCTGGCCGGTTACATCCAGGACGCTTTCGACATCCGCGACGGCCACGACCTGGCCCGGCAATTGCGCCTGCTGGATATGCGCGTACGGGATGTACTGAAAAAACTCGCCAACGACGAACAGGCGCTCGCGGCCGTGGCCGACCGCGCCAAGACCAGCGACCGGCAGATCCCGTTGCGCCAGCGTTACGCCGAGGTATTGGCCACCTGGGACGAGTACGTCGAACCGATGATCCAGCTGGTGAACGCCGACGGCGCGTTCGAGCAAGGCGTGCGCAAGGTGGAAAACGTGCTGCTGCGCATGCTCACCGAGCAACAGCGTCTCGGCCACTTGGTGGACGACGACATGCTGCTGCGCACCCACGCGCGCATCCTCGAGATGCAGACCAGTGCCCAGCTGACCTTGCGTCACGCGCGCGAGCTGCTGTTGCCGCTACGCGAAGAAGCCCGCCGGCACAACGCCGTGACCCGTGGTGCGGCGCTGGCCCTGTCGGCGATCCGCCGCAAAGGCCTGGATGCAGTGCCGCAGGCCGCCATGCCGATGTTCACCCGACCGCAAAGCACCTTCCTGGGCAGTGCCAGCCAGGTCGAGGCGTATGTGTATGCGCTGGCGAACTTCGAGCCCAAACCGGCGCGGTTCCCCAAGGCGCACAAAACCCACAAGGGCGAAGCACAGCGCGCGCCGCGAACGGTCAAGGAAATGCTCGAGCGCTGCGAAGACGCCCTGCCGATGCCGGACCTGATGACCTGGCTGCTGGAGCAGGAACCGGACGGCGCGACCGACGAGTTGCTGTACTGGTTCTCGCGGCTCTCGCGGGAAAAACGCTTCAAGCGCGAACGCCTGGAGCGCCGCGACTACCACACCCACGAGCACCAGGTCAGCCTGCGCTCCTTCGCCCTGCTCCCGACCGGCACCGACGCCGCCGAGAATTCCGCGAGCACCGCTTATGTAAGGAATTCGCATGCATCTTGATCTATCCGAACTGTCCCAGCTGGCGCCGATCTTTCGCGAGCTGTTCAAGGGTTACCACGTCAGCCGCCGCGACCCGGAGCTGTACGCACAACTGTCGAATTTCCAGGACCAGTACCGCACGCTGTTCAAGGCCCTGGGCTTTGAGCTGGTCTGCGACACGCGCGGTTTCTACTACTTCGTGCCGGACACCGCCGTGGCCGCCGCGCAGGTGAACAAGACCGCCCAGCGCCTGGCGCTGTTCACCTTCATCATCGTTGAGCATCTGGCCGACCAGGGCCGCGATCCGGTCGCCGTACTCGATGGCGGTAGCCTGGGCCGCGATGAACTGCCGTCGTTGCTGGAGAAATACCGCGACCTGTTTATCCAGGCCGAAGTGCAGACCCAGGAAGAACTCGAAGAAAAAATCATGCGCCGCATGACGCAGCTGGGCTTTGCCAGCGAAGACAACGGCATCTATCGCTTCCTGCCGCCGATGCATCGCTTCCTTGATGTGTGCCTGTCGGTGCAGCAGGACCGTGACCTCGCCGCCAGTGTGCACAGCGTCTTGCCGCTGCCCGCGCCGGTGATCATCGACGAAGACAGCGATGAAAAATTGCTGCAGACCGATGACCCGCTGGACTTGAGCGACTTCGCTGAAGAAAGCGAAGAAGACGCTCTCGCTCGCGCGATTGCCGAAGAACAGGAGACCGACGCATGAGTAAGGAACGCTACGGCATACGCCGCTTCGCCCTATTGAACACCGCCGGCTACAGCCTGGGTTTGTTCCCGCTGGAAGAACCGTTGTCGGTGTATGGCGCGAACAATCTGGGTAAGTCCGCGTCGATCAACGCCTTGCAGTTCCCGATCCTGGCGCGCATGTCGGACATGAGTTTCGGCAAGTACACCCTGGAGCAATCGCGGCGCTTCTACTTTGCCACCGACACCAGCTACATCCTGGTGGAAGTCTCGCTACCCCACGGCCCGCACGTCATTGGCGTGGTCGGGCGCGGCCCGGGCGGTGGTTTTGGTCACCAGTTCTTTGCCTATGCTGGCAAGCTGGACCTGGCCCACTATCAGAAGAACGACACCTGCCTGCGCCAGAAAGAGCTGTTCACCAATCTTGAGCGCGAAGGCCTGAAGGCGTATGAGCTCAAGCCCGACGAACTGCGTCGCTTGCTGGTAGGCGGCCACACCTCGATTCCGCTGGACCTGACGCTGATCCCGCTGCGTTCCACCAGCGAACAGAGCCTGAAGACCTTCCGTGCGTTGTTCATCAACCTGCTGCACATGCGCGAAATCACTGCGGCCAAGCTCAAGCAATTGTTCCTCGATGCGTTCGAACACAGCCTGCGCTCCGGCAGCGTCGATTACATCGCCGCGTGCGAAGAAGCCTTTCGCGATGTGCGGCGCATGGAGCAGGACTACCACTCACTGGTGGCCGCCGGGCCTTTGGTCGAAGCACTCGCCAATGGCGTGAAACAGCGCGACATTCTGCGCGGCAAACTGCATCGCCTGTCGCCGTTGCTGGATTCGCTGTTGGGCACCTGGTCGGATTACGCCAGTGCGCGCAAGGAAGAGCTGACGATCCAGGCCGAACACTATCGCAACGAGCAGGACGCCCTGCAGAACGACCAGCGTGGCGGCACCCAGGAGCTGATGCGCCTGGAGCGCGAGATCAGCGGCATCCAGCGTTGGCTGGGCGAGCTGTCGGTGCTCAAGCATCGCTTCGCGCTGGTCGACGACGTGAAGGTGCTGGAGCAGCAATTGCTGGCGGCCAAGGACGCTCACGATGAATTGGCAGGTGCGCTGGCGCAGTCCCGTCAGTTCAGCGCCGAGGACCTGAACGAGCGTCTGCGCGACCTGGAAAAACGCTTGAAGTCGGTCAAGCAACAGCTCGATCACGCGGACAACAATAGCTATGCCAAGCTGCGCGAAGAATTCTCGCAGCAGGACGTCGAGCGCCTGATGCGCCTGTTCAACAGCTCATTGTTCAGCCTGCCTTTGGGTGAGCATGGCATTACGCTGGATGACGAAGGCCAATGGGTCAAATCCCTGGAACAGATCCTCGATG
Source organism: Pseudomonas sp. W4I3 (assembly GCF_030816195.1). Lineage (GTDB taxonomy): Bacteria > Pseudomonadota > Gammaproteobacteria > Pseudomonadales > Pseudomonadaceae > Aquipseudomonas. The sequence continues at coordinate 1,434,719 of NZ_JAUSXS010000001.1, read as the reverse complement.
GCTTCAAGGGCGAGCGTTTCGAAGTGCCAGGGCTGTCCATCGACATCTCGCACATCGAGCCACCCGCTCTGCAGGCGCTGGCGGATCGCGCGGCATTGCGCGACCAGAAAGAGCGCCTGGAAAAAGAACTCAAGCAACTGAAAACCCAGCATGCGGTCGCCTCTGACCGAGCGGCGAGCAAGACCCAGACTGAAGCGCTGTACCAGCAGGTGCTGGACGCGCAGAAGGCGCTGGAAGATTTCCGCCGCACCCAGAACCCTGAGCGCAGAAGAAAGCGAGAAGCTGGAAAACCTCGCGCAGATGGAAGCGGCCCAGGACGAATTGAAGCGCTCCAGCGATGCGTTCACCGAGCGCGTCCAGCAGCTGTCGGCCAAGCTGCAACTGGTCGGCCGCCAGATCGGTGATATGGAAGCCAAGCAGCGTACGCTGGATGATGCGTTGCGCCGTCGCCAGTTGCTGCCGGCAGACCTGCCGTTCGGCACGCCGTTCATGGACCCGGTCGACGACTCCATGGACAACCTGCTGCCGCTGCTCAACGACTATCAGGACAGCTGGCAAGGCTTGCTGCGCGCCGATGGTCAGATCGAAGCGCTGTATGCCCAGGTGCGCCTCAAGGGCGTGGCCAAATTCGACAGCGAGGATGACATGGAGCGTCGTCTGCAACTGCTGATCAACGCCTATGCCCACCGCACTGATGAAGCATTGACCCTGGGCAAGGCGCGCCGTGCGGCGGTCACCGATATCGCGCGGACCTTGCGCAATATCCGTAGCGACTACGACAGCCTCGAACACCAACTGGCGTTGTTCAACCGCGAGATCAACAAGCGCCAGGTTTCCAACCTGCAGAGCTTTCGCATCGTGCTGGCGCCGAACAAGGAAGCCCTCAAGCATATCGACCAGATCATCCACAGCGCCGGTCAATATGAGGAAGGCGAGACTTTGTCGGTGTTCGACCTCAGCCAGAGCGCCGAACAGGACAACAAGAACGAAGAGGCCAAGGAATACCTGGCCCGCCTCGTGGCGGCCAACCATAACCAATTGGGCCTCAAGGACCTGTTCGAGCTGGCGTTCGAGATCACCAAGGTGCACGGCCAACCGATCATCCACACCGACATCGATGGCGCCGCGTCCAACGGCACCACCATGACCATCAAGGCGCTGACCAACATGTACTTGTTGCTGCACTTGATGGACCGCGACCAGGCCGGCCGCGTGCGCTTGCCGTACTACCTCGACGAGGCAGCGGATATCGATGAGAAGAACCAGGCAGCGCTGCTGGAAACCAGCCTGCAGTTGGGCTTCGTGCCGATCCTGGCCAGCGTGAAGCCGCAGGTGTCCGCCCAGGTGGCGATCGACCTGGAAGGCGGCAGCGGACCGAACGGGATCTACATCGATGAGGCGGACTGGAAATATATCCGTCGTCACGATGTGGTGAAGGCAACCATCAACGTGCAGGCAGATGAGCCGGAGTTGGACGAAGTCTGACCTATAGCGCTGAAATGCAAAAAGGCCGCGATCTTTTGGATCGCGGCCTTTTTTGTGGGTTTTGCAGTGGCTTTTAAGGCCTCATCGGGGGTAAGCCCCCTCCCACATTCTGATTTGTGAATACATTCAAAGGTGTGGGAGGGGGCTTGCTCCCGATAGCCGCGCCTCGGTCTACTTGCCGAGTGGAATCTTGGGGGCCCAGGTCAGCCATTCATCCTCGAACTTGTCGAACAGCGCAAAGGTCTGCTGCGGCCGCGCCGGGTTGCCCATGCGTTCGCCATCAGGCGTGGCAAAGGCAATGCCGCCGGCAACCAGGGTCTCCAGAGACTCGGTACGCACGGTCGCACCCTTGAACAAACCGAAGTCGAGTCCGAAGCCGCTGGTGTTCCAGAAGCGGCTGCCACTGCGCACCAACGGCGCGTACTTGGGCTCGATCAGGATGTGCACCAGTACGCGGTCGGCGGTCTGCCCCAGCTCGTAGCCGGTAACCTTGCCCACGGTGACCTCACGGTAGGTGACCGGCACGCCTTCCTTGAGCGAACCACGGCGTGCGGCGCTGAGTGTCAGGCTCAGGCCCGCCTCCTGATGCGCGGCTTCCGGCGGCTGGGCAAGGGCGACAAAACTCTTCTGCGGGCCGGCGTTTTTCGCAGCCGGCTGCACTTCGATGTATTGACCGGTGACCAGGGTTTCCAGATTTGCCGTCTTCATCAGGCCCAACTCAGGCTTGACCACCCAGAACTGGCTGCCAACCCGCGCAACGCGGTCCGCCACTTGGGTGATACGCGCCTTGAGCAGCACCGATTGCATGTCGGCACTCAGGTCTACGCTCTCGAGCTTGCCCACGTCCAGGCCTTTGAAGCGCACCGGCGTGCCGGGGCTCAAGCCGTCGGCGCGATCGACCTTGATGGTGACCAGGGTGCCATGTTGATTGGCAGCGTCACGATCGGCAAACAAGCGGAAACGAGGGATGCGTCTTTTCAGCGGCACATTCGGTTCCGGCGTTTCGAAGGCAATGCCGCCGGCCATCAGGCTGGCCAGGGATTCGCTTTTCACCTGGATACCGCCGGTAAGCCCGCCGGTGAGGGTGACACCGCTGGCATTCCAGAAACGGGTCGAACCGTTGACCAGGCTTTCATACTCTTTCTCGATATGAACCCCGATCACCAATTGCTTTTTCTTGCGTGAAAACTGGTAGCTCTGTACCGAACCGACCTTGACCTGTTTGTACAGAATCGGGCTGCCGACATCCAATGAGCCCAGGCTGTCGGTGAGCAGCACCATGTGCAGGCCAGGGGAGCGCAGGTCCAACGGCGGAGCCTTGGCGCGGGCCACGTACTCACGTTGCGGCGGTGTGCCTTTGTCACCGGGGCGGATGGCGATGTAGTTCCCTTTGACCAAGGCCTCAAGACCAGTAATACCGGCCAGGGAGATGGATGGCTTGACCACCCAGAACTGCGTGTCCTGAACCAGGTAGTCTTCGGCCAACGGGTCGAGGGTCAATTCAGCGCTGGCGCTGGACAGGTCAGGGTCGATCTTCAGGGTTTTCAGGCTGCCGACTTGGATACCTTTGTACATCACTGGCGTACGTCCAGCCTGCAGGCCCTCGAAGTCGGTAAGCTTGACCTTGACCTTGATGCCCGCGGCAGCAGCGTCGAAATCCTCGTACAAGCGGAAAGGCAGGCTTGGGTCGGTTGGCGGACTGTCCTTGCGATTTTCCGGTGTGGCGAAAGCGATACCGCCGGCGACGATGCTGGAAAGGGATTCGCTGCGCACCTTCACACCGGAAAGGTTGGCGTCGATGCTGATGCCACTGGCGTTCCAGAAGCGCGTATGTTTGCGCACCAGATTGGCGTAGGTCGGTTCGATATAGACCTTGATCTCGACAGTGCTTTGGTCCTCAGACAACAAGTAGCTTTTGACCTGACCGACCTGGATCTGCTTGTAGAACACCGGGCTGCCACGGTTAAGTGAACCCAGTCGATCAGCCTTGAGGGTCAGGTGCAGGCCAGGCTTGGCGTCGGACAACGGCGGCTCTTCGGAGAGTGCCTTGAACTTGCGGGTGGGCTCACCATCGCCTGGGCTTGCGGCGATGTAGTTGCCCGAGACCAGGGTTTCCAGGCCAGTGATGCCCGCTAGGCTGACGCTGGGCTTGACCAGCCAGAAGCGGGTGTTGGTCTTGAGGTACTGTTCGACATCCTTGTTCATTTCGATGGTGGCGATCACCCCGCGATTGCTGCCTTCGTCATCCAGCGCCAAGGCCTTGACCTTGCCCACGGTCATGCCTTTGTAGACCACTTCGGTCTTGTTGACTTGAATGCCTTCGCCGCTTTCAAAGCGGACCTGGATCTCGATACCCTGCTGGGAGTAGGCACGCCAGCCCAGCCAGCCACCGATGATCAGGGCAATCAGGGGCAACACCCAGATGGCCGACCAGTTCGATGCTGGGCGGGTTTTAGCTTTAGGCAAATCACTCATGGTCGTCATCCGACTCCGTGTTATCCCAAATCAGTCGGGGATCGAAGGTTACTGCGGCAAGCATCGTCAAGATCACCACACTGGCAAACGCTGCAGCGCCAAGATTGGCTTCGACACTGGCAAGTCGCCCAAAGTTTACGACCGCCACCAGGATGGCGATCACGAAGATATCCAGCATGGACCAGCGTCCGATGAATTCGATGAAGCGGTACATCAGAATGCGTTGTTGCGCTGACAGCGGTTGACGACGCTGCACCGAAAACAGCAGCAGGCCGATCCCCACAAGCTTGAAGGTAGGTACCAGAATACTGGCGATGAACACCACGGCGGCAATCGGAAACATGCCGTGCTGTACCAGCTGGATCACGCCGGACATGATGGTACTGGGGTCGCCCTGGCCGAGGGAGTTGACGGTCATGATGGGCAGCAGGTTGGCGGGGATATACAAGATCGCCGCAGTGACCAGCAGTGCCCAGGTGCGCACGAGGCTATTGGGGCGACGTGCGTGGATCAGTGCACCGCAACGGGTGCAGAGCTGCTCATCGGCATCGGCCTGCTGCTTGTTCAACTCATGGCATTCAGTACAAACCAGAATGCCTGCATCAATCGCCCGCATGGTCGTCCTCTCCTGACAACGCTTGCCAGATCTGGTGGGGTGACATCACCACCTCGAGCAGAATCTGAACCATCAATAGACTGACAAAGCAGGCCAGGCCCAGGCCAAGCGTAATGGAGGCCATATCAGCCAGCTTCACAAGTGCCACCAGTACGCCCATCAGGTACACCTCCAACATTCCCCAGTCTTTCATATGGTGGTAGATGCGGTAGAAAAGCAGCCCATAACTGCGACCGATGTTCCAGCGGATGCTCAGCAGCACAGCCAGCTGGCAAAGCAATTTGAGCAGGGGAATGGCCATGCTGCACAGGAACACCACAACGGCAACGCCTTGCATACCGGTATTGAACAGGCCAACCACGCCGCTCCAGACGGTGTCCTCCGAGGACTGCCCGAGTAGATTGAGCTGCATGATGGGTAAAAAATTTGCAGGGATATAGAGCAGCAGTGCGGCCAGCACCAAGGCGAGGCTTCGCTCGACAACATTGTGACGGTGAGCGTAGAGCTCGTAACCGCAGCGCGGACAATGAGCCTTTTCACCGAGGGCGAGCATGGGTTTGCGCATCAGCAGGTCGCACTCATGGCATGCCACCAAGTCGTCCAGGGGTAAGTCCGACACCTCAAGGGCATCAACCGGATCGGGCATAAATAGGGCTCGGGCTCTAAAAAAGGTTAGGTGCCTATTCTAGTGGTCTGGTTCACAAATAACTGTGCAAATTTGTCAGGTGTGTTGGGCGAGTATGGAGGCGAGTCAGGGAGTTAGTGTTGGAGGTGCTCGCGACCGGGGTGTCTGCAGGCGGCATGGTTTTCGACCGCCCAAAACAAAACCCCTGTCTGCGTTAGCAAACAGGGGTTCTGGAATTTAATCTTGACGATGACCTACTCTCACATGGGGAAACCCCACACTACCATCGGCGATGCATCGTTTCACTGCTGAGTTCGGGATGGGATCAGGTGGTTCCAATGCTCTATGGTCGTCAAGAAATTCGGGTACTGAGTCGTGGCCAGTTGGCCTCGCTTCAGCAAATTGGGTATGTAATAGAATTTGGTGTTTTGTGAACGTCGAACTTCCGGTTCATCTCGTCTTCACACACCGCAATCTGGTCTCTCTCGAGTCGCAAATTGCTTGGGTGTTATATGGTCAAGCCTCACGGGCAATTAGTATTGGTTAGCTCAACGCCTCACAGCGCTTACACACCCAACCTATCAACGTCGTAGTCTTCGACGGCCCTTCAGGGAACTCAAGGTTCCAGTGAGATCTCATCTTGAGGCTAGTTTCCCGCTTAGATGCTTTCAGCGGTTATCTATTCCGAACATAGCTACCCGGCAATGCCACTGGCGTGACAACCGGAACACCAGAGGTTCGTCCACTCCGGTCCTCTCGTACTAGGAGCAGCCCCTCTCAAATCTCAAACGTCCACGGCAGATAGGGACCGAACTGTCTCACGACGTTCTAAACCCAGCTCGCGTACCACTTTAAATGGCGAACAGCCATACCCTTGGGACCGGCTTCAGCCCCAGGATGTGATGAGCCGACATCGAGGTGCCAAACACCGCCGTCGATATGAACTCTTGGGCGGTATCAGCCTGTTATCCCCGGAGTACCTTTTATCCGTTGAGCGATGGCCCTTCCATACAGAACCACCGGATCACTAAGACCTACTTTCGTACCTGCTCGACGTGTCTGTCTCGCAGTCAAGCGCGCTTTTGCCTTTATACTCTACGACCGATTTCCGACCGGTCTGAGCGCACCTTCGTACTCCTCCGTTACTCTTTAGGAGGAGACCGCCCCAGTCAAACTACCCACCATACACTGTCCTCGATCCGGATAACGGACCTGAGTTAGAACCTCAAAGTTGCCAGGGTGGTATTTCAAGGTTGGCTCCACGCAGACTGGCGTCCACGCTTCAAAGCCTCCCACCTATCCTACACAAGCAAATTCAAAGTCCAGTGCAAAGCTATAGTAAAGGTTCACGGGGTCTTTCCGTCTAGCCGCGGATACACTGCATCTTCACAGCGATTTCAATTTCACTGAGTCTCGGGTGGAGACAGCGCCGCCATCGTTACGCCATTCGTGCAGGTCGGAACTTACCCGACAAGGAATTTCGCTACCTTAGGACCGTTATAGTTACGGCCGCCGTTTACCGGGGCTTCGATCAAGAGCTTCGCGTTAGCTAACCCCATCAATTAACCTTCCGGCACCGGGCAGGCGTCACACCCTATACGTCCACTTTCGTGTTTGCAGAGTGCTGTGTTTTTAATAAACAGTCGCAGCGGCCTGGTATCTTCGACCGGCATGAGCTTACGGAGCAAGTCCTTCACCCTCACCGGCGCACCTTCTCCCGAAGTTACGGTGCCATTTTGCCTAGTTCCTTCACCCGAGTTCTCTCAAGCGCCTTGGTATTCTCTACCCAACCACCTGTGTCGGTTTGGGGTACGGTTCCTGGTTACCTGAAGCTTAGAAGCTTTTCTTGGAAGCATGGCATCAACCACTTCGTCGTCTAAAAGACGACTCGTCATCAGCTCTCGGCCTTAGAATCCCGGATTTACCTAAGATTCCAGCCTACCACCTTAAACTTGGACAACCAACGCCAAGCTGGCCTAGCCTTCTCCGTCCCTCCATCGCAATAACCAGAAGTACAGGAATATTAACCTGTTTTCCATCGACTACGCTTTTCAGCCTCGCCTTAGGGACCGACTAACCCTGCGTCGATTAACGTTGCGCAGGAAACCTTGGTCTTTCGGCGTGGGTGTTTTTCACACCCATTGTCGTTACTCATGTCAGCATTCGCACTTCTGATACCTCCAGCAAGCTTCTCAACTCACCTTCACAGGCTTACAGAACGCTCCTCTACCGCATCACTTACGTGATACCCGTAGCTTCGGTGTATGGTTTGAGCCCCGTTACATCTTCCGCGCAGGCCGACTCGACTAGTGAGCTATTACGCTTTCTTTAAAGGGTGGCTGCTTCTAAGCCAACCTCCTAGCTGTCTAAGCCTTCCCACATCGTTTCCCACTTAACCATAACTTTGGGACCTTAGCTGACGGTCTGGGTTGTTTCCCTTTTCACGACGGACGTTAGCACCCGCCGTGTGTCTCCCATGCTCGGCACTTGTAGGTATTCGGAGTTTGCATCGGTTTGGTAAGTCGGGATGACCCCCTAGCCGAAACAGTGCTCTAACCCCCTACAGTGATACATGAGGCGCTACCTAAATAGCTTTCGAGGAGAACCAGCTATCTCCGAGCTTGATTAGCCTTTCACTCCGATCCACAGGTCATCCGCTAACTTTTCAACGGTAGTCGGTTCGGTCCTCCAGTTAGTGTTACCCAACCTTCAACCTGCCCATGGATAGATCGCCCGGTTTCGGGTCTATTCCCAGCGACTAGACGCCCTATTAAGACTCGCTTTCGCTACGCCTCCCCTATTCGGTTAAGCTCGCCACTGAAAATAAGTCGCTGACCCATTATACAAAAGGTACGCAGTCACCCAACAAAGTGGGCTCCCACTGCTTGTACGCATACGGTTTCAGGATCTATTTCACTCCCCTCTCCGGGGTTCTTTTCGCCTTTCCCTCACGGTACTAGTTCACTATCGGTCAGTCAGTAGTATTTAGCCTTGGAGGATGGTCCCCCCATATTCAGACAAAGTTTCTCGTGCTCCGTCCTACTCGATTTCATGACTAAGAGATTTTCGCGTACAGGGCTATCACCCACTATGGCCGCACTTTCCAGAGCGTTCCGCTAATCTCAAAGCCACTTAAGGGCTAGTCCCCGTTCGCTCGCCACTACTAAGGGAATCTCGGTTGATTTCTTTTCCTCAGGGTACTTAGATGTTTCAGTTCCCCTGGTTCGCTCCATACACCTATGTATTCAGTGTAAGGTAACCATCTTATGATGGCTGGGTTCCCCCATTCAGACATCTCCGGATCAAAGTCTGTTTGCCGACTCCCCGAAGCTTTTCGCAGGCTACCACGTCTTTCATCGCCTCTGACTGCCAAGGCATCCACCGTATGCGCTTCTTCACTTGACCATATAACCCCAAGCAATCTGGTTATACTGTGAAGACAACATTCGCCGAAAATTCGAATTTCTCAGTTAAGAGAACTCACAAATTTTACCTTAGCCTGATCCGTTACCAGTGAAAGTAACGTTCAGTCTATCTTTCTATCACATACCCAAATTTTTAAAGAACGAACTAGTCAAAGACTAGAAATCAACATTCACCATCACAACGATGGAATGCTCATTTCTAAGCTTTATACCGACAGAAGCAGTAGTGGTGGAGCCAAACGGGATCGAACCGTTGACCTCCTGCGTGCAAGGCAGGCGCTCTCCCAGCTGAGCTATGGCCCCGTATTTCTACAGGCGTTTCCCACACAAAATTGGTGGGTCTGGGCAGATTCGAACTGCCGACCTCACCCTTATCAGGGGTGCGCTCTAACCAACTGAGCTACAGACCCAATTTCGGGCTGCTTCTTTCGTCTTCTTCAATGAATCAAGCAATTCGTGTGGGAACTTATGGAGCAGCTGATGTCGTCGATTAAGGAGGTGATCCAGCCGCAGGTTCCCCTACGGCTACCTTGTTACGACTTCACCCCAGTCATGAATCACACCGTGGTAACCGTCCTCCCGAAGGTTAGACTAGCTACTTCTGGTGCAACCCACTCCCATGGTGTGACGGGCGGTGTGTACAAGGCCCGGGAACGTATTCACCGCGACATTCTGATTCGCGATTACTAGCGATTCCGACTTCACGCAGTCGAGTTGCAGACTGCGATCCGGACTACGATCGGTTTTGTGGGATTAGCTCCACCTCGCGGCTTGGCAACCCTCTGTACCGACCATTGTAGCACGTGTGTAGCCCAGGCCGTAAGGGCCATGATGACTTGACGTCATCCCCACCTTCCTCCGGTTTGTCACCGGCAGTCTCCTTAGAGTGCCCACCATTACGTGCTGGTAACTAAGGACAAGGGTTGCGCTCGTTACGGGACTTAACCCAACATCTCACGACACGAGCTGACGACAGCCATGCAGCACCTGTCTCAATGTTCCCGAAGGCACCAATCTATCTCTAGAAAGTTCATTGGATGTCAAGGCCTGGTAAGGTTCTTCGCGTTGCTTCGAATTAAACCACATGCTCCACCGCTTGTGCGGGCCCCCGTCAATTCATTTGAGTTTTAACCTTGCGGCCGTACTCCCCAGGCGGTCAACTTAATGCGTTAGCTGCGCCACTAAGAGCTCAAGGCTCCCAACGGCTAGTTGACATCGTTTACGGCGTGGACTACCAGGGTATCTAATCCTGTTTGCTCCCCACGCTTTCGCACCTCAGTGTCAGTGTTGGTCCAGGTGGTCGCCTTCGCCACTGGTGTTCCTTCCTATATCTACGCATTTCACCGCTACACAGGAAATTCCACCACCCTCTACCACACTCTAGTCAGTCAGTTTTGAATGCAGTTCCCAGGTTGAGCCCGGGGATTTCACATCCAACTTAACAAACCACCTACGCGCGCTTTACGCCCAGTAATTCCGATTAACGCTTGCACCCTCTGTATTACCGCGGCTGCTGGCACAGAGTTAGCCGGTGCTTATTCTGTCGGTAACGTCAAAACAATCACGTATTAGGTAACTGCCCTTCCTCCCAACTTAAAGTGCTTTACAATCCGAAGACCTTCTTCACACACGCGGCATGGCTGGATCAGGCTTTCGCCCATTGTCCAATATTCCCCACTGCTGCCTCCCGTAGGAGTCTGGACCGTGTCTCAGTTCCAGTGTGACTGATCATCCTCTCAGACCAGTTACGGATCGTCGCCTTGGTGAGCCATTACCTCACCAACTAGCTAATCCGACCTAGGCTCATCTGATAGCGCAAGGCCCGAAGGTCCCCTGCTTTCTCCCGTAGGACGTATGCGGTATTAGCGTCCGTTTCCGAACGTTATCCCCCACTACCAGGCAGATTCCTAGGCATTACTCACCCGTCCGCCGCTCTCAAGAGAAGCAAGCTTCTCTCTACCGCCCGACTTGCATGTGTTAGGCCTGCCGCCAGCGTTCAATCTGAGCCATGATCAAACTCTTCAGTTCAAACATCTTTGGGTTTTTAAGAAACCCTAAACTTGGCTCAGCAATCGTTGGTTACATCTTTGATTTCTCGCGGAGTAACTTGTGATGCTGATAATCTTGTTGACTATCAGTCTGACTCCACAAGCACCCACACGAATTGCTTGATTCAGTTGTTAAAGAGCGGTTGGTTAAGACCTTTCGTCTCAACCGAGGCGCGCATTCTACAGCAGCCTCATTTGCTGTCAAGTGGTTATTTTCAGAAGTTTTCGAAGAATTCTTCAACAACTTCAACCACTTGCGCTTGCGATCTCTCGTAAGCGGGAGGCGAATTCTACAGCGTTACACGCTGCTGTCAACACCTCTTTTTCAACTTCCTTTTGGCTTCGATGAACTGAAGCAACCTGCTGCCGAAACCTACTTAACTCATTGTTTATCAAGGAGTTTTCCGTTTCGACTGCGCCGGAAGTGGGGCGAATTATAGGCTTCCAGAATCTGCCGTCAACCCTCTTTTTCACATTTCTGTCATATAAGTCAAAAAGCCCCAGAAACGCAAAGGCCGACCCCAACGGGCCGGCCTTTTTACTCACCCAGCCTTACAGGCTAGGGAAAGCGAACTGCGACGCTTCATGGCTGGCCCGCTGCGGCCAACGCTGAGTAATCGCCTTGCGACGGGTATAGAAACGCACACCGTCCGGCCCATAGGCATGCAAGTCGCCAAACAGCGAACGCTTCCAGCCCCCAAAGCTGTGATACGCCACCGGCACCGGCAGTGGAACGTTAACCCCCACCATGCCCACTTCGATCTCGTCACAAAACAGACGTGCCGCCTCACCGTCACGGGTGAAGATGCAAGTGCCGTTGCCGTACTCATGATCGTTGATCAGTTGCATCGCCGCTTCCAGGCTGTCCACCCGCACCACGCACAACACTGGCCCGAAGATCTCTTCCTTATAGATACGCATCTCGGGGGTCACGCGATCAAACAGGCTGCCGCCCAGGAAGAACCCTTCCTCATGCCCGGCAACGCTCAAGCCACGGCCATCGACGACCAACCTTGCCCCCGCCGACACACCGTCTTCTATATAACCACTGACCTTGTCCCGCGCCTGCCCCGTCACCAGCGGCCCCATATCCAGGCCACAAGTGGTGCCCGCGCCGATCTTCAGCGCCTTGACCTGCGGCACCAGCTTGGCAATCAACACATCCGCCACCTGGTCGCCCACGCATACGGCCACCGAGATCGCCATGCAGCGCTCGCCGCAAGACCCATACGCCGCCCCCATCAAGGCACTGACTGCGTTATCCAGGTCCGCGTCCGGCATCAGCACCGCGTGGTTCTTCGCCCCACCCAGTGCCTGCACGCGCTTACCGCGCTTGGTCGCTTCGGAATAGATGTACTCGGCAATCGGCGTCGATCCTACAAAGCTAAGCGCCTTGACTTCGGGTGCTTCGATCAATGCATCCACTGCACCTTTGTCACCATGCACCACGCTCAGTACGCCTTTGGGCAGACCCGCCTCCTGCAGCAATTGCGCGATCAGCAGCGTCGAACTCGGGTCACGCTCCGACGGTTTGAGGATGAAGCAGTTGCCACACACAATCGCCAGCGGATACATCCACAACGGCACCATCGCCGGAAAGTTGAACGGCGTAATGCCGGCCACTACACCCAGGGGTTGAAAATCCGACCAGGCATCAATATTCGGGCCCACGTTGCGACTGTATTCGCCCTTGAGGATCTCCGGCGCCGAGCACGCGTACTCAACGTTCTCAATGCCACGCTTCAACTCACCGGCAGCATCTTCCAACGTCTTGCCGTGCTCTTCACTGATCAACTGCGAGATACGCCCTTCGTTCTGCTCCAGCAACTGCTTGAAACGAAACATCACCTGTGCACGTTTGGCCGGCGGCGTGTTACGCCAAGCCGGGAACGCGGCCTTGGCCGAGTCGATCGCCTGTTGAATGGTTTCACGACTGGCCAACGGCACTTGGTGAATCACCTGGCCAGTGGACGGGTTGTACACGTCGGCACTGCGACCGCTGTCGTTGACCAACTCGCCGTTGATCAAATGCTGGATAAGGCTCATGCAGGGCTCCTGAGAAGTTGTTCTATATAGAAGGAGAAATCAGTCGATCTTGTTCAGCACTTCACCGACCGCATCGAATAGGCGATCCAAGTCCTGCGGCTTGCTGTTGAAAGTTGGCCCGAACTGCAGGGTGTCACCGCCGAATCGCACGTAGAAGCCGGCTTTCCAGAGTGCCATGCCGGCCTCGAACGGACGCACGATTGCATCACCGTCACGCGGGGCAATCTGGATGGCTCCGGCCAGGCCGTAGTTACGAATATCAATCACGTTCTTGCTGCCCTTCAAGCCATGCAACGCATTCTCAAAATGCGGTGCGACTTCGGCTACGCTCTGCACCAGGTTTTCCTTCTGCAGCAGGTCCAGCGCCGCCAGGCCGGCCGCACAGGCAACCGGATGCGCCGAATAGGTGTAGCCATGGGGGAATTCCACCGCGTACTCGGGCGTCGCCTGATTCATGAAGGTCTGATAGATCTCGCTGCTGGCAATCACCGCGCCCATCGGAATCGCGCCGTTGGTGACTTGCTTGGCAATGCACATCAAGTCAGGGGTGACACCAAAGCTGTCGGCGCCGAACATCGAACCGGTGCGGCCGAAACCGGTGATCACTTCGTCGAACACCAACAGGATGTTGTGCTGATCGCAGATTTCACGCAGGCGCTTGAGATAACCCTGCGGCGGCACCAGCACGCCCGCGGAACCCGCCATTGGTTCGACAAACACCGCGGCGATGTTCGAAGCATCATGCAGCTCGATCAACTTGAGCAACTCATCGGCCAGCGCGATACCGCCCTGCTCCGGCATGCCACGGGAGAACGCATTGCTCGCCAGCAACGTATGCGGCAAGTGGTCGACATCCATCATCGCCTGACCAAACAGCTTACGGTTACCGCTGACACCACCCAGACTGGTACCGGCAATGTTCACACCGTGGTAGCCACGGGCGCGGCCGATCATCTTGGTCTTGGTGGCTTGGCCCTTCAGGCGCCAATAGGCGCGCACCATCTTCACGGCGGTGTCGGCGCACTCGGAGCCGGAGTCGGTGAAGAACACATGGTTCAAGTTGCCCGGGGTCAGGTCGGTGATTTTTTCCGCCAACTGAAAGGACAACGGATGACCGTATTGGAAGCCAGGAGAGTAGTCCAGGGTGCCCAACTGCTTGGCGACCGCTTCCTGAATTTCCTTGCGCGTATGCCCGGCGCCACATGTCCAAAGGCCCGACAGCGAATCATAGACCTTGCGCCCCTTGTCATCGGTCAACCAACTGCCCTCGGCAGCCACGATCAGGCGCGGATCACGCTGAAAGTTACGGTTGGCGGTGTAAGGCATCCAGTGAGCATCCAGCTTGAGTTGGCTGGCCAGGGATGATGGGGCGTTTTCCGGCATGTTCATCAGCAAAACCTCGCAAGGCAAAAGGCAGCGTCGGGATTGAAAAAGCGTTGTTGCAGCTAAGTTGCCACGCGGATAAAGTCGGTGAAATTCAACTCTTCTAACCTTCAGTCAGGACTTCACTAAACTATGAGCAGCCGTCGTCCCGACCCTCTGGCCCAGGTCAGCGACTTTGATATCCGCTTGCTGCGCATCTTTCGCAGCGTGGTGGAGTGCGGCGGGTTTTCGGCGGCGGAAACCGTTCTGGGGATTGGTCGCTCGGCCATCAGCCAGCAAATGAGCGACCTGGAACAGCGCCTCGGGCTGAGGCTCTGTCAACGCGGCCGCGCAGGGTTCTCGTTGACTGAAGAAGGCCGCGAGGTCTACCAGTCGGCGTTGCAACTGTTGAGTGCTCTGGAAAGTTTCCGCACCGAGGTCAATGGCCTGCACCAGCACTTGCGCGGTGAGCTGATCATCGGCCTCACCGACAACCTCGTCACCCTGCCGCATATGCGCATCACCCATGCCTTGGCGCAGTTGAAAGAGCGTGGCCCCGACGTGCAGATCCAAATCCGCATGATTGCTCCCAATGAAGTGGAGCAAGGTGTGCTCGATGGCCGTCTGCACGTCGGTGTTGTGCCCCAGGCCAGCGCGTTGTCCGGCCTGGAGTACCAGCCGCTGTACAGCGAACGCTCGCTGCTCTATTGCGCGGTCGGCCATCCGCTGTTTTACGTCGATGACATGCAACTGGACGACCCCCGGCTCGACAGCCAGGACGCCATCGCCCCCACCTTCCGCTTGCCGGCCGAGATCCAGGCGCATTACCAGGCGCTCAATTGCACGGCCAGCGCCTCGGATCGCGAAGGCATGGCGTTCCTGATCCTCACCGGCCGCTATATCGGCTACCTGCCCGACCACTACGCCAGCCTGTGGGTGCAACAAGGCCGACTACGTGCGCTGAAATCGGCTACACGGTTTTACGATTTGAGCCTGGCATCGGTCACGCGCAAGGGCCGCCGCCCCCATTTGGTGCTGGAAAGCTTCCTGGAAAGTCTGGCAGCAACGCGCTAATTCGGGCCTGGCGTAAAAAGCTGAGCAGGTGGACAGTTTTTTGCAAGGCCCATGGACCTTGAACCGTCCGCCCCGAGTTGACCCGCCATGCCACCAGAATCCTCCAGCCAAAACGACCTGATCTACGGCCTCGACGACCGCCCGAAACCACTGCCCGCCCTGCTGGCTGCGCTGCAACACGTGCTCGCCGCATTCGTCGGCATCATCACTCCGCCTTTGATTATCGGCTCCACCCTGGGCCTCACCGCGCACCTGCCCTACCTGATCAGCATGGCGCTGATGGTCTCCGGCGTCGGCACGTTCATCCAGGCGCGCCGGCCTTTTGGTATTGGCGCGGGCATGATCTGCCTGCAGGGCACCAGCTTTGCGTTCCTGGGTGCGGTGCTGTCGGCCGGTTTTCTGGTCAAGCAACGCGGCGGCAGCCCTGAGGACATTCTGGCGATGATCTTCGGCGTGTGCTTTTTCGGCGCCCTGGTGCAAATCGTGCTGAGCCGCTTAATCGGCCAACTGCGCCGGGTCATCACGCCCTTGGTCACCGGGATTGTGATTACGCTGATTGGCATCAGCCTGATAAAAGTGGGCATCACCGATCTCGGTGGCGGCTTCAATGCCCCCGACTTCGGCGCGCCCACCAACTTGGCCCTGGGCCTGTTCGTGATCGTAACGATCATCCTGCTCAACCGCTCGAACACGCCCTGGGTGCGCCTCTCGGCCATCATCATCGGCCTGGCGCTCGGCAGCCTGGCCGCCTGGTTCAGCGGCAAGCTGGTGCCACAGGCCTTGCCCGACTTGCCTCTGATCAGCCTGCCAGTACCGTTTCGCTTTGGTTTCAGTTTCGACTGGAGCGCCTTCCTGCCCATCGCGCTGATTTATCTGATCAGCAGCATCGAAACCGTCGGTGACCTTACCGCCAACTGCATGATCGCCCGCCAGCCCATCAGCGGTGCGTCTTATATAAGCCGACTCAAAGGCGGCGTATTGGGCGATGGCGTCAGCTGCATGATCGCCGCCACGTTCAGTGCCTTCCCCAATACCACCTTTGCGCAAAACAACGGCGTGATCCAACTCACCGGCGTGGCCAGCCGTTACGTCGGCTTGTACATCGGCGCGCTGTTGGTTTGTCTCGGCTTGTTTCCCATGATCGGCGCGGTGCTGCAGCAAATTCCCAAACCGGTGCTGGGCGGGGCAACCCTGGTCATGTTCGGCAGCGTCGCCGCAGCGGGCGTGCGTATCCTTGCGCAGGCACCGTTGGACCGGCGTAGCATGCTGATCATCGCCACCTCGTTTGGGGTCGGCCTGGGCATCGCCGCTCAACCCAATCTGCTGCACCTGATGCCAACCCTGGTGCAGAACCTATTCGACTCCGCCATCACCAGCGGCGGCCTCACCGCCATGGTGCTGTGCCTGCTATTACCCGAGGATAAAACCACCCACGCCATTGCAAACCACACGCCGCAGCCCGACTCCCTGGAGCCGCATTGACGGATTTATTGCATCAACACTTGTCTGAGGCTTGAGGGTGGGTTATCTGTGCACACGTCGCCTCCATCGATCAGCACGGAAACCTCCATGAGCCTCGAAGTTCCTGCCCACAGCAACCACGCCGGTAAACCCGCCAGCCGCATTCGGCAAAAGAACGAACAAGCGATTCTCCAGGCTGCTGAAGATGAATTCGCGCGCCATGGCTACAAGGGCACCAGCATGAACACCATCGCTGCCAGTGCCGGGCTGCCCAAAGCCAACTTGCATTATTACTTCACCAACAAGCTTGGCCTGTACATTGCCGTACTGAGCAATATCCTGGAATTGTGGGACAGCACGTTCAACGCGCTGACCGCCGAGGATGACCCAGCCGTAGCCCTCTCCCGCTACATCCGCACCAAGATGGAATTTTCACGTCGCCAGCCACAGGCCTCGCGAATCTTCGCCATGGAGATCATCAGCGGCGGCGAATGCCTCACCGAATATTTCAGCCAGGACTATCGCGCCTGGTTCAGCGGCCGTGCCGCCGTGTTCCAGGCCTGGATCGATGCCGGCAAGATGGACCCCGTCGACCCGGTGCACCTGATTTTCCTGCTGTGGGGCAGCACCCAACACTACGCCGACTTCGCCACCCAGATCTGCCGCGTCACCGGTCGCACCAAGCTGACCAAGCAGGACATGGAAGACGCCGGTACCAATTTGATCCACATTATTCTCAAGGGCTGTGGCATCAAGCCGGCCCAATAAACGAAGCGATTTATGCCATTCACGCTCACAAGCTGTTGCGAATTTCGTGAAGAAATACGCAAAAGCCGCTTTATCACCCTGGCAGCGCCGATCACTAGCCCGCAAGACGCCCAGGCGTTTTTCGAGCAACACAGCGACCTCAACGCGACGCACAACTGCTGGGCCTGGAAGCTGGCCGATCAATACCGTAGCAACGACGACGGCGAACCCGGCGGCACCGCGGGGCGGCCCATCCTTGCAGCCATCGAAGCCCAGGGTTTCGATCAGGTCGCGGTGCTGGTCATCCGCTGGTACGGCGGCATCCAGCTGGGTACCGGCGGGCTGGCCCGGGCCTATGGCGGCGGCGCCAATAAGTGCCTGCAAAATGCCGAGCGCATCGAGCTGATCAGCCGCATACCCTTGAGCTGCGCCTGCGCATTCGCCGAGCTGAATCTGGTCAAACTGCGCGTTGCCGAACTCGGCGGCCTGGTGGTGGAAGAGACCTTCACCGCCAATGGTGTAGAACTGCAATTGGCCCTAGGCGAAGCGCTGGTCGATACCCTGCAGACCCAGCTTGCCGACCTGAGCCGTGGCCGCATCCTGTTGCAACGATAAAAACTGATACTGTTGTTTGCTGAACTCCCTGAACCGCGACTCTAAAAGGAAGCTTTTCATGTCTACGCCAAAAACTGCACTAATCATCGGCGCCTCGCGCGGGCTGGGCCTTGGCCTGGTCAAGCAACTGCTCCAGGACGGCTGGGACGTGACCGCCACCGTGCGCGACCCGAACAAGGCCGACGCCTTAAAAGCCGTGGGTCCGGTGCAGATCGAGAAACTCGACATGGACGATCAGCAAGCCGTGATCGCCCTGGCCCAGCGCCTGAAAGACCGCACCTTCGACCTGCTGTTCGTCAACGCCGGCGTCAAGGGCCCCGCCAACCAGGAGCCTGGCCACGCGACCCTGGCGGAAGTCGGCCAACTGTTTTTCACTAACGCCGTAGCGCCGATCAACCTGGCCCAGCGTTTTATCGGGCAGATCCGCAAGGACACCGGCGTGCTGGCCTTCATGAGTTCGGTGCTGGGCAGCGTGACCATCCCCGACGGTTCGGACCTGGCGCTGTACAAGGCCAGCAAGGCGGCGCTCAACTCCATGACCAACAGCTTCATCACCCAACTGGGCGAGCCCAAACCCACGGTGCTGTCCCTGCACCCAGGCTGGGTGAAAACCGACATGGGTGGCGAGAACGCACACATCGACGTTGAAACCAGCGTGCGCGGCCTGGTGGATCAGGTGAATGCCTACACCGGCAAGGGCGGTCATCATTTCGTGGACTACAAGGGCGACACCATCGCCTGGTAAGTCCCCCCAACTGTAGGAGCGAGCTTGCTCGCGAAGAACGCCCAGGCACCGCGTTAAACCAGGCTGCCCGCGCTATCGTTAACTATTTTCGCGAGCAAGCTCGCTCCTACAGAGTTAGACTACCCACCTCGCCTTCCCCGGCGACCCTGGATCAGCAGACAGGGCAACACTGAGCTGGCAAACCTGAACCCATCATTCAGAGGAGCCGGCCAATGCCTGCGACCCGTATCTGGTTAAAAAACCCCCTCGCTATCTTCACTGCCAATGGCCTCGATGCCCGTGGTGGCCTGGTGTTGCAAGACGGTGTCATCACCGAAGTGCTGGCCCAGGGGCAATCCCCCGCACACCCCTGTGCGCAGGTGTTCGACGCCCGCGAGCATGTGGTACTGCCCGGGCTGATCAACACACACCACCACTTCTACCAAACCCTGACCCGCGCCTGGGCGCCGGTGGTCAACCAACCGCTGTTTCCCTGGCTGAAGACCCTGTACCCGGTCTGGGCCCGGCTGACCCCGGAAAAACTTGCCCTGGCATCGAAGGTGGCACTCGCAGAATTACTGCTCTCCGGCTGCACCACCGCAGCGGACCACCACTACCTGTTCCCCGACGGGTTGGAAAATGCCATTGATGTGCAGGTCGACAGCGTGCGCGAGTTGGGCATGCGCGCCATGCTCACCCGCGGTTCCATGAGCCTGGGCGAAGCCGATGGTGGCCTGCCGCCGCAGCAGACCGTGCAACAAGGCCAAGTGATCCTCGATGACAGCCAGCGCCTGATCCGCGACTACCATGAGTGCGGCGACGGCGCGCAAATCCAAATTGCCCTGGCGCCCTGCTCACCGTTTTCGGTCACCCCCGAAATCATGCAAGCCAGCGCCGAACTGGCCAACACGCTCGACGTGCGCCTGCACACGCACCTGGCGGAAACCCTCGACGAAGAAGACTTCTGCCTGCAGCGTTTCGGCCTGCGCACCGTGGACTATCTCGACAGCGTCGGCTGGCTTGGCCCACGCACCTGGCTGGCCCATGGCATTCATTTCAACCCGGATGAAATCGCCCGCCTCGGCGCCGCCGGCACGGGCATCTGCCATTGCCCGAGTTCGAATATGCGCCTGGCCTCCGGTATCTGCCCGACCCTCGACCTGCTCGCTGCCGGTGCCCCGGTCGGTCTGGGCGTGGACGGCTCGGCGTCCAACGACGCCTCGAACATGATCCTCGAAGCACGCCAGGCCTTGTACATCCAGCGCCTGCGTTACGGAGCGGAAAAAATCACGCCCGAAGGCGTGTTGGGCTGGGCGACCCAAGGTTCGGCGCAACTACTGGGGCGTACGGATATTGGTGAACTGGCCGTGGGCAAACAGGCTGACTTGGCGCTATTCAAACTTGATGAGCTGCGCTTCTCCGGCAGCCACGACCCGATTTCAGCCCTGTTGTTATGCGGCGCGGACCGCGCGGACCGGGTGATGATCGGCGGCAAGTGGCGGGTCATCGACGGGCAGGTGGAAGGCCTGGACCTCAAAGGCCTGATCGCCGATCACACCCAGGCGGCCCGCCAGCTGATCGCCGGCACCTAAGCCAAACGAAGCTCGAAATGTGGGAGGGAGCAAGCCCCCTCCCACATTGGGCCTGCGTTGTATCAGAGCCCCAGCAGCGACAGCATGATAAACGTTGCAAACAACACGAAATGCGTCATCCCTTCGATGGCATTGGTCTCACCATCGTTGAGATTGATCGCACTGACGATCAGCGTGATAAACACCATCACCGTCTGCACCGGCGTCATTGCCATCTGGAACGGCTGGCCGCTGTAGAGCGCCATCGCTTCCATCACCGGCACCGTCAGAATCACGGTCGACAGCGAAGCACCCAGCGCGATGTTCACCACCGACTGCATGCGGTTGGCCAAGGCGGCGCGCAACGCCGTGAGAATTTCCGGCGCGGCGGAAATAGCCGCCACCACAATCGCGGTAATTACCGGCGGGGCACCCGTGCCTTCCAGGCCCAGGTCGAGGGTCTTGGACATCACCTCGGCCAACGCGCCAATCACAATCACGCCAAACACCAGGGTGCCGATCGAGAACGCCAGGCTCACGGGCGGAGCCTGCTCGTGTTCCGGTAATTTCTTGCGGCGCTTTTCCGGGTAGCTATAGCTGAAGAAATAACTGTGGGGGCCTACCTGCATTCTCAGAAACAGGGTGTAGAGCACCACCATCGCACCGATGGTGAAGGCCGAGTAGATTTTCCAGTCGGCCTCGGGAATAAACTCCGGCACCACCATCGACACGCCCATGGCGGTAAGGATCATCACGCTGTAGGTACGCGCCGAATCATCGTTGTACGACTGCTCGCCATGCTTGATGCCGCCCATCAGCGCGGCCAGGCCGAGGATGCCGTTGATATCGAGCATCACCGCCGAATAGATGGTGTCGCGCACCAGTGTGGGTGAGGGTTCGTTGCTCATCATGATCGCCAGGATCACCACTTCTACCAGCACGGCCGCCAGGGTCAGGATCATGGTGCCGTAGGGGTCGCCAACCTTTTCCGCGAGCTGCTCGGCATGATGGGCCACACGCATTGACGCCATTACGATAAACGCGATCAAGGCGAGGCCAGCGAGCAATGCCACCATCTGCCCGCTATGGAGCATCCAGTGTTCCAGCGGGTACGCGGCAATGGCGGCAATCAGCGCCAGCAGCATGAATTTTTCTTGCTTGAGGGAAGTGAGCATGGGGGGCCTTTATGTACAGCAAATCAGTCGTCGTTGGGGTACAGACTGCGCCACGCCGCTAACGTTTCGTTACACCTTAGTTCACGCCGCCCTTGTGCGAATAAATCAAATACTCTCCTGCTGGTCAGGTTTTGCCGATTATTTCAGCCATGGCCTGTAGAATGCCGCCATTGCACCTGATGAGATTTTAGACATGTACGATTGGCTCAACGCCCTGCCCAAGGCTGAACTGCACCTGCACCTGGAAGGCTCGCTGGAGCCTGAGCTGCTGTTCGCCCTGGCCGAACGCAACAAGATTGCGCTGCCGTGGAACGACGTCGAAACCCTGCGCAAGGCCTATGCCTTCAATAACCTGCAAGAGTTTCTCGACCTGTATTACAAAGGCGCGGATGTATTGCGCACGTCCCAGGACTTCTACGACCTGACCTGGGCCTACCTGCTGCGCTGCAAAGCCCAGAACGTGATCCACACCGAACCCTTCTTCGACCCGCAAACCCACACCGACCGAGGCGTGCCGTTCGAAGTGGTGCTCAACGGCATCGCTGCCGCGCTCAAGGACGGCGAGCAGCAACTGGGCATCACCAGCGGCTTGATCTTGAGCTTCCTGCGTCACCTGAGCGAAGCCGAAGCCGAAAAAACCCTCGACCAGGCGCTGCCATTTCGTGACGCATTCGTCGCCGTGGGCCTGGACAGCTCAGAAATGGGCCACCCGCCGAGCAAGTTCCAGCGTGTGTTCGACCGTGCCCGTCATGAAGGCTTCCTCACCGTGGCGCACGCCGGCGAAGAAGGCCCGCCCGAATACATCTGGGAAGCCATCGACCTGCTGAAAATCCAGCGCATCGACCACGGCGTGCGCGCCATCGAAGACGAGCGCCTGATGCAGCGCATCATCGACGAGCAGATCCCGTTGACCGTTTGCCCGTTGTCCAACACCAAGCTGTGCGTATTCGACGACATGGCCCAGCACAACATCCTCGACATGCTTGAGCGTGGCGTGAAAGTTACGGTGAACTCGGATGACCCGGCCTACTTCGGCGGTTACGTCACCGAGAACTTCCACGCGCTGTACACCTCCCTGGGCATGACCCAGGACCAGGCCAAACGCCTGGCGCAAAACAGCCTGGATGCACGACTGGTGAAGCCTTAACGGCGGACTAATGTAGGAGGGGGGCAAGCCCCCTCCCACAGGGGTTTTGCGTTGACCTCAGATTTCGGTGAGTTCCTCCAACGTCTTGCCCTTGGTCTCCATCCCAAACACCCACACCACCAGCGCCGCCACCGCGAAACACAACGCGCCCAAGGCAAATACGCCGCCCTGCCCGGTTATCGGAAATACCAACCCGGTCACCAGTGGCCCCAGCAACGACCCCACCCGCCCAATCGCCGAGGCAAACCCGGACCCGGTCGCGCGCGCGGAAGTCGGATACAGCTCAGGCGTATAGGTGTACAGCACCGCCCACATGCCAAACAGAAAGAACTGCATCAACAAGCCGGACGTAATCAGCAACCCGACGTTGCCGCCAAACACGGCGCTCTGCCCATACAAAAACGCCATCACCCCGCCACCCAGCAGCGTCACCACGCACACCGGCTTACGCCCCCAGCGCTCGACCAGCCACGCGGCCATGAGGAAACCCGGTATCCCGCCCAGGGAAATGATCACCGTGTAATACACCGATTGCGTCACGGCAAAGCCTGACTGCTGTAACAGCGCACTCAGCCACGAGGTCAGCCCGTAGAACCCGAGCAAGGCAAAGAACCATACGCTCCAGATCATCAGGGTGCGTTGGCGGTACTGCGCCGACCACAGCTGCTGGAAAGCCGAGAAGAAAGTGCCCGGCGTACTCGCCACTCGCGGCAAGGCAATGGGCTGCGGCAAGTCGGCGCGACCGAGGGAGTTGCGCACCTTTTGTTCAATGCCCAGCAATACCTTGTCCGCCGCCTCGTGGCGCCCGGCCTGTTCCAGCCAACGCGGCGATTCTGGAATGAAAAACCGGATGGCCAACACAAACACCGCCGGCACGGCCAACACCAGGAAAATGTCGCGCCAGCCGATGACTGGCAGCAGGAAATAAGAAAGCACCCCGGCGGCGACAAACCCCAACGGCCAGAAACCATCCATCAAGGCGATATAACGCCCTCGTCGCTTTGCCGGAATCAGCTCCGACAACATCGACTGCGCGATGGGAAATTCCATGCCCATGCCAATGCCCAGCAGGATACGAAACAGGGTCAGCGTCTCAACCGTCTGCGCCGTGGAGCATAAGTAACTGGCGACGCCCCACAACACGATGCTCCACTGAAACACCGGCTTGCGCCCGAAGCGATCCGCGAACATCCCGCTGAGCGATGCGCCGATCACCATGCCGAAAAAACTCGAACTGGCCAGTAACCCGGCCTGGGCCGTACTCAGGCCGAACTCGGATTTAATCGAGCCCAACAGAAAAGTCATCATCGCCAGGTCCATGGAGTCGAAGAAAAACGCCAGGGCAATGATGATGAAAATGATCCGGTGGTAGCCACTGATGGGCAACCGTTCCAGCCGCTCTGCCGCGCTATAGCCCTGTGCACCCATGCCGCATCCCCCGTCTGAAAATACCCTTAAGAGTGTGCGGCATCGCCTACCCTGGCGATTGCTGGATGCGACCTGACCGAAACTAAGAGCGACGCTCCTGCGGTGTGGCCAACCGGTTGATTTCCACTAGCCCGGCTTCGCTGACAGACAAGGCCTGGGATTCGTCGATCGCGCTGACCCAGTTCGACTGCAAAAACAGTTTCAACAAGCCCGCCCCAAGCGCACCGCCCACATGGGGTTGCTGTTGGCTCCAGTCGAAACAGTCGCAGACCAGAGGCGACGAGAATGCCTGGATAAAAATACCCAACTGCGCCAAATGCCGGGTGCCCCTGACCGTGACTTCGGTACGCTGCTCGTGGCGCTGGATCCAGCCGGCCTCCGTCATGCGTTGGTACAGACCGGCCGCCAGTTCACCGCCGAGGTGGTCCTGGCACACGCGGGCGCGACGCAACAGCGGCGGTACCGGCAATGCAGGCGGCTGAGCCTGCCGCGTACTACGCCCCCCACTGGCCATGGTGGTAGTTGCCAGCGCATCGAGGGCGGCGCTGACATCCGCTGCCGCCATGCGAAACAGCCGCCTGCCGCGGCGCGCCTCGACCCGCAGCAGCCCGCTGCCGGTCAACCGCGCCAGATGGGCATTGGCCGATGCCGCAGACAGCCCGGCGAACGTCGCCAGCTCCTCTGAAGACTTCGCCGAACCGTCCATCAGCGCCCACAGCATTGCAGTGCGCTTGGGCTCGGCAAGCAAGCTGGCGATATGACTGATACTTGGTGCCTGTTCCATTTCTCGACTCCCTGTTGAACCGTTTTTCTGCTGCGGTTGGCGCCAAAGTATAGGGGCCAGAACCGCCGGTTCCATGGCGTCTTACAGACTGGACAAGGACAGCACTTGAGCGAAATTTCCTGCTTTGCTGGAGGCCATTACTTCGCTGCGAACTGCTCCGACCGTTGCGCCGTCAATGTCGCACAACGGGCCACGAGCATTTCCCGCAGCAGGTTGATGGGTTTGCTTAACTGCGCACGATGCGCGCACAGCAGGTTGAGCGGTGTGCGCTCACCGCGCAGCTCCGGCAGGATCAAGCGTAAACGCCCGGCCACGACGTCGCTGCTCACGTCCAGCCAGGACTTGTAGGCAATGCCGACACCCGCCACCGCCCAACGGCGCACCACGTCGGCGTCGTCGCTGACCCGATCCCCCGTGACGGTCAGGCTGACCTCACGCTTGCCGTCGTAAAAACGCCAATGGTCATGCACGCGGCCGGCGAGCATATAAAGCAGGCAATTATGCTGGGCCAGTTGCTCAAGGTGCCGCGGCTCGCCGTGTCGGGCCAGATAACTCGGCGCCGCGCACAGCACCCGCACATTCTCCGGGGCGATGGGCAGCGCAACCAGACTGGAGTCCTCGGGCTCGCCATAACGCAAGGCAATGTCCACGGGCTGACGGAACAGGTCGGCAATGCGATCACCCAGCAACAGGCGCACGCTGAGTTGCGGGTATTGGCGCTGAAAATCATCCAGCCAGGGCAACAGCTGATTGCGCCCGAAATCCGACGGCGCCGACAGTTGCAGCATGCCGCTGACGTGATCCTGCCCACTGGCTAACAAACGCCGCCCTTCATCCAATGAACTCAACGCGGCGCGGGCGTAGGTGAGAAATCCCTCACCTTCGGCGGTCAGGCGCAAGCTGCGGGTGGAGCGTGCCAGCAAGCGCGTGCCCAATTGATGCTCTATGCGCTTCAACGCAGCGCTGGCCACCGCTGGGGACAAGTCCATTACCCGCGCGGCCGCCGACAGGCTGCCCAAGTCCGCTGCGCGTACAAACAACTGCAAATCATCAAAGCGCAGCATGCATTCCCGCCAATTATCAATTTTTTATTGAAACAGCCCTCTGTTTTAGCCGCTTTTATCTGCACTGGAAATAGCCAATCATCTGGCCATCCCGTTACTCATCGACCAGGAGTTGATTATGCCCACTGCCTTTAACGTCATCGCCACGCTGATCGCCAAGCCCGGCCAACAGGCCATCCTGGAAACCCTGCTGCGCGAGCTGCTCGAACCGACGCGACAGGAACCCGGCTGTCAGCAGTACGACCTGCACCAGGATCTGCAGCATCCCGAGACCTTCTACATGCTTGAGCGCTGGAGCGATGACGCGGCCCTGGCCGATCACGACCAGAGCGCGCATATCCAGAACTTTCGAACCAAGGCCGCCGACGTGATCGAACACTTCGAACTCAAGCGCCTGCAGTTTCTCGCCTGACCACGCGCCCCTTACCCGGAGAAATCATGAAAGCCATCGCCTACTACACGTCCCTGCACATCAGCGACGTTAACGCCCTGCAAGACATCGAACTGCCCGAACCCGTCGCCGGGCCGCGCGACCTGCTGGTGGAAGTCAAAGCCATCTCGGTCAACCCGGTAGACACCAAGGTGCGCCAGAACGTCGCCCCGGAAAACGGCGCAGCCAAGGTGCTCGGCTGGGACGTGGCCGGTGTGGTCAAGGCGGTCGGCAGTGAAGTGACGCTGTTCAAGGCCGGTGACAAGGTGTTTTACGCCGGCTCCCTGGTTCGCCCAGGCGGCAACAGCGAATTGCACACCGTGGATGAACGCATCGTCGGCCATATGCCGCAGAGCCTGGGGTTTGCCGAGGCCGCCGCGCTGCCATTGACCGCCATCACTGCCTGGGAGCTGTTGTTCGAACGCCTGCAAGTACCGGAGGGCAAAGCGGATCAGGGCCAGAGCCTGCTGATCGTCGGTGCAGCGGGCGGCGTGGGTTCGATCCTGACCCAACTGGCCAGCCAGCTCACCGCGCTGAAAGTCATCGGCACCGCCTCGCGCCCCGAAACTCAGGCGTGGGCCAAGGCCCTGGGCGCCGACTTGGTAATCGACCATAGCCAGCCGCTGAGCGAAGCGCTGAAGCACGCCGGCCACCCGCACGTGACCCACGTCGCCAGCCTGACCCAGACCGATCATCACCTGGATCAACTGGTGGAAGCCCTGCAACCCCAAGGCAAGCTGGCGTTGATCGACGACCCCAAGGCGCTGGACGTCAGCAAGCTCAAGCGCAAGAGCTTGTCGCTGCATTGGGAGTTCATGTACACCCGCTCGATGTTCGAGACCCCGGACATGATCGAGCAGCATAACCTGCTCAACCGGGTGGCCGCGCTGATCGACGCCGGCACCTTGAGAACCACGGTCGGCGAGCACTTCGGCGTGATCAATGCGGCGAACCTGCGCCGTGCCCACGCACTGCTGGAAAGCGGCAAGGCCAAGGGCAAGATCGTGTTGGAGGGGTTTTAAAAAACGGCTGTCAGTGTCGTCCGTTATTGATGTAAGTAACGGACGACACCATTAGTCCGACAGTTGACGTTTGTCATATTTGCCAGCGCATACAGGTTTATATTGGCCGCCTTTGCCACGATTCTTTTACGTGAGGAAGTCAGCAATGAAGATCCTGATAAAAGCGTTAGCAAAATCCCAGTGGGAGGTCCGCCTGGACCAGAAGTCGATTATTTTCCACACCGAAGCCGAGGCCCGTGCCTTTGCCGACACCTTGCAGGCCCGCATCCAGGCCCCCCACCGTTTTCCACTCAGCCAGCAACGCGCCGCCGCTGGCTGATCGGCCCTTCAGGCCTGCGCCTGCGCGGCCCTGGCCCGTTGCAGGCGCTGGGTCGACATCGCAATCGTCACCGCCAGCACACCGCACAGGCTGATCACCATCGCCATCGGCATCGCCGTGCCGTCATGCAACACCCCCACCAGCGATGCAGCACCCGCTGCCACACCGAACTGAATGCAACCGAGCAACGCCGACGCGCTGCCGGCGCGCGCGCCTTGTCCATTCATGGCGCAAGCCGAGGTGTTGGGCAGAATGCAGCCCAGGCTGGCGATACAGATAAACAGCGGCACCAGCAACGGCCATAGGGCTTCTGTGCGCAGCGCTGCAATCCCCAGCAGGGCCAACGCCGCCGCGACGTAAACCCACACCGTACGCGAGAGCAGAAATGCCGGGCCGCGTTTGGCCAGTAACCGCGCATTCAGTTGCGCCACCAGGATAAAACCGGCGGCGTTGGAGCCAAACAGCCAGCCGTAATGCTCGGCGGGGACGCCATACAGCTTGATGAACACAAACGGGGAACCGGCGATATAGGCAAACATCCCGGCAATCGAGATGCCGCCAGTCAAGGCGTAGCCGAGGTAGACCCGGTCCGACAACAGCGCCGCGTAGCGACGCAGCGAGCCGGATAACGGCTGGCGCGGCTGATGGGCCGGAAAGGTTTCCGGCAAGCCCACCGCCACGGCGATGGCCGCCATCACGCTGAACAGCGACAGGGCCAGGAAAATCGACTGCCAGCCCCACATCCCCACCATGATCCCGCCCGCCAGTGGCGCGAGAATCGGCGCCAGGCCGGTCACCAGCATCAGTTGTGAATACACCTTGGCCGAACCCACGGCGTCGCATTTGTCACTCACCACCGCCCGCGAAATCACCATGCCTGCGCAACCGCCGAGGGCCTGCACGAAGCGCGCGCCAATTAGCCATTCCAAAGACGGCGCATAGGCACAGGCGAAGGACGCGAGGGTAAACAGCGTGACGCCGCTGAGCAGCGGCACGCGCCGGCCAAAGCGGTCGGCCAACGGGCCGTAGATCAATTGGCCGATGGCCAGCCCACCGAAATACACCGCCAGGGTCAACTGGATGTGTTTTTCGTCGGTTGCAAAGGCGGTCGCCATCGCCGGGAAGCCCGGCAGGTAAAAGTCGATCGCCAACGGCGCGAAGGCGCTCAAGGCGCCCAGAATCAGAATTATGCGAAGGTTCATCAGACACCCAAGTGAGTCGGCAGCCCGACAGTCTAGCCGTGCTTGGGCGTCTTGAACATTAAGATAGCTCGCTAACTATCGACAATCAGACGACTGTGTAACCCTCTTGCTTGATCAGCCCCGCAATCGCTTCACGGTCGAGTTTGCTCTGCACGCTGACTTGCTTGGCCGCGAGGTCCACCGTGACCTTGGCATCGGCGTCCTGGGCCTGCACCGCCTGGGTCACCGCCCGAACGCAATGGCCGCAGGTCATTCCTTCAACGTTGAATACTTGCATGACATGACTCCTTTGATGAGGTTGGACCCAGTCTCGACCTTGCCATCATGGCAAGGTCAAGTTTCAGAAAACTCGGCCGGGCTGGCATTCGGTGGCGACGTCGGCCAAGCTTCAGCTTCGATAGATGTGAACCACGGAGCATTCGCCATGCGCTGGTCGTTTTTTGCCCTAGCCGGCCTGATGAGTTTTTCTGCCGTTGCGCCCGCCGCTGAAGACTATGCGGTGCTGATCATTTCCCGCGAGCGCCTGGAAGTGCCAACCAACTGTGAGATCGGCCTCTACATTCAAGATCAGTTGGCCGGGCGCCTGTTCCAGGAACAAGCCACCGCCTTCAATTTGCCCGCGGGTGATGTGTCGTTGCGCCTCAAGCTGCTGCCGGGCCAAACCCCGGGCTGTCTGCCGGGCATGCTGGCGCCGCCGGCACAGAACATCACGCTCAAAGCCGGAGATGTACGCAAACTGCGGATCGCCCAAGGCCCGGACGGCATGTACCTCAAAGCCGCCACGCTGGAATACTGAAGGCGCTTGACCTTCCCCACAGGTCAAGGTTGATCCTAGGGGCATCGTCTTACGGAGGACTGCCCCATGAATGGACCCACCGCCTTTGACCTGCCCATCGGCGGCATGACCTGCGCCAGTTGCGCCGGCCGTGTGGAGCGTGCGCTGGGCAAGGTGCCAGGGGTGCAACGTGTCAGCGTTAACCTGGCCAACGAACGTGCCCACGTTGAAGTGCTCGGCCAGATGGCCCCGGACGTATTGATCGCCGCTGTGGAAAAAGCCGGCTACACCGCCACCCTGCCCCAGAGCGAAAGCGCCACCCAGGCCAGTCAAGCCCAACGCCTGCATCACGAGCGCTGGGCCCTGATGCTGGCGATCCTGCTGGCGCTGCCCCTGGTGCTGCCGATGCTAGTGGAACCCTTTGGCGTGCACTGGATGCTCCCCGCCTGGGTCCAGTTCGCCCTGGCGACGCCGGTGCAATTCATCCTGGGTGCGCGGTTTTACAGCGCGGCGTGGAAAGCCGTGCGGGCCGGTGCGGGCAATATGGACCTGCTGGTCGCGATCGGCACCAGCGCCGGTTACGGCCTGAGCGTCTATCAATGGCTCACACGGCCCGCTCCGCACTTGTATTTCGAAGCCTCGGCCGTGGTGATCGCGCTGGTGCTGCTGGGTAAATACCTGGAGAGCCGCGCCAAGCGCCAGACCGCCAGCGCCATCCGCGCCCTCGAAGCCTTGCGCCCCGAGCGGGCGGTGCGCGTGTCGGAGGGCCGCGAGGAAGAGGTGGCCATCAGCGCGCTCGCGCTCGGCGACCTGGTCCTGGTCAAGCCGGGCGAACGTTTCCCGGTGGATGGGGAAGTGGTCGACGGCCAAAGCCATGCCGATGAAGCGCTGATCAGCGGCGAAAGCCTGCCAGTGCCGAAGCAGCCCGGCGATAGCGTCACCGGCGGCGCGATCAACGGTGAAGGCCGGCTGCTGGTGCGCACCCGGGCCCTGGGCGCGGAAAGTGTGCTGGCACGCATCATCCGACTGGTCGAAGACGCACAGGCGGCCAAGGCACCGATTCAGAAACTGGTGGATAAGGTCAGCCAGGTATTCGTCCCGACCGTGCTGTTACTGGCGCTGCTCACCCTCGCGGGCTGGTGGCTGTACGGCGCGCCCCTGGAGAGCGCAATCATCAATGCGGTCGCGGTACTGGTGATCGCCTGCCCTTGTGCCCTGGGCCTGGCGACGCCGACTGCGATCATGGCCGGCACCGGCGTTGCCGCGCGCCATGGCATTCTGATCAAGGATGCCGAAGCCCTGGAACATGCCCAGGGGGTGAGCGCCGTGGTGTTCGACAAGACCGGCACCCTCACCTCGGGCGCGCCGAAGATCGCGCATTTGGCGGCGCTGGACGGCAACGAATCGTTGCTGCTGCAACAGGCGGGGGCCTTGCAGCGCGGCAGCGAGCACCCACTGGCCAAGGCGGTGCTGGAGGCCTGTGAAGAACAGGGACTGAAGGTGGCCGACGTCAGCGCCAGCCAGTCCCTGACCGGACGCGGCATTGCCGGCACCCTTGACGGCCGGCAACTGGCCCTGGGCAATCGGCGCCTGCTCGAAGAAGCCGGCCTTGATGCAGGCGCATTGAGCCAGCAAGCAACGGCCTGGGAAGCTGAAGGCCGCACCTTGTCGTGGCTGATCGAACAAGGCGCAAATCCCCGCTTGCTGGGGCTGTTTGCGTTTGGCGACACGCTCAAGCCGGGCGCACTACGAGCCGTGCAGCAGCTCAAGACGCAGCACATCAGCAGCCACCTGCTCACCGGCGACAATCGCGGCAGCGCGCGGGTGGTCGCCGAGGCGCTGGGCATCGACGATGTATATGCCGAAGTGCTGCCCGCCGATAAAGCCGCCACCGTGGCCGAGCTGAAAAGAACCGGCAGGGTGGCCATGGTCGGCGACGGCATCAACGACGCACCGGCCCTGGCCGCAGCCGATATCGGCATCGCCATGGGCGGCGGCACCGACGTGGCCATGCATGCCGCCGGCATCACCCTGATGCGCGGCGACCCGCGCCTGGTGCCGGCGGCCCTGGAGATCTGCCGCAAGACCTACGCAAAAATCCGCCAGAACCTGTTCTGGGCCTTTGTGTATAACTTGATCGGCATTCCCTTGGCGGCCTTCGGCCTGCTCAACCCGGTGCTGGCCGGCGCGGCGATGGCGTTGTCCAGCGTCAGCGTGGTGAGCAATGCGTTGCTGCTCAAAACCTGGAAACCCAAGGACCTGGAGGACCAACACCCATGAATATCGGCCAAGCCGCTCGCCAAAGCGGGCTGAGCGCCAAGATGATCCGCTACTACGAATCCATCGGACTGCTCAAGCCAGCCCACCGCACCGACAGCGGTTACCGCGTCTACGGCGCCGATGACCTGCACACCCTGGCGTTCATCAAGCGCTCGCGGGACCTGGGGTTTTCACTGGAAGAAGTCGGCAAACTGCTGACCCTGTGGCAGGACCGGCAGCGCGCCAGCGGCGACGTAAAAGCCCTGGCGCGTCAGCATGTCGATGAGTTGAATCAGAAGATTCGCGAGCTGGAGCAACTGCGCGATACGTTGCAGGATCTGGTGGAACACTGCCAGGGCGACCATCGGCCGGACTGCCCGATCCTCAAGGAATTGGCCTCCGGAAGCTGCTGCGCCTGATGCTCTAATTGACTCAACACAAAACCAAATGTGGGAGGGGGCTTGCCCAGGCTTTTTGTAGGAGCGAGCTTGCTCGCGAAGAACTCAAGGCCGCCGCGTTTATCCAGAATGAACGCGTTACCTGGACGTTTTTCGCGAGCAAGCTCGCTCCTACAGGGAGCAAGCCCCCTCCCACACTTAGATCTTCATGTGTCGCAAGATCACTGCATCCAAGGCGGCGGCGGTTCTTCGGCGGTCTTGGTCGGTGGCGCATCATCGGCCGCGCGGATCGCTTGCTTGCGCTCTTCGTCCAGCCGCGCCGCTTCGATCTCGCGGATCACACCGCCCACGTCCGCCAGCTCTTCCGGCTCGTCAAACTCACCGGTCAAGACACTGGCTGGGTGCAGAGTGCCCGCTTCGTAAAGCGCCCACATTTCCTTGGCGTACTTGGTCTTCCTCAGCTCCGGGGCAAAGCGCCCGAAGTAGGAAGCCATGTTGCCCACATCCCGCTCCAGCATGTTGAACGCGTGGTTGTTGCCCGCCGCGTCCACTGCCTGAGGCAAGTCGATGATCACCGGGCCCGTCGGTGTAAGCAGTACGTTGAACTCCGACAGGTCACCGTGCACCAGCCCTGTGCACAACATCAGTACGATCTGGGAAATCAGGAAGGCGTGGTATTCACGCGCCTGGTCCGGCTCCAGGGTCACGTCATTCAGACGTGGCGCTGCGTCGCCATACTCGTCGGCCACCAGCTCCATCAACAACACGCCTTCAAGAAAGTCGTACGGCTTGGGCACGCGAACGCCCGCACCGGCCAGGCGGAACAAGGCCGCCACTTCGGCGTTCTGCCAGGCATCTTCGGTTTCTTTCTTGCCGAACTTGGAGCCCTTCGCCATGGCCCGGGCCTGGCGACTGTTACGGACCTTACGGCCTTCCTGGTATTCGGACGCCTGACGAAAACTTCGTTTATTCGCCTCCTTGTAAACCTTGGCGCAACGCAATTCGTTGCCGCAGCGCACCACATAAACAGCTGCTTCTTTACCACTCATGAGTGGGCGCAGCACTTCGTCGACCAGACCGTCTTCGATCAGGGGTTCAATGCGTTTAGGAGTCTTCATCAGCTTTTATTGTGGGTCCTGTATTACCAAACACGCGTGTGGCACTCGTTATACGGCAATCGGCGCGCCGGTGGGAGAGGCTACCGACCTCTGACCCGCGAAGAATGCATTCATTAGGCCAATTTGCCGGCTAATCAGCGTTCGATAATCGCCGTCACGCCCTGGCCCCCCGCCGCGCAGATCGAAATCAGGCCGCGCCCTTTACCGGCCGCCTCCAGCAACTTGGCCAGGTTGGCGACAATGCGCCCACCGGTCGCGGCAAAGGGGTGCCCGGCCGCCAGTGAACTGCCCTTGACGTTGAGGCGGCTGCGGTCGATGGCGCCCAGCGGCGCATCCAGGCCCAGACGCGTCTTGCAATAGTCCGCGTCTTCCCAGGCCTTAAGGGTGCACAACACTTGAGCGGCGAACGCTTCGTGGATCTCGTAGTAATCGAAGTCCTGCAGGGTCAGGCCGTTTCTGGCCAGCAAACGTGGGACGGCGTACACCGGCGCCATCAGCAGGCCTTCGGCGCCGTTGACGAAGTCCACCGCCGCCGCTTCGCCATCGCGCAGGTACGCGAGAATCGGCAAGCCACGTTCCCGGGCCCACGCCTCGCTGCCCAGCAGCACCAGCGAGGCACCGTCGGTCAGCGGCGTCGAGTTGCCAGCGGTCAGCGTGCCCTTTTCACTGCGTTCAAAGGCCGGCTTGAGCGCGGCGAGTTTTTCCAGGGTCAGGTCGGGGCGCAGGTTGTTGTCGCGGGTCAGCCCCAGAAACGGCGTGAGCAAATCGTTGTGCCAGCCTTCGGCGTAGGCGGCGGCCATGTTCTGATGGCTCTGCAGCGCCAGCTCGTCCTGTTCGGCGCGGGGGATCTGCCAGGTCTGCGCCATCAGCTCGCAGTGCTGGCCCATGGACAACCCGGTGCGCGGCTCACCGTTGCGTGGCAGCTGCGGCTTGAGGTGCTGCGGGCGAAGTTGTAACAGGACTTTAAGCTTATCCGCCATGGACTTGCTGCGGTTGGCCTGCAGCAACAGCTTGCGCAGGCCCTCGTTGACGCCAATCGGCGCATCGGAGGTGGTGTCCACCCCGCCGGCAATGCCGCAGTCGATCTGGCCCAGGGCAATTTTGTTGGCCACCAGCAAGGCCGCTTCCAGCCCGGTGCCGCAGGCTTGCTGTACATCGTAGGCCGGGGTTTGCGGCGACAGGCGCGAGCCCAGCACGCATTCGCGGGTGAGGTTGAAGTCGCGCGAATGCTTGAGCACCGCGCCGGCGGCCACCTCGCCGATGCGCAGGCCGTGCAGGTTGAAACGTTCGATCAGGCCTTCCAGGGCGGCGGTGAGCATCGCCTGGTTGCTGGCCGTGGCGTAGGGGCCATTGGAGCGGGCGAACGGAATGCGATTACCGCCAATGATCGCCACACGGCGCAATTGAGTCATGAAAAGCTCCCTCTGTCTGTTATGGGCTTGATCAGTGAGCCTAGTCGAACGACTGCTACCCTGGGATGGTCAACCTTTGAACCCCAGCCTTCGGAGAGCGTTCCATGTCTGACCGTTATATCGACTTCGCCAATTCCAGCCTCGGCCATCGCCTGGTCGCCGCCCTTGGCCTGCCGTCACCGGTACGCCTGGAACGCTGGCAAGCCGGGCGCCTGCGCCCAGTGGAGGGCGCCCTGCTGCTGGGTGGTGGTGCGCTGGCAAACCACGTGTTGCCGTTTGCCAACAAACTTACCGATGCCATCTATAGCTACGGCGCCGAAGCGCTGGACGCGCCAGCGTGGATTCCCGGGCACGGCCCCAAACTCAAGGCGGTGGTGTTCGACGCCAGCGCCCTGCAGCACACCGACCAGCTCAAGCAGTTGCGCGAATTCTTCCAGCCCTTGTTGAAAAACCTCGATCACAGCGCCCACTTGGTGCTCCTTGGCCGTGCGCCGGAAAGCCTCAGCGACCCGTTCGCCGCCAGCGCCCAGCGGGCCCTGGAAGGGTTCAGCCGCTCCCTGGCCAAGGAGCTGCGCAGCGGCGGCGTGATGCAGCTGCTGTACGTGGGCGAGGGGGCCGAAGACCAGTTGGAAGGCGCGTTGCGGTTTTTCCTGTCGCCCAAGAGCGCCTATATCTCGGGGCAGGTGATTCGCCTGCAGGCCTGCGCCACGCCGGTCGAAGACTGGACGCGCCCGCTGGCCGGGCGCAAAGCATTGGTCACTGGCGCCGCGCGGGGTATCGGCGCATCCATCGCCGAAACCCTGGCCCGCGATGGCGCCGACGTAATCCTGCTGGATGTACCCCAGGCCAAGGCCGACCTCGACGCCCTGGCCGCCCGCTTGAATGCGCGCACCCTCACGCTGGATATCTGCGCCGAGGACGCCGCCGCCCAGTTGATCGAGCACCTGCCCGAGGGCCTCGATATCCTGGTGCACAACGCCGGCATCACCCGTGACAAGACCCTGGCCAACATGACCCCGGAATACTGGGACGCCGTGCTCGCGGTCAATCTCAATGCGCCGCAGGTGCTGACCAAGGCGCTGCTCGACAGCGGCACCCTGCGCGACAACGCCCGCGTGGTGCTGCTGGCCTCCATCAGCGGCATCGCCGGCAATCGCGGGCAAACCAACTATGCCGCGAGCAAGGCTGGGCTGATCGGCCTGGCCCAGGCGTGGGCACCGCTGTTGCACACACGCGGCATCAGCATCAATGCCGTGGCGCCAGGGTTTATCGAAACCCAGATGACCGCGCATATTCCGTTTGCCCTGCGTGAGGCCGGACGGCGCATGAGTTCACTGGGCCAGGGCGGCGTGCCGCAGGACGTGGCCGAAGCTGTCGCCTGGCTGAGCCAGCCGGGCTCGGGCGCGGTCAGCGGCCAGGCACTGCGGGTGTGTGGGCAAAGTCTTCTGGGAGCGTAACCATGCAATGGCAGACGTTGGACAGCACTCCATTTCTACCGCCGCTGTACTGGCGTGCGGCACTCAAGCGCAAGATCACCGGCAGCACACTGCCCGAGTTCGGCTTGCGCTGCCAGGTCCGCGTCGACCCCACGGCGGTCGCGGCTTACCGCAAGGTCTGCGGCTTTGCCGACAGCCCGATGCTGCCAGCGACTTATCCGCATGTCCTGGCGTTCGGCCTGCAAATGCAACTGCTCACCGACAAGGCGTTCGCGTTTCCGTTGCTGGGGCTGATCCACCTGAGCAACCGCATTCGCATTCACCGGCCCCTGGGCAGTGTGAGTGAGCTGACCGTCGGCGTGTATACGGACAATCTCAAGCCCCATGCCAAGGGCGCGACCTTCGATGTGGTGACCGTCGTCGAGGACGCCCTGGGTTTACTCTGGGAAGCGCAAAGCACGATGTTATGCCGAGGCGTGAAGCTTGACGGCGAGGCCGAGGAACACGGGCTGTCGGTCGATGCGCCCCTCAGCGAACTGACACGCTGGAAAGCGCCTGCCGATATCGGTCGCCGCTACGCCCGCGTTTCCGGTGACTACAACCCGATTCACCTCAGCGCACCGACGGCCAAGTTATTCGGTTTCCCCCAGGCCATCGCCCACGGGCTGTGGAACAAGGCCCGCACGCTCGCGGCGATGGACGAACAACTGCCAGTCGCCCCTTTTGAAATTGAGGTGCACTTCAAGAAACCCGTGCGCCTGCCCAGTGCAGTAAGCCTGATGACTACCGGCGCCGGCTCACATGGCGAGTTAGTGTTGAGCGGCACTGGCGACCTACAGCATATGCTTGGTAAGTGGCGGCCGATTGTCTGAAGACAACTGATTAATTGTATATATACACCTTTAGTGATAGCGGATCCGATCGGGTCCGCTATTTTATTTAACCTTTTGATTTATAAGGAACTAAAACTCGGTATTTTAATAACCTATATCGTTTGTACTAATCGTTAAGCCGACTAAGACCTTATGTATATAAATCGTTAATACCAAGTTGAGCGTTGCGAGAACATCGGCACCGGTCTGTGATAACCACACGGACAAACGTATCGCTAACCCAATAAATAGCGGGCGTTTGAAACAACCAAGGTTGTACCAGGTGCAGGGAACTCAATCATGAAAACTCAACTCGTGTTTTGGAAAGCAAGTACCGCGCTGGCGTTGATTCTGGCCATGAGCCTCGGCGGCTGCAGCAGCGGTGGTGGCGGGCATAAATCCAACGTAGCGGCGTCCTCGCCGGATGCTGGCGCAGGTGCCGGTGGTGGTGCGGGTGGCGGAACCGGTGGTGGCACTGGCGGCGGCGACGGTACGGGTGGCGGCACTGGCGGTGGTACCGGCGGTGGCACTGGTGGTACCGGCGACGGCACTGGTGGTACCGGCGGCGGCACTGGCGGTACCGGTGGCGGCACTGGCGGTACCGGTGGCGGCACTGGCGGTACCGGTGGCGGCACTGGTGGTACCGGCGGCGGCACTGGCGGTACCGGTGGCGGCACTGGTGGTACCGGCGGCGGCACTGGTGGTACCGGCGGTGGCACTGGCGGCGGCACCGGTTCGACAACCACCCCGCTCGTCACTGGTCAGATCGCCGGCACCCTCGGCACCACCGTAGGCAATGTAGGCGCAGCGGTGGGTGATCTCGGTTCGACCTTGAACGGTGTCCCGATTGTCGGCACAACGGCAGGCGGCCTGGTCACTTCAGCCGGCACCGCCGTTACCAGCATCGGCACTGGCGTGACCACGGGCCTGGGCTCGCTGGGTACCAACAGCAATTCTCTGGGCATCACGGTGGCAGGTGTCGGCACTGGCGTCGCTGACTTGGGCGATGGCCTGTCGGTCACCGGCAGATCGCTGTCGACGTCCCTGCGCGGCGTTCCCGTCGTCGGCGGTTTGACCGGTGGCGTAGGCGGCGCAGTCGGTGGCGTAGTGGATAACGTGGGCACCGCGGTGACCATGCTCGGCGACACCCTCAGCACTGCCAGCACCACCGGCCCATTGGGTTCCCTGACCGGCACCCTGGGCGGCAGAGTACTGGTGCCCGTGGTTTCACTGGTGGAAAACACCACCGGCAACCTCGGCAAGGCGACCGGCCTGGGCACACCTGTGAACGGCCTGGTGGATAAACTGGGCGCCACCGTTACCAGCCTCGGCACTCAGGTCGCCAGTACCGGCGGGACCGGAAACCCTGTGACCACTGTCGTCGGCAGCGTACTGGCGGGCGTAGGCGGCACACTCGACAAATCCGGCGGCTATGTGGCGCCAACCGGTGGTGCAGCAGCGCCTGGTATACCGGAACTGGTCGGCGGCCTGGTGAACAACGTTGGTACCGGTCTGAACATCGGCAACACCAACGGTACCGTCAGTGCAGCCGGTGTAACCGGCGGCGCACTGGGCAACACCATTGCCTCCGTGGGTACTGTCCTGGGCGGCACGGGTGTCGCCAACACCGGCGCCACGGCACCGGTCGCCACCGTAGCCACGAGTGTCGGCGCAGCCTTGAACCCCGTGACATCCGGCGTCACCGCACTGACCCAGAACATCGGCACCACCACGGGCGTCGGCGCTCCGGTCAACGGTCTGGTGACTCAAGTCGGCGGCGCCGTCAGCAGCCTGGGCACTAACCTGACCGCCGCCAACGCCAACCCGGTCACCAATACCCTGGGCACCACCGTAACCGCCGTCGGCAACACCGTAGGCTCGGTAGGTGGCCTGGTCACAGGCGGCACCGGTGGTACCAGCGGCGGCCTGCTCGGCGGCCTGAATATCGGCACCACCACAGGCACCACGACCACTACCGGCAGCACTGCCACAACGGGAGGCCTGGGCGGTTTGCTGAACGGCCTGACCGGCAAATAGAAATGCACCTGGCCGATTAGACGGCCTCCCCTACAGCGCCTACGCTTGGTTGAGACGAGAGACCCTGACTAAGTCTCTCGTCTTTTTTATGGGCTGCTGCTGGGATGTAGACAGCCAGCGCCCTCCCCAACCGCGCTCAGAACGCGGCGGGCCCGAAACGCTGCTGCAGTTGACCATGGAGTGTCCTATGCGCGTGTTCACGCCGTTGTTCTTGCTCACCCTCAGTGCTTATGTCCAGGCCGAGGCCCTTCCCAGTTTCCTCAACAGCAACGACACCGTGCGCACCCTACCGGTCCCCAACCTGCCCGCCGACGCCTATCGACCGGCCACACCGCAAACCCAGGTGCCGCAAGCGCCGCCCACTGCGAGCCAGCCATTGTTGATGGACACCAAGGTCACCATCCGCAAGCTGCAGATCGAAGGCGGTACGGTCTACCCGCTCACCGAGACGGCCCAAGCCTACGCGCCGTTGATTGGCCATGAGACCAACCTCGCGCAACTGATCGAGGCCACCCGTGGCATCACCCGGCGCTACCAGCAGGATGGCTACCTGTTGTCCTACGCGTTTCTGCCACAACAGAACTTTGAAAACGGCCTGGTCCGCGTGGTGCTGGTGGAGGGTTACATCAAAGATTATCAACAAACCGGCGACATCGGCTCGGTGTCGGCCTACGTCGACAAACTGGCGCAAAAGCTGCTGGCCGAACGCCCTCTTACGCGCAAGACCTTCGAACGCTACACCACCCTGATGAGCCGCATTCCCGGGCTCACCGTACAGGCGCAGGTGCCGCCACCGGGCACCACCGATGGCGCCACGCACATGCAGATCCAGGCCAGCCGCAAACCCTTCACCACCAGCATGAGCCTGGTGCAGAAAAGCCGTGGCGGCACCCAAGCCTTGCTCAGTGCAACCAGCAATGCTCAAACATCTCTGGGCGAACAGCTCAGCCTCAGCGGCCTGTTCCCACCCGGTGAGGACAAAGAGCACTACTACCGCGTGGACTACAACCAGTTCGTCAATGCCGAAGGCACCCAACTGGCACTCGCCGCCGAGCGTTATCGCGCCGATCCCAGCAGCAGCGTGCAACTGGACGGCGGCTTCGAACTCAAACCGCACCAGTCGATTGATCGCTACTCCATCGGCCTGAGTCACCCCTTCATTGCCTCGCCCACCGAGTCACTCACCCTGGGCACGCGCCTGTATGCGGTAGACCAGACCACCCGCTATAAGCTGGTCGGCTACCCGCTGCGCTTTGATATCGAATCCAACCTGCGCGCCCTGGCCTTCGAAGGTGACTGGCGCAAGGCCGACGCCCGGCAGTTACGCATCCTCAGCGGCGGCCTGTATCAGGGTATCGACGGTTTAGGCGCCAAGGCCCGCAGTGACCTTGACGTGGCAAAACCCGACCTCGACTTCTTCCGCCTGCGCCTGTCCGGCGTGCAGAGCGACAAGTTCTTCGACAACTGGCAAGGCGTGCTTTCAGGTGCGCTCTACTGGAGCAATAACACCCTGCCCGACAGCGAACGCGCCACGTTTGGCGGGCAGAACTTCGGCCGTGGCTACCCTGATGACCAGGGCTCGGGTGACAAGGGATGGGGCGTGGCGTACGAGGTCAACTACAGCTTCAACCGTGCCGGCGACTGGGTGAAGGTGCTACAACCTTACGTGGTGCTCGACCGCGCCAAGACCTGGTTCAACGACCTGCCGGTCAAGGCCAACGACATGTCTTCGGCGGCGGTGGGCCTGCGCTTTGGCGATAACAAGTACTACAACATCGCCCTGGAAGCCGCCAAGCCAATGTCGGACATCGCCCTGGACAGCTTCAATCGGCGGCCACGTTACACCTTGAGTTTCAGTTATCAGCTGTAAAACCCATCACTGTAGGGGCGAGCTTGCTCGCGAAGAACGTTAACGATGACGCGGTCATCCTGGCACCCCGCGTCACCTTGGCGTTCTTCGCGAGCAAGCTCGCTCCTACAGCACGCTAATGGTTTTGGGAAACAAACTGTTCAGCGTATCGAGCAGTCGCGCGAGGTAGATGGGCTTGCGAAACAGGTCCAGCACCTGCAGGCGCAGCATGTCGCTGACGTCATCCATCTCCGCATGCCCCGACATGACGATCACCGGCAGGTGGGAGCGGGAGGTGTGTTCGCGCAGGCGCTTGATCAGGGAGATACCGCTTTCCTCAGGCATGCGCAGGTCAGTGATGACCAGGGCAATATCGGGGTGCAGGGTGAGTTCCTGCAGCGCGAACGTCACCGAGGTAGCGGTAAAGCAGACAAAGCCCTCGTTCTCCAGCGATTCGGCCAGTTCAACGAGGGCATCTTCTTCGTCGTCCACCAGCAGGATCTGCTGGCGGGGGGATACGGCAGCATTCATGAGCATTACCTTGACAACGTCATCGGCCAGTTAGGATTGTGCTCATAGTAAGCTGTCAAGTGGGCGTAAGGGCAGTCCCGATCCTGGTGAAAAAAGCCGTGATTTGCGGCCCCAGTGTCGTCCCGGCTGCCAGAACTACCAGCGCCACAATCGCCACGAGGATCAGGTATTCGATTGCTGTCGCGCCGTCTTTACGATGAAACAATAACTGCAGTTGAACATGAAGTTTCATCAGCAGAGCAAGGAACATAAGGTTTCTCCTCAGGCGACCAAGCGCCCTATCCCGGTACCGCACAGTAATTGCGATGTGCCATCTGAGCATTGACAACAAAGCTCACCCTCACAACTGTAAGAACTGATTAGTCCTAAAGTAGTAGGTACTTTTCTGACGCTCTAAACGCGTGTTTTCAAAGGACACGTCCTGCGCCATGAAGAAATCTTTCTGTCAGTAATGGCATTTCGTCCTAGCTGAACTACCTTCAAATAGCAAAATAGTTAGTCGCAATAGTGAGCCACTGTTCATAGCAGCCGGGTTGCGAATTAGCCTGTTGGATAAACGGGTTTAGTAGTGCAACAGGAAAGGGAGAGCCGTCATGAACACGCGTCTGAGCATGGTACTGGCCGGTGTGTTACTGATCGGTGCGCTGTTTGCCGGTTACTGGGGGTTGGTCCTCAGCCGTGAGCCTGCTCCGGCGCCGCCACCGCCGCCACCGGCTGCTCCCGTCGAAAAAGCCGTAGCCGTGGTGGAAGACCAGACCCGCCAGTCGGTCGTCGTGCTGGCCCATGATGTGCCCCCCTTCGTCGCGCTGAACGCCGCTGACCTGAGCCTTGAAAAACTGCGCACGGCACCTGCCGGCAGCATGAGCCGTATCGACCAGGCCGTTGGCCGTACCCCCTGGCGGGGGCTCAGCGCAGGCACCTGGCTCAACGAAGAAAGTTTCACCCCTGGCGGGCCGCTGGCGCGCATGATCCGTGCCGATGAACGCGCCCTGGCGGTCGCCGTCGATGAAGTAATTGGCGCGGCCGGCCAGTTGAGTCCAGGCGACTATGTGGACGTGCTGCTGTACCTGCGCCAGGACGCCGCCAACCTTGAACAATCGGCCCAGGTGGTGATCCCCGCCATACGCCTGCTCAGCGTCGGCGACCAGATGGGCCTGACCAATGACGGTAACCCCGCCTCCCCTCCCGCGCTGACCGCCGAAGAGAAAGCCCAGCGCCATGCCCCCTCGCGCACGGTGGTGCTGGCCGTGCCCGAACAGTTGCTGAGCCGGCTGATGCTGGCTACCCAGGCCGGTACCTTGCGCCTGGCTGTGCGCAGCGCCGATGAACGTCTGCTGAGCCGCTACTGGGCCGGCGAAGGCGATACGCCGGGCAACCTGCAGAGCGCTAACCGCGACCTCTATCAGTTCACCCAACTGGCCTTCGCCCAGGCACCTAAAAAACTGGCCCAGAGCAGCACCCCGCGCCGCTCCGGCGTCGAGGTGATACGCGGCAATCAAGCAACCCAACAAACTCCCGACTGAACAAGGATGCTGTGCATGAACCGACGTTTCATACCGGTGTTCACGCTGAGAATCACCTGTGCCCTGCTGCTGTCGCATTTGTACATCGGGCTGTCCATGGCGGCGGCGAGCAATTGTGCCAGCCTGGCACAGTTGCCCGCCGCCTTGTCGGTCGGCGAAGGCTTGCAACAGGAGTTGCAATCGCCGGTGCCGATCACGCGCCTGGCCATTGGCGATCCGAAAATCGCCGACGTTCATCTCAATGGCGACCGTGGTTTCCTGCTGACCGGCGTCGGCCCCGGCACCACCAGCCTGATGGTCTGGACCGCCTGTTCGGCCACGCCGCGCCAAAGCATGGTGTTCGTCAAGGGCAAGGCCAACA
Organism: Pseudomonas sp. W4I3; assembly: GCF_030816195.1. Taxonomy (GTDB): domain Bacteria; phylum Pseudomonadota; class Gammaproteobacteria; order Pseudomonadales; family Pseudomonadaceae; genus Aquipseudomonas. Next base: position 1,391,303 of record NZ_JAUSXS010000001.1, on the reverse strand, counting down.
CCGCCCTGACCAGCCTGTCGCTGTCGCCCGCCGATGACCCTTCGTTGCCCAGCCAGGTCCAGACCGATATCCGTTTCGTCGAGGTCAGCCGCACCAAACTCAAGGAAGCCAGCACCAAGATCCTGGGCATCGGCAGCAACTTCTTCCTGGGCAGCCCCAACTTGCTGTCGCCTGCACCCAGCACCTTCAAACTGCCGGTGAGCGCGGACAGCTTCAACATCGGCTTTGGCGGTGGTCGCGTCTCGGCCATGATCAACGCCCTGGAAAGCAGCGGCTTTGCCTACACCCTCGCCCGGCCAAGCCTGGTTGCCATGAGCGGGCAAAGCGCAACCTTTCTCGCCGGCGGTGAGATACCGATTCCGGTGCCGAGCAGCGGCAGCGATAACATCTCGATCGAATACAAGGAATTCGGCATTCGCCTGACCCTCACCCCGACCGTGATCGACCGTAACCGCATTTCACTCAAGGTGGCACCGGAGGTCAGCGAGCTGGATTACACCAACGCCGTGGTCCTCGACAATATCCGCGTGCCGGCGCTGACCATTCGCCGTACCGACACCAGCGTGTCCCTGGCCGATGGCGAAAGCTTCGTGATCAGCGGCCTGATCAGCAGCAATACCACCACCAACATCAGCAAGTTCCCAGGCCTGGGCGACATCCCGATCCTGGGGGCGTTCTTTCGCGATTCGTCGGTCAGCCGCGAGGATAAGGAGCTGCTGATGATCGTCACGCCGCACCTGGTACAACCGCTGGCAGCCAATGCCCAACTGCCGTCGTTGCCCGGCGAGAAAATGCGCAACTACGACCCGAACTGGTACCGCCTGTTCTTCCTGGAAAATGGCAATTTCGACCGCCTTAACGGGTTGTCCCAATGAGCGATCATCTGAGCCAGACCTTCCTGGCGATCACCCGTAATACCACCGACCTGGAATGGCTGCAGGGCGCGCTGGCGCCCCTTGGCCAAGTGGTCAGCGCCGGCAGCGGCACCCTGGATGAACTGCTGGCGCTGGTGGACGTGACCTTCGCCAACCTGGTGTTCATCGGCCTTGACCGTGAGCATCTGGTGGCCCAGAGCGCGCTGATCGAAGGCGCGCTGGAAGCCAAGCCGATGCTGGCCATCGTCGCCCTCGGTGACGGTATGGACAACCAGTTGGTGCTCAACGCAATGCGCGCCGGGGCGCGGGACTTCGTCGCCTACGGCTCGCGCTCCAGCGAAGTGGCCGGACTGGTCCGCCGCCTGAGCAAGCGCCTGCCGCCGGTCGCCACCAATACGCAATTGGGCGGGCTGTCGGTGCTGTACGGCACCCAGGGCAACTCCGACGGCGCGCTAGTGGCCAGCCACTTGGCCTTGGTGGTGCAAAAGAGCGGCCAGCAAACACTGCTGCTCGACCTGGGCCTGCCTCGCGGTGACAGCCTGGCGCTGCTGGGCCTGGAAAGTTCGTTCAATTTCGGCGATGCCTTGCGCCATATGCGACGGCTCGACGCTACGCTGATCAACAGCGCGTTCACCTCTGCCGAAGACGGCCTGCGCATGCTCGCCTACGCACCCAACGATGAGCCTCTGGAGCGCACCAGCGCCGCCGAGCTTTACATGCTGCTCAGCGCGTTGCGTCAACACTTCCAGCACATTGTGGTGAACCTGGTCGGCCAGCCGGACAGCGAAGCCCTGCGCACCTTTGTCAGCCATTGCGACAAGCTGCTGTGGTGCACCGACCAGAACGTGCTCGACTGCCGGCGTAACCTGGCGGTACTGACCCAATGGCGGGAAAAGGGCATGAAGCTTGACCACGCCAAGCTGCTGATCGATCGCTACATCAAAAGTTGTGCGCCTGACGCCGACGCGTTGAGCAAAAGCTTCGGCCTGGAAGTGATCGCGGTGTTGCCACTGAGCCCGGAGATACGGCTGAACGCTCAAAACCAAGGGCAAACCCTGTTTGCGCTGGCGCCGCGCGAAGCCCTGACTCAAGCGCTGAAAACCCTGGGCGAGCGCTTGGCCAAACGCTCTGAAGGCGCCATCAGGAAACCACCCGGCCGTTGGCTGGAACGCCTGTTGGGAGCCGATAAATGAACAGTGAAAAACTCTTCGGCGCACCCGCGCGCGGCCTGGGTGGCAATGCCGACCACGACGGCCTGAAGCTGGTGCTGCATCGCTACATCATCGATGCCATCGAAGAGTCGGGGAAGAATCTGCTGGAAGGCTCACGCCCGTCGTTGGCGCAATTTGTCATCGACAAAGTGGCCGAGTACATCAACCGCATGCACTTGGCGATCTCGCGCTATGAAATGGAGCGCCTGGCCGAAGAAATCGTCGATGAACTGACCGGCTTCGGTCCGCTGGAAGTGCTGCTGCGCGATCCGTCCGTCACCGAAATCCTGGTCAACGGCCCGCACCGGGTGTTTATCGAACGTGACGGCCTGCTGCACCAGAGCGACCTGCGGTTTATCGACGCCCACCATGTGGAGCGCGTCATGCAACGCATCCTTGCGCCATTGGGGCGGCGCCTGGATGAGTCGTCGCCGATGGTCGATGCGCGCCTGCCCGATGGCAGCCGGGTCAATGCGATCATCCCGCCGATTGCCCTGGACGGGCCATGCCTGTCGATTCGAAAGTTTCGCAAGGACATGCTCAAAAGCAGCGATCTGGTGGCCATGCAGACCATCGATCAGAACATCTTCGACTTTTTCCAGGAGGCGGTGGGCAAGCGCTGCAACATCCTTATCAGCGGCGGGACCGGCACCGGTAAAACCACGCTGTTGAATATTCTCAGCCAGTTGATCAACCCCCATGAACGCCTTGTCACCATCGAAGACGTGGCCGAATTGCAATTGGGCCATCCCCACGTGGTACGCCTGGAAACCCGCCCGCCCAATGCCGAGGGGCATGGCGAGGTCAAGGCCAGCGACCTGATCCGCAACGCCCTGCGGATGCGCCCCGACCGCATCATCCTCGGCGAAATTCGAGGCGTGGAAGTGCTCGATGTACTCACCGCCATGAATACCGGCCACGACGGCTCCATGAGCACCGTGCACGCCAACAATGCCGCCGATGCCCTGCTGCGCCTGGAAACCCTGGTGGGCCTGACCGGCCGCGCCATCGCGGAAAAAACCTTGCGGCAAATGATCTGCGCGGCGCTGGACGTGGTGGTCCAACTGACCCGCCTGCCGGACGGTCGCCGCTGTGTCAGCGAAGTGGTCGAGGTGGTGGGTATCCGCGAAGACGTGTACGTGACCAACACCCTGTTTCGCCATGATCGGCGCACCGGCTTCGGCTTCGTGCGCGAGGCGGTCAACCCCGCCGGCGACAAACTGCGCCGCGAACCGGCCTAGCCGTGAAGGGGAATCGAGCATGACCGGGGCCATCCTGCTACTCATCTGCGTGATGCTGATCGGCCTGTCGATTCGCGCATTCCAGAATGGCTTGCGCCGTGCCCAGACCGAACGCGTGCTGGGGCGCCTCGCCGAAGGCCAGCCGCAGCTCGCCCAGCAAACCGCTTCGTGGAGTGGCCTGGAGCGCATGTTCCTGCGCGCAGGCCTGGGCAAACCCACCGACAGCCTGGGGCTGTGGCTGGCCGCGTGGGGCCTGGGCGTGGCGCTGGGGTTGATGCTCGCCAGTTGGCCCGGCCTGCTGGTGATGCTGGTGTTGCCGCCCGTGCTGCTGCGCCTGTACATCGCCTGGCGTTACCAACGGCGCATCAAGCGCATGATCGAACAACTGCCGCAACTGCTCGACCACACCGTGCGCAGCCTCAAGGCCGGGCGCACCCTGGCCGACGCGGTGCTGGGCGGTATCGAGGTGGCCGAGGACCCGCTTAAAACCGCCATGGGCCGAATCCAGCGCAACGTGCAACTGGGCGTCAGCCTGCCGGAGTCGGCCCATGACTTCGCTGAATTTTATGAGCGTGACGAATTGCGTCTGTTCGCCTTGGGTTTGAAGGTCAACCACCGCTATGGCGGCAACGCCAGCGAACTGCTGGAGAACCTGATCAAGATGATCCGCGAGCGCGAGCAGGCCGCGCGCCAGCTGCGCGCCCTGACCGGCGAGACCCGGGTGACCGCTTACGTGCTCACCGCGCTGCCGATTTCAATGGTGGGCTATTTCCTGGCGGTCAATCCGGCCTACCTGATGACCATGTGGAACGACGGCACGGGCCGCATGCTGTTATTCGTCGCACTGGGTATGCAGGTGCTCGGCTGCTTCGCCTTGTGGCGCATGTTGCGGAGCGTTTGAGATGGCTATTTCGCTGCTGATCAGCGCCGTGTTGTTCCTGGCCGCCCTGGCGCTGGTACTGGCCAACCTGCTCAAGCAACGGCGTGGTCAACGCCTGGTTGCTCAACGCCTGCAAGGCCGGATGGGCCGCGAACACCGTCTGGGTGCGATGATGCGTCAACTGGGCAACAGCCCGCTTGCGCAACGTTCAGTCAGCCTGGACAACGAAACCCAGACGCTGCTCAACCGCGTCGGTTGGCGCAAGGCCAGCCAGCGCTCGATGTTCGCCGCGTTCCAGATCGGTACGCCGGTGCTGCTGTTGGTCGTTGCCGTGATCGCTCAGCAGGTGCTGTTTCCCAAGAGCGACTCGCCGTGGTTGGTGCCCCTGATCGCACTGGGGGTCGGCTACCTGTTGCCCAAGCGCATCCTGGCCAGCGTGGCCAAGGCGCGTCAGCAGCGTATCGCCCAAGAGGTCTCGACCTTCATTCCGCTGCTGCGGATCCTGTTCGAATCGGGCATGGCGGTGGAACAGGCGTTGCGCGTGTTGAGCATCGAAGCGCAACGCCTGCTGCCGGCACTCACCCATGAACTGCAGCTGATTCTGCATCGGGTCGATTCCGGGTTGGAGCTCAGTGAGGAACTGGGCACCACCGCCAGGCTGCTGGCGGTGGATGAGTTCACCGACACCTGCGTCATTCTCCAGCAACTGGTCCATCAAGGCGGCGGTGCGATGAAGTCGCTGCTGGCGCTCAAGCAATTGCTCGACGACCGACGCCTCACGCGCATCCAGGAATTCGTGTCGAAAATGTCGGCAAAGATGTCGGTGGTGATGATGGTGTTTTTGTTTCCCGCCTTGCTGATCGTGCTCGGGGGACCCGCCTTCATCGGTATCACCCGGGCCTTGAGTCACTTATGAGGAGCGCCCGATGAAAGCCTTGATCGCCGGTTTGAGCCTGTTGCTGCTGGGGGGTTGCGCCACCAATGGCCAAACCCCATGGAGCGCCCTGACAGCCCCCGGCAGTTGCCCCAAACCCAGTTCCGATCAGGAGCTGTCGTTGAACCTGGCTGACGAGATGGCCAACGGCGGCAAACTGCACGCCAGCCTGGCCAACCTGCAGAGCTTGCCGGCCGGCTTGCCCCAGGTCCGCCTGCGCCAGGCCAAGGCTTATCGCCTGCTCGGGCGCAGCGAGGCGCAACCGCTGTACCGCAGCCTGCTCGGCACCTGTATGGCCGCCGAAGGCGAACACGGCCTGGGGCAACTGGCCTCGGCCCAAGGCGACAATGGCCTGGCCATGGCCCACTTGCAGCGCGCGGCGCGGCTGGCGCCCACCGACGAAAAAATCCGCAACGATTTGGGCGTGGTGTACCTCAACCAACTGCGCCTGGAAGACGCGCGGTTTGAATTCATGACCGCCATGGAACTCAAGCAGAGCGACCCGCTCGCAGCCATCAACCTGGTGACGCTGCTGATCTACCAAGACAACTGGAAACAGGCCGCGCAAGTGGTCAGCCAAATGGGCCTGGGGCCCGAACACGTCACCGAAGCCCAGGCTCGCGCCGAAAAACTCAAGGCTTCAAGCGTGTCCGCCGCCAAGGCCAGGGACCAGATCGCCACGGTCGGTGACGCCAACAGCAACCCGAGGAATTGATGATGAAACTGCCCTATCTCGCAAGCGTGGCCGTGCTGGCCTTGCCCTCGTGCGTCATGGCCATCGAGCCAGGCCCCTCTTCCCCGCAGCAGGCAGCCACGGAGAACTGGCTAGCCTTGCAGGTCAGCGGCAGGGCTGCGTCGACCACGCCACAGACAGCCTCCGCCACCGAACGCGACGTGGCCGCCCAGCGCTGGGTGGACAGCTTCAAGCATGAGATTCCGGCGTTCTTCGAGCAGAAAATCGGCGGGAAAACGGAAGGCAGCAACTGACCTGGATTCATAGATCGTTCCCACCCGCGTGGGAACGATCAATCAGTGCGCCGTCACCCGCTGGCGCAGCGCCGAGTTGTTCGGCGATAACGCCAAGGCCAACTGCGTACGGTTATGCATATGCGTCAGCCGCAACACTTGCGACACATACAGTTTGACGGTGTTCTCGGTAATGCCCAGCTCACAGGCAATCTGGTAGTTGGTCTGCCCTTTCCCCACCAGCCTGGCCACATCCAGTTGGCGCGGTGACAGCTGGTTGAATATCGCTGGGATCTCCACCACCCCGGCTTCGTCCGTCGAGGCCTCCTCACTCGCCGGGCTGCGGCGCACTTTATCGAGGTCCTGGTACAGGTCGTTGATCGATTCGGTAAGAAATTGCAGCTTCTGGTTCAAGTTACCCAGTTGCAGGTCATTCTTGCGCTCTTGCAGCGCGGCTTCCTGACGCTGCAAACCTTCAAGCAATTCCTCAAGGTTAATCGGCTTCTGATAGTAGTCCGCTATCCCGGCGCGCAGGGCCTTGATCACGTCCTGTTTGTCGGCACGCCCGGTCAGCATGATCGCCTCGAACACCCGCTGCCGGCCGGCAACTTTTTGCAGCGCCTGGACCAACTCGATGCCGTCCATGCCCGGCATATGCAAATCGCACAGCACCAGGCCGATCTCGGTATCTTCACTGAAGCGTTTCAGGGCCTGCTGGCTGGACTCACACGGGACACAACGGAACCCGCTGCTTTCAAGAAATTCGCAAAGCTCTTCCACAATCAGCGGCTGATCGTCGACCACGAGCACTTTTACTGCAGAGATAAGCTTGTTCACGCGCTACTCCATGCCTGGCAAGCCAAAATAAACTTTCCTTGACCACGAATATTCCTACACGACGCTTCATTAAACGTAGACGTACTTTCCGACTATGTACATAGCGTTAATGCCTTGCGACGTTTAATGGATCCAAAACCAGACAAGCGTAAATCCCACCAACAAGAACGGGGCAAATGGCAGCTTCTTTGACGGTTCAGGCGCCAGGTGTCGCAGGCAATCTCTAAGCCTTTGAGCCATAAGCGGCCAGAGACGTGGCGCGAGCAAAAGCCAGAGCCCACTCGCCACCGCAGCGGCGATAAACGCCCCCAGCAAATAGTCGGCATCCGACACCAGTGCCAAGGCCGCAAGCAATTTCACATCCCCGGCGCCGAGACGGCCCACGGCGTAACCCGGCAAGGTCAGCAGCAGCGCCAGCATGAAGGCCCACAGGCCCTGGCCGATGGAGGCGCCGAGCCACGTACTGCCGGTCCAGAACAGGTAGACCGCCGCCAACAGTGCAACGCCCAGGGTCAGGCGATTGGCGAGCAATCGCTGCCGCGTGTCCTGCACCGCACATAGGCCCAGCCACAACAGCACCACCGCACCCTGGATCACGTAAAAAACATCCCTTTTCGCCGATTGATTCTATGCTGATATCAAGTAGTAGCCGTCAGGGTAGACGCGGTGATGAAAACTAGCCTCCCCAACACGCAGAAAGGCACGGCCGCGATTGAGTTCGTCGCCGTGTTCGTGATGTTCTTCGCCGTGTTCTACGGCCTGGTCAGCTATAGCCTGCCGCTGCTGTTGATGCAGTCGTTCACCCAGGCCACCGCCGAAGCCGTGCGCCTGAGCGTTGGGCTCGACCCGGCCATGCCGGGCTACAGCACTGCGGTGCAAACCACCGCCAAAAGCGCGATTTCCAACCGCCTGCGGTGGATCCCCAACGCCTACAACTTCAATGCGGCGACCCAGGTCAGCACCAGCTTCGTAGATGGCTTGTTGTCGGTGCAGATCAACTATCCCTCCGCCAATCTGCACGCCGTGATGCCGTTTATCGTGCTGCCCGGCATTGGCAGCGTGCCGCAGTTGCCGGCGACGCTGCAGGCCCAGTCGAGCTTGCAGTTTTGACCTCGGGCGACAAACTGTTCGGGCGCTTGCTCGGCCGTGGCAGCGCGTTGGTCACCGCGCCCGCTGCGCCACCTTCGGCCGGGTTGCAGGTACAGCTGGATGCGCAAGGTCAGGTGCTCGACATCAGCGGCACATTGCGTTCACACCTGGCGCTCCCTGCCGAGGCGTCGCCGCTGCGAGCCTTGTTGTCGGCCCACAGCGCCCTGGCGGTGGAAGGGGTGCCCGCCGACTGGCAGCGCCACAGCCTGGACCTGGATTTCCAGGGCATCGGCGGGCAACTCCTGCATACCCGCGGCACCCTCGAACCTTACGAGCAGGGTTGGCGCCTGCTGGCGGTGGACATCGGCGACTTGCTTCAGGGCCGAAGACTGGCCGAACAGCGCGAACAGAATCAGCAATTGGCCAGCCAGGTCAGCGAACAACTGCGCGTGTGCAGCCTCAACCGACTGCCCGATGTGTTCAACGAACAGTTGTGCAGCGTGGCGCAGCGCTGGCACATCCCCTGTGTCGCCCTGGCGCTGCTTGATCAGGAGGATCAGGGTTGGGTGGTCTACAGCCAATATGCCCAGCATGACGCGCCCTTGTTCTGGCACCCCGGCCAGCGCCTCGGCACCTGCCTGGACAGCCTCAACGGCACCACCCCGTTGAGCCTGCAAGCGCCTTACGGTCGCGGCGAACACCCGCGCCTGCACAGTGTGTTTGGCAATGCCGAGGGTTTCCTGGTGCCGTATCGCGATGGACAGGGCGTCGCCGCGTGGCTGCTGTGCGGGGCCTACAGCGGTGAACCCGACACCCGCGAACGTGACTGGCTGAACCTCGCCGCCGCCCTCGCCGCCCCGCTGCTCAGTCGCCTGCGCGAACACCGCCATCACTTGCAACTGGAACGCCAGGAAGCCCTGCAGGGCTTGCTCGGCACCGGCTGGTGGGAGTTGCTGCCCGCCAGCGGCGAGATCCAGCTCGCACCGCAATTGATGCGCAACCTGGACCCCGAAGAAGGTCCGACCCGACAAGCCCTGGACACCTGGCTGAACCTCATCCACCCCGCTGACCGCCAGGAATTGCACAGCCGCCTGCTCGACCTGCAAACCCTCGGCAAACCCTTGCTGGCCAGCGTGCGCCTGAACCGTGGCGATAGCGACCAGCCGCCCACCTGGTACCGCGTGCAGGGCCAGGTGCTGGGCGTGGGTGAGCAGCGCCGCTGGATCGGTTTCATGCTCGATATCAGCGACATCAAGAACCAGCAACTGCAAGCCGACGCGGCCCATGCCCGTCTGGACAACCTGATCGCCAGCTCGCCGGCGGTGATCTACGTGCAGCGCTATGAGAACGGCGCCCTGCAACCGGTGTTTTTCAGCGACAGCCTGCTGCCGTTGCTGGGCCGCACGCTTGCCGAATGCAGCCACGACAGCCTGGTGCAATGGGTCCACCCGCAAGACCGTGACCTGTACTTCCAGCGCACGCGCCAACTCTTGCGTGAAGGCAGCGTGCGCAGCCGTTATCGGGTGCAGGATAAACAGGGCGATTACCACTGGCTGCTCGACGAGGCCAAGTTGCTGCGCGACGACCTCGGCCTGCCGGTGGAGGCGGTCGGGCTGTGGCTGGACGTCACCGACGCCACCCTGGCCGCACAGCAGGTCAAGGACAGCGAGGAGCGCTATCGCATCCTCGTGGAAGACTCACCGGCAATGATCTGCCGCTACCGTCCGGACCTGACCCTGACCTTCGGCAACACGCCCCTGGCCAATTACCTGGAATGCCTGCCCGACCAGTTGCCCGGGATTAACCTGGGCCACTGGCTGTCGGCCGAGCAACGCGCAGCCTTTGTGCTGCGCATTGAGCAACTGACCGCGGAGTTTCCCGTGAGCACGGCGGAAATCAGCCTGCAACTGCCGGGGCGCGAGCATGCCTGGTGGGTGTGGTCGGACCGTGGCGTGTTCGATGAACAGGGCAACTTGCTCGAAGTGCAGGCCGTGGGCCGCGACAACACCGAAGTGCGGCGCTCCCAGCAACAGCTGACGCAAAGCGCGAAAATGGCCACCCTCGGCGAAATGGCCACCGGCCTGGCCCATGAGATCAACCAGCCGCTGAACGTGATGCGCATGGCCATCGTCAACGTACTCAAGCGCCTGGGCAATGGCGACGCGCAGATCGACTACCTGACCGAGAAACTCCAGCGCATCGACGCCCAGGTACAACGCGCGGCGCGGGTGGTGGACCACATGCGCGTGTTCGGCCGCCGTTCGGAAGTCGAGCAGCAGCCCTTCGACCCGGCGCAGGCGGTGGAAGGCACCCTGTCACTGCTCAGCGAAGGCATGCGCGGCAAGGGCGTGGAAATAAAGCTGACCCAAGCGGATATCCCGGTGCGGGTCACCGGCTACGTCGACCAGTTGGAGCAAGTGCTGATCAACCTGATGGTCAACGCCCGCGATGCGCTGTTGAACCTTAAGGAAAAGCACCCGGAACTGCGCCCGTGGATTGCCCTGCATACCGAACACGACAGCCGCCACGTACGCATCTGGGTCGAGGATAACGGCGGCGGGATTGACCCGCGTCTGCTGGAACGCATCTTCGAACCGTTCTTCACCACCAAGCCGATTGGCGTGGGCACCGGGCTGGGCCTGTCGGTGAGCTACGGCATCGTCGAGAACATGGGCGGACGCCTCAGCGTCAGCAACGGTGAGCACGGCGCGCGGTTTTGCGTGGAACTGCCCAGGGCCACCGACGTTTAAATCACCAGGTAGGCCTCGCCGGTCTGGCCGCAGCTCAGGTTGGCGCCCACGGTCACGTTTGCCAGGCTGACGCCCAGGCTGTTCAACAGGTTGTTGAGGATGGGGTTGAGTAATGGACTCAGGGCATTATTCAACACGGGCGTTACCAAGGCGTTGACGCCGCTGAGCAACGCCACCGTGTTTGCGATCAGACTGCCCACTGGGTTGTTGCCCACCGGTTGATAGGCGGTAATGCTCACACCCGTGAGCGCGGTGGAAAGCCCACTCACCAGATTACTGGCCGGCACCGCCGCCTGATAAGCGGGCGCCAGCCCCACATTGGGCGGCGTGGCGAAGGGCGTGGTGCTGGAAAACACCAGGTTCTGCTCACTGTTGCTTCCCACAACCGGGCTTTGCACGTTGATCGCTATGCCGCCGCCGGCAAACGCTACGCGAGGGTCACAACTGCCGATACCGAGGATCTTGTGGCAGGTCTTGACGCCGATATCGACCAGCGGCAACGGCGCCACGCTCATTGGCAGAGTGGAGGAAAACGCGTTGCTGATATTGCCGACATTCAGCGACGCAATTGAGTTGACGGTATGGGCGGTCAGGCTCTTGGTGCCCGCGCTGCCCGTCGGGCAGGTGTAGCCGGTGACATACGTGCTGGCGCCGCCGGCATCCAGCACGATCTTGAGCGGCACGTTACCCGGCACCGGAATAATGTCCAGCTGTTGGCAACCGGCCCCCAGCAGGCAGAACGCCGAGTTGATCGTAGTGACGAGGTTCAAACTCAGCAGGCCATTGAGCACCGGGGTCAGCGGCCCAATCAGGTCGTTCACCGCCATGGTCAAGCCGGACACACTGCTCAGCAGCGGCAAGCTCACTGTTACTTGAGTGCGCAACTGGGCGGTGCGCACATAAATTTTATTCGGGCCCAAGGGGTTGGCCGCCGCGAGTATCGGATTGCCGATGGCAGACAGTTGCGGCGGCTCGATCACTTTGATCTGCGTGGTGATATTGGCCAGCCCCAACACGCTGACAGGCAAGGCCACCGCCGCCGCGCTCTGGCTACCGGAAAGCTGCACCACGCCCTGGACCAGTTGGAAGACCTGCAGATTGGCATTCAGCGCAGCGGCGGTGGTGCCCGTTTGCACTTGCAGGATCTTGCCCAGGGTCAGCGGCACCGGGTTGGTTGCACCCGCTTTGATAATGCCCAGGGCGGTCACGGCATCCACCGTCAACGCGTTGCTGCCCAGCACCGTAATCGCTGCCTGAAGCAACTGCGAAGCGGTCGCCGTGGTGTTGAGCAGTTGGGTGTAGTCACCGGCGGTCACGTGCAGGTCGAGGGCCAACTGGTCGAGGTAATTGAGCATATTGATGTTGCTGTTGAGCAAGCCATTCCAGCCGAGCACCGACACATTCACCGCGCCGCCGAGCAGCCCGCTGAAAATCGCGTTCAGCGCCCCGGCGCTGGCGCTATCGACGCTGACCAGGGTGCTCCTGATGCTCAACTGGGCCCTCGGTGGCGTGGGTTTGGCTGCCACAGCCATGGCGGTCAATTGGGTATTGAGACTGACCGGGTTTCCGGAAAACAGCGACCAGACGCCGCCGGCCACGCTGGTGGTGACGGTTTTGCCGACCACCACCTCGATCGCTGACGACACGGCGGGGTTGGCTGTGAACAGGCGCTGGCCGGACGCACCGGTGGTGACCGCACCGCAGCGGATGGCCAGGGTATTACCGCTGCCCACGACGAACTGGTTACGCGCCACGCTTTGCGCCGCAAACGACGCCGCGCTCAAGCCGGCCGCGCAGGTGCCGCCGCGGCTGACCGCTTCCAGCGCGGCCGTGTCCGCCACCCCCTGCAGCCTGCGCTTTTCCAGGTAAAGCCGGCCGCTGTCGACTGCCAGCAAGGTAAACGCCAACACCAACGCCAACACACCGGCCGCCATCAAGCCGACAGCGCCGCGTTGCTTGCCATGAAGGTGGGGAGACATCGAGCACTCCTGTGCCGGCGAGTCGCCGAGCGCTTACTCTCCTGAGGGTATCGATGAGTGTAGACGCGCCGCCTGGGCAGCGCTTCTACAGAGCATGATCAGTGCGGCGGATAGTTCGAAAGGATTTTGCCTACGGTGCTGCGAATGGCGTTGCTGCGATCCTGAGGGTTGGGCGAGCTGGCCATGATCTGCTCGTCACTGCCGCGCCACACCAGCTTGCCGTCCTTGCCGTCGAGCAGGTCGATCTGGAGGGTCGCGACCTTGTAGGTGATGTTGCGCGTTTCGTTGTACATCGGCGCGCCCCAATAGCCATTCCACGGCCCGCCCCAGGCGCCACCGTAGTTGGTGGAGACTTGCTGCTGGCGGTCTTCGACGATCAGGTAGGCCTGCACCGTCAGGTCAGGCCGGGTGCCGGGCGCGGCGGGACGCAGGCCGCGCTGGTCAAGCTGCTCGCCCACGGCCTGGCGAATGCGTTGCTCGGTGAGGTCGCTCTTGATGCGTGGGTCATCCGGGCGGTATTGCAGCGCCGGGTCTTTCCAGGCCCAGTTACGGTAGGCGCCAAAGTCGCGGCTGGCGTCAAAATCGTGGTTGACCTGGTTGCTCTGGCAACCGCCCAGCAGCAGCACAAACGCAAGCGTAGCGATACGACAAAACATGGTGGCTCTCCAACGATGGGTCCAGGCTTTAGATGAGAATAGCGGTTAACTCGGCGGGTAGGCCGTCATTGCCTTCTGTACAGCCTGGCGAAGCGCATCCGCACGTTCACTGAGGCTGCCCTGGCTGCCCGTTTCCGCACTGGCGCTCCACACCGGCTGGCCGCTGCGGGCATCGAACAGATTGACCCGCACCACCACAACCTGCACTTCATAGGTACGCACCACCGGCACCGAGTTGTACATGCCGTAGCCATTGCCATAGCGGTTGTAGCCGCCATAACCGTAGCCATAGTCATCCCGGACTTGCCGCAGACGCTTTTCCAGGCGCACATCGGCGCTGACCAGCAGGTCGGGCGCACGATTGTCATGCAGGGGCCGCAGGCCGCGCTGGTCCAGTGCGCCACTGACCGCTTCGGCCACCTGGGCCGAGTCCGCCCAGGCGGTGCCGGCCGGCAATTGGCCGTTGCGCCAGGCCCAGTTGCGGTAAGCGCCGTAGTCGCGCACCGGTGCCGGGTAAGCACTGGCGTCAAACGTATGCGCAGCTTGGGCCGGCGCCGGCGGCATCGGCGCCGAAGCGGCCACATAAGGGTTGGGGCTGGAGCAAGCCCCCAGCCCGAGGGACAACAGGATCAAACAGAGACGACGCATTTCGACCTCCGCAGACTGGGCCGCTTAAACCGGGCGGCAGATCCAGTGTAAATAACGCCCAAGCCCGGCAAAGCTTGGGTGACGACGGTGAGCGAGCTCCATCTCCAACAGATCCTGCAGGTCGGCGCGCGCCTGGAATTCCACCGGCATATAGTCGTGGAACACGCGCACGCCACTTTGGCTTTCGACCTGCCAGAGCCCGTCGAGTTGCGCTGCCAATTCCCGAGGGTCCAGCGGCTGTTGCGGCGTGAGGCTCTGCTTTTCGCCGGCCATGTCGTTCTTGCGCATCTTGCGAAAGTGGCCCTTGAGCAGGTTGCGGTAAATCAGCGCATCGCGGTTGTAGAACGCCAGGGACAGCCAGCCGCCGGGCAGCGTCAACTGGTGCAGCACCGGCAGGATCGCATGGGGTTCGGCCAGCCATTCCAGCACGGCATGGCACAGCACCAGGTCGTAGGGTTCGGTGAGCTGGCCAAGCAAGTCTTGCCACGGCGCATGGATGAACGTGGCGCTCTGCCCGGCTTCGGCAAAACGCTGGCGTGCGCCTTCGAGCATGGGCTCGGCGGGCTCGGCCAGGGTCACCTGATGGCCGCGCTCAGCCAGCCACAACGACATATGCCCCAGCCCCGCGCCGATATCCAGCACCCGCAACGGTCGGTCCGGCAAGGCTTCGGTGAGGTCGGCCTGCAACACCGCCAGGCGAATCGCGCCCTTGGCGCCGCCGTAGATCTTTTCGGCGAAGCGCGTGGCCAACTGGTCGAAATGCCGGTCACTCATGGGCAAACCGCCGTTCGCTGTCGGCCAGTTTGGCGCGCACCACTTCGTTCATGTCCAGGCCCAGCTCGCTGCACAGCAACAGCAGGTACAGCACGATATCGCCGACTTCCTGGCCGGCGTGCGCCAGCTTATCGGCCGGCAACTGGCGTGACTGGTCTTCGGTCAGCCATTGGAAGATCTCCACCAGTTCGGCCATTTCCACGCTGGCGGCCATGGCCAGGTTTTTCGGGCTGTGGAACGGCTTCCAGTCGTTGGTATCGCGGATGCGGTGCAGGCGTTCGGTGAGGTGTTCGAGGTTCATTGGGGGCTCCTGAATGGGTATAGCTTCAGGGGGATGGGGATTGAAGGCAAGTGAATAGCGGTGGCGGGTTTGAGGACGCCATCGGGGGCAAGTCGAATCGTCGCACCGCCCCTCCCACATTTGATTTGTGAACACAATCCACTGTGGGAGGGGGCTTGCCCCCGATGAGGCCCTAGTCAACAACGCTAAACTCAAGCCTGGCCGTCTGCCCAGCCTCATCCAGCACACTCAGTTGATAACGCCCCAATCGCTCGAAACTGGCATTGATGAAATCCTGATTGCCACTGTCACCCAGCGGCGCCCCATTGAGGAACCACCAGCGCCGCCCGCTGCCGCCCAGGGCGGAAAGTTTCAGGCGCAGGGCTTGTTGGCTGGCGGCGGGCAAGCGCAACTGGTCGCCTTCGCGCACGCCAACGATAGACAGCGGCGATGACGCCGCCAGTGCCGGTGGCGGGCACTCCGGGTCGGCTGCCGGGAGGCGCGCTTCACGGCGTTCCACCCTTGGCAGCCACGGCTCCAGCGGCGCCGGCCACAGCGCAATATTTCTCGGTTCGGCGCCAGGGCAATGCGCATCGACCCGCAATCCCTTGGCGTTGACCCAGATGCTTTCCATCAAGCCCACGCTCAACGGTTGGTCCAACGCCTGCAAGGTCGGCGGCGTGGTGTTGTCCAGGGTCCAGGCAAAGCGCTGGCGCCGACAGTTGGGGTCGCTGCGGTTCATCGGCTGGCCCAATGGCCAACAGATCGCCGCCACGCCCACATTGGCCGGCACCGACTTGACGGCTGCGCTGATGCCGCGTTGGCTGTCGCGGTTGGTCAGCACGTCATGCACCTGCAACATCAACGGTGCCGCCGAGGCCAGGCCGAACTGCCCCGGCACTGGCGTGCCGTCCGGTCGACCGATCCACACACCAATCAGGTAACGCGGGCCCACGCCAATCGCCCAGGCATCGCGAAAGCCATAGCTGGTGCCGGTCTTCCAGGCCAGCGTCGGGCGTTGCACCAGTTCGGCCCGCGGGTCGCGGTCGGGGCGCGCCTGGCCGCTGAGGATACGTCGCACGATCCAAGCGGCCCCCGGCGACAATAACGGCCGCTCTCTCAGCACGTCATCCGGCTGCAAACGCAGGGTGGCGCTCTTGCCGTCGCGGGCGAACGCACTGTAGCCGCTCACCAGGTCCTCCAAGCGGCTGCCCGCACCGCCCAGGATCAACGCCAGGTTCGGTTCGGCCAACGCCGGCAACGCCAGCGGCATCCCGCCGATGCGCATTTGGGCGGCAAAGCGTTTCGGCCCGTAGGCTTCCAGCAATTGCACCGCCGGCAGGTTCAACGAGCTGGAGAGTGCCGTGCTCGCCGGCACCGCCCCGGTAAAGCCCATGGAAAAATTGCCCGGCCGGTAATCGCCATAGCGGCGCGGCACGTCCTGCAGCAGGGATTCGGAATGAATCAAGCCATCGTCCAAGGCCATGCCATACAAAAACGGTTTCAAAGTGGACCCGGGCGAACGCAGCGCGCTGATCATGTCCACATGCCCGTAACGCTTGGCATCATTGATATCGACCGAGCCGAGGTAGGCGCGCACGGCCATGGTTTCTTCCTCGACTACCAGAATGGCGGCGGAGGTGTGCTCGGGCAACCGTGCGCGCCACCCTAGCAGCAGATCTTCGAGACGGCGCTGCAACGTGGCATCCACCGTGGTGCGGATCAAAGGCGGGCTGTCAGGACGGTTCAAGCGGCGCGCCAGCAACGGTGCCAGGCTCGGCTCCAGGCGCGGCGCGAGCAGCAGCGGCTCTTCCAACGCCTCATCCACCGCCGCCTGAGGCCAAACCTGGAACTCGGCGAGACGGCGCAGCACCTTGTCCCGGGCCTGCTGGGCGCGCTGCGGGTGACGGTCCGGGCGCAAGCGGCTCGGCGCCTGGGGCAACACCGCGAGCAGCGCCGCTTCGGCATGGGTCAATTGCGCCGGGGATTTGCCCAAGTACGCCCAACTGGCCGCCGCCACGCCCTGCAACGTACCGCCGAACGGCGCGCGGTTCAGGTACAGGTTGAGAATCTGCTCCTTGGACAGGTGCCACTCCAACTGCGCGGTACGCCACAGTTGACGCAACTTGCCGAGGAAGGTGCGCGAATGCGGGTCGAGCAAACGGGCCACTTGCATCGACAAGGTACTGCCGCCCGACACCACCCGCGCACCGGTGAGGTTCTGCCACGCAGCGCGCGCCAGAGCCAGCGGGTTGACGCCGGGGTGGCGGTAGAACCAGCGGTCCTCATAGGTCAGCAGCGCGTCCAGGTAATACGGTGATACTTCGCTGGTTTGCACCGGGTAGCGCCATACGCCGTTGGCATCGGCAAAACGCCATAACGGCGTGCCGTCCTCGGCCAACACCACCCGGGCCAGGTCGTCCTGGGGCAACGGCAAGGGCCAGATGCGGTCGGCCAGCCATAGCAGGGCAATGACCAACAACAGGCTCAGCAGTGTCCAGCGGGCAACAAAACGCAAATTCAACCGGGCAAACCTCTATGCTTGTAGGGAACTCGCCTGTCGCAACAACGACCAAAGGCACAGTTACGCCCACCTTCTTATCAGGACACGCACATGCAGGTAGAAAGCTTTTTCGAGTGGTTGGGCCAGGCGCTCGGCTCCGTCATCCGCTTTATCGTCGACGGTCTGAGCGGCTTGTTCGGAGCCCTGACCCATGCCGGCGGCAACTTTATCGATGGCTTGTCGCGCACCCTGGGCATGGACACCTCGATCATCAGCATCATCACCTTGATCGTCGGGCTGATGCTGCTGTATTCGGCCGTGCGTGCGTTCATGCGGGCGTCGATCATCATGGGAATTATCTGGTTGCTCCTGGGATTGTGGCTGCTCAGTTGGGTTGTGCACTAGGCCCAAGAATGTCCCCAATCCCATGTGGGAGGGGGCTTGCTCCCGATAGCAGTGTGTCAGTCAATGCATCCGGCAACTGACCCACCGCCATCGGGGGCAAGCCCCCTCCCACATTGGTTTTTCAGCGACCCTTGATCACCATGTCTGCCGGGGTTTCGCCCACCGCCTGCCAGTTCGGCCGGTACATCGACTCCACCTGCGGCGGCGGCACACGGTAGGTGCCCGGCGTCACGGCCCGCGCCAGATACAGCAAGTGCGTGGTGCCGCCATAGCCGTCCAGGTTCATCGCCGCCACGTAGCGGTCATCACGAAACTCCTGATGCTTGAGCGACGCGTTCTGCATCGACTCGCGCCATTCCTTCACCTGGCTGCTGGCGTTCTCCAGACTGGCCGCGCTTTGCGCCAGGTTCTGGTTTTCCAGTTCCAGGCCGGCGGGCAGCAGGTCCACCACCAGGGCGTCCGGCACCCGTTGCTTGGCGCTGACCGCCAAGTGCACCAACACCAGGTCGCCGCTGTTGAGGCTGTGCAGGTTCAGCGGCTGACCGTTCATGCCCAGGTACTCACGACGGATGCTCAGGTTCTCGCCACCCGCTGCCGGTGGTACTTGTGGGTAACCGGAAATGGTCAGTTGCTGGTACACCGGGGTTTGCCCCTGATTGCTCAGGCTCAAGTCGCTGGACAGCAGCTTGTCATCCAGTTGCAGGGTCGATTGCTGGTTGTTCAGTTCACGCACCGCGCCACTGCCGGTCAGTGACACTTGCCAGCTCGCTTCCGGCTGGGCAAGACCAAGCCGCCCGGCGAGGAACAGCGAATTACGCTCCTGGGTCGACAGGTACGGGCTGGCCGCCAACTGGTCCGCCAGGGTGAACAAACGTTCCTCGCGCTTGCCCTTGGCCAGGTCGTTTTCTTCCAGCAGGGCGAGGATCATCGCCTGGTCGCGCAACGGGCTGCCGTAGTCGGCCAACCATTCCTTGGCGCTGCGCTGTGCCGCCAGGCCTGCGAGCAGCGCCTGGTCCGCCCGCGGCTGGTCGCCCATTTTTTGCAGGGCGATGGCCAGCTGCACCAACGGCAAGCCGGACCGCGCATCGCTGCGCCGCTCGAAGATACTGCGCAAGGCCCCCAGCGGCGCCTGCTGGCTACGCGCCAGGACCATGCCGGCGTAGGCCTGCACGGCGAAGCGGGTGTGCTCGGCGTTGTCGCTGTAGTCGACTTCGATCAGGTTGCGCTCCTGCACATAACGCAGCAGACGCTCACTGGCTTTTTTCAATGCCTCGGCCGGTACGGCAAAGCCCTGGTCACGGGCGCGCAGCAGGAAGTCGGTGACATAGGCGGTCAGCCAATATTCTTCTTCGCCATCGGCGCCCCACAAGCCGAAGCTGCCGTTGTAGCGCTGCATGCCCAGCAGACGTTCGATACCCAATTCGATCTTGCGCTTACGCTCGGCATCCGGCTCGCCCTTGATGCTCAGGCGTTTAAGCAACGCGTCGTCGGCATACAGCGAGGGGTACAGGCCGCTGGTGGTCTGCTCCAGGCAGCCATAGGGGTAAGCCTTGAGCGCACTGATTTGCGCGCCGAGGTTCAACGGCGGCCGGCTGGACAGGCTCAACAGCGCCTCGCGTCCCGAGCTGTCGAACTGATCCAGCGTGCCCGCAGGCAAGCTCCACGGCTGATCCTTGAGCACGGCGCGGTAGTGCTTGAGCAGCGCCGGGTACGCAGGGCGCACGCCCAGGGTCCATTCACGGCTGAACGGCGGCAGGTTTTCACCGGGCAGGTCCAGGCCGTTGACGGTCACCCTGACTTTGCCCTGCCCCAGGCCGCCCCAGGCTTTGACCGGGATACGCAAGGTGGTGCGCTGGCCTTGTTTCAGTTCTACGGTCTGCGCGCCATTGGCGGCCAGTTCAAGTTGCCCTTCGGCAGCCAGTTGCACGTCGAGTTTCTGCGCCTTGCCCGACAAGTTGGACAGGTCCAGCGCAAGGGTGGTCTGGTCACCTCCGGCCAGGAAGCGCGGTGCCGACAGCTCGGCAATCAGCGGTGCGGCGATGACCGTCTTGGCTTCGGCCATGCCATAGCGATCATCGCTCCAGGCCTGGGCCATCAGGCGCAGCTCACCGTTGAAGTCCGGAATATTGACGCTGACTTCGCCCTCGCCCTTTTCGTTGAGAGTGACCGGTGCGCTTTGCAGGGCGACGATGGTCACGCTGGTGTCCGGACGCTTGCCGCCCTTGGCCAGCGCCGCATCGCCACCGAACGCCAGGCTGGCCAGGCGGCCTTGCCCGGCTTCGATCAACTGGCCGTAGATGTCGAACTGGTCGACGCCATAGCCCTTGCGGCCGAACAAGCTGGAGTACGGGTCCGGCGTCGGGTATTCGGTGATATTGAGAATCCCCACGTCGACCGCAGCCACCAGCACATGCACTTGCTTGGGCACACTGCCGTCGGCATTTTTCGCCGCGATTTTCACCGTGAGCGGCTGTTTGGGGCGCATTTTTTCCGGCGCGGTCAGCGTAAGGCCAAGCTTGCGCTGGGTCCGATCCAACGGCAGGTGCAGCAGGCCCACCGCACGTTTGGGGGTGATATTGGCTTTGCGCTCGCCAGGACGGATCACCAGTGCGCTCACGTACAGGTCATGCCGCGACCATTTCGGGTCAAGCTTCACCGCAAAGCTCTTGCCCTCGGCCGGCACGTCGATTTCCTGCCACCACAGCGGCCCCTCGGCGGACTCCACCAGCAGGTAGCCCTTGCCGGCAGCCGGCGGTGTGACCGTGACGTTGGCGGTATCGCCATCGCCATAGGCGGGTTTGTCCAGCGCCAGCTTGACCTGATCGGGGCGCACGGCGCCGCCTTCGGTGTTGTCCTGGGCCTGATAGCCGGCCCAGAAGCGCAGGCTGCTGATAAGGCCGGTTTGCGGGTCTTCGACCTCGACGCGGTAAGGGCCCCACTCCACCTGAAAGCTGACCTTGGCTGTGTCGCCGGCCTTGATGTTCAGGGTCTGTTCGTCGAGGTTGAGGAATTTTTCGTTGTAGTGATAGCTCCAGCCGTCACTGTCGGAGTAGTTCCAGTAGTAGTCACGGCGCTCGCGCACCAGACGCACCTTGAGGTTCTGCGCGGCGAGTTTCTGCCCGTCCTGGTTGGCGACCAGCACTTCGAATTCCGCCGGGCCGTCGCCGTTGGTTTCAGTGCCGTCAAACAGTCCGCGCAGGCCTGGCAGTTGCTCGGCCGGCCAGATCGGCTGCACCAGGCGCCGGGTGATCGGCCGCCCGCCCGACTCTTGCAGGCTGGCCTGCACGATCAGTTGCAGCGGCGACCGGGCCTCGGCCCACTTGCTTTCCAGGGTCAGTTCTTCCTGGCCCTTGGCGTCGAGCGTGCTTTCGTCCAGTTCGAAATCCTGGCTCAGCTCTTCTTCGGTAACCGAGCCGAACTGGTAGCCCGGCAGGGCCTTGACCGCCTCGCGCAGCGGGCGCACATAAACCTGCCCGCTGACCCGATTGCCGGAGGCCGGCGCGCCGTACAGATAACGGCCATTGACCTGGATCACCGGATTGTCCGCCGGGCTCAACGCGGTGTCGCTGCCCTTGAGCTCCAGCGCCAGGCGCTCCGGCAAGAAGTCTTCGACGAGGAACTCATACAGCTGCGGCTTGCCGTCGCCCAGGTCGAATACCAGCTGCCAACGCCCGGTCGGCGCTTCGCCGGCCAGTTGCAGCGAATATTGATAGAGGCCGGAGGCATCGGCGTCCCACACGAATTTGCGGCTGACCTGTTCATCGGGGCGGCGCACTTCGACGCTCACCGGTTGCGGCTTGACGGTGTTGCCGTCCTTGTCGCGCAACAGGGCGTTGAGCAGCACGGTTTCACCAGGGCGATACAAGTCGCGCGGGCCGAACACAAAGAATTGCAGCGGATGGGACGGCTGGCCACCAATGTC
This sequence comes from Pseudomonas sp. W4I3, assembly GCF_030816195.1. Classification (GTDB taxonomy): domain Bacteria; phylum Pseudomonadota; class Gammaproteobacteria; order Pseudomonadales; family Pseudomonadaceae; genus Aquipseudomonas. Next base: position 1,369,353 of record NZ_JAUSXS010000001.1, on the reverse strand, counting down.
GAACTCGGCCAGGTCCAGCGCGGCACTGTCCAGACGCAACAGGCTGGTCTGTTCACCTTGCTTGGCCAGCAGCACTTGGGCTTTTTTCGGCAACGGCAGCTCGGCGTGGCCACCGTCTTCGGTCTTGCCCTGACCGAGCACGCGGCCTTCGGCATCGAGAATTTCCAGCTCGACGCCATTCAACGCCTTGCCACCCTCCAGGGCCTGAGTAAAGACATCCAGGCGATTGGCGTAGCGGTGCACCGACAGGCCGATGTCACTCAAGGTGAACAAGGTGGCCGGTTGCGAGTAGTTATAGGTGCCCGAGGCACGCATCACGGCCAGATATACGCCGGGTTGCTGCAGTTGCTTGAGGCCGGCGATCGGCAGCAACAGGGTTTCGCGGGTGTTTGCGCGCCGGGTTCAAGTCAAAACGCCCGCCGTAGACCAGGTCGGCCATCGGCAGCAATTCGCGAGACTCGTAACTTTGCAGGCTGGTATTGCGCCCCCACTGCGCCAGGAACGACGGCAGGGACTCGGCCTTGATACGGAAGAATTCCACGTCGATCTTGTCCACGTTCAGCGCGATCACCGGCAAGCCTTCGGCCAGGCGCGTGGGCAGCAACGTGCCGCGACTGGCGAAGCCGACGGTGGCTTGCAGGTCTCGGGTTTCCAGGCGGGCGGTGTACTCGGCGGGCAGCAGGGCGTTATTCACCGCCTTGACGCCGGGATCTACTGTGAGCACCAACTTGCGCTGGGGCTCCAGGTGACGCAGGCGCAACTCCATCAGGTTGTCCGAGAGCTCCCAGGCGCCATCGACCTTGCCTGACTTGCTGTCCACCAAATGGACTTTGTCGGCGAACTTCTGATCGGGATCCAGGGGGATGGAGAAACTCACCGACAAGGTGCTGGCCCCGTCCAACTGCACCTCGGACACGTCCACCACACTCAACTCGCGCCCGGCGTAGCGCTGCTTCAACGCCGCCACATCCACCGCCGCCTTCGCCGGCTTGGGTGCCACGCTCGCCGCAGGGGCGGATGGCGCAGACGGTTTATCGGAAGAATCGCAGGCGCTCAGCAGGGCCAGCGCGCAGGCCAGGAACAATCCTTTGTTAAGCATGGGGCACTCGTAGTCAGAGGAAACCGGGGGGTGAACTATATATCAGCGCAAGCCAAGCCGCTGTGGCGCCGATCACATTGACCGACGGAGGGTGAGCGGGCCTGAATCCAAGCCCGATGCCCCAGCCATCGGAGATCGAAATGTGGGAGGGGGCTTGCCCTCCGATAGCAGTCTTCCAGTCAATGCATCCAGCAACTGACACACCGCCATCGGGGGCAAGCCCCCTCCCACATTGGATCTGCGGTGGGGTGGGTGGACGGTTACAATGCGCCACCCTCGAAGGAGCCTTCATGACCACCCTGCTTGCCGACTGGCACCACCGCCCCACCCATCGCCGTGTCTGGGCCCTGGCCGCGCCGATGATCCTGTCGAATATCTCCGTGCCGCTGGTGGCCCTGGTCGACAGCATGGTCATCGGTCACCTGCCCCACGCCCATCAACTGGGCGCCGTGGCCGTCGGTGCCAGCCTGTATACCTTCCTCGCCTGGGCCATGGGTTTTCTGCGCATGGGCTCCACCGGTTTTGCCGCCCAGGCCGCCGGACGCAATGACGGCGCGGCCTTGCGCCAGATCCTGCTGCAAGGCCTGCTGCTGGCGCTGGGGCTGGCAATGCTGCTGGGCACCGTGGGCATTCCGCTCAGCCATCTGGCGCTGACGTGGATGCAGCCCTCCGCCGAACTGAACCAACTGACCCGTGAGTTCTTCCATACGCGTCTGTTCGGCCTGCCTGCCGCACTCGCCAGTTACGCGCTGGTCGGCTGGTTTCTCGGCACCCAGAACGCCCGTGCGCCGCTGGCGATCCTGCTGACCACCAACCTGGTCAACATCGCGCTGAACCTGTGGTTCGTGCTCGGCCTGGACTGGGGCGTGGTCGGTTCGGCGCGGGCCTCGGTGATTGCCGAGTGGACCGGCGCCCTGCTCGGCCTGGCCCTCACGCAAAAAGCCCTGCGCGCCTACCCTGGGCAGATCGCTTGGGCGGCGCTGAAACGCTGGCAAAGCTGGCGCCCGCTGCTGGCGGTGAATCGCGACATTTTTATCCGCAGCCTGGCGCTGCAGTCGGTGTTTTTCATGATCACCGTGCAAGGCGCGCGCCTGGGGGACGCGACCGTGGCGGCCAATGCGCTGCTGCTCAACGGCCTGCTGCTGACCGCCCACGCGCTGGACGGCCTGGCCCATGCAGTCGAAGCCCTGTGCGGCCACGCCATCGGCGCGCGTGACCGCCAGGCGTTAAGGCGCTCATTAGTGGTTGCCTGTGGCTGGTCACTGATCGCAAGCGTTGGTTTCGCGTTGCTGTTCACCTTCGCCGGCCATTTGTTTATCGCGATGCAGACCGATATTCCAAGCGTGCGCGAAACCGCCGACCGCTACCTGCCCTACCTTGCGGTATTGCCGTTGATTGCGGTGTGGAGTTATTTGCTCGATGGGCTGTTTATCGGCGCAACGCGGGCGCGGGAGATGCGCAATGGGATGTTGCTGACCGTGCTGCTGGTGTTGCCGGTGGCGTGGGCGCTACAGGGGTTGGGCAACCACGGGTTGTGGATAACCTTCCTGTTGTTCATGGCAGTGCGCAGCCTGACGCTGTGGGCGATTGCCTGGCGCTTGAATCGGCAAGGATTGTGGCTGGGGCCGAACTGAAGGAATGCAATCCAAATGTGGGAGGGGGCTTGCCCCCTCCCACATTTTTACGAGGACAAGTACGAAGAGCGAGTCAGACCCAGGCGCAGCGCATCCAGGAACTGGGTACGCTCGGACGCGGAAATCTTCGCGCTGGCGCACTTGTCGCGGTAGTGCGTCATCAACTCCTCCGGCGACAAGTGCACATAGCGCAGCATGTCTTCGATGGTGTCGTGGGTCTCGATACCGGCGCTGTACACCGAACCGTCTTCGCGCTGGTAGATGTTCACCGAGTCGGTGTCGCCGAACAGGTTGTGCATGTCACCGAGAATTTCCTGGTAAGCACCGACCAGGAAGATACCCAGCAAGTAGTCTTCGCCCTCGTTCAAGCCATGTACCGGCAGGCTGGTCTCGATGCTCTGCTCGTCGACGTACTGCTTGATCTTGCCGTCGGAGTCGCAGGTCAGGTCTTGCAGCACGGCGCGGCGCAGCGGCTCTTCGTCGAGGCGATGCAGCGGCAGGATCGGCAGGACCTGGCCGATGGCCCAGGTGTCCGGCAGGCTCTGGAACACCGAGAAGTTGCAGATGTACTTGTCGGCCAGCTTGTCGTTGAGTTCGTCCAGCACCTGGCGGTGCGAGCGCTGACGGGCTTTCAAAGAGTTGTGCAGGCGACGGCATACGGCGAAGTAGCACTGCTCGGCCAGGGCTTTCTCAGCCAGGGTCAGTTTGCCATCGGCGTACTGGGTGGCCACGTCGCTCATGTAGTGAGTGGCGCGCCAGTAGGTTTCGGTGACCATCTCGATGTCGGTCGGGCCGAGCAGGTCCACCAGCCATTGCACGGTTTCCGGCAGGCTTTCCTTGTTCTCGATGGTCGGGATTTCGTCGTTGTGTTTCTCGACGTCGGTCACCTGCACCACCAGCATGGCGTGGTGGGCGGTCAGCGAGCGGCCGCTTTCGGAGAAGATGTGCGGGTGCGGCAGGCTCTGCGCGTCGCAGAATTCCTTGAGCATGCCCACTACCACACCGGCGTAGTCGTCCATGTCGTAGTTGATCGAACTGGCGTTACGCGAATGAGTACCGTCGTAGTCCACGCCCAAACCGCCGCCCACGTCGATGTGGTCCACCGGCAGGCCGAGGTTGCGCAGTTCGCCGTAGTAACGAATGGCTTCCTTGAACCCGTGCTGGTAGTCGGCCAGGTTGGCGATCTGCGAACCCATGTGGAAGTGCAGCAGGCGGATGCCCTGATCGAGGCCCGCCGCGCGGAAGCGCTCGACCACCGACAACAGTTGCGCCGCCGACAGACCGAACTTGGATTTTTCACCGCCGGTGTCCGCCCACTTGCTTGAAGCCAGCGACGACAGGCGCACGCGCAAGCCCACCTGCGGCTTGACCTTGAGGCTGGCGGCCTCTTCGATCACCAGCTCAACCTCGGACTCTTTCTCGATCACGATGAACACGTTGTGGCCGAGCTTCTGGCCCATCAGCGCCAGGCGGATGAACTCACGGTCCTTGTAACCGTTGCAGACGATGGTGCCGCCTTTTGGCGCCAGGGCCAGCACGGCCAACAGCTCAGGCTTGGAGCCGGCTTCCAGGCCAATGGAGACGTTCTGGGTGGCGATGATGTTTTCGATCACCGCCTCCTGCTGGTTCACCTTGATCGGGTACAGCGCGGTGTACTTGCTCTGGTATTCCAGGCGCTCGATGTTCGAATCGAAGGCACCGGTCAGTTGGCGTACACGGTCTTGCAGGATATCGGGGAAGCGCACCAGCAAGGGCAACGACAGGCCGCTTTTGCGCAGCTCGTCGACTTGCTCGTACAGGTCGACGGGCGTGCTGTTCGGACCGTTCGGACGGACTTCTACGCGACCGGCTTCATTGATCGCGAAATAACCGGCCCCCCAATGGCGGATCCCGTAAACACTGCGGCTGTCCGCAACTGTCCATTGGCTGCCATCGTCTTTGCGTGTGCGTCGTACGGACATCGAAGTCCCCTATATATGAAGGCGAAGGCGCCACCTCAAGCGGAGGCTGGCGCAGTCTAAAGAATGAAAATGACGATTTGCCTGTAAGGGAGGTAGACCTCGCTAGCAGGACAGAGTTTAGACACAGGTTGGGAAGAGGCTTTCAGCCGCCGGACTTCTTGGCCTTGTAACCGAGCTTGATCAGCTCGGCCAACAGCAGTTCGACATGCTCGCCCTGGATCTCGATGACCCCGTCTTTCAACGCGCCACCGGTGCCGCAACGCTTTTTCAGCGTGGTGGCCAGCTCCTTGAGCGCGTCTTCGGCCAGCGGCACGCCGGTGATGGTGGTCACCGTCTTGCCGCCACGGCCTTTGCTCTCGCGGCGCACGCGGGCAATGCCGTCGCCTTCGGGAATCAGGGTTTGTTTGCAGGTGCACGCGTCCACGGGCTGACGACAGTCCGGGCAGTGTCGACCTGCGTCGGTGGAAAATACCAGGCCACCAAGGGCGGCGAAGGATGCGGCTTTTTTGGCCACCGGCAATCCTCTTGGGAGGATGAAGACAGATCGGCGCCGCACAGGGCGGTGACCGACCGCGAAGCCCCACTCAGGCAGGGGCAGCGCTACCGAACCGCCAAGGTCAACAACCCTTGCAGGAGCGAGCTTGCTCGCGAAGATCGTCAACGATAACGCGGGCATTCAGGCAGCACGCGGTGTCTTGGCGTTTTTCGCGAGCACGCTCGCTCCTACAGGATGAAACATTCGCGGTTCGGGTGAAAAGGCGCGCAGTGTAACGGCAAAAAGCCCTGTTGCTAAGAGCCAAATGGCGCCAATTTATGCAACTTTAGCGACGTGAGGCGAGATAGCGCCGCAAGCCTTCCTGGGCGTCCGGGCAGTAGGGCTTTTGCCGGGCCTGCGCCAGCACTGTTTCGATGGGCAGGAAGCAGGCTTCCATCACCTCTTCAGGCTGCAGGCACAGGGGCCCGTCCCATACCGCCGAGTAGGATTTGCACCACAACCGGCTGTCCCCGTCCTCGAAGTAGAAATGGTCGTGCTCGGTCAATTCCACCCCGCTCACGCCCAGTTCTTCTTCCAGTTCGCGGGCCGCCGAAACGGCATAGCTCTCCCCTTGAGCCACCATGCCGCCGGCCGCCGTGTCCCAGAACCCCGGGTACAGGGCTTTACTCAGGGTGCGCCGATGCACGCACAACTCACCCTTGGTATTGAACAGGAATATGAAGGTGCAACGGCCGATCAGGCCGCGCTGGCGAAGGTCGGACCTGACCAGGTGGCCGAGCAGGTTGTCCTGCTCGTCCACCCAGCAGATCAGTTCAGCATCGGAGGCCGCACGGTGTGCAGCCTCCCGTTGAGTAGCGTCCATCATCAACCCTGGTTGAGGAGCTGACGCAAGTCGATCACTGCAGCGTTGGCCCGGGAAATGTAGTTGGCCATCACCAGCGAATGGTTCGCCAGTACACCGAAGCCACTGCCGTTGAGAATCATAGGACTCCACACCGGCTCCTGCGAGGCCTCCAGCTCACGAATGATCTGGCGCACGCTCACGGTGGCGTTTTTCTTGGCCAGCACGTCGGCGAAATCGACTTCGATGGCACGCAGCAGATGGGACAAGGCCCACGCCTGGCCACGGGCCTCGTAGAACACGTTATCGATCTGCATCCATGGGGTTTCCACCACTTCTTCATCGACCTGCGGCACTTCACCCGGCGCCAGCGCCTCGGTTTTCAGCGCGGTGTTCAGCTTGACCCGGCCCACGCTGGCCGACAGGCGTTGCGACAGCGAACCCAGGCGGGTGGCGACGTCGCCCAGCCAGTTGTTCAGGTTGTCGGCGCGGGCGTAGAACAGCGCGCCCTTCTGGTTCGGGTCGGACAAGCGTGCTTCGTAGCGGCTCAGGGAATTGATGCCTTCCTGATATTCCGACTCGCTGGACGGCAGCACCCAGCTCTTGTTGTCGAAGTTGAAACGCGGCTCGGCCTTGGCCAGGTCCGCGTCTTCGGCCGACTGCGACTGGGAACGGGCGAAGTCTTTGCGCAGGGCGCGGGTCAGGTCACGCACCTGCACCAGCACGCCGTACTCCCAGCTCGGCATGTTGTCCATCCACAGGCCTGGCGGGAAACGGTCGTTGGAAATGTAGCCACCGGGCTTGTTCAGCAAGGTGCCGACCACGGTCTTGACGGTTTCGACGGTGGTGTAGCCGATCACCATCTGCTTGCCTTCCTTCTCGGCGGCAAGCTGGGCGTTTTGCTGGACCGGGAACAACGCCGGCTCCTGGCTCCAATACCAACCCAGGCCACCGGTGACCAGCAGGTACAAGCAGATCACGCTGAGCAAGGCGCGGCTCATCAGCAGGTTGCGCAAGTAGCTGCGGTTGGCCGACTTGGGCTCAGGGGCGGGGCCTTTGGCACTGCCTTCGCGGTTTTTCCAGTCCAGCATGGCGATATCCTTTCAATCACTTGAGTTCATGCACATCAATTGTCCGGGTGCGGTCAAACACTCCGACCACAACCCTACCCCATCGTGCCCATCGGTGCGGGCTTTTAAACCGAATTGGCGCATACCAGCGGTTGGACTATAAAGGATGCACGCGTTTTACACAGCGCGACCATGAGGTCAGAAAATGAATGACACAGACTTGTACTTAATTGACGTATGACACTCATGCAACAGAAAAAGAGGTGCTAGCATAAGGCCACCAGCCAACCTCAGCACGCACCCTCACAGTAGTCCGGATATGACCGAGCCAGAAGACCCCAGCCGCGAGCGTCTCAAGCAGCACTTTGCCCAGCGGGTAATTCATCAGGCACGTCAAATTCTTGAGATCTGGCAGCGCCTGCAACGCAGCGAATGGTCGAACGCCGATTTCTCCGAGCTCAGTGAGGCCAATCTGCGCCTGCTGCGCTTTGCCGAGCGTTTTGAACAGCCCGAACACAGCCAACTGGCCCGGCACATTGGCGAGTCCCTCAAGGCCGTGGACGAAAATCGTGGCCGCCTAAGCAGCCAACTGATCAGCGAGCTCAATCGCTTGATGCAGCGCCTGTCGCGTACCGGGCTGCGTCAGGGCGACCAGCTTGAACAAACCCTGCTGCCACCGATGCGCAAGCCGATCTACGTGATGCTGGCCGACCACGACCGCGCCGAGCGCCTGGCCAAACAGCTGGAGTTCTTTGGCATGAGCGCCCAATCCCTGGACAGCGTCGCGGCCTTTCGCGCCTCCATGGCCGAGCGCCTGCCGTCGGCAATGGTGATGGACGTGGATTTCTGCGGCGCCGGGCTGGGGCTGAAGCTGGCCGCCGAAGCCCAGCAGGGTCTGGAGCAGAAGCTGCCGCTGCTGTTTTTCAGCCTGCATGAAACCGACACCCCGACCCGCCTGGCCGCCGTGCGCGCCGGCGGCGAAGAATTCCTGACCGGCACGCTGGAAGCCTCAAGCCTGCTGGAAAAGATCGAAGTGCTGACCTGCGTCGCTCAATATGAGCCGTATAAAGTGCTGATCATCGATGACTCCCGCGCCCAGGCGTTGCACACCGAACGCCTGCTCAACAGCGCCGGCATCGTCACCCGCACCTTGATCGAGCCGATCCAGGCGATGGCCGAGCTGGCGGACTTCCAGCCCGACCTGATCATCCTCGACATGTACATGCCCGCCTGTACCGGCACCGAACTGGCCAAGGTGATTCGCCACAACGACCGCTATGTCAGCGTGCCGATCATCTACCTGTCGGCCGAAGACGACCTGGACAAACAGCTGGATGCGATGAGCGAAGGCGGTGACGACTTTCTGACCAAGCCGATCAAGCCGCGCCATCTGATCACCACCGTGCGCAACCGCGCCGCGCGTGCTCGCAATTTAAAAGCGCGGATGGTGCGCGACAGCCTGACCGGGCTTTACAACCACACCCATATCCTGCAATTGCTCGAAGACTGCAGCTTCCGCGCCCGTCGCGAGAACAAGCCGTTGAGCTTTGCCATGCTCGATATCGACCATTTCAAGCGGGTCAATGACAGCCACGGGCACCCCATGGGCGACCGCGTGATCAAAAGCCTGGCGCTGTTTCTCAAGCAGCGTTTGCGCAAGACCGACTACATCGGCCGCTATGGCGGTGAAGAATTCGCCATCGTGATGCCCGACACCGACCTCGAATCGGCCTGCAAGGTGCTGGACGACATTCGTGGGCGCTTTGCGGAAATTCACTACCCGGCCCAGCCGCAGGATTTATGGTGCACCTTCAGCGCCGGGCTGGTGGAGCTGTGCGACGGCTCCGACAGCCTGATGATGGCCGCCCAGGCCGACGAGGCGCTGTACCGTGCCAAGGCCGCCGGGCGTAACCGCGTGCAAGCCGCGCGCACATCAAAGCAAAGTGCCATCTTTTCACCGGAATCCACTGAATCGGTCATAACTTTGTAACGCAAGCGCAATAAATTCAGGCACTTATCTTTTGCCGTCGGTTGAAACCACGCATGCGCCTGAAGCTGCTGACCAATCTCAATACCCTTCTATTGGTGGCCGTGTGCCTGGCCCTCGGGGCGACGCTGTGGTGGTCGCAACGGGCGCTGGAGCGCCCTTACCTGTTGATGGAACGCTACCTGGGGCTGTCACAGGCCTTCGAAAACCAGGCCGCACGCAATATTGACGACTACCTGGCCAGCGGCGATGCCCTGCGCTTGAGCAGCGCCGGCCAGAGCCTGGAAAGCCTGTTGCAGCAACTCGACCCACTGCCGCCCGAGTTGGCGCAGAGCCTGCGTCCCAGCCTCGCGGAGCTGGATGCCTTCAGCAAAACCGACCTGCTCGCCGCCGGCAAACTGGCCGGTGACCCGCAAGCGCTGCTACTGCAAGCCGAACGCGAACTGGGGGCGAACCTGGAGCAACTGAGCCAGTACGCCGGCGCCGTCGATTCGGCGGATGCGGCGCGCTATCTGCCGCCACTGCTGGCCGCCGCGCAACACCTGGGCAAGCTGTCCCTGGCCCGCGACAAACTGGTCAGCAGCGGGCGCGCCGAGTTGGCCGATGAGGTCGAACGTGAAATCGCCAGCATCCGCAGCCAGGCCGACCGGTTGGCGCAGTTGCCTTTGCTGGGCGTCAAAGCCAGCGCCGAATCCAGCAGCGACGATTTTTCCGCGCTGATGGGCCTGCAGAACAGCGATAAAACCGAAGCCCAGGACACCGGCGTAGACCTCAAGCGTGAGCTCAACAGCCTGCTGACCCGCTACCCCGGCGAACTCAAGCGCACCCGCGAACAGATCCAGCAACGCACCGAGCTTGCCGCCGCCACCCACGTCAAGATCACCCGCGTGAGACAAGCGATCGCCGACATGGAGCCGGTAGTGCGCGCGCAACACGCTCGGATCCAGGGCGAAGTGCGCCTGATGCAGGGCCTGATGATTGGCCTGATCCTGCTGATCGCCCTGTTGATCGATACCCTGCAGCGGCGCCTGGCGCGGGTGCTGACCAACCTCGCACCGGCGCTGTCCACCTGGGCCGAAGGCAACTTCAGCCAGCCGATCGCTTTGGGCCGGACCAACCGCGAACTGCACGATATCGAAGCCTCGCTCAACCGCCTGCGCGCCTACCTGGTGGACCTCGTCGGCACGATTCGCGGCAATGCCGAAGCCGTCGCCGGTAGCAGCCGCGCCCTCGCCGAACTGAGCAGCGGCTTGCACGACGGCGCCGAACGCCAGGCCGGGGACACCGCGCAGATCCGTGACTCCCTGGGCGAACTGGAAGCGACCATCCAGCAAGTGGCGGGCGATGCCAGCCAGGCCGCAGGCGCCAGTCGCAGTGCAGGCGTGGCCGTTGAACAAGGCCAGCGGGTAATCGGCCTGAGCCTGGCCGGGCTGCATGCCCTGGTGGGTGAAGTGCAGCAAAACGCGCAGATGATCGAGAAACTTGCCGAAGAGTCCGCCACCATCGGCGGCGTACTCACGGTAATCCGCTCGATCGCCGACCAGACCAACCTGCTGGCGCTCAACGCGGCAATCGAGGCGGCCCGCGCCGGTGAAGCCGGACGCGGTTTTGCCGTGGTCGCCGATGAAGTGCGCTCCCTGGCCCAACGCACCGCGGGCGCCACCGCCGAAATCCAGGGCCTGATCGCCGGCCTGCAAACCGCCGCCCACCAATCGGTGCAGGGCATGCGTGCGCAGGTCGAACACGCCGAAGCCACCGCCGAACAAGCCCAGGCCGCCGATGGCGCGCTGGATGAAATCGTCGGGGCAATCCAGACCATCTCCGAGACCGCCGTGCGCATCGCCGATGTGACTGCGCAGCAAAGCGGGGCGGTGAGCGAGATCCGCGACAACAGCGAGCGGATTCACCAGTTGGGCGAGGACAACCTGCTGCGTATCGGGCAAGGCCGCCGCCAGGGCGAACACCTGCTGGTACTGGGCGGCCAGCTCAACACCGCCGTGCAGGCCTTCCGCGTGTGACCCACCCCCGCGCCTGGTGAAGATCAAATGTGGGAGGGGGCTTGCCCCCTCCCACAGTTGATCTGCATGACCAGATCCAAGGCCACAGTCACAAATTTTTCGCTATCCTCGCTAATCGTGTTGGCTACTGCATAGAACTGGACAGTCACAAAGGCTTTGCGGCATAGTCGCCGGGTTCTGCCGTACCCCACCCAATAACAAGGAACAGCCGATGGCGACCTTACTGGTTCTTCACGGACCCAACCTGAACCTGCTCGGCACCCGCGAACCGGGCGTCTACGGGGCAGTGACCCTGGATCAGATCAACCTCGATCTGGAACAGCGGGCCCGTGTTGCCGGTCATCATTTGCTCTACCTGCAAAGCAATGCCGAGTATGAATTGATTGATCGCATCCATGCCGCGCGTGGCGAAGGCGTGGACTTTATTCTGATCAATCCCGCCGCTTTCACGCACACAAGCGTTGCATTACGTGACGCGCTGCTGGCGGTGAGCATCCCATTCATCGAAGTGCATTTATCGAACGTGCACAAACGCGAAGCTTTCCGCCATCACTCTTACTTCTCCGACGTAGCGGTAGGAGTGATCTGCGGCCTTGGCGCCAGCGGTTACCGACTGGCCCTGGAGGCCGCCCTGGAACACGTTGAAGAACAGGCTAAACGCCCCTGACCGACCCTTGGGAGTTGATGATTCATGGATATCCGTAAAGTTAAGAAACTGATCGAACTGCTGGAAGAATCCGGTATCGACGAGCTGGAAATCAAGGAAGGCGAAGAGTCCGTACGGATCAGCCGTCACAGCAAGACCCCGGCTCAACAGTTCTACGCGCCACAGATGCAAGCACCGGCTCCAGCCGCTGCCGCCCCTGCCGCCGCTCCAGCAGCCGCCGCACCTGCCGCTCCGGCAGCCCCTGCGCTGAACGGTTTCGTGGTCAAGTCGCCAATGGTCGGTACCTTCTACCGCACCCCGGCACCGACCTCGCCAGCCTTCGTTGAAGTGGGCAAGACCGTGAAAGTGGGCGACACCATCTGCATCGTTGAAGCGATGAAGATGATGAACCACATCACCGCTGAAAAAGCCGGCGTCATTGAATCCATCCTGGTAGAAAACGGTCAGCCGGTTGAGTACGACCAGCCGCTGTTCACCATCGTTTGAACCGCGGAGCGCCTTCGATGTTGAAACCTGCGAAGAAACTGCAAAAAGTCCTGATCGCCAACCGCGGCGAGATCGCGCTGCGTATCCTGCGCGCCTGTAAGGAAGAGGGCATCAAGACCGTCGCTGTTTACTCGACGGCCGATACCGAATTGATGCACGTGAAACTGGCGGACGAAAGCATCTGCATCGGCCCGCCACTGGCCACGAACTCGTACCTGAAAGTCTCGAACATCATCGCCGCGGCAGAAGTGACCGGCGCTGATGGCATTCACCCAGGCTACGGCTTCCTTGCCGAAAACGCCGATTTCGCCGAACAGGTGGAAAAATCCGGGTTTGCCTTCATCGGCCCGAAAGCCGAAACCATTCGCCTGATGGGCGACAAGGTCTCGGCCAAGGACGCCATGATCGCCGCCGGCGTGCCAACCGTTCCTGGCTCCGACGGCCCGCTGCCTGAAGACGAGGAAACCGCTCTGCGCATTGGTCGCGAAGTCGGTTACCCGGTGATCATCAAGGCCGCCGGTGGCGGTGGTGGTCGCGGCATGCGCGTGGTGCACAAGGAAGAAGACCTGATCGAAGCCGCCAAGCAGACCCGCTCCGAAGCGGGCGCCTGGTTCGGCAACCCGATGGTCTACCTGGAGAAGTACCTGACCAACCCACGTCACGTGGAAGTGCAGGTGCTGTCCGACGGCCAGGGCCACGCCATCCATCTGGGCGACCGCGATTGCTCCCTGCAGCGTCGTCACCAGAAGGTGTTGGAAGAAGCGCCGGCACCGGGCCTGGACGAGAAGGCTCGCCAGGAAGTCCTGGCACGCTGCGTCAAGGCGTGCATCGACATCAACTACCGTGGCGCCGGTACCTTTGAGTTCCTCTACGAAAACGGCCGTTTCTACTTCATCGAGATGAACACTCGCGTGCAGGTAGAACACCCGGTTTCGGAGATGGTCACCGGTATCGATATCGTCAAGGAGATGCTCAGCATCGCCGCTGGCAACGTGCTGTCCTTTACCCAGGACGACGTGAAGATGCACGGCCACTCCCTGGAGTGCCGGATCAACGCCGAAGACCCGAAAACCTTTATCCCAAGCCCTGGCCTGGTCAAGCATTTCCACGCGCCCGGCGGCAACGGCGTCCGTGTGGATTCGCACCTGTACAGCGGCTACAAGGTTCCGTCCAACTACGACTCGCTGATCGGCAAGCTGATCACCTGGGGCGCAACCCGCGACGAGGCCATGGCCCGTATGCGCAACGCCCTGGACGAAATCGTGGTCGACGGCATCAAGACCAACATCCCGCTGCATCGGGACCTGGTTCGTGATGAAGGCTTCTGCGAAGGTGGTGTGAACATTCACTACCTGGAACACAAGCTGGCCAACCAGTAAGTGCTCCACCCAACAAGGCCGCCTTCGGGCGGCTTTGTTGTTTCTGGAACCCCGGCTTATTGGATGTACACAGTTCAAAATGTGGGAGGGGGCTTGCCCCCGATGGCGGTGAATCAGCTACCGATAAGGCGACTGACACACCGCAATCGGGAGCAAGCCCCCTCCCACATTTGATCCGCTGTCGTCTTCTGCACGCCGCTCGCGTAAACTTGCGCGCTTTCGCAGCCCCACCCCGCTGCACACTCATTTTTTCAAAGGTGCCCGCCATGCCTTGGCTGCAAGTCCGTCTCGCCATCAGCCCAGAACAAGCCGAAACCTACGAAGACGCGTTCCTCGAAGTCGGCGCCGTGTCGGTGACATTCATGGACGCCGAAGACCAGCCGATCTTCGAACCTGAACTCAACACCACCCCGCTGTGGTCCCACACCCATCTGCTGGCCCTGTTCGAAGACGGCACCGATGCCGCCAGCGTACTGGCCCACATGGAATTGCTCACCGGCGGCCCGCTGCCCGAGCATCACAGCGAAGTGATCGAAGACCAGGATTGGGAGCGCAGTTGGATGGATAACTTCCAGCCCATGCGTTTCGGCCAGCGCCTGTGGATCGTCCCCAGCTGGCACGCCGCCCCGGAGCCGGACGCGGTCAACCTGCTGCTGGACCCGGGCCTGGCGTTCGGCACCGGCACTCACCCCACCACCGCATTGTGCCTGGAATGGCTGGACGGCCAGGACCTGACCGACAGCAACGTGCTCGACTTCGGCTGCGGTTCGGGGATTCTGGCCATCGCCGCCCTGCTGCTGGGCGCCAAGGAGGCGGTGGGCACCGATATCGACGTGCAGGCGCTGGAAGCCTCACGCGACAACGCCGGGCGCAACCAAATTCCTGAAGGCAAATTCCCGCTCTATCTGCCCGAGGACCTGCCCCAGGTACAGGCCGATGTGCTGGTCGCCAACATTCTCGCCGGGCCATTGGTGTCGCTGGCGCCGCAGTTGTCGAGCCTGGTCAAGCCGGGCGGGCGCCTGGCGCTGTCGGGCATTCTCGCCGAGCAGGGTGAAGACGTCGCCGCCGCCTACGCCAAGGATTTCGAGCTGGACCCTATCGCCAACCGTGACGGCTGGGTACGCATCAGCGGTCGTCGGCGCTAGAATGAGCGCTTGTCTGAATCGGATGGCCGCATGACCGACAGTTTCGTCACCCAGTGCCCGCATTGCCAAGCGCGCTTTCGCGTCAACCACGCTCAGTTGAGCGTGGCCCGTGGCGTGGTGCGCTGCGGCTCGTGCCTGCAGGTCTTCAATGCCGCTCGCCAGTTGCTGGAGCAACGGGCTCAGGCGTCGACGACGGAACCTGAACAGTCCGCCGTGGCTGAGCCAACGCCTGCGCCGCCGCGTGCAATCAGCCAGAAACAGTGGACGGCCGAAGAGCTGGACCTGGACAACCTCGACCTGGACGAAGAGCTGGCCAAGCTCGAGCGCCGCGAGATCCAGCACACCCAGCCCGTTGGCGCGGAACGCCGCCAGCCCGGTGCCGACCGTCGGCACAAGGAAGAGCCCCTCAGCGCCAGCCGCAATACCGTCAAGGCCGAGGAAGAAAAGTGGGCCGCCAGCCTGTTCAGCGAGCCGCCGCAAGAGCGCGCCCTGCCCGATGAAGCCGAGCCGGAGCCGAGCGAACGCACCGAGCCGTCGTTGTCGTTTCACAGCGATGACATCGACGACGAACCGCCACTGCGCTCGACGCCCGACGAGGACGACGATCCAGACCCACCGTTTACACCCCTGACGCCATCGGCGGACGCAACCGATGACCGCCCGCCATCGCGGCGCAAGCGAGCGCGCACCGAGTCCAGCGCCCACGACGATGTGTTCCAGGACCTGGAGGACGACCCGCTGCACTTGTATGCACAGAAGCGTCCGTCCGGCTGGGGCCGCCGCCTGATCTGGATCGTGCTGGTACTGCTCGCCGCCGCCGGTCTGGCCGGCCAGTACGTCGCCTACCAATTCGACGAACTGGCCCGCCAGGACGCCTACCGCCCGTGGTTCCAGCAGTTGTGCCCGAAACTGGGCTGCAGCGTGCCATCACGGGTCGATATCGCCCATATCAAGAGCAGCAACCTGGTGGTGCGCAGCCACCCGGAATTCGCCGGCGCGCTGGTGGTGGACGCGATCATCTACAACCGCGCCACCTTCTCCCAGCCCTTCCCGCTGCTGGAGCTGCGCTTTGCCGACCTGAACGGCGGCCTGATCGCCAGTCGGCGCTTCAAGCCCGCCGAGTACCTCAGCGGCGAGTTGGCCGGGGTCAGCGAAATGCCCTCGCAGACACCGATCCACATCTCCCTGGACATCCTCGACCCAGGCAACAAAGCGGTGAATTACAGCCTGAGCTTCCATTCGCCCGAATGAGGCCACGCCGCAACCAGGGTTTGACGGCGGATTATTGACTGCTCAGGCGTCAACCAAACCGACGGCGATAAAAAATTAACTGTTCAGATTTTATCCAATTCAGCCTTTAACCCGTCATCGAGAGCGGGTATCATGCCAACCCTTTTTCGAACTCTAATGATCCGGCCCCACAACAGGGAAGTCCTATGTCGGCGGTACGCATCGGCCCATATACATTGCACAACGGCTTGATCCTCGCCCCGATGGCGGGTGTCACCGACCAGCCCTTTCGTCAGCTCTGCAAACGTTTGGGCGCGGGTCTAGTAGTCTCTGAAATGGTCACCAGCGACATGAGTTTGTGGAACACCCGCAAATCGCGGATGCGCATGATCCACGAAGGTGATCCCGAGCCACGCTCGGTGCAGATCGCCGGAGGTGATGCGCAAATGCTGGCGGACGCGGCCCGGGCCAATGTGGAGCTGGGCGCGCAGATTATCGACATCAACATGGGCTGCCCGGCCAAGAAGGTTTGCAACAAGGCCGCTGGTTCCGCCTTGTTGAAAGATGAGCAGTTGGTTGCCGAGATCCTGCAGGCCGTTGTCGCCGCAGTCGATGTGCCGGTGACGCTGAAGATTCGTACCGGTTGGGACCGGGACAACAAGAATGGCCTGACGGTGGCGAAGATCGCCGAACAGGCAGGTATTGCAGCGCTGGCGGTGCATGGCCGCACCCGTGCCGACCTTTATACCGGCGAAGCCGAGTACGACACGATTGCCGCGATCAAGCAGGCGGTGTCGATGCCGGTGTTTGCCAATGGCGATATCGATTCAGCCGAAAAAGCCCGGCGCGTGCTGCACGCAACCGGTGCCGACGGTTTGTTGATCGGCCGGGCCGCCCAGGGGCGGCCATGGATTTTCCGTGAGATCGAGCATTTTCTGCGTACCGGCGATGTGTTGCCGGCACCGGAGTTGTCCGAGGTGGAACGTATTCTGCTAGAGCATCTGGCCGCCCTGCACGCCTTCTATGGGGATGTGATGGGCGTACGCATTGCTCGCAAGCATGTCGGCTGGTACCTCGCCACCTTGCCGGGCGCCAAGGAATTTCGCGCTCAGTTCAACCGTTTGGATGAAACGCAGGCACAGGTCGCCACCGTTCGTGAGTTCTTCGCCGAACGTGACAAGAGCCTGGGAACAGGGGATGGAGAAGGGGTGGCCGCATGACGATGATGACCGAGACTTTAGTGAGTGGAACAACACCCGTGAGCGACAACGTCAATTTGAAACAGCACCTCAACACGCCGAGCGAAGAAGGCCAGACCCTTCGCGGGAGTGTCGAGAAGGCGCTGCACAATTATTTCGCCCACCTTGAGGGCGCTTCCGTCACGGATGTGTACAACCTGGTGCTCTCCGAAGTCGAGGCGCCCTTGCTCGAAAGCGTGATGAACTACGTCAAGGGCAACCAGACCAAAGCCAGTGAGCTGCTGGGCCTCAACCGTGGCACCTTGCGCAAAAAGCTCAAGCAATACGATTTGCTGTAAGCATTCAATCAAACCAGAAAGGCGCCCGCGTAAAAACGGTCGCCTTTTTTGCTGACTCCTTTGCTTTTGATGGAAATTGAGATGACCGACCAGACTACCCGCCTGCCGATCCGCCGCGCCTTGATCAGTGTTTCCGACAAGACCGGGATCCTCGAATTTGCCCGGGAGCTGGAAGCCCTGGGCGTGGAAATCCTCTCCACGGGCGGGACCTTCAAACTGCTGCAGGACAACGGCGTGGCCGCAGTGGAAGTCGCGGACTACACCGGTTTCGCGGAAATGATGGACGGTCGGGTCAAGACCCTGCACCCGAAAATCCACGGCGGCATCCTCGGCCGTCGCGGTATCGACGACGCCATCATGAACGAGCACGGCATCAAGCCGATCGACCTGGTGGCCGTTAACCTCTACCCCTTCGAAGCCACCATCAACAAGCCAGGCTGCGACCTGCCGACCGCCATCGAAAACATCGATATCGGCGGCCCGACCATGGTTCGCTCGGCGGCCAAGAACCACAAAGACGTGGCCATCGTGGTCAACGCCAGCGACTACGCCCAGGTGCTCGAAAGCCTCAAGGCCGGCGGCCTGACCTACGCCCAGCGTTTCGACCTGATGCTCAAGGCGTTCGAACACACCGCGGCCTACGACGGCATGATCGCCAACTATATGGGCACCGTGAACCAGGCCGCCGACACCCTGAGCACAGAAGGCCGCAGCCAGTTCCCGCGCACGTTCAACAGCCAGTTCATCAAGGCCCAGGAAATGCGCTACGGCGAGAACCCGCACCAGAGCGCGGCGTTCTACGTTGAGGCCAAACCTGCCGAAGTGGGCATCGCCACCGCGACCCAGCTGCAAGGCAAGGAGCTGTCCTACAACAACGTGGCCGACACCGACGCCGCGCTGGAATGCGTAAAGAGCTTCGTCAAGCCGGCCTGCGTGATCGTCAAGCACGCCAACCCGTGCGGCGTGGCCGTGAGCCCGGACGCTGAAGGCGGGATCCGCCAGGCCTACGAACTGGCCTACGCCACCGACACCGAGTCGGCATTCGGCGGCATCATCGCCTTCAACCGTGAACTGGACGCCGAGACGGCCAAGGCCATCGTCGAGCGTCAATTCGTTGAAGTGATCATTGCGCCAAGCGTCAGTGAAGAGGCCCGCGCCATCGTCGCGGCCAAAGCCAATGTGCGCCTGCTGGCCTGCGGTGAATGGTCGGCTGACCGCGCCGCTGCCTGGGACTACAAGCGTGTCAATGGCGGCCTGCTGGTACAGAGCCGCGACATCGGCATGATCGGCAGCGACGACTTGAAAGTCGTGACCAAGCGCGCCCCGACCGAGCAAGAGATCAACGACCTGATCTTCGCCTGGAAAGTGGCCAAGTACGTTAAATCCAACGCCATCGTCTACGCCAAGAACCGCCAGACCATCGGCGTCGGCGCCGGCCAGATGAGCCGCGTGAACTCGGCCCGTATCGCCGCGATCAAGGCTGAACACGCCGGCTTGCAGGTGGTAGGTTCGGTCATGGCTTCCGATGCGTTCTTCCCGTTCCGTGACGGTTTGGACAACGCCGCGAAAGCCGGCGTGACCGCCGTGATCCAACCGGGTGGCTCGATGCGTGATGCTGAAGTCATCGCAGCGGCCGACGAAGCGGGCATCGCCATGGTCTTCACCGGCATGCGCCACTTCCGCCACTAAACAGCACCGCTTCTCTACTGTAGGAGCGAGCTTGCTCGCGAAAAACTCAAAAACGCCACGGGGTGTCAGGTTCCCCTCGTCATCGTTCACGACCTTCGCGAGCAAGCTCGCTCCTACGAAGAAGCACAGCGTTTATCAGAGGTTTTTGAAATGAATGTTTTGATCATTGGCAGCGGTGGGCGTGAACACGCCCTGGCCTGGAAAGTTGCCCAGGACCCACGCGTCCAGAAGGTGTTCGTAGCACCGGGTAACGCCGGTACCGCCATTGAAGCCAAGTGCGAAAACGTCGCGATCGACGTGCTGGCCCTTGAGCAACTGGCAGATTTCGCCGAGAAAAACGTCTCCCTGACCATTGTCGGCCCGGAAGTGCCGCTGGTGGCCGGCGTCGTCGACCTGTTCCGCAGCCGTGGCCTGGATTGCTTCGGCCCGACCGCAGGTGCCGCTCAGTTGGAAGGTTCGAAAGCCTTCACCAAGGATTTCCTGGCGCGCCACAAGATCCCGACTGCCGACTACCAGAACTTCACCGAGATCGAGCCGGCCCTGGCTTACCTGCGTGAAAAAGGTGCGCCGATCGTGATCAAGGCCGACGGCCTGGCCGCCGGCAAAGGCGTGATCGTCGCCATGACCCTGCAGGAAGCCGAGGACGCCGTGCGCGACATGCTCGCCGGCAATGCCTTTGGTGATGCGGGTTCGCGCGTGGTGATCGAGGAGTTCCTCGACGGCGAAGAGGCCAGCTTCATCGTCATGGTCGACGGCAAGAACGTACTGCCAATGGCCACCAGCCAGGACCACAAACGCGTCGGCAACGGCGACAGCGGCCCGAATACCGGCGGCATGGGCGCTTACTCCCCGGCGCCAGTGGTCACCGCCCAGGTGCACCAGCGCGTCATGGACCTGGTGATCTGGCCGACCGTGCGCGGCATGGCCGACGAAGGCAACGTCTACACCGGTTTCCTTTACGCCGGTCTGATGATCGACAAAGCTGGTAACCCGAAAGTCATCGAGTTCAACTGCCGCTTCGGTGACCCGGAAACCCAACCCGTCATGCTGCGTTTGCAGTCGAGCCTGGTGCTGCTGGTGGAAGCCGCGCTGGCCCAGGCCCTGGACAAAGTCGAAGCACAGTGGGACCCACGCCCAAGCGTCGGGATCGTACTGGCGGCCGGCGGTTACCCTGCCGATTACGCCAAGGGCGATGTGATTGAAGGCCTGGAAGCGGCCGCGGCGCTGGAAGGCAAGGTGTTTCATGCCGGCACTGCGCTGAAGGATGGCAACGTCGTCACCGCCGGTGGCCGCGTGCTGTGCGCCACCGCGATGGGCGCCAGTGTCGACGCCGCGCAGCAACAGGCGTACAAGCTGGCCGCGAAAATCGACTGGAAAGGCTGCTTCTATCGCACCGACATCGGCTACCGCGCCATTGCCCGTGAGCGTGGCGAGAGCAACTGAGTAGCTATCCGTTCGGGTAGGTAAGGGCCTCTGGCCCTTGCCGTACTCATGTCGCCCCGCGCATAGTTAACCCGTGCATTCACCTACGAAGGGACTTCGCCGTGCGCTGGCTCAGGATCGCCATAGCTTTTACCGTCAGTCTGCTGACCCTGCTCTGCCTGGCCCCGGCTCAAGCCGCTGCGCAAGGCAGTGGTTGGGCAGTATTGCTCGATGATCAGGCCGACCTGCAACTGAGCGATATCCGCTCGTCCCGCTACACCAATCAATTCAGCCCCATCGAACTGGACCGCATTACCGCCGCGCAGCCGGACGGTGCGCTGTGGGTACGTTTCAAGCTGCAACCGGGCAAGCATGAACAAGTGCTGCGGGTATTCGCACCAGACCTCGCACACTTGAGCCTCTATGTACTGGACGGCGATACCCTGGTGGAACAGCAAACCACCGGCACGCGCCAGCCCCAGGCCAATCGCCCGTTGCCGAGCAGTGACTTCATGCTGCCGATGCCACAAAGCCAGCGCCCACTCGAGGTTTACCTGCGCCTGGTGTCGGAGCACGAGCTGCGCCCTTACATCACTCTGGAACCGGCCGTGCTGGCCGCCGCCAACCAGAACCAGACGCTGGTCTACGGCCTGCTGTTCGGCGTGCTGCTGATGCTGATCCTGCATAACCTCACGCGCTTCGCCTACCACCGCTCGCGCAGCAGCCTGTGGCTGGCCGCCTGTGAATGCCTGTTGCTGCTCAGCCTGGCGCTGTTGCTCAACGTGGTGGGGCCGTGGCTGCCGAACTGGCACGCAATCCAAACCCCCGGCGCGTATCTCGCCCTGCTGCTGACCGCACCGTGCGGGCTGATGTTTGCCTATCGCTTCTTCATGCCCCTGGGGCCGCACCCGCTGAACAAACTGTTGATGGCCGACATTCTGTTGATCGTGCTGTGCGGCCTGCTGCTGTTGTTCGTCAACACCCTGCCGCTGAACATCATCACCTATGCCCTGGTCGCGCTGGCGGGCCTGAGCATGCTGTTTGTCTCGGCCTATCACTGGCAGCAAGGCTATCGCCCGGCGCGCCTGTTCGTGGCGGGGATGGTGGTGTTCAACATCGGCACGCTGATCATTCTGCCCGCCCTGCTCGGCCTCACGCTGGTGGCGCCGCAAGGCCTGATCGTGACCCTGCTCAGCTTTATCTGCCTCAGCGGTTTGTTGATGAGCCTGGCCCTCGGTGAGCGCCAGCGCGCCATTGTCGAGACCCGCTTCAGCCTCAGCCGCGACCTGGCCGCGAGCAATGCCGAAATCGCCGCCAAGGCCGAATTCCTGGCCAAGATCAGCCACGAAATCCGCACCCCCATGAACGGCGTGCTGGGCATGACCGAGTTGCTGCTGGGCACGCCATTGTCGGTGAAACAACGCGACTACGTGCAGACCATCCACAGCGCCGGTAATGAGTTGCTCACGCTGATCAACGAAATCCTCGACATCTCCAAGCTCGAGTCGGGGCAGATCGAACTCGACGATGTGCAGTTCGACCTCAACGCGCTGATCGACGACTGCCTGAGCATCTTCCGCGCCAAGGCCGAGCAGCAGAATGTCGAACTGATCAGCTTTATCCAGCCCCAGGTGCCGCGCGTGATCAGCGGTGATCCGACACGCCTGCGCCAGGCCTTGTTGAGCCTGCTGGAAAACGCCCTGCACAAGACCGACGAAGGCGAAGTGCTGATCGTCGTGGCCCTCGACGAACGCAGCACCAAGCCACGTCTGCGCATCGCGGTACAGGACAGCGGCGTTCCGATGGAAGCCGCCGAGCGCGACGCCCTGCTGCACAGCGAACTGCACAGCAAGAACTTCCTCTCGGCGACCCGCTTGAGCGGGCACCTGGGCCTGGTGATCGCGCGTCAGTTGATCCTGTTGATGAACGGCGAATTCGGTATCAAGAGCGGCAGCCACCAGGGCAGCACCCTGTGGCTGACCCTGCCGCTGGACCCGGAACGCCTCGAACACCCGACCTCCGACCTCGACGGCCCGCTCAAGGACGCTCGCGTGCTGGTGGTGGACGACAACGACACCTGCCGCAAGGTGCTCTTGCAGCAATGCTCGGCCTGGGGTCTGAACGTCAGCGCCGTGGCATCGGGCAAAGAGGCCCTGGCCCTGCTGCGCACCAAGGCGCACCTGCGCGATTATTTCGATGTGGTGTTGCTGGACCAGAACATGCCCGGCATGACCGGCATGCAACTGGCAGCGAAAATCAAGGAAGACCCGAGCCTGAACCACGACATCCTGCTGATCATGCTCACGGGGATCAGCAATGCGCCGAGCAAGATCATCGCGCGCAACTGCGGGATCAAGCGCATCCTCGCCAAACCGGTGGCCGGCTATACGCTAAAAACCACCCTGGCCGACGAGCTGACCCAACGCAGCAAGGGCGTGACCCATCCTCGGCCCGTCCCCGTCGCGCCGGCAGCGATTACGGTGCCCAGCGACTTCCGCATCCTGGTGGCCGAAGACAACAGCATCTCCACCAAAGTGATACGCGGCATGCTTGGCAAGCTCAACCTCAACCCGGACACCGCCAGCAACGGCGAAGAAGCGTTGGAGGCGATGAAAGCCCAGCGCTATGACCTGGTGTTGATGGACTGTGAAATGCCGATCCTCGATGGTTTCTCCGCCACCCAGCAGCTACGCGCGTGGGAAGTCAGCCACCAACGTGTGCGCACGCCGGTGGTGGCGCTGACCGCGCACATCCTGTCGGAACACAAGGAGCGCGCGCGCCAGGCCGGGATGGACGGGCACATGGCCAAGCCGGTGGAGCTGTCGCAGCTGCGTGAGTTGGTGGAGTTCTGGGTGGCGCAGCGCCAGCAGCGGCCCGAACACGCGCCCTCCTGACTTGCAATGCGATCAAATGTGGGAGGGGGCAAGCCCCCTCCCACATTTGTTTCATGTCGCCTGTTAGACTCTCGACACCTCTTCTACTGCCACGAGCCGCCCTCATGCTCCACGTGTTGTTCAGCGTTTACCTGAAGATGCTGGTGCTCTATAGCCCGTTCTTCGTGCTGTCCTGCTTTATCAGCCTGACCCGTGGCTACTCCAGCAAGGAGCGGCGACGCCTGGCCTGGAAAGTCGCGCTGGCGACGCTGGTGTCGAGCGTGCTGCTGTACCTGTTCGGCCGGGTGATTTTCAGTGTGTTCGGCATCACCGTGGACGCGTTCCGCATCGGTGCCGGCAGCGTGCTGTTTATCTCCGCCCTGGGCATGGCCCAAGGCAAGTCGGCGGTGCAGACCGATAACGTACAGCAGGACGTGACCATCGTGCCGCTGACCATCCCGCTGACGGTCGGCCCCGGCACCATCGGTGCGCTGCTGGTGATGGGCGTGAGCCAGCCGCATTGGGACGACAAGCTCACCGCCATCCTCAGTATCGCGTTGGCCAGCCTCACTGTGGGCGTGGTGCTGTACCTGTCCAATCGGATCGAACGGATTCTCGGCGACCAGGGCTTGCAGATTGTCAGCCGGTTGATGGGCTTGTTTGTGTGCGCCCTGGCCGCGCAAATTATTTTTACCGGGGTCCGCGGCTATCTGGTGCCCTAGATCCGGTACTTGGCAATGGCCGACTGCACTTTGTCACCCGCGCTGTCGCGCATCAATTGCAGGGTCTTTTCGTTGACCACCGAGGTATTCAGCACCAGGCAGGTCTGCCCGCTGAAGGCCTCGAACGATGAACTGTCCCACTCGAGGAACGGCAAACCCACCTGTTTGCCCACGCCATGGCTGCTGTAGGTCACCAGCACCATCGTGACTTCGCCATTGGTTTCAGCGCAGGACGCCACGCCGAAGTCGCCGCCTTCGTGCACGCTGCTGTTGCGCTTGAACAAATCCAGACACGCTGGCTGCTGCTTCAAGGCTTCCAGCGCATCCGCCGCCAGTTTCGGCAGCATGCCGAGCAACGGTCCCGACAACGACATCGAGGCGAGCAGCGCGCTGATGATGTTAAATGCCGCCAGTTGCACCGTCAGGCCTTTGCCGGAACGCGAGACCCGCTCGAAGCGACTGCGCATCGGCAGCCAGCCCAAGCTGGTCATCACGTTGATAAATTCGTTGTACCAGGCCTCCGTGCCCCGGCGAATGTTCAGTACATCGCTCACATAACTGCTGGCCAACAGGTAGCTCTTACGGATGTATTCGCGGTTTAGCCCGGACAGCCCCTCGGCAAAAGAAATCACGCCGTTGTTGACCACCGCCGCATTGCAGTCGTCTTCAGCGTCCAGTGGCAAAGCGCCGGGCGTTGCGGGCGCACCCGGCAATTTGTAGGCGGCGATCAGCTTGCGCCTCTTTTTACTATTGATCCTTCGATGATGTCGCTCCATTTCCAATTCTCCACGTTCACCCCGACTCGGGGCTTGCAACCACACTAGTCCACCCACCGCCAGGCTTTCCAGGCGACAAACATGCCTTGACGCAGCCAATCAAAACGCAGCGCCCAGCAGTGGCGCGGCATCAAGCGAGGGCTTCGTGGTTTCGACGTAAAAAAAAGAAAAAGCCCCGAACGACCGCAGGAGAATCCTTGAGTCATTCGGAGCTTTCCGACCGTTGCCTCCGCGCTTTCAGGAGCCGGGTTTTTCGCCGTACCAGCGCGGCGTGTACACCCACTCCCCACCACCGGCGCGCGCAAAAGTGCAGGTGGTGGACGAGCCAATCAGCACCATGGTGCGCATGTCCACCTGGTCCGGGGTGAGCTGCCCCAGCGTGGTGACGCGCAATGTCTGGCCGGGACGACCGATATCACGGCCCAGCACCACCGGTGTTTCAGGCGTGCGGTGCTGCGCGACAATCTCCAGCGCACGCCCCAGTTGCCACGGCCGCGCACGGGAGATCGGGTTGTAGAACGCCAACGCCAGGTCGGCCTGGGACGCGAGGTCCAGGCGCTTTTCGATGATCGACCACGGCTTGAGGTTGTCCGACAGCGACATCACACAAAAATCATGCCCCAGCGGCGCGCCGGCCTGGGCAGCGGTGGCCAGGGACGCCGAGACGCCAGGCAGGATCTGCAGGTCGACCTGGTGCCACGCGGGGTCGCTGGACTCATGCAGCGCCTCGATCACCGCAGCGGCCATGGCGAACACACCCGGGTCGCCGGACGATACCACCACCACCGAGCGCCCTTGAGCGGCCAGTTCGAAGGCGTGGCGGGCGCGCTGCATTTCTTCGCGGTTGTCGGTGCAGTGCTGCACCTGGTCATCACGGAACGGCCCGGCCATGCGCACGTAGGTTTCATAGCCCAGCACATCGGTGCAACGCGCCAACTCGGCCTTGACGGCCGGCACCATCAATTCAGCGGCGCCAGGGCCCAGGCCGATCACGGCGAGGCGACCGCGGGGGCGGCCTAGCTGTGACAAATCCAAGGGCTGTTCAGCCACGCTGATGCTGACGTCCGCGTGCAGCGCAAGCGGGGCAAACCGCAGCGGTACGCCCAACTCCAGCGCGGCCTCATGCAACGACGCCTCGGCCATCTGCAGGTCGCTCGCCAGCAGGCACGCCAGCGATTGCACGGCAACGCCCGCTTCATGCAAGGCCGTGCGTACACGCGCCCCCAGGTGCTCACCCGGTTTGCAGGTGACGCACACCGTTTTCGGGTAAATCAGCAATTCGTTGGCGGCGGGCGCACGCTCGGCACTGCCGACATGGATCGCCAGGCGGGCGTGCGGGTCCTGCGGCAGGTTGGCCTGGTCCAGCCAGGGCGCCGCGCCTTCGATGCGCACGCTTTCACCGGCCAGCAGGTCCGAGACAAAACGCTTGCCCAGTTCCAGGTCCGCCAAAGCATAGCCCTTGGGCGGGTTGAGCAGGCAGGTGCCGAAGCGCAACTCGCCGCTGGTGGTGATCGCCGCCGCCACGCCCAGCGCAGCGGCAATGTCCCGCGCCATCACATTCACACCGCCCAGACCACCCAGCAGTGGCACCACGGCGCTGCCGTCTTCGGCGACGGCCAGCACCGCCGGTTCCTCACCTTTTTCGAGCAACAGCGGCGCGAGGGTACGAATGACAATGCCGGCGGCGCACAGCGCAATCAGCGGCGTGCCCTGCTGGTAGAGCTGGCGCAGCGTGGCGCCGAATTCGCTGTAGCGCTGGTCTGCACCCTCAACCCGACCGTCCAGGCCGTGGATCAGCGCAGCCGGGTAAAACTGCTGGATCCGCCGCGCGGTTGCCAGGCTGCCCTGGCCCAAGATGACAATCGCCGGACTCATCAACCTTGCCACCGTTCACCGGGCACGATGATCAACGAGAAATACGGCGACGACATCGGCTCCACCTGATCCAGCGGCACGATCTTCTGGTTGGCCATGGTGGCGCGCTCCACGTACAGCGCACGCCCGGCCAGGCCGAGTTCTTCCAATACCTGGCGCACCTTGGGGAAGTTGCGCCCCAGCTTCATGATCACCGCCGCATCCGCGTCGGCCAGCCGGCGCTTGAGGTCATCGTGGGGCAGCACGCCCGACAGCACCGACAGGCTCTGATTGCGATACACCAGCGGCGCGCCCAGTACCGAAGCGCCGCCGAGCATCGAGCACACGCCTGGAATAACCTGCGCTTCGTAGCGCTCGGCGAGGCGGTCATGCAGGTACATGTAGGAGCCGTAGAAGAACGGGTCGCCTTCGCAGATCACCGCCACGTCGCGGCCCGCATCCAGGTGCGCGGCCACGTCGACGCTGGCCGTGTCGTAGAAATCGCTGATCACTTGCTCATAGGACAGCGGTGCTGGCAGCGCCTCGGTGGTCACCGGATACACCAGCGGCATCAGGGTTTGCTGCGGCACCAGATGGTCTTCAATGATGCCGAACGCATTACCCTTCTTGCCCTTAGCCACGAAGTACGCCACCACCGGCGACTCGCGCAGCAGGCGCAGGGCCTTGAGGGTGATCAGTTCGGGGTCACCGGGGCCCACGCCCAGGCCGATCAGACGTCCGCGTGCGTGCATTATTCAACCTCCGTGGCGAGCGCATTGACGGCGGCGGCGGCCATGGCACTGCCACCCAGGCGGCCCTGCATGATCACGAACGGCACGCCGCGACTGTCAGCGGCGAGCATTGCCTTGGACTCGGCGGCACCGACAAAGCCCACCGGAAAGCCCAGGATCAGCGCCGGTTTCGGCGCGCCGGCATCAAGCATCTCCAACAGGTAGAACAAGGCGGTCGGCGCGTTGCCGATCACCACCACGCTGCCGGCCAGGTGCGGACGCCACAGCTCCAGGGCCGCCGCGGAGCGCGTGTTGCCCAGCTCCCGCGCCAGCTCCGGCACGCTGTCGTCGCGCAGGGTGCAGATCACCGGGTTGTTGGCCGGCAGGCGCGCACGGGTCACGCCTTCGGAGACCATCCGCGCATCGCACAGAATCGGCGCGCCGGCCGCCAGCGCTTCGCGCCCGGCCTTGCCTGCGCCCTCGGAAAACTGCAGGCCGTCGATGGCCTCGACCATGCCGCAGGCATGAATCACCCGCACCGCGAGTTTTTCCAGATCAGCCGGGATGCGCTCCAACCTGGCTTCCGCGCGAATAATGGCGAAGGAGTTGCGGTAGATCTCCTGACCGTCGCGGATGTAATCAATCATCGGTGTTGCTCCGTGGGCGAGCGCGCAGCAAGGCGCCCGTCGCTTCAATAGAAAGGGTGCGCGCGTGCAGCCGGCCAAAACCTGGATGGGCTGCGTCGCGAAAATAGAGGTCGTAGTGGCCGGGACTCACCGCCAGCAAGGTCACCGGTGCGGTGTGCGCAGCGGCGCAGGAGCGCGGGCAACCGGACAGGTGAACGGCGTGACCAGGTTGCAGGGCGGCCAATTGCAGGGCGTCAGCCTTGGTATCCGCCAGGCCTTTGCCGCAGCCGCTGGAACCCGTGCAGGCGATCATGTGCGCCAGGGGTTGGTCGGCGGCGCAGAGAAAGCCCAATTGGGTTAATTGCTCGATCACGACGTCGGGCTGTTTGAGATTGGGCAGCAGCACGCCTTGCCAGGGGGTAAAACGCAAGGTGGCGTCGCCATGCTCGCCGGCAAGTTGCGCGGCGCCCTTGAGCATCGCCGGGTCCAGGCGGCCCAGGGGCGCGACGGCGGCGACATAGAACAGGTCTTGCTGGTGCTGTGGATAACTGCCCAAGTGGCCCGAAGCGCTACTGGCCGGGCGTTTGAACCCGTCCGCCGGCAGTAGCGGCACGTTCAAGCGGCTCAGTAACTTATCCACAGCCAGGTGGCGCATGCGCGTTTGTTCCGGCGTGGCCAGGTCGAGAAAGGCTTCCAGCACCGCCACCACCAGCGCATGGCCCTGGTCCAGTCGCACAGCGGCCAGCGGCGCGTCCAGCCCAGGGCAACCGGCCAGGCCGAACGCCAGCAGGGTTTCACCGGTTTGCTCGAAGGCCGACAGCCACAGGTCGTGATGATGCTCCAGCATCGCCAAGGCCTCAAAGCCATCCAGTTGCACGGCGAACTTGGCCGACAGCTCATGAAAGCGTGGATGGTTTTCCAGGGTGGCGAGGATCTGCCCGGCCAGGGGTCGGGTGTCGAACAGCATCTGTGGGTCGATGCCGGCGCTGGGGCTGAGCATCAGGTTGCGCACGTCATCGCCGGCCGCGTGGCTCGGGCCGAGGCCTGCCGCCAGCAGCATCGCGATGAGAGCGTCCTGCTCGGCGCCGATCCCGCGAATCTGCAGGTTGGCGCGGTTGGTCGCCTCGATCACCCCGCCCGCATAGGCCTGGGCAGCGTCCGCCACAGCGTTGGCCTGGGCTGCGCTGATGGCGCCACCGGCCAATTTGATCCGACAGATGCCGCCGTCCAGCGCCTGGACGATACGCAACAACCCCGGACAAGCCGAGGGGCGCAAGGTGTTCAGAGCGGGCGTTGGGTTCACGGGGCTACCGGTTGACGGGTAAAGGCGCGGTATTATGCCTGCTTTGTCCGACGGCATGAAAAGCCTGCCCGTCGGATGTCGTTCAAGGAATTGATATGTCGCCCTGGCTGACGGTAGTAGGCATCGGTGAAGACGGCTTCAAGGGCCTGGGCAGAAACGCCCGACATGCCCTGCTGCGCGCCACGCGCATTATAGGGGCTCAGCGCCAGTTGGACCTTTTGCCCCTGTGCATCAGTGGCGAGCGCCAGTTATGGCCGAGCCCGTTTTCCCTGGAGCCCGTGCTGGCGCGGCGCGGTGAACCGGTGTGTGTATTGGCCAGTGGCGATCCGATGTTCTATGGCGTGTGGGCGCCAGCCTGGCGCGGCAGGTGGCGGCTGAAGAACTGTCGATCCTGCCGGCGCCCTCCTCCGTATCCCTGGGGGCGGCGCGGTTGGGCTGGCCATTGCAGGAGGTGGTGTGCGTATCCGTGGTGGCCCGGCCATTGGCGGCGATCAATGCGCACCTGGCCAGTGGCGTGCGCTTGCTGGTGTTGAGCAATGACGGCAGCAGCCCGGCGTTGATTGCCGCGTTATTGGCCGAGCGCGGCTATGGCCCCAGCCGGTTGAGCGTGTTTGAACACCTGGGCGGCGCGCAGGAGCGGCGTATCGACGGCATCGCGCAGTCGTGGAGTGAGCCTGCGGTGGCCGACCTGAACCTGCTCGCCATCGATTGCCTAGCCGATCCCGACGCACCGCGCCTGTCGCGCCTCGCCGGCCTGCCGGATGCGGCCTTCAAACACGACGGCCAACTGACCAAACGCGATGTGCGCGCCATCACCCTCGCCCGCCTCGCCCCGATGCCCGGCGAGCTGCTCTGGGACGTGGGCGCGGGCAGCGGCTCCATCGGCATCGAATGGATGCGCGCGCATCCGAGCTGTCGGGCATTGGCGATCGAAGCCGACGAAGGCCGCCAAGCCTTGATCGAACACAACCGCGACGCCCTCGGCGTACCCGGTCTGCAATTGGTTCGCGGCACGGCGCCGCAGGCGTTGAACGGCCTGGAAGCCCCGGACGCGATCTTTATTGGCGGCGGCGTCACCCGTGACGGCGTGCTGGATACCTGCTGGCAACAGCTGCGCCCGGGCGGTCGCTTGGTTGCCAATGCCGTCACCCTGCAAAGCGAAATGACCCTGATGAACTGGCGTGCCCAGTACGGTGGTGAACTGACACGCATCCACGTAGCCCAGGCGCAGCCGTTGGGCGAGTTCGATACCTGGCGCCAGGCACTGCCGATTACTCTGCTTGAAGTGATCAAGCCGGTATGAACAGGATTCTGCTGCTGGGTGGCGTGACGGAAGCGCTGGCTATCGCGCGAACCCTGGGACCTGCGCATGTTTACAGCCTGGCCGGGGCTGGGCGGGTGCCTACAGATCTCACCTGCCAAGTGCGGGTCGGCGGTTACGGTGGCGCTGAGGGCCTGGCGCAGTTTGTTCGGGATGAGGGGATCAGCTTGATTCTTGATGCTACCCACCCCTATGCGGCGCAGATCAGCCGGAACGCGGCTCAAGCGGCGCGGTTGTGCGGGGTGGCGTGCTGGGCCTTGCGGCGCCCGGCGTGGCAGCCGCAAACGGGGGATGACTGGCGGGAAGTGTCTGACTGGGCCGAGCTGATCGAAGCGCTTGAGCCTTTCAAGCGGCCACTGTTTACCCTGGGACGCGAACCGTTACAGCACCTCGAGGAAATCCCTGAGGGGCAATTCTGGACATTGCGCGCACTGGATGTGTATCCGGGCAACGAGCGCTGCGAAGTGATCGGCGCCCGCGGGCCGTTTCTGATCGACGAAGAACGCGCGCTGTTTGAGCGCCGCCAGATTGATGTGCTGATCAGCAAGAACAGCGGCAGCACGGCCACCGAACCGAAGCTCGAAGTGGCGCGGGAACGGGGGCTTCCGGTGTTGGTGTTGAAGCGCCCGGTGCTGGCGGCCGTGGATCGGGAGTTCACTACAGTGGCAGCGGCCTTAGAGGCCATCCACGTTCACTGAACAACACCGGTCCAATGTGGGAGGGGGCTTGCTCCCGATTGCGGCGAGTCATTCACTGAATTGTTGGCTGATCCACTGCTATCGGGAGCAAGCCCCCTCCCACATTTGGACTGGGTTATCAGCTGCCTGCCGCTGTAGCCTGCCCGACACCATCATGAGCCCGTTCGGCTAACAACTGGGCAAGCTCAATCAACTGCGCGACGCCCAGCAACTCCTCTCTTTTCGATCCTTCCAGGTCAAAGGCCAGGTCGCAACTCAGCGCATTGGCCGAGGCAAGTGTTTCGCTGAGGTTGACCAGCAGGTCTTCGGTGCTGATGCCGTCGGCCACGGTGAACAGCCGGATGGGGGGATTGGGGGTGGGTTTGATCATGGTGGAGCTCCTTAGGAAAGTGGAGCTGCCATTGATCGCCGCGACGCGATGGGGTGGCAGCTGTACGCAGGTTCGCGGACCGGTCCTAAGGAAACCCGGCATACCCGAGGGTATCCCGCGCACAGCCGCCATAGCGCTGCATAGTAGACGATAAAACAGCGCCAACTGAAAGCAGACGATGACGCTCAGCGTCCATAGGAATCCGGGCCGCGACGCCCGTCCGCTGCGTTTGCAGCGGTGTACGGAGCCTAGAGATTGAGTGTCCTAGGGACAACCTCAAATCCTTGTCGGAAATTTCTGTTTGATCGTTCCCACGCGTGGGAACGATCAAAAATTCACAAATTTCGACACTGCGGACCATCTTCAAACACAAGAAGATATGGATGCTTTCCTCGAAGCCTGCATTGAAGAAGACCCAGGCGATGGTTCATTGATCAAAATGGCGCAAGCCGACATTGCCCGCGCAACTCGCAGGCTCAACGCCACTTCATAGCCAAACACAATCCAAATGTGGGAGGGGGCTTGCCCCCGATGGGTACGTGTCAGCCATACATGGGCTGATTGACACTCAGCTATCGGGGGCAAGCCCCCTCCCACATTGGACCTGTGCTGCCTTGTTGATCGGCGCCCCCTCGATTCCCCGTCTATCCTCAAACCCAGCACTGCGACACCAAACCACACCGCCGCTTTTTACTTATCCCCCTCGATCAGGCTAAATACCCGTCTGATCGATTAACCCCACGGATTATCCGCCATGGCCCGTCAACGCTTTGCAATTGCCTGGATCGCCTGCCTTGCAGTGCTGTTCAATGCGTTTGCCATGCCGTTGGCCAGTGCGATGCAGCAGACGGATGACCCGGTCAAGCGGCTGATGTGGGGCAGTTTTTGTTCTTCCAACGGCGCCAGCCTGAAGACGATCGCCCTGGGCAAGCTGGAGGTTCCGGCGCCGCAAGATGATCATTCCGCCATGCAGCATTGTTGGTGTTGCTCGGGCTCCGCGCAGTTGCTGGCGTTGCCGGGGCATGTGCCGCAGTTGTATGTCACGCGGCTCGAAGCACTGCGCAGCCTGCCCGCGCCTGCCTTGCAAAATCCCACACCACGCCAGCAATGGCCGAGCCTCAATCCCCGCGCCTCTCCAACGGTTTGATCTTCTTCGCAAGTGAACTGCGTTTTAGACCCGTTCTGGAGAACTGCCATGCTTAAATCTTCCCTGCTGCTGGCGGCGTTGCTGCTGCCGGTGTTCAGTGCCGCCAATGCCGATGACTACAAGGCCGGTGACCTGCTGGTCAGCGATCCCTGGTCCCAGGAGTTGCCGCCGAATGCGCCCACCGTTGCGGCGTATTTCGTGATTCATAACACCGGCGCTGCCGAGGACCGCCTGCTCGGCGTTGAAACCAGCGTCGCTGAAAAAGCCGAATTGCACGAGCATGTGATGCAAGGCGACCTGATGAAGATGCAACAAGTGCCCAGCGTCGCCGTGCCGGCCAAGGGCGAGCTGACCTTCGCACCAATGGCTTACCACGTGATGCTGCTGGGCCTCAAAGACCGCAGCCTGCTGGCCGACGGCAAGCAGTTCCCGCTGACCCTGACCTTTGAAAAGGCCGGCAAGGTCCAAGTGAACGTGTCGGTCCAGAAGACGCCGCCGATGGCCGCCCACGAGCATCAGCACGCCCAGTAGGCCCACCTAGATGGGCGCCCCTCGCGCCAGGTTGTCTCAACGCCCGCGCCTGATGCGCGGCAGTTGGATCAGCCTGTTCGCCATGCTGATGATCTTTATCGGTCCGCTGATTTCCCAAGCGATGCCGATGGACCATCACGCCGGTATGTCGATGGACATGCCCAGCTGCCATGGCGAGCCCACACCCACCAAAGCCCCCGACGAGCACCACGTTCTCTGGGAAAAGTGCGGCTATTGCAGCCTGCTCTTCAGTTGCCCGGCCCTGCCCGGCGGCGCGTCTTTTATCAGCCTCGACGCCCCGCCGCCCGCCAACGCCCTGCCCTGCGCGCCGCGCCTGGGCCATGCCCGGCAAAACATCTTCCCCGGCGCCCGCAGCCGCGCGCCGCCCATCGCCTCGTAAGCACTTCATCGCGTTACTTCACTCCGGCCGACTTTAGACAGACAGCCGCAGGCTGCTGGCCGTGTTGTTTACGATTGATTGATGGAATTTGTCATGTCCAGGTTTCCTGCCGACACCCGCTTGGGCGCTGCCCCGGTGTTCGCCGTACTGTGCGGCGCACTGCTTGCCCCCTGCGCTCACGCGGACGAACACGAATTGAGCCCCACGGTGATCACGGCGATTGCCCCCAGCTCGCCCCTCACCGTTGTCACCCACCCGAAAGACCCACGCCAGCCGGTGCCCGCCAGCGATGGTGGCGACTACCTCAAGACCATCCCCGGCTTCGCCCTGGTACGCAACGGCGGCACCAATGGCGACCCGGTGCTGCGCGGCATGTTCGGCTCGCGCCTGAATATCCTCACCAACGGCGGCATGATGCTCGGCGCCTGCCCCGGCCGGATGGATGCGCCCACCTCGTACATCTCGCCGGAAACCTACGACAAGCTCACCGTGATCAAGGGCCCGCAAACCGTACTGTGGGGCCCCGGTGCCTCAGCCGGCACCGTCCTGTTCGAGCGTGAGCCGGAGCAGTTCGGTGAGCTGGGCACGCGGGTCAACGCCAGTGTGCTGGCCGGCTCCAACGGCCGCTTCGACAAGGTCATCGACGCGGCTGCCGGCGGGCCATTGGGCTACGTGCGGGTGATCGGCAACCAGGCCCATGCCGACGATTACAGAGACGGCAACCACGACACCGTCGCTTCGCGCTACGACAAATGGAATGGCGACGTTGCCTTAGGCTTCACCCCCGACGCGGATACCCTGCTGGAACTCACCGCCGGCCGTGGCGATGGCGAGGCGCGTTACGCCGGGCGCGGCATGGACGGCTCGCAGTTCCTGCGCGAGAGCCTGGGGCTGCGCTTCGAGAAGTCCAACCTCGGCGAGGTGCTGGACAAGGTCGAGGCTCAGGTCTACTACAACTACGCCGACCACGTGATGGACAACTACAGCCTGCGCGTGCCATCCGGCACCGGGATGATGGCCGGACCGATGGCGTCCAACGTCGACCGCCGCACCCTGGGTGCCCGGATCAAGGCGACCTGGCGCTGGGCCGATGTGCAACTGATCGGCGGCCTCGATGCGCAGACCAACGAACACCGCGCGCGCAGCAGCATGGGCGTCGACACCTACAAGGACCTGCCCCGCGACAAGGACGCCAACTTCCATAACTACGGCGTGTTCGGCGAGCTGACCTGGTACGCCGCCGACCGCGACCGCCTGATCACCGGTGCGCGTCTGGACCGTGCCTCAGCCAAGGATTTTCGCCAACGCACCGGGTCGGCAATGATGTCGCGCCCCAACCCCACCGCCGGTGACACCCGCGCCGATACCCTGCCGTCCGGCTTTGTACGCTACGAGCACGATCTGGCGGACACCCCCACCACGCTGTATGCGGGCCTGGGCCACGCCGAGCGCTTCCCGGATTACTGGGAGTTGTTTTCCCCCAACACCGGCGCGGTCGGATCGGTGAACGCCTTCGACGGCGTAAAGCCCGAGAAGACCACCCAGCTGGACTTCGGTGCGCAATATAAAAGCGCCGACCTGGAAGCCTGGGTCTCAGGTTACGTCGGCCAGGTGCGCGACTTCATCCTGTTCGACTACCGGCCGGGGATGATGGGCACCACCTCCCAGGCGCGTAATGTCGACGCTCGCATCATGGGCGGCGAACTGGGCGCGGCCTACAAGCTGACGCAACACTGGAAAGCCGACGCCAGCCTCGCCTACGCCTGGGGCAAAAACAGCAGCGACGGCAAGGCCCTGCCGCAGATGCCGCCGCTGGATGCGCGGTTCGGCCTGACCTACAGCGAAGATGACTGGAGCGCCGGCGCCTTGTGGCGCGTGGTCGCGGCGCAGAACCGCATCGACCCGAACAAAGGCAACGTGGTGGGCAAGGATTACGACACCAGCAGTGGCTTTGGCGTGTTCTCGCTGAACGCCGCGTACCGAATCAATAAAAACTTCAAGGTCAGTACCGGTGTCGACAACGTGTTCGGCAAGGCTTACGCCGAGCATTTGAACCTGGCCGGCAACGCCGGGTTTGGCTACCCGGCGAACGACCCGCAGGCTATCAATGAGCCGGGGCGCACGCTCTGGACCAAGGTGGACATGAGCTTCTAGGAGCATCGGGAGCAAGCCCTCTCCCACATTTGGAATGCGCTCCAATGTGGGAGGGGGCTTGCCCCCGATAGCGGTGTAACTGACACAGATAAATCAAAAGCCTTGCGGAGCACCCGATGAGCACTCAAACAGTTTCCTTCTACAACCTGGCCTGGCGCTGGCACTTCTACGCCGGGCTCTTCGTCGCCCCGTTCATGGTGCTGCTGGCCCTGACCGGCATCATTTACCTGTTCAAACCCCAGCTCGACCCGCTGATGTATGGCGAGCTGCTGAAAGTACCCGCAGCCGAGCACGCACTGAGTGCCGACGAGCAGTTGCAACGGGCCAAGGCCGCCTACCCCCAGGCCGCGATCAGCAAATACCTGCCACCCGCCGACGCCACCAGCAGTGCGCAGTTCGTGATGCAGCAGCAGGGCCGCGAAATCAACGTATTCGTCGACCCGTATCGCGGCACCGTGCTCGGCGAACAGGACGCCGAGGACAACCTGCAAGCCATCGCTCGCGCCCTGCATGGCGAACTGATGATCGGCACCACCGGAGATCGCCTGATTGAACTCGCCGCCGGTTGGGGCGTGATGCTGGTGGTGTCCGGCCTGTACCTGTGGTGGCCGCGCGGGCGGTCCCCGGCGGGGGTGTTATGGCCACGCTTGAACAGCCGAGGCCGCTTGCTCTGGCGTGACCTGCATGCTGTCGCCGGTTTCTGGGGCGCGGCGTTCCTGCTGGTGATGCTGCTCAGCGGCATGACCTGGACGGGTTTCTGGGGCAAGCAATACGCCGACCTGTGGAACACCTTCCCGGCGGCGATGTGGAACAACGTGCCGCAATCGGACCAACAGGCGCGCACCCTCAATACCGCCAGCCAGCAAACGGTGCCCTGGGCCATGGAAAATACGCCGATGCCGATGTCCGGCGACCATGCCGAACACATGAACCACGGCGCCATGCACGCGGGCCCCGCCGCGCCCGGCATCAACCTGCAACAGGTGGTCGACCTGGCCACTGCGCGCAAGGTCGAACCCGGCTACAGCATCACCTTCCCCACCACCGCCACCGGCGTGTTCACCATCGCCGTATTCGCCAACGACCCTCGCAACGACGCCACGCTGCATGTGGACCAGTACACCGGCAAGGTGCTCGCCGACGTGCGTTGGGAGCATTACAACGGCGTCGCACGTGCCACCGAAACCGGGGTGATGCTGCACGAAGGCAAGATGTTCGGCTGGGTCAACCAACTGATCGTGCTGGTGATCTGCCTGATGATTCTGCTCAGTGCGGTGAGCGGCGTGGTGATCTGGTGGAAGCGTCGGCCACAGGGCGGGCTGGGTGTGCCGCCGTTGCGTCATGACCTGCCCAGGTGGAAGACCGCGATGGCGATCATGCTCGCGTTGGCGATCATTTTCCCGCTGGTGGGCGCCTCGTTGGTGGTGGTGTGGGTGCTGGACCGCGTGCTGTTGTCACGGGTCGGCGTCACCGCCTAATACCGAATTGCGCACTGCCGGCACGGCCTGGTGCGCAACGCCCTGTTTTGAAGCTTGCCGTGCACTCAGCAACGGAACGTGGCGCCATCCTGGTGCGCCACGGTGCCGATTCGCCTCGCTGAACCGCCTGTAATCCCGCGCCTCGCGTAGCAGGCACAGCCTTTGCAAAGTCGTGTGTATCTGCCCAACAAAAACTATCGGTTTTACGGAGATCGCACCATGAAGCGTCGCAGCTTGATCAAGGCTTTCACTTTGTCGGCATCCATTGCCGCCATGGGCTTGACCTGGACCGTCCAGGCCGCCGAGACCATCAAGGTCGGCATCCTGCACTCGTTGTCCGGGACCATGGCCATCTCCGAAACCTCGCTCAAAGACATGGCGCTGATGACCATCGACGAGATCAACGCCAAGGGCGGTGTGAACGGCAAGATGCTCGAGCCGGTGGTGGTCGACCCCGCATCCAACTGGCCGCTGTTCGCCGAGAAAGGTCGCCAGCTGCTGACCCAGGACAAGGTCGCCGTGGTGTTCGGCTGCTGGACCTCGGTGTCGCGCAAATCCGTGTTGCCGGTGTTCGAGGAACTCAACGGCCTGCTGTTCTACCCGGTGCAATACGAAGGCGAAGAGATGTCGCCCAACGTGTTCTATACCGGTGCGGCGCCTAACCAGCAAGCGATCCCGGCGGTGGAATACCTGATGAGCGAAGAAGGCGGCGGCGCCAAGCGCTTCTTCCTGCTCGGCACCGACTACGTGTACCCGCGCACCACCAACAAGATCCTGCGTTCGTTCTTGCATTCCAAAGGCGTGGCGGACAAGGACATCGAAGAGGTCTACACCCCGTTCGGTCACAGCGATTACCAGACCATCGTCGCCAACATCAAGAAGTTCTCCGCTGGCGGCAAGACCGCGGTGGTCTCCACCGTGAATGGCGACTCCAACGTGCCGTTCTACAAGGAACTGGCCAACCAGGGCCTGAAGGCGACCGATGTACCGGTGGTGGCCTTCTCGGTGGGCGAAGAAGAACTGCGCGGCATCGACACCAAGCCGCTGGTGGGCAACCTCGCGGCCTGGAACTACTTCCAGTCGGTGGAGAACCCGGTGAACCAGAAGTTTGTGGCCGACTGGAAAGCCTACGCCAAGAAACACAACCTGCCGGGCGCAGACAAAGCGGTGACCAACGACCCGATGGAAGCCACCTACGTGGGCATCCACATGTGGGCGCAGGCGGCGGAGAAGGCCAAGTCCACCGACGTCGACAAAGTGCGTGAAGCGCTGGCCGGCCAGACCTTTGCCGCACCGTCCGGCTTCACCCTGACCATGGACAAGACCAACCACCACCTGCACAAGCCGGTGATGATCGGTGAGATCCAGGCCGACGGGCAGTTCTCCGTTGTATGGCAAACCAATGAGCCGATCCGCGCACAGCCGTGGAGCCCGTACATCCCTGGCAATGACAAAAAGCCGGACTACGCCGTGAAGAGCAACTAAGCCCCACCACAGGCCAAATGTGGGAGGGGGCTTGCTCCCTCCCACACTGTCCGCGCATGACTAGGACATTTGTTTATGCCCACTGCCCTCAATCGCTATTTATTGGCATTGCTGCTGTTGCTGCCGTTGGCGGTCTATGCAGGCGATGCCGAAGACTTCATCAACGCCAACCCGGCGCAGCAAGCCAAGCTCCTCCAGGACTGGGCCGCCCAGCCAGATCCTGCGCGTATCGAGCTGGTGGACGCGCTGCAACAAGGTCAGCTCACGCTCAACGGCGAAACCAAGACCCTGCGCCTGAACAACCGTCTGCGCGGCCTGATCGACAATGTGCAGGCCAGCCAGCAGTTGCTCGCGGCTGACCCCAAGGTGCGCCTTGATGCCGCGCGCACCCTGCAAAAAACGGCAGTGCCGGCCCAACTGAAATTCCTCGACCAGCAGGTCGCCACCGAGACCGATGAGGATGTGCACAGCGCCCTCAGCCTGGCCCTGGCCAACCTGCAACTGGTCGATACCGACCCAGTGGTGCGCCTCGCCGCCGTGCGCCTGCTCGGCAACACCGGCGACCCGCTGGCCCGCACCCGCCTGGAAACCTTGCTTGCGCCCGGCGTCGAAACCGATGCCACCGTGCACACCGCCGCCGAAACCAGCCTGGCCCAGGTCAAACGCAAGTTGATGGTCGGTGAGATTCTCGGCCAGGCCTTCAGCGGCATGTCGCTGGGTTCGATCCTGCTGCTTGCGGCCCTGGGCCTGGCGATCACCTTCGGCCTGCTCGGCGTAATCAATATGGCCCACGGCGAGATGCTGATGCTCGGTGCTTACTCCACCTACGTGGTGCAAATGCTGATGCAGCGCTACGTGCCTCAGGCGATTGAGTTCTACCCGCTGATCGCGCTGCCGGTGGCGTTCTTTGTCACGGCCGCCATCGGCATGGCGCTGGAGCGTACGGTGATTCGTCACCTGTATGGCCGCCCGCTGGAAACCCTGCTCGCCACCTGGGGCATCAGCCTGATGCTGATCCAACTGGTGCGGTTGGTGTTCGGTGCGCAGAACGTCGAAGTGTCCAACCCCGCCTGGCTCTCCGGTGGCATTCAGGTATTGCCTAACCTAGTGCTGCCGTACAACCGCATCGTGATCATCGCCTTTGCGCTGTTCGTGGTGGTGCTGACCTGGCTGCTGCTGAACAAGACGCGCCTGGGCCTGAACGTGCGCGCCGTCACGCAGAACCGCAACATGGCCGCCTGCTGCGGTGTGCCCACCGGGCGGGTGGACATGCTCGCCTTTGGCCTGGGTTCCGGCATCGCGGGGCTGGGCGGCGTCGCCCTGAGCCAGATCGGCAACGTCGGCCCGGACCTGGGCCAGAGCTACATCATCGACTCGTTCCTGGTGGTGGTGCTGGGCGGTGTAGGCCAGCTTGCCGGCAGCGTCACGGCGGCCTTCGGCCTGGGCATCGCCAACAAGATTCTCGAACCGCAGATCGGCGCCGTGCTCGGCAAGATCCTGATCCTCGCGCTGATCATTCTGTTTATCCAGAAACGCCCGCAAGGACTCTTCGCACTGAAAGGACGGGTGATCGACTGATGAACCAGCCATTGATGCTTACGGCCACGCAGAAAGCCGGCCCAAAGGTGACGATTGCCGTCGGCGCGCTCCTGCTTGTGGTGCTGCTGGCGCTGCCGTTGCTGTCGCTGTTGCCGGCGGAAAACGTGTTTCACATTTCGGCCTATACCTTGACGCTGGTCGGCAAGATCCTCTGCTATGCCATCGTCGCCCTGGCGCTCGATCTGGTGTGGGGCTACGCAGGGATGCTGTCCCTGGGCCATGGGCTGTTCTTCGCCCTGGGCGGTTATGCGATGGGCATGTACCTGATGCGCCAGGCCTCCGGCGATGCGTTGCCGGCGTTCATGACGTTTTTGTCGTGGACCGAATTGCCCTGGTACTGGGCGGGCACCCAACACTTCTGGTGGGCGCTGTGCCTAGTAGTGCTGGCGCCGGGGCTGCTGGCCCTGGTGTTCGGTTTCTTCGCCTTCCGCTCGCGGATCAAGGGTGTGTATTTCTCGATCATGACCCAGGCCCTGACCTTCGCCGGCATGCTGCTGTTCTTTCGCAACGAGACCGGGTTTGGCGGCAACAACGGCTTCACCAACTTTCGCAGCATCCTGGGCTTTGGCATCACTGAACCTGGCACCCGCGCGGTGCTGTTCGTGGCCACGGTGCTGCTGCTGGTGGCGAGCCTGTACATCGGCTGGCGCCTGGCCCGCAGCAAATTCGGGCGGGTGCTCACCGCCCTGCGGGACGCGGAAAACCGCCTGATGTTCTGCGGCTACGACCCGCGTGGCTTCAAGCTGTTCGTGTGGGTATTGAGCGCGGTGCTGTGCGGCTTGGCGGGGGCGTTGTATGTGCCGCAGGTGGGCATCATCAACCCCAGCGAAATGTCCCCGACCAACTCCATCGAAGCCGCCGTCTGGGTGGCCCTGGGCGGGCGTGGCACCTTGATCGGCCCGTTGCTCGGCGCCGGCGTGGTCAATGGCATGAAGAGCTGGTTCACCGTGGCTTTCCCGGAATACTGGCTGTTCTTCCTCGGGGCGCTGTTCATCATCGTCACCCTGTACCTGCCCAAGGGCGTTATCGGCCTGCTGAAGAAATGAGGAACGTCATGCTTGAACCTATTTTCGACGCGGGCAGCGGTCGCGAGGCCATCGGTATCGGCCAGGCCGCGGGCAAAGGCCTGAACACTCGCCACGGCACCATCCTGACCCTGGAGGACATCAGCGTCAGCTTCGATG
Source organism: Pseudomonas sp. W4I3 (assembly GCF_030816195.1). Lineage (GTDB taxonomy): Bacteria > Pseudomonadota > Gammaproteobacteria > Pseudomonadales > Pseudomonadaceae > Aquipseudomonas. The sequence goes on along the minus strand of NZ_JAUSXS010000001.1, from coordinate 1,327,440 downwards.
GTTTCAAGGCGTTGAACGACCTCAACCTCTACATCGGCGTCGGCGAACTGCGCTGCATCATCGGCCCCAATGGCGCGGGCAAGACCACGTTGATGGACGTGATCACCGGCAAGACCCGGCCCAGCCATGGCAAAGCCTGGTTCGGCGAGACGCTGGACTTGACCGGCATGAGCGAAGTGCAGATCGCCCAGGCCGGCATTGGCCGCAAGTTCCAGAAACCCACGGTGTTCGAAGCCCTCAGCGTGTTCGAAAACCTTGAGCTGGCGCAGAAAACCGACAAGTCCGTATGGGCCAGCCTGCGGGCGCGTTTGAGCGGCGAGCAGAAAGACCGCATCGACGAGGTGCTGAACACCATCCGCCTCACCGCCTCGGTACAGCGCCCGGCCGGGTTGCTGTCCCACGGCCAGAAGCAGTTTCTGGAGATCGGCATGCTGTTGATGCAAGACCCACAACTGTTGCTGCTGGACGAACCGGTGGCCGGCATGACCGACGCCGAAACCGAATTCACCGCCGAACTGTTCAAGGGCCTGGCGGGCAAGCATTCGCTGATGGTGGTGGAGCATGACATGGGCTTTGTCGGCTCGATTGCCGACCACGTCACCGTGTTGCATCAGGGCAGCGTGCTGGCGGAAGGGTCGCTGGAGCAGGTGCAGGAAAATGAGCGCGTGATCGAGGTGTACCTCGGTCGCTAAGGTGGTTTTCCTGTAGGAGCGAGCTTGCTCGCGAAGATCGTCAACGATAACGCGGGCATTCTGAATGCACGCGGCGCCCTCAGGTTTTTCGCGAGCAAGCCCGCTCCTACAGGGGATTGAGGAGGTTTTGAGAATGCTGCAAGTCGACAAGCTGCACCAATATTACGGCGGTAGCCACATCCTGCGCGGGCTGTCGTTTGACGTGAAAATCGGCGAAGTCACCTGCCTGCTCGGGCGTAACGGCGTGGGCAAGACCACCCTGCTCAAGTGCCTGATGGGCCTGCTGCCGGCCAAGGAAGGCGCGGTGAATTGGGAGGGCAAGCCGATCACCGGCTTCAAGCCGCACCAGCGCGTGCATGCAGGCATCGCCTACGTGCCTCAGGGCCGGGAAATTTTCGCAAGGCTGACGGTGGAAGAAAACCTGCTGATGGGCCTTTCGCGTTTCCCCGGCTCCGAAGCCAAGGAAGTGCCCGCCTTTATCTACGAACTGTTCCCGGTGCTGCTGCAGATGAAACACCGGCGCGGCGGCGACTTGTCCGGCGGCCAGCAGCAACAGTTGGCCATCGGCCGCGCTCTGGCGAGCCGCCCGCGGTTGCTGATTCTCGATGAACCCACCGAAGGCATCCAGCCGTCGGTGATCAAGGAGATCGGCGCCGTGATCAAGAAACTCGCGGCACGCGGCGATATGGCAATCCTGCTGGTGGAGCAGTTCTACGACTTCGCCGCGGAACTGGCCGACCAGTACCTGGTGATGTCTCGGGGCGAAATCGTGCAGCAGGGCCGAGGTGAAAATATGGAAAGCGAAGGTGTGCGCGGTCTTGTAACCATCTAATCTGTAGCGTCCTAACGATAAGCAAAAAAACATGAACCTGCCCGTTACCCCTGCCCTGTTCACCCCCAGCTGGCACGCCAAGCTGGAACTCGGCTACGCGCGTTTCGGCGACACCACACGCCCGGTGCTGCGCCGCCACCTCGGCCCGCTGCGCGTGCAAAAACACCTGTACGCCGAAGGCCCCGAGGTGTGCCAGCACATCATCGTGCACCCGCCCGGCGGCATCGCCGGCGGCGATCGCCTCGACATCAGCGCGCAGGTGGCCGAGGGCGCCTGGGCCCAATTGACCAGCCCCGGCGCGGCCAAGTGGTACCGCGCCAGCGGCCCTGCGTTCCAGCAGCTTGAGCTGACCGTGCAAGCCGGTGCGACGCTGGAGTGGCTGCCCCAGGAAACCATTGCGTTCAGCGCCGCCCAGGCCGAACTGACCACGCGCATCGAACTGCACGGCGACGCGCGGTTGTTCTACTGGGACGTGGTCGCCCTCGGGCGCCCGGCCAGTGACGAGCGCTTCGACCTCGGCCACTTTCAATCAAAACTGGATATCCGGCGCGACGGCCAGTTGCTCTGGCACGAACGCCAGCGCATTGTGGGCGGCGATGGGCTGCTGGATTCGCCTATCGGGCTGGATGGGCAACCGGTGTTTGCCACTTTGCTGGTGACCGGTGAAATTGACGCTCAATTGCTGGAACACTGTCGCTCACTGCCCCACGCGGTGCGCGGCGACTTGACCCAACTGCCCGGTTTGCTGGTCGCGCGCTGCCTGGCCAGTGAAGCGCTGCAGGCGCGGGGTTGGTTGATTGATTTATGGCGACTTTTGCGCCCTACGCTGCTTGGCCGCAAAGCAGTCGCACCACGAATCTGGAGCACATGACGATCAAACTGTGGGAGGGGGCTTGCCCCCGATAGCTGAGTGTCAGGCAATGCATCTGCTACTGACCCACCGCTATCGGGGGCAAGCCCCCTCCCACAGGGATCTTCAGTGTTTTTATGAATGTTGTTTGAAGGACCTTGAACCATGGACCTGACCCCACGGGAAAAAGACAAACTGCTGATCTTCACCGCAGGCCTGGTGGCTGAACGCCGCCTGGCGCGGGGTGTGAAGCTCAACTACCCGGAGACCATCGCCTATATTTCCGCCGCGCTGATGGAAGGCGCTCGCGATGGTCGTACCGTGGCTGACCTGATGCACTACGGCACCACCCTGCTCAGCCGTGAACAGGTGATGGAGGGCATCCCCGAAATGATCCCGGATATCCAGGTGGAAGCCACCTTCCCGGACGGCACCAAGCTGGTCACCGTCCACCAGCCCATCGCTTGAGGCAAGGCCATGATTCGTGATGCAACCGAACACGACCTGCCGGCGATCCGCGACATCTACAACGACGCCGTCCTGAATACCACCGCGATCTGGAACGAACAGCCGGTGGACCTGGCGAACCGCCAAGCCTGGTTCAACGCACGCCAGGCGCAGGGCTATCCAATCCTGGTGGCCGTGGAAAACGCTGAGGTCACCGGCTATGCCTCATTCGGCGACTGGCGGCCCTTCGAAGGTTTCCGCTACAGCGTCGAACACTCGGTGTACGTGCGCAACGACCAGCGCGGCAAGGGCCTCGGCCCGCGCTTGATGGCGGCCCTGATCGAACGCGCGCGCAGCGGCGACAAGCATGTGATGGTCGCGGCTATCGAAAGCGGCAATCTTGCCTCGATCCGCCTGCACGAACGCCTGGGTTTCATCACCACCGGGCAGATGCCGCAAGTGGGTATCAAGTTCGGCCGCTGGCTCGACCTGACCTTTATGCAACTGGCCTTGAATCCGGGCGCCGAACCGCCCAAGGAGTGAGATCGATGAGCGCTGCGCAACTGCGTCGAGTCAATGCTGAAAGCTTTGCCCATTACCGCCTCGGCTTGATCGAGCTGTTGCTGGACGCGGTCCGGAATGGCGCCTCGGTCGGCTTCATGGCCGACTTCGATGAGGTACAGGCGCGCGAGTATTTGACCGGCGTGCAGGCCGGCATCGAAGAGGCCAGCCTGCTGCTGTGGGTGGTGGTGCGCGATGAACAGGTGGTCGCCAGCGTGCAGTTGGCGCTGTGCCAGAAAGCCAACGGCCTGAACCGCGCCGAGGTGCAAAAACTGTTGGTGCACAGCAGTGCGCGGCGCCACGGCCTGGGCCAGCAATTGATGAATGCCCTGGAGCTCGCCGCGCGCCAGCACAAGCGCGGCTTGCTGTACCTGGACACCGAAGCCGGCTCCGACGCCGAGGCCTTCTACCAATCGCTGCGCTACACCAAGGTTGGGGAGTTGCCCGACTACTGCCAAAGCCCGGACGGGCGCTACAGCCCGACCGCTATCTACTTCAAGACCCTGGGGCAACCTGCATGATTCCTGGCCAATACCAGATCCAGCCTGGCGAGATCGAACTGAATGTCGGCCGGCGTACCGTCAGCCTGAGCGTGGCCAACAGCGGCGACCGGCCGATCCAGGTGGGCTCGCACTATCATTTTTTCGAGACCAACGACGCACTGGAGTTTGACCGCGCCGCCAGCCGTGGCATGCGTTTGAATATTCCGGCGGGCACGGCGGTGCGGTTCGAGCCGGGGCAGAGTCGGGAGGTCGAGCTGGTGGACTTGAGCGGTGGGCGCCGGGTGTTCGGGTTTGCCGGGCGGGTCATGGGCGACCTTTAGGGCCTCATCGGGGGCAAGCCCCCTCCCACATTTGGCCGTGTTCACAGATCAAAGGTGGGAGGGGGCTTGCCCCCGATAGCGGTCTCACATTCAACACATATTTATCAGGTGCACACAGATGAAAATCACCCGCCAAGCCTACGCTGACATGTACGGCCCCACCGTGGGCGACAAGGTGCGCCTGGCCGACACCGAGCTGTTCGTCGAAGTCGAAAAGGACTTCACCGTCTATGGCGAAGAAGTCAAATTCGGTGGCGGCAAGGTGATCCGTGACGGCCAGGGCCAGAGCCAGTTGCTCGCCCATGAAGTGGTCGACACCCTGATCACCAACGCGCTGATCATCGACCACTGGGGCATCGTCAAGGCCGATGTCGGCCTGAAGAACGGCCGCATCCACGCCATCGGCAAAGCCGGCAACCCCGACATCCAGCCCGGCGTGACCATGGCCATCGGCGCCAGCACCGAAGTGATCGCCGGTGAAGGCATGATCCTCACCGCCGGCGGCATCGACTCCCATGTGCATTTCATCTGCCCGCAGCAGATCGAAGAGGCGCTGACCAGCGGCGTCACCACCATGATCGGCGGCGGCACCGGCCCGGCCACCGGCACCAACGCCACCACCTGCACCTCAGGCCCATGGCACCTGGCGCGCATGCTGCAGGCCAGCGATTCGTTCCCGATGAACATTGGGTTTACCGGCAAGGGCAACGCCAGCTTGCCGCAGCCGTTGGTGGAGCAGGTCAAGGCCGGCGCCATCGGTTTGAAGCTGCACGAAGACTGGGGCACCACGCCCGCCAGCATCGATAACTGCCTGAGCGTCGCCGATGAATACGACGTGCAGGTAGCGATCCACAGCGACACCCTCAACGAATCCGGCTTCGTCGAAACCACCCTCGCCGCGCTCAAGGGCCGCACCATTCACACCTACCACACCGAAGGCGCCGGTGGCGGCCATGCACCAGACATCATCAAGGCCTGCGGCTTTGCCAACGTGCTGCCCAGCTCCACCAACCCGACGCGGCCGTTCACCCGCAACACCATCGATGAACACCTGGACATGCTGATGGTCTGCCATCACCTGGACCCGAGCATTGCCGAAGACGTGGCCTTCGCCGAAAGCCGCATCCGCCGCGAAACCATCGCCGCCGAAGACATCCTCCACGACCTCGGCGCGTTCTCGATGATCAGCTCCGACAGCCAGGCCATGGGCCGCGTCGGCGAAGTGATCACGCGCACCTGGCAGACCGCCGACAAGATGAAAAAACAGCGCGGCCCGCTGCCGGGTGATGGCGCGGGCAACGATAACTTCCGCGCCAAGCGCTATATCGCCAAGTACACCATCAACCCGGCGATCACCCATGGCATCAGCCACATCGTCGGTTCCATCGAAGTCGGCAAATGGGCGGATCTTGTGTTGTGGCGCCCGGCGTTTTTCGGGATCAAGCCGACGCTGATCCTCAAGGGCGGCGCGATTGCCTCGAGCCTGATGGGGGACGCCAACGCCTCGATCCCGACGCCGCAGCCGGTGCACTACCGACCGATGTTCGCCAGCTTCGGCAGCTCGCTGCATGCCACCAGCCTGACCTTTATCAGCCAGGCGGCACAGGACGCCGGCCTGCCCGAGGCGCTGGGTTTGAAAAAGCAGATTGCCGTGGTCAAGGGGTGCCGTGATGTGCAGAAAACCGACCTGATCCACAACGACTACCTGCCGGATATCGAGGTGGACCCGCAGACGTATCAGGTCAAGGCTGACGGCGTGTTGCTATGGTGCGAACCCGCCGACGTGCTGCCAATGGCGCAGCGATATTTCCTGTTCTGACAACCGCCTCACTGTAGGAGCGAGCCTGCTCGCGAAAAACGCCCAGACAACGCGTTATTTCTGAATAAACGCGGTGACCTTGAGTGCTTCGCGAGCAAGCTGTTGTGGCTCAATATTTATGGACCATGATGTAGGAGTATCAACCTAAGGAAGCGTCATGGGATTTCGGATCGTTACAGCCGAAGAAAAAGCCGAAGCGATTCGTCTGGTCGTTGAGTTGAACTACTCAGTGCCTAAGGCGTGCGAGCAAACGGGTGTGGGGCCGACGGCGCTGCGACGCTGGGTTTCGCGATGGCGCAAGGAGCAGGTAGGAGCAGCGCAAACGACGCGTCCTCAGGATCAGGATCTGATTGATTCGCTGCAGGCCAGGTTGGCGTTGCTGGAAGCCGAGAACGATGTCCTAAAAAAGCAGTTGCCCTCTCATCTAAAGGTGCTGTTTGGCCGAAGAAAATGATTGAGGGCGCCACAAAAAAGCTGTCGGTGCGACGTCTATGCCGCTTGCTGGGCGTGCCTCGCAGCAGCTATTACGCGATGCGCCAGCCCAAACCTGAGCGCAGAATTGAGCCCCAACTGGAAAAGAAAATCCGGCTATTACACCGAGAGCATCGCGGAGCGCTGGGCAGTCGTGGGTTTACAAAAGTCCTGAAAACACAGGGCGTAGTGGTCGGGCGCCATCGTATGCGCAGCTTGATGAAGAGTTTGGGCCTGGTGAGACGTCGGGCCCAGTATGCGCACTATCGGCGAGCCACCAAAGTGTCCAACATCGCGCCCAATGTACTGGAGCGACGCTTTAATCCGGAACAACCCAACACGTTCTGGGCGGGAGATATTACCTATATCCGTGTCGGTGGCAGTTGGTTGTATCTAGCCATTGTGATGGATCTTTTTTCGCGCAGAATCGTTGGTTGGGCATTTTCAAGGACGGCTGATACCGAGCTTTCATTGCAGGCTTTACGACTTGCTGTGGGGCTGCGTCGACCTTCCTCCGAGCTGGTGTTTCACTCGGACCAGGGATGCCAATACACAGCTGAGCGCTTCGTCAGCTACTTGGCTGAAAAGCAGATCGTGCAGAGCATGAGTCGGCGCGGGAACTGTTGGGACAATGCGGTTGTGGAGCGCTATTTCAGATCGCAAAAACACGATTGGTCACCTGAAAATGGTTACTCAACTCACTTCGAAGCAGAGCGGGACGTGATGGACTTCATTGCTCATTACAACCATCGACGCTGTCACTCTGCCTCGAACAACCTGCCGCCAGCCATTTTTGAAAAGCTGGCGGCCTAATACTCCTACAGAATGGTCCAAAAAAACTGGACCGCTACAAGCTCGCTCCTACAAATATCGCTTAGCCAGCCCCCGCACCGGCTCGCTTAGAAGTTTTCGCGAGGGTTGAAGTTGGCCTTTTTCGCCAATGCCTGCCACAACGCGATGGTCTCGTCGTCGGCCTGTTTGGGCATGACCGCTTTGAGTTGCACGAACAAGTAGCCGCGTTGCCCGGCTTTGTTCAGCAACCCGTGGCCCTTGGCGCGCAAGCGTTGGCCGTTCTGGCTGCCGGCCGGCACCTTGAGGTTGATCTTGCCGGTCAGCGTAGGCACCGTGACTTCCGCGCCCAGCGCCAATTCCCACGGCGCGAGCGGCAGGTTGATGATCAGGTTTTCGCCATCCACCTCGAACCTGGCATGGGGCGCAAACTTGATCATCAAATACAGATCACCGTTGGCCCCCCCGCCAATGCCGGGAGCGCCCTGGCCCTTGAGGCGAATGCGCTCACCGTCGGCGACACCGGCCGGGATCTTCACGTTCAGGTTCTTGGTGGTGTTGCTGACATGCCGGCCCGAGGCGTCGTATTGAGGCACCTGGAAGCTGATCTGCTTGGACTCCGTGGACAGCGTCTCCTCAAGGGACACCGACAACTGCATCTCCACGTCCTGGCCCTTGCGCCCGGCGGGGCGACGCTGGCCGCCGCCAAATCCGTCGCTGCGCGAGCCGAAGATGGAGCTGAAGAAGTCCGAGAAATCCTCAGTGCCCGCACCACCGCCAAAGCCGCCACGGCTCTGCCACCCCGGTGGCCCCTGGAACGGCTGGCCATGCTGGCCATACTTGCGCAGCTCGTCGTACTCGGCGCGCTTGTCGGCACTCTTGAGCGCTTCATAGGCTTCGGACGCGTCCTTGAACTTGGCTTCGGCGTCTTTTTCCTTACTCACGTCCGGGTGATATTTACGCGCGAGCTTGCGATAGGCGGCTTTGATTTCCTTGTCGTCGGCGCTCGGCTCGACACCCAGAATCTTGTAGTAGTCTTTGAAATCCATCGGTGGTTCACCATCCTTAATCGAGATCGCACAGCCCGGACACAAAGTGCGCTGCTTTGCACGTGTTGAGTCTTGCGCCCTGGGGTGCGTCAAAGTGTTATCGGCACTTGCCGTATGCACAAGATGTGGGGGCAAATCCCGCGCTTTCAAGCACGATTTAACAGATGGTCGGCCTACGCATCCGGCGTCGACTGGCATACACTGCGCGGCCGTTTTTCGACCGGAACCCGATAGACATGAAAAACCCATCCCCAGCCCGTGCCTGCGGCATCGACTTCGGCACGTCCAACTCCACAGTCGGCTGGATCCGCCCCGGCGAGGAGACGCTTATCGCGCTGGAGGACGACAAGATCACCCTGCCGTCGGTGGTTTTCTTCAACTTCGAGGAACGCCGCCCGGTGTACGGTCGCCTGGCGTTGCACGAATACCTGGAAAACTACGAAGGCCGCTTGATGCGCTCGCTCAAGAGCCTGTTGGGCTCCAAGCTGATCAAGCACGACACCAGCGTGCTGGGCACCGCAATGCCGTTCACCGACCTGCTGGCGCTGTTCATCGGCCAGCTCAAGAGCCGTGCCGAAGCCACCGCTGGCCGCGAGTTCGAAGAAGTGGTGCTGGGGCGCCCGGTGTTTTTTGTCGATGACGACCCGATGGCCGACCAGGAAGCGGAAAACACCCTGGTCGATGTGGCCCGCAAGATCGGCTTCAAGGACATCTCGTTCCAGTACGAACCGATTGCCGCCGCGTTCGACTACGAGTCGACCATCGAGAAGGAAGAGCTGGTGCTGATCGTCGACATCGGCGGCGGTACGTCCGACTTCTCCCTGGTACGCCTGTCGCCGGATCGCCGTCATAACGACAACCGCCAGAGCGACATCCTCGCAACCGGCGGCGTGCACATCGGCGGTACCGACTTCGACAAACAGCTCAGCCTGCAAGGCATGATGCCGCTGTTCGGCTACGGCAGTCGCATGAAAAGCGGCGCCTACATGCCCACCAGTCACCACATGAACCTGGCTACCTGGCACACCATCAACTCGGTGTACTCGCAAAAATCCCAGCTGGCCCTGGGCAGCATGCGCTATGACATCGAAGACACCGGCGGCATCGACCGCCTGTTCAAACTGATCGAACAGCGTGCCGGGCACTGGCTGGCGATGGAAGTCGAAGAAACCAAGATCCAGCTGACCCACGAAGACAGCCGCCTGGTGTTGCTGGACCGGGTTGAGTCTGGATTGAGCGTGGAATTGAGCCGCACGCTGTTCGAGTCAGCCATCGACGGGCTGCTGGAACGCATACGCGGCAGCGTTACCCAGTTGCTCAATGACGCATCGGTGGGCGTGGCCCAGGTGGACACGGTGTTCTTCACCGGCGGCTCCAGCGGCATCCCCGCGCTGCGCCACAGCATCTCGGCGATGCTGCCGAACGCGCGGCATGTGGAAGGCAATATCTTCGGCAGTATCGGCAGCGGGTTGGCGATCGAGGCGAGCAAACGTTACGGCAACTGAGTTGTAACTTGAATCTGCGGCGCCCCCATCGGGAGCAAGCCCCCTCCCACATTTTGATTTGTGAATACATTCAAAAATGTGGGAGGGGGCTTGCTCCCGATGGCGTCAGCCCAGGCAACACAAAACCTAAACCATCCCGCCCAGCTTCAGCTCACTCTTCAAATACGCATAGTAAATCGGCCCCGCCACTACCCCCGGCAAGCCGAACGCGGCCTCGAATACCAGCATCGCCAGCAGCAATTCCCATGACTTGGCACTGATCTGCCCACCCACGATGCGCGCGTTGAGGAAGTACTCGACCTTGTGGATCACGATCAGATACCCCAGCGCCGCCACCGCGACCCAGATCGACAGCGACAACGCGACAATCGTGATCAGGGTGTTGGACATCAGGTTGCCGATCACCGGCAGCAGGCCGAGCAGGAAGGTCAGCACGATCAGGGTTTTGGTCAACGGCAGGTGAATGCCGCACAGCGGCAGCACCACGGCGAGGAACACGGCGGTGAAGGCGGTGTTGAGCGCGGCGATTTTTATCTGGGCGAAGACGATATTGCGAAACGCCTGGACCAGCAGGTGCAGGCGGTCGAACAACGCCGCGGCCAGGGGTTTGCGCTTGGTCAGGTCGGGCACGCGCTGCAGGGCGATGATTGCGCCGAGCACCATGCCGATCAGCAGGGTGACGAACATATGCGCGGCGTCTTTGCCGACCAGTTGCAGCTCGCTCAGGTGCTTGCTCAGCCAGTCGCCGATGGCCACGCGAAATTCGGCGGCGCTGGCGGGCAGGTAGGCATCGATGGACGGCGGTAACTGGCCGCGTGCGCGGTCGACTACGTGCATGAATTTATCCAGCGAGGCGCCGGGATTTTCCGCTTCGTGAAGCAGGAAGCTGATGGCGCCAGCAAAGATCAGCGTGAGCACGCTGACGATCAGGGTGCCAAGCAGGGCCACCGCCAGCCAGCGCGCACGCCGCCCTTCGATCAGCCGTTGCAGTTGGGGGGTGAGCATGTTGACCAGTTCATAGACCAACAGGCCGGCCAGCAGGCTGGGCAGCAACTTCAGCGGCAGTACCAGCAGCAATCCGCCGAAAATAATGATGTAGCTGGCCAGCAACAACACATGACGCTGAGAAAACGTTGGCATACAGCCTCAAAACGAACGGTATTAAAGGATGTGTAGGAGCGAGCATGCTCGCGAAGGTCGCCAACGATAACGCGTTTATTCTGAATAAACGCGGGGTAATTGAGTTCTTCGCGAGCAAGCTCGCTCCTACAGGGGGCTGTGTGCGAGTGTCTCAGCCTCTATGGCCTGGGGCTATCAATTCTTCAGGCAGGTGCTCATGAAGGTTTTACGCGCATCGCCAGCCAACGCCTTGGTTTTTGCCGACGCATTGCAATCTTTCATTTTCTGCTGCTGCGGGGTCAGGGTTTTGGCGTCATTGGCCGCTGGGGCCGACAGGCACGTCTTCATGAAAGCCTTGCGGTCGTCGCCCTTGAGAGTCTTGGTGGAGGCTTCGGCATTGCAGGTGGTCATCTTGTTTTGCTGGGCGGTGGCGGCAAAACCCTGGGAACACAGCAGCAGGCCCATCATCAACAACGGAATACGCAGCATCTTCATGGAGTTTTCTCCCTGTTACCGCGCCGAGGGGCACGGCCTACAGGGCAGTGTAGTCAAAACCAGTTACAACTTCACCGGCCACGAATATTCGCACGGCGGTAGTGCTCCGGCGTGCAGCCAGCGTGGCGCTGGAACATCGCGATAAACGCAGAGGCGCTGCTGTAGCCCAGGTCAAACGCCACATGTTGCACGCTGCGCTCGCTGTCGAGGGCTTCGATGGCCGCCAGGTAGCGCAGGCGCTGGCGCCACTCACCAAAGCTCATGCCCAGCTCACGCACGAACTGACGCGCCAGGGTGCGCTCGCTGACATGCACCTGTTCGGCCCATTGCGCCAGCGGGCGATTGTCGCCAGGTTCGGCCTGCATGCCTTCCAATACACCGAGCAGGCCGGGATGGCGCGCGTAAGGCAGGAAGCCATCGTGGATCGGCGCCTGCTTGAGTTGGTCCACCAGCACCTGGGCCAGGCGGATATCGGCGTCGGTCTGCGGCTGATTGACGTCACGCAGGGCAAAATCCTTGAGGATGGCCTTGAGGATGTCACTGATCGCCAGGGTGCAAGGCTGCCGAGGCAGTTGCTCGCAAAGCTGCGGCGCCAGGCCCACCGAGTGGTAGACGATCGCCTCGGCATTGTAGGAACTGTGCTCGGTATGCGGCGGCACCCACACCGCGTACTGCGGCGGCGACATGAAACGGCTGCCGGCCACTTCCATGCGCATCACCCCACTGGCTGAATAGTCCAGCGAACCCCAGGCGTGCTGGTGCGGTGTGCATTCGGTGTCCGGGGCGAAGTCGGAGTAACGGAAGTACACGGGGCTTTGCAGGCTGGCAAAATCGGGCAGGCGTACGGTGTGTCTGGACATATTGTCTGGATTCAGCGGCGGGTTGTCTGGATCGCAGTATAGGCTTCGATCCAGACAAGGGATAATCCCGCCTCATCAACACACTGGACTGTTTTCGATGCAATACGCGTATCCCCTGCTGGCCATTTTTATCTGGGCCGGCAACACCGTGGTCAATAAGCTGGCGGTGGGTTCGATCTTCCCCGCTGAAATCGGCTTTTATCGCTGGCTGTTCGCGGCGCTGCTGTTTACCCCGTTCATGCTCAAGCCGGTGATCGCCAACTGGCCGCTGATCCGCCCCAACCTGGGCAAGATCTTCATCCTCGGCGTGCTGGGCATGGCCGTGTACCAGAGCCTGGCCTATTACGCGGCCACGCTGACCAGCGCCACCAACATGGGCATCATTCTCTCGCTGATGCCGTTGATGGCACTGACCGCCGCCATCATCAGCCTGGGCCAGCGCCTGACCTTTGGCGCGCTGACGGGCGCGGTGCTGTCGTTTGCCGGCGTGGTGGTGGTGGTGTCATCCGGCAGCCTGGGTACGTTGCTGCAACATGGGGTCAATCTGGGTGACGGCATGATGCTGGTCGCCACCCTGGCCTACGCGGTCTACAGCACTTTGTTGAAAAAATGGCAGCTGCGCCTGCCGCCGTTGGTGCTGCTGTACCTGCAGGTGCTGGTGGCGGTGGTGGTGCTGTTGCCGCTGTTCCTGTTCTCCGCCAAGGCCGGCCTGGGCTGGGCGAACATTCCGCTGGTGTTGTATGCGTGCCTGCTGGCGTCGATGCTGGCGCCGCTGGCGTGGATGCATTCGGTGAAAGCCCTGGGCCCAAGCCGCACTACGCTGTTTTTCAACTTACTGCCGTTGATTACAGCGCTGATTGCAGCGGTGGTGCTCAAGGAAGAGCTGGCGCTGTATCACGTGGTGGGTGGGTTGCTGACCCTGGGCGGGGTGATCCTGTCGGAACGCTGGACGACACCGGTCAGGCGCTCTGCTGACACATCCTGTTAAATCCGATAAAACTTTTCGCCTCCTGCGGGACTCACAACCTTAAGCGATCACGCCGGCAGAGTGTGACGTATAACCGGATTAGCCCCAGGAGATTGAGATGACTGAAGCACACTTGACTGACGTTGCGACCCTGCGCATCCGCGCCCGCCAGAACGTCGAAAACGGTGCCGTGACCGAAGGCTATGACGCCGACCGCGAAGAAATCATTCGCCTGCTCAACGAAGCATTGGCCACCGAACTGGTCTGTGTGTTGCGCTACAAGCGTCACTACTTCATGGCCAGCGGCCTGAAAGCCAGCGTCGCCGCCGATGAGTTCCTGGAGCACGCCACCCAGGAAGCCGAACACGCCGATAAACTCGCCGAGCGCATCGTGCAGCTGGGCGGCGAGCCGGAGTTCAACCCCGACCTGTTGTCGAAGAACTCCCACGCCCAATACGTGGCGGGCAACTCGCTCAAGGAAATGGTCTACGAAGACCTGGTGGCCGAGCGGATCGCGGTGGACAGCTATCGCGAGATCATCCAGTACATCGGCGACAAAGATCCGACTACCCGTCGCATCTTCGAAGACATCCTGGCCCAGGAAGAAGAACACGCCGACGACATGGCGGATATCCTGCAGGACCTGTAACCCGCAACACCGCAATACCCATGTGGGAGGGGGCTTGCTCCCGATAGCGGTATCTCAGTCAAAGAGTGTTTGGCTGATACACCGCTATCGGGGGCAAGCCCCCTCCCACATTTGGTTTTGCGTATTGCCAGTTAGCCTTTGACGGTCTTCGGCGCCTTGCCTTCTTTCATCTGTTGCAGCAACGGTGCGCACTCATTGGGCTCGCCGCCACTTGGCGCGACCAGTGCGAGCAACCCAGCAGCCGGGCCGGCGATCACACCCAGTGCGACCATGCCCGCCCCGCGCAGCGCCAGGGGAATGGCTTTGACCCCGGCGTTGGGCTTGATGAACGGACCGTTCACATACAACGGTGAACGCAGGGAGAACAGACGGAAGCCCTTGGACTCCGGCGTAATGGTCAGGTCCAACTGCTCGGTCGCCATATTCGCCGTGCCATCGACGTAGATGATCGCGTTCTCGGTATCGAACACGAACAAGCGCGTGGTCGCCAGACCCGTCTTGATACCGAAGTCCGCCGCCGCGCAGTTGATCTTCACTTCCTTGTCGCCAAACAGACGCCCCACCACGTAGTTGCCCACGTTGAGGCCAGCGATTTCCATCAGGCCACGGCTGATGGCGCCGTCGTTGATCAGCATCTTCAGGTCACCGTTGGAGGTGCCCAGCAGCGCCGCCACGGAGTTGCCGCGCCCGGAAATATCGGCGTCGCCGTTGAGCTCACCAAAGCTGGTTTTCATCGGCTCGAAGGTCGGGAACAGCTGTTTGAGCTTGAAGTTGCGCGCCGTGAGTTTCGCCCGACCTTCCATCGGTGTGGTGCGGCCATTCAAGCGGATTTGCGCATCGAGCTTACCGCCGGCCACGCCGAAGCGCAGAGGCTCAAGGCTCAGCTCGCCGTCGTTGAGCACCAGGTGGGTATAGAGGTCGGTGAAGGGCAGCTCGGCGCTGTGCACGATGCGTTTGCCGGTGAATTCCACGTCGGCATCCATATCGCGCCAGCGCTCGGTGCGAAACTCTTCAACCGGTAACACCTTGGTGGCCGGTTGCTTGCTTTCACCGCCTCGGGCTTTCTGTTTGGCGTTGGAGTCGGCGCCGATCAGGGGCGCCAGGTCATCCATCAACAGTTGGTTGGACACCAGCGCGCCGCTGAGCTTGGGCCGCGGCTGGCTGGCAACATAGGCCAGGTTGCCGTGGATGTCGCTGTTGCCGATCTTGCCGTTGAAGTTGTCGTAGCGAAAAGACGCGCCACTGGCTTCATGCAGCTTGGCGATCAAATGGCCGTCGGTTGAATACGCCGGCGAATCCGGCAGCGTGACGCCGGTCAGCGGGTAGAGATTGCCCAGGCTTGCACCGGCGAGCTTAAGGCGCAGGTCCAGAGCGCCGAGGTTAAGCGGGTCGGTAAGGGTGCCGGCCAGGGCGATGCTGGTGTCGGCGATCTTGACCTGAGCCTGCAGCGGGAACGGCTTGGCCGCATCCTGCAAGGCGAGCAGGCCGCCGATCTTGCCGGTGCCGGCGAGCGCCTGACCGTGGTACTGGCCTTTGACCTTGAGGCCGAACGCATAGTCTTGCGGCGCGGAGCCTTTCTCCAGGGCCTTTTTGGCATCGGCGTCACCGACGATTTCACCGAAGGGAATCGGTTTGCCCAGTGGGTCGATGATCACATCGAGGCGGGTCTTGAGGGTCTGGTCGTCAAGGGTGACGTGGCCTTTGTCGAAGCCGATGGCGCCGATATCCACCAACCAGCTGGACGGCTCGGCGTCGGGATCCTTGGGGTCGAATGTGAAGGTCCAGTTGGCCCGGCCGTCGGCCAGGCGCTGCAGGTCGGCGCTCGGTTCGGTGAGGTCGATACGCGGGATGACCACGCGCTGCGCCAGCAACGCCAAGGGCGAAATACGCAGTTCGACTTTCTTGAGCGTGACCATCTGCGGTTGCTTGGACCAGTCGGGGTTACCCAGGCTCAGGTCTTCGGCGATCACATGCGGCCATGGCACCCAGGCCCGCCAGCCGCCTTCGTCGGGCTCACGCTGCCACACCACCGCCAGGTTGCCATTGATGGCGAACGGGCGGTGCAGCTCTTCGGAGACCTTGGCATTGAGGGGCGGCTTGATGCGGTTCCAGTCGAAGAACACCAGAACCAGTACCACGATGGCAATTAACAGAACGAAGCTGGCGCAGCTCCAGGCGACGATTTTGCGAGTGCGCGTCATTGCACAAAACTCCTGAATACGACTGGCTGGGCAACAGCCTTTGACACAGCTTATAGGACTAGGACTGGCAAAGTGCCCGAGCGTTTAACGCAACGCCGGATTTAGCCGAAAAAAGCGACTTTCCTGATCAAGCAGACAGATTTTCTCCTTCCCAGCGCACCATTGTTACCCAGGTTCGTGTCGAAAATACCCACACCGGTGCAAAACCGCGTGCTTGAGAGGCGCGTTCTAGAGCCTCCGGTGAGAACAATCAATTCTGTTGATTATTACCATTGTGTTTATGAACTTTTATATCGACTTATCAAGAGTAGCATTAGCCCTGTACCCACTTTATCGCCCTCCCAAGGAGCAACCATCATGAAACGCCAAGTACTCGCTACCGTCCTGTTATCCATCCTGGCTTCCAGTGCCTTTGCCCTGCCAGCCGCCGAACAGGCCACTCCACAGAACAAGGCCCAAGCCGTCCAGTCCGCCCAGACCGTGGCGCGCAGCGGTTCGCAAGAAGACGAAAACCGTGACTACGCCAAAGGCGCTGTCGCTGAAAACGGTTCGGAACAGGCCAACAAACGCGCCTACACCGAAGGCCTGACCGAAGGTGGTAACGACCGCCTGCAAGAAAAAGGTCTGGTCGAAGGCGGCGCCGAGCAAGCCAATGATCGCGCCTACACCCAGGGTATTGCCGAAGGCGGTGCCGACCGTCTGGAAGAACTGCATCAAGCACAGAGCTGAGCCCATGGTGGCCCATAAAAAAGCCCGATCAGTCGATCGGGCTTTCGCTTTTCTATAGACCGCGTCACGTCTGCCCCCTGCCAGGTTCGACGCCAGCGAAGCGGTTTTGCTAGAGTGCGTCGCTGTACTTGCCGACAAAGCCCATCCGCTCATGCTGCCCCGTGCCGAACAAAAGCAACAGACTCGCCTCGCCTTGATGGACGCTGCTCGTCATTTGATGGAGTGCGGCCGTGGGTTTGGCAGCCTGAGCCTGCGTGAAGTAGCCAAGACAGCGGGCATCGTGCCCACCGGCTTCTATCGCCATTTCGCCGACATGGACCAGCTCGGGCTGGTACTGGTCAGTGAAGTCGGCCAGACCTTCCGCGCCACGATTCGCCTGGTGCGCCACAACGAATTCGTCATGGGCGGGATCATCGATGCGTCCGTGCGGATCTTTCTCGACGTGGTCTCGGCGAACCGTTCCCAATTTCTGTTCCTGGCCCGCGAACAATATGGCGGTTGCCTGGCCGTGCGCCAAGCCATCGGAGCCCTGCGCGAAGACATCACCACGGACCTTGCGGCCGACCTCACGCGCATGCCCAAGCTGCAGCACCTGGATGCCGAGGGGTTGCACGTGATGGCCGACCTCATCGTCAAAAGTGTGTTCGCCACCCTGCCCGATATCATCGACCCACCGGCTCACGCCCTGCCTGCCCACCTCACGCCTCAGGCGAAGATCACCCAGCAATTGCGCTTTATCTTTATCGGCCTCAAACATTGGCAAGGCCTGGGCAGCACCGAGTAACCGGATCAACCGGCCTTATGAAAGCGCTTGGCGGTGGTGTAGTTCTTGTCCCAGTAACGATTGCTCAACGAATCGATACGCACGTTCTTGCCGGCACGCGGTGAATGGATGAATTTGCCTTCGCCTATATAAAGGCCGACATGGCTGACCTGCCCACGCCCATTGCCTTTGAAGAACACCGCATCCCCCGGCTTGAGCGCGTTGCGCCCGATGGTGGCGGCGGTGGAGCGATGCATCGCTTGGGTCGTGCGCGGCAACTGGATATTGGCTTGGGTCTTGAACAGATAAACCAGCAGGCTGCTGCAATCGAAACCCTGCTTTGCCGACGTACCGCCCCACTTGTAAGGCGTGCCCAACAGTTGGTGGGCCCGGTCGATCACATTCTCAACCGGCGAGGATTGCAATGAAGCGTCGAAGGGTGCCCGATGCTGGAAACTGGCAGCGGCAGAATTGATAAAACAGGACAGGCTGACGACAACCAGGCAGATAAATGACTTGAACATGATAAACATCGCGGTGAGTTAAATTCGGCGCGAATGTTAAGCAACCGCGAAGTAAGGCCTTGAACTCCAAATCCTCACGCCATGTAGGAAAATTCCCAAAGCTGCCGCAACGAAGAAGATGAAAAAAGTTTCATGCAGACACCCGCCGCTTTGCGCGCAAAACGCCCTCCTCCGGTGCTATACCTTTCAGCACGCACCAATTTGAAACATTTTGTGAATGAGCTGACGCCCTATTCGGTGGCAATACCGCAATTGCCTACACGGATTTCCTACACGCCTGCGCGGTTGGCAAGGCCCTTGCTCTAGCTCCCTTATCGTTCATAGCTGGAAACCTTCCGATGCTGGTGATCCACCGCCGAATCGCCCCGCAGGCCCTCTGGGCCGCCGAACTGCTGCTCAACTTCGAAGCCCGCAGCAAAAGCCGCTTGCGCTGTTTCAGTGCTGACGGAGAAGACGTCGGCTTGTTTTTGGAGCGCGGGCAACCGCCGCTGCATGATGGCGAATTCCTACAGGCCGAAGACGGACGTGTCGTACGCGTCTGCGCACGCCCTGAACAACTGCTACACGTCACCTGCCGCAACGCGTTCGAACTGACCCGCGCCGCCTATCACCTGGGCAATCGCCATGTGGCCCTGCAGGTCGGCGATGGCTGGCTGCGCCTGCTCGATGACTATGTGCTCAAGGCGATGCTCGAACAGCTGGGCGCCGATGCGCAAACCATCGAGGCGCCCTTCCAGCCCGAACACGGCGCCTACGGCGGCGGTCATCACCACTCGCGGCATGGCGATGAAGATTTCAACTACGCACCCAAGCTGCATCAGTTCGGCGTGCGTCCATGAACCCAGCCTGGGCGCTGTTGCGCCTGGCCAGTCCGCAGTTGCCGATTGGCGGCTACAGCTATTCACAGGGTCTGGAAATGGCCGTGGAGAACGGCCGCGTCAACGATGCCGCCAGCGCGCGGCGCTGGATCAGCGATCAATTGCTGCTCAACCTCGCTCGGTTCGAAGCGCCGTTGCTGCTGGCCCACTGCCGCGCCGCCGCTGACCAGGCATGGCCACGCCTGGCGCAGTTGTGTGAAGAACACCGTGCCAGCCGCGAAACCCGCGAGCTGTATCAGGAAAGCCGGCAAATGGGCTACTCCCTGCAACAACTGCTCGCTGGCTTGCCGGAGCTGGACACCGCCGCCCGTGGCTTCCTTGACCAGCACCCCGAACCCCATCTGGCGCTTGGCTGGGCGCTGGCCGCGCGGGCCTGGGCAATCAGCCCCGACGACGCCCTCGCCGCCTGGCTATGGAGCTGGCTGGAAAATCAATTGGCCGTGCTGATGAAGACCCTGCCTCTGGGCCAACAGGCCGCACAGCGCCTGACCAG
This sequence comes from Pseudomonas sp. W4I3, assembly GCF_030816195.1. Classification (GTDB taxonomy): domain Bacteria; phylum Pseudomonadota; class Gammaproteobacteria; order Pseudomonadales; family Pseudomonadaceae; genus Aquipseudomonas. The sequence goes on along the minus strand of NZ_JAUSXS010000001.1, from coordinate 1,307,924 downwards.
CGAGCTGCTGCCGTTGTTGCAGCAGGCCCAGCAGGCGGCCGGTCACATCGAACCCGATCATCTGGGCAGCGCCGCCTTCGGCCTGTCTTTGGCGTGCATGGCCCACGAGCGCCAGTACAGCCGCCTGTTCCGTTCCTGAGGCTTTTTTGGAGAACCCGATATGAACACACAACCCCTGCGCGTCGGCATCGGCGGCCCGGTAGGCTCCGGCAAGACCGCCCTGACACTCGCCCTGTGCCTGGCGCTGCGTGAGCGCTACAACCTGGCGGTGGTTACCAACGACATCTACACCCGCGAAGACGCCGACTTCCTGGTGCGCAACCAGGCCCTCGCGCCAGAACGCATCATCGGTGTGGAAACCGGCGGCTGCCCGCACACGGCGATCCGCGAAGATGCTTCGATCAACCTGGAAGCGGTAGACCAGCTCAACCGCCGCTTTCCCGGCCTGGACCTGATTCTGGTGGAGTCCGGCGGCGACAACCTGTCGGCGACGTTCAGCCCCGAACTGTCAGACCTGACTATCTACGTGATCGATGTGTCGGCCGGCGACAAGCTGCCGCGCAAGGGTGGGCCCGGTATTTGCAAATCCGACCTGCTGGTGATCAACAAAATCGACCTCGCGCCGCTGGTGGGTGCCTCGCTGGAGTTGATGAACAGCGACACCCAACGCATGCGCAATGGCAAACCCTTTGTGTTCAGCAACCAGAAAACCGGCGTCGGCCTGGATGAAATCGTCGCCTTTATCGAACGTCAAGGTCTGTTGACTGCTGCCTGATTTTCCTACGGAGCCTGTTTATGAAACTCAAGAAACTGTTCACCGCCGCTGCTTTGCTGCTGGCCCCCGCCCTGGCCTTTGCTCACCCGGGCCACGGTGACAATGGCCTGGTTGCCGGCATCAGCCACCCGCTGGGCGGTCTCGACCACCTGCTGGCCATGGTCGCGGTCGGGCTGTGGGCGGCGCAGCAAAAAGGCCCTGCACGTTGGGCGCTGCCTTGCGCGTTTGTCGGCACCATGTTGATCGGCGGCCTGCTGGGTTTCGAAGGCCTGCGCCTGCCGGCGCTGGAAAGCGGGATTGCCGCATCGGTGCTGGCCCTGGGTCTCGCGGTGGCGCTGGCGGTGCGGCCACCGTTGTTTGTGGCGGTGGGTGCGACGGCGTTGTTTGCGCTGTTTCACGGCGTGGCCCATGGCCTGGAGCTGCCGGACATGTCCAGCCCCTGGGCGTATGCGGCCGGATTTGTCGGCGCGACCGCAGCGCTGCACGCGGCGGGTTATGCCGTGGTGCGCTTGCTGCCGGCGGCAGCGGCGCCGTTGGTGCGAGTGGCAGGGGCTGCTTCTGCGGCAACTGGGGTCTGGTTGCTGGCAGGCTGATCTTCAGCGCTGCTGAGGGCCTCATCGGGGGCAAGCCCTCTCCCACACTTTGATGTGTGAATACATTCAAATGTGGGAGGGGGCTTGCCCCCGATAGCGGTACCACAGACAACACAGTTCCCAAGCCTGATACCATGCGCGCCACACCCCTGCCGTGACGACGCCAGCCGATGCCCCAACCTCTCTTGAATTCCGTGCTCACGCACTTCCACGACCTGATCGTGCCGCTCTGGCAAGGTCCGGGCTGGAATGCCGACCTGGCGTTGCCGTACGAAGCACTGGATGCCGACCATCACCCGCTGCCCCCGCAACGCTACCGCGCCATGGCCTGCGCCCGGCAGTTGTACCTGTTCGCCAGCCTGATCGGCGAACCCGGTGCGGCCTTTGCCGATGAACGCGCCGCCGCGCTGTTTCGTTCCCTGCAGCGGCACTTCCATGACGCCGAACACGGCGGCTGGTTCTACAGCATCGACCCGGCCGGGCAACCGCTGGATAAACGCAAAGACCTCTACACCCACGCCTTCATCATTTTCGCCTGCGCCCATTACTGGGCCAAAGTGCACGAACCGCTGGTGGAGTCGGTGCTCAATGCCGCGCTTGCGGTGGTCGCCGAACGCTTTGCCACGGGCGACGGCCTGTATGAAGCGGTGCTGGAGCGCAACTGGTCGAGCCTTGCTTCCGGCCCCTTGCAGAACCCGCTGATGCACCTCGCCGAAAGCTTTCTCGCCACGCTGGCAGTGCGTGAGGATGCCGTCACCCGCGGCGCCTTGCTGGACCTGGCCGGCGCCCTGCAAAAGCGCTTTATCGACCGCCAGCACGGCGTGATGATGGAAAAACCCTTGGGCGCTGTGGATAACTGGTTCGAGCCAGGGCACCAGTTCGAATGGTTCTTTTTGCTCGAATCGTCGGAGGTGCTGCGCGGTTCGGCGCTGCATGCCTCACTGACGCAGGCGTTCGAGTACGCCGAGCAATACGGTGTGGATAAGTTCAGCGGTGCGGTCAGCGGCATGCTGGCCCTGGACGGCAGCGTGCGCGACGGCACGCAACGTATCTGGGCCCAGGCGGAATACCTGCGGGCGTTGACCTTGCGTCCCGGCAGCGAAGCGGTGTTGCAGCGCCAGTTGCTGGCGCTGCAAAACAACTTCCTGCATGACAAGGGCTGGCACGAATGCCTGGATACTCAGGGCGTGGTGAGCCGGTGGGACATGCCTTCTACCACGCCTTATCATTTGGCTACTTGCTATCAGGGGCTGATCCGGCATCTGGGTTGAGTTTCAGGGCCTCATCGGGGGCAAGCCCCCTCCCACATTGGATCGGGTTCACATCGTCAAGTGTGGGAGGGGGCTTGCCCCCGATAGCCTCACCTCGGTCTCACGCAATCCACTTGCGATCCCCGGTAAAACTGATCGTCAACCAGCGCGCCGCATCCGGCGTGCCAAGCCCTGTGGATATCTCCTCGCGCAGCCGGTCCAGGGTGGCGACGTTAGCCACCGGATAATCCACCGGCAACACCACATGAATTTCGATGAACCGCGCGCGCCCGTGCTTTTGCACGTAGGACACGTAATCGTCGAAGCCATGCCTGGCCTTGGCCGCATCCATTACTTCACGCACGGTGTCATCCAGGTGGTCCGGGGCAATCCCCAGCACCTCACGCAACGCCGGGCGCAGGATCTTGAACGCCGGCGCCAGCATGCTCAGGGCCAGCAAAATCAGGATCAGCGGGTCGACGTACACCGCCCACTCGCCATAGCCTTGGGACTTGAGCAACAATGCCGCCAGAAAGCTGATCAACAAGCCCACCGACAGCATTGCGTCCACCAGCCAGCTGATGTTGTCGAACTGGATCAGTGAGGATTTCAAGCTGCGGTTGCGGTAGCGCACATAGAAGAAGTAGGCGAACTCCACCACGGTAAACACCGCCGCGTAAATGATCACCAGGCCCAGCTCGATCTCGCGTCCGCCATTGATGATGCCGAACACGCCATTGAGGAACGCGTAGATGGCGATCAGCAGCAGAAAACTGCCTTCGATCAGCAGCACCATGGGCTCCAGGTGCCAGTAGCCGAACTGGAAACGCTCGTTGCTTTTCTTGGCGATCAGCTTGGCCGTGATCAGCATCAGCACCTTGATGGCGGTGGCGATCAGCGAGAAAAAGCCGTCGAACAGAATGGATTGGGCGCCGGATATCACACCCGTGACAATCCCGGCGATCGCGACTGCGAACATCAGGATGGTCGATTGTTTGAGCAGTGCCTGCTCACCTCGGTTACTCACATTTCCTCCCGTCAAAACCTTTAAACCGCACAGTGCGGAGGGTTTTCAGGGGTGGAGTGTACCTTATGCCCTGTTTTTGGCAGATTTGACGCCATCGGGGGCAAGCCCCCTCCCACATTGGATCGGGTTCACACAGTCAAGTGTGGGAGGAGGCTTGCCCCCGATGCAGACGACTCGGTGTAAAGCCCTACTTGGCCCCACGCTCAATCGCAAACCCAGCCCAGGTCTGGCTCACCGGCATCAGCTCCAAGCGGTTGATGTTCACGTGCGCCGGCGTATTCATGACCCAGAAGATCGTGTCGGCAATATCCTGCGGCTGGATCGGCTCGGCGCCTGCGTAGGTCGCGTCATAGCGCGCCTGGTCACCGCCGAAACGCACCAGGGAAAACTCGCTCTCGCACAAGCCCGGCTCGATGTTGGTCACCCGCACGCCAGTGCCTTGCAGGTCACAGCGCAGGTTCAGCGAGAACTGTTTCACGAACGCCTTGGAGCCGCCGTACACATGGCTGCCCGGATAAGGGTAGTTACCAGCGATGGATCCCAGGTTGATGATCCCCGCGCCACGGCCATGGGCGATCAGGCGTGGCAACAGCAGGTTAGTGGTCGTCAGCAGCCCCTTGATGTTGGTGTCGACCATGGTTTCCCAATCGTCGAGGTCGCACTTGGGCGCAGGGTCGGTGCCCACGGCGAGGCCGGCGTTGTTGATCAGCCCGCGCAACGTCGCGAACGATGGCGGCAGGTTGGCGATGGCCTCTTCCATGCCTTTGCGATCACGTACATCCACCACCAGGCCGTGCACTTCGGTCTGCTTGGAAAGCTCTTCGACCAACGCATTCAAGCGCTCGGCACGCCGGCCGGTGAGCACCAGCTTCCAGCCGGCGTCGGCAAAACGGCGGGCGCAGGCTTCACCGAAACCTGAAGTGGCGCCGGTAATAAACAGCGTGTCGGACATGGTGTTCTCCTTGCGGGCAACGGAAAAAAGTTGCCAGCAGAATGCCCTTACGCCGGCTTCGCGGCAACCGCTATGCACGCACCTTCACGTTTGCCTGATCACTTTTTAACCATATCTGGCAGAGCCATGAAAATCGTGGCCTGCAGCCATGTACGCGCAGGTTATCCACAACTGCGCCCACAGTCTTTGGGGGCAAGTGCAAAACGCCACGAGCCGCGTTATACAAGGCTTGCAGGTGGTTTTAGAAAGTTTTTTGCTTGACCTGAACGGGGCCGTATGTAGGGATTTTTTCCGGTGACAATCTGGACGATGGCTCCAGGCCAGTCATTCCGGCCTCTGCGGCAGTCTTTCCAGAGTTTAGTCACAGACTTATCCACAGGCATACGTGACATGAAACCGTCACATACCTGTGTCTTTAAACAGGTTGACAAACCCCTCGGCAGCTCGCGAAAAAACGCCTGATCAAATAACAACCACACCTCTGCAAGCCACGTTTTTAAAGGCCTGCAGCCAGCTACTCCCACGTTACCCACAGCCGGTTCCACAGCGGATGGGGACAAGTCAAAACTGTGACAAAACAGGGATTTGCGGCGGCTATATGTCGCGCTTTGGAGGCGGGCTGGATTTGTTTTCCACAATTTGGCGAGGGCGCTGGGGATTACACAAAACAAGGTGGGGGGACTCGCCCTGATACCGGTCAGTTAAGCGAAAGTGGCTCAATGTAGGAGCGAGCTTGCTCGCGAAAAACGTCCAGGCAACGCGCTCATTCTGGATAAACGCGGGGGGCCTGAGTTCTTCGCGAGCAAGCTCGCTCCTACGAAAAATTAGGGCTTGCCCCCCTCCCACAGGGGGCTGCATGGTATTTAGATCAGTGGCCGCCGAGGTAGGCGTTGCGCACTTCCTCGTTTACCAGCAGTTCCTTGCCGGTGCCCGTCAGGCGAATCTCGCCGTTGACCATCACGTACGCTCGGTCCGACAGGCGCAGGGCGTGGTTGGCGTTCTGCTCCACCAAAAAGATGGTCATCCCGGTGGATGCCAGCTCGCGCAGGGTGGAAAAGATCTGCTTCACCACAATCGGCGCCAGGCCCAGGCTGGGTTCATCGAGCAGCAACAGCTTGGGCCGGCTCATCAGTGCGCGGGCGATGGCGAGCATTTGCTGTTCGCCGCCGGACATGGTCATCGCGCGCTGGTTACGCCGCTCCTTGAGCCGCGGAAACAGCTCGAACATGCGCTGCATGTCTTCCTGGGCGAACTTGTCGCCAATGGGGATGGTGCCCATCAGCAGGTTTTCCTCGACGGTCATGTCGGGGAATACCCGCCGCCCTTCCGGCGACTGCGCGATGCCGTTGGAGGCGATGTAGTGGGACGACTTGTGGGTAATGTCCACGCCGTTGTAGAGGATCTGCCCCGACTCGGCCCGTGGCTGGCCAAAGATCGACATCAGCAGCGTGGATTTGCCCGCGCCGTTGGAGCCGATCAGGCTGACGGTCTCGCCTTCGTTGATGTGCAGCGAGACTTTCTTCAGGGCCTGGATCGGGCCGTAGTACACGTCCAGGTCCTTCATTTCGAGGATAGGCCCGCTCATACGAGTTCCTCTTCGTCCGCGCCCAGGTAGGCGGCAATCACTTTCGGGTCGTTGCGGATCGCATCCGGCCCGCCTTCGGCAATCACGTTGCCGTGGTCCAGCACCACGATGTGGTCGGAAATACTCATCACCATGCCCATGTCGTGTTCGATCAGCACCACTGTGAGGTCGTGTTCGTCGCGCAGCAGGCGAATCATCGCGCTGAGGGCTTCGGTTTCCTGAGGGTTGAGGCCGGCTGCCGGTTCATCCAGGCAGATGATCTGCGGTCGCGTGCACATCGCGCGGGCGATTTCCAGGCGGCGCTGCTGGCCGTAGGAAAGCTCACCGGCGAGGCGGTTGGCGCAGTCCACCAGGTCCACCACTTCCAGCCAGTAGAACGCATGGTCGAGCGCATCGCTTTCAGCCTTGCGGTAGCCCTTGGTGTTGAGGATACCGGCGAGCATGTTGCGGTTGACCCACATGTGCTGGGCCACCAGCAGGTTTTCCAGCACCGACATTTCCTTGAACAGGCGAATGTTCTGGAAGGTGCGCGCCAGGCCGGCGCGGTTCACCAGGTGAGTGCCGCCGAACATCTTGTAGTACACCCGGCTGAGGAAGCTTTTCGGCGACACGAAATCGGCGGCCTGGAAGCGCTCGCCCAACAACTGGATCACATTGGTCTGCTTGCCACGCACGTTGAGTTCGATCTTGCCGCCACTGGCTTTGTAGAAACCGGTGAGGCAGTTGAACACGGTGGTCTTGCCTGCGCCGTTGGGGCCGATCAGGGCGAAGATCGAGTTGCGCTTGACCTTGAGGCTCACGTCGCTCAAGGCCTTGATGCCACCGAAGTGCATCATCAGATGTTCAACGGAAAGGACGACTTCCTTGCTCATGGCGCCACTCCTTTACGTGGTGTCACACCGGTACGGCTGATGCGGATCAAACCGCGCGGTCGCCAGATCATCATCACCACCATCAACACGCCAAAGAGCAGCACCCGGTACTCGGAGAAGCTGCGCAGCAGTTCCGGCGCAACGGTCAGCACGAACGCCGCGATCACCACACCGACCGTGGAGCCCATGCCGCCCAATACCACGATGGCCAGGATCAATGCCGATTCGAAGAAGGTGAACGACGACGGATTGACGAAGCCCTGGTAGCTGGCGAAGAACACCCCGGCCAAACCGGCCGTGGAGGCCCCGATGGTGAACGCCGAGAGCTTGACCAGCACATGGTTCAGGCCCATGGAGCGGCAAGCGATCTCGTCTTCGCGCAGGGCTTCCCAGGCGCGGCCGACCGGCATGCGCGTCAGGCGGTGCTTGATGTACAGCACGGCCAGCACCACCAGGAACAGCACGATGTAGATGAACATGAACTTGATGTTGGGGTTGTAATCGATGCCGAAGAACTCGTGGAACGGAATGCCGCCATCCTTGGCACGCTTGCCGAACTCGAGCCCCAGGAAGGTCGGCGAAGGCACCGGCATGCCGTTCGGGCCACCGGTGAACGACAGCCAGTTGTTGAGCACCAGGCGGATGATTTCACCGAAGCCCAGGGTCACGATGGCCAGGTAGTCACCGTGCATTCGCAGCACCGGGAAGCCGAGTATGCACCCCGCCAGCGCCGCCGCGATGGCCGCCAGCGGCAGCACCGTCCAGAACCCCAGGCCAAGGTATTGGTAACCCAGCGCCAGGCCGTAGGCGCCGATGGCGTAGAACGCCACGTAACCCAGGTCGAGCAGACCGGCCAGGCCCACCACGATGTTCAAGCCCAGGCCGAGCAGGACGTAGATCAACCCGAGGATCACCACGGTCAGCAGGTACTTGTTGGCGAAGATCGGGAACACGATGGCGATCACGATCAGGGCCGGGATGATCCAGCGCAGCCGCGACTTGTAGTCCGGCGGCAACACGTGCACGCCGGAGCCGCTGCTTTCGAAACCCTGCAGGATCTTCACGCCCTTGGGGGTTTGCAGGAACAGGCTGAGGGCAAAGCGCCCGATCATCACAATGGCGACCAGCGTGGCCACGCGCGCCGGTTCCAGGTTGAAGCTGTAGCCGTCGAGTACCACGCCGACGATCGGACCGAACACGATCAGGGAAATCAGCCCGGCGAGGACCGTATCGACCACACTTTTCTTGATATCGATAGATTTGGCAGCAGACATGTTTACACCTTCGCCACGAGTGGGCGACCAAGCAGGCCCTGGGGACGGAAAATCAGAATCACCACCAGCAGGGAGAAACTGAACACGTCTTTGTAGTCGGAGTTGATCAACCCCGAGAACAGCGACTCGGAAATACCCAGGATGATCCCGCCGAGCATCGCCCCAGGCAGGGAGCCGATGCCGCCGAGTACCGCTGCGGTAAATGCCTTGATGCCGATGATGAAGCCGGCATAGAAGTCGAAGGTGCCGTAATTGAGGGTGATCAGCACGCCGGCCAGCGCGGCCATGGCGGCACCGATGACGAATACGTAGGAGATCACGCGGTCGGTGTTGATGCCCAGGATCGAGGCCATCTTGCGGTCTTGCTGGGTGGCCCGGCACATGCGGCCAAGCTTGGTGTATTTGATGATGTAGGTGAGCAACGCCATGCCGGCGAATGCCGCCACGAGGATGAACACTTTGGTGTAGGTCAGTTGTACGAACCCGGTGCCGATATCGACGCGCCAGGCGCCGGCCAGCAGGGTGGGAATGCCTTGTTGCTTGGCGCCCTGGGCGATCTGCGCGTAGTTCTGCAGGATCAGCGAAATGCCGATGGCGCTGATCAGCGGAGCCAGTCGGGTGGAGTTACGCAGCGGTTTGTAGGCAACACGCTCGATGACCCAGCCGTACACGCCGGTGACGACAACAGTGAAGATCAGGGTGCCGAGAATGAGCAGCGGGAAGGATTCGATGCCGAAGTAAGCCAGCAGTGCCAGACTGATCGCCGCGAGGTAAGCGGAAATCATATAAACCTCGCCGTGGGCGAAGTTGATCATGCCAATGATGCCATAGACCATTGTGTAGCCGATGGCGATCAGGCCATAGACCGACCCGAGGGTCAGGCCATTGACCAGTTGCTGCAGGAAAATACCATCCATAACGCAATCTCACGCGGTGAGCACCTGCACACTGGTGGGTGTGCGGCGCTTCTGGAGGAAAACAGAGGCTTGGCAACATCCCCTGTAGGAGCGAGCTTGCTCGCGAAGAACGTCAACGATGACGCGGGCATCCTGAATGCCCGCGTCGCTCTCGGGTTTTTCGCGAGCAAGCTCGCTCCTACAGAGGTGCCGCATTCAGTTCGGCTTACTTCTGCTTTTCCAACTGGTGGTATTTACCGTCTTTATCCCACTGGTAAACCACGTAGTCAGAGATTTTCAGGTCGCCCTTGGCATCCCAGGCTTTTTCGCCCATGACGGTTTTAACCGGGTGAGCCTTCAACCACTTGGCAGCATCCTCGCCCTTGTTGGACTTGGCACCGTTGAAGCCGGCAGCCAGGGCCTGGATCGAGGCGTAGGCGTACAGGGTGTAGCCTTCCGGCTCGGTGCCGTTTTTGCGGAATTGTTCCACCACGGCCTTGCTGTCCGGCAGCAGGCGCGGATCGGCGCCGAAGGTCATGTACACGCCATCCACGTACTGCGCACCACCGGCGGTCGCCACCAGTTCGTCGGTGACCACGCCGTCATCGGACATGAACTTGACGTCTTTCAGGCCGGCTTCACGGATCTGGCGAACCAGCGGGCCGGCTTCAGGGTGCAGGCCACCGAAGTACACAACGTCGGCGCCCAGGGAACGGATCTTGGTGACCAGCGCGCTGAAGTCTTTCTCGCCACGGGTCAGGCCTTCTTCCAGCACCGGCTTCACGCCGCGCTTGGTCAACTGAGCCGCGGTGGCGTCGGCCAGGCCTTTGCCGTAGGTGTCCTTGTCGTTGATGACCGCGACTTTCTTGCCCTTGAGCACGTCGACGATGTAGTCGCCGGCAACGATGCCTTGCTGGTCGTCACGCCCGCACATGCGGAACATGGCGCCCAGGCCGCGCTCGGTCACCTGTGGGTTGGTAGAGCCCGGGGTGATTGCGATGATGCCTGCTTCGTCATACACCTCGGACGCCGGGATGGTGTTGGACGAGCAGAAGTGCCCGACCACGCCGATCACTTTGTCCTGGTCGGCCAGACGGTTGGCCACCGCCACTGCCTGTTTTGGCTCGCAGGCGTCATCGCCGGCCACCAATACGATCTTCTCGCCGTTGATGCCACCCGCCTTGTTGACCTCATCGGCTGCCGCCTGGGCACCCTTCATGTACTGCTCACCGAAAGCGGCGTTGGCGCCCGTCATAGGGCCTGCCACACCAATTTTCACATCAGCTTGAACAAACGTAGAAACACCCAGCGCCGCTGCAACGGCGAGGGCCAGAAAACCTTTCTTGTAAAACGTCTGGGACATGAGTGGTGCTCCGATATTTTTGATTTTTGGCACGACAACTTGCATTCAAACCTTTCAGCGAAAGCTCAGAGCAAGCCGCGTGCCATTACGTTTTTATTCTTCAAAAAGACACGGTGTCATTGTTATTACAGGCGTTTAGAGTCCTTTTGCCAGTACGTGCAACCGTCTAGCCTCGACAGGTGCAACCAGCAAGCGAAAAAAGTACAACCACGAACGAGGGAACCTGCAACCGTAGCGATAAACGACAGCTCCGCGACCTGTAACCCTGTGCGTAACGGAACTGCACATTTACAGTGCGCGATTGCTACGACTTGCACCAATACAGATGGATAGCCGGCTAAGAAAATGCCGGCTTCTGCGCGCTATTTCGCGGATCAGATCACGATCCGCAGGCATTGGCCCGCGTGATACAGAGAAAAGCCAGCTTCATACAGGCAACTGCGCAGGCCTGCGCCCGACAAGGGTTGCATCGGGGCAAAGGGGATCGGCAGCGCTTGGGGATTCTGGTGACACAAGTAGTCGGCGAACGCTTTGCCGACCACGCTGCCGGTGGTTACCCCGCGTCCGTTATAACCGGTGACTGCCACCAGCCCGGGCGCCGGCTCGAACAAGCGCATCAGGTGATCGGGCGTAAAAGCGATGCAGCCGGTCCAGGTGTATTCCCACTGCACCGATTTGAGGTACGGGAAGTAGTGCTGCTGCACTCGATCGGCCCACGCCTTGAGGAACCAGGCCGGTTTCTGGTTGCCGTTGCCCAGGCTGCCGAGCAACAGGCGACCCTCAGCGTCCCGGCGAATGCTGCTCAGCACCTGGCGCGTGTCCCATGAGCCCTGGCCGCCAGGCAGGATGCGCGCGGCGGCTTCATCGATGAGCGGCGCCGACGCGACCTGATAGTAATAACCGGGGAAGAAGTTACGGCGCAGCTCGGTCCATTCGCCTTCGGTGTAGGCATTGGAGGCGATCACCACTTGTGCGGCGCGCACCGCGCCTCGGGCCGTCTGCACCAGCCAGTCGGAGCCCTGGCGCTCAAGCTGGGTGACAGGAGAGTGATCGAATAACTGCCCGCCCAATCCGACGGCCGCATTCGCCAAGCCACTGGTGTAGGCCATCGGGTTCAAGGTGCCGGCGCGTCGGTCCAGCAACGCGGCGGCGATTTTGGTGGTGCCGGTGGCTTGCTCGCACGCTTGCCCGGTCAGCAACTCGACCGGCGCGCCCCGGCGCTTCCACTGTTCTTCACGACTGCGCAAATCCGCCTCGCCGCGAGCGTTGTGCGCCATGTGCAAGGTGCCCTCGCGGCGCAATTGGCAGTCGATGTTGTATTTGTCGATCAGGCTGAAGACCAGCGCCGGGGCAGCGCCGAGCATGCGATTAAGCTGACTGCCCACGGCTTCGCCGAAACCGGCTTCGATCTCGTCCGGCGGGATCCACAGGCCAGCGTTGACCAGCCCGACGTTGCGCCCCGAACCGCCGTGCCCGGTGCGATGGGCCTCCAGCACGACGACGCTTTTGCCCTGCTCGAGCAAATGAATAGCTGCCGACAAACCGGTGATACCGGCGCCGATCACGCACACATCCGCCTTGATCTCGCCCTTGAGCGCGGCGCGATCCGGACGGCTGGGGGTGAGGTGTTCCCACAAACATGTTTCACGTAGTGCCATTGCCAGACTCCGATGAGACCCAACAAACAACAACCTTGAAGTACAAATGAAATCCCCTGTGGGAGGGGGCTTGCTCCCGATGGCGGCGTGTCAGCCAACCAATACACAGCTGACCCACCGCTATCGGGGGCAAGCCCCCTCCCACATTGCCTTCACTTCGACTTGAGGCTTCAGTCGAACGTGATGCCTTGGGCCAATGGCAATTCCAGCGAGTAGTTCACGGTATTGGTCTGGCGACGCATATACCCGCGCCATGCATCCGAGCCTGATTCACGCCCGCCGCCGGTCTCTTTCTCGCCGCCGAACGCACCGCCAATTTCGGCACCACTCGGGCCGATGTTGACGTTGGCAATGCCGCAGTCACTGCCCACCGCCGACATGAACTGCTCGGCTTCGCGCACGTCAGTGGTGAAAATGCACGACGACAAGCCTTGTGGCACTGCGTTGTTCAGGCGCAGGGCTTCGGCGAAGTCGGTGTAGCCGATCACATACAGAATCGGTGCGAAGGTTTCGGTGCACACCACGTCGCTCTGTTCGGGCATTTCCACAATCGCCGGCGACACGTAGTAAGCGTTGGGAAACTGGTCTTCGAGCTGGCGCTTGCCGCCGAACACCTTGCCGCCCTCGCTCAGGGCTTGCTCCAGCGCGTCCTGCATGTTGTCGAAGCCGTGCTTGTCGATCAGCGGGCCGATCAGGTTGCCTTCCAGCGGGTGGCCGATGCGCACCTTGGCGTAGGCGGCCTTGAGGCGGGTGACGATTTCGGCCTTGACCGATTCGTGGGCGATCAGTCGGCGCAGGGTGGTGCAACGCTGGCCGGCGGTGCCGACCGCACTGAACAGGATGGCGCGCACGGCCATGTCCAGGTCGGCGCTTGGGCCGAGGATCATCGCGTTGTTGCCGCCCAGTTCGAGGATGCTGCGGGCAAAGCGCGCGGCGACTTTGGGCGCCACTTCGCGGCCCATGCGGGTGCTGCCGGTGGCGCTGATCAGCGCCACGCGCGGGTCATCCACCAGCGCGGCGCCGGCGTCGCGGCCGCCGATAATCACTTGGCTGAGGTACGGCGGTGCGTCCTTGAAGTTCTTCAACACGCGCTCAAACAACGCCTGGCAGGCCAGCGCGGTGAGCGGGGTCTTTTCCGACGGCTTCCAGATCACCGCATTGCCGCACACCAGCGCCAGCGTGGTATTCCACGCCCACACGGCGACCGGGAAGTTGAACGCGCTGATCACGCCGACCACGCCCAGCGGGTGCCAGGTTTCACGCATATGGTGGCCCGGGCGTTCGGAAGCAATGGTCAAGCCGTAGAGCTGACGCGACAAACCGACGGCGAAGTCGCAGATGTCGATCATTTCCTGCACTTCGCCAAGGCCTTCCTGGGTGATCTTGCCGGCTTCCCAGGAGACCAGCTCGCCCAGGTCGGCCTTGTACTGGCGCAACACATCGCCGAACTGGCGCACCAGCTCGCCGCGACGCGGGGCCGGTACTTTGCGCCAGGCCTCGAATGCATGCTCGGCGCGACTGACCTGCTGCTCCACCTCGGCGGCGCCTTCCCAGTGCACGCTGCCGATGCGGCTGCCATCGATCGGCGAATGCACGGGCTGTGTGCCCGCCTGGTACAGCGCCGGGTTTACCCCGAGACGGTCAAGCAATGCGGCAACCATGGGTCACTCCTTCAATCACAAGCAGAAAAATGTGCGCCGCGCCCGGCACGGCGATCCAGGCCTTATTTGTAGCTGGCCCAAGACTTGCCAACAAACGACGATTAGGCGAGATATCATTCCGTTTATTCATGCAAAGAATAAAAAGAGGCAGGCCGTGCTGAACAGAAGACATTTGCCCTCGATCACTGCGCTGCAGTGTTTCGAAGCCGCCACCCGCCATCTGAGCTTCACCCGCGCCGCCGAGGAACTGAACCTCACGCAAAGCGCGGTGAGCAAACAGGTGGCGCAGTTGGAAGAATTGCTGCAACACCTGCTGTTTCGCCGAGTGCGGCGCCGCTTGCAGATGACCCCGGCGGGCGACTTGTACCTGGTGGAAGTGCGCAAGATCCTCACCCAAGTGGAGATGTCCACCCACTACCTGCGCTCCTATGGCGGCGAAACCGAAGTACTGCGTGTGTCCACGCCCTACACCTTCGGCGCACGCTGGCTGGTGCCGCGCCTCAAGGGCTGGCGTCTGCGTCATCCACAGATCCATCTGGACCTGTGCAACGAGCATGGAACCGGATGAACTGCTGCAAGGCAAGGCCGACCTGGCGTTTTATTTCGGCCAGGGTTCACGCCCCGGCACCGAGAGCCTGAGGTTGTTCAGCGAAGAGCTTGTACCGGTATGTTCGCCAGAGAGCCTGCCGGCCACGCCGTTCAGCGACCCCACCCAACTGAGCGAGCTGGTGCTGCTGCAAAACGCCTCGCGCCCCCAGGGCTGGCATGACTGGTTCGCCAGCCAGGGTTTGCACACCGAGCACAGTTACCACGGGCCGCGTTTTGACACCTTTTATATGTGCATCCGCGCGGCGCAGGTCGGCTGCGGCGTGGCGCTGCTGCCTAGGTTTCTGGTGGAAGAGGAACTGGCCGACGGCAAGCTGGTGATTCCCTGGCAGCATGCGATGCCGAGTCAGGATGCCTATTACCTGGCTTATCCGGAGCACGCGGCGGAAGTGCCGAAGGTGCGCGAATTTGTGAAGTGGATGATGGAGCAGGTTATCTAGTGCCTGGAATATCGCCATGGGGAGCAAGCCCCCTCCCACATTTTGAAATGCATTCCAACCTGTGGGAGGGGGCTTGCTCCCGATGGCGCCAGTGGCCTTGGCAAAAAAATCACTGGCAAAACCCCACGGGTCTATGCGCCACTAGCCCCCTACCCCAATCGTGCGTAAAGGCCGGCGCCCATCGCCGAGCCGTCTGGAGATTCCCGTTATGAGCGAGAGTGTGTTTGCCGATCGCATCGTGCAGAACCTGCTCGACACCGACTTCTACAAGCTGACCATGATGCAGGCGGTGCTGCACAACTACCCGAACGTGGAAGTTGAATGGGAGTTTCGTTGCCGTAACAGCGAAGACCTGCGCCCTTATCTGGCGGAGATCCGCTACCAGATCGAGCGTCTCGCCGAGTTGAGCCTGAGCCCGGACCAATTGGGCTTCCTGGAACGCATCAGCTTCATGAAACCAGACTTCCTGCGTTTCCTGGGACTGTTCCGCTTCAACCTGCGCTATGTGCAAACCGGTATCGAAAATGGCGAGCTGTTTATCCGCCTGCGCGGGCCGTGGCTGCACGTGATCCTGTTTGAAGTGCCGATGCTGGCCATCGTCAGCGAAGTGCGCAACCGCTACCGCTACCAGACCGTGATCCTGGAGCAGGCCCGCGAGCAGCTGTACCGCAAGTTCGACTGGCTGACGGCCAATGCCAGCAGCGACGAACTGTCGGAGCTGCAAGTGGCCGACTTCGGCACGCGGCGACGCTTCTCGTACCGGGTGCAGGAAGAAGTGGTCAGCGTACTCAAGCACGATTTCCCCGGGCGTTTTGTCGGCACCAGCAACGTGCACCTGGCCCGCGAATTCGACATGAAGCCGCTGGGCACCATGGCCCATGAATGGATCATGGCCCACCAACAACTCGGCCCGCGCCTGATAGACAGCCAGATCGCCGCCCTCGATTGCTGGGTACGCGAATACCGAGGCCTGCTGGGCATCGCCCTGACCGACTGCATCACTACCGATGCGTTCCTCGGCGACTTCGATCTGTACTTCGCCAAGCTGTTCGATGGCCTGCGCCACGATTCCGGCGACCCTGTGCAGTGGGCGGAAAAAGCCATCGCCCATTACCACAAGCTGGGCATCGAGCCGATGAGCAAGACCTTGGTGTTCTCCGACAGCCTGACGCTGCCCAAGGCCCTGGAGATTTTCCGCGCGCTGCGTGGCCGCATCAATGTGAGCTTTGGCATCGGCACCAACCTGACCTGCGATATTCCAGGGGTGGAACCGATGAGCATCGTGCTTAAAATGACCGCCTGCAATGGCCAGCCCGTCGCCAAGATCTCCGACGAAGCGGGCAAGACCCACTGCACCGACCCGAATTTCGTCGCCTATTTGCGTCACGTTTTCAAAGTACCTGCCCTATCCAGCAAGGAGTGAATCATGCAAGCCGTACAGCGTGAGATTGCGCAGCAGCTCAAGGTGCAAGCGCCGTTCAAAGACCAGGCCGCGCTTGAAGCAGAAGTCGCCAGGCGCGTGGCCTTTATCCAGAACTGCCTGCGCAATTCCGGGCTCAAGTCGCTGGTACTGGGCATCAGTGGCGGTGTCGACTCCCTCACCGCAGGCCTCTTGGCCCAGCGCGCGGTGCAGGAGCTGCGCGCCAGCAGTGGCGATGAGGCCTATCGCTTTATCTCCGTGCGCCTGCCCTACGAAACCCAGTTTGATGAACACGAAGCCCAGGCGTCGGTGGACTTCATCGAGCCGGACGAGCGCCACACCGTCAACATCGGCCCTGCGGTCAAAGCACTGGCCAATGAAGTCGCGGCCTTCGAGGGCAAGCCGGCGGCCTCCCGCGATTTCGTGCTGGGCAACACCAAAGCGCGCATGCGCATGGTCGCGCAGTACACCATCGCGGGCGCGGCCGGTGGGCTGGTGATCGGGACCGACCATGCGGCGGAAGCGGTGATGGGCTTTTTCACCAAGTTTGGCGATGGCGCCTGCGACCTGGCGCCGCTGAGCGGGCTGGTGAAAAACCAGGTGCGCGCGATTGCGCGGCATTTCGGCGCGCCGGAGTCGTTGGTGGAAAAAGTCCCGACCGCCGACCTGGAGGACCTGTCACCGGGCAAGCCGGACGAAGCGTCACATGGCGTGACCTATGCCGAGATCGATGCGTTCCTGCACGGTGAGCCCGTGCGTGAGGAAGCGTTCAGGATTATCTGCGAGACCTATCGCAAGACGGAGCACAAGCGGGTCATGCCGTTTGCGCCTTGAGGTGGGTCAGATAGTGTTGCGTTGAGTGTTGAAATGCCATCGGGGGCAAGCCCCCTCCCACAGTTGACCGAGTTTGAGCATGAGAAGCCGGTCGAATGTGGGAGGGGCTTGCCCCCGATGAACGATAACGCAGTGTTATTTAACGACCACAGTGCCTTTCATCATCGAGATGTGGCCCGGGAACGAGCAGAAAAACGCGTAGTCCGTACCCGCAGCCAGTTTGGACACATCGAAGGTCACCGAATCTTTCTCGCCGGCACCAATGATTTTGGTGTGGGCGATGATGCGGTCGTCGCCCGCCTTGAGGTAATCCTTGTCGATGCCGGCGGCCATGCCGTCGGTGGCCACTGGCTGCATGTTGGCGGCGCTGGTCAGCACCCAGTTATGGCCCATGACGTTTTTTGGCAGGCTGCCGGAGTGAGTCAGCTCAACGGTGAACTGCTTGCAGCTCTTGTCGATTTCAATGGCTTTGGTGTTGAAGGACATTTGGTCAGTGGAGTCGACAGTGACCTTGCACTCTGCAGCAAGCAACTGGCCGCTAGCCAGAGTCAGCAGGGAAACAGCAACGAGTTTGGCGAACATGTGAATCTCCAAGGCAGGGTTGAATAACGCGTATTGCGACAAGGGTGCCTCAATCAGGCGTGAGTTCTTATGATCTGCATCAACAGATTGTATACAACTTTAGGCTATCAGACTCATCAACACAATCTACCAGCCAACCGCGTGGCAACTGAATATCATCGGCCCATCATTCGTTGGAGCCCCAGCCATGTACCTCAATCAACTGTTCAACGGCCTGCTGGCCGCTTACGCCAGCGGTAAGTGAAGGCCAACCGCGCTGCTAAGCTGCTACCATAGCGACCCAAGGCAGCCGCGCGCCGCCCACCCTCACCTTCGACCCAAGAGGATCGCCCATGGCCAAACCTAATTACTCCTTCGCCAAACGTCAGAGAGACTTGGCCAAGGAACAGAAGAAAGAGGAAAAGCTGCAACGCAAGAAAGCCGCTGCCGATGAAGAGGCGGGCGCACTGAACCCGGATGCGGAAGGTGAAGTGGCAGCAGACGAGACTGAAACCCCGAAAGACCCGGCTGAATAATTATTTACCGTAGGAGCGAGCCTGCTCGCGAAGAACGTCAACGATAACGCGGGAAGCCAGGATCAACGCGGCGCCCTCAGGTTCTTCGCGAGCAAGCTCGCTCCTACATCAGCGGCATCACCGTCACCCGCACTTCCGGGTCATGGTTCCCCCCTCCCAGAATCACCCCTCGCAACGGCGACACATCGGAAAAATCCCGGCCCCAGGCCAGGGTGATGTGCTCCAGCGCCGGCTGCACGTTATTCGTCGGATCGAAATCCACCCAGCCCGCCACCGGGCAAAACACCGAAACCCACGCATGCGACGCATCGGCGCCGATCAACCGTGGCTGGCCGGGCGGTGGCTGGGTCAACAGGTAGCCGCTGATATAGCGTGCCGCCAGCCCCCGCGAGCGCAGGCAGGCGAGCATCAGGTGGGCGAAGTCCTGGCACACGCCGCGACGGCGCTCCAGCACTTCCACCAGCGGCGTGGCGACCTGCGTGGCTTCGCCATCGAAGGTGAACTCGCTGAAGATCCTTTGCATCAGCGCCTGCACGCCCAGCAATAAGGGCTCGCCAGGCGGGAAGCAGCTTTCGGAGAATTCGACGAAGATTTTTTTCAAATGCACGTAAGGCGATTCGAAGCGATAGCGGCAGGCTTCGATCACTTCAAGCGACAGCGGCTGGCTGCTGTAGGTGAAGCTGTCACGGGTGCGGTCCCAGGGCGGTGACTGGTGCAAGTCCAACACGGGTCGCGCCAGCACTTCCACGGTCAGCCCGGCATTGACCAGCAGTTCATCATGGGGCCGCTCGAACGCCAGGCGCGTGATCGGGTTGCCGAATACGTCCAGCTCATCGCGGCGTGAAGAAGGCTGCGGGCTGATGTCCAGGGTTTGCCAGGTGCAGCGTTGCCACGCACAGGGCCGTGGCCATAGATGCGCCAGCTGCTGGGCCAGGGACACCGGGCTGTCATAGTGATAATGGGTGTCATGGAAAACCTGATAGCGCGCACTCATCACAGCGACACCGTTTGCTGGCTGACATCATCCACATGGGCAAAGTGACGCAAGGCCAGGCGATCCGACACTTGTCCGCTCTCGTCGGCGACCGCCTGCAGCAGGTCAGCCAGGCCGTCCAGTGCGGCACGCACGCTGGATTCGCCGAACAGCGGGTTCTCCAGGCAACCCAGGTCGAAGCGCGCCAACCGCACCACCAACGGCCCCAGGCCGGTTTCTCGCGGCACGCCGAAATCATCGTTCAAGCGCCGCAGGGTGCGACTCACCAGTTTGAGCTGGAACAACACTGCATGGGGGTTCTGCTCGTCGAGCAATAGCAGATCGAGCACCGGAATCAGTTGCGGCACCGCCAGGTAACGCGAGCGGTAGGTGATGCTGCTGTTGCCCAGTTCCAGCAGCCATTCCAGCCCGGCCTGATCGAACACCGCCACACCGCGCAGGAACGCGGCAAGGCTGCTGCTGAGAAACTGCAGGCGCTCGATGCGCCGGCCCATCATCAAGAAGCGCCAGCCTTCATCGCGGGTCATGTCGTCCAGGGCAAACCCCGACAGCGCCGCGAGGGACATCACCAGGCGGTTGAGGAAATCCAGCAGCTCGCCGAAGTCCGGGGTGTCGCGCTCCAGCTCCATGGCTTCGCGCTGCAATTCCACCAGGGCCTGCCAGTTTTCCCGGGACAACTTGCCGCGCACCTGGGACGCCGCCCACTGCAAGCGCTGCAGATTGGCGCGCAGGCTCGAGGGCCAGTCATCGCCGAGCAACGCGGCGAGCAAGCGCTCGGGGAGTGGCCCTTCATCCGGCAACAGCCGCAGGCTCTCACCCAGTTCCACGGCCGCCTGCAAGGCCAGCGGATCGTCGCCGTCGACATAGCGCGCCAGCACGATGCGCAGCCAGCGCGCGCTGTCATCGCAGCGCTCGCAATAACGGCCAAACCAGAACAGGTTTTCCACCACGCGTGACGGCAGATACGGATCGCGGCGCACCAGGTCGTGCGCCCCAATCGTGCGCTGGGCCCGCCACTGCTCGCTACCGGGCGCACCTTCGCCGAGTACCCAAGTGTCCTTGCTCGCGCCACCCCGCTGCATCGACACCACTTCGGCATCGGCTTCGGCGGCCACGCGGGTCAGGCCGCCGGGCAGTACCCGGTAGCCGTCGTCACTGGCCACGGCGTACACGCGCATGCCGATGGCGCGGTGTTGCAGATGGTCATCCACGGTGTGCCACACCGGCGCCTGGGACAGTTGCGCCAGTTCCTGGGCGACGTAGGCATAGGGCCGCGCGCGCATGCGTTCGGCCAGGGCCTGGCGTTGTTCGGCGTTCAAGTCGCGACCGAACACCGGGGCGAAACTTTGCGAGGGGAACGCCGGTTTGATCAGCAGCTCCGGCAGCTTCTCCAGCGCCTCGGCCAGCACCGGGGCCTCACCGCACCACCACGTGGCGATGGACGGCAGGATCAGTGCTTCACCAAACAAGAACTCGTTGATCTTCGGCAGGAAACCCAGCAGCCCCGGCGATTCCAGCACACCGCTGCCCAGGGCATTGGCCACCAGGACATTGCCCTGGCGCACGGCATCGAGCAGGCCGGGCACGCCGAGGGCTGAGTCGGTGCGCAGCTCCAGAGGGTCGCAGAAGTCGTCGTCCAGGCGACGCATGATCGCGTGCACGCGGCGCAGGCCACTGAGGGTTTTCAGGAACACCGTGCTGTCGCGCACGGTGAGGTCGCCGCCTTCCACCAGGGGGTAGCCGAGCTGGCGAGCGAGGTAAAGATGTTCGAAATAGCTTTCGTTGAAGCGCCCCGGCGTGAGCAGCACGATCAGCGGTGGCTGGTCATCGCCAGGCGCTTGGCGGGCCAAGGTTTCCTGGAGGGTGCGGAAGAAACCGGTGAGGTGCTGCACCTGCAGGTCGCGGTACAGATCCGGGAAGGCGCGGGACACGATGGTACGGTTTTCCAGGGCGTAGCCTGCGCCCGATGGTGCCTGGGTGCGGTCGGCCGTCACCCACCAGCGACCATCCGGCGTGCGCGCCAGGTCCACGGCGTACAGGTGCAGAAAGGCACCGTCCGGCGGCTGGATACCCTGGCACGGCCACAGAAAATTGTTATGCCCGAATACCAGCTCGGCCGGCAGCAGGCCTTCCTTGATCAGGCGCTGCGGGCCATAGAGGTCGGCCAGGACTGCATTGAGCAGACGCGCACGCTGGGCAATGCCGGCAGCCAGGTGCTGCCACTCATCGGCCGCCAGCACGTGGGGCAACAGGTCCAGTTCCCACGGACGATCGGCGCCCTTGGGGTCGGCGTAGACGTTATACGTCACGCCGTTTTCCTGGATCTGTCGCGTCAACAATGCCTGACGCTGCGCCAATTGCGCCGGCGTGCTGCGCTGCAGGTGGTCGAGCAAGCGCTGCCAATGGGCCCGTACCGCGCCGCTGTCATCCAGCAGTTCGTGATAGGTGCCCGCGGTCAGCGGATAGCGGTCGAGCAAATCGGACATGGAACGCTCGGCAGAGGCAAGGGAAGTCAGGTTAACTCAACAAACACTGCAAATCCCCTGTGGGAGGGGGCTTGCTCCCGATGGCGGTGGATCAGTTAACTTATGTATCGGCTGATACTCCGTCATCGGGAGCAAGCCCCTCCCACATTTGATCGCATTCAGTCATTTTTATTGGGGAAACGCCGCAGGTCGAGGGTCATCGGTAACTCATCGTTGATAACGACAGATGGCACGTCGAGCTTGCCTGGACTATGCCCCAAGCGGAAAAACCGTGCCATCCGCCGGCTTTCGGCTTCATTGGCATTCACCGGCAAGCTGTCGTAATTGCGCCCGCCCGGATGGGCCACGTGGTAGTGGCAGCCGCCCAGCGAGCGTTGCATCCAGGTATCCAGCAGGTCGAACACCAGCGGGGCATGCACGCCGATGGTCGGTTGCAGGCAGTTGGACGGTTGCCAGGCACGGTAACGCACGCCGGCGACGAACTCGCCGACCCGGCCAGTCGGCTGCAGCGGCACCGGGATGCCGTTGCAGGTCAGCAGATAGCGCTGCGGTGGCAAGCCGCTCACCTTCACTTGCAGACGCTCCAGGGATGAATCCACATAGCGCACCGTGCCGCCCGCCGTGCCCTCTTCGCCCAGTACATGCCAGGGCTCCAGGGCCTGGCGCAGTTCCAGTTCGATACCGCTGACGGCGTAGTCACCGACCTTGGGGAAACGGAACTC
The DNA here is from genome assembly GCF_030816195.1 of Pseudomonas sp. W4I3. Taxonomy (GTDB): domain Bacteria; phylum Pseudomonadota; class Gammaproteobacteria; order Pseudomonadales; family Pseudomonadaceae; genus Aquipseudomonas. The sequence continues at coordinate 1,285,419 of NZ_JAUSXS010000001.1, read as the reverse complement.
CAGGTGCGCGGCAAACCACTCGGCGCGCAGCGGATAACCGGCGGCGTTGAGTTCGACGATCACATCAGCGAAATCCTGCTGGATGAAGTGCGGCAGCAGGAAACGGTCATGCAGTTCAGTGCCCCAGCGCGCAAGCTTCGGTGGCGCGTAGGGTTCACGCCAGAAACGCGCAACCAGCGCCCGCAACAGCAACTGCTGGGTGAGGCTCATGCGCGCATGGGGCGGCATTTCAAACGCGCGCAGCTCCAGCAGGCCCAGGCGGCCGGTGGCGCCGTCGGGCGAGTAGAGTTTGTCGATGCAGAATTCGGCGCGGTGGGTGTTGCCGGTCACGTCGATCAGCAGGTTGCGCAGCAAGCGATCGACCAGCCAGGGCGGGCATTCTTCGCCGGGCGCGGGCATTTGCGCGAAGGCGATTTCCAGCTCGTACAGCGCATCGTTGCGCGCTTCATCCACCCGAGGCGCCTGGGACGTCGGGCCGATAAACAGCCCGGAAAACAGGTAGGACAGCGATGGATGATTGTGCCAGTAGCTGATCAAGCTGCGCAGCAGATCGGGCCGGCGCAGGAACGGCGAGTCCTTGGGTGTGGCGCCGCCGAGCACGAAGTGGTTACCGCCGCCGGTGCCGGTGTGGCGACCGTCGATCATGAATTTTTCCGTGGTCAGGCGGGTTTGCCGCGCCTCTTCGTAGAGAAACTCGGTGCGCTCCACCAACTCGTCCCAGGTGGCGGATGGCTGCACGTTGACCTCGATCACGCCAGGGTCAGGCGTGATGCGAAAGTTGCTCAGCCGCGTATCGGCCGGCGGCTCATAGCCCTCCAGCAATACCGGGCAGTGCAGTTCTTCAGCGGTCGCCTCAATGGCCGTCACCAGCTCCAGATAGTCCTCGACGCGTTCCAGCGGTGGCATGAACAGATAGAGGCGCCCTTCCCGCGCTTCGGCACACAGCGCGGTGCGGGTCAGCCAGTCGGCGGATTCATCCAGCTTCGGCGCACGCTCTTCGCTCGCCGCAGGCTCGCCATGGCTTTGCAGTTGATCGGTGCTCGGCAGTTGCGGTTGATCCTGGTTCGGGTCGGTGGGGTGCACAAACGGATATTCCGCCGCCGTCACCCATGGCTGCGAGGCCAGCGGCAGCCGATAACCCAACGGCGAATCGCCCGGCACCAGGCGGCAGTGATTGTCGCGCAGGTACCAGCGACCACTCTGCCAGCGGTCATTGGCGGCCGTGCGCGCCAGCGGCAGAACCTGGCCGATGACTTTATCCAGGCCTTGGCTGAAGACCTTACGCAGGCGTTCGCGCTCAAGATCGTCACTCAGGCGCGGATCCTGGGCGGTGACGTTTTGCGGCAGCGCACCTTCGCGCCACAGGTAGTAGAAATTGTCTTCGTAGGCCGGGAACACAAAACGTGCCGGCAACTTGAGGCGTTCGGCGACGCTGGCCAGGAAGCGCCCGGCCGTCGCGCCGTCAGCGCCATAGTCCTCTTGCTCATCGGCGATCAGCGCGCTGTTGTGCCAGATCGGCACGCCGTCGCGGCGCCAGTAGCAGTTGAGCGACCAGCGCGGCAGTTGCTCGCCGGGGTACCACTTGCCCTGACCAAAGTGCACCAGGCCCTTGGGCGCGTAGTGGCTGCGCATACGCTGGAACAGCTCGGCGGACAGGCGCCGCTTGTCCGGGCCAAGGGCGGCGGTGTTCCATTCGGCGCCGTCGGGGTCGTCGATGGAGACAAAGGTCGGCTCGCCGCCCATGGTCAGGCGCACATCGTCCCTGAGCAAGTCACCATCGATCTGCCGGCCCAAGGTCTGGATCGCCTGCCATTGCTCCTCGCTGTAGGGTTTGGTTACCCGTGGGGCTTCCCAAATGCGCTCTACCGACATTTCGTGGGTGAATTCGCACTCGCAGGGCTCCACCAGCCCACTGATCGGTGCGGCGGAGGACGGATCGGGACTGCAGGCCAACGGGATATGCCCTTCACCGGCGAACAGCCCGGAGGTGGCATCCAGGCCGATCCAGCCGGCGCCGGGCAAATACACTTCGCACCAGGCGTGCAGGTCGGTGAAGTCCACTTCGGTGCCGGAGGGGCCGTCGAGGGCTTTGACGTCGGCGGTGAGCTGGATCAGGTAGCCGGACACAAACCGCGCCGCCAGTCCCAGGTTGCGCAGCAGCTGCACCAACAGCCAGGCCGAATCGCGGCACGAGCCGCAGGCGTTTTCCAGGGTGAATTCCGGGGTTTGCACGCCCGGTTCCATGCGGATCAGGTAGCCGATATCGGCAGCCAGGCGCTGGTTCAGGCCGACCAGAAAATCCACCGCCGGCAACGGCGTGCGGTCGATACCGGCCAGGTAGGCGGCAAACTTCGGCGTCAGTGGCAAGGTTTCCAGGTACGGCGCCAGCTCGCGCTGCTCATCGGCGGCGTAGCTGAAAGGGATGTTTTCGGCGTAGGGCTCGAGGAAAAAGTCGAAGGGGTTGAATACCGCCATCTCGGCGACCAGGTCGACTTCGATGCGCAGCTCGCCGGTTTTTTCCGGGAACACCAGACGCGCCAGGTAATTACCCTGGGGGTCCTGCTGCCAGTTGATGAAATGCTGCTCGGGCAACACTTTCAGCGCGTAGGACAATATCCGCGTACGGCTGTGGGCCGCCGGGCGCAAACGCACGATCTGCGGGCCGAGTTCGACAGCCCGGTCGTAGCGGTAATGCGTAACGTGGTGCAACGCGACATGAATCGACACGGCGGCCTCCTGCGAGCCAGGGCATGGGCACAACGCGCGCAAGACTTATGCCAGAGCGGCAGTCATTGCGCTTTATCGTCGAGCCCGGTGCAGTACAGCACCAAAACGACGCCAATGGTGGCGTCATGGTGCGAGGGCTGCACATATTTGTGGCGAACGCCTGGAGGGAGGTGGTGAATCTACCCAGTCATGGGGCCTTGTGCCTGGCGCCGAGGGCTTGGCGCAGGTGGCGGATTTCAACGAGTTTGGCCCGCATCTCGCGCTGCCCCTTGCTGTTGAGTATCAGCAGCCCGAACAGTGGAAAAACCAGCGCCAACCCATAAAGAACACGATGAGGGTCGTATTGGATCATCGGCAACACAAACAGCAGGCAAGCGACGTAGATACCGACCATCAACCATGTCCAAGAGGGTTTGCCGCGCAAGATCATAAAGTTGCTATGCACCGTCAGCAGCGTGAACACTGCCCCGGCCAGCATGATCTTGAGCCCGACTTGAGCAAGGGGCGCATCATCAAAATAGGTGACGAACGCCAGCGCCATGGCCAACGCCACTGAAAAATACGCCGCAAATACGCCGCCCAGAAATGTCAGAAAGTAATGCCTGAAAAAGTCCCGGAGCGTCATCAATTCGCCCATTCTTTTACTTCCTCGTACAGCCCGATCGCGATGGTATTGACGTTTCCGGAGTAGGCACTCCCGCCGAACCCTAAGACTGCGCTCAGGGCGTCCTTGATCTGGGTCGTTGTGCCGTGCTTGAGCTGCGTAGGGGTGAAACGCTTGGTGAGTTCACCCGACGCCTGCCGCAACTTGAGCATCTTCGCAGTCAAGCTGGGATGGTTGATGCTCATCAGCTCTTTCGTCAGCCTGGCTCTTTCCTGCCGATTCAAACCGCGAAGCACATCCCGCAGGCTCTTGCCCGTCGAGGCTTTGGCTGCCCTGACCAGCTTGATCGTCGTCAGGGTCGAAGCGCCCACGCCGACCAGCGACGCTGCGTCGAGCACAATGGAAGCATTCTGGTACCAGCCTTCACTGTCGAGCCAATCGTTGACCTCGGGCTTGGCCACCTCAAGCGTCGTGCGGGCAAGGCCATTGATGCATTGCAGCGAACTCGCGCCCGCCGCCGCGTACCCTATCACCACAACGACGGAACTGGCGCCCGCACTGAACGGCACCAGGAGGGTGCCGCTGGCAATCGCAGCCCAACTGATGACAGCGCCCAGACAAGAGATCCCAGTGTTCACGGCCTCGCCGATCAGCCTGGACTCTCTGGGGTTGCTCGTCACATGTTGAGCGAATTGTGTCGGTGCAACGTATTTCTGCGCCTCCCGCAGGATGATGCGCTTGGGCTGGATGCTGCAAATGGGCTTGAATTCGCGCAGGGTAATGACGTTGAAGTCGGCGTCGATGTATACAACGCCTGCGCCAACGATACCTGGATCGGCGTCGATGGCGGCAAACAGGCGCGGCAGGTTGATCTGGCTTTCAATACGCTGGCGCGCCATGAATTGGGAGCGGTTGGAGTCCATGCCGATACCGGCCAGGGGGTTGCCCATGGGAGTTCTTCCTTGAAGGGGTGGAAACTGGACTGACGCCATCGGGGGCAAGCCCCCTCCCACACTTTGAAATGTAGACACCGTTTAAATGTGGGAGGGGGCTTGCCCCCGATAGCGCTTCAATGGCCGCCACCTTACCAAACAGGCTCACCACCGGCCAGAAAGCAAAACGCCAGCACGAGGCTGGCGTTTGGCATGTTCAGGCTGCGATCAACGCGGCACGACCGGTTTGCGCGCAGGCTTGCCGCCTTTGCCCTTGGCCGCGTCGGTGCGCTCTTTGGCTGCCTGCTTGTTGCGCGCCTGGGCCGCAGCCTTGGCTTGTTCGCGCTTGTCCCACGGGTTGCTGCCGTCGCTGCCGCGAGGTGGCAGGCCGGTGTGCTGGGTGAGGATCTTGGTGGTGGTTTCCTTGGCGACCTTGTGGCTGCCGGCCGGCGTCGAGTTTTTGCGACGCGCGCTCTGGTAGCTGTCGGTAGACGGCTGGTGCAGCGGGATCAGTTGGTCCTTGCCCGGCCCGATCAGGTCGGCACGGCCCATGCGGGTCAGCGCTTCACGCAGCATCGGCCAGCCCTTGGGGTCGTGGTAGCGCAGGAACGCCTTGTGCAGACGACGCTGCTCTTCGCTTTTGACGATGGTCACCGCGTCGCTCTTGTAGGTGACCTTGCGCAGCGGGTTCTTGCCCGAGTGGTACATCGCGGTGGCGGTGGCCATCGGCGACGGGTAGAACGCCTGCACCTGGTCGGCACGGAAGCCGTTGCCCTTGAGCCACAGGGCCAGGTTCATCATGTCTTCATCGGTGGTGCCGGGGTGGGCGGCGATGAAGTACGGGATCAGGTACTGCTCCTTGCCCGCTTCCTTGGTGTACTTCTCGAACATGCGCTTGAACTTGTCATAGCTGCCGATGCCCGGTTTCATCATCTGGTTGAGCGGACCTTCCTCGGTGTGTTCCGGGGCGATCTTGAGGTAGCCACCCACGTGGTGGGTGACCAGCTCTTTGACGTATTCCGGCGACTCGACGGCGAGGTCGTAACGCAGGCCGGAGGCAATCAGGATCTTCTTCACACCTGGCAAGGCACGGGCGCTGCGGTACAGCTGGATCAACGAGGAGTGATCGGTGTTCAGGTTCGGGCAGATGCCGGGGAACACGCACGACGGCTTGCGGCACGCGGATTCGATTTCCGGGCTCTTGCAGGCGATGCGGTACATGTTCGCGGTCGGGCCGCCAAGGTCGGAAATCACCCCGGTAAAGCCAGGCACCTTGTCGCGGATCTCTTCGATTTCGCGAATGATCGATTCTTCGGAACGGTTCTGGATGATGCGGCCCTCGTGCTCGGTGATCGAGCAGAAGGTGCAGCCGCCGAAGCAGCCACGCATGATGTTCACCGAGAAACGGATCATGTCGTAGGCTGGAATTTTCTCTTTGCCATACGCCGGGTGCGGTACGCGGGCGTACGGCATGCCGAACACGTAGTCCATTTCTTCGGTGGTCATCGGAATCGGCGGCGGGTTGAACCACACGTCGACTTCACCGTGCTTCTGCACCAGGGCGCGGGCGTTGCCGGGGTTGGTTTCCAGGTGCAACACGCGGTTGGCGTGGGCGTAGAGCACCGCATCGCCCCGGACTTTTTCCACCGAAGGCAGGCGGATCACGGTCTTGTCGCGGGTCATGCGCGGGCTGGCCAGAATCTGTACGACCTTGGCTTCTTCCGGATCATCCACCGGCCCCTTTTCCTGCTCGATGGCGCAGGCCTGGGTGTCCTGGGTGTTCACGTACGGGTTGATGATCTTGTCGATCTTGCCCGGACGGTCGATGCGCGTGGAGTCCACTTCGTACCAGCCGGCCGGCGTGTCACGGCGAATGAAGGCGGTGCCGCGCACGTCGGTGATGTCTTCGATCTTGTGGCCCCACGACAGGCGCTGGGCGACTTCGACGATGGCCCGCTCGGCGTTGCCGTACAGCAGGATATCGGCGGTGGCATCGATCAGGATCGAGTTGCGCACGCGGTCCTGCCAGTAGTCATAGTGGGCGATGCGGCGCAGGGAGGCTTCGATGCCACCGAGCACGATCGGCACGTTCTTGTAGGCTTCCTTGCAACGCTGGCTGTACACCAGGCTCGCACGGTCCGGGCGTTTGCCGGCCATGCCGCCGGGGGTGTAGGCGTCGTCGGAACGGATTTTCTTGTCGGCGGTGTAGCGGTTGATCATCGAGTCCATGTTGCCGGCCGCGACGCCGAAGAACAGATTCGGCTCGCCGAGCTTCATGAAGTCGTCTTTGGACTGCCAGTTCGGTTGGGCGATGATCCCGACGCGGAAGCCCTGGGACTCCAGCAGCCGGCCGATGATCGCCATGCCGAACGACGGATGGTCAACGTAGGCATCACCGGTGACGATGATGATGTCGCATGAATCCCAGCCAAGCTGATCCATCTCCTCCCTGCTCATCGGCAGGAATGGCGCAGGACCGAAACATTCGGCCCAGTACTTGGGATAGTCAAATAACGGCTTGGCTGTTTGCATGACGGTGACCGGTGTTGAGATGAAAAATCGCGGGCGCGGAATATAGCACAAATTTTGACCAATTCCGACGGTAATGGTCGGAATTGAGCAGAAGCATTATTCGTCGTCGTCGAAGTTGTAGCTGCCCGGCGCGAGGTTTTCGAAACGGGTGTATTTGCCGATGAACGCCAGGCGGATAAAGCCGATCGGCCCGTTCCGCTGCTTGCCGATGATGATCTCGGCAATGCCTTTGTGTTCCGTCTCGGGGTGATACACCTCGTCGCGGTACACGAACATGATGACGTCGGCGTCCTGCTCGATCGCTCCGGATTCACGCAAGTCGGAGTTCACCGGGCGTTTGTTGGGACGTTGTTCCAGGGAACGGTTGAGCTGGGACAGCGCCACCACCGGGCAGTTGAATTCCTTGGCCAGGGCCTTGAGGGACCGGGAGATTTCGGAAATTTCGTTGGTGCGGTTGTCGCCGCTGGAACCCGGGATCTGCATCAACTGCAGGTAGTCGATCATGATCAGCGCGATGTCGCCGTGCTCACGCACCAGGCGACGGGTACGTGCGCGCATCTCCGACGGGCTGATACCGGCCGTGTCATCGATGAACAGCTTGCGGTCGTTGAGCAGGTTGACCGCCGAGGTCAGGCGCGGCCAATCGTCGTCCTCGAGCTGGCCGGAACGCACTTTGGTCTGGTCGATGCGGCCAAGGGACGAGAGCATACGCATGATCAGCGATTCGCCTGGCATCTCGAGGGAGTACACCAGCACTGCCTTGTCACTGCGCAGTACGGCGTTTTCCACCAGGTTCATCGCGAAGGTGGTCTTACCCATCGACGGACGGCCGGCGACGATGATCAAGTCGGACGGCTGCAGGCCGCTGGTCTTCTCGTCGAGGTCGGTGTAACCGGTGGAAATACCGGTAATCGCGGCATCGGTGTTGAACAAGGTGTCGATGCGGTCGATGGCTTTGGTCAGCAGGTCGTTGACGCTGACCGGGCCACCGGTTTTGGGCCGTGCTTCGGCGATCTGGAAGATCTGGCGCTCGGCCTCGTCCAGGATCTCGGCGGCGGTCCGGCCTTCGGGGTTGAAGGCGCTGTCGGCGATTTCGGTGCTGATGCCGATCAACTGGCGCAAGGTGGCGCGCTCGCGGACGATCTGCGCATAGGCCTTGATGTTGGCGACGGACGGCGTGTTTTTCGCCAGTTCGCCGAGGTAACCCAGACCGCCTACTTGGGAGGTCTGGCCTTCCTTGTCCAGTTGCTCGGCCAGGGTCACCACGTCGATCGGTGAGTTCTGGTCGGCCAGCTTGGCGATGGCGCGGAAGATCAGGCGGTGGTCATGACGATAGAAGTCGCCGTCCGAGACTTGATCCAGCACGCGTTCCCAGGCGTTGTTGTCCAGCATCAAGCCACCGAGCACTGCCTGTTCGGCCTCGATGGAATGCGGCGGCACCTTCAGGGCAGCGGTTTGCAGATCGTATTGCTCAGGAGCGGAGATTTCGTTCATGGCCACTTGAAATTAGGGGTGTGTAAAAAAACAAAAGGCACGACCTGTAAACAGGATCGTGCCCGATGTTAACCGGCTGACACGCGAGGTGCCAGTCAGTTAGGTGCGGCTTAAGCTGCTACCACGACAACGCGTACGGTGGCTTCAACTTCGGCGTGCAGGTGCACGGCTACGTCGAATTCGCCTACGTTGCGGATGGTTCCGTTCGGCAGACGAACTTCGCTCTTCTGCACTTCAACGCCGGAGGCGGTCAGTGCATCAGCGATGTCGTGGGTGCCGATCGAACCGAACAGCTTGCCTTCGTCACCGGCGGTGGCAGTGATAGTCACTTCCAGCTCAGCCAGTTGGGCAGCGCGAGTTTCGGCCGAAGCTTTTTTGTCTGCTGCGGCTTTTTCCAGCTCAGCACGACGCTCTTCAAACGCAGCCAGGTTGGCAGCGGTTGCAGCGGTGGCTTTGCCGTATGGCAGCAGGTAGTTACGACCGTAGCCGGCCTTAACGTTCACTTTGTCGCCCAGGTTGCCCAGGTTGGCGACTTTTTCCAGAAGGATCAGTTGCATGTGAAAATCCTCTAACTTTTAACCTTCACCGTTCGCGCTATCGGCATCTTTCGACGCCAGACGTCCGCGAAAATCAATCAGGCCGTCGACAATGGCCAAAACCACGAGTAACGGATAAATCAGCTGCATGAACAGCAACAGCGTGACGTACAACCCCACCAGCCAAAACTTGGCCAGGCGCTTGCGCGCAACAAGCCCATGAATCAGGGCCAATCCGGCAAACACCAGCGGTACGCTGCAAATCGGCGCTAGCAAGGCCATCTGCGGACCGAAGTTCGGTCCGACAACCATGCACGCCAGCAGCAACATCGCCGGCCCCGCTGGGATTCTGATACTGCGAAACTCGCGACCAAAACCACCCGGGTTGTACAACAACGCCTGCCAGTAACGCCCAAGAATCAGGCTCAGCACGCTGACGACCTGCAGCAAAGCCGCAATCAGGCCGGTCAGGACCGGAGCAATCAGTGACGCAAACCGCGCTCGCTCATCTACCGACAATTGCTGGTAGAGATCCCCGAGGGCCAGCGGCAGGATCTTGACGATTTCCTGCGACAGCGCCTCGATTTGCGGGCGGAAAGCCGCGCCAAGCATCACTGAGTACACCAACCCCAATGCCACGCTGACCAGCAGCGTACGGACCCAGGACTCGCTTGCGCGTAAAACCAACGCAAGGCTCGATGACCCCAGCAGTACCAGAAGTACCCGTGGATCACCCATTTGCAGCCACCAGATCAAGGCCGGCAACAAACCCAGGGCAAGAACGCCAAGGGCGTCCTTCAAACCGCGCCGCAGGAGCACAAGGCAACCGGCGGCGGCACCCAACCAATAAAGCAACGGCAATGCCGCACAGCCAGCCACTACCAGAGTGGCCTGCATACGACCGCGCATGATGAACTCAGCTAAGGCGCGCATGCATTCAATCCCTTACTACTTGTCGACTGCCCGGTCTCAGCGGCCGTGGCTGTCGGTGTAGGCCAGCAGGGCCAGGAAGCGGGCGCGCTTGATAGCGGTGGCCAGCTGACGCTGATAACGTGCTTTGGTACCGGTGATACGGCTTGGAACGATTTTGCCGGTCTCGGATACGTAGGCTTTCAGAGTGTTGAGATCTTTGTAATCGATCTCTTTCACGTCTTCAGCGGTGAAGCGGCAGAATTTACGACGACGGAAGAAACGTGCCATTTGATAGGCTCCTTAAAAGGTCCGTGGATTACTCGTCAGCGTTATCGCTGTTGTCGCTGTCATCACTATCAGCGCTATCAGCGCCTTCGTGCTCAGGACGGTCGCGACGCTCACGGCGCTCACTGCGGTTTTCTTCAGCCTTGAGCATCTCGGATTGGCCGGTAACGGCTTCTTCGCGACGGATGACCAGGTTACGGATCACTGCATCGTTGTAGCGGAAGTTGTCTTCCAGCTCGGCCAGGGCCTTGCCAGTGCACTCAACGTTCAGCATCACGTAGTGAGCCTTGTGAACATTGTTGATTGCGTAGGCCAGTTGACGACGGCCCCAATCTTCCAGACGGTGGATTTTGCCGCCGTCTTCTTCGATCAGCTTGGTGTAACGCTCAACCATGCCGCCGACTTGCTCGCTTTGATCCGGGTGGACCAAAAAGATGATTTCGTAATGACGCATGAATGCTCCTTACGGGTTGTAGCCTGCCGCTCAAAAACGGTCAGACAAGGAGTGAATGACACTTATGGACCTTGCCGCAGGGAGGCACATCAGTGCCTGCCAGGAAGGCAAGGGGCGCAATTGTAGAGAAGGGGGAGAACGGGCGCAAGGTGATTGGTGATTATTTGAACAATCTCCCAAACACCACATAAACAATGTGGGAGGGGGCTTGCCCCCGATTGCAGTGGGTCAGTCACAACATCTGCAACTGAAACACCGCTATCGGGGGCAAGCCCCCTCCCACATTTTGACCTGCATCAACCTGATTACTTCTTGGGCTTGGCCTTGGCTTTAGCACCGCGCTGACGCTGGGCTTCGAACAGGCACACGCCTGTCGCCACCGAAACGTTCAGGCTGCTGACGCTACCGGCCATCGGCAGGTGCACCAGGTAATCGCAATGCTCACGGGTCAAGCGACGCATGCCCTTGCCTTCGGCGCCCATGATCAGAATGGTCGGGCCGGTAAGGTCCTGATCATAAATACTGACTTCGGCCTCCCCCGCCGTGCCGACAATCCACAAGCCGCGCTGTTGGAGCTTTTCCAGGGTGCGCGCCAGGTTGGTCACGGCCACCAGCGGAATCACTTCCGCCGCGCCGCAGGCGACTTTACGCACTACGGGTGTGAGGGTCGCCGACTTGTCTTTAGGCACGATCACGGCCAGCGCGCCGGCAGCATCCGCCGAACGCAGGCAGGCGCCCAGGTTGTGCGGGTCGGTCACGCCGTCCAGCACCAGCAGCAACGGCGCGCCTTCGGTACGGTCGAGCAGCTCGTCGAGCATCGCTTCGCCCCACACCTGGCTCGGACTGACGTCAGCCACCACGCCCTGGTGAACGCCTTCTACCCACACGTCCATTTCACGGCGCTCAGCCTGACCGATGGCAACCTTGTTCTGATTGGCCAGCTCGACCAGCGCCTGCACGCGTGGCTCGCTGCGACCTTCCGCCAGCCACACTTGCTTGACGCGCTTGGGATGGTGACGCAGCAGTGCTTCTACGGCGTGCACGCCGTAGATTTTTTCCAGACTCATGACTTGGCCTTAGGTTTGCGCGACCCGCCGCTTTTCACGGGAGCCGAACCCGCTTTCGGCGGGCCTTTACGGTGTTTACTCGGTTTGCTCAACGGTTTTTCCGCCCCTTGGGACTTTCCCCCAGACGCCGCTTTACCGCCGCTTTTGGCTTCATTGAGCAACTGCTGCTTCAACTCGCGGCTCTTGCGCAGTTCGGCGTTCTTCGCCGCGGCATCGCTGGGGCGATAGGCCTCAGGAGCTTTTTCCTTGGCAGAGGAACGACGACCGGCCTTGGCTGGCGCAGCCTCGACGGCCGCCGCTTTCGCTGCAGTCCCTTTGCCTTTGCTGGCTGGAGCTGCCGTTTCAGCACCACGCTTTTTACGGCCAACCGGCTCGGCGGGCTTGTCGGGCATGCCGAAGTCGATCTTGCGTTCGTCGAGGTCGACACGCATGACCTGCACTTCCACGGTGTCACCCAGACGGAAACTGCGCCCGGTGCGCTCGCCCGCCAGGCGGTGATGCACAGGATCGAAGTGGTAGTAGTCGCCCGGCAAGGCGGTGACGTGCACCAGGCCCTCGACGTAGATGTCGGTCAGCTCGACGAACAGGCCAAAGCCGGTCACGGCGGTGATCACACCTGGGAAAGACTCGCCCACGCGATCCTTCATGAACTCGCACTTGAGCCAATTGACCACGTCGCGGGTGGCCTCATCGGCGCGGCGCTCGCTCATGGAACACTGTTCGCCCAACTGCTCCAGGGCCGCTTCGTCGTACGGATAGATCCGTGCCTTCGGAATGGTCATGGCACCGGCGCGCTTGACATGCGGGGTGTTCTGCTTGGAATGGATCACGCTGCGGATCGCGCGGTGCGTGAGCAAGTCCGGGTAACGACGGATCGGCGAGGTGAAGTGGGTATACGCTTCGTAATTGAGGCCGAAGTGGCCCTGGTTATCGGCGCTGTACACCGCCTGGCTCAGCGAGCGCAGCATGACGGTCTGGATCACGTGGTAATCCGGACGGTCTTTGATGCTGGCCAGCAAGGCCTGGTAATCCTTCGGCGTGGGGCCGTCCTTGCCTTTGTGCAGGGACAGGCCGAGTTCACCAAGGAAAGCGCGCAGTTTTTCCAGACGCTCCGGCGGCGGGCCGTCGTGCACCCGGTACAGAGCAGGAATTTCGTGCTTTTTCAGGAACTCGGCAGTGGCCACGTTGGCCGCCAGCATGCATTCCTCGATCAGCTTGTGCGCATCGTTACGCGTCGTCGGGGTGATCGCGGCGATCTTGCGCTCGGAACCGAAGACAATCCGGGTTTCCTGGGTTTCAAAATCGATCGCGCCACGGGTATGACGGGCGCCCAGCAATACCTTGTACAGCGAGTACAGCTGCTTGAGGTGCGGCACCACGCCGGCGTACTCGGTACGCAGGGCCTTGGCTTCGCTGGTCTTCGGCGTTTCCAGGATGGTGCTGACCTTGTTGTAGGTCAGGCGCGCCTGGGAGTGGATCACCGCTTCGTAGAACTGGTAGTCGGTCATTTCGCCGGTTTTCGAGATGGTCATCTCGCACACCATGGCCAAACGATCGACTTTCGGGTTCAGGGAGCACAGGCCGTTGGACAGCTGCTCGGGCAGCATCGGGATCACGCGCTCAGGGAAGTACACGGAGTTGCCGCGCACCTGGGCTTCGTTATCCAGGGCCGAACCGATCTTCACGTAGCTGGACACGTCGGCAATCGCGACGAACAATTTCCAGCCGCCGGAGAACAGGCGCAGTTTGCCAGGCTTGGCTTCGCAGTAGACCGCATCGTCGAAGTCGCGGGCATCTTCGCCGTCGATGGTGACGAACGGCAGATGGCGCAGGTCGATGCGCTTCTCTTTGTCTTTCTCTTCGACTTCCGGCTTGAGCTTGGCGGCTTCCTTGAGCACGGCGTCGGGCCAGACGTGAGGAATATCGTAGGTGCGCAGCGCAACGTCGATTTCCATGCCCGGCGCCATGTAGTTGCCGACCACTTCAACGATATCGCCCTGAGGCTGGAACCGCGCCGTTGGCCAGTGGGTGATTTTCACCTCGACGAACTGGCCGACCTTGGCGGCGCCATTGCGGCCCGGGGTGATCAGCACTTCCTGCTGGACCTTCGGGTTATCCGGCACAACGAAGCCAATGCCGCCTTCTTCGAAGTAACGACCGACAATGGACTCGTGGGCACGGGACACCACTTCGACGATCACGCCTTCACGGCGACCACGACGGTCCAGGCCGGAAACACGCGCCAGTGCGCGGTCGCCGTCGAACACCAGGCGCATTTGCGCCGGGCTCATGAACAAGTCGTCGCTGCCGTCATCCGGGATCAGGAAGCCGAAGCCATCCCGGTGGCCGGCAATGCGGCCGAGGATCAGGTCGAGCTTGTCGACCGGCGCGTAAGTGCCACGGCGGGTGTAGATCAGTTGAGCATCGCGCTCCATCGCACGCAGACGGCGGCGCAGGGCTTCGATCTGGTCTTCGGTGGTCAGACCGAACTCTTCAACCAGCTGCTCGCGGCTAGCAGGCGAACCACGATCGGCGAGGTGCGCCAGGATCAGTTCGCGGCTAGGAATAGGGTTTTCATATTTTTCCGCTTCACGAGCGGCCTCGGGATCGAGGGACTGCCAATCGGCCATTAGAGAGTTTTCACCTTGTCTATATGCGGGTTAGTTTGGCATACGCGTATTGAAACGGGAAATTTCAGGCATCAACAAGTGTTTAAAAGCCTTTTGTAGCCCCCTGCGCGCACATTGCACGACCAATGGTGAGATTTTCCAGTTTTTTTTCATACCTGGGGTTTACAGCTGAAAAAGGCCTCCGTATAGTGCGCGCCATCGACGACGGCAACGTTGTTGATGCTGCCCAGGTGGTGAAATTGGTAGACACGCCAGCTTCAGGTGCTGGTGATCGCAAGGTCGTGGAAGTTCGAGTCTTCTCCTGGGCACCAAATTCAGATCAAACCCGCGAAAGCGGGTTTTTTCGTTTCAGGCCTTTGATTTCTAACGTAAAACTTGATTTATTTTTTTGAATCAGGGGTTTACAGATCAAAAAGCCCACCGTATAGTTCGACCCATCAACAGCGGCAACGTTGCTTGATAATGCCCAGGTGGTGAAATTGGTAGACACGCCAGCTTCAGGTGCTGGTGATCGCAAGGTCGTGGAAGTTCGAGTCTTCTCCTGGGCACCAAATTCAGATCAAACCCGCGAAAGCGGGTTTTTTCGTTCTGGGGTTTAAAACTTGGCGGTGACGCCTGCTCATCCGCACATGAGAAGTTTTATCGTTTATCCTTGTAAGAATTTGTATCTTACAAGTGAGGAAAACCCCGGATGATGATCCGCGATACCCGTCTCAAGACATCCCTTCTGCGTGGCCTGACCATCACTCTGCTCGGCCTGACCCTGCTCTCGCCCGCTGCCTATTCCGCTGACAAGGTCTCCCTGACCCTCTACAACGGCCAGCACAAGGAAGTCGGCGATGAACTCGCCAAAGCCTTTGAAGCCAAGACCGGCATTCACGTCAATGTGCGCAAAGGCAGCAGCAACCAGCTGGCCAGCCAAATCGTCGAAGAGGGCGACCGCTCGCCCGCCGACGTGATCTACACCGAAGAGTCGCCGCCCCTGAACAAACTGGGTGAGCAAGGCCTGCTGGCCAAAATCGATGCCAGCACCCTCGACGTGCTGCCCAAGGATTACGTGGGCAGTAACGGCGACTGGATGGGCGTGACCGCACGCACCCGCGTCGTCGCCTTCAACCCCAAACTGATTGCTGAAAAAGACCTGCCCAAATCGGTGCTGGATTTCGCCGGCCCCGAGTGGCAAGGCAAGGTAGGCTTCGTACCCACCAGCGGTGCATTCCAGGAACAAGCGGTGGCGATCATCAAGCTGCACGGACGTGAAGCCGCAGAAGAGTGGCTGACCGGCCTGCGCGCATTCGGCAAGGTGTACAGCAACAACATGGTTGCGCTCAAAGCCGTGGAAAATGGCGAAGTGGCCACCGTACTGGTGAACAACTATTACTGGTTTGCCCTGAAGAAAGAGAAAACCAACCTCGACTCCCAACTGCACTATTTCACTGACGGCGATGCCGGCGGCCTGATTACGGTGTCTTCCGCTGCTGCGCTGAAATCCAGCAAGCACCCCAAGGAAGCCCAGCAACTGTTGGCGTTCATGGCCAGCGAAGAAGGCCAGCGCGTGATCACCAACACCTCGGCTGAATACCCGTTGCGCAAAGGCATGCAGTCCAATCGTGGCCTCAAGCCTTTCAACGAACTGCAGCCGCCGAAAGTCACCCCCGCGGACCTTGGCAACGCAGAAGAAGCCCTGGACCTGGAACGTGACGTTGGCCTGAACTAATGACCCCATCGCTCAGCGCCGCAGGTTTTCGTCCCCGGCGCAAACGCCCTTCCATCTGGCTGCTGTTGCCGGTGCTGTTGCTGGTCGGCCTGAGCCTGTTGCCGCTGGCCTATGTCGGGCTCAAAACCTGGCAAGCCGGCTGGGCGCAGGCGGTGCATCTGCTGTGGCGGCCTTATGTCTTCGGGCTACTGCGCAACACGTTGGCGCTGATGGTCGGCGTGACGGTGGTGTGCGGCGTGGTCGGCCTGTCCCTGGCCTGGCTGCTGGAGCGCAGCAACCTGCCTGGGCGACGCCTTTGGGGGGTGATACTGTGCCTGCCGTTTGCGGTGCCGGCGTTTGTCAGCAGCTTCACCTGGGTGTCGCTGAGCGCCAACTTCGAAGGCCTTGGCGGCGCGATCCTGGTGATGTCGCTGTCCAAATACCCGCTGGTATTCCTGCCGGTGGCCGCGACGCTGCGCAACCTCGATCCCGCTCTGGAAGAATCGGCGCGCACCCTGGGGCTCAATCGCTGGGGCGTGTTCTGGCGCGTCACCTTGCCGCTGCTGTGGCCCTCGCTGGTGGCCGGCGCGCTGCTGATTGCCTTGCATATGCTGGTAGAGTTCGGCGCTCTGTCGATCATCGGCCTGCAAACCTTTACCACTGCGATCTATCAGCAATTTGAACTGGAATTCAGCAACGCCAATGCCGCGATGCTCTCGGCGGTGCTGCTGGCGATGTGCCTGACCTTGTTGTGGCTGGAGCTGCGCATGCGCGGCAAGGGCCGTCATGTACGTATCGGCCAGGGCGCGGCGCGGCATGCCGAACAGGTGAAGCTGGGCAAGTGGGCGCCGCTTGGGCAGCTGTATTGCCTGGCGTTGGCGATCATCGGCAGCGGCATTCCGCTGGGGATGCTGGGTTACTGGCTGGCCGTGGGTTCGTCGGCGGCGTTTCCGATCGCCCAGATCAGTGAAGCATTGTTGTCGTCCCTGGCGCTTTCTCTGGGTGGCGCAGCGTTGTGCCTGGTGCTGGCCGTGCCGGTCGGCTTGCTGGTAGTGCGCTACAAAGGCCAACTGGCGATCTGGGCCGAACGCCTGCCCTACCTGCTGCACGCCCTGCCCGGCCTGGTGATCGCACTGACTCTGGTGTATTTCGCACTGCATTACGTGCCGGCGCTGTATCAGACCTCGGCACTGCTGCTGATCGCCTATGCGCTGTTGTTTCTGCCACTGGCCCAGGCGCCGATTCGCACCGCACTGAACAAGGCCGCGCCCCAGCTGGAAGAGGCGGCACGCACGCTCGGCGCATCGTCCTTCAGTGCGTTTTGCCGGGTAACACTGCCGATTATCTTCCCCGCACTGGGCGCGGCGTTTGCGCTGGTGTTCCTGGATGCGATGAAAGAATTGACGGCAACCTTGCTGCTCAGCCCGACTGGGCTCAACACTTTGGCCACCGCCGTGTGGGCGCATACCTCGAATGTGGAGTTTGCGGCGGCGGCGCCCTATGCGGCGTTGTTGATTCTGGTGTCGGGGTTGCCGGTCTATCTGCTTACGACGCGGATGTATTTGAGTCGCTGAGATAGCTATCGGGGGCAAGCCCCCTCCCACACTGAATGCATTCCAAAGTTGGAACCCAGTCAAATGTGGGAGGGGCTTGCCCCCGATGAGGCCAGAACAGACAACATTAGGCCCGGAACTGCCCCAGACTCGCCTTCAACTGCGCCGCCAACCCATCCAGCACCTTGCCACTGGCAGTCGTCTCGACCACCGCCTGCGCCGCACGCTCGGCCTGGGCATGGATCACCTCGACCCGCCCACGCACCGCATGCGCGCCCTGAGCCTGATGTTCGGCCGCGCGGGTCGCCAGGCCGATCGCCGCGTGCACCTGCTCCACCGAAGCCTGCACCGTCTGTTGCAAACGCACGCTGTCGCGCAGCACCAGCAGCCCTTCACTGGCCTGGCGTCCGGCCTTGCCGATGGTTTCCACCGCCTCACGCGCGCCCTGCTGCAACGCCACGATATGCGCCTGGATGTCACCGGTGGAGCTTTGGGTTTTGCTGGCCAATGCACGCACCTCGTCCGCCACCACCGCAAACCCGCGCCCCGTTTCACCGGCACGCGCCGCTTCGATGGCCGCGTTCAGGGCGAGCAGGTTGGTTTGCTCGGCGATACCGTGGATCACCGTCAGCACCACTTCAATCTGCTCGCTCTGCTGGGCCAGGCGCTCGATAACCTGGGACCCCGCCTGCACTTGCCCGGCCAACGCCTCGATCAAACTGCCGACTTCGGCCGAGGTGCGCGAGTTTTCATCCGTCGCCTGGCGAATGTCGACGACCTGTTGCAGCGCCGCCTGCATGGCATGGCTTTCGGCCTGGGCCTCATCGGCCATTTGCGACAATGCACGCAAACTCTCCGCCACCTCATCACGCTGCAAACCGGCCGCTGCGTCAGCACCCGCATTGCGCAGGGTCATCGCGCCGATTTCCACACCGGTGCGCTGGGCGACGTCTCCGGCCTCGCGCACGATGGGCTGCAATTTATCCACAAAACGATTGACCGCCGAAGCCATGTCGCCGATTTCGTCCTTGCTGTTGATTTGCACGCGCTTGGTAAGGTCGCCCTCACCGGCAGCCAGATCGTCCATGGCGGCAATCAGCAGTTTCAGACGATTGACCACGCGGCGACCAAGCACGATAGCGATCAGCAGCAATACGCCAAGACCGACCAGCGCCAGGCCCATGCCGATACGCCAGCGCAAGGTGCCGGCAGCCTCCTGAACCTCGCTGGTGGTGTTGGCGGTCATCTGGGTGGCAGTGGCTTGCGCTGATTGCAAACGCGCGCCCATCGCGGCGGCGCTATCTGCCGCTGCGCCTTTGAGGCTGTCGCCGACCAGTTGATCACCGCTGGCGATCAACGCGGCGAAACGCTTGTCCAGTGCCTGCAGGTCAGCTTCAACCGAAGCGGTGGAAACCCCCATGCGGACCTTGCCGATCTCCACGCCGTTGGGGCTGATCGATGCTTCGACGTAATACACCGAAGGATCAGCCTTGGCCGCGTCGAGTACCTTATCCAGTGCCCGCTCCCCCGCGCCTTTTGCCAACAAAGCCTGGTTGATCGGATTTTCACGGTTCAAGTAACGGGTCAGGTGCTCACCCGCCGCGTCGTCATAGACCACGAACAACACGTTGGGATTGCGCTGGGCACGCCGGGCAAATTCCGACAACGTCGGCACATCGCTGTCCCACATGGCACGCGGCGCCACCGACGCCAGCAACTGCGCCATGTCATTGGCAGAGTCCTGCAGGTCTTTCTCCAGGGTCGCACGCAACTGCTTCTGCTCTTCCTGAAGACGCGTGGAAAGCCCGGCGGTCAGACGCTGACGGGTGCTGGTGGATAAGCTGTCCAGGCTGGACGTGACTTCCTTGCCGGCCTGGGCCAATTCGCCGGACAACTTCTGACTGTCGACGCCCAGGCGATTGCCCAAATCGGCCTCCAAGGCGGTGACCGTGCTCCGCGTCAGCGCGACAGCCACCAGCACTTGCACCAAAAGAGCGATACCGAGGGTAACGAACACCGGCCGCAACAGACGGCTTTGTAACAATGAGAGAACGGCAGACACTGGAAATCCCTCCACCACGGGTGCCATTAATTTGATAGCACCTCGAAAGATGGAAATACAGCAAGGGTCGTGCCGTTTGCCCAGCAGAAACGACAAAGGGCTCCCGAAGGAGCCCTTTGCTTTTTACATCAACAGCTTATTACGCGAACGGGTGACGCAGAACGATGGTCTCGTTGCGGTCCGGGCCCGTCGAAATAATGTCGATCGGTGCGCCAATCAGCTGTTCAACGCGCTTGATGTAAGCACGGGCATTGGCTGGCAGCTCTTCGAGGGTCTTGGCACCCACGGTCGATTCGGTCCAGCCCGGCACTTCTTCGTACACAGGCTGCAGGCCCACGTAGCTGTCAGCGTCGGTTGGCGCAACGTCGTTGCCCTCTGCGTCCTTATAACCGATGCAGATGTTGATGGCTTCCAGACCGTCGAGTACGTCCAGCTTGGTCAGGCAGATGCCCGAAATGCTGTTCACATCGATAGCGCGACGCAGGATAACGGCATCGAACCAGCCGCAACGACGGGCACGGCCAGTGGTTGCACCGAACTCGTGACCTTGCTTGGCCAGGTGGGCGCCGACTTCGTCGAACAGCTCAGTCGGGAACGGACCCGAACCTACACGCGTGGTGTAAGCCTTGGTGATGCCCAGGATGTAGTCCAGGAACATCGGGCCAACGCCTGAACCGGTGGCAACGCCGCCAGCGGTGGTGTTGGAGCTGGTCACGTACGGGTAGGTGCCGTGGTCGATGTCGAGCAACGAGCCCTGGGCGCCTTCGAACATGATGTCCTTGCCGGCACGGCGCAGGTCGTGCAGCTCGGCCGTCACGTCCAGCATCAGCGGCTTGAGCAGCTCAGCGTATTCCATGCACTCGGCCAGGGTCTTTTCGAACTCGATGGCCGGCTCTTTGTAGTAACCCACCAGCATGAAGTTGTGGTAATCCACCAGTTCACGCAGCTTGTCTTCAAAGCGCGGCATGTTGAGCAAGTCGCCCACACGCAGGCCACGACGCGCCACCTTGTCTTCGTAGGCCGGGCCGATGCCGCGGCCGGTGGTGCCGATCTTCAGCTCGCCACGGGCCTTTTCACGGGCCTGGTCCAGCGCCACGTGGAAGGACAGGATCAGCGGGCAGGATGGGCTGATACGCAGGCGCTCACGCACCGGTACGCCTTTCTCTTCCAGCTTGGTGATCTCGCGCAACAGGGCGTCCGGTGCAACCACCACGCCGTTGCCGATCAGGCACTGCACGCCTTCGCGCAGAACGCCCGAAGGGATCAGGTGCAAGACGGTTTTTTCGCCATCGATGACCAGCGTGTGACCCGCGTTGTGGCCACCCTGGTAGCGCACTACGGCGGCAGCATGTTCGGTCAGCAGATCAACGATCTTGCCTTTGCCCTCATCACCCCACTGGGTGCCCAGGACTACGACATTCTTACCCATAACACTTGTCCTCATTCGCGCAAACTTGGTGCCGGCGATGGCCGGCAGGAAAACTCAAGAAGCCAGTGGCGATACTTGCCAAAGCCCGTTCTGCTGAATCAATTGCCGGTCGCAGTCCGCTTCACGGGCGGCGGCCAATGGCTGCCCAGGCAAGGCCTGGACGACACGCTGACCCTCACTGCGCAACTGGCAAACCTGCTGCCAGAGTGCCGCGTCCGTACTGTCGGGCATCCAGATGCCACCAGACGGCAGCTCGACCTCAGCACGCCCCAGGGTCACCAGGGTTTTCAAATCGGTGGAAAAGCCCGTCGCCGGACGTGCGCGACCGAAGTCGGCGCCGATATCGTCGTAGCGACCGCCTTGGGCGATGGCCTGGCCAACACCCGGCACAAACACTGCGAACACCACACCGGTGTGGTAGTGGTAGCCGCGCAGCTCGCCCAGGTCAAAATACAGCGGCAACTGCGGGAAACGCGCCGACAGCTGCTCGGCAATCGCCAGCACATCATCCAGCGCAGCCAACACCGGCGCAGGCGCATTGGCCAGGCGCTCACGTGCAGCCACCAGCACTTCACGGCCACCGCACAGGTTGACCAGCGCACGCAGCATGTCGGCCAATTCAGCCGGCACGCCGGCGGTCAGGGCGATGACTTCATCGATCGCCTTGCGTTGCAGGGCGTCGAACAACTGTTGCTCGACCTCACCGGACAAGCCGGCCGCACGGGCCAGGCCACGGTAGATACCGACGTGACCAAGGTCCATGTGCACGTCTGGCACGTCAGCCAACTGCAACATGGCCAGCATCAGGCTGATCACTTCGACGTCGCTGCTCGGGCTCGCATCGCCATACAACTCGGCGCCCAACTGGATCGGGCTACGGGAAGAGGACAACGCCCGCGGCTGGGCATGCAGCACGCTGCCGGCGTAGCACAGGCGGCTTGGGCCTTCGCGGCGCAGGGTGTGCGCATCAATACGCGCCACCTGCGGCGTGATGTCGGCCCGGAAACCCATCTGCCGGCCCGATTGCGGATCGATGACCTTGAAGGTGCGCAGATCCAGGTCCTGGCCCGCGCCGGTCAGCAGGGATTCCAGGTACTCGATATGGGGGGTCACGACAAACTCGTAACCCCAGCTCTGGAACAGATCCAACACCTGGCGACGCGCAACTTCGATGCGCGCAGCCTCTGGTGGCAGTACTTCTTCGATGCCATCTGGCAGCAGCCAGCGGTCTACCGTTGCCATTACGCCATTCCCCTATGATCCGGGCGGCCAGCCCTCGGCCGAGCCTTGAGTGAAGCAGAAAATACATGCCGCCTGCATAAACCACGCGCAAGAGCGACGTGACGAACGACCTGTAACCGGCCTCGTCGGGCACTTTCCTCGAAAAACTGTCACGCCTGCCGAATCGAACACGCAGACGCAAAAAAGCCGGGAATTTCCCGGCTGCCGCATCATACACCCGTTTTCTGAAAGGATCACCCCGCCAGGCATTTTAGCCGCCCGACGGAGTGGTTCCTACACAGTCACAGGCCTGTTACTTGGACTTTTCCAGGTAGCGGAAGAAGTCGCTGCTTGGGTCCAGCACCAGCACGTCGGTCTTGTTCGCGAAGCTTTCACGGTAGGCACGCAGGCTACGGTAGAACGCGTAGAACTCCTGATCCTGGCCGTAAGCCTTGGCGTAGATCGCCGCCGCTTGAGCATCACCATCACCACGGGCCTCTTCAGACTCGCGATAGGCTTCCGCCAACAGTACACGGCGCTGACGATCGGCATCCGCACGGATACCTTCAGCCAACTCGTTACCCTTGGCGCGGTGCTCACGGGCCTCACGCTCACGCTCGGTGCTCATGCGCTCGAACACGCTGCGGTTCACTTCCTTCGGCAGGTCGATAGCCTTGACCCGGACATCGACCACTTCGATACCCAGCTCTTTCTCGGCCATGGTGTTCAGCGAACGGGTGATGTCAGCCATCAGCGCATCACGCTCGCCGGATACCACCTCGTGCAGGGTGCGCTTACCAAACTGGTCACGCAGGCCCGATTCCAGACGACGCGACAAACGCTCGTCGGCAATCTGCTTGAGGCCGGAAGTCGCGGTGTAGAAGCGCTCGGCATCCTTGACGCGCCACTTGGCGTAGGCGTCAACCATCACGGCTTTCTTTTCCAGGGTCAGGAAGCGTTGTGTCGGTGCATCCAGAGTCATCAGGCGGGCGTCGAACTTGCGCACCTGGTTGACGTAGGGGACTTTCACATGCAGGCCCGGCTGGACATCCGCCTGGACCACGCGACCGAATTGCAGCAGCACCGCACGCTCGGTCTGAGCCACGATGTAGAAGCAGTTCCAGGCAGCGATGACCACGAAGACGCCCACAATCAGGGCGGTCAGCGATTTATTGCTCATCAACGACTCTCCCTGGTACGTGTTTGCTGTTGCAGCAAGTCAGCGGCCGCACGGGCGCTCGCTTCGTTGGCAGCGGCATTCGAACCGGTGGACGGCGCGCTGGTGCCACTACGACCACCTTCGATCATCTTGTCCAGCGGGCAGGTACAGCAGGTTGTTCTGCCCGCCCTTGCTGCCGGTCACGAGAACCTTGCTGGTGTTGCTGAAGACTTCCTGCATGGTGTCCAGGTACAGACGCTCACGGGTCACCTCAGGGGCCTTGCGGTACTCGGCAACCAGTTTGGTAAAGCGGTCTGCCTCACCCTTGGCGCGGGAGACCACTTCGTCGCGGTAACCGTTGGCATCTTCAAGGATGCGCTGGGCCTGACCACGGGCTTCCGGCACCACGCCGTTGGCGTAGGTTTCAGCCTGGTTGCGCGAACGCTGCTCGTCTTCCCGGGCACGGATCACGTCGTCAAAGGCTTCCTGCACTTCACGCGGTGCAGCAGCGCTCTGTACGTTGACCTGAGTGACGGTAATACCGGTGCGATAGGTATCGAGGAACCGTTGCAGGCGCTCCTTGATTTCGCTGGCCATCAATTCACGCCCTTCGGTCAGTACCTGGTCCATGGCGGTAGAACCTACCACGTGGCGCAGGGCACTTTCGGTTGCGTGTTGCAGGCTGATTTCCGGCTGGTCGACGTTCAGCACGAAGTCCTGCAGGTTGCTGATCTTGTACTGCACGGTCAGCGGCACTTCGACGATGTTCTCGTCTTCGGTGAGCATCTGGCCCTGCTTGGTGTAGGCACGCTCACGCGTGACGTTCTCCATGTACTTCTTGTCGATCGGCGGGAAGTAGATGTTCAGGCCTGGCCCGACCGTCTCGTAATACTTGCCGAAGCGCAGCACCACGGCTTGCTCCTGCTCGTCCACCACGTAGACCGCGCTGTACAGCCAGACGGCCGCGAGCACGACAAGACCCAGGCCCAGCAGGCCATAGCCACCGCCCTTGCTCGTGCGACCACCCTCGTCACCACCGCGTTTTTTTCCACCACCGAACAACCCATTCAGGCTTTCCTGCAGCTTTCGGAAGGCCTCGTCGAGATCCGGCGGCCCCTTGCGGTCGCCATTATTGCGGCGCTTACCACCCCAAGGATCCTGATTATTCGAGTTGCCACCCGGCTCATTCCAAGCCATAGCGCTCTCCATCTGATAAAGCAAAGACGCACCCACGGCGCGCCGACCAATGCTACAGAATGCCTGCTACTGCGGCACAACCGCTTTCTCAGGCTTTTATTGCAAAGTGTGTTGCTCGATGAACTCCGCCGGCACAACACCCTCGCGACTGACCAGTCGATTGAGCTCCGAGCGCGGCAATCGAACGTCCAGCAAGCTGACACCTTCTTCGTCGTGTTCTTCTTTCTGTACCGCGCCCAGCTCGAAAAACTGTGCACGCAGTCGAGCAAAACGCTGCGGCAAGCGCAAGGTGCCGACGAACAAATCACTGCCGAGCAATTCGGCAATGGCTTGCTCAAGCAGCTCCAGGCCACTGCCATCACGCGCCGACAGCCAGACCCGCTGGGGCTTGCCGTTCTCATCGCGCTGGATTTGCGGCTCAACGCCTTCAAGCAAATCGAGTTTGTTATAGACCTCGAGGATCGGCAAGTCTTGCGCACCAATCTCGCCCAGCACCACCATCACCTGCTCGATCTGCAGCATGCGATCCGGTTCAGCCGCATCGATCACGTGCAACAGCAGGTCGGAATTGCTCGACTCTTCGAGCGTAGACCGAAATGCCTCGACCAGCTTGTGCGGCAAATGCCGGATGAAACCCACGGTATCGGCCAGAACGATCGGCCCCAGGTCGTCGATGTCCAGACGGCGCAGGGTTGGGTCGAGCGTGGCGAACAGTTGGTCTGCCGCGTACACGTCCGATTTCGTCACGTTGTTGAAGAGTGTGGATTTGCCGGCGTTGGTGTAGCCCACCAGGGACACGGTGGGGATATCCGCGCGCGAACGGCCACGGCGCGATTGCTCGCGCTGGCTGCGGACTTTCTCCAGGCGGCCCTTGATCTGGCGCAGGCGAACCCGCAACAGACGCCGGTCGGTTTCCAGCTGGGTTTCACCCGGACCACGCATGCCGATGCCGCCGCCCTGGCGCTCAAGGTGAGTCCAGCCGCGGACCAGCCGGGTGCTCATGTGGTCAAGCTGGGCCAGTTCGACCTGGAGCTTGCCTTCATGGGTACGCGCGCGTTGGGCGAAGATATCGAGAATCAGGCCGGTGCGGTCGATCACGCGACACTCGAAGACGCGTTCGAGGTTACGTTCCTGACTGGGCGTGAGGGTGTGATTGAAGATCACCAGATCGGCTTCTTCGGCGTGTACCAGGTCGCGCAGTTCCTCGACCTTGCCGCTGCCTATCAGGTATTTGGCGGTTGGCCGATGACGCGGCACGTTAAAAAACGCAACGGTCTCGGCGCCGGCCGAATTTGCCAACTCCTGAAACTCCTGCGGATCTTCGCGCGCCTCAGGGTCCTGTCCATCCAAGTGAACGAGGATTACTCGCTCACCACCACCGTGGCGCTCAAAGAACAAAGGAGACTCCTATCAGGCGTTACCTGGCTCAGCGTCAGCTGCTTCATCACCGGCTGCGCTAGGCAGACGGATTGGGCGAACAGGGACGACTGTCGAGATAGCGTGTTTGTAAACCATCTGGCTGACGGTGTTTTTCAACAGGATCACGAACTGGTCAAACGACTCGATCGTACCTTGCAACTTGATACCGTTGACCAGATAGATGGAAACCCCCACTTTCTCTTTACGTAAGGTATTCAAGTAAGGGTCTTGTAGCGAATGCCCTTTTGACATGTGCCGCACTCCTTTAAGGATCAATAATAAAAAATCGGAAAATAATTAGCGCATGGCCGTCACACCCCCAAGGATAGACGGCAATTGCAAGGACTCAGCTCAATATGGAGACCGTTCCCAAGTATTTCAAGGCGCGTGACAGATTGTCGCTGTCCAGGCTGTCCAACCAGTGCAAATCGCTCCAGCTGCGCAGCCAGGTGAACTGGCGCTTCGCCAATTGGCGCGTGGCAATGATGCCGCGCTCCTGCATGTCGGCTGACGTCAGCTTGCCATCCAGATGATCCCAGACTTGGCGGTAGCCTACAGCACGTATCGAAGGCAACCCTGGGTGCAGATCACCTCTGGAACGCAGTGCTACGACCTCCTCCACAAACCCCTGTTCCAACATAATTGTGAATCTTTGTGCAATTCGTTCATGCAGCACCTGGCGATTTGCCGGAGCAATGGCCAGATTCGCCACAGTATAGGGCAATTGTGACTGACCAGATGTGCCTGCATCAGCACTTTGCGCAGTTTGTTTCAGCCTATGTTCAGTCATGGTCTGGCCGCTGACGCGCCAGACTTCCAGCGCGCGGGTAAGGCGCTGGGGGTCATTGGGGTGGATGCGCGCCGCGGACACCGGATCCACTGCCGCCAACTGGTCGTGCAGGGCTTGCCAGCCAAGGCGTGCCGCCTGTTCTTCAAGCTCGGCGCGCACTTGGGCGTCAGCAGGCGGCATATCCGCCAGGCCCTCCTGCAATGCCTTGTAGTAGAGCATCGTGCCACCGACCAGCAGCGGGATATTGCCCCGCGCGGTGATTTCGGCCATGGCGGCCAGGGCGTCGGTACGGAAATCTGCTGCCGAATAGCTCTGGGCCGGGTCGATAATGTCGATTAAACGATGTGGATGCTGGGCCAATACCTCTTTCGAAGGTTTGGCCGTGCCGATGTCCATGTCCCGGTAAACCAGGGCAGAGTCGACACTGATCAGCTCGCACGGCAAGACCTTGGTCAGCTCGATGGCCAGGTCGGTCTTGCCGGCGGCCGTCGGGCCCATCAGGAAGATTGCGGGGGGCAAGGCACTCATCAGCGACCGCGCAGGAACAGTTTGTCCAGATCATCCAGGCCCATCTGGGTCCAGGTCGGTCGGCCATGGTTGCATTGGCCGCTGCGCTCGGTGTTTTCCATGTCGCGCAGCAGGCCGTTCATTTCCGGCAGGGCCAGTCGACGGTTGGCGCGGATGGCGCCGTGGCAGGCCATGGTGCCGAGCAATTCGTTGATATGCGCCTGGATGCGGTCGCTGGTGCCGTATTCCATCAGGTCCGCCAGCACGTCGGCCACCAGCCGGTTGGCTTCTGCCTGCTTGAGCAGCGCGGGAATCTGGCGGATCGCCAGGGTTTCCGGGCCCAGGCGTTGCAGTTCAAAGCCCAGCTTCTGGAACACGCCGTGGTGTTCCTCGGCACAATCGGCTTCACGCTGACTGACTGCCAGGGATTCGGGCACCAGCAGTGGCTGGCCACTGAGCCCCTCGCTGGCCATGGCGATCTTCAGGCGCTCGTACATGATCCGCTCGTGGGCGGCGTGCATGTCCACCAGCACCAGGCCATGGGCGTTTTCCGCAAGGATGTAGATGCCCTTGAGCTGCGCCAGCGCGTAACCCAGCGGCGGAATATCACCACCGCCCTCGGGCAAGGCAACCGTGCTCGGCTCAGCCCCCGGCAGCGGCGCGAAGAATTCTCGGTAGGCTGCCTGCGCCTCACCCACCGGCACGGTCGATTGCGGCCGTGGGGTGTATTGATACTGATAACCCGCACCGGCCCCCGCGTTGGGCGCCGTGTAACTTGGCTGCGGTTGCGATGATTGCAACAGGTTACCGGCGAGACTCATTTCGCCCTGGGGGCCGAACTCACCGGCCTCCGGGCCGCTTGGGCGAACCACTGCGGTTACGATGGGCGCAGACAACTGATCATCCGGACGCACGTCGCCCAGGGCGCGGTGCAAGGTGCCGTAGAGGAAGTCATGCACCATGCGACCGTCACGGAAGCGTACTTCGTGCTTGGTAGGGTGCACATTGACGTCGACCACCGAAGGGTCGACCTCGAAAAACAGCACAAATGTCGGGTGCCGGCCGTTGAACAACACGTCGCGATACGCCTGGCGCACCGCGTGGGCCACCAGCTTGTCACGCACCGCACGGCCATTCACGAAAAAATACTGCAAGTCGGCCTGGCTGCGCGAGAAGGTCGGCAAACCGACCCACCCCCACAGGCGCAAGCCGTTGCGTTCGATTTCTATCGGCAGCGCCTGCTCCAGGAACCCGCCACCGCACACTGCCGCCACTCGGCGCGCGCGCGCGGCGTCGTCATGGGCTTCGTGCAGGCTGAGGATGGTCTTGCCGTTGTGGCGCAGATGAAACGCCACATCGAAACGGGCCAGGGCCAGGCGCTTGATCACTTCTTGCAGGTGATCGAATTCGGTTTTCTCGGCCTTGAGGAATTTGCGTCGCGCCGGCGTGTTGAAGAACAGGTCGCGCACCTCCACCGAAGTGCCCACCGGATGGGCTGCCGGCTGGACCCGGGGCGCCATGTCGCGACCTTCGGTTTCCACTTGCCAGGCCTGTTCGGCGCCGCGCGTGCGGGACGTCAGGGTCAGGCGGGCCACGGAACTGATGGAGGCCAGGGCCTCACCGCGAAAGCCCAGGCTCATCACCCGTTCAAGGTCTTCCAGGTCGCGGATCTTGCTGGTGGCGTGACGGGCCAGGGCCAGCGGCAGGTCATCCGAAGAGATGCCGCTGCCATCGTCACGTACCCGCAGCAGCTTGACGCCGCCTTGCTCCACGTCCACGTCGATGCGCTTGGCGCCGGAGTCGATGCTGTTTTCCAGCAGCTCCTTGATCACCGACGCCGGGCGCTCAACCACCTCGCCCGCAGCGATCTGGTTCGCCAGGCGCGGGCTGAGCAGTTCGATACGCGAGCCGGTGTTCAGGACAGATTCGCTCATTACTGCGCCGCCAATTCGGTGCCGGGGATGGTCAACACCTGGCCGATTTTCAATTCATCGGTTTTCAGGTTATTGGCGCTGCGCAAGGCGGCGGGGGTGACCTGAAAACGTACGGCCAGCATGGCGACGGTGTCACCGGGCTGCACGCGGTGGTCGCGCGGGCCTTGGGCAATCTTGCCGGAGTCACGCAACCAGGCGATGTAAGTGCCCGGTGGCGGGTTCTGCTGGAAGAACTGGCGGACGCCGGCACTGATCGAGCGCGCCAAGGCCTGCTGGTGGCTGGCACTGGCCAGCTTCGAGGCCTCGTTGGCGTTGGAGATGAACCCGGTCTCGACCAGGATCGACGGGATGTCCGGCGACTTCAACACCATGAACCCGGCTTGTTCCACGCGCTGTTTGTGCAGCGACGTAACCCGGCCAATGTTACTCAGGACTTTCTGGCCGACGTTCAGGCTGGACGTCAGCGAGGCAGTCATCGACAGGTCGAGCAGTACGCCGGCGAGCATTTTGTCCTTGTCATCAAGGGAGACGTTGCCGGCCCCGCCGATCAAGTCGGAACGGTTTTCACTGTCGGCCAGCCAACGCGCGGTCTCGGACGTGGCGCCACGATCGGACAAGGCAAACACCGACGCACCGAACGCTGCGGAGGAAGGGGCGGCGTCGGCGTGGATCGATACGAACAGGTCCGCGCCTTTCTTGCGTGCGATTTCGGTGCGCCCGCGCAACGGGATGAAGTAGTCGCCGGTACGGGTCAGCTCGGCGCGGTAACCTTTCATGCCGTTGACCTGACGCTGCAGCTCGCGAGCGATGGCCAGTACCACGTCTTTTTCATGCTGGCCGCGCGACCCGGACGCGCCCGGGTCTTCGCCACCGTGGCCAGCGTCGATCACCACGATAATGTCGCGCTTGCCTGCCGGAGCGGGCGGCGGCGGTGGCAGCTTGACCTGCGGCTGCGAGGGGTTGACCGGCACCGCAGGCACCGTCGCTACGCTGGGCGTCGGCGCAGGCGGCGGTGCGGCATCGGCGGGGTTGTCGAACAGGTCGACCACCAGGCGGTTGCCATATTGAGCGTTGGGCGCCAGAGAGAAGCTTTTGGGGGTGACCGCCTTTTTCAGGTCGATGACCACGCGCAAATCGGTTGGCGTGCGCTGGGCCGAGCGCATCATCGTAATCGGGGTGTTGGCGGTGGAGACTTTCAACGGCGCGGCCAGGGTCGCACCGTTGATATCGATCACCAGGCGATCAGGCGCCGTGAGGGTAAAGACGCTGTGCTGGACCGGGCCCGACAGGTCGAACACCAGTCGCGTGTTATCCGGCGCTCGCCACAGGCGAACACTCTTCACCTGTGAAGCAGCCAGAGCATTGACAGTCATTGCCGCAAGCAACACCCCCACGACAGCAACCAACGCGCGAAAGCGCATACCTAACCCCACCAATTATTTGAATTCCAATGCCAGAGCGGTACACCACGACTCAGCGCGCGGGCTCTGGGGCAACAACTTCAGCTGACGTCCGTGCTCATGCGGCGTAATGGTAATGGTCATGTCAGGCTTTGGCAAAAAGCCTGTGCCTTTATTTGGCCATTCGATCAGGCACAGCGCGTCTTCGTCGAAGTAATCACGGATGCCCATGAACTCCAGCTCTTCAGGGTCGACCAGGCGATAGAGATCAAAGTGGAAGGCGCGTAAGTCACCGATCTCGTAGGGTTCGACCAAGGTGAACGTCGGGCTTTTCACCGCACCGGTATGGCCCAAACCGCGAATGATGCCCCGGGACAGCGTGGTCTTGCCCGCCCCCAGGTCACCTTCGAGAAAGATCAGCCCCGCCCCGCCGGTCACCCGCGCAATAGCGTGACCGAGCGCGACCATCGCGTCTTCATCGGCCAGGAAAAGAGTTACTTCAGGCACGGCGAGTGTTCCTCCAGCAATTGACGAATGGCGGGTATCAGGTCGCTCGCGGCAAGCCCGCGTCCGAATGTGCCCTGGCGATCCCCCGCCGTGGCATGCAACCACACGGCCAGGCAACTTGCCTCATAAGCCGGCATGCCTTGAGCCAGCAAGGCGCCCACCAGGCCGGCCAGAACGTCACCGAGACCGGCCGTGGCCATGGCGGGATGGCCTTGATCACAACGGGAAACGCGTCCGTCCGGGCTTGCAATCAAACTGCCAGCACCCTTGAGGATAGCCACTGCGTTGAATTGACGACTCAACGCACGCACCGCTTCAAGACGATCGCCTTGAACTTCGGCTGTAGACATCCCCAGCAAGCGTGCAGCTTCGCCCGGATGCGGTGTGATCACACAATGGGCCGGCAGGCTCACGCCGCCAGCCGCCAGCTGGTTGAGCGCATCGGCGTCCCAGACTTGCGGCAGCCGGGCATTGGCCGCCACGGACAACAGGCTTTTACCCCAGGACGCTGCGCCCAGGCCGGGGCCGATAACGATCACCGAGATTTTCTCCAGCAACCCCATCAACTGGTTGGCCGAACTTACGCCGACAGTCATGACTTCCGGCAAACGGGTCAACGCGGCCGGCACGTGCTCGGCACGGGTCGCCAGCGACACCATGCCGGCACCGCTGCGCAACGCACTTTCGCTACTGAGCAACGCTGCGCCGCCAAAGCCGCGGTCGCCGCCAATCACCAACAGATGGCCAAACTGGCCTTTATGGGCGTCTACAGAACGTGCAGCCAGTTGCGGCAAGTGGCTTGGCAAAAGAAGCTGAACGTCGGTTATTTCGTGTTTTGTCTGAGGCATGCGTCTTCAAGCTCCGATGTCTGGCAGAATTATACGCATCTAACCTGTGGTTTCCCGTGTCTCATGCCCGCTATTACCTCCGATCTGCCCGCCCTCGCCCAATCGATCAAAGACTGGGGCCGCGAGCTGGGCTTCCAACAAGTCGGCATCAGCGGCCTGGACCTGGCCGAGCATGAACAGCACCTGCAACGCTGGCTCGACGCGGGCTATCACGGCGAGATGGACTACATGGGCGCCCATGGCAGCAAGCGCTCCCACCCCGACGAGCTGGTACCGGGTACCTTGCGTGTGGTGTCACTGCGCATGGATTACCTGCCCGGCGACACACAAATGGCGCAACGGCTGGCCGAGCCGGAAAAAGCCTATGTCTCGCGCTACGCCCTGGGCCGTGATTATCACAAGCTGATCCGCAAGCGCGTGCAGCAACTGGCCGACCGCATCCAGGCGCAGATCGGGCCCTTTGGCTTTCGTGCCTTTGTCGACAGCGCACCGGTGCTGGAAAAAGCCATCGCCGAGCAGGCCGGCCTCGGTTGGATCGGCAAAAACACCCTGGTGCTCAATCGCAAGGCCGGCAGCTACTTCTTCCTGAGCGAGCTGTTTGTCGACTTGCCGTTGCCGGTAGACCCTCCTCATGCCACCGAACACTGCGGCCGCTGTACGGCGTGCCTGGACATCTGCCCCACCAACGCCTTCGTCGGCCCTTACGTGCTGGATGCCCGGCGCTGTATTTCCTACCTGACCATCGAGCTCAAGAGCGCCATTCCCGAGGACCTGCGCCCACTGATCGGCAACCGGGTATTTGGCTGCGATGACTGTCAGATCGTTTGCCCATGGAATCGTTTCGCCCGGCCCAGCGGCGAAAGCGATTTCAAGCCACGGCACAATCTGGATAACGCAGAACTGGCCGAGCTGTTTATGTGGGACGAGGATAAATTCCTCAGCAGCACCGAAGGCTCACCCTTGCGCCGCGCCGGATACGAGCGCTGGCTGCGTAACCTGGCGGTGGGCCTGGGTAACGCCCCGTCGAGCATTCCGGTGCTGGAAGCCTTGAAGGCGCGGCGCGACTACCCGTCGGAACTGGTGCGCGAGCATGTGGAATGGGCGCTGAACCAGCACGCCGCTCGCTAGTGGACGTCGTCGTTGTAGACGAACTTGGGCATTTCCCAATGAAACCGGATCGCCAGCAGGCGTAATAGAAAGCCGCTGAACAAGGTCAGCAGAATTGCCTGTTCGCTGGGCAATTCCAGGTACAGGCACAGCAAGTAGAACCAGGCCGCGAGAAACGACACGCTGGCGTACAGCTCACGGCGGAAGATCAGCGGGATGTCGTTACAGAAGATATCCCGCAGGATGCCGCCGAATACGCCGGTGATCACGCCGCTGACCGACGCGACCAACATGCCATGCCCCATTTCCAGGGCGGTCATACAGCCGATCAAGGTGAACGCCACCAACCCCACGGCATCCAGCGCCAGAAACAGCGAACGCAGGCGGCGCATCAGCGGTGCAATGAAGATGGTCACCAGTGCGGCGATGGAGGTCAGCACCAGGTATTCGGGGTGCTTGACCCAGGTCAGCGGGTAATGCCCCAGCAGCATGTCGCGCACCGACCCGCCACCCAGCGCCGTCACGCAGGCGATCAGCACCACGCCAAACCAGTCCATGCCACGCCGACCGGCGGACAAGGCGCCCGTCATGGCTTCGGCGGTGATGGCGATGAGGTAGAGCATCAGCAGCATGATGGCGATCCTTGCAGGGAGACCGGCAGTCTAATCATTTGGTGATAGCACCAAAAGGGGGCGCTTGGCGATAAACCGAGTCGTTGGCCATCGGGAGCAAGCCCCCTCCCACATTTGGAATGTGTTCCTCTATCAAAACGTGGGAGCTGGCTTGCCTGCGATAGCGCCATCAAGCCTTGATGAAATGCTTGCGGTAATGCTGCAACTCGGCGATCGACTCGCGAATATCATCCAGTGCCAGGTGCGTACTGCCTTTATGGAAGCTGTCCTTGACCTCCGGCGCCCAGCGCGCAGCCAGCTCTTTCAAGGTGGACACGTCCAGGTTGCGGTAGTGGAAGTAGCTTTCCAGCCCCTTCATGTGCGTATAAAGGAAGCGACGATCCTGGCAGATGCTGTTGCCGCAGATCGGCGACTTGCCCTTGGGCACCCACTTTTCCAGGAAGGCGATGGTTTCGGCTTCGGCTTCGGCCATGCTGATGCGGCTGTCGCGTACACGCTGGGTCAGGCCCGAGTTACCGTGGGTGCGGGTATTCCACTCGTCCATGGTGGCCAGCACGGCATCGCTGTGGTGAATGGCGATTACGGGACCTTCGGCCAACGTGTTGAGGTTGCTATCGGTGACAATCGTCGCCATTTCGATGATGACGTCGGTGTCGGGGTTCAGACCGGTCATTTCCAGATCGATCCAAATCAGGTTCTGTGGGTTTTGCATGGCTTGATTCTCTTGGCACCTTGGCGTAGCCGGGCAGTTTAGCAGGCGCCGCCGTGCTAGACTCGCGACCGTTTCACCCAACTTTTGCATTATCGACACGGAACACCAATGGCCAAACGCCAGCTCAATCGTCGCCAAAACTGGCGCATCGAAAAGATTCAAGGCGAGCGCGCAGCACGCGCCGCCAAACGTGAATCCTCCGCCGTGGAAGCGCTCGAGGGCGGCGACCTGGGCCCTGAACAAACGGGCCTGGTGATCGCGCACTTCGGCGTGCAGGTCGAGGTCGAGGCGCTGGAAGGCGACCTCGCCGGCCAAGTCTCCCGCTGCCATTTGCGCGCCAACCTGCCTGCGCTGGTGACCGGCGACAAGGTGGTATGGCGTGCCGGCAACCAGGGCATCGGCGTGATCGTCGCCCAGTTGCCACGCAGCACCGAATTGCGCCGCCCCGACAGCCGCGGCCAGCTCAAGCCGGTGGCGGCCAACGTCGACATGATTGTGATTGTGTTCGCGCCGCTGCCTGAGCCCCACGCCAACCTGATCGACCGTTACCTGGTCGCCGCCGAGCATGCTGGCATCCGCCCACTGCTGCTGCTGAACAAGTTCGACTTGATCGACGAGCAAAACGCTCCGGCGCTCAACGCGCTGCTGGCGGTCTACCGCACCCTGGGTTACCCGGTGCTGGAAGTGTCGGCCCATCACGGCAACGGCATGGAACAGCTGCAACAGCAGTTGGACGGGCGTATCAGCGTGTTTGTCGGCCAGTCCGGCGTGGGCAAGTCGTCGCTGGTCAACAGCCTGCTGCCGGAAGTCGACACCCGCGTCGGCCCGCTGTCGGAGCTGTCCGGCCAGGGCACGCACACCACCACCACCGCACGGCTGTTCCACTTCCCCGGTGGCGGTGAGCTGATCGACTCCCCAGGCATCCGTGAATTCGGCCTTGGGCACGTCAGCCGCAGCGATGTGGAAGCAGGCTTTATCGAGTTCAACGACCTGATCGGCACCTGCCGCTTCCGCGACTGCAAACACGACCGCGAGCCGGGCTGTGCATTGCTCAAGGCCCTGGAAGATGGTCGCGTGCAGCAGCAGCGGATGAACAGCTACCGTTCGATTATTGCGAGCTTGCCTGAGAGCAGTTACTAAGCCGCCA
The DNA here is from genome assembly GCF_030816195.1 of Pseudomonas sp. W4I3. Classification (GTDB taxonomy): domain Bacteria; phylum Pseudomonadota; class Gammaproteobacteria; order Pseudomonadales; family Pseudomonadaceae; genus Aquipseudomonas. The sequence continues at coordinate 1,249,926 of NZ_JAUSXS010000001.1, read as the reverse complement.
GCCTCTGTAGGAGCGAGCTTGCTCGCGAAGCTACCAAGCGCAACGCGGGCATCCTGAATATATGCGTTATCGTTGACGTTTTTCGCGAGCAAGCTCGCTCCTACAATGACAACAGGGCCGCGATTATCGCGGCCTTCTTGTATCTGGCGTTCAGGACCCCGGCGCAGGCGCCGTCGGTTCTTTCACACCACCGTCATCAAACAGGTTCAGCTTCTGCCGCAGTTCATGGGCCGGCAGCGGCTCCTGCCCTGGCGGCAGCGCATTCGGGTCCGCCGGCACTTCACCGGGGGCGCCTTCGCCCTGAGTAGACGGTGGCGGCTGGTCGCCCTCAATCGCACGCTGGGCCTTTTTGGTCAGCACGACGATATCGATGCGACGGTTGATCGGGTTGAACGGCTCTTTAGGATCGAACAGCTGCGATGAAGCAAAACCCACCACCCGCGCCACTTGCGGGTCCGGGTAGCTGCCAGCCACCAGCGCACGGCGGGCGGCGTTGGCACGGTTGGCCGAGAGTTCCCAGTTGCCGAAGTCGCCCTGCCCCGCATAAGGCTTGGCATCGGTATGGCCGCTGATGCTGATCTTGTTCGGCACCGCCTTGATGGTGTCAGCCATGGCCAGCAGGATATCTTCGAAATACGGCTTCAAACGTGCGCTGCCGGAATCGAACATCGGCCGGTTGGCGGCGTCGGTGATCTGGATACGCAAGCCTTCCGGGGTAATCTCGAACGAAATCTGATCCTTGAACTTGAGCAGTTGCGGGTTTTCTTCAACCTTGGTCTGCAGTTCTTGCAACAACAGCTCCAAGCGCTCTTTCTCGACCTGCTCGGCCATGGTTTCGACCGTATCGCGCTCGATCGGGATTTTTTCCTGGGGCGATTCGGTCTGCACTTCCGGGTTGATGGTGCGCTCGGGCGCCAACTGCGGCGAGCCGCCCAGGTCGATCACGAAGGGCGTACCACTTTCCGAAAAACCAATCGGATCCTTGAAGTAGCCCGCGATGGCGATCTTCTGTTCAGGGGTAGCGGTGGACATCAGCCACAGCACCAGGAAGAACGCCATCATTGCCGTCGCAAAGTCGGCAAAAGCGATTTTCCAGGCGCCGCCATGGTGCCCCGCAGCGAAGCGCTTGACGCGCTTGATGATGATCGGCTGGTTGTTTTCCATGGCTTAGCGACCGCGAACCGCTTGCTCCAGCTCGGAGAAGCTTGGGCGATGTTTCGGGTACAGCACTTTGCGCCCGAACTCGACCGCCAGCGATGGCGGCATGCCGGATGCCGATGCCACCAGGCACGCCTTGATCGCTTCGTAGAGGTTGATCTCTTCCTTGGCATCGTGGGCCAGCGACGTCGCCAGCGGGCCGAAGAAACCGTACGCCGCCAGAATACCGAAGAAGGTACCCACCAACGCCGCGCCGACGTGCATTCCGATAGCCGCCTGGTCGCCCTCGCCGAGGGAGGCCATGGTCACCACGATACCCAGTACCGCCGCGACAATACCGAAACCGGGCATGCCGTCGGCGATGCCGGTCACGGCGTGGGACGGATGCTCCAGCTCTTCCTTGAGGCTGAACAGCTCCATGTCGAACAGGCCTTCGAGTTCATGGGGCGCCATGTTGCCGGAGGACATGATGCGCAGGTAATCGCAGATATAGGCGGTCATGCGCTCGTCTTTGAGCACGGCCGGGTACTTGGCGAAGATCGGGCTGGCGGCGGCGTCTTCGATATCCCCTTCAATGGCCATCATGCCTTCGCGGCGGCTCTTGTTGAGGATCTCGTAGACCAGCCCCAGCACTTCCAGATAGAAGGTGTGGGAGAAGCGCGAGCTGAACATGCCCAGCGACTTCTTGATCACGTGCATGGTCATGTAGCCGGGGTTGGCCTGCAGGAAGGCGCCAAAGGCGGCGCCGCCAATGATCAACACTTCGAAAGGCTGAATCAGCGCGGCGATTTTACCGTGGGACAGGACGTACCCACCGAGCACACTTGCGATGACGACAATGATGCCGATAATTTTAGCCATAGGGGATCTGTACTTGCGCCGTCGGGTTCATGGACATAGTGGGTGCTGCTGAAAAACTCTTGTTCTACTTATCGGCAAAACTGCGCCAGACTATAGCCCGTTAAGGCGAAAAGCCAATTGAGCCCGCTCCGGGTGTGTTGAACCCACGTGATGATCGCGCCCCAATCATGGCTAATGAAACGACAGTCCCAACTGCAAAACCCACCACCCTCGCCGCTTGGATCAAGCGCCTGGACGATGTGCTGCTGCCCGTCCCCCAGGCCAGCCATGAGCGCGTGTGCAAAGCCATTCGCGACAGTCGCAGCTCACTGAGGGACATTGCCGAGCTGATGCAAAACAGCCCGGCCCTGGTGCTCAGCGTAATGCGCGAGGCCAACAGCCAGACTCACGGCAGCCTGTCGGAACCTGCGGAAAACCTCGAAGTGGCGCTCAACCGCCTCGGCCTCAAACGCGCCGAAGAGCTGCTGGCGCGCCTGCCTTCGGTGCCGGCCGCTGAAATTCCCGTGGCGCTGCGCCAGTTGCTGCTGGTCAGCCAGCATGCCTCGCAGCAAGCCAACGGCTTGTTCGGCAGCCGCCTGGCGCGCTTGTGGCAGGACATCCATTGGGGCAGCCTGCTGCTTCTGTCACCGTTGTGGCCGATGGCCGTCGCCTACCCCAAGCTCCTGGAGGAATGGGAGCTGCGGGTGATCCATAAGGGCGAGTCGGCGCGCCAGGTCGAGCAGCAATTGTTCGGCGTGCGTCTGCTGGACCTGTGCCTTGGCCTGACCGCGGCCTGGCACCTGCCGATCTGGGTGTCCCAGGGCTATAACCTGCTGCTGGGCGAGCAGCGCCTGCTGGTCAAGGCATTGCGTATCGCCCGCGAGGACGACCCTCTGCGTCACCAGCAATTGCTCGACGCCGAACCCAACCTGCGCCGCTGGCTGAACCAGCCGGCCAATACCGTGCTATTGGCCAACGGCCTGGCGATGTCGGCGCAAGAGTCCTGGACCTGCCCGCACACCGAGCGCTGGCAATACCTCACGGCGCTGTACCTGCAGGAGCCACTGGGTGATGTGCAGCAGCAGGTTCACCAGCAAGCGGTGACCAGCGCGCGCAGCACCTTAATGCCCGACCTCTGGCACCCGGCCTTGTCGCTGATCTGGCCGTGGCATGTGCAGAAAGTCCACCGTGGCTTGCTGCCCGCGCCGCCTCCCACCGCCGAAGCCCTGGCGGTGTGGCGCAACCGCTGCACCGAGCTGCTGGTCGAACCGAGCCGCTTTGCCAATGCGATGCACCTGACCACTTGCGCCAAGGAAGCCTTGGTCGCCAGCGGCATGCAACGCGTATTGCTGTTCATGGCGGATCGCGCCTTGAGTACCTTGCGTGTGCATCAGGCCGATGGCCTGCCCAAGGACGCTGCCAACCTGAGCCTGGACGTCGTCAACAGCACGCTGCTGCAACGCTTGCTGGAAAAATCCGCCCAGGTGCGTCTCGGTCCGGACAACCATGCGCAGTTCTCGGCTCTGCTGCCGCCGATCCTGCGCCGCCTGTTTACCGGCGAACACCTGTTGCTGCGCTCGCTGAGCTGCAACGGCCGCGTGGTGATGCTGATGGTGGCGGACCAGGGCGGCGGGCCGTTCTCGGAAACCACCGTGCAAGCCTTCGGCAAAACCGCGCAATGCATCGAAAAAGCCCTGCACAGCTTTACCAACCGCAGCACCTGATGCTTGCGCTACAATCGCCCTCCTTTATCGCCAACATTTGTGCCCAGGAGACCTCACATGCCTGACTTCTCTGGCTTGCCGCTGGTGATCGAATGCAGCGACCTGCAAGGTCGCCTGGATGCCGAACACCTGATTGTGGTGGACCTCACCAGTGCCGCCCGCTACGCCGAAGGACACATCCCCGGCGCGCATTTCGTTGACCCCAAGCGCACCCAATTGGGCCAGCCGCCCGCGCCAGGTCTGCTCCCGCACAAGGCCGACCTGGAAAAACTGTTTGGCGAGCTGGGCCACACGCCTGACGCTACCTATGTGGTCTATGACGACGAAGGCGGCGGCTGGGCCGGGCGCTTTATCTGGTTGCTCGACGTCATCGGCCACCAGAAGTATCACTACCTCGACGGCGGCCTTCTGGCGTGGCTGGAGGAAAAACACCCGGTCTCCACCGAAATCCCCTTGCCAGCCGGCGGGCCGGCGAGCCTTACGCTGCACGACGGCCCTACCGCCACCCGCGAATACCTGCAAAGCCGGCTCGGCGCGGCCGACCTGGGCATCTGGGACGCCCGTGGCCCGCTGGAATATTCCGGCGAAAAAGTGCTTGCGGCCAGAGGGGGGCACATCCCAGGCGCAGTGAACTTCGAATGGACCGCCGGCATGGACAAGGCGCGCAGTCTGCGCATACGCCGCGACATGCCGCAGGTGCTTGAAGACCTCGGGCTGACCCGCGATAAAGAAATCATTACCCACTGCCAGACCCACCACCGCTCTGGCTTCACCTACCTGGTGGCCAAGGCGCTCGGTTATCCACGCGTCAAAGGTTATGCCGGTTCCTGGGGCGAATGGGGCAACCACCCCGACACCCCCGTCGAGATTTGAAGTTCAAGGACATTTAATGAAAAAGCAGTTGTTTATCCTCAGTCAGTACCTGCTGCCGCACCACCTGCTGTCGCGCTTGGCCGGCTGCATTGCCGAGTGCCGCGTGCGCTGGTTCAAGAACGCCTTCACCCGTTGGTTCGCCAAGCGTTACCAAGTGGACATGTCCCAGGCACTGGTTGAAGACGTGACTGCCTACGAGCACTTCAACGCCTTCTTCACCCGCGCGCTGAAAGACGGTGCGCGCCCGCTGGATCAAACTCCCGGCGCCGTACTGAGCCCCGCCGATGGCGCGGTCAGCCAGCTTGGCCCGATCGAACATGGCCGTGTGTTCCAGGCCAAGGGCCACAGTTTCAGCGTGCTGGAACTGCTCGGCGGCGACGCAGCGCTGGCGGCGCCGTTCATGGGCGGCGACTTCGCCACCATCTACCTATCGCCCAAGGACTATCACCGCGTGCATATGCCGCTGGCCGGTACCTTACGCGAGATGGTCTATGTGCCGGGGCGAATTTTCTCGGTAAACCAGACCACCGCCGAAAACGTACCGGAGTTGTTTGCGCGTAACGAGCGGGTTGTCTGCCTGTTCGACACCGAACGCGGCCCGATGGCCGTGGTGTTGGTAGGCGCGATGATCGTGGCGTCGATTGAGACGGTGTGGGCCGGACTGGTTACGCCACCCAAGCGCGAGCTGAAAACCTTCCGTTATGACGAGGCTGCTCGCGCACCGATCCACTTGGAGAAAGGCGCTGAGTTGGGTCGCTTCAAGCTGGGCTCAACCGCCATCGTGCTGTTCGGACCGGATCAGGTGCAGTGGGCGCAAGAGCTGGCGGCGGGTACGCCGGTGCAGATGGGCCAGGGTATCGGTTCACCTAAAGCCTGATTCAGCCAATGTGAAAAACCAATGTGGGAGGGGGCTTGCCCCCGATAGCAGGGTGTCAGTCAGCTCATGTATGACTGATACACCGCTATCGGGAGCAAGCCCCCTCCCACATTTTTTACCGCATTGAGTCAGTTACAACTGACCGTCGCGGTCGCGCAAGCCCAGCAAATACAGCACCCCATCCAACCCCAGAGTCGAAATCGCCTGCTTGGCCGATTGCTTGACCAATGGCTTGGCGCGGAACGCCACACCCAACCCCGCAATCGCCAGCATCGGCAAGTCATTCGCGCCGTCGCCGACCGCAATGGTCTGTTCCAGACGCAAGCCTTCCTTGTGCGCCAACTCCTTGAGCAGGTCTGCCTTGCGCTGTGCGTCGACAATCGGCTCCACGGCCACGCCGGTCACTTTGCCATCCACCACTTCCAGCTCGTTGGCGAACACATAGTCAATGCCCAGTTTGGCCTGCAACTGTTTGGCAAAGTAGGTGAAGCCGCCGGACAGGATGGCGGTCTTGTAGCCCAGGCGCTTGAGTTCGGCAAACAGGGTTTCAGCGCCTTCGGTCAGGCGCAGGGAGGCGCCGATTGAGTCCAGCACGCTCACATCCAGGCCTTTGAGCAGCGCCAGGCGCTCTTTGAAGCTGGCGCGAAAATCCAGTTCACCGGCCATTGCGCGCTCGGTAATTTCCGAGACCTGCTCGCCCACACCGGCGGCCTTGGCCAGTTCGTCGATGACTTCGGCTTCGATCAGCGTGGAGTCCATGTCGAACACCGCCAGACGACGGTTGCGCCGGAACAGTGAATCTTCCTGGAAGGCGATGTCGACATTCAGCTCCTGGGCCACGCTGAGGAACTCGGCGCGCAGCGCTTGCGCATCGGCCGGCTCGCCCCGCACGGAAAACTCAATGCAGCCCTTGCCTTTGTCTGCTGGCGTGTCCAGCGGCATGCGACCCGACAGACGGTCGATATGGTCGATGTTCAAACCGTAATGCGCGGTGATCGAACTTACGCGCTGCAGCTGTTCGGCCGTGACCTTGCGGGTAAGCAACGTAACGATATGGCGTTTCTTGCCCTGGCCTTCGACCCAATGCTGATAATCGGCCTCGGACACCGGCGTGAAGCGCACCTGCTGATCCAGCTTGTAGGCCGTAAACAGAATGTCCTTGAGTACCGAGGACGCCTGCTCGGTGCTGGGGATTTCCACCAGGATGCCGAACGACAGGGTGTCGTGGATCACCGCCTGGCCGATGTCGAGAATGTTCACACCACCCTGGGCCAGAACGCCGGTAATGGCAGCGGTGAGACCCGGTCGGTCAAGACCTGTGATGTTGATCAGGACAATTTCGCGCAAAGCGCACCCCCAGGCTGGAAAAAAACCGCATTCTACCCACTTTCAGTGACCATCGGGCACAGCCAGCGCTTTGCCGGTCATGGGCCTGTCGCTATACTGCGCGTCAACTTCACGGACCAAGAGCCGAGCGCAAGTGAACCGGCCCACGCCAGTAAAAACCGATAACTTCTTCCTGCTGATCTTCCGGGCACTGCGCCACCGCCGTGTACCGATCGCATTACGCATCGCCAGCCATAACGTCATCCTGGTCGCTCTGGCCCTGGTGATCTACGCCTGCGTGATGGGTTTGCAATTCAAGCAGGCCATGCACGAGCAAGCCGACGCCCTGGGCGAGAGCTTGACGACCCAGACCGCCACCTCGGCGACTGAGTTGCTGGTGTCCAACGACATCCTCAGCCTCAACGTGCTGCTCAACAACCTGACCAAGAACCCGTTGGTGGCCCACGCCGCTATTTATAGCGTGGACAACCGGATCATGGCCGAAGCCGGGCAGCGCCCGAAAAACGGCCTGCTGGGCGAAGCCGAAGGTTTGTATCAGAGCAATATCACGTTCCAGGACGTAAAAGCCGGCCAATTGCGCATCAGCCTGGACATGCAACAGTTCCAACAGCCGATGACCATCAGCCTGCAAAGCATGGGTATCCTGAGCGCGATCCTGCTGGCCCTGGCCCTGGCGTTGAGCCTGCGCCTCGGGCGGCATATCTCCACGCCGCTGATGCAGCTGCGTATCTGGCTACGCGATATCGACGAACACACCCCGGCCACCGACCGCCAGGACGAAATCGGCGACCTCGCGCGCCAGCTGCATGCCAGCTTCGCCCCCGAGCCGACCGTGCCTGAGGTTCAACCCGAGCCCGAGCCGGAGTACGACGACGCTGATTACGGCGACGAGCCTGAGTTTGAGGTTCGCGACCTGCGTGACCCAGGCTTTGACGAAAGCGCTCCGGTCGCCGGTTTGAAGCCGGCGCCACGGCATGTGATCAAGGCCGAAGAAGACGAGCTGGACGACGAAGACCCGTTTGCCGACCTGCGCGACACCGCCGATGCCGCGCCTGTCGCAGCGTCGAAGCCGCTTCCGGTCAAGAGCACCGAACCTCAGTACAGCGCGGTACTCGCCGTGCAACTGGGCGCCCAGGATCAACTGCGTCGCTTACCCCGCGCCCGTTTGACCGAACTGCTGGAACGCTACCGCGACTGCCTCGACCAGGCCGCCTCGCTCTACCAGAGCGAATTGCACACCCTGAACGACGGCAGCACGTTGATGCTGTTCCACAGCGAAGACAGCGGCGAAGACTACCTCACCAACGCCATCTGCTGCGGCGAGTTGCTGCGCGCCCTGGGCCATGCCCTGCAGATCGAAGTGGCGGACAGCGGCATCACTCTGCAACTGCAGCTTGGCCTGACGGTGGGCGATGACCTGTTTGGCATCAGCCAGATCGACCTGCTGCTGACCGAGATCGCCCAGGACGCCCTGGCCTTGTCTCAACACAGCCGCAACCTGCTGCTGGTGGAGCGCAAGATCAGTGAAGATTCGCTGATCCGCCAACGCGCCCGTATCCGCCCGATTGCCAGCCCTGAAGGGGCCAGCTGTGTTGAGCGGTTGATGGAGCCGTACCCGTCGATGCTAGAGCGTCAGTTGGCGCGGATGCACGAGACGCGCAAGCCCTGAAGCACACCGCAAAAACCTTGTGGGAGGGGGCTTGCTCCCGATAGCAGCGTATCAGTTGGGACATCACTCACTGAACTGCCGCCATCGGGGGCAAGCCCCCTCCCACATATGGTCTGCGCTCCGTGCGGCAGCTTGAAGCACACCACAGAAACCCTGTGGGAGGGGGCTTGCTCCCGATAGCGGCGTATCAGTCAGCACATCACTCACTGAACCACCGCCATCGGGGCAAGCCCCCTCCCACATTTGGTCTGCGCCGTGGCATCCATCACATATAACAAAAAAGGCCCGCTTACTCAGCGGGCCTTTTGTTTGTCTGCCGTTCAAATCAGAACCTGAACACTTCCAAATCCGTACGAATCGGGGTGGCCATCGGCATCTTGGGCTTTTCCGGGGTTGCTGGCTTAGCCTGTGCCGGTGCCTGCTTGCGCGGTGCCTCGGCAATCGGCGGCTGGTTGGCCAATGGCTTGAGCGCCACCGCCAACTGCTGCGCCAAGTGCTGCAACAGCACGCCCTGGGCCTGGACCTGGGACGCCGTGGTGCCGGCATGTTCTTCCTGCAGGTGCACGATTCGGTTGTCCCGTACCTGCCCGCGGCGGTCGATCAGGCGCCACTGCGCATCCAGGATCGCCGGTTGCGACTTGCCGGAGTCAAGCCGCGTGATGGTCAGCAACACCTGCACATCCGGGGTAAACCCGGAGGGCCCTGGCGCCAGGACCACACGCTGGCTGTCCAAGTGGCCAGCCACCTGACGCAACATCAATTGATTGATATCGGAGGAGAGACTACCCGCCCAACGACCATCAATGGAACCTTGCAGGCTGCCGTCGTTCTGACGTTGCAGCAGGGTTTCGCGTTGCAGGTAGTCGGCAACGACTACCGGACCCAGAAGAACAGCCATACCAGCGGTTTGTGCTGGCTGAGCCGGACTTCCGCTGTCCAGCTGGTACAGCGACACCGGCTGGTGCGTGCTGCAACCCGCCAGCCCTAACAGGCCAGCGAGCATCAAAAATAGAGGAAGGCGTGGAGCAGTCATCATCCCATCCAGGTGGCTGCCACAAGGCGAACCACAATGTAATACTAAAAATAACCTAAACACGCTCGGCCACGCCGGCGCTGGAAAGGCCATATCATCCGTGAATATGCGCCATGACTCCAGCGCCAATGCGTCGATCTACGCGTTAAATCGTAGATCGAGGCCTCTAGTACGCCTTAAGCAGGCGTTTCTACCAACAAAGCATCCACTCTCTGGAAGCCTCGAGGCAGTTTGTTACCACGTCGACCGCGCTCGCCCTTGTAGTGTTCAAGGTCGTCAGGGCGCAACGACAACGTACGCTTGCCCGCCTGGAGCACCAGAGTCGAGCCCTCCAGGATGACGGCGATGTCGGTCACGTACTCTTCGCGACTGGCCACCCGCTCTCCCGGAATGCCAATGATCTTGTTGCCCTTGCCCTTGCCCAACTGCGGCAGGTCACTGATCTTGAACACCAGCAACCGCCCTTCGGTGGTCACCGAAGCCAGCCAGTTGTGCTCGCGATCATCCACGGGTCGCGGCAGGATCACTTTGGCGTTGTTCGGCAGGCTCAACAGCGCCTTGCCCGCCTTGTTCTTGGCCTGCAGGTCTTCACCCTTGACCACGAATCCGTAACCGGCGTCGGAGGCGATGACGTACAGCGAATCATCGTCCGGCAGCAGCACGCACTCGAAACTCGCCCCCGGTGGCGGCGTGAGGCGCCCGGTCAGCGGCTCGCCCTGCCCGCGTGCGGATGGCAGGGTGTGGGCCGGCACCGAATAACTGCGCCCCGTCGAATCGATAAACACTGCAAATTGGTTGGAACGCCCCGCCGCCGCGGTCTTGAAGCCATCACCGGCCTTGTACGACAGGCCGGTGGCATCAATATCATGCCCCTTGGCGGAACGAACCCAACCCTTTTCCGACAGAACGACGGTAATTTTCTCGTTAGGCAACAGCTCGGTTTCTGTCAGAGCTTTCGCTTCTGCGCGCTCGACGATCGGCGAGCGGCGGTCATCGCCGTAGGTTTCGGCGTCTTTGATCAGTTCACTGCGCACCAGCTTCTTGAGCTTGGCTTCGCTGCCCAGCAGCGCCTGCAACTTGGCTTGTTCCTTGAGCAATGCATCCTGCTCGTCGCGCAGCTTCATTTCTTCCAGGCGTGCCAACTGGCGCAGGCGAGTGTCGAGAATGTAGTCGGCCTGGATCTCGCTCAGCTCGAAGCGAGCGATCAATTCGGCTTTCGGATGCTCGGCGGTACGGATGATATGAATCACTTCATCCAGGTTGAGGTAGGCAATCAACAAGCCGTCCAACAGGTGCAGGCGGCGCTCGACCTTATCCAGGCGGAATTGCAGGCGACGGCGCACGGTCTGCACGCGGAACTCCAGCCACTCCACCAGCAGATTGCGCAGGTTCTTGAGCTGTGGCTTGCCGTCCAGGCCGATGATGTTGACGTTGACCCGGTAGCTGGACTCAAGGTCGGTGCTGGCAAACAAGTGCTGCATCAGCACTTCATGGTCAACCCGGCTATTGGTCGGGATGATCACGATGCGGCAAGGGTTCTCGTGGTCGGACTCATCGCGCAAGTCGGCGACTTGCGGCAATTTCGACGGTTTGGCCTGCATCAACGCAGCGATCTGCTCCAGCACCTTGGCGCCGGACACCTGATGCGGCAAGGCGGTCACAATAATGTCGCCGTCTTCGACGTGGTACACCGCGCGCATGCGCACCGAGCCCTTGCCGGTTTCGTACATCTTCAGCAGGTCGGCGCGCGGCGTGATGATTTCCGCTTCGGTCGGGTAGTCCGGGCCCTGGATATGCTCGCACAGCTGCTCGACCGTGGCTTTTGGCTCATCGAGCAAACGAACGCAGGCGGTGGCGACTTCGCGCAGGTTGTGCGGCGGCACGTCGGTGGCCATGCCGACCGCGATGCCGGTGGTGCCGTTGAGCAGGATATTCGGCAAACGTGCCGGCAACACCAGGGGTTCGTCGAGAGTGCCGTCAAAGTTCGGCCCCCAGTTCGCGGTGCCCTGGCCCAGCTCGCTGAGCAACACTTCCGAGTAGCGCGACAGGCGCGCCTCGGTGTAACGCATGGCGGCGAAGGACTTGGGATCATCCGGCGCACCCCAGTTACCCTGGCCATCGACCAGGGTGTAGCGGTAGCTGAACGGCTGGGCCATCAGCACCATGGCTTCATAGCAGGCCGAATCGCCGTGGGGGTGGAATTTGCCGAGCACGTCGCCGACGGTACGCGCCGACTTCTTGTGTTTGGAATCGGCGTCCAGGCCCAACTCACTCATGGCATAGATGATGCGCCGTTGTACCGGCTTCAGGCCGTCGCCGATATGCGGCAGCGCACGGTCCATGATCACGTACATGGAGTAGTTGAGGTAGGCATTTTCGGTGAAGTCAGCCAGCGATCGGCGTTCTACGCCATCTAAGCTGTCTGCGAGGATGTCACTCATGCGGGCCTCATCATGGGGTAAGGCGCAGCGGAACTGCCGCTGCGCTGATGCAATTCAAAAAAGTCGCGGCTCATGGCTGGGCACTCCAGCCGCCGGCCGGGGCGGCAAAACGATAGACCACCGGGCGCTTTTCACCATCGGCACGCGCGCCGAAATTATTGTCGATGCCAAGCCAGGCGCCATCGGCGTCCACCACCAGGGCTTCGGCCAGGCCGTAGGGCTGGGGATAACGCCGCTGGGGCGTCAGGGTTTCGTCGGCAAACGACCAGCACAGCTCAACCTTGGCCGTTAGCGTATCGCGCCGGCAGATCTGGAACGCGTTGCGCTCCAGGGTAAACAGCTTGCCGTCGAACAGCGCCAGATCGGCAAAATCCTTCGACACCGCCTTGGCGTTGGTGAACTGCGCCGGCTGCACTTCCAGCCCCGCCTCGCTCAGCAACACGCAAGGACCGTCACAATCCCACACGCTCTGCCCGCGTTTGATCGAGACCAGGCCACGGCGCTCACGCTCGGCGGCCAGCCAGAGCTGGTTGCCTTGCGGATTCACCGCAAGGCCCTCGAACAACGCGTTGAAGTGCAGCAACAAGCCGCTGGCCCGCGCTTCGCGCACCATGCCAGGGGCTATCTTCAACCACTCGGGCGCGCCTTCTACCGGCACCTGCAACACCGCCGCATGGGCTTCGCTGACGATGTAGCGGTTACCTGCGGCATCACAGCTGATGCCTTCGAAATCCAGGTCTCCACCGCGAATGAACGAGGCCGCCTTGGTGCGCGAGCGCAACCCCCACGGCAGGCCCGACTCGGGCACGGGCGGTACGTCGATTTTCAACGCTTGGGCAGTCCACGTCGGCTCGCGGGTGTCCAGACGATAGATCTGGTCATCATCGCGATCCGATACCGTCCACAGCTCGTTACCACACAGCGCCAGGCCCGACAGGTTCCCGCCGCGCATGCCGTCTACCGGATGCTCCGACACCAGCTTTAACTCAGCCACGGGCGCGGCAGCCACATCGGTGGCCGCCAACCCGCATACCATCAGGATCGCCAGGGCGACGCCTGTGCGCATCAGCCCAGAACCTCGGCCAGGTTGCCTTTGGATTCGAGCCAGGCTTTGCGATCCGGCGCACGCTTTTTCGCCAGTAGCATGTCCATCATTTCCGACGTCCCGGCGAAGTCTTCCAGGGTCAACTGCACCAGGCGCCGGGTGTTCGGGTCCATGGTGGTTTCGCGCAGTTGCGGCGGGTTCATTTCACCCAAGCCCTTGAATCGCGTGACCTGTGGCTTGCCGCGCTTCTTCTCGGCCACCAGGCGGTCGAGAATGCCATCGCGCTCGGCCTCGTCCAGGGCGTAGAAAATCTCCTTGCCCAGGTCGATACGGTACAGCGGCGGCATGGCGACGTAGACGTGGCCGGCATCCACCAGTGGGCGGAAGTGCTGCACGAACAGCGCGCACAGCAGGGTTGCGATGTGCAGACCGTCGGAGTCGGCGTCGGCGAGGATGCAGATCTTGCCGTAGCGCAACTGGCTCATGTCCGCCGCGCCCGGGTCGACGCCGATTGCCACGGCGATGTTGTGCACTTCCTGGCTGGCCAGGACTTCGCTGCCGTCGACTTCCCACGTGTTGAGAATCTTGCCGCGCAACGGCAGGATCGCCTGGAATTCCTTGTCCCGCGCTTGCTTGGCGGAACCGCCGGCGGAATCACCTTCCACCAGGAACAGCTCGGAGCGCATCGGGTCCTGGCCGGCACAGTCGGCCAGCTTGCCGGGCAATGCCGGGCCCTGGGTGATGCGCTTGCGCTCGACCTTCTTGCTGGCCTTGAGGCGACGACCGGCGTTGTTGATCGCCAATTCGGCCAGGGCCAGGCCCAGTTCCGGATGTTCGTTGAGCCACAGGCTGAAAGCGTCCTTGACCACACCCGAGACAAACGCCGCCGCCTCGCGGGACGACAGGCGCTCCTTGGTCTGGCCGGAAAACTGTGGCTCCTGCATTTTCATCGACAGCACGAACGCGATGCGCTCCCACACGTCTTCCGGCGCCAGCTTCACGCCGCGCGGCAGCAGGCTGCGGTATTCGCAGAATTCGCGCATGGCATCCAGCAGACCCTGGCGCAAGCCATTGACGTGGGTGCCGCCCTGGGCGGTGGGGATCAGGTTGACATAGCTTTCCTGCACGCTGTCGCCGCCTTCGGGCAACCACAGCAGCGCCCAGTCGACGGCTTCCTTGTTACCGGCCAGGCTGCCGCAGAACGGCTCGTTGGGCAGGCGTTCGAAGTCGCTGACGGAATCTTCCAGGTAGGAGCGCAGCCCGTCCTCGTAGTGCCACTCGACCTTCTCGCCGGTGCCTTTATCTTCAAAGCTCACCAGCAGGCCAGGGCACAGCACGGCCTTGGCCTTGAGCACATGCTTGAGGCGGCTGATGGAAAATTTCGGCGAATCGAAGTATTTCGGGTCCGGCGCGAAGTACACGCTGGTGCCGGTATTGCGTTTGCCGACGGTGCCGATCACTTCGAGGTCGGTGGCCTTGTAGCCATCGGCGAACGTCATCTGGTATTCGTTGCCATCGCGCTTGACCTTGACCCTGACCTGCGTGGACAAGGCGTTGACCACGGAAATACCCACGCCGTGCAAGCCACCGGAGAACTGGTAGTTCTTGTTGGAGAACTTGCCGCCGGCGTGCAGCTTGGTGAGGATCAACTCGACGCCCGACACACCCTCTTCAGGGTGGATGTCCACCGGCATGCCGCGACCGTCGTCGGACACTTCCAGAGAGTGATCGGCGTGCAGAATGACCTGCACCGACTTGGCGTGCCCGGCCAAGGCTTCGTCGACGCTGTTGTCGATGACTTCCTGGGCAAGGTGGTTCGGCCGACTGGTGTCGGTGTACATGCCGGGGCGTTTGCGCACCGGGTCGAGGCCCGAGAGGACTTCGATGGCGTCGGCGTTATAAGAGCTAGCGCTGGGAGTGGCCATGGGGTCTCGTCGTGAGTCGTTCGATTAAAAAATGACCTGCGATCTTTACAGTGACGCAAAATCGAAGGATTGATACTGATCAGCGCCAATGCCGGCAAAGCTCAACAGGGCCGGCAATTGCTGGGCGAACCCTTGGTAACCATGGTCGCCACCGGCCTGGATGCGCAAGGCACAGGCCCGGTAATACTGCTGGGCGAGGCGATAATCCAGGGTTTCGTCCCCGGTCTGCAACCACACCTGATACCGCGCGGCGTCTTGAGGGGCTGGCACTTCCAGCTCGGCCAGGGCCGTGACGTGGTCGTGGGTCAGTTCCCAGGTTTCATCGGTGTAGAGGTTCTTCTGGGTCCCCAGGTAACCGTCAAACATCCGATGCGGGCTGACCGCAGGGTTGACCAGCAGCGCCTTGAGGCCATGGCGTTCGGCAAGATGGGTTGCATAGTAGCCGCCGAGCGAGCTGCCGACCAGCAGCGGCCTGCCGAGTTCTGCGATGGCCTCCTCCAATTGAGGAATTGCCTGACGCGGGTGGTGATGCAGCGCCGGAACACGCAACTGTCCGGATAGGCCAAGGTTGTCCATGACGGTGATCAACTGGCTGGCCTTGTTGGACGCCGGCGCGCTGTTGAAACCGTGGATATAGAGGATCGAAGCGGACATGCCAGGCTCTCCGTGCATCAGCCAAAGAGGCGCAGTTTACAGGGATCGGGGGCCTGTGTGAGAACCCATGTGGGAGGGGCTTGCTCCCGATAGCGGTGTGTCAGCTGCCACATGGGCTGACTGACACTCAGTCATCGGGAGCAAGCCCCCTCCCACATTTTGATCAGTGTTTGCAGCTTTCTAATAGCCGTTGCTGCCGTAATCGACGGTGAAGGCAAAATCTTTGACCCGCTCCACGCCCGTCTCCAACCGCCCGTCGGCATGCAGACGCAGCCAGCGATACCCCGGCGCCTGCTCACTGACCTGGAAATCCTCGCTGCCGGGCGCGAACTGGATACAGGTGGACGGAGAAGCCAGCAGGCGCACGCCTTCGCGTTCACGGTCGATTTCCTGGTGTACGTGGCCCCATAGCACCGCCTTCACCTGAGGAAAACGGTCAAGCACGGCAAACAGCGCATCGGGATTGCGCAGGCCGATAGGCTCCATCCAGGTGCAGCCGATTGAGACCGGGTGATGATGAAAGCACACCAGATGATGCCGGTTCGGCGCTTCACTCAGTGCCTGAGCGAGCAATTGCAGTTGCTGGTCTTGCAGGTAGCCTGGCACGGAGCCGGGTACAGCGGAGTCCAGCAGCGTAATGCGCCAGTTGCCGATATCCACCACCGGCTCCAGCAGGTCGCTGTGCACGGCGGCCTGGGCCATGATCTGTGGTTCATCGTGGTTGCCGGGAATCCAGCGCGTGGGAGCGGCCAGGGGCGCCGTCATATCGCGAAAATGCTGGTACGACGCCAGCGTACCGTCCTGGGACAGATCCCCCGTGGCCAGCACCAGATCGATGTGCGGCTGCTGCTCGCGCACCCGTTCGATCACCCGCTGCAGGCTCTCGCGGGTATTCATGCCCAGCAGCGCGCCGTCGGCCTCGGCAAACAGATGGCTGTCGGACAGTTGCACCAGCAGCGCAACGTCAGGTTTCACAGTGGATACGCTCGGCAAGGCGCTCTCCCTGGCAATCACAGGATTAGATAGTTGGGGCGATTATGCTGGGGCAGGACACAAAGAGGGAAGCCAGGAAACGGGCGCCGTTCACATCTACCGCACGACTTCGAACTCATGACCCAAGGCCAGGCAATGGCTCAACCATTCGCCGAGGAACACATTGAGCTGCGCTTTCTCATCGGGCTGGTGCATGAACACATTCGGGTAAGGATAGATGCTGCGAAAGCGCCGCGCATGTTCGGCGCTGATGACTTCGGCCATGCGCGCATCGTGGTACACCTGCACTTCCAACTGCGGCACCGGCAGCCACGGCAGGCTGTGTTCCTGGCGCACGCGCAGGGTGGTGGTGTACGGGCAATTGACGATGACTTCCAGGGTCAGCACGCCGAGCATCTGGTCGCCGTGGGTCACGGCAATGCGCCGTGCCTCGGGTGCGTGGCGCATGTCGGGCAGCAGGCGCATCAGCCGCGCATAGTTGGCCTCGCACGCAGCTTGCAGCCCGATGAGGTCGACCCTATAACGTTCCCGTGCCTTTACTGCCATAACCCCCTCACTTCCGCGCGATTAAGCGCAAGCCATTGCAGGGCGATGATGCTGGCTGCGTTGGAAATCTTACCGTCGCGCACCGCCTGAAAGGCATCTTCGAACGCCCAGGTGGTGACACGGATATCTTCTGCCTCTTCTTCCAATCCATGGATGCCACCGGCCTGGGAGCTGTCGCAACGGCCCAGGTACAAGTGGACAAATTCAGTACTACCGCCGGGCGAGGGGAAATATTGGGTGATCGGCCATAGCGCCGAGAACGTCAGTCCAGCTTCCTCCTCGGCCTCGCGGTGTGCAACCTCCTCCGGTTGCTCGTCCTTGTCAATCAGGCCGGCGACCATCTCCACCAGCCATGGGTTGTCGGTACGGCCCATGGCGCCCACGCGGAACTGCTCGATCAGCACCACTTCATCGCGCTGCGGATCGTAAGGCAGCACACACACCGCATCATGACGCACGAACACTTCACGATTGATCACGCGGCTCATGCCGCCGTCGAACTTCTCGTGGCGCAGTTGCACCCGATCGAGCTGGTAGAAGCCTTTATAGGCATGATCGCGCTGAACAATTTCGATCTTATTCGGCGTCGACTTCGTCAAATCGGTCATAGTCTTCCTCGTCATAAGCCGTGCAATGGGCGCCATCCTAACGCGCCGATGCCGGTTGGCGCAGCCCCTTTCCAGTTGCCGGGATAGACGGCGGACGTCAAACTCACTCTAATCAGTCTAGTGGCGAACTGGCGGCCCTGTTGGCAGTCCAAGCGCTACTCTTTTCGCTTTCCATCGATTTACGAAGGACACCCATGTCGCTTTTAAAAATCGCCTCCGTGGCTTGCATTGCCTTGACCCTGGGCGCCTGCCAGAGCCTGTTCCAACCCAGCCAGCTCAAGCCGCTGGAGGTTACCACCGACAAATCGGAGCAAACCAAACCCGGCTGCGGCAGCCCGGATTGCCCTCTGGTGAACATCGATACCGTGCATTTCCCTGCCGATCCGCAACTCGACAGCCTGGTGGAGCAGCGCTTGCTGCAGATGACCCGCACCACGCCCGGCGCCGCCACGCCTGCGACGCTCAATGCCTATCGAGATAAATTCCTGCGTGAGTCCGCCGACCGCCACAGCATGTACTTGCAGGCCAAGGTACGGGAGCAGCATGACGCACTGGTGATCGTTGAAGTGTCCAGCTACCTGGACACCGGCGTGGCCCACGGTGAACCTGGCCGCGGGTTCATCAACTATTCACGTGTACTGCACAAAGAGTTGGGCCTGGCCGACATGTTGCTGCCCGGCCAGGAGCAGGCCTTCTGGAATACCGCAAAAGTTGCGCACAACAGCTGGTTGATCAACACCAAGATGGACCGCGACCCGGAGTTCGTGAAGAACTGGCCCTTCCAGAAAACCCCGAACGTGGCCCTGACCAGTGGCGGCGTAGTGCTCAAGTACAACGTCAGCACCATCGCCCCCTACGCACAGGGGTTGATCGAAATCACTATCCCCTATGCGCGCCTAACTGGCGTGATCAAGCCTGAGCTGATGCCCGCACGCCACTGACCGCCCGCCCCAGAATCAACTGCAGCAGCCCTGCCAGCAGCAATGCCGGCAGGGTGGCGCCGATATCCGGATAAAGATTGGCCAGCAGATGATAGGTCGCGATGCCGCCCAGCCAGGCGACCAGCGCCGGCCAGTGCAGCAGGGTCACCGTACCCTGGGCCCGACGGCGCAGGATGAAGTGGTCCACCAGCACCACGCCGAACAGCGGCGCGAACACTGAGCCGATCAGCAACAGGAAGTTCTGGTATTGCGCCAGGGGCGCAAAGCAGGCGATCAAAGTGCAAACCACACCAATGGCCAACGCCAGGTGCTCGACCTTCAAGCGCAGCAGAATCCCACTGGACACCGCCGCCGAGTGAATATCGGCAAACGCGTTTTCCGACTCGTCCAGCAGAATCAGCAACAGCGGGATACCCAGGCCGGCACCGGCCAGGGCCAGCAGCAATGCATTCACCTCGCCGCTTGGCGCAAATGCCAGGGTGTAGGCCACGCCCAGGCTCATCAGCCAGAAATTGCCGATAAAGAACCCCAGCGCAGTACCGCCGAACACGCTTTTGGCGCGCTTGCCAAAGCGTGAGTAGTCCGCAATCAGCGGCAGCCAGGACAGCGGCATGGCGATAGCAATGTCGAAGCCCACCGCAAACGGCATCGAGCCATCACCGACCTGAGCCCACAGGGTGGCGAGGTCGGCCTTGGCGAACAGATTCCAGGTCAGCCACAGACAGGCCGCAAGCAGCAGCCAGATGCCCCATTTGCGCAGGATCTGCCGCACGAAGGTCAGCGGGCCACTCACCGCCAGCAAGGTCGCAAGGCCACCGAAAAACAGCGTCCACAGCAAGGGACTCGCCAACAGGCTGCCTTCGCTGAACGCACGCGCGCCCAACAGGCTGGCGGCATCGCGCATCACGATGATTTCGAACGAACCCCAGCCAATCAACTGCAGCAGGTTCAACAATGCCGGCAGGCTGGCGCCTTTGGCACCGAGGCTGAGCTTGAGCGCTGCCATGGCGGACAGGCCGGTGTCGCTGCCGATCACGCCGACGGCGGCCAGCAATAACACGCCCACCAGGGTACCGAGGAAGATCGCCAGCAAGGCGCCGGACAAGCCCAGGCCCGGCGCCAACAGCGCACCGGTTTGCAGGACCATCAGGCCGATACCGAGGGAAAACCACAGGGAGAACAGGTCGCGGGCGCCGAAGACACGCTTATCGGTGGGCACCGCGATGTCGGGGGAGTAGGTACTCGGTTGAATGCTCAAGGGGGGGTATCTCTGAGGGGCATTTTTTTTTTGTTTGGGAGATAGCTATCGGGGGCAAGCCCCCTCCCACCTTTGATTGTGTGAACCCGATCAATGTGGGAGGGGGCTTGCCCCCGATGAGGCCCTTACAGGCCCCTGAAATCCCGGATCAGACCTTCTTGTAAAGCTGGCTGCCTTCCTGCTTGAACCGCTCCGCCTGCTCGGCCAGGCCCTTGGCCACGTCCACGTCCACCGCGTCAATGCGCTGGTTGGCCGCGTACTCGCGCACTTCCTGGGTGATCTTCATCGAGCAGAATTTCGGCCCGCACATCGAGCAGAAATGCGCGACCTTGGCCGAGTCCTTCGGCAGGGTTTCGTCGTGATAGGAGCGAGCGGTGTCCGGGTCCAGACCGAGGTTGAACTGGTCTTCCCAGCGAAACTCGAAGCGCGCCTTGCTCAGCGCGTTGTCGCGTATCTGCGCACCCGGATGGCCCTTGGCAAGGTCGGCGGCATGCGCCGCGATCTTGTACGTGATGATGCCGGTCTTTACGTCGTCCTTGTTCGGCAGGCCCAGGTGTTCCTTGGGGGTGACGTAGCAGAGCATGGCGCAGCCGAACCAGCCGATCATCGCCGCACCGATACCGGAGGTGATGTGGTCGTAACCTGGCGCGATGTCGGTGGTCAGCGGGCCGAGGGTGTAGAACGGCGCCTCGTCGCAGCACTCCAGCTGCTTGTCCATGTTTTCCTTGATCAACTGCATCGGCACGTGGCCAGGGCCTTCGATCATGGTTTGCACGTCGTGCTTCCAGGCGATCTTGGTCAGCTCGCCAAGGGTTTCCAGTTCACCGAATTGCGCGGCGTCGTTGGCGTCGGCGATCGAACCTGGGCGCAGGCCATCGCCGAGGGAGAAGCTGACGTCGTAGGCCTTCATGATTTCGCAGATTTCGTCGAAATGCGTGTAGGTGAAGTTCTCTTTGTGGTGTGCCAGGCACCACTTGGCCATGATCGAGCCGCCACGGGAGACGATGCCGGTGACGCGCTTGGCGGTCAGCGCGGACATAGCGCAACAACACGCCGGCGTGGATGGTGAAGTAGTCGACGCCCTGCTCGGCCTGTTCGATCAAGGTGTCGCGGAACAGCTCCCAGGTCAGGTCTTCAGCGGCGCCGCCGACTTTTTCCAGGGCCTGGTAAATCGGCACCGTACCGATCGGCACTGGCGAGTTGCGGATGATCCACTCGCGGGTTTCGTGGATGTGCTTGCCGGTGGACAGGTCCATCACCGTGTCCGAACCCCAGCGAATGCCCCAGGTGAGTTTCGCCACTTCTTCTTCAATGGACGAGCCCAGTGCGCTGTTGCCGATATTGCCGTTGATCTTCACCAGGAAGTTACGGCCGATGATCATCGGTTCCAGCTCGGTGTGGTTGATGTTGGCCGGGATGATCGCGCGGCCACGGGCGATTTCTTCGCGCACAAATTCCGGGGTAATGATTTTCGGCACGCTGGCGCCGAAGCTGTGGCCGGCATGCTGCTGGTCGAGCAAGCCACTGGCGCGGGCTTCTTCAAGCTTCATGTTCTCGCGGATGGCAACGTATTCCATCTCGGCGGTGATGATGCCTTTGCGCGCGTAATGCATTTGCGTGACGTTGGCCCCGGCCTTGGCGCGACGCGGGTTTTTCACGTGGGCAAAACGCAGGGCAGTCAACTCGGCATCGCTCAGGCGCTGTTGGCCAAAGTGCGAGCTCAAGCCCGACAGGCGCTCGGTGTCGCCGCGCGATTCGATCCAGGGCGAGCGCACATCGCCCAGGCCTTTGCGCACGTCGATGATCACGTTGGGGTCGGTGTAGGGGCCGGAGGTGTCGTAAACCACCACGGGCGCGTTGATTTCACCGCCGAAATCGGTGGGGGTCACGTCCAGGCTGACCTCGCGCATCGGCACACGAATGTCCGGGCGGGTGCCTTGTACGTAGATTTTCTGTGAGCGGGTAAACGGCTGCACGGAGCCGGAGTCGACCTTGGCCGATTCACTCAGGTGCACGGTGTTTTTTGGTTTTGTACTTTTTATTTCTGTGCTCATCACGGGCTCTCCAACTGTCCAGGCGGTGGATGTTTGTCGGAGCGAACCTGTGACGGACGGATGCACTGGAGCCAGTGCTGTGCTTGGCGCACGAGGGCTGTTCGATTGTCGAACAACATCCCGGACGAAGCACAAGAGGACTCGCCGGGTGACGAGAAATCTTGTTCCCTACGCAGGCGCTAACCTGATCAGGTTCAACGGGATCCGGTATTTACCGATCTCAGCCTTCCAACAAGGCACCCCGACAAGAACGCAGCCAGTCTAGACCATGGCATGGGCAAATTGCCAATAGCGATGTAGCCACCCCGATAAATCACATGATTGCGGGATTGTTGTGCCGTGATCGCGCAACTACACTCGGGCACTGCCTCGACGCTTGACGCCAGGAACGGCCCACCTTAGCCTTGAGCGCAAAATTATTACTATAATATTCTTACTAGGGATCGCCTCATGCTGCGCAAACTTTCACTGGCTCTGGCCGTGTCTTGTGCGACCAACGGAATGGCCTGGGCAGCAGAAGCGCCCCTGTCGACCAAAACTGACCTGGTCAGCGTCTACCAGGAAGCTGTGGATAACAACGCCGATCTGGCCGCCGCTCGCGCTCAATATGGCGCGCAGAAAGAGGTCGTCCCGCAGGCCCGTGCCGGGTTGCTGCCGAACCTGTCGGCGAGCGCCGATTCCAATAATGTGCGCAACAAGTTCGATCAGCCAGCGGCCACGATCGACCGTGACGCACATTCCTGGCGCGCAACCTTGAGCCAACCGTTATTTCGCGCCGACCGCTGGTTCCAGCTACAAGCAGCTGAAGCCGTCAACGAACAGGCGGCGCTGCAGCTGTCGGCCACCGAGCAAAACCTGATCCTGCAGAGCGCCGAGAGCTACTTCAGCGTGCTGCGGGCTCAAGATAACCTGGCGACCACCAAGGCCGAAGAGGCTGCCTTCAAGCGCCAGCTGGATCAGTCCAACGAGCGCTTCGATGTCGGCCTGTCGGACAAGACGGACGTACTGCAATCCCAGGCCAGCTATGACACTGCACGCGCCAACCGCATCGTGGCCCAGCGCCAGGTGGAAGACGCCTTCGAAGCGTTGATCACACTCACCAACCGTCAGTACAACTCGATCCAGGGAATCGTCCACACGCTGCCGGTATTACCGCCAGCGCCAAACGACGCCAAGGCATGGGTCGAGACCGCCGGACGCCAGAACCTTAATCTTCTGGCGAGCAACTATGCGGTCACCGCCGCCGAAGAGACACTCAAGCAGCGCAAAGCCGGACACGCACCGACCCTGGATGCCGTTGCGCAATACCAAAAGGGTGACAACGACGCCTTGGGCGCCAGCAACCCCAACCCCTTTGGCCCCGACTATCGTGGGGATGCGTCGCGCAGGACCATCGGCTTGCAACTGAACATCCCGCTCTACAGCGGCGGCCTCACCAGTTCGCAGGTGCGTGAATCGTATTCACGTCTCGATCAGACCGAGCAACAACGCGAAGGCCTGCGCCGCCAAGTCGTGGAAAACACCCGCAACCTGCACCGCGCGGTGAACACCGATGTGGAGCAGGTTCAAGCGCGCCGCCAGTCGATCATCTCCAACCAGAGCGCGGTGGAAGCCACGGAAATCGGTTATCAGGTGGGCACGCGCAATATCGTCGACGTGCTGGACGCCCAGCGCCAGCTCTACTCGTCGGTGCGCAACTACAACAACAGCCGCTACGACTACATCCTCGACAACCTGCGCTTGAAGCAGGCTGCGGGCACCTTGAACCCAGGGGACCTGCAGGAGCTGACGCGCTATCTGAAGGCAGACTACAACCCGGACAAGGACTTCCTGCCACCGGACCTGGCCAAAGCCGCCGCCGAACAGCTCAAGGCCCGCCCAGGTTCTTGAAAACACCCTAAAACCAATGTGGGAGGGGGCTTGCTCCCGATATAGTCTGTCAGTTCAAGTAGTGTTGACTGACACTCCGTCATCGGGGGCAAGCCCCCTCCCACAGTTGATCTGCGTTGGGTCAGTGAGTCATCAGCCTATCGAGGCCATCCAACAAGCGCTTCAACGCCCCCTGATTAGCCCGCATCACCTTCAATCCCGCCTCGGCCATCTTTCGCGCATCCTGCGGCAGTTCGAACAACTGGCGCACTGCTTCGGCCAACCCTTCGGCATCATCTACTTCGCGTAGCGCCCCGGCCTCACGCATCATCGCGCTGATTTCGAGGAAGTTGAACAGGTGCGGGCCCATGATCACCGGCTTGCCCAACGCCGCCGGTTCCAGCGGGTTGTGCCCACCGGTCGGCACCAGGCTGCCGCCGACAAAGGCGCTGTCGGCCAAGGCGTACAGAAACAACAACTCGCCCATGGTGTCGCCTAGCAGCACTGAGGTGTGCGCGGTGACCGCCTCGCCACTGGAGCGCCGCACCGTGGTAAAGCCTTGCTGCATGCACCGTTCGAAGGTCGGGCCGAAACGTTCCTGATGACGGGGCACCAAGATCAGCAGCGCATTGGGGTAGCTGGCCAATAGTTGCCGATGGGCCGCGAGCACGATGTCGTCTTCGCCTTCGTGGGTGCTGGCAGCGATCCACACCGGGCGTTCGCCGGCCCCCCATTGCTCGCGCAAGGCGGCGGCGCGTTCCGGCAGTTGCGGATCGATGGTCAGGTCGAATTTGATTGAACCGGTCACTTCAACGGTTTCAGCACGTGCGCCCAGGCTGCGAAAACGCTGGGCCTCGGTTTCGGTCTGTACCGCAAACAGGCTCATCTGCGCAAGCATCGGCGCCGTGAGTTTGGCAAACCGTGCGTAGCCCTTGGCCGAGCGCGCCGACAACCGCGCGTTGGCCAGGGCCACCGGGATACCGCGCTGGGCGCAGGCGTGAATATGGTTGGGCCACAACTCGGTCTCCATGATCACCGCCAGCCTGGGCTGTACCCGGTCGAGGAAACGCCTGGCCGCGCAGGGCAAATCGTACGGCAGATAACAGTGTTGAACGCGCGGCTCATGGGCGAACAGCGCCTGGATGCGCTCGGAACCGGTGGGCGTCATGCAGGTGACGGTCATCGGCAACTGCGGATAACGCTCAAGCAAGGCGCGGATCATCGGCGCGGCGGCGATGCTTTCGCCCACCGACACCGCATGCACCCAGATCCCGCCGGGCTGCATCGCCGGCAAGCCATAGGAAAACCGCTCGCCCACGCGCTGGGCATAGGCCGGCGCCTTGCGTGCGCGCAGCCACAGACGTAAAGCCACCAACGGCAGCGCCAGGTAAAACAGGCAGGTGTACAGAGTTCTATTCATGGCGGCGGAGTTTATCGGCTTTTTCAGTCAATCGCCTGCAGGCACTCGGCAAAACGTTTAGCCAAAAAGCGCGCGGCCGGCCCGAGGTGTTCATCGCGGCGCCATACCAGTTCCACCACCAGCGCCGGCGGGGTCCATTCGCTGTCCAGTTCAACCATTTGTTGTTGATAGGTTGGGTACTGCACGATATGCCGCGGCAACCAGGCCCAGCCGAGGCCGCTCATCAGCCATTCGGCCAGCACGTAGAAACTGTCGGCCCGCCACACCAGCGGGCTGGCGGCTTCACTGCCGGGGTAGACGCTGGTCTGGGTCGACATCAGCAACTGGCGAAACTGCGCCAGTCGCTGGCAATCGACGTACTTTTCCTTGGCCAATGGGTGATTCACACCGCACACCGTGACCATTTCCACGCTGCCCACCACGCGCCGCTCAAGGGCTTCGGGGATCTGGTCGTGGTAGAACAACAGGCCCAGATCCGCCTGGCGCTCCACCAGCTTGCGCGCCACATCGCCCTGGGCGGCGCTGGACAGCTGCACTTCAAGCAGCGGATAGCGCACCGCCAGCGCTTCAAGGCTATCAAGCACCGGCTGGAACAACATCGCTTCGTCCTGGGCCAGACGCAGGCAAGCCTCCTCGCCACGGGTCAACGACAGGGCCCGGCCCGTCAGACGCTCGCACTGGCGCAGCACTTCACGCGCTTCCTCCAGCAGCACACTGCCGGCTTCGGTCAGGCGCGGCTGACGGCCGCTGCTACGCTCGAACAGACAGACACCCAGGTCCGCCTCCAGCATCGCGATAGCATTGCTGACCGCCGATTGCGCCTTGCGCTGCCCGCGCGCCACGGCAGAGAACGAACGCTGCTCGGCGACGCTGACAAACAGGCGCATCTGTTCCAGATCCCACTGCACGCTCATGGTTGAACCTATCTTGAATACCGATAGGTAATGACTTTACCGCATCTGTTGAACCTCTAGAATGCCGACCTTATCCAACGCGCTTCACCCTGAGGAATGCACCATGAACGTTGCCTACTATTACTTGGCCATCGCCATCTGTTCGGAAGTGATCGCGACCGTTTCGATGAAAGCCATCAAGGGCTGGAGCACGCCTATCCCGCTGTTGCTGGTGATCGTCGGGTACGGCGTGGCGTTCTGGATGCTGACGCTGGTGGTGCGCACGGTGCCGGTTGGCGTGGCTTATGCCGTCTGGGCGGGGATGGGCATCGTGATGGTCAGCATTGCGGCGCTGTTTATCTACGGGCAGAAGCTGGATATCCCGGCCATGCTGGGGATGGGCTTGATTGTGCTGGGCGTGGTGGTGATTCAGCTGTTCTCCAAAACTGCGGGTCACTGATCACCACTCAACAGCCTGTATACTGCGCCTCTTGTCTAGAACATTGAGGTCGCCAATGCCATCCGTTATTTCCACCGACGTTCTGATTGTCGGCGCCGGGGTTGCCGGCCTCTGGCTCAATGCGCGCCTGCGCCGCCAGGGGTTTTCCACGGTGCTGGTGGAAAGCGCGACCTTGGGCGGCGGGCAAAGCGTGAAGTCCCAGGGCATTATCCATGGCGGCGCGAAATACGCCCTGCATGGCGCCCTCACCGGCGCCTCCGAAGCGATTGCCGACATGCCGCGCCGCTGGCGTGAAGCCCTGGCCGGCCAAGGTGAACTGGACCTGTCCGGCGTGCGCCTGCTATCGCAGGCCCACTACCTGTGGTCCCCCGGCACCCTCGCGGGCAATCTCACCAGCTTTTTCGCCAGCAAGGCCGTGCGCGGTCGCGTCGACCAGGTCAAGGGCGACGATCTGCCGCCTGCGCTGCAAGACCGCCGCTTCAAGGGCAAGGTTTACCGCCTGGCGGAGCTGGTCGTTGACGTACCGAGCCTGATTGAACGCCTGGCGCAACTGGCCGGGGACGGCTTGCTTGCAGGCCAGCACATCGAACCGCTGCGCGAAGGCGAGACGCTGGTGGGCTTGAAGGTCGATGGTCGCGAAATCCGCGCCCAGCGCATCGTATTGAGTGCCGGCGCCGGCACGGCGGATCTGCTGGCGGCATTGGGCTTGAGCCAGCCAGCAATGCAAACCCGTCCGCTGCACATGATCCTCGCCAAGGGGCCGGGGCTGAAGCCGTTGTATGCCCACTGCCTGGGCGGCGGCACCAAGCCGCGTCTGACCGTGACCACCCACCCGGCCGCCGACGGTAACTGGGTGTGGTACATCGGTGGCGATATCGCAGAATCCGATGGTGTGGCACGCACGCCGCAAGAGCAGATCGCCACCGCCCAGAAAGAGCTGGCTCAGTTGTTGCCGTGGATTGACATGAGCCAGACCCAGTGGGCCACCCTGCGCGTCAGCCGCGCCGAGCCACTGCAATCGGGCCTGGCCCGTCCCGACAATGCCTTCCTGGCCGAACAGGGTCGCCTCTTGGTGGGCTGGCCGACCAAGCTGGCGCTGGCGCCGGATTTCGCCGACCGCGTGATCAACAGCCTGGAACGCGACGGCATCCGCCCAAGCGTCAGCGAACCCCTGCCCGACTTGCCCAAGCCCGCCATCGGCCAACCCGCCTGGGAGCAACTGTTGCCATGAGCCTGCCAACCCTGCACGACCTGCATCGCCCGCTGGGCAGCACCGGCTTGCTGGTGTCGCCACTGGGCCTGGGCACCGTCAAGCTGGGCCGCGACCAAGGGGTGAAATACCCCAGCGGCTTCAAGATTCCGGATGACGACGAGGCGCGCATGCTGCTGCGCCAGGCGCGCCAGCTGGGCATCAACCTGATCGACACCGCACCCGCCTACGGCCGCAGCGAAGAGCGCCTGGGGCCGCTGTTGCGTGACCAACGCAAGGACTGGGTGATCGTCAGCAAGGTCGGTGAGGAATTCGAAGACGGCGTGTCCCGCCACGATTTCAGCGCGGCGCATACGCGCCTGTCGATCGAGCGCAGCCTGAAACGACTTGAAACGGATTTTATCGACCTGGTACTGGTGCATTCCGATGGCGACGACCTGCATATCCTCAACGACTGCGAGGTTTACCACACCCTGGCGGCGCTGAAGACAGAGGGCAAGATCCGCGGTTTCGGCTTTTCCGGCAAGACCGTTGAAGGCGGCGTGAAGGCGCTGGAGCAAGGTGATTGCGCGATGGTCACCTACAATCTGAACGAACAAGCCGAAAAAGCCGTCATTGATTATGCGGCGGCCCATGGCAAAGGCATCCTGGTGAAAAAAGCCCTGGCCAGCGGTCATGTTTGCCTGGAACCTGGAATGGATCCAATTCAGGCCAGTTTCATGCTGTTGTTTGCGCAAACGGGCGTCGCCAGTGCTATTGTCGGGACCATTAATCCGCTGCACCTGGCCCATAACGTGGCAACCGCTGCCCGGGTCATCCGTCAACTCTGATGCCGCCCCACGCGGCCGACCCCGTCGCAAAAAGGAGCCGACATGCCGCGTACGCTCATAAGAAAGAACCCCAGCAACTTCAAGACACTGCCCCTGCACGTCGAAGCCACCCCCGAAGGCCTGAGCTACCAGAGCGTCGGCATGCCGCTCAACTTCGCCCAGACCCTGCAACGGCGCAAGCCGGTCGAAGTGCCGGACGCCGAACGCTTCGCCCTGGAACTGGCGAACCTGGGAGTCTCGGTGCGACTGACGCTGCACTGGCAAAACAAGGATTACTGGGTGCTGGTGCGCCAGCGTCGCCAGGACCGCGGCGATGTAGTGCTCAAGCTGATCTCCGGCTACGTCCCGGCCCATGAACTGAACCTGCCGCTGCACACTGCCATCCAGGAAATTGCCGAAGAGTGCCTGCTGGAAACTCCTGAAGGCTGGCTCGGCGGACGCTTCAACGACACGTGGCTGCCGGCGCCCTACTCCGCCGCGCTGCATTACCGCGAAGCATTGCCGTTTCGCCTGAGCCCGCTGTCCGGCGCCGCGCGCCCGGTGCGTTGCGCTACCACGCAGTTGATCGAGCGACCACGGGCCTATGTGCACCTGCCCACCGCATCACTGCAGCTGATTTACGACTTGCGCCTGGAAGTGCCGAAGGAAGCCAAGTCGCTGAGCCTGTTCCACGTCGATGAACGCCTGGAAGGTGACCAACTGGTCGCACGCCTGGATCGCCAGCGTCCAGATCTGTACTTGATGCCACTCAAAGACGGCGAGCCACTCGCCGAGCTGTACACGGTCAAGAAAGATCAGCTGTACCCGGCGAGCACGCGCGGCTTGTACCTGGCCGAAAGCTTCGCCAAGCAGGAAGGATGGCTGGTGCGTGAGGAGCGGATTCGCTGGAAGGACTGGCTGCGCCAGCAAGGCCTGGCAGAGCCGGAAAAAGAATCCAAGCTCAAGCGCTTGACCGGCAGGGCGCAGCAGATGCTGCGCAAGATCGTGCCAAGGAAAACCAGCCGCTAGGTGTGAGCCCAGCGGCCACAGGTTTTACTCGTTGTTGCGGATTTTTTCGACGATTGCGGTAGTCGAGCTGTTTTCAACCAGGCCCAGCACTTTGACCGTGCCGCCGTAGGCGCTGACGATGTCTGCACCAACCACCTGGTCGACGGAATAATCACCGCCCTTGACCAGCACGTCCGGCTTGACCTGGGCCAGCAGGTTTTCCGGGGTCCCTTCCGAGAAGCTGATCACCCAGTCAACCGCACCCAGGCCGGCGAGTACCGCCATGCGCCGGTCGACGCTGTTGATCGGGCGACCCGGACCCTTCAAGCGGCTGACCGACGCATCATCGTTGACCGCAACGATCAGGCGATCGCCCTGGGCGCTCGCTTGCTCAAGGTAAGTCACGTGACCGGCGTGCAGGATGTCGAAGCAGCCGTTAGTGAAGACGATGCTCTCGTTGTGGGCGCGCGCGTCATCAATCGCCAGCAGCAATTGCTCAAGCCCCAGTACGCCGCGTTCCGAACCTTCGGAGCGCTGGATGGCGCGACGCAACTCGGGAGCACTGATGGCAGCGGTACCCAGTTTGCCGACCACGATGCCCGCCGCCAGGTTGGCCAAGGCCACGGCATGGGGCAGTTCCTCGCCGGCTGCGATGGACGCGGCCAGGGTGGAAATCACCGTATCACCGGCACCGGTAACATCGAACACTTCCCGAGCACGCGCTGGCAGGTGCATAGCCGCATGGCCTGGGCGCAGCAGGGTCATGCCGTGTTCGCCACGAGTCACCAGCAGGGCACCGAGCTCGAGATCGGCCATCAGCGTTGCGCCCTTGCTCACCAGCTCGTGCTCATCGGCGCAACCACCGACGACGGCTTCGAACTCGCTGAGGTTTGGCGTGATCAGGCTGGCGCCTCGATAAATCGAGAAGTCCTTGCCCTTGGGATCGGCCAGTACCGGGATGTTCCGCGCCTTGGCGGCCTGGATCAACATCTGGTGGTTCTTCAAGGCGCCTTTGCCATAGTCGGACAACACCAGCACCTTGATGCCGTCGAGCAACTCGTTGACCTGGCCACTGAGGGCGAGGGCATCGGTGGCGAAGGGTTCTTCAAAATCGATACGCAGCAATTGCTGGTGACGGCTCATGACCCGCAGCTTGACGATGGTCGGCTGATGAGCGATGCGCTGGAACAACGCGCGCACGCCAGCGCCGCGCAGGCTGTTGGCCAGGCTGTCGGCCGCCTCGTCGTCACCGGTCACTCCCACCAGGGAGGCCGGAGCGCCGAGCGCGGCGATATTAAGCGCAACGTTGGCCGCGCCACCGGGGCGGTCTTCGATTTGCTCGACCTTGACGACCGGTACCGGCGCCTCAGGGGAAATCCGTGAGGTACCACCATGCCAGTAACGGTCGAGCATGACATCGCCGACCACCAAGACAGGGGCTTGATTGAATCGCGGCATGGACAACTTCATGGAGCAACCCACATACAAAATGAACAGGGGCGCGATATTAGCACAGGGTTTGCGATGGCTTGCGACTGGCGCGACGTCGAATCAAGCGCAGGGCAAATGTGGGAGGGGGCTTGCCCCCGATAGCGGTGTTTCAGCTAGCACTTCTGCAAGCTGACACTTCGCTATCGGGGGCAAGCCCCCTCCCACAGTAGATCTGGGTGCATATTTCAGATCAGGTGATATCGGCCAATACCGGTGCATCCAGGCCCATGGCATGCAGGCGGGCGTAATAGCCGTTCTGCGCCAACAGTTCGCCGTGGGTGCCACGCTCGACGATGCGCCCATCGTCCATCACCAGAATCATGTCTGCCTTTTCGATGGTGGACAAACGGTGCGCGATCACCAGTGTCGTGCGGCCCTGCATGACCTTGTCCAGTGCGGCCTGGATATGCCGCTCGGACTCAGTGTCGAGGGCCGAGGTGGCCTCGTCGAGAATCAACAGCGGCGCATTCTTGAGCAACGCACGGGCAATCGCCAGGCGCTGACGCTGGCCACCGGACAACAGCACGCCGTTCTCGCCGACCTGGGTATCGAAGCCCTTGGGCAACTGGTCGATGAAGTCCTTGGCGTTGGCATCCGCCGCTGCGGCCTCAACGTCTTCCCGTGGCGCACCGGCCAGGTCACCGTAGGCGATGTTATTGGTCACGGTGTCGCTGAACAGGGTCACGTGCTGGGTGACCTGGGCAATGTGCTTGCGCAGGTTAAGCAGCTTGTAGTCTTCGATCTCGACACCATCGAGCAGGATCTCACCGCTTTCATGGTGATAGAACCGCGGGATCAAGCTGGCCAACGTCGACTTGCCACTGCCCGAACGCCCCACCAGGGCGATCATCTGCCCAGGCTCGGCGGTAAAGCTGATGTCCTTAAGCACGTGGCGCTCGGTGCCGGGGTAGGTGAAGTTCAAATTGCGCACTTCCAGGCGGCCGCTGACCTTTTCACGCTCAAGGGTGCCGTGGTCGACCTCCACTTCTTCATCCAGCTGTTCGAAGATGCTTTCTGCACCGGCCACACCTTTCTGGATGGTCGAGCTGACTTCGGACAGTTGGCGGATCGGCTTGGGCAACAAACCGGCCAGGGTGATGTAGGCGACCATGTCACCGGCCGACGCATCACCGCGCAGGTACAGCACCAGGAACATCAGCACCGCCATCGCGGAGTAGATCACCAGTTGCAGCGCCGGGGTGTAGATCGCCCCGGTGCGGGTCATGCGCAGTTGCTTGTTGGTGTTGCTCTGGCTGGCCTTGAGAAAACGCTTCTCTTCATAGACCTCACCACCAAAGCTGCGCACCACGCGATAGCCCTGGATGGTTTCCGAGGCCACGTGGGTCACGTCGCCCATGGCCACCTGGATCTTCTTGCTCTGCTTGCGGAATTTCTTGCTGGCCGTGCTGACCATGACCGCGATCAACGGCAGGATGGCGATCATTACCAGCGTCAGGCGCCAGTTCATGAACAGCAGCGAGGCGAACAGGAAGATCACCGTCATGCCTTCGCGGATCACCACCTTGATGGCATCGGTTGCCGCGCCCGTGACCATGGTCACGTTGAAGGTGATGCGGGAAATCAGGTGACCGGAGTTGTGGTTGTCGAAGTAACGGTTAGGCAGCGTCAGCAGGTTGTTGAACAACTGCACGCGCAAATCGTGAACCAGACCCAGCGAGACCTTGGCCAGCAGGTAGTTGCCCAAAAATGAGCCCAGGCCCTGCCAGGCCGCGATCAGAATGATCAGCAGCGGCACCGCTTGCAGCAATTGCAGGTCGCGCAGGACAGGCACAGTCGGAAACAGCACAGCTTCCGGGTTGGAGAGGCCGTCGACGAAGTATTTGAGGATGTAACCCAGCATCGGTTGGGTCGACGCGAAAATCAGAAATCCAAGGATGCTCAACGCGAACAAGCCCATATAAGGCTTAACGTAACTGAGCAGGCGGAAGTATATTTTCAAGCTCGAAGGGCTTGCGCTCGGACTGGAGTCGGTCATATCACGCGGCGTTTTGAAAAAGGAGGCTGACTTTAGCACAGCTTCTCTGTTGTACTTGCACGCGGTGTAACCCGCAGCCCGGTTGGATCAGCCGGGCGACATTACATAGCCACTACCTTAAGATGGTCGGCTTTCTCTTTCTGGAATGGCTTTATCGTATGCACTCCAAGCGCCTTATCTATGGCTCAAATCGCGTTTTCGACTTCCTGGTCCTGTGGATTTTGCCTGTTGGCTTGCTGCTGCTCTTGAGTGCACTGTTCTTCGTCGGCAACCGTAATGTATTGCACCGGGTCTTCTACATCCTGTTCAGCGTGCCGACCTTGTTCCTGTTGTGCACGCGCCCCAGGGAACTCAGGGACCTGCTGCGCGAGCCTATCGCCCTCGCGTTCGTGGCATTCTCCGCCTGGGCCTTGACCAGTCTGCTCTGGAGCCCTGAGCACAGCACTGATACCGACCTGTTCAAACGCCCGCTGAATACCTTGATGCTGTTCGGCGGCTGCGGGCTGCTGCTGCATTACCGCAACGAGCTGTTCAAGCCGATCTTCTTCAGTGCCGCGGTGATCGCGCTGGCGGTGTGCGTGGGGAATCTGGTGGCGTTCGCCAAGGGATACCAACCCGGCATGCGCATGATCGGTGGCCTTGGCGCCCTCGATAACCCCCTGCTCAGTTCTCACCTGTTTGGCTTTTTCACGGTGTACTGGCTGTACGTGTGCATGACGACCCAGCGCCTGAAGGTGCTGTGGTTCAGCGTACCGGCTTTGGTGGTGATGACTATGACGGTTCTGGCAACTGGTTCACGTACGCCGTTGGTGGCGTTGACGCTGGCCACCCTGTGGCTGAGCTTCGTCAGCCGCAATCGCCGCGCAGCATTGCTTATAACGGGCATGGCCTTGGGCGCTGCAGGACTCTTACTGTTCTTCCCTGAACTGATCACCGAGCGCGGCAGCTCGTTCCGTCTTGAACTGTGGAGCATGTCACTGAAACTGATCGCCGATCACCCATGGATCGGGCACAGCTACGATTCCGATCTCTACCTGAGCCTTGGGTGGGGAGAAACTCTGCGCGAACCGCACAGCTTCGCCCTTGGCGTGCTCTATTACGTCGGCATCATCGGCTTCATTCCCTGGATATTCATGATCGGTTGGGCTCTGTACAAGAGCTTGCAGCAACGCGCACAGCCGCTGTTTATCCTGGCATCGTCCCTGCTGGCCTATGGCATCGGCGCCGGCCTTACCGAAGGCGGTGGCATCCTGTCGCGGCCCAAGGAGCACTGGTTCCTGCTGTGGATCCCACTGGCAATCATCACGGGTCTGAGCATCGCCCAGCGCCACCGCAGCCTGCTGCGCATGCCTGTGCAATTGATCAAGCCCAGGGCGCTCGACGAGCTATGCAGCAATGCCCATGTGATTGAAGCCGATGGCCTGGGGCCAAAAGTCCTGCGCCTGCAAGACGGCAGCTTCCTCAAGCTGTTCCGCCCACGCCGTTGGTACACCTCTGGCAGCTTCAACCCATACTCCGAGCGCTTTGCCAGCAACAGCGAGCAGTTGCGTACCCTGGGCATCCCGACGCCGGAAATCCTTGCGCTCTATGGTCTGCCCGATGCCAGCAGCGCCGTGGCCTACACGCCCCTGCCCGGCCTGACATTGCGCCAGGCCCTGCAAAGCCTGGACAGCAGCCTGCGCGAATCGCTGGTCGAGCGTTTTGGTCGGTTCATGGCGCAACTGCATGAGCGTGGCGTGTACTTCCGCTCGCTGCACCTGGGCAACGTGTTGCTGATGGACGATGGTGAGTTCGGCCTGATTGACGTCGCTGATTTGCGCATTTATCCGTCGCCCCTGCGCTACGCGTTGCGCCAGCGTAATCTGCGCCACATGCAACGCTATCCGCAGGACCGCAACTGGCTGTTCGAAACCCACTTCGAGCAGTTGGTAAAAGGCTACGCAACAGTGGCCAGCCCAACGGCCACCGCGAAGGTCCGCGAGCAGGTACAAAGCCTGGCCTTTGGGAAATAAGCACCTGTAGGAGCGAGCTTGCTCGCGAAGGTCGTCAACGATAACGCGGGCATTCAGACTGCCCGCAGAGTCCTTGAGTTTTTCGCGAGCAAGCTCGCTCCTACATGGTGTTTCAGCTTTTCAGCGGCAAAAGGTAAAGCCGCACCAGGCCACGCAAGGTTTTGCGGCCCCAGAACTTCAGCGGGATCTGCTTGAGAATCTCACGTGCCAACGGCCGGTCGCGCTGGGCGGTCTTTAGGAACATCGAGTTCAGAAAGTTGTAGCGCACCGCGTCATAGGCCGGGTGGTCGCTGAACTTGGCGTAGGTCTTGAGGATGTTCTGGATCATGTAGCGGTGGTTCTTGTAGGTGTTACTGCCGTGCTGCCGATATTGGGCCATCACCACATCAAGGGCGTCGATGGTGTAGCCCGCCGCCGTGATCTTCAGCTGGATCAGCAGATCTTCCAGGGGAATCTGCGGGTCGAAACCGCCGACTTCCTCCAGCACGTCACGGCGAATCAGCATGGTGGGCGCTGGTGGGAACGGCTTGCGGTCCATGAACATGTCATCAAAATCGAGGCTGCGAAACGGCACATCACGGCGTTGCTTCTTCTCCGGATGCAGGTGGCCATCGCCATCGATCAGCTCAATGTTGCCGGCGCACATCCCCACCTTCGGCTTGCCCTCCATGTACGCCACCTGAGTGGCGATACGGTCCGGCAGCATGATGTCATCCGAGCCGAACGGCGCGATCAGGCTGCCCTTGGCGCGAGCGATCGCACCATTGAGGGTAGCGCTGAGGCCCTGGTTCTGTTGCACCTGAAAATCGAAACCGTGTTCGGCCTGCAAGCGCCGGATGCGCTCGACGCTGTCATCCTTGGACCCATCGTCCACCACCAGCAGCTCGATGTTGGGGTAGGTCTGCCCCAACACACTCAGGATGCTCTGCTCGATGTACTGGGCGTGGTTATAGGAAGCGATGATCACCGAGACCAGGGGTTGTTGCTGATTCATGCTCTACCTACTTCGCGCAAGCCGGTTTCAATCAGGGTCAGGTACTTGTGCTTGAACTCATCAAGCGTGTGGTTGGCTTCCAGATAGCGGAACACCTCTTCACCCTTGGCGCGCAATTGCTCGTCGCTCAGTGCCAGATAGGTATCCAGCGCCTCGGCCAACTGCTCGACATTGCCTGGGTCGTGGGACAAGCCGCCAGCGCCCTGCACCAACGGCAGCATCGCCGGGCCGTTGGACGCGATCACCGGCAAGTGGCCGCTCATGCCTTCCAGCAGCGCAAGGCCCAGGCCTTCGAACAGCGAAGGCATGGTCCAGATGTCGAAGCCGCGCACGAACTTCATGCCGTCTTCGCGAAAACCCAGCAAGTGCGCACGGCCGGTCAGGCCCAGGCGCTCGATGTCGGCACGCAGATCGGCTTCGGCACGCCCGGAACCAATGATGCCCACGTGTGCCTCTGGGTATTTGTCCTTGAGGGTGGCGAAGGCCCGCAGCAAATGGGTGTGGCCCTTGATTGGCACCAGACGGCCCAGAGCGCCAATCATCCGCGCGTCCATCGGCAGGCCCAAGGCTTTGCGGGCGTCCTCGCGGGACAGCTGCAACGCCTCGGCTTGAGGAATATCAATCGCGTTGGTCACGTAGGTGGTGTTCTCACGGGTGAAGCCGCAGCTGAGGTCTACCAGGTAGTCCTTCACCGCTTCCGACACGCCGACAAAACGCCATGCCGGGCTGACCCAGCGCTGGGTCTGGCGCCGACGGTAACCACGGGCGTACTCGCCGAAACCATGGGAGATGCCGATGCACAGCGGGATTTTCAGCCAGCGATTGAGCGACAGCATCATGTTCACCGATTTGAAGCGGTTACAGATGACCACATCGAACTTCTGCTCGCGGCAATATTTGTAGATCTGCCACATGGCGCCAAAGCGGATGCCCTTGAGGGACTTCTCCGGCAACTCGAAATAGTGCGAGTGCTCGGCCACGCTCAAGGGCTGGCCAGGCTGCGGACGCCCACTGAGAAAACCGGAGGTCACCTCGAAACGCTCAACCGGCAGGGATTTGACGATCTGCTCACCCAGGTCGGCGAAGTCATGGGTCTTGACGTTGTAGTCCGGCTGTAACTGCAAAACCTTGAAACGCGGCTTCATAACTCTCCATGCAGCGATCTGGCTACGGGCGCGCGGCCCGGTAAAAAGGAGCGACAGGCCCATGCCGGCCCGCCTTCGATAGGGTCTCAGTCCTGCTTAAGGACCCACAACAGCTCGTGACGACGCACGGCCTTGCGAAAGAATTCGTTCTCGCCATAAGGCGACGGGCGACGGCCCGCCAGCACCTGCTGCAACCACCTGCGCACGCGACGCTTGAACGGCGCGCGCGGCTGCAGGTCGTGCATCATGCCCAGGGCCATGGCCTTGTCCTGTTGCTGGCGCAGGGTGAGGCTAAAACTGCACGGAACCAGCGCCACGACCGAATCGAAACGCGGCGGCAGCGCCACCCCGGCCCCGGAATCGCCCATTGGCCAGCGGTCGTTATCATGCAGGTGATTGGCATAGCCGAGCAATGTATCGGGCTGCCACGCCAGGCCCTGGAGCGCTTCAAGCACCGCTGCATGGGCGCAGATGTGGTCGGCGTGGGGGTCGAGCAGCGGCGTGGGCAACACGATCACCTGCGGCTGGGCCTTGAGCAGCAGGGCGCGCAGGTCGGCGATCAAGTTGTGCCAGGTCGGCGCACCGTCCACATCCCCAGGCAACGCAAAGCCGTTGAATTGACGGAACAGCCGCGTATCGGCCAAATCGGCTTCACGCGAGGCTTGAGGCTGATCCGGCGCGGCCTGCATCGCCTGCAGCTGCATGCAAAAATACCCCAACTGCACACACTGAGACTCAGGCACACCGGCCCAACGCGGCACGGCAACACTGTCCCAGGCACGCAGGCGGCCTTTAAGCCGTGCCGCCTCAGCCTTGGGCAAGCCCATGTGCTGGTAATGCTCGGCTTCGATTTCGCCAGCGGTCAGGGTCACAATCCAGCTTTGCGTCGCCTGGCTGTAAAGGCTGAACGCGGCCAGCTCGGCATCGTCGGCGTGGGGGGCGATCACCATGACGCGCTGCTGGCGATAGTCCGGATGGCGCCAGCGCCACAGCGTCGGCTGCCCCTTGATCCGGCAGAACCGCCCACGCAACCTGATTTGACCCGCAGCCAAGGCTTCAGCGGCGCCGGTCAGGTTGAGGTAGCGCCGCCCGGCGACACCCCGCTCGAAGGCCTGCCGGTCCGGTGCGTCCAGGCCCAGCACATCCAGCGTCGGGTCAAGGAAACGCCCCAGCCAGGTGCTTTTCAACTCGACGCCCACGATCAGCGTTTCATCGGCCGCCAGCGGCGCATCCAGCAGCAGCAGCCCGGCCTCCAGGCGCAAGCCAGGCTGCTCGCTGCCTGCGGGAAACGCATAGGCGTAGCTGTCTTTGGCCGAGTAGAACAGGTGATCGGCAAACCAGGCCTCATGGGCCGCCCACAGCAGCACCGCCAGGGCCAACGCCAGCCACCAGGCCACCAGCACGCCGCTGGCGACCAGCACCAGCAGGCCAATCAGAAGGGCGATGCGCTTGTTGCGCCGATGGCGCTTGAGCAACTGCTGTTTGCGGCTCATACGCTGAACACCGGCACCGGGTTGCACCAGCGCTCCTTGTATTCGCGGTCGGCACGCCCGAAGGAAAAGCGCAGCGACTTGTCGGCCGCGCGCGCCTGCTCCCAGGCACTCTGGGTATTGAGAAAACTCAGCACGCTGCCAGGGCTGAACGCGTGGGTTTCGGGGTCGACACCGCCGTTGACGTATTCGGCGCTGAACCAGTCGCGGGACTGCACCTGGTACACCAACTGCACGGCAATCGGGGCGTCATTGAGAAACAGCACCGAGCCGAACAGGAACTCCTTAAGCAACTCCAGCACCTCAGCCAGGCGCGCCGCCCCAGCGGCTGGAAATCCCCAGCGACGCTGGAACAGGTCGCAATAGATCGCCGCCAGTTCCACGCTGGAAAACTCGCTGACCGCCCGTACCACGCCGCCCGCTTCTTCCAGCAAACGCAATTCACGCCGCTGGTTGTAGCGAAACTTCTTCGACAGTTCTTCCGGGGTGCGCGCCATGGCCAGTTGCTCGGCCTGGGGCTTGAGGGTGCTGACGCGCCCTTCGTTCAGCGCCGACAGGTAACGCCCACGGTGGCGCAGCGGCACCTGCGCATCGGCGGCGATCGGCAGGATGATCTCGGCATTGCCCAGGTCAAACAGACCTTTCTTGCCGGTGCGCTTGAGCACGTCCTTGGACAGGGCCAGGTCGCGCCCCCAGGTGGCAATCGCCCCCTTGAGTTCGCCGTCCTGCTCCCATCCAAGGTAGCGCGCCGGAAGCTGCGCCAGGCCGGCCAACCGCTCGATGACCTGCGGATGGGTCGCCACACTGCCGCCATAACGCTGCCAGGCCTGGGCGTAAACCTCGGCCTCGACAGGCGTCCAGCCGCGTTCACGCCAGCCCCGCAAGCGGTTCAGCATTTAAACCACGGCGTCATAGGGGTCGACGCCATCCTTGACCACCAGGATGTCTTCCATGATCAGGTACTGCAGGTCGGAGCCGAAGAACATGTTCAGCGCGTCGGTCGGCGAGCAAATCATCGCTTCGCCACGACGGTTGAGCGAGGTGTTCAGCGACACGCCGTTACCGGTCAGGACTTCCAGCTCTTTCATCATGTCGTAGTAGCGCGGGTTGTATTCGCGCTTGAGCACCTGGGCACGGGAGGTACCGTCTTCATGCACCACCTCCGGCACGCGGGTCTTCCATTCTTCCGACACTTCAAAGGTAAAGGTCATGAACGGCGCCGGGTGATCGACCTTGATCATCTGCGGGGCCACGGTGTCGAGCATCGACGGGCAGAAAGGCCTCCAGCGCTCGCGGAACTTGATCTGGTGGTTGATACGGTCGGCCACGCCGGTGGCGCTAGGGCAACCGATGATCGAACGACCGCCCAAGGCACGCGGGCCAAACTCCATGCGGCCCTGGAACCAGGCCACGGGGTTGCCGTCGACCATGATCTTGGCGATGCGCTTGGGCATGTTTTCGATCTTGCGCCAGTTCGGCTTGCTCTCGTGTTTGGCGCACGCTGCGATGACGTCTTCGTTGCTGTAGGACGGGCCGAGATAGACGTGCTCCATCTTCTCCACCGGCACACCACGGGCGTGGGAAACATAGGCGGCCGCACCCACGGCAGTGCCCGCATCGCCGGATGCCGGCTGCACGAACAGCTCTTTCACGTCATCGCGGGCAATGATCTTCTGGTTCAGCTTGACGTTCAGCGCACAGCCGCCGGCGAAGGCCAGCTTGCCGGTGTCCTTGAGGATGTCGCCCAGGTAATGGTCGATCATCTGCAAGGCCAGCTTCTCGAACAGTGCCTGCATGCTGGCCGCGTAGTGGATGTACGGCTCGTCGGCAATGTCGCCTTCGCGCTTGGGGCCCAGCCACTCGATCAGTTTTGGCGAGAAGTAGAAACCCTTGCCCTTTTCCTTGTAGCGACGCAGGCCGATGACGTTGGCGTAATCGGTGTTGATCACCAACTCGCCGTTTTCAAAGGAGGCCAGGCGCGAGAAGTCGTACTTGCTGGCATCGCCGTAAGGCGCCATGCCCATGACCTTGAACTCACCGTCGAGCATCTCGAAACCGAGGAACTCGGTGATCGCGCCGTACAGGCCGCCCAGGGAGTCCGGATCGTAGAATTCCTTGATCTTGTGGATCTTGCCGTTTTCGCCGTAGCCGAAGAACGTGGTGGCGTACTCACCTTTGCCGTCGATGCCCAGGATCGCGGTCTTCTCCTGGAAGCCCGAGCAGTGGTAGGCACTGGAGGCGTGGGCCAGGTGGTGTTCAACCGGTTCGATCTTGATTTTCTTCGGATCGAAGCCCAGTTGCTCCAGGCACCAGACGATCTTGTTGCGATAGCGCTTGTAGCGGCGGTTGCCCATCAGGATCGCGTCGAGGGCGCGGTCCGGGGCGTACCAGTAACGCTTGGCATAGTGCCAGCGCGCTTCGCCGAACAGGCTGATCGGAGCGAACGGAATCGCCACCACGTCAACGTCGGACGGCTTGATGCCGGCTTGCTCCAGGCAGAACTTCGCCGACTCGTAAGGCATGCGGTTCTTTGCATGTTTGTCGCGTACGAAGCGCTCTTCTTCGGCGGCCGCGATCAGCTTGCCGTCGATATACAGGGCCGCGGAAGGATCATGGCTAAGGGCGCCGGACAGGCCAAGAATCGTCAATGCCACTGGGGTCTAGCCTCTTTTAGTCTGCATGCAGGCGGGTCGCGCCTGAAAAAAGTGTGCTTCCCGCCCGGGCGGGAAACAGCTAAAGGGCGGGATTATAGCTTAAAAGCAGTGGGAAGCTGTTAGCGACAAGGGCTAGCGAAGCTCAAGGCTACCGTCGGCGCTTTGCCGGTAGAGGGTGTAGGGCAGGACGAGCGTATCCAGGGCACCGGAGACGGGTATGTCGAGAACGGCCCACGGAATGCCGTTCAGCGAGAGACCGCCTGCGGAATTGGGCGGCCCATGCAGCACACACAAGTCATACGCCACGCC
Source organism: Pseudomonas sp. W4I3 (assembly GCF_030816195.1). Lineage (GTDB taxonomy): Bacteria > Pseudomonadota > Gammaproteobacteria > Pseudomonadales > Pseudomonadaceae > Aquipseudomonas. Next base: position 1,208,180 of record NZ_JAUSXS010000001.1, on the reverse strand, counting down.
GCTGTAGATTCGTGAAACAGACTGGCAATAGGTTTTCTTGCCCCTGAGTTCTCGAACCGTGACTTCATCACCGCGCAGCAGGGTGGTCGTGGTACCGCAGCCGCCCATCATCAAAGCTATTCCCAGCAACACCGATAACCGCACGACAAGGGTCCGCATATTTGCTTCTTCTTTCTGATTGAGAGAATCGAAAGCTAACACCACAGAGCACGCCGACTCAGGTTTCCACAGCCGTTGCCTAGCGTAGGAAACCTCCCATTCAGCCCAACGGCAAGGAACTCGGCAATTGCGCGGGTGAATCGTTAAACTTGCGCGTATTTGCACCCGCGCAACTGACTTGCGTGGCGCCACGGACCTGACCTTTTCATGAACGTCTCTACCCCCGCTTGCCTCGCCCTGCTCCTGGGCCTGATCAATACCGCCCAGGCCGAGGATGCCCCGCTGATCCTCGACCCCAGCGTGGTCACCGGCTCGCGCAGCGCCAGCCCGACCTTTGACCTTCCGTACTCGGTTGACGGCATCAGCCGTGAACAGATCAGCGACGGCCAACTCGGCATCAATGCCTCCGAAGCGCTGTCCCGCGTGCCCGGCCTGGTGGTGCAGAACCGTCAGAACTACGCGCAGGACCTGCAGATTTCCTCCCGTGGCTTCGGTGCCCGTTCAGCCTTCGGCGTGCGTGGCATCAAGCTGATTGCCGACGGCATTCCCGCCAGCACCCCGGACGGTCAGGGCCAGGCGGCGACGTTCAACCTCGATACCGCAGAACGCATGGAAGTACTGCGCGGCCCGGCGGCGACACTGTATGGCAGCAACGCCGGCGGGGTGATCCAGATGTTCTCCCGCGACGGCGAAGGCCCGCCGCGCATCGGTGCCGAAACCCTGGTCGGCAGCGACGGCCTGAATAAAAACCACCTCACCGCCGAAGGCGCGGCCAACGGTGCCGGCTTCGTGCTCGACGCTTCGCGCATGGACACCGATGGCTACCGCGACCACAGCAGCGCACGCCGCGACCAGACCTTCGCCAAGCTCAACCTCGAGCCGGATGACGACAGCAAGCTGGCGTTGATCTACAGCAGCCTGGAGCAGAATGGCACGCAGGATCCGCTCGGCCAGACCTGGGCGGCGTACAAGGCTGACCCACGCTCGGTGAGCGCCAACGCGCTGACCTACAACACGCGCAAAAGTATCGATCATCAGCAAGTGGGCATGAATTACGAACGCTATTTTGGCGGGGCGACCTTGCAGGTGAATGCTTATACCGGTCGGCGAAGTGTGATTCAGTACTTGTCGATCCCCAGGGGCACACCGGCGAATGAACGTGGAGGTGGCGTGGTGCAATTCGATCGCAAGTTCTACGGCGGCAGTGTGCGCTGGATGCAGCCCATCGACAGCGCGCCGGGCGAGTTGATGATCATCACAGGCCTGGACTTCGACCAGAGCGAAGACAGCCGCCACGGCTATCAGAACTACAGCGGCAACACCCTGGGGGTAAAGGGCGAGTTACGCCGCGACGAAATCGACACCGCTCGCAGTCTCGACCCGTACATTCAGGCCAACTGGGCATTGGATCGCTGGACCCTGCAAGCCGGCATTCGACACAGCACCATGCAGATGGACGTCGACGATCAATTCCTGAGCAATGGCGACGCCAGCGGCAACAAGACCTACCAGAAAAACACCCCATCGATGAGCGTGATGTACGCGTTTACGCCCGACCTGCACGGTTACGTCAGTGCCGGCAAAGGCTTCGAAACCCCCACCCAGGCCGAGCTGGCTTATGCACCGGGTAACGTCGAGGGTTTCAACTTTGGCTTGAAGCCGTCTGAAAGCACCCAATACGAAATCGGCTTGAAGGCTCAGCTGGGCAATACCCGCGTCAACGCCGCCGTGTTCCAGATCACCACTGAAGACGAACTGGTGGTGCAGCAATCCATCGGCGGCCGCACCAGCTACCAGAACGCCGGCCGAACCTTGCGTCGCGGCTTCGAACTGGGCCTGGAAAGTCAGCTCAGCGATCACTGGAGTACCAGCCTCGCCTATACCCGCCTGCAAGCGACCTACGACAGCGATTTTGCCAGTGGTGCGAACACCATCGACAAGGGCAACTACCTGCCCGGCGTCCCGCAAACCACGCTGTTTACCGAGCTGAACTGGAAACCGCGCGACTGGGTCAGTACCGCCATCGAAGGTATGTACCGCAGCAAGGTCTACGTCGAAGACACCAATCGCCAACAGGCCGCACCGGGCTACAGCGTCTTCAACTGGCGTGCGCGGTTCGAGCAGAAGGTGGAGCACTGGACCTTCCACCAGACCTTGCGCCTGGACAACCTGCTGGACCGCCAGTACGTGGGTTCGGTGATCGTGGGGGACGGCAATGGTCGCTACTACGAAGCGGCGCCGGGGCGGTCGTGGTACGCGGGGGCCGGAGCGCAGTATCAGTTCTAATGTGGGAGGGGCTTGCCCCCGATGAGCATAGGTATCTACACAACTTTGTAGCAGCCTACGGTAACCACGATGCGAAGCGAGCCGCTCTTGATCTTGCTCTTGATCTTAGGCGCCCCGTTAAACCACGCTGGCCGCAATTCGACAGTGATTTGGGGGGTAAACCGGCAGGGATGCCGGTTTAGCCGCCCCGCGCCATGGATGGCGCGTGGCGGCGGCCCTCCAAATCAATGTCGGATTACGGGCACACCGAGCGTGAGCGAGGTGCCGAGTGGTTGGGGCAGGAGCCCTTTTGGTTACTTTTGGGGCTCTTTTCCAAAAGTGACCCGCCGTAAGGGCGGAACCCTAAGCCGCCGTTACCGCAGCAACGGATATGTACTCGCTCTGATCCAACATCATTGTCGGCTTTTAGGCCGCCATCGGGGGCAAGCCCCCTCCCACACTGACTGTGTTCACACCTTCAGATGTGTAAATACCGTCAAATGTGGGAGGGGGCTTGCCCCCGACAGGGCCGAAGGCCCGCTTCAACCGGCGGCGCTAACCTCCTTGGGCAAACGCTGATCAATCAGTCGATACAGCGCACTGTCTTGCGGCCAATTACGCATGAACCGCGCACGGTCCTTGGCATAGGCCGTAGCGAAGCTGGCGACAGAGGTGTGTTGGCACATGGCGTCCAGGTCGATCATCGCCCAGCGGCCTTCGCTCCAGAACAGGTTGTGGCCCTTGAAGTCACCATGGCTGATGCGCTCGCGAATCAACTCGGCGAACAAGTGGTCCAGCGCCAGCAGTTCAGCTTCAGGCGCATCGCCACGTTCAACATACGGCGCAAAGCGCTCGATAATGTCCGGCCCCGGCAAGTACTCAGTGACCAGGTACGCACGGCTGCGCAACCACAAAAAACGCTTCTCCAGCACCGCCAACGGCTTGGGCGTGGCAATGCCGAGGAACGCCAGGCGGTTGCCTTCGCGCCAGGAATGCCAGGCACGGCTGGGGCGCCAGAAGCGCTTGAGCCAATGGGCAAAGCCTTTGATGTTGTAGCGCTTGATCACCAGCGGCCGGCCGCCTACCTCGACCTTCGCCACACTCGCCGCGCCACCGGTCTTGTACAGATGGCCCTGGTCGAGCAGCGCATCTGCCTGCTCCAGCACCGGCAGCATGGCCGCCTCTTCCTCACGACGAATCGCGCGCAGGCCGAAGGCACCACGCACCACGCTGAATAACGTGCAGTCGCGACCGACCTTGCTCAGGTAGTCCTTCAAACGCCAGGCGCTGACTTTGCGCACCTGTTTTTCCAGAGCCTCCAGGGGCAAGGCATGTTCGCCGTTGGCCAGCAGGTAGTGCACCAGCAATTCTTCGGTAAACGGCTCAAGGTTTTTCGGCAGTTGGGCAAAGAACACCCCGAGGTTTTCCAGCACGCGAGTGCGCGACAACGGCTTGCCCGCGACTTCAACCCGAATCCCGGCGCCATCGATCAAATACAGTTTGCCGCCCTGGCTCAGCAGGTTGTCCAAGTGCAGGTCTTCCTGCCACAACCCTTTGGCATGCATCTGCGCAATCGCGCCCAGCGCTTCGGCGAGCACGGCGGTTTGTTCGTCGGCCAACGGCGGCAAGCCTTCGACCGCGAGCCAGGCGTCGGCCAGGCTGTGGGCGCCCTCCAGAAATTCGAACAGCAGCCAGCCGCCCTCGCCTTCCTGCAAGCCGTCGGCCAGCAGCAGCGGCGTGGTCAGGCCCTGCGCGGCCAGCAGGCGCACACCGCTGAGCTCACGCTGAAAATGCCGCGCCGCCTTGCTGCCCACCAGCAACTTGGCCAGCACCGGGCGCCCACGCCATACCGCGGCGCCGACGTAGCGCTGGCCCGGCAACACCCGCAGCAGGCTGAGCAGTTGCAATTGCCCCGGGCCTGCCGCATCCGCCAGGTCGAGGGTCAACGGCAGGCTGGGTGTACGACCGGCCTTTTTCAGCTCGGACAAACGCATCAGCGGTTCTCCTTGTGGCTGCGGCGCGCCGTCAGGCGCTGGTACCAGGTGGACACCAGCGCACTGTCTTCGGGCTGCTCAAGGTAAGCCGCCAACAGCTGTCGCACTTGGACATCCGTCCATTGCGGGGCCCGGCGCAGCAGGGGTTCCAGGTCCTTGACCCGGTCACGCCAGCCGAACAGCAACGGCCGGGTCTTTTCCAGGTCGATCAATTGCGCGGCATAACCGTCACCGCGAGTCTGCAGGAAAATATGCTTGGGGTAAAAGCAGCCGTGCACTTGGCCGACGCTGTGCAAATGGCGCGCAAGCTTACCGCAGGCGATCAGGATCGCGTGTTGCTGCGCGTCGCTCAACTGCGACCATTGCTCCAGCAATGAATCCAGGTCATTCCAGCCGTCCAGGGCACGGGTCAGCAGCATGGCGCGGCGCTCGCCCGCCACCTTGCGCTCGCCGAAAAACGCCGCCTGCAAGGCCGGGATGCCCAGCTTTCGGTACAGGCTGATATTGCGAAACTCGCGAGCAAAACTCGGTTCGCCAAACGGCCGGTGCAAGGTGCGCGTCAGGTAGTTGCTCTGGCGCTTGAGGTAGTAACCCTGACCTTCAAGTTCCAGGCGATACACGCTGCTCCAACCATCGCCACTGGTGTTCGGCTCATCCACTGCATCCAGTTGCTTGGCCCACAGCGAGTCGAAGGTAGCCAGGCCGTTGCGCTCAAGCAAAGCGCGGTCTTCGGCTGCCAGGAAGTCACTCATTCGCGTCCCTCGAAAAACTTCACCACGTGGCGAATTCGTTGTTTGTCCGATGCCGTCAGGTGCGTGCGCTGGCGGTATTGCAGGTAGAAACGCAGGCGCTGGGTGGCTGACAGATGATATTTGGCGACCTTGTCCAGGCAGGCCAGGTCTTTGGTGATGCGGTACTTGAGCCAGAAACCGCGCCAGAAATCGCCGTTGGGGCAGTCGATCAGATACAGGGTGCGCTGGTCATCGACCAGCAGGTTGCGCCACTTCAAGTCGTTATGGGTGAAGCGGTGATCGTGCATGGTGCGCGTGTATTCGGCGAGCTGACGGCTGATACCGTCGACCCAACGAGGGTCTTTCAGGCGCGGGTCATTACGCTCGGCCAATACCGACAAATCTTCAGTCTTGGGCAATTCCCGGGTGATCATTGCACCCCGGTCATAGGCCAGGCCCTTGCGGTCCAGGCCCCAGGCCACCACATCGGCGGTGGGGATGCCCCATTTGGCGAAGCGCTTGAGGTTCTGCCATTCGGACTTCACCCGTGGCTTGCCCAGGTAGCGCCGCAGCCCTTTGCCCGCGCCGATGTAGCGTTTGACGTAATAATTGACTCCGCCCCGCTCTACCCGGATCACTTCCGACAACGGGTCGCGGGTCAGACGCTCGCCTTGCAGGGCAAACACCGCTTCCAGGCTTCCAAAGTCATCCGCGAGGGCGGCGTAAGCAGGTTCCAGAATCCAACCCGCCATCAGAGCGCATCCCCGTAGCGTTGCTTGCGCGCATAGAGCTTGGCGGCCATGCGCTCCAGTTCGCGCAGCAGAGCGGTTTGCTCTGCCAGGATCTGGCGCAGCGGCTGCTTGAAGTAATGCTTGAGAAAACGCAGCTTGTCGCGCTGGGTCAGGCCGATTTCCAGGGCAGAGTAATACAGCCCGGCCAGGTCTTTGTTGCGCCAGCGCACGGGGATCGTCGCACGCACCTGGGCACGGTGCAGGTCGATCACCGACAGCTTGAGCGTGTCGACCGTAATCGGCCGGTCGGTATGCAGCAGGAAGTGGCACAGGTAGCAATCACGATGATTGACGCCGCCACGGTGCATCGCACCGACGGTATTGGCCAACTCGACGGTCAACGCATGCTTGATCGCCGGCACTGGCGGTTGCTTGGCCCAATCGAGGGTCAAGTCTTCCAGGCTGACGATCGGCGTCAGCTCCTGAGTGATGATGAACGAATGCTGGTCGGCCGGGTTGCTGCCTTTTTCGCCAAAGGCCACGGCGGTCATGGTCGGCACGCCGAGTTCCTGCAAGCGTTGGATAGCCCGCCACTCCTGGCCCGCACCCAGCACCGGCAATTTGGCGGTGACCAGGTTCTTGAGGATTTCGCCCCAGCCGATGCCACGGTGGATCTTCACAAAATAGGGTTCGCCCTGCACCACCGTACGCAACGTACGGCGAGCGGCCAACTCGCGGAACACCTGGCCTTGCAGCTTCTCGACCTCGGCGAACGCATCGCGTCCGGCCCAGAGGGTCTTGAAGGGTTCGGCAAGAATCAACTTCATCGGTTCGGCTCCGCCAGAATCAGGTCCGCAGCGTACTGCGGCATGCTAAACAGGTCGGCCGTCTCAGCGAAGGCCAGACCATTGCGACTCCAGGTCGCGCGCGCGTGTGGATCCTCAAGCATATCCACCAGGTACTGGTTGAGCTGGGCCTGCTCGAACGGCTCGTCCAACACCCGGCCGCTCTGGGCCTTGTCGATGTAAAACGCGTAGCCGCAGACCTGGCTCACCAGTACCGGGAGGCCGGCGACCACCGCTTCGACCAGCACCATGCCGGCGGCCTCGTTGTAGGCAGGGTGAATCAGCAGGTCCGCACCCAGCAGGAAACGCGGGATATCGTTGCGGCCCTTGAAGAACTGCACCTGGTCGCCCAGGCCCAGCGCGGCACTCTGCAATTGGAATACTTTGGGGTCGTCCTGGCCAATTACAAACAGCCGAGTCCGTTTCTTCAGTTTGGATGGCAGCGCGGCCACGGCCTTGAGGCTGCGGTCGACGCCCTTGGTCTTGAAGCCCGAACCGATCTGCACCAGCAGCAAGTCATCCTCGGCCAGACCGAATTCACGACGAAACTCCGCGCGGATGTCGGCGGCGTTCGGCGGTGCGCGCCGGTCACGGGCGATGCCCGGCGGCAGCAGGTGAAAGCGCTCGGGTTGGGTGCCGTAGTACTGGCTGAACAGCTGCTGCTGGCGCTCGGACAGCACCATGATCCGGGTCTTGGCGTTCTTGTCGAACACCGCGCGCTCGTATTCGGCAAAGTGCTTGTAACGCCCGAACCAGCGGTACATCGGGTTGCGCAGGGTCTGGGCCTTGTCCTCGAACACGCCGTCGGCGGCGAAGTACAGGTCCAGCCCGGGCATCTTGTTGAAACCCACCACGCGGTCCACCGGGCGCTTGGCCAGGTCGGCCTGGATCCAGGCGTAGAGCTTTTCGTTGCGACGATGGTTGACCAGCGCCTTCACCGGCGCCACCAGCACTTCGAAGCCGGGCGGAATATCGCCCTCCCAGATCAAGGTGTACACACGGATTGCATGACCGCGCTGCTGGCACTCCAGGGCGATGCGCATGAAGTCGCGCTGCAGGCCACCGAAGGGAAAGTATTTGTACAGTACGAAAGCCAGTTGCATCAGTGCTGCTCCTCAGCCAGTAACAACGCGCTCAGTCGGCTGGCGACGCGCTCGGGATTCAGGCGCGTGAAGCACAGCGGCGACTCGCGCTTGACGTCGAAGCGCCGCAGGTCATCGGCGGTGGGTTGATAGGTGCAGTGTTTTTGCAGGCACGGCGCACACGGCCAATCGCTGGCCAAGTGGACCTGGCCTTTGCCGTAGGCACCGGTAAGGCCCGGATTGGTCGGCCCGAACAGCGAAATGGTCGGCACATCCAGCGCAGCCGCCAGGTGGCCGAGGCCGGTATCCACCGCCACGCAGGCGCGGGCACCGGCCAATACACGGGCCACGCCGGCCAGGTTCAGCTTTGGCAGCACTTCGGCGTTGGACAAGCCTTGCGCCAGGCGCTCGGCGCGGGCTTTTTCGTCGGCGTTGCCCCACGGCAGTTTCACATCCACGCCCAGGCGGCCCATGCGTTCGGCCAGTTCGCGCCAGTAGACTTCGGGCCAGTGCTTGGTGTCCCAGGTCGTGCCGTGCAGCAGCAGCACGAAAGGCTTCTTCGGCGGCAGGCCCAGCAGTTTCTCGACGCTCAGGCCGTAGTCGCCCAGCCCTTTGGGCAGGTCGTAACCCAGTGCCACGGCAAACAGTTGGCGCAACCGTTCCACCGCATGCTGCCCACGGGCCACGGCCAGGCGCCGGGAATAGAAGCGCGCCGCCAGGGGCTCGCGCGCCGAGGTCTTGTCGAACCCGGCGACCGGCGCCCGCACGTAACGGGTCAGCCAGGCACTTTTGAGCAGGCCCTGGGCGTCGATTACCAGGTCGTACTTGGTCGACTGCACAGCCTGTTTGAAACGCCGCCACTCGCCGCTCTTGATGGTTTGCCAGAGGTTCTTGCGCCAGCGACGAATCGCCACCGGGATCACCTTGTCCACCGCCGGGTGCCAGGTCGGGATTTCGGCGAAGCCTTCTTCCACCACCCAATCGAAACGGATGCCGGGGATCGCCCGCGCCGCGTCGGTGAGTGCCGGCAAGGCGTGAATCACGTCGCCCAGGGATGAGGTCTTGATTACCAGTACCCGCAACTCAGTGAACCTCGACCACGTCGCCCTGCAACCGCTGCACGGCATCGGTTACCGGCTGCGGCAGTAATTGGCGCAGGCAGTTGTAATGGCCGAAACGGCAGGTGCGGTCAAAACAGGGGCTGCACTCAATGCCCAGGCGCACCACTTCCACCTGATCGGCCAGGGGTGGGGTGAAACCTGGGGACGTCGAGCCGTACACCGCCACCAACGGACGGTTCAGCGCGGCGGCGACGTGCATTAAACCTGAGTCGTTGGACACCACCGCGTCGGCGCATGACAGCAAGTCGATGGCCTCGGCCAGGGACGTCTCGCCACTGAGGTTCACCGCTTCTTCGCGCAGGCCAGGAATCAGGCGCTGGCGAATATCTTCACCCACCGAGTGATCGTTTTTCGAGCCAAACAGCCACACCTGCCAGCCTTCGCGGATCTTGGTCTCGGCGACTTTGGCGTAGTGCTCCGACGGCCAGCGCTTGGATTCGCCGAATTCGGCGCCCGGGCACAGCGCCAATACCGGGCGGTCCAGGGTCAGGTCGAACTTGGCCAACGCCGCCTCGCGGGTCAGCGGGTCGATCTGCAAACTGGGGCGCGGGTACGGCGTCGGCAGCTCGGCGCCGGGCTCATAAGCCAGGGCCATGAAGCGCTCGATCATCAGCGGGTAGCGCGCCTTGTCCAGGGTGCGTACATCGTTGAGCAGCACGTAACGAAACTCGCCGCGCCAGCCGGTACGCTTGGGAATACCGGCAAAAAACGGCACCAGCGCCGACTTCAGCGAGTTGGGCAGCAGGATCGCCTGGTCGTACTGGCCAGCCATGGCTTTGCCGATGCGACGGCGGGTCGCCAATTCCAGCGCGCCGTGGCCGAGCGGAAAGCTCAAGGCCTTGCGCACTTGTGGCATGCGCTCAAGGATCGGCCGGCTCCACTCAGGGGCAAGCACGTCGATCTGGCAGTCTGGATAGCGCAGCCGCAGGCACTGGAACAGTGTCTGGGCCATCACCATGTCACCGACCCAACTGGGCCCAACGATCAGAATATTCATGTAGTTTCCACAAACGATGCGGGGAGGCTTATGCCTCCCCGCCCTAATAGTGTTTCAGCTCAAACCCAGCGCCTGCCAGATTCGCATCACCTGACGCCGTTCGTCGGCGAACTGGTCCCCGGCCACCGTACCCGCCTCGTTCTGCAAGGCTTGGCGGTGTGCGGCGGAGCGGTACGCCTTATACACCTCACGCAACAAATGGGCATCGGCGGCGGGCATCAGCCCGACCTGCTCCAGACCCTCCAGAATGCGGATATTGTCGGTATAGCGCAGCAACGATGGATGTTGCGCAGACCACGCCAAAGCCGCGTATTGCACCATAAATTCAATATCGACGATACCTCCGGCGTCCTGCTTGAGGTCGAACAGCGCCGTGGCTTCGAAGGCATTGGCGCCCATACCGGCCGCTGTGCTCTTGGTCCCCAGGTTGTCACGCATCTTGGCGCGCATCTCGCTGACCTCTTGGCGCAGCTTGGTCAAGTCCCGTTCACGTCCCAATACTCTAGCGCGCACCTGCTCGAACGCATGGCCCACATCCTGGCTGCCGACCAACACGCGTGCGCGAATCAGCGCCTGATGTTCCCAGGTCCAGGCTTCATTTTGCTGATAGCGGTCGAACGCGCCCAGCGAACTCACCAGCAAGCCGGACGCACCTGAAGGTCGCAGGCGCATGTCCACTTCATACAACTGGCCCGAGTTGGTCTGGGTGGTCAGCAAGTGAATGATGCGCTGGCCCAGACGCGTGAAGAACTGCGCACCGTCGATCGGCTTGGCGCCGTCGGTCTCGGCGTGCGGGTCGCCATCGTGGATAAACACCAGGTCCAGGTCCGAACCATGCCCCAGTTCGATCCCGCCGACTTTCCCATAACCGACAATAATGAACCCAGGATCGCACAGGCTGCCATCCGGCCGTTGCGGCGAACCGTAACGGGCAACGGTCTGACGCCAGGCCAGGGCCAGCACCTGTTCGAGAATGGCTTCGGCCAGCCAGGTGAGGTAGTCGCTGACTTTCATCAACGGCAGGCTGCCGGCGATTTCCGACGCGGCTACGCGCAGGCGGTGCGCCAACTTGAAATGGCGCAGGGCTTCCATTTGCTGCTCCAGGTCGTCTTCCGGGATACGCGTGAGGCGCTCGCGCAACTCGGCAGCCAGCTCCGGCGCCAACGGTGGCTTGAACAGCCGCCCTTCGTTGAGCAGTTCATCGAGCAACAGCGGAAAGCGCGTGATCTGCTCGGCGATCCACGGGCTCGCGGCGCAGAGGGTCAGCAGACGGCGCAGGGCGTCAGGGTTTTCGGTGAGCAGCACCAGGTACGCCGAACGGCGGGCGACGGCCTCGACCAGCGGCAATACGCGCTCCAGCACCAGGTCCGGGTTGGCGTGCTCGACCGCCTGGGCCAGCAAGCGTGGAATAAACGCATCCAGCCGCTCGCGACCCAGACGCTGCATGGCGCGCAGTTGCGGGCTGCCGCGCAGGCCAGCCAGGGCTTTGAGGGCCTTGGGCGCATCGGTAAACCCGCCTTCGCTCAGCTGGCGGCAAGCGGCGTCGTCATCCTGGGATTCTTCCCACAGCGGCAACCATTCCCCGCCGACGACCAGTTCGCTTTCTTCGCCTTCCTCTTCATCGGGATCGGCAATCACCTGACGGAAGTGCCAGTCCACCCGACCCCGCCAATACATCAGGCGCTCGTGGAACGCGGCCCAATCGGCAAAACCCAGCATAAAGGCAATACGCGCCTGATCTTCCGGGGTGTCCGGGAGCATTTGGGTCTGGCGGTCGGCGATCGCCTGGATCGCGTGTTCGGTGTAGCGCAAAAACTCGTAGCCATTGCGCAACTCGCTGATCACGACGGCCGGCAAATAGCCCTGGCCTTCCAGCGTGCCGAGTACTTTCAATAGAGGACGTTGCTGCAGGCTCAGATCACGCCCGCCGTGGATCAGCTGAAACGCCTGGGCGATGAACTCCACCTCGCGAATACCACCCGAACCCAGCTTGATATTGTCGGCCATGCCCTTGCGTCGCACTTCCTGCTGAATCAACTGCTTCATGGTGCGCAGCGCTTCGATGGCGGAGAAGTCCAGGTAACGGCGGTAGACGAACGGGCGCAGCATGTCGAGCAATTGCGCGCCGGCCACTTGGTCACCGGCGACGACGCGAGCCTTGATCATGGCGTAACGTTCCCAGTCGCGCCCCTGGTCCTGGTAGTACTGCTCCAGCGCGTTGAAGCTCAGCACCAGCGCGCCGGCCGATCCGTAGGGGCGCAGGCGCATGTCGACACGGAAAACGAAACCGTCGACCGTCATCGGGTCGAGAGCCTTGATCAATTTTTGACCAAGACGAATGAAAAATTCCTGGTTATCCAGCGAGCGCTTGACCCCCACTGTCTCGCCGCCTTCGGGGTAGGCGAAGATCAGGTCGATGTCCGACGACAGGTTCAGCTCCACCGCACCGAGCTTGCCCATGCCGAGGATCACCATGTGCTGCGCCTCACCGCTGCGCCGCCCGGTCGGCGTGCCGAACTGCACGCAATGGCGCTGGTACAGCCACTGGTAGGCCTGGTCGATGCAGGCGTCGGCCATGTCGGACAGGTCGCGGCAGGTTTGCACCAAATCGGCCTGGCGGGTCAGGTCGCGCCAGATGATGCGCACCTGCTGGCGCGTACGCTGGCGGCGCAGCATGCGGCCCATGTCGTCTTCCGTTTCGGCTTGCTGCACGGCACCGGCGATCTGCCTGCACAACTCATCCGGCGCAAAGCCTCGGTCCAGCTCGCCCCAGGCCACCAGTTCAAGCAACATCAAAGGGTCACGAACGCTCTGTTCAATCACGAAATCACTGGCGGCGCACACCCGCGCGAAGTCGGCCCACCGTTGCGGCGTCCACTCAGAAAGGCCATGATCGTCATCCAGCGCGGCCACGGCGTCACGAAATGACTGCTCGGCCCGGCTGGCGTAAGGCAGGAGAATGGCCGGTAGTTCGGCCAGCACTGGAAGGCTCATGGTCTATCCTTTATCGGCGGGTAAATGGCGTGTAGTTGTGAACCCAGGAGCCATGCTCGATGAAGGACTGTCGAACAAAAGTTAGAAATAGCTGAAATTAAATTAATCTTGGCAGGCAACATCAAACTTTCACCTTTTCTTGTTCGCAATAGACCAACAATAACGATTATGCTCACCAGCCAGACCGAGCCATACGCTCAGTCTTGTGTAGTTTTACTACTCGTATATACATTCGAAAGGCTGAAATGGCCGACGATTTGTAGTAAAACTACAGGACGCCGAAGCAACCTTCGGCCATCCAAGAATTTATGTCGTCTGCCCACAAGGCCAGTCGCAAACTTCAGGCAACCGATTCTGGTAGCCTTTCCGCCCTGGAGCAAGCCATGCAAGACCTCGATCCCGTCGAAACCCAGGAATGGCTGGACGCCCTGGAATCGGTTCTCGACAAAGAAGGCGAAGACCGTGCTCACTACCTGATGACCCGTATGGGCGAACTCGCGACCCGCAGCGGCTCGCAGTTGCCTTACGCCATCACCACGCCATACCGCAACACCATCCCCGTTACCCACGAAGCACGCATGCCTGGCGACCTGTTCATGGAACGCCGCATTCGCTCGCTGGTACGCTGGAACGCCATGGCGATGGTAATGCGCACGAACTTGAAAGATTCGGACCTGGGCGGTCACATCTCCAGCTTCGCTTCCAGCGCAACCCTGTATGACATCGGCTTCAACTACTTCTTCCAGGCCCCGACCGACGAACACGGCGGCGACCTGATTTACTTCCAGGGTCACACCTCGCCAGGCGTCTACGCCCGCGCGTTCATGGAAGGTCGCATCACCGAAGACCAGATGAACAACTTCCGCCAGGAAGTGGACGGTGGCGGCTTGTCGTCCTATCCGCACCCTTGGCTGATGCCTGACTTCTGGCAGTTCCCGACCGTTTCCATGGGTCTGGGCCCGATCCAGGCGATCTACCAGGCACGCTTCATGAAGTACCTGGAAGCCCGTGGCTTCATCCCTGAAGGCAAGCAGAAAGTCTGGTGTTTCCTGGGCGACGGCGAGTGCGACGAGCCGGAATCCCTGGGCGCCATCTCCCTGGCCGGCCGCGAGAAGCTGGACAACCTGATCTTCGTCATCAACTGCAACCTGCAGCGCCTCGACGGCCCGGTTCGCGGCAACGGCAAGATCATCCAGGAACTCGAAGGCGTGTTCCGCGGTGCCCACTGGAATGTGACCAAAGTCATCTGGGGCCGTTTCTGGGACCCACTGCTGGCCAAGGACGTCGACGGTATCCTGCAACGTCGCATGGACGAAGTCATCGACGGCGAGTACCAGAACTACAAGGCCAAAGACGGCGCGTTCGTGCGTGAACATTTCTTCAACACGCCTGAACTCAAGGCGATGGTTGCCGACCTGTCCGACGACGAGATCTGGAAGCTCAACCGTGGCGGCCACGACCCGTACAAGGTCTACGCGGCGTACCACGAAGCGGTCAACCACAAGGAACAGCCTACCGTCATCCTGGCCAAGACCATCAAGGGTTATGGCACCGGTGCCGGCGAAGCGAAGAACACCGCGCACAACACCAAGAAAGTCGATGTCGACAGCCTGAAGTTGTTCCGCGACCGCTTCGACATCCCGGTCAAGGACGAAGAGCTGGAAAACCTGCCGTTCTTCAAGCCGGAGCCAAACAGCGCCGAAGCCCGTTACCTGGCCGAGCGCCGTTCCGCACTGGGCGGTTTCGTACCCCAGCGCCGCGCCAACAGCTTCAGCGTCCCGACGCCGGACCTGAGCACCCTCAAGGCTATCCTTGACGGCTCGGGCGACCGTGAAATTTCCACCACCATGGCCTTCGTGCGGATCCTCGCGCAGCTGGTCAAGGACAAGGACATCGGCCCACGCATCGTCCCGATCATCCCGGACGAAGCCCGTACCTTCGGTATGGAAGGCATGTTCCGTCAGTTGGGCATCTACTCCTCCGTCGGTCAGCTCTACGAGCCAGTCGATAAAGACCAGGTGATGTTCTACAAGGAAGACAAGAAGGGCCAGATCCTCGAAGAAGGCATCAACGAAGCGGGCGCCATGAGCTCCTTCATCGCTGCCGGTACTTCGTACTCCAGCCACAACCAGCCGATGCTGCCGTTCTACATCTTCTACTCGATGTTCGGCTTCCAACGCATTGGCGACCTGGCTTGGGCAGCAGGCGACAGCCGTACCCGTGGTTTCCTGATCGGCGGTACCGCCGGCCGTACCACGCTCAACGGCGAAGGCCTGCAACACGAAGACGGTCACAGCCACATCCTGGCTGCCACCATCCCTAACTGCCGCACCTTCGATCCAACCTACGGCTATGAGCTGGCGGTGATCATCCAGGACGGCATGAAGAAGATGACCGAAGAGCAGCAGGACGTCTTCTACTACATCACCGTGATGAACGAGTCCTACCAGCAGCCAGCCATGCCGGCCGGCGTGGAAGAAGGCATCATCAAGGGCATGTACCTGCTCGAAGAAGACACCAAGGAAGCAGCGCACCACGTACAACTGATGGGCTCCGGCACCATCCTGCGCGAAGTGCGTGAAGCGGCGAAGATCCTGCGTGACGAATTCAACGTGGGCGCCGACGTGTGGAGCGTTACCAGCTTCAACGAACTGCGTCGCGACGGCCTGGCCGTGGAGCGCAGCAACCGTCTGCACCCTGGCCAGAAGCCAGCCAAGAGCTACGTCGAAGAGTGCCTGGCCGGCCGTAAAGGTCCAGTCATCGCCTCTACCGACTACATGAAACTGTTTGCTGAACAAATTCGCCAGTGGGTCCCGTCCAAGGAATTCAAAGTCCTGGGCACCGACGGTTTCGGCCGCAGTGACAGCCGCAAGAAGCTGCGTCACTTCTTCGAAGTCGACCGTCACTTCGTGGTGTTGGCAGCCCTGGAAGCCTTGGCTGACCGTGGTGAGATCGAACCCAAGGTGGTGGCTGACGCCATCGTCAAGTTCGGGATCAACCCGGAAAAACGCAACCCACTGGACTGCTGAGGAGATTTTTTGTGAGCGAACTCATTCGCGTACCTGACATCGGCAGCGGTGAAGGTGAAGTAATCGAGCTGTTTGTGAAGGTCGGCGACACCGTCGAAGCCGACCAGAGCATCCTGACCCTGGAGTCGGACAAGGCGAGCATGGAAATCCCTGCTCCCAAGGCCGGCGTGGTCAAAAGCCTGAAAGTGAAGCTGGGCGACCGCCTGAAAGAAGGCGACGAACTGCTGGAGCTGGAAATCGAAGGTGCTGCCGATGCAGCCCCTGCGGCTGCCGCTCCGGCCGCCGCTGCGCCTGCGCCTGCTGCTGAAAAGCCTGCCGCTGCTGCCGAGGCTGCTCCAGCCCCGGCCGCCGCACCTGCCGCCGCCACCGTCCAGGACATCCACGTTCCGGACATCGGCTCGTCGGGCAAGGCCAAGATTATCGAGTTGCTGGTCAAGGTGGGCGACACCGTCGAAGCCGACCAGTCGCTGATCACACTGGAGTCCGACAAGGCCTCCATGGAAATCCCATCGCCGGCTGCCGGCGTGGTGGAAAGCATTGCGGTCAAGCTGGAAGACGAAGTCGGCACTGGCGATTTCATTCTCAAGCTGAAAGTACAGGGCGCTGCGCCTGCTGCTCCAGCACCTGCCGCCGCTCCGGCTGCGGCTAAGGCTGAAGCGGCACCGGCCGCTGCTGCTGCACCAGCTCCTGCTGCAAAAGCCGAGGCTGCACCGGCTCCAGCCGCTGCCGCGCCTGCGCCAAGCGGTGCCAAGGTGCATGCCGGCCCTGCCGTGCGTCAGCTGGCCCGTGAATTCGGCGTCGAACTGAGCGCCGTCTCGGCCAGTGGTCCCCACGGCCGCGTGCTGAAAGAAGACGTGCAGGCTTACGTCAAAGCCATGATGCAGAAGGCCAAGGAAGCGCCAGCTGCTGGCGGCGCTACCGGCGGCTCGGGCATTCCGCCGATCCGCACTGTGGATTTCAGCCGTTTCGGCGAAATCGAAGAAGTGCCGATGACCCGCCTGATGCAGATCGGCGCGGCAGGTCTGCACGCGAGCTGGCTGAACATCCCGCACGTGACTCAGTTCGACCAGGCCGATATCACCGACCTGGAAGCGTTCCGCGTTGCACAGAAAGCCGTGGCCGAGAAAGCCGGTGTGAAACTGACCGTGCTGCCCCTGCTGCTCAAGGCCTGTGCGCACCTGCTCAAGGAACTGCCGGACTTCAACAGCTCGCTGGCGCCAAGCGGCAAAGCGATCATTCGCAAGAAATACGTGAACATCGGCTTTGCCGTCGACACGCCTGACGGCCTGCTGGTACCGGTCATCAAGAACGTCGACCAGAAGAGCCTGCTGCAACTGGCCGCCGAGGCTGCTGCGCTGGCCGCCAAGGCCCGCGACAAGAAGCTCACCCCGGACGACATGCAGGGCGCGTGCTTCACCATCTCCAGCCTTGGGCACATTGGCGGCACTGGCTTCACGCCAATCGTCAACGCGCCGGAAGTGGCGATCCTGGGCGTGTCCAAGGCAACTATCCAACCGGTCTGGGACGGTAAGGCGTTCCAGCCGAAGCTGATGCTGCCACTGTCGCTGTCCTACGATCACCGCGTGATCAACGGCGCCGCGGCGGCACGCTTCACCCAGCGCCTGAGCCAGCTGCTGAACGACATCCGCACCATCCTGCTGTAAGCCGCAGCGGCCTCCCCTTACCGGGAGGCCCTTGCCGTATCGATTTCCGAGTGCCACGCTCGTACCTCAACCCCGCCACTTGGCGGGGCTTTTTTTGCGCTGACCTTTGTAGGAGCGAGCTTGCTCGCGAAAAACTCCGGGGCACTGCGTTTATCCAGAAGACCTGCGTTATCGTTGACGATCTTCGCGAGCAAGCTCGCTCCTACAGAAATCCCCCGCGCGGCCGATAACAACGTTATAGCACTTAGCCTTCATCCTCTCTTGTCAGTGCGTGCCGCATGATGCAACCTTGCCGCAGGTAACCGTAAAGAGGGCGTGAGCCCGGCGCCGTGCGCATTTTCCCAAGCGAGTCTCCCCCATGAAAAGCCAACCCGATGTTGCCCGAATGGCGACCGAGGTAGTGACGCAGTTACCGGTGCCTTCGCGCCTCGGTATGCTGCGTTTCGAGCGGCTTAATGAGGCAAGTTGGGCACTGCTCTACCTCGACCCCAATTGCGAGCGTCAATTCGGCCTGCCGGCGGTCGAACTCTGCGCCCTGATCGGCACGCCATACGCCAGCCTGATGGAGCCCCAGGCGCGCTATCAACTGCACGACGCGATCCAGCAGCAACTGGCCCACAGCCCCCACTATCTAGTGCGTTACACCCTGCACACCAACGATGGCCCGCTGAGCCTCCTGGAAATGGGCGAGGCCTACAAACAACACAACCGTCATTTGCTGCGCGGCTACCTGATGGCGGTCGATGGCCTGTTCAGCGAAATTCCCGCCACGGTGCCGACCGCCGATCTGGAAAACCAGAACAGCCGCCTGCAAATCGCCCTGGAACTCAACCAGCGCGCACAGCAGGAACAGCTGCAGCACCTGGAGCGGGTACGCGCCCAGCAGGAGCTGATTCTGCTGCTGGCCCGTCAACGCTACACCACGCCCAACTCACTGCAGGAAGCCGCTGAACTGATCACCCGCAGCGCCTGCGATATCTATCAGATCGACTGCGCCAGTATCTGGAACCTGGAAGGTCAGCGCCTGGTGCCGATTTCGGCCTATCACCGCGCCGACCAACAGCACCATTTGCCTGAAGCGATCGACGCCGGTTGCTTCCCCGATTACCTTGAGGCCTTGCACAGCAGCCGCGCGATCGATGCCACCAATGCCATGCGCGACCCGCGCACCCGGGAGATGGCCGAAAGCCTACTCGCCAAGGACGTTCACGCCATGCTCGACGCGAGCATCCGGGTGGATGGCCAGGTCGTCGGCGTGCTGTGCCTTGAACAAAGCGGCAGTGCGCGTGCCTGGCAATCCGATGAAATCGCCTTTGCCGGCGAGCTGGCAGACCAGTTCGCCCAAGTGATCAACAACCACAACCGACGCACCGCCACCAGCGCCCTGCACCTGTTCCAGCGTGCGGTGGAACAGAGCGCCAACGCCTTTCTGCTGGTCAATTGCGATGGTGTGGTGGAGTACGTCAACCCCAGCTTTACCGCGATTACCCAATACAGCGCCGAAGAGGTGCACGGCCACCGCCTGGCGCAATTGCCGGCCCTGGAGAACCTCAGCGAGTTGCTGTTCGATGCGCCGTCGAGCCTGGCCAAGAGCAACAGCTGGCAAGGTGAGTTCAAAAGCCGGCGCAAAAACCTGGAACCCTACTGGGGCCAGCTGTCGATTTCCAAGGTGTATGGCGACAACCGTGAGTTGACCCACTACATCGGCATTTACGAAGACATCACCCAGACCAAGCTGGCGCAACAGCGCATCGAACGCCTGGCCTACACCGACAACCTGACCAACCTGGGCAACCGTCCGGCCTTCATCCGCAACCTCGACGAGCGCTTTGCCCGCGACAGCGACAGCCCGATCAGCCTGCTGCTGGTGGACATAGACAACTTCAAGCGGATCAACGACAGCCTCGGCCACCAGACCGGTGACAAGCTGCTGATCAGCCTGGCCCGTCGTCTGCGCAACAGTTTGAGCAGCGGCGGCAGCCTGGCGCGCTTTGCCAGTAACGAGTTTGCGGTGCTGCTGGACGATACCGACCTGGAGACCGGCCAGCAGGTGGCCAGCCAGTTGCTTGCCACCCTCGACAAGCCGATGTTCGTCGACAACCAATTGATCAGCGTGACCGGCTCCGTGGGCCTGGCCTGCGCGCCGCTGCACGGGCGCGACCCGCAAACCCTGATGCGCAACGCCGGGCTGGCCTTGCACAAGGCCAAGGCCAACGGCAAACACCAGGTGCAGGTGTTTACCGAAGCCCTGAATGCCGAGGCGAGCTATAAGCTGTTTGTGGAAAACAACCTGCGCCGCGCCCTCACCCAGAACGAGCTGGACGTGTTCTACCAGCCCAAGCTGTGCCTGCGCAGTGGCCGTCTGCTGGGCATGGAAGCGCTGCTGCGCTGGAACCACCCGGAAAAGGGCATGATCCGCCCCGATCAGTTCATCAGCGTGGCCGAAGAAACCGGCTTGATCATCCCCATCGGCAAATGGATCGCACGCCAGGCCTGCCGCATGAGCCGGCAGTTGACGGCGGCGGGCCTGGGCAATCTGCAGGTGGCGATCAACCTCTCGCCCAAGCAGTTTTCCGACCCGGACCTGGTGGCCTCGATTGCCACCATCCTCAAGGAAGAACAACTGCCGGCCAATCTGCTGGAGCTGGAGCTGACCGAAGGCCTGCTGCTGGAGGCCACCGAAGACACGCGCCTGCAGCTGGACCAATTGAAAAGTTTTGGCCTGACCCTGGCCATGGACGACTTCGGCACCGGTTATTCGTCGCTGAGCTACTTGAAAAAATTCCCCATCGACATCATTAAGATTGATCGCAGCTTTATCCACGAAATCCCGGACAACCAGGACGACATGGAAATCACCTCGGCGGTTATTGCCATGGCGCACAACCTCAAGCTCAAGGTGGTGGCCGAGGGCATCGAGACCGCCGAGCAATTGGCGTTCCTGCGCCGGCATCGTTGCGACGTGGGCCAGGGCTACCTGTTCGACCGGCCAATCCCTGGCGCAGAGCTGCTGGAGAAGCTTAAACGCTACCCACGCGGGCCAATCGCCTGACAGCGCTGTAACACTCGGGCACACTGGCTGTCTGACAATTTACTGCTACTCAAACCTGACGAGAGGACTGATCATGGTCTTGCGCTCGGAAATTCTGGTGAACAAAAACGTGCTGCCTACTCAAGAACAAGCTCTGCCTGGCCGTGAAACCCCAATGGCCCTGCCGGAAACGCACTTCGTCAACGGCAACCCGCTGCTGGGCCCGTTCACCGACGACGTCGGCTTCGCGATCTTCGGTCTCGGCTGCTTCTGGGGTGCGGAACGCAAGTTCTGGCAGCGCGACGGGGTGGTCAGCACCGTGGTGGGCTACGCCGGCGGCTTCACGCCGAACCCGACCTACGAAGAAGTCTGCTCAGGCCTGACCGGCCACAGCGAAGTGGTGCTGGTGGTGTATGACCAGGCCAAAGTGAAATACGAAGACCTGTTGAAAATGTTCTGGGAACTGCACAACCCGACCCAGGGTATGCGCCAGGGTAACGATATCGGTAGCCAATACCGCTCGGTCATCTACACCACTACGCCGGAGCAACTGGCGGCGGCCAAAACCAGTGCCCAGGCGTATCAGCAAGAGCTGACGAAGGCCGGCCTGGGTGAGATCACCACCGAAATCGAAGAGGCGCCAACGGTGTACTTCGCCGAGGCGTATCACCAACAATACCTGGCAAAAAACCCGCAGGGTTACTGCGGCATCGGCGGCACTGGCGTGACCTGCCCGATCTGACGGGCGACACCGCTCAAAAATGTGGGAGGGGGCTTGCTCCCGATGGCGGTGTATCAGTGACAGATGTACTGACTGACACTCCGCTATCGGGGGCAAGCCCCCTCCCACATTGGGTCCTGTGTTTGGCTTGAGATGAGTTACTCCGCGATCAGCCAATCCATCTGCCACCCACCCTGGGTCTGGCCAAGCTGCTTGGACAACCACGGCAGCAATTCACGCAACTCTTCTTCCAGGCCCCACGGCGGGTTGGCAATCGCCAGGCCCGAACCGGTCAGGGTGTTGGGCGTATCCAATGGGTGCACCAGCAATTCCACGCGCAACAGTTTCGGCGCACCGGTGCCGGCCAGGTCCTGGTAGAAGCGGCGCAACATGCGCTGGTCTTTCACCGGATACCAGATCGCCGCGACCGTCTGGCGCATGCGGCTGACGGCCTCCTTGAGGGACGCCGCGCAACGCTGCATTTCGTCGAGTTTTTCAAACGGCGGATCGATCAGCATCAGCGCGCGTTTTTCCGGCACCGGCAACAGGGCGCGTGGTACATGCCAGCCTTCGCCAAGGTGCACCTTGACCCGGCGATCACCCTTCATGTTGTCCTTGAGCAACACGCCGTCTTCCGGGTGCTTTTCGTTGAGCAATACACGGTCCTGGGGACGCGTGAGGCGCCGCGCCAGTTCCGGCGAGCCTGGGTAGTAGCGTAACTGGCCATCCGGATTCATCTCGTGCAGCACGCGCATGTAATCGGCAGTGAGCGGCGGCAGGTCGTTTGCGCCCCATAGGCGGGCGATGCCTTCCAGGTATTCACCGGTGCGATTGGCCTGGTCGCCCTGCAGGTCGTACAGGCCGATGCCGGCGTGGGTGTCGAGGTAGGCGAACGGCTGCTCCTTGCGCGACATCAGGGCGATGAGGCGGGTCAAGGTCAGGTGTTTGAAGACATCGGCGTGGTTGCCGGCGTGAAAGGCGTGACGATAATTCATGGTTGCTCCTGCGCAGGGGGCGAAGTTTACCTTCTACCGGCGCAAAGGTGCAGGGCCGCATGGCGGGTGGTGATGGTGTTCAGCTCAACTGCGCGGCGAGGTAATCGACCAGCGCCGCATGGCTGATCCCCGGCCTGCGCGCGAGCCAGGTGAGTTTGTGCCGCAAGGTGGCCGGTGTGAAGGCGGCATACAGGTCCGGGCGCTGCTCTTGCAGCCATTGCAGCAGGTTGTCGACCAGTACCTGCGGCGACTGCTCAGCCAGGTGCCTGAGCAACGGTTCAGGCACTCGCCACCAGGGCCAGGCTTTCGCGGGTGTCACCGGGGCAGTCGTCACTGTCAGCGGCCGGCCATTGATCAAATAACGCCCAAACACCGGCAACACCGCCCCTGCCTCATCGCCCAAGTGCTGCCACATCGGCTGAAACTGAGCGCCATCCCAGAAGCGTAAAAACACCGCCTGGTCATTGGGCATGAAAACCTGGGTCAGGCTTTGCAGGTGGGCAATCACCGTTTCCAAAGGGCTGGAGGATACTGCCAGCCAACCCCAATCCTCGGCGTGCACAGTGGCGACCCAATCGAGAAAGGCGCTGCCCGGCTCGACGACGCCCACGTAAGGCATCACCTCAGCCCAAGCCGCGTAGGCCGTACCGGCCCAAATCGCCCGCGGCGCCGGCCCCGCCGTCATGGTTTGCCAGGCGGCGAGTGGCTTGGCGTCGCTGGCAGTGCCCAGCACAGCAAAGAGCCGTTCACCGGCAAGCAGCGGAAACTGCGCCAGCCAGGTGCCGGGGTCCATGGACGTCTGCATCAGTTAACACTCCCTGCATGCTCGGCAATATCGCACTGCCCATTTCGGCAGCGTTCGCACTCTTCACAAAAAGGCGCGCTGCGTTTCAGGCTCGCTATCTGCACAGCGCTCAGAGGAAGCGGGACGGCCGCCAGTGCCGCCTCCTTCAAACCCGGCTTCAATGGCGCCGTCGCAACGGCTGGCGCCCCGCCAAGCTGGATCGGCACGCTGCTGAAAATGCCGCCCGCCGAGAGCGTGATCGACTGCCCTCCCGCCTGAATCGTAACGCTGGCTCCCGCGTCGATGACGATGCTTTGCCCGGCCGCCAGTTGAAGGGTACGACCAGCACGCAGATGCTGCGAACCGCCGACCACCAGGTGGTCATCCTGCTTGAGTTCAGTCATGCGGTTGCCATGGGTGATGCGCTGCTCTTCGCCCAGCAACTCATGGTGCGACTCGCCGCCCACCTTTACCCGGCGCTGGTGATCGACCTGCACATGCTGGTCATGCAACACGTGCTGGGTCCAGTCGCGCTGGGCACGCAGGTAGATTTCCTCGGCGCCCTTGCGGTCCTCGATGCGCAGTTCGTTGTGGCCCCCGCCACCGGGGCTGCTCTGGCTGCGAAAAATACTGAGGGTCTTGTCCGCCGGCAGGTCGAGAGGCGAACGATTTGCCGCGTTGGGCAGGCAACCCATGACCAGCGGCATGTCCATGTCGCCATCGACGAAGCCCACCAGCACTTCCATGCCGACCCGCGGGATCAGTACCGCCCCATAACGGTCATGGGCCCAGCCGCTCGCCACGCGCAACCAACAGCTGGAATGATCGTTGTGCTCACCGTCGCGATCCCAGGCCATCTGCACTTTGACACGGCCGTATTCGTCGCAATGGATTTCACTGTCCACAGGCCCGGTGACCACCGCGTTCTGGTAGCCGGCGAGGTGCGGCCGGGGCATGACCAGAGGCGTTCGAAACGGCACATCCCAAGGCGTCACCACAAAATCGTTGCTATAGCCCGCCGGCAAATCATCCCCATAAACGTCAGGCGCAGACTCCTCCAGCACTTGCGGCTGCCGCCCCGTATGGTGCAACTGGGTCACCAGCCACAGGTCATTCCAATCCTGACGCGGGTGGCCAGCCATCTTCAGAAATTGCCCGGTGACCAGTGCCGGCTGATCGCTGATACCGCTGGCCTGGCGAAAATCGCTGCGATGGCGCTCCAACACGCGCTGCGCCAGGTACTTGCCGTGTGCGCGATCGGTAAAGTTTCCAGGATAGCGCTGCTCGTCCAAGGGCAGGCGTTGCCCGCTGGAAGCTGTGCTTTCCAATACCAGGCTGGGCTTTTTGAAGTCGTAGGCCCGCAGGTTGACACCGGCGGTACGGGTTTCCAGCCGCAGGATAAAGCGCTTGATCGCAGGCGCTTCAGCCACCATGCCGGAGCCGGCCAGGTAGGGTGTGACCTGGTCCGGTTGGCCAAACACACTCTGGTCATCGCCAAACACCAACAGGTGACGCTCGGGACTGTGCTGAAAGTGATAGTGGATGCCCGATTCAACGCACAAGCGCTGGATGAACTGCAGATCGGTTTCGTCGAACTGAACACAGTACTCGCGCTCGGGATAGTCGCTGCTGAGGCGAAACACGAAGGTATCACCCTGAATATCCTGAGCCTCCAACACTCGTGCAATGATCTGCGGCACCGTCTTGTTCTGGAAGATCCGTTGGTGCGTGCTGTGCTCCAGATAGGCCAATTGGGGCACAAGGGTGATCTGGTAACGGGTCAGCCGCTTACCCGAATCGCCTTGCGCGACCCGGTACACCCGGCCATGAATACCGTGGCCCTGAGTATCGAACCCCAAGAACGCCTGACGGTGCAGTAGGCTGTCCAGGTCCAGATCGGGCTGCTCGCTGACCAACTCAAGGTCAAAGCGAAAGGGCAGACTGATAAATTCATCGCCCATGAACCCTTGAACCTTCAGATCACAAGGTTCCCCATCCAGGGTCAGGTTAAAGGCACTTTCATTGGCAGGAGCGAACATCCGGTGTTTCTCTGCGAAGGGTGGACGAGCGATTCTGCATCAGCCGTTTGCCGATTCGAGCGCTGCGCCGGCAAATCAGTAAGGTCCTACGTCGGCAGTGCCGAAATCCTCAGAACTCCAGGGGGCTGATCCTCTCCATAAAAAAAGGCCCAGCATCCTTAGGACGTGGGCCTTCTTTTCATGTACCGGGCGATCAACGCCCAGCGCTGTTACTTATTGAGGTTGTAGTCTTTTTCCGCCGCATCAAAGCGCTCGACCATACCAGCCGTCGGCGCGCCCATCTTGCTGACGAAGTAGATCGCCAGGCTGGCGAAGATGAAGCCTGGGATGATTTCGTACAGGCCCAGCAACTCGAAGTGTTTCCACACGATCACAGTGATCGCGCCAACCAGGATGCCGGCCAGTGCGCCGTTGCGGGTCATGTTTTTCCAGATCACCGAAATCAGCACCACCGGACCGAAAGCGGCACCGAAACCGGCCCAGGCGTAGCTGACCAGGCCCAGTACGCGGTTTTCCGGGTTGGCGGCCATGGCGATGGCGATCAACGCCACCAGCAGCACCATCAGGCGACCGACCCACACCAGCTCAAGCTGGGAGGCGCCCTTGCGCAGGAAAGCCTTGTAGAAGTCTTCGGTCAGGGCGCTGGAGCACACCAGCAATTGGCAGCTCAGGGTGCTCATGACGGCCGCCAGAATGGCCGACAGCAATACGCCGGCAACCCATGGGTTGAACAGGATCTTGGCCAGTTCGATAAACACACGCTCAGGGTTTTCAGTCACTGGGCCTGCCACTTCCGGGTGTGCCGAGAAGTAAGCGATGCCGAAGAAGCCCACTGCCACGGTGCCGCCCAGGCACAGGATCATCCAGGTCATGGAGATGCGACGCGCCTTGGCAATCGATTTCACCGAATCCGCTGCCATGAAGCGCGCGAGGATGTGCGGCTGGCCGAAGTAACCCAGGCCCCAGCCCATCAGCGAGATAACGCCGATAAAGGTGGTGTTTTTCAGCATGTCGAAGCTGGTCGGATCCTTGGCTTCGATGGCCAGGAAGGTGGTGTCAACGCCACCGGTGGCCAGCAATACGATGATCGGCGTCAGGATCAACGCGAAGATCATCAGCGTGGCTTGTACGGTGTCGGTCCAGCTGACCGCCAGGAAACCGCCGATAAAGGTGTAGGCAATAGTCGCTGCGGCACCGGCCCACAGCGCGGTCTCGTAGGACATGCCGAAGGTGCTTTCGAACAGGCGGGCACCCGCCACGATGCCGGAGGCGCAGTAAATGGTGAAGAACACCAGGATCACCACCGCAGAAATGATCCGCAGCAGGCCGCTTTTATCTTCGAAGCGGCTGGAGAAGTAATCCGGCAGGGTCAGGGCGTCGCCGTTGTGTTCGGTCTGCACGCGCAGGCGGCCGGCCACGAACAGCCAATTGAGGTAGGCACCGACGATCAGGCCGATGGCAATCCAGCTTTCCGACAAGCCAGACATGTAGATGGCGCCCGGCAGGCCCATCAGCAACCAGCCGCTCATATCGGAAGCACCGGCGGACAAAGCCGTCACCACGCTACCGAGGCTGCGACCGCCCAGGATGTAATCGGAAAGATTGTTGGTGGAGCGATAAGCCATCAGGCCGATCAGCACCATTGCTGCGATGTAGATCACGAACGTGATCAGGGTAGGATTGCTAACGCTCATAGGAGTGACGCCCTGGCTTTGTTTTTATGTGGCGACGGTCTGTCACCCCGCTACCCGTTGATACCGGATAAACGAGGCGGCGTGCCGCGCATTTATGACTAGCGTTTCCCCAGGAAAGCCGCCAGCCGATGAACGCACCCGTGAGGGTGGTTGCACCTTGATGCGCGAATGCTATTCAACAAAGCAAATAAGGTGCAACCAGTTTCTTGCGAATAAGTTGCACCCACGTGATTTTCAACAAAAACGCCGAGTTTTTGCTCCTTTTCGGAGCAAGAGCAGGCCATCTCAGAAGTAAATGCACCAGCGTGAAGCCGATTCCAGGCAAGGCCGGTTTTTTTCCGATCAACCGTCGAAAATTTCCTGAACAAAAGGGTTGCACCCGGTTGCACCTCTTCATGGGCAAAGCTAATCTTGCCGCCAGCAGATGCCACTCGGTAGTGGCACCCATGAGGATAAGAAAATGGCTACGACCACCCTTGGGGTCAAACTCGACGACCCAACCCGCGAGCGTCTGAAGGCCGCCGCGTCCTCCATTGATCGCACGCCGCACTGGCTGATCAAACAGGCAATTTTCAATTACCTGGAGAAACTCGAGGGTGGTGCAACCCTTTCCGAGCTCAATGGTTCGGGCAGCAAAGACGCCGATGATGCGGGCGAAGTCCAAAATGACCACGCTCATCAGTGCTTCCTAGAGTTCGCCGAGAGCATCCTGCCGCAATCGGTACTGCGCGCCGCGATCACCGCCGCTTACCGTCGCCCTGAGCCGGAAGTGGTGCCGATGTTGATCGAGCAGGCTCGCCTGCCGGCGGCCATGGCCGAAGCCACCAACAAGCTGGCCGCCACGATTGCCGAAAAACTGCGCAACCAGAAGAGCGCCGGCGGCCGTGCCGGCATCGTTCAGGGCCTGCTGCAGGAATTTTCCCTGTCGTCCCAGGAAGGCGTAGCGCTGATGTGCCTGGCCGAAGCGCTGCTGCGCATCCCGGACAAAGGCACCCGCGACGCGCTGATTCGCGACAAGATCAGCACCGGTAACTGGCAGCCGCACCTGGGCAACAGCCCGTCGCTGTTCGTCAACGCGGCCACTTGGGGCCTGCTGCTGACCGGCAAACTGGTTGCCACCCATAACGAAGCAGGTTTGACCTCGTCCCTGAGCCGCATCATCGGCAAAAGCGGCGAGCCGATGATCCGCAAGGGCGTCGACATGGCCATGCGCCTGATGGGCGAGCAGTTCGTCACCGGCGAAACCATTGCCGAAGCGCTGGCCAACGCGAGCAAGTTCGAAGCCAAGGGTTTCCGCTATTCCTACGACATGCTCGGCGAAGCCGCACTGACCGAACACGATGCCCAGAAGTACCTGGCCTCGTACGAACAAGCCATTCACTCCATCGGCAAAGCCTCCCACGGCCGTGGTATCTATGAAGGCCCAGGCATTTCCATCAAGCTTTCCGCCCTGCACCCGCGCTACAGCCGCGCCCAGTACGAGCGTGTGATGGACGAGCTGTACCCGCGCCTGTTGTCGCTGACCCTGCTGGCCAAGCAATACGACATCGGCCTGAACATCGACGCCGAAGAAGCCGACCGCCTCGAATTGTCCCTGGACCTGCTCGAGCGCCTGTGCTTCGAGCCGCAACTGACCGGCTGGAACGGTATCGGTTTCGTGATCCAGGCCTACCAGAAGCGTTGCCCTTATGTGATCGACTACGTGATCGACCTGGCACGCCGCAGCCGCCACCGCCTGATGATCCGCCTGGTAAAAGGCGCGTACTGGGACAGCGAAATCAAGCGCGCCCAAGTCGAAGGCCTGGAAGGCTACCCGGTGTACACCCGCAAGGTGTACACCGACGTTTCCTACATCGCCTGCGCACGCAAACTGTTGTCGGTACCGGAAGTCATCTATCCGCAGTTCGCCACGCACAACGCCCATACGCTGTCGGCCATTTATCACATCGCCGGTCAGAACTATTACCCTGGCCAGTACGAGTTCCAATGCCTGCACGGCATGGGTGAACCGCTGTACGAACAAGTGGTGGGCAAGGTTTCCGAAGGCAAGTTGAACCGCCCGTGCCGCGTGTACGCACCGGTCGGCACGCACGAAACCCTGCTGGCGTACCTGGTGCGTCGCCTGTTGGAAAACGGTGCGAACACCTCGTTCGTCAACCGCATTGCCGACCAATCCATCTCGATTCAGGAGCTGGTGGCCGATCCGGTGGCGAGCATCGAGCAGATGGCCACGGTGGAAGGCGGCTTCGGCCTGCCGCACCCGCGTATCCCGCTGCCGCGTGACGTGTATGGCAGCGACCGCGCCAACTCGGCCGGTATCGACCTGGCCAACGAGCATCGCCTGGCGTCGTTGTCCTGCGCCCTGCTTGCCACCGCGCACAACAACTGGAAAGCCGCGCCGATGCTCGGTTGCGCCTCCAGCGAACAACCGGCTGCCGCGGTGCTGAACCCGTCCGACCTGCGCGATGTGGTCGGTCACGTTCAGGAAGCCACCGTCGAAGACGTCGACAATGCCATCCAGTGCGCCATCAGCGCCGGCCCGATCTGGCAGGCCACCCCACCTGCAGAACGCGCCGCGATCCTGGAACGCGCCGCTGACCTGATGGAAGGTGAAATCCAGCCACTGATGGGCCTGCTGGCCCGTGAAGCCGGCAAGACCTTCGCCAACGCCATCGCTGAAGTACGCGAAGCCGTGGATTTCCTGCGCTACTACGCGGTGCAGGCGCGCAACGACTTCACCAACGACGCCCACCGCCCATTGGGCCCGGTGGTGTGCATCAGCCCATGGAACTTCCCGCTGGCGATCTTCAGCGGCCAGGTTGCTGCGGCACTGGCCGCCGGTAACCCGGTACTGGCCAAGCCTGCCGAACAAACCCCGCTGGTCGCCGCCCAGGCGGTACGCATCCTGCTCGAAGCCGGTATCCCACAAGGCGTGCTGCAATTGCTGCCGGGCCAGGGCGAAAGCGTCGGGGCCCGCCTGGTCGGTGATGAGCGCGTCAAAGGCGTGATGTTCACCGGCTCTACCGAGGTTGCCCGTTTGCTGCAACGCAATGTCGCCGGCCGCCTGGATGCCCAGGGCCGTCCGATTCCGCTGATCGCCGAAACCGGCGGCCAGAACGCGATGATCGTGGATTCCTCGGCGCTCACCGAACAAGTGGTCATCGACGTGGTGTCGTCGGCCTTCGACAGCGCCGGCCAGCGCTGCTCGGCCCTGCGCGTACTGTGCCTACAGGAAGATTCGGCAGACCGCGTGATCGAAATGCTCAAGGGCGCCATGGCGGAATGCCGCCTGGGCAACCCGGAGCGCCTGTCGGTGGACATCGGCCCGGTGATCGACGCCGAAGCCAAGGCGGGCATCGAGAAACACATCCAGGCCATGCGCGACAAAGGCCGCAACGTTTACCAAGTGGCGATTGCCGACGGCGAAGAGATCAAGCGTGGCACCTTCGTGATGCCTACCCTGATCGAGCTGGAAAGCTTCGACGAGCTGCAACGCGAAATCTTCGGTCCGGTGCTGCACGTGGTGCGTTACAAGCGCAAAGAGATCGACCAGCTCATCGGCCAGATCAATGCGTCCGGCTACGGCCTGACATTGGGCGTGCACACCCGCATCGACGAGACCATCGCCAAGGTGATCGACAACGTCAATGCCGGTAACGTCTACGTCAACCGTAACATCGTGGGTGCCGTGGTCGGCGTGCAGCCGTTCGGCGGCGAAGGCCTGTCGGGTACTGGCCCGAAAGCCGGTGGCCCGCTGTACCTGTACCGCCTGTTGTCGACTCGTCCTACCGATGCGATCGAGCAATCCTTCGTACGTGGCGACGCATTGACGGCACCGGACCTGCGCCTGCGCGACGCCATGAGCCAACCGCTGACCGCCCTGAAAACCTGGGCCGACAGCCAAAAGTTCAGCGAACTGAGCGCCCTGTGCACGCAATTCGCCGCACAGTCGCAAAGCGGTATCACCCGCCAACTGGCCGGCCCGACCGGCGAGCGCAACAGCTACGCGATCCTGCCGCGTGAACACGTACTGTGCCTGGCGGAAGTCGAAGGTGACCTGCTGACCCAACTGGCCGCGGTATTGGCAGTAGGCGGTTCAGCGGTATGGCCGGAAACCGAGCTGACCAAGGCCTTGTTCCCACGCCTGCCGAAGGATATTCAGGCGAAGATCAAGCGTGTGGCCGACTGGACCAAGGACGAGGTGGTGTTCGACGCGGTCTTGCACCACGGCGACTCCGACCAACTGCGCGCGGTGTGCAAGCAAGTGGCGCAGCGCGGCGGTGCGATTGTTGGGGTGCATGGTTTGTCCCAGGGTGAGACATCCATTGCCTTGGAACGGTTGGTGATCGAGCGTGCGTTGAGCGTCAACACCGCTGCGGCCGGCGGTAATGCGAGCCTGATGACCATCGGCTAACAAACGCAGTTCAACCATGTGGGAGGGGGCTTGCCCCCGATAGCGGTGGGCCAGTCAACTTATCTTTGACTGACACACTGCTATCGGGAGCAAGCCCCCTCCCACATTTGATCGCATTTCAATTTCCCCTTCTTGTGTTCTGGCCCTCCATCACCCAGATCAATCTTGCTATCCACCCTCCATTCGCGCACTTAGACTCAGGCCAATTCCTTCAAAGGTAAGCCGCCATGTCCGAGACGCTGCTCAGTTCCCGCAATCTGGCTTTCGAGCTGTACGAAGTCCTCGATGCCGAGGGCCTGACCCAGCGCGAGCGGTTTGCCGAGCACAACCGCGAGACCTTCGATGCCGCCATCGGTACAGCGCGCAGCATCGCGGAAAAATACTTCGCGCCCCACAACCGCAAGAACGATGAAAACGAACCGCGTTATGAAGACGGCCGAGCGATCCTGATTCCGGAAGTCAAACCGGCCGTGGACGCCTTCCTTGAAGCCGGCTTTCTCAACGCCGCCCGCAGTTTTGAAGCGGGAGGCATGCAACTGCCGACCCTGCTGTCCCAGGCGTGCTTCGCGCATTTCCAGGCGGCCAACGCCGCGTCGACGTCCTATCCGTTTCTGACCATGGGCGCCGCCAACCTGATTGAAAGCTTCGGCACCGAAGAGCAGAAGCAACGCTTCCTGCAACCGATGATCGAAGGCCGCTTCTTCGGCACCATGGCCTTGACCGAGCCCCACGCCGGCTCGTCCCTGTCGGATATTCGTACCCGGGCCGAGCCTGCGGCTGACGGCACCTATCGCCTGAAGGGCAACAAGATCTTCATCTCCGGCGGCGACCACCCGTTGTCAGAGAACATCGTGCACATGGTGCTGGCCAAGCTGCCCGATGCGCCGGCCGGGGTGAAGGGCATTTCGCTGTTTATCGTGCCCAAATTCCTGGTCAACGATGACGGCAGCCTGGGTGAGCGCAACGACGTGCTGCTGGCCGGGCTGTTTCACAAGATGGGCTGGCGCGGCACGACCTCCACAGCGCTCAACTTTGGCGATAACAGCCACTGTGTCGGCTATCTGGTGGGCAAACCGCACCAAGGCCTGAGCTGCATGTTCCAGATGATGAACGAAGCCCGGATTGGCGTCGGCATGGGCGCGGTGATGCTTGGCTACGCGGGTTACCTCTATTCGCTGGAGTACGCCCGCGAACGTCCACAAGGCCGCCTGCCGGACAGCAAGGATCCGAGCACCGCGCCGGTGTCGATCATTCAGCACGCCGACATCAAGCGCATGTTGCTCACGCAAAAAGCCTACGTGGAAGGCGCCTTCGACCTTGGCCTGTACGCTGCGCGCCTGTTCGACGACACCACCACATTGCCCAGCGAAACCGAACGCAAACAGGCCCATGAATTGCTGGACCTGCTCACCCCTATCGTCAAATCCTGGCCGTCGGAGTTCTGCCTCAAGGCCAACGAACTGGCGATCCAGATTCTCGGCGGGCATGGCTATACCCGCGAGTACCCGGTGGAGCAGTATTACCGCGATAACCGCCTGAATCCGATCCACGAAGGCACCCATGGCATCCAGTCCCTGGATCTGCTTGGGCGCAAGCTGGCGCAGAACGGCGGTGCCGGGCTCAAGCAGTTGATTCGACTGATCGCAGAGACAGGCGCTCGAGCCCAGCACTACCCCTCGCTCACTGCATTAAGGCAACCGCTGGAGCAATTGGTTGATCGCCTGCAAGGCGTCACCCTCGGCCTGCTGGGCGATCTTGCCCAGGGCAAAGTCAACAGCAGCCTGGCGAACTCGGCGCTGTACCTGAAAGTGTTCGGGCATACGGTGATTGGCTGGCGTTGGCTGGAACAGGCGATTCGCGCCGAAGAAGGGCTGGCCCAGGGCAATGCGGCCGACGTGGCCTTCTATAAAGGCAAGCTCCAGGCCGCCCGGTACTTCCTGACCTGGGAAGTACCAAGCTGCCATCATGAACTGGCGATTCTGGAGGCACGCGACGATACGTGCCTGGGGATGCAGGAGGCGTGGTTCTAAGGCTGGATCGCCTTGGAAATCACCTCGACCGTGGCGCTGACTTGCTCTTGGTAACGGTCGAGTTCCTGTTGGTGGGCCTGCTGCATTTCGATCTGCTCGGCGCACAGGTTCAGCGCGGCCAATACCAATAGTTTGTCACCGATGAGGGTCGGGTACTTTTTCTTGGTAGTCGCCAGGGAGGCCTTGAGCATGGTCACGGCGTGCATCAGGGTCTGGTCTTCCCCGGCCGGCGCCTTGATCGAGTAATCCTCTCCGAGAATCGAAACGACCTTTATCCCTTCACTCATGCGCTGACAGGGCCTGCGCTCACACGCTCAACCAGTGCCTGAATGCGCGCAGCGGTGGCGCCATGCTTTTCTTCCTGTTCCATCAGGTTCAGTTGCAGGCTGTCGTTTTCGTCCTTGGCCTGGGCCAGTTGCGCCTTGAGGGATTCGTTGCTGCCCAGCAGGTCTTGATTGTGTTGTACCAGGTCGCTGACCAGTTGTTCCAGTTGGCTGAGGGATGCTTCTAACATTTTGATTTCTCTGGCTTTTAAAAGGGCGGTGACGATAAAGAAAATTCACCTCGGATGCCAGGGTTATCCCCCGGCGCGCAGCCCGATTCTTATGGGCCGGGCCGCACTTTCGAGCCTTAGTGACTGCAATTACCCGATCTGGTTCCTGAATCCGTGCAACCCCTGGTCAGGTGCGACAAAAGCGCGCGCACCCTTAAGACTTTAGTCGCAGGGCCGATACGCGATGCACACCCCGTCTCATGGCCGCACGGATCGCGCTTCTCCCAGGATTCCAGCATGTCTCTTCGTAATATGAATATCGCACCGAGGGCCTTCCTCGGCTTCGCGTTTATCGGCGCCTTGATGTTGTTTCTCGGCGTGTTCGCCCTGAACCAGATGAGCAAGATCCGCGGCGCCACCGAAGACATCACCTTGTCCAGCGTGCCCAGCATCCGCGCCCTCGACGAATTTACCCAACTCACCTTGCGCCTGCGCGTGCTGTCCTACCGCCTGCTGACCAACCGCGAGCCAGAGGTACAGCAAAAAACCCTCGAAGCGTTCGACGTGCGCAACCAGCAGATCCGTACTGCTCAAGGCATCTACGAGAAGCTGATCGAGAGCAGCGAAGAACGCGCGGCCTACAATGAATACGTGCAGCTGCTGGCTCAATACCACCAGATCGAAGAGCGCATGAAGAGCCTGTCACGGGCCAATCAGGTCGACGAGTTACGCGGCCTGCTCAACACCGAGCTGTTGAACAACTCCGAGCAGGTCAATGCGGTGCTCAACCGCCTACTGGAAATCAACAACACCATGGCCCTGGCCACCAACCAACAGGCCAAAGACCAGTACAACCTGGCCTTTAACATGGTCGTGGGCCTGCTGGTGATTGCTACCGCGCTGACCCTGCTGTTCGCCTGGCTGCTGACCCGCAGCATCACCGGGCCGATTTCCCAGGCGCTGGAAGCCGCCGAAGAGGTGGCCGAAGGTAACCTCACCCGCCCAATCAAGGTTGACGGCAACGACGAAGCCGGCCGCCTGCTCGCCGCCATGGCCAAGATGCAGGACAAACTGCGCGATACCCTGCAGCGCATCGCCGGCTCCGCCACGCAACTGGCATCGGCCGCCGAAGAGCTCAACGCCGTGACCGACGAAAGCGCCCGCGGCCTGACCCAGCAGAACAACGAAATCGAACAAGCCGCCACCGCCGTCAACGAGATGACCAGCGCGGTCGAGGAAGTCGCACGCAATGCCGTGAGCACCTCCGAAGCTTCGCGCAACGCCACCACCTCCGCCGGTGACGGCCGTGACCTGGTGCAGGAAACCGTCAGCGCCATCGAGCGCATGAGCGGCGACGTGCAAGCCACAGCCACCCTGATTGGTGAGTTGGCCAATGAATCGCGCGATATCGGCAAAGTGCTGGACGTGATCCGAGGCCTGGCCGACCAGACCAACCTGCTGGCCCTTAACGCGGCCATCGAAGCGGCGCGGGCCGGTGAGGCCGGACGTGGCTTTGCGGTGGTGGCCGACGAAGTGCGGGCGTTGGCCCATCGCACCCAGCAATCCACCAGCGAGATCGAGCGCATGATCGGCAGCATCCAGGCCGGCACCGAGCATGCGGTGGATTCGATGCGCAACAGCACCGAGCGCGCCGAATCGACGTTGAACATCGCCAAGGGCGCAGGGATGTCGCTGGACACCATCAATACGGCGATCATCGAGATCAACGAGCGCAACCTGGTGATCGCCAGCGCGGCGGAAGAACAGGCGCAGGTGGCGCGTGAAGTGGACCGTAACCTGGTGAATATCCGTGATCTGTCGGTGCAATCGGCCACAGGCGCCAGCCAGACCAGCGCGGCGAGCAGCGAGCTGTCGCGCCTGGCGGTGGACCTCAACGGAATGGTGGGCCGCTTCCGGCTCTAAAAAATATGGGAGGGAGCTTGCCCTAATGCCAGTCAGGCTTTTTTTGTAGGAGCGAGCTTGCTCGCGAAGAACTCAGGCCCCCCGCGTTTATTCAGAATGAACGCGCTGCCTGGGCGCTTTTCGCGAGCAAGCTCGCTCCTACAATGAACATCGTTCGCTTAACTGACTGGCAAGCCCCCTCCCACATTTGTTCTGCGCACATCAGAAAAAGCTTTTTGACAGGGCAGCAATTCAACAGGTTAGAATCGCTGGCACGCAGACTGCATGGTCAGTTTGCGCCCTGCTTATCCTGCTCTGGAGTACTGCCTTTGAATGCGACGACCATCAACAGCCTGTTCTTGATCGGCGCGTTGCTGGTGAGTGCGAGCATTCTGGTGAGTTCTCTTTCCTCGCGACTGGGCATTCCGATCCTGGTGATCATCCTGGCCGTGGGCATGATCGCCGGCGTCGATGGCGGCGGCATCATCTTCGATAACTACCCGACCGCCTATCTGGTGGGCAACCTGGCACTGGCGGTGATCCTGCTCGACGGCGGTTTGCGCACGCGAGTGGCGAGTTTTCGCGTGGCACTCTGGCCGGCCTTGTCCCTGGCCACGGTGGGGGTGTTGATTACCACCGGCCTCACCGGCATGGCCGCGGCCTGGCTGTTTGACCTCAACATCGTCCAGGGCTTGCTGATCGGCGCCATCGTCGGCTCCACGGACGCCGCGGCGGTGTTCTCGCTGCTGGGCGGCAAGGGCCTGAACGAACGGGTCAGCGCCAGCCTGGAAATCGAATCGGGCAGCAACGACCCGATGGCGGTGTTCCTCACCGTGACCTTGATCGACATGCTCGCCAGCGGTCAGACCGGCCTGCACTGGAGCCTGCTGACCCACCTGATCCGCGAATTCGGCATCGGCGGCCTGGTGGGCTTGGGCGGCGGCTGGTTGATGCTGCAAATGGTCAACCGCATCAACCTGGCCAACGGCTTGTACCCGATCCTGGTGATCGCCGGCGGCCTGTTCGTGTTCGCGCTGACCAACGCCTTGCACGGCAGCGGCTTTCTCGCCGTGTATCTGTGCGGGCTGGTGATCGGCAACCGGCCGGTGCGCAGCCGCCATGGCATCCTGCATATGCTCGACGGCATGGCCTGGCTGGCGCAGATCGGCATGTTCCTGGTGCTGGGCCTGTTGGTCACGCCCCATGATTTGCTGCCTATTGCCCTGCCGGCATTGGGCCTGGCGCTGTGGATGATCCTGTTTGCGCGGCCGCTGTCGGTGATGATTGGCCTGCTGCCCTTTAAAGCGTTCCACGGCCGCGAAAAAACCTTTATCGCCTGGGTCGGCCTGCGCGGCGCGGTGCCGATCATCCTCGCGGTGTTCCCGCTGATGGCCGGCCTGCCCCATGCCCAGCTGTACTTCAACCTGGCGTTCTTTATCGTGCTGGTCTCGCTGCTGGTGCAGGGCACCAGCCTGCCGTGGGTGGCCAAGTTGCTCAAAGTCACGGTACCGCCGGACCCGGCGCCAATTTCCCGCGCCGCCCTGGAAGTGCACGTCACCAGCGAGTGGGAGCTGTTCGTCTATCGTCTGGGCGCGGAGAAATGGTGCATCGGCGCCGCCCTGCGCGAATTGAAAATGCCGGAAGGCACGCGGATCGCGGCGCTGTTCCGTGGCCAGCAACTGCTCCATCCGTCGGGTAGTACAGTGCTGGAAGTCGACGATCTGCTCTGCGTCATCGGCCATGAACACAACCTGCCGGCGCTCGGCAAACTGTTCAGCCAGGCACCGCAGCGCGGCCTCGACCTGCGCTTCTTCGGCGATTTCGTACTCGAAGGCGACGCCCAGCTGGGCGCGGTTTCGGCCTTGTACGGGCTCAAGCTCGAGGGTATCGACCCGGACATGCCGCTCAGCCGCTTCATCACCCAGAAAGTCGGCGGCGCGCCGGTGGTGGGCGACCAGGTGGAGTGGAACAACACCATCTGGACCGTCGCGGTCATGGACGGGAACAAGATTGGCAAAGTCGGCGTCAGATTCCCCGAAGGAAGTCGCCCGGGCCCCGGACTCTTCCTCTAAACTGCGGGGCGATAACGCCCCGATTCTTCATCCAGCTCAACCGGTCTCTATGCCAACCCTGCGCACTTTTCTCGCCACTGCCCTGCTGGGCCTGACCCTTTGTGTCGGCACCGTTCACGCGGCCGACCCGCCCAGCGCCGACGCTGTCCAGCAAACCCTGGACAAACTGCCCGATCGCAAGCTGCCCGACGCCGACATGAAAGCGTTGCAGGGCATCCTGCAACAGACCCTGACCTACCTGGCCAACAAGCAGGACTACGAGCAGCGCCTGGCAGATCTGAAGCGTCAGCTGGAAGATGCCCCGCGCCAAACCACGGACAACCAGCGCGAGCTGACTCGGCTCAAGGCCACCAAAGTCATCCCGGTGGCCCAACGCTACGCCAGCCTGCCCGTGCCGCAGCTTGAACAGTTGTTGGTCCAGCGCACCACCCAGCAGGGTGACTTGCAAAAAGAGCTGGCCGACGCCAACAGCCTGACCATCGCCGCCCAAACCCGGCCCGAGCGCGCGCAGACCGAAATCAGCAGCAGCCAGACGCGTATCCAGCAAATCAATGCGACTCTCAAAGCGGGCAAAGACAACGGCAAAGCCCTCAGCAGCGACCAGCGCAACCAGCTCAACGCCGAACTCGCCGCCCTCAACGCACTGATTCCCCTGCGCCGTCAGGAGCTGGCCGGCAACAGCCAGCTGCAGGACCTGGGCAACAGCCAGCACGACCTGATCCAGGAAAAAACCGCGCGCCTGGAGCAAGAAATCCAGGACCTGCAAACCCTGATCAACCAGAAACGCCTGGCCCAGTCCCAGCAGACGGTGACCCAGCAGTCCATCGAAGCGCAGAAGGCCGGCGGCAGCAGCCTGCTGGCCACGGAAAGCGCGGCCAACCTGAAGCTCTCCGACTACCTGCTCAAGAGCACCGACCGCCTCAACGACCTGACCCAGAAAAACCTGCAGACCAAGCAGCAACTGGACACCGTCACCCAAAGCGATTCGGCGCTGGACGAACAGATCAACGTGCTCAAGGGCAGCCTGTTGCTGTCCAAGATCCTCTACAAACAGAAACAGGCCCTGCCACGCCTGACCGTCGACCGTGACCTGGCCGACGACATCGCCAACATTCGCCTGTACCAGTTCGAGGTCAACCAGCAGCGCGAGCTGATCAGCTCCCCCAGCGCGTATGTGGATAACCTGCTGGCCAACCAGCCACCGGACGACATCACCCCGCAATTGCGCCGCACCCTGCTGGAACTGGCAATCACCCGCAGCGACTTGCTGGAGCGCCTGAGCCGGGAACTGAGCGCGCTGCTCAACGAATCCATCACCCTGCAACTGAACCAGAAACAACTGCTCAGCACCGCCACCACCCTGCGCGCCACGCTCGATGAGCAGATGTTCTGGATCCCGAGCAACAAGCCGCTGGACACCGAGTGGCTGGAAACCGTACCGGCGCACCTGAGCAAGCAAATCACCACCCTGCCCTGGGCTTCCAGCGTCAGCGAACTGTATGACGGCCTGACCCAGCGCCCCTTGCTGTTCCTGCCGCTGCTGCTGTTGATCGGCGCGCTGTTGTGGCGGCGCAAGGCGCTGTATCAGCGCCTCAACAAAGTCCACCTGGACATAGGTCACTTCAAGCGCGACAGCCAGTGGCACACGCCGCAGGCGATCCTGATCAACATCCTGCTGGCGATGCCGGTGTCCCTGGGCCTGGCGCTGTGCGGCTATGCGCTGCAGATCGACGCCCGTGGGCAAAACGCCAACCTGGGCTCGGCCCTGCTGCAGATCGCCCAGGCGTGGCTGGTGTTTTACACCGCTTACCGCATCCTGGCGCCCGGCGGTGTGGCCGAACTGCACTTTCGCTGGGAAAAACCCCAGGTCGAATTCCTGCAAGGCTGGGTACGCAAGCTCGGGCTGGTAGTACTGGCGCTGGTGGCCGTAGTGGCCATTGCCGAGCACCAACCGGCGGCACTCGCCGAAGACGTGCTGGGTATCGCCGTGGTACTCACCTGCTACGCCTTGATGGCGTGGTTGCTCAGCCGCCTGCTGCTGAACAGCCCCACCCATGAGAAAGCCTCGCTGTTTCGCAAAGCCGTGGGCCTGTTGTTCACCGCCCTGCCCATTGCGCTGTTTATCGCGGTTTGCTTCGGCTACTACTACACCGCGCTCAAGCTCAGTGATCGCTTGATCAACACCCTGTACCTGCTGATGTTCTGGCTGGTGATCGAAGCCACCTTCGTCCGCTGGCTGAGCGTCGCCGCCCGACGCCTGGCCTATGCCCGCGCCCTGGCCAAACGCCAGGCCGCCAAGGAAGCCGGCGAAGGCGAAGCGGTGGTTGAAGAACCCACCCTGGACATCGAAAAGGTCAACGAACAATCCCTGCGCCTGATCCGCCTGGCCTTGCTCGGCGGCTTTATCGCAGCGCTGTACTGGGTATGGTCGGACCTGATTTCGGTATTTTCCTACCTGGACAACGTCACGCTGTACGAATACACCAGCGGTACCGGTGCGAATATCAGCATGGTGCCGATCAGCATCGGCGACTTGCTCGGCGCGCTGATCATCATTGGCATCACCTTCGCCCTGGCGCGCAACCTGCCAGGCTTACTCGAAGTGCTGGTGCTGTCCAAACTGGAACTTGCCCAAGGCAGCGCCTATGCCACCACGACGTTGCTGTCGTATGTGATCGCCGGCGTGGGTTTCGTCTCGACGCTGTCCACCCTCGGCGTCAGCTGGGACAAGTTGCAGTGGCTGGTGGCGGCGTTGTCGGTAGGCTTGGGCTTCGGCATGCAGGAGATCTTCGCCAACTTCATCTCCGGCATCATGATTCTGTTCGAGCGCCCGGTGCGCATCGGCGACACCATTACCATCGGCAACCTATCGGGCACGGTGAGCAAGATCCGCATCCGCGCCACCACCATCACCGACTTCGACCGCAAGGACATCATTGTCCCGAACAAGACGTTCATCACCGGGCAACTGATCAACTGGTCGCTGACCGACACCATCACCCGGGTCACCCTGAAGCTGGGCGTCGACTACGGCTCCGACCTGGACCTGGTGAGGGAACTGCTGCTCAAGGCCGCCAGGGAAAACCCGCGGGTACTGAAAGAACCGGAACCCCACGTGTACTTCCTCAACTTCGGCGAAAGCACCCTCGACCATGAGCTGCGCATGCATGTGCGCGACCTGGGCGACCGCAACCCGGTGCTGGACGAGGTCAATCGCTATATCAACCGTGAGTTCAAGAAGCAGCACATCAACATCTCGTTCCGACAGATGGAGGTGTACTTGAAGAACATGCACGGCCAGGAATACAAACTGGTGCCGGTGGAAGACGAGCGCAAGACCCTCGTCGCGCCCGAGCAGGATACCCCCGAGCCGCCCGCCGGAAAGGTCGAAGACGCGCCTGAACCACCGCCGAGCAAACTCGACTAACGAACTCAGCCCCAGCAAAATGCTGGGGCATCCTGCTGGAGATCGCCGGTGAAAGCCCTCGACGAACTGACCTTCGACAACCGCTTCGCACGCCTGGGCGATGCGTTCTCAACCCACGTTCTGCCCGAGCCGCTCGATGAGCCGCGCCTTGTCGTGGCGAGCAAAGCGGCCATGGGCCTGCTCGACCTCGACCCGGCCGTGGCCGAGACGCCCCTGTTTGCCGAATTGTTCGGCGGGCACAAGCTGTGGGCCGAAGCGCAGCCGCGGGCGATGGTCTATTCCGGGCACCAGTTCGGCGGCTACACCCCACAATTGGGCGATGGCCGAGGGTTGTTGCTGGGCGAGGTGTATAACCAGGCGGGCGAGCATTGGGACCTGCATCTCAAGGGCGCCGGCATGACGCCTTACTCGCGGATGGGCGACGGGCGTGCGGTACTACGTTCCTCGATCCGTGAGTTTCTCGCTTCAGAAGCGCTGCATGCCTTGGGCATACCCAGCAGCCGCGCTTTGTGCGTGATCGGCTCCAGCACGCCGGTGTGGCGTGAAAAGCAGGAACGCGGGGCGATGGTGCTGCGCCTGGCACCCAGCCATATCCGCTTCGGGCATTTCGAATATTTCTACTACACCAAAAAGCCCGAGCAGCAGGCCGAACTGGCTGAACACGTGTTGAACCTGCACTACCCCGAGTGCCGCGAGCAACCGGAACCCTACCTGGCGATGTTCCGCGAAATCGTCGAGCGCAACGCCGAGATGATCGCCAAATGGCAGGCCTATGGGTTCTGTCATGGCGTGATGAACACCGACAACATGTCGATCCTGGGCATCACCTTCGACTTCGGGCCGTTTGCGTTTCTTGATGACTTCGATGCGCACTTCATCTGCAACCACTCCGACCACGAGGGGCGTTACTCCTTCAGCAACCAGGTGCCGATCGGGCGGTGGAACCTCAGCGCATTGGCCCAGGCGCTCACGCCATTCATCAGCGTTGATGCACTCAAAGAAGCCCTCGGCCTGTACCTGCCGCTGTATCAAGCCCACTACTTGGACCTGATGCGTCGCCGGCTGGGCCTGACCAGGGCCGAAGACGATGACCAGCAACTGGTGGAGCG
Organism: Pseudomonas sp. W4I3; assembly: GCF_030816195.1. Lineage (GTDB taxonomy): Bacteria > Pseudomonadota > Gammaproteobacteria > Pseudomonadales > Pseudomonadaceae > Aquipseudomonas. Next base: position 1,165,857 of record NZ_JAUSXS010000001.1, on the reverse strand, counting down.
GTTGCTCAAGCTGATGCAGAACAGCGGCGTGGATTACACCCTGTTCTTCCGGCGCCTCGGCGATGAGCCGGCAGCGTTGGCGGTTACCCGGTTACGCGATGACTTTGTCGACATGGCCGGCTTCGACACCTGGGCCGAACGGTACACGGCGCGGGTCTTGCGCGACGGCGATTACAGCCAAGAGCAGCGCCGTGAGCGTATGCATGCCGTGAACCCGCTGTACATCCTGCGCAATTACCTCGCACAAAACGCCATCGCCGCCGCCGAGCAAGGCGATTACAGCGAAGTGCGACGGCTGCATGAGGTACTGACCAAGCCGTTTGAGGAACAAGCGGGGATGGAGCAGTACGCACAGCGGCCGCCGGATTGGGGCAAGCATTTGGAGATTAGTTGTTCGTCTTGAGCGCTTAGATAAAGGTCTCCACGGAGACCCCAAAGCGCTCGGCCAACCACCGAATTTGGCGCACGTTAAGCTGGCGTTTTCCGCTCAATATCTCAGAGACGACTGATTGCGCCCCAACCCCCGGAAGGTCGCTCTGAGTGAGATTGTGCTCGCGCATCATGTAGCGCAGCACATCGACACCGCTGGCCACTGGCATTGGACGATGTTCACGGTCGTAGGCTTCGATCCAGTCGCTGAAAATATCGACCAGGCTCATCAGCGGACTGTCTTCGTCATCGCCCACCAGGCTCAACAGCTCATCCAAACCGCAGACCAGTGCGTCGTAGTCTGCCTCGTTTTGCGGCTTGCACAGCACAGGCGCAACGAACTCCCAATGCTCTGCCGCTACTCGCATAAGCGCGCTCATCTGATTTTTTCCTTCCATTTGTCCTTCTCATAATCGCGATGGTCAAGCAGGTGCTTGATGTAAACGCGCTGCATTCGATACTGCACCGACGCAATCAACCTCAGCTTGTTACCGCCAATATCAAATACATGAAATTCACCTACCTTATCCGTGGCGGGAAACATGGCTTTCATTGCAGCGAAGTCCTTGGGAGCGTTGCGTTTGATCACGCGATACCACTGATCCAAAGCTGTTGCCGAGCGCGGCCATTTTCCCTTTGCTTCCCAGATCCTGCTTTCACTGATGACTCGCATGCAACGTCCTTATCGCATCTTGCTATGAAGGTTAAACCTGAATTCGAACTATCGCAATTTGCTATAGCCGCAAACAGACCAGTGGCGCACACGAAATAGCCTAGACAGCCGACTCACCGGGGCGCCGGCAAAAATGTGAGCGAATGAGTCTCTGCACCCAGCCTTGATAAATCTCAGCCCCGCCACCAGATACCATCTATTGGCCAGTCCCCAGGAGCCTCCGATGTCTGAACCTCTCGTAATCCCCTGCCCTCATTGCAACGCTCTCAACCGCATCCCCGGCGAACGCCTGGGCGATGCGCCGAAATGTGGGCGCTGCAAGCAGCCTGTGTTGTTGAATAAGCCCTTTGAATTGAAACAAGGCGACTACGCCAGCCAGATCAAGGGCGACCTGCCGTTGCTGGTGGATGTGTGGGCGGATTGGTGTGGGCCGTGCAAGTCGTTTGCGCCGGTATTCGAGCAGGCCGCCGGGCAGTTGGAAGGCAAGTGCCGGCTGGCCAAGCTCGACAGCGAGGCTAATCAACAGCTGTCGGCGCAATTGGGGATTCGCTCGATTCCCAGCTTGATCCTGTTCAAGAATGGCCGCGAAGTGGCGCGCCAGAGCGGGGCGTTTCCGTTGCCGCAGTTGATGAGCTGGTTGCGCAGCCAAGGCGTGTAACCGGCCCATCAGAACAACACCAAACCATGTGGGAGGGGGCTTGCCCCCGATAGCAGTGGATCAGTTGCCAAGTACAGGACTGACACACCGCCATCGGGAGCAAGCCCCCTCCCACATTTGACCGCGTTTTAGCCTTGGGCCAGTGGGGCTTGGCGGTCCATCATCTGGCTGACCAGCATGACGCCAAGCTGTTGAGCACGAGGGTTTCGGTAGGGAGGTTGGGTGCCACATTGAAAAGACTGATAGACATGCATTTGTTCCCTGATAGGGCTGCTACCACTTCGCTACTAAACGAAGGGTGGCAGCTGTACGCAGGTTAGTAGACCGGGGAACAAAGCAAAGACCGGCGCACCCGAAGGTGCCCTGCATACAGCCACCATCAGGTAGGCGGTAAACGCCATGCTGTTGAAGCGGTACAAATACTTTGGTCGTTAGGGCTACTAAACCCGATCACTGAACATTCAGCGACCGGCAAACCTTAGAGACGCCCATCCAGACGCACAAGCCGGCGGATTCTGGCGTAGCTGTAGGCAAGGTTACAAGGCCAATCCCCTGCTGCCAGACCGCTCCTACAGACTGCGTAGGACAAGTCCCAGAAACCCAGCTGGAATGCAATCCAAAAAAATGTGGGAGGGGGCTTGCTCCCGATTGCGGTATGTCAGCCAGCTTATCTGTAGCTGACACACTGCTATCGGGGGCAAGCCCCCTCCCACATTGGATCTGTGCAGTGCTTGAGGTCAGGCACTTTCCAGCAGGTTATGCAGTTCCACAAACTGCAGCGTCAGCTTATGCCGTGGGTCCAGATGGATCAGCGGCTTGCTCTCCTGGTGCGACTCGCGCATGCGCACGGAGCTGGCCAGGTACACCGGCAATACCGGCAAGCCTTCGGCAATCAATTCATCCAGGATCTGCTGCGGCAGGCTCGCCCGGGCCTGGAACTGGTTGACCACGATACCTTCCACTTCCAGGCCTTCGTTATGGTCATCCTTCAATTCTTCGATTTCGGCCAACAGGCCATACAGGGCCTGGCGCGAGAAGCTGTCGCAGTCGAAGGGAATCAGCACGCGATCAGCGGCAATCAGCGCGGAAACCGCATAGAAATTCAGGGCCGGCGGCGTATCCAGGTAAATCCGGTCGTAATCCTCGCTCAACTCATCCAACAGCTTTCGCAGCTTGTTGATCTTGTGCTTGGCCTCAAGCTTGGGCTGCAGGTCCGCCAGTTCCTGCGTGGCGGTGATGACGTGCAGGTTGTCGAACGGCGTCTCGTAGATATCCACCTTGTTCTTCTTCGAAAACGGCCCGGAAGACAGGGTTTGCTTGAAAAAATCGGCGATTCCCATGGGAATATCGTCGCCGGTCAGCCCGGTGAGGTACTGGGTGGAGTTGGCCTGTGCATCGAGGTCCACCAACAGGGTTCGATAGCCTTCGCTGGCGCTGACCGCCGCCAGGTTGCAGGCGATGCTGGACTTGCCCACGCCGCCTTTCTGATTGAACACCACGCGCCGCATGGAAAAACCTCCGTGTATCAATGAATGACCGAGTGTAGAGCGCAAAAGCGCCGGTTAGCTACCTCGTTCATCCATCGGCGGTGTCTGGCCCACAAATGAATGGGAACGCTCCGACAATCCGGTCCAGCCCTCTAGCGCGCACAATCTGTAAATTCGTCCAACTAATTTGTGATCGCCCGTGAACAAATTTTTACCAATGTTTGCTAGAACCCAGCGGCACCGGGATAATGCGCGCCATTCGGCCATTGCCCTCTGTCCCGGAATCCGGGGCCATCGGCCGCACACGGAAGCCCGCAGGGGCGGGATAACTTCTCAGTGATCAACTTCAACATCGCCCAATGGCGCGCCTGGGCTCCTGGCCTGGAGAGCGCGCACGACTGGCACGCCTGGTGTCGGGACCCGGTGTTGCTGCCCGTCAGCGACGCATCCCCGGATGTGTCATTTCTGCCAGCCATGCAGCGCCGACGCTTGAGCCGTCTGGCGCGCATGGCGTTCAGCGTGGGCTGGCCGCTGGCCGAGGGCCTTGAAGCGCTGCCACTGGTGTTTATCTCCCGCCACGGCGAAACCCCGCGCACCCTCGACATCCTCAGCGACCTGGCCAACGAGCAACCGCTGTCGCCGACCCAGTTCAGCCTGTCAGTGCATAACGCGGTGATTGGCCTGTGGTCGATCCTGCGCAATGAAACCAGCGAAATGACGGCCCTCGCCGCCGCCGGTGATGGCCTCGAACATGGCCTGCTCGAAGCCGCCGCGCTGCTCAACGAAGGCGCTCCAGCCGTATTGCTGGTGATCACCGAAGAACAACCGCCCCAGGCGTATGCCAACTGGATCGCTGACGTGCCCTTCCCCTACGCCCTCGGCCTTTTGCTCACACCGGGCGACGAGTGGCAGCTGGAACTAAACAGCGGCACTGTCCAACTCACTCCAACCCAGTGGCCCCACGCCCTGAACCTGCTGCGCACCTTGTTGACCGAACAGGGTGCCTGCCAACATGCCTGGAAGAACCGAGTATGGAACTGGCGACGCAAGCCCTGACCGACAAACCACGGCAGGCCTATTACTGGCGCCTGTTCGCCACGGCCACCAGCTTCTTTGTGTTCGGTGTCGGCGGGCTGTGCCTGCGTTTGCTGGTATTCCCGCTGCTCAGTTGCCTGCCGGGCGACGCCGGGCAACATCAACGACGTGCGCGTCACACCATCAGTTGCCTGTTCTGGTTTTTTATTCGGCTGATGAAATTTCTGGGCATCCTCACCTACAGCGTCGAGGGTGAGCAAAAGCTCGGCCGCCCTGGCCAGATGATCGTCGCCAACCATCCGTCGCTGATCGACGTGGTGTTCCTGATCGGCCTGATGCGCCAGACCAATTGCGTGGTCAAGCAGAGCCTGTTTCAAAATCCGTTCACCCGTGGCCCAGTGCGCGACGCGGGTTACATCAGCAACGACGGCAGCGCCGACATGCTGGATGCGGCCGCCGATGCGCTGCGCGCCGGCCAGACCCTGATCATCTTTCCCGAAGGCACCCGCACCACACCCGGCGCGGCACCTGCCTTTCATCGCGGCGGCGCGGCCATTGCGTTGCGCGGTGCGACAATCATCACCCCGGTGGTGATCAAGGTCAGCCCCACCACCCTGACCAAGGCCGAGCCCTGGTATCGCATACCCAAATGCCGATTCCACTTCAGTTTGCGCGTAGGTGCCGATATAGAACCACACGTGTTTGCCGCACAGGGCCCCGCCCCCCAGGCGTCACGCAAGCTCAACGATTACCTGCATCACTATTTCATTAAGGAGCTCGCCGAAGATGAGCGACCAACACCGCCTTGAGCACGACATAAAGATGCTGATCATCGAGGCCCTGGGCCTGGAGGACATCAGCGTCGACGACATCGGCAGCGACCAGACCCTGTTCGGCGAAGGCCTGGGCCTGGACTCGGTCGATGCCCTGGAGCTGGGCCTGGCCATTCAGAAAACGTACGGCATCAAGATCGACGCCGACGCCAAGGACACGCGCAATCATTTCACCAACGTGGCCAGCCTTGCGGCATTCGTCACGGCCAGACAGGCAGCTTGAGACCGGACCATGCAAACTCGTGACGATATTTTCAACACCCTGCGCGACGCCTTGGTGGAACTGTTTGAACTGGAACCTGAACGCGTCACCCTTGATGCCAACCTGTACCAGGACCTGGAAATCGACAGCATCGATGCCGTGGACCTGATCGACCATATCAAGCGTCAGACCGGCAAGAAGATCGCCGCTGAAGAATTCAAGGCAGTTCGCACCGTGAATGACGTGGTTGAGGCGGTGTACCGTCTGGTCCAACCCGCCGCATGAGCCGGCTGATCGGCCTTGGTCTGTTGCTGGCGGGGCTGCTGTACCCCTTTGCGGTGTATTACGGCACCGAGCATTTTGCGCCCTGGCAATTCGGCCTGCTGCTGGGCAGCCTGTGGCTGCTGCGCGCGTTCACCGCTGCGCGACGCCCCGGCAGCCGCTGGATGGCGCTGGTGGTGATCGTGTTCTGCCTGGCGCTGGCCTGGTTCGACAACCCACAGTGGTTGCGTTGGTACCCCAGCCTGGTCAGCGCGTTCATGCTGGCACTGTTCGGCCTGAGCCTTATCTACGGGCCGCCGATGGTCGAGCGCCTGGCGCGCATGAGCGAGGCGCAGTTGCCGCCGCAGGCGATTGTGTACACCCGCCAGGTCACCGTCGTGTGGAGTGTGTTTTTTCTGTGTAATGGCCTGCTCGCTGCCGCCCTCACCTTATGGGCGCCATTGAGCTGGTGGACGTTGTACAACGGCTTGATCGCCTACGGGCTGATGGGGCTGTTGTTTGCCGTGGAATGGCTGGTACGACAAAGGGTTCGAGGCCGCATATGAAAGGTTTGAAACTTGAGCATCTGCTGCTCGAGCCGCAGGAACACCGCCAGGTCACGACTGAGCCGGCGCTGAATCATGCACAACTGGTGGAGCAATCGCTGCGCCTGGCGGCAGGCCTGCAAGCGCGTGGCATACAGCGCCTGGCGGTGCACCTGGAAGACGCGGGCGTACTGGCGATTGCCTTGCTCGGCGCCTGGCGTGCCGGAGTCAGCGTGCTACTGCCCGCCGACCTGCAGCCCCAGACCCGTCAACGCTGGGCCGACGCTGTCGATGCCTGGCTGACGCAAGCGTCGGAACTGGAGGCCCTGTATCAGGCGCCCTTGAGCCCCGCCGCACTCGACCTGGATAGCTGCCAACTGAGCCTGTGCACCTCCGGCTCCAGCGGCGAACCCAAGCGGATCGACAAGTCCCTGCGCCAGCTGGCCAATGAGGTCCAGGCGCTGGAAGCGCTGTGGGGCGTCGACCTGAAGGACGCCTGCATCATCGGCAGCGTCGCCACCCAACATATCTACGGGCTGCTGTTTCGCGTGCTGTGGCCGCTGTGCGCCGGTCGTACCTTCGTACGCAGGCAACTGGCCTTTCCCGAGGACATGCAGCGCGCCAGTCGCGAGCATGCGCAATTTGCCTGGGTGGCCAGCCCGGCACTGCTCAAGCGCATGGGCGATAACCTCGACTGGCCGGCACTGAGCCAGGTGGCACGGGTGTTTTCCTCCGGTGGCGCCTTGCCTGTCGAGGCCGCCGGCAGCCTCTATGACCGCTTGCAGCAATGGCCGACGGAGATTCTTGGCAGCTCGGAAACCGGCGGTATCGCCTGGCGCCAGGGGGCCCAGCCCTGGCAGCCGTTTGCCGATGTGCAACTGAGCCAGGATGCCGACGGCGCCCTGCGAATTGCCTCGCCGTACCTGCCCGACGGGCATGTCGAACAGACCGCCGATGCCGCGCGCATCCATGCCGATGGCCGCTTCGAACTGCTTGGCCGCCTGGACCGCATCGTCAAGCTGGAAGAAAAACGCATCTCCCTGCCGATGCTCGAACAGGCGTTGATGACCCACCCCTGGGTCGCCGAAACGCGCCTGGGCGTGGTGCAGGAAAACCGCGCCTCGCTCGGTGCCCTGGTGGTGCTGAGCGCGGCAGGGTTGCATGCGCTGCGCAACCAGGGCCGGCGCACGCTGACCCAAACCCTGCGCGAGCACCTGAGCCAGCATTGCGAAGCCCTGGCCCTGCCCCGCCGCTGGCGCTTGCTGCGCCAACTGCCGCTCAACAGCCAGGGCAAGCTGCCCCAGGCCGATATCGAGGCCCTGTTGCTGGCGCCGCGGCCCAAGGCGCCGGAGGTGCTGGAGCAGGTCGAAACCGACGGCGAATGGACGTTGCAACTGAGCATTGCGCCGGACCTGGCCTATTTCAGCGGGCACTTCCCGGTAACGCCAGTACTGCCGGGGGTGGTGCAGGTGGAATGGGCCTTCAACCTGGGCCAGCAGCTGCTGGACCTGCCGCCGACATTCGCCGGTATGGAAGTGCTCAAGTTCCAGCAACTGGTGCGCCCCGGTGACCGTATCGAACTGCACCTGCGCTTCGACCAGGAACGCGGCAAGTTGTATTTCGCCTACCGCAATGGCAACGCCGCGTGCTCCAGCGGCCGAATCGTGCTGGAGGCGCCGAATGAATAGTCTTCTGTGGCGAGACGCTCATCATGCATAACCCCTGCGCCCTGATCCCGGTCTACAACCATGAAGCCGCCGTGCCCGCCGTGGTCCGCAGCCTGCTGAACAGCGGCCTGCCGTGCCTGTTGGTGGACGACGGCAGCAGCGCGGCCTGCGCAGCGGTGTTGGCGCAATTGGCGCTGTTGGACAACGTTACCCTGCTGACCCTGCCGAGCAACCAGGGCAAGGGCGGCGCGGCCATGGCCGGCTTTCGCGAAGCTGCGCGACTGGGTTACACCCATGCCCTGCAGGTCGATGCCGATGGCCAACACGACCTGCGCGAAGTCGAGACCTTTATCGACACCTCCCGCCGGCACCCCGACGCCATCATCTGCGGCTACCCCGAATACGACGACAGCGTGCCCAAGGGTCGCCTCTACGCACGCTACCTGACCCACGTGTGGGTGTGGATCAACACGCTGTCGTTGCAGATTCGCGACTCGATGTGCGGCTTTCGCGTGTACCCGCTGGCCCCCACGCTGGCGCTGATGGACTCGGCCTACATCGGCACGCACATGGATTTCGACTCAGACATTCTTGTGCGCCTGGCCTGGCGCAACCAGCCCATGCGCTGGCTGCCCACCCAGGTGCATTACCCGGCCGACGGCCTGTCGCACTTTCGCTTGTTCCGCGACAACGTGCGCATCAGCGCCATGCACACGCGACTGTTCTTCGGCATGCTGGTGCGCGCGCCGGCTATCCTGTGGCGTCGGTGGCAGGCATGAGCGACAGCGGCAAACACTGGGCCGACCGCGAGGAACGCGGCAGCTTCTGGCTGATGAAATTCACCGCAGTCGCGGCCAAAGTGCTTGGCCGCCGCCTGCTAAGCCCGCTGCTGTACAGCATCGTGTTTTACTTTTTCCTGTTTGGCCGCACCGCGCGCCAGAGTGCCTGGCAATACCAGCAGCGCCTGGCGCAGTGGAGCGCGCGCGACGACTTGCTGCCAACCCACAGAAAGGTCTTTGGCCAGTTCATGGCGTTCGCCGACTCACTGCTCGACAAACTGGACGTGTGGAACGGCAAGCTGCGCCTGGAGCAGATCGAAATCAACGACCCGGCGCAACTGCGCGGCCAACTGCGTGGCGAGCGCGGGCAGATGCTGGTGGGCGCGCACCTGGGCAACCTGGAAGTGTGCCGCGCGCTGGCGGAGATCGGCGAGCAAGTCACCATGAACGTGCTGGTGCACACCAAGCATGCCGAGCGTTTCAATCGACTGCTGGGCGAAGCGGGGGCGACCCACTTGCGCCTGATCCAAGTCAGCGAGCTGGACCCGGCCACCATGCTGCTGCTCAGCCAGCGCCTGGACGATGGCGAATGGCTGGCGATTGCCGGCGACCGCATCCCGCTGCACGGCGGGCGTACGGTGCGCGTCGATTTCCTCGGGCATGAGGCTGCGTTTCCCCAAGGCCCATGGCTGCTGGCCGGCTTGCTCAAATGCCCGGTCAACTTGCTGATGTGCCTCAAGCACCAGGGCCGCTATCACCTGACCATCGAGCCCTTCGCGCAATTGATCGAATGGAAGCGCAGCACCCGCGAGCAGGTCATTGCGCTGTGGACCGCCCGCTACGCCGCGCGCCTGGGCCAGTTCTGCCTGCAAGCGCCTCAACAATGGTTCAACTTTTACCCTTTCTGGAAGACCGATGACCACGTCTCTTGAGCCGATCACCTTTGGCGAACGCCCCCTGCGCATCGAAGACGTACTGGCCCTGGCCAACCGTCAGGTGCCCACCCGCTTGCAGGACGATGCCACGTATCGCCAGCGCATCGCCAAGGGCGCGCAGTTCCTTGACTCGCTGCTGGACAAGGAAGGCGTGATCTACGGCGTGACCACCGGCTACGGCGACTCGTGCGTGGTCGCGGTGCCCTTGCACCATGTCGAAGCGCTGCCGCGTCATCTGTACACTTTCCACGGCTGCGGGCTGGGCAAGTTGCTCGACGCCCAGGCCACCCGCGCCGTGCTGGCGGCGCGCTTGCAGTCGCTGTGCCATGGCGTGTCCGGGGTACGCGTGGAACTGCTGGAGCGCCTGCAGGGTTTCCTTGAACACGACGTGCTGCCGCTGATCCCGGAAGAAGGCTCGGTAGGCGCCAGCGGCGATCTGACGCCGCTGTCCTACGTCGCGGCGACCTTGTCCGGCGAGCGTGAAGTGCTGTTTCGTGGCGAACGCCGCCAAGCCGCCGACGTTCATCGCGAACTGGGCTGGGAACCGTTGGTGCTGCGGCCCAAGGAAGCCCTGGCGTTGATGAACGGCACGGCGGTGATGACCGGCATCGCGTGCCTGGCCTTCGCCCGCGCCGATTACCTGCTGCACCTGGCCACGCGTATTACCGCGCTGAATGTGGTGGCGCTGCAAGGCAACCCGGAACACTTCGACGAGCGCCTGTTCGCCGCCAAGCCCCATCCAGGGCAGATGCAAGTCGCCGCCTGGTTGCGCCAAGACCTGGCCATTGATGCACCGACGGCCCCGCTGCACCGCCTGCAGGACCGCTATTCGCTGCGCTGCGCGCCCCATGTGCTCGGCGTACTGGCCGACAGCCTGAACTGGCTGCGCTCGTTTATCGAGATCGAGCTGAACAGCGCCAACGACAACCCGATCATCGACGCCGAAGCCGAACGCGTGCTGCACGGCGGGCACTTCTACGGCGGGCACATTGCCTTTGCCATGGACAGCCTCAAGACGCTGGTGGCCAACGTCGCCGACCTGCTCGACCGCCAACTGGCGCTGCTGGTGGACGTGCGCTACAACCACGGCCTGCCGAGCAACCTGTCGGGCGCGCCGGCCGACCGCGCCATGCTCAACCACGGCTTCAAGGCCGTGCAGATCGGCACCAGCGCCTGGACTGCCGAAGCGCTGAAAAACACCATGCCGGCCAGCGTGTTTTCGCGCTCTACCGAATGCCATAACCAGGACAAAGTGAGCATGGGCACCATCGCCGCCCGCGACGCTGTGCGCGTGCTGGAGCTGACCGAACAGGTGGCCGCCGCCACCTTGCTCGCGGCCCACCAGGGCGTGTGGCTGCGTGCCCAGGCCGAGGATGCCCGGCCGTTGCCGCCAGCGCTGGCGGCGATGCATGAAGAGCTGGCCAAGGACTTTGCGCCGGTCATTGAAGACCGCGCGTTGGAAGGCGAACTGCGCCTGTGCCTGCAACGCATTGCCGAGCAACACTGGAGGCTGCATGCGTAGCCCCGGCGTGCTGCACTGCGACACGCACATCCTCGTGCCGTTTTTCGATGTCGACACCATGAACGTGGTGTGGCACGGGCATTACGTGAAGTACCTGGAAGTGGCGCGCTGCGCGCTGCTGGACAAAATCGGCCACAACTACACAGCGATGCTCGAAGCCGGCTACGCCTGGCCGGTGATCGACATGCAGTTGCGCTATGTGCGCGGCGCCACGTTCGGCCAAACGATCAACGTACGCGCCAGCCTGGTGGAATGGGAGAACCGTTTGAAGGTCAACTACCTGATCACCGACCTGGCCAGCGGCGAACGCCTGACCCGCGCCAGCACCGTGCAAGTGGCGGTAGAAATCGCCAGCCGCGAGATGCAATTGGCCTCCCCCAAAGTCTTCACCGACGCCGTAGAAAGGGCCCTGAAATGACCCCCCCTGTAGGAGCGAGCTTGCTCGCGAAGATCGCCAACGATAACGCGGGCCACCTGACGCCCCGCAGCGCCCTCAGGTTTTTCGCGAGCAAGCTCGCTCCTACAGTGGCCGCCGCGTTGCTGAGCTTCAGCGCCCACGCCTTCGACCTGCAACAGCTCAGCGAGCAGCTCGCCAAACCCAGCGTGATCCACGGCCACTTCACCCAGGAAAAACACCTACGCGCCCTGCCCCAGCCACTGGTCAGCAAAGGCAGCTTCGTGCTCGCCAAGGACCACGGTTTGCTGTGGCTGCTCAAAACCCCGCTGCAGCAGGACTACCGCATCAGCGCCCAGGGCATCGCTCGGCGTGACGCCAACGGTTGGCAATTACTGCCCACCAAGAGCGCCGGTACCGAGCAGAATCGTCTGTTCCTCGCCGTGCTTGGGGGCGACAGCAGCGGTTTGCAGCGCGACTTCGAGCTGCAACTGCAAGGCGAGGCTCAACAATGGAAGCTCACACTGATCCCGCGTTCGCTGTTGCTCAAGCAAGTGTTCACCCAGATAAATATCGACGGCGGCGCACTGGTGAACGCCATCGAGCTGCTGGAAACCCAGGGCGACAGCACGGTACTGCGCATGCAGGACAGCACCGCCGACCAGCCACTGAGCGATGCGGAGCAACACGACTTTGCCCAGTGAGCGCCTGCTGCCGCGCCTGTTCCTGATCCTGCTGGTGGCGGTGCTGGCCCTGGCCGGCTGGCAGTGGCGCGACGGTGCGCCACTGTCGGCCAACCTGATGGAGCTGGTGCCCGGCAGTACGCCGGACGCTCTGGAGTTGCAAGCCGAGCAGCGCATGCAGGAACCGCTGAACCGCGAAATGCTGGTGCTGGTGGGGCATGCCGACCGCCAGCAAGCGCTGACTGTGGCGCAGCAACTGGCCGAGCAATGGCAAGCCAGCGGCCTGTTTGAAAAGGTGCAATGGAACCTGCAAGCCGACTTGCCGGCGCTGCGCGAGCAACTGCTGCGCGGTCGACTGGCGATGCTCTCGGCCAAGGACCGCGAGCAGTTGATCCAGCAGCCTGACGCCTTCATCCAGCAGCGTGTGCAGTCACTGTTCGACCCCTTCACCGGCTTCAGTCTGGTGCCGAGCCAGGACGACTGGCTGGGCCTGACCGGGCGCATCCAGAACAGCCAGCCGCAACACGGTGCGGTACAGCTGGATATCGGCAGCGGCGCGTTGATTGCCGATGCCGACGGCAAAAGCTGGGTGCTCCTGCGGGCGCGCACCACCGGCAATGCCTTCGACATGAAGCTGCCGCTGCAAGTGGCGGATTTGCTCCAGGCCAGCCGCACCGAGGCCGGCAGGCAAGGTGTGCAAGTGCTCGCCGCCAGCGGCTTGCTCTACGCGGCCAGCGGGCAGCAGCAAGCCACCCGAGAAATCACCTGGGTCGGCGGCGGCGCCACCGTGGGCATCCTGCTGTTACTGCTGCTGGCGTTCCGGCGCTGGCGGGTGCTGCTGGCGTTCGTGCCGGTCATCGTCGGCATGCTGTTTGGCGCAGTGGCCTGCGTGGCGCTGTTTGGCCATATGCATGTGATGACCCTGGTGCTGGGCTCGAGCCTGATCGGCGTGGCGGTGGACTACCCGCTGCACTACCTGTCGAAAAGCTGGAGCCTGCAACCGTGGCGCAGTTGGCCGGCATTGCGCCTGACCCTGCCGGGGCTGAGCCTGAGCCTGGCCACCAGTTGCATCGGCTATCTGGCGTTGGCCTGGACACCGTTCCCGGCGCTGACGCAAATCGCGGTGTTCTCCGCCGCCGGGCTGGTCGGCGCGTATCTGTCGGCCGTGTGCCTGCTGCCGGCGCTGCTCAGCGGTGTCGAACTGCGCCCTGCGCAATGGCCGCTGCGCATCGCCGAACGCTTGTGGCAGTGGCGAGCGGCATTGATCAAGCGCGTGCCAGGCGCGTTGCTGCTGGTGGGCGTGCTGGTGTTCTGCGCCGGCGGCCTGTGGCAACTGAACAGTAAAAACGATATTCGCCAATGGATCGGCGCGCCGCCGCAGTTGCTGCAAGAAGCCCAGGCCGTGGCGCGCATTACCGGGTTCCAACCCACCAGTCAGTTCTTCCTGGTGCGTGCCGACACTCAGCAGCAGCTACTGGAACGCCAGGCTGCTCTGGGTCAACGCCTGGATCAACTGGTGAACATGGACAAGCTGCAGGGTTACCTGGCGTTGAATCAACTGGTCAACCTGCCCGCCGAGCAGCAGCAACTGCGCGATGCGCTCAATACCCTCGCGCAACACTGGCAACCGCTGCTGGACCTCGGCGTTCCCGCCAGCGCGCTGCAAGCTGAAGTCGCGCAGCTGCAGGCGCTGCCCACCGAAGACATCGACGCCGCGCTCAAAGGCCCCCTGGCCGAGCCGTGGCGCACGTTGTGGCTGGGCCCGGTAGACGGCGGCGTGGCGGCGATGGTCAGCCTGCAAGGCTTGAACCACCCGGCGTTGCTGCGGGTGCAGGCGTTGGATTTGCCGGGCGTGCAACTGGTGGATCGCCTGGGTGACCTGAACCGCGTGTTTGCCGACACCCAAATCAGCGCCGCCGAATTGAAGCTGCTGTCCTGTGTTTTGATTGTGGTCCTGTTGATACTGCCCTTCGGCTTCACCGGCGCCGTGCGCATCGTCGCGCTGCCGTTGTTGGCGGCGCTGTGCAGCCTCGCCAGCCTCGGTTGGCTGGGCCAGCCGCTGACGCTGTTCAGCCTGTTCGGCCTGCTGCTGGTCACGGCGATCAGCGTCGATTATGCGATCCTGATGCGCGAGCAGATTGGCGGTGCCGCCGTCAGCCTGCTGGGAACCTTACTGGCCGCGCTGACGACTTGGTTGTCATTCGGCCTGCTGGCCGTTTCCAGTACCCCGGCGGTGAGCAATTTCGGCCTGTCGGTCAGCCTCGGCCTGGCCTTCAGCTTTATGCTGGCGCCTTGGGCCGGGCAACAGAAACACGCCTTATGAATGTGAATATCGCCAAAGTGGCAAGGAGCCTTCGTGCCCACAGTTGAAATGGAACGTCGCCAGGTGGTGGTGATCGGTGCCGGCCCATCCGGCGCCATCGCGGCCGCGCTGCTCAAACGCAAAGGGCATGATGTATTGATTATCGAGCGCGAGCATTTTCCGCGTTTCTCGATTGGCGAAAGCCTGCTGTCGCACTGCATCGACTTTATCGAAGAAGCCGGCATGCTCGAGGCCGTGCAGGCTGCCGGCTTTCAACTGAAAACCGGCGCCGCGTTCGCCTGGGGCGAGCGCTACAGTGCGTTCGATTTCGGTGACACGTTCAGCAACGGCAAGCCGACGACCTTCCAGGTGCAGCGCGCCGAGTTCGACAAGCTGCTGGCGGATCAGGCAGCGTTGCAGGGTGTGGAAATCCGCTACGGCGAAAGCATCGTCGGCGTGGACTTTTCCGGCGAGTGTCGCTACCTGCACGTACGCCGCCAGAACGGCAGCGAGTACCACCTCAAGGCCAAGTTCGTGCTGGATGCCAGTGGCTACGGCCGCGTGCTGTCGCGCCTGCTGGACCTTGAAGCGCCGTCGAATTTCCCGCTGCGCAAGGCCGTGTTCACCCACGTCGAAGACGGCATCGAACACCCAGGCTTTGACCGCACCAAGATTCTGGTGACGACCCATCCCGAGAAGCGCGACATCTGGTTCTGGACCATCCCGTTCAGCAACGGCCGCTGCTCGGTGGGCGTGGTCGCGGCCCAGGAACATTTTGACGGCCAGGACGGCGACCTCGACGCCTGCCTGCGCGGCTTTATCGAGCAAACCCCAAGCCTGTCCGGCGTGCTGCAACATGCTGTGTGGGACACTCCGGCGCGCAGCATCGGCGGCTATGCGGCCAACGTCAAAACCCTGCACGGCCCTGGTTTTGCGCTGCTGGGCAACGCGGCGGAATTTCTCGACCCGGTGTTCTCTTCCGGCGTGACCATCGCCATGCGTTCGGCGAGCATGGCCGCAGGCTTGCTGCATCGCCAACTGCAGGGCGAAACGGTGGACTGGCAAACCGAGTTTGCCGAACCGCTGAAGCGCGGTGTCGACACCTTCCGTTGCTACGTGGAGGGCTGGTATGCCGGCACCTTCCAGGATGTGATTTTCCACGCAGGCAGTTCGCCGGAGATTCGCCGCATGATCAGCTCGATTCTGGCCGGTTACGCCTGGGACGAACGCAACCCGTTTGTCAGCGAGCCCAAGCGGCGCCTGCGGATGTTGTCGCAAATCTGTGCGAGTGAGACGGCATGAGCGGCCAATACCTGAGTAAAAACTACGTCGAGGAAACCCGATTCGGCTTCTGGTTCCTGCGCAGCCACACCTGGCAGCACCATGTATTGCGCGTGGCGATCAACGACCTGCGCAGCCTGTTCAGCGAACCGCTGCCGGCCGCGCCGGTATTGCTCGACGCCGGTTGCGGCCAGGGAAAGTCGTTCAAGTTGCTGCAGCAGGTCTTTGCACCCTCGCGCCTGATCGGCCTGGATGCCGACCCCCACAGCCTGGCGCTGAGCCGCGAAGAAGCCGCTCGCCAGAGCCTGGACGTGGAGTTGATCGCCAGTGACTGCGCCACCCTCGACGTCGCCGACGCCAGCGTCGATATCGTGTTTTGCCACCAGACCTTTCACCACTTGGTCGAGCAACACCGCTCCCTCAAGGAGTTCTATCGGGTGCTCAAGCCGGGCGGCTATTTGCTGTTTGCCGAATCCACTGAGGCCTATATCGATACCTGGGTGATTCGCTGGCTGTTCCGTCACCCGATGCACGTGCAGAAAAGCGCTGAGGAGTATTTGGACATGCTGCGCGAGCAAGGCTTTGAATTCGGCGCGGGGAACGTCTCGTACCCCTATTTGTGGTGGAGCCGTTCCAGCGATTTTGGCCTGCTCGAACGCTGGGGCCTGCGCCAGGCGCCACCGGTGGGCCAGCGTGAGGAAACCCTGGTCAACTGCGTGGCGCGCAAGCCGCTGGAGAGCGCGAGCTTATGATGCGCTGGTTGTTGATCGGTTGCCTGTTGTTGCTCGGCGCATGCGCCAGCCAGACGCCGCTGCCGGAAAAAATCCCGGCCCTGGCCTTGCCGATGCAATTGCATGTGCAGCGCCTGGAGGGCGACCGCAGCCAGGACTGGCTGCTGGTGATCCAGCGTGAAGGGGCGGCGCTTCGCTGGTCGATGATGGACCCGCTGGGCATTCCCCAGGCCCGGCAGAAGCTGATCGACGGGCAGTGGCAGGCCGATGGCTTGCTGCCGCCCAATCCCCAGGCGCGGGAATTGTTCGCCGCGCTGCTCTTTGCCCTGACCTCGGCGGATGACGTGCGCGCGCTGTATCCTTCGGCCCAAGCCATGGACCTCACGCGAACGCTGCCGGGTCATTGGCAAATCGTCTATCAGTCCTCAGAGGTGTTCAGCGTGAACATGGCGGGCCAACCGTTGAGCTATCGCATTACCCCGCTGGGGGTCGGCAAATGACGGCCTACCTCAATGCCCTCGGTGTGATCTGCGCTCTGGGCCGCGGCCAGGCCGAGGTCAGCCGCAGCCTGTTTGCCGGTGACTGCTCCGGCATGCGTGCCGAGAGCGGCTGGGTGCCTGAGCGTGTGGTGCCGGTGGCGGCTGTGCGCGGCGAGCTGGCGGCCATTCCCGCGCAACTGGGGCCGCAGAGCAGCCGCAATAACCAGCTGCTGTTGGAAGCCGCGTTGCAGATCGAAGCGCAAATCCGCCAGGCAATCCACACCTACGGTGGCTCACGGGTGGGCGTGGTGCTGGGCACCAGCACTTCGGGCATCGACGAAGCCAGTCGCGGCATCGCCCACTACCTGCGCGACAATGCGTTTCCCGGCGACTACGACTACCAGCAGCAGGAACTCAGCGCCCCGGCGAATTTCCTCGCCGACTGGCTGCAATTGAGCGGCCCGGCCTATGTGATCTCCACCGCCTGCACCTCCAGCGCCCGCGCCTTGATGAGTGCCCAGCGCCTGCTCGACCTGGGCGTGTGCGATGCGGTGATCTGCGGTGGTGTCGACAGCTTGTGCAGGCTGACGCTCAACGGGTTTACCGCACTGGAAGCGGTGTCTGCCGAGCGCTGCAATCCGTTCTCGGTGAACCGCAACGGTATCAATATCGGCGAAGCGGCGGTGCTGTTCGTGATGAGCCGCGAGGCAGCACCGGTCGCCCTGCTGGGCAGCGGCGCCAGTTGCGACGCGCACCATATCTCCGCGCCCGAGCCCACCGGCAAAGGGGCGTTGCAGGCGATGCGCAAGGCCTTGGCCTGCGCAAAACTTACGCCCGAACAGATCGGTTACCTGAACCTGCACGGCACCGCCACCCAACACAACGACGCCATGGAGAGCCTGGCCGTCGACAGCCTGTTTCCGGGCGGCGTGGCCTGTTCGTCGACCAAGCCGATGAGCGGCCACACCCTCGGCGCGGCGGGCGCATTGGAAGCGGCGTTCTGCTGGTTGAGCCTGACCCACGGCCTGGTCCCGCCCCACGTGTGGGACGGCCAAGCGGACCCGGCGCTGCCCGCGTTGCAGTGGGCACGCACGGGCGACACCTTGAAAACACCCTGCCTGATGAGCAACTCGTTTGCCTTCGGCGGCAACAACGTCAGCCTGATTATTGGAGAGGCCCCATGACCGATTGGCCACTCGCCGAACTGCTGCCCCACGCGGGCGACATGATTCTGATCGACCAGGTGCTGTCGTTCGATGAAGAGCGCGTGCACACCCGCCTCACCGTCAAGCCCGGCGGCCTGTTCAACCGGGCTGACGGCAGCCTGCCGGCCTGGGTCGGTATCGAGTTGATGGCGCAAAGCGTCGCCGCCTACGCCGGTTGCCGCGCGCGCCAGCAAGGCCGGGCGGTGGAACTGGGCTTCCTGTTGGGCACGCGTAAATTCGAGTGCAACGTGGAGCATTTTCCCGCAGGCGCCGAACTGAACATCCACGGCCTGCGCTCCCTGGAAGACGACAACGGCATGGGGGTGTTCGAATGCCACCTCACCGGCGACGGGATCCAGGCCAGCGCACGCTTGAACGTATTTCGACCGCCCCAGGCGGCCAACTATTTAGATGAATCGAAGGACGAAACGCCATGACTGAATCCGTACTGGTCACCGGCTCCAGCCGTGGCATCGGCCGCGCCATTGCCCTGCGCCTGGCCCAGGCCGGGCATGACATCGTGCTGCATTGCCGCAGTGGTCGCGCCGAAGCCTGCGCGGTACAGGCCCAGATTCAAGCGCTGGGCCGCCAGGCGCGGGTGCTGCAATTCGACGTAGCCGATCGCGCGGCGTGCAAGCAGATCCTGGAAGCCGACGTTGAGCAGCATGGCGCTTATTACGGTGTGGTGCTCAATGCCGGCCTGACCCGCGACGGCGCCTTTCCGGCCCTGTCCGAAGAGGACTGGGACGTGGTGATGCGCACCAACCTCGACGGTTTCTACAACGTGCTGCACCCGGTGATGATGCCGATGATCCGTCGTCGCGCCGCCGGGCGCATCGTGTGCATCACCTCGGTCTCCGGGCTGATCGGCAACCGTGGGCAGGTCAATTACAGCGCGTCCAAGGCGGGCCTGATCGGCGCAGCCAAGGCACTGGCCATCGAGCTGGGCAAGCGCAAGATCACCGTCAACTGTGTGGCACCGGGCTTGATCGATACCGCCATGCTCGACGAAAACGTACCGGTGCAGGAACTGATGAAAATGATCCCGGCACAGCGCATGGGCACGCCTGAAGAAGTGGCAGGCGCCGTGAACTTCCTGATGTCGGCCGAGGCCGGCTATATCACGCGCCAGGTGTTGGCCGTGAACGGGGGCCTGTGCTGATGAAGCGCGTTGTTGTCACCGGCATGGCCGGCATGACCTCCCTGGGCAGCGACTGGGACACCATCGCGGCCAATTTTCGCGCCAACCGCAGCGGCATCCGGCGCATGGACGAGTGGGACCGTTTCACCGAATTGAACACGCGCCTGGCCGGGCCGATTGACGATTTTGTCGTACCGGCGCACTGGACGCGCAAGCAGTTGCGCAGCATGGGCCGCGTCTCGCGCCTGGCGGTGTGGGCTGCGGAGCAGGCGTTGCAGGACGCCGGCTTGCTCGGTGACGCGTCGATCAAAGACGGGCGCATGGGTGTGGCGTGCGGCTCGTCCACCGGCAGCACCGATGAGATCAAGGCGTTCGGCAATATGCTGCTGAACTCGGTGGCCGAAGGGCTCAACGCCAACTCTTATGTGCGCATGATGCCGCACACCACCGCGGCGAATATCAGCATCTTCTTCGGCCTGACCGGCCGTTTGATCCCCACCTCCAGCGCGTGCACCAGCGGTAGCCAGGGCATCGGCTATGCCTATGAGGCGATCAAGTTCGGCCGCCTGCCCTTGATGCTCGCCGGTGGCGCCGAAGAGCTGTGCCCCACCGAGGCGATGGTGTTCGACGCGCTCTACGCCACCAGTCTGAAAAACGACGCCCCCCAAACCAGCCCACGCCCTTATGACAGCGGTCGCGATGGGTTGGTGATCGGTGAAGGCGGCGGCATGCTGGTGCTGGAAGAGCTGGAACACGCACTGGCACGGGGTGCGCATATTCATGCCGAACTGGTCGGCTTTGGCAGCAATGCCGACGGCCAGCACACCACTCGCCCGGAACAGAAAACCATGCGCCGCGCCATGGAACTGGCCCTGGAAGATGCCGGGCTTGAGCCATCCGCCATCGGCTACGTGAACGGCCACGGCACCGCCACCGACCAGGGCGACATCGCTGAAACCCTGGCCACCAGCAGCCTGTTCGGCAGCCGCATGCCCATCAGTTCGCAGAAGAGTTTCCTGGGCCACACCCTGGGCGCGTGCGGGGCGCTGGAATCGTGGTTCAGCATCGAGATGATGAACCGCGACCAGTACGTGCACACCTTCAACCTGGACGCCGTCGACCCGCAATGCGGCGAGCTGGATTACCTGCAAGGTGGCTTTCGCGAGATGCACCACGACTACGTGATGAACAACAATTTTGCCTTTGGCGGCGTCAACACCTCGCTGATTTTCCGCCGCTGGTCCTGACTTTTTAATCGATTGGAGAAAACGGAATGTCTTCCCTGCTACGCGCCACCCTGGTCACCCTGGCCCTGCTGACCACCGCCGGCTGCACCAACAAGCCGGTGCTTAACACCCAGCACGAGCTGCCGGCCACCACCCAGGTCAGCGAAGAAAAAATGAAACAGGTGATCGTCGCCGCCCTGCAAAAACGCGAGTGGACGGTACAACGCCTGAGCCCGCAACGGGTGCAGGCCGAGATCACCGTGCGCAACCAGTTCTATGCGGCCATCGATATCCGCTACACCCGCAACAGCTACGCCATCACCTACCGCGACAGCCGCGACCTGGGCTACAAGGACGGCAAGATCCATCGTAACTACAACCGTTGGGTGAGCATGCTGGATCGCGACATCATGGCGGGCTTGCGCTCGGCGGGCATGCAGTAACGCTGATTGTTTGGATCGTTCCCACGCGTGGGAACGATCGGATCTGCGGCGTTACACAGAAGCCTTACGTGTCAGCAGTTCCACAAACGCCTGCGCCATGGGCGACTGCGGGCCTTTGCGCTGCACCAGCCATACCGCCGTTACCGCCTCCGGGTCCAGCAAGGTGCGGTACACCACGCCGTCGATGCGGATACGCTGATAGGAAGCGGGCAGCACTGACACCCCCAGCCCCGCCGCCACCAGGCCGATGATGGTCATCGCTTCACCCGCTTCCTGGGAAAAGCGCGGGCTGAAGCCGGCGTCGCGGGCCAGGTTGAGCAATTGCGCATAGAGGCCGCTACCATAACTGCGCGGGAAGAATACAAAGGGTTCCTCAGCCAACTGCGCCAGGTGCAAACCGCGCTCGCTACCTTGCGCCAGCGGATGCCCGGCGCTCAATACCGCCACCAACGGCTCGCGCATCAGCTCGATCACACTGAGGGAGTCCGGCAACGGCAATGGCCGCATGAACCCGACCTGGATTGTCTCATCCACCAAAGATTCGGCGACTTGGGTGCTGCTCATCTCCTGCAGGCTCAAATGCACGGCCGCAAACGCCTGGCGAAACGCAAAGATCGCCTGCGGGATGCTGGCGGTGAACGGCGCCGACGAGGTAAAGCCGATCTTCAGCTCTCCCAGTTCTCCCATCTGCGCCCGCCGAGCGACGTCCGCCGCTTTATCGACCTGGGCCAGCACCAGGCGCGCTTCGTTCAGGAACAGGCGCCCCGCCTCACTCAACTCGACCCGACGATTAGTACGCTCGAATAACCGCGCGCCCAGTTCCTGTTCCAGCGCTTGAATCTGCTGGCTCAACGGCGGTTGCGAAATCCCCAGTACTTGCGCGGCGCGGCCGAAATGCAGCTCTTCGGCGACGGCGATGAAGTAGCGCAGGTGACGTAATTCCATGCAAGCCTCATTAGGTCGTCAAAGCTATCAAACAGGTCGAACAATATATTGGAAAGAATCATTAGCCAGCTATATTCTTTTTCGTATTGCCGGCCGTGGCCGTCTTTTCCCCGAGGTCCCCCGTGAAATCTGCCGTTGCTGCACACGCTCAAGAAGCCCCGCCCACTGCCCTGGATGAGGTCGTCGCCCAGCTCAACGACGGCTACATCGAAAAAGGCACGCCGATGTTCATGCGCACGGTGCTGGCGCTGTTCTCCGGCGGGTTTGCGACCTTCGCCCTGCTGTATTGCGTACAGCCGATGATGCCGGCGCTGTCCCACGAGTTTTCCATCAATGCCGCACAAAGCAGCCTGATCCTGTCGATCGCCACGGCCATGCTTGCCTTCGGCCTGCTGATCACCGGGCCGATTTCCGACACGCTGGGGCGCAAGCCAGTGATGGTCGCTGCGCTGTTCTGTGCGGCGCTGGCTACGATTGCCAGCGGCTTGATGCCCAACTGGGAGGGCATTCTGCTGATGCGTGCGCTGGTGGGCCTGTCCTTGAGCGGCTTGGCCGCGGTGGCAATGACCTACCTGAGCGAAGAGATCCACCCGCAGCACATCGGCCTGGCCATGGGCTTGTACATCGGCGGCAATGCGATTGGCGGCATGAGCGGGCGCCTGATCATCGGCGTGTTGATTGACTTCGTCAGTTGGCACACCGCAATGCTGATCATCGGCGGCCTGGCGCTGATCGCCGCGACGGTGTTCTGGAAAATCCTGCCTGAATCGCGCAACTTCCGCGCCAGCAGCCTAAAGCCGCGCAGCCTGCTGGACGGCTTCGTGATGCATTTCAAGGACGCGGGTCTGCCGTGGCTGTTCCTGGAAGCCTTCCTGCTGATGGGTGCGTTTGTGACCCTGTTCAACTACATCGGCTATCGCCTGCTGGCCGACCCTTATGACCTCAGCCAGGCCGTGGTCGGCCTGCTTTCGCTGGTGTACCTGTCCGGCATCTACAGCTCGGCGAAAATTGGCGCCCTCGCCGACCGCCTGGGCCGCCGCCGCGTGCTGTGGGGCACCATTGTGCTGATGCTCGCCGGCATGCTCCTGACACTGTTCACCCCCCTATGGCTGGTGGTGCCGGGCATGCTGATCTTTACCTTTGGCTTCTTCGCCGCCCATTCGGTGGCCAGCAGTTGGATCGGCCGCCGTGCGCTGAAGGCGAAGGGACAGGCGTCGTCGCTGTATCTGTTTTGTTATTACGTGGGGTCGAGCGTTGCGGGGACGGCAGGCGGGTTTTTCTGGCACTTTGCCGGGTGGAACGGGATTGGCGCGTTTATCGTGGTGTTGTTGACCGGGGCGCTGTTGGTGGCGTTGAAGCTGGCGAAGTTGGCGCCGTTGAGCCATGTGAAAACCTGAGGTTTTCTGGCTTTAAATGTGGGAGGGGGCTTGCCCCCGATGGCGGTGTGTCAGGCTCAGTATCTGTCACTGATCCACCGCTATCGGGGGCAAGCCCCTCCCACATTGGTTTTGCGTTTACTCGTGATACTGGGCGGACAGTTCATGCACCGCGCGCAAGAACGCACCGGCATGCTCCGGGTTCACTTCCGGCGTGATGCCGTGACCCAGGTTGAACACGTGGCCGGTGCCTTTGCCGTAGCTGGCGAGGATGCGGCCGACTTCGGTGCGAATCGCTTCCGGCTTGGCATAGAGCACGGTGGGGTCCATGTTGCCTTGCAGCGCAACCTTGTTGCCGACGCGACGGCGCGCTTCGCCAATATCGCACGTCCAGTCCAGGCCCAATGCATCGGCACCGGCATCGGCGATGCTTTCCAGCCACAGGCCACCGCCCTTGGTGAACAGGATGACCGGCACTTTGCGGCCTTCGTGTTCACGGATCAGGCCGCTGACAATCTTGCGCATGTAGGCCAGGGAGAATTCCTGGTATGCCGCAGCCGACAGGTTGCCGCCCCAGGTATCGAAGATCTGCACCGCTTGGGCGCCGGCCATGATCTGGCCATTGAGGTAGGACGTGACCGACTGCGCCAGCTTGTCCAGCAGCAGGTGCATGGCGTGCGGGTTGTCGTAGAGCATGGCCTTGGTCTTGCGGAAGTCTTTCGACGAGCCGCCTTCGACCATGTAAGTGGCCAGGGTCCATGGGCTGCCGGAGAAGCCGATCAGCGGCACGCGGCCGTTGAGCTCGCGGCGGATGGTGCTGACGGCATCCATCACGTAGCCGAGGTCTTTGTGCGGATCGGGGATCGGCAAGGCTTCGATATCGGCCAGGGTGCTGACGACTTTCTTGAAACGCGGGCCTTCGCCGGTCTCAAAGTACAGGCCTTGGCCCATGGCGTCCGGGATGGTGAGGATGTCGGAGAAGAGGATGGCCGCGTCCAGTTGTGGGTAGCGGTCCAGCGGTTGCATCGTGACTTCGCAGGCGAACGCAGGATTCATGCACAGGCTCATGAAGTCGCCGGCATTGGCGCGACTGGCGCGGTATTCCGGCAGGTAGCGACCGGCTTGACGCATCATCCACACGGGGGTGACGTCTACGGGCTGCTTGAGCAGGGCACGAAGGAAACGGTCGTTCTTGAGGGCAGTCATGTCGGCATCCGCAAAAAAAGTGCGGGCATTTTCTCAGAGCGCGACGCAAAAGGCACGGAATGCGCCGTGCCTTTTGTCTATCGGGTCAATTTGTCGCGCCAGCTTGAACACAGCACAAAACAAATGTGGGAGGGGGCTTGCTCCCGATTGCAGTGTGTCAGCCAGTGAATCTGGTGACTGATACTCCGCCATCGGGGGCAAGCCCCCTCCCACATTTTGATCCCATTTCAAGCAGGGATCGGGGTCAGACTTGCAGGTAATCCAGGATCCCTTCGGCGGCGTTACGGCCTTCGAAGATCGCGGTTACCACCAGGTCAGAGCCGCGCACCATGTCGCCACCGGCGAAGATTTTCGGGTTGCTGGTCTGGTGCTTGTACTGGCCTTGTTCCGGGGCGACGACGCGGCCCTGGCTGTCAGTCTGGATTTCGAACTGTTCAAACCACGGCGCCGGGCTTGGGCGGAAGCCGAAGGCGATCACCACGGCGTCGGCCGGGATGATCTCTTCGGAACCCGGGATCGGCTCCGGGCTGCGACGGCCACGAGCGTCGGGTTCGCCAAGACGGGTCTCGACCACCTTCACGCCTTCGACGCGATCTTCGCCCACGATAGCGATCGGCTGGCGGTTGTAGAGGAATTTCACGCCTTCTTCCTTGGCGTTCTTCACCTCTTTGCGCGAGCCGGGCATGTTGGCTTCGTCACGACGATAGGCACAGGTCACCGACTTGGCGCCCTGGCGGATCGACGTACGGTTGCAGTCCATCGCGGTGTCGCCACCGCCGAGTACCACGACCTTTTTGCCCTTCATGTCGACGAAATCTTCCGGCGACTTTTCAAAGCCCAGGTTGCGGTTGACGTTGGCGATCAGGAAGTCGAGGGCGTCATACACGCCCGGCAGGTCCTCACCGGCAAAACCGCCCTTCATGTAGGTGTAGGTGCCCATGCCCATGAAGACCGCATCGTATTCGGCGAGCAGTTGCTCCATGGTGATGTCTTTGCCGATTTCGGTGTTCAGGCGGAACTCGATGCCCATGCCGGTGAACACTTCGCGACGGTTGCTCAGTACGGTCTTTTCCAGCTTGAACTCGGGGATGCCGAAGGTCAGCAGGCCACCGATTTCCGGGTTCTTGTCGAACACCACCGGGGTCACGCCGCCACGCACCAGTACGTCGGCGCAGCCCAGGCCCGCCGGACCCGCACCGATGATCGCGACACGCTTGCCGGTCGGTTTGACCTTGGACATGTCCGGGCGCCAGCCCATGGCGAACGCGGTGTCGGTGATGTACTTCTCCACCGAACCGATGGTCACCGCGCCGAAACCGTCGTTGAGGGTGCACGCACCCTCGCACAGACGGTCCTGCGGGCACACCCGGCCGCAGACTTCCGGCAGGGTGTTGGTCTGGTGCGACAGCTCGGCGGCCGCGAGGATGTTGCCCTCCGCCACCAATTTCAGCCAGTTGGGAATGAAGTTGTGCACCGGGCACTTCCATTCGCAATACGGGTTACCGCACCCCAGGCAGCGGTGGGCCTGGTCGGCCGAGTGCTGGGGTTTGAAGGGTTCGTAGATTTCCACGAACTCTTTCTTGCGTTGACGTAACAGTTTCTTCTTCGGATCTTTGCGCCCGACATCGATGAACTGGAAGTCGTTATTCAGACGTTCAGCCATGTTAAAACCTCATCAAACTCTTCAGGCGCATATCACTGCGGGTTGGCACGGATGCTGGAAAGCAACGATTTCAGGTTGGCAGCCTTGGGCTTGACCAGCCAGAAACGACGCAGGTAATCATCGAGGTTCTCGGCGAGGTTACGACCCCATTCGCTGCCGGTTTCCTCAACGTACTCGTCCAGCACGTGCTGCAAGTGGTTGCGGTACGACTCCATGGCCTCGCCGCTGATCCGCTGGATCTCGACCAACTCGTGGTTGACCTTGTCGACGAAGGTGTTGTCCTGGTCGAGCACGTAGGCGAAACCGCCGGTCATGCCCGAACCGAAGTTGTAACCGGTCTTGCCCAGTACCGCGACAAAGCCACCGGTCATGTACTCGCAGCAGTGATCGCCAGTGCCTTCGACCACGGTGTGGGCGCCGGAGTTACGCACGGCGAAACGCTCACCGGCAGTGCCGGCGGCGAACAGCTTGCCACCGGTGGCGCCGTACAGGCAGGTGTTGCCGATGATGGCACTTTCCTGGCTCTTGTAGACGCTGCCTTGAGGCGCAACGATCACCAGCTTGCCGCCGGTCATGCCCTTGCCCACGTAGTCGTTGGCATCGCCTTCCAGGTACATGTGCAAGCCACCGGCGTTCCACACGCCGAAGCTCTGGCCCGCGGTGCCCTTGAAGCGGAAGGTGATCGGCGCTTTCGCCATGCCCTGGTTGCCGTGCTTGCGCGCGATTTCGCCGGAGATGCGCGCGCCGATGGAACGGTCGCAGTTGCAGATATCCAGGGCGAATTCACCACCGCTGGCGTCGTTGATCGAGGAGCCGGCGAGGTCAACCATCTTCTCGGCCAGCAGGCCTTTATCGAACGGCGGGTTGCGGTCCACCTGGCAGAACTGTGGCTTGTCTGCCGGAATGTGGTCGCTGCCCAACAGCGGCGTCAGGTCCAGGTGCTGTTGCTTGGCGGTCTGGCCTTCAAGAATGTCCAGCAGATCGGTACGGCCGATCAGCTCTTCCAGCGAGCGCACGCCCAGCTTGGCCAGCCACTCACGGGTCTCTTCGGCGACGTAGGTGAAGAAATTCACCACCATGTCGACGGTGCCGATGTAGTGATCCTTGCGCAGCTTCTCGTTCTGGGTGGCAACCCCGGTCGCGCAGTTGTTCAGGTGGCAGATGCGCAGGTATTTGCAGCCCAGGGCGATCATCGGCGCGGTGCCGAAACCGAAGCTTTCGGCGCCGAGGATCGCGGCCTTGATCACGTCGAGGCCGGTTTTCAAGCCGCCGTCGGTCTGTACCCGCACTTTGCCGCGCAGGTCGTTGCCGCGCAGGGTCTGGTGGGTTTCGGCCAGGCCGAGTTCCCAGGGTGCGCCGGCATATTTGATCGAGGTCAGCGGCGAAGCGCCGGTGCCGCCGTCGTAGCCGGAAATGGTGATCAGGTCGGCATAGGCCTTGGCCACACCGGCGGCGATGGTGCCCACGCCGGCTTCCGCGACCAGTTTCACCGAGACCAGGGCCTGCGGGTTGACTTGTTTAAGGTCGAAAATCAGCTGCGACAAGTCTTCAATCGAGTAGATGTCGTGGTGCGGCGGTGGCGAGATCAGCGTCACGCCCGGTACTGCATAACGCAGCTTGGCGATCAGACCGTTGACCTTGCCGCCGGGCAGCTGGCCGCCTTCACCGGGCTTGGCGCCCTGGGCGACCTTGATCTGCAGCACTTCGGCGTTGACCAGGTATTCCGGGGTTACGCCGAAACGGCCGGTAGCAACCTGCTTGATTTTCGAGCTCTTGAGCGTGCCGTAGCGCGCCGGGTCTTCGCCGCCTTCGCCGGAGTTGGAACGCGCGCCCAGGCGGTTCATGGCTTCGGCCAGGGCTTCGTGGGCCTCGGGCGACAAGGCGCCCAGGGAAATACCGGCGGAGTCAAAGCGCTTGAGGATCGATTCCAGTGGCTCGATTTCACTGATGTCCAGCGCCGTGTCCAGGGTCTTGACCTTGAACAGGTCGCGGATCATCGACACCGGGCGGTTGTCCACCAGGCTCGTGTATTGCTTGAATTTGGCGTAGTCGCCCTGCTGCACAGCGGCTTGCAGGGTACTGACCACGTCCGGGTTGTAGGCGTGATATTCACCACCGTGCACAAACTTGAGCAGGCCGCCTTGCTGGATCGGCTTGCGCGCGCTCCAGGCTTCGGCCGCGAGGGCTTTCTGTTCGGCTTCGATGTCGACGAAACGTGCACCCTTGATACGGCTTGGCACGCCACGGAAGCTCAGCTCACAGACTTCTTCGGACAGGCCGATGGCTTCGAACAGTTGCGCGCCACGGTACGAGGTGACCGTGGAGATGCCCATCTTCGACAGGATCTTGAGCAGGCCCTTGGTGATGCCCTTACGGTAGTTCTTGAACACTTCGTAAAGGTCGCCCAG
Source organism: Pseudomonas sp. W4I3 (assembly GCF_030816195.1). GTDB lineage: Bacteria > Pseudomonadota > Gammaproteobacteria > Pseudomonadales > Pseudomonadaceae > Aquipseudomonas. The sequence continues at coordinate 1,137,348 of NZ_JAUSXS010000001.1, read as the reverse complement.
TACTTCACCAGTACGGATCAGGTCGCCGAGCACTTCGTACGCGAGGAACGGATAGACCGCCGAGGCGCCGAAACCGATCAATACGGCGAAGTGATGCGGGTCGCGGGCCGTGGCGGTTTCCACAAGGATGTTGGAGTCGCAGCGCAGGCCTTTTTCGGTCAAGCGGTGGTGCACCGCGCCGGTGGCCAGCGAAGCGTGGATCGGCAGCTTGCCGGGGGCAATATGCCGGTCGGTCAGCACGATCTGGGTACGACCGGCGCGCACGGCTTCTTCGGCCTGGTCGGCGACGTTGCGCACAGCGGCTTCAAGGCCAAGGCTTTCGTCGTAATTCAGGTCGATGATCTGGCGGTCGAAACCTGGACGCTCCAGGGTCATCAAGGAACGCCACTTGGCCGGCGAAACGACCGGCGAGCTGAGGATCACGCGGGAAGCGTGCTCCGGCGATTCCTGGAAGATGTTGCGCTCGGCACCGAGGCACACTTCCAGCGACATCACGATGGCTTCGCGCAGCGGATCGATCGGTGGGTTGGTCACCTGGGCGAATTGCTGGCGGAAGTAGTCGTATGGCGTGCGCACGCGCTGGGACAGCACAGCCATGGGCGTGTCGTCGCCCATGGAGCCGACCGCCTCATAGCCTTGCTCGCCGAGCGGGCGCAGCACTTGGTCGCGCTCTTCGAACGTGACCTGGTACATCTTCATGTACTGCTTGAGCTGATCGACGTCGTAGAAAGCCGAGCCGTGGTCGTTGTCTTCCATGGTCGCCTGGATGCGCAGGGCGTTCTTGCGCAGCCATTGCTTGTACGGATGACGGGACTTCAAACGGTTGTCGATGGCGTCGGTGTCGAGGATCTGCCCGGTTTCGGTGTCCACGGCCAGGATCTGCCCAGGGCCTACGCGGCCTTTGGCGATGACGTCTTCGGGCTTGTAGTTCCACACGCCGATTTCCGACGCAAGGGTGATGAAACCGTTGGTGGTGGTGACCCAACGCGCCGGGCGCAGACCGTTACGGTCGAGCAGGCACACCGCGTAGCGGCCGTCGGTCATGACCACGCCGGCCGGGCCGTCCCACGGTTCCATGTGCATCGAGTTGTATTCGTAGAACGCCCGCAGATCCGGGTCCATGGTCTCGACGTTCTGCCACGCTGGCGGAATGATCATGCGCACACCACGGAACAGGTCGATGCCGCCGGTGACCATCAGCTCGAGCATGTTGTCCATGCTGGAGGAGTCCGAACCCACGCGGTTGACCAGCGGGCCGAGCTCTTCCAGGTCCATCAGATCGTTGGCGAACTTGGTGCGACGGGCCACGGCCCAGTTGCGGTTGCCGGTGATGGTGTTGATCTCGCCGTTGTGGGCGAGGAAGCGGAATGGCTGGGCCAGCGGCCATTTCGGCAGGGTATTGGTGGAGAAGCGCTGGTGGAACACGCAGATTGCGGTTTGCAGGCGCTCATCGCTCAGGTCCGGATAAAAGGCGGTGAGGTCCGCCGGCATCATCAGGCCTTTATAAATGATGGTCTTGTGGGAAAAGCTGCAGATGTAGTGGTCGGTGTCGGCGGCGTTGAGCACCGACGAGCGACGACGCGATGTGAACAGCTTGATCGCCATGTCCTGGTCGCTCAGGCCGTCGCCTGCGATGAACACTTGTTCGATCTGCGGCAGACGCTCCAGGGCCAGGCGGCCGAGGACGCTGGTGTCGATTGGCACTTTGCGCCAGCCGACGAGTTGCAGGCCGGCGGCAACGATCTCGCGGTTCATGTTCTCGCGAGCGGCTTGGGCTTTGACCGGGTCCTGGTTGAAAAACACCATGCCCACGGCGTACTGCTTGGGCAGTTCGACGGCGAAATGCTCTTTGGCGACAGCGCGCAGGAACTGGTCGGGCTTTTGAATCAGCAAGCCGCAGCCGTCACCGGTCTTGCCGTCGGCGTTGATCCCACCGCGGTGGGTCATGCAGGTCAGGGCCTCGATGGCCGTTTGCAAAAGGGTATGACTGGGCTCGCCCTGCATGTGGGCTATCAGGCCGAAACCGCAGTTATCCTTGAATTCATCGGGTTGGTACAGACCTGCTTTCATAGACACTTTCTCACCAGGCTGCCTCTTATACCGAGGCAAATTTCTTTTCAATTCAACCGGTTACCTTCCACGCCGAACGTACGCCGGCTTAGCGGGGGCAAAAGGGAGGTCATTGTACACACCGACACAGACGCTCACAAATTTAGCGACGAAATGTCGCAAATCTATGTCGCATTTATGAAAGGTTTAAAGCGATATGCTGTGCTAGTCAAAACTTTTTTAATTCTGACCGCTACGACTCAAAAGCTACTATGACGCAGACACCACAAAGCGCGCGGCCTTCAGGGCTGCACGCTGTTGTAGTTTTTTTGAGGTGCCGGGAGGGCGGCCTGGGTAAGGCCGCCGGATCTTCAGCGAGTTGTTGCCAGTTCTTGTTGAACGCTGGCAACAGTGCGAGGCCAAGGTTTACCAGCCTGAACCTTCGCTGGCAAGGCCTTGATGGCGGAATCGGCTGCGGCGCGGCTTGGGAAGCTGCCGTAAGTGATCACATACAGCGGCTTGCCATTGAGTACTTTCTTGAAATAACGGTACTGGCCGCCCTGCTCCTTGACGAACGCCTGGGCATTGGCCTCGGAGCTGGTGCCGAGGATCTGCACCACGAAGTTACCGGTAGGCTGGCTGCTGTACCAGCTGCTGCCAGCAGCACCGGCCTTGGCAACGGTGGCCGCAGGTTTTTCAGCAGGCTTGGCCGCCGGTGTTGGCGCTGGAGCGGGCTTGGCGACCGGTGCTGGCTTGGCCGTGGCGACCGTTGGCGCGGGGGTCGGCTTGGCGACTGGCGCAACGGGGGCAACCGGCGTCGCTGGCGTACCGGCAGGCACGCCCGCAGGCGGCGCGGTGGTGGTGACGGTCGGTGGCGTGGCGCTGGAGCCTTCCACCGGCACGCCGTCGTCGCCTTCGGAGATGCCACCGGCTTCTTCAGCCAGCGGGCCGCGCATCACAGGTTGGCCGACCATCGGCAGGTTGGTCGGTTGGCCGGAGTTGGCGAATTCGACATTTGGCGTGGGTTTGCCCAGTGGCAACTGCGCCTGTTCGGTTGGCGCGCCGGCGGTTGTCGGTGCCTTGCTGCGACCTGGGATCAACCAGGCGGCGGCAACAGCGACCACGACAACGGCGGAAATAGCCAATACGTGCTTCTTAGGCATAGTGAACCCCATCTTTGGACGCTTGACCGCGGAGCGGCTGGCAATCATGGCTTCGATCATTGCATCGCGGGCAACCTGATTGATGTTGCCAGGCCAGCCATCGGAGCTTTCGTGAATATCAGAGATCTGCGCAGCGGAGAAAAGTTCGATACCGGCCCCGGCACCTTCGAGGCGCTGCGCCAGGTATTCGCGGGTCTCTTCTTCTTCGTACGGCTGCAATTCGATGACGTGGAACAGCTCTTGCTCACCGCTGATCTGCTCCAGATCGGCGATCAACGACGACTCGCCAAACAGGAACACATGGGGACGACCTTCCGGCGTACCCGCGGCCAGCGCCAACAGTGCTTCCAGGGCGGACTCGTCGAGCTGCTCGGCATCATCCACCAGCAGATAGACTTCCTGGCCGGTCAGGCCCAGTTGCACCACCTGCTTGAGGATCGCGTTAGGCTCAGCGTTGGCGACGTCCAGCGCCTGCGCCACCTGGCGCAATACGCCGGCCGCATCACCGGCACCACGGGCCGAGACCACCACGCTCTGCACCGATTGCTTGTTGGTGCTGGCGACCAGCGCCTGGCGCAGCAAGGTCTTGCCGCTGCCCAACGGCCCCGTGACCACCAGCAGCAACTGGCTGTAGCGCGCGAGGTGGTGCAATTGCCCCAACACCGGCTTGCGCTGGGCAGGGAAGAATTTGAAACCTGGCACCCGAGGCGCGAAAGGGTCGTGGCTCAGGTGGTAATGGCCGAGGAACGCCTCGTCGGCATGCAAACTAGTCATCGGGTCTTATTAACCTTTGAGCTGGGCCAGGGCGCGGTAATCCGCTCCCAGCGTGGCCTGTAGAATCTCTTTCGGATAATCGTCGGTCACCACTGCTTCGCCCATGTGGCGCAACAGCACCAGGCGCAGTCGACCGTCGATCACTTTCTTGTCTATTGCCATGTGTTCCAGGAAATCCGCCTCGGTCATTTCAGACGGCGGGATCACCGGCAAACCGGCGCGCTGGAACAGACGGATACCGCGATCACGCTCCTGGGCACTGATCCAGCCCAGGCGCTGCGACATCTCCAGCGCCATCACGGTGCCAGCCGCTACGGCTTCCCCATGCAGCCACACACCATAGCCCATGTGCGTTTCGATCGCATGGCCGAAGGTGTGGCCCAGGTTCAGGGTAGCCCGTACACCGGACTCCCGTTCGTCGGCATTCACCACCAGCGCCTTGGCCGCACATGAGCGGGAAATCGCCTCGGTGAGTGCCACCTGGTCAAGGGCGCGCAAGGCGTCCATGTGTTCCTCGAGCCAGGTCAGGAAGGGCTCATCGCAGATCAGCCCGTACTTGATGACTTCGGCCAGGCCCGCCGACAGCTCGCGGGGCGGCAAGGTGTTAAGGGTCGCGGTGTCGATCAGCACGGCCTGCGGCTGATAGAACGCGCCAACCATGTTCTTGCCCAGCGGGTGATTGATGCCGGTCTTGCCGCCCACCGACGAATCGACCTGGGACAGCAACGTGGTCGGCACCTGGATAAAGTCCACGCCACGCTGGTAGCAGGCAGCCGCGAAGCCGGCCATGTCGCCGATCACACCGCCGCCCAGGGCGACCACCGTGGTGCGGCGGTCATGCCGTGCGGTCAGCAGGCCATCGAAAATCAGTTGCAGGGTTTCCCAGTTCTTGTGGGCTTCGCCGTCGGGCAGGATCACCGAGATCACCGAGTACGCTGCCAGGCTGCGGCTCAGGCGCTCCAGATACAGCGGCGCCACCGTTTCATTGGAGATGATCGCCACTTGCCGACCGGCAATATGCGGTGCGAGCAGCTCAGGCTGGTCCAACAGACCTTCGCCAATATGGATCGGGTAGCTGCGCTCGCCTAGATCGACCTTAAGTGTCTGCATGTGTCCCCGCGTTGAAGATATTTTGACGACCGGTAACGCCTGGGTCAGACGCTGCCTAATGGCTCTACGCCATACCCCGCAAGGTCATGGCGCGCCGCCGAGAATAGCGCATTTGCGGCCAGGCTTTAACGGGGTGGTAACCGTTGCAGGCGCTCAAGAATATCGAGCACCACCATTCGAGGCGGCCGTTCATCGGTTTCCACCACCAGATCGGCGATTTCTCGATAAAGCGGATCGCGCAGCGCAAGCAGGTCGCGCAGGGTTTTTTCCGGATTGGCCGTGCGCAGCAACGGACGATTGCGATCACGGGCGGTGCGACCCACCTGCTGCTCGACCGAGGCGTGCAGATAGACGACCCGTCCACCGGCATGCAGCGCGCGACGGTTTTCATCGCGCATCACCGCGCCGCCGCCGGTGGCCAATACCACGCCATCGCAACCGCACAGCTCGGCAATCATCGCCTGCTCGCGGTCGCGAAAGCCCAGTTCGCCTTCCTTATCGAAGATCCATGGGATATTGGCACCCGTGCGCAATTCAATTTCCTTGTCGGAATCTTTGAATGGCAGGCGCAGCTCTTTGGCCAGCAAACGGCCGATGGTGCTTTTTCCAGCGCCCATCGGCCCTACAAGAATCAAATTTCGCACAGAATCAACGACTCACAGCAATCGCCTGGTTATTCATGATACGCGGAGTCAGGAACACCAGCAGCTCGGATTTTTTCTCCGCCCGCACATCGCGCCGGAAAAGGCGGCCAAGATACGGCACATCGCCCAAAAATGGCACTTTATCTAGCACTTTGCTTTGGGTAGTGGAGAAAACCCCGCCGATGACAATGGTCTCGCCGTCCTTGACCAGGACCTTGGCGTTGACCTCGTTTTTCTTGATCGGCGGAACGTCGTTGAGCTTGTTCAGGTAGTCGGGCTCGTCCTTGGTGACCCTGACCTCCATGATCACATGGTCATCGGGTGTGATCTGCGGCGTGACCTCCAGTGACAGCGAGGCTTCCTTGAACGACACCGAGGTCGCGCCCTGGGACGTGGATTCCTGGTAGGGAATCTCGGTGCCCTTGAGGATGCGCGCGGTTTCCTTGTCAGAGGTGACAACCTTGGGCTGTGAGACGATTTCGCCGTTGCCGGATTTTTCCATGGCGGTCAGTTCGAGGTCGAGCAGCAGGTTGTTGGTGATAAAGGCGAGCCCCAGGCCAGAGGTGCCGGTCAGCGAACCCAGGTCGACAAAGGGTGAGCTGGGTGAGTTCTCGGGGGGCTGAGTACCGTCCGCCTGGGGCTTGGGGATCCCGCCGGCGCCCCAATTGCCGCGATCAAGCCGCCCGCCCCAGCGCACCCCCAGGCTTTTGTCGTAATCGACATTGGCCTCGACGATGCGCGCCTCGATCATCACTTGGCGCACCGGCACGTCCAACTGCGCCACGATCCGCCGCAGTTCTTCCAGCCGCTCACTGGTCTGATAGGCAATGATGTTGTTGGTGCGATCGTCTACCGCCACCGAGCCGCGCTCGTCGGTCGCGCCTTCAAAGCCGGTCACTGACTGGAACAGCTTGGCGAGGTCGGCTGCCTTGGCGTAATTGACCTGCAGCAACTCCCGGCGTAACGGCGCCAGATCAGCCAATTGCTTGCGCGCCTCCAGCGTCAGCAGCTCGCGAGCGGCCAATTCATCAGCGGGAGCAACCAGCAATACGCCGGCCTTGACCCGCTTGTCCAGGCCCTTGGCTTGTAATACCAAGTCCAGCGCCTGATCCCAGGGCACATCCTTGAGCCGTAGGGTGATCGCGCCTTGCACTTCGTCACCGGCCACCAGGTTGAGGCCTGCGACGTCGGCGATCTGCTGCAATGCCGCGCGCAACGCGATGTTCTGGAAATTAAGGCTCAGCTTGTCGCCCGTGTAACCCACCGCAGGTGGGCTTACGGGCGGCGGCAGGTGGATCAGGTCGACGCGATTGGGTACAGCAGCAGCCATCGGCGCCGTGAACGCTATCCATAGCGCCACACCGAAGGACGAGAAAATCCTTTTCATTGTTTGATTCCGTTATGAGTTGACGTTCAGCACCAGTGTTCTAGGACGCTCCAGCCAGAGGCCCTGTTCATCGGGAAAGCGCTCGACCAGTTCGACATGCCCGTCCTGAATGGACAGGACCTGGCCATGATCCGGCCCCAGGTAATCACCGACCGCCAGCCGATGCACCGTCGATCCGGCACGCAACAACGCGAAGGTCTGCCCACCGCCCGACAGCGTACCGACCATGTTGAACTGGTCGGTGGCAATGCTCTCCAGCGGCCCGCGGGGCCGAGTGAGATCCGGTGCAAGCACTGGCCGCCCAGGTGTGTGATCCGGTTGCAAGGCCAGCATTTGGAACGGGTCGCGCAGGGAGGATGAGTCATAGACAAAGCGCGGGGTCGGGACGACTGTCTGGGACGCTTTGCTTGCCTGGGCCGTGCCTCGATAGGTCTTGGCCAGCAGTTCAAGACGTAACAGGGCACCCTCAGGCCGCAGCGCCAGGTCATGCACCGTGACGATGCGCCGCAAGCCGCCAAGGGCACTGACGAACGCCGCCAAGTCGTGATACGCCCCGGTCGCGCCCATCTTCAAGGGCTGCTCGACATGGAACAGCAGCGACGCCTCCTCCAGCACCTCGACGTTCTCGACCCAAACGCCTTTGGCAACCGCCAGCCGTGCGATGTCTTCAAGCAAGGCCGGCACTGCGGACTCGCCGTGCAACTGCCCTTGAAGGTCCGCCACAGCCTCTTCCATCAACCTGACTCGCTCGGTGTGAGCCTCAAGCTCGGCGGCCACGCCGGCTTTTTCGTCAAACTGCTGCTGCAGCACCTGTTCCCGCGCCTCGAACCCGTGCAATCGCTCCCGCGAAGGCCCCAGGTACAACACCTCGCCTACCAACAGCACCAGGCCGGCGAGCGCGCAGCTAAGCAGAGCCCTTCCAGGCCAGGGCCATGTTGCAGCGTTGTGGGAGAGTGCGGAAAAGTCGAGCCTGGGCAGGCTCATGGGTGAGCCTCGATAGTTTCCCCCTGACGCACCATCAGCTGAAACTCATGATCGCCGCGCTCACCCTCGGCCCGGACACGCTCGAGCCGTGCGGAGTGGCCGCCTTGCGAGGCCTCCAACCGGCGCATCAACTGGGCGATATCCTGGTTGCTGTCTGCACTGCCGCGAATGCTGAGGGTATCCCCACTCGCGACCACTTCGTGCAGGTGGACCCCGTCGGGCATCGCGCGAGCCAATTGGTCGAAGAGCCGGGCGCCGGAAGAGCGGGCGTCGTGCAGGTCCTGCACAACCTTCATGCGTTGGGCCAATTGCTGGCTTCGCTCCTGCAGATCGTCGATGGTCTTGATTCGCGCGTCTTGTACCGCGACTTCCCCGCCCAGGCGGACGTTGCGGGTGACCTGCCGGTCTATCGCCTGGTCGATCACCTGATCCGCCAGCCACACCGCCGCGAGCGCCAGGCAGGCAAACGCCAGCAACAGCGCCAGGAAATATTTGCGGCGCCGCTGCGCCAGCATCCGGCGCCAGGGCAAAAGATTGATTCGTGTCATCCAGCGAAACTCCTCAGGGCCAACCCGCAAGCCACTCCCATCCCTTGGGCATCGGCGGCCCATTGTGCGCCATCGACTCGATGACCCGGCGTGAAGCTGGCAAAATCCTGACGGCAAGCGCGCTCTAATGCAAACGCTTCGACATCCACCACCCGTGCCACCAGCCCGGCCAGGGCCAATACCGCCTCGCGGGCCTCGACCTGCTCAAGCAAGCATGCCGCCAGCAATACCTCGACCCGCCCGGCTCCATGAGGTGACGGTCCGCGCACCTGAAAATCCAGGGCAACTTCGTCCAAAGGGTAAGGAATGTACTGGTCGGCCTCCATCTGTATCTGCCAAGCCATTTCTTCATCGCTGAGGTTCGCGTCCATGTCCACCACCCGAGTAATCACTGAAGGGCCCGACACCGCCACGGCCGCACTCCTGGCTCCACTGTGCAGCCCGGATAACGCCTGGCGCAGCGTGCGCCCCACCCCTTCCAGGTCAAGCAACGTGCCATCGACCACCGTATGCGCCGGCAATCCCTGGGTGGCATACCCCTGAATGCTGAAACCCTGCGCCGAACGGCCCAGTTCGACCAGCCTGATCCCCTGATCGTTGATGTCAACGCCGAGAACGACGTCGAGTTTTCGCCTGAAAAATCCCTTTCCCATAAAACTCCCTAAAGCTTTGCCTGTCATACCGCCTGATTGCCGCCGGGCAGCGTGCATTCGGTCGACTTGTTTGAGCCGCGCCAATGACGCCCGAAGGCGAAAAATGCTTTAATGCCCAGCGTTTTTTCCCGCTTTTTATCTGCTGCCCGGGTCGATCCATCGTTTGCCATGCATGCCCCGACGCGTAACTCTTTCTTTTCTCTGGAAATCCAAAAGCCTTGATTCGTCTGCTGAAGTTTTTCGGGTACTCCATTGTCGCGATCGTCTGCGGGCTGCTGCTCGTACTCAGCGGGGCCTACCTCTACCTTAGTCCGGGTTTGCCCTCCGTAGAGGCCCTCAGAAGTATCCAGTTGCAGATTCCTTTGCGGGTCTACAGCAGCGATGAAAAACTGATCGCGGAGTTCGGCGAAATGCGCCGCACCCCGATCCGTTTCGCCGACATTCCACCCAATTTCATCAGCGCATTGCTGTCGGCCGAAGACGATAACTTCGCCAACCACTACGGTGTCGACCCCAGCAGCCTGGTGCGTGCAGCCACGCAGTTGGTAAAAAGCGGACACATTCAATCCGGCGGCAGCACCATCACCATGCAGGTGGCGAAGAACTTCTTCCTCACCAGCGAGCGCAGTTTTTCGCGCAAGGCCACCGAGATCCTGCTGGCACTGCAGATCGAACGTCAGTTGACCAAGGACGAAATCCTCGAGCTCTACGTCAACAAGATCTACCTGGGCAACCGCGCCTACGGTATCGAGGCGGCTTCCCAGGTGTACTACGGCAAGTCGATTCGCGACGCCAGCCTGGCGCAGATGGCGATGATTGCCGGCCTGCCCAAGGCACCTTCGCGCTTCAACCCCCTGGCCAACCCGGCGCGCAGCAAGGAGCGTCGCGACTGGATCCTGGGGCGCATGTACAAGCTCGGCAAGATCGACCAGGCCGCTTACGAGAGCGCCGTGGCCGAGCCGTTGAACGCCAGCTACCACGTGCCTACGCCGGAAGTGAACGCGCCCTACATCGCCGAAATGGCCCGTGCCGAGATGGTCGGCCGGTATGGCAGCGAGGCCTACACCGAAGGTTTCCGTGTCACTACGACCGTTCCGAGCAACCTGCAGGAAATTGCCAACAATTCGCTGCACTCCGGCCTGATCACCTATGACCAGCGCCACGGCTATCGCGGCCCTGAATCGCGCCTGCCGGGCAAGACCCTGAGCGCCTGGACCACCGAGTTGGGCAAACAGCGCTCCATCAGCGGCCTGGAACCGGCCATCGTCACCCAGGTGCAGAAGGACGGCGTGCAAGTACTGACCCGTACCGGCGAAGCGCATGTGGCATGGGACAGCATGAAATGGGCGCGCCCGTTCCTGAATACCAACAGCATGGGCCCGATGCCCAAGCAGCCGTCCGACGTGGCGCAGGTGGGTGACTTGATCCGCGTGCAGCGCCAGGCGGATGACAGCCTGAAATTCAGCCAGGTACCGGTCGCCCAGGGCGCCCTGGTGTCCCTTGACCCGCAAAATGGTGCGATCCGTTCGCTGGTCGGCGGCTTCGCCTTTGAGCAGAGCAACTACAACCGCGCCATCCAGGCCAAGCGCCAGCCGGGTTCGAGCTTCAAACCGTTCATCTACAGCGCCGCACTGGATAACGGCTACACCGCTGCGAGCCTGGTAAACGACGCACCGATCGTGTTTGTCGATGAGTACCTGGACAAGGTCTGGCGCCCGAAGAACGACACCAACACCTTCCTCGGCCCCATCCGCATTCGCGAGGCGCTGTACAAGTCGCGCAACCTGGTGTCGATCCGCCTGCTGCAGGCGATGGGCGTGGGCAAGACCATCGACTACATGACCCGCTTTGGCTTCGCCAAGTCTGACCTGCCGCCGAACCTGTCCCTGGCCCTGGGCACCGCGACCCTCACGCCAATGGAAATCGCCACCGGCTGGAGTACCTTTGCCAACGGCGGTTACAAGATCTCGCCCTACCTGATCGACAAGATCGAAAGCCGCAATGGCGACACGCTGTTCACCGCCAACCCGCCACGCGTACCGGGCGATGTGGTCAATGGCATGGCGGCAACCGATGGCCTCGCCGCACCGAGCAACGGTGGCATCACCATCGAGCCGACGCCGGGCACGACGCCTGCCGCAAGCGCGCCCGCATCGACCGAACCACAGGCACCGGCGGTGGCTGAGCGCATCGTGGATGGTCGCACCACCTATATTCTCAACAGCATCCTGCAGGACGTGATCAAGAAGGGTACCGGCCGGCGTGCACTGGCTCTGGGCCGCGCGGACATCGCCGGCAAGACCGGTACCACCAACGAATCCAAGGATGCCTGGTTCTCCGGTTACAACGGCGACTACGTGACGACGGTGTGGACCGGTTACGACCAGCCCGAAAGCCTGGGCCGTCGCGAGTTTGGCGGCACCGTCGCGCTGCCGATCTGGATGAGCTACATGGGCGCGGCCCTGAAGGACAAGCCGCTGCACACCCAGCCGGAACCGGAAGGCATTCTCAGCCTGCGCATCGACCCGGTCAGTGGCCGCGCCGCCTCGCCAAGCACGCCGAACGCCTACCTTCGAGCTGTTCAAGAGCGAAGACACGCCGCCATCGGTCAACGAGCTGGGCAATGGCGTAGTGCCGGGCAGCCCGCTGCCGGCGGATGAAGGTGCGCCGATTGATCTCTTTTAGAGAGCGATAAGCGGTCAGCTACAAGCGACAAGAAAGGGCTGCGACGCGCCGCTCTTAAGCTTGAGGCTTGAAACTTGAGGCTCGTTCCCACGCGTGGGAACGATCAGATACAAAAAAGCCCCGACTCGCAAGAGCCGGGGCTTTTTGTTGGTGCGTTACAACGGCTTAGCCGTTGAACACATCATCCACGCTTTGCAGCGGGTAGTTCTTCGGATACGGCAGGGTTGCCACACCGGTCTCGATTGCAGCCTTGGCCACGGCATCGGAGATCAGGGTGATCAGGCGCTTATCCATTGGCTTGGGAATGATGTACTCACGACCGAATTCCAGCTTGGCGCCACCGTAAGCGTCGCATACATCCTGCGGCACCGGCAGCTTGGCCAGTTTCACGCAGGGCGTTGGCGGCCGCTACTTTCATTTCTTCGTTGATGCGCTTAGCGCGAACGTCCAGGGCACCACGGAAGATGAACGGGAAGCCCAGTACGTTGTTGACCTGGTTCGGGTAGTCCGAACGGCCGGTGGCCATGATCACGTCGCTGCGGGTGGCGTGGGCCAGTTCCGGCGAGATTTCCGGGTCCGGGTTGGAGCAGGCGAACACGATCGGGTTCGGCGCCATCGACTTCAGGCCTTCAGCGCTCAGCAGGTTCGGGCCGGACAGGCCGACGAACACGTCGGCACCGTCCAGGGCATCAGCCAGGGTGCGCTTGGAGGACGGGTGGGCGAACATCGCCTTGTACTGGTTCAGGTCGGTACGCTCGGACTGGATCACGCCCTTGCTGTCGACCATGTAGATGTTTTCCAGCTTGGCGCCCATGCTGATGATCAGCTTCATGCAGGAAATAGCGGCGGCGCCCGCGCCCAGGCAGACGATTTTCGCCTCGGCAAGGGTTTTGCCAGCGATTTCCAGCGCGTTGATCATGCCGGCCGCAGTAACGATTGCGGTGCCATGCTGGTCATCGTGGAATACCGGGATGTCGCACTGCTCGATCAGAGCCTTTTCGATCTCGAAGCACTCAGGTGCCTTGATGTCTTCCAGGTTGATGCCACCGAAGGTGATGGAGATGCGCTTGACGGTGTCGATGAAGGCCTGCGGGCTTTCGGAGTCGACTTCGATGTCGAAAACGTCGATGCCAGCAAAGCGCTTGAACAGCACGCCCTTGCCTTCCATGACCGGCTTGGAAGCCAATGGGCCGAGGTTACCCAGACCCAGGATCGCGGTGCCATCAGAAATCACTGCAACCAGGTTGCCTTTACCGGTGTACTTGTACGCCAGCTCAGGGTCGCGGGCGATTTCACGTACGGGCTCGGCAACGCCAGGGCTATAGGCCAGCGAAAGATCGCGGGCGGTGGCAGTGGCTTTGGTGAGCTCTACACTCAGCTTTCCTGGACGAGGATTGGCATGATATTCGAGAGCGGCAGTTTTCAAATCAGACATATTGGCATTCCGCTTTTACTGTTGGTCGACGGACCGCCGAGGATACGCGTGTCGTAAAGCCCCTACAAGACTGGTCAGTCACAGGTGTCAAGGCCCTGCGGCGGCGTACTTTAGTCTAAAGCCACGGGATACAAGGGATTGACTGTTCACAATCGACTAAAAAAATGTCTACAATTTTTTATTAAATCGTAGTTGTGAGCATTCCCGGGGCAGTGATCGGCAACAGCCAACGTGCCTGGCCACCTTTCAGCGCACCACGCCGCGAGCGATCCTGCACCCAGCCACGCGCCTCGATTGTCTTGCCTTGCAGACCACTGAGCAGGTCAGCGTCGAATTGACGGACCAGATCGGGTGCAATGCGCAATACCACTGAACCCTGCAATTCGATCCAGATTGCGCCGCGATTGCGTTCGATCTTGCTGACCCGGCCACTGATCAAGGCGAAGCCGGATTGCTTGATCTGGGTCACCGATTGCACCGGCCACTGCCGCCACAGGCCCAACCTGGCCCGCCGCGCAGTGTTTTCAGCGGCCTGCTGGCAGGACACGAGGTCGACGTTGGGCGCGACGCCCACCTGAAAGCCCAGGCCCTCGGCCAACAATCGCGCTTCCAGATTTTCGCCGTCGGCGCCGTAGAGGTGTGCCAGGGTTCGCCCATAGCGATCCTTGGCCTCGCGGCCCGACACCAAGCCGACGCGCCCCTCACTGGCCTCTACCAAAGCCTGCAACCGCTGGCGAGCAGCGACGGCGAATGGCTCGTCAGCACGCCCCTTCTTGCCGGTCTCCGGGGCGTTGAGACCGATCATGCGCACGCTGCGGCCATCGGTGAGGCGCACGGTGTCGCCATCCACCACGCGCTGAACCTCTACGCGCGTCACCGATGTCGGCGCGGCGCAGAATGCCTGGGCCTGGGCGGCGCAGAGCCAAATCCCAGGCACAAAAAAGGCGCCCACAAGGGACGCCTTTTTCAACAGCGGGTAAAAGCCCATAAGGCTTTTGCGCCTTACTCTGCTGGAGTAGCAGCAGGCTTCTTGCCGAAAGCACCAAAGCGATCTGCGAAGCGCTGTACACGGCCGCCGGTGTCCAGAGTTTTCTGCTTACCGGTGTAGAACGGGTGGCACTCGTTGCATACGTCAGTACCCAGTGGCTTGCACAGGTTCGAGCGAGTTTCGAACTTGTTGCCGCAGCTGCAGGTTACTTCGATGGTTTCGTACGCTGGATGGATATCGGCTTTCATGGCACTTCCTCGGGCTAGCGTGCCGCCACTCGACACTATTGTCGAATACCGCACGTAATTAGGCCGCGGATTCTACCAGACCTTTGTATTCGCGCAAGCGGCTGTGACGACTGAAAACTCCCTTTCATCAGAAAACCGGGCACTCCACTGTTGAGGTGACGTGCCAGAGACGGGACACCCGCACCACCGGTCTGCTAGTCTCCCGCCCCTGCACCACCGCCTGTTTTCATATGAGACTCCCCGCGTGCCCGACGCCATTTTGCGCCTAGCCCTGCCCTCGCCCCTGCGCCGCCTGTTCGATTACCGTGCCCCGGCCGGTGTGTCGCATGCGCAGTTGCAGCCCGGCATGCGCGTGCGCGTGCCATTCGGGCGCCGGGAAATGATCGGCATCCTTGTGGAAGTCACCGACCACAGCGAAGTGCCCGCCGAAAAGCTCAAGCCGGCCATCGCCATCCTCGACGCCACACCGCCGCTGCCGCCCGCGTTGTTCAAGCTGTGCCTGTGGACCGCGCAGTACTACCAGCACAGCCTCGGCGACACCTTGAGCTGGGCCTTGCCGGTGCTGCTGCGCCAGGGCGAACTGGCCGAAGCGCGCCAGGAGCGTTTCTGGTCGATGACGCCCGGCGCCCGCCTCGATGACCCACGTATCGCTCGCGCCCCACGCCAGCGTGAAGCCCTGGCAACCCTGGCGCAGCATCCCCATGGCGTCGCCCATCAGCTGTTGAGCAAGCTGATGCTGAGCAAGGACAGCCTCGACCTGCTGCTCGCCAAAGGCCTGGTGCAGGTGGAAATCCGCAAGCATGCCCCCGACCCACGTCACGAACACTGGCTGGCGCAACCGGAGCTGCCGCTGAATCCTGAACAACGCGCCGCGTATGAAGCGATCCGCGCCGGGTTCGACAGCTTCCATGCGTTCCTGCTGGCGGGCGTCACCGGCAGCGGCAAGACCGAAGTCTATTTGCAGTTGATCCGCGAAACCCTGCAAGCCGGCAAACAGGCGCTGGTGCTGATCCCGGAGATCAACCTCGGCCCGCAAACCCTGGCGCGTTTCGAACAGCGCTTCAACGCGCGCATCGCCCTGGTGCACTCGGCGGTCAACGACCGTGAGCGCCTGGAGTCGTGGCTGGCGGCGCGGGACGGCGAGGCCGACATTATTATCGGCACCCGCTCGGCGCTGTTCACGCCGATGAAAAATCCGGGGCTGATCATCATCGACGAAGAGCACGACGGCTCCTATAAACAGCAGGAAGGCCTGCGTTACCACGCCCGCGACCTGGCGCTGGTGCGCGCACGCCAGGAAGACATACCGATTGTGTTGGGTTCGGCGACGCCCTCCCTGGAAAGCCTGCATAACGCCTACACCGGTCGTTATGGGCTGCTGCGCCTGAATGAGCGCGCAGGTGGCGCCAAACAACCGCGTTTCCTGCGCCTGGACGTAAAAAGCCGGCCACTGGACAGCGGTATTTCCGGCCCGATGCAGCAAGCCATCGGCCAGACCCTCGCCGCCGGCCAGCAGGTCCTGGTGTTTCTCAACCGCCGTGGCTTTGCGCCGACCCTGTTGTGCCACGACTGTGGCTGGATGTC
This sequence comes from Pseudomonas sp. W4I3, assembly GCF_030816195.1. Lineage (GTDB taxonomy): Bacteria > Pseudomonadota > Gammaproteobacteria > Pseudomonadales > Pseudomonadaceae > Aquipseudomonas. Next base: position 1,121,096 of record NZ_JAUSXS010000001.1, on the reverse strand, counting down.
CGAATGCGAGCGCTGCGATGCGCGCATGACCGTGCACCAGCGCCACGGCGAATTGCGCTGCCATCATTGCGGCCATGTCGAGCGCGTGCCGCGCCACTGCCCGCAATGCGGCAAAGTCGACTTGCGCCCGGTCGGCGCGGGCACCGAGCGCGCCGAAGAGCGCCTGGGCATCCTGTTTCCGGATTACCCGGTGCTGCGGGTCGACCGTGACAGTACCTCGCGCAAGGACGCGATGAACCAATTGTTCGCCACCATCCAGAAGGGCCAGCCGTGCATTCTGGTCGGCACGCAGATGCTCGCCAAAGGGCATCACTTCCCACGGGTGACCCTGGTGTCGATCCTGGATGCCGACGGTGGCTTGTTCTCCGGCGACTTCCGCGCCAGCGAGCGCATGGCGCAACTGATCGTGCAGGTCGCCGGCCGCGCCGGGCGTGCCGAAGAGCCGGGCCGGGTGATCATCCAGACGCACTTGGCCGACCATCCACTGCTGATTCAACTGACCGAACAAGGTTACTTTGCCTTCGCCGAGCAGGCGCTGAGCGAACGCCGCGCCGCCGGCCTGCCGCCGTTTGCGCACCTGGCACTGCTGCGCGCCGAGGCGCACAAGCCGGGCCAGGCCGAAGGTTTTCTCGACGAGGCCTGCAGCGCCGCCGAACGTTTGCTTGCCGAACTGGGTCTGAGCGGCATCGAACTGCTCGGCCCGGTGCCTGCCCCCATGGAACGCCGTGCCGGGCGCTATCGGGCTCAGCTACTCTTGCAGGCAACGTCCCGCGCACCGCTGCATCGATTATTAAGTAGCTGGTTACTTGCCCTGGAGCAAATGCCCAGCGGGCGACAGGTGCGATGGTCGCTGGATGTAGACCCGGTCGACCTATATTGACCCACCCCCTGTAGGAGCGAGCTTGCTCGCGAAAATCGTTAACGATAACGCGGTATCCTGATTTCACGCGGCGCCCTCGGGTTTTTCGCGAGCAAGCTCGCTCCTACAAGGGCACAACTGCCTTAAACAGCTCCGCAGGTCTGGAACGGTTGGCAAGCCCGCCCTCGCCACGGATAATGCCCAGTTTTTCCACCTGCGCATCGCGCGCCGCCGCTTGCGGTCGAAAGAGAACACCATGAAAGACACCATTCGCCAGCTGATCCAACAAGCCCTCACCCAACTCGTCAACGAAGGTGTGTTGCCTGAAGGCCTGTCGCCGGCGATCCAGGTGGAAAACACCCGCGACAAGACCCACGGCGACTTCGCCAGCAACATTGCGATGATGCTGTCCAAGCCGGCCGGCATGAAACCGCGCGACCTGGCGGAAAAAATCATCGCTGCGCTCCCGACTGACGGCAGTGTCACCAAGGCCGAAATCGCCGGTCCGGGCTTTATCAACTTCTTCCAGAACACCCAGGCCCTGGCCTCGCGCCTGGACGCGGCCCTGGCCGATGCCAACATCGGCGCACGCAAGGCCGGCGACAGCCAGCGCGTGGTCATCGACCTGTCGGCGCCGAACCTGGCCAAGGAGATGCACGTTGGCCACCTGCGCTCGACCATCATTGGCGACGGCGTGGCGCGGGTGCTGGAGTTTCTCGGCGACACCGTCATCCGTCAGAACCACGTGGGCGACTGGGGCACCCAGTTCGGCATGCTGATGGCGTACCTGCAGGAAAACCCGATCACCAGCAACGAACTGTCCGACCTGGAAAACTTCTACCGCGCCGCCAAGAAGCGCTTCGACGAATCCGAAGAATTCGCCGACCGTGCGCGCAGCCTGGTGGTCAAGCTGCAGGCGGGCGATAAGGAATGCCTGGAATTGTGGGGGCGCTTTCGCGACATCTCGCTGTCCCACTGCCAGGAAATCTACGAGCTGCTCAACGTCAAGTTGACCATGGCCGATGTGATGGGCGAAAGCGCCTACAACGACGACTTGATCAATGTGGTCAACGACCTCAAGGCCGCGGGCCTGCTGGTCGAGAGCAACGGCGCGCAGTGCGTGTTCCTGGAAGAATTCAAGACCGCCGATGGCGAGCCGCTGCCGGTGATCATCGTCAAGGCCGATGGCGGCTACCTCTACGCCACCACCGACCTGGCCGCCGTGCGCTACCGCAGCGGCGTGCTCAAGGCCGACCGTGCGCTGTATTTCGTTGACCAGCGCCAGGCCCTGCACTTCCAGCAAGTGTTCGAAGTGGCGCGCCGCGCCGGCTTCGTCACCCACCCGATGCACATGGAACACATGGGTTTTGGCACCATGAACGGCGCCGATGGTCGCCCGTTCAAGACCCGCGACGGCGGCACCGTGAAGCTGATCGACCTGCTGACCGAAGCCCAGGAACGCGCCTATAGCCTGGTGAAGGAAAAGAACCCCGAGTTGGCCGAGGCCGACTTGCGCAACATTGCCCGCGTGGTGGGGATTGGCGCGGTGAAATACGCCGACCTGTCCAAGCACCGCACCAGCGACTACAGCTTCAACTTCGACCTGATGCTCAACTTCGAAGGCAACACCGCGCCGTACCTGCTCTACGCCTACACACGCGTGGCCGGTGTGTTCCGCAAACTGGGCAAGGATTTCAGCGAAGTCGAAGGCCAGATCGTGCTGGACGCGCCCCATGAGCAGGAACTGGCCGCCAAGCTGGCGCAGTTCGGCGAAGTGCTGAACAGCGTCGGCGAGAAAGGCACGCCGCATATCCTCTGCACCTACCTGTACGAAGTGGCCGGCCTGTTCTCCAGTTTCTACGAGAACTGTCCGATCCTCAGCGCAGACGACGAAGCCCAGAAGCAAAGTCGCCTGCGCCTCGCCGCACTGGCGGGACGGACCCTCAAGCAAGGCCTGGAGCTGCTGGGCCTGGAAACACTGGAGCGCATGTAAGTTGGCCGCCAAGAAAAAACCTGCACCCAAGCGCGGCGCGAGCCGTTACCAGGCCCCGGCCAAGCAGCCGATTCCGGGCTGGCTGTGGATGGCCATCGGCCTCACGGTCGGCGCATTCGTGGTGTTTCTGATGAAGCTGGAGCCCGGCCAGGGCGATGACGTCAAGCGCGTCAAACAGGAGCAGCAGAAGGCCACGAAAATCGCCGAGGCCAACAAGACTGCGCCGAGCCCGACCGCACCGGTGAAGCCCAAGTACGATTTCTACACGCTGCTGCCGGAATCGGAAGTGATCGTGCCGCCCGACGCTGTGCCGGAGAAAACCCTGCCGACGCCGCAAGTGCCGACCACGCCGGTTACGCCTGCGGAAGCGGCGAAAATCGACACCGCACGCGCCCAGGCCGCGCTGGCCGGGATTACCCCGCCGCCCGCGCCTGCGGTGGCTGCGACCAAGGCCGCCCCGGTGACCAAGTTCTTCCTGCAGGCGGGCTCGTTCCCGAAACAGGCGGATGCCGATCGCGTGCGGGCACAGATCATTCTGCTGGGCCAAGCGGTGACGGTGGAGTCTGGCACCGTGAAGGACGCGACCTGGTATCGCGTGCTGGTGGGCCCGTTCAGCAACCGCGAACAGTTGACCGTGGCGCAGAAACAATTGGCTGGGGCGGGCTTTAGCAACCTGTTGTTACAACAGCGCCAGAGCCGCTGACTCAAGCTCAATGCCAATCAAACTGTGGGAGGGGGCTTGCTCCCGATAGCGGTGTATCAGTCAACGTATTCGTTGGCAGACAGCCCGCCATCGGGGGCAAGCCCCCTCCCACATTTGGTTTTGTGGTGTTCTGGAATGAGCGTCAGACCAGTAAACGCCACTCGTCCGCCATACTGTCCTACGGTTGAAATCCTTCTCGCCACCCCCATATGAGTTTCCATCAGGGCATTTTCGCCCCGCTGCGTGGAGACTCTCCCCTTGACCACCATCGTTTCAGTACGTCGCCACGGCAAAGTCGTCATGGGCGGCGACGGCCAGGTTTCCCTGGGTAATACCGTGATGAAAGGCAACGCCAAGAAAGTGCGTCGCCTGTACCACGGCCAGGTACTCGCCGGCTTCGCAGGCGCTACCGCCGACGCCTTCACCCTGTTTGAACGCTTCGAAGGCCAGCTCGAAAAACACCAGGGCCACTTGGTGCGCGCCGCCGTCGAACTCGCCAAAGAATGGCGCACCGACCGCTCCCTGAGCCGCCTCGAAGCCATGCTGGCGGTCGCCAACAAAGACGCGTCCTTGATCATCACCGGCAACGGCGATGTGGTTGAACCCGAGCATGGCCTGATCGCCATGGGTTCCGGTGGCGGCTATGCACAAGCTGCGGCCAGCGCGCTGTTGAAGAAAACCGACCTGTCGGCCCGTGAAATCGTCGAGACCGCCCTGGGTATCGCCGGCGATATCTGCGTGTTCACCAACCATAACCAGACCATTGAGGAGCAGGACCTCGCCGAGTAAGCCGTAGGCTTATTCCCGCTTGAGGCCGCCAAACATTATGTCCATGACTCCCCGCGAAATCGTCCATGAACTCAATCGCCATATCATCGGCCAGGACGATGCCAAGCGCGCCGTCGCGATTGCGCTGCGCAACCGCTGGCGCCGGATGCAACTGCCCGAAGAACTGCGTGTTGAAGTAACGCCGAAGAACATCCTGATGATCGGCCCGACCGGCGTCGGTAAAACCGAAATTGCCCGACGCCTGGCCAAGTTGGCCAATGCCCCGTTCATCAAGGTCGAAGCCACCAAGTTCACCGAAGTGGGCTACGTGGGCCGCGACGTCGAATCGATCATCCGCGACCTGGCCGATGCCGCCTTGAAAATGCTGCGTGAGCAGGAAGTGACCAAGGTCAGCCACCGCGCCGAAGACGCCGCCGAAGAACGCATTCTCGACGCCCTGCTGCCACCGGCGCGCATGGGTTTCAACGAAGATGCCGCGCCGTCGTCCGACTCCAACACCCGTCAGCTGTTTCGCAAGCGCCTGCGTGAAGGCCAGTTGGACGACAAGGAAATCGAGATCGAAGTCGCCGAAGTGTCCGGCGTCGATATTTCCGCGCCACCGGGCATGGAAGAAATGACCAGCCAGTTGCAGAACCTGTTCGCCAACATGGGCAAGGGCAAGAAGAAAAGCCGCAAGCTCAAGGTGAAGGAAGCGCTGAAACTGGTGCGCGACGAAGAAGCCGGGCGCCTGGTGAACGAGGAAGAACTCAAGGCCAAGGCCCTGGAAGCGGTCGAGCAACATGGCATCGTGTTTATCGATGAGATCGACAAGGTGGCCAAGCGCGGCAATTCCGGCGGTGTCGATGTGTCTCGCGAAGGTGTACAGCGCGACCTGCTGCCGCTGATCGAGGGCTGCACGGTCAACACCAAGCTGGGCATGGTCAAGACCGACCACATCCTGTTTATCGCCTCCGGTGCTTTCCACCTGAGCAAGCCAAGCGATCTGGTACCGGAGCTGCAAGGCCGTCTGCCGATCCGCGTGGAACTCAAGGCGCTGACCCCGGGCGACTTCGAGCGCATCCTGAGCGAGCCGCATGCCTCGCTGACCGAGCAATACCGTGAGCTGCTGAAAACCGAGGGCTTGGGCATCGAATTCCAGGCCGACGGTATCAAGCGCCTGGCGGAGATCGCCTGGCAGGTCAACGAGAAGACCGAGAACATCGGTGCCCGTCGCCTGCACACCCTGCTGGAACGCTTGCTGGAAGAAGTGTCGTTCAGCGCGGGCGACATGGCAGGTTTGCAGAATGGCGAAGCGATCAAGATCGACGCGGATTACGTCAACAGCCATTTGGGCGAATTGGCGCAGAACGAAGACCTGTCGCGGTATATCCTGTAAGCCTCGTACAGAACTGCCTTGCTTGAATGTGGGAGGGGGGCAAGCCCTAATGTAGGAACGAGCTTGCTCGCGAAGAACTCAAAGCCCCCGCGTTTATGCAGAATTAACGCGTTGCCTGGACGTTCTTCGCGAGCAAGCTCGCTCCTACAAAAAGTCGTGAATGACTGGCATTAGGGCAAGCCCCATCCCACATTTTGAAGCCGGTTTCTTCAGGGTTATCGCCAATGTCGAAATTTCCTACCGCTGTAAACCTGCACAAAACCTCCAACACTCTTGGCCTGACTTACGGCCCGGACGAAACTTACCAACTGCCCGCCGAATTCCTACGCGTGCACTCGCCTTCCGCCGAGGTCCAGGGCCACGGCAAACCCATCCTGCAATTCGGCAAGCTCAACGTTAAGTTGATCAAGCTGGAACCGGCCGGCCAGTACGCACTGAAATTGACCTTCGACGACGGCCATGACAGCGGACTGTTCACCTGGGATTACCTTTATCAGTTGGCCGTGCGTCAGGACGCGCTGTGGGCTGATTACCTGGCCGAGCTCAAAGCGGCCGGAAAAACCCGCGACCCGAACCAGTCGGTCGTGCGGCTGATGCTCTAGCGCAGGCTTCTTGCGCTTTAGAGGGCATTTTCTAATTTCATCTGCTTGAATGCCCTGTCTCGAGGCCAATGATTGGCCCGCTTGCGAAAAAAATTAAACTCGGGTAACCAATGGAACTGGCAAGTTCCCTGCATTTGACGATGCGGTATCAACGGTCACCCGAGTCGCAGTACCAGGCTGGTGTCGTGTATCGAAATGGGTGCGCAGCAATCGCCGGTACTCGTCTTTCGGACAATGGAGCGTCGTAGATGAGTAACAAGAACAACGATGACTTGAAACGCCAGGCCTCGGAAAACACCCTGGGGCTGAACCCGATCATCGCGTTACGCAAAAAGGATTTACTGGCCTCGGCGAAGATGGTGCTGACCCAAGCCATCAAGCAACCGTTACACAGCGTCAAACACGTCGCCCATTTCGGGGTGGAACTCAAGAACGTGATGTTCGGCAAATCGGCGCTGGTGCCAGAGAGTGACGACCGTCGCTTCAATGACCCGGCCTGGAGCCAGAACCCGCTCTACAAGCGCTACCTGCAGACTTACCTGGCGTGGCGCAAGGAACTGCACGACTGGATCGGCGACAGCAATCTGTCGGAACAGGACATCAGCCGTGGTCACTTCGTGATCAACCTGATGACGGAAGCCATGGCGCCCACCAACAGCGCGGCCAACCCGGCGGCGGTCAAACGCTTCTTTGAAACCGGCGGCAAGAGCCTGCTCGATGGCCTGTCCCACCTGGCCAAGGACATGGTGCACAACGGCGGCATGCCGAGCCAGGTCAACATGGGCGCCTTCGAAGTGGGCAAAACCCTGGGCACCACCGACGGCGCCGTGGTGTTTCGCAATGACGTGCTGGAGCTGATCCAGTACAGGCCGATCACCGAGCAGGTGCACGAACGCCCGCTGCTGGTGGTACCGCCGCAGATCAACAAATTCTATGTGTTCGACTTGTGCCCGGATAAGAGCCTGGCGCGTTTCTGCCTGCGCAACGGGCAGCAGACCTTTATTGTCAGTTGGCGCAACCCGACCAAGGCCCAGCGCGAGTGGGGCCTGTCGACCTATATCGAGGCGCTCAAGGAAGCGGTCGATGTGATCACGTCGATTACCGGCAGCAAGGACGTGAACATGCTCGGCGCCTGCTCCGGCGGCATCACCTGCACCGCGCTGCTGGGCCACTACGCCGCGCTGGGCGAAAAGAAGGTCAATGCCCTGACGTTGCTGGTGAGCGTGCTGGATACCACGCTGGACACCCAGGTGGCGCTGTTCGTCGATGAACAGACCCTGGAAGCGGCGAAGCGCCATTCCTATCAGGCCGGCGTGCTGGAAGGCCGCGACATGGCCAAGGTGTTCGCCTGGATGCGACCCAACGACTTGATCTGGAATTACTGGGTCAACAACTACCTGCTGGGCAACGAGCCGCCGGTGTTCGACATCCTGTTCTGGAACAACGACACCACGCGTCTGCCGGCCGCCTTCCATGGCGACTTGATCGAGCTGTTCAAGAACAACCCACTGGTGCGCGCCAACGCCCTGGAAGTGTGCGGCACGCCTATCGACCTCAAGCAAGTCACGGCCGATATCTATTCCTTGGCCGGCACCAATGACCACATCACCCCCTGGCAGTCCTGCTACAAGTCGGCGCAATTGTTTGGCGGCAAGGTGGAGTTCGTGCTGTCCAGCAGCGGGCATATCCAGAGCATCCTCAACCCGCCAGGCAACCCCAAGTCGCGTTACCAGACCAGCGACGGCTTGGCGGGCAATGCGCTGCAATGGCAGGAAAATGCGACCAAGCACACGGATTCGTGGTGGCTGCACTGGCAGGCATGGCAGGCGGAACGGGCCGGAAAGTTGAAGAAGGCGCCGACTGTTCTGGGCAATAAAACCTACACCGCAGCCGAAGCGGCGCCGGGCACTTATGTGCATGAGCGGTAGATTGGAATGAGGTCCAAATGTGGGAGGGGGCTTGCTCCCGATAGAGATGGATCAATGTCAGGTGTGCTGACTGATACACCGCCATCGGGAGCAAGCCCCCGCCCACATGTTGCCCCCCTTTCTCCTGTAATACTTCACAGGGCTTGAACATGCCGCAACCGTTCATCTTCCGCACCATCGACCTGGACGGCCAAGCCATCCGCACGGCGGTACGACCGGGCAAGCCGCACCTGACGCCGCTGCTGATCTTCAACGGCATCGGCGCCAACCTGGAACTGGTGTTCCCGTTCGTCCAGGCCTTGGACCCGAACCTGGAGGTGATCGCCTTCGACGTGCCGGGCGTGGGCGGTTCCTCCACGCCCAACCGGCCCTATCGCTTCCCCGGCCTGGCCAAGCTCACGGCGCGCATGCTCGATTACCTCGATTATGGCCAAGTGAGCGTGGTGGGCGTGTCCTGGGGCGGAGCACTGGCGCAACAGTTCGCCTATGACTACCCGGAGCGTTGCAAGAAACTGATCCTGGCCGCCACGGCGGCGGGTGCAGTGATGGTGCCGGGCAAACCAAAAGTGCTGTGGCTGATGGCCAGCCCGCGCCGTTATATCCAGCCGTCCCATGTGGTGCGCATAGCACCGATGATCTACGGCGGATCGTTCCGCCGCGACCCCAAGCTGGCCGCCGAACATGCCAGCAAAGTGCGCTCGGCCGGCAAGCTGGGCTATTACTGGCAACTGTTCGCGGGGTTGGGCTGGACCAGCATCCATTGGCTGCACAAAATTCGCCAGCCCACGCTGGTACTGGCCGGGGACGACGACCCGCTGATCCCGCTGGTCAACATGCGCATGCTCGCCTGGCGCATCCCCAATGCGCAGTTGCACATCATCGACGATGGCCATTTGTTCCTGATCACCCGGGCTGAAGCCGTAGCGCCGATCATCATGAAATTTCTCGAAGAAGAGCGCCTGCGCGCCGTGATACATCCGCGACCGGCGGTGTGAAGGATCGCACCGCCGCGCAACTTGCCAGGAACCGACTATGGTTCTGAATTGGCGTGCCTCTTGATGGCTTGACGAAGGAGTGTTGGCTCATGCGAGAAAGACCCGTGACGAACCCGGCGCCCACCCCTGCTGCGTTCATCAATGCGCAAAATGCGATCACCGGCCTGCGCGGCCGGGACCTGCTGTCAACCCTGCGCACTGTCGCGGCCCATGGCCTGCGCAACCCGGTGCACAGCGCACGCCACGCCCTGGCCCTGGGCGGCCAACTGGGCCGCGTGTTGCTGGGTGAAACGGTGCATGAGCCCAACCCTCACGACAAGCGCTTCGCCGACCCCACCTGGAAGCTCAATCCGCTGTACCGGCGAAGCCTGCAAGCCTACTTGAGCTGGCAAAAACAGACGCGCAACTGGATCGACGACAGCGCCCTCAGCGCGGATGACCGTGCCCGCGCGCAGTTCGCGTTCGCCCTGCTCAACGATGCCGTCTCGCCGTCCAACACCCTGCTCAACCCGCTGGCAATCAAGGAGCTGCTCAATTCCGGCGGCAACAGTGTGGTGCGCGGCGTGAGCCACTTGTTCGAAGACCTGCTGCACAACAATGGCCTGCCGCGCCAGGTCAACAAGCATGCCTTCGAAGTCGGCAAGACCGTTGCCACCACCCCAGGCGCCGTGGTGTTTCGCAATGAGCTGCTGGAGTTGATCCAGTACAGGCCCATGAGCGAGAAACAATACGCCAAGCCCTTGCTGGTGGTGCCGCCGCAAATCAACAAGTACTACATCTTCGACCTCAGCCCGGCCAACAGCTTTGTGCAATACGCCCTGAAAAACGGCCTGCAGACCTTCATGATCAGCTGGCGCAACCCGGATGTGCGCCATCGTGAATGGGGCCTGTCCACCTACGTTGCCGCGCTGGAGGAAGCGCTGAACGTCTGCCGGTCGATCACTGGCGCGCGGGAGGTCAACCTGATGGGCGCGTGCGCAGGAGGGCTGACCATTGCTGCCCTGCAAGGCCATCTGCAAGCCAAGCGCCAGCTACGGCGCATCGCCAGCGCCAGTTACCTGGTGAGCTTGCTCGACAGCCAGATCGACAGCCCGGCCATGCTGTTCGCCGATGAACAAACCCTTGAAGCCGCCAAACGCCGCTCGTACCAGCAAGGTGTGCTGGACGGTCGCGACATGGCCAAGGTGTTCGCCTGGATGCGCCCCAATGACCTGATCTGGAATTACTGGGTCAACAACTACCTGCTGGGCAAGGAACCACCGGCCTTCGACATCCTGTACTGGAACAACGACAACACGCGCCTGCCCGCCGCATTGCATGGCGACCTGCTGGATTTTTTCAAGCACAACCCGCTCAGTCATCCGGGTGGGCTTGAGGTGTGCGGCACCCCCATCGACTTGCAGAAGGTCACGGTCGACAGCTTCAGCGTGGCCGGCATCAATGATCACATCACGCCATGGGACGCCGTGTATCGCTCCACCCAACTGCTGGGCGGTGAGCGGCGTTTCGTGCTGTCCAGCAGCGGGCATATCCAGAGCATCCTCAATCCGCCTGGCAACCCCAAGGCCAATTACGTCGAGAACCCCAAGCTGAGCAGCGACCCGCGCGCCTGGTACTACGACGCCAGCCACGTCGAAGGCAGCTGGTGGCCGCAGTGGCTGACGTGGGTTCAGCAACGTTCGGGCGTGCAACGCGAAACCCTCACCGCCCTGGGCAACCAGAACTACCCACCGATGGAAGCGGCGCCAGGCACCTACGTGCGCGTGCGCTGAGCTCAACGAACACACTAAGAAGGCTGGATGAAGACCCGCGAGCGTATCCTTGAATGTGCCCTGCAGTTGTTCAATCACAAGGGCGAACCGAACGTGTCGACCATGGAAGTGGCCAATGAAATGGGGATCAGCCCCGGCAATCTCTATTACCACTTCCACGGCAAGGAGCCTCTGGTGCTCGGGTTGTTCGAGCGCTTTCAGGCTGAACTGGCGCCCTTGCTCGATCCGCCCCCCGACGCACAGCTGGAGGCCGAGGACTACTGGCTGTTCCTGCACCTGATCGTCGAGCGCATGGCTCATTACCGGTTTCTGTTCCAGGACCTGTCGAACCTGGCCGGGCGCCTGCCGAAGTTGGCCAAGGGTATTCGCAACCTGCTCACCGCGCTCAAACGGACACTGGCCTCGTTGCTGGCGCGGTTGAAGGCGGCGGGGCAATTGGTCAGCGATACACAGGCGCTCGGCCAACTGGTGGAACAGATCACCATGACCCTGCTGTTTTCCCTGGACTACCAGCGGATTCTCGACCGCAAGGGTGAAGTGCAGATAGTGATTTACCAGGTAATGATGCTGGTAGCGCCGCACTTGCTCGCGCCGGCACGGCAGGCGGCCGAGCGATTTGCGCTGAAATACCTGGATGACGCCAATTGAACAGGGGAGCGATCTATGGCTGCTGCGCCATAAAAAATGCCCGACCTTCGCAGGCCGGGCATTTTTTGTGTCCTGGAAAAACTCAGGACTGACTGGATGGCGTCGGCGGCGTCGACGTGGCAGTCGGGGTCACAGCGGCAGGGGTCGGTGCGGACACTGAGTTGGCTGTGGAAGCGGTGGTCGCCGCAGCAGCAGGCTTGGCTGCCGCTGGTTTTTTCGCGACTGCTGGCTTCTTCGCTGCGGGTTTTGCCGCAGGTTTGGCGGCGGCAGGTTTGGCTGCGGGTTTAGCAGCTGCAGGCTTAGCAGTAGGTTTAGCGGCGGCCTTAACTGCGGGTTTAGCGGCAGCTTTGGCGGCTACGGGTTTTGCGGCTGGCTTGGCGGCTGGCTTGGCAGCTGCGGTTTTCGCCGCAGGCTTGGCAGCAGGTTTAGCAGCGGCTTTGGCGGGAGCCTTGACCGCAGGTTTGGCCGCAGCTTTAACCAAGGGCTTGGCAGCCGCTTTAGCAACGGGTTTGGCTGCAGCCGTTTTAGCGGCCGGCTTGGCTGCTGCTTTTGCAGCAGGCTTAGCCACCGCAACCTTCGCGGGAGCCACTTTGGCGCCGGTCAGTTTTTCGATTTGCTTGGTCAGGGTGTCGACCTTGCTGTGCAGGGTTTTCAGTTCAGCCTTGCTCGGCACGCCCAGTCGCGAGATAGCACTGTTGAGGCGCTTGTCGAATGTTTCTTCCAACTTGTTCCACGTGTCGGAAATGCTCGACTTGGCCGAACCTGCGCTCGCCTTGGCGGCATCAACTTTTTTACCAACGGTGCTCTTGGTCAGTTTCTCGGCTTTCTCGCCGTCCTTGACCAGAGTCTCGAAGTATTTGCCGCCGTCACTGCTAACCTTCGAGTACACGCCTAAACCAGCAAGCCAGATCTTTCGGGAGTATTTTTCAACTTCCCCGACCCACGAGCTGCCTTCTTTCTGAGTAGTTTTTTTAACAGCCATCCCGATGTCTCCTTAGGGTTTACGCGCGACACGTTCGAGCAATGCCGTCAGCTCTTCGAGCTTAGCAGAGAGTGTCTCCACGTCATGTTTAGACGCAATGCCGATTCGATTCAAGGCACTTGCAACACGTGTGTCAAAAGCTTTTTCAACTTTATCCAGTTGAACTTCAACCACGCGACTGACGCCGGAGACGTTACGCTTTACTTGGTCAATCTGACTGTTGGCGGCATCAAGTTGTTCAACGACAACTTTTTTGCTTTTACTTTCAACATCTTGTCCGCTCTTAACCAGCTCTTTGAAGTATTCGCCACCCTCGTTGCCGACCTTGGCGTAGGCACCAAGACCCGCCAGCCAGATCTTGCGGGCATAGCTTTTAACTTCGCTCAGAGCAGTGGTTTGCGCGTCGATTTTTTTCTTCAGAATAACTTTGGCCATGGTGCACCTCACGCAGAAAGGGTGGAGGAACCGCCCTCCGGAGTGGGGGGCTTGGGCACAAAGTAGGGAGAAAAATTAGAATCGGCACCCTAAGTGCCTTCGAATCAGGCCAGCGCCTTGTCCAGCGCCTTTTCGATTTCGGATTTGAGGGTACCGCTCATGGCTGACATCAACAGGCCCAGTTCCACGTCGATACGCAATAAGTCATCCTCGACCAGAACAGTGCCTTTGACGCCCGATCGCTTGAGCTTCAAGGTATCGCCGGCCCATGACGACTCCACGCCATATTTGTCCTTGAGTTTCAGCGCCAGCGTCTCGGCCTTCGCCCGTGCGCGTTCTTTACCCAGGGAATGTTCGCGCTCAACGGTTATACGGGCCATTGCAATGACTCCTCTTTATAAAGGCCTGGAAACCTTCCATGCGGCAAAAGGTCTCGATAAGCACCTATCTTACCTTCAGCCTTGCCAAGACAAAGCAGGCCTTGGGGATTATCATGTCCCGCATTCTCTTTTGGTGACAGCGATATGACTGATCAGCGCAAAGGCAGCGATGCCGAACCCACCACTCACTTCGGCTTCAAGAACGTCCCGGAAAGCCAGAAAGCGGAAAAAGTCGCTGAGGTGTTCCACTCCGTAGCCGCCAAGTACGACTTGATGAACGATGTGCTTTCCGGCGGCATGCACCGCCTGTGGAAGCGTTTCACCATCGAACTGTCGGGCGTACGCACCGGCAATCGCGTGCTGGACATCGCCGGCGGCACGGGCGATCTGGCGGCCAAGTTTTCCAAGCTGGTGGGCCCGACCGGCCAGGTGGTATTGGCCGACATCAACGGCTCGATGCTCAAGGTGGGTCGTGATCGCCTGCTCGACAAGGGCGTGGCCGGCAATATCGAATTCGTCCAGGCCGACGCTGAAAAGCTGCCGTTCCCGGACAACCACTTCGATTGCGTGACCATCGCCTTCGGCCTGCGCAACGTCACCCACAAGGAAGACGCCATCCGCTCGATGCTGCGCGTGCTCAAGCCGGGTGGCCGCCTGCTGGTGCTGGAAATTTTCCAAGCCGACCAACGCGCTGATGTCCAAGGTGTACGACACCTACTCGTTCGCCTTCATGCCGTTGATGGGCAAGCTGATCACCAATGACGCCGAGAGCTACCGCTACCTGGCCGAATCGATCCGCATGCACCCCGACCAGGAAACCCTGAAGTCGATGATGGTGGAAGCCGGTTTCGACCGCGTGACTTACCACAACATGACTTCTGGCATCGTGGCCCTGCACCGCGGCATCAAACCCTGATGCTGCTCGCCGGCCTTCTCGCAAGCGTCGAACACGGCCTCAACCGTGTTCTGCGCCTGGACAGCACCGCCCTGGCGCGGCTTGCGCACCTGAGCGGCAAAGTCATCGCCGTCGATTGCCGCAGCCCTGCCTTGCAGCTGTTTATCCTGCCCAGCGATGAAGGCCTGCTGCTCGCCACGCAATGGGCCGCCGAGGCCGACTGCACCCTGCGTGCGCCAGCGTCCAGCCTGTTGCACCTGGCGCTGAGCCGCAACAAGACCGCTATCCTGCACAGCCCCGAAGTGGCGCTGGAAGGCGACAGCGCGGTGCTGATGGACCTGGCCGCCGTGCTGCAGGACCTGGAACTGGACTGGGAATACGAACTGTCACGCTGGATCGGCCCCGTCGCCACTCAGTTGATCGGCGGCCACCTGCGCAGCCGCTCGCGCTGGTACCAGCAAGGGTTCGCCAGCCTCAACCAGAACCTCGCCGAATACCTGAGCGAAGAATCGCGCACCCTGGTCGGGCAACGCGAAGCGCAAGCGCGCTTTCGTGAGCTCGACAAGGCCAAAATCGACCTGGAACGTCTCGAGGCCCGCTTCGAGCGCCTGAGCCGTTCCCTTGAGCCAAGCGATAACGCATGAAGCTGCTCGCCGTCCGCCGTTTGTTTCGTATCCAGCGCGTCGTAATCCGCTACCGCCTCGATGACCTGCTGTTCGCCCTGCCCCTGCCATGGTTCCTGCTGGCGGTGCGCTACGTGCTGCCGTGGCGCTGGTTGCCGCGCAAGAAGCTTGCGCTGAGCCGCGGCGCCTGCCTGCGCCTGGCCTTGCAGGACCTGGGACCGATCTTTATCAAGTTCGGGCAGATCCTGTCGACGCGCCGCGACCTGCTGCCCGAAGACATCGCCGATGAGCTGATGCTGCTGCAAGACCGCGTACCGCCGTTCGATTCGCAGCTGTCGATGAAGCTGATCGAGGAACAGCTGGGCAAGAAGATCAGCGAGGTGTTCAGCCGCTTCGATGTCGAGCCGCTGGCTTCGGCCTCGGTCGCGCAGGTGCATGCCGCGCAGCTCAAGAGCGGCGAAGAAGTGGTGGTGAAAGTCATCCGGCCGGGCCTTAAGCCGATCATCGGCCAGGACTTGGCGTGGCTGTTCATTCTCGCCCGCGCCGCCGAGCGTTTCTCCGCCGATGCGCGCCTGCTGCATCCGGTGGATGTGGTGGCCGACTACGAAAAAACCATCTACGACGAACTCGACCTGCTGCGCGAAGCCGCCAATGCCAGCCAGTTGCGCCGCAACTTCGAAGGCTCGCAATTGCTGTACGTGCCGCAAGTGTATTGGGACTGGTGCCGCCCCAAAGTGCTGGTGATGGAGCGCATCTACGGCGTGCAAGTCACCGACCTTGCGACCCTCGCCGACCAGCGTACCGACATGAAGATGCTGGCCGAACGCGGCGTGGAAATCTTCTTCACCCAGGTGTTTCGCGACAGTTTCTTCCACGCCGACATGCACCCGGGCAACATCTTCGTCAGCACCGTCAACCCGTGGAGCCCGCAGTACATTGCGATCGACTGTGGCATCGTCGGCAGCCTCACGCCAGAGGACCAGGACTACCTGGCACGCAACCTGTTCGCCTTTTTCAAGCGTGACTACCGCCGCGTGGCGCAGTTGCACATCGACTCGGGCTGGGTGCCGGCAGAAACCAAGCTCAATGAATTCGAAGCGGCGATCCGCACCGTGTGCGAGCCGATCTTTGAAAAACCGTTAAAAGATATTTCCTTCGGTCAGGTGCTGATGCGTCTGTTCCAGACCGCGCGCCGCTTCAATATGGAAGTGCAGCCGCAGCTGGTGCTGCTGCAAAAAACCTTGCTCAACATCGAAGGGCTGGGCCGCCAGCTGTACCCGGACCTCGACCTGTGGAACACCGCGCAGCCGTTCCTGGAGCGCTGGATGCGTGAGCGGATGAGCCCGAAAACCGTGCTAGGCAACCTGCACAGCCAGATGGAACAGCTGCCGCACCTGGCCAATATGACCCGCGACCTGCTGGAGCGCATGTCCCAGCCTCACGCCAAGGATCCTGAGCCGCCATGGCGCAAGCGCAAGGACGATTGGTTCCTGCGCCTGCTCGGTGCCGCGCATCTGATGGGTGGGGTGATGCTGGCGATTGGCGGACCGTTGAACCAACTGGGCCACTGGCCGGCCGGTATCATGGTCGCCGTGGGCGTTTATCTGATCGTGCGTCGATAACCCATCCGGTTACACTGTCGCAAATTGCCGGAGCCGAACATGAAAGACTGGCTGGACGAGATCAAGTGGGACAGTGACGGCCTGGTGCCGGCCATTGCCCAGGACTACAAGACCGGGCGCGTGCTGATGATGGCCTGGATGAACCGCGAGGCCCTGAGCCTTACCGCCGCTGAGCAGCGCGCCATCTATTGGTCACGTTCGCGTGGCAAACTGTGGCGCAAGGGCGAAGAATCCGGGCATGTGCAAACACTGCATGAGTTGCGCCTGGACTGCGATGCCGACGTGGTGATCCTCAAGGTCGAACAGATCGGCGGCATTGCCTGCCACACCGGCCGTCACAGTTGCTTCTATCGCGTGTTCGAGAACGGCGAATGGAAGGTGGTGGAACCGGTGCTCAAAGACCCGCACGCCATCTATTCGGCAGGACATTGAACATGAGCGATACCCTCAACCGTGTGGCCCAGGTGCTGGAAGAGCGCAAAGGCGCGGACGCCGACAGCTCTTACGTCGCCAGCCTGTATCACAAGGGCCTGAACAAGATTCTGGAAAAGCTCGGCGAAGAATCCGTCGAGACGATCATTGCCGCCAAGGATGCGCAGATCAGCGGTGATTGCAGCGATGTCATCTATGAGACCGCCGACTTGTGGTTCCATAGCCTGGTGATGCTCGCCCAGCTGGGGCAGCACCCACAGGCCGTGCTGGATGAGCTGGACCGTCGCTTCGGCCTGTCCGGGCACGCCGAGAAGGCCTCGCGCCCGTCCGCCTGAACAACTTTGACTGAGGATATACAGCATGGGCATTTTTGACTGGAAACACTGGATCGTCATTCTGGTGGTCGTGGTATTGGTGTTCGGCACCAAAAAACTGAAAAACCTGGGCACTGACGTTGGCGAGTCGATCAAGGGCTTTCGCAAGGCCATGAACGATGACGAAAAACCTGCAGACCCGGTTGTGAACCCGGTCCCGCCGGCCCAGCCTGTGCACCCTCAGGCCACCCAGCCGATCACCGAGCGTCGCACCTTCGACGTGCAGGCTGAAAAAGTCCAAGAGCCGACCCGCAAAGACTCGTGAGCACTGACTAATGTTTGGTATCAGCTTCTCTGAACTGCTGCTTGTCGGCCTCGTGGCCCTGCTGGTACTAGGGCCGGAGCGCCTGCCCGGTGCCGCACGCACGGCCGGCCTATGGATCGGGCGCCTGAAACGCAGCTTCAACGCGATCAAACAGGAAGTTGAACGGGAAATCGGCGCCGACGAGATCCGTCGTCAGTTGCACAACGAACATATCCTGTCGTTGGAGCAGGAAACGCGCAAGATTCTGTCGCCGGTGCAGGAGCCCGCCAAACCGGCGGAGCCTGTGGTCGAAAACAGCATCGCGCCAGCCGCCGTCGCCCCCGCTGCGCCCACCCCGACAGAGCCTGCGCCGACGCCCGTTGCGTCGCCCGCGCCCCATGACCCTACATTGCCGCCGCGAGCCCCATGAGCGCTGATAAACCGGAAAACGACCAGCACATGCCGCTGGTCTCGCACCTCACCGAGCTGCGTACCCGCCTGCTGCGTTGCGTAGCGGCGATCTTCATCATCTTTGCCGGGCTGTTTGCCTTCACCCAGCAGATCTACACCTTCGTCTCGACGCCGCTGCGCCAGTACCTGCCGGCGGGCGCAACGATGATCGCCACCGACGTGTCGTCGCCCTTCCTGACACCGTTGAAGTTGACCATGATGGTCTCGCTGTTCCTGGCCATCCCGGTGATCCTGCATCAGATCTGGGGCTTCATCGCGCCTGGGCTGTACAAGCATGAAAAGCGCATCGCCGTGCCGTTGCTGGTGTCGAGCATCCTGCTGTTCTACACCGGCATGGCCTTCGCCTACTTCCTGGTGTTTCCACTGATCTTCAAATTCTTCGCCGCCGCCACCCCGGCCGGTGTGGAAATGATGACCGACATCACCAGCTACCTCGACTTCGTGATGACGCTGTTCTTCGCCTTTGGCGTGGCCTTCGAAATCCCGGTGGCGGTGGTATTGCTGGTGTGGATCGGCGTGGTCGACGTGAAGTACCTGAAGAAGATCCGCCCGTACGTGATCATCGGTTGCTTCGTGGTCGGCATGATCCTCACCCCGCCGGACATCTTCTCCCAGACCCTGCTGGCCGTGCCGATGTGGATGCTGTTCGAGGTTGGCATCCTGTTCAGTGGCCTGATCAGCAAGCGTGGTGAACACCCGCAGGACACGTCCGCCGACGACGATCAGCCGCCAGCGGCCCAGTCGTGAACCTGCTGCTGCTCGAAGAGGCCGATTTCATTGCGCCCGACCGGGTGGTCCTGCGTGATCGGCGCCTGGTGCATATGCAGCAAGTGCATCGCGCCGAGGTGGGTGACAACCTGCGCGTCGGGCGTATGGGTGGGTTGATGGGCAATGCGCAGTTGCTGCGCCTGCACGCCAGCGAGGCCGAGCTGCAGGTCAGCTTCGACCAACCGCCACCGAGCAAACTGCCGCTGACCCTGCTGCTGGCGTTGCCACGCCCGAAAATGCTGCGCCGAGTACTGCAAACCGTCGCGGCCATGGGTGTGCCAAAGGTGGTGCTGGTCAACAGTTATCGGGTGGAAAAAAGCTTCTGGCAAACACCGTTTCTCGAGCCGGAAGCGGTCCGCGAGCAACTGATCCTGGGCCTGGAACAGGCGCGGGATACGGTACTGCCCGAGATCATTATCGAGAAACGCTTCAAGCCGTTCGTTGAGGATCGCCTGCCGGCCATGACGGCGGGCACGCTTGGCCTGATCGGCCACCCCGGCGACTACCCGCCCTGCCCCCGCGGGCTGGATGAACCGGTGACCCTGGCGATTGGGCCGGAAGGTGGCTGGATTCCCTATGAAGTCGAGTTGCTGACCAAGGCCGGCTTGCAGCCGGTGCAGCTCGGCGCGCGCATCCTGCGGGTTGAAACCGCCGTGACTGCCCTGCTCGCACGGCTGTTCTAACCCGATACCCAATGTGGCAGGGGCTCACTGTAGGAGCGAGCTTGCTCGCGAAAAACGTCCAGGCAACGCGTTCATTCTGGATAAACGCGGTGGCTTTGAGTTTTTCGCGAGCAAGCTCGCTCCTACAAAAAGCCTTAACTGACTGGCATTAGGGCTCGCCCCTCCCACATTGGGGCGGTGAGGCTACAGAATCCGATACTCATGCCGATAGCCTGTGAATAAGTCCAAGCCTTGTTCCAGGGGAGTTTGCAGCATGTATCGTTGGTCGGCCGAAAAATTGGGGAATGTGAGCGTCAACCGCAAGCTGAGCGTAGGCTTTGGCTTGGTGTTGATCCTGACGCTGTTGATCACGTTCACCGGCTGGACCGGCCTGAGCGATGTGATCGGGCGAGGCGACAAGCTGGGCTTTATCTCCAGCCTCAACGGGTTGACCAAGGACCTGCGCCTGGCGCGCCTGGACTTCGAAATGCGTCGCGGCGAACAAGGCACCGATGTGGTCAATGGCTTGATCACGCAGTTGGACAACGGCCTGAAAACCGCCGCCGAGCTGATCGAGCAGCCTGGCGACAAGGCGCTGGTGGAACAACAACAGGACGCCCTGAACCAGTATAAAAAGGCGTTCGGCACTATGGTCCAGGCCGGCCTCAAGCGTGAGGGCGCACGCAGCAAGCTTGGCGATACCGCTGACAATGCCGTCCTGAAAATCAACGAGATCGAGAAGGCCCTGTTGCAAGGCGACAGCGTCAGCCAGTTCAACAGCGTGGTCGACCTGAGCAAGCTGATCCAGCAAGCGCGCTTCCAGGTGCGCGGCTACACCTACAGTGGCAAGGTCGAAGCCGAGCAGCCCGCGCTCGACGCCATCGACAATGCGCTGAAGAAAGCCAGCGAACTCGAAGGGCAACTGCCTGCGCAATTCCTCGCCAACCTGCAAGAGGCCGGCGTTTCGCTGCAGGCCTACCGCTCCGCCGTCAGCCAGTACCGCGATTCGCAGGTAGCCAGTGCTGCAGCCTTGAAAATCATGATGGCCCAGGGCGATATCCTGCTGGACCGCAGCGATAAGCTCACCACCTCCCAGACCGCCGTGCGGGATGCCGATGCCGCTCAGGCCAAATACCTGTTACTGCTGGCGACCGTGTTGGCGCTCGCCTTTGGCATCTTCGCCGCCTGGGCAATCACCCGCCAGATCGTCACTCCGTTGAATCAAACCCTCAAGGTTGCCGAACGCGTGGCTTCAGGCGACCTGAGCCACAACCTGGAATCCTCTCGTCAGGACGAACTGGGCCAACTGCAACGCGCCATGCAAAGCATGACCGTGGGCCTGCGCGAGTTGATCGGCGGTATCAGTGACGGTGTCACCCAAATCGCCAGCGCCGCCGAGCAGTTGTCGGCGGTGACCGAACAGACCAGTGCCGGGGTCAACAGCCAGAAGATCGAAACCGACCAGGTGGCCACTGCCATGAACGAGATGGCGGCCACCGTGCAGGAAGTTGCGCGCAATGCCGAAGAAGCCTCGGAAGCCGCCGTAGCCGCTGACCTGCAGGCCCGTGAAGGCGACAAGGTGGTCGGTGAAGCCATCGCCCAGATCGAGCGCCTGGCCACTGAAGTCGGCAACTCGACCATCGCCATGGGCGACCTGAAGCGCGAGAGCGACAAGATCGGCAGCGTGCTCGACGTGATCAAATCCGTGGCCCAGCAAACCAACCTGCTGGCGCTGAACGCGGCGATTGAAGCAGCACGTGCCGGTGAAGCCGGGCGTGGCTTCGCCGTGGTGGCCGACGAAGTGCGCAGCCTGGCCCAGCGCACACAGAAGTCCACCGAAGAGATCGAAGAGCTGATCGTCGGCCTGCAAACCGGCACCCAGCAGGTGGCGACCATCATGGACAACAGCCGCGGCCTGACCGACAGCAGTGTCGAACTGACCCGCCGTGCCGGCAGCGCCTTGGAGAACATCACACGCACCGTTTCGACCATCCAGGCGATGAACTCGCAGATCGCCACCGCCGCCGAGCAGCAAAGCGCGGTGGCCGAAGAGATCAACCGCAGCGTGTTAAATGTGCGCGATGTTTCCGAACAAACCTCTTCAGCCAGCGAAGAAACGGCGGCGTCCAGCGCAGAGCTGGCACGCCTGGGCATTTACCTGCAAACCCTGGTCGGGCGCTTCCGCATCTGACCGGACCTGCGCGGCAGCCGATCAAGGCTGCCGCAACTTGTGAAATTTCCTACGCAGTTATCAGCCCGCCCTCACCTCGAATCGGATTAGCGTTTGCTCTGTTGCTAAGCGCTTTTCAGATTTGGAGGTCCACCATGTTTACTTGGCTGACTCGCTTGCTGGACAACATCAGCGTACGCCTCAAACTCGCCCTGGGTTTTGGCCTGGTGCTGTTCCTCAGTCTCACCATCGCCGTGACAAGCTGGCAAGCTCTGAATGCCGTGCTTGAACGCTCTTCCAAGCTGACAACATTGGGGCAGTGGGCTGTTGATGCCGAAGCCATGCGTGCCGATCGAATCGTGTATCGAATATTGGCGGACACTGCAAGCCTGGGCGAAATCAACGCGCGCATCGGAAAAATCGAACTGTATATCGCTGACCTCTCAACCCACATGAGAGCCCCCTCCGACCAGCAGCGCCTTCAGGAAACAACGCGCCTGATAGCTGGATTAAAAGCCGCGCTCAATGAGCTACCGTCCCTGGTCGAACTTCGTGAAAACGCCCGTAGCCCGCTCAAACAAATGGCCCTTCAGACCGGCGACACCCTGGCCCAATTCGCCAGTGATCTACCCGACCAGGAAAACCAGAAAGCCCTTGATGCCATTGAAGACCTGCGCCAGGCGATAACACTTGCCGATGATGGCACTCAGAACCCGGCGTGGGCGGCCGACTCATTGCAAGCCTATGCCCAAACGGTCAGCACGGCGCTCGATGCACTGGAGGCGGCGCAGGAGGCCGTCACGACCCTCCCGGTGGATGCGGCTTTGCTCAAAACCCAATTGGCCGCCTACCGTGCGCAATTGATAACGCTCAAGGAGGCCCAGCTTAATACCGAGGCCGTGCAGAACCGACTCGAACAACAACTCGATCAAGTGCTGGAACAAAACGACCTGTTAAGCCAGGCCCAGGCCTTTAAACGCGACCGGGAAGTGGAACAAACCCATACCCTGCTCACAAGCGTCACCGCTGCGGCGTTGCTGCTCGGCACACTGGCCGCCTGGTGGATTGCTCGGCAGATCGTCTTACCGTTACGCCAGGTCCTGGCATCCGCCAACCGTATCGCCAAGGGCGACCTGAGTCACGATATCCAGGTGGAGCGCCGCGACGAACTGGGCCAACTGCAACACAGCATCGGCCAAATGACCCACAGCCTGCGCAGCCTGATCGGCAGCATCGGTGACAGCGCTAGGCAGATTGCCGGTGCGGCGACGCAGTTATCCACCGTGACCGAACAGACCCGCAACGGGCTGAATGAGCAAAAACATGAGACCGACCAAGTGGCCACGGCGATGAATGAAATGCTCGCCACCGCCCAGGAAGTGGCGCGCCATGCCGAACGCGCGTCCGTGGCCGCGAACGAAGCAGACCAGCAGGCCGGCGCCGGCGAGCAGGTAGTCACCCAGGCGGTTGAGCAGATCGGCAACCTGGCCAGTGAAATGGCCTTATCCGGCCGCGCGATGCTGGCTCTGCAAAAGGAGAGCGAAAAGATCGCCAGTGTGCTCGACGTGATCAAGTCCGTGTCACAACAGACCAACCTGCTGGCCCTGAATGCCGCCATCGAAGCGGCGCGCGCGGGTACTGCTGGCCGGGGGTTCGCCGTGGTCGCCGATGAAGTACGCAGTCTGGCCCAGCGCACGCAGGAATCGGCTGAGGAGATTGAAGGGTTGATCCTGGGCCTGAATAACGGCACCCAGCAGGTCGCGGACATCATGGACAGCAGTCGCAACCTGACCGACAACAGCGTTGCCCTGACCCGTGACGCTGGCGAGGCCCTCGCCGCCATCACCCGCACGGTATCGGTCATCCAGGAAATGAACCCGCAGATTGCCGCCGCCGCCGAACAGCAAAGCGCGGTGGCCGAGGAAATCAACCGCAGTGTCTTGAAGGTACGGGATGTGTCGGAACAGACTGCCGCCGCCAGTGAGGAAACGGCAGCGGCGAGCGTTCAGTTGACGAGGTTGAGCCTGGATCTGCAGACGCTGATCGATAAATTCAAGCTTTGAAACACCACTATCCTATGTGGGAGGGGGCTTGCTCCCGATAGCGGAGTGTCAGTCAAATGTCTGGTGACTGACACTCCGCTATCGGGAGCAAGCCCCCTCCCACAGTTGAGTCCGCTTCGTGAACCTATAAAACCTGGCGCAGGAAGGCCTGGGCTCGCGGGTCTTTCGGCGCGTCGAAGAACGCGGCCGGCGCGGCGTCCTCCAGCAATTTGCCGTGATCGAAGAACAACACCCGGTCTGCCACCTCGCGAGCAAAGCCCATTTCGTGGGTGACGCAGACCATCGTCATGCCCTCCAGCGCCAGGGTCTTCATCACGTCGAGCACTTCGCCGACCATTTCCGGGTCGAGGGCCGAGGTGGGCTCGTCAAACAGCATCACCTTGGGCTCCATCGCCAGGGCACGGGCAATCGCTACCCGCTGCTGCTGGCCACCGGAGAGGCGCGACGGAAATTCGTTGGCTTTCTGTGCAATACCCACCTTTTCCAACAGCGCCAGGGCCTTGGCTTCGCGCTCTTGCTTGCCGCGCTTGCGCACGACCTTTTGCGCCAGGCACAGGTTTTCCAGCACGGTCATGTGCGGGAACAGGTTGAAATGCTGGAACACCATGCCGACTTCACGGCGATAGGCGTTCACGTCGGTCTTCGGGTCGGCCAGCTGCAAACCTTCGATGCTCACCGTGCCCGAATCGAACGCCTCCAGTCCATTGAGGCAGCGCAGAAAGGTGGACTTGCCAGAGCCGGACGGACCGATCACCACCAGCACTTCACCCTTGGCCACCTGGGTGGTCACATGGTCCACCGCACGCACGATATGGCCACGGGTGTCGAAGACTTTTACCAGATCGCGAACTTCAATCACTTTGCGCGAGCCTCCGCTCAAGCCGGCTGGCCATTTTCGACAGCGGCAGGTTGATCAGCAGGTACAGGCCTGCCACACAGAACAGGATTTCGAAAGGCGAAAACGAGGTGGTGATGACTTCGCGTCCGCTCTTGAGCAGCTCGGTAATCGCGATCACCGAAACCAGCGAGGTGTCTTTCACCAGGCTGATAAATTGCCCGGCCAACGGCGGCAGCACGCGTTTGAAGGCCTGTGGCAGCACCACATGCCGCATCGACTGGCTGGCACTCAAGCCCAGGGAGCGCGCCGCCTCGTTCTGGCCACGAGTGATCGACTGCACACCGGCACGCACGATTTCAGCGACGTAGGCACCGGTGAACAGCGACAGGGCCGCGATCCCGGCAAACTCCCGGGACAGGTTGAGCACCGTGCCGATGAAGAAATAGAAAATGAAGATTTGCACCAGCAGCGGCGTACCGCGCACCAGTTCGACGTAGATCGTCGACAGGTCGCGCAAGGTCGGGTTGCTCGACAGTCGGCACAAACCGGTAGCCAGACCAATCGCCAAGCCCAGGATGCCGGACACCACTGACAACCACAGCGTGGTCCACAAGCCCCACATCAGCGGGCCCAGTGCCCAATGGCGGTTGACGCCGATGACGTCACCTTCAGCCACGTCGTCGCCACGCGCCACTTGCAGGCTGTTGTCGGCGACCGTCACCTTTTGTTCGGTGCCGGCGTCACTGCGCAGGGTGACTTCGGCTACATCCCCCTTGCGAATCAGTTCAATGACCGTGGATATATCCGCCGCACGCTGCGCTTCCTCGGCCTGATAGGCGAAGTACTGCGGCACGCGGTTCCAGCGCCATTCGTAGGACATCAGCGAGGTGGCGTAGTACAGGGCGCCAGCCAGGCCGACCAGCACGACTACCGTCAACAGGTGCCAGGGCCATTGGGCTTTTTTCTGTTTCATTTCACTGTCCGCATAGGTGTTGCCTGATAGGCCGCCATCGGGGGCAAGCCCCCTCCCACAGGGAAACGCATTCCAAATGCGGGAGGGGGCTTGTCCCCGATACAGGCAACTCGGTCTTAAGCCTTATTCCATGTCCTTGAGCCACTCGGAGCTCTTGAACCACTTGTCATGGATGCGATCGTAGGTGCCGTCGTTCTTGATCTGGTGCAGGAAGTTGTTGATGAAGTTGACGCTGTCGTAATCGCCTTTCTTCAGGCCGAACGCCAGGGGTTCAAAGGTGAAGGGTTCGTCGAGGAACACCAGCTTGCCATTGCCGACTTTCTTCTCGGCCACCACGTTATACGGTGCGTCGTAGACAAACGCGTCAGCCTTGCCGTTGACCACGTCCAGCACGCCTTCCTGCTCGTTGTCGTAGCCGTGGTACTTGGCTTTGGCGATCAGCTTTTTGGCGACCATTTCGCCGGTGGTGCCCAGCTTGGAAGTCAGGCGGTATTTTTCGTCGTTGAGGTCTTTGTAGGACTTGATGGTGCCTTCCAGGTCCTTGCGAATCAGCAGGGTCTGGCCGACCACGATGAACGGTTCGCTGAAGTTCAAGCGCAGGTTACGCTCCTGGGTCAGGGTCATGCCGCTGCCGATCATGTCGAACTTGCCGGTCAGGAAGGCCGGGATGATCCCGTCATAGCCGGTGGACACCAGCTCCAGCTTGACGCCCATGGATTTGGCCATGGCCTTGAGGATGTCAACTTCGAAGCCGATGATTTCGCCGCGCTTGTCGGTCATCTCGAACGGCATGTAAGTCGGGTCCATGCCGACTTTCAACGTGCCGCGCTTGACCGCATCATCGATGGCGCCGGCTTGGGCGGCAGTGGCTGCCACCAGCGCGGTGACGCCGAGCATCAGCATCGACAGATACTTTTTCATCATCAAGTCCCCTGAACGGTTCTTATAAGGTTGGCGCACAAAAGGGCTGCGCCATTTCGGGGTGCGATCCTAACCCACTCGTTGCCCGTCACAAAGGCTTCACGGCTAAATGTTATCGGCGTATGTAAGAGAAGCCCTACGGCGCCACGGCTGACCATAGGCCTAGACACGTCAGCGCATGAACGTGCTAATGGGTTGATGTGTAAGAAGTTATGACGATCAGTCAATCTCTGCGATCCAGGCGGTGTCCTTGAACCACTTGTCATGCAGTTGATCGTAGGTGCCGTCCTGCGCCACTTGATTGAGGAAATGATTGATCCAGTTGAGGCTGTCGTAATCGCCTTTTTTCAGGCCGAACGCCAGGGGTTCAAAGGTAAACGGCTGCTCCAGCGTCAGTAATGAGCTGTTCTCGGGTCGCGCCATTGCGATCAGATTGTAGGGCGCGTCATGGATGAAGGCGTCGGCCTTGCCCTCCACCACCTCGCGCACCCCCTCCTCTGGCGTTGCGAAGCTCTTCAATCGAGCCGCTCCCAGGAAGCGCTGAGCGGCTGCCTCGCCGGTAGTGCCTTCAATGACCGCGATCCGATAGCCCGTCTCGTCCAGGTCTTCGATGCTGGTTACCGTGCCGGCCAGGCGCGGGTGCAGCAGGACCGTCTGGCCCACCACGATAAAAGAATCACTGAAGTTGAGTTTGAGGTTGCGCTCCTGGGTGACCGTCATGCCGCTGCCGATCAGATCGAATTTTTTCGCCATCAACCCTGACAGCAACTCTGGGTAGGGCACCGCGACCAGCTCGAGTTCAACCCCCAGCGCGCGACTCATCGCGTGGAGCAAGTCGATCTCGAAGCCGACGATTCGTCCCTGTTTGTCCGTCATTTCAAACGGTACGTAAGTCGGCGTTGTGCCGACTTTCAGCACGCCACGGCGAACGGCGTCGTCAATTGCCCCGGCATTTAACAAGCCTGTGTGAATCAATGCGGCAGCACCTATCAGCAGTGCCGAACAATACCTCTTGAACATGTATGCCCCCGTGGCGCGTCAGATTTGGGGGGCGATGCTACCCCAGCCACAGGCACGGCAATACGCCTCGAAAGAAGGTCTTTTGTTTCGAAATAACAAGGAGTTAGCGAAGAAAGGAAGGGGCGCGAAACGCTGTAGGACCAGCGTCTGCAACACCCCCGAGGTGAGCCCTCGGGGGTGTCTGAATCAGGCCGGTTGAGCCTGGGACGACTGCGGTTGCAATGGCAGCAATGGTGCGTGCGGATCAGCCTTGATCGAAGCACGCCAAGCATCCAGCCACTCGGCGTGGCCTTCGCTCCACACTTGCTCATGCAAGCGCGCCAGGGCCACTGGATCGCTGAGCAAGGCCAGGCGTTCGCTGTTGTTGAGGCCGGCCGGGCCGACCTTCAACGCGTGGCGAACACGCTCCCCACGCAGGTACTCGATCGGCTCTGCCTCGCGGTGACGCGAGGTCGCCAGGGCGCAGGCCAGGGCGTTCTGCTGCGGGTCGACCACCGAACGCACGAAGCCGTCATTGAGCGCATGCCAACGGTTTTCGTGGGTGTACTTCTCAGTCGACAGCAACGCCTGCGGCGGATTGTATTCCTCCGGAATCAGGAACAGGCTCTCGTCGCGGGACTTGAGGCCCAACTTGACCCGACTGGAAATCACCGACACCGGAATCGACAGCATCAGCGAACCGACGATCGGGATCAGCCACCACAGGAAGCTCGGGTTCAGCCACACCACCAGCAAGGCCCACAAGAAGCCCAGCAGGGTCTGCGGACCGTGGCGCTTGACCGCTTCGCTCCAGGGAGTGGAGTCGTCGTCGCGCTGCGGCGAGTTCCAGGTCGCGGCCCAGCCGAGGAACGCGGCCAGTACGAAACGGGTGTGGAAGATCATGCGCACCGGCGCCAGCAGCATGGAGAACAGCATCTCCAGCAGCATCGACAGGGTCACCTTGAACTTGCCGCCGAACTCTTTCGCGCCCTTGGCCCAGATCAGGATGATGCTGAGCAGTTTAGGCAGGAACAGCAGCACGATGGTGGTGGAGAACAGCGCCACCGCCTTGTCCGGGTGCCATTGTGGCCACAGCGGGTACAACTGGCGCGGCGCCATGAAGTACTGCGGCTCCATCAGGGTGTTCACCGCCAGCAACGCCGTGGACAACACCAGGAAGAAGAACCACAACGGCGCCGACAGGTAGGACATCACGCCGGTCAGGAACACCGCACGGTGCACCGGGTGCATGCCCTTGACCAGGAACAGGCGGAAGTTCATCAGGTTACCGTGGCACCAGCGACGGTCACGCTTGAGCTCGTCGAGCAGGTTCGGCGGCAGTTCTTCGTAGCTGCCCGGCAGGTCGTAGGCAATCCACACGCCCCAGCCGGCACGGCGCATCAGCGCTGCTTCAACGAAGTCGTGGGAGAGGATCGCACCGGCAAACGCGCCCTTGCCTGGCAACGGCGCCAGGGCGCAGTGCTCGATAAACGGCTTCATGCGGATGATTGCGTTGTGGCCCCAATAGTGGGATTCACCCAACTGCCAGAAGTGCAGACCGGCAGTGAACAGCGGGCCGTAGACGCGGGTGGCGAACTGCTGCATGCGCGCATACAGGGTATCCATGCCCGACGCACGTGGCGCGGTCTGGATAATCCCGGCATCCGGCGTGGCTTCCATCAGGCGCACCAGGCTGGTCAGGCATTCGCCGCTCATCACGCTGTCGGCGTCGAGCACCACCATGTACTTGTAGTCACCCCCCCAGCGACGGCAGAAGTCGTCGAGGTTACCGCTCTTGCGTTTGACGCGACGGCGACGGCGGCGATAGAAAATCCTGCCGAAACCACCGGCTTCGCGGCACACGTCGAGCCAGGCTTGCTGTTCGGCAATGCAGATATCGGCTTCATTACTGTCGCTGAGCACGAAGAAGTCGAAGCGATCCAGGTCACCGGTGGCGGCCACCGATTCGAACGTTGCGCGCAAACCGGCAAATACCCGGGGTACGTCTTCGTTACAGATAGGCATCACCAGCGCGGTGCGCGCATCCTTCGGAATCGGCTCATCGCCGGCACTTTTACCGGAGATCCGGTATTTATCATGACCGGTCAGCAGTTCGAGGAAGCCCATGAGCGCAGTCCAGAAACCGGCCGACACCCAGCAGAACAGAATCCCGAACATGATCAGGATGCTGGTCTGCAGGGCGTAAGGCAGGACTTGGGTCGCGGTTTGCAGCAGGGTCTGGTTGCGGATTTCGTCGAAGTCGACCAGCGACCAGCCCTGGTACGGCATGATGCCTTTCATGTACCAGCCGGCCACGATGGTCTGGCCCAGCATCAGCACCAGCAGGATATAGCGGCGGATCGAGCCCACGGTACGCCAGCGCGCAGCCGGCAGTACCCGCTCGTCCTTCGGCGGCTTCGGCGGGTTGGTACGCCCGGTCATCCGGCGCCAGCCGCGTACCAGGATGTTGGTACGCCACGGCTCGGGCACGACCTTGGTGCGACGAATCGGCGGCGTGGCCTTGAGGCACACGCGACCGCTGGCGTCGAGCGCCAGCATTTCGGCGTCCTGCAGTTCTTCGGCGGTGCTCAGGGTGAGCCTGCGGCCCACCGACGCTTGGGCAGCGTCGACAGGTGCATCGAAGGTGGCGGACGACAGGCGTTCGTGCAACTCGCTGAAGGAGCTGCAGCCCGCCAGCTCGGCGCGCTGCTCAGCCGTCATGGGGAGGTGTGCCAGGTACTCGGACAGAGTTTCTGGCTTGGCTTGTGAATTACTCATCGGCAGGCAACTGGTAGCTCCAGGTTTCGGTCAGGACTTGTTCGGTCTTGGCCGGCTCCGGCGTGACAGGGGCCGGTGCGGCTTCTGGCTGCTTGGCGTCCTTGTCCTTCGCCTCTTTGGCGTCTTTCTTGGCCTGCTTCTCGTGTTGCTTGGCCAAGACCTTGTCAGCCTTGAGCACATGGGTCGAAACCTGCTCAGGCTCGGCCTGTGCAATCTCCTGCACCAGCGCGGCACGCATTTCAGTCGGCTTGCTCGCATCCTTGATCTTCATGCGCAGGGTCAGGCGCCAGCCTTTGGTGTGCTCGTTGTAGCGCACGCTGTTTTCAACCAGCTCGGCGATTGTCGCCAACACTTACCTGGCTGCGCACCGGGGCGTCCGGCAGCAGTTTCTTCAGGGCCGGGCCCTCGAAGTCCACCAGGTAAGCCACGGTGCCGTCCGGCTGACGGATCAGGTTCGATTGCTTGACGTCACCCGTGGAACGCAGGGTCTGCTTGACCCAGGCGCTGTCCGGCGAATGGAAGGCAGCATCGTCCAGCGTCCAGTGCAGGCGGTAGGACACGTCCAGCGGCTTGCCGACCTCCGGCAGTTCGGCCGGGCTCCAGAAGGCAACGATGTTGTCGTTGGTTTCGTCAGCGGTCGGAATCTCAACCAGGTCGACGCTGCCCTTGCCCCAGTCGCCTTCAGGTTCGATCCAGGCGCTCGGGCGCTTGTCGTAGTTGTCGTCCAGGTCTTCATAGTGGCTGAAGTTGCGACCACGTTGCAGCAGGCCGAACCCACGTGGGTTTTCGACGCTGAAGTTGCTGACCGACAGGTGTTTAGGGTTGTTCAACGGGCGCCAGATCCACTCGCCATTGCCGGCATGGATCGACAGGCCGCTCGAATCATGCAGTTCACGACGGTAGTTGAGGACCTTGGACGGCTGGTTGGCGCCGAACAGGTACATCGAGGTCAACGGGGCCACGCCCAGCTTGCTGACCTTGTCGCGCAGGTACATCTGGGATTTGACGTCCACCACGGTGTCGGTGCCCGGACGCAGGATCAGGCGGTAGGCGCCTGTCGCACGTGGCGAATCGAGCAGGGCGAAAATCACCAGGTGCTTGTCGCCAGGCTTCGGACGCTCGATCCAGAACTCGGTGAAACGCGGGAATTCTTCGCCGGACGGCAGCGCGGTGTCGATTGCCATGCCACGGGCCGACAAGCCATACACCTGATCCTTGCCAACGACGCGGAAATAGCTGGCGCCGAGCATGGTCATGATTTCGTCTTGCTTGTCAGCCTTGTTGATCGGGAACAGCACACGGAAGCCGGCATAACCCAGCTGTTCGGTGGCTTTGGGATCAAACTTTACGTCGCCGAAATCGAAGCGATTGGGGTCGTACTTGATTTCCTGGACGCTGTCAGCGGTGACTTCATTGATCTTCACCGGTGTATCGAAGTGCATACCCTGGTGATAGAAGGACAGCTTGAACGGGGTGTTCTGATCGGCCCATTCGGCTTTTTCATTGCGGAAACGAATCTTCTGGTAGTCAGCGAATTTCATTTCGCGGAATTCGTTCGGCAGATTGCTGCGCGGAGCTTCGTACTTCTGCCCAGCCAGCTCTTTTGCCTTGGCCGACACATCGTCCAGACTGAATGCCCACAGTTGACCCGCGCCGAACAGGCAAAACAGGGCAGAGCCCGTCACCAGTGCGTTTCGTAACCGTTTGGCAGACAATTTTGGTGCATTACAGGGACTAACAATCACGAGCAACCCTCGCCGAAAACAGATCAAAAAACCAACGGCCAGCTATCTATATGCCAGGTTGGCGAGCATTGTTCCGACTCCCCAGGGGCAAAATGATTCCCCACTGGCTATCGGACAAGTCTCTACCTAAGTCAAAAATGGACCAAACAACGCTGATCCCCGTAGCGCGCGATTATCTAGTAGCCCGCGAGACAACGCATCAGGGACAACGAAGTATTTGTAGCGAAACCCTGCGTTTTTAGGCATTAACGTCGTTTTTCATACATTCAGGTCTGCAAGAGGAAGGTCACAGGGCCATCATTGACCAAATGCACCTGCATATCCGCGCCAAAACGCCCTGATGCCACCTTGCCATGCAATTGTTGCGCTTGTAACAACAAGTGCTCAAAAAGCGCCGCTCCCAGAGCAGGCGCAGCCGCGGTGGAGAAGCTTGGTCGCAGTCCGCTCTTGGTGTCCGCCGCCAGGGTGAACTGCGACACCAGCAGCAAACCGCCGCCGATGTCTTTCAACGACAGGTTCATCTTGCCCTCATCGTCGCTGAACACCCGATAGTTAAGCAGCTTATGCAGCAGTTTATCGGCGCTCTCGGGCGTATCTGTAGGTTCCACGGCCACCAGCACCAGCAAACCCTGTTCAATCGCCCCCACTACTTCGCCAGCCACCTCGACCCGGGCGCCTCGCACCCGCTGCAACAGGCCCTTCATGCTTCTTCAGGCGGTAAATCAAGCAGGCGTCGTGCCATTTCGCCGGTTGCGCGTACCAGCGCATCGGTAATGCCAGGCTCGGACGCAGCATGCCCGGCCTCGCGGATCACCTGCAATTCACTGTTGGGCCAGGCCTGATGCAGCTCCCAGGCGTTATCCAGCGTGCAAATCATATCGTAGCGGCCGTGGATGATGACCCCAGGCAGATGGGCGATCTTGTGCATGTCGCGAATCAGCTGGTTGGGTTCAAGGAACGAGTCATTGGTGAAGTAATGACACTCGATGCGGGCAATCGACAGCGCACGCTGTGGCTCGGAGAAGCGCTCGACGTGCTGCGGGCTCGGGCACAGGCCCAGCATGCGCCCTTCCCAACCGGACCAGGCCTTGGCCGCGTGCATCTGGGCGATCTGGTCGTTGCCGGTGAGGCGCTT
This sequence comes from Pseudomonas sp. W4I3, assembly GCF_030816195.1. Taxonomy (GTDB): domain Bacteria; phylum Pseudomonadota; class Gammaproteobacteria; order Pseudomonadales; family Pseudomonadaceae; genus Aquipseudomonas. The sequence goes on along the minus strand of NZ_JAUSXS010000001.1, from coordinate 1,087,922 downwards.
GTGGTAGGCCGTGATCATGTCGTGACGCTCCTCCACAGGAATCGGCGCCAGGTAGTCCTGCCAGTAATCCGGGAACAGGCGGCTCGCGCCCTCCTGGTAGAACCATTTGATGTCCTGCGGGCGGGCCAGGAAGATGCCGCGCACGATCAAGCCATGCACGCGCTCGGGGTGGGTTTGCGCATACGCCAGGGACAATGTCGAACCCCAGGAGCCGCCGAACAGCACCCATTTGTCGATGCCCAGGTGCTCGCGGATGCGCTCAAGGTCGGCGACCAGGTCCCAGGTGGTGTTGTTTTCCAGACTGGCGCGGGGCGTGGAGCGCCCGCAACCGCGTTGGTCAAAGGTGACGATGCGGTACAGGTTCGGATCGAAGTAGCAACGGCTCTGCGCATCACAACCGGAGCCGGGGCCGCCATGGATGAAAACCACAGGCAGGCCCTCGGGGGAGCCGCTTTCATCGACGTACAGGGTGTGAACATCATCGACTGCCAGATCGTGCCGGGCGTAGGGTTTGATCTGCGGGTACCAAGTCTGCATTGCGCGCTCCGTAGGGTGTCGGGTTCATCCCAGGGGGGACGTCTATTATTCTGCCGTCTGGCATCATAAACCCGAATTGTGCAATGAGCATGTCCTTGAGCGCGTAGACCGGGGTCAGCCTTTATCGATAATGCGTTTGCCCCCACGCCAGCAGAGCTTGCAGCAATTGTTTCAACACCCCCTGCGTCGGCTCCGCGAGGTCGGGGCGGTACCGGAACGGCTCGAACTCTTCCATATAAGTGCTCTGGCACAACTCCAACTGCACCGCATGAATATCCTGCGCCGGGTTACCGTAGTGCCGGGTTATGTGGCCGCCCTTGAAGCGCCCGTTCAGCACATGGGTGTAGTGCGGGTGCTGGGCGCAGATGGCTTCAAGCTGGCTGGCCAATGCTGGATCGCACGCGGCGCCGTTGAAGGTGCCGAGGTTGAAGTCAGGCAATTTGCCGTCGAACAGGTGCGGGATCACCGAGCGGATCGAATGGGCGTCGAACAGCAACGCGTAGCCGAACTCGGCTTTGAGGCGGGCAAGCTCCTCCTGCAGTGTGCGGTGATACGGCCCCCAGATCTTCTGCAGGTAGCTCGCGCGCTCGGCTTCGGACGGTGTCTGCCCTTCTCGGAACAACGGCACGCCATCGAACAGCGTCTCGGGATACAGGCCGGTGGTGGCACCCGCGTAGAGCGGCTTGTTATCCGACGGTCGGTTCAGGTCGATGACAAACCGCGAATACTCCGCCGCCAGGGTGCTGGCGCCGAGCTCTTCGGCAAAGTCGTACAGGGTCGGGATGTGCCAGTCGGTGTCGGGCAGGCTTTGCGCTTCGGGGATCAACCCGGCCTGCACCGCAGGCGCCAGCCGCAGGCCGGCGTGGGGCATGCTGATCAGCAGCGGTGTGTTGCCTTGTTTGAATGTCAGAACCTTATCCACAACGCGACTCCTTATACAGTGACGTCGACGCCGTGGCGCACGACGCGTTTATCCAGCTCGCCGCCCAGCCAATAGGCCAGGTCGGCAGGACGATCGATCTGCCAGGCGACAAAATCCGCGACCTTGCCCACTTCCAGGGAGCCATGGGTATCGCCCATGCCCAGCGCTGTGGCCGCATGTTGCGTGGCGCCGGCGAGGGCCTCTTCGGGGGTCATGCGGAACAGGGTGCAGGCCATGTTCAGCATCAGGCGCACCGACAGCGCTGGCGAGGTGCCAGGGTTGAGGTCGCTGGCGATCGCTATCTTCACGCCGTGCTTGCGCAGGGCTTCCATCGGCGGCAGCTGGGTTTCGCGCAGGAAGTAGAAAGCGCCCGGCAGCAACACGGCGACGGTGCCGGCTGCGGCCATGGCGATGGCGTCCTCTTCGGTCATGAATTCCAGATGGTCCGCCGACAACGCGTGGTAGCGTGCTGCCAAGCTGGAGCCATGCAGGGAAGACAATTGCTCGGCGTGCAATTTCACCGGCAGGCCGAGTTTTTGGGCGACTTTGAACACGCGCTCCACCTGCTCGGTGGAAAACGCCAGGTATTCACAGAACGCATCCACCGCGTCCACCAACCCCTCAGCGGCCAGGGCCGGCAGCATCTCGTTGCAGATGTGCTCGATATAGTCATCGGCGCGGTCCTGGTACTCCGGCGGTAACGCATGGGCCGCCAGGCAGGTGGCGCGCACGCTTACCGGCAGCGCTTGCCCAAGGCGGCGCGCCACGCGCAGCATCTTGCGTTCGTTGGCCAGGTCCAGGCCGTAGCCGGACTTGATCTCGACCGTGGTCACACCGTCGCGCAACAGACTGCGCAGGCGCTTTTCCGCGCTGAAAAACAGTTCGTCTTCGGTCGCCGCACGGGTAGCGCGCACGGTGCTGGCAATCCCGCCGCCCTTGGCCGCGATGTCCGCATAGCTGACGCCTTCCAGACGCTGTTCGAATTCGCCGCTGCGGTTACCGCCGAACACCGTGTGGGTGTGGCAGTCGATCAGCCCGGGGGTGACCCACGCGCCTTGCAGGTCATGCACCTGGGTGTAGTCCGCCGTCGGCACCTGGCTGCGCGGGCCGATCCACTCGATGAGCGAACCGGCGGTGACTATGGCCGCGTCCTCGATGATCGAGTATTTGCCATGAGCCATGGTTGCGACGTGGCAGTGTTGCCAAAGGGTTTTCATCAACGCCTCCCTAAGTTATCGATGAGACAAAGCCGGTTCGTAATGGACCTTGGCCGCTTGCCCGGCAGCGGGTTTGACCCACAGCAGGTAGGCAACGACCAGCAGCACGATCCATACCGCACCGACCATCAAGGCCGCCTGGGTGTCGGGGAAGTAACCGAGCACGCCAAACACAAACAGCATGAACACAATGGCCGCAGCCGGCGCATAGGGCCAGAACGGCACCGGGAATTTCAGCTCGGCCACTTGCGCCTTGGTCATCGAGCGGCGCATGGCGACCTGGGTAAACAGGATCATCAGCCACACCCACACGGTGGCGAAGGTGGCGATCGACGCGATCAGCAGGAACACGTTTTCCGGGATCAGGTAGTTGAGCACCACACCGCCCAGCAACGCGGCGCCCATCACCAACACGGTCATCCACGGCACGCCATGCCTGGACAACTGCGCGAACCCCCTGGGCGCCTGCCCTTGCTGGGCCAGGCCGTACATCATGCGACCGGCGCCAAAAATGTCGCTGTTGATGGCCGATACCGCCGCCGAGATCACCACGATATTGAGGATGGTCGCCGCCGAGCCGATACCCAGGTTACTGAAGATCTGCACGAACGGGCTGCCCTGGCTGCCAATCTGCGGCCACGGGTAGATCGCCATCAGCACAAACAGGGTCAGCACGTAGAACAGCAGGATGCGCAGCGGCACGGCGTTGATCGCCTTGGGAATCACGCGCTGCGGATCCTTGGCTTCGCCGGCGGTGATACCGATGATTTCGATGCCGCCGAAGGCAAACATCACCACGGCGAAGGACGCGATCAGGCCGCCAATGCCGTTGGGCATGAAACCGCCGTGCGCCCACAGATTGCTCAAGCCAGCGGCCTGGTTTTCACCGGCCGAATGAATACCGAACAGCATGATGCCGAAACCGCCGAGGATCATCGCGACAATGGCCCCGACCTTGAGCAGCGACAGCCAGAACTCCATCTCGCCAAACACTTTGACGTTGCACAGGTTCAGGCCGCCGATCAGAAACACAATGCCGAGCACCCAGACCCAACGTGCCACCTCGGGAAACCAGAAGCCCATGTAGATACCGAACGCGGTGACGTCGGCGAGGCAGACGATGATCATTTCAAACGCGTAGGTCCAGCCGAGGATAAACCCGGCCATCGGCCCCAGGTAGGTGCTGGCGTAGTGGCCAAAGGAGCCGGATACGGGGTTGTGCACGGCCATTTCGCCGAGGGCGCGCATCACCATGAATACTGCGGCGCCGCCGATCAGGTAGGCCAGCAGCACGGCGGGGCCGGCCATCTGGATGGCTGAGGCAGAACCGTAGAACAGCCCGGTCCCGATCGCGGAACCGAGGGCCATGAAGCGAATATGTCGGGCGTTGAGCCCGCGTTTCAAACCTGTTTCTTGCTGGTGCATTTCTCGTCCCTATTATTTTTATCCTGAGAAAAAATCGACATCTCCTGTAGGAGCGAGCTTGCTCGCGAAAAACCTGAGAGCGCCGAGGGGTGTCAGGTTCGTCGCGTCAGCGTTGGCGATTTTCGCGAGCAAGCTCGCTCCTACAATGGGGCGGCGGTGGGTTACAGGCTTGGCAGCAACTTGGCCGGCACCAGCTCATTCAGGCAGCGGCTGGCGAGCAGTTCGCTGGCGGCGTTGATGTCCGGGGCGAAGAAGCGGTCTTTCTCGTAGAACGCTACCTTGTCGCGCAGCAGCCCACGGGCTTTTTCCAGCTTCGACGAGGTTTTCAAGCCGTCGCGCAGGTCCAGGCCCTGGCAGGCGGCGAGCCACTCCACCGCGAGCACACCCCGGGTGTTCTCGGCCATTTCCCACAGGCGCTTGCCCGCGGCCGGAGCCATGGACACATGGTCTTCCTGGTTAGCCGACGTCGGCAGGCTGTCGACGCTATGGGGATGGGCCAGCGCCTTGTTCTCGCTGGCGAGCGCCGCGGCTGTCACCTGGGCGATCATGAAACCGGAGTTGACCCCGCCATTGCCCACCAGGAACGGCGGCAATTGCGACATGTGCTTGTCCATCATCAACGAGATACGGCGCTCACTGAGCGAGCCGATTTCGGCGATGGCCAGGGCCATGTTGTCTGCGGCCATGGCCACAGGCTCGGCGTGAAAGTTACCGCCGGAAATCACATCGCCTTCAGCGGCGAACACCAGCGGGTTATCCGAAACCGCGTTGGCTTCCACCACCAGCACTTCAGCGGCCTGGCGGAACTGGGTCAGGCAGGCCCCCATCACTTGCGGCTGGCAGCGCAGGGAGTACGGGTCTTGGACCTTGTCGCAGTTCTGGTGCGATTGGGACACCTGGCTGCTTTCGCCGAGCAGGTCACGATAGGCCGCCGCCGCATCGATCTGCCCACGCTGGCCGCGTGCGGCGTGAATCCGTGCGTCGAACGGCGAGCGCGAGCCGAGCACCGCTTCCACGGTCAGGGCACCGCAGGCAAGGGCGCCGGCGAACAGGTCTTCGCCTTCGAACAGGCCGCGCAAGGCGTAGGCGGTGGACACCTGGGTGCCGTTGAGCAAGGCCAGGCCCTCCTTGGCGGCGAGGGTCAGCGGCGTGAGGCCAGCGACCTTCAGCGCGTCGGTTGCCGAGAGCCATTGGCCTTTGTAACGTGCCTTGCCTTCGCCCAGCAGCACCAGGGACATATGGGCCAGCGGCGCCAGGTCACCGGACGCACCGACCGAGCCCTTGAGCGGAATATGCGGATACACCTCGGCGTTGATCAGGGCGATCAGCGCGTCGATCACTTGCCGACGGATCCCGGAGAACCCACGGCTCAGGCTGTTGACCTTGAGCACCATGACCAGCCGCACCAGCGCATCGCTGATCGGCTCACCCACACCGGCGGCGTGGGACAGCACCAGGGAACGCTGGAGATTTTCCAGGTCTTCACTGGCGATACGGGTCGAGGCCAGCAGGCCGAAACCGGTGTTGATGCCATACGCGGTGCGGTTCTCGGCGAGAATCTGCTCCACACAGGCCACACTGGCGTCGATCTGCGCCGTGGCGCTGTCATCCAGACTGAGGGTTACCGGCTGCTGGTAGATGGCCCGCAGTTGGGCGAGGCTCAGTTGGCCTGGAATCAGGTTTAGCGCAGTCACATTCGTTCTCCTTGTGAATTGTTCTTTTTGAATAGGTATTCAGTGCACGTTCGGTGATGCGGTGTGCTTGAGCAGATCGGCCGCCGCCGCGATGTCCGGCGCCAGCCAGCGGTCCTGCTCATAGGCCGGTACCTTCTCGCGCAGCAAGCGCCAGGCGCGGTCGGTGCCGGCGCCGAAGCGCTGGTCCTTGAGGAACTCGAACGCCTGGGCTGCCAGCAAGTATTCGATGGCCAGAATCTGGGTAACGTTGGTCAGTACCTGGTGCAGCTTGAGCGCGGCGTTGGTGCCCATGCTCAGGTGGTCTTCCTGCAGGCCCGAGGTGACGAAATTGTCGAGCACCGCCGGTTGCGCCAATTGGCGGTTTTGCCCGCACAACGACGCAGCGACGTACTGCACGATCATCATTCCGGAGTTGACCCCGGGGTTGCTCACCAGGAACGCCGGCAGGCCGCTGACGTGCGGGTTGATCAGGCGGTCCAGGCGGCGTTCGGCCACCGAGCCGATTTCGGCCATGGCGATGGCGAGCAGGTCGGCGGCCAGCGCCACCGACTGCCCGTGGGGGTTGGCCTGGGACACCACGCGGTAATGCTGCGGGGTGCCGAGCACCAGCGGGTTGTCCGTGACGCTGTTGAGTTCGGTCTCGATCTGACGAGTCGCGTGCTCCAGCTGATCACGCGCCGCGCCGTGGATCTGCGGGATCGAGCGCAGGCTCAAGGCGTCCTGGGTGCGAATGCCGTGGCTGCTGGCGATCACTTCACTGCCGTCGAGCAAGGCGCGCAGGCGCCGGCCGACGTGCTGCATGCCCGCATGGGGCTTGAGGGCGATGATCTCTGCGTCGAACGCATCGATCTGGCCGCGCTGGGCTTCGAAGCTCATGGCACCGATCACATCGGCCCATTCCAGCAAGTGGTGCGCATCGGCCAGGGCCAGGCAGCTCAGGCCGGTCATGCACGGCGTACCGTTGACCAGGCACAGGCCATCCTTGGCGCCGAGTACCACCGGCTGCAAACCTTCGGCGGCCAGTGCCGCTTGCGCCGGCACCACCTGGCCGCGATAGCTGACGTTGCCGACGCCAAGCAGCGCCACGCCGACATGGGCCATGTGGGTCAGGTAACCGACCGAACCCTGGGACGGTACTTGGGGCGTGATGCCGTGGTTGAGCAGCGCCAGCAGCGCCCGCACTACTTGCGGATGCACGCCGGATTTGCCGTGGCTGTAGTTGATGATGGCGGCGCAGATAACCGCGCGGGTCTGCTCATCGCTCAGTACCGGGCCGACACCGCAGGCGTGGCTCAGCAAAGTGTTGCGCGACAACTGGCTCAGTTGATCGCCCTTGAGCGATACATTGCACAGCGCGCCCAGGCCGGTGTTCACGCCATAGGCGCGCTCGCCGCTGGCGACGATGCACTGCACGATGGCCTGGGCATTGTCGATGCGCGCCCAGGCGTGGCCCGACAGTTCGAGCACTGCGCCGTGGCGAGCGACGGCGACCACGTCCTGCCAGCGCAATGGCGTATCGGCGAGGGTGATGTTTGTTGCCTGGGACATGTTCATACCTTCTTCCAATTCTTGTGCAGCTTTGCCGGCCTCATCGGGGGCAAGCCCCCTCCCACATCTGGAATGCATTCCCCCTGTGAATGGGGTATGACCCCTGCCCCTTCCTGATTTGGAATGCATTCCACTGTGGGAGGGGGCTTGCTCCCGATGGCGCCCGTCAAACCACCGCCGCCCGCCGCTGAACGAACCGGTCCACGTACTCATCCGCCGGCGAATGCAGGATTTCTCGCGGCGTGCCGACCTGGATCAACTTGCCGTCCTTGAGGATCGCAATGCGGTTACCAATGCGCACCGCCTCGTCGAGGTCGTGGGTGATGAACACGATGGTCTTGTGCAGGGTCTTTTGCAGTTCGAGCAACTGGTCCTGCATCTCGGCGCGGATCAGCGGGTCAAGGGCGCTGAACGCTTCGTCCATCAGGATGATGTCGGTGTCCGCCGCCAACGCGCGGGCCAGGCCGACGCGCTGGCGCATGCCGCCGGAGAGCTGGTGCGGGTATTTGTTTTCATAGCCCTTCAGGCCCACGGTTTCGATCCAGTGCAGGGCGCGTTCGGCGCAGACCTGCTTGGTTTCGCCGCGCACCTTCAGGCCATAGGCGACGTTGTCGAGCACGCTCTTGTGGGGCAACAGGCCGAAGCTCTGGAACACCATGCTGATCTTGTGGCGACGGAATTGGCGCAGGGCTTCCATGTCCAGTTGCAGGATGTCTTCACCGTCGACCAGGATCGCGCCGCTGGTGGGGTCGATCAGGCGGTTGAAGTGACGCACCAGGGTGGATTTGCCGGAGCCCGACAGGCCCATGATCACGAAAATCTCACCGGTGGCGATGCTCAGCGACAGGTCGTTCACGCCGACTACACAACCGGTCTCGGCCAGCACCTGGTCCTTGGTCTTGCCCTGGCCAATCAGCGCCAGCGCTTCCTTGGAGCGGTTGCCGAATATCTTGAACACGTTTTTGACTTCGATTTTGCTGACGGTAGTCATTTGCTCGCCTCATGCCGTGGACGACCATAGGCCTGGGTAATGCGGTCGATGACCACGGCGAGAATCACGATCGCCAACCCGGCTTCGAGGCCGCGGCCGACGTTGAGGGTCTGGATGCCGACGAGCACGTCTTCACCCAAGCCTCGGGCGCCGATCATCGAGGCGATCACCACCATCGACAACGCCATCATGGTGGTCTGGTTGATACCCGCCATGATGCTCGGCAGCGCCAACGGCAGTTGCACGCCGAACAGCTGCTGCCAGCGGTTGGCGCCGAAGGCGTTGATGGCCTCCATGACTTCGCCGTCGACCTGGCGGATGCCCAGGTCAGTCAGGCGAATCAGCGGCGGCGCGGCGTAAATGACCGTGGCAAAAATCGCCGGTACCTTGCCCAGGCCGAACAGCATCAGCACCGGGATCAGGTACACGAAGCTGGGCATGGTTTGCATGATGTCGAGCAACGGCATCAGCACCGAACGCAAGCGATTGCTGCGCGCGGAAAGGATGCCCAACGGGATCCCGATCAGCACCGAAATCACCGTGGCGACCATCATCAGCGCCAGGGTCTGCATCAGTTTGTCCCACAGGCCAACCGCGCCGACGAGGAACAGCAAACCGACGATCACGACCGTGGTCACCACCTTGCGGGTGGCGTGCCAGGCGATGACGCCAACGATGGCCAGCATCAGCCACCAAGGGGCGGCGCGCAGCAGGCCTTCCAGGTTGACGATGGCCCATAGCAGGGTGTCGGAAATGTGCCGGAACACGTCGCCGTAGTTGGTGACCAGCGAGTCCACCCAACCGTTGACCCAGTCGGCGATGGAAAACGTAAAACTCTCAGGAAACATAGCGTGCTCTCGATCCAATGGGTTGAGGCCAGGCGTCCGGCTGCCCCTGAGGGTAGCCGGACACGCTTGACCTACAAGGCCGCGTCGATTTTCTTGGCTGCGTCGTCGCTCACCCAGGCGTGCCAGACTTCAGGATGTTCCTTGAGGAAAATTTTCGCCAGTTTCGGCGACTCGATTCGCTCTTTGGCCATGCGGCCGAGGTTCTGATTCAGCAGGTCGATGGGCAGGTTGACCTTTTCCAGCACGGCCACCAGTTCCGGCGCTTGCTCGTGGAAGGCCTTGGACAGGCCGACCTTGATGCTCACGCTTTTATCCACACCCGGTTTTTCTTCGAGCTTGACCAGGTCGACCTGGCCCATCAGTGGCGTCGGCGACCAGTAGTAGAACAGGATCGGCTCGCCGCGCTTGTAGCTCGACAGAACTGCCGCATCCAGCGCCGGGCCGGTGCCGGGGCGGAAGTTGGTGTAAGTGCTCTCCAAGCCGTAGCTTTTCAGCATTTCACTGTTGTCCAGTTCGCAGGTCCAGCCGGCCGGGCAATTGTAGAAGCGGCCCTTGGACGGCTCTTCCTGATCCTTGAACACCGCGGCGTACTTGGCCAGGTCCGCAATATTTTTCAGGTCCGGGGCCTTGGCTTCCAGCTTGCGCTTGGCATCGCCTTCGATCACGTAGCGCGGCACGTACCAGCCTTCGATAGCGCCCACGACAGGGGCGCCAACGCCGACGACCTTGCCGGCCTTCTCGGCCTTGTTCCAGACCTCGCTGCGCCCGACCCACTCTTCGGCAAACACCTGGATGTCGTTACTGCTCAGGGCGTTTTCCATGGTGATGGAGTTGCCCGGCAGGCTGTCGGTTTTGCAGTCGTAGCCTTTTTCCAGCACGGTTTGCAGGATGTCGGTGAGCAACATGCCGCTTTCCCAGTTCAACCCGGCGAACTTCACCGGCTTACCGGATTCGCACCAGCCGGCCGCCTGGGCGCCGGCGCTTGCCAGCAAGCCAGCGCAAAGCAACGGGGTCAGCAGAGTCTTATGCATTTTCATTGTGTGACGCTCCCAATCATGAAATGGATTACGGCAGTCAAAAGGCATCCTGCCTTGTCCACGTCCCGTCAGGCCTGCGCCGCAGCGCGACCGGTCCCGCTTGTTGGCGTGGGTACAACGCTGTCCTGCTCGACCGGCAGGATCAGTTGATCGGGCATCGTGCCGTGCCATTTTTTCGCGCACAGGTAATACAGGGCCGCCGGCAACACCAGGCCGATGATCCAGGAGATGTCCACGCCCCCCAGGGTTTCCACCAATGGGCCGGTATAGAACTTGGTGGAGATGAACGGCAGTTGCACCAGCACACCGAACACATAGACGCTGATGCCCAGAGGGTTCCAGCGGCCATAGCGACCTTTGGGATCGGCCAGCGCCGGCACGTCATAGCGCTCGCGGGTGATGCAGTAGTAGTCCACCAGGTTGATCGCGCTCCAGGGCGTGAAGAACGCCAGCAGAAACAGGATGAACGACTTGAACGCACCCAGGAACGAGTGCTGGCCGAGCAGCGCGATCAAGGTGGCCGTGCCGACGATCGCCAGTACGAACAGCAGGCGCTGCATCCGCGATACCCGCAGGTGGCCCTGGAAGCCGCTGATGATGGTGGCAATGCACATGAAGCTGCCGTAGGAATTCAGCGTGGAAATCGTGACCTTGCCGAACGCGATGCTGAAGTACAGCAACGCGGCCGCGGCGCCGCTGCCGCTCAGCCCGACGATATAGGCCACTTCGTGCCCGGCGAATTGCCCGTTGGCCATGGCGGCGGCAAACACACCGAGAATCATCGCCACCTGCGCGCCGATGACCGAGCCTGCGCCAGCGGCCAGAAAGGTTTTCACCGAGGAGGTGTTGCTCGGCAAGTAACGTGAGTAGTCCGCCACATAGGGCCCGAACGCGATCTGCCAGGAAGCCGCCAGCGAGACCGCGAGCAAGAAGCTGCTCCAGCTGAAATGGCGGATCTGCAGCAGTGCACCAATATCAGCCTGGCCCATCAAGCGGCTGAACAGGTAGACGAAGGCGATCACGCCAATGACGCTGGCGACGCGACCGATAAAGTGGATCACCCGATAACCGAGCACCGTGACCAGCACGATGACACTGGCGAAAATCAGGATGCCGACGCTGTCGCTGACCCCGAACAACTGGCCCAGCGCCTGCCCGGACAATACCGTGCCGGTTGCGGTGAAACCCAGGTACATCAGGCACACCAGCACGATCGGGATGGCCGCGCCATACACGCCGAACTGCACTCGGCTGGAAATCATCTGCGGCAGGCCAAGCTTGGGCCCCTGCGCCGCGTGCAACGCCATCACCCCGCCGCCCAGCAATTGACCGATCAACAGACCGATCAACGACCAGAACACATCCCCGCCCAGCACCACGGCCAGGGCCCCGGTGACAATGGCGGTGATCTGCAGGTTGGCACCCAGCCACAGGGTGAACTGGCTCAATAGACGACCGTGTCTTTCCGCTTCCGGGATGTAGTCGATCGAACGCCTTTCGATCAACGGGGTGGTGTCGTTTGCAGCCATGTGTGTTCAACCTCTGATGGATTGTTTTTAGGTGCTACGCCAATCAAATGTGGGAGGGGGCTTGCCCCCGATAGCGGCGGATCAGTCACTGATTTTTTAGCTGATACACCGCCATCGGGAGCAAGCCCCCTCCCACATTTATTACTTGATCATTGGCAGGTTGAGGCCCTGTTCCTTGGCGCAATCGATAGCGATCTGGTAACCGGCATCCGCATGGCGCATCACCCCCGTCGCCGGGTCGTTATGCAGCACCCGCGCAATACGCTCGGCCGCTTCGTCGGTGCCGTCACACACGATCACCATGCCCGAGTGCTGCGAGAAGCCCATGCCGACGCCGCCGCCGTGGTGCAGCGAAACCCAGGTCGCGCCGCTCGCGGTGTTGAGCAAGGCGTTGAGCAGCGGCCAGTCGGACACGGCGTCGGAGCCGTCCTGCATGGCTTCGGTTTCACGGTTCGGGCTGGCTACCGAGCCGGAATCGAGGTGATCACGACCAATAACCACGGGGGCGGACAGCTCACCGCTGCGCACCATTTCATTGAACGCCAGGCCGAGCTTGGCGCGCTGGCCCAGGCCTACCCAGCAGATACGCGCCGGCAAGCCCTGGAAGCTGATGCGCTCGCGCGCCATGTCCAACCAGTTGTGCAAGTGGGCGTCGTCGGGGATCAGCTCTTTGACTTTGGCGTCGGTCTTGTAGATGTCTTGCGGGTCGCCCGACAGCGCAGCCCAGCGGAACGGGCCGATGCCACGGCAGAACAGTGGGCGGATGTAGGCCGGTACGAAGCCAGGGAAATCGAACGCGTTTTCCACGCCCTCTTCCTGGGCCATCTGGCGAATGTTGTTACCGTAGTCGAAGGTCGGGATGCCTTGCTTCTGGAACTCGAGCATGGCTTTGACGTGCACGGCCATCGACTGCTTGGCGGCCTTGATCACGGCGGCGGGTTCGGTCTTGGCGCGGGCGCGGTACTCGTCCCAGGTCCAGCCGGCCGGCAGGTAGCCGTTGAGCGGGTCATGGGCGCTGGTCTGGTCGGTGACCATGTCCGGGCGCACGCCACGCTTGACCAGTTCCGGCAGAATTTCGGCCGCGTTACCCAGCAGCGCGATGGAGATCGCCTTGCCTTCCTGGGTGTACTTGGCGATGCGCGCCAGGGCGTCATCAAGGTCGGCGGCCTGCTCGTCGACGTAGCGGCTGTTCAGGCGGAAGTCGATGCTGACCTGCTGGCACTCGATATTCAGCGAGCAGGCGCCCGCCAGAGTTGCGGCCAGTGGCTGCGCGCCACCCATGCCGCCCAGGCCTGCGGTGAGCACCCAGCGGCCAGTGAGGTCGCTGTTGTAATGCTGGCGGCCGGCTTCGACGAAGGTTTCGTAAGTGCCCTGCACGATGCCCTGGCTGCCGATGTAGATCCAGCTGCCGGCGGTCATCTGGCCGTACATGGCCAGGCCCTTGGCATCCAGTTCGTTGAAGTGTTCCCAACTGGCCCAGTGCGGCACCAGGTTGGAGTTGGCGATCAGCACGCGCGGCGCATTGCTGTGGGTCTTGAACACGCCGACCGGCTTGCCGGATTGCACCAGCAGGGTTTCATCGTCGTTCAGATTGGTAAGGCTCTCGACGATCTGGTCGTAGCACTCCCAGTTGCGCGCGGCGCGGCCGATACCGCCGTACACCACCAACTCTTTCGGGTTCTCGGCCACTTGCGGGTCGAGGTTGTTCATCAGCATGCGCAGCGGCGCTTCAGTCAGCCAGCTTTTGGCGGTGAGCTTGTTACCGCGGGCGGCGCGGATTTCGACGTCACGGTATTTTGTAGGCTTGGTCACAGCTAGGACTCCTCGGCGATCGACGCGCGAACATGGATGGTGCGAAGGAGAGTCTTACGCACACATCTTTACTTGTATGTACAAGCATATGCAATCGGGCGGCCAACTCGCTAAGCGTGCGTTCGATTTTTTTTGGAAAACACGTGCGAGCCTAGAAAATTAAGGCTTCGAAGGATGATGAAATTTCTTACAGAGGAGTTTTACAGCGTGGGAGGTTTGTCACGACAGCGTGGCTTTGCGCCGCACTGGGGCATTCGGTAACAATTTGGTGCGCGAGTTGGAAACAGCTTTTATGAGCAGCACATAACACATGTGGGAGGGGGCTTGCCCCCTCCGACATTTAACCGCGCTGGGTCAGTTCGATGACGCAGCAGCGGCCGCTGACCGAGATGTCCAGCAGGCCGGTGTTACCGTCCACCTGCAGGCAGTCGTGATGACCGAGTTTCTGGTCCAGCACTTTCACTTCATCGGCCACGCTGAACACCAACACGGTCTGCGCCGTGCTGAAAAACTGCTGCACGCCATCCATCCACTGCAACCGTGCGTGATAACGCTGGGGCGAGAAAATCAGATTGAAATCGCGGATCGGTCCGGTGATCAAGCGGCATGACACCTGGCTGTCACCCTTGAATGCGAAGGGTTGCAGCGGTAACAAACCACGCTGCTCCTCGCCATCTACGGTCAACACCATGCCCGCGCCCTTGATCACCGTAATCACGCGCTGGTAACCGGCGAAGGTGGAAAACCCCCCTGACTCGGCGATATCGGCAATCGACAGACGCCAGCCGAAACCGTCCAGGCCGGTGCCCGCGTCACGGGTGATCTCTTCGGTACTGCCGCCGCCGTTCTTCCACGGCATGCGCACGTAGTCGGCGGCGCGCCAGACGTTGACTGAACTCATTTGCTGAAGCGTCCTTCAAGGCTGTGCCGGGAACCGGGGTGAATCAGGCGTGCGGCTGTCACCGGCTGGCGACCAGACCAGGTGCGCCGACGAATCAACAGGCACGGCTCGCTCGGCTCGATCTGCAACAGCTTGCACTCGGCGGCATCGGCGAGGATCGCTTCAACCACATGCTCGCCCTCAGTCAGCGGTGCGACCTGGTTGAGGTAGGCATAGGGCGTTTGCTGGGTAAAGTCCTGCTGTAGGTATTCCGGCGCAACCAGGGCGTTGACGAACCGGTCTTCGATCTGCACCGGAATGTCGTTTTCGAAATGCACGATCAGCGAGTGGAACACCCGCCCGCCTTCGCGCATTTCCAGCGCGACGGCCCGTTCCGAGCCGGCCGCTTCTTCGCCCAGCGTGATGACTTGACACGTGTGCCGATGGCCACGGGAGGCGATCTCATCGGCAATGTTGTGCACTTCAAACAGCGCCGATTGACTCTTGGGCTCGGCGACGAACGTACCGACGCCTTGCATGCGCACCAACAAGCCTTCAGCGGTGAGCTCGCGCAGCGCGCGATTGATGGTCATGCGGCTGAAGCCCAACTGGCTGACCAGTTCACTCTCCGACGGTACGCGGTAATGGGGCGGCCAGTTGCCGTTGAGGATCTGCTGGCTGATCATCTGTTTGACGCGGGCATACAAGGGCGCCGGACTTTCGTCCATGTGGGCAGCCAGCGAAGACTTGGCAGGCGGAGTCAGCACAGGGAATCCTTGCAGGGGGAAAAGATGCATAGATTGCCGGAGTTTACCGAGCAGGCAAACGTCTGTATATGTATATACAAATAAACACACGACCGGGGTGCCTTGATCATGTCCGCTTTCTTTGCCGAACGCGCGCTGCTGCCTGATGGATGGGCCAATGATGTACGTCTTGAAGTCTGCGCCGATGGGGTGCTGACACAGGTTGCGGCCAACGCCAGCGCAGACGGCGCCGAACGGCTCAGAGGTCCGGTATTGGCCGGTATGCCTAACCTGCACTCCCATGCATTCCAGCGCGCCATGGCCGGATTGGCGGAAGTGGCGGGTAATCCGAACGACAGCTTCTGGACCTGGCGTGACCTGATGTACCGCATGGTCGGCAAGATCAACCCGGAACAGTTGCAGGTCATCGCCCGCCAGCTGTACATCGAGATGCTCAAGGCCGGCTACACCTCGGTGGCCGAGTTTCACTATGTGCACCACGACGTCAGCGGCCAGCCCTATGCCGACCGCACGGAGCTGTCGCAACAGATCAGCCAGGCAGCCGCCAGCAGCGGAATCGGCTTGACGTTGCTGCCGGTGCTTTACACGCATTCGGGTTTCGGTGGCCAGGCGCCCAACGACGGGCAGCGCCGGTTTATCAACAGCACCGAAAATTATCTGGAGCTGCAGGCGCGCTTGCAGCCGCTGCTCGCCGCACAACCTGCGCAGCAGTTGGGCCTGTGTTTCCACTCCCTGCGCGCGGTCACACCCGAGCAGATCAAGGAAGTGCTGGCCGCCAGCGATAAGGCGTGTCCGGTGCACATCCACATTGCCGAACAGCAAAAAGAAGTCGACGACTGCCTGGCCTGGAGCGGCAAACGCCCGTTGCAATGGCTGTATGACAACGTTGACGTGGATGAGCGCTGGTGCCTGGTGCATGCCACCCATGCCGACGCCGATGAGGTCACGCGCATGGCCAAAAGCCGCGCAATTGCCGGTTTGTGCCTGACCACCGAGGCCAACCTGGGCGACGGGATTTTCCCGGCCGTGGATTTTCTTGCCCAGGGTGGACGCATGGGCATTGGGTCCGACAGCCATGTGTCATTGAGCGTGGTGGAAGAATTGCGTTGGCTGGAATATGGCCAGCGTCTGCGCGATCAGCGGCGTAATCGTCTGTATCGCCATGATCAGCCGATGGTGGGCCGCACGCTGTTCGATGCGGCGCTGGACGGTGGCGCACAAGCCTTGGGTCAGCCGGTGGGACGTCTGGAAGTGGGCAAGCGCGCGGATTGGATCGTGCTGGACGGTAACGATCCGTACCTGGCGACCGCCAGCGAGGACGGGATCCTCAACCGTTGGTTGTTTGCCGGCGGTGATCGGCAAGTGCGCGACGTGCTGGTCAACGGCCAGTGGGTGGTGCGGGATGGGCATCATGCTGGCGAGGAAGAAAGCGGCCGGGCATTCACTCAAGTCTTGAGAAACTTACTCGGTTAAAAAATGTGGGAGGGGCAAGCCCCTCCCGCATTTGGAGATTCAGTTACTGCGAAGTCTTGGCCATCTGCTTGTCCGACGTGCGCCAGATCAAGCGAGTGGTGTCATACCCCTGCTGTCGCGCTCGGCTCAGCAGGTCTTCACGGGTATCGGCGCTTACCGTCGGCGTGCGCGACAGGATCCACATATAACGTCGGCTCGGGCTGCCGACGATGGCGGTCTTGTAGTCATCGCTGACATACAGCACCCAATAATCGCCCTTGGCGACGCCCGGCAGTAGCGACGTAAACCAGTTATCGAATTCGACCCAGAGCTTGTCGGTCTTGCCCGGCACCTGCGGCGTGGCGGTGCCTTTGGCTTCCTGCCATTTCCACTCAGGCGTCAGGCAGCGGTTGAACACTGACATGTTGCCATCGGGCAGCAAGGTGTAGCGCGCTTCGGATTGTGCGCAGTTGCGCTGGAAGTACATCGGCAAACGGGCCAACTCATACCAGGTGCCCTGGTAACGCTTGAGGTTGACGTTGCTCGCGGTCTTGGGTTGCAGATCATCGCCAGAATGGCTGGCGCAGCCTGCCAAAAACAGGCTGGCGCAAAGGAACACAACAAAACGCATCATTCTTCTTCTCCCGCAGGCTCGCGCCCCGGTTTACTTCAGGCCTTGCCCGGAAAACATCAGAACTTTGTCACCGGCGTACTGCACGCTGATAAAGCTGTTTTTATCGCCCCAGGTGCAGCTGGACATGCCCAGTGCGCCGGAACAATCGGTTGGCTTGCCCAGCAACGACTCTACCTCGGCCTTGGCCATGCCGGCCGACAGTTTCTGGTAGTTTTCTTGGTTGACCTTGCTGCAAGCGGCTAACAGCACGCAAAAAGCCAGCAGGGCGAGACGGCGTAAAGACATGGAAAAGCTCCTGGAGAGACAAAGCAGCTGGGGTATCTGCCAGAAGCTTAGAAGGGAAAAGAGGTGTCTGGTTCCCGACGAGCGAAAACAAAAAAGCCCCGAAAACGCTGAAACGTTTCGGGGCTTCTCATCGTTCAAAGCCAACTGCTTTGAACGTGGCAAGGGAGCTTGCTCCCGCTGGGCTGCGAAGCAGCCCTGAAAACCTTGCGGGCGCTACGCACCCGAGCGAGAGCAAGCTTTCTCGCCACAGTTACTTCTTGTGATACGCCGTCACACGCTCAACCTCTTCCTTCGAACCCAGGAACACCGCCACACGCTGGTGCAGGCCTTCGGGCTGGATGTCGAGGATGCGCTGGTGGCCGTCAGTGGACGCACCGCCCGCCTGCTCGACCAGGAACGACATCGGGTTGGCTTCGTACATCAGGCGCAGCTTGCCTGGTTTTGACGGCTCACGGCTGTCACGTGGGTACATGAACAGGCCACCACGGGTCAGGATGCGGTGCACGTCGGCAACCATGGCGGCGACCCAGCGCATGTTGAAGTTTTTCTTCAACGGGCCTTCTTCGCCTTCCATCAACTCGTTGACGTAGCGTTTCACCGGTTCTTCCCAGTGACGCTGGTTGGACATGTTGATCGCAAATTCCTGAGTGGAAGCGGGAATGGAGATGTCTTCGTGGGTGAGTACGAAGCTGCCCATTTCGCGGTCCAGGGTGAAGCCTTTGACACCATCGCCCAGGGTCAGCACCAGCATGGTCTGCGGGCCGTAGATGGCGTAACCGGCGGCGACTTGCTCGGTGCCCGGCTGCAGGAAGGCCTTTTCGTTCAGGGCTTCGTTCTGGCTCAGGTATTCGTTCGGGCAACGCAGTACCGAGAAGATGGTGCCGACCGGCGCGTTGATGTCGATGTTGGACGAACCGTCCAGTGGGTCGAATACCAGCAGGTACGCGCCTTTAGGGTATTTGCCCGGAATCTGGTAGGCATTGTCCATTTCTTCGGAAGCCATGCCGGCCAGGTGACCGCCCCATTCGTTGGCTTCGAGCAGGATTTCGTTGGACAGCACGTCCAGCTTCTTCTGCACTTCGCCCTGCACGTTTTCAGTGCCCATGCTGCCCAGGACACCGCCCAGTGCACCTTTGGACACGGCGTGGCTGATTTCCTTGCAAGCACGCGCCACCACTTCGATAAGGAAGCGCAGATCGGCAGGCGTGTTGTTGCTGCGGGTCTGCTCGATCAAATAGCGACTCAAGGTAACGCGGGACATGGAAGGCTCCGATGAATGGGGGGCTGAAAACCCGCGCAGTTTAGCGCGAGTCGGGGCTGATTTCCTCTAATCAGAGGATTTAACGCCAATAGAGTTCACGGCTGGCCCTGCGGTTTGCGCAACAGGCTGTAGGCCATCGCCCCGAGAGCAGCCACACCGAGCAGCAACACCGCCCACAGACCGAGCTTTTTCCAGTCGGTGCCCACCGGCGGCGATACGGCAACGGCAGCGGGTTTGAGCACGACCTCCCCCGCCAGCCTGGCCTGCCCCAGTGCGCTGAAACGCTCAGCGTTGTAGTCGGGAATCAAGGTAGACAGCGGCAGGTTGGCCGCCTTGACCGAGCCGTTCCCCAGTGCCAGCGTGAACGGTGGCTCGCCCCGCGCCAGGAACACAAGCTGTGTGGCGCTTACCGCAAAGCGCAACGCCGGGGCTTCGCTGCCCAAGCCACCGCCGCGCTCATCCACTTGCAGTTTCAGCTCAGCGACCGTCTGACCCGGCAACTGCAATTGATCCTGCATCACGTCCTTGCCGTTCTGGGTCAGGCGATACAACAACCCTTTGCTCAACGGCTGCCACGTCTGTCTGGCATCACTTCGCCCCAGCAGCGTCACAGGTGCCAAGGTGTTGGGCTGCTTGAGCTCGATACGCAGGCGCTCGACATTCAGGCCCGTCGGCAACTGCCAGCTATATTCACCGGCCGTGAGCCGCACGCCCGCCAGCGGTTGCGACCACACCAGCGGCAGCGGCAGGCTGCTGCGGGTCGCACTCGCCAGCGTGGCAGACGTCAGCAGCGGCGCCGCCTGCCCCTGCCACACCAGGCGCAGGTAACGCGCTGATTGGCCCGGCAAGCTGACGTCATGCTGTTCGACCCGCTCATCGGCAAACGACAGGCGCGCCACTTGCCCGTCACCCCAGGCTTCCCAGTGCTGCAAGTCGTTGCTGGCTTCGATGCTGAAACGCTGGAAACCGTCTTGTTCGCGGCTCCAGTCGAGGCTCAGTTGCTGCAACGGTGCCTTGATCGCGCTGGCGTCCAACACCCAGCCACGCAGCACCTGCTTGCCGGGTTTCGCAGCAGTGGCCGGTTTGATTTCAACCAGCGTGCCTTCGGCGGTGGTTTTCATTACCACACCGGGCAGGTTTTCCTGGGTGTCGGCGGCGTACAGCGGGAACCACTTCACCGGCGTCACATCGCGGCTTTCAGTGTGCGAGGGTGATTGACGCGACAGCGCATAAGCCTGCGCTTCGCCGGCGGCGTTAAATACCCGCACATCGCTGAGGTCGGCCTGACGGGCGCTCAATTGCACGGCCAAGGGCAATTCAAGGCGATACCAAGGGCCGTCGCCGCTGACACTCAGCGCCACCTGGGTACTGAAGTCGGCGGGTGTTTCCTGAGCCCACGCGGACAACGTCACACACATGCCCACCACCACTACGCTCAACTTACCTATCAAGAGGCTGCTCCTTCAGTTTCCAGTACAGGCTCGGCGCGCTTGGGCGGCAGCGGCGCGAAGTAGCCCACCACCAGTAACAATGCGCCAACGCCGATGAACGACACGATCCGCGCCAGGCCGCCACGGTTGCTCAGTTCGACAAAAAACAGCTTGGCCACCACCACGGCAATCAATACCGCGCCGATCAGCCACACCTCGCGACGATGACGCAGGTGGCCGCCGATCATCAGGCCCAGAGCGATCAGGGTCCAGACGATCGACAGGCCGGCTTGCACCAGCATTGATTCGAGCAACGCATCCAGATGGAACGGCACGCCGCCCCAATGGTGAGCGGTGCGCATCACCAATGCGGTGAAGAACGCAAACAGTGAAAGCCCCGCGATGCCTTGGGCGAGCCGCTCGGCATGTGGCCCGCGTTGCGGTACCACGCTTCGTGTCCACACATACACACCCAGCAATGCGAACAGCAGGCCCAGGTCCAGCGGGTTCAGCAAGGGCACATAGGGCAACGGATTGGCCGTACCGTCGCTGAACATATTCGCCAGCCAGAACCAGCCGAGCATCAGCACCGCCAGGGGCAGCGCTGCGAATACGCGGTATTCCCTGGCATACGCCGACACCGGCCACGCAAACCTGCGCGGCGCGGCGGCCAGCACCAGGTAGAGGCTTGGCAGGATCGCCCAACCCAGCCAGCGCCAGGCATTGTATTCGGCCGTAAAGCGCAGCAACCCGTAGCGCAGCTCCAGCGCCAGCAGGCCAAGCAACATCCAGCAGCCCAACACATGAGCGATGCCCAGCGCTCTGCGCGGAGCCACCACCGCCAAGCGGCGCAATGAAAGAAAATGCACCGCGAACAGCGCCGGCCACGCCAGCCAGCCATAATGCGCCGCCGGGTGATAATAGGTATGGGCGCTCAGCAGCAAAACCACACTCGCCGCCGGCATCAGCAAGGTGCACAACAGGCCCAGTGACGACCACTTCAGCCGCCAGGCCAGCAGCGTCCAGATCGCCACGCTGATCGCCGCGCCGCCCAGCAGGAAAGCGCCGCGCAGCTCGACGGGCACAAACCTCAACACTTCGCCCGTCACCGCCAGCGTCCACCAGGCAGCGCCCCACACCAATAACAGGTCGGACACGCGTTGCAGTTTCAGCGACGCAAACAGCGGCGCATGGGGTTCACGCTGCAAACGCCAGGCGCCCACCAAGGCCGCCAGCCCCAGCACCATCGGCGTCCAGAAACCGCTGTGCGCCAAGGGGCTCAAGCCCTCGCCCGTCAACGGCCCGACCCACTGCGGCACGGCGAGCAGGAACGACCCGCCGCCAACCAGTTGCAGCAGCAGACCAAACACAAAACTGACGCGCTGTTGCAGGTACAGGCTCAGCCAGATGATCAACAAACCACTGGCCGCCCATACGCCGCTGGCGCTTTCCCACGGCAGTACGAACAGTACGGCCAGGTTGATCAACACCAGACCGGCCAGCAACACCACCGACAACCCGCGCAGCAGCCGCCCATCACTGCGCACCTTTTCGTCACGCACCGCCAGCAGCATGCCTGCGATCAAGGCCAAGCCGATCAACGAGGCGGTGATTAAACCGCCCCAGCCCGCACTGAACACCGCCGCGCCATCACCGCCTTGCAAGCGCAGCAGAAACAACGCGCCGCCCAGCAACTGCACGGCGAAGGCGGTGAAGAGGAAGGTGCGTGAGCCGATGCGCAGGCCAACAAACAACGTCACCAGACCAGCGATTGCCCAACTGATGGCGGTGCCTTGGGTCAGCAACAGCAGCGGCGCGAGCAGGTATAGAAAGCCCAGGCCCAGGCTCGCCAGCACCGGCAACCCGTTGCGCTCCCACTCCCTCGCCTGTTCGGTCGGCGCCTTGCGCAAATGGTGGAAGCTGAACAGCAGCGCTGCGCCCAGCAGCAGCGCACCCAATGGCGCGCCGTCGAGCAAGGTCCGCTCGCCGGGGTGCAGCTCGCTGAGAAACGCCAGCGCCGAACCCAACTGCAGCAGCAAGCCAAACACCCGCGCCAATGGCCTCTGCTGACGCAAGCCCAGCCAGAAGATCCCCGCCCCTTCCACCGCCCAGGCCACAGCGGTCCAGCGCGCATCCAGCCCGAGGGGAATCGCCAGGCTGGAGAAGATCACGCCCAGCGCCAGGCAGGTTTGCGCCAGCAGCAAGGCGCGACCGCCGCTCAATAGCCGCGCCAGCCCCATGTAGATAATGCCCAGGCCCAACGCGCTGAAGGCGGCGGCAAATTCCAGGTGCTGGACCAGCGCGAACTGCAAGCCGAACCCCACCAGCGGCGGGCCGAACAGCAGACTCCCGTCGACATAATCGCCCTTGGCCGCCGACCAGCGCAGCAACCCATCACGGTCCTCGGGCGCATTTCCCGCCTCCAGCAATTTGCGCCGGGCAAACAGTAGACCGATGGCCAGGTACATCAGGAAAAACACAATCAGGAACGGCTCGGTGCTCCACAGCAGTTCGGGGGTGTAGGAGCGCATGCCCCAGGCAAAGCCGATGCCGAAAGTACCGACAAAACCGATCAGATTAAGCAGACGCCAGGCCTTGAACCAGGCGATGGCGAGGATGCCGGCGTTGAGCAATGCGAAATAACTGAACAACGCGACATGGTTACCGGCGCCGGTCGACGTGAGGATCGGCGCCGCAAAACCACCGAGCGCCGCGGCGCAGGCCAGACCCAGCGCATCCTGAGTAACGGCCAGGATCGCCGAGAACACGGTGACCGCCACCAACAGGCCCAACGCCGCGCCTGGGTCGATCAGCGGGTGCAGGCGCATCGCCGCAAACACCGTGAGGTACAGCACCGCGATGCCGGTGCCTTGCAGCATCAGCCCGTATTGGCGGTTGCGCAGCCGCAGCCACCAGCCCAGGCCCAGCAGGCCGACGGCAGCTGCCCCAACCCCGGCGTAGCGCAGCTCGACCGGCACCACCATGCCTTCGGTGGCGTAACGCAGCAGAAACGCCAGGCCAAGAAACAACAGCACCACGCCGACGCGCAGCACAGTGTTGCCGCCGAACAACCAATTGCGCGCAGCGCTGATGCCGCGCTCGATCAGGTTGGGCTCGCGGGGGGTGGCAGGCGCTTGAGGACGCGCCGAAGCAACCCGAACGGTATCCGGCAGCGGCTGGCTCGGTTCGGCCACCATGGCGACGGGCGTCAATTCAGCCGGCAGCTCCCAGACAAGCTCGGGGGCCTTGGCGACAGGTTGAGGTTGAGGTTCAGGAATAGGCGCTTCAACCACGACGCTATGGGTCGGCAGCGGTACTTCCAATTGCCGCAGGCGTTCGCCCAGGGCTATCAGGGCTTTCTGCGTGGTTTCCAGCTGTTGCGCCTGCTGGTCCGCCTGGGTCGCCAGTTTCGACAGGCGAATCGCCTGGCCGATGCCCAACCCCAATAACGCACCAATGCCCGCATCGCTGAACGACTCATCGAGCGTCCAGCCGAGCACCAGGCCAATCAGCATGAAAATCCATTGCATGGTCGATATTCCCTAAGCAGCCCGAGGCGGGCAAACCGGGGGCCAGTATATCGACGCGCAACCAATGTGGGAGGGGGCTTGCTCCCGATAGCGGTGTTCCAGTCGACATATCTGTTAACTGGTAGACCGTTATCGGGGGCAAGCCCCCTCCCACATTTGTACTGCGGTGTTTAATCGAGCGCTTTCCAGATCTCGGTGGCGTACTCGCGGATCGTCCTGTCCGAGGAGAACCAACCCATGCGCGCCGTATTCAGCACCGCCGAGCGCCACCACGCCTTGGAATCATGCCAATGCGCCTCGACCCGCGCCTGGGCGTCCCAGTAGGCGTCGAAGTCGGCACACACCAGGAAGCGGTCGTAATCGATCAGCCCATCGATCAAGCCCACATAGCGGCCCGGATCATCTGGCGAGAACACCCCGCCACGGATCGCTTGCAACACATCGTTCAAGCGATGGGATGCGGCGATATCCGGCCCGGCATTGAACTCGCCGGCATGCTTGCGGGCTTCTACCTGCTGGGCGCTGAGGCCAAAGATGAACATGTGCTCGGCACCCACGCGCTCGTGCATCTCCACGTTGGCGCCGTCCATGGTACCGATGGTCAGCGCGCCGTTGAGGCCGAACTTCATGTTACTGGTGCCCGACGCCTCGAAACCGGCGGTAGAGATTTGCTCCGACAAGTCCGCCGCCGGAATGATGCTTTCCGCCAGGCTGACGTTGTAGTTGGGCAGGAACACCACCTTGAGCAAGCCGCGCACGGTCGGGTCGTTGTTGACGGTGCGGGCGATGTCGTTGGTCAGTTTGATGATGAGCTTGGCCTGGTGATAACTCGCCGCGGCCTTGCCGGCGAAGATTTTCACCCGCGGCACCCAATCGACCTCCGGCTCGGCCCGGATCGCCTGATACAGCGCCACGGTGTGCAGCAGGTTGAGCAACTGGCGCTTGTACTCGTGGATACGCTTGACCTGCACGTCGAACATCGCCGCCGGGTTCACCGAAATGCCCAGGCGCTCATGGATGATCTCGGCCAACGCACGCTTGCTGTGCAGGCGTTGGTCAGCGAAGGCTTTGCGGAAGGTCTGTTTCTCGGCGAAGGTTTCCAGTTCGCCCAGGCGGGTTTCCATGGTGTCGAGAATGTCCGGCCCCAGCGCTTCCACCAGCATATCGGTGAGCTTGGGGTTGGCCTGGTACAGCCAGCGGCGGAAGGTGATGCCGTTGGTTTTGTTGTTGATGCGCTCCGGGTAGAGCTTATGCAGTTCGGAAAACACCGTGCTGCGCATCAGTTGGGTGTGCAGGCCGGACACGCCGTTGACGCTGTGGGAGCCGAGGAATGCCAGGTTGCCCATGCGCACACGCCGGCCGTTGTCTTCTTCAATCAATGACACCGCACGCAGCACGTCGAAGTCATGAATGCCTTTGGCCCGCAGCGAGTCGATGTGCTGGGCGTTGATCAGGTAGATGATCTGCATGTGCCGGGGCAGCATGCGTTCCATCAAGCCCACAGGCCAGGTTTCCAACGCCTCGGGCAGCAAGGTGTGGTTGGTGTAGGAAAGCGTTTCGACGGTAACGTCCCAAGCGGCTTCCCACGGGATGTCGTGCAGGTCGACCAGTTGGCGCATCAACTCGGCCACGGCGATGGACGGGTGGGTATCGTTGAGCTGGATAGCCGCGTGTTCGCCCAGGCTGAGCACTGAGCCGTGCATGTTCTTGTGGCGGCGCAGCAAGTCTTGCAACGAGGCCGAAACGAAGAAGTATTCCTGGCGCAGGCGCAGTTCCTGCCCGGCTTCGGTGCTGTCGGCCGGGTAGAGTACGCGGGAAATGCTTTCAGCGCGGGCCACCTCGGCTACCGCGCCCAAGTGGTCACCGGCGTTGAAGCGCTCCAGATGCAGGTCCTCCACCGCCCGGGCACGCCACAGGCGCAGGGTGTTGACGCTGGCGCCGCGCCAGCCGACTACCGGGGTGTCGTAGGCCACCGCACGTACGGTTTCGCTGGGCGACCACACCTGGATCATCTTGCCGGACGCATCCGCCAGGGTTTCCACGCTGCCGCCAAAGCCGATCGGGTAAATCACCTCGGCGCGCTCGAACTCCCACGGGTTGCCGAAATCCAGCCAGCGTTCGGTTTGCTCCTGTTGCCAGCCATCGACAATCGCCTGGCGGAACAGGCCGTGCTCGTAACGGATGCCATAACCGTGACCGGCGATGCCCAGGGTCGACATGCTTTCCATGAAGCACGCGGCCAGGCGTCCCAGGCCACCGTTGCCCAGCGCAGCGTCGGGCTCCAGCAGGCGGATGCGCTCAAGGTCGACACCCAGTTCGGACAAGGCATCGCGAGCGATCTCCAGCACGCCGAGGTTACTCAGGCTGTCGTAGAGCAAGCGGCCGATAAGAAATTCCAGCGAGAGGTAATAGACCCGCTTCTGGCCTTTGCGGTAGATCCGCCGCGTATGGTCCATCCAGTGGTCGACCATCTGGTCGCGGGCGGCCAGGGCAATGGCTTCGAACCAGTCGTGGTCGAAGGCGTGATCCGGGTCCTTGCCCACCGCGTAGGTGAGCTTGGTCAAGACGGCATCGCGAAATGCGGCTACCTCTGCTTCTCGTGCAAGTGGTTCCTGAGACATCAATTGCGACCTCGGGCGAGATAGAAGGAGTTGCTAGAGCCTAGACGGTCTGACAGACGGCGACCTCTCTGGTTCGGCAGTTTTTTAACGCATTTACCTTTATCGGGGTTTAATGCATTGGCCGTGCCTGTTTTGAACTCAACTGCTCAACGGCAAGCACCTTCTGACCGAAACTCAGAAAATATTGTTCAAAAAAACACCAATCCCGGTATGATCGCGCGCCCGGACACAGCCCCACCTTTTGGAACCCCGATGAAGCCTCAACTGATCGCCGCCGCGGAACTCGACCGTCTCGAGACCTGGCAGAAATATTCTGCCCATATGTGCGGTGGCTGCGTGTCCAGCTGCTGCACGCTGCCGGTCGAAGTGAAGATCAAGGACCTGATCCGCATCGGCATCGTCGACGAGTTCGAGCGCGGCGACCCGCCGAAGAACATCGCCAAGCGCTTGCAGAAGGAAGGCATCGTCGAGCGCTTCAATTCCAAATCCGAGATTTTTACCCTGCAGCGCATGAGCAACAACGACTGCCTGTACCTGGATCGTAAGACGCGCTTTTGCACTATTTATGACAAGCGTCCGGACACCTGCCGCAACCACCCGAAGATCGGGCCGCGGCCGGGGTATTGCGCGTACAAGCCCAAGGAAGTGGTGCGCGAGACTAACTTCAAGACCCTCGACAAGTTCTGATCCGGATTTTGTGGGGCTCTCTCGGGCCTCATCGGGGGCAAGCCCCCTCCCACATTTTGAATGTATTCACAGGTCAAGGTGGGAGGGGGCTTGCCCCCGATAGGGCCGGCACAGTCACTACTAAATCTGCAGACATAAAAAAACGCCCCCGGCCTTTCGACCGGGGGCGTTTTTCATTCAGCCTGAGTTAACTCAGTTCTTGGCTTTCTTGGCAGCGCGGGTACGCTCGCCTTCGTCCAGGATCTTCTTACGCAGGCGGATCGACTTAGGCGTGACTTCGCACAGCTCGTCGTCCTGGATGAATTCCAGGGCCTGTTCCAGGGTGAAGCGAACAGGTGGAACCAGAGCGATGGTTTCGTCTTTGCCCGAAGCACGCATGTTATCGAGCTTCTTGCCTTTGGTTGGGTTGACGCCCATGTCGTTGTCACGGCTGTTCAGACCAACGATCTGACCGTTGTAGATCTCTTGACCGTGTTCAACGAACAGCTTGCCACGCGCCTGGAGAGTTTCCAGGGAGTAGGTCAGCGCCTTGCCGGTTTCTACCGATACCAGAACACCGTTCTGACGGCCGGACATGTCGCCGGACTTCATGGTGTCGTAGCGATCGAAGATCGAGGTCAGGATGCCAGCACCGTTGGTCAGGGTCAGGAACTGGTTACGGAAACCGATCAGACCACGAGCAGGGATGTTGTATTCCAGACGTACACGGCCTTTGCCATCCGGCACCATGTTGGTCAGGTCGCCCTTACGCAGGCCCATCTCTTCCATGACCTTGCCCTGGGATTCTTCAGGGGTGTCGATGGTGACGTTTTCGAACGGTTCCTGCTTCACGCCGTCAACCTGACGGATGATCACTTCCGGACGACCAACACCCATTTCGAAGCCTTCGCGACGCATGGTTTCGATCAGTACCGAGAGGTGCAGCTCACCACGGCCGGAGACCTTGAACTTGTCAGCCGAGTCGCCTTCTTCAACGCGCAGTGCAACGTTGTACAGCAGCTCTTTGTCCAGACGCTCCTTGATGTTACGGGAGGTCACGAACTTGCCTTCTTTACCGCAGAATGGCGAGTCGTTTACCTGGAAGGTCATGGAAACGGTTGGCTCGTCAACGGTCAGAGGCTTCATCGCCTCGACGTTGTCCGGCTGGCACAGGGTGTCGGAGATGAACAGCGAGTCCATGCCGCTGACGCACACGATGTCGCCGGCGAAGGCTTCTTCGACGTCGATACGGTGCAGGCCGTGGTGGCCCATCAGCTTCAGGATACGGCCGTTACGCTTCTTGCCGTCGGCGCCGATGGCGACAACCGGGGTGTTCGGCTTGACGCTACCACGAGCGATACGGCCAACACCGATAACACCCAGGAAGCTGTTGTAGTCCAGTGCCGAGATTTGCATCTGGAACGGACCGTCACGGTCAACTTTAGGCGCCGGTACGTTGTCGACGATCGACTGGTACAGCGGGGTCATGTCTTCAGCCATGTCGGTGTGTTCCAGACCGGCAATGCCGTTCAGGGCCGAGGCGTAGACGACTTTGAAGTCCAGCTGTTCTTCGGTGGCACCGAGGTTGTCGAACAGGTCGAAGATCTGGTCCAGAACCCAGTCCGGACGCGCGCCTGGACGGTCAACCTTGTTGATGCACACGATCGGACGCAGGCCGGCTTCGAAAGCCTTCTTGGTCACGAAGCGGGTTTGCGGCATAGGGCCGTCTTGAGCGTCAACCAGCAGCAGAACGGAGTCAACCATCGACATTACGCGTTCTACTTCGCCGCCGAAGTCGGCGTGGCCCGGGGTATCCACGATGTTGATGTGGTAGCCGTTCCAGTTGATAGCGGTGTTTTTTGCCAGGATGGTAATACCGCGCTCTTTTTCCTGGTCGTTGGAGTCCATCACGCGCTCGTCGTTGAGCTCGTTGCGCTCCAGGGTGCCGGATTGACGCAGGAGTTTGTCTACCAGGGTGGTTTTACCATGGTCAACGTGAGCAATGATGGCGATGTTACGTAGATTTTCGATCACTTGTGTATCTCGATCAGAGGATTCGGTGTGCTGACAGGTCGTGGCAGCGATTTACAGTAGAGTCAGGCCTTGCCGTTACAGCTTGACGGCAGAGTCGGGGGGCCGGTGACGCAGGCCACAGGCAAACAGCCCCGGGCTCTTAGCTCGGTCGATAAACGCGCACATTGGCATGCCCCTCACTGAGCAAATGGTGGGCATGCAGGCGACTCATCACGCCTTTGTCGCAATACAACAGGTACTGACGGCTGTTATCCAGTTCCTTGAAACGCGCGTTCAATGCATAGAACGGCAGCGTTTGTACGTCGATGCCGGCGATTTCCAGCGGCTCATCCTCAGCGGCATCCGGGTGACGGATGTCGATGACGATCTGGCCGGCCAGGGCTTCGTCGACTTCTTCGATTTGCACATCCTGGCCCAATTCGTCGATCACTCGATCGATCGGGACCATTTTGGCGTTCTCGAGCGCACGCTCCAGAATCGCCATGTCGAACTGTTGTTCTTCATACTCCACACGGTTGCGCTTGGCGTGGGTCTTGGGGTTCACCGAGATGACCCCGCAATATTCAGGCATGTGCTTGGCGAAATCCGCCGTGCCGATTTCTTCGGCCAGGTCGATGATGTCCTGCTTGTGACTGGCGATCAGCGGGCGCAACACCAGCTTTTCGGTCACGCAGTCGATCAGCGACAGGTTCGGCAGCGTCTGGCTGGACACCTGGGAGATCGCCTCGCCGGTCACCAGCGCGTCGATCTGCAACTGATCGGCAATCCGCGACGCCGCGCGCAACATCATACGCTTCAATACGACGCCCATATGACCGTTATCGACTTTGCCGAGAATTTCGCCCAGCACTTCCTCGAAGGGTACGCTCACAAATAGCACGCGCTGGGAGCTGCCGTACTTCTTCCAGATAAAGTGCGCGACTTCCATGACGCCCAATTCGTGTGCACGCCCGCCCAGATTAAAGAAGCAGAAGTGGCTCATCAGGCCGCGACGCATGATCTGGTAAGCCGCCACGGTCGAATCGAAACCGCCGGACATCAGCACCAGAGTCTGTTCCAAGGCGCCCAGCGGGTAACCGCCGATGCTGTTGTGCTGGCTGTGGATCACGAACAACCGTTGGTCGCGAATTTCCATGCGCACTTCAATTTCGGGTGCTTTCAGGGAAATTCCGGCGGCGCCGCACTCGCGACGCAGCTTGCTGCCGACGTATTTTTCCACATCCATGGAGCTGAACGGGTGCTTGCCGGCACGCTTGCAGCGCACCGAAAAAATCTTGCCGGCCAGCGCGTCACCGAAGTGCTGCCTGCACTTGTCGGTGATGTCGTCGAAGTCGCCCAGCGGGTATTCGTCCACCTGCAGGAAATGCGCGATGCCCGGCATGCAGCTCAGGCGCTCGGTCATGTCCTTCAAGGCTTTGGCGTCGGTCAGGCGGGTTTCCAGCTCGAGGTTGTCCCACACGCCATTCACCACCACAGCCGGGTCCAGGTCACGGAGCACGGCACGGATGTTCTTGGCCAACTGACGGATGAAACGCGTCCGTACCGGTCGGCTTTTGATGGTGATCTCGGGGAAGACTTTAACGATTAATTTCATGGAAACAGCGCGCGCCGGGCCTGCTGAAAAAGGGGGGCGCGGATTATAGCGGAAATCGCTCAAGGTTTAACCAGTTAATATGCACCACATGTTCGGCGCACCAAAACGGGTCATTTTCGCCGAATGACGCTACATTGCAGTGCGCTATTTATCGCGCTTTGGCCGTTTGCACCGTTATAGGGGCCATTTTGAGGCAAAAAGACCATGTTGGCGCACTGGCATGCAATTTGCTCTCTTGTGAGGCAGGTTGCCTTGGCGGAGTATCCGCGCCGGCATCACCCAAATTCTAAGGGCTAACTCCACTACCCTAGCCCGAAGCCACCCGGAGGACACCATGTCGAAGTCGGTTCAACTCATCAAAGATCATGACGTTAAATGGATTGATCTGCGCTTCACGGACACCAAAGGTACTCAGCACCACGTGACCATGCCGGCTCGCGACGCGCTGGATGATGCTTTCTTCGAAGAAGGCAAGATGTTCGACGGTTCCTCCATCGCTGGCTGGAAAGGCATCGAAGCCTCCGACATGATCCTGATGCCGGACGACAGCACTGCCGTCCTCGACCCGTTCACCGAAGACCCAACCCTGATCATCGTCTGCGACGTGATCGAGCCTTCGACCATGCAAGGCTACGACCGCGACCCACGTGCGATCGCCAAGCGTGCCGAGGAATACCTGAAGTCGACCGGTATCGGCGACACCGTATTCGTAGGTCCAGAGCCAGAATTCTTCATCTTCGATTCGGTCAAGTTCAAGTCCGACATCTCCGGGTCCATGTTCAAGATTTTCTCCGAACAAGGTTCGTGGATGTCCGACCAGGACGTGGAAGGCGGCAACAAGGGCCACCGTCCAGGTATCAAAGGTGGCTACTTCCCAGTTCCGCCGTTCGACCATGACCACGAAATCCGTACCTCCATGTGCAACGCCATGGAAGAAATGGGTCTGGTTATCGAAGTTCACCACCACGAAGTGGCCACTGCCGGCCAGAACGAAATCGGTGTGAAGTTCAACACCCTAGTGGCCAAGGCTGACGAAGTACAGACCCTGAAGTACTGCGTACACAACGTAGCTGATGCCTACGGCCGTACCGCTACCTTCATGCCTAAGCCGCTGTACGGCGATAACGGTTCGGGTATGCACGTTCACCTGTCCATCGCCAAAGAAGGCAAGAACACCTTCGCTGGCGAAGGTTATGCCGGCCTGTCCGACACTGCCCTTTACTTCATCGGCGGTATCATCAAGCACGGTAAGGCCCTGAACGGCTTCACCAACCCGTCGACCAACTCCTACAAGCGTCTGGTCCCAGGTTTCGAAGCGCCGGTCATGCTGGCCTACTCGGCCCGTAACCGTTCGGCCTCGATCCGTATTCCATACGTGTCCAGCCCACGCGCCCGTCGTATCGAAGCGCGCTTCCCGGACCCGGCAGCCAACCCATACCTGGCTTTCGCAGCCCTGGTCATGGCTGGCCTGGACGGTATCCAGAACAAGATCCACCCGGGCGACGCCGCCGACAAGAACTTGTACGACCTGCCGCCTGAAGAGGCCAAAGAGATCCCACAAGTGTGCGGCAGCCTGAAAGAAGCCCTGGAAGAGCTGGACAAGGGCCGTGCGTTCCTGACCAAAGGCGGCGTGTTCAGCGACGACTTCATCGATGCCTACATCGAGCTCAAAAGCGAAGAAGAAATCAAGGTTCGCACCTTCGTACACCCACTGGAATACGAGCTGTACTACAGCTGCTGATCCGGTAGCGCTGCTTGACGTAGCGTGACGAAAAAGGCCTCCTTCGGGAGGCCTTTTTTTGTGGGATTACGCCGCTTTACCGCCTGCAAATTCGATAAAAAATGTGGGAGGGGGCTCGCTCCCGATGGCAGAGTGTCAGGCAGCATAGGTATTACTGACACACCGCCATCGGGAGCAAGCCCCCTCCCACAGGAGATCTGCATTGAAACATAGACTCGTGTTCGCCCTGCTGTTCGTCAGTGCCAGCGCCTGCGCCGCACCGCCCACCCTCGAGCCGCTGCTCAACAGCATCGCCGAGCGCCTGGAGATCGCCGATCAGGTGGCCTTGAGCAAATGGGACAGCCACAAGCCCGTAGAAGACAAGAAGCGCGAGCAGGAGGTGATCGCCAGCGTCACCGCCCAGGCACCCGGCTACAAGCTGGACCCCGCCGCCGCCGAGCAGTTTTTCTCGGCGCAGATCGAAGCCAACAAACTGGTGCAGTACACCCACCTGTCCGACTGGCAATTCCAGGGCAAGGCGCCCGATGACCCGCGCCCGGACCTGGTCAAGCAGATCCGCCCGCAACTGGACGAGCTGCAAAAACGCCTGCTGCAGCAGTTGGCCGACTTCACCCCGCAACGCACCGACCCCAAGTGCCCCCAATGGCTCGCCGAGGCGGTGCATGAGCCATTGAATGACCCGCTGCGCCAATTGGCAATGATCCGCGCCACCGCCGAGCTGTGCGTCTACAAAGGCTAACGCCTGCAGACCCAATCAAAACTGTGGGAGGGGGCTTGCCCCCGATAGCAGGGTGTCAGTCAGCATATTTGCCAGCTGATACACCGCTATCGGGAGCAAGCCCCCTCCCACATTGAATTTGCGCGCATTCAACTTCCTGAACAGATTTTCTGAAACCGCACTATATTGGTGCGAGAGACTGCACCCTCTCCACCTGCTCAGCCCATTTTGGTTCGAATCCTCGCGACAAAGCTGGCAGAACGCCACAGTTTCGCGCCAAAACTGCTTATTTCAGGGCTTTAACGCTTCTTTTCGGAGCCTTGGTTTGGTTTTTGCATTTTCCTTGTATCAGCGTGTGCCTCAAGCCTGCGCCTTGCTCCAAAAGAGGTCCTGATGACCATCAGTGATGCACTGCACCGTTTGTTACTCGACAACCTGACCACCGCGACCATCCTGCTCAATGCCGACCTGCGCCTTGAGTACATGAACCCGGCGGCGGAGATGCTCCTGGCCATCAGCGGCCAGCGCAGCCATGGGCAGTTCATCAGCGAATTGTTCACCGAGTCGGCCGAAGCCTTGAGCTCGTTGCGCCAGGCCGTGGAGCAGGCACACCCATTCACCAAGCGCGAGGCGATGCTCACCGCCCTGACCGGCCAGACGTTGACCGTCGATTACGCGGTGACGCCGATCCTGAGCAATGGCGCGACCCTGCTGCTGCTCGAAGTGCATCCCCGCGACCGCCTGCTGCGCATTACCAAGGAAGAGGCGCAGCTGTCCAAGCAGGAAACCAGCAAGATGCTGGTGCGCGGCTTGGCCCATGAGATCAAGAACCCGCTGGGTGGTATTCGCGGCGCGGCACAGTTGCTGGCCCGCGAGCTGCCGGAGGAGCATCTCAAGGACTACACCAATGTCATCATTGAAGAAGCCGACCGCCTGCGTAACCTGGTGGACCGCATGCTCGGTTCCAACAAGCTGCCGTCCTTGGCCATGACCAACGTGCACGAGGTGCTGGAGCGCGTCTGCCAACTGGTCGAAGCCGAAAGCCAGGGTTGCATCACCCTGGTGCGTGACTATGACCCGAGCATTCCCGATGTATTGATCGACCGCGAGCAGATGATCCAGGCAGTGCTCAATATCGTGCGCAACGCCATGCAGGCCATCAGCAGCCAGAACGAGCTGCGCCTGGGCCGCATCAGCCTGCGCACCCGCGCCCTGCGCCAGTTCACCATCGGCCATGTGCGCCATCGTCTGGTGACCAAGGTCGAGATCATCGACAACGGCCCGGGCATACCTGCGGAGCTGCAGGAAACCATCTTCTTCCCCATGGTCAGCGGCCGCCCGGACGGTACCGGGCTGGGCCTGGCCATTACCCAGAACATCATCAGCCAGCACCAGGGCCTGATCGAATGTGAGAGCCATCCCGGCCACACCACGTTCTCGATCTTCCTGCCATTGGAACAAGGAGCCCCCACGACATGAGCCGTAGTGAAACTGTCTGGATCGTCGACGACGACCGTTCTATCCGTTGGGTCCTGGAGAAAGCCTTGCAACAGGAAGGCATGACCACCCAGAGCTTCGACAGTGCCGACGGCGTGATGAGCCGCCTGGCTCGCCAGCAGCCGGACGTGATCATTTCCGATATCCGCATGCCCGGCGCCAGCGGCCTGGACTTGCTGGCGCGTATCCGCGAGCAGCACCCGCGCCTGCCGGTGATCATCATGACGGCGCACTCGGACCTGGACAGCGCTGTCGCGTCGTACCAAGGCGGCGCCTTTGAGTACCTGCCCAAGCCGTTCGATGTGGATGAGGCGGTGGCGCTGGTCAAGCGCGCCAACCAGCACGCCCAGGAACAGCAGAACCAGGAGGCCCCGCCGGCCCTGACCCGCACCCCGGAAATCATCGGTGAAGCGCCGGCCATGCAGGAAGTGTTTCGCGCCATCGGACGCTTGAGCCACTCCAACATCACCGTGCTGATCAACGGCGAGTCGGGCACCGGTAAAGAACTGGTCGCCCACGCCCTGCACCGTCACAGCCCTCGGGCGGCCTCGCCGTTTATCGCACTGAACATGGCGGCCATTCCCAAGGATTTGATGGAGTCCGAGCTGTTCGGCCATGAAAAAGGCGCCTTCACCGGCGCGGCCAACCTGCGTCGCGGGCGCTTTGAGCAGGCCGACGGCGGCACCTTGTTCCTGGATGAAATCGGCGACATGCCGGCCGACACCCAGACCCGCCTGTTGCGGGTGCTGGCCGATGGCGAGTTCTATCGCGTCGGCGGGCATACGCCGGTCAAGGTCGATGTACGCATCATTGCGGCGACCCACCAGAACCTCGAAACCCTGGTGCACGCCGGCAAGTTCCGTGAAGACTTGTTCCACCGCCTCAACGTAATCCGCATCCACATTCCACGGATGTCTGACCGTAGGGAAGACATTCCCACCCTCGCCCGCCACTTCCTCAGCCGCGCCGCCTTGGAGCTGGCGGTGGAGCCGAAGCTGCTCAAAAGCGAGACCGAGGAATACCTGAAGAACCTGCCGTGGCCCGGCAACGTACGCCAGCTGGAGAACACCTGCCGCTGGATCACCGTGATGGCGTCCGGGCGCGAAGTGCACATCAGCGACCTGCCGCCGGAGCTGCTGAGCCTGCCTCAGGATTCGGCCCCGGTCACCAACTGGGAACAGGCATTGCGCCAATGGGCCGACCAGGCCCTGGCACGCGGCCAGTCGAACCTGCTGGACAGCGCCGTGCCGGCGTTCGAGCGGATCATGATCGAGACCGCGCTCAAGCACACCGCTGGGCGCCGTCGCGATGCCGCCGTGCTGCTGGGTTGGGGGCGCAATACCCTGACGCGCAAGATCAAGGAGCTGGGGATGAAGGTCGACGGCGGGGATGACGACGACAGCGACGAGGGCTGATCCTTAATCTGCGACCCACCAAAGAACCCATGTGGGAGGGGGCTTGCTCCCGATAGCGGAGTGTCAGTCAACATCTACATGGCTGATACACCGCCATCGGGAGCAAGCCCCCTCCCACATTTGGATCTTCACCACGTTCACAGTTATGCACCGATTCAATGCACCATGAACCGGCATCGGGCATGGAGCGCACAGCTGAAACATCGCTACGACTGAAGAATGCTTCAACGCTGAAACCAGAAAAGCCCCGTATTCCGGGGCTTTTCGCTTTCTTGCAGTTTTTTATAGAGCAAATTGCAAACTCTGGCACGCCCCCTGCAATAACCCCAGTACTACCCAGTTTCGGGGACCTTGGTACAGGCAGGCCGAGAATCCCCTCTTTAACACCGAAGCCTTTGGCTTCACCCCGTTTTGGGAGCCCTGGTACAGGCAGGCCGGGAACTCCCTCTTTTATTACTCCTGGAGATGGATCTCCAGCCGCCAGCGGTCATCGACCTCTTCGCCCTTCCACTCTCCACGCAATGGCCGGGCCGCTACCAGGTTCAGCAGCAAGCCGCCGTCGGTCTTGCGGATGCGCCAGTTCACGTCCTTGTCGTTGACCTTCAATTGCCCACCGGCAGCCTTGCCCTGCGCGTCGAACAGCAGCGCCACGGTGCCGTCGATATGCTCGCCGTGCAGCTTGGGCTCGCTGTTGAACCACACCACCAAACCGTCCACCGCAGGTTCCACCTGTTGCAGCTCGACCGGCTCGGGCGTGGTCAAGCGACCGATCATCAAGCCCACCATCAGCCCGACAATCGCTAATGAACCGAGCACCCGCGGCAATAGCTTCGGCCTTGGGTCCTCTTCGGGGGTAGAATGCAGCGCATCTTTACCTTCGGAGCCGTGCATGTTTCACGTCATCCTTTTTCAACCAGAAATTCCGCCGAATACCGGCAACGTTATCAGGCTGTGCGCCAACAGTGGCTGCCACCTGCATTTGATCGAGCCGCTGGGTTTCGACATGGACGACAAACGCCTGCGCCGCGCCGGGCTGGACTACCACGAGTACGCCACCCTGCAGCGCCATGCCGACCTGGCCAATTGCCTGGAAAGCCTGGGCCACCCACGCTTGTTCGCGTTCACCACCAAGGGCTCGCGACCGTTTCACGATGCCAGCTTTGCCGAGGGCGACGCGTTTCTGTTCGGCCCGGAGAGCCGGGGCCTGCCGGCCGAGGTGCTTGACGCATTGCCCGACGGCCAGCGCCTGCGCCTGCCGATGCGTGAAGGCTGCCGCAGCCTGAACCTGTCCAACACCGTCGCCGTGGCCGTCTACGAAGGCTGGCGCCAACTCGGATTCAAGTAACACACAGAACAAATGTGGGAGGGGGCTTGCCCCCGATAGCGGAGGGTCAGTCACAGATACAGTGACTGACACCCTGCTATCGGGAGCAAGCCCCCTCCCACATTGGGTTGTGCATCGGGTTCGAGATTACTGAACCGTCGACGAACCTTCCTGTTGCATGCGCTGCAGCTCTTGCGCGTATAGGGCATCGAAGTTCACCGGCGCCAGCATCAGCGCCGGGAACGAGCCACGGGTGACCAGGCTGTCCAGGGTCTCACGCGCGTACGGGAACAGGATGTTCGGGCAGAACGCGCCCAGGGTGTGGCTCATGGACGCTTCGTCCAGGCCCTGGATCAGGAAAATACCGGCCTGTTGCACTTCAGCGATGAAGGCCACTTCTTCGCCGTTCTTGACGGTGACCGACAGGGTCAGCACGACTTCGTGGAAGTCACCTTCCAGGGCTTTTTGACGGGTGTTCAGGTCCAGCGCGACGCTTGGGGTCCACTCCTGGCGGAAGATGGCCGGGCTTTTCGGCGCTTCGAACGACAGGTCACGCACGTAGATGCGCTGCAGCGAAAACTGTGGGCCTTGAGCTTCTGCTGCTTCGGTGTTCTGTTGATCAGTCATCGCAGATCCTTCTTTATCTTGGGGCTTTTAGGGGTTAGGCGGACAGCAGCGCATCAAGTTTACCGGCGCGTTCCAGAGCGAACAGGTCATCGCAGCCACCGATATGCCTGGCGCCGATCCAGATTTGCGGGACCGATGTGCGGCCGGCTTTCTGGGCCATTTCGGCGCGCACTTGAGGCTTGCCATCGACTTTGATCTCTTCGAAGGCGACCTTCTTGCTCTGGAGCAACTGCTTGGCTCGGATGCAATAAGGGCAATAATCGCTGGAATACACGACAACCTGGCTCATGTCACTTCACCAGCGGCAGGTTATCGGCTTTCCAGCTGCCGATACCGCCGGACAGTTTGGCGGCGGTGAAGCCGGACTTGAGCATTTCGCGAGCGTGCGTGCCGGAATGCTGGCCTTGGGCGTCGA
This sequence comes from Pseudomonas sp. W4I3, assembly GCF_030816195.1. Classification (GTDB taxonomy): domain Bacteria; phylum Pseudomonadota; class Gammaproteobacteria; order Pseudomonadales; family Pseudomonadaceae; genus Aquipseudomonas. Next base: position 1,049,471 of record NZ_JAUSXS010000001.1, on the reverse strand, counting down.
CCAGAATGATGGTCTTGGCCTTGTGCTTTTCCAGCTCGCCCAGGCGCGCCATCAGCTTGTCCTGGGGAATGTTCAGCGCGCCAACGATGTGGCCGGCGGCGAAATCCTTGGCCGGGCGGATATCCACGACAACGGCCTCATCCTTGTTGACCAGCGCGGTCAGCTCCGAAGTGCTCAAGCTGCGGCCACCACGGCTCAATTCGTGAGCGATCAGCAGCGCCAGCAGGATGACGAAGGCACCCACGAGCAGATAGTGGGCAGTGGCAAATGCAATCAGGTGATCAACCATCAAGGAGGTTCCAGGGCGTTAAAATGGCGGTAAGTATACACAGCCGTCAGGGGCGGCCAACCCCCGTAAAGCGGTGACGCGGTTGGAACTTCGCTTTAAACTGCCACTCCCTTTTCCATTGTCTTCCTTTATTACCGCCGCGAGAGGATCTATGACTACCACGCCTAAACCTTTGGTCCTGATAATTCTCGATGGCTTCGGACACAGTGAAAGCCACCACGACAACGCCGTGTACGCAGCGCGCAAGCCCGTGCTGGACCGCCTCACCGCCACCGTGCCCAACGGCCTGATCTCCGGTTCCGGCATGGACGTGGGCCTGCCGGACGGCCAGATGGGCAACTCCGAGGTCGGCCACATGAACCTCGGCGCCGGACGAGTGGTATATCAAGACTTCACCCGCGTGACCAAAGCGATCCGCGATGGCGAGTTCTTCGAGAACCCGAACATCTGCGCGGCGGTGGATAAAGCAGTCGCCGCCGGCAAGGCCGTGCACTTGATGGGCCTGCTGTCCGAGGGCGGCGTGCACAGCCACCAGGACCATCTGGTCGCCATGGCCGAACTGGCCTTCAAGCGCGGCGCCGACAAGATCTACCTGCATGCCTTCCTTGATGGCCGCGATACCCCGCCCAAAAGCGCGCAGTCGTCCATCGAACTGCTCGATGCCACCTTCGCCGCCCTGGGCAAGGGCCGTATCGCCAGCATCGTCGGCCGCTACTTCGCCATGGACCGCGACAATCGCTGGGACCGCGTGGCCCAAGCCTACAACCTGATCGTCGACGGCCAGGCCGAATTCAACGCCGCCACCGCCCAGCAGGGCCTGGAAGCCGCGTATGCCCGTGGCGAGAGCGATGAGTTCGTCAAAGCCACCACCATCGGCGAGCCGGTAAAGGTTGAAGACGGCGACGCCGTGGTGTTCATGAACTTCCGCGCCGACCGCGCTCGCGAGCTGAGCCATGTGTTTGTCGACGACGGCTTCAAGGACTTCGAACGCGCGCGCCAGCCGAAAGTCGAGTTCGTCATGCTGACCCAATACGCCGCCAATATCCCGGCCCCATCGGCTTTCGCCCCGGGCAGCCTGGAAAACGTACTGGGCGATTACCTGGCGAAGAACGGCAAGACCCAACTGCGCATTGCCGAAACCGAAAAATACGCCCACGTGACCTTCTTCTTCTCCGGCGGGCGTGAAGAACCGTTCCCCGGCGAAGAGCGCATCCTGATCCCATCGCCCAAAGTCGCCACCTACGACCTGCAGCCGGAAATGAGCGCACCGGAAGTCACCGACAAGATCGTCGACGCCATCGAGCATCAGCGTTATGACGTGATCGTGGTCAACTACGCCAACGGCGATATGGTCGGTCACAGCGGCAACCTGGAAGCGGCGGTCAAGGCCGTGGAATGCCTGGACCTGTGCGTTGGCCGTATCGTCGATGCCCTGGACAAAGTCGGTGGCGAAGCGCTGATCACGGCAGACCACGGCAACTGCGAGCAGATGTCCGATGAATCCACCGGTCAGGCGCATACCGCGCACACCACCGAGCCGGTGCCGTTCATTTACGTCGGCAAGCGTGACTTCAAGGTGCGCAACGGCGGTGTACTGGCGGATGTGGCGCCGACCATACTGATGTTGATGGGGCTGGAAAAGCCGAAGGAAATGACTGGCACTTCAATCCTGGTCTGATCTAAACAACACTGTAGATCCAATGTGGGAGGGGGCTTGCCCCCGATGACGGAGTGTCAGTCAACACTTATGTGACTGGTCCACCGCTGTCGGGGGCAAGCCCCCTCCCACATTAGCCTTGCGCTGTCTGGTAGATGTCTTTTTGCCATACCACCGCCACTCGGCGACTAACTTGCCCGCCAGCCCCAATTGGGCGTTTTTTTTGCAGCGCTTGGCGGGCATACTAGGCCGTCCCTTTCCCCTGGTGTCGCCCGCCTCTATGCTTCGCGCCTTGATTACCCTTGCTTTTGTCTGCCTGCTCCAACCGGCGTTTGCCGATGAGCGCGCACAAACCCAACAACAGCTGGACGCTACGCGTCAGGACATTACCGAGCTGAAGAAACTGCTCGGCAAGCTCCAGGAAGAAAAATCCGGCGTGCAGAAAGACCTGCGCGGCACGGAAACCGAAATGGGCAAGCTGGAGAAGCAGGTCCAGGAGCTGCAAAAAGAACTAAAGAAGAGCGAGTCGGAACTGGAGCGACTCGACGCTGAGAAAAAAAAACTCCAGAGCGCACGCGTTGAGCAGCAACGCCTGATCGCGATTCAGGCCCGCGCCGCCTACCAGAGCGGCCGCCAGGAATACCTCAAGCTGCTGCTCAACCAGCAGAACCCGGAAAAATTTGCCCGCACCCTCACCTACTACGATTACCTGAGCCAGGCGCGCCTGTCGCAATTGAAGGGCTTCAACGAGACGCTGCGCCAGTTGGCCAATGTCGAACAGGAGATCAATGATCAGCAGGCACAGCTGCTCGACCAGAAAACCGCACTCGACACCCAGCGCAACGAACTCGATAAAGTCCGCAAGGAGCGCCAGCAGGCTCTGGCCAAGCTCAACGACGACGTGAAAGCCCGCGACGCCAAGCTGCAAGCCCGCGAGCAGGACCAGGCCGACTTGGCCAAAGTGCTCAAGACGATCGAAGAAACCCTGGCTCGCCAGGCACGCGAGGCCGAAGAAGCGCGGCAAAAAGCGCTGATCGCCCAGCAGGAAGCCGAAAAAAAGCGCCAGCGTGAGGCCGAATTGGCTGCCACCAGCGATGCCCCTGCGCCCCGCAAACCGGCACATGCAGCGCCTGGCCCACTGGTTTCCAGCAGCGGCGAGTCGTTCGGTGGGCCTTTTGCTTCAGCCCGCGGAAAACTTCCATGGCCGGTTGATGGTCGACTGCTGGCACGCTTTGGGGAAACCCGTGGCGATGACACCCGCGCCAAATGGGACGGGGTGATGATCAGCGCCTCTGCCGGCAGCCAGGTTCACGCCGTGCACGGCGGACGCGTGGTGTTTGCCGATTGGTTGCGCGGCGCCGGTTTGCTGGTAATTCTTGACCACGGTAATGGCTATTTGAGCCTTTATGGCCACAATCAGACGTTACTCAAGTCGGCAGGTGATGTGGTAAAAGCCGGTGAATCCATCTCCACTGTCGGTAACAGTGGTGGCCAGGACACGCCGGCGCTGTACTTCGCTATTCGTCAGCAGGGTCGCCCGAGCGATCCCGCACAATGGTGCCGATCCCAAGGATAGGGTCGCATCTACATTAGGAGTTCGTTCGACATGCTGCATTTGTCCCGCCTCACTTCGCTGGCCCTGACGATCGCCCTGGTGATCGGCGCGCCTCTGGCTTTTGCCGACCAGGCCGCACCGGCTGCACCCGCCGCCTCTGCCGCGACCACCAAGGCACCGTTGCCGCTGGACGAACTGCGCACCTTTGCCGAGGTCATGGACCGGATCAAGGCAGCCTATGTCGAACCCGTGGACGACAAGACCCTGCTGGAAAATGCCATCAAGGGCATGCTCAGCAACCTTGACCCGCATTCGGCCTACCTGGGCCCGGAAGACTTCGCTGAACTGCAGGAAAGCACCAGCGGTGAATTCGGTGGCCTGGGCATTGAGGTCGGTTCCGAAGACGGCAACATCAAGGTGGTCTCGCCAATCGACGACACCCCTGCATCCAAGGCAGGCATCCAGGCGGGTGACTTTATCGTCAAGATCAACGGCCAGCCGACCCGCGGCCAAACCATGACCGAAGCCGTCGACAAGATGCGCGGCAAGATCGGCCAGAAAATCACCCTGACCCTGGTGCGCGACGGCGGCAACCCGTTCGACGTGACCCTGACCCGCTCCACCATCGTGGTCAAGAGTGTGAAGAGCCAGCTGCTGGAGTCGGGCTACGGTTACATCCGCATCACCCAGTTCCAGGTCAAGACCGGCGACGAAGTGGCCAAGGCCTTGGCCAAGCTGCGCAAAGACAACGGCAAGAAGCTCAACGGCATTGTGCTCGACCTGCGTAACAACCCAGGCGGCGTGTTGCAGTCGGCGGTGGAAGTGGTCGATCACTTCATCACCAAGGGCCTGATCGTTTACACCAAAGGCCGGATCGCCAATTCCGAGCTGCGCTTCTCGGCCACCGGCAACGACCTCAGCGAAAACGTGCCGCTGGCCGTGCTGATCAACGGCGGCAGCGCCTCGGCGTCGGAGATCGTCGCCGGCGCCCTGCAGGACCAGAAGCGCGGCGTGCTGATGGGCACCACCAGCTTCGGCAAAGGTTCGGTGCAAACGGTGTTGCCGCTCAATAACGAGCGCGCGCTGAAGATCACCACGGCGCTGTACTACACACCCAATGGTCGCTCGATCCAGGCCCAGGGCATCGTGCCGGACATCGAAGTGCGCAAGGCCAAGATCACCAACGAGATCGACAGCGAGTACTACAAGGAAGCCGATCTGCAAGGCCACCTGGGCAATGGCAACGGCGGTGCCGACCAGCCGACCGGCAGCGGCGCCAAAGCCAAACCGATGCCACAGGACGACGATTACCAGCTGGCCCAGGCACTCAGCCTGCTCAAGGGCCTGAGCATCACGCGCAGCCGTTGATATGCGTGTTGCGCTGATTATCGCTGTGCTGTGCAGCCTGGCCGGATTCGCGCAAGCGAACCCGGCCAGTGCGCCGCACAAAGCCTACCTCACGCTGATCATCGACGACCTGGGGCAAAACCTCCCCCGGGACCGTCGCGTACTGGCCCTGCCTGGGCCGGTCACCACCGCGATCATGCCCGACACCCCCCACGCCGCCGAATTTGCCCGTGAAGCCCACAAGGCCGGCAAGATCGTCATCCTGCACATGCCCATGGACCCGGCCACCGGTCCTTTTGCCTGGCACCCCGAGCTTTCCATTGAAGAACTGGGCAAGCGCCTGGACGCTGCGTTCGAGGCCGTGCCCTACACGGCCGGCATCAACAACCACATGGGCAGCCGCATGACCGCGCAGCCGGCCGCGATGGCGTGGTTGATGGGCGAGCTGCAGCGGCGCCACAAGTTCTTTGTGGACAGCCGTACCAGCGCCCAAACGGTCGCTGCAGCCGAGGCGCAGAAGATTGGCCTGGCCCATGTCTCGCGAGATGTATTCCTCGATGACGAACGCACCGAGGCGGCAATTACTACCCAACTGCAAACCGCGATCAAGCTGGCGCACACGCAGGGGTCAGCGGTGATGATCGGGCATCCTTATCCACAGACCCTGGCAGTGCTCGAGCGCGAGCTGCCCAAGCTAAAGGCGCAGGGTGTCGACTGGATTGATATCAAATTAATGATCAGTGTGCGCAGCAACCGGGCCATGAGTGCCCACGGCAAAAACGGCATCTATCGCTGACGGCCCTTCCTACCCTGTAGGAGCGAGCTTGCTCGCGAAAAACCCGAGACCGCCGCGTACACCCAGGAGGCTCGCGTCATCGTTGACGTCTTTCGCGAGCAAGCTCGCTCCTACAGGTATTGCGCCATGATTTCGTCCACGCGACCGCTCTTGCGTAACTCATCCAGCGCCGCCTGGAGCTTGGCAACCAGCTCATCCGGCACATCCTTGTTCAACGCCAAGTAAAGCTGCGCACTGTTGAACCGCAACACCGTCTTGAGCCCGGTCACGCCTACCTGCCGCGCCAAGTACCGCCCGGCGGGATCGCCGGTGGCCCACAGGTCGATCTGGCCATCCATGAGCTTGTTCGCGTTGTCCTGGTCGCGCAGGGCGACCACCGGGTTGAGCCCCTGCTTCTCCAGCGTCTGGGCAATCGCATCGCCCTTGTAAGCGCCGATCTTGTAGCGCTGGGCGCGCTCAAGGCTGTCGAGCTGGATCTTGCTGTCGGCCTTGGCCAGCAGCACCCAATCATCCGGGCCGATCGGGCCTACCCATTTGAACAACGCTTCACGATCCGGCAAGCGCGCCATGACGAACACGCCATAGCCCGGCTTTTCCAGGGCGAGCTTGTAGATTCGCTCCCAGGGAAAACGCAACGTGAGGTTGTAGGAAATGCCGGCGCGCTTGAAGGTTTCACGCACGATGTCCACGGCGATGCCTTCGATGTTCTCGTCCTTGGCGAAGTTCTTGCCGTTTTTCGCCATGTTGTAGGGCGGGAAATTTTCCGTCAGCAACACCAGGGCGGCGTCAGACGGTTCTTCGGCGTGTGCCGTAGCCACCATGAGCATGGAGGAACTGGCGAGGGCGAGCAGCAGGTGTTTGAAACATGAAGGCTACCGGAATCCATGGCAAGCGCAGAGAGTGCCGCGAGCCTGCCATGGTGTCCAGCAACGTTTAGCGAACGACGATCCCGCGCGCTGCCATGTAGGCCTTGGCCTCGGGGACGGTGTATTCGCCGAAGTGGAAAATACTCGCCGCCAGTACCGCACTGGCATGGCCTTCAATAACGCCGTCGGCCAAGTGCTGCAGGTTGCCGACACCGCCTGAGGCGATCACCGGGATGCCCAGCGCGTCGCTGATGGCCCGCGTCACGCCCAGGTCGAAGCCGTTTTTCATGCCGTCCTGGTCCATGCTGGTCAGCAGGATTTCACCGGCGCCCAGGCCTTCCATCTTCATCGCCCACTCCACCGCATCCAGGCCGGTGGGCTTGCGCCCGCCATGGGTGAAGATTTCCCAGCGCGGGGTTTCGCCAGGGCCGGAGACCTTCTTGGCGTCGATGGCAACGACGATGCATTGCGAGCCGAAGTGCTGCGCGGCCTCGCCGACGAATTCCGGGTTGAACACTGCGGCGGTGTTGATCGAGACCTTGTCCGCGCCGGCATTGAGCAGGTTGCGGATGTCCTGCACGGTGCGCACGCCGCCGCCCACGGTCAGCGGAATGAATACCTGGCTGGCCATGCGCTCCACGGTGTGCAGCGTGGTGTCGCGACCGTCGACGCTGGCGGTGATGTCGAGAAAGGTAATCTCGTCGGCACCTTGCTCATCGTAGCGACGGGCGATTTCCACCGGGTCGCCGGCGTCACGGATGTTCTCGAACTTGACGCCCTTGACCACGCGACCGTTGTCGACGTCCAGGCAAGGGATGATGCGTCTGGCTAAAGCCATAGACTTAATCTCCGATTAAGAAGCTTTAAGCTACAAGCTGCAAGTTGAAGCAGGTCTGCTTTTACTTGCAGCTTGCGGCTTACGACTTGGAGCTGGCCGCGTAGCCATCACACAAGGCCTGAGCCTCGGACACATCCAGCGTGCCCTCGTAGATCGCGCGGCCCGTAATGGCACCGATGATCCCAGGCGCCTTGGCGTCCAGCAGCGACTTGATGTCGCCCAGGTTGTGGATGCCACCGGAAGCGATCACCGGAATCTTCGTTGCCGCAGCCAGCGCTGCGGTGAACGGCACGTTGCAGCCCTGCATCATGCCGTCTTTGGCGATGTCGGTATAAACGATGGCGGACACGCCGTCGGCTTCGAACTGCTTGGCCAGGTCGATCACTTGGATGGTGCTGATTTCAGCCCAACCGTCGGTGGCGACGAAACCATCCTTGGCGTCCAGGCCCACGATGACCTTGCCGGGGAAGGCGCGGCAGGCTTCGGCGACAAACGCCGGGTCTTTCACGGCCTTGGTGCCGATGATCACGTAGCTCACGCCAGCCTTGACGTAGTGCTCGATGGTTTCCAGGGAGCGGATGCCGCCGCCGATCTGGATCGGCAGGTTCGGGTAGCGCTTGGCGATGGCGGTGACCACCTCGCCGTTGACCGGCTGGCCTTCGAAGGCGCCGTTCAGGTCAACCAGATGCAGACGACGGCAGCCCCCTTCCACCCATTTGGCGGCCATGCTCACCGGGTCATCGGAGAACACGGTGGAATCTTCCATGCGGCCTTGGCGCAGACGGACGCAGGCGCCGTCCTTGAGATCGATAGCGGGGATAATGAGCATGCTTTTCCTTCGTCAAAGAGTTGCAAGCTGCAAGCTATTAGCTGCAAGCAAGCACGCGTACCAATTCTTGCAGCTTGGGGCTTGAAGCTTTCAGCTGCTCTTTTCAAGCGACCACAAGTCGCTTTCGATACTTTCGAACCTTTCTTTAAGGAGCGTCTGCGTATCGAAAATCGCCCTGTTGTAATAGTGCGGCGCCACTTCGGTGGTGAACAGCTCAAGAATCTCGGCGACTTCGAACGAGCCCAGCTTGAGCTCGAAGCGGTCTTCCATGAAGCGCTTGATCTTGTCGGTAGCCTCACGCTCCTGCTCGGGCGTGAGGTTCAAGATGGGCGGCTTGGGCTTCTTGGCCATTTACCAGCGACCATCCCACGCGGCGAAGTTCTGCAGCAATTGCAGGCCATGGGTATGGCTCTTCTCCGGGTGGAACTGCACGGCAAACCGCGAACCGTCGGCCAGCGCAGCCGCGAAGTCGACTCCGTAGTGCCCGCCACCCACTACCTGCTCCGGTTGACCGGCGGCAATGTAGTAGCTGTGCACGAAGTAGAAGCGCGCCATGTCCGGCACTTCGTGCCACAGTGGGTGATCCATGCTCTGGCGCACTTCGTTCCAGCCCATGTGCGGGACTTTCAGGTGCGCGCCGTCTTCGTGCAGGTCCTTGCCAAAGAACTTCACCTGGCCTGGGAACAGGCCGATGCAGTCAACGCCGTCGTTCTCTTCACTGCTGTCGAGCAAAGCTTGCATGCCCACGCAGATGCCGAGGAACGGGCGGTCCTGGCTGACTTCGCGCACCAGGCTGTCAAAGCCCAGGCGGCGGATCTCGGCCATGCAGTCGCGAATCGCACCGACGCCGGGAAACACCACTCGGTCGGCTTCGCGAATCACGCTGGCATCGCTGGTGATCAGCACCTTGCCGGCACCTACGTGTTCGAGGGCCTTGGCCACCGAGTGCAGGTTACCCATGCCGTAATCGATAACCGCGACCGTCTGCATTACAGGACGCCCTTGGTCGACGGCATTTGCCCGGCCATGCGGTCATCCAGCTCGACGGCCATGCGCAGCGCGCGGCCGAAGGCCTTGAACACGGTTTCGATCTGGTGGTGGGTGTTGGTGCCGCGCAGGTTGTCGATGTGCAGGCTGACGAGTGCGTGGTTGACGAAGCCCTGGAAGAATTCCTGGAACAGGTCGACATCGAAGCCGCCCACAGTGGCGCGGGTGTAGGGCACGTGCATCTGCAGGCCTGGGCGGCCGGAGAAGTCGATGACTACGCGCGACAGCGCTTCGTCCAGCGGCACATAGGCGTGGCCGTAGCGACGGATGCCTTTTTTGTCGCCGATGGCCTTGGCAAATGCCTGGCCTAGGGTGATGCCTACGTCTTCCACCGTGTGGTGGTCGTCGATATGCAGGTCGCCCTTGCTGACGATATCCAAGTCGATCAGCCCGTGACGGGCGATCTGGTCCAGCATGTGCTCAAGAAAAGGCACACCGATATCAAATCGGGCCTTTCCGGTGCCATCCAGGTTGATCGAGGCTTTGATCTGGGTTTCCAGAGTGTCGCGCTCGACGGACGCCATACGTTCGACCATCACCAGCTCCGCAAATCATTGGGCGAAAAAGGCAGCCATTATAGGGGCGCGGGCGCTAAACAGAAACATCGGAGGGGATAAGACTGATGGAGTGTCGGGGATAGACATGTGCATACAAGTGGAACCCAGCCTTGGCAAGCGCTGAGTATCCAATGTGGGAGGGGGCTTGCTCCCTCCCACAAGGGTTTTGCAGTGTTAGTGGAACAGTACAGCCGTCTTCTGCAGGGTCACCCACACACCCCACGCCAGCGGAATACCCACCACCAGCCAGGCCGCAACCGCCAATGGCTTGCTGCCGGCGGAGGCTTTCCACTCAAGTACGGTGGACGCATCAGCGCCTTTGTCATGGCCCAGCGCCTGTTCGGCGGCAAGTTCCGCGTCGGTCATGAAGTACTTGTCGGCCACCGGGCGCACCAGCAGGTTGCAGATGAAGCCCAGCACCAACAGGCCTGCGAGGATGTACAGGGTGATGTCGTAGGCCGCGGCGCGTTCGACGCCGATGCTCAGCTGATATTCACGCAGGTAGTTCACCAGCACAGGGCCCAGCACGCCGGCCGCAGCCCATGCGGTGAGCAGACGACCATGGATCGCGCCGACCATTTGCGTACCGAACAGGTCGGCCAGGTAAGCCGGGACCGTCGCAAAACCACCGCCGTACATCGACAGGATGACGCAGAACGCCGCCACGAACAGCGCCACGTTGCCCAGGTGCCCCAGATTCGGGATCAGCGCATACAGGGCAAAGCCCAGGGCGAAGAACACGAAGTAGGTATTTTTACGCCCCAGGTAATCGGAGAACGACGCCCAGAAGAACCGGCCACCGATGTTGAACAGGCTCAACAGCCCGGTGAAGCCTGCGGCGATGGCAGCAATCGACGCCAGTTGCCCGGCATCCAGTTGACCAAACGGCACGTCCACACCCAGCAGCTTGCCACCGAACACTTCCTGCAACAGCGGCGACGCCATGCCGAGAATGCCGATACCGGCCGACACGTTCAGGCACAGCACCAGCCAGACCAGACGGAATTGCGGGGTTTTCCACGCTACGTTCACATGCACATGGCGGTGCGTGATCATCGCGTTGCTGGCTTTTTTCGCCGGCGCGGTCCAGCCCTCAGGCTTCCAGCCGGTCGGTGGAACGCGGTACGAGAGTGCGCCGCCGATCATGAACACGAAATAAATCGCGGCCATGACCAGGAAGCTCTGCCATACACCCACGCTGGTTGGCGAAGCGAAGTGGCCCATCAGCGCTGCGGCCAGCGGAGCACCGACCATCGCGCCGCCACCAAAACCCATGATCGCCATGCCGGTGGCCATGCCGCGCTTGTCCGGGAACCACTTGATCAGCGTCGATACCGGCGAGATATAGCCCAGACCGAGGCCAATACCGCCGATGACGCCGGAGCCGATCCACATCAGCCAGATCTGGTGGGTATAGATGCCCAATGCCGAGATCAGCAGGCCACCGCACCAGCACAGTGCCGATACAACGCCAGCCTTGCGTGGCCCGGCGTGTTCCAGCCAACCGCCCCAGATCGCTGCCGAGCAGCCCAGGAAGATGAAGAACAGGGTGTAGATCCAGCCCAGCATGGAGATCGGCCAGTCGCACTGAGACGAAAAGACCTGGGCGATAAAGCTCATGTCCGGCGCACAGGCAACCGGTGCGGTGATACCCAGCGCCTTGGACAACGGCAACCAGAACACCGAGAAACCGTAGGCCATGCCGATGCACAGGTGGATGGCCAGGGCGGCCGGTGGAACCAGCCAGCGGTTGAAGCCGGGCTTGGCGATAATGCGTTCCTTGGACAGGAACGCAGGCTGTGCGGCGCTGATATCGGCCGCAGTGCTAGTGCTCATTGGTGTTTCCCCCAGTTATTGGTATGCGTCCGTCAGGCGCTCTCCCCCTCGACCTTGCACGCAAAGCGTGGCCGTTTTTTTGGGTGAAACTCCATTTTGGCGCGACGATACGTCGCAGAAGGCGGACGAACGCGCAGAGATTAGCACTTGCGGACGCGAGAAAAACCAAAGTGACATCACTTTTTTCAGCGAATCTGTTTTTTTTGACGCCAGAATCTTGTTTCGTCGGTCGTAGATACAATGTAACGATCCACGAACTGATGCAGGCCGTCGGGCGTTATACTCTGCGGCTAAATTTTGAAATCGACATACAAGGACTCGCCCATGAAAGCGTTCGGCAAAATCCTGGGTCTGGTATTTCTCGGGCTGTTGCTGATCATTGTGGCTCTCGGCTTTGCCCTGACCCATCTCTTCGATCCCAACGACTACAAAGAAGAAATTCGCCAGATTGCCCGCGACAAGGCCCACATCGAGCTGACGCTCAATGGCGACATCGGCTGGAGCCTGTTCCCCTGGCTGGGCCTGGAGCTGCACGAAGCCGGGGTGGCGACCCTGACCAACCCCACCCAACCGTTCGCCGACCTGCAGATGCTCGGCCTGTCGGTACGCGTGCTGCCGCTGCTGCGCCGTGAAGTGCAGATGAGCGATGTGCGCGTCGAGGGCCTGAACCTGCGGCTCAACCGCGACAAGAACGGCCACGGCAACTGGGAAGACATCGGCAAGAACCTGCCCGATGAACCCACAGGCACCCCCGCTCCCGCGCCGGTCGAGCCTGTGGCTGAAACCAAGCCGGAAAAACCGCCGCAGCCGATCCGCCTGGACATCGACAGCCTGACCATCAACAACGCCCGCGTTGAATACAACGACGAACAGACCGGCAAGCAGTTCAGCGCCGAAAGCATCCAACTGAGCGCCGGCGCGATCCACGAAGGCGCCAGCATCCCGCTGAAGCTGACCGCGTTTCTCGGTAGCAACCAGCCGGTCATGCGGCTCAAGACTGAGCTGAACGGCAACCTGCGCATCCAGCGCGCGCTCAAGCGCTACCAGTTCGAAGACATGCGCCTGAGCGGCGAAGCCACCGGCGAGCCTCTGCAAGGCAAGACCGTGACCTTCTCCACCCAGGGTCAGGTGTTGGTGGACCTGGCGGCCAACTTTGCCGAGTGGACCAACCTGAAACTCTCGGCCAACCAACTGCGCGCCCTGGGCGAACTTCGGGTCAATGACCTGGACAAAACCCCGCAGATCAGCGGTGCGCTGTCGGTCGCCCAGTTCGACCTGGCCAAGTTTCTGGAAAGCATCGGTCACCCTCTGCCGGCCATGGCGCCGGGCAGCCTGAGCAAAGTCGAGCTGGTCAGCCGCGTCCAGGGCACGCCGACCAGCGTTGCGCTGGAAGATCTGAACCTGAAACTCGACGGCAGCACCTTCACCGGTCGCGTCGCCGTGGACGATTTCGCCAAGCAGTCCCTGCGCGTACAACTCAAGGGCGACACCTTCAACGCCGACAACTACCTGCCGGCCAAATCCGAGGCCGCCAAAGGCGCCACCGCCGCACGCGAGGCCCAAGTGCAGAGCAGCGAAGCCGGTGCAATGGCCGCAGGCGGCACCACCCCGTTGCCCGAAGCGCCGACCAAGGGCGCCTGGAGCACCGACAAACTGCTGCCGCTGACCCGCCTGCGCAGCCTGGATGTGAACGCAGACCTCGCCTTTGGCCAGCTGACCCTGAGCCAGTTGCCGATCCAGAATGCTGTGCTGAAGGCTTCCGGCATCGACGGCCAGCTCAAGCTCGACAGCCTCAGCGGTGGCCTCTACAACGGTACATTCCAGGCCAACGGCACCCTCGACGTACGCCAGGATATCCCGCTGCTGGCGCTGCAAAGCCATATCAAGCAGGTGCCTGTCGAACGCATCCTGCAGGCCCAGGGCAAGACCCCTCCGGTCAAGGGCCTGATCACCCTCGAAAGCAACCTCAGCGGCCGAGGCAACAGCCAGAAAGCCCTGATCGACAGCCTCAACGGCACCGCCAGCATCGTCATCAACAACGGTGTGTTGCTCAATGCCAACATCGAGCAACAACTGTGTACCGGTATCGCCCTGCTCAACCGCAAGACTCTGAGCACCACGCCGCAAGGCAAGGACACGCCCTTCCAGGAACTGCGCGGCAACTTGACGTTGCGCAATGGCGTGGCCAGCAACCCTGACTTGAAGGTGCGCATTCCGGGGCTGACGCTCAATGGCAACGGCGATGTCGACTTGCGGGTGCTGGGCATGGATTACCGCGTGGGCATCATCGTCGAAGGCGACAAGCGCGACGTACCCGACCCGGCCTGCGAAGTTGGCGCCAACTTCCAGGGCATCGAAGTGCCGCTGCGTTGCCGCGGCCCGCTGGAACTGGGCGCCAAGGCCTGCCGCCTGGACAAGGACGGGCTTGGTCAGGTCGCCATCAAGGCCGCCGGCAACCGCCTTAACGAGAAGCTCGAAGAGAAGCTCGACAAAGTGAATCCAAAGCTCAAAGACGCATTGAAAGGCCTGTTCAACCGATGAGAGACGAGCAGTTTTCAACGGCGGTACTCGACTGGTACGACCGCCACGGTCGCCACGACCTGCCCTGGCAACAGGGCATCACGCCTTATCGGGTGTGGGTGTCGGAGATCATGCTGCAACAGACTCAGGTCAGCACCGTGCTCAACTACTTCGACCGGTTCATGGCGTCCCTGCCGACGGTCGAAGCCCTGGCCGCCGCGCCGGAAGACGAAGTGCTGCACCTGTGGACCGGCCTGGGTTACTACACCCGGGCGCGCAACCTGCAAAAGACCGCAAAGATCGTGGTAGCCGAATACGGCGGCGAATTTCCCAGGGATGTCGAAAAGCTCACCGAGCTGCCCGGCATCGGCCTGTCCACCGCCGGAGCGATCGCCAGCCTGAGCATGGGCCTGCGCGCGCCGATCCTCGACGGCAACGTGAAACGCGTGCTGGCACGCTTTACCGCGCAAGAGGGCTACCCGGGCGAGCCCAAGGTCGCCAAGCAGCTGTGGGCCACCGCAGAGCGCTTTACACCCAACGACCGCGTCAACGCCTACACCCAGGCGATGATGGACATGGGCGCCACCCTTTGTACCCGCAGCAAACCCAGCTGCCTGCTGTGCCCGCTGGAAAAAGGCTGCGAAGCGCACATGCTCGGCCTGGAAACACGCTACCCGATTCCCAAGCCACGCAAGGCCGTCCCGCAGAAACGCACATTGATGCCGATGCTGGCCAATGCCGAGGGCGCGATCCTGCTTTACCGTCGCCCCTCCACGGGCCTGTGGGGCGGCTTGTGGAGCCTGCCGGAGCTCGATGACCTGGGTGACCTGGATCACCTGGCCAACCAGCATGCGCTGGCGCTGGGCAAGCATCAGGAACTGCCGGGGCTGATCCACACCTTCAGCCACTTCCAGCTGGCCATCGAACCCTGGCTCGTCCAGGTCGAGGAAAGCGCCCATCACGTGGCCGAGGCCGACTGGCTCTGGTATAACCTCGCCACCCCGCCGCGCCTGGGCCTTGCCGCCCCGGTGAAAAAACTGCTGAAGCGCGCGGCTGAAGTATTGAACGCAGGAGAGTCGTCATGACCCGCACCATCATGTGCCGCAAGTACAAAGAAGAACTCCCAGCCCTGGAACGCCCTCCGTACCCAGGCGCCAAGGGCCAGGACATCTACGACCACGTCTCCGCCAAAGCCTGGGGCGACTGGCAGAAACACCAGACCCTGCTCATCAACGAAAAACGCCTGAACATGATGAACGCCGAAGACCGCAAATACCTGCAGGGCGAAATGGACAAGTTCTTTTCCGGCGAGGAATACGCCCAGGCCGAAGGTTACGTGCCACCTGCTCAATAATTGATCAAAAACCGGGGTCGACACGTAAGCGACGGTAATAATTAAATATTTTTTGAAAACTTGCTTGACGACCCCCTGAAAAACCCGTTTAATGCGCCCCGTTGCCCAGATAGCTCAGTCGGTAGAGCAGGGGATTGAAAATCCCCGTGTCGGCGGTTCGATTCCGTCTCTGGGCACCAAAATACCGAGAAACCCCAAGGAACAATGTGTTCCTTGGGGTTTTTTATTGCCTGCGATTTAATGGCGACCCAGCTATTGGCGTCACGATGTCGCAGCAGGACGATTAAGGGTTATTTTCCGCTGGGCCCAATCGTTCAGCCTTTACCCAATTCCTCGCTGCAAGGTTTCTTCATGACCCGCTTCTCGCTCTGCACGCTATTACTACTGACCGCAATGCTCAGTGGATGCGCCACGCAAATGGACGTAGCGATCAACGCAACGCCGGACCCCGACTACCACTTCGATCGACAGGCCACGGTACTGGTGACATCCACCGGCGGCAGCGACGAAAACGCACTCAACGCCCGCTACTACCTGCGCGATATGGTCAGCGCCATGAAAGACCAGGGCTTTCGCAACGTCTTCACCGACACCACCCTGCCCAAAAACCACGCACCGATCAAAATGACCGTCACCCTGGACGTCGACAGCAAGCAAGTCACCTACCGCTATACCGCCACCGAATACGGCCAGGTCGCCAACAGCACCACCACCCAGTGCAAGAAGAACAAAAAGAAAACCGACCAGCTGACCTGCACCAGCACCCCAAACACCACCTACGGCCCTGTAGGCACCTCTGAGCGCACCGGCTACACCACCCTCACCACGTTCAGGGCCACCGCCCGGGATGAAACGAGCAAGCGCGCGGTGTACCTGCTGCGGGCATCGTCCTATAACGACGACTGCCAGGCGGCGAAGGTGGAAGCCTTTTTGGTGGAGCAAGGGCTGCGCAATCTGAATTTTCAGGATCGGGTGCAGCGTAACTACACGGTTACGATGCCGGAGGGGTTTCGTTGTAAGTAAGCTTTAGATGGCTAGGGAGCCCGGACTATTTCTCAACGTTTTTCAGTTATCTGAATAATGCTTTTGAGATAATGTAGGCCCTCATCAGGCCCTGAGAACCTATAAACCGGGCACTAGGCCGCTAATTTTTCGAGATAATCGAAAGCCTACTGGAGATATTTCCGATATGGCCGAGTTTGTTCACCATGAGCTCAAGCTACTGAATCCCTCATTCGACTCAGGCCTGGTTGACGTTCTGAGCGAACTGGAACATTTACGGCGCCTTGAATTGGGCGGGGATACGCCACATGCCGTCTTCGTCCAGTTGAAGGATTTATTTCATACGCTTGAAAGCCTCGGCTCAGCTCGTATTGAGGGCAACCATACAACCCTCGCCGATTACATCGAAAGCAAAGTGGACGGAACAGCCCAAGGCTCCGACCCTTTGCGGGAAATCGCGAATATAGAAAAAGCGATGGAATATATTGAAAGCTTCATGCAACCCGGTACGCCCTTTACCGAGCTTGCGATCCGAGAGCTTCACGCAATTACCGTTCACGGCCTGACACGCGAGGGTGATCGTACGCCGGGGGCTTACCGTGAAGGCACAGTGCGTATCGCCCAATCGGATCACCTTCCTCCTGACGCGGTGGTGGTGCCTGGGTACATGCAAGAGCTGGTTGGGTTTGTGAATAAGCAAGACGCGCCCAAGTATGATCTGATGAAAGTTGCGCTGGCCCACCATCGATTCGGCTGGATCCACCCCTTCGGAAACGGCAATGGTCGTGTCGTGCGCCTGCTGACCTACGCACTTCTGATGAAGTACGGCTTTAATGTCAATACAGGCGGGCGGATTCTAAACCCTACCGCTGTATTTTGTATTGATCGAGAAAAGTACTACTCGATGCTATCGACTGCCGATACCGGAACAGAAGCGGGCCTTGAAGCTTGGTGTACTTATGTTCTGGCGGGCATCAAGGATGAATTGGCAAAAGTCGGCAAGCTGACCGACTATGATTACTTGACCAAACACATCCTGACCCCAACCGTCACACTTGCAAAAGAGCGAGGATGGATTACGGCACTCGAAGAAAGAATTCTCTCCACGGCAGTCCAACTGAAAGTGGTCAAATCGAGCGACATTGCCGACGCGTTGCCGAAACTGTCCGCGGCACAACGGACCTACCAGATAAAAAAGCTGGTTGATCAAGGCATGCTGCTTCCCATCAGTCCAAGTGCACGGCAATACACAATTGGATTCTCGAACAATTATTTGATCAGAGGCATCATCAAGTCATTACGCGAGGAGGGCTTCATTCCGGAGCAGTTGGATAAGCCCTATGCTTGAAGATCTTCTCACCTGAGCAAAAACACCATCAGCGGATTGTCATTCAACCGCCCCTGAAAGCTCGGCGCCAACGGTTCTACGGGTGAACCCTTCAACAGCGCAGTGTCCTTGCGCGGCACAATCACCCAGGACGGCCGGGGCAATGTGGCGAGCAGCTCCAGCTCGTTACGCCCGACGAACAACGGCTGCTCGTCGTGGTCCAGGTTCATCATGTAGCGTACCGCCCAGGTGTCTCGGGCGAGGTCGACAAATACCAAAGGCCCCGGCTGCGCATCGCGCAACGCTTCCACTTGGCTGACGAACTGCCGGGTATCGAACTGAAGGTCCTTGGCTGGCTCGATCACGGTCACCAACAACAGCCACTGCGCTGCCAGGGCGATCATGCTGAGCCACACCAGGCGCGCGGTCCGACGCCACGCCACCATCGCCGCTGCCTGCAGAAGTATCAGCACGCCGATCAACAACGGCATCGATACCTCGGGCCAGTAACCCTGTTTGTGCCAGGCATGCCGACACACAAACAGCACCACCACGCACAGCGCCGGCAGCGCCACAACCAACCCTTCGTAACAGCGGCGCACGCCAACGAGCCAGCCTTGCGCCTGAAGCAGCCCATAGGCCGCCACCGCAGCGAACATCGGCACCATGGGCAGGATGTAATAGGCGACCGCTTGAAATGCGGCACTGACAAGCCGAGCAAAATCATCAGGCCGCAGGCGCCGAGCCGTATCAGCAGCTGCACCTCATCATTGGCCCAACGTTGTGCCCAGCGATGACGTAGCGCAATCAAGGTAGCCAGCGCCAACGGCACCACCGGGAAGTAGCGGTACAAACTCAGCTGGAAGTAGAAGTAAAACGGCTCGCCAGACTCATCGAGGCGCCCGCCGACCTGCATCTTGAACACCTCATCGGCAAAGGCATCGCCACCGCTGATTCGTGCGAGCTTCATCAGTACCCACCAGCACGCCGCCAGCAACAGCAACCCGGCAGCCCCGTGAATAAGTACCTGCCTGACGCGCTCGCCCGGCCGGCCCAGCGCCCAGTACACGCAGGCAACACCACACACTTCGATCAACCCCAGCGGCCCACGAATCGCAAAGGCCAGGATGAACAACGGGAACACCGCCAGTTGCCTGAACCGCGAGCCCAACTGCTCGCCACTGTGCAGCAGGTAGAAAGCGCCTACGCACAACAGCGCGACCATCTGATCCAGGCACACCGAGCGTGACTTTTCGAGCAGTTGGGTGGTGAGCAATGTCAGCAGCACCGTCAGTAATGCCCACGGCCGGCTGGACGGCGCCAGCAGGCGATAGATCAGGGCAATCACCCCTGCCGACGCGAGCGCGGTGGGCAGCACATTCGCCAGATGGTTGGGCGCGTCAAACAACCGGGCGAAGACGTAGCTGAAGAAGGTCGCGGTGCCGGGGTAATCCGCGTACGGCTGGCCATAGGTGGTGGGGAAAAGACTCGCACCGTGGCGAAACATTTCCTGCAGAAACAGCGCCCAGCGCCCGTCAAAGCCTTGGGGCTGTTGGTCCCAGATCCCCAAGGTGAACAGCAATAGGGCAATCAGAAAAATACCCAGGGATTCCAGGCGAAAGCGGCTGCGGTGATCCATCGGTTGACCTGTCAGGTAAGAAGCGCGGGCTTATGGTGCCGACCGCCTGCCTGAATAGCGCCTGAACGAACCTGAAGATTCATTGGTTACCGACTGCCGGGCCACACCAGGGCCGGGATCACGCGGATGTAGATCAGCTGCGCAACCAGCTCGACCAGGGTTTGCAGAATGACCGCCGTCGCAGCCAACCCGCGCACGCCTTCAGGCAACGCCAGCGCCAGGGGCAGCACCACCAGCGAATTGCGCGTGGATGCGCTGAACGTCACCGCACGCGCCGTTGCCGCCGGCAGCGCGAACAGGCACGCGGCCAACATCCCCATCAGCGGCGCCAGCAGCACGAAGCCCACATAGACTGGCAGCACTGGCAGCAGTGCGCTGATACCCCGAACCACTGAAGTAATCTGCGAGCCGATCACCACGAACAGTACGAGGGCCATTGCCGGCACCGGCAACCAGGCCCAGGCGTTGTTCCAACGGCTAACAAGCGCCGAGCGTCGCGCAAGCAACAGGGTCAACGCGGCCAGTACCATCGGCGCCACGATCAGCAACAGGAACGCTTCGATAAACGGCCCGACCGCGATCACCACCTCCGATTGCGCGCCCAGCATCAACCCCAGGTACACCGGCAGCAGGGCCAGCTGCATCAGCAGCAGTAACGGCGTGGCCGCCAGCACCAGCCGCGAGTCGCCTTTGCCAATGTGAGTAAACACCACCACGTAATCGATACACGGCGTCAGCAACACCAGCAACGCGCCCACCAGCAGCGCAGGGTGCGCCAACAGGCCACGGGTCAGCACCCAGACCAGCAACGGCACCAGGATAAAATTGGCCAGCAGCAACGCCACCATAAAGCGTTTGTTGCCCCAGCTGCGGCGCAGATCGAGGAAAGGAATTTGCAGGAACATCGCGTACATCAATACCGCGATGGCGGGCGTGATCAATACGCTCAAACGCTGAGCGAAAGACGGCGCGGCTACCGAACAGAGAGCGGCCAGCAGGAGGGCGACAAAGTAGAGGGGAATCTGGTTACGCTCTAGGGTGTCGCGGGTCATGAAGACGCTCTGGCAAGTTGCAAAGGCCTAGCCTACCCGGATTACCTTGGGATTTGTCTCAACCTGCGCTTCAATACCCCATCCCTAATTCCGACCCCCAAGGACGTCACGCCCATGGCCTCGCCGAACAAACAGCAAAAACGCGCCCAGCGCGCCAAAACCAAGGCCAAGCAAAACCGTACCCAGCGCGCCGTGGCGACCAAGCCGGATGCCTTCGCCGGTGATGACAGCCGTATCGACCTTGAGTCGGTGGATTTGACCGAGCTGTTCGAAGAGATGCGTGTTGCGGGTCAGACCAGCCAACAGGCGCTGTGTGCGGCTTTCCTGGCGCACCCGCTGCTGGCGCTGGTGCTGGAACAGGAAGGCGAAGAGCAAGCCACCGACTTCATCCTGGCAGCGCTGATGGAATACCGTCAGTGGGCCACCGACAGCGATGATGAAGCGGCCGCATTGGCGTGGATCGAATCGCCGCAGTTTCAAGCGGACTATGTCGCAGCGTCCCAGTCCCTGACGAACTCAGCAGACTGACACCTACAAAATGTGGGAGGGGGCACGCCCTAATGCCAGTCAGTTAAGCGAAAGCGGTTCAATGTAGGAGCGAGCTTGCTCGCGAAAAACGCCTAGGCAACGCGTTCATTCTGGATAAACGCGGTGGCCCTGAGTTCTTCGCGAGCAAGCTCGCTCCTACAAAAGCCTTAACTGACTGGCATTAGGGCAAGCCTCCTCCCACATTGTTGATCGACATTTTGTCAGTTCAGTACGGCAGCGCCCACTCTCTGGGCCTTGCGACGGCTCGCAACGAACAACCCCGCCAATACCACCAGCAGGCTCAGAATGCCCGTCGCGATGATTTCGACGCGGTGCGCTTCCTGGAACAGCATGATGGTCAACGTCCCCACGATAAACACCATCACCGCATAGGTCAGGCCGGGGAACAGCCACATCTTGAAGACAATCTTCTCGCCCGCCGCCGTACGCTTCTGACGCATGCGCAGTTGCGACACTGCGATCACCAGATACACCAGCAAGGCAATGGCGCCAGAGCTGGCCAGCAGGAATTCAAATACCGCCGCCGGCGCCACATAGTTGGCAAATACCGCCAGGAACGCAGCGCCCGTGGACAGCAACACGGCCCAGTAAGGCGTGCCGCTTTTATTGGTGCGCTTGGCCACGGCCGGAGCATCGCCGCGACGGCCCAGGGAAAACAGCATGCGCGAGGCGGTATACAGCGCCGAGTTGAGGCAACTGGTCACGGCAACCAATACCACCAGGTCGACGATCAGCTTGGCATTCGGGATGCCCATGCGCTCGAGCACGGTCTGGTAGGAACCTACGGCAGCCAGGGTCGGATCATTCCAAGGCACCAGGGAAACGACGATGAAGATCGACAAGAGATAGAACAAGCCAATCCGCCAGATCACCGAGTTGGTGGCCTTGGTGATTTGCTGACCGGGGTTCTTCGATTCGGCGGCGGCGATGGTCACGATCTCGGTACCCATGAACGAGAACATGGTGGTGAGGATCGCCGCGAGCACCGCGCCCATGCCGTTGGGCATAAAGCCCTGGGTGTCGAACAGGTGCGATACGCCGCTGACCTGGCTGGTGGGCAAGAGGCCGAAGATCGCCGCCAGGCCGAGGATGACGAAGCCTACAATCGCCACGACCTTGATCAGCGCAAACCAGAACTCGAACTCACCGTAGTTCTTTACGCTGAACAGATTGGTTGCGGTCAGCAGCAAGGTAATGATCAGGGTGAAGGCCCAGATCGCCACGTCGGGGAACCATGCATGCAGGATGGTCGCCGCCGCGTTGGCTTCCAACGGAATCACCAGCACCCAGAACCACCAGTACAGCCAGCCGATGGTGAACCCGGCCCAGTGGCCGATCGCCCGGTCGGCGTAGGTGGAGAACGATCCGGTGTCCGGCGACGCAACCGCCATCTCGGCCAGCATGCGCATTACCAGTACCACCAACGTACCGGCAGCCGCATAAGCCAGCAGCACGGCCGGGCCGGCGGCGGCAATCGCGTGGCCGGAGCCGACAAACAAACCGGCACCGATAACGCCAGCAATCGACAGCATGGTGACATGCCGCGGTTTGAGCCCCTGTTCGAGGTCATTGGAGCTTTGCGTACTACTCATTGACACACCTTTGCGAGGAATTGCGAAAACGGTTCGCCTGGCCTGCGGTCTTTCTCGTGAAAAGAAACCAACAGGGCGTTCTTTATTTTTTACGCAAGTTTTGCGCCAAAATGTAACAAGGCCGCGATTGACGCGGGCTGTAGGACTATTCAGCAGTGACCGCAAGTCTTTGAGAACAATGGCATTCCGCTATAGCGTTACCGTGCGACTCACCTTCAGAACGAACAGGCGCACCAAAAACACACACAAAAAGTGCGTGACGCTCCAGAAAAGTGCCGTTAAGCGCCGTTTGCCTGGTTAACCCTTCCAACACCCGCGCAAAGCTGGCACCATCGCGCCCTTTTTTACGCGAAGCCTGTGGATTCTTCGGGTTCAAACGTCTGTTCGGTTGTTGATGGCGCGACACGCCGCTGCGCTGATGCGACACCCTGCCGCAGACCACCTGTTAACCGTCCGCAGCGCTGTTGGCTGTCATCCAAACGCTATGCTAGCTTGGCGCCTCGCCAGGAAGGCGGCCCAACAGTGCAGAACGCAACGAATACAATGAGGACCGCACATGGCCGAGGCCACGCCCGCGCTTGAAATCCGAAACTTGCACAAACGCTACGGTGAGCTGGAGGTACTCAAAGGTATCTCGCTGACCGCTCGCGACGGCGATGTGATCTCGATCCTGGGTTCCTCCGGCTCCGGCAAGTCCACCTTCCTGCGCTGCATCAACCTGCTGGAAAACCCGCATCAGGGCCAGATCCTGGTGGCCGGCGAAGAACTCAAGCTCAAGGCGGCAAAAAACGGCGAGCTGATGGCCGCCGATGGTAAGCAGATCAACCGCCTGCGCAGCGAAATCGGTTTTGTGTTTCAAAACTTTAACCTGTGGCCGCACATGAGCGTCCTCGACAACATTATCGAGGCGCCCCGCCGAGTGCTCGGCCAGAGCAAGGCCGAGGCTATAGAAGTGGCCGAAGCCCTGCTGGCCAAGGTCGGCATCGCCGACAAGCGCCACGCCTACCCGGCCCAGCTCTCCGGTGGTCAGCAACAACGCGCGGCGATTGCGCGTACGCTGGCGATGCAGCCCAAGGTCATCTTGTTCGATGAACCGACCTCGGCGCTTGACCCGGAAATGGTCCAGGAAGTACTTAATGTGATCCGCGCGCTGGCCGAAGAAGGCCGCACCATGCTGCTGGTCACCCACGAAATGGGCTTCGCCCGCCAGGTATCCAGCGAAGTGGTGTTCCTGCACCAGGGCCTGGTCGAAGAGCAAGGATCGCCACAGCAGGTGTTTGACAACCCGCTTTCGGCGCGCTGCAAACAATTCATGTCCAGCAACCGCTAACGGAGCAACATGCATGCAGACCTATAAAAAATTCCTTCTGGCCGCGGCCGTCTCGATGGCGTTCAGCGCCACGGCCATGGCAGAAACCTTGAAGATGGGGATCGAAGCGGCCTACCCGCCCTTCAACAATAAAGACGCCAGCGGCAATGTCGTCGGTTTCGACAAGGACATCGGCGACGCCCTGTGCGCCAAGATGAAAGTCGAGAAGTGCGAAGTGTATGTGTCCGACTGGGACGGCATCATCCCGGCCCTGAACGCCAAGAAGTTCGACTTCCTGGTGTCCTCGCTGTCCATCACCGATGAACGCAAGCAGGCCGTCGATTTTACCGACCCGTACTACTCCAACAAGCTGCAGTTCATCGCGCCAAAAGCCACCGCCGATTTCAAGACCGACGCCGCCTACCTCAAGGGCAAGGTGATCGGTGCACAACGCGCAACGCTGGCCGGCACCTACCTGGAAGACAAGCTGCCTGACACCGAGGCCAAGCTGTATGACACCCAGGAAAACGCCTACCTCGACCTGACTTCCGGTCGCCTGGACGGCATCCTCGCCGACAAGTATGTGCAGTACGAATGGCTCAAGAGCAAAGACGGTTCGGCCTATGAATTCAAGGGCGACCCGGTTGTAGAAAGCGACAAGATCGGTATCGCCGTACGCAAGGGCGACCCGCTGCGCGAGCGCCTGAACAAAGCCCTGGCAGAGATCAAGGCAGACGGCACCTACAAGAAGATCAACGACAAGTACTTCCCGTTCAGCATCGAATGATCTGAACGGCCTGACCGACGCGCGCTCTGCAGCGCGTCGGCTTTTAGCAATGCCTGCCGCGATATGAAAACACCATGAATTTCGATCTCTACGGATTCGGCCCGGCCCTCGCCGCCGGCGCGCTGATGACCGTCAAACTGGCACTCACGGCCCTGTGCCTGGGGCTGGTGCTGGGCCTGGCCGGTGCCTTGGCCAAGACCTCGCCGTACAAGCCGTTGCAATGGCTGGGCGGTGCTTATTCGACCATCGTTCGCGGTATCCCCGAATTGCTGTGGGTGCTGCTGATTTACTTCGGCACCGTCAATCTGATGCGCGCCATTGGCGAGTTCGTGGGTAACCCCGACCTGTCCCTGAGTGCCTTCGCCGCAGGTGTCATTGCCCTGGGCCTGTGCTTCGGGGCCTACGCCACGGAAGTGTTTCGCGGCGCGATCCTCGCGATTCCCAAGGGCCACCGTGAAGCCGGTGTGGCATTGGGGCTGTCGAAGTTTCGGATTTTCACGCGGCTGATCATGCCGCAGATGTGGCGCATCGCCCTGCCGGGCCTGGGCAATCTGTTCATGATCCTGATGAAAGACACCGCGCTGGTATCAGTGATCGGCCTGGAAGAAATCATGCGCCACGCACAGATCGGCGTGACCGTGACCAAGCAGCCGTTCACCTTCTTCATGGTTGCCGCCTTTATGTACCTGGGCCTGACCGTGCTGGCCATGACCGGCATGCACTTGCTGGAAAAACGCGCCGCCCGCGGCTTTGCAAGGAGCGCCCAATGAGCGGTGATTACAGCTGGCTGTCGCATTTCGACCTGGGCCTGAACTGGGCCGTGATCATCAAGTGGCTGCCCAAACTGGCCCAGGGCGCAACACTGACCCTTGAACTGGTGGCAATCGCCGTGATTGCCGGCCTGTTGCTGGCGATCCCACTGGGTATCGCTCGCTCTTCGCGCCGCTGGTACGTGAGCGCGCTGCCCTATGCCTACATTTTCTTCTTCCGCGGTACGCCCCTGCTGGTGCAGTTGTTCCTGGTCTACTACGGCCTGGCGCAATTCGACAGCGTGCGCGGCAGCTTCATGTGGCCCTACCTGCGCGACCCGTTCTGGTGCGCCACCGCCACCATGACCTTGCACACCGCCGCCTATATCGCCGAAATCCTGCGCGGCGCGATCCAGGCCATCCCTCCGGGTGAGATCGAAGCGGCTCGCGCTCTGGGCATGTCCAAACCCAAGACGCTGTTCTATATCATCCTGCCGCGTGCCTCGCGTATCGGCCTGCCTGCCTACAGCAACGAAGTAATTCTGATGCTGAAAGCCAGTGCCCTGGCCAGTACCGTAACCTTGCTGGAACTGACCGGCATGGCGCGGACCATCATTGCGCGCACCTACCTGCCGGTGGAGATCTTCTTCGCGGCCGGGCTGTTCTACCTGTTGATGGCTTACGTGCTGGTGCGCGGGTTCAAGCTGCTGGAAAAATGGCTGCGCGTCGATGCGTGCCAGGGACGTTGAGGCACGCTTCCAGGCACTGGATGCGTTTCTGACCGAGCACCAAGGGCTGTGGCGACCACGGCCCTTTACCCATCTGCAATTACCCTGGGAAGCCGAGCATCCCGCGTTGGCGCACTGGTTACGCCAGCGCTCGCTGGAGGATGCCGAAGCCAGTCACAACCACCCTTACGACCTGCCGGCTCCCGCGCCTTTTCCACACCTGGCCGCCCAGGCGCTGCAGCTTGGCGCTGTGGATAAGTTGCCGACACACCTACTTACACCGGCTCGCCACCGTCTGGATGTCGACGTTCCGGGCCGCAAATGGCAGCAAATCGAAGCCTTCGGCGCCGCGCTGAATTTTGCCACCACGGCCAACCACTGGCTGGACTGGTGCGCCGGCAAAGGCCACCTCGGACGGCGCCTGCTGCAACCCGGCCAGCAACTGACCTGCCTGGAATACGACCCGGCGCTGATTGCCTCGGGCAAAGCCTTGAGCGAACACCACGGTCTGCCCGTCACCCATCGCCTGCAAGACGTAATGGCCGATGTAACGATCACCCCCGACCACACACCCATCGCCCTGCATGCCTGCGGCGATCTGCACGTGCGCTTGCTGCACCTGGCCAGCGCTGCCGGCTGCAAGCAACTGGCGCTGGCGCCGTGCTGCTACAACCGCATCGGCGCCGACCGCTATCAAGCGCTGTCCGCGACCGCGCGCGCATCAGCCCTGCAATTGTCAGTGGATGACCTGGGCCTGCCGCTGAGCGAAACCGTCACTGCCGGCAACCGAATACGCCAGCAACGCGATACCTCCATGGCCCGGCGTCTGGGCTTCGACCGGTTGCAACGGCAGTTGCGGGGTTGCGACGAATACCTGCCCACGCCGTCCTTGCCCACACGCTGGCTGGATAAACCTTTCGCGGACTATTGCCGAGAGCTGGCAAGCCTCAAGGGCTTATCCATAGGCGAACAGGATTGGGGAGCGCTGGAAGCACACGGCTGGCGTCGCCTGGCCGAAGTGCGAAACCTGGAACTGGTGCGAGGCCTGTTTCGCCGCCCGCTGGAAATATGGCTGGTGCTGGATCGGGCTTTGTTCCTGATGGAGCAAGGCTACGACGTCGAGCTAGGCAGCTTCTGTGAGCCGACCCTCACCCCACGCAACTTGATGGTGCTGGCCCAGCGCGATTAAAGGGCGAAATATCCTACAGCTGCCTGTGGATAACTCTGTTGATGAAATCTTCAAAGGGGCTGTAGCCATCAGCGTTAGAGCCTGAAAGCCGCGCTGGTCATTTTTTGTTCATAAAATAAAATGCACACAAAACAGGCAGTTGCGACGTGTTGAGAACGGCTCCACAAATTAGCCGTTTCGTGACAACCGTTGCCAACCAATTGTGCATAAGCGTCTGGCATAAACCGTATAAATCGCGCTTTCAAGCGATTTTTTTCGGCGCCTTTAACAGCAGGCACAGCTCATTGATATCGTCACTGGCGAGCCGTTGCGTGACGTTATCCAGCGGATCGGCGGCAAAGGCCAACGCCTCGTTGATCGCCATGTCGCGATGCACCTCCAGCGGTTCTTTGCCAAGCCGTTGCTTGAACGCCTCAAGCATATCCAGGCTGAAAGCATTACTTTCATCCACCTGGTTGACCACCACCTGCACAACGGGTGGGCGTTGGCCCTCGAGATGCGGGGCGAGCAGCATGTCCAAATGGTCCAGCGTGCCCAGGCACGCAGCGTCCGGCTGCACAATGACCAGCACCACATCGGCGACGCTCAGTGCCTGATGGAAATAGACATTATTACCGGCGGGAGTGTCGATAATCACCGTCTGCCGCTCGCTCAAGCCCAATGAGGCAAGACGCTGCGCCAGCCAATCGGGCTCATGCTTGAGCCAACGCTCCAGGTTCTCCTGCTGCTGGATATCGACATCGCCGAAGGTGATCACCTGGCAACCGGCAAACCCTAACTGCTGCAGCGCGCCCCATTGGCCATGCTCCAGGCTGGTACGCCCGAGGCCCGGCAAGGTGGAACTGACGCCAAAGTGATGGTGCAAGGCATTCTGCGGGTCCAGATCCAGCGCCACCACCGACTCACCATGGCGCTGCAAACCGCTGCTCAACGCAGTGACCAACGTGCTGCGGCCGACCCCGCCATTGATAGACACCAGCGCCACTATTTTTGGACGCAACACAGGGGTATTCAACGGTTGAAGACGCTGATGGGATTCTTCAGGGACACTTCCAAAAAAGTGCATTCGAGCATTGATGCCGTCGGCATCATGGGTGACGTCTTTGCCGAACAACGCCAGGATTTCTTTACCAAGGCTCATAGCCTGCTCCTCACGACGCAGCTCAAAGACGTGAAGCTCGGCAAGCGCGGGTACTCACCGCAGGTCTTTTTATAGGCGCCCTTTGTTTGGGCATTCTGTGACAACGGGTGACGAGTGTCATTATTTTGATGTTTTAGTGGATTGATTTTTAGATGAACGGTTATAAGTCAATTTAATGGCTTTTTTTCGAATCTTTTTTGGGATGTTTTGAGGCGGTCAGAATGTGCAGAAAACACCGTGAGCGTGGAAAACCTCAGCGTTTGCAAAAATAGTCAGAATTCAGGGGTTTACAGAACCTTTTCAATCGCTATAATCGTCGCCCTAACACGCCGGTATAGCTCAGTTGGTAGAGCAACTGA
Source organism: Pseudomonas sp. W4I3 (assembly GCF_030816195.1). Classification (GTDB taxonomy): domain Bacteria; phylum Pseudomonadota; class Gammaproteobacteria; order Pseudomonadales; family Pseudomonadaceae; genus Aquipseudomonas. The sequence continues at coordinate 1,020,557 of NZ_JAUSXS010000001.1, read as the reverse complement.
CTTGTAATCAGTAGGTCCCGGGTTCGACTCCTGGTGCCGGCACCATACAAGGTTCCAGAGAAGGCTTTCAAAATCTCTGGAACCCCCGAAAAACCCGCCTTCTGGCGGGTTTTTTCGTTTTGGCGTTCCATCGATTTCCGTCAGAAACTGGTGGATTCCAACCGTTTTAAGGGTAGAGTTTGGGATACAGGTCACTTCGATAAAAGGGAGTACCCTTATGTCGCGCACCACAGCTCCGCTCTCCGACGCAGCTTGCCGCTTGGCAAAACCTACAGACCACGCCTACAAGCTTTTCGACGGCGATGGCCTCTACCTCCTAGTCCAACCCAATGGCCGCAAAGGCTGGCGGCTCCGTTACGTCAAACCTGACGGACGCGAAGGACTGACCTCGTTCGGCAACTACCCCGTCATTGGCCTCGCCGATGCGCGCCGCAAGCGCTTGGAAGTTAAGCGAATGCTGGCGGATGGCGTTGATCCTATAGAGACCAAGCACCAAGCCAAGGCGGAAGCCGTAATCAAAGGCAGAACCTTTGAAAGCGTTGCGCACGACTGGCATACGGAAATGTCGGCCAAGTGGGCACCAGGCCATTCCAAGACCGTGATGAGTCGCCTCAAAACCCACGTGTTCCCGCTGATCGGCGCCCGCGCCATTGTCGACCTCGATACCCATGACCTCATGCAGCCCTTAGAAGCGATCAAGAAGCGCGGAACGATCGACGTTGCTTTAAGGGTACAAAACTACCTGCAGAGCATCATGCGCGAGGCAAAGCGCCTCCGACTTATCACCATAAACCCTGCTTACGATCTCGAAGGCTCGATCAAAGCCCCGCGGGTGGTACATCGCCCCGCTCTACCCTTATCGCGACTGCCGGAACTGCAGGAGCGGATCGATACCTATAAAGGCCGCGCACTTACTCGCCTGACGGTGATGCTGTCGCTGCATGTGTTTGTACGATCCAGCGAGCTGCGTTTCGCACGCTGGAGCGAGTTCGACCTCAAGCGCGGCACCTGGGAGATACCGGACACTCGACCCGCGTTGGAGGGAGTACCCTTTTCCACAAGGGGTACGAAGATGGCAGGGGATATCCACCTTGTACCCTTATCACCGCAAGCTGTGGCCTTGCTTGAACAGATCCACGCCCTCACCGGTAAGTTCGACCTGGTGTTTGCAGGCGATGCCAAGCCCTGGAAACCGATGTCCGAAAATACCGTGAACAACGCGCTACGGACGATGGGATACGACACCAAAACCGATATCTGCGGGCATGGGTTTCGTTCGATGGCCTGTAGCGCGCTGATTGAGTCAGGATTGTGGTCGGAGACAGCCATCGAGCGGCAGATGAGCCACAAGGAGCGCAACAACGTCCGCGCCGCTTACATCCACAAGGCCGAGTTCATCGAGGAGCGCAGGCTGATCATGAACTGGTGGAGCCGGTACCTGGAGACCAACCGGCAGGAGCATGTCACTCCACACGAATTCGCCAACCAGATTGGAGTTAACGTTACTCGGATGAAGGCGAAGCCTGGCACTGGCGCAGAGAGGAGAAATTGATATGGATATCTCAACCGCACAAAGCATCAAGCTCGCCATTGTGTCGGCAACCGGACTATCAAAAGACGCGCTGCATATTTATTTGGGCATGGCGATCTATTTAACGTTGATCGTCGGCACCCGACGATTCAGGCCATACCTTGGCTGGCTGGTTGTTTTCATCATTGCGTGTGCTGGCGAGTGGGTAGATCGGCGAGACGATATTGGAAGCTTCGGATACTGGCGCTGGCAGGCAAGCGCTCACGACGTTCTCAACACGTTGTTTTGGCCGACCGTGCTGACACTGCTTTGGCTTTTAAAGTGCCGCAGTAAAGCAAGCGTACATCCGTAAGACTCTCGCAATCTGCTCTGCCACGCGGGTCCATCCAAGCAGGGCTGCAAAGCCGCCCTGCTTGGATGGACCTCACTTAAAAAATCTAAAGCCCACGCAACTGTCGGTGGAAAACCACTGATTTCCACCGGTGGATAATTTCATCCACAGCCGCAGAGCTCCCGAAAATTCGAGCCTTGACCCGAATTATCCACAGGCGTAGAAAAGATCGGGCAAAGCGCTGTCTTTGACAGCAACCCAGGTAGCCAGAACCTTTAAGGCTACGCCACACCGTGGTGGTTCTCCCAAAGTGCGATTAGCGTCCGGCGGCTCGCACGGTCACAGCGATGTGATGGATGCCTACCTTTACCAGTGTGCCCGCTGCGGCAACTCATTCCCTTTCATAGCTGCCCTGCAGCAGCCTATCCGCTTGGCCATTTCACTGCGCCAACCTGCGCCCGTCTCTTTCTTCCGGAAAGAGACGGGCGCTCGTACCACTGCTGCAAGCCACGTCATACAAGGCTTTGCAGCATTCCCCCTCGTGACAATCGGCGTGACAAACACCGGAGTCACCAGCAACAGCGATGCAGATGATGGTGCCGCAGCCCACGGAACGGACGGCACCTGACTGACAGTCAGGCATGCCCCAGTCATCGCTTCACTGCCTTCACCTGACTCAGGATCTCGCGGCGCTAGTCTCGTCAGCCAGTGCAGCCTCCACCCGCCCACTTCTTCGGAAGTGCTCAGGAGGCCTGATCATGAGATGCCCAAGCTCCCGGTCGTAAAGAGCCGCCAGTCCCGCGTTAGTGGACAACCCTCACAGGTCGCAGGGGCCTTGATCCCTGATAACACTCAGCATTCATGGCGGGATGACGTGGGGCGAATATCGGAGAACGGGAGATGAGGTGACTGAGATGGCATTGGTGGATAGACGCGATGGCCGAAATTTCGGCTACGGCAGGCAAATGAGCTACGCAGGGCCGCAGGCATTGAAAAACATGTTCGGCGGTGGCCATTACGGCACGGTCAAGGCGCATTCTGATCGGTGGCAGGCATTTGTGAAGTGGTGCCGATCCGAGCAGGGGCCCGGTATCAATGATGCGCGAAAGGTTGATCGGAAGGTGTTGGCTAACTATGCAGCGTATCTCCGTAACCTAGTTGGACTCGGTGACCTCGCCATCAGCACCGCGCAAAATCGGCTATCCAGCGTTAACAGGACCATGGCGGCGCTTCGCGGTGATCAGTGCGTGAAATTGCCAAGTCCGAGCAAGGCGTTGGGTATGCAGCGCACCGGGGTTCGGCACTCGGTGCCGCAGGGCCAGGACCACGGACAGGTTCGACAGATCGTCGATGCGCTTTGCAGCCATCATCAGCTAAGGGCCGCCGCTATCGTTCTATTGGCGCGAGCCACCGGCATGCGATTGCGTGAGGCCATCTTGGCGGATCTACCACGGCTAAGTCGGGAGGCTAGAGAATTCGGCGAGATCAACGTCCAAGACGGCACCAAAGGCGGCCGTGTCGGTGCATCGGCACCCCGCTGGATTACGATGGACGAGCAAGTTCGAGTATCGCTTGGATTTGCGAAGCAGGTGTCGCCTGCGGGTAGCCGCAACCTGATTGCGCCACACGAAAGTTACTTCAACGTTCTACAGGAAATAGTCCGCCCTGCGCGGGACATTCTCCATGCATACAACCTCAAAGGTTTCCATGAATTACGAGCGGCTTACGCATGTGAGCGCTACGAGCAAATCACCCAACACGGCGCCCCTATCAACGGTGGTCAATGCCGCCAGATGGATCCGCGTCTTGATTATGAAGCACGAAGCCAAATCGGCTATGAGCTGGGGCACGGTAGGATTGATGTGGTCGCTGCCTACATCGGAGGACTGACATGAGTAAGCCCTTCGATATGGAATTGTTTCTGACCGGCGTCCTGACCGGATCGCACGCAACGCGCAAACGCCATTTGCGTCAGGCGAAGCTGATTCAATCTGAAATCGCAGAGCGCTGGCAGCGAGATACGCCTTGGGCTTGGCAGAAAAAGCATATGGTATGGTTTCTCAACAATCGCCTATACGGGCGTAGTGAATCGACGCGTTATTACTATCTACTTACCATTCGGCTGCTCGCAAGGCGTCTAAAAGCTTCATGGGTTTTCAAAAACTGTAAAGCGCAGGAAACTGAAAGTCGAGCTCTGCGGGGCTGATTAGGCCCCGCAGATCTATTTATTCAGTCTTGTTGGCCGCCTATTAATCTGTTGTACACCGGAGGCCCAAAATATACTACTTTTCCGCCATCAGGCCCCGCTCCCGGCCCAAATTCCAGTAGATAATCACATTCATTCAGGATTTCAGGCTTATGGTCAATGACCAAAATCGCCTTAAAGCGTTCGGCATACTGATGTATATGGCGTATAGCATTTATTGCAGATAGCCTGTCAAGGCCTGCTCCAGGCTCATCTATAATTAGAGTTTTCTCTTTATTTGGTGAGACTAACGCCTGTAATAGTTTAACTCGGCGAGATTCGCCACCGGACAAGCTTCCAATTTTTCTGCTTACGCTTAGATGAGATATTCCTAGCGCTTCGGATATTCCTACAATGCTTGCAATTTTCTTACTTTGCCCTACAAGCTCCTTTGGCAAAGAATGAAGAGCACTAAAATAGAAATCCTTAATATTCAATCCTGACATACAGATATCATCAACTTTATTTGAGAACAACGCACCTTCACAAGTCGGGCATGAAATTTTTACGGTTTTTTCGAAGGTTCTCGTGAACTCAATAACGCCTGTGCCTCCACATTCATCGCAGCAACCGGGTTTACCTGGCTGCAGGAGGAATAACTCTTTGGACGCACCCGTATTCTTTGAGTAAATGCTTGCAATCGTGCCACTCAAATCTAACGCGGTTGAAATTGTTGATCTAATATTTCCGCGCATTTGTTTTTGTGATACGTAATTAACTTGTGGCAAGGATTGGGATATAGCGGACGCGAATGAAGACTTACCTGAACCTGAAACACCACATACGCCTGTGATAGAGCCCCTCGGTACTGAAGCAGACACACCTACGACATTGTTATTAGATACTTTAGGGAGTTGAAAAAAATCTTCTTTTTCTAACACTTTATGATTTCGAGGTTCTATGCGTTGAGGAGGTAGGTACGGTACTATATATCCGCCCTCCTCTCCTGGACCTGGTCCTACACAGATTACTTGATCTGCAGACGCGATGAAGTAATCGTTGTGCTCAATCAGTACAATCGTGTTCCCGCGATCACAAATCCCCTTCATTTTTTGGATGAGAAGTTCGTGGTGATTTTTGGAGACCTGTGAAGATATTTCATCAAGGACAAATAATACGCCTGAAATTTGAGTGTTGCATATTTGGGCGAACCGGAGTTTCTGTAATTCTCCACCGGACAGGCTTGGGATCTGGCGAGCTAACGTCAGATATCCAAGCTCAAGCTGCATCAACGTGTCCAGTTGATGAATCAGGGAGTCGAGAGCGGGAGAAAAATTTTGACAAGACACCTTCAAAGTTTCAAGGCATTCTGAAATTGGAAGTCTTAAAATATCAAAAAGTGACATTTCGCCAATTTTGCTTCGTTTGAACTTTTCACGATCAACTCCCGTAGAATCACACATCATGCAGGGGGAAGGCGTGGAAAACTTTCTATAAGCATCGTATTGAGATATGTTTTTGCTTTGAGAGAATTCTTGCAAAGTTTTCATCGGTCCGACATACCGTTCTTCTCTACTTCTTCTCTTGCCGGAAAAGGTAAAACTTATTTTATATTTTTTAGCGGATTCCCCCTCCAATATCTTTTTTTTGTGAGCCGCTGGTAGCTCTCGCACGGTCTTCCTTATGTCGATTCCCTCATCCTCACAAAAAGCACTAAGGAGAGCCCCATATTTGGAGAGATTGGCGCCTGTCCAGCATTTAAATGGCGTATCCTTCAAAGATTTTGAGTCGTCGATTAAGAGGTTCTCACTCAGTGAAAGCGTCTCTCGGCTTCCGCCACAATGAGGGCACTCATTTCCGGGCTTGTTCAAGCGAAGAATTGACTGGTCAATATTCGTGTCACTACTAGGAGTGATTGAATAAAGATAGCTTGGTATATCTAAATACGAATAAATTGTGGATCTGGGGTTGGAGTTAAAATTGTTTTGCGTTAGCGCTATTGCTGGAAGCGCACCATGAAACTCATCGACATTGTATACCGCATGATCGTACGTCCCGGACTCAAGCTGGCTAAACTGTTGCTTACAAATCGAGTACAATGTACCGTATGCTAATGATGATTTCCCCCCTCCGCTAATACCAGTTATAGCTGTTATGGAGTTCAATCTGATCGTCACATTTAGACTTTTCAGATTATTGGTCTTTGCACCATTAACGACAAATAGCCTCTCTTTTGAACTTCCGTGCATGAGTGACTCCAGTATTAAAAATCCGCGAGTGACATGACTGTGCCATTATGGTATTGTTTTTGCCCTGTGTCCATAACGTAAACGGAGTTAGCAATGGTCAAAAAGAAGGTAAGTTTAAAGTTTTCTGAGGTAAATCAACATCCTGAAGCTGGGACAAAGTACACTACTACTTGTTCCGGCAGTAGAAGCGATTGCTGCACTAGGGTATGCACTCGCCCAGATATCGGGTCCGACGATGGCAGCTTGGATTCGTGGGATGAGTACCTCGAGGCGAATGCTGGCGTACTGCAATATTGATTATGGAGTGGTGCCAACATTTTGGCACCCATTCCCTCCCGGTAGGATGAAGAATGGACGCTTTCACACTGAATCCTGTCTTAAAGATAAAAGACAGCGTGGATGTTTACGTGTCTATGACTGAAACTGATGTTTGTACCATTCAGTTTTATCATATTAACACTAGGCAAAAGCTATCTATCCAGATTGATCCTGCTTTCAGCGAATTATTGTCAGTCTTTGATGGAATTCATTCGCTTTCGACCCATTTAGAACGCCTTGATTTTGAGTTGGATGCCGACGAATTAAAATCGACGTTGCAATACTTGATCGACAATGGCGTGCTAGAGCATCCATCTCATATAGACCAGAACTCTCGATACTCAAGGCAGATTAATTTTCTGTCGGATTGGATTTTTGGAGTGCCTGCAGAAGTTGCTCATAAGCGAATTTTGGATACCCACTGCGTTATTTTTGGGATTGGTGCAATTGGCTCTTCAATTGCCATCAGCTTAGCCAGAGCAGGCGTTTCAAAGCTCACGCTTGTAGACGATAAAAAACTTGAACAGCACTCTTCCGAAAGACATCCGTATTTTTCAAAGTCGGAATTAGGGCAGCCGAAAGTTCATGCCCTAAAACGCTACCTTCTCAGAATAAATTCAGAAATTGATGTAATTGGCATACAGGAGAAACTATTGCCGCTCACTGATCTTTCTGGCCTTGTAGATGACGCCTCGTTAGTTGTTAATACGGCAGACGAACCGTATATCGGCCATACATCAGCCAAGCTCGGGCGATATTTGTGGAGAAAAAATATTCCTCTCTATGTAGCGGGAGGCTTTGACGCGCATCTAATGAGCACGGGAGACTTTTATATTCCCGGCGAGTCCAATTGTGTTGATTGCTCTACTAATTTCTTTACCGTAGCGTTAGCGGATTGGAAGCCGTCCTATAAGATACATGAATCTAGCATCAAGAAAACTCATGTTATCGGAGGTAGTGGTGGGCTTTACAGCATGTCACTCTTTTCAGCGTCGTACGGCTGCGTGCAACTACTGAATTACATTGCTGGTGGCAATGCCTATAAGTCGAGACTTTCTAAGCGAGGAGAGTTTATGACTGGAAAAGGTGAAATTGAATGGATTGAAATTCCAGCTAGGGATGTTTGCGATGTCTGTGGAAAATAAAGTTTATAGGCTTAGAAGCTGCATTGCATTAGTGCGTCGCGGTGCGCTTATTGAGTTTTTCGATAGTAATCTAAGAGTTGGATTTTCACTCGACCTCAAGTACTCAAAAATCGTTGAATTACTTCAGCAGTTTGATGGCTTGATGACAGTGGCGTCAATCGGTGCTCTCTATCCCGAAGTACTGCTTAACGAGCTTAGTGATTTAGTTGAATTTCTTCATTCAAAGTATGTACTGATTGAGATTGATGAAGAATATGAACAGTCGAGCCTGCACTCATTTCCTAGACTAATAAATACACTTGAGAGTTATTTCCACTCTACTTCAGCCATCAACAATTCACTCCGGAAAGGATGGGGTGGAAATGTGCTAATTGTGGGGCTTGGTGCAGTAGGCACATGGGTTTTACATAGCTTGGTCAAGGCAGGCGTAAAGAACATTACTGTTATGGATGATGATGTTGTTGAGGAATCCAACCTCCATAGACAGGATCTTTTTTTTGAGGCAGATATTGGGACTCCAAAGGTGTCCGCCGTTTATAACAATATAAAAACCTCGTATGGAACCGGACTATATACATATATCAAAAAAATGCAGTCCGTTGAAGACTTGGAGCAACTTCCATGTATACCTGACATGATTATAAATTGCGCAGATTATCCAAGCGTTGACCACACGTCCAAGATTGTTTCCGATTTCTGCCTGAAGAATAGAATATCGCACATCATTGGAGGAGGTTATAATCTGCATCTAACGCTAGTCGGCCAAGTCGTAATCCCCGGAGTTACAGCTTGCTTTCATTGCTTTGATAAGGTTCTCACTCCAATCAATGCCGCAGAGCTATTTGGTGTCAAAAAGCTTAACAGGAAGTACAGGAAAATAGGAAGTCTGGGGCCTCTGTGCAGCATTTCTGCATCGATTACAGCTACAGAAGCAATAAAATTAATTTTTGGAGTCCCGTTAGAATTTATGGGCGTGATAAATAAGCGTCTAGAATTTAACCTTAAAGATTTTGATTTTGGTGCATTTTCTGTCCAGAGAAATGTAGATTGCGAATATTGCTCTTAGTCCATTGCAACCACTTCACGCTACAAGCTCCATCTACAGTTAGCCGCATAAGTCCAACTGACAGACTCACCAGATAAATGTCTTTTGACTGAAACCAGGGTACTTTTAGAGATAGCGTCATTTTTCTTACGAGCATTTATTGAATTAAATCAATATATTGGAATACGATTTGACTCCTGGTGCCGCACCATATAAGACAAAGCCCCTGCAGCGATGCAGGGGCTTTGTCGTTTCTGGGATATTCATTCCCGGTCAGCCCCTTCCCGTCTCTTCGCGGAGGTGATTGAGGGAGCGCTGGGACAGGAAAACACATGTGTCACGTTTAACCCGGCCTCCCCTCTCCTCAAGCCCCATTCCCCCTACGCCTTACCCGACAACGACTCCGTCATCTCCCCATGACACACCGCCAATATCTCATCCGCCAGCGCCGAATCATCAGGACAAGCACGGGACAACATAATGGCGCCAACCCCCCGCGCCAGTAGGTCGATCATTTTCGCCCTCGCTTCATTTGGCGCCGCATCCGGGCCGGTCGGGTATTTTTCGCCCAGGGTTTGCAGCAAGCGCTCGATGCCTTCAGCGAAGGCCGCCTTCAAATCATCCGATTGACGCGCCGCGTCGCCACATAGCGCTGCCATGGTGCATCCCGTGGCGCGGCCGTCGCGGTGGTCTCTGGACACGTATACGTCGATGAAATCCTGCACGCTCAATCGTTCGGCGCCGGCGAGTGACTGCGCAAGGCTGTTGGCTGAGGCTTCGGCCATCAGGTCGGCCTTGGAGCCGAAATGTTTGTAGAAGCCGCCATGGGTGAAACCAGCGGCGGCCATCAGGTCGGCCACGCCGACGCCATCAAAACCACGTTCGCGAAATACCACTGAGGCTGTTTCGACGATGTGTTCCCGGTTTGCCTGGGCCTGAGCCTTGGAGACGCGCATGTTCGATCCTCTCTACCGCTGAATTCATCGCCTGATGATACATAGATGTCATCCATAATCAAAACTGTTGACAGCTTAGATTTCGATCATCATCCTAATGGCAAGCGATATGCCCCTTAACCAACAGGCACGGAATAAGCACCCATGAGCGATCTGAACCTGTTTATCCCTTAGCCGACACTTGCCGAATCATCCGCTGCCGCGACCTAGGCACTGGCTGATCAAACCTGGTTTACCCGTGCCTCAATCCCAATCGCTGTTCCTGATAAAGAGCTGACATCATGACTACTCGCCCTACCGTTCTCATCACTGGCGCTTCCACTGGCATCGGCGCGGTTTACGCCGAGCGTTTCGCCCAACGCGGGCATGATCTGGTGTTGGTCGCCCGCGACCACGCGCGTCTGGAAACGCTCGCCACGGCGTTGCGTGACACACATAACGTCGCCGTTGAAGTGCTTCAGGCCGACCTGACGCAGCTCAGCGACCTGCACACCGTTGAAGCGCGCCTGCGCGATGACGCGCACATCGGCATCCTGGTCAACAATGCAGGCGCCGCACAGTCTGGAAGCTTTATCGAGCAAAGCACTGAAAGCGTTGCACATCTGGTGGCCCTCAACACTACCGCGCTGGTGCGGCTTGCGAGCGCTATCGCACCACGCCTGGCTAAAGCCGGTGACGGCGCGATCATCAACATCGGTTCGGTGGTGGGGCTGGCGCCTGAGTTCGGCATGTCGGTGTATGGGGCGACCAAGGCGTTCGTGCTGTTCCTCTCCCAGGGCCTGAGCCTGGAGCTTTCGCCGCAGGGTGTTTATGTGCAAGCGGTACTGCCTGCCGCCACGCGCACGGAGATTTGGGATCGCGCCGGTATCAACATCAACACCTTGAGCGAAATCATGGAAGTGGGTGATCTGGTGGATGCCGCGCTGCTGGGTTTCGACCGTCGAGAACGGGTGACCATTCCTGCGCTGCAGGAAGGCGAGCGTTGGGATGCATTGCAAGCCGCGCGTGGGGGGCTTTTGGCGCAGATCCAGCAATCCACCGTGGCGCCACGCTATCTGACTCAAGCCTGATCCGGCTCGGCACCGGCAGCCTGAATATTTTCAAAGTTGCCGGGGCCAAGTTTACCCCCATGCGCGGCGCCCAACGCCTGACGCAGTTGATCGCTCACAACAGAAAGCCCTGGCCTGAATAGGCGAGGGCTTTTTTGCGAAAGGCGGTGCACACATCTACAGCGATATGGCACTTAGCCACTTTTCCAATTGACACCTGCTCCCCTCCTCCGTTAAAAACCCCGCCTTGCCAGGTACTTAATCGAGACATGGATGTTGTCCAACCCCCCGCTGTTCAAATACCGCCGCTATTGGCTGGCGGTCATCATCGTGTTGCTGGCGATTCTTGATCCTTTCGGCCTGGCCAGTTCCAGCGACAAGGCGTCGGCGCAGTGGCTCAACCGTATGTTCGCCAGCCATTACCCGAGCCTCGGGCAGCAGCAAGTGGCGGTGGTGTTGATTGATGATGCCTACCTGATGCGCAACGACACTTCGTGGCCAATGCCTTACGGCGAGCAAAGCAAGTTGTTCAAGCGCTTACTGGCGTACAAACCGCGCGCTGTGTTTGTGGATCTGCTTTACAGCCACGACCACTCGCTCGGCGACCCGGCGCGGGGCAGTCAGTTGCTGGCGAATGTGTTTGAGCGTTATCAACGCCAGGGCATCCCATTGTGGTTGGCCAATACCGGGCTGACGCGCGCGCAGGAAGGCCAGGCCAATACGCTGGCGCCTTTCATGCAGGTCAGCCGGCCGGCCCTGGTGGTGTGGGAAGGGGTGGACGACAAATATCCACTGGCTGCGCATACGCAGGACGGGCTAATGGAAACCCCCGCCCTGGCGCTGTATCGAGTGTTCTGTGCCACCCACGACTGCACGCCGCCGCCTGTGGATGCGCAAACCGCTGCGCAGCGCCAGCCCATCGCCGTGCAATGGGGGCTGAAGCTGGCAGCGGAACAGGCGCGTATTGCTGATATCCGCCACTGCGCAGCGGCGCGGCATTTCTTGTTGGACGCAGTGGCGCAGTTCTTCCAGGCCGTGTTCTGGAAGCTCGATGACTCGGCCCAGGCGCAGTGCCCTTACACGCTGACGTTGTCGGCCAGTGACTTGGAGGTCAGCGACCCCGACGACCAAGCCCTGGTCGCCGAGTTACTGCGCGACCGCCTGGTGCTGATCGGCGCCAATATCACGTCCACCGGGGACCTGGTGGAGTCGCCGGTACATGGCCAGCTCCCCGGCGTTTACCTGCACGCCATGGCCCTGGATAACCTGATCAATGCCGGCATGGGCTATGACCATGAACCCGCCAACTTCCCCTACCTGCCCTTCAACTGGCTGGACCTGCTGGGACTCGGCCTGCTGGCGTTGATCGCGGTGCTCAAGGCACTGCACGCACGACGCCTGGCGGGCCATCGCACCTGGAGCCGTTGGCGGCGCCAGGAAATCTGGTTTTTTACCTCGCCATGCCCGTCGTGGCTGCTGGTGATGTCGATGTTGGCGGTGGTCAGTGTGCTGCTGAGCCTCAATGACATCACTCCGGTCAACGTGCTGGCCATTGTATTGCTGTCGTTGGTGTTGTTCAGCGAGCGGATCGAAGCCTTCTTCGACCGCGATCGCTGAGCGTACCGTTTTGCCCTTTGACTCAAGGAACCCAAGGATGAACAGAAGCCTTATCGTCTTGCTCGCAGCCCTCGTCACCCAAGGCGCGTGGGCGCAAAACCACGCTATTCAGGCGTTTCTCGCCGACCCGGTGACAGTGCTCGACGAGCAAGGCAAGCAGCAGCGTGAGTTGGCGAGAAAGGATGCGCCTACCCAGCCCGTGCCGGTGTTGCAGTACAACCCGGCGCTGGACCTGGTGCAGGTAGAACTGGCTGGCCAGAAGGTCTGGCTGGACACCATGGACCTGCGCATCGAACCGCCGCTGAACGTCGTCGACCTGCCCTGCCAAGGTCTGACCAGAAGCCAGGCCAAGGACAGTCGCAATAATTCCACCATTGGTTTTGGTGCCGGTTGCAATCAATAAAAGGAGCGTTGCGGTGAAGGGATATCTAGTAGCAGCCAGCCTATTGGCCAGTTCGGTGCTCAGTGGTTGCGCCACCCTGAAGGGCGCGGACCAGGCGTTCCTGAACCTGGTGGGGCCTTCGACCCAATCCCGGGTCCAGGGCCACTACGTGGACAACACCGATGTGCGCCAGTACTACAAGCTCGACCCCCAGCGCCAGAGTCAGCAGCGCTTGAGCTACGACGGGCGGGCGGTACCGGCTGCCGAAGCGCGCCAGCAGAACCTGGTGGATATTCCGATGCTGCAAAGCTACCTGCAGGGCATCGTCACGCGCTTGTCCAAGGGCTGGCCGGGCGAGTTGCCGCCGCTGCAGGTGAAGATTACCGACAGCTATGGATTCGGGCCGTCGGCAGACCCTTACGGCAACCTGTTCGTACCGCTGGGCATGCTCGACAACGTTGGCAGCGAGGATGAAATCGCGGCGATGCTTGGCCACGAAATGAGCCATGTGCTGCTGCATCACCATGACCGCATGGCGGCCTTCCAGCAGCAGAAAGACCTGTTTACTACCGTCGCCTCCACGGTCGCCCTGGCGACCATGGCCGCCGATACGGGCGTCGACCGCAGCTCCGGTACGATGAAGCTGTTCAGCAAAGACCCGGCCGGCACCCAGAAGACCATCGGCAACACGGTGCTCTACACCGCGCTGGCCAATACGTTTTCCGACCAGGTGTGGAGCACCGCCTGGGGCCGCAGCCAGGAAGACCAGGCCGACCTGCTCGGCACCGACTTGATGATCCGCGCCGGCTACGCTCCGCGCGCCGCCACCCATAGCCTGGAACGACTCAACGACTTTCAGGGCAAACAGAAACCCTTGCTCACCGGCTTTCTCACGGCGCGTAAGAACGCCATGCAGGACTCACTGCAGCAGTTCAATCTCAACCAGTTCACCAAGGAGCTGGACGTGCTGGTCAAGGACGGCTTGACCACCGGCATCACCGCAACCACGCAGTATTTCAACCGCTCGCACATGTCGGCTACCGACCGCGACACCGAACTGCGCCAGTACTTGCAGCGCGAATATCGCCAGGAACGCCGCGCCCGGGTCAACCCGCAGAGCTGGTCGAAGATGAAGACTACGCCGCAGGTGGCGGCGGCCTTGCAGGGCTACAAAGACGCCTACTTCGCAATCGATGCCCTGGAAAAAAACAAGGTGCCGGATGCCGAGCGGTTTATTCGCAAAGCCCTGGCCTCGCCGGTCAAGGACCAGCCGAGCATTCGGCGCACCGCCTATACCGTGCGCCTGGCCGAGGGTAAAAACAGCGAAGCGGTAAAAGAGTTGCAAGCGATCAAGGACTGGTCCCTGGCAGGCCCTTCCACCTATGACTTGATGATCAGCTACCACCTCAAGCGCGGTGACGGGCAATCGGCACTGGCGATGATCGACAAGGCCGAGCGCAACCTGGGCTCGGAAGAACTGTTCATTACCGAGAAACTGTTGGCCAACCAGCAACTGCAGAATGTGCAGCAGGTGCAAACCGTGCTGCGCAAGTGCGAGCAATACCCGACACGCAAGGAGAACTGCAAGAAGCTCGCGCCGCTCAAGGCCTGACATTCAGTACTGGCGAGGCGGAAACGCTCGCCACCGGGCATAAAAAAACCCCGAACCAGTCGGGGTTTTTTATCGCCTGGCATCAGGCGCGACCTGCGATCAATTAGAAAACGTTGATCGGGTAGTCGGCGAACAGGCGGATTTCGTTACCACCAACGTTGTATTCGCTGGCGTTGTTGGAAACGCGCAACCACGAGGCGCGAGCACGCAGGCTCAGGTCTTTGGCCGGGCCGCTCTGTACCACGTACTTGAACTGGTTCCAGATTTCACGCTCGGTACCATCGCCACGGCCGGTGCCGTCGTCGATGTTGGTACCGCGTACATAGGCAACGTTGTAGGTCAGGCCCGGTACACCGAAGGTGGTGAAGTCGATGCCGTAGCCTGCTTGCCAGGAGCGCTCGTCCTTGCCGTTGAAGTCGGACCAGTAGGAGTTGGCCAGCAGGATGGTATTGCCGCCGTCGCCGATGCCGCCAGCGTTGCGGTAGCCGCCGTACAGGTAGCCAGTGTCGCCGGTGCTGCGCTGGTGAGCGATGGTGAAGCTGTGCGCGCCAACGGCCCAGGTAGCGCCCAAGCTCCAGATCTTGTTGTCGCGGGCTTCAGCGTCTTTCTGGTTTTCCAGGGCGAAGCTGCGGTCCAGCTTGGTTTTGTAGCCGTTGAAGTCAAAGGTCAGCGACTGTTTCTCTGGCAGCGCCAGCACATAGTTGACGTTGACGTATTGCTTCTTCAGTACGTCCTGCATGTCGGAGGCATACAACGCTGCCGACAGGCTTTCGGTGAACTTGTAGCTACCACCGATATAGTCGATGCTTTTCAGGCGACCGCTGTCGGTGCCTTCCATGCTCTTGCGTGCTTCCTTGGTGAAGTGACCGGCGTCCAGTTGCAAACCGGCGATCTCTTTGGAAACGATCGACGTACCGGTGTAGGTTTCCGACAACAGGCGGGAGTTGTCGTACTGCAACACAGGCACTGCCGGGAACTGGTCACCGTACTTGAGCACGGTATTGGAAACGCGGAACTTAACGGCCGCGCCGCCCTTGGCCAGGTCATGCGGTGCCGAGCCTGGGTTTGGCTTGCCGTCGTCACCGACAGTACCGTTGCCCTGCTTGAAGAAGTCGATACCGCCCGCGCCGGCGCGGCCTTTGCCGCCATCCAGACGAATCGCGTACTGGCCGATCACGTCCACACCCACACCCACGGTGCCTTGAGTGAAACCGGATTCCAGTTTGCCGATAAAGCCTTGGCCCCACTCGGCCTTGTCCTGCTTGCCGTTCTTGTAGTCACGGCTGATGTAGGCATTACGTGCTGCGATGTTCAGGTGGCTGTCTTCAACGAAACCCTTGGATTGCTCCTGGTCGTTTGCCATGGCTGTCGATGCGCTCAAAATCCCCAGAGCGATCAGACTCATCCGTTGCTTCAACATTTTCTTATATTCCTTATTACTGGTTGAGTACGCGCTATGACACCAGGCCCCGTATCGCTTTCTGGTGTCGACTTTCTCCAGAAAAAACAAAGCCCGCGGACGACTGAACTGCCGCGGGCCTTTTCTTATTGGATGAGTCATGGCTGTTAGCCACAGGCGTTGGACGCAATCCTATGCGCGCGTTGAACTATGTGTCAATTTCGTGAACCACCTGGATTTAGGCTAAATAATTCTAAGCAAAGACCCATTGCGCCCCGGCGAAGGGTGTGAAAATTCTTGTTTTCCCTCTTGAAAACACATCAAGTAACAAATTAGCGCCCGTTACGTTTGGGAATAGATCACGCGAGCAAATGCAAAGCATTACCATTCGCGCACTTTTCCATCCTGACAATTCGGACACTTTTCCTCATGCTTGCTCCTCGCCTGACCCCCATTTCCCTCGGGCTTTCTATAGTGCTGTCTGCCGGTTTCGCCTGTGCCACCACCGTCTTGCCCGCCACTTCAATCAGCGCCGAAGTCGACGAAGATGATCCACGCGTCAAGGAAAGCAACACCGCCACGCGCACTGCGACTGCCGTACGTTATGTGCCCCAGGCGATCGATTCGGTAAAAACCGAAAGCCTGCGCGCCTATGGCACTAACGATCTGGGTCAGGCGTTAAGCGGTATTCCCAACGTCAGCAGCGGCGCCGACACACGTTTCGACAGCCTGCGTATCCGCGGTTTCGACGCGAGCAATGACTTCTACCTGGACGGCATTCGCGACGACAGCCAATACGTGCGCGACCTGCACAACATCGAGCGCATCGAAGTGCTCAAGGGGCCGGCGGCAGTGCTCTACGGGCGCGGTGGCCAGGGCGGGATCGTCAACCGTGTGAGCAAGCTGCCAAGCCCCGGCCGCGAATCGAGCATCGAAGCCCAGGGCGGCAGCAACGATTTGCGCAGCGTGTATGCCGACCTGAGTACCGATCCCAGCGATGACATCAGCCTGCGCCTGAACATGGGCAACCAGGACAACAACAGCTTTCGCGACGGCGTAAGTGGCAACCGCCAGTTGTTCGCGCCCTCGATGAGCTGGCAGCTCACGCCCGAGCTGAACTGGCTGGTGCAGTACGAATACAGCCGCTACAACCGCACGCCGGACCGTGGCGTTCCTGGCGTCAACGGGCGCCCTGCCGATGTGAGTCGCAGCACCACCTATTTCTCCAGCGGTGACTACATCGATGACACCTCCCAGTCCCTGCGCTCCAAACTCGCCTATGAGCTCAACGACAACTGGCAACTGCGCCACACCCTCGGCGTATTCAAGCTCGACAGCGATTTCGACAACACCTACCAGACCGGCTACGACGCGAAAACCAACACCGTCAGCCGGCAGCACTGGCAGCAGGACCTGACCACCCGCAACGTGTTCAACAACCTCGAAGTGGAAGGTGGTTTCGATACCTTCGGGCTTGAGCACCGCCTGCTCACCGGCATTGAACTGGGCAGCCAGCGCCGCGATCCGAAACTCTACTCAGCTACCGCGACCAATCGGGGTGGCCAGGCTGTGCCGAGCCTGGACCTCAACCAACCCAATCGTAATCTGCGCCATACCGGGCGTATGAGCCTGTCGAGCGACAACCACACTGAAGTCGAAAGCCGCGCGTTGTACGTGCAGGATCAACTGCGCCTGAACGATCAATGGCAACTCTTGGCCGGGCTGCGTTATGACCGCTTCGAAGTCGACACCACCAACAAGCTGCTCAATACCCAGCAGGACGTGAAGAGCCACAGCACCAGCCCACGTTTGGGCCTGGTGTGGACGCCGCTGGAGCATCACTCGTTCTATGCTTCGTGGAGCAAAACCTTCTCCCCGGCTGGCGGCGGCTTGATCGGCATCACGCCGAATGCAGCCGGCAGCGTCAACGATCTGAGCCCCGAGCTGACCAAGCAGAAGGAAATCGGGGTCAAAAGCGATTGGCTCGACGACCGCTTGAGCACCACCCTGGCCGTGTACGAACTCGAACTCTACAACCGTCGCACCAGCGACCCCCTGGACCGCACGATCACCCTGCTGACAGGTAAGCAGACATCGCGCGGCATCGAGCTGACGGCCACCGGCAAGATCGTCGGCAATTGGTATGTGCGCGGCGGCGTCGGCTTGCAGGATGCCAAGGTCGAAGAGGACAACAATGGTTTCGAAGGCAAGCGCATCAGCGACGTGGCCAAGCGTAATGCCAGCTTGTTCGTCACCTGGAAACCGGAGATGGGCTGGTATGCGGAAACCGGGCTCACCCTGGTCGGTGATCGCTATGCCGACAACCTCAACACCGTGGTGTTACCGGGATATGGTCGCTGGGACGCGCTGGCCGGGTTCCGTCAGAAGGCTTGGGACGTCAGGGCGGCGCTGAACAATATCGCCGACAAACACTATTACGCCTCAGCGACCAGCGTCGCGCAGATCCAGCCGGGTGAGCCACGTAGCCTGGTGGTGACAGGGACCTACAGCTTCTAGTTTCCATCAGACCAGACGCAACCAATGTGGGAGGGGGCTTGCTCCCGATAGCGGTGGATCAGTCATTACTTCGCTTATTGACCCACCGCTATCGGGAGCAAGCCCCCTCCCACATAATTCTTCGGTGGTCTTCAGTTGTTTTCCAACTCGTACAGCACCTGCACCTCATCCGCCGTGAACAACCCCGCCGGGTAGCGTTCACTCATCACGCTGAGCACATCAGATTGTTGCCTGAGCTGTCGCGAGCCGTTCTCTTTCAACCAGAGCGCCAGCGCGTGGATCGCGTCGCCGTCGACCCGCACCGGGTGAAACATGCTCATGTACATCGGGTTGACTTCGGCATTCATTTCAGCGCTCTCCCCTGCTGCGTGAGCGGCTAACTTACTCAAGGTTTGTGACAGAACCATGCAGTCATCACCAAGCTGCTCTGTGGTTTCTCTGCCGATACAAGAGCTATGCCAATGTCCGTTATCCCTGGGCACTCAGGCACAAAAAAGCCCGCGACCGTGCTGGGCCGCGGGCTTGGCTGGAACACTGCGCTCACACAGTGCTCGCTCAGCCTCAAGGCGCTGTTACAACCGCACTCAATTTCTTTGCGGGGCTGGCTGCTGTTGGGTCAGGCAATGGATATTGCCGCCCCCCAGTAACAGTTCGCGGCCTGGCACCATGACCACTTCGTGCTGTGGGAAAAGGTTCTGCAGGATCTGCTTGGCCTGATGATCCAACGGATCGTCGAAGCTCGGCGCAATGATGCCGCCGTTGACGATCAGGAAGTTGACGTAGGAACCGGCCAAACGCACGCTCGGATTACGTTCCTGGCTACCGTCCACCGGATCGACACCGGCACATTCCTCTTCAGTGGCATAGAGCGGTCCTGGAATCGGCATCTTATGCACCGTGAACGAGCGGCCCTGAGCGTCGGTGCTGCTTTGCAGCACATCCATGGCAGCGTGGCAGCGTGAGTAGTTCGGGTCTTGCGGGTCATCGGTCCAGGCCAGCAGCACTTCACCTGGGCGCACATAGCAGCAGAAATTATCCACATGGCCGTCGGTTTCGTCGTTGAACAGGCCATCCGGCAACCAGATTATCTTATCTACCGCCAGATTGGCGCTGAGCACCGCTTCGATGGCGGCACGGTCCAAGTGCGGGTTGCGATTGCGGTTCAACAGGCACTCTTCGGTGGTGATAAGGGTGCCCTCGCCATCGACATGGATCGAACCGCCCTCCAGCACAAAACCTTCTGTGCGGTAACGCGACGCGCGCTCGATCTCCAGAATCTTGCCGCCCACCTGCGAATCACGGTTCCACGGCGCATACAGGCCGCCATCAAAACCGCCCCAGGCGTTGAAATCCCAGTTCACACCGCGCACTTCGCCACTGTCGTTGATCACGAACGTCGGCCCCGTGTCTCGAACCCAAGCGTCGTCGCTGGACATCTCCACCACGCGAATATTCGGCACATCCAGACGGCTACGGGCGTTCTCGTACTGGCCGGCTGAAACTGCAACGGTCACCGGCTCAAACCGCGCGATGGCCTTGGCCACGGCCACGTGGGCCGCCTGCGCCGGCTTGCCGCCCAGTCGCCAGTTATCCGGGCGCTCAGGCCAGATCATCCAGGTTTGGGTCTGTGGCGCCCATTCGGCGGGCATATGGAAGCCATCGGCGCGTGGCGTGCTGTGCAGGGTGGTCATGAAGATCAGGACTCCGAATGGGGTAAAAGCCGACTTTATAACGGATAAATATCGGCTTTAATAGCGAACAAAAATGACATCCAGTAAATAGAATGGACGATAACCGATAACAATCGATTACTACAGTTGCTCATCGAGCACCTTGGACAACATATCGACGAAGAAATCCACACTGCGCCGGGTTGTGACCATCGGCGGCTTGATCTTGAGGATGTTCAGGTAGTCGCCGGTCGGCTGCATGAACACGCCCAATTCGCGCAGACGATCACATAACAGCGCCGTTTCCTGCGTCGCGGGCTCCAGGGTTTGCCGGTCACGTACCAGCTCAAGGCCTAGATAGAAGCCGGAACCGTGTACCGCACCGACCAACGGATGATGTTCAATCAAGGCTTGTAGGCGTGCCTTGAAATATCCGCCCACCACCTTGGCGTTTTCCCACAGCCCTTCTTCCTCCATCACGTCCAGCACCGCCATACCGATACGGCAACTGACCGGGCTACCGCCCGATGACGAGAAGAAATAGCCCTCGGCTTCCAGGGCTTCGGCAATTTCTCGACGAGTGATCACCGCACCCAATGGCTGGCCGTTGCCCATACCCTTGGCCATGGTAATGATGTCCGGCACGACGCCCTGTTCTTCAAAACCCCAGAAAAAATGCCCCATGCGGCCATAACCTACCTGCACCTCATCGGCGATACACACACCGCCTTGGGCGCGGACCAGCCCATAGACCTGCTGCAGATAGCCTGGCGGCAACGAAATGCCCCCGGCATTGCCGTACACCGGTTCGCAGATGAATCCAGCGAGTTGACCTTGGCTAGCGGCGATTTTCGCCAGATTATGTTCCACGCTTCGTACATAGTCAGGCGCACTGTCCGGCCCGCGAAACTCACCTCGATAGGTATTCGGCGCCATCACCGGATGCACCCAGTCGGGGCGACTGCTCAAAGCCTGGGGGTTATCGGCAATCGAGGTAGAGACCGCATCCGCCGCCACCGACCAGCCGTGATAGGCCTCCAGCACGCTGAGCATGTCGCGCCCGCCGCTGTACGCCCAGGCCAGGCGGATCGCCAGGTCATTGGCTTCGGTGCCGCTGTTGACCAGAAATACCCGGCCCATGCCCGCCGGCGCCAGCGCCAGCAGACGTTCGGAAAACTCGGCGATCGCCGCGTAGTGAAACCGCGAGTTGGTGTTGAGCAGCGACCATTGCCGCGCCGCCACCGCCGCCATGCGTGGATGGCCGTGGCCCAGCACCGCCACGTTGTTGAGCATGTCCAGGTAGGAGCGGCCGTGCATGTCGATCAGGTGATTGCGCCAGCCCCGCTCGATACGGGGCGGGTCGACGTAATAATGCTTCTGCGAGCGGGCGAAGCTGGCGTCGCGCCGAGCCAGCAGGGCGTCGGGGTCCAGCTCCGGTTCGGCATCGCAGGCCAGCCCGAGCAGCACAGCTGGCGACGGGCACAACGCCTGCCACGCCGACGCCCGGGTCGGAACGCAGAACAGCGGTGGCTCAAGGTCGCCACGGCACAGCTGCACGATCAACGGCCCGTGGACTTCACCGAGCATTTGCCCCTTCACAACCCCTGCACCGGGGCTGAGCAGCGTTTTCACACCCCATAGGCGCAGGCTCAGCGGCTCTGCGTACAAGCACAGCAAGCCGTCCGCCCCTTCGCGCAGGGTTCCCGCAAAAGGCGCCTCGAGCACTGTGCCATGGGGCAAGTGCAACTCGACGTGAAGGGCAAAAGTCTCCGGCTCTCCAGCGCTGTCTGGGCGGGTACGCGACAACCGATACTGCCCATACCGGCTGGCCGCCAGCCCATGCACCGCCGCGGCGTCGCCGAGCAAGCGCCGATCGATGCCAGGTGTCTCCCAGTTGCCCGCCTCGAAATGCGGGCTGAGTACCCCCAGGTCGATCAGCGCGAACTCTCGCCCGACCAATCCTGGCAGCAACGGCGCAAACTCCTGGCTGGCCAAGACTGGCAGCGTCTCGCCGGCGCAGCTCAGGATCGCCGCTTGCATCAACTCGAACGGCACCGATGTCGCGACGTGAAAAATTTCCCACTCGTGCTCGGCATTTTTCAACAGATAGGCGTTATCAGGGTCTAGGCGTTGCTGCTGCTCGCTGCTGAGCACCAACACCGCCGCGCGGGCGACGATCAATGGCCACAGCGCTTGCAACTCTTCGTGCTGCAACGGCGTCACCGCGTGACAGGCCTGGATCGCCGGCAGGATGGCAAACGGGTCGCCATCGGCGTGGTGCAACAGCGCTGCGCACGTCACCGACAGATCAGCGATGCGCCACGTGTGCACAAGGTCGCCGAAGTCGATCACGCCCTGAACTTGCCAGCGCCGCTGCGCGTCGCGTTGCCAGACCACGTTGTCATCGGTGATGTCCATGTGCACGGCCTGCCAGGGCAAGTGCGCAGCCAAAGGCGTGACATGCGCCTCGATCTGCGCAGCGACCTGCTGCAGTGCGGTGCGATGAGCGAGGTCGGGCAACGTGGCCAGTAGATGGGCGATCAGCGCGTGCGCGTGGCGTGGGTCCCACTGCAGGGTGCGGTCCAGTCCGGGGTGAGTGAACGTGGCCAGCGCCAGGCTCATTCGTCCGCACAGGTCGCCAAACCCTGCGATCACATCGCGGCTCAAGTGAGGCAAATGGGTCAGGGGTTGGCCGTCGATGTAATCCAACAGGCGCAGGTGCAGGGTTTGCCCGTCGACGCTGATGGTCAGCAGTTCATCGCCGTTGAGGGCCTTGATGACCTTGGGCACGCGTAGCTGTACATGTCCCTGAAGCGCGTTGAGGGCTGCATGTTGCGCCAGTAACTCACTGGCGGCGTAGTCTCCCCGGCAGATTTTCAGAACGAAGCGGCCCACGGCGCTGTCGATCCTGTAATTGAGATCTTGTTGACTGCCCAGCGACTGCAGGGTGCCATCAGGGCCATAATGTTGCTCAAGCAAAGCGGCCGCCTGCCCAAGACTCACCTGGGGGCAGGGCAAACTGGCGCGATGGATCAAGGTAGCAAGCAACATTGTGACGACCTCGGTTTAATCAGGCGTCTATATCGCCATTGTTCCGGAGTGTTAATCAACCCCCCTTGCTCGCCGCGCTTGCGTCCGCTCGTCTCACAACTCAAGCTATGCTTCTTTCGCTTAATGTCCGTCTAAGGAAAAGGCCCTCGACATGCGTATTCTCATTACCGGCGGTGCCGGATTTATTGGCTCGGCCCTGATCCGGCATCTGATCCAGCATACTGAGCACGAAGTGCTCAACCTGGACAAGCTCACTTACGCCGGCAACCTTGAGTCGCTGGCCAGCATTGCATCCAATAGCCGCTATGAGTTCGTCCAGGCCGATATCATCGACCAGGCCACCGTCAGCACCGTACTGGCGCGCTTTGAGCCAGACGCGATCATGCACTTGGCTGCGGAGTCCCATGTGGACCGTTCCATCGACGGCCCGTCGGATTTTATCCAGACCAACATTGTCGGCACCTACAGCCTGCTGGAAGCCACCCGGGCGTATTGGCAGAAGCTGGCAGAGCCGGCCAAAAGCGCGTTCCGGTTCCATCACATCTCCACTGACGAGGTGTACGGCGACCTGCACGGCGTGGACGATCTTTTTACCGAAACCACGCCATACGCGCCTAGCTCGCCATACTCTGCAAGCAAGGCAGCCTCCGACCATCTGGTCCGCGCCTGGCAGCGTACCTACGGCCTGCCGGTGCTGTTGACCAACTGCTCGAACAACTACGGGCCGTTCCACTTCCCGGAAAAGTTGATCCCCCTGGTGATCCTCAACGCCCTCGCGGGCAAGCCGCTGCCGGTGTATGGCGACGGTTTGCAAGTGCGCGACTGGCTGTTCGTCGAAGATCACGCCCGTGCACTGCTCAAGGTGGTGACGACCGGGGTCGTGGGCGAGACCTATAACATCGGTGGTCACAACGAACAGAAGAATATCGACGTAGTACGCGGTATCTGTGCCCTGTTGGAAGAGCTGGCGCCACAGCGTCCAGCCGGCGTGGAACAATTCACCGACCTGATCACCTTCGTCAAGGATCGTCCGGGCCACGACCAACGGTACGCAATCGACGCCAGCAAAATCGAGCGCGAACTGGGCTGGGTCCCGGAAGAAACCTTTGAAACCGGCCTGCGCAAAACCGTGCAGTGGTACCTCGATAACCTTGAATGGTGCCGCAGGGTCCAGGATGGCAGTTATCAAGGTGAACGACTCGGCAATACTGACGTAAAGGATCTGATCGCATGATGAAGGGAATTGTATTGGCCGGCGGTTCCGGCACCCGTTTGCACCCCATTACCCTGGGTGTGTCCAAACAACTGTTGCCGGTGTATGACAAGCCGATGATCTACTACCCGATCTCGGTGCTGATGCTGGCGGGGATCAAGGACATCCTGGTGATCTCCACGCCGGTGGACCTGCCGCAATACCGCAACCTGCTCGGTGACGGCAGCCAGTTTGGCGTGCGTTTCAGCTATGAAGAACAGCCTTCGCCCGATGGCCTGGCGCAAGCGTTCATCATCGGCGAAGAGTTCATTGGCGATGATCCAGTGTGCCTGATCCTGGGCGACAACATCTTCCATGGCCAGCATTTCAGTGACCAACTGCGTAACGCCGCACAACGCCCATTAGGCGCCACGGTGTTCGGCTACTGGGTGAAAGACCCGGAGCGTTTCGGTGTGATCGATTTCGACGAAGAAGGCCGCGCCCTGTCGATCGAAGAAAAACCGGCGAAGCCGAAATCCAGCTATGCCGTGACCGGCCTGTATTTCTACGACAACGACGTGATCAAGATCGCCAAGGCCGTCCAGCCTTCGCCACGCGGCGAGCTGGAGATTACCGACGTCAACAACGCCTACCTCAAGCGCGGTGACCTGCACGTTGAGCGTTTTGGCCGCGGCTTTGCCTGGCTTGATACGGGTACCCATGACAGCTTGCTGGAAGCGTCGACTTATGTGCAGACCATCGAGCATCGCCAGGGCCTGAAAGTAGCCTGCCTGGAAGAGATCGCTTACGAAAACGGCTGGATAGATCATGACTATCTGCTGGAACGCGCTAAATATTTCGGCAAAACCGGCTATGGTCAGTATCTATATACACTGGCCGGGAACACTAAATGAATGTGATTGCCACTGAGCTGCCTGGTGTAATGGTCATCGAGCCGAAGGTTTTTGGCGATGACCGCGGCTTTTTTTATGAGAGCTTCAACGCTCGCGAGTTTGAAAAAGCCAGCGGACTGAAACTTCAATTTGTGCAGGACAACCACTCGCGCTCGTTGAAGGGCGTGCTGCGCGGCCTGCACTACCAGGTAGAACACGCCCAGGGGAAACTGGTACGTGTGACGGCCGGGGAAGTATTGGATGTGGCGGTGGATATCCGCCGCAGCTCTCCTCATTTCGGCAAATGGACCAGCGTGCGCCTGTCCGCCGAAAACAATCACCAGTTGTGGATTCCACCGGGTTTCGCCCACGGGTTCGTTGTGCTGAGCGACTACGCCGAGTTCCTCTACAAGACGACGGATTACTACACGCCGTCTGCAGAGCGTTGCATTCGCTGGAACGATCCGGACCTCAATATTGATTGGCAATTTAATGGCTCACCGACCCTGTCCGCCAAGGATCAAATCGGTAAAAGCTTGAAAGATGCGGATTTGTTCCCATGAAAATATTGATCACCGGCCAACACGGCCAAGTCTCCCAGGAGCTGCAACAGCGGCTCCACGGCCTGGGCGAACTCATCGTGCTGGGCCGTGACCAACTGGACCTGGCCAACGCACCGCTCATCCGCAAGCAAGTGCGCGCCCACCGCCCCGACCTGATCATCAACGCCGCAGCGCACACCGCGGTCGATCTGGCCGAAAGCGAGCCGGACGCAGCCTTCGCCATCAACGCCATCGCTCCCGGCATCCTCGCCGAGGAAGCCAAGGCCCTTGGCATCCCGCTGATTCACTACTCGACCGACTACGTGTTCGACGGCAGCAAACCGGCCCCGTACACCGAAAATGACACACCCAACCCACTGGGTGTCTACGGTCAAAGCAAACTGGCGGGTGAGCAGGCGATTGCGGCGGTAGGCGGCCAATACCTGATTCTGCGTACCAGCTGGGTGTATTCGAGCCACGGCAAGAACTTCCTGCTGACCATGCAGCGTCTGCTGCAGGAAAAACCGCAGATGCGCATTGTTGGCGACCAGGTCGGCGCGCCAACCTGGGCCGGGACCATCGCCAACAGTACCCGCGCGCTGATCGAACGCTGGCAGGCCGGTGACGCCGGGAATTGGGGTGTTTATCACCTTACCGCCCAGGGTGAAACGTCGTGGTTCGGTTTTGCACAGGCCATCGGTGAAGCGCTTCGCGACGCGGGCAAACCCTGTGCCGAACTCGAAGCGATCCCCTCCAGCGCCTATCCAACCCCTGCCAAGCGCCCGCTGAACTCGCGCCTGGACTGCAGCCGCCTGCAACAGCAATGGCAGGTCAGCCAGCCGCAGTGGCAAGACGCACTGCGCGAGTGTCTTGCAGAGCAGCACTAGGCATAATGCGCCTGTACCCACAGGCGCACGATACCCATGACTCCACCCCTTCCGCGAAGACCCCGCTGGCGCAGCCTCGCCCTGCTGGCGCTGTGCCTGGCGCCGCTGTTGTGGCCGCTGGAGCACTTGGCCGAGCGCTACTACCGCAGCGAGCTGGCGGGTCAAAACCGTCAGACCCTCGACCTGTACGTCGCCAACCTGTTGGGCACCCTGCACCGCTATGAAGTGCTGCCGCAGATCCTCGGTGACCTGCCGGCGCTGCGCACCGCGCTGGATGCGCCCCACATCAGCACCAACCTGGTCAACGCCAACCTGCTGCTCAAGGATGTCGCCGCCCAGGCCGGAGTGGAAGTGATGTACTTGATGGACACCACCGGCAAGACCCTCGCCGCGTCCAACTGGGACAAA
Source organism: Pseudomonas sp. W4I3 (assembly GCF_030816195.1). Lineage (GTDB taxonomy): Bacteria > Pseudomonadota > Gammaproteobacteria > Pseudomonadales > Pseudomonadaceae > Aquipseudomonas. The sequence continues at coordinate 993,578 of NZ_JAUSXS010000001.1, read as the reverse complement.
CAAGACAGCTTTGTCGGGCGCAATTTTTCTTTTCGTCCCTATTTCAGCGAAGCCATGGCTGGGCGCCTGGGGCGTTTTTTCGGGCTGGGTACCACTTCGGCCAAGCGCGGTTATTTCTTTGCCGCCGCCGTACGCGATGATGAAAAAATCATCGGCGTGCTGGTGGTCAAGGTGGACCTGGACCACACTGAGAGCTTGTGGGGCAACACCCCTGAGCAACTTCTGGTCACCGACCACAACGGCGTGGTGATCCTCACCTCGCGCCCGCAATGGCGATTCCGCGCGACTCGGCCGCTGACCGCCGAAGAGCGCCAAGCCATTATTGCTATCCAGCCTTACCCAACCCGCGACCCTCAGCCATTGAATCTGAGCAGCAGCGCCTGGCTGCGCCAATCCACTGCCATCGCCGAGACCGGCTGGAACGTGGAAATTCTCGCTCCCCAATCGCTGATCAACCGCCCGGTGCGTACCGTAGTGGCCGTAGGCGGTGCGACGTTGTTGGTGCTGATGCTGCTGCTCGGCTTGATGATGCAGCGTCGTCGACATTACCTGGAGCGCATCGCCTTCGAAGCCAAGGCGCGCCGCGAGCTGGAAATGCGCGTGGCGGAGCGGACCAGCGACCTGGAAGGCCTGAACCGACGGCTGAAACAGGAAGTGCTGGAGCGCGAACACGCCCAGCAGGAGCTGGTGCGGGCCCAGGACGACCTGGTCCAGGCCGGTAAACTCTCGGCGCTGGGCACCATGTCGGCCAGTATCAGCCACGAGCTGAACCAACCCCTGGCAGCGATTCGCAGCTATGCGGAAAACGCCGAAATCCTGCTCGACCATGAACGCACCGCCGATGCCCGCGGCAACCTCAAGTTGATCAGCGAACTGACCGGACGCATGGCGTCGATCATCGCCCACTTGCGCGCCTTCGCCCGCCGCGACCGCCACGCGCCGGAAAGCGTGGCGCTGCAACCGGCGCTGGACGATGCCCTGGCCTTGCTGGCCAAGCGGCGACGCTCGATGGAAGTGGAGTTGATCCGCGACTTACCCGAGGCGACCTTATGGGTGCAAGCCGGTGAAACCCGTCTACGCCAGGTGCTGGGCAACCTGCTGGCCAACGCCCTCGACGCCCTCACCGAAAAAGGCCCACCACGCAAACTCTGGCTGAGTGCCCAAACCACCGAGCAGGGCGTCAACCTGTACATTCGCGACAACGGTCCAGGCTTCTGCATGGAAGCGTTGGGCCGCGCCAGTGAGCCGTTCTACACCACCAAGACGCGTACCCAGGGCCTTGGGCTGGGCCTGGCCATCTGTGACACCCTGATGCGCGCCTTCGGCGGCGAACTGCTGTTCGCCAACCACAAGGAAGGCGGCGCGCTGTTAACCTTGAAATTGCGTGCCGGCTCGCCGGGCGTCAGTGTGCAACCGTCCGAGGACCGCAGTGTATGAGTATCGATAACCAGATCCAGGTGGTGCTGATCGACGACGATCCCCATCTGCGTCAGGCGCTGTGCCAGACCCTGGACCTGGCCGGGCTGAAAGTGCTGCCCCTGGGCGAAGCCAGCGGCCTCACCGCACGCTTGTCGCGGGACTGGCCGGGCGTAGTGGTCAGTGATATCCGCATGCCCGGTATGGACGGCCTGGAGCTGCTTGCCGAACTCCATGGTCAGGACCCGGACCTGCCCGTGCTGCTGATCACCGGCCACGGCGACGTGCCGCTGGCGGTACAGGCCATGCGTGCCGGCGCCTATGACTTTCTCGAAAAACCCTTCGCCAGCGACGCCTTGCTCGACAGCGTGCGCCGCGCCCTGGCCTTGCGCCGACTGGTGCTGGACAACCGCAGCCTGCGCCTGGCACTCAGCGATCGGCAACAACTGAGCACACGCCTGGTGGGGCATTCGCCGCAAATGCTGCGCCTGCGAGAGCAAATCGGAGCACTGGCGGCAACCAAGGCCGATGTGCTGATCCTCGGCGAAACTGGAGCCGGCAAGGAAGTGGTCGCCCGCGCTTTGCATGACCTTTCGAGCCGCCGCAGCGGACCGTTCGTGGCGATCAACGCCGGCGCGCTGGCCGAATCGGTGGTGGAAAGCGAACTGTTCGGCCATGAGCCGGGCGCGTTTACCGGCGCGCAGAAACGCCGTATCGGCAAGTTCGAGTTCGCCAATGGCGGCACGCTGTTTCTCGATGAAATCGAAAGCATGAGCCTGGATGTACAGGTCAAATTGTTGCGCCTGCTGCAGGAGCGCGTCGTGGAGCGCCTGGGCGGCAATCAGTTGATTGCGCTGGATATCCGCATCATCGCCGCCACCAAGGAAGACCTGCGCCAGTCTGCCGACCAGGGGCGCTTCCGCGCCGACTTGTATTACCGTCTCAATGTCGCGCCGCTGCGCATACCACCCCTGCGCGAGCGCGGTGAAGATGCGCTGATGCTGTTCCAGCACTTCGCCGACGAAGCCAGCAGCCGCCACGGGCTGCCCCTGCATGAGCTGCAACCGGGCCAGCGCGCGCTGCTGCTGCGCCACAACTGGCCGGGCAATGTGCGCGAACTGCAGAACGCCGCCGAACGCTTTGCCCTGGGCCTGGAGCTGGCGCTGGACAGTACGCCGGACAATCCATCCGCCGGCACACTGACCTCCACGCCTGGCGGCTTGAGCGAGCAAGTCGAGCAATTCGAGAAGAGCCTGATCGCGGCCGAACTGACCCGCCCCCACAGCTCCCTGCGCAGCCTCGCCGAAGCCCTGGGCGTGCCACGTAAAACCCTGCACGACAAACTACGCAAGCACGGTCTGAACTTCGCCGACAGTGCCAACCACAGCGCAGACGACGAATGACCTCGCCCACGAGCCAAGAGACCGCCATGAGCCGCGACAGCCGTTATCTGGAATCCATCCTTCACCACGACATCCCCCTCACCCGGGAAATGGGCCTCAAGGTGCTCGATTGGCAACACGGCCAACTGCAACTGCATCTACCCTTGCAAGCCAATATCAACCACAAGAGCACCATGTTTGGCGGCAGCCTCTACTGCGGCGCCGTACTGGCCGGCTGGGGTTGGTTGCACCTGAGCCTGCGCGAAGAGGGCATTGAAGACGGGCATATCGTGATCCAGGAAGGCCAGATCAGCTATCCGTTGCCAGTAACGCAGGATGCAACGGTGCATTGCATGGCGCCAGAGGAGAAGGTGTGGAAGCGCTTTGTGGCAACCTACAAACGGCATGGCCGGGCGCGATTGTCGCTGGAGACGTGGATTGTGAATGAGGGTAGTGACGAAAGGGCGGTAGCTTTCACCGGCCAATATGTCCTGCACCGCTAAAAGCCAATACACAAACTAAATGTGGGAGGGGGCTTGCCCCCGATAGCAGTGTGTCAGGCAACCAGCTTCTGACTGTTACACCGCAATCGGGAGCAAGCCCCCTCCCACATTTTGTTTTGCTGTGGTCTTAAGACCTGGCCAGGCTCAACAAGCGCTCACGCCACGCCGCCTTGGCCGGCAACGCCAGAAAGAACGGGTTCAACAACGATTCCCGCGCCGGGTAGCTGAACGGCTTGCCGCTGAGCTCCAGCACTTCGCCCCCCGCCCCTTCCAGCACGCCTTGCGCGGCTGCGGTGTCCCACTGTGAGGTCGGCGCCAGGCGCGGATAGCAATCGGCACTGCCTTCGGCCAACAGGCAGAACTTCAAGGAACTGCCGATATTCGCCAGTTTCAGCTCGCCCAAACCCTGGCTCAGCCCTTCCAGCAAACGTTCCTGTTCCGGGCTGGTATGACGGCGGCTGGCAACCACGGTAAAGGCTTCCCCTGCAGCCGGAGTCTGGCGTACCTGGATCTGCCTGGGCGCGGCATTCACGTCCGAACGCCAGGCCCCCAGGCCCGCGCCGCCGAAATAGCAGCGACCACTGGTGGGCATCGACACCACGCCGAACACCACCCGTCCCTGTTCGATCAAGGCAATATTGACGGTGAATTCCTCACTGCCGCTAATGAATTCCTTGGTGCCATCCAACGGGTCCACCAACCACCAACGCTGCCAACCGGCGCGCACGCTCTGGTCGATATCGGCGTCTTCTTCAGACAGCACCGGAATGCTTGGGTCCAGCGCCGTGAGGCCAGCAAGAATCAGATGATGCGCGGCCAGATCGGCGGCCGTCACCGGTGAATCATCCGCTTTGGAGGTCACCGCTACATCGGCACGCCAATACGGCAGGATGGCTTCACCTGCCTGGCGAGCCAATTCGATGACAGGCGCGATAAAAGGGTGGCCCAGAAACAGTTCGCTCATAGGGTGAATACTCCACGCTGGGTCAGCAGGTCTCGCACCAGATACAGCGCGGCCAGCGCCCGGCCCTCACTGAACTGCTCGTTCTGCGCCAATGCCGACAGTTCACGCAGGTTGACCCGATCCACGCGCATGGGCTCGGGCTCATCGCCTTCCAGGCGTTCCTCATAAAGATCGGTGGCCAGCACCACCTGGATTTTCTGGCTCATATAGCCAGGTGACAGCGAAAGCTCTGTGATGTGTTCCAACTGGCGAGCGCCGTAGCCAGCTTCCTCCTTGAGCTCGCGGTCAGCCGCAGCCAACACATCCTCGCCGGGCTCGATCAACCCTTTGGGCAAGGACAGTTCATACTCGTCGGTGCCACCGCAGTATTCTTCCACCAATAATGCATGGTCTTCCTCGATCATCGCGACAATCATCACTGCGCCGTAACCGGCACCACGGCCCACCAGGCGCTCGTAGGTGCGTTCAACGCCGTTGGAAAAGCGCAATTGCACTTCCTCCACGCGGAACAAACGGCTACTGGCGACTATTTCGCGGGCGAGGACGGTGGGTTTCTGGCGCATAAACGGCTCCTTGGCGTGATCGGGTTACTATACCGTGGCTTTTCCGATTGTCTGTGTCGGATATCTTTACTTACATGAGAACGCCCCATGCCCTCTTTGCCTTGGCACGCCATCGACACCGTCCTGCTGGACATGGACGGCACCTTGCTCGACTTGCACTACGACAACCATTTCTGGATGGAGCACTTGCCCCAGCGCTACGCCGAACTGCACGGCGTGAGCCTGGCCATGGCGCAAATGGAACTGCAGCCCCTGTTCGAACGTAACGCCGGGCAGCTGCAATGGTATTGCCTGGATTTCTGGAGCGCCGAACTGAAGATCCCGGTGCGCGAGCTCAAGCTGGAAACCGCCCACCTGATCGCCCTGCGCCCGGACGCGGATACTTTTCTGGCCGCGATCAAACAGGCCGGCAAGCGCGTGATCCTGATCACCAACGCTCATCGCGATTCATTGTCATTGAAATTGGAGCGCATCGAGTTGGCGCCGTACTTCGAGCAACTGATCAGCTCCCACGATTACGGTTTCCCCAAGGAAAACCGGCAGTTCTGGGAAGCGCTGCAAGCGGATATCCACTTCGACCCGGCCCGTAGCCTGTTTATCGACGATACCTTGCCGATCCTGCGAAGTGCCCGGGATTTCGGCGTTGGGCATTTGCTTGCAGTGAAAGAGCCGGACAGCAAGAAGGGACCGAAAGACACGGCGGAATTCGCGGCAGTCGGGGATTACCGAGAGCTCATTGCCGGCCTCTGATCAATTGTGGGAGGGGGCTTGCTCCCGATAGCGGTGTATCAGCCAAGTATCAGTGACTGGGCCAGCGCCATCGGGGGCAAGCCCCCTCCCACATTTTGTTCTACATACTACTCAGGGATACGCAGTGTCTGGCCTGGGTAGATTTTGTTTACATCTTTGAGCATCGGCTTGTTAGCCTCGAAAATCTTGTCGTACTTATTCGCGTCGCCATAAACCGTTTTAGAGATCGCACTCAAAGTGTCACCGCTTTTCACCACAACAAAGCGCGAAGCCACAATCACTGGGCCGGTTACGGTGATCTGGTCATCCACGCTCGCCACGCCAGCGATATTGCCCAGCGCCAGCAGGATCTTCTCTTTCTCTTCCTGAGTGGCCACTTCACCGGTCACAGTGACCTTGTCGCCATCCACCGTGGTCTGCACGTTTGGATTACCCAGGCCCACCTTGCTGACATGCTCCTTCAACTGCTCACTGGCGTTCGCATTCCCCGGCGTCAACAGGTCGACGATCTTTTCGCCGGCTTCTTTGATAAAGCTGAAAATACTCATGGTGCGCTCTCCTTGGGTTTAAGTTCCTGATGCCCAAGACTAGACCAATCCCAAAGATTTGGGTTCCGGCACCTGCGGGCGAAAACCGCCACCGCAATCGAACCTTTGATCGATGTCATCTATCAATAGATCAATACTGGCAATTAGACGCGACCCTTTGTCGCGCCTAGTCTGAACACTGACCAATCCGCCGGTGGTAACTGCCTCATGAACGCCAAGCGCCCAACCTGCGCGGCGCCCGCCCTTGAAACGCCCGCGCCCGCCGCCAGCCAGAGCTATCAATACAGCAACCTCGAACACACCGACGTCGGCAGCACTGCTTTGGCGGAAGAGGTGGCGTTGGCGATTGCCTATAACGACATCAGCCAGGCAGTCATGCTGGTGACGCCAACCGACCTGGAAGATTTTATTGTCGGTTTCAGCCTGGGCAGCGGCATCATCACCGACGTCAGCGACATCTATGACCTGAAAATCAGCGGTTCGGGCTCGGCCCAATACGCCCAGGTACAGATTTCCAGCCGTGCGTTCTGGAACCTCAAGCAGCAGCGCCGCCAATTGGCGGGCACCAGCGGCTGCGGCCTGTGCGGTGTCGAAGCCGTAGAACAGGCATTACCCGACCTTCAGGCGCTGCCCGGCGCACCCTTGCCACCCGCCGAATGGCTCGACGGGCTGCGCCAGCGCATCAGTGCATTTCAGCCCTTGGGCCAGCACAGCGGCGCGGTGCATGCGGCGGTATTCATGAACGACCAGGGCGAATTGCTGATGGGCCGCGAAGACATCGGCCGGCATAACGCCTTGGATAAATTGATCGGCGCACTGATCCGCCAAAAGATTCCGACCGACGGCGGCGTGGCCATTGTCACCAGCCGCTGCAGCCTCGAATTGATCCAGAAAGTCCTGCGCGCGGGCATCCAGACCCTGGTCAGCCTGTCGTCGCCCACCGGCCTTGCCCTGCAATGGGCGCGCCGGCATAACCTCAATCTCATCCACCTGCCGCAGAAAAGCGCGCCGCGGGTCTACAGCCCTGCGATGGAGTACCAGCCATGAGCCTTCACCACCAAGCCGACCAAACCCCAACCCCACGCTACAAGCCGTATAAAGGTCCGGCAGGCGGCTGGGGTGCGTTGATCAGTGTGGCGCAAGCCTGGCTGACCAGCGACAACGCGCTGAAAAACCTGCGCATGATGCTCAAGACCAACCAGAACGGCGGCTTCGACTGCCCGGGCTGTGCCTGGGGCGACTCGCCGGAAAGTGGCATGGTCAAGTTCTGCGAAAACGGCGCCAAGGCGGTCAACTGGGAAGCCACCAAGCGCCGCGTGGACGCCGCGTTCTTCGCCAAGCACAGTGTCACCGCGCTGCTGGAACAGAGCGATTACTGGCTGGAGTACCAAGGCCGCCTCACCGAGCCTATGCGCTACAACGCCGAGACCGACCGCTACCAGTCCATCAGCTGGGAAGCCGCGTTCGACCTGATCGGCAAGCACCTCAACGCCCTGCCCAGCCCGGACATGGCCGAGTTCTACACCTCGGGCCGCGCCAGCAACGAAGCCGCCTACCTGTATCAACTGTTTGTGCGCGCCTACGGTACCAACAACTTCCCCGACTGCTCGAACATGTGCCACGAAGCCAGTGGCGTGGCCCTGGCGCAAAGTGTGGGCGTTGGCAAAGGCACCGTGACCTTTGATGACTTCGAACATGCCGACGCGATTTTCGTCTGGGGCCAGAACCCCGGTACCAACCACCCGCGCATGCTCGAGCCACTGCGCGAAGCGGTTAAGCGCGGCGCTCAGGTGGTGTGTATCAACCCCCTGAAAGAACGTGGCCTGGAACGCTTCCAGCACCCGCAACATCCGCTGGAAATGCTCACCAACGGCGACAAGCCAACCAACACCGCGTACTTTCGCCCGGCGCTGGGCGGCGACATGGCCATCCTGCGCGGCATGGCCAAGTTCCTGCTGCTATGGGAACGCCAAGCCCAGGCCGAAGGCAAGGAAGCGGTGTTCGATCACGACTTCCTCAACGAGCACACCGTTAATGTACTGGACTATCTGGGCCAGATCGACGACACCTCGTGGGACGAAATCGTCGAGCAGTCCGGCCTGACGCTGGTGGAGATCGAGCAAGCCGCGCGCATGTACGCCAAAGGCAAGAACGTGATCATGTGCTGGGCGATGGGCATTACCCAACACCGCCACTCGGTGCCGACCATCCAGGAAATCGCCAACCTGATGCTGCTGCGCGGCAATATCGGCCGCCCAGGTGCCGGCCTGTGCCCGGTGCGCGGTCACAGTAACGTGCAGGGCGACCGCACCATGGGTATCAACGAACGCCCACCGGTGGCGTTCCTCGACTCGTTGGAGCGCCGCTTCCAATTCCAGGTGCCGCGTACCAATGGACACAACGTGGTCGAAGCCATCCACGCCATGCTCGAAGGCCGCTCCAAGGTGTTTATCGGCCTGGGCGGCAACTTCGCCCAAGCCACGCCGGACAGTACACGCACCTTCGAGGCGTTGCGTAATTGTGACCTGACCGTGCAGATCAGCACCAAGCTCAACCGCAGCCACCTGATGCACGGTAAAGACGCGCTGATCCTGCCGTGTCTGGGGCGTACCGACATCGACATTCAGGCCGACGGCCCGCAAGCGGTGACGGTGGAAGACTCCTTCAGCATGGTCCACGGCTCCAACGGTCAACTGCAACCGCTGTCGTCGCTGATGAAATCCGAGCCTGCGATACTTGCGGGCATTGCCGCGGCGACCCTGGGCAGCAAACCCGTGGACTGGAACTGGTTGATCGCCGACTACGGACGCATCCGCGACCTGATCGCCGACACCATTCCAGGCTTCAAGGATTTTAACGAAAAGATCAAGCATCCTGGCGGGTTCTATCTAGGCAATTCCGCCGGTGCGCGCCGCTGGAACACCCCATCGGGCCGCGCCAACTTCCGTGCGAACGTGCTGCCCAAAGACCTTATCCATGAACGCACACACGCCACAGGGCGTGTGCCGGACCTGATCATGCAGTCGATGCGCTCCCACGATCAGTACAACACCACGATTTATGGCCTGGACGACCGCTATCGCGGGGTCAAAGGGCAACGGGACGTGCTGTTCGTCAACGAAGCCGACATCATCCGCCTGGGCTTCAAGCCGGGGCAGAAAGCGGACATCGTGTCCTTGTGGGAAGACGGCCGTGAGCGGCGCGTCAAAGGCTTTACGCTGTTAGCGTTCGATATCCCGGCTGGGCAGGCGGCGGCCTACTATCCGGAAGTGAACCCCTTGGTGCCCCTGGAAAGCACTGGCGACGGTAGCCATACGCCGACGTCGAAGTTCGTCGCGATTCGTCTGGAAGCGGCGAGTGACAATGGGTTGATCATGGCGCGCTCGGCCTGACTTATGCCTGTTTGAACTGCCGCGGCTCCCACATTTGAAATGCATTTAAAATGTGGGAGCGGGCTTGCCCGCGAAGAAGCCCGCATTATCACCATGCATTTTACAGGCACAAAAAAAGGCCGCTTTTTACATAAAAGCGGCCGTTCCGAAGTAGCTAAAGACTCGTAAAAACAACTTAAGTTCCCTATACAAAACAGCAACTTAGCAAATTGTATACAACCGCTGCCGCCGGTCGGATTTCGATTGTCAGCCGCTCGATACAACCTCAGGATCGCGCCGTCATCCCCTTGAGGTTTCCCTGAATGAAGTTCTCCTCGATTCTCTTGTTGTCCCTTGGCCTGGTCAGTGGCGCAGCCATGGCCGGTGGCACCACCGAAGCCGGTGTGGGCGGCGCATTGGGCGGGGTTCTAGGCTCGGTTGTCGGCCAGCAGTTGGGCGGCAACACCGGTTCGACCATCGGCGCAGCGCTGGGTGGCGCGGGCGGTAGTGCGGTCGGCGCCGACAAGCGCAGCCGTGGCGAAGCAGCCATTGGCGGCGCATTGGGCGCTGCCGGCGGCAACGTGGTAGGCCGCAGTGTCGGCGGCAGCACAGGCGCACTGATCGGCTCAGCGGCCGGCGGTGGCGCAGGTGGCGCGCTGGGCAACTACATGGGCAACAAGAGCGATGACGATGACCGTCGTTATCGTGGGCGTGACCGTGATGACCGTCGCTACTACCGCGATGGTCACCCAGGCCGCGGCCAAGCCTATGGGCATCGCAAGAACAAGCATCACTACCGTCACCGCTAAGCTTTAGAGAACACTGCGAATCAATGTGGGAGGGGGCTTGCCCCCGATGACGGGGTATCAGTCAGTACACCTTTGACTGACACACCGCTATCGCGGCCAAACCCCTCCCCATCTTTGGTTTTGCGGTATTTGTCTAAACGAATCAGACCACCAACCTCTGCAACGCCTCGCGCAACTGCCTCGGAATCGGCACCGGCTGGTTCGACGCTCTGTCCACGAACACATGCACAAAGCGCCCTGCCGCACAGGCCTCCTCCTCCCCGGCCTTGAACACTGCCAGCTCATACTGCACCGAACTGTTGCCCAACTTGCCCACCCGCAAGCCGATTTCGATACGCTCGGGAAACGCAATCGATGCGAAGTAATCGCAGGCCGAACTCACCACAAACCCTACGACCGCACCGTCATGAATATCCAACCCGCCCTGTTCGATCAGGTAGGTATTCACCGCCGTGTCGAAAAAGCTGTAGTAGGTGACGTTATTCACATGGCCGTACACATCATTGTCGTGCCAGCGCGTAATGATCGTCTGGAAGTGAGCGTAATCGGCACGTTGTGGCACTGAATCAGGCATGGGTACCTCGGGTAAGAATTTACAGACTGTTCAAATGGGCTGCGGCCCACTCACGAACCTCAGCGTAGGGGTAATCCTCCAGCGCAGCGAAACCGGGAATGCCCCGCGCTTTGAGCTTGGTGAACAGCGGCACGCTGATACCACCCAGAAAGCGCGTCAGCCGTTCAGCCCCCGGCAAATGGCCGGTGTGCTCATGATGCCTGTGGATAAAATCACCGCACAGTCCCATGAAGTTTTTATCCACAAGCGGCGGCAAACTCGGCGGCGCGGGTAGATGCGCAACGTGCCCGTGACACACCGAGCAATGCCCGCAACGCACGGGCGCATTTTCATCGCCGAAATAGAGTGCCAGGCGCTGCCCCAGGCACTGCTCGGTGGCGAACAGATCGAGCATGGCATGTATTCGCGCGACCTCTGTCATCTCGTGTTGCTTGAAGCCTGTGTATAACTCGGCGCTCAACACCTGAGGGTCGAAATCGGTGTTCAGCAAGCTGTAGACCTCGGTCATCTGCTTGCTTTCCAATTCGATCAGGCCCTGCTCCTGGAAGTAATCCAACGCCTTTACCACACGACTGCGCTCGGCGTTGTGCTGCAGGTAGAGCGCATCGAAATCAACGGTTGCCCAGGTTTTCGCGCGCTTGCATACCTGAATGATCGCCGCGACAAACTGTTGCCGCTCGCCGGAAAATCGTGCCAGCAAGGCATCGGGTTCGATCAGGTACTTGAAGCGGTACTCGGCATAAAACGCGTAGCGCGGCGCAATCACGCCCTTGAGCTCAAGTTGCACCAGCAGCGTCTTGAGCGGCAACTCACGGATATTGCTGTGGTCCGACAGCGACCTCAGCAGGAACTCCCACTGCCCCTCGCCTCGTGCCGCCTGCAACTCTTCCAGCACGCGGCGAATGCCCTCCTGCTCTGGGGTATCGCCGTATACGAAGTTCTCCAGCACGTTGAGACTGTCACGATTAGCCAGTACCAGGCAGTCGGAAGGCTGCCCGTCACGACCGGCGCGGCCGATTTCCTGGCTGTAGTTTTCGATGGATTTGGGCAGGTCGAAGTGCACTACGTTACGGATATCACTTTTGTCGATGCCCATGCCGAACGCGATGGTGGCGACAATGCAATTGGAGCGCCCGCCCATGAAACGTCGTTGGATACCTTCGCGTTTGTCGTGGGGCAAGCCGGCGTGATACGCCTCGGCCTGGATGCCGTTGCGGTTCAGGTACTCGGCGATCTGTTCGGCGGTTTTTTGCAGGGTGACGTAGACGATACTCGGCTGGTTGGCGCGCTCGTTCATCCACTGCACCAGGCGACGGCGTTTATCCGCGCCGCTTACCGGCTCCACCAGCAAGTTGAGGTTGGGACGGTAAAAGCCCGTGGTAATCACATCCTGCGGCGCAATGGCGAACTTGGCCTGCATATCGGCGATCACTTTGGGGGTGGCCGTCGCCGTCAGCAGCAGCGCTTGTGGGATATTGAACTGGCGCTGGTAGTCGGGCAGCTTCAAATAATCCGGACGGAAGTTGTGACCCCATTCGGAAATGCAGTGCGCCTCATCCACCACCAGCAGCGAGATCCGCACACTTTGCAGGAAGTTGCGAAACCGCTCGTTTTTCAAACGCTCCACGGAAATCATCAGGATTTTCAATTCGCCCGAACGTGCCCGAGCCATCACGTCGTTGGCGTCCTCGCGACTTTGGGCCGAATCAATACTGCCCGCCGAGATGCCGTGGCGCTGCAGAAAACCCAACTGGTCCTGCATCAGCGCCAACAGCGGCGACACCACCAGCGTCAGGTGCGGCAGCAGTACGGCTGACAGTTGATAACACAGGGACTTGCCAGACCCGGTAGGGAAAATAGCGGCCGCCGAGCGTCCGGCCAACACGGCGCTAACCGTCTCTTCCTGGCCCAAACGAAACTGTGGATAACCAAAGACCTGCTGGAGGGTGTCGTGCATAGGCTGTCACTCCATTGACCGTTGAACGTGGCTTAAAAACGTAGCCCATTAAGCTCAGCGGATCGAGAAAGGTCGCATGGAAAAAAGAGACAGGATGATACACAGGGTGCAGCAATGGCCTTGGGCCAAATTCGACTACAGGAACACCACAAACCAAATGTGGGAGGGGGCTTGCCCCCTCCCACCATTTTGGAACTGCGCTACGACTGGATCAGCGGTTCTGCACACGCTCAATCGCCGTGTCATACACCGGATTAGCCTTTTGCTCCTTGGCCAACTGATAGTGACGCAACGCGTCCGGGAACTGGCCCGCCGCTTCGTAGATCCGCGCAATGTTGTAGTAGGCGCCCGCGCGTACGGTTGCCGCATTGGCCCCCGTCGCCAAGGCGATAGCCTTGCGGTCAGCCCAGATCGACTCGGCGGTGTTACCAGCCTTTTGATACGCCAGGCCAAGGTTGCCGTAGGCTTTACCGAAGCCGTTATCCAACTCAATGGCCTGACGGAACAGCTCAATCGCCTGGTCCAGGTTACCCGCCTGGTAGGCCGCTTCACCTTGCAGGTTCAGACGTTTCGCATCAGCCTGTACGGAAGAGCTGACAACCACTGCGGTAACGGCAACGCTGTCATCCAGCAAGGGTTTGACTTCGTTGAGCACATTCGCTGCATCCACGGTCACGCCGCTGAAGGTGTTGATGTCCTGGAAATCGCCACTGCCGGTCATGCGGAACACTGTCCACAGGTTACCGCTGCGGTTTTTAGGGACGTAGTAGGTACGCACCAGCGACTGGCCCATGTACACAAACACCTTGGCTTCGCTGTTGGACAACTGACGCGAACCTGGATTGCCGCCGTTGCTGTAGTCGTGCACGGCGTAAACGTAGCTTTCGCCGTAGTGTTTTTTCTGCAGGGTAATGGTTTCCGGGCCGTAGCTGTCGGTGTCGTCCACGTCCAACGCGGCGTCGGTGCCGGTCTTGTTCTCGAAGTAGATGTTGTTGCCGGGGAAGATCATGTGGGAGTCAAGATCGTCCGGCGTCTGGCCCCAGGTCAGCACCACGCGCAAGCCGTCGAGGTTTTCCATCACCGGGCTGATCGCGTAGGTCATGCCCTTGCACGGGCACTTCACCACCAGGTTGGAGTAGCCGGGCTTCTTGATGATCAATAGATTGCTGGCGTCGTCAGCAGCCTCGCTGGTCAGCGTGACTTGCCCTTGAGCGTTGGTGCGGCCCACTACGTTCTGCGCACCGTTGCGTTGCAGCAGCACCTCGGCGTCGGCGATTTTCTGGTCCTTGACCACCGCACTCAGCACCTCGATCGGCAACTGCTCGGCCTGAACGGAAAAAGCCACCGCACACAATGACATTGCCGAAGCAACACGAAGCAAACCCATGCCTAACTCCCTTTAAGTAGTGGGCGGAATCGCCCTACAAGATTTTGCGGTGAAACATACGCTGAATTCAGCCTGCTGGCGCAGTATTTATACAAAATGTGACGTGGTTTTATCCCGCCTGCCCGCTGACGCATTGCGCTACAATCAAGCCTTGCTACCCAGGAGGACGCTGCGATGAGCGAACTGACGTTTGAGCAAAAACAGGATCACTACCACAAGATCCGCCGTTCCAACTACCTGGCCAGCCTGCGCCTGGAAGGGTTCGAGACCCAACCGGCCGACGTCGACAAGCCCCTGCCGACCCGCGAAGCCGTGCTTGCCAAGTACCGCAACACTCCACGCTGATGCTCGACAAATACGGGGTGGGCCAGGACCCGTACTGCTACCCCGGTAGCAGCGTCCTGCGCAACCGCCTCGATTTGCTCGACGAACACCGCCTGCACCAGGCCGAGCGGGAATTATCCGAAATCGCCGTAAGCAGCCTCCCGCTCTTCCCCCCGCCTTACGATCTCGACCGCCTGCAACACATCCACCGCACACTGTTCGGTGACATCTATGACTGGGCCGGCGAGTTGCGCAGCGTCAACATCCAAAAAGGCGACACCCTGTTCTGCACCCCCGAACGTATCCCGCCAGAAGCCGCGAAAATCGCCCGGCAGATGGCCGAGGCAAACTGGTTTGTCGGCGCCAGCCAAGCCGAGCTGGTGACGCAGATTGCCCAAGCCTATGGCGACCTCAACGTTATCCACCCCTTCCGCGAGGGCAACGGCCGGGCGCAGCGAATTTTGTTCGAACAGATCATCGTGAATGCGGGGTTTTCGGTGAACTGGTGGCTGGTCAAACACGCGGCGTGGATACCGGCGAATATTGATGCAGTGGCGCGTGTGATTATCGGGCGTTGGAGGCGATTTTTCAGCGGTGTATCAGTAGGCCTGTAGGGCAGTGATCGTTCCTCAAGCGCTGCGTGGGTCCTCTTCATACCTGACACACCGTCACTGCGGGCAAACCCGGCTCCCACATTTCTGCCAGTTCAGCCTTCCAAATAAGCATCAAGCCGTAAAACTGTAAGAAGCCGCCGGACGGCGCGTCGTCCATTTCTGAAACGGCCTAAAACACTCGTCTGGCCCTCTACAAATCCACGTTTTCCTGGCTGAGACTGGACCCCCCTTCAACTGCCCCGACGAAAAAACGTGAACATCGAAAGGACTCAATATATCGGCCACTATGGCATCACTTTCACAGTGATTCGTCTCACCGTGATGCCAAACAATCGACAAGAGCTAGCCAAACTTTGCTTGCTGGAAGCGAAAGCATCAGCGATAGAGGTCCGCTTGCGACTTCAGAAGTTGTACGAAAAGATGCTCGCCCGAGATCTACCCTGCGTCATGACGGTTGCCGTCTCAAAGCCATTGACCAGGAAGCAGGCAGATAGCTTGAACAATCGAAACAACCTCATCAAAGAAATCATTTCTGGCGCAGTTGCAACCCCTGTCGGGATCATATCCAGCAAAGCAGAATCGATCATCGAGAATGCTGTCAGCGATTTGATTTCTCACACGCTTCGCAACTTTCATAGCGCAGACATCATCATTGGCCTGGATGCTCAGGTCAGTGGTGGCATAGGCCCGCAGCGCTCAAGCGTCTCAATGCATGTGTACTCAGATGAATCTTGATCAATGGCTTTACCTACAAACAGCACTGTTATTAGCTCTCCATCTATTGCTTTATTACAAAATCATTGACTGCACGTTAAGAAGGCGTTTCGCCATTGCCTTCATCGTAACGGCACTGGCTCTGTTGCTCTGGCTGCCCTACGTCGCCGTCATCCTGAACATTCAACTCCTTCCCCTGGCCGTGTTTTTGATAGGCTTGGCACTCTTCATCACCCGAAACAAATACCGCCTAAAACGCAACAGCCCCCCTCACCCACTCCTGCGCGCCCCCACCATGAACCTCGCCCCCAACTTCCCCAAAGACCCCGTCATGCAGCAACTCCTGCAATTACTGCACGAAGAAATCGGCCTGCCGAAACACAAGACCATCCATCTGCAAACCTCACTCAATTTCGACCTGGGCTGTGACGGCAGCGAGGCCAAGCAACTGATGGAAGCACTGGAGCAGGAGTTCGCCCTCGACCTGGGCGACTACGACACTTATCGTTACTTCAACCCACCGGTCTTCGACGTGTTCCTCAAGCGCCGGGCCAAGGGCCGTGGCGACAAAGTCCCGCTGACCATTGGTATGCTCTACCTGGCGATCAAGACCCACAGCTGGGACACGCAAACACTGGAAAACCTGAGCTGAAACGAGAGCGCTGAGGTTCAAATGTGGGAGGGGGCTTGCCCCCGATAGCAGTGTGTCAGCCAGCAAATTTTTGACTGTTAAACCGCAATCGGGGGCAAGCCCCCTCCTACATTAGCTTTGCGCAAATCTGGCGAGCGGTATACATAACAAGGACCTTACATGGACGTAACGATGGGCCTGCTGGCCGCCCTGCTCTGGGGCGGCACCGACTTTCTGGTGGGCCTCAACGCCCGAGCCGTTGGTGTTAAACGCGCGGTGTATTTCGGCCAAGCCCTCGGCTTTTTGATCATGACCCTGCTGCTGGTCATATTCCCGGCCTTCCTCTTCAAATCCCTTGATGCTCCCTTTGGCGTCTGGCTTCTAGGCATCACCGCCGCTTTACTGACCGTTTCCGGCGCCCTTGCGCTGTCCAAGGCCTTCGCCCTGGGCAAAGCGGCCATCGTTGCGCCGCTGGTCACGTCCTATGGCGTAGTAACCACCCTGCTGTCCTGGGCCAGCGGTGAGCACATCAGCCTGGCTCAACTTGGCTGCATCGCCCTGTGCGTGATCGGCGTAATTCTTTCCAGTATCCATAAAGAAAACGGGGTACCTCACAGCAACCCCCGCCTGTCCATCGCCTACGCCCTGCTCGCAGCAACACTCTATGGCGCGAGTTTCTGGCTGCAAGGCCGCTACACACTGCCCGCGCTGGGGCCTGTCACCATGCTGTGGCTGGGTTACCTGGTGGGTTTGTGCGTGTTGGTGGTGATGGTGCTGAAGATCAAGGACGGCTTGAAAATTCCGCCGCTGAGCAACTGCGCAACGTTGACCGGTGCGAGCCTGATGAACCTCGGCGGGTTCTCGGCGTTTTCGTGGGGTGCCATGGCCGGCTCGGTGTCGGTTGTGACCGTGATCAGTACGCTATCAGGCGGTATTGCGGCGATCCTGGGATGTTTGTTCTTCAAGGAACGGTTGTCGGCAGTACAGGTTCTAGGGGTGATATTAGTCCTGGTCGGTGCCGTGGTATTGCACATGACCAACTGACCACCCGCGCACAAAAAAGCCGCCCACTAGGGGCGGCTTTTTCACAACCAGCGACTCTTACAACTTAGGCCCCGCAGCCTTGATTGCATCGCTCACTTCAAACTTCTTGAAGTTCTCGATGAACAACCCAGCCAACGCTTTCGCCGCTTCGTCGTAGGCAGCCTTGTCAGCCCACGTGTTACGTGGGTTCAACAGGCCGGTCTCAACGCCCGGTACGGCCAATGGCACGTCGAGGTTGATGGTGTCCAGGTGTTCGGTTTCGGCACCGATCAACGCGCCGCTCTGGATCGCTGCGATCACGCCGCGAGTGGTCGGGATGTTGAAGCGTTTGCCGACGCCGTAGCCGCCGCCGGTCCAGCCGGTGTTAACCAGGTAGACCTTGGAGCCGAAGCCGCGGATGCGCTTGATCAATAGCTCAGCGTATTCACCGGCCGGGCGCGGGAAGAACGGTGCGCCGAAGCAGGTGGAGAAGGTCGACTTGATGCCGCTGCCCGAACCCATTTCGGTCGAGCCCACCAGAGCGGTGTAGCCGGACAGGAAGTGGTAGGCCGCTTGTTCTTCGCTGAGGATCGACACGGGCGGCAGTACGCCGGTCAGGTCGCAGGTCAGGAAGATCACCGCGTTGGGCTCGCCGCCCAGGTTCTTCTCGGAACGCTTGGCGACGTGCTCCAGTGGGTAGGCGGCGCGGCTGTTCTGGGTCAGGCTGACATCGGCGTAGTCGGCATGCTTGGCCTCGTCGATAACGACGTTTTCCAGCACGGCGCCGTGCTTGATGGCTTTCCAGATAACCGGCTCGTTCTTCTCGGACAGGTCGATGCACTTGGCATAGCAACCGCCTTCGATGTTGAACACCACGCCTTCGCCCCAACCGTGCTCGTCGTCACCGATCAGGTAACGGCTTTCGTCGGCGGACAGGGTGGTCTTGCCGGTGCCGGACAGGCCGAAGAACAGGGTCACATCGCCTGCTTCACCGATGTTGGCGGCGCAGTGCATCGGCAACACGTCAGCGGCCGGCAGCAGGAAGTTCTGCACCGAGAACATGGCTTTCTTCATTTCACCGGCGTAACGCATGCCGGCGATCAGCACTTTTTTCTGGGCGAAGTTGAGGATCACGCAACCGTCGGAATTGGTGCCATCACGCTCTGGCACGCATTCGAAGTTGGCCACGTTGAGCACTTGCCACTCTTCACGACCGGCCGGGTTGTACTGGGCCGGGTTGATGAACAGGCAACGACCGAACAGGTTCTGCCAGGCAGTCTGCGTGGTCATTTTCACGGCCAGGTAGTGGTCTTCGGCTGCCCCTACGTGAACGTGGGAAACGAAGTGCTCCTGCGCGTTGTTGAAGGCCTCGACGCGAGCCCAGAGGGCGTCGAACTTGTCGGCCGGGAACTTGCGGTTGATCGGGCCCCAGGCGATTGCGTCCTGGGTGGTCGGCTCTTCAACGATGAAACGATCGACCGGCGAACGACCGGTGCGGTGACCGGTTTCTACGACCAGCGCGCCAGTATCGGCAAGCACGCCTTCACCGCGCTGCAGGGCTTCTTTGACCAGATCGTCAACACTCAGATCGGTGTATACGGCGTTATTGGCTTGCGTCATGAGGTTCCCCGTCGGCCTATGGCCGAGTGCTCCAAACGTTTTGTAGTAGAAAGTTGCGCACTACTACCGCGAAAAAAGTGGGCCGGATTATGCCAGAAAAGCCCAAAAAGAGTAGGGCCCTCCCGTCAGAACAGCGCTATCTCGGCGTTTGTCAGGTGATTTACCTGTGCTTAAACGTTTTAGTGGCGGGTGTCGGAAGGGGTGTCGATGCCTGCGCCGGCGAACAATTGGGCTACATCGGCAGCATCGAACAGATAACGCTCGTTACAGAACTGGCAATCGATCTCGATATGACCGCCGTGTTCCACCACCAGATTTTGCGCATCTTCCAGGCCTAGGCTGACCAGAGCATTGGCTGAGCGCTCGCGGGAGCAGCTGCAGTTGAAGCGCAGGGACTGTTCGTCGAACAGGCGCACGGCTTCTTCATGGTACAAGCGGTGCAAAATGGTCTCGTTGTCCAGAGCCAGCAATTCTTCTGCGGTCAAGGTGCCAGCCAGGGCGGTCAGCTTGCGCCAGCTATCAGTGCGCTCATCCTCATCCTTGATCCGGTCGGCCGGCAATTGCTGCAACAACAGGCCGCGCGCGCGCTTGCCGTCAGCATTGAGCCAGAACTTGGTGCCGACTTGCTGGGACATTACGAAATAGTTGGTAAAGCAGTCCGCCAAGGTCTCGCCGTCGAGGTCAACGATACCCTGGTAGCGCTGGCCCTCAGTGGGGTCAACGGTAATCGCCAGCACGCCATCGGCCATCAGCTCGGAAAATGTGGCATCCGGTGTGATCCGGTCGACGTCATAACGGGCCAGGCCACGGATTTCGCGCTCGCTGGAGCACTCGATCATCAGCATCGGGATCGGGCCTTCGGAACGCGCCTGCAGAATCAGCAAGCCATCGAATTTCATCGTACCCACCAGCAGCGCAGCCGCTGCCATCAACTCACCGAGCAATTGCGCGACCGGCTCTGGATACGCGTGTTTGGCAAGGACTTCGGCATAGCTGAGCTCCAACGAAACCAGTTCGCCGCGGGCGTCGTTCTCGTCAAAGATAAAGCGTTGGGTGAAGTCGGTATCCGGTAGATCAGTCATAGGTCTGGGTATCTGAAGTGATGACAAAATGATTACAACGTTTATAAAATTAAACGCTTTAGCACCATATTGGTGCGGTTTCTCCTGAAACAAGGAGCTATAGAGCGATGAGGAACAGTTTATGAACAATCCGGGTTTGTTCCAAGCGAACTGGAACCTCCGGCGGTGGGCTCTTTGCAATCTACTCGCTATCGGGCTGCTGTGTTTTTGGCTGTGGCCCACGGGCCAGATGCTGTGTGTGATTTTCGACGAGTGGCTGTTTCACCTGCTCAATGACCCGCTGGCGAGCAGCGCCACCTGGTTGCATGTATGGGCCGTGGCAAGCCTGCGGCCGTTTGATGCGGTCGTCGGGGTGATCTTGTTGGCGCTGCTGATACGCGGCGACTGGGTGTTCAAGGCCGTGCAGGTGCGCCAGGCGTTCTTTGGCTTCCTCGGTATTCTTCTGTTGCTGCTGTTTATCCGCATGCTGTTTTCCAAGCTCGCGGCGCAGATGGGTTGGCAGCACAGCAGCCCGTCCATGGTGATTGGCGGCGCGGTTCAGATGAGCGATTTTTTCCCTGGGCTGGAGAAAACCTGGGAATTGAAAGACCGTTCAAGCCAGAGCTTCCCCGGTGATCATGCTTCCGTATTGTTGATCTGGGCGATGTTCATGACCGTCTTCGCCAAGCGCGTCGGCCAGGTGCTGGTGATCTGGGGCATGGCGCTGCTGTTCATGATGCCGCGACTGGTAGCAGGCGCGCATTGGGGGCAGGACGATTACATCGGCGGGGTCTTGCTGGCACTGTTGGCGTTGGGCTGGGGTTACTACACCCCGTTTGCGGCGAAGGTGTCGGGGTTCCTGTTGCGGGTAACAGCGCCGGTTTTCGGATTGCTCGGCAGATTGCCGGTGATCGGGCGACTGAGTGTGATGCGCACAACCCCTTAACACCGCAGGATAAATGTGGGAGGAGGCTTGCTCCCTCCCACTTTTTTGATCTTCTTCGGGTTGGCGATTCGTGTCATTAATCGTCGTTGCCACTGCCGCGAAACTTGAACAGATCACGCCGTTGCTTCTTGCTCGGCTTGCCATCGGTGGTCAAGCCCGAAGCCCCCGCCTTGCGCATCGCCGCCGCGTTCTCACGCTTGGCAATGCTGGCCTCGGTCTCCGCATACAATGCCTGCGCTTCAGGCGCGCCACGGCGCACGGCAGACAGCGCCTGAACCACGATGGTTTTTTCATCGAACCCTGTACGAATCTGAAACTCGTCGCCGACTCGTGGCTCCTTCCCCGGCTTGCAGCGCTCGCCACGATGGTGCACCTTGCCGCTCTCGATAGCAGCCTTGGCCAAGGCACGGGTTTTGTAGAACCGCGCGGCCCACAACCACTTGTCCAATCGAACCTTTTCTTCCTCTTCGTGTTTTTGAGCCACTTGAATTCCTCGCTCTGAAAAATGTCGCAACCTTACCGTTGATGCCCTTCGACGCATAAACCCCAAGGCTCACCTAAGATACGCCAGGTACCACCCTGTTTTCGCGAGGATACGCTGTGACCGACTTTCCCATTTCTCTCACCTCGCCCAATCAGCGGTGCGTGGGTTGCCAGCAAAGCGAGCCTCTGGGGTTCGATTTTGCTTTCGCCTACCAGCCTATCGTAGACCTGCGCGACCAATCGATATTTGCCAATGAAGCGTTGGTACGCGGCATCCAGGGTGAAGGCGCGCTGTCGGTGCTGGCCCATGTCAACGAAACCAATCGCTACCGCTTCGACCAGCGTTGCCGCACCCAGGCAATTGCCGGCGCTGCTGCCCTGGGCATGCAGACTCACCTGTCGATCAACTTCATGCCCAATGCCGTATACCGTCCGGAACTGTGTATCCGCAGCACCCTGGAAGCTGCCCGTGCGCACAATTTTCCGCTGGACCGCCTGATTTTCGAGACACTGGAAAGCGAGCATGTAGATAACTATCGCCATTTGACGAATATTCTGCGTGAATACCGCGACTTCGGCTTCAAGACCGCCATCGACGATTTCGGCGCGGGCTATTCGGGGCTGAATCTGCTGGCCGATTTCCAACCTGACCTGATCAAACTCGACATGGCGCTGATTCGCGATGTCGACCAGGACCGTGTCCGTCAGGTGATCGTCCGGGGGATTGTCACAATCTGTGAGCAGTTGGGGGTTACTGTCATCGCCGAAGGCATCGAAAGTGCCGGCGAGCGGGACTTCCTTTCCGACTGTGGAATATTTCTGATGCAGGGTTACTGGTTCGCCAGGCCTGCATTCAATGCCCTGGCCAAGGTTTCACCTCACGCCTGGGCACATTGACCGGTACCCATATTGAAGACATTTGACCATTTGACCGTTGTGGGTCTGCGTGAATGGGTGGCGCTTCCCGACTTGGGAGTGGCCGGCCTGCGCGCCAAGATCGACACCGGTGCCAGTACCTCAAGCCTGCACGCCACCGACATCGAACCGTTCGAGCGTGACGGTGAGAAGTGGGTGCGTTTTACCGCGCACCTGGGCAGCGTGGTGCAACTGCGCCACCGCCGCTGCGAAGCGCCCCTGGTGACGATGAAAACCATCAAGAGCTCCAACGGCCATGCGCAGGTGCGCTATGTGATCAGCACCACCCTGGCGCTGGGTGATCGGGTGTGGCGGGTGGAATTCACCCTCGCTTGCCGCAAGGCCATGCGTTATCGACTGCTGCTGGGCTCCAAGGCGCTGATTGACGGCCAATTGGTGGTCAGCCCAGGCGTCAAGTATGTTCAAGACAAGCCGGTGTTCCCGGTCTCCACTATTTCTGCCCCAGGTGCTGCATGAAGATTGCTGTGCTGTCGCGAAACCCGCGTCTGTATTCCACCCGCCGCCTGGTCGAGGCCGGCACTGAACGTGGCCATGAAATGGTGGTGATCGACACGTTGCGGGCCTATATGAACATTGCCAGCCACAAGCCGCAGATCCACTACCGTGGCAAGCCGCTGGAAGGTTTTGATGCGGTAATCCCGCGCATCGGCGCCTCCGTGACGTTCTACGGCTGCGCGGTACTGCGCCAGTTCGAAATGATGGGCGTGTTCCCGCTGAATGAATCCGTGGCCATCGCACGTTCGCGGGACAAGTTGCGCTCGCTGCAGCTGCTGTCGCGCCGGGGTATTGGCCTGCCGGTCACCGGCTTTGCCCACTCCCCGGATGACATCCCCGACCTGATCGAAATGGTCAATGGCGCGCCGCTGGTGATCAAGGTGCTGGAAGGCACCCAGGGCATTGGCGTGGTCTTGTGCGAAACGGCAACGGCAGCGGAGTCGGTGATCGAGGCGTTCATGGGCCTCAAGCAGAACATCATGGTGCAGGAGTACATCAAGGAAGCCGGCGGTGCGGATATCCGCTGCTTCGTGGTGGGCGACAAGGTGATCGCGGCCATGAAGCGCCAGGCCAAGCCGGGTGAGTTCCGCTCCAACCTGCACCGTGGCGGCAGCGCCAGCCTGATCAAGATCACCCCGGAGGAGCGCATGACCGCGCTGCGTGCAGCCAAGGTCATGGGGCTGGCCGTGGCCGGCGTGGATATTCTGCGCTCCAACCATGGGCCGCTGGTGATGGAAGTTAACTCATCACCAGGCCTGGAAGGGATCGAGACCACCACCAGCAAGGATGTGGCGGGGATCATCATTCAGCATCTGGAAAAGAACGGCGGGCCGAATATGACTCGGACCAAGGGTAAGGGCTGAAAAGCTCTGCCCCTGATACAACATCAGTTCAAATGTGGGAGGGGGCTTGCTCCCGATAGCGGTGGGTCAGTTACATCTGCATTGACTGACATTCTGCTATCGGGAGCAAGCCCCCTCCCACATTTGATTCATGTTGTCTGTTAGACCGCATCCCTGGGCAACATCAACCCGAGCGGCAAGCGCACCCGTGCTTCCAGCCCGCCCTCTTCACGGTTGCGCAATTCGACGTTGCCGCCGTGCATCGACGCAATCCGCCGCACGATCGCCAACCCCAAACCGGTACCTTTACCGCCTCGGGCGCGGTCGCCACGGGTGAACGGGTTGAAAATGGCTTCCAGTTCAGCCGGGTCGATGCCAGTACCGCGGTCCATCACGCTCAGCACCACATAAGGCGCAGCGCTGTCGCCAGACACGTAGGCCGCCACTTCCACATCCGAACCGGCATGATGCAAGGCATTGCCGATCAGGTTGTTGAGCAGGCGCTTCATCGACACCCTGCGTAAAGCAAATGGCTGAATCGGCTCCAGGCGCATGCGCACCTGTTCCCCACTCTGGTTATAGGGCGCGACCACTTCACGCACCAGATCAGTCAGGTCGACCTCCTCCACAACCTCATCACGCCCGTCACGGATGAACGCCAGGAACTGGTCCAGGATTGCGTCCATATCCTCGATGTCCCGCACCATGTCATCGGTGAGGTCGGTATGGTCGCCCATCAACTCCAGGGACAAGCGCAAGCGCGTCAGCGGCGTGCGCAGGTCATGGGACACACCCGCCAGCATCAGCTCGCGCTCGCGCCCGGCCTGCTCGACATCCTCCGCCATCTGGTTGAATGCGCCATACACCTCGGTCATCTCACTGGGCGTATCGCTGACCGGCAGGCGCACGCTGCGCCCCTGACCCAATTGGCGGGCCGCGAACACCAGACGCTTGAGCGGTTGGTTGAGCTGGCGCACGAAGATCCATGCGGACGCGGTTGAAAGCAGGCCGATCGCAAGGAACCAGCCCAATACGTTCCAGATTTTCTGACCGCGCAGCGGGTGCGGATACAGCGGCACCTTGATCCAGGCATCTCCCAGACTCGGCGCCCTCACCCACAGCGCAGGCGAAACATGCATGCGCAGCCGCACTTCGGTGTCTTCGCCCAGCTCCGCCTGCATCTGGCGCTGGTAGATTTCACTGTAGGGCCAATGCTGTTCGCCCTCAGGCACGCCGGCGCCGTCAACCCGAATCAGCGTAGAGGCCTTGGCTACTTTTTCACGGTTCTCGGGGTCTACGGCCCAGTAGGCACGCAACGTCAAGGCGACACCATGGCTGTACTGCCGATCCACCAGCACGTCCTCGTTCATCAGTAGATAAACCAGTGTGAGGGCTTTCGAAAACAGAACGACGATCAGCACCAGCCAAAGGGTGCGGGAGAAGAAACTTTGCGGGAACCACAGCGGGGTTTTCATAGGAGACAGCTAGACACCTTGCAGAAACGAGCGGCGCTCGCAGAATTGCAGACGCCGGACACCCCGTCGACCCCCAAGGAATCAAACGCCGGATGCCCGCCCCTGCAAATCATCGGTCACTTGGTTGCGGTGCCATCCGGCACAAACACATAACCCACACCCCACACCGTCTGGATATATCGCGGCTTGGAAGGGTCTGGCTCGATCATCCGGCGCAGTCGAGAGATCTGCACGTCGATGGAGCGCTCCAGCGCGTCCCATTCTCGGCCACGGGCCAGGTTCATCAGCTTGTCGCGGGTCAGTGGCTGGCGAGCGTTCATCACCAGAGCCTTGAGCACCGCGAATTCGCCGGTGGTGAGCATGTGCACTTCGTCGCCACGCTTGAGCTCGCGGGTGGCCAGGGACAACTCGTAGTCGCCAAAGGTCACGCTTTCGTCTTCGCTGCCTGGCGCACCCGGTACCGAGGGGGCCTGACGGCGTAATACGGCCTTGACCCGCGCCATCAACTCGTCAGGGTTGAACGGCTTGGCCAGGTAGTCATCAGCGCCCAGTTCGAGGCCCTTGATACGACTCAGCTCATCACCCTTGGCGGTGAGCATGATGATCGGGATCTGGTTGTTCGCGCCGCGCAGACGCTTGCAGGCGGTCAGGCCGTCTTCGCCGGGCAACATCAGGTCGAGCACGACCAGATTGAACACTTCGCGACCCAACAGGCGGTCCATCTGCTCGGTGTTCGGCACCGCGCGCGCCCGGTAGCCTTTGGAGTTGAAGAAACGCTCCAGCAGGCTGCTCAGCCCCGGATCGTCGTCAACGATGAGAATTTTTTCGCCTTCAGCAGTTTGTGCAGTGCTGCTCATTAGATGCTCCTCTTATCTCGGCGCGCATTATGGCCTAGCTGCCGTTATACGCACCGTGTGCATTGTTAGCAGATTTTTCGTCTACCGCCAGCCAAGCCGCGCCCCGGAACCACCGGCGCAGTAGCCCCCAAGGGCAGAACGCTGGTTATAATGCGGCGCCTTTGTGCAGGGCAACGTCAGATCGTTACCGTTTACTGCCGGGCTTTTTTTTACCCGCTTGTCGTGTTTTTTCGATTTCGAGGGTCAATAGGCTGCCTCTTGACCCAGGCAGCGGCGCCAGTCGGGCCGCTCAACCAGCCTCGCAAGGCCTTGTTTTCCGGGCATGCGAGCTGCTTTTTCAGAATTTCAGGTGGTTTTATGGACAGCATCAACAGCCGCATCGCCGAGGAACTCGGTGTACGCCCACAACAGGTCGAAGCGGCCGTCGCGCTACTGGATGAGGGCTCTACGGTGCCTTTCATCGCCCGTTACCGAAAAGAGGTGACCGGCAGCCTTGACGACATCCAGCTGCGACACCTGGAAGAGCGCCTGCGCTACCTGCGAGAACTCGACGAGCGGCGTATCAGCATCCTCGCCAGCATCGAGGAACAGGGCAAGCTGACCCCACAGCTGGAGCGCGACATCAAGCTCGCCGATACCAAGACCCGCCTCGAAGACCTTTACCTGCCGTATAAACAGAAACGCCGTACAAAGGGTCAGATCGCACTGGAAGCCGGCCTGGGTGACTTGGCCGACGGTTTGTTCAATGACCCGTCGCTGGCCCCGGAAACCGAAGCCGCACGCTTTATCGATGCGGAAAAAGGCGTCGCTGATATCAAGGCCGCACTCGAAGGCGCCAAGTACATCCTGATGGAGCGCTTCGCGGAAAACGCCAGCCTGCTGGAAAAACTGCGCACCTACCTCAAGCAGGAAGCCATTCTCAGCGCCCGCGTCATCGCCGGCAAAGAGGAAGAAGGCGCCAAGTTCCGCGATTACTTCGAACACGACGAACCGCTCAAAAGCATGCCGTCCCACCGCGCCCTGGCGATTTTCCGCGGCCGTAACGAGGGCATTCTCAGCTCCGCGCTCAAAGTCGGTGACGAGCTGCCAGGCACCATGCACCCGTGCGAAGGCATGATCGGTCAACAATTCGGCATCCAGAATCAGAATCGTCCTGCGGACAAGTGGCTCGGTGAAGTCGTGCGCTGGACCTGGAAGGTCAAGCTCTACACCCACCTGGAAACCGACCTGCTCGGTGAGCTGCGTGATGGTGCCGAAACCGAGGCGATCAACGTGTTCGCCCACAACCTGCATGACCTGCTCCTGGCCGCACCGGCCGGCCCACGGGCGACCCTGGGCCTGGACCCGGGCCTGCGCACCGGTTGCAAGGTCGCGGTGGTCGACGCCACCGGCAAGCTGCTGGACCACGCCACCGTCTACCCGCACGTACCGCACAACAAGTGGGACCAGACCCTCGCGATCCTGGCCGCCCTGTGCGCCAAGCACGCCGTGGACCTGATCGCCATCGGCAACGGCACCGCCAGCCGCGAAACCGACAAGCTGGCCGCCGAGCTGATCAAAAAATACCCGGCCATGAAGATGACCAAGGTCATGGTCTCCGAAGCGGGTGCTTCGGTGTACTCGGCCTCGGAACTGGCGTCCAAGGAATTCCCGGACCTCGACGTGTCGATCCGCGGCGCCGTATCCATTGCCCGTCGCCTGCAGGATCCGCTGGCCGAGCTGGTGAAAATCGACCCCAAATCCATCGGCGTCGGCCAATACCAGCACGACGTGTCGCAGCTCAAGCTGGCGCGTGGCCTGGATGCGGTGGTGGAAGACTGCGTGAACGCCGTGGGTGTGGACGTGAACACCGCCTCCGTGGCGCTGCTCGCGCGTATCTCCGGCCTCAACGCTACCCTCGCGCAGAATATCGTCACCCACCGCGACGAGAACGGTGCGTTCAAAACCCGCGCCGCGCTGAAAAAAGTCGCGCGCCTGGGTGAGAAAACCTTCGAGCAAGCCGCCGGTTTCCTACGCGTAATGAACGGCGATAACCCGCTGGATGCGTCTGCGGTTCACCCGGAAGCCTATCCGCTGGTACAGCGCATTGCCGCCGAAACCGATCGCGACATCCGCTCGCTGATCGGCGACGCCGCGTTCCTCAAGCGCCTGGACCCGAAGAAGTACACCGACGAAACCTTCGGCGTACCCACTATCGCTGACATCCTGCAGGAACTGGAAAAACCCGGCCGCGACCCACGCCCCGAGTTCAAGACCGCCGAGTTCCAGGACGGTGTCGAAGACCTCAAGGACCTGCAACCGGGCATGATCCTCGAAGGCGTGGTGACCAACGTGACCAACTTCGGTGCGTTCGTGGATATCGGCGTGCATCAGGACGGTTTGGTGCACATCTCCGCGCTTTCGGAGAAGTTCATCAAGGACCCTCGCGAAGCGGTGAAGGCCGGTGACGTGGTTAAGGTCAAGGTGATGGAAGTCGACATCCCGCGCAAACGCGTTGGCCTGTCGATGCGCATGAGCGACACCCCCGGCGAGAAAATCGACGGTGCCCGTGGCGCGCGCCCTGGCTCGGCACCGCGCTCGTCGCAGAACACCGCGCCGCGCAAGGAAACCGCAACAGCCGCACCGAGCAACAACGCCATGGCCTCGCTATTCGCCAATGCCAAGCAGTTGAAGAAGCGCTGATGGACATTCCAGCCGGTTTGACCCAGAGCGCGTTCAGCGAGCTGATCGGCTGCCGCCTGCAACGCCTGGATGAGGGCGTTGCCGAGGTGGCCCTGAGCCTGGCGCCGCAGTTGCGCAATCGCGGCGGCAAGCTGCATGGCGGCGCGATTTTCAGCCTGGTGGACATCACCATGGGGCTGGCATGCTCCAGCGTTCACGGGTTCGACCAGCAGAGCGCGACCATCGAGTGCAAGATCAACTATATCCGCGCCGTTGAAGACGGTGACGTGTTGTGCACCAGTCGGGTGATTCACGCCGGCAGGCGCACATTGGTGGTCGAAGCCGACGTGTACCAAGGCGAAAGACTTGTCGCAAAAGCACAGGGCACGTTCGCTGTCCTATAGCTCCCTGCCCCTGATTTGAGTTAATTTCGGCGCTGCGACAACAGCGTCGGAATTTTATCGCTTCGCTGTAGCCCAATTCATGGAGTGAAGTAGGCATATTCAGAGCGGGTCAAATCGACTCAGAACCAGGCGATCACGCCAGTTTCAACTTCACCCTTGTAGACCGTCTTGCCCACCCCCATATTGGGGCGACTGACGCGTGAAGGAATCCAACTTGAGCGAACTTCTCAACCGCCGCCTGGCCCTGCTCGGCAAGCGCGAACACCTCTCCCTGCTAGAGCACTGCCTGCATGGCATCGAGCGTGAATGCCTGCGCGTCACCAGCGAGGGTCGCCTGGCCCAGACGCCGCATCCCGAAGCCCTGGGCGCCGCGTTGACCCACGAACAGATCACCACCGACTACTCGGAGTCGCTGCTGGAGTTCATCACTCCCGCGCTGCCCAACCCGGCCGATACCCTGAGCAGCCTGGACAAGATCCATCGCTTTGCCTACAGCAAATTGGGCAGCGAATACCTGTGGAGCCCCTCGATGCCGTGTCCGTTGCCGGCCGAGGAAGACATTCCGATTGCCTACTACGGCACGTCCAATATCGGGCAGCTCAAGTACGTTTACCGCAAGGGCCTGGCCCTGCGCTACGGCAAGACCATGCAATGCATCGCCGGTATCCACTACAATTTTTCGCTGCCCGAAGAGCTATGGCCGTTGCTCAAGGAAGCCGAAGGGTTTGTCGGCACCGACCGCGACTATCAATCCACCGCCTATATCGCGCTGATTCGTAACTTCCGTCGCTACAGCTGGCTGCTGATGTACCTGTTCGGTGCCTCGCCGGCCCTGGACGCGGGTTTCCTGCGCGGCCGCTCGCACCAGCTTGAAGTGCTCGACGCCGAAACGCTGTACTTGCCGTACGCCACCAGCCTGCGCATGAGCGACCTGGGTTACCAGAGCAACGCCCAAGCCGGCCTCACGCCGTGCTACAACGACCTGGCCAGCTACACCGACAGTCTGCGCGAAGCGGTGGCAACGCCCTACGCGCCGTATGTCGAAGTCGGCACGCACAAGGATGGTGAGTGGGTGCAGCTCAACACCAATATCCTGCAGATCGAAAACGAGTACTACTCCAACATCCGCCCCAAGCGCGTGACCTATACCGGCGAGCGGCCGATCCAGGCGCTGATGGCCCGTGGCATCCAGTACATCGAAGTGCGCTGCCTGGACATCAACCCGTTTCTGCCAATGGGTATCGATCTTCCCGAGTCGCGCTTTCTCGACGCGTTCTTGTTGTATTGCGCGTTGAACGACAGCCCGCTGTTTGCCAATAACGAATGCGGTAATGCCACCTCCAACTTCCTCAGCGTG
Organism: Pseudomonas sp. W4I3; assembly: GCF_030816195.1. Classification (GTDB taxonomy): domain Bacteria; phylum Pseudomonadota; class Gammaproteobacteria; order Pseudomonadales; family Pseudomonadaceae; genus Aquipseudomonas. The sequence continues at coordinate 962,911 of NZ_JAUSXS010000001.1, read as the reverse complement.
GTCAAGGAAGGCCGCCGGCCGGGCCTGCAATTGCAGCGCGAAGGCCAAGCGGTGGGTATGAAAGAGTGGGCTGCCGAACTGCTGGAACAAATCGCGCCGCTGGCCGCCCTGCTCGATGAGAGCCATGGCATCACTGAACACAGCCAGGCCCTGGACGCTCAACTGGCCAAGGTCAACGACCCGTCTCTGACACCGTCAGCTCAGGTGCTGGCAGTGATGGCCGAGCGCAAGGAAAGTTTTGCGCAGTTCTCGCTGCACCAGAGCGAGCTGCACGCTGAGTACTTCCGCAAGGAACCGCTTCCCGCCGAGGAACAGGCGCGCTTTGAAGAACTGGCACGTACGTCGCTGGCTCAACAGGCTGAGCTTGAACAGAACGAAGTGGGCGATTTCGATGTGTTCGTCGGCTCGTACCAGGCAAGCATTCTGGCGATCAGCAACTGATTGAGGCCGAAGCTGGTTTAAAAATGTGGCGGGGGGCTTGCTCCCGATAGCAAAGTGTCAGTCGACCCATTAGTGACTGACCCACCGCTATCGGGGGCAAGCCCCCTCCCACATTGGCTTTCTGCACATTCGAGATTCACAGTCACTTCTGTCACTAAGCTAATTCGAAAATGTTATTTATTTTCGGATTCTTAGATCATTTAGTCTCCTCACACGCCGACCACCCGGCCGCCTGACTGAGGAGCTTCCCCTTGAAACTGCTGACCCCACTGCGCTTGCTGGCGGCGTTGTCCCTGGCCGGTGCCAGCCTGTTTGCCCAGGCGGCGGATGTGACCGTCGCTTACCAGACCACCGTAGACCCGGCGAAAGTCGCCCAGGCCGACGGCGCCTATGAAAAGGCCACCCACGCCAAGATCGACTGGCGCAAATTCGACAATGGCGCCGATATCATCGCCGCCATCGCCTCGGGCGACGTGCAGATCGGCTACCTCGGTTCCAGCCCGTTGACCGCTGCGATCACTCGCAAGGTACCGGTGCAAACCTTCCTCGTCGCCACCCAGATCGGCGGCGCCGAAGCCCTGGTGGCGCGTGACGGTTCGGGGATCAACAGCCCGCAGGACTTGATCGGTAAAAAGATCGCCGTGCCGTTCGTGTCCACCGGTCACTACAGCCTGCTGGCCGCGCTGAAGCACTGGAACATCGACCCTTCGAAAGTGACCATCCTCAATCTCGCGCCACCGGCCATCATCGCCGCCTGGAAGCGCGGTGATATCGACGCCACCTACGTGTGGGACCCGGCTCTGGGCGTTGCCAAGGAAAACGGCAAGGTGTTGATCACTTCCGGCGAGTTGGCCAAGTTCGGCGCGCCGACCTTCGACGCCTGGATCGTGCGCAAGGACTTCGCCGAGAAGCATCCGGAAATCGTCACCGCCTTTGCCAAGGTCACCCTGGATGCCTACGCGACGTATCGCAAAGACCCACAAGCCTGGCTCGCCGACAAAACCAACGTCGACAAGCTGGTGAAACTCTCCGGCGCCAAGGCCAGCGACATCCCGCTGCTGCTGCAAGGCAACGTCTACCCACTGGCCGCCGACCAGGTGACCCTGCTGGGCGCACCGACCACCAAGGCCGTCACCGATACCGCGGCGTTCCTCAAGGAACAAGGCAAGGTCGACGCCGTGCTGCCGGACTACGCCCCTTACATCAGCGCCAAATTCATCACCAACTGAGGAGTTCATCGCGATGGCCTTGCTACAACTGGAGCGCATCAGCGCACAGTACCCAGGCGCTCCGGAACCGGTACTGGCGGATATTTCACTTGAGCTTGGGCCACAGCAATTGCTGGTAGCCCTCGGCCCGTCCGGCAGTGGCAAGACTTCGCTGTTGAACCTGATTGCCGGCTTCGTCGAGCCTTCAGCCGGGCGCATCACCCTCGATGGCGTGCCGGTCAAAGGCCCCAGCGCCGAGCGTGGCGTGGTGTTTCAGGACGATGCCCTGTTGCCCTGGCAGGACGTGCTGGCCAACGTCGGCTTCGGCCTGGAACTGGCCGGCGTGCCCAAGGCGCAACGTGAAGCGCGCGCCCGGGAAATGCTCGCGCTGGTGGACCTGAGCGGTTTCGACAGCCGCCGCATCTGGCAACTCTCCGGTGGCCAGAAGCAACGCGTCGGCCTCGCGCGCGCCCTCGCCGCCGACCCTCGCGTATTGCTGATGGACGAGCCCTTCGGCGCCCTCGATGCCTTTACCCGCGAACAGATGCAAGAACTGCTGCTGCAAGTCTGGCGCCGCACGGCCAAGCCGGTGTTTCTGATCACCCACGACATCGAAGAAGCGGTATTCCTTGCCACGGACCTGATCCTGCTGGCGCCCAATCCCGGCCAGATCGTGGAGCGTCTGCACCTGGACTTTGGCCAACGCTACGCGGCCGGCGAGTCGGCACGGGCGATCAAGTCCGACCCGCGCTTTATCGAAACCCGTGAACACGTGCTGGGCAAGGTGTTCTCGCAACGGCAGGTGTACGCATGAGCAGCTACGAACTTTCCACCACGGCGGCCAAGTCCGTCTCACCCCAGGCGGTCGCGCTACGGCGCAGCCTGAGTACGCGCTGGATCAGCGTGTTGACCCTGCTTGCCTTGCTCGTGCTGTGGTGGGCGGTGACCGCCACTGGGCTGATCGAGCCGCTGTTCCTGCCGCCACCCTCTGCTGTGCTGCAAAAAGGCTGGTTGCTGGCCACCACCGGCTATATGGATTCCACCTTGTGGCAGCACTTGGGCGCCAGCCTCAGCCGCATCGGCCTGGGCCTGGGCTTCGCGGTGCTGACGGCCGTGCCGGTCGGGATCGCCATCGGCGCCAACCGTATCGCCCGCGGCATTCTCGACCCGCTGATCGAGTTCTACCGGCCGATTCCGCCGTTGGCCTATCTGCCGCTGATCGTGATCTGGTGCGGCATCGGCGAGCTGTCCAAGGTGCTGCTGATTTACCTGGCGATCTTTGCGCCGATCGCCATCGCCACCGCGACCGGCGTGCGCACTGTGGACCCGGCCAAGTTGCGCGCCGCGCAGTCCCTCGGCGCGACCCGGGCCCAGTTGATTCGTCATGTGATCCTGCCCAGCGCCCTGCCCGACATCCTCACCGGTGTGCGCATCGGCCTGGGCGTGGGGTGGTCGACCCTGGTGGCCGCCGAACTGATCGCCGCCACCAGCGGCCTGGGCTTCATGGTGCAGTCGGCGGCGCAGTTTCTGGTCACCGACGTCGTGGTATTGGGCATCCTGGTGATCGCGCTGATCGCCTTCGCCATGGAAATGGGCCTGCGCGCCCTGCAGCGTAAATTAGTGCCGTGGCATGGCCAGGCACACTGAGTGATGAACGATAAATGAGCAGCCTGACCGTTACCCCGTTAAGCACCGCACTGGGCGCCCAGATCAGTGGCGTCGATATTACCCAAACGCTGAGCAGCGAACAGCGCGACGCCATCGAACAAGCATTGCTCGCGCACTCGGTGCTGTTCTTCCGAAACCAGCCGATCACCCCGCAGCAACAGGCTCGGTTCGCGGCGCATTTTGGTGACCTGCATATTCATCCGATCTACCCCAACGTGCCGGAACAGCCCGAAGTGCTGATCCTCGACACGGCCGTCACCGACGTACGTGACAATGCGATCTGGCACACCGACGTGACCTTCCTGCCCACCCCGGCCCTCGGCGCGGTGCTCAGCGCCAAGCTGCTGCCGAGCTACGGTGGCGACACCTTGTGGGCGAGTGGGATCGCAGCCTATGAAGCGCTGTCCGAGCCACTCAAGGCGTTGCTCGATGGGCTGACCGCCACCCACGACTTCGTCAAATCCTTTCCGCTGGAGCGCTATGGCAACACCGCCGCCGACCTGGCGCGTTGGGAAGAAGCCCGCAAAAAGAACCCACCGCTGTCGCACCCGGTGATACGTACACACCCTGTGAGTGGCCGTAAATCACTGTTCGTCAGCGACGGCTTCACCACCAAAATCAATGAACTGGAACCGGCCGAAAGCGAGGCGATCCTGAAGTTTCTGTTCGCCCATGCCACCCGCCCGGAATTCACCATTCGCTGGCGCTGGCAGGAAAACGACGTGGCGTTCTGGGACAACCGCGTCACCCAGCACTACGCCGTGGACGACTACCGGCCGCAGCGACGGGTGATGCACCGGGCGACAATTCTTGGCGACGTGCCGTTCTAAAAACACCTCAGTTCAAATGTGGGAGGGGGCTTGCCCCCGATAGCGGTGTGTCAGTCACTGATTAGCTGGCTGACAGATGGCTATCGGGAGCAAGCCCCCTCCCACATTTTTGACCGGGCAGCGCCAGGTTATTCAGCAGTGGATGGCTTCTCCCACAAGTTAATCCCGCCTTCCTGCGCAAACCGGTCGATTTCCGCCAGTTCTTCAATGCTGAAGCTCAGGTTCTGCAACGCCCCGACGTTCTCGATAATCTGCTCCGGCCGGCTCGCACCGATCAGCGCACTGGTCACCCGTGGGTCACGCAGGGTCCAGGCCAACGCCAGTTGCGCCAGGCTCTGGCCGCGACGCTGGGCGATTTCGTTCAAGGCACGCACGTGGGCAATGTTGGCTTCGGACAAGTGCTTGGCCTGCAGCGAGCCACCGCCGGGGCGATTCACCCGAGCATCTTCCGGTATGCCGTTGAGGTATTTGTCGGTGAGCAAACCCTGGGCCAGTGGCGTGAAGGCAATCACCCCGGTGCCGAGTTCTTCGGTGGTGTCGAGCAGGTCTTTTTCCACCCAGCGGTTAAGCAGGTTGTAGGCCGGCTGGTGAATCAACAACGGCACTTTCCACTCTTTGAGCAATGCCGCCATCTCGCGGGTTTTTACCCCGGAGTAGGACGAGATACCGATGTACAACGCCTTGCCCTGTTGCACGGCAGTGGCCAGCGCACTGGCGGTTTCTTCCAGCGGCGTGTCGGCATCGAAACGGTGGGAATAGAAAATATCCACGTAGTCGACGCCCAGGCGTTGCAGGCTCTGGTCCAGGCTCGCCAGCACGTATTTGCGCGAACCGCCGCCCTGGCCGTAAGGACCGGGCCACATGTCCCAGCCGGCCTTGCTGGAGATGATCAGCTCGTCGCGGTAATGCTTGAAGTCTTCGCGCAGCAACCGACCAAAGTTGATCTCGGCGCTGCCGTAAGGCGGGCCGTAGTTATTCGCCAGGTCGAAGTGGTTGATGCCTAAGTCGAACGCAGTGCGCAGCAGGGCGCGCTGGGTGGCGATCGGCGTGCTGTCGCCGAAGTTGTGCCACAACCCCAGGGACAGTGCCGGCAGCACCAATCCACTGCGGCCTACGCGGCGATAAGGAATAGATTCATAGCGGTTTTCGGCAGCAATGTACGTCATCGAATCCTCTCTGGGCTTGGGGCCAATAAGGCCTGGGAATAAGGTTATTCCCAGTCCTTTCAACCCGCTGAATCGCTTAAGTCTGCCTTTCCCTTTTACAGCAAAGACCTACCCGAGAGGAACGGTGCAGCGCACATCCAGCGGTTTTTACTCAGCGCACCAGATGCAGGAACTGCAGGTGCCGCTCGTACTGGTCGAGGATGTCATTGATGATCTGCTCCTTGGTGTAGCCGACCAGGTCATAGTCCTGGCTGCCCTCACTCAAGTGCACTTCCGCGCGGTAATAGCGGCGGTTGTTGATCTCTTTCTTGCCGATGCCACCCAGGGCGAACGAGGGCGTGAAGTAGCCGCGCATCTGCACCTGGTAGATGAACGGACGCTCCTCGCCATGGCCGATTTCCAGGCTGACGCTGTCATTGGACGGGTCGGGCTGGGCGACCACGTTCAGGCCCTTCTCGACAAACACCGCCGTCACTTCTTCGATGGCCGGGCGTACCGTGGTGTCGAGGAAGCGGTACACCTCATCGCGCGACGGGAAATGCACCGCCTGGCTCAAGCGCTGGCGCCAGCCGCCTCGGCCTTTGCGGGAAGCCGATATCGGCGCCAGGGAATGCAACTGCGCGATCTGCTTCTGCGATTCGAGATAGAACGCTTTGTGCAGCCCCCACATCATCAGCAACAGGATCAGCGAGAACGGCAACGAGGTCAGCACCACGGCTGACTTCAACGAATCGATACTGCCGGCAAACAGCAAGGCGCTGGTGACCAGGGCGGTCATCGCGCCCCAGAACACGCGCAGCCATTTCGGTCCGTCTTCATCGGCGTTGCCGCCTTTGGACGACAGGGTCGACAGCACCACGGTGCCGGAGTCTGCCGAGGTCACGAAGAACACAAAGCTGATGAACACCGTGACCGCAATTACGGCTTTGCTCCACGGGTAGGTTTCCAGCAGCAGATACAGGCTCATCGACGGCTCATCAATGGCCGACTGGCCCAACGCGGCCATGCCATGGTTGAGCACCTGGTCGATGGCGCTGTTGCCGAAGATCGACATCCACGCCAGGGTGAAACCCAGCGGGATCAGCAGCACGCCAAACACGAATTCGCGGATGGTGCGGCCGCGGGAAATGCGGGCGATGAACAGGCCCACGAACGGCGACCATGCGATCCACCACGCCCAGTAGAACACCGTCCAGCCGCCCAGCCAGTCGCTGGGTTTGTCGTAGGCGTACACATCGAAACTCTTGGTTGGCAGGGCCCCCAGATAGTCACCGATGTTCTGGATCAGGGTGTTGAGCAAATGCTGGGTGGGCCCGGCAAACAACACAAACAGCAGCAGCGCGCAGGCCAGCAGCATGTTGATGTCGGACATCACCCGCACACCCTTGTCCACACCGGCCACGGCGACGATGATCGCCGCGCCCATCATCAAGGTGATCAAGCCCACCTGAATCCACTGGGTATGGGCAATACCGAACAGGTAATCCAGGCCGGAGTTGAGGTGCAGCACGCCAAAGCCCATGTCTGCGCCCAGGCCGAACACCGTGGCGATGATGCCGAAGCCGTCCACCGCGTAACCGATCGGGCCATTGATGCGCTTGCCAATCAGCGGGTACAGCGCCGAGCGCAACGCCAGCGGCAGGTTATGCCGGTAGGCGAAGTACGCCAGCGCCATGCCGACAAACGCGAACACGCCCCAGCCGTGCAGGCCCCAGTGCAGAAACAGGATCTGCATGGCCTGGCGTGCCGCATCGGCATTCAGCGCCTGGCCCTGGGGCGGTTGCACCAGGTGGGTCAAGGGTTCGGATACGCAAAAGAAGAACAGCGTGATGCTGATCCCGGCGGCGAACAGCATGCCGGCCCAGGACAGGTAACTGAATTCGGGCTCGTCGTGGTCGGCACCGAGTTTTATCTTGCCGTAGCCCGATAGCGCGGTGACCACCACGAAGACCAGATACAGGGTCATCGCCAGCATGTAATACCAGCCGACCGTATTGGCCGCCCAGTTTTGCGCCGCCAGCAGCCAGGCACCAGCCTGTTGCGGGATAGCGATGACCGTGAGGCCGAACAGCAGGATGGCTGTGGCAGCAAAGTAGAAGACGGGCGCATTCATGCGCACCTGACCGCTGGAAGGGGTGGACGATGCACTCATGAACCATGCACCCCTGAGGTGTGAAATGTGGCTGTGAATAACGGACTCAGCAAAGGTAAGCCTCCTGTTGTGAGCGGGCAGCGAACCACCGGTTTAACTTGAACGAACGTTCAAGTTAAACATGAATAGGCGGTTTGGGACTAATTTCGGGGCTGAGTGGTAGTGGATTCCTACACACGCTCAGGGATTGGTATGACGGGTGGAGATGACAAAACGTTCAGCAACCCGAATTTGAAATGCAGATAAATGTGGGAGGGGGCTTGCCCCCTCCCACAGGGGATTCGTGCAGGTTCGTTACTTTTGGGCGCCATCGTCATGCTGCAGATTGGCCTGGGTGATATTCGCCTCGGCCGGCACGCTGCGGGTCAGCCACACATTACCGCCAATGGTCGAGCCCTTGCCGATGGTAATCCGCCCCAAAATGGTGGCGCCCGCGTAAATCACCACATCATCCTCAACGATAGGATGACGCGGATGGCCTTTCTGCAACTGCCCGTCCTCGTCCGCCGGGAAGCGCTTGGCGCCCAACGTCACCGCCTGGTAGATCCGCACCCGCTCGCCGATGATCGCCGTCTCGCCAATGACCACACCGGTCCCGTGGTCGATAAAGAAACTCGGGCCGATCTGCGCGCCGGGGTGGATATCGATACCGGTGGCCGAGTGAGCGATTTCCGCACTGATCCGCGCCAGCAATGGCAGACCGGCGCGGTACAGGTGATGGGCGAGGCGGTGGTGAATCACCGCGAGGATGCCTGGATAGCACAGCAGCACCTCATCCACGCTGCGCGCGGCCGGGTCACCGTGGTAGGCGGCCAGTACGTCGGTGTCCAGCAGGCTGCGCAAAGCCGGTAATGCCAGGGCGAAATCCTGGATCAGGCGAATGGCATGGGCGTTGACTTCACTGTCATCCTGGCCGCCCTGGCGCGCGGCGTAGCGCAGTTCCAGGCGGGCCTGGGCGAGCAAGGCGTTAAGGGCGACATCGAGGGTATGCCCGACGTAGAAATCTTCACTTTCTTCACGCAGGTCCACCGGGCCCAGGCGCATCGGGAAGAGTGCGCCGCACAACGCTTCAAGAATCTGCGCTACGGCCTCGCGGGACGGTAATTCGCGGCCACCGTGTTCGCCACTCAGGCGACCATTGCGCGTTCGCCACTGGTCGCGGGCGCTGCGCAGTTGGCTGACGATGGTCGGTAATTGCCAATGACTGGAACGCTCACTCACGGTCTTCACTCCTGACGAAATGGCCTCACTCTACGATATGCACCCTGGCAGCTCTTAAGAACCAATGGTGTGAGGCTAAGAACCATCCGACATAAGCGATTGCCGGTTGCCCGATGAAAAGTGCCTGCCTATAGTCGCCTCATCACTTAGCCACCGTGCGTAGCCATGATCAAACAACACCTCGACCGCTTTAACCGCCTGGAACTGCTGGGCGGCGCCACCGCCCTGGAAAAACTCGAGCGGCTGTCGGCCTGGCTGGGCAGGGAGATCTACGTCAAACGCGACGACACCACCCCGCTGGCCATGGGTGGCAACAAACTGCGCAAACTTGAATACCTCGCCGCCGACGCCATCGCCCAGGGCGCCGACACCCTGATCACCGCCGGCGCCATTCAGTCCAACCACGTGCGCCAGACCGCCGCGCTGGCCGCCAAACTCGGCCTGGGCTGCGTCGCCCTGCTGGAAAACCCCACCGGCACCGAAGACCCTAATTACCTGGGCAACGGTAACCGCCTGTTGCTGGAGTTGTTTGACGCCAAGGTGGAGCGGGTGGAAAACCTCGACAACGCCGACGACCAACTCAACGCCCTGGCCGACCGCCTGCGCAGCAACGGCAAGAAACCCTACCTGGTGCCTATCGGCGGCTCCAATGCCCTCGGCGCGCTGGGCTATGTGCGTGCCGGCCTGGAGCTGGCGGCACAGATCGAAGACAGCGGCCTCGACTTCGCGGCGGTGGTACTCGCCTCAGGCAGTGCCGGCACCCACAGCGGCCTGGCATTGGCGCTGAGCCAAGCGCTGCCGGACCTGCCGGTGATTGGCGTCACCGTGTCGCGCACCGATGAAGCACAACGCCCGAAAGTCCAAGGCCTGGCCGAACGCACGGCCGAGCTGCTTGGCGTCGATGTACCCGAGGCATTCAAGGTGATCCTGTGGGACGAATACTTCGGCCCACGGTATGGCGAGCCGAATGCAGGCACGTTGTCGGCGATCAAACTTTTGGCCAGCCAGGAAGGTCTGTTGCTGGACCCGGTCTACACCGGCAAGGCCATGGCGGGCCTGCTCGACGGCATCGGACGTCAGCGCTTTGCGGACGGGCCGATCATTTTCCTGCACACCGGCGGGGCGCCGGCGTTGTTTGCTTATGACTCAGTATTTAACTGACTAGATGCTGTCAGTGTGGGAGGGGCTTGCTCCCGATAGCAGAGGGTCCGCCAACACATGTATTGAATGGTGCACCGCTATCGGGGGCAAGCCCCCTCCCACATTGGATTCGCGCATATTCAAAAAACGAATATCAAATATGATTTATATTATTTTCAAGTCTTAAAAACCCGCACTATCATCGCGCCGAAGGCGAAGACGCGCACCGCGCTTTAAGGCAGGATACGGCTACTGCGTCACCGGCTTTGCTCACCATAAAAAACCATAGGGGCTCTTCATGACTATTTCTGTATTGCGTCGCACATTGCTGGTCGGCACATTGGGCCTGGCGCTCGGCGCAGGCGTGCTCGGCCAGGCGGTTGCCGGCGAGCAGCTGGACACCATCAAGAAAGCCGGTGAGATCAAGATCGGCCTGGAAGGCACCTACCCACCCTTCAGCTTTGTCGATGAAAGCGGCAAGCTCAGTGGCTTCGAAGTCGAGCTGTCCGAGGCGCTGGCCAAGGAGCTGGGCGTCAAGGTCAAGCTGCAAGCCACGCCTTGGGACGGCATCCTCGCCGCCCTCGAATCCAAGCGCCTGGACGCCGTGGTCAACCAAGTGACGATCTCCGAAGAGCGCAAGAAGAAGTATGACTTCTCCAAGCCCTACACCATCTCCGGTATCCAGGCGCTGACCCTGGCCAAGAACGTCGACACCATCAAGACCGCCGATGACCTGGCCGGCAAGAAAGTCGGTGTGGGCCTGGGCACCAACTATGAACAATGGCTCAAGGACAACCAACCCAAAGCCATCATCAAGACCTACAACGACGACCCGACCAAATTCCAGGACCTGCGCATCGGCCGCATTGACGCGATCCTGATCGACCGCCTGGCCGCGCTGGAATACGCCAAGAAAGCCAAGGACACCGCCGCTGCCGGCGACGCCTTCTCCCGCCAGGAGTCCGGCATCGCCCTGCGCAAAGGCGAGCCTGAACTGCTCGACGCGGTGAACAAAGCCCTCGACAAGCTGCGCGCCGACGGCACCTTGAAGAAGCTGTCCGAGAAATACTTCAACGCTGACGTCACTCAATAATGGAAGCAGGTTTCCAACTCGCGCTGGACTCCGCGCCCTTTCTGCTCAAGGGCGCGTATTACACGGTGATCCTCAGCCTGGGCGGGATGTTTTTCGGCCTGGTGCTGGGCTTCGGCCTGGCGCTGATGCGCTTGTCGCGCTTCATGCTGCTGCGCTGGGTCGCCCGCGTCTACGTGTCGTTCTTTCGCGGCACGCCCTTGCTGGTGCAACTGTTCCTGATCTACTACGGCTTGCCGCAAGTGGGCATCGAGCTGGACCCGATCCCGGCTGCCATGATCGGCTTTTCGCTGAACATGGCCGCCTATGCCTGTGAAATCCTGCGGGCCGCCATCGCCTCCATCGAGCGTGGCCAGTGGGAAGCCGCCGCAAGTATCGGCATGACCCGTGCGCAAACGTTGCGCCGGGCCATCCTGCCGCAAGCGATGCGCACGGCCCTGCCGCCGCTGGGCAACAGCTTTATTTCACTGGTCAAGGACACGGCGCTGGCCGCCACCATCCAGGTGCCCGAGCTGTTCCGCCAGGCGCAACTGGTGTCTGCGCGCACCTTCGAAATTTTCACCATGTATCTGTCCGCAGCCCTGATCTACTGGATCCTGGCGAGCATCCTGGCGCATCTGCAAAATCGTCTGGAAGACCGGGTCAACCGGCACGACCTGGAGTCTTGAGCATGATCGTGGTTGAAAAACTGACCAAACAATTCAACGGTCAGGTGGTGCTCAACGGCATCGACCTTGAGGTCAAGGCCGGCGAAGTCGTGGCCATCATCGGCCCCAGCGGTTCCGGCAAGACCACCTTCCTGCGCTGCCTGAATTTTCTCGAAGAACCCACCAGCGGCCGTATCAAGGTGGGCGACATCCAGATCGACGGCAGCAAGCCGCTCAACCAGCAACAGGGCCTGGTGCGACGCCTGCGCCAGCACGTCGGGTTTGTCTTCCAGAACTTCAACCTGTTCCCCCATCGCACCGCGCTGGAAAACGTCATCGAAGGCCCGATCGTGGTCAAGAAGATGCCACGCGAAGCGGCGACCGAACTGGGCCGCAAGCTACTGGCCAGGGTCGGTCTGGCGGGCAAGGAGGCGGCTTATCCGCGGCGCTTGTCCGGCGGTCAGCAGCAGCGTGTGGCGATCGCTCGTGCGTTGGCCATGGAGCCCGAGGTGATTCTGTTCGACGAACCCACGTCCGCACTCGACCCCGAACTGGTCGGTGAAGTGCTGGCAACCATCCGCAGCCTCGCCGAAGAAAATCGCACCATGGTGATCGTCACCCACGAGATGAGCTTTGCCCGTGATGTGGCCAACCGCGTGATCTTTTTCGACAAGGGTGTGATTGTTGAACAGGGCGAAGCCAAGGCGCTGTTCGCCAACCCGAAAGAAGAGCGCACGCGGCAGTTTCTGAGCAAGTTTCTCGCGCATTGAGTTGGCGTGTTGTGGCTGGAAAGTTTGCTTGCGCTGGGGTGTGAAGCGGTCCTGAAAAACTTGTGGCCGCTGCGCAGCCCAGCGGGAGCAAGCTCCCTCACCACGGAGAGGCGCTCCTACACGCAATCGCCATTTCTGCTGGTAAAACAACCCGCTACGCCCTTCTTGAAATTCCTCTGCCAGTCAGACCCTTCTGAATATTCTCCAGCTCGCCGTTTAGCCTTTTGCCGCCATTGACGCCTGCCGCTCAACCCTCTTATCTAGCGTCCAGAGGATTGGATCCTATCCCGGCTACTCACTGAATCGTTCTTTCGGCCCCCTTTGCGCACCCGCGCCCAGGGCCCGGAACGATTGCTGCTGGCTGCATCAAGGAGAACACTTATGACGCACACTACAACCCCGGCCATGCTGACCGCACCCACCCTGCCCCAAGCCGTTCGAAACGGCATCAGCGCCCACGCAGCCGCCCAATTGCAGGTCGACATTGCGCCTTACCCCGGCATGGAGGAAGGCGACGTGATCGAGTTGTTCTGGAACAACTGCTTTGCCGCCTCTCGCCGGGTCACGGCCGGCAAGATCGGCACGGCGACCCACCTGCGGGTGCCGGAAAGTTTTGTACAGGACGGCCCGGCACGCGTGCACTACCAGGTCATGCAAATCGGCCACGGCCCGGCACGCTCGGCCACCACCCAGGTACGGGTCAAGACCAACTACCCCGGCGGCGAGCCGTCGAACCTGTACAGCGACGAAAACCAGAACCTGGCGCCCGTCAACCTGCCCGAAACCATCCGCCGCCAGGGCGTCAACAGTCGCCAGGTGCAACGCGGCATTCCGCTGACCATCGAGCCTTACGCGAACATGGCCAGTGGCGATGCCATCACCCTGCGCTGGGGTGACATACGCATGGACCTGCCGGCAATCCAGGCTAAGGCCGTCGGCCTGGCGGTGCAGGTCTGGGTGCCGTCGACGGTGATTATCGAGGGCGGCGACGACTGCCGCCTGGAGGTGACGTACTGCATTCTCGATCGGGTCGGCAACAACTCACGCTGGGCGCCGGCCCGCACTTTGCGCATTGCCGCCTGGATTCCCATGTGCCCCGACGCAGCCAAGGCAGCCTATCGAGCCCGCCCTTTCGGCTCGCCCTGCGAACCGGGGTGATGCCCCTTCTATGCATATTCCTAAAAGTTAGTTTATTTAAAAAATAAACACGCTTAGGGTATATGCACCGGACCACCGGACATTCCTGATTTTTCTGTTTTTATTTCATTGAATGCGAGGTCGGTATGGTCAGAATTACCCCGGTGCATAACGCCAGGGCATTACGTGCAGCCAAGGAGCGGCGCTGATGTCTAACTTGGCTCTAACACCCCCCCAGAGTGATCTGGACGCAGCCCCCCTGTTGTTGCCGGCCACCGTGCTGCGCAACGACGCCGAGGCGCTGAGCGCGGCCCATGCGCTGGCCGACGCCGCGCGCCTGCAAGCCGCCAAGCGCGACCAGCAGCGCCAATTGCCTTGGGCACAGATCGAACAGTTCACCCGCAGCGGGTTGGGCAGTATTTCCATTCCCCGCGAGTACGGCGGCCCGCAGGTTTCGTTCGTCACCCTGGCCGAAGTCTTCGCGATCATCAGCGCGGCCGACCCGGCGCTCGGGCAGATCCCGCAAAACCATTTCGGCATCCTGCACCTGCTGCAGAACACCGCCAGCGAGCGTCAGAAAAAACAGCTGTTCCAGAGCGTGCTCGACGGCTGGCGCATCGGCAATGGCGGCCCGGAACGCGGCACCAAAAACACCCTGGAGCTCAAGGCGCGCATCACCGCCAAAGGTGACGGTTATGTGGTCAGCGGCCAGAAGTTCTATTCCACCGGCGCACTCTTTGCCCACTGGGTGGCCATCAAAGCCCTCAACGATGACGGCAAGCAGGTCATGGCGTTTGTGCGCCGTGGCAGCGAGGGGCTGCGCATCGTGGATGACTGGTCGGGCTTTGGCCAACGCACCACCGCCAGCGGCACCGTGCTGCTTGACCGGGTGTCGGTGGACGCCGAGCTGGTGGTGGAAAACTGGCGCCTGGGCGAAAGCCCGAATATCCAGGGTGCCGTGTCGCAACTGATCCAGGCCGCCATCGACGCCGGCATTGCCCGTGGTGCGCTGGACGACACCATCGCCTTCGTACGTGAGCGCTCGCGTCCGTGGATCGACGCCAAGGCCGAGCGGGCCAGCGACGACCTGTATGTGATCGCGGACATCGGCAAGCTGAAAATCGAGCTGCATGCCGCGCAAGCGCTGCTGCGCAAAGCCGGCCAGGTACTGGACGAGGTCAGCGCCGCGCCCATCACCGCGCAGTCGGCCGCACGCGCGTCGATTGCCGTCGCCGAAGCCAAGGTACTGACGACCGAAGTGTCATTGCTGGTCAGCGAAAAACTCTTCGAGCTGGCCGGCAGCCGCGCCACCCTCGCCGAATTCAACCTTGACCGGCACTGGCGCAACGCGCGGGTGCACACGCTGCATGACCCGGTGCGCTGGAAGTATCACGCCATCGGCGCCTATCGCTTGAACGGCACATTGCCGGCTCGCCATTCCTGGATTTGACCAACCAGAACACTTTTTCCACGAGCTTCTGGAGCCCCCATGACTCTTTCTACTCACGTCGCGGTGATCAGCGGCGACGAACACGCCCTTGTTGTCGCCAGTGACCTGGCCGAAGACCTGCGCCGCGACAGCGCCCAGCGCGACCGCGAGCGGCGCCTGCCACTGCCCGAGCTGGACGCGTTCACGCGCTCCGGCCTGTGGGGCATCAGCGTGCCCAAGGCCTACGGCGGCGCTGGCGTGTCCAACGTCACCCTGGCCAAGGTCATTGCGCTGATTGCCCAGGCCGATGCCTCCCTGGGCCAGATCCCGCAAAACCATTTTTATGCCCTTGAAGTGCTGCGCGTGAACGGCAGCCCTGAACAACAGCAGCGGCTGTACGCCGAGGTGCTGGCCGGCCAGCGCTTTGGCAACGCCCTGGCGGAGCTGGGCACCAAGACCGCCCATGACCGCGTCACCCAGCTCACCCGTGACGGCGAGGGTTTTCGCATCAATGGCCGCAAGTTCTACGCCACCGGCGCGATCTATGCCCAGCGCATCCCCACCTCGGTGGTGGATGAAAACGGCGTCCAGCAGCTGGCCTTCGTGCCCCGCGACAGCACGGGCCTGACCGTGATCGACGACTGGAGCGGCTTCGGCCAGCGCACCACCGGCAGCGGCTCGGTGGTGTTCGACAACGTGTGGGTGGCGGCGCAGGACGTGGTCCCGTTCCAGAGCGCCTTCGAGCGCCCGACCACCGTTGGCCCACTGGCGCAGATTCTTCACGCCGCCATCGACACCGGCATCGCCCGCGCGGCCTTCGAAGACGCACTGCATTTTGTGCGCACCAAGACCCGCCCCTGGATCGACTCGGGCAGTGACAAGGCCACCGAAGACCCGCTGACCTTGAAGAGTTTCGGTCACTTGAGTATTCGCCTGCACGCCGCCGAAGCGTTACTTGAGCGCTCCGGCGAATTCCTCGACCGCGCCCAGGCCGACAGCAATGCCCAGACGGTCGCGGCCGCCTCCATCGCCGTCGCCGAAGTGCGCGCCTTGAGCACCGAAATCTCCCTGGCCGCCGGCAGCACACTGTTCGAACTGGCCGGCAGCCAGGCGACCCTCGCCGAGCACGGCCTGGACCGCCACTGGCGCAACGCACGGGTTCACACCCTGCACGACCCGGTGCGCTGGAAGTATCACGCAGTGGGCAATTACTACCTCAACGATGAAAACCCACCGCTGCGGGGGACCATCTGATGAGCAAGAAAAAAATCCTGCTCAATGCCTTCAACATGAACTGCATCGGGCATATCAACCACGGCCTGTGGACTCATCCTCGGGACACGTCCACCCAGTACAAGACCCTCGAGTACTGGACGGACCTGGCCAAAACCCTGGAACGCGGGCTGTTCGACGGTTTGTTTATCGCCGATATCGTCGGCGTGTATGACGTGTACCAGCAGTCCATCGACGTGCCGCTCAAAGAGTCGATCCAATTGCCGGTGAACGACCCGCTGCTGCTGGTCTCGGCCATGGCGGCGGTGACCCGCAACCTTGGCTTCGGCCTTACCGCCAACCTGACCTACGAGCCGCCGTATCTGTTCGCCCGACGCATGTCCACCCTCGATCACCTGAGCCGCGGCCGGGTGGGCTGGAACATCGTCACCGGCTACCTCGACAGCGCCGCCAAGGCCATGGGCCTGACCGAGCAAGTCGAGCATGACCGCCGTTATGACCAGGCCGATGAATACCTGGAGGTGCTGTACAAACTCTGGGAAGGCAGCTGGGAAGATGACGCAGTCATCAACGACTCCCAGGCGCGGGTGTATGCGCAGCCGGGCAAGGTGCACAAGGTTGAACACCACGGCGAGTTCTACCAGGTGGAGGGCTATCACCTCTGCGAGCCATCGCCGCAGCGTACGCCGGTGCTGTTCCAGGCCGGCAGTTCGGAGCGCGGCCTGCAGTTCGCCGGGCGCCACGCCGAGTGCGTCTTCATCAGCGGGCAGAACAAGGCCGCCACCAAGATCCAGGTGGACAAGGTGCGCGCCAGCGCGGTCGAGGCCGGGCGTAACCCGGATGACATCAAGGTGTTCATGGGGCTGAACGTGATCGTCGGCGCGACCGAGGCATTGGCTTGGGCCAAGCACGCCGAGTACCTCAGCTACGCCAGCGCGGAGGCTGGTGTGGCGCACTTTTCGGCGTCCACCGCGATCGACTTTTCCGCGTACGAACTGGATGAACCGATCCAGTACGTGAAGAGCAACGCCATCCAGTCAGCCACTAAAAACCTGCAGAACAACGACTGGACCCGACGCAAGTTGCTCGAGCAGCACGCCCTCGGTGGGCGCTACATCACCCTGGTGGGCTCGCCTGAACAGGTGGCGGATGAACTGGAGTCGTGGATCAGCGAAACCGGGCTGGATGGTTTCAACCTCACACGCATTGTCACGCCGGAAAGTTACGTGGATTTCATTGATCTGGTGGTGCCGGAGTTGCAGCGACGTGGTTCCTACAAGACTGCGTATGAGGACGGGACACTCAGGGAAAAAGTATTCCAGGGCACTGCCCGCTTACCCGAACAACACACCGGCGCGACCTACCGCCACTGAATTCCAAATGTGGGAGGGGGCTTGCTCCCGATAACAGCGGGTCAGACACAGCTGTACTCACTGACACTGCCTCATCGGGAGCAAGCCCCCTCCCACATTGGATCTTCATTGTTTCTTATGACTGGAAAACACTTATGAAAAAGACACTGCTCACCCACCCAGTCAAAGCACTGGCCTTGGCCTTCGGCCTGTTCAGCTCAGCCGTAATGGCCAACGACGCGCCGTTGAAAGTCGGCACCACCGCCGCCTTCGCCATCCCCCTGGAAGCCGCTGTAGCAGAAGCCGGCAAACAGGGCCTTAAAGTCGAACTGGTGGAGTTCACCGACTGGATCGCACCGAACGTCAGCCTCGCCGCCGGCGATATCGACGTGAACTACTTCCAGCACATTCCCTTCCTGGAAAACGCCAAGGCCGCCGCCGGGTTTGACCTGGTGCCTTACGCGCCGGGCATCATCAACAACGTCGGCCTGTATTCGAAGAAGTACAAAAGCTTCAACGACCTGCCCGAAGGCGCCAGCGTGGCCATCGCCAACGACCCGATCAACAGCGGACGTGGCCTGCAGCTGCTGGCCAAGGCCGGGCTGATCACCCTCAAGCCGGGCGTGGGCTACAAGGCCACCGAAGACGACATCGTCAGCAACCCGAAAAAGATCAAGATCCTGCAGGTGGAAGCCGTGCAACTGGTGCGCGCCTATGACGACGCCGACCTGGTGCAGGGCTACCCGGCGTACATCCGCCTGTCCAAGACCTTCGATGCGGAATCGGCGCTGCTGTTCGACGGCCTCGACCACCCGGAATACGTGATCCAGTTCGTGATCCAGCCCAAGAGCAAAACCGACCCGCGGGTGATCAAGTTCGTCGACATCTACCAGCACTCGCCAGTGGTGCGCGCCGCCCTGGATAAATCTCTCGGCAAGCTTTACCAAGTCGGCTGGGACGATAAAAAATGAGCGCCGCCAACGCCCAACTGCGCGACCTGGGCACATTGCCCAGGGACGCCGAGCAGACCGAACTGCATCCAGGCTTGAACAGCGCCCATGTGCGTTTCATCAACCTGGGCAAAACCTATGACGGCACGGTGCATGCCCTGCAAGGCATCGACCTGGCGATTGCGCGTGGCGAAGTGTTCGGCATCATCGGCCGCAGCGGCGCCGGCAAGTCATCACTGATCCGCACCATCAATCGCCTGGAACAACCCAGCAGCGGGCGCGTGCTGATCGATCAGGTGGACATCGGCGGTTTCGACGAAGACCGCCTGGTAGCGCTGCGCCGTCGCATCGGCATGATCTTCCAGCACTTCAACCTGATGTCAGCCAAGACCGTGTGGCAGAACGTGGAACTGCCGCTCAAGGTCGCCGGGGTGCCCAAGCCGCAGCGTGAGCAGAAGGTGCGTGAACTGCTGGAGCTGGTGGGTTTGCAGGACAAGCACACGGCTTATCCGGCGCAGCTCTCGGGCGGGCAGAAACAACGCGTGGGCATCGCCCGTTCGCTGGTGCACGACCCCGAGATCCTGCTGTGCGACGAGGCCACTTCGGCGCTGGACCCGGAAACCACCCAATCGATCCTCGGCCTGCTGCGCGAGATCAACCAGCGCCTGGGCCTGACCATCGTGCTGATCACCCATGAGATGGCGGTGATCCGCGAAATCTGCGACCGCGTAGTCGTGCTGGAACACGGGCGTATCGTCGAGCAGGGCTCGGTGTGGCAAGTGTTTGGCAACCCACAGCATGACGTCAGCAAAACCCTGCTCGCACCGCTGCAGCACGGCTTGCCACCCGAGCTGCAAAGCCGCCTGCACGCCACACCCGCCTCGGCAGATGCCGCATTGGTGTTGCGCTTGCAGTTCACCGGCAGCGACACAGACGAACCGGACCTGGCCGCACTGTTCAGCGCCCTCGGCGGCCGCGTGCGTTTGCTGCAAGGCGGTGTGGAACGCATCCAGGGGCATGCCCTGGGGCAATTATTACTGGCGGTAAATGGTTCGTCGCACAACGCCGAAGAGCTGCGCAACCGCGCCGGGCGCTGGGCGCAACAGGTGGAGGTACTCGGCTATGTGGTTTGATCGTTTGCTGCAGGGCGCCATCGACACCTTGTTGATGGTGGGCGTGTCGTCGTTGATCGCCTTGCTGGTGGGGATTCCACTGGCGGTGTTTCTGGTGACCAGCGACAAAGGCGGCATCTATCAGGCGCCCGCGCTTAACCGGGTGCTGGGCGCCTTCGTCAATCTGTTCCGCTCCATTCCGTTCCTGATCTTGATGGTGGCGCTGATCCCGTTCACCCGCCTGATCGTGGGTACCACCTACGGCGTATGGGCGGCCGTCGTACCGCTGACCATCGCGGCCACGCCGTTCTTTGCGCGCATCGCCGAAGTCAGCCTGCGCGAGGTTGACCATGGGTTGATCGAAGCCGCACAGGCCATGGGTTGCCGCCGCTGGCACATCATCTGGCACGTGCTGTTGCCCGAAGCGCTGCCGGGGATCGTCGGCGGGTTCACTATCACCCTGGTGACCATGATCAACTCATCGGCCATGGCCGGGGCGATTGGCGCCGGTGGCTTGGGCGACATTGCCTACCGCTACGGCTACCAGCGCTTCGATACGCAGATCATGCTCACCGTGATCGTGCTGCTGGTGGTGCTGGTGGCCGTGATTCAGCTGGGCGGCGATCGGTTGGCGCGCGTACTGAACAAGCGCTGAGTTCAGGGGCACTCGTCCAGTTGGGCGACATTGGCGTGGGGCACGAAAGTGATGGTTTTCTCCTTGGCCTGTGACGGTCGCACGATATAGCTGCCGTCCGAATCCGCGAGTATTCGCAGTTTCACGCTGCGTTGCGGGCTTTGGGCGTCGGTCAGCGCCGCAGGTACCTTGGCCTCGGCTGACCAGACCATCAGGGTGCAGGCGCGCCCTCCCGATGCGGAAGCCTGCAAGGGCATTCCACCCAACTTCGCCCCCGTCGCGGGAATCAGCCCTAGCACGATGAGCAGCGTAAAGGCCGCCAGTGCCGCGCTGGCCACTGGATTCTTGTGGTCGTTCATGCTCACGACAAGACAGGCGCCACTGCCCTGAATCAAGAACAGCACCAGCAATTCGGCAGCCATAAAGGGCGCAAACAGCACCACGCTGTCAGAGTATTCGCTGAATGCGCGGGAAACCGGCACGGTCACGATCAGGATAACCAGCATCTGGATGACACCGGCGCCGGCACTGGCCATCCAGAACTCGCCGGATATATCCCGCAGCGCGACGTGGGCGGGACGTGCCCGAATGATGATCCAGACGTAAGCCAGCACCACCAGCACGATTGCCACAATCCAGCTGGTGGTCAGCAAAGGTCCACTGTCTACATTCGCCGACAGGTACACGGCGCACAACCAGAAGACACCCAGCACTATCACGCTGGCGCCCCAGTGCAGCAACAGACGGCGATGTTGAGCCGTTACTTGCGGCGACTGCGCGCTGAGATTGAGTTGGTCGCTAAGCCGCACACCTGCATCATTGAGGCGCTTGAACAAGATAAACGTAGGGATCAGGATCGACGCACCCATCATGCCGATCACAAATACCAGCATTGCGAACATCGCCGGCAACGCGGTAAATGCCGCCCCCGACAGAATGCTCAGCGGCACCTTCTCCACCTGGATGTATTGATACAAATACAGGCCCGCCACCGACAGGATACCCACCGTCAGCGGCCATGCGCGCTCATTGAGCCATAACAGCCCATTGCTCAATTGGGTGGCATATCGCTCCACTTTGTTGGGGGTGCTTTTTTCCGGTTCCATGGATGTACAAGCCTCTTGAAGTAAGGGCCGGGATGTTACCCAGAATCCACGCGTGCGGTATGTCAGAAACTCACGCCACAAAACAGTGAAGCATCCTACGCCCGATAAACGTCTTTCAACTGAACCGGACGCGGCCTGAGGTATAGTCTAACCACCTCAGCCGCAGCAGTGCGCCACGCCATGAAACTCGCCCCTGACGACCTCCAGAAAATCACCTCGACCACCCTCGGCCATTACAACAAAGTGGCCGACGACTTCCGTGAAGGCACCCGCGATCACGATGTGAGCCAGAACATCGACGCGCTGCTGCGGCATCTCCACGGCGCGCCGCCGTTTACCGTGCTGGACTTCGGTTGCGGGCCGGGCCGGGACTTGCAAACCTTCATGCGCCTGGGGCATATCGCCGTGGGGCTGGACGGTTCCGAGCGGTTCGCGCAAATGGCGCGGGATGACAGTGGCTGCGAGGTGCTGCAGCAGGATTTCCTCAAGCTGGACTTGCCCGCGGAGCGCTTCGACGGGGTGTTTGCCAATGCGGTGCTGTTTCATATTCCCAAGCAGGAATTGCCCCGGGTCCTCAAGCAACTGCATGGCACGTTGAAGCCTGGGGGCGTGCTGTTCAGCTCCAACCCTCGCGGTGACAACCAGGAAGGCTGGAACGGACCGCGGTATGGGTCTTATCACGATCTGGAGGCGTGGCGGGGTTTGCTGACTGAGGCCGGCTTTGTAGAGCTGGAGCATTATTACCGGCCGGCGGGTTTGCCTCGGGAGCAGCAGCCCTGGTTGGCCAGCGTGTGGCGCAGGGTTTAGTGATGTATCGCCTGGGCTGACGCTATCGGGGCATAGGTATCTACACAACTTCGCGCGGCCCTAAGCCTGTGACGGCTCAGCAGCCGAAGCCTCTCTAACTGACGCCCAGCGTTCCAATGTGGGAGGGGGCTTGCCCCCGATGGCGGCCTGAAAGCCGACAATGATGTTGGATCAGAGCGAGTACATATCCGTTGCTGCGGTAACGGCGGCTTAGGGTTCCGCCCTTACGGCGGGTCACTTTTGGAAAAGAGCCCCAAAAGTAACCAAAAGGGCTCCTGCCCCACCACTCGGCACCTCGCTCACGCTCGGTGTGCCCGTAATCCGACATTGATTTGGAGGGCCGCCGCCACGCGCCATCCATGGCGCGGGGCGGCTAAACCAGCATCCCTGCCGGTTTACCCTCCAAATCACTATCGAATTCCGGCCAGCGTGGTTTAACGGGGCGCCTAAGATCAAGATCAAGAGCGGCTCGCTTCGCATCGTGGTTACCGTAGGCTGCTACAAAGTTGTGTAGATACCTATGGCTATCGGGGGCAAGCCCCCTCCCACATTTGGAATGCATACCCCTGTGGGAAGGGCGGTGCGACGATTCGACTTGCTCCCAATGGACTCAATTTCCCTGCTGACCCACCTGATACACCACCGGCTTTTCCCCCTCCACCAGCGCGGTCACACTGCGCCCGGCATAGCCTTGTTGTTCTCCCGCCGAGAAATTCGCCACCAACCGCGTGCCATCGGCGAACGTGGTTTGCTGCACCTGTTTATCTGCGGTCAGCCAGCGAAAATCCGTCATCGCCTGGGTCGCCAATCGCTGATGCAACGGGCGGAAAAACCGGTCCTGGCGCTGCATGACCGGCAGCCGCTGCTTGAGCGTCGCCGCACTGAGGTGATACAGCGGCGGTACGTTGTAAAGCAGTTGGGCCAGCTCGTTTTCAACCCGCACATTGTTCAGTTTCAGGCTGTCGAACAACCAGTGATGGGTGGTGATCACCGAGCCATGAAACACCGCCTGATACAGCGGCAGGCGCATCGTCGGGTCGAAATACACCGTGCGCAGCGACGCTTTCAGGGGCACCGGCTTGAAGAACACGGTCGGTTGCTCCAGCGGGTACCAGTTGCCCGCGTAGTAAGGTGACTGAGCGTCCCGAGTCATCTCGCGATCGCCCCAACCCATCACCGGGGTTTGCATACCATGGGCAAACAGGATGCCCTGGGCGGTGATGGCGTTGCCGTCTTCAGAGCCCGTTGCCAACTTGGGCACGGTGTTGATCCAGCGTGAGGCGTCGATATTGGCGTCGGCGTTTTGCGCCTGGGTCATGCTGGCGCCGCTGCGATAATTGTCGAACAGCATGCCGGCTGCGTAGACATCCAGGAACCAGGCATTGAAGCCCGCTTTGGCTTGCACGGCCTGCACCCGCGCCTCCAGCAACGGCCGCACACAGCGCGGATCGGTGTAATAGCCCGATTGTTGGAAGCCGACCTTGAGCGTGCCGTCCTTCAACACAACCGCGCATTCCCGGTACGCCTTGCCGCCCAGATGGGCAGTGGTCCAGTCAGGGTTTTCAGTCGCCGACAGCGCCGTTTCATAGGAGTCGTAGGGCGCCATCAAGTAACCGGCATCCACCCCGGCGCGAATGGCTTCGGGGTGCCACAGACCGCCTTCCCAGCCTTCGCTCAGGGTCACCAGCAGACGCCCCAGACCGGCGTCGCGCAAAGCCTGGATAGTCGAACCCCCCCAGGCTTCGGGGCGATCACTCAAGGCGCCGGCAAAATCCGCTGCCAGCTCGCTGCGCAACTCACCGTAGCGCGCGGCGAGGAGCGTCATGTCGGGCTCTTCCACTTGCCACGCCTGGCGGGCCTTGGTGTTGATGGCCGCGTTGAGGCCGCGCAACAGCAGGGTCTGCTCATAGGGATTCAATGGGTCGGTCTTCGCGAGTACGGTCGCGGTCTCTGTGTCCATCAGCCCCTTGAGCACGTGCGTGCGCAGCCGTTTGATCAACCTTGGCCAGTCAAGCACGTCGTCCAGCGCCAGCAAGCCGTTGCCCCACAGATAAGCGTGACTGGCACCGAGCAACTTTTCCGCCTCGGGGGTTTGCCGCAGCTTGTCCGCCAGTGGCTCGTAACGGCCCTGCTCGACCAGCCACTGACGATAACGCTTGGCGCCGGCCAACGGGTCGGCCTCGCCCAGGTACAGGCGCAGCGTCATCGGCGCGTGCGGCTCAAGCGAGGTGAATTCATGGGACGCTGACAGCGCCAGGCCCTGGCCGTCCGCGCGCCATGCGAGTCGGTTGTTATAGGGGTTGGTCAGCAGCCAGTTGAGCGTAAAGCGGCCGTGATCCACTCCCCACAGCGGCAGGCTGAGGTCCTGGGTGGTATCGAGCGCGCCTTGTTCCAGCAGGAAATCCTTCCACACGGCGTTACCAACAGGCACGTAATGCCCCTCGGCCAACGGCCAGATCAGCCCTTGGCCCATGGCGCTGGCCGGTTGACGCAGTACGGCCAGTTCACCCGCCTCGCGGGCCTGGATTGTCAGGGACAGTTCGCGCTGTTCCAGCCGGGCCGTGAGGCGATAGGCGCCGTTGTCCCATTGCCAGGTGGCCTGCTTAGCATCGGCTCGCAGTGCATTGACCGCATGCGCGGCCACACCGCTGGAGGCTTGTACCGCAGCTTCGCCCGCCGGGGTCACACGCAATGCCAACGTGGCGGGCTCAAGCTCAATGCGCCACAGCTTATTTTCCAGAACCGTGCCGGCGAAGGTCAGCGGCGATAGCAGGAGACAACACATCAGCAAGGTATGACGCACAGGGTGCATGGCGGGCGACCGTTCAGAGTGAACGTCGGAGGGTAAAACACCCGGCGGTTGGCAGCGAACCAAGCGTCATGTCAGGAAGTTTCCTGCTGTGCAAAAATCCCTGTGGCAGGGGGCTTGCCCCCGATAGCGGTCTGTCAGTTAAAAACTTGCTGACTGGCACACCGCAATCGGGAGCAAGCCCCCTCCCACATTTTTAACCGTGCTCTTCCTGTTTTGGCTCGCGGATTTTATACCAGGCCACATACAGCGCCGGCAGGAACAGCAGTGTCAGCAAGGTGGCAATGATGATCCCGCCGATCATCGCGTAAGCCATCGGCCCCCAGAACACTTCCCGCGCAATCGGGATCATGCCCAGGCTGGCCGCCGCCGCTGTAAGCAGAATTGGCCTGCGTCGATGCTCGGTCGCTTCCACCACCGCATCCCATGGCGAATAGCCCGCCACTTCATACTCGTGAATCTGCGTCACCAGGATCACCGAGTTGCGGATGATGATGCCGATCAGCGCCAGGATGCCCAGGATCGCCACGAAGCCCATGGGCGTGCCCGTGGGAATCAGCGCCAGCACCACGCCAATCAGCCCCAGCGGTGCGACACTCGCCACCAGGAACATCTTCTGCACGCTGTGCAGCTGGATCATCAGGAACGTCGCCATCAAAAACAGCATCAGCGGCACCACGCTGGCAATCGGGCCCTGGGCCTTGCCGCTCTCTTCCACGGTACCGCCGGTGGCGACCTTGTAACCCACCGGCAGGCCATCGCTGAACTTCTGGATGGTCGGCGCCAGCTGCTTGACCAGGTCGGTCGGCTGCATCTCATCGCGCACCGCGGCCTTGATGGTGATGGTCGGCTTGCGGTCGCGACGCCATACCAGCGGCTGCTCCAGCTCATAGCGCACGGTCGCGAAGGCCAGCAACGGGATCGAGGTGCCGTTGGGCGTGACGATCTGCAGGTTCTGCAAGGTTTCCGGCGTACCGCGCTCGGCGTCTTCGGCGCGGCCGACCACGTTGATCAGGTAGATATCGTCGTGCACCTGGGTCACCGAGGCGCCGCTGACCACGCTGTTCATCAACTGCGCCACGTCTTCCGACGACAGCCCCAGTTGCCGCGCCTTGTCCTGGGCGATATCCACGCGCAGCACTTTGCCCGGCTCGTTCCAGTCGTAGATGATCTCGCCCAGGTGGGTGTTCTGGTCGAGCAAGGTCGCCAGTTCGATGGCGTGCTTGCGCACCTGATCGGTGTCTTTGCCGGACACGCGGTACTGGATGGGGCGTCCTACCGGCGGGCCCATTTCCAGCGGCTGCACGAAACTGCCGATGCCGACAAAATCATCGCGCAGGCGTTTCTGCAGGCGCGTGATCAACGCGCCGCGCTCTTCCAGGCCCTTGCTGACGATCACCAGCTGCGCGTAGTACGGGTTCTCCAGCTGCTGGTCCAGCGGCAGGTAGAAACGGATCGCGCCCTGGCCGATGTAGGTGCTCCAGCGCGCGATGTCCGGGTCGTCCTTGATGATGGCTTCGAGGCGGTCGACGGCTTTGCGCGTTTCATTGATCGAGGCGTTTTGCGGCAGGTTCAGGTCCACCAGGATTTCCGGTCGATCCGACGACGGGAAGAACTGGTTCTGCACGAACTGCATGGAAAATACCGAGGCCACAAACAACGCCACGGTGATGCCGATGGCCCACCAGCGGTTGCGCATGGCCCAGAGCATGCCGCCATTGAAGGCACGGCCAATGCGCCCAGGCTCGGCGCTGTGCGGTTTTACATTGGTGCTGAGGATATGCACGCCGATAACCGGTGCAAACAGCACCGCCACCACCCACGACACCAACATCGCCACGGCGATCACCGCGAACAAGGTGAAGGTGTACTCGCCCGCCGAACTGGCGTTAAGGCCGATCGGCACAAAACCGGCCACGGTCACCAGCGTACCGGTGAGCATCGGGAATGCCGTGGAGGTGTAGGCGTAAGTCGCCGCCTGCTCCTTGGTTTCGCCTTTTTCCAGGCGTGTGATCATCATTTCCACGGTAATCATCGCATCGTCCACCAGCAGGCCGAGGGCGATGATCAAGGCGCCCAACGACACCCGCTGCATGGTGATGCCGCTGTATTCCATGAACACGAACACCAGCGCCAGCACCAACGGAATCGAGCACGCCACCACCAGCCCGGCACGCATGCCCAGGCTGATAAAGCTCACCACCAGCACGATGATCACGGCTTCGAACAGCGCACTGGTAAAGCCGCCGACGGCCTCCTCCACCACTTCGGCCTGGTCCGAGACCTTGTGCACGCCGACGCCCACCGGCAGGTCGGCGGTCAGCTCGTCCATACGCCCGTGCAGCGCCTTGCCGAACGACTGGATGTTGCCACCCTTCTGCATCGCAATCGCCAGGCCAATCGCCGGCTTGCCGTTGAAACGGAACATCGGCCGCGCCGGGTCGACGTAGCCACGGCTGATGTCGGCAATGTCGGCCAGGCGATAGAAGCGGTCATTGAGGCGCAGGTTGACGTTGGCCAGGTCCTTCTCCGAGGCGAACTGCCCCGAGGTGCGCACGGAAATCCGCTCCGGTCCGGCTTCGATTACCCCGGCGGGCGTCACCGCGTTCTGCGATTGCAGGCTTTGCACCACCTGGCGCTGGTCGATGCCCAGGGCTGCCAGTTTGCGCGTGGAGAAATTCAGGTAAATCACTTCGTCCTGCTGGCCGATCATCTCGACCTTGCCCAGCCCCGGCACCGAGCGGATTTCGGCGCGCACCTGCTCCACGTAGTCGCGCAACTGGCGCATCGACAGGCCGTCGCCGGTGAAGGCGTACACCGAGCCGAACACATCACCGAACTCATCGTTGAACGACGGCCCCTGCAGCCCCTGGGGGAAGGTGCCGCGAATATCGTCGATCTTCTTGCGAACCTGGTACCAGATCTCAGGGATGGCCTTGGCGCTGGTGGTGTCCTTGAGGAACACGAACACCGTGGACTCGCCCGGCCGGGTGTAGCTTTTGACGTAATCGAGGGAGTCGAGCTCTTCGAGTTTTTTCTCGATGCGGTCGGTGACCTGCTTGAGCGTTTCTTCCTGGGTTGCGCCCGGCCAGCGGGTCTGGATCACCATGGTCTTGATGGTGAACGAGGGGTCTTCCTCGCGGCCCAGGTTCATGTACGAGAACACGCCCATCAGCAGCGCGACGAACATCAGGTACCAGACGAAGGACTGATGCTTGAGGGCCCAGTCGGATAAGTTGAAGCTGCCTTTCATCGCGGGCTGTCCTCGTCGATTTTGACTTTTTGCCCGGCTTTCAGGCTGTTCACACCGGCGGTGACGATGCGCTCACCGGGCTTGACGCCCGCGTTGAGCAGCGCGCTTTTGGTGTCACGGCTGACGACCGTGACATCACGCGGTTGCACCGTCTGGCTCTGGGTGTCGAGCAGCCAGATGCGAGTCTTGCCGTCGACGTACTGCAGGGCGCTCAGGGGCAGCTCGATACGCGGCGCAATGGCGGTGCTCACGGTCACGCTGATGGCGGTGCCCAGGCGAAACGCAGCCGGGGTGTCGGTCAGGGTCAAGCGCGCACGACGGGTGCGCGTGGCGCTTTGGGCCTGGGGCTCGATCTCGCGGACGATGGCGGTGGTATGCACGCTGGGGTCCAGTTGCCCGGCCACCAGGAACACCACGTCCGCGGGCAGGCGCTCGGCCAGGCCGGCAGGCAGGTCGATCACCGCTTCCTTGATGTCTGGCCGAGCCAGGGTCACCACTTGCTGGCCGGCGCTGACCACCTGGCCGGCCTCGGCGTTCCAGGCGGTGACGATGCCGGCATGGTCGGTGCGCAGTTCGGCGTAGTTGAGCTGGTCCCTGGCCTGATTGACCGACGCGCGGGCCTGGTCGAGGCTCGCCTGGGTGGTTTTCAGGTCGGTCTGGGCCACGTCGAGCTGAGCCTGGGCACCGACGCCACGGTTGAACAGCTCTTGCTGGCGGCGCGCATTGGCTTGGGCGTTGATGAACTGCGCCTGCACGCGGGCCAGGTCACTCTGGGCGGCGCGCAACTGGTTCTGCTGGTCGGTGGGGTCGAGGACGGCGAGCAAGGCGCCCTTCTCCACCTCGGCGCCCACGTCCACAGTGCGGCGAGCGATACGGCCAGGTACGCGGAAACCCAGGTTACTTTCGTAGCGCGCCTGGATAGTGCCGGCAAAGCGACCGAGGTTTTCCTGGTCTTCGGCCTTCACTTCCATGGACAGCACCGGGCGCACCGGTTCGGGCGGCGCTTCTTCCTTGGAGCAGGCCACCAGCAACAGGCTGGCGGCGAGGATAACCGTCAGTTGCTTCATGGCTGCGCTCCTTGCTGGGCGATTTCGACGAGCATGCCGGGGTGCAGCAACTGCCCACCGGCCACCACAACTTTTTCGCCGCCTTTAAGGCCGTCGCCGATAATCACTTTGCCGGTGAGGTAGCGCGCCACCGTGACCTTGTGCAGCTGCGCCTTGCCGTCGCCGTCCACCAGCCACACGGCGGGTTCGCTGAGGACCTTGGTCAGGGCCGACCACGGCAACTCGATGCTGGCCTTGGCCGGGCCATTGGCGGTGGCGCTCACCACCGAGCCCAGTTCCATGCCTTTGGGTAGGCTTTGCAGGGCGATCTTCACCTGCACGGTGCCGGTGTTGGCGGCCACGGCAGGGGTGACTTCACGCACCTTGCCCTGCGCCTTGATGCTCGGGTTATCCAGCAGACTGACGGTGATCGGCGCATCCGGCGGCGGCTCCACCAGCAGCGACTCGTAAACGTTGAACACCGCGTCGCGTTCGCCATCGCGGGCCAGGCTGAAGATCGGCACGGTGGCTTGTACCACCTGGCCGACTTCCGCCTGGCGCGCCGTGATAATGCCCGGCGCATCGGCGATCAAGGCGGTGTAGCCGAGTTGTTCACGGGCGTTGGCCAACTGGGCCTGGGCGGCGGCCAAGGCGCTCTGGCTGCTGCGCAGCGCGGCCTGGGCGGCGTCGTATTCGCTGCGGCTGGTGTAGCCCTTGGGCAAGAGTTTTTCCTGGCGCACGAAGGCGGCAGCCGCTTGCTTGACCCGCGCCTGCTCGGCCACGACCTGGGCCTGGGCCGAGTCGACGTTGGTCTGCAGGTCCTTGGGGTCAAGCTTGGCCAGCACTTGTTTGGCCGTCACTCGATCACCGACGTCGACCATGCGCTGGATGATCTTGCCCCCCACACGAAAGGACAAATCGGTTTGCACCCGCGCCTGGATATCCCCGGTGAGCGTGACCGCGGCAGCGAAATCCGCCGGCTGCACGGTTTGCACGAAAACTCGGGAATGGGCCTTGGGTTCGGCCTTTTCCTCGCCACAGCCGCCAAGCAGCGTCAGTAAGCCAAGGCCGAACAAAAATGTGGAAATGCGACCGCCCATGCAGGCTCCTTTTGCGTGATGCTGACGTGCCAGTGTGTATGCGACTGTGAGCTTAGTTGAGGGTTCCTTATCTGCCTGCAGGATCCCATACTTCAAGGGTTCCCACACCGACTCGATTGCCATGCTCAAGACCCTCGCGGTGGCCAATTACCGCTCGATCAATAAACTGGTGGTGCCCCTGGGCCGACTGAACCTGGTCACCGGCCCCAATGGCAGCGGCAAGTCCAACTTGTACCGCGCCCTGCGCCTGCTGGCCGAAACCGCCCAGGGCGGGGTGATCAATGCGCTGGCCCGCGAAGGCGGGCTGGACTCGACCTTCTGGGCCGGGCCGCAAATCATCAGCCGGCGCATGCACAGCGGCGAAGTGCCGGTCGAATCCAGCGTGCGCCAGGGCGTCAAGCGCCTACGCCTGGGGTTCGCCGCCGAAGACTTCAGCTACGCCATTTCCCTGGGCTTGCCGGAACCCACCGAGTCGTTTTTCAGCCTCGACCCAGAGGTCAAGAAAGAATGCATCTGGGCCGGGCACGTCTACCGCCCCGCCAGTTTGCTGGTACAACGCTCCGGGCCGATGGTGCGCGCTCGCGAAGGCCCGTCGTGGGATGTGTTGGCCCAGCACACGCCGAATTATCACAGCCTGTTCGACCAGGTCGGCAATCTGCGTGGCTCGCCGGAAGTGCTGCTGCTGCGCGAGAGCATTCGTGGCTGGCGCTTTTATGATCACTTTCGCAGCGACGTGGACGCGCCCGTGCGCCAGCCCCAGTTGGGCACGCGCACGCCGGTGCTGCATCACGACGGGCGTGACCTGGCGGCGGCGCTGCAGACCATTCGCGAGATTGGCGACCCGGATGCCTTGCACCGCGCCGTCAGCGATGCGTTCCCTGGGGCGCGCTTGAATATCCAGCCGTTGCAAGGCGCACGCTTTGCCATCGAGTTCCACCAGCAAGGCTTGCTGCGACCGTTGTCGGCGGCGGAGTTGTCGGACGGCACCTTGCGCTACCTGCTGCTGATCGCCGCGCTGCTGACGCCACGACCGCCGACCATGATGGTGCTGAACGAACCTGAAACCAGCCTGCATCCGGACCTGCTGCCCGCCTTGGCGCGCTTGATTATCGAAGCGTCGAAGCACTGCCAGGTGTGGGTGGTGTCCCATGCCAGCCGCTTGATTGCGGCGTTGCAGCAGGATGAGGGGTGTAATTCGATTGTGCTGGAAAAGGTGCTGGGGGAAACGCGGATTGTGGGCCAGGGGCTGCTGGATGCGCCGGCGTGGCATTGGCCGGAATAGGGGGTGATTGTACTGGCCTCATCGGGGGCAAGCCCCCTCCCACATTTGAATGCATTCACATATCAGGACGACTTGTGAACCCAATCCAGTGTGGGAGGGGGCTTGCCCCCGATAGCTTTATCAGCCCTGCCACTTGCCCCCTTCGACAATCACGCTCTCAGGCTTGGTGTCATCGCTCAGTTCTTTGCGCACATACTGGTCGTACAGCTTGAGCAGAAATTTCTCTTCGCCCAACTTGGCCAGTTCCGCGTTCACCCAGTCGCGCAGTTCGATGTTGCCCTTTTTCACCGCCGGGGCAATCGGTGCTTCATCGCCGAGTTTCTGCTCGAGCACGCGGTAGCCGGGGTTCTGCTTGGCCCAGCTGAACAGCACCAGGTTGTCCTGGGCGTAGGCATCGCCACGGCCGGCCGACAATGCTTGCAGCGACTCGGAGTTTTTCTCGAACTTGAGCAGCTTCCAGTCCGGGTGGTTCTTGGTCAGCCAGATGTCGGCGGTGGTGCCGGTGGTGACGATGGTGGTGCCGGTTGCCAGGTCATCCAGGCTCTTGACCGGGCTGTTATTGGGCACCAGCGCCTGTACCGCGACTTTCAGGTTGGGGTTGGTGAAGTCCACCGCTTCCTTGCGCTCAGGGGTCACGGTCATGTTGGCCAGGATCAGGTCGACTTTGTCACTTTGCAGGAACGGAATGCGGCTGGCCGGCTCCACGGCAACGAACTCGACTTTGTTCTCATCGCCCAGCAGGTCCTTGGCGAATTGGCGGCCGATGTCGGTATCGAAGCCGACGTAGCGGCCCGCCTCGTTGACGAAGCCGAACGGCGGCTTGTCGGTGAAGACGCCGACGATCAGCTTGTCGCGTGCCTTGATCTTGTCGAGCGCGCTCACCGCGGCGGCGGCAGGTTTGGTGGGCTCTTCGGCCTTCTTGTCGCAGCCGGCCAGTAACGCGACGGCCAGCAGGGGCAGCAGTAACTTTTTCATATCAGCTCCAGTTCCTTGATCTTTTTGGGCAGTGTTGAAACAAAGGAGAACTTCTCCAGGAACTGCTGCGCGCGTGCGGTTTGCGGGTTCGTAAAGAATGCCTCGGGGGTGTTGTGTTCGAGGATGCGGCCAGCCTCCATAAACACCACGCGATCGGCGACGGCGCGGGCGAAGGCCATTTCATGGGTGACGATCAGCAGGGTCATGCCATCGCGGGCCAGGTCCTGGATGACTTCCAGCACTTCCTTGACCATCTCCGGGTCGAGGGCGGCGGTGACTTCATCGAACAGCATGACCTGCGGGTTCATGCACAACGAACGGACGATGGCGATGCGTTGCTGCTGGCCGCCGGAAAGCTGGCGTGGAAAGGCGTCGCGCTTGTCGGCCAGGCCCACGCGCTCGAGCAGTTTTTGCGCTTGCTCGCGGGCTTCACGCGGGTCTCGCTTCTGCACTTTCAACGGGCCGAGCAGAATGTTGTCGAGCACGCTCATGTGCGGGAACAGGTGGTAGCTCTGGAACACCATGCCGATGTCCTGGCGCACCTGGCGCCAGTCGGTGTGCTTGTCCAGCAGCTCTTTGCCGGCCAAGCGCAAGTGCCCGCTGTGAGCCACTTCCAAACCATTGAGGCAGCGCAGCAAGGTACTTTTGCCGCAACCGCTGGGGCCGAGGATCACCACCACTTCGCCACTTTGCACGCTCAGGTCGATGCCCTTGAGCACCTGGTGTTCGCCGAAGAATTTGTTGAAACCCTGAAACTCGATCAATGCGCTCATGCTTGGGCCCAGCGCCGTTCCAGCACCTTGGAGGCGGCCGACAACGGGTAGCAGATAAAGAAGAAAAACAGGAACAGCGCGCCGTAGATCAACACCGACTCATAGGTGCGCTCGATGATTTGCTGGCCGACCTTGATCACATCCACCACACCGATCAGCACGGCCAGCGAGCTGGTCTTGATCAGGCGCGTGTAGACGTTGATGGTCGGCGGCGTCATGCGCTTGAGCGCTTGCGGCAGCAGCACGTAGCCATACAACTGCGGGGCGGACAGCCCGATCGACAAGCCGGCTTCGCGCTGGCCACGCGGCAGCGAATGCAACGCGCCACGCACCACTTCGCCGACTTCACTGGCGCCCCACAACGACAACACCAGCACCGCACACCAGAAACTGGGAAGGCTCAGGCCGAAGAAAATCGGCAGGCCGAAAAACAACAGGTACAGCCAGACCAGCACCGGAATGGCGCGAAACAACTCCAGGTAGACCCGCAGCAGCGCATTGACCACCCGGTTGTTCAAGGTGCGCAAGACGCCATACAGCACCCCACCGACGGTACTGAAAGCGATGCTCAAGAAGGAAATCGACAGGGTTTGCGCAGCGCCCTTGCCCAGTTGCGGCAACGACACCCACAACAGCTCAAGACCCGAACTGGCCATGCTGGAGCCTCCTTTCCACGCGGCTGAGCAACAGCGACAACGGCAGAAACAGCAGCACGCAGATCAGCGTCAATACGGCGAGCATTTCGTAGGTCTTGTAGTAGAGCGCGATGTAGCTCTTGGTGGTGTAGAGAATCTCCGGCACCGCCACGGCGGAGACCACCGTGGTCTCCTTGAGCAGAAAGATGAAATTGGCGAACAGCGCTGGCAGGCTGAGGATCCCGGCCTGGGGCAGGATCACATGGCGCAGCAGTTGCCAGTCGGACAAGCCGATGGATTTTCCCGACTCGATCTGCGCCAGCGGCACCGCCTCCACACCTGCGCGCAGCACTTCGGTGAGGTAGGCGCCGCCAAGAAAGGTCATGGTGATAATCGCCGCCCAGAACCCGGAGATATTCAAGCCCAGGGCCGGCAGCGCGAAATACACGAAGAACAGTTGGATCAGCAGCGGCGTGTTACGCGCCAGCTCCACATACACGGCCACCAGCCGCGCCAGGTAAGGCGTGCGAAACACCAGCAGCGCCGCGTTGATCAGCGCCACCAGCAAGGAGGTGGCAATGGCGATCAAACCTACTTGCAGCGTCACCCCAACCGCTTTGAGAAACGCCGGCAGGGTACTGAGGATAAAAGCGAAATCGAAGGTCATGTGCAGTCCAGATCGCCGCATGGGTAATGCCGCGAGCGCAGTCCGTTCCGGCGTGGATAACGTCGGGTAGCGCGAACTTTAAAGGTATAAAAAACAAACTTTAAATACCTAAATAGAATATCCATAGCACTCAAAAAACTAACCTGGATAGGTGAACTGCTTGAGCGAGCGCAAGGCGAGAGCGAGTCGACAAAAAAGCCCCGCTGGCACGCGAGGCTTACAACACTACTTAGCCCTTCTTCAGCGTATCGCCCTGGGCGCCGCCAGCCATTGCTTTGGTAGCGCTGTTCTGCTGCTCTTCGGTCTCAAAATTGACGTAGTTGTCCGGGAATTTGAAATGGGAATCCACCAGTTTCCAATACTCCTCGTTTTGCGGTTTTGATTTGTCCCATATCCGATCAGCCAGAGAGTGGGCGTCGCTGCGCACCAGATCCGGCCGCCCCTTGGCTTGCTGTATCACCTTGTCGACGTGCCCGCGTAATGCATTGGGGCCGGTGGTTTCGATCGTGCTTTTATTCGGGCGACTGAAGTAACGGTCACCACCGTACTCATTGCCCTTCATGGAACGGTAGTTGTTGCCGATGTCGTCGATCAGACTGGACAGCATTGCACTCTGGGCATGGCTGGAAAACAAGGCGTTGGCGAAATAAGGGGTGGCGCTGCCCTTTGCGTCATTTTTGCCTTCAGCCATGCCGACCAGCATCAAGTCGGGATGGGCATGCAGTGCGCCATCGAGTGGTCGTACGCTCTCCAGGTCAATATCCGTATAAGTACCCGCATAACGATTGACGATTTCATAACGTGCAACGTCCGAGGCTGCGGCATAACCACCATTGCGTCCGATGACTTCGTGTAGATACACGTCTTTGTTTTGCAAACGAATGTCCGAGGGATTGCTCAGGTCACGAATCTGCACGTTCTTTTGATCGGCAAATCGCTCTTTTAAACTTGTCAGCTTACCGATATTACGAGGGGCATTACTCGCGTGACGGTCCCATGACTTTGTTGTCTGGTCCAGAATCACGGCTTCTGCTTGATAAAACTTATCGTCGTTGCGCTGTGCATAGCGCTCGAATTGGTTGAGAACAAGCCGAGCATTAGTGGGCGTCACTTTTCCACCGTCGGGCAGCCAGCACGCTTTCAACTGTTTGTTACCCAAGGCGGACAGTTCCTTGTTCAACTCGCTGATAACTTGCGCGTGCTCTGCACCCTTACGCTGCGAGGGGTATTGCGTTGTCACTTTAAGTTGACTGAATAAACCGCGTATTGGCCGCTCTGACTGATAATCCGGATATACAGCTTCTGCCTTGGCCTGCGCAGATTTATTAATAGCGTAAGCATCGAACTGAGTGGAGTCCACCCACAACGTGACCTCATGGTTGGGATTCTTGGTAGCCCACTGACGCAAGTATTCATCCTGCTTGGCGCTGGGTTCCGAGCCGACCCACACCATGTGGATATTGTTCGGGACGGGCTTGAACTCACTGAGGGGATACGCAGTTTCAAAGCTGTGGGCGCTATGAGGTTGGGACGCTAGCGGGTTCACGCACGCTGAGGGGGTAAGCGGGTGATGGTGGGAGATGTGCTGAATCATAGACTATTGGCTCCAAAAGCTGACAAGACTTGCCGGCGCCTCCATGCGGTAGTTCCTACATCCCCTACAAGCGTGCGGGTAAAAAACAAAAAAAACAAAACCCTAAATGTAAGATTATTTAAATAAATAAACCTTGAATTAATTAATAAACGCATTGGAACTTATTCGCCCATAGAGCCAACAAACACCCTTAATACATCGCGCCAAATTAATTGAATTACGAGTTGATGCTTTATTTCCACACGCTGTGTCCGCCGCATAAAAAAAACGCCGGCGCTGTATTAGCCACCGGCGTTGAAACCTTGAAGGGGGTTTTGACTTACATCAGAACGCTGGCACGACCGCGCCGTTGTACTTCTTCTCGATGAAGGCTTTGACTTCCGGGCTGGTCAGCGCCTTGGACAGTTTCTGGATCGCGTCGCTGTCCTTGTTGTCCGGGCGTGCTACCAGGAAGTTCACGTAAGGCGACTTGGCGTCTTCGATGATCAGCGCGTCTTTGGCTGGGTTCAGGCCAGCTTCCAGAGCGTAGTTGGTGTTGATCAGGTCCAGGTCAACCTGGTCCAGCACGCGCGGCAGCAGGGCCGATTCCAGCTCCTTGAATTTCAGGTGCTTGGGGTTGCTGGCGATGTCTTTTGGCGTGGCCAGGGCATTGCTCGGGTCTTTCAGGGTGATCACACCGGCTTTCTGCAGCAGCAACAGGGCGCGGCCGCTGTTGGAGCCTTCGTTCGGGATAGCCACGGTGGCGCCATCCTTGAGCTCGGAGATATTTTTGATCTTTTTCGAGTAACCACCGAAGGGTTCTACGTGCACACCGACAACCGTGACCAGGTTCGTGCCTTTGCCCTTGTTGAAGTTTTCCAGGTACGGCAGGGTCTGGAAGTAGTTGGCATCCAGGCGCTTCTCGGCGACCTGCACGTTTGGCTGTACATAGTCGGTGAAGACTTTGATTTCCAGGTCCACGCCTTCCTTGGCCAGGGTTGGTTTGATCAGCTCAAGGATCTCGGCGTGCGGGATCGGGGTGGCGGCCACCACCAGTTTCTCGTTGGCCTGGGCGAAGCTGGCAGTCAGGGCAGCCGCCAGTGCGGTAAACAACAGAACCTTTTTCATGCAATGTCCTTCTAACGACCGTTTTTTATGTGAGGTGCCAGCGAAGTGCTATCGCGGCGTGGAGTGGACAATACCTAGATTTTTTATTCCCGAACAATATCTTTTATTCACGTTGATATTCCATTTTGCTCATACAGGAATTTACGCAGCGTCTCCTGCTCGGCGGGGCTGGCGCTCGCGAAAATCCGCCGCACCTGCTCCAACGGCGAGCCGGCAACGGGCAGGTTCAGGTGCTCGGGCAGAATTTCATCGCCGCTGCTGACCAACAGCGCAAAATGAATGACATTTTCCAGCTCGCGGGTATTGCCCGGCCAGCTATGGTGCTCCAGCACCCGCTGCGCCGCGTCGCTGATCAGCGGCACCGGCAGGTCCAGGCGCTGGCTGTAGATGCCAAGGAAGTATTCGGCCAGGGACAGGATGTCGCCAACCCGCTCGCGTAATGCCGGCAGGTCCAGTTGGCCTTCGCTCAAATAATGAAACAGGCGCTCGTGGAACTTGCCCGCCGCCACGGCCTGGGCCAGGTCGATGCTGGTGGCCGCCACCAGGCGCACGTCCACCGGGCTTGGCTGCTGGGCGCCGACGCGGGTGACTTCGTGATTTTCCAGGGCGGCGAGCAATTTGACCTGGATTGGCAACGGCAGATCGCCGATTTCGTCCAGGTACAGGGTGCCGCCATTGGCCGAGCCAAACCACCCGGCCCGGCTGCTCGCCGCACCGCTGTGGCTGCCGGCGGCATAGCCGAACAATTCCGCATCGGCGTAGGTCGGGCTGATCGCGCCGCAGTTGACTGACACAAACAGGCCGGTGCGATCACTGCCACGGTGGATATGCCGCGCCAGCAGCTCCTTGCCGCTGCCCGTCTCGCCACGAATCAACACGGGCAATGCACGCGGTGCGAGGTTTTCCAGGTCTTCGCGCAGCTTGCGCGAACGCGGGTCGACAAACACCAACGCCTTGGCGCGAATGCTCAGCGGGCTTTTTTCGGCATCGGGAAAGGTCAGCAACGGCTGGCCGTAGGTTTCATGCAGACTCATGGCAGGCTCCCGCCCCCATCCGCTCAGGGACGGGGTTGAAATGTTTTATGCAGTGCGCCGAGCGTGATGCTCGAGGCGATTTTGCAGGCGATAGAGGTAGGCGAAACCCTGCTCCCAGCGCTGGTGGCCGGACTTCACATTGATATGCCCGGCCCCGGACAGAATCCCGGCTTCGGCGCCCCACTGGCGCGCCAGCTCCAACGCACGCGGCGCGCTGACGGCGCTGTCGTTGTCGGAACTGACCACCTGGCTGGGAAACGGCAACAGGTCGCCAGGAATCGGCGCGAAGTTGCGCAGGGCGGGCGCGCAGGCCGGGCGTTCGACGTCCGCCGGGGCCACCAGCAAGGCACCGCGCACCTGGCGCAGGAAATGCACCGGCGCGGTGGCCGCCCAGTGCGCCACGGTGATGCAACCCAGGCTATGGGCGATCAGGATCACGGGGGTGCTGTCGGCGGCGATGGCCTCGGCCAGTGCGGCCACCCAGTCTTCGCGGCGCGGGGTGAGCCAGTCATCCTGCTCCACGCGCGCGCTGTTGGGCAGGCTGTTCTGCCAGTGACTTTGCCAATGATTTTCTGGCGATCCTTGCCAGCCCGGCACGATCAGGTAACGAATCGACTCGCTGTGCATGGGTGTGCCCTCCTGCAGCGTTTAACGTTGCTGACCAGTATAGGGACGAGGTTTATATTCGTTAAGGAATAAGAAGCTATTTATTAATAACTGAAAGGCAGCTTCAAGGGTTTAGCGGCAAGCGGTAAGTTTGGAGCAAAAAAAAGGCCGCACCCTGCCAAGGAGACGGCCTGAAAAAATAGCTGTAAGCGGACGGGCTTTTACTTGCCGCTTGCAGCTTGAGGCTCACAACCACGCGCTACCGCGCCGTAATCACCGACAACTTCGTAATCCCCGCGCGTTCAATCGACGCCATGGCTCGCGCCACTTCGCCGTAGTTCACGCCATCGTCCGCCTGCAGTTGCACCCGCACATCGGGGTCCTTGGCCTTGGCCGCCTGCAGGTTGAATTCCAGCAGGTCCGGCTGGATTTCGTCCTTGTTGATAAACAGCTTGCCGGCACCGTCGATGCTTACCACCAACGGGTCTTTTTGCTCGACCGGGGCGACGGCCTCGGTCTTGGGCAAGTTGATGGGAATGGCGTTGGTGAGCAGCGGCGCGGTGACGATAAACACCACCAGCAGCACCAGCATCACGTCCACCAGCGGCGTGACGTTGATCTCGCTCAGCACCTCATCACTGTCTTGGGTGGAAAAGGCCATCTCAGGACGCCTCCTTCACTTTTTGCGGGCTGCCAGCGCCGGCTTTGTTCAGCGCCGGGTGCAGCAGCACACGGAAGGCGTTCTTTTGCGCCAGGCTGTAAAAGTCGTGGGCAAAGTCGTCGAGGTCGGCAGCCGTCAACTTCAGGCGGCGCAGGAAATAGTTGTAGACCAGCACCGCCGGCACCGCGACGGCGATCCCGACACCCGTCGCAACCAGTGCCGCGCCGATGGGCCCCGCCACGGTTTCAAGGCTGGCCGAACCGGCGGCGCTGATGCCCTTGAGCGCTTCCATGATGCCCCACACGGTGCCGAACAGGCCGATAAACGGCGAGGTGCTGCCGATACTGGCGACCACCGCCAGCCCGGTTTCCAGGGAGCGGCGCTCACGCACGATCTGCTGGCGCAGGGCACGCTCGAGGCGGTCCTGGTGATTGATGGCCTGGCTCAGGTCAGCCGCGTGTTGGGTGTCGCCGACCTGGATCGCAGCATAGCCGGCGTGGGCCACACGAGCGGCTGCGCCTGGTTGGGTTTCGGCCAGTTCGGCGGCGGCGTCGAGGCTCGAGGCGGCCCAGAACTGTTTATGAAACCTGCGATCCTGGGCCTTGAGGCGCCCGAACTGCACGCCCTTCAACAACGCCAAGCCCCAGGTGGCGACCGAGAAGGCCACCAGCAGCCAGATCACCGCGCTTTCGATGGATTCAAGTGGAGATGCCAAAGCCATGATGTTTTCCCTCTGTGCCGCTGAATAATTAATGAATCTTGAAATCGATCGGTACGCTGACCCAACCGTCCTGCGCCACTTCACCCTGCTTGGCCGGTACGAAGCTCCACCGCTTCACGGCGGCCAGTGCGGCGTCGTCGAGTTGCTGGCGACCGCTGCTTTTCTGGATCTGAATCTCACCCGGTTTGCCGCTGGCCAGTACGTGCACCCGCAACAACACCGTGCCTTCCCAACCGCGACGCTGAGCCAGTGACGGGTATTCCGGCGCCGGGTTCTTCAGGTACGCGGCGTTGGCCGAAGCGGGCGTTACCGGGGCCGGCGTCGGTGGTGCAACCGGTGCCGGGGCAGCGGGCACAGGCGGCGCGGGCGGCTGTTCAATCGCCTTGGGTACCGGCTTGGGCACAGGCTTGGGTTTGGGCACGGGTTTGGGTTTAGTAATCGGTTTTGGCGGTGCCGGTTTGGCGGCCAGCTCATCCACCACCGGTGGTGGCGGCTCGACTACCGGAGGTGGCGGCGGCACCGGTGGTGGTGGCTCGACTACGGGCGGCGCCGGCCGGGAAAATTCGATGGTCATCGGCGGAATTTCCGGTGGC
Organism: Pseudomonas sp. W4I3; assembly: GCF_030816195.1. Taxonomy (GTDB): domain Bacteria; phylum Pseudomonadota; class Gammaproteobacteria; order Pseudomonadales; family Pseudomonadaceae; genus Aquipseudomonas. The sequence continues at coordinate 921,962 of NZ_JAUSXS010000001.1, read as the reverse complement.
ACCACGGGCAGCACCGGGGTGGGCTTTTGGCTCACCCAATAGATCACCGCGCCGTGCAAGGCCAACACCAGCAAACCCAACAGCACGCCCTCGCGACGGCTGGAAAAGCGCTTGGGGGTCTGCTGCAGGCGCAATTGCCCCAACGGCGCCCGATGTGGTCGGCCAAGGTCGACCAACTCACCACCCGGTGCCAGGCGCTCTTGCGCCTCGGGTGCACGAGCAGCGGTCTGGACATTGCCCATTGATTCACTCCCTACGGTGTTCAAATCCAAAAAACCGACAGGCCTGCGTGGCAGGTCATCGAGGACTGAATCATCGGGGCTAGACGCTTATCTCTTAAAGTAATCTTTAAAGTTATGGATATACCAAAACCGAATAAACAAAATGACCTAGGTCGTCAACGCCACGTGTTCCGTGGCTTGGCGCGAAGTGCCTGATTTCGCATGCTTTTGCGGCATGCAAAATATTCATCAAAGGCATGGCTCAGCGCGGATTCGCACCGCACAAGGCAAGCAACTCGCTCAACAGGGTCTGCCCAGCGGCACCCAGGCCATTGCGACCGTACAACGCCAGGCGCACGCCCTGCACCGCCGGCAAACCACTGTCGGCGCCCAGGATGCGGTGCCCCGGTTGCACCACGCGTTCGGGCAACAGGCTGACGCCCAACCCCGCCGCGACCGCCGAGCACACGCTGGCCAGGCTGGCGCTGGAATAGCCGATACGCCAGCGCCAACCGCCCAGTTCCAGGTGATGCAGCATGTCATTGCGGTACAGCCCGCCCACCGGAAAAGCCACCAGCGGTAGCGGGTCGCGCCCCAGCACTGGCGTGCTCAGGCTGTCGACCCAGCACAGCGGCTCCGGCCACGAGGCCACGCAGTCGTCGCTGTCACCCATCTGCTTGACCAGCAGCACATCGAACTCACCGCCGCGGTACTGGCGCTGCAGTTCGGGACCGAGCCCGCTGGCGACTTCCAGGCGTACCCGCGGATACCTCGCCACGAACGCCGAGAGCAACGGCATCAAGCGCTCGGCAGCAAAATCTTCCGGCACACCGAGGCGCAACACGCCGTCGCTCTGCTGGTTGATCAACACGTCGGCGGCTTCCTCATGCAACGCGAGGATCCGGCGCGCATACGCCAACAGGCGCTCACCCTCGACCGTCGCCACCACACGGCGCTGGTCGCGGTCCAACAGCCGGCACGCCACGGCTTCTTCCAGGCGGCGGATCTGCTGGCTGACGGTGGATTGGGTCACGTGCAGGCGTTCGGCGGCGCGGGTGAAATTGCCGCAGTCCACCACGGCGACAAAACTGCGCAACAACAGCGGATCGAACAAGGTCATGAGCATTCCGTTTGCCACTGATAGGCATGGTTATATTTAATTTCAGAATACCTCGCTAGCTGACCATACTCACCGCTCATTTGCGTAGTCGGAAAACCCTGTATGACGCTCAACACCCCATTCACCGGACGACTGGCCGGCTGGGGCCTGCTGGTGGTGCTCGGCCTCAACCTGCGGCCGATCCTCAGTTCCATCAGCCCGCTGCTCGGCGAGATTCGCCAGGCCACCGGCCTGAGTTTTCAGAGCAGCGCCCTGCTCACCAGCCTGCCGGTGGTGTGCATGGGCCTGGTGGCGCTGGTGGGCGTGCGTGTGGAAGCGCGGCTGGGCGAACGGCGCGGGATTGCCCTGGGCCTGATGATGATTCTGCTGGCGTGCCTGGCGCGCTGGCTGCTGGGCCAGGCGTCGGCGCTGCTGGTGACCGCGTTGCTTGGCGGCGCGGGCGTGGCGCTGATCCAGGCGCTGGTGCCGGCGATGATCAAGCGCGAATTTCATCACCGCGTACCGGTGGCGATGGGCGTGTATTCGGCCTCGCTGATGGCCGGCGGCGGGCTGGCGGCGCTGCTCAGCCCAGTGGTGGCCACGCATTTCCAGCAATGGCAGGCGGGGTTGGGGGTGTGGCTGTTGCCGGCGCTGGGCGCCTTATTACTGTGGGCATGGCTGCCGCTGGGCGCCGCCCGCAACACACAGGTCGCCCCCGCGTTCAAAGGCCTGCGCAATCGCCGTGCGTGGTTGCTGGCGCTGTATTTCGGCCTGGTCAATTGCGGCTACATGAGCATGGTGGCGTGGCTGCCGGCCTACTATCAGCAACTGGGTTGGGGCGTGCTGCCCAGCGGCTCGCTGCTGGCGTTCATGACCATCTTCCAGGTGCTCGCCGCGCTGCTGATGCCGGTGCTGGCGCAACGCGGCATCGACCGTCGCCCGCTGCTGGGCATCAGCCTGTTGGCGCAGACCATCGGCTACCTCGGCCTGATCATCGCCCCACAGGAATTTCCCCATGTGTGGGTGGCCTTGTGCGGCTTCGGCCTGGGCGCGTGCTTCGCCCTGAGCCTGCTGCTGACCCTGGACCATCACCGCGACCCACGCCAGGCCGGCCAACTGGCCGCCTTCGTACAAGGCGTGGGCTTTTTGATCAACGCGGTTTCGCCCTGGCTGACCGGCTGGCTGCGCGAACTCACCGGCCACTTCGTCAGCGCCTGGATCGTACTGACGGTGACCGTGGTGGCGATGCTGTTGGTGACGCGGGTGTTCAGCCCGGCCACCTACCGCACCGGGCTAGAAGTCGTAGCGCCCGGTCACGCCTAGGGTGCGCGGAGCGCCCAGCAGGCCTTCGTAACCGCCGTTGCCGCCGGTCCACAGGGTGGTGTAATAGGTCTTGTCGAAGGCGTTTTTCAGCCACAACGACACGTCCCACTGGCCCTGCTCGTAGTTGCCGCGCAGGCCGGTGGAAAGGTTGACCAACGCATAGGCGGGGATCTGCCCGAAGTCGGAATCTTCCACGGTACCCACCGCCTTGGAGCGGAAGGCATAACTGGCGGTGACGTAGGGTTCAAAGCCGTTATCCAGGTTCCACTTGTACTCGCCGTTGGCATTGGCGATCCATTTCGACGCGCCCACCACCTGATGCCCGGTGAGGTCACAGGAGGCCGGTGCACCCGGGCGCAGGCTGACTTCCGGCGGGCATGGCGCGTCCTTGTACGACAGGTAGCTCACATCGTTGAACGAGCCGTTGAGGTTCAGCGTCAGGCCCTTGATCGGCACCAGCGTACTTTCCACTTCCACACCGCGTGAGCGTACGGAGCCGGCGTTGGTCAGGTACTGCACGCGGTTGTCCTGATCGTAGGCATTGGTCTGGTAGCCGTTGACCTGGGTCCAGAACAGGTTGGCATTGAGCTGCAGGCGTCGGTCCCACAGCGTGCTCTTGAAACCCAGCTCGGCGTTGTTGGCGCGCTCGGTGCCGATCAACAGCGAGTCGGCCCCCGCCGTTGGTGCCGAGCCCACCGCCAGGTTGACGCCGCCGGACTTCTCGCCGTGGGACAGCGTCGCGTAGCCCAGCAGGTTGTCGTTGAAGTGATAACTGAGGTTGAGCAGCCCCGACGGTGTCGCGCTGTACTGCGTCAGGTCCCCCGAGTCATACGCGCCGGTGCGCCCGCGCCGCGCCGTGGCAGCAGCGCCAGCGACCGCAGCGCCACCCAGCGGTGCATTGCGGGTCACCCAGGCACTTTTTTCTTCGTAGGTGCCGCGCAGGCCGGCGGTGAAATCCAGGCGCTCAGTCAGGTGCCAGGTGCCTTGGGCGAACAACGCAAAACTGTCGGTGCGGATATGCCCGTTGCCCACGCTGCTGACATTGTTCAACGCACCGGTCGGCGTGCCGTTCCAGATGTCCGCCTTGGGTCCGTAATAGGCGAAGGACTTGTTGTCCAGGTCGGAGCCGAAATAGTAAGCGCCGAGCACGTAGTCGAAGAACCCACCCTGGGGTGAGGCCAGGCGGAATTCCTGGGACCACTGTTTGTCTTCCACCGAGACCCCGGCGTTATACGAGGCCGGCACGTTAAGCCCATCATCGTTGCGCGGGGTGAAGTTCCACCAGCGGTAAGAGCTGACCGACGTCAGGGTGAAGTCGCTCGGCAAGGTCCAGTTGGCCTCCAGTGACGTTCCGCCCTGGAACACCGTGACGTGTTGATCATTGTCCAAATTGACCTTGCGGTGAGTACCGTCGACCAGCGTCGCACCCGCTGCGTTGGCCCTGGACTGGTAGAGGTTGGTGCCGTTGATGGTTGGCCCGGTGCTGTAGAGCACGCGGGTACCGGCGCTGGAATCCTCCTCGTTGTAGTCACCGATCCAGCGCAAGTTGAATGCCTCATTGGGCTTGTACAGCAGTTGTCCGCGAAAGCCCTGGCGCGAACCGCCATTGAGGTCATGGCCGTCGTGCTCGTTCTTGATGTCGCCGTCATTGCGCGTGCGATAGGCCGAAAAGCGCCCGGCCAGTTCATCGGTCAGCGGCCCGGAAATCGTGCCCTTGGTCTGGAAATAACCGTCCTCGCCCAGCGAGGTTTCGATGCTGCGCTCCGGGGTGAAACTGGGCGCGCGGGTGCTGATATTGATCACCCCCGCCGTGGTGTTCTTGCCAAACAAAGTGCCCTGCGGGCCGCGCAGCACTTCAAGCTGTTCGATGTCCATGAGGTCGAACACCGCCATGCCGGGACGGCCTAGGTAAACGTTGTCGATGTACAGCCCCACGCTGCCTTCCAGGCCATCGCTGGCCGGGTTGTTACCCAGGCCGCGAATCGACACGCTGGACTGGCGTGCATGCATATAGGCGACGTTGACGCTGGGCACCAGTTGCTGCAAATCCTGAATCCGGTACACCCGCTGGCTCTCCAGCGCCTGGCCGCCAACCACGCTCATGGGCGTCGGTACCGCCTGGGCGCTTTCAGTGCGCCGCCGTGCGGTAACCGTGACGGTTTCCAGCTGGCCACTGGCGCTTTCGCCCGCAGGTGCCGGCTCGGCCGCATGGCTGGGCGTCCAACTGGCGCTGCCGGCGAGCAACATGGCCAGGGGCAGGCGCTTGAGCGTCCGGGGAGAGCAAGGTACAGCGGGCTTGAACAGACTCATGAGCGGCTCCGAAACCCCGAAATATCCAACCACCGATATTCCTTTAGGTTATTTATTTATGTTTTTACGAACATTTACTGCATAAGAGATAGCCTTTATAAGGAGTCGACCTAATGCATAGCCAATGCATTTCCCGGATATTTTTGATGTGAAAAATGCATATCGATCTGCGCCAACTTCGCCACTTCATCGCCCTCGCCGAACAACGCAGTTTTGTCGCGGCGGCGTTGACGGTGAACCTGTCGCAATCGGCCTTCAGCCGCAGCATCCAGGCCCTGGAACACAGCGCCGGGTGCCAGTTGGTGGACCGCGGCCGCAAAGACCTGGCGCCGACCAAACAGGGCCAGGTGCTGCTCGAACATGCACGGCGCCTGGTCAGCGGGGCGCAGCAACTGGCGAACGAAATCAGCCAGTTCAACGGCCTTGAAGCGGGAGAGCTGCGCTTTGGCTGCGGCCCGGCGCCGGCGGGCGGTTTGATCCCCCGCGCCATCGGCAGTTTTATCGGGCGCTACCCCAAGGCTCGCGTGCAGTTCCAGGTAGACGACTGGGAAAGCCTGAGCAAACGCCTGCTCAGCGAAGAGTTCGAATTCTTCGTCGCCGACACCCGCCACTTCGAAGCCAACCCCGACTATCACACCCATCGCCTGCGCCCACGCCGCTGGTACTTCTGCTGCCGCATCGGCCACCCCCTCGCCGCCCGCCACAGCGTCAGCGCCGCCGAACTGATGAGCTATCCCCTGGCCGTCACCATCCGCCCGCCGAACCTGCGCAAAGTCATCGTCGACCTCAGCGGCCGGCCCGATTACCTGCCCAACGTCGAATGCGAAAACGGCTACGGCCTGCTAGGAGTGGTACTGCGCTCGGACGCCATCGGCATCGTCAGCGCCAACAGCGACGTACTGCAAATGGCCCGAGGCGAATTGGTGTGCTTGAAGATCGACGGCCTGGATGAAAACCTGGAGGAGCGTTACACCCGCTACGGCATCGTCAGCCGAGCGGGGTATCGATTGTCGCCGCTGGCGGAGGCGATGATTGAGCAGATCAAGGAGATTGATGAGCAGGATGAAGACCTGTGTACGCTGGAGAATGTCGCTGTGTGAACCGGCGCTATCGGGGGCAAGCCCCCTCCCACATTTGAAATGCATTTCAAGTGTGGGAGGGGGCTTGCCCCCGATGGCGCCGGTATCAACACCCATGCATTTGCTGCATCAACCCCAGTCCCCAAATGCACTTGCCAGCGCCCATCCGAACGGCGAAAACCGTCACCTGTCCTCCGTTCGGTGAAGCCTCATGTCCAAATCCCAACCTGTGCGCAATGTGCTGTACATCATGTGCGATCAACTACGCCGCGATTACCTGTCGTGCTATGGCCATGCGCATCTGCACACCCCCAACATCGACCGCCTCGCCGCTGCCGGCGTGCGTTTCAGCCGTGCCTATACCCAAGGCACCATCTGCGGGCCGTCGAGGATGTCGGCGTACACCGGGCGTTATGTCAGTAGCCATCAGGTGGCGTGGAATGCCGTGCCGCTGCCGCTGGAAGAGCTGACCATCGGCGACTACCTGCGCCCCCACGGCATCCGCACCGCACTGGTCGGCAAGACCCACGCCACGCCGAATCTGGATGCCCTGCAACGCTTGAACATCGACCCTGACAGCGCCCAGGCCGAGCCGCTGAATGAAGTGGGCTTCGACACCTACTTCCGTCACGATGGCATCTACCCCGACAGCCCGCTGTTCGCGGATAAACGCGAGTCGGCGCCCTACACCCACTACCTGCGCGAGCAGGGCTACGGCGGCAGCAACCCGTGGCATGAATGGGCCAATGCCGCGCAGGGTGAAAACGGTGAAGTGCTCAGCGGCTGGCACATGCGCAACGCCGGATTGCCGGCGCGGGTAGCCGAGCAGCATTCGGAGACGGTCTACACCACCGACCGCGCCATCGACTTTATCCAGGAGCAGGCCGAGCAACCCTGGTGCCTGCACCTGTCCTACATCAAGCCGCACTGGCCCTACATCGCACCGGCGCCGTATCACGCGTTGTATGGCGCCGAGCATATCCAGGCGCCAATTCAACCGGGCCAGACCAGCGATCACCCGGTGTACCAGGCGTTTCGTCAGCACCAGGAGAGCCTGAATTTTTCTCGCGACGAGGTGCGGCTCACGGTGGTGCCCACCTATATGGGGCTGATCAAACAGATCGACGACCAGCTCGGGCGGCTGTTTGATTTCCTGCAAAGCAATGGGCGCTGGGATGACACGCTGATTGTGTTCACCAGCGACCACGGCGACTTCCTGGGCGATCACTTCCTCGGCGAGAAAGAGTTCCTGCTGGAGCCTGCGGTGGGCATCCCGTTGATCGTGCGTGACCCGCGCGCCAGTGCCGATATCAGCCGCGGCACGGTGGACGAACGCCTGGTGGAGACCATCGACGCGCTGCCGACCTTCCTTGACGCCCTGGGCCTGCCCGCTGCCGATCACCGCCTGGAAGGCCGTTCGCTGATTCCGCTGCTGCAGGGTGAAGCGATACCTTGGCGTGACTATGCAATTGCCGAATACGACTACGCCTTCCAGGCCCCGGCCCGCGAGCGCCTGGGCCAGGCGATCGACCGTTGCCGCATGACCATGGTGTGCAGCGAACGCTGGAAATACCTGGCGTACGACGGCTTCCGCCCGCAGCTGTTCGACTTGCAAAACGACCCGCAGGAACTGCACGACCTCGGCGCCGACCCGGCGTATGCCCAAGTGCGCGAGACACACTTGGATTATCTGTTCGACTGGCTGCGCGGGCTGAAGCGGCGCACGACCATCAGCCACACGGAGATTGAAGTACGTGGGCAGTGGTTTCGCTATGGGGAGCCGGAGGCGGAGAAGGTCGTGCAGATCGGCGTCTGGTAGAACGACACAGGTCTAAATGTGGGAGGGGGCTTGCTCCCGATAGCGGTGGGTCAGTCACAGGTGCAGTGGCTAACACTCCGCAATCGGGAGCAAGCCCCCTCCCACATTTGAACCTGTGTGGGGTTAAAGGCCCTTTGTCGTTTGGCTGCGCTGGCCCTGCACACCCACCGGCACATCACCCTTGAGCGTCACCCGGCGCACGATACGTTCCTGGGTGCCGTAGTCGTCCACCGCGTAATGCTGGGTGGCGCGGTTGTCCCAGATCGCCACGTCGCCGCTGTTCCAGCGCCAGCGCACGGTGTTTTCCAGGCGGGTGACGTGGCTTTGCAGCAGGTTGAACAGTTGCGTCGAGTCGGCCTGGGAGTAGCCCTTGAGGCGTTTGACAAAATGCCCCAGCAGCAGGGTTTTCTCGCCGCTGACCGGATGCACGCGCACCACCGGATGCTCGGTTTCATACACCGTCGAGGTGAACACCTTGCGGTATTCCTCAAGTTTTTCCACCGCCACATCCGGCTTGCGCGCGGCGTAGTCGTATTCGTTGCTGTGGATGGCCCACAGGTTGTCCGCCAGGGCGCGCAGTTCGACGCTGAGGTCGTTGTAGGCTGTCGCCGTGTTGGCCCAGACGGTATCGCCACCGGAGCTCGGCGCCAGCACCGAACGCAGGATCGAGGCCTTGGGGTAGGCATCGACAAAGGTCACGTCGGTGTGCCACGAGTTGGCGCGCTGTCCGCGGGTGCCGTCCAGTTCCATCAGAAAGCGCGTGCCGTCGCGCACCGGCACGGTCGGGTGCGCAATCGGCTCGCCGAGCAGGTGGGCGAAGGCTTCCTGGCTCTGGTCATCGAGGTGGGTCTGCTCGCGAAAGAAGATCACCTTGTACCGCACCAGCGCCTGCTGGATGGCGTCGACCGTGGCGGCATCGAGGTGACCGGACAGTTTGATGCCACGGATCTCGGCGCCAATGCGGCCGGCGACCGGATGAATCTCCAGTGCCTGGGCGATGGGTTGAACAGCTAATGCGGCGTTGCTCATTGTGATGACCCTCGTGTGCCTGCGGATGGTGGAACGTTCGCCGACAACGCTCTATTCATATGCATTTTGGATCTAGCAAATGAAGTAATGCTTCGTTGACGGAATAAGAGCTTGCATTTAAAACCTCAGCTGCGTCGCTCGCAAATGCCTTCGACCTATTTTTCAAATGCCGGGAATGCATATGGATCTTCGTCAACTGCGCTACTTCATTGCCCTTAACGAACACCGCAGTTTTGTGCGCGCGGCGGACGCCATGGGCATCACGCAACCGGCATTCAGCCGCAGCATTCAGGGGCTGGAACAGGAGTTCGGCTGTGTGCTGATCGACCGTGGCCACAAGGACCTGCGCCCGACGCCGGAAGGCCAGGTGGTGCTGCAACACGCCCTCACGCTGGTGCATGGCGCCGCCTTGCTGAGCAGTGAAGTCACGCGCATGACCAAGCTCGACGCCGGCGACCTGCGCTTCGGTTGCGGCCCGGCGCCGGCGGTGAAGCTGGTGCCGGATGCAGTGGCGCGGTTTATCGGCGCGCACCCGAAAATCCGCACCCGTTTCCAGGTGGATAACTGGGAAACACTCAGCCGCGCATTGAGCCGCGAGGAGATCGAATTCTTCATTGCCGACATCCGTCAGTTCGAAGCCGACCCAAACTTCCAGACCCGTGCGCTGACGCCCAAGCGCGGCGTGTTTTTCTGCCGCCCCGGGCACCCGTTGCTGGCCAAGGACAGCCTGTCGACCAATGACATGTTCGACTACCCACTGGCCGCTCCGCTGATCTCCCAGGGCATCCGCAAATTGCTGGCGAACCTGAGCGGGCGCATGGACTTTTCACCCAGCATCCAGACCGAGCACTTCCCGGCGCTGGTAAAGATTGTGCTGCAGTCCAATGCCATCGGCGTGGGCACCGAGGAAGCGTTCGCCGAGGACATCGCCCGAGGGGCGCTGGTGCTGCTGCACTGGCGCAACTTGCCGCAGAACATGGAGACCCTGAGTGCGCGCTGCGGGATTGTCAGCCGTACCGGGTCGCGCTTGTCGCCGGCGGCCAAAGCAATGATTGAGACCTTGCTGGAAGTGGATCAGCAGGAGGTGAGTGTGGCGGTTTGAAGGGCCTCATCGGGGGCAAGCCCCCTCCCACATTTTGAATGTATTCACAGATCAACTGTGGGAGGGGGCTTGCTCCCGATGCGATATCCCAGACACCGCAATGCTCAAAGCCCCGCCGCCACCAACCCAGGCGCCACCCATTCACTCACCTGGAACGACCGGCGAATCAGCTTCTCCTGGGAAGCCAGGTCCACCGCGTCCTGCAATTTGCCAAGGAACACGGGATCAAGGGTCGCCGGGAAAATCGCGCTGAGCTGCTGGTCTTTCAAATCATTGGTCAGGATCACCGGCGGGTAACTGGCCAGCCCCGACACCAGTTCGATGTAGGCCTGCTTGTTGTTGTCATCGGTCAACCACTGCACCGCCTGCTGCTGGGCCTTGAGCAGCTTGGCCACCGCGTCGGGATGCTCGTCGACAAATTGTTTGCTGCCCACCAGCACCGCCTGGATGCTACCGGCGCCGCCAAGGTCTTTGGTGGTGAGGGCTATTTCGGCCAGCCCCTTGGCTTGCAGCGCGGTCAGGTTCGAGCCGCCCCAGGTCGCGTCGATCTGCTTGGCGGCCAGCGCCGCACCGGCCGCGTTGAAGTCCAGGTTGATGACTTTCAGGTCTTTCTCATTCAAGCCCTGGCTGGCCAATGCGCTGTCGAACGATAGCTGGCTGGCCGTGCCGCGAAACACCGCGACGCGCTTGCCCTTGAGGTCTTGCAGGGTCTTGATGCCCGAACCCGGCACCACGCCGAGGTACTGCTTGATGTCCCGCGCCGTTGCGCTGAGCAAGCGGGTGTCCAGGCCATTGGAACGGCCGATGATGGCCGCCAGGTCGCCCAGGTAGGCGAGGTCCACCTGGCCATTGGCGAAGGCTTCGTTGATCACCGGGCCCGCGCCCTTGAAGTAATTCCACTGGATCTTGATGCCTTGGTCGGCGAAGGCCTTTTCGAAGATCTGCTGCTCGCGCAACACATCGGTGATGCCACCGCCACTGTGTTGGGTGCCGGCGCTGAGGTCGGGCACGGCAATGCGGATCTCCTTGAGCTCGGCGGCATGCACCAGGCCCGCCAGCGCGGTGCCTGCGAACAGCGTGATCAGACGTTTGAAGGGCAGTTTCATAAGCGCAGCTCCTGGTGGGCGACGGTCGCCTGGGGAGCTGAAAGTAGGCATAGCTCGATGAAAACTTTAAATACTATAAATTCACAATTTAATAGCTTTTTGAACTATGCGGGCCAAACCGCAGGCTGCAGCGGACTATGCATAAACAGCATCGAAAATATTCTTCGAATGCATTGGATGCGTGCCGGGCGCGGGCTTTAAATGGCTTCTCTTATCCCCCAATCATCTTGATTACGTTTTTATAAGATCGAAATCACATAACGAAACGGAGGTCGTCAATGGCCCGAACCGCACGGTTGAGCCTGCCTCTTGCCACGCCCACGCTGCGCTGGCCGTCGCTCAGCCCTTGGCTGTTGCCGCTGACGCTGTTCGCCCTGTGGTGGCTGGCCAGCCGAAATCACTGGATGAGCGAGCAGATCCTGCCGCCGCCGTCACTGGTGTGGAGCAGCGCGGCGGAACTGGCGGGCGGCGAGTTATGGAGCCATTTGGCGATCAGCCTGCAACGCTTGTGCTGGGGCTTGCTGGCGGGCATCAGCGCCGGGGCCTTGCTCGGTGCCTGGCTGGGCTTCAGCGCGCGCGCCGAGCGCCTGGTGTTTCCCACCTTCAGCGCGTTGTCGCAGGTGCCGACCCTGGCGTGGATCCCGCTGTTCATGGTGTTTTTCGGCATCGGCGAGACGCTGAAACTGGTGGTGCTGGTCAAGGCGATTGTGGTGCCGGTGACCCTGCATACGCTGGTCGGCGTGCGCGATGCCCAGCCCCAGTTGCGTGAAGCCGCACGTGTGCTGCGCCTGCCCACCCCTCTGTTGATCCGCCGGCTGATTCTGCCGGCGGCGCTGCCGGCGTTCATGGCCGGTGTACGCCTGGCCCTGGCGGCCGGTTGGACGTCGCTGCTGGCGGTGGAGCTGCTGGCTTCCAGCGAAGGCATCGGCTACCTGATGGTGTGGGCACGCCAGTTGTTCATGCTCGACATCGTCTTTGTGTGCATCGTGGTCATCGGTGTATTGGGCGTGGTGATGGACCGTGGCGTCGGCTGGCTGGACCGCCACTGGGTGCACTGGCCGCACCCAGCCACGGCGCAGATCCGGCGCGGCCCGCGTTACCAAGGCTGGCAACGCCTGCAGCCGTGGCTGCTGCCGCTGTTGTTGCTGGCGCTGTGGCAGGTGGCCGCGCAGCAGGGCTGGGTCGACGCGAATATCCTGGTCAGCCCATGGACCGTGCTGCACACCACCGTCAGCGGCGTGGTGGATGGCACGTTGTCGGGCGCGCTGGGCAAAAGCCTTGGGCGCACGTTGGGCGGCTTGATCCTGGGCGGCAGCCTGGGGTTTGCGGTGGGCTTGTGGCTGGGCTTGTCGGCGCGCAGCGAGCGAGTGCTCGGCCCTACCCTCGCCGCGTTGCGCCAGATCGCCATTTTCGCCTGGGTGCCGCTGCTCACGGCCTGGTTTGGCCTGGGGGAACTGGCCAAGTGGGTGTTTATCGGCCTGGCGGCGTTCTTCCCCTTGTTTATCGCCACCCAACGCAGCGTGTTGAACCTGTCACCCCAACTGAGCGAAGCCGCGCAGGTGCTGCGCCTGGACCTGTTCCAACGGCTGCGCCGGCTGATTTTGCCCGGCGCAGCGGCGGGCATTTTCGCCGGCCTGCGCCTGAGCCTGATCTACGCCTGGCTGGGCACCATCGGCGCGGAATACTTCATGCCGTCCAACGGCGGCATCGGCAGCCTGATGATCGGCGCCCAACAACTGTTGCGCATGGACCTGATCATGAGCGGCATGCTGCTGGTGGGCCTCACCGGCGCCACCCTCAACCTTATCGGCCAACGCCTTGAAACCCGCGCAACGCGCTGGAGACACGCATGAACGCACCGATTGTCAGCTTCAACCATGTGGGCAAGTCTTTCGATGTGGACGGCTTCGAATTGGAAGCCATCCGCGAGTTCAACCTGGCGATTGCCGAAGGCGAGTTTGTGGCGATTGTCGGCTCCAGCGGTTGCGGCAAATCCACCCTGCTGCGTTTGCTGGTGGGGCTGGACACGCAGTTTCGCGGCGAGATCCAGGTTGACGGTAAACCCGTGAACGGCATCGGTGGCGAACGCGGCATTGTGTTCCAGGAACACCGCTTGTTCCCTTGGCTGACGGTGGCGCAGAACATCGGCCTGGGCCTGGTCAATGAGCCGTTGAGCGAGGCCGAGCGCAACCGACGCATCAGCGACTTCATCGAATTGGTGGGCCTGACCGACTTCACCCGCGCCTATCCTCACCAGCTGTCCGGCGGCATGGCGCAGCGAGTGGCGATCGCTCGTGGCTTGGTGGCCAGCCCACGGATTCTGCTGTTGGACGAACCCTTCGGCGCGCTGGATGCGTTGACTCGCCAGCAGATGCAGGACGAACTCCTGGCGATTCGCGCCCGCGCCAGCATCACCACGGTACTGGTGACCCACGATGTGGAAGAAGCGATTTTCCTCGCCGACCGTGTGGTGGTGATGGAGCCCCGGCCAGGGCGGATCAAGCAGGTCGTGCAAATCGACCTGGCCCATCCGCGCCAGCGCAGCAGCTTTGAGTTTCACCAACTGCGCGAAGAGCTGCTGCATGAGCTGACCAGCGACGATCACTACCAGCCGCCGCCGCGCGAACAGATCCGCGACCTGCCGCTGGCGTTCATCGCTTGCTGAAAGCGAGTTCGTTGCGTGGCTGATCCTGGGGTTCCAACCGATTGGCCCGGGCAAACGTGCCCAAGTCATTGAAGCGCACGCCCATCTCGGCCATGACCTTGTGCGCCACCTTGGCGGTCATCTGGCGGATGTAGAACGGCTCCTTCACCACAAAATGGTGAATGCCGTGGGTGCTGCCGAAATTGAAGCAGAACGCCTGCAACGGCCACATCCACCAGGGGTTGAGCACCTGGGTCTGCTGGATCACATTGCCCAGCTCCACGTCGCCGTAGTAATGCATGTTGGAGCTGACAAAGTGCAGGCAGAAGGTGCGCAGCACGTTGGGGCCGATGATCACCACGGCAGCGATGTCGATGACCTGCATCACCTGCAGCGTGCCGGCTGACCAGGCGATGGGCGCGCCCATCAGGCTGGCGATGCCGTTGGCGGCATGAAAGCCCAGGAACACATACCAGGCGCCCCAATGCAGCAGCGCCAGCGGTGCGTACACCCGCAGCACGCGCTTGAAGATGCTGAACCGGTGCGGCCAGGTCTTGGCGCGCAGCAGGCGGATCAGCGCCGACATCATGTTGTCGCCCACCATCAGCAACCGCGCGATGCCCCACGGCTCGCCGTTGGTGATTGCACGCTCTTCCATGTCGGCCTCGGTGCCGGACACCTTGTGATGGTTGAGGTGCAGGTGGCGGCGAATCCACGGGTTGATGGTGCTCGGCCGCGCCAGCCAGACCAGGCCCATCATCAGGTTGTGCGGCACGCGCTGCTTGCGAAAGTACATGCTGTGGATCAGGTCATGTTCCAGCTCATGGGTGAGTGAAGCGAAGAAGGCATTGAGCAACAGGCACACCCACCAGGCCATCTGACCGTTGATATAGAGCGCCGCCGAACCCAGCATGCCGGCCAGCGCAAACGCCAGAATGCCCGCGCCCAGCGCGTCCTGGTGCAGCAGCCAGGGGTGCCGCTGACGCAAGCGTGCGCCCTCGGCCAGCACGACTTCACGGATATGCGCCGAACGCTGTTGCGCGTTCATCTGCTGGGGGCTTGCAGAAATACCGTCCATGCTTTCATTCTCTTGTGCAGTGATGCCCGCATCTTGCGCCCAACCCTGGCGCAGCACGCTAGCTCCGCACGCCAACCTGTTGACCGCAAGCGCCAATCGCCATGACCGAACCCACGTCTCTCGCCAGCTGGACCCGCGCCCTGCGCAAGCAACTCGATGCCCTGGGCCTCGACAGCGCCGCGCTATGCCTGGAAGCCGGGCTCGACCCGCTGTTGATGGACGACCCGAATGCGCGCTATCCGTTGTCGGCCACCACGCGCCTGTGGGAACTGGCGGTGCAGGCCAGTGGCGATCCGGCGATTGGCTTGCGGGTGTCGAGGTTTGTCAGCCCCACCACCTTTCATGCGCTGGGCTACGCCCTGGTGGCCAGCGGCAGCCTGCGCGAGGTGTTCGAGCGGATCGTGCGCTATCACCAGGTGGTCAGTGATGCGCTGAGCCTGGAGCTGAGCCGTCAGGGCGACTGCTACTGGTTTCGCCTGCTGCAACCGGAAGGCAGCCCGGCGCCGGCGCTGGAAGCCATCGATGCGTTTGCGGCGATCTACGTGCGCACCTGCCGCAATCGCCTGGGGCGCGACTACGCACCGCTGGCGGTCTACCTGCGGCGCCCGGAACCGGCCGACCCCGCGCCATGGCACACGGTGTTTCGCTCACCGGTGTTCTTTGGCGCCGAGGAAGACCGCCTGGAGTTCGCCGCCCACGACTTCGACAGCCACCTGGACGACGCCAACCCGGAGTTGGCCGAACACAATGAAACCGTGCTCAAGCGCACCCTGGCCCAACTGCAACCGCTGACCTGGGAGCGCAAGGTGCGCGCCACCATCGAGGCGCAACTGCCCGACGGCGAACCCAGCGCGGAGCGTGTCGCCCAGGCCTTGCATCTGAGCTTGCGCAGCTTGCAGCGGCACCTGGCGGACGAAGGCTGCCGGTTTGATGCGTTGCTCAACGAATGCCGGCAGAACCTGGCGTTGTTGCACTTGCGCGATGCGCAGTGTTCATTGGCCGAGATCAGCCATTTGCTGGGGTTTGCCGATACCAGCAGCTTCAATCGGGCGTTCAAGCGCTGGACGGGGATTACGCCGGGGCAGTTCAGGGATGGGTTGCGGTAGGCAGGTGTGGGGTGGGTTTGAGGGCCTCATCGGGGGCAAGCCCCCTCCCACATTTGGAATGCGTTCACCTGTGGGAGGGGGCTTGCTCCCGATAGCGATTGCCCAGGCCCTCACCGCCCCCGATCACGCCGCAACACCTTCCTCACCCGCGCCACCAATGCCTTGGCGTCAAACGGCTTGAGCAAGTAATCATCTTCATGCAGTTCCAGCCCGCGCAGACGATCTTCAATGCCATTGGGCGTGGTCAGAAACAACAACGGCGTTTCACCGCGCTGGCGAATTTCCTGCTGCAACTTCCAGGCATTCAGGCCCGGTAGCATCACATCCAGGATCACCAAGTCGTACACAGTGCTTTCCACAAAGCGCAGCGCCGCCATGCCGTTGGCCGCGACTTCCACCGAAAAACCGGCCTCGCTCAGGCCCTGGGCCATACGTTGCGCCAGTTGCGGCTGGTCTTCCACTAACAACACGTGCATGCCTTTCCTCTGGGTTTGATTACAAACCTGTCATCAAATTGTGCGGCTTTTGACCACGTCCACTGGCTACCTTGACGGCCTGCCTTCTGGAGCTTTCACCATGTATCGCACTGCTGTGTTTTTAAGCCTCGCCGTGGCGACTGCCGCCCAGGCGACGCCCCAACTGCCACGCCACGCCGAGCTGGACTTACGCACCGCGCGCCAATTGGCCGATGCCAGTCTGGCGCACTGCAACGCCGCGCTGACCGTGCTCGACCGCGGCGGCAACCTGTTGCTGGCCCTGCGCGCCGATGGCGTAGGCCCGCATAACAGCCTCGCCAGCCAGCGCAAAGCGTACACCGCGTTGTCGACCAAAACCCCAACCCGGTTGTTCGCCGAGCGTGCGCGCAACAACCCCGAAGCCGCCAACCTTAACAGCTTGCCCGAATTGCTGTTGCTCGGCGGTGGCGTGCCGCTGTTTGCCGACGCCGAACTGGTCGGCGCGCTGGGCATCGCCGGTGCCGGTGGCGCACCGCAGGATGAAGCCTGCGCCGTACAAGCCGCCGAGCAATTGGGCTTGAAAATCACCCCTTGAACCGTGTCAAAAAGGACTTCTCGATGAAAACCCTAAGCATGACCCTCGCCGCCCTGAGCCTCAGCGGCCTGTGCAATCTGGCCCTGGCCGCCGGCAACCCGCTGAGCGTGCACGTGCTCAACCTGGAAAACGGCCTGCCGAGCGCCGGCGTCAACGTCACCCTGGAAGAACACGTGGGCGACCAGTGGAAGTCGCTGTCCCAGGGCGTCACCAACCAGCAGGGGCGCATCGCCGAGCTGTTTCCCGCTGACCGCAGCATGAAGCCGGGCGAGTACCGCGTGGTGTTCAAGACCGGTGACTATTACAAGCAAGCCAACCGCGAAACCTTCTTCCCTGAAGTGCCGGTGATTTTCCAGGTCAAGCAGGCCGACCAGCATTACCACATCCCGCTGCTGCTCAGCCCTTACGGCTTCTCCACCTATCGCGGTTCATAGGCCCGCCGCCCGCCGCAAGCCATTGAGGTCGAGGATCTCAATGGCGCCGTAGCTCAGGCCGATAATGCCCTGCTGCTCCAGCGCCTTGAGCAGGCTGTTGATGGTCTGGCGCGACAGGCCCAGCATCGCCGCCAGGTCTTCCTGAGGCAGCTGCAACACCCGCCGGGCCTGCTCGACCTCGCCGTAACCCTCAGCGATCATCAGCAGCCGATGGGCCAGCCGCGCCGAGGCTGGCATCAGGCTCATCTGCTCGATATTGATCAACGACAGGCGCAGTTTGTGGCTCATCAACAGGGCCACCTCGCGCCAATACGCCGGCTGCTGCTCAAGCATGCCGAGCATCGCCGCCTGCGGTACCTGCAACAGGGTGCAAGGCCCCATGGCGAGGGCATCGTGGGTGCGCGGCAGGTTGTCGAACAGGCAGATCTCACCGAACCAGTAAGGCGTTTCAACCAGGCTCAGCACCGCTTCCTTGCCCTGTGCATTCACCGCGCTGATGCGCACCGCCCCCTCCAGCACCGCATACAGGCCACACGGCGGATCGCCGCGCTTGAACAGCAACTGCCCCGCCGTCAGCGAGCGCAACCGCGCCGCCGCCAGCAGGCGACGCTGCAGGTCTGCGGGCAGGTGGCGGAACCAGTGGCCGCTGGCTAGCTGCGCGTGCCATTTCGCTGTGTCCATGGGAACTCCGTAGATTGTCGCCCAGTTGACAGTTCAGCACCGACTGACAGGGCATGATCAAACATCCTACAGGAGGAACAAAAATGAAAAGCCTCGTCGATCACCTCAGTCAGTACGCCGCCTATCACCGCGACCCGCGCAATATCGCCAGTCATTTCATCGGTATTCCGTTGATTGTGGTGGCGGTCGCCGTGCTGCTGTCGCGCCCCGAGTGGTCGGTGGGTGGGCTGTGGCTATCACCGGCGGTGCTGCTGGCGCTGTTTTCGGCGTGGTTTTACCTGCGCCTGGAACGGGCCCTGGGTGGGTTGATGACGCTGCTGATGGGGTTGTCGGTGTGGGCCGGGCACGCGCTGGCGGCGCAGAGCACAACGGTGTGGTTGAGCAGCGGCGTGGGCCTGTTCGTGGTGGGCTGGGTGATCCAGTTTGTCGGGCATTACTACGAAGGCCGCAAGCCGGCGTTTGTGGATGATGTGTCGGGGCTGATCGTGGGGCCGTTGTTTGTGGTGGCGGAGTTGGCGTTTCTGCTGGGGTTGCGACAGGGCCTGAAACAGCAGATCGAACAGCGCTCGGGGCCGGTGGCGCGCCGGGATCTCAAGCCAAGTGAGGTCTAACTGTGGGAGGGGGCTTGCTCCCGATAGCGGTGTGTCAGTGACAAATATTCTGGCTGACCCACCGCTATCGGGAGCAAGCCCCCTCCCACATTGTCCCCGTTTTCACATGTGGTTCCGGGGGTGTGCTCAGGCCTTTTGCCAGACCTTGGGTTTGAAGAACAGGGTTTCGCCGCGGGCCAGGCCGGTGAGGCTGTCGTGGTCTTTTACCACTTCGGCTTCGATCAGCTCGGGTTGGCCTTCGACCTTCAGGGTCACTCGCGTGGTGGCGCCCAGTGGCCGGATGTCTCGCACTTCGGCGGCGTGGTGGTCTTCAAGCTCATGCCGCGACAACGACACTTCATGGGGGCGGAACAGCAGGTGTTTGTCTTCGCCCAAGTGCAGGCGGTTCGAGTCGCCCAGGAAGTGGTACACAAAATCGCTGGCCGGGTTTTCGTAGACGTCGCCCGGTGAGCCGATCTGCTCGATCACGCCCTTGTTCATCACCACGATACGGTCGGCGACTTCCATGGCCTCTTCCTGGTCGTGGGTCACGAACACCGAGGTCAGGTTGATGTCTTCGTGCAAGCGCGCCAGCCAGCGGCGCAGCTCCTTGCGCACCTTGGCGTCGAGGGCGCCGAAGGGTTCGTCCAGCAGCAGCACTTTAGGCTCCACCGCCAAGGCGCGGGCCAGGGCGATGCGTTGGCGCTGGCCGCCGGAAAGTTGTTCCGGGTAGCGATCAGACAGCCAATCGAGTTGCACCATGTTCAGCAGTTCGTGAACCTTGCTCGCGATCTGGCTTTCGGTGGGGCGTTGGTTCTTGGGCTTCATGCGCAGGCCGAAGGCGACGTTGTCGAACACGGTCATGTGGCGGAACAGCGCGTAGTGCTGGAACACAAAGCCCACGTTGCGATCGCGCACATCGTGGCCGGAGACGTCCTCGCCGTGGAACACGATGCTGCCGGCATCCGGGGTTTCCAGGCCTGCGATGATGCGCAGCAAGGTGGTCTTGCCGCAGCCGGACGGGCCGAGCAACGCCACCAGCTCGCCACTCTGGATATCCAGGTTGATGCTGTCCAGGGCCTTGAAGGCGTTGAAGTTCTTGCTGACATTACGGACTTCGATCGACATGACTTATTCCTCACCGGCGCTGTTGCGCAGGCGGTTGATTCGGTTCTCGCTCCACTGCTTGAGCAGCAGGATGAAGAGCGCCAGGATCAGCAACAGGCTGGCCACCGCGAAGGCGGCGACGTGGTTGTATTCGTTGTAAAGAATCTCGACGTGCAGCGGCAGCGTGTTGGTCACGCCACGGATGTGGCCGGACACCACCGACACCGCGCCGAACTCACCCATGGCCCGCGCGGTACACAGCACCACGCCATAGATCAGCCCCCACTTGATGTTCGGTACGGTGACATGCCAGAACATCTGCCAGCCGTTGGCACCGAGCAGGCGCGCCGCTTCCTCTTCCTGAGTGCCCTGCTCCTGCATCAGCGGGATCAGCTCACGGGCCACGAACGGCACGGTGACGAAGATGGTCGCCAGCACGATACCGGGCAAGGCGAACACGATCTGGATGTCATGCTCCTGCAACCACGGCCCGAAAAAGCCCTGGGCGCCGAACATCAGCACGTACACCAGGCCGGCGATCACGGGCGAGACCGAGAACGGCAGGTCGATCAGCGTCACCAGAATGCTTTTGCCACGGAACGAATACTTGCTCACGCACCATGCAGCGCTGACGCCGAACACCAGGTTGAGCGGCACCGAAATCACCACGGCGATCACCGTGAGTTTCAGCGCCGACAGGGCGTCCGGTTCAAGGATCGCGGTGAAGAATGCGCCGAGGCCGTTCTTCAAGCCCTGCGACACCACGATCAACAGCGGCAGCAGCAGGAACAGTGCGAACACCAGCCAGCCAAGGCCGATCAGGATGCGTCGCGAGGTGGCACTGCCACGCCGAGCGGCGTTGGCCGAGGACGCGGCGGAAATAGACGATTGGGACATGTTCCGCGCCTCCTTATGGACGTTCGATGCGCCGCTGCAGCAAGTTGATCAGCAGCAGCAGGACAAAGGAAACCACCAGCATCAGCACACCAATGGAGGTGGCGCCGCGGTAGTCGTACTGGTCGAGCTTGACCATGATCAGCAACGGCAGAATCTCGGTTTTCATCGGCATGTTGCCGGCGATGAAAATCACCGAACCGTACTCACCCACGCCACGGGCGAAGGCCAGCGCGAAACCGGTCAGCCAGGCGGGCAGCAGCGCCGGCACGAGGATATGACGGAACACCTGCAGCGGCTTGGCGCCCAGGCAGGCGGCGGCCTCTTCGACTTCGCGGGGGATGTCGGCAAGCACCGGCTGCACCGTGCGCACGACGAAGGGCAAGGTGACAAAGGTCAGCGCCAGAGTGATGCCCAGCGGGGTGTAGGCGATCTTGAACCCCAGGTCGGCGGCAAACTGGCCAACCAGCCCGTTGGGCGCATACAGCGCGGTCAAGGCGATACCGGCCACGGCGGTGGGCAAGGCGAACGGCAGGTCGATCATCGCATCGATGATCTTGCGTCCGGGAAAGGTGTAGCGCACCAGCACCCAGGCCAGCAGGGTGCCGATCACACCGTTGATCAGCGCGGCGTACAACGCGGTGCTGAAGCTTAGCTTCAACGCGGCCAGCACGCGGGGCGCGGAAATGATGTTCCAGAACTGATCCCAGGTGAGTTGAGCGGCGTGTACGAACATCGCCGCCAGCGGGATGAGTACGATCAGGCTGAGGTACACCACGGTGTAGCCCAGCGTCAGCCCGAAGCCGGGTATGACGGGGGAAATACGACGCGACATAAGAGTCCTTGGTTAGCGGAACGGATATGCAAAACCCGCAAATGAATGCGGGCTCTCCTGACCACTGTAGGAGCGAGCTTGCTCGCGAAGATCGTCAACGATAACGCGGGCGGTCTGTTTGCACGCGGTGCCTTGAAGTTTTTCGCGAGCAAGCTCGCTCCTACAGTGATCGGTGTTGTTACTGCGCCGTGTAGATCTGGTCGAACACGCCACCGTCGTTGAAGAATTTCGGTTGGGCAGTTTTCCAGCCGCCGAAGTCTTTGTCGATAGTCACCAGGTCCAGTTTAGGGAACTGCTGGGCGTATTTGGCGGCGACTTTCTCATCGCGTGGACGGTAGAAGTTTTTCGCCGCAATCTCCTGGCCAGCCGGGCTGTACAGGTGCTTGAGGTATTCGGTGGCGATCTCGGTATTGCCCTTTTTCTCGGCGTTCTTGTCGACCACGGCCACCGGCGGCTCCGCGAGGATCGACAGGGACGGCACGACGATATCGAACTTGTCGGCGCCGCCGTCTTCCTTGAGCGCCAGGAACGCTTCGTTTTCCCAGGCCAGCAGCACATCGCCCTGACCGTTGTTGACGAAGGTGATGGTGGAGCCGCGCGCGCCGGTGTCGAGAATCGGCACGTGCTTGAACAGCTCCTTGACGTATTCCTGGGCCTTGGCTTCGCTGCCGCCGGTCTTCAGGCCGTAGGCCCAGGCGGCGAGGAAGTTCCAGCGTGCACCACCGGAGGTTTTCGGGTTCGGCGTGATCACCGAAACGTCTTTCTTGATCAAGTCGCCCCAGTCCTTGATGCCTTTGGGGTTGCCCTTGCGCACCAGAAACACGATGGTCGAGGTGTACGGGGTGCTGGCATCCGGCAGGCGGGTTTGCCAGTTTTCCGGCAGGGTCTTGCCCAGCTTGGCGATTTCGTCGATGTCACCGGCCAGGGCCAGGGTCACCACGTCGGCGCGCAGGCCGTCGATCACGGCGCGACCTTGTTTGCCCGAACCACCGTGGGATTGCTGGATCTTGACGTTGTCGCCCGGGTGGGACTGTTTCCAGAAGCTGGTGAACTCAGCGTTGTAGTCCTGGTACAGCTCGCGGGTCGGGTCGTACGAGACGTTGAGCAACTCGTAGTCCTTGGCAACGGCGGAACCGGCAAACACGGCACTGGCCAATGCGGCCAAGGCATAACGGCGAATCGACGACATAGAAGCTCCTGAAATTCTTAGGTGTTGGCTTTTCTTATAATTGCGGGTCTATCGCCGTTCCTGCTTAGTTCGGTTTGTTACCCGGGTTCTGCAGACGGAATTTTTCCTTGCGTTCGATCTGTACCACTTGAGCGTTGTGCACAGTGATTTCCACCGCGCCAAACCGCAGATCGCGCAAGGCGCTCTGGATCTCACGCAAAATGGCTGCTTCGTCCTGGCCGTCGACGCTACGTAGAGATGCGCTCATGGTCTCGCTCCTGAAATGAATAGTGCCTGGCAGTGGCGGCACTGCTTGCGGCGTGAGGGCGATAGTAGATAAGCGCGGATATTCTTAAAAATACTATTTAAGAATGTTTATATAACCAGAAAGAATTTTCTGACGGGACGTGGGGTTGCGCGTGGGTTTTACGTTCAACCACTGAAATTGAGGCGTGATGCAATCCAAAGGTGGGAGGGGGCTTGCTCCCGATAGCTGTGGGTCAGGCAAAGATTTTCTAACCTGATGCACCGCTATCGGGAGCAAGCCCCCTCCCACAGTTGAATGCATTTCAAATTTGGATGGGGGGTGCTCGGCTCCAGTCGATAGCGTCAGCCGGCATCGGCTTGCCAAACCAATACCCCTGGCCCATGTCGCACTCCTGGTCCAGCAGGAAGCGCGCCTGCTCCACCTGCTCGATGCCTTCGGCGTGCACCTGCATGCCCATGCTTTTGGCCAGGGCGATGACCACGCGCACGATGGCGGCGTCATCTTCATCCCACGGCAAGCCGGCGACGAAGCCTTGGTCGATCTTGAGTTTCTGCACCGGCAGGCGCTTGAGGCGCAACAGTGAGGAATAGCCGGTGCCGAAGTCGTCGATGGCCAGGCGCAGGCCCAGCTCGCGCAGGCGGTGCAATTGTTCGAGGGCCACTTCCGGGTCGTCCATCACTGCGCTTTCGGTGACTTCCAGCTCAAGGAACGCCGGGTCCAGGCCTGTGTCGTGGAGCACCTGCCCGACTTGTTCATAGAGTTCACGCCGGGCAAACAGACGGCTGGAGACGTTGATCGCGATAAATTCCAACGGCACGCCGTCCGCCAACCATTGGCACATCTGGCGGCAGGCCTGGTCCATCACCCAGGCATCGATGTCGGCGATCAAGCCGGTGCGCTCGGCGATGGGGATAAATTCACCCGGCGGCACCAGGCCGCGTTCCGGGTGCTGCCAGCGCACCAGCGCCTCGACGCCCACCAGGCGGCTGTCCTGCAGGTCGTGCACCGGCTGGTAATAGACGCGCAGTTCCTGTTGGTCGAGGGCGCGGCGCAATTCGTTGGCGATTTCCACCCGGTTCTGCGCGTGCGCCGTCAGTTCCTCGGTGTACAAAGCGTAGCCTTCACGCCCCGCACTCTTGGCCTTGAACAAGGCAGAATCAGCGTTGCGCAACAATTGTTCGGCACTCAGCGCATCGCTGGGGAACAGGCTGATGCCGATGCTGGCACTGATGAATAGCTGGTTGCCGTCAAAAATGAACGCGTCCTTCATGGCATCGAGCATGCGCTGCGCCAGGGCTGCGGCCTGCATCACCTGTGGACAACTTTCCGCCAATACGGCGAACTCATCGCCGCCCAGGCGGGCCAGGGTCACCCCTGGCCCGAACAGCCCCTTGAGACGCTCGGCCACCAGCTTGAGCAGTTGATCACCGACGTTGTGGCCCAGGCTGTCATTGATGATCTTGAAGTGGTCCAGGTCCATCAGCAGCAGCGCACAGCCACGTTTGTGCACCTGCGCCGAGGCCAGCGCCTGCTCGGCACGGTCGGTGAACAGCAGGCGGTTGGGCAGGTCGGTCAGCGGGTCGTGATGGGCCAGGTGCGCCAGCTCGTGTTCGGAATCCTTGATGGCGCTGATGTCCGAGAACACCGCCACATAGTGGCTGATATGGTCCTGGTCATCACGAATGACGCGGATGGTTTGCCACTGTGGGTAGATTTCGCCGCTTTTGCGCCGATTCCAGATTTCGCCGCTCCATTCGCCGCTGTGTTCGAGGGTTTGGAACATCTGTTGATAAAAATTCGACGAATGGCGCCCGGACTTGAACAGGCTGGGCGGCTGGCCCATGACGTCTTCGCGCCGGTAACCGGTGATCTCGATGAACGCGCGGTTGACGTGCACGATCAGGCCCCGGGCGTCGGTCACCAGCACGCCTTCGCGGGTGCAATCAAAGACCGCGGCGGCCTGTTGCAAGCGTTCACGGTTTTCCTTTAGGGGTTGTTGCAGCCGGTGGGCGCGGGCAAAACGCACGCCCATCAGGTAAATCGCCAGCGCGCTCAGGCCTGCCCAAACATAGCCGCGCAGCTGCAGCCAATGCGCCAACGCCTGGGGTTCATCGATAAAGTTGATTAATAGTTGGCGGCTAAGCTGGAGCCACAGAATGGAAATCAGCAGGTATACCAGCCCCGCACGTAGGGCTCCACGGTATGAAAACAGCATATGCTCAGTAATCCTTACCAAAAAACAGAATCGCCCTACGAAGGCTGAGGATTATAGAATAAGAAACATCCAGTCACTCCTATCTGAAAGGGCGGCTGGTTTTCTCTGTAGGCTTAGTGATAATGCGTGAGCTGTTCTTTACTTTATCTGAGGGCCATACAGCCTATGTGGTACAACGGTTTTCTTGACCTGTCAGCCTGGCAACTGGTGGCAGTCACGCTGTTGATGACCCACGTGACCATTATCGGGGTCACGGTCTATCTGCACCGTTATTCAGCCCATCGCTCGCTCGAGCTCAATGCCGGCCTGAAACACTTCTTCCGCTTCTGGCTGTGGTTGACCACGGCGCAGAACACCCGCGAGTGGACCGCCATCCACCGTAAGCACCATGCCAAATGCGAAACCGTCGATGACCCGCACAGCCCGGTGATCAAGGGCCTGTCCACCGTGCTGCGCAAAGGCGCCGAGCTGTACCGCGCCGAGGCGGAAAACCCCGAGACCCTGCGCATCTACGGCAAGAACTGCCCGGACGACTGGATCGAACGCAACCTCTACACGCCCTACCCGCTGCTGGGCGTGGCGATCATGGGCGTGATCGACGTGCTGCTGTTCGGCACCATCGGCATCACTATCTGGGCGATCCAGATGATGTGGATTCCGTTCTGGGCCGCCGGCGTGATCAACGGCCTGGGCCATGCCGTGGGCTATCGCAACTTCGAATGCCGCGACGCGGCGACCAACCTGGTGCCCTGGGGCATCATCGTGGGTGGTGAAGAGCTGCACAACAACCACCACACCTACCCCAACTCGGCCAAGCTGTCGGTGAAGAAGTGGGAATTCGACCTGGGCTGGGCCTGGATCAAGGTGTTCAGCTTCCTGCGCCTGGCCAAGGTGCAGCGCGTTGCGCCCATCGCCCACCGCGTTGAAGGCAAGGGTCACCTGGACATGGACACCGCCATGGCGATCCTCAACAACCGCTTCCAGATCATGGCCCAGTACCGCAAATTGGTGATCGGCCCGCTGGTCAAGCAGGAGCTGGAGAAGGTCGATCATTCGGTGCGCCACCAGTTCCACCGCGCCAAGCGCCTGCTGTCGCGGGAAACCAGCCTGCTGAACGATCGCCACCATGTGCGCATCCAGAGCATGCTGGAACACAGCCAAGCGCTGAGCGTGATCTACGAGAAGCGCCTGGCGCTGCAGCAGATCTGGCTCAAGACCAGCTCCAACGGCCACGACATGCTGGCGGCGATCAAGGAATGGGTACACGAAGCCGAGGCCAGCGGTATCCAATCCCTGCGCGATTTTGCGCACCAACTGAAGACCTATTCACTGCGCCCCGCAGCGGTCTGATGCTACCGCGGGAGGGCTCGCCCTCCCGCACACTGGCTTTCTGACGTCATTTTCCGGGCGCCGCCAATCGACCCCGATCACGGAACTTCACCGCAATTCCCCTCTCTCAAAGAACACTTCGCCATCATGGTGACCCCTTGTAGTGACCGCTGTTGCATCCTGCGGCGCGCCCAGAGAGAGTTGTTCCGATGGTTCACGAAAAGCCTTGCCTGCCCGATGTGTCCACTGACCAGCCACCGCGCCCAGCCGCGGCGTCGACGCTGTTGGCGCTCATGCATGCCCAGGGCGAGGTCGAGCGGCTGAGTGAGCGTGAGCAGCTGCTCAGCTCGCTGCTGGTGAGCGTGAATGCCGTGCTGTGGGCCATCGATTGGGAAACGCGCCGTGTGCTGTACGTCAGCCCGGCCTACGAGCGCATATTCGGCCGCAGCGCCGGTTTGCTGTTGGCCGATCATCGGGAATGGCGCAACAGCATTCACCCTGAAGACCTCGACTACGCCGAACACAGCCTGGCCCGCGTGCTGGAACAGGGCGCCGTGGAAGACCGCGAGTACCGCATCGTCACGGCCGACGGGCAAATTCGCTGGCTCAGCGACAAATGCTATATCAATCAGCATGCCGAGCCGGGCAAGCCGATGATCGTCGTGGGCATGGCGGAGGACATCACCGAAAAGAAGCACCTGGAGCTGGAACTGCATCGCCTGGCCACCACCGATGTGCTGACCCAGAGCAGCAACCGCCGGCACTTCTTCGAGCTTGCCAACCAGGCCTTTGACAGCGCCTGTGTGCAGGGCACGCCGTTGGCGTTTTTGTTGCTGGACATCGATGACTTCAAAGACATCAATGACACGTATGGCCACCTGGAAGGCGACCAGGTATTGCGCCGCATCGCCGAGAGCGGCAGAGGCGTGTTGCGCCGTGGCGACCTGTTCGGGCGCATCGGCGGCGAAGAATTTGCCGCCGTGCTACCCGGCTGCGCCCCGGAGATGGCCCTGCAGGTGGCCGAGCGGCTGGGCAAGGAAATCCAAAGGCTGAGCTTCAGCGTCGAAGGCCACGCATTTACCGTGACCGTCAGCCAGGGCCTGGCCAGCCTGCGCGAAGACGACTCGACGCTCGACAGCCTGTTCGGCCGCGCCGATGCGGCGATGTATGAGGCAAAGCGCCAGGGCAAAAACCGCGTAATCGCGGGTTAGTGCTGAACTGATCGTTCTCACGCTCCGCGTGGGAACGATCTTCAACAGTTTTATTCATGATGTGTACACGTATCGCTACCACGACGCCTATCCCTACGACTGCATTTTGCTCAGTTACACCTGGGAGGATGACGCGACCAAACTGGCCTCTTTTGACGACCAAACGCTGATCAACAAGTGCGTCATGGAACTGGACCGCATCCTGTTACGCAGCGCCAATATCAAAACGCCGATATCGCCCTACATCGATACAAAAAACGCCATCGTCCAACGCTGGATGACCGACAAGAGCGCGCTAGGGTGCGCCAAGCTCTATCGCGCCGGGACTTACTACGATGCCGTCAGTTTGATGCAGTACAACCGCGACTATGCCCATGTTTCCGGTCTGTACCTGGCCGGCGAATCGTTTTCGGTGGATGCAGGGTGGACCGAGCCTTGCCTGCGCGGCGCCATCGACGCGGTGATCAATCTCTGCAATACCACCCAAGCCACGTTCAACGGGGGGTTTACCCTGGATGAGTACCCACGCTACCAAGGCCAGCCATCGTTACAGCAGCTGCCTACGACTTAAGCTGAAACAGCCTACTGACGTATAAACAAAAAAGACCTCCTATTAAACACCCACCCGTCCCGGTGGGTTCATAACAATAAAAAGAGGTCTGCACCATGAACGAGTTCACGAGCCCAGTACGCGTCGCCGTTGTGCAATTTGATCCGCAAGTCGGCACCCACAATCGCACCTCCAATCTGGAAACCAGTCTTAGCCTTGCCCTGCAAGCGGTGAACAATGGCGCCAATCTGATTGTGCTGCCGGAATTGGCCAATACCGGTTATCTATTCAACAGTCGCGAGGATGCCTATCTCCATGCCGAGCCCGTTCCAGACGGTCCCAGCCTGCGGGCCTGGATGGATTTCGCCCAGCTCCACCAGGTGTATCTCGTGGCAGGCTTGGCTGAACGCGACGGCATGCAACTGTTCGACACCGCAGTACTGCTGGGCCCCGAGGGCCTGATTGGCAAATACCGCAAGGCTCACCTGTGGAACAAGGAAAAGCTCTGGTTCAGCCCCGGCAACCTTGGTTTCCCCGTGTTTGACACGCCCATAGGCCGCATAGGCTTACTGATCTGCTGGGACATCTGGTTCCCCGAAGTCCCACGCATCCTGACCCAGCAAGGCGCCGATATCATTTGCAGCCTGAATAACTGGGTGTGGACCCCACCGCCACTGTTCGACGAGGCAGGCAAATGCATGGCCTCGTACTTGACCATGACTGCCGCCCACGTCAACAACGTGTTCATTGCTGCGGCCAACCGCATCGGCGAGGAACAGGACGCGCGCTACCTTGGCTGTTCGTTGATTGCTGGCACCAACGGCTGGCCTATCGGCAAGGTCGCCTCACCCAACGAGCAAGCGATTATTTACGCCGACATCGACCTGTCTAGCGCCCGCAGCGCACCGATCTGGAACAGCCTCAACGACCTGCAACGAGATCGTCGGGGCGACCTGTATGACGCGATGCTCGGCTACCGCCTTCACCCGTGCCTGCCACGCTGATGGAGGTGCGATCATGGGTTTCATACCAACAAAAAAAGCATCATCAGACTCATCCGTTCGCCACCTTGTCATCCTGATCCTGGCCTCGCTCACCCTGGTAGTGTCGCTCACAGGGTTGTCAGTGGCTTACTCCACCTCGGCGCCGCAGCTCTGGCCAAGCTACAACGACATGATGGCCAGCCTGCCCACGCCGACCGCGTGGTTGCGCTGGGTGGTCGGCGATATCAGTGAGGTGGCCTTCTACAAACACGAGTTCGCGTCACTCGGCCTGCTGCTCGGTGGCGCTTTCGGTTACTGGACCAGTCGTCATGCTCAAGCCTGGCAAGGCTTCAGCATTGCCTACGGCACGGGGCTGTGGCCCTGGCTGGTGACCAGTTCGTTGCTGGGCCTGCTGCTGAGCAATGCGCTCTGGGGCTGGACCTTGACGGCGGGCTCCTGGCAACCCACCTTTGCCGCCTTTGTTTCGCTGCCGGCAGCCATGGTGCTGCTGTTTGGCGGGGGGTGGAAGGTCACGCTCAATGGCGCCTTGCTCGGCGCGCTTCTGGTGACGCCGAGCTGCCTGTTGCTGGTGAACTACCTGTGCATTCCGCTGGGTTTGCCGGTGGTGATTGGCAACGTATTGGGCATGGCTTTAGGCAGTGTGGTGGCGTTTTTACTATGCCGTGCACTGCCGGTGCTGGTCAGCCGGGCAGCTGAAACCCAGGCCAGCACAGCACCCGCCGCCGCCCAGAAAATACCCGATTACGGTATACGCTGGACGTTACGTCGGGTGCTGGCGGACTTTTCCGAAGCACCGTTCTTTGGCAATGAGTGGGCAAGCCTGGGTTTGCTCGCTGGAGTGTTGCTGGCCTACGCAATGAATCCGCTGAGCCCCGCTTATGGATCTGGATGGTTGCCACACCTGATTGCCGGTCAAGCGCTGACCTCACTCATCGGCATTATTGTGTGGCGTCGACAATGGCGTGAGCGGGGTTGGTACCCAACCTATGTGCCTCTGGTATCGGTAGTGCCCGCTGCCGTGTTGACCTATGGCGGCAACGCAGCAGTGATTGTAACCAGCGCGTTATTGGGGGCGTTGATCGCCCCGCCGCTGGCCTGCGCGATTGCCGGGCGCCTGCCGGGCTACCTGCACCCCTACATCGGCAACGTATTGTCTATGGCGATCAGTACGGTATTGATCGTGCCGTTGATCGGTGTTGTGATCGTTGATTAAGCCAACCAACGCCTGAAGGTGATTCACCCGGCACAAAAAACCCCGCCGAGGCGGGGTTTTTTATCGACACAACCCTGGGATTAAAGCTCTGAGAAGCACTCTTCGATGATCGCCAGGCCCTTGTCCAACTGCTCGTCCGGCGAGGTCAACGGCACCAGTACGCGCAACACGTTGCCGTAGGTACCGCACGACAGCAGGATCAGGCCCTTGTCACGCGCCTTGGCTACCACGGCTGCAACAGCGGCAGCGTTCGGCTTGTGGCTGTCGCCATCCTCGAACAGCTCCAAGGCAATCATCGCGCCCAGGGCGCGCACTTCGCCGATTACCGGGTATTTGGCCTGGATGGCCTTGAGGCCGGTCACCAGGCGCTCGCCGACGGCCTTGCAGCGGTCCAGCAGGTGCTCTTCTTCGAACACTTCCATTACCGCCAATGCAGCCGCGCAGGCAATCGGGCT
This sequence comes from Pseudomonas sp. W4I3, assembly GCF_030816195.1. Classification (GTDB taxonomy): domain Bacteria; phylum Pseudomonadota; class Gammaproteobacteria; order Pseudomonadales; family Pseudomonadaceae; genus Aquipseudomonas. The sequence continues at coordinate 891,042 of NZ_JAUSXS010000001.1, read as the reverse complement.
GCCGGCATAGGTGCCGCCCAGGCCGCCTGGGGCGATGGCGTCCATGTATTCGGCCTTGCCGCACACACCGGCCAGCGGGAAGCCGCCAGCGATGGATTTGGCGAAGGTGGTCAGGTCGGCGGCAACGCCCATCTGCTCCATGGCGAAGAAGGTCCCGGTACGGCCGGCACCGGTTTGCACTTCGTCGGCGATCAGCAGGATGCCGTGCTTGTCGCACAGTTCGCGCAGGCGCTTCATAAAGGCTTTAGGCGCGACGTAGAAACCGCCTTCACCCTGCACCGGTTCGATGATGATCGCAGCGATATCACGCGGCTCGGCGTCGTTCTTGAAGATGCGTTCGATGCTGGCGATGGCGTCGTCGTCGCTCACACCGTGCAGTTCATTCGGGTACAGCGCGCGGAACACGCCGCCTGGCATCAGGCCCATGCCGGCCGAGTAAGGCACGACTTTGCCGGTCAGGCCCAGCGTCATCATGGTGCGACCATGGTAGGCGCCGGTGAAGGCGATCACACCAGCACGGCCCGTGGCGGCACGGGCGATCTTCACGGCGTTTTCCACCGCTTCGGAGCCGGTGGTGACCAGCAGGGTTTTCTTGGCGAAATCACCGGGCACCTTGGCCGCGACTTTTTCGCAGACTTCCACGTAGGGCTCGTAGGCCAGTACCTGGAAGCAGGTGTGCGTCAGCTTGTTCAACTGCTCGGTCACGGCCGCGATGATTTTCGGGTGTACGTGGCCGGTGTTCAGCACGGCGATACCGCCGGCGAAGTCGATGAACTCGCGACCTTCAACGTCGGTCACGGTGGCGTTCTTCGCGGATTCGGCGAAGATCGGGTGAATCTGGCCAACACCGCGCGGTACAGCGGCTTCGCGGCGTTTCATCAGGGATGCGTTGGTCTTGCTCATAAAGTCCTCATTCGCCACTCATCGGGTGGCGTTGTTCAAGGAATACGTGGCGGGGAGGCAACTACGGCAGCATGCGATGATCGACTGCCACAGCTTTCCCGGCCACTACGAATTACGGTGTGAAACACGCAAAGGGACAGCGCTCTCGTGCCCTCTGCGTTTGCTGCAATCGCCTGCCGGTCAGATGCCCAGGCAGAGGTATTTGATTTCCAGGTAGTCCTCGATCCCGTACTTGGACCCTTCACGGCCCAGGCCCGACGCCTTGATGCCGCCGAACGGCGCCACTTCGTTGGAGATCAACCCGGTGTTGACGCCGACCATGCCGTATTCCAGCGCTTCGGCCACACGGAACACACGCCCAAGGTCGCGCGCATAGAAGTACGACGCCAGGCCGAATTCGGTGTCGTTGGCCATCGCGATCACTTCGGCTTCATCTTTGAAGCGGAACAGCGGCGCCAGTGGGCCGAAGGTTTCTTCCTTGGCCACGGCGGCGTTTTTCGGCACGTCGGTGAGGATGGTCGGCTCGAAGAAGTTGCCTTCCATCACCTTGCCACCGGCCAGCAACTTGGCGCCTTTGCTCAGGGCGTCGGCGATGTGTTCCTGCACCTTGGCCACCGCTTTTTCATCGATCAGCGGGCCCGTGGTGGTGCCCTCTTCCAGACCGTTGCCGATCTTGAGCTTGGCCACGGCCACTTTGAGTTTTTCGGCAAACGCGTCGTACACCGAGTCCTGGATGTACAGGCGGTTGGCGCACACGCAGGTCTGGCCGTTGTTGCGGTACTTGGAGATGATCGCGCCTTCGACGGCCTTATCCAGGTCGGCGTCGTCGAACACGATGAACGGTGCGTTGCCGCCCAGCTCCAGGGAGACTTTCTTGATGTCCTTGGCGCATTCGGCCATCAGTTGGCGACCGATTTCGGTGGAACCGGTGAAGGACAATTTACGCACAGTCGGGTTGCTGGTCAGCTCGCCGCCGATGTCGCCGGCGCTGCCGGTGACCACGCTCAGCACGCCTTTAGGAATACCAGCGCGGTGTGCCAGCTCCACCAGGGCTAGGGCCGAGAACGGCGTTTGCGAAGCGGGCTTGATTACCATGGTGCAACCGGCGGCCAGGGCCGGGCCGGCTTTGCGGGTGATCATCGCCGCAGGGAAGTTCCAGGGTGTGATGGCCGCGGTCACGCCGATTGGCTGCTTGATCACGATCAGGCGCTTGTCGGGCTGGTGGCCGGGGATCACGTCGCCGTAGATGCGCTTGGCTTCTTCGGCGAACCACTCGATAAAGGAGGCGGCGTAGACGATTTCACCCTTGGCTTCGGCCAGCGGCTTGCCTTGTTCGAGGGTCATCAGGCGGCCGAGGTCGTCCTGGTTTTCGATCAGCAGTTCGAACCAGCGGCGCAGCTTGTTGGCGCGCTCCTTGGCGGTGAGGGCACGCCAGGCCGGCAGGGCCTTGTCGGCGGCTTCGATGGCGCGGCGGGTTTCCGCGGCGCCCATCTTTGGCACGGTGCCGAGAATTTCGCCCGTGGCCGGGTTGTTGACCTTGATGGTCTGACCATTGTCCGCATCGACCCAAGCGCCATCGATAAAGGCTTGCTGGCGGAACAACTGGGTGTCTTTAAGCTGCATGTCGGCTTTCCTTAACAGCACCGCGCGCACGCGGAGCGAATTAGAGTTGTTGAAAGGCGCCTTGTGGGCAATGTCGTTGTAGGAGCGAGCTTGCTCGCGAAAAATTCAAAGGCGCCGCGTAAAACCAGAAACGCGACGTCATCGTTAACGATTTTCGCGAGCAAGCTCGCTCCTACACCGCATCAGCCAGGGGCTGCCGTCAGGGAAATCAGTCCAGCACGCCAGGATAGGCGAAAGCGCGCGGGAGACAGAGCGTTTGAAATCTCAAACGAATCCTAGGATCAATGGGGGGAAGGGGCAATAGTCTGTTCGAAAAAAAGAACGTAAACGACGCATTTGGCCTAATTTTCGGATCAAACGACAACACCCCCGGCGCCTTGCGGCCACCGGGGGTGTCTGGGCCTTGCGGCTTAGGACTGGAACGATTTGAGGATGGTCAACAGGCTGGTCAGGTTGTCGGCCACACCGCCCTGGGCGACTTTTTCGGTGGCGGCGGCGCCAGCGGTGGTGTCGACGCTGTAGATCTGCATCACCCCCTGGTTGGTGGCGGCCTGGGCCAGGGTGTTTTGCTGTTGCTGGGCCGAGACCGAGTTCTGGAACAGGATCGCCGTGGCCTGGCCCATGGATTGGTAGATCGTGCTCATGGCCATCGCGGGCGATTCGGCAACGACCTTCACGTTGGTCTGGGTGACGGCGTCGGTGATTTGCGGGCTGACTGTGCTCATGGTTGAAACTCCTGGTTTTCGAAAGAACAACATCCGTTATGGCGCGGTGCTTAAGACTGGAACGACTTGAGCACGGTCAACAGGCTGGTGAGGTTATCCGACACGCCGCCCTGGGCGACTTTCTCGGTAGCGGCGGCGCCGGCGGTGGTGTCGACGCTGTAAATCTGCATCACGCCCTGGTTGGTGGCCGCCTGGGCCAGGGTGTTTTGCTGCTGCTGGGCCGATACCGCGTTCTGGAACAGAATCGCGGTGGCCTGCGCCATCGACTGGTAGATGGTGCTCATCGCCATCGCTGGCGATTCGGCCACCACTTTGACGTTGGTCTGGGTGACTGCGTCGGTAATTTGTTCGCTGACAAATGCCATGATCAATTTCCTTATTTAGTACACGGTGCATTCCGTGTTCATGAATGAACGTTACAAAACAGTGGCTGTGAAGCGCTGGTGCTCAGGGTTTTGCAGCGGGTTTCAACGCGGCTTCGATCTGCGTGATCAAGCCCTGGACCAATGCCTGCACTTCCTTGCGTTGAGCGTCCCGGTCCGGAGCCGCGCCGTCCAACACTTGGCGTAGCGCCGCGTCACGCTGCTCGGCGGCGGTCTTGAGCGCGTGCTCGTTGGCCTTCGATTGCTCAAGCACCTGGCTGGCGCGCTTGAGGGTTTCGTCGACGATGGCTTGGGGCGTTCCGGCGAAGATCTGCGGGTTGCGCAGCATCGACTCCAGTCGCTGGCGATCAACGGCGGACAGCACCGGTGGCTGCATTTCAATCTCCTGCGGCGATGGCTTAACGGCAACAGCGCCGCTAAAGCCGCACCTCAACGTTGTCCTGCCAGAAGCCCGAGAAATAGAAACAAGGCGAGGAATCACAGAAGGTCGCCAACTCCGCAGGCGTGATGGCGCTGGGCTGATGAGGGAAAATGGCAGGCGGTGGCGGCAGCAGGTTGGCCTGGTTGTAGAGGTTCCCCACTTCATAGCAGTTGGCCGCGAACTGCGAACAGAAGGAACCGCTGCCGATGTCGATGGACTCATTGATCCGCGTCACCAGGCTGGTGTCGGAGGTCCAGCGCCGGAAGGCCGAGATCATCGCGCTCCACACGCTGTAGCGGCCACGGATGTCACCGCCGATCTTGTCGAAGTAGAACTGCTTGGCAGCCACTGTCGCCGCCTCGCCCAGCTCGATGTCGGCACAGGAAAACACCATCGCCGAGCGTGGCGGTTTTTCCAGGGTCAGGTCGGTCAGGGCCAGGCCACTGCCGACACTTTCGATCACCAGCGTGTCGCTTACCGCAATGGCCGGATGCACCACGTTCAGGTAGGTCGTGTCCTGCGAGAACACCTTGGCCTTGACCAGTTGGCCGGCTTTGATGAACGCCCGCGTTGCGCTGTCGTCATCTTGTTTTACCGAAAAAATAATATCTCCAGGCTGCATGATGTCGCTCCTCATTCAAGAAAAGTTGCTTTCAAGTTGCTGTTGCACCGTTCCAGCAGAACGCTGGAACGCTGTGCTCGGTTCAGGCCGCTGGCGCGGCCCGGTTGGCCAGGGTGCTCGCGTACTTGGCGATGCTCTGGTCGATCTTGTCGATGGCCACGCTGGCCGCCTCGGCTTCCATCGCCCCGGCAGCGGCGGCCACAGCGGCAGCGGCGCCCACCAGCAGGTCGGTGGCCAGGGCGCCCAAGGCGTCTTCGGCGGCGCCCGGCAGGTTGTTTTTGACGATGTTCTCGGTCATTTGCTGGAGCAGCACGGCCTGGGCCGCCAGCGCAATCTTGCTGACTCCGTCGAAGTACCCCGCTGCCGCCTGCGCCACCAACCCGGCCGCCTGGCTGATCATCATGTCGGCCGGCACCGCGATCTGCGCCGGGGCATAGGCGAAGTTCTGCGAGTTGGTGAACTGCACCGCCTGCACGATCTGGCTGTTGAGGGCCGCCGTGCTGTCGGATGACGGCGCGCTCACCTGATTGAGCAAATGCTCGTTCATGCGCGCCATGACCGAGCGCGAGGCCGGGGCAGTAGGCGCCGGTGCAGGCGGGTCGGCGGCGGGCGTTGCTTGAGGGGCGGCAGGCTTCTTTTTGCTGAACCACGACATGATCGCTCTCCCCAGGCCTCAGCCCTTCTCGCCAATCTGCATGATCAGCGCCACGGCCTTGGAGATCACCGCATTGGAAATCTGGTTCATCGCCTGCTGGCTGTTGACCGCGTTCTGCAACGACAGGCCCGCCGCGCTGCTGGCCACCTGGTACAGCGACGCAATGGCCTGGGCCGGCGCTTCCGCCACCACCTTCACGTTGGTTTGGGTGACCGCGTCGGTGATCTGACTGTTGACCTCTGTCATACATCTCTCCTTGATGGCATTCACCCAGGGTTGGGCGTGAATAGTGGCGGCGGGACGCGCTCATACAACTAGAACGCTCCGCGCCAGGGTCTGTGAATCACACTCAGCGCAAGGCACTGCGCAGCAGCTGCACGCGCTTGCGCACCAGCGGCAGCTTCACCTGCAACTCGGCGGCAATCTGCGGATACGGCAGGTCGTCGACAAAGCGCATTTCGAACAAGCGCTGCTGCAACATCGGCAACCGCGCCACCTGCGCCTTGACCTGTTCCAGACGCTCATAGCATTCCACCCGCTCCAGCACCGAAGCGCAGGGCGCGGCAAGCGCGGCCAGGTGATCGTGCTCAAGATCCACCGAATCATCGAACAGCCGACCCTCGCGCTTGCTACGCCGTAGGCTGTCGAGAAACACATGATCGAGCACCAGAAACAGAAACCCCTGGGGGTCGCGAATACGCTCCGGCGAGCGCCGAAAAAACAACAGAGCCTTGATCGCCGTGGCCGACAGCCACTCCTGGCCCTGGTCCTGATTGCCCTTGGCCCGCCGCAAGGCGCGGCGCCTGAGCTCGCCATGCACGGCGCGCCAACTCGCTTCGAACAAGTGATCATCGGCGCCGCTACAGCCCTTGAACCCAATTGTCATCCCCATCGCCAGCACTCCTGTGCATCCTTGATGAAGGGCCAGTGTGGGAGGGCTCGACAGGGGTACGCTGTTACCTGGGGAACACCGCAACGATTAATTCACAGCAAACGCCTTGCGCCGCAAATGCTCCAGATCGTTGATCACCATGCGCTCCAGATTGCCGCTGATCACGCCAGTGCGGCGCCACAGTTGCAACTGCACATTGAGCTTGGGCCGGCTGGTGTTGAGCATCGACGCCAACACCCCCTGGCTCGCGGGCAACGACACACTGGGCATGGCCAGCGCCAGGTCGATATCGCTCATATTCGCCAACAGAAACCGCGCCAAACGCGACTCCAATCGATGCAGGCACACCAGCTCAAGCAACTCGATGGCGTGGAGCAAACGCACCATCATCAGCATCAGCAAACGCCGCAGGAACACCGGCTCCTCGAACAGCACGGCAAAATGGCGGCTGCCCAACTGCAACAAACGCGTCGGGCCACTGGCAAAGGTCGACGACTCGCGACCATGGTCCTTGATCAACGCCGTCTCCCCCACCACCTGCCCCGCCCCCGTACTGCCGATGATCTGCTCTCGACCGTCCGGCCCATGCACCACCGAATAAATCCGGCCTTCCACCACCAACGCAATGAACTCCAGCGTGTCGTCCTTGAAATACAACAACTCGCGATCATCCAATACGCGCTCCACCATGTGGGTGGCGACATAGCGCAAAAGCTGCTCCGGCATACCTCGAAACAAATCGGAGCGGGCAAGCAAGGTCTGTCTCAACGGGAGATCGAGCATCACGGTTCCTTTGGAATGCATGCGTTCACCTGGGGGAATGGCGGCGTGGAAGCGGTTCAAAGCCACAAGAGCAAAGCAAACAAAGGGACGTACAGCGCGGGGAGTTGTGAATAATGCTGGCAGTTAGCCATTTTTTGACCGGAAAGATCCGACAGCGACAGCCAAAACGCCGGAATGGACGCATCTGGTCGACATGGGTATGATGTCGCCCGCACAAGCATCCGTAGCTCAGCTGGATAGAGTACTGCCCTCCGAAGGCAGGGGTCGTGGGTTCGAATCCCGCCGGGTGCACCAGATACTGGTTTCGGACTGTTTTAGACAGTTTACGAAACACCTCAAAGAAGCCCGCCTTGTGCGGGCTTTTTTGTTTCTGGCTTTCCGTCGCTGTCTATCCCTATGACTTCCCGCCAGGGCCGCCATGAACCCGGCGCGCTACGCGTTGGCAACCACCCCTCAGCGATTGTCATCTCTGTGACGTTTGCAAGGCCCCAGCTGAACCCAGTCGGGCATGAGTCGGGCGGCGTCCACCTTTACGACTACAGCTCCGGTGGCAAGACCACCCACTTGCAGGTCGCCGCCTCGGTCTATGGCGGGCCGCGCCTGGTGCGTTCGTGGCGCTCGACAGATAACGCTCTGGAGTCCATCGCCGCTGCACACTCAGACGGCCTCCTCGTGCTGGCTGAAATAGGCATGTGCGATCCGCGCATTATCGGCGAGACGGTCTACATGCTCGGCAACGGCACCGGCTAGGCCCGGGCGAATGATCGAGGACGAGCGGGCCGACAGGTGCAGGAGTGGCGCTTGCTGTTTCTCTCGACCGGCGAGAAGACGTTGGCGCAGCACATGGCAGATGCAAACAAGGAGCTCAAAGCCGGTATGGAGGTACGCATGCTCGCCGTGCCAGCAAAGGCCTCGGCATGTTCGATGTGCTGAATGGTTTTGAGGACGCTGCCGCCCCCTCCGATGCGCTCAAGGCCCGAGTAGCGAATCCGGACGGCACAGCCGAGACCGCCGCACGGGTGTGTCTGCATGCGTCGCTAGCCGAGCGTGGCGGCGCCAGTAACTTCGAGGACGATGCGATTTTGGCGCGACTGAGGCAGGTCATTGAGCGCTTTGGAGAAAGCCGCTTTACCCGCTGGGAATCTGCAGCCGCCAAGATCGATGAGCACGGCCCACGCACGATTGACCGGCCGGGTTTTCGCAAGACCCTGGAACACGGCATGGGTGATGCCCTACACACCACCAATACCTACTACGTACTGCCTAAAGCGAGGAGGGCCGAGATCTTCAAGGGCACGAACATCAGCGCGGTGAACAAGGAGCTGCTGCAACGAGGCGTGTTGCAACCGGCCAGCGACGGCAAGGCATCGAGCCTGGTTCGGTTACCCGGTCTGGGACAGCAGCGCTGCTACATCTTGAAGACGATTCCAGGTACGGATGAGAGCAGCGACCGGGCTGCCTGAAAGCCTCTCTGACGATCGAGGTAGCGCTGGCTCAATCCCGGCCTCGCCAGGCGCTCAGCAAACCCAAACCCAAACCCAAACCCAAACCCAAATTTTAATGAACATGACACATGAACGAATTTCAAGCATCCACAGAACAACGTGAACTATTAACCGAGCTGAGCTGGAAAGCCGTAAAGCTACAGAGCTCGCACAGGATTTTTCGGATAACAGTGAAGCGACCGGGTGTTGCGTCAAGAAACAGCTGCTGCTGGGCGAGATCGAAAAACTGAAAGTCGAGAGGGAAAATACCTGAGTGAAGTCGAACAGATGTATATCGAGATCGCTCCGCTGGAGGCACCCCTAGAGAATGAGGAGACGCTGGATGCTGATCGACTTTACGAAACTCGCAAACAGTACAACACCCTGAAAATCCCTTACAACTCTCGAAAGCATCAGGCCGCCGTTGTTACTAATCAGATTAGCCGACATGAGCTCCTTAATCACGAGACATTGATGGCGGGCTACACCGAATCGATGGCGAACTGGAAAGCCGACAAGCAGGAGCTCAACGAAAAGCGGAGCAGCCTCAGTACCCGTTTGGAGCAGATCCAGAAGCAAGCGGCTGAGGACATGGCAAAAGCCCGACAGGCCGAAACAGATGCAGCTACCGCCTATGCTCAAGCTGTGGCGTGGGGCGACACCGAGGGCGAAAAGAACCCCAATGCTGAAGCGCAAAAGACTGCGAAAAACCTCACGACTGCAACCGAGCACAATCGTCGCAAGCGCTTGATCGTTGTAGCGCTGGAACAGGAAATGGTCATCGTCGACCTGCACATGGTTGAGGCTCAAAAAGAACACAATGCCATCGAACGGACAGCCATGCTCCTGGCACAGACGGTGTTGGAAGAACAGTGGAACGAAAAAGCGGAAGCGCTAATGGATGCAGGAGGCAAGCTGTGGGCTGTTGAAAAGATGCTGGGTGGCGATCAAATCAGCCTGAGGAGATTGGTGCTTCCAAAAGAAGGTGAAGGCTTCGACGCATGGGGCAGCCGTGAATTGTCGGAGCTCTCTCATAAGCACACCTTGCAAGACGTTCTTTCGTTGTAAAGCGCCAAGAGACATGAGACAGCCTACGTATGTGGGCTGTTTAAAACCACGTCAGGATATAGATTATGACCGCTAAAATCCGAAACAGTGCGAGTTGGAGCGATACCCTGAAATCACGTAAAGAAAACTTGACTGCCTTAATTAAAGTTGTCGACATAAAGGCTGGAAAGATCAGAACGCCCCAAGAGCTCACCAAAAATTTATTAAAATAAAATAAGCTACAGCGAAAGCACGTTAAAGTGCGACTGCAACTATGACCCTGTAAGCCGCAACACTATTAAATAGTCATATTCAGATATGCAACAATTAAAACCACAGCAAAGAAAAGGGCCTTGCGGCCCTTTCCCCCTATACCTTTGACATCATAAAACAGAGCAAAAGTACGGCCAATTAGTTGATTATCGCCCACACGAAATTATTACTCTAATCTAACGTGCGCAATACGCCCCGCGACAACAACACAACTAAAAGTTTAGATTTTCACGCGCGAAGATAACTTGATTTTATCTCTAATCTCCGAATATACATTTGCGTTTATCGTGCTATCCACCTCAAAAGTAACAGTCAAGGCGTAAGGTATGGAAGGCAATGTTCCAGCGCTCTGTGTTCGACACTCAACCCTAATACGTAAAACATCATCATCACCAATCGGAACGGCATCTTCTCCTTGATAAATTTCATGAATAACTGTTCCGCGGCGAGAAGTATCTGATGGAGGCTGATTCGCAGGCACCCGATAAACGCCAATTGGCGAGCCATTGGTATCCTCAGTAACAAAATCTAACAGAGCATCTTTATAAAACTGCTCTGCGGGCTTAGTAGGACTCAGCCACGCTAGAGTCACAACCAGCTTTCTTTCATCCTTTCTGCCAGACAATGACTTCGGCACGGGAAAACTGAACAACTCTGCATCGTCACTTTGTAAAGTGCCTACACCAAGCATAGTAACTCGATGCTCAGTACATTCGAGTACTCGAGAGAGATCAATCTTGCCATAGCCTAGGAAACGAGTGATGTTAGAACGACGATTCTTCCATAACCTACCACTTCTCGGTTCTAAGGCCCCTTCAAGGAATACGCCGGCACTCCCCCAACTAGCGGAATGGACAATTAGACCTTTTACAATTGAAGGTAAAAAGTCTCCAAGATGCGCAAACTCTTTAGCGGAGAATTGGCTCTTTAATTCATCATGAATAATTACGGCGGCTCTAGTTGCCAGAGCGGCCGAGTTACTCGTCCCAATTGTACGCACTACATCAATGGAAGTTGAAACACCCGCGACTTGCTGCCCAAAATAACGACCTGCTCTACCAGGCACAAGCAGAAGTCCATCAGCGTTTGCAGCGTAGGAGTATAAAGCTCTTCCGCCACAGTTAAGCACCTCAGGCTTAACCGCTTGCTTGTAGCCTAGTCCTAGGCCAGATATCAGACTTGGGAACTTCTCACTCGAAAATGGCTCTATAAGATATGGACTAGGAATCGCTTTGCAGCCGTCAGAATGACTAGCACCCACAGTGAGGGCGTTAATTGCTTCCGCTGGTGAAAATATGGTTCGGTGAGCCATTTTAGCTTGAACCGCTGTAACGAAAAGCAGGTGCCTCTCGTCATCCGTCAACCTAGTAAGCTGCACCGGCTGTTTGATCGTAGTGAGAGATAGACCATCCGCAATATTCCCCGCACTAATAATAAACAATAAATTATATTTCCACGAAAGATAATCTATTAGTCTACCCCAAGCACTCATCTGACCTGTAAACGGTCGATTCACATCACCTAAAGAAATATTAACAACAAAAACTTCACCCCCTAATTCTTTAGGGGCTTGTTTTAAACGCACTACCGCAGAGTAAATGACGTCAAGTAACAAACGAGAGGTCGGAGTGGTCTCGACCGAGGACTCCTGTGTTGCTGCTAATAAATATTGAACATATAGCTTTCGAGGTAAGGCGCTCTCTTCTTTCGCAATATCACCATGCAGGATTAGTGATGCCATAGCGGTTCCATGATGCCGGGTATGGACTGGCGATGTTCTTTCTAGGTCTTCGCCATCATCGATAACAAGACGCCCCTTCAAAAGCTCATGATTTTGAACTACGACACCATCAAACAATGCTGCTACAGGATATTGCAATGACAGTTCTTCAGAAGTTTCAGCAATCTGCTCTGCATCTTCAGGCTCAGACGATGACATACTCATTGCTTGAGGTCGTAAATATGCAACCTCCTCAAAATTTAAAATTCCCGACTCAAAACCAAGAAGCTTCCGTGCACTCGCATGAGTTATAGATATTAGAAGAGCATGGTATCTTATTTCAGGTATATAAGACGTATCCAGTAGCTTGGCAGACTCAATTTTAAGTTTTTTTAGAAGAGCTTGCTCGGCCGCTAAGGCTCGATCTTCAGAGGCGTAGAATACCAGCTCTACTTCAAAATTAACTTCATCATCACTTTCCCCATCCAAGTCAGATATATACTTCGCCGCCTCAGGTGTAAGTCTATCTTGGGCTCCCCATGAACGGATATCTATTAAATGAGAAAATAGTTTATCCCAATCTCCATACCCTCTAGGAAGTCCTTTACCAGAACTATAAAGCGTCCAAAGCCTCAGTAACTCCTCAATTGCTCGCTGGTTTGGAACGGTTAAATATAGCCGCCCTTCCATAGGCTTGTTAGGTTTATTTTTATCATAAAAGTCTTCATCACTCTCATAAGAAAAGTCCGCTTCGTCAACCCAAGTTAATCCAATTTTCTCAGCGGCCCTCTTAAATTCCTGCTTGGACTGGGCCAATTCAAATACAATTGCTTTCTCAGGATGCAAACCATCCGTACCATCCGAAATAGTTCCACTAGATATAGGGGTTTCAGAATATCGCCTTAGAGTATCAAATTTTGGTCCCAATCTAGCGCCCTGGCGGTTAGAGCTAGGTGTCGTAATGCTAAAAAATTTCGGACTGCCCTTCAGGCGAGCGTCTTGCTTTGGTGGATTTAGAATCAGCAGCGGGAGCTTTTCCATGATGTTTACGATTGTCCTTAGTCGAAATACTAGGCTGAGTCAGCGACAGGCGTTGTTTGACAATCGACCTGAGACTCAACCGCCCCTCTGAAAGAATCAACTTCCGTCTAATATCAAGCAAAACCTGTTCGATATCGGAAAAACTTTTACCCGCTAGCAAACCGACAAAATCATCTATCAGCACATCAAAACGCTCACCAACCAAGACTTCAAATTCTTCCAAGCATTTATGAATTTGGTCAGGTGTTGGGGAAACCAGATTGGCATGAATTTGAAATCGGCGCCAAGCAGCCCTATCAATCAACTCAGGATGATTCGTTGCTGCAACGAATACATTATACGAAGGTAGATCATCTACTTGGAGAAGCAGTGTACTAACGATCCTTTTTATTTCACCCGCGTCATGCATATCGGATCTTTCTTTACCAATAGCATCAAACTCATCAAAGAACACTACACACGGACGTGTTTTAAAAAAATCAAACGCGGCTTGAAGTCGCGAAGCAGTTTCACCGAGATAACTACCAATGATTCTTTCATAGCGCATTACAAAGAAAGGCAAGCCTAACTCATAAGCCAAAGCACCAGCCAAACTAGTTTTACCGTTACCTGGAGGGCCGGTTAACAAAATCTTACTACGCGGCTCAACGGCAAATGAGCGTAACAAATTCGCACGCTGGTGCTCTTCAATCAATTCCGCACATACCAAACCAACTTCGGGAGACAGATATAAATTCGAAATACCTCTAGTCGAGATCACCTCTGAGTATAGATCTTGAGCTGATTCCTTCGAAGAAGCGCCTCCACCTCCATATGAGAATGCAGTAGTTCTTCCCGCAGGTTCCCCAGGATCGGCCCACCTCGCGGTCCGAAGTACATCAGTAAGCTTCTGCGCATAAATATGGTGTTGTCTAGAGCTCTCCTCAGAGACTATAGCTTCGACTACACGTCTAACTGAGGCTTTATCTCCACCCAAACCAGCCTGGGCAAGCTTCACAACAAGATCGCTTCTTGCCATATCAGTTATGCACGCAGATTGTTGGCGTAACATTAGAGGATGCGTATTTTGATATTTTCTTCACACCCTTCATTCCTGACTTCGTCACTGCGGAAATACAACAGTCCCCACCAGGTAACTCTAGTCTAAAAACGCCCCGCTCATTCGTAATAATCGCTATATCCTTCGCAGGAATATCTGAACTCTCCACCATCACGAAAGCTCCCTTCACAGGGTGTCCCATATCATCCACAACACACCCACAAATCATTTTCGATTTCATCGTCGCACCTTTACTGACGCGTACGCCACTCAGAGATCTTATCGACCAAAACCGGAGTTATTCTAACCCCCGAATTTGCATTCAGTCTCGTACCAGCACCATTGCTATGAACCCCAATGACCACCGGAGTAATTAAATCTTTTTGATACATCCAAATAGGAGAACCACTCTGCCCACCTTCTGTATCAACATCATAATAGATCTTATGATCAGTAACGGAGCAAATTCTATTGGAGTGATGCATCTGCTCCTCACCAACACCACAGATAGGATATCCGGAAATATTCACCATTTGCGTTTTTAATTGGAGATCCGGATAGAAACCAAAGGAGAAGGACCCTAAGCGACTATCTAAGTCGTCAGAGAGTATTATCGCACCAATATCGTAATTTTCATCACCGGCAGAGGTCCACCTTTCCATTGAACACAAAAGCTTAGACCTATATCGTCCAAATGGTTCGGAATCACCATCACGACCGGGTATGACCTCGATACTCTCCATCCATCCACCATAGGAGCTATTAAAAACACAGTGACCAGCAGTAATAATTAGTCGAGGGCCCGCGATCCAACCTGTGCCGATAAATGAATCACCATCTTTTGACGTAATTTCCAGCGCGCAAATTTTTCGCCACGGATCGAAAGTCGTATCCAAAATTCGTGATCGCCGATCATGTCCCGGAACTAGTAGACTTTGCCCAAAAGAAATTTTAGACACTAAAGAAGCATCCTGCTTACCACGGACAATTAACTTATCGGAGGAGCAGCCTTGTGTATGATCGGGTAGCGCACCGACATCTCCCTCACACAACTTGGTTTTCTGCACAGCCGCAACCTCTAGCATTGGCGAGTCACTATAAATATCCCTATCATAACGCGAACTCATTTTATCCACCCGTGGTTATTAAAGATCTTATGTATACACTTAGCAAGTTAATATTAATTACCTGTGTAACTCAGCAGGAAATTAGGTGCATTGGAGGCCCGGTGATATCTGCTTTGGCAGCGTCCGTCAACACTCATCTACCTGCTTATCCTAGCATTGCTCGACATCATCACAGAATCAATGTCAGAAAATGCAGATAAATTTCACTCGGGGTGATCACCCATCGGCAGTCTGCTTCAGTCTGATGAAGCTCGCTCAAGGATTCTGCGCTCAGGCCAACGTGAGTAGTGTGGGGTTCGGGGTGCGCCGAGGCTAATACCAAAATCGTACCGGCTACGAACCGAGCGACTAAATAAGGGCGATGTCGAGCCAGTCTTCTCTTTTTTCCGCGTTACACCTACCATGGAAGTAGCACTCCTTATTAACAAAGCATGAGCGCTTGACCACTTAAAAATCGCTTTAAATACATGTACTTATGAGTTTTTACACCTTTAACAGCGGTAACACTACTCCGAGGGGGGTAGCCCCTGCACCCTGGAAACGCTATATCCTCCAGCGAAATGCATGGCCGCTTGAGAAAACACGGGGCCCCCTGGGGCATTCCTTTGAATACGGGGTAGGAAACCCGCAGGATCGTGTTAGCGGATAGTTACCCAGCTTAGTGAACAGGTGAACTCCAGTTCACCTGTGCATTTGCCCTACCGTTTGGCTCCTCTGCGTACACCATTACCAATACGGTAACGATACCCCCTTTTCTTCAAGATCCTTTCAATTTCAACATTGAAATTTCAGTAAGCTGGCACGGCTGCCGCTAACGCGGTCCCGCGGGTTTCATGCCCCGTGTAAAGCTAAAACTCTCAGGGTCCCCAGCGCGATTTCCTCTCATCGAAAGGCGGAGCCCGCGAAATTCGCTTGGTAGGCTTGAGCGCAAAGCGCCTGCTCACAAAACCCGGATGCTGACCTTAGCGTTACACGCAGTGGCAGCGTTACATCGGAGGTACGCTATGTCGCCCGACTGTGTAACAGGCATGAAAGCCAATGAAACCGGGCGTTTGGTGAAGAGCGTTGCACTCGTAACACCGGTTACACCAGTTTTGGAGGGGGTGGGTAATTGCACTCAACCTGACCAACCATTTGCATTGCACTTGCCCACTCATTTGCATTCGACTTGGCAAGTCGTTCGCATCGGATTTGACCAGCACACTGGGTGGCCCTGATTGGCAGAAGTCGACCCAATGTGGATACTGCAGAGATGAAATCACGCTCGCTTAAAAGCAACCTTAATCGCCGCACCAGCTTGACCAGCGAGCAAAGCTATCTCAGAGTTGATGACAACCTCGCTCCAAGACAATTTGGTTGCGACGCACACTATTAAATACAGCTCACAGTAGCGCCCACCGAGTTCGGTTTTGACCCAAGCAAGGGTGTCCCCTAAGGCAACCATCGTGACTGGGATAGAGATATACCGGCTTCCATCCGTCACTCGCATGCCGCCACGACGACATTCGAAGTGAACGGCCAGTCGTTCGTAGGTCTCAATGTCAATGCCATGCACGACGACGAAATAGATTAAGCAATCATCTTGGTTCACTGTAGTGATCATATTTTTACAGCCTACCTAGTCCTACTGCGCTTACTGCTTTCGGTGTGCAGCTCAATGGCGCGGGAACGCATACCACAGTTGAGGTAGCTAGCTTGTGTGTGATCACGGATGCGCTTTTGTTCCCAAGCTGCTGCTCCAGAAGATTTCGCACGGATTCGATCGTCAGTATCCGCGACGCCTCGACCGCGGAGGCTGTGGATTGGCAGCAGCTGTCAATATTAGAACTGTGTCCAAAGCGGAGTTCACTGATGCAGCCGCGATGTTACCAACGCCATCTTTGATCATGATGATAGCCTCGATTGAGCAGCCTCCTGCAACGCCGCAGGCAAAGCCTACCATTTAGCCTAGCGCTGATTCGGGGGCATTGCTATGAGTGATGGGCGGCAGCTTCCGTAAATGTCTTTGGGGCAAGCCCCGAGATCCATGTGTCAGCTTGATTCTGCCCCTGGGTGCACATGGTTATAACGAGCACCTGCCACCACAGGGGAAGATGCCAAAAACCTTGTACAGGCCTTTCACAACAAACCTATGATAAAAATTCTTTTTTCGAAATTTGTGGCGGCTTGACGAATGTGATATTAATTTGCCACCCTGCGTAAGTTTTTTCTCAAGTTTAGCTATTTACGAGATAGAGGTACTGCCAGTGTCACGGATGAAGAGTATTTTTGGGTCTTTTGAGATGTCTCCGACCATTATTAAATCTGCTGCAATGGATAGCGCAAGCGTGCAGAGGGGGATGCATGAGTCAATTTCCACAGAGTCAATTACAGGTATCGAAACATTTCAAGACAAGCATGATTATAATATTCAAAACAATCTCAGAAAACTTTACGGTAAGCCAGGAGTAAAGAAAGCTGTCATCGGCGGACATCCAGACTTCAATCATCTTGTTGATAGTGGTGAAAAAGAGAACGGTTTTGTAACATCTCTGTTTGTGGATATCCAAGGTTCCACGCGGCTAGGTGTTTTTTATACTCCAGATTTGGTTTTTTACTTCAAAAATCAGATAATCAAGTGCGCAATCGAATGTGTAATGGCTTTTGACGGCCATGTGCATCGCATTATGGGTGATGCCATTTTGGCATTCTTCAGAGGCAACGGTAACGAGCGAAATAGCGCCATTGACGCTATAAATTGCGGCGCTGTCCTCGTCCAATTCATCCGTGAGGAGGTAGTCCCGCAGCTCAGAGAGCGTGGCTTGGCGGAGGATGTTGGTATCAGAGTAGGCGTGGATTATGGCTCACACACTCACGTACTTTGGGGGATGTACGGTTACTCAGGTGTCTCTGAAGTAACAGCTACGTCCTTCCACGTTGACGTCGCAGCAAAACTACAACAAAGCGCTCCAAGGAATCGTGTGATGCTCGGGCAGTCTGTGGTAGACCTTCTCGGGTTACACGACGAAGTAATCGAAGTTCGTAGGTCTACCAAAGGAGGTGAGAAAATATTAGAGCCCTACGTCACACCAAATTACACGGACGCTAACAAAAAGCCAATGAATTATCGGCAGTATGTGCTTTCTCAAAATAACTATAGTGGGCTTCTACCATTTGAGGAGGACTTGGATCAGCCAGTTAAAATTTCCAGCACGTTGAAGCGCCGTAGCGATGACGTCTCAGATGACCACTATTTCAAATGTTCCCGCGCTGTACCGTTAACGCATGGTATTGAATTCAAGGCCCTCGTCCGACCTCGCACAAATTCAGACGATATCAAAGTCATTTTCAGAGTCGAGAATAACGGTTCCCAAGCCGCCTCAATAGATGGTAAGGGAAACCACCAAACTCCAGTAGCTGCAAGACGGCGTGAAAGTGGTGAGTACTTTGCGAGACAATGGGAAAATACAGCTTATGTAGGATTACACCACATGTACGTATCTGTGCTGGAGGATGGTTTACTTACCATCCCAGAGCAAAAATATAGCGTCTATATTGGGTGACCCCCGCCCAAATCGCTAAAATAGGTAGTAGATAAGTGCGCCGACCAAAACAGCTGCCATACATCCGAAGTGGGCCATAAGAATTATAGTTACGAATTTTATACGGGAAAACTTATTCGAAGCAATTAATGCGAGTGTGTAAACCTGCCCATTGAGGTCTTTTAGGAATTCCTCGTCGTTGGCTTTCTGAACTTGCTGCGAATAAATCTCCCCGCTGCTAATAGAGGCAATGTCACCGTAAAATATTAGTGATGTTCCCTTTGGAGATCCCGGCTTACTAAATGTCATGGGGAAGATGGTAAGCGTAGCTAATACCATGCACCATATAGCGAAAGCCAGGCTTAAGACTGAAAACACACCGATCGCGACCATCAATTGGACGCTTACGCCAGCTGGACTTAGTTTTGCCAACAGCGTAAATATGAATGCAGTAGCTGCCGCACAATACGACATGATAATGGTGCATTTAGTATTTGTTGTACCGATATAGGTATCAATTCGCTTAAGAGTCTCAAATTGGTTTTTTATCTTTTTTTCGCTATCCGACACGTTACTTCCCTCTTTGGTCGTATCGATGAATTCCGTTCAATCATTCCTGGGCGACAGTACACGGCACTGAGGGGACAGAGTAGTCACAGAGCGGATCAGAATCGCCCAAGATGGTAAAGAATCTGTGACACAGAGTCGACACGTTCAGTGATATCTGGTGTACCTAAAAAGTAGACATCTTCGTCAGCCCCCCCCCCACGAAGCTACGAGAATAAGGGCGCCGCTTGACCATATAAATGGACGGCAGGGAAGGGGGACGCTGGATGCCAAGCCCGTATTGAAGAACCGCCCCCCAATGCAATCATTCGCCAACGACTACAGATGGCCGTTTTCTGCCGATCAAGGCCACCCAGTGTGCTGGTCGCATCCGATGCAAACGATTGGTCAAGTCGAATGCAAATGGGTGGGCAAGTCCATGCAACTTCGCACCTAGGGAATCAAGATGGTCGGCGTGATTTCTGGTCACTAGGTGGTAAGGACAGCTGATATGCAATGCTACTGGCTAGAGGTAGATTGACTACCTGATAACAGGGCGGGAGAACATCATGGAAGACACCCCTTGGCTTGCGTCATTGCTCAAGCGCATGAATGAAAACCAACTGGCCCTGGGGGCAGCTATCGAGGAGCTGTCAAACTGGGTTGAGCAAAGAGGATCTAAAGAAGTGGCACAGAACATTCGAGGGGCACTGGATACCCTGGATGGAAATGCAGGAGTATCGCCCTTGCGCTCCCTCACTGGCGGCAGAAGGTCGAACGAAGAAGTAACCACTAAGCCGGATGGCAACAAATCAGCAACCATTTTGTGTTGCTTTACCCTACGTGGATACCTCGAAAAGGTGGCCAGACGGAAGCGCCGTGTATGCCCACATGTATGCCTAACCGAAGCACCACCAAACACACCCAATAAATACGGGCATATTACTGCCCAGTTCAAACGACGCCGGGGCACCAGATATGAATAAAAAAGCCCCAGGTCGAAAGACCTGGGGCTTTTTTTGTGGCTGTCACTTCAACGCTTCCGCAACGCCTCCAACCTCCCCGGCAAATCCTCCTCCGGAAAGCGCTTATGCAGCGCCAGCAGCTTCTCATCAGCCGCCTTGCTCTCTCCCGCCTCACGCAACCTCACGATGGCCTGCAGCTCCTGCTCCAAAGATGGCAATGCCACCGGCGCGGCTTTGCTGAGCTTTACCGCTGGCGGGGCCGTCAGTGCATCTGCGGTTTCAGCCTGAGCCGGTGCGCGTTCAAGCCTGGGCGCCGCGGCCATTCGGGCCATTGGCGCAGGTGCGGAAAGCGCTTGCGGCGCTGGCTGGGCGGCTTCTTCGTGGCGCAGGGCGGAGAATGTCGCGGGGGAGACGTCCGGCTGCGGCACGGGGGAGCGGGTGATCACGCCGATCATCAGCGCTATACCTGCGACGGTGGCGAATGCCATTTGCCAGCGTGGGCGTTGGCAGGCGTGCAGCCAGCGTTGCCACAGGCTCGGTTGCGGTGTCGGGGCTTCGCGGCGGGCGGTGTTGAGGATGAAGGCGTCGAGGGACGCGGGCGGTTCGCCGGTGGTGTATTGACGGTAGTGCTGGAGCAGTTCGTCGTCTGGGGTGGGTCGGGTGTCAGTCATACGGTTACCTCCTCGGCCAGCAGGCGCCGCAGTTTTTGCAGGGCGTAGCGCAGGCGGCTTTTCACGGTTTCCAGCGGGGCGCCGGTGAGGGTGGCGATTTGCGGGACTTCGAGCTCGCCGTGCAGGCGCAGCAGGAAGACTTCGCGCTGGTCTTCGGGCAGGTTTTGCACGGCGGCGTCGAGGCGCGCCTGGTCGCGGCTCAGGCTCAGGTGTTGCTCGGGGCCAGCGCTGTCGTCGGCCTGGGCGTGCAGCTGCTCGTCGTAGCTGTCGTGCAGCGGGTTGTGAATGCCGTGCTTGCGCCAGTGGTCGATCAGGCGGTTGCGCGCGATCTGGAACAACCACGTACGAAAACTCGCTCGGCCCTGTGGCTGGGTGGTGCTGCGGATCAGGCTGAGCCAGGTGTCCTGGTAGATTTCCTCGGCAAGCTCCGCTTTGTTGCACAGGGACACGAGGAAACGGTACAGGCCTTGGCGGTGCCGTGCGTACAGGGCTTCGAATGCGCTGGCGTCACCGCTTCGGTAGCGGGCCAGCAGCGATTCGTCGCTGGGTGGGTCATCTGGGACGGCCATGGGGTGGGGTGAACTCCTTTTGTCAGCCGAATCAGGATTAACGGTGGGAAGGGGCTTGCCCTAATGCCAGTCAGTTAAGGCTTTTTGTAGGAGCGAGGCGGGCGGCTAGCCCTTGCTCGCGAAGAACTCAAAGCCACCGCGTTTATCCAGAATGAACGCGTCGCCTGGACGTTTTTCGCGAGCAAGCTCGCTCCTACAGTGAGCCCCGTTCGCTTAACTGACTGGCTTTAGGGCTTGCCCTCCCACATTGGACAATGTTGCGTTCGAGGTCAGGGTTTAAGGCTTTGGGCCAGTTCGACCAGTTGCACGAATTCGTTGCGCAGGCCGAACGGGTCGTCGCCGCGGGCTGAGCGGGCCAGTTTGGCGGTTTCCTGCAAACTCATGCTGCCAGTGTAACGGCCATCGCCCTTGAGCTGTTGGGCGAACGCGGCCACGGCGGCGCTGAAGCGCAGGTCGTCGCTGGGCTTGGCGGTGGTGGGCTCGACGGCTCGTTCGATCAAGCGGCTGTCACCGCCCGCAGCAGGCTTGTAGCGTACGCGTACCATCGCCAATTCAGTGGATTTACCCTCAGCCGCAGGCGCGCTGGCGTAGCGCAAAGGCTCCAACCAGCCCTCCTCGCCCTTTGGAACAATTTCATACAGCGCCGTCACCGTATGCCCGGCGCCGATTTCGCCGGCATCGACCTTGTCGTTGTTGAAATCCTCACGCTTCAAGGCGCGGTTTTCATAGCCGAGCAGGCGGTATTCACTGACCTGCGCGGGGTTGAATTCCACCTGCAATTTCACGTCGCGCGCCACCACCGCCAGCGTCGAGCTGAGTTGGTCTACCAATACCTTGCGGGCTTCGCGCAGGTTGTCGATGTAGGCATAGTTGCCGTCGCCGGCGTCGGCCAGCTGCTCCATCAGGTGTTCGTTGTAGTTGTCCACACCAAAGCCGAGGGTGGTCAGCGAAACCCCGCTTTTACGCTGCTCCACGGCCATTTGCTTGAGGCTGTCGAAGTCGCTGATGCCCACGTTGAAGTCACCGTCGGTGGCCAGCAGGATGCGATTGATGCCGTTGTCGATAAACCCTTCGCGGGCCATTTGGTAGGCCAGTTCGATACCGGACGCGCCGGCGGTAGCGCCGCCGGCGGTGAGTTGGTCGATGGCGTTGCGGATGTTGGTTTTGTCGCGCCCGGACGTGGGCTTGAGCACCACGCGGGATTCACCGGCGTAGACCACCAGTGAAACGCGATCCTGATCGCGCAGTTGGTCCACCAGCAGTTTCAGGGTGCTTTTTACCAGCGGTAAGCCTTCGCGACGGTCCATGGAGCCGGACACATCCACCAGGAATACCAGGTTGGCCGGCGGCAGTTGCGCCACAGAACGTTCGGACGCCTTGATGCCGATGCGCAACAGTTTTGAATGTGGGTTCCACGGCGTGGCGGCGAGCTCGGTGGTGACGCCAAACGGTGAGCCATCGGTTGGCAACGCGTAGTCGTAGGGGAAGTAGTTGACCATTTCCTCCAGTCGCACAGCACCTTCGGGCGGCAGGCGACCTTGGTTGAGGAAGCGTCTTACGTTGGCGTAGCTGCCGGTATCGACGTCCACGCTGAACGTGGAGACCGGGGTTTCGGCGACGCGATGCACCGGGTTGTCGGGCAGGTTGGCGTATTGTTCGCGGGGTTCGTTGCGGTCCGCCATCACCGTCATTTCTTGCGTTCTCATGGGTGCCGGCATCGCCATGCGCTTTGCCACGGCGCCCTGGGCCGGCGCGCTTTGCAGCTCGGCCACCGGGGTAGCCGGTTGGGCCAGCTCAGGGGAGGAAGACACGCCACACCCGGCCAGCGCCATCAGCAAGGTAACGGCAACGCCTTGGGCAACAGGACGCAGGAGAACTGGAGGATGGGACATGGGCTGAGCCTCGTGAGTGAATAGTCCGTTCACAAGGTCAGACGCGAGGTGTGGAGGGTTCGGGTTAATCCATGCAATTTAGACAACAGCAGAAACCAGTGTGGGAGGGGGCTTGCTCCCGATGGCGGCGGGTCAGCCACCAGATGCAGTGGCTGACACTAAGCTATCGGGGGCAAGCCCCCTCCCACATTTGATCTTTATTGTCTGAAGAAAAGGTTACTTCAGTCCGTGCCGTATTTCGGGTTGCGCGGGCCGTAGAGGATTCCGGTGCGCTGCCCGGCCGAGAGCAATCGTGCGCTGGTGATACCGGCAATCGGGTGCGCCGCGTCGGTGGAGCTGTTGATCACCTGCTTGACCGCCGCCGTGATCAGCATCCCTACCAGGCCACCACTGTTGTTGTTGCCCTCTTCGCTCGACGCGCGCGCCGTGCCGGTCCACAGGGTGGTGCCGGTGCGCAGGTCCACCAGTTTGGCCGAGGCGGTGACCGAGGTGTCGCTGGAAATCAGCATGTACTTGGTGCCGTACTCGCTGACGGTGATGTACAGCGCGGCGTCGGCGCCGAAGATGTCATGCAGCTTGGCCGGCAGTACGCCCTGGATATCGTTGGCGGTGGTCAGGCCGTTCTGGCGGAAGGTTTCGTCCACCAGGGCGATAGGCAGCACGTAGTAGCCGGCTTCGGCCAACGGGTAGGTCACTTGCGAAACCAGGCTGTACGACGCCTGCACTTCCGGCGATTCGTTGATCGGCGGCAGTACCAGGATCGACTTGGGCCGCGCCTGTTTGTACGCCGAATAATCGAACGTCTTGGGCGCCGCACAGCCGCCGAGCAAAGCCAGGGCCAGCAAGGCGCCGGTGAGTTTTAACAGGCTCATTTGGTGGCGACTCCGGTCTTGGCGTTTTTCAGCAGAAAGTCCATGTAGGCAGCCGACTCAGGGAACAGCGCCTTCTCGGTGCGAAACTCCTGCACCATCTGGTCGTCCTTGCCCATGTTCATGTAGAGCATGCCCAGGTGCGCGTGGTAACCCGGCGGCGCCTTGCGGCCACTGGCGTTGATCTTCTGCAGATCGCGTTCCAGTGCTTCCACCTGCGCTTCCTTGGGCTCACCCTTGAAGTATTCGTAAACCTGCGGCTGGTAGCTTTCCCATTGATACAGGGGTTGGGGCGCGCCGTCTGGCACCCGGTTACAGCCGCGATTGCTGCCAGCGTCAGCGCCAATTTCACTGCCTTGCTCATCCGTGTACTGCTCCTTGTGGTGTGGCTGATCAGTTACGCGGGTTCCAGGCGCCGGCGTTGATGCCGTCCACCAACCGGTTGATCGCTTCGCGCATGGCCAGGTCCAGGACCTTGCCATTGAGGGTAGAGTCGTAGCTGGCGGTGCCGCCGAAGCCGATCACTTCACGATTGGACAGCGCGTACTCACCGGCGCCCTGGGTGGAATACACCACTTCGGAGGTGCTGATGTTGACGATGTTCAATGCGACTTTGGCGTAGGCCACTTGGGTCTTGCCACGGCCGAGAATGCCGAACAGCTGGCGGTCGCCGGTTTCTTTGCGGCCGAACTCGGTCACATCGCCAGTCACCACGTAGTCAGCGCCCTTGAGCTTCTGTGCGGTGCCTTTGATCTTGGCTTCCTGGGAGATTTCGCCCATGTTGTCGCGGTCCAGCACGCTGAAGCGGTTGGTCTGCTGCAAGTGGGTGATGAGGATGGTCTTGGCCTGGCCACCGAGGCGGTCGACGCCGTCGGAAAAGATGCCGCGCATGTAGCTGGAGCGGTTGTCGAACTTGCCCACTGCGATCGGCACACGCACGCCGGAATAGGCCACGCTGGCGCTGGCGACCTGCTCCACCGGCATGGCGCGGTTGCTCTCGGTGGCGCAACCGGCCACGGTCAACAGCGCTGCGGCGGTGAGGCCCGACAGCAAGATTTTGAAGGGTGTCTTCACGTGTTGCTCCTAAAGTGAGAAATCGGCAGAGCGCAGGGCTGCGGCAATTTCAAGGAGGGAAACACGTGCGTCTGCATTCATCCCTGAATCTGTCGTGCCGCAACGGCTGCGGCATTTTACGGGGTTGAGGGCGGTTCTCAAGGTGTTTTAAATAAACGCAGATTTAAGTGATGAATGGGCTTGCTGGGGGAGCGAAATAGGATCGGCCTAAAGTTCTGAGCTGACGTGCCGAGACCCTGGCCTGGTTCATTCATTAATAGGGATATTGCGTGTTGAAAATCCTCTTGCGGGCAGCGGCCCTTGTTGCCGCACTGTCGATGACCGGCTGTGTGTCCTACACCGTCACCGGCCCTATCGGCGCCCCGTTACACCAAGCTTCTGTCAGCAGCCCGCGCAGCGCGCAAATCGCTGATGTGACGGTGAATGCCGCTGACATCAATGATGCCAACAAAACCGCGATCAGCCGTTCGTTGACGCTGCAACTCAACCAGTACGTGCGCACCGCCGGTTACTTCAAGCAGGTCACCGAGTACCCGGTGCGCCTGGGTGAGCAGGATGTTTCGCTCAAGTTCAACATGACCTCTCTCAAGGGTCACCGCGGCGTGCATCCCGGTTACGTGCCCGGTGCTTTGCTGACGTTGACGATCTGGATCTGGGTCAACGGCCCGATCTACGTCGACACCTTCGACCTGGCCGGCGACCTGGTGATCGTCGACCGCGACGGCAAGGAACTGGCCAGCAGCAAACAAGAGGTCAAGTTCGAGCGCAACGTGGGCCTTTACGGTCGCGAATACTGGGCCCCGACCATGGGCGCCAAACAACTGAACGAACTCGTCGCGCAACTGCTCGACACCGCCACCGCCAAACTGGCCAAACCGTAAGCTCAAGGAGCCCCCCATGAAAGGATTGATCAAGCACAGCCTGGTACTCGCGGCGGTCTTGCTGACAGGCTGCGTGTCCTACTCGCAACACGAACTGCCACCGGTACAGACCTGGCCACCGACCGCCAACGCGCCCGCGCAGAAACCTACGGCGTACGTGCGCACCACCGGGCTGAACCAGGTCAACGGCGGCCCCGCCAACGCCGCTGCCGGCGCACCCGCCGCCCTGTGGGAAAAAGCCGTGGCGGATGGGTTCCGCCAGTCCAACCGCTTTGCACGGGTGAGCACCGACAAGGTTGACTCGGACATCTACGCCGACGCCACCCTGTACAACAATGAGCAGTTCAGCATGGCCTCGGCGATCATCACCGGTGTGACGTTTTTCATCATTCCGTCCACGGCCAAGAACACTTTCACCCTGGAAACCGTGTTCAAGGACAAAGACGGCAAGGAATTGGGCCGGGTCAAGAAAAGCGAGTCGGTGCGCACCTGGATGCACTTGGTGCTGATCGTGGGCATCCCATTCCAGGCAGACACCCGGGAGGTGGTAGAGGCGCTGACGCGCAGCACGCTGGATGAAGCGGTGCAGCGCAAGTTGTTCTGACGGATTCACACAAAACCAAATGTGGGAGGGGGCTTGCTCCCGATGGCGGTGGGTCAGCCAGCACATCATTGGCTGGACTACCGCTATCGGGAGCAAGCCCCCTCCCACACTGGATTAGCGTCAGGCTTCACGTACGCGGGTTGAGGCTGTACAGCGCAAGTTGTTCTGACGGATTCACACAAAACCAAATGTGGGAGGGGGCTTGCCCCGATGGCGGCGGGTCAGTCAATGCATGATTGGCTGGGCCACCGCTATCGGGAGCAAGCCCCCTCCCACAGGTGAATAGCGTCAGGCTTAACGTACGCGGGGTGAGGCTCTACAGCGCGAGTTGTTCTGACGGATTCACACAAAACCAAATGTGGGAGGGGGCTTGCCCCGATGGCGGCGAGTCAGTCAATGCATGATTGGTTGGACCACCGCTATCGGGAGCAAGCCCCCTCCCACAGGGGAATAGCGTCAGGCTTAACGTACGCGGGGTGAGGCTCTACAGCGCGAGTTGTTCTGACGGATTCACACAAAACCAAATGTGGGAGGGGGCTTGCCCCGATGGCGGCGGGTCAGTCAATGCATGATTGGCTGGGCCAGCGCTATCGGGAGCAAGCCCCCTCCCACAGGGGAATAGCGTCAGGCTTCACGTACGCGGGGTGAGGCTCTACAGCGCAAGTTGTTCTGACGGATTCACACAAATCCAAATGTGGGAGGGGGCTTGCTCCCGATGGCGGCGGGTCAGTCAATGCATGATTGGCTGGGCCACCGCTATCGGGAGCAAGCCCCCTCCCACACTTGTTTTGCGGTGTGGGTTAGAAGGCGTAGCGCGCCTTGAGCATGACGCCGTCGGCGTCAAAACCGCTGCGCGCCTGGCGGGTGTAGCTGGCGCCGACGGTGAAGTCCGACACCTGGTAGTTCACGCCCACACTGGCTTCATAGCTGTCACGCGCCACCGAAGCACCGGTCACGGTGAACGCCGAACCACCCGCCACGAAGCTGGAGGTTTGCGCCACGCGGTCACCCATCAGGTCGTGATAGGCCATCAAGGTCGCTTCCGGCTGCAGCACGCCAGCGCCCATCGGCAGGTTGCCTGCCAGGCGTACACCGGCACCCAACTCACCTAATTCATAACGCTGCGAACCCGTGCTCAAGGCCGCCGACGAGCCTTTCTCGGTGTAGCCATCCATACGCACGTTGGCATAGCGCGCCGCCACGCGTGGCTCGATCACCATCGCCTGGGACGGCTTGAAGCTGTAGCCGCCGATCACGCTGGCCGACAACACATTGCTGTCGTAGCTGCCCTTGGCCGTGGTGGCCGCGACGTGGCGTTTGCTGTCGTTCTCGTTGTGGCCGTAGCTGAGGCTGCCATCCACAAACCAGTTCTGCAGCGCCCAGTTGCCATACAGCGACAGCGCGTGGCCCTCGACGTCGGTCTTGTTGCCAAGGTCCGAATGGATATTCGAATTGAGGTAGCTGTACGCCACGCCCAGGGTGGTGGTGTCGTTCACACGGCCATCCACGCCTACCGCCATGCCGCTGCTGTTGGCCGAGTAACCGTTATTGCCGCCGCGACCGTCCTGGTCCATGTTGCTGCTCAGGCCCTGTACCCACACACCACCGGTTTGGTGACTTTCACGCTGGTCGGTGAGGCGATTGAAGATCGCACCGTTGACCACGGTCTGCCCCGACAGCGCCACGTCCAGCGCGCCACGGTTGACGTCCGGGGCGAGTTGGTCGCCGACCTGCGCCAGTTGCTGCGCGGTGCCTGCGTTGGCCAGGGTCTGGAAGACTTGATCGTCCTGGCTGAGATTGCTCAGCACACCATTCTTGAAGCTGTTGACCGCCGTGGCCGCTGCCGCGCCGGTGCCGACACCTGCCAGCTCCTGCTGCACTTGCTGATCGCTTTTCACCGCCACCACGGCCTTGACCGTTTGCGCATCGGCCGAGTAGCTGAGCACGTCCAGCAACGACGACGCACTCGCCACCGCCACGCCGTTGTTCTGCACATTGGTGGCTTGCAGCAAGGTGTATTGCGTACCGCCTTTAGGCGCCGCGAAGTCGCCAGGGTTGGCGCTGACGGTCAGCCTGGAAGCCTGGGCCAGGTTGGCGGTGCCGTTGACGGTGAGGTACGGCGTGGTCGGCACCACGCTGTCGGCCAGGTGCATATCAACACCTGCGCCGCTGGCCACATTGAGGTTACCGGTGATGGCGGTGCCGGGCGCGGACAGGTTCAGCGAACCCGAGTTGACCGACACCGGCGCGATGATACGGCTGCCGGTAAAACCCGCCTGGCCGTCGACGTTGACGGCGTTGAGGTTGAGCAGGTCGCCGGTGATTTTGCCGCCGGTCCAGTTCAGCGTCGCCAGGTTGGCGGCGTCGACGGCGGTGCCCGCGTTACTGCGGATTTCGCCGGCTTGCTGGTTGATTTCGAACGGCGAGAACTGCTCAGCAGCACTCACCTGGATCGCAGTGCCGTCGGCAGTAATGAGGCCACGGTTGACGATACCGCGCGCACCGGCAGCACTGTTCTGCGCAAAGCTGGCGCCGGACAGGTCGAAGGCATTGGCCGACGCGCCCTTGGCTTCGATGGTGCCGGTGTTGAGGATGTAATCGACGGTGCCCGCGTAAAACGTCAGGCCCTTGGCCTCATTGCCGTTGGCGGAAATCAGGCCACTGTTTTCGATGCGCAGGGGGTTGGTAGCGGTTTCAACCTCCATGCCCCAGGCGCCGTCACCTGTGGCGATAATCGAACCCGAGTTGAGCAGCTTGCCGTTGATGGTGGTCGGCGTGCCGCTGTTGACGTCGAGGATCAGGCCGATCGCATCCGGGCCGGCCATGTCGATTACGCCGGTGTTGGAAACGTCGCCGGCAACCGTGGTGCCGTGCAGGTAAATGCCCTCACCACCGCCCAGGTAGCCGGGAAAGGGCTCGGCGCTCACTGGCGGCGTGGAGCGGATGGTGCCGGAGTTGATAACGCTGCCGCCAATGGTCGTGGCGCCGATTTCAAGCCCTTCGTAGGCGCCGTGGTTCATCAAGATATTGCCTGCCTGAACCACATCCCCGGTGACAGTGCTCGGGTTCAAACCGGTCGGGCCAGTCCAGAACATAGGGTCGATGGCGATGGCGCGAATGGTTTTGCCTTGTGAGTCCAGCGTGATGTCTGCGCGGTTGATCAGCGAGCCTTGAATATGGGTGTTGGCAAATCCCAGGCCGGCGGGGTCGGTGGTGTTGGAGTCGACCACTCGGGAAAACTGGCCGGTGATGGTCACGGGCTCATTGAACGTCTCATTGACCCAGATATTCTTGCCCTGACCCAGGTCGAATTCCACGGCCAGCACCTGGGTGCTGATCGCGCCGACCATGATTGCCAACAGACTTTTCTGGAACTGCTTGCGCTTCATTTCAAACTCCATGAACTACAGGTCAAAACCGCCAACAGGCCCGGCGGAGTAGGTGTGCTGAACGAAAGGATCACTCGATCCAAATGACTCCCCTGGCGGCCGCCCTTCCGAATCCCAGGCGCAGGCACGCGCACCGTGGGCGGTGGCAAATAGGGGCCGTAAGGGGAATAGGTTCACATCAATCCTTAATGTCATTTGAAAACGCTGCAGTCCATGCAGCCCGACCGGTTGCGGGTGGGCGGGGTAAAGACAGTGGGATAAACGAAATGTTCAAAGCCAAAGCGGTACGCCCTGACACCGCCAACCCTGTAGGAGCGAGCTTGCTCGCGAAAATCGTCAACGATAACGCGATCAACCAGGGCAACGCTGCCTGGCCGTGGCGCCACCAACAGCGCCACATCACCGCCAGGCTTACTTAAGCTCCTTCACCAGATACTGCGCAGATATCTGCGTAATCCCGGTTAACGCCCGACGCAACGCTTCAGGGTCGGTGCGATAAGTCAGCGGCGTGTAGCCATAAACGTTCTGGCCATTGAATGGCGTAACCGTTTCAAAGGTGCGCCAGATCATTTCATCACCGCGATTCATCTGCGCCACCACGCTGAGGGTAGGATAAATCACGCTGCTGAACCCCTGGGTCAGGCGAAAGCCCCACTCGGACACGGTCAGCTGGATCTGCGCATCGGCAGGTTCATCGTCACCGACCACCTTGAGCGTCGAAGTCTTGCCCAGTGCATCGACAAAGCCTTGCTTGAGCAACACACCCACGTCGATGTTTTCCGCTTCAATCAACGTCAGGATCGCCGCCGAAGTCGGCATCTCAGCCAGCTGCCCAAGCTTCATGCCGCCAGCCAAACCGGCGCCGCTCAAGGCCGCAGTCCCCACCTTGGACGCGCCGCTGGCCATGCCAACACCCGCGCCAACGCCGGCGCCCAGGGCTGCGCCCCAGGCTTGTTCGCGGCCGAAGTACACCATGTTCTTTTCCCACTTCACGGGCAGGACTTTTACCGTCTTGATCTGCGCGCGGTTTTCGGGGGTGAGGGGGTGGCTGACGCATCCGCCGAGGATGAGGGTGGTGAAGAGGATTAGGAGGAGGTTTTTCACATCAGTCCTTTAATGTTTTATTCAAGTTGAAGTCGTCATGTGACTTGCCGACCCGCTTCAAGAATCCAGAAGCGAACTCAGCATCCACTTTTAATAAAAGCTCCAAAACATCATAAATTTTCCATCGGTGAAGCTCAGGATGCGCGCTAATAGCCAACAAATGCTCACGCAACGCAGGAATGAAATCCCTGAATTCTTCGCGCTTGACCAACCAAAACATATCAGCGATTTCAAAAGGGCGGTCATTCGACAGATGGATGATTTTCACCATTGGTTCATAGATGTCAGCCCGTGCTTTTTCGCTTTCACCTGCATCTGCCAGTCTGCAGAAGTAACCCACTAACGACCTCAGCACAAACTTGAAGGTCTCGTCGTGGCCGTGCAACCGATGTGAATCAAACCCTCCGAATGCCTCGAAGTGGTCAACGATATGAACCGTATAGCTCAATCCTTCTTGTACGCCCCAACTCGTCAACAAACGCGCGGCCAACAGCCGCACGCCCTCATCGGGATGAGTACTGAGCAACTCGGTCACGCCCGCTATTCGACGGTCGGGGATATCTTCCGAGTCCAGATCTGTAGCGTCCACAGCATAATCGGCATGCTGGGGGACGAAATGCAGCAGTTCATTTATCTTGTCGTCCACTTTTTATCCTCAAGCAGCGCCGGACTATAAAGGGGCTATGTTTATTTAATGCGTCTTCCAGTTAATATTAAATAAATCCGCCCGCTTTCCTCTACCGTCATAATCTCATTTCCGCTGCCATGCCGTACCGACAAAGAACAAAGAACATCATCACGTCAGGCCCTGACTTTTCTCTGCCCATTTAACTTATTCTATAGAAACTTCGTATAAGGTGTCCGGAGGGGCCTGCGCACGTTCAAAATCTGACAAAACGACATCAACAACACTAAAAACATCAATTTTTTAATTACTTCTATTTAGCTACTGTCTGAAATTGAAAACACAAGCTTTTTACATTCACAAATTGCAATAATCTTAAAAATCGCCGCCAATAAAATTTTAACTCTTTCTACCGGATCACTAGGAAACCCAATATCCGAATACAGCGGATCATACTGGTTATAGTCAGTCAAATACGTCGCATTGGGATACCCGGGTCTATCCCCAATTAGAAACACAAAAGTTTCTTCGCTTGGCAACAACTGCGGCGGATAATTAAATAGCTCCGCGCTGCTAATTTTAAATATCCCCAGATCGCTTTCGGAAATATATTTATCCAACGTTACCAAAGCGTCTGGGCTGGGTGGCGGAAAAACATATCCAAATACATCATTCGACATGCTGATACCTACTTATCTAAAATCCAAAACCATACAACTTTTCCGTCGGCACTTACTTCTCCACAATACTGTTTATCGACGAAGCCCCGACCATTAGAACAAATAGGGGTCAGACCACTATTTTTCTATTCTTTACCTCGGACTTTTCGGGCGCCCTGACATACTCGGTGAAACTCTCTTACCTAAAATATTTGCGATCTCCGACGCAAACTTCTGATCGCCCAGAACGTAATTACCGTTAGTATAAGATCGAATTTGTTCTATCAATACAGGTGAAAGCAGATCCTTGAATATAGACCGATAAGCTTCGGCTCGTTGCGTGGTACCGCTACCTAACTCGCTATAAACCACATACGGGCGTATAAAGTCTGATAGCTCGCCTTGTGCGGTTGCCCTATAGCTGTTCCAGCGATAATCGCCCGGATGGGCAACCATACCCGCTCTGACCGCGTTCATTTCGATATATCGATAGCACGCTAAACCATAGTTGTCTTGTTGAACCAAACAGGAGCGGAAACGGTCTTCCCCCAAAGTGCCCGTTCGTTGATATGTTCGATTGACATATTGAACATATCGCTGCCCCGCCCCCTTCATAAATAGGCCAGCCCCTGCGCAGCAGGTGGGAGTCAACAACAGATGAACTTTACAGCCATACAGTTGAGCAAGCACGGCTAATATATCAATGTAAAAAATGTAGTCTTCATTTGAATGAAAACACGCAGACCGATTATTTCCCGCTGTATAATATGCAACGGGATACCCGGCAGTAAAACCCTAGGACGGCGAGCCATATAACCCCCCCTAACTTGATAAGAGTTAACAGCTTAGCCGCTGATCAACAGGCCACCGAAATAGAATAATTACAAAAAATAAATCATATTTTTAAAGAGCAATTCCGCTAAACTCTAAAAAATGCAAGACCGTGGTCTGACCCCTATTCCCACTAACTGAATAAGAGTTTACAGCTTAGCCGTCTATCAACAGGCCAACCAAATAGCAACTCTGCTGAAATCTAAAAAACGCGAAAGCGTGCTCTGATCACTATTCCTCCACCTCGAAATCAAATAAAAATCCGCCCCATTTCTCGTTCTCTTTTTTGGGTCATTTCCTCAAATCTCAATTATCTACAAATGGAGCGCTGATCAGTATCGCCTCGATTTCATCGGACGCTTTTTTTTCCCACTCCTTATTAATCTTCCCAAGTTCCGAGATGTACTTTTCAAAAATCATTCTTCTGGAGTCTTTTCCAGTTACACGATGATGAAGTTCGTACTCCACCGCCATATCGAAAGCTACACGACTAATTATCCAAAAGAGAAGTTCATCCAGAGAACGCGTGTGCTTTCTGAAAATCTCATAACCCCTTTCTGAGGAAATATATTCAAAACCATCACTTTTTATCTCCACGTGAGGAGTCCCATCCTCCGGAGAGCTCACTCTGACCAGCAGCATAGACCTAGGCGCCCCCAACTTATCACCTATCAAATCCACGGCTTGCTGCAGTTCACCGACATTGGAAACCATATTAATTCGTTCTCCTCAGATAACCTTCTTCGATCAACCTTTTCACATTATATCTTTCTGCAAAATCCGGCAAAATTTGAACGCCTCCACCTGGCTCACCGAAGGCCGGCGCGATTTCACCTCTTACAACAGGCAGCGGTTTCATAACTTCGTATTGATGGTAGTCCGAGGCTCTTGAGCCAGGAGCCAAGGCTCTCTGCTCAAAAGGGACACCCAGAGGTGAGAGGAATGATCCGTCCGGTGAGCCATAACGGTCTAATTTTGTACCGACAGGTAACGTTCCCTTATCGCGAGCACCGGCAAAACCAAGATCTTTAGGCCATGCCCAGCCGCCGTCACCGGCTTTAAATTGATCATAGTAAGAGTAGCCTGCGGCTTCGTTATCAGCTGTTGCACCAATGGAAGGCTGTCCTTTTGGTGAAGTTTCGACAACCTTGGACGGAGGGGAACTCCCTTTCAAAGCTGAAGAAAGCTCCCCGGACAGTGCCTTACCTGCATAATGCGCAGCTGCCAGCTCCGCCAACGACTCGGCCGCTCTATAGCTTAGATCTCCCAGGGGGTTAGCCTCTCCCGGGTATTGCTCAGGGTGAAGCGAAGCTAAAACTCGGTCACCCTCTGTTGATGTGTAAGGTGCACCGATCTGGTCGTACGAATCAGCTGCACCTGCGAACGCGACGGTGCCGAAAGCGCCAAAAGTGAATGGAGCAGCGCAACCAACAACGCTCACACAGGCTGGGGAGGAACCTACCATACCAATGTAAGACAGCGTGCCTGCTCCCGCCCCGCCAATTGCACTTGTAGTATGCCCGAGATTTGTAAGTAACTCGTCGTTCGCACTTAGGGCGTCGTCTACGCGATCTTTGAAAGTGTAATCAAATTGCCCTGTGCTTTTGAGTAACGCAATTTCCTCAGTAAAATTCCTTACCCTGGTTCTCTAGATCAACAAGCGTTTTGTAATTCTTGTCACTCGCAGGAACAGACGCACTGCAATGGGTCAATGCACATGCTGCAGCGTCATACTTCGCCTTGTTCTCGGGGTTGCGTCGACGTAGCTCATCCAGCGCCACGGTCTGCATTTCGTGCAACGAGTGATTGTATTGAGTAGCATTCTTCGCTATCCAGCCACCCTTTTCCAAGGATTCCGCGTCAGCGTCTTCCTGCGTGGCCGCAGCGAGTACACCTATTACTTGAGAGCTCATGGAAAGCAGGGTCTTATCGCCACGAACTAATGAACTCAAATGCCCAACTACTGCCTCATTCACGCCCGCCGCTAAAGCACCGGTTTTAAAATCGCCTCCGGTAGCTTCCGCAAGCAAGCCACCTACCATCGCATGCACAATAATTTTTGGTGGATAGCCCTCGGTCAAACGCCCTTTTGTATAGTCCCCCACAGCATTAAAGCTGACTGCCGCAAGCGTGTTGAATAGCGCGCTTTTCAGCGCGTCACTGCCACTTCCACCTTGTCCTAAAGCCTTGCCAACAAGCATCGACGTACCGTTCTGCAACGTCTGATTCGCAGCAAACTGCCCTGCCCCGGCCCATGTATTCAAAGGCGGAGACGTAATATTCCCTGTCCCGTACTCGGTCTTTGTACCCGTCCAACCATCGAAATAAGCGGCAGTCAGACCGGCTGTTGCTCCTGCAATAACGTATCCCTTCATCGCATCCGAAGAGGTTACGTCCTTGAATACCGCGCCCAGGTTGCCTCGGTTATTAACGACACTGACGGTTGCATTGGTCGCTGCCCCTGCTGCAACGGCACCTGCCGCAGCTGAAATACCGGCCGCCGTTTCTACGGAAATGGTTCCGGCAGCAACCATGCCTCCAGTAGCAGTGCCCATTGCGCCTGCCGCCAGCGGCCCAACCACTGCCGCCATCACAATCGCAATAATGATCTGCGAAGCCGGCCCCAAGCCCGAGTTGCTGTATTTGAAGCTGTCGTGGATCTCCTTGACCTGCCTCCAGTCCACATCGCCACGCTTCTCAGCGTCCTTGATCCAAGCCAACTGCGGATCGGCCTTAACCATCGCATCAATGGATTGGCTGACTGTCTCCTGATTGACCTGGTTAATGTCGATCTTCAAACCGGCGACAGCTTTGATTGCCACATTGCCTTCGGCGATCAGCTGACTCTGGCGGACGGTTTCGTCGGTGTTGCCTTTACCTTTGGAGGAAACCCAGAACGCATTGTTATTGCTCTTCTCATGGCTCTCCTGATGCAGGTCTTTGACCGCTTCAAAAGTAATCGCGCCACCACTATCCAAGGTGATGTCCTTGCCGCTTTGAAGCTTGGCAAGTTGATAGGTCTGATCGCCTTCACTCTTGAGTATCAGATCGCCGCCGGACTTGATTTCAGTACCGACGTTGGTAATGCGAGTGACCTCGTCGCGCTGGGTCTTCTTGGAACCCCAGCCGCTGTTTTTCTTCATGTCATACAACGTATGCGTACTGTTCTCAGCCGCCAACAAACTCAACTTATCCCCGCTATACAGATAAGCCTCATTCCCCGCACTGATCCTGCTCGCCACGATCGCGGTGTCACGCCCAGCCTGGCTGACAAAATCCCCACCCGCCGTCAGCACGCTCGCCACTTGAGTAGTCTGGTCGTCTGAGGTCTTGATGCGTTTTTTGCCGTCTTTTTCCTTGCCTTCGACGTTGTGCATGTCGCTGACCGAGGCGACGTTGACGTCGCGGCCGGCGGCGATGTTGAGGTCCTTACCCGCCGTGGCGTTGCTGCCGATGATGTTGACGTCTTGCCCGGCCTGCAGGTTGATGCTGCCGCCTGCCGTGACGCTGGCCGCGAGGTTTTTGACGTCGGTGGTGATGCTGGATTTGTGCCCGCCGTCGCTGAACTCGTGTTTCACGCGGGTATCGCTGGCGGCGATGAGGTTGAGGTCGCGGCCGGCGGTGAGGATGGCGTCGTTGCCGGCGGTGAGGGCACCGCGGTTGGTGAGGTCGCGGCCGGCGTCGATGGCGAGGTTTTCGCGGGCGACGATGGTGCCGGCGCTGGTGTCGGTGAGGGTGCGCATGCCGGCGCCGTCACGTACCTGGATGGCGGTGTTGTCGTTGATGACATCGCCTTTGAGTGCGGTGAGGCTGACTTGCTTGCCGCGGATTTCGCCGGCCATGGCGTTGCGGATGCTGTCCTGGGCCAGCAGGTTGAGGTTGTTGCCGGCTTCGACCAGGCCGCCGGTGTAGATACTGCCGCTGCTGATGGCGGAGAGGTTGTTGCTGGCGCGCAGGGTGCCGACGTTGATCAGGTCGCCGCCGGTGACCAGGTTGAGGTCGCGGCCCTGGATCAGGCTGTTGCCGCGCACGTTGCGCGAGTCGGCCTGGGCCAGGTAGAGCACCGGGACGAGCACGGTCTGGCCGTCGATGACGCGGTTTTCCATCCACACGATGTCGTGGGTCAGAGCGCCGACTTGCTGGCCGGTGAGGGACACGCCGAGGCTCAGGCGCAGGGCGTCTTTGCTGGCCAGTGCGTTGTCCATCAGGTAACGGAACTGGTCGGCGTCGCTGTACAGGCCGCCGGCGAGGAAGCGTTGGCCGGTTTGCGCGAGCACGGCGTCGCGGATCAGGCGGGTTTCGTACTGGCCGTCACCGAGGCGGCGCCAGGCGTTGTCGGAGTTGAAGCCGAGTTTGCCGAGCATGTAGTCGGAGCTGAAGAAGCCCGACACCGAGGTGAACTCGGGGTTGGTCTCGATCAGGTAGTGGCTGGTGGGGTCGGCGTTCTTGACGAACAGGCCGTACTCGCCCTTGGGCAGTTGGAAGGTGGGCGAAGTGGTGGGGTCGACCGGGGCGAAGGCGGTGCCGGTGTAGTCCACGGGCACGAAGCCGCCGCCGGGGGCCACGCCCACTACAGGCAATACGCTGCCGGGCGCCTGGGCGCTCGGGTCGTTGGCGTGTTTGCTCAGGTTGATGTTGATGCCGCCGACGGGGATGCCGGTCTGGTCGTCGCCGAGGGTGCCGGTCAACTGGGCCAGGGTGTTGTTGTGCAGCGTGCCGTTTTGCAGGGTGCGGGCGACGTTGAGGTTGACCGTGCCGCCGGCTTGTAGCGTGGCCGCGTAGCCTGGACCGCCGTTGTCGGTCCAGGTAGTGGCGTTGCTGACCTCGGCAAAGCGGTCATCGGAAGACCGCGCCTTGAGTGCTTCAAACCGCGCCAGGTCGAAGTTGCCGGCTGCGACAGCGGCATTGAACGCTGGGACGTCGTGAAACTCCATCTGGTCCCAATAATCGATGTCGATCCTTTTGGGTGTACCCACGACGATGGTGTTTTGGCCGGTGCGGGTGCCCGCGCCCTGGTTGAGCAGGTCATTGGCGCTGATGCTCAGGTTGCCATTGGCGGCCAGCAGGCTGTAGCGGTTCTGAACGTTGTCGCCCTGGATGACCACGTCTTTGCCAGCGACCAGGCGAGCAGGTGCCGAGTCCTTGATCGCCGACTCCAGGTAGGTCTGGTAAATGTTGATTTGACCGCGCTTGAACGAGTCGTGGCCGGCGCAATGCTGGCCACAAACCCACTCTATACGGCCGGTTGTCAGTGTCTGGCCCAGCTCGAACTCTGCTTTGGCGTTTTCCACAAACGCGGCATTGATGCCGATATTGCCTTCGCTTTCCACAGTGCCGGAAAGGTTGCTGAAACCTGCCGCGCGCGCGCCATTGACGGCGGTAAAGGTCAGGTTGCCCTTGGTGTAGACATCACCGTAAAGGTTGCTGAAGCTGTTACCGCGCAGGGTAAGGTCACCGCCGCTGAACAGCAGCGAATCGGCCGCATTGGTGATGCCGTTGACCGCAGTGAGGTTCACCGCACCCTGGGCGCCGAGGGTGCCGCGGTTGTCGATTTGCGCGGCGGCGATATCCAGTTGCTGGCGG
This sequence comes from Pseudomonas sp. W4I3, assembly GCF_030816195.1. GTDB lineage: Bacteria > Pseudomonadota > Gammaproteobacteria > Pseudomonadales > Pseudomonadaceae > Aquipseudomonas. The sequence continues at coordinate 852,521 of NZ_JAUSXS010000001.1, read as the reverse complement.
GCGGTGAGGAAACCGAGGTTGGCCAGGGTGCCGTTGAGGGTCAGGCGGGGCATTGGTTGCCGCCAGGCGGCCGCCGTTCTGGTTGAGATTGTTCGCGACGACGGTGAGGGTTTGCAGGGCCGATACGCGGCCACTGTTGTTGATATCGCCGGTGGTGATGCTGATGTCACCGTCGCTGAGCAGTTCGCCGCCGTTGTCCAGGCTGGCCACCTTGAGGATCAAGCCCTTGGCGCTGGCCATGCGGTCGCCGGCCTTGAGGGCCAGGGCCTGGTCGCTCTTGTAGGTGAGCACTTCGTTGAGTTGCACGCGGCCCAAGCCGTCGACTTTGCCGAACGCCCAGTCGGCGCTGCCCATGCCCTGGATATTGCCCTGGCTGCCGGAGAGGCCGGCGGTGTTAAGGTGGAACAGGCCGGTGCCGGCGTGTTGCAGCATACCGCTCTGGTTGTTGAGGCTGGCTGCGTCAAGGCTGAAGGCCTGGCTGCCGAATTCGAGGGTGCCGTTCTGGTTGTTCACCTGGCCGCTGAGGTTGAGGCTGCTGCTGGCGCCGCCCAGCGCGCGCAGTTGGCCGTTGGCGCTGTTGTCCAGGTTGCCGCCGGTGAGGGTCAGGCCCTGGTTGGCTTCGATCAGGCCGCCCTGGTTGGTGAGGGTGTCGCGGGAGGTGAGGGTGAGCTGGTTGCCGCTGATCTGGCCGCCCGCGCTGTTGTCGAGGGTGGCGCCGCTGAGGGTCAGCTGCTCTTTGCCGAACAGTTTGCCGCCACGGTTGGCCAGGGCTTGCACGGTCAGTTGCAGGTCACCCACCAGGCTCGCCAGCAGGCCGCCGTTGCTGTTGTCGACGCTGGCGGCGGTGATGTTCAGGCTGTCGCCTTGCACGGTGCCGTCCTGGTTTTGCAGGCTACCGGTGGTCAGTACGGTGGGCGCGCCACCGCTGAGGATCAGGCCCTTGCGGTTGCTCAGGTCCTGGCCGCTGTAGCTCACGCCTTCGGCGCCAGCCAGCAGTTGGCCGTTGTCGTTGTTCAGGTGCTGTGCGGCGATGTCCACGCGCTTGCCGCGCAGGGTACCGCCGTCGTTGTTGAGGGTGGTGAGTTGCTTGACCAGCACGCTGCGCTCGCCCGCGTCGATCTGGCCGCCGACGTTGGTGAGCAGGTCGCTGACCTTGAGCACCACGTCGCCGCCATCGCTGACCAGCGCACCTTTGTTGCTGTTGTTGAAGGTCTGCGCGGTCACGTCGACCGTCTGGCCCAGCAAGATGCCGGCGCTGTTATCGAAACGCTCGCCCTGCAATTGCAGCAGGCCTTCGCTCTGGATACGGCCTTGGGCATTGAGCAACTGGCCCGGGCCTTTGAGCAGCAGGCTCACGCCCTGTGCGCCACCGGCCAGCAGGCCGGCGCTGCGGTTGTCGAGGCCTGATGCGCGCACGTCGAGCTGGTCGCCCAGCACGCGCCCGGCGCGGTTGTCGATATCGCCACCAGTGACGTCGAGCAGCAATTGCTTGCCGACGATCACACCGCCCTGGTTATTCAGCTGGGCGGTGTGCAGTTCGATATCGCCCTGCCCGGCCTGCAGGCGGCCCTGGGCGTTGTTGAGCTGTTGCGCGGCGGTGAGGGTCAACTTGCCGGTGTCGGCGCTGAGCACGCCGGCTGCGTTGTTGCTGAGGCTGCCCGCGTTCACGTTGAGGTCGGTGCTGGCCTGGGCGAAACCCTGGTTGTTGTTGAAGGCGTTGGCAACGGTGAGGTTGAGCGCGCCGCCGTCCGCCTGGATCAGGCCCTTGAGGCTGTTGTCGAGGTCGCTGGCATTGACGGTGGCGGTCTTGCCCACCAGCACGCCGTTCTGGTTGTTCAGGTTGCCGGCGTTGACGGTGAGGTCGTTGGCGATGACTTGCCCGCCGCTGTTGTTGAGGTTGGCGCTGGTGACGACCAAGCTGCCACCGGCCATTTCGATACGGCCCTGGCGGTTGTCCAGGGAGGCGCTGTTGAGCGTGGCGGCCTGGCCTTCGCCGAACCGAATCAACCCGCCGAGGTTGACGATGGCCGGCGAGGTGATCGCCAGGCTCTGCTCGCCGAACAGGCGCGCGGTGGCGCCTTGGTTGGTCAGTTTGGCGCTGCTGACTTCGATGTTCTTGGCCTGGATGACCGCGCCCTGGTTGGTCAGCGCTTGCGCGGCGGTGATCGCCAGGCCTCGGCTGGCCAGCAGGTTGCCGGAGGTGGTGACGGTTTGCGCGTTGACCACCAGGTCGCCGGTGGTGTTGCGGCTGTTGTCGGCGGCGACGCCGGCTTCGATGATGCCGGGGTTGCTCACGTTGGCCGCGTTAAGCTCGATGCGCTGGCCGGCGGCGATGCTTTTGCGGTTGACCAGGTCTTGAGCGCTGGTGACCTGCACGTTGCCGTTGGCGTAGACCTTGTCGGTGAGGTCGACATTCCGCGCCGTGACCTTGACGTTCCCGGTGGCCGCCGCCTGCGCCATGCTCAAGCGCCCATTGGCGTCGAGCTGGATATCCCCACCACTGGCCGCCAGGGTGCCGTCGAGCTTCACGCCCACGCCCGCTTCGGTGCCCACCAGTTTGATCGCGCCGGCGTACATGCCGCCCAGTGCCGAGGAGTCAATCGCCAGCTCGGGCTTGGCGCTGCCGTCGTCAGCGCGTGGCGTGGCGTTGAGCGTTTTGGCATCGACGTCGTTGCGCCCGGCGATCACGTTAAGTTCGCGGGCATTGATCTGCGCGTTGATTTTGGCCGAGCGGGTGATGATGTCGAAACGGTCGACGTTGCTGGCGTTCAAGCCTTCGCCGTCGATGGTCACGGCGCCGCCATCGACCTGGTAGCTTTTCAGCTGGCCGGTCGGGTCGAGTACCGGTTTGCCGGTGGTCAGGGTCACGTTGGGCGTGTTGATAAAGCCGCAACCGCTGCAGGTAATCCCGTAGGGGTTGGCCACGATGACCTTGGCCGACTGCCCCGCCACTTCGGTGTAGCCGCGCAACTGGCTGGCGCTGCCGCCGTTGACTTCGTTGAGGATGACGCTGGCCGCGCCGCCCTTGAGGTTGGGGTTGCCGACGATGTAGCCGCCCAACTGGGTGTTCACCACCGCACCGGTGGCGTTGTTGAGGATCACGCCGTTGGGCCCGACGTTGTACTGCTGGAACTGGTTATGGGACAAGCCTGCGCCATTGGGCGTGGCGATGTTCACCACCGGCACGCCATTGCCCGCCGCACCCACGGTGGTGCCCGGCGCGCTGACCACGATGCCCTCGGCCTGGGCCAGCAGCGGCTGCCAGAACAGCGCGTTGACGAGGATCAACGCAAGGCCGCGCTTGGGCAGGCCGAGGAACGAGTTTCGCGACTTCAGAGCAGCAGAAGGTTGGCGGGCCAGGAAGGCGAAGTGTCGAACATCCATTTTCGTACTCTCGTTGCAGCGGGCATTAAGGACATGCGGCAGTAATCGGCGGTGGGGGCTCGCTCATTACTGCCGACACGCGACCGTCAGGCTGGCGGGAAATAGAACCTCAGCTCTTATTTCCATATCGAGCAAATGCCATTACTTAGCCATCAAATCGCCGAATAGGTTAGTACAAGGAAAGGGGCAAAAGTTCGCGAGGGATGTGTGAATTGGATCCCACTTATCGGAATTTATGTGTGGGGCTGGTTTGACTGGCATCGACGCAGCCGGCGAGCACGCTGCCATCTGTTTGGACTTGTAGTTATCGGTGTCTTGCAGACTTTGCAGCGTGAGGTCACGACCAACGGTGGCGGTGATTTTGTCTGCGCTGACTTGCGCACCCTTGAGGGCAGTGTCCCGCCCACTGATCAGGCTGACCTGTTTGCCCGCATCCAGCCTTGTCTCCGTCCAGGTGGTGCCGGCGCCCTTCTCGTTGCCGGTGGCCTTGTTCGCATTGGCGAAAATACTCAGGCCACCGCCTTCGGAGCCAACGCCCAGGCTGATGCCAACCGCTCCACCGCTGCTGTTGTTTTTTCCATCACGCAAAAACGTGGTCTGACCCTGAGAAAGCCCACAAAACTTCCTTGCAATTCAGTCAGATAGCTTGAACTGGCCTGCATGAGTCGGGCAGTTTGGTAGTCGCCAAACAAACCAATCACCCGAGACTCATGCAGGCCGTACGATTCTTACACAAGGCATTTTCCCAAGCACTCCCCACTCTGCACCGCAAGCGCCTGAGCGCCCTGATGAGCTGCGTCAGCGCTTTGCTGTACGGGCGCCGTCTGACGCTGACCGATCTGGGCAGAGCTATGCCCAGCAGAGCTTACGTCAAGCATTCGATCAAACGTGTGGATCGCCTGCTCGGCAACGTTCAGCTGCAAACATGAACGTCCGCTGTTCTACTGGAAAATGCTCACGGCACTGATTGGCTCCTTGCGCCATCCCTTGATTTTGGTGGATTGGTCGCCGATCAATGCCGCTTCTGATCTTTACGTGCTGCGGGCGTCAATTCCGCTGGCTAGCCGAGCGTTCCCTATTTACGAGAGCGTGCATGATCGTGAAGGTTGCCCCAGGCAGCAGCGGCGGTTGCTCGATGCGCTTGAACTTATGCTTCCCGAGCAGTGCGTACCGATCCTGGTGACGGATGCCGGGTTTCGTCGTCCCTGGTTCCAGGCTGTCGAAGCCAAAGGCTGGTATTACGTGGGACGTGTGCGCAATCGTGATCTCTATCGTAACGAGCAAGGTCAATGGCAACCGATAAAGCAGCTCTACCGGCAGACAACATCGACCGCACGTTCGCTTGGCCAAATTGAGATGACGCGTAGCGCACCGTACTGGGTTGCGCTGTACGGCATTCACCAACCGCCCAAGGGAAGAAAACATCGGCGAGTGACGGGTAGCATCGCGCGCAGCAAACTCAGCCGACAGAACGCTCGCCGTGAACAAGAGCCCTGGCTGCTCGCCAGCAATTTGCCGCAACCGCAATGGATGGCTCGGAAAATTGTCGGTATTTACCGCAAGCGGATGCAGATTGAGGAAGGTTTTCGGGACATGAAGAGTCTGCGTTTCGGCTTTGCCTTTGACCTGCATCGAACGCGCTGCCCACGGCGTATCGAGATCCTGCTGCTGATCGCCGCGTTGGCCTGTTATGCACTGTATCTGGCCGGTCTTCAGGCTCGAACGACAGGGCGGTCACGTCACTTCCAGAGCGACAGCATCAGGCATAAACCGGTGCTCTCACTCTGGCGTCTTGGCCTCGAATACTTGAGATGCTCCACCACCGGATTCTCCTGCTCGAAATTGGCGGATATGGAGCTATTGCTGCGCGATGAAGTGCACCGGCAAGCTCAGAGGCTGGAGTAGATTTGTGGGGATTCCTCAGGGTTTGCCCTCTATTCCCTGCTATTTCACGCTCGACCTTGTATACCTATCACTGATTTCAGAGTAATTAATGGTCACAGAATTAACGTCATCAACAATACAATTCCATTTTTTACCGAACTCGTACGCCAACCATAAATACATCTCCATCGACCCTTTTGAGTGTCCCAACTGCATTTCAATCATTGTCCTCGGTGTGGCACCCAATAAAGTCTCCCATTCTAAAATATCTTGCGCATCATAAAAACCTATGAATTTTTCGGAGGTGAGTAATGACACATACAAAGTCGCCTCGCCCCAGCTCAATACTCCGCGACTACGTTTACCGCCGCTGACGATTCCACCTATAGAGTGAAGAAAATCAGCGAACGTGTCTTCATCAATTTCCACATCCGATATAATTGATGCTGAGTCGCTCAAAACTATAACCCCCCTTTTTTGGCTCCATACTCGAATAACTCTTCGACGCTATTAATTACTTTTAACCCCTACCTTTTCATAAGCTTTGATCTGCTGCGGCTTAACCACGTTCGGAGCAAAAAGTATGACTTCTTTACGATCAGGGTTAAGCATAGTGTTATTTTGTAACTTCTGTAACTGTTCGATTTTTCCAGGCTTCGGACTGCTGGCAACCTCAATGATAAAACGAGGTGTTTCAGCGTCTATCTCGCCAATTCCCACAGGTTTTCCGTCAAAAAAACCAGATCTGAATTTACTTTGATAATCCAAAAGCATCCCTTTTTCGCTCAATGCTCTTCCGACTTGCCCCTCTAAAACCTCTCCCGTGACATCTGATTTAAGTGCCAAGTCAATTTCATTATCAAATCTTCCTGGAACAACCGTAAGAGGTCTCCCGGCTAACCCAGCTTCGTTATCAGCTGCACCAGCCCAATTTTTTCCCGCGATCAGCTCACCGGACTTAGCTGCGCTGTTTAACTCGGCACCTGATGCAAGCCTCTTAATCGCAATACTCTCCAAAACAAGTTCGAAAACAGTCTTGGCCCCCCGTGCCGCCGGCATAGCAGCCGCCAGAATATCCAGCTCAGGCGTGACGTCTTTGGTCCCCTTGATCGCGATGTCCGCCAAACGCTGCGACGCATCCGCAACGCTCGACTCATACGTAGACAGCCCCGATAGCTCGTTTTGATGCTGAGTCGTCTGCTCTTGACCGTACTGCCGCCATTGGTCGTAGACCGCTCCGGGGCCGTAGACATTTGCCGCATTAAAAAGGGTGGGATCGTTTTTCTGACTCTCTGTGGCACCGAAGGCGTAGACCTTCTCGCCCTTGACCATAATGGGCGTGCCATCTTTCCAAGTCAGCGGAATTTCCTGTGCGGCTAACTGGGCAACGATTCCCTTGGCCGTGTTCAAATCTTCCATGAATCGCTCGGACTCGGTGTCGTTGCCCTTGGATTGCTGCACCAGTGCATTCAAGCGTGCTTCGTCAGCTTTATCGACCGCACCGCCAGCGGCAATCATCAGCAAATCAATCCAACGTGTACTGGACTCAGCTTTGCCCCGCTTTTCCAGCTCTTCGGCCTTCTTCTCCAGAATTGGCACTTCCTGGGTCTTGTGCAGGCGACGGTTGAATACTTCAACACTATTGGCCGTTCCACCCGCCACTATCGAACCGTTTACGCCATTACCAGCACCTACAACAGTGCCCACACCCGCCGCAATCAACGACGCCAGCGCATCTTGATCCGTACCCTTGATTTGGTTTTTTTCCAAAGCATCTGTGATCGCGGGTATCAACGCGGCTGATGCACCTGCACCTAGTGCACCGCTTTGAGGGCTGCCGCTGGACAACCCAATCGCCGCCCCAGCCAGCGCATGCAACATCACACGTGCCGCACCACCCTCTGCCCAGGCTGCGCGGGTGGCCGCATCGGATTTCGGATCTATGGATCTGGTCTGAGCGTAGTCGCCTATCTTTTTAAAGATGTCACTGGAGGACGTATTGGCAACAATCCCGACGGCTGCAAAATAGGGGTCAGACCCTGAGGGATCCCCGATTTTTCTTACCAAAAATCAAGAAGTTGGAATATTGAAGAGGCCTGCATGAGTCGGCAACTTGGTTTGCACCACACAAAAACAAGAACCCGATCCCATGCAGGCCATCCGATTTTTACGCAGAGCGCTCGCTCAAGCACTGCCTTCAATCCATTCTCGCCGCCTGACAACGCTGACGAGTTGTGTCAGTTCGTTACTGCAAGGCCGTCGCCTGACGCTGACAGCGCTGGGACGCTTTATGCCAGGTCAGGCGCATCCAAAACATGCGATCAAGCGAGTGGACCGATTGTTGGGTAATCAACACCTCAGAGCAGAGCGGCCACTGTTCTATTGGGTGATGCTGCGGGCGTTGTTGGGCTCCTTGAAACATCCTTTAATCTTGGTCGACTGGTCTCGAATTGATGCGTCTGGCGACGCCTTTTTGTTGAGAGCCGCGGTCCCGTTTGCGGGGCGCTCATTTCCTATTTATGAAAGCGTTCATGAGCGCGAGAGTTGCCCCAAATATCAAAGTCGCCTGCTCAAAACGTTGGCTGCATTACTACCTGAGGGATGCGTTCCAGTCCTGGTCACTGATGCAGGTTTCCGGCGCCCCTGGATGAAAGCCGTAGCGGCGCAGGGCTGGTATTACGTGGCCCGCATATGAAATCGTGAGCTTTATCGCCACGAAGAAAATGACTGGCAGCCTGTGAAGGATTTGTATGTTTTAGCCACTTCATCACCTAAGTCGTTAGGCCGTTTCGAGATGACGCGTAGCGCCCCTCACTTCATCGATTTGTACTGCGTCCGCCATTCAGCCAAGGGTCGTAAGCATCAACGGGTCACCGGCTCAATTGCCAGAAGCAAGCTCAGCCGGCAGTCTGCCAGACGTGAGCGTGAACCGTGGTTGCTTGCCAGCAACCTGAAGCAAGATGAGTGGAATCCAGCAAAAGTCGTGGCGATTTATAAGCGCCGTATGCAGATCGAAGAAGGCTTCCGAGATGTAAAAAGTGAGCACCTGGGATTGGGCCTGAATCTGCATCGAAGCCATTGTCCCAAGCGCATCGAAGTGTTGTTGTTGATTGCCGCTTTGGCCAACTACCTCATCTTCTTAACGGGGCTGCAGGCACGGGAGAACCAATTGGAGCGGCGCTATCAAAGCAATAGCCTAAAAGAGAGGCGAGTCCTTTCATTGTGGCGATTAGGTTTGGAGTACTGGCGCAGTTGCACCGATTTTGGTGGCCGAAAACACTTGGAAATACTGGAGCATGCTCTGCGTGATGAGGTGCATCATCAGGCACAGAGCTTGGCGTAAATTTGTGGGGATCCCTCAGGGTCTGCCCCCTATTCACCCACCTAAGAGACTCGACAACAATAGGTACTTTTACTGGACAAGCCTGAAAAGCAAGTTCGCAAGCCACTTTTACAGCAATTTTTCGTCGTTCCTCACTGACCAACTTAAGCTTTTCTACAAGTCCTTTCTCAACCATTTCTAAACGCATAATCATTGTTTAGCCTTTGGCAATGGTTTTAATATGGCGCGGACACATCCTGTGCGCTCTTTAAACTACGACTGCCAGAATGTCAGACAGACGCCATATTCATCTAGAAGATCGTCAGCAATTTCAAACTGAAATACCTTTTCTGGAAAGGCGTCGGATAACGCGCGTTTCCAATATCTAGTGATCTGTTCAGCAAATAAATGACAAAGACGATAATCTTCTTCCGACAGACCCACTTTAAATACGGGTCGGCCCGGTGCATCCTCCCACTTTGAAAAGAACTGATTTATTGAAAAAATATTTCTGTATCGTTCAACGTCTCTACGCGATGTACTTTGCTCCAACACACCAGATTCGGTCTCAACCAGCCCGTTCAAATGAAATTTTTGCGAATCGTATTGCTGAGCGTTAGGCAGCCAGAAAATGTGACCATTGACCTCAATAAAATCAGGAGATAGCAAACCCAGAACAGAAATTGCCTGTTCTAATGAAACCAAGTGCCCTACATATGAAAAAAACTCCCCGGAGCCAATATCTGAAACAAACAGACTTAACGACTCTTTAGAAATATTACCCTGATAAACTTTCATCATTTCAACCCCAAGCTATCAAGAACCGACCGAGGAACATTTCCCTCAAAAACTTTTGTATCACTTCCCTTCTTGGGGAAATATGTTCCATTCGGAGCTTGGTTCCATTCGACCACCTTAATCCGAGAGCTAGACACATCATATAGTGCACGCCCCTCAGGACCGTAGACAACAACATGCCCATTTCCAAGATTCGCATAAGAATCGGGAGTTTGCCCTTGCAACGGATACTGAACACCACCACGCGTTCCCGTGACCGTCACATTCGTTTCCCTAAGTCCCTTGGTATAATCTAAATCAATAGTATTACCGGCAGAGTCCGTAATGAACCTGGGTGTATTTGGAGCGTTGGTAGTTGTTTTTGGACCCGCGAAATCCGCATCGTTAGCAGCAGCCTTACCAGCATCTACAAAGCCAGTTTCTCCAGAAACCAGCCCTGAAGGAGTTGCCTTCGCCCCCCCCAACTCTACTCGAGCAGCAACCTTAGCCGTAACCTTCTCCGCCAACAAGGCGCCGCCCTTCACCACCCCCCCGCCAACTGAAAGAACCGCAGCCATATCACTGATCAGCCTTCCAGTTTCAACCCCGGCTTGATATGAACCACTGGCTCCGGCTTCTTCATACTGCGCTTGCAGTCGATCTATGCGGTCAATATACGGCTGCTTGACCGCGTCCCAAACACCACCGCTCTCAACTACTGCTTTCAGCGCCGCATAAGTCTCCTTGAGGCTGCCTGCAGTGTGCACGATGCTGTCAACGGTGTCGTTTAGCCCCAGAACAGCACCAGCGGCAGCACCGATTGTAAAACTCGCATCCTGCGCAATGTCGATCGCTGTCCACTTCGTCGCTGTGCCTGTACTGCAGACCAACGTCGGACACTCCCCCATTTCCTTGTCTCTCTGAGCCTTCTGCGCCTTGCTCAGATAGTTGTTCTGGACCGCATTAGTCCCCGCTTGCGCCCCGGTCACCGCCCCACTCAGGTCACCACCAGCAACCCCCCCAGCCAACCCTGCGGCCAAGCCCGACAGCGCAACCACCGTCTCCCTCTGCTCCTGCGTCAGATCCGCCGTCGCCGTGCCCGGATAGAGTTGATGCGCGATCAGCTCGCCAGTCGCTGCCCCGGCACCGCCTGCCAGCGCCGAGTTGCCCTGCGCCTGCGCTATTACCGCACCCAAAACGGCATGTGCCATGGTGTTAAGTGCGTCGTTGTTTCCAGTCGTTTTCTTGATCACTTGCGCCAGATACGGCGCCGATGCGCCTGCAACGGCTGAACCGATATCGCCCCCAACCAGCCCTTGCAATGCCGCTGTCACCGCCTGAGCCACGCGCGGGTAGTCACCACCCACGCCGTAGTCAGCCATGACCTTTTTGTAGGCATCGCTGGCCGCGATCTGCTCCTTCGTCGGCTTATCAACACCTTTGTCGATCAGTTCCTTGCGACCCGCCTCTTTGGCGTTGAGCTCGCCCTGTGTGTGCACGATGTCGACGGTTTGAGCACCAATATCCGCAATCAACTGCACCTGCCGCAGCCGCTTCTGCTCTTTCTCCTTATCGAAGATGGGGCTGATGGCGCCGTTGGCGTGTTCAACATCGTGGCTCAGCGTCGCGACGTCCTGCTGCTGTTTGGCAGGGTCGCGGATGTTGAGGGTGCCATTGGAAATGGCCGAGGACGTGTTGCCGCTGTCGCTGTCGCCATGATTGAATGCGATCAAACTGCCGGTGGGCATGTTGCTGATGAATGCGTTGGTGCCATCGCTGCCACTGCCGACGCTGGCGCTCTGCAACTGGCTTGTGTAGTCAGCCTTGTTCTTTAGAACGCTCCAGCCAAGGGTGCCGGTGTTCAAGCGGTTTTTGTCCGGCGTAGCCGTGCTGGCGATCACGCTGCCATCAAGTTGCGTATGGTTGCCCACATCGATCTGGTAGCCGCCCTTGCCGCCGAACAGGCCGGTTTGCTCCTGCACGCTCTGGTATTTAGAGTCGATCTTGCTTTTGCTGATGCTCAGGTTTGCGCTGCCACCCGTGCCGATGATGGCGAAGCTGATGCCCCCGCTGACATCCGTCTGTTTGGACTTGTAGTTATCGGTGTCCTGCAGACTTTGCAGCGTGAGGTCACGACCAACGGTGGCAGTGATTTTGTCTGCGCTGACTTGCGCACCCTTGAGGGCAGTGTCCCGCCCGCTGATCAGGCTGACCTGTTTGCCCGCATCCAGCGTTGTCTCCGTCCAGGTGGTGCCGGTGCCCTTCTCGTTGCCGGTGCCCTTGTTCGCATTGGCGAAAATGCTCAGGCCACCGCCTTCGGAGCCAACGCCCAGGCTGATGCCAACCGCTCCACCGCTGCTGTTGTTTTTTCCATCGAGCTTTTGATTGTTGGCCGCAGCCTCAAGGCGAATATCGCGCTCCGCAGCTAGCCTCATTTCATTGGTGGCCTGGAGCTTGCTGCCTTGAACGCGGATATCACCCGCGTCACCCGGCGTGCCATTCCCCTGCGCCACGATGGTGAGGTTATTGCCGGCCGTCAGGCTGCTGCCCTGGCTTAAGGTTTGCTCCTGCGTCTGTTTGGATTCGGACTTTTGCGAGCCCAAAGAGATGCTGATACCGACAAACTGGGCAGCGTTGTCGCCGGTCATCCCGCCATCCTGCCGCGCCGCTTGCCAGGCCTGTACGCCGGTCAACCCTGCTTTGACACCTTGCAGCGCGGAGAGGCGGCTGTCGTCCTCGTTCTTGGCCTGCTTGGCGGTCTGGTAAGCGGCGTCCACTGCGCCACCCACGGTGCCGGATAACGCCAGGGTCAAACCACTGGATTTGCTCTTGGAGGTCTGCTCGCTGCGGTTGTTGTTCTCAGAAGCCAGGACGCTGACATTTTGCCCAATCAGGCTGATGTCCTTACCGGCAACCACATCAGAGCCGCGAATGGTCAGGTCTTTACCCGCCTGAACATTTACGCTGCCCTGCACACTACCGATATTGCTGGCCCGGGTGGTCTCGGTGCTGCTGGTAAAGGTGTTCTTATTGCTGCTTGAGCCCAGGGTGACGCCGATGCCGCCGCTGCTGAGCAAACCCGACTTTTTGGTCGAGGACGAATGGCTTTGCTCGAAGGTTTCCGTCGCTCCGTCGATCACCACATTACGCCCGGCAATCAGGCTGGTGGCGTTGGTAGACACCACGTCACTGGCGCTTGTGCCAATGTCTCGACCGGCACGCACGACCACCGTGTCGGCACTGATGGAGGAGCCCTGCTGGGAAATCTGGTTAGTGCTGTCGATGCGCGTTTTCTGGCTGCTGGACAGCAACCCATTGCTGGTTTTGGTCTTGCGGTAATAGCTGTAGTCGCTGTTCTGCGCGGCATTCAGCGTCAGATCGTTGCCTGCATAGAGGTAGGCTTCCTTGCCCGCACTTGCGCGGCTCGCGCTGACGGCGAGGTCGTTGCCTGCGCTCAAGGAGAGGTTTTCACCGGCCACCAGTGAGGTGCCGGCCTGCTGAACGTGATCTTCTTGACTGGTGACCTTCTTGGAATTAAACGCCGAATGCTGTTCATTCGCCGCCGAAGCCAGGTTCAAATTGCCTTTGGCCACCATCGCCAGATCACGCGTTGCATTCAACTGGCTGCCGATGGCACTGATATCCCGTGCCGCCACAATCTGGAAGTCCCGCCCCGCTTCTATCACGGTGCCGTACTGCGTCACGCTGCTGTTGCGTGAGTAGGTGCTGACGACATTGGCGTTACGCTGTTCGGCGGTGGCCAGGTTCACGTCGCGCCCGGCTTGGATGCGGGTGTCGGCGCCGCTCTTGAGCACACCGCCGGTGCTGTTGACGTCGCGACCGGCTTGCAGGGCCAGGGTGTTGGCGGCTTCGATGCGCGCGGCGTTGTCGACGAAGTCGGTGCGTTCGGTGCGGTAGCCGCTGCTGCTCTGGTGGCTGGTGACGGTGCGCTCATTGAGCACATCGCCGCTGATCGCGCCCACGCTGACATCGCGTCCGGCAATGATGCCGCCGGCGCGGTTGGTCAGGCTGTTGCCGGCGAGGAGGTCGAGGCGGTTGCCGGCTTGGATCAGGCCGCTGTTGACCATGTTGCGTCCGGCGCTGGCCGCGAGGTTGTTGGTGGCGCGCAGGGTGCCGACGTTGTTGAGGTCTGCGCCGCTTACCAAGCTCAGGTCGTTGCCGGTGATCAACGCGCCATTGGGCGCCAGGCGGTTGTTGGCCTGGGCCAGGTAGAGCACGGGCACCAGCACTTGCTGGCCGGCGACGGTGGCGTTTTCCATCCACACGATATCGTGGGTCAGGGCCGCGACTTGTTCGGCGGTGAGGCTTACACCGACCGACAGGTTGAGCGCCTGACGGCTGCCGATGGCGTTGTCCATCAGGTACTTGAACATCGCCGTGTCACTGGTTTGGCCGTCGATGAAGCGCTGGCCGGTGCGGGCAATGACCGCTTGCTGGATCAGGCGTTGTTCATAGAGGCCGTCACCCAGGCGTTTTTGCGCCTGGTCGGGGTCGTAGCCGATCTTGGACAGCAGGTAATCGGAACTGAGGAACTGGCTGAGGTTGGTCAGCTGCGGGTTGGTTTCGATCAGGTATTTCTGTGGGTTGGAGACGAACTGGCTGTCCGGCAGGCCTTGCACCCGATTGATGACGACACCGTCGGCCGAGGAGCCGGTGCCGGGTACGACCGGCCCGGTAACCGGTGCTCGGTCTACGCCACCGCCGCCCAGCGTCCAGCCTTGCGGGCCGGTGCTGGCTGGCGCGCTGCTGCCTTCGCCACTGAGGCGGAACAGGCCGCCCTGCCCGCTGGGCAGGGTGAAGCCGGGCAAGCTCAGCGGGTTGATCTGCTGCTGGGCCAGATCAGGAGGCAATTGCTGGTTGAGGGTGATGCGGGTCGAGTAACCGGCTGCGCCACTGGCACCGGTAGCGCCGGTGGTGGTTTTGGCGCCCGCACCGATGTAGTTGTAGCCCAGGCGCACCACGCTGTTGTCGATACCGGCTTGCGCCTTGACGTCCACCGCGCCGCCAGCCTGAATCACGGCGGCGTAACGCTGATCATCGCTGGCGATTTTGGTGACTTTGCCGAACTGGGTGCGTTCGCTCTCCATGATGCCGACGAAGTTGGCCACGGTGGCCTCAAGGCCGCCGAGGTCATTGGGGTTGTAACCGGCGCTTTTGTACCAATATTTGTTGGTAAGTGCGGCGGCTGCATCGAACCAGCGTCCAGGGTGCTTGGTGCGCTCTGAAGTGAAAAGACGATAGGTCTCGGTCTCGCCGGTTTCGATGCCGGTGTTGACCAGGTTGTTCAGGCGCGCGGTGAAGTTACCGCCGGCCGCAATCGAGCTACTGCTGTTGAGCAGGTCGCCGCCCGCCAGGGTCATGTTGCCGCCGGCGGTGATACTCGAACCGGCACTGGCGGCGGTCACTTCCAGCTTGTCGCGGGTCAGCAACTCCCACACGTAGTTGCGCGGGGTGCCGCCTGCTTTGCAGTCACCGGCGTTAACGTACTCGATGCACGCGCCCTCGGTGGCCGAGGCGGTGTAGACACCCGCGTCGTTGACGGTCAGTACCGCACGTTCATTCTTGATCGTAGCGGCGGTGAGGGTCAGGTCACCATCACTCTGCATGCTCGAAGAGCTGTTGATAATGCTGTCAGCCAACCCACCCTTGCCGTCACGATCGACGCTCAGGTTGCCCATGCTGTAGACGTCGCCGTAGCTGTTGTTCAGCGACGCCACACGCAGGCTCATGTCAGCGCCGCTGAAGATCAGGCCGTGGTCGTTGAGCAATGCGCCGGTGGTGACCGTGAGCGCTTGCCCGCTGCCGAGCGTGGCGTAGTTGTTGAGCGCGCCCGCGTTGATCAGCAGGTCAGTGGCCGAGGTCAGGCGGCCGTGGTTGTTCAGGGTGCCGCTGAGGGTTGCGCGGGTCACGCCACCGCCGGCGATGCTGGCGACGTCGCTCAAGTTCGCCTGGGCGGCGGTGAAGTTCAACTTGCCCAGGCTGCTGATGCGCCCGCTGCTGTTCAACGCGCCGCTCAAGGTCAGGTCAAGGTCGCCGTCGCTGGCGATCAGGCCGTTGGTGGACCAGTTGCCGCCGCTGCCGATAAAGCGTCGGGCGCCGAGCAATTGGCCGGTTGTTGTCTGGTCGAGCGTGTTGACGTTGACCGTCAGTTGTCCGGCCTGGATCACGCTGCTGTTGGTCCAGTTGTCCTGGGTGATCGTCAGGTCGCCCCGCGTCACCAGGCTGCCGCCGACGTCATTGAGGTTGGCGGGGGCAATGCCGAAGTTGCCGGTGCCCACGTGCAGCACACTACCGCCAAGGTTTTGCAGGCTGCCGGCGTCCAGTGTCAGGTTGGTGTTGGCGGTTTCCAGCACGCCGTTGCGGTTGTCGAACACGCCACCGATGGCGAACTCAGTCGTGCCGTCGGGCCCGAGGGCACGCAGGCGTCCGGTCTGGTTGTCCAGGCTGGCGGCGCGGACCTTGAGGGTGGATTCGCTTTCGATGATGCCCAGGCGGTTGTTCAACGCGCCGCTGAGGTCCAGGTCGATTTGCCGGGCAGCTATTTGGCCATCGTTGTCGCCGCTGTTATCGAAATCGTGGCCGACCACGCGCATCAGGCCTTTGGCATAGAGCCCGCCGTTGCGGTTGTCGAAATTGCCGGTGGTCACAAGGCCGTCGCTGCCCTGGGCGGAGATGCGTCCGCCATAGTTATCGACGCCACCGGCCTGCAGGTCCAGGGTCTGGCCCTGCATCACGCCGCCCTGGCGGTTGTTGTTGAGGTCGTAGCCGTTGCGCAGCACGCCGACGACTCGGGTTTGCAGCAAGGCCTTGAGACTGGCGAGGGTACCGCCACGGTTGTCCAGGCTGGCGGCTTTGATATTCAGGTCGCCGGTCTGGGCGATCAGTTTGCCGCTCTGGTTATCGACAGCATTGACCACATCGAGCGTCAGCCCGCCCTGGCTTTGCAGCGAGCCTTTGGCATTGTCGAGACGATCGGCGTTGAGCTGGAGGTCCGCGTTCTGGCTGTAGATCAAGCCGTCGTTACCGTTCTGTACCAGACCGCTGGCCGTGATACTCATGCGCTCGTTAGCCGCCAGCGTGCCGCGATTACGGTTATCCAAGCCGCCGGTC
Source organism: Pseudomonas sp. W4I3 (assembly GCF_030816195.1). Classification (GTDB taxonomy): domain Bacteria; phylum Pseudomonadota; class Gammaproteobacteria; order Pseudomonadales; family Pseudomonadaceae; genus Aquipseudomonas. The sequence goes on along the minus strand of NZ_JAUSXS010000001.1, from coordinate 836,023 downwards.
AGCAGCGTCAACAGGCCTTGGCTGGCGATCTGGCCGCCCTGGTTGTCGATCTGCGTGGCACGGCTGATCAGCAACGGGCCGCCACTGGCCAATTTGCCGTTGGTATTGGTCAGGGTCGCCAGCAGGTCCAGGCGGGTGTCGGTGCCGCCGCTGATGCTGCCGGCGCTGTTGTCCAGGTTCTGCGCGGTCAGGTCCAGGGCCGTGCCGCTGTCGATGGTGCCGCCATTGGCGTTATTCAGCAGGCCGGTGACCTTGAGGTTTTGTTCGGTAGCGCTGGAAAGAACGCCCTTGTCGCTGTTATCCAGCTCGGCGGCGCTGACCGTCAGCGCCTTCTGGCTGACCAGCGCACCCGCGCCGCTGTTGAGCAGGCGGCCGGTGAGCGTGGCATTGAGGTCGCCGTAACGGCTCGACAGGGTGCCGCTGTTGCGGTTGTCCAGGCTTGCGGCAGTGGCGCTCAGGCCTTGCCAGCCGGACATCAGCCCGTTTTGGTTGATCAGCGTGTCGGCGTTGAGCACCAGCAGGTTATTGCTGATCAGCTTGCCTGCGCTGTTGTCGAGGGTGCGTCCGCTGAGGTTCAGGGTCTGCGCGCTGGAGAGTTCGCCGCCCTGGTTATTCAAGTCGCGCAGGTGATTGATGCTCAAGTTGCCGGCGGTGGTGATCAGGCCACCGGTGTTGTTCAGGTCGCCGGAAGCACTGCCGAAGTCCACGGCAATGGCGCTGCCGAGCAAAGAGCCGCCCTGGTTATCCAGGCTCGCGGTATTGATGCTCAGCAGGTTGGCCGCGTTGATCAGGCCCCTGGCCTGGTTGGTCAATGGGCCGCTCACGTTGAGCACGGTATCGCCACGGCTGGTGAGGGTTCCGCCGCTGTTGTCCAAGCTGGCGGCGCGTGCATCCACCGCAGCGGCGGCAATCATGCCCTTGACGTTCGTCAGGGCCTGGCCGATGCGCAGGGTCAGGGCAGTATTGCCGAGCACTTTACCGTCGCTGTTGTCGAGGTTGTCGGCGGTGAGCGTGAATGCCTGGCTGCTGGAAATCTCGCCGCCCTGGTTATTGACATCCTTGAGGTTGTTGAGCACCAACAGCGGGCCGTTGATCAGCCCGCCCTGGTTGTTGAGCTGGCCACGATTGAGTTCAAGGGTCAGGGTGCCGTCGGTCACCAGACGCCCGCCCTGGTTGTTCACCGCGTCACGGGCGCCGATGCTCAGCGGGCCAGCGCTTGAGAGCGTGCCACCACGGTTGACCAGGGTACCCGTGGTCACGGTGAGCAGTCCTTCGCTGCTGATCAGGCCCTGGTTGCGGTTGAGCAATTGATCGACGTTCAGGTTCAAGCCGCTGGCGGCCACCACCAGGCCGCCATCGCTGTTATCCAATTGCGTGCCGTTCACCGCCACACCCGCACGGCTGGAGAGCTCGCCGTTGCGATTGTCGATGTTGGCGACGTCAAGCTGCACGCCGCCAGTGCTGGCGACCAGGCCTTTCTGGCGGTTGTCCAGGCGATTACCGGTGAGGTGAAGAACGCCCTGGCTGGTGACTAGCCCGTTCTGGTTGTCGAGCGTGCCAGCGTTGAGGCTCAACGCCTTGCCGGCGGTGACCAGGCCTGCGACGTTGTCCAGGGTGGTCACCGTCAGCGTGGCCGTGTCCAGGCTGGAGATTTCGCCGCCGGTATTGTGCGCAGCGCCCAGATTGGCGGTCAGTGGCCCATTGCTGGTGACCAATCCGCCCTGGCCGTTCTGCAGATCGCTGGCGCTGATATCCAGCGCGGCGCTGCTGAGGACCCGCCCGTTGTTGCGGTTATCGAGCGCAGCCGCCGTGACGCTGGTGCGTTGCCGCGCGCTGAGGGTGCCGCCCTGGTTGTTCACGGTTTGGGCATCAACGGCCAACGCACGGCTGGCGATGACGCTGGTGCCGGTGTTGTTGAGGGTCTTGGCGCGCAGGCTCACATCACCCGCCGCGTTGCGGGTGTTATCGGGGTTGACGCCGGCTTCGATGATGTCGCTGTTGGTCAGCGTGCCGCCGCTGGACAGCGCGATGCGGTCACGTGCGGCGAGGCTTTTGCGATTGATGAGATCGCCTTGGGTTTGCACGTCCAGCGCTTGTCCGGCGTAGACCTTGTCAGTGAGGTCGACATTCTGCGCCGTGACCTTGACGTTCCCGGTGGCCGCCGCCTGCGCCATGCTCAAGCGCCCGTTGGCGTCGAGCTGGATATCCCCGCCGCTGGCCGCCAGGGTGCCATCGAGCTTCACGCCCACACCGGCTTCGGTGCCCACCAGTTTGATCGCACCGGCGTACATGCCGCCCAGGGCCGAGGAGTCAATGGCCAGCTCGGGCTTGGCGCTGCCGTCGTCGGCGCGTGGCGTGGCGTTGAGCGTTTTGGCATCGACGTCGTTGCGCCCGGCGATCACGTTGAGTTCGCGGGCGTTGATCTGCGCGTTGATCTTGGCCGAGCGGGTGATGATGTCGAAACGGTCGACGTTGCTGGCGTTCAAGCCTTCGCCGTCGATGGTCACGGCGCCGCCATCGACCTGGTAGCTTTTCAGCTGGCCGGTCGGGTCGAGTACCGGTTTGCCGGTGGTCAGGGTCACGTTGGGCGTGTTGATAAAGCCGCAACCGCTGCAGGTAATCCCGTAGGGGTTGGCCACGATGACCTTGGCCGACTGCCCCGCCACTTCGGTGTAGCCGCGCAACTGGCTGGCGCTGCCGCCGTTGACTTCGTTGAGGATGACGCTCGCCGCGCCGCCCTTGAGGTTGGGGTTGCCGACGATGTAGCCGCCCAGCTGGGTGTTTACCACCGCACCGGTGGCGTTGTTGAGGATCACGCCGTTGGGGCCGACGTTGTACTGCTGGAACTGGTTATGGGACAAGCCTGCGCCATTGGGCGTGGCGATGTTCACCACCGGCACGCCATTGCCCGCCGCACCCACAGTGGTGCCCGGCGCGCTGACCACGATGCCCTCGGCCTGGGCCAGCAGCGGCTGCCAGAACAGCGCGTTGACGAGGATCAACGCAAGGCCGCGCTTGGGCAGACCGAGGAACGCGTTTCGCGACTTCAGAGCAGCAGAAGGTTGGCGGGCCAGGAAGGCGAAGTGGCGGACATCCATTGTCAGGTTCTCATTGCAGCGGGGCGTTGAATTACAGGAAGAAGTCCATGCGGAAATAGATCGGCGCTTCGCGCTCGGTGATCACGCCAGGTCTTTCTAACGAATGGGCAAAGGTCACGCTGGTGCTGACGTGTTTGCCACGGGCGAACAGCTCCAGGGAGTTGCTGGAAACCCGCCCATGCAGGTTGTCGTTGTAGCGGTCGTTGCTGATCACGCCCTGGTCGTAGCCGACGCTGGCGCCGTATTCGGCGAAGGCCGGGCGCATCCAGTCGAGGGTCACCGGGCGCGCCCAGCGCACTTCGTTGCGCCAGTAGCCGCCGCTGTCGCCGGTCAGTTGCTGGTCCTTGAAACCGCGTATCGAGGCGGAGCCGCCCAGGCTCATGCGTTGTGGGCTGAAGAGGATGTCTTCGCTGCGTTGGCCGGTGGCCAGGCTGGAAAAACTGAACGACTCGCCCCACAGGCTGAACGGTTGCAGGTAGCTGAGGGTGGCGGTGTATTTGCGGTAGCGCGAATTCGGCTGGCGGCGGCCCAGGGAGTCACGCTCTTCCTGCGACTGGGCGTCGAGCAGGCCAATGCCGCTTTGCATGCCCAGGTCGAGGTTGACGAACGCGCTGCCGATGCGTCGGCCGTGGTTGATGCCCAGTTGCAGTTCGCTGAGGCGGTTGCTGCTGGTATCAAGGTGAGCGTCATTGACGTAGTTGTTGGTGCGCAAGTGGGCGAGGCCGACGTTGACCGAGGTCTTGCTCACATCGTCGCGATGAATCACGCGCTCGGCGCGCAACTGATGGTTTTCGTTATCGCCCGACTGCTTGAACTTGAAGGTATCGGTGTAGCCGAGCGCGCGGTAATCACTGTCGCTGTAGGTGTAACTGAAGTTCCACCAACCCCACGGCACGTTGTAGTAAAGCAGGGTGTTTTTCGAGGTTTTCTGGTGGTCGCTGACCGCATCGTGACCGCCGCGCAGCATCAGCTGGTCGCCCAGGCCCAGCGGGCTGTCCCACTCAAGGCCGGCGCCCCATTGTTGTTCGCCGGTGCTTTTCTGGCCGTCGTTATTGCGCGACAGGCTGGCGCGCCAGGGCTTTTGCGGCGTGTTCTTGACCACCACGTCGCTGCCGCCGACCTGGCTGCCGGGGGTCAGCTCCATCTGCGCCTGTTTGGACGGCAGGCGGTTGAGCTGGTCCACCAGTTGCTCGATTTCACGCAGGTTCAGCGCTTCGCCGACCTTGCCGGGAAAGGCCATGGCCAATTCACGCTCGGTCACCGTGCTGCCCTCGGCGCTTTTCAGGGCTTCGAGCTTGCCTTCCACCACCAGCACTTGCAGGTGGCCGCTGGAAAGGTCTTGCTGCGGCAGGTAGGCACGGCTGGTGACGCGGCCTTTGCCGAGGTAATAGTCGGTGATGGCCTTGAGCAGTTCGTTGAGCTGGGCCACGCCCAGGCACTGGCCGATATAAGGCTTGAGCAGACGCTCGCGGTCGGAGGCCGGCAGGCTGTCGGCGCCTTTGAGTTCGATGTTCTTGATCGGAAAGCAGCGCGTGTCAGCGGGCGCGGCCGGGGCTTCGGGTTTGGCCGCTTTGCCGGGCAGGTCCTGGAGTTCCTGCAGGCGCCGTTGCTGCTCTTCGAGCAGGCGGTTTTGACGGTCGCGGATCAGGTCCTGGTCGCCGGGCGTGGGGGCAGCAAATGCAGTGTTCAAGCCCAGGCAAGTGAGCAGGACGGTGCATAGAAGAAACCGAGTCCGTGGCATTAACAGAGGCATGTTCGATCCGTCGAAAATCAAGGGCCGGCAAACTAACATCGAACTTGCAGCCGTCCAATACGCTGGGGCTGTTGGGTGTTCGAGCGCGTTTATCCGACTAACTTTTTGATTAATAAGAATAAATATTCATCGAACAGCTTCCGGCGGGATTGCTGAGACGTTTAATCCGACCGGCGGCGGCTGTTTCGATGGTGATTCGACTGATCAGCGATGATCGCCATTATTTGGCCATCAGGTGTCGTCGAGTTAGGGTTAGTACCGAGGATTGGAGGAAAGTTCGCGAGGGTTTTGTGAATTGGATCCCACTTATCGGAATTCCAGCAGCAGGGTTTGAACCACCACCACTTTTTGAAATTTGAAAGGGCCTATGTGGGAGGGGGCTTGCCCCGATGGCAGTGTATCAGCCAGATATTTGTGGCTGACACTCCGCTATCGGGAGCAAGCCCCCTCCCACATTGGGTATTCACACCATTAAAGATGCCTAGCCAATGCCCTTGTCTTTTTCAGCGCCGGGCACCAGGGCCAGGCCGGGGCGTTCGACGTCGCGGGACACGTGGGACTTCACGCCTTCCACGCCGCCCTCTTCATCGTTGTGGATCACCAGCACGCCGGGGCGGCGCAGTTGTTCGAGGTCGCCCTCGCCGAGGTTGAAGCTTTTGCTCAGGTGCTGGTCGCTGAGGGCATTCGCTTCGGCGCGACGCTGGGCGAACTTGCGACCTTTGCGTTGCTGGTAGCGCGCCCAGGCGATCAGGATCACAGCGTTGAACAGCGCGATCCACAGGTAAGTCTGCAAGGTGTTGAGCGCGGCGAAGATCGGCGCTTCCAGGCGTGGGCCACCGTGGGTTTCGAGCATGGCGCTCATGCCCCGGGCCAGCAGCCAGACCAGGCCGCCCCAAGCCAGCAGCGTGAGCAGCACATCGATGATCCACATCACCAGGTTCTGGCGGGTTCTGACCAATTTCATCGTCACGCCTCCTCTTGGGCAGGTTTGATACCACGGTCCGGGCTGACCCAGCGTGCGCGTTTCTGGTGCTGGTTGAACAACACCTTGGGAAAGCTGACCAGCGTGGTGAACAGGCTCACCAGCCAGAACACCATCGGGTACCAGACGGTCCAGAACAGGGTTTTCCACAGGTCTTTTTCATAACGCCGGTCGATCAGGATGCTCACCGCGAACTGCAGCAGGCACACCATCGCCAGCACCAGCCCGGTAAACGCCGGTGGCACCAGGGAGTCGACGGTAATCGCCTGGGGCAACACCACGAATTTACCCAGGCCCCAGAACAACACCGAGAGCAGAAAGGTGAAGGCCCAGCCGGTGGACAGGCAGTATTCGAACAGCAGCGGCCACAGGTAGCGATGGCGCCATTGCCAGATGCCGCGGATATTCTTGAACAGCACTTCCGCGCCGCCCTGGGCCCAGCGCAGGCGCTGTTTCCACAGGCCACCGACGGTTTCAGGCATGAGGATCCAGCACAGCGCGCGCGGCTCGTAGAAGATCGCCCAGTGGTCGAGCTGCAGCTTCCAACTGACATCGATGTCCTCGGTGATCATGTCGGTGCTCCAGTAATCGATGCGGTCCAGCGCCTTTTTACGGAACGCCACCACCACGCCCGATACCGTGAAGATCCGCCCGAACACGCGCTGGGTGCGCTTGATCAGGCCGATGATCGAGGAGAACTCGCCCACCTGCACCCGGCCGATCAGGGTGGAGCGTGTGCGCACGCGCGGGTTGCCAGTCACGGCGCCCAGGCGCGGGTTGTCGAGCATCGGCGCGACCATGTAGGCCGCCGCGTTCTTGTCGAGCAACGCATCGCCATCGATGCACACCAGGTATTCGCTGCGCGCGGCCACTGCCCCCATGCGCAGGGCCACGGCCTTGCCCTGGTTCTGCGCCAGGTGCAGCACGCGCAGGCGTGGGTGTTGCAGCGCCAGCGCGTCGAGTACGGCGGCGGTGTTGTCGCTGGAGCCGTCGTTGACCGCGATCACTTCGATGTTCGGATACACCTGGGCCAAGGCGGCCGCCATGGTGTCGGCGACGTTATCCCCCTCGTTGTAGCAAGGGATGATGATCGAGATCAGCGGCTCGCCGGCCAGGGTCGGCGCCGGGGTGTCTTCCTTCCACGGCCAGTGGCGTTCCCAGTGCAGCCAGAAGTACAGGCCGCCGGCGATCCACAACGCGGACATGAACAACGGGTAGAAAAACACGAAGTCCATCAGGAACTGCCCGGTAACCAGGAAGATCAGGCCCAGGGGCACGCCCAGTACCAGCGCCAACACGAATAAAGCCAGGATTCTGTCGAACATGATCAAGGATTCCACTGGTTGGAAATGGCCGGACGCACGGTCTTGAGGTCCGGCGAGTTTTCCAGGAAGTTGTCCGGGTAGTAGCCAAAGCTCTTGACCCCCTGGCGTTTGAGCACACCCATCCATTCGGTCATTTGCGCAGCGTCGATATCGGGGGCGGCCTGGGTGCGCCAGTCCTTGGCTTGCAGTTCGAACACGGTCCGCTCCAGCGCGCCGGGGCGGGCCTTGACGGTGGCGACGAGCTTTTCCAGCCAGGCGTTGGAGTTTTCCAGGGACTGGCCCTCCATCAGCGGCATCGCCATCGGCGCGGTCCAGTCGTAGGCCTGCAGGAAGTCATCGAGGTTCTGCGCGAACCAGGCTTCGCTGGCCGGGTTGAGCATCGGCTCGGCGAAGATATTGCGTGCGGTCTGCACCTGCGGCCCGGCGATGGCGCGGACTTTGGTGGTCAGCTCCTGGGTGAAGTCGATCAGGTAGCGGCTCTTGAAGCGGGTCCAGCGCTGCAGGGTTGCCGGGTCTGCGCGCAAGGCGGCGATGCTGCCCGGCAGGCCATTGGCGGCGTACGCCTTGAGCGCGGCGGGGCTGGCGTCTTCGAAGTCCGAGAGCACGGCGTCGTCGTGGTACAGCACACCGTCGATGGCGCTGTTGCGGGCGAGGTCTTCGTAGAGTTCGCCGATGATCTTGCGCACCTGCGGGTCGAACGGCGACAGGCGTTTGTACTGATCGGGGTCGGCACCCAGCTTGCCGGTTTGCGGGTCCCAACGGCTTACGCGGGGCAGCTTGGGGTCGAGGGCGAAACTGAGCACCGGCATCCACGCATACACCGCGGCATGAGCGCGGGTGTGCAACTGCCAGGAGACGCGGTTGAACAAGTCGGCGCGCACCGGCAAATGACGGTTGGGGAAGTAAAGCGAATGCACCAGGCCGTCACCCTTGGGGTCGGCGAAGGCTTGCAGGAATACCGTGCCGGCGCCCATGTCGACGACGCGCTGGACGAGCTGGTCGAGGTTGCGCGCTTGCTGGGCCGGGTCGGGGTCGTAAACGTTATCCAGGTCCACGTGCAACACGCGCAGCGGCGCCGGGGTTTGCGCCGCGACGATGCTGTTGGCGAAGTGCTCGCCGTCCGGGTCGGAGGCCACCAGAAAGCGCGGGCTGTTCATCAGGTTGTCGAGGTTGTCGAGGCCGTCCTCCAGGGTGAGGGCCATCTGATAGCCCTGCTCGCTGACGATCGCCAGCGAAGTGCCCTTGGCCGCGCCGTACGGCCACACCCAGACCCGTGGCTTCTTGCCGGTGACGGTCTGGATCTTGTTGGAGATGGCCGCCACATCGGCACGCATCCGTGCGTCAAACTGCGCCTGGCTTTCATAGCGGCCAGTAGCCGGATCAAAACGCAGCGAGGTCGCCGCCGGCTCCAGGTTGCCCTGGGGGTTGGCCAGGATGCCCTTGTGGTTGTCGTCGGTGTGCGCGGCGATCTCCACCAAACCCGATTGGGACACTTCGCGAATCTGCTGCCAGGTGAGGAATTCTCCACGCGGGCGCGGTGAGCCGGCGAAGTCCACCGGTTTGTTCAGCGGCGTGTCGATCCAGTAGCCCACTGGCGCCAGCAGCGCTGGCCACTGGTAGGCGCGCAGAATCGGCATCACACGGGTATAGAAGCTCGCATAACCGTCGTCGAAGCTGAGCATCACCGCCTTGGGCGGCAACTCCGGGCCGCCGTTGCGCGCCTTCAGGATCTGGTCGACGCTGACCGCCTGGTAGCCGTTCTCGCGCAGCCAGGCCAGTTGCTCGATCAAGCGCTCAGTGCGCACCGCCACCACCGCCTGATCGGGGTCGCGATCACTGACGTCGTGGTAGGCAATGCCCAGGAAATGGTTTTTCGGCCACGGCGCTTCGTTCGGCGCGGTTGGCCGCTGCGCGGGTGGGGTATAGGGCGCGGGTTGCTGGGCGCAGGCGGCGGCCAGCATTACACCCAGGACCAACAAGCAACGGCTGAGGACGGTCATGGTCAGGCTCTTCTAGAAACGGTAAGTGAGGTCGACGAGCAGGCGCAGATCGCGTTCGCGATCACCGTCATAAGGTCGGCTGATCAGGCTGAGGTTGGCGCCCATTTCCAGTACGTCGTTCCAGCGAAAGCGTTGGCCGTAACCGATAAGGCCGATGCCGCCGGTGGAGTAGTCACGCTGGCTGTAGGTACCCGCGCCGATCTGGAACTGTTGGCTCCACTGGGTCTCGTAGCGGTGATAGAGCACGTGATTGATGTTGATCACCGGCAACACCGTGAAGTCCGACTTCGGGTTGAAGTAGGCGGTGTCTTCCTTGCTGTTGCGGCTGGCGCCGACTTCAAGGCCGAGGTCGACTTGCACATGGGGCGAACTGTAAATGCCCTCGCGGCCGCTGAGCAGCGCTTCGAAGCGGTCGTTGCCGTCGCTGAAGTGCGACGGGCTGAGGGTCAGTTTCCATTCGCGGCTTTCATTGGCGCGCCAGCGGATAAAACCACTGCCGCCGTTGGCCGTCACGCCGTCGTTCAAGGCGCGCAATGGCGTGGTGCTGAGCAGGTAGCCGAGGCTGCCTCCGTACTGCCAGTGATCGTTGATGTCGCGGGCAATCGACACGCTCGCGCCTTGCTTGGAGCCATCGCCGTAGGAATGGTTGGACACTTCGGCCTCAAGGGTCATGTCGCGGGTGCGCCGCTCCACACCCACGCGCTGCCAACGGTGCTGGCCAGTGCCTTCGCTGAAGTCGGCGGTGGCGTAGCCGGCACCGGCGAACAGGCGCCAGTCTTCGTCGATGGGCGGCGTGTAGATCACGCTTTCGATGCCCCAGTCGCGGCTACCGGCCACGGCACCGGTGTCGTTGTTATTGCCGCCGCCGTAGCTTTTGCCGGTGTAGGCCTCGACGCGCAGTTCGGCCATGTCGTGTACATCGCGCAGGCGACTCAGGCGTTGCACCTGGCGGTTGTCCGGGTTGCGCGCCACCACATCGTCGGTGAGGGCGTCCATCTGGCGCCACTCCTGCAGGTCCATGGCGGTGTAGGCCTGGGAAACTTCCAGGCCGATGTCGCGCGGGGCCTGGGCTTCGGTTTCCTTGAGGGTGCCTTCGGCGCGGCGCGGCCAGTCGCGGGCGCGGTACATGTCGGCCTGGGCCAGGCGCAGGCCGACGTTGCCCGGCGCTTTGGCCACCAAGGCTTCCAGGCTGGCTTCGCTGCCCGGCAGGTCGCCGCCGAAGGTGCCGGCCTGGGCAGACAGCTGTTGCGCGTCCATCCAATTGTCATTGGGGTTGCCGATCGGCAGGCCCTTGAGTTCGACGCGGGGTTTCTGCTCTTTGGCGAGGGTGTCGGCGACCTGGCGGGCGTCCTCGACCTTGTCGCTTTCAAGCAACGCGTAGAACAACGCAGTGCTGTCGTCGACGCGGTAACTGGCGTCGGCATCCGGTGCGTTCAACACCTGGCGATACAGCGGTTCGGCTTTTTCCGGCTGGCGCTGGTCGAGGTACGACGCGGCGACCCAACGCACCGCGTAAGTGGGCAACTGCACGCCTTCGCTGTTGAGGGTCTGGGACTCGCGAATCACCTGCGCGGTGCGCGCCCGGGCCTTGAGCGCCCCCAGGCGGTCGATGCGCCAGCGCACCACGTCGTCATGGGCGCTGGCGTCCGGGGCCCAGCGGGCGATCAGTCGGTCGTAGTCGTTGATGGCGCGGTCGGCCACCACGTAGCGTTCTTTTTCCGTGCGCGTGGCGAACTCGGCGATGCGCACGCGCTCGGCGGCCAGGTCACCTTCCAGGCGCCGCTGGGTCACCGCGTCCACCAGGCCCGGGCGCTTGGCCGACAAGCGCAGCGCGGCTTCCGGCAAGCGGGCCTTTTGCAGGGCGACGATGTATTCACGCGCCACGTCGGGCTTGTCACCGGCGCGGATAAACGCCTGGTCGAATTCAAACAGCGCGTCGTAGTTCAAGCCGGCACGGCTCAGCGCATAGCCCAGGGCCATGCGACGGTTAGGATCGTTCGGTTGCGCGGCCACCAGCGCGCGCAAGCGTTGCACCGCCTCGCTGGCTTTGCCGCCATCGGCCTGGGTGAGTGCCAGGCCCAGTTGCAGGTCGATATTATTCGGTTCGCGCAACAGCGCCTGGCGGTAGACCGTCTCGGCCTGGGCCCACTGTTTTTGGTTGCGATACGTGCGCGCCACCGTGGCCAGCGCCTGGCTGCTGAGGTTGCGATGTTTGCCCTGGGCTTCGTACACCTGCAGCACTTCGGCGTCCTGCCCGGCCCAACCGGCAATCACCAGGTGATCGCTGACCTGCCCTGGGGTTTGGCGTTCGGCGGAGAGTTGGCGCAGCTGCGTCAGAGCCGGCGTGAAGTGACCGTTGCGGGCCTGGATGATCAGGGCGTCATAGGCGGGGGTCTGCCAGGGCATAGCCGGGCATGAGCAATTGGCTGCACAGGGCTGCTGCGATGAGCAGCCGCAACCGGCCTGAAGCGCTGAGTGAATGGATTGGCAACATGTCGTCGGCTTCCTTACAAGGAAAGCCGCAACGATGGGTGATCCTGAGCGAGAGGCATCAGGGTGTCGGCGTCTCGGGACCCGACCTAGCTTTCCTGTGAGGAACTATCTCTTAGCCAGCCAGTGGCCAGGGTAATTCAGAACAATTGTTCAGAATTGGCAGAAAGGGAATTTTTGCCAGGCACAGAAACAAATGTGGGAGGGGGCTCGCCCCCTCCCACATTTTTTTACCGCATTTCAGGCTGGCTTACTGGCCGCCGCCCATGGCGCCAGCTTTGGACATGACGAAGCTGATGAACTGCTCGACGGTCATCTTCTGGCCATTGAGGGTCACTTCGTTGTTGGCGTAGTGCAGCTTGGAGACCACATCGGTGCCTTCCAGGGTTGCCAGTTGAGTACCAACCGCCACACCGCTGACCATCTCGGCCGCCATCTGCGATTGCTGTTCGATGGCTTTCGGGTCGGTCACGCCGCCGACCTGCGCCTGCAGCGCGGCCACATCGCCAATCATCGGCTTGGACAGGGTGAGGTTGGCGTCCAGCAGCGAGATCATCTGCTTGCCCAGCTCAACCGGCGGCAGTTCCATGGAGGCCGGCTTGGCCAGGTCCAGCACGAAATTGAACTTGCTTTCGCCGTGGGTGGTTTTCAGCGACAGGTTTTCCACCGCCAGTTGCGGCTTGGCGGCCAGCATCTGGTTGATATTGGCTTCGGCAAGGGTCTGCTCGGCTTCGGTCAGTTGCAGCTCCGGCGCGGGTTGGCCGGCAGCGGCGGCGGCTTGCACCGGCTGCATCTTGTCCTGGTAAAGCTTGGTCAGCACCAGCATCGCCGGGATATCGACGTTCTTCATGCTGACGGCCATGGCGGCCGAGCCGACAGGCTTACCCTGGTAACCGATTTCGTCGATCTTGTAGTCGACGCGGCCGGCCAGGTTGTTGTCCTTGGTCTCGCTGGAATCTTTCTGCTCGAAGCTCTTGAGGGTCAGCACGGTTTTCTGCGGACCGAAGGTGACCTTGGTGTCGGTCAGCTCGACGGTGTTCTGGCCAGTGTAGAAACCGAACGTGGACTTGGCCAGGTTGCTGGCGACGGTCAGGCCGGCCAGTTCGGCTTCGAACGCATCGCCATTGGCATCGACGGCCGCGATCTTGAGGCTGTTCATGTAGCCGTCAGCCTTGACCTTCTGGCCTTCGGCGCTGCTGTCGAACTCAACGTTGGCGCCGGAGAAGCTCACCGAAGACTTGTCATCCTTGAACTCCAGAGGCAACAGCTCGACGTTGCCGTTGACCGAACGGCTGTAGCCGATATTGGCCACGCCTTTGAGCGGCGACACGTCTTTGCTGGCGGAGAACCATTGCTCGGTGGTGGCGTTCTTTTCCAGCTCGTAGTGACTGGTGGCCATGACCGGCAGCCACTTCAGGGTGACCAGGCGCGAAAACGGCAGCGGGCCGTGTTCGATATGGTCGACAAACAGCAGCTCGGGGTTCGGGTTTTGCTCGCCGAACACACTGCCCTGGCCCTTGAGGCGGTAGTGGGCGGTGCTGCTGAACACGCCACGGTCCAGGGACACCAGCTCCAGGGACACGCTGCCGTCAACGCCGGCCATGGAGGTCTGCAGTTCCTTGTTGGCGTTCTGGATCGCGGTTTGCAGAACCGGCTCCAGCTGTTTGCCGGTGTACCAGGCGCCGCCTGCACTGACGACGCCAACGGCGACAACGAAACCCAAAAGAACGACTGCTGGCTTATTCATGAAGTGACCTGATCAAATCCTGTGAGAAGAGGGCTGTCTTCCTTGAACTGTAGGAGCGAGCTTGCTCGCGAAGAACGTCAACGATAACGCGTGCATTCTGAATAACCGCGGTGTCGATGAGTTTTTCGCGAGCAAGCTCGCTCCTACAATACTGGCCCGTATGGCCGAAAGGCGGGGGAAGATTAGCACTGGCGGGCGTAAACGGCCCAGCCTTTCAGAGGGATCAGTTCAGCAGGAGTTCAGGAGTACTCCAGCTCAATTTCGTCCAGTTGGTGATCAAAACTCTTCAGACGCGCCGTCCAGGTGTAGACCAACACCTCAAACTCGCGGTGTATCACGGCATTGCCGGGGGTGTCGGCCTTGGGGTCGCAGAAGTCCAGCTGGTAGCGCTCACGGGCCATTTGCGTGGCGACATCGGATAATTCCCGCGCGTTATTGAGCCAGTGCCTGCCCTCCGCGACCTGCCGGTCGAGCACCACGCACTGCTTTTTCAGCACTTCGAGGCTTTTTTCCAGGGGCGTGCCGGTGAGGTCGCCCATCACTTCCTGGAACGTGCGACCGGGTTGCCAATAGCTGCCCCAGAAATAGCGGTCGAACACGGTTTCGACACGGCGCAGGGCAACCTTGGTGTCCCAGATCGCGACGCGGGTCTTGCCCTGCTCCAGCAATTTGCGCTTCACGCGTTGGTTTTGATAGGACGCCCAGGCCACCACGCCGATGGACAAGGTGCCGATGACCAGGCAGGCGCTGTCGAGAAACACCATGGCCTTGTCGAGTTGGTGGGCGAGCATGACCCCGTAGAAATACGCGGCCGATAGCAGCACCAGTGCGAAGAGCACGCACCAGAAAGCGGGAGCATAAGGGTTTTTCATTGCATGCAATCCCCATGAGCAAACGCGAGCAGTGTCAAGCGAGGCTTCACGGCGCCTCACCTGACAAAGCATAGCAATCACCTCATGGTTTGCCGGGTTTTACACCGTGCGTTCGTCCGCTTTCCCAACCGCCGCCCAGGGCCAGGAACAGATCGATCTGGCTCATCGCAACCTGGGTGTTGGCCTCCGCTAATTGCGCGCGCATGGCGGTGTAGGTGCGGGTGGCTTGCAGGTCGGCGAGGAACGACTCGCGCCCGGCCTGGAAGAAGCGGTGGGTCTGGTCCGCCGCTTCATGCGCCGAGCGTTCGGCGTCGGCCAGCGCCTCACGGCGCTGCAACATGGCGGTGTACTGCGCGAGGCCCGTTTGGGTTTCGCGGATGGCGTTGAGCACCACCCCGTCGAAATGCGCCAGAGCGCCCTGGGTGGCGGCTTCGGCTTCATGGATGCGCGCGCGGGCGCCGTTGGTCGGCACCGTCCAGCTGATCATCGGGCCAAAGCCCCAGCGATTGGTCGCCGGTTGGCCGAGGTTGTCGAGCAAGCCGACCGTGCCCACGGTGGCGCCGATGGCGATGTCCGGATACAAGGCGCCGGTGGCCACGCCGATGCGCGCGGTGGCAGCAGCCAATTGGCGTTCGGCCTGGCGCACATCGGGGCGGCGCTTGAGCAGCGCCGCGCCGTCGCCCACCGGCAACAGCTGAGCAATGTGCGGCAGCTCGGCGCAACTGCCGGTACCGGCCGGCAGTTGATCAAGCGGTTTGGCCAGCAGCATCGACAAACGGAACAGCCCCGCCTGGCGCGCCGCTTCGTAGCGCGGCATATCGGCGCGCAGGGATTTGTACTGGGTTTGCGAGCGCGTCACCTGGGTTTCATCGCCACGCCCGGCGTCGCGCAGGCGCTGGGTGAGCTTGGTGCTTTGGGCTTGCAGGTCGAGAGATTCGTTGGCGATTGCCAGCTCTTCGTTGGCCGCGCAGACCTGGGTGTAGGAGCGCACCACATCGGCCACCAGGGTAATGCGCGCGATGTCGGCGGCCGCCTGGGCCGCATCGGCGCTGGCCTGGGCGCTTTCGATGCCGCGCTGCAAAGTGCCAAACAGGTCGAACTGGTACGAGGTGGTGATGCCCACGCTGCCGATGTTGCCCACCGGCACTTTGTCGGCCAGCAAGAAGGCTTCGCCCGATTCCTGCAGGCGCTGCGCTTCGGCCTTGGCGCCGGCGCTCCAGCCGCCTGCGGATTCAGCCTGCTGGGTCTGGTAGCGCGCACGTTGCAGGTTGGCGGCGGCCACGCGCAGGTCGGTGTTGGAGGCCATGGCCTGGCGCACCAGCTCATCCAGGCGCGGGTCGTTGTAGAGCTTCCACCAGTCTGTCGGCACGGGCGCCGACACTACATTATTACCCTGCCCCGCGATGGCGCCTTGCAGGTCGCCTCGGTTCATGGCCGCCGTGTCCGGCAGCGAGTAGTCCGGGCCTACCGCCTGGCAGGCCGACAGCAATACCCCCAGCGCAGCGGTGGCCAGCAGTTGCTTCATGGCTGGGCTCCGTCGTTGGTCTTGTCGTCGATGATCGACACCGTCGCCGTCCGCCCGGCGATCATGCGAAAGTCCGCCGGCACATCGTCAAAGGCGATACGCACGGGAATCCGCTGGGCCAGGCGCACCCAGCTGAACGCCGGGTTGACGTTGGGCAGCAGGTTGGAGCCGCTGCTGCGGTCGCGGTCTTCGATACCGGCGACGATGCTTTGCACATGCCCATGCAGACGGGCGTTGTCGCCGATCACGCGGATGTCCACGCCCATGCCGACGCGGATGCCGTCGAGCTTGGTTTCTTCGAAGTAGCCGTCGATATGGAAGGAATTGCTGTCCACTACCGACAGCACCGGGCGCCCGGCGGTGACGAATTCCTGGGTGCGCGGCGCGCGGTCGTTGACGTAGCCGTCCACCGGGCTGCGGATCACCGAGCGGTCGAGGTTGAGCTGGGCGGAATCCACCGTCACTTGCGCCTCGGCCAAGGCTGACTGGGCACGGGCCACGCGGGACTGGCTTTCTTCCAGTTGCTCGCTGGGCACCAGGTTGCCCAAGCCACGGTTGCGCTTGTACTCGCGCTGGGCCTGGGCCAGGGTTTCCTGGCGATCGGCCACGGCGGCCTGGGCCTGACGCAGGGCCAGCTTGAAGCGGTCCTGATCGACGGCGAACAGCACCTGGCCCTTGGTCACCAACTGGTTGTCGCGCACGTCCACCCGCTGGATCAGCCCGGACACGTCCGGGGCGATCTGCACAATGTCGGCACGGATGTGCCCGTCACGGGTCCAGGGGGCGAACATGTAGTACATGACCATGCGCCACACGACGACGACCGCGAAACTCACGATCAGTAACGTCAGGACTACACGGCCGATGGTCAAAAAAGGTTTTTTCATGTCATCAGGTATCGACTGAGTGAGTCCACCGCGCCCAGCAACAGCGCGTAGAGCCCCACATTGAACAATGCCCGGTGCCAGACCAGGCGATAGAAGTGCATGCGCGTCAACAACCCGTGCACCACCAGAAACAACACATACGTAATGCCCATCAGCACCAGCAGCGTGGGCAGGAATACGCCGCTGATATCCAGGTCACCGATCATAAAGGCGCTCCATCCGGTAACGGCGCTTGCATCTCTGTCCCGCCAATGAATTCCACGCCAGGCAGCAGCGCCAGGCGCAGGCCGGCCAGTGCATGCAGCAGGTGCAGGCGCGTGTCTTCGGCGTCTTGCAGGCCCTGGCCGTTGAGGGCGCGGCGCGTGCGGTCCAGGGTCATCAGCAGACCGCTGGGCGCCGGCAAGCGTTCACCGGCCTTGAGGCAGGCCTTGAAATAACCGCCCACGCCTTCGACCACTTGGTTGAGCAGCACACGAGGTACGCCGAGGATGCGCGGCGAATAGGCGAGCAGATCGAGCAGGTTCAGCGCCACGCGCAGGTCGCGCAGGGCGGTGCCGGTGTCTTGGCCGGTGAGGGCCAGACGCGGCAGGTGCTGCATCAGGCGGTCGAGCATTTGCGCGGCCATGTGCCGGTGTTCGGCCAGGGTCGCAGGTTCGGTAAGGCTGACGATGTCGCGCCAGCTGAAACGGGTCAGGCGCTTGGCCGCCAGTTCAGCACCGAAGGGCCGGGCGATCAGGGTCCAGATAAAGGCAAACAGCAAACCCACGGGGCCGGCCAGGTTGACGTTGGCGAAGTTGAGAAAATCCGCGTCATAGGCGCCCTGGATGCTGATGAACGATGAGGTATTGACCAGCGTCAGCAGCATGCCCAGGTAAAACCGTGGCTGCACGGTGAGGGTGCCGATGCAGATGAACGGCACGGCGAACGCCAGCACCAGCATGGGGAAATCGTGCAGGTTGGGCAGCACCAGGAACAGGTACAGGCTGGCAAGCAGCACCGACATGGCGGTCCAGAAAAAGAACCGGTAGATCTGCGGCGCGGGGTCATCCATCGAGGCAAAAAAGCTGCACGCGACGGCGGCGAGGATCACCGCGCTGCCGCCGTCGGTCCAGCCCAGCAGGATCCACAGCACCGAGGCCACGATAATCGCGGTGACGGTGGAAAACGCCGAGTAGAACATCAGGCCACGGTCGAGGAAGGGCGTGAGCCGGCCCAGGCGCCAGTGGCGGTAAACGGCGCGCCAGGTGTCCTGGCTTTCGCACCCGATGGCGGCTTGCAGGCTGCGGCAGTCTTGCCACAGGTCCACCCATTCGCCGAGGCGGTACAAGGCGTTGGAGAACAGCAGCGTGTGGCGATCGTCCAGCGCTTCGCCCTGGGGTTGCGCGGCGTCGATCTTGTCGCGCAACTCGCGCCAGCGTTCAAGGGGAGCGGCCTGGGTGGTGCTTTCGAGCCAGGCGTTGGCCTCTTTGAGCAGCGGTGTGAGCTGATCGAGAAACTCCGGGGCACGGTGTTCGATGGCGTACACCGCGTCGTCCAGCGCGTCGATCACCGGCAACAGGTGGATCATGCGCCCGCGCAGTTCCTTGGTGTTGCGCACTGTCTGCGGCCGCGCGCCTTCGTGGGGCAACTGGCCGATCATCAATTCGAGGGTGTTGAAGGTGGCGACCATGCCGCCGCGCAGGCTGCTGACCGCTTCCGGGTCCACATCGCGTGTGAGAAAGCGCTGACTGTAGACCTGCGCGTCGCTAAACCACTTGGCCACCGAGCCATCGAACACCGGCATCAGGCGACGCGGCCAGAACATCGCGCCCACCACGGCAGCCACGGCGATGCCGAGGAAGATCTCCTCGGTACGCGCCTCCGCCACATCCCACACCGCCAGCGGGTTATCCACCACCGGCAGGGCGATGAGCGGCAAGGTGTAGCCGGCCAGCATCAGCGCGTAGTTATTGGCGGTGCGCAGGTGCAGGGAGAGGAACAGCAAGGTGCCCGTCCACAGCGCGATCACCACCACCAGGATGTAGGGCGACTGCACGAACATCGGCACAAAAAACACCGCCGCCGCCGCGCCCATCAAGGTGCCGATGGCGCGGTACAACGCTTTGGAACTGGTGGGGCCGACAAAGGGGCTGGAGACGATATACACCGTGGCCATCGCCCAGTAGGGACGCGGCATTTGCATGAGCATGGCGATGTACAGCGCAATCATCGAGGCGGCGAACGTGCGCACCCCGTAGAACCAGTCGCGCGCGGGCGGAAAGCCAGTGAAGAATCCGTTCAAGGCGTAACCGCCTCGGCCGCTTCGAAGGCCCGCAGCACACGCAGTGCGGCTTCCAGGTCCGTGGCGGCGATATCCACCAGGACTTCCTTGCGCAGGCGCACCAGTTGCGCTTCCACCGCCTGCACCAGCTCACGGCCGCGCTCGGTGAGACTCAGGGCCTTGGCGCGACGGTCGTGGAGGTCTTCGGTGCGGCATACATAGCCGTCATTGCAGAGCCGGTCGAGCAGACGCACCAGCGACGGGCTTTCCATACCGGAAGCCTGGGCCACCTTGACCTGGTGCACACCGTCGCCCAGACGACCGATCATCAACAGCGGCACGGCGCAGGCTTCGGAAATGCCATAGCTCACCAGCGTGGTCTGGCAGATTTTGCGCCAGTTACGGGCGCCCACCACCATGCTGCTGCTGAGGTTCATCTGGAGTAGTTCGAGGGAATGAGGCACGGGATCGTTCGCATACAGTTAGTTTGCTAACTATCAATATGGTGGATGACGGTAGGATCGTCAAGTTTTGAAACACTTTCGCGGATAAGTGGAGTGATTGGGTGACAACACTGTAGAAGAAATGTGGGAGGGGGCTTGCTCCCGATTGCGGTGAAACAGGCGATAACCTGCTGACTGACCCACCGCTATCGGGGGCAAGCCCCCTCCCACATAGCGGGGGACGATCATCTTTTTAACCGCCTCGCCCGCCCCGCAACATCACATTCAACTCATCCACCACCACTGCCCAATCCGCGTCCTCCAGAATTTCCTCGCGCAAAAACGCCCTCTGGCTGTCGCTCCAGAAAAACGCATCCGCCAGTTTCAACTCGGGCTTGAGGGGTGAATGAACCGCCACAAATTGCTCGATACTGACCGGGTCATCCGGCAGGCCCAGCTGTTTGAACAAAGCTGGCAGGCTGTGTACAGGCGATTCCATGGTGCACTCCTCATAAGCAGGTTGGGGAAAGTCTAGCGGCAGCCTTCAGGTTGCGGCGCGGGTGCGTTGCACAGCACGAACAACCTTGCCCTCGCCCCGCCGCCCTCCTGGCGGCTGAGTTCGCGCCAGCCGTCTGGCAGCGGCGCGAATTCATCGGGCGCTTCGTTGCTGCTGACCAGCCACACCCGGCGGGTGTCGGCGGGCAGTGCCGACAAATGATCGAGGTAGATGCGCCCACCGTCCTGGTCCACCAGCGTGCCAAAACCATAGGCATTCGGCCGGGTCGAGGTTCCGTCGGGCTTGGGCGGTGTGAACAGCTGCAACTGGGCATCGGTCTGGTCGTAATACACGTAGCTCAGGTACCACAGCATGTCGCTGAGCACGATCCGATCGTCTTCCTGGTAATTGCGATTGATGAACTCCACCGGCACGTTGAACTGGTCCTGTTCATCCACCGTGAACGTATTCTTCAACCCCAACAACTCCACGCCGGCAACCAGCACAAACAGTGCCGCACCCAGCCATGCCAGGCGTGACGGCAGGCGGTCGATGGCAAGCGCAATGAGGATCGGCAAGCCCAAGGCGTACACCGTGAGATAACGCTCGATAAACACCGGCGATATAAACGAAACCCCATACACCAGCAGCAACGGCAACAGGAAAAACAGCGCCAGCAGGCGCGCCGGCCGGAAGTGCCAGGCAGTGATTGCAACCACTGCAACCAACAGCAACGGAAAAAGCCAGAACAGCGGCGGCCAGACTTCAACCGCTTCATCCTGCAACAGGAACTGCCAGATCATCGACGGCAGGGACAGCAGATTGACCGGATCTTCCCAGCCAATGTCGCCGCCCACCTTGAGCTGGTCGACGTGCTGCACCAGGTTCAAAAGGTTGGGTAGCCAGGGCAGGTACAACAGCACAATCGTGACGTTGGCCAGCCACCATGCCTTACGCGTAATCAAACGTTGGCCAGGCGGCTGCAACCCCAGGTACGCCCAATGCACCAGCACGCACAGCGCGGTGAAGTAATGGGTGTAGAAACCTGCGCTCATCAGCACCACATAAGCGGCCAGATAACGCGTGCGTTCGGGCTGGCGCATCCAGTACACCAGCGCCAGCGTAGCGCCCAGCAGCCAGACGCCGAGCAGCGAATACATGCGCACTTCCTGGCTGTAGCGCACCGCGGTGGGCAGCAGCGCCAGCAGGAGGCCGGCCAGCACTGCGGCGCGACGGGTAGACAGTTGCTGCGTCAGCCAGATACCCAGGCCCACCACAACGGCACCGGGGATCGCGCTCATGCTTCTGATCGACCCGATGCTGTCGCCAAACACCTCGATCCAGCCGCGCAGCAGCAGAAAATACAGCGGCGGGTGCACATCGTGGGCGGCGTGAAACCACAGGTCAGTCGCCGCGTATTCGCTGAGCAACAGGCTTGAGCCTTCGTCCCCCCAGATGGCCGCCGAGGTCAGGTGGTAAAACCGCAGGGCAATGGCCAGTGCCAGGACCGGCACCCACCAGAGGCGGCTGAGCCAACCCGCGCCCTCCCAGGTCAGGCGATTCAAAGCAGGCACGGCCCGGATATTTTCGTTTTGCTCTACCACAGACCGACGCACCTCAATTCCCCTGGCATTGCTCTGATTGCCTACGCACACCAGCGCCACTCTAGGCCAAAAGCCCTGGATTGGCTGCCGGAATCGGACAAATCAGCAATTTGCGTAGGCCTTCACCGAAGCGCTTGTCGGATCAGGCTATGATTGCCGTCCTCCAAGGACCCAGGATCAAGGAAACGTTATGCGCATCGGTTTGCTGTCACCTCTGGCTCTGGCCCTGCTGGCCGGTATTCCCCTGGCAGCCCAGGCCAGTTCCGACGACTCGTGCTACCCCGATTGGCGGGTGTCGCGTGACAGTCTTGAACCCTGCAGCAACCAGCCCTTCCTCAGCCCAGGCAACGACAGCCGGGTCAACCTGCGCCTGTTGCTGGCCGACAAGAAAACCGCGCCACTGGCGCCCAATGCCTTGGGCGAAGACGACCTGGCCCAGGGTTTCGGCCCGGTGCCGTTTCCGGTGTACCGCCTGGTTCCGATTCCGGCCGGCGAGGATGAACCGGATAACCAAGCCGACGATTCGCGCACCGCCGAACTCGACACCCTGCTTCAGCCGCTGGGCATCAAGCGTGAGGACTACACAACCGCAGGCCAAGCCTTCCTCAGTGGCGAAGGCAGCCGCTGCCGCAGCAATGATGACGACAGCGCCACAGCGTTTATCAGCCAGGTGATCAAAGCCGACATGCCGCCCGCCGAGCGCGACGTGCTGGTCAGAGCCCGTTTACAGCTGCTGACCACCTGTGACGGCGACGCGCAGGTGGTGGACGCGCAGTTGACCCCTTCGGCCAACGCCCAACTGTTTCGCACGTATCTGCAGGCCGCCGCTGATTTCTACGGCGGCCGCTTCGGTAACGCCGAGCGCGGTTTCGCCGCCGCCTCGACCAGCGAGGTGCCCTGGCTGAAGGAAACTGCGCTGTACATGACCGCGCGCACCTCGCTGAACCAGGCCCAGGCCCAAGCGTTCGACGAATACGGCATGCCCCAGCGCGAGCAGGTGGATAAGTCCGCGCTGAGCGACGCCGAAGAAGGCTTTCTCGGCTACCTGAAAACTTACCCACAAGGCGCTTACGTGGCGTCCGCCCATGGCCTGCTGCGCCGCGTGCATTGGCTGGCGAATGACCAGACCAAACTCGCCGAAGACTTCACCTGGCAGTTCACCGAGGCCACCGAGGCCCAGCGCAATGTCAGTCTGGACGCGTTGGTGGAAGAAGCCGACCTTAAATTGCTGATGGCCCGCAACCCGGCGGCGAACAGCCCGATGCTGCAACTGGTCAACGACCTGATGGCCATGCGCGCTCACACCCCGCCGCTGTTGAGCCGCGAAGACCTCGATAAACAAAAGAGCACCTTCGCCAACGAGCCGGCCCTGTTCGACTACCTGCAAGCGGCGTATGCGCTGTACGTGGAGCATCAGCCAGACGCTGCGCTCAAGCACCTGCCGACGGATGTGCCGTCTAACCTGGATTACTTTGCCTTCAGCCAGCAAACCCTGCGCGCCCTGGCCATGGAAGCCAAGCAAGACTGGAAAGGCGCCGAAGCGCTGTGGCTGCAACTGCTGCCGCTGGCCAAGCAACCGTTGCAACGCGACCAACTGGAGCTGGCGCTGGCGATGAACTACGAGCGCAGCGGCCAGTTGGCCAAGGTGTTCGCCGCCGACTCGCCGATCAGTGCCAGGCAGGTGCGCTACATCCTGCTGCGCAACGTCGCCGGGCCCGACCTGCTGCGCCAGCAGATCGCCAAGGCCAGCGACCCGACTGAACGCCAGACCGCGCAATTCGTGCTGCTGTACAAGGACCTGCTGCACGGCCAGTTCGCCACGTTCGCCGACGACCTCAAGCAAGCCTCGCTGTCTGAAGACAAACTTGGCACCAGCCTGGGTTACACCTACAGCAGCGGGCAGAGCCTGACGCTGTTCCAGTGGAACGGTGATAAAGCCGAATCCGGCTACGCCTGCCCCAGCATCGCGCAAACCGCTGCCGCCTTGCAGAGCGAGGCGAAAAACCCGCAAGCCCTCAACTGCCTGGGTGAATTCATCCTGCGCAATGGCCTGGACGGCATGCCGCTGGAACAAGCCCGCGCCACCGGCAGCCTTGGCGGCACCGCCTCGGAGTTCAAAGGTGAAACTTTCTCGCGCCTGGACGGCTACAAGCAGGTGATCGCCAACCCCAAGGCCGCGAAAACCGACAAGGCTTACGCACTGTTTCGCGCGATCAATTGCTACGCGCCGGCCGGCTACAACAGCTGCGGCGGCGAAGATGTGGCACCCGCCGTGCGCAAGGGCTGGTTCCGTCAGCTCAAGACCGGTTTCGCCGATAGCCAGTGGGGCAAATCGCTGCAGTATTACTGGTGAAAACCCTGTGGCTGGGCCTGCTGTTGCTGGCAAGCCCGGCCTTTGGCGCCGTTGACGCTCGCGACTACGACGCCTTCTGGCTGTGGAGCGGCGTTGCGCCCCAGCCGGTGATCAAGCAGGCCAGAACGCTGTACATCCTCCAGGGCCAGATCAACTCCACACGCCGCGCACCGCAACGCGGTGTGCGCCTGATCGCTCAGGGCATGAGCGTGCCGCGTATCACCCAGGGCGACATCTGGGTGGTGTACCGCGCCCACACCCTGCGATGGCCGGAACAGGTCTACACCCAACTGCTCGGCCAGGTACAACGCTGGCGTGAGGCGGGCAACCCGGTGGTCGGCATCCAGATCGACTTCGACGCTCGCACCCAATACCTGCACGAATACGCCGCCTTCCTGCGCGATCTGCGCCACCGCCTGCCGGCTGACCTGCGCTTGAGCATCACCGGCCTGATGGACTGGAGCAGCAACGCCGACCCCACCGCCATCGCCCAACTCAAAGGCGTGGTGGACGAAGTGGTGGTGCAAACCTATCAAGGCCGCCACAGCATTCCCGACTACGCCGCGTATCTGCCCCGGATGAACCGGCTGGGCGTGCCGTTCAAGGTTGGCCTGATTCAGGGCGGGGAGTGGCAAGCGCCGGGATATTTGCAGGGGAGCGAGTGGTTTCGGGGGTATGTGGTGTTCTTGCAAAACCCTTAGATCGGCATTGAGCCGAATGCTTCTCTGTAGGAGCGAGCTTGCTCGCGAAGAACTCAGGGCCTGCGCGTCTATCCAGAATGAACGCGTTGCCTGGAAGGCTTTCGCGAGCAAGCTCGCTCCTACAGGGACTGGCATTCGCATCGAGCTGGATATTTCTCAAACTGGATTAAACAATATGGATGATATAAGTTACCTTTAGCCAATTAAAGGTTGATATATCATGCAATCCAATAAAAAGCCCAACGCCCACAAAGGGTACATCTCAGAGCGAAGCGATGAGCTGATGAAAGGTATTGGAAACGGTATCGAAATAGCCCGTGTTCGTCGTCGGCTGAAGATTTCCACGATATGCAGTCGCGCGGGCATCACCCGGCAGACGTATCAACGGCTGAGACAGGGCGAAGCCGGTGTATCCCTCGGTGTACTGATGAATGTGCTCAGCGCGATGGACCTGGAGGAAGGGATGGCGAGCATCGCATCGCCAGACCTTGACCAAGTGGGGATTACCCTGAGCCTCGCCCGTGAGCCTGACCGAATTCGCACAGAAGGAGACCCTCATGTCCTGGAAGCCGATTGGTAATGCATTTGTTTTTTCGGCTCACTCATTCGGTGATCCGGTTCCCGTCGGTGAAGTGGCCATGTACGGGGGCGGGTTCGTTTTTCGCTACGCGAACAGCTGGCTCGCGCGGCCCAACGCATTCGCGATTGACCCGCTGAATTTGCCACTGACCCCCAACCAGTATTCCTCCACGCGCATGTTTGGGGTGCTTGACGACGCCACTCCGGACAATTGGGGCCGGCGTGTTCTGCTGGCCACCCACAAACAGCATCCGCAAAACGACATCGAATGGCTGCTTGCCTCGCGGGGTGCCGGGGTTGGTTGCCTGCTTTTCAGTGCTTCGCGCCATCTGTTACCTACCCTGCACAAGCCGCCACAATTTGAAGATCTCGAAAAAATCATGGTGGGCCTCGATCAAGTGGAGAAAGGCGATGTGGACCTCCCTGCGGAAATCGCACGGCTATTCGAGTTCGGAAGCTCTATGGGCGGCGCCAGACCCAAGGTCACCGTGACTCATGAAGGTAAGGAATGGATTGCCAAGTTCGGCCGCAGCGACGATGTTTTCGATCAGCCCCGTGCTGAATTTGCCAGCCTGCAAATGGCGAACGCGGCGGGTCTACCGGCAGCGGGGCACAAGTTGGTCGAGGTAGCCGGCAGACCGGTGTTGATGGTCGAGCGTTTTGACCGGCATGAAGGAACGGGGCGCGAGCACTATGTCAGCTGTAACTCTTTGGTGAGCGTCGAGAAGCCGAGAATGCGCGTTGGCGCGGTTGATAGTGACGTTTCCTATTCCAGAATCGCGGACGTTTTGAAGAAGGTCAGCGACGATGCAACGCTCGACATGCGTGAGCTTTACCGGCGTATGGCGTTCAATGTGCTCATCGGAAATAGCGACGACCACCTGAAACAAACCGGACTACTTTTGACCAGCTCGTCGGGCTACTCGCTTGCGCCAGTATTCGACGTACTGCCCCACCCAACGCAACTAGGCTTGCAGGCGCTCATCATCGGGAATGAGGGAAGGGTATCGTCTATCAGCAATTTGCTGAGTACGCCTGAGCGCTTTGGGTTGGGGATGGATGAAGCAAGATCCATCGTCACTGACGTATATGCCGTCGTGCGAGAAGCCTCCGGTTTTTTTGAGGCGGCAGGCTGCAGCGGTGCCGATGCCGGCATGCTTTCCACGGTATGCTCCCGGTTTGAAACGCAGCTGATCGCATGACCCGGGTGCGCAGCCGAAGACGACGTCACGTCCGCCCTATTGCGCATCTGAACGCGCCAGCGGATACACCGACTCCCAGCCGCCACCCAAGGCTTTGTACAAGCCAACCATGGCCAATGACACACCGGTAGAACTTTCTACCCACTGCTCCTGGGTCGCCAGCAGCGCGCTTTGTACGGTGAGCACGTTGACGAAATCCGCCACGCCTTCGACGTACTGGTGCTGTGCGGTGGTCAGGGCGATCTGGTTCTGGCGCACGGCTTCGGCGAGGCTGTCGCGGCGCAGTTGGCTGGCGTTGTAGCGGGTCAACTGATCGTCGATTTCATGCCAGGCGCGCAGCACAGTTTGCTGGTAGGCCAGCGCCGCTTCCTGCTGCTGGGCTTCGCGCAGATCCACCATGCCTTGCAGGCGCCCGCCGTTGAACAGCGGCAGGCTGAACTGCGGGCCGAAGGCAAAGGCGCGCGAGCCCCAGGAGCCGAGATCCGAGAGCTGCATGGCCTGGGAGCCGAGGCTGCCGGACAAGGTGATGCGCGGGTAGAAATCACCCTTGGCCACGCCGATGCTGGCGGTGGCAGCGTGCAGACGAGCTTCTGCCTGGCGGATGTCCGGGCGGCGCTCGGCCAGCTCCGACGGCAGGCCGATAGCGACCTGGCGCTGGGTCTGCGGCACGGCGGCGTCCTTGGACAGTTGCGCGTGCAGGGCCTGCGGTGGTTCGCCCATCAACAGGCTGAGGGCGTTGATCAACTGGTCCTGGCGCTGCTGCAAGTCCGGCAGGCGCGCCTCAATGGCGGCGACCTGGGCGGCGGCTTCGGCCACGTCCAGGTCGGTCGCCACGCCATCGGCCAGGCGCAGTTGCGAAAGCTTGAGGCTGTGGCGGGCGACGTCGAGGTTCTGCTCGGTGACGGCGCGGGTGTTCTGTACGCCACGCAGTTGGATGTAATCCTGGGCGGTCTCGGCCAGCACCGAGAGCAACACGGCGCGGCGGTCGTTCTCCGCAACTTGCAGGGTGGCGTCCGCGGCTTCGGTCTCGCGCTTGACCCGGCCCCAGAAGTCCAGCTCCCAGGCGGCGGAAAAACCCATGTCCCATTGGTTGAACGCTGCACGGCCGTTCTCGCCGGAGGGGTCGCTCAAGCCTTTGCCACTGTTGCGCTTACGCTGGTAGGCGCCGCCGGCATCGAGGCTGGGATAGCGCTCGGCGGTGGTCACCTGGCGCACAGCGCGGCTTTGTTGCAGGCGGCTGCTGGCCAGTTTCAGGTCGAGGTTATCGCTGAGGGCGCGGCGTGTGAGGGCCGACAACTGTGCGTCGTGGAACACGTCCCACCAGCGCTCCTGCAACGGGTCGCTGTTGGCGCGGCTGGCCGCCTGACGCCCCTGCGGCTCACTCCATTGGGCCACCTGGGGAGCTTGCGGCCGTTGGAAATCCGGGCCGACGGTGCAGGCGCTCAAGCTGATCAGGCTCAGGGTGAGCCAGGCGAGGTGTCTCATTGCTGGGCCACCTCAGTTCGTTGCGCTGCGTGGGTGTCGACGCTGGCTTCTACCGACATACCGACGCGCAGGCGTTCGGTGAGCGGCTGGTTCGGCTCCAGCACAATCTTCACTGGAATACGCTGCACCACCTTGGTGAAGTTACCGGTGGCGTTGTCCGGCTTGACTGAGGCAAAGGTCACCCCTGTAGCCGGCGCCAGACTTTCCAGATGGCCGTTAAGCACCTCGCCATCGAGGCTGTCGACCCGCACCTGCACGGCTTGGCCGGCCTGCATGTGGGACAGTTGGGTCTCCTGAAAATTGGCCACGACATAGGCTTCGGCCAGCGGCACCACGGCGAGGATCTTGCTGCCCGGCGTGACATAGGCGCCAACCCGTACCGCACGCTCACCGACCATGCCGTCCACCGGCGCGACGATGCGCGTGTAGGACAGCTGATAACTGGCCATCTCCAGCGCAGCTTGGGCGCGCTTGAGACCACCTTCAGCGGCGTCACGCTGGGCCGTGAGGATTTCCACTTGCTTGCGTTCGGCTGCCAGCACCGCAGTGGATTTGGCCAGGCGCGCGGTGGCCTGGTCGATACGGGTCTTGGCTTGTTGGGCGTTCTGCACAGTACCCGCGCCGACGCCGGCGAGGTGGTTGTAGCGGTTCAGTTCGTGTTCGGCAAACGCCACTTCGGCGCGATCCGCCGCCACGGTGGCCTGGGCCTGGGCGATCACCGAGCTTTGGCGCTCCAGGGTCGCGGTGGCGTTTTTCAGTTGGGCCTGGGCGACCAGGGTGTCGGCGTCGGCGGCCTGGGCGGCGGCGCGGAAATCGCGGTCGTCGATCAGCGCCAGTAACTGGCCGGCCTTGACGCGCTGGTTGTCTTCCACCCGCACTTCCTTGATGAAGCCCGCTACGCGAGGGGCGACCAGGGTGAAGTCGGCGGCGACGAAGGCGTCGTTGGTGGTCTGGCGCTGGCTGCCGACGATGCCCGGCGCAACCAGATACACCAGCACGCCCACGGCAAATACAGCGATGACGGAGACGGCAATTTTGTCTTTGCGTTTCATGAGAAGTCCTTGGGGTCAGGTCGGTGCGCGAGGCGGAAAAATCCGCGTGGGCATCCAGAAAATCAGCAGGATCAACGCCACCGCGACGCCCGCCATGACGACATACAGGTCCGAAGACGTGAGCACCACGACCTGCTCGTGCAGGCGGTGCGCCAGGCCTGGCGCGTCAGCGTCGGCCAGGGGCGAGTTGCCCAGGCGGTCCACCAGCATGGTCGAGTGGTAATGGCCGCGTTGGGTGGTCAGCGTGTCCAGCACGGCGGTGGCGATCACAGCGGACAAGCCCTTGACGGTGTTGAACCACGCCGAGGCGAACGGCCCTTCGATGGGCTGAATGCTGCCGGTGGACAGCATCAGCAGCGGCAGAACGGCCATCGGCTGACCGAAGATCTGCAGCAGGTACCAACCGTAAAAATCATCGCGAATCCACGCCGAGGTCAGGTGCGAACTGCCGAGACAGCACACCACCAGCATGCCCAGGCCAATGCCCAGCACCCAGCGGCAATCGACCCAGCGCAGATTGCACAGCGCCGCCACCAACGGCAGCGCGATCAACTGCGGCAACGCCATCAGCAGCATCACCGGCGCGGTCTGCAGCGGCCGGTAGCCCTGGACCTGAGCAAGAAAACTTGAGGGGATGATGATCACCGAGGTCAGCACCATCAGCACGCCGGCCAGCACGATCAACGCGAACGCCAGGTTGCGCAGGCCCAGCATCTGCAGCTTGAAGAACGGCAGCGGTTGCGACCATTCGTTAAGCATGAACAGCACCATCAACACTGTGCCGCCACTGAGCAGAAAGGTGATCAGACCCGACTCGAACCAGTCCAGGCGATTGCCTTGCAGCAAGCCGATCACCAGCATGCAGATCGCCGGAAAGCCCAGCAGCAGGCCACGCCAGTTGAACTGCTTGAAGCGTTCCAGGCGCAGCGGATCCTGCGGCAAGCCGTAGGCGACGGCAGCCATCGCCACCAGGCACGGCCCGACAATCTGCCAGAACGCCCATTGCCAGCCGACGTATTCGGTCCAAAGCGCCGCCAGCGGCGTGCCCAGGCTCGGGCCGAAGGTGGCCGTGAGTGCGTAACCGGCAAGGCCGTACAACTTGACGTTGGCCGGCAGGAAACGCAGCGCCACGGTCATCAGCATCGGCGGCAACGCGCCGCCGGCCAGGCCTTGCACGGTGCGCAGCAACAGCAGGCTTTCGTAGTTCGGGGCGAACGGGCACAGGATGCCGAGCAGGGTGAACAGGCCAATCGCGCCCAGGGTGAAGCGCCGCAGCGACAGCGTGACCGCGCACCACGGCGCGAACGCCATCGCAGCGACGGAAGTGGCGGTGTAGGCCGCGACCAGCCAGGTGCCTTCGTCAAAACCGATGTACAGCGCACCACGGATATCGGCGAGGGCGACCTTGGTGACCATCTCGTTGAGACCGGACACCAGCACCGCCAGCAGCACGCCGACCAGACCGATGATGATACGCGGGCCGAACACCGGTGGGCTGAGCGCAGTGGGCTTGGCTGCGGCCTCGAGGGCGGGGGCAGCGAGGGACGTCATGGACAGGTAACTCGGAATAGGAAATACCCGAGCAGTTTAATCAGGCTCTGGCATGACAAAAAGTTACTTGTTGGCAGGTTATAAGTGCGTCAGGCGCAATTCATCTAGTACTGCATGGGTTTTTAATGTGGGAGGGGGCTTGCCCCCGATTGCGGTGTAACAGTCACCTGATGTGAAACTGAAACACCGCTATCGGGGGCAAGCCCCCTCCCACATTTTGATCGTGCTCGGCTTGAGCTATCCGCTGGGCTGGGCTTCCAGCCAGGTGGCGTGGCAGCTTTCGCGCATGGTTTCGCGCAGCCATTTGTGGGCAGGGTCTTTATCGAAGCGTGGGTGCCAGGATTGCGCCAATACCAGGGTGGGCAGGGAAATCGGCAAGGCGAAGGCGCGCAGCGGCAGCTTCAGGCGCCGGGCGCTCAGGAGGGCTTCCTTGGGCACCGGCAGCAGAAGGTCGGAATCGGGAAGCATGAACATCGCGCCGTGAAAACCGGGGGCGATCATTGCCACATGGCGCTCCAGGCCCTGGGCGTTCAAGGCGGTGTCGATGGGGCCGCGAGCAATGCCGCGCCGCGAGATGCTGATGTGGGAATAGCTGGCAAAGCGTGCGGCGGTGATCTCTTCGTCGAACAGCGGGTGATCCTCCCGGGCCAGTCCGACGAACGTCGTCGAGAACAGGTTTTGCACCTTCACTTCGGGACCGGCGGGCATGGTATTGCTCACCCGCAGGTCCAACCGCCCTTCGCGCAGCGCTTCGTCGTCGGTGTCGCCTTCGGGCACGAAGCGCAGTTCGCACAGCGGCGCCACGCGCTGCATGGTGTCGAACAGTCGCCCGCCATACACGCCGATGAAGAAGTCATTGGCGCGCACGCTGAAGCGGCGGCGCAGGGTACTCAAATCGACCTGGTCGGCCGAGCGAAACAATAAAGCGGCCTGCTCCACCACGTTGCGCACCTGGCCTTGCAGCTCCAGTGCCTTGGGCGTCGGCACCAGGCCGCGACCCGCGCGCACCAGGATCGGATCGCCCACCGCCTCGCGGATCCGCGTGAGGGTGCGGCTCATGGCCGCCGGGCTCAGGTTCATCCGCCGCGCGGCGCCCACCACGCTGCCTTCATCGAGCAAGGCGTCGAGGGCGACCAGCAGGTTCATGTCCGGTAGTTGCATGCCAAGCACTCGTGTTCGGTTGGGAGTGAACTGGACGCAATGCTAGCAGGCTTTTACTGGTTCAGAATGGCACATCGCCCTGGATGGTGGTGCGAAACAACTTGCGCCGCAGGTGGCTTGGGCAGCCGGCGGCCAGGTGGATCAGCGAGCGGTTGTCCCAGAACACCAGGTCATGGGGCTGCCATGCGTGGCGGTAGATATTTTCCGGCAGCACGCTGTGAGCGTAGAGCTGGGCCAGCAGGTCGCGGCTTTCGTCATCGGGCAGGCCGACGATGCGGGTGGTGAAGCCTTCGCTGACAAACAGCGCCTTGCGCCCATTTTCCGGGTGGGTACGCACGATGGGGTGCACCACTTCGGCCACTTGGGCGAGCTGTTCCGGGGTTAACGTGGGGCGCCAGTTGCCTTCGAATTTGGTTTCGCTGTAACGCGCGGTGTAGGAATGCGCGGCGCTGCGCCCTTCGACGGCTTTGCGCAGGTGATCGGGCAGTTGCTCCCAAGCTTTGTGCATGTCGGCAAACAGCGTGTCGCCGCCTTCGGATGGCAGTTCCTGGGCATGCAACATTGAGCCCAGGCTCGGCAGCTCCTTGTACGACAGGTCCGAGTGCCAGAACTTGCCGGCATCGCCCAGGCCGATGGATTGGCCGTTTTCGATGATGTTGGAGACGATCAAAATCTCCGGGTGGTTGGCCAGCAGAAACTGTTTGAGCACGTGGATTTGCAGCACGCCAAAGCGGCGGCTGAAGGCGATCTGCTGTTCGGGGGTGATGCGTTGGTCGCGGAATACGATGACGTGGTGATCCAGGTGCGCGCGATGGATGCGGGCGAAGTCGTGGTCGTTGACCGGCTGGGACAAGTCGAGGCCGATGATCTCAGCGCCGACACTGCCGGGGAAGGGGCGGATGTCGAAGGTTTGGTTGATGGTGGGCATTGGATTCACTTCCGGCAGACAGGGGAGTGAATTTATAGATCTAAGAAGGGAAGTTTAAATACTGTTAGGACATATCCATATGCATTGGGGTGATGCTGATGGCCTCATCGGGGGCAAGCCCCCTCCCACACTTGATTTGTGAACGCATTCAAATGTGGGAGGGGGCTTGCTCCCGATGAGGCCCGCAAGGCCGACAGCGATTAGCGCTCGTGCAACGCTTCAGCCCGCGCCTTGATAATCGGCTTGAGCAGGTAGCTGAGGATGCTTTTCTTGCCGGTGATGATGTCCACCGAGGCGACCATGCCGGGGATGATCAGCAGGGGCTTCTCGTCGGTGCCCAGATGGCTGCGGTCGGTGCGCAGGGTGATCATGTAGTAGGTGGTCTTTTTGTCTTCATCGGTGATGGTGTCGGCGCCGATGCGTTCGAGCTTGGCCTTCAGGCCGCCATAGATGGTGTAGTCATAGGCGGTGAACTTGACCACCGCTTCTTGCCCAGGGTGCAGAAAGGCGATGTCTTGCGGGCGGATCTTGGCTTCCACCAGCAGGGTGTCGTTCAGCGGCACGATTTCCACCATGTCGCTGCCCGGCTGGATCACGCCGCCGACGGTGTTAACCAGCAACTGCTTGACGATGCCGCGCACCGGCGAGGTGACCAGGGTACGGCTGACACGGTCTTCCAGGGCGCGGCCGGTGGATTCAGCCTTGTTCAGCTCGGTGCGGGCCTCGTTGAGTTGGGTCAGGGCTTCGCTGCGGAATTTGCCACGGGTTTCGTCGATCTTGCGCTGCACTTCCTTGATCGCCGATTCGGCGCGGGGAATTGCCAGGGTGGTGGCGTCCAGCTGGCCTCGGGTTTCCATTTCAGCGCGCTTGAGGCGCAGCACTTCCACCGGGGACACCGCGCCCTGGGCCACCAGTGGCTCGGACATGTTGATTTCCTGGCGTTGCAGGGACAACTGGCTGCGGTACTGGCCTTGCTTGGAGGTGAATTCGCGCAGCTCCTGCTGGCGCTGCACCAGTTGCTCCTGCAAGCCGCCAACTTCGTCTTTCAACTGCTGACGGCGGCTTTCATACAAGGAGCGCTCGTTGGCGGCCTGGCTGGGCGCGGCCTTGAGCACCTCATCGGGGATGTTCAGCGGACGATCATCCACTTGCGCACTCAGGCGCTCGACGCGCAGCTGCATGGCCAGGCGCAGGGCTTCGGTTTCCCCGGCGTTGGACACAAACCGCGTGTCATCCAGGCGAATCAACGGCGCGCCGGCCTCGACGATCTGGCCTTCTTTTACATACAGCTCGGCGACGATACCGCCTTCCAGGTTCTGGATTTTCTGCAGCTTGGACGACGGAATCGCCTTGCCATCGCCACGGGTCACTTCGTCGATGCTGGAAAAGCCCGCCCAGGTCACCAGGAACAGGAAGAAGGCGATGATGGCCCAGATGGTCAGGCGAATAACCCGCGGCGCGTCTTCGATCAGCGCTTTGTTGACCTCAGGCAGCGGCTGGCCCTGCAGCGAATCGGAACCTTTGAAGTAGCGGCCGACCGCGCTCTTGATGGAGTTAAGCAACACTGATCTGCCCCTTCTTCAACGCTTCCATGACCACGGCTTTCGGGCCGTCCGCGAGGATCTGCCCACGGTCGACCACCAGCAGGCGGTCCACCAGGGAGAGCAGCGAGGCACGGTGCGTCACCAGTACCACGGTCTTGTTTTGCACCACGGCTTGCAGGCGTTGTTTCAAGCGTTCTTCACCGGTGTTGTCCATCGCGCTGGTGGGTTCGTCCAGCAGCAGGATGGGCGGGTTGAGCAACAGGGCACGGGCCAGGGCAACGTTCTGGCGCTGGCCGCCGGACAGGTTCTGCCCGCGTTCGCCGACTTGCAGCTCATAGCCTTGCGGATGCAGGCGCGCGAATTCGTGTACGCCGGCCAGTTCCGCCGCCTGCAGGACCATTTCGTCCTCGACATAACGTGCGCCGCTGACCAGGTTGTCGCGCAGGGTGCCCGCCAGCAGCTGGATATCCTGGGCGACGTAGCCGATGTTGTGGCGCAGTTCGCTGACATCGATCTGGCGCACGTCCACACCGTCCACCAGCAACGCGCCGGAGTCGGGCTGGTAAAGGCCGACGATCAGTTTGGCCAGGGAGCTTTTGCCCGAACCACTGCGGCCGATGATGCCGATTTTTTCCCCTGGTTTGATCACCAGGTTGATGTTTTTCAGCGCAGCGTTCTGTTGGTTCGGGTACGTGAAGTTCAGGCCTCGGCACTCGATGGCGCCTTGCAGGGTGCGGCGACTCATGGGGCGCTCTTCGAAGTTGCGCTCCTGAGGCAGCTCCATCATCTGGTCCACCGAGGTCATGGTGACCTTGGCTTGCTGATAGCGTGTGAGCAGGCCCGACAGCGAGGCCAGCGGGCTCAACGCGCGGCCACTGAGCATGTAGCAGGCGATCAGGCCGCCCATGCTCAGGTTGCCGTCGATGATCTGGTACACGCCGAACACGATCATGATCACGCCGGCCAGTTGCTGGATCAGCAGGGTCATGTTCATCGACAGGCCCGACAGCAACTTCACCCGCAGTTCGAGCCGGCTCAAGGTGCCGATGGTCTGTTCCCAGCCATACTGGCGCTCGCTCTCGGCGTTGTTGACCTTGACCGCATCCAGCCCGGCGAGGGTTTCGATCAGGCTGGACTGGCGCTCGGCGGCCAGGGCCATGGTGCGTTCCATGGTGGCCACCAAGGGTTTCTGCAGGGCGTAGCCGATGCCTAGGGCAATCGGGAACGCCAGCACCGGAATCCACACCAGATGACCACCGAGGATGGCGATCACCAGAAAGATCAGCAGCGTGAACGGCAGGTCGATCAGGCTGGTGAGGGTCAGCGACGCGAGGAAGTCGCGCAGGCTCTGAAACTCATGGATGTTCTGCGCGAAGCTGCCCACCCGGGCCGGGCGGTACTTCATCGACATGCCGACGATTCGCTCGAACAGCGTGGCAGAGATGATCAGGTCGGTTTTTTTACCGGCCAGGTCCAGGCACAGGCTGCGCAGGCTTTTGAGCACCAGGTCGAACAGGTACGCGCCGCAGATACCCACGGCCAGCACCCACAGGGTGGCGGTGGCCTGGTTCGGTACCACGCGGTCGTACACGTTCATCACGAACAGCGGCGCGGCCATGGCGATGATGTTGATCAGGAAACTGGCAGCGATGGCGTCGGTATACAGCCAGCGCGAACGCTTGAGGGTGTCACGAAACCAGGACCGCGCCCGAGGAATCAGGGTGCCGTGGTTGACGTCGAATTTGTGCTGCGGCTGGGCGAAGAAGACTTTGCCGATGTAGTCGTCGGCCAGCAGCTCGCGCTTGATCAGCATTTCCCCGCCATCGCTTTCGCTGAGCAGCACGCGCGCCTGATCCTCGCCTTCCCAACCGACCAGCACGGTACTGCGCCCGTCCTTGAGCAACAGCAGCGCCGGCAACGCGATGGCCGGGATCTGTTCAAGCTTGCGTTGCAGCAACCGGCCTTGCAGCCCGGCACGCGCGGCAGCGCGTGACAGCAACTCGGCACTCAGGCGCTGCGACGGCAGCGGCAGGCCGGTGGTGAGCATGGCCGCGCTGGCCGGTTTCTGATGCAGGGCGCAGAGTGCCAACAACCCGTCAAGTAACGGGTCGTCGTGCAGCGTGCGTGGATCGTGACTGAGATGAACTCGACTGACTTCGGATTCCACGCGGTGCACTCTCGACTAACAGATGGGGCTATGGGTGACTCAGTTCATCCCAGGCAGCTGGACTTTGGGCTTCACATCGTTTTGCACGATGGAGGCCATTGGAGCGACTACGCCTTGGCTTTTGAGCAATTCGCCCATGGTCGCCTTGATTCGGTATTGAGTAAATAACTGAATGTTCTTGATCTCTTCCAGGCGACGCGAAGCGGTGAACAATTCGTTCTCGCTGTCGAGCAAGTCCAACAGGGTACGTTGACCCAGGCTGAACTGTTGCTGGTAGGAGGTGCGCACGCGGGTGCTGTGGTCCACATATTGCTGGGCCACCGGCAGTTGCGCATTGGCATTGTTCAGGGCGTTCCAGGCCAGGCCCAATTCTTCATTGAGCTGGCGCAAGGCGTTGTTGCGGATGTCCAGGGCCTGGTTGGTCTGGTACGACTTCGACTGCAGGTCAGCCTTGTTGCTGCCACCGGCAAACAGGTTGAAGCGCATACGCACCATGGCTTCCCAGCCATTGCTGTGGTTGGCGTCACCGGCGACGTTGTTGTCGGCGTTGGTGCCAAGCTCAGCGTCAAAGCGTGGGTAGAAGCTGGACTTGGCGGCATCGTATTGCTTCTCGGCGGCGGAGATGTCCGACTCGGCCGAGCGCAGCACCGGGCTGTTGTCGAGCATCTGGCGACGTGCTTCATTCAGGTCGGCCGGGAGCATGGCCATGAATGGCGCAGGGCGCTCGAGCTGGTCGGGCATCTGGCCGACGGCGCTGAGGTAGTTGGTTTGCGCATCCGCCAGGTTGGTCTGCTCGGTGATCAGGTTGTTGCGGGCTTGGGCCAGACGCGCTTCGGCCTGGTCCTGGTCGGCGCCGTTACCGACACCGCGCTGGGTGCGCAACTTGATCTGGTCGTAGATGCGTTCGTGGTTGCGCAAGTTGTCTTCGGCCAGGCGCACGAACTCGCGGCGCGTCAACACTTCCAGGTAGACCTGGGCGACGGTCAGCGCGGTGCGCTCGGACGTACCGAGCAGGGAATAGGCACGGGAGTTGACGTTGGCTTGTTGACGTCCGACTTCGCTAGAGGTGGCAAAGCCGTCAAAAATCATTTGCTGCAGCCGCAGGCTGGATTCGCCACGGTTCAGCGTGTCCCAGTGGTTGCCGCTGGTGCCGTTATTGGCGCGAGTGGTGGCGTTGTCGGTGCCTTCGCGGCCATAACCGGCATTCAGGTCGACGCGAGGCAGGTAACCACCTTGGGCTGCACGCAGTTGGTAATCGGCGGCGATCCGGCTGTTCACACCGGCCTGAATTTCAGGGTGCACATCCAGCGCCTGCTGCATGGCTTGGGGCAATGTTTGGGCTTGTACGAAACTGGCGGCGAGAACGAACGGTATTGCCTTGAGCAGGTGCAGACGCATTAAAAAATTCCCCAGGACTTCTTGTCTCAAATCACAGCGATTAGCGCCGCCGCGTCGGAAAATGGCTACCGTAATGACCGTACGTCGGAAAGTTCAAAAAGCGGAACTGCTTCACACATGTAGGACGGTTCGCCGCATAAATATCAATGTGACATTACGGAGGCGATTGTTTAGGATGGCGGCCATAAGGTCAATAGTTTGGCATAAACAAGATAGCTAAAAAATCTAGCCAATAATTTGACGTCAGTAACTATCTAGACTACGTCCCCTCCAGTTTGGCTCTCTTCCTGAGCGGCCACATGGAAACCACCAGAAACG
Source organism: Pseudomonas sp. W4I3 (assembly GCF_030816195.1). Classification (GTDB taxonomy): domain Bacteria; phylum Pseudomonadota; class Gammaproteobacteria; order Pseudomonadales; family Pseudomonadaceae; genus Aquipseudomonas. The sequence goes on along the minus strand of NZ_JAUSXS010000001.1, from coordinate 798,102 downwards.
GATCGCCGGAGAAATATTTAATGAGCAATGTTGTTGCCATCGTCAAAAGCATTGTTGGTCAAGTGTTCGTTATTTCTCCGGAAGGGACGCGCCGCGTTCTGGTTGAGGGTGATCGCCTGTTCGCGGGCGACCAGGTAGACACCGGCCTGTCGGGCGCGGTAAGCCTGGAGCTGGCGGATGGGCGCACATTGGACTTGGGTCGCGAAACCCAGTGGAGCGCCGACATGCCGGACTCCACCGCCGACCTGGCCGCTGCCACCGAACAGGCCGCGCCGTCGGTTGCCGAACTGCAGCAAGCCATCGCCGCGGGCGCCGACCCGACCACCGAGCTGGAAGCCACTGCCGCCGGTGCCACCGCTGCCGGTAATGGAGCTGCGGGCGGGGGTCACAGCTTTGTCGTGCTGGACGCGACCGCCGGCCGTGTCGACCCGACCATTGGTTTCCCAACCGGCCCGCTGGGCCAGGGTACCTCTGCACTTAATACCCTCACTGGTGGCCAGGGCTCCACTGATGCGGGCAACCAATTGCTGCAGCCTTCGACGCTGTCCCTGAGCGCGACCCCGACGATCACCGAAGCCGGTGGCGTGCTGACCTACACCGCCACCGTGACCCAGGCGTCCACCAGCGACCTGACCGTTACCCTGTCCAACGGCGCGGTGATTACCATCCCGTCCGGCCAACTGACCGGCACCGTCAACGTACCCCTGGCGCCCAATGACAGCCCGTACATCGACGCCAGCCAGATCAGCGTCACCGTCACCGGCACCACCGGCGGCAACAACCTGGTACTGACCCTCGACCCTAACCCGGCCGTGACGCAAATTACCGACACCGTTGATACCACCACCGTCACGCTGACGGCGGGTTCGAACGTCACCGAAGGCGGCCAGATCACTTACACCGCGACCTTGACCAATCCGGCCCAGACGCCGGTGAACGTCACCTTGAGCAATGGCTCGGTGATTACCATCAAGGCTGGGGAATCGGTCGGCACAGTGACCGTCGACACACCGGCTAACGACGTCTACGTCAACGGTTCCACTGTTAACGCCACCATTACTGGTGCTACGGGCGGCAACTTTGAAAGCCTGGTGCCGAGCACCACGCCTGCCGTTACTACGATTACTGATTCGGTTGATACCACCTCCGTCACGCTGACGGCGGGTTCGACTGTGACCGAAGGCGGGCAGATCACCTACACCGCGACCTTGACCAACCCGGCGCAGACGCCGGTGAGCGTCACCTTGAGCAATGGCTCGGTGATTACCATCAAGGCAGGGGAATCGGTCGGCACAGTGACCGTCGATACACCGGCTAACGACGTCTACGTCAACGGTTCCACTGTTAGCGCCACCATTACTGGTGCTACGGGCGGCAACTTTGAAAGCCTGGTGCCGAGCACCACGCCTGCCGTTACTACGATTACTGATTCGGTTGATACCACCACCGTTACGCTGACGGCGGGTTCGACTGTGACCGAAGGCGGTCAGATCACTTACACCGCGACCTTGACCAACCCGGCGCAGACGCCGGTGAGCGTCACCTTGAGCAATGGCTCGGTGATTACCATCAAGGCTGGAGAATCGGTCGGCACAGTGACCGTCGATACACCGGCTAACGACGTCTACGTCAACGGTTCCACTGTTAACGCCACCATTACTGGTGCTACCGGCGGCAACTTTGAAAGCCTGGTGCCGAGCACCACGCCTGCCGTTACTACGATTACTGATTCGGTTGATACCACCTCCGTCACGCTGACGGCGGGTTCGACTGTGACCGAAGGCGGGCAGATCACCTACACCGCGACCTTGACCAATCCGGCCCAGACGCCGGTGAACGTCACCTTGAGCAATGGCTCGGTGATTACCATCAAGGCTGGGGAGTCGGTAGGCACAGTGGTGGTCGATACCCCGGCCAACGACGTCTACGTTAATGGTTCGACTGTCAGCACCACTATCACCGGTGCAACCGGCGGCAACTTTGAAAGCCTGGTGCCGAGCACCACGCCTGCCGTTACTACGATTACTGATTCGGTTGATACCACCACCGTCACTCTAACGGCGGGTTCGAACGTCACCGAAGGCGGTCAGATCACTTACACCGCGACCCTGACCAATCCTGCGCAGACGGCCGGTGAACGTCACCTTGAGCAATGGCTCGGTGATTACCATCAAGGCCGGCGAAACCGTCGGTACAGTGACCGTAGATACACCGGCTAACGACGTCTACGTTAATGGTTCCACTGTTAGCGCCACCATTACTGGTGCTACGGGCGGCAACTTTGAAAGCCTGGTGCCGAGCACCACGCCTGCCGTTACTACGATTACTGATTCGGTTGATACCACCACCGTTACGCTGACGGCGGGTTCGACTGTGACCGAAGGCGGGCAGATCACCTACACCGCGACCCTGACCAATCCGGCGCAGACGCCGGTGAGCGTCACCTTGAGCAATGGCTCGGTGATCACTATCAAGGCTGGGGAGTCGGTAGGCACAGTGGTGGTCGATACCCCGGCTAACGATGTCTACGTTAATGGGTCGACTGTCAGCACCACTATTACCGGAACAACTGGCGGCAATTTTGAAAGCCTGGTACCGAGCACGACGCCTGCCGTCACCACCATTACCGACTCCATCGACACCACGACCGTCACCCTGACAGCACCGGCCGTGGCGAGCGAAGGTGGGCAGATTACGTACACGGCGACGCTTTCCAATAAGGCGGACACAGATGTAACGCTGAAACTGGATAACGGCTCGTCGATCACTATCAAGGCTGGCGATACCGTCGGCACCGTGACTGTGCCTGCGCCAAGCGATGACGTGTTTGTCGACAAGAGCACTCAGACTGTTCAGATCACTGAGACGGCTGGCGGCAACTTCGAAAAACTGGAAGTTGCGGGCAACGGTGCAACGACCACGATCAACGACACTATCGACAAAGTTGACGTCGTTCTGACCGCCACTCCTACCGTTGGTGAAGGCGGCAACATCGTCTACACCGCCAGCCTTGTGGATAAAAACGGCGCGCTGGTGAGCAACATCACCAACCCGTTGACCGTCACGTTGGATAACGGCCAGAGCATCACCATTGGTATAAACCAATCGAGCGGTAGCGTTTCGGTTATAGCTCCGGATGATGTGTACAAAGGCGACCAGACCGTCACCACTGCTATCAAAGGCGTCACCGGTGGCGAGCATTTCGAGAACCTGGTGCCGGGTACTACTCCGGTTAACACCACCGTTACCGACACACCGGGTACCGACAATGCCACCACTGTCACGCTGACCGCGCCAAGTGCCGTCAACGAAGGTGGTCAGATCACCTACACCGCGACCTTGAGCAACAAGGCCGGCAGTGACGTCACCCTGAAATTGGACAACGGCTCGTCGATCACTATCAAGGCTGGCGACACCGTCGGCACCGTGACTGTTCCCGCGCCTACCGATGACGTGTTCATCGATAAGAGCACTCAGACTGTTCAGATCACCGAGACCACTGGCGGCAACTTCGAAAAACTGGAAGTTGCAGGCAATGGCGCAACCACCACGATCAACGACACCATCGACAAAGTTGACGTCGTTCTGACCGCCACTTCTACCGTCGGCGAAGGCGGCAACATCGTCTACACCGCTACCCTTGTGGATAAAAACGGCGCGCTGGTGAGCAACATCACCAATCCGCTGACCGTCACTTTGGATAACGGCCAGAGCATCACCATTGGTGTGAACCAGTCGAGTGGTTCTGTTTCGGTTGTGGCTCCGGATGATGTGTACAAGGGCGACCAGACCGTCACCACCGCCATCAAGGGCGTAACTGGCGGCGAGCACTTTGAAAACCTGGTGCCAGGCACTACAGCGGTGAACACCACGGTTACTGACACACCGGGTACCGACAACACCACCACCGTCACGCTGACTGCGCCAAGCGCCGTGAACGAAGGTGGGCAGGTTACATACACGGCGACGCTTTCCAATAAAGCGGGCAGTGACGTCACCCTGAAGCTGGACAACGGCTCGTCGATCACGATCAAGGCTGGCGACACCGTCGGCACCGTGACTGTTCCCGCGCCTACCGATGACGTGTTCATCGATAAGAGCACTCAGACTGTTCAGATCACCGAGACCACTGGCGGCAACTTCGAGAAACTTGAAGTTGCAGGCAATGGCGCAACCACCACGATCAACGACACCATCGACAAGGTCGACGTGGTTCTGACCGCCACCAAGACCGTTGGCGAAGGCGGCGATATCGTCTACACCGCGTCGCTCGTTGATAAGTCAGGTAATTCGGTTACTAACATCACCAATCCGCTGACCGTCACTCTGGATAACGGCCAGAGCATCACCATTGGCGTCAATCAGTCGAGCGGCAGCGTTTCGATTGCTGCGCCGGATGATGTGTACAAAGGCGATCAAACCGTCACCACTGCTATTCAAACTGTCACTGGTGGTGAGCACTTTGAAAATCTAGTGCCAGGTACCGCGCCGGTTAACACTACTGTTACCGACACACCGGGCACTGACAACACCACCACCGTCACACTGACCGCGCCAACCGCAGTCAACGAAGGTGGGCAGATCACCTACACAGCCACGCTTTCTAATAAAGCTGGCAGTGACGTCACACTGAAGTTGGATAACGGTTCGAACATCACTATTAAGGCCGGCGACACCGTCGGTACTGTGACTGTGCCTGCGCCTACTGATGATGTGTTCATCGACAAGAGCACCCAGACCGTCAAAATCACCGACGCTTCCGGCGGCAACTTCGAGAAACTGGAAGTTGCGGGCAACGGTGCGATCACCACAATCAACGACACCATCGACAAAGTTGACGTGGTTCTGACCGCCACCAAGACCGTTGGCGAAGGCGGCGATATAGTCTACACCGCCAGCCTTGTGGATAAAAACGGCACGCTGGTGAACAACATCACCAATCCGCTGACCGTCACCCTGGACAACGGCCAAAGCATTACCATCGGTGTGAACCAGTCCAGCGGCACGGTCACCACCGTGGCACCAAACGACGTCTACAAAGGCGACCAGACCGTCACCGCTGTTATCAAAGGCGTCACTGGCGGCGAGCACTTCGAGAATTTGGTTCCTGGTACCACACCGGTCAATACGACCGTGACCGACACACCGGGAACCGACAACACCACTACCGTAACGCTGACCGCGCCAAGTGCCGTCAACGAAGGTGGTCAGATTACATACACCGCGACCTTGAGCAACAAGGCCGGTACTGACGTCACGCTGAAACTCGACAACGGCTCGAACATTACTATTAAGGCTGGCGAAACCGTCGGCACCGTGACTGTGCCTGCACCTAGCGATGACGTGTTCATCGACAAGAGCACTCAGACCGTCAAAATCACCGACGCGACTGGCGGCAATTTCGAAAAACTGGAAGTCGCGGGCAACGGTGCAACCACCACGATCAACGACACCATCGACAAAGTTGACGTCGTTCTGACCGCCACTCCTACCACTGGCGAAGGCGGCAACATCGTCTACACCGCTACCCTTGTGGATAAAAACGGCGCGCTGGTGAGCAACATCACCAATCCGCTGACCGTCACCTTGGATAACGGCCAAAGCATCACCATTGGCGTCAATCAGTCGAGCGGCAGCGTTTCGATTGCTGCGCCGGATGATGTGTACAAAGGCGATCAAACCGTCACCGCCGCCATCAAAGGCGTGACCGGTGGCGAGCATTTCGAGAACCTGGTGCCGGGCACCACGGCGGTGAATACCACCGTCACGGATACCCCGGGCACAGCTGATGCCACCACCGTTACGCTGACCGCGCCAAATGCCGTCAACGAAGGTGGCCAGATTACGTATACCGCCACGCTTTCAAACAAAGCAGGCAGCGACGTCACACTGAAGTTGGATAACGGCTCGAACATCACTATTAAGGCCGGCGAAACCGTCGGTACAGTGACCGTGCCTGCGCCTAGCGATGACGTGTTCATCGACAAGACCACACAGACCGTTCAGATCACTGAAACCACTGGCGGCAACTTCGAAAAACTGGAAGTTGCGGGCAACGGCGCAACGACCACGATCAACGACACCATCGATAAGGTCGATGTTGTTCTGACTGCCACCAAGACCGTTGGCGAAGGCGGCGATATCGTCTACACCGCCAGTCTTGTGGATAAAAACGGCGTGGCGGTGACCAACATCACCAACCCGCTGACCGTCACGTTGGATAACGGCCAAAGCATCACCATTGGCGTCAATCAGTCGAGCGGCAGCGTTTCGATTGCTGCGCCGGATGATGTGTACAAAGGCGATCAAACCGTCACCACAGCTATTAAAGGCGTCACTGGCGGCGAGCACTTCGAAAACTTGGTGCCTGGTACTACACCAGTTAACACCACCGTCACAGACAACCCAGGCACTGATAATACGACCACCGTCACGCTGACCGCGCCAAGTGCCGTCAACGAAGGCGGTCAGATTACATACACCGCGACCTTGAGCAACAAGGCCGGCAGTGACGTCACTCTGAAACTCGATAACGGCTCGAGCATTATTATCAAGGCTGGCGAAACCGTCGGCACCGTGACCGTGCCTGCGCCGACCGATGACGTGTTTATCGATAAGAGCACCCAGACCGTCAAAATTACCGACGCGACTGGCGGCAACTTCGAGAAGCTGGAAGTTGCAGGCAACGGCGCAACCACCACGATCAACGACACCATCGACAAAGTTGACGTCGTTCTGACCGCCACTCCTACCACTGGCGAAGGCGGCAACATCGTCTACACCGCCAGCCTTGTGGATAAAAACGGCGCGCTGGTGAGCAACATCACCAATCCGCTGACCGTCACTTTGGATAACGGCCAGAGCATTACCATTGGTGTGAACCAGTCCAGCGGTACAGTCACCGCCGTGGCACCAAACGACGTCTACAAAGGCGATCAGACCGTCACTACTGCTATTCAAACTGTCACTGGTGGTGAGCACTTCGAAAATCTAGTGCCAGGTACCGCGCCGGTTAACACCACTGTTACCGACACACCAGGTACCGACAACACCACCACTGTCACACTGACCGCACCAACCGCCGTGAACGAAGGTGGTCAGATCACGTACACCGCGACCTTGAGCAACAAGGCGGGTACTGACGTCACTCTGAAACTCGATAACGGCTCTTCGATTACTATCAAAGCTGGCGACACCGTCGGCACCGTGACCGTGCCTGCCCCGACCGATGACGTGTTTATCGATAAGAGCACCCAGACCGTCAAAATCACCGACGCGACTGGCGGCAATTTCGAAAAACTGGAAGTCGCGGGCAACGGTGCAACCACCACGATCAACGACACCATCGACAAAGTTGACGTCGTTCTGACCGCCACTCCTACAACTGGCGAAGGCGGCAACATCGTCTACACCGCCAGCCTTGTGGATAAAAACGGCACGCCGGTGAGCAACATCACCAATCCGCTGACCGTCACTTTGGATAACGGCAAAACCATCACCATCGGTGTAAACCAATCCAGCGGCACGGTCACCGCCGTGGCGCCAAACGACGTCTACAAAGGCGATCAAACCGTCACCACCGCCATCAAAGGTGTGACCGGTGGCGAGCATTTTGAAAATCTGGTGCCAGGCACCACGGCGGTGAATACCACCGTCACGGATACCCCGGGCACAGCTGATACCACTACCGTGACCCTGACTGCGCCAAGTGCCGTCAACGAAGGTGGCCAGATTACGTATACCGCCACGCTTTCAAACAAAGCAGGCAGCGACGTCACACTGAAGTTGGATAACGGCTCGAACATCACTATTAAGGCCGGCGAAACCGTCGGCACTGTGACCGGGCCTGCGCCTAGCGATGACGTGTTCATCGACAAGAGCACACAGACCGTTCAGATCACCGAGACCACTGGCGGCAACTTCGAAAAACTGGAAGTTGCGGGCAACGGCGCAACGACCACGATCAACGACACCATCGATAAGGTCGATGTTGTTCTGACTGCCACCAAGACCGTTGGCGAAGGCGGCAACATTGTCTACACCGCGTCGCTCGTCGATAAGTCAGGTAATGCGGTTACTAACATTACCAACCCGCTGACCGTCACTCTGGATAACGGCCAGAGCATCACCATCGGTGTGAACCAGTCCAGCGGCACGGTCACCGCCGTGGCGCCAAACGACGCCTACAAAGGCGATCAAACCGTCACCACCGCTATCAAAGGAGTGACCGGTGGCGAGCACTTCGAAAACCTGGTGCCGGGCACCACGGCGGTGAATACCACCGTCACGGATACCCCGGGCACAGCTGATACCACTACCGTGACCCTGACTGCGCCAAATGCGGTTAACGAAGGTGGCCAGATCACCTACACCGCCACCCTGAGCAACAAGGCCGGCAGCGACGTCACACTGAAGCTGGATAACGGCTCTTCGATCACTATCAAAGCTGGCGATACCGTCGGCACCGTGACTGTGCCTGCGCCTAGCGATGACGTGTTCATCGACAAGAGCACTCAAACAGTCAAGATCACCGACGCTTCCGGCGGCAACTTCGAGAAGCTGGAAGTTGCAGGCAACGGCGCAACGACCACAATCAACGACACCATCGATAAGGTCGATGTGGTTCTGACCGCCACCAAGACCGTGGGCGAAGGCGGCGATATCGTCTACACCGCCAGCCTTGTGGATAAAAACGGCGTGGCGGTGACCAACATCACCAACCCGCTGACCGTCACCTTGGATAACGGCCAAAGCATCACCATTGGCGTCAATCAGTCGAGCGGCAGCGTTTCGGTTGTTGCGCCGGATGATGTTTACAAAGGCGACCAGACCGTCACCGCCGCCATCAAAGGCGTGACCGGTGGCGAGCACTTTGAAAACCTGGTTCCGGGTACTACGCCGGTTAACACCACCGTTACCGACACACCGGGTACCGACAACACCACCACTGTAACGCTGACTGCACCAAGCGCCGTCAATGAAGGTGGCCAGGTCACCTATACCGCTACGCTCTCCAACAAAGCTGGCAGTGACGTCACGCTGAAACTCGATAACGGCTCTTCGATCACGATCAAAGCTGGCGACACCGTCGGCACCGTGACCGTGCCAGCACCGACCGATGACGTGTTCATCGACAAGAGCACACAGACCGTTCAGATCACCGAGACCACTGGCGGCAACTTCGAAAAACTGGAAGTCGCGGGCAACGGCGCAACAACCACGATCAACGACACCATCGATAAGGTCGATGTGGTTCTGACTGCCACCAAGACCGTTGGCGAAGGCGGCAATATCGTCTACACCGCGTCGCTCGTCGATAAGTCAGGTAATGCGGTTACTAACATCACTAACCCGCTGACCGTCACTCTGGATAACGGCCAGAGCATCACCATCGGTGTGAACCAGTCCAGCGGTACAGTCACCGCCGTGGCACCAAACGACGTCTACAAAGGCGATCAAACCGTCACCACCGCCATCAAAGGTGTGACCGGTGGCGAGCATTTCGAGAACCTGGTGCCAGGCACCACGGCGGTGAATACCACCGTCACGGATACCCCGGGCACAGCTGATACCACTACCGTGACCCTGACTGCGCCAACCGCCGTCAACGAAGGTGGCCAGATCACCTACACCGCTACGCTTTCCAATAAAGCAGGCAGTGACGTCACCCTGAAGCTGGATAATGGCTCGTCGATCACCATCAAAGCCGGCGACACCGTCGGCACTGTGACTGTACCTGCCCCGACCGATGACGTGTTCATCGATAAGAGCACTCAGACCGTCAAAATCACCGACGCGACTGGCGGCAACTTCGAGAAGCTGGAAGTTGCAGGCAACGGCGCAACCACCACGATCAACGACACCATCGATAAGGTCGATGTGGTTCTGACCGCCACCAAGACCGTCGGCGAAGGCGGCAACATCGTCTACACCGCTACCCTTGTGGATAAAAACGGCACGCTGGTGAGCAACATCACCAATCCGCTGACCGTCACTTTGGATAACGGCAAAACCATCACCATCGGTGTAAACCAGTCCAGCGGCACGGTCACCGCCGTGGCGCCAAACGACGTCTACAAAGGCGATCAAACCGTCACCACCGCTATCAAAGGTGTGACCGGTGGCGAGCATTTTGAAAATCTGGTGCCAGGCACCACGGCGGTGAATACCACCGTCACGGATACTCCGGGCACTGCTGATACCACCACCGTTACGCTGACTGCGCCAACCGCAGTCAACGAAGGTGGGCAGGTTACGTACACGGCGACCTTGAGCAACAAGGCTGGTACTGATGTAACGCTGAAACTCGACAATGGCTCGTCGATCACTATCAAAGCGGGTGATACCGCCGGCACCGTGACTGTGCCTGCGCCTAGCGATGACGTGTTCATCGACAAGAGCACTCAGACCGTCAAAATCACCGACGCGACTGGCGGCAACTTCGAGAAGCTGGAAGTTGCAGGCAACGGCGCAACCACCACAATCAACGACACCATCGACAAGGTCGACGTGGTTCTAACCGCCACCAAGACCGTCGGCGAAGGCGGCAACATCGTCTACACCGCTACCCTGGTGGATAAAAACGGCGCGCTGGTGAGCAACATCACCAATCCGCTGACCGTCACTTTGGATAACGGCAAAACCATCACCATCGGTGTAAACCAGTCCAGCGGCACGGTCACCGCCGTGGCGCCAAACGACGTCTACAAAGGCGATCAAACCGTCACCACCGCTATCAAAGGTGTGACCGGTGGCGAGCATTTTGAAAATCTGGTGCCAGGCACCACGGCGGTGAATACCACCGTCACGGATACTCCGGGCACTGCTGATACCACCACCGTTACGCTGACTGCGCCAACCGCAGTCAACGAAGGTGGGCAGGTTACGTACACGGCGACCTTGAGCAACAAGGCTGGTACTGATGTAACGCTGAAACTCGACAATGGCTCGTCGATCACTATCAAAGCGGGTGATACCGCCGGCACCGTGACTGTGCCTGCGCCTAGCGATGACGTGTTCATCGACAAGAGCACTCAGACCGTCAAAATCACCGACGCGACTGGCGGCAACTTCGAGAAGCTGGAAGTTGCAGGCAACGGCGCAACCACCACAATCAACGACACCATCGACAAGGTCGACGTGGTTCTAACCGCCACCAAGACCGTCGGCGAAGGCGGCAACATCGTCTACACCGCTACCCTGGTGGATAAAAACGGCGCGCTGGTGAGCAACATCACCAATCCGCTGACCGTCACTTTGGATAACGGCAAAACCATCACCATCGGTGTGAACCAATCCAGCGGCACGGTCACCGCCGTGGCGCCAAACGACGTCTACAAAGGCGATCAAACCGTCACCACCGCCATCAAAGGTGTGACCGGTGGCGAGCATTTTGAAAATCTGGTGCCAGGCACCACGGCGGTGAATACCACCGTCACGGATACTCCGGGCACTGCTGATACCACCACCGTTACGCTGACTGCGCCAACCGCAGTCAACGAAGGTGGGCAGGTTACGTACACGGCGACCTTGAGCAACAAGGCTGGTACTGATGTAACGCTGAAACTCGACAATGGCTCGTCGATCACTATCAAAGCGGGTGATACCGCCGGCACCGTGACTGTGCCTGCGCCTAGCGATGACGTGTTCATCGATAAGAGCACTCAGACCGTCAAAATCACCGACGCGACTGGCGGCAACTTCGAGAAGCTGGAAGTTGCAGGCAACGGCGCAACGACCACAATCAACGACACCATAGACAAGGTCGACGTGGTTCTAACCGCCACCAAGACCGTCGGCGAAGGCGGCAACATCGTCTACACCGCTACCCTTGTGGATAAAAACGGCACGCCGGTGAGCAACATCACCAATCCGCTGACCGTCACTTTGGATAACGGCAAAACCATCACCATCGGTGTGAACCAATCCAGCGGCACGGTCACCGCCGTGGCGCCAAACGACGTCTACAAAGGCGATCAAACCGTCACCACCGCCATCAAAGGCGTAACCGGTGGCGAGCACTTCGAAAACCTGGTGCCAGGTACTACAGCGGTGAACACCACCGTCACCGACACCCCAGGCAGCACTGATCTCACCAGCGTTACGCTGACCGCGCCGAGTGCGGTCAATGAAGGTGGCCAGATCACTTACACCGCCACCTTGAGCAACAAAGCCGGCAGCGACATGGTGGTGCAGTTGGACAACGGCTCGAGCATCACCATCAAGCAAGGTGCAACCGTAGGCACGGTGACGGTGCCCGCTCCGACCGATGACGTGTTCATCGACAAGAGCACCCAGACCGTCAAGATCACGGGCACCAGCGGCGGTAATTTCGAGGGTGTGACGGTCACTCCGGGCGGCGCGACCACCACGATCAACGACACGATCGACGACGTGACCGTGATGCTCAAAGCCAGCGGTTCGGTCAGCGAGGGCGGGCAGATCGTCTACACCGCGTCGCTGGTCGACAAGAATGGCGCGGCAGTGAACAACGTGGGTTCCGACCTGGTGGTGAAGCTGGATAACGGCTCGACCATTACTATCGGCAACGGCAAGTCCAGCAACTTCATCACGACCACCGCCGCGAACGATGCGTATATCGGCGCCAATGACGTCACGGCCAAAATCAACGCCGTCGTCAGCGGCGGTGACAAATACGAGCACTTGATTGTCGATGGCAGCACTGTGGTCACCAAAGTCACGGACGTGGTCACCAACACCACCCTCAGCATCGGCGGCGACGCTTCGGTGACCGAGGGCGGTACGGCGCATTACACCCTGAACTTGAGCAACCCGGCGCAAACCGATGTGACCGTTACGCTCAAGTACAGCGGTACGGCCACCGACGGTTCGGACTTCAACGGTGTGTACACCGTGAAGATCCCGGCCGGCGCCAGCAGCGTGCCGTTTGATATCCGCACGCTCGACGACAAAATCACCGAGCCGACGGAAAAAATCGTCATCACCATCGACAAGGCCACCGGGGGTAACTTCGAGAACCTGGTGATCGACAAGGGCACGGTCAGCACGGACATCCTCGACAACGATGCGCCACCGGTGATCGACCTGGACGCCAACAATTCCAGCGGCGCCAGCGGCAACGATTACAAGACCACCTTCACCGAAGGCACCGCCGGGCCAGGTGTGTCGATTGCCGACACCGATATCAAGATCACCGACCCGGACAGCACACTGCTCACCGGCGCAACGGTCACGCTGACCAACGCGCAAGCCGGTGACGCCTTGAACCTGGGCAACAGCGTGAATGGCATTATTGTCAGCACCAACAACCAGACGGGGACGATCACCCTGACGTTGTCGGGCAGCGCGACGCTGGCTGATTACATGCAGCGTATCCAGAACATTACCTTCACCAACAACAGCCATGACCCAAGCACCACGCCACGAACCATTACCGTGACCGTGACCGACGGCGGCAACTACTCCAACGTCGCCACCACCACGGTCAACGTGGTGGCAATCAACGATGCGCCAGCGGCTACGGGTGGCGCTGTGACTGGCATCGAAGACACTGCGCTGGCCTTGACCTGGGCGAACTTCGGCGTGACCGACGTGGACTCGCCATCAACCAGCCTCGGCGTGAAAATCACCGACTTGCCTGTTGCCGGCAAGCTGCAATACCTGGCAGCCGACGGCACGACCTGGACCAACGTGACCAGCGGCCAGACCTTCACCAAAGCCCAGATCGATGGCGGCCAGTTGCGCTTTATGCCGAACACCAACGAGTCCGGTGTCGACGGGTATGGCGGCACCGGTATTGGTAACAAGCAGGCCGATTACGCGCAGTTCAAGTTCCAGCCAACCGACGGCAAGGACCTGGGCACCAGCGCCACGGTGAAGGTGGATATCACCCCGGTGGCTGACGCACCCACCCTGAGTGTGGCCGACAACAACGTTAACTCGGTTGGCCTGATCAAACAGACCTGGAGCAGCATTTCCGGGCTGGGCAACTCCGGCAACGGTGCCGCACCGGATGTGCTGAAAAAAGCCATCGACGGCGCCGGCACGCCGAACAGCACTGCGGTGGTGACCAATGTCGAGTCCACCACCGACGTCGCTCCAGGTTCAGGCGGGAAAATCTCCGGCTTGATGTACATGGAAGCGGGCAAGAACTACACCTTCAGCGGCGTCGCCGATGACAGCCTGGTGATCAATGTCGGCGGCAAGGACGTGGCCAGCGGCCTGTGGGGCACCAACAGCGGCAAGTTCAGCGGCACATTCACGCCGTCGGTCAGCGGTTACTACAGCGTTGAGATCTATCAAGCCAACCAGGCAGGCCCCGGCAGCTATGACGTCAACCTGTCGGTCAATGGCGGCGCAGTCCAGAACTTGAGCACCAGCAACGTCCCGCTGTACACCGGCATCACCGACCTGACCAACGCCGGCGTGACCGTGTCCGACCTGCATGGCAGCAACGGTGACGGTTACTACGTGGGTTACAAACTCAACGAAGGCCAGGAAAACGGCAGCGTGAAGCTGTCCAAGATCAGCACCGCGCTCACCGATACCGATGGCTCGGAAAGCCTGGCCTTGAAGATCAGCGGCATTCCGGCAGGCTCGGTGCTTACCGATGCTTCGGGACACACCTTCACCGCGAGCAAAACCGTGGGCGAAGTCAACGTCACTGGCTGGGACCTGGGCACCCTGACCATCAAGCCGCCGACTTACTACAGCGGCCAGTTCAACCTGACGGTCACCTCGACCTCTACCGAAAGCATCGGCGGTTCGGCGAGCACCACCGCGCAATTGCCTGTGACGGTCTACCCGGCGACCTATAACTCGGTAACCGGCACGTCGGGCAGCGACTCGATCGTCGGCAGCGATGGCAACGACATCGTCGTGGCGGATATCGGCGGCCTGAATGTGGTGCAAGGCAAGAACTACAACATCGCGTTCATGGTGGACAGCTCCGGCAGCATGAGCACCGCCTCGATCAACGCGGCAAAAGCTTCGTTGACCTCGGTGTTCAATTCGCTCAAAGACAGCCTGGGCACCAACACGTCGGGCACGGTGAATATCTTCCTGGCCGACTTCGATAGCCAGGTGAACAAGTCGGTCGCGATCAACCTCAATGCCCCTAATGCGCTGGCCCAGCTCAAAGCGGTGCTGGACTCGATGGTGTCTGAAGGCGGCACCAACTACGAAGACGTGTTCAAGACCACCGCTAACTTCTTCCAGAGTGACCTGGCGACCAAAAACACCGGTGCGACCAACCTGACGTACTTCATCACCGACGGCCAGCCGACGTTCTACCAGAGCGGCGAGCAGACCAACCTGACGCTGTACGGCAACGTCAAGTTCGATGATGTAGTGACGACGGCCAACTACACACCAGGTACCTCGGTCGGCAAGTACCTGGATAACACTCATTATTTCAGCATCGACGCTTCGGGTGCCGCTCAACTGCAGACCTGGAATGGCTACTGGTGGACGTCCAACAATCTGGGCCTGGTCCGCGCTCAGGGCGACGGCACTTTTGAGCTGTCCAATCTGGACGGTCGAGGCAACAGCACCGACGCGGCAACACTGGCCAATTCCAAGAGCGCCTTTGCGCTGCTGGGCGGGCTGTCGCAAGTGGAGGCGATCGGCATCAACAGCGACATCAGCCTCAGCGACCTGAAGCCTTACGACAGCGATGGCAAGCCACAGGCCAATATCGATCCGAAGGACCTGGCCAACGCCATCCTCGGCCACACTGAGGCGACCCTGCCAGGTGCGGACACCGTCAGCGGCGGCGACGGCAATGACATCCTCTTCGGCGACCTGGTGAGCTTCAGCGGCGTGACGGGTGAGGGTTACAACGCCCTGCAGGCTTTCGTGGCACAGAAAACCGGTGTGGCGGTTGCGTCGGTCACCACGTCGAACGTGCACCAGTACGTCACCGAGCATTACGCGGACTTTGACGTGTCCGGCGCCAAGGACGGCAACGACACGCTGCTCGGTGGCGCTGGCGATGACATTCTGTTCGGCCAGGGTGGCAACGACGTTCTGGACGGTGGCAAGGGCAACGACATCCTGCTGGGCGGTACCGGCAATGACACCTTGATCGGGGGCCAGGGCAACGACATCCTGATCGGCGGTTCGGGTGCCGACGCCTTTGTGTGGAAGGCAGGTGATGTCGGTAACGACGTGATCAAGGACTTCAAGGCGTCGGAAGGTGACCGGATCGACCTGCGTGACCTGTTGAAGGGCGAGACCGACAGCACTATCGACAACTACCTGAAGATCACCACGGTAGAAGGCGTTTCGACCCTGCAAGTGAGCAGTGAAGGCAAGCTGAACGCCACGGGAGGGCTGGCCAATGCGGATGTGACCATCAAGCTGGAAGGCAACGATTGGTCCCACACCAGCATCAACTCGCTGATCAGCGGTGCCGACCCGACCATCAAGATCGATCACACCGCCTAAGCTTCGGTTTATCGGCCGCCTCTGAGGCGGCCGATTTATTTGGGCGATACGTTGCTGGCCCTGCCGGCCGATTGCATCGCATACTCGCGCTATCAACACACGGCCAGCTATGCGGCTTGAGGTGTGTGGCTCATTTTCGAGGGACTCTTATGTTTTACGTGCAACGTGATGCACAGGGCGCATTAAGTCGCGTAGAGGCCGCGGCCTTTGCCGAATCCACCGAAACGCTGCCGGCCGATCACCACGAGATCCAGGCCTGGTATGCCAACGAAGTGGTAGAAACCAGCCTGGCCCAACTCAAGCAGAGTGACCTGGAGATGATCCGGGTACTGGACGACTTGATCCAGGTGCTCACCCGCAAGGGCGTCATCAGCGTGACTGACCTGCCGCCCGCGGCCCAGGCGAAATTGATGGACCGCAACCAGGCGCGGGAAGCGCTGGGTGGATTGAGCCAGTTGATCAATGATGATGAGAAAGGGCTTATTTAATTCCTGAAGCCAAACCGGATCGAAATGTGGGAGGGGCGGTGCGACGATTCGACTTGCTCCCGATAGCGGTCAATCAGTCAATATCTTCAGTGACTGGTGCACCGCTATCGGGAGCAAGCCCCCTCCCACATGGGTTCTGCGTTATTTCCAGGGTGCAGGTTCGCCGAATAACTGCCCCTGCACGCCAAAAATCCCCATCTCGCGAATCACCTTCAGCTCACCCTCGGTCTCGACACGCTCGGCAATCAACGGCAGGTCGATGCTGTGGGCCGCGCGCTGGATGGCTTCGATGAACAGGCGCTTGTCGCTTTCCTGGTCGATGGAGCGGATGTAGCTGCCGTCGATTTTCAAGTACGCCAGGCCCAGGCGTGCCAGGTTGCCGATCATGCTGAAGCGCCCACCGAAACGCTGAAGGCTCAGCGAAAAGCCCAGCTCGCGCAGGCGTTGGGTCATTTGTTCCAGCACGAGCTGTTCCGGTAATTGCTCTTCGCCGATCTCCAGGGTGAGGCGCGGGCCCAGGTTGCTGTGCTGGCGCAGCAGGTCATAAATGCGATGCAATGCCTGAGGGTCCTGCAAGGTCGCGGCTGACAGGTTCAGGGCCAGGTTATGGCTGTGGCCGGTCATCTGTTTGAGTACTTGCTCCAGCATCATGCGGTCCAGCCGGGCAGACCAGCCGAAACGCTCGAGCCACGGCAGGAAACGCCCGGCGGGTATGGTGTGGCCGTCAGCATCTTGCAGGCGCGACAGTACTTTGTAATGCAACACCAGTTGCGGATCCTGGCTGGCCACGACCGGTTGGAAGTACAGCTCGAAACGCTGTTGGGTCAGCGCCTGGTCCAACAGCGTGTGCCAGGCATGGTGATCGTCACCGACGCTGGCGGCAGCGCTGTGATCGAGGCACGCCCACGTGGTGTCACCCTGCCCTTCAGCTTGCGACAGGGCTTGGTCGGCGAGCGTCAGCAGGGCCTGCGGCGCATCACCATGGTTGAACGGTGCCAGGCCGATATAGGCCACGGGCGACACGTCGCTGGCCCCGGTGGCCTGCAGGCTGGACAGCGTGCTTTCAAGGTTCTGCGCCAATTGCAGCGCTTCTTCACGCGTGAGCCCAGGCGCCAGCACAGCGAATTCGCCGCCTCGGATACGGGTAACGAGGTTATGGGTTTCCGGGTAAGGTTCGCACTGGCGCAGCAGTTGTTCTCCGACCGCTTGCAGCAAGTGGTCGGTACGCTGGCCCCCCACGCGCTGGTTCAGGCCGGCCAGGTCTTTGACGCGCAACACCAGCAAGTAGCCGGAGTTGGTTTCTTCGGGGTTGCTGACGCGGGCGTTGAGCTGCATCTCGAAATAACGGCGGTTGGCAAGACCGGTGAGGTTGTCCTGATAGGATTCGGTGCGCAGTTTTTCACTGCGCTCGGCCTGCTCCTGGAACAGTGCCTTGAGCTTTTCTACCATTTGGTTCATCGCCTGCACCACCCGGCGCAACTCCGGCGTGCGTGGCAGATCGGGCAAGCTGAGGAATTCTCGACGGGCGATCGCGTGGGACTGTTTGACCATGTAGTCCAACGGTTTGAGCTGGCGGCGCAGCAACAACCCACCCAGCACCACGCTGACCGCGCCGCACAGCAGCAACCAGCCAAGGCTGCCCAGGGCGCTCTGCCAGAGTTTGGCCAGGGCGAACATCGGATGGCTGACCACCTCGACGCGCGCCGCCTGCTCCCACCCGCGGCTCACCAGCGCATCACCACCGGCCGGCTCCAGGCCGATCAACTTTACAAACCAGTTGGGCACGCCATTGTTGTCGGGTATACCGCTGCGCTCGACGATGGTTTTGTCGGTGGCCAGGTCCACCACACGGATGCTTGCGTAGTAACCACTGTCGAAGATCGAGCTGACCAGCAACTCGACCATGGCCGGGTCATCGATATTGGGCGTGAGCGACAGCGCCAGCGCCGTGGCGGCGTCCTGCGCATGGGAGCGCAATTGGTTGACGTATTGGGTGCGCGAGCTTTCCAGGCTGACCATGAAGCTGCCGCTGAAGGCGACCACCAGGAACAGACAGATTGCGATCAATAGCTGTTTGAACAGAGACATCCGATCAGTTACTCCTAGTTGGCAGGCTCGGCTGGGAAGCCTTCCGCACGCATTTTTCTCAACACATCCTGCCAGCGCGACAAGCGTTTGGTATCGCCGACCTTCTTGTTGCCCTTGGCGCCGGGCAGGTACAGCCCCTCGGCGTTGAATGAGTACACCGGGATCAAATCGGTACGACGGGTAGCCGGCAGGATTTCGTCCATCAGGCTGTCGAGCACCAGTGGGATTGCTTCGGGGGTCGAATAGTAAGTCAGGACCATGTGCGCGCGATTCTGACGCAAGGCTTTGACGTAGGTAATGCGCAATTTGTCGCTGGATACGCCCAGGTGACGCAAACTGAAATACTTGGCGATGGCGTAGTCTTCGCAGTCACCGGCGCCCTTCCAGAGTGCTTCGATGGGCGTCTCCCAATAGTCGACCGCGTGCCAGAGATCGATATCTTCCACGTAGGTCATTTGTTTGTTGAAGAACAGGTTAACGACTTTGAGCTGTTCTGGCTCGCTGACCTGTTTTTCGCTGACCAGCAGCCGCTGCCAGGCATCAATACGCTGCTGGCCCTCGCCCAACGGCCCGTACAAGGCGGAAGCGTTGCGGCTGATCTGCGAAAAATCCCAATCGGCATGCAGCCCGCCAAGCATCAGACTGGCCAGTAAGATCGCTGCTAAAAGCCAGCAAAAAACTCGATAGGGAATAAAACTTACCGCCAAGGCGTTCAGTCCATGAAGAGAGACGGAATTTCAAGGGATGGTGAAGCTTCGTCTCACAAAAAACAATGGCATAGTGAGATCATTCATCGCTGGAACGAGTTTGTAACCGTCTGCTGTGGGAGGCATAAAATACCCGTGTAGGCCCTTACAAACAGAAACTTTGGTTGTTTGACAAGTGCTTGGGCCATCTCTAGTGTGCTTTGGATCCAATTAACACACTTTATTATTCAAGAAAGGAGGATAGCGTAACCGTGACGCCGAAGCCGAACCCTTTGAGCAGTATCAAGATCAGCGGGCCTATTCCCGCTCATGCTGCCCGCGCTGTTATTGAAGAAACGTTGCGCAACGCCATTCTCGATGGGCGATTGCCCTGTGGCACCGCTATGCGCCAGCAGGAACTCGCCAGCCTGTTCGGCGTCAGCCGCATGCCGGTGCGCGAAGCGCTGCGCCAGTTGGAAGCACAATCCCTTTTGCATGTGGTAACCCATAAGGGTGCTGTGGTTGCACCCTTGATTGAGGACAACTCGGCTGAGACCTATGCGCTGCGCATGCTATTGGAGTCCGAGGCCTTGCGCTTGTCGATCCCATTGCTCACCAAGTCTGATATCGCCGAGGCAGAGGCCTGTATCAATGCGCTGGAGTCCGAGAAAGACTACAGCGAAATTGGCCGCCTCAATCGCGTGTTTCACATGGTGTTGTATGGCAAGGCGCCCAACCATCGCCTGCTCAAGCTGGTGGAGCATGGGCTGAATGAAGAGGAGCGGTTTCTGCGCTTCAATCTTGAGGCGATGGGGCTGGGCGAGACGTCACAGGAGGATCACCGCGAGCTGCTCAGCCTGGCGGCGCAGAAGAAAATCGATGAAAGCATTCTGACGCTGCGTAATCACTTGATGCGAGGCATGGAGGTCATCAATACCTACCTCAACAGCCTCGACACTGCAGATACAAGAGGCACGTTTCAAGGCGGGCGCAGCTCTCTATAGCCTTCGCAACGCGGGGTAACTTCCCTCATCAGGAAGCGTCCCGCGCTGATAACACCGCCCATCAACGAACACACTTAATTTAATCGCGCACCGATTAGGAAA
The DNA here is from genome assembly GCF_030816195.1 of Pseudomonas sp. W4I3. Classification (GTDB taxonomy): domain Bacteria; phylum Pseudomonadota; class Gammaproteobacteria; order Pseudomonadales; family Pseudomonadaceae; genus Aquipseudomonas. The sequence continues at coordinate 777,306 of NZ_JAUSXS010000001.1, read as the reverse complement.
TCTCTCACGCCTTTAAATAACTTCCTCCTTAAAAAGTTTTGCCGCAAAAAGATCTCATACATTTATAAGTTCATCCAACCGTTTAATCAGCTTATTATCACTTGCCGACCCAACAAACTTTTCCAACAGCTTCGCGCGTTTCGAGGCGGTGCTCTGCGCGTGGGCGAGCCTTGACGTTAATCGTTCATCTAACAACTACAACATCCCATTACTGCAACTAGAGCAGTCGCAACAACTTTATAGGCGTCAACCATGCATCATCATTTACTTGAGCAAAATAAACTGCACTTGTGCAGCCATCCGCTATTTGCAGAAATAACTTCGCTTGGCAAATTACAGCACTTTATGGAAAGTCACGTATTTGCGGTCTGGGACTTCATGACCCTGACTAAACGCCTGCAACAAGATCTCACGTGTACCCAGATACCTTGGCTTCCGCCCGCCAATCCGCAAGCCGCACGCCTGATCAATGAAATCGTGCTAGGTGAGGAGTCGGACGAACACCCGACGCGGGGCCATTGCAGCCACTTTGAGTTGTACCTGGACGCTATGGCGGAGGTGGGCGCCAACACTCGCGTCATCGCACGCTTCATTGACCTGCAACATGAGGGCGTGGAGATAAGCGCAGCGCTGCAAATGATCGGGGCGCCCCCCGGTGTGCCCCGCTTTGTCGACAGTACCTGGCAGATCGCACTCAGCGCTCCCACTCACTGCGTAGCGGCGGCCTTCCTGCATGGTCGTGAGGGGGTCATTGCATCAATGTTCGAGCGCCTTTTGCGCAGCAGCCCCGTCATTGCTCGCCAGGCACCCACCCTGTGTCACTACCTCAACCGCCATATCGAGCTGGATAGCCAGGAGCACGGGCCAGCAGCAGAACAGGTGCTCCAGGGTTTGATCGGCACAGACCCGACTCGCCAGCAGCAAGCCAATAGCGCTGCCCTCGTTGCACTGCAAAGCCGCATTACCTTTTGGGATGACGTGCAGGCCTCAATGCAGGAGGTGAGTCCATGAGCGTCACCGACTACCGCTCCTTTGCCGATGACTGGGAGCGTCGGGCAACCATCCGCACACGCCCGCGCCGCCTGTTGGAAAACGACGAAAAACTGATCTATCCCCTATGCCGCCAGCCTCTGGTACTGAGTGCGACGTTCCTCAAGCACTGCTCGCAGTGGCGCGATTTTGTGCTGACGCAAAGCTTTTACCGATTCATCCATGACGTCGTCATTTTCGAAACCGAGATCGTCGACAAGACGGCTCGCAGTATTGCCAAAAATCGCTTTTCGCTGCCTCTGCCTCTCGCCTGCCGCTACGACGCGATGACCGTCGTGGTGGACGAGGATTACCACGCCTTGGTGGCGATGGACTTCCTGCAGCAAGCCGTGGCGTTAACCGGCATCCAGCCGCTTGAACTGCCGGTGCAAATCGAACTGAGCCACGCCTTGCCGGCAGCGCAGGCGCAGGCACCGGAGCACCTGCGCGATGCCGTTGAGTTGATCGTCGTGGCCATTGCTGAAAACACCGTCACCCATGACGTGGCGGCTTTTTCCAAGGACGACAGTGTGAAATCGTCCGTGCGCGGCTTGATGGCCGACCACCTGTTTGATGAAGGGCGCCACGCGCAGTTCTGGACACAACTGGTGCGCATCTACTGGCAGTCGGCAAGTGCGCAAGACCGCGACAGCATTGCAGGCGTGCTACCGACGTTTCTGACCCATTACCTGACCAACGAAATACAGAAGAACTTTGACCTGCAACTGATTGAACACCTGGATATCAGTGCCGACATTCGTTTGGCGCTGCGTAATGAAATCGTTGCGATGGACTTTCCCATCACCCGCCAGCATCCCTTGATTGGCAACATCATGAGTTTCCTGCAGCACAGCGGCATGCTGCACACCCCTTGCGTGGCACGGGCTCTGGACAACTACTTGCCCGCTTCGGGAAGGCCGGCATGAGGCGATTGATAATTGAATGGGGCATTGCCAGCGAAGCGCTGGAGGCCCTCAAGCGTGTGCTCGAACAATACGGGCATAGCGTCGGGAAGGGATCGGTCGACCTGGTGATTGAAGACGGTAGCAAGCCATCGTCAGCCTTATCCACCGAAGCACCATGGATGAGCCTGCGCTTGGCAACCGGCCCAGTGTCCGAGAACGGGCTACCCGAACTTCAGTTTCGCTGCTACGACCGTGAGCGGCGCCTGCTGGCCGTGCACGATGTCGCAGAAGAGCCCAGTGGCAATGGCCAGCGACTGCGTGCACGTGCGACGCACGCCTTGGTGGAATGGGCAGCGTCGTTGGTGAGCGGGTTCTCGAGAGACCCAGGCTATTTCTGTTCGACGACCAACCCGGACACCTCGCCCGAACAGGGTTTGCAAGGGCTCGAAGTGCTGGCGTTCATGCACCGGTTCAACCGTACAGCCGATCCAGCACTGCTGCGGGCGGCACAGGTGCCCATCATCGAACGGTTGCAAGCCAGCCTTGGTACCTTCGCCCATCGTACCGCCCTGAATATCACGGGTCGCAGGGTGACTTATCGTCAACTTCAGGAAAAAGCCGTGGCGATTCAACAACGCCTGGTGCCCCTGTTGGAAGGCATCGAAACACCCGCCGTGGTGGGCGTGTGCTTGGAAAAATCTACCGAACTCTACGCGAGCATTCTGGCGGTAATGGGGTGCGGCGCGGTGTATTTGCCACTGTCTGCGGATCATCCGATAAAACGCCAGCACAGCATGCTGACAAGCGCGGGCGCCTGTGTACTTTTGGAAAATGGCCTGCATGTGTTGCGGGATCGATTTACTTCACTCGATGTGGCCACGCTCACCTCACACGGCATCGATCCCATTCAAGCGCTGATGCGCCATCGTCCTCACGCCGACGCGCCGTGCATGGTGCTTTTCACCTCTGGCACCACGGGCCAGCCCAAGAGCGTGCTGCTCAGCCAACATAATCTGGCGCATTTCACCGCCTGGCTCAGTCACTGTGTAGCGCTGGACGATCAGAGTCGCGTCCTGCAGTTTTCGCCGCTGAGCTTTGACTCGTCGCTGATCGATATTTTTCCCGCCTTGATGGCAGGCGCAGCGTTGATCGTCCCCAGTGCAGACCACCGTCTCGATCCTCAGCAATTGGTCGAGCTGATCCGCCTGCAGCGCATCACCCATGCTTTCCTGCCCCCAGCGCTGCTCAGCATCTTGCCGCTGGACCAGCCATTGGGCCTGTCCCATCTGCTCACTGGTGGCGATTTCTGCGAGCCCCACGTGATTGAGCGGATGGCAGGACAATGCCACCTGCACAACCTCTACGGCCCCACCGAAGCCACGGTATTGGCAACCCATCGAACGTTTCGGCTCGGTGACAGCAATCGCAACATCGGTTTGCCTATTGCTAACAGCCAAGTCTTTATCCTCGACGAACGTCTGCAACCGGTGGATGAGCAGATGACGGGGGATCTGTACATCACAGGACCGGGGGTAAGCCTGGGCTATATGGACGGGCCAGCGCAGGCCGATTCCCCGTTCGTCACGCTGACGTTGCCCAATGGCCAATCACTGCAGGCTTACCGCAGCGGCGACTTGGCGAAATGGACGCAGGATGGGATCGAGTTGGGGGGGCGACGGGATGACCAGGTCAAGATCCGCGGTTTTCGAGTCGAGCCTCAGGAGATTGAGCAGTGCCTGCGCAGCAGTCGGTTGTTTCGCCAAGTGGCGGTGGTGATTGATCAGGCGCACAGAATCATGGGCTTTGCGGCCCAGCCCGTACCTGGCGCCACGCTGGCCAGCCTGAAGGAACATGCCCGGCAGTGGCTGCCTGAGTACATGCAACCCGTGGCCTGGAGCGAACTGCCAACCCTGCCCTCGTCGAGCAACGGCAAGATCGATCGCAAGGCGTTGCGGGCTGCATCGAACAGCCGCGCCCAGGCGATGCCCCGGTGCAGCGCGCACACGCCCGTCCAGGCGCAGTTGGTGAATCTGTGGGGGGAGTTGTTAGGGTTGTCTACCGGTGAAGTATCGATCGACGACAGCTTCTTCAGCCTAGGCGGCCATTCGATCCTGCTGTCCACCTTGCTACTGCGCCTGCGCGAGCAATTTGGCCGCAGCCTCTCCTTGAGCCAGTTTTTTGAAGCGCCAACGATTCGTACGCTGGCCTTGCAGATGGAGGGCGCGGCGCTGCCGGATACATCGTTCAGCCAAATGGAAAAAGACGCGTCCCGAGCCCTGGAGCTTGAAGTGCTACACGAGGCGCGCGCCGGGGACCCGCGCAAAGCGATTGTCACGGGGGCGAACAGCTTTGTCGGCGTGCATATCGTCCAGGCGCTGCTGGCTGGGGGGGCGCAGGAAGTAGCGTGCCTGGTTCGCGCACTCCCCGGCCAGTCGGCGGCGGACCGATTCACCCAGGCGTTGCGTGAATACCGCCTGGAACACTTGGACCTGAGCCGAGTGCAGGTGCACGCCGCCGACCTGCGCCAACCACGCCTGGGCCTGTCCTGTGAGGCGTACGACTACCTCGCTCGCAACCATGGCGTGCTTGTGCACAATGCGGCGCACGTCAACCACGTGATGGACTACACAGCACTGGCCAAGGACAACGTCGAACCGGTGTTTGAATGCCTGCGCCTTTGCGAGACGCACTGTAAGAAGGTCTTCAATTTCATTTCAACGCTGTCGGCCTGCAGCAGCATCGACGCTGAACGGTATGTACTCGAAGCACCCGCAAGCCGCACCTTGCCGCTCTACGTAAAAAATGGCTACAACCTCTCGAAGTGGGTGGCCGAGCGGTTGCTGGGGCGTGCAGTCGAACAGGGGGCCTGGGTGAATATCCATCGGCCGGGAAATATCAGCTTCAACAGTCAGAATGGCGTCTGCCAGCCCCATAAAAACCGATTGATATTGATGCTCAAGGGGTCGCTGCAGCTGGGGATCGTTCCTCGAATAGAGGCGAATTTCGACCTGATGCCGGTGGACTTTCTGGCGCGCTTCATAGCCTTCCATAGCTCACGTTTTGTCGCGAGTCGAAACGTTTTCAACCTGCACAATCCACAACCTTTGAGTTGGGACCAATACCTCGATGCGTTCAGCCAGGCCGGACATGCCTTCGAACGGGTGAGCCTTGGACAATGGCAAAGGGCGTTGCGAACAGTGCGCAGTGAGAATGCGTTGTTTGGCGTACTGGGCTTCTACCTTGATGGACTGGATGAAGACATCGGCGACACTTCGATGATCCATTACGGCAACGCTCAATGGGGGCTTGAGCAGATGGGCGCGCACTATCCGCCAAAGAGCCCCGCGCTGTTACGCAAGGGCTGTGACTATCTCAGGATTATTGGTTTTCTGTGAGTGGATTTGGGCTCGCTATAAGCCCAATAGGTCAGTTGCTTGGCTGGGCAGTCGGAGCGAGGTATCGCTCCGACACGGCCTGGATCAGATTTTGAAGCTATCGACCAATTGCTTCAGTCGGCTGGCCTGCTGGGAGAGCGCATCGCAGTCTTTGAGCGTCTCGTTGAGATTGGCCACGCCTTGCTGGTTCAGCAGGTTGATCTGGTTGATGTCGACGTTGAGGGTTTCAACCACTGCCGTTTGTTCCTCGGTAGCAGCGGCGACCGATTGGTTCATGCCGTCGATCTCAACGATTCGCTGTGTCACGCTGACCAGACGCTCGCCGGCCTGGTTAGCCACTTCGACGCTTTCTTCGCTGGAGACCTGGCTGGCGTTCATGGTGGTCACGGCTTCACGCGAGCCCACTTGCAGGGAAGTGATCATTTTGTGGATCTCTTCTGCCGACTCCTGGGTGCGGTGAGCCAAGTTGCGCACCTCATCAGCAACCACGGCAAACCCACGCCCCAGCTTCGCCGGCACGGGCCGCTTCGATCGCCGCGTTAAGCGCGAGCAGGTTGGTCTGCTGGGAGATGCCCTTGATCACATCGAGAATGTGGCCGATGTTGTCGGTACTGGCGTTGAGGGTTTCGATCTGCGTGCAGGACAGGCTGATTTTCTGCGACAGTTCCGACATCGCCTGGATGGTTTGCTCAACCACCTTGCGTCCATCGTCAGCTTGCTCACTGGCACCGCTGGCATGCTGCGAGGCATCAGCGGCGTTACGTGCGATTTCCTGGGTAGCGGCGCCCAGCTCGTTGATAGCGGCCGCCACGCTGTTGGTACGAGCGCTTTGTTCGTCAGAGCCGATGATGGATGCGTTGGACGAGGCCATCACGCGCTGGGACAGGTCATGCACCTGGCGTGTGGCCGAGGACACTTCGGAAATCGAGGCGTGGATCCGCTCGACGAACTGATTGAATGCGCTACCGACTTCGCCAAACTCGTCTTTGCTGGTGACGTCGAGGCGGCGGGTCAGATCGCCTTCGCCTTGGGCGATGTCCTGCATGGCGACGCCCATGGTGGTCAGCGGACGCAACAGCACTTGGATCAACAGACTCAAGAGTACGGCAATCGCCACCACGGCAATAAGCATCGCTATCAAGGCTGAGGTGCGGAATTTGCCCAGTGCGGCGTAAGCTTTGTCTTTGTCGATAGACAGGCCGATGTACCAGTCAGCCCCCGGTAAACCGTTGATTGGCGTAAACGAGAGGATGCGGTCTTGTCCATTGAGGACAACGTCTTGGTTAACCTTCTCGATGCGCACTTGGGTGCCAGGATAGATATCCTTGAGGTTTTTCATCACCTGGTCCTGGTCAGGACTCACGATGACTTGGCCATCACCACTGACCAGAAATGCGTGACCAATACCGCCAAAATCTACCGAGTTGATGATCTTCACCAGGGTTTGCAGGCTCAAGTCTCCACCCACCACACCCAGCAGCTCTCCATTTTTCTTCACCGGCATGGCGATTGTCACGATCTGACCGCCTACAGCCGCCATATAAGGCGGGGTAAGCATGGTTTTATCGGCTGCTACGGCTTGCTTGTACCAAGGGCGCTGACGTGGGTCATAGCCCTCTGGCATCTTCGCATCGGGGCGCTGGGTGAACACACCGTTGACTTGGCCAACATAGGTGAACTGGAAGTTGGACGTGAGCGCCGGTTGATCGACCAATCCCGGAAGGTCCGCGCCGCCCCCTTGATGAGCAACGTTTTGTGCCAGGTTTTCGAGAACCAGGATTCGGCCGCCGAGCCAGTTCTGCACACTGCTGGCGGTTAACTCCCCGGATTGCTGGATAGAGGACGCGAGGTTTTGCCTGATCGTGTTGCGCTGCAGGTAATCGTTATAGAGCGTGAATAGCGCAAAGGCCAGAACCACGACGCCTGACGCAGCCAACAGAATTTTATGACTGAACTTGAGATTCATTTCATCGACTTCTTTTTGCCAAAGGGGGGTGAGCGTGCCGAGTAGAACATTCCATGTAACGTGATAGGCGGACTCTGCGACCGCTCTAATTCGGTGCACGCATGGCTCGTCAGGCTTTCGGCCAGAAATCAATAAAACTTAGAGGTTTGTGTGAATCTTCCTCTTTTAGAGTGGGAGACCGACAGGCGGTAGCTACGCAGCCGATTATCGGCGCAGACCCCCCTTAAACGACAAAACCCCTGTCTGCGTTAGCAGACAGGGGTTTCGGAATTCAATCTTGACGATGACCTACTCTCACATGGGGAAACCCCACACTACCATCGGCGATGCATCGTTTCACTGCTGAGTTCGGGATGGGATCAGGTGGTTCCAATGCTCTATGGTCGTCAAGAAATTCTGTGTACCAGATCGTTGCGCTAGCAACGTGCCGGTGAAATTCATGGACTTCTACATAAACAAAACCCCTGTCTGCGTTAGCAAACAGGGGTTCTGGAATTTAATCTTGACGATGACCTACTCTCACATGGGGAAACCCCACACTACCATCGGCGATGCATCGTTTCACTGCTGAGTTCGGGATGGGATCAGGTGGTTCCAATGCTCTATGGTCGTCAAGAAATTCGGGTACTGAGTCGTGGCCAGACGGCCTCGCTTCAGCAAATTGGGTATGTAATAGAATCTGGTGTTTTGCAAGCGTCGAACTTTCGGTTCATCTCGTCTTCACACACCGCAATCTGGTCTCTCTCGAGTCGCAAATTGCTTGGGTGTTATATGGTCAAGCCTCACGGGCAATTAGTATTGGTTAGCTCAACGCCTCACAGCGCTTACACACCCAACCTATCAACGTCGTAGTCTTCGACGGCCCTTCAGGGAACTCAAGGTTCCAGTGAGATCTCATCTTGAGGCTAGTTTCCCGCTTAGATGCTTTCAGCGGTTATCTATTCCGAACATAGCTACCCGGCAATGCCACTGGCGTGACAACCGGAACACCAGAGGTTCGTCCACTCCGGTCCTCTCGTACTAGGAGCAGCCCCTCTCAAATCTCAAACGTCCACGGCAGATAGGGACCGAACTGTCTCACGACGTTCTAAACCCAGCTCGCGTACCACTTTAAATGGCGAACAGCCATACCCTTGGGACCGGCTTCAGCCCCAGGATGTGATGAGCCGACATCGAGGTGCCAAACACCGCCGTCGATATGAACTCTTGGGCGGTATCAGCCTGTTATCCCCGGAGTACCTTTTATCCGTTGAGCGATGGCCCTTCCATACAGAACCACCGGATCACTAAGACCTACTTTCGTACCTGCTCGACGTGTCTGTCTCGCAGTCAAGCGCGCTTTTGCCTTTATACTCTACGACCGATTTCCGACCGGTCTGAGCGCACCTTCGTACTCCTCCGTTACTCTTTAGGAGGAGACCGCCCCAGTCAAACTACCCACCATACACTGTCCTCGATCCGGATAACGGACCTGAGTTAGAACCTCAAAGTTGCCAGGGTGGTATTTCAAGGTTGGCTCCACGCAGACTGGCGTCCACGCTTCAAAGCCTCCCACCTATCCTACACAAGCAAATTCAAAGTCCAGTGCAAAGCTATAGTAAAGGTTCACGGGGTCTTTCCGTCTAGCCGCGGATACACTGCATCTTCACAGCGATTTCAATTTCACTGAGTCTCGGGTGGAGACAGCGCCGCCATCGTTACGCCATTCGTGCAGGTCGGAACTTACCCGACAAGGAATTTCGCTACCTTAGGACCGTTATAGTTACGGCCGCCGTTTACCGGGGCTTCGATCAAGAGCTTCGCGTTAGCTAACCCCATCAATTAACCTTCCGGCACCGGGCAGGCGTCACACCCTATACGTCCACTTTCGTGTTTGCAGAGTGCTGTGTTTTTAATAAACAGTCGCAGCGGCCTGGTATCTTCGACCGGCATGAGCTTACGGAGCAAGTCCTTCACCCTCACCGGCGCACCTTCTCCCGAAGTTACGGTGCCATTTTGCCTAGTTCCTTCACCCGAGTTCTCTCAAGCGCCTTGGTATTCTCTACCCAACCACCTGTGTCGGTTTGGGGTACGGTTCCTGGTTACCTGAAGCTTAGAAGCTTTTCTTGGAAGCATGGCATCAACCACTTCGTCGTCTAAAAGACGACTCGTCATCAGCTCTCGGCCTTAGAATCCCGGATTTACCTAAGATTCCAGCCTACCACCTTAAACTTGGACAACCAACGCCAAGCTGGCCTAGCCTTCTCCGTCCCTCCATCGCAATAACCAGAAGTACAGGAATATTAACCTGTTTTCCATCGACTACGCTTTTCAGCCTCGCCTTAGGGACCGACTAACCCTGCGTCGATTAACGTTGCGCAGGAAACCTTGGTCTTTCGGCGTGGGTGTTTTTCACACCCATTGTCGTTACTCATGTCAGCATTCGCACTTCTGATACCTCCAGCAAGCTTCTCAACTCACCTTCACAGGCTTACAGAACGCTCCTCTACCGCATCACTTACGTGATACCCG